>CAVOWN010000001.1:0-113942 GCA_963700175.1 Terriglobales bacterium
TCAGAAAACCAGAGGCTCTACCTATGATACTACTGGACGCTGTTTCTCACGGCGCTTTGGGCAACGGCAATGACGATTGACCGAACACATATCGCCAGCCCGCGGGAGCGTGAACGTAGGTATCGCTGAACCAGACGGTGTAATCGAACGGTTCGCCATCCTGGGTGCCTTGCTCAACCAGTTTCGCGGTGACGACGGCAGTGTCACCCCAAACTCGGACCGTCCTCTCGCTATCGTCCTGCCGCCGGTATTGCACTCGTCCGCTGCGGGCCTCTTGCAGTAGGTCAGCTTTGCTGTAAATCTTTCCGGAGCCGGTGACCAATGTGAAATCGTCAGCCAAAATAACATCCATGGTCGTCGCATCATTTTTCGCAACGGCGGCCTGGTACTGCATGTCCAGAGCACCGACGATTCTGGATGCGTCAGCGCTGGTGCCGCTCGCGCTTTGGTGAGGACGAAACATCACGTCAAACCATGGCTCCCAGGTCTTTCCGCCGTCCAGCGATCTGACCGCAGTTTCGCGGACGCCTCGGCTCACCGGCTCCCAGTTCCCACGAACATGCCTCTCCGCGCCCGTTTCGGTGTGGTCCGTGCCTTCGAGGGCCATCTTGCCGTTTTCCAATCTGCCCTCAATAATCAGCAACTGGCCGCTGTTGGTCACCCAACTCTGGTGCCACACCTTTCTGGAAGCGTCGTAGATGCTGAAACTCTCACCTCGATGGCCATCGACGCCCTGATAGTCCTCGTGCAATACACAGCCGTCGAGAATTTTATCGACCCGAAGGCGCGCCGCCAGAACATTTGGATTGTCGGAATCAAAAGCATCCCAATCGCCCACCCAGAAGTCGAACTGGCGGTACTCCGCGGCTGAGCAACGGGCTGAAGATTGCGAAACAGCGGGCAGGTTTGCGAATCCCGATAGGAGTATCGCGATGAGAGCGATTGCAGGCTTTCTCTTAAGCAACATGAGGGTCCATCCTCGAACTAGTCGAAAGAATTAAAGTGCGGCGGAGCGATACGCCGCCCCGCCTCAAGCGTACCGAATGCTCTGATCACCGAATAGGAATGGCCACAAACGCGCAACCATTCGACGACGCTCCACATGCACCTGAGCCTTGTCCGATGGCCTGACCCACGATCACCCCTTCATCGTTGATGTCTTGAGCGACCTGCAAGGTAAGTTCGGAGTCACCGGAAATGAGCGTGTTGAGATCGGTCATTCTGCCGTTTTCGTAAATGAACGCCCGCGGATTTGCGAAACCCGCCGCAAACGACACGCCGACGACCTGGCCTGCTTCGTTGATTCCCAGGGCTTCGCTGAGCGCGTCGCCTTCAAGAGTGTGCAGGTTCTGCATCCGGTGCTCCTTGGTCCAAAGGAATGCATGAAAATTCGGATTGTTCCCATGATCGTCGCCCTTCACATCGCCAAACCCGACGATCTGGCCTCGATTGTTGATCGCCATGGGAGTGTTCCAGGCATGTCCCCCGATGTTTCCGAGGTCGGTCACCTTGCCATTTTCCCAGAGCACGGCGTGGATTGCGCTCAGATCGCCCACAGCTGTTCCGCACTTGCCGGAGATGCCGACCACCTGTCCTCTGTCATTGATGCCGGTCGCGGCACTATCCGGGTCATGCGCAAATGGCTTCAGTTGCTCAAGAACCTTGCCATTCGATCCCCATACGACTCCCAGAAATTGGAGAACCTGAGTGCCCGTACAGGTTGAGTCGTGGGTAGCAGTTTCGGCCCAGCCGACGGCGTGTCCACTGTCGTCGACAGCGGTAGCGAAGCCGTTGTTGCCTCCGAGCGTTGGAAGCGCGGTCATGGCACCGTTGTTCCACATGAATCCAACACAGGTATAGCCGTTATGGGAGGCAGGAAGAAACGCTCCACAGCTCCAGGTTTCTCCGTTAGGATCCATCATCGAAGTATCGGATATCCCAACCGCCTCGCCACGGTTGTTCAACCCCGGCCAAAGCACAGCGCTGTTTGGACCCCCGAGAGTGCCGAGATCCTGGTCGGCGCCGAACGCCCAAAGAAATGCATGCTCGGTCGTGTCGCCGGCAAGGTTTGAGTCGCCGGCAATCAGGCCGATGTCATTGACTGCAGCAGCACCACTCGCCGTTCCGCCGAGCGGCGCACCAAGACTATAGACGATGTAGTGAGGTTGTTTGTCTTGTCGCGGCGATTCCTGGGCGACGAGCGGAAGAGAAACTGACAACCCGACGGCAAGCAGGGCAAGGCAGGGAAAGGTTCGATATCTCATATGGTCTCCTCGGTATTTTCTGACGGTCTGAAGGCACGCGCAGGGCTGCGTGCATCGAACGAATAGATGCTGAGCGAATGGACGATTGCGGACGTTTCTATGAGAGTGCCGACCTCAGAACGATTCCGCGAGGCAAACCAGAGAGCAGTCCGAAAACGTCCAACTTGGGACACTGGATCGGATATCCTAAGCTCGCAAGCCATGACTCTTGATTGGCAAGTATGTTCGCGGGCACGGCTATCCCGAGACGCGCGTTTCGATGGAAAATTCTTCATCGGCGTTTCTGGCAGTGGGGTCTATTGCCGCTCTATCTGTCCCGCGCCGACTGCGAAAGAAGAGAACGTCCGCTACTTTCCAACTGCTGCTGCGGCGGCTGAGGCCGGATTTCGTCCATGCCTGCGATGCCGGCCGGAATGTTCGCCCGGAACGCCAGCGTGGCTGGGAACGCCGAATACGGTTTCGCGAGCGCTGCGGTTGATCGACGAAAGCGGGCTCGATGACGGGGTGGAAGTGTTGGCCGAACGGCTGGGCCTGGGATCGAGGCATCTGCGCCGTTTATTTCTCCAGCATCTGGGAGCGACGCCAAGTGCGGTTGCACAAACGCGCCGTTTGCATTTTGCGAAGAAACTGGTCGACGAGACCACCTTGCCGATGAATGAGGTCGCGCTGGCTGCGGGCTTCGGTTGCGTCCGGAGATTCAACGCAGCAATCCAGAAGATCTATCACAGGACGCCGACCGACATCCGGCGACTGGCGCGGCAAAAGGCGGTTCAGCCCGAGAACCACTATTTGTTTCATCTGCGCTTTCGTCCGCCTTATGACTGGCCGGGGATGCTGGCGTTTCTTGCGGCGCGGGCCACACCGGGAGTTGAAGTAGTGGAAGGCGGCAAGTATCGTCGTTCCATTTCCTGCAACGGCCGCCGTGGTTATTTTGAAGTGACCCGTGGCGAAAAAAGCGACGCATTGCTGGCGCGCGTTCAGTTCGACAATCCCCGTTCGCTATTTTTTATCAGTGAGCGGATTCGTGCCATGTTCGATTTGAATGCAGACTGGAGCGCAATTGTCACGGGCCTTAGAAGTGATCCAGTCTTAGCGGCGCGTCTGAATGTGAATCCGGGACTGCGGGTGCCGGGTTGCTGGGATGGCTTCGAACTGGCGGTGCGCGCCATCCTGGGGCAGCAGATTACCGTGAGGGGTGCCACAGGTCTGGCGGGCCGCATCGCGCAGATCTTCGGCAAGCCGTTCTCTGTAGCGCCGGGTATTACTCACCTCTTCCCGTCGCCGCAGGCGCTGGCGGACGCCGACCTTGCTTCGGTCGGCATGCCCAAAGCTCGCGCCGAGACCATCCGCGCACTCTCTCGAGCAGTTTCGGAACGCAAGATCGGATTTGTGGGGATCATGGATAGCGATGCTTTCCTCGCCCGGCTGTGCGAAATTCCCGGCATCGGCAAATGGACTGCACAATATATCGCAATGCGTGCGCTCGGTGAGCCCGATGCGTTTCCCTCAAGCGATCTCGGTCTGATGCGTGCGCTTGAGTTGCAGAATTCTCGCGAACTGGAAGCCCGGGCCGAAGCCTGGCGCCCCTGGCGCGCTTACGCCGCGATGTATCTCTGGAGCAATGCAGGCGCCGGCCACGATCCCGAAACAGCGTCTTCCCCCGAGCGAGCACAACGGCGAGTCGAAGCACAAACCCTCACCGAGAGCTTTCTCTAGCCTCAACGGCCCACAATCTTTTGGAGCTCTTCCGGATACCGAGCGCCTTGCACCGTGATCTTCAACGCCGCCTCGTCGATGTGACGGAGATCTTCGCTTGTAAGTTCCACGTTCACAGATCCGAGGTTTTCTTCCAGGCGATGCAGTTTCGTTGTGCCTGGGATTGGAACGATCCACGGCTTCTGCGCCAATAGCCATGCCAGCGCGATCTGAGCCGGAGTCGCCTTCTTCCGTTTGGCGATGGCGCCAACTAGATCGACCACCACTTGATTCGCTTTACGGTTCTCCGGCGTGAAGCGAGGTACGATGTTGCGGAAGTCGTTCTGGGCGAACTTCGTATCTTCGCTGATCTTGCCCGTCAGAAAGCCCTTGCCAAGCGGACTGAACGGCACAAATCCGATCCCCAGTTCCTCAAGCGCCGGGATCACTTCCACTTCCGGTTCTCTCCACCAAAGCGAATATTCGCTCTGCAACGCAGTGACCGACTGGACGGCGTGTGCCCGCCGGATAGTCCGCACACCCGCTTCCGATAAGCCGAAGTGCTTCACCTTGCCTTGCTGAATCAGGTCCTTCACCGCACCGGCGACCTCTTCGATAGGCACCTCCGGATCAACCCGGTGCTGGTAGAACAGGTCGATGACATCGGTCCTTAGTCGTTGGAGTGAAGACTCCGCGACTTCCTTAATATGCTCGGGACGGCTATCCAGACCGGCTTGTTTGCCCGTCTGCGGATCAAGTTTGAACCCGAACTTGGTGGCGATCTTCACCTGACTGCGAAATGGTGCGAGAGCCTCGCCCACCAGCTCTTCATTGGTGAACGGACCGTAAACTTCGGCGGTGTCGAAAAAAGTGACTCCGCGATCGACAGCCGCTCGAATCAGCGATATTCCTTCGGTCTTTTCTATGGCCGGTCCCAGGCCGAAACTCATGCCCATGCATCCCAGGCCAATCGCCGAGACTTCCAGGTTACTTTTTCCAAGCTTGCGCGTTTCCATCATTTCTCCTCAAAGCTTAACTACAACGGCTGCGTCGAATTTCGAATAGTATTTCTTCACGTCTTTGGCCCCGTACTTTCCACGGAATTTTTCAACCACGGCCGAGACCTGTTTGGCATCGGTCACGGGAAGGGCGTCAAATTCACCCTCCGCGGTTCCCGCCGTGATCCGAATCGCCGGGACTTTCAGTACGTTCTTATACCACTGCGAATCCGACCCTGTCACCGGCAACAGATAAAGCTTTCACCGTCCAGTACGAACCACACTGGGTTTGAGATGCTGCGTCCTGATTTTCTGCCGGTCACGGTGATCGTAATTTCGTTGGCTTGGGAAAGGCGTTGTTTTAGAAGAGCATTGCTCTGTGTTGGCATATGTGCACTCCTCTCTCCAATAGGCTAAACCTTCTGGCGTTGGCCAGGATAAACTCTCGCTCACTTCAAATTGCGGTATTGTTCGTCGCTGATCTGTTCCATCCAATCGACAACCCTGCCGTCCTTTTTTCCTGAATAGCGATGTGCGTCATGGCCGTGGTCGGCATCGCTCCATGCCAATGCTTCCCACGCTGCGAGCGTGCTTCCTTGGATTTAAAAGCTTGCCGCCCCACCGCGGAATCGCGAAAGTCGATGAAGGCAAATTCCGACCGCCGCCGTTTGCCTAACGAATTCCTGTGGTCGATCACGGAAGCTCAAAGCCGGGAAGGCGTAACGCCTTGTGGTCGAATGTCAGGGTACGAGCACAGCCAGCCCGGGTACCGAGCGCGCCGATCAATGCATCGGCAAATGAACCCTCGCCGCTCCTTAGCGCCACCATGGCGGTGAAGACCTCCTGCTCGTTCTCGATAATAAGTACATCGGTCTGAAGCATGCGCTCTACGGCGGCGGAAATTTCTTGGGATGATAAGCCATAGGCGCGATCAAGGACCCAAACCGTCTCCACCATCGCCACAATGCTGACAAAGCCGGGGTTCTTCTCGGTCAATCGGCGTTCGAGAAGTTCCGTTGCCTTAGGCGACTGGACCGGATCGTCCTGGGCAAGGAAGCGTACGAGGATGTTGGTGTCGAGCCCAATCATCGCCGTTTCGTCTTCGAGATGCTGCCCGCAGCACCTTCAGCGGCCTTGGTCATTTCCTCGATCGTAACCGGCCGCCTGCGCTGGGATTTGACGATGCCCCGCAAAGCAGCTGCGGTAAGTTTCGGCAACAGAACCACGCTGCCATCCGGATGCACAAAGAACTTGACCCGGTCCCCCGGCTTCAGCGCAAGATGCGCTCGAATGGCCTTCGGTATCGTGGCCTGACCCTTGACGGTGATTGCAGACTCCATGTTGCCTCCATTACATTCTTAAAAAAGTAATACCACGTCGCGCGCCCGCACGTCAAGACGCGGTGGAGAATGGGTAATCGAACCCAAGGTTATACCCAATGGTGTCGGTCCGGGTACAAGCTAGGTGGTAAGACTCTGAAAGAAAGTCTCAGTGTCTGATGTATGGACGAGCGATGCGGTTTTGGCCGTTTCATTCTGGTGGGAAGCGTGATAGTATCCGGTGGATTTCGGGGGCCCAAATCTAAAGGCGGAACAATAAGTTTGGTAGGAGGCAGTAGATGACGAAGCGTAGGATTCTGAACCAAATCGGTCGAGTTACATTCGTTGCGCTGGCTTGGGTGCTTTCGCTGGGAGCGATTGCGCCGGTGTCAGCACCGGCACAAACCTTCAAGACCCTCTATAACTTCACAGGTGGGAGCGACGGTGGAGGCCCAGAAGGACCATTGGCTATAGATGCCAAAGGAAACTTGTACAGCGCAGCCGCCACGAGCGACAACGGTGTGGGCAATGGGACGGTATTCAGGCTAAGCCAAACCGGTAAGCTGACCGTCCTGCACAGCTTCGGGGGTGAAAATGATGGCGATGGGGCAACGGACAGCAGCGGCGTAATTCGCGATGCGGAAGGAAGCCTTTACGGGACAACTTGGGAGGGAGGCTTCAACAATCAAGGTGTGGTCTTCAAGGTGACGAAATCCGGCAAGGAGAGCATACTACACCGATTCACTGGCGGAAGCGACGGTAGCCTGCCCACCGCAGGCTTAGTGCGCGACAATGTGGGGAACATCTATGGGACAACCAGTTCCGAAGGTAAATGCATAGGATGTGGCACGGTATTCAAGGTGGATAAGGCCGGGACGGAAAGTGTCCTGTACCGCTTCAAGGGACCCCTGACGCAGCTGAGGTGCATGAAGGAAACCTGCTTCTGGACGCAAACGGCAATCTCTACGGCACAACCTACTTCGGAGGCTTGACGACCGGATGCTCGGCTCCGCAGCGCGGATGTGGAACAGTCTTCGAGGTATCACCCAAAGGCAAGGCAGGCTGGAGCGAGAAGGTGCTCTACAAGTTCAAGGGGGGAACGGACGGCGCGTATCCGTTTTCCGGCCTGGTTCGTGACACGAACGGCAATTTTTATGGCACTACGGAATGGGGCGGCAATAGTGGATGCGGTGGGTTGGGCTGCGGGACAGTGTACAAGCTGGACTCGTCCGGCAACGAGACCGTGCTGTATCGATTCACGGGTGGAACCGATGGAGCCGCTCCAGGAGCCGTGCTTGTCATGGACGCACAGCGCAACTTGTACGGCACCGCTACGAACGCAGGCAACGGGACTTGCCATCTTGGCTGCGGAACTGTATTCGAACTCGACACAAACGGGACACTGAAGGTTCTGCATTCTTTCAGTGGGACTGATGGCCAATGGCCCGAATCGTTGTTTCGCGATGCGACCGGGAACCTGTACGGCACTACCGCATACGGCGGAACTTCCAACTGGGGAGTGGTGTTTGAAATAACGCCTTAATTTGACGAGCGTCAAAAAAGGGCCGAAGCCACGAAAGCTCGGCCCTGTAATTTGGCTGACGTGCGGCTTATCGCACAACTGAGGCGCTTACGCGGCGTTGGGGCCGCGTGCCGAAATCCTGAGCGCAGCGAAGGACCTCGCGCTGCAAAGGTTTGTGGCAGCCGGACCTGTAAGCCGAATTTTGTCCGCGGGATTACTCCCGCAGGACGGTCATTCCTCTAGGCCCGGCATTGCTGCCGGGCTCAAGCGACCTACCCGGAGGTTTGACGCGCCGAGCCGGCACGTATCCCGCCGCCGCTATGAACGCTTTTCATCCTGAGCGAAGCGCTCATAGCGACGGCGGAAACTTCCTCCCTATTTGGTCTTGCTCCGTGTGGGGTTTGCCCTGCCCGCGTCATTACTGCCGCGGCGGTGCGCTCTTACCGCACCTTTTCACCCTTACCCCGCTGCCGTTGTGAAGGCTTGGCTCGCATCCATTGAAGCGTTCACAACGACAGCGGGGCGGTATGTTTTCTGTGGCACTTTCCGTCGAACGGTCCCACCTGTACAAGCGTGGGGGCCCTCCCGGACGTTATCCGGCACACTGCTCTGCGGAGTTCGGACTTTCCTCCCCCATTCCTTGACGAAATGGGAGCGACCGTCCGGTCCGGCTGCCAACAGCATTCATTATATTCGAAGTGTGTCTCGGTCCCGGGTCGTCTGAAGCGGAGCAGCGATGTCCCAATATGGAATGCGCAAGATCCACGGTTGCCGCCAAATATAAAAGCGCCCTAAACTTTTCAGTTCAGGACGCCTCGGCAGCCCTCCCCCAGAACTGCCAAACCACGACTTGGATATTATTTTGGCGCTGCTCTGGTGTAAACGTGCCTTTGGTAATTCGCTCTCTCTTCGCGGTAATCGCAGTACAGCTTTCCGAAGTAATCGGGTGCGGTGAAAGAGTTAGATGTAATCCGTACAAAAGAGGTCGGTTCGAAGTTGGCTTGGTACAGCGGTTGTGGTTACGCCGCGTCGCGAATGATTTGCACAGGGAGAGTCACCGGGGCAGGTAAGGGATTATTGCTTTTTCCAGGTAAATCCGGCGTCTTCCGTGACCCAGACTTCCCCGGTGGATGTGTTCACACGGCCATGTTCCATATCGGGAAACTCGACGCCGATGATGTCTGCGGAGAGCGGGCGGCCGTTCTCCGTGGGGCGGATCTGCACCCAGTGCTGTCCGGCATCGGAGGAATGGTATAAGGCCCCTGAATCGCCTCCGACCCAGATATCGAGGCCATTGGCGGCAAGGGCATGAAAATGGCTTTGTGTCGAAATGGGAATCACAACCCAGGAACGCCCGGAATCCAGGGACCGCTGAAGGTTGCCGTCGGAGGTCAACGCCCAACGGGGAGCAAGGTTAGGCGAGGTCAGAAGCATCACCGAAGCAGATTGCACCCCCACGGCCAAATTTCCGTTCGGGGTCATGCTGGTGGGCAATAACGGCCCGTCCATGGCATCTTTGGCGCGCCCGGGCACCAGGCTATCGAGGTCGATGTTGGCCATATCGTCGTCCTGGGAGGCTCCGGTGTTGGCTAAAGGCGTTTCCGTTCCCGGCATGGCCCGCGAGGAAGCCAGAGTCTTCTCCCCCCGGGGCCGGCCGGATCCGTTTTCAGGCTTGGTGTCAACCCCTGGATTCTGCGCCAATAGCGCAGAAACCGAAGAGTTCCCCGAACCAACCAATGGTTGGGTTTGCGCACCCGCTCCGGCTGAGAGTTGCGGTCCTAGCAGGGAAGAACCTCGGTGAGCGTCGCGTTGATGCAGGCTTATCGCCGCTCCCACCACCACGATGCACGCGAGGGCCGCACCCCAGCGTAGAACAGGCCAGGAAGACCAGCGGGTGACCGCCGGCTGCGGAAGTAGCGTTGCCGTTAGCGGCTCCGGAGCGGCCAACACCAGGATTTCGCGACATTCAGAGCACCGCGCCAGGTGTTCAGTGATCTGAAGGCGATCTGGCACGCTCAGCAACTGCTCCCCGAAAGCAGCCAAGAGATTAGCGTCAGGATGGAGATCCGGGAGGTTCGCTTCCGAGTGGCGGCTGAGCCGGGAAACGACGATTTTGGGAACTTCGCTCATCCTGATCTCAGGTCTATTCCTTCTTCTTGGAGAACGCCGGGTGTGCACTTTCTTGCGTTAAGCGCTGGCGAATATTGACGCGAATGTCGCGAATATCGACTTCCATCGCCTCCTGGGCCTGTCGACGGCTCATTCCCAGCCGCATGAGACTCGCTAAGATCTGCTTACGCAATAACTTAGCCAGCTTGTCAAGTTTCCGACTGATGGTGGATTCATGCACGCCCAGGGCACGGGCGACCTCGTTCAAGGTGCGGTCGTCGAGAAAATAGGACGCCAGAATGAAGCGGTCCTCCGCCGGCAGAGCACTCAGGGCCTCGTCGGTTGCGGCTTCGACGCGAGTATCGACAACCGAGTCATCCACCGGCGCCGCTGCGGCGAATTGGACTCCATCTTCAGTCTCTTCGTCCAGGCTCACCATACGGCGTTGGCGGCGGTACCGATTGACGTGTTCCTGCGCCATGACGGTGCGCAGCCAGCCCTCGAGCGAACCTCGGCCGGTGTAGGAAGCCAGCTTGGAAACACGGCGGCCGTCGCGGATGGTGGTGCCATAAAGCTCGGCATAAATCGAGTCTGCAAGCTCGCGGCCGGCTGAACTCTCCTTGGTGATGTAGTTCGCGATTTCGAAGAGCCTTTCACGAAAACGGGTGAGAAAGACCTCCCAAGCCGGGACGTGGCCAGCCGCACAAGCGCGCGCGAGGGCCAGTTCCTCAAGGCGCAGCGCACTACAGAATGCATGGGCGTCCTCCGCGGACGTGCCCACGGGCATGTACTTGGCGACGATCTCCTGCAAGACGATGCCGAAATCCTGCTGGGTTAATCCGAAAGATTGGGCTCCGCTCTTCTCATAGAGGTCGGCGATCGGAAAAGCGATCTTCGACGAGTGCGATTCCTCGGGAGTGACACCGGCGGTATTGGGGATGGCTGGCACGACTTTCTGGATGCTATCAATTTTAAACGCAAGGCGACGTAAATAGTCGTTTGTCGGTTGACGATACGAGTTAGATGCGTCCCGCGCCAGTTGTCGGCCACTTTGGGCATGGACACGGTGAAGAGATACGTTGACCGGAGTCTAAAGTCCCACGGTGGGTGGGTGAAAAGGCCGTTGCTCGGGCTAATTCCGTGGTGTAGTCTTATTGCGCTGGTGTGGATTTGGTTGTAACTCCCTTCCCTGGTCCCCGGCAAGACTCCTGCAGTGAGGTAGGACTATGCAATGCAAATTCCGTTCGCTAATGATCGTAGTTCTCTCGGTTCTGACGATGGCCTTGGCATTGATGCCGGGCGCATGGGCGGCAAGTAACAAAGAGGCGGGTGAGGCTGGGAAAATAACGGTCACCGTGCTCTACAATTTCGGGGAAAACAGCCAAGACCCGCAATATCCGCAGGGCTTCATCGCCCAAGGGCGTGATGGCAGCCTTTATAGCACAACACCTTACGGGGGGACGACCAATGACGGCACTGTGTACAAAATCGCGCCCACGGGAGAACTGACTGTCCTGTACGAGCTAGCAACCTGCAGGGGCTCCAGCGGGCTCACGCTGGGAACCGACGGCAATTTCTACGGAACGAGCACCTGCGACGGGAACGGCTACGGTAGTGTGTTCGGCGTCACGCCCGACGGCAAGCTGAAAACGCTTTACGATTTTACTGGTCAGGACTTTGACGCATATCCGCACGCGCCGCCCGTTCAAGCAAGCGACGGTAATTTCTATGGAACTACTCTAGGGAGTTTTGTTGGAAATGGCGGGGAAGTCTACAAGATGACGCCCTCAGGGCACAAGACAAGACTGTTTACGTTTGATCGCACCGATGGCGCGAACCCGGGCGATCCGTTGATTCAAGCGACGGATGGCAACTTCTACGGGACGACCAATACCGGTGGCGCCTCGGGTCGTTGCGAGCAGTACGGCTGTGGAACTGTTTTCAAGCTCACGCCGAAGGGCATCGAAACGATATTACACAGCTTCAATGTCCAGAATTTCGACGCATACTATCCGGTGGCTCCCGTGATCGAGGGCAGCGACGGGGAACTCTACGGAACCGCGCCCTATGGTGGCCCAAAGGGTTATGGGGTCGTATTCAGGATTTCTCGCACGGGCAAATATACGATCCTGCACGGCTTCGACATGACTGATGGCCTGTCGCCACAGACCGCCTTAGTGCAAGCAACGGACGGGAATTTCTATGGGGTAACGGGTGGGCAGGGGAAGTCGCAGACTGGAACGATTTTCAGGATTACCGCCAGTGGCCGGTTTTCGGTTCTTTATTATTTCAATGGTGAAACCAGCGGATATCCTTCGACCGCCCTCGTCCAACACACAAACGGCAAGTTGTATGGGGCCACTCTTGAAAGTGGCACATATAATTATGGCACGTTCTACAGTGTGGACTTGGGTCTGAGTCCATTCGCGGAACTTGTGTCGAGTTCCGGCCAGGTCGGCAAATCCATCGGCATTCTCGGACAGGGATTCACGGGAACTACCGGCGTTTCGTTCAACGGGACCTCCGCAGCCTTCAAAATCCTGTCGGATACCTATATGACAGCCACCGTTCCACAGGGAGCGACCAGCGGATTTGTCAGCGTCATAACGCCCAATGGCACCTTGAAAAGCAACAAACAATTTCTCGTAACGCACTGACCTTCCACTGGCAAGAAAAAAGGAGGAGAGACAGTTCCCTCATCTCTCCCCCAGCAAATCGCGCACTTAGGCTAAATGCAGAATCCGCTGCCCTTCTTACACGTGAACGCCGATGTTTGCCAGTTACAGCCGCTGTAGTCAGCAGTATTGCACCCATCATGGACGTCTATGCCGTGGCATGTGCTTTCGGTGCTCGAAAGGTATTCACCGGCTGCCCAGAACGTCGCGTTATCGCTCGGGTCAATGCTTGAACTGACGTACTCCCCCCAGTGGTGGTTGCAAACGTCCGAGATCGATGCCGACCCCGCCTGCACCACCGTAGCCGTGCCGAGCGTTCCAGCGGTGTTGACGGTATTGGCATAAATGCTCGGATATGTCGAACTCGTCGATGGACCACTGACCGTGAAGGTGTAACCGACCACGCCGTTGAGGTCGATGGCGTTACTCGGCATGGAGTAGTAGTTCACGGAGCTACTGTCCTCTATATTTCCTTGGTACATGATGCTCGGCGTTGAGCTGGGGGTCACAATCGTGTAATAGCGGACTCCTGTCAGGTTGCTGCCCGTCCCGGTGTTGTCTAGACTAATAGTTTGCGTGGCGGCTAAGTACTCCCCGTCAGGGCAGGCTATACAGATGGGGATCGGTATGTTTCGGTAGGCCAGCCGGCTCATCAAGCGGTCACCGACTGAATCAACCGTATTAGTTGTGCCGCCTTGCCCCATACATACTGTATTGCCAGGTTCGCCGGGGTCATAGCAGCCAGGTGTGAAGGTGTTTACGCTAACCGAAACTGGCGCGTCCTCAGCGACGATCTCGCTCCATGTCCAGAAAGCCAAGCTGTTGGAGGTGCACGGAAAGGTGGATGCATGGGCCTCCGCTTCCGTTGTTCCCGGATTTACGGTTGCCAAGGAAGTACTCGCCTGCTGTGCCTGTTTGAAATGAATTTGACTCGGCGTCCGCAGGCAAGAGCGTGTGGATCAGCGGAGGCGCCGATGTCGGAATGTAGGTGTAGCAAGTCGCGGCGTTGGAAGCCTTGCCTTGCGAAATGTCGGTTTCGTCAAGCTTGCAGACCGCGAATCCGTCGATCTGTCCGTTATTTGATCCTCCTCCATTATTGATAAAGTCGAAGGTCATGTAATAGCCGTCGCTCCAAGTGCCAAACCTTGGGTAGTCGGCTATATCGGCCACACTGCTGTGGGTCGGAAGGATGCTGGTCACGTCGAATGTGTAGGCGCTCCAATAGCTGGTTCCGCTGTTGTACTGGTCATCGGTGGCGCTGCTGGCGATGCACAGAAACCGATCACCGGAGCTATTCGCTTGAGAAGTACCCGCAATCACCCAGATGGAGTTGACATGGTCATATTGAACATCGAAGTTATCGGTTTCCGGGCCGCACGAACCCGAGCCGAGATATGGTTCCCAGGGACTGTTCGCAGGCTGCGGTTGGGGGCTCGTGCCGCCGCTGGTGTTGACGAAGATGGGCTTGTGCGTGGTCTTGTCGTAGGCCTGCACCCAGTTGTTGGCAAATATCATGAACTGGTTCAGGCCGACTGATCCGTTGGGTACGACATCGGGGCCTGCCGAACCGCTATTACCGTTGATACCTGCGGCGCTAATCGTACTGAACGGGTTTCCGTGCGAACCCGAGGTCGTTGTGGAGTAAAAGCCCACGTTCGGGTTTACAGTATTGTGACACGAGCCCTGAGTTATTCCCGCCGATGTTCCGGTTAAACACCCAGACATGGCAATGGAGTAGGGTCCGCACCAGTTGTTGGCGCATGGTACGCCCCAACTGAGGGTTGTGACCAGGAGAACTAGGGAGATACAGCAGTTTCTTAGTTTCATGGGGAGGTCTTCCTTTTCTGTGTAAAGTGTTTGAAGCCGCTATGAATCGCAGACGACTACACGGAGACAGCACCCTGGGGTCTACTACTTTTACTTAGGAAAGTCGGATGAATGATTGGAAGAAAAAATGACGCGAGGTTCTTTTACGACAGATCGTGCATGTGCAAAAAAATATTTTTGTTTTGTTACGAAAAACGAACAAGCACGGATTCTGTCTAACTATTGGAATCGACTCTCTTAGACGTTTCGGACTTCTGGAGCTCCTCGGGGAGGGCAGTGCGGCAGGAAACCCCTGATTGAGTCGAGAGAAAAACAGCAGCTTTCTCGACTGCGGAAATCGCCCACAAATGGGCGATCCGCTCCGATTGAAATGACGGCGCTAAGGCTAATCGAGTCTTCCCTGGTGATCCAAAACGCATCCAAAGGTAAACTGTTGAAGTGGTACATCGACTATGAAGAATATTTTCCACCGCGTCACAACGATTTTAGCGTTTCTGCTGTGTATGTCGGCGCTGGGTAGCGCCTATTCCGTGCTGACCCACGAAGAAATCGTCGATTTGCTATGGAAGGACCAGATTAGCCCGCTTCTGATTAAGCGCTTTCCGAATGCGACGCCGGATGAGATCAAGCAGGCGCATGCCTTCGCCTATGGCGGCAGCCTGGTGCAGGACATGGGCTACTATCCGTTTGGGAATAAATACTTCAGCGACCTCGTCCATTATGTTCGCACTGGCGATTTTGTAATGGCGCTGCTTGAACAGTCGACGGACATCAACGAATACGCGTTTGCGTTGGGGGCGCTGGCGCACTATGCGTCGGATGTCTGCGGGCATCCGACGATCAATCAGGTCGTCGCCATCGAGTTTCCCAGGCTTCACCGGAAATATGGAAAAGAAGTGACTTACGCCGATGACCCCAAGGCGCATATCCGCACGGAGTTTGGGTTCGATATGGTGCAAGTCGCGAAGAACCGCTATACGTCCGACGCGTTCCACGACTTCATCGGATTTCAAGTTGCAAAACCTTTGCTGGAACGCGCCTTCCAGCAGACTTATGACATGCCGCTAACCGACGTGGTCCATAACGAGGACCTGGCCATCGGTACTTTTCGCCGTGCAATTGGTGGCGTAATTCCCGAGATGACGCGAGTGGCGCTGGTCAATCGAAAAAAAGAGATCATTAAGGACACGCCAAATTTCAGCGAGAAGAAATTTTTATATCATCTGTCACGCGCCAGTTACGAAAAAGAGTGGGGGCGAGATTACAGCAGGCCCGGTTTTGGCACGCGAGTGCTCGCGATGATCCTGAAAGTCGTTCCCAAGATCGGACCTTTCAAGGCGCTGGCCTTCAAGATTCCGACCACACAGACAGAAGATTTGTACATCAAGAGCGTAAATAAAACCGTGGATGACTACGCGGCCCTATTGAAGCAGCAAAAGAACGACAGGATCGACTTGACGGACCTTGATTTCGATACGGGACGTGCATCACTTGTGGGTGAGTATTCCTTGGCGGACACGACTTACGGCCGGTTGTTGAACGACCTGGCGAAGACCAATTTTCAGCAGGTTTCTGCGGAGTTGAAGCAAAGCGTATTGGACTTTTACGCCAATCCAAACGCCCCTGCGCCCAACAAGCGAAACAGAAAATCGTGGGAGAAAACCCAAGCGGACCTGGGAAAACTGAAAGCGGCGGATACCCCTGCGAGTGTACCCGCGCCCGCGGGAGACCTCCCTTGACAGATTGGGTGGGCGCTTAAAGAAGAAGTTTCTATGCTCTCTCCGCCGGAGAAAAGAACACCAGCACGGTCAAATTCTCGACCACCTCATAGAAGCGATGCTCGACGCCGGCAGCTACGAAGATGACGCTTCCGGGGCCGACGGCCTGATCTTCTTGGTCGGACTTCATTCGTCCGCGGCCGCTCACCACGTAGTACATTTCATCTTCGGTGTGTGGCGATTGTGGATCGGATTGCCCTACAGCCAGAACATAAATCCCGGCGCTCATGGCAGGAACCCGAAGAAATTCGAAGTAACGTTTGCCTGCCGCGCTGCGTGTCGTATTGAGTTCAGAAATCTGGAAAAAGTTCTTCACTGAAATGCTCCGGAGAAAAAAATGCCGGTAAATTGACGCGCCAGCGTCTCGGCATTCAAATTTCCTTCAGGACGATACCACTGATAGAGCCAGTTAATCATACCGAGAAGGGCGAAGGTGGCGGCACGCGGCGTGATTGTAGTCTTCGTTCCCCGCACCCGTTGCACCTCCGCGACCAGATTCTCGACGAAGTGCACGTAGTCTTTTTTCCGGTGATTGATGCGCTTGCGCAGCGATGGCGGAAGGGGATGATTTTCGTGGAGCATCACCGTGATCTCGCGGTCGCGCGGACTTAGAACGAGTGCCACGTGCCGTTGGATCAACTCTCGCAGGCGCGCCTCCGGATCGGCAATGCCGATTACGGGATGGATGACGCGTTCCTGGGTGATCTCCATCGCTTGCTCCATCAGGTTGAACAGAATTTCATCTTTACTCTGGAAATGATGGTAGAGTCCGCCTTTGCTGAATTTAAGCGCAGCGGCAACGTCGTTCATGGAAGTAGCGTCGTAGCCTCGGCGATGAAAAAGACGGGCCGCGGTGCGCAGGATCTCCTGACGCGAATCGAGAGGGGCTTCACGGGGCATCGGCGCAAGGATATACAGATAAAGAACTTTATTCCAGCGCTCGGTCAGCGTTTTTCGACGTTGATGACGTTGTCGTCGGGATTTCGGTCGATCAGTTTATCGATAGGATCGATGCCAGCCTGGGCTGGAAGCTTGTCGACGACCAGCTTGTATTCGGTTTCTTCCTGTTCGATTTTCTGCCGCTGAAGATACAAGAACTTGCCGGACGCGTCTTCTACTCCGATGTCGATGAAATCGTGTAAAGGAACTGGATGTTCGTCACCTTTAGCGTCGGCCCGGACTTTTTTCGCCACCACTACGAGGTCGACGAGATACTTGCCATCCGGTTGCTGGACATATGTGGCGGACTTGGCATGGTTGTCATAGATCGTGATGTTTTTCCACAAATCGTCATACAAATACTGAAACTCCGGGGGCGTGTATTTCTGTAGATACGAGATCAGGTCCAGGGAAGTGGAGTAGGGTGGCCCCTTGAATGCAAATTGCTTGACCAATTCAGCCAAGGCCTTGTTGACGTTGTCTTCCCCGATGTAATCCTGCATTTCGTACATGACTACGGCGCCTTTGCCATAGTGGATGTATCCCTGGTTGACGTCGGCGCGGTAGAGAGGCGTTTCTTCATTGCGTTCTTGGGCGCGTCCATGGAGATAAGTTTCCAGTTCGAGGCGCAAGAATTTCTGCATGGATTCTGGCCCGTAACGGTGCTTCATCACCATCAGGGCGCTGTATTGCGCGAGCGTTTCCACGATTGAAGTCTCGCCCTCAACATTCGCCGACATTACCTGATGGGCCCACCACTGGTGAGCGGTCTCGTGGGAAGTCACGTAGTAGGGAATGTCGACATCATCGGATTTCTTGGGGTCGACATAGGTGATGAATCCGATGGCTTCGGAGAAGGGAATGGTGTTGGCAAACGACTCCGCGAAGGTCCCGTAGCGCGGGAACTCGACGATACGAAGTTGATGGAACTGGAATGGACTAAACGCCGTGCTGCAGTAATCAAGGCTCGCCTTCAGGCTGTCCATCATTCGGTCGAGATCGAACTCATGGCCGGGATGGTAGTAGATTTCCAGGTTGACATCGTGCCACTTGTCGCGGCGTACGGAGTAGCGGGCGGACTGCATGGAGTACAAATTGAGGATGGGCGCGTCCATCTTGTAATGAAAGTGGCGACGGCCGTTCTCCGTCCATTCATTTTGCAGGTAGCCTGGCATGATCGCGATCTGGTCGGAACTGGTGCTGACCGTCGACTCAAGATGAATCCAGTCGGCTTCGCTCGAAATGCCGTTCTCATTGCGTGCCGCGACATCTTCGAGCTTCGGCATGCGTTTGGCTTTATCAAGGCCGTGTTTGTGGCGGGTGCTGTCGTCGGTTAGTTCGATGTCCGCCGCGTATCCGATGAAAGGCGCGTAGCGGTCATTGAGAAACGTGCCATTGCGGACGAGGTCGAGATTTGGGTTGGAATTGACAAACCCGATATTGCGGTAGCTCACGTCGTAGTCGAAGGCGGTGCGCCCGTGCGGCGATAGCGGCGTCGTTAGGCGATATAAGTAAAATCCCAAGGCCTTGTCTTCAATAACGAGAGTCTGACCGCCGGCGAAACTAAGTTTCTTGATGTCGGGATGCGGCGGAGGCACGGGCACAAGATCGACCGGCAGGACGGTAATCGCCACCCGGTCGATGCTTGAGTCGCTCTTATTCTCCAACATCATTGTGCCGCGCATTTCAACGCGACGATTTGCCGGGTCGAGATCGATCTGCGTATTGATGTCGGTGATCTTCGGCTGTGGGAGTTCTTTATATTGCCGATATTTCTTCTCGTATTGGGCTCGGCCTTCGTCGATTGCGTAAGTTGTGAGGTAGGGGTTCAGGATGTTGGTGTTGTAGAAAATGTAGCCGCCGACCATAAGCATCAGTGCGGCGCAGACTGCGAGGCCGGTCACGACCGGAGTCGATAGTCGAGCGCGGGCGATCTGTAGTCTCACCCTGAAGTTGCTCTCGGTCCCCCTCACCCAGAGCGTGTTCGTCACCAGTGCAAGGGCGACGGCCGCAATGGCCCAATAGAGGTGAAACCAGAACAGCGGCGCGGCGAACGGGCCATATCCATTCATGTCCGAGTAGGTGTAGGGCGGCGACTGTCCGTAGCGATACAGAAAATGCTGTAGTCCCAAGGCGGGCAGCGCGATAGTGCTGACGAAGTACAGCACCATCACGAAGTGTCCCAGATATTTCTGGTTGACCAGCGTGTGAATCAGGAATGCGAGGACGCAAAGGAACCAAAATTGAATAAGCCGGACTCCGAAGAGATCGGTGAAATAGAGTCCAAGTTCAAGATGATGATAACCGTGCGCTAACTGGACCGCGATTCCAGCGGCCATTACGATGAGAACGAGCACCACCTGTACCAGCATGAGCGTGGCCAGTTTCGAACTGAATAGAACCCAACGTTCGACCGGTAATGCGTCGACGATCTGATTGAGTGAGGCATCTCTCTCCCGCCATACCAGTTCGCCGGCATAAAACGTGATGATGGCCAACGCAAAGATGAAGAATCCACCGATACCCGACTCCAGCATCTGATAAGTCAAAGGGTAGGTATGGGTAGAAAATGGATTGTTCACTCCATTGGCGGAGAAAGCGGCGAACAGGCCGCCGGCCAGGGCGAGAACGATGAAGAAGACATTTCTTACAGTTTCGGTGAATTGGATTCGAGTCAGAGAGAGAAGCTGCCGTAAGGATGCGGCTGACGAAAAAGTTGGATGGGCGATCGGCAACGCCTGCGCCGGCGCGATGGGCAATGCATCTTCGAGGCGGAGTTGCTTCTCAACGGCTCGCCCTCCAGTTGCGTAGGAGAGTGAAAACCTGGCGTAGGTAAATGCCAGCAGCCCAGCGCTAACGTCCAGCCAGAGCAGGCGATTCCATAGCACGATTCCGCTGAGCGGGATCAGTTGCGTGTTGCGCTGAAACGGGCTCCAGTATTGTGTCAAGCGGTCCACTGCGGCAGCGCCGAAGGGATCGGCCAAAGCGGCGGTGACATTGACGGTCAGGTTCGTCGAGAGTTGCTGCGCGACGAAGTATCCGATCAATAGGAGCACGCTCCCGGCATACACTGGGAGCATTTTCTTGCCGAGAACCGCAAGACTGAAAAAAATCGCCGAAGTGACGATGAGGTTGGGCAGAACGGAGATGAAGTAAGGAATCCAGTACGCCAATGCGATTTGTGGTCCCAGCCGCGTGCGATCGATCCACGGCAGAAGAGTCGCTGCCCATGCCCCCAGGCCGACGCTGCTGAAGACGAGCAATTGCGTGGCGAGAGAGCCGAGAAAACGGCCCGCAAGATAATCAAACTTGGTAATTGGCGCGGTGTAGAAGAGAGCGGTGGAATGAGTATCGATGTCCTGATAGGTTGCCTGGCCAGCCAGCGCGGCAGTGATTACAATCCCGAAAAAAGTGATGTAGGTGATGATGATGTTGAGGACATATGGAGAATTGACAAGGACCTTGCCTCCCGTGCCAAATTCGACCGAGGCTTGCGGAATTGCTCCGCCCGCCATGTTGGCGAACAACAGGCTCAGGCCGAAAAACACCAGAAAATAAACATAGGTCGAAATTCGGTGAAGACGCTGACGGAGTTCGAAGCCCGCAATCGTGAGGACCATGTTTCAGTTCCCCTGGCCATTGCTTGCAGGATGGATGAAGCCACGAATGGTTGCGAAGTATACATCTTCAAGATCGGGGGTAACGAGTGTAAATTCGCTGTCCGGTTGGCTGTCGCCCCAAACGTGAATCAATGTTCGCCCGGCAAACAGGCGCATCAGAATGACCTGAAAGCGTTCTTGATGGCCTGCCAACTCCGACGAGCGAATGATCTTCTTCCAGACCTTGCCTTGCAGTTCGTTCACCAGCACAGCCGGTTCTCCGGTGACCAGCACTCGCCCTTGATTGATAATGGCCATGCGTCCGCACAGGTCGCTGACATCGGAAACGATGTGGGTTGAGAGAATGACGATGATATTTTCTCCGATGGCGCTCAACAGATTGTGAAAGCGCACTCGCTCCTCGGGATCGAGACCAGCGGTCGGTTCGTCAACGATGATGAGGCGGGGATTGCCGAGAAGGGCCTGCGCGATGCCGAAGCGCTGCTTCATGCCGCCGGAAAAGCCGCCCAGCGGCTTATTTCGATGTTCATACAGGTTGGTCTGCTGGAGCAGCGCGCGCACCACTTCGCGGCGTTCCTTCGCGTTCTCAATCCCCTTAAGCGCCGCGAAATGCGAGAGCAGCACCTCGGCTGAAACTTTGGGGTAGACGCCGAACTCTTGCGGCAGGTATCCCAGCACTTTGCGTACACGATCTTTTTGCCGCAGCACATCAAGACCGTCCAGTGACGCCTGGCCGCTGTCGGCCTCCTGAAGCGTGGCCAGAGTGCGCATCAGCGTGGACTTACCTGCGCCATTCGGGCCCAGCAATCCAAACATGCCTTGAGGAATGTTGAGCGAAACGTCACGTAAGGCTTGCACCCCATTGGGGTAGCGTTTGGAAAGATTTTCAATCCGCAGTTCCATGAGACCTCACTAAACAGCAGCACTTCCTGATACGTGACGCTATGTTATGGAGTTCCCGAAGATTTTGCGGGAACCGGTAAGTCTTGGGCTACGTATCTCACCCCAGCCAACTCGTCGATTCCAAGTTGCGGTTGTCATGGTGCCGCACATGGGAATATTCTCACGATTCGGTGTCCGAAAGGCAAAATTGAACTCATGATTAAAAACTGGCTCACCTCGGTTTGTACAGTTGTCTTGTTCTTCGCGCCCATGGTGCATGGTTCTTCCTTGCAGGCCGTTTCATCGAAGCCCAAGGTTATCGAGCACGGTCATTTCCAGCTTCACAAAATGGAACAACCCATTGGCGAAGAAAGTTATGAAATTACGAAAGATGGAAACACAGTTTCGGTGAAGATGGATTTCAAGTTTACCGACCGCGGAAGCCCGGTGCAATTGTCGGCGACTTTCACCGGAGTACAAGATCTTACTCCCGCATCCTTTGAGATCAAGGGCCAGACAGCACGTTCGGTTGCGATTGACCAAGCAGTAGAAGTACAGCCGGGAAAGGTCCGGCTCCGCGACCGCGACAAATGGACGGAGACGACTGCTCCCGCGCAGTTTTTCACCATCGCCGGGTACGCGCCCTCCACCATGCAGATGCTGATGGTGCGCTACTGGGCCACTCATGGATCACCGGCTGAATTGACGACGCTTCCCAGTGGCATGGTGAGGATCAAGCCGCGCGAAGACGACAACATTATTGTGGGTGGGAAAGCCCAAAAGCTGACCCGCTACACGGTGGAAGGCCTGATCTGGGGGCGCGAGACCCTATGGTTTGACGCGGGCCGCACCCTGGTCGCAGAAATCTCCACGGATGCGGAGTTCGATCATTTCGAGGCGATCCGCGATGGCTATGAAAGCGCGCTCGGCGATTTCGTTGCCCGAGCCGGCGCCGATAATATGGCGGCGCTCGCAGACATCTCGAAGGGAATCTCCGGCAGCCGTGCGGAGACTCTCGCGCTGGTTGGCGAAACTTTGATCGACGGGACAGGCGCGGCTGAAGTGCCAGACGCTGCGGTGGTCATCAAGAAAGGGCGCATCGTTGCCGTCGGGCCAAGATCGGCAGTAAAGATTCCAAAGAATGCGACGGTCATCGATGAAACTGGCAAAACGATTCTTCCCGGCCTTTGGGACATGCACGCGCACTTTGAGCAAGTGGAATGGGGGCCGATTTACCTGGCTGCCGGAGTCACTACGGTCCGCGACTGCGGGAACGAATTTGAGTTCATCAAGGCGGTCCGCGACGCGGTTGCTCAAGGCCGCGGACTTGGACCGCGCCTGTTGCTGGCTGGAATTGTCGATGGTTCGAGCAATTACGCCATCGGCGTCCAGCGCGTCGATACGCCAGAACAAGCCAAGATGTGGGTCGACAAATATCATGGTGCCGACTTTCAGCAGATGAAAATTTACAGCTCGGTCAAGTTGGACGAGATCAAGGTGATTGCGAATGAAGCCCATCGCCTGGGCATGACCGTGACCGGCCACGTTCCTGAGGGTGTGACCACCTATCAGGCGATCGAGGCCGGACAAGACCAGATCAACCACATTGGGTACATCGCTGCCATGATGTACGATCCTCTGCCGCCAGGGGCGAAACGCGCAGAGCGTACTAAGGCAATTGCCGGTATCGACTTGAATTCGCCGCAAACGCAGAAGGCACTCGGGTTTCTGAAAGACCATCACACGGTCGTCGATCCTACGCTCGCCCTGATGGAGTTTTTTACTGCTTCGACAGTGAAACCTCCTGCCAGCTTTGAGCCTGGAGTTTTTAAGCTTCCCGTCGAACTGGCTGGCCCGCTGAATGATGTCGGACCTCCGGGCCCAAATGCAGAACTGGGGGAAAAGTCGCTGCAAAAATTCATCGAAATCGTTGGGGCTTTGCGCAAAGCGGGGATTCCAGTCGTCGCCGGGACTGACCAGACGGTCCCAGGGCACAGCCTCCATCGTGAGATTGAGCTTTATGTCCAGGCGGGATTCACTCCCTTGGAAGCGATTCAGGCGGCAACGATTGTGCCGGCGCGAGTGATGGGTCTTGATAAAGAAGTCGGAACCATCGAGACGGGAAAGCGCGCTGACTTAGTCGTGATTCGCGGGGACCCGCTACAGGACATTCACAATACGCGTAACGTGGATTCTGTGATTACCAATGGAACCCTGTACAACGCCTCCGAACTGTGGAGGAGCGTAGGCTTCAAACCGTAACCGCCAACTTGCGTTGCAGTTTGCGCCGGCGACCAAGTCTCATTCGGCGGCGCAAATCCCGCTGGATTTGCTGCTTATAAACAAAACTCTCAGCCATAAATCCGATTTCGCTATCTCTCCGTACTTGTTATGAAGGCAATGAAAAGCCTCATAGGAGAGATTGAAATGAAAACGAAAATCGCAGCTCTATTGTTGAGCGTGGTCGCGCTCGCAGCGACCGGCGCAGTTGCCAGCCAAAAAGACCCGATGGTTGGTGGCCAGCAAATGTATCCCACCAAAGACATTATCGACAACGCGGTGAACTCGGCCGACCACACTACGCTGGTGGCAGCAGTAAAGGCCGCAGGCCTGGTTGACACGCTGAAGGGCCCCGGTCCGTTCACCGTTTTCGCGCCGACCAATGAAGCGTTCGCCAAATTGCCCCAGGGTACCGTGGACAACTTGCTCAAGCCGGAAAATAAAGACATGCTGACCAAGGTGCTGACGTATCACGTTGTGGCTGGGCGAATCAGCGCGTCTGACTTGAAGAAGCAAATCAAAGAAGGGCATGGTCAAGCGACTTTGAAGACCGTAAGCGGTGGAACCTTGACCGCCATGATGCAGGGAAGCAACGTTGTGCTGAAGGACGAAAAGGGCGATGTTTCGATCGTGACCATCCCCAACGTCTTCCAGTCGAACGGCGTGATTCATGTAGTGGACACAGTACTTCTTCCCAACTAGCTAAACGTTTTGAATCTTCCTGAGGCGCCCCGCCAGGGGCGCCGTTTTCATTCCGTGTGTATGAATCGTCACGACCAATATCCCTTGGCCATTGTAGAATTTGATTTTCCCGTTGAATGGTTACCCATCTGAACTCGGCCGATTGCGGAACGGTTCCGGCGAGGGCACGCATTTCGGCGCACGGCAGGCAGTTTATCATTACTAGGCGAAGCCTCAGGAATTCAAGATGAACGGCAGGACTATGGAAACAATTATCTCGCATCGCCGGGACAGATACGCGGGGCACGTTCTCCGAAAGGAACGGAATGATTTCTAATTTCCGCTATTTGGTGCTCGCCGTTGCTGCTATTCCGTTTATTTATTATCTGATAGCGCTGTTTAGTTCCTGGCAATTCTTTCGCCGCACCTCACGGCAGAGTGTACCCGATTCCAGTTTCACACCTCCCATAAGCAACTTGAAACCGATTCGTGGGATTGATCCCGATGCCTACGAAAATTTCGCAAGCTTCTGTCGGCAGGACTATCCCGATTACGAAGTGCTTTTCTGTGTCGGGGATGAGCATGACCCGGTGGTTCCCATCCTGCAGCAACTTATGCGCGATTTCCCAGAGCGACGTATTCGCGTGCTGTTCGGCGCTGGCGCAAAGGGATCGAACGACAAAGTGGTCAAGTTGGCCCGACTTGTTCGCGAGGCCCAGAATGAAGTTTTAGTAATCAGCGACAGTGACGTTCCGGGCGAGACCCGACTATCTGCGAAGCGTGGTTGCGCCATTGGCCAACCCCAAAGTGGGGGCCGTGACCTGTTTTTATGTGCCCATTGAGGAAAAAACGCTAGCGGAAAATCTGCAGACAATCGGAATGTTTTCCGACTTCTATGCCGGAATTCTGGTTGCCCGCCAGCTTGACGGAGTGAAGTTCGCGCTGGGGCCGACCATTGCAACGACAAAAATGCGGCTGGCTGAATTTGGCGGATACGAAGCGATTCAAAACCGCCCTGCCGACGATCTGCTGGTGGGACGTCTGATTGCGGAGCAGGGTTACGAGGTTGAGCTTTCGCCCTATACCATCCTGACTGTCGCCGACTACGCCTCAATGAGCGATCTTTTCCATAAGCGCCTACGCTGGATTGTCGTGATGCGCTATATGCGGCCGTGGGGACATCTCGGACTGCTGCTCACCCAAGGCTTGCCTTGGGCTTTGGCGGCGGCGGCGATCAACCCTTCGGCCGGAGTTCTTGGCGCGTACCTGGGAACGTATTTAGTGCTGCGTCTGGCGATGACCTGGACAATCGGCACCTGGGGCCTGAAGCAACATGTGCCCTGGAAGAAACTGGCGCTGATCCCGGCATGGGATGCAATGGCATTCGTTATCTGGCTCACCAGTTTTACCCGCAGCACAATTCGCTGGCGGGATGGCCAATATTACATCCGCGATGGCAGGCTGGTGCCGGTCACTCCCATGGACACGGCGCCAGCCGGTTCGGCCTAGTTCGCAATTCAGCGTACTTTTCTTTTTAGCTCGCTCCGCCCGATTTCCGAGGTTCGCGGGATTTCCGTTCGTTCTTCCCGCGGATGCTCCAACGACTGCAAGAGATTGTTCGGCTCCTGCGGCGCGCGCAAGCGAGCCAGTTTGCGGTCGACGCTCATTCGCGGGCTGACGCCAGTTGACCTGCGGCAGCATATTGCTAGCATCGATTTGGTCGCGGTATTTCAAGGCAACATTCATCAACGAATCCAGGAGAGAATCGGAAAGCAGATGGGGTTGCAATCCAAGTTCAATCAGTTTGGAATGTTTGGCGTTGTAGTAATGCTCTTCCTTTTCCACTCGTGGATCGGGCAGGTGATCGATTTCAACCGTGAGTCCAAGTTTTTCTCCCGCAGCTTGGACCATCCGCGCCAGATCCAGCACTGAAAATTGTTCGGTAAACTGATTGAAGACCCGGCACTCTCCCCGGGCGGCAGGATTCAAACACGCGAGCTCGACGCAGCGGACAGTATCGCGAATATCCAGAAAGCCACGGGTTTGACCACCCTTGCCATACACCGTGAGTGGGTGTGCAATGGCGGCTTGAACGCAGAAACGATTCAGCACGGTGCCGAAGACTTCGTCATAGTCAAAGCGATTGATCAGCGCTTCGCTGAGTGCCACCTCGTCGGTCATGGTCCCGTAGACGACTCCCTGATTCAAGTCGGTAGCGCGAAGTCCCCATATCTTGCAAGTGAACATGATGTTATGGCTGTCGTGCACCTTGGAAAGATGGTAAAAAGAGCCGGGCTGCTTGGGGTAAGGCACAGTGTCGGTGCGCCCATTGTGCTCGATGGTGATGTAGCCTTCTTCAATGTCGATATTGGGCGTGCCGTACTCGCCCATGGTCCCAAGCTTGATGAGGTGGCAATCCGGCTGAAACTCGCGCAGGGCAAACAACAGATTCAGTGTCCCTACGACATTGTTTACCTGGGTAAAGACAGCGTGCTTGCGATCAATCATGGAATAGGGAGCGGCGCGCTGTTCGGCAAAATGGACCACGGCCTCGGGTTCGAAATCCTTCACGATGGAAGATAGGAAGTCGTACTCGGTTACGTCGCCGACGAGCAGGTCGATGGTATGGCCCGTGAGTTCCTTCCAGACGCGCAAACGCTCGGCCAGTGGCCGGATCGGGGTCAAAGTTTGCACACCGAGCTCGTGGTCCCATTGCCGCCGCGCAAAGTTGTCCGCGATCGCAACCGTATGTCCTTTACTGGACAAATATAAAGCGGTTGCCCAACCACAATAACCATCCCCACCCAGCACCAAAACTTTCATTGCATCTCCTCACTTGTAATTTTTCGACGAACCGTTGTCCGAAGTTTTGCCGATACGGCGCTTCAGACCGTCCTGGGACATTTGTTTTTGCCTTAGAATCCCCCGCCTGGAGAAATGTCTAAAGGATGATTTGTCAAAACCACTTTACCCCCGCTTTGCGCAACAACGGTAAGATGCGTACTCCCCACCAGCGATTCCAACCCGGGAACAACATTTTGGTTGGCCACAATGTAAGAACGTTCTGGCTTGGACCAGAGATTCGCGAATTGCGAGTCATCGATAAATACATCCGGGACACCAGGCGCGTAGGCCCCATATTCCAAGTTGTTAAAGCGGCCATTGCGCAGCAACGCGGTACGATTTGTGTAGAAGAAGATCGATGAAAATGTGTAGTAATGATGGTCTACAATCAGCGTCCCATCCGCAGATTTCAGGATTGCCTCAGCCAGTGGCCGCGAAGACATATAGGGATCGAAGACGGCCATCGCCAGACGGGCAGCGTGGAAGAACAGAACCATCATCAGCGCAGCCGCCAAGTGTGCCTTTTTACCGATGAATCTCCAGACTGCCACAGCCCCCGCACAGAAAGCAATCGTAGCGACCATCAGAGGGGTCCGCAAATAGGCGAACGACGCCAGCGTAAGGTCCTGCATATGCCCTAGGGACAGTGTATAGGCTCCAGGGTGCCGGCTAAGTGCGCTCGAAATATCTCCGACGGCGGGAATATTGCGGGTTAGCAGGAAGAGGGTCAACGTGGTGAACCCCACACACCCCGCGACCACTGCCAGCACCCGAGAACCACGCCGAATCCATCCCCCCCCGGTTGCCATGGCCGATCCCAGCAGCAGCGCAAGCGCCGGGTAGCAGGGCATTGAGTAGTATTCCTGCGTGGTAGAAAAAGTGAAGAAGATCAAAACAAACCCGGCCCAACAGAGCGCCAGCAGCCGCGTACGCCCGGCGCGATCGGCTGGCTTGAAACAGAGCCTGGCAACCGCTGGAAAATATACGCTCCACGGAAACAGCCATATCAAGTGAAATAGCCAGAAATAAAGACGTGGCACCGTGTTGTAGTCGCGGGGATAGCGCAGATTCAAGAAACGAAGTAATTGTTCGTTGATGAAGAAAAACCAGAGAAAACCATGATATTGCCCCGGCCCACTGTGGAGAGTAAAGGCGAAGTAAGGCGGGTTATGCAGCGTCGCGAGAACGTGCCAGGGAGCGGCAATAAGAAAAACGATCAGCAGCCCACTAAAGGGACGCAATCGCCGCCATGTGTTTGCTGAAAATAGTTGGTGCGTAAACCAAAGATAGAGCAATCCCGTCGCCAGCGGAAACAGGACCCCGATCAAGCTTTTTAGCAGCAGGCCCAGCCCAAGATTTACGGCCAGCATAAAAGCCCAAAATCGGGGATGGGGTTCTTCCTCGTCCAACGACCGGAGAAAGGCCCACATGCCGAGGGCGACGGTGAAGGTGAGCATTACATCCGGAATTAATATTCGAGTAAATAAGAACAAGCCAATGCAGGTAGCCACGCACAGACCGGCATAGAAGCCAGCGCGCCTCCCGAACGCCCAAGCTCCGAACGCCATCGTCAACCAGCTAAGCGCGATAGCCGACAGAGCGATCGGAATGCGTGCCGCCCAATCGTGGGCGCCGAAAATTACATAAGAGACCGCCATGGTCCAATAGATGAGTGGGGCCTTTTCGAGATAAGCGACGCCATCCAGTCGCGCCGTTACCCAATCGCCCGAGGCGAGCATGTTGCGAGAGATCTGTGCCTGCACAGCGTCCACGTCATCCATGAGCGAGGGCGGAGAAACGATGCACCCTAAGTAAATGGCTGCCGAAATAAGCAGCAAACCTACATATGCGTACCAGTCTTTGCCGTAACCCAATGATTTGTTTCCAACGAGGCTTCCGCCCGAATCTTCCATTTTTTCATCCACAGAAACAACACCATCAGGCCCCATAGGTGGTATCCCACATTGATTTGTCTCTCCAAATGTTGACGGATTTTTTTCTCAATTACCTCTCGGTGAAAAAGCGTGGCGTGATCCGCAGCACCATCCAGCAAAACCTCGGTCATGAGCGAGCGTAAGCAGCCCCGCAACCAATCGTGCGCAGGGATGTCGAATCCGACCTTCTTTCGCCGCAGAACCGAAGCCGGCAATTTGTCTCGCATTAATTCCTTCAGCAGGATTTTCTGTCGCGATCCGCTTACCTTCAGCGAGGCGGGTAAGGAGGCGGCGAATTCGACGATGCGGTGGTCAAGGAATGGCGGCCTTACCTCCAGCGAATGTGCCATGCTCATGCGGTCCGCTTTGTTCAGAATATCGTCGGCAAGAAAATACTTTTGGTCAAACCACAGGTACGGAGCCAAATCGTCCGCTCCCGTTAACTGGTCACGCAAGCCATACAAAATGCGGCTGAGGGCGGGGGGCAGCTTTGCGTCCACTAAAGAGGCCTTTTCCGCGTCGGAGAAAGTTCCATTCCAATAGACATGCGCCCGCTCCGGCGACATCAGAGATCCCTCGAGGAACCGCCGAAGTTGATATTCGAGACTGATCTTTTCGTCGGACACCGGCCAGAACTGTAACGCGTCGAGTCCAAGTTGAAGAGCTTTTCGTGGCAGGCGCCGCGCCAAGGCAGCCAACCGGTTTGCCCGATGGGTCAGATAGCCGCCAAACAGTTCATCTGCGCCCTCTCCGCTCAAACTGACCGTAGTCTTGGTCTTGCTCAACTTAGATAGGAACCAGACTGGGAGCGCTCCGGCATCGGCGGAGGGTTCGTCCGAATAGTATGCGAACTCTTCAATCGCACCGCGTAAATCGGCCTCCGGATTCAGGTCCAGTTCCGCGTGATCGGTACCGTAGAGTTGCACGATTTCGCGAATGTATGGGCTTTCGTCAAAACTTCGTCCGTGAAATGAAACCGAGAACGTCTTGAGCGGTGTAGGGGATTCAGTTGCCGCATAGTGCAAAATCGTCGAAGAATCAATGCCTCCACTCAGCCACATACCTAACGGAACGTCGGCAATCAAGTGCTCGCGGATCGATTGACGTAGAAGGGAGTCCAGTTCTTCGCGCGCGGATTCCAGTTTCCACTCGCGAGGATCTCCGACAGGCAACCGCCAGTACGAATCCGAAGAAACCCTACCGTCGCGCCACTCCAGCCACTTGCCGGGAGCAAGTTTCTCAATGCCCTCGACCAGCGTCCAGGGACAAGGCACATAGTTCAATGACAGATAGCAGTCGAGGCCATCTAAACTCAGTCGGCGCTCGATTTCAGGATGCAACAAAATCGCCTTCAACTCAGAGCCGAAGAACAGGTCCTCTCCACGCCGCGCAAAATATAATGGCTTGATTCCCATCCGATCGCGCGCCAGCACCAGGCGCTTGTTCGATTTCGTCCAAAGCCCGATCGCGAACATACCGCGCAAACGTGCAAAGCATGCTGTGTCCCATTCGAGAAATGCGTGCAGAACGGTTTCCGTATCGCAATGTGAATAAAAGCGGTGGCCGTGTTCTTCAAGTTCACGGCGCAGTTCCCGGTGATTGTAGATCTCGCCGTTAAACACGATGGCGGTATCGCCATTGTCGGACAAAATGGGCTGATCGCCAGAAGCGAGATCGATGATCTTGAGCCGCGTTGCGCCCATCGAGCAGAGACTCGATTCGAACACACCTTGCTCATCCGGTCCGCGATGGACCAGCGTAGCTGTGGCTTTGCGAATCCGGTCTGAATCAGGCACCCAATGTTTGTGGGTGAAACCAACGATTCCGCACAAATGCTTTACCCTTTCAACCTTTTGAAATTCAGTCTGCTATACAGGCTGGTCCGAGAAGAGATGGATTCTTTCGGCCTGTGCAATGGGCCCAACCAAGCGCGCCGGCACGACGTTTCTCGGTGGTCGGCCACAAAATACTCAATGGAATCATCTTACTTGAGAGGAAGATCAATTCAGTTTTTGTTTTTAACACGTATTACTTTTTCGTCATCTTAAGTCATGGACCATCAACGGCTGAAATGGCCGCCCCGACGAAGCCAGTGCGCACCTGCCTTGTTGCTATCGAACGTGCAACGTGCAAAACTGAATTTCCTTTGGTGTCGGCCGATCTCGCAACAGCAATCGCCTTGACATTAGATGCCGGGCGCGGACGCGGAGTCCGGCATATTTCACGAGGAAGCCCAGCAGAAACCGGAAGATTGGGGATGCTCTGGACGGGACTTCTGGGCAAGGAATGGCCTAGAGTCCGCCTGCCTGGGTCGGCATGCTTAGTCCATCGGTCGCGCCGAGAGACGTAACGTTTGTTGGCGTTCGAAACTCAAACAACTCTAGGAGGTTTCGACTGAAGATCAGGAATTCGCTTTTTCTAGTCCTGATGACGTTTGGGGCGCTGTTGGTGCATGGGTATCACCCTTGGGCAGAAGATGCCGAACTCTATCTGCCGTCCGTCGAAAAGCTGCTCAATCCCCAACTCTTTCCCTTTAACGCTCAGTTTTTTGAATCACATGCCCACCTCACACTCTTTCCCGACCTGATCGCCGATTCGGTCCGCATAAGTCACTTGCCCTTGCCGTACGCTCTGTTTTTTTTGCATTTAATCTCTATTTTTCTGCTGCTGTTCGCCTGCTGGGAACTAGCTGGAAGATGCTTTACCACCCCATCAGCCTCCTATGGAGCCGTGGCATTGGTCGCCGCTCTGTTGACTTTGCCAGTTGCGGGAACTGCCCTTTACATCATGGATCAATACCTTAATCCACGAAATCTCACGGCGTTCCTGGCTATCCTGGCGATCGCAAAGGTCCTTGATCGACGGTATGTTCTGGGGGCATTGCTGCTTCTTTTGGGGACTGCGATCCATCCCCTGATGTTCGCATTTGCCATTTCGTTCTGCTTGCTGTTGTTCTGTATGCAAAACTTCGCTGTTAGGTGGAGCGTGGCCTGCCTGTTGCCCATGGGAATCCTTGATCCGCCGAGCGCTGCTTATCGGCAAGCCGTTATGTCTCACTCCTATTTTTACGTGATGCAATGGCGCTGGTATGAGTGGCTGGGTGCAATAGGACCGATATTGATTTTTCTATGGCTCACCCGGGTCGCCCGCTCCCGGAAGATGAGAAACCTTGAACTGCTATCCAGAACGCTGGCTCTTTATCAGACGGCCTTCGTAATTATTGGGTTGGTTCTTACCGTTCCCGCACGGTTCGAAAGCGTTGCCCGCTTGCAGCCAATGCGCAGTCTTTACCTGTCGTATCTGCTATTGGTTTTGTTTTCAGGGGGTCTGCTGGCAGAATTCGTGCTAGAAAACCGTTGGTGGCGATGGTTGGTACTATTTCTACCTTTGTGCGCAGGGATGTTTTGCGCGCAGAGGTCGCTGTTTCCAGCCAGCGCCCATATTGAATGGCCGGGTTCCAAGCCAGGCAATCTGTGGGTTGAGGCTTACGAGTGGGTGCGCGGGAACACGCCATCCGTCGCCATATTTGCGCTGGATCCCTACTACATGCATATCACGGGAGAGGATGAGAATGGGTTTCGCGCTATCGCCCAGCGAAGCAGACTGGCCGATGCTTCCACTGACAGCGGTGCGGTCAGCATGTTTCCTCCACTGGCGGAAGAGTGGCTTGCGCAACTACGGGCCCAGGCGGGTTGGCGCGAGTTTGGAGCCGCAGACTTCCGCCTGCTACAGGCGAAATATGGACTGGGTTGGGTTGTGTTGCAGCAATCGCAGATAGTGGATCTGCAATGCCCTTATCAGAATCGCGCGGTGAAGGTTTGCAAAGTCGATTGAACCTCGGTAAATGCGATTCCGCCACGAATCTGGAAGATCAGTCCGGAGGCGTTGTGGACACCCTTCGAACAAAATCGAATCGAATAGCCGTGGTTCCAGGCTAAGTTCCTGAGTTGGTCCGCGCAAAACAGTTATTTCTGTACGAACGATAGCGCTGGTGCCGGGAGGGGGGGTCGAACCCCCATGACCCGAAGGTCGACGGATTTTGAGTCCGTTGCGTCTGCCAGTTCCGCCATCCCGGCTTGAAGTAGTAACGTCCCTGGGAGTTTATAGCTTAGTTGAGGACAGTCTGGTTTGTCACGCTGGCTTGTCCTGGATGTCGCTTGCGCCGGATTCAGGAGCAAGATATTGAGAGGTGCTACAAGGTACTCGAATTCTTTCTGCCCCCGGAAAACGGCCGTCTACAGGGCGACTCCGAGCGATTGAACCAAAGGCGCTATACCTCGACCGGCTTCTCGCTGGTCACTGGGAGGCCCCCTTGCTGCCAGGCGTCAAAGCCTCCGATTAAATTGATTACGTTGTTGAAACCGGCGCGTTGCAGAAGGCTACATGCGATCATGCTGCGATATCCGCCCTTACAGTGGACAACAGTCGGGGCGTTGCGATCAATTTCAGGCGGAGAGACCCTGAAGTTATCCAGAGGCCACCACGCTGCTTCTGTGATGTGTCCGGCCTGCCATTCCGGCTGGCGACGCACGTCAAGAACGTGAAGATCGTCGGTGCGCAAACGTTCATTCAACGACTGTACCGTCAGCTGCGGAACTTCAGCGATGGGCAATCCGGCGCCTTTCCAGCTTTCGATCCCGCCATCAAGGTGGCCGTGAGTGTCTTCAATTCCTACTCGCGCCAGGCGCAGGCGGGCTTCATGCAATTGTTCTGTCGACCCGGCAATAAGCACTGGACGCGAAGACAGACCGAGAATCGAGCCGGCCCATGATGCGAACTGGCCGGAGAGCGGAATATTGACGGACTCGGGAACATGGCCAGAGGCAAAATCTTCGGCGGGACGAACGTCAAGCGCAATCACTCCCTCGTCCAACATGGACTTGAGTTCCATTGCAGGGATCGATTGCAACGGTAGAAGTTCCGAAAGTGGGGAAGCGCCGGCGCGGTTGATTTCGGCATCCTGCATGAAGTAGTCGGGACGCACCGGAAGGTTGCTGGTTAGCTCGCTCACGAAATCAGTTTTGTTCTTGATTTGCAATGCGTAGTTGGTGAGCCGCTCCGTGCCAATGGTCGAAGAGCGTTCGGCACGCATATTGCGGCCGCAAAGCGAACCGGCCCCGTGCGCCGGGTAGACCAGGACATGGTCCGGAAGCGTCATCAGTTTATTGTGCAAGCTGTCATAGAGCATGGCCGCGAGTTGCGCCGAGGTAAAGTCGTTCGAAAGATCGGGACGCCCAACATCGCCAATAAATAGAGTATCGCCGGTCAGCACGGCCCACGGCTCGGGAGATTTTTCACGATCTGTCACAACCAGGCAAATGCTTTCGGGAGTATGTCCGGGAGTCTCCAGCACTCGAATATTCAACCGACCAACCTGGACAGTCGACCCGTCCTTGACAGCCTGATGAGGAAAAGTTGCATGGGCCTGCTCCCCCATGTAAATGCTGGCACCGGTACGCGAGGCCAGCTCGCGGTGGCCAGACACGAAATCCGCATGCAAATGGGTTTCGAAGATGTGCCGAATCGTGACGAGATGATCTTCGGCAGCTTTCAAGTAAAGATCAACGTCACGCTGCGGATCAACCACCATGGCTTCGCCTTCCGAGGCGAGCATGTAAGAGGCGTGTGCCAGACAGCCCAGATAAAACTGTTCAAAATACATAGTCTACCTTTGCGCAGGACGAGGTTTTCCGAATCAACCAAGTGTATTCTCAAACGGGTGCGCTGGTTGGTCAATGAGAATAAAGTCTGTGGCAAAGCGACGACGTTCCACAAATCTTTACTGATTTCCGTAATGAGTTTTGAGTTACAATCCAAGCAGGATCGGTGGTTTGGGCCATCTCCCTGGTAGACCTGCGATCCGAAAAAATACCTTCTTTCCCCCAGGAGGCATGAGGAATGTATCGGCCGTTGAGCAATAACTCCAGCGTTCGTCCATTGCTGGACGTCGAGACAACAATTCGCGGGCTTACTCAGGACTTCTGCACATCGTTTAATACTGGCAACTACGATCAGGCGGCAGGACTTTTTTCGGCGGATGCCATGTTCATGACTGCGCACAGAGAGCCAGCTCAGGGGAGCAAGGCGATCGAGCGTGCCCTGCGACAGTTTGGCGATGCGGGATACGAGAACCTGCGGCAAGAGACGGTGCGGGTAGATTATTCCGGGGACATGGCGATCGAGATCGGGCGATATACCGTTTCCATCCATTCTCAAAAGCAGGGCAACGTTGTTGACCGGGGCAATTTCTTCCGGGCGTGGCGACGGGTTGGTTCATGGTTCATCGTAGCGGAATGCTGGAGCAGCCAATTGCCGGTTGCTGAACGGGAAGCGCCCCCAAACACCGCGAAAGTTGCGTGAAAGTCCGGACACGCTTGCTCAATTGCGTCGTCTTGAGGGTCGTGATAGTTTCAGCGGATGAGCGAGGACCGAGTCGTTGCCACCGATTCGAAGCAGACCCAACCAGGCACTGAGCCGTTAAACCATTTCCAGTTTTGTCCCAATTGCTCCACGCAGCTCAAGGAACATCGCTGCCGGTTGAGTTGCCCCCGGTGCGGTTTCTATCTGAGCTGCTCCGATTTCTATTGAGCGGCCGAGTGCCTGCGCTCCGGACGGGGATGCTGTGGCCAGAGATACCGACGGGGCGTTAACGCCGACACTTTTCCGCGCTTCCAACTACAATAGGAAAGACTTCGACTTCATACTTTAAGGAGAGACGAATGCAACGCAAAGCTAGTGCGGTCTGGAAGGGTGGCTTGAAAGATGGAAAGGGTGCAGTGTCGGGCGCCAGCGGGGTACTCAACAATACTCCATATTCGTTCGCCACACGGTTTGAAAATACTCCGGGAACGAACCCTGAAGAGTTGATCGCCGCCGCCCATGCAGCGTGTTTTTCCATGGCGCTCTCGGCGCAGCTCGGGGCTGCGAACTTAACGCCTTCGAGCATCGAGACTTCCGCCACGCTGAGTCTGGAAAAACTCGATTCCGGTTGGGCCATTACGGCGATTCATCTTGACACGGTTGGCCAGGTGCCTGGGGCAGACGATGCGACATTCCAGAAGATTGCCGAGAGTGCGAAAGCGAATTGCCCGGTATCCAAGGTGCTGAAAGCGAATATTACTTTGAGCGCGAAGCTGCAAGGGTGAAGTCTGAACCACAAAGGGCAGAGGCTCCAGATCAATATTGGCCAGCGGACATGTGGTCCTGGCCTTCGGAAATTTGCGAATCGTCTCCGGCCACGTCCTTCGCCTCAGAATGATGGCCGTGCTTTCGGAGGCGACTTTCACGCCCAGATTATGGAACGGCGCGCCTCAAGTTTGACAGCTTGCGACGCGCCGGTAGAATATTGATTGTTACTCTTCCTGAAAGGTCAGCGCCCGAATGTGCGGCGTAACCTAGAGTCACTTTTGCCGAAGTGGCGGAATTGGCAGACGCGCATGGTTCAGGTCCATGTACCCGCAAGGGTGTGGGGGTTCGAGTCCCTTCTTCGGCACCATTATTTCCAGGAACATGCTTCCTGGTTTTTTTGTCATCCTTACTGCGTTTTCCGCAATAACGTTGCGTACTCGGGCATGACCCGCTCGTTTGAATCCGCCTCACTTCTTTACTAAGGTCACCGCTCCTTCGCTCCGCCACATAGGGATCATTCTCAAAAGAAGTTGAAGTTCCAGCCGAGTCATGCCGATGGTAAAAGGGTCATGGAACCTCACCGTCCCAGCCGCTTCAAGCGACATTTTGTTCCCTTGGTAACAGTCGTCGCCATGCAGTGCGCTTCCGTGTTCTCGCAGGGTCAGGCGGGACCCGATCCCATGTCCTTGAGCATCGAGGACCTGTCGAAGGTTCAGGTGTATAGCGCCTCGCGCCACCTGGAAGATCCTCGTCAAGCTCCCTCCGCGGTGACGATCGTCACGGCGGAAGAAATTGCGCGCTACGGCTGGAGGACCCTGGCGGACGTATTGCGCAGCGTCCGCGGTTTTTACACTTCTTACGACCGCGACTACTCATATCTCGGGGTGCGGGGTTTTCTTCGCCCCGGCGACTACAATTCGCGCATTCTGCTGATGATGGACGGGCACCGTCTCAATGAGAACATCTACGACAGCGCACTGATCGGGACCGAATTTCCTCTCGACCTCGATTTGATCGACCACATTGAGATTGTTCGCGGGCCCAGTTCCTCGCTGTACGGGACCAACGCCATTTTCGGCATTATTAACGTCATCACCCGCCGTCCAGGAAGCGGAAACGCTAAGCTCGCAGTCTCTGGAGAACAGTCGTCATTTCTGGGGAGGGCCGGTGCCATCACGTCCACCTTCCAGAAGGGGCCTTGGTCGACTTTGCTTTCCGGCAGCATGTACCGTAGCGCCGGGGAGCCAGAGCTCTATTTTCCTCAATTTGCCGCTCAAAATGGTGGCCTCGCCAACGACATCGATGGGGACCGCACCGCGCATGCCTTTGCCGACGTGGAATTCGGAGACTTTCGCTTCGAAGGTTTGTACGGAACGCGAACTAAGATGCTTCCGACTGCGCCTTTTGGCACCAACTTTGACGATCCAGGTACGTTTACGACCGACACGCGCGGCTATTTTGACGCAAGCTACCACCACGATGTTTCCGCGAATACCGACGTGGAGGCCCGTGCCTATTACGATGCCTACCGTTACCACGGGGACTATGCATATGGGGGTACGAATTCGCCGGACCGGTACCTGAACTACGACCTTGCATCTGCCGACTGGAGCGGTCTTGAGGGCACGGTCGGGCACCAGATCGGCCGCCAGCGTATTACGGGAGGCGCGACCTACGAATACAGTTTTCGCGCCGATCAGGAGACCTACAACGCCGGGCAACCGCCGCTGCTCAATGACCACCGCTCGCCCTGGCTGGCCGCGGCTTACGGCGAAATCGAGCTCAACCTGGTCCCCAAGCTCAGCATTCACGCCGGGGGCCGATACGATTATTTTTCCGACCACGACGGAGCTTTTAGTCCCCGGATCGCACTGGTTTATTCGCCCAACTCGCGCACCGCATTGAAGTACATTTATGGCCAAGCGTTTCGCGCCCCCAATGTTTATGAGAGCTACTACACCGATGGTGTGTCAATCACCCGCAGCGCGCTGCCCTTGAAAGCGGAGCATATCGCCAGTCATGAAGTCATATTCGAGCGTAGCATTACGTCCTGGTTGAACGGCACCGTAGACGGTTTTTACAATCAGCTGACCAACCTGATCGATGAAGCGCCCGATCCCGCGAGCGGACTCAATCAGTTTGTCAACAGCGGACATGATCAGGGAGAGGGCGTCGAGTTTGAGTTGTCCGCGATTCGCGCTTCCGGATTGGCAGCGCGTGCCAGCTATACCTTCGCCGATGCCCGGGACCTTGTTCAACATTCGCCCCTCGCCAATTCACCGTCGCACCTCGCGAAGTTGGATGGCACGCTTCCGTTGGCTGGTCGCGGCTTTCTGGCCACAGAGCTGCTATTCTCGAGCGCGCAGGTGGGTTATGGGGGAAACCCTATCCCATCGTCAATCCTCACCAACTTGACATTGTCCAGCAAGCGTTTCCAGAACACCTGGGAGTTCTCCGCCAGTTGTTACAACCTGTTTAACCAGAGCTGGTCCTCGCCTGCAGGTCCGGGGTTAGTCGAGAACGACATTCCTCAGGATGGGCGCACTTATCGCATCAAGCTGTCCTACCGGCTTCCTGTTGAACGCCTCCGGGTTAGGCAATGATGCTGCAACCCGAAGGGCACCTCTGGGAGGTGGAAGGGGCAACCCGGCGCGGCATGGCCCGTCGCAGGAAGTGGTCTCCCCTGAACCTGCCCAGTGTGATCCTGGTCTTGCTTGCGGTCGCTGTTCCTGGAACTGCGCAGTTACAAGACGAAAGCGCTGTGAAGGCGGCGTACGTTTACAACCTGACGAAGTACGTTCAATGGCCCCAGCCGGGCAGCGAACTAATCATCGCTTTTGTGGGCGACGGCCCGATGGGCAATGTTCTCAAGCAAGACTTGGATGGTAAAACCACCGCGGGGCGGCCAATCCGGGTGCTTGTCTCCCCGTCGGATGAGCAACTTGTTCGCTGTCAACTTCTATACGTGGATTACTCGTCTTCCAAGCAAGTGCATGCGGTATTGCAGAAGGTGAGCAACAAAGAAATCCTGACTGTGGGCGACTGGGATTCCTTCACGAAAGAAGGGGGGATGGTCGGCCTGGTGCGTTCCGGCGCTCAGATCCAAATCCAGATCAACGAGGTTACGGCTGGCGAAGCCCGTCTCACGATCAGCTCGCGCCTACTGCACATCGCCACCATCGTGCGTTCCGCGCCCTGGGGAAAGAGTTGATATGACCATGGTCCAAACGGTCCGAACCAGTTTTGCTCACAAGATTACGTGCACCGTGCTGCTGGCAAGCGCCGTGGCTGTGGTAACTCTGCTGACGGCATTATTGATTTTCGACAACATCAGTTCCCGCTCTCTCCTGCAAAATCGCCTCTCTACTTTGGCGGATGTCGTCGAACAGAACTCAGAGCCCGCTCTGGAGTTTGACGATCGCCGCGATGCCGGAGAAGTGCTTCAGGGACTGCGGGCTGAGACGGCTGTGGTTTCGGCCTGTCTCTATGACGCCTCTGGGAAACTGTTCGCACAGTACCATCGTTTGCCAGCGCCGGAGAACTGTGCCTCGTCTTTTGCCGGGGTCCCCAGGTTTACCCACAACTCTCCCGGCACCATCCGCAGCATTGTGCATGGCAGTGACTTGGTGGGGACGCTTCTCCTGCGGGCTGACCTTCAGGACATCGAAGGCAGACGGCAGCGCCTGCTATGGGTGGCGGGCTGGCTTGCGGTCCTTGCGCTTGCTGGCGCAAGTGTGGCGGGGACCTTTCTCCAGCGCACACTTTCCAAGCCCATCTTTGAACTTGTCTATGCGATGCGGGACGTTTCGGCCAAACAGGACTTTGCCGTCCGCGTTCCCATATCCGGCAGCGATGAGATTGCCCAGCTCGGGCGTGGCTTTAATTCAATGCTCGCCGAGCTCGACCGGCGAAACAAAGAAAACAAAACGTTCGAAGCAAAACTGCAATACCAAGCGTCCAATGACGCGCTGACCGGATTGCCCAATCGTCGTCTCTTCGCGGACCGTCTGGGACAAACCTTGGCTTTAGCGGGCCGTGAGAAACGCATCGTGGCCCTGCTGTATATCGACCTGGATGGCTTCAAGCTGGTGAACGACAGCCTCGGCCATCCCATCGGGGATGCTCTACTGGTGCAGGTTGCCGGGCGTTTACGGTCCAGGGTACGTCAATCGGATACGCTTGCCAGACTAGGGGGCGACGAGTTTACCGTCATTCTTACTGCCCTCCACGCCCGCTCGGAAGCCGAGCTGGTTGCCAATAGTCTCTTAGAGGCGGTAGCGCCGCCTTTTTTGATTGCGGACCACCAACTAACCATCGGAGCCAGCATCGGCATCAGCGTGTTCCCGGACGACGCTGAACAACCCCATGATTTGACGCAACAAGCCGACAGTGCCATGTATGCGGCCAAGCGCAACGGTAAGAACCGCGCCATGTTTTTCAACGCGGAACTTGGATCGCTGGTGCGCGAGCGTCTCAATCTCGAGACCCAGCTTCGTGGTGCGGTCGCTCGCGGCGAGATAACCGTGCAATATCAGCCTGAATTCGACGCCGTTACCAGCCGTCTGATCCGCTTCGAAGCCTTGGCTCGGTGGACGCACCCCACGTTGGGATCAATCTCCCCCGATAAGTTCATCCCCATCGCTGAAGAAGGTGGTCTGATTGTCAGCCTTGGCGCTTATATTATGGAGCGGGCCTGCGCCGAAGCGGTCAAATGGCAATGTTTGACCCCGTACCCAGTCCAGGTTGCGGTCAACGTATCCAGCATTCAGTTCAGCCGGACGCAGTTCGTTGAAGAAGTGACTGAGATCCTGAAACATACCGGCCTGCCCCCCGACCTGCTCCAACTTGAACTCACGGAGTCGGTGATGCTGACCGGAGTCCACCGTTCTGCGGCCACCATGCACGAACTCAGAAAGCTCGGCGTTAGTCTTGCAATCGACGATTTCGGTACCGGCTATTCTTGCTTGAGCTATCTTCCAGTATTGCCGTTTGACGCGCTCAAGATTGACCGGTCATTTGTGCGGGCAATCGACTCGCGCCCTGAAAATGAAGCCATGGTCCACTCCCTGGTTACTCTTGCTCACAACATTGGGATGCGTGTGATTGTCGAGGGAATCGAACGGCAGGACCAGCTCGACCTGATCCGCAAGTTTGGAGGCAATGAAATTCAGGGATATCTCATGGGCCGTCCTACTTCCGATCCATGCTCCCACATCGCCGAGCTTCTCCGCAAAGGATCGAGCGATGCGGAAGTCAACTTGCAGGAATAGCCTTCTGACCGGTTCGGCGAATTAGCAGGCCCTATCCGCGACCCAAAAGGATGGGACGCGAGACGCGAAGATGGACAGATCAGACTGCCGCTTTAACCGCTGGGATATCCGATCCTACAAGGTGCAGTTTCGGTTCGCGATCCACCTCAACGAACAATTCGCGGGTCAAAAGGTCATCCATCTCAGTCGCCTTCGCTAGCAGTACAGGGAAGCGAATCAGGACTTCAATTCCAGACGGAGTAAAGTGCAGCCGGCTCTTGGGCTTCAATTCGCCCGCCGAAATGGACGTCAGCGTCTGCTCCATCATCTGTCGTTGGCGTTCGAGCGGATCGCGATAGTTGGCAAAAGCCCGATCGATGGCAGCATTGACGCGTTCTCGCACTACATGATAGTCGCTCTCGGGCGAGAAGGTGAGTGCGATCTGGCGCCAGACAAAATTTGTTCCCGGAATTTGTTTGAACAATCCCGAAGCCGATTGGAAGACGATGGAGTTCGGAAACGCGACCACTCTTCCACTGGGCTGTGCCTCGGGACTATCGCTGCTCAGTTCCATCAAATGGAACCGCGCCAGCCCAATATCCACGACTTCCCCCGTGACTCCCGCGACCTGCACGCGGTCGCCCACGCGAATTCCGTACTTTCCGATCAAGAAGAAGTATCCGACGATCGAAACGATGACATTCTGTAGAGCGAGCGCGACCCCAGCCGTGATGAGTCCAGCAAATGTCGCAATCGAGCCGATCTCGCTAGCGAAAGTAAAAATCAGAACAATGACAATTGCAACCCAGAGCGTGATTCTGCGCAGCAGCAGGAACTGGTAACGTCGTCGCACATCTTGGACATAGCGGAAAATCGTTCGCCGCCATACTTCACCAAGGCCAAGAATTATGGCGAGAACCACGGCCAGAGCGCCCAGCCGCAGCAGCAGGTCGCGAAGTTCGTCGCGAAATTCGCTACGCACCGAATCCTTCCAATTCAACAGACTGCGCTTGTAGAGCTCCAGTAATACCGACTGTTTACTCAGAGGTATGACGGCGGCTGATACCTGCTTGAACTGCGCCGTCACTGCATCCAGTTGCTGCTTCTGTTTTGTCAGGGTGACGGAGTCCTCGGCTTGGGTCTGGTTGGCCAAGCGATCTCCGGCTTGGATCATCTCTCGAAGACTGGCGACGAGAGGGGCGCGTAACTGTTTGCTGTCCTGGGTGAGGGCATCGGTCAATTGGACTTGCGCCGCCAGGATGCGCCCTTTTCGCGATAGCTGAAACAGGTCGGCCATCAATCCCCAGATCCCGGACGGAGTTGCTTTGTTTTCGACGACGGGGAACTTCGGAGCGGCGGTTGGCTGGCTGTTGCCTGCAGATTCAGCAACTCCGCCCGGAAGAGAGTGGGCCAGTTCTTCGACTTGCGAACGTAATGCACCTGGGCCGAACCCACTCGTGGCTGCCCCATTCACGAAATCCATCATTCCGCGCAGGGCGTCCCGTCTCGCCTGTTGGAGTGCGAGTTCACTTTCCATTTCGCCGACTCGGGATTGCAGTTCGGTCCGCTTCTTTGCTGGAGCAGTCTCTAACTGTTGCTTGAGGGCCGCTAAATCGGTTTGAGTCTGGTCCGCCTGTTTATCGGCATCTGCGGCCGCCAGGACAAGCGATTGATATTGGGAATATGTGTTGCCTTCGGCCTGAACCGGCGCGCCTTTGCCGGACTTGGCCTCCCAGTCGGCTTCTTGACGGGCAAAATCGAAGGATAACCGAACCACTTGATCGGCCACGCGGCGATTGTCCTCTGCATACGCCGTATCAGCCAGTTGGGTCGCGATTTTCTCGTTAGCGGTGGATTGGCGGTACCAATCGATGGTTCGCGTGAGGAATCGAACTACGTCTGAGGAGTTTGGGGCAACGAGACCCGAGTTCTGCGAGAAGGCAAGAAGCGGGGAAAAAATGCAGCAGATGACCAGAACCGAAGCAAGAGCGCTGCACCGCAGAGGGCGCGCGTGGCACCTCAGTTTCGCGATTGGCAGGAAACTCACGCTGAATTTGACTATGATCGGGTCGGTCTGGCCGAGCACCTTTTTAGCTCTTCGAGACGACCACGCCCAAGATACGATCGTTAGCGGCATCGGTCAAACTCTCGGCTTGCGCCATGGTGCTTCCGCTTAACAGTTCGAAATCTATCGCGATGCCGTTAAGACTGGTCACACTGTTGTGGAACAATTCGAGGTGGATAATGGGCTTGCCATCGGGCCCTTTCACAGTTTTGAATCGGCAACTACCACGCTCAACGTTGGGAGAGTTCATAAGAAATAGTAAAGCCTAGTAGATTAGAAACAGGTTCTTCGATGCTTGGCTGGCAACTGTAGTTGTTCGAACAGTGCGACCAGCTTGACGAGGCCAAGGCCACATCAGAAAAGCCATGGAAGTTGGCACGTTCTGCCCGACAGAGTCGAGAACAGAACCTCGGCAATCAACGTTTTTCCGTTAGAGCCTCGACTCCCGGCAATTTCTTGCCCTCCAGGAACTCCAATGACGCGCCGCCTCCCGTTGAAATGTGGGTCATCTTGTCGGCCACCCCTGCGGCGTGAACGGCCGCGACGGAATCGCCACCGCCCACGATGGAAATCGCTCCCGGATTGTCGGCAATGGCGTGGGCGATCTTGAAAGTTCCCTTGGAGAATGGAGAAACTTCGAAAACGCCCATCGGGCCGTTCCAGATAATGGTGCGGGAGCGGGAGATTTCGTCGGAGTATTCCTCGATGGTCTTGGGGCCAATATCGAGGCCCATCATATTGTCGGGGATAGGTTGGCCACGGTCGATAATGCGCGTAATCGCGTTCAAATCGATGCGGTCGGCCACGACGTGGTCGAGCGGCAGAAGAATCTTCACGTTGCGCGCCTTCGCATTTTTCAAAATCTCGCGTGCGAGGTCGAGCTTATCTTCTTCGACGCGCGATTTACCCACCTGCTCTCCTTGAGCTTTGAGGAAGGTATATGCCATGGCCCCGCCGATGATGAGTGAATCGACTTTGGTCATCAGGTGCTCGATTACACCGATTTTGTCACTGACTTTCGCGCCGCCCAGGATCGCAACGAAGGGTTTCTCCGGATGCTGCATTGCCTTTCCCAGATATTCAAGCTCTTTCTGCATGAGCAGACCGGCAGCCGATTTCTGTACAAACTTGGTAATGCCCACTGTCGAGGCGTGGGCGCGGTGCGCAGTGCCGAACGCATCGTTGACGTAGAAGTCGGCGAGGCCGGCGAGTTGCTTGGAAAACTTCTCGTCATTGGCTTCTTCTTCCGCGTGGAAGCGAAGATTTTCCAGCAGTAAGGTCTGACCCTTTTCCAGTTTCAGCGCCATTTCTTCGGCCTCGACGCCAACACACTCGGGGCAGAATCCGACGTTCTCACCGCGTGCGAGTTCTTTGTCGAGTAGCATGCGCAGGCGTTCCGCCACCGGTTTTAGACTTAGTGCGAGATTGGGCTTGCCCTTGGGTCGGCCGAGGTGCGAAGCCAGAATGAGCCGGGCGCCGTGGCGCAGCGCATACTCGATGGTGGGCAAAGTTTCACGGATGCGGGTATCGTCCATGACCCGGCCATTCTCAAGGGGAACGTTGAAATCCACGCGCACGAAGATGCGGTGATCATTCAGCGGCAGATCGCGGATGGAAAGTTTCGACATGATCGTCCTTCGCGCTTAGAAGAAATATTTTAGAAAGAGTCTCGGTGAAAGCGAACCGCCCACTGCGCCCGTGAGTCTGAAGGCTCCCGGCGAGCGACGTAGTAGGCGGCATTGATCCAGATCTAGAGACCTTTCTTGCCAATGTAGTCGATCAGGTCGCGCACACGGCAGGAATAACCCCATTCGTTGTCGTACCAGGAAATCACCTTCACCAGATTGCCGCCAACGACCAGAGTCATGCCGGCGTCCACAATCGATGAGCGGGCGTCGCCGCGGAAGTCGCTCGAGACCAATTCCTGCTCTTCGTAGCCGAGATAACCCTTCAGCGGACCGCCCTCGGATGCCTTTTTCAGGGCGGCATTGACCTCTTCTTTGGTTGTCTTCTTCTCGACGTAGGCCACCAGGTCGACTACCGAAACATTGGGCGTGGGGACGCGCATGGCGAATCCATCGAGTTTGCCAGCCAGGTCAGGGATGACCAGTTTCAGGGCCTTCGCCGCCCCAGTAGAAGTCGGGATCATATTGATGGCGGCGGCGCGCGCTCGACGCAGATCTTTGTGCGGAAAGTCGAGAATCACCTGGTCATTCGTATAAGAATGAATCGTCGTCATGCTGCCGCTGAGAATCTTGAAGTTGTCATGTACGACCTTGGCGATGGGCGCGAGGCAATTCGTAGTGCATGAGGCATTGGAAATAATGTGGTGCTTGGCGGCGTCGTAAACGTCGTGATTGACGCCCAATACCAGTGTGACATCCTCATTCTTGGCGGGAGCGGAGATAATGACTTTCTTCACGCTTCCCCGTAGGTGTTTCTTAGCGTCTTCTGCGTTGGTAAATCGCCCGGTGGACTCGAGTACGACCTGTGCGCCGACGGAATCCCAGGGCAGGGCGGCCGGGTCTTTTTCCTTGAATACCTTGATGGTTTTTCCATCGACGGTAATGCTGTCTGCCCCGGCGCTAATATTATTCGGCAGGTTGCCGAGAATGGAGTCGTATTTCAAAAGATGAGCCAAAGTCTTCGGGTCGGTGAGGTCGTTGACCGCGACGAACTCGATATTGGAATCGTGGAGGGACGCGCGAAGAACGTTGCGTCCGATGCGCCCGAATCCATTAATGCCTACTTTGATTGCCATATTGCCTCCGAAAAAGATGGTTCGCTTGCTCGAATGAACAAATAAAGGCCGGAATCAAAGATGGTAGCAGGGAAGCAAAGCGAGCAGCAAATCAAGGACCGGATGAATCCGAGGCTCAGTCCCAATCTGGGTCGATCTCAAGATAGACATTTTTCTTGCTCCAAAAGGGCAATCGGGCGAGCCAATACTTGCCTTGGATCGCCTTGCGAGCTGGGGGCCACTCTTCAGGAGGCAGAATGCGTGCCGTTGCCGCGAATTCCGGGCCGGTGACTTTTCCGCGAATGGTGCTGGGAGCGATCTTCACCTGAGCACTATTGCGAATCCGCTTGTACTTCCCGGAGTCGCTGCGGGTCATGATGTAGAGCTTTCCGTCTTGCTCGGCAAACCATACGGCCGTTTGGATCGGTGCCCCGGTCTTGCGGAATGTGGTTAGCACCAAGTAGTTCTGGCCGTGGATCTCTGGTGGAATCGGCATAGTTTTAGTCGTTGCGAATGCGGCCAAGCCGGAGTTTCACGGTCCACGCGAACCCAGGCACGCATTGCCCGCGAGCCTCCAAATATGTTAAAAGCCAGTCATGCGCAAATGGATGCGCGACCGCTTGAAGCGTCGCAAAAAAGAACCTGAGGCCGGTACGGCCGAACCAACTCCCGCACCGTTACAGCCTGCGTTTTACGACAATGAGGTGGCGAAGGTCGCCACTCCTGAAAAAGATCCCGAGCCAATCGCAGCTGAGCCTGCTGACCAACGAGCAGAAGAGATTGCAGATTCGCCGGCAACATCGGGGCAACCGGAGAATGCAACGGGAGACGCGACCCGCCGCCGGCGGCGTAGAGGCAGAGGAGGCCGCGGTCGGCCCCGCAGTGGATCGGCGCGAACGCAGGCGGAGGCAGCGCCAACAACAGTTGGAGAGGTTGCACCCGACACCGCGAGTCACGAGCCTGCCGCTCAGGCTGCGACGGCACATTCGCGTAGCGCTCCGGCGGCACGTGCGGCGACATCGAACCGCCCCCCCACAGGTGCAGTAATTCTGGCGATCGGGCTTCCTGGATCCGGCAAGAGTTCGTGGTTCAAACGGCATCACATCAATCCACTTTCTAGCGATCTCTTGCGAAGTCTTTTATTTGACGACGCCAACGAGCAACGTTTTCAGGATTTGGTTTTCTCCAATTTGCGATCCATGTTGAAAGCGCGGTTGATCGCGAAGCGTCCACTGAACTATGTGGATGCCACGAACCTGACCCCACATGAGCGTCAAGGCTGGATCAAACTTGCCAAGGATTACGGCTATGAAGTGCAGGCGGTGTTTTTTGATGTCCCGTTGGAGGTTTGTATTGAACGTCACCACAAGAGAGACCGCGCGGTGGCCGAGGACGTTATGCGGCGGATGGCGGGCAAGTTGAAGGCGCCAACGTTCGAAGAGGGATTCTCCAAGATCACCGTTGTGCGCGTGAAGCAAAAAGAGGCGGAGCCGGCATAGGCTGGCTTCGTCGCCTCTGAAAGTAGGATCGCAGCGCAATGTCTGTCCCTGACTACCAAACGTTGATGCTGCCGTTGCTTAAGCACACTGCTGACGGGGCGGAACATTCGTTTTCGGCCCTGGTCGAGGAACTTGGAACAGTCTTCGAGTTGTCTGATTCTGAACGACAAGAACTTCTCCCGACAAGCGGTCAGGTCATATTCAATAACCGAGTGGGCTGGGCACGGACATACTTGAAAAAAGCGGGGCTATTGTCGTCACCCCGGCGCGGGATCGTGCAAGTAACAACGCGCGGGCTACAAGTCCTCAGAGATAATCCGGCGCGCGTGGATAATAAGGTGCTGCGCCAGTTCCCGGAGTTCCTCGAATTCCAAGATGCCAGGTCAGATTCAAAACAAAGTCTTGATTCCGCAGCGACTGAGCAGTTTGACCCGCAGGAAAGCCTTGAGGCTGGCTACCATAGAATCCACAAGCAATTGGCGACAGAACTTTTGGCAAGAATAAAAGGGTGCTCGCCCAGTTTCTTCGAGCACCTCGTAGTGGGATTGCTTTTGAAAATGGGATACGGGGGATCAAGGCGGGACGCCGGCCAAGCAATCGGCAAGAGCGGTGACGGGGGCATCGATGGCGTGATCAAAGAGGACAAACTCGGCTTGGACGTGGTTTACATTCAAGCGAAGCGATGGGACAGCGGCCAAGTGGGGAGCAAAGAAATCCAGTCGTTTGTTGGGGCATTGCACGGTAGGAAAGCCCGCAAGGGAGTTTTTATAACCACGAGCGGTTTTTCCAAGCCAGCGCGCGACTACGTGCGAGATATTCAAGACAAAGTCATATTGATCGATGGCAGCGAACTGGCGGATCTACTGATTGAGCACGGGGTCGGTGTGTCCACGGTTGCGTCTTACGAAATCAAGAAAGTGGATACGGATTACTTCATCGAGGAATAGGCCGCTTTCTATGTCTCAACCCTTCAGGTACGGCAGCAGCTCTCGGAACGCCGTCGCTCCCGAGGAGCGGAGCAATTCGTAAATCATCATCTCAGTGGATGAGATGACCGCCCCCGCGGAGCGCATACGATCCAACCCAATCTTCCAATTCCACTCCGTGCGCGAACTCACCGCGTCCGACGCCACGTGGACGATATAACCCTGGTTCAAAGCCGCGAGCGCCGTCTGCATGACGCAAATGTGGCTCTCCATACCACAGAGCAGCAGCGTGTTGGGGTTACCGGGCAGGCGCTTCAAGTTTGAGCAAAACTGGTCGCTCCCGAAGCAGGAGAACATCTGCTTGTCGATCGCTTGGGCTTCCGGGAGCAACGAAACGATTTCTGGAAGCGTCTCACCTAGCCCCCTAGCGTATTGTGTGGTCATGAGCGCGGGGATTTTCAAGATGCCAGCCAGCCGAATCAACAGCTGTGAGTTCTTCACCAGTTGCTCTTTTTGATAGATCGGCGGAAGAAGCTTTTCTTGGATGTCCACGACGACGAGCGCGCAGGAATCAGGTGACAGTAGGCGTCGGGCAGCCAATTCGTTATCTAACTGGTTAATGGTGCCTAAAGTGGTGGACATGATTTTTCTCCCGACAGAATCTTAAACCGCAACAGTCGCGATGGACAGCTCCAAACGACGGTCTAAGGAACGGGAAGATCAGAGCGGTGGCCCGTATGCCGGGATTGGTTGACCCGAAGCGGATCAGCCCATAAAATCGAAAGCGACAGCCCCCTCGTTCAATGGTAGGACATCTGCCTCTGGAGCAGAGTATCGGGGTTCGAATCCCTGGGGGGCTGCCAAGCTACAACCAACCGCACACTCTGCAGCGAAACTCGCTCATATTCCATGATTCGTACTCCAGTTGTGCTATTACCAGGACTGTATTTTGGCGGAATACCAGTCGGCGACGACTCTCTGCATCATCTGCTGCCATTGCGGCGACGGCGTTCCCAAGTCGAGAGGCGAGATCGGGGGCGCAAAGCCACCTTTTTGCGAAGTTTCAGCGGCCGCCGCGCACACTTTCTTCTTGGTTTGACGAGCTACTTCGCGCAGATACACAGGTGGGCCGACGAGTAAGGCGATGCGCTGTTGCGGGCTAGTCTGTCGAATCTGAGCTGGGAGCAACCGCGATTCCTCGGATTCTTCGCCCGCCGCGAGTAAAACGAGATCATAGGAGCCGGTTCTCCACAGACTTTCAGCATGAGCGATGCTTTCAGCGGTGTGGACTTCGATCTCGCGATTCCGCAGCATGGTGGCGCGCAGGTTTTGTTTGAAAGGGTTTTGATCGATGAGAAGAACTTTGCGACGGTCACTGTAAAGATGCGACATAAATCTCCACGGAACTGGCCTCACCGGCTTGACCGCCGATCGTTGATCAAGCCCGAGGACTTGAATCGCTCAAGTCCCCGGTCTTTCCACGTGGTGAAAAAGCGTTGCGGTTACAAGCTGATCGTAGGCGTCCGACGTTTCGAGCATGTTGCGAGGTTGTTAAGGTTTGGTAAATTTCGCGGATGCTAGAGCTTGGTCAGAAAGTCCATGATCTCGGGCGAAGTCCAATCGACTGCTCCAATGAACTTGCGGCGCACGATGCCGTTTCGATCAATGATGTAAGTCTCAGGATACTTGAAGGTCCCATAAAGGTTGCTGCTTTTCTGGTCGCCGTCGCGTACGGTCAGAAACTCGATCTTACGGTCTTGTAAGAACTTGTGATACGCATCGCCGTCAACGTCGATGCTGACGCCTAGAATCATGATTCCCTTGTCTTTTATCTTTTGATTCAACTGAATTAAAGAGGGCAGTTCTTCGATGCAGGGAGGGCACCATGTTGCCCAAAAATTCAGGATGACAATTTTCCCGCGCAGCTCGCTAAGTGTAACTTTGCGATCAGAATCCTGCACCGTGAAGTCGGGCGCGGCAGAGCCGATCCGAGGCGGACGAGAACCGCTATAACATCCGGGCAGCAGGATGAGGATGAGACCAATAAGAACCGAGGCGCGTCGCACACAGATATAATACAGAATTCGCTCTATGGTAGCGCCAGAGTCCCTATCGCGGCGGCCCGCGGTGTCGGTGATTGTACCGGCGCGCGACGAAGAAGCGTGCATCGGCGCTTGTTTGAAATCCCTCGTCGAGCAGACGAACCTAACTTTAGAGATCATTTTGGTGGACGACGGCTCGATCGACCGAACCGGTGAAATCGCCCGCTCATTTCCGGGCGTGGAGGTGATTGAAGCCGGTGCGCCACCAGAAGGTTGGATTGGAAAGAACCACGCGGTTGCAGCAGGTGCGAAAATCGCGCGTGGGCAGTGGTTGCTCTTCACCGACGCCGACACCGTGCATCTTCATGGATCTTTGGCGCGCAGTATTGCGGAGGCCGAAAGAAACGGCGCGGCCCTGCTTTCCTATTCCCCCGAGCAGGAAGTCGACGGGTTCTGGGAGAAGGCGATTATGCCGGTGATCTTCGCGGAACTGGCTGCGACCTACAGGCCTTCCGATGTCAGCGATCAGGCATCTCCCGCCGCGGCGGCCAACGGGCAGTACATCCTGATCTCGCGCGACGCCTACAATGCAGTTGGAGGACATGCTGCTGTGGCTTCAGATCTGCTCGAGGACGTTGCTCTGGCGAAACTGGTGAAATCCTCGGGGCGGAAGATTATTTTCAGGTTTGGTGCGGATGCAGTGCGCACCCGAATGTATCGCAGTTTTGCTCAATTGCGTGAAGGATGGACCAAGAATCTGGCGCTGTTGTTTCCGTCCCCGGCAATCCTAGCCGCAGTCCGCCTTGTCGAATTCACGCTGATTGTCGCGGCGGTGGCGCTCACGATATCCGCCAGTTTGCGTGGTCGCCTCGGATTATCGGCAATCGCACTACTGGCCACTGTTGCATCGTACTTTATTCTTCTCAGGCGAATCCGGAAAGCGCATTTTTCTTGGGACGCAAATCTACTGGCACTGGCAGGCTTGCCCATGTTCTCCTATTTGCTGCTGCGCTCGCGGCGGGCTCATCAATGCGGCAGTGTCATGTGGAAGGCAAGGCAGTACTGTACGAAGTCCACCGGGCCAAGCGGGTCCGTGGTGCGGAACAATACGCTAAATCTTGAGGATGAGCATGGTTTATCTCACGCGCAAAGCTGAATTCGCGGCTTCGCACTATTATCACAATCCGGAATTCACGCCAGAAGAAAACCTACGCATCTTCGGGAAGTGCAACCACCCTAATGGCCACGGACACAACTACACGCTGGAGGTGACGGTGAAGGGCGAAGTCGATCCCCGATCGGGGTTCGTGGTCGATTTGAAAGAGTTGAAGGAAGTACTGAACCGCGAAGTGCTGGATGCCATGGACCATCGCTTCTTGAATAAAGAAGTGCCCGAGTTTGCGACGCGAATTCCAACCACAGAGAATCTGGCCATCGTAATCTGGCAGAGATTGGCCTCAAAAGTGAAGGTCGCGCAGTTGCATCGCGTTCGAGTGTACGAGACGCCAGACTTGTTTGCGGACTTTTACGGGGAGCCATGAAGGCATACCTGACCCGGCGCTATATGTTTTCCGCCTCGCACCGCTTGCACAGCGAAGAAATGTCGCAAGAGGAAAACTCCGCGATCTATGGCAAATGCAACAATCCCTATGGTCACGGCCACAACTATATGTTGGAGGTAACCGTCAGTGGACAGGTTGACGCGCATACGGGCATGGTTTGCAATCTAGCCGACTTGGACGGTTTCGTCGAGGGTGAGCTGCGGGAGCGCTTTGATCACCAGAATCTGAACACACTGCCGGAGTTTTCAAGAGTGGTGCCGACGACGGAGAACCTTTGCATCGCAATTTACGACATTTTGCGCCGTGGCTTGACATTTGCGCATCTGGATAAAGTACGAATCGAAGAAACAATGATGAATTCGTTCGAGTATCGCGGAGAGGAGAATACTCTGTAGTTGAGTGATCAGTAATTTGGAAGTTGAACAAATTATTAGATTACCCAATTACTAATCCCCATGAGACCTTCCGTTGAAGCCTCCACGTTGACAAGCGCCAGTTTCGAAGAACTGGTGCGTGAAATGATCGTCCGGTTAGGCGAAGATCCGACCCGTGAAGGTTTGGTGAGAACGCCCGAGCGCGTGCACCGCGCCCTCGAACATTTGACCAAGGGCTATAAAGAAGATCCTGAAGCGATGCTCAACAAAGCCCTCTTTACAGTCACCTACGACGAAATGGTAATCGTGAAAAACGTCGAGATGTACAGCCTCTGCGAGCATCATATGCTCCCCTTCTTTGGCAAGGTGCACGTGGCTTATATTCCGAAGGGCAAGGTCATCGGACTGAGCAAAATCCCGCGACTGATTGAGATTTTTTCCCGGCGGTTGCAGATCCAGGAACGGCTGACCACGCAGATTGCAGAAACCATCCAGAGGGCAATTCAACCACAAGGTGTTGGTGTCGTCATTGAAGCACGGCACTTGTGCATGATGATGCGCGGAGTCGAGAAACAACACTCTGCGGCGGTAACTTCGTCGATGCTGGGATGCTTCCGCGATAAGCAAGAAACGCGGACGGAATTTTTGTCCCTGATTCATAACCGGGCAAATGGAGCTTGAGGTTTTTCCGCTCATCGCCGTCGTTTCGATCGGGGTTTGTGTGTAGGCTGATTTTCCCTTCTTGATATTGTGCGCACGACTTCCAGATCGCCACTTCGCGGCAAGGTTGCATTAATCACCGGCGCAAGCCGGGGCATTGGCCGTGCCATCGCGCTGCGCTTGGCATCCGAGGGATGCGACGTCGTTATCGTAGGAAGAAATTCATCCGCACTGAAGTTCGTCGAAAAACAATTGAAGTTGCGCAAGGTTCGCGTACTAGCGATGAAGTGTGACGTAAGCGATCCCGTGTCGGTGGGCGAGTTGTTCGCCGCTGTGGAAGGGCGATTTCATCGACTGGATATTTTGATCAATAACGCTGGAGTCGGACACCTTGGCTTACCGGTCGCAAAGTTGCCAGTCGATGCATGGGAGGAGGTTATCGAGACCAACCTCACGGGGACGTTCCTGATGACAAGGGCAGCGCTATCTTTAGTGAAAAGGCGCGGGGTGATTGTGAACAATCTGTCGGTTGCCGCCAAGAAATGTTTTCCATGCGCGTCTGCCTACAACGCTTCGAAACATGGTGCGTTGGCTTTCACCAACTCATTGCGCGAAGAGTTGAGGGAGCGGGGGATTCGCGTAATTGCGCTCCTCCCTGGGGCAACGGACACGGCAATCTGGGAAGAGCTATGGCCCGAGGCTCCCAGGAAGAAGATGATGTCCGCGGCGACAGTTGCGAAAGTCTTGGTCAACGCCATCTCTACACCCGGCGACGGTACAGTTGAGGAATTAACCATCCGTCCGACTGCGGGGACGCTGTGAATACTCGAAGGAGTCAATGAACTGCATGCGAATATTAGAGAAATATTTCCGGCGAAACGTGGAATCGCCGGCCGAGTTTGCGAATGTGGTCGGTCGTAAGCTTGCGCTTGCCGTTCAAGACTTCAGAGATGATGCTAGGTGTACCGAAAATATCGACCAGGTCCTTTTGCTTCAGGCCGTTCGCTTCCATCAATTCGGTCAATGCATCAATGCCAGTTGACGATCTCAAGGTGTAGTGCTTTTCCTCGAAATCTTCGATCAATAGGGTAAGCAATTCCGCGAGACGCTGCTCCGCAGGAGGCAGCTTCCCCGGCCTGTGGTCCAGTTCTTCCAGCAGGGCGGTGTAGTGCTCGTACTCCTTTTCGCTGTGGATGACCGCAGGCAGAGTCTTCGCTAGTAGAGTCGCGTATTCGGGCCGGCTAGTTGCCACGCTCATTGTTTCCATCTCTCCCGGTCGTATTCAGCGTGAGTTAACACGTGCCGAATATATAGCCGCTGAAATCTGTAGTTAATCTCTGCAATGAGGCGGTATCTGCTGCCTTTTACGTTGAAAACCGTCCATCGGTCGACTGCGTCTGCATTAGCAAAAGTCTTGCGTACTTCCGCCAAGTTCCGCCACGATGCCTTCTTGACGATCCGAAACCAAACATCCAACGGGGCTTCGATATCGTTGTGACGGGCCGCCGCTTCCTTGAGCTTTTTGCGGCTGATGATGTGCAATGGATCCCTCAGCACAATTTCGCATAATGCGAACTTCAGTATAGTTCGCACAATGCGAAGTTGTCAACCTTCGAATACCGGTGTTAAACCGTTGAAAACCGGACAGGTCAACTCTGGCTGGGCTTCCAGTTGTCGTCGAATCCCCAGCTCAACCATGCAAGATACTGCTCGAATAGAACCTCCGCCGCTTTAATTACTTCTTCTGCTTCCTCTCGCGATACAAATCGCCCGTGCATGGCTTGATTGCATACGTTGAAGATCTTTTGGGCCAGCTGCATCTGGTCCGAGGTGATCGCTCCTGCCTCTTGAAGCCGCGCCAGAAGACGAGGAATCGGTCCCAAAGGGGCAAGCTTCACCTTGAACCCAAGGGCGACATTTCGCATCATCGTCTCTAGGTCGATTCTCAGGCCGGCCGGCGCGAGAACCGGGTCAGTCTCCGCCTTGGCGCGGTAATAGGCGATGTCAAGCCCGTTCAACATCGGTGCTAGCCCAAGTTTCATCATTCGGGCGTTGGCCTCAGTTAGAGGAATGCGGGGCGTCGTTCTCCGCTTATCAGACGGAGGGGTCGCCTGGATCCTTTCGGATAACTGCTTGACCTCTTGGACTTCTTCTCGCAGATCCAGCGAAACCCCGCCTGGCAGCACGGCCTTTCGTAGTCTTGCAAATACCCGCTTAATTTCGCTTCGAAAAATAGCGAAAGGGCTAAGACGGTAATCGGCCAAACCAGAGCCTTGATGTATTCGAGTACAAGCTTGGCGATCTCCATTTTTCACTCCTCTCTCACTCCTCGAAAACGTCCTAGAACGCGTCGACCCCCGTCACACTTTGCCCAATGATTAGGGTGTGGATGTCGTGGGTACCTTCGTAAGTCTTTACCGACTCCAGATTCATCATGTGTCGCATGAGCGGGTATTCGTCCGCGACTCCGTTCGCACCCAAAATATCGCGCCCCATACGGGCACACTCCAGCGCCATCCAAACATTGTTTCGCTTGGCCATCGAGATGTGCTGGTGTTGGACTTTCTCCGTGTCCTTCAGTCGTCCCACTTGCAGAACCAGCAATTGGCCCTTGGTGATTTCGCTAATCATCCAGGCTAGCTTTTCCTGGACCAGTTGATGAGACGCGATGGGCTTGTCGTGGAATTGTTTGCGGAGCTGCGAATATTGCAGGGCACAGTCGTAGCACGACATAGCGGCGCCAAGAGCGCCCCATGCAATTCCATACCGTGCCTGATTAAGGCACATCAGGGGCGATTTCAGCCCTCCACTCTTGGGCAGAAGGTTTGTTTCAGGGATGCGAACATCTTGAAGAGACAGTCCCGAAGTGACCGACGCCCGCAGCGACCATTTGCCATGAATATCGTGAGCGCTGAAACCGGGCCGATCAGTCTCGACCAAGAAGCCTCGAACCTTGTTGCCTTCGTCTTCTACTTTGGCCCAAATGACGGCTACGTTGGCGATCGATCCCGAGGTGATCCACATCTTCTCGCCATTTAGAATGTATTCGTTGCCGGATTTGCGGGCGCGGGTGCGCATGCCCCCGGGGTTGGACCCGAAATCGGGCTCAGTCAGGCCAAAACAGCCAAGCTTTTCGCCGGTTTGAAGAACGGGCAGCCATTGTTGTTTTTGTTCATCGCTGCCGAAGGCGTAGATGGGGTACATGACAAGCGCGGACTGAACACTGACGAATGAGCGCACGCCGGAGTCGCCACGCTCCAACTCCTGCATCACCAATCCATACTCGACGTTGGACATCCCAGCACAACCGTAGCCCTTCAGACTTGCGCCGTAAAAGCCAAGATCGGCCATGGGCTTGACCAGTTCCTTGGGAAAGCGCCCCGCCCGATTGCACTCCTCGATGATCGGTATCAAATTATCTTCGATGAACTTACGGGCTGTATCGCGAACCAGACGCTCGTCGTCGGTCAGCAAATTGTCAAACTCGATGAAATCAACTCCTCGAAACTTGAGCGACATAAAACCTCTTTTCTATCTGGTCTTTCTGGCGACGACAGCAATTCCTATCTTTGAGGAAACTTTTAACGCTAACAAAGCGACGGTAGGGCGTCAAACGGGCCCTGGATCCATTCGTTTTGGTGTGGCCTTGGAGCATCCAGACCACGCCCATGCGCGCCGCGAAGATCGTTTTCTGCCTCTGAAGCATCGCTGCTAAGTCCAATCGCTTGTTATGGATTCATTAGAAATTCATATTGCTGTAACCGTACTGTAACAAAGCGAACGTAGAAACGAGGGTACTCAAATTTTGAGGAGGAACCACATCGTGATGCGTCGAATTGCATGGTTGTGTCTGGCTTTAGCGGTACCCGCTGTTGCGCAGACCACGTTAAATGGGGCTGGCGCAACATTCCCCTATCCGATGTACTCCAAGTGGTTCAGCGAGTATCACAAGGCCCATTCAGAAGTTCAAATCAACTATCAATCCATTGGTAGCGGGGGCGGGATTCGACAGGTTCTGGCTGGGACAGTCGATTTTGGCGCGAGCGATGGCCCTATGTCCGACGAGCAACTGGGGCAGTCCAAGACCAAGATTCTGCATGTCCCCACGGTGCTGGGCGCAGTCGTTCCCGCGTACAACATTCCCGGCGTCAGCGGTGAAATTAAGTTCACGCCGCAAGCCCTGGCGGGGATTTATCTGGGAAAAATCACCAGTTGGAATGACAGTGCGTTGACCAGCGTAAACCCCGGGGTAAACCTGCCTAACGCGCCAATCGTCGTAGTGCACAGGTCGGACGGCAGCGGAACGACCTTCATCTTCACCGACTATCTCGCCAAGGTCAGCCCCGACTGGAAAGGGCAAGTGGGCGCAGGCACCTCCGTAAAGTGGCCGGTCGGGCTTGGTGGTAAGGGCAACGAAGGTGTTGCTGGCATGATTCGCCAGATGCAGGGCGCAATCGGCTATATCGAACTGATATACGCGGTACAAAACAATATTACGTACGGTTCAGTGAAAAATGCCGCTGGAAACTTCACCAAAGCAAGCCTCGAGGGGGTGACGGCCGCGGCTGCATCCGTGAAGTCGATGCCGGCTGACTTCCGAGTTTCCATCACTAACGCCCCGGGCAAAGACGCCTATCCGATATCGAGTTTCACCTGGCTGCTAATTCCCGCGCAGTCAAAAGATCCTGCGAAAGGCAAGATCCTCGCCGACTTCCTGAATTGGATGGTGGACAGCGGCCAGAAAATGACAGCGGAACTGTCGTACGCTCCGCTCCCCGCTAGCGTTGCGACGAAGGTCAAAGACGAGATTAAGCAAGTCCGGTAATGTCGTACCCATTTTTTGTGTACTTCGCTTGTAAATTCCTTACGAAAGGACAGTCCTCCGCTCCCGGAGGCAAAAGGAAAAAATGAAGTCTCTTCTCAGGTTGTGTATGGTACCGATTTGTGCGGCAACTCTGTTGGCGCAAATGTCAACTGCGCCGGCAAAGCCCAAAAAGACCAAGACTGCAATCGTTTCGGCCAAAGAAGTACAGGAATTGAAAGATGCATTGGCCGCCCAACAACAACAGATTGAACAACTCAGGCAACAACTGAACCAACGAGATCAGGCGTGGCAGCAGACGCAGCAACAATTGCAGCAAGCGCAAACGGCGGCTTCGGACGCCCAAGCCAAAGCCCAGCAAGCGGCGGCGGACGCCGGCCAGCAGCAGCAGGCGGTCAGCGACCTTAAGACGGATGTTACGGACCTGAAGCTCAATTCGACGAATACCGCCTTGAGTTTGCAGGAGACCCAGAAAAATATTCAGTCAAGCCTGGAAAGCCCGATGGCGATTCACTACAAGGGGATCACCCTTACACCGGGCGGCTTCCTCGCGGCTGAAACTGTGTACCGCCAACACGCGACGGGATCGGACATCAACACTCCGTTCAACTCGATTCCATTCCCCGGATCCTCTCAATCCGCGATGTCAGAGTTTTACGGATCGGGACGGCAGTCACGACTCTCGATGCTGGCACAGGGCGATCTATCAAACATGAAGTTGACGGGATACGTCGAGACTGACTTCCTGTCCGCTGGGATTACGTCGAACAACAATGAGAGCAACAGCTATACTCTGCGCTTCCGGCAGGCCTTTGGACAGGCGGCGTTGAACAATGGCTGGAGCTTTACCGGCGGCCAGATGTGGAGCTTGGTGACGGAAACCAAGAAGGGCGTTGACAACCGGTCTGAAGCCCTGCCGATGACGATTGACCCTCAATATACCGTGGGCTTCAGTTGGGCCCGCCAGTACGGTTTCCGCGTGGCCAAAGACATAGGGGACAAGATGTGGATTGCCGCATCGCTTGAAGACTCGCAAACCACGCTGGGTGGCCACGGGGCGAGCAACAATTTCCTGGTTGGCGCTCAGGGAACGAGTGGTGGGCTTTACAATCCCACGGCGAACTACTCCTACAACTACATTCCCGACTTCATCTTCAAGACGGCGTTTGAGCCGGGCTGGGGACACTACGAAGTTTTCGGGATTGTCAGTGACTTCCGCGACCGGCTGTTTCCCTGCGCCACAAACTCTTCCACCGGTACCTGTGATGGAAAGACGGGGCCAACGGCTTTGCTGGCCTCCAACAACACTTCACTGGGCGGCGGCATAGGCGCCAACGTTAGAGGAACAATCGCCAAACGTATCGATATCGGTCTGCACGTATTGGGTGGCAATGGAATCGGCCGCTACGGTACCGCGGGCCTCGTGGATGCGATCGCGCGCCCCGATGGCGTATTGAAGCCAATGCGCAACTATCAGGCGCTTGGCACGCTGGAATGGCACGGCAAGAGGTTGGATATCTACAGCAATGCCGGCATGGAGTACGAAGCGCGGCAGTGGTACTTGAATGGCAAGACGCCAAGCGGATATGGTGCGCCTGGGTTTAATAACTCTGGCTGCTATACCGAAACTCCTCCGGGTGCCACCAGCACGTCCGTGGTCACGCCGCCAACTTCCTCCGGCGGGTCCACGGGAACCGGCTCCATCCCAGTACCGGGATCGGTCGGAACTCCGCTTACCGGCGGCTTCAACCCCGGCGGGTTAAAGAATTGCAACGGCGATGCCCGCAACATCTGGGAAGGCACTATCGGATTCTGGTATCGCATCTACAGCGGACCGAAAGGAAAACTGCAGTTTGGACCGCAGTACTCCTACCTCGTGAAAAACACTTGGGCGGGTACAGGCGGTGATCCATCGGCGAACGAGAACATGTTCTTTACCTCGTTCCGCTATTACTTGCCCTAGCTAGAGGCGGCTTGCTCTATGTATCAAGGGCGCCGGCCGAGGCTGGCGCCCTTCTTTATTTCGATGAATCGCTACACCGCGGACCGGACCGCAGGAACTGCCTGCGGAACCTTATCAATCCGAATCTCTTAGTTGACCGTGATGCTCACCGCCTTAGAAGGAATTCCGTTGGCCACGACCACTAGCGAACTTGCCCCCGTTTCCATACTGGAAGGGACATCGAAGTTGGTGGAAACGGTGGCCTTGCCAGTAGCAACGCCCATGGTACTGTGGTCATGCGTCTTGGCATAGAAAACGTGACCGCTGCTGTTGTTGGTGATCCGCACCATAGGATAGTTGGTGGCGCTCTCAAACTCGTCTCCGAAATTAACCGCTTGCGACAAGCCGTTAAATTGCGTCCCGGAGATCTGGTAGGTTGAGCCGCGGGTGATCGAAGATGGGAATTTGCTGATCGTCGGGGCCCACGCACTCATATATTTTCCCGTGGACGTATAGGCTGCAACCCCCGCGACGAGCACCTCTCCGGTGGGCATCACAATTAAACTGCCATAACCGACGGTTGTGGCGAAGAATTTCGTGCCGTCGAACTCGTACATCTGGCCGGAATTCCCCAGCACCAGTACGTGGCCGTTTGGCAGCAGAGCAGCGAAGGAATCGCCCGCAGCGTCACCATTAGGAAAATCGGGGCCAGCCGCCCAGCTACCTTTGCCGCCGTTTTGTCCCGGGGTATAAATCGCAGTATGCCCGGTGGAATCGCCTTCATGCAGAGCGCCAGTGGCAAAGACCGTGCCATCTGGCCGTAGGATGCCCGGTCCGGTTTCTCCAGGAGGACAGTAAGTGTGGTTGTTCCCGTACTTAAGGCAGCCCTCCTCAGGCGGTCCCATCAGGTTCGCAACCGTGTTCCCCGCGCTCGTCCAAGTTTGGGAAGATGGATCATAAATCTCAGAATTGGGGTCATCTTTGACGTCCCAAGTCAGGATGGTGCCATCGGGTAAAAGCGTCCAACCTTCTTCGGCATTGAAATCGGCTTTACCCTTCGAGCCAACCTCGGTCCACTTAAGGGTAGAGGGATCGAGGGTCGCCATGTCCTTGTTGGTCTTGCGCCCCAGCAAGAAAAGGCCATTTGGCAGAACTGACGACGGCGAATCGCCGATGTCGTACCATCCCTTTGGCGGCTTTAACATAGTCCATTTATTAGTCTTGGGATCGTATATTGCGCTTTGATTGGTAAGGGTGAATTCGCCGCCGCACTCGCTGTATTCGCCTCCACTCACCAGCAGTCGTCCGTCCGCCAGGACGGCCCCAGCTGTGGCATAAGGATCGTAGCCAGCGGGCAAACTGGCGATTTGTGTCCAGGTCCCCTTTACGTAGCTCCCGGTGTTCGTGGGCGTGAGTTTCCACCAGTCCGTACAGCCGCCGCCTTGTACCACCACGGTTCCATCGGTCATCAGAAATTCCACATATGCGCCGTCGGGCGCTTGGTTAGTCAGCGGTGTAAGCTTTTGTGCTAATGAGATTCGCGAACCCGCAAACAAAAGTATAGTTACCGCTAGAGATACTCTTTTTGACAACATAGATTCCCCTTAAATTGGAAGGTGCGATCGGCAGCACGCGCAATTCTGCGAAGCTGAGAAGGTTAAAGCATCGGGCCGTAATGTACCACATGCGAAGTTGCAATGTGTAATAAAGAAAAATCGGGGGCAGCTCTAAACAAGGCAACCCAAGTAACTAGACGAAGTAGTACTCCTGTCTTGGTCTAAGGTATCGCCAAAGGCTGATGTACGGCGCGCCCACCGCGCTTCTGACCAGGGATCGGAGTCACCCCATGCAGTGTTTTTCAACTATTCTGCAAACATCTCTCATCTCTCCGGAATCGACCGCAGAATGAGATATTTACGGTCGGCCCCTCGATGCCCGCGCTGCATCCATTCCCACCGAACTGCGGCCCAGCTTCCCCCCACCGAAACTTCTCGGGCAGTTTCGGGTTTCATTGGTCGTGCACGAAAATCCCCAAAGTGAGGTTGAAATCCATATGAAAAACCGAATTACGAGTATCCTGGCGGCGGTGGCCTTTGGAGGTTTAATGCTTGTGGGTTCGGCCGTTGCCCAAACCGGGAGCAACCAAGTATCTCCGATCCCCACCAACCCAACCCCCCTCAATGCGGGGCCCGGCCAGTCCGAGGCCGGCCACAGTTGGGAGAACCACGTGAACCAGCGTGAGCAGAACCAGCAGAACCGCATTGCCAACGGCATCAGAAACGACCAAATGACTGCGGGTCAGGCAGCTCATCTTGAGAACCGCGAGAGAGCGATTCAAAATAGGGAAGCGGCCGACGAAGCCGAGCACCACGGACGTTTGACACCGCAGGAACGCCAGCACTTCCAGCAAGCGCAGAACAAGGTGAGCCGGCAAATCCATAACGACAAGCACCCGAAGTAAGGCGCTGCTCTGGCTTTACGCTATTCCGTATTTCAGAGGGGCCGCAGTTAAAATTGCGGCCCTTTCTGCTGGGCGCCATCGCAACAGCTTGTGGTAATACATGCCACGAACTTGGGCGTCCAATCCCAAATTTTCAAGCGCGGTGTTTTGATCGGATCGTGGACGGCATTTGACACGGAACGGGCACAGAGAAGGCGCTCCTTAAGGTTGCGCTTCGCACTTGTGGAATGAGAAGAACGGAAACCTCACGGACGAACGGCACCATCCCCATGCCCGATTGTCGATCACGATAACACAGAAACCGCCCCCATGGTGTCAGAACGATGCAGTCATTGGTTCATCTTGAAGCCTGGCTTCGACTCGGGTCATTCGCACTTGCATCCGCGCCTTGGCGGCCTGCATACGGGCAAATCCAGCTTGCTTGCCGGCCATCAGGCTCTGTGCACACGCTATTTTCGACTGGAGCCGTGCCACGGTCACCTGTGTTCGCGGGCATCGGTCCGACCGTAAGCCAAGGTTAACTTCCGCCACGCTCAGGTATCTCGAAGCGCCCGCTGAAAGCTGCTGCGCCACTTGAAGCGAGCGGACTCCCAAGTCGTCCAGCCGGCCCTGAAAACGGACCGAGGCCGACTGCATAAACATGATTCCCATGACGCCAACGGCCAGCCAATACAACATTTTTTCCGAGCCCATAATCCCGCTCCTTACCGCGTATGGAGCTTAGACGGCGAGTCGCGAAATTCGTTATCCAAATGTAGGCCTGTTATGTTGACGCGCCCTAGCCGCGCTAAATCGTCGACGCGGCGAGAGGGGTGTGAACCGCAAGCTTTTCCAAAACCAAAGCTCCAAGCTGGGAAACATTACCCGCGCCGAGCGTGAGGACCATATCGCCTTCCTGCGCGATTGAGGTCACCCCATTCACCGCCTCGGAGAACGACGGGGCATAGACCGCTTCTTGCCCGCTGACCTCTCGTATATATGTCACCAAGGCCTCCGCCGTGGTTCCCTCAATGGGCGGCTCACTGGCGGCGTAAATGTCGAGCACGCGAAGGCTATCGGCATCGCGAAATGCGGTTGCAAACTCGTCCATCAAGTCGCGCGTCCGAGTGTAGCGATGTGGCTGGAAGATGACGTGGATCTTTTTGTATCCGCACTGCCGGGCGGCGGCCAGGGTGGCCCGAATTTCGGTCGGATGATGGCCGTAGTCGTCAATCACACTGACCCCGGCCACTTTGCCGCGCAACTGAAAGCGCCGATCGACGCCGCGGAAAGTTTCAAGAGTGGCGCGAATCTGGTCCGCGGTCATGTCCAGACCGATTCCCACCGCAATCGCCGCCGTTGCATTCAAAATGTTGTGGACGCCTGGAACGTGAAGGCGAAACTCCCCGAGGTCCGATCCCCTATAAGTGACATGAAATCTGCTCAAAGGACGCTCTTCCCCATCAATCCGCACCGGCTCGTCGACTCGTATGTGAAAGTCCGAGCCGCGTCGCGTCCCATAGCTTACAGTGCGGCGGCGCACTTGGGGCAGAAGCCGGCGCAATTGCGGATCGTCATTGCAAACCACAACCATCCCGTAGAAAGGCACGCGGTCCATGAAGTCCAGGAAGGCGCGCTTTACATCGCGCATGTTGCGATAGCAATCCATGTGCTCGCGGTCTATGTTGGTAATGACCGCGAGTATTGGCGAGAGCTTTAGAAACGAGCGGTCGCTCTCATCGGCCTCCGCCACCAGATAATGCGATTTTCCGAGCCGCGCATTCGATCCCAATGCGTCCACCCGGCCGCCGACGACCACCGTGGGATCAAGCCCTCCGCCGGCGAGTACTGCCGCGACCATCGATGTAGTTGTAGTCTTGCCGTGCATGCCGGCTATGGCGATGCCGTACTTCAGGCGCATCAACTCCGCCAGCATTTCCGCCCGCTGAATTACCGGGATATGAAGTGCCCGCGCTTGGCCGATCTCGGGATTCTCCGGCGAGATGGCCGAGCTGGCCACAACGACTTCGGCGCCCAGAATGTTCTCCGCCCGATGTCCTTCGAAAGTGATGGCGCCCAAGCTAGCCAGGCGTTCGGTGACCGCGGAAGCCTTCAAATCGGAACCGGAAACTTTGTAGCCAAGGTTTAGCAGCACTTCGGCGATGCCGCTCATGCCAATGCCACCGATCCCGACGAAATGAATTTGCTGAATCTTGGCAAACATAAATCGAACCTTTGCCCAAATCTAAGGAGTCAAGCCTATCAGGAATTCACGCGCGCTGAGCCAACGATTCCTGAGCCAGGACAGCAGGGGTTCGACTCTTCCGGAGAGACATTATCTGCACTGTTAAACGAGAATATGCAAACTATTGCAGCTTGACAATCAGCCATCACGGTACAAGACTGTGAGGCGGCCCGTAGCGCGGCTTTCAGACCGCTGATCCTAAGGAGTAGTCCATGAAAACATTTCGTCGTCTTTCTTTGTCGGTCATTCTGCTTGCCAGTCTTACGTGGGCGAAATCTCCCACACCTTTTGTAGACCAACCGCTTGCGCCGGATGCTGCCAAGCCGGGCGCCAAGGGATTTACTCTCACGCTTCATGGCGTCGGGTTCAGTTCCGGCTCGGTGGTGAATTGGGATGGCAGTGCGTTGAAAACGCATTTTGTAAACAAAACTGAACTGACGGCCAAAGTTCCCGCGGCCGATGTTTCCAAGGCGGGAACGGCCTCGGTGACCGTGGTGAATCCGGGCGGGCACATTTCGAACGTCTCGTATTTTCAAATCGTTAAGACCGAGAAATCAGTGAAACTGGGGCTGGCAACCTACGCTACAGGCCCCGAGCCTTACGCGGTCGCTACCGCCGACTTCAACGGGGACGGAAAACTTGATTTAGCGGTACCGAACGTAAGCGGGACTACAGTCTCCATTCTGCTGGGCAATGGCAACGGAACCTTTCAGACCCAAAACCAATATCAGGCCGGATACGCCCCGATCGCGGTGGCCGTGGCCGACTTCAACGGCGATGGAAAGCCCGATCTCGCCGTGGTGAACAACGGCAACGATAGCAATGGCCAACCCGGCACGGTGACCATTCTTTTGGGCAATGGTGATGGCACATTTAAGACCGGAAAGTCTTACCCTACCGGGACCGGCCCGAATTGCGTTACCATTGGCGATTTCAATGGGGATGGAAAACTCGATCTGGCGCTGTCCGATTACAACATTGCCAGAGGGAACACGGTCGCAGTGCTGCTGGGCAAGGGGGATGGCACTTTTGCAAAGTATAAGAGCTATGAAACCGATAGTTCACCCGAATTCGTGGTCACGGCTGACGTCAACGGTGATGGCATTCTCGATCTTGTGACTGCCAATGAATCGACCAATAACGTTTCCGTGTTGCTGGGCAAGGGCGATGGGACCTTCGAGGCGCACGTTGATTATGGGGTTGGAAGTGAACCTATCGCGCTGGCCGTTGCCGACGTCAATAACGACGGCAGTCCCGACCTCGCCGTTGTAGACCTGGGCGCCGATGCCGTCTCCATATTGTTGAACAACGGAGATGGCACCTTCGCGACCCATGTTGATTACGCCACTGGCGCGTTCCCGGTCTCGGTAGCGATTGCGGACTTTAATGGCGACAATCACCAGGACTTGGCGGTTGCCAACCAGGGCAGTTCCGGTACGGTTTCGATTCTGCTGGGTAAAGGGGATGGAACATTCAAGCCGCATACGGATTTGGGCGCTGGCTCCGAACCGCAGGGAATCGCAGTCGGGGACTTCAACGGTGATGGCCGCCCGGACATTTCCGTCGTCGACGTCTTCTCGACCGAGGTGGCTGTATTAGTGCAGAGCAAATAAGATTTCTCGGCTAGGAAGAGCGCGGGGGACCTGCGACTCGGGCTGCCATGGCAGCGATTTTCGCGGCGGCATCGGGATGCGACATGCTTCGCGTCGTTTCGCTCATGCTTCGAAGTCGATCGGGGTCCTTGAGCAGGGAACTCACGGTCTCGACCAGACTCTCACGCGTGAGATTTTTCTGCTCCAGCATGACCGCCGCGCCAGCACGCACCAAGGCTTCAGCGTTACGCCTTTGATGATCGTCTGCGGCCGTCGGTAACGGGACGAAAATCGCGGGCCTTCCCGCAGCCGCGACTTCCGCTACCGTGCTCGCGCCTGAGCGGCAAACCAGTAAGCTCGCCCGCGCAAAGCGCGCTGGCATGTCATCGATAAAACGATGCGCTTCCACCCATTCGCCCAGCTTGACGTAAGCGGCCTGCGCGTCGGGATAGTCACGTTCGCCGGTCTGATGCACGATGTGCAATCCGGGGACCCGCGCCATTAGTTCGGCCGCCGAATCCATGACTACCTGATTGATGGCGTGCGCGCCCTGGCTTCCGCCGAAAATTAATAAATTCGGCGATGAATCAGGAGGCGGCACACACACGGCAAAAAAAGCCGCGCGCACCGGCACGCCGGTCACTTCGCAGCGCTTGAAATATTTCCCAGTTTCCGCGAAGTGCACCGCGGCAGCTCTTACATACGGAGCGACAAGGCGGTTGGCGAACCCTGGAACAAAGTTCGGCTCAAAGGCCATCGTCGGAACTCTTCTGACGAGCGCGGCCAGCATTGCCGGACCCGAGGCGTACCCTCCGACGCCGATTACAACGTCAGGCCGAAAGTCCGAGAGAATTCGACCGGCGCTCCAAATGGCGCGAGGCAAGTCGAACAGGGTCTTGATTCGTGTCCCGAGGCTAACTCGGTTCAGCGCGCCCACCTCCACGAGACGAAGCTCGAAGCCCGCGGGTGGTACCAGGCGGTTCTCTATGCCTCGGGAGGTCCCAATGAACACGACCTCGGCGCCGTATTCTTTCTGGAGTTGCTGCGCGATAGCAATGGCCGGAATGACGTGTCCGCCAGTGCCGCCGCCCGCCAGAATTACCCGCATGAAGGGACTATAAACCAGAGAAGCGTTTGGAGTTCGTGACAAATTGGGCGAGCTGTGAAACCTGGAGGGAGATAAAGCGAAACTCCCTCCAGCCGGACTACAAAAGGCGGGCGATGGCGCCACCGCGCCACCAATCAAACGCCTACTTAGCGCTCATCACCAGCTTAGCGATCGTCGCCAGTTGCATATTTGAGGTGCCTTCGTAGATCTTGCCGATCTTGGAATCGCGCCAATATTTTTCCACGGGATAGTCTTTGGTGAAGCCGTAGCCTCCGTAGATTTCAATACAAAGCGAGGTGACGCGCTCGGCCACCTGCGAAGCGAAGAGCTTGGTCATGGCGGCCTCTTTGACGAAGGGCACTCCCGCGTCTTTCATGCGGGCTGCGTTATAGACCATAAGGCGGGCAGCTTCGATTTCGGTGGCCATTTGCGCGATCTGAAACTGTATCCCCTGGAAGTCGGCGAGCGGCTTGCCAAACTGCTTGCGCTCTTGCGCGTATTTGGCAGCATATTCCCAGGCGCCGCGGGCGACTCCGAGCATCTGCGCGCCAATGCCGATGCGGCCTTCATTGAGCGTTTCAATCGCGATCTTGTACCCTTTGCCGACTTCTCCGATTACGTTCGATTTGGGCACACGGCAATCTTCCAGAATCAGTTCGCAGGTGGAAGAGGCGCGGATGCCGAGCTTATCTTCTTTCTTGCCCACGGTGAATCCGGGAAAATCTTTTTCCACAATAAACGCGGTGATGCCTTTGTAGCCCGCGGCCGCGTCGACGGTAGCGAACAGAATGAAGATGCCGGCTTCTTTACCGTTAGTGATCCAGAGCTTGCGTCCGTTGAGAACGTAGTCACTGCCCTTGAGTTCGGCCTTGGTTTGCAGGGCAAAGGCATCGGAACCGGAACTAGCTTCGCTGAGCGCGTAGGCGCCGCAAGTATCGGCGGCCATGCGCGGCAGGTAGCGTTTCTTCTGCTCTTCGGTGGTCCAGCGTACTAGGGCGTTATTGACCAGCGTATTCTGCACATCGACGATGACGCCGGCGGAGGCGTCCACGCGCGAAAGTTCTTCGACGGCGAGAATGGCTTCAAAGAACCGGCCGCCGCCGCCGCCGTACTGTTCGGGGACTTCGATGCCCATCAGACCGAGCTGAAAGAATTCCTTAATGATTTCTTTTTCGAAGACGCCCTTTTCGTCCATTTCTTTGACGTGAGGACGGATCTTTTCCTCGGCGAATTGTCGGATATTATCGCGGAAAAGGATCTCGTCTTCGTTGAGGGTGGTCAGCGGGGTCGCAGTCGGCGTTTGCAGTAAAGTGTCGGACATATAAGTACCTTCGGAATGCAGAATCGAACCTCAGATTTTAACATCCCTGAAGGGGAGACGATTTGTTGGCTCAGCATAAAGACTGGCAGTCTTATCGGAAGGCGCGTGCCTAAGTAAAAAATGTGGAAAGGCGGCACGTAGCCATTTACAATCGTATCCCTTATTTAAAACGATTCAATAAGCCTGGGATGAGATGACTCGTGCGAAGCTTTTGGGACCTAAATGAGTCCGCGGAGGTTGGCACCTTGAAACGCTTCTTGATTTCCGTTGCCCTGATTGGATGTCTCGGGTTGCTGTGCCTTTGTGCGGCGCAAACCGTCCAGGTGGATATGACGCACCCCGTCAACCGCTTCGTTCCCAACCAGACGCTGGGCGCGGGCGTCGACCGCATTCCGGCGGCCGCGATCGATAAAGATCTCACTCCCCCGTCGCTGGAGCGCGCTCTTGCCTCAGGTTGGCAACCCGTCACCTACCGGCAAAATACTGAACTGGCGGTCGAGGCGTGGCACTGGAATCCGCAAGGCACTTGGAGCGATGCGAGCGGCAAGGGATATTTCACGGGTTCGAGTGTGCCCGCCGAGTTCATTCGATATTCCTACGGGTATGGGCTGCCGCATCGCGGCTTCACCCGCAATGATGGAACCGACAACGCCGGATTCTCACGCTTAACCGACGGCGACACCGGCACGTATTGGAAGAGCAATCCTTACTTGACGTCGCGCTTTACTGGCGAGAGCGATGCGCTGCATCCGCAATGGGTGATCGTCGATTTCTCGACGCCACAATTGGTCGATAGCATTCACATACAGTGGGCAGGGCCTTACGCGACGCATTACATCATTCAGTACTGGACAGGAGACGATCCGATCAAGGCGCAGACCCGTGGGGTGTGGCAGACCTTTCTGCGTGGGACGGTCACCGATGGCAAGGGCGGAATGGAGGCGGTCCGCTTCGCGGCGTCGCCCGTGGCGATACGGTTCATTCGCATACTGATGACGGAGTCGTCCAACACTTGCGATTCGCATGGAGCGGGCGATCCCAGGAATTGTGTCGGTTATGCGATCAGCGAACTTTACGTCGGGACGACGACGGCGGACGGGGAGTTGCATGACATTGTGCGGCATACTCCGGACCAGGAGCAGACGACGACTTATTGTTCGTCGGTCGATCCGTGGCATGAGCCGGCGGACATTGGATCGACGCGACAAGCGCAGGTAGGATTCGATTTGTTTTATACCAGTGGCGTGACCCGGGGATTGCCGGCGATGCTGCCGGTCGCGATGCTCTACGACACTCCTGAAAATGCGGCGGCAGAGATTGCTTATCTGGAAGCGCGGAAGTATCCGGTTTCGTATGTCGAGATGGGCGAAGAGGCCGACGGCCAGTATATGGTTCCCGAAGATTATGCGGCGCTTTATGTGCAGTGGGCAACCGCGCTGCACAAGGTGGATCCGAGCCTGAAGCTGGGAGGGCCGTCGTTTCAAGGCGTTAACAAGGACATTGAAGTGTGGCCGGATGCGAATGGAAAAGTTTCGTGGCTGGGACGTTTTTTAGATTATCTGCGGCAGCATGGGCGGCTGAATGATTTGGCATTCTTTTCATTCGAGCATTATCCGTATGAGCCTTGCAAGACCCCGTGGGGCGCACTTTACGACGAACCGGATTTGATGAGTCGCATTATGCAGACGTGGCGCGACGATGGCTTGCCGGCGAACATTCCGGTTTTTATCACGGAGGGAAATTTGTCTTCGGGGGCCAGCGAAACTTATATGGATCTTTTCGGAGGAATCTGGCTGGCCGATTACATCGGGTCGTTCTTGAATTTGGGGGGAAATGGGGTCTACTTTTTTCACTACTTACCGCTCTTCATGGAGCACGGTTGCAATGATTCGCCGGGAACCTTCGGGATGTTCGCGGTGGGTCCGGAATATCAGGTGCAGCAGCCGCTCTCTCAGTTTTTCGTTTCGCAGTTAATCAACATGGAATGGGTGCAGCCGGGAGCGGGGCAGCACGAGGTCTTTGCGGCGAAGAGTGACATTGACGATGGCGCAGGACATGCGCTGGTGACGGCTTACGCGGTCAAGCGTCCGGATGGGCAGTGGTCGGTAATGATGGTGAATCGCGATCAGCAGAATGCTCACCGGGTGAAGATTTCGTTCGGTGACGCGGACGCGGGCAAAGCCAGATCATTTGCTGGGCCGGTGGAAATCGCAACTTTTGGCAAGACGCAGTATCAGTGGCATCCGGCGCTGACACGTTTTATGGCGCACAACGAGATGCCGGCAGTTTTTCCGGTGGTTGCGTATACGCAGGGGAATGCCGATCCGGATGGACCGGTGGCGCATTCCAAACAGAATGGCGCAAGAGCTAGCTTGTACGATTTGCCGGCGGCTTCGGTGGTGGTGATTCGTGGAAAGATTGGGGAGTAAGAAACGTATAAGGCAGGCCGCGGAAGAAAATCTCGTTCTGGTTGAAGGCGACCGTCGGCGAGGCGACGCGCTCGATTTGCTCCAGGATCGCCGGAGAAAATTGAGTTGCGGCGCCGGTGCACCGCAACTCGAAGTAGGGTTTTAAATCGCCGCGATTCCGTTGAATCCGACATTCTTCGGAAGGCTGCCGGTGGTCCCCAGGTTGGTTAGAGTGCCGTCGGACTGAATGCCGAAAATGCTGATCATGCCGATCTCGCCGTCGAGGCTGTATAGAAATTTGCCATCGGAACTGATGGCAATGTCCAGGTTAGTGGCCCCTGAGGGATTCGTTCCTACGATGGTACCGGGAAGTGCGGTCAACGATCCATCAGAGCCGATGGTAAATCCGGAAACATTGGACGTGCCCGCGTTGGAGGTGTAAACCCAGTTGCCGTTTGGGGCAACTGCGCTCCAGCAAGTGGCTGCCCCGAGCGTGGGCACGCTGGCGCTAATCACAGAGAGAGTTCCATTGGCAGAAACTCCGTAGGACGAAATGGCTGAGGCATTCTGGCCTCCGGAGACGCCGGTTTCGACCACCAAGGCAGTTCCATTGGGAGCGAAAGTAACAGCGAACGCGCCCGGGCCCACACTGGGATTGATCACGATGGCTGACAACGTTCCGTTTCTCTGGACGCCGAACACATCGATGTTATTGGTCTCCCGCTCGGTGACGGCGAGGAACCGCCCGTCGGGGCTGAAGGCAACGGATGCCGATCCCGAAATATTGGTGCTCAGATAACTGAGAGAATGAGGGATCGGTGTGAGTCTTCCGTCTTCGTCGACTCGAAAACCGACGACATTGCTGCTGCCACCCGCGTTGAGAACATAAACCAGGGACCCATGCTGGGCCACCGCGTTCGGCTCACTTCCCCCTGAAAACTCCTTGTCAACCAGTGACAAGTCGGGCCCGTGAACGTGAAAAACCGACACTTCTCCACTGCCGGCGTTGACTGCAAACAGCAGAGTCCGGTCCTGGCTGAGAGTCAGGGACCCCTGCGACCCCAGTGGGTCATTGTTGCCGCCACTACCACGACCGCCGGTGGCAAATCTCCGGCCTCGTTGCAACGATCCATCCGCATTTCGCTCGTAGGATATGACCTCATTCCGGTCCGCGGCGTTGGTCATAATGAACACTGCGCCTGCACTTTTAGAATGGCTGTTGTCTGCTTGACTACGACTGGGTGAAACTACCAGGATAACCAGGACGGCCATCCACAGAATGTGAGCTGCCTTACGCATTTTCAACTCCTTTTCGGCTGTTCTTGCCATTGAAGGGACAGAGTGCCACGGCCTACGCGCCGCCGTTGTTATCGGCGAGGCAGCAAGCTGTGAATCTCCAAAGAAAAATGGGGCCCAATACCAAGAGTCGCGAGGTGAAATGAAGTTTCAGCGAAGAGAAATATTTTTTTGGCTGTAGGTCAAAATGGGAACAAATCGATTCAAGCGGCACCGCGACGGTTCCGGGAGTTTGAGTGGCGCGCTCCGTTCTAATCGCGCATTGGGGAGGGCACGAGCTTTAATCCGTCGGCTTGCAGGAGGCGCTTCACTTGGGCGCGGGCGTGCGTGGCCCAAGGGCCGCTCGCATCGAGCTTCACATATGAACGCCAGTGCTGTAGAGCCTTGCGCGGTTCCTTAATTTTTTCGTAGGCCAGCGCGACGTTGTAGTGGGCATCCCCATAGGTGGGCGCGAGTTGTAACGCGGCGAGATAAGACTGGATGGCTTCGACTACGCGGCCAGTTTCGTCGAGAACATTCCCCAGATCGAAGTGCGCGAGCGCGTATCTGGGATCGACCGCAATGGCTGCACGATAATGTTTTTCCGCCAGCGTGAAATCCTGGCGATTGTAATACAGCGTGCCGAGGTTAATGTGCGCCGCCGCGTGTTCAGGGTCGAGCGACAAGACAGCTTGATAAGCAGCAATGGCTTGCGGATGCGACTCTGGGTCTTCTTCGAATGCAATTCCCTGGGCAAACAGGTCGGCAACACTCCTGGTCGGGGCCTCCGGAACGCGAACCGGTACGGTCCTGCTGGCAACAACATTGTCGCCTGCTGAGAAATCGAACATGAACTGCCCCGCGATCGGCTCCAGGAGGTAGCCGTTGTGGCGGAAGGCGACTCGCTTGCCGGTATTGACGGCCCCCGCTTCGATGAGCGGATTTTCCATGCCCGCAGCCTGCTTCTGCATGGCGGCCAATGATTCGCGAATAACCGCAGGGCGGACTTTTTGCGCACAAAGATCGCGGACCTTTTTTACTTGCAGGAGGTCAAAAAAGGAATAGCCTTCCCCCGCGGCCACCAGATCGGCTTTTTCCCAACCTGCCAACTGGCGCGCCGTAATCCGAAGAATTCGGAGCAGGTCCGCTCGAGTATATCGGTACACAGTTAAAGATCTTTCTGCGTTCATTATCTAGAGCCACGATTGTGTATGCAAGTGGAAATGTATTGTTAAGGGAACCCGAACCGGCAACTTGCATCGGACATGGTGCAGAAATTTGCACATGGGCGCAAGAATGTTGGGATCCAACGTGGACAAAGAATTCTCGATGTGTCGGATGGGCTGGTGCTAGTCAAACTTCGGCGGAGCGGCCCGGACGGTGCTCGAGGCTATCTAGCCGAGGATAGGATAAACGCTTCCTGCGTTATCATGGCGTTGTTCCGTCGGAGACGCCCGCATGAGCCCGACCCGCCGTAAAGCAGTGGAAGAACTCAGTTCGACGCAGGAGATGACCGGCCTCGTGGAGCAAGCTTGCCTGGTCGCCAAGGACGCCGCTTTCAACCTGCGTGATTACATTGAGAATGCCTCGAAGATGGCATTCATCGCGGTCAAGGATTGTGAGAAGGAACTGGACCGTGCCGAACGCAAAGTTGACGAGCAGATCACTGGCGCCATCACGCAGGTGAGCGAAGCGGAAGCGCGGGAACTGCTGGCCTGTCTAAAGTTCATCATCGATCTGGAGCGAATTGGCGATCTGACGTGGTCGGTCACTTTTCGATTGCAACAATTATCCAGCAAACTCCAGAAAGAGGACCGGCGCGATTTGATCACGATGGCGGATGTGCTGGAAAAGATGCTGGAAGCGATTCATCGGGGCTTTGTTCAACGGGACTTGGAGTCGGCGAACTGGGTGCTGAAGAACGACAGCCAAATCGACCATGTCTGCCACGCCGTGTTCCGGCGGCTGCTGGAAAGCAAAGACCGGGTCCGCCGCGACTACAGCACCAATGTTCTCCTCATGGCGCAGGCCTTCGAACGCGCCGGCGACCATGCCAAGAACCTGGGCGAAGAATTGTTTCATCTGGTGGAAGGCCGTACCATGCGGCACGCCCCCAAGCGACCGAAGAACACAAGGACGCTGCTGGAGCAGTAAGGGGAGGGCAAACTGGTTCAGCCCTGATCTGGAAACTCGCTTGCCAATCCGCGACGCCCAATTCGGCGCGATAGGAAGCCCAAACTCCGTGTCCCGTGCGGCTTTTGAGGCTGTCAAGGCACCTCGGTCACACGGCTGCGTTACCTCTAATGTGCAAGCACTTGCACCTGCCAACCTGTAGCACCCTTACGGAATCCAAGTTAAGTCGAGTATTTCCAATACGTTATTGGAGTCCTGCGGGATGGCGCACAAGCTGCATTTAAGGTCTGTGCCCGCTGCTGATGGGGCCCAGATTGGGGTGCAGATTGCTAAGTTGGTCAGCTAATGAACCGGTTGTACTCCAGAAGCCTAAGCGTATTATGTTGCCGATTCTGGTTGTACTGTTTCTGTTCTCCTATGGCCTTTTGGCCCTATTGGTCACTGAACAGGGACACACGATCGAGAGCCAACGCTATCTGATCCGGTCCTTGTTCAGCGACAGCAATCAGCTCTTTCATCTGAAAGGCGACATCTTCCAGAAGCAGCGCGCCCAAGCTCAGGCCCAGGCTTTGGCGAACGGTCACTCCCAGGCACAATCTCCGTCGACCCAGGTTCCGTCTGACCCTAGCCCGTCAACCCAGGCATCGCCAGGAGACAACGCCAAGAGCAGCGCCAGTTCCAGCAAGCCCCACAAATTGCATCCGCCCAAAGCACCCGCCGGCAGCGATTTTGGGGACTTGCGCAGAACTGTGCTGAAGATCTAATTCAACGGGCCAGGCAGACCCTATGAAAGTCCTGGCAGCAATGCTGTTGTCGTTGTCTTTACCCGGCTCCCAGTTCGTGCCCAAGTTGCGCACGCCCTCCGATCATGTAGTGAAACGGGAGGCCCGCAACTCCGGCAAATGGTATCTCGCCGCAACCGGCCATGCCGTCTTCTGCTATGGCCCCGTGATGACGGTGCAGGCGCCGGAGGGATTGCAGCGCGTGGCGACCTTCTGCAAGGGCGATCGGACGATGGTTCCGCTAAAGGACTAGTTAGATCGACAGGCGAGACGCCTGTCGCTACGCGATTGGCGTCACGATAGCCGACTCATTCCGCTCGGATTGTTCCCTTTCCACCAGGTTTCTAATCGACTGAAATCTCATAGTGGAGTTGTAGACCAAAGGAAGGTTCTTGGTCCCTCCATCGTTGATCGAGGCCCGAGGATGACGGGGTCGGGAGAGCCGGGGCAGGCGGGAAGGCAATGGTTCCTGTTCGCCTTGGAGACGCGGGCGTAAGATGATAGCATCAGGTTTAGGGAGGCAAAGTGGGGAACAGAGCAGGCGAGTACTTAGCATGCAGATCGAGAATGTACCGATTTTGGGCGAGCGCCATATTCACGTTTCTGATGGCCGCGGCAATAGGCCGGGCGAAGCCAGCGCGAGCGCAGACTCTGGATGTGCTCTACAATTTCACCCTGCAGTCTGGCGCGAAGCCCCTTGCGGGGCTAGTTCGGGACAAAGCCGGAAATTTGTATGGCACAACTGATTCCGGCGGCCTTCTTGACTGTTTCAATGATTACTGTGGAGTGGTCTTCGAACTGGATGCGAGCGGGAACGAAAGTATCTTGTATTCGTTTACTGGGGGCAAGGATGGAGGCATGTCTGTGGCACCCCTGATCCGCGATTTTTCTGGGAACCTGTACGGCACTGCGTCTGTGGGAGGCAATCGCCACAACTGTGGCGAGGGCTGTGGGGTGGTTTTTCAAATCAAAGCGGCTGGCAAGGAAACCGTTTTGCACACCTTCAGGGGTGGTACGAAGGACGGGTGTGAACCTTGGGCCGGCTTGGTCAGAGACGGTGAGGGAAATTTATATGGCACGACCTACGGCTGCGGTGCTTGGGGATACGGCACGGTCTTCAAGCTTGACCATAAAGGGAACGAGACCCTATTGCATAGTTTTAGTGGGCACGATCACGGAGATGGTGAAAATCCGTATGGCCTGCTGCTCGACAAACAGGGCAACCTTTATGGCGTCGCCGGCATGGGCGGTACATCTGATAACGGAGTCGTCTACAAGCTAGACAAGAATGGCCACGAAACCGTGTTGTATAACTTCGCAGGCGGAAACAGCGACGGATGTCAGCCTATCGGCACTCCAACTATAGATACGGTGGGGAACCTTTATGGAACTACGCCCTACTGCGGCTCTCCTGCCGGCGGGTTCGGAATTGTTTGGAAACTAGATGCGTCGCACAAGGAGACAGTGCTCCACAGATTCTCCGGGGGGCCTACAGACGGAGCAAACCCGCAATCTGGGCTAATCCTGAGTAAAGGGATCCTGTACGGAGAAACTTCGAACGGCGGAACCAGCAATTTCGGGACGATCTTCGAACTGAAACAGCACCAAAGCAACAAGATGATTTTGCTTCACAGCTTCACCGGGTCGGACGGGGTAGATCCTTGGGGAGACATGATCCGGGACGCTCAGGGCAATTTTTATGGTACTACGTCGATCGGCGGATCCGCCTGGGGGACTGCGTGGAAGCTGATCCCGCAGGGGGTTGAGTCGAAGCTCACGGCATTCTGAAGCGAAAGTGCTTATTTCACGCCCACTGCGAAGCCGTAGCTTTTCAACAACTCCGCAGTCGCCGGAGATTTCACAAAGTCCACAAATTGCCTTGCCAGTTCCTTGTTCTTCGAGGCGCGAAGGATGACGCAAGCCTGTTCGATGGGCGCATAGTCGCCTGCCGGAACGTCCACGTAGCGGCCTTTGTCTTTCATGTTGGGAGAGATGGCTAGAGACAAGGCGACCAATCCAACGTCTGCGGCCCCGGAAACCACGAAAGTTGCCGTCTGCGAGATGTTCTCTCCCAGCACGAGCTTGTCTTTCACCTTGTCGTAAAGCTTCTCCGTCTGCATGGCGGCAACCGCAGCCTTGCCGTAGGGCGCATGCTCGGGATTGGCGATAGCGACCTTCTTGACGGCTGGATTCAGCAGGGCCCTCAGTCCAGGCCCCAAATCGACCGGCGACGCGTTGGGAGCCCACAGAACGAGCTTACCGGTGGCGTATTGATACGTGCTGCCGGATTCGATTAAATTGGCAGCTTCCAACTGCTTGGGATAATCGAGATTCGCGGAGAAGAATAAGTCGAAGGGTGCCCCGTTTTGAATCTGCTGAGTGAACGCCCCCGAGGAGCCATAGATGACCTTGACCTGCTTCCCCGAGTCTTTCTGAAAGCGGGCGGCGACGTCCTGCATGGCAAATTGCAAGTCGGCGGCTGCGGCCACGGTCAGGTCCTGCGCGCATGCGAAACCGGCGGAGACCGCGATCAGGACAATAACTACAGCGAGTTTGCGTAGATTCATGGTGATTTCCTTCTCAGCAACGTCAGTGAGGATGGCCGCCAGCGATTCAAGAAAAATCGACTCCGGCTATTGAACGTCCACGATTTTTAGCATGGTCACTTGCCGGATCCAGCGCGCCATTCGCTTTTCATCCGGAATGACGACGCGGTACGGGCCTTCTTTTGCGTCCAAGGGCTTGCCATCCTTCAGAAATGCCAGGACAATCTGTTTGTCGTTGAATGCGGGATCAAGTTCCGGGAGTGCGAATACAACTTTGTAGTCGTCGGCAGCCTGAACCAACACACAAGACACCAGACGCTTGCCCCGAAGAGAATCACCGAAGGTCACGCCGGCTTTTTCCAGAACGCTTTTTAAGGCGACTCCCTCAAAGAGTGCAGTTTGACCGGAGTTGCCGGTCGTCACTTTGGAACGAGGCAGCGATTCGAGGTCGGCCCGGTTGAGAACGACCGGCTTCCCCGTGCCGGCTTGAATGGTTAATTCTTGGCCGAATACAAATACGGGATTCGTCAACAGGCAGCAGAACAATGACGTGGCAATCAAAAGTCTCTTCATGCTTATACCCGGATAATCATGACTTCGGTGGCTTTGATCAGCGCCGCGGCGGTTTGGCCCGGTTTCAATTGCATCTCACGGGCAGAACCGGCTGTGATAATGGAGGTAATCTGCTGGTCTCCAATGGAGATTTTCACTTCCGCCATCAGGCCGCTGATGCGAACCTCGTCGATGCGTCCGACCAACTGATTGCGGCCGCTGATACGGCGCATGACCAGGTCGCGTTGCGGAGCGGTCTTGCCGCGGGTGCGGTAGAGGAACCGGTCGATCTCGCTTTGCGGAATGCGATGGTGTCCGCCAGCAGTCTGCACGCTTTTGATCTTTTTCTTATAGATCCATTGCTTGATGGTTGGGAAACTGATCCGCAGTTGCAGGGCCGCGTCACGCAGCTTCAGCAACTCGCTGGTTTCCTGCCCCTGCCGCATTGTCTTCTTGTTAGCGGGCATTTGGACAAAATCCTGTCGGCCACGGTGGGGCTGCGTCAAAAATCGACACCGCGCTGGTTCAGCATAGCAGAGTCAGTTGGTCATCCGTCCCTAGTCGTATCGCAATCAGCATGATTATTGGCTTGAACATACGGATTCAACACTGGCCACGTCCGAAGAGCGAGTAGCGCCCGAGGCGGTTGCCGTGCAATATTTTTCTGGAGTCCGCCGCTCCAAGAAAACCGAAAATCACAGCGCACAGACAGATTTGGGAAGTCACGTTTACGGATGAAACCCTTCCCGGAATATTTTGTTCGGCGCGCACCAAGTTTTGTCTATCTCAAATCGCGAAAAGCAGTTATATTAAACTCGCTCAGCGATTCACTGACGACAACTGACCTGATCGATGGCACGGAAAAGCGGTTCCACCATCTTGCAGGAAGAGTTGTACCCACAAGCCGACGAGCCGGTGCGCGAGGAAGTCGAAGATCAGCGCCTGCTCGACTTGGATGTGGAACAGGAATCGCCATTCCTGCGGGGACAGAAGCGCGTCTCGGTCCGGCGAGGATCTCTTCCAAAAAAGACTGCTACGCGGCTGAGTTGGGTACTGCTTGCCGCTGGAGTGGTGTTTGTCTGCGGCACGGCGGTGGCAGCGATTTATCGCTACGGCGAACACTCGTGGCGCTTCCGGGTTGAGTCAAGCGATGACATTGAAATCAGCGGACCGCAAAGTACCAAGCTTGAGAATGTCACCCGCTCGCAGGTCATGGAAGTCATGGGCGGCGATATCGGCCGCAACATCTTTTTTATACCGCTGGCGCAGCGCCAGAAGCAGTTGGAGCAGATTCCGTGGGTCGAATCGGCCAGCGTGATGCGCTTTGTCCCTAACCGCATCCGCATTGAAATTCAGGAGCGCACTCCGGTGGCGTTTGCGCGCGTCGGCTCCAAGATTTCACTGATTGCCGCCGATGGCACCGTGATGGACCTGCCCCCGGGAAGCAAGAAAAAATATTCCTATCCCGTGATTCTGGGGATGAATTCCGGCGAACCCCGTTCCACGCGCGAAGCCCGCATGAAGGTCTACAACGAACTGGTCGGCCAACTGGACTCAGGCGGCGCGCACTATTCACAGGACTTGAGCGAGGTAGACCTCTCGGATACTGACGACGTGAAGGTGCTCGCAAGCGATCCCGGTGGAGAAGTGCTGGTCCACCTGGGAACGACGGACTTTCTCGATCGCTACAAGATCTTTGTCAGCCATGTGCGTGAGTGGCGGCAGCAGTTCGAGCGGTTGGACTCAGTCGATCTTCGCTACGACAACCAGATCGTCGTGAATCCGGATTCGCAGGCCGCGGTGAAAGCGCCCGCCATGGCAGTTTCCGTGGCGAAGGCCTCTATAGCGGCCGGAGTGAAGCCGGCAGTTCTGGTCCACCATGATCCGGTACAACGAAAGCCCCTGATAGGGCCCGTGCCAGCGCCGAGCTCGAAAGTGGCGACGGCCAGGAAAAAAATCGTGGCCCGCCATCGCAAGCCATCGCTGAAGCGGACCAAGGCGCGCGTGAAAGCGCCGGCCGGACCCGTGGCAAAGAGTCCGAGTCCAGCAACGGCGAGCGGCGTGACGAAAACGGCCTCGGCGCCGCCAACTCAGACAAACACGATCACTAGGGCAGGGAACAAGCCGAGTCCGGCGATTCCCAAAGGACAGGAACAGTAATCGGGATGGCGAATCAGTATAGGCATTTTCTGACCGCGATTGACGTAGGGAGCGCCAAGACCTGTGTGCTGGTGGCTGAGGTCACCGACAGCGGCCTGCGCTACCGCGGTCACGGTATTGCAGAGTCGCGGGGATGGCGCAAAGGCATTATCGTCGATCTCGACAAAGCCGTGGTTTCAATCCAAAAAGCTGTCGAAAAGGCGGAAGATTCCTGCGGTGCGCCGATTGAGCATGTGCTGCTCGGGGTCTCCGGATCGCATGTTCGCGGGGTAAACACCCATGGCGGGTTGACCTTCGGCACCCGGGCCCGCGAGATAGCGCGGGAAGAGATTCGCTCGGCCGTCGACAAAGCCAGAGCAGTTCCGCTGCCGGCGGACCGGGAGATTCTGCACCTGCTGCCGCAAGAGTTCATTCTCGACGAGCAAAGCGGCGTGCACGATCCGCTGGGCATGATGGCAATGCGGTTGGAGGTGCGGGTGCACATGGTCACGGCCGCCTCCAGCGCCACGCAGAACGTAGTGACCGCGGTCAATCGCGCTGGGGTCCATGTCGATGACACGGTCTATGAGCCGTTGGCCTGCGCCGAATCAGTTTTGCGCTCGGATGAACGTGAGCTCGGGGTCTGTCTGGCGGACATGGGCGCCGGCTCGACCAGCTTGATCGTTTTCCAGGAAGGCGCGGTGCTGCACACCGCCGTAATCCCGGTCGGCGGCGATCACTTCACCAGCGACCTGTCGGTCGGCCTATGTACGCCGTTGGCGGAAGCGGAAAAGATCAAGAAACTTTATGGCAATGTCGCGGTCACGCTGATTCCGGAGGGTAACGAAGTGGAAGTGCCGTCGGTTGGCGACCGCGCCTCGCGGCTGATTCAGCAGCGCATGGTGGGCGAGATCCTTGAGCCGCGGGCACGCGAATTGTTCGAAATGATGCGCGACAACCTGCGGCACAGCGGCATGTTCGATGTTTGTATTGGAGGCATCGTGCTGAGCGGCGGAACTTCCCGCATGGCGGGCATTCTGGATGTGGCGGATTCGGTGTTGCGCCGGCCGGTACGGCTCTCATGGCCGACGCCACTGGCCAAAATGCCGTCGTTGCTGGCGGAACCGGAATACTCAACCGTGCTGGGCATGGTGTTCTACGCGCATCGCGCGCGCATTGCCCGCGGTATGCAAGATACGCGTTGGAGTTCGCGGCTGATGGGTTTATTCGCCAAGAAAGGCGCTTAGGTCGGCAGAGACTTTGCTGACAACGTCTCTCGGGGTAACGAAGGGATTCGTGGAGTAGGCAAGGCACTTCAATCGGTAGGGAGTTTATGAACAAAGAAAACGATATTCGCATTAGCTTTAACGAAGAGGCCCGCAATGACGCCAAGATCAAGGTCATCGGTGTGGGTGGTGGCGGCGGTAACGCCGTAAATCGCATGATCGATGCCGGCGTGGAAGGGATCGAGTTCATCGTGGCCAACACGGACCTTCAGGCCTTGCGTATGTCGCAGGCGCCGATGAAGATCCAGTTGGGCGTTAAACTGACCAATGGCCTGGGCGCGGGAGCGAATCCTGAAGTCGGGCGTAAAGCGGCGCTTGAAGATTCCGACAAGATCATCGAAGCGCTGGAAGGCGCCGACATGGTGTTCGTCACCACCGGTCTAGGAGGCGGTACCGGGACCGGCGCGGCCCCAATCATCGCTTCGCTAGCCAGCGAGATGGGCGCGCTCACAGTTGCGGTGGTGACTAAGCCCTTCGCATTCGAGGGCAAACGCCGCCTTCAGCAAGCCGAGCGCGGAATCGCCGAGTTGATGGATTCAGTCGACACCACGATCGTTATTCCCAATGAGAAGTTGCTGGCGGTGGCGCAGGACGCCGGGTTCTTCGAGTCCTTCCGTGTGGCCGACGATATTCTGCGGCAAGGCGTGCAGGGCATTTCCGACATCATCACGATTCCCGGGATTATCAATCGTGATTTTGCCGATGTGAAAGCTATCATGGCCGGAATGGGTTATGCGGTCATGGGCACGGCGTGCGCGACCGGGCCGCGGCGCACCACGGAAGCGGCGCAGAAAGCGATTGCCTCGCCATTGCTCGAAGCCGGAGCGATCGACGGCGCCAAGGGAATTCTGATCAACATTACGGGTTCCACATCGCTCAAACTGGCGGAGGTACAGGAGGCTTGCGGCATCATTCAGAACGCCGCCCACGAGGATGCCAACATCATCTTCGGAGCGGTGCTGGATGAAAAAATGAAGGACTCGGTGAAGATCACAGTCATTGCCACTGGCTTCAAAGACTCGGACGTGCGCCGGCGGAAAATGGAGCTCGAGCACAAGTCATCGTTCGTGGTCTCGCGTTCCTTTGACGACGACTTTCCGCGTGAACGGTCGCGGGAACCGGAGCCAGAAGTCGATCCGCTGCCTCCGCCGCCCATGGTGATGGAATCCACGATCGAACACCACGTTGCGCCGGTCCCGGAGCCCAGTAATGGTCTTGACGCATTGCGTACCGCGATGATTGCCAACTTCGAGCAGTCGGACCTGGATGTACCGGCATTCCTGCGCAAGCGAAACGAAACCATGTAGAGCAATTTCGGCGACGCCTGACACAAGCCGGGGCCGGATTCAGCATCCGGCCCCAGCTTTTCAATTTTGCCAGACGAAAAAAAGCCCCGTCGAACGACGGGGCTAAGAAGAGCAAAAACCTCAACGAGCTACTTGCCTTTGAAGGTCAGCGGCGAGCCGATGCCTGTGCAGAATTCCCAACCCTTCACGCACGAGTATCCGTTGCTCCCGAGCGTGATATCAGTAAAGTCCGCCTTGTAGCTGGTTTTGTTTCCGTAGTCCTTGTACAGTTCCGTCAGTTCGGCGGTAGACGAAGCAGCGAACGTACCTGCTGCGTTGATAATGCCGGCCATGGTTGGGGAAGAGACGCTCGTGCCGCCTACTCCGCACCAGCCTCCGCAACCGTACTGAGAATAGATTGCGACGTACGACACGTTGGATGCCTCGGTGGAGAAGTCCGGGGTTCCGCGGTGGGTTTTAACAATCTTCTTGATGACGTTCTGATAAGCGGGACGCTTCTCATACTGGCTCGGTCCGCCACCCGCGTCGTTCCATGCGGATTCGTCGACGAATAAGCCATTCGAGTTCCGGTTGATGGTGGTTCCCCCGGCCGAAATCACGTCAGGCGAGGCGCTGGGATAGCAAACCTGGCCGCCTGAGTCGCCAGCCGAGGCAAAGTAAACTACGCCTTTTCCCTGGAAGTGCTTGTCATACGCATTCTCGCCGGAGAAGTCGCCGCCGCACCAGCTATTGGAAACTTCGCCGCCGCCCGCGGCCTGTACCAACGCCGTCGCTTTATCTTCAGCAGCCAGCAAATCGCTTAAGTTGCTTGAGTTCGCTTCCACCAGGTAAATCTGAGCGCCCGGTGCCTGGCCAAATGCGTATTCAATGTCTAACGACTCTTCAAGCGCCCAGTTGGAATTCGCCGCCGGATTTCCGACCTTTACGACTTTAAAGTTTGCCGCCGGGTAGCCGTACGCCGCTGCGAACGTCTTAAGATCGGTGACCGCGTCAGGGTTATCGTAGGCATCCACCAAAGCGATGGCCTTCTTGCCGCCGGTGGGTACGACGTTGCTGGTCTTCGGGCATCCTTTGGTTTGTTTGACCAGATTGTAAATGCAAGCGAGTGAAAGTGGGTTCTCGGCGATGGGGGCGCCATTGTTGCCGATCTCGACTTTTTCAGGCAGAACCAATGAAATGTCGGTGTGAGCGCGCACGCCGAGGTCTCCGGGCCGCGCGATGCTGGATTCGGGAATGACGATGCGGTCCCCGCTCTGCGCCAGCAAGGGTGTGGACGAAGCGGAGAGAAGGAACAGAACTGCCGCGGCAATTGTCAGCAGGGAGATGGAACGTTTCATATGCTTCCTCATGGGTGAATTGATTTGATTTCTTGTGAAGACCAAGGGCCTTCCGTCAACCCTGGCTGTCCTCGTTTCGCGGGGAAACGGGAGAGTGGGCATAACCAAGGCGAATTGATTGTGCCCACCGTCTCGACGGAAGTCAATACAAGTTTCCGATTTAATGTCTAGTTAGGCTGCAAGTTGCAACCCTTTGCACATTATGCGCATGGCGAATGTCTGTTGGTGCCACATCGCGAGTTTCTGTCACTCCGGTATCTGCTAATTTCGAACCAGTTCCGCCTCAACCTGACCTGTCATGGTTACGAAGCGGATCACGCCCTCGCCGTCTTCGAAAACCAGATTGGTGCCTCCAGGTGTTACCACCGCTGACACTAGATGGCCGTACGATTTAGGAATGCCGCCGTGGCTCTCTGCCCGAGCGAGGTTGAGGTGATTGTTGCCTGCTAGGTATCCCACGAAAAACAAAACCACGCCCGATACGATAAAAAGCACCCTCTTGCGCATTGCTTCTTTTCCTCGTTTCTTATTTCTCAGTCTGGTGAAGCCCCGCAAGGCGTTCAGAAAAGCAGCGAACGTCAATTCCGATGGGCTGTGAATCAATATCGGGACAGTTCGCCCTCTTTCATGCCAGTGATGCTGACGAAGCGCACCTTGCCGGCGCTGTCCTCGAAGATGATACCGGTGCCGATCGAGTCCCCAATCGCGGTCACAAGCCGTCCGAACGATTTTGGAACGCTGCCATGCATGGGCGCCTTAGCATAGACGATGGGTTGGCGGCGTCCCGCGTAAAAACCCGCCGCCAGCAGTAGAGCAGCACTACAAAACAGCAAGACCTTATCGCGCATCGTTCTCCCTGTTCGGTTGCGGCTACGGTTTTACCAGGATCTTGTGCATCATGCCGAGGTCCTCATGCAGCAGGATGTGGCAGTGGAAGACAAAAGTCCCGGCAATCACCGGGTCCCGGAAATCCATGCGCAGTTTCACGCTATGGTAAGGTCCTTTTCCATCCCAATACGGAACTTGTATGGTGTCGCGCATGTCCTCGTGGGCGACGGGTTTGCCATCCACCTCCAACACCTGAAAGTGAATCTGGTGAATGTGGAACGCATGTGACTCCAAGGCCCGATTTTCAATCGTCCAGTCTTCCACCGCTCCCACGTGTGTGGTGATCATGGGTTTTTCGTCAGCTTCGAAGACCTTCGGCTTATGTCCATCCAGGGTAATAAAGAATTGGATCGGACCGCCGGTTCCGCCGAACTTCTCCGAAAAGAAGAGCTTCCGTTGTTTGGTCGGCTTCGCTTCGCTCAGTCCGGCAAACTTGATCGTATCCAGAGACATGGGCTGCGAAGGTTCGGGCTCGCTGGACACTTCCGGCTCCTCCGCATCTTTACTCACTCGAATGTCGCCGAGGACCTGTCCAAGATCGGGATTGCCAGTGATCCCCGTGGAATAGGCATTGGTTACGAAGGTCGCCTCAACTCCTTCGGGAGGTCCCTCCATAATGAACTCGGCGCGTCCGGCCGGGGGAACTAGGATCGTGTCTTGATACCTTAAATTCTTGACCGGGTAACCATCCAACGCCACGACTTGCAGCTTCTGCGGCTTGCCGTTAAATAACACCTGCAAGGGCATGAAATCCTGAATGGTGGCGTTGGCGACCCGCCAAAACTGCTTCTCCTTCGGCTTCATTTCGATGACGGGAGCCGGGAATGTGGGGAACGCGGCCACCTGGAAGTTGATCGACAACTGATAAGGGCCGGGAACCCATGGAACCAGGTATTGCTGGCGAATGACGAATACGCGCTGGACTAATCCTTTTACTTCCGGATGGATCTTGTCCATGCCGTTCACGATCAGTGCGCCAGCGGCTCCGCCGTTAACCTGGAATTCCGTAAACCCGTGAATGTGCGGATGGTACCAGTACAAGCCGGGCGCGTCGTCCTTGGGCACCTGGATGTTGTAGTGGAAGCCGGGCGAACCGGGTTGAATCAGGGTAGTCAGCACATCGTCCTGGTGGCAATGGGGAGAAATCAACATGCCGTGGAAGTGCACGTTGGTGGAACTGATGGTCTGGGTACCCGTATCACCGCAGACTTTACTGGGCCCTCCCGGCATATCCATCGCGCCCATGTCCTCGGAATCGTCGGTCTTGATCCGGTCTTTCACTTCGAGTTGCAACGTGTCTCCCGGGTTGATCTGGAGGGTCGGAGCTTCAACCTCTCCTTTTGCGGTCTCGTAGTTGTAGCAATAATGCGTGTAGCCAAACTCGTCGACCGAGTGCCGCATGGTGAATTCGGCTTGCAGGGTGCCATTGGTGCTCCTGAGAGCGAGTGGATTCTTGACCACCGTGCCAGGGTTGGGACGATCCGGACATTGCGCCACGGCGCCGACGAATGCAACGCCGCATAGAACGGCAAGGGGCAACGCTTTCCAAATTCCACGCATACAAAGTCCTTTCTACATCTGCTCTTGCAGGCCGAGCTTTTTCGGAGAATTCACAGGATCCTTAGAACGGTCGTGGCGGATAAACGCCAATCGACAATAAACCTGGACTGGTAACGTCGCTAACGGGAGATTTTGCAGCTTCGATAAGAGTGCATTTACCCGAGTCCACGGTCACGTTGACCACCCCGATCCACGCCGGCGCGCCGTATTCCGCGACATATATCGCATTACCCGTGCCGGATGTCGCGTCGGTCGCCATGGTCGCCAAATACGCCCACTTATTCGCGAACCCCTTCAGGGTCTTCGAAGTGCATCCTTTGGAAAGAGTGCCCGTGGTCTGGTCGAAGAAAGCGGCTTCAACCTCTCCACCCTGGGTGTTGGCCACGTATAGGAGAGATTCGTCCGGGCTCAACCAAATGTTCGCCGAATTGTTGTCATGACCTAACCGATAAACCAGGGTCGGAGTCAACTTGCCCGAGGATATATCGGACACTTCTACTACTGTTGCGGTGGATACATCGCCGAAGATCGCGAAATGTCCGTCTTGCGTAATGTCCACCTGGCTGGGCCAATTGGATCCGCTCGAACCGGTCGAATTCTGTTCGTCGCCGTTCGAAACCGGCACTCCCCCAGAAATGTCGAACGACTGGATGGAGCCGTCCCCATAGGTAACCACCAGCATGTTTCCGCGGACCGACATTCCATCGACCCCGCCGCCTTCCAGGCCTATGACCGACATGCTGGAGACGTACGTCAACTTGCATCCCGCGACCAATTGAAAAGTGGCGATCGTGCTCGAATCCGTAAAGCCCGCATACAAATAACCGGCGCTCATGGCCAAGCCGATTCCGTTGGCGCTGCCGATATCCGAACTGGAGCCCCGGGCCAGACCGACGCGCTGTAGCTTGGCAACGGAGATCCCGACGATATCGCCGCTCTCGGCATTGGAAGCGTAAACACATTCGCTCTGTCCGTCATTGAGGACGCTCACCCGTTGAGTTCCAAAAAAGCCTGCACCGGCGCCGTTACCTCCGGTGCCAATCTTTGCCTTCTTGGTGATCGTTCCATCGGGGTGAATGGTGTAGAAAGTCACCGAGCTGGGAAGATTCGCGGGTACATCGTCATTGGTCACGACGTAATGCGGTTTCGTCGCCGCCATCGCGGACACGGCACACATCAAAAGTATGCCAAGCAATTTTGAGGGTCTTACAGATAATGTCATGAGCTGGTTCCATCCCACGGGGGCGAATTCCACTGACGCTAACATGAACGAACCGTCATTTCAATGGATTTTATGTCAAATAACATGGGGACGGAAATTATATGCAGAAGAACGGTAAAAAAGAGGAACTACTACAGCATCAAGTAGTTGCCCGAGCTTTTTTAAGTCTTGGCGAAAGCCGCCATGGCTCCGCCAATTGGCTTAATCGATCCCCACTCGTTTCAGTTTGCCGCTAGCGCTTCGCTGACTGCATTCGGTTAACATCCCCAAAGGAAATCGCGAGTGAAAACACTTTCCCCTTTGGGGTGCCTCTCTGGTAACCCATAAGCTGATTACCAAAGGTGTATGACTACCCGCGAAAAGCCCGCAACTCTCGTGGTTGCAAGGGGTTAGTTAAAGTGTGCGGAGTTTATTCCATAATCAGTTTTACATTGCGAACCCGCGCTAAGTTTCATACTATCGATATAGTTAGGCGGACTGAGCTGGTGGCAGCGATCATTGGCCGCTTTCGTGCAGTCTAAGTCGGGGTGAACTCCGGGGATAGGATCAAAGCAGTGAATTCAGGTAAGGATTTTCGCAGCGTTAAACTCGCTATCATATTCTTGACATCCGTAGCGCTATGCCAGTTGAGCATGGCAGCGAAGGTAGATACACATCTCGCATCGAAGTCGAAATCGACACAAAAGATCAGCGAAACTCCGCACGCGCGGCATCGCATAAGTCATCTGGCACGCCACCATGCCCCAGTTGCGCGCGCCGGTGTGCACCGCAAGCATCGCTATTATGAGCGCTTCACCGCCAGTTCCTTCGTAACCAATGATGTCACAGAAGGCGATGTGACTACCGGGGAAGACCCGATCGTTCGCCAGGCTGCGATCGACGCCCTCGGCAATATGAATGGCACGGTGGTAGCGATTGAGCCTACCAGCGGACGCGTCTTGGCCATGGTGAACCAAAAATTGGCTCTCTCCAGCGGAGCGCAGCCCTGTTCCACTATCAAGCTGTCGGTTGCACTGGCCGCGTTAAGTGAAGGCCTGATCACCAAAGAGACGGAAGTCCGCCTTGGCGGTCAATACCACATGAATCTCACCATGGCGCTGGCGCACTCAAACAATGCGTACTTCGAGGCGCTGGGACGGCAACTTGGGTTCGAACGCGTCGCCTACTACGCCCATCAATATGGCTTGGGCGAACTCGCGGGATACAACATCACCGGTGAAAGCGCTGGAGTCTATCCCGAGGAAGTGATTTCCACCAAGCTGGGCGGGGTTGGCAAGATGTGCTCCTTCGGAGAAGGCATTTCGATGACCCCGCTGCAATTAGGCGCGATGGTCACCGCCATCGCCAACGGTGGCACACTCTACTATTTGCAGCATCCGACCACGCCCGAGGAAGTGGCGAATTTCGAACCTCGCGTGAAGCGCCGTTTGGACATCGCGCCGCTCATCCCAGAAATTTCCGATGGCATGGCGGGCGCGGTCCACTTTGGCACCGCGCGCAGTCTGCGAGTGAACTTCAACGAAGAGGAAGTCTTGGGCAAAACCGGCACCTGTTCGCGCGCCGGAACCCGCTTCGGATGGTTCGCCTCTTACGCCAAAACCGATATTGGCCACATCGTTCTCGTGGTATTCCTGGAGGGCGGACGTTCCGACCTTTGGGCCTAAGGCAGCCGAAATTTCAGGACGCCTTTACCGCAATCTGTACGATCACGAATTCTTCATGGCCAAGCCAACTCTGCCGGCTGCGACCGCAAATGTGAAGACAGTCGGCACTCCGAACTAAGTCTCTCATCATCGACGCTATCGTCAACTCTTAATAAAAAGGCCTTGACAGGGCTGTCTTCGCAAAATAGCATCGCGGCCTATCTGCGCCTCGTGCTGTCGGGCCCTGGTTTTCTCCTGGCGCGGTGGTTTCCCGGGAATAAAAAATCTTCGACTTCAGGAGACTCCGATGAAATTTCCTGCCCGCTGCTGTTTCCTTATCGTTCTGTTTTCTGCCTGCGCGGTTTTTGCTCAGACGCCAGCCAGCGCGAAAATCGCGAACCCGGTGTCCGCCGAGATTCCAAAGCTGGTCAAGTTTTCCGGTACCGCTATCGACGGGAAGCGGTATGCCAATCACGGGTGTGGTGGGCGTAACGTTCTCGCTATATCAGAATCAACAGGGCGGAGCCCCGCTATGGATCGAGGTCCAGAATGTGCAGGCCAACGTCAACGGCCACTACACGGCGATGCTGGGCTCGGGCACATCGGGTGGTGTTCCGCAGGACATATTCAGTTCTGCGGAAGCGCATTGGGTGGGCACACAAATCTCCGGACAGCGCGAGCAGCCGCGGGTGCTGCTGCTGAGCGTGCCTTATGCCCTAAAGGCGGCGGACGCCGAAACTCTGGGAGGTTTACCAGCTTCGGCCTTTGTGCATGCGGCCCCAAATGCCGCGATCGGCGCCCCCGGGGCGAAGACCACCTCAGCCGCGAACGCGCCTCCCCCGGCCGGAGTGACGGGCAAGGGCACCAAGAACTTTATTCCCATTTGGACGAGCGGCACGGCTCTAGGCAACTCGATCATCTACGAGACGGCTGGAAACTTGGGCGTCGGAACAAAGACTCCCAAAGCCACGCTTGATGTTGCCAGTACAAACGCGCTGGGCATCCAGTCAACTGTTCCGGGCACGGAGGCCGCCATATCCGGCATCGCCACCGCAACCAGCGGAGGCGCGACCGGCGTGTACGGCCGAAGCTCGGATCCGAGCAGCGGTGGGGTTATTGGGAAGGACAATGCAACCACCGGCGGCGCGGGTGTGCTCGGGGTTTCTGCGGCCACTGGCGGCGCTGGCGTGGGAGTTTATGGGCTCGAAACTGGCACAACGGGAGGGGTGTTTGGCGTCATTGGCCAGGCGAAGAGTACAGGCGAATATTCTACGGGCGTGTATGGCATCGAGGATGCCACCACGGGGGCCGTCGATGGCGTGGTCGGGACAGCGCAAAGTACTACAGACAGTGCGGCGGGAGTGGCCGGAGTCGAAAACGCTGCCACGGGCGTGGTGTACGGCGTCAGTGGGGGAACATCCAGCACGACGAATGGTGCCGCAGGCGTGTATGGTTACGAACACGCCACCACCGGCCAGGTGTATGGCGTGTCTGGATTCACTACTAGCAACGGAGATTTCGCTGCTGGAGTGAGTGGTACCGCAAGCGCTACATCAGGCCAAGTTTACGGTGTGGTCGGAGTATCCAACAGCACCGCGATCGGCGCTGCTGCCGTAGACGGTTACGAGCCTGCCACCAGCGGGCAAGTATATGGCGTGTTTGGATCCACGACGAGCGCCACAAACGGCGCCGCCGGCGTCGCGGGGAACGCTAACGCCACTACTGGCCAGGTAACGGGTGTGGCAGGCACTAGCGTCAGCACAAGTGGGACCGGCGTGTTCGGCAACGCTACGGCTGCAACTGGCGACACTTTCGGTGTGTTTGGCCAGACAGCGAGTCCGAGTGGCATCGGCACAAGCGGCTATGCCAGCGCCACAAACGGAATCGCCATCGGAGTGGAAGGGCTGACTAATAGTCCGGCTGGGGCGGGGGCAGCGTTTACCAACTTAGCCGGCGGTACGTCCTTGGTGATTATCGGCAATGGAGCAAACTACAAACAGATCTTTAACGTCGACGCCAGCGGCAATGGTTTCTTCGCCGGCAACCTCAACGTCACCGGCAAGCTGACCAAGGGCAGCGGCTCGTTCAAGATCGACCATCCGCTCGATCCGGGAAACAAGTATCTTTCCCACTCGTTCGTCGAATCGCCTGACATGATGAATGTCTACAACGGAAACGTCATCACCGACCGCCACGGCTTCGCCACAGTGCTCCTCCCCGATTACTTCGAAGCCCTCAACGGGGATTTCCGCTATCAGTTGACTGTGATGGGAAAGTTCGCCCAGGCAATTGTGGCAAAAGAGATCGCCAACAATCGCTTCATCATTCAGACAAGCAAACCCGGCGTCAAGGTTTCGTGGCAGGTGACCGGCATTCGCCACGACGCCTACGCGAACGCCTATCGTATCCCTACCGAGGAAGACAAACCGGCGGCCGAGCAGGGCTATTACCTGCACCCTGAGGTCTTCGGGCAACCCACCTCGAAGAGCATTCAAGCCGCCAGCAGCAAGACGACTTCGACTGATCAAATAGCGAGGGCGATCAACCCCTAAGTTTCTTGCATTAAACTCGGCCATTTCAAGCGGGCCTTCCCAAAACGGGGAGGCCCGAACTGATTGAACTCCCCCCACACAAACAGATTCTGTTAGAAAATCAGAAGGATGTGCTTATCTTCCACCTGCACCTGCAAGGCGATCATCGTTAGCTTCATTCTGCTCGCCGCACTTCCTCTATTCGGCTATGGCGTTCTTTCGCATGAGGAACTCATCGACATGGTCTGGGACAGTAACCTCAAGCCTGCGCTGCACAAGCGCTTTCCCGCGGCCACCGAAGACGACTTGCAGAAGGCCCACGCCTATGCCTACGGCGGATCGATGATACAGGACATTGGCTACTATCCATTCGGCAGCCATCCCTTCACCAACTATCTTCATTATGTTTGCTCGGGAGACTTTGTCGCCAACCTTCTGCGCGAGGCCCACAACGTCAATGAATATGCTTTCGCGCTGGGGGCTCTCAGCCATTACGCCGCTGACAGTTGGGGACATCCTGCTGTCAATGCGGGGGTGCCTATTGAATATCCGAAGCTGCGCGCGAGATTCGGTAAAGTCGTGACCTACGAAGACGATCCCGAAGCACATCTCAAAACCGAGTTCAGTTTCGACGTCGAGCAGGTTGCCAAGCAGCGCTATATCGCGAAGCAATATCACGATTTTATCGGCTTCCAGGTTTCAGAGGATTTGTTGAAGCGCGCGTTTCTCGACACCTATGGCATTCCAACCTCCGCCTTGCTGAATCTGGATGGGCTAAGCATCGGCACTTTCCGTTTCGCCGTGGCGCGCGTAATTCCCGAGATGACCCAAGTTGCCGTCGCTTCCCGCAAAGACGGTCTAGCTCAAGAAAAACCGGACCCCGCGAAACAGCAATTTCTTTATCATCTGTCGCGCGCCGACTACGAGCGCGATTTTGGGTCGACCTATAGGAAGCCTGGCGTCTTCGCGCGAATTCTGGCGTTTTTCCTGAAGTTGATTCCGAAGTTTGGTGCTTTTCGAACGCTAGCATACAAAGACCCGACGCCGCAGACGGAAGACCTGTATTTCAAGAGCATGGACAACGTGGTGGCGCAGTACCAGCGACTGCTGAAGCAAGTAGACACCGGAGATCTGAAGCTTCCCAACCGCAACCTCGACACCGGGGAGCTGACCCGTGCAGGCCAATATAAACTGGCCGATGAATCGTATGACGATCTGGTCCGCCGGTTGGCGAAAGGCCACTTTGCGCAAGTTCGCCCGCAGTTGAAATCAGACATCCTCGATTATTTTGCCAGCGGGCCCGCGCGCGACAAACTCGGCTGGCATGAGTGGAGAGAGACTCAGAAGGCGCTGGCGAAGCTGAAGGCCACCAGAATCGCCGACTAGCCACGTCCAGGTTGAGATCGATTTTAGTTTCCCGATCTGGAGTCGCGCTACCCAGCGCACCCTCCCACAGTCTAAACAATAGGAAATTCCTGAATTCGGATGGTGTCGTGACTCAACGTCGATTCGTTATCGTAATTTTCGCGCTATGGGGACTCGTCTCCATGGCCGCCGGTCAGGCTACGGCGCCGGCCAACTCCTCCCAGGCAACGCCAAGAAAAACCAGCACTCCCTACGCTGGCGATCTTTCCATCTTCGATTCTCCCGGCAGAGAGCAGCGTCTCCAGATCGACCGCGTGATGAACACGCTCGGGATCACTTCGGGCAAGACCGTCGCCGACATCGGTGCAGGCTCTGGCTGGTTCACCGTGCGTGCGGCCCGCCAGGTGACCGAATCGGGCAGCGTATATGCGGTGGACATTAACCCGCAGGCCATCCAACATATTAAAGAGCGGGCCAAGAAAGAAGACTTGCAAAATGTGCACGCCACGCTGAGCACTCCAGACGATCCGCTTCTTCCAGCAAATAAAATCGATGCCGTCTTGATGCTCAAGACCTACCATGAAATCGCCAACCCGGTCACTCTGCTGCGCAACTTGAAGCCGTCACTCCGGCCGGGCGCGAAACTTGGCATCATTGATCGCAACGGCAACGGTACAGACCACGGAGTGGCGAAGGACATCGTCATTCGCGAGGCCGAGCAGGCGGGTTACAAACTCGCCGCGCAGTACGATTTCGTCAAGGATGGAATGGATTACTTTCTGGTTTTCGGAGCCGCGAACTCACCATAGATTCCCCAGAAAATAGTCATCAATATCGCGTTCCCGGCCCGTTCCAGTCGGTTACGTTCGTGACCTATCGCCGGGGTATCAAGACAACCTAGAATCCGCCCGTGAGAGGTTTGCGAACATGGCTGGTGCTGGCGGGACTTCTAGCGGGTACGTTGCCCGCTCATGCCCGGCAGTTGGCCGTCGTTGCCGACTCGGCGAATCCCACTACCAACCTCACCGCCGCCGACCTGGCCAGAATATTCAACGGACATCTCAAGAACTGGCCGGATGGCAAGCCGATTGTCGTAGTCGTCCGCGACGTTTCCAGCGCCGATATGCAACCGGTCTTACGCAAGCTTTTCAACATGACGCCCGATCAGGCTCGGCAGTTCGTTGAGGCACATCGCGGCGCCATCGTAGTCGCGGACTCCGACGACGCTGTGATCCACTTTGTCTCCGCCAACCGCGGCGCCATCGGCGTTGTCGATCTCTACTCTCTTACAAAAGGTGTGAATGTTTTGAAAGTCGACGGCAAATTGCCCGTCGAACAAGGCTATTTCCTTCGTGGAAATTAGTGAGGAATTGGCAAGGCAAACTCATATGACACGTAAATCTGTTGCATTTATTGCGAGCATGTTCCTGCTGCTGACCAGCGCCGTGAGCCTGGCCCAGACCGCCAACGCGCAGCCTGAGAATCCGGCAACCGCGGTCCTGCCGTTGACCACCAAGTCTGCCGAAGCCCACGCCCTGATTGACCAGGCGTGGAAGTTGAATCTCGATGAAGTCGAACAGGCGCAGGCCATCGTAGTTCTGCAGAAGGCGGTTAAACTCGATCCCGATTTCGCCTTGGGACACGAATTACTGGCGCAAGTCAGTCTGGAACCCTCCGAACAGGTCGCCGAACAGCAGAAGGCCTTCCTCACCCGGATGCATGCCTCGCCCGCCGAGCAAACGCTGATCCAGTGGTTTCAGGACGCCGCCGACCACAGAACCATTGCCGCCATCACCGAAATGAATGAGGTACTGAGTCAATATCCGCACGACAAGTGGGTGGTGTTTCTGGCTACCTGGTGGCTCATGTCCCAGACCCAGTATGAGCGCGCCGTCGCCGTGTACGAGCACTCGGGTATCAATGACTCTCCAGGCCTGATGAATAACATGGGCTACGTCTATGCCTATATGGGAAAATTCGACAAAGCATTTGCGCTGATGGACAAATATGTCGTCGCCATGCCCGACTCCGCGAACCCGCAAGATTCTTACGCCGAGATGCTCCGCATGGCCGGCCGTTTCGATCAATCCATCGAGCACTACCGGGCCGCACTCTCCATCAATCCAGATTTCTATGCTTCACAATTTGGGATCGCCGACACTTACTCGCTCATGGGCGATCAAGTCCGGGCGCGCCGCGAATATGCGATCGGCTTCCAGAAATTTTCCATCCCCGAACTTCACCGGATTCAGTGGCGCACCCGCGAGGCCGCGACCTACGTCCGCGAAGCCGACTACCAGGGCGCGGACCACGCATTCCAGGCAATCGCCGACTCGGCCCACCAAAAGAGCATGAGCCAACTTGAGGCCGACGCCTACCGCCAGATGGCCATGTATCAGCAAAATCCCAAAGATGCGCTCGCACTTGCTGGACAAGGCCGATGCGGCCAACCGCGAAGGCAACAACTCATGGCAAACTGCGACCGCCCAGGAGGCAGCACAAATTCTGCGCGCCCGCGTCGAAGCGGCCGTGAAAATGGGCAACAAGAAACTCATGAATGAATCGTTGGACAAGCTGGGAAATCTCTCGCACCGCTCCAGCGACAAAATGATTGACACTGCCTATCACGGTGCGGCTGGCGCAGCACTGTTTTCCGAACATAAATACAAGGAGGCGATTCCTCATCTGGAAGAGGATGAAGACAATCCCTTGTCGCTCAAGTTGCTTGCAGTCGCCTATGACAAGGCGGGCGAACACGCGGAGGCAAAGAGCATGAATGACACTTTGGCCGATCTCAACGCTCCGACGCTGGAGCAGGCACTCGTGGTGCCAACTTTTCGTCGGTGCTATCGGGATGGCGCGTGCAGCACTCGGTCCGCGTCCTTAAAGTAATTCAAATGCAAAGAATGGGCGGAACGATCGATATCGTTCCGCCCACTTTCGCGCTGCTCAAGCAGACTAGCGATCTGCTATTTTCTCACCTTGCTCTCGTCCTTTTCGATGACCCCGTCTTTGATGTAGATCACGCGGTGAGCGTACTCGGCGATGTCGTGCTCGTGCGTCACCAGAACAATCGTGTTGCCCTCGGATTGCAGCCGATCGAACAGCGCCATAATTTCGCTGCCGGTTTGCGAGTCCAGGTTTCCTGTCGGCTCGTCGGCAAGGATAATCGACGGACGATTCACCAGCGCACGCGCAATCGCAACTCGCTGCCGCTGCCCGCCTGAAAGTTCATTGGGCTTGTGGGTCATACGTTGCTCCATCCCGACGGCCGCCAGAGCTCCCTTCGCCCGCTCGGCCCGCTCCTCCGATGGAACGCCCGCATAAATCAGAGGTAATTCAACATTATGCAGCGCCGTGGCGCGCGCCAGGAGATTAAACGTCTGAAAGACGAATCCGATTTCCTTGTTCCGGATGCGCGCCAGTTCGTCGTCATCCAGTTCGCTGACCAGTTGATTGTTCAGCCAATACTGGCCTTTGCTGGGTGTATCGAGGCAGCCAATCAAATTCATCAGCGTGGATTTGCCCGAACCCGAGGGGCCCATGATCGCAACATACTCGCTGCGCCGAATGTTCAGATTCACCCCCCGCAGGGCGTGCACCTGCTGTTCCGAGCCCATATCGTAGGTCTTCCAAAGATCGATGGTCGCGATCATGGTCGACTCCGGCGGCGCCGACACTACAGGCTGCGAGATGCTGATTACTTCTGCGGTTGCCATAGATTTCTCCAAGTCCTCTCGGGACACTTAGCCGCTCCCCACTTTGTGGCTGTCCATTGGACGCGCCGGAAACACAGTTGTTAGTCGCACAAACCGCACAATTTCACAGGCCCTCAAGCGTTAAGTGCTTTCTTCCTCTTCCTGCTTCTTCGGGGCTGAATTGTCGATTTTCACGCCACTTCCGGGCTTCAACGTGCGCAGCACCTTGTAACTCCCGGTAATAATTTCATCGCCTTCGTTAAGTCCTTTGGTCACTTCAATGTCGGTTGTGCCAGAGATTCCCGTCTCTACCGCAACGAACTCCGCCTTGCGATTGCGAATGACGAAAACTCCCTGGATCTCAGTCTTGTCACTCGACACCGGTTTCTGCGGCGCAGCCGCCTGCACCGCGCCTTTTTCGTTTTTTGGAACAAGATCTTCGGGCTTCCGCACCGTCAGCGCCTGAATGGGAATCGCCAGTGCGCTGCCTCGGGTTGCAGTTGTGATCTTTGCCGTTGCCGACAATCCCGGACGCAGGTTCGGCGGCGGGTCTTGCAGCGTAACCACCACCTTAAAATCTTTCGCCTCCTGGCTGGCGGATTCGGACTGCGATGTCGAAACCCCGGTGGAGCGCACGATCGCGTTATCGCCGATCTGCGTGACCACGGCCTTGAAAGTTTTGTGCGGAATGGCGTCGATTGTCACTTCGGCAACCTGACCGAGTTTCACATTTACGATGTCGGTTTCATCCACTTTCACTTCCGCCGTGATGATCGACAAGTCGGCAAGCGTCATAAGCGTGCTGCCGGGGGCGTTCTGGATTCCCATGACTACGGTCTCACCCTCGCGGACCGGAAGATTTGTGACGGTCCCATCGTAGGGGGCGGCGTAGGTCGTTTTTTGCAGGACATCGACCGCGTGGGTCAAATTAGCGCGGGCCTGGGCGATGCGCCGTTGAGCGGAATCTCTTTGTGCCTTGGCTTGCGCCACGCGCGCCTCAGCCTGCGCCAGCCCGGCCTCCGCCGTTTGGTGGGCCGCTCGCTGGCTATCGAATTCGGACTTCGCAATCAACGCGTCCTTGAACAGACCCTGGGCACGAGTCCAGTCCAATTCCGACCGTTCCGCGTCCGACTTAGCGCGATTCAAATCTGCCGCCGAGGTATTCAACGCCGCTTCTGCCGCAGCTTCGTCAGTTTGCGCCGCTTCCAGCGAAGCCTGAGTGGCGTTCATATCGGCATTTGGCTGCACGTTCTCCAACTGCGCCAGCACCTGGCCTTGCTTGACCTGTTCGCCTTCTTTCACATAGAGCTTGGTGATCTTCCCCATGGCGTTGGCGCCGATGTTCACATAAGTCTTCGGCTTCACTTCTCCGGATGCGCTGACGATCGACGTCAAATCCTGCCGCTGCGCCTTCCCGGTTTGCACCGTCACCACTCCCTTGTGACTCTCGTGCACGGTGATAGCAATGATCGCCCCAAGCGCGACGACAATGCCCGACCCGATCGCGATTTTTTTCCAGGTGCTCATAGTCCCGCCATTTTAACGGAGCTTGGTCGAAAACCCGTTTCCCACAGTTTCCCCGGCGCCCTGCGGACACCGAGGCGTCCCTATGCCTATCTTCAGATACGGATACGGCTCGACAGAAGTTCCCGAAGTGTGGCCAACCGATTACCGGTGAAACAAGGCCTTCCGATCCACCCCGGATTATAGTCGTTTGTGAGACCTACGACAGTGCCCTGCGGAACACACCCTCCTGCTGGCCCAACCCCCACAGGCATCGACCCGGCCTTTAATGTCGCCCATTGGCACCCAAAAGCAACCCGCGTGCATCGTACAATTTGTTTAGACAGTGCAGGTTAGCCTTGCCTTCAGGTACTCGACCACATAGAATAAGATGACACGAGTATCCGCGAGGAGTACCTCTTCTATGTTTCAGGCAGGTTTACATCGGCATTATTGCGCATTATTGGTGGGCGCATGGTTGCTCCTCGGAGGTTTTGCCTCCGGTCAGGACAGCAAACCGGCCATCGATAATAATGCGACTCCCGCGGTTTCTCAGGTTGCTACCCCTCCACCTCAAGACACCCAGGGATCGGACCCTCTAAAGCGTCCTATCAGTGAAAAACAGAAGAAGGAAAACGCCAAGTCCCTCAAAGTCGAACTCAGTAAGACCTATAAGAAGTGGCTTGACGAGGACGTTGCCTATATCATTTCCGACGAAGAGAAAAAAGCCTTCAAACAGCTTTCCAACGACGAAGAGCGTGATCAGTTTATCGAGGCCTTCTGGCAACGTCGCGATCCCACTCCTGACACCGAAGAGAACGAGTTCAAGGAAGAGCATTATCGCCGCATCGAGTACGCGAATGAGCATTTCGCCGCCGGTATTCCCGGCTGGAAGTCCGATCGCGGCCGCATTTACATCATGTATGGACCGGCTGACGAGGTTGAGTCTCACCCCTCCGGCGGTACTTATGAGCGTCCCATTGAGGAAGGTGGCGGCGAGACCTCGACGTACCCGTTTGAAGACTGGCGCTACCGCTATCTGGAAGGTGTTGGCCAGGAGGTCATGATCGAATTCGTCGACAGCTGCATGTGCGGCGATTATCACATGACCTTGGATCGCGGCGAAAAAGACGCGCTGTTGCATACTCCGGGCGGCGGCCAGACTTTGTATGAGCAGGAAGGCTTGGCGAACCGCGCGCAGCGCACCCAGGGAGGGCTGGAATCGTTGGGACCCGGCCCCGAAAGTTCCTTGCAGGCCAGCAAACAATTCGACCGACTGGAACAATTCGCCAAACTACAGGCGCCTCCCCCGGTGAAGTTCAAAGATTTGGAAGAAGTGGTCAGCCATAAAATCAGCGTCAATCTGATGCCTTTCGACGTGCTCGCCGATTTCGTGAAAGTCACGGCTGACACAGTCTTGGTGCCGATCACCATTCAGATGAAGAACCGCGACATCACCTTCGCCAATAAAGACGGTGTGCAGCGCGGCACGGTCAATATTTTTGGACGCGTCACCACCCTCACCGGCAAGGTAGCGCAGACTTTTGAAGACACCGTCCAGGCCGATATTCCTGCGGAATTGCTCGCTAAGTCCGCGGAAAACTCACAGGTTTACTGGAAAGCGATTCCGCTGCGACCCGGCCGCTATCGTTTCGACATCGTGGTCAAAGACGTCAACGGCGATCGCGTTGGAACATGGAGCAAAGGAATCTTGGTTCCCGATTTTTCCGACGACCGTCTGGCGACTTCGTCGCTGATTCTCGCCGATGACATGGAGCCGGTCGCCGCCAAGAACGTCGGCACCGGAAACTTCGTGATCGGCGCCACCAAGGTCCGCCCCCGTGTCCCGCCTTCTGACGGAAAGCCGGCCACCTTCAAGCGCACTCAAAAGCTCAATTTCTGGATGCAGGTTTACAACCTCTCGGTGAACGATAAAACCCATAAGCCTTCGGCCACCGTGGAGTACAATGTCGTCAACGCGACGACCAACAAGGCCGTGATTCATACTGTCGAATCCACGGACACGATGGGAAATATCGGCGACCAGGTGACCCTGCAAAAGACGCTCTCGGCCGCCAACCTCGATCCGGGTATTTATCATATTCAGATCAAGGTGAACGACAACATCTCGAAGCAGTCGGTGGAACCAACTGGGACCTTCGCTGTCGAGTAAACTGCGGTGCCGGGTTCCCGCAAGGTGGTGGGGAATGTTGCGTAAGCTCGGAATGTTGATGGTGATCGTGCTCGCCGCTGGTCTGTCGGCCTTTGCCGCCAGGATCCCGGGGACGATCTCGGGCTACGTGCGCAATTTGACCGGCGTCCCCCAAATGGGCGCGATGGTTGAAGTCCTGGATTCCGCCGCCCAGACATTCACGGTATTCACCGACGAGCGCGGCTTCTATGCCGCCGCCAATCTCATTCCTGGCACGTATAGCATTAAAGTTTCCGCTCCTTCATTTCTGCCGGTGTTACGTGAGCGTGTTGGCCTCGGCGCCGGTGCGAACATCTTGGTGAACATCACCCTCAGTACTTTGTTTGAGGCCATTCAGTTAGCTCCCGCCCGCGGAAACGCGGATGGAGACGATTGGAAGTGGGTGTTGCGTTCCGGCGCAAATCGCCCCATTCTCCGCATGATCGACGACAATACGGCGGTTCTAACCACCGAAGCCAAGGCAAACTCGCGCTTGAAGGGGTCGTTATCCTTTGTGGCTGGTGGCAACTCCGGGGGCTATGGCGGCGACTCCGATTTGGGAACCGGATTTTCCGTCGAGAGATCGATCTTTTCGTCGGATACCATTGGATTGCAAGGCAATATCGGTTACGGGGATTCATCGCCGGCGAGCGTGATTCGAGCTTCCTTCAGCCATCAAGAGGGGGACGGAGCGGGTCCCGAGATCGCTTTTACCATGCGCAACCTTCCCGCGCCTGACACTGTCCCTGGGGCTGCCATGCAGGCCATCTCCATGGAGACTTCCGACAGTCTCAAATTGGGAGACGTGCTTGAGCTCAAGTTCGGCAGCGAGCTGCAGACCATCCAGTTCCTTGGTCGCGTGACCGCTTTCCGGCCCTTCGGAACTGTGGATTATCACCTTTCCAAGGACACCGTGGTCGAATATCGCTACGCCACGTCAGTCCCTGACGGTCTGGCGAATGGCGACCTTGATACCCTCAGTCCCGATTTGGGCCAATCGAATCCCCGCGTCAGCCTGATGAATTATTCATCAACGGTGGAGAACGACCATCACCACGAGCTTTCGATCTCCCACCGCGAAGGAAAGAACAATCTGCAAGCCGCCGTCTACTATGATCGCGTCAGCGACCCGCACTTGACCGGCATGGGCGAGCCTGCCGCCGATTCCGGCAGCGTCCTGCCAGACCTGTACTCGGGCACCTTTACCTACCGCGGTCGGGCATATGCCACCGAAGGCGTGCGCCTGGTGGCGGAACGTCAACTACTTCCAGGACTTACAGCGACCTTTGACTATGCCTATGGCGGCGCTCTCGAACTAGCGCACCCCGGCGAAAGCCTCCAGGACGTCCAGCAATGGTCGCGGTCGGCTGAACACAGCGCCGTCACCGGCAAGTTAACAGGCGTTGTCCCCAAAACCCACACCCAATGGACGGCCTCTTACCGCTGGGTGGACGGCCCCGTGCTGTCATCGGTGGACATGTTTAACACCTCGATCGGGAGAGCCGATCCATTTCTTGATATCCTGATCCGCCAGCCAATTCCCGGAATGGGATTTTTCCCCGGCCATGTGGAGGCCATTGTGGACGTGCGCAACCTGCTCGCCCAAGGCTATGTTCCGGTGCTCGGCCAGGACGGCCACACGGTGTACCTGGTGCAGTCCGCCAAAGCCGTTCGCGGCGGCGTGGCGTTTACCTTCTAACCGGTCCAAACCGCTCTTCCCCCGAGGTCCCGTTCAAGTCGGCCAAAAGCCATCTTTTCTGCGGTAAGCTTCCTTCTCACTTGCTTTGTGACGCGCATAGGTTAAAATGCCTGTTTTCAGAAGAGAACCATTCTGGTGACTATATTGTCTCCGGGAAGCTGTTCAAACTTAGACGACTGGGGGCTGCGGCCCCACGATGTCAAGCCGTCCCGGTGCTAATGTTCCATCCATTTTGACGTTCAGGTAAAGGGGAGAAGGACGATGAGGCTCAGGATCATCTTCGCTTTCGCGCTTTTGTCCACGGCTGCGCTAATCGCACAGACCTTTCGCGGGACCATTTTGGGAACCGTAACCGACCAATCGGGAGCTGTGGTTTCAGGGGCGACGGTCAAGGTGAAAAACGTCAATACCGGCCAGGAGCGCACCACGCAAACCAGTGCCGACGGCACCTACACCGTCAGCGAGTTGCCCATTGGCGCGTATAACGTGAGCGTGACTGAGAACGGTTTCGAGACCTCGGTGACCAACAACGTTGCGGTCGATGTGGCCGGCGAACGCCGGGTGGACGTCTCCCTCAAACCGGGTCAGGTGAACGAGCAGGTGCAGGTCTCTGGCGAAGGATTGCCGCAAGTGGAGACCACATCCAACGAGCTGGGTGGCACACTGACGGAACAGACCATCCAAAATATTCCCGTGAACGGCCGCGACTACACCAAGTTGATCTATTTGAATCCCGGCGTGGCCGGCTCGCCCGATCAGATTTCGGATTCTCCGGGATCCTACGGTACGTTTTCCATGAACGGATCGCGCGGCCGATCGAATAACTTCCTGCTTGATGGCACCGATATGAACGACGGCTACCGGAACGATCCAGCCATCAACGAAGCTGGTGTGTTCGGCGATCCAGCCACCATTCTGCCTATCGATGCAGTCGCCGAGTTGCGGGTGCTTTCCAACTATGAGGCGGAATATGGCAGGAACAGCGGCGCCGTGGTCAACATTGTGACTAAGAGCGGCACCAATAATTGGCACGGTTCAGCGCTGGAGTATTTCCGGTCCGGCAAGTTGGGCGCCCGCAATTATTTCAACTTCGAACCCGATCCGAAGAATCCATTCAACAACAATCAATTCGGCGGCTCATTGGGCGGACCGATCGTCAAGGACAGAACATTTTTCTATGGCGACTATGAGGGCCAGCGGGAGAATGGAGCGCAAGCCGGTAGCAGTTGCGTGCCTGATCCCGCAGTAATCGCGGCCACCGAGGCAAGTATCGTCGGAATGGGTGGGACAGTGAGCCCGATCTCGACGGCACTGCTCGCACGCAATCCCTGGCCGATCCCCAACATTGCCGGCGCGGTCAGCGATGTCAACGGCTGCACGACCAACAACCTCGCCACGGCCACCCGCTTCTTCAATCGCGTAGACAGCATGATTGCCAAGGTCGACCACAACTTTAACCCTAACAACCTGCTGACCGGGCGATATTACTTTGGCGATAGCAGCCAGAGCTTTCCTTTCGCGCAATTGGGCGGCGGATTGCTTCCGGGCTTTAACACAACCACCCCGACTCGCGTGCAACTGATCTCGTTGTCCTACGTAAGGATCGTGAACTCGTCGCAAGTGAACGAAGCCCGCCTGGGATGGAACCGGTTCGCGGAAGGATTTTTCCCCGAAGACAGCAGCTTCAACCCGAATTCGATCGGGTTGAACACCGGCGTAAGTGGCTACGACGGCGGTCTGCCACAGATTAGCGTGGGCGGATTTTCACCGATCGGTGCAACCTCTTCTGTACCCCGCAATCGCGTGGACTCCAACTGGCACTTTATCGATAACTATTCGTGGAAGTCGGGCAAGCACGATATCAAGTTCGGGTACGAATTCCGCCGCACCACCATCATGCAGGTCATCGACCACAATTTCCGCGGCACGCTTGATTTTGCCGATTTAACAAATTTCTTAATGGCGACTCCGGACGGAGGCAGCCAGGTCACCGGAGATTCCAGACGGCACACCTTCCAGAACAGCGATGGACTTTACGTTCAGGACAGCTTTCGCGCTACCTCGCGACTTACTCTGAATTTCGGGTTGCGGTGGGACTACTTCGGCGTGGTGGGCGAGAAAAACGGATTGTTTTACGCCTTTGATCCCACCAACGGTGGAAACAATGTTCCCACCGGGCAGTTGTATAACAAGGATTACAATAACTTCGCCCCGCGCGTTGCCTTCGCTTACAACTTGTCGGACAAGGGCCAGACCGTCATTAGGGGCGGTTGGGGATTGTTCTATGACGCATTTTCGCAGGATATGTTCCTGGGACATCTGCCGTGGAATTGTATTTTCTGCCCAGGTCCAGCCTATCCCGGACTTGGCCCGCAGGCGCTTGCCACAGGGAGCGCAGTCGCGCAGATTCTCCCCAACCAACCGGTGTATTCGGGTTACGCGCCGGAGGGCGATTTCTTCTCCGTCGATCCGAAGATGCGCACCCCCTACATTCAGAACTTTAATCTGAATCTTCAGCAGCAACTGGGTCGCAAAGCGGTCTTGGAAGTGGGATATGTTGGATCTGTCGGGACAAAACTTTTCCGCTTCCTGGACATCAACCAGCCCAGTCAGGCGGAGATCACCGCAGCCGATCTGGGCTGCAACTGTATCAACAGTTACGGGGTTCCGAGAACGTATTCCAACTTCTTCTACTTGAACCAACAACAATCGTCGGCCAACTCAAACTACAATTCGTTGCAATCAAGTCTCCACATTAGTAGCTGGCATGGTCTGAGCACACAGGCTAATTTTGTCTGGTCGCATTCCATCGATTCCGCCAGCGATCTGGAGGACTTCCTGCCGAACCAGGCGCAGCCGCAGAACAGCACTTTGCCTGCGGCGGACCGGGGAAATTCCAGCTTCGACATCCGACGCCGCTTCACCTGGAATTTCACGTATTTATTCCCCACAGGCAGTGGATCGCTCAGAAAGCTGAAAAATGGTTGGGGCATCGACGGCGTTACCAATTTGCAGGACGGCCAACCCTGGCAGTTGAATTACGAGTTCCAGGGAGACTACTCGGGCGCCGGAGAAGGGTTTGACCGGCCGGACCTTATTGGCACCCCCGTATATTCTCCGGGCAATCCGGCGCAATATTTGAATCTGGCTTCCTTTGCTGCTCCGTGCACTTGGGGCAATCCCAACAATGATGGCAGTCCGGATGAAACCAACTGCATCCCGGGAACCCGACACTTCGGCAGCGAGGGTCGTAACTCTTTACGTGGACCCAGCTTCAAGGAGTTCAATTTCTCCCTGTTCAAGGACACAGCCATCACCGAGCGGCTCACCATGCAATTGCGCGCCGAATTCTTCAACCTGTTCAACCATCCGAATTTTGCCAACCCCTCGATGCCGAATTTCATTGGCGACATCGGTTCGCCGAACATGTCGGACGGAACGCACGCTGGGAGCTTTTATCCCATCACGGCGACCGGCGACGTGGGCATCGGCAATCCGTTCCTAGGTGGAGGCGGACCGCGCGGCATCCAGTTCGCGGCCAAACTTAGTTTCTAGGTCCCAGAAGGGTAGCTTTACGATTTACGAACTCCTCCCATCAAAGCGGGAGGAGTTTTTATTGCACTGCTCGAGGGCTCAATTCTTGGCGGGGACTTCGCCGAGTTGAATGATCTTGGTATCGGTGCGGAACTTTTTATAGTCGCGATATCCAATGTCGAGGCCCATGCTGAACTCTTTCAGCAATGCGACCCGCGCATCGATCTTAAGATTCACATGCTGGGGCAGCCAGACTTCATCATTTACGCGCGTCTGCTCGATTACGATTCGCGATCCTTTGTGTAGGCGGGCGAGCACCCATCCGAATGAGACGGTGTCAATGCACTGGATGTCGAGCTTCTTCCATTCGGTCTCGTCTTTATCGATCCAGGCGCGAAAGCGGAACTTGGGCAGGATCTTCGCTTCTTTCATGTGCGGTTCATATCCCGGTATGGGGTCGCCGTCGACGACGTAGTTCTCGCGGCCATCGATGATTTCACTGCCAACAAACTTGTAGTTGTAGGCATCGGCGACCTCGATCACGAACTTGCGGTTATCTTCGCGTTCTTTCTCCTCTTTCTCGGTCCGCTTTCGGCGTTCGTCCTCGGACTCGTCTTTGCGCTTGTCGATAATTTTCTGGATCTTCTCGTCTTCTTTCTGGGCCTCTTTGTCGGAGAGCGGCTTATCGTCTTTCGCCGTCAGTTTCTGGACCTGCTCGCCGTAAATCTCCATTACGTCGAAGGTCTTGGTCTCAGTGGATTTCACGTCGCCGCTGCCGTCCAGTTTGTGCTGCTCATCGCGCTCTACGTAGGTATAGTTGCGCAGCTTCTTGTCGTTCTCCATGTCATTGTCGGCAGCTTTGCGGATGAGATCGCGAATCTGATTTTCGGAGAGTGGCGCTACAGCGGACGGGACAACGTTTCGGGCTTTTTCATGCGAGATGACGTTTTGGCCCATCGCCGTGGATAGGGCGAGCCCAAGACAGACTACGGCAGGCAAGATTCGCATAGGGATATTTACGAGGTTAGAACCCAGCCAGTTCCGCCAAGTTGCTTAAGCAAGCGCCGACCGAGCGCCTGAAGCAGCATAACCACAGGGTACACAGGGACGCACAGAGGCCCCGAATGGGCTACTCCGAACCCCGTGGCGATCCGTGCGGGAGCAGGCGTGGGAGCGTTCTATTTTTCTGCTCGGCCCAGGCATCCTGCGCGAAACGAACGATCGTCAAGCCGATGCAGTCGCTTGGCCATGGCTGGAGTAAGCAATTTGTAATGATAAATGTCGAATAAGTACTCAGCAATGAACCATAGCGGCTCTTCCGTGGTCATCCAATTACGGCGGTCAAAGCGCGAAAGATTGACTGGACGGGAAAATGTACGCAGCGAACGCTCCCGGCGCAGGTTGAAGTAGACCTCAAAATAACTGAGCGCCAATTCTCGCAAGGACCGGTAAACCGGCTCACGATAGCGGCATCCGGTGTAGTTGGACTTGCCGATCGATCCCCAATGGCCGTTTACGCGGTACACCGCGATGACATGATCGGTATCGTGTTCCGCCTCGAGATCGATGATTAATGGAGGGTATCCATTGGCCCGCAATGCGGCGGCGGCGAACATGGCTCCCTCAAAACAATGGGAAGTCTGGTCGCGCAGCACGCGGCGCGGCGACCACGATGTGTCCGCCAGGTGATAGGGCATGTCATCCAGAAATCGTTGAATTCCGTGTGGGGTCTTAAGGCTGCGAAGCTTGCGCAGTTCGGCTGGAGTAAACGAGGTGTCCATGTTTAGTCTGAAGTGTAGCCGAAGCCCGCGGCCACGGCGTTAACCATAGAGGGCACTGCTGCTGGGCATCACGCCAGAACTTGCGTGATCTCTGCGGGCGAATCGACGGTAACGTCGGGAGGCGCGAGATCGAGACTTTGAGGAACGAAGCCGTAGGTGACTCCGCAAGTCCAGATTCCGGCATTGCGGCCGGTCAGCACATCAATCGAGGAGTCGCCGACAATCAGTGTCTCCTCCGGGCGTGCATTCGTCTCGCCCATGATGGTGCGCGCGCCCTCCGGATCGGGCTTCTTGGTGGCAAAGCTGTTTCCACCATAAATTTGCACAAAAAACTCGGCCATGCCTAAGGCCTCCACAATTGCCCGTGAAGGGTTGACCGGCTTATTGGACAGCACAGCCAATTGCCGGTGAGCGCCATTCGACTGGTGGATCGCCGCCAGCATTTCTTTCACGCCAGCATAAACATGCGTGAAGTCGAGTTTGTGGACGCGATAGTAGGCGAGAAAGAACTCCAGCGCAGCTTTAAAAAAAACGTCGTCGGTGGGATCCCCGAGGGCGCGCCGCACCAGCATGGGAGCGCCATCGCCTACATATGACGCGATGACCCCCTCCGGCAGCTCTGGCCGGTTAAAGTTTCGCAGCATGGCATTGACCGAGTGCACTAGATCGAGTCGGGAATCGACCAGAGTCCCGTCCAGATCGAAAATCACCAGGCGGATGGAACGAGAATCGAATGGGTGCTGGACTCGGATCATTTTAGGGACACTCCCAGCATAAATGATCTGTGGATGAGAAATCGGAATCCCGGCTGAATCGCGGAAACGCCTTATCCTGCTAGCGTTTGGGCCGCTCCGAAGACTGCTATTCTCAATCCCGCCGAGCGTATAAAATAAGGTCTTTGCGCTTATACGTAGAATAGGGGACAGGATGGCAACTAAAGCAGATCCCAAGCCGGCCGCGGAGAACCTGAAGTACGAAGGGCTCTCCCGCGAACAATTGATTGAGTTTTACCGCGTGATGTATACCTCGCGAAAGCTGGACGACCGCGAGATCCTGCTCAAGCGGCAGCAGAAGATTTTCTTCCAGATTTCAGGCGCCGGCCATGAAGCTGTTGGCGTCGCCGCCGGCTTCACCATGAAAACGGCGTACGACTGGTTCTTTCCTTACTACCGGGACCGCGCGTTGTGCCTGGCTTTAGGAGCGACTCCGTACGAAATGCTGCTTGAGGCCGTCGGCGCTGCGGACGATCCCAATTCCGGCGGACGCCAGATGCCTTCGCATTGGAGCTTTCCCCGCCAGAATGTGGTGTCGCAATCCTCGCCAACCGGTTCGCAGATTCTGCAAGCCGTCGGTTGCGCTGAGGCTGGGCGATACTACGCCGCCCATCCCGATGCCGCGAAAAAAGTGGACGGCGACTACCGCCAGTTCAAAGACGTCATGTTCCACGGCGACGAGGTCACGTACGTTTCGCTGGGAGACGGTACCACCAGCGAAGGCGAGTTCTGGGAGGCCCTGAACACCGCCGCTAACCTCAAACTTCCTGTCGTGTTTGTGGTCGAGGACAACGGCTATGCCATCTCCGTACCGGTCGAGGTGCAAACTGCGGGCGGAAATATTTCGCGTCTGGTCTCCGGTTTCCCCAACTTCCACTTCGAAGAGTTCGACGGTACCGACCCCGTTGTAACTTATGCCGCTTTTGCCCGCTCTGTTGCCTATTGCCGCGCGGGGCAAGGCCCGAGCTTCATTCACGCGCACGTTATCCGCCCTTATTCGCATTCGCTGTCGGATGACGAGCGCCTTTATCGCCCTGATGCCGAGCGTGAGAGCGATGCCGCCCGCGACCCGATCACCCGTATGCAGATGTTCCTGATCCGCGAAGGCATCCTCGACGAGAATGGAATCAATCGCCTGGAAAAAGAAGTCGAGGACGGTCTGCAAGATGCTGTCGACCGCGCACTCGAGGCCGAGTTACCGAAACCCGAAAGTATTACCGACTTCGTTTATTCACCGTACTTAGATCCCACGTCCGCTGCCTTCGATACTGCTCCGATCACGCCCGTTGCCACCGGCGACAAACCGCCTGCCCCCAAAACCATGGCAGACCTCATCAACTCCACGTTAAAAGATGAGATGGCGCGCGATGAACGCATTGTGCTATTCGGCGAGGACGTTGCCGACTGCAGCCGCGAGCAATATCTACGGGAGAAGCTGATCAAAGGCAAAGGTGGCGTATTCAAGCTGACCTCCGGCTTGCAATGTGAATACGGTTCCGATCGAGTTTTCAATTCTCCCTTGGCGGAAGCGAACATTGTGGGCCGCGCGGTTGGCCTGGCCACGCGCGGACTGAAGCCGGTCGTCGAAATTCAGTTCTTCGATTACATATGGCCGGCGATGATGCAACTGCGCAATGAACTTCCGCTTATGCGGTGGCGCTCGAACAACGGATTTTCGTCCCCGGCGGTGGTGCGCGTTGCCATCGGCGGATATTTGACCGGCGGCGCCATCTATCATTCGCAGTGCGGCGAGAGCATCTTCACCCATACTCCGGGAATGCGCGTCATCTTTCCTTCGAATGCACTCGACGCGGCGGGGCTGCTGCGTACTGCGATTCGCTGCGATGACCCGGTCATGTTCCTGGAACACAAACGCCTCTACCGCGAAACTTTCGGGCGCGCGCCCTATCCCGGACCCGATTACATGGTCCCATTCGGCAAGGCAAAGATCGTTCAGCCCGGCACCGATCTCACCATGATCACCTACGGCGCGGTGGTTCCGCGGGCGCTGCAAGCCGCCCAAAGGCTGGAGCGTGAACATGGCGTAAAGGTCGAATTGATCGACCTGCGCAGCCTCAATCCTTTCGACTGGGATGCCATCGCGAAATCGGTCAGCAAGACCAACCGTGTGATCGTTGCCCACGAAGATACACTCAGCTGGGGGTATGGCGCGGAGATTGCCGCACAGATCGCCCAGGAATTGTTCGACCACCTTGACGCACCCGTGCGGCGCGTGGCGGCAAAAGACGTATTCGTGGCGTACCAGCCAATCCTTGAAGATGCGACTCTGCCACAGGCGGAAGATTTGTTCCGCGCCATGAAGGAGTTGTCGGAGTACTAACTCGCCCTGGCGACGGTAATGCCGGCATTGTGCAGGCTGGCCCGAAGCGGCTCGCCTCATTGGGGCGCTAGCCGTCAAGAGCCTATTTTAAAAAAACGCGTCAATCCCGCACTGGGCAGGTGTTTTAACCCGGTTGCAATGATATAGTTCGGCAGCGGGCAAAAGCGTGCTTAGCGGTTCGGAGGTCGCGGATATGCGCCGAAATTCAATGGTGGTTGTTGCCGGTCGAGTCGGAATCGCGGTCTTGGGGTTCGGGATGGTGGCATTCGCCGCCAATAAAGAGAAGATCGTATACAACTTCACTGGCGGCAATGACGGCGGGATGCCAGCCTCGACGTTGACGTTCGACAGACTTGGCAATGCCTACGGGACAGCTGTGGTGGGCGGCGCTAATGGGTTCGGTGCAGTATACGAGCTAAGTCCCACCAAGAGCGGCCAGTGGAAGCAGGCAACACTCTACAGTTTCACCGGAGGCGCCGACGGCAAAAATCCCTACGGGGGCGTTACGCTTGACGCCAAGGGGAACATCTATGGCACAACCGTGGCCGGCGGCTCGGGCGGAAGCTGCGCCGGTGACGGATGCGGCGTGGTTTACGAGTTGTCGCCCTTCCGCGGCGGTTGGAGCCAGACCGTTCTGTATAACTTTACCGGGGCCAATGACGGCTTCGGTCCCGGCGGTCCAGTCGTATTCGACAAGCATGGCAACCTTTACGGTACCACTCCAGATGGCGGTGCTCATGCTTTTGGCGTCGTTTATGAGCTCATCGCGAAAAAGAACGGGCACTGGACGCAGAAAGTGCTTCACGCCTTTACCGGTGGAAACGATGGCTCAACTGGTTCGCTCGGGCCTCTTCTCATCGACAAGGCCGGCAATGTATACGGTGTCGCTGAGTTGGGCGGCGTTCATTCGGCGGGCACGGTTTTCAAACTCGCTACCAAGTCCGGCGGCAAGTGGCAGTTCACGACCATTTACGGATTTCTCGGGGAGCCCGATGCTGGTTCTCCGTACGGAGGGCTGAACGCCGACGCCAAAGGGAATCTCTATGGCACCACATACTACGGCGGAAGTAACGGAGTGGGCGCTGTTTTTAAGTTGACCCTCTCCAACGGCAAGTATAAAGAGAGCGTTCTTTATAGTTTCAAGGCTTCAAACGACGGCAACGGCCCTCTGAGCAGGTTGGTTTTCAACCGGGCGGGAGGCCTCTACGGCACCGATTCGGCTGGTGGCGATCCCGGATGCGGTTGTGGTGCGATCTTCAAACTGAGCCCTGCGTCCGGGGGCAAGTGGAACGAAACCGTGGTCCACAATTTCAAGGGAAATCCCGACGGGGCTTACTCGAACTACGGAGTAACGATCGATGCGAAGGGCGACCTTTTCGGCGTTACGGCATTAGGCGGAAATCAAAATCAGGGCGCAGTTTACGAGTTGACGCCGTAGAGGGCGCGTCGGCTAAAGGTATGAAGACGGGGCCGGACGCTACGGCGTGAGTTCGAAGGCGACGCCGTCGCCGTATTGGCCGCCGGTGGCTGCGGTACCGTAGAGATTTCCTTCGTCGTCGAGGATGAGATTGGCGTCGGGCTGGGCACCGTCGGAGCCGACGAACGTATGCAGGACCGTATACTTCCACTTACCGCTTTTCGTCGGCGCTAATTTATACACGACGCCGCAATCGCAATTGGGACTTCCTCCATAGATGGTGGTACCGTAAAGGTTGCCCGCCTTGTCCCGGACCACGCTGCCGCCGGGCCCGGAGCCGCTGATGCCCTGCAGAAACCGATAAAGGACGGTTTCTTTCCATCGGCCGCCGCGCTCTGGTGCGAGCTTGAACACTACGCCCAGATAAGTTCCTCCATTTACCGTCGTGCCGTAGAGGTTACCGAGGGCGTCCATCGCCAACGCGCCGCTCCCGGGGAACTGCCCGTCCTTGCCATGAAACTGGTGCAGGATGTGCTCTTTCCACCGACCACCTGCTTCGGGCGAAAGCTCGTATACGACGCCGCAGCTTGAACTGCCGCATTGCACACCGCCGAATTCCGTCGTGCCGAAGAGGTTCCCTTGTTTGTCCAGAATGGGGGCGGCGTAGGGGAGGTATCCATCGCCGTGTTTTCCGCTGAATTGGTGGAGCACGCTCTCGTTCCAGCCTTCGGATTCCTGAGTTAACTCGAAGGCGTCCCCCCGGCTCCGTAGAGAACGCCTCCCGCGCCAATGACCAAGCCGCCATAGGGGCAGCACCCATCCGTTAGGTCAAAACTGAAAATAACATCCTCCGTCCACTCCCCCGAAGCGGGCGTCAGCTCGAACACCGTGCCATACCCGTAGGATCCGCCAAGTTGGGTCGTCCCGTACAAATTGCCCGCATTGTCGA
>CAVOWN010000002.1:0-281450 GCA_963700175.1 Terriglobales bacterium
TTTGGCAATATTTCCTGGAGTCTCCCCAAAGTTCGTCCTACCGAAATTGCTTCAATCGAGCGCCCCAGCATAATCCTGGCGCACATAATGGAAAAAGATCGAGGTTGAAGTATGGCCCGCGGGCAGCGCTGTGCGGGAGTGCGGAAGCTCGCGTCCTTTGTAGAGCAGTGCGTCCCCTATCGATTGGTAGACGCTGACCCTGCCACTATCGGCGTGCAGGACGAGCGGCCAAGGTGTGGCAAGCTGTGGTTCGGGACTGTAATCCAAACATAGGGTAAGACTGAACTCGCATTGTTCGCGGTCGATATGTTTTTCAAGCGTTGCGCCTGCCTGATATGAACCCATGTAAACGTACGATGGTTTCAGCGACTCTCCCGCCAGTTGAGAAATCGCATGAGTGAGCTGGCGATGGAAGAAACGGGCAACGCCTTCGTTATGGGCGGCATAACGCAACGCAGTTTGACCGTCACCCAGCGGCAGCTTGCCGGTTCGAATCAGTTGACGATAGTAACGGCGCAGCGCCGCGATGTGAAACGGGTGGATTAAATCGCGAACTGGGACAAATCCGCGGTCGCGAAATTGTCCGCGGCAACGGGAAACGGTTTCTGTCCAGTCCCGGCAGCGCGTGGTGGCGAAGGTGTCGTCCACTAGGATGTTTGCCATCGCCAGAGTGCTTTGCATCCTTGAGGAAAGCCCCGCAGGGGCGGGCTGTCCCGGTTGCAGCTCGTAGAGTGCATCGGCCAGCTCGGGACCGAGCCAGAAGGGTTGCAGAGCGCGAGTGGCAGGATCGGTGAGCCAGACCGTCCGTTCACGAAAACTGAAGCACGATAAATCTTCCCCACCGGTCAGGTCGGGGAAGGCGGTGTGCGAAAACGTGCACAGCGGGTTGAGAAATCTACGACGATCAGCCAGTCCCTCCCACAGCCCCTGCTCCAAGATGCGCGGAGGAACAAGGTGGTCCGGCTGATCGTCCAGGCGGCAATGGAACGCAGAGCGCGGCAGCGAAGCGGCGGTTCCGAGATGGGCCGCCGGTCCAACCATGCGCTCAATCCAAGCCAGCCATGCCAAGTCTTTTACCGGTGAAGCCATCCGTTTACCGTGAATCGGCTGTCGGCGAATGCTCCAGAAGAACACTCCACCGGGGTGATTTCATGGGACAGGGAACTGGGGAAAATGACCAGCTGATTCTGTTCCGGAACAATCGCGTGATAGGTCGGGGCGCCTGCGCTGGATTGCGGCGGAGAATCGTATAGACGCAATTCGCCTCCGACAAACTGTTTAGGCTCACGATTGAAAAAATAAACGAAGGTGATATCGCGAGTTGCGATCTCACCGACGCCGTTGTCAGTGTGGCAACGGAAATAGTCGCCGTGGTTGCTGGCGGTGATCTGGGCTTCGACGCGAGTGATGGGCGCGGTCTCAAGATCAAGCTTCTCAAGCGCTTGCGGCAGGCAGGCGAGCAGACGTTGCACCACGACGTCCTGATGCGGCCCAAGATCCATCAGGACCCGAGAGCGGCGGTGTTCGAAGTCTGGACCCCGAGTGTCGCCGTTCGGTGAAATAACTTCACTGAGGCGGAAATCGTTCTCATGAGCCAGCGCATACTGCACCAGGCAGTTAAGTTCCGGCGGGGCCAGGAACTCGTCAAGCAAAACGTAAGGAAGGGCCATGACCGCCGAGTGGGTGGAGTTCGCCTTCCTTAGATTCGAGATGCCGCCAGGCCCCGGAAAAGGTGGATGAGGGCCCGGAGGCACATTAGGAGATGGGCCGGGAGGGGGGACCCCGGGTGTCGATGCGCGGAGAACTCCCTGCTGGCTAGAGTCGAAATGTTCCGGCTGAACCATGCGCTCGATCAGGGTGTGGCCCAGTATGGTGTAAGCACGCTGGGCAATCGTTTCACCGACGGCTAGTGCAAGCGCGTCATTCAGGGCAAGTGAAGAAGAAGATTTTGCAATGTGTTGTGTGGCACGGCTCATAACCTCGGCCAATAGTTCACGCTCGCGAGTCGTAAGGATTCGATCATCGCAAAGTAGGGCACCTGAGAGATTGTCAAGCACCTCTCGGATCTGCATGGTAGACGCCTCCCGGATATAGACACACTTATGCTGCGCCGGGCAGTCCGGTGGCGATAGGGGACTTCACACTATCAAAAAACGGACGAGGAGAAAAGAACAAAGTGAGGATTGCCGGACTGTCGCGGGTTATGAGGCGGGTACATCAGACTATTTCGCCGTCATTGCTCCGACCAGAGACTCAAAAATCTTGAAGCCGTCTGTGCCACCAAGTGCGGCTTCGCTAAAGCGTTCGGGGTGGGGCATCATTCCAAGCACGTTGCGTCCCGCATTGCAAATGCCCGCGATATTGTCCAGGGAGCCATTGGGGTTGGAATCGGCGGTAATCTGGCCTTCGGGATTGCAATAACGAAAAATTACGCGGCGATCATTGAGGAGATCCGCCAAAGTCGCCTCATCACAGAAATAATTACCCTCCATGTGCCCAATTGGAATGGTGAGGATATCGCCCTCGTGGCAGTGACTGGTGAACGGAGTGTCAGTGCTCTCCACGCGAACTTGCACGGGTTTGCAAACGTATTTCAGGCCCACATTACGCATGAGTGCGCCGGGAAGTAGTCCGGACTCGCAAAGAATCTGGAATCCGTTGCAGATGCCCAGCACCAAGCCGCCGCTGGCAGCGAACTTTTTCACCGAATCCATAACCGGGGAGAACTTGGCGATGGCGCCGGTTCGAAGATAGTCTCCGAAGGCGAAACCACCAGGGACAATAATGGCATCACAACCCTGAAGGTCGTGCGAATCGTGCCACAGAAAAGTTACGGGCTGTTTAGCGACCTGTTGGATCGTCCAGTACGCGTCATGATCGCAGTTGGATCCGGGAAAGATGAGGACGCCAAATTTCATCTGTTTTTCCTGTGATTGCGGAGGTAGCCTAATTTTAACACGGGCAACAAACGCCAAACTCTGAACCGCAAAGAGCGTAGAACGACCGCGCAACGCGGGAGGAGAGACCAACGCTTGGAAATTCGAGATCATCTCCGGCTCACGGGAAGCGCGTTGAAGCATTGGTTCATCGCGCAGTTGCAGGATTCATTTGCGGTGGCTTTATTGTGGCTGGTCGGGTTGTGGATCATAAAGGTTCCATGGGCGCCGCTTTGGGCATTGCTGGCGGCGGTGTTGCAATTTGTGCCGCACATCGGGCCAGTCCTGGGACTACTCGGACCGGCGTTGGCCGCGACGTTGCGCTGGACCGACTGGCAGCATCCACTTTATGTCTTGATCCTGTACGCGGTAATTGCTGTGGTGGACGGGTTCTTTCTGCAACCTTATCTAATGAAACGGACGGCGAAGGTGCCGATCTGGGCGTCGATCCTGACGCCGATTGTGCTGGGGATCGTGATTCCGTTCTGGGGAGTGCTATTGTCGGCGCCGCTGCTGGCAGTCGTTTACGCCTACAAGGCAAGACAGGAGCGGGACCTTAATTAGAAGAATGATTTCTCGCGCATGAAACTCGTTAAACGCGTTGTCCAAGACTTAGACAATTCTCAATTCGTAACGATTCCCGTTGACAACTAAAATTTCTGGCGCATAATTTGTGCGACCGCGATTCAACGGCTTTTCTTCGAATCAAGGTCCGGGCCCCTCGAATATCTCTATTTAATTTCGAACAAGGAGATTCGTGCCCATGAAATTCGCAACCAAGCTGATGCTTCTGATATCACTCGCCACAACCTTCGCGTATACCCAAATTCAACCCGGTACTTTCAAACACATCATCATTGTCGTACAGGAAAACCGAACGCCAGACAATCTGTTCGGGTCCGGCCCATCGGCTGCGAACTGCAGCCAGGAGCACGCCTTCGAGCCCGGTGTAGACATTGTCGACGGCGGATACGGATGGGTCCCGTTAAGCAACACGCTTCTGCAGTACCAACTTATCTGCAACACTTCACTGCCTCTGAGTAGTTGGGACACGAATATAACGACGCCGGGCATTGTCGATCCGACCCACTTATACGAGACAGGGTGGGTACCGGACTATGATGGCGGGAACCAGGACGGCTTCTGCCACGAATACACCAACTACTCCAAGTACGGCAGTACCTGCCCACCCTATTCCTACGTTCAAAGGTCCGACGTACAACCGTATTTCGATATTGCCACTACTTACGGCTTCGCAAATTACATGTTTCAAACCAACGAAGGACCGAGCTTCCCGGCCCATCAGTCCCTGTTTACCGGAACTTCAGCGCCAACGGCGCCGCACGACTCCAACAACTACTACCTGGACTTCGCAGCCGAACTCGATGGGAATGACTACGGATGTCCAATCACAGGCACAGGGCCAAAGTGGGCTTATCCGGATGGCAGCGAACATCTCGACCCGCTCCAATCCGAGTGTTATCCGCACGACAGCCTGGTGACCGATGCCAACGATTGCAGCAACGGCCATGGACACAATGATTTCTGCGACCGTGGCATCGCGACGTGGGGATACTATCTTCCACCAGTCAATGACAAGTCGATCTGGGACGCGCCCCGAGCTATTCCGGAAGTCTGCTACGGGCAAAATAGCTCCTCGTACCAGGGGAATGCCTGCGGCTCCGGACCCAACGGGAACAGCAACGAATGGGCTGACCACCTTCATATTGCCGACAAGAACGGCTACAGTGACGCACCCATCTTCGACGACCTGTACAACTGCAACAAACCGCTGCCGGCGATTAGCTGGGTGATTCCGGACTTGCAATGGTCCGACCACCCCATCGACGGCTCGAAGACGCAGCCAATCGCCTACGGGCCCTCTTGGGTCGGGGACATCATTGATGCTGTCGGCCAGGCGTGCAGTGGAAAATACTGGAATACGAACACGCAGCAGGGCGGTGAGCCTACCGCGGTCATCGTCGTCTGGGATGACTGGGGTGGTTGGTTCGACCACATCAAGCCTTGGGCAGTCTACAAACAGCCGTCGGGCGATAACAGCGAGTGCACCGTCGCCCCAAACGGCTGGGGATGTGGTTACACCTCCGGCTTCCGCGTGCCGCTGCTCGTGGTGTCTCCCTACACGGGGACCGCGAGCGGGCAGACCTACAGCAGTTATGTCTCGGGAGCTTGTGGGCCATCGCCGCTACCGAGTTGCCCGAACTTTGGTCCCCCGACTAACCCGACCGAGTATGTGCACGACTTCGGCAGCATCCTGGCATTTACCGAATACAATTTCAACATGCCGCCCATCGACGGCCCCCCAGACGACGGGTATGCTGACTTCAACGCGCCCGACTGGCAACAGAACCACACAATCCCACCGCTGGCGGATTTCTTCCAGCTCTCACAGCCGCGGCCGTTTGTATCGATTACGACTCCCCACACATATACATGCTTCCAGAATTTCGGCAGCTGTACTGGTACAAGCTATGTGCCGGCCGGCCCGGATGACGACGACAACTCGGACTGAGTGTGGTTTGGCCCAAAAACGATGCGCTGTGGCCCACTGCCGGGAACGAGCCGTCGGCCTCAGCGATTCCCAAAAACCGTGATATAGTGAGTGGCAGCGGATCGATGTCCGCTGCCCTCCCTCAGCGGCCAATCGGCCGAGAAAGCTGGCGTTCGATGAAGCCCAAACACATGTCTCTTGTGCTGGCTCTCACGCTCCTGCTGGGCCTGCCTCCGGCATGGGGCACCGGCAAGTATAAGGTCTTGCACAATTTCGGTTCTGGCAAGGACGGATCTGGCCCGTATGGTCCGCTCGTTCTTGACAGCCAGGGCAACCTGTATGGCGTCACCGGGAGCGGCGGATCGGGGCAGTGCAGCGATTATGGCTGCGGTACAGTGTTCGAACTGATGCCGAAGGCTGGCAGCACCTGGAAGGAGGCAATCCTTCACAACTTTACAGCTGGCGATGCTGGGGCTTTCCCTTGGGGCGCGCTGATCTTTGATAGCACTGGAGACGACATTTACGGCACCCTACAAGGCTATGGGAGTTTTGCAGTGGGCGGAGTATTTGAATTGACCTCCGGCCATGGAAAAGACATCTGGGCATACAACCTTTTCTACCCCGACGGAGGCGGCCCGGGGCTGCTTATGGACAATACCGGCGACCTGTATGGAGCAATCGGTCTCGGCCAATATAATTCCGGCGCCATCGCGGAGCTCTTAGCGGGTCCTAACGGCTGGATCTATACTAGGCTCTACAGCTTCAACGGCACAGACGGCCTTGCCCCCCCGGCCCCGCCGATCTGGGATAGGAAGGGCAATATGCTTGGCACCACCGGGGCATTATCGAGTTCTATCAATATTTGAGCTGACGTAGCCATGGTTCAGTATCGTGTATTTTCGTAAGCGCGTCATGCTTGATCGCTATCAAGGAGCTGGTGAAAATCGACGTTAACGCAAACGGAGAAAATTGATCTTCGTCCTGTATATGAACTTGGTTGGCTAAGTACTTTTAAATGAGGGATATTTGAAATCTACCCGCTAGGAGACTTTCGGCCCAATTGACAGCCATTTCGGGCACGACGAAAATAAGGTAGCTTGGCCTGTGGGGGCTCACATGGAAGGTATGACCAAGGGCTCACATGTGGTCACCCTCAAACCGGCCAGTCTTGGAGCCTTGGCAGCGGGATCATCGGCGGAGAAAAAGTAATCGCTTCCACTCCGACGGAAGCTGTGAACTATGCGGCCGTTTGGAGTTCCTGCGAGCGTTATCGCTCTCTTACTTGATATCCGTAAAAACGAATCGGTAATGCTAGCTAAGGACCGGAGCGAGCATCACTCAAACTTTTGATGACACGTAATCTAGCAGACAAGTGGTCACTTTGGTCGTACTCCCACAATGTATCGCAACATCAAACGCCTAAATCAGGCAGCCTCGTGAAAGAAATAAAGGAGAGCGACGTTTTGGGGCTTTCCTTACGGCTGAACCTCAAACGCCGTGCCGCAACCCTGATTGGGGCATTCAGTATCATTCCCGCCTTCAAAGAGGGGTGGCCCGGCCTTCCGCGTTCTCTGCGGAGGCTGGGGAATTGCCGGTTCCATTTTGGTAATTCCGTCATGACATTCCTGTGCGTACCATTCCAGCGTGACGATATGTTCCACGTGGAACAATTTGCACTTTCTGCCCATTTTTTGCAAAAAATCGAGGCATAAACGCGCCGCCCTTTCATCGGGAACCGCTCCTTGAGGACCATGCGAGTTAAGTTTTTCGCCCGGAACCGGACAACCGCTCCCAACTAACGGCCCCCATTTTGAGCGCAGGCCCGCAAATCGCCGGTTTGGAATTTCGAGGCCCTTCGACCAACCTGCGTGCTATAATTCCTTTTCGCCTGAGTTAGTTACGAGGCACCAACGTGATCCCCTCTATGGGCGAATTCCGTGGTTTCAGCGCCGTGAAAGACTATTAAAGAAGAGGTATTGCCATGTCCGGCCATTCAAAATGGGCAACGATTAAGCACAAGAAGGGCGCATTGGACGCCAAGCGCGGCAAGATTTTCACCCGCCTGATCAAGGAAATCGGCATTGCGGCGAAGAACGGCGGGGGCGATGCCGATACCAATCCGCGGCTGCGCACGGCCATTCTGGCCGCGAAGGCTGAGAACATGCCGGCGGACAACATTAAGCGGGCCATCCAGCGCGGCACCGGCGAGTTGCCGGGCGCCAACTACGAGGAGTTTTCGCTCGAAGGGTACGGACCTGGTGGCGTAGCGGTTTTGCTCGACATCAATACCGACAACCGGAACCGTACAGTCAGCGAAATCCGTCACGCCTTCGGTAAGAATGGCGGCAACATGGCGGAAGCGGGCGCCGTCTCGTGGATGTTCCATAAGAAGGGCGACATCGTTATCCCCAAGGCAGTGGCCAAAGAAGACGACCTCATGGCGATCGTTCTGGACGCGGGCGGCGAAGACCTGCATGACGACGGAGATAATTGGGAGATTCTTACCGCCCCTTCGGCTTATGAAACCGTTCTGGAAGCGGTAAAGAAAGCCGGGATTGAGCCAGTCTCGGCGAGTGTTGCGATGATTCCACAGAACTACATCAAGCTGGAAGGCCAGGCAGCCAGCACCATGATCCGGTTGATGGAAGTGCTGGAAGACCAGGATGACGTGCAGAACGTGCATTCGAACTTCGACATCGACCAGAAATTATTGGAAGAGGTTGCCGGCTAGTCTTCTTTTTAAGTGAATGGAGAGCCGCTCCTCGTGAGCGGCTTTTATTTTTTATGCGCTCCCGAAAGTTTTCAACACGAAAGTGGAAAATCGTGTGGAAAAGCGGGAATGTATCGCTGTAACCGTTTCACTTTGTGAACCTTCAGCAAATTGCACTGACTTCGTTGCTGGCACGTTGGTGGTAAGGGTGTAAGTGCGAATCGCGTCCGAAAAGAATTGTAGGGAGCCGTTTGAAAATTCGCGTCGACAAATTGCTTCTGGAGCGCGGAATGGCCACTTCACGCGAGCGCGCACAGGCCATGATTCTTGCCGGCAAGGTCTTGGTGCAGGGACAGAAGATTGAAAAAGCAGGAACGCCGGTCGATGTGGATGCTGAAATCAGGCTGCTGGGCGAAGACTTGAAATATGTTAGCCGTGGCGGGCTGAAGCTGGAGCGTGCATTGCAGCATTGGCAGATCGACGTGGCGGGGAAGGTCTGCATGGATGTTGGGACATCGACTGGTGGCTTCACGGATTGCCTGCTGCAAAATGGAGCGGCGCATGTAATCGCGGTCGATACCGGTTATGGTCAGATCGATTTCAAATTGCGGACCGATCCGCGGGTACGCCTTCTGGAAAAAACGAACGCGCGATATCTGACGAAAGACCAATTGGGCGAAATCGTCGACGTGATCGCGATGGATGTGTCGTTTATTTCTGCCACGCTGGTGCTTCCAGCTGTTATTGCATCGGCGTTCCCAGAAAAGCAAGGGCGTCAGATCGTGGTCCTGGTAAAACCGCAGTTTGAAGTCGGCCGCACTTTAGTAGGGAAGCACGGGATTGTCCACGATGAGGCTGCCCAGTTGGCCGCTGTGGAAAAAGTGCGGACCGCGCTGGTGAAAGAAGGCTGTTGTCAGGCCCAAGCGATCGATTCCCCGATTCTTGGCGCGGAGGGAAACCGGGAGTTCTTGTTGTACGGAATCTTTTGAACTGGAGGGCGGCCTTGCATTCAACGCAATCCTCCCCGATCCGCTTCCACAGGCCGGAGCCGGATTTCTGAGTAGTGCCTCCATTCTGTACAATTCAGATTCACATGGTCACTGGGAATTCTCCATCCTCTAGTATCAAAGCCGCTGCAATTGTGTCCAAGCCGGGAAAGCCGGAACTGGCAGAGATAGTGCCCCAGTTGGTGGCTTGGCTGAAAAAACACCAGTATCAGGTCATCGTCGATCTTGAGACGGCAACATTTGCTCCCGAAATAGAGGCGGTCGCGCGCGAGGATATGGGCGCGCGTCCGCTAAACTTTGTAATTGTGTTGGGCGGTGACGGGACGCTGCTCTCCGCGGCTCGTGCTGTGGCAAGGGCCGGCATTCCGGTGCTGGGAGTGAATCTGGGATCGTTGGGATTTCTGACCGAGGTGCCAGTTGGTGATTTGTTCCCCACCTTGCAGAATATTGAGGACGGAAAGTACGCGGCGGAAGTGCGATCGATGGTGCACTGTGAGGTCGATTCGCCGTGACTCTCTGGTGGCCCGTTACGATGCTTTGAACGACATCGTGGTAGGGAAGGGAACGATCGCCCGCTTGAACCACTGCGACGTATATGTGGACGGAGTATTTGTTTCAGCGTACAAAGCGGACAGCGTGATCGTTGCAACCCCCACCGGTTCGACCGCCTACTCTCTCTCGGCAGGCGGGCCAATCTTAATGCCGACGGTGAATGCGTTCGTGATCACGCCGGTGTCGGCACATTCGCTGACACACCGGCCGGTGGTTGTCCCCAATTCATCGCTGGTCGAACTGGTGGTGAACACCGGGGACGAAGACGCCTATTTGAGCGTAGACGGCCAAGTGGGAATGCCGGTGTACGATGGCGACCGCGTACGTTGTCGTATATCTGAGAGACAAGTCAGTCTTCTGCGGACCCATGGAAGCTTTTTCGACGTGCTCCGCACGAAGATGAAGTGGGGATAGCCACTGGCGTTTCGCGATCCGATTCTCGAACGACTCCTTCAGGCAACTACACGGCAGGGTGAGCGGAAATCATGAATAAGATTATTGCTTTTGTTCTTCTAGCGACGTGCACGGCGTTTGCACAGTCGAAACCCACGGCTGATCTAATCATCACGAATGCAAAGGTCTGGACAGTCGACCGCTCGCAGCCGACGGCAGAAGCAGTTGCAGTCCTGCATGACCGGATCATGGCGGTGGGGTCGAAAACACAAATCGACGCATTGCGGGGCCCGGACACGCGGGTAGTGGATGCGGGTGGCAGGCTGCTGATGCCGGGCTTCAACGATTCCCACGTACATTTCATCGGGGGAAGCCTGCAACTCGATCAAGTGCAGTTGAATGACGCCACCACCGTCGAAGAATTTGTCCGGCGCGTAGCCGAGCAGGTGAAGAAAACTCCCAAGGGACAATGGGTACGGGGCGGCGATTGGGACGAAACGAAATGGAAGCCCGTCACTCTGCCGACCAAGGAACTCATCGATGGATTCACTGGAGACACGCCGGTTTTTCTGGATCGTTATGACGGGCACCTGGCGCTGGCGAACTCTGTCGCGCTACGTATGGCGGGCATCACCGCGCAGACACCGGACCCTACTGGCGGAGTGATCGTTCGCGACGCCCATGGCGATCCTACCGGCGCATTGAAGGACGCTGCCAAAGATTTGGTCCTCAAGGTGATTCCGCCGCTCACTCACGATGAGTTGCTTGCCGCAGCCCGGCGTGGCCTGCAATATGCCGCTTCGGTCGGGGTGACCAGCATGCAGGAGATGAATGACGAGGAAACTGACAGCTTCGCGGACATCCGGACCTATGGAGAACTTCTGCAAAAAGGTGAACTTACGTCGCGCTTCTATGTGGCGGCTGCAATTTCCGATTGGAAGCAGGAAGCGCAAGTTGGCATTCGTCACGCGTTCGGGTCGCCGTTTCTGCGGATTGGCGCACTCAAGGGGTTTGCGGACGGTTCGTTAGGATCGGGGACGGCATATTTTTTCGATCCATACACGGATGATCCGGCAAATTCCGGGATTCTGGGAAAGCAGATGCAACCGCTATCGCAGATGCAGGATTGGATAAAGGGAGCTGATGCCGCGGGCCTACAGATTTGTATCCACGCAATCGGCGACCAGGCGATCTCAACCATACTGGATATGTATTGGGCGACGTTGCGGGCGAACCGGGGAGCGGAGCATCGCTTCCGCATCGAACACGCGCAACACGTCGCGGAAAAGGATTTTGATCGTTTCTCGCAATTGGATGTCATCGCTTCGGTGCAGCCGTATCAAGCCATCGATGACGGGCGGTGGGCTGAAGCCCGCATCGGGCATGACCGCGCCAGTCGCACCTACGCCTTCCGCACGTTTCTCAATCATGGGGTCCACATCGCATTCGGTACCGACTGGGACGTCGCGCCATTGAATCCGCTATTGACGGTCTATGCGGCGGTTACGCGGGCGACGCTCGACGGGAAAAATCCGAATGGCTGGTTCCCCGAACAGAAGTTGACGGTTGGCGAGGCGGTCGAGGCCTACACAATGGGTTCGGCCTATGCGGAATTTCAGGAACGTGACAAAGGATCGATCACACCCGGAAAACTCGCCGATATGGTGATATTGAGCGATGACATCTTCTCCATCGATCCTGCAAAGATTCGCGATGTGACGGTGTGGAAGACCTTTGTGGGCGGGAAGATGGTGTGGGACCGCGACCGCAAGCGGTTAGCACAATAATGTGACGATCGATTTGCGCTTATGTGCAATGTTTTGCACTCTGCGTGAATGATTCTCATCGAATCGAATACTAATAATTGATCACGAGTTGGCAGCGTGCTAGACTCGCCTCCACTGCTTGTTCGACCATGAGGGCTCGATGAAAGCCGCGGCCCGAAGGGAATCTCTCCAGGAGGAAGTCTAAAGATGCGCAACAAAGCTTCTATCACCCTCGTCATGTTGGGATCGGCGCTGTTGTCTCTAAGTGCAGCCGCAGCCGCCCCAGCGCTAAAGTTCACGTTCAAGAATGTGAACGCCCCCAAAGCGGTAGAAACCGACACCTACGCAATTAACAACAAAGGCGTGATCGCCGGCGATTGGGCCGACAGCGCCGGGCAACCAGCATGGCCTGATCCTCAATGGCAAGAAGGCAACTTCGGTTGATGATAAGAATTGCGGTGCAGCTGCAGGTGCCACAGCCATCTCCTTCTACGGTATCAACACTGCGGGAACGGCTGTTGGCTGGTGCACCTTGACCAGCACGGGAGAGCCCACCGGTCTTATGTACGCCAAGGGCAAGCTCACGGAATTCAGCGTGCCAAAAGCATTGGAGACCGAGGCCATCGGAATCAATGACAAGGGCGCGATCGTCGGCATGTTTGTTGATTCGGCTGGCGCCCAGCACGGGTTCCTGCTAAGCGGCAAGAAATATACTCAAATCGATGCCCCGAAGGACAATACCACCGAGGCATGGGACATCAACAACGCGGGCCAAATCACCGTCTATGCATTGAACTCCGCCGGTACCTACGACGCGTTCGTTCTGACTGGCAAGACGTACAAGAAGATCAGCGCCCCCGGCTCAGCCTCGCCAGGGACGATCGTGCACGCCCTGAACAACAAGGGCGATGTCGACGGCACCTACTATGACTCCGCGGGCGTCACGCACGGTTTCCTGCTTCACGGCGGCAAGTACTACACCCTGAACGATCCAGCGGGCGCCGACACGCGAGCCGACGGCCTGAACGATTCGATGGACGTCGTCGGTCGCTGGGGAGCTGGAACCTACGGCGGCACCGGTTTCGAAGCAAAACCGTAAATGCTTCGCCTCACTAACGACCCCACTCTTCGGAGTGGGGTTTTTTTCTTGCGGAATTCCTGAACTATGACGAAAGGCCGGTTTAGATCTCGTCGCGCAGCAAGTCTGCTGTAGTCTCGCGCCGCCGAATTACTCTAATCGTATTCCCCTGAACCAGAACCTCCGCAGGCCGCGGACGCGTATTGTAGTTCGAAGCTAGCACCATTCCATAAGCGCCGGCGTCCAAGAGAGCCAGAAGGTCGCCCTCCTCAAGGCCGGGCAGATGGCGATCGCGAGCGAAGAAATCTCCCGTTTCACAAATTGGACCGACGACATCTGCGGTTTCGGCAGGTAGGGAATCGTTGGGCCGCACCGCAACGATCTCGTGATACGCCTTATAGAGCGAAGGGCGGATGAGATCGTTCATGGCGGCATCGACCACCAGGAATTTGCGGGAGCCATTCGTTTTCTTGTAGAGGATCCTTGTGAGCAGGGCCCCGGAGGCTCCGACAATCGACCGGCCTGGCTCGAGCAAAAGGTGGATTTTCAGCTTGCGCAAAGGAGCGAGCACCGCGCCAGCATAGCGCTTAACAGTTGTCGCGAATTCTGAGCGACCCGGAGCGCCAGTATAGGCGATTCCCAAGCCGCCGCCAGCGTCCACGTAGTCAACCGAGTGGCCACTGTTTCGCAACTGAACAACCAGTTCCGCCACCCGCTCCATGGTTGCCGTAAAAGGTTGCATATCGGTGATTTGTGAGCCAATATGAACGCTGACTCCGGCCACTTTGAGGAATTTGTGTTGCGATGCGATCGCGTAAAGTTCCGCCGCCTGTTCGATGGGAATTCCGAACTTGTGCTGGTGCAGCCCAGTTGAGATGTAGGGATGAGTTTCGGCCGGAACATTGGGGTTGACCCGGAGCGCGATGCGGGCCGTCTTCCGGGCCCGGGCGGCGACTTCGGCAAGCGCCAGCAACTCCGATCCGCTCTCAACGTTGAATAGAAGTATCCCGGTCTGAAGTGCCGCACGCATTTCATCACGCGTTTTGCCGACGCCGGAGAAGACGACCTTCTTGGCGGCAGAGCGTCCCACTCGCAGGACGCGCTCTAACTCACCGCCCGAAACCACATCGAAGCCACAATCCATTTTGGCGAGCAAGCGCAGCACTCCGAGGGTGGAGTTCGCTTTCACCGAGTAGCAAAGTGTGTGCGGGACCTTGCGAAAGGCAGCCTGAAAAGCGGCGACGCGCTCGCGGATGGCGGATGCAGAATAGACATAAAGTGGTGTGCCGAACCGGTCCGCCAACTGGCTGAGTGGAACGCGTTCACAGTGAAGTTGACGCCCGCGATAAACGAAGCCTGGTGGCCTGGAATGTTGAAGAGTTCGATCGGAAGTCACTTGCGCTTTCCTGACGTACCCTTAACCCGAATGACAACCACCGTCTGATCGTCAAACGCTTCGACACCCGCAGCATGTTCGGCAACGGCTTTGAAAATTGTTTTCACCAAAGCATCGGGGGATGCGCTTGCGTTCCTGGCAACAATTTCTTCAAGGCGCTCGCGTCCGAACAGATCGTCGGCGGTGTTGGCGGCATCGAGAATGCCATCGCTAAAGAATACGAAGGTGTCACCCGCCTTCGCCTTGAATGAAAGTTCGTCGTAGTCCGTTTCTTCAAAGAGTCCGAGAGGAATTCCGGTGACTTCGATGACCTCAATTTTGCCGTCATGCGCATAGATGGGTCTGGGCAGGCCGGAATTAGCGATCCGGAGCGTCCGGGAAACATCCTCCCACACTGCATAAATCAATGATACAAACTGACCCTCGATGCGACGTTCTCCCAGAGAAAAGTTGACCGCCGACAGCATTTCAGCGGGAGCCGGTTCAATCGGCGCATGCGAACGAAGGATCCCGCTCACTAAAGCTGCGTAGATAGCCGCCGGCGCGCCTTTTCCGCTCACGTCGCCAACGATGATCGCCGTCCGAGAGAAAGCGTAAGTAACAAAATCATAAAGATCCCCGCCGATAGCGCGGGCGGGAACGAACTTGGCGGCGATATCCAGGTTGGACGGCTTAGGGAGGACTGGAGGTAGCAGCCCGAACTGAAGCTCGCGGGCCATGGCGAGGTCGCGTTCCAGGCGTTTTTCCTGTAGTCCGATCTGTTCGTAGAGTTGGGCATTCTCAATCGCAATCGCAACTTGTGCGGCCAGGGTGGTCACGGTTCGGCGGTGATCGTCGGTAAAGAATCCCCGGCGCGTGTGTTCCAGGTCCAAAATTCCGATTACTTTGTCTTTATAAACCAGCGGAACGGCAAGTTCAGAGCGCGTCTCAGCATTGAGCCGAATATAACGAGGATCTTTATTGACATCCGGGACGAGGACGGCTTCTTTGTGCTGCGCGGCATAACCAACCACGCCCCGTCCCAGTGGGATGTCGTGTTTAAGCTGAATGTTTTCCTGAAAGCGCAGCGAAAAACGGTGCTGGAGTTTGTCGCCCTCCGGGTTCAACAGGAGAATGCTGAACATCTGATAGTCAATCAAGCGGCTCAGCAGTTCCGCGATGCGCTTCAACAACTCGTCGACGTTGAGAATGGAGGTGAGTTCGCGCGCAATTTCGTTCAGCAAAACCAGCGTCCGCGCCTGCCGCGTGCTTCGAGTGTAGAGCCTGGCATTCTCGATGCCGACGGCCATCCGTGAGGCGATCAGCGTGAGTAAGCGCTTGTGCTCCTCAGTGAAATGATTAGGCTGCGGCGATTCGATGTCGATCACGCCGATAAGGCGGTTCTTCACGATTAAGGGTACGGCGAGTTCCGAGCGTACGTTCGGGACCGCGGAGATATAGCGCGGATCTTTGCTGACATCGTCCACCAGGATTGGTTCGCGGCGCTGGGCGGCGAGGCCGGTCACACCTTCGCCGACCTTAATACGAGTGCGCTCGGCGACCTCTCGCGAGTAGCCGACCTGAAAGCGAAAATACAACTCGTGCGTCTTCTCGTTGAGCAAGAGAATGGCGAATATTTCGTAGTCGATGACTTTGCGGACAAGTTCAGCTACCCGACGCAGCGTTGTGTCAAGGTCGAGAGTGGTGTTCACCACGTCCGCTACTTCGAGTAGAAGTGGATCGACCTTGGATTGAATATCTGGTTGAGTTGAAACCATTAGGTTGGACTCTATGATATCAGCCAGCCCGCCGTCGTCTTCTGCAATTGAGATCTCGGCGCAATCTTTAGAGCGCGGCCTGTGCGCCGAGCACTCAAAGTAAGTCTGGGGCGCGAAGAGAAATCCGGCTAAGCTTCTCTGGGCACTACACAAATATCCGGCAAATTGCGGTATTTTTCGGCATAGTCCAATCCGTATCCAACCACGAATTCGTCGGGAATACGGAAGCCCACGTAGTCGGCTTCGATGGGTTGCTTGCGCCGCGAAGGCTTGTCCAACAGGGTCGCGATTTTCAACGTCTTTGGCTGGTGTGCCAGCAAAATCTTTTTGAGGAACGTGAGCGTCAGCCCGGTGTCGAGAATGTCTTCCACCAGGATGATGTTGCGATCCTTCATCGATTGATCAACGTCTCTGGTCAGACGAACTTCGCCGGTCGAGTCCCATCCGGCATGCAGTTCCTGCGTGGGGGTGGGCCGGTTGCCGTAACTGGAGACGCAAATGAAGTCGAACGTGGAGTCCAGTTGCACGTGGCGCGCGAGGTCGGCAAGAAAAATGGCTGCTCCTTTGAGTACTCCCACGAAGATGACGGTTTGGTTGGCAAAGTCGCGCGTGATATCCATGCCGATCGCCGCCACGCGATAAGCAATCTGTTCGCGCGAGATCAGAACCTTTAACTCGGTCACGGCAAATATCTTACAGGTTGATCTGTATGCGGCCCTAGAAGAAATTTCGACGCCATTGCACGGCCGAAGGAATGCTCTCTAGAATAGTCGTGCGCTTGATGAATCGACCTTGAAGAAACGGGAACCAATTTCATGAATCTGAACGGCGTTAAGGTGACTTGGCTGGGGCATGCGACTTTTAGGGTTGAAACCCCCGCTGCCAACACCGTTCTGCTGGATGCCTGGGTGATGGGAAATCCCATGTGTCCGGCGAGCGAGAAAAACGTGAAGCAAGTCGATGTAATGCTGATTACCCACGGCCATGGCGACCACATCGGAGACGCAGTGGAGATTGCCAGGAAACATAAACCCAAGGTTGTCGGTATTCCAGAGATGTGCGGATGGCTGGAGAAAAAAGGTGTCACGAATCTGTTGCCGATGAATAAAGGAGGGACGCAGGCGGTCGAAGACATGAAAGTCACAATGGTCCATGCCGACCACTCCTGCGGAATTCAAGATGGCGACGATCTCGTGTACGGCGGGGAGGCCTGCGGATACGTAATCGAGTTTTCCAACGGTTTGAAAATCTATCATGCCGGCGACACCAACGTATTCGGCGACATGGCGATCATTCAAGAACTCTACGCGCCAGACATTGCGATGATCCCGATCGGCGACCACTACACCATGGGGCCGCGCGAGGCTGCACACGCCTGCAAGCTGCTGAAGGCGAAAACCGTGATACCCATGCATTTTGGCACGTTCCCGCCCTTGGTCGGCAGACCGAGCGATTTGAAGAAATTAGCGCCAGGCGTCAACGTTCTGGAAATGAAGCCAGGAGAGACAATCGGTTAGTATCGATACGTTGAAATGACATCCTTCGTTATCTATCCAAATTTGCCTTAGGAGAAATAGTTTGCCTCAAAGAAAAGAGGACGCGGCCACTTGGCGTCATTACGGCGATGTCACAAATCCAGCAGTGGACGATTATTTGTACTCACTGCTTCCGCCGCGGGACGCGGTCCTCACGGCGATGGAAGCGGAGGCCACCCGGCGAAAAATACCGATCGTGGGGCCGGCGGTCGCGCGCATCTTGCACCAATTGGCATTGATGATCGGGGCAAAGACTGTCTTCGAGATGGGTTCGGCGATCGGCTATTCGACAATCTGGTGGGCGCGCGCGGTCGGCGAAGATGGCCGCGTTTACTACACGGACGGTGACCGTAAGAACGCCGACGAAGCGCGCAAATATTTTGAACGAGCGGGCGTAGCGGATCGGATTGAAGTCAAAGTTGGGGACGCCCTCGAACTAATCTCCGAGCAAACGCAGCAGTTCGACATCATCTTTAATGATATCGATAAGACGGATTATCCCCGGGCGATGAAGCTTGCATTGCCGAAATTGCGCAAGGGCGGATTGTTCGTCACTGATAATGTTTTATGGAGCGGTCGAGTCGCGGATGCGGGAAACAAAGACGCCGCCACCAAGGCAATTCGGGAGCATAACCGCGCGCTCTACGACCATGCGGAATTATTCAGCACAATTCTTCCCATCCGCGATGGAGTCTCGGTTGCTGTAAAGCGGTAGTGATCTCCGTGAAATGTTGTGCTGGCAGCTCGTCCGCGAAGGATAATTTCCCTAGCAGGCTGCTGAAAAACCCCGCGGCGGACTGATTTCGGGAAGGGCACGAGTTCACTCGTGCCGTTAAGTCCTTTAATACCAGGCGCGCTTCAGCACCTGCCGGACGCTCGCGGCCAGCGAAATGTGTTTTTCCGCAGCCTGCTAGGCCAGGTTTTTCTCGCGCTTGAATAAGTCGAACATGGCCAGAAAGCGGTCGATTTCTTTTTTCTGCAAGTAATAAGGCGTCGACAGCCGAAGCTTGGAAGGTTCTCCGCCGCGGATACGAATTTTGTATTTTGACCAAAGCCACTTTTCCATCTCCAGCCGCGGCAGCGGTGGCACGTTCACCGTGGCGATTGCACAACGTAACCCCGCGTCGGGAGATGTCCACGACTCGGCATTCCGCTTCATCATCTCGGCAAGAATGTAATCGCATAGCTCGCGATGCCGTTTCTCGATGCGGTCGATCCCGATTTCATTGGCGAACTGTATGGCCGCCATCAGTCCCCAAAGAGATGGGACATTTGACGATCCGATCCGCTGAAACCGTTCGGCCCGCAGTTCCGGTTCATTCCACCCTTCAGTCGCGATCGTGTTCCACACACGGTCAATCACTTCGTCACGGACATAGAGAAACCCCGACCCTTTGGGCGCCTGGAGCCACTTGTGCGGGCTCGACGAATACATGTCACAGCCAATCTCCGTGAGGTTGAGTTGCATCATGCCGGTCACGTGGGCGCCGTCGACCGCCGACAGAATATTCTTCGAGCGCGCCAGGGCGCACAATTCTTTTGCGGGCAGAACGACGCCGGTCACGGTGGTGATATGGCTGAAAAACATCACCCGCGTGCGCGCTGTAATTGCGTCGTTAAATAAGTTCAGTACTTGCGCGGCGTTGATTACGGGCTTTGGCAGGATAACTTTCTTGACTACGACCCCGTAACGCTTGGCTCGAAGCTGCCATGGTTGTTCCCCGCCAGGATGCTCCTGGTCGGTCATCAGGATTTCGTCTCCCGCCTTGAGGTCGATCCCGTTGGCGATGTAACTGTTGGCTTCGGTCGCGTTTCTAACCAGCGCCAGTTCATCGCGTTTGCAGCCGACGAACTGCGCCAGAGGATCGCGAAACTGGTTCCAGGCGGCATATCCCCAAATTGGATAGTCTTCGGGATCCTCCTGGTCCATGCGCTCGGTCATAGAATAGGCGTCGAAAATCGCGCGTAAAACCGGAGCCGGGCTTGATCCCACCGTGCCGTTATTCAGATAGATTTCATCGGCGGGAATTAGAAACTGCTGGCGAATCTGCGCCCAATAAGCCTCTTGATCGGTTTGATAAAGATTGGCCGCCGGTAGCGCGGCAGGGGCCTTATCAAGTTGTGCGAACAATCTGTTTTGCAGAAGCAGAGCGGTGGCGAACCCAGTGCCTGCGGTCAGGAATCGGCGACGATCCATCGAGAATCCCCCTTACGCTTTATGGAATCGCCCATAGTACGACCCCGGCGTAACGCTGGCAAGGACTCAAGAGTTCTTGCGAAGACGGCTGATGCTGCCGAAAATTCATAACTAAAGTGGGAAGGTCACATTCGGAGGGGTTCAAGGAAACACTCGAAGCTCGAAAAGTACTCGCTGACCGATTAGCGGCAACCGTTTCTTGGAATTCTAAGCGGCTCCGTGGGCAGCCATCTCACCATGGGAAGGTGCAGGCGCAGCGTCACCGCCCTTTGCCTCGAACCGTAACCCCCACGCAGCCTTTTCCTCCAACGCCTGCAAACCCACCTGGTATTCGTGAGCATTGTCGATCAGCTTGACCCATACCACCCGAAATTCCATGCGATGCTGCCTGTACTGTACTGTCACTTGGTCCAGAAGCTTTAGTTTGTGATGGATGGCGGCAAGCCGTCCTCCGTGGGGCGCAATGTCCAGGGTATGGACGAGTTCCTCGAAGGCATTGCCTGAGGCGTCTGTGCCGAAAACGCGGACGGGTAAGACTGCCTTGGTGCGAGCTTGATTACGATTGCTCTTGTCGGTTAATTTCATTTGACCCAACCTTAGTTTCGCGCAGAACTGACGGCCTGAAAATGGCCCCGACGGGCGGGGCACGACGGTAACCCAATTCGAGCGATTCGACCCTGCTAGCTTGGAAACCATCCCCATACACCCTACATTTTCGTCCCTCCAGGGATTTAAGTATGACTTTACATAGGCGTCCCACTTTGCGAAATTCCGTATTTCATAGATTCCGCCCGCCGTTTCACCGGATATATTTGTAAGCCATTGATAACAAGCAAGTAATTTTACCAACGATTGGCAAATCATGTGCATAACAAAGGGCAAATCATCAGTGTGTCTACCTGATGTGCATTACTGGGGCGTGCCAACAACATAACAATCCACGGTTACTCTGTAACCGGTCGGAATGAATCTTGAATCTCAGGGAGGACAACTCAATGCAGTTTAAGAGACTCGCGAGCTTTCTAGCATTGCTCGCCATAGTGACTCTGTTCCTGCCGAGCCTGGTACTGGCCCAGAACATCGTAACGGGCGGTATCTCAGGCACGGTCACTGACCCAAGCGGGGCAGTTGTGCCTAACGCCAAGGTAAGCTTGAAGAATAACGCCACCGGCGAAACTCAATCCACCAACACCACGTCCACCGGTCTGTATAATTTCCCGCTGTTGAAGCCGGGCACCTATACGGTGACCATCAGCCAGACCGGCTTCCGTTCGGTTCAGGAAACCATCGACGTCCGCTGGGCCAGATTGCCACCGCCAACATCAAGTTGGCGTCGGCAACACCTCAGAAACCGTTGAAGTCTCGGGGCAGGCTCCTCTGCTTGCAGACCGAAGATGCCAATATCAGCACCACTTACAAGACACTCAGATTCTTGCCCTTCCGGCTCCCGGTGGTGACATCACGAGCTACGCCCAGACTGCTCCTGGCGTTCTGATGAACACCGGTGGCACATATGGCAACTTTAGCGCTTTCGGATTGCCAGCAACATCGAACCTTTTCACGCTGAACGGTAACGATGAAAACGATCCTTTCTTGAACCTGAACAACTCCGGCTCCAGCAACCTGTTGCTCGGACAGAACGAAGTTCAGGAAGTCGCCGTGGTAAGCAACGGCTACACCGCTCAATACGGGCGCCAAGCTGGCGTGCAGGTTGATTATTCGACCAAGTCCGGCAGCAATGCGTTCCACGGCAATGCGGGACTCTGGTTACAACAGCAGCGGCTTCAACGCCAATGACTGGTTCCAGAAGCAAGCGGAAATCGCGAATGGAGATCACGCCGAACCAGCAGCCTTTTGCTGTGAACCACAGTGGTCTGGCTCGATCGGCGGTCCGATCGTGAAGAACAAGTTGTTCTTCTTCGTGGACCAGGAAGGTCTTTACTATGCGCTGCCTAGCGTCCAGATCGGTGTTCCTGCCCACTCCGGCGTTCATCAATGCGGTCTTGGCCAACATAGCGGCTACGCAACCTGCGCAGATCCCTTATTACCAACAGGATATTGGCCCTCTATGCAGGATCGCCTGATTACGCTGCGGCAAGGCGCCCACATGGTTCCGCGGTGGCGATTGCGGCGATGTTAACGGCGGTTGGCGGTATCGATTTTGGAGCGGCGGACAATTCCTTGCACCAAGTCAGCCACGGCATCGCGGCGTGAACCATAACAAGGAATGGTTGCTCACAGAGCGCATCGACTACAACATCAGCAATAACGACAAGTTGTTCGGCCGCTTCAAGGTCGACCATGGATCGCAGCCCACCTCGACCGACCTGATCGACCCGGCACTATTCAGTACCAAGAGTATCCAGCCGGAATATGAAGGCCAGATCAATGAAACCCACATCTTCAACTCCAGCACAGTCAATAACTTCATCGTTTCCGGCCTGTGGTATACGGCGATTTTCTTGCCGGACGGTGGCCAAGCCGCCGCTGTGGCTGCCAATCGGATACAGCACAATCTCGGATTCAATGACGGCACTTTATCCAGTCTGGGCGGAACCAGCTCTGCGCTTACGAGCTTCCCGCAGGGCCGTAATTCCAGCATGGGCCAGGTAACGGACGATCTGTCCATCACCCGCGGCGCACACACGTTCAAGATGGGAATTAACTGCTAGACGCGATATTCTCATCGACTATGACGCTCAGGCGGCACCGGTGGCGGCGTGGCGTTTAACAATTTCGCCGACTTCACGAATGGGTTGCTTGTGGGCGGCGAATGGCGATGCCTTTAGTCAGACCTACACCACCAACGGCGACGTGCGCATCGGTTTTTACAGCCTGGGATTGTACTTCCAGGATGAATACCGGGTAACCCCTAATTGAAATTGACCCTCGCTCTGCGCGGCGATCGCAACTCCAATCCTATCTGCTCGCAAGATTGCTTCTCACGTCTGGAGACGCCGTTTTCCGGCATAACCCACGACGTCAACACGCCTTACGATCAGGCCATTTCGACGTGGAACTGCATAGTGCGTTCCCGAACGTAGAGAAGGTCGCTTTGCAGCCACGTATCGGCTTCACCTGGAGTCCGATGGGCCATAGCAGCACCGTCCTTCGCGGCGGAATTGGCGTGTTCTCTGATCTCTACCAGGGCGTGCTGATGGACGAATTGATTGGCAACTCACCATTGACTAACACCTTCAGAGTTACACCGGGGGGAGTTCAGCCGCGCCTCTGGCACCCAATGCTCCGGGCAGCGTCGCACAATTGGGAGCGAACTCCAACGCCTCGTTCCTGAGCAGGGTTTAGCAGCGGTGGGACCTATGGGCTCGATTTTGGCGAGCCAACCCGTTTTTCACGCCGCCAGATTTCACCTCCATTGCTAATCAGATCAACAATCCGAAGTACTTGGAATGGAATTTCGAAATTCAGCAGGCGATCGGCTCCAAGATGTCCTTGAACATCGACTATGTGGGGACACATGGATACGACAACCTGATCCAAAACGCCAACTTGAATGCGGCATCAACGGTGGAGGCTGTTCGGCAATGCGGCAGTGCCGTTCGGGCAACTCCCGCCGGCAGCGCAACCCCGGCGGGTTGTCCTGTCTGGTACGGACCAGCGTTTGGTATCGTCCGGGAGCTTCAAAGCTTGGGTGGCTCAAACTACGACGGCCTGGTCACCACCTTTACCCGCAAGTTCACGCATGGCTTCCAAGGCAGCTTGAACTACACTTGGGCGCATGCGTTGGACGATCTGACGTCAGCACGAACCCTGGAACGCCGTTCAACCTGTGCGGAGCCCGGCAGTACCAGAGCAATCCCAACTGCCTGCGCTGCCAGAACTATGGCAACGGAGACGGAGATGCTCGTCATAACCTGACTGCGAACTACGTTTGGGAACTGCCGTTCAAATCGTCAAACAGATTCCTTGACGAAGCGATCGGCGGATGGACGGTTGCGGGCACGTTCTTTGCCCACAGCGGTCTGCCCTGGACACGCAGTAACTTCGCTCAGGCAGTCGATGGGGCCCTGACTCTGGGAGCATTTCCCCTTCTCAACCTGCGATCGCCCGGTGGCGGACTGTCAGCGTTCGCCAGGTGGCCAGTCTGGGACGGGCCGGGTGGCCATTGCTATCCCCGACGCCCTGCGTTCAGGCGACGAATTTCGCGGCGGCTTCACAGGCCGGTTATGGAGATCGCCGCAATCAGTTCCGTGGTCTGGGATATTTCGACACCGATCTCAACATCAACAAGAGTTTTGCCGTTACGGAGCGCGTTGAAGCTTCGAACTTGGCGGGAGCTTCTTCAACATCTTCAACCATCCGAACTTTGGTCTGCCGAATCCATATGCGTTCTCGGGGGCAGTTTGGCCAAATGTGCAGCGCTAGCCTGACCTTCGGATGCAATGGCTCGCGGTTCAGCCCGCAACTCCATACGGCTCCTTCCAAGGCGCCGGCGTCGAGGGCAGGTTGATCCAGGTGCACGGCAAAATCACGTTCTAGTTAGCTTGAGTCTTTCTTTTCTGGCGGCCTCGAAAGAGGCCGCCATTTTTTTCGGCGATCCATGCCCGTGCGATAATCGAACGCAGCGAAGGCAATCTGGGCAAACCGGTCCGGCTGTCATACCGATGAGTTTTATGGGTTTGCGGATGACCAAGTGCTGCTGATTCCATAAATCATATATTTACAGACTAGGCTTCCAGGCAATTCACTGTAAATCTTTGTAAATAATCAACAAGTAGTCCACGCCCGGACAGCGATTTTATGGCCCCAAGGGTGCACTGTACCCAGCTAACAGTTTGTCAGGCGGCGCAGTTGAGTTCTGTTCAAGCGTTGGTTCGTCATCGATTGCGCCCAAAGTTTAATGCACCCTGTGATTCGGTTTAGTCCGTTGCCAACGAGCAACGCACAGACAACCCAATGTGGAGAGGAAAACTATGCGATTAAAGTCGTCTCTTAAACTAGCCCTTTTGTTGGTGGCTGGTTTGTTTGCCATGCAGATGATGGCGCAAACCACGACCTCCGGCGATTTGGCCGGAACAGTAACAGATCCCTCGAATGCGGTAGTTTCTGGAGCAAGTATTTCGGTGACCAACGTGGACACTGGCTCTAGCTACACCACCAAAACCAGTTCAACCGGTTCTTACCGGGCGCCGTCACTAAAGCCCGGAGTTTACAAAGTTACAGTGACGCAGTCTGGATTCCGTACGACGGTCGAAACCGTCACCATCGCCTTGGGCGCGGTGAGCACCGCCAACATCCAACTGCAAGTGGGCCAAGGCTCTGAAACGGTGGAAGTTACCGGTGCAGCGCCTCTGATCCAGACGGAAGACGCCAACATTTCGACCGCGTTCACTCAGAAGCAGGTTGATCTGCTTCCGAACGGCGGCAACGATCTGACGGCAGTTGCGCAGACGGCTCCTGGAGTGCAAATGAACACCTCCAGCGGCGGCGGTTATGGCAACTTCACGGCCTTCGGTCTGCCGGCCACATCGAACCTGTTCACGGTCAACGGTAACGACGAAATGGATCCTTACCTCAACCTGAACAACTCTGGCGCCACCAACTTGCTGCTGGGCAAGAACGAAGTACAGGAAACCGCAGTAGTCAGCAACGGCTACACTGGGCAATATGGCCGTATGGCCGGTGCGCAGGTGGATTACTCCACCAAGTCTGGCACCAACGACTGGCACGGCAACGCGCAGTATTTTTACAACTCCGGTGGTTTCAACGCCAACGACTGGTTCAACAATCACACAACTCCTTCCACGCCACTGCCGGAAGAAGTGAACAATCAGTGGGCGGCCTCCTTCGGCGGTCCGATCAAGAAGGATAAGTTGTTCTTCTTCTTTGACACGGAAGGCTTGCGGTACATTCTTTCCACCAGCAACCTTGCCATCGTTCCGACACCTCAGTTCGGCGCGGCGGTTGTAGCCAACATCCCCACGAACTCGACCGTTTTTGGCGGACCGGCACTCGGGGCGGCATCCCAGTCCTATTACTCGAATATGTTCAGTCTCTGGGATAACTCACCCGGAATTAGTCGCGCCACTCCACTAGCCGGAGGCGGTTGCGGCGATCTGAATACGTTTCAACCGCTGGCTGGCTTGGCGGGATTTGGGGGGGCTGGCTTGCCCTGTTCCGAGTCTTTCCGATCGACGGTTGGCCAACTTAGTAAAGAGTGGATCCTGGCCGGTCGTGTGGATTACAACCTGTCAAATAGCGATAAGTTGTTTTTCCGTTATCGCAGAGACGCGGGTGTACAGCCGACCTACACGGACATCGTAAGCCCGGTCTTCAATACCACCAGCAACCAACCTCAGGACGAAGGCCAGGTCAACTGGTCGCACACCTTCAGCCCGACCATCTTGAACTCGTTCATTCTGTCGGGTAGCTGGTACAGTGCATTCTTCGGAACCGCCAGCGCGCAGGCTGCTGCCGCCGCGCAATTCCCGGCTGCCCTCGAAGATTTCGACACCTCTTCCTGGTCGAATCTTGGCGGCATTAGTTACGACTTTCCTCAAGGCCGTAACGTAACCCAGTATCAAATCATCGATAACGTCTCGGTTTCGAAGGGAGCCCACTCTTTGAAGTTTGGAGGCAACTTCCGTCGCAACGACATCACCGATGGCATTTTCAGCGTACTCACCACGCCGTTGATGCTTAAGTTGTCGACTACTACATTTGCCACCGGCGAATCCGACTACATTCGCGAACGCTTTCCCACCGCCACCGAACAGCCAATGGCGATCTACAGCTTCGGCGTGTACGTACAGGACGAGTGGAAGGTCAGTCGAGATCTGAAGCTCACCATGACAATGCGCGCTGATCGCAACTCGAACACAGTTTGCCAGACCAACTGCTTCTCGACGCTGTCGACAGTGTTCAATGAGCTTCCGCATGATCCGAACGAAGCGTACAGCTCCCTAATCAAGACCAACCAGAGCGCGGTCTTCCCGAACTTGGAGAAGATCGTATTCCAGCCTCGCGCCGGATTTGCCTGGACACCGCTGGGACATAGCAGCACCGTTCTTCGCGGCGGCGTTGGCTTGTTCTCAGATCTGTATCCGGCAACGCTCGTAGACCGGTTTGCCCGTAACTCCCCGAACCTGCAGGACTTCACCCTGGAGCCAGTGGGCGGACTGAACGGAGAGGGCTTCCTGCCCTACGCGCCAGGCGAAGCCGGAAGCGCTAGCGCCGTTATTGCGGGATGTAACAGCACGTTTATTAACAACTACAAAGCCGGTGGCAACGCTACCAGCTTCTTAGCGGCCGCGCCAGCGGGCTGCGCTGTTCCGAACTTCAACAATTCGGCTAACAACATCAGTAACCCCAAGTACGTGGAATGGAATTTTGAGATTCAGCAGGCCATTGGTGCAAAAACGTCGTTGACCTTGAACTACGTTGGGAACAAGGGATATGACGAATTTGTCACCAATCCTCTCGCGAATGTCTACTCGAACCCAGGGATATCTTCGATTGTTAACGGTCTGCCCACGGCACCTCCGGACAACCATTTCCGGAACGTCGGAATTCTTTACAATGGTGCAGTCTCCAACTATAACGGCCTGACCGCGACGGCCTCTCGCCGCTTCACGTCGGGTTTTACTGGCAACCTGAATTACACCTGGTCGCATGCCCTTGATGACGTGTCTAACGGCGGAACCGGCTTGTATTACAGTGCAAACGATAGCTTGCTGTCGCAAATCGATCCGGCTTGTCTGCGGTGCCTCAATTATGGCAACGCCGATTACGATGTTCGCCACAACATCACTGCGAATTACGTTTGGGAACTGCCATTCAAGTCTTCCAGCAAAGCTCTGAACTTCGTTGAGAGCGGCTGGACCTTGTCCCAGACGATCTTCTGGCACTCTGGGTACCCGTACAGTCCTTTCGACGGATCTGCCCCTGGTGTGGTCGCGGGTAACAGCTCGAGTGGCGTTTTCCTGGCGAGCTTCAATGGAGGAGCGATGTCTTCGGGCTGCAGCACCCCCGATACGCCTTGCTTGCTCCCCTCGCAGTTCAATGCACCCGGTGCAGAAACCAGTTTCGGGAACATAGCCCGGAACTCGTTCCGAGGCGCATCCTACTTCAACTCTGACTTCACTCTCCTGAAGAACTTCCCAATCACGGAGCGAGTGAGCTTTGGGTTGGGGGCAACTGCCTACAACGTATTCAATCATGCCAGCTTCTCGAATCCGACTTCGGATATCAGCAGCGGGCAGTTTGGCACCATCCAGTCCACCGTAGTTCCGCCGACCAGCCCGTACGGTGCGTTCGTCGGATCGGCAGTCTCTGGACGTCTGCTTCAACTTCAGGCTCGCGTAACTTTCTAAGCGAGCTCGACGCTTCACTCAAGGCGGTCTCGAAAGAGACCGCTTTTTTCTTTGAATTTGATAACAATCGATGTGTACGCAAGCCGTCTACGGAGGATAGTGGTTGACAATGAAGTACGTCTTGAAACACAATTCTTGCGATATGAGACCCTTACTTGCAACATTACTTTGCGTCATTGCTTTGATAGGGACCGGCTTCGCTCAACAACCCGCGGCGCAGGCGGCTCCCGATGCGTCAGCCATGCAAGCGCCTGACCGGGCGCCGATCGAAGCCGCCCTGAAGTCCTACGTCAGCGCCTACGAGCGCCGAAACATGGATGAATTGCTGGTGGTATGGCCGGATTTGCAAAACCAGAAAAAAGACTACAAGAAGATCAAAGACCATTTCGACGATGGACGGATCTCGGGGGTGAAAATGACCCTAGGCCCTGAGGAGATACAAACCTCGAAGGATGATGCCATCGCCCGCTGCGAGAGGACTGAAGAATACGTCAAGACCGTCACCCATACGGAGGGGTCTGGCGATTCCATGATGTCGAATCCGGCGCAACGTCCGCCGCCAACTCAGAGAATCAGCACCAGCAACGAAAAGAAGACTACGACGGTCTGGTTCAAACTGCACAAGAATGGAGATAGTTGGCAGATCGTTTCAGTCAGCGATAAGCAGCTGTCGCTTTAGGCCAAAATTGTCTCGGAGACTCAAAGCAAGAAGCGGCTGCCATGATCTGTGGCAGCCGCTGTAACGTCCGACTCCGTTTACTTTCCGCCGAAGCTGTAGCCCAGCGAAACACCGTATCGCGCGGACCTTCCCGAACTGAACTCCTGATTATTGTTTACCAGGTAGATGCGCGCCTCGGGACGAATGAATAGACTATGCCAAACGTAGGCGCGAATGCCTCCGCCGAAGTCGCCCATAAAGTGGTTGCTGCTGGTGTAGTTGGTGCAGCCCACCACGTAGTTGCAGTTCACGAGCCCATAGAAGCGGAGGTCTTCACCGCCGACACCGCCCACCACTTCCGCTGTGAAATACTTTGAAAGCCGAGGCGCCCAAATGGCGTTGAAGGCGTAAAAAATTGGACGGTACGGCTGGTTGCCGCCGTAGTCGTTCTGGCTGGCCTTCCACGCAATTTCTCCCTCAACTCCGAGACGATGCTTCAGCAGAAAGTCAGCACTGAATACCGGGTAGGCGCCGCCGGTTAGGGAAGGATAGAACAGGCCGTTCGAGCTTGTGGCCGATGGCGCGGTCAGTGTACTGAGTCCGAAGGCGGCGTCCAATTGTTGGGCCTGGGCCGCTGCACCAAATGCGCACAAAACGAACAGAGCGGTGATCAAAGTTAGCTTTTTCAATCTATTTTCTCCAAATCGATGGTTAAGTTGTACGATGTAAGTTGAATCGGCAGAGTTGGTTGCGACTCCGGCTGCCCTGACCTCGAAATGTTTGATTTGCTTTAATCTTAGTATGTTCCAAACGGGCCGCGCCTGTCGAGAATGTAAAGAATCGTCAAGGTCTAGCCGAGTCAAGGCATTCGAAATGGTAGAAACCCCGTTTCATTTCGAGAGTTGTGCGGAGGTTACGATAGTAACCCATGGCATCTTGGCGGTTGGACCCAGTTTGCCGTACCGTGGGAGACGGCCCGCAGAATAAGCTCCATATTGCATGACACTGCTTGAGAAGATTCCGACCGTTGTCACCGTGGCCGTGCTGGTCGGCATCTTTGCCGGACTGAAACGGCACAGTCACTCCGCACGCTTGCATCTGTGGCTGGTCGCCTGGTTTCTCACCTTTCTGCATTTCGTAGCGCAGTGCCTCGAACCCGCGACCGGCGACGTGGCTCCCTGGCTGTTGGCGCTCGATTTGGGCTCTCTTCAAGCTGCGGCTGTGGTGTTTATCGTTTCGGTTTCGACCGTTGTAGAGGAAGATTTCCGGCGTAATTTTCTGCTGCTGGTCGCAATGCCTCCCACGGTCGCGTTCACAGTGATCTGTTGCTACAACGTCCATGCGCACTGGCCGTATCTTCTTACACTGATCGCGAGTTTCGCTGGCAGCATGCTTTTGCTGATTTGGGTAAGAAAAGAATTCTCGGCCTACGTCGTAATTCTGTGCGGCGTGGGCATCGCGGCCTCAATCTGGTCGGTGCATGCGGCCCTGCATGGTTCCTATGATGAAGGGATGACGGCGCTGCTTGGCTTGGGCTTCGCGTTGCCCGGCGTTTTCATGTGCCGCAATTACTGGCGGCCGTCGCCTGGGGTGCTGACGGTTGCAGTGGGGTTCTTCTGTTGGGGCGCGGTGTTTCCTGCCGCGCTTCTGTTACAGCATCTGGCCCCCAACCTCAATGTGCCCGCCGAACTGTGGAACACTCCGAAAATGTTTGTGGCGTTCGGAATGATTCTGACGGTTGTCGAAGACAAGTCAGAGTCCATCGCATTCATGCAACACAAGCAGGGCGCGCTCAATCGCCAGTTGGAGCGCTTCTCCGCGATCACATCGCAACTGCTGAGCGGCGCCACCGTCGATTTGCTTTGCGACCAGATTGCTTCCGCCATCACCGATGCCAGCAATTTTCGGGCAGCGGTCATCCATTTGGAGGGGCCAACGCAAGGCTTGCGTATCGCGGGCGTTTCGGGACTCGCGCCGGAAACCTTGGCCAGGCTGCAAGAGAAGGCGCCGCAATGGACGACCGAGGACATCAAGGATTTCTGCACCCGCGGAAGGAAGATTGGACAGAACTCGTTCCTGCTTTCAGCCTGGGAAGCGGAAAAATATGCTCCGGTCAAAAGCAAGCTGCAATACGAACCGAATCCTTACTGGTCGACGGGTGACGAACTGCTGATTCCGCTATGTTCGGCGCGTGGGGGTTATCTGGGTTGCATCGCTTTGGACGATCCGCGTGAGGTTGAGGCGGTGAATTCCGAAGAGCTCTCCCGCATCGAGCTTCTCGCCGCCGATCTCGCCGTGGCCCTCGAATTGAGATCTTTGCAAAGCCAGTTGTTGCGCGCGGAGAAACTTGCCGCGTTGGGTCAATTGGTGGCCGGTGTGGCGCACGAGCTGAATAATCCGCTCACTGCCGTCATGGGATACGGAGAGTTGCTGAGCGACGACATCCCAGCGGGACCGCTGCGCGAACGCGTCGATAAGATTGTGAACGAGGGGCGCCGCATGAAGAAAATCGTGGAAAATCTTCTGCGATTTTCTCGCCAGAGCGCTGTCGACCGCCAGTCGGTCGATCTGGCCCAGGTCGTTCAAGAGATACTAACTTTGCGCGAATACTATGTGCGAACGCATGGACTCGAGGTTGTGGTCGACATCCCATCCGACATGCCTCGCGTCGCCGTCGACGAGGACCAGTTCAAGCAGATCCTGCTCAATCTGATGAACAATGCCATCGATTCCGTCGAAGGCGAAGGCGGCCTCAAGCGAATCACGGTGCGGGCCTTTCAACAGGGTAGGAAAGCAATGTTGACCATCGAAGATTCGGGGCCGGGATTTGCCGATTTAAACCGCGCTCTCGATCCTTTCTATACCACGAAGCCGGTCGGAAAAGGCACGGGACTGGGACTGAGCATTTGTTACGGCATTATCAGGGAGCATGACGGCGATATTCGGCTGGAAAATCTCCAGCCCCGGGGAGCGCGAGTGACTGTCGAATTGCCACTCGGAGCCACAGCCGGACGTGGTGCTGCCGCAGCCCTGGCTGCCAAAATCTCCTAGGTTGGCTTGCATTCGCCGGATGTGCAATCTCTTGCACTTTCAACGGAATAGCCCGTTTCTTAGCTTGTATTCCCGTCGTTTTCTCGCTACCTTATATGCTTGGAATTGAACGAGATTTCTTCGTCAGGTGTAAGAATGAATAAGATCCTCAGAATGCTGCACTCCTCGACCGTACAGCTCGGCCCATTGGAACAGCAGCTGCTTACGACGCTGTGGTCGCGTGGAAATTGTACCGTCCGCGAGTTGATTGACGACGGTAGTATTCAGCTGGCATATACCACGGTGATGACCACGCTGGACCGTCTCTACAAGAAACGGTTGCTCGATCGAGTGGCGGAAGGCCGGGCGTTTCGCTACTCACCGCGCCACACTCAGGAACAGCTCGAACGGGAAGCTGCCGGAGAAACCATTCGCCAATTGCTCGGCTCCGCTGCCACGCCGCTGCTTCCGCTCTCCTATCTGGTCGAGGCAGTGAGCGACCACGACGTCAAATTGCTGGATGAGTTGCAGGAACTCGTGGACAAGAAACGTCGCGAATTGCAGGACCCGGAGAAACGCTGATGTTTGCCGCGCGTGGCGCCGGAGTTTCGCTGGCGATTTTCGTGCTTGTCTATGCCATCTGTTCCCTCGCCGTTTTCATCGGCTGGCGGCTGGTCTTGCGGGCGGTCAAACCCGTATCCGCGCGTGGCGCCGCGGGCCTCCTGTTCACCTTGCGGCTGTTTCCGCTTGGCTTTGCTTTCTTGGTCATGGTGGGAGTGGCGCTGCCTTCCTTCTTGCTGCTCGAACCTCGCGGTACTGACGAAGCGGTCGGTGCAGCTCCGACGGCCCTCGCGATTGGATTTTTGGTAATCGCGCTGCTTGGGGTGGTTCGTGCCGTTCGCGCTCAGCGCCGTACTTCGCTTGCGATGGAGCGATGGTTGAATGGGTCGATTCGCATCGACTCGCCAGATTCTATTCCGGTGTTTCGCTCCAATCGCCAGTCGCCGACCCTGACCGTGGCTGGCGTATGCGCGCCCAAAGTCATCATCTCAGAGGATGCGGCCGCCGTGCTGACTCCAACGGAACTGCGGGCCGCAATAAAGCACGAGATCGCCCACGTTCGCAGTTTTGACAACCTGAAGAAGTTAATCTTCCGGCTGGCTGTCTTCCCGGGCAACAGCCATCTTGAGGCAGCATGGGCCGAGCAGACCGAGTTAGCCGCAGATGACGCAGCCGTTGCGAATATCCTGGATGCTCTTGATCTGGCGTCGGCGTTAATCAAAGTCTCCCGCCTGGGCGTCAACCCAAACGCCGAACTCAGCACAGCGTTGTTACACAGCTCAACCGCGCTTACCATGCGAGTCCGCAGACTTTTCGCCTGGACAGAACCCAAGGCGGAACGGAATACGCGGGCCTCCTGGTCCTACACCATTCCTACCGCGGCAGCGCTGTACGGCTTAGTTCTGTCCTACGATTCGCTGTTGCGCGGAATGCATCAGGTCACTGAATGGCTTGTGCGCTAGCGGTCTGAGAATCGCCCGATCGACCCGTCCCCGAACCGACCCACGGAGATTTACACTCACTTGACGTTTCTTTACTGTCCTTCTCCTATGAGTATGGTCGAATAAGGAGTGAGTTTCTCTTTTCTCCGATCGCGCATTGAGCCATTCACCTGTCTGCTCAGCATTTTCCCGGCCTGTTTTCAATATTTGTCTGTGCACGGCGTAAACTGGAGAACATTCCCAGGGATGCCACGATGACAAAGCGACTCTTACATGCGCCCGCGACGTTGGCCTGCGTCTTTTTGATCTCCGTCTCGGTTCGTTCCAACGCGTTGCTTTTCCGTCAACCGGACGCTCAGGCACAGACGCCTGCGGCCAGTTCCGATTCCCGCGCCGTCGGAAAGGTGAAGAGTATTTCAGGCGAGGTAATCACCATCGCTACCGACGCTGGCATGGAGAACCGCGTTCAAGTCTCGGACACCACGCGTCTTCTGAGAGTCGAGCCCGGACAAAAAGACCTGAAGAGCGCCGCGCCGATCCTGTTGCAGGACATTCAACCTGGCGACCGCGTACTGGCGAGGGGAACATCGGGCGATGGCAAGGCCATCCAAGCTTCAACGGTGGTGCTGATGAAGGCCGCGGACGTCTCCGCAAAACAGGAGCACGACCGTGAAGACTGGAAGCAGCGTGGCGTAGGCGGTCTGGTGAGTGCGGTTGACCCCGCTAGTCAAGCGATCACAGTTTCGGTTTCGGGGTTCAGCGGCAACAAGTCCGTAAAGATCATCGTTGCCAAGACTACCGTGGTCCGTCGTTATGCGCCGGATTCGATCAAATTCGACGATGCCAAGCCCGCGACCTTTGCCGAGATCAAGTTGGGGGACCAGTTGCGGGCGCGCGGCGATCGCACCCCGGACGGCAATCAGGTGAATGCGCAGGAGATTGTCACCGGCACATTCAGGAACATAGCGGGCACGGTCGTTTCGAGCGATCCATCGAAGAATACTCTGACGGTGACTGACCTCGGGACCAAGAAGCCTGTGGTGCTGATGATTCGCGCCGACTCGCAATTGCGAAAGCTTCCTCTTACTGTCGCGCAACGTATTGCGATGAGGTTGAAAGGTGGGGGCGCAGGAGATTCGCCAAACGCGGCTTCTCCCGGCCCTACTGGAATGCAGAAGCCGGCAACAGACCAGCCAGGCCCTTCCGCTGGAAACGGCCGCCCAGGTGGGGGTGCACCTGACTTTCAGCAGATGCTGGCGCGTATGCCGGTCATCAATTTGAGTGACTTACAAAAGGGAGATGCGGTCATGATCGTGAGCACAGAGGGCAGCGGAAGCGATTTACCGGCTGCGGTTACGCTGATCAGTGGCGTAGAACCGATTCTGACCGCGTCGCCTGACAGCGGCCGCGCCGCCATGCTGCTTTCCCCCTGGAACATTGGCAGCGGAGGTGGCGATGCCGGCGGAGGAGCGATCCAATAGTGACCGTCACGAAGTGCAACCTTAAGGGAATTGTTCCGCAGTCTCGCCCGTCGAAGCAGTGGATCGATGGCCTTTTTATTTTCCTTCTGTGGATGAGTCTAGGCATTTCTTCATTTGCGCAAGTCCCGACTGCAATCCTGCGGGGCCGCGTCACCGATCCCTCCGGCGCCGTGATTCCCAAGGCGACCGTCACGGCGAGCGATGCCAGCGGAAAACAATCCACTGCGACCACCAACAATCTTGGGGCCTACGAAATCAAGGGTCTGCCGGCCGGCTCGTACAGCGTAACTGCGGTCGCGCCGGGATTTTCGCAATATGCCGAGCAGGGAGTCTCCATCGTCGGCGGACAGCCGCTGCAGTTCGATATAGCACTGGGAATCCAGGTGCAGGAAGAGAAGGTCAATGTCGAAGAGCAGGGGCTTGGTGTCAGTGTCGACCCATCGGAAAACGCCAGCGCGCTGATCATCAAAGGTAAAGACCTGGACGCGCTTTCCGACGATCCCGACGAGTTGCAATCCGAACTCGAGGCTCTGGCGGGACCGTCGGCGGGTCCGAACGGCGGCCAAATCTATATCGACGGTTTCACTGGCGGCCAAATCCCTCCGAAATCGTCCATTCGCGAAATCCGCGTCAATCAGGACCCATTTTCAGCGGAATATGACAAATTGGGCTACGGGCGCATCGAAATCTTCACCAAGCCCGGCACCGATCAATATCACGGCCAGTTCTTCCTTGATGGCAACGACTCGGCCTTCAACTCCCTGAATCCGTTCATCAGCTCGGTCCCCCCTTATAACTCGGAATTCTTTATGGGGAGTCTCAGCGGGCCGATTACCAAGAAGGCGTCGTTTTTCTTTGATGGGGAGCATCGTAACATCAACGATGCCAGCGTCGTCACAGCAACCGTGCTTCCCTCGGATTGCACCCTCAATAGTTGCCCCTTCACCCAGTTGAGCGAAGCCATCCCTAGCTCCAGGACTCGAACCGAACTCAGCCCACGTTTCGATTTCCAACTCACTCCGAGCAATACTTTGACCGTCCGTTACCAGTACTTTTTGGACAACGAATCGAACCAGGGGATCGGACAATTCTCGCTTCCGTCGCAATCCTACAATTCGAACGAAACTGAACATACGCTACAGATCAGCGATACGCAGGTTCTTTCCACCAATGTTGTGAACGAAACCCGTTTTCAATACATTCACGACGGCAGTTCGCAGAACGTGCAAAACCTTTCTCCCACAATCTCTGTGCTGGGAGCTTTCACCGGCGGCGGCAATTCATCTGGAAACTCGAATGACTCCCAGAATCATTATGAGTTACAGAATTACACTTCGATGGTGCATGGGAAACACTTGTTCAAGTTCGGTGGACGCCTGCGCATCCTCACGGACTCGAACGCCTCTCGCTCTGGATTTAACAGCACTTACACATATTCTTCTCTGACTTCTTACCAGAACCAGTTGCTCGGATTTTGCACCGTCACCCAACCGACTTCAACCTGCGGGCCCAGCCAGTTCTCCGTAATATCGGGACAACCTACCTCTTCGGTCAATCTGGTCGATGTGGGCGTGTACGTGGACGACACTTGGCGGTTTCGGCCGAACATCACGATCAGTTACGGCCTGCGTTATGAGACCCAGAACCAGATTAGCGATTATGCCGACTTCGGTCCGCGCGTCTCGGTTTCATGGGGAGTCGGCGGGACAAAAAAGTCGGCCCCTAAGACCGTGTTGCGCGCCGGGTTTGGAATGTTTTATGACCGGTTTCCCTCGGGCTTTGTTCTACAGGCAGACCGTCTGAATGGCGTCACTCAGCAGCAGACGATCATTCAGTACGCCGGAACCGGTGGAGCTACAAACGGGGGCGCGACCTCCCCGACGATCTATCAGCTCGGCGGGGGCCTGCGTGCCCCGTACACCATGGAAAGCGCTCTGAGTGTAGAGCGGCAAATCGTGAAGTCGGCCACTGTGTCGCTGACCTATCTGAATTCCCTGGGTGACCACCAACTTTTCCTGCGCAACGCTAACGCTCCATTGCCGGGTACTTACGATCCCTCTATACCGGGCAGTGGAGTAAGACCGTTCGGCGGCGATACCAACATCTATCAGTACGACTCGGAAGGCGTTTACCGTGAGAACCAGTTGATCGCTAACTTTCGGGTGAGCTGGGGCGCCAGGGTTTCGCTTTTTGGCTTTTATACGTTTAGCTATGCAAATAGCGATCTCGGAACTTCCGGCGCCTCCTCGACCGGTAGCGGTTTCGGGGGAAACGGTGGGACCGCGACTGCGAACTTTATCACTCATCAATACGATCCGATCGCGGACTACGGACGAGCTGCGTTCGATGTGCGGAACCGCTTCTTGCTGGGTGGCACGATTTCACTTCCAAAAGCGTTTCGTCTTAGCCCGTTCTTGATTGCAAATTCTGGAGCGCCCTTCGACATTACGGTCGGGCAGGACTTAAACGGAGATTCGATTTTTAACGATCGTCCCGCGGTAATTTCTGGAACGACATGCGCGGGAAAAGTTGTGACCGGGAACAACGTGTGTACTCCCTTCGGTACATTTAACACACTGGGACTCGGTGGTTCGATTGTGCCGATTAATTCTCAAACCGGCCCAACCGTCTTCTCAGCCAATCTGCGGGTTAGTAAGACATTTGGTTTTGGACCCGAAACCAAAGGCGCTGGAACGGGCGGCCAGGGCGGAGGCCGCGGCGGCGGGCGTGGTCCCGGAGGCCCCGGTGGTGGATTGGGTGGCCGTGGACTGAGCGGCGCTGGAGGTGGTGGCGGCGGGTTTGGCGGCGTTACCACCAATCGTCGCTACAACTTGACGTTTAGCGTGTCCGCGAGGAATGTGCTCAATCGCGTCAACTACGCGGCCCCCATCGGCAACTTGGCCTCACCGCTTTTCGGAGAGTCCAACTCGCTGGCGGGGCCACCATTCTCTAACGGTTCCGCAAACCGCCGCATTGACTTGCAAGCGCTCTTATCTTTCTGATATTTCTGCGTGTGTGGCGTCAGTGCGCCGCGATGAAGCGGCGCAGGTTTGAGCGGTAGCCGCGACTGCACGACAATTCCTTGCCGTCTTTAAGGACCACCATATATTCACCGCTGTTACAAGGCTGAAGCTCGCGGATGCGTTGCGCGTTCACAATGATTGAGCGGTGAATTCGTACGAACTTCGAATCCAGCCGTTGTGCGATTCTGCCGATGCCTTCGCGTAACGTGTAATGTTCGGCTCCAACTTTGATTTTGACGTAGTTGCCGCTCGCCTGGATCCAGTCGATTTGGTCTACTTCCACCAACAGCACACGCCCCCCCACTTTTACAGCGAGCCGACGGTCCTTCGCCGGCTCATCGGTGGCGGCCAGAAGGTTCAAGACGCGTTGCCTCACCGAGCGGTCTTGGGCCTGCAGTCGATGTATGCGGGCCCGCTCAACCGCCGCTTGCAGTCGACGCTCCTCGATTGGTTGGATTAAGAAATCGAGCGCCCGGACATCGAAGGCCAACAATGCTTCTCGTTCGCTGGTTCCGGTCAAAATGAGGGATGGCAAATCCTCTTCCGGTATTTGTCGTATCATCCGGGCCAAATCACTATCCGTCATGGGGACGTCGAGCACAACCAAATCAGGCCGATGTTGATAAATTGCAGTCACGGTCTCGGCGCTGCTCGTACATTCCGCCACCATTTCCAAGCCAATTTGCTTGCCTAGCAATTCACTCAACCCAAGCCTCGATTGTCGCTCGGCGCTTGCCAGAATCGTGCGGAGGGGATTCATCATCGGGATGCTCAGTCCATGAACGCCGCTCTCAGAAAGCCAACTCATACAGACATAGACGCACAGAGATACGAAATGGTTTTACGCAAAGTTCTATGAGAATTCCATGCATCGATCACTAAGGCCGCGCAATTCGTCCCACTTGCGGGCAAGGGCACAGACATAACAGGCGCATGATTGTGGTCGCGGCTCGCGCCGCTCCGCATGATTCTGAAATGTGTAGGCGATCTTAATTCCCATACGGATTCCCGTAGGGTTATGTCGGCCGGGTTAAGGGCTTGCATCGCGGAGGTCCGAATGCGCAATCATTTCGTCCCGCGCAACGCAATTGTCGTCCCTCTCGACCAACCATTCATCCCTAGGTAACAGGCCGCGCTCCGATACGGCCAACCGGGTGCCATTGCACAGTGATCGGGTGGGGACCGAAACAATCCCGCTCCATTCGTAGATCAAAGAGAGTTGGAGAAAATAACAATGCCATACAGATTGCTGAACAAGTTATTCGCATTGCTGGTTGTGAGTGTTCTGTTGATTCCCGCGGGACTGTGGGCGCAGAACACTGTAACCGGCGGCTTGGCTGGCGCCGTAACCGACCCCAGTGGGGCAGTGGTGGCCAATGCAAAAGTGCTGGTGAAAAACAAATCAACCGGGGAATCCCAGCAGACGAGCACGAATTCGACGGGAGCTTTTAACGTTCCCCTGCTGAAACCGGGTTCCTACACTATCAACGTTTCCGAAACTGGATTCCGCGGCGTGAACGAGGATGCCGAGGTCCAACTTGGACAGACAACCAGTCTTAGCGTAAAGCTTCAAATCGGAAACACCACCGAGACGGTCGAAGTGACCGCTCAGACGCAGCTTCTACAAACCGAAGATGCGAACATCACCACCACCTACAATCCGCAACAGATTGCCGCCTTGCCGAATCCCGGCGGGGACATTACCAGTTACGCGCAGACTGCTCCCGGCGTACAGATGAACACTGGTGGAAGTTTCGGAAACTTCAGCGCCTTCGGATTGCCCTCGACATCCAATCTATTTACCGAGAATGGCAACGACGAGAACGATCCCTTCCTCAACCTCAACAATTCCGGCTCCAGCAACCTCCTTTTGGGACAGAATGAAGTACAGGAAGTCACTGTGGTCAGTAACGGCTACACCGGGCAGTACGGCCGCCAGGCAGGCGTGCAAGTTGATTACGCCACCAAGTCAGGCGGCAATGCATGGCACGGCGATTCCGCGTACTGGTGGAATGGACGTGCGGGAAATGCGAATGAGTGGTTTATCAAACAAAATGAAACTGCCAACGGATTGCAAAACGAAGCTCCGTTCGCCAACGCCAATCAGTGGGCAGCGTCTCTGGGCGGGCCCATCAAGAAAGATAAGCTGTTCTTTTTTGCTGACACGGAAGGCTTGCGCTACGTCCTTCCAGCTACCCAGCGCGTGTTCTTCCCGACTCCGGCCTTCGCCACGAATATCCTGAATAATATCGCTGCCAATCAGCCGGCTGAGTTGCCCTACTACACCCAGGAGATGAATCTCTACCGGAATGCGGCCAGCTATAACAGCGCCGTGCCGATCAACGCGGCAACCGATCCTGCGCTGGGCTGCGGTGACTATGCCGCCAATGGATTTGGTGCGGGCGGTGCGCCTTGCGTGCAGTCCTTCCAGGCCAGCGGCACCAACCTTAACAAAGAATGGCTGTTGACCACTCGCGTCGATTACAACATCTCAAACAACGATAAATTGTTTGGGCGTTTCAAACTGGACCACGGTTCCCAGCCCACGTCCACTGACCTGATTGATCCGGCGGTTTTCAGCACTCGCAGTATTCAGCCGACCTATGAAGGCCAGTTGAATGAGACCCATATCTTTGGTCCTAACACCGTGAACAACCTGATCGTTTCGGGGTTGTGGTATTCGGCGGAATTCCAGCCGGACAGCGGTCAAGCCGCGGTATTGGCAGCTAATGGCGTCAGCTCGCTGAACTTTGGCAACAACCTTTTGTCCACCCTGGGCGGCACCAATCCCAATTCGCCAGATTACGTGTTCCCTCAGGGGCGCAATGTGACCCAGTATCAGGGCATCGACGATCTTTCGATTACCCGAGGCGCGCATACTTTCAAAATGGGCGTCAACTTCCGGCGTAACGACCTGTCGGACATCGATGCTCAAGTCCTTACCGGCGGGCTGATGGTCTTCAACAGCCTGACCGACTTCGTAAACGGTACGGCGCTCGCCAGCAATGGAGATGTCTTCGTACAGCGCTTTACGCAGAACCAGGATGTGCCCATCTCCATTTACAGTCTGGGTCTGTATTTTCAGGATGAGGTTCGCGTCACTCCCAACTTGAAACTTACGTTGGCCTTGCGCGGCGACCGGAACTCCAACGCGGTTTGCCAGACGGATTGTTTCTCGCGTCTGGATACTGCATTCACCGGCATGACGCATGATCCGAATACTCCGTACAACGCCATTATCGATCCCGGTACGCACAGCGCGTTCCCCGGCATTGAGAAAGTGGCGTTGCAGCCACGCTTCGGATTTACCTGGAGTCCGCTGGGACACTCGAACACCGTTCTGCGCGGCGGAGTCGGTGTTTTCTCTGATCTCTATCAGGGCGTCTTGCTCGACAACCTAGTGAATAATGCTCCGCTGACCAATCAATTCAACGTTGCGCCCGGCGCTGGGGCCCCGATTGCTCCAGGTCTGGCCAATAGCGTGGAAGCGCTGGCGGCGAATTCCAACTCTTCCTTCCTGAATGCCTTTTCCAGTGGGGGTACGTTGGGCTCGATTCTGGCCAGCAACCCGTTCTTTTCGCCTCCGAGCTACTTCTCGGTTGCGAACCAGATCGTCAACCCGAAATACCTGGAGTGGAACTTCGAAATCCAGCAGGCCCTGGATTCCAAGACCTCTCTCACCATCAACTACGTCGGCACTCACGGATATGATCTGCTGGTGCAGAATGGCAGCGTAAACGCCACCAACCTCACCGGAGGTCCCTTCGGGCAAATTCCGGCCGGCACTTTCACGGTGGGCAACTTCACCGGTACCGTACCGCTATCCGGAATCGATCCCCGGTTTGGTGGTGTCACGGAACTGGCCAGCGTGGGTACCTCAAACTATGATGGATTAGTCACCACGTTCACTCGCCGCTTCACTCACGGCTTCCAGGGCAGCGTGAACTATACCTGGTCGCACTCACTCGACGATCTGACCAGCACCAGCCCCAACACACCGTATAACGGCGTGCAAAGCGTAGTGTTCCAGATCGACCCCAATTGTCTGCGCTGCCTTAATTACAGCAATTCGGACTCCGATGCGCGCCACAATCTGACTGCAAACTATGTCTGGGAACTGCCGTACAAATTCCAGAACAAGTTTGAAGAAGGGGCTTTGGGTGGCTGGCAACTGGCTGGAACGTTCTTCTATCACAGCGGGTTCCCGTACTCGGCGCTTACTACCGAAGGCAGCCTGCTAAACATTCCTGGACCGGTAGAGCCCATCGCCGCCGATTTTATCGGAGGACCGACCGCCAACTGTAGTTCGCCCGGAAACTTCTTCTCACCCAATCAATGCTTGAGTGCGTCGCAGTTCTTGACCGCAGGACAGCAAACCAACTTCGGCAATGTTCCGCGGAATTCCTTCCGTGGACCGGGTTACTTCGACACCGACCTCAATATCACGAAGAACTTCAACATTACCGAACGCGTTAAGTTCCAAATGGGAGCGAACTTCTTCAACGTTCTCAACCATCCGAACTTCAACGCGCCCGTCAACAACGTGACCGCCGGAAACTTCGGCCAGATCCTGAGCACGGCCGTGCAACCGACCACGCCCTACGGGTCGTTTCAGCAAGCTGGAGTTTCAGGGAGACTCACGCAGGTCACCGGGAAGATCATCTTCTAGTGATTCGATAAACCACTTTGAGTTGTTACTCTGAGGCGGCTCGAGAGGGCCGCCATTTTTCATGGAGAAGGAAGATGAGCTTTAAAAAGGAGGAAGATGAGCCGGCGATCAATCGCGCTCAATCCGTCAATTCACCCCTTACGCCACCCGCTTGGTGAACTCGGCCGCAATCTGTTGCCGCACCGTCATGGTCAATTCCTGCATCTGGTTGTCGGTGGCATCGAGTTCCTTGCGCAGTTCGTCGCTGGCTTTGAGCGCCTGGTCACGCGCGTTATTGATTTCTTCCAGCTTGGCGGCCAGTTCAGAAACCGCCTCATGAAACCTCTTCACCGACGAAAGATATTTCTCTAGGCTAAGTGGAGTCACTGTAGTCTTCCTCCAAAAGGTTCAAGTTGACCCGAAAGTCAGAGCTTCAAAGTATAAGACGATACAGCCAGGAATTGCCACAGAAACCGGTGATGCCGTGCCGTTTAGGGCCGTTCTTCCCCAGCCATTCGGCCCAGACTGGGCCGATCAAGTACCAACGTAACCGCTGGAACGCACACAGATCACAGTAAGTTCCTACCCTTGCTCATAATGTGAATGCGGAGGCTTTTCGCTGTGCTTAGACTGGATTACCTTTCATGTGTGCTGACCGTCATTTCGACAATTCTTGTAGGGCGCCGTTGCTGGGAAGGTTGGATTTTGGCGGGAATTAATAGCGCAATCATCTGCTTGATCGGCTGGAAGACCGCCCAATTGGGTTTTATCCCAGCCAACTTGTTCTGCCTTGTTATCTATGCATTCAATTTGCGTTCGTGGCGGAAGCAGGAAATTTAGCGCGGCCGCTAGCGGATGGTTTCTTCCACTTCCGTAATCCAGTCAGGACGCTTCAACACTTCGCGCGGCTTGGGCCCATCTGCCGCTCCCACAATGCCGTCGCGCTCCATCAAATCGATTAAGTGCGCGGCGCGCCCGTAACCAATCCTCAGCCGGCGCTGCAGCAGGGAAGTGGAAGCTTTTCCGAATTCGAGCACCAACCTTACCCCGTCTTCGTATAGCGGATCATGCTCGGCTCCCTCATCATCTCCGCCGCTACCAGCCGCGCCATCTTCACGATCTTCCTTCGGGGCCTGCAAGAATTTTTCTTCATATTCCGCCGTCCCTTGCGATCGCCAGAACTCGACCACGGCCGCGATTTCTTTTTCCGTCACAAAGGGCGCATGCAGACGATGCACGCGCGCCGAGCCGGAGGGCAAATAGAGCATGTCGCCTTTGCCCAGCAGGGCCTCCGCTCCGTTCGCATCCAGAATGGTCCGCGAATCCACCTTGGTCGCCACGCGGAACGAGATACGCGCCGGGAAGTTCGCTTTAATCAATCCCGTAATTACGTCAACCGACGGCCGCTGTGTGGCCAACACCAAGTGGATGCCGACAGCCCGCGCCATCTGTGCCAAACGGGTGACCGATTCTTCAACATTACCCGCGTCCAGCATCATCAAATCCGCCAACTCATCAATGATGATGACAATATAGGGAATAGGACGCTCATCCGCGTTGTCGCCGAACAGACTGGGGGTCTCGCTTTCGTCAAACAGCTTGTTGTATTGATCGATGTTGCGGACCCCTTTGGCAGCCAGCAGCTTCAGCCGGCGCTCCATCTCCCGCACTGCATTCCGCAAAGCGTTGGCAGCCAGTTTCGGCTCCGTAATGATCGGCGTGAAGAGATGTGGTACGCCCTCATAATTGCCGAGTTCCAACCGCTTCGGATCGACTAGAATCAGGCGAACCTGATCGGGGGTCGACTTATACAAAATCGACATAATCATCGCGTTGATGGCGACGCTTTTGCCCGCGCCAGTCGAACCCGCGATCAGTAGATGTGGCATGCCGGCGAGGTCTGCGGTCACGATGCGCCCGTTGATGTCCTTGCCGAGCGCCAATGTCAGTTTTGATTTGGTGCCGATGAACTCGGAGGACTCGATGTTCTCGCGCAACCAGATGATTTCCCGTTCGCGATTGGGGACCTGAATCCCGACCGTCGACTTACCGGCCATCCGCTCGATCAGGATGCTTTCTGCTTTCAAAGCCAGACAAAGATCGTCGGTCAACCCGGTGATCCGGCTGTACTTGATGCCAGCCTCAGGCTTGAATTCAAAAGTCGTCACCACCGGACCGGGATTGATCTGAGTAACCTGGCCGTGAACGTCAAATTCAGCGTACTTTCCGGTGAGTACTCCGGCGACCAACTTCAGTTCTTCGGCGTTGACCGCCTGCTGCCCATCCGCACGCTGTAGCAGGGAACTGGGTGGCAGCTTGAAACCGCCCGCAATCCGCGGCAGCGTCGTCTTGGGCTTGTGGTCGGTGTCCGCGCGCTCCGTGACTTCCGGAACAATCGTCTCCGGCGCACGCGCTTCCATCGCAGGCTCAAACGGTTTGGCTGGTTCGATCTCTTCGAATGTCCGCTCAATGCCAGTCCTGCCGGGTTCCTGTCGCGTCGCGGGAGCGATTGTCGCAGCAGGCTTGGCCACGACCAGGCGCGTCGCGATTACAGGTTTGGGAGCAGCTCGGCGCTTCTCCAAGTCTTTTTGCGCGCTCTCTTTTGCCCGCTCTTCGCGCCAATCCTTGAAGCGCTCTTTCAATGCGACGATGAAAGCAAAGCGTGTCGGCGCCCAAAGTTGGAACGCCGAGAACGAGAACGCCGTCGCCATATAAAGTGCGACCGCCAGCACCGTTGCACAAACGATATAGGCGCCAGCCAGGTTGAAGTAGTGGATAAGAAAATCGCCGACGATCCGGCCCAGCAAGCCTTCCAGCGGAATAGCCTTCATCCAGCGCAGGTGTCCCGGCAACAACGCCAGAAGTGCCGGCACAAATATGACCATAAATGCTGCGCCCAAAACCTTGGCCACTGGAGACGCGGCTTTTCGCGACCGAAACCAACGTATGCCGAGCATTGCGGGGAATACAGGAAGCAGGAAAGCGCCAAGCCCGAATGCCTGCAATCCCAGGTCAGAGATTAGGGCGCCGACCACGCCAATCCAGTTGCGGGCCGCCCGCGAGCCGGTCAAAACCGAGGCGCTATTCAAGGATGGATCAAGCGGCGAATAGGACGCTAGCGCGAGGAACAGGAGGAGCGCGGAGACGCACATCAGGAAACCGATCAGCTCATTGAGCCGACGGTTGCTGGTGGGCGTATAGATCTGAGACAGATATTTCATGGGGCGCATTTCACGCGTCGCAGGCAGACAACAATCCCACGGCGTCAGATCTACGCCAGAGCCTTTCAATTATGACAAGAAGTGAAACGGCCCACAACTACGGATTGCCGGTGGTATCCAGAGTGACAAACACAACCTGTGCCGTCACTGCGCCCGCGGACGCAAGCCCCAGTGGCCTGAAAATGGTACAGATGGCCATTTTTATTCCTTATTGCAGGTGCATAAACAGCGCTAGCGCGATGACAACCGCCCCAGCCACTATGCGGTAAACAATGAAAACCTTGAGGCTATTGGATTGCAAATAGCGAATCAGCCACGCGATTGCGATATAGCCCACGATGGCCGAAACCAGCACGCCCACCAGAAACGGCATGTGCATTTCAGCCGGCAGGCCTTCTTTCCTGAGTTCGTGCGCTTTAAGCAGCGCCGCGCCCGCAATTAATGGAGTGGACAGGAGAAAACTGAAGCGCACGGCAGCATCTCGCGTCATATTTCTGAACAGCCCCGCCGTAATGGTCGAACCTGACCGTGAAACGCCTGGCACCAGCGCGAAGGCCTGCGCACAACCGACGGTAATCGCATCGGTAAGAGTGATTCCTGTCAGCGGCTTTTTGAGCTGCCCGGCTTTTTCTCCCCACCACATCAGCAAAGCCACTGCGATCAATGCTCCGGCGATCAGGAAGATGTGCTCGCGGAAATAGTCCTCAGCCGAGTGTTCGAGCAATTTTCCCGCAATTGCGCCCGGGATGGTCGCGATTGCCATAAACCAAAGCAGCAAACGCTCTTCCCGCTGTTCATCTGGAGTCAGGTTCTGGTCGGCATTGCCAGCCTCGGAAAAACGCACGACTCGTCCGCCAAACGCTGCTCGGAGAATCTGGAACCATGTGCGCCGGAAGTAGAACAGCACTGACAGCAATGTGCCAAAATGCAGCGCCACATCAAAGGTGAGTTCATGCGCAGGCGAAAGCTCGTTCCAGCCCAGCAACCGCCGCACGATGATCAGATGTCCCGAACTGGAAACCGGTATAAACTCCGCGAGGCCCTGAATCACAGCCAGTACGACGGCCTGATAAATTGGCAAGTTAATTTGCTCCGTTTCCGTAGGTTGGAATTTCGTGCTCTATCATATATAGCAGACGCTCGGCGCGCGCTCCCCAATCGTTTTGCGGAAACTGGGAGACCACCTTCTGCGCAATTGCGATCGCCTTCGCCTTCGACGCCTCAGACTTTTTCTGCTGATCTTCCGACTTGTACAGTTCGATCAGCGCCGCCCACCTCCATGCCGCGTCATACAAGGCCTCCGCCAACGCCGGAGAATTCGGATGGTCCTTCGCGTAATTCTCATACATCTCGGATTCTTTCGCGGGACACTTCGATTGCCCCTGCCAGTCTCCGCATAGTTTGTTGTCGATGAGGTGAAATGCCGCCAGGTCCGCCCACTTGCTTCCAGAGTATTTCTTGATCACCTTCTTCATCAATTCTTCGTTCATTCCCTCGCGCAGGTAGGCGTCCTGCTCCTTGGCCGATGAGCGGGACATCACGTCGGCTTTATCGACTTGCCACTGAATGTCTGCCGCGCGGTATAAGGCCTCACCCGCCAGGGGCGAGTTAGGGAAAACCTCTGACGTCCGTAGATAGAGGCGCATGGCATCCTGTGCTGCGCCGCTGCGGCCGTGGCGCTGGCTGGCCTGATCTTCCGAATCGACGGCCTCTCCGAAGAGGACCTTGTCGCCGTCCGGGGTGCTTGCCTTCACAACATCTTTATCGAGGACCCAGCCGGTTACGACTCTCTCTTCGGTCAGGTTCGCCTCCACGTGGGCCCAGTCGCGGCTGGTTTCGAGCAGCACCACTTCGCGGCCGCGCTCCAGGTCTGCCAGTCGCGCCGAGGACGCATCGGGCGAAATATAAATCGTGGTGGGCCGCAGAACTCCGCCCCGCAGCGCATCCGCCATGCAGAGCGGTGCGCACAAAGCTAGCGCCACAACGCCAAGGCTATACAGAATTTTCATGAATTTGGTTCTACTTTCGACTCGATTCTCTACGAATTTCATCCAGCACGCCCGGTTCAATATTTCCACCGCTGATGATTGCCACATTCAGGGCGGTCTTTGGCAGTTCGCGATGGAACAGAAATGCCGCCACCGCGACTGAGCCACTGGGCTCCGCCACCGTCTTAGGGTTGGATGCAAGCAAACGCATGGCTTCATGAATTTCGTCTTCCGTGACCGTAACAATGTCGTCAACGTAGGCCTGTATGTGTTCGAAATTGATGACCCCAATGCTCTGTGTCCGCAACCCATCGGCCGCCGTGCGGGACACATCTTCGGCCGGAAGTTGAATTAATTTGCCCGACCGCAAACTGGCCTGTGCATCAGCGGCAAAGGCGGGTTCAACGCCGATTACCTTGACCTGCGGCTTGCTGAGCTTGATCGCGGTCGCAATGCCGCTCAACATGCCTCCGCCGCCGACGGGAACGAGCACGGTCTCGACTTCCGGCAAGTCTTCCAGGATTTCCAGTCCCATGGTGCCTTGGCCGGCGATGATCTTTTCGTCATTGTAAGGAGGAACGATGACATAACCATGCTGGCGGGAGAGTTCCTCCGCTTTGCGCTGGCGCTCGCTGCTGGCTGGGCCCACGGTAACCACTTCGGCTCCCAGTGCAGCCGTAGCCTCAATCTTGATCGCGGGAGCGTTCCTCGGCATGACGATCACCGCTTTTATACCGAGCGCCCGCGCGGCATAGGCCACGCCCTGCCCGTGGTTTCCGCTCGAATAAGTGATCACGCCCCGGCTGCGCTCCTCCGGCGAAAGTGATGCAATATTGTTATAAGCGCCGCGCAGCTTGAATGCGCCGATGGGTTGCTGGTTCTCAGGTTTCAGGTAGAGACGGCGGGAGTCGTTCGCCGACCGATGATCGAATTCGAGCAGGCGTGTACGGATCGCTACGCCTTGCAGACGAGACTGTGCCTCACGGAGATCGTCAAGCGTGACCATGCGATTCTGCCTCTGATTTCGGGACTTACTAGTCTATCAAGGCCAGATGGTTTCAAGGCAGATTGGTAAAACGGGGTTGCCAATTTCGTGATTTCTGCTTGAAAATTGACCAACCCCTGTGGACGATTTCGAATGCTGCTTTACACCATATCTGCAACGCTCCGTTGGGGTTATGCTGGCGGCTGTGCGTCTACAAATGGAATGGTTGGAGGCAATTCCTTATCGGGTAATTTTCGGTTGACATCATGATGCTAATTGGATAGCATCATGATGTGCGTACCACTTTGACCCTCGAAGATGACGTTGCCAGGCTGCTCGATAAAGAAATACGACGATCAGGAACTTCGTTCAAGCAGGTCGTCAATCATTTCCTGCGTCTGGGTTTGACCGTGAAGCCAGCGCCGCGGAAACCTTTCAAGGTGACGCCGATCAACCTTGGACTTCCCGATTACGACAAGGTCGAAGATTTGCTTGAGTATCTGGAAGGACCGGACCACCGGTGATTGTCTTTGACGCGAATCTTCTTATTTACGCATACGACGCCGGTTCCAGCTATCACAGCAAGGCCCGCGCCTGGGTGGAGGCTGCCTTTTCAGGTACACAACCCGTAGGCTTACCTTGGCATGCCATTACCGCTTTCCTGTGCATCATGACGAACAAACGGCTGCCGGGAGCGAGGTTCAGTTTGGAGCAGGCGTCTCAGATCGTGGATCAATGGCTGGGACAACCGAACGTCCGCACGCTGGCGCCTGGAGAACATCACTGGCTGCTATTGAGGGGCATGTTGATCGAAGGACAGGCCTCAGGTGCGCTGGCGAACGACGCGCAGATTGCGGCGCTGACAATCGAAAATGGAGGCGTCTTGCATACAGCCGACCGGGATTTCGCGCGCTTCCCTGGGTTGAGATGGGTAAATCCGTTGGGGTAGAGGGCGCAATCATTCCGGAACTTGTATTACATTATAATACGCATTAGTATATTTGTATTATGGGAAACTTCGAGAAGACCATTAGCTTTCGGGCGGTTTCTGAGAAGATCGATGCGCTCGACTCGCTCGCCCAGGCGCAGGACCGTCCGCGCAGCTATCTGATCAATGAGGCCATCGCCAACTATATCGAGCTGCACGCTTACCAGGACGCACTGGTGACCAAGGGGCTCGAGGAGATGCGGAAAGGCCGCGTCGTAAGTCATGACGAGGTCGTGAAGCGTCTCAAGAAGGCGGGACGCGCTAGTCGATGATCGAATGGACCATCCAGGCGACTCGGCAACTGGATCGGGCCAACAATTATATCGCTCTATCCAACGGTGAGGAGGTTGCCGCCCGGATCACGATGCAGATCGTTTCCAGCGTACAACAACTCGCCGCCTTCCCTATGTCTGGGAAGCAGGGCCGTGTGCCAGGGACGCGGGAATTGGTTATCTCAAATACACCGTTTATCGCCGTCTACGCGATCGTGAAGACCCGTATCGTCATTCTTGCTATCTACCATGGCGCACAGCAATGGCCCGAGGCGTTTTAGCAACACTTCTAGACCTTGAGGAGTTCACGCGACACTCGCGCGCTAAATCTCTAATATCACCGGCATAATGAGCGGCCGTTTCTGGGTTTGTTTTGAAATGTAGCGCTTCAGGTCGGCGCGGATTTTTTCTTTGATCACGCCGTAGTCGGCTTTTTCTTCGTCGCTCGAGGCTTCGAGCGTCTGCATGACCAACTGCTTGGCGCCAACGACGAATCCGTCTTCCCCGGGCTCAAATCCGCGAGTCACGATCTCCGGCGAACTCTCGACCCGCCCGGTCAGCTTGTTGATCGCGATAATTGGCAGCACGAATCCATCTTCGCTGAGATGCCGCCGGTCTTTGATCACCAGATCCTCGACCACGTCCGTTCTCGATCCAGAGTCGATACATACTCGTCCCACATGGACTTTGCCGGACTTGCGAGCGCCCAACTCGTCAAATTCGAGAATGTCGCCGCTTTCAATCAGCATCACCTGGCCGACGGAGCTGTGCATGGAGCCGGCAAGTTCGGCGTGCAGCTTCAACTGGCGGTACTCCCCGTGAATAGGAATAAAGAAGCGCGGTTTGACCAGATTGATGATCAGCTTGAGCTCTTCCTGGCTGCCGTGGCCGCTGACGTGGATCGGTGGCGACGAACCATCTTCGTAGATCACGTGCGCCTCGCGCCGGAAGAGGTGGTCGATCATCCGGTAAATTTCCTTTTCGTTTCCCGGAATGATGCGCGAGGAAAGGACCACGGTGTCTCCGCGCTCGATCTTAGCGTGTTTATGATTGTCGACCGCGGCCCGCGACAACGCAGACATGGGCTCGCCCTGAGTGCCGCTGATCATCACGCAGACTTTTTCTGGCGGATAATTCCGCATATCGCCGGGATGAATCAGTAGGCCTTCAGGAATTTCGATGTAACCCAGGTCTTCGGCAATCTCAGCGGAACTATTCATCGATCGGCCGACGAAGGCCACTTTACGGCCATGTTCGGCAGCCAACTCGATGGCCAGCTTGATGCGGTGAATCGAGGACGAAAAGCAGGAGATGAAGAGCCGCCGTTCGGTGCGGGCAAAGACTTCGTCGAACTTGCGGCGTACCGCTCGCTCGCTCGGCGTATAACCCTTGCGCTCTACGTTGGTCGAATCCTGAAACAGCGCCAGCACGCCTTCTTTGCCATACTCGGCGAAAGCGTGCAGATCAAAGAGCCGGTTGTCGGTGGGGGTGGGGTCGACCTTGAAGTCGCCGGTATGAATCAGGACACCCAGTGGCGTATGGATTGCCAGGGCAACGCAATCCACCAGACTATGGGTGACGCGGATGGGATGAATGGTGAACGGGCCGACCTTGAAGCGTTCGCCGGCGCGCATTTCATGCAGCTTGGCGTCGTCAAGAAGACCGTGTTCTTCCAACTTGTCTTCGACGTAGGCCAGCGTAAACTCGGTCCCCCAAACCGGCACATTCAACTCGGAGAGCACCCACGGCAGGCCGCCAATGTGGTCCTCGTGACCATGCGTGAGGATGATGCCGCGGACCCGCTGGCGATTTTCGACAAGGTACTTAATGTCAGGGACTACGATGTCGACGCCCAGCAGCTCTGCTTCAGGGAACATCAGGCCGGCATCGATGACAATAATGTCGTCTCCCCACCGGATGGCCATGCAGTTCATTCCGAACTCGCCCAGCCCGCCCAGGGGTATGATTTGCAGTTTTCCAGTTGGCATCGAGAGTTCCTTGATGCTAGCACAATCCACCAGGCGCAGTCGGTATCTTCAGGCCGAAAATGCCCGCCAAACAAGGGGCTTATAATTGACTGGGAGCCTCGTCAGAAAAGAAATGCTGTGGCCGGAAATCATCCAATGACGGAACCAGCATCCAATCCGCCGATGAAAGAAGATGACAGAAAATCGTGGCTGCGGCGGCGCGTCGAATCGGCCTTACGGCGCGGTTTCCAGCGCGCTTATGAGACTGTCAAGGTTGATCCGGTAAGCTTCCTATTGCAGTTACGCGCTGGGTATGGCTTGCCGGTCGCCAGCTTCCGCGGAATGTATTCCGTCGAACTAAGCGCCATCGACGACGTGGCGAACCGCGTGATTCGCAGTGGATGTAGGCTTGCCGCGACGGAGGGTGCAGGATTTGGCCTAGCCGGACTCATCACGATTGTGCCCGATCTCAGCATTTTGGCGGGCATCACCATGCGGACGATCCAGAAACTGAGCCTGGTTTACGGATTTGAATTTAACACTGATGAGGAGACAGCAGAACTTTGGATCGCCGCAGCCAGTGCGGCGGGCGTCGATGTAAGCCGGGAACTGCTGGAAAAGGAAGTGGTCAACCGCTTCGTGCCGAAAGTCATTCAGCGCATCGCGGCGCAAGCCAGCCGCGAAGTCGTGGAGAAGTGGTCAGGACGGCTTATTCCGATTGCCAGTTCCGCGATCGGCGCGGCGTTGAACTACTATTTTGTCCGCGCCTGGGCGCAGCGTGCGCGGGCCCACTTCCGACAGCGGCACTTGGAAGTGCGCAGACGTATGGATGTCGAACAGCAACACCTGCACCCTCTGATGGCGGAGAGCGAAATCTCTTGATGCGGAATTTTATCGCAATAGGGTTTGATCTCTACCTTAGCCAGTCTTCCAGTTCGATCCCGCGGTCGGTCTTTTCGTCCCGATACTTCACAATGACCGGGGTGTAGAGCGACAGGTTCCAATCCGCAACTGGCCCACGTTTGACCGCGCGCGAGCCGGGAACGACGACGGCGTTCTCCGGGACCTCCAACGATTTTTCGGCAGTAGCGCGATAGACCTCGCCGCGCACCAGGTCGTAAAGCGGAGTCGAGCGCGTCAGAATGGTTCCCGCTCCCAGCACGGCCCGACTGCGGACCAGCGTTCCCTCGTAGATGCCGCAATTGCCGCCGATCAGAACATCGTCTTCAATAATGACGGGAGCCGCATTGACGGGTTCGAGGACGCCGCCCACCTGCGCGGCCGCGCTGATGTGAACGCGCTTGCCGATTTGTGCGCAGGAGCCGACCAGCGCATGCGAATCGACCATGGTCCCTTCGTCGACGTACGCTCCCACGTTGATGAACATGGGCGGCATGCAGATCACGCTTGGAGCGACGTAGGAACCCATGCGGACCGATGAGCCTCCGGGAACGACGCGCACCCGGTCCTCGACGGTGAAGCGGCGCAGGGGGAACGTATCTTTGTCGACGAAGGAGAGGCTGTCATTGCCCATTTGGGTGAGTTCGCCCAAGCGGAAGCCCAGCAGGATGCCTTGCTTGACCCAGACGTTGACTTGCCATTGGCCGTCGATTTTTTCGGCGGCACGTACCGTTCCTGCATTCAATTGTTCACGAAATGCGAGAAAAGTTTCGCGCGCCTCGGAATCGCGGTCCAAATCGCCGAGAGAAGCCAGTCGCTCGATTGCGTCGCGTAGAGATTTCATCTCAGACGCACTTACACTCGGAGCGGATCAGCACGCTTTGCATTCCATGGGAGACTTCGCGCGCTTCGGCCAAGTGTGCCGTAAGGACCATGCCAACGTGCGTGGTTCGGGTCGTGTCCCGCAGGCCGGCCTTTGCCATGGTTGCACTGTCCGCAGGCCGAGCGGTGAAGAACGATTTTGTGCGGGCCAGCCAGCCAGTTCTCGTAGATAAAGAATTGCACCGCTTCCGGCGTGGCATTGGCCTGCTTGGCAATTACTCCCGCTTCGGCGGCGATTCTTTGCAGCTTGGACCGAGTGTCGCGCTTCATCGGCAATAATGGCAAGCGGTAGACTTCTTCGATCTTGCCCATCATCGCCAGCACGGCCTTGACCGGCAGCGGGCTCGACTCAATAAAGTTTCCCTGCATCAATGCCAGATACTTGCGCTGCAAGCTGCGGGCCTTGATCCAATCATTGTCGAGGGCGGCGCGGGTCATCTCCGCCATCTCGCGGGGAATTTCATTCGACGCCACTGAGATCACACCGACTCCTCCCAGAGCGATCACCGGGAGGGTCACGGCGTCGTCACCGGAGAAAATTAGAAAATGTTCAGGGGTTGCATTGCGGACTTCGGCGATCTGCGTCATGTTACCACTGGCTTCTTTGACGGCAACGATATTGGGAACCTCGGCGAGGCGGCCAACGGTGCTAGGCTCAAGATTGGTGCCAGTTCGTCCCGGGACGTTGTACAGCATGATCGGCTTGTCAACGGCTTCGGCGATGGCTCGGAAGTGCCGGTACTGACCCTCTTGCGTCGGCTTGTTGTAGTAGGGCGACGCGGTCAGAATGGCGTCCACACCTGCGCGCGAAGCTACTTCTTTAGCTTTGGCGACAGCATCCTGTGTGGAGTTCGACGTTGCTCCGGCCATGATCGGTACGCGTCCAGCCGCGACTTCGATGGTCGTGTCGATGACGTGCAGCCACTCGTCGTGGGTAAGCGTGGGCGTTTCACCGGTGGTGCCGCAGGGAACCAGAAAATCGATCCTGGATTCAATCTGCCATTCGACCAGATTGCGCAGGGCAGCGTCGTCAATCGAGCCGTCCTGATGAAAGGGGGTTACGAGCGCAGTACCGCATCCGCGAAGTTGCATGGTTTAAAGATAAACGTGTAGAGGCTTGTATGCAAAGTATCGCGAGAACTTCAGTTGGGACCGAAAACCGGTCGGGGAAAACGGGTTACAGCTCCCGCCAAATGTCTTTGAAATCGTGGAAACCTTTCTTGCCGACTACCCACTCTGCGGCCCTTACCGCCCCTTCCGCGAAGCCACGGCGCGACTTGGCGTCGTGACACAGATAAATCCGGTCCGCCGGTGAATCGAATACCAGTTCGTGCAGGCCCACCACATCGCCTTCGCGGAAGGAGGTGATTTCAATCTCGCTCCCGGAACTATCGCGCACGATCCCTTGCAGCATTACGGCGGTCCCCGAAGGCGCGTCTTTCTTATGGACGTGATGGCGTTCAAAAATCTGGCCGTGATACGCATGGTTAAGCGCGGCGGCTGCCGTCCGCGCAACTTCGAAGAAGAGATTCACGCCAACCGAAAAATTCGCCGCATACACCATCCCGATTCCAGAGACGTTGACGAGTTCGCGTATCTGCGGAATTTCTCCGTACCAGCCTGTGGTTCCGACCACCATATTCTTGCCCGCTCGGACGCAGGCCTTGATGTTGTCCAGAATGGCGGCTGGCGTGGTGAAGTCGATGACCGCGCCTGTGTCCGACAATCGAGACGCGGTGAGGGCCGAGCCCGATGGGTTGTCGGCCGCGCACAGGACATCTACCGAATGTCCGCGCTCACCCGCCACTTCGGCCACGAGCGACCCCGTTTTCCCTCGTCCTAAGACCAAAATTTTCATTGCAGTCGTCTCTTAATCTGTCTTTCCTTGCGATTTTTTCGTGTCGCAACGCGCTGTTTGCGGGCAAGGCTTTTCTGGCTATGCAAACACCGCCGGATCCAAATCCGCAAAAAATGTGGCATGCAGCCGCTTTACCACACGAGGCACATCTTCCTCCTCGATCACGAAGGTCAGGTTGATCTCCGAAGCGCCCTGAGAAATCATGCGAATCTTCACGTCGGAGAGTTCGCCGAAAACCTTTGCAGCAACGCCGGCCTTATCGCGCAAGTTCTCTCCCACGACGCAAACAATGGCTTTGCGGCCCTCGTACTTGACGTTCCGCAAGTTTTGCCAGGTCCGCTGCCAGCGCGGGGATCGACTCATTGGAATCGACGGTTAGGGACACGCTAACTTCTGATGTTGAAACTACATCAACGGACACACGATGTTTGTCAAAAATCTCAAAAATCGCTTTCAAGAAACCGTGCGCCAACAACATTCGAGTGGCCGCGACATCGATGATCGTAATCCGTTTTTTTGCCGCGATGGCTTTAAAGAAATTCCGGCAAGCCGGAACACGGGCTGCAATGCGGGTCCCTTCGCACGTCGGATTGCGCGAATTAAGAATGTAGACGGGAATATTTTTTTGCACGGCCGGCAACACTGTCGAAGGATGCAAGACCTTCGCCCCAAAATATGCCAGTTCCGCCGCTTCGTCGAAGCTGATGACTTTAATGCGCCGCGCGTCGGGACACAGATTCGGATCGGTCGTCATCATTCCATCCACATCGGTCCATATATCGATGCGCTCGGCCCCCAAGCCGGCGCCCACAAGCGCTGCGGAATAGTCCGATCCACCGCGTCCAATCGTCGTCGTCGTGCCCGATTTTGTCGCGCCAATGAACCCGCCCATCACGGGGACCTTGCCGGCATCAAGCCAGGGCTGCACCTTCGACTTGAGGCGCTCGTTGGTTTCGTCGAGAAGTGGAGCGGCGCGCATATAGTTCGCATCGGTGACAATGCACTGGCGCGAATCGACGAATACGGCGTCCAATCCGCGGACCACGAATGCCGCCGCGGCCATTTTGCTGGAAAGCAGCTCCCCGTAAGCGGCAACGTGATCGGTCGTGCGCGGAGTTACCTCGCCAACGGCAACAATTCCGCGAAGTAAGTCGTCAAGCGCGTCGAACGCAGCTTCCAACTCACGATGTGTATCCGTGAAAACACCCGAGCCAAGCAGTTCACTGGCGGTGGTGTAATGGCGTTCGCGCAGGACGCGCGAAATCTCAAGCGCGCCCTTGCGGTCGGCGTTTCCGGCGGCGCGCGCCGCGGCCAGCAACTGGTCCGTAACTTTTGCCATCGCGCTGACCACGACCACGGGTTTTTGGGCCAGCCGATCTTTGACAATCGAGGCGACGCGGTCGATGGCGGCCGCATCTTGCACGGAGGTTCCGCCGAATTTCATGACGATCATCGGTGGCGGCCCTCACACAGGAATCCAGCGTCGGGAAGGATCACGCCAGATATCCTTTGACTTTCAGGAGTTCGGCATTCAGTAATGCCGCCCCGGCAGCGCCGCGGATGGTGTTATGGGAAAGGAGGGTGAACTTCCAATCCAGAACCCCGCATGGTCGCAGTCGGCCGACTGTCGTCGTCATGCCGTTGCCAGCGTCCACATCAAAGCGCGGCTGAGGACGGTCGGGCGCCGTCAGATACTGGACCGGATTTTTCGGCGCGCTGGGAAGATTCAGTTCCTGCGCCGCTCCACGGAATTCGCTCCACGCCCGGATGATCTGCTCGGCGGAAACTTTCTTCGTCAGTTTTACCGCAATGGATTCGGTATGCCCGTCCTCGACCGCGACCCGATTACACTGCGCACTCATGGAAAAGGGGGCTTGGACGATTTTCGAACCATCCAGTTTTCCTAGGAGCTTTCCTGTCTCCTCCTCCATCTTTTCTTCCTCTTTGGCGATATAAGGAATGACGTTGCCGAGAATATCGAGAGATGGAACCCCCGGATAGCCCGCGCCACTAACCGCTTGCATGGTCACTGCCATGATGGTCTCAATCCCGAATTGCCGATGCAGCGGGGCCAGCGCGAGGACCAATCCCATAGCGGAGCAATTCGAATTGGTGACCACAAACCCCCCTGACTTCTTTCGCCAGGGCTGGATATCGATCAATGCGATGTGATCGGGATTCACTTCGGGAATGACCAGCGGCACATCGCTTTGCATTCGCAGCGCGCTGGAATTTGTGACCACGGCGCAGCCGGCTTCGGCAAAGCGCGGCTCCAGTTCCGCCGCGATCGAAGAGTCTAGCGCGGCAAAAATTATTCTTGGCGCACCCTCTGGCTTGGCCGGAGAGACACGCATTTCGGCAACCCGCGAAGGCAGGGCAGTCTTCATCCGCCAGCGCGCCGCTTCGCCGTAAGCGCGGCCTTCCGAGCGGTCGGAAGCGGCGAGCCACGCCACCTCGAACCACGGGTGATGCTCCAGTAATTGCACGAAGCGCTGCCCCACCACACCGGTAGCGCCCAGAATTCCGACAGGGACCTTGGCTTGCATGATTGCTTTGAATTTTACAACAGTGGCTAGCCGTGCGAGTTCTGGCGAGTTACTCGGCGGGTTCTAAAAGGCAACTTCCGTGAAATGCAACCTTCGTTTCTCGCAGAACCTAGGTGCGGGGTGAGATCTCGCTGCCAAAAGAATATTCGTTGAGCGGCCCAAAGCGCTTTTTTTCCGCGTACATCCGCCACCTGCGCCAGACGATACGCAAACTCGCCATAACCGGAATGGAAAGATAGACCCCAAGTACGCCGGCGATTTCACCCCCCGCCAACACTCCGAAGATGGCGGCCAGCGGATGCAATTCCATGCTTTTCCCCATCACTCGCGGAGAGACGACGTAATCCTGAATCATCCGCCACGCTGCAAGAAAAATAAGAAGCAGCGCCCAGTGGGGATAGCTGCTCAAAAGCGCCACGCTCATCATGACCAGCGCGGTTGCCAAAGGTCCTACCAGAGGAATGAATTCCATCAAACCTCCGGCGCTGCTCAATACCAACGCGTAGGGAACGCGCATCAAACCCAGGAATGCGATGTAGGCGATGAACGACAATGCCGCCAGCGTCAACTGCGCCCGAATAAATTGCGCCAGCATCAGATTCAAATCGCCAAGCACGCCTTCCACCAGTTCACGCTGCGCGCGGGTGTGCACGAAAGACAGCAGGACGGCGCCGAAACCCTGGCCATCTTTCAGGAAAAACACTGCAAGAATCGGCACCACAATCAGCAGCCAAGCTTGCTTTGCGACCTCCGCCACGCGCAGGCCCACGCGCTGGGCGATGTCGATCATGTCGTTGCGGTGGTCGGAGAGAAAGGCGGCCAATTGTTGGCGGCTGCGCAGGCTCCAGCCGTGCTGGGCGCCGATCTGCTCCGCGATTTGCCCGGAACTGATTCGTTCAATCAGGGCCGGAGTCACATCGCTCAGGCGTTGCGCTTGCCGCGCGATGCTGGGACCGATGAAGAAAAAGAAGGTTGCCAGCAACAGAACGATCAGCGCATAGATAATGGCGATGGCCGCGCCCCGGCTATGCGTCCACCGCTGCACGCGGGAGACCGCTGGATCCACCAGATAAGCAAAGAAGATGGCAAACAGGAATGCCATCAGGGTGCGATGCGCGATATAAAGAAAGCCCACGGCCATCGCGAACAGACTGGCGGTCGCCAGAACCCGGGCCGTGCGTGTATCGATAAGGGCCAAGTCTCTCCTAGTCTCGGACCACTTCTGTGTTCTCGATCGGATTGACAACGCGCTGCAACTTCAACGAATCGTCGATCCATAACGACCAATCGCCGGACTCCGTTGTCATATCCAGCCGGATCAACTCGCGGTCTGTCCCATGGATCGAAACTTTCTCACGCCCCACGAATTCGACCGTCACCGCCTGCGAAGACCGGGCATGCGGATTCAGTGTTCCCATCTGTGTCTTCTGTTTGAGGGGGCACTGAATTCCTTTGTCCTGTTTGCACGCGGTGGCCAGATAGCGCCACGCCAGCACCTCGCGCTGCACGAAGAAATAATCGTCGAGGATGGTGGTCGAGGCGGGCAAAAGGAATGGCTGGTCCAGTGGCTTGTCGGTGGGGTTCTTCCATTCGTGTTCAATCAGAAAACTTTCCTTCGGTTCGACGATGGCATGCGATTGTCCGGGCGCTAGCTCGTGCCATTCGTACTTCCGCAAGTCGCCGTTCGCGTAAAGCTCGAGGTCCGAGGACTGCTCCGCCTTTTCGGTACCGGCTTCTGTCTTGAAATGCGAAGTGATTGAACTGCCGTCGCTGTTTTGCGAAATGGAAAAGGTCTCGGTCCCGACTCGGCGTCCACCCATCAGCACCGCAAACGATCCTGAGTCGACCGCCGGTTCAACCGCAGCCTTCTTGTCGGCGGCGAACGTCACGGCCGAAACAAAAAACAGCAAGCATCCAACAGCTAACACCAGTCGATGAGACTTGCGTTTTCCTGCGGACTGCCTCAACCGAGCCCCAACTTGCATGCAACCTCCCGGGCGATCTCGTCAATGTCCTTGCGAAATGTGTCGATCCTGTGAACGGCACCCTGGTAGGCCGTCAGGCGTACATCGTATAACCCGCGGAACTGCGATTCGTCGCGACCAAGGGGCCGAATTCGCGCGTCTTGGCGGCAACGCCGCAAAAGCTCATCCACCGGCGCGTCGAGGAACACGGTAGGAAGCTTGAGACTCTCGATCAACATCGCGTTCTCGGGCTGTACAAAGGCGCCTCCGCCCAGCGCAATGACTCTTGGAGATCGTAGCAGCTCGGAACAGACCCCCTGCAGCGCAGCACTCTCCCGTTTCCGAAATCCTGGTTCTCCGTAAACCTCAAAAAGCCGGGCAACGCTCAATCTCTCTCTGGCTTCGATGCGATCGTCCAAATCCTCAAAGGGCCAGTCCAGTTGACGCCCTAGAGCGCGTCCCACACTGGTCTTTCCGGCACCCATGAATCCAATCAGGACCACTCCGCGATACGTGGCGTGCCCCGCAGTCTGCGCACCGCTTTCGGGCTGCGAATCAGACATAGATCATGGCACACAGCGACTGATGCTTGGCGATCGTCAGTCGAAGATTATTGGCGTTTCTTGAGGTGAATTTTACCACTGAAGGAGTAAAGCCTGACCGAGGATGCGGCCTTCCCAAGGGTGCCTGAAAAGGAACCCCCCACGCGCTCCACAAAAGAGCTGTGCACCGGGTCGAGCAGGAAGTCGTTGTCCACCTTGCCATGAAGGGAGTTTGCAACCACATCAATGGAGGCGTAACGGGGAGCGATCGCTTCAATATCGCCGGTGTGGGTTGTTAGAGAGTATTCGCCGGCATCGCCGAAGTTGCCGTCGTAGGCGACATTCCCCGTAGTCGAATTGACATGAACCAAGGGCCCCGACACGTCCTTCAAGGCAATTGCTCCACTGACTGACGTAATTTCGACGTGACCGTCAATCATGTTGCTGACGGTCACTGGCCCGTCCAGCGTTTTCACACGGACGTGGGCTTCGTTCACGTTGCGCACGTCAACCACCGCCGTGTTGCCCTCGAGCAAGATATCGCCGCGCAGACCTTCAGCGTGCAAAGGGCCGGTCGTTGAACTCATGGTCACATTGGCATTCGCCGGCACTTGGACCTGATATTCGACTCTCCCGCTGTCCCCGTCAGCTCCGGGAAGCAGATGGGAAACCAGCGAAATACGGTTTCCCCGCTGGCTCTGGTCGATTTCCACCTTTTCCGAGCCAAGAATCGCGTTTACTACGACCTGATGCCCAGAAATAGGCTTCACCGAAATCGGCCCATATTGATTGATAATAGAAATTGTGGCCCGGCGATGCACCTTGAAATGGAAGTCCTTGTGGATCTCACCGGCCGCTAAAGCGGATCCAGCCAGACATAAGACCACTAGAATTGTGGCGCGCTCACTGCTCCGCAACATGACTTTCTCCCCAAGTCCAGCCCATTCCGCTAGTCCCGAAATCTCTGCTCTACCGAATCGAACGATTCATCGCCATTTCGTAAATCATTGCCCGTTGATCGTAGGCGCCCCTCAAGTACTGCTGCGCCACCTCATCTTGAGGATTTGCCTTCGCGGATTGCTCCGCGTCTGAGATATAAGCGTCGACGACCTTCAGGTCCGCCTCGTACCCAGCTTTTAGCGCCGGTGTCCGTTCACCGACCGCTCGCACCAGTTCAAGTTCATCCGCCCGTAGCGATGGATCGGCAGAAATCGGCGCAACCGACGAACCCACCGCTACCTGATGTGGCTCACTGCCGCGCTGGAACAGTACCGTTCCTAAAATCAGCATGGCCAAGGCTGCGGCCGGCACCACCCAAGCCAATCGCCATCGCGGAGGGATCAAGCGGGCGGACTGGACTGCTGGGGCCCCCTGATGAACCACACCCTCGTTCCGCAGCGCGATTTCAATCGAATTCCAGATTCTGGGGCTGGGCTCGTCGGAGGCCTGCAACAGCCGCGCCTGTTCGATAATCTCGTTCAGATCTCCGAGTACGCCTGCACACTCTGGGCAAAAATAGACGTGGTCCTCATCGTCAAGCGGATGCTCCTTCGCTGTCTGCGGAACCCGCATTGCCTGATCGCGAACCAACCCCTCGCGTCGTAGGGCATTTTGCAGATATTCCCAGACCCGTGGACTCGGCTCTTCCAGGGTTTGCAACAGCATTGCCTGTCCGGAAATAACGTTCAGGTCCGCCAGCAGCCCGGCGCATGCGGAGCACGACCGCAGGTGCGCCGCTTGCTCCAGCGTGTGTTCGCCCACAAGCTCCGGCAAGACCCGCTCAAACTCATCACAGGTCATACTACCTCTCCCCAATCCTTTGCTGCTCCTTCACGGCTTGGCGGCCTTTTCGGCTCTGCTCGTTCGAAGGAGGTCCCGTAGCTTCATTCTTGCCTTATGTAATTGTGACTTGCTGTTGCCGATCGAGCAACCTACCATTCCGGCAATCTCATTATGTTCGTAACCTTCCACGTCATGCAGTACGAACACCGTCCGGTAACCGGGCGGAAGCGAATCGATAGCATTCGCCAGCCGCAAACGATCAATCGATCCGGCTAACCGAAGGTCGTCCGCGCCGGGCTCCTTCTTGGCCGAATCTTCCTCGGTCTCCATCGTGTCCTCTAATGGGACAAGAGGAAGACCCTTCTTGCGCAGTTGCATCAGGACAACGTTCACCGCCATGCGGTGCAGCCAGGTGGAAAACGCCGACTCTCCGCGAAATGTCCCAATCTTGCGGAACAATTGCAGGAAAGCTTCCTGCGTCAAATCCTCAGCCGCCGCCGTATTGGCGGTCATGCGAAGACAGAGCGAATAGACCCGGCGCTTATGCAGGTTGTAGAGCGACTCAAAAGCCTCTCCGTCCCCTTGCTTTGCCCGCTCTATGAGTTCCGCTTCCGAAAGCTTGTTGCCCTGTGATTTCTTCGCGTCCGTCAATTCCAGTTTGTCCGGCCGCATTTAATCTGATGCGGCGTAAGTATCTTTTCGTTGTACTGCTTGCAGGCGTGCCTGATTACGCCCCATTCCCCGGCAGTCACCAAAATTTCCGTTTCGGGAGGTTACCCGCCTCCCCCGCCGCGCTGTCGGCGAACCGCTTCCTGCGCCTCGCAACACGTTTGCCCGCCACCTTCGCCGTTTTGGGTCAGCTTGCGGTTGAACCCTTTCATTGTAAACAGCTTACGCCGCGATTACGATCCCGACGATTTGCTGGTGATGGTTTCTAACCCGTGTCCATGAGGCCCAGTTTCTCTCTGATGAAGCAAAAAGGCGAAAAACACCCCCAAAAATCCCAGGATTGAGAAGATCCACATCCCCAGCCGGTAGCCCTCCGGATGGCTAGCGCTGGCGTTACCAAAGTCATTCGCCCATCCGATGACCAGGTTAAAGCCGAACAGCCCAATGTTCTGGATCATTGTCATCAACCCATACGCCGTGCCCAGCTTATTCTGGTCCACAATGTAGGCCACCGACGGCCACATGACAGCCGGAATCAGCGAGAAAGCCACTCCCATCAGCGCCATAGGCACATATAGGTTCACCTGCGTATAAGCCATGATCAGATACACCGGAATCAGCAGCATCGAGCCAAACATCATCAGCACGGCCCGTTTTCCCACTCGATCCACCAGCAGGCCAAACAGGGGCGTGGCGAACATGGCAAATAAGGTCAGAGTGCTCGACAGGAAGCCGCCAAACTCCCGCGACGTGCCATGCGCTTCCATAAAGAATTTCACGGCGAAGGTCTGGAAAGGGAAGATCGCCGAATAGAAGGTCACGCACAGCGCGACGATGTACCAGTAGCTGACTCCAAACTTAAACAAGTCCGCGAAGACGACCTTGTCGGTCGAAGCTTCGGCAAGCTGATAGTTCTTCTCGGCATAGACTTCCAAGCCCCAGTAAATCGCCGATCCAATCACGCACAAAGTCGAGACCGCCAGCGCAATCAGAAACGGTGTCCGCCAGTTGGCATACGCTTGCCGTGCCCAGGTTGGAGAATTCAGCGCTGCGAAAGATCCCAGGCGCGCAATCATCAGATTGATGCCGAAGGCAAAGCTCAACTCCTTGCCGCGGAACCAGCGGGCCAACGCCGCCGTCACCGCCACAATCAGCGACTCGGCGCCCATGCCAAAAATCAGGCGTCCCGTAGCCATCAGCCAAAGATGCCCGCTCGCCGCCGTGATCGCAGGGCCAATCAAACACAGCACGCCAAAAATCATCAGCGACTTGCGCAGCCCGATCCTATCAATGATTACGCCGCCGATGACTACCGTAAAAATGTTGGGGAAACTATAGATGGCTTGCAGCAATCCGATGTTCCCATCGGTAAACCCGAGTTGCGCCTTGAGCACATCCGCCAGCGGGCTTAAGGCGTCGTACACGTAGTAGTTCCCGAACATGGCGACGCTCACAAAGATGAGCACCATCCAGCGGTACATTCGGGAGGGTTGAGGTCGTACGGATTCGGCCATCCAGGCTCCTTGGCGCGCTACAGATCACGTTGCAACGGCAGTGAACTCCAGAAGATAGCAGAAAGGCCGGGCGTCTGCACTGGCATATGACCCCAGCAACACCCACGTTCGTGAAACTCTGGTTAACTTCGATTTTGTGATTCCAGCGCGGAGGCGAGACCCACGAGGTCGACGCTGAGCGCTGCAGGAGCTTAGCGAAATCCATCGGAACTACGGCACGTCGCAGAGAGGTGTCATCTATCGAACCGCATCCCTGACTGCGATGTCCGCACCCGGTTGTCCAATATTTAGACAATTTCAATCCCTAGCGATTCCTGTTGACAACTAAAATTCTCGGAGCATAATTTGTGCGACTGCGATTCGGCATCGCCGCTGGTCTCAGTCATACCCCAGGGATCCCGTCCGAAAATCAAAGAAGCGAGGAGTCCTCCCCGATGAAACTCGCAACCAAGCTGACGCTTCTGCTATCGCTCACCACAACCTTCGCCTACGCGCAAATTAACCTGGAGCGTTCAAACATATCATCATCGTCGTACAGGAAAACCGCACGACAGACAACTTGTTCGGGGCCGCGGCACCGATCACCGCGAGATGCGGCCAAGAGAACAATCCCACCATCACCGGAGCCGACATCGACAACGGCGGCCCCAACAATTGGCCCGGCGCGTCCAACCCAACCTGCAACATGTCCCTGACCCTCAGCGGCTATGATCCGCAAATCGGCGCGGCCGTCGACCCCGACCACGACTACAACGATCCTCCACAGGGGCAGCAACCTCCTTGGGGCTGGGTCGCGGACTACGACAACGGTGCTATGGACGGTTTCTGCCATGAGTCCAGCCAGTCCCATTGGAACAATACCTGTCCGTCCTATTCATATGTGCCCCTGGGGGACTCGCATGGAGACATCACTCCCTATTTCCAGATCGCCCAGACCTACAGTTTCGGCAACTACATGTTCCAGACCAACGAGGGGCCGAGCTTTCCCGCGCATCAGTTCCTGTTCACCGGGACCTCGGCGCCGGTGGCCCCGGGGTACTCCCAAAATCCACTTTACGCACTCGATTTTGTAGCGGAGCTTAGCAGCGCTCCTTAGGGGTGCAAACAAACGTCAAACTTTCCAAAATGGGTCTACCCGGACGGATCCGAGAACCCAGACCAGATCGGCTCGGAATGTTACGCGCATGACACGCTGGTGACGGCAGCCGCGTACTGTAGCAACGGCTACTGCGACCGGCCCAACACGAGCTGGGGGTACTACGCGCCGGCAGCCACGGCCAAGTCCATCTGGATCGCGCCGTTGGCCAATCCGCAAACCTGCTATGGCCAGGCGAGCCAGCCGAGTCCCGGCGCGGCCTGCGGCTCGGGCCGGGGAACCGAATTTGGCGACCACGTCCACCTCGCGGGCCAGAACGGCTACGATCAGGCGCCCGATCTTCGACGATCTGTACGGCTGCAACTTGCCGAAGATCAGCTGGGTTATACCCGACCTCAGTTGGTCGGATCACGCAAATAACGGGTTTAACGCAAACAGCACCGTATACGGGCCCGCGTGGGTCGGCGATATAATCGATGGCGTCGGCCAGGCCTGCGGCGGAATGTACTGGAACACGGAACCGACGGCGGTGATCGTCGTCTGGGATGATTGGGGCGGCTGGTATGACCACGTCTCCCCGTGGGCATACTACCGCGGAACATCGACATCATGTCCCAAGACTGACGCGCCTAACGGATGGGGATGCGGCTACGTTTCCGGCTTCCGAGTCCCGCTGCTGGTGGTTTCCCCATACACCGGAACAGGCAGCCAGCAGACAGGATACAGTAATTACGTATCCGGGGCGTGTGGCACCGGACAATCCCATGCCTGCCCAAACTTTGGTACGAACAACGTATATGTGCACGACTTCGGCAGCATCCTGGCGTTCACCGAGTACAACTTCGGGATGCTAAATATCGACCAGAGCGGCGACAAAGGATACGCGGACTGTAATGCGCCGGACTGGGGCCCGACAGGTTGCCCGAATGGCAACATTCCGCTGTCGGATTTCTTTGGGCTCTATCCGAACCCACGGCCGTTTGCCTCGATCATGACCGTCGAGCCCTATACCTACTTCGAGGGCGCCAATGGCACCCTCATTCCTGGGTACCCGGGAGATCCGGATGATGATACGGATTGACGCGACCTAGGCCGTGTGGTTTGCTGCGGCCCCGCTTATTGCAACGCTGGTCGCAGCGGCCAAGAAATTTGGGGATATGTCGTCCGCTTGGGGCAGAAAAGGCGGTGTCCAATGATATCGAACGGCTTAACGCATAGGCTCACGTGGGTGATGGCTGCGTTCGTACTGGTCCTCTTTCCCACTGCAGGCAGGAGCGCAGCCAGATACCGAGTCCTGCACAGTTTTGGCAACGGGAATGACGGCCAAGTCCCGTCGGGGCCGCTCGTTCTTGACGATATCGGCAACCTCTATGGCACCACCGGTGGCGGGCCAGGCGATTATGGCAACGGTACGGTATTTGAACTGTCGTCGAGGCCTAACGGTAGCTGGAAGCAGTCGACCCTGCACGCCCTCACCGGTGGAAGCGGCGGCGCCTACCCGGATGGGAATCTGGTTCTTGACAGCTCCGGTAACATCTACGGCACGATGACGGGAAACACTGGCTACGCCGTTGGTGGTGTGTTTGAGCTTTCGACTGCCAAAGAGAGCGGGTGGAATTTTGATGTCTTATATAGCGATCAAGCACCGTTCGGCGGCGGCGCTGGCCCCGGCCTGCTTACCGATACCCTAGGCAACCTGTACGGCAGGATAGGTCCCGGCCAGGACAAAGACGGCGCGATGGGCGAACTGTCGCCCGGCTCAGGCAGCTGGGACTACATGCAACTGTACAGCTTCTGCGACGGAGATAGTTGCCCGGACGGGGAGATCCCGTCGACCCCTCCGATCTGGGACGGGAAAGGCAATATGTTCGGCACGACCACGTGGGGCGGCAACTACGGGGGCATCTGCCTGGCTTATTACGGCAACGATGGCTGTGGCGTTATTTACGAGATGACCCCCAATGGCGATGGCACCTGGACCTACAACGTCCTGCACCGTTTCGCTTCTTCAAGAACCGACGGCCAGAACCCCTACAGCGGCCTGGTGATGGACAAGGTCGGCAATTTCTACGGAGGAACCTGGGGCGGCGGTGCCCACAGCCAGGGAACGGTGTTCAAGCTGGCCTACACGGGCGGTCAATGGAAAGAGACGATCCTTTACGACTTTCCCGACTGCAACTACGGCTGCGGCGTCGACGGTACGCTGGCGATGGACAAGCACGGCAACCTCTATGGCACTGCCGCCGGAGGCCCACCGAAAGGCTGTTACGGCCTGACCTGCGGGGTGGTCTTTAAGTTGTCGCCGCAAAAGAACGGCAAGTGGAAATACAGCGTGGTATACAACCTTACCGAGAAGGGCGGGGGCTCTGCGCCGTTCTACGGCGTGATCCTGGACGACAAAGGCAACCTGTTCGGCGTCACCAGCCAGTTCGGCAGGTACGACTTCGGCACCGCGTTTGAAATCACGCCGTAGCCTGATGCCCCGAGTCGCATTATGCGCGACCACTCGGCAAGCAAAAGAAAAATGAAATGCCTGCCGAGTTTCGGCAGGCATTGAAATTCGGTTACTGATTGGTTTTCAGTCGGCAGCTACTCCCTGCGTGATTTCTTCTTCTTTGCGCCGTGCCGAACGGTTGGCCGGCAGGCCTGCGTCACGGATCTTATAGAGCAGCGCGCGATAGCTGATGCACAGTGCCTTGGCCGCCTGTTTGCGGTTCCAGTGATGGGCTTGCAGCACCTTCAGGATGATCTTGCGTTCCAGCTCTCGCGTGGCCTGACGAGTAACTTTCTTTAAAGAAATCGGGCCGTTCAGGTCGAGATCGGCGTTGAAGAATTCTTTCTCCGAGCGGATCACCAGTTCGCTGGTGATCACTTCTTCGCTGCCCAGAATCACGTAGCGCTTGATGAGGTTTTCAAGTTCGCGGATGTTGCCCGGCCAATGATACTTCTGGAGTACAGCCATCAGCTCGCCGGACAAAGCCTTGGCGCGGCAGTTGTACTTCCGGTTGTAAAGCTCCAGGAAGTAATTTGCCAGAATATCGATGTCGCCCCGCCGCTCGCGCAACGCTGGCATGTGCAGGTTCACGACGTTGATGCGGTAATAAAGATCGTGGCGGAAGGTGCCGTTTTCAATCTCGGTTTCAAGATTGCGGTTGGTAGCGCAAACGATGCGGGCTTCGACGCGCTTATCTTCCTGCGAGCCGATGCGGCAGAATTGTCCATCTTGCAACAGTTGCAGAAGCTTAGACTGGAGGGCCAGGTCAAGCTCGGAGATTTCATCCAGAAACAGGGTGCCACGGTGGGCCATTTCCACACGACCGGGCTTGGCTCCATAGGCACCCGTGAATGCGCCTTTTTCGTAGCCGAAGAGCTCGCTTTCGAGCAGGGTCCCGGGAATCGCCGGACAATTCACCTTGACGAAGGGCCCATTCTTCCACGGCGACAGCGCATGAACCATCCGGGCAATAATGTCTTTGCCAGTACCGCTTTCCCCGTGGATGAGGACGGGCACGTTGGCGGCAGCCACTTTGTCCATACGGCTGCGCAGCGCTTGCATGCTCTCGGTTTTGCCAAAAACGACGGAATCAGGGGGGAACTCGCCTAGCGACTGAACCAGAGAATTGACGGAATTTGTGGTTGGAATCGGCATCGACTGGGCTGGCACTCCTTCTGAACCTTACCATGTGCACCCAGCGCGCCAAATCTTACTATTGGACGGTTACCCTGATGACTCCTGGAATTTACATGTACTTTCAATAACTTACAAAAATTGGTAGGACCAGGCAAAGTAGCTAACAGGAACAAAAGACCCTAGAAATCCGGCTCTTTATGCGAACTTATAATGTGCAAAACTTTTCACATTGATGAAGAACTTTTCCTACGAGGCAGGTGGGCGTGCGGATGATGGTTCAACAAAGAACGGGAGAACTTCACCCCGATCAGGTTATAACCCTCGGCGTGGGTGATGCGGAGAGTCCGGGCACGCAGGATTCGGGACGCTTTTGGCAATGCGGAGGTAGAAACCAGCGGAGCGCAAGGAATCTCAAGCATGACTTGGGTTGAAAGCGGCAAAGAGCGCCGCAAGGCAACTAAGGCGCCGCCTGCCGAGACATTCAATGCCGTGGCAAACTCCAGCGTTTCTTTGCCGTTGCCTTCCCGGCTGCGCACAAAGATAGGAATGGCGAGTGGCAGACGCGGCCATTTCCGGCGTTCTTTTCCCGGTGTTCGTGGTGTCAAGCAGTTTCCTCAGAGGGGCGGGCTTACCCGTGTAATTACAGCATCCTAGGGGCCAAACCCATAATTGCCCTGGAGCGTGGCTGCGATGAAGCGCGTGGGCTGCTGATTCTTCACCAGAAAGCCACCTTTGGGGGAAGACTATTTTTCGCCTTAGCTTCGCCATTGGGGCGGCGCCAGGCTGATTTCCTAAACCTTAAGGGAATGCAAGGTTTTTCCCTTCAGTGTCAATTCATTATCGTTTTCCCGTTGACAGCGGAATCCCCATGTCATAGCATCGCGACAGGTCGCAAAAGCGGTGATATTTAAGCGTTTTCCTCCCCTCTTCGTTCCAAACCACTGAGCTTTCTATAGCGATGGCGGCATCTCCGGAAAAGACGTCAATTCCCCAACTGAGGGAATCCCGGGTGGCAGGGTCGGAGTTGTGTCCCGTGCATCCCGCAGACGGAAGTGTTTGTGCCAATCCAGCTTGCACCCAAGACTTGCTACAGGAGTTTGCCCAGCTCCAGGAGCGGTATCTGCGAACGACGAACGCACTCGGGTCGGCCGCACATGATCTGAAAACGCCGTTGGCGATCATGAACGGCTACATCGAAGTGCTGCAAAGCGAAAAACTGGGGCCGTTGAACGAACGGCAGCGCGAAATGTTGGGAGATATGCGTTCGAGCGGCCAGCGCCTGCAGGCATTTATCCAGGATTTTCTCAGCTTCAGCGTCCTCGAAACTGGCGAACTGAAGATGCGCTTCGAGAAGGCGGACCTCAATGCCTGCCTTTCCGAAGTTTGCCGGCTCTGGTCGAACAATTTTCAGGAGAAGGGACTTGCCCTTTACTTTCTTCCCAATGAGAAGCTTGCCGACTTTTCCTTCGATTCGGCGAAAGTGCAGCGGGTAGTTTCGAACCTGCTGGAGAATGCTTCAAAGTTCACACCCACCGGGGGCACGGTCTGGCTGCATGCGGAACCGCATATGTGGGACCGGCGTAGCGTAAGCGCATCGGTCGGCGACGATCGGCGGCGGCAGGCCAGCACACATCCGAACTCGGTGAAGGTCAGTGTGTCCGATACCGGATTGGGAATTCCGCCGGAGTATCACATTGAAGTGTTTGACGATTTTTTCCGCATGCCGCAGAACGATACGCAGTCGGGTATGGGGTTGGGGCTGGCGATCGCGCGGCGGCTGGTGAGCGGCATGGGCGGCAAGATCTGGGTTGAAAGCGTTCCCGGCGCGGGCTGCAAATTTTCGTTTATCGTTCCCCTCAAACCACCCGCGACCGCGCCTGCTAAAGGGAAAACCAAATGACAGAGACGGCCAACATCCTGCTGGTCGACGACGAACCGGGAATGTTGCGGTATATTCGCACCCTGCTGGAAGTGGACAATTACAAAGTCGATACCGCGAGTACCGGAGAAGAAGCGGTGGAGCGGGTGAAGAAAGGACTGCGCCCCACTCTGGTCCTGCTTGATCTGGTCATGCCTGGTATCGACGGGCTGCAGACCTTGGAACAGATCCGGCAGATTCATCCCTCGGTGAAGGTTGTCATGCTGTCGTGTGTTACAGACACGCGGAAAGTGGTTCAAGCAATCCGCCTGGGTGCGCACGATTACATCACTAAGCCATTCCAGAAGGCGGAACTGGATGCGGTCATCGATCAATGCCTCGGCAAGAACCAGGAAAACTATCCCGGCGAAGTGGAAGAACTGAACGATGAGACTTTCTTCATTGCCGCCAGTCCCATTATGCGCAAGCTGCGCTCGCAGGCTGCGCTGGTTGCAGCTGTCGATATTCCAGTATTGATGCTGGGCGAAAGCGGCACCGGGAAAGAAGTGATGGCGCGCTTGATCCACAAATTGTCGCCACGCGCCCACCGGACTTTCTTGAAGGTCAATTGCGCCGCTGTCCCGGGAGACTTGCTGGAAAGCGAACTGTTCGGCTACGAGCCGGGGGCATTTACCGGAGCCACCCATGCCAAGCCGGGCAAGTTCGAGTTGTGCAACAAGGGGACGATTTTGCTCGACGAAATTGGCGAAATGCCCTACGGTTTGCAGGCGAAATTGCTGCACGTCTTGCAGGACCAGCAATTCTCGCGCCTGGGCAGCCGCTCCATGGTCAAAGTGGACGTCCGCATACTGGCCGCCACCAACATCGATATTCCGGAAGCGCTTGCCGGCAAGCGATTGCGCGAAGACCTTTACTACCGCTTGAACGCTTTCACGCTGAATGTTCCGCCGCTTCGCGAGCGTAAAGAAGAGATTCCGATCCTGCTCAAGCACTTTATGTCACGAATGGCCGAGCGCTATGCTCGCCCGCCCTTGCCGCTCTCGACTGAACTGTTACAGGCCTGTCACGATTACAATTGGCCCGGCAACCTGCGGGAACTCAGCAACTTTATCAAGCGATATCTGGTACTGGCCGACGAAAAAGCCGCGATCATTGAGTTGCGTCCGAAGAGTGACGGGACGGGAGCGCACATCGATCCGCGGTCCGAGCATGGCAACGGTGCCGGAGGCTTGAAGTCGGTGGCGCGTGGCGCGAAAGACGAGGCTGAAGCCGAGGCAATTTCGAAGGCGCTCGAAGAAACGAACTGGAACCGCAAACGCGCTGCCGTGATCTTGAAGATCAGCTACAAGGCACTGCTATATAAAATCCGCCAGTACGGATTGGCGGAAACCAAGAGCCACCGGCTGTCCGCTGGGGCGTCGTAGCCATCGGGGCTTACAGCAGACTTCCTTTCAGAAGTCTTTTTCGCTGCAGTTGAAAGTGGCACGCTTCGGTTTCAGTCCCCGCTTATCCACGGCCCACACCCTCATCGCAGGTTGAGACACTACTGCACGACTAACGTCACGGTGGTGGTTCGCACTGCGGTACCTGAAGTCGCGCTCAGCGTGATGGCATAGGTCCCAGCTGGCGTTCCGGTTGTGGTTGTCGTGGAACTTGTCGAACTGCAACCCGGCAGGAACATGGCGAACGCGAAAACTACACCCAACATGAGTCCCAATGTTGTGCGGTTCTTCTTGCGGCTGAAGCCCGCTCCCAAGAAGGCCAATCCGACCACTGGCAACAATGTTGCAAAGATCGGGCCACCAGGATGGAAAAGCTTGGTGACCGTGGTGACGCGCGAAGTGGTGTTGATCACCATGGTGGTTTGTTGGGTGCCTGTGGTGAGGTTGGGAATTGGGTTGGTGGTCGCAGTGCACGTGGCTCCGGTTGGTAACCCGGCGCTGCAGGCCAGCGAAACGCTGTCTGGAATGCTGCCGGTGGGTGTGAGCGTCGCGGTATAACTGGCGGGCACTCCCGCGGGAACGGTCACTGACGCCGGCGCAGCCGTCAGCGCAAAGTCATTCACGACGGCGCTGGGATTCGCTGAATTGAGATTCGCTCCATTCAGATAAACAGAACCAGTGTTGCCCAAGGCTCCGCCTACGGTAGGCACAAGAATCACCGTCACAATGGAAGTGCCGGACGCATTCAAGCTTCCGATGTTGCATACCACGGTTCCGCCGCTGGCCGCGCCGCAAGAGCCGGGGCTCGCGGTGGCGGAAGTGAAGGTGGCATTGCCCGAGGAAGGAAGAGTATCGGTAAAGGTGACGCCGCTGACAAAATCTCCAGGATCGGTGATTACGCCACCGGAGTTGTCGCCGTTGGTGATGGTGTAGGTGTAGCTAACCTGATTGCCGACGCCAACCGGAGTGGGTGACGCAGTACCGTTGACGGTCAGATTGACGAACGGCGAAAGTTTGCTGACGAACGCATCGCTTGGACCGTTCAAGGTTCCGTACAACGGGCTCAGGAGCGGGAAGCCGGTAGCGGAGGAAGTCTCGCCCGCCATATAGACTGCTCCCACCGTATCCAGCGCGATGCTGGTGCCGATGTCGGTGCCCGCGCCACCAAAGTAATCTGAATTGTGCCCCAGCGCCGTGGGCGACGTTGCCGTGGTATCGATGCGTGCGATGAAGGCGTCGCTATTGCCACCGCCATAGGTGGTTTGTGTAAGGTGGTTGTTGAACACCCGGAAATCGGTGGAGTTTGTCCAACCGGTGACCCGGGCCCCGCCAATAGTATCAACCGCGATCGAGGTAGCCACATCCGTTCCCGAACCGCCGAGATAGCTAAAGTAGCTGAACGGCACATCCGTAGTGCTGCAGCTTGAGCCGACGCAAGGCACTCCGAGTTTAGCTACAAAAGCATCGACACCACCGCCGTTGGATCCCTGAAAGGCGGCCGTATTAGGGCAGGGTGTAAAGCCGAGACAATTGACGGAATCGGTCGAGCCCGTGATATACGCGTTGTCGCTTCCATCCACGGCAATGCCGTAGCCAACGTCGGTACCGGGTCCACCTAGATATGTGGCGTAAACCAACTGCGATCCCGAGGGTGCGGTGGGATTGATCTTGGCGACGTAGACGTTGACCCCATTGCTGGTTTGATATGCCTGAAATGCAAACTGCTGTTCGATATCGCTGAAATTCGATCCGCCGGTGATGTAAGCGTTTCCATTCGTATCCACCGCGATGCCACCGCCGGTCACGATGCCGTTGCTGGGACTGCTGCCGCCAATGTAGGTGGAGTAGGGAACGCTATTGATTCCCGGAATGGTGGGGGTGAGTTTGGTAAGGAAGAACTGGTTCAAGCCTGGAATGGTCGGTTTTTCCTGCAAAGCGCCGATGGTCGAGGGAAATCCGGTTTCAACTTCTGAAGAGGTGGTTGTACCGGTCACGTAGACGTTCGCGGCAGTATCCAGCGCGATCCCCGAAGCAATGTCCACGCCATTTCCCGACAAGTAAGTGGAATACAGCAGAGCGGCGCCGGCATTGTCGAACTTGCTCATGAAGACATGCGGATGTCCGGGATTCAAGGGTGTACCTTGAAAGGGCGCGTTCGATCCGTCGGTGGGGAAATCTGGAGAAGTGGTGGTACCGGTGACATAGGCTTGTCCCGCGCTGTCTACCGCAATGCCCGCGGGGTAGTCGACGACAGTTCCACCGAGGTAGGTCGAATACAGAAGAGCGGACCCCGTGGGATTGAACTTGGAGACGAAAACGTTGGTCGCGCCCGGACCGCCGAGGCCGTCGTGAAACGAGCCTTGGATGAAGGGGAAGTCACTTGATGTGGTGGCGCCTGCGATGTAAGCGTTGGTCCCGGCATCCACGGCAATGCCCGGACATCCGGGGGTCTGCGCAAGTCCGGTAATGGTCGAGCAACTTTCGATCCCGCTTCCACCGAGGTATGTGGAATAGGTAAGAATGGGATCAATGACCAGTTCGCGGCTGCGGTCGTAGTCACCGAGCGTGAAGCCGACTTCTTTACCGCGGAGTTCGAAGCGGGCAGCGACGGCGTGTTCGTCGGCCCCAAATTTTTGGTAGACGTGAGGGGAAAGCAAACGCAATTCCGCGCCGTCGAGTCCGATGGCGAGATCGCCATTCTGGGCCAGCGCTAAATTGGTTGCGCCCGCAAAACTGAGAGCGATCTGCCTGGGATCGCCACCCGGCGCAACTTCAAAGTCGTACTCCAGTTGACCCTGCTTGCCGTAGTAGACGAGATCGACTCCGGGATATACTCCGCTATAACGCACGCGGGCGAACTGGGGAATATTGCGATGCCACTTCGCAGCGTCGTTGCCGATAAAGTAGTTGCTCTTTCCGGGCAATTTGTCAGTTGCAACGGCGGCGGCGTTAGGGTTGGACCCGGCCAGTCCCATGCGGACCACGGAAACCCGTGCGGCCGAATTCTTGCCCACGGCGGGACGATGCAACGACAGCACGGCTTCATTTTGAGTGAGGAAAAGTCCATAGCCCACACCGTGGGCGAGAAACTTCACTGCGGGATTGGTTTGTCCCTGGTTGGGTTCGAAGATTAGAGGAAGATGTCCGAATGAGGCCGCAATTTGCTGCTTGCGCAGAGCGGTTCTCACGGCGGTATTGGCGGCAGTGACGTGGCGTAGATCCAGGCGCAGCGCGACCACGCCGAGCAGCGAAATTGCCGCTAGAAATAATGTTGTCCGGGCCCGCAACCCAGTTGTTTCCAACCCAAGACGGCTCAATCTCACTAGATCCTCCGACGCTTCTACTTTTTGGAGAGAAAGAAGAATGGCATACAACCAACATTCCGACCCGCGTGGGCGGGGCGGCCTGCCAACTTGTCACCAGAATTTTGCGCTTAAAAATTAAGTAACTACTTAAACATCTTATAAATAGCGGTGTCAAGCCAAGTCTGCGCGCGTCACCCTGCATTGGTCAGATGCAAAGCGTGTCAGGCGGAGATGCCGCTCTCTGGTAGAAAGACTCTGGGTCGATGAGGGGGGTGGCACAAATGCCGCGAACCTTGTGCACATTTCTGCGCGACCTGGATGTGGCGAGGCTATGGAATAACTCGTAAGTGCCTGATTCATATCATTTCCGTGCGTGAACTGCACTGGCAGAGAGATTGCTCTCGCCATTCCGGCAGCTCTCCCTTTGCCAGCCCGCCCCCGCCCTCCCCATTTCGGACTTCGCGGAGTTGATCGAAATGACTCCCTCCACTTCCGAGCCATTGCAAGCCGCTGAAAAGTAAGCCATTCTGGCTTCTGGAGAAGTCTGCGGTGCACTTCTGACGCATGCTTTTTGTGAGGGAGAACGGGTGTTTCTACAGCAAGAGAAATCAGCTTCAAGTTCGCCGCAAGACCGGCGAATCATGCGGCGCTTTGATATGCGCCTGCCGGCGGTGGTCCAGCTTTGTGGTTCCACATTCGGTGAACTAATGACCGAGACCCAGAATGTCAGCGCTCGTGGCATCTTTTTTTACCTTGACCGTGCGGTCGGCATCGATTCGCGGGTTGAGATGACACTTACTTTTCCACCGCATGTGACTTTGACCGATTCCGTACGGGTGCGTTTCGCGGCGCGAGTGATCCGCGTCGACGATCCGCTGCCGGGATCCCGGGTTGGCATTGCTGCGCTGATTGAGGACTACGAGTTCCTGGGTGCGAAGCCCACTCAAACGGCGTAAGCGTTGGGACCTTATCCGCAATTCCATTTTGAGACGCAGTCTTCATTATGTGGGGCCAAACAGTCTGGTTAGCTGTCCGATAAGGCTTTCTGGCTCTGGCACCAGCTAGGACGCTCCCGCCCACATCGAGTCCCATTTCTGTTCATCTGTTCCCGCTATTTCTTTTTACATTTCCGAGACAACTCTGGTTCTCGCGCCTTGCTATATTTCGAGCGCACCCTGCAGCCGTAGGCAAGCGCAAACCCGTGCGGCGTCCCAATCAGGGCGGGAACAGCGAGGAGGTCGTATGGGGAACCTTAATCGGAGTATCCGGGCAGGTGGCGCACTTTTACTTGGGGCAATGGTGGTCGTTGCCTCACCCGCGCAAACATTCACCAGCCTGCATAGCTTCTCGGGGACCGACGGTAGCAACCCTCAAGGGGCGTTGATCCAAGCCACCGACGGCCACCTGTACGGAACAGCCAGCCTGGGCGGCGCACACTCCGGGTGCAGCGTCGACAAGACGACTTGTGGCACCGTTTACCGAATCACTACCAGCGGGACTCTGACTACGGTGCACAGCTTCGATGGGACAGGCGGCTATAGACCTTTGGCAGGGCTAATCCAGGTTGGACGTAGGGACCTTTACGGAACGACCTCCCAGGGTGGCGTCACGGGAGTCGGGACGGTTTTCAAAATCAACTTCAGTGGCAAGCTCACTACCATGCAGAGCTTCGATTATTCGCCCCAGGGCGCTCTTCCCAAGGCGAGCCTGGTCCATGCCACCAACGGAAAGTTCCATGGCACGGCGCCCAACGGAGGAGTGGATAGCGCCGGTACAGTCTTCGGAATGACTCCGAGCGGCAAGCTGACCGCGATCTATGCCTTTTGTGAGAACTGCACGAACGGCGCTGCGCCCCTCACGCCTCTGATCCAGGCTACCAATGGAAAGTTTTACGGGACCGCGGTAGTCGGCGGAGTTCCTAACCAGTGCGGCACGATCTTCGAAATTACAACCAAAGGGACCCTAAGTTTGCTGCATAGCTTTACCGCCCGGGACGGTTGCTATCCCCTTGCCGGGCTGGTTCAAAGCTCGGACGGAAGCCTTTACGGCACAGCCTCTGCCGGCGGTGCCCAGGGCAACAACGGTACATTCTTCCGAATCACGACAAGCGGAGAGATGACATCGCTCCACACCTTTATTGGAACGGACGGTGCCAGTCCTGAGGGGGCGCTCGTGGAGGCCACCGATGGGAACTTCTACGGTACCACCTACGCGGGCGGAGCCTATGGCCATGGCACGATCTTCAAAGTGACGCCCGCCGGGACCTTGACGACGCTATACAGCTTCTGCGCGCAGAATGGCTGCCCGGATGGCGATAGCCCGGCAAGCGGCCTCATCCAGGCGAGCAATGGGAAATTCTACGGCACGACTCTCTTTGGCGGCGCCAGCAACCTGGGCACCATCTTCAGTCTGGACGCCGGGCTTGACGCAATGCGGGACTCACGGCAAAATTCCTTACCATGTGAGACCGTAGAGAGTCCGACTTCGAACCGATTATCGTTTTGCGGGTGAACTCCGGCGCTGCTGCGTTCTGAGTGTCCAACGCGGGGCTTCTGGCGGCTGTTAGTCGCATCATCGACAAGTGTCTAATCGGCGTTCACTTTTACTCGCCGTCAGTTGCTGCAATTTCGGCGTGTTTTTCCAGCAGACGCGTCGGTCTCGTCGTAGCCGGACGGAAGCACAATGCCCGCGGGTGGAGCCCCGGCCCGAAGCAGTGCCTCCACCGAATCAGGCGATCGCCGGTCCGTCCAATAGGAATCGACGCAGGCCTTCACCGCGAGTGCCAATGCCGTTCGCCCTTTGCCATCGAGCGCATTCACCGGAGTCCCACGCTTGATCAATTCCTTGACCGCTGTGGGCCACGCGCGCCATGCCGCCACATGCAGCGCCGTACTATCTTTCGCGATGTCGAAATAGGCGTCGCCTGCTTGTACAGGGCTGATGCGCTGATGCCCAGATCGAGTAGACACCGCAAGCCTGCGACATTTCCAGTGCTCGCGAACTCGGCCAACAAGGTCCCTCCGTTTGCCAGCAACTCGTCTTTGAGATGAGGCTCGTGGATGACGATCGCGCGGGCGGCTTCGCGGTCGCCTATTGCGCAGGCGGCAATCAGACGGTCGACCCCATTTAGATCGAGACCGACTCCGCGTTGCGCAAGCAGAGCAAGCACATCGCCGCGTCCTCGGTGCGCGGCCATCGCTGCCGCCGATCTGCCGTCGCTGTTATTTTCGAGCGTAGGGTCGGCGGCATGGTCCAATAACAGCGCGATGATTTGCAGGCTGTTATCGCGGCGCAGAGCATGATGCAATGCGTTGTCTCCCCAACGTGTCATCGCGTTGGGGTCGGCACCGGCTTCGAGCAAAATTCGCAGGCCCTCCTCGTCATGCAGGTCAGTCTTGCGCACCAGCATCCACGTGAGGCTCGTGTCGTTCAATTTGCCGCTTTTGAGCAGGATCTTCATCACGGTGTTGTCGTAGGTCTCCGGCACGTGATAAGGAGTCTCTTCGTCATTCGGATCGGCCCCGCGCTCCAGCAGCAGGCGCGTCAACTCCGGATGCTGTGCGACGCCCGCCGCGCCATAGATTGCGCTTTCAAATATGGCACGAGGATCAGGATGGTCGATCATTTCGTACCAGCCCGTATTCGCGCTGGCTCCGGCGTCAAGCAGGGCCCGAGCGGTTCGCACGAAAGCTTGTGAACGAGCGGGATCCAACCTGAGATATCGAGAGAAACAGAGATGCGTCAGTGCGTCCCAGCCATGCGGGCCTCCCGTAGCTATCGAGCTCTTGGGATCGCGCGACAAGAAATTGCGCACGCCAGCTTCGTCCGCCAGAATGGCTGCGGTATAGACATTGGAGGCGGCGACCTGGGGGTACTTCGCGAGAATCATCTCCGCATGCTCCAGCGTTCCAGAGCTATGTCTGGAGTGACGAGGTACACAAGCCACCTCGATGAACGCGGCAACCGGATCATCGAGCATAGCGACAGAACGAATCAGGTGAAGCGTCTCGATGTGGCTGGCGAACTTTGGCCAGCTCTCGAATCCGTGTTCGCGTGCGATGACCAGTTGCGCATCGGTGAGGGTGAAATGCCCGCTTTGAATGTCCACCGAGCTCAGCTTGTGGAACCGGGGATGATGGCGCGCGATTCGAGTGAGCGCGTCGGATGCACCCAGGGCACAATTCTTGACCAGTTCTTTGGCCTGTTTTTTGTATTGTTCGATGTTGGGACGTGCGGGTAGTTCTCGGTCTGGCATACGAAGCTCCTTTCGTTACTCGCCTGGAGTCCGCAGTTGTCAGGCTGGAAAGAAGATTCGTCGAATTGTCGAACAGGAGGTGGGCACGGCCCTTTCCGCGGACTGGATGCGCCCTGCGCGCTCCTGCAACCCTAAAAGAATAGCTGGGACGAAGTCAATAGGCAACTCGTCAATTCCAAGAATGTAAACTAGGAAGGTCACCCGGATACGGGTCCGCACGCGTGAGGACGTCGCGTCTACATCGCGAATTTTGTCAGTCGGCGACGAGCGCTTCCCGTGCGGCGTAGTGCGACTCTACATATTCGTCGAGAATCTTGCGGAACTCGGCCACGATGTGATCGCCCTTGAGCGTAGTGAAGAGTCTGCCGTCCACATAGACCGGCGCTTTCGGCTCCTCAAATGTTCCGGGAAGAGAGATGCCGAGGTTCGCGTGCTTCGACTCTCCGGGGCCGTTGACGATGCAGCCCATCACCGCGACTTTCATCTCTTCGACGCCGGTGTAGTGATCTTTCCAGGCAGGCATTTGTTCGCGCAGATAAGTCTGAATTTCCTGCGCCATTTCCTGAAAGAAAGTGCTGGTGGTGCGTCCGCAGCCGGGACACGCAGTCACCTGCGGAGTGAAGCTGCGAATGCCGATCGATTGCAATATCTGCTGTCCGACGCGGACTTCCTCAGTGCGATCGCCGCCCGGCGCGGGAGTCAGCGAGACGCGAATCGTGTCACCGATGCCTTCCTGGAGAAGCACGCCCATACCGGCGGTAGAAGCGACGATTCCTTTGGCTCCCATGCCGGCTTCGGTGAGTCCGAGATGCAGTGGATACGAGCAGCGGCCGGCCAAGGAGCGATATACGTCGATCAGGTCCTGCACCCCGCTGACCTTCGCGCTCAAAATAATCTGATCGGGACGCAAGCCGAATTTCTCCGCCAGGGCGGCGGAATTGAGCGCGCTCACCACCATCGCTTCCATGGTGACTTCGCGGGCGTCTTTCGGCTCGGAGAGACGCGAGTTCTCGTCCATCATGCGAGTCAGGAGCGACTGGTCCAGCGATCCCCAATTTACGCCGATGCGCACCGGCTTCTGATTTTCGACGGCGACTTCAATCATGGTGCGGAAATTGTTGTCGTCTTTGCGGCCAATGCCGACATTCCCGGGATTGATACGGTACTTCCCCAAGGCGCGGGCGCACTCGGGATATTTTTTCAGCAGGAGATGTCCGTTGTAATGGAAGTCGCCAATGATGGGCACGCGGATACCTTGCGCGTCTAACTGCTCGACGATGGGCGCGACTGCGGCAGCGGCCTCTTCGGTATTCACGGTTACGCGGACCAGTTCCGATCCCGCCCTCGCCAGCGCGGCAACCTGCTGAACGGTGCCGGGGATGTCCGCGGTATCGGTATTGGTCATAGACTGCACCACAATTGGTACATCCGAGCCGACGCGCACATTGCCGATGGTGCAAGTAACAGTTTTTCTGCGATGAATATTGGCCATGGGAAGCTTTATTTTACCACGCAGGCTTGGCGAACTCGCTTGTTCCCAGTTGCAGGCTGCCGACCCCGCCAGCTATTCTTCTCGGTCATGTCAACTCTTGTAGAATGTGTTCCGAACTTCTCTGAAGGCCGCGATAAAGCGAAAGTCGACGCCATTGTCGACGCCATGAAAATGCAGGGCGTTTACTTGCTTGACCGCGAGATGGACTCCGACCACAACCGCTGCGTTATCACGCTGGTGGGTGAGCGCGAGGCCATTCAAGAAGCGGCCATCCGCGGTGTGGGCAAGGCGGCGGAACTGATCGATTTGACCACCCATCAGGGAGCACATCCGCGTATGGGTGCCAGCGACGTGGTTCCCTTCATTCCGATTGAAGGGGTCACCATCGAAGATTGCGTCGCCATGGCGAAACATGTGGGCGCCGAAATCTGGAAGCGCTTTCAGATTCCCGTCTATTTATATGAGGCCGCGGCCTCGACTCCGGAACGGCAGAACCTGGAAAACATCCGGCGCGGGCAATTCGAAGGAATTCGTGCTGAGATTGCGACCAATCCTGCAAGAAAGCCCGACTTCGGCGATCCTAGAGTACATCCGACGGCTGGGGCCACCGTGGTAGGCGCGCGTAAATTTCTGGTCGCCTACAACATTTTTCTCAGCACGCCGGATGTCCAAATCGCCAAGAATATTGCCAAGGCGGTACGCGCCTCGAACGGCGGATTGCGCTTTGTGAAAGGAGCAGGATTCCTAGTACGCGGACAGGCGCAGGTTTCGATGAACCTGACCGACTTTGAGCAGACGCCGGTGCATCGGGTCTATGAAATGGTGAAGCGGGAGGCGCAGCGTTACGGCGTGGTTCCAGTGTCGAGCGAGATCGTCGGCCTGATTCCAAAGAAAGCGCTGGAGTCGGCCGCGGAATGGTTTCTGCAGGTGGAGCATTTCGAATCCTCTCTGATCTTGGAGAATCGCCTAGCGGCCGTGATGGGTGGCAAAATGGCGGTCGGTGGCCTGCGCGCCGGAGTTGAGCCATTCGTCGAGCAACTCGCCGCTCCCACCGCGACCCCCGGCGGCGGAAGCGCCGCAGCGGCCAGCGGAGCCATGGCCGCAGGGTTGGCGGTAATGGTAGCTGGCATGTCCCGGGGCAAGAAGGCTTACCTGCAATACGAAAGCCAGTTGAGCGAAGCCATCGCACGGCTGTCACAACTACGCGAAGACTTGAAGGCCGCGATCGACGCCGACGCCGAATCGTTCAACCTGGTCATGAAAGCCTACAAGCAGGCGAAAGAATCGCCAGACGCCGATCAGATCATCGATACCGCGTTGAAGCAGGCCACCAGCGTCCCTCTTGGAGTAGCGGAGCGGGCGAGGGAAGTGGCGACCATCGCAGAGGGCTTGCGATCGATTACGAACCCCAACATGAAGTCGGACCTGACGACTTCCGTGGCGCTTGCCAAGGCTGCGATCGAAGGCGCCTTGGCCAATGTCGAGATTAACGTGGAATCGATCAAGGACGCGAAGTTTGCCGAGGAGATGCGCAAGCGCGCCGCCGCCGTGAAGGGCTAAGCGGTACGCAAGTCGATGCGACTGCACGGCTCAGTTGCTCAGCGAGAATATTTCTCCGCGTCCGGGTTATGAATACCAGGCGTAGGATGCCGCGGAATTGCGGCATATGGTACCTCCCGTCCGCGTATCTGCTTGATCAAGCGCTTATTGCACTTTGGTGTGCTGGCGGACCAGGATATGTGGCATACAATTAAAGTGGCACCGGGTAGATGACCGTAAACTGTTGGCTGGCATCCAAGTAAGAGTTTCTTGAGGGCATTCTGAGCATGAAATCGATGAAGTTAGTCTCTTGCGTTGTGCTTTTCTCCATGACGTCCGCATTGGCCGCCCCCATGGGCAGCGCAGCGCGCAGCGTTATTCCCGGCGATATCCAGCAGCTCATCACCGTCGACTATCGCACCCTGAAACAGAGCAGTACGGCCCTGGCGCTGAAGGCGCAAGTGTTGCCTCCGAGTTTGAAGGAGTTCGAGGGATCGCTGAAGAGTGTCGGCATCAATCCCGAGAAGGATGTCGATCTTCTCACCTTCGCTTCCTACCGCACCGCGAAGCAGGGAATCAAAATCGTTGGCATCGCCCAGGGATCGTTTTCACAAAAGGCCTTCGTCAAGAAGATGAAGCTCGCCAAGACCAAGCCGGTGAAATACCGCGATAGTGACATTTATCCCATGTCGGGTGGAATGGAGATGAGTTTTCTCGACGAGAATTCGATCGCTTTTGGTGATGCCGGCGCCTTGCGTGGCGCGCTCGACGCCCGCGACGGATACAGCACTACTCTCGATTCCGACTCGCAGATCACCGATATGATGGGCGCAGTCGAAGGAGGCACCGTGTGGAGTATTCTCGACCAGCAAGGCACACAGAATATGTTGCTTTCGGCGCTCGGCGACGCCGGCAAACTGGCCGATTTCAACACAGTCAAGAAGCATGTGCTCGGGTCGCGCTACACCATGAATTTCCAGACTGGCGTGAACTTCGACCTGGACGTCGTCACTTCCGACTCCATCACCGCGGCCACGCTTTCGTCGCTGGTCAAGGCTGGAGTGCTTTATCGCAAGATGACGGCGACACCCATTGAGAAAGTGGCGCTGGAGAACGTTTCGATCAACTCCGATAGCTCGAATCTGCAAATGCATTTCAAGGCCGACGACAAACAATTCGAATCGCTGCTGCATTCGGATCTATTTGCCGCCGTTTCGAAATAGCACGGCCTGAGCGTGCGCCGAATCGCACAGGGGGCTTGGCTTGGCGCTTCGGATTCCGGCAAGGGCGCGCCTGACTTGTTCGCTACCGGAGTCCTTGATTGGGGCCCGGGACGGCCGCCACGCGACGTTCCTTGAGCGAATACTTCAGTAGACACCATACGGCGCGGGCCCCGTCTTTCCACCCGATCTTCTTGCCTTCTTCGTACGTCCGGCCCCAGTAACTGATGCCCACTTCGTAAATTCGCAGTCTGCGTTTCGCAATTTTCACCGTAATTTCCGGTTCGAATCCAAAGCGATTTTCTTCAATGGGGATGGACTGGATGATTTCGCGGCGGAAGACTTTGTAGCAGGTTTCCATGTCTGTGAGATTGATATTTGTGAGGCAGTTGGAGAGCAGCGTAAGAATTTTGTTTCCAACCGAATGCCAGAAGTACAGCACGCGATGCGGCGCGGCGCCAAGAAATCGCGAGCCATAGACTACGTCGGCTTTCTCCTGCATCAGGGGTTCGAGCAGCAAAGGGTAGTCCGCGGGATCATATTCCAGATCCGCGTCCTGAATGATCACGTAGTCGCCTGTAGCTTCCAGAATTCCTCGACGCAACGCGGCTCCCTTGCCCATGTTGTGCGGCTGCAGGAAGACCCGGAGCTGTGGAAATTGCGCCTGCAGTTGCGCCAGGATCTCAACCGACCCATCGCGGGAGCCGTCATCCACACAGAGCAGTTCCACCGAGAGGGGAACGGCGAGCACCCGCTCCACTACCTGTTGAAGTGTGGCCCGCTCGTTGAACACTGGCATGACGACCGAGAGCTTCATTTTTCTCCGAATCAAGTAAGTGTAAAGCATGGCCACAAATTCGGTGGCCGGGGCGCCACAGTCCCTGAAAATTGTCTATGGCCCTAAGGTGTAATTAGTGCCCAAAAATTTACATGATCGGGGAATTTTGACCTAAGGCGAACACCCTAGGTTGGGTCGAGGGTTAGCCTGTACGGCGGTATAAGGCGTATCAGTGACGAAAAATCGGCAGCACTGCCGACTTCTCGTAAGTAACCAACATTTATTCGCGACATGCTCGATCCCGCAGAGCCCTTCGAACTTGTTTAGCTATTCCTCGGTTATGCTTGGAATGGCGCGGTTTAGGGCCGTAATCGTATGCCAGCACATCGACTTAGGCAAAACGGGCCAGAGGAGGCGTCCGGGCGCGCGTGGATCTTTCGGATTCGAAGTGGGGTGGGAAGAACTTCTACAAAAAACCTCGAAAGAGGCTTCCAGCTTGGCAGGCGGAGTGCTACCGATTCCTGTAGAATCTATTCCCTGACTTCGATTGATGTTCCGGGATGGACGGCGAGGCGCGTCCAATCCGGAAGCTGGCGGTATGCAGTTTTCCGGCGGGCGCGAATTTTTTGGGGAGAGTACGCATGAAGGAGAAGTCTGTCGGACTGGGTCCCAGAGAACAGCAGATTGCTGAGTTGCTCCTGCAGGGCTGCGACAACGATGAAATCGCCAAGCAGCTCAAGATGGCCCGGCGCACCGTTAAGGCTCACTTCAATCGGCTTTTCCTCCGATTCAACATCACCAGCGGCATTAAGCGGGTGAAGCTCGCAACACTTTTATATCGGAGGCAGCTATGTTTGGAGGGGACCGGTACGGAAAGCGAGTTCCAAACGAGCGAGAGCGGCAAGTTATCGAACTCGTTGCCCAGGGACTCAAGAACAGCGAAGTTGCAGTCGTTATCGGAACGACCGAACACGTCGTCAAGAACTACCTTCGGGTCATTTACGACAAACTCGGGCTCTGGAATCGGGTCGAACTAGCGCTTTGGTACGAAGCGCGCCGGCACGAAGGCCTGCTGGCGTCGGCCTGAACTCAAACTCATCGGAAATCCCGCGAAACCGCGGGATTTCTTGTTTGCACTAGAAGCGCTTGGCCCGGGCACGCAGGACGCGGAAGGAAATACTTAGTTGCAGTTCTTGCGTTCGGCGGGTTCGAACTGGTCAAGCTGCGCGTCACGCTGCGTGGTGAACTTGCCGCCCGCGGTTTTCCCGTAAAGATCGGAGCCAGGGCAGTAGTAGAGGGCGTGATGAAGGTCCACCCACACTTGGGTGTTGGGATTGCCTGCGGTGCTGGGAGGGGGCGTCACTTCCGCTAAATTGAGCTTCACCAGCAGTTCCTCAAACAGAGTCAGGGACGGTTGGGCCGGATTCTTGGATTGTGCCTGAAGGACCTCTGGAGACCGCATCCCCCATCCCATGATCGCGACCACTAAGAGCGTGACGGCTACGGCCACATAAACATTGGCGCGCTGGCGAGCGAGCCACATTCCACCGGGCGAATCGGCCTTCAATGACTCCAGCCATCGCCTGGTTCGCTGCGACGAATTCCACGGCGAAGCGCTGTCGGGGTGTACCTGTACGACGAGCGAATCACCGCTTCCCGACTCGACTTTGTCGGCCAACTTAATTCCTTCGGTTAACGGCCGGGGGCTGAGCGGCACATCCCCGCGCATCGAAACCAGCGATTGGTCGACTGGCGTGGCGCCTTGCGCGCTGTCTTGCGGAAGCAGAAAATCGGACATCCCAGGAAATTCTGAGGAAACACCGTCCTCGGGAAGCTTCTGTTCGCCATCGACTCCAGCAGAACTGGGTTGATGATTTTCCTCTGGGAGTGAATTGTTCGACAGGTCTTTCTCGAGATCTGGGACCTCGGAACGGGGCGCGCCGCACTTTCCGCAGAAGCGCTCGCCCATGCCCAGGCTGTTGCCGCAGGTTGCGCAATCGTGGGCCACGCGCGCACGAAGGGTATTTTCAAGCCCTTGGGGCGCCATCCCGAGATTCAACGCGTGCAGGCTGGCGTTTAAATCGAGTGGAGCGTCCAGAGCTTCGCGGGCAAAGGAGTGCGCTGGGTTGGCTTCCGGTGGGGCCTCACCCGCCAAACGCTCAAGTTGCGGCATGATGCGCTCCAGGGCTTCGAGCATGGTGGCTCGCTCGGTCGCTAATGCGCGCTTCCATTCCAAGTCGGCGGCGCGCCCCAGGGCCTCTGTCATGAGTCCAGCCATAAGCTGGCAGGCGGTCATTTCATTTTCGTGGATGGAGTCGGCGTGATTGAAGCGAACTTCCAGAATTCCAGAGACCTTGCCCTGGCAGGTCAGCGGCAATGCGATGGTATTGCCCTCAACCTGGACGGCTGAACTTGAGTTAGAGCCTCGATCCTCGTCGCTGTCCGGTGAATTCTCAGCCGCGGATGGGCTCGACGTGATTGCGATGCTGGAGCCTGCCATCGCCGCGGAAGTACCGAGCGCGGCACAGTATTCCAGTTGACCGTCCCGTTCGACTGCGATGGCAATTCCGTTGGCATGAGTGATCTTTTGCAATCGTTCTGCGACCAGATTGGCGGCGGCCGTTCGATCATACGGAAGCGAACGCAGCATCTCTTGCGTATCGGCAATGATGGCGAGAGTTTCGTCCGGGCCGGGGCCAGGCTCGGGTCGAGCGGGCAGCGAATCACGGAGCGGAGCTGCCTTCTCCAAGTCGTTTTGCTGTTGGATGACGTATGCCGCCGCGAGAAGTTGCTGAAAAGCGTCCTCGTCAAAATAGGGATTTCGCTTGTCCGCTGCTACCTGCGATTCCACGTTAGTTAAATACTCCTTCGGTCAACGCGCCCAAGGGCAGCGCACTGATATAGACAGCAATCAGTCGTCCAAAAGTTGGAGAAGGGTCGACCCGCCGTAAATTCTACCAGTCCACGCCAAGCCCCGCTATGGCATGAAAGCGTTGAGTAAAAGGCGTGGAATGTTACAGATGGCCCGGGAGATCGCGGCTTGATCGGAAATCGCGCGAATGCCCGGCCGGTCGGGTCATTCGTGGGCAAGGGTCAAATATCCTGCAGTGTGCAAATCATTGCACATGAGAGGGCTGATGGATGTCTTGGCGGCATCGCGAAGCATGATTGACCTTGGGTTTGTCCCCGACGCCGCGGTACCGAGTATTCGGTTCCGATTTCGCAAATCGCAAGGACAGATGATGCCGGCGATTGTCTTGGCTCCGCTCCTATCGCTGGGCGCTGGTGAGGAAAACACAATGGAAGCGATGCGCCAACGCGATCCATTTTGGGAGATCTGGTTCCAAAAGGGACGAGTCTTGAGCGTGCTTTTCTTAGTCCGGGTTTCGCAAGTCATGCAATTCAAAAGGGGTTCGGCCTTTCCGACTCGTGGCGAAGGTTTGGCGAATTGTTTGCATTAGTGAAAGGCGTCTTCAAACTGCGGTTCTTGCGCGATGCTCAGAGAGGAAAATTAATGGTCAACTTGGAAGAAATCAAAATTACGCCTCGGGACGAAGAAGTCCTGCAACTGCTGATTCAGGGTTGCAGCAACAAAGAGATTGCGCTGCAACTACGCATCAGCCCGCGTACCGTGAAGCAGCACCTGCGCACGCTTTTCTTGCGCGCGGGAATCAGGGACGGACGAAAGCGCGTGAAATTGGCCACCGCCATGTTCCAAAAAGAAAGGAAGGAAGTATGCAGCCCTGCGACCGTTTGACGGCAAAGGAAGTCCAAGTGGCAACACTGGTTTGGGAAGGACACACGAACCGCGAGATCGCGGACGTGGTCGGCACCACCGAACAAGTCATCAAGAATTACCTGCGAAACACCTTTGACAAACTCGGTGTCTGGAGCCGCCTGGAGCTGGCACTTTATGTGGCCAACCATGGCGGAGAGCAGTGGCGAGTGGCCTCGGCCGCGCAGAACCTCGCGAGCGCGGACCAAAGCGCAGTGCAACCGCTTCGAGTGGCGGGATGAGGTCAACGTCAGAGGGTCGATATCCGGATGTTGTTTTGCAGGAATTGCCGAAGGACCTGCCTGTCCGGTTCCGAGATCTCTGCGAACTGAACGCCAATGCCGAAACCGGGCGTACTGGTGACCACTTTGCCGGTGGCCCAAAGCTTGGAATCTTTAATCCATATAGCGATCTTGACGGGTGTGCCCGTTGGCAGGGGAAGGTTCATTTCGATAAAACATCCGCCAAAGCTTAGGTCGGTGGTTCGGGTTCGCAGCGGGGCAGTTTGGCCGTTGGGATAGATCTCAGTTGAACAGATGCACTTCAGGCGAGGATGGCCGCGGCGGTCGCGGGCGTCCCGCCAGGAGCCGTCATCGCTCGGCTCGGGCAGGGGGAAGTCCCATAGAGGTTTTTCGGGTGTCAGGTTCAGCAACCCCAGGCGCCCGGCCTTGGCAGTATTGGGTGCCCCGACCCACTTGATCCGGAAATGGACCTTGGTTGTGCCGTAAGTCAATCCGATGATCTCATCCGCATTGAGCCGGGCCTGAACATTAATCAACTCGGCCCCGCAACGGCTCACGTTGATGGTGAAGACCTTCTCGGAGAAGATTTGTCCGCTAGAGTCGGTCCCGAAAATTCGAACCGGAACCTTAATATCCTTGCGCGGCTCTCGGCGTTTACCCATAAAACGAAGCAACCCCTCCAGGAGCGGGACGGGACGACTCCGGGTTCTTGTCCCGACCGGTTTCCATCGCAGTCGTGGCGTGCCGGGAAAACGATGCAAAACCTTGCACGATATTTCTATCGGCTCGGTGCCACGGATGCAACACCCAAATTTTACAATCACTTGCCCAAGTTGCGACGGTATTCCAATTGCACTTCGAAAGGTACGACGCTGCGCGTCAACTCCGGCACTCGTGCGCGTTATACATCGGCAACTTCAAGGCAATTGATGACCCACATGGAAACCTTCTGGATGGCTTGTGACTCAACCGAACAACTGCGGGCGGAATATGGTCCGTTTCACACCCGGGCCGAGGCCGAGCAGGAGGCGAGAAAGCTGGGATTCGCCTTTCTTCTCCGCTACGAGCATGTGATTGACGCCAATCAGGACATTCAGGAGGTCCGCTGCGTTTTCATTGAACTTCCCGAGGGGCCATCTCCAGTCGAAAAAAAGACCCGGAAACTGCATACCCGCTGCGCTACATGCGGCGAGATGGCGGTCCATGCCGAAGGCTGGCAAGCCGAGGTCTGGGCCGATATCCACGAATTTGAGCATAGCCGCCACCGTGTTCGGCTCTTCGAGCAAACTCGCGCCCACGGACTGAAAGAAGTGTCCGACTGGCGCGACCAGTGCGCCTGAGTCTCCGAAAGCGAATTTCGGGAAGTGCAAAAATCGGCTAGGATCTTCGGATTTACCGCCTTTTCCGCTGAAATTCGCCGCTGGCGTGAATATCCGGCATTACTTGAGTAATCGCCGAAGGTCATTTGCCTTTCCTGCTTCCGCCATTCCACGAGAAAATTTACCTACACCAGTGTTTGGGACGTAGAAGGCTCCGAAGCCGGAGGGGAAAATGTTACTAGGGAAAGAGGAAGGGGCGCCGCAGACCTCGATGCTGGCGCGTGCCGAAGAGATCCAGCAGCAGATTCAGCAAATCTCCGGGCGCGATTTACAGCTATGGTCGATCGGAATTCTGATCATGCTGGTGCTCATGGCCGGACTGCTTACGCTGGTCCTGCCCAACGTGGTCTGGGCGCAACGCGCGATCCACTTGGAGACTGCCTATCTTCCGCAATTATTTTATGGGCTGATTTCACTTGTCCTGCTTTCTAACGTCTATTTCATCGCGCAAAAAATAACCCTGAATAATACGCGGCGGGCACTCATCAGCGAACTGGTTTTGAATGAGCGGCTGGAGAGTCTTTCGCTGATCGACCCTCTGACGCAATTGCTGAACCGGCGCGCCTTGAATGAATTGTTGCCGCGCGAAATCGCCCGCGCCAACCGTTTGAATAGTCCTCTGACCTTTATGGCGATGGACCTCCAGGGCTTTCGCGCCCTTAACGCGAAATTCGGGTCGCTTGAGGGCAACCTGGTGTTGCGCGAATTCGCTGCCCTGGTAACTGCGGTTTTTCGGGGCGGCGACATGATTTTCCGCCATGGCGGCGATGAATTCCTGGTAGTGATGCCGGACACCGGCGAACCAGAGACCGACGCTCCGTTACAGCGCCTGCTGCGCAGCGTCGAGCACTGGAACGCGAGTAATGGCAAGGCCTACGAAATGTCCTTCAGTTGGGGAATTTCAGCCTTCGTTACGGGAACAGAATTAGCCGATGTACTGCGGACGGTAGACCGAAAAATGTATCAGAAGAAGCACAACCTCGTACCGGTGTTCTGACCGAGGCTCGATTGACGTGCACGGACGTTCGGATTCTCCAGCGCCGAGGTCAGGGTGTGATCTTGAAGACTACTCCGCAACCGTAGCCCGTTGTCGCAGCTAAGATCCCCGCCCGCCTGGGTTGTGCCGTAAAGGCTGCCGTCCGTGCCCTGAACTAATGTCGAGGACGGCCAAAGCCCGTCCGTATTCATGAAGCTGTGCAGCAATCGCAATCTGCCGTGTCTATCCATCTTGAACACCGTTCCGCGATCGGAAGTGCCTCCGATCATGGTGGTGCCGTAGAAATGACCCGCCCTATCCCGGAGCAAACCAGCTTGGGGACCCTCGCCATCATCCGGCGAGCCAGTGAAGGCGTGCAGCACTGTTTCCTTGCCATTCGGGCCAAGTTCGTAAACTACCCCACAGCCGGAGCCGCCGTAGCCGCAGTTGAGATCGCCGCCTACGAAGGTCATGCCGTATAGGCCACCCTTCGCGTCACGCACTAGGTTCCCTTCGGGAGTTACTCCTTCCGTCCATCCAGTGAAGGTGTGCAGTGTGATCGCTCCGGCGGCAATGCCCTTGCTGATTTTGAACGCTGTTCCCAGACAGCAGCTATTGCCCCCCGATGTGACGCCATATAGGTTGCCAGCCGCGTCCAAGATCAGCGCCGAGTACGCAGGATACTCGGCTGGAGGGTCGAAATTGAGCAGGATCGTTTCCTTGCCAGTCGGGTCCAGCTCGAAGACGGTGCCGCAACCGCCCCAACATGACGTTCCAGTGCCACCCTCCTGCGTAGTTCCATAGAGGTTGCCGTCTCTGTCCATCGCCAAGCCGCCGGAAGGAAAGCTGCCGTCCGGATAAGGGCCGAAACTGTAAAGGATGCTCTCCTTGCCGGAGGCGTCCACTTTAAACACGGCTCCGTAACCGGAAGACCCACCCTCATACGTTGTGCCATAGAGGCTGCCACTATTGTCCATGACCAACCCGTCCATCGGTTGCTGTCCATCTGGCATTCCAGTGAAACTGTGCAGAATGCTCTCATTGCCGGACGCGTCGAGCTTGAACACCGTCCCGCACCCCCAACCGGAACCGCACCTGGTATCGCCGCCGCCTTCGGTAGTGCCATATAAGTTGCCGTTCGCATCTGCCACCAAGCCGGCCAGAGGCGCGTTCCCGTCCGTCCCTCCGTGGAACACGTGGAGAATACTAAATTTCTGCGCCTGGAGCGGGAGCGCAGCACCGAGTGCCGAAACAAGAACAAACGCGAGCGACCGAGAAATCAGGCCGCTGACTCTTTGCCCGTTCATCCTAGCGTCCTCTCGTGCAACTCACTGTTTGCCGGTCAAAGCGATCGAAAACTCGGGGAAAGTGCCCAAGCGATCGCAGGGAACATAGTTGTAATTATCTCCGCCCATCACGCCATTGAAGTAGCAGTCGTTGGGATCATTCTTCCATCCGTGATGATTCGGAGGGGACTTGGGCTGCACATTTAGGACAGATCCTAGGCCATCAGCGCTCGTAGGCAGAAGGTTCACGTAGTACACAGTGCCCTTATTCAGTTTGCACGGCTTCGAAAGTCTCGAGATGGTGTAGCTATAAGTATAGCCGCCGTTGTTTCCGTATTCCGAATAGGTGGGATTGCCGGAGGTGCTGCAAACGGTCGTGCCCACCTGACCGGGTTTGATGCCCACCTGAACCGTAAACCACGTTGGGTTCACGCCCACGTACCCGTCAGACAGGGACTGGACAAAGGTAGCGCCAGTCACCCTGGCATCCTCTGTTGGCCGCACGCCCACCCATACCTGAGCAAGGTCCCCGGAGCCTGCGTCGTTTGCGTTAAATAGGCCGTTTGCTCCGCTCCAGCTGCTCTCAAAGTCGCCGGCATAATACAGGCAACTGCTAGGCTGGCAAAATGGCGGGTAGTACGACCCTTTTCCTAACGTCGGCTCCGATCCCACTTTGCGAGGAACGGCCTGGGTGGCTCCCCTCATGGTGACAGGCGGGACCTGCACGTTCTGCGCCGCCGTCAAGGAAACAAAGAGTGCGATTAACCCGAATGCCTGAACGGCCCTTCTCATGACTCCCTCCTGGACACTTTGTGCATGCCTCTCCGTCCGGGACTCGAGTCCCAAGTAGTAAGTATACGACCCACCAGCACAGAGAAACAAGAAAACTGGATACCGGTGTTCTAGCCGAGGCCTAAAATCACATCGCCTGACTTGCAGGGTCGCCCAGTTTCTCCGGCGTCGATGTCAGGGGGTGATTGTGAACACCACCCCGCAACCGTTTTGGGGATCGCAGGCAAAATTGCCACCGTAGAACGTTGTGCCGTAGAGGTTCCCTGACGCGTCCCGTATCAAGACCGATTCCGGCTCCGCCCCGTCAGTACTCACGAAGCTGTGTAGGATTGTTGTTTTACGATGCTTGTCGAGCATAAAGACCGTCCCGAAATTCGATGTCCCGCCCCGGAGTGTAGTTCCGTATAGATGCCAGAAGTTGTCGTGGAGCAAGCCCGCGGCGGGTCCAGCCCCATCTGGTTGCCCGGTGAATCTGTGCAGCACGGTCTCCTTGCCTTCTGGGGTAAGCTCGAACACCACCCCGCAGCCCTGTTGGGAGAAAGCGCAATTGGGGTCGCCTCCCGCTGCGGTTGTCCCGTAGAGGCTGCCCTTCGCGTCGCGCACCAGGCTTGTTACTGCATTCGCCCCGTCGGTTCCGCCGGCAAAAGTGTGAAGGGTGGTGGGAACGGTATCTTTGCTCAGACGAAAGACTGTCCCCAGGCAGCACTCACCATCGCCCGCTGTAGTTCCGTAAAGAGTGCCGTTCGTACCCAGGAGTAAGGCCGCCCTGGGGTTTGCGGCCGGAGGCTCAAAGCTAAGCATGACCGTCGAGTTCCCGGTTTTGTCCAGCTCGAATATGGTTCCGCAGCCACCCCAGCACGAATCGCTGGCCCCGCCCTCCTGGGTGGTGCCATAGATAACGCCATCATCATCCATAAGGAGGCCACCGGAGGGATATGCCCCATCCGCAAAGCCGATGAAGCTGTGAATTATGCTTTCCCGGCCGGAGGCATCCACCTTGAATACGGTGCCGCCACCTGCGGTACCACCGTTGTATGTGGTGCCGTAAAGGTTGCCGTGTTTGTCAATCATGAGGCCCGCCATCGGCTGCGCGCCGTCCGGTGTTCCGGCAAAGGCGTGTACCACGGTCTCATTGCCGCCCAGGTCTAGCTTGAACACCGTTCCCCAGCCGTAGGCGCCGCCGCTGTAGGTCGTGCCATAAAGGTCGCCAGCCGCGTCGCGTACCAGCCCTGCTTGAGGTTCCATTCCGTCGTTTCCCCCGGCAAACTCATAGAGGACGGTAAAGGTCTGAGCGTGCATTGGAAGCCCTGACAATGAGGATAGAGTGATGAACGCCAGCCACATGGCGGCCCGTTTTATCGCCCCCCCGCCGACAATATTGGGCGCCGGACCTGCACCCTGTTTTTCATGGCACCCTCCCTGATTCTGTGACTTCTCGCTCCAGGCGCCCAGGGTCCTTGCCGGTCAGGGCAATCGAAAACTCGGGGAAATAGCCTTGGCTGCCGCAGGTCACGTATGTCAAACCGAACGTAGCGCCGTTGAAGTAGCAATCGTTGAGGTCGTTCTTCCATCCGTGGTGGTTCGGAGGATTTTGGCTCGAAACGGGAACCACATACCCGTAGCCCGAGGTTGAAGTGGGCAGAAGGTTGACATAGTAAACTTTGCCTTTCTTCAGAGTGCAGGGCTTGGCCAGTTTCTGGATGGTGTAGGCGTAAAGTGTTTCCTGGCCAACTGCGTACTCCGAAATGGCAGCATTGCCGGTCGTGTTGCAGATCGTCCTTCCGGCTTGTCCGGGTTTTATGCCGAGCTGAACTGCGAAGGGAGTCGGGTTGGCGATCGTGTACCCGCTGGTCAGACCTTGAACGAAGGTAGCCCCTGTCACGGTTACATCCTGGTCGGGTTTCACCCCCACCCATGCCTGACCCTCCATCGATCCGTCATCGTAGTCGGCGTTGAAGAGCGCGCTGTCGTCCGACGAGTCGAAGTCGCCGGCGTAGTACAGGCAAGTGCTGTGTAGGCAAAATGGGGGCCGGTAAGACGAATGATATCTCGTTGCAGCAGCGCTTGGCTGGACGAAAACGACTCGAGTGTTCGCATTCAGCGTAACTGAAGGCGTAACTACGGTGTCCTGGGCGATTGCCGAAAAACGAAGTGCCGCGATTAGGAAAAAAGCAAAAAGTGTGCCCCTCATGATCTCTCCTACAAGACTCATCCTAGCTACCGGAGCAACGTCCGCAGACAGAACCATTACACCTACTCAGTCAATCCGTCAAGGGGCATGGCAGTTTAGGCGGGGAGTAAGACCGCCATGCCCCTTGTCTCTGGGGGTTCTAACCACCATTAACACAATATTGTAGCGGTGGATTGTAGGTAGTGTTCTGAACGGAGAGTTGGTTGTTGTAGACGTCGCTAGTATCCTCTCCGAAGTACGAAAGGAATGCCAAGTCTTGCAGGTGGTAGGGAAATCCGTTCGTCCCTGTGTATGTACCGTAGGCAGCCTGGTCGTATATGAGCAAAGGGTCACCCACCTCTAAGACATTGCCATTGCTATTGCACGGTGCGGTCGTATGGCCGAATGGGTCGTCGGCCCATTCGGCAACCTCATGCGAAAAAGCGACACAAATGACAAGGGCTACTGCGGGTTTGACAGCCATGGCAATCCGATTACCTGCTGGTTCCAAGACGTGGATGACTTGTCCCACGAAATCGGAGAGTGGGCGGACGACCCCTTTGGCCATACTCCCACCCCATGCTCCGATTATGCAAGCTATCTAGGGGTGGGTGATCCGCTCACCGACAGCACAACGCGCTACTACGTCTACCCAGGGGCGAACAACGGCTACGCTTACCACCAGCAGGATTTGGTATTCTTACCGTATTTCGGCGCGGCGCCAGCCAGCCTAGCTTACGATAGCCAGCTCACATTCCAGGGGGAAGGGTCAGCCCAAGGAGTATCTTACTGTTTTAATAGTGGCTAGGCGGCTAGGGTGTAGTCAGTGTGCGCCCGAGGGATCTGTTGTACCGGACCGGCACTCGACAGGAGGCAAACGGCTTTCGGTACTGACCTGACTCGACGTTCTGTGAGCTAGACGACCGGCATCCAGTTTTCTTGTTTCTCTGTGCTGATGGGGTCGTATACTTATTACCTGGGGCTCGAGTCCCGGACAGGGAGGCATGCACAAAGTATCCAGGAGGGAGTCATGAAAAGAATCGCCCAGGCATTCGGGTTAATCGCGCTCTTTGTTTCCTTGGCGGCGGTTTCGTGAAAAAGTCGTCCCTTGCAAACAAATCGCTGGGACGGCATACACCTGCGACGCGGCGAAATGCCCGATTCGGACTCTAAATTCCCTGGGAGAAGCAGCGATTCAGGACTACAAACGGACAAGAGTCCGTTCCCCCTCGGCAAATCCTGATTCACTGATGCGCCAAAACTATAGCTTGGGGGGGCGGCGTGTCAGGAACTTATTATCGGCAGTTAGTTGCGAAGTAGCTTCTGCGCTGTCCGAAATTTGAAACCGACGCGTCCTGGTGTCGAAAATATCGAGGGTGGCGCGGCGTCGATGCTTCTTGATTACGGTAAAATTCCTTGCTGCTGGGGAGGAAGTTTTGTCTGAGTCTCGGACTTGGGGAGCCGTTGTCATCGAATTGCGGCAAAAAGGGGCGAAGGCACGGGCGAGGTGTTTTATCCGCGATCTACCCCTGATTCAGAGACAGGGAACTGGCGGCGGCGCGATCGACTAACCACAAGAGCTTCCCATTCGTAGGAGAGACCTTCTGAGCGGGCAACTCAGCCTGTTCGTTTTCGAGTACCTCGCGGAGGATCTCAGCTTTGTCCTTGCCGCTCACCAGAAATGCTACAGAGGCCGCGTTATTAATCACTGGGTAGGTAAACGTAATGCGGTAAGTATTGAACTTCTCCACCCAATTGGCGACTACCAGCCGTTGCTTCTCTTCCAGAGCTGCGGTTCCGGGGAATAACGATGCGGTGTGGCCATCCGGACCTAGACCAAGCAAGATCAGGTCAAAGCGGGGAAACTGTCCGGGGCTGAGAACGAAGTAATTCTGCATGGATTCCTGGTAGCGGCGCGCGGCGGTCTCGGCGTCTCCTATCTCCGTAGATACGCGAAAGACATTTTCAGGCCGCAGCGGTACCTTGGACAGCAGCGTTTCATTCGCCATGCGGAAATTGCTGTCGGGATGGTCAGGAGGAACGAAACGTTCGTCGCCAAAGAAGACGCAGGTTTGCTCCCAAGGGATGACTGGAGCCTGGCTACCGGCAAGGAGCGCATAAAGAGTCTTCGGGGTCGATCCTCCGGAAAGAGCCACGCAGAAGCTTCCCTTGGCATTCACGGCTCTGGAGGCAAGAAGTGCGAATTCATTGGCCGCGGCATGGAACAGTCCGGCAGCATCGTTGAGAACGCGAATTTCAGATTGGGGAGGCATGGGGGACCCTAGGGAGTGGATTTTGCCATGGCGCAGCGTGCGGCGCCCATCAGAGCGGCTTGGTCATTGACGATTACGTAAACGGGTATCGATTCCAGCAGCGGCTGCATTCGTCCCTTGTTGGCGAAGTTTTGCATGAAGAGCGGCCCTGCCAGCTTGGGCAGCAACTTTGGCGCAATGCCTCCGCCCAGGTAGATGCCCCCGGTAGCCATGAGTTTCAGAGCGAGATTGCCGGCTTCAGCAGCATAGAGTGAAACGAAAATATCCAACGCATGTTCACAGGTAGGACACTTGGCTTCAAGCGCGGCCTTCGAAATGGCGGCGGCGGGATCGCCGTGCAGCATCTCGTCGGTAAGCCACTGCGGCTCCGTGCCGCGGCCCGTATCGCGGAGGAAGTGGAAGACGTTGACCAAGCCGGGGCCGGAAACGATCCGCTCATAACTCACGTGCCCGAATTTTCCAGCAAGGTGACGAAGGAGTTCGATCTCAATCTCGTTGCGCGGAGCGAAGTCGCTGTGCCCACCTTCGCAGGCGAAAATCTGATAACGCTGCCCATCCCAATACATGCCAGCTTCGCCCAAGCCGGTACCGGCAGCGATGACGGCTTGGTTCCCCGAAGCAGGCTGTTTGACCTGATTCAACGTAACCACGTCTTTCGGATCCAAAGCGGAAATGCCCCAGGCATTGGCCTCGAGATCGTTGATGAGCAGAGTACGTGGCAAGTGAAGTTCGGCCGCAAGACTCTTTCGTTCGACGACCCAAGGTAAGTTCGACGCTTCGACGCGGCCGTTGCGCACCGGCCCAGCGATGCCAAAACATGCGGCGTCAGCTCGCAGGCCCGTGCTGCCCACGAACTTAACAACAATTTCGTCAAGACCCCGATATTCGCGGCTGGGAAAAACGGAAGACGATGCCGGCCGGAGATTACCGTCTACGACATCGAAGAAGGCCAGTCTTGCATGAGTGCCTCCGATGTCGCCTGCCAGAATCATTTCTCGAAGTTCCTCCAATGACGGTCATCGCGCTCCAGCAGTTCCTCGGATTCCTTGGGGCCCCATGTTCCGGCTGCGTAGTTGGGGAAATTGCGCGGCGGCAGGGCCTTCCAGACATCCAGCGCGGGACTGACGACCGACCAACCGGCTTCGACCATGTCGGCGCGTTGAAACAGAGTCGCGTCCCCAATCATGCAGTCATGCAGCAATCGCTCATAGCCGGTGCTGGGCTGAGTGCCAAAGTAATCCGCGTATTCGAAGTTCATATCGACCGCGCCCAGATTCATGATTGGTCCCGGGACCTTGGCGGCGAACTGCAGCGAGATTCCTTCCTCCGGTTGGATGTGCAGCACCAGTTGGTTTGGCATCAGGTTTTCAACCGGAGTGTCACGGAAGAGCACGAACGGCGCGCGCCGGAATTGAATGACAATATGTGTGTTCTGAGCGGGCAGGCGTTTCCCCGTGCGCAAATAGAATGGAACGTCGGCCCAGCGCCAGTTGTCGATCAAAAATTTCATGGCCACGAAGGTTTCAGTCTTGGAGTCGGGATCCACGTCGCTCTCCTCGCGATATCCCGGAACGCGGTGGCCATCAACGACTCCCGCGCCATATTGTCCGCGGACGGTACGCGAGAGGACTTCTTCGGAACTCAACGGCTGGATGGCATGTAGGATTTTGGCTTGCTCGTCGCGCACCGCATCGGCCTGAAAGGAGATGGGCGGTTCCATCAACGTCAAGGTGATGAGTTGCATGATGTGGTTCGGCACCATGTCTCGCAAAGCGCCCGCGTGATCGTAGTAACTGCCGCGTGACTCCACTCCGACTGTCTCAGCCACCGAAATCTGCACGTGGTCGATATAGCGCCGGTTCCAGATCGGTTCGAAGATTCCGTTGGCAAAACGGAAAGCCAAAATGTTTTGTACAGTTTCCTTGCCCAGATAGTGGTCAATGCGGTAAATCTGCTTTTCCTTGGCAACTTTCAATAGTTGCTGGTTCAGCGCCTTGGCCGACTCCAGATCGTGCCCAAAAGGCTTTTCGATGATTACACGCCGCCAGTGCTGGTTGTCTTCCTCCATCAATCCGACTTCCGCAAGGTGTTCGACAACGCATCCGAAATAGCTGGGCGCGGTCGCCAGATAGAAAAAGTAGTTGCCGTGGGTGGAATGGTCTTTGTTGACCTTCTCCAGAAAATCCTTCAGCTGGCTGTAGATTTTGGCATCGTCAAAGTCGCCAGTGATGTAGTAAATGCGACGCAAAAACCATTCGATGATGTCCGGGTCCGCGCTCCCGCCCGCATAGTGTTTAACGTCTTCCTCGACTTTTTGCCGGAAGGCTTCCGTCGATAAGTCGCTATGCGAAATACCGATGACGGCGAATTCGCGGGAGAGCAACTCCGCCTTCGACAGGTTGTAGAGCGCCGGAATGAGCTTGCGGCTGGTGAGGTCGCCAGCCGCGCCAAAGATGACCATGACACAAGGGTCCGCGGGTCTGCCGCGGCGTTGCGTCACTGGAGATACTTCCGCTTGAGCCATTTTGTCATTTACTCCAACTTGGATCTATCAAGTCTTAGGCTGTTTTCTTAGCGGTAGTCGCTTCAATATGTCCGCCGAATTTCTGCCGCATGGCTGAAAGCATCTTCTCCGCAAATGTATGCTCCTGGCGGGAGCGGAAGCGCACGAACAAGGCAGCCGATAACACATCAACTGGGACAGCTTCGTCAATCGCAGCCTGAATTGTCCAGCGGCCTTCGCCCGAATCCTGCACAAAGCCGGAGTACTCCGAGAGCGTCGGATTTTCGGTCAAGGCCATGGCGGTCAAATCCAGAAGCCAGGAGCTGATTACGCTGCCGCGCCGCCAGACCTCCGCGATGTCGGGAAGATTCAGGTCGTAGCGCTGAGGCTCCGGAAGTTCCTTGCTGGTGGCGTTGCGGAAGATATCGAAACCCTCTGCGTAGGCTTGCATAATGCCGTACTCGATGCCATTGTGCACCATCTTCACGAAGTGACCTGCTCCCGATGGACCACAGTGGATGTAACCTTCCTCGGCGGTTCCCGGCAGTTTCTCGCGGCCCGGTGTGCGCGCGATGTCGCCGCGTCCAGGCGCCAGCGTCTTGAAGATTGGATCGAGTTGCTTCACCACTTCTTTGGGCCCGCCAATCATCATGCAATAACCGCGTTCCAGGCCCCACACGCCACCGCTGGTGCCCACATCGAGATAGTGAATTCCTCTTGGCAGCAGTTCCTGCGAGCGGCGAATGTCGTCCTTGAAGTACGAGTTGCCGCCGTCGATAAGAATGTCACCAGGTGACATGCGTTGTGCTAGTGCCTGTACGGTCTGCTCGGTCGGGCCTCCGGCGGGCACCATGAGCCATGCGATTCGCGGCTTTCCCAGTTTGCTCACAAAATCGTCGAGCGAGCTGGAGGCAATCGCTCCTTCGCCCGCCATATGCTTCACGTTATCGGCGCTCAGGTCGGTAACCACAAGTTCGTGACCGCCGCGGATGAGGCGGCGAGTCATGTTCGCGCCCATCTTTCCCAGACCGACCATTCCCAATTTCATACTCAAAGCTCCTAAATCGATTCTCTACCTGAGGCCGCGTTACCTCTTGGCCCGGAAATGCAGTACTGACATTCAGAGACTTCAGCTCAACGCTTGCCGAAAGGCGTCCAGTAATTTTGTCAAACCAGCCTTCAAGTCGCTGCCAAGATGCACTCGCAACGCGCGCCGGCCGCGTTCTGCCAGTACCTGGAAATCCCCGCGCGCTTGTGCGGCCTTGACGATACCGAAGGTATATTTCTGCTCCGGCACAGGCAGGTCGGCAGCGTCGTCACAAGTGATTTGCAAAAACACGCCGGAATTTGGACCGCCTTTATAAGCCTGTCCAGTCGAGTGCAGGAAGCGCGGTCCAAAGCCCAGGCAAGTCGCCACGTGCCTGCGGTCGCGGACAGCGAGACGTAACTCTTGCAAGCGCGCCTCATGCTCCAACGTCATTTCAATATAGGTGAGCAGCGCGAAGTAATCGCCCTCCGAAATCCGGCCGAGATGAGCTTTCAGATAACCCGCGAGAGACTTTTCTTTCGCCGCGCTTGCCAGTGCGTTCGCATTCTTGGGATCGGTAAACAGCTTGATGCCGCCGTCTTCGAGAATCGGTTTCTCCGCCGGAAGCGATCCTGTCTTTTCGTACTGCGTTGTCAGATTGCGGGTTGCGATTTTGCTTGCTTCGACATCAGGCTGGTTGAAAGCATTGATCCCAATAATGGAGCCCGCTACTGCCGTTGCAATTTCCCAGCGGAAGAATTCCTGACCCAGATCGTAGGTATCGCCGAGCGAGATGCGGACAACGGGATGCCCGGCCTGTTCGAGCGCCGCGATTTTGGCATCCTGTTGAGCATCAGCGGCGGAATCGAGCCGCAAATATGCGAACACGCGGTCGTTGCCATAGAACTCAGGCGAAGTGAGCGCCTCGCGATCGACAGGAATAATCCCATGACCCTGTTTGCCCGTAGATTCGGCCAATAACTGCTCAAGCCATGCGCCCAGGTCTGAGATGGCGGGCGAAGCCACAATCGTCACCTTGTCGCGGCCATTCCTGGCAGCGGTGCCGAGAATGATTCCCAGGATTGCGCCGGGATTGTCTTGCAACGGGACCGCGGCCGCACACGCCTGGACCATCTCGTGAGTACGGTCGAGAAACCTCTTCAAGTCAAGCCCCACGCCAGCGGCCGGCACCATGCCGAAGTTCGATAGCGCGGAATAACGGCCGCCGATGCCCGGCAGGCCGAAGAAAACATGGCGGAAGCGATCGCCCTCGGCAACCTGCTGCATCTTCGATCCCGGATCGGTAATCGCAATGAAGCGACTGCCAGCCTTCTCCGCGCCAAGGACTTGCTTTACCCGTTCAAAGAAATACTGTTTGAAGATGTTCGGCTCGAGCGTTGTTCCCGATTTGCTGGAAACGATAAACAGCGTCTTGGCCAGATCGATTTCATTCTCGCGCGCCTTCACCTGTGCCGGATCAGTCGAATCCAGCACGTGCAACTTGGGGAAGCCCGGAGCTTGACCAAAAGTTTTCTCCAACACTTCGGGGCAAAGGCTGGATCCTCCCATGCCAAGAAGCAGGATGTCAGTGAAAGCTTCGCGTTTGATCTGTTCCGCCAAGCGTTGGAGAGTTTCGATCTGGGCAATTTGCTGTTCCACAATGCCCAGCCAGTCCAGCCAGCTTGCTTCGTCTGTATTGGTCCAGAGGGAAGCATCGCGCTGCCACAGACGACGGACCTTACCCGTGGCCCGCCAATCGTCGATGTTGGTTTTCACCGCGTTGGTCAGGCTGTCCGGAAGCTTGTAAGTTTGTTTGCCAATTTTCGGAGTGATGTCAGACTTGGTGTTTTTCTCGACCGCTTCAAGAAGCTTGTCAAAAGCTTCGACAAATAATCGCACGCCATCGTCGGTGAGTTTGTCGGTGATCTCTTTCATGGAGATTCCGAGAGCGGCAACCGTCTTCATTACCTGGTTCGCGCCTTCAACGTCCTCGGTAAGACTCTTTCGCGGATGTCCGTGGTCGCGGAAGGCATCCAGCGTCGCCGGGGGGATGGTATTGACAGTGTCCGGCCCGATCAACTCCTCCACGTAAAGTACGTCACTGTAGCTGGGATTTTTCGTGCCGGTGCTCGCCCACAGGACCCGCTGGGTCTGAGCGCCCTTGGCCGCCAATGCCTGCCAGCGCGGGCCGCTGAAGATTTTCTCGTAGATCTCATAAGTCTGTTTCCCATTGGCGACAGCGACCTTGCCAAGCAAGCTTTTCAGTTGGGCTTGCTCCTCGGCATTCTTGGAAGTCTTTAGGCGCGCACCGACGATGGCGTCGATCGAGTTATCGATTCGGCTGATGAAGAAACTTGCGACGCTGGCCATTCTCCCAACGTCTCCGCCGCCCGCGGCAAATTTTTCCAAACCTGCGATGTAAGCTTCCGCGACTCGCCTGTAAACGTCTTGGGAGAAAAGCAGCGTGACATTGATGTTGATGCCTTCGCTGATCAGTTGCTGGAAGGCGGGAATGCCTTCGGCTGTCCCGGGAACTTTGATCATCAGGTTCTCGCGACCGACCGTTTTCCACAAACGCCTCGCTTCGTCGAGCGTCCCCTGGGTGTCGTGAGCGAGGTACGGCGAAACTTCGAGACTGACATATCCGTCACGACGCTTGGTGGAATCGTATACCGGACGAAGCGCGTCAGCCGCAGTTTGAATGTCGCGAATCGCAATCGCCTCATAGCGCGCCTTTGCATCGAGATCGCGCTTCGGAGCCAGCGCCCTCAGCAGGTCGTCATAATCTTTGCTGCTGGCAATGGCCTTCTCGAAAATCGCCGGGTTCGAGGTCATCCCCTTCAACCCGTCTTCTTGGATCATGCGCTGCAACTCGCCGCCAGTCAGCAGATCGCGGCGAATGTAGTCCAGCCACACCGACTGGCCGAAGTTTTCAAGCTCTTTGAGATGATTGACCGCTTTCGATTTTTCAAGAACTCCCGTGGGCTGCATAAATCCTCACTTTTCAATACGTTTTGGAGTAGTTCTCTACTCAGTTCTTTTTCGCCTGTGCCATGACTTCACGTGCCGCTTCCACAACTTTGTCAGCCGTGAATCCGAATTTAGTGAGTAGATCTTTGATGGGAGCGGAGCTGCCGAAAGAATGCATCCCGATGACTTTTCCTTCCGGTCCTACATACTGAGACCAGCCGAAGGTGGATGCCTGCTCAATCGCAACGCGTGCCCGCACATCGGGCGGAAGGACCTGGTGCCGGTAGCTTTCATCCTGCTTCTCAAAAAGGTCCCAGGAAGGCATACTCACCACGCGTGCCTTCACTCCCGCAGCTTTCAACTTCTCATACGCGTCAATGCAAATCGAGACTTCACTTCCAGTCGCCATCAAAATCACATCCGGTTTGCCACCCGATGCATCGGCCAATATGTATGCGCCCTTGGCCACGCCGCCAGCGGACGCGTACTTCGCGCGGTCAAAGGTCGGCACGGCCTGCCGCGTCAGAACCAGCACGACTGGCTGATGAGTCAGTGGCACAATAACTTTCCACGCCTCCACGACTTCATTCGCGTCGGCAGGTCGCATCACCATCAGTCCCGGCACAGCACGTAGCGCGGCCAACTGTTCGACGGGTTGATGGGTTGGGCCGTCTTCGCCCAGGCCGATAGAATCGTGTGTGAAAATAAAAATTGAGGGGATTTCCATCAGCGACGCCAGCCGAATCGGCGGCCGCATGTAGTCGCTGAAAGTGAAAAACGTCGCCGAGAAGGGCCGCACATTCGTTACCGCCATGCCATTCACTGCCGAGCCCATGGCATGTTCGCGCACCCCGAAATGAATGTTGCGTCCTTCATAGCTGCCTGGCTGGAAGTCGCCTGCACCTTCAAACTTGAGCTTCGTTTTTGTCGAAGTGTCCAGATCGGCCGATCCGCCAATTAACCACGGAATGTTTTCCGCTATTGCATTGAGCACTTTCCCGGAACTGTCGCGCGTCGCCACGCCTTTTGCATCGGCAGGGAATGTCGGAAGATTCTTGTCCCAGTTCTCGGGAAGTTGCCGCCGTTCCATCCGGTTGAGTTGGTCCGCGAGGTCGGGAAATTTCTTCGAATAGTCCGCGAACAGCTGGTTCCACTGGTTGCGCAGTTCATGGCCGCGTTTGCCGATACCGCCCTGGAAGTTTTCCGGCACGCCATCGGGCACCAGAAACTGAGCATCTTCCGGCCAGCCGTAGAATTTCTTTACCAGTCGGACCTCTTCCACTCCCAGAGGCTCGCCATGCGCTGCGCTGGTATCTTGCTTGTGCGGCGAACCATAGCCGATGTGACTATTCACCACGATCAAAGTCGGACGGTCGCTGGTTTTAAGAAATTCGTCATAGGCATTCGATAATTGTCCCAGATCGTTGGCGTCCGTCACATGGGTGACGTGCCAACCGTATGCCACGAACCGCGCCGCCACATCTTCGGTAAACGACCAATCGGCCGGTCCATCCAGCGTCACTCGATTGTTGTCGTAGATCCAGCAGAGATTAGGAAGCTTAAGATGTCCGGCAAGGGAAGCGGCCTCACTGGCAACGCCTTCCATCATGTCGCCATCGCCGCACATCGCATAAATGTTGTAGTCAAAAATCTTGAATCCTGGACGGTTATAACGCGCCGCCAGCCATTGGGCCGTAATCGCCATGCCCAGGCTGTTTCCAACGCCTTGACCCAGCGGCCCCGTTGTGGTCTCCACACCCGTGGTGAGGCCGTACTCCGGATGCCCTGGAGTTTTGCTGCCCAGTTGCCGGAACTTTTTTATGTCGTCGAGAGAAACGGCGGGTCCGCTCTGAATCTTGCCTTCCGGATTTACCTCTTTCACGCCGGAAAGATAAAGGATCGCGTACAGCAACATTGAAGCGTGCCCGTTCGACAGGACGAAACGGTCGCGGTTCGGCCAAAGCGGATCTTGCGGATCGTAGCGGAGGAACTCTTGCCACAGCGAGTAAGCAACCGCTGCTAATCCCATCGGCGCCCCCGGATGGCCGGAATTCGCTTTCTGCACTGCGTCAATCGCTAGGGTGCGAATGGTGTTGATGCTCAAGATGTCGATTTGTTGTCCGGTCAATAGGGTCTGCTCGCTCGCCACCATACAAGAAATCCCCTTCCGTGCACTTAGTTAGTTTCCGGTTGGCGGGTTCCGCGCCATGGACAAATCGGAGCAGAGAATAATCCCACATCGCAGTTTATCAAGTTCCCGCGCTACGCGCGCATCCGCTGAAATCGGCGCTCAACGGAGCGATTCCCACCGCAGGTTCTGAACTCTGGGATGCACCTCTATCTAGGATGTTTTGCTCGTAGGAAGGATTCAATGGCGGACAAAGAAATTCCGGGATATGCGCCGGTCAGCGCTTCAGTTTCGAAAGGTAGCTCTGTTTGTTTTCCTGATCTCTCGTGGCTTCGACGACGTAACTAAGAAACTGGCGGAGAGTCTCTCGTTCTCCGGGGTTCATGTCCGCAAACTTCACGCGCAGACCGGACGCCGGATTGTGGCTGGTGACTACCCCATTCAAGACCATTCCTTTGACCCAGAGTTCGCCGTTTGCAATCCAAAGGCCAAGATCGACTTTTGCTCCAGGATTGAAATGAGTTGCCGCTTCCACAAAACAACCTCCACCGCTTAGGTTTGAAAGATTTCCCCAGACAGGTGTTTTGGAGCCTTCGATTCGCAGTTCGACGGCGACAAAACATTTCATGCGGGGGAAGCGACGGCGGTCCTGACCGCGTGTGGGCTCGAACAAATTTGGCTCGAACGGTGGGACCGAAGAAGTAGCGACCGCGGCCGGTGGTGCTGGGTAAGGTGCGGACGTTTCGATGGCTCTGGATGGTCGTTTGGCTTCGTTTTCTTTGATCGCCTTCAAGGCATCAAGCAGAGCTTGTTCGCGTTTTTCCGGCAAGGCTTCGCGATACGCCTTCAAGAGCTCACCCAGGTGGCTGGCAATGGTCGGATCGCTGAGGATTTTTGTCCAGTCAGAGCCCGAGGCCGAAGGTTTCGCTGTCATGTGCAGGTAGAGACGGGATTCTCCCGAGCCCTAGCATTACTCACTCGCATGGCTCAGCACAAGATGACCCTAGGGCAGCACTCAGGGTAACCCTGATTCTCAGCCTCGGAGTTATACCTAAAGATCTTCAAATCCCGACCCGGCTGACCGCGGCCTCTTCCTCGTGATCTGGACTTTTCGAAAGCGGTATGGTCGCAGTCACAGTGGTGCCCGACCCGGAGTGAATTTCCAGACGACCTCCAAGTTCGGCAATCCGCTCGCGCATGCCCGCCAATCCCACACCGACCTCTGTTCCGGCGTTGCGAAAGCGTTCCAGTACGTGGGGAGAAATCCCTTTGCCGTTATCGGTGACCGTTAACCGCACGGAATCGGAAAGCACCTCGAAACGCACAGTTGCAGAGCGGCTGCCGGAATGGCGATGAATATTAGTCAAACTCTCCTGCAAGACACGGAATAGCGCGGTCTCCGCGAAATTAGAAAGCCGGGTCAGGGATTCAGGCAGCTCCAGCGCGACTCGAATGCCGCTGCGGGCCGAAAAACCCTCGACGTACCAGGTCACGGCACTCGCCAAACCAGCTTCATCCAGCAAAGGCGGATGCAGTAAGTGCGACAGCGTGCGGATTTCAGCCAAACACGCGTCGACCGCATTTTGGCACTCATCTACTATGCTCAGTCGGTTGCCTTTCGGCTTCTTGAGCGCTTCCAGATGGATCTTCAGCGCCACCAGTTCCTGACCAACGCTGTCATGCAACTCCCGCGCAATGCGCCGTCGTTCGGTATCTTGCAGGTGCAGCAGGCGCGCCGACAACAGGCGCAGGGATGAAGTGCGCTGCTCCACTAGATCTTCCAGCCCCTCGCGTTCCCGGCGCAAGTCTTCTTCGGCGCGCTTGCGGGCCGTAATGTCCATGGAAATGCCGAATACAGTTGTGTCGCCACCTTCTCGCGCCAGAAGGCGGCCTTTACTGTACATCCAGCGCTCGCCCAGCGTCGGATGTTCATAGCGATATTCGACTTCGACCATGGTCGTATCGTTCGCTCCCCGCAAAGTGCTCTTCACATTAGGAAGGTCATCCGGATGTACGCGCGCTAGCCACTGCTTATGAAAGTCGGCACTCTCCGGCGCAATGCCAAAAATTTGGTAGGTTTCCGCCGACCAGTTCTTGCGGACATCGCTCTGCGCGTCGTATTCCCATGTGCCAACGCCGGCCGCGGCTTGTGCCAGACGAAGATGCGCCTCCCTTTCGCGCAACGTCCGCTCCGTCCGCTTGCGGTCTGTAATGTCCAGCAGAATGCCGAATAGCCGGTTATCGTCTGGACCAACCTTAGCGCCTTTGCAGTAATACCAGCGCAGCCCGCGAGTGGGATGGTGATAGCGATATTCGAGGTCGATCACACCCGATTCCCGGCCTTCCTGCATCAAGCTCAGAGTCTTTACCAAATCGTCGGCGTGCAGTCTCTGCGACCAGGCTTCGAAGGTATTTTCCAAAGGTTCATCGAAGCCAAACATTTCATTGAGTTCCGCCGACAAATGGCTGGTGTTGGTGGTGAAATCCCACTCCCATGTTCCTAGCTTGCCGGCGGCCTGTGCCAATCGCAGGTGGGCCTCGCTTTCACGCAACGCAACCTCTGCATGTTTCCGCTCGGTGAAATCCACCAGCGTGCCCATCCATTCGCGAATGCTATTGTCGGGATTGCGGACCGGGACCGACTTTGCCGAAAAATACCGATAGCTCCCGTCCTTGATACGTACGCGAAATTCGCAGTGGTAAGGAGTGCCGGTGCGAATGGACTCACCGAAGGCAGTTTGTGCTTTGGCTTGGTCGTCAGGATGTACCACCTCGGACCAACGCGGAGGGTTGGGAGTTTGAAACTCGCCTCCCGTCAACTCCGTCCAGTAGGGCGAGACCCAGATGACGTTTCCGTCGGGATCGGTACGCCATATGGCTTCGGATGTGGCCGTCACCAGGGCGCGGTAGCGCTCCTCGCTCTCCCGCAGCGCTTTCTCCAAAGCCGCCCCGCGCTCCAGGACTGCGTGCACGTCCGTTGGATCGGTCCAATCCTCGATTTGACCGATCTTGGTATCGTAAAAAATCTTGTGTTGACTGACCTTCTCGACTGCCGTAATCAGATCGCGTCCCACGGAAGACTTCACCACATACCCGCGTGCCCCAGCACTGAACGCTTGTCGAACCATTTCCGCCGATTCGTGCTGGCTGAGAATCAGGACTTCTGAAAGGGGAGAGATGCGTCGCAGAATTCGAGTGGCTTCTAATCCGTTCATCCCAGGCATGCTGACGTCGAGGATGACCACATCCGGCGAGAGCAGTTTCGCCTTCTCGACGGCTTCATAGCCATCGACCGCCTCGGCGCAGACCTCCCAACCCGGCTGTGTCAGTAATAAGGCACGGACGCCGCGACGTACAATTTCGTGATCGTCCGCGATTACCAGACGCAATGCGTCACCCCAAACCAATCAATGTGGATTACTTTCAAACACTTAAAGTGAAACTATTGGATCAACGACCGACGTTTCCGCAAACGCTACGCTCTGCTCAGAAAGCGTTCGGGGTGGCCTTCACCGTTCGATTGTCGGATTGACAGGCGTATGCTGTCCATACAGTATCCGCTGTAGGGGGAGATCTCAGGCGCAACTGGCAAGGGTCTGCCCACAGTCGAGCCTGAGCAAATCAAGATTGCTTGATATCGGAATTCTTTTCGGCAGTGGGCTTTTCCGGGTCCTTCATCCCATCCTTGAACGCCCGGATACCATCGCCCAGCCCTTTTCCCAGTTCGGGAAGTTTCTTCGGCCCGAATACCAGAAGAGCGATAAACGCGATCACCAGCAGGTGCATTGGTTGAAATAGACCCTCACCCATTTTCAGCCTCCAAGGCTCGCCAAGTGTAACAGCCAGCCATAACCGTTCCCTTCTAGATTAACAAAAGGCAGCCATAAACGTATGGGATTCGTCACCAGCCGGTGTGATAAGGCTCACACGTCGGGACATTGAACCCAGGTCGTCCTCATTGCCGCAAGCTCAGGGTTCCCAGGATCGCCTGCTGCTTGGCAATCAACGCCTGCACTCCCTGGCTCGCCAGGGCCAGCATTTTGTCCAGTTGCCCCTCATCGAACACCTGATGCTCCGCCGTTGCCTGTACTTCCACTAACTTACGTCCCGCGGTCATGACGAAGTTCATGTCCACGTCCGCACGGGAATCTTCCTCATAACAAAGGTCAAGCAGGATTTCACCATCGACAATCCCCACGCTGATTGCCCCCACATAATCGCGCAACGGGACCGAGGTCAGGGTTCCGGCCTGGACGAGTTTCTCGAGGGCCAATCCCAGGGCGACGAACGCGCCCGTAATGGACGCCGTCCGGGTCCCTCCGTCCGCCTGGATGACGTCGCAATCGATCCAGATGGTCCGTTCGCCCAGTCGGTGAAGGTCGGTCACCGCGCGCAGCGACCGTCCCAACAAGCGCTGGATCTCATGTGTGCGACCGCTGGCCCGCCCTTTGCTCACTTCGCGCGGGGTGCGGGTGAGCGTGGCGCGGGGCAGCATGCTGTACTCGGCCGTGATCCAGCCTTTGCCGGCGTTGCGCATGAATTGCGGAACGCTTTCCTCGATCGAGGCGGTGCAGATGACGCGGGTGTTGCCAATTTCGATAAGTGCCGACCCTTCGGCAGTGTGGATGAACTCGGGAATGATATTCACAGGGCGAACTTGGTCGGGAGCGCGATTATCGGAACGAAAAATCATAAGTCGCGATTGTAATTGATCCGCGACATGGCGGGTTGACGGGGCGAAAATTGGGCGGGCGGATGGCGTGGCGTGATCTGACATCGTTCGGCTTCGAGCACCCCCAAGACGAGGAAACGACAAAAACCCGTGCCGCCATCGGCCCAACGAAAGCGATCCTATGTCAAGAAAAGCGAGCGGTAAATCAGGATTGAACCGTAGAACGTGCCGAGTCGATTCCTGAGGAGGACGTGGCGAAAGGCGATCGATTTTGGGATAAAAAGGGCGAATTTTGGTCCCACATCCTCACGCTCCGCGCGACGCTTAGAGTTGAAGTGGATCAAACACCTTAGGAGAAAGCACTTATTGGCCCGATAGGGCGAAGATTAAGGAAAATACAGCATGCCCCCGATGGCGGTGGCCGCTCAAATCTTTTATTACATACTTACCCCAACGCGAAGGAGACGGAAGGCAGGCGTTGGAAAGTATCTCCCCTTTTTCACTCCAGCGCCTGCCGCCTCCCCTTAAAACTTCGCGAATTCCGGCAAAATGTGAGAAATGTTCCACGTGGAACATAACGTCGTGGCAGCAACGGCTGTACGAGATCGTCACGACGACAAACCCGAAGAAAACAATGCGGGGAGGGTGGGACTGGCCGGCGAAAGGCGCATTGAAAGTTTCCCCGCCAAGCGCGGAGCGGTATAAAATGGTGCGCGCTTTGAGAGGTGCTTCCCGTGACTACGATCAGACTACCAATCCTTTTTGCCGCTCTTATCCTTTCGATTACCAGCGCGTCGAGTGCTGTCCGAGGAGAAGAATCCGGTCAGGTTGGAAAAGAACCTGTTCCCCCTACATTCTTCGGACTATCCATGACCGGCGGGATCACGGGAGGCCGCGAGCCGTGGCCGGGTACTTGTTGTGACGTCAAATTTGGGACAATGCGGCTGTGGAACAGCGGAGTAGCATGGTATGAACTGAACTCTCCGCAGGGTGTGTACACGAATATGTACACATGGGACGTCCTGGACACTTGGTTGCAGCTCGCGCAGAAAAACGGTGTCGATGTTTTGTACACGTTTGGCGAACTGCCAACATGGGCGTCCTCCGATCCGACTGATCAAGACTGCGCAGCGTATCCGCAAGATCCGGGTTCATGTGATCCACCCAAAGACTTGAACCCAGATGGTACCGGCACCGATCAGATATGGAAAGATTTCGTGACCGCCATTGTCACTCACGCCGCAGGGCAGATCCATTATTGGGAAACCTGGAATGAAGCCTCGAACCACGGCACCAAGGGAGTGAAAGGCGTGGGCCAGTGGAGGGGGACGATTCCCCAAATGGTGCGCATGGCAAAGGATGCCAGCACCATCATTCATCGCCTGGATCCGTCTGCGATTGTGCTGAGCCCGTCGACCCGAGTCGACATTCCCAAAGACAACATCTGGCTGGGAAAGTATTTGGCGAAGGGAGGAAAGTACGCTCAGGTGATCGCCTTCCATGGCTACGTGCAGGAGAAAGGCAGCGTTCCGGTCCCCGAGACGCTGATCAAACTGATGGAGGGCGCGACTGGCTACAAGAGTGTGCTGAATAAACACCATCAGGGAAAAAAGCAGCTCTTTAATACGGAAGCCAGTTGGGGGATTACCGGGAGCACTGGCCTCACCGACCCGGATGAGCAGGCTGGGTTCGTGGCCCGTTATTACCTGATGAACCGGTTAGAGCAAGTTGCTCGCTTTTACTGGTACCAATGGGACGGGAGTGCCGGCACTCTCTGGTCGCCCGCAGATGTGGTGGTGGCGAATGCCGCAGACAACACCGCCAGCGTGCTCTTGGGCATTGGCAACGGAGATTTCTTTACGCAAGCCACTTATACGCTGGGAACAAACCCGAGAGCGGTCACCGTAGCCGATTTCAATGGCGACGGCCTGGCAGACCTGGCGGCCGTGAACGCGGGAGGCCCGGGAAATAATAATGTAAATGTATTGTTCGGCATCGGCGACGGCACTTTTAAGACCGCAGTTGCGTACCCCGTGGGAAGCATGCCCTCGGCGGTCGCAACGGGCGACTTCAACAACGACGGCAACCTGGACCTTGCGGTTACGGATGCAATCGACAACAAGGTATACATTTTGCTGAACAATGGCGACGGGACGTTCCAAACGGCGGTCCCATACCCTGCCAATGGCGATCCCGTTTTTGTCGCTACCGGATACTTCAATGGTGACGCCAATCTGGATCTGGCGGTCGTAAACGGCACGACTGGGTCTGACGGGACGGTCAGCATTTTGTTAGGCAATGGCGACGGAACATTCGGACTGCCCGTCAGCTATGCTGTGGGCAAGGGCCCGCTGTCGGTCGTCGCCGGAGACTTCGATCTTGATGGGCATCTCGACCTGGCGGTGGCGAACAAGGACGACAACACGATTACGATCCTGTGGGGAAACGGGGATGGCACATTTCAGGACTCGGGCCCGGTCCTCGATACAGATAATGGGCCGGATTCCGTAGTAGTAGGAGACTTCAATGGCGATGGCCTGCTCGATTTAGCGTCGGCGAACCGAGGCAGAAACGACGTAAGCGTATTGCTGAACAGTGGCAGTCGCGACTTTCAGGGAGCCGTGAACTACAAAGTCGGCGCGCAGCCGTATTCAATCGCGGCCGAGGATTTTACCGGCAACGGCATTCTCGATCTGGTGACCGCGAATCATAACAGCAACAATGTAAGCGTGTTGCTTGGAAATGGGGACGGCACCTTCCAAGCTCCGCAAACGTCGCCTACAGGGAACAGCCCCGTCTCCGTGGCCGTAGGAGGATTCAAGGTCTACGGCGCGAGCTATCCGGGGACGTTCTTAAAGTCCGGCTGCGCCTATCGAACCACTTACAACTGGATGGTGGGGAATACATTGGATGAAAAGGCTTGCCACGGACCAATTCCGCCCAAGGTGGGGGTTTGGTCCTGTAAATTGACTGGACCCGGCGGCTACGAGGCAGAGGCGGCTTGGGACACATCACAGAGTTGCAAGAACGGGGTGTGCACGACCAGTAATTACACAGTCGATCCTCAATATACGCAATACGTGACGGTTTACGGCGAAGTGCTCCCGGTGAAGGATTCAGTGGTGGGGATCGGGTATCGGCCGATTTTGCTAGAGAAGCAGAATCCCCCGGTCGAGGCGTGCCCGACGCAAGCTCCATAAAGTGGTTGCGGAACCAGACTTCTTTGATTGCCGGTTTTATTGCCGGGTATTCGGTTTTCGAGTGTTGGGGAAGAATGTGCCGCCGCGCAGGACGGTATCGACCGCGTCCACCAGGTCGCGACCGGCTTCGCCTTTGCTCACTGCCCCGCGAATGTGGCCGCTCTCGAAGGTGTCGATCATGTCGTCCGAAAGATGCAGGGAGAAGAGGATAATCGGGATATCGGAGTGAGCGGCGGAGATCAGTTTCGCCGCCTCCAGGCCATTCATCACCGGCATGGTGATATCGAGCACGATAAGGTCGGGGCGGAACTGATCGGCCTTGTCGACGGCTTCCCGGCCATTGCTGGCTTCCGCGCAAACACTCCAATTCGACCGCGCCTCCAATAGGTTGCGGATGCCGAGTCGCATGACCTCGTGGTCGTCTGCGATAAGGATTCGTACTGTGGAAACCGCGTTTTCCAGGGAAGCCTTCTCGGTATCGGTATTCATAAAAGGGGTGTAAACCTCAGTTCAATTTATTGTTATGCCAAAAATTTTGACTGTTGCCAAGTGGCATTTCGATGCTCAACGCCGGGGATGGCCGATTTGAGCCCTCTCCAGAACCAAAAGTAAGAAAAACTGCCGCGTAGGTTCAATCTTCGGAAAGCCCGCGCGGACCCTGTATACCATTGTCGAATCGGCGCGGGAACCGATCAATAGCCCTTCCAGGGATGGCCTTGGCACCAAAGAGGTAAGGTCTTCTCCGTATCCGGGTAGCGGGCGCAATTGTGCGTGTGGCTGCAAGTTAGGCAGTTTCCGCCAGCGGTAAAGGGGCGAATCTAGCAATATCGGCCCTACAAAATTTGGAAGAAAACGCGTTACGGCGTGTCCTTGGACGGGGAGATTCTTGCCGTCCCCAATTCAGCGCAATGGTTCCGGAGCATTGTCGCCGTTGGGGACGGTTACACCGAACCAAGTGCGAGTTTGGATGGCAGTCGACGGCTTCCGGGTTGGTAAGTAGAACTAACTCTTTAACGGCTAGAAGGTTGCAGGTCTCAATTCGATGTTTAGGTTCAGTCTCACCCGATCGATTTCCTGATTTGGCGCTTCAGTGTAATCTTGTGGGCATGAATAGTCCTTCGAACTCAGATCCTAAGCGGGAATTGCTTCGCCACAGTTTAGCTACCCTGGCTTATCGCGGGGGGAAGAGCATCCGTGGTGCGACGGATGGGTTTGCGGATTTCGCAGGAGGGGGCAAAACTCCAGTACAGATTCTGGCGCATATCGGCGACTTGTTGGATTGGGCGTTGACCATGGCGGATGGCAGGCGAAAATGGAACAGCTCGGAGCCACTGCCATGGAAGCGCGAAGGGGAGAGATTTTTCGCCGCGCTCAAAGCATTTGACGATTATCTGGCGTCCTCTGAGCCTTTGCAGGCCCCAATCGAAAAGCTGTTTCAAGGACCGGTGGCGGACGCTCTGACTCATGTCGGGCAACTCGCGATGCTACGGCGCATGGCCGGCGAACCCATTGCTGTCGAGAACTTCTTTATCGCGGAAATCACGGTGGGTCGAGTAGGGGAGGAGCAAACGCCGCCTAAGCGCAAGGGTTAAGCAGGGCGGATGTCCGGACAGGATTACTCTTTTTTCGTCATGGCGTCCAATTTGCCTTCGATACGGTCCAGTCGCTTAAACATCATTCCGGCGATCAGCACAAACGTGAAAAGCCAATAGGTCTGATGGTTGACCGCCATGTTACCGCGGTCCAGGAAATAAAGGACGAGCAGAAGGACCGCGATCAGGACATAGCGAAATCGTTTGATTGTCTTCATCGAGTGCGCCTCCGAATGTTGCGAGAATCATACACCGGGGCAGCACGAACGAAAACGCTTCGAGTAAAATGAAATTTCAAATCGATCCAGCGGCGGCAGCGATACCGCCGCAGTGACGAGGTACTCTTGACTACTGACGAAACGACGATATCCGCTCTCCAAACACCGGAACAACTTCCGCACCATAAAGTGAAGATCAAGTCGCCCGGGCAGCGCGCCTGCAACGAGAAAGACGAGAAAGGCAAGTTTTGCGGCGGACACTTAAAACGCTGGTTCTATACCACCGACGCGATCGAGCGTGAATGCGGAGATGCGCAGAAAGCGTGGGGAACGAATGCCGAGGTCTATCGTTGCGAGCACTGCAAGACGCTTTACCTGCCGAATGCAGGCGACCCGAGCGGCATGAACGTGGCGGGACAGGGACGTATTTCGGTCTTCGGATTGACGCTTCCTCCGAAGGAGAAATAGGGAACGCGAAAGTGGCGGGACATCATCGGACAGCAAGCATTATGAAATCTTCGGAGCTCATTTACGACTGGAACCGCATACATCCGGGATCTTTGCGTCCGATGGGGCATGTTTTGCTGAATGACGAAACGCTGCGGGACGGGTTGCAGTCGCCGTCGGTGCGCGATCCGTTGATCGGCGAAAAAATTGAAATTCTGCACTTGATGGAAGCGCTGGGAATCAATGCTCTTGATCTGGGACTGCCGGGAGCAGGTCCGCGGGCGGTGGAGCATGTCGAAGCGCTGGCGCGCGAGATCGTTCAGCACAAGATGAAGATTAAGGCGAATTGTGCGGCGCGGACGCATGAAAACGATATTCGCCCGATTGCGGAGATCCAGCAGCGCACGGGTTTGAAGATTGAAGCGGCAACCTTTTTGGGGTCGAGTCCGATCCGCCGCTTCACCGAGGGTTGGACGGACGATTTTCTGCTGCAAACCACCGAGCACGCGGTGAAGTATGCAATTTCGCTGGGGCTCGACGTAATGTATGTCACCGAGGACACGACCCGTTGCGATCCGGAAATGGTGCGCCGGCTTTATACGGCGGCGATCGAATGCGGCGCCCGGGCCATCGTGATCTGCGATACCGCGGGCCACGCTACGCCCATGGGCACGTTCGCCCTGGTGCGTTTCATCGTGGAAGAAGTAGTAAAACCATCGGGTGAAAAAATTCGGGTCGATTGGCACGGACACTGTGACCGCGGGCTGGCCATTGCCAACTCGCTGGCTGCTTTGGTCGCGGGTGCGGAATGCGTGCATGCTACCGCTCTTGGTATCGGAGAACGAGTTGGCAATACGCAAATGGACCAGATGCTAGTCAATCTGAAGCTGATGGGTATTGATCCATGGAAAGACCAGGACCTGACCAAGCTGAAGGATTACGGGGCGGCGGTGTCGCGGGCCACGGGTGTGCCGATTCCGGTGAATTATCCGGTGATCGGCGAAGATGCCTTCCGGACGGCCACCGGAGTGCACGCCGCGGCGGTGATCAAGGCCTACAAGAAGAATGACATTGAATTGGCGAATACCGTGTACTCGGGCGTTCCATCCCACGTGTTCGGCCTGGAACAGGTGATCGACATCGGTCCTATGAGCGGAAAGTCGAACATTCTTTTTTGGCTGGACAAGCGGCAAATTCCGGTGTCTGACGGGATGGTCGATCGTATTTACGCGCGCGCGAAGTCGTCCGACCACACCCTCAGCGAAGCCGAAATTCTGGAATGCGTCGAACCCGCCCAGGCGCATTGAAGGATCGGTGGTTTAGCCGGAACCCAAAGCCGCAAGTCTCCCGGTGGCTGGAATGGTTTACACTGACCCGTTCTCGGAGGAATCCATGCGACGTCATCTACTGATTCTTTTGCTCAGTGTTTTACCGGTATTCGCGCAATCGAAACACCCTTTCACGTTTGACGATATGATGTCGCTCAAACGCGTGGGCGAGCCCATCGTGTCGCCGGATGGCAAGTGGGTGTTGTTTAGCGCGGTCGACGTGGAGCTGGCCACGAATAAGAAAACGCCGCATATCTGGGTGGTGCCAACCGCGGGTGGTGAGTCGCGTGTCGTCATAGCAGGGCAGGATGCCGACCGGCCGCGCTGGTCTCCGGTGGGCAATCAGTTTCTCTTCTTGTCGAATAAAGAAGGCGGGTCGCAAATCTGGATCGCCGACTTCGACGGGGCAGCGGGCGCGGTCAGCGGCATGCACAAGCTGACGTCGATTGCCACCGAGGCCGACGGCCCGGTCTGGTCGCCCGACGGCAAGAACATTCTTTTTGTTTCCAACGTCTATCCCGAGTGCGGCGACGAAGCCTGCAATGAGAAGAAAGTGAAGGAGTCAGCGGATTCCAAGGTCAAGGCGATGATTTTTACGCACCTGCTCTATCGCCATTGGAATGGTTATAAAGAGAGCAAACGCAGCCACCTACTCATCATCCCAGCGGCCGGCGGCGCAGCGCACGATTTGACCCCTGGCGATTTCGATGTTCCGCCGTTTAGCCTGGGCGGGCAAGACGACTACGCTTTCTCGCCCGACGGACAAGAAGTCTGCTACACATCGAATCACGATGAAGTGGGGGCGACATCCACCAACAACGATCTGTTTATTGTGCCGGTGGGCGGAGGAGGAGCGAAGAACATTACCGCCGAAAATAAGGCGAGCGATTCGACGCCGCAGTATACGCCGGATGGAAAATACATTGCCTATCGGGCGCAGACACGTCCCGGCTATGAGAGCGACCGCTTCCGTCTGATGCTCTATAACCGGCGAACGGGATACAAAAGAAGCATGACGGAGGACTTCGATCAGTGGGTGGGCACCTACACCATTGCTCCCGATTCATCGAAAATCTACTTTACTTCGGAGCACGAAGGCCAAGCGCCGATGTATTCCCTCGATTTGACGAGCCTGGTGATCAATGAGGAGACGGGGACGGACGCACTACATCGGACGAACAAAGGAATAAAGCAGGTACTCGACGGATTCAATGACGATCTGACAATGACCCACGACGGCAAAATCGTCCTGTTGACCCGTATGTCGATCAAAGCCCCAAACGAGATCTATCGTTATACGCTGGGCGGCGCGCCGACCGGTACGCCTGCCGTGGCCGACGCCAGCAAGCCGGCTTTTCCGACGCAGGAAGTATGTACTGACGAAAACGGGAAATTGAAGCCCGGAGGATGCAAGCCCGCTCCCGTTGAGAATGCAAGCCTGACGCAGTTGACCCATCTGAATGATGCGGTCCTGGGCAAGGTCCTGATGGCTCCGCTTGAACCCTTTTGGTTCACGGGCGCCGAGAATGCAAAGGTAGAAGGTTTCTTGCTGAAGCCGCCCGACTTCGATGGCAGAAAGAAATATCCGGTGAAATTCCTTATTCACGGGGGCCCACAGGGAGCATGGGGGGACGATTGGAGCTTCCGCTGGAACCCTGAATTGTTTGCGGCGAATGGCTATGTGGTGGTCACCGTCAATTTCCATGGATCGACGGGCTACGGCCAGAAATTCATCGATGCGATCAACGGCGATTGGGGTGGGCGGCCATTCGTCGATCTGATGAAAGGCCTCGATTACGCCGAACAGGAGTACAAGTTCATCGATAAGGACCGCGAATGTGCGCTGGGGGCCAGTTACGGAGGATACGCCATCAATTGGATCCTGGGACACAGCAATCGGTTTAAATGCCTGGTTTCTCATGACGGCATGTTCAATACGGAGTCGGCGTGGGGAACTACGGAAGAGTTGTGGTTCAGCGAGTGGGAATTCAAAGGTACGCCCTATAACAATCGGGAACTTTACCGGAAATGGTCTCCGCACCTTTCGGCCACAAATTTCAAGACGCCGACTCTGGTGGTGCACGGCCAGCTTGATTATCGTCTGGACGTTTCGGAGGGTTTCCAACTTTTTACTACCTTGCAACGGGTGGGCGTGCCCTCGAAAATGCTGTACTTTCCGGACGAAGGGCACTGGGTGCTCAAGCCGCAGAACAGCCAGCTTTGGTACAAGACGGTAAACGATTGGGTCGATCAGTGGACGAAGAAATGATTCTTCGAAGGCGGTGAGATCCGGTACGGTGCGGCGCAGAGACCAAGCGGGCCAGCACGGGCCCGTCTATTCCACGTCAACGATGTTCCGGGGTTGGCTTCTTTGACCCGCCCAGTACTCGCTGCTTTTGCACCTGGTCAAGCGAGGCCAGCAGGTTCTGTCCGCAAGTCAGGCAACAATAGCCCCGGCTGGTTTGAAAGCCAGGATCTTCACTCGCGACGATGTACGCGAAGGTTGCAACTCGCGAGTCGCAAAGAGCGCAAAGCTCGATTGGTGCACCGGCGGGCCTTTCCAGATCCGAAAATGAGAAGGTGTCAGACATTTTCAGTGGTTGGTAGTATAGTTTCAACCGATCAGTTCGGCGGTGACGCGAGTCACAAGACGTTGAGATATTCGCGGTTTCGGCGCCTGTAGGCCACTAAACCCTATTTCTTGAACGCTTTCAATATCTCGCGCGCTGCATTCGCGCCGGAACCGCCGGTCAAGCCAGCTCCGGGATGTGTGCCCGATCCGCATAGATAAAGATTTGCAATGGGTGTGCGATAGCGCGCCCAATCGAGCAAGGGACGCATGGTGAAGAACTGGTCGAGCGCCAGTTCGCCATGGAAGATATGTCCCCCCGTCAGTCCATAGGTGTCTTCCAGGTCTTGCGGCGTAATGATTTGGTGGGACAGGATCAGCTCTGGAAGATTTGGCGCGTACTGAGTCAATGTTTTCACCACCGTATCGCCAAGCGGCACACGCTGTCTGTCCCAGTCGCTATTTTTGAGCTTGAATGGTGCGTATTGCATATAGATGGACATGACGTGCTTGCCGGGTGGCGCTAGTGAAGGATCGCTGAGCGAGGGGATTGCGATTTCAAGATACGGGTGTTTCGAAAATTCGCCATACTTGGATTCGTCGAAGGCACGCTCCAGATAGTCGATCTCGGGGCCAATATAAATCCGGCCACTCAGAGCGGCTGTATTTCCAGGCAGAGCCTTGAAGTTGGGTAATCCGGAAAGCGCGAGGTTTACTTTGGCCACCGTCCCCGGCGTGCGGTAGTGGCGGAGCTTCATGACGAAATCGGGAGAAAGATAAGTCGGATCGATCAGTTTCAGCAGCGTTCGTTTAGGATCGGCATTGGAGACTACGGCTCTGGCGCTGATTTCTTCGCCAGACGAAAGAACGACGCCAATCGCAGCGCCATTTTTTACGCGAATTTCATTTACTTCCACTCCGGTGCGAATCTCGGCCCCGGCTTGCTTGGCCGCGGAGGTCATCGCTTGGGTGATGGCGCCGATGCCGCCTTGCGCGAACCACGACGATCCGGCGGGATGCGTGTCTCCGGCGGCGCGAAGCAGGAGCACCAGGCTGGTGCCGGCGGACCAAGGGCCCAGGAACGTCCCGAAAATTCCTCGGGCGGCCACGGTGGCGCGAAGCAGTTCGGTATCGAAGTATTCGGCGACCAGGTCGGCGACGGCCATGGGTCCCCATCGCAACAGGCGATACATATCCCGCTTACCCAGATGGCGGATGGCGCGTCCAGTTTGCAGCATGCCCCATAAATCGCTACGACTCGGATCGTCGATGTTCGGAGGGGTGAGGGCGAGCGCGGCATTCATGGCTTTGCCGATTTTTTGCAGCGATTGCTGGAACTCAAAATATTTCGCTGCGTCTTTGGCCGAGAATTTGCCGATCTCTTCTGCAGATTTCTTGGGGTCGTCGTAAAGGACAAGGGCGCGGCCGTCTGGCGAGAGCGACGCGACATTTACCTCCGGTTTGATCAGCTTTAAGCCGTGTTTTTCGAGTTGCAGATCGCGAACAATTTCAGGTCGTATAGGCCCGGCGGAGTGCGCGAGGGTGGAACATCTGAATCCGGGATGAAATTCCTCGGTGATGGCCGCGCCTCCGGTTTGTGGGCGGCGCTCCAGAATCAACGGTTTGTATCCGGCCTTGGCCAGATAGAATGCGGTCACTAAGCCGTTATGTCCGCCTCCGATGATGACGACGTCGCGTGGGACCGCCATATTAAGCAGCCCCCTTTACGTCCTTCAGAATTTCGAGGGCCGCCAGACGTCCATTGGCACCCATAATTCCCCCTCCGGGATGGGTGGCCGAGCCGCACATGTACAGATTCTTGATAGGCGTGCGGTATCGCGCCCATCCGGGCACAGGTCGCAGGAAGAAAAGTTGTTCCAACGAAAGTTCGCCTTGGAAGATGTTTCCTTCACTCAATCCCCACTCGCGCTCCAGGTCGAGGGGGGTTACGACTTGGCGGTGCAAGATAATGTCTTTGATGTTGGGCGCGTACTCGGCAATGGTGTTGATGACGTTGTCGCCGAAGGCCTCTTTCTGGCTGTCCCAATCGAGGCCGGGCCGCAGTTTATACGGCGCGTACTGCACAAAACACGACATGATGTGCTTGCCCGGCGGCGCGACCGAGGGATCGGTCAGCGTGGGGATGACCATATCAATGTAAGGATGGCGGGAGAAGTTGCCATACTTAGCATCGTCGTAGGCGCGCTCCATGTACTCGACACTGGGCGAAATGGAGATGGCGCCACGTAAATGCGCGCCGGGGCCGGGCATGCATTTGAAGTCCGGCAGGGCATCGAGCGCGAGATTTACTTTGCCCGATGACCCGCGAAACTTGTAGCGATTAATTTCTTCCAGGAACTCGTCCGACAAGTGGCCTTTTTCCATCAGATTGATGAAAGTCTGGCGCGGGTCGACGCTGGAGGAAACCACGTCGGCGTAGATTTCGTCTCCGTTAGCCAGCACCACCCCTTTGGCCTTGCCATTCTTCACGATAATCTGCGAAATCGGGGCCTGGGTGCGAATTTCGACTCCAGCCTCGCGTGCCGCGTCGGCGATAGCGTTGGAAATTGCACCGGTGCCGCCGCGAGCGAATCCCCAGCTGCGGAATGCGCCGTCGATCTCTCCCATATAGTGATGCAGCAGAACGTAGGCGGTCCCGGGCGAGCGGACGCCGAGGAAAGTTCCAATGATTCCGGAGGCCGACATGGTGGCTTTCAGCACATCGGTCTCAAACCACTGGTCCAGAAAGTCGATGGCGCTCATGGTCATCAACTGCACCTGGTTGTACTTGTCGTAACCGTTCATCGCCTGGAATCGGCGACCGAGAAATAGAAGTTTCATCAGCTCGCGCGGATTGAGCGTGGACGGGTCTGGAGGCACCATGCTAAGGATTGGTTTGACGAAGCGGCACATGGCCTGCATGGCTTTGCCAAACTCGTCATAGGCTTCAGCGTCGAGCTTGGAATGGCGGGCAATCTCGCGATGCGTCTTGCCGTGGTCATTTACGCGCCACAAATAATCGCCATTGGGCATGGGCGTGAAGGTTCCGTCCAGAGGAAGGATTTCGAGGCCATGGCGCGGAAGGTCGAGGTCGCGGATAATCTCCGGCCGCAATAGCGAGACCACATAAGAACACACGGAGAACTTGAATCCAGGGAAGACTTCCTCGGTGCAGGCGGCGCCGCCGAGAACGTAGCGGCGTTCGAGCACCAGAACTTTCTTGCCCGCTTTCGCGAGGTAAGCGGCATTGACCAAGCCGTTGTGGCCTCCGCCGACCACGATGACATCGTATTTAGAATTCGCCATTCGCTCTTAGCCTTTAGTTGTTAGCTTGCCGGTTGAGAATACGGATGCAGAATACTAGCGCAGTTTTGGAGTGCGCGTATCAGAGGCCGCTGGGAAGGACGTACCACGCTATGAGAATGCTGCGCATGATTGAGGCACCCATTCTATCCGATATTTGCCCTGCGAAGCGACCGCTGCATATAATCCGTGCTGAAGTTCAAGTCCGTCGCTGCGCTCCACCGTGGTGCCTTAGACAAAATCATTACCACAGGGAACACAGAGGTACACAGAGGAACTTCCCGAGGTTAAACCTTGCCCATCGGTACTGCATTTCACGAGAGAACGTTTCCGCTTTGTCAGAGCCTGAACTACCGCGAGTGGTCGGGATACTACACGGTCAGCGTGTATGAGATGCATCACGAGCACGAATACAATGCCATACGCAATGCGGCGGCCCTGATCGACATTTCTCCCCTGTACAAGTATTTAATCACCGGCAAGGATGCGACGAAGCTGGTCAATCGAGTCATCACTCGCGATATCAATAAGGTTGCGGTGGGGCAGGTCATCTATTGCTGCTGGTGCGACGAAGAAGGCAAGGTCATTGACGATGGGACGGTCACGCGCCTCGAGGAGAATAAATATCGCTGGACGGCGGCCGATCCGAGTCTGCGCTGGTTTCGGCAAAACGGCATCAACATGGATGTCCGGATCGAAGACATCTCTGAGAAAGTCGCGGCGCTGGCGCTACAAGGGCCGACTTCCGGAAAGCTTCTGAAGGCCGTAGCCGAGGCCGATATCGCGAACCTCAAGTATTTTCGCGTTACCCACGGAAAGATTGCTGGCGTCCCGGTGGATATTTCGCGAACGGGATATACCGGTGATTTGGGATACGAAATCTGGGTGCCATGGAATGACGCGGTGAAAGTTTGGGACGCGGTGACGGAAACCGGCAAACAATTCGACATTCACGCGGCCGGAATGTTGGCCCTGGATGTGGCGCGAGTGGAGGCGGGCCTGCTGCTGATCGAAGTCGACTACACGAGTTCAAAAAAAGCGCTGATTGAGTCGCAGAAATATTCGCCGTACGAACTGGGCTTTGGCAAGATGGTGCATCTACAGAAAGAAAGTTTTGTCGGGAAGGCTGCGCTGGAACGCGATTATAAGAATGGCGTGCCGCGGCAATTTGTTGGGCTGGAGATTGATTGGCCTGAAGTTGAGCAGCGCTATGAGAAGTTCGGCCTTACGCCTGCCGCGCCCAGTCAGGCTTCGCGCGTTGCCGTGCCGGTGTATTGCGGAGAGAAACAGGTCGGCAAAGCGACGACCACCACGTGGTCTCCGGTGCTGAAGAAGAATGATTGCGCTGGCCAGCATCGACACCGACCATTCGAAGCTGGGTCATCGCTTGCAGTTAGAGATCACGATTGAAGCGGTGCGGCAGAAGGTGACAGCTAAGATCGTGCCAATGCCGTTTTTCAATCCGAAGCGAAAGACGGCGGTACCGGTGTAACAGATGGCCGCCGGTCTTTAGCCGTTCGCTGTTAGGGAATATCTGATTAAGTGCCGGCGAAACGCATTAACCACAGAGTACACAGGGGCGCACAGAGGCCCCGGGACTTAATCAGTTCTTCCTTGATTCGCCGTCCTCGTGCCACTCCACTTCCAATACAGGTATCCTGGAACCCCCAGGAGCACGATAAACGTTCCCCAGAATGCTTCCGTCGGACGGGTGATGATCGTGTTCAGCGTCCAGGAAGCGCCGACCAAAATATAGATGGCCGGTAGCCAGGGATATCCAAAGCAGCGATAGGGGCGCGGAATGTCGGGACGCTTCCAGCGCAGAATGAACAGGCCGATCACGGTCAGCGTGTAGGAGAGCACCATTCCATAAATCACGTAGGTGTAAAGCTGGTCGTAGCGGCCGCTGAGGGCGAGAACGCCCGCCCAGACGCCTTGTCCGATCAAACTGAAGGCTGGGGTGCGCCACTTGGGATGAATCACCGCCATGCGTTTGAAGAAGACGCCATCCTGCGCCATAGCAAGATACACGCGGGCACCCGAGAGCGTGCAACTGGCGGCCGCGCTGAAGCAGGAAATCGCGATCATGGCGGAGAGCCACACCGCCGCACGCGGAGAAAATAGAACAGAAGCTGCGGCATGGGCGATGGTTTCGTGTTGCGCAATTTCCGCGACTGGCATGGCGTAGAGGTACGTCATGTTCATCGCGATATAGATGGCGCCGACTACGAACACTCCCCAGAGCATCGATCGCGGCACATTGCGGCGTGGATCCTTAATTTCTCCAGCGACCCAAGTGACATAAACCCAACCGTCGTACGCCCAGAAGACGGCGATCAGCGCGACTCCCATGGCGGAGATGAATTGGCTGGGACTCAAGCCCAGGCTTAACGGGGCGGGTGAACTGAAGTTCGACCAGTGGCCCTTGCCGATGGTGAATCCGAGTCCGACGAAGACCGCCATCGCGACAAATTTGGTCCAGGTGGAAACATTCTGCATGAGCGCGCCCCAACGCAAGCCGCGAACGTTCACGTAAGTCAGGACGAAGATCAGCGCCAGCCCAATCATGTGCGCGCGCGTGATGGTGAAGCCGCCGCGAGAAAGAACTACTTGCTCGGTCGCGATTCCGGGGACGACTTGACCCATGTATGCGGCTGCGGCCACGGCGAGAGCGGCGATACTGCCTCCATTGGCTACCGTGAACAACATCCAACCATAAAGGAAGGCGACGAGATCACCGTAGGTTTCCCGCAGATAGATATATTGGCCGCCAGAATCGGGAAACATGGAACCGAGTTCCGCGAACGCCGTGCAGCCGCAAAGCGAGATCACTCCACCCAACACCCAGACCAGCAAAAAGAGCGCCGGATGCGGCAGGGGGCCGGCAATATCTTTGGCGGTGAGAAAAATTGACGATCCAATGATGCCCGAAACCAGAAGCAGGACGGCATCCAGCAGCGACAGGCCGCGAATCAGTGTAGGTTTGGATTCTGATTCGCTCGCTGGCGCTGAAGCAACCGTCGGGATCGACATGGTTTATCCGAACCCCAGTTCGTCAGGCGATTCCAGCGGAGTCCCACAGCGGCGGCAAATGACGGAGGAGCAATCGCCGCAGATCAGTGGATCAGTGACTTCGACGGCACACTTAGGGCAGTAGAGTAGATCAGGCTTGGGCTGGGCCGGGGGGTGCTGGTTTGAAGCCATTGGCAGGCAAATGTAACATACTCTTTGCGATCCCTCAGCCTTTGCGTGGGCGATTGGGCCTGATTCAACCACAAAGGCCACGAAGTATCACCAAGGAAACCGACATGCCTGACAAACCACCTACTCCTGACGACCGTTTGCAAACCGAATTCAACCGCTGGGCCAGCGAAGGCGAAGGCCCAAAGATGGAGCAGCATCATCTGGATATAACCGAGAAAACCATTCGTCTGATGAACCTGCGTCCGGGCGAACGTGTGCTCGACCTCGGATGCGGCTCGGGATGGGCGACGCGCCTATTGGCGCGGATTGTGGGCGAAGGGCCGGAGGGCTTCGGCCAGGTCATCGGCCTGGATGTTTCTGATGAGATGATTCGCCGGGCGCGGGCGTCGTCGAAGGAATTCGAGAACGTGATGTACGTTTGCGGGTCGGCGCAGCAGGTCCCGTGGGAAGAGAATTTCTTCGATAAAGTATTGTCGGTCGAGTCGTTCTATTACTACGCGGACCAGGACCGGGCGCTGAACGAGCTCTTTCGGGTGATGGCGCCGCTCGGGCGCTTGTTCATCTTGATCAATTTGTACAAGGACAATCCGTATTCGTTGCAGTGGGTCGACAAGCTGAAGGTTCCGGTGCACGTGCGGTCGGCGGCGGAATACGCGGACCTGCTGAAGCAGCATGCCTTTGAAAATGTCGAGTGGAAGCAGATTCCGGACGATACGCCGACGCCCGACGACTACAAAACCAAGTCGTTTAAATCCTTGGATGACCTGAAGGCTTTCAAGCGTGCCGGAGCGCTGCTATTGATGGCTTCGAAGCCGAACCTGCGGGTACCGGCTCCGGGGTTTACGGTTTACCAGTCTTGAAAAGTTAAATGCTGAAGACGTTGCTAGGCAAACGTCCTACTTCGTCAGTCGATTGTATTTCTTCAATACCTCTCTCAAGCGATCGTGTGGCAGGCCGATCACCTTGTGCCCATTGATCCCGGCCATGGTGTCGGCAGCGACCATCGCGTTCACCACCGCTTCTTCGGTGGCTTGCACTGTGGCCAGAAAGATCGGATCAAGTGCGTCGTTCGGCAACATTGCCACCTGATGCACTTCCTTGGGCGACGCTGCGCCAGCGTTGGCAGTGGAAAATGCGATAAAGATGTCGCCTGAGTCGTTGCCGGAATAGCTGCCCAGTCGCCCCAATCCAAGCGCCACGCGGCGAGCGACACGTTTGAGTTGCGTAGGAATCAGGGGTGCGTCAGTGGCGACCACTACGATGATTGAACCGGTGTCAGTGCCGTACGCGGGTTCGTCGGGGATTTCTTTGCCTACAGGGACGCCCGCGATGAGGAGTTCGCGACGCTCCCCGTAGTTGCATTGCACCAGGACGCCGATGGCGTAGCCGCCCTGTTTGGAATCGAGCACGCGTGATGCGGTCCCAATGCCACCTTTGAATTCGTTGCAAACCATGCCCGTGCCGCCGCCTACGCTGCCTTCTTCCACCGGTCCGCCGTGGGCCGTGTCGAGAGCGTGAAAGGCATGTTCAGTTTTCACGTGGAAGCCGTTAATGTCGTTGAGCCAGCCGTCCCAGGTCTCGGCGACCACTGGCAACGACCACCAGTAACTTTCCACGTCCGGCTCGCCACGTTTTACCTTCCAGGCAATCACGGCGTCGCGCACTATGCCGACGCTGTGCGTATTTGTGATCATCACTGGGCCGTCGAGAAATCCGGAGTCTTCTACCCACGTAGTGCCGGTCATCTCGCCATTGCCGTTTTCCGTGAACCATGCGGCGAAAACCGCGTCTTTTGACTGTTTGCCACGCGGCAGAATCGCCGTCACCCCAGTGCGGACCGGGCCGACGCCAACCTTAAGTGGGCCATCTCCCGAAATCAGTGTGGTATGGCCCACTTCCACACCTTTGACGTCGGTGATGGCGTTGAACGGTCCTGGAGTGCCGTCGAACGGAACTCCCAAATCGCGGGCCCGGGGTTTAGTTTGCGCAGCAAGAATCGGCGCAAGAAGCAATACGGCCGCCGCTGCTCTCATCATGCCTGTGAATTTCAGCATCCAAATCCTCCACATCGAATGTGGCAGTATAAATAGTCATTGGGAGGATAATGTGGAAAATTGGAAGAAAGCTGTGATCGCAGGCTCGGCGGCTGCTGCGACGGTGATGGTGATCAAGGGCAAAAACTCGGCTGGATTGCTGCTGGCCGGGGTTTCACTGGCGGCGCTGGCTTCGGAATATCCCCGGGAATTTGCCCGCTTCCGAAGAAGGCTGCCGGACTACATTGAGCGCGGAGCCGAATTTGTGGAGACTGCTTCGCTGCTGGGCGAGCGATTGGCGGACGGTCGCGGAAACGATTGGTTCGAAATTCTATTGAGGGGATGAAGCCCCACCCACGGACGTAGCGCCTGCTACTCGATTCCCAGTTGCTTCTTGGCGTCTTCGCTGAGGCGTTCGGGGGTCCATGGCGGAGTCCAGACTACATTGACCGCTGCGTTGCGGACGCCCGGCATCTGCTCGATCCGTGCCTTTACCTGCTCGCTAATCTGTACGTGGGACGGGCAGCCCTGCGCGGTAAGTGTCATTTCGACAGTCACATCCTGACGGTCTTCGGGCGCAGGCTGGAACGTTACGCCATAGATCAGGCCCAAATCGACGATATTGACGGGAATCTCCGGATCGTAGCATTGCTTAAGCGCACTGATCACGTCCGGTTCGGTCACTACAGGCATTCGATTCTCCTTAGCTCTTCCATTCAGTTTAACCCAAAGAGCTTAATACACGGTGCATTTGGATGGATTGCACCGTCCGGCACAGCAAAACGCCGAGGTCGTCTGCTATGGTTTCGAGAGTATGACTGCCGAATTCAAGCAGCGAATTCAACTAATCCTCGGTCTCGCGATTGTGCTGGCCGGGGCTCGAACTGCGTACATTTTCTATGAAAGGCACGAGGAGCAATCTCAACAGGCCAGCATACGTATACGTCCGCCACTCGATCCAGATTCTTACGTCACACCGAAGAGACTTTATCCGTACGATTTGAAGTCGGCGCAAGCGCTGACCCAGCAGCCAGTTTGGGTCAAGGTGGGCTATGCCGTCGCCTATCTTCCTTATGATTCTGCGGCGCACCATGCGGACTTCTCTCATCCCGCGGGGTTGTTTCAGCCGCTTGAGAAACTGCGGGTGCGGAAAGTTGTCACCGACACTGCGCCCGGAGTCGGCGACCGTCAGGTGATGGCAATCTTCGACAAGAATGCCCGGACTTATGCCTTCGCGATTGGGCGAGTCACCGGGGACACATATTACTTCATCCTGAACGACCTGCTGTTTATTCAGGATCCGCACGAGCTCTACGATCACTGGCCACCGGACATCTGGCAGACGATTGATGCCCGCCAAGTGAAGCCCGGAATGAACGAACTGCAAGCGGCCATGGCGTTGGGGATGGGGATCCCGCAGGACGCAGGAGGTTTCGGAAGTCGGACGATCAAATATCCCAATGGCGGACATCCGCTAACCGTCAGGTTTGCAGAAGGGAAGGCCGTCGAGATTAGCGGGGCGAGCTAACCGTCGAGATTCCGGACCGAACCGTGACCTAGTTAAAACGGGCTAATCCTTTCGCCTATCACTTAATTTTGGGTGAGTTCTCGTCGGCGGCCTTCTGGTCGTCGGCATGGAGAATTCCGTCTTCGTTTGCGTAGAACGACCGGTGATCGGAGTCGAGCTGCTTTGGGGTCAAAGTCAATTCATAGCCATCTTTGTGGGAACGGAAGCCGACTTTATAGTCTCCACGGTCGGTCTGTACCATGCGGCGCGTGAATGACCCGGTATGGACCAGTTGCATCAGCGTAGTCGCGTAGCCACCATTCTTACGGTTGTAAACTTTTTGGGCGCGAATCACAGTTCGCATGTAGCCCAAGGCACCCGCTTCAGACTCAGAATGGGCGGGATCGCCGGGGAATTTGGGTTTATAAGGTGTCTGAGCTGCGGCGAGTGCAGAGCAGCCCAAGACGGCCGCTCCAATGAGCAAAATTGCGACCCATCGGACGGGGTTCTGATGGCCTGATCTCATAGGTTTAATCCCTCGTAAGTCATTGTAAATCCATGTTACTAGCGTAATCCTAAAAACCTCACTCATCTAGGAATCTTAGCGCCGAGAAGCTAAGCTACAACTATCTTTTAAGCAGAAGTGGGTTTCCATAATGAAAGCAACTGGTACAAAGACTGCACTGGCAAAAAAATCGCCGATCCGTATTGCTGTAGTGGAAAGCGATCCACTGCGGTTCGTGGGCTTCCGCGCCTTGTTCGACAGCGAGTCGGACTTCGAATTAATTTCGTCCTCGCTTCCGGAAATCGCCTCGCAACAGAACGTCGACTTGGTGCTGCTGGGCAACCGTAGCGGCCAGAACCTTTTCGATCTAATGGCCAGTCTTAAGGCTACGCGTCCCGACCTGCGCATTATTGTGACAGGTTCCGGCATGGATGACGAAACGGTGCTGAAAGCCATCGCGTCCGGCGCCAAGGGATACGTGGACGAGGCGGCTTCGCCGGCTGAGTTTGTGCAAGCGATTCGCATCGTGAATGAAGGCTCGGTCTGGGCGCCTCGCAAGGTGCTGTCGATGTTCATCGAGCGGGTATCGTCGTCTCCGGGAAGGATTTTTCCGGCTGGCCGCGTTACTTTTACCGACCGCGAACGCGAAGTCCTGGAGATGCTGGTCGTGGGCCGCTCCAATAAAGAGATCGGGGCAGTACTGGGAATCGAAGAGCGCACTGTAAAGGCGCACGTCGCCAAGTTAATGCGCAAAGTGGGCGTGCAGAACCGGATTGCACTTTCCGTGCATGCCATTACGCATAACCTGGTGGCCGCAAAGTAGACAGTTGGGACGATTACCAACGGACAGTGACCTTGGTAATCTTGCACGGTTTCAGAGCTCGAAGCATACTGGGCTCACCTACCACAGAACCTGGGAGACGGGGTCGGGAGCGGAGATTAGGGTCACCGTTGCCGACCCCGAATTTTTTTGTTGGACCATCCCGTAGCGTCAAGCCATAACTGATTCGGCACTCTTCCTTGCCCGTCGTTCCCGCCATCCTCTTCTCCTCCGCATCCATTACAATTAGGACATCCATCGAATAAAAATCTGGAAGGTAGGTATCTTGAAGAAACTCGTATTAGTTCTCATCGTTCTAGGTTTGGCGGCATCGGCTGCTGCGGATGACCAGAGCAAGGCCGCAGACCGCGTCCAGGCGGCGGCTGACGTGCTAAATGCCATCCAGGCCGCTCCTGACCAGGGAATCCCGGAAGAAGTGCTGGGATCGGCGGAATGTGTCGCGGTTGTGCCTTCGATGCTGAAGGGCGGATTTATCTTCGGGGCCCGCTATGGCAAGGGAATAGCCAGTTGCCGCACGCCGAAGGGGTGGAGCGCTCCGGCATTCTTCAGTGTGAAGGGCGGAAGCTTCGGCCTGCAGATTGGCGGGCAGGCGGTCGACCTGATCATGCTGATCATGAATCAGAATGGCATGCGCAACATGTTGAGCAGCAAATTCAAGCTCGGGGCTGATGCCAGCGTAGCGGCCGGTCCGGTGGGGCGCCATGCCGCGGCAGACACGGATTGGAAGATGCGTGCGCAGGTGTTGAGCTACTCTCGCGCCCGGGGAATTTTTGCCGGTCTGGAGCTGAACGGCGCGGTGATTGCCCAGGATAAGGACAGTACTCGCGAATTCTACGGACATATGGTCTCGACCAAAGCTTCGTTGCAAGGAGAGGCGGAGGCGCCCAAAGCGGCCTATCCTTTTCTGGATACGCTGGCAAAATGGGCCAAGGCCGCTGCGAACAAGTAGCCAGCCCGCAAAGCGCGGCCTTCTGTCGGCGGTCTCGGATATCCTGTCCTGAGCCAAGCGGGAGGGGGCTTTCGCCCTCCAGACGGCGAGTGCAGCCCGAACTCTTGGTTTGACACGGCTTTTCGCAGGATGCTACGGTCACGCTTTCCCTCGGATGCGGCAGCGACTCGAGTACGCGCTGGCTTGGATCATTATCAAGACAATTGGTGCGTTGCCACGTCCACTGGCGCGCGCTGCCGGGATATCCTTCGGTCGGACAATCTATCTGTTGCACCCTCGCCTGCGGCATGTAGGCATGCGCAATCTGCAACTGGCCTTCCCGGAGATGAGCAGGCGCGAACGCGCGAAAATTCTGCGTGGGGAATTCACTTCGTTAGGTCGTCAATTGGCTGAAGTCTGCCTCTTTCCCAAGTACACTGCGGAAAACGTTAACAAAATTGTGGTTTACGAAGGTTTTGAGAATTTCGAGCGGGCCCTGGCTCGTGGCAAAGGGGTCCTATTTCTGACGGGGCATCTCGGAGGTTGGGAGCTATCGGCATTTGCCCACTCGCTCTATGGGCATCCGCTGCACGTTGTGATGCGGTCGCTCGACAACGTTTACCTGGATCGCCTGACGAAAAGTTATCGCACCATGCATGGAAACTCCATGCTGGACAAAGATGATTCGGTGCGCGGGCTGCTATCCGCGATGAAGGCCGGTGAAACTGTGGGGATTCTGATGGATACGAACATGACCCCACCGCAAGGCGTTTTTGTAGACTTTTTTGGTATTCCAGCATGTACAGCGAGCGGAATGGCGCGGATCGCCTTGCGCACCCATGCGGCTGTGGTTCCGGGATTCACCGTCTGGGACCCCGCCTTGAGGAAATATCGCCTACGCTTCGACCCGCCCATCGAGTTAGTGCGAACCGGAGACGATGACGCGGACGCAGTCACCAATACCCAACGGTTTACCAAGGTCATCGAAGATTATGTTCGAAAATATCCAGATCAGTGGCTGTGGGTGCACCGGCGATGGAAGACGAGACCACAAGGGCAGGCGGGATTGTACTGACAAAATGCTTCAGAACCAGTCGCTGCGGTAGGCGATCCACCAGCTGGCGTATGCTGCGGGCGCGGTGGCGGCGATGGCCCACCACAGGGGTAGGGTGAAATCGGCGATGAGTCCGAGGATGGTGAAGCTGATCCAGAAAATCTTGCGCTCCATGGCAATATTCTAGACCTGCTTTCCCCGTGCCCGCCTTCCTTTTCCCGACCCAAACGTATACAAAGGTGCCATGAACCATAGCATCAAAGAAGTCGCCGATTATGTTGGGAGTCGAGTTGTCGGCGACGCTTCGGTAGAAATCTTCGGAATTTCGAGCATTGCGGCGGCAGGGCCCGGCGACCTGGTTTTTGTCCAGGGCGAGAAGCACATAGAGGCGGCGGTCCAGTCAAAGGCTTCCGCAATCGTCGCGGGTGAATTTGCCGCGGCTGTTCCCACCCGAAAGCCGCTGTTGATATCGTCGCAACCCCGCATGGCTTTTGCCCTCGCTGCACGATTGCTGTGCGCCAAGCCTAATCGACAACCGGGAATTCATCCCACTGCGGTGGTGCATCCTTCCGCGACCGTCGGCGAGGGCACAACCATTGATGCGCTGGCCGTGGTCGACGCGGGGGCAAAGATTGGCGCCGAGGCGTGGATCGGTGCCGGCGTGGTGGTCGGCGCGGGAGTGGAGATTGGCAGCCATGTCGAAGTTTATCCCAGGGTGAGCCTCTATCCGGGAGTGAAGATCGGCAACCGTGTGATCATTCATTCCGGCGCAGTACTGGGTAGCGATGGATTTGGCTATGTCCGCGATGCGGCCACCGGTCATTATGAGAAATTCCCCCAGATCGGTCGCTTGGAAATTGAAGACAATGTCGAGATCGGAGCGAATACGACCATCGATCGCGGCGCGCTCGACACGACTCGTATCGGCAGGGGTGCGAAAATCGACAATCTCGTGCACATCGGCCATAACTGCCAGATCGGAGAGAACGTCGTGATTGCTGCGCAGACCGGACTCTCCGGCAGCATCGTGATCGAGAGAGACGTTGTGCTGGGCGGGCAGGTAGGCATCGGGGAACATGCGCGCATCGAAGAAGGTGTAATGCTGGGTGGGCAGGGTGGAGTGCTTCCCCACAAGGTTCTTCGAGGCAAAGGCATCGCGTTCTGGGGAACTCCGGCGAAGCCAGTGCGGAGTTATTTGAAAGAACTGGCGGCCTTAGCTCGACTCGCCGGAAAACGCTAGCCTGCGAGAGTGGATACCTAAACGATATGGCACTGGTTGTGGTGGGCGGACATTCACGGAACGTTGGCAAAACCAGCGTCGTGGCGGGGCTGATCGCCGCTCTGCGTGAGTTCCATTGGACCGCCTTCAAGATCACGCAGTACGGCCACGGCGTCTGCTCGCTGAATGGCGAGTCCTGCCACTGTGCTACGGACGACCACAGTTGGGCCATTTCAGAGGAGAAAGACCGATCGGGCGAGAGCGATACTTCACGCTTTCTGCTTGCGGGTGCCGAGCGCGTCTGGTGGGTCCGCACCGAACAAGGTCGCCTGGCCGAAGCCATGCCCACCGTCCGACAACGGCTCGCCGAGGCGGAGAATGTGATTCTGGAATCAAATAGCGTCCTCAAATTCGTACGTCCCGATCTCTATTTGACCGTCCTTGACCCGGCCAATGCGGATTTCAAGAAATCAGCGCAGGAGTTTTTGGACAGGGCTGACGCGGTCATTCTCCACCGCCAGTACGACGGGCCAGCGTGGAACAATGTCTCTCTCAAGCCGGTCGTCGCAAGACCGATCTTTGCAATCGAGCCTCCCGAATATGTGACGCCGGAAATCGTGGAGTTCGTTCGCGAGAGTTTGGAAAAAGTACGCGGTCAGTCGCTTCCACAACACCAGTGATTTCCAAATCCTTTGTTATGCTGACAAGGTGAGTCAGATCCACTGGAACGCATGGCTTTTGGTCCTGCTTTCTGCTCTTTTGCAGATCGCGATTTTCCCCCTGCCAAATTTCTATCTTCTCTGTTGGGTCGCGCTTGCGCCACTGGTGTTTGCCCTGCTGCGTGCTCGAAGGCCGCACACTCTGCAACTGCGGGAAGGAATAAAACTGCTTCCTGCCAATCCCCTCCAGGCCTTTCTCCTCGCATACGTGTCAGGAGTTCTGTGGTATGCCGGCACCTGTTATTGGATTTACAACACCATGCGCCAGTATGGCGGCGTGAACACTCCCGCGGCCATTGGCCTATTGATCCTGTTCTGTCTTTACCTGGGTCTCTATCACGGATTCTTTGGGCTTCTCATCAGCCTTCTGGCCCGAGACGACTCTTTCAGCCGTCGCGCCCTCGTCCTAGCACCAGTGGTTTGGGTCGCGGTGGAATTGGCCCGCACTCGCATCACCGGATTTCCCTGGGACTTGCTTGGAATCGCACAGGTGGACAATATTCCACTGGCCCGCATTGCGAGGGTCACAGGGGTTTACGGAATTTCATTCGAGATTATGCTGGTGAATGTGGCATTCGCGGCCGCATTCCTGGTGCGGCGCGAAAAGCGAAAGCAGCTTCTACTGGCTTCGATCACGGCGGCTCTCGCCCTGCAAGCCGTTCGCTGGATTCCCATGCCAGCCTTCCCCGCGGACAAAACCGCTTATCTAGTGCAGGCGAATATTCCCATCCTTGAAGGCTCCGACTGGACCAAGGATTATTTCGGTGAGACTTTGCGTGAGTTGAGACGCATCAGCATTACGCCCGGCAGTCCGTTGACCGGCGCAGCGAGCACTGCGTCAGCGGATGAAATCCATCCTGACTTGATTGCCTGGCCCGAATCGCCAGCCCCGTTCTATAGCAGCGATGCACTATTTCGTGGCGAGATCAGTGGGATTGCCCGGCAGATGAATGCGTGGGTACTCGCGGGCAGCATCGGAATCCGCAATGCCAGCCAGAATGCGGAGCGCCCAACCGAAATATACAACTCCGGTGTCCTGGTAAGTCCCGCTGGCGATTGGACCGCTCGTTACGACAAGATGCATCTGGTCCCGTTCGGAGAGTACGTGCCTTTTGAAAAGTTGTTCGCCTTCGCCAACGGACTGACCAAAGAGGTGGGAGCCTTCTCTCGCGGCGAAAGTCGAATTCCTCTCAATGCGGGTGGGACCAAGCTCGGAGTTTTTATTTGCTATGAGTCGATTTTCCCCGACGAAGTCCGGCAATCCGTTGCCGCCGGCGCGCAGGTGTTTGTGAACATCTCGAATGATGGGTGGTACGGAGATAGCGGCGCCTACGCGCAGCATCTTAGGCAAGCGCGCATGCGGGCGATTGAGAATGCTCGCTGGTTACTGCGCGACACTAATACAGGCGTTACCGCCAGCATCGACCCCTATGGCCGTGTCATCGCGAGCATCCCACGCAAGGTTCGAACCACCCTCGTGGCCCCTTACGCGCTCTCGAACGACACCACTTTCTACACGGGGCACGGAGATTGGTTCGCCTATCTGTGTGCGATAATTTCATTGGTGGCGCTGGCTGGCCTCCCATTCCGCGCAAAGGCAAAGAATATACGATGATTGAAGAACTGGAACGGGAATACACTCTTCTGAAAGACAAAGTACGCGTACTCCAGGAGTATCTTTGACGCAGGTAAGCTGCGCGAAAAACTGACAGAGATTGAAAAGCAAGCCTCCAATCCCAATCTCTGGTCGAATCCCCAAGAATCTCAGCAAGTAATGCGCGAGAAAAAGCGCCTTGAAAATATGGTCGCGACGGAAGCCGAATTGGTCCGTCGCGGCAACGACATTGTCGCTTACGTGGAGCTGGCGCGCGAAGGCGAGAACGTTGATGGCGACCTGCGGCGCGAGATCGACGCGCTGCGAGCGAAGATCGACGCGGTTGAAACCGAGACACTTCTCTCTGGTCAAAATGATGCGCTCAATGCCATCGTCACCATCCACCCCGGCGCCGGCGGCACCGAGTCCCAGGATTGGGCCGACATGCTACTGCGCATGTATCTGCGGTGGGCCGAGCGCCGTGGATTTCAAACTGTACTCTACGATTACCAGCCGGGCGAAGAAGCAGGCCTGAAGTCGGCGACCTTCGCGGTGAACGGCGAGTACGCTTTCGGTCTGTTGAGCAGCGAAATCGGCGTGCACCGCCTGGTCCGCATTTCACCGTTCGATCAGGCCAAACGGCGGCACACGTCGTTTGCCAGCGTATATGTCTCCCCGGAAATCGACGAGAGTATCGAAGTGGTGATTAAGCCGGAGGATTTGCGGATTGACACCTATCGCTCCAGCGGCAAGGGCGGACAGCACGTGAACACCACCGACTCCGCCGTGCGCATCACGCACATTCCTACCGGGATCGTCGCGGCCTGCCAGAATGAGCGTTCCCAGCACAAGAACAAGGACCGCGCGATGAGTATGCTTCGATCCAAACTCTATGAGGCCGAACTCGAAAAGAAGCGCGAAGCTACCAGAAAGGTCGAAGAGTCGAAGCTTGATAGCGACTTCGGTTCGCAGATCCGGTCGTACGTGCTGCAACCCTACCGCATGATTAAGGACCATCGCACCAAGTTCGAGATGGGCGATGTCGACCGCGTGATCGATGGGGACTTGGATCCGTTTATGCGAGCTTATTTGCAGATGCGGCGCGACGAGAAAGGCGCTTAGTTGGATATCCCGAAGCGTTCGATGAGAGGGAATCCGCGGAAAAGCTTTCTTGCGGCGCGCTTCGAACGGGCCCTGCTCTTTGCTACGCGGGCACACTCCGGACAGTTGAAGAAGGGAACGACGGTCCCTTACATTGCGCATCTGCTCGGGGTCGCGAGCCTAATGCTCGACGCCGGTGGCGACGAAGATCTTGCCATTGCTGCCTTGCTGCACGATGTGGTGGAAGATTGTGGCGGATTGCCGGTGCTTAGGAAAGTGCGCAAGCTCTTCGGTGAACGCGTGGCGCAGATTGTGGATGGTTGTAGCGATTATCGCGGTCCGGTGGGTTCTCTCAAGCCGGAATGGCGCGAGCGGAAAGACGCTTATCTGCGCCATCTTCGCGACGCCGATCGGGATGTGAGATTGGTTTCGGCTGCGGACAAGTTGCATAACTCGCGCCAGATCCTGGCCGACTATCGCGAGATTGGCGACAAGGTCTTTGAACGGTTCACGGGGCAGCGCGAAGGTACGCTCTGGTATTACGATGCATTACTGAAAGAGTTCCTGCGGACGAAGCGCAATCGCCTGGTAAATGAATTTGAACGGGTCGTCGGCGAATTGCAAGCGATGACAGCGGCAAAGTCTGTGAAGCGTGTCAATGGGCGGGCCTCTCGCCGAAAATAGCGGTTCCTACTCGCACGCCCGTCGATCCTTCTTCAATTGCAACTTCAAAATCGTGCGACATGCCCATGGAGAGTGAGTCCATGCGGATCTGCGGCAGTTGACGCGCAGAGATGCTGTCTCGCAACTCGCGCAATATGCGGAAGTAAGGCCTCGTCGCTTCTGGGTCCTCGGAATATGGAGGCACGGCCATGAGTCCGTGGATTTCGAGATGATCGAGCTTCGGAGCCAGGCTGAGAAGGTCCTCCAACTCGTCTGCTGTCGGCGGTAATCCGTGCTTAGCGGATTCACCGCCGACATTGATCTCGATCAGGATGGGCAATTTCCGCGGCAGAGGTACCGCGGTCTCATTCAATTTGCGGGCGAGTCGTATGGAATCGACTGAATCAATCGCGTGAAATAGTTCGACCGCAGCCAGCGCCTTGTTGGTCTGCAAATGGCCAATCATGTGCCATGCCGCATTCGGCAAATCCCGCAGACCGACGGATTTCCTGGAATACTCCTGCACGCGGTTTTCGCCAAACACGCGAAGCCCAGATTCGTACGCTTCGCGGATGCGGTCGGCAGGCTGCGTCTTGGTCACCGCCATCAATTGCACTTCGGCTGGATCGCGCCCCGCACGTCGAGCGGCCCGATCGATCCGTGCCCGTACTTCCGCAATGTTTTCAGCAATGATCACAAAGAGGGCGAAGGCACAATGTAGCACGAACCCAGACTGGGCTTGTGGAAACGACGGGCAGTCCGAGGACGCCAGGCCGCTTTCCGGGTGATGGCGTACCTTCGCTGAACAAAATCTGATGCAAGAAATAGGCTGAAAAAGTCCAGTAATCAGCCGTTGACATCGGCTGCTTTCGGGAGCACCCTAGTTTCTCCGATGTGGGGTGCGCTCTCTGGGACCCTTCGCTCTTCATCGGAGTGGCGGTCAGCCCGGAGATGGCCCTTCGGAAAAAGGAGAAGAACCATGAACTTCGCAAGATTGGCGCCGCTTGCTGCGATGCCGATCATCGTATTCTCGCTATGGGCAGTTACAACCCCATCGGCGCAAGCTCAGACCTATACCGTACTTTACAATTTCCAGGGCGGCACGGACGGGGACTTTCCGTTCGCCGGCCTGGTGCGTGACGCAGGCGGTAACCTCTATGGCACGACCACGGAGGGTGGCACGTCAAATTTCGGCACGGTGTTCAAGGTGAGCGGAAACGCAGAAACCATCCTGTACAACTTTAAAGGCGGGACGGACGGAGAGACCCCCCGTGCGCCCGTGATAAGAGATGCGGCAGGCAACCTCTACGGCACGACAGGGGCAGGCGGTTCCTCCGGCTTGGGAACGGTGTTCAAGATCTCCCCCAACGGCACCGAAACCGTGCTGCACAGCTTTGCCGGGGGAACGGCGGACGGGTGCAATCCCTATGGAGGGTTGCTGCGAGACAAAGCTGGTAATCTTTATGGCACCACGAACCAGTGCGGCGCTTCCGATATAGGGACGATATTCAAAGTCAAACCGAACGGCAAGGAGACGGTGCTGCACAACTTCGCCGGGAACCCGTCGGACGGGTCCTATCCGTACTTGACAAGCCTGCTCATGGACAAAAAAGGCAGTCTCTATGGCGTTGCCCAGAACGGCGGCACTGGGAATCTGGGGGTTATATACAAACTCAGCAAGAGCGGGAAACTGACCGTGCTGCACAATTTTGCCGCTGGGACGGACGGGTGCTATCCCTACGGAAGTCCGACAATGGACAAGACGGGCACTCTTTATGGGACAACCTACGATTGCGGTTCTTCCAACAAGGGAGTGGTGTGGAAGCTGAGCAAAAATGGCACCGAAACTGTGCTGCACACCTTCCTTGGTGGAACGACTGATGGGGAAGCCCCTTGGGCCGGCGTGATTTTGGATCCCCACGGCAACCTCTACGGCGACACAATAGAAGGCGGCACTGTAGATCTCGGGATCGTATATGAACTGAGTAAGACGGGAACGTTCAGTGTGTTGCATAGCTTCGATGGGTACACCGGGGAATACCCTTACGGAGGTTTGATCCGCGATGCGGCAGGCAATCTTTACAGCACCGCGTTCAGCGGCGGTAGCAGCGGCTACGCGGGAAATGTGTGGGAGGTGACCCCTTAATCGCAAGGGGTCCGGTACTCAACCGGCGGCGTATCCTGAAGAACAAATTCGCCGCATCGTTTGTATCAGACCCAGCATTCTAGCCGGGCCTGATTGTTTGCACAAAAAACAACCGAGTCTGCGCGCCTCGACGAACACACTTGCCTGCGGCGGCCTACATGATTGCCGTCGGAGGAGCGGGTTCGTCCGGGCTGCCAGCGCTGGCCAGCGGCACTTGGATCATCACGATAATAAGTACTGCCAAGGCGATCAGGGCCGCAACAAACGGGGCGACCCACTTGATCAGCGTCACATCGTGTCCGGTTCCCACCAGACCCGCGATGACTAATCCGCACAGCGCTTCACCTGCGATCAATCCCGATGCCGTCAAGACGCCTGCGTTGTCGACGCGGGCTTTTTGAGCATCGTTGAAGTTACGGCGGTCGCGCAATTTGTCGGTTGCCCAGCGGACCAGGCCGCCTACGAATATTGCAAAGGTCGTGCCCAGCGGCAGGTACATCCCGACCGAAAATAGCATGGGACTCTTGACTTCGATCATGATCAGGGCGAATCCCATCAGGATGCCGACAATCACCAGTGGCCAAGCCATATCGCCGCCGACAATACCTTTCGCCAGCATCGCCATCAGTCCGGCTTGGGGCGCGGGAAGCGCTGCGCTGCCGAAGTGATAGGCCTTATCGAGAATGGCAAGCGGAAAAAATAGTACGAGCGATGCGACGACCACGCCGAATAGATCGCCAATCTGCATTTTGGCGGGCGTGCCGCCCAGAATGTGGCCCACTTTTAAATCTTGCAGCATCTCGCCCGCCACGGCGGACGAGACGCAAACGACGGCGGCCACTCCCAGAACCGCTGCCACGCCGCCGGTCCCGGAAACTCCCAGCGCAACCATCAGCAACGCAGCAACTACCAAGGTACAAAGCGTAAGCCCGGAAACGGGATTGTTCGACGACCCGATCATTCCAACCAGGTTTCCTGATACCGCGGCGAAGAAGAACCCAAGCACGATCATCACCAGCGCCGCGACGATCGATCCGACCAAAATCTTCGAGCCGGTCAGGTTTCCCGCCCCGTTGATGAAGTAGTAGTAAAGGCCGATCATCGCAATCAGGACGGCGAATACTCCCGCGAAGACCGCCTTGGCTGGCAAATCCCGCTCCGTGCGGTTCGTCGCCTTATGCGCCGCCGCCGACTTCTTCAGATCGGAGACGGCCCGCGACATTCCCACGCCTAGCTGTTTGCGCATGCGGAAGAGCGTGTAGGAGGCGCCAACCAGCATTCCGCCGACTGCAATCGGCCTTACCACCGAGAAATAGATCGATTGCGCCAGCAGCGTCCAAGGCACCGTCTGCCCCGCCGGTAAGCCAGCTTGAATGGTTGGGCCAAGAACAAAAGTTAAGAGTGGGACGAGTAGGCCCCAGGCGAGCACACCGCCGGCAAAATTCAACGCCGCCAACCGAGGGCCAATAATATATCCGACACCGAGGTAGGCGGGGCTGACGTCGGGCGCGGTAAAAATGGACGCGCCGCCCGTGGCGAAGGTCGCCACGCTGGGGTTGGTGCTGGTGCGCAACAAAAGCCGCTTGCCGACTGCACCGATATTCACCGGAAAAGTATTGCTGGGATTGAATACGTTGACGGCGCCGAGCAGATACCAGAGGCCGCCGAATCCCATGTTCGCAAAAAGAATTCTCGCGGCACGCGACCCTTGCTGGCCAGCCTTATGAATTTCCGAGGCTGCCACCGATTCCGGGAAGGGAAGCTCGGGATCTTCCACCATCACCCGGCGCAGCAGCGTCACAAACAGAATGCCCAGCGTTCCGCCGATCACCATGAGTGCGACCGAGTTCCAATATTTCTCTCGCGTCAAGCCCGGCCACAGTCCCGCGATGACAAAGGCCGGGATGGTAAATACCGCGCCCGCCGCGACCGATTCGCCAATCGAACCGATGGTCCGGGCCATGTTTTCTTCGAGCAGACTGCCCTTCATGATGCGCAGAATGGCCATGCCGATGACCGCGGCGGGATAGGTGGCCGCGATGGTCATACCGGCGCGCAGGCCGAGATAGGCGTTGGCGGCGCCCAGAATGCCGGTCATTATGAGCCCCAGCAGCACGGCGCGGAAAGTGAATTCGCGCATCTCCATGTGTTCGGGAACGTAAGGGCGAAACTTCTTAACGTCTGCGTTGACGGGGGTTTGCGTGCTCATGCCTGAGGTCCTCGTGAGTTAGTAGCGCTGTTCATTCAATCAATTGCGACCGCGCAAGGTAGCACGGACTGCGGTCGATTTACAAGTGTACTCCGCCTTTTGGGACTTGGTCGCAGGTTATGGGACGAGCGCACCGCCCCGTCACAGGGAAACCCAAGTTGAACCTCGAACTGGCCGTCCCACAGTTCTTCACATTGCGCCACATCTCGAACGCCGCTATACTGAAAAAGATTCGCCCGGATGGAGCCCCCGTAGCAAATGATCGGGCGAGGGAGGACCGTCTTCAGCAGTAGCCGGATCCCAATACGCGTTGGCGGATCCAACGGGCTGGTGCACGAAAGTTCGTTGGCATCGCTGGTTTCAGGGTTGAGCAGCGTCGCTGCGTCCCTCCTCGTTACGTTGTTCCCATCCGATTGTCGTATCTGTGGCACCCCACTTACAAATATTGCGCGCTTGCCGGTTTGCCCGGAATGTTTGTTGGCAATGCGTCCCATTGGCGATGGCGTCTGTTCGATTTGCGGCGAGCGAATGGTCAGCCCATTCGCGTTCTCCTCGGAAGACGGCGCGCCCCAATGCGGGCTATGTCGACGGCTGACTCCACCATTTGTAAAAGCTGTGGCTTACGGAAGCTACGAGGGCGGGCTGAGGGAACTGATTCATCTGTTGAAGTACGACGGCGTCCGGCCGGCCGCGAATGTGTTGGGGCGTATGCTGGCGGAAGCAATTTCCTCCCTTGCACCGCTCTTGGACGCGAGTCGGACCGTCGTGATTCCCGTGCCGTTGCACATCCGGAAACTGCGCCAGCGGGAGTTTAACCAGACAGACTTAATTGCGCGCGCGGCACTGAAGTTCATAGGAAAGCCGGAAAATTTTGAATTGAATCTGCGAGTGCTGGAACGCCGCCGCGAGACCCAGTCGCAAATCGGATTGTCGAGGCACCAGCGCCGCGAGAATATGCGTGGAGCCTTTGGCGTAGCCCACGCGAACGACATTAGCGGGCGCACAATTCTGCTGGTCGATGATGTGTATACGACGGGCACTACGGTTTCCGAGTGTGCTCGTGTATTGAGACGAGCGGGCGCATCCAAGGTATATGTGGCTACGGTGGCGCGGACTTTGAAACTCGAAGTCCAAGGCGTTAGGCTGCCTGAACCGGTGCTTGAGACTGGGCTGGCCATGGCCGCCTCCGGATCGTGAGAGACATGTCAGGCAAGTGGAACAATTCGACTGGCCGCACACACATGGCCGTCCCGGTCATACCCGGAGTTCACCCCGAGGGCCAGGTGCTGCACGCGCCGGTTCTGGTGCTGAATGCTTCTTACGAGCCGATCAATGTCTGTGCCGCGCGGCGCGCCATCATCCTCGTGCTTAAAGGCGTGGCCATGACCGAGGAAGAGAACGGCCACTTTCTCCACGCTGCGCGAGTGGCGATGCGCCTCCCGTCCGTCATTCGCCTGCTGGAGTATCGACGCATCCCGCATCAGACGCGCGCACTCTCGCGCAAGAACATCCTCTTGCGCGACCGAAATACCTGCCAATATTGCGGGGAGATTTTGGCCTCAGGAGAGCTTACGCTCGACCATGTGATTCCACGCTCCAGAGGCGGAGCCTCGACTTGGGAGAACCTGGTCGCTTGCTGCCACAATTGCAATCGCCGGAAGGGGAACCAGTCGCCCGCAGAGGCCAACATGAAACTGATGCGTGAGCCGCGGGCCTTCAACTTGCACACCAGCCGTCACATCATGCGTTTGATGGGACGGTCGGACGACAAGTGGCGAAAGTATCTCTTCTATTAGCCTGCGGCCGGTTCCTAGCCTCCCAAACTATTTCTGCGGCGCTTCGGGTTTTGGTTGCGTGTCAGGCTGTGGGTTCTTTGCCAAGTCCTTGCCCTCAAACAAGATCTTCGACTTGGCGCCGAATTTCTTGTAGTTCTGATATCTCACAACTTCGACGACATGCACTCCGCCTGTCGAAAAATTCAAGGTGTCGTCGGCTCGCGTGTAAGTGGGAAACCAGTATGTGTTGTCGATCTGTTCGCGCCATGTCGTGAACTTGGGGAAAAGATTTTCCTTGTCTTTCTTCTTGCGGGATTCGGGTACCGCCTTGCCGTAGGTTTTCACAATCTGGAAATCATGGTCGTCCACCCAGATCCGCCCCGAAAAATACCGTTTCTTGCCTTCAAACTGTTTAGGAGCGATGTCAAAGACGTAGCAGTGCAGTTCATCCTCCTGCTGCTGCCCGACATAGAGAATGTTGTATTCGTTGATTTCATCGCTGGTAAGGACGAAGGGCAGACGGTTCTCAATGTCGTCAATGTCCTCCTGCGTCATGATTATTCGTTCTAACGTGGACTGCGGTGCGAACACAACGTTCTTTAACTTTTTTCCCTGGTCGTCAAAGGTTACGTCGAATACTTCGTGATACTCTCCATTGTCGTCTGGAGTCTTGACTTGAACATCCTGGCGATAGGTGTACTGGTCCCGAGCCTCTTTGAACTCTTTTTCTTTGGCCGCAAAGCGTTGGATAATTTCTTCTGGAGTCACAGCCTTAGGCTGCGCGGTGTCGAGCGGACCCTCATCTGCGGATGCGCCTACTGCGCCGAAAATCATGGTTACTGCGAGTAGCAGGAAAGCAGCACGCTTCATGTTTATCACTCCAGTGTAGGGAAACTTGCTCTTCGTCTTGAGTTTAGCCCCTTCGACACACCCCTACGAGAAATTAGATCAGAAATCTGCGCGGTTGGTTGCCGGAAAATGGTTCTGTCACGCAGATAGGCCCGGTCGCACGATTTTAAGACCGAGATTACAACAGACCTCTCGTTGTAAGATGACGGTCAAGCCTATGCCTCCCTCTTCCCGCGCCGAGAATGCCGCGATCTCTGCGACCCTTCAGAAGGAAATCGCGAACGCCATCGCGCTGCCCGGAGTCCGCGCCGCCCTGGCCTGGTGCCGCGCTCATGAAGACCAGTTTGGCGACTGGCAGGCCGAGATGGCGGCAATTCCGGCTCCTCCTTTTGGGGAGGCGGCGCGCGCCGTATGGGTGAAGGCGCGGTTTTCGGATCTCGGCCTGAAAAATATCCGAAGCGATGAGGTTGGCAATGTTTTCGGTGAATTAGGGAATCCCGATAAGCCCTATGTGTCGCTGAGCGCTCACATTGACACCGTTTTCCCCGCCGGAACTCCGCTGAATATTCGCCGCCAGGGCAATCGCATTTTCGGACCCGGCGTCTCCGACAACGGTGCGGGAGTGACCGCCATGCTGGCCATCGCTGCTGCCATGCAGGCCGCTAAGCTGTCTCTGGCCATGCCGCTGCTTTTTATTGGCAATGTTGGCGAAGAGGGTGAAGGTGATTTGCGAGGCATGCGGTCTATTTTTTCCAACCGGCAATGGATCGACGCCATCCGTTACAGCCTGATTTTGGACGGCGCTGGCTCGGACACAATCGTTGCCGAGGCCCTGGGCAGCCGCCGTTTCGAAGTGATTGTGCGTGGACCCGGAGGTCACTCCTGGAGCGACTTTGGCACTCCTAACCCAATACTCGTGCTGGCGCGTGCCATCGAGGCTTTCACTCGCACCCCGGTTCCGGCTTCGCCAAAGACAACTTTTAACGTCGGAGTCATCCGCGGTGGCACATCGGTAAATTCCATCCCTGAATCTGCCAGCATGCGTATCGATATTCGTTCGACTTCAATGGCGGAAATGGAACGCCTGGAATCTTCCCTGCGTATTGAGTTGGACCGTGCTATTGAGTTGGAAGCACAATCCAGCGAGCGCCGGACTGGCGCCAGTCGCCGGTCGGCTGGGCTCAGTTACGAAGTGGTCCCGATTGGGAATCGGCCAGCAGGAGAGTTGGACCCCAAATCCAGAATGTTGCAGGTCATCCGCGCGGTCGATGCTCACTTGGGCAACGCTTCACAGATTCAGCGGGCATCGACCGACGCGAACATCCCGTTGTCCCTTGGCAAGGAAGCGATCGCAATCGGCGGCGGCGGTAGCGGCGGTGGGGCGCATACCTTACAAGAGTGGTTCGATTGCGCTGGGCGTGAGACCGGACTCAAGAGAATTCTGCTGACTCTGGTTCTGCTCGCCGGTTCGGGACAGTGACCGGTATTAGAAGCCCGATCTCCGCATGGGACGAAACGGGATCATCACGACTGCCTGGAGGGCCGTCGGAGATCCATTCTTCATCGCCGGACGGAACTTCCAGCGAGCGAGCGCCGCGCACGCATAGCGGTCCAATCGGTCGTCAACTCCGCTGAGTACGTGAACATCGCCTACCGACCCATCTTCGCGGATTATGGCTGACACCGTGACTGTCCCTTGCACATTCTGCCGCATGAGTTCCAGTGGATATCCCGGATCGACTTCCTGCGTGGCCACCGGCGCCGTCAGATCGCTCTTGTCCAACGGATTCTCACGCAGTTCGGCGAAGTGTATGACCCAGCTTCCTCCCGCGGAATTCAGGTTCGGAGTATTCAGGGTCATCGCATAACTCTTGCGCCCTCCGAATACTTGGCGTTCGAGGTCAGACGGAGCATTCGGACTCTGCGTCGCCGTCCGCGTAGAGTTTGTGGTCACCCGCGGCGGTTTAGCGTCTGCGACAAGCCGAGGGCTTTCCGGCGAAGCCTTCCCAGTGCCGGCGATTCCAGACGCGGGCCCCGGGGCCGCGCCGACGAACAAGCCTGCCGGTACGCCGTTTTCGCTCGCTCCTTTGCCTGCGGAAGCTCCAGCCCCGGATTTCCCCTGGCCCGTAGTCCCCGTCTGATTATTTCCTTCTACATCCGGAGTTCCGCTCGCGCCGGGCCTTCCCTGAGGACCGGCAGCAAAGGTGCCGCGTCGATTGCCTGTTGGCACGTCGACCGGCCCAGTCGGCTGTGCTGGGCGAAGATTCAATGCAATCATGCGCCGGTTTTCGGCAGTCGAACCGGAACCTTGCAAGGATGGCGGCGGCGGCACGACGGATGCCGTCGCGCTGCTCATACTGCTACGACTGGCGCCGGGACGCGCCAACTGTTCGTCCATCGGCAAGATTGGCGCCGGAGCGACGACTTCGCTGCGTCCGATGTTAATGTCGCTTGCCCTTCGAGTTCTGGCAAGTTCGACGGTCGGCGGCGGCGCGATCACGGCGGCCTGATCACGCGGGAACTCTCGCTTAGTGGTCATCGACTCGACTTGCGGCGGCGGCGCCACAACCGCCACGGGTAATGTTGGGAGCTTCGGAATGGATTCTGAAGTCGCCGAAAGCGGCACGCTTGGAACGGTGCGGCTCCATTCCACTACGTTTGGCAATGGCACGTCGTGGTCAAGCTTCACCTGCGGCGGAGCCACGATGGTTTGTTTCCGATTGTCAGCCTCGGGCGGTACCGACAGAATGGGTTGGGCAGCGTACGCCGGGTCTCCCTTTCTTGGTGCTTGCGGCTTTGCGCCGCCCGTGTTGAGGGGTGGTAAATATTCCGGCGCATCGTAGTAAACCACGTCGGAACGGTCGAATGTCGGTCTGGCAATCACGTAAGAAGGTTCCGGCCATAGCCGCGCGGAAGCCCATAAAACCATTACCGCAGCTACGTGAAAGACCAGCGATACGACAAACCGTCCCCAGGGTAGGCGCGACTTGACGAAAACATCGTCCCAAAACTCTCCCGAAGCAAGCGACCCGCGCTGAGTTGGCTCCAACTTGAACAATTCGAAGAAATTTTGGGCGAATGCGGCCGGCCAGGGTTCCGGCGTCACCACCAGCCTTGGAGCAGGCAGGATGCTCGCTTGCGGGTGGTCGGAATGTTTAACGCGGCTTCGATTGCTCATGGGCTGGTACAAGGCGTGTGGTTCAAATTATAGCCGTCACTCTGGTCCGCGCCCGACTCTTTGGTTCCTGCGAGCGGTTTTCGTGCTTTAATACCGGGATGAAGGCTGTTGCAATTTTGGTTGTTTCCCTATTGGTCTGCTCAACTCTGGCGGCGCAAACCTCTTCACCTGCACCCAGTACAGCGAAGGCGGATGAGATCTCAGGTATGTACAGTTTTCTTCAGGACGGTGAATTCTTGCAGCTCACCGTGGACGACACCGGTCACTTGACCGGATTCATTTCCCGCTATGGGGATTCCGACAGCGACCGCGGCGCATTTCTCAATCAGTTTTTCAAGATCGGAAGTCTTGAGGGCGCCAAGCTGAGTTTCACGACCGAGACCGTGCATGCCGTCTCGTATGGATTCAAGGGGGCGGTCGAACGCACGCCGGGAAAAACGCCAGCCGAAGAAGGATACCGCGTGTTGCGAGGCAAGTTGACGGAAAACCGCGGCGACACGGACAAGAAAGTCTCCTCGAAATCGCGCGAGGTTATTTTCAAGTCGTTTCCGAAAGACCTTGAAGCCGCTCCGCCTAAGAACTAGCTCTTGCTCAGGCAACTTGTCGGGCATTCTCCAGGTCCGATACGCTCTCAGGCTTTCCCGCCGTAAGCTCAAGATAGATCGGGCGGGTGGTGACTCGGCCTTTTTCAAAGACGATCGTTAAGCTGCGGGTGCACTGCTCACAGAGCCAGAAATGCTCGATCCTGTGGGTCGCTGTACGATGCGCGAAGGCGGGCATACGAACTTTGAAGACACGCCCTTCGTGCAGGTAGCGGAACTGTGTGAAACACGTCGGATGCGCGCACTTGGAGAGCAATGGAGGCCTCCCGCAGCCTGCCAGTCTTTTGTGGAATCGCCCGCCCGTTATTATAGAACTGAGACGATTGTTCCGCGAATTCTTCAATCAGGCAGGATCTTTAAGCTTCCGCTTGTTCCCGGGGCTTCCCCTCGCGCTCCAGACGCTGGATCGTGGCCTTAAGCCACTCGCGCAATGCTTCTTCGAGTTCCGGTTGTGTGTACTGCCGCTCCATGGTGTAAACGGTTTCCCCATGAGCATTAAGAGGGATGTGATGGCAGGGTATGTCTTCACGCAAGGAACGGACAGGAACGAAGTCGGTGAGCAGGCATTCGCCGCAAGGCCGCGAACGTTGGGGATCGTTCCGATTGATGCACGAGGCGGAGTGTTGGAAGATGGACGTCGGTTTCCATGGCGTTTCCAGGGTTCTGGAATACCCGCCGTTTTCCAGGAAACTCAGCTCGGATTTCAGTACGTCAAGGATGTCTCGTTGGTCAGCCGACATTGGATGCCTCCCTGGCGGAGCGGTGCACGGCGATCCTCCAAAGTTTTGTGCAGTTTTGATTCTCCCTCCAGAATGCACTGCAGTGCCGTGACTGTTCTCACCGACGCCGGTGAGGTCAGTCACAAAACGAACGTCGAAACCCAGTCCCCGCTGCCGCTCACACCCAGATGTGACGGGGTTCACCGCGCTATGTTTGCCGACTTGCTAGCTTGGCCTTGAGGGCACAGTCATGGAATCGAAGTACAACTATCATGCCAGCGCGCAGTGGCACCAGCACGACCGCAGCTTTGTTGAACTTGAACACGGAGCTCCCCGCATTGTCCATTTCTCCGCTCCCCCAGAGTTCGGCGGCGAGCCCGGCGTCTGGACTCCGGAACACTTCCTGTTGGCGGCGGTCGCAAGCTGCTTCATCGGTTCATTTCGGGCGGTGGCGGCCGCGTCGAAATGGGAATTCCAAGGAATCGAAGTCTCAGTCGATGGTTTGTTGGAAAGAGATCCCGGAGGCTTCCGCTTTACCACAATCACTCTAAAACCCGTGGTGATTGTATTCAGCTGTGATGACATCGCGCGTGCAAGCCACCTGCTCGAAAAGGCTGAGCGTGTTTGTCTGGTGACCCGTTCGCTGTCCAGCCGGATCGAGATGCAACCCAAGATCCTGAGCGAACAGCCGGTTGGCGCCTAGTATCATCTGCTTCGACGCGGCCAACCTAGCCAAAAGGGAAGAGGCCTATAGCGCTGTGGTTTCGCCGGGCCTCACCGAGAATTCAACTGCCAGATTGCTTTACGCCTACAAGGAACTGATACCTACCGCGCAATCAGGGGCCTTTCGCCCCTCGCATACCGAATAGGTATAATGACGAAAGCATTGAGATCATTGGAGGAAGTGAAGATATGGATCCGCGTACAAGCGGCTTCTGGGGACGACTGAAAGCAAACCGGCTGGCCTATAGTTTGACGATCCTGGCCACCTTGACGGTCGGAATTCTGATTGGCACCGTGATTTCTAAAAGCGTAAAGGGGCAGGAGAGCAAGAAGTCCTCGGATGCGACCCCATTGACGATACCCTCGCCACAACAGCTTTCAAGTCAGTTCTCTCAGATTTCCAAGCAGCTTGAACCCAGCGTGGTCAATATCAACACCGAATCGACGATCAAGAATCCTCATCACAGACGCGGCGCTCCCGACCAGGGCGAAGGCGGTGACGATCAAAGTCCCTTTGACGATTTTTTTGACCGCTTCTTCGGCGGACAGCAAAACCAGGGCTCAATTCGGGAACATTCTCTCGGCTCGGGCGTGATTGTTGATAGCAAGGGTTACATTGTGACCAACCGGCACGTCGTGGAAAAGGCCGATCGGGTGCGGGTGAAATTGCAAGACGATCCACCGGGCGTTCTGCACGATGCCAGAGTCATTGGCACGGACCAGGAAACCGACCTCGCAGTGGTCAAGATCGAAACCGATAAGCCGCTGCCCGTCGCCAAACTGGGCAACTCCGACGGTATGGAAGTCGGGGACTGGGTGCTCGCCGTCGGAAGTCCGTTCGGACTTCAAGAGACCGTTACAGCGGGGATTGTTTCCGCCAAAGGCCGGAATATCGTTCCCAATCGGCAGTTCCAGTCGTTCATCCAGACCGATGCGGCCATCAACCCGGGGAACTCAGGCGGACCGCTGGTGAATATGGCCGGAGAAGTCATCGGCATCAATACCGCAATTTTGACGGACACCAATGCCTACGCCGGCGTTGGATTCGCGCTTCCCTCAAACACTGTAGTGCAGGTCTACAACCAGCTGATCGGACCTGAGCACCGCGTCTCTCGCGGGTCGATTGGAGTGGAGTTCGCCGCGCAGGAAAATCCGGCCATTGCCCGCGTCTACGGATCTGGCAACGGAGGCGTCACCGTCTCCAACGTGGTGGCTGGCAGTCCCGCCGAGCAAGCGGGATTGAAGGTCGGAGACACCATCGTCTCCGTCGACGGCAAAAGCATTAAGAACGGCGATGACTTGGTTCTGGACATCGCCAGCCGTAAACCCGGCGCCAAAGTGAATCTTGGATTGGTCCGCAATGGCAAGAAACAGGACGCGGTCGTTACCGTGGCTGACCGCGCCAAGCTGTTCGCAACTCGCCTTGGCGAAGACGAGGAAAACAGCAGCGAAGCCTCACCCAAAGAGAGCAAACTGGGTCTGACCGTTCGGGCCGTCACCAACGACATTGCCGACAAGTTGGAAATCCCGGCGGGCAAAGGCGTCATTGTTCAGGATGTGAAGCCCAGTTCGTTCGCAGACGATGTCGGCCTTAGCCGTGGCGATGTAATTCTTGAGATTAATAAACAGTCGGTGAATTCGGAAGAGGACTTCAGTCGTGTATCTTCGTCGCTGAAGAGCGGGCAGGATGTGGTGTTCCTGGTGCGCCAAAGAGGTTCGGGACGCCAGGATGGCACCATTTTCCTCGCGGGTACACTTCCGTAACCTGGTAATAAACCTTGGAGACTGGCACTGAGTACCGCAAATCGCGGATGATACTCAGTGCCGGCTCTTGTTTGAGGTGGATTTTGGTTGTCTTCGGTTTGCGGGTCGGAAAAATCGGTTGTCTGCTCTCTATGTTGGTGGCCACGCTTTGCGTGTCGGCGACCCAGACCAACGTGCCGGCAAAAACGCCCGTCCACCGGACTGCGAGCGCCCATCATCCCGTAGCTTCCACGAAAACTTCATCCAACCGTAGGACCGTCTCCAAGGGCAAGCGTTCCCACAAAAAAGTCGCGAGTTACAAATCGCACGGGCAACAGAAAATCGATCCCCAGCGGGCGCAACAAATTCAGGAAGCCCTGATTCGGCAACATTACTTGAGCGGGGAAGCTTCGGGAACATGGGACGACTCCACCCAGAAGGCTATGCAGAAATTTCAAGCCGACAATGGCTGGCAGAGTAAGACCACTCCCGATTCGCGCGCCTTAATCAAATTAGGTCTGGGCCCAGATCAAGAACATCTCTTGAATCCTGACAGCGCAATGACGGCGCCGCCCCAAGCCGTGCCAGCCTCGAATGCAACCGCAAGCGGTGCCGAAAAATCGCCGCGCTAGTCGACCCGCCGCGCACCAACGACCAAGCCTTCAATCTTTCATGATGGGATCGGGGAAGTAAGGCAGCGGCTTTCCGCTAATAATAGCGCGAGGATTGTCATCCACCATCGCCTGCGCGACTTCGATCCCGCGCAACTCTTCCACCGAATCGCGTGCCGCCGAAAGATTGGGTGGACGGTTCTTCGTATCGTGTGAATCGGTAGCCAGCACATGCAGCGCTTCATGCCGCAGAAGCCATTCTGCCATCCGATACGCCGTTTCACCCCATCGCCCCGTGAAGGCAGAGGCCGTCACTTGCACTGCGCATCCAAGTTCCACCCATTGCAGGACGCGTTTCGGAGTGCGCTGCAGAATCGGGTTCCTTTCCGGATGGGTAATCACGGGCGTGATCCCCATCTGTAGAAGCCGCGTATAACTCTCGTCGATCTGCACCGGAATGCTGTAGTTGCTCAACTCCACCAGCATGTACGGTCCGCTTTCAATCAGGTAGCGCTCGGGATGAACGATCAGGTCTTGAAGGTTTTCATACGACATGTGGAAGTCGCAGCCGAGGCCGAGCCGCGGCCTTGGACCTACCAATGATTGCAGATGGTCTCGCAGTTGCGTCAGATGCGTGCGATCGTAAGGGTAGTGATCGTTGGCATGGGGCGTGGCCACCATGTATTCAATGCCATCCGCCGCCGCCATGCGGCACATCTCTTCGGAGATCTCCAACGATTTCGCCCCATCGTCGACTCCCGCCAGAATGTGGGAGTGAATGTCGATCATCCTGCGTTCCTCAGAATGCACACCTTAGTTTTCCTACTATAGCGTTTCAATCCTATCTTCACTTGCTTCGCGCGTAATCTCCGGCGCCCATAAAATGCAGCGACACGTAAGGCTCATCGCCAACCACCCAACTGTCGTGGCCCGGTGCAATATAGAAAATATCACCCGCCTTCATTTCGATGACGCGGCCGTCGTCCATGGCCGCCGTTGCCCTGCCAGAGATCACCATTCCTACGTGTTCCACCATGCAACTCCTAGCCCCAGTCGCCTTGCCCACGTGTTCCGACCACTTCCATCCCGGCTCATAACTCGCGCGTCCGATCGTCATTTCGCCAACTCGCACCAGTTCGAACCGGCCCTTCTCAAATGTTCGGACTTCATCGGGTTGATCAAAACGCTTCAAAACGACTTCGTGCATCACACCCTCCGTGAGATTGATCCATTAAGTTGGATGACACAGCGAGAGCGCGAGCTTCGGGACTCGGGGAGGGCCGGCCGACTTTTCGCGGCTATTGATAACGTTCGGTGAGCAACTCTGCGATAGCGGCATAGGCGCGTGTCAGCGTTTTCTCATCCGGGAGGAAGACGATGCGGAAATGTTTCGTCCCCGGCTTTTGCCCGAAGCCCGAGCCATGCACCACCATCACATGTTTTTGCAGGATGAGTTCGCGCACGAAAATATCATCGCCCTCGGGAATGTCGATGCTGGGATACGCATAAAATGCCCCCCGCGGAGAGACGCAGCTCACCCTCGGAGTCGAATTGCACCACCGAACCGTAAGATCGCGGCGGCTGCGCAGCTTGGCAATGACCTTCGGAAGATGGTCCTGCGGGCCTTCCAGCGCCGCTTTGATGGCGTACTGCTCAGGATGATTGGCGCACAAGCGCGAGCGCAGAAGCTTTTGTATGCCGTCGTTATACTGCTTGATCGCCGCAGAATCGCCGCTGACGATCCCCCAGCCAATCCGCCAACCCGGCGCAAGATAATTCTTTGAAAGGCCCCCGAAGGTGACCACCGGTACATCCGGTGCAATCGCTGCCAGCGAGATGCACTCGTCGCCATCCAGCATCAGCTTGTCGTAAATTTCATCCGCAAAGATCACCAGATTGTGCCGGCGCGCCAGCTCGGCAACCGCTTCCAGCGTGGCCCGCGAACAGACCGCGCCGGTCGGATTATTGGGATTGATCAGCACGATGCCGCGAGTGCGAGCGGAGATTTTTCGCTTGATGTCCTCGAGGTCTGGCTGCCAGCCGTCGTCTTCATTCAGGTCGTAAGTGTTTAACTTCACACCCAGCTTAGCCAGGACCGCCGAGTAGAGCGGATAGTCGGGGCTTGGTGTAAGCAGGTCTTCCCCCGGGTTCAGCAGCGCAGTGAGGCACAGATCGACGGTCTCGCTTACCCCGGTGGTCACGAAGACGTCCTGGATTGAAGAGATTCCCTTGCGCGCCGCCTCGCCGCGAATCGCGTCCAGCGCCTCTTTGATTCCGGAAGAAGGAGCGTACCCGTTCTTCCCGTCGCGCATGGCTTTGTAGACGGCTTCAATCATGTGCGCCGGAGTCTCGAAGTCGAAGGTGAGCGGATCGCCGATGTTCAGCGGAAGAATCTTGTGTCCCTGTTTGGCGACCTCGTCCGCATAACACGCCAGATCACGAATGGCATAGCGAACATTTTCTAACTTAGAAGCAGCGGTGATTTCACGGGATTGAGCAAGAGTATGCATTGCGAGAAGACTCAGATAACCTCTTATTCTGCCGGGAGACTCGGTGAAAAGCAAACTTGGAGGGAGATCCTCAGTAGGTCGTCGATGTGCGACGTTCAATCGCTGCAATCACTATGTGTCTGCGTTCGAAGGCGAGCTCGAAAAGAATCCGCCAGTTTCCTACGCGCCGCCGGAAGCCGGACAGCCCTTGGAGCTTGCGAATATCGCCGTGAAACGGATTTTGCTGCATCTCCGCCAACGCAGTCAGAATGCGCGCCTTGTCGGCTTTCGGGATGCGGTCAAGAGCTTTTTTTGCTGGCCCGGCGAGGACGACGGTCCATTCCATCGAGGTACCCCTCGAGTGTTACATAATCACCGCGTTTGTAAGCAGCCACTCCGCGACGGTAGGCATGAGCTTCAGCGGCAGTAGGCAATTCGGCGGGAACCAGCCGCGTAGATAGATAAACTCGCAGCGCTTCTCGCACTAGCTCCGACCGAGTACGGTTTTCGGCTTTCCTGGCCCGCTCGACTTGCTCTGCCATCGCCGGTGGCAATGAGACGGTAAATGTCGTTGATTCCCTCATGCAGTTGTTACTTTGTCATACTTAGTATGACAAAGTCAAGCATTAGACCGCCTCGTCCGGCATCGGTGTTTGCCCGACGCAGTTGTTGCACAATCAGCAGGCGCGCAGCTGCCGCAAGCAGGAGTAAGACTTTGTCCCGCAGCTTTCTACGAGCCGAGACGTAGTCAACGACCAGCGACGCTCTCACTCCCCCCGATCAATCTGCGCCCGTTGCAACTTGTCCGAGTAATCGACATACACAGCCTTCCACTCGGTATAAAAATCAATTGCCCCGATCCCGCCTTCGCGGTGGCCGTTGCCCGTGGATTTCACTCCGCCGAACGGCAAATGAACTTCGGCGCCTATCGTTGGCGCATTGATATACGTAATGCCTGCATCCAGGTCGCGCATCGCCGAGAACGCCTTGTTTACATCTCTGGTATAGAGCGAGGAAGAAAGCCCGTACGCAGTTCCATTGGCAATCGCAATGGCATCTTCAAGGCCGTCACAGGGAATGATCGAAACCACCGGCCCAAAGATTTCTTCTTGCGCGATCCGCATCTTGGGGTCGACGTCGGCGAACACAGTGGGCTCCAGAAAATATCCGTGCTGATGATCGCCCTGCATCAGTCGGTTGCCACCGCATTTCAGCTTAGCGCCTTCCTGCTTGCCGATTTCGATGTACTTTAGATCGGTATTGAGCTGGCCTTCGTTTACCGCTGGACCCATTTCCATGGTCTCGTCCAGCCCATTTCCAACTTTCAGTTTCTTGGCCCGCGCGACGTAGCTCTCCACGAATTCGGCATAAACGCCCTTCTGCACAATGATCCGGCTGGTCGCAGTGCAGCGCTGGCCGGTCGTCCCGAAGCCGCCCCACAATCCGCCTTCAATGGCGAGTTCCAGATTCGCGTCATCCAGCACGATCATCGGATTCTTGCCACCCAACTCCAGCGAACAATGCTTGAAGCTCTTCGCCGCAGTCTGGCCCACGATCCGGCCCACTTCACTCGATCCGGTCAAAGAAATCGCCCGAATATCCGGATGCTCCGACAAAGGCCCGCCAACCGCCGGGCCAAACCCGGTCACAATGTTGATCACGCCCTTGGGAACTCCGGCATCGACCAGCGTATTCACCAGATTAAACGTCGACAGCGGAGTATCCTGCGCCGGCTTGATCACGCAAGTATTGCCGCAAACCAGCGCTGGCAGCAGCTTCCATGAGGGAATTGCCATGGGAAAATTCCAAGGCGTAATCAGCCCGCAGACGCCGATTGGCTGCCGGATGGCCATGGCGAATTTATTGGGAAGCTCCGATGGAGTTGTCGGACCAAACATGCGGCGGCCTTCTCCGGCCATGTAGTAGGCGGTGTCGACGGCTTCCTGTGTATCGCCGCGAGTCTCTTTCAGGACTTTGCCCATCTCGCGCGTCATGTCGCGCGAGTACTCTTCCTTGCGCTCGGCCAGCATCTCAGCCGCCGCGTATATGATCTCCGCGCGCCTCGGCGCCGGGACCAGTCGCCACTTGGTAAAGGCGCGTTTAGCGGCATCGACGGCGGCATCCACATCGGCCTTCGCCGACTTTTGAAAGATTCCGACCACGTCGCGAGTGTCCGCGGGATTCCGGTTTTCAAACGTCTCTCCGGTTGACGCTTCCACCCATTCGCCGTCGATCAAGTTCTTATAAACCTTGGGGCGAGTCGCGTTGCCCGCAATGCTGGGCGCAGTCAAAGTATTGCTAGCCATAATTCCTCCTGTATGAATCCGTATCGCTGAAGCCCGAGAAGAACCCTGAATCTCTATGCTACCGCCCGCCAGAGAGGGCGGCAAGGGACGGGGTACGGCTTATCCGAGGGGCCCCTCCGAGAGTTCGGATTCTCTTGAAACAGGCGCGCTATGGCCACAACGCGATTGTTTATGCTACCTTCATGCCCTACAGGGGTGTCCCCAATGCTTAAGTCCATAGCCATCGTCGTCGGCAGCTACCTGCTCTCGGTTGTTCTTGTCTTGGCAACCGACCCGTTGCTCTCGCGCCTGTTTCCGGGCGATTTCGTCCGCGGACGTGTCCCCTCTGAGACCGCTCTTCTCGCGAGCACGGCGCTTTTCGTCGTTGTCTCGATTGTTTGTGCCTGGATCTGCGCCCGCTTTGCTCCGCGCCGCGGCGCGCGGCATGTGCTCTGGTTCTTTGTTTTGGGGGAAGCGATGGGTATCGGTGCCATAATTCCCAATTGGAGTAAGGGCTGGCCGCATTGGTATTGGTTGTCGTGGCTGCTCACTTGGCCGGTGAGCTGTTGGATCGGCCTGCTGCTTTCCGGGCGACAGACTGATTCGCGCTCCCTTTGAGTCTCGCTTCGAGGAAACATCCGGCAGAGCGTAAGGAAATTCAGTGGATCTGCCGCTGGTTCTTGTCGCACACACGAAGGTAATGTCCCAAATTGATTACCTGTTCCGTGCATATTTTCCTTGTGGTACTCTCCAAATTAACTCCATATTCTTAAAGGATTTGGCTGGTTTTAAGGGCCTCCGTGTCTTCGAATCGCAAGCCCGGCGTCTATGTAGCGTGGACGACCGTCACCTACCGCAGCGTTGCGCTGATGGTGGTGGCAGTTCTGGCCGTCGCGTGCATTGGGATGAAGTTTGCGTTCCCGCAGTTTACCGACAGTGGCATCAAGGCGGCGAGCAACCTAGGCACGCATCTTCTGGAAGCGGTGGCAGGAGCGGCCGGAAATCCAGCTAAGCCTGGGAGTGGCAATTCCCAGCAGGCCCACATCACGGCGCTGGATGGCACGGTGCGAATCAAGAAGGCGAATAGCAACAGTTGGATTACGGCCGATTACAGCGTACCCCTGGAAAAGGGCGATGTGGTGCAAACCAGCTCCGAGGGCATGGCCAAAATCAATTTCAACGACGGTACCAACTACACCGTGAAACAGGATTCTTTGATCGTGATCGAAGAAAATTCCGCCAATGACCAGGCGCAGACCAACGTCGCGGTGGCCGTCAGCACCGGAACCGTCGACCTAGCCACTGCCACCTATGTCCAGGGTTCGAAGTCGCAGGTGATTGTGGCCGGCGCCACCGCATCCTTGGCGCCCGACAGCGCGGCCATGGTGCACAACGATCCCAAGGCAGATTCGCATGAAATTCTGTTGAAAAAAGGTACCGGCGAAGTCACCCGCAACGGCGAAACCGTCCGCTTGGCGGACTGGGAAAAAGTGAACTTTCAAGAGCAGGGCAAGCATATGGAGAAGCTGAAGGAAATCGGTCCGCCCACCCCAATTTCTCCGGCCAACATGATGCCTATCTTCGTATCGCAACAGCCCAAGTCGATCGAATTCTCCTGGACTCCCATGGCGAACGCGGCTGGTTATCGTTTGCGTATTTCGAAGAACCCTTATTTTTCGTCAACTATGGTCGATCGCATGGTAAAGACGGCCGACGTTATGGTTTCCGGCCTGCAAGAAGGTGCTTACTACTGGCTGGTGCAGTCGCACGACGCCCACGGCAAGGAATCGGTGGAAAGCGAGAAGAACCGCTTCACCCTCATTCCCCGAGGTAAGGACACAGACGCCATCAGCCTGGATTTGGACCCCTTCATCCAGCACGGTCACGTCATCGAGTTGACCGGCAAAACGGAGTTGGGAGCGCGAGTCATGGTCAATGGCCGCGAAGTTCCGGTGGTCGGCATGGATGGAAGCTTTCACTACTTCACTCCGATGCTGCCAGCCGGCGAAAGCACAATCACCGTTACGGCGCAAAATGCCAAAGGCGGCGTGAACACTTTGCAGAAAAAAGTGGTGATTCAGTAATGGGCAAAGGTCCGCGGGTCGAGACCTTTGTAAGCACGAACCTTGGTGTACACATGAAGCTGCGCTTCTCAAATAGAATGGAACATGAGAACGTGTCGCCACGGGACTTGGGCTAAACCTGGAACGGCCTAGTTCATAAGAGAGAAAAGAGCGGTTATGTCATCAAATGGGTTCCACTCCAACGGTTCGCGCATGCACAATCTGCGGTCGCTGTTCAGTATGTTCTCCAGCGATCTCGCCATCGACCTCGGTACCGCCAATACTTTGGTGTACGCGCGCGGCAAGGGCATCGTCGTCAATGAGCCTTCCATCGTAGCCATCAATAAGAACACTGGTGAAGTCGAGGCGGTCGGCAAGGAAGCCAAAGAGATGCTGGGCCGAACGCCGGGCAACATCGTCGCCATCAAGCCCATGAAGGATGGCGTCATCGCAGATTTCAAAGTCACCGAAAAGATGCTGAATTACTTCATTCAGAAGGCGCACAACCGCAAGATGCTGGTGCACCCTCGCATTGTGATCGGCGTCCCTTCGGAAATCACGCAAGTGGAAAAGCGCGCCGTCATGGATTCCGCCTACCGCGCCAAAGCCAGCGAAGTGCATCTCGTCGAGCAGGCGATGGTGGCGGCGATTGGCGCCGGCCTTCCAATCACCGAACCCAGCGGCAACATGGTGGTCGATATCGGCGGCGGCACCACCGACATTGCAGTCATCTCTTTGAGCGGCATCGTCTATTCCCGTTCCGTGCGCATGGCTGGCAATCAGATGGACGAGGCCATCATGAATTACCTCAAGCGCAAATATAACCTCCTGATCGGCGAACGTACCGCGGAGCAAATCAAGATTGATATCGGCTCCGCCTATCCGCTCGACAAACCGTTGACCATGGAAATCAAGGGCCGCAACCTGATCGAAGGTGTGCCCAAGACCATCACCGTCGACGACAGTGAAGTCCGCGAGGCCTTGAGTGAGTGTGTCTCCACCATCATGAACGCCATACGCGTTGCCCTGGAACGTACCCCTCCTGAGCTTTCAGCCGACATCAGCGACCGCGGCATCGTACTGACCGGAGGCGGCGCGCTCCTTAAGAACCTCGACAAGCGCATCCGCGAAGAAACCGGATTGCCCGTCTCTATCGCCGACGATCCTTTGTGTAGCGTGGTGCTGGGTACTGGCAAAATGCTGAGCGATTTCAAACTGCTGAGAAAGATTTCGATCGAGTAGGAAGAGTCAGTTTCAGGTTTCCAGCGGACCCGACCAGGCCGTACGCGAAACCTGGAAACTGAATTCCTGAAACCAAGACTGATTCTCGAAACCTGAACCTGAAACTTTGCGCTTGATGCTATGGAATCTGTTCTCGGCCGTTATCGCAATCTAGTCTTCCTGGTGGGGGTCCTCTTTCTCCAGGTACTCGGCCTCGCCATCCAGGTCAAGCGCTCGTCAGAAAACCAATCGACCCGGCTCATCCGGGTTTGGGCCGTCGACTCAGTCACTCCCTTCGAAAAGGGAGTTGTCCGCATCCAGAACGGCATCCACGGAATCTGGGCAAACTACTTCTATCTTCGCGGGGTGCGTCAGGAAAACCGCGATCTCAAGCAGCAGATCGAGCAACTTCGCATCGAGCAGGTCCGGCTCAGCGAAGACGCGCAGCAAGCGCGCCGCCTGCAGTCGCTCCTCGGCTTCAAAGAGCAATTCATCTCTCAGACCTTGCCCGCCCAAGTCATCGGATCCAGTGGCAGTGAACAATCGCGCTCCATCTATATCGACAAGGGTCTGCGCGATGGGATCAAACAAGACATGGCCGTGATTACCGCCGACGGCGTAGTCGGCAAAGTGCTGCACGCCTTCGGCTCCACCTCGCAAGTTTTGCTGATCAACGACCAAACCAGTGGAGTCGGCGCCATTCTCGAAAAATCGCGGCTGCAAGGTGTTCTGCGCGGCACTGCGGCGGGAGAAGTTATCCTCGAGAAAGTGATGTCCGATGAACCAGTACAGCCGGGCGAAAAAGTCCTGACCAGCGGCGGCGATCAGATTTTTCCGAAAGGACTGCCCGTCGGCACGGTGAGCAAAGTTTCTCCCGGCGCCGAACTCTTCCTCAACATTCGCGTCAAACCAATTGCCGACCTCAGCCGTCTGGAAGAGGTGCTGGTCATCACCCAACAGGTAGAGAAAGAGCCTGTCGCAGATGCCGCTACCCCCATGCGTGCCTCCGATATTCTCGCGCAGCGCCTGCCTTCTGTTCCCGACTCGCCTGACGGCCAAAACAATCCGTTTGCCACGCCGCCTCCAACCAGCGCGCTCAAGTTTGCTACTCCACCGCCCACCAGCGGACTGAAACTTGCCGTGCCTCCGAAGCCTGCGACGCAGCCGCCAAGCCCAGGCAATGATACGCAGAAGGCCGGGTCGCCAGCCCAGCCTGCGGTCGCCGGTCCGAAGTCCGCGGGAGCCGCCAATAAACCGCCCGTCGCCGGCAACGCTGCTGCCAAACCATTCGTTACTCAAAAAAGTCTTTCGCCCGTACCCAACACTGCGCAGAAGAAGCCGCCTATCGTGAAACCGGAAAGCAAAGACCAGACCGTGCCACCGCCTGAAAGCAATCCTCAATAGCGTGCCCATTACCTACACATCGAATGAGCAGATCGAGGTCTACCGCTTCAGCATCCCGGCGGCCATCGGGGTCCCCCTTGCGGCGGTTGCCTTGCAGGCATTTCTGCCCCGCTGGCTGCCCTTCTTCACTTATTTCGATCTGCCCTTGCTGGTCGTAGTTTTTTTTGCGGTCGCGCGGCGCAGCCCAGTCACAGGACTTCTTACCGGCGCGGCCATTGGACTTTTCCAGGATTCGCTCACTCATTACCCGCTTGGCCTCTACGGAATTGCCAAGACCGTGGTCGGCTACGGCGCATCGTCTTTGGGCGTAAAAATCGACGTGGAGAACGCCGGCTCCCGCTTCCTGGTTACCCTGTTTTTTTTTATTGTCCACCAAGTCGTGTACTTCACAGTGGCCAACGGTCTGGTGCGGATCACAATGCACTGGAGTTGGCCGCACGAGCTCGTGGCAGCACTTGTGAATGCCGCGGTGGCCGTTCCGCTGTTCGCTTTGCTGGATCGCTTTAAGGCGAGGACCTGAAGCGACCGCCCAACACTTCGGCTAAGCGTGCTGATCGGCTTATATTGCCAGCTTTTCGGTGCTGGCGGACTAGAATAGAAGATGTCCTTCCGCCAATGGATGATCGGAACCTTCCGCGCCGCGCGCCGGTGCGTATGAATGGAGTTGTGATTTAAATGTTCGGCCGCGACGAAAAAGTATCGGCAATCCGCCTCACCTCGGTGCAATACATCATCCTCGCCATTTTTCTGATCCTGGTCTATGGACTGTGGCGCCTTCAGGTGACGCAAAGCGATCTGTACGCTTCGCTGGCGGAAAAAAATCGTGTCCGTAACGTCCCGATTCTCGCGCCTCGCGGCAAGATTCTCGACCGTGAAGGCCGCATCATCGTCGACAATTATCCTTCGTTCTCCGCCCTGCTCTTGCGCGATTCCTCGCATGATCTTTCCGCCGACGCCGACCTGATCGCCCAAGGCCTGCATCTCGATCCCAAAGATGTCCGCGAGCGTGTACGCCACTTCGCCGGCATGCCGCAATATCAGCCCATCTATTTGAAGGACGACATCACTCCCGACGAAGTTGCCTTCATCGAGTCCCATCGCAACGAGCTCCCCGAACTCGATACCATCATGGCGCACCGCCGCTTGTATCCGCGAAACGGATTCATGGCCCATCTGGTCGGCTATGTCGGTGAGGTCAGCGAAGACATGCTCAACCAGGCGCAATGGGAGTTGTACAATCCCGGCGACGTCGTAGGGAAGTCCGGAGTCGAGCTGCAATACAACCAGATCCTCATGGGCAAAAACGGGTCGCGTCAGGTGCTGGTCAACAGCCGTGGTCGTGAAATGGGCCAGTTGGAAGAAAAGCCCGCCGAACCCGGGAAGACGCTGAAACTTACCGTCGACATCGATCTCCAGATCGCCGCCGAGGAAGCCTTGGCTGGACGTAACGGCGCCATCGTTGCCATGGACCCGCGCACCGGAGAAATCCTGGCCATGGTGAGCCGTCCCATGTTCGATCCCAACGATTTCGCGGTGCGCGTCTCCCGCGACGAGTGGACAAAGCTCGTCACCGACGAAGACCACCCCTTGTTGAATAAAGCCATTCAGGCCCAACTTGCTCCCGGGTCGACATTCAAGATCATCATGGCGACCGCCGGTTTGCAGGAAGGCATCGCGCAGGATATGCACGTGACCTGCGGCGGCGGGGCCACTTTCTACGGACGCTACTTCAAGTGCTGGGTGCTCGCCGAACATCGCACCCACGGCGTCGTCGATATCAACAAGGCCATTTATCAATCTTGCGATGTCTTCTTCTATACGCTCGCCGAGCGTCTGGGAATCGGGCGCATCGCGAAATACGCCACCGAATTTGGACTGGGACAAAAAACCGGAATCGATTTGCCGCAGGAAGTTACTGGCGTTATGCCCTCCGAGGAATGGAAACTCCGCAACTACAAACAGAAGTGGTATGCCGGAGAAACCATCTCTGTCGGCATTGGACAGGGTGCCGTGGCCGCAACTCCCATTCAACTGGCGCGCGCCATTGGGGCAATTTCGAGCGGCGGCCTACTGGTCCGGCCGCACGTGACCAATCCCAGCGATTTGCCGGCCAACATCGTCCCCGCCTCCATCACGCCCGACAAAATCCAGATTCCCATCGATCCCAAGAATTGGGAGATCATTACCGACGCCATGGCCAATGTGCCCGGTCCCCTGGGAACTGCGCCCAGCGCGCATCTGCAAGGCATCGATTTCGCCGGCAAGACCGGCAGCGCGCAAACCGTCAGCAATGCCCTCAAGGCAAAAACTGCAAATGGAAAGTCTAAGTTTAAAGATAACGCCTGGTTTGTAGGAGTGACGCCGCGTCGCAGTCCTGAGATCGTGGTTGCCGTTCTGTTCGAAGGTGGCGAGCACGGGCAATTCGCCGCTCGCATCGCGGCCCAAGTCATTAAGGCATACGTCGAGAAGCAGCAACGCCAGCCCAGCAAGGTGGCTGAGACCAACAAGAAGATTGAGATTGGGGCCGTATGGAACGATTCCAGTCCCGATGGTTCAGAAACCGACGAATTGCGGGCAGGGACGTTCGCCATTGACCTATCGCACAAACGTCTGCCTCTGGCCACCGCCGCGCCAGGCGTGCAATGAGATCGGCCGGCGCGGTCGCGCAAGTTCAGCCCACGCCTGCGTCCACGGGATCTGCAACTTGGGAAGACTGGCCCCACTCGCGCTCTTACGCTTTGCTTTTCGTCTTCACCGTTCTCTCGCTACTCCCATTTTCCACCAAGCCATTTAATATTGACGATCCACTGTTCCTCTGGTCTGCCCACCAGATTGTTAAGCATCCTCTCGATCCCTATGCCTTCCAGGTGAATTGGTATCGCACGTATTTGCCCATGTGGCGGGAGACCAAAAACCCTCCCTTGGGCTGTTACTACGTGGCTGCCATGGCTCAACTCGTAGGCTGGTCTGAGGTCGGATTGCATTTGGCCTTTCTCGCCCCTGCGCTGGCCGTGATTTTAGGCACATACCGTCTCGCTCTGCGCTTTACCCGCCTCCCTCTTCTTGCCGCTATCGCGACGCTTCTCACGCCCGCCTTTCTCGCGTGCTCGACCAGCATTATGTGTGATGTCCTGATGCTCGCCTTCTGGATTTGGGCGGCCATCCTATGGCTTGAGGGTTTTGATTCCGAACGGTCTCGCTACCTTCTGGCTTCCTCGATACTCATTGCCTTTGCGGTAATGACCAAGTATTTCGCGGTCGCCCTCATCCCGCTTTTGGCGGTTTATTCCTATCAAAAGACCGGGCAATGGCGACCCTGGGTCTGGTATTTGCTGGGTCCGGTATTTGTCTTGGCCGGCTTCGAACTGTGGTCCAAGCTGCATTACGGCCATGGCCTGGTTTCCGGCGCCAGTAGCTTTTCCCGCATGATTCGCCGCCATCGCCATTCTCCCCTAGTCGCTCAACTGCTCGTCGGTTTGAGTTTTCTCGGTGGATGTACCGTACCCGTTCTGGCGTGGCTGTTCTTGCCCTGGCCGTGGCGGCGCATTCTCTACGCGACATTGTTTTCGGTACTCGGCGCACTGGCGTTATCCAGTCAACGGCTGACCCTGGATGCGAATTCGCCGCTGCCCGACTTTTCGGCACACTATCTCGCCATCGCCGTTCAGGTAGCCCTTTGCATTCTGGGTGGAGTCGCCCTGTTGCTTCTTCCTTTTTCAGATATCGGAAAGAATTGGGACCCCGGCCGCGTGATGCTAGGCTTGTGGGTCGTCGGCACATTCATATTTGCCGCCCTCTTGAATTGGATCACCAATGCCCGTTCCATTCTTCCCCTGATTCCCGCGGTTGCTATTCTTCTGGCGTGTCGCGTCGACCGAGTTTCGCAAGCGCCCGTCAAATTATTTTGGACAAAACTCGCTTTTGGATTGGGCTCCGCGGCCATCCTCACGTTCGGGGTATCCGTCGCCGATGCCGGCCTCGCTCAGTCGGCCCAAGAAGCCGCCAGCATCGTGCGCGAAAAGGCTGGCAATCAATCCAGGGTGTGGTTTGCGGGGCATTCGGGTTTTCAGTACTACATGGAAAATAACGCAGCCCAGCCGCTCGATTTTGACGCGCTTCCGCAAATCAGGTCTGGAGATTTCATCGTCGTTCCCGACTCCGCCAGGAATTTCTTCGGCGTCAGAAAGGAACTGCTGGCCTCGGAGGAGACCATCGAATTGCCAACTCATCTCGGATTATCGACTTTCCTCCCCGAACAGGGTGCGGACTTTTATTCAGGTGGAGGCCCCTTGCCGTTCGTGATTGGCCGGATCCCTCCGCAAAAGTACGAGCTTTTGCGGCTGGTAACACCATAGGAATCTGGACGGCTGGCAGTAAGAGTGTTATGAAATTTGATATTGCATTTCGTTCGGCTTGAAATATGTCCCGTTACGTCTCATTTCGCGACTTCGACTGGCTTCTCCTGGTCTTCGTTCTGATCCTGTGTGCGTTGGGTGTGCTGGAGATCCGTAGCGCCACCGCTCACACCAAGTTTGCGGGCGCCCATATTAAGCAGATTTACTGGATATTGGGCGGAATCGGCGGCATGTTCCTGATGAGCGCCATCAATTATCAGGTTCTCCTTGAGCGGGTTCACTGGATGTACATCGTTTCCATCGCCTCCTTGATGTCCGTAATGGTTTTCGGGCAAAAATATCTCGGGGCCCGGCGCTGGGTAAAGCTCCCCGGCGGCGGTCACTTCCAGCCGTCGGAATGGGTGAAACTGGTCCTCATCTTGGCCGTAGCCAAGTACTTTGCCGACCTGCACCAGCGTGAGCTTTCCTGGCCGGACTTCATGAAGGCTGGAGCCATCGTTGGCATCCCGATGCTCATGGTCTTAGTCCAGCCCGATTTGGGAACAGCTTTAACCTATCTTCCTATCGCAGTGATGGGACTGTTCTTAGGAGGACTCCGCTGGAAGCAGGCGGGCGCCGTTATGTTGTTGGCAGGACTCATGATGCCGGTGGCCCTGCACGTTTTGAAGCCTTACCAAAGAGAGCGTTTGACCAGTTTCATGCAGCCCGACGCGGACAAGCAAGGGTCGGGTTATCAGGTAATTCAATCTTTGATTGCGGTCGGTTCAGGCGGCCTCTGGGGAAGCAGCGCCGGCTCCCAGACCCACTTGGCATTTCTCCCCGTTCCCCAAACGGACTTCATTTTCGCGGCTTTTTCCGAGGAACACGGATTTGTGGGCGCGTTAAGTGTATTGCTGTTATACTTTATCGTGCTGATGCGTTTGACGCAGAACGCGCAAACGGCGCCCGACCGCGCTGGAACGTTCGTCGTCATGGGTGTGGTGGCTGTGCTTAGTTTCCACATTCTAGTTAACGTCGGCATGGTGGTTGGTTTTATGCCGGTCACCGGAATACCATTGCCCTTAATGAGTTACGGCGGGTCTTCTGTTTTGTTTATGTTTTTGGCGCTGGGGATCGTAATGAACGTCAGAATGCGCCGGTTTGTGAACTAATACAGACGAAGACGGGCAAAAAGAGTCGGGCTGCGCTTGCCAATTGCGGCCACAACAAGATTAGGAAATTACGAGCGCCCTCGCGTTAAGAGGGTAATCATCGGCCAGTGCAGTGAACGGCCGGGCAGGATTGAAGCAAGGCGCAAGCCGGCGGGTAACGGCCCCCTCAGAGAGCTGAGAGAGCGGTCACAAAGCCGAAGCGCAACGCGATCCGTGAACAAGATTCTTCAGCTTGTAGAACGAACGTGGTCTAGGGGTCATACCCTTAGCCCGGGCTGTCCTCTCATGAGGCCGGTCTTCGCACAGCTCCATCCTTCCGGTGTCAACCTGTCCCTGGTCCGGTGAAGCCTGCCGTCGCATAGCGGCGCAGGCCCGGAGTTTGCATGACAAGAGAGTTATATGTAACCTCCACCCCCCACGAATCCAAAGTGGGCTTGGTGGAAGATGACTTACTCGCCGAGATTTACCTTGAACGCGAGAACGAATACACACTAGCCGGCTCCATCTACAAAGGCCGCGTCACCCGCGTCCTTCCCGGCATGCAGTCCGCCTTCGTGGACATTGGCCTCGAACGCGACGCCTTTCTCTACGTCTCCGACTTCATGGAGTTGCAGGAAGACGAAGAAGTCGAGGACATTCCAACTAACCGTCCCGTGCAACAGCAGTCATCTCAGCCGCGAGCTGAGGCCCCATCGGTAGCCGCATCACCCTCGCCGGAACACGAGTCTGCCCCGGAAGGTCGCATCGAAGCAGAGCTCCACAGCCAGGACAACCATCCCAACTCGAAGAGCCCAGACCGGGGAGAAGGTCGCAGCGAAGGCAGAAACGACTGGCGCAACCGGCGCCGTCGCGGACGCCGCGGCGAGCGCATGCCCGAATCAAAATTCGCCCGACCCGCTGCGCCAGCCGAGCCCGCGTCACGCTCTGATCGCGGCTCCCGCGATGACTACGGTCCGCCTCCCGGATATCAACCAATCGTTTTGCCGGGCGAGTCGATCTCCAAGTACCAACGCGCTGGACAAGCCCGTGGTGCGGCAGTCGGAGCCGGCCAATCTGGATCGGCCGACCGCGACCCCAAACCGGATGCTGGCGGCTTTCAGGACGACGAGCCACTTTTCGCGGCTACCCAGACCGAAGCATCCAAAATCGAGACCGCAGAAGCTCCCCAATCGCGATATAACAACCAACATCAGGCAATCGCGGCCAGCCCAGCCGTCCCCGAGGTTGGCACCGAGCAATGGGACCGCGAACAGCGTCTTCAGCATGAGCGCAATGTCGCCGCCGTCTTCGGCGAAACCGCCATCGAAGATCACATCCACGAAGTCGCCCACTATCCTGAGATCGTCCCCGAGCACTCCGAGCAGCGGACCGTCGTAGCTTCAGCCGGAACCATGGAAGAAGAAGAGATCGAGGACGACGAGGCCGACCTGGTTTCCTATATCGAAGATATGGAAGACGACGCCTTCGAAGAAATGGAAGAGGAGACTCACGCCGCCGGCCACCATGACGATTCGCATGTCCATGAGCTTGCCGCTTCGACCGAAGTCGTGACTCAGACCCTGTCTCCATTCGCCGATGACAACAGCGTTCACGATGCCGTAGACGTCGCCGCGACCGCGGAAGTAATAGACGAAGTGGCCGAAGAAGAAGCGGAAGAAGCTGAGATTGAAGAAGCGCAAGCCGAAGCGGAGGCCCTGCTCGACGCCGAAGCCCGCGGCAATGGTACGGTCGATGCCCGCGTTGAAGTCCGTTCCGCGGCTGGAACGGCAGCTTATACCCAGCCCACTCCGCGCCCCGGAACCGATCGCCGTGGACCTCGCGGACGCCGGGGTGGCGGACGCCGCTTCCGCAAACAAGAGCCGCAGCAATTACCCCAGATCACCGATCTGCTCAAAGAAGGCCAGGAAATTCTGGTGCAGATCGCCAAAGAACCCATCGGCAAAAAAGGCGCCCGCATCACCAGTCACATCGCGCTCCCCGGACGCTTCCTGGTCTACATGCCGACCGTCAATCACACCGGAGTCTCCCGCAAAATCGCCTCCGAAGAAGAGCGCCAGCGCCTGAAGCGCATCATTATCAGCGAGCGCGAAAACGGACATGGCGGCTTTATCGTCCGCACTGCCGCTCAAGGCGCCAACGAAGAAGAGCTCCGCGCCGACATCCGCTTCCTCAAAAACCTGTGGAACGAAATCAAGACCCGCTCCGAGAGCGGCAAGTCTCCGGCGCTGATTTATCACGACCTCAATGTCGTCGAACGCATCCTTCGCGATCAGGTCACATCCGACTTCACCGCCATATGGGTCGACACTGAACAGGAGTACGAACGCATCCTTCGTTTCGCCAATCGCTTCCAACCCGCGCTGGTCAAGCGCGTCAAACTCTACACCAAGGAAACGCCTCTGTTTGAGCAGTTCGGCCTGAACGAAGAAATCAACAAAGCCCTCAAAGCCAAGGTCTGGCTCAAGAGCGGCGGATACATTGTCATCAACCAGACCGAAGCGCTTGTTGCCATCGACATCAACACCGGCAAGTACGTGGGCAAGACGGCGCGTCTGGAAGACACCATCGTAAAAACCAACGTCGATGCCATTAAGGAAATCGTGCGCCAGATCCGTTTGCGCGACCTCGGGGGAATCATCATCATTGACTTCATCGATATGGACGAGCGCCGCAACCGCCAGAAAGTCATGCAGGCCCTCGAAGAAGCCTTGCGCAGCGACCGTTCGCCGTCGAAGGTTCTCCAGTTCAACGATTTCGGGCTGGTCGCCATCACCCGCAAACGCGTCAAGCAATCGCTCGAACGCACTATCGGATCGCCGTGCCCTTATTGCGAAGCCACCGGCTTCGTGAAATCGGTCTCTACCATCTGCGACGAGATTTATGTCGAGATGCGAAAGATCGCCAAACACTTGGAGCACTCCAACGTCATTCTTCGGGTAAATCCGGAAGTCGCGAAGATCCTGAAATCCGGTGGAGGCAAGCTGCTCAATGAGATGGAAGAGTTGACCAAGAAGACGGTCATCATCAAAAGCGACCCAGCCTTGCACCAGGAGAAGTTCGACATCAACTGATTCGTTTGCGTAAGTGCGGATTCTGTGTGGCGCGGGCACTCTTGCCCGCGCCGTTTTCCTTCAAGCAGCAAGAGTTCATCGCGCGCCCGAACCTGCAAGTCCCTCTCATCTCTCATACGACGCATCCACAATTCCTGCGTGGCGAACGCAATGTTCTGCACATTGACGCGATCACAAAACAAGGGGATAATCGCTGCCTCCCCTTAGGAGGAATTCGTGAAGCGATCCGCGCCCCGCAAGGCCGCTAGTCTCCCGAAGTCCCTCAGCCACAAACTCAACATGTATGCGCTCGCCGCGAGTGCGGCGGGGGTAGGAGTGTTGGCGCTGGCGTCGCCTGCCGAGGGGAAGATTATTTATACCCCTGCCCATAAGAGCCTCAGGCCGAACCACACGATTCCTCTCGATCTGAACCACGACGGGATAATCGACTTCACAATCTACTTCTCCGTGGGTACCGTGGAGAGCCAGCACGCGAATCTTTGGCTCCAAAACAAAGACAACGGCTCAAATGAGGTCATTGCCAGCCACACGGGCTCGTTTGGTACCTACGGCGCCGCTGCCCTCCGTGCGGGACGGAGAATTAGTTCCAGCTCTTATAGCTTTCGCACCTTAAGAGCCGGAGTCATGGTTGGCCTGGATGGAACCAGGGGAGGAGACGGCGGCTATTACTCCATCGGGCATTGGAGAAACGTTCGGAATCGTTACCTTGGACTCAAGTTCTTTGTCAAAGGGAAAGCCCATTATGGCTGGGCTCGGCTGAATGTGAAAGCCCACGCATACGGCAAAGGTCACTTGGTCATCACTGGCACTCTCACTGGCTACGCCTACGAAACCATCCCCAACAAGGGCATCATCGCGGGCAAGACCAACGGCCCGGATGTCGTCACCATTCAGCCAACAAGTCTCGGGCATCTGGCGCGCGGCGCATCGGCGATCACGGCGTGGCGAGCGCAGACTTCTGCACATTGACGCGCATTCGGAATAGCTGGGGAATGACCTCCTCGTTCCGGAGGGGGGCACCGTAAAGCCAGGCCAGCAAGACCGTATTCATGTACAAAAATGTTAGATTTTCTGCAAACTTTTGCAACTTCGAATGTCGATGATCGGAATGTTGTACCTCCCAACGATGATTAGCATTGACTTGTAACGGCCGTCTGTGGAGAATCACAATACTTTGTTCTGCGGCGGCTAAACACTCCAGGGCTGGCCAAAGGAACTCAAGTTTCTCTTTCCACAAAACTCTAAGGAGAGGTTCAAATGAAGCGACTCGTTACTCTTGCCCTGTTGGTCTGCGCCAGCATGGCTTTCTCTCAGGACAATTCCAATATTCACGCGCTGCGTGTGTACAATCCCAACCAACCTACCAATTTCGGATGCAACGGAAATCCGTGCGACATCAATTACAACGGCGGGCCAGTATTTGAGAAGGCGCCAACCGTATACATCATTTGGTACGGCGATTGGACGACTAAAGACAAGAGCGTCATCGACTATTACTTCAAGCACCTGGGTGGCACGACACAGGAAAAGATCAACACCACCTACAGCGACAGCTCGAACAAGAGCATCCCCAACGCCCTGAACCATTCCGCGTCTGACGACTATCACGACAACTACTCGTTGGGAAAGAGCCTGAGCGGGGACAGCCAAATCCAAAAGATTGTTGCCAACGCCATCAAGGCCAAGCACCTTCCCAACGACACCGACGGGATCTATTTCGTCCTGACCTATAAGGACGTGACGGATTCCGGCTTCTGCAGTCAATTCTGTGGATACCACGGTCCCTCGCAGAGCATCGTCTCAGGCGAGACCATTAAGTATTCCATGGTTGGCGATCCTGACCAGTGTCCGAGCGGTTGCGAAACCAGCGTTGTCCTGGGAGATCATGGCAAGGGCGGAAGCCCGAACATGGACCCGGGCGCCGACGGAGCGACTGCCATTATGTGGCACGAGTTCTCTGAGAGCTCCAGCGACCCGGAAGTCAACCTGCAAACCGCGTGGGCAGGGAACTTCTGCGGTGAGTCCGGAGATTGTTGCGCTTGGCTTTTCGGAAAAGTAAACACCGACAAGAACGGCAACCTGTACACCAACACGGTTGGGAAAAAGAACTACGCCATGCAGATGATGCTGGAATTGACCAGCACCAGCCGTAGCGGCAACGTACCTGCTGAATGCGAAAACGTTTACCAGAAGCCGTAACTTCTGTATGTCCAGTGGCCCGCCTCGAAAGTGGCGGGCCATTTTCATTTTAACGGAAAGCCCTGACGCCCTATCTTCCTAGATTGTTGTAATCTGTTCCGTCATGGGGAAATCGGAAGCAGCGCGGGTTGCTGGTCTGTTAGACGCTCAGGTGAAGGCCCAGACCTTGTTCGCCGAGGTCGAAACGCGAAATCTGATTCGGCCAGGTGCCACCGAAAGCGAAATCAATGAGGGCATTTATACCCTTGCCGAAACGATGTACGGGATCTCACGTTATTGGCACAAACGCATCGTGAGGGCTGGGCGCAACACTTTGGCGCCTTATGATGAGAATCCACCAGACTTGACGGTTGCGGAGGATGACATCGTGTTTCTCGACCTCGGTCCGGTGTTCGAAGACTGGGAAGCTGACTTCGGACGCACCTACGTCGTGGGAAACGATCCGCAGAAACGCAAGTTGTGCCGCGATATCGAAGAGGCGTTCGCCAGGGGTAAGCAGTATTTTCATGATCACTCTGACATCACTGCGGCAGAACTGTACGCTCACGCTGAGCTATTGGCGAGGCAGGCCGGATGGGAGTACGGCGGCCCCATCGCAGGACATCTGATCGGCGTTTTCCCACATGAGAGAATCCCCGACGACAAGATCACTCTCTATGTCCATCCTAAGAATCACAACCGGATGCGAACCCCGGACGCTTCAGGCGGGCAGCGACATTGGATACTAGAGATTCATTTCGTGGATCGAGCGCAGCAGATTGGCGGATTTTATGAAGAACTGCTGACGATTGGCTAAACTTTCCGTTGGTTTCTTGCGCAATGCTACCGACTCTTCCTGATGTGCGTGGGGTTAGTCTCGATCCCCAGACCCGTTGCGCACATTACCACGGAGCCACCGACATCATCGCGATCAAGATGAAATGCTGTGGAGTTTACTACGCGTGCAAAGATTGCCACTCTGCTTTGGCCGATCACCAGATCGAGGTTTGGCCAGAGAGCGAGTGGGACCGGCAGGCGATACTTTGCGGGGCCTGCGGCACGGAGCTAACCATCCTTCAATACATGCAGAGCGACAATCGCTGCCCAGCCTGTGCGGCGGCATTCAATCCTGGATGTCGAAACCACCATCACTTTTATTTCGAAATTCCGTCCTCATAGGCCCCATATCCGATTCGCGCCAACCACCAAACCGAGAGTAAGACACGCAATCAGGATCTCTCCCAGAGCGCCTACAACGAACGGGCGCAGCCCCTGTTTCGACATATCGCGAAAATTCGTCCGCAGTCCGACTCCGGCGAAGGTCAACAGGAAAGCCCACTTTGACAGGTTTCCCAGCGACGCGACCTGTCCTTTGCGGATTTGTCTGTTGACATCGGACTTCTCCTTGGATCTATGGTTCGGACAATGAATTCCAGTCAATCGGTCCGGGCCTTGTTAATGTCTTACTTAACGAATCGACACATTGCACTCGCTATAAGGCTTTTATAATGAGATACTTACATCGAGAGTCGATTCATTCATCACTCTTGAGATGTGCATTCGGTTGCACCTGGGATGAAGAGATTCTAGGTCTGACAGCAATTGTCGGCGGATTGGGGCAGGTGAGATCTCACCCGCAAGACAGAGAACGATGGCGGGCGCGACAAGGCTGCCGATGCCGGCCCCCGATTCTTTCCGAACAGCGGGGCAGGTCGCGTGTCCGGTTGCAGACCGGTATCTTAACTTGCGCGAATCGCCAAGGCTGGCTGCGTCTCGGAGGGGCGGGCCGCAAGCGTTCCCGCGGCTTCGCGATCTTCCTTTCGACGGCGCATACCATCTGTTGGCTGCGCAGTCCATGAAGTGTTAAACAACAACTCCGACGGCAATTGCAGGTGGATGATCTCGTTTCGCACCGCGTAGAGCACCAAATCAGCCACACAATGCAGGTCGAGCTTGAGCAATATATTACTGCGATGAGTGTCCGCCGTTTTGGGCGAGATGCATAGAAGGGCGGCAATTTCCTTGGTGGTCGTACCTTCGGCGATTAACTGAACGACTTCGCGTTCCCGAACTGACAGCTTGGTATTCACGCGACGGACTCGCCGTTTTTGCAGATACGTCTCCAGTACCACGTCGCAGATTGCCGAGCTGAAGGTTGAGCGGTGCTGCTGCATGGCTTCAACTGCGATCGTCAATTCGTTGGCTTGGTCGAGCTTAAAGACCCACCCGCGAACCCCCGCTTCCAGGCAATCGTGGACAACCTGCTCGGAGTGTACGTCGGTGAGCACCAGGATTCTCTGGTCCGGATTCACTTTCAGGATCTGCCGTGCTGCATCGACTCCATTCAGGGTCGGCATCGAGATGTCCAGAATCACCAGGTCGGGGCGCAACTGAGCGTGCTTCTCCACTGCATCCCTTCCGTCGTCGGCTTCTCCACAGACTTCCCACCCCGCGTGAGACCGAAGCAGCGCACACAAACCTAAACGGAATATCGGATGATCGTCAGCCACCAAGATACGAAATGCACTCATAAAATTCCCCCTCGAGCTGCGCGAAACGCGTTAGATAGAATTGTGCAAGGCCTTGGCCACCATTGGTCTTTTCTTTGCTCTGGTGCTCGAAAGCGACGGCCTCTTGGCGCGGTCTTTGTCCGCCGGTTCACCCGGCTCTCTGGGCGGTTCGAGCTGCCCTTTAGGGACCGCTCCGTTGTCCTCGTGAAGCACGATGTTAAGCAGCGAACTGTGAACGTGTAAGTTATCGCCCACGTCGTAGTTAATGAAGCCGAGCTTTCTGAAACGGTTCATGAAGAAGCTGACTCGCGAGCGAGTAGTCCCGACCATTTCCGCCAGGGTTTCCTGACTATGCCTGGGGATCATCATTTCCGACACACCTTGTTTGCCGAAATGCGCCATGAGGAGAAGGACGCGCGCCAGCCGCTTTTCGCTGGAATTAAACAGCTGGTCGATCAAGTCGTCCTGGTAGCGGATATTGCGCTTCAGAAGGTACTTCACGAACATGGCCGACAACTGCGGCTCCCGGCTCATGGCCAACATCATCGCCGTTTTTTCCACGTGAAGAAGAACGCAATCGCTCATCGCACTGGCGGTTGACATGCGCAGAAGCTGCCCGGCGAGTCCGCCTTCGCCAAAAAAGTCGCCGTCGCCCAGAATGGCGAGTGTGGCTTCTTTACCCGCCTCGGAAACCACCGTGAGGCAAACTTTCCCCTTCTGAATAAAGAACGGCCCGTCGGTAACATCGCCTTGCGCGAAGACGGTCTGCTTCTTCTTGAGAGACACCAAGTCTCGCCCCCGTGCAATAGTTGACAGGAAGGCATGCGGATTGAAGTGTGGTTTGCGCGTTTGTAGCTTCTTCATTTCGACGCCGCCTTCCCATGCGGTAGTTGAACCAGTTCGCCCCAATTCTTCGGTAGCGTTGTGCCGTTATAGGGAATGGTATCGGGAGTGTGAACTTATGTCTGAGCTATTCTGCTCATTTTCAACTATCTGCCAGCTTGCGATAAAGCTGGCCATGAACTACGCCGCCACTAGTTTTTCCACGACCGCCATGTAGCTTTCCATCATCTGTGTCAGCTGTGAATCCACTTCGTCGGCGATGGTCATAACATCGGGCAGCAGCCGGCTGAAATCCAGAGCGCTCAGATTACTCTGCAACATTGCGAAGAGAGTGACCTGGAGGATTCGCGAGTCGTGCACCAGCATTCCCGGCGTGTAGCCTTGCTGTTTACGTATCGTGCCATGGGCGACGGCAGCGGAGGAATCGATGGCAATGCTTTCTTCGTCCCGGGCGACGGGCCTTCGCAGCCGCACGATCAGGTCTTCAATTAGCTTGGGAAGATAGCCAGTACGCTCATCGTCGGTCAGCGGAAGGCGGTTGAGTCTTTCGTCCTTCTTTACGCGTGCCAGCCAATTTTCGACAATACCGCTCTGACAACGCTGCAATATCGAGGCGACTCTTTCCTTCGGAGTTTGGGCGGAGGGTTTACGAGTTTGCAGCTTTTCGTGGACCAGTTCGGCGAGATTCGCTGCCCCGAAGGGCTTCACAATGATGTGGTCCGCTTCCAGAAGGATGGCCTCCATCGCACTCTTCACGTCTGGATAGCCACTGACCAGCAGGGTAAGGGCCTCGGGCTGCAAGTGGCGCATGGCCGTGACCACAGCGAAGCCATCGCTCGGATTCGGCATATGAAGGTCGGTGATAAGTACGTCGAAGCTTTGGGTCGTGATAAGTTTCAGCGCCTCGACCACACTGGCGGCGGGGACAACGTCAAAGCCCTTAGCCGTGAGGGTCAAAGTCATTACTTCTCGGACCGCTTCGTCGTCATCCACCAGCAAAACCCGGTGTGTATCGCTAGCCTTAGTCTGAGTCATTGCACATCTCCCGTCGTCAACTGCATGGGCAACGTACCTAAAAGAGCGGGCAACGCGCTTGGCAGAACGGCGCGAGAATCCAGCAGGGGGAAAGCTGGCCCATGGCATTGCATGCGCCGCTGGTGCAGCGCGTCTTCCTCTTTCCCTAGAACGCGATCTAGTTCGGTTACCAGTTCCATCAGCTTGGTTGAATCGGTTTCGGTACTGGCCAGCGTTGCCAGTTGACGCCAGTCGTTAAGCTTTGGTGCCATTTAGGGTCTCTTTCTAGATTGTTCCCTAGCGTACCGTAGGTCGAAAGCGCTGTCTGAGCAGTTCTGCTCACTTCGTGAATAGGCGTTCCACTCCGTGTTTCGGCGGCGTAGGCCGCATGGTCACCTTTTATTGCGGCATGTCGACGGGAATTGAGATGACTTTCAGCTGGAGATCAGCTCAATTACGGCGCTTTCTGGCGACCGCTCTCAATCGTGCAAAACCACATTCAGCAATGAACTGTGAACTTGTAAGCCGCCTCCCTCGCCTCCTGCGTAGTGAATGAATCCGAGCTTTCTGAAGCGGTTCATGAAAAAGCTCACTCGGGACCGGGTGGTTCCAACCATCTCAGCCAGGGTCTCCTGGCTAATCCTGTGAACCACGGTTTCCGGAATGCCTTCTTTGCCGAAATGCGCAAGCAACAGAAGGACGCGGGCCAGCCGCTTCTCGCTGGAATTGAATAACTGGTCGACCAGATCCTCTTCGTAACGGATGTTGCGCGCCAGAAGATATGCCACAAACATATCCGAAAAGGCGTGCTCGCGGTGCAGCGCGTCCATCATGGCCGTCTTTTCTACGCGGAGAAGCTCGCAGTCGCTCATCGCTGCGGCAGACCCCATGCGAAAGACCTGCCCAGCCAGGGCTCCTTCGCCGAAGAAGTTTCCTTCGTTCATGATCGCAATCGTGGCTTCCTTGCCGATTTTGGAAACTACCGTCAACCTTACCTTGCCCTTCTGTATGTAGAAGACAGCGTCCGCGCCATCCCCTTGGGTGAAGATGGTCTGCTTCTTCGGAACAGTCAGAAGCTTTCTTCCCACGCCGATGGTCGCGAGGAAAGTCTTGGGATCGAATTCAAGTAGCCTCTTACTGGGCGCAGCAGATACCATGCATACCCATCTTAGTACGCTAGGTGACATAGCGGGAACAAATTTCGGTCTCTTGTCGGATCGGTAGAAGTGAGCAATTCTGCTCAGTATTGTGGGAACGACTGAGAGACGATAGAAGGTGTGTCCAGAAATAAGACAGTAATTGTTCCCGCGCAAATTCTTGACAAACTCGTCGTCGAATTCGTCTGAAAGATGAGTTCAGGAGAATTCATGCCACCTACCGTTATCGTCGGCAATATTTTGATGAAGAATTCAGCTTCTATCAGCCAACGATTAGGCTTGGAAAGCGAACCTTATACAAGCAACTGGAGCTTGATTACAGCTTTGGATAGCTCGGCTCTGGACCACAAAGCCCGTATCGCGGGGTGGAACTTCTTTTTCATGGCGTCGGAAGTCGAAGTCAGGTTCTTGGGTGAACTGGGAGCGGAGAAGATCCAGAAGGCGCTGCAACGAATCCTCAATAGCGTTGCACCGCAGAACTTCAATTGCCTCGAAGTCACGGGAATGGCTACCAGGAGTTTCCTTGGCCTCCCGTATTCAGTAGTCTCAGCACATTCCCGCCACATGCAAGAAAGCTGCTATCTCGATCCGGAAGTGACGCGGGGCTTGTCTTAAGGCTGCAACGTGATCGAGATCGTATGGCCTCATCAACTGTCATCTTGAGCGGCACAGCGGGATTGGTGAGCGAATCCCACTGCGGAGCCGAAAGACCCCGCGCCAGTCTGCGCGACCGGTCGCCGTAGTGAGGAGTTCTAAGCGTCAACGTTATTGCCTTTCTATATTCAAAGTACTGCTGACGGCAATTCGTCGACGTTTACCTCTCTGAAACGGCCAAACGCCGGTCCCGATGGGGATCGGTACGCGGCAACCCGGTGCTAAGTTCGCATTTCTCTCCTCGTTTAGCCCCGCAAGTGGGGCATCGCACGGCCAGGGCTTGCTTCTCGGTGACTTTCATGGCCACATCATGTGTGTTTCCCCGCAAAATAAGCTGGTCAATATTGACCAGTCTCTTTTTTAAAACCAGCCGATACTGGTACCTCGGCACCGCCAGCGGCTGATCGAGTGCTCGTCCGTCTGAGGCTCGCGCGCGAGGACTCTGGTCACACTTCAATCAACCTCCAAACACGTTGGAATGGCCCGGAATTATCAATGTCAGTCCCTGAAACAGTAACGTCGCAAACCGGAGCGGGACTTCCCAGCCGAATCGCCGTGGTGGGAAACTACCTTCCACGACAATGTGGCATTGCCACTTTCACCACCGACTTGTGCGACGCCATTTCAACCGAGTGTGGGTCCGCCCGATTGTTCGCGGTGCCGGTCAATGATGTGGATTCCGGATATGACTATCCAGATCGGGTGCGACTGGCCATCGCGCAGGATGATCTCTCTTCCTATGAGCAAGCGGCAGATTTCCTCAATTTCACGAATTTTGATCTGGTGTGTCTCCAGCATGAATACGGAATCTTTGGCGGGCCGGCGGGCAGTCACATCCTGACCTTTCTCCGCCGCCTCAAGATGCCCGTGATAACCACCCTGCATACCGTCCTGCGCGAGCCGGATACGGACCAGCGGCGGGTGATGGAAGAAGTCGCATCCCTGTCAGACCGTCTCATCGTGATGAGCCAACTGTCATCGCAGTTCTTGCAGGAAATCTTCAAAGTGCCGGGCAGCAAGATCGACATGGTGCCGCACGGCGTTCCCGACTTGGCGTTTCTCGACCCCAATTTCTACAAGGACCGCTTCGGCGTGGAAGGGAAGGCCGTACTGCTGACCTTCGGTTTGCTCTCGCCCAATAAGGGAATCGAAAATGTGATTCAAGCGCTACCCCACATATTGTCGAAGCACAAGAATGTTGTGTACATGGTCGCGGGCGCCACCCACCCTCACATCCTCCGCCGCGAAGGCGATCATTATCGCGAACACTTGCAGAAGCTGGCCAAGGAAACCGGGGTTGAGTCAAACGTCATCTTCCTGAACCGCTTCGTCAGCCCTCAGGAGATGGTGGAGTTCATCGGCGCAGCCGATATTTACATCACACCTTATCGCCACGAAGCTCAAGTAGTCTCCGGTACACTCGCGTACGCATTGGGAGCGGGTAAGGCGATCATCTCGACTCCCTACTGGCACGCCATCGAGTTATTGGACGGCCAGCGCGGCGCGCTGGTTCCTTTCCAGGACCCAGAAGCCATCGCCCGCAAGACCGTCGAACTCCTCGATACACCCGCGATCCGTCACGGCATGAGGAAACGAGCTTATCTCTATGCGCGAGACATGATCTGGAAGAACGTCGCGCAAGGTTACATGACCAGCTTCCGGCAAGCTCGCCGCAACCGCATGCAGGAACCACGCGTGACCTTTGTCGACGCAAGTCGCGAAAAATGTCTGAACCGGCTGCCGGCCTTGAAATTGGGTCACCTGTACCGCATGACCGACGATACCGGGATGCTTCAACATTCGACCTTCGCAGTCCCCAACTACTCCGAAGGCTATACCACCGATGACAATGCGCGAGCCCTCATCCTCACCGTACTTCTCGAGCAACTTGGAGGAACGGAACCAGCGGAAACCCGGGACCTCGCCCACCGCTATCTGGCCTTCCTCGGACTTGCGTTGAATCCGGTCAATGGAAGGTTCAGAAACTTCCTGAGCTATGCGCGGACATGGGGTGAATCCCAAGGATCGGAAGATTGTCACGGCCGAGCGTTGTGGGCGTTGGGTACAGTTCTGGGCCGCTCCCGGGATCACACACTTAGAGGCGCCGCCGGCCGTCTTTTCGAGATCGCCATCGCTTCAGTTGCAACCTTTACCAGTCCGCGGGCCTGGGCATTTGCATTGCTCGGGATTCATGAGTATTTGAGTTGCTTCGGGAGCGACCGCGAAGCGCAGAAAATAAGTCTGGCACTCGCCGATCGGCTGATCGCACATTACAACGCGAATCATTCCCCTGATTGGGGCTGGTTCGAGGATGTTTTGTCCTACTCGAATGCGCGGCTCGCCCAGGCTGTATTGGTTACCGCGCACCGAACCTCCGATAGCCGGATGGCGTCTGTGGCCCTCGACGCGCTCACCTGGCTTGGGGGACAACAGCGCTCTGCGGAGAATGGGCACTTCGTCCCTGTCGGCTCGCAAGGCTTTTACCGCAAAGGCGGTGTAAAAGCCCGCTTCGATCAGCAACCAATCGAGGCCGGCGGCGCAGTCTCCGCGTGCCTGGAGGCCTACCGCTTGACCGGGGACGATCGCTGGCGCCACCAAGCATGGTCCGCTTTTAACTGGTTTCTAGGGGACAACGATTTGCAGATCGCCCTTTACGATCCCTCCACCGGCGGCTGTCGCGACGGTCTGCACCCAGAGCGGGTGAACGAAAATCAGGGAGCCGAATCTACCCTGGCGTTCCTGATGGCACAGGTGGAAATGCGATTGCTCGGCGAAGTCGAGAATTCTAGGCTAACCGCAGATTTGGTCAACGTCAGCGAAACCAGCGACGACATTATCGAACATGCACTGGAAGTCCATTCTTACGTGAAATCCTTATGAGCATTGCAACAGCAACTCGTTACGAGCCTCTCCTAATTCGCCACCCCGCCAACCCCATCCTGACCGGGAAGGATTGGCCGTACCCCATGAATAGTGTTTTCAACGCTGGTGCGACTCTGCTGGCGGACGGCACAACGCTCTTGCTCTGCCGGGTCGAAGACCGCCGCGGTTTATCGCATCTTTGTGCGGCACGCTCCAAGAATGGCGTAGACGGCTGGGTAATTGATAGCGAGCCTACGCTTATGTCCAGCCCAAAAGACTTTCCAGAAGAGATCTGGGGTATTGAGGATCCCCGCATCACCTTCGTCCCAGAACTTCAGCAGTACGTGGTCGCATACACCTCGTATTCGCGCGGCGGCCCTGGAGTCTCCCTGGCCCTGACCAACGACTTCAAAACCTTCGACCGCTACGGCGTCGTTATGCCCGCAGATGACAAGGACTCGGCGCTGTTTCCGCGCAGAATTAACGGCTACTGGGCGCTCATTCACCGGCCGATGACGCCACTCGGTTCGCACATGTGGATTTCCTATTCTCCGGACCTGCGCCATTGGGGGCGGCACCGGCTGATACTGGAAGCGCGTCGGGGCGCGTGGTGGGATGCGAACAAGATTGGGCTCTCTCCACCGCCCATCGAGACTTCCCGAGGCTGGTTGACCTTCTATCACGGCGTCAGGCATACACCTTCCGGCTGTCTTTATCGCCTGGGGCTGGCGTTGTTCGATCTGGAGAATCCGGAGAAATGCTTATTGCGGGGAGACTCATGGATTTTTGGACCGGAAGCCGAGTATGAGCGTACGGGCGACGTTAAGGACGTCGTATTCCCTTGCGGTTACACCATTGACCCGGACGGCGACACCGTCAACATGTACTACGGCGCCGCGGATTCTTCGATCGCTCTGGCTCGGGGCAGTATTCGCTCTTTCTTAACTTGGCTGGACGCCAATGACAGCGGCGAGCGGCGTCGCGACCGGGACTGATGAACCCGCTATCCTGGGTTTTCGAATTTACCTTCGGGTGCCGTCATCGCCACCTGAGCCGTACATTCACGATCCAACAACGGAGCTACCGCGTATGCTTCGATTGTGGACGGGAGTTCGACCTGCCGGGTCCTTCTGCGTTTGCGCCGCCCATCATTGCCGATCGGGGACCACGCCGGGGTCCCGTCCACTGAATCCGGTGTTCTACTCGCATCGACCGATTTCGCAATGTGAGCTATCTTGCTCAGACCCCAGACTCCCCACCTGTCATTCTTGTTTCTCCTGAGTGTGTAGAAGGGCAACGACTGCCAGTCCTGGTTCAGTGAGATCGAAGCGACCACATTCAGCCAAGTTGGCAGTCTTCATCCGTTATGTATGCCGTGAAATCTCCGGTGGACGCGATTCGACCCTAAAGATCTCGCTTGATGGCATTGCCTCCCAGGGGATGTGGCGCTAGCCTTCTACAAGAAAGGTCAACGTTAATGCCGTTGATTCAACTGTGTGAAGTTCTCATTGTGGTGGGTGCTGTTGTGGCTGGTCAATCGCTACATTCCCATGCAGTCCTCGATCAAATCGATTCTAAATGGTGTTGTGGTCATCGTTGTCGTTCTCTGGCTACTCAATGTTTTTGGGATCTTTCACTCTCTTTCACGGGTCCACATTGGAAGAGGCTGATCTCATGAATTCGAAATCTGGAACCAGCAATCAGGCAGGCATTCTGCCACAAGGAGAAATTGTGAAGATAACTCTAAGCTTAGCAGTTGTGATTGCACTTAGCGTAAGCGCTCTTGCTCAAACTACTCCGACAACCACGCCAGCAGTTGCGGCGATGGCCTCAACTCCGACCTTTCGGGTAAACGTAATCAGCCGCACGGTGCAGGCGGTCAACTATCAGCACCGCAGTGGGGCCACCAGTCTGGATTTTGCCGGCACCGGACTGATGCCCTTGGCCAATGGCGAGGCGAAGATCAACAGCAAGCGCGGGTCGATCGAAATTGAAGCGGAGTTTGGAAATCTGGATAAGCCGACGACCTTCGGCAACGAGTACCTTACTTACATTCTGTGGGCCATTTCGCCTGAGGGCCGGGCCGCAAACCTAGGCGAAGTACTGGTAGGCGGCAACCATCGCTCCAAGCTGCAAGTGACCACCGACTTCCAGGCATTCGCCCTGATCGTGACGGCAGAGCCTTATTATGCGGTGCGTCAACCGAGCAACGTTGTGGTGCTGGAAAACATTGTGCGCGCCGATACCAAGGGGACCACCGAGGCGGTTAACGCAAGGTATGAACTTATGGAGCGCGGCGGCTACATTCCGACCGGTTACAAATTCGATCCGGTGGTGCTAAGCGCCAATTTGCCGTTGGAGTTCTTCGAAGCGCGCAACGCATTGCGCATCGCTCAATCTGAAGGCGCGGAGACTTACGCGAGCGACAGTTATCAGCGTGCGGTCAAGCAAATGAACAACGCTGACGAATATGCCACCAGAAAGCACATCGACCGGAAGCCATTGATCGCAATCTCCCGGGAAGAGGTCCAGACCGCGGAAGATGCGCGCGCCATCGCAGTGAAGAAGATGGACGATCTGCGTCTAGCCGACGAACGCCAAGCTTCGAGCGACGCGCAAGCGCAATCGCAAGCACAGGCCGACGATGCCACCCGCCAGAAGATGCAAGCGCAGGCCGATGCGGCCAAAGCGCAAGCCGATATGGCGGCAAACCAGGCCGCTTCCGCGGCAGCGGTCAATGCCGCGCAAGCGGATGCGGACCAGTCGCGATTGGCGGCGCAGCAGGCCCAGCAGAACGCTCAAAATGCGGAGAACGACAAGGCGGCCATGCGGGCGCGATTGTCAGAGCAACTGAATTCGATTCTCCAAACTCGCGACAGCGCACGTGGCTTGATCGTCAGCATGTCCGATGTTTTGTTCGATACGGGCAAGTATTCGTTAAAGTCCGGTGCGCGCGAGAAGTTGGCGAAAGTCGCCGGAATCTTACTCGCCTATCCGGGACTCAACATTGAAGTCGGCGGCTACACGGACAATGTTGGCAGCGATCAAATGAATCAGACCTTGTCTGAGAATCGGGCGGGATCGGTGCGCGATTATCTGGTGCAGCAAGGCGTACTGACGAATTCGGTCTCAGCCAAAGGCTTCGGTAGCACGTCGCCAGTGGCCTCCAACGATAACTCGGGCGGCCGCCAACAGAATCGGCGAGTTGAACTTGTTGTGTCCGGCGACGCCATTGGCAACCCGGTCACGACTGGAAGCTTGCAATAACCATTTTGCAGCGGTTCTGTGTGGGTGTTCGGGACCGCTGCTCCTGATCCTATGCTTCGCAAGAGCAACGCGGAGACGAGAAGGATCAGCCCGGAACAAGAGAAAGAAGACAAGCGTTTGCCTGTCGAAGGGTCAACACCCAATGCCCCAAGTTCTTTGCTGACCGCAGGACTAGAATCGACGATATGCGCTATTACATAACGAAACCTTTCAGCGGCGGCATCGCATTTAAATGCATTTTCTGTGAGCATACGGTCACTACGCAAGAACTCGACAGGCAGCAGGGCAATCTACGCACGCAAGCGGCGGCGGCGATGAATCGACACGCTGCGGAGACACATTTACCCTCTCGTCCCTCTCCGACCCCGGCGAAGTTGTCCAGTCACGGTGCCCTATGACATCCGCAGCATTGCGGCAAGTGTTGTCCGTAACTTGCCCGATGTGCGGAGCTAAGCCGAAGAGAAAATGCGTGCTCAGCACCGGGCAGCCGTGCATCAAGACGCATCGTGATCGGGGTTTGGCAGCCGCTAAGGCCGGCCCGCCAGAGAGCTTTGCCGAGAACGCACTGCGAAGCTTTCGTCTCCTCTTCCACCGCACGTAAATCGATCGCAATCAAAACGAGGCTTAGGCTCATTCACTGGAAGATGGTCGTCCTCACCTCCCTCCCGTGCGGGCTCCTTTTTGGTAGTTGCCGGCCACGATGTTCTCGCTTCCGACGGAAGTACACCAGACGGGGGACATATTCGAGCGGGAGTCGGCCTGCAGTTCCCACCTGCGGAAGGACCTCGAGGTGACCAAAGGCTGCGTTTGGCATACCAGCGCGTCACCCCTCCACCAACGAAGCGTATGATGAACGTATGTACAACACAAGCAGGAAGATCGCAGGCAGCACTCTTATGATATGCAGCGACTGCGGACACGCGATCAGCATGAATAAGATTTGTGAGACACCCCTTCAATCGGCCACGGACATGTTAAAACATATGGCTGAGCACAGCGCCTCACGTGCTTTTAGCCGGCCGGATGTTGAAACCTTCGCCGCCTCTGGAATACCCACTTCTCGCGGCATCCCAACGGGCATCGCACCTGCAATCATCCAATTGAACGCAGTGCCGTTATCATTCGAACCCGCTGAATGCTCGCTATTTGGATCGTCGTTTCCTGCATCCCTACTACCTATTGGGTGAGGTGTTTGGGCCGAGAGTCAGATGTCTATAGGGCTCTTAAGTGCGCCTAGGGTCATTGCGAGCCGAACCTAACCGGCCCCGAGTTCCGAACGGCTGATTTTGGAAACCTCACGCCAGCCGAGATAATATGCGCCTTCTGGGGACGCTCTTTTTCGTCGATGATCACGGCATCTTCACTCTTTGGGAAGACGCCGATCTGGACCTCCCTATCCTGAAAGAAGCCGAGCCGAGTATGCGAGGCTCGAGTAGCGGCGCGAATTCCAACCAACCCTGACCTGCTCATTCAAGGGTGTAAGTTAACAGTGCCGCAAAAGCTCATCCGCTATTCAGACCGCCAGTCCACCATGAAGTACGGCACCGTGGTGACCAACCAAGAGTCGGAGGCACTGGCACAGGTTTCCGGAGGTCACTGCGGGAAAACAGCCCCTACTGCGCCAAGAACAAATTAAGTCATTGTAAAAAAGGAACTGGCGGAGAGGGTGGGATTCGATTACCTTGGTTTCTCGCAAGTGCCGATGAAACCTACAGATAGCGAGAATACACAGTGTTCATGCGGGGTACAAGCACATTCCGATCTTAGGCAGGAGTTTCTATAGTCTCTCTCGTTTTCCACAGTTTCATGGAAAACGGTATCACTGGTATCACTTCCACTCCAGAAACTTGGGACATCCCCCTCCATTCAAGTATTCCCTTGACAGAGTATTCCATGTATGGCATATTCCTTATATGGCATGGGAGATTGAATACACGGATGAGTTTGAGGTTTGGTGGAACTCGCTCTCTGAGGTTGAGCAAGAGGAAATGAATGCCAAGGTTGAGCTTCTTGAAGAACGAGGCCCAACACTATCTCGTCCTCATGCCGATAGAATTGAAAGCTCTCGTCACTCGAATATGAAGGAGTTGCGGGGGAAAGCGAACGAGAGGTACTTACGGATCTTGTTTGCCTTTGACGCACAGCGAGCGGCCCTGCTTTTGATTGGTGGGGACAAGACGGATGATCCGAACTGGTATGAAAGCTTTGTGCCGATTGCCGACGATTTGTTCGATCAGCACCTAAGGGAACTGGCCAAAAAAAAGAAGAAGTAGACGTGGTAAATGACGGTCACCGACCGAAAAATGGAGGTTACATAATGGGCAAGAATTTCAAAGCTCTCCGCGAGAAGATGTCTCCCGAATCTCGCGAGCGTTCCCGCGCTCTTGCGGCTAAGTACCGTGCTGAAATGCCTTTGGACGAGCTTCGTGAGGCTCGCGAGATGACTCAAACCCACCTCGCCCGAATTCTAAGAGTCAACCAAGCCGCTGTATCGAAGATGGAACGTCGCGCTGACGTGTACGTGAGCACGCTCCAGGGCTTTGTTAAAGCAATGGGCGGGGAACTGAAGATCACAGCGAAGTTCTCGGACGGAGAAGTCGAGATCAAACAATTTGGCTTAGCAAAGAAGGCATCTGCTGGTAACGATTAGTATGCACATCATCTTGCACAAAGTTCTGGAGCACGTTCTCGGGAAATCCGTGGACTACACGATTAAACAAGTCTCAAGAAGGATCGGAGCTGCGTTCGCCAACTCCATGATGAGACAAGCATTTCTTGCTTCTCGCTCGTACCTACAGGTGCCTCGCGCACTCCGGATCGCAGTTCCGGTAGCGGCTGTTCTCATGCTAACAGGGGTGTTCTTTCTCGCATATAAGCTACACTCCTCACGATTTGAGATTCCTACTGCTTGCTAAGAGCCGTGGGCAATCTCCAGTACGTCCTAGCGTGTTGGGTGTCCGGATGGATGTGACGCTCGAAGATGATCCCGAGTTTTGCGGCCGCGAGTTTCATGACCCTCGGCCCGATGCCTTCAGCGCGTCCACAATTGAGTAGGTAGGCTTGAGATTCGATGTTGCCGGACGCTGGCACAAGCTCGAAGCGTAACAACTCCACAGCGCGTTCGAGTTTGTCCGGATTCAATTTCATAGCCGCGTCCTTCGTGAAAAAGCATCAGTTCCTCTCAAAAACTTTGCGTTACAGTGCGCTGTGGCGCACGATCTCACCTCGGGTGATGGTCTATCACCGTCCAAGAAGCCGTCTCACCTTCGCGGCCGCTCGTGCAACTCGATCCTCGCGGGTTTCCGGCCGAGACTCCGGCACAGAGATGGGCTTCACTTCCGGTGCAACTGTCCGGCACCCGGAAGGCTTGGGTTTTCCCGAGGCAACCTCGGCAAAGTTTCTCGCACAGTGCTCATCGAGTTGCTTCATCCGTTGAGCGCGGGCCGCTCTGCGGGCCGCGTCCTGAGCTTCGATCTCTTTTGGGGTTGCCATCAGAAATCCGGGCGGTGCCTTCGGATCCGGGAGGATCATGCGTACTGAGTTTGATCCCATCATTCCGGATCGGCACCTGTGTGCGGTTCGATCCGCGAGCCGTGGCACAATGGCTGAGGGCTCAATGAGTCACAAACCTATAGCATGAATTAAAGCGGTTTTATCAAGCAACTCTTTGGTGAGTCCACTTGGTTTCTCATCTGAATTGAGGCCAACACCTAACATGAGGTCGAGGTCTAGCATCCACTTTTCACGCAACGTTGCCCAAAACTTCTGAGAATGGTAGGGGCTTTCGTCCGGCAGAAAAACATGGGTCATCTCATGCAAGAGAAGCTGCGCAAGCTCGGGAAAGTCGCAATAGTTCTTGTGAATCAGAATCAACCACGGAGTTCCGAGTCCTCTAAGCTCGGGAACCTCGCTTTCCTTGAAGGTCACCGCATGAATCGGTTTTCCGCTCGGGTGCTGGATCCGAGACGCTGCAAAAGCGGAGATTTTGGGAAGTTTTCCCTCAAAGTGCGTTTGATTCAGTTTGTCGCAGATCACCTGAATGGCGGCATCTCCGCCGTCCAAAACGTCAACCTCTCCACCATCATCAGTTTTGAAATGGATCATATCTTCCTCACGCAAAAATCTCGTTTACCTTCTCTCGCGTCTGCTGACTCCGGGAAGGCTTGAGGTATCTCATCGTGCTCTCAATGTCCGAGTGCCCGAGCCATTGTTGCACAGTTCGCAAGTCCACCCCGGCCCACAGGCTCCAGGTTGCAAACGTCGCCCGGAACTTATGCAGCCGAAAGTCGTTGGGATCGAGTCCAGCTCGCTTGGCAACGATCTTCAGGCAGTCCAGGAAATCGAGCTTCGGGTTACAACCAGCGGTAGGGAAGACCAGCGGACAGCCGTTGGCCTTCGCCTTCCAAGTCTTGAGTGACTTAGCGAGCCGAGCCGGGATCGGAATCTCTCGTTCCTTGTAAGCCTTCGGAGTCCACCCTCGATCCGACTTGTGAGTGACCTTCACGGTTGATGCCTTGAGGTTCACGTCTGGCCAGTAGACATGCATCGCCTCTTGTTCACGCATCCCCGTCATCAGGAAGAACTCGTACCACAGCCGCTCCTCAGCATCGCAAGCTGCGAAGAGCGTGTCCAGATCTTCGCGCTCGTACACCTCGGGCTCTTCCTCGGTGAAGCGCGGCCAATCGTTCTTCCCCACAAGACCACTAATCCCGCATCTCTTCAGGAAGGTCATCAGGATCTCGAACTTGTTATAGACGGTGCGCGGAGACTGTTCCTTCTCGTCGCGAAGGAAGGCTGCAAACCTCAGTAGATCAACACGTTTGATGTCTTCCAGGCTGGTTTTCGTGCAAGACTCAGTGAAATACCGGAGCGCGGTGGCGTAGGCCGCGTAGCTTCGCGGCTTGTGACTGAGCTTCGTCTCCTCCAGGAACTCAGTGACGGCCGCTGAGACTAATCTGTGTCCGTTCCCCTCGGGGGATGACACCTGGACGCCATTGTTGATGGCATTGAGTTCCGCTTCCTTGCGGAGCCGTCTTGCGCTCGCATCGGCCGGATCCTTGCCCACAGAGAGCCGAATCCGCTTGCCCTCCCTCCATTCCAGGTAATAAGCACCTTCCGGATGCCGCTCCTCCCGGCCGTTGACCTTCACCATATCGGGCTTTATGCGGCCGTTGGCGGACAGCACCACGGGGCAGTACCGCAGTCCCTTGCTCGTCTGGACTCGCTTGGTGACATTGCACTCGCGATTCACGGATGACCCTCCACTCTGGTATCAGTGTAGGTATCACCTGCCTGCAAGTGCTAGATTACAAAGGTAATGGCGGAGAGGGTGGGATTTGAACCCACGATACCCGTTAAGGTATGTCCGCTTTCGAGGCGGATCGTTTCAACCGCTCACGCACCTCTCCGCGTTGAAAAAAATGTTTTGTCCGAGGTCGCCGATTTCCGCTTACCGCCGCTTGCGAAAAAACTCTTGCACAATCTCGGCGCAACGGCCGGCCAGCACTCCGCCTTGCACGTCCATCCGATGATTCAGTTGCGGATGGTTTAGCACCTGTACGACTGAGTGCACGGCGCCCGCTTTCGGATCATCGGCGCCGTAAACCAAGCGCTGCATGCGGGCGTGAACCATCGCGCCAGCACACATCGCGCACGGTTCAATTGTAACAAACAGCTCGCACTGCTCCAGACGATGATTGCCTAGGTTCCTACCGGCTTCGCGCAGAGCGATGATTTCGGCGTGGGCCGTGGGATCGGAACTCGCGATGTTCCCGTTCCAGCCGGTCGCGACGATCGCCCCCTGGCAGACCACAATAGCGCCGATGGGGACTTCTCCGGCTTCGAGGGCGCGCTGCGCGGCCCGCAGGGCTTGTTCCATCCACAGTTCGTCGGAGTTCATGGGTAGGTCTAATCCTACCAGTTGAAGGGCAAGCCACCGCCCGCGGGAGATAGGTGCGAAAGAGGCCGAACCGCGAGTTTTTTCGCCAGAGAATCACTTTTGGCGGGGACGCGCCGGAATGGTATGCTTACCGGGTCATGGGTATTCCGAGCCTGTTGCGCAAAGTTTTTCTTGTCGACCTGATGAAGGGCATGCGGGTCACCTTCCGCTATCAGGATCCGAAGGAGATCTATACCGAGCAATATCCGCTGGAGCGGCCGCAGATTGCCGAGCGCTATCGCGGCGCGCCGCGGTTGAACGTCAATCCGGACACGAATGAAACGATGTGCATTGCGTGCGATCTGTGTGCGGTGGCCTGTCCGGAGAATTTGATTGTGGTTTCCAGCCAGCGGAACGAGGTGACGCGACGTAAGGAGCTGACGGATTTTACCTACGATTTGAGCCGCTGCATGTTTTGCGGACTGTGCGAAGACGCTTGTCCTGTCGACGCCCTGGAACTCACGCAGGATTTCGAACTCGCGAACTATACCCGCGAGGGCATGATCTGGGACCGTAAGACGTTGGAGCATGGGCCGCAGCCGACGGTATACAAGAAATAGACAACCAGTCGGACGTTAATTCCGCGCTCAGTGTGGTTCTCGAAAGACCATGTGCCCATCGGCATCGAGTAGCTTGATCTCCACTTCGTCGTTTTTGTTCACGCTAAATACCACGCGATCCTTGCCATTGCTGTCTCCAAGGACGATGAAAGAGTTTCCCTTTCCTGAGAGATGACGATGCGCGGGGCTTCCGGCTGCCCTATAGGCGCGCCCGCTGCGGTTGGTCACGGAATCGAGATGTGCTTCGCTCGGTTTGTTTTGGCCTGCCGCGCCAGCGTCAAGAATGACGCTGGCCACGAGCACTGCAAGAAAGTTTCGATGGGCTGAACCGGAAGCCACGCATCGCAGATTCTCGAACCTAAGAATCTCGAACGTATGAAATCACTACCTCGTAGTGTACGGAGGCCCCGAGGCAAAAGTTCCGGGGCCGGGACAAGCCGAAAGCCAATGGGCCGCGACCCCGCACAAAGTCCACCTGTTGTCCCTCTACTCAAGCTGCTGGCTTCAACACGTAGATGCCCCACGGCGCTATCTGAGTTTCGTTTATCCACGCGTAAGGTTCATTGCCCTCGGCAAGCGGCTTGAGAATCTCGACCGTCTGTAGACCCGCTTGCCGGTACACCTCTTGATACGATTCATGCGTGCAAACAATATCTTCGACCGGTCTTCTGTCTTCATGGTCGGTCACAATGATGCGCACTATATCGCCGCTGCGTGCGATTGCGTTTTCGGGGAAGTCTTTCGTGGTGAACGAGGCCCATTCATGGGTGTAAATTTCCGGAGAGGAAACGACGGAGACTAGGGTTCCAGCCGGCTGTAGAAGTTTTTTGAGGTCCGAAAAAATCCGCACCTTCTTCGCGCCGGAAATGTTGTCGAATGTGAACAATGAAACGATCAGATCGAAAGTTTCAGGCGGGAAAGCGCTCAAATCGTCTCCAGGTACAATGCGGTAGTCGCCGGACGGATCTAACTCGCGGGCGATTTGCAGAATATCTTGCGATATGTCGACTCCGCTAACGTCAAATCCGAGTTTGCGCAAAAGGCGGGTCGAGCGGCCTGTGCCACAGCCAAAATCGAGGGCTTTGGCCCCGGTGACATGTTTTGAAATGACTGCCGGCAGATCTCGGTAGGCAAGGTAATAGGTGTTTCTAAACTGCAGGGTGGCGTACGCGCTTGCTCGATCAGCGTTCTCGTAACAGTTAACGAAGTCCATGTATGTCTCCGTCCGCGTGCTTCGCCATTTTCGCGCGATTTAAAAAAAGCAGCAACTAGGGCGTCGAAGCTGACGGCTGACGACCGCTTTGCGGCTGCTGCTGGGTCATGCAGTGCATGGCACCGAATCCCCAGATCAAGTCGCCGGAATAAATTCCAACTACGTCGCGGTCGGGAAAAAGATCTGCGATCACGTCGAGCGCGATGCGGTCGTTCGGATCATTAAACACCGGAACCAGAACGATGCCGTTCGCGATATAGAAATTTGCGTAGCTGGCGGGAAGTCTGCGGCCTTCAAAGATTACGGGAGCAGGCATGGGCAACTCGACAATGGCGATTTCGTTTCCATCCTGATCGCTCGAAGCCCGCAAACGCCGGATGTTCTCTTGCAGCGGCTCGTAATTCGGGTCGCCGGTATCGGCCTCGACCACGGTTACAACCGTGTCCGGCGCAACGAAGCGGGTAATGTCATCGACATGGCCGTGAGTGTCGTCCCCTGCAACGCCTGAGCCGAGCCAGATAACATTCGAGATTCCGAGGGAATCCGCGAACAGTTTTTCGTAGTCCTTGCGCCGCATTGAGGGGTTACGCTGCTGCACTTTGCTGAGCAGACATTCTTCGGTAGTGAGCAAAGTGCCGTGCCCATTGATGTCGATTGATCCACCTTCGAGAACTACACGCTTATTCCCACATATGGGATGCACTTTGTTGGCCCCGGCAACTTGTGCCATCAGCCCGCCTAACTTGGCATCATCCCGGTAGTTTGGATACTTGGCCCAGGCGTTGAACCGCCAGTGCATCGCGGTGAGACCCGGCCCAGGGCCGTCCGCAGGCGCTTCGAGCACGAAGGTGCAGCCCGAGTCGCGTGTCCAAACGCGGTCGGTCGGCCAGCGGTGGAAGCGAACGTTGTCACTCAATGCGTTGGCCCGGTCAAGAATTTTGTGGGCTCGCAGTTCAGAATAAGCGTCATTCACAATGAGTTCGACGCGTTCGTGTTTGGCCAGATTGCGAATAATTTCCGCGTAGACCCAGGGGATCGGCTCGAATTTACCCGGCCAGTCATCTTTGAAGTGCGGCCAGGCGAGCCATGTGGCGGCGTGCGGCTCCCACTCGGCTGGCATGCGATAGGAGGCTGCCCCGGATTCTGCGGAGGTGTTTTTCGCGACTCGTTTCCGATCTTTTGCGAACGACGCAGAGGATGGGGTAACGGGCTTTGCATTTTGGCGAGAGAGGGGGGCCATCGTGGTCCTAATCGATCATTCGCTGCGTGATCGGCGCGTAGCTGTCGATTCGCCGGTCCCGCAGAAACGGCCAATTGCGGCGCGTCTCTTCAATCAGGCGCAAGTCGACTTCTCCGATCAGAATTTCTTCCTTGTTGTGCGAAGCTTCGGCGATCACGCGGCCAAAGGGATCGCACAAAAACGATCCGCCCCAGAACTCCAGTCCAGCGCCGGGGGCCGAATTGCCGCGAATGTCGCCAGTTTCAAACCCCACACGATTGACGACGCCTACATAAACACCATTGGCGATGGCGTGTGCCCGCTGAATGGTCCGCCATGCATCATGCTGAGCGGCGCCGAACTCGGCTTTCTCAGCGGGATGCCAGCCGATAGCTGTCGGATAAAAAAGAATGCTCGCCCCTTGTAGCGCGGTAAGCCGTGCGCCCTCCGGATACCACTGGTCCCAACACACCAGCGCGCCGATACGGCCGGCATTGGTGTCAAAAGCGCGGTAGCCAAGATCTCCCGGTGTGAAGTAATATTTTTCGTAATACAGGGGATCGTCAGGAATGTGCATCTTGCGATAGAGGCCGCGCAGCGCGCCGTCCGACTCGAAAATGGCGGCTGTATTGTGGTAAAGCCCGGGCGCGCGCTTTTCAAACAACGACGATACCAGCACAATGCCCAGCTCCTTCGCGATGCGGGAGAGCTTTTCTGAAGTCTGCCCCGGTATGGGCTCAGCCAAGTCAAACAGCGTCGCATCTTCGCGCTGGCAAAAATATTGTGTCTGGAAGAGTTCTGGCAGGCATACCACTCTCGCGCCGCGTCCTGAGGCGTCGTGAATCAACTGGATGGCATGCTGTAAATTCTGGTCGGGGTCGGAGGTCATCGACATCTGGATGAGTCCGACGGTAAATTTCTCGGGCGGCAAAGCGTCTCCTTCGCAAAGTGAAAAGTTAGGATATCAGTTTCGGGGCCGGTCACGAGGGCCACGACGAGAGCATTTTCATGGTTCATTCGTCGGCTCTTTCTAGTAAAGTTACTCTTTCGGAGAGACCTCCGTTTATGAGAAATCGTAATTACCGCTTCCTGCTGTTATGCGTTCTAATCGCCGTCCCTTCGCTCGCGGCTTCGCAGGTCGCCGTTACCGGCTCCAGCGCTGCGGAGGTTCTTACTAAATGGCGCAGCGCCGTCCACGCGAACAAATCACCACATTCCGAGCTCGCCGTGCTAACGGTGAATTCGAATCAGGACGGGATTGACGGCGCAATAGAAGCGTGGGTCACGCGGTCAGGCACATACCGCAGGACCACCAAGCGCGACTACGACGACACCGAGTTGGTGGTGTCGCCGGAGTTCGCCAAGCTTCGCGATTGGAACGGGTTTGTGCGCGATATGCAGGGGAAAGAACTGAGCCGTCTGCGCACCGAGATATTCGAGAAGAGTGTGATGGTCTTCGGCCCTCCGGCGCACATGCCGAATGCGACCGTATCGCAGAGTGACGACAAGAAATTATTTGTGCTACAGACCACTCCTCCCGATGGCGCGCCGATGACCTGGTTCCTGGATGCGGGGACATTTCTGCCGGTGAAATCGGTGCGGCCGGGCGACGACAGCGAAGTTACCACGACCTATGCCGATTGGCTTTCGGACCAGGGCATCGCGACGCCGCATCGCGTGACTATCAGCGAGACTGACAAACCGGACTACCAGTTGAAGCAAGCCTCGTTGCGCTTCGAGAAACACGTCGCGCGCGGGACTTTCGATGCTCCCAAGCCCGGGCCGAGCGATGCCTTCCTCGAACCGGGAGCCCCACCGATACCCTTTACTTTTGAAGCCAGCCACATCGTTTTCAAGGTCCAACTGAATGGCCGCGAACCGATCGGGTTCCTGCTCGACACCGGCGCCGACGAGAACGTGATCAACACTCCGCGGCTGGCGGATTTCGGCCTCAAGACTTATGGCAAGTCGATCTCCACCGGCGGAGGAGGATCCGCCGAATACGACTACGCAGCCGGAGCGACCTTCAGACTTCCGGGCGCGGAGGTGCGTAACCAGCACGTAGCGGTGCTGGATCAAACCGGACTGGAGCGCGCGTTAGGCGTACCGCTTGGAGGACTTCTTGGCTACGATTTCATCAGCCGATTCGTGATCGAAATCGATTACCAGAAGAAGTTGCTCAGGCTTCATGACTCGAAGACATGGAATTATGCGGGCCGCGGCTATGTGGTTCCGGCGACCTTCGACGATGGGATTCCGTTTACCGAAGGAACAATTTCCGTGGCCACCAAGCCTGATATTCCGGCGTATTTCGTACTCGATTTCGGGGCCCAGGAAACCATGACGTTGACCTCGCCGTTCGTCAAGGCCAATGACCTCACGCGCCTAGCGCAAACCAATGCCACCGTGAATCGCCCTGCGGGGCTGGAGAATCAATTTTTTTCACAGAATAATGTTCGGGGTCACATTGACCGGCTGGTGCTGGGGAAAATGATCGTTCAATCCATCCCCGTTAACATGTCGGTTAACACTAAGGGCGCCTATGCCAGTACCAATTTCTCAGGAACGATTGGCGAGAGCATCTATCGCCGCTATCACGTCTTCCTCGACTATCCCCGTAACCGAGTTATTTTCGAGCCCACCGACGAGGCGCAATTGCCGTTTCCGGAAAGGAAGACCTATGGGTTGACGGTGATTGCCTCAGGAAGCGATCTGCATACGTTTCACCGTGACGGCGGTCCGTCCGGGATCACAGTCGGAAAAAGATGGATTCAAGAAGGGGGATATCATTTCCGGGTTGGATGGAAAGTCCGCAACAATGTTTACCTTGGGTGAGTTGCGCGACCAACTCTTGCAAGAGGGGGCCCGCTACGAAGTCAAAGTCAACCGTGCCCATGACCAAATCACGATTCCGATCCAGATCGCGCTGATGTCCATCGACAAAGCCTAGAGAACGGTTTGCGCACAAAAAGACTCACCTCTTCTTGCTGGGCCGCATTCCATCACCGGAGCTTCGCGAAATTCATTAATCCCATCAGTTCTAGTAAAGTGGTTGTTCAACGAAAAATAGGTGGAGACACGAAATGAAGCAAGGCAATCATACTGACGGAACTGGTATCGACCGCAAGCTCCACAACCCCATTGCAGACAAGTTGATTCCCCTGGAATCGCTGGATCTGAATCGCGTCAATTCGGTAAACGATCTGGTTCGGGCCATGTCGAAGACGGCGTTCACCGGCCGGCAGGTGGGCGAGGCGGCCGATGTTTTAGAGGCGATGGCCCGCGACCAGGATTGCTTTGTCGTCATGACGTTGGCCGGGGCCATGACCGTCGCCAAGCAGAGCCTGATCATTGCCGAGTTGATCGATCGCGGAATTGTGAACGCAATTGTCTCAACCGGCGCTCTGATGGCGCATGGCTTGGTCGAGGCCACTGGACGCGCGCATTTCCGCTACAATCCCGAGGTTTCTGACGAAGATCTCTACGAGCAAGGCTATAACCGCGTCTACGACACGCTCGAGCCGGAACAGAATCTCGACGACGTGGAAGAAGTGATGTCTGAGATTTTGGAAAATTGGGACCACAATGAGGTGATGGCGTCCTACAAGCTGAATCATGCCATCGGGGCATTTTTGGCCAAGCGGTCAAAAGACCAGCGCGGAATTCTCAAATCGGCGTACGAGAAAGGTGTGCCGGTGTTTGTTCCCGCATTCACCGATTCAGAACTCGGATTGGATGTGGCTTTGAACAACCGCCTGCGGGAATCAACCGGACGGCACAAGCTGCGCTTCGATCCGTTCGAAGACCTGGAGCATTTTGCCGCCACACTGTTGCGTCAGAAAAAGTTGGGCATTTTTACCATCGGCGGGGGCGTGCCCAGAAATTGGTCTCAGCAGTTCGGGCCTTTCTGCGAGCTGCGTCACCGGCGGCTGGGAGAGAATGTTCCCCTCAAGCGGTATCACTACGGCGTACGGATTTGCCCGGAACCGGTGTACTGGGGCGGATTGTCTGGTAGTCCGTATAGCGAGGCAATTTCGTGGGGCAAGTTCGTGCCTCCGGCGGAGGGCGGCAAATTCGGCGAAGTCTTTCTGGATGCGACAGTAGGTTTGCCGCTGATCGTGTCAGCCGTGTTTGAGCGATTGGGGAAAAAGGTCGCGCCTGCCCGGAAGGATAAAGTCGCCGTAAAGAGTAAGAAGTAGAGTAAACGTGAATTAAATAAGGCCCGTCCAGTCAGGTCGGGCCTTTTTTTCGCGCGATCGCCGCCGTCTAATCGAAGATCAAAACCGCCGAGGCGATGACCGTGGTCCAGAGCCCGCGTTTGTCGCCGACCGCGGACTGGGTCACATTGGCCGTACGCACGATTTTGTTCGAAATGCGGTAGATTTCCTTCTTTTCGTCCCATGAACGGTCGGGATCGAATTCCACGTTCAGGGTAGTCGCCAGCATCTCGGCGGCTAGTTCCTCGGCATATTCTCCGGCAGCGTTGTCGGTTTCACCGAAGGAGTGGTGCTCGCTGAGGTAGCCGTAGGTATTACGGTCCGCAGGGATCGCCACGCCGATACTGGAGGCCAGAAGCCGGTGCGGTTCGCGGGTCGAGTTCTCCGCCACCACCGCAAAGACGACTTCGCCCGGGCTCAGGTACTTCAGGCCCTGAGTGCGGGGGACCAGCTTGCAGTTTGGCGGGAATATGGATGAGACGCGTACCAGATTTTGTGCGGCGATACCGGCGTCTCGCAACGCCAGCTCGAAGGATGTAAGACGTTCACGGTGTTTACCGACCCCCTTGGTAAAAAAAATCCGCTTGGGGACCATGTCCTTGCCCAATGCTTTGTCTCCTTAATGTTTTTCCGTTAATGAGGGTCAAATCTAACACAGCGAATTGTAAAGGGAACATGAAAATCAGGTGATTTCTTAAAAAAACTGAGCCGAGACGTGTCCGAGAGTCTCCGCTTAGTTCGATCGCCTACTTTGCCGCTTTGACCGAGCTGACCTCGATGGTATCTCCGTCGGCCGAGCCCTTGACCGTGGCCTTCTTGTCGGCCAACTCATCCAGCAGGGCGAGGGCGGTCTTGTCAGTGGTGTCGAGCGTATAGACTTTGTCACCGACCACCAAGGCATACTTTGATCCCTTCTGTACGCAGACCCGCAGGCAGCGGACGTCGTCGCCCTCCATCATGTGCTTGGCCCCGCACATCGCGTCGCTGACCGTCCCGGTGAAGGTCTTTGCGTTGGCGGCGAAAGCGGCGGAAACAGCCAGAATCACCGCGAGGATGGTGATCGAGAGAATGGCGAGTTTTCCGGCATTCAATTGCATAAGAGTGTTTCTCCTCGGATATTTAGACTCGATTTCTGCGATTTGGAAAGTCCCGTTAATCGAAGATAAATCCCGATAAAAAAGATTACAGACTTTACGTCCACCTTCCAAGTGCGGAATGGGCTGCCACCTATCTGGAGGAGGCGGCATCCGCGCCCTTGAGCTTGACTGCGATGTCGATAAAAGCGACGGCGGCGCGGCTCAAGGCCTTGTCTTTGCGGAAGACCAGGGCAATGTCCCGCGGGATTTTGGCATTTGAAATGGGGATTGCGACCAGCGCGTTGGCGCGCACGTCCTCCAGACAGTTGGAACTGGCGATGAAGCCGATGCCGGCATCCGCTGCCACAAAGCGTTTGAGCAATTCGCTGGAATCCAGTTCCATGGTGTAACGGGGTTTAAGCTTCTTTTCGTAGAACAGGTTTTCCAGCGCGTCCCGTGTATGCCCGGCCTTGGGCACGACCAGGGGAAACTTTGCGGCCTGTTCGATGCTCGCGGACTTCAGTTGCGCCAGCGGATGCTGCGGGGGAGTAATAATAATGAGTTCGTCCCGATGAATGAGCACGACCGTCAAACGGTTGTCGTTGACGGGAAGGGAAACCACGCCAAAATCGACTGAATTGTCGATCACACACTCCATGATGGTCGCGTAGTCCGCGCGATTGATGCCGATGTTCACATCAGGATACTGTTTCTTGAATTCCGCGAAGACTTCGGGGAGTATGTGCAGGCATGTTCCCTCATTCGCACCCACCACGATTTCGCCACGGGGTATGCGCTCAGTTTCTGCGATCGAGGTCAGCATGGCGCGCCGGGATTCCAGGATCTCCTCGGCGAATTTCTGGAAGAGTTTGCCGGCAGCGGTCAGGGAAACCTTGCCTCCCGAACGGTCAAGAAGCCTGGCACCGACCTCTTCCTCAAGCGCGCGGATCTGCGATGAGATGGCAGGCTGCGTGCGAAACCGCCTCTCCGCCGCGCGCGAGAAGTTCAACAGCCGGGCAACCTCAAGAAAAGTTTCCAGTTGATCAAAGTCCATAGGCAGGCGCGATCGTCCTCGCTCGCGCTTTACTGCACTCTAATCTACCTCGGTTGGTGCACTTTGCCCTAGTCCCGATCTACGGGCTATGGGTGATCTCGGTCACAGCCGCAGCGGTCCGCTGTGTGAGAAAAGTAGAGAGAAAGTATCGGGTGACTCGGCAGATCGATTTAAGCCTTCCCGGGATTTGAGGCCAGTTTCAGCATCAACTTCCCAAAGTTTCCGATAGGAGTTTTTTCATGACCGATCCAAAGAGCGTGCTTGAGTTCGCAAAGAAGAACGAGATAAAGATTCTCGATCTGCGTTTTACCGATCTGCCCGGTTTGCAGCACCACGTTTCTTATCCCATCGGACAGCTGACCGAAGCCTCATTCGTGGAAGGATTTGGCATGGATGGCTCGTCGATTCGAGGATGGGCCGCCATCCACGAGAGCGACATGCTGTTGCTGCCCGACGCCGGGACTTTCTTCCTCGATCCATTCACTGAAGCGCCGACGCTCGTGATGACTTGCGATGTGGTCGACCCAGTCACCAAGCAGCGCTATGACCGCGACCCACGATACATAGCAAAGAAAGCGGAACTCTATCTGACTTCGACCGGGGTGGCCGATATCGCGTGCTTCGGGGCCGAGGCGGAATTTTTCATCTTCGATAACGTTCGTTTCGATCAGCGCGAGCAGCACGGTTTTTACTTCATTGATGCCGAGGACGGCCGATGGAACTCCGGCCGCAAAGAAGACAATTTAGGGTACCGGCCGCGCTTCAAAGAGGGCTATTTCCCCGTGCCTCCCACCGACCACTATCAGGACCTGCGCAGCGAGATGGTCCTAACCATGCAAAAGGTGGGATTGGAACCGGAGTGTCACCATCACGAGGTCGCGACCGGCGGGCAAACCGAAATCGACCTGAAATTCGACTCGCTTCTGCAATCAGCGGATCACATGATGGTCTTCAAATATGTGGTGAAGAATGTGGCCAACCAGCATGGCAAGACGGTGACCTTCATGCCGAAACCGATTTTCCAGGACAATGGCAGCGGCATGCATTGCCATCAATCGCTGTGGAAGCAGGGCCAACCGCTTTTTGCCGGCGACGGATATGCGGGGCTCTCGCAGATGGCGCTGTGGTACATCGGTGGCCTGATCAAGCACGGGCCGGCGCTTTCCGCCCTCATTGCCCCCACAACGAACTCGTATAAGCGGTTGGTGCCCGGCTTCGAGGCGCCGGTCAACCTTGCGTATTCGCGACGCAACCGTTCGGCGGCTTGCCGGATTCCCATGTACTCGGCGTCGCCCAAGGCCAAGCGTGTCGAGTTCCGCCCCCCAGACCCGAGTTGCAATCCCTATATGGCGTTTGCCGCCATGCTAATGGCCGGATTGGATGGCATCGAGAATAAGATGGACCCAGGACAGCCGTTAGACAAAGATATTTACGAGCTCGATCCGGAAGAACTGCGAAAAGTGCCGTCCATGCCGGGATCGTTGGAAGATGCTCTCCTCGCGCTGGAGAAAGACCATGATTTCCTGCGAAAGGGAGACGTTTTCTCGGAGGAATTGTTGAGCACCTATATCGAGTACAAGCGAACCAAAGAAGTGGACGCGATCCGGCTAAGACCGCATCCTTATGAGTTTGCCTTGTACTACGACATCTAGCCTTCAAAAGCGTCAAAATAGGATCCGCAGTGCCCCCTCGAGGGAAGCTTCAAAGGGCCTTGGCGTGCCGCTCCGCGAACCCCAAGGCTGAAGACTATTCCGAAGGTGTGCTGAGAGTACCGGATACCGTCAGGCTGCCCGGGTTGTCGCCATATGCCCCGGGCGGGCCAGAGAAATCAGGAGCATCTGCAAAACCCAGCCAGAGTTCGGTCGCTGTCGATGGCACATTAAACGTCTGCGTCGATCCTTTGCCTGTGCCGGTCAATCCGTCTCCGATGAAGAACACCTGGTTGAGGCGTGGAGAAAACGTTGCCTGTCGAACGCCCTTCTTGTAGTTGTAATCCCGAGGAGCGCCACCCTGTGGCTTGCCGTCGGTAAAAACCCCAACCAGTGGCACTTGTCTGGGTGCGCGGAATCCGGAAATGCTTTTGAGCTTGTAGATGTTCGAATTTCCTCGGTAGCCGTCCGGTCCAATGTTGATCGTGCCGCAACAACCAATCATTCCCGTCGCCGAGAATGTAAATGTCTGGTTGGCCCCGGCGGCGAAGGTCAATGCTTGGACTGCCGGCGTAGCGCCCAGAGAACCGTTGGATCCCAGCTTGGCAAGCCGGGTGCTGCTGAGCACATTATCTGGATCAAAAATTACGGACGTACCCGGTACAGAGATTGGACCAAAATTCGTGTTGTCCGCGGGCTGCTGACCCGAGGCCACGGCCACCAGGCACGCACACAGAATGAAGACCAAAATACCCATTCGCTTCATAAAAGGAACTCCGAGGACAGATTTCTTCGTGGAAGCGCGACGCATGAATGCTGCGCCAATGTAGGAGACTTGTCAATGACATGGGTCACGAAGTCGCTGTATCTACAATCCGTATCGAAAGGAGTGGGAAATTTCAGATCGGCGCCGGTCGTCTTGGCTACACAAGCCACTGGCCGTGCATGTAGCGAAGACATCCTGGCGTCGATGTAGGCGCGGGCCTCCCCGCCCGTGCGGGCATCCGGGCGGAGACGCAGCTACGTAAGTCTCTACTGCTTTAGCAGCTTCTCAACCGCCGACACCACTTCCGGCGAATCCGGCGTGACCGCCGGCTCAAAGCGCTGCACCACTTTCCCGTTCTTATCCACCAGAAACTTAGTGAAGTTCCACTTGATCTCGCCGGAGATCGGCGGCGCGGTTTGCTTGGTCAAATATTGATACAAAGGGGTCTCGTCATCGCCTTTGACTGACACCTTCGAATACAGCGGAAAAGTCACGCTATACTTGCGCGAGCAGAAGGTTTTGATCTCCTCATTGGTGCCCGGCTCCTGGGCACCGAAATTGTTGGCAGGGAAGCCGACGATCACGAATCCCTGTGCCTTGTATTTTTCGTAGACCGCTTCCAGCGCTGTGTATTGCGGCGTATATCCGCACTGGCTCGCCACATTCACCATCAGCACGACCTTGCCCTTGAATTGCGCCAGCGGCATCGGCGTTCCGTCGATGGAAGGCAGTGTGAAGTCGTAAATATTCGAAGCGGCAAAAGTTGTTCCGGCCATCAGAATCATCACTCCTAACAAGTCAAAAAGTTTACGCCAAATCATTTGCATTCCCCACGTTTCCGGATATTCGAGCTTTCCAGAAGCATAGCAGAAGACAAGAAACGTTTTGCCACGGCGCGTGCAGGCTGAATTCCCGGATTCTGCGCTACAATATGGCGCTCCCGAAATGAGCCTGATGAACGGCGGCGCCGGACTCTGGTTTCGTCCAAGCGGCCGGAGGTGAGCCTAATTCGGAAGTGTTCTCCCATTATTTCTTATGCCAATTTTGTCGCGGAGGCTTCATGAAGCGATTACTGTTTTTGATTTTGGTGTGCATGGTGTGCCCGGCAATTTTGCGAGCTGAGGATGTAGTACAAGACGCCCCCGGCGAACGGATGTTCTTTCCGAAAGATACTTTTTGGGGATACGCACAGTTTGATCTGGCGCCGCCGCATAACGAAATCGATCCCAATTTATGTGCGGGAAACGCAGGATCCTATGGCGGGGTCCATGCTCCTTGCACCGAATTTGCCCGCTACATGGCTTCCGGACTCTTAGAGGTCCGGCCCTTTGGCCGCGGCCAGTTCCGCCGCTTCATGCTGTTTGGAGAGCCGTCTTTTCTCTTCGGTAGAAATGTCCCGCAGTATCTCTACACGTGGTCGTTTGCTCCCATCGGCGTCGAACATTCGTGGGGAGCGGCAATCTATCTGGGCAAAGGATTCGAGGCCCGCGTCACCCAGCACTTACTGTTTGATCGTTTTGGCGATCGCAGCCGCAACCTTGGAGCTGCCGATCTCGGAAACAATGGACCCTGGGGTCGTTACAACGCGATCGGCGTAAGAAAATATTTTGGCACGCGACGCTGGTGATCGCGATGCCGGTTGCCCGGCGTGAATTCATGCGCGCGTGGTCGGAACTCCTCCCGGATAAGCGGTGACCGTGGCCGGCCTGCGGGCCCTCTGAAACAGCCACACGATGAGGGCGATGAACGCGGCAAAAAGCGCCAGCGGCAGGAAGACAATCAAGAGAAACCATAGCGGCCCGCCGATCGATGTGACGTCGCCTCCGGTGTGGGCCTCGGAGTCCCGGTAGACAGAACCCAAAATGGCGACGGAATCGCCGCCCACGTGGCTGCTTCCGTTCAGGCGAACGCCTCCCATGACCGCGACTGCATCGCCATTGATGAGCGCGTTGTCCAGCACAATGCTCCCGCCGATCGCCACCGCGTCGCCGGTCGTTTGACCACGAACGTAAATCGAACATGCAATGCAGACCAGGTCTCCGACTTTCTCACCCGGTTGCACCCGAATATCCTTGGCGAATTGCACTCGGTCCGACGAATTTCTGGCGAAGGCGCTGCCAGAGAGCAGAACGATGGCCAGTAAGGCGGTCGCGTTGTGGCGGTAGTGAAGCATGCGATTTCCCTCGGGAGCGAATTTCTCAGTAATACTACCGCTGTGCCGGCACTGCTGCCAGCGTAATTGCTTGGTCAGCGGCGTCTGGTCTTGAGCGCGTAATTACGGGCGTCTCCGAAAGCCGTGACACTCATGTGCGTGATGGAAACCCAGCGTTCGAGCTTGTGATGTCCGGTGCGATGAAGCCAGTATGAGATGCCGACTGAGGTGACTGTGGCGGCGGCTTCCAGACTGGCGAATGCGGCGGAGTTATTGACGACCTCCGGGGCTAATAGAATTTCTTTCCGGCCGCGGGCTTGAAAGTTGCGGGTTGACGCATAGTCGAGTCCGCGCATGACTGCGACTCCAGAGAACAGCAGGATATTTTCGCGGTCCCAAAAGGCATGCGTAGCGACAGGCTTCGTCGCCTGTGAGTTCGTCGCAGGCGGGGCTGCAACCGGCGCGTCCGGCAATTTGTTTTGGATCGAGGTTGAGGCTTGTGGGGAACTTTCCTGCGCCGCCGCCGATAAGCAAAACAGGAAGACAATGCCAATCGTCGAAAACAATCGCGTCTCCCAATTCCTTAATCCCCGTCCGCGCAGGCGCATCCGCTTATTCTAAGCGGGAAGCGCGTGTGGATTTTGTCAACGACCCTGGCCCGAACCAGACTGGGTTCGATGACTTCGGTTTTCTGCATATTTCGCAGACTCGCGACAAAACCCTTATAATAGTGGGTTTCCCTGACTTCCCGGAGGACAGTAATGGCGGCTTCATATAATGGCGTATCCGTGCCTGCCGACGGATCGCGAATCTCATACAAGAACGGCAGCTACCAAGTGCCCGACAATCCGATCATTCCTTTTATTGAAGGCGACGGCACCGGCAGAGATATTTGGAAGGCCTCGGTCCGCGTGTTCGACGCCGGGGTGCGAAAAGCCTATGGCGGCAAGCGTCGCGTGGTGTGGTTCGAAGTCTTCGCCGGAGAAAAAGCATTCTCGAAATTCAAGAACTGGCTGCCCGATGACACCATCGATGCGATTCGTGAGTTTCGTGTAGCGGTCAAGGGTCCGCTCACTACGCCCGTCGGAGGCGGCATTCGCTCGCTGAACGTGGCCCTTCGGCAGATTCTAGATCTCTACGGGTGCGTGCGCCCGGTCCGCTATTACAAGGGCACCCCATCGCCAGTGAAGCATCCCGAGCGCATGAATTTGGTCATCTTCCGCGAGAACACAGAAGACGTATACGCCGGCATCGAGTGGGAAGAAGGCACTCCCGACGCCGCTCGCATCATCGAGTTCATCAACCAAGACATGCTCAAGGGTGGCAAGAAACAGTTGCGCCTCGACTCCGGAATCGGTATTAAACCAATCTCTGTGACTGGCACCAAGCGCCTGGTGCGCATGGCGATTCAATATGCGCTGGAAAATGGCCGAAAGAGCGTCACCCTGGTGCACAAAGGCAATATTCAGAAGTTTACCGAGGGCGCCTTCCGTAAATGGGGCTACGAAATTGCCACACAGGAGTTCCGCGACCAAGTAATTACCGAACGCGAAAGCTGGATTATCGATAACAAAGATAAGAATCCCAACATCACCATCGAAGAAAATGCCAGCCTGGTTGAGCCGGGATTGGAGTTTGCAGCAGAAGATTTTCGGCTGAGCGTTTACAAGGAAGTGCGCGCGGTGCTCGATGCAATTTACTCGTCGCATGGCAAAGGCGCGTGGAAAAAGAAGTTGATGATCAACGACCGCATCGCCGATTCCATCTTTCAGCAGATAGTCACACGCGCCGACGAATATACGGTGCTGGCCACGCCGAATCTAAACGGCGACTATATTTCCGATGCCTGCGCCGCGCAAGTTGGCGGCCTCGGAATAGCTCCGGGGGCGAACATCGGCGACGGCTATGCCATCTTTGAAGCCACCCACGGCACCGCTCCCAAGTATGCGGACCGCGACGTCATCAATCCCGGATCCGTAATTCTTTCTGGGGTAATGATGTTTAGGTTTATGGGGTGGAACGAAGCCGCCGATCTGATTGAGAGAGGCATGGAGCAGACCATCGAACAGAAAAAAGTCACGTACGATTTCGAGCGCCTGATGGATGGCGCAACCAAGGTCAAAACCAGCGAATTCGCCGGCCACATCATCGAGAATATGGAAGCGGCGGTTTTGAGTACGGCCCGATAACTTCCCGTAACCACTATTTTTTTACGAAAGGGACTCATGCGAAAGAAAGTTACGATTGTAGGATCAGGAAATGTGGGAGCGACCGCTGCCCACTGGATTGCCTCAAAAGAACTCGCGGACGTCGTTCTTATCGACATTGTGGAGGGCGTGCCTCAAGGCAAAGGCCTCGATCTACTGGAAGCCATGCCGATCGAAAAACGCGATTCGCATGTGATCGGCACCAACGATTACGCCGACACCGCGAATTCCGATATCGTCGTCGTGACTGCCGGAATTCCTCGCAAGCCCGGCATGAGCCGCGACGATTTGCTCAACACCAACCACAAGATCATGAGCGATGTGGTAGGCAAGGCCATCCACCATTCGCCGCATTGCATCCTGATTATCGTCTCCAATCCATTGGATGCGATGGCCCAATCGGCTTATAAGATGAGCGGATTTTCTCGCGAGCGCGTCATCGGCATGGCCGGGGTGCTCGATTCGTCCCGCTTCCGCACCTTTATCGCTGAAGAATTGAAGGTCAGCGTCGAAAACGTGACCGCCTTTGTCCTCGGCGGACACGGCGATACCATGGTCCCATTGCCCCGCTATTCGACCGTGGCTGGCATCCCGATTACTGAATTGATGGATGCCCACACCATTGAAAAGCTTGTCCAGCGCACGCGCGATGGTGGCGCTGAAATCGTGAAATACTTGAAAACCGGAAGCGCATACTACGCACCGTCAGCGGCGGTTACAGAGATGGTGGAAGCGATCCTGAAAGACAAAAAGAAGATACTGCCTTGCGCTGCTTATCTCGACGGCGAATACGGTATCAAAGGCCTTTACGTCGGAGTTCCGGTCAAGCTGGGCTCGAAGGGGATTGAGCAAATCATTGAAATCAAGCTCTCCCCGCACGAGCAGGCAGAACTCAATCGCAGCGCGGACAGCGTAAAAGAGTTGTGCGCGGTAATCGGAGTCTAACGCTCCGAGTCTGCAAAGAAACCAGCGGCGGAGATTCTCTATTGAAAATCTCCGCCGTTTTATTGCCATCAATGCTATTCGATTTCCACATTTCCCGATCCTGTTTCTACTCTCACCGAAACTCCGCCACCGTTTACCTTCCCGTGAATCTCCTTGCGTGCAATCGTGCCTTGCACCGTCATCGGCTGTGACACGGTGATCGATCCGGAACTGCTGCGTGCATCGAGATCGAAAGCCATCCCCGAAGCTATCTTCAGACGGACCGTACCCGAACCGGTATGCACGGTCCACGATCCCGTCGGGGAGCCTTCAGCGCTGACATTTCCGCTTCCCGCGCTGGCACCCAGTGAGCCATGAACTCCAGTCAATTCAATTCCGCCCGAGCCGGTTTCCACATTGACCGATCCCGGCGCGGTCTGCTCCACTCGGATATGTCCACTGCCCGTGCGCCCCTCGAATCCTCCGGCAATCCCTGTGCCGCGGATGTCTCCGCTGCCGGCCTTAGCATGCACGTTGCCTTTTACTTGATCGATCTGAATTCCACCGGAACCGGTATCTGCCCGCACCGTGTTGCCAATATTGGAGATCTTCAAATCGCCCGAGCCGGCCTCAACTTCCGCGCTTCCCTGAATTCCCTCTATCGTCTGGTTGCCCGAACCTGAGTGCGAACGCAGTTGCGTATCCGCGGGAACGATAACGTCGTAGCTGATGGAGACGTTCCTGCGCAATTCGGGATCGTCAATGTGCCCGATCCGAATATCGTTCCCACTTTGCTGGATCGGCGGATTCGCTTCAATCTGTTTCACCCGCGCTTCCGAATCTCCGCTGAACCAGTTCGTCACTTTGATCCGTCCCGTAATCTGCACTTGGCCGGAATTGCCGCTACGCACCTGAATATTGCCCGATCCGGTCGAGAGATCGAGGTTGACGGGACCATTGACTTGCAGTGTGCGGTCAAATGATCCTTCAGCCGAAGCCTGCGCGGGAAGCGATGCTGCCGCGAACAGCCAACACGCCACACATGAGACAACGAGAAATCGGTACTTGAAAGCAGCGTTCATGGTCCCTCCAATATCAGTTGATTCGAATGTCCCCCGAACCGGTATGCACGGTCAACCGCGGGCCCCCGCCATTCGCTTTGCCGCTGATCTGGCTCCGAGCCCCGCCTATTTTGCCTTGCACCATCGCCACAACCTGGCGGCCGGTCTCAATCTCGCCCGATCCTGTGCTCGCATCCAGGTCGAATGCGGCATTGTCAGGCAAGCGCAACTCTACATTGCCCGAACTGGTTCTGACGTTCCAACTGCCGGCCTGTTCACCTTCAATGGTAACGTCGCCGCTCGCCGACTCCGCCTCCAACTCGCCCTTCATGCCGCGCAGTTCAATGTTGCCTGATCCGGTGGTTACGTGCACATCACCCAAAGCTTTTCCTTCCACGCGGATGTCGCCGCTGCCCGCTTCGGCGGCAAAGCTGTCAGAAACCTCGAAGGCCTCTACATCGCCCGAACCGGTATGGATGCGAACTGCGCCGGTATTGCGCAATCGCATATCGCCAGAACCGGTACGCAACTCGAGTTTACCCCGCATGTCTTCCACACGCTGGTCGCCCGATCCGCTTTCCGTGCGGACGGCGGAATCTGGAGGAAGAGTGATCTCGTAGTCCACTGAGATTCCGTGACCGTCGAGGTAATCCATGTGGAGGCCACGATCGCGCACCGCTGCTCCTTGTTCGTCTAGCAGTTCGATGTGAATGCTGTTGCCGCTCTGCCGGATTGGCGGGTTCTGCTCGATCTGGCTGACCATGGTATGACGGTCGCCGCCGAGCCAACGATCCTGAACCTGGATCTTGCCGCTAACGGTGACCGTACCAGCAGGCCCGCTGTGAATCGTGATGTCGCCCGAGCGAGTAAGCGCTTCCAGATCGACAGGGCCGTTGACCGTGTATGTCCGTTGGAACGATCCCTGGATCGATGAGGCGAACGCCGATCCTGCCAGAGCGATCACAAACAGAGTAGCCAGAACCAAAACTTTGATAGATCTCACGGAGTGCTTCATCGGTCCTCCAGGTAATTGAGAGTTACGGATTTTTCGGGCTTTAAGTTCCGCCCTAACAATAGACGCGCTAGACAGCAGAGGGTGAGGAAAGAAATGCAGCAGGGAATCAAAGCGAGGAACTGGCTGTCCCCAAAAAAGAAAAAGGCGCGGATTCCGCATCCGCGCCCTTATTCGGTTAATACCGGTTTACTGTAGAACGACCTGATCGCCTTCCTTCAGCCCGCTCAGCACTTCTGTCTTCGCACCATTCGAGATCCCGATATTGACGGCAACCTTCTTCATGCCATCTTTTTCCTTGGGGTCTGGAACCTGGACCGACGCTTTCTTATCCTTGTCGTAGATGATCGCGCCTTCCGGAATCTGCAGCACGCCCTTGTGTTCGTCCAGAATGATCTCGGCGTTGGCTGTCATTTCGGCCTTCAATTCGCCGCCGGGATTGTTGATCGAGACCCGTACCTCAAACGTCGTCACGTTATCTTTCTCAACGCCCATGGGAGAAATCTTGGTCACCTTGCCATTGAACGTCTTGTCCTTGAATGATTCGACCTTGATGCGCGCCGGTTGGCCAAGATAGACCTTGCCGATGTCGCTCTCGTCCACTTTGCCCTTAACGTAGACCTCGCTCGTATCGCCCAGAGTCATGACCAGCGTGGCAGACGATCCCAACACCAGGATCGAACTGACAGCATCGCCCATTTCAACATCGCGCGAGAGCACGATTCCATCGATGGGCGAAATGATGTCCGTATAGCTGAGTTGTTCCTCCAACTGCTTCAAATTCGCCTGGTCGCGCGCCATCTCCGCTTGCGACTGCGCAATTTTCGCCTTCAATACCGTGACCTGCGCCTTTGAGACATTTTGCTTATTCAGCGCCATCTTGTAATTTCTGTCGGCATCGTCCAGCGCAGTTTGCGAAACCACACCCTCTTGTGCCATTTGGGTGGCACGGTCGTATTCACGCTTCAGCAGAGGCACATCCGGGCCTTCCGCATCGACTTTTGCGCGCTCGGAATCAGCCTGCGAACTCGCCAGGTTTGCCTCGGCGGCTTGCAAAGCCGCGCGAGACTGCTCGACTTGAGCTTCGATCTCGATTTTGTCGAGCTGCGCCAGCAACTGCCCCTTTTTCACGGTATCGCCATATTCGACGAGCAGTTTTTTAACAATGCCGCTGGCCTTCGATTTGATTTCGACCTTGGTAATAGGCGTAACTTTGCCGGTCGCTACTACGCTCTTCGCCAAGTCGCCCTTTTCGACTTTGGCCAACTTGGTTGGGTCGATCTTGGTCCCTCCGCGGCTGAACGCATACAGTGCTACTGCGCAAACCAAAACCAAGCCAACCACTACGCTGACGATTATGATCCGCTTCTTGCGCTTTTTCTTTCCGTTACTATTCCCGTTCACCGCAGCCTCCTGATAGGAATGTTGCTTGCCCTGCTGTCTCTGTTACGGACTTGCCCTACGATTTGTTCCGAAGATGTTAGACGCGACCGTTCGTCGGCCGAACCGCCCGTCCCATTGCCTTAGACCGATCAGAACTAAAAATGGAAGCAGACACCGCTGGGAGGTCCGAAGACGCTTGGGACGCTACCTCCCGGCGCCACAGCTACTTTTCAGTCAAAGTTCATTTTACTCCCCCCGAAGTCCCTAGGGCAGTACCTTCCCCCTTTGGAATGTTAGAATTACATCTCCATGATCGCTTTTGTGCTGCTCCGGGTGTTTCTGATCCTGCTCCTGGTCGCGGCCAATGCTTTCTTTGCCGCCGCCGAGTTTGCGCTGGTCAGCATCCGGGACACCCGTATACAGCAGCTAATCGAAGCCCACCGTATTGGCGCCCGCACCGTCCAAAAGCTACACCGCAACCTGGATGAGGTTGTGAACGGCGTCCAACTGGGAATCACAGTAGTAAGCCTTACCCTCGGATGGGTCGGTGAACCGCTCCTCGCCAGACTGGTCGAAGGCGGCCTCGGCCAATTCCCCCACGCCGGAATCTATGCCCATGGCATCGCCATCGCCGTGGCCTTCACTTTAATCACGTGCCTGCACGTGATTCTCGGAGAATTGGTTCCCAAATCATTGGCTCTGCAACGCGGTGAGCAGGTCGCACTCGCCGTCGCGGCGCCCATGGACGTTTTCCTCACCCTCGCGCGGCCCTTCATTTTTGTGATGAACTCGGCCGCCGGCTCCGTGCTGCGAATCTTCGGCGGCCGTAAAGTCCGCCAGGGGCCGGTGCACTCTCCCGATGAACTCAAACTGATCGTGACCGCCAGCCGCCAGTTCGGGCAGATCCCGCCCTTTCAGGAGGAGATGATCCACCATGCACTGGAACTGGAGAGCATTACCGTTCGCGAAGTCATGGTCCCGCGGCCCGACATTTTCTCGTTACCGGGAAATCTGACCCTCGACGAAGCTCTCGCCCGCGTAGTCGAAGAGCAGCATTCCCGCATCCCGGTCTACGATCCGCAGAGCGGCCCCGAGCATATCGTCGGCGTGTTGTACTCCAAAGACCTCATGCGCTGGATGCGCCTTCGCCTTACCGCCAACCCCGCCGGCATGGTTGTCTCGAAGATTGCCAACATGAGGATCAGCCAGATCGTCCGTGACGTTCTGGTCGTCCCTGAAACTAAGGTGCTCACCGAATTGCTCGAAGAATTCAAAGACCGCAAGCGCCACCTAGCCGTGGTGGTTGACGAATTCGGTTCCACCGCCGGAGTCATCACCGTCGAAGACATTCTCGAACAGCTCGTCGGCGAAATAGAAGATGAGTTTGACGTTGCCGCGCCCGAGCAAGCCGCCCTGAGCGACACCGTTCCGCTGGTGCTCGAGGGCGCCGTCGGCATTCGCGACCTGGAGTCGCAATACGAACTGGAACTGCCTCGCGACGCGGGTTTTGAAACGCTGGCTGGATTCGTGCTCGCCCGTCTGCAAAAAATTCCGCACGTCGGCGATAAATTCGACTATGAGAACCATCGCTTCACGGTTGAAGAAATGGAAGCGCACCGCATCGCCAAGGTGAAGATTGAAAAAATACAGCCGACAGCGATGGGCAAAGCCGGCGACTGAGCCATTGGGGAATTGTGTAATTTAGTAATTGGGTAATTGAAAATCGTAGGACAGTAGTGGGCCAATTTCTCAATTGCTAAATTACCCAATTACTCAATTCCCAATGTTTCGCTATCTTCTCACTCGCGTGCTCTACACCATCCCGGTGATCTGGCTGGTCGTCTCCGTCGTGTTCCTCCTCATCCATCTCGTGCCGGGAGACCCTATTTTGCAAATGCTAGGCGATGGTGCCCCGGCCACCGACATTCAAGCTGCTCGCCATGCTTACGGTCTCGATTTGCCGCTTTCCCAACAATATTTTCACTACTGGAAAGGCGTCCTCCATGGCGACTTGGGCCCCTCTCTGCGCTTCAATCAAAACGTGGGGAGCCTGATCGTCCAGAGATATCCATACACGTTGGAACTTACGCTGGCGGCACTTTTCGTCGCCATTCTGCTTTCGATTCCCGCCGGAGTCCGTTCCGCCCAGCGCCGCAATCGCTGGGATGACCGGCTGCTCAGCGTGGTCAGTCTCTTTGGACTGTCCTTCCCAAACTTCGCTCTCGGCCCCATCCTGATTCTGTTTTTCGCCATCAAGTTAGGATGGCTCCCCGTCTCCGGTTCCGGAACCTTCGCGCACCTCGTCCTGCCCGCCATCACCATGGGCGGAGCGTTGGCCGCGATCCTGACCCGCATGGTGCGCACCTCAATGCTCGAAGAACTCGGCCAGGACTACATCCGCACCGCTCGCGCCAAAGGCCTGCCGGAGCGGACCGTCGTCTATCGCCATGCTCTTCGCAATGCGATGATCCCCATCGTCACGGTTTTAGGATTGCAGTTCGGCGCACTGCTCGCCGGCGCCATCGTGACCGAGACCATCTTCTCCTGGCCCGGCATCGGACGCCTCACCATCCAGGCCATCGGCAACCGCGATTACTATCTGGTGCAGGGCTGCATCCTGGCCATTGGCCTGACGTATTTGGCAGTGAATTTCCTGACCGATTTTCTATACTCGGTGGTCAACCCAAGAATCCGGCAATAGCCTTCGTCGGGGATTTTGGTCCGCACTTCGGAACCGACCCCCGTCCCCTCTCGACTCATAATTCGTTGCACAAAAGCTGCGTGCTAAGATTCGCGTTGATGCGCGCTTATAAGTTTCTGGATGCCCAATTCGGCCTTAATCCTGAACCGCACGTCTCGACCAGACTATTCGGTGAGCCATTTGCTGAAGTGACTCTCTATTTTTTCCTGCGAGACGGTGCCATTAACGCGCGCATCCTCTAGTCCGCGGCGCACCTTGTCAAGAACGTAGAGGTGGTACTGAATGTCTTCAACCGATACGTTGTCGGGCAACCGGTTCAACAGCGACTCAACATCTTGTTTGGCAGTGCTCATAGCATCCTTTGCCGAGAAAAATACCACGCTGCGTAATCCGGCCACTTGTCACACTAACTCCATCACCACCCGCTGACCGACCAACGCCGCCGCCCGCTGTAGGCTCGATAGAATAATGTCGCGTTTCGGATCGAGGATTCGGAAGCCGTGGCAGCCTCCGGTTGAATTGTGACTCATACTCAGCTAGACTCACACGTTTAAGTTGCGGTTTGTATTTCTTCCATGGCCAAGCCAGAACCAAAAGCGCACTCGCACCCGGCTGGATCCCTCGCTCTCGAGGATCGCTGGCATTACCTTCATCTGGCCATTGGCCTCGTAGCCATCGTCGGGGCCTTCTGTTGGTTGCAGTTTTCGACCGCCGGCCTGTGCTGTGGGGACTTTGACAGCTACTACCACATTAAGTGGAGCCAGATATTGTGGACGGGCTTGCGTCATTTCAACTTCCCGCCCAGGTTCGAATGGTTGCCTCTCACAACTTTGAGTCCCACACAGTATGCCGACCAGCATTTCCTCTTCCATGTCCTGCTGATGCCGTTCACTTGGTTTGGAGACCTTCGTTTCGGCGCGAAGGTGGCAACCACGCTGTTTGGAAGCGCGGCGGTTTTTTCGCTCTACTGGCTCATTCTGCGCTTTCGCATCCGTTACCCCTTGCTCTGGCTCATGGCGTTGTTGGGCTGCGGTTGGGTGTTCTATGTGCGCATGAATATGACCAAGGCACAGAGCATTTCAATCGTTTTCATCGTCGTCGGGATCGTTCTTTTATTCGAGCGCAAGTACCTGTGGCTTGCTCCAGCCGCCTTCTTCTATGTTTGGGCTTACAACCTGTTTGTGATGTTAGGTGTGCTGGCGCTGATTTGGACGGGCGTAGTCTGGTGGAGCGAGCGCAAGTTCGAATGGAGGCCGCTCGTTTGGACGGCCGTCGGCATGTTCGCCGGGCTCGTCGTCAACCCTTTCTTTCCGCGCGACATTCATCTATTTATCCAGCACCTTGTGGCCAAGTCCGGCCAGGTCTCCGTGCAGTCAGGCGTTGGTTTTGAATGGTACGCGCTCACCAGTTGGTACTTCCTCCAGTCCTCTTTAATTGCATGCGCTGCCATGGTTGTGGGATACATGGCGTTCGGATACGCCCTTGCCGTTGCCCGGAATGCCCGAGAACAGTTGCAGCGGCCGCTGGCATTGTTGATCTTTTCGACGTTCCTGTTAGTGATCGCCATGCGCTCTTCCCGCTTCATGGAGTACTGGCCCCCGCTGGCGGTCATATTCGCAGCATTCGCACTGCAATCTATATGGAACATTGACGCGGCTGGCTCTGACCTTTCGGAAACGAGACCAAGAGAATTCGCGTCGCGGCAGCAAGACGACGAAGAAGATAGCGACGGAGCAGACGAGGCCCAATTCATTCCGCGGCATGTCCTCGTGATTGGCCTGTTGCTAGCGGCGGTTGCGGTGTACTCCCTGTTTATGGGGCGCACCAAGATTATGGGCCTGACCGTAGATCCCGATCATTACCAGGCCGGCGCGGAATGGATGTTGGCGAACATTCCCGCTGGAGCTTTGATTTACGACGTAAATTGGACCGATTTTCCGAAGCTCTTTTATTACGATACCGAGCATCGCTATGTCTCGGGCCTTGATCCCATTTACCTCGCCGCTCGTCATCCCGAGTTGCAAACTCTAAATGAGGAGCTCTCGTCCAAATCGGAAACCGATCCAGCCGAGGCGATTCGTTACCTCTTTCGACGCGCTTCCGTGTCGGGCGTCAGCTATCTGTTCGTGGGAGACAGTCCCGCTCCTGTCTCCGCCGAATGGTTTCGATACATAACAAATGGTGGCAAGTTTACCCAGGTGTACGCCGACCAACATTGCGTGATTCTGCACTTGCTCGATAGTGCGCAGAGTTCGGCTCCGACCAACACGGCTCCCGCGGACACGGCCCCTGCAAACATTTCTGCTGCGAACACGACTCCTGCAAACATCACCCCTGCCGCACCGGCCCCTGTGCAGGGATCAACCCTGAAGTGGAACGATCCCGTTCGAAGAAAAGCCGCTGCCGAGGAAGTGCACCGTAGGTTTGGCGGAGAAATTTACGGAGGCGACGACGAAAAAGCGAAGGATGGTCCTACACTGCTGATCAACAACAAGGGTGCGGATGAGAAGTGGGCGCGCAGTGTGTTCGACCGCGACATGAATTCTCCCGCCATGGAATTTCTCTGGCAGATTGGATTCCGCACTTATCTCGTGACCAATGGGCACGACGCTTGGGCGATTGATATTGACGAAGATCCCCAGTACCGGTCCATGTTTAAAGACCCTCCTCCGCCACTTCAACCATAGTGGGAGTGAGCATCCCGGCTGCGCTTGACTGTTGGTCGATCGCCAGGTTACGGCCGGGCTTCCGCACTCCGACAGCTACACGCTCTCTCCGCGGTGTAAGCTTTAAACGATGTCCACTTCCGCCATCTCGCTTCCACGCGCCGCTCGCCACAATCCGTTGGCTGCCATTGGCGCGATGTTGGTGGCGTTCTTCATCATCCTCGCTATCTTTGCCCCTTGGATCGCTCCCCAGAGTCCTTCCTACATCGACTTGCCCTCGCGTCTCTCACCGCCGTCCTCCACTCACTGGTGTGGTACCGATGAGCTCGGACGCGACATCTGCTCCCGCCTCATTTACGGCGCCCGAATCTCCATGCTTGTGGGTACCTGTGTCGTAGCAGGTTCGCTCGGCCTCGGCCTGGTGATCGGTTCGATTGCCGGATACTACGGAGGCCGCATTGACCGCTTCGTCAATGTCGTTGTGATGAACGCGTTCCTGTCGTTTCCAGGAATCCTGCTCGCCATCGCCTTCGTCGCCTTTCGCGGTCCCGGCATCTTCAATCTTATTTTGGCGCTTTCGCTCGGCGGATGGGTCGGCTACGCCCGTCTGGTCCGCGCCCAGGTCTTGGCCGCGCGCGAACGTGAATTCGTGGAAGCCTCGCGTGCGCTTGGTGCCAGCAATTTGCGCATCATTGTCCGCCACATTCTGCCCAACATCATGCAGCCGGTGATCGTGCAGGCTGCCATTGGCATGGCGGGCGCAATCCTCGCGGAGGCCACCATGAGTTTTCTTGGTTTAGGCGTTCCCCCACCGACTGCGAGCTGGGGTTCGATGTTGAACGACAGCCGCGCGCATCTTTTCGATACGCCACATCTCGTCCTGTTCCCCGCCTTGGCCGTCATGTTGGCCGTCCTGTCGTTCAACTTTATTGGAGACGCGCTGCGAGACTTTCTCGACCCGCGGTCGCGCATCGAAGCCGGCCTGTAGCCGCTCCGCTTCGCGGGTCCACTGTATATTTCCTTAAAACACTCCCCGGCTTACATCCGGCACCGCAATTCTTCGCATCTTTAGAGCGCAACTTAAACCCGTGGCGCGGTTTGAAAACATAGGAGGATTCCCCATGAAGTCATTCGGCATCGCCCTCATCATCGGCCTGGCAGTCACTTTAGGAGCCTGTGGCGGAGGCTCCAACAACTCCACCATCAATGGCACCTGGACGGCCGGCCTGACCGACACCAGCCAGAATACGGTCTTTGCATTTACCGCAACATTCACTCAGGGGTCGGGGACCAATGTGAACATCACCAATCTGACCTTCAGCACACAGAACGGCTGCTTCGACACGATTGAGTCCGAGTCCGGGACCTTCGCTCTAAGTGGAAATGCTAACGGCAATGTCACCGGAACCTTTAGTATGGCAATCGTCTCCGGTGCTCCTACGGCTACACTGACGCTCGCCAATGGACAAGTGGCGAACAACACGATTTCGGGTACGTGGACTTTGTCGGGCACCGGGACCTGCACCGGCAGCGGCACCTTCACCATGAACCCAAGCTAATACCTTCGGCGCGGCGCGCGCTCCGCGGCTGGTGGTGTCGCGGTCAATGCAAACGCAGAAGCGAGCGGGCGCCCGCTCTACCTCCGCATTGCCGACTATAAACGCTCGATCATCACGTTTCGCCTGAGTAGCCGCTAGGGAAATTCTGATTAAGTTACCCATGGCCTCCGTGCACCCCTGTGTACCCTGTGGTGAATGCCTTTTGCCTGCATTTAATCGGAGGTCTCGTTAGTTTGCAGGTCCAGCAAACAGCAGCAGGTTGCCATCCGGGTCCTGGACGACAAAATTCTTGGCGCCCCAGGGCTGCTTTTTCAGCGTCTGCTGAAAGGCAACGCCTGCGGACTGAAACTCAAGAAACAGCAGCTTGATCTCTTCCGCTGTAGCCACGGTCATAGATGCCGACAACAGTTCCTCCCGATCGCGCACCGCCGACTCGATCACCGGCCGCTCGACACACCTTAGATTCAGACGCGCCGCGTCCCTGCTCACCTGCGCATAGTACGGAGGTTTGCCGTAACTGAAGACCGGCGAAAAGCCCAGCTTCTCACAGAAAAAGTCGCACGATCTCTTGATATCGCTGACGAACAGTTGCGGCTCGGCGCCCGTGATCGTTGCTTTCGACGGCGACGATTTCACCTTGGGCAACGCTGTTGAAACTCCGGTTTTCAAGGCTTGCCAACTATCAAAGCCTTGCTGTCTGGCGACCATCTCTTGCGCATCGCTGAGCTTAAAGTTCGCCGCAAGAATCTCCGAGTCCGGCATATCCCGGAAACGCGGCGAATCGCGGCGGATTTCTGCGGCCACCGGATGGTAGCCTTCGCGATGCCACCGCAATATCAGTTTGGCTTGCTTCTTGAGGTTCTCTAGATTGGGCATGTGGGCCTCCACGATGAGATCGTAGGTGGGCATTGCCCTTCGGCGACAGCCGTTGCTTCCTACATGCGCAAGATGCAGTATCTGCGACCGTGTCTGTGGTTGTCAATTGTGAATCCTTGCCTCCGCTCCCACCCGCCGCGCACGCTATAATTGCCGCCACGCATGGCTCTAACCTCTGGCACAAGACTCGGGCCCTATGAAATCCAATCTCCGCTCGGCGCTGGCGGAATGGGCGAAGTGTATCGCGCGCGGGATACACGACTCGGTCGTGACGTCGCCATCAAAGTGCTGCCCGAGGCCCTCGCAAGGGACGCCGACCGGTTGCGGCGTTTCGAGCAGGAAGCCCGCACCATTGCCGCCTTGAGCCACCCCAACATTCTTGGGATTCACGACATCGGCACGCACGACGGCGCACCGTTTCTGGTCAGCGAATTCCTTGAAGGCCAGACGCTTCGCGAGAAGTTCGAAGCTGGCCCGCTGCCCGTACGGCGCGCCATCGAGTACGCCCTCGGCATCGCACAAGGACTCGCCGCCGCCCACGAAAAGGGAGTCGTCCACCGGGACCTGAAACCGGAGAACGTATTCATCACCAAAGACGGCCGGGTCAAGGTCCTCGATTTCGGCCTAGCGAAGCTCGCCGACCCTGAGTGTAGCCAGCAGACCGGAGCCACGCTCACCAGTCCCGCCACGTTGCCCGGCATGGTCATGGGAACTGTCGGCTACATGTCGCCCGAGCAGGTGCGGGGCGGTGCGACCGATGCGCGGTCCGACATCTTCAGCTTTGGCGCGGTGCTCTACGAAATGCTCACCGGAAAGCGCGCATTTAAGCGCGACACCTCCGCCGAAACCATGACTGCCATCTTGCGCGAAGAACCGCCGGACGTAAATAGTACAGGATGGGAAGGCCCACTCGGACTCCAGCGGATTCTGGGCCGATGCCTGGAAAAGAATGTCGAACGAAGATTCCAGTCGGCAAGCGATCTCGCATTCGCCATTGAATCGCTGAGCGGGACATCGTCTTCCAGCGCCGCGGCGTCGGCAAACTCAGCCCCGGCGATCGTGCAGCCGCCAAAGGCGCGGCGAGTGTGGCTGCTCGGAGCTGCGGCCATTGGCCTCTTGGCGATCGGTGGTGCCGTGTGGATGCTTGCCCAGTGGTTCTCTGCGAAGCCTCAGCCAAAGTTCACCCGGCTGACTTATCGGCAGGGCTATCTGGCCAATGCGCGCTTTGCCAAGGATGGGCAAACGGTTGTCTATAGCGCGCAGTGGGACGACGAGCCGCTCCAGGTCTACAGCGTGCGCATGGAGTTTCCGCAATCCACCAAAGTGGACCTTCCGAGTGCAACCCTGCTCGCTCTTTCCGCCAGCGGAGACATGGAACTCTCAGTGGATCCGGTGATTCAGCACTATTTCTTGAGCGGCACCATGTCGCAAGCGCCGATGGCGGGCGGCACGCCGCGCTCGCAGGAGAAGGACGTGATTGCGGCAGACTACGCGCCCGATGGCAAAACCCTGGCGCTGGTGCGGCTGGCGAACCGGAAGGTACAACTCGAATATCCGGCGGGCAAAGTGATTTATTCGACCGCTGGATACGTTGATTATGTACACGTCTCTCTTTCCGGCAAGGAAGTCGCGTTCGTCGAACATCCCATATACGGCGATGACCGAGGTTGGGTGGCGCTTATCGATAGCTCAGGTGCGCGTAAACAGCTGACCAGGGAATTCGCAACCATACAGGGGCTGGCCTGGTCGCGAAACGGCAAGGAAGTATGGTTCACCGCCTCCGATTCAACGGAACGCCAACTGTATGGTGTGACCCCAGAGGGAAAGCAGAGAGAAATCCTCACCACTCCGCAAGGCACGCGGATCCTGGATGTTGCGGCGGACGGTCGCGCTCTTCTTTCGAGCGAGCAGCACCTCACCGAGATCACCGCCATCGACCCCGCCACTGGAAAAGAACGGCGCGGCCTCGAATGGTTCGACGGATCGATGGCAGGAGACATCTTGCCGGATGGAAAGGCCATCGTGTTTCTGGAATGGGGAGGACCGGCGGGATCCTTGTATCTGGCGGTTTACCGGAAGCTCGATGGCTCCGCGCCGGTGGCGCTCGGACCCGGATCGGGCCCCAGATTCTCGCCCGACGGAACTACCGTTGCCACCCAAATCGTGACCCGGCCGCCGCAGGTGGGCATCAACCCGATTGGAACCGGCCAGAGTCGGCGGTTGCCGTTAGGAGACATTACCAGTCTGGGGAATCTGACCTGGTTCCCGGATGGCAAGCATCTGCTGCTGACCGGGGCGGCCGAGGGACAAGCCTTGCGCTCCTACGAAATGGATCTGGAGGGGGGAAAGCCGCAGCCTCTGGGTCCTCCCGATTTTACCGGCAGCGCCATAGCGAAGGATGGAAAGCGGATCGCCGGACGCAATGCTTCCGGCGAGCCTGTTGTATTTGATCGAGAGACGCAGAAGCTGCAAGTACTCCAGGGCGTGGAACCTCACTATCAAATTGAAAACTGGACGGAAGATGGAAAAGGTCTGCTGGTGGTTTCGGCCACACCGCGGGAAGCCCGGATCTATCGTGTGGATATCGCAACCGGAAAGCGGACCCTACTCCAGACCGTAGAACCGAGCGAGAAAGCGGGTTCAAACCAGGACGTGAGGGTGGTCTACGCCGAGGACAGCAAGACCTATGCCTACAGCACCGTGCGTGTCCTGGGAACTTTATACGTCGTTGAAGGCTTGGAGTAAGGGATCGACGTCGTACAACTCGGACACCCAGACCACCGTGGAAGAGTGGCGCTTCTAGCGCCACGTCTGCCGTACCTTGCAAACTCCCGGGCTTCAAGCTCCCGACCCCCAAGTACAGCTTCTCCTGGAACCACACTCGATCCTCATCCTTTAGGCATGCCTTACTCACGCACTCGCTTTATCGATCAGCGGCAGTGGCTCCGCATTCGCCGCATCCAAATCAAGCTGCTCCTGCCCGCTCAGCGCCGTGACCTTTCCGCGATAACTCTTCAAGTGCCTTTGCGCCGTCTCAAATGCCTCCTGCGCTTTGTTTAGACTCTTGCCAATATTTTCAAACTGGCCCTGGAAATAATCGAACGACTTCTGCGCCTTGCCCAGTTCCAACCGGCTCTTCTCAAACTTGCTGGCTACCTCGTACCACTTGTGCACCAGCGCGATGGTCTGCAAAGTCATCAGCAGGGTATTCGGCGATACCGGAAATACGTGCTGCTGGTTCAGCCAATCCGCCAGTTCGCGATTGCGGACCGCCTCCATGTAAAGCGTCTCGCTCGGCAAGTACATTAAAGCGATGTCCGTGGTTCCATATTCCGGCTGAATGTAAGTCTTGATCCGCCTTGCTTCCACCTTCATCACGCGCACAAACTCGTGCCGCGCTTCTGTAATCTCCGATTCCACGTTGCTCTCAAACAAAGCCAGCACCTGCTCGCGCGGAAACTTCGCATCGATCGGCAGCCGCCGGTCGGGGAATTGAATCATGGCGTCCACCCGTCCGCCGCCCTGCGGAAGCGGACATTGAATCTCAAACATGTGCGCCGGAAGAAAATCCGCCAGCAAGCGCTCCAGACTCGCCTCGCCAAACTGCCCGCGCAAATGCGGCAGCTTCAGTAGATTATTCAAATCGTTGATAGAGTGTCCCAGCGCGCCCACTTCTCGCAGCTGTTCTTCGGCAGCCTTCAAGTGCTGTTGAACTTTTTCAAACTGCGCGAAACCTTCCTTGATGTTCTGGTCGAGCTTTTGCTGCACCTGATCGGTAATCGCCAGCAGCTTGGCATCCACCCGGTCCCGTATCGATTCCAGGCTCAGCATCGTCTGCTTGTTCAAGCTGTCGAATTCCGTTTTGAGCTGCGAGGTCGTCAACGCCAGCGAGCCGGTCAACTCCATCCGAGCTTCCGTCAGCCGATCCGATTGTTCCCGTCGTCCCGCCTGCATCTGCTGGTCGACTGTCGACTGGATCGCGAGAAAGCCCTCGCCGAGCCGGTCCGAAACCTGTTGCCGCAAGTCTCCCTTTGTCTGCTCCAGACGGGTTGCCATGTCCGCCGTGGCTTGCGCGAATTGCCCAGAAAGAGCCGGTCCCAGCGCCTCAGAGTTCGATGTAAGTCGCTGTAGAAGTTCCATTTGGCCGGAATTGCCAAACCGCTGCTTGAAGATCAGGCCGACCAGCGCCAAAAGTACTAAGGTCAACACGATAAGCAGACCGACCAGTAATGTCAGAAAGGCCAATGCGTTTCTCTCTCCCTTGTAACGTGCTTAGCCGGATTTTATTGTGTATTGTTCAAGAAGCAAAGCAGCAAGTGATGTCCCCCTGTTCTGAAGCGTAGGTGAACCAATGATTCGGGTCTTGACAGCCTGTCTGGCACTTTTTCTGATCGCTGGGAGTGCCGCGCATGCGCAAGTCCCCAGGCCGCCGTCGGCCAGCCCTCCGTCGGCCAGCCCTCCCCAAGCAACGTCGGTTCCGCGGCCCTCCCCCAACCAATCGGCGTCATACGGATCGTCCCCGTATGACGCCGCTGCGGAACGTGAGCTGCTCGACTTGGCGAACCGGGCCCGGGCCCAAGCCGGAGCCCCTCCCCTGCAAATGGACGAAGGTTTGACCCAGGCCGCGCGCGCCCATTCGAAAGAAATGGCCGCCCACAACCAGCTATCGCACCAGTTTTCCGGAGAGCCCGGCCTTACCCAGCGCCTCGCGGCAACCTCCACCTTGCACATGGACCAGGCCGGGGAGAACGTCGGCTATGCCGCCTCGGCGGCAGAATCGCATGACGGATTCATGCACTCACCTCCCCATCGTGAGAACCTTCTGGATCCGGCGTTCAACGTTGCCGGATTCGGCGTTATCCGCAACGGAGACATGCTCTTCGTGACTCAGGATTTCGGCCATAGCCTGCCATCGTATTCCGATGACAAAGCCCAGGATGACATCGCCGACGCCGTTGCCAAGATCCGCGCTAAAGCCCGCCTCGCCCCGCTCAAAAAAGTACAGGCGGACGCCGTGCAAACCGCGGCCTGCGCCATGTCCAAAGCCGACGCTCTCACCCACCAGTTTTCAGCCGGACGCTATATCCTGCGCTATACCTCGAATACGCCGGCCCAACTTCCGAATGGCTCGGAAAAAGCCATCGACGATCCCGCCGCGACGTTGTTTTCAGTCGGGGTCTGTTACGGCCGCACCACGACTTATCCCACCGGGATTTACTGGATTGTGCTGGTCATCAGCTGATCGCGGCAGGCAGTTTCTCGCGGAGATTTTCGTCGCGGACGGGCGTTTTTTATTGAATTTTGGGCATAACTTGCGGAATGTTCCACGTGGAACAAATCGTCATCACGGATGGACTATACAGTCTCGTCATGACATGCAAAGTCAAGAAAGTAAAAGGCCGGACAAAGTGGCAGGCGTTTCCGTCATGACAGCGCAACAGGCAGGGCCGAAAGACCCATGACTTTCGGCCGGGGGGTAACGCAGTGAGTGGTTGTCCGCTCGCTCTGGCCTGGATTAGCCGATTTTGCCGGAGATTCGGAGGCGGAATTGCCGTGCTATACTGCCGACCAGAAGTGGCCTAGATGTTCCTCCCTCCCGGCCCGCCGCTTGAAACGAGGTAACGGATATGCAATCCCAGAAGTCCCATCCAGCGGAGACGGCATTTTTCGCTATCGGCCTAGCTTTATTGCTGGTGCTGGCAATTACCGCCCAAACGGCGCAGGCGCAGACCTTCAAGGTGCTGCACACCTTCAAAGGTGCTTCGAACGACGGCGCTGCGCCTTGGGGCGTATTGGTTCGGGACGGAGTTGGCAACCTTTATGGGACGACGACCTCCGGGGGGAGTGGTCGGGAATTCTGCACGAACTACGGTGGATGCGGAACTGCCTTCAAGTTCGATAAGTCGGGCAAGAAGATTTGGCTGCACAGTTTCACTTTTCCGAAGGATTGGTCCCCCGAGACAGGTCTGCTGCGCGATGCCTCGGGAATGCTCTACGGGACGACCTATGGAGGCGGCGATACGTCCTGTGCATCTACTGGTTGCGGGACCGTGTTCGGTCTGAGCACGACGGGCAGGGAAACCGTGCGGTACAAGTTCAAGGGAAGTCCTGATGGCCAGTTCCCAACTGAGCAGCCTTTGGTCGAAGACCTGTCCGGTAACTTCTATGGCACCATACGCGGCCATGCCAGCGGGGCCCAGCGGCGGGACCATCGTGGTCGTTCCGCAAGCGGGTGGTGGCTGCTACAATTTCTCAACGCCTATCGTCTTCACCACGTTACAGAAATTTGTCACTTTGGAAGGGTCTGCGCCCGGTACTTCGAACAACTCGAATCCGCAAGGCGCTTGCTTAAATTTCACTTCGACAGCTTCGGGTTCTGCAATCACCATTGATTGGACGCCCGGATGCATGGGTTGCGGCGGTGGGAACGCTATTGGGCAAGGGATTCGAGACATTACCCTGACTAATGGTCCAGCAAACAGTAGCTGCTACACCAATGGTGGATGTGGGTACTCCACTTACGGTGTCACGCTCGGTGGAACCAATGGTGGCTGTGAAGCATGTGTTTTTGAAAATGTGAAGGTTTCTGGATTCGGCCACGGATTTTATTTGAACCATGCGGCGAGTTCAAACGGTTGGGGAAACATGTGGTTGAATTCGTCGATTGTCTGGAATACGACCGGCCTTTCTTACGGGGGTTCGCAGGGGGGCAATGAGCTAGACAAATTTATCGGCGGAATTATCAATACCAATGGTACCGGGGTCAACCTCGGCGTCTACGCAGATGAAACTTACGATTATTGGTGCTTCGATTGACGCCAACACGACGTGCGGTGTGGCGTTGGCGGATGGTGCAATCCTTCACACAACTGATGTGCATTGGGAAGATACTGGCGGGACTTCTCCATATTTCGTTTGCGGCCCGACTGCTGGCAGCAAAATAGATATCACGGGCGGCGTCGGCTACGATAACAATCCTGCGGGAAATTCCACAATCCCTTGGTTCGTCGCCGGAATTGTGCAGATCAATGGCTTACAGGTTCTGACGCCGGGAGGAACTGCAAACACAAGCGTTGCCATCGCCAAGGCGAACACTCGCGGAATGGCGAATGTTTATCTAAGTCCACCGTTTACGGGCGGTGCGATCTCGGGGGCGCAGAACATTCAGATCGTCACGCAACAATCGGGTGGCAACGCGAATTCGTTTATCTCCAGTCCGTTGTTTATAACGAATGAGCAGTCTAGCGCGCCCAGCAACCTGTCCGCCTCCGCGCAGGAGAACTGCTATGGAGACTCGGCCACTCACCTGCTTCTATGCAACTACAATGGTGGGACTAATCCGCATCCATTGCGATTGATCGAAACTGGAACTTGCACGCTGGCTGGCTCCCCCGCAACCTGTACGGTCACGTGGGCGAGAGCATTCAATGCCACGCCTTTGTGCTTTGTGAGTTGGAACGGTACGGGAACGTTGACGGGAATTCTTCAAGCCGTGCCGAGCCCGACAAATTGCGTTATAACGGACAGTGTCAACGGCGATACCGGCGTTCTGCAAGTTGAGGGCGTAGCCGCCCCGAATTGAAGGGCGGGTCGTGCACCTACGTGAAGGGGAAATCGAAAGCAAAATCAGAGGCAACTTCAAAAGCAACAACGAAGGCAGCGGACAGGAGTGTCCGCTCTACATTATTCGCTGGTGAAGTAATCCACGCTGACCGGGTTCTCAAATAGGGAATAATCCCTGGTCACCACGGTGATTCCGCTATCGGTCAGGAAATAGCGCTGACGGTCGGCCTCGGGATCGTATCCGATTGTTGTCCCCTCGGGAATGTGTACGTCGCGATCGATGATGGCGCGTCGAATGCGGCAATGCCGGCCTACGTTGACGTGGGAAAACAATATGCTGGAGTCGATCTCACTATAAGAATTGATGCGCACGTTGGGCGACAGCACGCTGTTCTTCACCATGCTGCCTGACACAATGCATCCTGCTGAGACAATCGAGTCGAGCGCCGAGCCGGTGCGTCCGGCCTCGGCAAAGACGAATTTCGCCGGCGGATACTGCCGCTGATGCGTGCGGATGGGCCATTCGCCGTCGTATAGGTTGAAAACCGGCGACACCGAGACGATGTCCATGTTCGCCTCGTAATACGCCTCCAGCGTTCCCACATCGCGCCAGTACTGGGCTTCTTTCTTATTCTCATCGACGAAATCAAAGGAATAGACCCGGTAATCGTCGACCATTTTGGGCAGAATATCTTTTCCAAAATCGTGGCTCGATTGTTCGTCTTCCGCGTCTTTCAGCAGGACGGGAATCAGTACATCGGTATTAAAAAGATAAATCCCCATGGAAGCCGAGACTTTCTTCGGATTGTAGGGCGACCGCAGTTCGGTTTCTTTCGGCTTCTCCAGAAATCCGTTCACCCGGTTGTCACTATCGATATTGACCACCCCGAACCTGTAGACCTCGTCGGGATCGATTTGAATCGTCGCCAGCGTGACGTCCGCGCCGGACTTCGCATGTTGCTTGAGCATCAAGTCGTAATTCATCTTATAAATGTGGTCGCCGGACAGGATCAGGACATGCTGCGGCTGCTCGGACCCGATGGAGTAAATGTTCTGGTAAACCGCGTCCGCCGTCCCCTGATACCACTCTTCGGAGACCCGTTTCATGGGAGGGAGGACTTCGATGAACTCTCCCATTTCGCGGGCGACGATGTTCCAGCCCTCGCGGATATGGCGGTTGAGCGACAGGGCCTTATATTGGGTGAGGATGTAGACGCGGCGCAGGTCGGAGTTGACGCAGTTCGACAGGGTGATGTCGATGATGCGGTAGATACCGCCAAAAGTGACCGCGGGTTTGGCGCGGTCGCGCGTGAGGGGATAAAGGCGTTCGCCCGCCCCTCCTGCCAGCAAAACTCCCAGAGTGTCCTTCATTGGCTCCCGTTGGATGACGGTTGATGCCTTGACGGATGCGTGGCCTGGCTGATCCATGGAGCGAAAAGCCAAACAGCGCAGGAAAGCGTAAATACTAGCATAGCGACGGATGCCGGCGCAGGGGGGCTCAGCGCGGGCTGAAGACCGAGAGTTTGTTCAGGTATGGAGGAAGCGGGCGCCGAAGCGCCGCTCTTCCACAAGAGGTGCGGGGTTTGAGTCAACGAAATGTTTCAAAAAGCCCCGCCCTTCCGCAGAGAGCGCGGAAAGGACGGGCCACCCTCGGTTCCGATCATATTTATATTGCTTTGAAGTCGAGGAGATCGATGAACTCATCGATGGTGACTGGCGATCCAACGTTGCCAATATCAATTTGAACCTGGGCGCCAACGGCGCTAGACCACCCATGGGGCAAATGACCCGCGGGATACACCGCGTTTACGGGATGTTGAGTTCCATCGATGATCACGTAGTCGTAGTACATGCAGGGCATGCCGTCGCACCTGTTCGTGTCGCCGGAGACGCGGTGGACATTCCACTGCACCTGGTGCCAAGTATTGGCAGAGAGCGAGCATTGCACATTGGTGTTCATCCAATGTCCGTGAAGCTGATCGAAGACCTGCCAGATGCGGCTCGCTTGGTTGCACTGGGTGCCCCACATAAATTCGACTCCAGTTGAACTCGAGAAGTTGTATTGATCGAACTCGAACGCTTGAGCCGATGAAGCCGAACCGGTGGGATAGACCTCAAGACTAAAACTGAGCTGGGTTGCCTGGTCGTCGGCACCGGCCCGGTAAGTCCATAAGGCATTGGTGTACTTCGACCCGCTGACCGAAACCTCCATGGCTTCGCCGTCTTTGGACGGGGCCTTATTGTCGATGGTGTGCAATGTTTTGGAGGGGATTCCACTGCCACCCGGATTGCAGGCGGGCAGTACACAGACAGCTTTCCATCCCGACAACGTGTCATCGAAGTTGGACGCGGAAATTTCTTGAGAGGTGGGTGCCTGCGCCGCGCAAAGTGCGGAAAGAAATAAGCCGCAAGATCCAAGCAGAAGTTTGAAGGTAATTTTCATTTCATCGTTCTCCGAGCCTTATGGGGATTTGGAAGCTGTGCTGCTGGGAGCAAAGTACAGTAATCAACGTATGTCCCCTAGGTCTGAGAAGTACATAACTAAAGTTTTCTGTGGACAAGCTTGGTTCAGTGTTGGAGTTTGGGGGGATTTCAGGCAATGGTTCAGTGGAAGGCAGATGACTCTTCGAATCAGTTTTAGAATTTCAATCTTATCTTTCGAGGTCGGCGCGGGGCCAGTTGCCGAGCGTGGCTCCTGCTCGGTAGGTGGATTGGCAGAAGTCGAGAAGAGTTTTGGTTGGCGAATCGGATTTGCGGACGTCGTCGTAAGTGAGCAGGAATTCTCCGACTTCTTTCTGGTAGAAAGCGGCGGCGGGCAGCACATGGGCGTCTTTGAATCCGGCGGGTTCGGGGACGGTGTAGGAGTAGAAGGCGGCGTCGATGACGCCCGGCTTGCCGGGCCAGAATCCGACGCTGCTGACTTCGTGGGAGTAGGCTTCGCGCGTGATGGCATCGGCGTCCGGACGCTCGGGCGCGCGGCGGCCGGAGAAGCGGCTGACGGCGAGATCGAAGCTTCCCCAGAAGAAATGTATGGGACTGGCTTTGCCAATGAATCCGGCGCGGAATTGATGAAAGACGGCGTCGACGGAGAGCAGGATGCGCCAGAAGTTCTCGACCGCCTTGGCGTCATAGGAGGCGTGTTGGCGGTCTTGATCGAAGGGAATGGGGTCGGGAATTTCCACAGGCATCCGCCAGATTTTGACATCGATATTGGCGGAGTGAAGCATCGCCATGAATTGTTGGTAAAAATCGGCGACGGAGCGCGCGACGAGCGGGAGAGATTTGACGATGTTGTCGGAGGTCTCAAGGACCAGGCGATGCTGGAGGAAATCGAAATAGAGTTCGAAGGCGCGATCACCATACGGAATGCGCGAGGTGGTGAGTCCGCGAACGGTGACGTAGAGCGGGACGTTCCACCAATGGTTGACGAGCGGCGTTAGACGCAGGCGAACTTTGCCGACGATCTGTGTCCACATGTGGAGAGTGGCGCAGGTGTCCTTCCACGAGTCGAGCGCGAGCGGTGGCCAACATTGAGGCTGATCGGCGATGGGAAGCGGCATGGGGGGATCTCCTGTGTACTGGTTGTGTGTCGAGGACTATTGTGGCATTGTCGGGGAACGGAACAAAATGGGCATGGAGCGGGGTGGGGTGGAGACGACCCCGCGACAGCCGGCAGGATGCCGGCGCTACGCTGGGTGAGCAGAAGAGATTCGTTGAAATCTTGAGGTGATGTTGTGGCGGAAAAAGTGATGGAGTTTCGGGCGCCTTCGGCGGTGGAGAAGGTGTTCAACCGGCTGTTTGGATTCTTAGTGGGGCTTGGGATTGGACGTTCGTATCATCATTTGCTGGAAGTGAGCGGACGGAAGACAGGAAAGACTTATTCGACTCCGGTGGATGTGCTGGAGATGAACGGAAAGAAATTCCTGGTGGCTCCGCGGGGACGAACGCAATGGGTACGGAACGCCGAGGCGGCAGGAGAAGTCACGCTGAAGCGGGGAAGTTTGCGGCAGAAGTATCGCCTGCGGGCGCTGGGAGTGGAGGAAAAGCTGCCGGTGCTGAAAGGGTATCTGGATGCATTTAAATCCGAGGTGCAGCGGTATTTTCCGGTGCAGGCGGGATCGGCAGTGGAAGAGTTTCGCGTGGTTGAGGGGAACTATCCGGCGTTCGAATTGCTGGGTTGAGGAAGTGGATTGGTAAACTGCTGGCATGCTCACTTCTGTTGGTGCGGTATTGCAGGTTCCGGTACTCGAAACTGAACGGCTGCGGCTGCGGGGTCATCGCATCGGCGACTTGTCGGATTGCGCCGCGATGTGGGCGGACCCAGAGGTGATTCGCTACACCACGCGTACACCGCTTAGCGAAGAGGAATCGTGGACGAGGTTGCTGCGCTATGTTGGGCATTGGGCGGTGATGGGCTTCGGCTATTGGGTGGCGGAGGAGAAAGCTACGGGAAGATTCGCCGGAGAGATTGGATTCGCGGATTACAAGCGGGACATTGAGCCGTCGTTGAAGGGCGTGGCGGAAATTGGTTGGGTGCTGGCTTCGCACGCGCATGGCAAAGGGTATGCAACGGAGGCGGTTCGAGCAGCGGTGGCTTGGGGCGATGCAAATTTTGGCGGCGGTGCGCACGGCTTGCCTGATCGATCCGAAGAATCTGGCGTCGGTTCGAGTGGCGGAGAAGTGCGGATACCGGGAGCTCCAGCAGACTTCCTACCATGAGCGGCCGATTCTGATGTTTGTTCGCGAGGCGGTGGGTTCACCTTGATTGGTGGATCGCGGGAATCAGAGTCAGAAGCTTGCACCACAGGTGGCACCAAGGTTCACAGGGCCGCCGCAGAGAGATTTTGCAAGCGATCCCGACACGGTGGACGTTTACTTTGCTTATTCCAGGACGCTATCGTCGAGCTTCTTCCGGCCCCAATCGGCGGCGGCCTGGACGAAGGCGAGAATCACCGGGTGCGGCTTATTGGGCTGGGACGTGAGTTGTGGCTGGAAGAGCGTCGCGATGAAGAAGCGATGCGTGGGCGATTCGATGGCGCGGATTTCACCTTTTGGACCGCGGGCGACGACCGGGAATCCGGCTTCCATGGCGGCCCATTCGAAGTCGGGATTTACTTCAAAATTGCAGAAGAATTCTTCGGTCACGGTGTCTTGCGTATAAAAAGACTGCAGATAGGAGCCAGGGCGCAGGCGGATTTCAGGGATGGCGCCAGAAAGTTTGGGTGCATCTTTTTGGCGATCGGGAACGGCGCAGGCCACGGGATAGATGATGATGTTTTTCGATCCGGAATTGTTCTCCGCGGAATCGGCATCTTTGATGCCGAGAATGTTGCGAGCGCACTCGATCAGCGCATACTGAAAACCTCCGCAAGTGCCTAAGAAGGGCCAGTCGTGGCGGCGCGCGAACTCAATGCCTTTCAACATGCCGTCGAAACTCTGGTACGGGCTGCCTGGCGCGGCGAAGATTCCATCAAAAGTTTCGAGAACTTTAGGAGCGCCCGGCTCGATCAACGACGGCGTGGGTAGCCATTGCGCTTCGACCACGATGCTGAGCATGGCGGCGGCGTGCTGCAAGCTCTTTTCGATGGCAGGCAGCGTCGGCGACTGAGGATTGTAGTCTCCGAGGATGGCTATGCGGACGGCGTCGCTCACCGACCCATTCTAAATCGAACGGGGGGAGTTGCAGTGGTTACCGGAGGTGTGCAGGCTGGTGACCATGCGGACGCCAGCCTGTGCGCAGAGACAAGTGGCGCGCCACTATCGTGCGCTAGCGCCGAAGCTTACCGGGACGGGGGCTTTGTCGGCTTCTTCCACTTTGAACATGGGCTTGGCTTGCAGACTCATGAAGGCGGCGATGAAAGTGTCGGGGAACTGCTGGATGCGCGTGTTCAGGGTGTTAACGCAGTCATTGTAGAATTCGCGCCGGTCGGCAATCTCGTTTTCCAGCTCGGTGATGCGGGTCTGCAATTTCAGGAAGTTGTCGTTGGCCTTGAGCTGTGGATAGTTTTCGGCGACTGCAAAGAGCCCGCGCAGGGCGGAGGTCATGCTCTGATCGGCCTGTGCCTTCTGGTCCACCGAGCTTGCCTGCTGATACATGCTGCGGGCCTGGGTCACTTTCAGCAAGGTGTCGCCTTCGAAGTTCTTGTAGCCCTTGCAGACCTCCACCAGATTGGGAAGTTCGTCGTGGCGTTGCTTGAGCAGGATGTCGATGTTGGCGAGTGACTTGGCGATATCGTTCTTCACGGCAACGAGGTCATTGAAAATCAGAACGATATAGGCAGCGAGGCCGATGAAGACGAAGAGAAATCCGAGGGCGACGATGTTGTTCATAGTTGCTCCATTTACAGCCATCCGAATTGCAGCGCGAGAAGGTAGACGGAGAGAACGGTGAGCGCGGGACCTCCCCAAATCATGAGGGCGGACTTCCAGCTCAGAGCGCCGACCAAGTCGTGCTGGCTCTTCCAGGAAATCAGGAACGAGGGATCATGCGCACCTTTCATGAGCACGGTCGCAGGATGCAGATCGAATTGTTCAAGTGCTGGCGCGGGTGCAGCGGCTGCGCCGGCCGGTGTACTGACCGCGCTCGCGACAGTGGCCACCGGAGTTACGCCGACGGCGGCCCATGCGGCGGGATTGGTGATTCCGGCTTTCATCATGGCAGCGGCGATCTGGTCCTGCTTGGCTTTATCGAGAATGGGCCGCGCGGGAGCGTGACTCGCGGCGGAAAATGACGCTGACCTGGACGCTGCGCCAGCGAAGGGACTGGTGCCGAATGAGAGCGAAAGGCTGCCGAAGCTGCTACTCGTGCGAAAGCCTGATCCGTGGATGGTTTGGACGGCGGTGCCAGTGACTTCAAGTCCGGGATTGTGTGCGAGTGTGCCCAGGACGAACAGACAGTTCTTCGGCTTAATGCAATACTCTTCGATTTTGATCTTCTTTTCGGAATCGACTCCGTGCATCAGCAGGAAGTTGGTGACGTTGTCGGGGGCCGTTCCGCGAGCGTCAGAGAAGGTGGACTGGCGGAATTCTTCCTTGAAATCGCAATGAATATCGAGGTCTGCGCCCTGCGGATTGATCAGCACGCGTCCCGTATTGTCATCGAGATAAAACGGCACGTGCAGGCTCTCGTCGACTTTCTTGACCCAGGTGTTGTTCTTGCCCTGGCGTTCCCATTGCCAAACCATGGTGCGGTAGTAATAGCAGGGGCGAGCAGTGACCGGGGCGAGCAACGAATATGGTCCGGTGGCGAGACCGCTCGCCTCGACCAGTCCCATGGCGGCGCTGCGAATCTTGGATTGCGGGGTGTTCAGGATGAGACGTTTGCGCTGGAGGAGGACGAATCCGCGATAAAAGAGATAGAGGCCGGCGGCGGCGCCGACAATGGGCCAGATTAGGAACTGCGCGGCTGAACTATTCAGCAAAATGGCCAGATGGATCATTCGTTTCCGAAGCGCGGGCGTACGCTTGCAAAGGGCACCCAGCCGAGCGTAGCGGACGGGAAGGCGGAGCGCAGTAAGAAGGTGGGTTACGAGCTTACGTTGGTAACGGGCTGGGCCCGGTTTTTGGCGGTGTTGGGGGAGCGAAACAGTTTTGATCCGCTTCGCTTGCGACGGTGCCAAGAACTCAACCACAGGGGACACAGCGGTCTACAGGGAGAACCCTTCGATGCGGTGTCACAACCAGGCTAAAGTTAATCGTAGATTCCCTACGTCTCTACCTGGCCGCTACCGTACGTTCTTTCAGGATTTCTTCTATGGCTCGAACGGCGGTCTCCAGCTCTCCATCCATGTTGTAGAAATGCGGTGAGAAGCGAACTCCGGCCTTGGGGCGCCAGTCGATCAGGATGTCGCGCTTCAGGAGTTCACGAGAAACTCCCTGGGAATCGGGCATGTCGATGGAGACGGTGCCTCCTCGTTGTTCGGGATCGCGAGGCGTGTTGATGCGCCAGCCATTTTGGTCGGCGAGTTCGATGAGGCGCGCGGTCTGATGCTTGGATTTTTGACGGATGCGGTCGATGCCGACTTCGGCGATGATCTTTAAGCCGGGGCGGGCGGCTTCGAGCGCCGGAACGTGCAGCGTTCCATTCATGAAACGATACGGCGGATCGGTGTAGCGGATGGGGCCGGTTTCAAAAGTGAAGGGACTCTGGTGGGCGTGCCATCCGGTGAATGTGGGTTCAAGCTTCGCGCCAAGGTCGGGACGAACGTGGAGGTAACCGACGCCGGGGCCTCCGCAGAGCCATTTCAGAACGCCGCCGCACGCGAAATCCACGTCAAGCGCCTGGACATCGACGGGCACGGCACCGAGAGATTGGAAAGTATCAAGAATGACGTGGGCGCCGACTTTGTGGGCCTTGTCGATGATGGCTTTGGCATCCTGAATATAAGAACTGCGGAAGATGACGTGGGAAACCGGCACCAGAAGCGTGGTTTCGTCGATGGCGTCGAGCAGGCGGTCGAGCGGGACGGTGATTCCGTCGTCGGTCTTGACCATGTGAACACGAGCGCCGCGATCGCGTTGCGCTTCCCAGAAATACATGACGGAAGGGAAATTCATGTCGCTGTAGACGATTTTGTTGCGCTTGCCGGAGAAATCGAAACAAGAAGCGACGACCGCCTGGCATGTGGTGACATTCTGGTGGGTCGAGACCGAGCCTTTAGGCGCATTCATGAGCGCGCCAATTTCGTCGCCGACTTCGGCGGCGAGCATCCACCAACGCTCTTCCCAGGCGCGGACGCCGCGAGTGGCCCAGGTGTCCGCATAGCCCTTCATCGCGTCGTAGACACCGCGGGGCATGGCACCGAGCGAATTGCTGATGAGATACGTGGTATTCGCCAGAATAGGGAACTCAGGGCGGTAGCGAAGGAGCGAGTCGGTCATAGCTGTATTGTACGTTCGGCGCGATTTTTCTTCAGCAGATGATAGGCGACAGTGAGAACGACGATATAGATCGCGCCGCTGATCAATGTAAGGTGCGAATGCCAGCCGGCTTCGAAGATTCCGAAGATGAGCAGAATGAAGCCAACGGCTGAACCCCAAGCTCCGAGCGGCGAGCGCATCGGAAGGGCGGCAATCGCTTCTTCCGAAAGCTGACGGCGAAACTTGAAATGGGCAGCCAGCGAAACCAGCCAGGAGAGTAACATTCCGACCAGCGCTGCACCGAGGATGGAGACGAAAGCGTCCTGGGGCGCCCATTTTTCAAGAACGAAGGCGACAACGATTCCGAATGAAGATGCGAGCAATGCAAGTTTGGGCGAGCCAGATGCGTTCAGCAGTCCGAAGCGTGCCGGCGCCCATCCGGTGCGAGCGAGTGAGAATAACATGCGTGAGGCCACATAGAGAGCGGCATTCGCGCCGGAAAGGGCAGCGGTGAGAACGACGAAATTCATCACATGTCCGGCGGCCGGAACATTGACTTGCCGGAAGACGGCGACGAATGGACTCTCGGTGACTCCGGCGTGGTTCCAGGGCATCACTCCGGCAAGCACGGTGATAGCGCCGAGGTAAACCAGGGTCAAGGTGATGAAGGTCAGACGCACGGCGCGAGGAATCTCATTGGCCGAGCGCGATTCGCCGGTGGTGATGGCGACCATCTCGACGCCGCCGAAGGTGTACATAGCGAATCCTACGGCTAGCAAAGGCGCAAGAGCGCCGTTGGGAAGAAATCCGCCATGAGCGGTGTATTGCTGGGGCACGCGGCCGCCGAGCAAGAGCGATCCGCCGATGATGACAAACGCGATGATAGTCACCAGTTTGATCATGGCGAACCAATACTCGAAACGTCCGTAGTCGCCGACCGTGCGCAGATTGATGAGCAAAAGGACGAGCGCGAAGATGACGATCCACGAGAGCGGGGGTACGCGGGGAAACCAGTACGACATGTAGGTGGCTGCGGCGACAAACTCCGCGCCGACCGAAACGGCGATGGCTGCCCAGTAACCGGCGCGGGCCAGAAAGCCTGCCCACTCGTTCAGGTAGATATCACCGTAAAGCCCGAACGAACCGGCGGCCGGATGAACGCAGGACAATTCACCAAGCGCCATGGCGACCGTCCAATTGATGAATGCTGCCAGCAGGAAACTGAGGATCACGCCCGGCCCGGCAATCTGAAGCGCGGCGGCCGAGCCCAGCAGAAGTCCCGTGCCAATCGACCCGCCGACGGCGACCATCGCCATCTGCCCGGCAGGTGAGTTGGTGGCGTAGTCCTTGTTCGGGGGCCGCAGGTTGACTCATGGGTACTGGCAAGTTAACAGAAACCGCCGGAATGCCCAAGACTTCCCACCGTGGATGACCATCGTAACCCGGGCGGGCCTTCCATCGTTGCTGCTAGCCGAACGCATCTCCTAGAATTTGAGTGGGTTACTCCGCGCGTATCCCCCATTATGGCTGACGCGATAAAACGAATGGACCGGTCTGAGATCGCAAAGCGCGTGGAGCGCGCCGAAAAGCTGTTGCAAAAAGGCAAGCCTGCCGAAGCCCTGGAAGATTACCTGCAAGTACTGGCCGTTGAACCGGAAAATGAGATGGTCTGCCAGATGGCGGCCGACATCAGCCTCTCGTTGCAACGCATTCCCCAGGCGGTCAAACTGCTAAGCGAGATGTTTCAGCGGCAGATGGAAGCGGGCGATGCCACGCGCGCTAGTTTGACTTATAAGAAGTTGGCGCGCTTTGTGAATCCCACGTGGGACCAGAAAGTACGCTTTGGACAATTGCTGGAAAAGAGCAATCGACGGATGGCGTTAGAAACTTACGAAAGCGCCTTCGAAGAGCTGGCCAAGCAGGCGCGCAAGCCGGAGTCGTTGAGCGTGCTGCAACGGATTCTGGCGCTGGACTCGAACGAAAAAAACTATCTGCGGTTGGGCGAACTTTCTTCTGAACTGGGAGACGGCAAGGCTGCGGCAGCGGCGTTCATGAAAGTGGCTGAGTTGGCGCCGCTCTCGGGAGGCAGTCCGGCGCAGTGGATTGAGCGGGCCTATGCGGAGAATCCCGGAGACCCGGAGATTGCCCTGGCCTACAGCAAGAACCTGCTGGAACAGGGGCAGGTGGGCGCTGCGATTTTTGTTTTGGAACAGCAGGTCAACGCTGAAGGGCCAACTTCGGAAGAGTTGCGCCAGATGTATGCCCAGGCGTTGGTGGGCGCGAACCGTTTGACCGATGCCGAGCCGGTGATCTGGACGTTGTTTGAAGAGAATCCGCCGGCACGGGTGCAGGAAATTACTAATCTGATTGGACTCTACATCGATGCCCAGCAGGACGCCGACTCGGTGGCGCTCTCCCGCAAACTGGAAGCGTTCCAGCGGCGACGTGGTGACCGGCGGGCGTTTCTGGCGACCATGCAGGAAATCCTCGGGAAACATCGCGCTTCGGCCGAAATGCTGGAGTTCATGAGCGAGCAATTCAACGCCTCCAATCGGGAAGCGGATTATTGCCAGACGCTACTGAAGCTCTTCGATTTGCACTATGCGACGGGGAATTTCTCCAAGGCCGCCGACAGCCTGGACCGCGCCGCGGAAGTTGACGCGTATGAGTCCGGTCATCAAAAGCGTTTGGAGAGCCTGCGCGGAAAAATCGACGACAATCGCTTCAAGGTGATCTCGTCGCGCTTCTCCAGTATGGCGGACTCGACCACCTCGCCGGTACGCAATGCGGAAACCATGCTGGGCGCGGCGGCTCTGCAAGACCTGATGTTGCAGGCGGAAATTCTGGTGCAATATGGCATGCGGACGAAGGCGGTGGAACGCCTACAGCGAATTTCGGAACTTTTCCCGCACGAGGAAGAACGCAACCCGGCCCTGCAACAGCTCTATTCATCGGCCGGACTGTTTCCGCAGTATACGGATTCGGCCCCCGTGCCCGCAGCCCAGCCAGCCCAACCCGCTCCGGTCGCTCCTGCACCAGTGGCCCCGCCGCAAGCACCGACATCCGACGTAAGCAGTTTTACGAAGGTTGCCGAGATTACACGCAAGCTTTACAAGCAGGGCAATGCCGATGCCGTAATGACGACGGCGGCCAACGAACTGGCAGGCCAGTGGCACGTCACGCGATGTGTGGTCGCCATGCGCAAGCCGGGGCTGCACAGCACCAGCGTCAAACAATTTTGCGGTGAGCCGTACAAGGCGGCGGAGGCCGGCCCGCTGGAAAAGATTGTCACCGCGATCCACGATGTGACGATTGCCCGCGGCACGCTGACGATTGCGGACACGCAGGTAGCGCCTGAATTGCAGGCAGTTCGCGAGATTCTCGGACAGATGTCGGCATTCTCGCTGCTCGCTCTGCCCATGATGGATGGCGCCGAGCACGTGGGAGTTCTGCTGCTGATGCAGAATACCTCCCGCATATGGGACCCGAATGACGTGGTGATGCTGAAGACCATCAGCGAACAGATAGTGATTGCGCTGAACAATGCCGGATTGCGCCGGCTGGTGAAGAGTTTGTCGGTGACCGACGAGCGCTCGGGTTTGCTGAAGCGGGCGTCCTATCTGGATCTGCTGATGGCGGAGACGAAACGGAACTTGCAACAGAGCACTCCGCTGACGGTATTGTTGATGCAATTTGGCGAAAAAGCGGCGCTGCTCAAGCAGGTGGGAGAAGGCGGACTCGAAGCGACCATGCAGAAAATCGGGCAACTGTTCGCGGCCAACGTCCGGCAGAACGATCTGGCTTTCCGTTATGAGACCACCGCCATCGCCATCGTGCTGGGAGAGACGGCGGAAAAAGAAGGCGTGATGGCGGCTGAGAAGCTGCAAAAACTGTTGGCGCAAGTGAAGCTGGCAGAAGGTGAAGAACCGCTGAAGTTCAATGCCGGCCTGGCGCAAGCGCTGCTGAAAGCCGACTTCGATCCGGTGGACATTGTGACTGAGGTGATCAACCGGGCCGAGCAGGCCCTTCATTTCTCCGTGGGACAAGGCGCGGGGAAGATCATGGGCTTGCCTGCGGCGACGGCGGCAGCCGCGGCCAAGGCCTGATCCGCTTTAGAGGGGATTCAACGGCCTTTCTCGCACAGGTACCTGCACGGGCGAAGACCTCCGCGCCTACATCGGATGAGGTTTTATTCGTTCGTGCTCAAATTGACTGCTCGCTTCAAGAGTAGCCCTGCCCCCAGTCTTACCTGCGTCAAAACGCGAACGATTTGTTCTGAGGCCTCGCCGTCACCGTAGGGGTTGGTCATGCCTTCGAGCGACGCGCGAAACTCCGGGCTACGCGCCTTGCCGATGGCGGCAAGAATTTCCGCCGCATTCGCCGCCGCGTCGAGAACGTTGCGCCCGCGTTCGCGTCCCTGCTGGCGAATGCCGACGTTGACGGTGGGCAGCGCGAACGATCCGGTTTCCATGATCCCGCTGCTGGAGTTGCCTACAAAAATCTCGACCTGCCGCAGCAGGCTCCAATAAGTGACTACTTCAAGATTCACGAAGACGCGACCGCTTCCGCGCTCGGCAAGGAACGATCGGGTACGTTCGATAAGCGCGCGGCTTCCGGCATCGGCATTCGGATAGCAGAAAAAAAGCTGGCCCGGAGTTTGCGCGAGAGCAGAAAAAAGCTCCTCCGTTTCCTGCAAAGTGTCCTCCGCCAGCGTCACCGGATGATAGGAGACCAGAACGCCAGGGACCCTCAAATCGCAGCCCAGTTTTTCTTCCAACTCCGCTCGCGTCAGCAGCGTCGACCGCCGCAAATGGTCGATGGACGGCGCGCCCGCGCGATGCACACGCCACTCCTCTTCACCCATGGAGATAACGCGCCGTCGCGCCTCAAAAGTCGACGTGAAATGAATGTGCGCCATCTTAGTGAGGGCGTTGCGCACCGCGTCGTCAATCGCGCCTTCGCTGATTTCGCCGCCCTCGATGTGCGCGATCGGAATGCGCAGGGCCAGGGCGACGGAGGCGGGTGCCAGCATTTCGTATCGGTCGGCAATAAGTAGAAGAATGTCCGGGCGCAGTACGCCGAGATGCTCGGCGAGTCCGAGTGTGGCGACGCCGATGGTCTTGGCCATGCCGACGTCCGAATCGGAGCTGAGAAGACATTCGATCCGCGCGGCGATGGGGAAGCCATCCTTCTCAATTTCGCGGACGGTGCTTCCGAACTCGGAAGAAAGATGGGCGCCCAGAACAATGAGTTGCAGTTCGACGTCAGCGCGGCCGGTCAAGTCGCGCAACGGCCAGTAAAGATGGCTGTAATCGGCGCGCGAGGTGGTGACGACGGCGATCTTCCGGCGTTGTTCGGGCATGGATCGGTTAGAAAGCCTTGAATCAGAGTAGCATTCGGAGTGGGTGGGCCGCCCTGCCGAGAAGGTCAGGGACTCAGGACTGCAAGTTGATCCCTCTACGCGGCGTCGTCTTCGATTTTGATTCTCAGCGACTTCAGGAACTTCAAGTCCTGATCGCTGATTTTAAACTCGGGATTGCTGGTGAGGGTGGTGACCAGCGAGGTCTTGTCGGCAGTTTTGTCTCCGGGCTTGCTGACGCCGATGGTAGCCTCGAGCACCAGGAAAATGTCGTACCCCCCTTCTTTAATGCGGGAGACGACCTCGGCAATCTGGTCGGAGTCGGCCAGGGATTCGTTAATGGCCTCGCCCAGTTCCTTCATCAACTGTTTCAGTTGTTGGTCCACAAATCCCCCTAGAGCCTGGTTTGGCCGGTTCGTGCGCGTCCGCAGCCGCCGTCCAAATCTTAGATGCGGTTGGCCGTCACAATGCTTCGTGACAAAACTCATCGCATCGGCGCTATTGTAACCCTGAAGCTTGATAAAATCGATGACGATGATGAAAGTTTCCACCGCGCGCAAAATGGGCATTGTGACGCGGGTTGCCGGCCGCCAGATCCAGAAGACTCGCACGTTTAACGCCGTGTGGGGCGCTGCGCGGGGGACGGCGAAGCACTTTGGTCGTGTCCTCGGGCAACTCTGGCTGGAGGTCACTGGTTTTGTTTTCTTAGCTTTAGCCGGAATCGGGGCACTGTCGTTCGTCCGCGAGTATACCAAGTACCATAACGGGCAAATCACTTCGAGCCGGGCCACGCTGGCCGCCTGCTTCACCGGGTTATTCTGTTGGTTCGGAGTAAGCTCGTTTTGGCGGGTGAGGAAAAGAGTAAAGAATTGACCAAAAGTGCGAGATCGCCGGCCTCATCCTGAACCGAGCCGTTCTTAGGGCGGAGTCCAGGATTTGGCGCACAAGAGACTATTTCGATAGATCGCACCATTAGCGCAAGTTTCACGATCGTCGGGATTTAAGCCTATGACGAGCAAAACGAAAGTTGCAACCGCCCCTCCTCCCGATCAGCAAACCTCCTCACACATTTCGGTAAACCCGCTTTACACCCCGGGCGATCTCGCTGGGTCAGACTTCGAAACGCAGGTTGGCTATCCCGGTCAATATCCGTTTACCCGCGGCGTCCAGTCGACCATGTATCGCGGACGTTTGTGGACCATGCGTCAGTACGCCGGCATGGGCGACGCCGAGGAGTCCAATAAACGCTATAAATATCTGCTGGCGAATGGGACCACCGGCTTGTCCGTCGCCTTCGATCTGCCCACGCAAATCGGCATGGACTCGGACAGCCCCATGGCACTCGGCGAAGTCGGCAAGGTCGGAGTCGCCATCGATTCCATCGAAGATATGCAACGCTTGTTCGACGGAATCGAGCTGACCAAAATATCTACTTCCATGACCATCAACGCCACAGCCGCGATTTTGCTGGCATTGTATGTCGCCGTGGCAAAGCGTCAGGGCGCGGACACGCGAAAACTTTCGGGCACCGTGCAGAACGACGTGCTAAAGGAGTACATCGCGCGCGGCACATACATTTATCCGCCGCACCAGGCGATGCGCATCATTACCGACATGTTTGCCTGGACCCATGAAAACGTGCCCGACTGGAACACAATTTCCATCTCCGGCTATCACATGCGCGAGGCTGGATCGACGGCCGTGCAGGAAGTGGCATTCACGCTGGCCAATGGCATCGCCTATGTGACGGCGGCGATTAACGCTGGACTCGACGTTGACGAGTTCGCTCCGCGGCTGTCTTTTTTCTTTAACGCCCACAGCAATTTTCTGGAAGAGGTCGCCAAGTTTCGCGCTGCGCGCCGCATGTGGGCGTTCATTATGCGCGAGCAGTTCAAGGCGAAAAATCCCAAGTCGTGGATGCTGCGCTTTCATACACAGACCGCCGGATCGACGCTGACCGCGCAGCAGCCGGAAAACAATATTGTCCGCACCGCCATTCAGGGCCTGGCCGCCGTGATGGGCGGCACGCAATCTTTGCATACGAATTCTTACGATGAAGCGCTCGCGCTGCCGACCGAGCAGGCAGCCCGCATCGCCTTGCGCACACAGCAGATCATCGCCTTCGAGTCAGGTGCACCGCAGACGGTCGATCCGCTGGCCGGCTCCTATTACATCGAAGCGCTGACTAATGAGATCGAAAAGCGCGCCAAGGCGTATCTCGAAAAAATCGATGCCATGGGAGGAATGTTGAAAGCCATTGAGCGCGGATATGTACAGCAGGAAATTCAGGACGCCGCCTACGAGTATCAGCAGCAAGTCGACCGCGCCGAAGCAGTGGTCGTGGGAGTGAACCGCTTCACGGTCGAAGAAGAAAAGCCGATCCCGCTTCAGCGAATCGATCCCGGCCTGGAGGCCAAGCAAGTGGAGCGAGTGAGAGCGCTCCGTGCCAAACGCGATGTCGTCCCATGGAAAGCAGCGTTACAGCAGGTGGAAGAAGCAGCCCGAGGCGGAGACAATCTGATGCCGCGCATCGTGACCGCCGTCGACGCACATGCTACGGTCGGAGAAATCTCGGACACGCTACGGCGAGTGTTTGGAGAATACAGAGAAGCGGTCGTTATTTAGCGGTCGTTCGTCGTCGGTGGTTGGCGGGGCGAAGGCCGGAAAAATTAGGTCTTGGTGCTGGGATCAGCGCTGCGACTGACGCGGGGAGTTGGTAATGTCAGTGTTGTGGTTTCCCCATGTTGTATAATTTCATAGAGTGGTGTAGGGCTGACTGAAATATGCGATCGTTCAGACAGAGTAGCGTTGGTGAGCGCAGATGGCAGCAGATGCTGGTGTTTATTGCTGTTTGCTCATTGACGCTTAGTGTCGCTACCCGGTTTTCTACTCCCAGCAGCGATCAATCCCATATCGTAAAATCGGTTGACCGCCGATCGGCTGAACCACAACGTCAACACCTTGATAAAGATGCCACCCGGTGGGTGGCAGCCGTGGCCAGTTTCATGATCGATGAGCCCATTGCCATCGAACCCAGCCTGGTTCCTGCCAGCCCCCTACTTCCGCAGCACACTTTCAGCGAAAGCCTTTACAACAGGCCCCCTCCATCGCCCGAATTCTACATCTAAGTTTAGTCCTGTAATTCTGTAATGCTCGGATCCCGGTATTCAGTATGTGTCGTGATGCGCAGATTTTCGGTTACTCGACTGCCATTTTGGCGACGCGATTGACTGCGACTGGATGAGATCAACGTTCGTGGAAAGGATTCGCATGGCTCTTGAGCCTGCTATACCCGTCGAGGGCCTTGACGCTCTGCGACGCTTGGACACATGCACAGTCTCGAAAGCAATTGAGACTTTCCAGCTAAGGCTGCGGAATGCCGGTTTTGCCAATTCACATGTTAGGTGCGTCTTCGAAGATATTTCTCCCATGGTGGGGTACGCGGCGACGGCCCGGCTTCGTAGTGACGATCCTCCCATCGCGGGCTCTTACCACGATCGTACCGAGTGGTGGAAGAGCATTCTCCGAGTACCGATACCGCGAATCGTGGTATTGGAGGATTTGGACGAACCACCTGGCGTCGGAGCATTCCTTGGCGGCATGCACGCGGCGATTTTGAGAACGCTAGGATGCGTGGGCTACGTGACGAACGGCGCGGTGCGAGAGCTACCGGGCATAAGGGATATGGGATTGCACCTTTTTGCGGGAAATGTGGCGGTTTCGCATGCCTATGCCCATATCTTCGACTTTGGGTCGCCGGTCAACGTGGGCGGCCTGGAAGTACGTCCGGGCGACCTATTGCATGGAGATCGGCACGGAGTTTTGATTGTCCCCAAAGGGATTGCTCCCGAGATTCCGGCGGTTGCGGCAAAATTGCAGGCCGCGGAGCAGAGGGTCATCCGTCTTTGCCAATCCCAGGAGTTTTCCATGGAAAAGTTGCGACAGGTGCTGGAGGACTTGAGTTAGTTACAGATTGCTGGCCCAGATGCCAGGAAGGGCTGGTGTGTACATACTGATGAAACAACCTCACAAAACAAATGGTAAGCGGGCAGGAAAGCTTGATGCTTTCGGTTACCTGAGCATGGGTCTCGCCGTGATGCTGGTGGGTGCGCTGTCTTCGTGCAGCGGCCACAATCAGAAAGTCGAGGCAAGTGCTCAAGCGCCTTCGGTCGGGGTAACAAGCGTAGTCAAGAAGACGCTGAGCCGACAGATAACCTTGTCCTCCGAATTGGTGCCCTTCCAGGAGATCGATGTCTACGCAAAGGAATCCGGCTACGTACAGAAGTTGGACGTCGACTACGGGACAAGGGTCAAGGCAGGCCAGAGGATGGCGACGTTAGAGATTCCGGAGTTGCAAGCGCAACTGGAACAAGACCAGGCGGAAATCAAGAATGCCGTGAACCAGGTGAGCCGCGCCGACCACGAACTGCAACGTTACGATGCGCAGTACGACGCCCTGCACCTCGCATACACGCGATTGAATCAAGTCTTCCAAACTCAGCCGGGGATCGTGGCCCAGCAGGAAGTTGACGACGCCCAAGGCAAAGATCTGGCTGCGGCCTCGCAAGTGGACGCCGGAAAAGCGGAGTTGGACGCGGCCCAGAGCCAGTTGGCTGTTGCCAAAGCGAAACTCGCCCACGACCAGACACTATTCGACTACTCGAGGATCACGGCGCCCTTCTCGGGAGTGGTGACCGAACGCTACGCCAACCTGGGTACCCTGGTGCAAGCGGGAACCGGTTCAAGCACGCAGGCAATGCCCATCGTACGGCTGTCGCAGGATGATTTGTTTCGTCTCGTCATCCCAATTCCCGAGTCGTACGTTCGTTACATTCGCATTGGAGATCCGGTCAGTGTTCACGTGCCTTCTTTGAACCGGACCTTCCCCGGGAAGGTTGCGCGCTTCTCGGTCGATGTGCGGTCGGACACCCGCACCATGCACACAGAAGTAGACGTTCCGAATCCAGGGCGGGTATTGATGCCGGGCCTCTACGCCGAAGCGGAGGTTGGGCTTGACCAGAAGGATGATGTCGCGAGCGTGCCTGTACAAGCCATAAGTCATCACGGTGACAAAGCCACTGTTTTCGTGGTGAATCATGGTGGAGAAGTTGAGGAGCGCACGGTGCAGGTGGGACTCCAGACTGCAACCGATGCGGAAATCCTCTCTGGATTAAACGAGGGAGAGCAGGTTGTGGTGAGCGACAGCAGCGGCCTGAAGCCTGGCCAGAAAGTCCACCCGCAAGCCATGGCCGTAATGCAGTACCAGGAACAAAATGCGCCATAGCCACGTCGCAAGCGTGATCGGATAGAGATTTATGCCTGGTTTTTCAATTCGCAATCCGTACTTCATCATCGTCATCTGCCTTGTGCTCCTGGTGATCGGCGTGACCAGCATTGCGCGCATGCCGGTGGATTTATTTCCTCCCATCAACCTGCCAGAGGTGGTGGTGGCTACTTTCTATTCGGGCATGCCACCCGGGGACATTGAGAGCGATATTACAGACCCGTTGGAACGATTCTTCACCCTGGCTGGCGGGGTCGATCACATGGAATCCAGGTCTCTGTTGGGCGTGAGCATTATCCGCGTCTACTTTCAGCCTAGTACCAGTGCCGATGCCGATGTGACTGAGCTCTCAAACCTGGCTCTCGCCGATTTGAAGCGCCTGCCGCCGGGAACGCTACCACCGGTGGTGCTGAAATTCGATGCGTCGAGCTTGCCGGTGGCCCTAGTGACGGTCAAGGGCGAAGGCCTTAACGAAACGCAGCTTCATGATTACGGTCAATTTCAAATCCGCAACCAGATCGCAGGCGTGCCGGGCGCCGAGATCCCAGGTGTCTTCGGGGGAACCTACCGCCAGATCATGGTCTATGTCGACCCCCTAAAGTTACTGTCGCGGCAATTGAGCCCGATGGATGTGGTGAGCGCGGTGAATGATGCCAACCTCATCCTGCCGGCGGGCGACGTAAAGATGGGCCCCTACGATTACTTTGTCTATTCCAACAGCCTGGTCGACAACATGGACCAGTTGGGCAAGCTACCGCTCAAAGTCAAAGGGCACTCATGGGTTACGGTGAACGATGTAGGCAAGGCGGAAGATTCCCACCAGATTCAAACCAACATCGTACGCATTGATGGTCAGAAGTCTGTGTATATCCCCATCATGAAGCAGGGTGGAGATACGAACACCATCGCGGTCGTCGACGGTCTGCGCGAACTCACCAAGCACCTTTACGACATTCCGAAACAGATGGTCACCAGCATCGTGTTCGACCAATCTGTGTATGTAAAAGAAGCCATTCACACCGTATTGCACGAAGGATTCCTAGGGCTGATTCTTACCAGCCTGATGATCTTGGTTTTCCTGGGAAGCTTTCGGGCCACTTCGGCCGTCCTCCTCTCCATTCCTCTGTCGGCATTGGCCGCGTTTGTGGTACTGGCTTTGATGGGAGCAACGGTGAACACGATGATCCTGGGAGGAATGGCGCTGGCGTTCTCGCGCGTAATTGATAACTCGGTCATCTCATTAGAGAATATTTATCGGCATCTGGAGATGGGTGCGGCTCCGATGATAGCCGCCGAAGTGGGTGGTGCGGAAGTGAACATGGCCGTGCTCGCGGCTACCTTAGTGGACGTGGTCGACTTCTTTCCAGTGGTTTTCCTCTATGGCGTCTCGAAATTTTTGTTTTCCGCTTTGGCGCTGGCATTCTGCCTCTCGCTGCTGGCATCGTTTGTTGTGGCGATGACGGTGATTCCGTTGTTCTGCTCGCGGTACTTGAAGTCCGTGCCTCACACTGCCGAGCACAAGCATGAAGGATACGAGGTCGAGCCGGAACAAACAGCAAGCCGATCCTGGATGGACAGGTTCAACGCCCGCTTCAACCGCATGTTCAACAGGATCCTAGATTTTTACGAGCGCTGGGTGAGACGGGCGCTTCAACGGCCGGGCGTAACCGTGCTGGCGCTCAGCGCGGTGTTTCTGGCGAGCCTTGCCATTTATCCATTGCTCGGCTTGGCTCTGTTCCCCAAGACGGATGCCGGACAGTTCACCATCAACTTAAAGGTGCCGACCGGTACTCGCATCGAAGTGACCGACCAGTACGTTGCCAAGGTGGAAGATTTGATTCGTCATGCTGTGGAACCGAACGATCTCAAGCTGATTGTGTCCAATATTGGCGTGGTTCCGGACTTCTCCGCGCTCTATACAAGTAACGCCGGCGCCTATACTGCGACCGTCCAGGTGCAGTTAAACGAACCCCACCGGCTGAGCAGCTTTGACTATATGGACCGTGTACAGAGCCGGATGGCGAAACAGTTTCCCGACATTCGGACGTTTTTTTCCAGCGGTTCGATGGTCGACGCCATCTTAAACGCCGGCATGCCAGCGCCGATTGACGTGCAGGTGAGCAGCCCCGATTTGCCGCAGATTTACGGCATTGCGCAAAACCTCGCAACCCAGATCCGGCAGGTTCGGGGGGTCGGCCAGGTTTACATTCCGCAAGACATGAACTACCCAACGTTGCGCCTCGACGTAGACCGCGTTCACGCAGGCGAGTTGGGTCTCACGCAAAAAGACGTAGTAGACAACGTCATTACCGCGCTGAATTCCAATTACATGATCGCTCCCAATTACTGGGTGGACCGTAAGAGCGGCAACGATTATTACCTGACGGTACAGTTTTTCGAGAGAGGTCAGGCGGCCATTCACGACATGGCTGACTTTGGACAGATTCCATTGCGCGATCCCGAAAACGGCGGGGGAATGGGCTGTGGTCCAACCGGGCGTACGACCCCGGGAGGCGCGCAGCCAGCGTGGGCCTGCGGCGGTCAGGGCAGACCGATTACCGTGCTTAACAATGTCGTAAACGTGAGCGAGGTCCAGACGCCGACCGAAATCGACCATTATCAGATTCAGCGGGCGATGGATGTCTATGTGACCCCAACTGGCGAGGACCTTGGACGGGTCACAAGCTCGATACGCGATATTCTGGCGAAGACTAAAATTCCTGGCAATGTCCGCGTAAATCTGCGGGGAATGGTGCAGGGCATGGAGGCATCATTCAAGAGCTTCGCGCTCGGCTTCCTGATCTCCTTTCTCCTGTTATTCCTAATTTTGACCGCACAATTTAAATCGTTTATCGATCCCTTCCTGATCATGTTGGCCATCCCCATGGGATTCGTCGGTGTGCTGCTGATTCTCCCACTCACGCATAGCACGCTGAACGTCATGTCGCTGATGGGCGTGCTGATGCTGGTGGGTATCGCCGACTCGAACAGCATTTTGATCGTTGATTTCGCCCACAATCTGGAGCGGCAAGGCCTGTCAGCAGCCGATGCAGTAATAACCGCATGCCGTGTGCGCTTGCGGCCAATTCTGATGACCTCGCTGGCGACCATTATCGGCATGATCCCCATGGCGTTGAAACTGGGGACTGGCGCCGAGCAGTATGCGCCCATGGCAAAGGCCGTCATCGGAGGCCTTACGTCATCGGTTCTTTTGACCATCTTCATAGTCCCGGCAGCCTATCTGCTGGTGTACGGCAGACGCAAAGAACAGATGCCGGAAGCGTTGCCGCAGGAGCCGGCAAAATGAGCGAAAAAGACTCGGTTTCTCTGTTTCGATGGGATTTCTGGCGTAAGTCGCTGGTTCTTACCGCAGTTCTTTCTCTGGCCATCAGCGTCGCAACCAGGTATAGCGTTGTGGAGCAACAAAAAGCTTCTACAACGATCGTAAAGTCGCAGTCTCTCGATGCCTCGCGGCAGCATTTGCTGAAGGACGGTCTGCACTGGTCCGCTCCCTCCGTGACCTTTGTTTTATTCGTGCCTGCGGAGGTTTCCCTTGCCGGATGGACCGAAGTTCCTTCTGTTGTCCGGCTTCACTCCGAGAGTTTTCTCTACAGTCGGCCTCCTCCATTCTGCTGAGCTTCGCGCCTTGTCTCTCGAATCGAGTCACAGTTGGTGCCGCAGCCTGCGATACTCGCAGGCGATCTCATAGGAGGAGATCATGAAAAGGAATCTTGCTATTTGCATCACAGTATTCGCGATTATGGTTCCAGCGCTTTATGCCGCCGAGCAGGTCAATTCGACTTATGTGCAGGGGACTGTCGTACGCGTGCAGCAGCACAAAGTTTACTCACCCGATGTCATGATGGGGGGCAGCAATCCGTCTGATGCGCCGCTGACTTCGCGCTACTATGCTTACGAGGTCTCGGTGCGCGTCGATTGCAACACCTACGTGGGCCATTACGAGACGCCGTTTAACTACTTGCCGTCCGCCTTCACCGCCGATCAGCAGATCCATGTGCACCTGACGAAACATGCCATGTACTTTGATCTGCCCAACGATCCGGACATGAAGATGGGAATTGTCCGCCGCAGTTCGGGATGCGACCAGAAGCAATAGTCGCGGGAGAAGATCGAGCACTCTGACGGTAGAGACAACGACGATTTCGCCCCACTGCTCGATGAAGCAACGTGCGAACCCTCGCCTTCGCTTGGTGCGTCCAGCGAAGGCGAGGGAGTTTCGACCAATGCTGGGAAAAGGTAAATCCATGAAGCGAACACTCCAACACATCCTCTTGTCCTTATCATTGCTGGGCTTGCCCGTTCTTGGCTTTGCCCAAGAGTCGGTCAACGTGCAGATTGCGGCGGGTCTGCCTCCGGCTCCGATGCCGCAGGCTAGTTCCAGTCAAAGCGCTTTAGGCCCGCAGAGGTATGCGCAGTCATCTGCTTCGCCGAACGCGCCGATGTCTTTGACCTTGTTGCAAGCCGAGGCGATCGCGATCAAGAGCAATCCGCAGATCTCCGTCGGCCGCTTGCTGGCGCTCGCCTCGGTGCAAGTCGTGCGCGAGGTTAAGTCCAGTTTGTGGCCGACAGCCACGGGCGATCTGACCGGGGTGAATGCCGAGTCCGGCAGTCGCCTGACTGCTGGGGCGCTAAACAATCCAACCGTATACGAGCGCGCCGCTGTTGGAGTGATGGTTACACAACTGATTACCGACTTCGGCCGCACCACGAACCTGATCTCCAGCGCGAACTATGCCGCCAAGGCCGAGGGTCAAAACGCCATGGCTACGAAGGAACAAATTCTTCTGGCAGTGAACAAGGCGTTCTACAGCGCGTTGCAAGCTCAGGCGGTGGTGACGGTCGCCCAGAAAACGGTAACCGAACGACAGACGGTCGCCAATCAAGTGGAGGCACTTTTCAAGAGCAAATTGAAATCCGAACTGGATTCCAGCTTCGCCAATGTCAACCTGGCGCAAGCCAAGCTTCTGTTGCTGGACGCCGAGAACAACCAGAACGCCGTTTTTGCCACGCTCTCCATGGTACTGGGGTTCGCAAACTTGCAGGACTACCGGCTCGTCGAGGAAACCAGCCCGCTGACCGCGCCGCCAGCCAATATTGATGATCTGATTTCACGAGCTTTTTCTGCGCGACCGGAAATCCTGTCCCTTCAATTCCAGTACGAGTCTGCCAGGGAATTCCGGACGGCGGAGCGCGATCTGCTCTTCCCCACAATTCGCGCCATTGGGGTAATCGGGGACACGCCGGTAGGAAATCCAGTCGTGGCTCCAAGTCCAAACCCCTGGAACAACACCTACGGGGCCGTTGGCGCAAACATCGATATCCCGCTTTTCAACGGCTTTCTATACACGGCGAGGGCCCGCGAGGCGAATCTGAGAGCACAAGCGACACAAGAGCGGCTGCGGGACATGCGTAATCTGGTGGCACGCGACGTGCGCGCCAGTTGGCTCAATGCAAACACCGCTTACCAGCGATTGTCAGTTACCCAGCAGTTGCTACAGCAAGCCAACCTTGCGCTCAGTCTGGCTCAGTCTCGTTACAACCTAGGACTCGGGTCAATCGTTGAATTGAGCCAAGCCCAGCTTCAACAGACCCAGGCCGAAATCACCGATGCCCAAGCCGGCTACGACTACCGATTGAGCCTGCAAGTTTTGGCTTACGAGACTGCGGGGATTTAACAGTGACCGTTTCGTTCACGGGTTCAACTTGAGGAGCGCCGTCGGATCGGAGTTCTCAGCAAGAGATCCCCACACAAGCTGAGCGTTCATTGCAGCCGGATATTGTTTCTTGCCGCGCTAGTTTACGAGTTCTTCGATTGTGTTCAAAAGCAGGCGATTGTCGACAGGTTTTTCAAAGAATCGTTTGGCCCCAGCGTCGCGACAGAGGCTTTCGTGTGTGAATCGATCACGTGCGGTCAAGACAATCACCGGGACCGCGGCAAGTTCGGGAAGCTTCTTGATGGCGTGTAGAACAAAGTAGCCGTCACCTCGGGGTAGTCCCAAGTCGAGAATGATAAGGTCCGGCTTCTCAATGAGCGCCACGCTCAGCGCGAACTCTCCGTCGTGCGCGAAACACAGATCGTAGTGGCTTGCCCTAAGGCGGACGTTCAATCCAAGACACAATGTCGGGTCATCGTCGACAATCAGAATCTTGTTGCCACTGGCATTCGCCAGTTTGCGGCTTCCGGGTGTGAATTTGATGGGCTGGCAGAGAGCAGCGCGAGACTGACGACAAACTAACGGCATATTGGCTATCCCTTCGTGAACCGCAAAATAGTCCCTTGTTTCTTTGCGAGTGCTGGCCCCTTGATCAGTCTGATGTTATCGATGGATACCGTGTTCCACAACGATCCCTTCGTACCTGTCCTCTTTCTCGTGGAAGTCAGGTTATTGGCGATCGCCGGCGGGCTTCTGGCCAACGTGAGCCAGGGTGCGCTATGCAGGGCGCCAGGAGTGTCAGAGAGGAGGGATTATTCGGGATTAGTTGGATTGTCCTATCGCGCGCCGTATCGCCCCCATGAGTTCGGTGTTGTCCACGGGCTTTTCGAGGAAGGCTTTGGCGCCCGCGTTCAGCGCGCGTGCCCGGTTTTCGTGTCCGGTTCGCCCGGAAACAATAATGATTGGGATTGCGGCTAGATCTGAGGCGGCCTTAACGTTTTCCATAGCTGTGAAACCGCCCCCTCCGGGTATCCCAAGATCGAGAAGGATCAGATCAGGGGGATGCTTTCGTGCTTCCGGCACGGTTGAGGGTGCGTCGCTAGCGAAGAAGGTGTCATAGTGATTGGCCTGTAGGCGAATCTCCATGCCCAACCGGACGTCCGGGTCATCTTCGACAATGAGTATCTTCTTATTACGGTCCAAGTTGTTACTGTGCAAGGGCGCTCACTTTCGGGGAAGTCTCTTCGTCCACCATTTCCTGAATGTTCATGGCCATCCTTTCGACATATTCTTCGACCGATTCGTTCGGACTTTTGTTCGCGGTGCGAAGCAAGCGATACGATGACGAACAGGTCAAGCCGGACTGAACCTGATCGTAACCGGCCATTCGCTTTCGCACCCGCTGGGTAATCGCTTCTCCGCCAATCTCATCTGTAACGGCCACAATAAAAAAGAATTCTGTTGCCGCCCATGTACCCATCTTCGGCAAAAGCACGTCAAGGTCCGAATGCATGCATCGCCCTAAGACTGCGCGGACCTGATGCGACGACTCGAGTTGCTCCTCTTTGGAAAGCCATCCACTCTGTGATCTCAGTTGGGTCACCACCAATGCGACTGAGTTTTCCCCGGACCAATCTGTTCGGAAGGTTGGGGCGATCAGGTTCGCCAACGAAAAAACAGGTACTGTAAAAGAAAGTGTGGAACCTTTCCCTGGTTGGCTCGCAGCCCAGATTTGCCCGCCGTGTCGCACCACCAGTTCCTTGCAAATGTGCAGCCCGAGCCCAAGGCCCCTGCGGCCTGCCAGCCCAGTATCTGGTGCCTGGTAGAGACGTTCAAATATCTTTTCGGTCATGTCGGTTGGAATCCCGCAACCCGAGTCGGTGACTTCTATTAACAAGAATTCTGGATCTTTCTCGGAGACACGGGCCTGTACCTTGACCACGCCATTCTCAGGCGTGAATTTCAGCGCGTTATCGAGCAGAATGATGAGGATCTGCCGAACCCGGGTTGGATCGGCAAAGGCCGAGGTCACATGCGGGGCGATGTCCCAGGACAACTGAATCCCCTTCGCCGCAGCCGTTTCTTGCAGCGTGGCAACCGTTTCCACGATCAGCTCCGGAATCGAGGTTAACTGCGGTTCGATTCTCGGCTTGGCGCCCGGTGCTCTCGCGACTTCAAGTAAATCATCGATCATCGATTTGAGCTGTTGACTGTTCTTCAGGGTGCACGCCAGATACTCACGCTGTTTCGGATTCAGTCCGCCGGCCAGGCCATCCAGGAGGATGCTGACGAATTGATAAATGGCGGTGAGTGGTGAACGGAGTTCGTGCGAGACATGCGAGAGGAACTCGTCCTTGAGCTGTAACTGTTGCTTCCGGAGAAGCTCAGTTTCTGCCCGCATGCGGTTGCGTTCGATCGCGTGGCGCAGTGCTCTGGGAAGAGCACGGTTCTCAATCTGGCCTTTGATCAGATAATCTTGCGCACCTTCGTTCATGGCCCGGGCTGCCAGAGCCTCGTCGTCCAAACCCGTCAGTACGATCAACGGGACATTTGGGGCTGCCGCTTGCGCCCGCCGTACTGTATCCAGACCGTGGCCATCGGGTAGGCCCAGGTCCAACAACACAATATCGGTGCCGCCTTGGGCAAGGTGGCTGATCGCGTCGCTCATACGCTCGACATGGGTAAGTACAAAACTGCCCGGTTTTTCGGTTCGGAACATCTCGCGCAACAGACGAGCATCTCCCGCGCTATCTTCCACCAGCAACACGTGTAAAGGTTTCTGTGTCATACGGGGACTTCACGGGGCAGCTTAACGACAGAAAGCCAGAAACTGTCGATGCTTTTCACTACTTCGAGGAACCCGTCGAGGTCCACGGGCTTCTTAATGTAACAGTTCGCATGGAGCTGGTAACTCCGCAGGATATCGGCCTCCGAACCGGAGGTGGTCAAGATGACGACGGGAATGATCTTCAGCACTGGATCGTCCTTGATTTCCGCCAGGACCTCCCGTCCATCTTTCTTCGGCAGGTTCAGATCCAGCAAGATCATGTCCGGGCGAGGAACGCCGGTGTGCTTCCCCACGCGATTCAGAAAGTCCATTGCTTCTGCTCCGTCGGACACCACGTGCAAGTTTATATGCACCTTAGCGTCTTTAAACGCTTCCCGCGTGAGCCGGACATCACCGGGGCTATCTTCCACCAAAAGAACTTCAATCGGCGTCGCATCCGTTCCAATCGTTCTCATCATTTCTCACATCTTTCTGGCAAGGCGAAGTAGAAGGTCGAACCCTGTTCTGGTTGCGATTCGACCCAGATCCTGCCGCCCAGCCGCTCCAAAACCTTCTTGCAAATAGCCAGGCCGATGCCGGTGCCTTCGAACTCATTTCGCCCGTGCAATCGCTGGAAAAGAACAAAGATCCTTTCGAAGTATTGGGAGTCAATCCCCAGGCCATTGTCACGCACGGAAAAAACGGATTCGTTTTCGCCGTTTTTGGTGGCAGACACGTGTACCCGAGGGACTTCAGATCTGCGGTACTTAACTGCGTTCCCAACCAGGTTCTGAAACACCTGGGTCAACTGGAGTTGGTCCATCATGAGAGCCGGCAGGGGGTCGTGCGTTACCACCGCACCATTCTCGGCGATCGTTATTCGTAAGTTTGAAAGCGCAGTTTGCAGAGCTGCTTCACTGGAAACCTCGCTAAGCGCTTTTCCTTGTGTTCCCGCGCGGGAATAGGCTAGCAGATCCTGAATCAATCCCTGCATGCGGTTGCAGCCGTCTACCGCAAAGGCGATAAACTCATCGGCATCCGAGTCGAGACGCCCCTTGTAGCGCCTGGCTAGCAGCTGGGTATAACTGGCAACCATCCGCAGCGGCTCCTGTAGATCGTGAGACGAGACATAGGCGAATTGCTGAAGTTCGTCATTCGAACGGTTCAGTTCCCCGATAGTCTTCATCAGTTGCTCCTCAGATTTCTTGCGCTCGGTAATATCGCGTGTAATTTTCCCAAATCCTCGCAACTGTCCCGCTTCGTCCCGCAACGCCGTAATCACGACGTTGGCGAAAAAGCGGGAACCGTCTTTCCGTATTCGCCAACCCTCATCTTCGGCGCGCTCGGCCCGGGCGGCGATTTCCAATTCCAATTCAGGTTTTCCGTCGCTTATATCCTCTGGGCTGTAGAAGCGAGAGAAATGTTGACCGATAATCTCATCCGCCCGATATCCTTTAATCCGTTCCGCTCCCTCGTTCCAACTAACAACTATGCCCTTTGGATCGAGCATCAGGATCGCGTAATCCTTTGCGTTTGATACGACCATCCGCAAGCGTTCCTCGCTCAGACGAAGAGCGTCTTGGGCCTGCTTGCGCACACTGATGTCGCGGATCGCCGCTGTCATCAGAACTCCCTCTGGAGTTTTCAAGGGGCTCAAAGCGATCTCGGCAGGGAACTCACTGCCGTCTTTTCGCAATCCGCGGAGTTCGAGACCTCCGTCCATAGTTCTGGTATGGGGGCGCGCAGTATATCCTTGTCGCTGCCGCGGGTGCTTTTCTCGAAACCGTTCCGGGACCAGGATTTCAACGGGTTGCCCGATCAGCTCGCCACGACGATAGTTGAACAGACGCTCGGTCTCCGCATTGATCAAAATGATGCGGCCTTGGGTATCCGAGATGACCATCGCATCGGGAGCCGCCTCCAGCAACCCTCGGTACCGGGCGTCAGATTGGAATGTGATCGTCTGTTTTTCCAGGGCTTGCCGAGACTCGGTCAGCTGCACGGTTTGCCGTGCGAATTCCAGCGCTTGCCTGACCAGAGCCTCTGCCGCCGACTTGCTTTCAGTGATGTCCGCACGGATGGCAACATACTGGCACGGTTTGCCATCCGCCCCAATAAAGGGGACGACGGTGGTGTCGACCCAGTAGCTTGAACCATCCTTGGCCCGGTTCTTGATTTCGCCGTGCCAGACCTTCCCGTTCGCGATGGTGCGATACATCTGCTCGAAAAACTCTTCGGGATGGTGGCCGGAGTTGAGGATGCGGTGGTTCTGGCCGATCAATTCATCCTTGGAGTATTGACTGATGGCGCAGAACTTCTCGTTCACATAGGTAATTGTGCCTTGGACGTCGGTCACCGCAACGATGGCATGTTGATCCAGAGCGAACTTTTGGTCGGCCAATTCCTTCAGCGTTTGGTCACGTACGACGATGCCCTGCCTTAACAATTCCTGCGCTACTTCAAGCTCGGCAACATCGGCCTTGCGATCCGCCAACTCCGCTAGTGTGCGTTCGCGCTGTGCGAGAGTTTCCCGAAGGTCGCGTTCGACTCGTTGCCGCTCGGCCACTTGCAGCCGCATCTCGTCGTTGACTGTGCTCAGTTGGTCCGCACTGGGTAGGGCGATCGCTTTCGGCAACAAAGGAATAAGCAGGACCGCGGTTGCCACCGACACTACGGCGGTTATCGCCTTGATTACACCGGCGAATAGATAGGACGCGTGCCACACAGTCCAAATTTCCATCACATGAGTCGTGCCGCAGCCCACGATAAAAAGCCCGAACATCCAGAAGATCCAGTTGAAAGGGAGATCGCGGCGTCGGCGGGCCAAATAGATCAAGGCCACGGGAATGCAGAAGTAGGAGAGAGCTATAAGGCCGTCTGAGATGACGTGCAGCCAAACGATGGAAGCGTTCCACATGTAACAGTAGCCATGCGGCATGAAGTCTGCTGACGGGGCAGCCCCGGCGCCGGCAAGCGTAGCGCGGTAAGCGACCGCACCTATAACAAATAGAGCGAGAGCCGACCCGGACGCGAGTTGGGTCTTCCGCTTCGAAAATGACGTAAACTTCGTTTCAACCGTACTTTCACCTATACCGTTTTAGGCGCCGCATGGTACTACCTACTGATCTCGATCCCGGTCGTGACATGCTGTGCCAGTGCGTCCGCGGACAGATGGGGGGTGGGCTGCGATGGAGGTGGTTGCATGTGGAGCACCGTTGTCAAATTCGCCACAAGTTGTGGCACACGCTGCTCAACGGGGGTCAGTCAGAATCGGAAAATGACCAGATCGTCCCTACCGTGGACAAGAGTTCCAGTTTAAGGACGTTCCAGGTTGTGAAACGTGAATCGGGGGATGACGCGAAAATAGGACAACGCAACAAACGTTGGAAGGTGAAGCAAGCCATTGCCTTCTCACTCTGCCTGACACTAAGCCGTAGCATGGCACCTACGATGGCAAGCTGCGCCAGCCCCACACCATCTGCAGCTTGGCGCGAATCACTTCAAGCAACTCCCCGTTGTCGGCCGGCTTCTGAAAAAAGGCGACCGCACCTGATTCGAAGGTACGCCTTTTATTGCCCTCGTGATCGCGAGCTGTGAGAACGATCACTGGAATAACGGAAAGCGCAGGACAGTCTTGCAGGTGTTTCAGTACGGCAAACCCATCGCCCGCCGGCAGTCCGAGGTCGAGGATGATAAGGTGGGGTTTCTCCTTCTGAGCCATCGCTATGGCCGAGTATCCATCGCAGACATCGACGGTATCGTAGTTCTTGGCCCGTAGATGCAAACTCAGCCCTAGTCTGATATCGGGATCATCGTCCACGACCATTATCTTTGCCCGATTTGTGGGCTTCCTCTCGCTGTAACTCTCAGTTTGCATGCTTGTGATTCTCCTTTCGGTGAAGCTTTGTTTGCTCGCGAGACCCGTTGCCTCGCGACAAGATGTATCAGTACTTACCGGCTCGGAACGCTACCAATGGCCGGGTCTATGTCAGCCTATTGGGCAGAAATGCAGTCTGCCGAAATTCGTCACTACGCGGCAAAAGAAGCGCATAATCGACCGCTTGAAGCAGGACTTCGGCGTCGTCTAGGCGCGTCTTTTCCAAATAGCTCACCGCGCCTTCCTTCAACAGTTTTGCCTCGTTGGTCCGGGGAAGACCGCTCAAGGCGATTACGGGAATCTTTTCCGTGGCAGGGTCCCGCTTTAGTGCCCGCAGTACCTCGACTCCACCCAATTTTGGCAGGAGCATGTCAAGCACGATGATATCGGGGAGTTGATCCTGGGCCATTCGCAGCCCTTCCTCTCCATCGCCGGCCAGCCGCGTCTGATAACCTGCGGAGTTCAATATCTTCTTGAAGGCAATCTGAAGGTGAACGTTGTCGTCAATTACAAGAATGCTCAACATAAAATACCTCTTTCAACCATGACAGACAGGATGAGGCTCAATCGTCAGAATTAACAACGCCTCGCGAGCCATCGAGGGCCTTCCAGATCGCCAGCATTAATTTGCCGTCATCCACAGGTTTTTGGAAGAAAGCCACAGCTCCCGATTCCATGGCGCGGTCTCGTGTGTCCGCCGACTCGCGCCCAGTCATTACGATCACCGGGATGTTGGCGAGTCGGTCATTTTTCTGCAATCGTTCCATCACCACAAACCCGTCTCCGCAGGGAAGTCCCAAATCCAGAATGACGAGGTCCGGGTTTCGTTTGACCACGGAAGCGGTAGCGGAAAGAGCATCAGCCGCGAATAAAACGTCGTAGCCGTTCGCTCGCAGCCGCACACTGAGGCCTTTTCTTATCTCGTGGTTGTCGTCGACGACCAAGATGGTGTTACGCGTTGTAGTATTCATCAGTCAATTCGCCCCGTTTGAAGAATATGTGTGATCGCTAGGACTGGAATGCCCGACACTCATAGTCGGAGCAGCGTTAGTGAAAGTCTCGACGGCGCTTCGAATTCGCGAAGCGTTTTGCAGGATGATCCCTATATACTCACGTTGCTCCTCCGACAGTGTGCCCGCCAGGCCATCGATCAGAATGTTGCCAAACTGATGGATGCACGCCAACGCATTTCTCAAATCGTGGGAGAGCCTGGAGTTGAGGTTGTTCCGTTCCGTGGCTTTGCTTACTCCTGCCTCTATTTGTGAGCCTAATCGCTTCAGCTCGATCGCATGTCTCACGGTAAGGAGCAGAGAATTGCAGCTACATCCTCGGACGGCAAAATCTCTCGCGCCGAGGCGGATTGCCTCCAACGCCCTCGCCGTTTCACCTTTATTGACTAAGACAATTACCGGCACATCCTTGGCCGAAGAAACGGTTCTTATAACTGATTCAAGCGCAAATCCACTGGACGTGGAGAGGTCTAAAAGGACGATCTGAAAGAGCTCGTTCCGCAACGCAGCAAGCCCATCATCCAGACTGGTCTTCCGCGTAACTTGGAATTGTTCTAATGAGTCTCTCCTGACGCCATCGCGCAAGGAAAGCGCTTTACTGGAACTGCGGTCAATGAGCAAAACTTGTACGGGGGCATTTACCCCGAGTGGTCCAATCGTGGGCCCGACCTTCAATTCCGACTCAGTGCCTGATCTCACAGGCGTCACTATATACCGGATATGCAAGTACGACTCTGCACGAAAGGAGTGTCGTATTACCAACGCGGGTCAGCTGTCCTAGGAGTGTGTCCGAGTATTCAACTGTAAACCGCTGATTCGATTGAAACTCACAGGTTGGATATGCCAAGTTGCAAAGCATGGGAAAAACCTACCGCGCCTACCTGCCTGAGCAAGATTTTCTGTTACCGCCGAGCCCGGGTGACTGGCTGCCGGAAGATCACTTGGCATATTTCGTCTCCGACGTGGTGGAGCAACTGGATCTGAGAGCAATCGAATCGGTATACGAGGAAGAAGAGCGCGGTCAACCACCGTATCATCCGCGGATGATGACCAAGATCTTGATTTATGGGTACTGTGTGGGAGTATTTTCCTCGCGGCGGATACAGAAGAAGGTGAGCGAGGATATCGGGTTTCGGGTGTTGGCAGCGGGGAACCAACCGGATTTCCGAACCATCTCGGATTTTCGCAAGTTGCATTTGAAGGCGCTGCCAGGGCTATTCGATCAAGTGCTGCAGATCGCGTTGCAGGCGGGGACGATGAAGCTGGGACGGGTGGTGTTGGATGGGAGCAAAGTGAAAGCCAACGCCAGCAAGCACAAGGCGATGAGTTACGGGCGGATGAAGGAAGACGAGAAGCGATTAAAAGAAGAGGTGAAACGGTTATTGGAGCGGGCCGAGGCCACGGATGCAGAAGAGGATACGCGCTACGGACGGGACAAGGCAGGCGATGAACTGCCAGAGGAGTTGGGGCGACGGGAGACGAGATTGAAGCGGATCCAGGAAGCCATGCGGGCTCTGGAAGAGCGCGCGAAAGAGGAAGCCAAGAGTAAGGGCAAGCCGGAGGAGAAGGCCAAGCCCAAAGCCAAGATGCAATATAACTTCACCGATCCGGAGTCGCGCATCATGCCCGGGGCAGACGGATTTGTGCAAGCCTACAACACGCAGATTGCGGTGGAGCCGGATTTGCACGGAGTGACTGGAAGTGGTTTGCCACCATCTACACCCTAAGCGAAACACTGCACGGCATGCCCAGGCCGCTTTCTGGGAGACATGTCGAACTGGGTCTGAACGGGGTCGCGGATTTGACGATTCTGATAAGCAAGTACCCGCTCCGAATGTAAAACCGTTTTCTCCCTTGATTGTGCGCAGGCTCCATTCAGGAAAGTTGGACAGTGGGCCGCCAACTGGCGCCCTCGACCGAGATCGCAGCTCGCCAGCGCCACCGCTCGGGGTGGTGTGCAGAAGTATTTGCACCTTTCCACGTGACCCCGAATTTCCCAGAAGATCGCTTTGGTTGGTGAAGGCAGAATGACGCTCCGGACTCCGACGCGAGTTATCGGTGGGCGTTGAGCCAAAGGCTTGCCGGTTGTGACCATGCTGAACCTAGTTTCCGCTTTGTGGCGTAACGAAAGCTTCATAGACGGCTTGTTGGGAAAACCCAGGTTTAGAACTCAACGTAAGGGGGCCGAAGCATTTCGGATAAGAAATGGACCCGAGAATTCAAACGGTTGTTGCCATGATCGAGGCCGAACAGTCGAGCGCAGCGAAATCGTCGGATCTGGCACGCGCAGTCAACCTCTCTGTTTGGCATCTTTCCCACATTTTCCGGCGGGAGATTCACATGTCCATCACCGATTACCGCAGGAAGCGGAGGCTCGCCAAAGCTCGGCAACTGCTCGAAAACACCTTTCTAAGTATCAAAGAGATCATGGCAGTAATGGCTGTGAACGATAGAAGTCACTTTACCCGGGATTTCAAGAAAATCTACGGTCTCTCCCCTACGCATTACCGCACCAATAAAGGAAAGCAGGAAAATTCACAGGGTATGGCAAGTTAAGCCACCAAATAGCAAGAATCGCCACCTCGCCGCCATTGTATGTTCCAAGGTCGGGTGTCTTAATAGGCACATCGCAACAGCTTTTAACATCGTGGGTCAGGAAGGAGGTAACAAGGTTTGCCCACAAGCTCGAACAACCACCAGGCAAACGCAACTTGAAATAGCTTTTTGTAAACCAGGGCGCGATTTACCGAACGGTTGTCGAACGTGCGAGCTGTAGCTCGAGACAAGGAAAATCCAGTTAAGACACTACAACTTTAAGGAGAGATTCAATGAAAAAGACACTTGTTCTAACAATTCTGTTTGCAACCTTCATGACCCTTGTGGCGGCGCAGGACACCAGGTCTGTACCTCCGATGTCGCTCGGGGAGAAGATTGCGGTTCGAGCAGTACCAGGCTCGCCAACGATTATGCAAAAAGACTGGAACCCGAAGGCCCTACCACCGGCTCCATTTTTCTGCAATGCGAATTGCCTGCTTTATTCGGGCGACAGTGACACCACCAGCCCGGACAATAATGGTCTGTTCAACTTCAACAATGCCGGTATTCCGGAGGACGGTGAAGTTTATTTCAGCTTTAAGGGAACCGCGGCGGCGACAGCAAGCGGAATCTACGGGAACTACTTCACCAATGCGACCGGCATCGGTGTCAATCCGACTCCCGCCGAGTTCCGTGTTGGGGTCAGCGCGGGCAATGGCGGACAGGTGGTGTGCACGACAACCGGCAATGCAGTCTATGCGGCCTACGGAACCGGGAACTTCGGTCTTAGCTCGATAAACTACTGGGTCAAGAACCTCCGCAAGGGCTGCAAACTCAAACCGAAAGTCGAGTATTACGCGACAGTAGTTCCACAGTACAACGACAGCAGCAGCGTCGGCTATCTGGAAGACGATGATACTGGGCCGAATGGAACGGCTCCACCGCATCATTCATGTTCGGCGAACGGATTTAAGGCGACTCCGAACAATTCGTTCTTTACATCGACGTCATTCGCCCAGAACTTTGTCGCGACAAATGGTGCCAGCGGCGCCTGTGGCGGCATCGGGTGCCGTGGTTTCTCATGGGGCCTCAACTCCAAAGGAGCCAAAGCTAAGTGCAAAAGTACCTAGTTTCAACCTCGATCTAGTTTAGTACCGAGTGCAACCAAGAATCTGTAATCACTTGGAGCTGTGGAATGCGAGCCTACATGCCACAACTGGGCAGTCGGACAACGAGCTGGCCGAACTAAGTGAAATGAACCTGCGGACAGGGGGAAGTGTCAGAGGTATTGACTCTTTGTGCTTCTCCCGTTCGTAGCCTTGACATCAGTGTCGCTTCAGGAATGAGACGGTCAAACAGAGAAGTGCCATTTGTTGGACCGACACCGCCGTTAACAGGGTAGAGTCACAGAAAGATTTGATCAGCGATTCACGTGGGAAGGAGGCGTGCGGCATGACAAGCAACGAGATTTCGATATTGTTCATATTCTTGTCAATCGGCTCGGTTGCGGTGCCGGCAATTGGTTTGTCGGGAATGTCTCCGCGATCCGAAAACACACCCTCTTCCGCCGCCGAAGCCCCAACCGGTTTCAAGACTCCTACGTTGCAGCACCATCCTGGTTCGCGAAGTGTGAGCAATGGAATCCCGGAGCCTGAAAGTGACACTTTTGCCCTGGACCAACAAATCTTCGAAGAAGAAAAAGGCGTAGATACGGGGCTCGGCCCGACTTTTAATTCAAGGTCTTGCGTCGATTGCCACCAGAACCCGGTCACCGGCGGTTCCAGCCAGTTTACCGAAATGCGCGCAGGCTTTGACGACCAAGATGGCGATTTTGTTCTTCCAGTCATCCCAATTGATCGGGGCCAGCAATCGATTGACGGCCGCGACGTTATTAACGATCGTGCCATCTGTCCGCTGGCACAAGAGCATGTGCAAGCCCAGGACACCATACGCGTCCTCCGGTCCTCACTGAACACTCTCGGCGACGGCTTCGTCGAAGCGATCGACGATCAAACCTTGGTAGACATTGCCAAGCGCCAGCCCCTGTTGACCAACGGTGTCATTAAAGGCATAGTCGTGCGAGTTCCAATCCTGGAGGCGCCCGGAAAGAACCGAGTGGGCCGGTTTGGCTGGAAGGATCAGCACGGCAGCCTGCTGTCATTTTCCGCAGATGCGTCCCTGAACGAGATGGGAATCACCAACAGGTTGGAACTGCACAACGTCACTACAGTTTGCAAGAACACAACGGACCCGGAAGATCGATTCGACAATCTGAACATGGAGGCCATAGACCATGATGCCCAGTTTATGCGGGGCACGATGGCCCCACCTCGGGACCCGGTCCTGGCCGCCACGCAAGAGGCTCGAACCGGTGAACGCATATTCGTGAACCTCGGTTGCAACATTTGCCACGTCGAGTCCATCACGACAGCCCATGCTGGCACTGTGATCAATGGCGGAACGTTCACTGTTCCTGAAGCTCTCGGCGATAAAATCATCCACCCATATAGTGATTTTCTGCTTCACAAAGTGGATAAAGACGGAATTCCTCCGTTGCCACAAGACCCCAGCTTTGATTTCAGCGACTGGTTGCGCACAAGTCCGCTTTGGGGTTTACGGGCAAAGACCAGATTCATGCACGATCTGCGGTCCAAGACGTTGGAGGACTCCATCCTGCGCCACTGTTGCGAGTCCCAGCAATCAACGGAAAGTTTTCGCCAGCTCAGCAAGGAGCAGCGGCATGAGTTGATTGCGTTTCTCAACTCGCTCTAGCAAGTTTATGGATGAGGATATGCAACTGCGACAGATCAAATCGCGAATGTCAGTCAAGAGCGTGCTGGCGACTTTCGTGTCGGTGCTTACACTTGTTATCGCGTCCTGGGCAGCGGGACAGGAAAAGATCTTGTATACCCTAACGGCTATTGAGGGAGAAGACCCCTCTGCCGGTCTGATCGTTGATGCGAAAAGCACTTTATACGGCACTGCTACATCCGGCGGTACTAAGTTGTGTGGCACCGTGTTCGCGTTATCTCCCGCCGGAAAGGGTAATTGGAGCGAGTCTACACTTCACGATTTTGGGTGTGGGCCTTCCGACGGGAAGTCGCCACAATCCTCCCTGGTTTTTGATCCGTCGGGCAACCTCTATGGCAGCACCGCTAATGGAGGCAAGAATGATTGCGGAGTCATCTTCAAATTAACACCCCTGTCGGACGGCAGTTGGCAGGAGAGCTTTGTGCACGATTTCGGGGGAATCGGCAAAAGCGGAGAAGTGGACGGCTGTCATCCCTATTCCAGTTTGGTGTTCGATGTCGCTGGTAACCTCTATGGTACTACCACGGTCGGTGGCGGCGGCATCACCGGGGGTTCCTGCAACCGCGGTTGTGGAACGGTCTTCGAATTGTCGGCCGCGAAAGGTGGTGGCTGGACTGAGCGTGTCATCCATCGTTTTCACGGCAGGAACAGTGACGGCGAGAATCCTTTCTCCGGTTTGATATTGGACGGCGTGGGCAATCTTTATGGCGCCACGTTTGCCGGTGGAACTGTTTTTGGAGGCACGATCTTCAAGTTGACTCTCAAAAACGGGAACTGGAATGAGAGTATCCTTTACAACTTCCAAGGCGGTCGTGACGGTGCCAACCCATATGCGAGTCTGGTCTTCGACCGAACTGGCGTTCTCTATGGGACGACAGTAAATGGCGGCTTCTTCGATGTGGGCACGGTCTTCAGGCTCGCGCCGGTCTCGGGAGGCAGATGGAAGGAAAATGTTCTTCATAGCTTTGTGATTGGCAGCAAGGATGGCTTCTATCCCTTTTGCAGCGTGATCTTCGATACAGCGGGCAACCTTTATGGGACAACAGAATTCGGCGGTGCTCATCAGGAAGGTCAAAAAGGCGCTGGCACGGTGTTTAAACTTGAGCCGCGCACGGGCGATTACTGGAAGGAGAAGATCCTGGTTAACTTCTCCCACCGTGAGCAGGGGAAGCAATTGCAGCGCAACCCGTTCGGTGGCTTGGTGGCCGATTTGGACGGTAACTTGTTCGGTACGGCGCAACCCTCGGGTGCACTTGGGGGTGTGGTGTTCGAGGTTACTGGTAAAGGCCATCCAGTCCCTTGATCACCGTTTGATCATGCGTCGTGCCGCAGCAGATTTCTGATTTTCTCGGAGGACTTATGAAAATGTCGCACTATTTGATGGTCTTGATGCTGTTCGCATCGTCAATCATTGCTGGATTGCCTGTTCGGGCCCAAGATAGTCAGGCTGGAAACCAGCCATCGCAAGCCAATATCGGTTCCTTCTCCGCTGCGGGGCCCCAGATTCAGCCTGATGCGCCCGCCATTACAATAAAGGGGCTCTGCGATAATATCTCCGCGCCAGGAGCGTCCAGTGAGGATTTCAGGCGCAGCGTCAGCGCCTCCGCAGCAACCGCGCGACCCGATTGCCAGACCATCGTGACACGTCAGGAACTTGAGAGGTTGGGGCAGGCGATTGGTGTTAAGCCCAACAAATTGCAGGGACTCGCACACCAGTATGCTGACATGCTCCAGTTTGGCTCAAAGGGCCATGAACTAGGCGTCGAGAAGGACCCAATCTTTCAAGAGAAAGCCAAATATACCTACCTGCAAGCGATGGCCCAGTATGCTGTGATGGCAATGCAGCGGCGGGCAGATGACTTCACCGATGCCGAGCTCGAAAAATACTACAAGGAACATCCGAGACGATTCGTCTATGTAGACCTTTCACAGTTGGCTGTGCCTAAGCATAAGCTGCATGTGGATAGTTCAGGAAACCCGGTCCCCCAATCCGAGGAAACCCTCGCCGTAGAAGCGGCTGAAATGAAAAAACTGGCGGATAGATTGCGGAAGGAAGCCGCCGCCGGTGGAGACATCGACAAGTTGGAGGAGCGAGCATATAAAGCAGGGCTTGACGAGAGTGTCCCCGCCACCGATTTGGGCCAGATGTATGACGCAATGGTCCCGCCCGAATATGCCAGGTTGATTTTTGATCTGGAAGAAGGCCAAGTCTCACAAGTGACTGAACACTCGAATGAATATCTCATTTTCAAGGTCCGCAAGAAAACTATGCTGCCGCTCGCTGAAGCTAGGCACTGGTACGGCCAGTTGAACATGAGAGACATGAGAAAATCTCTCGCTTCCGAGGTCAAGGTCGAATATAACTTGCCCGTTACCAGTCTTCATGCTGGAGGAAACGAGTCGGCAGGCGTCGACGCACATTAGCTACGAAGACAGGTTCAGAATTTCATTACGGGGACATTTGGCTTCAGGTTTGATCCGGATTACAAAGCGGCACCTTTTATGGTGCCGCCTACGCGAGCGGATTAGTTTGCAATGGCAACGGTTGCGAAGCGATGTACGAAGACACCCTGAAACAGCAAACGAAAGAACTCACTGGCGCACAGACGACGATCTTATGCATTGTAAATGCATGAAAAACCAAGTGGCGGGTTTCAACAGGTTTCATGCGCCGCGTGATGGGAATGAATCCCGCCCCAAGTTTGTCTGCTCAACTGAGATTGTTAAGAACGGTAGATTCCCGAAGGAGGAAAGTGAGGAAAAGCCGAGCGCAGTGGTAGGAGATGTGACGCTCCCCTATCAGACGTTCTGGAGTTCGTCTCGCTACTCGTCTCGTGTCGGCCCCAAAGCTTCAGAGACAATTTCATTCGGCCGGAATCGAGTAGCCACACGGCGGCCACCTTTGTTCAGATAATTTCGCACCAATTTGTGCGTTTTGGGGTGATCGAAGACATCAACCCATGACATCGCGCCGTGAGCTTTCGCTAGCCGAGACTCCAGCGGTGCAAGCGAAGGATGGGAACTAGGTGCCGCCTTAATCCTGTCGTCGAGCAATTCGCAAATTGTGCGTGCGGTCGCGTCCGGGCGCATTGCCTTAAGCCGGCCAATCTGCACTTTCTTGGTATTGGCCCGGCGTTGTCGGCGCTCGACGCGAAGGACGCAAATCGAGGACGTCGACTTGCAAAACTGACCCGGTTCGGCAGCGCACTTGGGGCACCGAAGCTCGAGAGGGTCTCGCGAATCCACCGAAGCATATTCCCGTACTTCGCATACTACTATCTTCATAGTAGACCGCAGGGGCATCGCCCCGAACCCCAGCATAATTGCGGATTTCTCCTCAGGCGCAAGACGCATCCAAGGGGGCAATGAAACTGATATCCGATGTCGCCACCGTCATGGTGAAAAAAGAACGGCAAGACGGCAGTTATGGTGGAGCAGTCCTGATGGCGGGAATGGCCGTAACGGTCGTGGCCGCTGATTTGGAAATTACGAAGGAGCTTTGTCTCGCCGCGGCCCGTTTATTGTGGCTGAACTCCGGTTCCGCCGACGTTCCCCATAGCCTTGTGTATCCCGTTTAGGTTGAGAGCTTGCCCGAGATTCCAAGCCAGACGGTGCACTAGAGCCGAGAAGATCGTTCATCCCGACGAAATATCGTCGCGTACCAAGCCGTCAGCTTAAGCGACCTTGCCGTGAACCCGCTCTCTTTCTCTGGTCACAAGCAAAAACAAAAAATCCAGAAAATTGTGATGAACTTGCGCCTCCCTGAGGCCACACATCGAGAGAATCGTTCTCGGTTCTGACTGCCCGCTAGGCAGCCAGTCCGAGCGAACTAAGAGACTCAGACAAAATCCTCGAGTGACCACATTAAGCCACAGAATCGGCAGTCCTTCGCCATTCAGGTCCGAATGGATGGCGAATCGAAACCGGACTGATTTGCAAAGCTCTGGCGGCGCACTTTGGTGAAAAATTCTCCGCTAGCCCTGTGCTATCTGCAAGTTACGGACACCTCGAGGCTTAGCGTGCCAAAGCCGGACCGAGGGTTCGAATCCCTCTCCCTCCGCCACGCAGTCTGAACAGCTGAGAACCATTCGGCGTCTTCCCGAGAAAATGCCGAAAATGGCCGCCATTTTGCGAATTTTCGGCTCCAAACCGGACCGAAGAATGGGACGTGCACAGCTCTATTACCGAGTTTCGCGGGTCTTTCTCCGGACGGCAATTCGGCGGTCCGGTTTGCGGGATCCGAATAGGCGAATGCAAAGCGATCACAAATCCACAACAGCGCTAATGCGACTTGACTTCCAGCGCAGTTACTATGTGCGCTCCTCATAAGCTCGATTCTGGCCAGCTTCCCGTTTCCCGACAATCCGAAAACTTGCTCGATTAGTCCCCCAAAAGGACAATCGTAACGCAGGGAATGCGCAGGTGCCTCATCTGCAACCAAGTTTCCTTCGCACGACACGCGAACGCTGTGCGCTGGCTGGGAAAGGGACCATAGTGGTTTGGATCTTGTCACCAGCTCTTCCCACCAGCCCGTTTCTAGGCAACTTCCGGTTAGCCAACTGTTCAGACGCTCAAGAACTCAGTTCGAAACGATCGGTTTCAGTCTTTCTTACGGATCGACTATGCCGAAATGTTTCCCAGTTATTGCAGCATCGCATACTCCGCTTTGGCTTCTTTCAGAACAGGGATCTCAGGGTCGGCGTCCTTCCAGAGGGTCAGGAAATCTTTGTAAGCGGCGAGCGCGCGGGCGCGAGCAGCACTCGAGTCCGCACCGCGCGAGGCCTTTAACTCCAACGCATTAGCGCGAGCCACTCCTAGATGGGCTAATGCTCCCGTCCAGCAGTTCCATACGATTCCGCTGTGGTTGAGAATCTTCTGAAACTCAGCGGCGGCAGCATCGCCCTGCCCGTCCGCCAAGTACGCCCGTCCTCGCACATAGATCGGATAAAGGCAGGAAATATTGTTGGCGAACTCATTTTGCCCCAACTCGATCGTTGAACCGCCTTGCAGAGCACTCAGGGCAACGGTCGGAGTTCTTTGAGCGAGCGCCAATTGTGCCTGGATCGTCGGCATCCAAAGCGACTGTATCCGCGTGTCCAGCGGAAAGCGTTTCCCTAGTTCCTGTGCCAGGACGCTGGCTCGTGCCGTTTCGCCCACCATGGCAAGCGCAAGCGCGGCTTCGCTCTCGACGCCTTGACTCAGCGGAGCAAGTTTCAAAGCTTCTTCCGCCGACTGCCGAGCTTCGGCAGCGTTGCCGTACGCGGCCTGTTGCAGAGCGGCGTTGGCCAAATAGATCGCCCCGTTTTCCTTATTGTCGGCTCGCACCGCGGAGTCGACCGCCCGCTGGTTCAATTCCCGCGCCTTGAATACGTGACCGGCGTAGGCCTCGGTGTCCGATGTGAGCGCGAGCCCATCGTTTTCATAGTCGGGCTGCCCCGCAAACCATTTCTGTTCTTCTGCCATCGCGGCCGAGTCTGAGCTGAGAAACGCGAGCGCATAGAGAGCGTTGTGGGGGATTGCGTCACCCGTTTCAAGAGTCTGTCCCTGATGAAGGATTCGTCGGGCTTCATCGAAGCGTTGTAATGCAAGAATATGGTAGGCGAGATTTTCGTGGAAAGCCGCTTCATCCGGTCGCAAGGCCATTCCTCGCCGGGTGATCTCCGCGGCTTTCTCGTATTGCCCCAACGCAGCGTACACCAGGCCTAAACCCGCGACTGCTGCCGCTCCCCGCGGATAGCGCTCAATCGTCTCCTGATACGTCCGGGCGGCCTTATAAAGTTCTCCGGTTACACTCGAATAGTAGTCGGCGGTGATCGACAGCTTCTCCACTTCACTGGCGTGCTCCCGCAACTGGAATGCCTTGGCCAGATACTCGCTGGTACGCTCCAGCTCCCCAAGAGTGAAGTATTCGTTGGCTAGTGCACGGTAGCCCATCGCAAAATTGGGGTCAAGCTCGACAGACTGTTGAGCGTATGGCAGAGCGGCGGCGGCGCCTTTTTCGTTGGATGCTTTTCCGCCCAGGCTGTACGCCTTCAGAGCTTCCAGTGAAGGTGTGGTTGCCCGTTCAAGTGGAACGTCAAACTGCTGCACTGTGGCCAGCGATTCGCCGAGTTGAGCCCGCAGCTTGGACGCCGCGCTGCCCAGTGCGTCCAGCACCTTCTCCTTGGACGCCGCCGTGACCTGTTCCTGCGCCAGGGTGTCTCCGTTCTGACAATTGATTGCCCTAATTCCCAGTACGTATTCACTGCCCAGATTACCAATCGATCCAGTAATGTAGGCTTTGCTGCCCGCCCGCTGGCAAAGTTCGCGCGTGACTTCGGGGACGAGTCTTGTGCCGATTGGACGGGTCATCATTTGCAGTGTCGCAGTTACTTCGCTGTCGGAGAGCATATTCAGGAAGGGCGACTGCCGCAGAGAGATGCTGAGCGCCGTCTTTAGGGTGTCGTCGAAGATTGCGTCGCCCGTGCTGTTGGCAAAATCCGCCACCACAATGGTGTCTTTTTCGGTAAGCCGTCGGCCATGTCGAACGCTCTGATACCAGCCGCCGGCGGCCGCGAGGAGAATGAAAAAGACCGCACCCCCCTTCATCATCCAGGGGACGAGGCGCGACGGCCCTGGTACTGCCAATGGGGGTGTCGCCGCGAGCGTCACCAGCACAGGACCGGTTTGGACCGCCACGTTTCCTTGGACGCTCTCGCTCAATGCCGCAATGAAACGATAACCGCGCTTCGGCACGGTCTCCACATATCGTGGCGTACCGGCCTCGTCTCCCAACGCTTCTCGCAGTTTCTTGATGGCGTTGTAGAGGCCTTTGTCAAAATCGACGAAAGTGTCGGCGGGCCAAATGCGCCTTTGCAGCTCTTCCCGGGTTACAAGTTCGGGAGCCTGTTCCAGCAGCATTAGAAGGATCTGGAAGGGTTGCTCCTGGAGCTTTATCTTAACGCCCCGCTTACGCAGTTCTCCCGAGTGAGCGTCAAGCTCGAACACACCGAAGCGTATCGGTTCTCTGGATGGACCAACGGCTTGCAAAAGAGTGAGTTCCGGTTGCCACCGGAGTCTACCATGACCGCCAAAAGCCGGAACAGAGCCCGCACTAACTGCCACGTTGTGAGTCACTTGCCCGAATAGGAAAAGAAGAACGACGGAACAGGTTGGGGTGGTTGTGCTGCCTGCTCCGCCGTGCGAAAACTACTGCCAGATCGCGCGGCTCTCGGTGGGTTGATGGGTCGAACAACCGTCAAGAGGCCGCTGCAACCGGGCGAACTAAAGAACTGAAAACTCAAGGAGACAGTTATGAAAAACCAAGCCATGGGGTTCCAATCGGTCCCCCGCACTTGCGAAGCCAGCGCGGCTTTCGCTCAAGATTCACAAGTGAAGCCCGAATCCTTCAAAAGTGGATTCAAGGAGAGTACGGTTATGCCGTTCAAAACTATAAAGTGGGTTGCGAGTTGCTTGTTCACCCTTCTATTGTTGGCTTTGCCTGGGTTCGGCCAAGTCGCGCCAAAATCGTCGACTGGCGGCCATGCCATTCCCAGCGCACCTAAAAAGAGGTTTGAGCCGGCGTCAGTTGCTGCTTTGCCCGGGCTGCGATGCAAGCTATATGCCGAGGGGACAACATCCGCCCACAGTCTGGATGTATTCACAAACGACGACGGGTTTGCCCGGTTCCAAGCGGTGCGGGCGTCTGCTAGCGATGCGATTCAGCGGCTCGCCCTGGATTGCGCCAACTCCGCCGGAAAATCCTACTCGTATCTCGTCGATCTGACCGCTGACGATACGTTCTCACCGCGTCCGCTGAATCTCACGAACGAGCGTGGCACCGATAGGCCTGCGCTTCAGGGTGATCCACTCAGTTATTCCCAGGCCGAACTTATTGAGGCTGGCTATGGACTGCGGCCAGACGCGGCAGACACCGCCGCCTACGCTCGGTGGTTGGCTGCCGCCTCAATGCCGGGACGGATGCTAGCAGCACAGGGTCCCGCTCCTCGTACGCACACGAACCCACCGGTTCACTCGAACCCTGTGTTTGACTCCGGAAGTGGAGTCGACTCGGGCGACAAAAATTCGCCGAACACCGTACAAAAAGTCGAAGAACCGTGGTGGGTGGGATCCACTCTGAACGGCGCTCCGCACTACGTTTCGAACCAGGCAACTTTCAATGTGCCCGGAGCGATTCCTGGTGGAGATGAAACTCCTTACGGCACCGAAATCGCCATATGGAACGGTGTTGAGGGACCATCCTCAGCCCTCATCCAGGGCGGCGTTTACTTGTATACGCTTGGTTCCTCCGCCACATACGGGACTTTTAGAGAGTACTGCTGCGGAGACGGAGACAGCAACGGATATGGTGGCGCTTTCGTTCCCAACCCCGGCGACGAGATCTTTTCGCAGGAGTGGTATTGTGACTCAAAGGGTAACCTAAAGTTGAACGGGGGATACGGCTGCACCTATCTCAAGGACAATACCACGGGAGCAATCCTCAGTTGTACTGTGGCAAACGGTTCGCCCTGTTGGTCGGTTAAGGCGGTAAAGGGCTGGACCTTCGGGCACGATGCAGACTTCGTGATTGAGGATCAAACCCCGCAATTGTTGTCCGGCTGGAATTCAACCAACAATTACGCACCTGGCCAGATGGTGAGTGACTGGGGTCCGGATGGCAACGGATATCCCTACGTCTGCCTGGTATCGAACACGAACCGCGAGCCGGATCAAAACCCCCAGTATTGGGGACTTTATGCTCCGCTGACCGCATTTACCGACCTCACTTCCACCGTGACTATGTCGGGTGAAGCCTATTCGTCGACCACCGACAGGTATTCCCAAACGGTCACAACCGATCCTCTCGTCTATCAACTGATAGACTTCACCAACACCTCCTCGCACATGAATGTCTCTCTCGGAACAACGGACGAGACCTACTTCAGCGTTTCCCAATGGGAGCAGATCAGCGGATCACCGCTCACTGGCGACGTTCCTTGTGCCGGGGTCGGGGGGACTTGTTTCCCACAACCCATTGCTGTGGGTCCGAACGGCGACGGGTCCTACGTTGGCGATGCTTGGGTGCTCGGTAGCGGTGCGGATTCCGGCGGTGACCATTACATCTATCAATGGCAAAACTCGAATTGGGTGCAACAGTCCGGCGCTGGAACTCAGATCGCGATATCGCCAGAGGGGATTCCGTGGGTCATCAACCGGCTGGGAGAGATCTTCTACTGGGACGGAAGCGCATTTGAGTTGGCTCCTGGCGGGGGTTGCGCAATCTCCATCGGCGTGGGTCCTTCCTCATCCGGAGACCCTCATGGCACGCCGTGGGTCATTGGATGCAACGGTGGCAAGTCTACCAATGGCGGCATCTACTATCTGAACGGCTCGACGTGGGTGCGATCCTCTGGCGCTGCAAACCAAATAGCGGTGTCTCCCGAAGGCATTCCGTGGGTAATCCAGGCCAACGGAAACATTTTTTACGCGAACGGGAGCAGTTGGCAGCAAGTTTCGGGCTGTGCGACCAGTATTGCCGTGGGTCCGACTGGGGTTGCGTTCGCAGGGCCCTTTGGAGATGCGTGGGTAATCGGCTGCGGAGGTAGCAACATCTACCAGTTCCAGAACGGCACATCCTGGGTGCAGATACCTGGCGGAGCTTCTTATATCTCGGTATCGCCGGACCTTGGCGTTCCGTGGGTCGTGAACTCTTCAGCGCACATCTTCGAGTAGCCGAATATGGTTCGACAGAGGTCTCAGGCACAGGCTGGGACTTCTGAACTGCTGTTACTCGGTGCGGGCCGTTCGACGCGCCGTAGAGGAAATAAGCTCTTCGAAGCTGTCGCTGGAACCCAGTGGCAGCAAGGGCTGAGGGACCGCAGGGCCGGACCGCAAACCAGCAGTTCGGCCCTACCGGGCTAACCGCACAAAAGCAAGTGATTAGGGGTAGGCGTTAAATCCCTTAGACTTGGGTGCCGCGACCGGACGGCTCTCATTTATGCAATTTCGCAGCGAAAGTTTTTTTGGAAGCAAGCAATTTGATCTAAACGGCGGCGGGAGAGCGATTTTCGTTCAACCGCGGATTCGAATCGCGTTTGGGCTCCCCCAATTCGAAACCGGCAAGTTCACGATTCCGAGTAGGCCACCACGGGCGCGGGATTGAGATTCAATCGCGGCGGAGGATCACTTTCCACAATTCGACCTGACGGCTAACTTCCGTGGAGCCGACCATTTTACACAGTGGCAGCACCTCCGGGGTGCGACAAACCTGACAAACGCGGTTGGGGAGCTTTATGTAGTTGGGCGCCGGATCGTTGCTGACATAAGGGCATATCGCGTACTCTTTCGGAGAGCCCCGACCTGCTTTACGCTTCGTACAGTTCAGCGCACTGAGAAACAAACTGCACAGTTCTGACAATCGACGCGGATGGCCGGCGACCACGCGGTGCCCGATAGCCGGTCTAGAAGCGTACGGTTCGCAGGCACTTCAGGTCTGGTGAGAGTTCCGACGCTCCTGAATCGGCTTGTAGCGTTGTTCTCGGCAGACTGGATGGGAGGTGCCACGCGGGACGGTTGCATAACATTGGCGCAAGCTCGTACGAAGGTCCGCATATAGGACTGGGCTACCCGGTCCCACACCATGTGGCGTGCATAGAGATAGGCACGTTTGCGCATTGCCTCGCGGGAGGCATCATTGTCCAAAAGCTCAATCGCCTTATCTGCAATAGCCGCAGGGTCCTCGAAAGGAACCAGCGCCCCGCGCCCATCGCCGAGGAGTTCGGCGGCGTGCCAGTACGGCGTCGAAATGATTGCTTTCCCGGCGCCCAAGGCATACGCGAGTGTTCCGGATACGGCCTGTGTCTCGTAACGGTATGGCGTAACGTAAATGTCAGCCGAACCAACCAGCGCAGCCATTTCTTGCGGACTGACGAAGCGGTTGTAGAAAACGACGTTCTCCTCAACTCCGAACTCCGTAGCTAAAGCCTCCAACTGCAGCCGATAGCGATCGCCCTCGCGGCGTCTAACATGCGGGTGCGTAGCACCTGCGATTATGTAAACAACGTTGCTGTGCCGGGACAAAATGCGCGGCAGGGCTTGAATCACGCTCTCGAATCCCTTATTTGGAGACAATAGGCCGAATGTGAGTAAAACAGTCTTTCCTGTTGAAAACGAATCTTTGTAAGAAGCCGGTTCCGCAAAAGGCAAGTCGGGGATGCCGTGAGGAATCAGGTCAATCTTTCGGCTTGGAACTCTAAATACATCCTGCAGAAACTGAGAAGAATGCTCGCTCATAACAAATAAGACGATTAGAGCGTGCAGCGATTTCTTGCATGACGATTAGTTGGTCGACGTCTGGTTCACGAAGAACCGTATGCAGAGTTGTCACGACTGGCATTTTGAGGCGCTCCAACAGTCGCAACACATAGCTGCCAGCTTTCCCTCCGTAAATTCCGTACTCGTGCTGCAAACACACCACATCGACATTGGTCGAATTGAGAAAGTCGGCCGCGGCTTTATAGGATGAAAGCTCGCTTTCGGTTATCTTGAATCGCACGCGCGCAGGGTATCTGTAGTCTGATTGCGGGTCATTCACGGCTACTACGGATACTCCAGCAGCGGCGCCGTACTCAGTAGCAATCGCATCACACAAGTCTGTCGTGAATGTTGCAATTCCACACTGGCGAGGGAGGTGGTTCCCGATAACCGCCACGCGCACTGGAACCGAGTGGCTAGGGATTCCTTGTACTGATGATGCGGGCTTCTTTTCGAATGTGAGAGGACTCGCTTTGCACGATGTTTGGGAGTTCGGTCTCACACTCTCGGAGCGGGCAGGGTCGGACATTACAGACTCCTTAACGATATGGTCCGGTTTGAAGGAGGAAACAGATGTGGGTGCCAGGAGGCCACACCCGAGCCTCCCGGTTCTGTACTCGTGCTGACTCTCTTCAAACCGCGGTTCGCCGTCCACTCAATAAGTTGATGACCAGAACCGCCAACGCCACAACCAGAAGTAAGTGAATCAGGGCCCCGCCGAAATGCAGACTGAAACCCAGAAGCCACAAAATCAGAAGAACAACAAAAATAGTCCACAGCATGACAACCTCCTGTGCCCATTCGCGAGCACCTGAATGTGAGCCCTATCCAAACGTTCGCAAGAAAACCGCTTCGCAGGAACGATGCCGGCTGTTTCCAAACGACAGCACAGGTACATCCCAGAAGCGTCATTCTTTGTTGACTCTGGCCTCGGCTTTCGCTCCGCGAACCTCTGCCAAGAACGGCTGGGCTGCGGCTGGAATCGGTACTTTCCCCAGCAGCAAAGCCCGAGTTGTGACATTGCGTCCATATATCGCACGCCGAGAGTCATTGTCTTGACGGAGTGATGCGCCTGTCAGCGTCAGCCCGGCGAACACGCCTTTGGCGCGGGAGTAGGTCAGGATCTCTGTATCCAACTTCCAATCCGTACCGGCTTCGGCATGGCGTCCAACCGGGCCCGCTGCGGCAGAAGCGTCCCCGCCAACCTGGAAATTGCTGGAGAGCAGCCTTTGCATTGCTTTGTCATTCTGAAAGATCATTACCACGTCCACAGCTTCCACACCGATCTGCAACCCCCAGCTTCCACCCGAAATCGTGATGAACGCCGGCGCGCTCCAGCCACTCGCCGTGCGGCAGGTGGCTACACCCTTGCCTCCTTCAGCTCCGAAGACAAAGCCACCTTTGACCATGTGCGGGATAACGGCCACGCACTTTGCATGTTGCAACACTTCTTCCGGGATTCCCTTGTCGGGCATCCCCATAATTTCGTGCATCACGCTGGTTGCGTTGTCCAAGCGGCCGGTGGCGTCTTGACGTGCCGACCCTGCCCAGCACAGAGTTCCGAGACCCATCATTGCAAGTATGAAGATTACTTTTTTCATGGAACAACCTCATTTCTGTTACCTCTGCGCCACTCCTCCGGCTTCGTACTGCATCTTGCGTACAAATCCGGGCTAAATTCTGGACACCGAGGTCAATTCGAACATTCCAACTTAGCAAATCAGGACTAAAAGAGTCTGAGCAAAAATGCTCACCCTAGCACACGGAAATTTCCGACAAATTGACGCGAGGAAATCTACCTTTATTTTGTTCGGATGAAGCGGAGCCACGTCCAGAGGTTGGTCAATTCTGCTCAGACCTCAGCAAGGGCCGAGATTTACAAGAGTGGCAGTCCTCACAAGGTTTCAGAAGAGCTGCAATTTACGCTTTGCGAGGGCGAAGGAGACATATGAAAACCAGCACGAAAGACAACATTAAGGGAAGTTTCCACGAAGTGAAGGGGACAATCAAAGAGGAGGTCGGAAAGGTCACGGGTGACCGCAATTTGAAAGCCGAAGAGAAGGCCGAAAAGAAGACGGGCAAAGTTCAACGGCGGATCGGCCATGCTAAAGAAGCAGTCGCCGACTTGAAAGGACAGCTGGCAGACTCAAAGAAAACTGGATAAGCCATTCGGCAAGTAGAGTCGAGAACAGGCGCAGTAGCTTTAGACTTCCGGTGGCTGTTGAGGTGCTTTCGCACGACCCGCCTCAATCCGGCTTGGCGTAACTCTGTTTCCTGTTCCCGCTCATCGAACCGGACTGGCAGATTTCCCGCATCCGGCTCTCGGAAAAGACTCACGATGTTACGTGTGAAGTAAGCGTCCGGCGGGAACCGTGTTGACAAGCCTCCAGATTTAAGTGCCCACGAAGATTGGACGTGGACACTTATGGGTTAGGAGCGACGATACCCGTAAGCCGGCCACCGCAGCGCAATGCGCTGCATCTGGCTGCGTAACTCCCATATCCGTGTGTTTGGCTTTTCCGCGTTGTCGGAAGCGGTAATAGCCCGCCCGACTTATCCCCGCGGCCCGGCAAAGCCGGTTCACGATTGCCCCCGTTTCGCCCGCCTCTTGGATTTGCTCATAGAGTCGCGGGTGCATGCCGAACTCCTGCGCCAGGGTTGGACCGTCAATCACAAGCGCGTCTTGCGCCTGCTGCGCGTGGACAATCTGCTGTGCGTGCGGCGCCGCAAGTTCCTGCTGGGGACCACCGACTCCAGACACGGATTGCCGATCTATCCCAACGTGGCGGCCGGCATGGTGCTGAGCAGCATCGATCAGCTCTGGGTTGCCGATATCACCTACATCCGCTTGCAATGGGAGTTTGTGTACTTGGCGGTTGTGCTGGACGCATTTTCCAGACGCTGCCTGGGCTGGGCCTTGCAACGCAGTTTGGAATCCGCGCTTGTCCTGCAAGCATTGCGTATGGCCCTGCTGCGACGCCGCCCACGGCCCGGTCTCGTCCATCATTCTGACCGCGGCGTGCAATATGCCTCGCGAGACTACACCACACAACTCGAACAACACGGCATTCGTATCAGCATGAGCCGATCGGCAATGCCCTACGACAATGCCCGCGCGGAAAGTTTCATGAAGACTCTCAAATACGAGGAAGTCTACCGCACCGAATACCGCGACCTCGAGGAAGCCAGGACTTTGATCAAGCAGTTTCTGGAAAAAGTTTACAACCAGCAGCGCTTGCATTCGGCGCTGGGCTATCGTCCGCCGCTGGAGTTCGAACGCAGCTTGCCACCCTTGCGGGCCGTGGGGAAAAGACGAGCATGAGTTTTTTGAGGCATGAGGAAATCTATCGATCCGATGTACCCGGCTACAGATGGGAGCGGCAACTCGTGGTCGCCGCCCCAGCACTCATCGGCTGCGATGAGTTTCCCGTCGGCTATTCCTTGGCGGGTTGCCCTCCGGCAGAGCCTGCCTCCGCTTCACCGACTGCTGACGATTCTCAACAATCCACTTTGCCGTACAATGATTTTTCAGCGAACGGCAACTACCCCCTTAACTTCGTGTCTCACTCCGTGGGTGCACTCCACATGTCAGTTAAGTTGTGTGTCCCCCCTGTGTCCCCCCGAAAAATCGGGGGTTTCGGGTAAATGCTTTATTTTGT
>CAVOWN010000003.1:0-264110 GCA_963700175.1 Terriglobales bacterium
ATGCGGTACCGCAACCGTACTGACTGCATTGTCCCGTTCCGCCTGACGCCGTCGTTCCGTAAAGGTTCCCGGCAGCGTCCATAGTCAGTACATCTACCGGGGCTGCGCCGTCCTTTCCGTGAAAAGTGTGTATCACCTTGAACTTTTGTGCGTGGGCGGCCTCGGCAGACTGTGTCACCACAAGCAGGAGCATCACGGAGATGACGAAAAATGTCTTTGTCGCAGTGGGGAACTTACTTGTTCGCATGGCTCGTTGCCTCGATTCAGTGGGTGGGCCGGGAGGAAGGAGGAATCTACGCCCACGTCTGCGGGTAGCATAACATGGGAGACCGATTCTAAGAACGCTGTTTGCTCGCAAGGCAAGACGGTTTCGGGTCGCCTTTCTCTGCTTTTCTTTACTTGACTTTATCCGTCATGACGCTTTTATACTGCTCTAAACATGATGACGATATGTTCCACGTGGAACATTTCTCCACTTTCTGGGCCGCGCTTTTTTGTTCCCCCCTCCGGTTAATTCCAGAAACTGGACGCGCACCCGATCCCATCGGCGTCCAAAACCTGGATTTTCTGGCCAGGATGCAGTTTGCTGGTAGAAGATATGGTTCCGATGACTGTTTATATTCCCTTTTTAGAACATCTTCCATGAGTCTTGATTCGCCGGACTGATTTCGTGGTACGCTACCGCACCGCCACCATTCGCCTGAATTTTAGACGCCGAAGTGTGCCATGAGGAGAAACTGTGAATAAATACAGGAAGTTGAGCTCTCGAATCGTCGCCTTCACTATTACCCTAACCTTACTGTGCACTGCGAATCTTTTCGCGGCAACAGGCCCGCGGGTGCCTCCTCCGTGGGACATCCATATTCTGGTTACGAACGACGACGCAATCGTCAATACCGCGACCATCTATCAAATTCAGTCGGATGGGTCACTTCTACAAAGTCTTGTCGTACCAACCACTGGCACCGGCCTGGGCACGGGTTATCTGGCAACGAATCGAGTGGATGTAGTGCGCGGCAAGAACAACAATTGCATCTACCTCTCTGACGCGGGATCCAACGATGTTGCAACAATTGCCATTAAGACGCTCGCCCTGGTTGGCACGTTCAAGGGATCCGCCTCGGACAGTGGGAGCGCAGACGGCATTGGCCTGACCAGCACCGCGAAATATCTGTACGCCAGTTTCACCGGCTCCAACACCATCGGTACTTTCAAAATTGTGGCAGGTTGCCACCTGCGGTTCGTCGGAGACGTGAAAGCCAAGGGCTTGAACGGCGGCATTGTGGCTGGGATGAAAGCAAATGGCAACATATTGGTGGTCGCCTATGCTGACGGCTCGATCCAGTCTTTCAATATTTCCAAAGGCAAACCGAAATCCGACCTCGACGAACAGAACTCCACGGGATATCCGAGTGGGAACTTGCCAGCGGGAGTCGATATCAGCGAAGACGGGCATTTCGCCATATTTGGCGACACCAATACAACCGCGTCCGTCGTCGAAGTATCGGATATATCCAGCGGTAAGCTGACTCCAAGCATCGTGTACAACGTAGGATTCGGGGTCAACTCCAGCAATGTGTCACTCAGTCCTGACACCTCGTTGCTCTACATATCCAACAATGACAGCGGCCAAGTGAGCGCGGGTTATTTCAATCCGTCGAGCGGCACTTTGGGCGCGTCGTGTACCTCCAATGTATTGACGGGCTTTGGCGTGACCTGGTTTGAGACGGGAGGGTTGGCCGCACAAACCAACACGGGGCTGGGGAGTGTGTTGTACGTTGCGGAAGATGGCAACCCGTCTTCAGTAGGTGAAATCATTCCGCAGAAAGGGACCGACCCCAATAAGGCAGTGCAGACCTGCTCGCTTACCGAGATTCCACAATCTCCGGCGAGCGATCCGAATAGCATCGCATTGCGCTCAATTGGCGTATATCCGCCACGGCTCTTCTAGACGCCGCTATTCTGGAAAAGTGGACATCGTAGAGCACAGCCTGTCACGGCTGTGCTTTTTTTCTGATCGCGGAGATGCGTCCTCGGAGTTGATTATTCCAGTCAGCGTCGGGTTACTATAGGTGGGTGGGGAGTTTCTACGTAGAAAATTTCGGGTGCAGGGCCACGCAGGCGGACGGAGCGGCGCTGGAGCGACAGTTTCGCGAGCGGGGACTGGAGCGGGCGGCGGCTCCGGAACAGGCACAAGTCGTGGTGCTCAATACTTGCACAGTGACCGCCTCCGCGGACCAGGATGCACGGGCGGCGATCCGGCGGATCCACCGGCGGAATCCGGAGTGCCAGATCGTGGTGACCGGGTGTTACGCGCAGCGCGCTCCGGAAGAGATTGCGGCGTTGCCGGGCGTGAGTCAAGTCATCGGGAATTCGCATAAGCATGAATTGGTAAAGATTGCGTTGCCGCTCTCCGGCGCGTCCGCCGGCTGCGAAAATCCAATCTTCGTTTCGGATATATTCGCGCATACGGAACTGCTTGCCGCGCCCGTCTTCGACGCGGCCAACGAGCGCACGCGGCCCAACTTGAAGGTGCAGGATGGCTGCGACAACCGCTGTTCGTTCTGCGTGATTCCTTATGTACGCGGGCAGAGCCGTTCCCTGCCGCTCGAGCAGATTCTGCACGAGGTGGATACGCTGGTCGAGGCAGGTTATCGGGAAGTCGTGATTTCAGGGATCAACCTGGGACGTTGGGGACGAGACTTACCAGCGGACGGTGAGGCGGACGCTGCAAGAGAAAATCCAGCTGCAATGAATCGGTTCGAAGCTCTGGTGCGCACGATTCTCGATCGTACATTGCTGGAAAAGTTGCGCATCAGTTCCGTGGAACCGATGGATTGGAGCGAAGAATTGATTCGGTTGGTTGCGGAGTCACCGCGAATCGCCAAGCATGCGCATGTTCCCATGCAGTCGGGGAGCGACCGGATTCTTCGCGCCATGCATCGCAAATACAGGCCTTGGCATTACCGCGCAAAGATCGAGAGCATCCGTGCTGCGATGCCGGCAGCCGCGATTGGCGCCGATGTCATGGTGGGATTTCCGGGAGAAACGGAAGCGGATTTCGAGGAAACGCGGGCCATGATCGAATCGTTGCCATTTACGTATCTGCATGTCTTCACGTATTCGGCGCGTCCGGGAACACCGGCAGCTGCTATGGCAGGGCAAGTGCCCGTGCAGATCGCGCGCGAGCGTAATCGAATCTTAAGGAATCTGGCAGCCGAAAAAAAGCAGGAGTTCATGCGATCGTTTGCAGGGGGGGCGGTGGAAGCCATCACGCTCAATGTTTACGATGGGACCCACACCGAATGCCTTACCGATAACTACTTGAAGCTCAGACTCGCCGGCGGGCACGAAGCTAATCGTTGGGTAAGGGCGCGAGTGGAAAACGTCGACGAGACGGAACTTGTCGGATCTGTCTGTTAGCGCGACATCCCTGCGTATTTCTTCGCAGGTCGGCTAAAAGGCTTCGGGCCAAATAAGGCGACCGGAATTCTCCGGCCGCCCTCAAATCATTGAACATTCAAAGTGAAGCTCACCTGGTGGCTGAGAGAGCCGCTGGTTGCGGTCACCGTCATCGGATACGAACCGCTAGGCGTGGGAACGGGAGGCGGGGGTGGAGTCGAGCCACCGCTGCTGCTACCTCCACCGCATCCGGGAATCAGCAATAGCGAGAAAACGCCGATCAGCATGAGCATGTGCGCACGCCGGCGGCGCGATGGAGTCGCGATAAATACGATCCCGAGGAAAAATGTTCCCAGGGCGGCGAAATGCCAGCCGGAGTAGTGACGAATCTCTGGCTTCAGCAAACTTGCCGAAGTGGCTGTAGTCGAAATCGCGAGTTGCGAAGTTCCGTTGCCTGTTATCGAAGAGGGAGTAAAAATGCAGCTTGCACCCGCCGGAAGTCCGACGCAGGAACTCGAAGCAAAACTGATCGTTCCGTTGAAACCGTCCCATGCCGTGACCGTCAGCTTCAGGGCACCAGTCGCGCCAGGAGCCGAAACGTTAACGACATTGGTGTTCGCCGTGAACCCAAAGTCTGCCTGAATCTTGATCGGCACGGATGTGGAAGAGGACGCCACGTAGTTTGTGTCGCCACTGTACTTTGCCGAAAGGGTATAGGAGCCGTTCGCAAGGCCGGCATCGTTGTAAGAGGACGTTCCTATGGCGCCGATGAGAACACCCGTCTGGAAGTTTAATCCGGCAGCCGTTCCCACTACGCCGACTGGGCTTCCCGCAGCATTCCCATTGACATAAAACTGAACGGTTCCGGTGGGAGGGTTGCCGCCGCTCTTAGTCCCGACGGTCGCCGTGAGCAATGCACCTTGCGGTGCGCCGGTGAAGCTAACCACGTTCGTCGTCGAAGCCTGCGTGATGGTGAAATTTGAAGCTGTTGACGTGCTGGCGTTGAAGCTGGGATCTCCAGAATAGTTTGCCGTAATGGCGTGTGGCCCCGGAGCAAGAGTGAATAAGCCGCTGGGCGCGCCATTCAGTGGTGAGTTGAAGTAGTTGGGTGTGGCCGTGTTCCCCTTGCTGTTGAGGCTGTATGGATTGCCTTGAATGCCCGAGGTCCCGTCGAGAAAATTCACGGTACCGGTGGGAGTGCCGAATCCGGATTGGGCCGTTACATCTGCGCGTAAATATACGAAGCTGCCGTAGGGCCCGCCGTTGAAGGTTACGAAGTTGAAGTTCTGGTCAAGAGTATCAACGGTTAGAGCGCTGGCGCTATTTTCGGGCGCGACCGTAATCGACGGCGACGGCAGGGAGATGCTTGCCCCAAACGTGCCGTCACCACCATACTGGGCGATAACCGTGTAAGGGATGTTGCCGGACCCTGGCAATGAAGTAACTTGAACGGGGAAAGATGTAATCGGGAAAACTCCAATGCTCTGATTGTTGCTGGTAACCAGAGATACAGAGCCGGTTGGAGTCCCACTGTTGCTGGTGACTGTGACGTTGAACGTGACGGGTTGTCCGTGGGCGACGTTTACCGGGGATGACGGAGCGACGATGGTGGTTGTGGTCGCGTTGAAAGTGACCGAATTCCAGTTATTCACCAAGTTGGTGACGTTTACGGAACCGAGGCCGGTAGCACGGTCATAGCCGACACCGCTCGAATACTGGTTTCCCTGTTCGCCTGGCACCACGTTATTTCCGACTGTGACATCGTTGAAGGTGCATGTGCTGGCCGGCAGACCGGAAGTGTTCGAGCCGTTGCACTTGGAATATGTTTCCTTCGCTGCGAGTTTGTACAGCACATAGGCGGCTTGTCCCTGGCGGGAATCCGTCGCTGCATCAACCAAGGCCATAACTCCCGCAAAAGATGGCGAGGAGGCCGAGGTGCCGCTTATGAAGTAAACGAAAAATTCTCCCTGGGAGTTTGGCACGCAAGAGCCTTCCAGGCAGAGCAGATAGGGATCGTGTCCGGCGGCGGTTAGAGAAACATCGGGAACGTCGCGGGCGCCATCGTTGGGAATACCCGTCACTCCAGATTGCCATGAAGGCTTTGTGAAAAATGTGCTCACTCCACCGCCGCCTGCCCACAGTCCGCATCCGGAACCGGTACAGCTTTCGTTCCAGACATTCTCCGGGATGTAGGAAAGTGCGGAGCCGAAGCCCGGCTGCTTATTGATGGAGCTCCAATACTTGGTGTCCTCTCCGTTTTCATTGAACATTGTGCCGCCAACCGTGACGGTAAAGGGCGTGGATCCCAAGGCGTTGACGGAAAGCGGTCCGGTAGCTGGAGGGTTGTTCGGATCATCGCATCCTTCGGCGCCGGAATCGCCGCTCGAAACCATATACGTGATTCCCTGAGCGGCGGCTTGTTCCGCGAGGGACTCCTGACTGTCTTCTTGCGTCTGCGTTGTGTAGTATTCGCATCCGCTGAAACTTTCGCTCATTACATCGCCGAGATTGTTATCGATGATGTAGAGCTCGGAGAGATCGACGCCGTCGGTATCGTTGGTAGTCGCCGAGACCACCAAATCGATGGTTGCCTCTGGAGCAACTGCACCCGACCAGGTTGAATCCAGCGTTGCCTCTGCTTCTTCGCCGCCTCCCAAGTCCCCGGGATCGGGGCCGTTCAGAATGATATTGACGCCATTTCCCTGCGCAAAAATGTTGTTGAAGTTGTAGACATCCTGGCCTCCGCTGTAGAGGTTGCTGCGACCGACTATCGCAATGGTTCGGCCGGAACCGCCGGAGGTAACGGGGATGTTATAGATAGTTGCGTAGTCGGCCGGTCCAAGGCCGTGCGTACCATCGGAGAAGGTCATTTGCGGCGGCTTGCCTTGAACGTATTTCCCGGAAATGTGCTCACCGGAAAATTGCAGCATCGGCTTCTTCAGGAAATTATGTAATGTATGGACGCCTTCCACCACGGGCGTCAGAGCGGCAGGAATTTGCGGATCGCTGGAATTCGCCCAGTGCTCTTCGCCGTTGACCACAAACTTGTGGATCGAGGTGTGAAACGCTTCTTTTACCTGGGCGGCGGTGCCGGAGAATTCGATGATGCTGCGGCCCTTGGCGACGTTGCCGACCTGGAATCCGTGAGATTGCAGCCACGCGGCAACGACTTGCATGTCCTGGTCGGCCGGGCCGAATTGTTTCCCGAATTGCTCAGGCGTCAGCCACTGGTGATAGTTGGCGGACGCCTTATCGTGTTGGTTGTCTAGGAGTGTGCGCAGCGAGTGTTCCTGGGCGGCGCTGCGCTTGAGGACGAGCAGCATGCGGTCCATGGGCAGGCCTGAAGGCGCTTCGCCTCGATCAAATTGTGGGCGGGCGAGGCGATGAGTGTTGCCCTTCAAGGTTACGAGTTGATGTTCGTCAATCGCTTGCGTGATGCGGGGTTCGACCGGCGCCGGTTGCGCGGAAAGGAACGCCGCGAACAGGAATGGAAGAACAAAAAGAAACACTACTCCCAGAAAACGTGTGCAGCGCAGCCCCATACTTTTCTCCCCTAAGCAAATGTATAAGCATGGTAGGCCGCTCCCCCTGGATGGCAGGCGAGCCTGCCACAGCGACGAACCTAACGCGGCGGTTTCCGGAGAAACCCGCAGCGGACGAATTATATATGGCAAGTCAGGTTTGTCCAGTGATTGCGGCGAGAAGGTTTGATGGAGGACCGAGGGTCTTTATGCTCGCCGTGTAAAATCAGTGAGTGGTCACGCCGGTCCGAGACTCAACTTAGGGGCCGACGATGACATATTCCAATGGCGCCTTCCAATCTTCAGCTCGCGTTAGTGTCGGCCGCCATTCTCGGCTTTCGTCACGGTTTTGACTATGACCACATCGCGGCGATATCCGACATCACGAGCGTGCAACAGAGCCCGCGGCGAGCGATGCAACTGGGGTTGCTGTATGCGCTGGGTCATGCGGCAACGGTTGCAGTGCTGGGCAGCGCGGTCATCTTCTTCCAGCTTTCTTTGCCGCATGGCATCGACCGAATTGCAGAACGCTTAGTCGGTGCGACTCTGCTGATTCTTGGCATTTACGTTTTGGCGTCGATGTTCAAAGGTGACTTTGTGCCCCGCAGTCGCTTGGTGATGGCGGCCAATGCGGCGAAATGGCTGCATTGGAAGGCGAAGATCCATCTGCACGGCCATGAACTGCCGAGGCCGAAAAGCTCCAATTGGAACTACGACCGGAAGTCAGTTTTTGGGATTGGCGTGATTCACGGGCTGGGCGCAGAAACGCCAAGCCAGTTGCTGATCTTTCTTCTGGCGGCGAATCTAGGAGGCGTGGGCAAAGGTTTTCTGGGACTGGCAATGTTTCTGTTCGGCCTGCTTGCCATGAACACGATTATGACGGCGTCGGCAGCGGGGCTTTTTGGATTCAGTACGCGGGCACCCAAGATTCAATGGGCGGTCACGGCGCTCACTGCCGTCTACAGCCTGGTAGTGGGAGCGATTTTCCTCTGGGGATCTTCCGGTTCGCTACCGGCGCTGGGCTGAGATTCGAGCCATATTCAGCACGATAATTTTTCTCTCTGTCACAGGTCGATGTGTCCACCGTCACATACCGGCGCTGCCTCGTCCGGTGACCATTGCGGACAGGAGAAGTCCAGTGTGCCTCGCAATTCCCGGTAAACTGCTCGACGTACAGGAGTCGGGAGGCCTGCGGGCGGCCCGCGTACAGTTTGGCGGCATCGTTCGGCAGATCTCGTTGGACTTCGTACCTGAGGCTGAGGTGGGCGATTATGTGATGGTCCACGTGGGCTTTGCCATCAGCCGGGTCGATGCCGAAGAGGCGCAGCGCACCTATGCGCTTCTGGAAGAAATGGGCGCCTTGCAGGACGAGTTGCCGCCCGCCGAGAGCGAAAACACCCTGCCCTGAGTTTCGCGCGATGCTGCCAGTTTTCTGCAGTTTGGTCAGCCTCACACCCTGTTGTGATCTTCATCACCGATGGACCGTACGGCGACCGCTAAAGTCTTGATTGGATGAAGTATTTGGACGAATATCGGGACGAGCGCATCGCCCGCGTGCTGATCGAGGAAATCGCCCAGCGGACGACGCGACCGTGGGTGCTGATGGAGATCTGTGGCGGGCAAACCCATACCATCATGCGCTACGGGCTTGACGAGTTGCTGCCCAAGGGGCTTGAGTTGGTGCATGGACCGGGCTGTCCGGTGTGCGTCACTCCGCTGGAAACAATCGATAAGGCGATCACGCTCGCGTTGCGTCCGGACGTAATCCTGGTTTCGTATGGCGACATGCTGCGGGTGCCGGGATCGCACTCCGATTTGTTGCGTGCCAAAGCGCAAGGCGCGGACGTTCGCATCGCTTATTCTCCGCTGGAAGCGGTCAAGATTGCGCGGGCCAATCCGGACCGCAAAGTGGTGTTCCTGGCAATCGGTTTCGAGACGACGGCCCCGGCGAACGCGATGGCGGCGTGGCAGGCGAAACGCGCCGGAATTACCAATCTTTCGTTGCTGGTTTCGCACGTCCTGGTGCCACCGGCAATTCGCGCATTAATGGTCTCGGAACAGAACCGCGTGCAGGGATTCATTGCGCCCGGCCATGTATGCACGGTGATGGGATGCAGCGAATACGAATCGCTGGTGTCGGATTTCCGGATACCTATCGTCGTTGGAGGGTTTGAGCCACTCGATCTGCTGGAAGCCGTCCTGATGCTGGTGCGGCAGCTCGAGGCTGGCGAGGCCAAGCTGGAGAATCAATACGTACGCTCGGTAAGTTACGCCGGCAACAGGGAAGCGCAACAAATTATGCAGGACGTATTCGGAGTCGCAGACCAGAAGTGGCGCGGCATCGGGATGATCCCACTCAGCGGGCTGAGGCTTCGCGATGAGTACGCGGCACACGACGCGAACCGCGTCTTCGAGTTGGAGGAGTTGACGGTGGAAGAGCCGGCGGAGTGCATCAGTGCACAGGTATTGCAAGGCTTGAAGAAGCCGACCGATTGTCCCGCATTCGGTATGCGGTGCACGCCGGACAATCCACTGGGTGCGCCGATGGTTTCATCGGAAGGCGCGTGCGCGGCGTATTACCGGTACCGGCGGCACGCGGCTGCGAGCTAGCAATCTTATGGCACTGGCAAAGACGATCATCGAGATGACCTGCCCCACGCCGCTTCCGGCGAAAGACACGATTCTGCTGGGCCACGGAAGTGGAGGAAAGCTCAGCGCCGAACTGGTGCGCGAAGTTTTTCTGCCTGCGCTGCATAATGCCATACTCGACAGGCTTGACGACCAAGGAATTTTCGCCGTCGGCAATCAGCGGCTGGCAATGACCACGGACTCGTTTGTGGTGAAGCCCTTGTTCTTTCCGGGCGGCGACATTGGCTCGCTTGCGGTGCATGGCACCGTCAACGATCTGGCCATGGGCGGCGCGAAGCCGCTGTACCTGAGTGTGGCATTCATCATCGAAGAAGGCTTCGCCATAGAAGAGTTGCGGCGCATCGTGAAGTCTTTGCATCGCGCGGCGGAGGACGCTGGAGTTCAAGTCATCACGGGCGACACGAAGGTCGTGGAACGAGGAAAAGGTGACGGCGTTTTTATCAATACGACGGGCATCGGAATCGTTCCTCAGGGCTTAGAGTTGTCCGCCAACCGAGCACGGCCGGGCGACAAGGTTCTGCTCAGTGGCTCCATCGGCGAGCATGGGATTGCCATCCTGGCCCAGCGCGAAGGACTGGAGTTTGAGACGACTATTCAGAGCGATAGCGCTGCGTTGCACACGCTAGTAGCGGAGATGCTTGCGGCGAGCAACGGGATCCGGTGCATGCGCGACCCGACACGCGGCGGGGTCTCAAGCACGCTGAACGAAATTGCAGAGCAATCGAAGGTTGGAATCGAGTTGGAAGAGCGCACGATTCCGGTGCGCGAGGAGGTCCGCGGCGCGTGCGAATTGCTGGGCCTCGATCCGCTGTATGTAGCGAACGAAGGCAAGCTGATCGCCATTGTCGCGCCGGAGGCGGCGGACGAAGTACTGCGGACGATGCGAAGGAATCCGCTTGGCTCTGGCGCACAAATTATTGGCACGGTCACCAAAGACAGCCAGCATCTGGTGACCATGCGTACGTCGCTGGGTACGACCCGCATCGTCGACATGCTTGCCGGAGACCAGTTGCCGCGAATCTGCTGAGGACATATGCACGAAATGGGAATTGCAAGTTCGGTGTTAGAGGCGGTGAGGGCCGAGGCAGCTCGGCAAGGGGCGCTGCCCTGCAAGGTCGGACTACGCGTGGGTGAACTTGCCGCTCTCGACGAAGATGCGTTGCGCTTCTGCTTTGAAGCGATCACGCGCGGCACGGAACTTGGAATCGCTGCAATTGGAGATTGAAATTTGTCCGCGGCGCCATCGCTGCACACAATGCAAACGCGAATTTATTGTGCGGGAATACAACAGCTCGATGTCCGCAATGCGCGAGCCTCGAGACTGAGTGCATCGGCGGAGACGAGTTGGAACTGGCCTATCTGGAGGTAGAAGAAAATGGAACGTGTATCGCTGCAACAAAAAGTATTGAGTGAGAACGACCGCATTGCCGCGGAGCTGCGCGCCAAGTTTCAGGACCACGGAATTTTCTGCGTGAATCTGATCAGTTCGCCGGGTTCGGGCAAAACCAGCCTGTTGGAACGCACGCTGGAGAGTTTCCCGCAGCACGAACGAGTAGCAGTATTGACTGGGGACATCCAGACCGAGAATGATGCGATCCGCTTGTCGCGCTTCCACTTTCCGGTCAAACAAATTACGACTGGCGGAACCTGTCACTTGGACGCTCGCATGATCGAGAAACACCTGGCGGATTGGCGTCTGGAAAATCTCGATATGTTGCTGATCGAAAATGTCGGCAATCTGGTTTGCCCCTCGAGCTATGACTTGGGAGAAGCCGCGAAAGTCGTGGTGCTCAGCGTTACCGAGGGCGAGGACAAACCGCTGAAGTATCCGTCCATCTTTTTCAAGTCAGACCTGATGGTGTTGAACAAGACGGACCTGTTACCCTATGTGCCGTTTGATATGGATGCGGCTGCGGAAAATGCGCGCAAGGTGCATCCGGGGATGGAGATCGTGAAAGTATCCTGCTTGAATCGCAGCGGCATGCACGAATGGCTGATATGGCTGGAACGGCGGCGTAGGGCTGCTAAACTGGTGGCTCAAGCCGTGGGCTAAATGGACGTTCGACGCCAGATCGAGGTCTCAGGAATCGTTCAAGGCGTCGGATTCCGGCCTTACGTATACCGTCTCGCGGCCGAGCATGGTTTGACGGGAACGATCTGCAATACCTCCGCGGGCGTCACGATTGAAGTACAAGGCGCTGCGGAACGAGTGGCGCAGTTCGTCGAAGATCTCCCTTCGCAGGCGCCTGCGCTGGCGCGAATTACTGAATCTCACGGTGCGCGAAGCTGGCGTGCAATGGCGATCGAGACTTCCGCATTGTTTATAGCCACGGCGGAGAAAAAGTCCAGACGCTGATTTCTCCGGATGTGTCTGTCTGCCCGGACTGTTTGCGGGAAATGTTTGATCCAGCGGACCGCCGCTACCGTTATCCATTTATAAATTGCACAAATTGCGGGCCGCGGTTCACCATCGTCCGCGATATTCCGTATGACCGTCCGAGCACGTCAATGGCAGTGTTTCCCATGTGCCCCGAGTGCCAGGCGGAGTACGAAGATCCTCTCAACCGGCGTTTTCACGCGCAGCCGAATGCTTGCTGGAAGTGTGGACCGCAGCTCGACTTAGTGGATTGTTCCGGCGAGAGAATTGAAGGTTGCGATCCTGTAGTGGAGACCTGTCGCAGGCTTTCCGCGGGGCAGATTGCAGCCATCAAGGGTTTGGGAGGATTTCATTTGGCGGTAGATGCGACGAACGCCACGGCTGTCGCCTTGCTGCGCGAGCGCAAGCGGCGTATCGAGAAGCCATTTGCGGTCATGGTTCCTGACATTGAGGCGGCGGAGCGAATCTGCGAGATTGGGACGGCGGAGCGCAAGGTACTCACGTCACTGCAACGGCCGATCGTTTTGCTGCGCAAGAAGCAAGAGAGCATCGTGGCCGATGCAGTTGCACCGTTCAATCGCTATCTGGGTGTGTTTCTGCCTTATACACCCCTACACTATCTCCTGTTGCGAGAAGGCGGCTTCCTGTCGTTGGTGATGACCAGCGGCAACATGAGCGAAGAACCGATTGCGATTGACAATCGTGAGGCGCTGGTGCGACTGCGAAGTCTGGCTGATTGTTTTCTCATGCACAATCGGGAAATTCTCTTGCGCTGCGACGATTCAGTGGTGCGCGTCACGGGCGAAAGAATGCAGCAGCTGCGCAGGTCGCGCGGATTTGTGCCGGTACCGGTGTTCCTGAAAGACGATCAGGCGGCAGTGCTTGCGGTTGGTGGCGAACTGAAGAATACGGTCTGTTTGACGAAGGGCAAACACGCGTTTGTGAGCCAACATATTGGCGATTTAGAGAATGCGGAAAGCTACAAGTTCTTCGGCGAGGCGATCGACCATTTGCAAAACATTCTTGAGATCAAGCCTGAGGTCATCGCTTACGACTTACATCCCGATTACTTCTCAACCCGCTGGGTGTTAGAACAGACTGGCGTGGAATTGGTCGGGGTGCAACACCACCACGCGCACATTGCAAGTTGTATGGCCGAAAACCACCTCGAGGGCCGGGTGATTGGATTCGCGCTGGATGGCACCGGCTACGGCACTGACGGCCACGTATGGGGTGGCGAAGTGCTGATTGCCGATTATGGAGACTTCGAACGTGTTGCGCATTTCGAATATATTCCGCTGCCTGGAGGGTCTGCGGCAATCCGAGAGCCTTGGCGGACTGCCGTCAGCTATCTCTTCCGTCATTTCGGCAGGGACTTTCTTAAGCTGCAGATCCCCTTCGTGCGCGGATTGGATGTAAGCAAAACGGAATTGCTACTGCGCATGATCGAGCAGAAGATTAATTCGCCGATGACCTCGAGTTGCGGGCGGCTGTTCGACGCGGTGGCGGCGCTAGTCGGGGTTCGGCAGACGGTGAATTACGAAGCGCAGGCCGCGATTGAACTTGAGATGGCGATCGATGGTCAGGGGGATGATGCTTATCCGCTCAGCGTGGAACAGCACAGTGAACCATGGGTCATCGGCACTCGCCCGTTGTTTGAAGCCATTATCGGAGACTTGAGCAACGCGATCTCCGTCGAAATCATGAGCCGCCGCTTTCACAATGGATTGGTAAACACGTTCGTCGAGGTCGCCGAAGGCCTGAGAACCAAGACTGGACTCAACCGCGTTTGCCTGAGTGGCGGAACGTTTCATAACGTCTATTTATCGGGGAAACTCGGGCGGGACTTGACCTCGCACAATTTTGAAGTCTTTACGCAGCGAGAAGTCCCCGCGGGAGACGGCGGATTGAGCCTGGGGCAGGCGGTGGTTGGCGCTCGCAGATTTCTAGCAGCAAAACGAAACCTGGAGAACAACAAACAATCAAGCGTGGACTAATGACTCGTCGTGCTTTTCCCACCAGATATCGACATCCAGGGGGTGCGCACGCTTCGTGTACTTCACGCCAAGTCGGTCGAGTTCACCCAGAACTTCCGAGATTGCCAGTCTGATTGACCAATGAACTCCAGGCGTCAGGCCGCAATCCGCTTCGTATGAATCGCCGGTAATGCCAACTAGCAAGAACTCCTTCGGCGACTCGGCAAACAATTCTGCGCTAAGAAGAGTCTCGACTAAAGCGGGGGAGTGGGGATCCATGCGTACACTCGGCATGTGCTTCACGATATCTTCCCTGCGATAGAGCAATACCGTGCCCGGAGCCGCGCCGCTATCGACTGAATCAATCAGAATGACCGCGTCCCGGCCGGATATCTGATCGATCAGGTCGAGCGCAGGTGTTCCAAGGTCTGCGACTTCGACGCCTTTGTCGAACTCGTAGGTCGCCTCCAGCAATCTCGCGACGTAAGGGCCGACACCATCGTCAGCCAGCAAAACGTTTCCGATTCCACCAATCAATACGCGTTTCATAAGACCTTCACTTTCGCAATTGGACGTCCGTTCGGATCGAATGTGTGGCAAGCGCAAGCCATGCACGGATCGAAGGAGTGCACCGTGCGCAACACTTCGAGTGGCTTCTCCGGGTCGGCAATGGGATTATGCAGGAGCGACGCCTCGTATGGGCCGTGCGCACCGCGGTTGTCCCGCGGGCTGGCATTCCATGTAGAAGGGACTACGGCCTGGTAATTTTTGATTTTTCCGTTGTCCACAACCACCCAATGTGACAGGGTTCCGCGCGGAGCTTCGTGGGTGCCGACACCTTCGATCTCTCCGCTTGGGAACTGCGGCGGATTGTGGATTGTGGTGTCGCCCTTGGCAATGTTGTCGACCAGAAGTTGCCAGTGCTTATCGGCGAGGTCGGAGAGCATAGCGGCGCGAATGGCGCGGGCTAAATGGCGGCCCATGGTGGACTGCATTTGGTCGATCGTGATTTTCTTCTTAGCGATGGCTGAAACCGTGTCCAATGCGTGGTCAGTCCATTTTCGGGTCAGCGGATGGCCTTGCGCGTAGCCGATCAGGATCTGCGCCAGCGGTCCCACCTGGGCGGGTTTACCGTCGTAGCGCGGTGCTTTGACCCAGGTGTATTTCTTGTCCGCCTGCCAATCGGTGAATTGAGGATTGGTTTCTCCCTTCCACGGATGCAGCGGAGTATTGCCTTCATAATAGGCGTGGGTAACGTCTTCGGTGACGGCGTCGCGGAAGGGCTGATCGGCAGCCGCCTGGAATTGACGCACGGAGTGGAACTCGCCCTCGGGAATGAATCCGCCCGGCAAATCGAATTGCGAGGCCTTCGCGTCCAGCGGCAGATCGGGGACCGCCAGATAGTTGTTTACTCCCTTGCCGTACGAGAACCAATCTGAGTAAAGGGCTGCAACCGCACATGCGTCCGGCAGATAGACCTGCTGCACAAAAGCGGCGACTTCGTCGCTCAGGAGCTTCATCTGCTCCAGGCGGTCCATGCCGAGTACGGCCTGACTATCAAGATTGATGGCGTTAGCAACGCCGCCGACCGTGAGGTTCTGGATGTGTGGAGTCTTGCCACCGAGCATACCGACGACCTGGTTCGCCTTGCGTTGGTATTCGAGGGCCTGTAGATAATGCGAAAATGCCAGCAAGTTCACCTCGGGAGGCAAATGCATGGCCGGATGGCCCCAGTAGCCGTTGGTGAAGATGCCGAGTTGTCCGCTGGCAGCGACCGCCTTTACCTTGTCCTGCGCGGCTTTCATCTCGAGGCGAGAATTGTGCGTCCAGGGCGAAAGGCTCTCCGCCAAAGCCGCCGTCTTGGCGGGATCGGCCTTGGGAATCTGCAGGATATCGACCCAGTCGAGGGCGGACAAGTGGTAGAAGTGAACGATGTGGTCGTGCAGGCCGTGATTGATCAGGATCAGGTTGCGAATGTATTGCGCGTTGACGGGTATTTCCAACTTCAACGCGTCTTCGACAGAGCGAACGCTCGCGATGGCGTGAACGGTGGTGCAAACGCCGCAGAATCTCTGGGTGAACAGCCATGCCTCGCGCGGGTCTCGTCCCTTGAGGATGGTTTCAATGCCGCGCCACATGGTGCACGACGCCCAGGCATCGCTGACCGCGCCGTTATCGATTTCAACATCGATCCGCAGATGGCCTTCAATTCTCGTAATCGGGTCTACTGTGATTCGCTTCGTCATAGGTTCTTACCTGTCGCTTGAATTTTTCTACTTAATCCCCTGTTGCAAACCGGTTGGTGCGAGCCACCCCGTCTGGGAAACTCTTTGACTTTTTCCATTGTTGCGCTTCCATCGCATACCACAGCCGGGTGGGAGCCGGAAGAATCGCCAGCACTTTCACCAGGAACATGAATGCGGCGATGGCCAGCGAGACGAATCCGAGCGAGACAAACACCTCGATCGCGCTTGGGAAATAGAACGCGCCCGGACGCGGCTGAAATGCCAGGGTAGTCGGATCGAAGCGGTACAACATGCCGCCGACGGCGGCGATGACTTGCGCGTGGAACATCAGGCGCGGGCTGCGTTTCACGGAGGAATCGCGCAGCATCCACAAGGCAAGGCCTAGAAACAGCGTCTCCAACCAGAACAGTCCGGCAAAAATAGTGGGTTGAAAGGCCAGCGGCAGCTTGCCACGCACGATCACGTCGCCAAGCCGTAGTACCAACCAGGAACCGATGAGCCACGCGGTAATGCGGTTCATCTCAGCCAGAATGTCCAAGTCGAAGGGGCGGTTCCACATCAAGCCACAGAACAACAGAGTCCCGGCGACGCAGGAGAATCCCATAAAGGCGGCAGCCCAGACATAGAGAAGAGGGAGCAGAGGCGTCTGCCATAGCGGATGGACCCGCGTGCCAGCCAGCAGCATGAGCGCGCCCAGCGACGACTGGTGCATAGCCGGGAGCACGTATGCCAGACCAACGATCCACGGATAGCCGGCGACGATGATCTTTTGCGCGCGTTCGACGATCGGCCTCCATTCCGGCTTGTGCTCATGAAACCAGTCGAGCGCAGGAGGAAAGTTTTCCATCAGCAGCGGAAGCATGGCATACACCGGCATACAGAAGGCGACTTCCAGCAGCGGCGAATGATAGTTCCAACGCCAAGGGCAGAAGATCCAATAGAAGTTCCAAGGCCGGCCTACATCGATGCCGAGCATGGTAAGGCCTGAGGCGTATGCCAGAAAGCTGGTCAAGACGGCGGTTCGCATCACGACATGTAGATTGTTTCGCCGGAAGAGCCAGGCTGCGATGCCGACGGCAAACGCCCCGGAGCCCAGGCCAGTGAGGACCATGGTGTTGAACGTCTTCCAGATGCCCCAGGCGTAAGCGTCATTCATTCCGCTCACCGGGCCGAGGCCTTCGAATTCGCGATAAGTGACGAGCAGGAGGGCCAGGCCTCCTAAGCTGCATAACACCTTGAAGGGCGTCGTCCATATGGGAACGTCGAAGACGGGAACATCTCGTTGCCAGGGTTCCTTCATAGCTGTGGCCTCAACCCGGTGATTTTTTCCTGCTCATCCAAGTGCTCGCGGTGGTCCTTCCAGTTCTTGCTGACCACGCCTACGATGGTTGCGTAGAGTCCGATGGGAAGCACCAGGTAGCTGTATAGGCGCTTCTGCCACTTCAGATACTTCTGCGGAACCGATTCTTCGGCAAGATCGGGCAGGCCGAGTTTCTGGAACGGCACATGGGACAGATAAATCACTTGCGTGCCGCCAGCTTCTTTCTCTCCATAGACGCGGTCCTGATAGTACTTTCCAGGGGTTTCCGCGATGCGCCGCTTGGCTTCTTTCAACAGTTCCGTGCGAGTTCCGAAGATGACGGCGTGCGCCGGGCAAACCGACGTGCAGGCCGGCTCCTGGCCTTTCGCCAGCCGCTCTTTGCAAAGCTCGCACTTCACGATCTCTGGATTAAATCCATCCCAGCGGAATTTCGGAATGTGGAAGGGACAGGAAATTTCACAATATCGGCAACCTACACAGAGCGCGCCATTCCACGTCACGACGCCGGTCTTTGGGTCCTTCTTCAACCCTTTGAACATGCACCCGGCAATGCACGCTGGATCGACGCAGTGCATGCACTGTTGCTTCACGTATGAGTACGACTTTCCGTCGGTAGGTTTGTACAGTTTAATAATGTTCTTGGTGGTATTGTTCAGATCGACTGGGGCTTGATGGAGCGGATCGCGGCGCGTGTCCGGCCGCAGATTATTGGCCTGGGCGCAGGCTGCCACGCAGGATTGGCAACCGATACAGCGCGTGGCATCGTACAGCATACCCAGTGCCGCAGGTGAAGCCTGCACTGGCTCCTCAGCCGACGCTAGCCCACCCAATGCAACTGTGGATACGACACCGGTCGCGGCCACGGTTGCTGCTCCAGCGCCAAGCTTCTGTAGGAGGTCACGGCGATTCATTTCCATGATCATTCTCCTTTGGGCGTGCTATCGAATTTCGAGCTATCGTGTGCTTCGGCGTCCGCGGGGGCTGTACCATCTTTTGGGGGTAGTCGGCGTGAGGCCATCAACGCAGCACCTCCGATACCGCCTGCAATCGCACCCACCATTGCCGCAGCAGCAGTACCGATGCTACCGATGGGCGTATTAATGAGTGGCAAGGCTTCGGGCGGCGTGGCGCCGTGAATGTCGACCGTCTGGAAAATCGGGACGCGGAAAGCGAAGTCTTTCTCCGTGCATCCTACGCATGGCGCTCCGATTCCGATCGGCCACACATCGGGAATCTCGTTGAAGCTCCGCGTGGAACAAGAGGCGTGGGTCACCGGACCCTTGCAGCCCATCTTGTACAGGCACCAGCCCTGCCTGTGGCCGTCGTCACCGAACTCTTTCACGTAGCGGCCGGCGTCGAAGTGGGCACGCCGCGGACACTGATTGTGGATGACGCGGTCGAAGGCAAACATCGGCCGGTTGTACTGATCGAGCGCCGGAAGGCGTCCCATGGTCGCGTACTCGAGCACGACGGCCAGGAGATTGTAAGGATTGGTCGGGCAGCCGGGAATATTCACCACCGGCTTCTCCGTAATGATAGAGTCGACGCCCTGCGCGCCTGTCGGATTCGGGTCCGCCGAAGGCACGCCGCCCCACGCTGCGCAGGAGCCCATGGCGATCACCGCTGCCGCTTTGGGAGCGATCTCTTTTAATACCTGGATCGCGGGTCGTCCGGCCAGCTTCATATACTGACCGTTATCTTTGGTGGGGATCGATCCTTCGACGACCAGCACGAACTTGCCAAAGTTATCCTGGATCGCCTGCTTCAGAGCGGCTTCGGCCTGATAACCGGAGGCCGCCATTAGCGTCTCGTGGTAATCCAACGAGATGACATTGAGAATGAGGTCGGCCACATCGGGTTTCGATGTGCGAAGCAGCGTCTCTGAGCAACCCGTGCAATCCTGAAAGTGCAGCCAGATGACGGAGGGACGCCGGGCTTGGCTGATTGCACTGGCTACGTCCAGAACGGATTTCTTGCTGGTGAGCGCCATTCCCACCGGAGCCGTGACCATCAGAGCGCCGCACAACTGTATGAAGTTTCGCCGCGAAACTCCGCATGCCCTCAGGTGCTCACCGATTGTTTCGTGCTCAATGGTTTTCGACATTTCGCCTTCCTGTGTTCGGCCCTCCAGCGAGGCCGCTGAGGGCCTGTTCCTGGACGAACCTAAAATGAGCTAAGCGTCAGTCCTGCAGCTGCCGGGAGGGCGAGGGGGGAATTTGCCTTTCGGGGACCTGGTTAACTGGTTGGAAGTTGAGCCGTGCACCAATAAATTAAGAAGACTGAATGAATTTTCGTACCAAGACGCTAGGCTCAATGCTCCTTCCGCTCGGCTTCTCCAGGACCACCCTGCACTCCCCTTCCAGTAACAGCACGGCATGGACGAAACTGTTATCGCCGTTTCAGGTACTTCGACGCAGTGATCGAAATCACAGTGCAGCGTGAGCACCTGACCGGAGCGTCCCGACCGAAGTCAGGAATGCACTGATTTGGCGCTTGTTTCGGCGTCAAGCCGGCGAGAATGGCGCATCGCGGCCAACCTCCGAAAACCTCCATTGCCGGACACATCTCCGTCAGATTCCGATCGTGGAATGTCGCTGCCTTCAGGTGGAAACCTGAGTTTGGTACACTTCCGGTTGCATCTTCCGCCGAGGAAAAACATGAAACGAGCTCTCAAACATTTAGTTGCACCCTGGTCTGCGTTGGCCGCAGTCATGGTTCTGTTCATCACGGCCGCAAATGCGCAGTCGGGAAATCAAGCGGCGAATTCAGCACCCAAGACCACTGAGCAGGCATTCAAGAACATCCGCGTGATGAAAGGCCTTCCCGCCGACCAACTGATTCCATCCATGCAGTTCATCACCGCTGCGCTGGGGGTGGAATGCGGATTCTGCCACGTGGAAGGTGCGTTCGACAAAGATGACAAAGAGACGAAGCAGACCGCCCGCAAGATGATCCAGATGATGATGGTCATCAACGAGGACAATTTCGATGGCCACCGCGTGGTCACGTGTAATACCTGCCATCGCGGCAATTCGAAGCCGGTGGGAATTCCGGCGATCGCCGAAGCGAATGCCCCACCACCCCCAGAGACCACAAATAAAGATGCTGCCAAACTACCCGCCGCCGATGCGCTGATCGACAAATACATTCAAGCGGCCGGAGGAGCCGACGCCATTCAGAAGGTTTCGAGCCGCGTGGAAAAAGGAACGATATCTGCGCAAGGCCAGCAGCTCCCTATCGAGATTTATGCGAAGGCTCCAGACAAGCGTGTCTCCCTTACGCATCTGCCAAATGGCGGGCAGAGCATGACCGCGTTCGACGGCGCGTCGGGCTGGCTGGGCAACCCGGGACGTCCGGTCCGTGAAATGCATGGCGGAGATATCGAAGTGGCCAGGCTCGACGCGGACCTGCACTTCCCCACACGGATCAAGCAGATTTTCAAGGCATTGAAGACCGACGGCACGGAAAAAGTAGGCGACCGCGAAACCTACGTTGTCACTGGCACACGTGACGGACAACCACCGGTTCACCTTTATTTCGATGAGCAATCCGGGCTGCTGGTTCGCATGGTCCGGTACGTCGATTCGCCGCTGGGATTGAATCCCTCGCAGGTCGATTACGCGGATTACCGCGATTCCGGCGGCGCTAGAATCCCCTACCGGTGGACGCTGGCCCGGCCCTCGGGTAGCTTTACGATTCAGATCCAGGATGTGCAGCAGAACGTGCCGATCGACGACACAAAGTTCAACAGGCCGGCGGACGCACCGCCGCCTCCGGCGAAATCAAATTAATCGATAACGAGTGTGGACCCCGATCGCAGATTTCGCGCTAAGCGAAGTCGGGGTCTTCCGGTTCGTTGTCGAACGGAGGATTCTCCAGACGTTCATGGGTATGCACCGGCCGCTCCGGATGGTCGGCTGCATCCTCGACGCCTGAGATGACCTCGGCCTCAAAAGCCTGTTCGGTATCGGCTAACTCTTCGACGCTTTCATCCGCGGCGTCGGCTATTGACGACAGATCCTGAGCGTCTCCGGACTGGCCGGCACTGTCTGGCCCGACTTGCCCAGGATCGCTTCCTAATTCGTCCAAGTTAGCTTCGTCTTCGGTCCGCCGCTTTCCACTGTGTGAATTTCGCATGCGACTTTCTCCTGCGCATTGGATGCCAGATCGATGAAAGAGGTTCGAGTGTATTTCGAGTTCGAAGATTGCACGGGAATAATCGATCGAGAAAAGAATCCGCCCATGCGTTCAGTTTAGGCAAAGCATGCACTCGGGGATCATCCGAATGGCGATGAAACGGCTTACCGGTGGGCTACTTCTTCACTGCGACTTCGACCCGAGTTTCAGCGCGCTGTAAGTTAGCGGAGACTCGATTAAAGTCTTCCTCAGTATTGCATTTGGCGAGGTCAGTTTCGGCGCGCTGCTTTGCCTTCTCGGCTCGCGCCACATCGATTTCGTCGGCCCGTTCCGCGGTCTCGGCAAGGATCGTCACTTTGTCAGGCAGAACTTCGGCGAATCCCCAGGCCACCGATAGATGATGCGTCTGCCCGGCATGGCTATAAGTGATTTCGCCGACCGCCAGTTCGGTAATGAGGGGAGCGTGGCCGGGCAGAATTCCCAAGTATCCATCCTTGCCGGGAATTTGCATTTCCTCGGCAACATCGCGGACCACCATCTTTTCGGGTGTCACGATTTCGAGTTGGAAAGTATCTGCCATAGGAAAACCGCTTTTGGCCTTTAGCCGTTAGCTCTTCGCTTTATTTTCTGGTCCAACTTTTCCTTGTCACTTAGCTTGCTTCAAGGGCCTGAGCTAAGAGCCAAAAGCTTAGCTAAAAGCGCTCTACGCTACCGCTTTCAATTTCTCCGATGCTTCGAGCACTTCGTCGATCGTCCCCTTCATATAAAACGCCTGCTCGGGGATGTCGTCGTACTTGCCCTCGTTGATTTCCTTGAACCCCTTCACCGTGTCGGCAATTTTCACGTACCGCCCCGGAGCGCCGGTAAACTGCTCGGCCACGTGGAACGGCTGCGACAGGAAGCGTTGGATTTTGCGGGCGCGCGCCACCGTCACTTTCTGGTCTTCACTCAATTCGTCGATACCCAGGATGGCGATGATGTCTTGCAGGTCTTTATAACTCTGCAAAGTTTTCTTCACGCCCTGCGCCACATCGTAATGCTCCTGTCCAACAATGCGTGGATCAAGAATGCGCGAGGTGGAAGCCAAGGGGTCGACTGCCGGATAAATTCCAATCTCAGTCAAGGCACGCGAAAGCACGGTAGTTGCGTCGAGGTGGGCAAACGTCGTTGCCGGCGCCGGATCGGTCAAGTCGTCGGCGGGAACGTAAATCGCCTGCACCGAGGTGACAGATCCTTTTTTCGTGGAAGTAATTCGCTCCTGCAATTCACCCATTTCCGTTGCCAGGTTCGGCTGATACCCGACAGCGCTCGGCATACGGCCGAGAAGGGCGGAGACTTCAGATCCCGCCTGCGTGAAACGGAAAATATTGTCGATAAAGAGCAGCGTGTCGGCACCTTCGACATCACGGAAGTACTCTGCGACCGTCAATCCGGTAAGAGCCACTCGCAAACGTGCCCCGGGCGGCTCAGTCATCTGTCCGTAGATCAACGCGGCTTTCGATTTTTCAGGATTGCCCGGCGTGATTACGCCCGACTCACTCATTTCCAGCCACAGATCGTTGCCTTCGCGGGTACGCTCGCCGACTCCGGCAAACACGGAGAACCCGCCGTGTTGCTTGGCGACGTTATTGATCAACTCTTGAATGAAAACCGTCTTGCCTACGCCAGCGCCGCCGAACAATCCGATTTTGCCGCCCTTTAAGAATGGCTGAATCAGATCGACGACCTTGACACCGGTTTCAAACATTTCCGCGCTCGTCGCCTGTTCGTCGAAAAGCGGGGCGGGACGGTGGATCGGCATCTTCTGCGTGAATTGAATTGGTCCCAACTGATCGACAGGCTCGCCAATTACATTCATCACGCGTCCCAATGTGCCGTGGCCCACAGGGACGGAGATGGGGCCGCCCAGATCGATGACTTTCATGCCGCGAACCATGCCCTCGGTCGCCTCCATGGCGATGCAGCGCACCCGGCCTTCGCCGAGGTGTTGTTGCACTTCGAGCACAACCTTGACCGGCGACGGCACAGTGAAGCCTTCGCTGACCACGCGCAGCGCCTGGTAAATGGGCGGCATTTGCGCCTCGACGAACTGCACGTCCACTGCGGGACCTGCGATTTGAACTACGTGTCCGACATTTTCTGCCATGGTTCCCTTCACTCTTATTGAGCGGCAGCCCCGCTCACGATTTCAATAATTTCTTTGGTAATTTTCGCCTGGCGCGCCCGATTCATGGCCAACGTCAGCGAGTCGATCATGTCGCTCGCGTTGTTAGTGGCAGCGTCCATTGCAGTCATGCGTGCCGCATGCTCGGCGGCCACCGACTCCTGCAATCCACGAAAAATTTGTACGGCCACGTACTTGGGTAACAGCGCCCGGAACAGTTCGTCCGGCGATTGTTCGTAGATGTAGTCGACGGGCGCGGTGGCGAATTTCGCTGCGACTGCGTCAATTTCTCGCGTGTCCGGAGGGCGCAGTCCAACGCCAGCGCCCTTTGCCGCTTCCAGCGCCCGCTTCCGATCTTCCTCGCTCATGCCTTCGGCCTGGGCCACGCTCACCTGGCCGACTTGTTCGACGGGAAGCACTTTTTCGACGACCAGTCGCTGCGCAATCACCGACTTGAACTCGTTGTAAACCACGTATACCGAGTCGATCTCTTCGTTCGCATAGCGCTCAATCACCCGCTGCGCGACGCCCAAGGCCATGGCATAGTCGACCTTGTTCAACACCCCGACATGTTCACCCACCAAAGCAGTCCGTGCAGCTTGCGGTGCATCAGCCTTTCGCGAATCGGCTACGGGAAAACGCCGCCGCAGAAAGTCGCGGCCCTTCCTGCCAACCGCCTCGATCTCGATATTTTTGCCTTGCTTAGACTCCAGAAAACGCAGCGCGGCTTTGGTAATGTTGGCATTGAAAGCGCCCGCCAAGCCTTTGTCGCCAGTCACAACGATCAACAGAACGCTATTTTCCGGCCGCTGCGCCAGCAAAGGATGCCTTGGCTCGCCAGTTTCTGGGTCGTAGATCTCCACCCGCGAAACCAGCGACTTAAGCACATTCGTCAGCATCTGGGCATAGGGACGCGCCGCCAAGGCCCGCTCCTGCGCGCGCCGCAGTTTCGCAGCCGAGACCATCTTCATGGCCTTGGTAATCTGCCGCGTGTTGGTCACGCTGCGAATGCGCCGCCGAATGTCGAGAATGTTTGCCATTTATTAGTGCTACTTGGCGGACACGGCCTGTCGCTGCGCCACGAACTGTTCCTTCGCCTGCTTGATGACCTTGGTCAATTCGGCCTTCAGTGCATCGTCTAGGACTTTCTTTTCCATGATCGTGCGCAACACTCCGGGATTGCTGGTGTCAACGTACTTGTACAGTTCAGCTTCGAAATCGCGGACTTGGTCGACAGCCAGATCATCCAGGAAGCCGTTGGTGCCGGCAAAAATAATCAGAATCTGTTTGGAGAATGGCAGCGGCGAAAATTGTTTCTGCTTCAGAACTTCCACCAGCCGTTGTCCACGATTGAGCTGATTTTGCGTCGCTTTGTCCAAGTCGCTGCCGAACTGCGCGAATGCCGCCAACTCGCGGTACTGCGCCAGGTCCAACTTCAACGTTCCCGCGACCTGCCGCATCGCCTTGATTTGCGCGCTGCCACCGACGCGGCTTACCGACAGACCGACGTTCACCGCCGGACGCACACCCTGATTGAACAAATCGGTTTCCAGATAAATCTGGCCATCGGTAATCGAAATCACATTGGTTGGAATGTACGCCGAAACGTCGCCGGCTTGCGTCTCAATCACCGGCAATGCGGTCAGCGAACCGCCGCCCAGCTTGTCACTCACTTTCGACGCACGTTCCAGCAAGCGCGAGTGGAGATAGAAAACGTCTCCCGGATACGCCTCGCGTCCCGGCGGACGGCGCAGCAGCAAAGAAATCTCGCGATAGCTTGCCGCGTGCTTAGAAAGATCATCGTAAATGACCAGCGCATGCCGCTTAGTGTCGCGGAAATACTCGCCCATGGCGCAAGCCGCGTAAGGCGCAATGTACTGCATGGGAGCCGGTTCCGACGCCGACGCGGCAACCACGATGGTGTGTTCCATGGCGCCAAAGTCGCTGAGCGTCTTGACCACCTGCGCAATGGACGAGCGCTTCTGACCGATGGCGCAATAAATACAAATCAGGTCATTGCCCTTGTTGTTGATGATGGCATCGAGCGCGACCGCGGTTTTGCCGGTCTGACGATCGCCAATAATCAATTCGCGCTGGCCGCGGCCGATCGGAATCATGCTATCGATCGCCTTCAGTCCGGTAGCCATCGGTTCGCGCACCGGCTGGCGATCGATGACACCCGGCGCAAGCCGCTCCAGCGGGATGGTTTGGTTGGTCGAGATTGGACCTTTATCGTCAATCGGCTGCCCCAGCGAGTTCACCACGCGCCCAATCATCGCGTCACCGACAGGAACGCTCATGATGCGTCCCGTGCGCTTGACCTCGTCGCCTTCACGAATTTCGGTGTAATCGCCAAGTACGACCACGCCCACCTGGTCTTCTTCCAGGTTCATGGCGATCCCGGCAATGTTGTGCGGGAAGGCCAGCAACTCGCCAGCCATGACTTTATCGAGGCCGTGAACGCGGGCAATCCCGTCGCCCAGGGTGATGACCGTGCCCACTTCATCCACGGCAATCTTGGATTCGTAATTCTCGATCTGTTGCCGGATCAGCTGCGTAATCTCGTTCGCTTTGATTTGTGCCATAGAATCTGCTTCTAGCTTTTAGCTGCTGGCCTTTTCTCTTGCTCAATCGCGTCGTGCAACTTTAGTACCTATCCTGCTACGTTCGGTGACCGCTCAAGAGCTTATCGCTTCCCGTATCTTTTCCAATTGGCCCTTCACGGAACCGTCGTAAATCGTGCTGCCCACCCTGACGATGGCGCCGCCCAGAATACTACCGTCTTGCGAATAATGCGCGCGGACTTTCATCCCCGTCAACGTGGCGACTTGACCTTCGATCTCGCGCCGTTCTGCATCGCTCAATTCACGGAAGCTGGTAATTTCAGCCTCCGCAAAGCCCAGCCGTCGATTTAATTCGACTTCGAACTGTTTCACGATCGGCCCCAGAAACTTGATGCGCTGGTGGTCGATCAATACCGCAATAAAGTTCCGCACCGGGGACGAGATCCCTTCGCGAGCGACAATTGCATCCAGGACAGCGCGCTTCTGTTCCGCTGAAATTGACGGAGTCTCCCAAACCTCCCGCAGTTCCAAGCTGCTGGCAACCAGTTCCGCCAGGCCCTTCGCCTCGCTCAAGGTCTTCTCGGGTGGCGCTTTTATATCCAGAACGGCATCGGCAAAAGCGCGCGCGTAAGTGCTGGTGACAGAAGCCATAGTCTACGCACCGCCTTTCCGCGCGTCGCCACCGTTGGTGGAGAGTTGTTGCGCAAAGCTGCGTACCAGCCCCTGGTCCGTTCCGGCATCCACATGAATCTGTTTCTTGGCGAGTGTCACGGCCAGATCGGCGACGAACGCGGTAAGCTCCCGGCGCGCGGACTTGGCTGCGGCTGCAATCTCCAACTCCGCCGCCTCGACGATTTTGCGCGCATCCTGTTCCGCAGCCGCCTTGATCTTATGCTCTTCGGCAATTGCTTCTTGCTCGGCGGCGGCGCGCATCTGGCCAATTTCTCCGTCGATCTTCGAAAGGCGCGCTTCAATCTCCGATAACCGGCGGTTCGCAACTTCGCTCCGTTGCCGCGCCTCTTCCATCGCTTGCTGGATCGCCGCCGTCCGGTTGCGCAGAGCTCCCGGCAGAAACTTTTTCATCGCCCAAATAATGACGATTGCGATGATCGCAAAATTAAGCACTACGCTCAACCAGTAAGCGTGTTCCAGGTCGAGCCCCGTGATCCGAGAAACCATTCGCACCGAAGCGGAGTGCTTGAATTGGTCCTCGTCGCTTTCCCCCGCCGCCTCGCGCGATTCTCTTACCAGTTGTTGGCTTAATGACGCAGAGTCCGGAACAGACTGGACCGCGGCGCTATTCTGGCGCGCTGCCCCTACCGGCAGGGCAAATCCTAAAACCGCGATCGCAGCCAATGCAAAGGATCCCAGAATTAGAAATCTTCGGGGAGCGGACGGCATTACGCGCTTCATCGGCCACCGCCTGCGAGAACCTGTGGGGATCCGGGTCGCAACACGGTGCGAATGATTTCGGCTGCGAGTTGCGAACTTTCTTGCTCCAACCCAGCCAAAGCGCCGGACTTGTCTTTCTCTAAGCCGGCCCGCGCCTGTTCTACCTGCGCCTGTGCCCGGTTGCGCGCCCCAGCCACTGCCGCCGAACGCGCCTGCAATGCGAGTTGCCTGCGCGCTTCCTGACTCTTAAAGATGGCTACGCGGGCTTCCCGCAGACGCTGTTCGTACTCCGCGGTGCGCGCTTCGGCCATGGCAATATCTGCCGCCGCCTTCTCCACTGCGCCTTCAGTCTTGCTGTGCCGTTCTTCGAGCGTCCGCGTCAGCGGCTTGTGAACCACTATTTTGTAGGCGCCATACAACACGACCATAAAAATAATGGTCGGGATCGACCCGAACAGTAATTCGCCTACTTGTCGAAGTGTCTCATCCATTGATTGCTTGGCAGTACCGATCTAAGAGGGCTAAGAAACCATTAAACCTAACATCCAGCAGGGATTAGTGTCAACGCAAGGAGTGTTAAGCGGCCGCCGGATTTTTCTGCCTGAGACTGTACTTTCGGACAATTGTCAAACTGTCCAGTTTTCAGACTGGTTTGGGCAAAAAGAGGCTTGACTTCTAGTTTGAGGGGTCTAGCATGGATATATCACCTCCGATCCAGTTCAGGATCGAATGGGCCGATAGCCAAGGACTGTCACCGCTTCTTGGTTGCCGGCCCATTTAAATTGTGGAAAACGTCGCTCATTGCCTCGAGCTAGGATCCAATATCGGACACCCTTCATTTCGCGCTGCTAACAACAAAGCGTTGTCGGCACAAACAAAGGTCGGTTCCACGCCGCCGGAACTTGAACGCAGCATAAGATAGCCTGCCAGTTGCATTGAGTCATATCCGCGAAGCACGTAAGCGTCGATCAGCGCGGAAGCCACATCCAGCAGTGCATCTGAAAGAGGTTGTATTTGAAACTTACCCTCAGCGTGCTTTCCGAAAGACTCAATGAGCTGATCGGCGTCGGAAGCCTCAATTTCTCCACTTCGTTGACGCCTTCGGATTGCAGCACGAAGCTCGACTTGAGCGAGAGAAAGGATTACAAATCGATGCCCGGCGTCGTCGGCGGTCAGACGAAGGAGCCGCTCCGTGCCAGATTCAAATACGTACAGCTTAACGAGGGCGCTCGTTTCCAAGTAGTAGAGCGCCAATGTTCAGCGCCTCTCCCGAAGAATAGTGGCCGACAAGGGCTCGCCTTTGATGTGAATTGGGTGAAAACCCAAGTCTGACTTCGGTTTCCCAAGTATCGATTGCACCTCAGGCATCAGCCGGTTCAGGCGGATACTTGTCACCGGAAACTGGGGGGACTTCGGATTCGGGATCGGCTTCCTCAGAATAAACCTCTTTTCGATCGCAGAGCGAAGCACGTTTTGGCGCTCAACGTCAGTTCGAAGGGAGGGAACATTTTCCGCCGGAAGGATTTCGTCTCGAAATTTTTTGAGCGAAACAAAGCTCCATCCAGGTGTGGACTCCGCGCGATCCAGCGCCTTTAGAAGTTCAACCTCGGCAGGATGCATGAGGACGGCTGAACCTACACTACTTCCAGAACTCTCTCCGTGCTCTCGGTCTGAAGCGGCCATCGTATCTGGCACGGTTGGGCTCTCAGTGTCACGCGACGTTAAACCTTCCTTACTTGGTTCAAGCCAGCATTGCATGCGGTCAGATTCTGGAGCCCAAGTGTCGGCAGCCGCATTGCTGCGCTTCTTGCGCCCTTCGGCGTTGACTAAAGCGATGCGCAATCGAAAACTCTCTGGTATTGAATAACCGAGCTGTTGAAGAACAGCCTTCAATGGTACTTCCAGTTTTTGAGCAAACTGGGGCTCTACTTCCTTGATATTTACCTTTTTCATCTCTAAACCTCTTCCAGCTATAAAATATTCGCGGACACTTGCGTATTGATATTTATATAGGCGTAACTTAACAGCTGTCAAGCAAAAAGTGAAGCCCTACTCCACCACCCACTCTTTTACTCTTCTCACCACCGATTCCGGTATCTCCGCTTCCAACTCCACCACTCCGTCTTTATATTTCCGCGAATAGATCCTCGCCCCGGCTTCGAGCAGCGCCAAGGTCTTCCCTTCCTTCTGCGGTATTCGCAAACGGATGCGGCTTACGTCATCTCCTTCGAGCATCTGGTCGATGCGATCGAGCAGCGTACCGATTCCGACGCCCTTCGCCGCCGACACGTGGATCGTCTTGGTGTCGTCGCGCAGGCTATCGCGTTGTTTCGGAGACAACAGGTCGATCTTATTCATCACGCGCAGGCGTGGCTTCTTGTCGGCATCGAGTTCCTTCAGCACTGCATCCACTTGCGCATCCTGTTCCGCCGACAGTGGGCTGCTGGCATCGGAGACTTGCAACACTAGCGCCGCGCGCTGTACCTCTTCCAGAGTCGCACGGAACGCGGAGACCAGCGTATGCGGCAGGTTGCGGATGAATCCCACAGTGTCAGACAGTAAGACTTTTCTTTTGGAAGGCAGCGTCACGCCGCGAATCGTGGGATCGAGCGTGGCAAACATTCGCGAAGACTCGAGCACAGAGGAATTGGTCAGAGCATTAAACAAAGTCGACTTCCCCGCGTTCGTATAACCTACCAACGCGACTGTGGCCACGGGAACCGATTCGCGTCTTTGGCGCTGCTGCGCCCGGATCTTGCGGACGTTCTCGATCTGCTCCTTGACGTGCCGCACTCGCCGGTAGATCTTCCTGCGATCGGTTTCCAGCTGGGTTTCACCTGGACCGCGCGTCCCGATTCCACCGCCTAGTTGCGACATCTCAATACCACGTCCACCCAGGCGGGGAAGCATGTACTCCAACTGCGCCAACTCCACCTGCAACTGACCTTCGCGGGTCCGCGCATGCTTGGCAAAAATGTCGAGAATCAACTGCGTCCGGTCAATGACTCGGATATTTACAATTTTTTCGATATTGCGTTGCTGGGAGGCTGTGAGGTCGTGATCAAACAACAGAAGATCGGCGGAAACCGACGCGGCTGCCCCGGCGATTTCCTCCAGTTTGCCTTTGCCAATCAAGGTCGCCGCATCCGGCTTGTCGCGACGCTGGAGAAATTGGCCCGCAATCTCCGCGCCCGCACTGCCCGCGAGCGAACGCAACTCGTCGAGAGACTCCTCCGCGCTGAACTCAGGAATGGATGGCGCCTTACTGGCAGCGGACGGAGTCGCGCTATCCCGCGCCGCCTGCGCTTGCCCGGTTAGCGCTCCTTTGCCCGCCTTCGGCGCGCCTGCGCGCGAGCGTATACGATATTCAATTCCCACCAGGAACGCACGCTCCCTCGAAGCGGACCCGGACGAGGTTGTGCGCGAAAGGTTCTTGCTGCCTGTGGACTTGCCACTGCCCTTGGTCTTTACACTCCGCAAGAGAGGTCCGCCTAGCCTTCTGTCGCAGCGGCCGCCGATGCCGCAGGCGGCGATGACTCGCCCGAAGTTGGCGGTGTGTGCGCACTAAGCGGCCGGTCGCCATGCGAGAAACCCACCCTTCCCATGGCAACGGTGGATATGGCGTGCTTGAAAATCAGTTGCTCCTGGTTGTTGGTCTCAAGCACAACGGAGTATTTATCGAACGAGCGTATCCGACCAGTAAGTTTTACGCCGCTTAACAGGTAGATGGTGATGTTCATCCGCTCTTTGCGAGCGGTATTCAGGAAGGAATCCTGAATATTTTGTGCCGGCTTAGCTTCCATTGCCGATCTCCTTAGCCCCCTCTTTAGCTGGAGAGCTTTGTCTTCTGCTTTCAAATCATCAGTCTCCGGCGCCGAAAAATCCCGGCGTCTGAAACCAGGAGGAACTCGCCGCGTGCCAGCGGTCCCTTCGGCCAGAGCACTATGCGTACGATACGGCCTTACCGTCCAGTTTTCAACCCAAACTCTCACAACAAGTTGCGGTTGTTATAGAATCCACCGTTACGGTTGGCTCGCGTCCAAAAACTGGATTTTTCGGAGGGAACTCATGCTCAACTTTGCAGTCGCGGTCGATATCGCCCCCCACATCACCTTTCCTGACGCCCGCGCCACAGTCCTCATCCTCTATCGCTGGATCCACTTGATGGCCGGAATCACCTGGATCGGCCTGCTCTACTTCTTTAATCTGGTCAACGTCCCCTTGATGAAGGAGCTTGACGCTCCCACCAAGGGCAAAGTCATGCCGCCATTAATGACCCGCGCCCTGTGGTGGTTCCGCATGTCGGCCGTGATCACCGTACTCGCCGGACTGGCTTACTTTGCCCAGATCGTCGGGACCGACGCCCGCAACGCCGGCGTTTCCCAAGGCCCGCTAATGGGAAGCTTCTTCGGTATATGGACCGTGACTTGGGCAATCATGTACGCGCTCTGGATCCCTGGCAAAGGCCTGCTCGATAAATGGCCGGTCTTGGCTATTCTTGACACTATCATCGTGGTGGCCGCGTCCTGGCTGTTTCTCAGCCTGAATTCCCACGGATGGGAAAGCAATCAGGCCCTCTGTATCGGCATCGGCGGCGGCATCGGCTGGATGATGTTGTTGAATGTCTGGGGCGTGATCTGGCGCATCCAGAAACGCATGATCCAGTGGACAAAAGACAATGCTGCCAACGGCACGCCTATGCCTGAGAAGTCCAAGCGTATGGCGCGAATGGCATTCGTCGCCTCCCGCACTAACGCCATTCTGTCCCTCCCACTACTATTTTTCATGGGAGCCTCCAGTCACTATCCTTTCCTGGGCTAGGGCATGAGCGACGAAGAGTTACGACGCGGAATCGTTCTATTCAATGAAGCCAGGTTTTTCGACGCCCATGAGGCTTTGGAAGACGTTTGGCGCGTCTCTCCGCCGGCGGAGAAAAAGTTCTTTCAGGGACTGGTACAGGTGGCCGTTGCCTTTCACCATCATTCAACCGGGAATTTTGTCGGCATGCAATCGGTGCTTCATCGCGCCGCAAGCAATCTCGCGCCAGCTCCCGCGGATTTCGCCGGCATCGACTTGAAACCGCTGCTGGACTCGCTGGACCGATGGCAGATCGCGATGGAACAGATGCATCCCGAACCGCCATTGCCTCGCATGGAACAAATCTCCCCGGAGCGCTAACGGCCCGCAGCTTAGACCGCAAACACAAACGCTGAATTTTGCGGCCGCGTCGTCCGTTGTGACCAGATTTCCCATTCCACAATGCTAGAATCTTTCTTTCCGTGACTCAATCCACGACAGCCAAACCGCGCTCCGCTTCCGCTCGAAAATTCGATTCGGTCCCGCTCCTCGACTTGCAGCGTCAGTACCAGCAAATCCGCGAAGAAGTCCTCGCTGCCATCGAGCGTGTCTGCGCCTCGCAGCACTTTATTTTGGGATCCGAGGTCGAGGCCCTTGAGCGGGAGGTCGCAGTCTTTACCGGAGCATCCGAAGCCGTCGGCTGTGCCTCAGGCACAGACGCTTTATGGCTCGCGCTCCTCGCCGCCGGAGTCCAACCTGGCGATTCCGTCATCACCACGACGTTCAGTTTCTTCGCTTCGGCCAGTTCGATCGTGCGTGCCGGGGCCCGTCCTATTCTGGTCGATGTCGATCCTGAAACCCTGAATATCGATCCCTGCAGCGTAAGGCAAAAGCTCGCCACCAACCCCGGAAAAGTCACCGCACTGTTGCCCGTCCATTTGTTCGGCCAGTGCGCCAATATGGACGAACTCCGAGCCATCGCCGGCGAATTCAAACTCGCCATCGTCGAAGACGCCGCCCAAGCCATCGGCGCAAAATGGCGTGACGCGAGCGCAGGGTCCTTAGGCGCGACCGCGGCTTTCAGTTTTTATCCCACCAAAAACTTGAGCGCTTACGGCGATGCCGGCATGGTCACCACCAGCGATCCCGCCATGGCGCAGCGCATGCGCAATCTGCGCAACCACGGCAGCCCGCGGCGCTACCATCACGAGGAGATCGGCTGGAACTGCCGCATGGATGCCATCCAGGCCGCCGTCTTGCGCGTGAAGTTGCCGCACTTGCCCAAGTGGAACCAGCAACGCCGCGCCCACGCTGCAACTTACGACCAGCTGCTGTCGGTCGCGGGACTCACTTCCAGTGGAAAATCGCCGGTGCAAAAATTGAAAATCGCTGCTGAAGCTCATCATATCTTCCACCAATACGTGCTCCGGGTTGAGCGCCGCGACGAGTTGCGCGCCTTCCTGTCCCAGAGAAAGATTGGCAGCGAAATTTATTACCCGCTGCCGCTCCACTTGCAGCCGTGCTTCAATTATCTGGGATACGAAGAAGGCAGCCTGCCCGAATCCGAACGCGCCGCCCGCGAAGTGATCGCTTTGCCGATGTTTCCCGAACTGACGGAAGCCGAACAGAATTGGGTGATAGAGAGCGTCGCGGAGTTCTACTCTTAGTCGTTGGTCGTTGGCCCTTTTACGGTAGGTCACGGATTAGCGTGAGCCGCACCCATCCGCGCCAACGACTAACGGCCGACGACCAACACCGTTTCCACCTACTTCCGCCGCTTCTTGTTCTTGCGCGCCGCCGGCTTCACCGGCTCTTCCCCGGGCGCCAGTACCCGCCGCACCATCGGAGTATTCATCTTGTATTTCATCTCGCGAATGTTGCCCGTATCGTCCTTCATTCGCAAAACAAAAACCGGCAACATACCTTCTTTGTCGAAGCTTTCCTGCGAAACCGTCACCGGCAACTCGCCATTCAAATTGCGCTCACGGTAGGCGGTTTCGTAGCGATGCCGCCGCACGTTCCATGTGAATACTCGCACCTGGTCATAGTCGAAGGGCATTCCATCTTTCGGTTCGCTCACCAGCATCAGATATTGCGGGACTTTCTTGTCGTCGTCCGCCACTTCATTCAATACAAAAAACGCCACAATGCGCTGGCCTTCGGCGTATTCCGCGATCTCCAGCGGCACATCTAGATCGATCATCCGCGCCAGCACCCAGCCCGCATGTCCCTGTGAATCGCGCACCAGCCACCAGTCTTCCATCGGGACAGGCTTCGGCGCCTCACTCTTGGTGTTCGGTGCAGCAGTTTTAGGAGCTTCGCCGGGAACGATCTTTTCCACGCTGGTGCGCTTCAGGAAAGAGACTTTGTTCCCCTGCGACAGTAAATAAAGATGTTCAGTGTCGCGCCCCGGTTCCACATGCAGGTTGGTGTCGTTACGAGTGGTGCCCGTGCCTTGCACCGGCGTGCTCTGGGCCTCTTGCGCCAGCTTTTGAAAGCCGTCGAAGACCTGCTGGCTTACCAGGTAGCGCTGCTCCATCCATCCCTCAGCGCCGCCAGAGCTGCGCACGCGAACGAAACGGCGCTCGCGCTCGAGAACCTGGACCTGGTCGCCATTCTTCACGGTCCCGGTTTTATTAAAAACTGCTGCCACATGGTCGCGCAAGAAGACTTGCGGAGCCGAAACGTAGGCCGTTTCCAGCACTTTGCTGCGACCGCGTTTGCAGCCGGAAAAAGAAAACGCGAGAACAGCGATCAGCAGAGCGGAAAGAAGACGCCATCGATATTGCCTTAAGCCCACAGAATCACTATAGCGCAGCGAAATCGCAAGAATGTTTGTCGATGAGGTTTCGCGGCCAGATAGGTTGAAGATTGGGTTTTGAAAGGGATGGGCTTCAGCCCATCCGTAAGCCAAGGAAAATAGCGCGCGGCTTCAGCCGCCGAGGGCCGCCAGTCCCCATCCCTAACATTATTTCCCACGTACTACTCTAATCACCGAAACTGATGCCGATCGCACGTGCCGCCTTGACCATCTCGCCTTGGGGATCGACCACCTTCAACTTCCCGATCGCGTCCACAATGTTGACCGCTTGAATCGAGGCGTTGCGCAGGCAAACCATCTTCCCAAATTCGCCGCGTGCGATCAGATCGACCGCAGCTACGCCGAAGCGCGTCCCCAGGATGCGATCAAACGGCGACGGCGATCCGCCTCTTTGAATGTGTCCCAGCACGCTGACTCGAACCTCTCGCCGCGCCGTCAGGGCGATTCCATCGCCAATCAGGTTTCCGACCGAACCGCCCCGCGAAAGCTGCCTCAATTCCGCCGGCAGCTTGATACCCTCCGCCACCACCACGATGGTGAAGCGCTTCCCGTAACCTTCGCGCTCATGCACGTACTCGCAAATGCGCTGCAAACTGAAGGGAATCTCGGGGATTAGAATAATGTGCGCGCCGCCCGCAATCCCCGCCTCCAGCGCAATCCATCCTGCATCGCGTCCCATGAGTTCGATCACCATCACCCGGTGATGCGACTCGGCCGTGGTGTGGATTTTGTCGATGGCGTCGGTTGCAGTGTGTAGCGCCGTATCAAAACCGAACGTAATCTCAGTCGCCGACAGATCGTTGTCGATCGTCTTGGGCACACCCACGATGTTCATGCCCTGCTCGAATAGCTCCTGCGCAATGGTCTGCGAGCCGTCTCCACCAATGCTGATAATCGCATCGATGCCCAGCTTTTTCGCGTTGGCGATGACCTCGCCCGATATATTGCGCACCGTCTCCACGCCGTTCTCAACCGTCCGGTAATGAAAAGGATCGCCGCGGTTGGTGGTGCCGAGGATGGTTCCGCCGCGCGGCAGAATGCCGCTCACGTCTTTGAGGCCCAATTCGCGGGACTTCTCCGGCCAGATCAGGCCATCGAAGCCATCGGGAATGCCGATGACTTTCCATTTGTATTTGAGGATGGCGGACTTGACCGCCGCGCGGATCACAGCATTCAAACCGGGAGCGTCCCCACCCCCCGTGTTGATGCCGATACAGTGAATTTCAGGCATGAAATTGATCGGATACTTCAGGCGTAACACTTGATATTACCGCTTTGTGCGCCCGACCCCAACATTACCTAGGGCTAGGCAGCCGCTCATTCTCGAATTCCTGATGGCAGCTTTGCTCGTCGATGGCGTCATCCTGGGCGTAGCCGTTCTTCAGGCGGAGTGAGGGATCTCCCTCTACGACAAGGTAGCCAAGGGAGCTCCCTCGGCCCGCTGATAAAAACCCGGGCTCTACGGGATGACCCCTTGCGAGATTTGGAGTTCAAACTGAGCCAGGGCCTCGCTGGAGAGGATCGAAAACGGCAGGCACAAACAGCATACGGTTCCTGTTGGCACTGATCACATGAGTAACGAGGGAGCCAGACCTATCAGAACCTAGGCGCAACGGAGGGCATTCAAACCGGGAGCGTCTCCGCCCCCGGTGTTGATGCCGATAAAGTGAATTTCAGGCATGAAAGCCCATTATCTGGGCAGCTACTGTCAGATTCGTATTGCCTACGACGGTCCCCTCGGTCGCGGTAATCGTCACTACGGTCTGGGGCGTGCCAGTAATGGCATTCACCGTAACCACGCCTGTGTTATCAATGTCGACCAAGCCGGTTGTATCCGACGTGGACCAGGTCACAATGTCGGTCAAGTTTTGCTGGGCACCGTTCACAGTCCCAGTCGCCGTATATGGAAGCGAATTGGGAGCTGTGACAAATTTGTTGGCGGGCGTAACCAGAATCTGACGTTAACCCGGTAATGGTCACGGTCACTGTGGCGCTGCCGTTCACGGTTCCTGCCGCAGCCGTAATGGAAGCGGTTCCCGGAGAAACACCCGTTACCAGTCCTGCGGTATTGACAGTCGCTATCGTTGGCGTGTCGGTACTCCAGAAAATGCCTGACGTAATGGGGCTCTGCGACCCATCATTGTAGGTGCCCACCGCGCTCATCTGAACCGTGGTTCCTTGATTAATGGTGGCTTGCGGGCCCACTGTGACGCCGGTCAAAGTTGGGTTTACAAAAAATCCACTGCAACCAATTCCGACGGCAAATAGCAACAGCGTCGCGAATGCGGCGAGAATTTGGAGTTTTTTCTTTCTACTCAACATGTTAGGAAGGCCTCAGGACGCACTCGGCGGTCCACAGCGGCGCAAGGTAAATTGTAGCAGAGAAGATTCGGCCAGCACACACCGCAAGTAACTGCGCCAGAACCTACCAAGCTACTGCGCACCGAACTGGGAACGTCGCCCGCTGGCAACTTTGCAGGTAAATTCTTGTAAATGATTGATGTCGAGATTGCTTAGTGCGAGCGCTTGGCCTTGGCAATCCGGTCGTCGATCGGCTTGCGTCCTGCAAACCCCTCGCTCACCCCGTGCCAGTGCGTGATTCCCGTCTCGCCCAACTTCCAGCACAGCAGAACCGTCCGGCCCTCGACCTCGCAGGGAAAGTCGAGCAATCCAATATCAAGGTCCTTCACTTGGACGCCGGTCGCGTCGATTTCAGCTACCGCGTCCTTGACCCGCTGGATGGCCTTTTCCCGCTCCGCCTTGCGCCGCGCCATGTGGACAACGTTCACCAGCATGCCTCCGCGCAGGAATACGCGATGCGCAAGTTCTTGCAGTTCCTCATCCACCGACTCGATGAGTTTCTTGCCATCGATCGCGGTGCGAAGAAGGGATTCCAGAATCGGCAACAATGTGAGTGCTTCGTCGAGAGTAAAACTACGGTCAGACATAGTAGAGTGCATCTAGTTTAACGCATTTCGGAGGTACGTTGGCCGTACGTCGTACGTCGTTGGCCGAATCACGTAGCGGCAGGTGTCCTCACCTGCCCACGCAACCTCACCTGGCAACAGCCTTCGCCTCTGTCTCGACACCGATTCTAGCGAACGACGAACGACCGACGACGCCAACGACCAACGACGTGCGACGTACGACCGCCTTTAAGCAATTTCCAGCATCCGATCCAGCGCCACCTTGGCCCAGTGCTTTACGTCGTCTTTCACTTTGATCTGATTGACGACGTTGCCCTCGGCCAGGTTCTCCAGCACCCAGCACAAATGTTGCGGCGATATGCGGAACATGGTCGTGCACAAGCAGCCGGAATCATCCAGCGTAATCACTTTCTTCCCTTCCGCCGCGAACTCCTTGCCCATGCGATTCACCAGATGGATCTCTGTGCCCACAGCAAACATGGTTCCCGCCGGGGCCTGCCGGATCATCTTTAATAGACCTTCCGTCGAGCCAATCCCGTCCGCCTTCTGGCAAACTTCCCACCGGCACTCGGGATGCACGATTACTCGAATTCCCGGATACTTCGCCCGCACATTGTCCACATGTTCTGGCAAGAATCGCTGATGGACCGAGCAATGGCCCTTCCACAGAATGACCTTCGCCGCCCGCAGCCGTTCCGAAGTCAACCCACCATTAATCAGATAAGGGTCCCAAACCACCATTTCGTTGAGCGGAATGCCCATGGCATAGCCGGTATTTCGTCCGAGGTGCTGATCGGGAAGGAAAAGAACTTTGGAAGTTTTCGCGAAGCCCCACTTAAACGCGCCCGCGGCATTCGAAGACGTGCAAACCACCCCACTCCGTTCGCCGCAAAAAGCTTTAATCGCGGCGGTGGAGTTCATATAAGTAATCGGCGTAATGCCGTCGCCGCAATCGTTCGTCAGACCAGCCCGTACCAATTGCTCCCAGCAGTCTTCCACCTGCGTAATCTCGGCCATGTCGGCCATCGAGCAGCCGGCATTCAGATCGGGAAGAACCGTGACTTGGCCCGGCTGGCTGAGCACGTCGGCGCTCTCCGCCATAAAATGCACGCCGCAAAAGACGATATATTTGCCGCCGGCGCGCGCCGCTTCCTGCGCAAGTTTGTAAGAGTCGCCGCGGAAATCGGCGAAGCGAATGACTTCATCCCGCTGATAGTGATGCCCTAAAACTACGCACTCCCGGCCCAGTCCCTTGCGTGCCTCAGCAATGCGCTCGTCCATCGTGTCATCGGGCAGGACGAGATAATTCTCCAAACTGCAAACTTCTGTCGCGGTAGCCATATTTTGTCTCGCCTTCAGCTCCAAGCACGAACCAGCGTGCGAGCACGCAAAAGCTCATCTTGGAACGGGGATGTTGAAAGCCTTCCAGCGGCTCCAGTCGGTTCACTGCGCAACGCTTCTAGTTACGTCACGCCCAACCGGCGGGGATGTTGAAGCCACTTAAAATTTCTTCACAGCTCATAGGATGCTCCGAACAGCGGAAAGCGTCGCCTTTTTCGCTACGCCAGCGTCACTGCCGCATGTGACTGAGCTTCCTGTAGTTATTGTGCCCTGTTTCGAGGGCGAAGCGCAATAGCCCTGTTGTAGGGCGGACACTCCTGTCCGCCGCCTTTGACTTTGGTCTTGACTTTTTGACTCTTGGTCGCTGATCGCTATCGTCCCCGCGACGGATCCGCGCTGCTTGCCGTGTTTACATCGATATGCAGGTGCTCGGTTGGATCGACTCCTGGCGGATAGCACTCGCCATCCGGGTTATAGTTCGCTGGACACCCCGCCGCGACATCTTTGCGCTTCGGCGATTGCGCAAATTGCCAAACCTCGGCAAAATCGATTCCGCTTTTTTCGGGATGTGGCGCTGGCGCCGAAAACGCACACCCCGGCGACGGAGGACACCCGTCGTTCGTCACCCAGTAGATAATTTTTCGTGATCCCGCATTCTTGCGAATGTCGTTGGCCGTAACAATGGTCCCGCCGCCATCTTCCTTCGCCGCGATTCCTGAGCAATAGACGCCGGCATCGAATCCCGCCGCAACAACCGCGTCGATCCACGCAAACAAATATGCTCTCTGCTCGGCAAGCATGCGGCCGCCTTGCTCCTGATCGAGGAAAATTACCGTGTGTGCCGGGAAGCCGTCTTTTCGTGCCGCCGCGATTGCCGCCTTCGCATCCGACTTGCCCAGAGCCGTCGCCCGCGCAACGCTTTTCAGATCGGCATAGAGCCGGCCATTGAAAAGCACCAGAAATCCGAAGCCCGCAGATTGCAACGCCTTACGTTTTCCCGTCCAGGTATTTCGGCTTTCTCCCGGAGGATTGTTCAGCCAGAATCCCGAGTACGAAAAAGTCTGGCGCAAAGCTTTCAGATTGCCGTCGCCAGGATAATCGTTGCGATCAAAGCCAAGAAAGGCGGAGGCAGTCGCGGTAGAACGAAGTTGCGCTCCAGTAGAAATCGCCCCCAGAAGACCGAGAGCGAGCAAAACAATCACAGTTGGTCGCACGAACACGGTTTCCTTAGTGAACCTTAGCGCCCTTGGTGGTTAAGACGATTTTTGCTATCCCCCAATATGCACCATGGTCCGCGAAGCGGGCACGAAATCCGGCTCCCCGATATGATGCCGCGCTTCTTTTTTCTGCACCACTCCGCGAATGAACTCAGCCAATTCTTCATCCGACGCGCCGCGCGCCATCACCCCATGTAGATCGTGGTCCCACACGGAAAATAGACACGTCCGAATCTTGCCGTCGGAGGTGATCCGAATTCGGCTGCAATGTCCGCAAAAAGGATGCGATACCGGCGCAATGATCCCAATCTCACCAATCCCATCTTCGAACCGGTAGCGCCGCGCCGTCTCGCTGCGTTCGTGCGGGATCTCCACCAGCGGCCGGTATTCAGCCATACGCCGCACAATTTCGTCCAGCGTAACCACCGTTTCCGGGAGCCATGTGCGCCCCTCTTCGAGCGGCATGAATTCAATGAACCGCACCACCACGCCCTCTTCACGGGCAAACATTCCGAAGGGAATGATCTGATCTTCATTGAAGCCGCGCATCAGCACGCAATTAACTTTCACGGGCCACAGCCCCGCCCGGCGCGCCGCGCGAAGTCCCGCCAGCACGTAATCGTATCCATTGGGCACACGCGTGATGCGCGCAAAACGATCCGGATCGACCGCATCCATACTGACTGTGACCCGCTGGAGCCCGGCGTCTTTGAGTGGCTGCGCCAGGTCCGCCAGAAGATGGCCATTGGTCGTCAGAGCCAGATCGAGTGGCTCTTCGTCGACCGTCTGAAGCTGTGAGAGCTCGCGAACAAAATTCACCAGCCCGCCGCGCAGCAGAGGTTCGCCCCCGGTGAGACGAATTTTCTTGATGCCCATGCCCGCGAGCACCCGCGCCATCCGCAAATAATCTGAGAAAGCCAGGTCCCCATAAAGCGCGCCCTCATTGCCGGTACGGCAGTAAACGCATTTGTAGTTGCAGCGGTCCGTGATCGAAATCCGCAGATCGGTGATGGGACGTCCGAATTTATCGGTAAGAGACATGTTTGGGTCGTTGGTCAGTCGTTGGACGACAGGCCGGAATACCCCGCGCACCGCTGAGATCGCTAACTCATTGGTGATTATAGATGCACTACACCGCAAAACGACATCCGGGCTGGGATCTCGTGAGCACCCCACTGCAACCAGATCGGGGCGGACACGTCGTCACTGCTCTGCGTTTTGGCTGGACTTCGAGGACGCGAACCGACCTCAGTACTAAAGTTTCCCGAAATGGGACCAGAATCGGCTCCCATCGTTTGACGCTGTAGTTGCATATCTTTAAACTCAAAGATTGTAAGCAAGAAATCTCTTGTCGCGCCGCGGCCCCGAAACCGGACGCGGCGTCTTGCTGAAAGGTCAACGTGAGCCCCACTGAAACCAGTCCCAGTACCAAGCGGGAAATTGAGATCGAAATTCCGTCTGAGGAGGTCTCTCGCGAGACCGACACCCTGATCCAGAAGTACCAGAAACTGGCCCGCATTCCCGGCTTTCGTCGCGGGCACGTACCAGCTTCCATTATCAAGCAGCGATTCTCGCAGGACATTCAGAACGACGTGGTGGATGCACTGGTGCCCCGCTATTTCCGCAAAGAGACCGACAAGCAGGGCCTGATTCCCGTCTCGCAGCCGCGAGTCACCGACCTGCACGTGCACGATGGCGAACCACTGCGCTTCAAAGCCAGCTTTGAGGTGATGCCAGAAATTAAGGTCGAGGGCTACAAAGAACTGCGCAGCGAGAAGCCCGCAATTACCGTTACGGACGAAGAGGTAGAGAAAACGCTCCTGGGCCTGCAAGAGGAGCGCGCAACTTACACTCCCATCGAAGGCCGGCCGCTTGCCGACGGGGACTTCGCGCAAGTCTCGTTCGACAGCATCTCGAAAGACGGCGAAGGCAAGCCCGTCCACATGGACGACATTCTGGTCGAAATCGCCGGCAAGAATACCATTCCCGAGTTCACTGAGCAGTTGCGAGGACTGTCCGCGGGCGAAGAGAAAACCTTCGATGTTACTTACGGTCAGGATTTTTCCGACAAACGCCTTGCCGGGAAGACACTCAGCTATACAGTAAAGGTACAGGGAGTCAAACAGAAGAGTTTGCCGGAATTGAACGATCAGTTTGCCAAAGAGTTGGGCGACTTCGCCGATTTGAACGCGGTACGGCAGCGGGTGCGGGAAGGCATGGAAGCGGAGCGCAAACACAGCGCCGAGCATGAGGCCAAAGACAAGTTGATTGCCGAACTGGTAAAGCGCAACGATTTTGAAATTCCGGAAGCCTTAGTCGAACGGCAAATCGATCTTCGTTTGGAACGCGGTCTGCGAGCGCTGGCGGCGCAAGGCATGAAACAGCAAGATCTGAAGAAAATGGATTTTGACCGCCTGCGGGCAGGTCAGCGTGATCAGGCGGCACAGGAAGTGAAGGCGGCGTTGCTGCTGGAAAAGATCGCCGACGAAGAGAAAATCGAAGTGGCGGACGAAGAGATTGATCACGAGGTCGAGGCCCTTGCCAATCAATCCAAACAGTCGCAGGAGTCGATCCGCGCGCGTTTGACACGGGATGGAGCGCTGGATAGAATCCGGACACGAATCCGCAACGAAAAGACCCTCGATTTTTTGTATCACCAGTCCGCGTAACGGACACTTTCGACCCTCCCCAAAACTGTGGACTTGGCAGCCGTGTGGGATGGCAAATCTGAAGGAGCGATAGATGCTGGTACCCATGGTAATCGAGCAGACCGGACGGGGCGAACGCGCCTACGACATTTATTCCCGGCTGCTGCGCGACAATATCATTTTCCTGGGCACGCCGATTGACGACAACGTCGCCAACTTGATCATTGCGCAGATGTTGTTTCTGGCTCAGGAAGATCCGGAAAAAGACATCCAACTTTACATCAACTCGCCGGGTGGCTCTATCACCTCCGGCATGGCCATTTACGACACTATGCAATACGTCAAGAACGATGTCACGACTATCTGCATCGGTCAGGCAGCAAGTATGGCAGCCACCTTGCTCACAGCAGGAGCACCGAAGAAACGGTTGGCGCTTCCCAATTCGAGAATTCTGATTCACCAGCCGCACATGGGTGGACTCTCCGGACAGGCCACCGACATCGATATTCACGCTCGCGAAATCTTGAGAATGCGCGATATCACCAATCAGTTACTTGCGAAACATAGCGGACAGAAGCTGGATAGAGTAGAAAAGGATGTAGAACGAGATTTCATTATGAACTCGCAGCAGGCTAAGGATTACGGAATCATCGACGATATCATTTATAAGACCAGATAAGGGTATGATCGGCGCTTCGCCGGTCAGAATTCGAGAAGGTCTCGGCGCAAGACGATCAAGTCCGTCCCCCAAGGTCAGACAGCGCGAGGGTACAGGCAAGATCATGCTGAATAAGGAGTTAGCCGAGTGAAAAACAAGACAGGCACCGAAGAAATCCTACGCTGTTCGTTCTGCCACAAATCGCAGGACGCTGTTGCAAAACTCATCTCATCCCCCAGCGATTACCCCCGCGCTTACATTTGTGATGAATGTGTTGCAGTTTGCAACTCTATTCTAGAGGACGACCGCAGCACGACGCCGGCGGCCAGCACTCCAAATCAGCTACCCAAGCCACAGGAAGTCAAAGCCTTCCTCGACGAGTACGTCATCGGCCAGGAACAGACTAAGAAAAAGCTGGCCGTCGCCGTTTACAACCACTACAAGCGGATTTTCATGAACCGTCAGAAGACCAACGACGGCATTGAGCTCAGCAAGTCGAACATCATGCTGATTGGTCCGACTGGTACCGGCAAAACCTTGCTAGCACAGACCTTGGCTCGCATGCTGGATGTGCCTTTCGCCATTGTCGACGCCACCACGCTGACCGAGGCAGGCTACGTCGGCGAAGACGTGGAGAACATCATTCTAAAGCTCTTACAAGCAGCCGACGGAGATGTGGGTCGCGCTCAAACCGGCATCATCTATATAGATGAGATCGATAAGATCGGGCGCAAGGACGAAAATCCTTCGATCACGCGTGACGTTTCCGGGGAAGGCGTGCAGCAGGCGCTGCTCAAGATTCTTGAAGGTACAATTGCCAATGTTCCGCCCCAGGGTGGACGCAAGCATCCCCACCAGGAATTCACTCCCGTCGACACCACCAACATCCTCTTTATTTGCGGGGGGGCGTTTGTCGGCCTGGAAAAGATCATAGCCCGCCGCGCTGGTAAGAAATCATTGGGTTTCAAGGCGGAAGGACACGATCTGCCGGAAGATCAAGAGGCGATTCGAAAGCGCAACTTTGAAATGGTGAGCGAGGCCCAACCGGAAGACCTGATCAAGTTCGGATTGATCCCGGAGTTTGTCGGCCGCCTTCCCGTGATGGGGGTGCTCGAAGACCTGGACGAGTTTGCCCTGATCGAGATCTTGACCCGGCCCAAGAACGCTATCATCAAGCAATATCAGCGTTTATTTGAATTTGAGAATGTACGGCTGAAGTTCACCGACGACGCCTTGCGCGCCATTTCCCGGCAAGCCATGGCCCGGAAGGTCGGGGCCCGCGGTTTACGCATGATTCTAGAGGAGTTAATGCTGGAATTGATGTACAACCTGCCCAGCCAGAAGAAAGTGAAGGAATTCGAGGTGACACGGGAAATGGTAGAAAAACGTAACGTCTCTCTAGCTACAATGGAAAAAGCAGGATAAGCTCTTAGCGTTAGCAGCTTGTACCGGCATCTAGCAGTTTTGGAGAATCAGTGACCACATCCAAGGAAAAATTCGAAACCAAGAAGTTGCCCATGATGCCGATCCGGGATGTGGTCATCTTCCCGTATATGATGACGCCCTTTGTCGTGGGACGGGAGTCGAGCGTACGCGCCCTGGAAGAGGCGCTCGCCGCCGACAAGAAGATCTTTCTCGCCACTCAGCACGATGCCAGCGTCGATGAGCCGAAGGCGAATGAAATCTATCAGGTAGGCACGGTGGTCAACATCGTCCAGAGCCTGAAGTTGCCGGATGGCAACATCAAAGTCCTGGTCGAAGGCATCGAGCGCGGCAAGATCCTGCAAGTCACTGAAACCGAAGGCTTCATGCAAGCCTCGGTACGCCTGGCCCGATATACCACGGAGACCAACCCTCCGATCGAAGCCGGCATGCAGCGCGTCACCACTCTCTTTGAGCAATATGTAAAGCTCTGCCAGTCTTTGAATTACGAGACCATGATTGCCGCCGTGCGCATGGAAGACCCGGCAAAGCTGACCGACACCATCGCCGCCAACTTGCAGCTTTCGATTGAAGAGAAGCAGGAGCTCTTGGAGATTTTCGATCCCGCGGAGCGCTTGAACCGGATCGGCGACGTGCTCGACATCGAAATCGAGAAGCTGAACATGGACCGCACCATACAGTCGCGGGTCAAGCGGCAGATGGAGCGCGCCCAGAAAGAGTATTACCTCAACGAGAAGATCAAGGCCATCCAGAAAGAACTGGGACGGGGCGAGAAGAGCGAATTCGACGAACTCAAGAAGAAGATCGAGTCCTCCGGCATGCCTAAAGAAGTCCATGACAAGGCCACGCAGGAGTTGAAGAAGCTCGAAGCGATGCCTCCGATGTCGGCCGAGTCCACAGTCTCTCGAAACTATCTAGACTGGCTGCTGGCGGTGCCCTGGAAAAAGCGCTCCAAGGAAATCCGTAACATCAGCCGCGCCGAAAAGGTGCTGAACGAAGATCACTATGGCTTGGAAAAGATCAAGGAGCGCATCCTTGAATTCCTCGCGGTACGCCAGTTGGTAAAAAATCCTAAAGGTTCGATCCTGTGTTTTGTCGGACCTCCGGGCGTGGGAAAGACTTCACTGGGAATGTCGATCGCCAAAGCCACCGGACGCAAGTTCGTCCGCATGTCTCTCGGTGGGGTACGCGATGAAGCTGAAATCCGCGGACACCGCCGCACTTATATCGGGGCCCTGCCCGGCCAGATTATCCAGATGATGAAAAAGGCTGGCACCAAGAATCCCGTCTTCATGCTCGATGAAGTCGACAAGATGTCGATGGACTTCCGCGGCGACCCATCCGCGGCCCTTTTGGAAGTGCTCGATCCGGAACAGAATTTCATGTTCCAGGACCACTACCTCGACGTTGAATATGACCTGTCGCAGGTATTCTTCGTAGCCACCGCGAACGTGATGCACACCATTCCTCCGGCGCTGCAAGACCGCATGGAAGTGCTTCGGCTGCACGGCTACACCGAACACGAGAAGGTTGAAATTGCCAAACAATTTCTGGTCAAGAAGCAGATGCTGCAAGCCGGGCTGACCGAAAAGAACGTCAAATTCACCGACGATGCCATCCGCTCCCTGATTCGCGCCTACACGCGCGAAGCCGGCGTGCGCAACCTGGAGCGCGAAATTGGCAATGTCTGCCGAAAAATCGCCCGCAAAGTCGTAAAAGAAGGCGAGAACTTCAACATCACGGTCACCGGAGAGAACGTCACCGATTTCCTGGGCGTGATCAAGTTCCGCGACACGCTGGCCCACGAACGAAGCGAAGTTGGGCTGGTCACCGGCCTCGCCTGGACCGAAGTCGGCGGCTCGATCCTCAGCACCGAAGCCTCGGTGGTCGATGGCAAAGGCAAGTTGACGCTGACCGGCAAGCTGGGCGACGTAATGCAGGAGTCGGCGCAAGCCGCCATGTCTTATATCCGTTCGCGGGCGGCGCGCCTGGGACTAAATCGTGACTTCTACCGCAGTCTCGACATTCACGTGCACGTACCCGAAGGGGCGATCCCAAAAGATGGGCCCTCGGCCGGCATCACCATTGCCACAGCCATTGCTAGCGCGTTGAGCAAAATCCCAGTGCGGCGCGACATTGCGATGACCGGTGAAATCACCCTGCGGGGCAAAGTCCTGCCCATCGGCGGACTGAAGGAAAAACTGCTGGCCGCGCATCGCGCCGGACTCTTTGAAGTGATCCTTCCCCAGGAAAATGAGAAAGACGTCGCTGAAGTTCCAGAGAATCTACGAAAAGAGATGAAGTTGCATTTCGTGGACACGATGGATCAGGTCCTCGCCGTCGCTCTGGAGAAACCGCTCCCGGAAACCACTGAGGAAGGTACGCAACCCATCGCGCCTCCGCCGGCTTCCGTCGAGGCACCCACGGCGCACCAATAGGCTTCGTCAAATCACACCGTTTCACGGGCTGGATTCTCAAATCCAGCCCTTTCGTTTTTATTCGGTCTTACCTGAACTTTCGTCACCCCATAGTTTAAGAAGCCTTGCTTTCCTGCCGATGAACTATCAGGTGCATCCCTTTTGCGGATGTGTGCTTGGACAGACTTCCTGCCAAGCTCGAAGCGTGCATTCAAAATGGCCTCAGTATCTACTATCGCCGCGACCTACGATTACCGCCTGGTTGGACTGTCCATGGTGGTGGCCATGCTGGCGTCCTATGTGGCGCTAGACTTGGCGGCCCGAGTGATTGCGGCCAAGGGTCACTTGCGGACTGCCTGGCTGCTGGGAGGATCGACTGCCCTGGGTACCGGCATCTGGTCGATGCACTACATCGGGATGCTGGCCTACGGTTTGCCCATCCCCGTTTCCTACCACGTTCCCACCGTGGTGCTGTCGCTGTTGGCGGCCATTTTATCTTCGCTGGTTACGTTGTTTGTAGTCAGCCGCAGACGGCTTTCTACGTGGGGAATGGTACTTGGCAGCGTACTGATGGGGGGTGGCATTCTGGCCATGCATTACACCGGAATGTTGGCCATGCGCATGCCCGCCACGCACTGTTATCGCCATGGCTGGGTGGCCGTTTCGATTGGGCTGGGGATAGGGGTATCGTACGTCGCCTTCTGGCTGGTCGCATTGGTGCACCGCCGGGAGGGTGGAATCAGGCTGAAGGCGATCGCGTCCGCGGTCATGGGGCTGGCGATCGCATCGGTGCACTACTCGGGAATGGCTTCGGTTTGCTATCGGCCAGTCGCTGCGCTGAATGCGGGGCGGGCGATGCCTGGCGGGACCAGCATTTCGGTCGTGGTGAATTTCGCTATCGTTCTAGTCACTTTCATCGTTCTGGGTTCCGCATTGCTGACCTCGATATTCGACCAGGCACTGGCCCGGCAGTCGGAGGAAATCTTCGGCCTACAAACCAAGCTTTTAAGGGAACACGATACCGTCGTCCGCGAGGCTGCCCGCGTCCGCCTGCTGCTTGATTCCACCACCGAAGGGATTGTAGGAATCGATCTGGAGGGAATTTGCACATTTTGCAACCGCGGCGCCTTTGAGCAATTGGGATACAGCGCCGCATCGCAACTGATCGGAACGAACTTGCATGCCACGATTCACCACCATAAAGCCGATGGCGCGGAGTATCCAGCCGCCGAATGCCCTCTGGGATCGACCTTTACTGGAAACCAGGCCGAACATGTGGACAATGAGCTTTTCTGGAGGGCCGATGGCACCAGCTTTCAGGTGGATTGCTGGAAGCGCCCGATTCTGCGGGGCGATTTTGTATTAGGAGCGGTCGTTACCTTTTGGGACATCACCCAGCGAAAACAGGCCGAAGAGGCGCAAGACCGCTCCGAACAGATGTTCCGTTCCATCGCCGAAAACACCGCCGACATGATTGCCGTCGTCGATGCACGGGGTAATCGCCTTTACAACAATCCCGCTTATCACCGCATTCTGGGCTACACGCCGGAAGAACTGCGGGAGACGATTTCCTTTGAACAGATTCATCCTGACGACCGGGAACTGGTCAAGCATGCGGCGGCCGAGTCTCTGCGCACTGGGGTGGGACAGGTCGTTGAGTACCGCATGCGGCGGAAGGATGGAGCGTACGTGAGTTTGGAATCGCACGGGAGCTTTATTCGCAACTCCCGAGGAGAAATTGAGAACCTGGTAATTTCCGCCCGCGACGTGGGCCCGCGCAAGCTGGCCGAACAAAACGAGAAGCTGGGGGCGATCGGCCAATTGGCTGCCGGGATCGCCCACGAAATCAATACTCCGGCGCAATTCGTGTCGGACAACCTGTGCTTTCTCCGCGATTCATGGTCACAAGTGGAAAACATTCTGGCGCAGAGCGCGGGCCCGTCAGCCGACGAAGTTGGGCCCGAGAAAGTGCGATCAGCCAACCCAGCAGCGTCGAGTGATGAGTGGAGTTGGCTGCAAGTCGAAGTTCCCAAAGCCATCTCGCAATCGTTGGAGGGTATGCGGCGAGTCAGCAAGATTGTGGGCGCGATGCGGACGTTTTCCCACTCCAGCCAGGGAGAGAAACAGTTGGTGGACCTCAATGCCGCGCTCGATGCCACGCTTACGGTGGCCAACAACGAACTCAAACATACGGCTGAGGTTTTCCGCGAGTTCCAGCAAGACCTGCCGCTTGTGTACTGCATTCCCGACGAGATGAACCAGGTATTTCTGAACCTGATCATTAATGCGATGCACTCGATGCGAGATGCCTGCAAGAACAAGCTGCGCGAGAACGGAAAACTGGTTGTCCGCACTCGCCAGATCGAACAGGATGTGCAAGTGGAGATCGAAGACAACGGCGCCGGCATACCCGAGCATGTACGAGCACGAATTTTCGAGCCTTTCTTCACTACTAAACAAGTGGGGGAAGGCACGGGACAGGGTTTGACGATCTGCCACGACATCGTTACCCAGAAGCATGGCGGAAAAATCTGGTTTGAAAGCGAAGTCGGCAAGGGAACGACATTTTTATTACGCATCCCTGTCGGCTCCAGTCCGAATGTAGGAGATAAGAAATGAATCCCATGGCAAAACCGGCCGTCGGAAGAGAATAAACGACCAAGGATCCTGTTTGTCGACGATGAGCCGCTGCTGCTCGAAGGGTTGCGCCGTTCCCTGCACCGCGAGTTCGATGCGGAACTGGCAGCCAGCGGACCGGAAGGTCTGGAGAAAATCAAGAAAGGCGGACCTTTCCCGGTCATCGTCTCCGACATGCGCATGCCGGGCATGGATGGCGCCGAGTTTCTGTCGCAGGTGCGGAACATCGCGCCCGAGTCCATCCGCGTCATGCTCACCGGCTATGCGGACATGGAAGCGGCCATGCGGGCGGTCAACGAAGGCCGGATTTTCCGTTTTCTCAATAAGCCCGTTACGCCGGACGACTTGGCCCTGGCATTGAGGGCGTGTCTGACGCAATTCGAACTGGCGCGTCGCGAAAAAGAGCTGCTGGAGAACACTCTGGCAGGCGCGGTACGCGTTCTGACCGAAGTGCTGAATCTTGCCAATCCAGCAGCCTTCAACAAGGGGACGAGGATTCAGCAGTTCGTGTCGCACATCGCAGCGAAACTGGGATTTCCAGATACTTGGCAGTATGAAATCGCGGCCTTGCTTTCGGAATTAGGATGCATCACGCTGACGCCCGATCTGGTCGAAGCCATTCATGCCGAGCAACCGCTTAGCCCCGAAGACCAGCAGCGTTACCGCAAGCATCCCAAGATCGGTCATGACCTGCTGGTTCGAATTCCCCGCCTCGAATTGGTGGCGGAAATGATTCTTCAGCAGGAAGAATCCGCACCGCTCTTCAAACCTTTGGCCAACCCATCCGAGCAGACCATTCACAACGGAGCACAGATGCTGAAAGTCAGCCTCGCCTTCGACCGCCTGCTCAACGGTGGATCCACGAAAACGGAGGCGATCCAGACTTTGGGCAAGGCGCCGGGAGAATACGAACGAGCGTTCGTCGGCGCTCTCGAAGACTATCAGGTAGCGCGGCAGCCCACCGAACTGCGCGCCATCGACGTGCGCGATCTGCGCACCGGGATGGTCCTGCGCGAAGACCTGCGCGCCGCCAGCGGGATCCTTCTGGCCGCCAAAGGACAGGAAGTCAGCCATGCCCTGGTAAAAACGGTGCGGAATTTTGTGGATAACGGCAGCGTGAAAGGCACAGTGCGAGTGGTCGTTGGCGTGGGAGAAACCTGGATCGCGAAGTCCGCGGCGCGCTAGTGCTGGAAGCCGGCTGGTCGCTTGGCTACGCCCGCTTGAAATAAATCCGTGGATGCGGCGAATACAGGCCAACCCATGAGATTTCTTCGGGGAGCGGCCGGGCTGACTATCACCATCCTCGTGGTCCCCCTGCTACTCGTTTTTCTGCCCGCGTACCGGCTGTTCTTTCTGATTGGCGTGGGAATCGGCCTGGCATTGCGACGATTCTCTTTCTCTGGCACAAACTCAGACCGCTTAAGGAAGAAGATATTCAAAACCAGGGGCCGCTGGGGTTGTAGTTGGTAACCAGTAGCGCTGGCAGCTAAGTAGTTCGGGGCCAGCAGCCCCGGCACTCCTGCGATCCGTGCACGAGGAAAACTCGGAATCGCGGGCGAATCACTGGGCAATTTGGAACGTCATGGTCACGCTTGCGGTTACGCTGACCTTGCCGAGCGACACGGTGGTCTGAGAATCGCCGTCACTTTTTCCCGGTACGTTCTGGACCACGTTTTGGGCCTGCGAACTGCTCCCATATCCATAGTAGGGATAGCCGCCGTATCCGCAGCAGAAAGTGTACGACGACCCTCCGCCATAGGAGTAGCTGCTGAGGCTCAGGGGTTTGCCTACTTTCATCCCGGCAGCCTGGGCCAGGCCTTCCGCTTTCTCCACAGCGGCTTTGGCGGCCAAGGCGCGGGCCTCGTCTCGATACTTGCGAAGTTCGGTAGTGCGGAATTCGGCGCCATCCAAGTGATTAGCTCCGGCGTGCAGGCCGGCATTCAGAAGGTCCTCGAACTTCGAGACCTTCTTCAGAATGACCTCAATTTGCTTGGTGACTACGTAGTAGTCAATGACGCTGGGCTGGTTCTGCATATAAACGATGCTGACGTGAAAATAATCGGTCTGAACGTCGGTGGGATCGACACCGACCCCGTGAATGGCCGCGAGCACCTGTTTAACGGTAGAGTTGTTCTGCGAAATCGCCGTCCCTATGTCTTTTTGGCGGCTCTCGACCCCGAATAGCACTCTGACTTCGTCCGGGACCACCCTTACCGCGGCATCTCCGGTGACCTCGATGGCGTGGGTCTGGCCTGCGAACTGAGCGAAGCAGGAAGAAACGGTGAGTACCATGAATAAGAATATGGATCGCATTGCAAAACCTCCGGCGACCGTCGCCCACTTGCTCTTGCTATTTCCATTCACGCCGCGAGAAGCTGTTTCGTCTGGCCAGCGCAAATTTCCAAGGTTTAGCGACGAACTCATGAGAGTGTTAACGCGTTTCCCGGTGGCCGCAAGTGACCTAAGTCACTTTCCTGCCCCCATCTTGCCTGAGGTCGAATGTCGGCAAGTCGGACCCGAACTGGGATTCGGCAAACGCCTCGAGAACGGCGTATCGGACACTACGAATTCTTCCCACTTGCAAGTTTATTGCTGAAGGCGGCACACTGAGTTATGCGCGTTCTAACTCGATTCATGACGGCGGCCACCGACGCCGGGCATTTTCCTGCACCGGTGCTCCCGGAGATCGCATTTTTGGGACGGTCCAACGTCGGCAAATCGAGCGTCATCAATTCCCTGGTGGGAACAAAGATGGCGAAGACCAGTTCTACGCCGGGACGCACGCGCAGCATCAATTTTTTTGAGCTTCGCTGGGCGGGCAAGCCAAATCCCGAACTCATTTTCACCGACCTGCCGGGCTACGGGTACGCGAAAATTTCCCGCGAAATTTCTAATACCTGGCCGACCTTTATCGAGCCATATTTGCTGGAGCGGCCTTGTCTCGCGCTGTGCCTGGTGCTGGTGGACGCCAATGTACCTCCGCAAGACAGCGATAAGCAGTTGATCGATTTTCTCTTCACCAACGGGCGTCCATTCGTGATTGTCGCCACCAAGTCGGACCGGTTGGGTGGCAATGAGCTACGCAACTCTTTAGCGACCTTCGGGAAGGAATATACCGAGGCTCGAATCATGCCCTACTCCGCCAAAACGTTGGCTGGACGCGAAGAATTGTGGCAAGAGATCCGCAACGCCGCCCAGAATAACTTGCCGCTGGCGAGATAGCCTTAATCCTGCCCGAACGGACCCGCGGCCACCAATACACCTACACCCCTTCGATCCCTTGAACCGGGCCAATCTTCAGGTAAGGTTCCTGGACTCGACGCACCTAGGCGCCGCGTTTGTTGCGAGCGCCCATGTAGTAATCAGCACATTGTCCGGGTGTCAGATCGCCTCTAGAAGGGCCGCCAAGGAAAATTCAAAATTAATGCTTGCATTTCAAGTAGTGTTATAGTTAACTACATCACTAGAGCATTAAAGGCGGTTAAGCCGATCTGGAATGCTTGGCGAACTAAGAGGAGTTCGGCTTTAAGACACAGAAAATAAATAATTTACACTCGAGGAGAGAAATATGAAGTTCCATCGTTTTGTGCTATCGGTTGCGTTGGTGTCGCTGTCCGCGATGGCTTTTGGCCAGACTGCGGCCCAGACTGACACTCAGAAATCCTTCGACAAACTGAAAGCCTTGGCTGGCTCCTGGGACGGCTCCTTCCAAGACAGCCCCATACACGTGACTTTTCGGGTGACTTCCATGGGCAACACGCTCATGCACGAAATGAAGGGGGGCGGACCTGATGACCCCATCACCATGTTCACCATCGATGGCGACCGCCTGATGCTGACCCATTATTGCGACGCGGGAAATCAGCCACGCATGGTGGGGACAGTCTCGCCGGACGGCAAAACCGTCACATTCAACTTCATCGATGCTGCAAATCTCCAAGCGTCCCAGGTGGGACACATGCAGCGTGCGACCTTTAACTTTATCGACGCCGACCATCACACGGAGCTCTGGGAGTTTGCCATGGCCAACGGCAAATCGATGGGTGGAACGCTGGACCTGAAACGCGCCAAATGACCGTCTCAGGGATCCGATTGAGGTGCGGTGGTTCATCCAGAAATCCCCCGCACCTCTCGCTTAGGAGCTGTCTGAACTGTTTGTAGAAACGGAGAATGAGGAAAATGGCTATAGAAGAGACAAACGGGATCTGGTTTTGGACCAGAAAAGTATTCGGCCCCGACTACGAGCGCTACGAGGGCGTATACAGAATCAATATCTACCTGTTGAGATTGCTGTATTTTCTAATGCTCGTCTTCGTAGCCAAGGACTCGTGGACCGCGATCCTGACTCATCAGGGACAGTGGAACCATTTGGAAGCCCTGGCATGGTGCGTATTCGCAGCTTACACCAGCCTATCGATTCTGGGCTTGATCAACCCGCTCAAGATGCTGCCCATCATCCTGTTCGAGATTTTCTATAAGAGCATCTGGCTGATTATCGTGGCCTACCCGCTTTGGTCGGCACATAAACTTGTGGGATCGCCGGCTGAGCAAATGACCTATGCCTTCTTATGGTTGCCCTTGCCGCTGATCGCCACGCCTTGGGCGTATGTATTTAGGACTTATTTTTCATTTCCAAAGAAGATGAGCGATCCGCGAATCGCTAGCAGCGATACCATCCGGACCGTCGAGGCTTAAGCGCCAGGGAATGTCAGGACTCAACATGGATCTTCAGTGGAATGACAGTCAACCGATTTACCGCCAGGTTCGTGACCGAGTAGTCGCGATGATACTCGATGGCGTGCTCAAAGAGGGTGATCCGTTGCCGTCGGTGCGGGTTGTGGCGGCCGAGTATCGGGTCAATCCGCTGACGGTCTTGAAGGGCTACCAGGAATTGGTGGACGAGAAACTCGTGGAAAGTAAAAGAGGTCTGGGAATGTTCATCAATGTCGGCGCGCGCAATCTGCTGCTGCAAGGCGAACGCCAGAAGTTTCTTGCGGACGAATGGCCGAGAGTGCGTTCGACTATCCAGCGCCTCGGCCTGAAGGCGGAAGAGCTACTGAACGGCGCTGTCGAGAAGCCGTCCGCGACATCACCGGAGAGCGCAGCGTATCCCAACCTTACAACCCCTCCGAAAAAGGAGAAACAATAACCATGGCCGTCATCGAAGCACGCGGTCTCCGCAAGGTTTTCGGCTCAACTGTCGCCCTCGATAGCATCGACCTGCGAGTAGACGAGGGACACATTCTCGGGCTCATTGGACCCAACGGTGCTGGGAAGAGCACTGCGCTGAACGCCATTCTCGGCCTCACTCCATATCAAGGACAACTCAAGGTGCTGGGGCGCGACCCATGGAGCGAGCGAGATCGACTGATGCGCGACGTGTGCTTCATCTCCGATGTCGCCGTCCTGCCGCGGTGGATGCGGGTTTCGCAATCGCTCGAATATCTTGCCGGTGTACATCCGCGATTCGATCGCGCGAAAGCGGAGGGTCTGATTGCGAAAACGACCATCAAGCGCGGAAGCAAGATCAGGGAATTATCAAAGGGCATGGTGACGCAGCTGCACCTGGCGCTGGTGATGGCCATTGACGCGAGATTGCTGGTGCTGGATGAACCGACGCTGGGTCTGGACATTCTGTATCGCAAGCAGTTCTACGATTCCCTACTCAATGACTACTTCGATCGCAAGCGCACCATCGTGGTGACCACGCACCAGGTGGACGATATACAGAACGTCCTCACCGACCTCATGTTCATCGACCGCGGCCGCATCTTGCTCGATTGCAGCATGGAAGAATTCGAGTCTCGTTATATGGAAGTGATGGTGCGTGCGGAGGATCTGGCCGCGGCGCGGGCGTTTAAGCCGATACATGAGCGCCCGGCGCTCGGCCGCAGCTACTTGATGTTCGATCGCGGCTCCGACCAGAAATTCGATCGTCAACAACTCGCCGGGCTCGGCGAAGTTCGCACGCCCAGTATCGCCGACTTGTTTGTTGCCGTGATGGGCAATCGGACCGGTGCGGCGCAAGGAGCAGCTTTATGAATACGCAATCCAATGCCATGCCCGAAGCGTTCGCGGTAAATGGGACTCCCGCAGTCATGTCGGCGACCCGGCCCATCTACTGGTCCTTACGCCGTGAATTCTGGGAGAATCGATACCTCTACATTGGTCCATTGGCTGCGGCCGGTGTATTTTTGTTCGGTTTCCTGATCAGTGCGATTCACTCTCCGGGCCAAATTCGCGCGTTGCTGGCGCTAGATCCTGGCGGTCATCACCATGATGACATCTCGGGGCCGTTCGACGTGTCAGCGGCACTGATGATGGGCGTGTCAATCCTGATGAGTGTGTTCTATTGCGCCGAGGCGCTGCATGGCGAGCGCCGTGACCGCAGCATCCTATTCTGGAAATCGCTGCCCGTCTCAGACACCGTCACTGTTCTGGTGAAGGCCAGCATCCCGCTCTTGATTCTTCCGATGCTGGTTTCCGCAATCACTGCCGTCATGTGGCTTTTGATGATGCTGATGAGCAGCGTCGTCTTCTGGGCAACCGGCAGCAGTGTGGCGGCGTTATGGGCACATATGCCAATTTTTCAGATGACGCTGCTCATGGTCTATCACCTTCTTACAGCGCATGCTCTGTGGCCCGCACCGGTGTATTGCTATCTGCTGCTGGTGTCGGGTTGGGCGCGGCGCGCGACATTTCTTTGGGCGGCGTTGCCGATCGTCGCCATCAGCGGTCTGGAGAGGCTCGCTTTCAATACCTGGCATTTCGCAGAAATGGTGGGTTCGCGTTTTATCGGTGGCTCGGCGCCGGTCGCGTCCAGTTCGCCGGATTACTTCCCTACCAACCCAATGACGCACATTGACCCGGGGACATTTCTGGCTTCGCCGGGTCTGTGGACCGGGCTGACTGTGGCTGCGATATTCCTGGCGGCCGCGATACGGCTGCGGCGCTACCGAGGACCGATCTGAGGGGCAGTTCTTGGCCTTTAGCTGTTGGCTTTTGGCTCAAACCTCGGCCGTGCGCGCTGATTCAACTGCTCGGTTACGGAGAACAAAGTATGAACATGGAACAAACGAGGTCACAAAACGAACAGGGCGACTGCCGTAAGCGATGGTCCGAGTGGTCCCTCAAAGCGAGGGTTGGGATGATCGGGGCTGCGATGATTTTCCTTCCTATATTTCTCGCGCTGTTTGCGGCAGTCACTATGCGGCTCTGGAACTGGCTCATGCCAGAGATCTTCAAACTGCCGGTGATCACCTTCTGGCAAGCCGTCGGCCTGCTCTTTCTCTCGCACATTCTGCTCCGGGGAGGCCACCTCGGCGGAACTGGACGATCACGCTGGAGAGAGGGGCGGTCTCGGAAGCAGATGAGGACACAGGGACCGGTTGCCAAGACGGTTTAGACAGCGAGGCAACGCCTTGATTCAATCGCCGCGCGCGGAGAACGAAGATGAGCATACATCCTTTATTAATCTTTCACATTTGTGCTGGAACTTTGGGGTTGTTGTCCGGCGCGGCAGCAGTTTCTTTCCTCAAAGGCTCCCGTAGGCATGGCGTCGCGGGGAACCTATTCGTCATAGCCATGATGGGCCTGGGTACAAGCGGGGCGTACCTGGCGCTGCTGAAGTCCCAACCAGGCAATGTTCTGGGAGGCACTCTCACCTTTTATCTGGTGACAACCGCATGCACGACCGCCAGGCACAAGGACGGGAGAACCGGCAGTGTCGATTGGGTAGCACTTCTTGTGGTATTCGCGGTTGCAGCAATCAACGTAACCTTCGGATTAGAAGCGGCCAATAGTCAGACGGGGATGAAGTATGGATATCCGTCGGGGCCCTACTTTTTCCTCGGCTCAGTGGCCCTGCTTGCGACCATCGGCGACGTTCGGATGTTGGTGCACGGAGGAATTTCTGGCGCACATCGCATCGCGCGGCATCTGTGGCGCATGTGCTTTGCGCTGTTTATCGCGTCTTCGTCCATATTTCTGGCGCGGCCGCACTTATTCCCACCCCTGATGCGCAAAACGGGCATGCTCTATCTTCTGAGCTTCCTGCCCCTGATCTTGATGATTTATTGGCTGGTCCGAGTTTTGTTCACGAAGTATGCGATGGGGCGTGAGCGCTTCGGGATGGCGACAGCCAGCACGGCGGGGCATCTCGCGTAAGAGCCGAATTGGCCGCATGAACAACAAATTCAATTATGCATAAGGAGGAACGATATGGGCGCTGAACTTCAAGTGACATTTCCCATGACTGTAACGTCACAAAAGAGGCGTTCACTGCACGAGTTTGCCGACACTGCCCTCAAAGCTGCCACGCGATTCTGGTTGGGAGTGACCGTCGTCGGGCAATTGATGTTCGCACTTACGGTGGCGTCCTTCTACGGTATGGCAGCGCTGCGTGGGAGGTCGGCGGCAGCGTGGAGTAAGAGCATCACGCATGGTTATGTCCCTGGCGATACGGTTGGCAACCTCGCCGTGGCTACGCATCTTTTCTCGGCCGCCGTCATCATCTTCGCCGGGATGGTTCAGCTGATTCCGCAGGTCCGAGACCGGGCCCCGGCCTTGCATCGCTGGAATGGGCGCCTTTACATCGCGACCGCCTTCAGTATCAGCATTGCCGGTCTTTATATGACGTGGGTCCGCGGAAGCGTTGGCGACCTGATTCAACACTTGGGAAGCAGCCTGATGGCCATCCTGATTATGCTCTGCGGGGTGATGGCAATGCGCTATGCGATGGCCCGTGACTTCAAGACCCACCGGCGCTGGGCGCTTCGGTTGTACATGGTGGTGAGCGCCTCGTTGTTCATTCGAGCGGCGATCTTTCTGTCGTTTGTGCTCAATCACGGGCCCTTCGGTTTCGATCCGGCAACGTTTAGCGGACCGTTCCTTACTTTCATCACGTTTGCCCAATACGTGGTGCCGCTTGCGCTTCTCGAACTGTATCTGCGGGCAAAAGAAAGTCCGGGCGCGGTGCGGCGCATGGCTACGGCAGGGATTCTCTTTGTGCTCACGCTAGGGATGGCTGCGGGCATCTTTGCCGTGACCATGGCGGTGTGGCTGCCTGAAGTCAAAGCCGCGTACGACTCGCGCCAATCGATGGTCATTGCTCTCTCCGCCACGATCGCGGCCGGCGGCGTCGACCAGGCGATTCAGCAATACCACGACTTAAAGGCTACCCAGGCAGCAACCTACAACTTCGATGAAGACGAACTCAATACTTTGGGTTATCAACTCATTCATGCAAAGAAGTTCAAGGAGGCCATCCGCATTTTCCAGTTGAACGTTGAGGCTTACCCGAAGTCATCCAATGCCTACGACAGCCTGGGTGAGGGCTACATGGACGACGGCAACAAGCCGCTGGCGATCGCGAACTATCAAAGATCCCTTCAGTTAAATCCGAAGAACCGTAATGGGCTATTGATGCTGGAGAAGCTTAACGCCCCGTGATTTGTCTTTGTTTTACCCACGCTGAAGTGGGTAAAGCGAACTGATCGCTAGTATGCGCGGATCGTTCTTCGGCTGCCGGGATTTCGATGTTTCGCATATGATGTCAGAGCATGGCTACTTACCTGATTACTGGGATTGCTGGATTTATTGGATCGTCTCTGGCGCGAGCGGTGTTGGCGCAAGGCGATAAAGTACGGGGAATTGACAACCTTGCGACGGGAAAAATCACAAATCTTACCGATATTCTCGAGCGCATCGATTTTCGGCAATCCGATTTGCTGGACGCCAAGGCGACACAAGCGGCTTGCGAGGGCGTGGATTTCATACTGCATCAAGCAGCAATTCCGTCGGTGCCGCGATCGGTACGGGATCCTCTAGAGAGCAATCGCGCCAATGTGGATGGCACAGTCACTCTTCTGGTGGCGGCCAAGGATGCGAAGGTGAAGCGCGTGGTCTACGCGGCTTCGTCGTCGGCGTATGGCGACACTCCAACGCTGCCCAAGCGTGAGGACATGACGCCCAATCCAATCTCTCCTTATGCGGTAGCGAAGCTTGCCAGCGAACATTACATGGCTTCATTTTGGCGATGTTATGGGTTGGAGACGGTGGCATTGCGGTATTTCAATATCTTCGGGCCGCGACAAGATCCGACGTCGCAATATTCCGGCGTACTGGCGAAATTCATCACGTTGATGCTGAAAGGCGAGCAGCCGACAATATTTGGAGACGGCACCCAGAGCCGCGACTTTACTTACATCGACAATGCGGTGTCGGCAAATCTGCTGGCAAGCAACGCGCCGACGGCGGACGTTGCAGGCAAGGTTTTTAATGTCGCCACCGGACGGCGGGTCGATTTGAACGAGACCTTCCAGGCGCTCAAGAAAATCACCGGATACCACGGCGATGTGAAGTATGGACCGGAGCGGGCGGGCGATGTGAAACATTCGCTCGCCGACCTGACACGATCGCAGCAACATTTGGGATATCAGCCGACGGTGGCCTTTGAAGTAGGCTTGCAGCGGACGGTCGATTGGTATCGGGAAGCCAAGTATTAGGAATGGAAAAGGCCGCCACCGCAGGCATCACGGGCATTCGGAGAAACTCAAGCTTCAGGCAGAGCGGAGGATCTCCGCTACGACGCTCCGTGCGACGCGAGATCCCCTTCGACTCCGCTCAGGGCAGGCTCTCGGCCCGCTGGTAAAAACGCCGGCTCTTTGGGATGACGCCTCGTAAGATTCTGAGTTCAAGCCAGCCACTACCCGAACTTCGCAGGTTTGCGATTTTCCCGTCACCATTACCTTGGTGATCTATAGGCTGGTTACGTCGACGATTACAGTTATCGTATGACGCTTTCCTCATTGGTGGTTTCGCGTGACTGGTCGGAAGTAAGCGTGCTGGAATGCATTCTAGGCAGCCTGCACATTGGAGTCGAGGTCGAACCTGAGCCGGAGCGAGCGTCGGCCAGACTCTCGCGGTCAAAAGTGGACGCTCTGATCGTGGATTGTGACGTGGAGGGCAGCGCAAAGTTTCTGCGGGGATTGGAAACCGGACTCAATTCCGTCCCACTGGTCATCATCAGCGGGCGGCGTGGAAGCCAGGAGACCGGAAACAGCGCGCCACAGTTCATCTTTGAAAAGCCGATTTCGGTTGAGCAGGCGGTGCGGACGCTCTCGGCAGCACGAAACATGATTTTGGACGGAAGGCTGCGCTATCACCGGCAGAGTTTGAATCTTCCGCTGGCAGTACAGAACGGATCGAAGAAAACGCTTCGCGGTCAGGTGGTCAATCTCAGCCAAACCGGGATGGGAATTCACATGACCCGCAGCGAGCCATTGGAAGGGCACGTCAGTATGCAGTTCGGCCTGCCGCAGAAAAAGAACCGGCTCAAAGTTGATGGCGAAGTGGTGTGGACAGACAAAAAAGGAAACGCCGGAATTCGTTTCCAGAACCTGCCAGCGGATGCGAAACAGGACTTGCAGCTGTGGCTGGCGCAGGAATATTTAACTCATTAATAAAGTGACCGAAATAAAGTGACCGACTCAGGAAGCGGGCCGTTGCTGAATGGGAGGGACTTCGCGTTGCAGTTTTCTGCGGCGCGCTTCATCCCACGAGGCGAGACGATTGAGATCGGAACTGTAGGGACCGTAAGCGCGGAAGTTTTTCTCGTCGAAAAGGCGCTTACATCCGCAACCCACGCATACCTGGTAAGAACGACCTTGGGAGCGTACCGGCCAACTCATGCGGCGGTGCCAACAACCGCGGAAAATCACCACGCCCGCGCCCGCCAGTCCGGTGGCAATCAAACCCAACCGCAAGAGCCATCGGGACTTCTGTTTCGCTTCACTCACTGCAATCAACCATCTTCAGGATCAAGAATATGCTCTAGCCGGGAGCTTCGCAATGGCCCGGAAGTGACTAGTAGCAAGCGGCGCGATGGGATGAAATTGACGAACTCAAAAGGGACTCAACCTCAGTGCCTAACGGTACTCTTGCGAACGCCAGCAAAGCGCTGTAAGTTAACAACTTACTGGAAATATACTGGTGGCGATCCGTCGCCGATGGCAAACTTCGGAGCTGCGCTCCCGTTGTGGGAGTGCGGAAACAGGCGAGCCGATTTCGGGGCTGCGATTTCGATTAGATGAGCGCGAGTCTGAACAATGCGGGTCTGGAACTGATGCCGGAGGCACCGCGCCTTGACGCGCCGCCGGCGCCGTCCATGCCGCCTATTACGAGCCCTCCTGGCCGCGAAGCTTTGCAGGCGTTACTGGCTTTTTCTTCGCTGCATCAGCAGATATTGCGGCGCCGCGAAAATGGGCCACAAGAGCTAGCTGCTGACCCGGAAGAAGTCTACAAAGTCGAGCAGTTGGTTTTGGACGAGGTGCTAGAACTCGTCGCTGAACGGGCCTTGGCGATGACCGGCGCGGACGGGATCGCGATAGCGTTGGCGGAAGAGAATGGGATCGTTTGCCGGGCCGCTGTAGGCCGCATCGCGCCGGATGTGGGAGCTCGAGTCGATCCGAGTTCGGGCTTTTCCGGCGAATGCCTGGTATCTGGCAGCGTGGTCCGCTGCGATGATGCGGAGAACGATCCGCGAGTGGATGTTGTGGCCTGCCAGCGACTCGGAGTGCGGTCGATGCTGGCGGTCCCGCTTTCGGCACGCCAGTCCATCCTCGGTTTCATTGAAGCGTTTTCGGTGGAAACGCATGGATTCAACGATAGCGACGTTCGTAGTCTCCGCCTGCTGGCAGAGCTGATTCTTGCGGCCATGCGGCCGGAGGAAGAAGATCGGCGAGCGGAAATTGCCCGGCAAGTGGTACAGCAAGCGGCGTTGAAAACGACCGCAAGACTATTGGAGGAAGCAGAAGTTCAGGACAGGACGGCGTCTGCGGTCGAGAGTTTGCCGGTCGAGATAATGGCTGAGCCTGTCGCAGTGGAAGAGGCGGACGAAGACCTACAAGCTCCTATCGCGATAGAGGCCACGCCTGAAAGAGAATCGCGACCCGGCCTGCTCGTGGTGTTCGCGGTCGTGTTGATCGCAATCGCGGTAGGGAGCGGACTCTGGTGGAAGATGCGAGTGGGGATTCACGCGGCCGTTTCGAAATCGCAGCCGCTCGCAACCGCCGCCAAGACTCCGGTTGACGCGACCCAAACATCGGCAGTTTCGGTCGCTGCAAGTGCGGTGCCGGTATCCGCAGAACAAAATGATGCTGAAGGTGATGACGGCGCGGTCGCTCCGGAAATCCCCGAAAAGCCAGGCACACAACCCGAGGTGACCGGCGTCCGCCACTGGAGTTCGGCGGATACGAGTACGGTGGTTGTCGATCTGCAAGACCAGGTACAGTATGAAGCCCATCGGCTGACCAGCCCGGAGCGTATCTATTTTGATTTGCACGATACCAAACTGGTCGCGACTCTGGTGGGGAAATCGATCGATGTGCAGGACGGTCTGGTGCAAAAGATTCGTGTCGCACAACCGGTCGCGGGAGTGACTCGCGTAGTGCTGGAGACGCAGGTTGCATCCGATTTTTCGGTGAGCTTGGAGCCGAATCCGTACCGGCTGGTGGTTGAGGTCCGGAAACAGGGCGCGAAGCCGCACGACCGGGCAAAGATCGATTTGTTTGCGCCGAACAATACGCTGGCTCAGCAGCCTGCCGTAGTGGCAGCAACACTTCCTCCGCTTGCCACGCCTGGCAAGGCCACTGCGACGCCGGCGCTGGCAACGAATCTGAAACCGGTTTCTTCTTCGGCGCTGGTGATTGCTCTTGATGCTGGCCACGGAGGATGGGACCTGGGAACGGTCGGACGAAAGGGTTTGCTGGAAAAAGACTTGGTCCTCGACATTGTAGATCGGTTGGGGAAACTGGTGGAGGCGCGGTTGGGTGCGCAAGTCGTCTACACCCGCACCCAGGACAATTATCTTTCGCTGGAAAAGCGCGCGGAAATTGCCAATGTCGCACGCGCGAATTTGTTTCTTTCCGTACATGCGAATTACAGCGACTTTCCGTCCGCACGCGGTGTGGAAACCTATTACTCAAACACTTACTCTTCGGTGAGAGCGCGGACGCAGGACACCGCGGACGACGAACCGGCGCTCAAGACGATTAATTGGACAAATGTCGATATTCGCCAGAAAGTTCGCGAGTCGCACCGCTTTGCGGCCGACATTCAGCATGCCCTTTACGGGACACTGGCGGCCAAGAACCCAGGCTTGCCGAATCGTGGCGTGAAGGAAGCGCAGTACGTGGTTCTGACGGGGACTTCCATGCCGGCAGTTCTGGCAGAAGTTTCTTTCGTGAGCAGTCCGACGGACGAGAACAATCTACAGAGCACAACCTACCGGCAGCAGATTGCGGAGGCGCTGTATCGAGGCGTCGCCGCCTACACCGCCGATTCCGGGTTGAAGAAAATGGCGAAGAAGTGAGCCTGGTCGTGTTGTGTGAAGGCCATGTTATTTCCCGCGAGAGCTTTCACTCCGCCTGAGGAGCGGCCCCCTTCAAAACGACTTCCAGTAGAGTCTATTGTACGGGCTGGGAATTCTTCAACGCCTCGTCCAGCGCCTGATTCGGCTTGGGCTGCTCACCCTCAAGAAGCCGCCAGCCATCGTCATAGTGCCGCATTGATACGGTGGATTTGTAGCGCAAACCTCCGGTGTAAAGGGCCTGGCCGACCTCATTCAGCGGGGACCATTTCCACTCAAAATCAACGTCAGCCACGCCATTCGCCTTGGCGATGCCGGTGACCTCGACCAGTTGGCGGCGGGCTACCGGGACGCTGAAGTATTGAGCTTGCTCCTGATGAGGCGCGATTAAGTCATGAAACGCCCCGACACCCAGAGGGGTCAGCGCCACGTCCCAACAGGGCGGTGGACCGACGCTGGGTGGACACGCAACGGTGGCGGCGGTGATCCATCCGCGACGCTGGAGCACCAGGTATTCGGGAGACAAGTAATCCTGGTTCGAAGTCGTGCCTAGACGCAGCCAGAATTTCTGCGGCGCTTTGAATGAGTCTGAGGCGAAAATCAGGTCGGCAGCCAGATGGCGGGTCAGGAAATCGCGTGAAGAGCAGGCCAGCGTGCAACACAATAAGCCGAGCGCGATAGAGGTCCGCCAATTCCGCATAAATTCGGGTTCTGGGCCTAGCTGACGATTGTAACCAAATTGGAGCGGCGGTGCGGCAGGAACGGGCGATCAGCGATTTGTCCTGAGAATCTCGAGGCCCAGCGACCGGGTATTTGCGTAGCGCATGACGGACAGCGGCCATCGGCATCGAGGTAATATCCTTCGATGAAATAGCCACGCCGCTTAATCACGACATTGCCACAGCTCTGGCACTTTGTATCTTCCAAATCGCCGACCATGCCGGGCAGGTTGCCCGCGTAAATGAATCGCAGGCCGGCATTGGCACCGATTGCGGCCGCCCGTAGCAGGTCCTCTGGACGCGTGTTGGCCGGCTCGTCCATCTTGTAATCCTGGTGAAACGCAGTCACATGCCAGGGAATATTAGGGGAAATGTTGGCGAGAAAATCGGTCAAGCCTTTGAGTTCGTCATCCGAATCGTTGAAGCCGGGAATCAGCAGGGTTACGATCTCCATCCAAACTCCCATGGAATACAGGCGACGGATGGTATCGAGAATCGGGCCAATACGGCCTCCCAGTTCGTGATAGTGCCGGTCGCTGAAACTCTTGAGGTCAACTTTGTACAGGTCGATCCAGGGACGAAGGTATTCCAGAACTTGCGGAGTGCCATTGCCGTTGGAGACAAATCCCGTGATCAACCCGGCAGCTTTCGCCTCTTTGAAGACGGCAACCGCCCATTCGCTGGTGATGAGTGGCTCGTTGTAGGTACTGACCAGGACCTTCGCGCCTTGCTGCAAGGCGTCTTGCACCAGGGCCTCAGGGGAAGCATTGATGGGCTGAGAGACGGCCTCAGGATCGCGCAGCGCCTGCGAGGTCACCCAATTCTGGCAGTAGGCGCAATGAAGATCGCACCCCAACATTCCGAAGCTGTAGGCCAACGATCCGGGGAAAGCGTGAAAGAACGGCTTCTTTTCGATGGGATCGCATTGCACTCCGGCGGCGTAGCCCCAAGGCACGTAGAGCGTGCCTCCGCGGTTGAAGCGGACCTTGCAGACTCCGGGCTGGCCTTCAGGGATGGGACAGCAATGACCGCACGCATAGCAACGAACCCGCTGTCGATCTAGCTTTTCATAGAGGTCGCCTTCGCGGACGTGCCGATAGACGATGTCGCGGAGCGTGGTCATGGAGGACCTGACTTAATATGTATTGTAATCCGATTATTTCGGTTGGAAGGTTGATGCGTTCGAGTTGGATTCGTGCGCTTTGATCCATTCGTTGGCTTGCTGTTGCGCTTCGAGGACTTGCGCCCGAGTCATACGGGAGGCGAGAAAAGCGACGCGATACTTACTGGCATCATCACCGCCCGTCTGGGCCAACACTGCCCACAGGTAGGCTTTGACCAAATCCGTAGGAACGCCCCGACCTGACCAGTAATAGGCGCCTAGGGTCGCTTGGGCGCCCACGTGGCCCTGCTCGGCGGCCAGAGTGAACCAACGCACAGCTTCTGCGTAATCCTGCGGCACGTCTTCCCCGGTGGCATAGTGCGCGCCTACGGCGAATTGGGCCGCGGCATCACCTTGTTCTGCCAATTTATGGATCCCTTCGAAGTCGCGGGGACCGGGGACGGGAGACGCTGCTGAAACGAAACCGCCCGGCGGGGGAGCGGACAAGGCAACGCTTCCGGCGAGTGGATTCCAGGGCTGGGCGAGCCAGATGACCGCGATAACCAAGGTGACGGTGGTCGCGACCAACAAGATCTTGCGGGCCGTCGAAAGTCGGGCAAAATTCGATTCAATGGGCGATTCGGAAGATACCTCATCGTAATCGGCCAAAGTAGCGGCGTGAGACGAGGCGTCCGGCTCAGAACCAGCGCGCTGAACTGACCCCACGATTATTTCCGCCAAACGTGCAAGCACCGACTCATCGCTCGAATGAAAGACTTCGGGGCGGAGCGAAAATACTTCCAATAATCCGATGGTAGATTCACGCCACAGGAGCGGCACTGCGATCATGGAGCGAATGCCCATCGCGCGGCAACTTTCTTTGTCGGTCAGCGGGTCGGTCTCGGTGTCCCGGCAGCGCAGCGCCTTGCCAGTGCGGAGGCATTCGCCAGAAAATCCTTTGCCGATTTGAAGGCTGGCACCCAGGCTGGGAGCGGGTGCGCCAGCCGTGGCGCGACAGGTCATCTCTGAGCCATTCACCAGCGCAATAGCGGCTCCGTTCCCGCGAAGGAAAGTAACTGCCCGTTCGGCGATCAATTGCAGAGCGCCATCCAGGTCCGCGCCCAAAGCCTTCGCCTCTCTGCTCACGGCAGATAGCGCAGTCAGAGTATCGGTGTAATCCGCGGGAAACGCACCCGGGTCGGTGGCGGCCTGCGCGTCCACAGGCTGAGCTTCGGGCGAAATCTCAGGGTCGGGCGATGCAGCCAATCGCGCAGATTGATCAACGTACGCCATAACGGCGTTGATAAATAACCACTCTTTCAACTGGCTCTGGGCCGCTTGTGGCATCTCCGGAAAACAGAGACCGACTTTGCCCGCGTCCAGCCAGACCACTCGACCCGGGGTTTCGATCCTGGCCCCGGTCTCAGAAAGCTCGATACAAAGTTGCAATGTCTCGTCCAGCGTCAGCGGCGCCGAGCACTGGAGCGCCAGACCGTCTTCGCTGATATCGACGACTCGGTTGAGTTTGAGATTGAGGCCAGCACCAAGTCCGTTCAGCGCGGCAAAGGCTGGCGTATGCACTCGATGGCGCGCTCGACGGCGCCGGCTGCCAACCGGGGAGCCGACTTCCCATCTGAGGCGCGCGGCGTTGAGCCCGAGGGTTTCCATGGGGGATTGTGGAAACCCATTATTCCAGAGTTGCGGACACCTTGCACAGAATTGTTGTGATCCAGAAGTTCAGGCTGAACCGTGCTGCGCCCCAGGTTGCAGGGTGGAGAGGCGCGACATGGCCGCCACCATCATGCTGGAAAGTAGCTGCATGGTCGCAACGTCACGATTATCGAATGCGTAGGGAGCGCTCGACAAGACTTCGAAAACACCCAGGGTACGGCGATAGTGACGCAAGGGAGAAACCAGGATGGAACGCACTCCCAAACGGCGGCAGGCCGCCAGATCAACTTCAGGATTGCGGTAAGCATCGTTGCACAACACAACTTCGCCGGTGCGAACGCAATCGGCAGAGATACCGGAGTCCGACTGCAGGCGCATTCCCAGGTCGGGAGCAGTCCGGCCCGTGCGTGCCCGGCAAACGATCTCATTACCGTGTCGCAGGGCAATCGCGGCGCCGCTTGCGCCAGTCAAAGCCTGGGCGCGCTCGGCAATGACGCTGATTGCCGGCTCCAGATCGATGGTCTCGGGACAGATTTCCCGATAAGACGGTGCGGTGTGGCCAGAGTGCTGGTTCGAGCCGAGGGCGCGGGCGTGATGGCGTGAGGGGGCCAGCATGGCGAATGACGCCGGGGCCCGCTCGTCTGAAACCGACGCCGGTACAGTATGGAGTAGTTCGCGGACCAAGCGGTCCAGCTCCGCGTCCGCGATGAGGTGCGCAGTCTGCTGATTGCGCAGCGACCCGCCGAGCACACGAGAGAGACTCAGAACTGCCTGACTTCCGCAGGCGAAGCAATAAGGAGTGTTATTTCGACTGATCAACTCACATTCAACGCAAAACACAGCCGTCTGAAGTTCGATAAAGCTGATGTCCTGGTGCGTGAGCTTGTCCGCCATTGATCCCGGCTTCCCTCCAATATTTTTAGAGAAACTGAAAGTAAATGCGCGCGTGACGATCAGAAAGTAGCGTTAAAGGTACAGGCTGTGGATAAGTGCCAAAAGATGCCGGCGTTAGGCTGGGGGTACATCCTGCACCGAGCGCCGGTTTGAGTGAACGCCACTTTCAGATCAGCTGGCGTGTACTACCATGACACTCGGGTTCTGATTCATGACAGGCGCGGTCTCACCTTCGAGTAGTAAAGCGCGCTCCAGTGCGTCCGATAACGCTACTGGAAAAATCGAAGTCAGCAGGTTCAAATCCACTTGCAACTCGCGGGTGGTATAAAGCCGATAAATCGTCATACTGCCGCAGCGATGATTGGCGGTGGTGACCAAATCCAAGGTCAGGTTCCAGGCGCTTACCATCTCGCTCTGGTAATAGCTTCCGCGCTTGATCCAACGCAGGCGCGGCGGTGTTCCCCAATCGGAGACAAGCTGCAACCCGCGGAAAGAAGCGGCCCGGTTTGGTGAAAGCTGCAACTGCAAATCGAAGGCGTCGAACTCATTGCCCCCGAAAGCGGCAGCCAGGATTCGGCAAATCTGCGCACAGTCCTTGCAGACTTTCAGCTCTTCGGTGGCACGGCGAATCGCGAGATTGTTGATAAGCAGTTGGCGCTCCATCGTCCGCTGCGCCACGCGGCGCAATTCACCGAATTCCAGATAGCCCAAACGTTGTACCCCGATCCACACTCCGACCCCGATTACGGCGAGGACCATGGCCAGCATCCGGCTGGCTGGGAGCAGCAGAAACAAACTAAGAAGGGCAAATATTCCGGAGACCGCGTAAAGAATGATGACCACTTGGCGATGAGACAATCCCTGCTGCAACAGTTTGTGGTGAATGTGTTCGCGGTCGCCGGTGAACACCGGGCGCCCGCTGATAAATCGGCGAATGATCGACAGTGTGGTCTCGAGAATCGGAAGTCCGAAGGAGACAACCGGGATGGCGACCGCGATGATGGTCGGCGCTTTCACCGCACCCTGCAATGCCAGCGCGCTTAGGACGAAGCCGATGAACAGGCTCCCACAATCTCCTAGAAAAATGGTCGCCGGGCTAAAGTTAAAGCGCAGGAAGCCGAGCGTCGCTCCCACCAGAGCAAGCGCCATGAGGGCGACCAACCATGATTGCGTAACCAGCGCCACCACGAAAACCACGAGGGTCGAAAAAACCGCTGAGCCGGCAGCCAGACCGTCGAGCCCATCAATCAGGTTGAAGGCGTTGGTGATGGCCAGAACCCAGAGCACGGTCAGCGGCAGCCCGACAAACCATGAGAACTGGTGGCTGCCGAAAAGCAAGGGAACAACGACGATGCGCAGCCCTCCCAGGTAAAGCATGGATGCGGCAACAGCCTGTACCGCAAATTTCGCATACGGCCCCATCGGCCAAAGATCGTCATACACGCCCAGCACAAAAATCAGCGAAGCTGGGCCCAGTATCGCAAACACGGTCCGAAGCGAATAGTGCAGGTTGAACTGCGGAACGTAGCGTGCCAGGAAGAGTGCAATCGAACAACTCAGCATGAACGACAGGAAAATGGCGACGCCGCCTAAGCGGGGCCTAGGCTGGCTATGCAAATGACGGTCGGAATAGGGCGCCGACACCCAAGAGTGGGCGATAGCGAAGTCGCGAACATCTCGAGTCAGGAAAAACGAAAATATAAGAGACGCACAAAAAATCCCGAGATCCAGAATGACCAAACCAGCTCCTCCGTCTAACGACTAGAGCCTTGCCGATCTTCGCCGCCGTGGAAGCAAACTTCCGCTCGCGTTCACCTCTTCTCGCCGCGTTCTGTCCAAAAGTTGGACTTCGGCAAAAAGTGTCTACTTTTTGGAATCCTAACTTTAATTAGCCCGGACGGCTATTCTCTTTCGTGGTACATCGGGTATTTCCTTATTGCTCATCTCGAGATCCACATGCTTCCCCAGGGCTATTTCTCAACTATGGACGGGGGCATTTCTCTGCTACGGCACGCTGCCGTCCCGTGCTAGAGTTCTTGCGAAATGCAAACATCGGGACAATTGGGCCTGCGGCTTCGTGGCAGGACGAGTTTGATGTTCCTCGTGGGAATGTTGCTTTGGATACCGTCGGCATTTGCCGCGCAGCAGACGGCCTCGAATGTCACTCCCCGCGCTGATTCTTCATTGCACCTTGGCCCCGGAGATCTGGTCGAGATCAGCGTGTACAACGTGCCTGACTTGTCCGCCAAGACACGCGTCTCAGCCAGCGGCGATATCTCGCTACCGCTCATCGACACCGTGCGCGTGGGCGGGCTTACGGCGGAGGCCGCGCAAGATCTGATTCAAAAACGGTTTTCCGATGGCGGCTTCGTCAAAGATCCGCACGTGAGCCTGTTGGTCGACCAATACACGTCGGACGGCGTCAGCGTCCTGGGGGAAGTGGTGCGGCCCGGCGTTTATCCGGTGCTCGGGGAACAGCGACTCTTTGACCTGATCTCATCGGCTGGCGGCCTGACGGAAAAAGCCGGACGCAGCATCTCAATTTCACACCGCGATCAGAGCGGGAATCCGGTAACTCTTCCGCTCACCCGCAACTTGGCGGACAATGCGGCGGACAACGTTTCGGTCTACGCCGGAGACACCATCATTGTGCGCAAAGCCGACGTGGTCTACGTCGTCGGCGATGTGGGCAAGCCCAGCGGCTTCCTGATGGACAGCGGAAGCATTACCGTTTTACAAGCGATTGCTCTGGCCGGTGGAACAACCCGTACTGCAAAACTAGGGTCGGCAAGGATCATTCGGAAGGGTTCGTCGGGAATGAGTGAGACGCCGGTCCACCTGAAACAGATTCTGGAAGCCAAGGCCCCCGACATGGCGATGCAGGCGGACGATATTCTTTTCGTCCCCACCAGCGCAGCCAAAGTTATGGCCGGCAGGACGATGGAAGCCGCGCTGCAAGCGGCGACGGCAGTTGGCGTGATCGCGGTGCACCCATAACCATCCTCTATTATTGGGTCGAGACCGCTCCGTCCCAGGTTGCCAGAGGTGCCGTAGCGGATGCCGCCGATTCCATGTATGCTCTTAACCTGAGAACTCGCATATAATCGGGCGAGAATTAATTTCCATTGCAGGTTTGGTCCTAAACCATGAAAACCAAAGCAAAGAGTTCCCGTTCCAAGCCAGACAAACTTTGCAAGATCCACGGCAGGCCCATCAGGCCAAGTTATTGGCGGGCCGGTCATCGGAACACAGGATGCTCAGAGTGCTACCGGGCGACTTCGGTGCCGCCGCCCAGCAAGCGTCTTTGCGAGAAGCACGGAGAACCGATCTTGCGCGCCCGTTGGTGGTCAGGCTATCGCAAGACGGGATGTACGGAATGTTTCAAGGTCCCAGCGCCTAAGAACCGTCTCTGCGTGCGGCACGATCTGCCGATCCTGCCCAGCGCCTGGAAGAATGGACGCCACTCCACCGGTTGCAGTCGCTGCCAGAACAGTCGTCCTGGATACGCGGCGGCCAAGGCACGCTACAACAAACGTGTACGGCTGAAGGCATCCCGAGTGCCCAAAAAAGCTGTAAAAAAGAAACATTAGCTCGTTCAGCGCATCGATTGAGATGCGGCATGCCGCGATCAGACTATGGCAGACCCTTTATATCTCAGTCTGTGGTTCACGGACTTCGATGTCGAAGACATGCTGCCGCGTGCGCTCAGCCTCATGCGGCAATTCGCTTTTTCCGCGGAACGTCCCGGCATCCGCTACGTTGCGGTGCATCCGGTCGCATGGTCTGAAGCTACTGTCCTTGAGCAAAAGTTCGACCCGGGAATTTCTCCCGAACAGGCAATCCTCGCCGCAGCCGATTTTCTGAATGAAGATTACGCGTATGCTTTCGAAGCATTGTGGGACCTGTGGATTTTGTCTGACGACAAAATGCGCTGGGAACTCAAGCCTTCCCTGGTCCGTTTCCTGGTTCACGGCACGGAGTTCGACGAAGGTGTCTACCATCAGGAGGGCCACATTGAAGTCGACTTCGGGTTGGATTCGCCTTTCATCTATGAGGAAATCAACCTGACCGCTGAGGCCGAAGAACACGTTCGAGCCAACATTCAGAAGCTGGTGGATTTCACCGCCGCTGCCGAGAAGAGTTCGGGCGCCACGGGTCGGCTGCTATGGTCTGAGTCAGAGGAGAACCTGGCTCAGAAGTTAATCGCCCGTTTGCAGCGAGTGCAATAAAAAAAAGGCCCCGACGCGACATTCCTTGTCGTCAATCCGGGGCCTGAGTTTTGTTCGGCGTCTACTTGGTCCGGCCACCCTCCACTTTCAGCTTGTCGCTGGCTGCAGCCTGCGCCGCCGCTAACCGCGCCGTGAGCACGCGGAAGGGCGAGCACGAAACATAGTTCAACCCAATCTGGTGGCAGAATTCGACCGACGACGGATCGCCGCCATGTTCGCCGCAAATTCCCACTTTGATGTCCGGGCGTGTCTTGCGGCCTCGCTCGGTCGCCATTTTCACCAGTTGGCCGACTCCGTCGCGGTCGAGCGTGGCAAAGGGGTCCTGTTTCAGAATGCCCTCGGCAATATACGTCGGCAGAATTTTGTTAACGTCGTCGCGCGAGAATCCGAAGGTGGTCTGGGTAAGGTCATTGGTGCCAAAAGAGAAGAACTGTGCCTCTTTGGCGATCTCGTCGGCGACCAGCGCGGCACGCGGTAATTCAATCATGGTGCCGCACAGATAATCGACCTTCTTTTCTTTCTGCTCGAACACTTCCTTCGCCACCCGATGAACGATGGCCGCCTGATGGGCCATCTCTTTCAGGGTGGCCGTCAGCGGAATCATCACTTCGGGAAATACCTTCACGCCTTCTTTGGCGACGGCGACCGCCGCTTCAAAGATAGCGCGGGCCTGCATCTCGGTGATCTCCGGATAAGTAATGCCCAAGCGGCATCCACGATGGCCGAGCATCGGGTTGGTCTCGTGCAACTCCTCGACGCGCCGGAGCAATGTGGGAAGCACTTTTTTCAAATCACTCGCCGATTTTGCGCCGAAGCGTCCATACTTTTCGACCATGGACTTCTTGTGTTTCGCGTCCGCGTAGGGAAGAACGGCAATGTCCGTCATGATGTCCTCCCGTCGCGGAAGGAACTCGTGCAACGGAGGATCCAGCGTACGAATGGTGACCGGGAAACCGTCCATGGCGCGGAATACGCCGATGAAGTCGGCGCGCTGCATGGGTAGCAACTTTTTGAGCGCCGCGCGACGATCTTTCTCATTGTTGGCAAGAATCATGGCCTGCATGTGCGGCAGCCGATCTTCCGCGAAAAACATGTGCTCCGTACGGCAAAGCCCGATTCCCTCGGCGCCGAAAGCCCGTGCCTGAATCGCATCGCGAGGAATGTCGGCATTCGCACGCACCCGCAGCTTGCGAAAAGGCTCCGCCCAACCCATGAGCTTGGTCAGCTCCGGATCGTCCGGCCGGGCATCCACCGTACTGAGCTTGCCCTTGATGACGCGGCCAGTCGTGCCATCCAAAGAGATCCAGTCGCCCGCTTTGAAGACCTGGCCTTTCACCCGCATTTCCCGCGTCTTCTCGTTAACTTCAATGTCTCCCGCGCCGGCCACGCAACACTTCCCCATGCCACGAGTCACAACCGCCGCATGGCTCGTCATGCCTCCACGCGAAGTCAGGATGCCGGCTGCGACCTCCATCCCGTGGATGTCCTCAGGAGTAGTTTCAGCCCGCACCAGAATGACCGGATTCTTCTTGGTCTCGTGTCCGGCTTTCTCGACTGCCTCATCGGCCGTAAACACAATTTGCCCAACGGCCGCTCCCGGCGACGCCGGCAGTCCGGTCGCCAGCACTTCAACCTTTTCTTTTTTCTCGTCCAGACGCGGAACCAGAAAATCGTAAAGCTGGTTGGGTTCGACGCGGAAGATAGCTTCTTCCTTGGTGATCAGTCCTTCTTCCACCATCTGGATCGCCACGCGGACGGCAGCACGCCCGGTACGCTTCCCGTTGCGCGTCTGTAGCATGTACAACCGGCCATCTTGGATGGTGAACTCGAAATCCTGCATGTCACGATAATGTTGCTCGAGCCGCGTCGTGATCTCGCGGAGCTGGCCATAAACCTCCGGCATGATCTTTTCAAGTTCGAGGATCGGCACCGGAGTCCGCACGCCTGAAACAACGTCTTCACCCTGCGCGTTCAGTAAGAATTCGCCGTAGAACTCTTTATTGCCGGTCGCGGGATTGCGGGTGAAGCCCACGCCCGTACCGCTCGTAGCGCCGAGGTTGCCATACACCATGGCTTGAACGTTGACCGCTGTCCCCAGATCGTCCGAGATATTGTTGATGCGCCGATAATGCTTGGCCCGATCGTTTTGCCATGAGCGGAACACCGCATCGCGGGCCATGACCAGTTGCTCGTTTGCGTCCTGCGGGAAGTCGCGCTTGGCATGCTTCTTCACGACTTTCTTATATTCCTCAATCACTTCCTTCAATGCCTTCGCGTCCAGGTCGGTATCCAACTTGGTCTTCTTCTGCTTTTTCTTCGCGTCAAAAACTTCATCGAAGGCGGACTTGGGAATCTCCAGCACCACGTTGCCGAACATCTGGATCAGCCGCCGGTAAGAGTCATAGGCGAAGCGAGGATTGTTGGTGCGTTTCACCAGCGACTCCACACTCTGATCGTTGAGGCCCAGGTTGAGGATGGTATCCATCATCCCCGGCATAGAAAACTTTGCGCCTGAACGCACGCTCACCAACAAAGGATTGTCGCCCGCTCCGAGTTTCTGCCCCTGAAGCGTTTCCAGGCTCTTAAGCGCGCCATCCATTTCGCGATCAACCTGCTTGGAAACGGCGCCGTGCCGCATGAATTCACGACAAGCCTCGGTCTGTATGGTGAATCCTGGAGGCACGGGTAGACCGGCATTGGTCATCTCCGCCAACCCGGCGCCCTTGCCGCCGAGTTCATCTTTCATTTTGCCGTTCCCATCGGCCTTGCCGCCGCCGAAAAAGTAAACGTATTTGGTTGAATTCGGAATGGTGCGTTGGACTTCGGTTTCAGGGAGGGTCGTAGTTGCCATGATGTATGAGTCCTTTACGGTTTCGAAGATGATATGGAATCTTTGCCTTCGGTCACAATCTCAGAAAAATCGGCGATAGTGGAGAACTCCTTGAGCAAATCGCGCAACAGCGCCAGTCGATTCGCGCGCACCCGCTCGTCGTCTACCATGACCATGACTTTGTCGAAGAAGCGGTCCACCGGCTCGCGAGCGGTGGCGAGAAGAAGCAGTGCTTCCCGGAAATGTTTCTGCTCGCGTAACTTCTCCACTTCCGGCGCCGTCCGCTCTACGAATGCCGCCAGAGGCGTTTCTTCGTCGGATGAGAGCGCCTGCGGATCGAACTTAATGGCGGCGGCAATCTTCTTTTCACCGGCCTGCCGCAAGATGTTCCGCATCCGCTTGCAGGCTGCCGCGATCGCATGAAACTCGGGCATGTCCAGAACACCCGCGACCGCCTCGGCACGTGCCACCGCGTCCACAACATCGTCCGAACCTGACACCAGCACGGCCTTAACCAGGTCATAACGAAACGCAAGCACGTCGCGCAGATAAAATTCCAGCCGCTCGCGGAAGAAGTCGCGGACCCCGCTCGCATAATCAATCTCTCTGGAAAACTTTTTCTCAGCCGCGGAACCACGGTAGGCCACGCGCGCATCGGCGAAGAGTTGGCTCAACTGAATCGGGAGCTTGTGCTCAATTGCCGTTTTCACGATTCCGTTCGCTTGACGCCGCAGCGCAAATGGGTCCTTCGATCCTGTCGGCTGCAACCCCAGGGCAAACATGCCCGCAATGCTGTCGGCTTTGTCGGCAATTGAAAGCACAGCACCCTCGACGGCCTTGGGCACAGAATCTTCCGTCGATTCTGGCTTGTATTGATCGTAGATCACTTGCGCGATCAGCATCCGCGTGGCTTCCGGAAGGTCGGCGTCGAGCTGCTGAACCCGCGCGTAAAGTCCGCCGACAATTCCCTGCAACTCGGTAAATTCTTTCACCAGTTCGGTCGTCAAGTCAGTCTTGGCGAGAGCCGCCGCTTTGTGGACTATCCCCGGTCGCACGGCAATTTCATGCTGCCGCAATGTTTCGCAGAGCCAACTGGCCAGTCGCTGCACCCGCCGCGTCTTTTCGTAATAGCTCCCAAGATCTTTCTGGAAAGTAACATTCTTCAACCAGGAGAAGCGCTCGCGCAGCGGATGTTTCTGGTCGGTCTGCCAGAAAAATCGCGCATCGTTAAAGCGCGCGCGCAGCACGCGTTCATGACCATGGCGAATGATTCCCTGCGGATCGCCGTCGGTATTCAGCACCGCAAGAAAATGAGGCAGTAACTTGCCGTCCGCATCTTCAATGGCGAAATACTTCTGATGATCGCGCATCACCGTAACCAGAACTTCTTCCGGTAACGCCAGGAATTCGCGGTCAAAGCTCCCCAGAATTACGGACGGCCATTCCGTCAGATTTACTACCGTATCGAGAAGCACCTTGTCTTCACGCCAGCGCGCGCCGGGGACGGTTCGTGTTGCGGCGTCCAGCGCCTTACGAATTTGCTGCTCGCGCTCTCCCCGACCCACGACTTTCGCCTGCTGCAATGCAGTCACATAAGGCGCGCCAGCCTTGGCGATGGTCACTGAACTCGGCGACAGGATGCGATGCCCGCGGGACTGATTCGACGCCCGAATACCGTCGAACTCCAGTGGGATCACTTCCCCGTCGAGCATTGCGACCAGCCAGCGCACCGGACGCACAAATTTCTCGCTCGGCTTGCGCCAGTACATGTTCTTTGGCCAGTAGACGGAATTGATTTCCTTGGGCAGCAGTTCGGCAAGAACTTCCGCAGCCGACCGCCCTTTTTTCGTGACCTTTGCCGAGAGGTATTCGCCCTTGGGAGTCGATACTTTTTCCAGCTGCGAAACTTCGATGCCAGCTTTCCTGGCAAAAGCCTGCGCTGCGGCAGTAGGCTGACCGTCTTTGAACGCAACCGCCGCTGACGGCCCGTTAAGCTGCTCGGTCACATCCGGTTGCGTCGCGGGAATTCCCTGGGCCTGCACCGCCAAACGGCGTGGAGTGTCCAACCGCGTCACTTCCCCGACCGCCGAAAGGCGCTCGCGGTCCAGCAATTTCTCTACTCGTTCGCACAAATCGAGCGACGCCGCATCGATCATGCGCGCCGGAATTTCTTCGCAACCGATTTCCAGCAGAAAGTCAGGCATTAGACGATCACTCTATCTTCGCAGGTCTATCAAATCCGGACTGTGAGCCTCATCACAACAGCAACCTGTGACAAACTCCCCCACACCATCTTCCCAAACAACCCAGTCATCCTGAGCGAAGTTGCGGTTCGCGGAGCGGACCACAACGCAGTCGAAGGACCCGAGAACGACTGAAGCACCACGAACGCATCAGGGAATTCTTCCGCCGAGTTAAATTGGTACGACCTCCATCTTCTTCCTGGCCGCCGGTTCCTCGTCCGATTTCAGGTCGTTCCGTTCGCCGTTCTGTTGGTCCACATACGCTTTCGCAATGCCAACTGCCAGCGCCCGCACTCGCGCAATGACCCCCACGCGCTCGGTCACTGAAATCGCACCCCGAGCATCGAGAATATTAAAAAGATGCGAGCACTTCAGGCAAAGATCATAGGCCGCGAGCAGCGGAAAACGCGATTTGTCATAAACCGGGTGACCCGTCCTAGTCTCTCCGTTTGTTGGAGAGACAGGGCGGGGGTTTTGATCGCCACCCGCTGTAAACAACGACGCATACTCTCCAATCAAAGCTTTGCACTCCGCCTCATAAAGATCAAAGTGCTTCCAGGCTTTTTCCACGTCCGCCGCTTCAAAGTTATAAACCGAAAACTGGACTTCATCCGCCAACCGCACATCGCCGTAAGTCGCGGTCTGCCCAGTCTCCGGATCGCGAGCCCACACAATGTCATAGATCGAGTCGACATCCTGCAAAAACGCCGCAATCCGCTCCAGTCCATAGGTCAACTCGGCGCAAATCGGATCGAGGTCCACTCCGCCGCACTGCTGGAAATATGTGAACTGCGTGACCTCGAGGCCGTCGAGCATCACCTGCCAGCCGACTCCCCACGCACTTAGCGTGGGCGCTTCCCAGTTGTCTTCTTCGAACTTGATGTCGTGCTGCCGCAAATCGATCCCAATCGCCGTCAGCGATTCCAGATAAAGTTCTTGAACATTCTCCGGCGGAGGCTTCAGAATGACCTGCAATTGTGTGTGCTTATAGAGCCGGTTGGGATTCTCGCCATAACGCCCGTCCGCCGGCCGCCGCGAAGGCTGCACGTACGCGACTTTATAAGGATTCGGCCCAAGCACCCGCAGAAACGTCTCCGGAGCCATCGTGCCCGCTCCGACTTCCACATCATGAGGCTGCTGCAAGACACAGCCCTGCGCCGCCCAAAACGATTGCAGGCGAAGGATGAGTTCCTGGAACGTCAGCGGATTGGAATTATCTGAAGTCACATGCTTGCTCGTGGCTCTTAGCTCCTAAGCCTTTAGCTCAAACTCGTTCCATCGGGCCTTAAGCAAAGAGCGAAAAGCTAAAGGCTAAGAGCCGATTCTTTCCAGCATTCCTGCCGTAACCAATCGCTTCTCCATATGCCGCTGCAGAATTTGCAGCAAAAACTTCCGCAGATCAGCGCCCAGGCCCTTGGGCCACTCAATTCCTGTAAAGCCCTCGACTGGAGTCCGAAACATCTGCGCCGCCAAGGCCCGCGATTCCGCCGAAAGCTCCGACGAAGCCAGCCGCTTGTCCTCCGGGCACATCAGCCCATCGGCCAGCGCGTGAAAATATGCCCGGCTCCCATTCAACGCTCGACCGCAAGCCAGACACGCGGATAAATCCGGCAAAAACCCCATCAGCCGCGTCATCCACAGCTCAAAGTATGTGACGGGCATCCAAATATCCGAGCCGCGCAATCCCGCGATTACCGCCAGCGCAAGCCGGAAAACTGCATCGCTCGCCTCCCGCTCCGGCATCAACTCGTCCAGCAACTCAGCCACATGGCTCAAAGCCACGACTCTCGCATAACCGACTTCGTCCGCGAGCGGCGATTCCAGCACCTCGCACGAGTCCAACCGCGACAACTCCCGCCGTTCGCGATCTTCGTAGCGTGCCAGAACGTGGGTCAGAGGCTCGAGGGCCCCACCGAAACGTCGCCGCGACTTCTTGGCCGCCCGCGCCACTCCATGGATCTTGCCCTCGGCGCGGGTGAATAGCGTGACCAGCAAGTCCGCCTCGCGCAGCGGATACGTTCGCAAGACGATCGCTTCCGACTCCTTCAGCGGCATCCCAGCTCATTCGACTAAGGTTTGATTGTAATGGCAGGCACGCCAGATGGAAAGGCGGGGGAAAAGCTGTCAGCTCTCAGCTTTCGGCTCTTTGTCCGAAGGTTTGCTGATAGCTGAGAGCCGAAAGCTGAGAGCCATTTCTAACGCCCGAAGTATTTCGCGTTGCGCTCGGTATACTCTTTCCACTTTTCCGGAAGATCGTCGAGCGCAAAAATCGCCGAGACCGGGCATACCGGAACACAAGCGCCGCAGTCGATGCACTCCACCGGATCGATGTACAGCATCTCTTCGGTCCCGTACTTATCGGAATCCTTTTTCGGATGGATGCAGTCCACCGGGCAGGCGTCGACGCACGCGGTGTCTTTGGTTCCAATGCACGGTTCTGCAATTACATAAGTCATAGGGTTCCTCTTCCTCGATGATGTCTGCCGTATAAACGGAAACCGTCATTCTAGCAAGAACGCAGCTACCCGTACAGGATAACTCTAACTCAGTCGTGTTCTTGATCCGATGTTGCCACCTTGGCAACACAATATTAAACCAGTGCCTCTCACTTTCACGCCCCACTGCATCTCGCCTGGTCCTTTTTCCCAACGCGGCACCTGTCTTTCGCCTCGTCGAGGCGAAGTGTAGCGCGCTGCCCTCTTGCCCGTCTTCACGCGTCTAACTCACACGATCTAAACCAGAACCACATCTTCTTAGCTCTAAGTTATACAAAATCGCCCAAAAATCTTGTCAAGCCCCTTCACGCACCAAATTTCCCCTAACCTCTTCCAGTCACACAAGATATAAATCCCAAAATTTTGCTCACCACCCCCCTCCGATTTGCTATCCTGAATTTAGATAGAGAAAAGGCCCGAGCTTACCGCTTGGGCCTTTTTTATTGCTCGCAATCTTCCAGAAAGCGGTCGCCCCGGCAGCCACCAAGGCGCATTTTTACTATGACAATTGAAACCTCCGCACCGGCCGATTCTTGTTTCGAGCGGCGTGCGTCAGATTCCATCAACCCGGAACTCGCCAAACGCAAGGGCGAATTCTCCGAACTGCTCTTCATCCTCAAAGCTATAAGTCTCGGATTCCCCGTCAGCAAGCCATTCGGCGACAGTGAACCCTACGACCTCATCGTCGAATCCAGCGGACGCTTGACTTGCATACAGGTCAAGTCCGTTTACACCTCCACCCGTCACTCAAACAGCATCGGCGCCCTTCACAATCGCAATACCACCGAATACACGCCCGGGGAAGTCGACTTCATCGCTGCCTATGTCGCCCCCACCAGGCTTGGTACATCATTCCCATCGACCAGATCACTGGCCATCGTCACATTCGTCTCTACCCTGCCGGCGCCGCCAGAAGAGGCAGCGCAAATTTTGAACCATATCGCGAAGCCTGAGACCTTCTCCGTTCCCGTCAGCACGCACCCTGACCCAACAATGGCAACTGGCCATCCCCGTTATCGTGCAAAATTTACACGATATCGGGGACAGCCCTTTGCCAATCCCCCGGCTCTCAAACAGAGACCGTCCCCCGACAGTCTCTACCGAGCGAAACAAACAGATCTCACGACCACAATCAACGTAAGTCTCCCCCGAAACTTACCAAGAGCGGGTCGCGTGCCGGGAGCACGGTCTATGCGCTCACTACTAAAAGCGACATTCCGGGAAAAATAGGCCCATGAAAATCATTATTTTGTCAGGGAGGCTCAGAACCCTCCACCGAGCGAGGAACGACGGACTTGGCCCGCGTCCCTGCTCCCTCTCGATGCATCGAATGTGCTAGGCTTCTAGTTACGATACTTGGGCTGTGCTCTGCCCGCCCTTCAAGGATCCTCGATTTGATTAACACATTGCTGGGAAAGGTCTTCGGGACCAAGAACGAGCGTGAGATCAAGCGGTTGCTGCCTCGCGTGGAGGCCATCAACGCGCTTGAGCCGGCCATGCAGAAGCTTTCAGACGACGAATTGCGGCTGAAAACAGATGTGTTCCGCCAGCGCATTCAGGAGCGTTTGAGCAAGATTCCCGACGAGCCGGAGGCGGATTCCGACCGCAGGAAAGAGCTCGATACCGAGCGCACCAAGGCCATCAACGAAATCCTCGAAGAAATCCTCGAAGAGGCCTTCGCCGTGGTCCGCGAAGCCGGACGCCGCCAGCTCAACATGCGCCACTTCGACGTGCAACTCATCGGCGGCATGGTTTTGCATCAGGGCAAGATCGCTGAGATGAAAACCGGCGAAGGCAAGACCCTGGTGGCCACGCTCCCAGTGTACTTGAATGCGCTTGCTGGGCGCGGCGTGCATGTGGTTACGGTCAACGATTATCTGGCCAAACGCGACTCTGAGTGGATGGGCAAGCTGTACCGCTTCTTGGGGCTGACGGTGGGCGTGATTGTCCATGATCTGGACGATGTGCAACGGCGCGAGGCCTACGCCGCGGACGTGACCTACGGGACCAACAACGAGTTTGGATTCGACTATCTGCGCGACAACATGAAGTTCGACTTGAAGGACTGCGTCCAGCGCCGCAATAACTATGCGATCGTGGACGAAGTCGACTCCATCCTGATCGACGAGGCCCGGACGCCGCTGATTATCTCCGGCGCCAGCGAGGAATCCACCGATAAGTACGCCCGCGTGAACCGCATCATTCCGCAACTGGAAAAAGGCGAGGAAATCGACGTTGCTCCCGGCGAGCCCAAGCAATATACCGGCGACTTCGTGGTCGACGAGAAACATCGCAACATCACGGTCAGCGACGAAGGCTGGGAAAAAGTAGAGCGCCTCCTGGGAATTGGCAATATTGCCGACCCGGAAAATTGGGACCTGAAGCACCATGTGGAGACGGCGGTCAAAGCGCACGCCCTGTATCACCGGGATGTGGAATATGTGGTGAAGGACGGCGAAGTCCTTATTGTCGATGAGTTCACCGGGCGTTTGATGCCGGGACGGCGCTGGTCGGACGGGCTGCACCAGGCGGTGGAAGCGAAAGAGAACGTCAAAATCGAACGCGAGAACCAAACGCTGGCCACGATCACGTTCCAGAATTATTTCCGTATGTACCGCAAACTGGCGGGGATGACCGGCACGGCGGAGACGGAAGCCTCGGAATTTGACAATATTTACCGGCTGGAAGTGATGGTGATTCCCACCAACCGGACACTGTCGCGGAAAGAGAATCCGGATGTGGTTTACCGCACGGAGAAAGAGAAATACTTCGCCGCGGCGGACGAGATCCAGAAACTTTATGACTCAGGGCAGCCGGCGCTGGTGGGAACGACTTCCATTGAAAAATCGGAGCGGCTGTCGGAGCTACTGAAGAAAAAAGGCATCAAGCACGTGGTGCTGAATGCCAAGTACCACGAGCGCGAGGCGGAGATCGTGGCGCAGGCGGGCCGCAAGGGCATGGTCACCATCGCCACCAACATGGCGGGGCGCGGAACCGACATTCTGCTGGGCGGCAATCCGGAATTCATGGCCAAGCAGGAGTGCGTGAAGAAGGGGATTGCGCAACCGCTACGCGCGGCGCAGGGCAAAATCCAGATCGATGTCGACGAAACAACGAGCACCGTGTGGTACTACGCGGGAAACGAGTATGTAGTGCCGACCGAGCAGTGGACCGAGATCTTTAACGGCTACAAAGAGCAGACCGACAAAGAACACGCGGAAGTGATTGCCGCGGGCGGCTTGCATATTTTTGGAACGGAACGGCACGAGGCGCGGCGCATTGATAATCAACTGCGCGGTCGCGCAGGCCGACAAGGCGATCCGGGATCGTCACGCTTCTATTTGTCGCTGGAAGACGACATGATGCGGGTCTTTGCCAAGGAATGGATCTCAAACCTGCTGCAGCGTCTGGGGATGGAGGAGGGCGTACCGATCGAGTCGCGCATGATCTCGCGACGAATCGAGAAGACGCAACAGGCGGTGGAAGCGCAGCACTTCGAAGCCCGCAAACATCTGCTTGAGTATGACGACGTGATGAACAAGCAGCGCGAGGCGGTTTATGGCCTGCGCCGGCAGTTGCTAGAGGGCGTGGACCAGAAGGATCTGATTCTTGAAGATTACGTTTCGGGCGTATTGGCGGGCTTGCTGGATCAGTCCTGTCCGACCAAGGGACATCCTTCGGATTGGGACTTTAAAGGATTGAAGGATGCGATCTTTACGCGGTTTGGCGTAGACATCTATGCAGAAGGAGTGCAACCGGAGACGCTAAACCGGCAGGAACTGGGCGATGCGATTTTCGATGCGCTGAAGAAACGGTACGACGCCAAAGAAGCTTTGATTGGGCCAGACGCGATGCGTTACCACGAACGCATGATCATGCTGAGCGTGATCGACGCGCAGTGGAAGGACCATCTGCGCGACATGGACCACCTGAAAGAAGGAATCGGACTGCGCGGATATGGGCAGCACGATCCACTGGTGGAGTACAAGCGCGAGTCGTTCGACATGTTCGAAGCGATGATGCAGCGCTTCCAGGAAGAGACGGTCCGTTATTTATATCTAATGCAGATATTGGAGCGGCCAGATCCGCAAGCGGCTCCGCGTGAGTTGCCGGTCGCGGGCGCAGGTGGAAATGGCAGCAAGCCGCGCCATGTGCAGACGTCGGTCGACGAGATTGAAGAGGCCTTCCAGCGCAGGAAGCGGCGAGAACTGGACCAGGCACGCATGGCGGGTGGGGGCGAGCAAAATAAAGTGCAGCAGGTAGTACGCTCGGCTGCCAAGGTGGGCCGGAACGATCCTTGCCCTTGCGGATCGGGGAAAAAGTATAAGAAGTGTCATGGTGGACAAGAATAAGTCCTGCCGTCCGCCGGGACTCGGGTCATCATTCTCGTGGGATCAACCGACTCAGTGAGCTAGTGCTTATGCCAATTAAGTTCGCAAGAAAAACAACAGCAGTTTTCTCAGTCCGGCAGGATCGCTAAGAGCTTCAACACGGGGAACACAGGGTTCACAGGGAAACCCTTCGATACCGAGTCAAACCTGGGACCTGACGAGGCTGCGCCCGCGGGGAGGGTCCGGATTTACAAAAGTTGAAGAATTCTTACCAAATTGTAAATAGTCCATCTATATCGCGTCACGATATATAACCATTAACATGTAATCGTCAAGTTACGGCAGTGTAAAACTCGCGTCATTCGCGGGGTTTCCTGCATCCATTACCACCGGGGTAGCATCGGATAGGTAGTAGGGGGATGGCATGATAGCGTTAAGTTTGGTACGTCTTATCGAGAAACATTCGGATGAACTGTCGAACGGACTGATGGTGAAGTTCACCAGTTCTCCACGCACTACGGATTTGCGTAAAGTTCCAGCGGAAGAGTTGCGAAATCGGACTCACGAGATTTTCCAGCATTTAAGCGAGTGGCTTCTTACCAAGACCGGCAATGATATCGAGCAAAGGTACTTTGAAATTGGCAAGCGGCGCGCCGAGCAGGGAGTGGCGATTTCGGATTTCTGCTGGGGCATCGTGCTGACCAAAGAGCATGTGTGGGAATTTCTGCAGCAGCAGGGTTTTCTGCGCGGCCCCGTGGAGATTTACGGAGAGTTGGAACTGCTTCGCCTTCTGGACCAGTTCTTCGACCGGGCGCTATGCTTTGGAACCGAAGGCTATGAGAACCACCTGCGGGCGAACGAGAAAGCTTACGCTGCAGCGGGACACAATCACGTAACGCAGTAAGCGGTGCTCGTTTCGTCTCCGGGTCATTGTGTGGGCGGCGTCACAAGAAATGACTTCACCACGATGTTGTTCGGCTGAATGCCGACTGGAACCATGGTGAGGAGCGAATACTCGCCAGGCTCGAATTTCTTTTTTGGGGTCCGTTTCTGGATGATGGTCACATCTCCTGAAGCGGAATCAAGGACCAGCAGATAATTCTGGCTCTGCGAGAACGCCAGTGCATCGGGATGGCCGCCGACGGGCAGACTGGCCACAACTTTTCCGTAATCGATGTCGTATACCGCAACGGTATTCGATCCGAAATTACTCACATACAAACGGGAGTTGTCGGCGCTTACGACGGACTGCGAAGGTTGCGTACCGATCAAGTAGCTGCCGCCGACTTCGTTGGTGCTGGTTTCGACAATCGAAATACTGTTCGAGTCGAAGTTGCTGACCATCAGCTCTCCGCCGTCCGGTTTCAGAGTCAGATGGACCGGCGTCTTCCCTACGTCGAGCAGGGCGAGAAGATTGTCCGTCTTCAGATCAAGGGCAGCCACCTGCGCCGAACCCGTGCACGCTACAAAAGCTTTGCTGCTGTCGGGAAGAATGGCAATGTCTTCCGGGTTGCTGCAAGTGGGGACGGTCGCTTTCACGGCGAGGCGCTGAGCATCGATGATGGAAACAGTGCCATCGTCGCGATTGCTGACGACGGCGATTTGGCCATCGGGCGAGATGCGGGCGAGTCCGGGAGTTGCGCCGGCATGGATGGTCGCGATGACCAGCCGCTTTTGCAAATCAATCACAGACACATTTGCCGATCCGGAGTTGGCGACGTAGGCTCGCTTGCCGTCCGCCGAGACGTCGATGAAGTAGGGCTTGCCGTGCACGCCGATGGTAGCGACGACGAGGTTGCGTTCAGCGTCGATAATGCTGACGTTATTGGACGCGCTGTTCACCACGTAGATTTCGTTCTTATGGCCATTGGCGGCGATTCCGGTGGGTTCGCTGCCGACGCGGATGGTTTTCGACTCCTGAAAAGTGCGGAGATCGATCACGCTGACGGTGTTGCTTTTGCCGTTGGTGACGTAGGCATACTCGCGATAGCGCGGGCCATAGCTGGGGAGTTGGCGCTCGTGAAAGTACCACCAGCCGAGTCCGGCGAGGATCGGGACGAGAACGATGATGGTGAGAAGCTTTCTCAACTGAAACGCTCTGGACGAAACATCAAGATTATCAGTGAATGGTCGATAGCTTTGAATTAAACATCACTTGAACTTCGAGAGGCATGTCGATCAGGTTCAATCAGCTGCGGGTACCGCTTTGGCGGATACTTCGGCGATACCTGCTATAGTCCTGCCTACTACCGGCGCTATCTGGCGCACCTGCGACATCAGTTCGTCGAACTGATCGGGGTAGAGCGACTGTATTCCGTCGGAGAGCGCCTTGTCCGGCTGGTGGTGGACTTCAATAATCAATCCATCGGCGCCGACCGCGACCGCGGCTCGGGACAGCGGCGTAACTTTGTTTCTCTTGCCGGTACCGTGGCTGGGGTCGACGATGATGGGCAAATGACTGAGCCGCTGCACGGCCGGAACGATGCTGAGATCGAGGGTGTTGCGGGTGTGATCGGCGAAGGTGCGGACGCCGCGTTCGCAAAGCACCACGTTGTAGTTGCCTTCGCTCATCACGTATTCGGCAGCCATCAACAATTCTTCGAGAGTGGCGGCCATGCCGCGCTTGAGCAGCACGGGCTTGCGGGCGCGCCCGGCGCGGCGGAGCAGGGAAAAATTCTGCATGTTGCGGGCGCCGATCTGGATGACGTCCGCATATTGCTCGACCAGGTCGAGTGATTCGTTGTCGATGGCTTCGGTGACGATCAAAAGGCCAAATTGATCGCGGATCTCGGCCATGATGCGCAGGCCTTCTTCGCCCAGGCCTTGGAAGGAATAAGGCGAGGTGCGGGGTTTGTAGGCGCCTCCGCGAAAGAACTGGGCGCCGGCGCGACTGACGCGCTCGGCGGTGGCAAAGGCCTGTTCGCGGCTCTCGATACCGCAGGGGCCGGCGATGACGGCGAGCGCCGGGCCTCCGATGGTAACTTGGCTACCCGGGAAGCGGATGATGGTGTTGTCTTGCTTGATGTCGCGGCTGACCAATTTGTAGGGCTTGGTGACACGGATGACTTCCTGCACGCCCGGCATTTCATCGAGCGTGCCGGGTTCGACTTCACCTTTATTTCCGGTGATGCCGATGGCGGTGCGCTCGGCGCCAGGGATGGAGTGGGCACGATAGCCGAGACTTTCGATTTTCTGGCAGACGGCACGAACCTGCTCCTCGGTGGCGTGCGCCTGCATGACGACCAGCATGGGTTTTCCTCGAGTAGGTTAAGTCTATCAAAGACGGGTCGAAAAGCGGGCTGGTGCGGATCTCGCTACGGAGAAGCGCTAGTTCAATGCGATCACGGCTCGACAGCACATATACTGAACCAATGCCGCGAGGGCTCAGCTTTCAACGTGACATTCTGAAGACGCCGGGGCCGAAACGCGCGCCACTCCTGACTTCCCGGCGGATTGGAATTCATACGTCCGCCGAGGGCGGAGTACAGAATGCCGCGGAGCGGGCATACCGGCTGGGCTGCAACACGTTACAAATGTTTTCTTCGAGCCCGCGGCAATGGAGGCCGTATGAGTTGGCGCGTCCGCAGTGCGACGAGATGATGCGCTTGCGGGAGAAGTATGACTTGAAGCCGCTGGTGATTCATACAAATTATCTGGTGAATCTGGCGGCGGCGAATGAAGTTTTTCTGAAGAAATCCATTGAAGCGTTTCGCGGAGAGATTGAGCGGGCGCTGGCTTTGTGCGCGGATTATCTGGTGCTGCATCCGGGATCGTTTCGAGGAAGCGATCGGGAGCAGGGATTGTTGCGAGCGGCGGCGGCGATTGCGGCGGCCAGCACGGAACTTGATCTGGCGAAAGGCGGATTGACGATTTTGATCGAGAATACGGCAGGGGCGGAATTTTCCCTGGGCAGCAGCTTCGAGCAGGTCGCGGAGGTGCTGCAGTATTTGCGCGGATTGGTGCCCGTGGGGGCCTGCATCGACACGTGCCATACGCATGTCGCAGGGTATGACATTGTGAGCGAAGGCGGACTGCGCGATACGTTGACGCGATTGGACCAGACAGTCGGGCTGAAGAATGTTCGCGTGTGGCACTGCAACGATGCGCGAGCGGAGCGCGGGTCGAAACTGGACCGGCATGAGCAGATTGGGAAAGGGACGATTGGGCTGGGGACGTTTCGGCGACTGTTGAATGATCCGCGGCTGGCGCATGCGGCGTTTATTGCGGAGACGCCGATCGAAGAACCAGGGGACGACGGGCGAAATGTGGAGGCTTTGAAGAAGCTGGTAAAGAATTCATAACAATTGCTTTCTGCGACCGACCAGTGTTAAACTTGTTTAACATGTTAGGCATTCGTCTCGAACCGGAACTCGAAGATAAGCTCGAATCACTCGCCAAAGAAACCGGCCGGAGCAAGAGTTACTATGCTCGCGAGGCGATTCGGCAATACTTGGAAGACCACGAAGACTATCTGAAAGGCATCGCCGCACTCGAACGCCGCGAGCCGACAATCACGCTCAAAGAGCTGGAGCGGCGGCTTGGCTTGGACGATTGAGATCACCAGAACCGCCGAGAAACAAATCAAGAAACTTGGCCACACCGCCCAGGCGTCAATTGTACGGTTTCTGCGGGAACGCTTGAAGCCTGCTGAAAATCCCCGACAGTGGGGCAAACCGCTGCAGGGGGAGAAACTCGGTCTTTGGAGATACCGCGTCGGGGACTACCGCCTGATCTGCGACATTCAGGATGAAAAGATCACTGTGATTGTGCTTGAGGTTGGCCATCGCGAGGATGTCTACCGGTAAGAATGCCAGACATCGCTAGACTGTTCCTTCCGTTGTAGAATCTAGGCTTATCTATTAAGGAAACTCCGGTTGATCCTTTGGAGAACGGAAGCAGGTTTCTCCACTTCGCAGAATCGCCCTAGAACGGGCAATTCTACTCCGGTCGAAATGACAAGATTGGAGTTAATCAGGGTTTCCCTAACGGTTTTTCTGTTCATATGGCTCAGGAAGAAAACATTACGGCCACGCGCACTCCGCAGCCGGGCGTGGATCAGCACAGCGACGACCGCTACGATGCACAGCGCATCGAGTCGAAATGGGCTGAACGCTGGCAGCAGGACCCGTCTCTTTATGCGGCTGAGCCGCACTCAACCAAGCCTAAATATTACGTAATTGAAATGCTGCCTTATCCCTCGGGCGTATTGCACATGGGGCACGTGCGCAATTACTCGATCGGCGATGCGCTGGCGCGCTACATGTGGATGAATGGCTACAACGTGCTGCATCCCATGGGTTGGGACTCGTTTGGATTGCCGGCGGAGAACGCGGCGATTTCGAACAACACTCCTCCGCGGGACTGGACGCTGCGCAACATCGCGAACATGAAAGTTCAGATGAAGCGGTTGGGCTTCGGATACGACTGGTCGCGCGAAGTGACCACGTGTCTGCCGGAATACTACCGGTGGAACCAGTGGTTCTTTCTGAAGTTTTATGAGAAGGGGTTGGCGTATCGCAAGAAGAGCAAGGTGAATTGGTGTCCGAAGTGCGCGACCGTGCTGGCCAATGAGCAGGTAGTCAACGGCCGGTGCTGGCGGCATGAAGATGTTGTAGTGGAGCAGCGCGAACTGGAGCAGTGGTTTTTACGGATCACGCAATACGCCGACGAATTGGTGAACGATCTGGAGAAGCTGGGCGGATGGCCGGAAAAAGTCCGCACCATGCAACGCAACTGGATTGGGCGCAGCGAAGGCGCGTTGGTCGACTTCCAACTGGACGGGCAAGCAGGCGCGGCGGGTGCGAAGATCACCGTGTTCACCACGCGGATCGACACCATCTATGGCGCGACGTCGATTCAACTCGCGCCGGAACATCCGCTGGTTGCCGACTTCGCTGCCAGCAACGCGAATTTGCGCGCGAACGTCGAACAGTTGAAGGCGGAACAGCGTAAGGCGCGCGAAGCCGGGGACATTGGCGAAATTGAGAAACACGGCGTGAATACCGGGCGTTATGCCATCAATCCGTTTAGCGGCGAAAAGCTGCCAATCTGGGTGGCGAATTATATTTTGAGCGACTACGGCACGGGCGCAATCATGAGCGTGCCGGCGCACGACGAGCGTGACTTCGAGTTTGCCAAGAAATATGGATTGCAGGTCCGGCTGGTCATTGTCCCCCGGCATAACGATCCGGATGAGACGGTCACCGAACCGGTGCTGCCTTTTACTTCGCACCAGGGATCGCTGGTGAACTCGGGCCCGTTCAACGGTCTTAACTGCGACGAAGCCATTGGCGAGATGTCGCGCTATGCCGAGAAAAATGGGTTTGGCAAAGCGACCGTGACTTACCGGCTGAAAGATTGGGGTATTTCCCGGCAACGGTATTGGGGCACGCCGATTCCGATGCTGTACTGCGAGAAAGACGGGATTGTGCCGGTGCCGGAAAAAGACCTTCCGGTGATTCTGCCGGAGAACGTGGACATTACGTTGACGGGCGGCTCTCCGCTGACTCGCGTGCCGGGATTCGTGAACGTGACTTGTCCGAAGTGCGGCGGTCCGGCGCGGCGCGAGAGCGATACCATGGACACTTTTGTCGATTCGTCGTGGTATTTCTATCGCTATACGGACGCGCATAACGACAAAGCTCCATTCGATTCGGCGAAGGCAAATTACTGGTTTCCGATTGACCAGTACATTGGCGGAGTCGAGCACGCCATTCTTCATCTGATTTATTCGCGCTTCTGGACCAAGTTCATGCGCGACATCGGGATGATCCGGAGCGATGAGCCCGTCGAGCGCCTGTTCACGCAGGGCATGGTGATCAAGGATGGCGCGAAGATGTCAAAGAGTTTGGGGAACGTCGTGTCTCCGGATGAAATGGTGGCGCGCTATGGCGCGGATAGCGCGCGGCTGTATAGCTTGTTTGCGGCGCCTCCGGACCGCGACCTGGATTGGCAGGACGACGGAATCGCTGGAATTCAGCGCTTCCTGGGGCGGGTGTACCGGTTTGTAGCGCGGTATGCAGCGAAATCTGTCGAGGCCCAGCGGGCTGCGTCAACCGACGCCAGCAGCGGGACGTTGCAAGCCATATCTCCCCAGGGGCGGGCGATTCAGCGAAAGCTTCATCAGACGATTAAACGGGTGAGCGACGATTTCCAGGGGCGCTGGCATTTCAATACGTGCATTGCGGCGATCATGGAGTTGGTCAACGAATTGTATGGCGCGGAAGCCGCGATCGCTTCGGAGGCTGTGCCAGCAGCGCTATTGGTGGACGTGCAACGGGATATGGTACTGCTACTTGCGCCCTTCGCTCCGTATCTTTCGGCGGAACTGTGGGAGATGCTCGGCGAAAAAGGCAGTCTGTTGCGAACGCCGTGGCCGAAGTACGATCCAGAACTTGCGAAAGAAGATGAGATACAGATTCCGGTGCAGGTCAATGGAAAGTTGCGTAGCGTGGTCTCGGTAGCGGCGGAGGCAGATGAGTCGACGATCCGCGAAGCGGCCCTGTCCGACGAGAAAGTATCCGGACTGATTGCGGGAAAGCAGATTGTAAAACTGATCGTCGTGCCGAAGAAACTCGTCAACATCGTGATCAAATAAAGGAGCGCCTGCCCGCCCAACCTATTGCGGACAGGCGCATCCGAACCCGCCATCATTGCGATTAATTCGACGAGTTCAATCCGTTCGGAGTGAGCATCAGAGCCTCATGCCGGCCTCCGAAATCAATCTCCGACAACATCATTTGCGAGCTGTTAATGTTCGATGGCAATAGAACCACGGCGTCTTGTGCCGCGCTTCCACTCTTCAACTCGCCCTGCGCGGTCGCAACCACTTGATGGTGTTGCAGTATGTTGACGGTAAGAGACTGGTCGTTGCCGGTCCACTCAACCTGATAAGTGCCGGGTAGCAAGTGGGTTGAGCCAACGAGTACGGGCTGGTCTAAAACCAGCTTGCCTTGGTTCTTCTCGCGCGCGAAAACGGCGAGAGGAAGGATGAGAGCAAACGCCATGAGTAGAACAAAATACCTGCTGAATTTCATTTACAACTCCTTTCGAAAACTCAGTGTCACTTGGAAAGATGCGGGCTGCGCCAAGCCGGATGCCGCGTTTGCAAAGCTTTACGCAGCTTTACGCGATGCACGAAATGCAATCTACGATGCCTGGCGAATGCGCTATTCTAAGCAGCATGGAACAGCGGTCACCGACGGTCGAAGGGTTTCGCCTGATGTTTGGTCACCCGGCGTTTGGGTTGGCGGAAATCACATGGCGATGGAGTTTTGGCTTTGCGGCGTTTCTGCTGGGGACGTTTTCTTTTTTTGCATTTCTTGACACGCTGCCGGTCACGCGCGGCGATGCGCTTCTATTTCGAAGCAGGCATCCCGTACTTATCGCGAAGGCGCTGGCGCGCATTCTGCATGGAAGTGGCGGCAGGGCGTCTGCAACCTTCCTGATCTTGGCAGTGTGTTTAAGCGTGGCCTGGGTCGTGGTGTGCGGATTGGGACGGGCCGCAACCATGCGCGCAATATTTGCGCATTTTCGCAGTTTGACCGCTCTTGGAGTTGCTCGCGAAGAAGTTGCGACGTTCAGTGCGAGCTCTCTTTTCGGACTGAATTTCTTCCGCGTGATCGCACTGCTCGCCGCTTGCGCGGCTGGCTTCGCACCTTTGGCGATGGCGCACTGGGTGCGTTCTGACGATCCGAGTTTAGTCTTCGTGCTGTTTATGGCCGTTGCCATCTTGATTTTTGCTGCATGGAGCGCTGTCAACTGGTTTCTGTCGGCGGCGGTATTGTTCGTGGTTGGCGATGGCGAAAACACCTTTGGAGCAATGGCGGCGACTATCGATCTGTGTCGAAATCGGCCGGGCCCGATATCCGCGATTGGCGCATGGTTTGGCTTGGCGCATCTCGGGGCATTTGCGATTGCTACGTTTGCGGCCATGCTGTCCGTTGGCACCCTTGGAGTATTGCCGGTGCGGCTCGTAGTACTAGGGATGATCTCGGTGTCGCTGGTCTATTTCGCGGTGGCAGATTTTCTGTACATCGGGCGGATGGCGGCGTATGCGGCGGTCGTGGAAATGCCGAACTGGCCTGTACGTGAAGCTACGCCTGCGGGCAGTTCGTTGCCGCCGAGCCATAGTCCAGCGGTCGAGCCTGCGTCGATCGAATGTATTGATCCGGACGAATTGATTTTGAGCGATGTTCCACCGCTGGCTTAGTGGCCTGAAAACGGCCATCCGGGGGCATTTTTCTATCCGCTTTACACTTCACCTCCGATTTGAGAAACTCGTCAGTGGAAACCCAATCAATCGTTGTCCTCGACTTCGGCGCACAGTATTCACAGTTGATCGCGCGCCGCATCCGCGAACAGAACGTCTTCTCCGCTGTACTTCCCTGCAACGCCTCACTCGACGAGATTCGCAGCTATTCGCCGTTGGGAATCATTCTTTCGGGTGGGCCCTCCTCCGTGTACGACAAAGATGCGCCATCGGCGAATCCTGGCGTCTTCAATTTGGGCGTGCCAGTGCTGGGCATCTGCTACGGTTTGCAATGGATGGTGGCGGCTTTGGGCGGCAAAGTGCGCGCAGCCAGCAAGCGTGAATACGGGCATGCGCAAGTCGAACTTAAAGATGGATCGCAATTGTTTACCGGCCTGCCGCGACAGCTTTCCGTCTGGATGTCGCACGGCGACGAGGCGGAACAGTTGCCTGCGGGCTTCACGCAGACGGCAAGTTCTCCAAATGCGGTGGCGGCGATCGAAAATCCTGAAAAGAGAATGTGGGCGGTGCAGTTTCATCCGGAAGTGCACCATACGCAGCACGGAACAGACATCCTGCGAAATTTTGCACTGCTGATTTGCGGGGCGAAGCCCACCTGGACAGCGCAGCACTTTATTGATGCGACCATTGAAAATGTTCGCAACACGGTAGGCGAAGGGCGCGCCATCTGTGCGCTTTCTGGTGGAGTCGATTCGGCGGTGGCGGCGGTGCTGGTGGACCGCGCTCTGCGCAAGAAGAATGGCAAGTCAAACCTGACGTCGATTTTTGTGAATAATGGCGTGCTGCGCAAGAACGAGTTTGAAAAAGTGCAGCAGAACTTGCGGGACAAGCTTGGACTGCATCTCGACGCGGTGAATGCGAGTGATCGATTCTTGCGGCGACTGGCCGGAATCACCGATCCCGAGGCCAAGCGCAAGATTATCGGCAACGAATTTATTGCCGTGTTCGATCAGGAGGCGCAGCGCATCGAGCAGCAGGAAGGCAAGGTGGAGTGGCTGGTGCAGGGGACTCTGTATCCGGATGTGATTGAATCGCGCTCGGTGCGCGGACCTTCGCAGGTGATCAAGTCACATCACAACGTCGGCGGCTTGCCGGAGAAGATGAAGCTCAAGCTGATTGAGCCGCTCAAAGAATTGTTCAAGGACGAGGTCCGCAAAATCGGGCGCGACTTGGGCATGCCGGAAGAAATCCTGCAACGCCAGCCATTTCCTGGCCCCGGACTGGCGGTGCGCATTGTGAGCGAAGTTACGCCACAGCGAATTGAGATCCTACAGAATTGCGATGAGATCGTTGTCGATGAAATCAAACAAGCTGGTCTTTACTCGAAAGTCTGGCAGTCGTTCGCGGTGCTGTTGCCAGTGATGTCGGTGGGCGTCATGGGCGATCAGCGAACGTACGCTTACACGTGCGCGGTGCGCGCCGTTCACTCGGAAGACGGCATGACGGCCGACTGGGTGCCTTTGCCGCATGAAGTTCTGAAACGGATGTCCAACCGCATCGTGAACGAGGTCAAGGGCGTGAACCGCGTGGTATACGACATCACGTCGAAGCCGCCGGGGACGATTGAGTGGGAGTGAGGAGAACCGTCGTCGATCTTTGGCAATAACGAGGCAGCGGACGCCTAGTCTGCGATTCGCGTGCATAGCGTTACCGCGCTAGGGATGCACGACCCGCATGCCCAGCACCTTCTCAAAAGCGTTGTAGTCACGATCGCGATGAAGTAATTCGTGGTTCCCTTCCAGGCAAAAAGTAGCAATCAGGCAGTCGATGGTCTTGCGGACAGTATGACCCTGCTCCCGTAAGGTCCTGTAATTTCCGGCGGCGGCAATCGCCAAGTCTGGTCCGCCGGTCGAAAATACATGGAAATTGAGAAGTTCGTCCCGGACTTGCAAGAATGCGGAGCTGTCTCGAACATCTTGCAGTACTTCACACAGAATCAGATCGGTCAATCCGAATCGCTGGTGGGTAAGTTCCCGGTCGAGCCAAACAGTTTCGGGGTTTCCCGCGCCTCTCAGGTAGTCAATCCAAACGGTTGTGTCGACAATTACCACGTTCGTCGCTTATTCCGGAGATCGACCTAGACGAGACTGGTCGAGATTTCCCTGCCATCGCACATTGCCGCGAAGGCGCCGAATCGATCCTTGGGCATTGGTTTGCGCGAGCAACCGCAGCCCTGCTTCCACGGCGGCTTTCTTGGTGCGGGAGCCGCTGCAGCGCATTGCTTGCCGCATGAGTTGATCGTCGATATCAATATTGGTCCGCATGGCGATAATTTCCAATGTGTAAATATATCATATTTATGTGTATAAGTCGAACCTAAGATTTACCGCTGCGAAACCGTCGCATGTCAGGCTTTATCCAGCACTTTGCGCGAGATCGCAGTCACGAGTTTGCGCGGGCTAAAGCGGACTGACTCAGCCAGCAACCGATTTCTAAACCCAGAGATCGTTAGCGTCTTGCCGGACATCAGCGCACGATGGCCGTCCCGCGCGACCGTCTTCGCATCCATGGGTCGCAGGAGCTTGAAGAGAAGCGTTTCTTCGATTCCGGCGCGGCCCTGAAAACCCGTGTCCGTTGCGCCCGGGCAGAGGCAGGTGACGGTGACCCCGCTGCCGGCAAGTTCGTTCGCTATCGCCTCGGAGAACAAAATTACATAGGCCTTGGTCGCGTAATAGACCGCCATGAGCGGGCCAGCTTGGAACCCTGCGACGGACGCCACATTCAAGATCCTTCCGCGCTTGCACTCGATCATGGGAACCACAAACAATCGTGTCAGTTCGGTGAGCGAAGTAATGTTGAGCTGGATCTGTCCTGCGATCTCCTCGACTGGCATTTTGGAGAACTCGCCGAAGACGCCATAGCCGGCGTTATTGATCAGAATATCCACCGTGACATTTTCGCGCTGTAAAGTGTCAAACAGCGTTCGCGGAGCGGTCGGGAAAGTCAGATCCAGAACAACGGTCTTAACGGACACTCCGAACTGACGTTGAAGTTCATTCGCAATCTGCGTCAGTTTCGCGGCGTTGCGGGCGACCAGGACAAGACTGTAATGATCTTTGGCGAAGAGCTTCGCGAATTCATAGCCTATGCCGCCGGAAGCGCCGGTGATCAGTACGGTTTGAGGTTGAGAGTTCACCATCCTCAGATGCTCGCGCTTGCGCGACGATCAAGAAAATCTCCCCTCGACGCAAGGAAAAGCGGGAGCACAGATGCTCCCGCTATTGCTCGAGGCGTGCCGCCTTAAGCGCCAACCAGCGCAGGCTCGGCTTCATAGATGGAATACCACGAAGTCGCGGCCTTCAGCTTGTCATTCACGTTGTTGATGTTTTTCACTCCCTCGGTTTCAAGCCACTTGCGGAATGCGGCTGCGCCGTTTTTGGCATAGACCGGTATTCCATCCTTCCATGTGGCACGTCCGCAGAGCACGCCGTTAAACTTCACTCCGGATTCTCCCGCCAGTTCCAGCGTTTCGCTGAATTCTGCATTGCTTACCCCGGCCGAGAGATAAATGAACGGCTTAGTCGCCACGTTCGCAGCCTTGTGAAAGAACTCAATCGCTTCCTTCTTGGTATAGGCCTTTTGTCCAGCGAAACATTTTGTCCCTTCCACGAACTTCATATTCACCGGCACTTCGACCTTTAAAACGTCGACGCCGTAACGGGCTTTGCTGAACTCGCGCATGCTCTCGGTCACGATTTCCGGCTTCTTGTTCGCGTATTCCAGGCCCTTTTCATCGGCACCCTCTTCGTATCCAACGAATTCGAGGAAGTAAGGAATGTCATTGGCGCGGCACTCGTCGCCGATGCGCTCCACCCACGCGTGCTTGCGATCGTTAACATCTTTCGGATCGAACGGCGTGTAGTAAAGCAGGATCTTCACGCAATCCGCACCCGCTTCTTTCAAGCGGCGGGCTGACCAGTGGTCGAGCAGGTCGGGCAGTCGGCCCGGACCAGTCTTGTCGTAGCCGGTTTTTTCATAGGCCAGCAGCAAGCCGGCATTCTTTGCGCGCCGCTTGGAGGCGGGTAGTCCCCATTCCGGATCGAGCAGAATGGCGGTGGCGTGCGGAGTCAGCACTTCAGCGACTAGCGTCTTGAACTCCTCCATCATGGCATCGCTGACTTGGCCGCCCTTTTCCTTGGCAAGCGACTTTTGCAGTGAACCGCGCTGGTCCATGGCGGCGGCCGCGATGACACCGCGTTCGTTCGATACCTTTTTCAGTCCGGTTAGCTTTCCTGGCGTAAGTTTCATGCTTCCTCCAATGAGTGCGGTTTGAATAGCAAAGGCCGGTAAGACGCACTTATTGTAATACTTTCGGGGGGGCCTGGCGGTGATCGGGCGTGGCCATCCCCAACAGCCCGCCTTACACCGCAAGCAGCGTGAACAGAGATTTAAGGACGTGCAGCAACATCGGCTACATCCCCCCTCCACCAACGCGCCGAGTAAACTATCACCGCGGCAGCGAGCCATCCGGCGGCGTACATCGGTTGCGCGGCCCAATGAAAGATGGCTGAGTGCATCGTTCCGAACCACGAGAATAGGGCGGCGATCAGGCACCAGATGGCGGCACGTCCGAACTTGCGGTCAATCGCCTCGGTGATTAAAGCGGAGACCACCAAGACCAGAAACAGAAATCCGTTGCCTAGACCCTGCAAAGATGCCCAGTAGATCGATCCGTTAAGCGCCGTCTGAACCGCGGGGTTGGCGACCGAAAGCCGGAGCGCCGGTAAGGCGGAACTCACGGCGGCTGAGACGACTGCGCCAACCGGCAAGACCAATCCCAGCAGAACCGCGCTGCGATATTTCGCATCGACGCGGCGCAGTGTTGCCAGGCCGACCCCGACCGAGACGTAGGCAATCATGGCGGCCAGGATCGGCCAGGGGAAAAGCTGCGCGATGAAAATTGTCAGACCGCTCATCACCACCAACAAAAAAATAATGGGTGTCCACAAAGCGAAGCCGATGCGCGCGCCCATCGCCTTATAGGGTGGATGCAGAGCGTAAACAACGGGTGTAATCACGCAACCGGCAGCGCCACAAATCAGCGTTCCCACGCCGTCCCAACCGACTACCGCGCGCACATCGTAATTGTCGCCCGCGGCGGTAGCGCCTTCGACGGCGGCGATGTCTTGCAGGACTTGGTAGATGGCAATCGGCGCGATTACGGACAAGTACGGGAGCGCCGCTCCCAACGATTGCAACGGTCCAAGTGAAACAACGAATGGCAGGCTAAGTGCGATTCCTTGCCACACCGGATGCACATAGCCGATGCCCAATCCGACCGCTAAGGGAACGATCCAAGCAACGATAAACGGAGGAATCCGCCAGCGCGTGATGGGAACGTTCGCCAGCACGCTCACCGCGATAATGGCCAGCGCGATGATTCCGACCAACGGTTGATCGAAAACACGTTGCAGCAACACCATCGCCAGATAGCTGTACATGGCGGCCCCGAAGACGGTCATGGAGGCCGGTACGGGAATGAATCGGCGGATTGCGCCGGCGAACGGTGCTGCGATCAGCTTGATGATTCCCGTCCAAACCACGGCGGCGGCTCCGATTTGCCAGGCTTGCAGTGCGTCGTGAGTCTGTAAGTAGACAGGCACGATGATCGCAAGCGTAAAAGCGATAATCGCCGGAACGTTGTTGCCGTAAACCTGAGCGGTGACATCGCTGCGGTTTTCCCGGGTTCGCAGCTTGACCGCAAGGCCCGTCAGCCCGAGCGAGCCCACAAGGAATCCGAGAGCATACCCTGGCAGAAGATGAGTAATGCTGAATTCGCGGATGATCCCCAGCGGAGCGAGAAGAAAAACCGGGATGATCATCTGGGCAACATTGAAGCCAAGTTGCGCAACCGTGGCATCGATGTCGCCCCGCGTCAAACACCACCACGCTCGCGAGGATGGATTTGCGTTGGTCGCCATGGGAGGGTTCAGATCTTGAAGGACTCCAGCGATTCGGCAGCGAAAAGTTCTTTCGGCGTGAGCCGATGCTTGGAGAGGCCCTGCTCATGGTGGTAGCGCAGGAACGTGTTCAGCGTTTCGACATTCGGTTGGTAGCCATACGGCCAGAAATCCTCGCCCATCAGGTTCCGCGTATCTTCCACGTGCCGAATGAGCCAGGGCAACATGAATTTCAACGCGGCGGTCTGGTATAGGTCCTGATAGACCTCGCGCTGGGATAGCACAAAAGCTTTATAGAGCGATTGCGCCACCCACAGGTTCTTCTCATACACTTCGCGACGGATGACGATGGCGTGCATGATTGGGAAGATGCGCGTGCGCAGATAGTATTCGCGCTCGACGGCTGGATAATCCTCGAACAGGCGGGCGACTTTGCCGGAGCCTCGAACGAATGTCGAAGGCATGCGGGCCGTATAGAGTGCATCGATTTCGCCGGCATCCAGCATCTGCGAGAGGGTCTTGTGCTCAGGGATGGATTCGAGGCGAATTTCCTGAGGCAACGATAGCGCGAGTTTCTCCGGACGCCCGGGCTCTTCTTCTCCGCCGTTGAAATAAAGCGCGCTGCTGACTGGAACCCCGTATTCGTCGCTGAGAATTCCGCGAATCCATACCCCAGCCGTCATCTGGAATTCGGGCGTGCCTACGCGCTTGCCGATCAAGTCCTTCGGCTGGCGAATTCCGCTGTCGCGATTGATGTATATGCAGGAGTGGCGAAAGAAGCGGGATGGAAACACCGGAATGGCGACGAACGGCTTAGGATCGCGGAACAACGACATGACGTAGGATGACAGCGACATCTCAGCGACATCGAATTCGCCATACCGCAACATGCGAAAAAAAGTTTCTTCGACAGGAAGGTTGAGGTAGTTGAGTTCGATGCCATCGATTGGGATGCGATCTTCCAGCAAAGCGCGCGTGCGGTCGTAGTTCCAGCAGGCCATGGAAAGCCGAAGCTTAGGCATGGGCCCACACTCCGGAGCTTAGCTCGATCTTCCTCATTCTGAGGACTTCAGGAATTGGAGAGTTCTGGACCATGCGAGATTCGCCGCTGCTGCATTGTACTCGGGCGTGGAGGGATCGTAGAAGCCGTGATCGACGTTGTCGTAGACATAGGAAGTGAACTGCTTGCCCGCGACTTTCAGAGTCTTTTCCGTCCACGGCAGGTTGCCAGTGACCCGGAAATCCAGTTGGGCATAATGAGCGAGAAACATTGCCTGAATGTCGCTGAGGCCGTCCTCTGGCGCCGTGCCGCAGAAGACGACGCCCCTGCCAAGCTCTGGTTGATTCGCGGCAAAGGCGAAAGTTCGCCAGCCTCCCCAACCCAGCCCGATTGCGGAAATCTTGCCCGATGAGACCGAAGGATGCTTCTGCATGAACGCGAAAGCCGAGTTCAAATCCTGTATTGAGCCGTCGACTGAGAGCTGATGGAGTGCCTCGGCGGGCCGTGTCTGCTTGTCCACCCCACCATTGCGGGACAGAAGGTCGGGTGCAATGGCAATGAATCCCGCTAGCGCAACTTGACGAACGACGGCGCGAATGTCGTCCTGTAGGCCGCGCTCATCATGCACCACCAAAACCGCGGGATACTTACCGGCAGCCTTGGGCCTGGCGAGGTATGCTCCAACGGTGAATGTGCCGGACGGAAATTGCACCGTATCCGTGTCGACGCCCTGGGACGATTCGGCACCGAAAGATGAACCGAGTAAACGAGAATTCAGGAGCAGCGGCGATACGGCGACTCCGGCGGTTGCCCATGCAAAAGACTTGAGCAGCTGCCGTCGCCTGAGGGCAAAACCTAGCCTGGACTCAGACTTAGAAATGGTTGCCGGTGAGTCGGCTGTTTTCACTGGTGCGCCCCCGAGGGGGATTCAATTTTGGGTTCCGTCGGTTGGGCGCCCGCTTCGGCCCGCAAAGCCTGCAGCTCTTCATTTGTGCGGAAACGCATCACTGCCAGTTTTCCCACGCGGAATTCGCTGAGGACAACTCTCAGCTCTCCATCGTGCTCGGCGATTGCGACGTGACGCATTTCAATTCCCCGAGTGGGCAAAGGATATTCAGTCCACTTTTCAGTTTTCGGATCGAACTTGGCGACGGCGTCTCCGTTGAACAGATTGACCCAGACATTGTGATTGTGGTCGACGACGGCGGCGTAGATCGCCGACTCGCGCGTCGGGTACGGATAGAGCGTCGTCTTAAGGGTATGAATGTCGACCTTTGCCAGATTTCCGCCCCAGTAATTGCACACCCACATGGCGTCGCCGTTCTTGTCTGCGCCCATGCGGCGCGGACCCTGCGACTCGAAGCCGGAAAAATCCGACATGAACACGCCCGAAAGGGCAGCCACCTTGCGATCGTCGGCGGTCAAGGCTTCTTCCGAGAGCGCAGGATGCGGCGGCATTTTCACTTCGAAAGATTTCCCGCTGCTCACTTCGCCCTTGCCCACACGATCGACGAACATCTGCGCCCACCAGCCGTTGCCTTCGCTGTCGCCGGTGACGCCGTAGGACTCGGTCGTGCCTTCGGTCGTGGTCTGCGTGACCGATTTGAACTCCGTGTACCGCTTCGTCTTCGGATCAAAGCGAACTGCGCCATGAGCCGTGCTCGCCCATATCGAACCTTTGGCGTCTTCGTCAACGCTAAGCGTGACACCACTCATACCTTGCGGTGGAGGATAAACTTCGAACTTCAACGTATTGGGATCGATTCTTGCCAGGCTGCCGACGCCGCCGTCGACGACTCCCGCGCCCGCCGCGGTAAACCAGAGCATACCGGCATGATCAATCGCCAACCCGTGGGTAAACGCCGCCATTCCGTTGAAGCCAGGAACTTTTATGGTGGTGAGCTTACCGGTCGTCGCATCGATCATTCCCACGGACCGATTGAAGCTGGGCTGGGCATAGGTGAACCAGAGATTGCCATTCCAGTCCATCTGCGTGTCATGGACCCCACCAACGCCGTTCAAGCGAGATGGAGTGCCCAGCGACCAGTCGCTGCCGTCGTTCGTTCCGAATCCATTCGGGCTCGAATACTTTTCGCTGTCGGCAATCGGAACGTCGTACTCGGTGATGACGGTCATGGCCGCCGCGCCCGTCGGTCCGGAATGCGGCTGCAACTTCATGGGGGAAGCATGAGGTCCGCGCATCTCCGCCAGGTATGCGGCGAGCTCTTTCTTGTAGTAGTTGACGGTCGGAAACGGCGCCTGATCCGGGCCTCCATAATTGCCGCCTCCGTTTTCCAGCTTGCTCATCAGGGTGATGACTGCGTCCCATCCACGTTCGTCGAAACGGTTTTGAAGGATGTAGCTTGCCTCGTGACAGCCGGTGCAGTTGTTTTCAAAGATGTCCTTCATACGCCGGTGTTGCGGAGTATCTTCGGGGAGGGCTTCAAGATACTCCGCACCGGTGAACTGCTTGCTAAAATCCTTTAACTTCTTGAGGGTGAAATCCTGGTGCACAATCCCCGCCAGTGTGGCTTCGGCATGCCCCGTCTCATAGCCCTCTGTCTGCGCCCAGGCACGATATTTTCCAGCCGCTAAAGTTTTCGGAAAAAAGTAATTGCCGTGCTCATCGGTAAACACACTGGTGGTGATGGTCGAGCCCTCCAGTTTGGCGGAAACGGCCGCTCCCGCCACAACCCCACCCGAGTCGGTTTTCACAACGCCCGTCAACCACGAAGAAGCTGAAGCGGCCTGGCCGGAATTGGCGCATAACAAGAGCCCGAGCGCGGTCAAGACGCTCCAAGCGGCCGTCACCCCCCATTTGCTCAACCAGCGCATTCTGCCTTCTTCTCTCCCTGTATCAACGCTTTCGACTTCAGTGTTGCGCAACCCAGTTCACGACCGGATGCTCCGGCTTGTCGACTGTCTTGAGGTACTCAATGATGGAATTGATTTCACCGGCATCCAGACCATAGCGAAATCCGGGCATCAGCCCGGTTTCACCCTCCATGATGGTGTTCCGCACCGAGCCTTCTCTTCCGTCCACGGTTGTTTTGTTCAGAAGCGGGCCATACGGCCGGCTGAAGACCAGAGGCGCGCTGTGGCAGATGGCACAACGTTGTTGAAAAATTCGCCGACCTTGAAGCTGAATTTCTGTTACTGGTCTGACCAGATTCGCATCTTGAGCCCGAAGCTGCGGAGCCGCGCCAATCCATGAGAAGATCAACAACGAAGCTAGAATCAGGTGGTTCATCGACACCTCAGGTCTGACCAGTTCTTAGAAGCCAGCGTGCGATTACCGTTATTTTGTGCGGCAACCATACATTTAGTAGGATAGTCATGTCAAGGATTGGATATTGCAGTATTTGCACAAATGTGCGAATATCGCCGACGCTGCTGTCGCATTTCGATCAATGACCACGCCGCCAACGAATCCGGAGTTTGACAAGCTGCCCACGGGATCGCCGGAGGAAGCGGCTGATTCGCCCAGCGACCCAAATTTTGTTCTGTCGCTCGCGCGCGGATTGCAAGTCATCGAAACTTTCGAGGGACACGTGGAGGGGCAATCGGTGGCAAATGTTGCGCGCACCACGGGACTCTCGCGCGCTGCCGTTCGCCGTTTGCTGATGACGCTGGAACAGCTCGGTTATGCCGAGAGCACGGCCCGAGTTTACCGCTTGAAAGCCCGCGTGCTTAAACTGGGATTCTCCTATTTATCTTCAACGTCTCTTCCATCGCTGGCGCAGCCGGTGCTGGAGCGAGTCACCGAATTCACGCATGAGTCCAGTTCGCTAAGCGTATTGGAGGGCGACGAGATCGTCTATGTCGCTCGGTCCACTGCCAAGCGCGTGATGTCAGTGGGACTTTCGGTCGGCAGCCGGCTGCCGGCTTATTGCACGTCGATGGGACGAGTCTTGCTGGCCGCTTTAGCGGAGCCCCAGCTCGCGTCCTACCTGGAAAGATTACAGCCGCGTCCGCTCACTCCAAAGACGATCACCGACAAAGAACAGTTGAAGAACACTCTACAGCGGGTGGGCGAGCAAGGCTATGCGCTTGTCGATGAAGAGTTGGAACTCGGCCTGCGATCCATCGGCGTGCCAGTAAGATCGCGGCCAGGGCGGGTGGTGGCAGCGATGAACATCGGCGTCCATGCAGCCAGGGTCTCCGCGGCGGAGTGTATCGACCGTTTGCTGCCCATTTTGCAGGAAAACGCGAAGAACTTCGCTCAGCTACTGGTGTAGTCGGAAGAAAGAAGACTGAATGTCCAGTGCTCCAGAGAATATGTCCCGAGTCGTACCGTATCGGCGGCCGCAGGCGGGGAGCCAACCGGAGTACGCATATCCCGAGTATCGTTCCACGTTGCGGCGCGCACCGCAAAAACCGCTGATCGTATTGCCGCATACGTTATCTGAAGTGACCGGTCCGCTGTTTGGCGATGAGAGAATTTCTGAAGCCGACAATGACTTGACGCGTCAGCATAAGGGCGCGCCGCAGGGGGAGCGCATCATCGTGAGTGGGCGCCTGCTCGATGACGATGGTCGCCCCATCGCCAACTCTCTGGTGGAAATCTGGCAGGCGAATGCGGCCGGGCGTTATCTGCACCATGGCGATGACCACCGCGCGCCGCTCGACCCGAATTTCTCCGGCGCGGGCCGTACCCTAACCGATGTAGATGGCAATTACAGGTTCGTCACCATCAAACCTGGCTCTTATCCGTGGCTCAATCACGAGAACGCATGGCGGCCGGCGCACATTCATTTTTCATTGTTTGGAAATGCATTCGCTACGCGGCTGGTGACGCAGATGTATTTCCCGGGCGATCCGCTGATGGCATACGATCCGGTGATTCATTCGATCCCAGACGAGAAGGCCCAACAGCGCCTGGTTTCGCGCTTCGATCTTGCCCTCACGCAGCCGGAGTGGGCTTTAGGCTATCGTTTCGACATTGTGTTGCGCGGCCGCGATGCCACGCCTTTCGAGAAATAGCATGACCCTCCCCCACACATCCTCACAAACCGCCGGTCCTTACCTTCACATTGGGATGACAAACTCGCGGTCGCTGGCGCGTATTGCAGGACCTGAGGCCAGGGGCGAACACATCCATCTCGAATGCCGCGTGCTGGACGGCGACGAGGCATTGGTCACCGATGCGATGATCGAAATCTGGCAGGCAAATGCGGACGGCAAGTATTGCCATCCCGAAGACGTGCAGCAGAAATTGGACGACCCGGCATGCCGTGGTTTCGGCAGGCTGGCAACGGACGGGAACGGCTTGTGTGTATTTGAGACGGTTATTCCCGGCGCGGTACCTGGGCATGACGGCAATTTGCAGGCGCCGCACATGAACGTCTCGATCTTTGCGCGGGGATTGTTGAAGCGTTTGGCGACGCGTATTTATTTTGCGGGTAATACCGCCAATCAAAAGGATGCGATACTGGCGCTGGTTCCGGCCGAGCGGCAAGATACTCTGATGGCAATCCAGGATGCTTCGCGTCCGGGATGGTGGAGTTTTACTATTCAGTTGAGCGGTGAGAACGAGACGGTATTCTTCGATATTTAGTTGGCGGTTGCATTAGGAATCTCTGATCCACTTTGATCTTGTCATTTCGAGCGAAGCGAGAAACCTGCTGTTGTTTTCTCTCGACTAGGTCAGAGCCTTAAACTCTGTTTGAGCGGATGGAGGAATTTTGGCGGTGCGGTTGATCGAAAGTCTGGCAACGACGGAAGCGCTTGCCGAGGTGTTTTCCGATCGGTCCGTATTGGCTGCGCTTTTGCAGTTTGAGGTTGGACTGGCGCGCACACAGGCGCGGCAGTCACTCATTCCGCAAGCCGCCGCGGATGCGATAACCACCGCGGCACAGCCCGATAACTTTGATATCGGTACTCTCGCGGCTGAGATGTTGCGGGCCGGCACACCCGGTATTCCGATTGTGAAGGCCCTGACGGAGGTGGTTCGGCGCGCCGATCCGTCGGCCGCCGGGTACGTGCACTGGGGAGCCACCAGCCAGGATGTCGCCGATACGGCGATGGTGTTGCTGCTGAAGCGCGCACAACCTCTGCTGGAGAACGACCTTTCGCGATTGCAATCCGCGCTGCGGCGGCTCGCCGACGATCACGCTTCAACCGTCATGTTGGGACGCACCCTGATGCAAAGCGCGCCGCCCATCACCTTTGGGCTGAAGGCAGCGCAATGGTTGGAATCGGTGGGCTTGTGTTCGAGGCAGTTGCGGGACGCATTTTCGCTTGTCTCGTTCGTGCAGTTCGGCGGAGCCAGCGGCACCTTGGCTGCGCTGGGCATGGTCGGAGACTCAGTCGGCCAAGGATTGGCGCGAGATCTAGATCTGAAATATCCGCCCGCGCCCTGGCATACACGCCGCGAAGGTCTGGCACGACTGGTATGCGCCTGCGGAGTGTTGACTGGCGCTCTTGGAAAAATTGGCCGCGATATCAGCCTGCTGATGCAAAACGAAGTCGCGGAAGTTTCCGAACCCGGAGGGCCAAGGTCGAGGCGGCTCGTCGACGATGCCGCACAAGCGCAATCCAATCGGATGTGCCATCACCCTGGCGTCGGCCAATCGCGTACCGGGACTGGTCGCTTCATTCCTCAGTTGCATGGTGCAGGAGCACGAACGAGGCGTCGGCGGTTGGCAGGCGGAGTGGCCGATTCTATCGCAGGTGTTTCAATCCACCGGCGTAGCGGCGGCCGTCTATGGCCGAAGTGGCTGAAGGCCTCACCGTCGATGCGGCCAGGATGCGAGTCAATATCGAATCGACACAAGGGCTGATTTTTGCGGAGAAGGCGATGATGCTTCTTGCACCCAAGGTGGGCCGCGATGTGGCGCACAAGATTGTCGAGGAGGCTGCGCGGAAAAGTATCGCCGAGGGGCGTCGTCTCTCGGAGGCGCTGGCAGAGATGCCGGAAGTTACCAGGCATCTCGACGCCGCGACGATTCAACACCTCGATGTTCCGGAAGAGTATTTGGGGTGCGCTGAAGTTTTTCGCGGGCGATTGCTGGAGGCCGCGAAAAATCGGAAATTGCCAGAACCAGAAAAGAGGTAACCAGATTGCCTTTCATTACCATCGACAACGTCCGGCTGTTCTATCGACTGGAAGGTAAGGCCGGACGGCCGGTGCTGGCTCTATCTCACTCCATCGGTTGCGACCACGGTATGTGGGAGTCGCAAATTGGCGACCTGCTACCGCACTTCCAGGTGCTGCGCTATGACATTCGCGGGCACGGAGCATCTGACGCGCCCCGGGGGCCATATTCTGTCGAGCAGTTGGGGCGCGACCTGCTTGGTCTTGTGGATGCCCTGAGCATTCCGAAGTTCGCCTTCTGCGGACTCTCGCTCGGGGGAGCGATCGGCCAATGGCTCGGCATCAACGCGAAAAATCGACTGATCGCCCTCGTGCTTGCCAGCACTTCGCCACAGTTTGGTCCCGCCGCGAACTGGGAGACTCGGATCCAAGCCGTTTCGAGCGGGGGAATGGAATCGATCGTGGAATTGGCCATGCAGCGCTTCTTCTCCGCGGATACTCTGGCGCGGCGAGATTCGTATGCAGAGTCGGTGCGTTCAGTGATCCTGGGGACGAATCCAGAGGGATATATAGGCTGCTGTGCCGCGCTGCGCGATATGGACAACAGGGAAAAGCTGCGGGCGATTTCAACTCCCACTTTGATTCTGGTTGGCGACCGCGACGTTTCCACTCCTTGGGCTGGACACGGAGAAGTTCTGGCGCGGGGCATCGCCAATTGCCGGGCCGTGAATCTGCCGGCGGCGCATCTTTCAAACATCGAACGCCCGCGATCGTTCAGCGCGGCCGTGCTCAATTTTCTGAATCCACCCACGACCGGCGACACGCTGGAGGCAGGCATGGCAGTCCGACGAGCTGTCCTTGGCGATGAGCATGTCGATCGGTCGATTGCGTCGGCGACCGAATTCAATCGTGACTTCCAAGACCTGCTTACCCGTTACGCCTGGGGCGCTATTTGGACCCGTCCGGGACTGAGTCGGCGGACGCGGCGGTTACTGGTGCTGGTTATGACTGCGTCGATGGGTCGATGGGAAGAGTTCCGCCTGCACGTCAAATCGGGACTGGCCCACGAACTCGAACCCTGCGACCTTAAGGAAGTACTGATGCAAGTCGCGATATATGCAGGGGTTCCGGCGGCCAACACGGGATTTCATATGGCTCAGGAGTTGCTGGAATCGAGCCAGCCAAAGCCGCAAGATCGCGCCGATTAGCTCAGCGGGAATCAGGTGAGTCAGCACGAATTGAAAGAAGATGCTTGACTTGTCGAACCGTAAAGTGGTAAAGCTGTCAGACCAATTCTCGGAGCGGTCGTTTGGCAAGTAAAGGCAAGACTCGTTATCCCGCTCGCGAACCTGACGTCAAAGCTACACATTTTCAATAAGTTGACAAGACTTCGGGTGTAAATGCGGTAATTGCCGCACAGATTAGCGATAATCGCACGCTCTCAACGTCTCGGAGGCATGTATGCGTGGTTCAGTAAGATTCGCACGGCTGTTGGGTTCAGTTGCGGTCATCTTTTTGTGTTCCCTCCCCCTTTTCTCACAAACCGACACGGCGCGAATCCTGGGCAGCGTCACGGACCAGACCGGGGCCGCGGTAGCCGGAGCCACGGTAGCCGTCACTGACACTCAGAGAGGCGTGACCCGCACATTGACGACCGACCAGGCCGGGGCATACGTCGCTCCCGAACTGCAGCCCGGCGTGTACAAGGTGAGGGTAGAGGCCAAGGGATTCAAGAGCGTGGAGCGGCCAAGTATCCAGCTTGAAGTGGCCAAGGACGCGCGTATCGACGTTCAATTGCAACCCGGCGAAGTTGCTGAGACCGTGGTCGTTACTGGGGAGGTGCCACTGCTCGATACAACGTCCTCAACGCTGGGCGGAACTTTGAGCAACGAGACCATCAACGATCTGCCGTTGAATGGCCGAAATTACGAGAACCTGCTGCAACTGAGGCCGGGCATCGTGCGGTATCCCGGTGGAGGATTCTCGACCACCAGTTCTAACGGATTGCGCGCCGAAGATAATGCCTACATTATTGAGGGCTTGTTCAACAGCGAGCCCTATTCAGGGCAAAACATCATTAACGGGGCCGGGATTGCCGGAGACTCAGCCACCATTCTTCCGATTGACGCGATTCAAGAGTTCAATCTTCAAGGAAATCCTCCGGCGGAGTATGGGTGGAAGCCGGGGACGGTGGTCAACGTGGCGCTGAAATCAGGCACCAATGCGCTGCACGGGACGGCGTATGCGTTCGGGCGCAGTGATGCGTTGGATGCCCGCAATTATTTCAACGACGCTCCGGCGCTGAAGACACCGACGACTTTGGAGCAATTCGGCGGCACAGCGGGCGGTGCAATCGTCAAGGACCGACTGTTCTTCTTCGGGGGGTATGAAGGCCAGCGCTATACGGTGGGAAATTCGTTTCTCATCAATAGTCCGGCAACGGTAAGTCTTGGGGGCGATCCGAACAACAGCATTCCCGACGCAATCGCGGCGCTGGAGACGGCGGGGGTCCCCATCAGCCCGGCCAGCCTGAAAGTCGCGGGCTGCTCGGTGAGTGGCGCGGGAGCGGCCGGAGTGACTTGCACTGGGAGCGGGTTTCCGCTGAATAACGGGACCAATCCGAACGGCGCGAATTTCATTCAGAACGGCTTTCCGAATACGGTGAAAGCCGACAACTTCGTGGCCAAGATCGATTTCCATCTCAACGAACGCAACAGCATTAACGGAATGTATTTCTACGGAAACAACGCCGGGACGGTGGAGGATTTTCCCGAATTACAGACGCAGTGGCGCAGCATTATTCACACACGCGCGCAGGTGGTGGGCGGAAGCTGGGTATGGACGCCGACTTCGCGCTGGGTGAACGAGGCGCGTGTGGGATACAACCGGCTTTACCAGCCGACGTATCCTGGCGATGACAACGTTCCAGCCTCGAATTATGGCCTGGATACCGGCGTACCCGCGGGTACGCTGTACAACGGCCTGCCGCGAATTGGATTCATCGGACAGTTTCAAGGACTGGGTGGATTTAAGTGGCCGAAGATCCAGGGGCCCGACACCATCACACAATTCATCGACCACATTTCGTACACGCGCGGAAACCACGCCCTCAAGTTCGGTGGTGAACTGCACCGGGATGGGGTGACCGGCGGCGCGTTCGGAAATGCGCGTGGCAGTATCACGTTTACCGGCGGAAACGCCCCGGACCAAGCGGCCTTTGGCGCCGCTGGCTCGACCATTATGGAGGATTTTTTTGCCGGTTATCCGGCCGGAGGATCGGTGCTGTCGGGAAATCCGATACGGCAACTGAGCAACTGGGGCTATGCGGCGTTCATTCAGGACGACTGGCGGGCGACCCGAACCCTGACCGTCAATATTGGACTGCGCTATGAATTGAACACCGTGGTGAAAGAAGCGAACAACCTGTTAGGCAACTTCGATCCCAACCTGGGATTGGTGCAGGTCGGCAAACAGATCAGTTCCCCGTATAACGGCGACCATACCAACTTCGCGCCGCGCGCAGGCTTTGCCTGGGACCCGACGGGTAAAGGAAATACAGTGATTCGCGGCGGCGGCGGCTTGATGTATGAATTCGTCAACTGGCAGTCGTTCCTGGCTTTCAATAACAGCTTCGGTTTGAGCAGCGTCCCGACCGGGGCGACGCTCGATGGGGTGGCGGGACCGGGCAACATTCAAGTGGGCAATCTGAGCTTTCCGATTACCGGTCCGTGGGACAATGGCCCGATCTACGGCAACTTGAGCCCGAACAATCTGAGTTGTAATTCGATTGCAACCGGCAGCCCATGTGCGGTTTTTGGGGTCGACCGCAACTTAACCACGCCGTATGTCTACAACTGGAACCTGAACATCCAACATGCCTTCACGCCAAACCTTTCCCTGGAAGTGGCTTACGTGGGGAACCACGGGTCAAACCTGACCGGCATCCGCGATATCAATCAGCCTCCAGTGGGAGCGGGTTGGACTCCAGCGGCCATTTTAGCCGGAGCACCCGATCAAACTGCCGAGCAGAATGCCAGACCGTTCGTCACCAAGTTTCCTTATTTGAGCAACATCTTCCAGATGGGAAACATTTACAAATCGAACTACAACGGTCTGCAAGCGACACTGACGTCGAGGAACTATCACGGCCTCACCATGGTGGCAGGGTATACATACGCGCACGCGCTCGACGATGTGGGCGCAAATTGGGATTTCGGCTATGGCGCAGGTCTGCCGCAGAATTCGTACAATCCGGCGGGAGAGTATGCGTCCAGCGACTTTGACGTCCGGCATCGGCTAACTCTCTCTCTTACCTACATGGTTCCGGGCAAGAAATCGTTCGCGCAACTGCTGGAAGGCTGGCAACTGAACTCGATCGTGACGCTTGAAACCGCGCAACCCTGGGGTCCAATCGATTTAGGAACGGATGCAGCCGGTGTGGGGCCGTTGCCGGTAAGTCCACCGGCGAACGAGCCGATTCGTTGGGACTTCTTCGGAAATCCTGGCGATTTCAAATCAGGGCCAACGTCGATTCCATACTTTGCGGGCGCCAGCAATTCTGCATGCGCGGCCAAGGCTTTGGCCCTCGATGGCGGGACGCCGGGTCTTGCGACCGATGCGTTAAACCTTTACGGTTGTTATGCGAAGGGCAGCTCAATCATGATTCCGCCGGCTTTGGGCACTTTCGGGACCATGGGCCGCAACACCTTCCGCGATTCGGGCTTCACGAATTGGGACTTTTCGGTGGCCAAGAACTGGAAGTTGGGAGAGCGCCTGGGCGCCCAGTTCCGTGTGGAATTCTTCAACCTCCTGAACCATCCTAACTTTGCCAATCCGTACGGCGGTCAGAATGGCTTTGGGCAGAACGATCCGTCGGTGCCATCGACATTTGGTTGCGGATGCGCCACGCCGGACGTGGCCGCTGCCAACCCCGTAGTGGGATCGGGCGGTGCGCGCGCCATCCAATTGGGCTTGAAACTGATGTTCTAGGGACCGGAAATAGATGGTTCTGAAACGGGCTGTCCGGCTCAGGGGCTAAAGCCGACGCTTTTATTCGCCTTATACGGCACGGCTAAAGCCGTGCCCTTCCACGAAACCATTCCAAGAGAAAGAAGAGTAATCCGAATGTTCAGAAATCTCGCCATCGCATTGCTTCTACAAGTGACATTTATAACCGCAGCCGGGTTCGCGCAGGGGCCGCAAGAGCGCACCATTGAGGAAATTAAGACGGAAGCGGTCAAGCGCGCGGAGAACGGACAGTATCCGCTAATTGGGCTTGATCCGGCTGACGTCAAGGAAGCGCTGGCATCGGTCAACACTCGCGACAAGGACGAGTGGGCCGCCGCCTTCATGAAAGTTGGCGACCGCTATATGGACGAGGCTAATTCGTTAGCGATGACGAATCCGGTGAAGGCCAATGCGGACTATATCCGGGCGTGGCGTATATATTCTTTCGGGCGATGGCCGGTGCCGGCTTCTCCGGGGAAACAGCGCTCCTACGAAAAAGCGTTGGAGGCTTTCCAGGCCCATGCCAAGTTTCTGGATCCGCCGCTGGAAATTGTCCACATTCCGTTCGAAGGGAAAGAGATCATCGGCTATTTGCGGCTGCCCAAAGGCGCGCGGGGGCCGGTCCCTCTGGTGATTGCGATCAATGGTCTGGACAGCCGCAAAGAAGATTTGTCGGAAAGTTTTGCGGCGATTCTGCCTTTCGGGATTGGATTTCTTGCGGTAGATGGACCGGGCACTGGGCAGGCACCGATCAAGGCCACGGAGAACTCGGACCGCATGTTATCGCGAGTGATTGATTATGCACAGAGCCGGCCGGAGGTGGACAAGAACCGGATTGGCGCCCACGGCGTAAGTTGGGGAGCGTATTGGGGGACAAAGCTTGCCATCGTCGAACGCAGCCGCCTGCGTGGCGTCAGCGTGCAGTCACCGCCGACCGACGGATTTTTCCAACCGGATTTCGTCCTGCACAAATTGCTGGGTAATCGTGAGTATCTATTTGACCAGGTGCCGGCACTGGAGTCGATTCTTGAGGGCGTGACGACTACGGAGGAATTGACAGCAACGCTGGAGAAGATGTCACTGGTGAAACAGGGGCTGCTGGGCAAGCCGACTACTCCAATGCTTGTGATTGGAGGCGTATTGGACACGCAAGTGCCGATCTCCGACCTTTATCTGCTATTGAGCCAGGGTGACGTTCCGAAGGATGCATGGATCAATCCAGAGGGAGGACATTTGGGTCGGCAGGTCAAAGTGTGGCCCGATCCGGCAATCTTTAAGCAAGTGATTATTCCGTGGCTGGTGCGGACACTTTCGGTGCAGGATATTTCCGTAGCGGCGAAATAAATATATCTACCTTCCACATCTGCCGTCCCCACTACTTGTGAACCGCGCTGGAGGTCACGAGTTGCACGAGTTCGCAAGTGGTGGGGATTTCGGCAGTTCCCTAAAATCGTTACGTTGTTCTAGTGTCGGTGCTCGAAGGGCGGGGTAAGCCCGGTGTAGTCGCCGACGACTTTGGCGTCATAGGGCGCATTCAGCATGTTGAAGCCGTTGCCCGGGACACCGATTTGGCCTTGCGCGAAGACGATGTTCTTGCTGGAATCGATTTCAATCACTTGATGATTAAACTGGTCGCTGATCAGGGTATTGCCGTTCTTCAGCCGGACCGCGCGGGTGGGGATCGGCATGGAAACGCTTCCCTGCCGCGTGTTGGTATAGAACTCGAAGACCACGTTGCCGGACATATCCACTTCCAGAATGCGGTTATTGTTTGAGTCCGCGATAAGCGTATTACCATTCGAGAGGCGGCTGGCGAAGGCCGGGCCGTTCAGCTGATCTCCGTTGACCGACCCGTAGCTCCACAGCACGTTTTTCTTGCGGTCCACTTCGAGGACGCGATTGTTGCTCTCATCGGCGATGAGGATGTGCCGGTTGGCGAGCAGTTCGGCGCTATTGGGATTGTTGACCTGGTTGAAGCCACTGCCGGGATTTCCGGTTATTCCGTATTGCCAGACGATGTGCTTGCCGAGGGTGACTTCAATCACTCGGGCATTGGCCTGGTCGGTGATTAAGACGTGACGGTTGGGTAGCCAGGTGTTCTGCACGGGGGCGTTAAGCTCGTCGAAGCCCGCGCCGGGTTTGCCGGTCTTTCCGTACTGCCAGACGATCTTTCCCTTGGGATCGACGAGCATCACGCGGTTGTCCTGGCAGGCCTGCTGTTGGCAGTTGGGCTCGCTACCGGCGGGAGCGCCTGTGCCGGCGATGAGAGTGAGTCTTCCAACCCGTTGGGCGTCATTGGGGGCGACCACGGAGTGCGGTCCGGCGGTGCTGGAACCGTCGCCGAAGTGCCAGACGATCCTGTGGTTCTGGGGATTGACCTCAATCACGCGGTTGTTGAATTGGTCGGAAATCAGAATATTGCCCTTGGTGTTAAAGTGGTTTCCTTGCGCCTGGGCGGAAGCGCATGCGAGAACCATTAGGACGGAGGCACATGCGAAGGACGTGATTCGCGAACGGGTATTCATGGGATTCTCCTGAGTGCGAGGCTGAATTAAGTAGGCATGTTGGGTTCTGGGCTTTGGCCTACCGGATTGATTCTTGCGGAGTAGCAACGCAACAATGTCAGGGGGATGTCAAATGTGTGTCAAGGCAATGACTCCAGGGATGAGCTTGTGCTTTGGCTTCAAGTCGGGCCTGGAGTGGACAGGGTGGGGCTGCGGCTGCCCTTCGCTATCTGTTTGACCGGCGGAGCGTTACTCCAGTAAAATCAAGCAGTCGGTATCCATCCGAAGATCTCTCGGTAGAGAAATCAATAGAAGCGAAGGTAAACAGGCTTACATGGCAAATCATTTTTCGGCGCTGAAGCGCGCCCGTCAGACTGAAACCCGCACTGCCCGCAACCGGGCGAGTTCATCCCGCCTGCGCAGCGCGCTGCGCAGCTTGCGCGAGGCGCTGGCCAAAGGCGACAAGCCAGCCGCCGAGCAGACGTACCGGCAGACCGTCTCCGCCCTGGACAAAGCGATCCAGAAGGGCGTGATCCATGAGAACACCGCATCGCGCTACAAGTCCCGTTTGAGCGCGCGGCTGAAGGCATTGCAGGCGAAGTAAGTCAGGCTGTTCAGAACCAAGATCAGCGGCGGGGCCTCCCGCCGTTTTATTTTTTTGCCTCTTCCGCAGCTAGACCGGCAGTTCTTCCTGCGACCACCCGGCGACTTCCGGTTTCGGTTCCGCTGTGAGATCGAGGACCAACTTCTCAAGCACCAGCCGCTTGCTCGGCGGATTGGAACGTATGGCAAGGTCAGTCTTGGCAACCAGACGAATCGCCCTCGTCAGCTCGCGCTTCGACTTGTAACGGCGCGCCTGCTTGATAATGTCATCGGCGGCGAACGGTGGCACGCGAAATCCCTGCCACAAGGCTGCCCACAACATGCGTTGATCGCGGACGTTTCGCTCCAGAATGACCAGCATCTGCCGGAAGGTTTTAGCGAGCATGTAAAGATGGCCAATGGCTGCTTCGTCGCCGTCGCCGCTGGTCAGTATCGCATCCAGCATTTCCAGCGCCCTGACGCGGTCTCGGGCTGAAATCGCGTCGGTCAGTTCGTAGAGCGATCTCTGTTTGGCCGCCAGCACCATGGTCTCAACGTCGCCGAGCGTAATGCGCTTTTTCTCGCCTACGTAGAGAATCAGTTTCTCAAGCTCATTGGAGATCATCATCATATCGCCGCCCAAGGCGTCGACCAGCTCGCGGGCAGCGTCGGCGTCGATCTTGACATCGCGCGTTATGCAATACTCGCCAATCCAGCGGACGGCCTCGCTCTCCTCGACGCGCGACAGTTCGACAATCGTGCAAAAAGGTCCCATGTCCTCGCGGATGCGCTGGTAGCGATCCTTATCGGTCATTTCCATGCGGCGAGCATCGGCGGGAATGCTGATATGGTCGGCAACAAAAATCACCACCGCGTCGGGATTAGGGTCTTTGCAGTAGCTTTCAATAGCGGCCAAGTTTCTCTTCGTTGGATCCGCGTCCGAAAAGGTTTTTCACGCCACGCACGAAGAAGACCTGAAAGGGCGCCATCAGCGAAGGAGTTCGCGCGCGATCGAGGACCTCAGCCAGATCGGTATCGGACAAATCGAATTCGAACAGACTGAAATCGCGCAAGTCGGCGGGCACAAGATGCTCGATGATGGCCTCGCGGCATCGTTTGCGGAAAAACGTCTCATCACCCACGAACACGTACACTGGGCGCAGCTTACGGGCCTGCACTTCAGAAACAAAGCGATCGGCTTGAGCGAAGGCCCGCATCAAAAACCCTCCAGAATATTCGACACCAGCGTCTGCGCAAAATCCCGCGATAAGCGCCGGAAGGCCGGAGAATCTTCTTCAAAAAAGCTGTTCAAATCGCGCGATACTTCATACTGCTCGCGGAACAAGTACGAAGGATTCTGATACAGGTTTTTTCCATGCCTGTCGACCAGCACGACACGAATTGAAATCACCACCAGCACGGATGCGGCGCGGCCCGTCTGGGAATCATACGTCAGCGGAGTGGTGGAAGTGGAGAGCACAGTTCCGTGAAGAGTGGCGTCGGCGTCATTTCCGTTATTGACGATGTGGTAGTGGGTGCGGGTAACCATCTCCTGCACGACCGCGGCGGTGAGAAGTTGCTCAATCTTGTAGGTCTGAGTCTGATTCACAAATGCAGGAATCGCAATGGTTTGGACATTTTCTGGCAGAGTTACCGAGTGACCGGCAGTGTGATAACCGCATCCCGCTGCGCCCAGACACAAAAGAAGAACGCACCCGGTAACACTGAAGGTTGCGGTCGGCCTCATTGAATCTTGCCTCGGGGGCGAGTGGCAGCCATGCTCTCCGCGCATTCCACAGCTGTGGTGGCCGCGATCCTCAAGTTGTCGGCGGTTACCCACAGCCAAAGCGCGTTGGGTTGGGCGGCATCGGGCAAGAGCGAGACCTGAAGGTCGTTCTGGCCGGCCGCGCTGACATTGGTAGGAGCGTCCTCGGCGCCGTGTGTGAGTTGGATGTGCTCACCAGCCATGACTTGGGCAATCTGTTCGATGGCGACGGGAACATCAAGTTCGACGTGCAGGGCAAATCCATAACCGTGGAAGATTGGAGCTTGCAAGAAAAGAAGCGAGAGCGGCGGAAAATCTCGGCCGCCGATTTTCCGATAGTGCCTGAGCACACGGGCCTCGAGCGCGGCAAGCGATGCCGCGGAGTGTTCCCCGTAACGGGACGCCATATTGAAGGCGACCTGCATATCGAAGATATTTTTCGGCAAGGGCTGAAAAGAGAGCAGATTGACCGTCTGCTCGTGGAGTTCATCCATGCCCTTTTGTCCCAGTTCGGAGGCTGGCACGAAGACGCTCGCCAGCGCGTGATGAATCTTGCCGGCCTGGCGCAGACGGAGCATCAGAAGCGCGAGAGCCACCGCCGCCGGATGGGCGACGACCGCCGGTCCGGGTTGCAATTCGAGCACGGGCACCTGCCCCAACTGCCGTTCCATCCATGGAGAACGAACCTCAGCGCCCGGCTCATCTTCAAGTGCGCCGGAGAAATCGATGATCGCGCTGCCAGCGTCGCGAGCAATCTTCCATGCCTTACGCGTAGAGGCGGGATCGGCGGCAAAAAAACTAAAGTCCACTTTGCGAAACTCGCCGCTGCCAACCTTCTGGATAAACGTGACCTCATCGCCTACAGATTCGAGCTTGCCGAGCGATTCGTCGTCATCAAGAAGCTTGACGTCCGCAGAGGGGAAGTTGCGTTCGTTGAGCACCTCGGCAACTTCTTTCCCCATGAGCGAACTGGCACCCACAATCGCCACCCGATAAAGTTGGCTGGCGCGCGGCTGATCTGCGTGGGTGGTTGCCGAAGTTTTGAAGTCTGAACTCATAAAGTTTGCGACGCTTCTTTATAAGGCGGAGGCGGCGGGCCGCTGCGCTTGCGAAAAATCCACTGCAATCGCCAAAAGACGCCGGAAGCCATGTAACCCAGGGCGAACACGAATAACACCGGCCCTGAGAAGAACCAGATTAATGAGAACAGCGCTGCGATAAGGATGATTACCTGAAAGGGATGCCGCGAACGCAGATCGATGTCTTTAAAGCTATAAAACCGCCACGTGCTCACCATTAAATACGCGGCCGCCACCATGATGAACATCCAGGTCACACAACTCCACAGTGAAGATACCGGATCACCACCGGAGAAATGCACCACAGCGGCCACCACTCCCGCAGCAGCCGGGATCGGCATTCCGACGAAATACTTTTTGCCGGGCCGCCCGGGATTCGAGGGCTGGGGATTCGAAGTGATATTAAATCGCGCCAAACGACTGGCTCCAGCCATCAGGAACATGAAACTTGCGATGGCTCCGACTTGAATCATTTTGCCGGTCAACTCCGTGGACGACCGAAAAACCGGTAGTTGCCGAAATCCCCACATCCACGCCAGAAGCGCGGGTGCAACGCCAAAAGTGATTACATCGGCCAGAGAATCCAGTTCTTTGCCGAACTCGCTGGCGGTGTGGGTCATGCGCGCGACCCCGCCATCGAGACCGTCAAACAGCGCAGCGAATCCTATGGCTTTCGCCGCATTGTCGAAATGCGAGGGATCCTGCGGAGTTCCGTGCGTGACTTGCAGAATCGCGTAGTACCCGAATGCAATATTCGCCGTCGTGAACAGGGAAGGCAAAATGTACATGCCTTTGCGCAGGCGGCGCGGCCGGCGGTCCTCGATTCGGCGCTTGGGAGAATCCTCAGTCTCAGGATCCATGAACATGCTCCTTTCCAGACCGGGCTCCCGCTAATTCGGTGGCTCCTTCTGTTTGTGCATACGCCAGGATGGCAGAGCCGCCCTTCACCTGGTCTCCGGTCTTGACTTGCAGACGAGCCGAGGCCGGCAACAATACATCGACGCGGGAGCCAAACTTGATAAGGCCAACGCGCTCCCCGCGCGCTACCCGATCTCCAATTTTCTTGGTAAACACGATACGCCGGGCCAGCAGGCCGGCGATTTGCTTGAATACGACAATCTGGCCGTCGCCCTCGACCGTGACGATGTTCTGCTCGTTGTTTTCGGCAGAAGCAGGAGACATGGCATTCAAGAATTTTCCCCGCTGATAATGGATGTCCCGAATCGTCCCTGCGACCGGAGAACGATTCACGTGCACATTAAAAACATTGAGGAAAATGCTGATTCGTAAGAGGTTTGTACCGTCGACAGAGACAATACTCACGTCCGTAACCTTGCCGTCGGCCGGCGAAACAATTGCCCCAGCGAGGGCGGGAACCTGCCGCTCCGGGTCCCGGAAAAACCACAGAAAAAACAGTGCCAGAAGCACCGCAGGCGTACCCCAAGGGGGCGTCGCGAGCCAGCCGATTACCATGGCGACGGCCAGCAGCGGGATCGCGTAATAGTAGGCGTCACGAACCATTTTGGGAGAATTAACTCCAGATTATAGTGCACCTCAAAGCGGCAAGGACGTTAACTGCAAATAAAAAAAGGCGCTTACCAGCGCCTTACTGCCGAGCGAATACTTCCCAAAGCGGCTCTTGAGAGTGAAATTCGAGCCCTGATTACGCTACTTGATTAGGTTGTAACTGATGCTGGAACTGGCGCTCAATGTTCTCCATCTGGTCCTTGAGACGCAGCTTCAGCTTCTTCAGCCGTACTTCTTCCACTTTTTCGTCGTCTGTGAGGTAACGCTTCTGGGTCAGTGAATCAAGACGTTTTTCATGTTGCGTATGTTCTAGCGCCAATTTGCGGAACTCCTCGTGGCTCGCGAACAGTTGGTCTCTAGAATTCAACATCCAGCAGACCTCCTAACCGGGTTTACAACTCTCAAACGTTACCACAGCGTCCCGGCTGCTTCAATCTGGAAAATTGGGTATTGAGGACTAAGGCGGGATCAGGCCAAGACGGTATTTTGCACCGCTTTTGGGGCATTAAGTCCAATGAATGGAGCACAAAATGCCATCTTCTTCAGGATCGTGGTAATAGTTTTTTCTGCGTCCAGTTTCTTTAAAGTGGAGCTTTTCGTAGAGCGCGCGGGCCGCAGTATTGCTTTCCCGGACTTCCAGAAGCACGGTTTCCGCTGCGCAGCTTCGCGCTAGATCCAGAAGTTGGCCAACAAGCTGTTTTCCGAGACCCTGATTTCGAAGCTTTTCGGCAACTACGAGATTTTCTATCTCCCATTCAATTCCACACCGGGCGATCAGAAATCCCTGCACCCGGGCGTCTGCTTCGGCAATCAGAACGACCCGGGAGGCCGATGACAAAATTTCCTGGTACTGCTCGGGCGACCAGTGGGCTGCGCCAGCGGCAGTCCTTTCCAACGCTAGAATCGAAGACGCGTCGTTGGGCGTAGCGGAACGAATTCGCAGCATAGATTCGGTTAAGACATGAGCGCCAAACCTTAAGACTTGCCGGGCTTCGCGAAAATCTCTGCGTCCGACCTTCGGACGTAATTCGCGTCTAGCTCCTCCGGGGAAACGGTCACACCGGCCTGAAGGTCTTTCCAGCCCAGAGTTGCAATCTCGCCGCTGTCCGGCCGTTTTATGATCACAACCTCGATGCCCGCATCGCGAGCCGCGTCTGCGATCCATTCATCCGGCGTGGTGACGCTTAGGCCTTTTGCGTGCACGAGGAATTCCTCCTTGGTCAGCAAACGCTCGCCGAAATCCGTCGGCTTCCCTGTTTCGAATTCGCCGAGATAAATCTCGCCGCGGCCGGCGTCTAGAGCAGCGAATATTTTCACATTCGTTTCTGCGGCAACAGCGACGGCGTTCAGCAATGAGATGGCCGCGATCGGTTTGTCCAGCGCTTCCGCCAATGCTTTGATGGCGGCCAGCCCGACACGCAATCCTGTAAAAGAGCCGGGGCCGGTGGCAACGGCGAATCCGCCGATGTCATGCTTGGTGAATCCATGTTTCCCTAGCAACTCGGCAATCTGCGGAACAAGTTGGGCCGAGAAAGCACCTCCGGCGAGGGGGGCCATCTCGAGAATCTGGCACTCGTTCCCGGGCCCGCACTTTGCCAGCGCAATGCTGCCCTGCTTACCGGAAGTGTCAGCGGCGAGGAGAATCATGATTGCTGCAATGTAATCTCAGTGGGCGGATTCCACCAACTCCAGTAGCACGCCCCCTGTGCTCTGAGGATGCACGAACACGTAGCGGTGTCCGCCGGCCCCGACTTTAATCTCTTCTGAAACCAGCCGCACTCCGTCTTGCTTGAGCTTGGCGACAGCGGCGGGCAAATCCGGGACGCGCAGACAAATGTGGTGCAAACCCTCCCCGCGCTTGGCAATGAACCTGGCGATGGTTGAGTTCTCCGATGTCGGCTCCAGCAGTTCCAGGCGGCTATCGCCCACCGGGACCATTACCAGCCGCACCTGCTCGGCTTCCACCGTCTCTTCGGGAGAGATGCTCATGCCCAGTTTCTGGTAAATGTTTTTGGCGGACGCCAACGACTTCACTGCAATTCCGAGATGGTCGATCGTGAACATGAGCAAACCTCAATTCCAGTAATCGTGGGCGCCTTCCCGCGTACGCTGTTAGGCAAAGAGAATCGGCCAGGGGATGAAAAATCCGTTCTTAGGGACCCTTCTCCGTCCTTCCGGCAATCTCTTCAACCAAACTATAGGGATCGCGCTTGTGCTCCGCCACTTCGGTAGCGAAACGCTTGAGATTGCCGTTTCCCAGCCGTTTCTGCGCCTGCTCCAATAGCACGTCACGCAGCATTTCCACCAGCCGCTTCTGCCAGTTCTCGACGCTATGCTGTAGCGCCAAATCTTCTTTCTTCAAGTACGACTCATACTGTTCGATGGCGGCTGCCAGCTCAGCAATGCCTGTTCCATCGCTGGCAACTGTCTTCACGATCGGCGGCGTCCAACGATCACTGCGAATCGCCAACGACTGTAGGCTACGAATTTCGCGCTCGACCCGCTCGGCGCCTTCACGGTCGCTTTTATTGATGACGAAAATGTCGGCGATCTCCATGATGCCAGCCTTGATGCTCTGCACATCGTCGCCCATGCCCGGCACCAGAATGACAATCGTGACGTCGGCTAGCCGCACAATGTCCACTTCGTCCTGGCCGACTCCCACGGTTTCGATCATGATCAGATCGCGTCCGGCGGCATCGAAGACAGTCGCAACGTCGGCAGTAGCGCGGGCCAGTCCGCCCAAGGAACCACGCGTCGCCATGCTGCGGATGTAGATTCCGGGATCGGAGAAGTGGTCCTGCATGCGGATGCGGTCGCCTAGAATCGCCCCGCCGGTGTAGGGGCTGGTCGGATCGACCGCGATGATTCCCACGGTGCGGTCCTGCGCGCGATAGAGTTTGGCCAATTGATCGACCAGCGTGCTCTTACCCGCTCCGGGCGAGCCGGTCAAGCCCAGGATTCGCGCTCTGCCAGTTTGCGGAAATATGGCTTTGAGAAGCTCCGCCCATCCCGCATTGCGGTTTTCAACGGTCGTGATAGCCCGCGCCAACGCTCGGGCATCGCCGGATTTCAGGCGTTCAATCCAGGATTGGAGATTGGGGGTCAAACTTCAGTGTAAAGCAGGGGATGAGGTAAAGGAAGAAATCCGCTGCTTGGGTAGCGCCGAGACCGGGCTCTATGTTTCTTGAGAAACTTGACATCGCTGCATTGCCAGCAGATAGCTTTTGACCTCAGCCACCGAACCCAATAGGATAAATGGAGTAAGCTAAGGCCGATATGGATATGATCCCCCTCAAGCCGGAGCGTAAGGCACAACTGGAAGAGTACGCCAAGCGGCGCGGGCAAGATCCTGCCGCGGCCCTCGACGATGCTCTGGCCGCCTATCTCGAGTGGGAGCGCCAAGACTTCGCAGAAGCTTCTGATGGCATCCGTCGCGGCTACGAAGATGTAAGGAGCGGGCGAACCCGCCCTGCCACCGAGTTTCTCGCCGATCTGCGCCGCAAGCATGACCTTCCGCGTTGAAACCACGGCAGCCGCCGAGCAAGACGCCGATGCGGTCCTTGACTGGCTGTTGTCCCAACATTCCGGCGACGCTGGCATGCGGTGGTTCTTGGCCTTCCAGGACGCGATTGCGTCATTGGCCCAATTTCCGGAGCGGTGTGCGCGGGCTCCGGAGAGTGACGCCTTCCCGTTTGAAGTGCGCCATCTGCTTTATGGCCACGCACCGCATGTGTATCGGATTCTCTTTACGATTGAAGATAAAACGGTATACGTTCTGCACATCCGCCACGGCCGCCGAGAACCGCTCAAGCACTAACCGGCAACTAATCTTTCAGCAATTGCCGCGCAATCACCAAGCGCTGGATCTCGCTGGTGCCCTCGCCTATCGTGCAAAGCTTCACGTCGCGATAGAACTTCTCGGCCGGATAGTCTTTGATAAATCCGTAGCCGCCGTGAATTTGAACGCCTTCGTTGGCGCAGCGTACTGCAACCTCACTGGCGTAAAGCTTGGCCATGGATGACTCCAACGTGCTTTTGCTCCCAGCATCCTTCAGCGACGCGGCGCGGAATGTCAACAGCTTCGCAGCCTCGATTTCTGTCGCCATGTCCGCCAACTTCCACTGGATCGCCTGGAAATCGCTGATCGCTTTACCGAACTGTTTGCGCTGCTTGGAATACTTCAGCGCGGCTTCGTAGGCTCCTTCAGCCATGCCGAGCGAAAGCGCAGCAATCGAGATGCGCCCGCCATCTAGAACGCGCATGGCGTCAATGAAACCGTCACCTTCTTTGCCCAGCAGATTTTCCGCCGGAATCACGCAGTCTTCGAAGATTAGTTCCGCGGTGTCACTAGCACGCAGGCCGAGCTTATTTTCTTTCTTGCCCGGACGAAAACCCTTCGCATCCTTCTCCACAATAAATGCCGAAAGCCCGTGAGTATGTGCAGCCCGGTCGGTAACGGCGATCACCACCAAAACGTCGGCGTAGTGGCCATTGGTACAAAAAGTCTTGTTACCGTTCAGCACCCAGGTGTTGCCTTTGCGGACCGCGGTCATGCGAGCGCTACCCGCATCCGAGCCGGACGACGGCTCGGTCAATCCCCATGCGCCAATAAACTCGCCCGTAGCAAGCTTGCTGACGTATTTCTTTTTCTGCTCCTCATTGCCGGCGAGGAAAATGTGGTTCGAGCAAAGCGAGGTGTGGGCGGCGACGATAATTCCCACCGATCCATCGACGCGAGAAAGCTCCTCGATGGCAGTAACATACTCGATGTAACCCATGCCGGCGCCGCCGTACTCGGTGGGAAACACCGTGCCCAACAATCCAAGTTTGCCCAGTTCTTTGACGGTAGCAAGGGGGAATTCTGCAGCTTCGTCCCATTTCATGACATTGGGAAGAATTTCGCGCTCAGCAAATTCGCGCACGCTTTTCTTCAGATGAAGCTGTTCTTCGTTGAGTTGAAAGTCCATGGCAACCTCCAGTGGTAATCGGCAGGACACGCCCCGCAATGCGCGAGATGCTAAGCCAGCCTGATTAGAGCACACAGCACTGTGGAGTGGAAGTTACGTAGCGAGGTGGGCGCACATGGGGCACAGGAGGCGCATGTCCATTGGGCTTGGGAGGTGGTGTGCAGCGCGTACCAACCGACCGATTGGTCGCATACTATTGCGAATCTGTCGGATTTTTCTCGCCCGCGCCGAAAATTCTGCGCGTCATCCACAGCGGGGCCACGAATACGTGCGCAGGGTTAGTGAGAAAGGCAGGCTTATTTCCTTCGATCAGATGGCCCAGCCATGCCAGTGCGAAGCCAGCAGGAATCAGCAACAGTCCGATGATCCAGTGAAACCAAATCACGACCAGCGAAGAAAAGCCGACTGGAATGGCAATCATGTGAAGCGCCCGGTTCACCGGATGGTTATGCGCGCCGTCGTAATGCGAATAGAGACCCATGGAGCACCCCACGTGCCCAAGTTAGCTACGGGAGCGGATTATACATCGGATTTGCCACCGTAGATTGCGATTATTCGCCTTGAGTCAGAGGCATTTGAGGAGTTTCATACCTTCGACTCGGCATGGTCGATGAAGCGGGTGAATACTTCATTGGATAGCAAACGGCCGCGTGCGGTTAAACGGATTACATCGCCGTTCCTCTCCAGCAATTCGAGCTGAATCAAATCGGCAATCACTTCCTCGAATTCGGACTCCGCCGATTTTCCGAACTGGGCCCAAACTTCGCGTAAATCCAACCCTCGTGTCAGCCGCAAACCTAAGAAAAATGTCTCCTCAATCGCCGCACCTCGGGAGACTGGCGTTACAGTCACGGCTTTCCCGGCGACGTACCGTTCCACGGCATCTGGCGTGAAAAATCTCACGGCATTGACCGTCGGAGACTGCGCCAGCAACATCGAGTGAGCGTCCACTCCGAAACCAAAATAAGGCTGCCGGGTCCAATATTTCAAATTGTGGCGAGACTCGAAGCCCTCTCGGGAGAAGTTTGAGATTTCGTATTGCATCACGCCGGCGTTGTCCAGTTCCTTGCAGGCCGTCTCATACATATCTGCAGTGAGTTCGTCGTCTGGCACAGAGTGAGCGTGATACTTCGTGCCGCCGGCAATCAACTCCCTCCCCAGGCGCGAGTCTTCATCCACTTCGAGCATGTACACGCTGACATGCGGCACTCCAGTGCCGATGGTTTCGCGCAGCGAAAACTCCCAGCTTTCCATGGTCTGGTGCGGCAAGCCGGCGATAAGGTCGACATTGATGTTCGTTATCCCAGCGGAACGAAGCCGCGTAATTTCCTCGAGGACGGTATCGCGTTTGTGCAGTCGGCCAACCGACGCCGCTTCCTCGTCGACAAAAGACTGAACTCCCAGGCTGACGCGGTTCACTCCACAATGGACCAAAGCCTCTACCACCGCCACGCTCAATGTCCCGGGCGCACATTCGACTGTAATCTCCGCGTCCGGGGCCCGGTGGAAATTTTGCGATAACGTGACAAAGATGCGTTCCAGTTGCGATATATCCAGCAGGGTGGGCGTGCCACCACCCAGATAAACAGTATCGGCGGCGCGTTCGAAATTTGCTCCTCGGGCCTCAGCGGTGGCTGCGGCGCTTTGAATGTCGGCGCAAACGCGCTCCACGTAACGCTGGAATACAGCTTTGGAAAAGACATCCGACGCGAAGTTACAATAGCTGCACTTGGTACGGCAGAAGGGCACGGAGATGTACAATCCTAGCGGCACGTAGTGATTATCCCACTTTGTGAAACGCCGCCGTGTCCGGACGCATCTGAACGCAGCACCTTTAATGGCCGCTAATCAGTCCACCATGAATATGTCTTCGAGAGTAGTCATTACCGGGATGGGCGTGGTAAGTCCCAACGGTATCGGGAAAGAAGCCTTCTGCCACGCAATTCTTAGCGGGAAGTCTGGCGTGAAACGTATCTCCCGCTTCGACCCTTCCCCGCTTCCGGTGCACATCGCCGGAGAGATTCCGGAGTTCGATGAATTCGCGTGGGTCGATCCTCGGGAACGCAAGCACGTTTCTCGGGTTGTGCCGCTGGCGTTGGCCGCGTCCGCTGAAGCCATTCGCGACGCTGGCCTCACCCCTGAAACGATGACCATGGAGGAAAAACGTGAGATCGGCGTGATTCTCGGCACCGGAGGCGGTGCGCAAGAATTTTCCGAAGAGCAGTACCGGCTCTGGCATTCCGGGCACATTAAACAAGTCAGCCTGTTCTGTATCCCCAGCGGCACCATGGGGACGATTCCGAGTGAAATCTCTATGCGCTTCGGATTTCGCGGCTACAGCCACGTGGTCACCGCGGGATGCACATCATCGACCGATGCGATTGGTTATGCCTTCCAGCACATTCAAGCCGGCGTGCAGCCCATGTTTCTCGTTGGAGGGGTGGATTCGCCAATCACTCCGGGAATCATCAAGGGGTACACTTTGCTGCGGGCGTTGACGCAGTCCTGGAACCATGCGCCCGAGCGGGCCTCGCGGCCTTTTTCTGCGGATCGCGACGGCTTCGTAATCGCCGAGGGCTCGTGGATGTTCATTCTCGAAGACTACGAGCATGCGAAAGCGCGAGGCGCGAAAGTATATGCCGAGATCGCGGGCTACGGATCTACCTGTGAAGCCTTCCATCGCGTGCGTATGAGCGATTCTCCGGAGGAACCGGCGCGGGCCATCGGTTTAGCCATGCAAGAGGCGTCGATTACCCCTGACGACGTGCAATATGTAAACTTGCACGGCACTTCGACCGAGATGAACGATCGGGTGGAGACGCAGGCGCTTAAGCTCGCATTGGGCGCGAAGGCGGGCGCGGTTCCCATGTCCGGGCTCAAATCGCAGATCGGCCATGCTCAGGGTGCGTGCGGATCCGCAGGACTGGCCGCGACCCTCATCGCTATGGAACATGGGAAACTTCCTCCCACCATCAACCTGGAAGTTGCCGACCCGGAGTGCGATCTGGATTATGTGCCTGCGGCCGGACGCCAGGTGCAAATCGAGCATGCAATCTGCAATTGCGTTGGCTTTGGGTCAAAGAACTCAGCGCTAGTATTGCGCAAGATCGCGTAGCACCGAATGGGAGTTCCCTCTGACTCGCGGGATTGTGCTTTTTGAACGCAGGAAGGTTCGGGGAAAAACTGGAGTAACCCGGCCCGTGCCGGGTTACCCATTCGTCGATTTACGGCGTGACCTCGAAAATAACTCCGGCGCCGTTGCCGCCGCCCTCGCTGTCGGTGCCGTAAAGATTACCATTTGCATCCATGACGAGGTTACTAAACACGTACAGGCCATCGCTGCCGCCGGTGAATTGGTAAAGCAAGTTATACGTCCAGCCGCCGGACGAAGGAGTGAGCTCGTAAACTGTCCCGGCGCTATCGTCACCGTCGCAATGCGTGGTGGCGTAGATATTTCCGGATTTATCGAAGAGAAGGTCGCGGAAAGTTCCCGAAATTCCCCACCCCGCCAAACCGTACAAAGCGTTGAAAGTCCAACCGCCGTTCGCTGGCGTCAGTTCAAAAATTGTACCGCCGCCTCCAGAACCGTTTCCGCCCTGGGTCGCCGTTCCGTAAAGATTGCCTTTCGAATCGAAGGTCAATCCTCCGTAAGGTGTACCTCCATCGCTTTGCATCTGGAATTGATAAAGAATATTTTCCGCCCAGCCTGATTTCGAGTGGGTCAACTCAAAGACCGTCCCGTATCCGTAAGTCCCACCCGCGGAGTCCGTCCCGTAAACATTGCCTTTTGCATCCAGAGTAACGCCGCTGACCGGAACCGTACCATCCCCGGAGGCGAAGCTGTAGAGCACTTTTTCCTTCCACGGGCCACCGGGCGCTTTGGGGCGGACCAGCTTGAATACCGTGCCGTTACTATTCGCCCCACCCGCAGTGGTAGTGCCGTAAAGATTTCCAGCCTTGTCTAGGGCTAACCTCGCGATTGGCGAGCCTCCGTCGGTGGTTCCAGAGAAGCTATAAAGAACAGTTTCCTCGCCCTTCTTCGTGACCTTGTACACCGTTCCGGCGCCGGAGGCTCCGCCAGAGAAGGTGGTCCCATACAGGTGGCCTTCCTTGTCGAACACCAAACTTGATTGCGGACTCGCTCCGTCTGTTCCGCCAGCGAAGCTATATAACACGCTGTAGTTGCCCTGGTTGATCTCGTACACGACTCCGTTCCCAGCGCCGCCGGCACTGGCGGTCCCGTAAAGAACTCCCTTTTTGTCGATCGTCAACCCGGCAAGCGCGGTCGCGCCATCGTCATAGCCAGCAAAGTTATGGACCACGCTGAAGGTCTGGGCCTGGATCCGCGGTGTCGCGACTAGTCCTAACCCGAGTACCAACAGCAACGCAGTCATGCAAATGACCGATATCGATTCGGACCTCATAAATACGCCTGCCTTTCGAGTACTGAATTGGGGTCTTTCCGGCCAGGATTGAAGTTTCCTATGCGGGCAACGGGTTGTCAAGGCTGAATAAATTTGCACATTTGGCCGCATTTCCGGCCCAATCCGGCTCCCAGCCCGCGAATCCCATTGCCACTTTAAGTTATCTTAGACAGAGCTAGGACGAATGGCCTCCCATCAGGAAGAAGAAGCACTCGGAAAAGCGTACGACAGCCGTCTGATGAAGCGGCTGCTGCGGTATTTGGAGCCCTACCGTTGGCAAGTGGCGATTTCATTGATCGCTATTCTTATCAAGGCATGCGCGGACGTGCTAGGGCCGATTCTGGTTGCTGTCGAGGTCGATCGCTATCTGGCTCCGACTCACCAACCGTCTCCTCTTGATTCCTTGCTGAGCGGCGACCCAGTGGTGGGCGTCGGTCAAATCGCAGGGATTTACGTGGGATTGATCAGTCTTAGCTTTCTGCTGGAATACCTGCAAACTTACTACATGCAGTGGACCGGCCAGATGGTGATGTTCGACCTGCGGGCCCAGATTTTCCGCCATCTACAGCGGCTCCATATCGCGTTCTATGACAAGAACCCGGTGGGGCGACTGGTGACCCGCGTCACCAGCAACGTCGACGCTTTGAATGAGATGTTCACTTCCGGCGTGGTCTCCTTGTTTGAGGACGTCTTTGTGCTCGGCGGGATTGTGGCGATCATGCTCTGTCTGGATTGGAAGCTGGCCCTCGTCACCTTCGCCGTTTTGCCCGCGATCACCTACGCCACCGGCGTCTTCCGCGACAAGGTGCGCGACTCCTACCGGCGCATACGCACCGCCATCGCACGCATCAACGCTTACCTGCAAGAGCATGTCAGCGGCATGATGGTCGTGCAGCTTTTCAATCGCGAAGAACGCGCCTATGACAGTTTTTCCGACGTCAATGCGGTCCACATGGATGCGTTCAAGGACGCAATTATGGCGCACGCGGTTTATTATCCGATCGTCGAGATTCTTTCTTCCGTCGCCATCGCCAGCGTCATTTGGTTCGGGGGAAACCTGGTGCTTCGCGGCGTCTTCACCACGACTGCGACAGTCGGTTTCAGCCACGGAATCCCGCAGTTCCACTGGGTCCCCAAACTGACCACGCTCGGAGTACTCGTGGCGTTTATTTCGTATGCGCAACGCTTCTTCCGTCCCATTCAGGATTTCAGCGAGAAATACAACATCTTGCAATCCGCCATGGCGGCCAGCGAGCGAGTGTTCAAACTGCTGGATACCTCGGTGGAAATCGAGTCCGCAGTTGTAACCAAAAGGGCCGAGGGCCCTGGCCGGATCGAGTTTGACCACGTGTGGTTTGCTTATCGTAGTGTTGCTCTCGATGCAGAGGGCAGCCGGGCAGTTTCGCCCGGAGCGGCAAAACATCCATCCACGAAAGACAGCGATGGCCCGTCGCAACCTGACTGGATCTTGCGCGACGTGTCTTTCGCAATCGAGCCGGGTGAGACCGTCGCGATTGTGGGTCATACCGGCGCGGGTAAGACCACCATTATCTCGCTGCTGATGCGCTTCTATGATGTCCAGAGGGGTGCGATCCGGATCGACGGCGTGGACATCAAGGACATGGACCTGGCCGAACTGCGACGACGCTTCGGCGTGGTACTTCAGGATCCATTCTTGTTTACCGGTACGGTGGGAGGCAATATTCGCCTGGGCACGGCGTCGATCAATGACGCAGCCGTTGAAAAAGCCGCTGAAGATGTGAACCTCGCTGATTTTGTGCGGACCTTACCGAACGGATTCGAAGAAGAAGTCCGCGAGCGCGGCAGCACGCTCTCCACAGGCCAGAAGCAACTCATCTCGTTTGCTCGCGCGCTGGCGCACAATCCTAAAATTCTGGTCCTCGATGAGGCCACTTCCAGCGTGGATACAGAAACGGAATTCCGCGTTCGCGACGCCCTGAACCGTATGGTCGCGGGCCGGACTTCAGTGGTCATCGCCCACCGTCTTTCGACGGTCCAACGGGCCGACAAAATCATCGTGATGCACAAGGGACAAATCAGAGAAATGGGTACGCACCAACAGCTGCTCGCAGCGCGGGGAATCTACTACAAGCTTTACCAACTCCAGTACAAAGACCAGGAAATAACCGCCCCGACACAGGTCATGGCCGGGACGGAGAATTGCTCGTCATCCGGCGAGGCCGGCTAATCCAGCACGAATCGGTGCCCTGCTTTATCCCCATTTCGCGCCTGACCATGCACGCCCATTACAATACCTTCTTGCGAATCCTGACCTCGGCTGGCGAAGTTGAGGCGCTCAGCGGGCGTGAGCGCAGCGGGATCCCGCTGCCGAAATCCCGAGCGAAGCGAGGGACCCTGGTGTGAGAATCCTGATCTCGGCTGGCGAAGCTTCCGGAGAGATGTATGGTGCGGGGCTAATTCGGGCCCTAAGAGAACTTGATCCATCGCTGGATTTTTTCGGCGCTGGAGGCGATCGGATGCGGGCGGCAGGTTGCCGGACAATTATCGACAGCAAAGACCTTGCGGTTGTCGGAATCACCGAAGTTTTGGGCCGCTTGCCAAAAATCTATGGTCTTTTTAAAAACCTGATCGCCGAGGCCGACCGGCAGCGTCCGGACCTGGCGGTAGTCATTGACGCGCCCGCCTTCAACTGGCGTGTGGCCCGACAGATGCGGAAGCGCGGCATTCCGGTCGTCTACTACGTCTGCCCGCAATTCTGGGCCTGGCGGCAGGGGCGCGTAAAGCTATTGCGCAAGTATGTGGACAAGGCGCTGGTCATTTTCCCGTTCGAAGAGAAGTTCTATCGAGACCGTGGAGTCGATGCGACCTTCGTCGGACATCCCTTGGCTGGCCTTCCTCGACCCACCGTAGCCCGCCAGTCCTATGCCGCCGAACATCAGCTTGATGCGGCCAAAGAGTGGCTCACACTCATGCCGGGAAGCCGTGTCAAAGAAGCGCGGATGAACCTTCCCACAATTCTGGAGTCGGCCAGGAAGCTGGGCCCGCGATACGAATTCCTGCTCCCGGTGGCACCAACTCTCGATGCCGGTTGGCTCCAAAATCTGATCGGCGCCGACCTACCAATCCATTTGGTCCCCGAGGCACTGCCTGCGCTCGCCCACTCCCGCGCCGGCATTGTGGCCAGCGGCACCGCCACCGTGGAAGCCGCGCTCATGGGAACGCCGTTCGTAATGGTCTATCGGGTCACGCCGCTGACTTACATCCTTGGCAAGCCGCGGGTAAAGGTCCCACATTTTGCCATGGTGAACCTGATTGCCGGCAAAGAGGTTGTCCCAGAACTGGTGCAGCACGATTTCACGGCGGAAAACGTCGTCGCCCAACTGGACCGTATCCTGGTCGACGGCCCAGCGCGTGATGAGATGATCAGAGGGCTTGAAGAGGTGAAAACGTTACTCCACGGCAAAGCCTCCGATAACTTGCAGGCGGACGAGCGGGCGGCAAGAATCATCATGCAGATTCTTTCCTCCAAAGCCGCAAAGGTCTGACCTAAACTAAGCTGAGGGGCATCGAAAATCGACCTGCCCTTGTCCTACCAGCATCTTTTGCGTGACAATCTTCATCATACGGTTCAGGCAGACTTTCCAGGGAGACACCTTTTAATGCCTCTTCAACCTCGGCGCCAGCGTCGGGTCCACCTAATCCTTGCGTTTCTGCTATTCACCTTGGTCACCGTTCCCGGCTGGTCCGCCGATAAGACGCACCTGCGCGTGGACGACTACCAGATTGACGCCGAGCTGGTCCCGCACACTCATACGCTTTCCGCCCGCGCCAAAGTGCGATTCACCGCGCTGGACGACCTGAATGTCGCCATCTTCGAACTGCATAACGGGCTTAGAGTCAATAAAGTCACTGACGACGCGGGCAAACCAGCCTCGGCTGAGCGGCTGTCCGCCGACTCCACGGTCCGTGTACAGCTTGCCAAGACCCTGCTCAAAGACACGTCAACCACTCTGACTTTCGAATACGAAGGCCAACTCGACTCCGCGGACGACAGTCCGGTCCAAGGTGTGAAAATGGCGTCGGTCGGCGAGGACACCAGTTATCTTCTTTATGCGGGACGCTGGTTTCCAGTCAGCGGTTACGGGATCAACCGTTTTACCGCAACCATGCACATCACCGTGCCTGCCCACATGGTAGTGATCGGCAGTGGAAGTGTAGCAGTCACGGACGCGCCGCCTTCATCGAAAAAAACGGCAGACTCCGGATCGACGAAAACATTCACCTATGCATGGGACAAGCCCAGCTTTCCCGGAACGATTATTGCCGGAGCGTTTCAGGAGTTCAAAAGTGACGAAGCTGGCGTCGATCTGCACTTGTTCTTCAAACCCGTCCATCAGAACCTGGGCGCGATGTATGCCGAGACCGCAGTCAAAGAGCTGACCTACTTCATCACCCTGTATGGGATCGCGCCGTCCAGCACGCTGCGGGTGGTTGAGATTCCGGACGATACAGTGCCTTCGGCGTGGGCGCCGGAACTAGCGGCGGTTGCCAGCCGCGCGGTCACCGACAAGGTCAACTACCGGCTATTGGCGAACACCATCTCCCATCAGTGGTGGGGCGTGTCGGTGAGTCCGGCGTCGATCGACGACTGGTGGCTGTGCGACGGCTTCGCCCGCTACTCTGAAGCCCGTTACGTGGAACACGCTGCCGGACGGAATGGTTTGGAAGAAGCGGTGAAAGACATGTCGGTGGGCGCGCTTGCCTATGACACCGTGCCGCTTTCGACCGTGGGTAAGCTGGACATGTTTTCGCCTGAGTTTCAGTCGTTGGTCACCGACAAAGGCGCCATGATTTTGCACATGCTGCGCTGGGTCGTGGGGGACCAGAAATACGACGAAATCATGCGGACATTTGCCACCAAGTATGCCGGGAAATCGGCTTCCGTAGAAAACTTTCAGGAGATCGCCGAAAAGATCCACGGCGAAAAACTGACGTGGTTTTTTACGCAGTGGCTGGATTCGACAGGCGCCCCGGAATTCAAGAGCAAATACACGGTCTATCGGCTGGGCAACAACAAGGGATTTCGGGTCGTGGGCCAAATTCAGCAGGACCTCGACCTGTTCCGCATGCCGGTCGAGTTGCGAATCGAAACGGACGGCAAGACGGAAGAGAAGAAAATCGAAGTCATCGGAACCGATTCGGCCTTCACCGTGGACACCTTTGGCCGTCCGCGCCGCATTTCCATCGATCCTGAGAACCGGGTGTTGAGAAACTCATCAGACATCAAGTTGCGTGCCTCCATTCAACGCGGGCAGGCGCTGGTACAGCAAGGTGACTTGGCGGGAGCGCTTGTGGAATTCAACAAGGCCCTGGAATCCAACAAGAACAGTTCTCTGGCGCACTACCGGGTGGCGGAGGTGTTTTTCCAACAGAAAAACTATCAGGCTTCGGCAAATGCCTATCGAGAGGCGCTGAACGGCGATGGCGATCCACGTTGGACGGAAGTCTGGAGCCATATCCAGCTAGGCAAGATTTTCGATCTTACCGGCCAACGGGAACGCGCGACCAATGAATACCGTCAGGCGCTGCAAACCAACGACAACACGCAGGGCGCGCTGGATGAAGGCCGCAAGTATCTGCAAAAGGCCTACGAGCAGCCCAAAAGCAATGGATAAGCCGCGAGTCGTTCCGATTTTGCATTGTCCCCGAGGCGTAGTTCTCGACGAATATCCGACGTTTTTGCCTCGATTTTTTGCGAAAAATGGGCAGAAAGTGCAAATTGTTCCACGTGGAACATATCGTCACGCTGTGTTGGTATGTACAGCAGTGCCATGACGGAATTCCCAAAATGGAACCCGAAATATTCCGGCCACCGTCGCGAAATGAGATAAAGAGTCAGCGTCGGTGGATCGGCTACGGAGTGATTTCAAATACCACGCCGTAACCGTATGCGCCTCCGTATTCGGTAGTGCCGTAGAGGTGCTTCTGTTGCTTGTCGAGAATGACGCCGCCTTGCGGCCACTCTCCGTCCGGACCGGTGAACTTATAAAGCACGCTGTACTTCCACTTGCCGCCGGGGTGCGGGGCAAGCTTGTAGATCAGCCCGCAGGCGACCCCGCCGCAATCCTTGCCACCTCCAGCGATGCCGTAGAGTGCGCCAGATTTGTCGATCGCCAGCGTACCCTGTGGGTAGCAACCGATTGAACAGTCGGGGAACGCGTACAGAATCGTTTCCTTCCAGCGGCCGTGGGCGGCTGGGGCGAGTTTGAAGACGGTGCCTTGGCCGGTTGGGCCGCCCTCCGTGGTCGTACCGTAGAGGTTCCCCGCATGATCGAAGACAAGGCCCCCATAGGGCAACGATCCGTCGCCTTTAGCTGCTCCCTGAAAGCTGTGCAGAACGCGCTCCTTCCAACCGCCGCCAGCCGTCCGCGAGATCTCAAACACGGCGCCGAGGTCGGCCGGCCCGCCATATTCGCCGGTGCCGTAGAGATGCTGCTCTGTCTCGTCAAAGACCGGGGCAAAGTATCCTTGACACGCATCGCTGGGGTTCCCATTGGCAAAGGTGTGTATAACTTGCTCAGACCATCCGCTTGAGTTCGAGGTTAGTTCGAAGGCGACGCCGCATGTTCCCTGGTAGCCGCCAAACCGTGTCACACCGTAGAGGTCGCCCTTTCTGTCCATTACCAAGCCAGCCCATGGGGCTTGCCCATCGGCGCAGTAGCGGCCCCCGGGGCAGAAGCTGTAGAGTGTGGTTTCCTCCCAGCCGTCGGAACCGGGCGTCAACTCGAAGGCTGTGCCCACATCGTGAGTGCCGCCGGCGATCGTGGTTCCGTAAAGGTTCCCGGACTGATCGAAGATTAGCGGTGCGGCGGGGACGTCTCCGTCGGTGCCGTTGAACGTGAAGATAACCGTTTCCGACCATCCCCCATGCTCGTGGGTCAGTGTATATAAGGTGCCCGCTCCGGTGTACTCGCCGCCGCCGCCAGCCCCGCCATAGAGATTACCGGAGCGGTCGAGGACCGGAGCGGCCACTGGGCTACATGCATCATTGGCGCAGTTGAGGAAACTATGGAGCACCTTCTCTTTTGGGGTCGCAGAGGCAGAGGTGAGTAGCACCCAAGCTAATGCTGTTGCCAGAACAGCCAGAGTTAGAGGTTTCCGAGGCCGAAGCGATCGCGGTGACATTGGTTTACTCCTTCGCGGGAACATACGGGCGGGACCGTAGGGCGCGGCAAGGCGTGTCCTAAGACGGCGGCTGGAGCAGTGCAGTCAGCCCTCACGGGGTGATTTCAAAAACCACGCCGTAACCGTATGCGCCTCCGTATTCGGTGGCTCCGTAGAGGTGCTTCTCAGATTTGTCGAGAATGACGCCGCCTTGCGGCCACTCCCCGTCCGAACCGGTAAACTTATACAGCACGCCGTACTTCCACTTGCCGCCGGGATGCGGAGCAAGTTTGAAGATCAGCCCGCACGCCACGCCATCGCAATCGTTGCCGCCACCGCCGATGCCGTAGAATGCGCCGGATTTGTCGATCGCCAGCGTACCCTGTGGATAGCAGCCCATTGAACAGTCGGGGAACGCGTACAGAATCGTTTCCTTCCAGCGGCCATGGGCGGCCGGCGTAAGCTTGAAGACCGTGCCCTGGCCGGTGGGGCCGCCTTCCGTAGTTGTACCGTAGAGGTTCCCTGCACGATCAAAAACCAGGCCGCCATAGGGCAAAGCGCCATCGCCCTTGCTCTGTCCCTGAAAGCTGTGCAGAACGCGTTCCTTCCAACCGCCGCCTGTCGTGCGGGAGATCTCGAACACCGCGCCGAGGTCGTCCGGCCCGCCGTATTCACCGGTACCGAAGAGATGCTGTTCCGTCTTATCGAATACTGGGGCAAAGTAGGCTTCGCCTGCATCGCCGGCTCTTCGTCCAAAGTCGTGTATCACTTGTTCGGACCAGCCGTCTGAACCTGGGGTGAGTTCGAAGGCGACCCCTGCAACCCCGTTGTACCCGCCTTCCCGGGTGACGCCATAGAGGTTTCCTGTCTCATCCATCACTAGGCCGGCCCAAGGGTAAGCTCCGTCGGTGCCGTGATAGACGAGGTCGAAGCTGTGCAGAACGTCCTCCGTCCAGCCGTTCGACCCGGGCGAGAGCTCGAAGGCAGTTCCGTAGTCATGGGCACCACCGTTCGTTGTAGTGCCGTAGAGGTTGCCGGACTGATCGACGATAAGCGGCGCAGAAGAGCCGAAGCCACCGAAGCTGTAGAGATCCGTCTCAGTCCATCCCCGGCCGCTAGGAGACAATTCGAAAGCAACGCCGGAGATGCCATAAAGGTTACCCGCGGAATCTATATCCAGGGCAGCCAGGGAACCGCCCTCGCCCTTATTGGGATTGAAGGTATAAATTACTTTTTCGCGTGGGGCTGCCGAAGCGACGGCCACGCAAGCCAACAATGTGCAGAGCGCAGATAGGAACACGGACCTCAAGGGCTTAGCTGGTCGCAGAGACATTCAAAATATCTCCCCGAAAAAGAACGATTCGCGATCGGGGGTAAGTCGCTTGCGGGTTTGAGTTTACACCTTTTTGCTAGCCAAAAGCACCTTAAATTTACGGGTGCTGGGAAGGCCCAGCACCCGCTAAGTCAGGCGTAAGAAGGCAAAACCGTTAGTCGTCGTTGTCCGGAGGCTGCGGCGCTCCCTTGTAAATAATAAAGGACTGTTGGGTTAGCGGCGCACTAATGTACTGGAATGGGCGCGCCGTAGTCAGGCCGAAGAAGCCCAAATCCAACGCTGCGGCATGCTTGTCCGCGTACTGGTGCTGCGTGCCGCCGATGTTCCCCAAAGCCCAATTTGACTCGACGAATTGCAGAATGCTGCCGAAGTCCATGCAACTCTGCGTTTGCGTGTTGCAGCTCGTCGGAGGATTTCCTTGCCCATTCCATGGATCAGAAACGTAGGGGCTATAGGTCCCGTTGGAGTTCTTGATGCCGGTATAGGCGGAGACCACCAGCAGCGGTACACGGAAGCCATAGACGTAGCCCGAACCCCACGTATTTTGCTTGTCGATTATCACCGACGGCGGCGTGACGTGGTCATACCAACCTCCCCAATCGTCCCAGGTGATGAGAACAAGCGTGTTGCCCCAGTAGCCGCAATTAGATGTAAGCTGCTGCCCCGAGTTGTTGTAGCCGCCGACCGCGTTGACAATAGACGCAACCCATGAAGGCCCCCAACCTTGATTGCCGTCCGCCGGGTTCGGATGGTCCGACCATGCGCCGTCGGGAATCACCCAGGTCACGCTATTGTTTGGGAGGTTACAGACTTGCTGGCCCTGGCGTGTGTCTGCTCCAAGGTCATGCAAAACCTGCCCAAGCGAAGTCGTGATCACGTGGTTCTGGAAATCTGAATTTGAACAATAAGGCTGAGTCCCGTTGTAGGCCAGCGGTTCGCAGATGTGGCTGATCGCATTGGGGGCCGTCCAGAGGTAGAACTGGCTCGACGCGTAATACTCCCAGCCGATTGCGGGATTATGCGCTTCGAGGAGGTCGCTCAGAGTGCCGTGGTCGTAGCAGGGAAAGATGGCGCTGTTACTGGTTTCGCTGCCAGTGTAGTCGATCAACGCCACGGTCTGAGGAGTGGAGACGATGCCGCTACAGCCCGTGTCCTGGCCGATCCCGGGTTGGCCTACGGGGTTCTCAGCCGCGAACAACGGACTGCTAGCGGTTGGGGCCGAGGTCCCGCCAAACAGGAACTGATGTGCGGGGAAGCTTGGGCCCTCGTTGGTCTGAAAGAAGTAGTTGGCGAAGCTGTAGGTATTGGCAATGTCAAAGTAAGGTTGGATTTGCTGACTCGAATTGTCAGTGTACTTGAGCCAGAGGTAGTCCGGCTGACCATTGATGTTGCAATAGGACGCGTTGTGCGGGCGGGTGGCCCATTCATTCGCGTTGTTTGCGAATGAGTGGGGCGAGGTGCTCTCTGCACAATTGACTCAGGTTCATTCATCACAGCGCCTGTGCCGCAACGCCGGTAGCCTGTAATCGTGCCCGGACACCTCAAGCGTTACTATGGCGCGAAACACCTGCACTTCATTACCTGCAGTTGCTACCATCGGCTGCCCATTTTAGGTACTCCCCAACGCCGCGATCTGTTTCTGGAGGTTCTAGAACACGTGCGGCAGCAATACCGTTTCGTAGTCGTCGGCTACGTAGTGATGCCGGAACACATTCATCTCCTCATCAGCGAGCCGGAGAAAGGCGATCCGTCGGTGGTGATGAAGGTAGTTAAACAAGAATTTGCTCGCACGGTTCATCGTCGCGACCGGTGTGCAGGCCAGTCCGGCGTTGAACCGGGGAATGTGTGGCAAAGACGCTTTTACGATTTCAACGTGTGGACAGAGCGCAAGCGCATCGAGAAGGTGGGTTATATGCATCGCAATCCGGTAAAGCGCGGGCTGGTTCGCCAGCCAGAGCAATGGCTATGGAGCAGCTTCCCGTATTACGCATATGGTGAGATCGGCGCGGTGCGGGTCAACTTTCAGGAGTGGCCTCTGGAGATCAAGCCCGGTCCCCGGGAAACCTTCGGTGGCTGCCAGCTTCAGCGCGCCCCACTCATTCGCAAAGAGCGCGAATGAATGGGCCACCCGCCATCAGCCCGCAAACTTCTGCTGACGGCTGTCAATACGCCCAGCGTAACAGCGTCGCGCCCACGGTAAATCCCGCGCCCACCGATGCCAGCAGGACGAGATCGCCTTCTTTCAACCTTCCCTCCTCGCGTGCCGTATTCATTGCCAGGGGGATGGTCGCGGAGGTCGTATTGCCAAAGCGATCGATGTTGATGATGACCGCTTCGGGGCGCAGGCCCAGACGGTCTCCGGTCGCGGTGATGATCCGCTTGTTCGCCTGGTGCGGGATGAATACATCGATATCGCTTCCCTTCAGTCCGTTGCGCTCCAGCACCCGCTCACAGAGTTCGGCCATTTTTCGCACCGCGAATTTGAAGACAGCCTGCCCGTCCTGGTGAACGTAGTGCATTTTCTTGTCGACAGTTTCATGGGTCGACGGATTCAAGCTGCCGCCACCCGGCATATAGAGCGAAGTCCCGCCCGAGCCATCGACTTCATGCACGAAGTCGATAATCTGGTTGCCGTTGTCGGCCGGCTCCAGAATCACCGCGCCCGCGCCGTCCCCGAAAATGATGCAGGTAGCGCGATCGGTGTAATCGATGATCGAAGACATCACATCTGCCCCGATCACCATCACCTTTTTGTGCGATCCGGAAGCGACAAATCTTGACCCGACCTGCAACGCGTACACGAATGACGAGCAGGCGGCATTCATGTCAAAGCCCCAAACTTCTTTCGCGCCTAATTTGTGCTGCACCAGGCAAGCGGTACACGGGAAAAGCATGTCGGGAGTGACTGTGGCCACAATAATGGTATCCAGGTCCGAAGCTGCCATGCCGCGTTCAGCCAGCGCATTCTTTGCCGCTTCCAGCGCCAGATCGCTGGTGGCCACGCCCTTATCGACCACATGGCGCTCGCGGATTCCGGTGCGTTCCATGATCCACTGGTCGGTGGTCTCGACCATTCTTTCGAGGTCTTTGTTGGTTAGCAGGCGCGGTGGGACGAACGTTCCAAGAGCACTGATCTTGACGCCAAGAACCTGGCTCACTCGATGTGTTCTCCAATTGTGAAGTGTGAAACGATTATTTTACGCAGGTGAGTGGCAAAGTGAAAGGAACTGTCGTCGAATTTACCCGACTCGACGGGTTCGAACCTGCGGGGTTTTCGTTCAGAAATTAAGCCAGGTACCGGCGACCCACTGCACACGCAAGAGCCCGTTACCGTTGCTTCCTTCCGGACCTGGCGGGGTTGGCGAGAGTGCGTCGCGCGGGACCGATACCTGACCTCAGCCATTCTAACATCCGCAAACCCGGCGGCGAGCGCAGGCGGCGCGGCGTTCGCGCCCAACACCGACGTACCCTTCTATTTCCCAGCGGAATCGCGCAAAATATGTTCATCGCATGCAGCAGAGCTCCGCAAAATCCGTTTTGAGCACGACGGCGGTTGACCGCTATTTCGAGATCGCGCTCTATCTGCTGGTCGTTACCGGATTCGCAACCTTGTCTTCGACGGGGGGTCTGGGCCTAATTCCGGTTGTGCTTGTCGCTACCGCCTTGCTATATCGCGGATACCTGCTGGCCACGCGGCGCGTCTTCATTATCCCCGAAGGATGGACGACGTTTCTGACCCTCATCTATCTCGGGTTCTACGTATTCGACTACCTGCTGCTTGCCCGCGGTTTTCTGAATGCCACCATCCACCTGGTTTTATTCGTGATGGTGGTGCGTTTGTTCTCGGCGCAACGCGATCGCGATCACTATTTCTTGGCGGTGATTTCGTTTCTGATGGTGCTGGCCGCCTCGGTCCTCACCGTCGACAGTACGTTTCTTTTGACATTCAGCCTCTTCTTACTGACCGCAGTGGCCACGTTCATTCTGATGGAGATGCGGCGTTCCGCGAAGGCCGCATCTCTCCAGGCCAGATCTGAGAATCAGGAACAGACTGCCCACAAGATGGCAATTTCTCTGGCCACGATTTCGCCTGCCTTGGTCATGATGATCTTCCTCGGCGCAGCCGCAATTTTCTTTTTACTGCCGCGTGTTTCGAGTGGCTACCTGAGCGCCTACTCTCCCGGCGGCGACATCGCGACCGGCTTCACCGACGTGGTCCAACTTGGGCGCATCGGCCAAATCCAGCAATCCACCGCGCTGGTCATGCACATTCAGATCGATGGCGATTCGCAGGGCACGTACGACCTGAAATGGCGAGGCGTCTCTTTGGACCTGTTTGATGGCAAGACATGGTCCAATCCCCATGAACAACGTTTTCTGCCTCGCTCGTCGGAAGGGCGTTTTGTATTACCTCCTCCCGCAGGAAGAACCCATCCCCGGTTGAGGGAATCCGCTGCCCGGACAATTCACTACCGCGTTTTGATGGAACCAGTTTCGAGCAACGTCTTTTTTCTTGCAGCGGCGGCAGTCGCTCTTCAGGGGAACTATCGCATGATCGCGGCCGATGCGGGTGGATCGATATTCAATCTTGATCCAGACCATCCCATCACTCGTTATGACGCAATTTCCGATCTCGACCAGCCTTCGCCTGCTGAGTTGCGAACCGCCTCGGAAGAATATCCACCCAAAATCGTGATGGAGGACCTGCAACTTCCCCCGATGGATCCAAGAGTCGCGCAACTGGCCCAGACGATTGCCAACTCAGCGACCACAAACTACGACAAGGCCGTCGCTGTAGACCGTTATTTGCAAACGCACTTCGGATACACTCTGCAACTTCCTCGCGCAACTCCGCGAGATCCCGTCGCCAATTTTCTTTTCGAACGCAAGCAGGGACATTGCGAATACTTTGCGGCGTCGATGGCGGTAATGCTGCGCACGCTCCGCATCCCCTCGCGAGTGGTCAACGGTTTTCGCACCGGAGAATTTAACGACCTGACATCGCAGTATCTGGTCCGAGCCAGCAATGCGCACGCATGGGTCGAAGTTTATTTTCCTGGATACGGGTGGGTGAGTTTTGATCCCACGCCCGGTTCGCTTGCCGCCCCCGCAACGGGATGGGGAAGGGTCATGCTTTACGTCGACGCGATGGCTTCATTCTGGCGCGATTGGGTGGTCAGCTATGACTCGAACCATCAGTACACACTCGGCCGGCGAGTTGCCCGTAACGGCTTTGTATCTTATGAGCACATGCGCCTGTGGGCGCGGCGTCACTATGAACAGATGCTGGACGCGGCACGCCGTACGCAAACCAATGTTACGAATTCACCGGGTCGTTGGAGCATTGCCGGCGGACTAGCGATCTTCATCTTGTCGATCGCCGCAAACCTCGGCCGGATGCTGCGGGCGTTTCGCATCCGCAGAATCGCCGCGCAGCCGGAGCGCGCCCCCAGCGTAGCCGCAACTATCTGGTATCGGCGAATGATTCAATCGTTAGCGAAGCGGGGTTGGCGGAAGTCGCCAACCCAAACGCCCAAAGAATTCGCGGACTCCCTGACCGGCTCCAGAATCCACGGACCCATGACGAAGTTCACTGAGAACTACGAACGAGCGCGGTTCGGAAACTCGCCGCAGGATGCAGGCCGTCTCCCTGAACTCTTTGAGGAAGTCTCCACTGCTTCCCGGCGCTAAATCGCGCTGGTCAGTTCATGGTCTGACTTGCGATGCGTCCCTGAACCCACAAACGCGCTGCTCGCATTCCGCGCGGTCAGACCTCGCTCCTGCCCACATTCTAGCGCCGCCCGCTTGCGTAAGCGCCCTACCATTGCCATACTGAGAACTCCCGATTATGAAAACCAATCTTTCTCTCTCGTCTCCTTCTCAAGTTGAAACCGAGTGTCTGGTCGCGGTGGTGCTTGACCGCGGTGACAAAGAAAAAACGGACGCATATGTCGCAGCGGGCGATGCAGGCATACAGCAAGCTGCCGCTGAAGTCATCCGTGCGGGCGATGTGAGCGGCAAGAGCTTTGAAATTACTGTGCTTCACCAGCCCAAGCTGAAGGCCAAGCGTCTGTTGCTCATTGGTGGCGGCAAGGCAGCCAAATTCACAACCTTCGAACTGCGCCGGCTCGCGGGAGCTGCCGTTCGGGCATTGAAACCACGGAGCATTCGCAGCCTCGCATTTCTCGCCCCCGACGGCCTCTCCGCTCACGAAGCCGTTAAAGCCATCATGGAAGGTGCTTTCGTCGGCAACTTCGATCCTGACACTTACAAGAGCGACCGCAAGGACCAGCAAATCGACTCGCTCACAGTAGTGGCCTCAGGCGATCAAACCCGTCTGCAGAGCGCGCTGGACGAAGGTCGCATCATCGGGGAGTCGCAGAACTTTACTCGAGAACTCGTGAATGAGCCGAGCAACCACATGACTCCAACCATCCTGGCCGACCGCGCTAAGAAAATGGCGCAAGAGGTAGGACTGAAGTGTGAAGTCTACGGCGCCGACAAAATAAAAGAGCTTAAGATGGGCGCATTCTGGGGAGTCTCGCAAGGCTCCGACGAACCGCCTGCACTGATCGTGCTGCGCTATGAGCCGGCCGGAGCGCCCCCCAGCCCAGTCCTGGGATTGGTGGGTAAAGGGATTACCTTCGACACCGGCGGCATCTCGATCAAGCCCGCCGACGGCATGGAGAAAATGAAGTACGACATGGCCGGAGGTGCGGCCATGATCGGGGCCATGCGAGCCATCGCGCTCCTCAAACCTAAAGGCAAGGTTATCTCGGTCATTTGCGCAAGCGAGAATATGCCGTCTGGAAAAGCGCAAAAGCCCGGAGACATTCAGATCGCGATGTCCGGCAAGTCCATTGAGATCATTAACACCGACGCGGAGGGACGCTTGGTGTTGGCCGATGGTCTGCACTATGCCAAACAACTCGGCTGCACCCATCTCATCGATGCGGCAACTCTGACCGGTGCCGTAGTAGTTGCGTTGGGATATGTGAATGCCGGCGTCTTCGCCAATGACGATCCAATGTACGATCGCTTCACCCGCGCGCTCGCCGGCGCGGGAGAAAAATTCTGGCGTCTTCCCCTCGACGAAGAGTATCGCGAGGTCATCAAATCCAACATTGCGGACATCGTAAACTCAGGCGGCCGTTACGGGGGCGCCGTCAACGCAGCCATGTTCCTGAAAGAATTTGCCGAGGAGACACCATGGTTGCACCTCGACATCGCCGGAACCGCATGGATGGAAGAGAACAAGCCCTGGATCGCGAAAGGACCTACAGGGATCGCAGTCCGCAGCCTGGTGGAGTTCGCGAGGAACTTTCAGAATTAACGAAAATCGAAGACACCCGCAATCGTCTTCCCCGTGCAACGCAGACTCTGACTACATCACGGGCGGAACGTCGATGCCCATAACGGCCAGCGAGCGGGTCAACTCGCGCCGCACCACGGCAGCCGTCGCCAGCAGGAATTTCTTCCGGTCCGCATCCGGTTCCGCGAGAATCGGGTGACGATGGTAAAAGGCACTGAACAACTGCGCCAACTGGAACACATGCTTGGCCAGATACGCCGGCTCCGTAGTCGCGATGCATTGATCGACGATGGAAGAGGTCTTTGACGCGGCCAGCCACAACTCCCAAATCGCGTCTCCCGCTTCGCCAGAAAAAAATTTTGAATAATCGCCGGGGGAGATGAAACCTGGTAAGTCTCTACTGAAAGCGTCCGGATCAAGCCCGCCTTTGCGAAAAATGTTGCTTGCCCGGACTGCGGCATATTGCGCGTATGGCCCAGTTTCCCCTTCGAAACTCAGCGCCTCTTTAAAGTCGAATGCGATCACCGAGTTCTTGGTGAACTTCAGCATGAAATAGCGCAGCGCACCGATGGCAATCTGGGTTCCGATGGCCGCGCGTTCCGTTTCGCTCAATTCGCCGTGTCGAGTGTCGACTTCTTTCCTGGCGGCGGCAATCAGTGCATCAAGCAGGTCGTCCGCCTTCACGCCAAAGCCTTTGCGTCCGGAAACTTCAATGTAGGAACGCGCTTTGTCCTCGTCGGAAAGCATGTATCCGAGTTCGGCGGCGCAACGTGGCGTTAGTGCAACCATCTCATAAGAAAAATGCGTGTAGTGGTCTGCCGCTTCGTTGTGACCAAGACCGCGCAGTGCCTCAATCACGCTATTCTGCGCTTCCGCCTGGCGGGCATCGATCACATTGTAGATCTCCGCTACATCGCCAAAGTGGGGATGGTCCGGCACGCCGTTTGTGGTCGAAATCCAGCAGTCATGCGCGTTGGGATAGCGAAAGAATTTCCGATAACCAAAGTCAATGCCGAGCAATCCAAACTTCCACATGTGGTAGGCGATGTCTTTGCCAACATAGCCAACCGTGCCATTCGAGCGCACAATGACTTTCTGGTCCTCCTCAGCAACTTTGTCACTATTTTCTGTGTCCGGGGTTTCGTTCGTCGCAGCCGTACCCGCGCGCCGCATGACCCAGCAGCCCTTGTTCTTGCCTTCTGTCTCAAGAGAGAGGACACCGGCAGCTTTCAATTTCTCGAATGCAGCATCCCAGAAGCGGAGTCGCAGGATCTCGCTCTCGCGTGGAAGAAAATCGTATTCAATGTCGAGACGCTCCATCGTCTCCAGATGCCGGCGCAACACCGCGGTTGAGATGATCTCTGCGATCCGTGCGTTCTCATTGTCGCCCTGCTCAATGTCATGCAGCATCTGCTGGCGCACATTCAGGTTCTGCTTGTCCTGCTGGTACCACTGCGATGCGCGAGCATAGAGGTCCCAGCAGTAGTAATCGAATCGCGGATCGGCTGCCAGTTGCTCGATTTCCGCTCGCGACTTCCTTTCAAGATGTACGAATCCCACAACTACATCCGCAACCTGCACTCCGGTATTGTCGATATAGTTCTGCACGTCGACTTCCCGGCCCGCGGATTTCAGCAAACGAACGAACGTGTCTCCGAGAATCGCGTTCCGCAGATGGCCGATGTGAGCGGCTTTGTTCGGATTGATGCTGGAATGTTCGACGAGAATCTTGCCGCTCGGCACATTGGCCGCTGGTTGTCGATCGAATGCCAGGACCGCTGCCATCTCATCGCGCTTCACTCGCGCATTGATGTAGCCGGCTCCCGCGATCTCAAGGCGCTCAAAGCCATCAATCGGCCCGATCCCGCCCACGATTTCTTCAGCAATTTTTCGCGGCGCCTTGCGCAGTTTCTTCGCCAGCTCAAATGCCAGTGGCAAGGCATATTCTCCCAATTCGACCTTGGGCGGCTGCTCGACAACGATTCTCGGCAAGTCCAGACTGTAGGTCCGCAATACAAAATCGCGGATGTGCTCAGTGAGCCGGCGTTGCAGATCAAGATACAAGAATCCCTCTAAGTTGCTGAATTGACTAGCGATTGTAGCAGACTAGGCGCGGGTTGCCGAGTTTGACGGCAGGTGCGTCGTTCCCTATGATGAACCTTCGGCTGAACTGGACGGGCTTTGGCTTCCTCGTTTTCCGCGGGGTCGCCATTCGATCCAGCCAACCACCGCCCGCAAACAACTATCTAGCCCTCGTTATGCGAATAGCCTATCTCGATTGCTTCTCCGGCATGAGCGGCGATATGTTTCTGGGTGCGTTGGTGGATGCCGGGATCCCGAAAGAGCTCTTTGAGCAAACCGTGGCGGCTTTGAACATCGGCGCTCGGCTGGAAGTCTCACGGGTAAACCGAAGCGGTATCGCGGCCATCAAGGTAGACGTGTTCGTTCATGGAGAGAAAGATCTTCCCCGTGAAATCTACCGGGAGCGGCAGGCGGCCGCACCGAGCGACGCACACTCGCACGGTGAACATCAACATGTTCCTGACCAGCACTCACACTCCCATCAACACAAGCCGGTCGAACTGCTCGAGCACAACTACGTCCCGCCAGCAGAACCAAAGAACGATCATGGCCACACTCACGAACCGAATCATTCGCAGGAGCACAGCCGCGGACTAGAAGACATCCGGCAAATTATCGATCAATCCCCTGTCAGCGCAGGCGCGAAGACTATTGCAATCCACATTTTTGAGGCGCTTGGTGCGGCCGAAGCAAAAATACACAATACCGACATCGAAAAGATCCACTTCCATGAAGTCGGCGCGGTCGACGCCATAGTCGATATTATGTGCGCCGCGGTCGGGTTCGAGGCGTTGCGAGTCGATCAGTTGATCGTTTCGCCGCTAAACGTAGGCGGCGGCACAGTGAAATGCGCTCACGGAACACTCCCCGTCCCGGCCCCTGCCACTCTGGAGTTGCTGAAGGGAGCGCCGATCTATTCGACTAACGTCCAAGCTGAACTGGTTACGCCGACCGGAGCTGCAATCGTTAGAACGCTTGCCACGCGCTTCGCGGCCTTCCCTGCCTTCACCGTTGAGAAGATCGGTTACGGAGCCGGAACCCGCGATTTTTCGGGTCAACCAAATGTCGTTCGCCTGAGTGTTGGTGAGATAGAAGCAGAGTTTTTCGGCCAAGATACGCCTGACACCATCACCGTCCTCGAAGCCAATCTCGACGATCTAAATCCTCAAGTCTTCGGCTACGTCATGGATAAACTGTTTGCAAACGGCGCCCTCGACGCATTCGGGCTTCCGGTCCACATGAAGAAGAATCGACCGGGAATGCTTCTGACCGTTCTTTGCCGTAACGAAGACGCCGCGAGGCTCTCGCGACTGATCTTCACTGAGACCACGACCCTCGGCATCCGTCAGCGCCAGGAGAAGCGGACCATCCTCGACCGACAGTGGGTCAAAGTTCCTACTCAGTGGGGTGACGTGCGGATCAAAATTGCGCGTCTCGACGGCGAGGTCACGAACTACGCTCCGGAATACGAAGATTGCAAGCGCATTGCCGTCGAGCAACATGTGCCGCTAAAAAATGTCATGCAAGAGGCCGTGGATGTTTTCCGGCGTTCGCACCGTCCGGACAAAGGCTCTGAAGCTGACGAAGACAGGCGCAAATAGCATCCCAGAAATCCTAGCGTAAGACCGATCCTGCTTCCACTTGATACACTTTTAAAGATGCCGAAGAAGTTTTACATTACGACTCCGATCTACTATGTAAACGCGCGTCCCCACATCGGGCATGCCTATACCACCATTGCGTGCGACACCATCGCGCGCCGTCATCGCATGCTCGGCGACGAGACTTTCTTTCTCACCGGCACCGACGAACACGGACAAAAAATCGAGCGCGCCGCCCAAGCTGCCGGCAAACCGCCCCAGCAACTCACCGACGAAGTTTCCGCCCAGTTCCGCGCTCTCTGGGACCGCATGGGCCTGACTTATGACGACTACATCCGCACCACGTCGCAGCGCCATAAGAATGGAGTGCAAGCGCTCTGGCGAAAGATTCGCGACAACGGCTTCATTTACAAAGACCACTACACTGGTCAGTACTGCGTCTATGACGAACTCTATGTCGATGCCGCCGGACCTGGCGCTCCTTGCCCGGAATGTGGCCGCCCGACCGAGACGGTGCAGGAAGAAAACTATTTCTTTAAGCTCTCGGCGTTTCAGGACAAACTAATCCAGCTGTACACGGAACAGCCCGATTTCATTCGCCCGGATACGCGTCGCAATGAAGTGATGTCATTCGTGCGCTCCGGCTTGCGCGATCTTTCCATCAGCCGCAGCACATTTTCCTGGGGCATCCCCGTACCCGACGATCCCAAGCACGTGATCTACGTCTGGCTCGACGCCCTCTCGAACTACATCACCGCATTAGGCTATGGATCGGACGACACTTCCCTTTACGACAAGTTCTGGCCTGCCGACGTGCACATGATCGGCAAAGAGATCGTTCGCTTTCACTGCGTATATTGGCCGGCATTCCTCATGGCGGCCGGGTTGCCGCTTCCCAAGAGCATCACCGCCCACGGCTGGTTGCTGTTCGAGGAAAGCAAGATGTCGAAATCGCGCGGCAATATCGTTCGCACCGAAACCATCCTGGACGTCCTCGGAAACGACGCGTTGCGTTACTTCCTGCTACGCGAAATTGTCTTCGGACAGGATGGCTCGTTCTCTTTCGACGCGCTCGTGCAGCGCTATAACGCCGACTTGGCCAACGGACTGGGCAATCTGGCAAGCCGCACCTTGACCATGATTACCCGATATTTTAAAGCGGAGATCCCTTACCCCTCGGTCACAGCCTCGCACAATCCCTCCGACGACGCCATCGCGGAAACGGCGCGCAAGACGATCGCCGAATTTGGAACTCTATTCGATCAATTTCAATTCTCGCGCGCACTCGAAGTCGCGTGGGGACTGGTCAGTGCCGTCGACAAATACATCGTTGAGAACGAACCCTGGGCGCTTGGCGAGAAACAGGATGAAGAAAGCCGCTCTCGGCTGGCCACAGTTCTCTACACCAGCGCGGAAGCGTTGCGGATAGTTACGGTGCTCGCCTACCCCGTCATCCCGGAAGCCGCTGCAAAGATATTTCTACAGCTTGGTCTGGGCGATATTCGGACATTCCAATTGTCAGAATTGACATGGGGACAACTGCATTTGGGGACGAAACTCGGCAAAGTCGAACCAGTATTTCCCCGCGCCGACAAAAGCACAGTCGACAGGATGCAAAAGATCGAAGATGGGGGACGGTCCCCGCAGGAATCGACTCCCGCTGCCACTGAGGCGCAGCCTCCAACTAAACCCGAGACGCCAGGACAATTCGCGACTCAAGCAGTTCCTACAGAGGCGAAGACCCCGGCCGTTTCCGACGGCAAAATTACTATCGATGACTTTGCGAAAATCGAGCTGCGGGTTGGGCTAGTCAAAGTCGCCGAGCGTGTGCCCAAGTCCGACAAACTGCTTCGCCTCGAAGTCGATCTCGGCACCGAAGTGCGTCAGGTCCTGGCTGGCATCGCCGAAGCCTACGCTCCAGAGACGCTCGTGGGACGTAAAGTCGTGATTGTAGCCAATCTCGCCCCGCGAAAAATGCGCGGTCTCGAATCGAACGGCATGATCGTCGCCGCATCGCTCGAAGGCGGCAAGCCCGTCTTGGCAAGCTTCTTGGAAGATGTCCCGATCGGCGCAAGATTAAAGTAGGTGTTCATTTCCGGCTAGACACACTAAGCAATCCCATGTTTGTAGACTCTCACGCCCATCTCGACGGCAAGCAATTCGACGTGGACCGCGAACAAGTAATCGCGCGTGCGCGCGATGCGGGTGTCGCCACCATTCTCGCCATCGGAAATGGCGACGGCCCGGGCTCGCTCGACTGCGGTATCCGCCTGGCAGCTAAATACGATTTCATGTATGCCACCATCGGCATTCACCCGCACGAAGCGGAACTGGCGAAGCCTTCTGATTTCGACGAACTGGCTGCTCTCGCCCAGTCGCCCAAAGTAATCGCATGGGGAGAAATCGGCTTGGATTATTTTTATGACCACTCCCCGCGCGATATCCAGCAGCAGGTTTTTCTTAAGCAGATGGAACTCGCGAAGACCGCCAAATTGCCCATCATCATTCACTGCCGCCCTTCGGACGGCAGCGAGAATGCCTGGGAAGACTGCTTGCGCCTGATTCAAGACCACTGGACCACCGGACTGGGTGGCATCTTGCACTGTTTTACCGGAACTTGGCAGCACGCCAAGCGTGCGCTCGATATGAATTTCATGATTTCCTTCGCCGGAAATGTGACGTTTCCCAAAGCGCAGCCGATTCGCGATGCAGCTAGGGAAGTTCCGATGGAACGCATGCTGATTGAAACCGATTGCCCCTACCTTGCGCCAATTCCTCACCGCGGCGAGCGCAACGAGCCCGCATTTGTAACCGAAACGGCGCGCAAGATAGGTGAAATTCGCAGCCTTTCCGCCGAAGAAATCGGCATGCAGACGGCGAACAACTTTTATCGCTTCTTTTCTCTTCAGGAAAAACCGAAGGCCATTTAGGCTGTTAGATGCATCTTTCGTAGGTTCCCTGTAATCTGTTTATTAGGCGCGAAACCTCATGCCCGAGAATACTTTCGACATTGTCAGTAAAATCGACCTGCAAGAGGTGGCCAACGCCATCCAGCAGGCGCTGAAAGAAGTTCACACTCGCTTCGACTTGAAAGACTCGAAATCGAACATTGAGATGGACGGTAAAGACGCCATCGTTTTGCATTCCATTGACGAATACAAACTGAAAGCGGTCAACGATATCTTCCAGCAGAAATTGGTGAAACGCGGCGTACCGCTCAAGGGTCTTACCTACGGAGTCGTCGAACCCTCGGCCGGCAGCACCGCCAAACAAAAAATCACCATGCAGCAAGGCATTCCGATCGAGAAAGCCCGGGAAATCGTAAAGGCGATTAAAGATTCGAAGAAAAAAGTTAACGCATCCATCCAGGGAGACTTGGTTCGGGTGAGCAGCAAAGACCGCGACAGTTTGCAGGACATCATCGCACTATTGCGGCAGCGGGACTTCGGCGTCGATATGCAGTTTACGAATTACCGAAGCAATTGAATTTCAACCACGGAGACACAGAGTCAGGGAGCGCAACTCGAAGATCAGTCCTCGTACCGTATATAACGGAACCAGACTCGCAAAACGATACTCGTAAGCTCCGTCACTCTGTGTCTGCGTGGTTAAGAAAAATACAGTTTTGAGCACACCGGCCGCCATCAACGGGAAAGAGATCTTCGAACTCCTGCGCGATGACCTGGTCGCCATCGAACGCGAGTTCGGGCGGGACACGGTTGCGGGCGTCGAAGCCATCACCGAGATCGGCGAATATTTGCGCGGCGGAGGCGGTAAACGCATCCGGCCCGCGCTCTTGCTTCTCGCCGCGCGGCTCTTCGACTACCCTGGTCGTGGCGCCATTAAGTTAGGAGCGGTGGTCGAGATCATCCACACTGCAACCCTCGTCCATGACGACATCATCGACGAAGCTCAAACCCGCCGGGGCCGGCCCGCCGCCAATACGCAATGGGGGAATTCCAAGTGCGTGCTGGCCGGCGACTGGCTTTACATGCAAGCCTTCAAGATTGCGGTGCGCGAACGCAACTTCCGCGTCCTCGACTCCCTCATCGACTTGACCCAGCAGATGGTCGAAGGCGAATTGCTTCAGATGGAAAAGCTCGGCAAGCTGATTTCCATTGATGAGCACTTTGATTTGATTTTTCGCAAGACTGCCTGCCTGTTCTCCGTCTGTATGCGATTGGGCGCGATTTTGGGCGGCGCCACGCCACAGCAGGAAGAAAATCTGGCGCAATATGGACGCGATCTCGGCATGGCGTTTCAGATTGTTGACGACGTTCTCGATCTCACCGCATCCGAAGATGTCCTGGGGAAACCCGTAGCCAGCGATTTACGCGAAGGCAAAGTCACCATGGCCGTGATTCACGCTCTACAACGTTGCACCCCGGCAGAACGTGAAGTCATCGCTACCGTGGTGCGTGAGCGCGCATTCGACGGAGTGACGCACTCCCAGGTTTTGGAGATTTTGAATCGGTACGGGTCTCTCGAGGCGGCCCACGAGCGCGCGGCGCAATATGCCACCATGGCCTGCAACTCAATCTGTAGCTTCCCGGATTCCGAGACTAAGCGCGCCCTACTCTGGGCACCCCAATTTGTCGTGGCACGCGAAAAGTAAAACTAGAACAAAACTTCTCCGCCGGCTCTACGGATCGTAAACTGAACTGCTAAAGCCTTGTTTTCTTGCCGCCTCTTGCATGTTTTCCAGGTTTTTCTTCTGCTCTTCCAATTGCCCTCGCATCCTCTCGACTTCCTCTTGCTTCCGTTGCTGCTGTTCGTTCCACTGCACGCATCCGCTCACGCAGTTGGCTGGCGCGTACCGAACCGAGTCATTGATTTTATCGATCATGCTTTGTTGCGAGCTGATCACGTTCTTTTGATTCTGGATCTGAGACTTCCATATTCCAGCATTCATCTCGACGTTCGCTGCTGGAACCACCCCCGCACCCTGCGGGCGGCCCGTCGGATGCACGTAGCTCGACTCCGGCCTCGAGGGCATTTCCTCGTTAGTGATGACCTTGGGAGGTTTGGAATCCTGACCAGCCTTGCTCTGGGCTTCTTTCTTCTGCTTCTGTTCCTTCGCCTGGCGCGCTATGTCGCCCAACGATGGCGAGTCCTGCCCACCCGCCAACGACGCCAAAGCAACGACTCCCAATAAAATGAATCCGCCGCAAGTGTTGCGCATGTAGACCTCAAACTCTGATTTCGGACGGGGGAGAACGGCATTTTCAATGATATGGCGGTCCGTATGATGGGCCGAGTTACGTCGGTTCAGGGCCGTCCGGAGCCAGATTCCCGGTTGTCGCGTCTGCGGCAAGCCTTCCATCCCCCGCCGTCCCACCTTATTTCGCCGCTTATTGCTCCGTTCGATCGTCCTTCGCATCAATATAACGTCTCGTCCAATGCGAGCTGAGACAGAGGTTTGTTTATACTTACTAGACCTCGCTCAACATGACCGACCTTCTCACCATCGCGGCGCGTCACGGATATCTGCTGATCTTTTGCATCGCGCTCGCCGAATCCGTCGGATTGCCAGTGCCCGCCGCCCTCGCCCTGGTCGCGGGAGGCGCTGCGGCCGCATCGCATACTTTGTATGCTCCGGCAGTCTTCGTAATTGCCGTGACCGCCATGATGATTGGCGATGTGCTGTTGTTCGTCCTCGGGCGCTATACCGGATGGACGCTGCTGGGAATGTTGTGCCGGCTGTCCGTGAATCCCGAATCCTGCATCCTGCGGTCGGCCGAGTCTTTTTACAAGCGTGGCAAGCTCACGCTGCTGTTCGCAAAGTTTATTCCCGGCATTAACACCATGGCCGCTCCCCTCGCAGGAAGCATGAAGATGCGCCCAGCGCAATTCCTGCGCCTCGACCTGACTGGCGCTTGTCTTTATACGCTGGCCTACTGCGGCCTGGGCTATCTTTTCCGCGATTTCCTGGCCTCCATCACCCGCGGCTTTCATACCGCCAGCCATGCCCTGGGCACGGTCGTTCTCGTCGCTTTCCTTGTCTACATCGTCTATCGCGCTTGGCTCTATCGCAAAAACGCCGACTATCGAATCGTGCCGCGCGTGCAGGTCCACGAACTAGCCGCCCGATTGGCCTCCGATGACGAGCTTAAACCCCTGGTCCTCGACGTTCGCAGTCACGGCTATTACGACCCCAATGCGGAGCGCATCAAAGGATCGATCCGGCTCGAGCCCAACAATCTCGAAGAAGAACTCAAAACCTATCCCAAAGATAAGGACATTTATCTGTACTGTACTTGAGCGCGCGAAGGAACCAGCGCCCGTGTGGCGCTGCTGCTGAGGGAAAAAGGCTTCAACGCGTTCGTCATCACCGGAGGTCTGGCCGCCTGGCGCAAAGCCGGAGAGCCCGTCGAATCCGTTCCGCACAACGATTTAGTGAAATTGCCAACGTTCAGCTAGCAAGTCCAGCAAACCTCTGGCCTTTTCCGTAAACCCCTGTGCCCCCTGTGGTTGAGCTTTCGTCGGCAGACCAATTAGCGTCGCGTTGACCAAGCGTCGTCGCCGCCTGCCTCCCATATACTCATGCCATGGCTTCCAATCGGGAAATCGAAATTAAGGTTCGCTTGGGCGATCTTCGCGAGTTTGCTCGCCGGCTTCGCAAATCCGGCTTCAAGACAGTGACCCGCCGCACTCACGAAATGAACACCCTCTATGACCTGCCGGATCAGCCACTCCGGCAACGCGGCGACCTTCTTCGTCTCCGCAAGTATGGTTCGGACTGGGTGCTCACTCATAAAGCCAAAGGAAAAGCCGGACGCCACAAGACGCGGATCGAGAATGAAACCAGGATCTCCGACGGACCCAAAATGGAGAAGATCCTCCACGCTCTGGGCTTCACCCCCACCTTCCGCTACGAGAAATTTCGCGCCCAGTGGACCGACGGAAAAGGCCACGTCGTCGTCGATGAAACTCCCATCGGAAACTTCGGCGAGATCGAAGGTCCTTCCCGATGGATCGACGCTACCGCCAAAACGCTGGGCATCTCGCCCGATCAATACATCACCCAGACCTATGCCGGATTATTTTTCGAATGGAAACAGCAGACCGGCAGCCGCGCCCAGGAGATGACCTTCAAATCGATCGGAAAAAATTGATCGCTGAACGCCATTTCTCCTGTGGATTTCTTGCACCAAACTAACCAACAACTTGGTCTGACCACTGCATGATAATCTTCAACTGAGGACGCTCCCCCCAGCGCGCCGCTGTGCATAAGGATAATTTCAGACGGCTTCTACGAACTGTCGAGGCTCTCTCCGATCTCGGCCCCGAGATGACGGCAGAGCATGATTTTCCGCAGGCTGCACGCGCTATGCTCTCCGCGCTGATGCAGGCCGGAGCCGCGCGCGAGGCTGTGCTTTTTACCTACAGCGACCGGCCTTCCCTTTTAACTTCGATCGCTTCTGACGGCTTTGTGTTGATGCCCGAGCCGGCAATTATTCCGCTCTTGCCAAAACAGGTGCACGCATTGACTGCGGCACGCTCCCCGGTGGCTCTGACCGCCGGATCGCACGACACATTCCTCAGCGCGAACGGCAATGTCGCTCCCGATTTATTCAAGTGTGTCGCGCCATTAAAGGTCGCCGGAAAGCTCGTCGGAGTCGCCGCTCTGGGCAACCGTGACGGTGGCGGCCGTTACGAATACGGCGAACTCGGATCGCTCGAATTGCTCAGTCACTACGTCGCCCTGGCCATCCACAACCACTCGCTGGGACAAACCCTCGCTCAACGTGTCGCCGAGAATTTGCGCCTGATGGCGTCGCTCCGCGGATTCTACGACAGCGCGCTTGAAACCTTCGCCGCCGCCATTGACGTCAAACACGTAAACATTCACGGACACTCTCTGCGCGTGGCCCGCTACGCCGCGGCCATCGGCGAGGCCATGAGCATGGAGCCCAATGAGATTGCCGCTCTACGCTCCGCCGGCTATCTGCACGATATCGGAAAGGTTGCGGTCGACAAGCGTCTTTTCGGTAAGACAACTTCGCTTGACGCCCAGGAGTTCCGCGAAATGGCCGACCACACCGTGGTTGGCCACCAGATTGTCAGTGGAATCCAGTTCCCTTGGCCGCAGATTCCCGAAGTTGTCCGATGGCATCACGAGCGTGCCGACGGTTCCGGCTATCCCGATGGCATGGCCAGTGAGGAACTCTCCCTGCCGGTCAGAATCATCGGCCTCGCCGACACTTTCGATGCCATGACCAGCGAACGCCCCTATCGCGAGCGTCTGTCGTTGGGTGGCACCCTGAGCGAAATTGTCCGCCTGGCGCCACAGAAATTTGATCCCAACATCGTCCACGCTCTCCTCGTGCAAGTTCGCCGCGATGCCGTGGGAAGTAATCGCGTGCCCTTCCTCGAAGGCCATACCAGTGGCATCGCCGCCGCCGACATCGACCAACTGTCCGCCAATTTACAGCATAAAATCAGCCACGGCCGTCTCTTCCTCACCTAGAGATCCCTGATTAAACCCAACCTTCATAAGGAACCGGATTGAACCCAATCTTGTCATTTCGACCGGAGCAGAATCGCCCCATTACGGAGATTCGGCGAGGTGGAGAAACCTGCTTCCGTTCTCGACCGATCCTGGCTTTGAAAGGGTGCGGCTTCAGCCGCGCCGCTCAGCCCCAAATATAATCCGGCTTTAGCCGCTGAGGCCTCTGTCGGGGTTCAAAAAGAGCTTCCTACCCGCCTGCCTACGATTCAACTAGGCTCCGCGTTCCCTTCGTGAGAAAATCGCTACCCAGAAGATGGCCATGACTCTCGCACACTTCGCCCGACTGACAAGGATTCTGGTTATTTTGTTTGCGGTTGCTTCAGTGCTCGTCTCTTTCGCTTCGGCGCAGGGAAAGGAAAAAGTGCTCTACAGTTTTCAGGGCGGAACCACCGACGGCGAGTATCCTGCTGGCGGCGTGGTCTTTGATAAAGCGGGGAATCTTTACGGTGCCACGACTGACGGTGGAGGCGAGTGTCCGCCAGCCCAGTGTGGAATCGTGTTTCAGCTCGCGCCGCCAGCCCAGAAAGGTGACCCATGGACTGAAACCGTGCTCCACATCTTCAAGGGCAATGGCTCCGGCGATGGCAACACACCGGCTGGCAGCGTGATAATCGACAGCGCCGGAAACCTGTATGGTACTACCGGCTACGGCGGCACTGGGAATTGCATTCTGCTGGGTGGAAAAGTCGGATGCGGCACGGTCTATGAACTCTCGCCGCCAACACAAAAAGGTGGGGCATGGACCGAAACCATCTTGTACAGCTTTCCAACTCCCAAGCAGGGATATTTGCCCAATGGCAATCTGGTGTTTGACAGCGCGGGGAATCTGTACGGAGCAACCATGTTCGGCGGAGGCGAAGGCACGACCTGCGATCCCTATTATCAATATTGCGGGGCAGTGTTCGAGTTGAGCCCGCCGAAGCACAAAGGCGGGGTGTGGACAGAAAAACTTCTGCACGGCTTTGCAGGAATGAGGCCAGGCTCATCCACTGGTGATGGGGCGAGCCCTAATGGTGGCTTGGTGCTCGACAGCAAGGGCGCGATCTACGGTACAACATCTATCGGCGGCTACAATTGCCCACATAACTCGAATCAGGGTTGCGGCACGGTATTCAACCTTATCCCGCCTCCTAATAAAGGCGGCGATTGGAGCGAAAACATCTTACATCGCTTTAAAGCGGCTCCCGACGGCAGTGGCCCGCAAAGTGGCGTAATTATTGACGCAAGTGGCCGTCTGTGCGGCACAACTGGGGGCGGGGGACCGTGGTCTTGGGGCACAGTCTTTTGCCTGAAGCCATTGTCAGGCAAATCAGGGCCATGGAACGAGACAATGCTATATGGATTTGACGACAACAACCAATACGGAGCGGACCCCGTGAGTGGCTTAGCACTCGGCTTGCATGGGAGTCTCTATGGCACGACGAACGCCTTTGGTACAGATTTTGGTGGAACAGTTTTCGAACTGAAGCCAAAAGGAGCTAAGTGGGACATCTCTCTTCTGTACGGTTTTACGGGACAACCGGACGGGGAGTTCCCTGCTGCCAGTTTAATTTTCGACAAGTCAGGCAATCTCTACAGCACGTCGCAAGCTGGAGGCGATGGACAGATCTGTCAATCAGGTTGCGGCACGGTCTTTGAGGTGTCGCCGTAGCAAGTTGGCGGTTCGCCGCAAATGGGTCTGAAAGACTAAGCACTCCTAAAGTTTAGGAGAGTAACACGTTACCCCAGTCACCCCCCACCCCTCAACAACTTTTGCTTTACTTAGGGTTCATACTTGTAATCGCCTCCCTGCAATTGCCATGAAGCTGGGAAACCGCCAATCCGCTGTCCTCCTGCTCACGCTCTGCGTGGCGTTCTCGGCGGAAATCGCCTTGGGCAGAAAAAAGCAGAAGCTCCCCGTTTCCCCGCTCGATCCCCAAAAACAAGCTCTCCACGCCCTCAATCGTCTGACTTTCGGACCACGCCCCGGCGACGTTAACCAGGTGCTAGCCATAGGCATCGACAATTGGATTGACCAGCAACTTCATCCCGAACGGATCGACGACACCGCTCTCGAAGCGAGGCTCGCGCCATTCCGCACTCTGCGCATGGATCCTAAAGAGCTTGTCGATAATTTTCCCTCCAACCCAATGATCAAAGCGGTTGCCGAAGGCAAGCAGGGCCTGCCATCCGATCCTCTGAAGCGCGCCGTGTATGAAGCGCAGGTCGAGAAGTATGAACAAAAACAGGATTCCAAAGCCGGAGGCGAACATTCCACCGTTCCCCAATCCAATTTTCAGGAAGACATCAACGCCAGTACCGAGGACTTGCTCGATCTGCCGCCCGACCAGCGCATGAAAGCCGTCTTGCGACTTTCTCCCGATGACCGGCGCGCGCTCACCGCATCGCTCAAGGGCGAACAGAAAGATGAATTCCTGCAAGGGATGAATCCGCGCCAGCGCGAAACCATGCAGGCGCTCAACGATCCCCGGTCCGTCGTCGTTCAGGAATTGATTCAAGCCAAGCTGCTACGCGCCATCTATAGCGACCGCCAATTGCAGGAAGTGATGACCGATTTCTGGTTCAACCACTTCAATGTGTTTATCGGCAAGGACGCTGACCGCTACCTCCTGACCGGTTACGAGCGCGATGTGATTCGTCCGCATGTGTTCGGAAAGTTTGAAGACCTGTTGGTCTCGACCGCGCAGAGTCCCGCCATGCTCTTCTATCTCGACAACTGGCTCAGCGTCGGTCCGAACTCAGATGTCGCCAATGGCATACGCAATCGTCAGGACTGGAAGCGTCGCGCCCGCGCCAATGGCCCGCAAAAGCAGTCCAAAGGCAATCGCAATGGTTTGAACGAGAATTATGGCCGCGAGCTGATGGAACTGCACACTCTGGGCGTGAACGGCGGCTACACCCAGGAAGATGTTACCAACGTCGCCAAGGTGTTTACCGGTTGGACGCTCAAACAGCCGCGCAAGGGCGGCGGCTTCACTTTTGAAGAGCGCATGCACGAGCCCGGAGACAAAATTGTCCTCGGCCACCGCATCAAACCAGATGGCGAGAAGGAAGGCTTTGAGGTGCTGCACATCCTGGCACACCAGCCGGCAACCGCGAAGTTCGTCTGCGGCAAACTGGCAATGCGCTTTGTGTCCGACGATCCTCCACCGGCCCTGGTCGATCGCATGGCGCAGACCTTTTTGAAGAAAGATGGCGACATCCGCGAAGTTTTGAAAACCATGTTCAGCTCTCCCGAGTTCTGGTCGCCTGAAACTTACCGCGCCAAAGTGAAAACGCCGCTGGAGTTCGTAGTCTCCGCCGTCCGCGCCACCGGCGCCGACGTAAGCGAAGCCATGCCCCTGGCAAATCAGTTGCAGAACATGGGGATGCGCCCCTACAGTGTGCAGCCTCCCACCGGCTACTCGATGAAGGCCAGCACTTGGGTCAACTCCGCCGCGCTTCTCGATCGCATGAATTTTTCTATGGCGCTGACCGCCGGCAAAATCCGCGGCGTCGCCATTGACCCCGATCACTTCCCCGCCGCCGCATCCGTTGCGCCAACCGACGCGCAGGGAACACTCGCCGCGCTCGAAAACAGCTTGCTGGCAGGAGACGTTTCCAAGCAGACGCACGACGTGATTAGCGCCCGTTTGCAAGAGCCCAAGATCAGCCGCCGAAAATTAGACGATTCCTCAAGGCCGCCCAACACCGCTGCCATTGAAGGATTGCTACTAGGTTCGCCAGAATTTCAAAGGAGGTAAGCTCTTAAGTCGTGTAATGTCCCTGGCTCTTGCCCTAAGCTGAAAGCTAAGAGCTAATAGCTAAGAGCGGTTTTCCCATGCCCATCACTCGTCGCATCTTCCTTCGCCATAGTGCCATGGCCGTTGTCGGCACCGCTGCCATCCCAAGCTTTCTCACTCGTGCCGCTTACGCCGCCAACTCGCAAGATAAGAACAAGCGGCTGGTCGTCATCTTTCAACGCGGCGCAGCCGACGGCCTCAACATCGTCGTCCCCCACGGCGAGAGATCGTATTACGCCATGCGTCCGTCCATTAACATCCCTCACCATGACGTTCTCGACCTCGACGGATTCTTCGGCCTGCACCCATCGCTTTCGCCATTTCAGCCGCTGTGGAAGCAGCGTCAACTCGCCATCGTGCACGCCGCCGGCTCGCCCGACCCCAGCCGCTCCCACTTCGATGCCCAGGATTTTATGGAGTCTGGCACGCCCGGCGTAAAAGCTACCGACGATGGCTGGCTCAACCGCAGTCTCCGCTCCCTGCCCGCGCACGGCGATCCGTCTGCCTTTCGCGCCATCGCTCTCGGCCCAACTTTGCCGCGCATTCTTTCCGGCGGTCAGCCCGCCGTCGCGGTCGACAACATTTCTGAATTCGCCGTTGGCGGACAAAATCCGAAGGCTGCGCCCATCTCCAATACCTTCGAGGCAATGTACGCACACTCCGTCGACTCCGTTCTTCAGGGCACCGGTCAGGAGACATTCGACGCCGTCAAAATGCTGCGTGCCGCCGACCCCGCAAAATATAAGCCCGCCGCCGGAGCCAACTATCCCAATGGCCACTTCGGCGACAGCCTGCGCCAACTCGCCCAACTCATCAAAGCCAACTTAGGCGTGCAGGTCGCCTTCGCCGACATCGGAGGCTGGGACCATCACGTCAACGAAGGCAGCACGCAAGGCCAGATCGCCAATGTTCTGCGCGAGTTTTCTCAGTCCCTCGCCGCCTTCTGGATCGACCTCGGCGACCTCGGCGAAGACACCGTCGTCGTCACCATGTCCGAATTCGGACGCACCGTCCGCGAAAACGGCAATCGCGGCACCGACCACGGCCACGCCAACGTCATGTTCGTGCTAGGAGGCCCGGTCAAAGGTGGCAAAGTCTACGGACGCTGGCCCGGCCTCGACCAGTCCCAACTCTACGAAGGCCGCGACTTGGCCCTAACCACCGACTTCCGTCAAGTAATAGGCGAAGCCGTCGCGCGTCATCTGGGAAATAAGAATTTGGATCAGGTATTCCCCGGCTTCGATAACCAACCCGGAAAATTCTTGAAGTTGTTGGGATAAGAAGAACCACGTGGCGGCAAACGTGGCGGCGGACGTTCTCGTCCGCCGGTCTAATCAAGTCGAAATGTACAACAGAACTCTTAGACCTCCACCATCACATTCCCACCCTCAATCTTCATCGCATACACCGCAATCTTCGCATTCGGGTCCTGCGCGGATTGCCCGGTCTTGGGGTCCCACTGCCAGCCATGCCAGGGGCATACGACCTTGTTCCCTTCAATAATTCCCTGCCCCAAAGGCCCCCCGCGATGAAGACAAACATTGTCCATCGCCGAAATAGTGCCATTCACATTGGCCACGCAGATGGTGCGATCGCCGCAAGAAAATTCCTTGGCTTCGTTCACCGAAGGCAATTCAGATTGAGTAGCGATTTTGATATAGCCCATGATTGACTCAGAAGCGGTCGGGCGCAGCAAGAAGCACATCCGAATGTTAAGAGCTAAGAACTGACGGCCGACAGCTAAGTGCTGCCTACCGCGGCTGCATGGTCTGCGCGATCATTACTTGCTGCTTGAATTTCTCCACCATATTTTCCTGGAGCCGTACTTCGGTCGGCTTGGCGATGGTCATGGTGTCAATCTTGTCCTGCAGCTTCAGCAGCGCGTAAAACAGGTTCTCCGGACGCGGCGGACATCCAATCACGTACACATCCACCGGCACAATCTTGTCCACGCCTTGCAGCACCGCATAAGTATTGAACGGACCGCCGACCGACGAGCAGGCGCCCATCGAAATCACCCACTTCGGATCGGGCATCTGGTCGTAAATCCGCTTGACCACCGGCGCCATCTTGAGCGTGACCGTCCCCGAGACGATCATGAGATCGGCCTGGCGGGGGCTGGGACGAAACACCTCCGACCCAAAACGGGCAATATCAAATCGCGACGTCGACGACGAGATCATCTCGATGGCGCAGCACGCCAAACCGAAAGTCATGGGCCAGATCGCCGACTTGCGCGCCCAGTTGAACACGTAATCGACCGTAGTGATCAGGAAATTCTTTTCAAACCTGTTCTGTATCCAAGATGACATAGATCTCCTCAGCGTCCGCCCGCCATAGCCCACTCTACAGGCTTTCAGTCTAGGGGCCACGGGTGCAGGTGTCAACGCACCTTGCCTGATTCAATCGCTGGTGCCGCAAATCGGTCCGCCACCCGCAAAATGTTCCACGTGGAACATATTGGAGAAATGTTCCACGTGGAACATATCGTCATCACAGCGGAGACTGTACGATTACGTCACGACCTCCAAAGAGCTGAAAACAAAAGTAGTAAGACGCGGCTAGAGTTGAGTGCGATCGTATCAAGTTTTCCGCTTCTGTGGGGACTGACACTTTTGTCCACACTGGTCCGAGGAATATTGGTAGGACCACGCTAGGAGCAAGGTCAAAAGCTGGCGGACAAGAGTGTCCACCCTACACTTGATGCAGGTCAATTGGAGCGGCAAAGATGTGGAGCGGCAAAGGTGAGAATCTTTTCACCCTTGCGATTTGGCGGGGTGGGCGTAGAATTAGCGTCTGTTTTGGAAATAGGGGAAGATTCCGCCCAGGTTCGGCTTGCGCCCGCACTTTTCAACTTTTGCTGTAAAAAATCGTATCGCGAGGATTTCAATGATGAAAGCAAAAACAAATGGATTTGGTCTCTGCCTGATGTTGCTGCTGGGCGCGTCTATTCTTGTGCCCTCAGCTTTCGCTCAGAAGCTGCCAGCGTTCGGAAATGTGGTGATGGTGCTGGGTGAGAACCAGGCTTACACTACGTCTTACAACAAGGCGAACATGCCGTATTTGACCTCTTTGGCCAAGTCTTATGGCCTGGGGATCAACTATTACTCGGACACACATCCCTCGATCGGCAACTATTTCAACCTGACCACCGGGTTTATCCTTACGGACGATGACAGCCAGACGCCCCAATCTTTTCCGGTCTCGAAGAACAATATTGCGCTTGAAGTTCAGACGGCGGGCGGCACATGGAAGGACTATGTCGAAGACCTTCCCAGCGTCAAAAACTGTAGCGGAGTCAATTCTGGAGCGTACTACGTCCGTCACGATCCGCTCGAATACATGACGACCATCAACACAGAAACGAGCAACTTTGTGTGCTTCAGCCAGTTCCCCACGGATTTGGCCAACCATGCTCTGCCCACCCTCTCCTGGATCGTCCCGAATGGCTGCGACGATGCACACGACTGTTCAGTCTCGACCTTTGACGCCTGGCTGAAAAAGGAAATCAAGCCCCTGGTTAAGAGTCCCTACTTTCAGAAGGGCGGCACAGGCCTGCTGATCATCGTTTTCGACGAAAACAACGACACCGGAAATCCGGATTGCGACACTATAACCGAAGGCAAAGGCTGCGGCGGACAAGTCGAACTGGTCGTAGTCAGCCCATTCAGCAAGAAAGGCTACAAGTCGAAGGGCGGCGATAAGCGTAACTACAACAAGAGCTACGACGAAGGAGACATATTACGCCTCATGTCCCAAGGACTGGGGCTGCCCACGTCCAATCTCGGCTGGGCCGCCAAAGGGTTACCCATGGCGGATTTCTTTTAGTGGAGCACACGCACTAGCGATGTACACCAGCGATTGCCCCATCCTAATGTCGTTTTTTCGATGTTAGGATGGGGATTTTAACTTGAAATGGAGCCAATAAACATGTCGTCAACCGAGCCGGCAAGATCCGCAGGCGTGGGCTTCGAGGGAGTGAATCCCATCCTGCGGGTACAAGATCTCGCGGCCAGCCTCGACTATTACGTGCGGACGCTCGGTTTCGCCATCAATTGGCAGGGGCCATACTTTGCCTCGGTAAAGCGCGGCAGATGCGATATCTTCCTGAGCCAGGACGACCAGGGACACCTCGGCGGCTGGGTATGGATTGGGGTGGAAGATGCCGATGCATTACTCGCCGAGTATCGCCGCAGCGGAGCTAAAATCCGCCACCTGCCCACCAACTACGATTGGGCCTACGAGATGCAAGTGGAGGACCTCGACGGCAACGTGCTGCGCCTCGGCTCTGACCAGAAGAAGGACCAACCTACCGGCGAGTGGCTTGACATGAATGGCCACCGCTGGCTACCACAGGGCAACGGCCACTGGAAGCGCGAAGAATAGAACGATGCTCCGCGCAAAATACTTTGCGAGCCGCGAATCGCTTAAGCCGATGCAACCTTGACCCGCAAGCGGACGCCCTCACGCTCCTGCAAGAAGCTGACAATTTCAAACAGATTCTCCGCGTGCGGGTTGCCGGTCGGCCCCAGCATCCGCATGAGACTCTTCGAAGGAATATGCGTGGCCTCGGCAACTTCCGCAAAACCGACGGTCGCATTGATGTAGTCGCGGAGAATGGTCTTCGCCGTGGCGGTGTCGCCGCCGAGCATGCACTCGACGCCTTCGCGGAGGAGTTCCTTGCGGAATTTTGGATCACGCGCAGCACGGGCGCGGATCGTCTCTTTGAAATCGCGGGTCAACGGCATTGTGCGTCACTTCCTCCGTTTGTAATCCTGCCAGTTGGCAAGGGCGAAATTGATATCGTGTTGCTGCCTCTTCTTGGTGCCGCCGCCAAGCAAAATCACGAACCGCTCTCCGTCTTTGCCGAAATACACCCGATACCCGGGACCAAAGTCGATCCGGCACTCGAATACACCGGAACCCACCCCTTTGACGTTCGAGAGATTGCCGCCAGCCAGTCTCGTCAGAGCCGTCGTCACCTTGGCGGCCGCTTGAGCATTCAGGCGATCAAACCAAGCGGCATATGGGCTGCGACCTTCGCGGTCGTTATATTCTCGAAGATCAATCATCGATATGGTACCACATGTGTTACTATTGTCAAGGGACGATTTTCCCTGCGGAAAACCGACTTTAGAGATTGAACCAACCGAGATGGCCGATCCTGGTTCTGTCCGCCGCGGTGAACCACCGTGCTCGCAAGAAACTTGTACTTGCAGGAAGGGCAAGTAACCAAGATACGGGTTCGACCGCTTGGCACTCTCAACTTCGTTCCATCCAATGGACATTCGAGTATGTCGGTGGGAGCGTCATGATCGTCTGCGCTGACAAATGGCGCAACGGATTTGATTTGCCCTAGACGTGGCTTGAGCCTATTCATTTGATCCTGACTTGCAGCCGTGCGCTCTCGTTTCCAGACAGGTAAGGAACCGCAAATGGGGGTTGGGTTGGAATTCACTTAGCCCTTCGATGCTCCGCAACGCTTCTTTGAGCGGCTTGTGCGATTCGCGGAGCGTTATGTAGATGGCTTTGATTGACTCCTCGAACCTGCGGACAAGTTGATCGTGCTCAGCGGCACTTTCTTGGCACGCCACGACCTTCCCCCTCAGATGTTCGGCGATTTTGCTCATTTCAGCTGAATCTCTGAACTCTGGGTTGAACCAGTTCGGATAATCACGCTCACAGTTTGAGATAGCCTCCCTTGCGGGTGTTGACAGTCCCTTCATAAACTCTTCACGCGGGATGTCTCGCATAGCGCAGATCAGCCGATACGCAAACGCAAAGCATTCAGGAGAGATGTATCCAGTCTTCAAGGTGTGAGTTGTCGTTACCGTTCTTCCGCCCTCCATACGCGAATGGGAACTCTCACACTCGCACCCGTTCAACATGATCTTACCCAATCCTAGGTAGACTGCCGTCACATCCGTGAGATACTCCTGCTCAATCTTGTCGATTCCGTGTTTGATTCCTTGGACGGGAAGGTACTTGTGGGATAGCTCGTGACAAAGAGTGGCAAGAACTGCATCTTTGTAACCGCAGATGTCGGTTGCCAGTTCAACGAACACGTCGTTGCCGTCGCGATTCAGTTCAATGTGACCCGCTGTATTTTTGTCGTGTGTGGTAATGGAGATGACGAAGGTCAAATCACCAAGCCCCATGTGCTGAGCGATGGTTCTACCAGCCTTCTGGATAGGAATAATTGCGGGTTCTCCTGCTTCGAGGGTCGTACAAGGAAACGGGTCGAGCATGGAGTAGCCTGTCGTGTGTCCCACGGCGGTTTCGAGCAGCTTGACTAGCGACAGAAATGCGAGCGGTCTTTCCGTCATCTCCGTTTCCGTTCTCGCGCCTTCTTCAAGACGCTCCCGGATACCGCATCGGAACGCTAGCCGAACGGCGCCAAATCTCTGCCTTGGCGAGCAGGACAGTCTCGGGCCGCTGTTGACCCTCAGATCTTAGCGGCGATCTGCGGTTCGGTCTACAACAGAGTTTTCTAGCCTAGAACTCGAAATACCCGCCGCCTCTGACGGCGCGCGGGCCTTCCGTACCCGTTGCCGGCAGGTATCCGGCGATGGCTCGGAGCGCCTCCCACGCGGCATCGTTCAGCGCCGGATCGGCGCCGACCAAGTCGCGAATCATGTGCCACGCCGCCATATTCAGCGCGCCTTCCGGCGGAGGTCCCATGGCAAGCGAAACCGAGCATTGCGGACAGAATGCAATGCGCTGCGCGGACGACTTCTGCCGCGGCTTTATGCCCACGGTCTGCGCGAACATGTAGACTGCGACCGACTTGTTGCCCGACTCGAGTTCCCGGTTACAGCGCAGGCACGAGAAATTGTCCAAAGGTCGCTTCCTTTCAACCGATTAAGACATAGACGGATGGTACTGATACTGGCCCGGCGGCGGGGCGGCACGCAAGTAAGTAGAAAGATTCCCTGGTGGAAATCTCTTCATGCGCTCTGGCCCGAACCAGACTCGGCTCTAGCCAGAGGCAGGCCGCATCGCGCAATCTACAGAGATGAGCGTTGGACAATCGCGTATGCCGGCAGGGTGGTGGCGTCCGCCGGTCAACCCGCCATCTACTAAGTTTTTTCGGATTGCGCAGCTTCGCAAGCTGCTCGATTGCGAACAGGTCGCTGCGGTGTGTTATCGGGTGCGTGGTAGCGGAATTGAATTTTTGCTGGTGCAGACCCGCGGCGGACATTGGATCTTCCCCAAAGGCGGCGCGGAACCGGGATTGACCCACGCACAGGCGGCAGCTCTCGAAGCATTCGAAGAGGCCGGCGTCCATGGCCGGATTGAGGAGGCTTCGTTCACGCAGTATGTTCCACGGAAACGGGGTGCGGGCCGAAATTTGCTGGCGGAATCGGCGGTGAGCGCACATCTTTGTGAAGTGCGCAAGCTCGACCCGCCGCAGGAAGCTAATCGCAGGCCCACGTGGCTTTCTCCGGAGAAGGCGAAACAGCGGCTGCGTGAAGATCGCAATCCCGAATATGGAGCGGAACTCGCAAGAGTGGTGGACCGGGCCGTGGCGCGGATCTCAAGGTTGCAGGGTTTGGCCAGCGGGATGGCAATGCAAGGGGCCCAGCCGAGCGCGATTGAGATTGTCCGCCGCAAGAATCCGCGACTGAACCCCTAGCCGGCCGCAAAAATTAGGGTTACGGCGGCGAATCGCTCTGCTGTGTCAACTCTTTCATCTGGCTGGGTTTCGGGCGGAATGCGTCTCAGAATGGGGCGCGGCGAACTCAAGCAAACTTACTGGATGTAAAGCCACTCACGATTTTCATTCTGGCGCGTCCAATCCATGTCCCTGTGGAGGGAAATATGCAGCGGAAGCCGGCAACTGAGAAATTTGTAAGCAAGTTCGCAACTTATATGGGCGCTATTCTGGGCATGCTGTGCGCCCTGCTGTTGGTGGGTCAGGCGCAGGCCTCGGGACATCCCGGCAACCTGGCGGAGGAGTTTCATCACACTTATCCGATTTCTGCTGACGGGCGAGTGGAGCTCGACAACATTAATGGCGCAGTCCACATCACGGGGTGGGACCGCAATGAGGTGAAGGTCGATGCCGTGAAATATGCCGACAGCAAAGACCAGCTCGATGACGCGCAGATTCAGGTGAGCTCGGGCAACGACTACGTTTCCATCCACACCGAGTACCACAGCCACAACCATTATTTCGGCACGGGACACGATTCCGCCAGCGTGGAGTACACGCTGACCGTGCCTCGCGGCGCTCGGCTCGATGAAATTAAGCTGGTGAACGGGCCTCTTGCCATTGAAGGCGTGGGCGGAGAAGTGCGCGCTTCTTGCGTCAACGGGGAGATGAGCGCTCAGGGACTGCGCGGCCGTACCGAACTGTCGTCGGTCAATGGCCATATGGAAGTGCACTTCGACGGGCTGAACAATTCTCCGGTTGATCTGTCGTCGGTCAATGGCAGCCTGGAAATCGTCCTACCCTCGGACGCGAAGGCTGAGATTGAAGCTTCCACGGTTTCCGGCCGCATTGAAAATGACTTTGGATTGCACGCCAATCGTCATCAATATGTGGGCCACAGTTTAGACGGCGAATTGGGCGGGGGCGGCGGAGCGCGGATCAAGCTGTCAAATGTGAATGGACGAATCGAGATTCGCCACGCCAACGACGGCAAACCGCTGAGTCCGGCGAGAGACAAGGGCCATCGCGATGACGATGGGGATGAAATCTAGTGTGGGGCGCGGGCACGCTCGCCGCGACGATTGATGCTGCGTGCCCTTTATTTCTTGACGCGATCCTTCAAAATTAGCCTGAAACCCAGTCTTTTGGCCTCTACCACAAATAATCCCGCCCGCGCATAGTAAAGTAGTAGTAGCACTCCGTCCTGAAGGGATTTCAATTGAGTACAGCAATCCGTAACATCGCCATTATCGCGCACGTCGACCACGGCAAGACTACGCTGGTGGACGCCATGTTGAAGCAGAGCGGCACGTTTCGCTCGAACGAACACATCATCGAGCGGGTCATGGACTCGAACGACCTGGAGCGTGAGCGCGGCATCACGATTTTGGCCAAGAACACCGCCATTTTTTATCATCACATCAAAATTAATATCGTAGACACGCCGGGCCACAGCGACTTCGGCGGCGAAGTAGAACGGGCGCTGAAGATGGTAGATGGCGTCATGTTGCTGGTGGATGCGAGCGAAGGTCCACTGCCGCAGACGCGATATGTGCTGAGCAAAGCTTTGGAAGCACATTTGCCGCCAATTCTGGTGATCAATAAGATCGACCGGGCCGACGCGCGTCCGCAGGAAGTGGTGAACGAAGTCTACGATTTGTTTATCGACCTGGATGCGAAAGAACATCAGATCGACTTTCCTATTCTTTATACGAATGCCAAGGCGGGCACGGCATCGACGGACATTAAGGGCGGCGGCGAAAACCTGCAACCGCTCTTCGAAGCGATCGTGCAGACGATTCCGGAGCCGACAGGCGATCCGAATGGGCCGTTGCAGATTCTGGTGGCGAACCTCGATTACAGCGATTATCTGGGCCGGCTGGCAATTGCGCGGGTATTTAATGGGACCATGTTTACCGGCGAGGATGTGGCGATTGCCAAGCTGGACGGCTCTTACCACAAGACGAAGATCACCAAGCTATTTTCGTTCTCGGGTCTGAAGCGCACCGACATTACGGAGACTACGTTGGGCGACATCGTCGCGGTGGCCGGAGTTGAAGGCATCACCATTGGCGAGACCATCACCAATGTCGAGAATCCGGCTCCGCTGCCACACATCACCATTGACGAACCGACGATTGCGATGCTGTTCACGGTGAACACTTCACCGTTTGCAGGGCGTGAAGGCACCTATGTGACCTCTCGCAACTTGCGGGAGCGTTTGCATAAAGAGCTGTTGACTAACGTTTCCCTGCGCCTGGAAGAGACCGAAACCACGGATTCATTCATCGTAATGGGGCGGGGTGAGCTTCAGCTTTCGATCCTGATCGAGATGATGCGGCGCGAAGGCTATGAACTGATGGTCGGCAAGCCGGAGATCGTCACCAAACGCGTCGACGGCAAGCTGATGGAGCCAATCGAGAAGCTCACGGTCGACGTGCCCGAGGCCTTCGTCGGCGTGGTAATGGAACAACTGGGGGTGCGTAAGGGCGAAGTGCTGAACATGCACAATCACGGTTATGGACGCGTGCGGACAGAGTTTCGCGTGCCCAGCCGCGGGCTGATCGGCTTGCGCGGACAACTGCTTACCGATACGCGCGGCACCATTGTGATGAATTCGCTGTTTGATGGCTACATTGAATGGCAGGGCGAAATCCCGCACAGGATGACGGGCGCGCTGGTGTCTGACCGCGATGGCGTGACCACCCCGTATGCACTTTATAACTTGCAGGAGCGAGGCGAACTGTTCGTGGGGCCGACGATCGACGTTTATGAGGGGATGATTGTTGGGGAAAACGCGAAAGACAACGATCTTGACGTCAACGTGGTGCGCGAAAAGAAGCTGACGAATATGCGTTCTTCCACTTCCGACATGGCGATACGCCTGGTTCCGTTTCGCAATCTGAATCTGGAGCAGGCGATTGAATTCATCACCGACGATGAGTTCGTCGAAATCACTCCCAAGTCGCTGCGCCTGCGCAAGAAAGTCCTGCAAGCCAACAAGCGCAAGAGATCGATGGTCGCGGTCGAGGGCTGATGGTGGCTGGCGCGAGCAAGGCTGGTACAAGTGAATCGAAAGCGCTGAAGGTCTTCCTGGTCCCGTGCAGATGCGGCACGACATTCGCGGCGCCGGAAAACTACGATCTCGCCACCGGAGAGCTTGGGCATTTGGTAGTGCAACAGGGCGAGATCGAATGGGCTTGTCTTTGCCCGCGAAATAGCATCGATTGGATCTCCCGCTGAAACGACATCGAAACCGCAACTTCTCATCCCGCTGGCCAACAGGCGCCGCGCTTTTGGATTGTCATCCACGTAAAAAACCGTTCCTTGCGACAACATGTTCTGGAACCTCCATCCAATTCGGAAATCACCGCATGATTAACGAACGGTCGGCGCTCGATGTGTTGCATGCTGGCGTGTAAAGAGCGAGTAAACATTCGTAAACCGATAGGTGGAGATGGGTTTGGTGCGATTTGCTCAGATCTGAAGCCATCAGGAGCGCCCTACTGAAGTCCGGCCTCTCCTAACATCTCCAGGAACTGGTGTTGTGTGCGCATATCGATGGATTGAGCGACCAGTTTGCCGTCGCGATCATAAACAAAGCTTTTCGGGATGCCTTCGACTTCGAAAAGATCGTTGACCTTGCGCCCTGAGTCGAGGAGCACGGGATATTGAATGCTCCGTTCCTTGATGAAGGGCTGCACTTTATTCTGCTCCTCGTCGGAGATCGCAAGGATAACGAATCCCTTGTCCTTAAAGCGCTCATAGAGGGTCTCGAGGTCAGGCATCTCTTTTCGGCATGGTGGACACCACGTCGCCCAGAAATTAACCAGCACTACCTTTCCTCGCAAACTTCCTAACGTCCAACTCTTGCCTTGGAGATCGGTAAGGGCAAAGTTCGCGTTCTGCCGGCGCTGGTCATCGGCTTCGAGCTTCGCCGTAGCTGCTTTCAGTTGCGGCGCGTCAAGAGTAGTTTGCATGTGCTCGTAACGAACCAGTTGAGCGAGTTCGATGTAGGCTCCGGCCGGTTGTCCCTTGTCGTCGGGTTGAGGCTGCTCACGCAAAGCACTTGCCAGCGTGGTCGTTACCTCTTGCAACGTATCGCGGCCGAAGTCGCCTTCGGTCGATAGGTTCGCCAGCCCAATCGCGAGGGTCAGTTTATTCGTGGTCCTGGGCAACTGACGGATTTGCAGAGCCAGCTTCTTTGTCGTCTCGGCGCGAGTGTCATCGGGAAGTTTACGCAGCCCCCGAATTTGTTCGCGGATGGGTTGTTCCTGCCCGCTCCATACCGTCTCCGGCTTCTGCGCGAACAATAGAGTTGCGGAAAAGGTGACAAGCAGCAGCACGACCATCAAGGCTGCGCGGTTGACGCGGACCACTTTCATGAATAGGCACCCCATAGTGAGTCATTATATCTCTAGTGAAAGAGTCGAGATGGAGTCCCATGACATTGCTTGGAGCTTTCGGCAAGAAAAATTGAAAGGATAGGGTCGGTCGCCGCTGTGTTCTCCTCGCGGGCTTCATGTGTCGTCTACTCGACACCCGGTCGATCCTGCATCAGGTTGGCGGACGAATCGTTCCGCGGCCTCTCTGGATTGCTGGCTTCGCGAGTGCCCAAGCCCACGACCATCGACATATCTTTGGGATAAACGACATCTCGCCCGCGAGCCAGGAAATGCGAATAGATCGACATGCCAGCGCCGTAGACACCCATCACCTGGCTCAATCCGCGGGAGCGGGCTGCGATACCTGCGATCAAGCCGATAAGTTTGAAGCCGGAGGCGCCGGTGGCGCCACTTTTGCCCAGTTCGCCTCCACTTTGGCCAGCGGTCCCGGCATCTCGATCAGGAGCGACCGAGCTGGCAGCCAATGCTATGGCAATACCGGTGGTCAAGTACCGCGTCCGAGGGGCGGTGACTTGCGCTCCGCCTTCTGCATCAAGGGTCAAATGCTCGCCCTTCGCGACTTCCACGCCTTCCAGGCTGGCTTCAACTTTTTGTTCAACTCCGTCGGGCGGGACGACTTGGTGAAACACAATCCGCAGTTGGCCATTCCGTCCGAGCCGGCGTGCCGGTCGAACCTGCAAAATAGTGCCTTGAAGATGGCTGCCTTCTGGAAGAAGTAATTTATCGGAGACCATCAGCGGCTGGCTGATGACCGCATCGACCGGATCGCCTTTCTTGCTGGTTGCCGAATTCAGCGGAGTCACAAGCAGTGCGTGAACCACGCTGCCGGATGGCGGCGGCTCGCCGATTGCCGAGACCATCTCCGGTTTCAAGGCTTCCGAGCCAAACCGCAATGGACTCTGAAGGTCGGCATTGAACCCGGTTCCTGCATCGATATATTGCGGACGATACGGAAGTTGGTCGATCGCGAGACGCTTGAGGCGGTGCATTTTGCCCGGTTCATGCAATTGTTTCTTGATCGATTCCCATTGATCGCGTGCTTGTTGGCGGCCTTCACCTACCTTGCGCGATGCAACTCCACCGGAAGAGGAACTGCTCTGTTTGTTCGTGGCCGGAACAAACTGTAAGACGCCCTGTGATCCCGGCGAAACCACGGTGTGTAGCGGAAGTTTACGCCCGTCAGGAAGGTCCAGTTCGGCGAACTCTATCTGCACCCGCCGCGCTGGAGAAAAATCGGCGTCAAGGGCGGCCATCGCGCGCCGCATCTTGGGAACCTCGCCCAAAGCGGCGACTACACCAGTAACTTCGCTACCGGCAGGAATCACCAGCTTGTCGAACGAGTACACGGGCTCAGTCAACTTGCCGTGTACAACCTGGCCAACGTGCCGCACGCGAACTTCCTGATCGAGCGCAATTTTTAGCGGCGTGCCCGCTGGGACGACCAGATCGATGCTCGGCGGAACAGCGGGCTGAGGGGCAGGCTCACGGCCGGTTTGGGTTGCTCCCGGCGAGCGGACAGAAAGAGTTTGGCCGAAAAGCGAAACGCTCCACAGAGCGGTCAGCGTCAAGGCGACACAAATTGCGGATACTGGCTCCCGATTTGTCACAGATGTCTACTCCGACTCTTTTGGCTGGATTAGCCCGATGATACCGAAAAACCTGTTACATCCACCGGAAGAAGCTTAGGTATGAACGAATTGTCATTTGTCGAAAATCTTCGGCCAGCGCCGTTGCTTATTTTCTTGTGATAAAGTCTGCCACCCGCTCCCAGGGCCCGGCATGCGCTCGCCATCTCAGGCGTTCCATGCATCCTATCTCGGGGTGTACAGTTCTCAAGAGGTCCTGAAGCTATGCGGTTGCTCCTGGTGGAGGACGATCTCCCCATTCAACAATTTCTCAAGCGCGCCCTGGTAGAAGCGGGATACCAAGTGGATGCCGCCGCCAATGCTAAAACAGCCGAGGCCCTTGCTCTCGATGGTATTCACGATGCGTTCATCATCGATCTGGGCTTGCCGGACATGGATGGCCTGGATCTGATTGCGCGTTGCCGCGCGCAGGGTAGTTCGGCGCCAGTCCTTATTCTGTCGGCACGCCGCTCAGTGGACGAACGAGTGCGCGGCCTGGAACAGGGTGGCGATGACTATTTGACCAAGCCCTTTGCGCTTCCCGAGTTGCTCGCTCGCTTAAGAAATCTGCTGCGGCGTTCGGCCGCTCCTCAGAACGAGTCCACGCGTCTTCAGGCGGCGGACCTGCAACTCGACCTGGTCAGGCGGGAGGCCCGGCGCGGCGACCAGTTGCTGCAATTGACTCCGCAGGAGTTCTCGCTTCTAGAATATCTTTGCCGGAATGCGGGCCGGGTCGTGACCCGGACCATGATTCTCGATCACGTATGGAAAATGCGGATCGATCCGGCGACCAATGTCGTGGACGTCCATATTTACCGCTTGCGCGGGAAAGTGGACCACGCCGCGGCACGCCCGCTTATTCATACAATCCGCGGAGTGGGGTACGTTCTGAAAAATGCCTAAGCGACTTCGCACTACCGCGGCCTGGCGAATCTCCATTTGGACGGCCCTGGCGTTTGCCACGGGAACGGCAATCGCCTTTTCCATCGTTTATTTCCTGGTGGCGCAAAGCATCCAGGAGCGCAGTGACGCCTGGTTGATTGGCGAAGCCGACACGTTGGCGCAGGTTGCCGAAGACACTCCGCGAGATAGTCTTTACGACAGGATTGTCGAAGAGGTCGCGGAACTGGCCACGCAGGAGGTCCCCGATGAGCGCAGTGCGAACGGGAATCACGAAAACTCCGTCTTCTTCCTGGAGACCGATCCCAAGACCCATGAGATTCCGCTGTGGGTTGGTCCCAGTTCCAAAGAGGTTTTCTTGCAGGCGATCCAGACCGCAAAGTTGACGCCGGGCGTGCCTCAATCCATTCGTATTCAAGGATGGAAATCCACGTTTCGCGTCGTTGCACGCGTACACGCCGATGGTTCAGCAGTCTACCTCGGACTTTCTGATCGCGGCGCGCGCCACTTGCTTCACAAACTGGTCCGCAATTTTCTTGCGGTATGGGGTGGGATGTTTGTGCTTGGGTGCGTGATTTCTTATTTCAGCGCCCGGCGAACCCTGTTGAGAGTGGAGCGCATCACAGAGACCGTCGCGCGTATCGGAAGCGAAGACTTGAAGGAGCGTTTGCCGGAGTCGAGAAACTCCGATGAGATTGCGCGTCTTTCCGAGACCTTTAATCACATGCTGGACCGCATCCAATCTTCAGTAGCACAGTTGCGCGCGGTAACGGATGCGGTGGCCCACGATCTCAAGAGCCCTGTGACCTCGATTCGTGGCACTCTGGAGTCGGCGTTGTGCGATGAAAAAAACGACAGGTTGCAGGAGTCTGTGGGTGAAGCGATCGAAGGCCTCGATCGGCTGCTGTTGCTTTTGAACACGACGCTCGATCTGGCGGAGGCCGGAGCTGGAGCTTTGCGCCTCGACCGCAAGCCCCTTGACTTCTCCCAGGTGACCAGGCAGTTGGCCGAAATCTACCGTCCCGCAATGGCGGAAAAAAATCAGCGGCTCGTCCTCGATCTTGAGTCTCCCGTCCTCATTGACGCGGACTCGTCCCTCATGGAGCGCGTAGTCAGCAACCTGCTGGAGAATGAGCTCACTCATCTTCCGGCGGGGTGCGAAATACTGATCCGCCTGCGGATCGAACAGGGCGTCGCTGAATTATCGATCCAAGATAACGGTCCGGGATTTCCCGCAGAAATCAGCGGGCGGGCATTTCAGCGCTATGTAAAAGGGAAGCAATCCCCTGGGCACGGGTTGGGGCTGGCCTTTGTCGATGCTGTGGTCCAAGCTCATGGTGGATCGGTGACCATCGGATGCGCCGTATCGGGGGGCGCGCTTACCACCGTCTCGTTGCCAGTAGGGGTTCTGCAACCTGCGTAATCTCAGAAGCGCAGTCGCTCACGTTTTTTCGGAACCATTTTTTGAAGCTTGCGATTTACGGTCGCCTGTCCTGAAGCAAACGCCCAGTAGCGGAGATATCGAGATCGACCTTGTCGCTGACCCGCAGAACAAAACTGCTGGGATTCTTCATTCCCCACTGCTCGTATGGAATTACTATGCGGCTGGTGAAACTCACGGAGTTGCCGCTGATCTGTAGCAGCACGGTGGGCGTAATTGCGTGGTCCCTGCCGTGGATATGGAAAATCCCGTCCACTTGAATCGTCGAACTTCCTTGCTCTCGGAATGCGCCGGACATTTTTGTCGGAGTAAACGCGGCCTCGGGATACTGCTCGCTTTGCAGAATCTCCTTATGCATCTTGTGGTCCCGCATGTTGTTGCCACTCTGTCCACTCTTAACGTCAACCACGATCGAGCCTGAGGCCGATCCGGTTGCCGGGTTGAAGTGAATGGCGCCGCTTTTCAACGCGAAAGTGCCGTGCACCGTGTGAAGCGACGCCGCGAGTACGAATTCAATTTTGGCGTTCGCGGGGTCGAGTTCGAACGTCAGATCTTGCGCCCAAACGACGGGTGCCGCGAAGCAAAACACGGCAAGCGAGCCGAGTACGCAGAAATGTCGAAACCGCATGCTTAGAAGCTTAAGTCATTCGGCGCAAGTGTGCGTCAAATTCCTGCGCTGACAAGCAGCACGAAGCTAACGTCCAATGATTGGTTTCAGATTGAGGGACGATTCCAGATCAAAAGACGCCGCATGAGAAAACGGCAACCCGGGACGATGTTTCTGCACATCGATTCTCAGTTCAAGTCGTCCAGCACCGTCGACGTGTACCCACTCGATTCGCCATTCAGGCCAACCACGGTTCGAACCTGTCCAGCGCTCCAACTCTGCGGTCCGCTGTCGATGTAGGCGAGTTTCTGGCCAGTCAAAGTAAAGTAGACTTCATAGTTGCCGGCGGACAAAGAAAGATAGGTTGAGGCCGTGGGAAAGGTCAAGCCCGTGACGCTCGGCGTGACGGTGTTGAGATTGGTGCCTGGCGAGACGACGTAAACATCCACTGTACCCAACCCAGGCGACGCGTTAACGACGCGAAGATTAAGATTGCCAGCGGAAGGGGCGGTATTGTTGTCCGTGAATACCGTGAGTCCGATGTCGGTAGAGTAGTTGTCGGCGAGTACAGTGTAGGTCGTGCCTGAACTCAGGCTGATGCCTTCGCTGATCAACGTCGTGGTGCCTCCGTTGGGCACGAATGCAAGCGTCGGAGACCCTGCGCTTACTCCCGTGTAACCCGTGGCGGCGCCGTAGCCCAGCCCCGTGGAGATGCTTGTGCTGTTCAAAGTCACGTTGACGGATGACTCGCCCGGGGAAGCATTCATTACCCGTAATTGCGCGTTGCTGTTACCACTGCCGCACGCCGCGTTGAGAACTACCAGGCAAAGTACCGCTACCGCTGCCACAAGACGTGCAAATCCGCAGGATTTCAAACGAAATTCTCCCCGTTAGTTAAGTACACCCAATTATTCCAGAGTTGCGGCACTAAGAGTAAGAGTTCGGTGAAGTTTTGAAAAGATTTGTAAGGTAAATTCGCCCGGAGGGCGCCATCGTCGGCCTGCATGCAAACGTCGGCGTCTCTACACCCCAGCCTCCTCGTCCGGTAAACTCGAATGGATGCTTAAGAAAAGGTTTCCTGGTCGATGACACATTTAAGTCCACACGATGTCATGACGATGTTCCTGGCGCTGGCTACGCTTCTCGGTTGCGCCAAGCTGACCGGGGAACTGATGCAGAAGATCGGCCAGCCTTCGATCCTGGGTGAAATCTCCGTCGGAATTCTGCTGGGCCCCACAGTTCTTGGGCACTTCAAGCCCGGGATCTACGAATTCCTCTTCCCATCTACCGGACCGATGCCCATCGTACTGGAGACAGTCACCACCCTGGGGGTGGTTTTTTTTCTGCTCGCTGCCGGTCTGGAGATCGATCTCCGCAGCATCTTCCGCCAAGGCAAGAGCGCTCTGTTCGTCAGCTTTCTGGGAGTCATTGTTCCATTCGCGATCGGATCGGGCGCAGCCGCCCTGCTTCCGACCTACTTGGGAGTCGGCGATGGCGCCGATCACCTCGTGTTCGCCCTTTTTATGGGGACGGCGCTTTCCATTTCAGCGCTGCCGGTCATTGCCAAGATTCTGATGGATCTGAACCTGCTGCGCACCGATATGGGGACCGTGATCATGTCCTCCGCCATGTTCGACGATTTGGTGGGATGGATTTTGTTCTCGCTAGTACTCGGCATGATGAACTCCGGATCTCATTCCCTGGGTGCCATCAAGCGGACAATTATATTGGTACTTCTTTTTGTCGTGCTTTCTCTGACCGTGGGACGGTGGCTGATTGACAAACTGCTCCCGTTCATCCAGGCGCACACCAGTTGGCCGGGCGGGGTGCTCGGTTTCGTCTTTACCTTGACGTTGGCCTCAGCGGCATTTACCGAATATGCCGGTATCCATGCAGTGTTTGGTGCATTCATCATCGGAATCGCCGTCGGCGAATCCACCCACCTGCGCAAACGTACCTCCGAACACATTCACCAGATTGTCACTAATGTGTTCGCGCCTTTTTTCTTCGCCAGCATCGGCCTGCGGACCAATTTCATCGCCAACTTCGATTGGAAGCTGACAGCAATAGTTCTGGTCGTGGCTTGCGCGGGGAAACTCGCAGGAGCCAGTTGGGGGGCTCGGCTGGGCGGGATGGATCGGCGCTCGGCATGGGCCGTGGGCTTGGCCATGAACGCGCGCGGCGCAATGGAGATGATTCTCGGGATGCTTGCCCTGCGGGCCGGGTTGATCCGCGAGCAGATGTTCGTAGCCCTGGTGGTCATGGCGCTGGTCACTTCGCTCATCTCGGCGCCTTCGATTCATTATCTAATCAGCCGCCGGCGTGCGCTCACTCTCAAGGACGTAGTGGCGAATAGCCTATTTCTACCCGAACTGGAAGCGACCACGCGTTTGAGCGCGCTCAAGAAGATGTGCGAACTCGCGGCCGATGAGGTGAGCAATTCGGCGGAGCGCTTTCTTCGCATCGTTGCGGAGCGAGAGCGTGTTGTCCCCAGCGGCTGGGACCAGGAACTCGCCGTGCCCTATGCGCGAATTGATGGCCTGACCAAGCCCCTCGTCGTGGTGGCAAGATCGAAGCATGGCATCGACTTCGATGCCCGGGACGGCAAGCCAGCGCGGCTCATCGTATTGATTCTGACCCCAGACAATCAAAGTCAGCACGACCTGCTGGGTGATGCCAGCGAACTCTTCTCACGTTCGGACGCGATCCTCCAGGCACTAGGTGCGAGTAGTTTCATCGAACTCGTGGCGGCACTCAAGGCTCCGGTAACCTGATCGAAATCGGCAGGTGTCGGCGGCTGTGTTCGCCGGCCCGCCTGTTATGATTTCAGATTTCGCGACCGGGATGACGCTCGAATAACTTGTTTGAGATTCAGATTCCGCGCCAAACGGTGTAGGTAGTTGGCATGTACGCCCAAAAGTTGCGCGGCTTCGGTATAGTTGCCGCCGCTTTGTTCCAGCGCTTCGAGGATGAGCTCCTTCTTCACGTCCCTGAGTCGCGCGTGATACTTGGCCCCATCAGACCCGGAGACTGGAGCCTTGTCCAGAATCGCTTCCGGCAGGTCCTCGGGACAGATTGTCTCGGAAGCGCTCAGGACCAGGGCCCGCTCGATGGCGTTTTCCAGTTCGCGAGCATTTCCCGGCCAATCGTAGCTCTCCAGATATTCCATCGCCTCGGGAGAAATCTGCTTCGGTTTTATGTTCGCGCGTGTCGCATATTGCGATACAAAGTAGCTGGCGAGTACCGAGATGTCCTCTCGCCGCTCCCGCAGCGGAGGCATCACGACCGAGAGCACGTTGAGCCGGTAATAAAGATCTTCACGAAACTGGTTCGACTTGATCGCTTCTTCAAGGTTGCGGTTGGTGGCCGCGATGACCCGTACGTCGATCGAAATCGGCGATGTTCCTCCCACCCGCTCGACTTCACGCTCCTGTAATACCCGCAAGAGCTTGACCTGGAGCGACGGAGCCAGTTCCCCGATCTCATCCAGAAAAATCACTCCTCCATCGGCGACCTCAAACCGCCCCTTTTTTAATCCGAAAGCCCCCGTGAACGAGCCTCGTTCATGGCCAAACAGTTCGCTCTCCAAAAGTCCTTCGGGTATGGCTGCACAGTTGATGGCTACGAAGCGCTTCTCTCTTCTGCCACTGTTCCGGTGTATGGCGCGCGCCGCGAGTTCCTTGCCGGTCCCGCTTTCGCCTCGCAGCAGGACCGTGGAATCGGCGGCCGCCACTTTCGCCAGGAATTGGTAGACCTCCTTCATGCGAGCCCCGTCGCCGACCAGATTGTGGGTCAGGTTGGTGTCTGAAACCAGGCGCTGGTTTTCTTCTTCCAGCCATTGCAGCCGCGCCGCATTCTGCAAGGCAATCGTGCACGTTCCCCCCATGGCAGAAACCAGCTGCAAATGGTCTTCGTCAAAAGCGCTCGCAGCACTGCTCGAATCCAGGTAGATGCAGCCGTTTAGCGTATCGTGGACCATCAGCGGAACACACAGGACGGAGCGAATTTGAGAGGCGACCAGGCTTTCAATCGCCAACTGGCTGCTCGCAGGACCGATGTCGGTGGCCAGCACTGCCACGCTCTGTTCAATCACCTGCCCAATGATGGTCCGGCTTATCTGAATTGGCTGCCGGGAGTTTCCTGTACGATGCGCGGCGAAAACGGAATTAAACTTCTCGCCAGAATGGCGGTCCAGAAGAACTGCTCCCCGCTCCGCCGGAACCGCCTCAAAGATCAGCTTTAGTATCTGCGCAGCCAATTCGTTGAGGTCGCGAATAGAGTGTACGATCCGGCTGATCTTGAGCAACGCATTGAGGTTTGACGCCACTCGCGAAGAATGAGGGAGTGCCTGAAGCAGCCGGTCGGGCTGAAGATAAAGACCCTCCTGCGGATGAATTTGCACGGTAGCGTGAGTGAGGTTCTCATTGAATTCCACTCGCCCCGCTTCGGCACCTTCCACGTCCTCTTGGAGCAAAATTACGAAGACGGAATCGCCGACCGAAATCTCGTCGCCGTGGGCGACCGGCGCTTCCTTGATGGCGACCCCGTTTACGAGCGTCCCATTTCGGCTTTGCAAATCGCGAATCGACCACCCCTCCCCTTGATGTACCAAAACACAGTGCCGACGGGAAAGCGATGGGTCATTGATAGCAAGCAGGTTAGCTGCATCGCGGCCAATCGGCATCTCATCCGTCGGCAAGACGAAGCTGGAATTCTTTAAAGGACCGGAAACCGCGAGGAGCTTGGCCATTTCTTACTCAGCTTCCCGAGTGGAAAAACCCCTTCGGCTATCCAAACGGTTTCTTCGCCTATCTGTTCGGATAGGAATTCGGGGGAGAGAATTCCATTATGACACTTTCTACGCCAAGCACAAGCAGTGGAATCAACAAGTTAACCGGCCGCGAATAGCCGGACATGATTGGAGCACCACTTGCACCATCGAAGATCGGATCCGAACCTGGCAAAAGCGATGGGGGAAGCGCTTTCGGCAGTCTCGCTAGGAACGACCATCGGGAGCCTGAGAGTACCCCCTCGTCAGGTTCCCGATTAATTTACTTCACGAACGCTGGGTCACTCCTACTGCATGCCAGCGGCGAGTTGTATCGCGGGATACGATTCGCCGCTCGTTACCGGAACTCCATCGCAAAAGTTTACAGTTCGCCCGGAGATAGCCGGCACTCGTTCGCCGGGAACAATAATTCCCACTAAATTCAGAGGATCGGCCGCAGAAATTGTGATCGTTCGCCCCGAAGCCGCCGACTTGCGGACCGCTCTTAGCGATTCCACGGCCACCGGCAGAGCGAACTGCTCGCCCAAGAAGCCATCTACGAAGCGTCCGCCGCGAATTTCGCCGCGATCTTCCAAACGCCGGAAAGCCATTTGCAGCTCCCGCCACTTCGGAAGGTTAGTTTCTCGCGCCAGCAGGTCGCGGAAGACAATTCCATAACGCCTCAGCAGCATCCAGCACGTCGCTTCCACAGTTCGAGTACGGTCCGTCTCTGGATCAGTGTGAAGCAACGCCCATCGTCCCGCTGCATGCCGTGGCCGAACGCCGGTTCCCATGCCTGAACGTCGTTTCGGATCAATCAGGGAGCGCAGGTTGTCAAACCCATCCGCCGTAACCAGGCCAGCCGCAACCAGTTCCCACAGCGCAGTTTCGATTTCCGCCTTCAACTTGCCAGTGGCCCGCACAATGTCCGCAAAGAAGGATGCTCCACGCTCGCGCAAGAAATTCAACACCACCCGCGCTCCCTCGCCCAGGCCCCGCGATTCTGGCTCGTCCGAAGTCGTCCGATGCGATGTCATCCAGTCGGCTTCGGCGCGCACAAAAAATGTAATCGGTGCGACGCTGGTGGGTATCACGCGGCGCTTTCCACTGGCCGAGTCCTCGAGCGTCGCCGGATGCGGCGACAGCCGTCCCCAGCCTACGGCCCCGGTAAGGCAAAGTTGGTCGAGCCACTGCGGGTCGTAGTTCGAGATGCGGGATCTCAGAATATGTCTCTCCCAGGCATTCGCCGGAATCTCAAAACCCTGAAGTTGGCGCAGCACTTCAAGTGTGGCGCGCTCGCCTTGAACCTGGCAATCCGTGTCGACGTGCTGCCAACGCAACAGCCATCGCATGAACTGCGCGGCATGCACCGGCTCAATCTGCTTGCGAAGCGTGGCCACCGTCAAACGGTGTATGCGGGCCAGCAAGCGGCGCTCGCACCACTCAGTTTCAGGCGCGGCCCCGGATTGACTCTTTGCGCCGGTAAAATTGCCTCGCAGAATAGTTCCGCTGGCTTCAATCAGAAGGAGCGCTTTTTCAACCTCCGCGGTTGCCAGCCCCAGCGAATAGGCAAGTCCGGATGCCGTGACTGGCCCGGAATGCATCAGCCAACCAGTGATTAGGGTGTGCAGAACATCCTCACGCGACGGCGGCGCGTCTCCAATATCAGGAGGCGCAGGAGTAAATACAGCGTCAGGGAAGAGCACAGTAAATGCCTTCGCCCGTTCCGACGCCACCCAATATTCACGGCCCTGCGCCCATACCAGGCAGGCTCGACCCTCGTCCCTCAGGCGGTAGAAAAACCAACGCCACTCCTCTCTGTAATTCTCAAATTGGCCGGTCAGCGGTAGCGCGATCAAGGTGTGCAGGGCATCGTGCAGTTCATCGGGATCGCGAACATCCGGCCACGCTTCATTCCGCACCTGTTCGATCGCCAGGGGATCGAGTTTCCCGACTTCCTCCAGCACCGATTCGGGCAACATCCGCCGCATTTCCACTGCGCGCGCGCGACGCTCTTCAAGCGGTGCATCGTCCAGATACGCATACGGATTCGCGTTCAAAATTTCATGCGAGAACTGCGAAGGCACCGGCGTGTCGACTGCCACGCAACGGATGCTGCCATCGTCCATGCCGCGCAACACGGCCTTCAGTCCCTCCAGGTCCAACGCCTCGGTGAGCACGTCTTTCATGACTTCATTGACCAGCGGATGGTCGGGAATTTTAATATCGCCTTCGATATTTTCCTGACAGGCCGCTACATCTGGAAAGACTGAGGCCAGCAAGTCATCGGCCCGCATGCGCTGAATCTGCGGAGGAACTTTCTTGCCGCCCATGAACCGTAGAAGTGCCAGAGAGCGGTTCGCGTCCCAGCGCCAGCGGGTTTGAAAGATCGGGGACGCCAGCGCCGCCTGCTCCAGAATCGGTTGCACAGTTTCGGCCTGCAAGAAATGGAAAACGTCGGAGAGCGGGAAGCTATGTTGCTCCGCCAAGGCAATGTTCAGCCCGTTATCGGTGGCTGCCGCCTGCAATTCAAAATTAAATCCGCGGCAGAAACGCTTTCGTAGTGCAAGCCCCCAGGCTTTATTGATCCGTCCGCCGAACGGCGCATGGATCACCAACTGCATCCCGCCGCCTTCGTCGAAAAAGCGTTCCGCAATGATAGTTTTCTGCGTCGGCACCGCACCCAGCACGGCGCGCCCCTGCAATACATATTCGACCGCTTGCTCCGCGCCGGAGTCGTCGAGCCCGCACTCTTCCTTCAACCACGCGACCGCGCCCGCGACTTCAGGTTGATTTTGCGATACGCCAACCGGAGAGATACCAGGCAGCATATCGCTGATGTGCTGGCGAAATTCGGCTACATGCTGAGAAAGTTCCTCGGTCCGCGCCGGGGCCTCCCCGCGCCAGAAAGGCACACTGGGCGGCGCACCATGAGCATCTTCCACTAGGACGCGTCCGGATTTTCCCTCCACGCGCCGGATTCGCCATGAGGTATTGCCCAAAAGCATAATGTCGCCGGCATTGCTCTCCACCGCGAAATCTTCATCCAGCGTGCCAACCACAATTCCCTCTGGCTCGGCGACCACGGTAAACAAAGCCGTCTCAGGAATGGCCCCGCCACTGGTGATCGCCGCCAACCGTGCGCCGCGCCGCGCTCGCAGCTTGCGGTTCACTTGATCGCGATGTATATACGCGCCATAACGTCCCCGTTTCGCCGCGATTCCCTCGGCCAGCATGTTGAGGATTGATTCGTAGGTCTCACGTGAAAGATTGCGATACGGATACGCCCGCACGACCATCGCGTAGAGCGCATCTTCATCCCATTCTTCCGCCGAGCAAGCCGCCACAATCTGCTGGGCAAGGATGTCCAACGGAGCATCGGGGATCATGATTCGATCCAAATCGCCCTGGCGAATTGCCCGCACCAGCGCAGCGCACTCCTGAAGTTCGTCGCGCGTCGTGACAAACAGCCGTCCCTTGGGGATGGCCCCGCGCCAGTGGCCCGAACGTCCAATGCGCTGCAATCCAACGGCAATCGCCCGCGGAGAACCGATCTGAGCCACCAGATCGACAGTGCCAATATCGATTCCCAGTTCGAGCGAGGCGGTCGCGACTAGAACTTTGACCTGGCCTTCTTTCAGTTTCTTTTCAGCCGTGAGCCGCAGTTTGCGCGAAAGGCTTCCGTGGTGCGCCGCCACATGATCTTCGCCCAGCTTCTCGCCCAGATGATGCGCAATTCTCTCGGCCAGGCGCCGCGTGTTGACAAAAATCAGCGTCGACCGGTGTTGCTCAATCAACTCGACCAGCCGATTGTAGATCTCCTCCCACATCTCATTGCTGGCGATTGGGCCCAGTTGGGATGCCGGGACTTCGACAGCGAGATCGAGTCTTCGCTTGTGGCCGACATTCACGATCACCGGCGCCGGTCGTCCACTGCCAGTGAGGAAATGTGCGATCTCCTCAATCGGCTTCTGGGTTGCCGACAGCCCAATCCGCGTCGGCCGGCGATGCGCCAATGCGTCCAGTCTTTCCAGAGACAGCGTCAAGTGCGCTCCGCGCTTGTCGTCGGCGACCGCGTGAATCTCGTCGACAATCACCGTCTCAACATCGCGCAGAATCGCCCGGCTCTTTTCAGCGGTCAGCAGGATGTAGAGCGACTCCGGTGTGGTCACCAGAATGTGCGGAGGCGTCTTCAGCATCGCCCGCCGCTCGCTCTGCAACGTGTCGCCGGTGCGGACCACGCAGCGAATCTGCGGCATGAGCAGGCCGCGCTCGCCCGCCATCTGCATGATTTCGCCGAGCGGCCCTTCGAGGTTCTTCTGAATGTCGTTTCCCAACGCCTTCAGTGGCGAAATGTAGAGGACTTCGGTGCGGTCACTCAGATCGCCGGCCAGCGCTTTCCGGACTAGTCGATCAATGCAAGCCAGGAACGCAGCCAAGGTTTTTCCTGAGCCGGTGGGAGCGGAAATCAGTGTGGTGTGTCCTGCCAGAATGTGCGGCCACCCCTGCTCTTGCGGCTCGGTCGGAGTCCCGAAGCGCTGCACAAACCAATCCCGCACGAGCGGATGAGCCCAGGCGAGCGAGGCGGGAAGGGACGACATAGGAAATTATTTTATCATGCGCTTTTCGTAAAATATTCGCCTATAATTGAATACGATGGAGGCTAAAACGAGTACAGGGAGACGGATAGAGCCTGCGCGAAAGCCGACGAAAAAAGTACGGGCAAATTCGTAACCGTTACCGGAATCTCATTTGTACTTCGGGCTGCGGAACTTTCTCCCACCAGTTATCCTCTCCGCCAGCGCTCTCAATGAGCCTGTAGACGGCATCTGTTTGAAGGTCTTTGAACCACCTCTCGGCGCAACCGTTTTGGGGGAGGGGAGAAGCAGGGCCAATGTAGATTACAGCACCTCTAGGAAAGGTCGCAGCACTCCCCACCAAGCTCCCGAGCCGCAGCCTCAATGCTAGAATCGCCCGGATGGCCAAATCTCAATCCGCCAAACTTCGCGCCAAAAAAATCAAACTCATACTTTTCGACGTTGATGGCGTCCTGACCGACGGCAAACTGTTCTTCGTTCCCGCTCCTCCAGGATTGCAGCTGAGTACGCAACAACACGCTGCCCAGCATGGCGGCGAAGGCGGATTCGGCATCGCCAGTTCGTCAATGATCGAGATCAAAGGCTTCCACGCTCACGATGGCACTGCGATTTCGCTGGCCCGCCTCGCTGGCATCAAGACCGGCCTGATCACCAAGCGCATCTCGGAGACGGTGGCGCTTCGCGCCCGCGATCTTAAAATCGAGTACGTCCGTCAGGGAATCCAAGACAAGCTGACTGCCCTTGAAGAAATCCTAAAGAGCGAGGGCATCAGCGCCAGCCAAGCGGCATTTGTCGGAGATGACGTGATCGATCTGCCGGCCATGAAGAATTGTGGCCTGGCGATCGCCGTTGCCAACGCCCGAAACGAGGTCAAGGCGGATGCCCATTACGTGACTGCTCACCGCGGCGGCGACGGCGCCGCGCGGGATGCCGTGGAGTTCATTCTTAAGGCGCAAGGAAAGTGGAAACAGGTGGTCAGCGAATACGTCTGCGAAAGAAGCCCGAAAAAGAAGAGTTGACCCGCGTCATTCCCAAAAAAGGAAAAAACCCATCGATTGTCTGCTTGGGGCGTGCTCGGGTCGACAACCGATGGGCTACCGTTTCACTCCCTACTCACCCTGTGTTTTCAGGAGGTTCATTGATCGTAAAAAACCTATGTCGCGAAAAAAGTTTCGAACTCCGAAGGTAAAGATTTGTAATTTCTGCAAGCTGCTAAAAAAGCAAGCTTTACTCCGGAATCGCTGGCGGTTTTGAGGCCATCAACTGGCTGAATCGCGTATCGTTTCGAAGCGCTGTGAACTCCGGATCTTTATAAACGTCGCTAATCTTTGGATAGCCTTCCTCCAGACAGCGCCGCAGATACTCCAACGACCGGTCGGGATCGCCCTGCTTGGCATAGAGTTTGGCCACCAGGTAATCGAAACGGGCGCGCTCTTCCGGCGAGGGAATCTGGGCTGAGACACCGCTGTGTGAAATGCGCCCGAAGATGTCGGGATCCAGTTGCAAGGCACGTCCGTAGGCATCGGTTGCCTGCGCCCATTCCTTCCTCATGTAATAGGCGGCGCCTAAGTTGTTGTAAAAAGACGCCGAATCTTGCCGCAGCCCGATTGCCTTCTCGTAGGTCTTGATCGCTTTGGGAAACTTCTTCTCCTCGTAGAGGATCACGCCCAGATTGTTGTAAGCATCGGCAAACGAACGATCCAGTTTGACCGCCCGTTCGAAGTTCTTTTCGGCATCTTTGTAGCGCTGGAGCATCAACTGCGAGATTCCAGCCTTGTTGTGCAAACGGGCGTTGCCACCGTCCTTCGAAATGGCGGCCCGATAGTAGTCAAGCGCGTCCAGGTAAGCCTTCTCGCCGCGCAGTTGGTCGGCGCGCGCTTCCAATTCGTCCACAGTCGCGGTGGGCGACGGCGGGTCGGCATGGCGGAGTCCAGGCGGACTGACCCGCACCTGTTCTCCAATGGCAGTATGAGTTTGACCGGGGATGGTCGGATTGTCCGACGCATGAGTACAGACAGAGAGGCTTACAGCAAACAACGCCAGCACAAGGTTACGCAACATGAGATCACCTCCTGGACAGCCAGGCGAAACTCTTCGATTTATCGCAAAACACCCCTCGCCCAGAGCCGGCTAGTGAGGACCGGTAGTCTCCTCCGCTGGCGGTTTAGGCGGTGGGTTTGACGATTTGTCGTCCTTAAAGATACCCGCAATCTTGCCAAAAATCCCCTTCTTCTTTTTGGGATCCTGACCGTTGCCGGTGCCATTTTGGGAATCGGTATTCGCCTGCTCCCCCGACGCGCCCGGAGGCTTCGGCACATAGTTGGATGCAGCCGGGGGCGGAAGTGCCTTATCCGTGCCCATGCCGAAAATTTTGGAAAAGAAGCCTTTAACCCCAGTTGGCTGGTCACAAGTCTGGTTCGGCTCGGTACCCGCAATAAATGCCGCCGAGTAGGTCTCCGGGCAGGAGGGCGTCGCCAATAGATTCGTAGTCTTGTCGAGTTGAACGTCCACCACGCCCGAAGGCTGGGTAAACGACTTAACGTCTGAATATTCAGGTAGTTCCACGGCCGCCTTCATGAATTCGGCCCAGATGGGCGCGGCAGTTTGCGCTCCGCTCAAGTGGATGTCGCTATAGTCGTCAAAGCCAACCCACACAATACAAAGGAGATTGCTGGTGTAACCGGCGAACCACCCGTCATGCGAGGTGCCCGTCTTCCCGGCAGCCGGGGCGTTGAACCCACGCTGGCGGACTTCGTAGGCGGTACCGAAGTTCAGCACGCCTTCCATCATGTTCGTCATCACGAACGACACCCGGGGATCAAGCACCTCACGCCGCTCCGGCTTGAAATCCATCAGGACGTCGCCCTGCGAGTTGCGGACGGAATTGACCAGGATTGGCGAAATCCGGGTCCCGCCATTGGCGAAAACTGTGTACGCCGCCGCCATATCCATCGGGGTTGCGTCGTAAGCTCCCAGCGCCATGGCGGGAGTGGCCTTTACCGAAACGATTCCCGCCGATCTGGCCAAGTCTGCAACCTTGTCATATCCCACTTCTTCCGCCAGTTTGACGGTCGCGTTGTTCAGCGACATGGCCAAAGCGTAGCGGGCCGTCACGTCGCCGTGATACTCCTCTTTATAATTCCGCGGTTCGTAGATTTGGTCGCCGTAGGCGAACGTGCTGGGCTGGTCGGTCACCATGGAAGCCGGCGTGAACACCGGATTCGCCCCCTCAACCGCCGTGTTAATCGCGGCAGCGTACACAAAAGGCTTGAAAATCGATCCGGTCGGTCGTTTCGCGATGGCATGGTTCAGTTGACTGAATGCGTAGTTTCGTCCGCCGACCAGCGCCAGAATCTGGCCAGTATGCGGATCCATGGCCACCAACGCCACCTGCGCCTGTGGGCCGGGCTCAACCGTCGTCTCAAATTTGTTCTTGCCGGTTTTGACTCGCTTGGTGCGCCGCTTGGTGACTTGGTCGTCGACCAGCTTCATCCCGATGTCCACGGCCCGCGCTGCCGCTCGCTGCAGATCCGGATTGAGCGTGGTATATACGCGGTCTTGCTGATCATTCAGATCGCGCTCATTAATCTTGCCGATCACAGTGTCGCGGACCAGGTCCACAAAGTAGGGCGCGTCGCTGGCTTCCACATTCGGCGGAGCCAGTTTGAGTGGAGCTGCTTTCGCTTTGTCGGCCTCGGCCCTGGTGATGGCGTGAGTTTCTACCATGCTATCGAGCACCAGATTGCGACGCTCCAGCGCCCGCTCTGGATGCCGATAGGGCGACAGATAGCTCGGCCGCTGAATGATTCCTGCCAGTAGCGCCGCTTCTGGCAGCGTGATGTCTTTCAAGTCCTTGTTGAAGTAGTCGTGGGAAGCTTCGCCAAACCCGCTGATCGTGAACGATCCGCGCTGTCCCAGATCGACCCAGTTGGCATAGAACTCGAGAATCTGTTGCTTGGTGAATTTCTGCTCGAGCTCCTCGGCAATCAGCATTTCGATCAACTTCCGCTTGACGGTTTTTTCGGGACTCAGGAAAAAACCGCGCGAAAGTTGCATCGTCAGGGTCGATCCCCCCTGCTCGTGCCGCTCATGGGTGAAGTCGATCCAAGCCGCTTCCGCCATGCGCACGAAATTCACTCCGCTGTGCTGGAAGAATCGCCGGTCTTCAATTGCCAACACCGCGTCGATTTGGATCTTGGGAATTTCGTCGTACTTCAGGACCTGCCGCTTGGACCGCTGCTGATCAAACAAAGATGTGATCATCTCGGGCTCAAGTTCATAGGCATCGAGCTCTCCGGAACGCCCGGTAATGCTCGCCACCCGGCCCTCCTGCACTCGAATGGTGGCCGGTTCCGGACTATGGTACGACTGGGGCCCCGGTTTGACCTCAATCCCCGCGTTCAGCAAGTGATAGCTGCCCAACGGAGAACTGGAATCTTCTCCATATCCGGCATGCCGCAGGGATGCAGCAATTTCACGGGGCGTGATTTTCTCTCCCACTCTGACGGTCGGCGGAATGGCGTAAATCTTCGCCGCGTTGCTGAAGACTTGTCCTTTGAATCGCTGCTCAATAATGCGGTCGTACTTTATGTAGTAGTAAGAAAAGAACGCCGTAACTCCGACTGCCAGAACCACAAAGATAATCAGCGCGACCCGAATGACGGGGTCACGTGACAATTTTCCATTGCCGCTGGGGGATTTCTTCCTGCTTTTCGGGATCTTTATCTTGATGGCCACGTTAATGGGCGGATTCTACGCCGAGACAGTACCTTCCCCTCTTATAAGAGTCAGATGATGCAGCGGGCGAATGCGTTATCCTAGAGCAGAAGCCCGCGGCCGCATCCCGAGAGACTGCGAGAAAAATGGCTCGCAGAACAACCGAAAGTGCCGGTACAGGGCCCCAGCCCACATTCTAAATCAGCATCGACGCTATGAGGCTATCAGAACGGGCTCTTGTTTTCCGTGGAAGGATCGAAGTGAAGATCCATAGGATAGCCAGGAAGTTCCACGTGCACGACGTAGGGTGCCGTGATGTTCAGGGTTCCGGTGCCTTGCTGGCCGGTTCTGTGCACCTTGATGTGGTCTTTATCCAACGGAATTTGGAGGTCTCGCGCCTTTTTCAGGATGGTGTCCTGAATCTCGGATTCCGGCTTGGTCGTATAAGTTTGCAGCGTGGCTTCAGTCTTGATGGCGTCAGAAAACGAGTAGTTGGCGTAGTAGATCGGCACCAAAATGGCGCCGAGATATATGCCGATTCCGATAACCAGGATGCCAAAAATCAGTTTCATACCTTACGCTCCAAACCCGCACGGCGCGCAAACCTAGCGGTCAGCGCGAGGGCGGCAAGAACTTGAAATAATCCGTAATTGCCGCGATGCTAACATCCTGCATTTCCCGAGTCGAGCGTTGAACGACTTCGACAGTGCCTTCGGTAACTTTCTTGCCCACGGTGACACGAAAGGGGATACCGACCAGGTCGGCATCCTTGAATTTGACCCCCGGACGGTCATCCCGGTCATCCAGTAACACCTGGTAACCTTGGGCCTCGAGGCGCTTGGCGATGTCAACGGCTGTGTTGAGCAAATTTTCGTCCTTTATATTGACCGGACTGACCACGATTTGGAACGGCGCAATCGACGGCGGCAGCCAGAAGCCGTTTTCGTCATTGTTCTGCTCGAGCGAGGCGGTGAGAATGCGCTCGATTCCGATGCCATAGCAGCCCATGATCGGCATGACTTCTTTTCCGTTACGATCAAGTACACGCGCGCCCATCGATTCTGAATACTTGTAGCCCAGCTTAAAAATGTGGCCGATTTCTACGGCGGTGTCGATCCGCAACAGCGATCCGCAGTTGGGGCAAGCTTCCCCGGCATTGACCGCGCGTAGGTCGGCGTAGGCCGTGGGCACAAAGCTCTCACCGGGAGTGATGTTCTTGATGTGATAATCCTCTTTATTCGCGCCCGAGATGAGGTTCTTACGGCCTTCGAGGGCCGAGTCGACCAGCAGGATCGGACGCGCGACGTCGTCCAAACCCTTCGCCCAGTCTATTCCGAGAGGTCCCAGAAATCCTGCGGGCGAATGAAAAAGCTCTTTGATTTCATCCTCTTGCATCGGACGGGTTTCCTTGCCCGCAATTGTCCCCGAAAGCTTGGCCTCATTGAGTTGATGGTCGCCGCGCATAAGCACCACGATGCCGCGCTTTGTGGTCTTCCTGGATTTCTTGTCCGTCTCTTCCGTCATGAGCGCGAGCGTCTTGATCTTGTTCTTTGGCGACACACCGAGATACTTCGCCACGTCTTCAATCGTCTTCTGGCCGGGAGTATGTACTTCGAGCGGCTTGCCATCGCCCGCCGGAGCGAGGTCGGCCACGGCTTCCAGTTTAGAAGTCGCCTTCTCCATGTTTGCCGCGTAGTTGCAGGCATCGCAACTCACCACCAGATCTTCCCCAGCCGAAGTTCGCACCATGAATTCGTGCGACTGCGATCCCCCCATGGCACCCGAGTGCGCTTCGACCACTACATACTTCAACCCGCAGCGGTCGAAAATCCGGCAATAGGCGTCATAGTGCTTCTTGTACGAGATGTCTAGACCGGCGGCGTCGATGTCGAACGAGTAGGAATCCTTCATCATGAACTGCCGCACGCGCAGCAGGCCGGACCTGGGACGCGGTTCGTCACGAAACTTCGATTGGATCTGATACCAGATTTGCGGCAACTGCTTGTAGCTGCGCAGTTCCTTGCGGGCGATGTCGGTCATGACTTCCTCGTGCGTCATGCCTAGACAGAGATCCGCGCCCTTGCGATCTTTGAGCTTGAAGAGGTTATCGCCCATGACTGCGTAGCGTCCACTGGCCTCCCAGAGCTCACGAGGATGTAGCGCGGGAAGATAAAATTCCTGACCGATCTTGTCCATTTCCTCGCGGACAATGGCGATGATCTTATTGAAAGACCGGTTCCCGAGAAAAAGATAAGAATAGATACCGGCCGCGAGTTGTCGTATATAGCCTGCCCGCACCAGAAGCTTGTGGCTGGCGACTTCGGCGTCCGCCGGAGCCTCGCGCAGCGTAGGAATAAACAGTTCAGACCAGCGATGCATAGTTGAAGTCCTGGGTAGCAGGGAATTGCCTATTGTAAATGATTGGTTGACGGGACTCGGATGTCCAAGTACTCGGGTGGGGGCGGAAGCCCAGCGAGCTGAAGCCACTCAGAAGCGATCGTATTGAGCCCGTGCTGCCTCACAGAAGGTAATTTGACACGCAGAAGAGCATTACTACCAAGTAAATTAGTAATTACTTTACATATATGATAATTCCCTGTAGTGTGAAAGTTGGCGAAAGGGAAATCCTGTGGCGGTGGCTTCGAGTGCGAAGATCAAGGTCGCTGACGAAGTTTGGGTTGTGGCCGCCTTACTCCATCGAGAACATCCCAAACAGCTTGACTTCACAATTGAGGAGGTCATGGAGCGCGCAGCACGCGAAACAAACGGCGAAACTCTCCGGCCCGGCGTCTACGTGCATATTGTGCAACATTGCGTTGCCAACCGCCCGCCCAACCCTGGACGCTATCGGATTCTGTTCGAAACAGCACCGGGACGCAGGCGCTTATTTCGCGGTGGTGACGTTTACGATCCTGCCCGGGAAGGTTCTAAAACTGCTCCAGTTAGAGAGGAAATTCCACCCGAATACGCGTATCTGCTCGACTGGTATCAAGACTGGAGTCAAGACAGTGTGGAGGACAGGATTAAGAACGATCCCCTGCTAGCGTTGCGGGGGTCCGGCAAGGAGCTCTGGGCCGATGAGCATGCGGACGAGTATGTGCGCAGACTTCGAGAAGGGTGGGAATGAGCCGCATCTTCTGGGATACCAACCTCTTCATCTATCTATGGGAGGACTATGGGGCGCTATCGGAGGCAGTAGCAGAACTTCGCACCAAGATGTTGCGTCGGCGAGATCAGCTGCTAACCTCGACGCTTACACTTGGTGAAATCTTGGTAAAGCCGACGGTCGCAGGAAATGCTCAATTGTGCAGAAAGTATGAAGACGCCCTATCGAGCGTGGCCGTATTAATTCCTTTGGATGCCAGAGTCGCGAAAACCTATGCGTCCGTCCGGCGTGATCGGCTGCTCAAAGCGCCCGATGCAATTCAGTTGGCTTCTGCCGCCAGCGTCGCAGCCGATCTGTTTATCACCAACGACGGACGCCTTCAAGGCAAGCGAGTCGATGGCATTCAGTTCATCGTTCCGCTGGACCGCGTCCCGATCTGAGTCACACGGGGCGTTTCTACACCGCCAATTGCTTCAATATTTCCTTACCCAGCTTCTGTGCTTCAGCGAAAAATTTTTGATACTCGGCGAACAATCGGTTCAACTCCAGAGACTTTTCCGCGGTCAGCTGCTTGCGCAGCATCATGTCCCGTACGTGAGCAGGATTGGGGAGAATCGCTTTCTTCGGTCAGTTCTTCAAGTGCGGCTTTCGGATCGTAGTGATACATAGGATTGAGCCATCGATAGATTGTGTCATTGAGCCATTAAGCGCTCGTGTGGCGGCCCGCCAAGTCTACGACTAACTTTGCCGATGACTCAGTGATTCGATGCCGAAATGATCCCATGCGCTACACCATCTCCGTTCCCCACAAATCATGCAGATGTACGATGCCTTCGAGCTGACCCTTCGCATCAACCACGGCCAGCGACGTGATCTTCTTCTCTTCCATAATCGCCAGCGCCGTCGCGGCGAATTCCTGGGCTGAAATCGTTTGCGGGTTTCTCGTCATACAGTCGCCAGCGGTCAAATCGAGAACATCTTTGCCACGTTTTTCGAGCAGCCTCCGCAAATCGCCGTCGCTGATCACGCCTACGAGCTTTTCCCTATCCACGATGGTCGCCACCCCAAGTTTCTTGCGAGACATCTCGTAGATCACGTCCGTCATGCTGGTTTGCAGAGAAACACGAGGAACGGCTTCGCCAGTATGCATCAGCGATTCGACTCGCGCCAGCCGTTTGCCCAGCTTGCCGCCGGGATGCAGATTGGCGAAGTCTTCTTCTTTGAATCCGCGCTTCTCTGAGAGCGCCATGGCCAGCGCATCGCCGAGGGACAGCATAGATGTTGTCGAGGCGGTCGGCGCCAAGCCTAGGTTGCAGGCCTCATGAGCGATGGAGCAGTCAAGCGCAACCTCGGCCGCTGCCGCCAAAGTGGAAAGCGCTCTCTTCGCACCGCCGTCGCCACGCGTCCCATAAATCTCATCGCAGGTCAGCGAAATCAGCGGAATTTGCAAACGCTTGAGGGTCGCGAGCAAGCGCAATATTTCTTCGGTCTCTCCGCTCGCCGACAGCGCGATCACGGCATCGCCCCTTACCATCATGCCCAGATCGCCGTGCACCGCCTCCACTGGATGCATAAACAGCGCCGGGGTTCCGGTGGAGTTGAGCGTCGCGGCAATCTTCCGCGCAATGATGCCGCTTTTACCCATGCCGGTCACGACGATTCGTCCAGACGAACTGAAGATCAATTCCACCGCGCGGCTGAAGGTTTCAGCCATTGGTCCACCGAGCCGGTCGGCAAGGTCCCGCAAAGCTTCCGCTTCAATGCGGACGACGTTTTCGCCAATGTGCTTCATGAAGAAAGAGGATGTTAGCACGCGAGGCCAGTCGTTACGTAGCCGGTCAACCAACACCGCGGCGTCAGAAATGATCGTCGACTTTTACCGGTTGCGACGCGCCCTTACCGAATCCAGCCAGACTTCTGGCTTGAATGGCGCGGTCCCAAGGGCCAGACTGCCAGTTATCGCGTTTCTTTTCCTTGAATATCCATGGAGGAATCGCGATCAACATGTTTCGCGCCACCCCGTGCGTGTAGGGCTCGTAGAGCGATCGCAAATATGAAAGCTTCTGTTCAAACTCCGGCCCAGTCTTCAACTTGATCCCGTTTTTTAGAAGCATCTCGCGAAGGAACGCCATTTCCTCCGCCGGTAAACGCTCTGGCACGTCGGGATCGTACCGCGCATACACCACCTGCGCCAGATCCACCACGGCATGGCGGGCCATGGCGAATGTCAGCTTGGCTTGATCGCTGCGCACATCGTCGATGCCGGCAATGATCAACGAACTGGCGTCCAGAATTGTGGTCAGCGCGCCCAACCACGACTGGTTGCTGTGTTGCGAACGAAAAAAACTTAATGGCGGATACGAAAGATGGCTTTCCAGCAGCTCTGCCGACCAGCGCTCCCACTCCCGCAGGATTTCATCCAGCACCCCCTGGTCCCTGGTCTTGCCGAAGCGCGCCAGCAATTCGGCCGCGGTTGGCGGCGATCCGGCGCGAGCGTCCAGCAGCGAGATTTCAACTTCGCGGCGCGAAAACGAAGAATAAATCGTAGGCAGATATCCGATCACCATGCCGAGAAATCCGAAGCCCAGTCCTGCTTCCAGCACTGACAGCGCCCGCGAGAAGGCTGAGCTGGGCACGACATCCCCGTAACCGAGAGTGAAGAAAGTTTCGCCGCTGTGGTAGACCAACAGGCCAAAGGTGATTGGCTGATTGCCCGACGCAATGTGCTCACCTCCCCCGAATTGCAACAGAGAAAAGCCAAAGATCAATCCCATCGCCCACAATCCCAGAAGCACGATCAGCGAGAGGGGGCCGAAGTATCCTAGAAACGCTTCGCGCCGTGTATTGGACTTGATGTGCAAGCTGAGCCGTGCCCACGGCCGCCAGGTATTCCCGTAGAACACATTGGTCAGGCGGAAGCTGCGGTGTACGCGGCGAGGCAGCACCACCGTCTCAAACGCATCCAGCAGAACGGCGACGATGACGACGATGCCCGCGATGAGGGAGAAAATATGCATTGCGAATCAGATGTTGCGGGAATAGTAGCAGGTTCCGCGAATTCTCAGAAAGGCCGGAGCGCGGCGAAGGCGACGCCTAACATTCGTCGGTCCGCCAAAAGCGCTCGCGCTGGTAGCCCAACTGGAGCAACCGGTTCTTCGGATCGTGCGCTTTGCCGCACTGCGGACACTTTAAATACCGGCCCCATTCGGTGCCGTGATGTTGGCGCAGAAAATCAAGTGGTTCAAACCCGATCTGCCCATCGTACTGATTTCAGGTTTTTCGTTTCTCCCGCCTGACGAATTACTCTTTGTCGACGCCCACATCGGGCGGGGCGCCACGCTCGGTGAACTCCTCGAAACAATGCGTTTGCTGATTCACTGCCATCGCGCCCCACAGACGGTCGTTACGCCGCATAGTTTGAACTGGGCCAAGTATCGCCACGGCGCGGCCGCGCCGATTTGGGGCGGCAACGCGTTTCCGCTGACCGCGGCGCGAAGATTACTTGCGCAGACTGAAGTCGCTTGTGGCGTCGCCCGAGACCTTCACCGACTTAGTCTGGGCTTGGGCGCCCTCGTGCCAGCCCACGAGATTGTATTGCCCGTCGGGAACGCCATCGATTTTGTAGCTGCCAGTCGCATCGGTCAACGCGTAATAGGAGGTCGGGACAACGACAATATAGCCACCCATTTCCGGATGCACATTGCAGAGCAATGGCGCGACACCTGACTGGTCGAACTTGAATGATTTCCTCTCGCCCTGCGGCCATGTTCCCAGGTTCTTGCCCGGCAATCTCTTTCGCGCCATTCACGAAAGAGGGCCAGAAGAGGTTATGGGCGACTCTATCACTATTCAGAAAATCTACGGTTGTCCCGGCCTCCACCACCATAATGTGCGGTTGAAACAGAAGTCCCTTCTGGTTCATTACTGGATGGTCAGACGGCGGCGGGAAAGTTTTGCCCGCGATTGTATCCACATAGACGACGGATTCGCCGCTTACGCCGGAGACTTTGCCGCTGATGGATCCGGCTTGGGCGGTCAGGCCCAGGGTCAGGCTGACTAGCACTAACAACAGAACATTGCGCTTCATGATTTCTCCTCAAGTTAGAAAAACGAGTTAGAAAAATGGGTGTGGAAAATGGCGGGGAGGCCTCGCCTCCCCGAAGCCTCAGTAGACGAATTCCAAGGCCGCCGTCGCCGTGTTGGTGCGGAACGGGTTGGTCAACTGCGCCGGAATTCCATTGGCCCCGATCGACGCTGTGTTGTACACCACCTGCTGCGGGCGGATCTGATATTCAAACGAGGCCTTGATATTGGCATGGATCAGGAACTGCATCCCCGGCGTAAACCGGTTGCGCACCGAACTGAACGGCGAATAATAATTCGTGTTGATGGCGTTGGCCGAGCCCGCCGTGTATCCGTTCAATAAATCTTCCCGCGAGTTCACCCGGTCCCAGCGCATGATCGCCATCATCCACGGATAGATCATGTAATCCGCCTGTACGAAGCCTCCAGAAAACGTTGCCGGACTGCCGTTCAGAAACCCGCTCGGTCCAGCGAACGCGGCCGGGGTAAACGGCACCAGATTGTTGTCGTGGCCGAACATGTAGAGTCCGTAGAGATCGAACTTGTCGTGCAGGTTGAAGTCGAAGTCTCCGCCCACGCGGTAGAAGGGCTCGCGCGCTGTCAGTACCGTATCCGCTGTCGCCCCAATATCGGTAAATCCAGGCAGGCGCTGCACCGAGCGTCCGTAAAGATAATACGAACCCAGCGTGATGTAGTTATGGGTCTGCGGCCCGTTCTTGCCCGCGGCCTGCACGTCGTGCCGGCTGGCCGGATCGCGCTCCAGGTTGGCGCGATAAGACAAGCGCGCGTACAGGTCCTTGAAGTTGGCGTCGGAGTTGAAACCCACGCCATCACTGCTGCCGCCGGTGGCCGACGGCACGTTGGGCGGCGAGGCGGAAGCGCCACTGGTGTTCTGGTCGATGATGGCCAGCGAATAATGATAGCCGCCGTAATGGTGGCCGCCGCTGATCTCAATGCCTTTGCCCGGATCGGCGATGGTGTAGCCGTTATTGACCAACTGCTGCGCGAAGGCCGGGTTCTGCGTACCAATGTTGGCCTGCGCATAAATGTCATACGGACTGATGTCGTACGCTCTGGCCTGCGTGAATGGCAGGTCCAATTCGAACTGCCCGACTTTCAGGATCAAGGAATCGGTGGGCAGTTTCATAAAGCGGCTGAGATTATTGAACCGCAGATACGCATCGCCCAGACTTCCGTTAGCATTCGCACCGGAGACGCTGATGTCGTCGTCCACCCAGAAGCCGATGTCGTCGCCAAAGTTTCCCGCCGAGAAGAGGCTGAAGAATCCCGTTTGAAAATCGGTTTGCGGAATGAACGTACCCACCGCGCCCGGAAGTTGCTGGTTGAAATTATTGCGATTGGCGCTGGTCACCTCAAAAAACTGGTTGTAGCGCAGCCCGATTGGCGGAATCCCCGGAATCGAGCCTGGCCAGATGGTGTGCGGCCACAACTCTTTCTGCGCCGGAGACCCCAGCATCACCGGAGGTATCTTGAGAAACGTCTCGTCATCCTTGGGAAACTTGAAGCCCGCGTCCTTGAACGCCTTGCCAAAATCGTTCAGCTTCGGAAAATCCACATGACACGTCGCACACGACGTCCCATACTGGCGCGCGAACACGGGAATCGCGTATGCGGATGAGACATCCGCTGCAAAATAAAAGACGATTACGCAAAATAAATTCAACCAGTACCTGGACATGTATCGTTTCTCTCCTTTTTCCCTGAGGGTCACATTCTTGAAGCCTGTCGCTTTTTCGACTTACTGCTGGCGTTGGAGGTCGCTAGCACCCGGATTGGAGTAACGACGTTCTGTCGCAGCACTCGCATCGGGTTGCTCCTCACCTCCCACTGTCGGACATGGTTTTCTTCCGATAGTCTTTTAAACTCACGCACTGTAACAGCCCCGCCCGCGGCCAGCAGCAGCGCCACAAACAATCCCACTAGGCCAACAATTAGGTCGAAGCTCCTGTCTGATGGCGTCGTTTCTTCAGGTGGCAAGAAGGACGCGGTGAGAATGTTCTCAGTTTGTGGATTAGCAGCCCGATCGGGCTGGGAGCCCGAACTTATCGCGGCAGACGTCAACGCTGTCGACGGTTTGTAATCGGTAAGGTATTGGTAGATATCCGCCGCTTCATCGGCGCTTAAATAGAAAAATACTGGCATCCTGCCTCGGTACAGCAGCGGCGGAGTACCCATGCTTGCAGGCGCACCCCGAGTTACTTTCCGCACCAACCCGAGCTGATTGGTGCGCATGACAAGAGTGCTAAGTGGAGGGATCGCTCCTTGCAATAGTTGCTCTGGGTTGGGGTTCGGTCCTTCTGCGCTGTGACAGGTGTGGCAAGTGGACTTTACGATCAACTCGCCTACTCGAACTGGCGATTCCTTTACCGTGAGTTGCTCTTTTACAGCGCCGGGCATATCGGCGAGTTGTTTCAGGTAGGCGACCAGGGACCGGATTTCCGCTTCGCTCAGTTGAGGGAAGGCGGGCATGTCTTGTCCGCCAGCGTGCAACCGTTTCAGTAAAGCGGTCTTGGACTGGCTCGCAAGCTGCGACGCTTCCGCGTGGCTGATGTCCATCCCAACCTTCTTCATGCGTTCCATCACGAGTGCCACAGAAGTCGCGCGTACCGGATTAATGACTGAACCAATTTCCGGCGGAGCACCCAAGCCCGCTTCGCCATGGCATCCCTGGCAATTCAGCCGGTACAAGTCTGAACCATGAAGTGTGACCATGCGATTGCGCAAACCCCGAGACTGTCCAGTGGACGTATCCGATGGGTGATTTTCGGGTGCGGCTGTAGACGGCCCCAGCCGACCTGTCTTACCCATACTGGTTTCGCCAAAACTCCGATGAAGACGATCGAGCCAGCTCTCACCCGTCACAACCGACACCGCACGACCGTCAATGGTTGTACTTGTGGGTGTGCTCGGAGAAGACGAGTCAATGGCTGGTGCCTCCACCTGGGCAGCAACAATGCAGCAGGCAAATAACCACGCCTTTGTCCATCGCAGTTTTGTGCCAAACCGAATCTCAGCCATCATGCCTCGTCCTCGATTCACCTTCTGCGGGCAAGATGGACGATAGAGAGTCGCGGCGATGCCGTTGTCACAATGTTGTCAAACGCTGGTTGAATTGTTGTACGTTCGATTGCGGTCGGTAGTAGAAGCAATGCCGCGCGCCAGAGGCCTTTGGGCGCAGTGAACTGCTGAGCGAAACATAATTTGTCAAGTTCTTGTCACGGCGACTAGCATGGCTCGTTGCGCGAGAAACCCAAAACCGATATTTCGCGCGACGTGAGACGTTGAGGAACCGGTAAAGAACGCACCATAAATCGTGGATAACAGCTCTCTTCTCAAGCTGGCGGAAGCGAAATGACTCGAAACCACTACTTGATGTAAAACCGGGCGTAGGGTGTCCCTACAAGTCCCTCAAAAGCGCTCCCCTGTTTCGATTTCCCAAGAACAGACGGATCCCTTCTGCGCCCCGCAGGTTCATCGGTTCGAGACCCGCTGCAAATCCGTTGACAAACCACGGACTTACGGCGTATTACGATACATTACGTTTGCTTGCGTTTTTACCCGTGCAGGCGCGAGGCCTGGCGCAACGCGTTTGTGAGGATGGTGTTATGCGACAGGGTGGGTCGAGTGTCGAGTCTACATGCGTCCATGAATGCAGATTGCCAAAGCTTCTGTCTTGTTTATTAGCGGTCTGCGTGTACGCGGTGATCGGTGGTGTTTCATGCTTCGCTCAAAGTTCAAAAGATCAGATCCAGATCGGATACCATCCTGCGGCCGATGCCGCCGGGAAGAAGACCTTGCTGCTGAAGGATTTTGATCCCGCGTCCAAGCTACACGTGCCTGCACATCACCCGCAGCGCGCCCGGTTTGCGGTCGTCGATATTCACAATCATGTGAATGATGCGGAGGGGATTGGCGATCAGATGCCGCCACAACAAGTGGTGGAAATCATGGATCAAACAAACGTAAAGCTGATCGTCATCCCTACTGGAATGTGGGGAGATAAGCTTCAGCACGTGATCGATTCCATGGTCAAGCCTTATCCCGGACGTTTCGTAGTATTTTCGGAAATAGACTGGTCGAAGATTGACGACCCTCAATTTGGCGAGGAAATGGTCCGCCAGTTGGATGACAGTGTGGCTCGAGGCGCGCGTGGGCTCAAGATCCTTAAAGATTTTGGTCTTGGCGTACGACGCAAGTCTGGCGATTTGGTTCGCGTGGACGATCCCAAACTCGACGCCGTCTTCGAGGAGTGTGGCCGGCTACACATTCCGGTCTTTATCCACACCGGCGACCCCGAGGCGTTTTTTCTTCCCATTGACGCCCACAATGAACGGTACGAAGAACTGATCGAGCACCCCGATTGGAGTTTCTATGGCTCGCAGTTTCCGAGCTTCGAGGAGCTTCTGGAAGAACGCAATCGCATGTTTGCTAAACATCCCAAGACGACTTTCGTTTCCATGCACATGGGTTGGCCGGAGAACCTCGAATGGGTGGGCGGAATGCTGGATCACCACCCTAATGTCATGGTTGAGTTTGGCGGGAGGGAGGCTGAACTGGGACGCCAACCGCGACGGGCGCGGGAGTTTCTTATCAAGTATCAGGACCGGGTATTGTTCGGCAGCGACAATGGCATGGATGCGGAAATGTATCGAAACTATTTCAGGTGGCTGGAAACCTCTGACGAATATTTCGATTACTGGGGCTCGCCCAGCCAGGGCCGTTGGAAGATTTACGGGATGGACTTGCCCGACACCGTTCTTGAGAAGGTTTATCACCAAAATGCGGAGAGAATGTTGAGCGGCTTTCATGCAGCAAATCGAATTAGAAGAGAGGGAAAATGAGATCGATACATGCGGGAAGACGGACACTCGTAGACCTTGTTGGCATCCTCTTGCTGCTGGCGCCCTGCGCGGGTCAAAAATCTGGAGGCGATATCCCTCCGGTCGCTACCCATTCTTCGATTGCGGTAGACGTTCGTCCGCACGGGCCAGTAGTGCTGACCACGCCAAAAGCTGAATTCCAAGTTCTTCCTTCCGGTTACGTTCAGGCGTCCCTGATTAAGGACGGAAAACGCCTGACACTTGACGATCCAGGAACGGGTAGGTTGGCAGGTGCCAATTACCTGGCGCAAAGTGGTGAACGGGTTAGCTGTGCACTGGACTTCAGTCATGCTCGGGTGTCGGACGCAACTGGAAAAATGGGACGTGGTCGGCATGTGGAGATCCCCGGCCAGGCCTCCGGCGGCGATCTGGAATGCACCTTGCAAGTTGAGGCTTATGACGATTTTCCCAACCTGCTGCTGAGTAGCATGATCTACCGTAACGAAGGATCGGCCAATTTTAAAATTGACCGCGCCATCGAGCAGGCCCATCGCTTCAGTGCGCGAGCAGCGGCAGCCGGCAAGCAGCCTTACGACATGTGGTCTTTCGAGGGATCAAGTTACGACTGGGGCAAGGATGATGTTCTCAAACTAACGCGCAATTTTTCTCAGCCGAACGTAATGGGCGGAGTGGTGAAAGGCGGCTATGGCGGGGGGATTCCGGTGGTCGCTTTTTGGACGGCATCCGTCGGAGAGGCGGTCGGCCACATTGAAACGGTGCCGCTGTCGGTTTCTCTGCCAGTGCGCGTCGCTAACGATGGAAGGGTGAACGCGAGTCTCGAGGTTCCTGCCGTGACGACTTTGAAACCGGGGGAAAGTTACTCTACTCCTCGAAGCTTTGTCGCAGTCTATGCGGGCGACTTTTATGAGCCTTTGCACATGTGGTCGACCGTGTTACAGAAAGAAGGATGGGAGATTCCTAAGCCATCTTCTGAGGCTTACAACATCAGTTGGTGCGGCTGGGGGTATGAAGCCGATGTAACTCCGGCGCAGATGCTCGGCACTATTCCTAAGCTGAAGGAATTGGGAATCAAGTGGGCCACGCTCGATGATCGATGGTTTGACGTTTACGGCGACTGGAATCCGCGTCACGACACATTCCCAGGAGATTCCATTCAGCGGCTGGCGGCTGACTTTCATAAGCAGGGAATGCTGTTGCAGCTTTGGTGGTTGCCGCTCGGAGTGGAAGACGGACAAGGGAAGTATGAGGCCCACAAATATGCAGTGGCAGACGTTGTGCGTCAGCACCCGGAATGGCTGATTCTGAACCAGGACGGCACTCACGCTCGCATGACGCGCGGGCTGGCGACATTGTGTCCGGCCGTCCCGGAGGTGCAAGAATACTACAAGAAGTTGACCGAGAAATTTATCCACGACTGGGATTTCGACGGCTCGAAGTTAGACAATATCTATAGTGTTCCTGCGTGTTACAACCCGGCCCATCATCACAAATCTCCGCAGGATTCGGTTAACGCTATGGCGGATGTTTATAAGGTCATCTTCCAGACCACGCGTGCGCTGAAGCCGCAAAGCGTAACTCAGAGCTGTCCCTGCGGGACTCCGCCGTCGCTTGCGTGGTTGCCATATATGGACCAGGCTGTAACGGCCGACCCCGTGGGCGCGGGCCAGGTCCGCCGTCGCATCAAGATGTACAAAGCGCTGCTCGGGCCCGAGGCCGCTGTATATGGCGATCATGTGGAACTCTCCGCGATGAACCGCCTTGGAAACGACTGGATCGAGCATGGCGATGATTTCGCTTCCACCATTGGAACGGGCGGCGTGGTCGGGACGAAGTTTGTGTGGCCGGAGGCTGGTCCGAAGTTTAAGTACGTCAATCTCACCAAAGAGAAGGAAGAACACTGGAAGAAGTGGATTGCCATCTACAACCAGAAGATGCTTTCCAAAGGGACATTCCTTGATCTCTACGCTTACGGGTACGACTCGCCGGAAGCGTATGCGATCCAAAAAGACGGCAAGATGTACTATGCGTTTTTCGCGCCGTCTGGCCATTTGCCATGGAGTGGAAAACTTGAATTACGCGGCCTGGTGCCGGGGAACTATCGGGTTGTAGACTATGCCGATCAGAAAGACTTAGGGACAGTCAAAGTTATCGAAGGTCAAGTGGCAAAACTGAAGACGCAGTTCAGGCAACACTTGTTGCTGGAGGTCAGCTCTCAATAAATGCGCGAGTCGGTCGGTTTGGGGATGTGCTCAGCCTGACCGACTGCGATGCTTCCGCAGGAAGTTTTCACTATGTTCGCGGTCACGGAAGGCTTCCGTGCCTCCTGCTCGAGTAGTTGAGAGCGCACCAGCGAGGTTGCCTGCGGCCACGCACTCTGTCAGGCTTCCGCCTTGCACGTATTCGCGCAGAAAACCTGCATCAAAACTATCGCCGGCCCCGACCGGATCGACCACCTCAACGTGGACCGCCGGGACCTCAATCCTTTCAGGGCCGCGTCGGGCGACCGCGCCTTGCTGACCCATCTTGATCACGACGAGCGGTACGACCTCCGCCAATCTCTTCAGCGCCACTTCGGGATCGTCGGTCTTTGCGACTTTGCAGGCTTCACGGCGGTTGGGCAGAAACACATCCACGAGCGGCAACAGCTCTTGCACTCCGTCGTCCCAGCAATCGTGGGGATCGTCATTCGTATCGAGCGAGATCGTCAGGCCGGCAGTCTTCAGGCGGCGAAATAGCTCGGGCACACTGGGGCGCAAGCCGGCCTGTAGATAGTAAGAAGAGAGGTGGAAGTGCCGGGAGTCGGATAGATATGCGAGATCGAGTTGATCGAGGGTCAGTCCAGCAATTGTCCCGGAATACGTAAGAATGTGGCGGCCGCTCTCTCGCTGAAGGATTACGGTGAGGCCGGTTTTGACATTCTCTGTGGAACTGTGGACATGAGACGTGTCGACTCCGCTCTGGGTCAGGCGTTCGAGCGCGATCCGACCGAGTTGGTCTCTTCCAATCAGCGACTGGAATCCGACTCGGCTGCCAAGACAAGCAAGATTGTGGACCACGATCGCAGACGATGCACCCAACGTGAGCGTCATGTCGTCCGCCAGCAGTTCGCGCTCAGGCGGCATCTCGGCCGGCAGTCCGTAGAGGATCAGATCGAGATTCAATTCGCCGGCTACGGTGACGTCAAAGCGTGGCATGCTCAGGACCTGGTGGATCCGTCATTGAGGATAACGGCGCGGCTCAGGTTGCGTGGCGAGTCGGGATCCAGCCCTTTCTTCAAGCCGGCGAAAAGACCCAGAAGTTGACCGGGAATCAGGGAAGGCGCTAAACGGGCAAGTTCAGGCGAATCTAAATTGAGTTCGACCAACAAATCGGCGGAGGCTCGCACGTGATCACTGGCGCGGTTGACCACCACGAGCGTGGTGCCGCCCAGAGACTTCAGTTCCTCCAGTAAGGCGCATTCAGCGCGGTAGCCAGCCTCGGAGATCAGACAGGTCAACAAAGTTTCCGGACCTACGATTGACTTTGGTCCATGACGAAACTCCAGCGAATGGAAAAATTGTGCGTACGAGACCGACATCTCCATGGTTTTCAGCGCATATTCGCATGCCAAACCGTAAAACGGTCCGTGTCCAAGAGCAACGTAATCGGCAAAGTTGTGCCGGGACACAAAGTCGCGCAGGCGATCAGGCAAGAGTGCAACCTGAGCGGCCGCCAACTCCGGCATCCGAACCAGACTCTCGCAGAAGCCCTGATGCTCTGCAATGCGGCCGGCCAGGTTCTGCAAGGCCAGAAGCATTGAAGTAAAGGACCGAGTCATCACTGTGCTTTTTTCGTCGGCCGGCAGACAGATTGTTACGGTTGCTAATTTTTCTAACGGCTGATCTGGAGTGCAGGAAATGGCAAGTGTCGGAATGTTACGGTCTTTGAGAAGTTCGCCAACCTTAAGTACTTCTGATGTTTGTCCGGAGCGCGAAATGAGCACTGGCACACAGTCGCTGGCTGACCGCAATACAACTTCGGGATAGAGTAGGACCTCCGATGCCGGCACGGCTCGCGCTCGTCGATTGGTCAGGGCAGTCATGGTGGATGCCGCGGCAAGCGCCACGTAGTAGCTCGATCCACACCCAATAAACAACCATTCCCTGACATCGCCGAATCGCCCGTGGACTTCTTCGAGTGTTCGGTTTCGTTCCAGGTGGCTGAAGCACTCTTTCCAGCATTGCGGTTGCGACAATATCTCACTCAGACTATGGGCCCCGGGGTTTGTCGCTCCTGTGTGCCCATCTGGGGTGTGAGTGGATTGCAAAGATTTAGACAAGGGTGACCTCGATGCCGGACTTCCTAAGGGCCCGCAGATCCGGCTTGGGAATGCCATGGTCGGTAATGACCTCGTGCATCGCCGACGTTGGCGTGATCAGCGATAGGCTGCGCCGGCCAAACTTGCTGGAGTCACACACCGCGATCGTGCGCTGTGCCACTTCTACCATCACGCGATTCACTTTCGCTTCCAGCAGATTTGGAGTGCTCAACCCGTGGCGGACGTTCGAACCCGTCCACCGCGAGAAACAGCAGGTCTGCATTCAGATGGCGCAGAGTATCTTCCGCCATCGGGCCGACCAGAGAAAAGGAGTTCTTTCGCAGAGTGCCTCCGGTGAGAATGACTTCAATCGATGTTCCCACCAATTCCGCTGCAATATTGACCGCGTTGGTCACAATCGTAAGGTTCTGAAAGTCTCGAAGTGCGCGGGCAATGGCGGTCGTAGTTGTCCCCGAATCGAGAATTACCACCTGTCCGTCCTTCACCATATGGGCGGCCGCGGAGGCGATGTGAAGCTTTTCTTCACGATGCAGTTGTTCCTTCTCTCGAAGGGTTGGGTCATCCAGCGCGCGGTCGCGTGCCAGTAGAGCGCCTCCATGGGTGCGGTGCAACTGGCGCTGATTGTGCAGGACCTCCAGATCTTTGCGGATAGTGACCTGTGAAGTGCGAAAATGCCGGGCCAGATCGCCGACGAGGACCCGCCCGTTGCGGTTCACCAGTTCCAGAATGGCTCGGCGGCGTTCTTCGTTGAGCATATGTCGGACAGGTTCCGGCGTCGACAGCGCGGATCGGTTGCGCCACAAGCGTCCTTATGTTTTCTATTTCTTTTTATAACGTTTACTTTCGTTTGTCTACTTCGATTTTGGCCATGGTTTCACCCAAGCGGAACTGTCGGACCGCACCTAGATCAACTCCCGCGTCGACCCGGCACCGAAGTAAGGGTTTTCTCTCACGGCGCGAGGGACTTAAATTTCAGCTTGACTTCGGACGGATCGTAACCAATAGTATGAAAGCGAAAGTATTCGAAAGCTAAGCTAGTGGACATGCCACTCAACAGGAGCCGCCCATGAGGCCGTTCGCGGAATGCAGAAGCGTCAATTCGAGGATTCTTTATAGTTGGGCACTCACCATAATGGCGCTAATCACCATGTGTGGTGTCGCTTTCGGGCAAAAGGATTCCGGGTCAATCGTAGGCCTGATACGCGACCCCAGCGGAGCCGTAGTTTCCGGGGCGAAGATCTCCGTCCGCGATTTGGACCGCGGTACGGAATTGAGCGTGACTACCAATGGGCAAGGCCAATACGTGGCCGCCCCGATAAAAGTCGGGACCTACCAGGTCACAGTTGAAAAGTCCGGTTTCATGAAGGCACAGGCCGGCCCAATCACGGTGGATGTACAGTCTCGCACCGCAGTGGATGTGGTTTTGAAGGTTGGCAGTTTCAACGAAACCATGAGTGTGACCTCCGAGGCTCCGCAGTTAGAAACCCAGACTTCGGAACTGGGACAGGTGATTGGCAGCAAGGCGATCAATACGCTTCCGTTGAACGGCAGGAACTATGCGCAGTTGGCGTTGTTAGGGGCCGGAGTTGCCCCGGCCGAACCAGGTTCCAGAGTGGAAACCAGTTATGGATTCAGTTCGAACGGTTCGCGCTCCCTGCAAAATAACTTCCTGCTGGATGGGGTCGATAACAATTCAGAATTGGGGGATGTGCTGAATGGGACGGCCTACGTGATCCAGCCGTCGGTGGACGCGATCCAGGAATTCAAGGTGCAGACGAATGCCTACAGCGCGGAGTTTGGCCGTGGCAACGGAGCGATTCTGAACGCGGTGATCAAGTCTGGGACCAATCAATTTCATGGAGACGCCTACGAATTCATCCGCAACGATGCACTCGACGGAAAGAACGCATTCGATGCATTCGGCAGGCAGCCTTACCAGCAGAACCAGTTCGGCGCCACCATCGGCGGACCGATCATTAAGAACCGCACCTTCTTTTTCGGCGACTATGAAGGGCTTAGGGTCCGCCAGGCCACACCTTGGCTGGTCAGCATTCCGACGCCATCGATGATTGCGGGAGATTTTTCCTCCTTTCTAACTAATACGCCCGCCATGGCGGTCGATACGAACGGAAACATCACAAATCAGGTTGCGCTGGATTGCGACGGTGCGCCGACCTATCAGGGAGAAGTCTTCAACTCGCGTCTGGCCGGAAATTCCGCGTCCAACCCGAATGGATTGTGTGGCGTGCCGATTAATGGCCCGGGAACTCCGACCAACGTTTTCCCCACGCCGTTGCTGGACCCGTTGGCCTTACGTCTGGCGGCGCTGTATCCCTCGCCGAACGTCAATCTGGGCGGCGGGAATTACCTGTCTGACCCCAAGAAGCAAGAGAGTCGAAACAATTTCGACATCCGCGTGGATCAGACATTTTCCGACAAAGACAATTTCTTTACCCGCTTCAGCTATGAGAACCAGCCCAGTTTTATTCCCTCGCCATTCAGCAATGTACTGGACGGTGGAAGCTTCGCCGACGGCTATGAAGACGATTCATACCGCAGTGTGGCAATCAGCGAGGTGCATACCTTCCGTCCGACGCTGGTGAATGAGGTCCGGATCGGTTACAACCGCATTAATTCTCACCGCTTCAACCTGAATTACGATCAGAACGTTTCGGGCAACCTCGGCTTTCCAGGGGTGCCCTTCGGTCCCAACATCGGCGGCCTTCCCCAGCTTAGTTTTGGTGACGGTACCGTCACCATTGGCAGCTCGGGCTATTTACCCTCCATCGAAAAGCAGAACGCCTTTGTGGTGGATGAGAATTTAAGCTGGGTTCGCGGTCGCCACTCAATGAAATTCGGCGCAGAGGTCCGCTACGAACAATTCACTATGTTCCAGCCAGCCGCTCCGCGCGGATCGATGACCTTCGGCAGCGATTTCACCGACAATCCGGCCGCCCCCGGAACCGGCGGCGAGGCTTTTGCAACGTTCCTGCTGGGAATCCCGGATAGTGGATCGATCAACAATCTGCATACGGTGGACTACCGCCGGCCAATTTATTCCTTCTTCGGCCAGGATGATATTCAAGCCACGTCGAGGCTTACGCTGAATGTTGGGCTTCGCTACGAGTTGTTCACCACCATTAAAGCGGCGAACAACGAACAGGCTAACTTTGATTTCGCGTCGCAGTCACTCATCGTTCCTCAAGGTCAAACCGCCCAGTTGACGCCGTTACTGTCGACGCAAATTCCAATCGACCGTAATGGCACTCCGGGTCTGATTTCACCGGATCTTAAAGATTTTGCGCCCCGCATCGGCTTCGCCTACAAGTTGACTCCAAGAGCAGCGCTTCGAGGTGGATATGGGGTCTTCTACGGTGGCGAAGAGAACGGACCATTTTCAAATCCGAGTCCTGGGTTCAATCCTCCGTTTTTTGTGACGCAAGCGTTCTCTCCGCCATGTTCAGCGGCGTCTGCCAACCCCAACACTCTCGATTGCTCAATTGCCGGGCTCAATGTTTTGTCCCAGGGATTTCCCGCAAATTCATTGACCAATCCCAATACGCCACAGCTTTATTCCCTGGATCCCAACCTGAAGACCCCTTACACCCAGCAGTGGCATCTCGGCATTGAATATCAATTGCCCAAAGACACCGTGATGGAGATTTCTTACGCCGGGTCGAAGGGTTCGAGGCTTTACGGTTTTTTCAATGGAAACCAAGCCGTGCCGACTCCGGACTCCAGTATTCCCACCGCGCCGCGCCGTCCGGTGCCTTCCATTGACACATCCATCGCGACGCTCCGGTCGAACATTATTTCGAATTACAACTCGTTGCAATTGCATTTCGAGAAGCGGCTCACCAATGGTTTGCAGTTTCAGGCCTCCTATACCTACAGCCACGCGTTGGACGATGCTTCGAACGCCAGCCTGGGGTCGCTCAACAACGGAGACTTTCGCGACCAGCGCTATCCCATGCTGGAATACGGGAATGCCGATTTCGATGTTCGCCACCGTGTAGTGGTCAGCTATGCTTACGACCTCCCATTTGGAAGAGGCAGGTCTCTTGGCGGCAATCTATCAGGAGTAGCGAATCAGATCGTGGGGAACTGGCAACTAGCGGGCATTACCAGCGCTTCCACTGGTAATTGGTTCACCGCAACCGATGCGGTCACCAATGTCTCTAACTCGGACTGCGGCGGCACTGTCGGTTTTTATTGCTCGCGCCCCAACCTGGTTGGGAATCCAAATGCAACGCCCTGCGTGCCGGGGACGCTGTTTAACACTTGCGCGTTTGCGCCGAATCAAATTCCTGGAACATTTGGGGATGCGGGCCGCAACATCATTCTTGGTCCCGGATTGCAGGAGTGGGATATTTCCCTGCTGAAAATTATTCCAGTCGGTGAGCGAATGCACTTCGAATTTCGCGCCGAATCTTTTAATACTTTCAATCATGTGAACCCGTTGTTCGGCATTCCGGGCGAAATCAGCGAGGAACCAACAACCCTGGAACGGGGGACCCCTCAGTTTGGTTATGCGGCCGCCGCTCGACCGCCCCGACAGCTCCAGTTTGCGTTAAAGTTCTACTTTTGAAGATTGTTTGTCGGCGCGACCCGACGTTGCGGTCCGGCAATAACTCTTTGCCTTCGGGCCGCGCATGATCCTTTGTGTGAGTGCCAATCCGGCGATGGACAGGCGACTTCGCTTAGGGACTCTTAGCTTGGGCGGGGTCAACCGTGTCGACAGTTCGCAGCCCATGGCAGGTGGAAAGGCTGCGCACGTTGCAATGGCATCCCGCGCGCTCGGCGCCAGGACCGGCTGGATCGGTTTTCTCGGCGGTGCCATCGGACACCAAGTTGAGAACGAACTGCGAAAGCTGGAGATCGACGTTTTCCCCATAAAGACCCAGGCGGCGACGCGTGTCAATCTGGAGGTCGTCGAAGGTTCGGGGCGCATCACCGAAGTGCTCGAACCGGGCGCATCACCGACCATGGAAGAGCGCGAAGAGTTTCTCGGATCTTTGGCGGAGCTTCTGCGCGATTCATGGAAAGGCGCATCGGTCGTAATCTCCGGAAGTTTGCCCGAGGGCGTTCCAGGAAGGTTCTACTTTGATTTGGTCAATCACGCCAAGCAATTGGGATCTAAAGTCTTCCTGGACAGCAGCGGCGAAGGCCTGATTGACGGGTTGCAGGCTGCGCCTGACATGGTGAAACCCAATCGCGCCGAGGCGGAGGGTTTGCTGGGGAAAACCTTACGCAATTTGGACCACGCCGTCATCGCCGCTGCCCGATTGGTTCGCAATGGGGTGGGCAGCGCTGCAATTACGTTGGGTGGCGAAGGCTTGGTGTGGATGGAATCAAAGCGGGGTCCAACTTGGATCGCCAAGCCACCCAACGTACCAGTAATTTCCACCGTTGGCTGTGGAGATGCTACCCTCGCCGGATTCGCCTATGCTGCGCTCCAAGGCCAGACCGGAGAACAAGCTGTCCGCTTTGCTACCGCCTGTGGTACCGCTAACTGTCTGGTCGAGCAGACGGCCAGAATCTCCATCGCAAGCGTTACGAAACTGATGCCGCTGATCGACGTATCCACTGCGGTTGAGGTTTAGTAGGTGTAGCTAGGCGCGAATTCTGGAGTCTTTCACTTTACCGGGTCTGCCTTTATTTGGCGGAAGCGAGTGGGAGTCGAACCCACCAGCAACAGGATTACCTGCCGCTCACCGGTTTTGAAGACCGGGACAGTCACCGGACCACATGCGCTTCCGTACCCTGTGCAACTCGCAGCCTTAGGGTACCAAACACACAAGGCAGCACGCCGATGCAGTCTGAGGAAGGGAGGAAAGACAGGGGATGAAACAGCGATGCGACGATTCGCGATCCAGAATATTTCAGCGGATCGAGACGCCTATTTTCCGACGCTTTGAAGCTTCGCTGCTCCCGCTGCGAGGGCTCCGAGACTGCTCGAGCCAATGGTGATCGCATCCGACCCGCGAGTTTTGCCAGTAACGATGGGCTTATTCGCGATGGTTTCGTAGGCATAGCCAGTAATGGTGCCCGTCGCTTCGCCACCAGCGGACGTGTGTGAAATATTCAGGCGCGCCCACCCGTAGTGATAGCCGTCTTTCGCCACGAACTCCAACCCGAGGTAGCGATGTTTCACATTGTTCCAGGGTCCGCGTCCATCGTTACGGGATCCGTATTGAAACCATGCCATTCTGTCAGGGCCGGTGTACAACTTGCCGTTCGAACCGATTTGAACGCCCGCGGGCAAGGCGGAAGCGAATTTCACGTCAAAGTGACTCGTTCCTCCCCATATTTCATTTGACACGCCAACCGGATAAACGGAAAGAATAAAAGTCCAACCCTTGCAAGCGCTGGTACAAGTCACGAAGTTTCGAAAGCTGAAATCCGTCTGACCGTCATGGTTGAGGTCCAGAAGGACGGTCTGGTCACCGATCTCTATGTGCGCGGGCGTGTAAACAATCTTCGCGTCAGCGGGCCGCACCAGCGCTAAGACACTGACTCCCGCCGCGCTCGCCGCAGCTGCATAGGAAGAAAGCTGGCGAAGCACGGATTCAGAAAGGTTTGAGCGTTTCCTGGAGTTTGACGTCACATTTCCTCCCAGCAAAGCAGATCAACTATCATCCGGCTAAACGTCACTGTCAAGCATCACTTTGGAATCGGACGGCCGTCGACTCGTCCCTAGCTGGCACAGATTCGAGTTTTTAGCTCAACTCCCGGTTACTTCGGCTGCGCCACAATCCGAAGATACGGTTTAGGCGACTTCCAACCACCCGGATACTTTTGTTGAGCTTCTTCGTTGGTGACCGCGGGCGAGATAATGACATCTCCACCCTGCTTCCAGTTCACCGGAGTCGCGACTTTATGCTTAGCGGTAAGTTGGATGGAATCGAGCACGCGCAGCACTTCGTCAAAGTTACGCCCCGTGCTCATCGGATAGACCAGCATCAGCTTGATTTGTTTGTCTGGGCCGATCACAAATACCGTCCGCACCGTGGCGTTATTGGCCGCGGTACGGCCTTCTGAGGTCGTCCCGCTATCGGCGGGCAGCATGTCGTAGAGCTTCGCAACTTTCAGCTCGGTGTCGCCGATCATGGGATAATTCACCCTGTGGCCTTGCGTTTCTTCGATGTCAGCGGCCCATTTGCTGTGATTGGTCACAGCATCCACGCTCAGCCCGATAATCTTGCAATTCCGCTTGGCGAATTCCGGCTGTAGTCCCGCCATGTAGCCGAGCTCAGTGGTGCATACGGGGGTGAAGTCTTTAGGGTGGGAAAACAAAACCGCCCAGCCGTCGCCGATCCATTGGTGGAAGTTGATGGGTCCTTGCGTGGTTTCCGCCGTAAAGTCAGGGGCAACATCATTGATTCTTAAAGACATGATTTCTTCTCCTTGAAGTCGTTTGGGATTTCCGCCTGGACGCGCTCGCGTGCGCCTAAATGATCGTCGCCGTCTCGCAAACTACGCCTCACGCTCACGATCACAACCAGGCATCAGACAAGGCATACAAACTCTGCGTATGATTTCCTGCCTAGAATACTCGGACGCTCGAAGTAGCGTCAAACTCGGCGATTGATGGCGGCAAGTCCACAATCAGTGCACTCGTCATGCACCCATAGTACGGAAGTCATACAATAGACCCGCATGACAAACTCGCCACTTCGCCTCCCTTTCATTCAGATGGACGTTTTCTCCTCGCGGCCGTTTGAAGGTAACCAACTTGCGGTGTTTCCCGACGGCAATGGCCTGACCGATCAGCAAATGCAGGCGATTGCGCGGGAGATGAACCTTTCGGAGACGACATTCATTCTGCCACGCCCTTCCGCCGTCGAACGTGAAAAGGGTGTGCGAGTGCGGATCTTCACCGTCCAGGAAGAGTTGCCGTTTGCCGGCCATCCTACTCTTGGAACTGCGTTTGTTTTGCGCGGATCCACACTAAAGCCGGAAGTGACGCTTGACTTGAATGTCGGTAAAGTTTGCGTGCGTTTTGAAGACGCTCCGGGAAGTCCGGCATTTGGCGAGATGACCCAGATCGATCCGCAATTCGGCCCGCGCCATGATCGGGAAGCGGTGGTGCGCGCCTCCGGATTGCGGGACGGCGACATCGATCCATCGCTACCAGTCGAGACGGTCTCAACTGGAGTGCCCTTCACCATTGTGCCGCTGCGGGGTCTGGAGACGATTCGCAATCTCACCGTGGATTTGAAGAGTTCCGCCGAATATCTTGAGCGCTCTGGAGGAAAATTTTTTTATTTTGTTTCACGGGAGACGGTCGATCGGGAGGCCAGAGTCCATGCTCGTATGGTCTTCTATAGCGGTGAAGATCCCGCCACAGGATCCGCGGCGGGTTGTGCGGCCGCGTGGATGGTGGCGCATGGCGTAGCCCAGCCCGACGAGAGAGTGCTGATTGAACAAGGGATCGAAATGCGGCGGCCCAGCCGGATTTTTGTGCGCGCGTCGCGCCAGGATGACCGAGTGGTTAATGTGCGCGTCGGTGGAAATGCTGTCGAAATTCTTCGCGGTGAACTATGCTTCTAGCCACCGGCGGCGTGGACATGCACGCGAAATGCCCTTGAGCACATTCGCGATAATTTTTCAATACCATCAATTTCCCATTGGCGTTCACGGCACTTGCCACATTGCGCAATCGCCGTTAGGATTCAATTCGCTCAGGTAATTCTCCAAACAAAGAAATTTGGCTTTCGCAATTCCCGGTGCGTCTCGCCGGAACGCCGCTTCGGAAACAAGAATGAAACCAAAGAGAACTATTCTCTGCGTCGACGATAACGAACAGTCACTCTCCGTCCGTAAAGTCATGCTCGAAACCCGCGGCTATAAGGTGATCGCGTGCACCAGCGGAGAGGCTGCGGTAGAACGCTTCCGCAAGGGCGACATCGACCTGGTCCTGACCGACCTCATTATGCCGGGGATCGACGGCTGTAAGTTGATTGAGCAGGTCAAGGCAATGTCCCCGAGAACTCCCGCCGTTCTTATCTCGGGTAAGGTTCGGATCTACGACCGTGATATGCAGGCCGATGTATTTCTCCCTAAGGGCATGTATGCTCCCGCGGAATTGCTCGAGCGGGTACGCCTTCTGCTGGTACGGAAGCGTGGCCCCAAGCGCGCCGATGCTCCGGCAGCACGATCTGCGCCGAAGAAGAGCAGCGCGGCTTGAACGGGATGTGCTTTGGGCGGCATCCGCGCTTCGTGTAAGATCGTTACTTGGAATGCCTGCATTCATTCAAGCGGTTGAACTGCGAAAAACTTACCACGTTGGTAAAATCGAAGTGCCGGCATTGCGCGGCGTTTCTTTTGCCATCGAGCGTGGCGAGTTCATCAGTGTCGTAGGTCCGTCGGGCAGCGGAAAATCCACCTTGTTTTACCTGTTGGGGGGTCTGACCCGTTCCGATTCCGGACACGTGGTCATCGACGGAGCGGATTTTTCTCAGCTCTCCGACGCGGAACGGACGCGGATGCGGAAAAGCAAGATCGGCTTTGTATTTCAAAAATTCAACCTGCTGCCGACGCTCGATGCACGCACCAACATCAATATCGCGCTCGATATAGCGGGAACGAATGGCAACCGGGACGCTGCGTACTTCGGCAAAATTATTGCCCTGCTTGGACTCGAGAAACGCCTGCCGCACCGGCCCTCCGAGTTGTCCGGCGGCGAACAGCAACGTGTGGCACTGGCCCGCGCGCTCATCAATAAGCCGGCGATTGTTCTGGCGGACGAGCCCACGGGAAATTTGGATTCGAAGAACTCGGAGATCGTATTGAATATGTTGCGGCACTCCAACCGCGAACTCGGACAAACCGTGCTGATGATTACACACAATCCCGAGGCCGCAGCCTATGGAGACCGCATCATTCACATGCGGGATGGCGAAATCGTTACTCCGGAGAACGATCCACAATGGACTGGTCCGAGACGTTGACCTCGTGCGGCGCCGGTCAGACAAGTTTGATCCCGCCTGAATACAGGAACTGACAAATATGCATGATTTTAGAAAACCGATTCTCCCGGGAAAGGGAGCGACCGATTACGAACGCTACCTGCATACCGACGAGTTGCTCTCATTGCAGAAACCGCCCGCAGAATTTCTGCACCAGGATGAGTTGACGTTCCAGGTCGTTCACCAGGCGTCTGAGTTGCTCATGAAAGGCGCGGCATGGGAACTAGACCGGGCGCGGGGCCACATCGAGCGAGGCGATTTTGCCAATGCCGGCCGCCTAATACGCCGCGCCAACCAGATGCTGGAGTATCCAATTTCGCTTCTCCACGTGCTGGAAACCATCACTCCGTACGACTATCACCTGATCCGCGCGGGACTCGGCCATGGAAGCGGTCTGGACTCGCCCGGCTTTCTTTCGCTGCTGCACATTGGCCCGCGCCTGGGTGAGGTTTTCTACGGCCAACTGCGCACGGCCAGTCTGACTGTAGATGATCTTTACCGACGCCATGAGGAATTCTTCGGATTGCATGACGTTGCCGAACGAATGCTCGATTTTGACGAACGCATGCACCTGTTTCGCTTCCATCACCTCAAGCTAGCCCAAAGGATTATTGGAGGGGGCGTGGTGGGAACTATGGGAACTCCAGTAGAAGTCCTCCACCAGCGCATGGAGCACCTATTCTATAAAGAGTTGTGGGATGCGCGTAACCAAATCACCGCCAAGGCAAACGAAGCCCTGGAAAAAGCCAACACCGGCCCAAAGTATTAGCCGGCTTTTCCAGTTTTGGCTCGTACGGGCTGAGGAACAAGGGTTTGCCGCCGGCATGGAGCTTGTTTATAATCAACGTTGCGTAACGAGCGGGAGTAACTCAGTGGTAGAGTGCGACCTTGCCAAGGTCGAAGTCGCGGGTTCAAATCCCGTCTCCCGCTCCAGATTTCACTTCCTTCCTCCGGACAGATTACAGATACCCGAGGGCCGTTGGAAGCCTTTGGAATAACCTTCCTGCCGGGGATTCGTTCGCCCCGGGCCCATGGAAGCACCGGCAAGGCCGTTAAGTTGTCTACTTCATAAGCCTGAAAACGGCCCCGGCATTTTGGCTCGAGCCACCTTCGGAGGTGGCCCCGTACAGGCTCCCATGAATCAGATGCACTCCCACAGGAAACACGGGTCCATTGCCACTGATTCCATACGAAAAATTGTACAAGATGGTTTCGCTGTTGTTCGTGTCGAGCTTGAAGATCGTTCCGCAACCCATGGGCTGATAATTGCTGTCTTCGCAGTAAGCGCTATTGCCGCCGCCCGCCGTCCCATACAGGTTTCCGGCTCCGTCTCGGATCAAAGGCGCGGCTGGACCACTCCCATCGGAGGGGTATCCCATGAATGTATGCAGCACGGCCTCGGCGCCACTGGGATCGACCTTGAAAGCAGTTCCGCAGCCCAGTGGATAGAGTGCTTGGCAGTTCATGTCGCCGCCGAATGGCGTAGTGCCGTAAAGGTTGCCTGTCTTGTCCAAGACCAATGCGCTCTCAGGATCGCCGCCGTCAGCCTTGCCGGTGAAACTGTAGAGGATGGACTCGGCGCCATCCGGGGTCACTTTAAAAACAGTGCCAAAGCCGAATTCGCCCCCATAGTATGTGGTGCCATAAATATTCCCGTTGGCATCCAGGGTTACTCCTCCATAGGGAGTTGCGCCGTCTTTTTGCGACTTTGCGCCGAAGGCATACACCACATGCTCTCTCCATCTGCCGGAAGCATGCGTCAATTTAAAAATTACCCCGCTCCCGTTGGGCCAGTCTTGGCTTCCGCCATAGAGCGTGGTTCCATAGAAATTGCCCGCCGTATCCCGGACCAGCGCTCCATCACCAGGATATGCGCCGTCGGATGCGCCCTTGAAGGCGTAAAGGATTGTCTCCTTCCACCCCCGCTCGCCGGGCGACAGCTCATAGACCACTCCGCAACCATTCCTATCAAAACAGTTTGCGCTGCCTCCCCAATAGGTCGTGCCATAAAGGTTTCCCCCAGCATCTGCGATCAAGCCGGACGTGGGGGTGGTGCCGTCTTTTCCTCCAACAAAACTGTGCAAGACCGTATCCTTGCCGTTGGTGTCGACCTCAAACACTGTTCCCCAATTTTTGCTGCCACCGGCATAAGTTGTTGAATAAAGGTTTCCTTGTTTGTCCAGGATAGGCGCGGCCAAACCACCCGACCCGTCGGGAGTTCCTTTAAGTGAGTAGAGGACCTTGAGCGTTCGAGCTTGAAGTGCTTGCGCGGCAAGAAATCCGAGTACGGCGGAAATCCGAACGACACGTGACCAACTGCTTCTCATGGGAAGTCACCTGAAATCATGTATTAGAGGCCGATTCGGATTGATGGGGTTGTCCTACGGTCGGCAGCGCGCAGACTGAGCCTTGAGTTTGTATGAAAGGCCACGAGGTCGGTTTCGCAAAATCGTCCACAGGGACCCGTGAACACAAGCGTCAAGAGGTCCTATTGCCTCTTCCGAGACAACTTGGAACGATACCTCCGGCCGATCAACTTCCCTTACACCGGCCACTGACATCGGCACGGGAATGCCTTCGGTTGACTCTAGTTCATGGCGAGGGTAGGCTTATCGGCAATGGTAGCTGCTTGCTTCGGGAGCGAGCATCTCGGCGGGATCCACCTCCAGAAAGATAAGGCTGGTTTTTTGTTATTTTTGGTATAGAAGTGCGTCCGCGGGTCGAACGCATCTAAGTTCCGAAGGGAACGCGAGCTCTGCCGGAGAGCAATGGGCCCGAAGTGCAAAAGCTGTCTAAAAAGGTGACTACCAAGGTCGAATGAAGAAAAGCATTGAGACGATTCCCAACGTTGAAACTTTGTTTGGCACGCGCGATGAAAATCTGCATGTGCTCGAAGATGGCCTGAACGTCAACATCGATCTGCGGTCCGATGCGATCGAACTGGAAGGGGCGGCCAGCGACGTTGCCCGCGCCCAACAAGTCTTTGTCGATTACGATCACCTTCAGCGGTCTGGCTTTACGCTGAACAACGGTGACCTCAACAGCATGCTCCGGGTGCTGATTTCCGACCCCAAGGCGACCTTGCGTGGATTAGCCGAGGCCGGCAAACAACGATCCTTCGGGCGGCGCATCGTTCAGCCTAAGAGCATCAATCAACGGCGCTACTTGGATGCCATCGATCACCATGACATGGTTTTCGGCGTCGGCCCGGCTGGCACGGGAAAGACGTACTTGGCGGTGGCTATGGCAATTTCTGCGCTGTTAGCGAAGCGCGTGAACCGGATCATTCTGGCGCGTCCAGCGGTCGAGGCCGGGGAACGGCTGGGATTTCTTCCCGGCACTCTACAAGACAAGATCGACCCTTATCTTCGCCCGCTCTATGACGCGCTCTACGACATGCTGGATCCGGAGAAGGTCGATCGCTTTCTGGAGAAGAATGTGATTGAGATCGCTCCCATCGCATTCATGCGCGGACGCACCCTGAACGATTCGTTCGTCATCCTTGACGAGGCGCAAAATACGACATCCGAACAAATGAAGATGTTCGTGACACGTCTGGGATTCAACTCCAAAGCAGTCATTACCGGTGACATTACGCAAATAGACTTGCCCAATGCCCGGCGCAGCGGGTTGCTGGAGGCCATCGACATACTGAAGAGCGTCGAGGGTCTGAATTTCGTCTACTTCGATGAAGGCGATGTGGTGCGTCACCACCTGGTGCAGCGAATCATTCGCGCCTACGATGAACATAAGACACGGGCGGCGGAACAGTTGCCGCTGCTCGAACCAAGAGTGGCTGCTGCGGGGCGGAGCAATGAATCGACCGGCCATCGACCGGACACGGTGACGATGCCAATCGAAGCATTGCAAGCTAAGGAATAAACGCGAAGGACTTTACGGGAGGGCCTTAGACGGCCCTCCTGTTTGCATTTTGCCAGGTTTCTGCTCCCCATGATCATCGTCCGCGAAACCGTGAAGGGACTGAGCCGGAGCGCAGTGTCGCGGTATCTCAGCGCCACGCAAGAAGCGGTTGGACTGCGCGGCGAGGTCAACGTCTTGTTGACGAACAGCAAGGAGCTGCGCGCTTTGAACTCCCGCTTCCGGCGAAACAATCGACCCACCGACGTACTGTCGTTCCCACCAATGATGGCGGCAGACGAACTTGCGGGTGATGTGGCAATTTCGGTTGAGATTGCCACGGAGAACAGCCGGCAGCTAGGTCATACGACTGCCGATGAGGTGAAGATACTAATTCTGCACGGTGTCCTGCACTTGGCCGGATACGATCACGAGCGGGACCGTGGCCAAATGGCACGTAAGGAGCAGGCCCTGCGAAAAGAACTGGGTTTGCCCGTAGGCCTGATTGAAAGAAGCATCGCCACATCGAGGCAGCCTAAGAGGGATGGCAAAAGGTTGGCGACTTCGAGGGACGCCAAAGTCAGGGATAAAGTTCCGGCTGGCGGTGATCAAAAACGGGAAATCAGATGAACCTTGTCATTGCCGTCGTGCTTCTCATGCTGCTCGCGCTGTTGACACTGGTTTCCTACGTCGACCGCTTGTACTCAGAGATTGGCAAATTTCTTTCCCGTGAATTCCAGGACAATATCGACGCCTTCGAACAAAACGTGGAGCCAAAACTCGGTGTCAGCCGAACTCGCGCCGCATTATCCATGGCAGTCCTGACGCAGCTCACCACTGCCGCCATTGCCATGATGGTGGGGTTCACCGTCTTTCGCGACCGGGCATGGAGCATCTATGAAATTCTGCAGGCCACGCTCAGCTTGATACTGGTCATCATCGTATTCAATCGCTTTCTGCCCTTCGTCTTCTTTTCACGGACCAAGGGGCAGTGGATGGGGCGCCTGGTGTTGCTATTGAAGATTTTGATCTACCTCACTCTTCCGGTCACGCTAGTGCTGGGATTCTTGCAGTCGGTGACTTCTCTGACCAGGGAGAACTCCGGCGAACAACCGGAGAGCCAGGCGGAAGCGGTCGATGCGCTTATCGAAGCGGGCCAGGAAGAGGGCATTCTGGATGAGAGCAACCGCGACCTGATCCAATCGGTAGTGGAGTTTGGCGAGAAGACCGTTCGCGAGGCAATGAAGCCCCGCCCGGAGATCGTCGCCGTGCCAGTCAATACTACGGTAGAACAATTCATCGAACTTCTGCGCCGCAACCCCTTCTCGCGAGTGCCCGTATTCGAAGGAACGATCCATAACATTAAGGGAGTTGTGCACGCACAGGATGTGTTGCAGGTGCCGGACACCGAGGCATCGACGCGTACGGTGGATAGCCTGATGCGAAAAGATGTTTACTTCGTTCCTGAAAGTAAGCTGGGGAGCGATCTGTTGCGCGAGATGCAGAAAAGCAACATTCGCATGGCCATCGTGGTCGACGAATACGGCGGAGTCGCCGGACTTGTCACCATTGAAGACTTGGTCGAAGAGATCGTGGGCGAGATCGGCGATGAGCACGACAAGCCGGAAATTGTGAAGGAGAGCGACCAATCTTATATTGTCCCCGGCAACATGGATGTCGACCGACTCGATGAACTTCTTGGAATTCGCCCGGATGGCAAGGAGTCGGCCACCATCGCAGGCCTGGTGAGCGAAGTGGCCGGGCGTATCCCGCAAAAAGGGGAAGTCGTTGAAGAGGACGGCTTGCGCTTCGAGGTGCTGGCGTCGACAGACCGCCGGGTCGAGCGCGTCCGGGTTTCGGTTGTGCAACCCAAGCAAATGCGGCTGATATAGTCTGGTGAGGGAGTTCAGACCCAATACATGGCATTCCGTTCCGGATTCGTGTGCATTCTCGGCCGCCCCAATGTGGGTAAGTCCACGCTGTTGAACGCGCTGGTGGGCGAAAAGATCGCCATCGTCAGTCCCAAACCGCAAACCACGCGCAATCGCATCCTGGGGATCGTACAGGTTCCGAAACAAAAGGGGACGGACGCTGGTCAGATCGTTCTGATCGACACCCCTGGCGTCCATAAACCAGACAGCTCTCTCGGACGGAAGATGATGGTTGAGGTCCGTGAAGCCGTGGAAGGTTGCGACTTGCTCCTGTTGATGACCGATGTGACCCGCAAACTCGACCAAAAGGATGATTTTGCATTGGACATCGCTCGTAAAACCGGTACGCCGGCATTCCTTTTGTTAAACAAGATCGATCTATTGGGTCAGAAGGACAAGTTGCTTCCCTTGATTGAGCGTTATCGAAAAGCATATGAGTTCAAAGAGGTAATTCCCATCTCCGCCCGCAAGCGTGAAGGCTTTCAGGTACTGCTCAATACCATGGTTCGAGCACTACCTGCCGGCCCCCGGTACTTTCCCGAGGGTCAGATCACCGATCAACCGCTGCGTTTCATGGCGGCGGAGACCATTCGCGAACAGGTCTTACTCGATACCAGCGAAGAGCTTCCCTACGCGACGACTGTTGTAGTAGAGCAGTTCGAAGAGAAGCCGAAACTCACTCGCATTGCCGCCACCATCTACTGTGAGCGTGAAGGGCAGAAGGGGATACTGATTGGCAAGCAGGGAACAATGTTGAAGAAGATCGGGACTGCCGCTCGCCTGCAAATCGAGAAATTGGTGGGCACCAAAGTATTTTTGGAGCTGTTCGTGAAAGTGAGTCCGAACTGGCGTCAATCGAAAACTTTCGTCGGAGAAACCGATTGGCGACATCAACTGGAGCAACTGACCGGTCCCGCAGGCCCAGTCCGTCGTGGGTCGCTCGGACCGCTGGGGTAGAATCTGAGACTAAGGCCGTCCGATACCCGAGACCATGACAGCGAAAGACCCCACTCCGTGGCTAGACTTCGAAACCGAAAATCTGCTTCTGCAACTCCGTATCACGCTGACGGCCGAGCAGAACGCAGTCGACGAAGTGGTGCAGCGGGTGATGAAGGCAATTCGAGAGGCTGATTGCGCGGATGGCAAGGAAGACGCCATTGAACTGGCCTTGGCCGAGGCATTATCGAACGCAGTCGTTCATGGAGCGAAATGCGATCCGTCAAAGCTGATTGAATGCGATGTTGCCTGTGACCGAAAGCACAGCATGCTGGTCATTGTCCGCGACCCGGGAAATGGCTTCGATCCTAGCAAAATCCCCAATCCCTGTGTAGGCGAGAACCTTCTTTCAAGTCATGGACGGGGTGTCTATCTGATCAATCAGCTCATGGACGACGTTCGCTTTCACAAAAACGGGACCGAGATTCACATGATCAAGCGATAGCCGGACTTTATTACTCTTTTACGGCGATTCCCAACGTCTTCATCTTCCTGTAAAGATGGCTGCGCTCCAGCCCAAGAACCTCCGCCGTACGGCTGATGTTGCCGTGGTTCTCATCAAGCTTTTTGAGGATGTAGTCCCGCTCATACGCCGTCCGCGCCTGATGCAAAGTTGAGAACTCACTTCCGGCCGAGCGTCGACTCCCGTCGCGGTGTACCAATGCCGGCATATGTTTGCGATCGAAGCGAATGGTGGTGGGATTCATGATGACGATACGTTCGATCAGGTTACGCAGCTCGCGAACATTTCCTGGCCACGAGTAGCGCATGAGTGTCTCAATCGCGTCGTCAGTGATCTCGCGAGGACGGCGGCCGTAGGTGGCAGAAAATTCCTTCAAAAAATGCCGGGCCAGCAGAGGAATATCTTCCTTGCGTTCGCGCAACGCGGGTACGGAAAACGGTATCACGTTCAGACGATAGAAAAGATCTTCGCGAAAGTTCCCTTTGGAGATTTCTTCTTCCAGGTCCTTGTTGGTGGACGCGATCACCCGGGTGTCGACCGTGATCGCTTCATCGCCGCCTACAGGAATGAAACGCTGTTCTTCGAGGGTCCGTAAGACCTTGGCCTGAGTTTTCAAACTCATGTCGCCGATTTCGTCGAGAAACAGCGTTCCAGCGTTCGCCTTTTGGAAGGTCCCTTCTTTCTCGGCAGTGGCCCCGGGGAATGAACCTCGAATGTGCCCGAATAACTCGCTTTCAATAAGATCTTCCGGGATGGCCGCGCAATTGACCTCGACGAACATCTGCTCTTTTCGCAGGCTATGCGCGTGAATGGCATGGGCCACCAGCTCTTTCCCCGTGCCCGATTCTGCATAGATTAAGACCCGGCCGCTGGTCGGGGCCATGATCTGAATCTGTTGGCGTAAGGCCTTCATGGGAACACTGTTGCCCACAATGACGCTCTTGGGAGTCAACTGGCGCTTGAGATCGCGGTTCTCTTGCCGCAGGCGCTGGGCATCGAGCGCATTCTTGATGACGATCAGCGTTCGTTCGATCGACAAAGGTTTTTCCAGGAAATCGAACGCGCCCAATTTGGTTGCGCGTACCGCCGTCTCAATCGTGCCATGACCGGAAATCATGATGACTTCGGGTGCGTTCTCCATCGCCCGAATGCTCTCCAGAGCGTCCAGGCCATCCATGCCGGGGAGCCAGATATCGAGAAGCACGATATCAAAGCGGTCTTTGCGCAGCGCGTCGACACCCGCTTCAGCGCTGTCTGCGACGGTCGTGGAGAACCCCTCCTCGTCCAATACATCTTTGAGCGACTGGCGAATGCCCGCTTCGTCGTCCACGATCAGAATGTTATGCATGTTGATTGATCATTGTAGTTGCCGCAGGCTCCGGAGCCGCAGGTAACTCGATCACGAAGCGCGCGCCCACCGGACGGTTCTCTTCCACGCGGATCGTTCCGTGATGGTCTTCCACGATGCGGCTGACGATCGCCAATCCCAGTCCGGTGCCGCGCTTCTTGGTAGAGAAATAGGGGAGAAAAAGGCGTTCTTTTATTTCATGAGTGACGCCGTGGCCGGTATCGGAGACAATAATTTCCAGCGTGTCGCGGCCAGCCATCAACGCCGTCGAAATCTGTATTTCCTTGAATACTGCGTCCTGCATCGCTTCCGCCGCATTGTCCACCAGGTTTGCCAGCGCCCGTTTGATGGCTTCCGGATCGGCCATCACGTTCGGCAAGTCGGCAGCCAGGTCGGTCCGCACCTTGATGTTCTCCAATCGCCCGTTAAACAAGGAAAGAGCACCCTCGACGATCGAGTTGAGGTCCGCCAGTTCCGGCCGGGCCGCCGGGAAACGGGCGAGAGTGGAGAATTCGTCCACTAAGGTGCGCACGGTCTCCACTGCACTGCTGATGGTATTGGCACAACTTTCCAGAACCTGCAACGACGCGGCATCCGGGGTCCCGCGCTGCAGGTGGCGGCGGATACGCTCGGCGGAAAGTGCGATCGGGGTGAGCGGGTTCTTGATCTCGTGGGCCACGCGGCGAGCGACCTCGCGCCACGCCGCTTGTTTCTGTGCCTTTAACAGTTCGGACAGGTCTTCGAAAACCAGCACGTAGCCAAGTCTTTGGCCCTCATGACGCAAAGTGGAGACCGTAACGGCAACGCTCAAAGTGGCACGCTCCACGGCCATTTCCATCGGCGTGGTGGTCGTGTCCATGCGATCGGCTCGGCGCAGTAGCGGCTCAAGGTCATCGAGAAACTCGGCCGGAAAAACGTCTGCCAAGGCTGCGCCAATGAGTACGTCAGACCCAGAAGAACTTCCGCTCATCGGACGGAACAAGCGCAGCAGCGCATGGTTTACGTGAGTCACCCGGCGTTCCGCATTGAGAGATAACACCCCATTCGGGATGCTTTCCAGGATGGTCTCCATGTGGCGCCGGCGTTGCTCAAGCGCAACGTTCGCCGCCGAAAGATCCAGACTCGATTCCTCGATCTGGCGGCGGTTAGACTGCAACTCTTCAGCCATCCGATTGAATGACTGCACCAGGTCGCCGATTTCGTCGGCCGCCTGGATTTCGACTCGGAAATCTAACCGTCCACGTGAGATTTCCTGGGTCGCTTCCGCCAAAGCGACTACCGGTCGAGTCACTAACTTGGAGAGGAATAGCGCAAACCAAGTCGCCGCAAACAGCACCACCACGGTCAGCAGCAGCAGGATTTCCATGTAAGTGCGGCGCACTAAGCGGCGATCGCGGGCCAATTCGAGGTAGCGCTGCTGCCGCGCTTCCACTTGGGCGACGGTCTCCGAAAACTTCGTAGGCAGAGGCATTGCGACCAGTATCCATCTCTGGTTGCCGGCCGGCGCGCTGCCCAGAATGTAATCTGTTTTACCGCAGGAGAATCGAACGGGAAACTCTGAAGTCAAGTGAGCAAGGGGCAATCTGTTTTTCAACTCTGACCAATCGGCAGGAAGATCAATGCTGGCCTTCACTTCGCCCTCCGCCAGAGCGACTGCGAACCCGCCCTGCAAGGTTGGCCGGTGAACCAGGAATTCGTCGGGGACGGCGGTGAAGTTCCCTGTCGCGAAGGACCGCCCGATCTCGGAAGAGGCGGCTATGGACATGGCTTCGGCGCGGGCATTTTGAGCGGCATATTGTTCCAGCAGCGAAGTCATCACTGCTGTATCCTGCCGCACCTCTTCGACCGGACTGGAAAACCACTTGTCGATCGACCGGTTCATCAGCACATAGGCAAAGAAAAACATGCCGATGACTGGAAGGAACGAAAGCAGGAGGCTCGCTACCACTAACCGGGTGCGAAATTTCGAGCCCAATACCCCGAGTCTCCGTTCCGCGAAGAGTTTCAGAAGGTTCCGGGCCAGAACGAAGGTGAGAATGACAAACAGGACAAAAATCAGGACGGACAAAGATGCGAACAATAGCAATTGCTGATTGGTGTCCGGTCTGAATGGAAGATCGAAGGAGGTCAAGGCAAACAGAATCCCGAAAAGAAGGGTCAAACCCACTGCGACTGGAATGATGATTTTCTTCCGGCTAGAGGCCGTTCGTTCTGGTCGAATTGGGCGGTGAGAAGACAACGGTTTTTCAGTTCACCTCGGCAGCCGACCTTACCTGCGGCCGTTTGTTTACATTATAAGCGGGCCAGAAAACAGACCCGTGGCAAGGTGCCATTTTCGCCCGACGATCAACCCGGAGCTCTTGAGTAGCCCCGGTCCACTAGGTGACCCGCATGGGTCGAGGGGTCTTAAACTTCAGTAACCTTCCTCGCGAAGCCTGCCCTGCTCAGTCGTATTCCAGTCTTTGGCGTATTTCTTGTGTAAAGTGCTTGCCTTCTTCGCTCCAGCCGATTGCTGTTACCGAGGCCCAACACCAAAGTTACTGGTGAAGTAACGCAACTACGGTGACAATTTATGTCAACGCGAGCCGCAGCAACTTCAACCCGGTTGTCACGGTTAGGCGTGGGCCCATTGGCAGTGCCATTTCTCTGTCAGCAAGATAGGAGATCGAGGTATGTCTCAACGGCTGGGTGATCTTCTCGTCAAAGAGAAGGTAATTACCCCAGAGCAGTTGGAGCAGGCGACGAAGGTGCAGAAAGAGACGAACTGTCGTCTCGGCGCTGCCTTGGTCAAGCTGAATTTCCTCAGTGACGAAGACGTCACCAATTTCCTCTCCCGGCAATACGGCGTTCCCGCCATCAATCTTTCGTATTTTGAAATCGATTCCTCTGTCGTCAAGTTAATTCCCTACGAAACTGCCAAACGCTACCAGATACTGCCGCTGAGTCGCGTCGGCGCTTCGCTGACCATTGCCATGGTCGATCCCACCAACGTGTTCGCCATGGACGATATCAAGTTCATGACTGGTTTCAATATTGAGCCGGTGGTGGCCTCGGAAAGTTCAATTCAGGAGGGGATCGACAAGGCCTACGGCACCACCAAGGAAGAAGACCTCGAACAAGTCATGCAGTCGATGACGGAGATGGACGAGGCCGACGTCGAACTACAGGCCGAGCAGCAGGAAGTTGGATTGGCGGACCTGGAAAAGGCGGCCGATGAAGCCCCCATCGTCAAGCTGGTCAACCTGATTTTGACCGATGCGGTGAAGCGCGGGGCCAGCGACATCCACATTGAGCCGTACGAAAAAGAGTTCCGGGTCCGCTTCCGTATTGATGGAATTCTGCAAAGTATTATGGCGCCGCCGCTCAAATTGAAGGACGCGATCACATCGCGTTTGAAGATCATGTCGAAGTTGGACATCAGCGAAAAGCGACTGCCGCAAGATGGCCGCATCATGTTGAAAATGAGCATTGGCGGACGCAAGAAACAGCTCGATTTCCGTGTCAGCACTTTACCCGTTCTTTGGGGCGAGAAGATTGTGCTTCGCTTGCTCGACAAAGAAAACCTGCGCCTGGACATGACCAAGTTGGGCTTCGAGCCCGAGTCTCTGGTCAAATTCGAGAAAGCAATTCTCAAACCTTATGGAATGGTCCTCGTGACCGGTCCAACCGGTTCCGGCAAAACCAACACCCTGTATTCCGCGATTTCGCGGCTCAATCAGCCGGACACCAACATCATGACCGCGGAAGACCCGGTCGAATTTCAGTTGGCTGGGGTCAATCAGGTGCAGATGAAGGAGCAAATCGGCCTGAACTTTGCCGCCGCGCTTCGCGCCTTCTTGCGACAAGATCCGAACATCATCCTGGTCGGCGAAATTCGCGACTTTGAAACCGCCGAGATCGCCATCAAGGCAGCTCTGACCGGACACCTTGTGCTCTCCACGTTGCATACCAACGGTGCACCGGAAACTATCACCCGGCTCATGAATATGGGTATCGAGCCGTTTCTGGTCGCGACTTCAGTTCACTTGATCTGTGCGCAGCGCCTGGTCCGCCGTATATGCAAGGAATGCACGGAGGTGGTCGACGTGCCGGAGCAGACCTTGATCGAGGAAGGCTTTTCGCCGGAAGAGGTCAAGACCGTCAAGATCCAGAAGGGCAAAGGCTGTGGGGTGTGCAACAACACGGGGTACAAGGGACGCTGCGGTCTCTACGAAGTCATGGAAGTGGACGACGAAATCAGGGAACTGGTGCTGGTGGGCGCATCCGCCCTGGAACTTAAGAAGAAGGCGATCGAACGGGGAATGATTACGCTGCGGCGCAGCGGCCTGACAAAAGTTGCCGCTGGCATGACCACCCTCGAAGAAGTCGCGCGCGAGACGATTCACTAAGGGTTGAACCAAGGAGAATAGAGAATTTTATGGCGTTGTCATTAAGCGATCTACTGAAGAGAATGTTGGAGATGTCAGGTAGCGATCTTCACCTGACCACCAATTCCCCGCCCCAAATCCGTGTACACGGGCACCTGGTCCCATTGGATCTCCCGCAGATGACGCCGGCTGAAACCAAACAACTGGCTTATAGTGTCATGACGGATTCCCAGAAGCACCGCTTCGAAGAAAACCTGGAGTTGGACTTCTCCTTCGGATTGAAAGGCCTGGCCCGCTTCCGCGCCAACGTGTTCAACCAGCGCGGTGCGACTTCGGCAGTCTTCCGTTTGATTCCATTCGAGATTAAGTCATTCAACCAGTTGGGGCTCCCCGCCGTGGTCAGCAAGATGTGCGATAAGCCTCGTGGACTGGTCTTGGTCACGGGACCAACCGGTTCAGGAAAATCGACAACGCTCGCGGCCATGATCGACAAGATCAACACCGAGCGGCACGACCACATTCTGACCATCGAGGACCCCATTGAATTTGTCCACATGAACAAGAATTGCGTCGTGAATCAGCGCGAGTTGCACGCGGATACGAAGAGCTTCGCGGACGCCCTGCGCGCCGCCCTGCGAGAAGACCCGGATGTGGTGCTGATTGGCGAAATGCGCGATCTGGAAACCATTGAATCGGCCCTGCGAATCGCGGAAACCGGCCACCTCACCTTCGGCACGTTGCATACCAACTCCGCTTCTTCGACCATTAACCGAATCATCAACGTCTTCCCGGCCCATCAGCAGCCGCAGATCCGGGCACAGTTGTCACTGGTTCTGGAAGGCATCATGTGTCAGACCCTGCTGCCCAAGTCGGACGGGAAAGGCCGCGCGATGTGCATGGAGATCCTGGTGCCGAATGCCGCGGTCCGCAACCTGATTCGCGAAGACAAGATCCACCAAATCTACTCGTCGATGCAATCGGGTCAGGACAAGTACGGGATGCAGACTTTCAACCAGTCGCTGGCGACGACGTATTTCCAGAAGCAGATCACCATCGAAACCGCGATGGCGCGCTCCAGCAACCAGGACGAATTGCAGGAAATGATCAATCGGGGCGCAAGTCTGCTGAACCGCAGTGCAGCCGGGGCCATGGCGAAGGGTGCCGCTCCGGGCAAACATTAACGATTTTGGAAGACACGGCCAGAACTTTGGCCAGAAATTGTTCCCCGCCCGCTTGCGGTACGGGGACCAGGAAGCGAAAAGAGGTCAACTATGCCAGTATTCACATTTTCAGGAAAAACCGAGGCGGGCGAGAAGGTCGCCGGAGAGCGGGTCGCGGCCAACAAACAGGTGCTGGCCGCTCAACTGCGTAAAGAGCGCATCACCGCCGGCGCTATTCGCGAGAAGGGCAAGGAATTTGTCATGCCCACTTTTGGCTCCGGCAAAGTCAAGACCAAGGAGATCGCCGTTTTCTTCCGGCAGTTTTCAGTCATGATCGATGCCGGATTGCCCCTGGTCCAGTGTCTGGAAATCCTCGCCGCTAACCAGGAGAACCAGGCCTTCCAGAAAACTCTGAACGGAGTGCGGGCCACGGTAGAAGGTGGCTCCTCCCTCGCCAACGCCATGCGTCAATACCCGAAGATCTTCGACGATCTGACCACCAACATGATCGAGGCGGGCGAGACTGGCGGTATTCTCGACATCATTTTGCAGCGTTTGGCGATCTATGTCGAAAAGGCCGTCAAGCTGCGTGCCGCAGTGAAGTCCGCCTTGATCTATCCCGTTTCCGTGGTTAGCCTGGCGGGTCTGATTGTGGGTGCGTTGCTGAAGTGGGTGGTGCCCATCTTCGCGAATCTCTTTGCCGGCCTCGGAGTCGCATTGCCGTTGCCCACCCGAATTGTCGTGGGACTCAGCGCATTCGTCGGACAGTTCTGGTGGTTCTTTTTTGCCGGAATCGGCGGGGCGATCTTCGGGATGAAGCAAATTCGCAAGAACCCACGGGCCGCCTACTACATGGATTGGGGCCTGCTAAAAATGCCCATCATCGGAATCCTGTTGCGCAAGATCGCGGTGGCGCGATTTACCAGGACGCTCGGTACGTTGATTACATCCGGCGTTCCCATCCTTGAAGGTCTGAGCATTACGGCGCGGACCTCCGGCAATGCCGTGTTGGAAGAAGCCCTGATGCGCGTCAGAAAAGCGATCGAAGAAGGTCGTACGATCGTCGATCCGCTACGTGAGTCTGGCGTGTTTCCCAGCATGGTGACCCAGATGATCGGCGTGGGTGAAGCCACCGGTGCCATGGATTCCATGTTGCAGAAAATTGCCGACTTCTACGAGGACGAAGTCGACGCCGCCACCAAAGATATGCTCGCCATGTTGGAACCGGTGATCATCGGACTGTTGGGCGTCTCCATCGGAGGCATCGTCATTTCACTTTATATGCCGCTGTTCTCGATGATCGCCAAACTCGCTGGATAACGCAGTCTAGAGATTTGCTGGTAGTCAAGCCGTGACGGCCACGAAAGATGGCACCCAGCATGACTACCAGCCAGGACCACTCAGTTTGCAGGACAAAATGCAATCCATTTTCGATGAACGGTTATGGCTGACATGGCTGGTCAAAGTTCGAGTCATCATTCTTACCGTTCTGCTGGGAATTGAGCTGACCATTGCCCGGCTTACTCCCACGCCATTTCCCTTGCGGCTGTTCATCAACACCATTCTTCTTTGGTACGCCCTGTCTCTGTTTTTCATTTTGCTGCTGTCTTTTTGGCGGGAGACGCGCGCCCAGGCCCTGCTGCAGGTCCTGAGCGATCTGGCCCTCGTCACTCTGGTGGTTTACGTCTCCGGTGGAGTCGATAGCTCGCTCAATTTTCTGTATCCCCTGGTCATTATCGTGGCCTGCATCTTGCTGCCGCGGGCCTGGGCATACTTGGCTGCGGCGCTCGCCTTTATTCTCTATGGTGCGGTACTCGATCTTACTTGCTTCGAGATTATTCCCTCCTACTCCGTAACTCACCCGGAACTGAGGGCATTGCAGGCCATTATTTTTGTCAACTTGTTCGGGTACTTGGCCGTGGCCTACCTCGCCGGACTGCTGGTGACCAAACTCCGCCAAGTGGACGTAAAACTGGCCCACACCAGCGGCGCCCTGGAGGATTTGCAAGCTCTCCACGAAAATATCATTCAGTCCATTACGGGTGGTTTGATCACGACCGGTCTGGATGGCCACATTACTTTGGCGAATACAGCGGCCCAAAAGCTGTTCGAACGGTCCGAACCGGAACTCATCGGACAGCCAGTCAATCGGCTGTTCATTGATCCTTTACCACATGGCGCCTCGGAACGAACACATTCCGAAGTGCGTTTCGTGGCCAGCAATGGCTATCGCAAGACTTTTCGCGTTCTGGTGTCGTCGCTGGAGATTCCGGGGCGCGGGGCGCTTGGCCACGTCTACACTTTTGATGATTTGACCGCGATTCGACGCCTGGAGCGCGAAGTTCGCATGCAGGACCGTCTGGCGGCGGTTGGAAGGCTGGCGGCGGCGATTGCCCATGAAATCCGCAATCCCCTGACCTCGATTGCTGGTTCTGTAAATCTGCTTTCGGAGATCCCCGATCTGAGCGACGAGCACCGGCAGTTGCTGCAAATTGTCACTCGTGAATCGGAGCGGCTCAACAACATCATCACCGATTTCCTTGCCTATTCGCGCGGCCGTCAATATCAGTTCTCGAAAGTTGATTTGCTGCCTCTGTTGGAAGACACCCTGACGCTGCTGGAACACCGGCTGTCGGCCCAGAAGTTGCAAATCAAAGTGGAGCGGCGGTATGCGGTGCAGGAGGCTGAAACGACGGCGGATGGAGACAAACTGAAACAGGTCTTCTGGAACTTTTGTGAGAATGCGGTCCGCGCCATGGGAGAACAAGGCACTCTTACCGTTTCACTTGAACTTTCGGGGAAGGATTGGGAAATCAACTTTGCCGACACTGGTCCCGGCATGTCGCCGCAGCTCATTGAGAAGATATTTGAACCCTTCCAATCGAACTTCGAGGGTGGAACCGGCCTGGGACTTGCTATCGTTTACCAGATCGTACAGGCGCACGATGGAAAGGTTTGGGCGCGCTCAAAGCCGGGACAGGGAAGCGTATTTGTCCTGCGACTGCGTCACTTCGCAACATCAAGCAATATCCCTGAAGCGGCTCCCGATTTGGCAGGGGCTGCGGCCAACGCTGCACCACCTTCGACTGCCTCAGCGGCAGCAGGAGGCGCGCGTGGGTAACATCCTGGTTTGCGACGACGAACGTTCCATCTGCGAAATGCTGGACATTGCCCTGCGGCGGGAGGGCCACAAAGTCGAAACTGTGACCTCCGGGGAGCTCGCAAAAAGAAAGCTGGACTCCGCCATCTATGACGTTATCGTGACCGATATCAAGATGCCGAGGATCGATGGCATCGAGGTACTGCGCCACGCTCACCAGGCTTCGCCCGACTCGGCGGTCATTCTGATGACTGCGGTTGATGACTACGAAGCGGCCGTGCAGGCGGTAAAGGCCGGAGGCGCCACCGACTACATTCGTAAGTCGCCTGGCCTAGTCGATGAGATCAAACTGGCGATCAATCGCGCCCTGGAAAAGCTCGCACTCAGCCGCCAGAATTTCGCCTTCAAGCGGGACGCAGCCGCGCGCAACTCCCTGGAAAACATTATTGGCGTCAGTTCCGCCATGGAAAAGCTGAAGCAAACCATCCGGACGGTCGCCTCCACGCAAAGCACCGTGCTGATCTACGGCGAGAGCGGCACCGGAAAGGAACTGGTTGCCCGCGCGGTTCATGTATGCTCCCCGCGCGTTGCGGAGCCGTTCGTTTCCATCAACTGCGGCGCATTTCCCGAAACATTGCTGGAAAGCGAACTGTTCGGATACGTCAAGGGTGCATTTACCGGCGCCTCCCAAAACAAGCGCGGCCTGTTCGAAGTGGCCGAGGGGGGCACGGTATTTCTCGACGAAATCGGCGAAATGAGTCTCACCATGCAAGTGAAGTTGCTGCGGGTCTTGCAGGAGCGAAGTGTTCGGCCAGTCGGAGCAACCGAAGAGATCGCCATTGACGTCCGCCTCATCGCCGCCACCAACCGCGACCTTGATAAGCAGGTTGCCGAAAACAACTTTCGCGAAGATCTCTACTACCGGCTCAGCGTAATTCCCATCTCCGTTCCAGCGTTGCGGGAACGGCGTGAAGACGTCCCCTTGTTGGTGAATCACTTCCTCAAGAAATATGCGCCTGGAGCGGGAAAGGCAGTGGCGCGGGTCGATAAACAGTCAATCGAGTCGCTGAGTTCCTACGACTGGCCCGGTAATGTTAGACAACTGGAGAACACGATCGAGCGGGCCGTCGCTCTTGAAACCGGCGAAGAATTGCACGTCGAACTTCCCGCCGAGCGACCCAAGGCAAGAGCTGCGGCGGCAGGTGTTGGGGCGGATGGATCCATCGCGGCCGGTTCCGTCCTGCCCGAAGGTGTGCCCATGGAAAAATATGTGGCGGATATTGAAGTTAATCTGCTCAAATCCGCACTGGCCCAGTCGAATGGCGTCCAAACCCGCGCCGCCGATCTGTTGAAGATTTCCTACCGCTCCTTCCGCCACCTGATGAAGAAATACGATTTATAGCGACCAGCGATCATTCTCCTGATAGGTTCGCCCCGACTAACCACCTTTTTTCAACTGCTGCTTCCATCCCAGAATCCGCGCTTTGTTGGCTTCGGCCTCAGCCTCCGGGATCATGCCCTTCTTTTGATACAACACCGACAGGCTGGTATGGGCCAGCACATCGTCGGGATCGAGCTCCGAAATACGCTTGGCCGCCAGCACTGCCTCGTCGAGACGCTCTAGTTGTTGCAGTGTTCGCGCCATTCCATGAAGGGCCTCGGTGAACGTGGGGTCTGCGGCGATCGACTTCTGATACTCCGCCAAAGCCGCCTCCTGCTCTCCCTCCGCCACCAGGTCCAGCGCCGCATAGTAATGGTCTTCCGCCTTCTGTCGATTCGCGTCCTCGGGCATAAGTTATGATGTTACCAAGCCCATGAGCTACATGCTGCGGTTCCTGTGGAATGCCACGCGCGGCCACCGTCTGGCCCCGTGGCGTAGTCCTTACCTGTTGTGGCGGATCGAAACCTACACCGGTGTGAAGATGCAGCAGATCGGCGTGCTGGAGTTCTGGGAATTTGCCTGGCGAGAGCGCGGCAACCTTTGGCGATTTCTAAAGTGGACGGCTGAGATGGACCGCTACGTTCATCCCAAACCGAGGAATTCTTAATGGACCCTATTGTCCATTGGTCGCTGCGGCCGCGCCCTGTAACGCAATCGTGACTTCACTGCCTTTGCCTGCGACCGCGATCTGCGACGCCACTCCTCGGTTCGCGGCAACTTCCAAATAGCCCATGCTCCCCCATATTCCGAACACTTCATTGGGAGCGCCTTCCGAATAGTTCACGCGAATCTCGTTCACTTCACTCTTCCCTACCTTGAGGTTGAACGGGGGGCACGAAGCCCCAGCCAAAGCCGGAACATCAAGCGGTGTGAAGTTAGTGATGAGGTTGCCGAAGCGGTCCACCTTGAGCACGATGCCGCGCAGGGTCGTTTCGTCTACCGGCTTCGGCTTGGGTGCGTTGAATCGGACGTAGTCGTCAATGATCTCCCCAAACTTTTCCGGATCGACGCCCTTCCCGGCGTACGCCCCCACTGGCGCGAAAATGTCCCGCCCGTGAAACGTATTGCTGAGAGGCTGCAAGAAGTAGTGCTCTGAAGTGACATGCCGTACGCTCACCCGTTCCTCGCGGGCATACACCAGCGAAAGTACGCCATTGTCAGGGGCCACGAATTTGTGGCCGTCGCTGGTGACCAGGATCGGTCGTCGCGCCGTCCCGACGCCGGGATCGACCACCACAACGTGTACCGTGCCCGCGGGAAAATACGTGTAGGCCTGGGCAATGGTCAGTGCGCCGTCGAGAACGTCGTATGCCTGTACAGAGTGACAAATGTCCACGATTTCGGCTTCGGGGGCGATTTTTAGGATCACACCCTTCATGGTTCCCACAAAATGGTCGTTCAATCCGAAATCGCTGGTCAAAGTAATAACAGGACGGTTCACCGAATTTCCCCCACGATCATTGAGGCAGAGTTTGCCAAGATGCCCGAAGGTAACCTGCTGACAAGGGCACCGTCAAGGTACCGCGGTAACGCGCCGCCGTAACGCAGCGTCGGCATCACCAGCGACCGCGGCTTTTGGGGTGACATACGACAACTGATAAACTCCTCGCGATGCCTACGCGCTACAACATAATTGCGGGCCAAAGCGTTGAGCGCCTGGCTGCGCTTAGCGATGGAGTATTCGCTGTCGCCATGACTTTGCTGGTACTGGATCTTCGCGTCCCGGTGCGGGAGGCGATCCACGGAGATCAGGACTTGTGGCGCGCCCTGATTGCGCTGTTACCCCAGATCGTCACCTACATGATGAGCTTCCTGACGCTGGGGATTTTTTGGGTCGGACAGCAGACGCAACTGAACCATTTGTCGCGATCAGACCGCAGCCTGTCGTGGATTCATCTCTTCTTTTTGTTTTCGGTCACGCTAGTGCCGTTTTCCACACGACTGCTGTCTGAGTTCATTTCCTTCCGAATCGCGCTCATCGTGTATTGGCTGAACATTCTGCTGCTGGGCACTACCTTGTATTTAAGTTGGATGTGCGCGAGTAAAACGGGATTGGTGAGCGTTGACTTGCCTTCCGATGTTCCAGCCGCGATCAAGCGCCGCATCGTCGTGGCCCAGGCGCTGTATGCGTTCGGTGCGCTGTTAAGTGTCTTCAGCACCTACTGGAGCATGGCATTCATCGTCCTGGTCCAATTGAACTACGCCATTGCACCGAAGTTTTTTCCATTTTCCCGGGCGCGGAAGGGCTGACTGCGTAGTCAACCCTTCTTCACCCTAAAGGCGCTCGATGGTGACGCTGTTCAAAGTCACGTCCTTGGTTGGCTTGTCGTTACGCCCGCGCGGTACGCTGACGATCTTGTCGACTACGTTCTGACCTTCCACCACCTCGCCAAAAATCGTGTGGTTCCCGGTCAGCCAGTCGGTGGGCGCCACCGTGATAAAGAACTGTGACCCATTGGTGTTCGGGCCGGCATTGGCCATGGCCAGTTTTCCGGCCTTGTCGAACTTGTGCGGAGAGCCTTTCGTTTCATCTTCAAACTGGTAGCCCGGACCGCCAAATCCGGTGCCCGCCGGGTCTCCACCCTGAATCATGAATGCGGGGATGACACGATGAAATACCGTGCCGTCGTAAAGACGTTCCTTGCCTTTTTTGCGGGTTGTAGGATGTGTCCACTCGCGCTTGCCTTCCGCGAGTTCGAAGAAGTTGGCCACCGTTTTGGGGGCCTCTTTTTCATAAAGTCGGCAGACGATTTTTCCTTCGGATGTTTCCAGTACAGCGTACATGCCGGGCGAACGGCTCATTGAGAATCCTTTCCGAGATGTTATTCGGCGGTTGGCCGATAAAGCGGGTGCACAAACCCCCATTTTGGATGCAAACTCGACCGGATTGGTCGCCTATTTTTTCGGGCTTCCGGCCCCCTCAATCGAAATATGGTTGATGACCACCGGATGGGCTGGACGGTCATTGGCGTCCCGCGGCATGCGTGCGATTTTCTTCACCAGAGTTACGCTGGCATCGTCGCACTGCCCAAAGATGGTGTATCCGCCACTTAAGCTCGGATAAGGGACTTCGGTGATAAAAAATTGTGATCCGTTGGTATCGGGACCCGCATTGGCGTAAGCCAGGCGTCCCGGACGGTCGAATTTCAGATCGGGGGAAGTCTCATTCTTAAAGGCGTAACCCGGGTCGCCCATGCCGCTCCCCGCCGGATCGCCACCCTGAATCATAAAGTCGGGAATTACGCGGTGAAAAATCGTCCCATCGTACAGTGGAGTTCCGTGTTTCTTCTGGTGGGTGACCGGACTTGTCCAATCCTTTGTGCCATTGGCCAAGCCGATGAAATTGGCCACTCCTATGGGCGCTTTATCGGGAAACAACGTACATGTCAGTTTGCCGGCCGTGGTGTCGATCACGGCAGTAGGTTGGGCGGTAGCCGCACCAAAACAGGCTCCGGAGAATGCCAAACTCAATATCACCGCGGCGGACAGAACGAAACAAATTTTACGCATGAATAGCTCCTCAGTTGGATTGAGCAGAATCGGCGGGACTGAGCCCGTCGGACAAAACTGTTTGTTTTGAAAAATAAATTGTACGACAATCGGCGCGACCGTGCGTCCTCAGGGCCGCGCCTGCATCTTCTGGCTGACCTGCTCGACTTCCCGGAACACCCGCAGCGTATTGCCGCCCAGGATCTTGCGAATATCGTTCGCCGAATAGCCCCGGTCGATGAGTGCCTGTGTGATCTTCGGCAGATCAGCAGCCGAATCGATGCCCGCTGGCGTCGCGCCGCTTACGCCATCAAAATCCGATCCCAACCCCACATGCTCGACACCCGCCACTTTCGCGATGTGGTCAATGTGATCGATCAAGGCACTTAGCGGTGGGCGGGGAATCTTGGCGATCCACTGGCGTTGGATCTTCTCAACGTCGATATAAGTGGCTGGCTTGCCCTCGGCCTTTCGCTTTTCAAGGAAAGCGTCTACCGCCGTCTTCTGATCTTTTTCCTGCGCTTTCAGAGCGTCCCAGTACTTTTGATCGATAAATCCGTCAAAGAAATTCACCTGGACTACGCCGCCATTCTTGGCTACCGCCCTGAGCATGTCGTCCGTCATATTCCGTGGCGCGTTAGTCAAGGCTCGCGCCGACGAGTGCGAGGCGATCACCGGCGCCTTTGTGGCCGCGATCGCGTCCCAAAAGGTCTTGTCGGCCACGTGGGAAATGTCCACCATCATACCCAGACGGTTCATCTCCAGTACAACCTGTTTGCCAAAATCTGTCAGTCCGTTGTGGTGCCCGATTTTCGCATCGTCGATGTCGCCCGAAGAGTCGGCCCATTCATTGGTGTTCGACCAGGTCAGCGTCATGTAGCGCACGCCTAAGCGGTAAAAATCGCGCAACAGCCGGATATCGTTTTCAATGGAATGTCCGCCTTCAATGCCCATCAAGGCAGCCAGCTTTTTTTGCCGATGCGCGCGCTCAATGTCGTCAACCGAATATGCCATCGTCATTCGGTCCGGATGTCGTTCGGCTTGCTCGTAGACGGCGTCGATCAGATCCAGGGTGCGTTTGGCAAAGTGTCCAGAATTGGTTTCAGGATCCACCCAGATCGAGAAAAATTCTGCTCCCAGATTGCCAGCGTGGGCCTTGTCCAGCGAGACGTTGCCGATATCGCTCGCGTCGCTGTTTCCCAAGTCGAAATTCTCATCGACAAAACGCTGCGGCGTGTCGGCGTGGGTATCGACAATGATTGCCGAATCTTGGATTGTCCGGGCCTGCTTGCTGATGGGCGCGCTCTGGGCGCAAAGGGGCGCCGCTGAAATTGCAAAGACGATCGCGAACAAGGTGGACTGAAAAGCGAACCTGAAATTGTTCATGGTCGTAGGGAAAGATTCTACTGCGAAAACTTTCCGGACGTTGACTTACAGAATGCCAGTACCTCGCCAACTTGGATCAGGGATGAGGAGAAACCGTATCTTTTGCGTCGGCCTCGATCTTCACCTCGACGTGTGCCCCCTCTTTTAAGCGCACCACATCCCCATTCTCGTCCTTCAGATTGTTATCGATCCGTATCTCACGATAGAGATGGTCCGCGCCTTCAACGGCGATTTGGGCCTTCGGAGGAGCCTTGGGATCGGGAGACTTGATCACTTTTTCGACAGTTCCGGGCAAAGTTACGGTGGGCTTCTCAGGCATGACTTGGAGTCCTCTTGTGGGAATTGACCTTTTATTCATTTTAACAGCTTACCGCCGCCAATCCCACAAATCATGGTGTCACGTCCCATCCAACAAGCTTGTCAAAGAGCAAGTCTGAAAGACCAGGTTTTAGCCTTCCCTGAGAGAACCGTCCCGGGATAGCTGAGTACGCTACCGTACCGACGCCGGGTCACGTTCTTCGTATAGTTCCGGGCATGACCCCAGAAGAGCGGGCGGAAATGAATCGGCTCTGTGAACGCATCCAGACTGAACAAGACCCTCACCTTTTCATGGAACTTGTGGATCAGCTGAACCGATTACTCGCGCGCAAGGAAAAACGCCTCGAATCCGATATTGAAGTCCGAAAAAGAGGCTAAGCTCAACCTCGAAATTTTCAAACTGAGACTATCCGTGCAGGGCGTGGTGCTGCGAGTTATTGGCGCTAAATCGCCCACACCCCCGTCGACATTCGAGCCTCACAAGAGTTTGGCCTTAAGACAGGAGAGTGTTTCACGGCCGGACGCCCTCACGAGCGACAGCAAACCCCGTACTGTTGCCAAAGCCGAAACCACGGACTATGCGCGAGCATTTCGTCGTGTCTTCGATTCGCAGCTGCGAGGTCGCTCGGGGTGAGCGGTCTAGCGTCTGGCGCCGCGAAGATGCGCTCAAGCTGCTCGATTTCAGCGATAGTCCGCTCGGCGTCCATCCCGACACAATATCCGACATGAGGATGGCAATCGTCAAACCGGTTGGCACCCGGTACCCCATCTTTTGAATGCATACCGATTGAAATCTTCTCGACAAAGAAGTAGGGCAAGCAATGGGACGCCACTTTGTTCTCCACGGAGAAAGCTTGCGGCGGTTGGGCCGTACGATTCTCTGGTATCTCCGGCGCCGACTTCATTTGGAACCGGTCAAAAGACAATTTCAGGTGTTGGCGTAACCGTCTGAGCTATAATCTCGGCTTTGAAATTAATTTTTTTGCAACTGCTTCGGCTGGCGTTGGGCTAACATTCTTGGCCCTGTTCGACGCACCGACGCATGAAGGACGAACAAGAAGAAAGGCAAAGTTGGAGGAACTCCACCCAAATCGACAAGCGGTCACCGGCCTTCTGAAAGAATGGGGCAATGGGAACAAGGCAGCGCTTCAAGAGCTTATCCCCCTTGTCTATCAGCAACTTAGAAATCTGGCGTCGATCTGCCTGCGCTCGGAGGATCGCGAGCATACCTTAAGCGCAACCGCCTTGGTGCATGAGGCTTATCTCCGTCTGGTCGATGCGGACGTGGACTGCCAAGATCGAGTCCATTTTTTTGCAATTTCGGCCCGGCTCTTACGCCGTATTCTGGTCGATCACGCCAAGGCCAATCGCCTTCGAAAGACCACGACTGGGTCTGACACAATTCCGCTAGACCGGGGTATCCTGATTGGTCCACGGACAAAGGACGGAATTGTGGCGATCGACGCAGCGTTGGAGCGCCTTGCGGCGCACGACCCTCGCAAGAGCGAAATCGTCGAACTACTTTGTTTCGGCGGACTTACGGCTGACGAAACCGCTGCCGCTCTCAACATTCCTCCGGCAACAGTAAATCATGAGTTAAAAATGGCAAAGGCTTGGTTGCACCGCGAACTCACACATCCCTCGGTTTAGGAGGAGGTAAGGTGGCATCCTCTCCGCGATCATCCCGCTGGCTTCGAATGGAGCATCTATTCTATTCGGCTCTGGAACTGGAGCCTGACGCCCGAGCTGCCTTTCTCGACGAAGGATGCGCTGGCGACGCGGAATTGCGGAAGGAGATAGAAGATCTACTGCAATCGTCGGGGCAGACGATGGGCTTTCTCCAAAACCCGGTGCTCCACGCGGCTCATGAGATTGCCACGGAAGAAGACGTTTCCGGTACCCGTATCGGCGCTTACCGGTTGGTGCGCGTGCTGGGCGAGGGTGGGATGGGGAAGGTCTATCTGGCTGAACGGGCCGACGATCTTTACCGTAAGCAGGTTGCTATTAAGACGGTTCGGGGCGGCTTCGGACAAGATCGTTCCCTGTTACAGCGGTTCCGCGGCGAACAGCAGATCCTCGCCAATTTGGACCACCCCAACATCGCTCGCCTTCTAGATGGCGGTATCACGAATGACGGCCTTCCCTATTTGGTAATGGAATACATCGACGGCATAAGGGTCGATGACTATTGCCGGATTAAGAAACTCGGAACCGAGCAACGTTTGGCTTTGTTCTGCACGGTGTGCGCAGCCGTCGAGTACGCTCACAAGCACCTGATAATTCATAGAGATATCAAGCCGGCCAACATCCTGGTCACCTCCGAAGGAATCCCGAAATTACTGGACTTCGGAATCGCCAAACTTCTGGATCCCGAGTTTGGCGACCTGGTATTGACCCGACCTACCGAGCGCCTGTTAACGCCGGAATATGCCAGTCCGGAGCTGATGCGCGGCGAACCGGTGACCACGTCCACGGACGTTTATACCTTGGGAGTGCTGCTTTATGAGTTACTTGCGGGCAAACGGCCTTTTCGGTGGAACACCACCAGTCCTTTTGAGATGGCGAAAATTGTCAGTGAGCAAAATCCCGAGGCGCCCAGCGTGGCGAGTGCCGCGAATGTGGAACTGGCTGCTCCGGACGCCTCGCGAACGCTGAGCGGTGACTTGGACAACATCGTGTTGATGGCGATGCGCAAGGAGCCAAGCCGCCGGTATGTCTCTGTTGCTGCCTTCGCCGACGATGTGAAGGCGTATCTCACCGGATATCCGGTTCATGCGCGTACCGATACCTGGAAGTATCGCTCAGGCAAATTTGTTCGGCGGCATACTGCAGCGGTGTCCGCGGCGGCCATTATTTCCCTGGCCTTGATTGGTTTCAGTATCGGCATGGGATTGCTCGCCAAGCGCGCTACACGCGAACGGCTGGCGGCGCAGCGAGAATCGGAATTTCTGGAAGGCATATTCCAAGCGGCTACGCCGGCGCAGGCCCATGGTCATCAGGTTACGGCCCGCGAGTTACTCGACCAGGGTGCGAAGCGCGTGGACCGAGAACTGGCCACCGACCCGTCTCTACAAGGCGTCATGCTTCTGAACATCGGCCGCGCGTATAGCGCACTCGGATTGTACGATCAAGCCGAACCTTTACTACAACGTGCTTACCTCTTGCGCAAGAATTCATTGGGCGACATGAACGCTGATGTTGCAGACGCCCTTTTCGCGTGGGCAGATTCGATCCGACTCCAAGGTCAGTACCAGAAGGCCGAACCGCTCTTCCGAGAGGCCCTTTCCATCGACCAGAAAAAACAAGGAGACCATAGCCCCGCTACCCTTGGGGCCCTGGCCGGACTCGGAGAGTGCCTTTACCTGGAAAACAAGGATGCCGAAGCCGAGCCGATCTTGCGGCAAGCGGTCGCACTCGACCGCGAATTGAACGCCGGGTCGGGCGCCAGGAATTACCTCGCTCTTCTGCTGGAGCGAAAAGGGAATTACCCGGAGGCGCTCCAGTTGCTGCGCGAAACCGTCGAGGTCGATCGACGAATATCGGGAGCGGATAGTCCGAGTTATGCCACGAGCCTTCATAACTTAGCCGGTGCTTTGATCGATGCCGGAGACCTTACGGGAGCGGAAGCCACTGAACGACAGGCGCTCGATCTTAGCCGCAAGATTGGCGGTAACGACCATCCCGATCTTGGTTATCCATTGAATAACCTGGGATTCTTGCTACTGGAAAAAGGAGACTGGCTGGCTGCTGAGCCCGTACTTCGAGAGAACCTGGAACTCATCCATAAGACCTTGGGTGAGAAGAATGCGAGGTATGGAGCGGCCCTCAATAACTGGGGACGAGTCTTACAGCAAAAGGGTGACTACGATCAGGCTGAGGCAACATTCAAAGAGGCGCTGGCAACCCTGGTGCAAGCGAATGGACCGGTGGGCTGGGCGGTGGCCAAAGTAACCGCAAATCTAGGTCTGTTGCAATTTGATCGCGGCGATTACGCGGGGGCCGAACACTACGCGCGCCAAGCCCTGGAGATGGATCATAAACTGGGCGGCGAAGAGAATCCAGCAGCCGCATCGGCGCTAATTGACCTCGCCGAAGACCGGGCCTTCCAGAATGATGCGGCAGGCGCAGAGCCTATGCTCCGTCAGGCAGTGGCAATACGTAGGAAAGAATTCTCACCCGGGCACCCAAATGTGATCGCCGCCGAGGTCCGCTTGGGCGAAGTTCTTACTGCCGAGGGTAAAACAGTTGAAGCGGAGCCACTGCTGCGCGAGGCACTCGCATCCGCTCAATCGGCCCCCTTCGCGCTTCTTCCGTGGCAAATCGCCGAGGCGCAGAGTGCCTTAGGTACTTGTCTGGTCGCGTCAAACAAGACGCTAGAAGGAGATCAATTGTTAAGAGCGAGCAGCGCAGACCTTGAGAAAGATCCTCGCCCCGCGTTTCGTCGAGCGCGCCGCCTCTAAGCACGGGCGACTGTCTTCGGCTAATAGTGGGATTCACTTGGCGCGAGGGTGAGTTGCATCGTAGACCTGCAATACATGTTTCATGGAAAGCTGCGTGTAGCGTTGCGTGGTGGAGAGGCGTTCGTGGCCGAGCATCTCCTGGATCGCGCGCAGATCGGCGCCTTCTTCAAGCAAGTGCGTTCCGAAGGCGTGCCGCAGGGTGTGCGGATGAACATCCGGGGAAAGTCCTTTGGCGACGGCGACCTTCTTAATGATTCGTCCAACACTGCGCGTCGTGAGCCGACCTCCACGATGATTGATTAGCAATGCTGTCGTATTTTTCTTTCTGTCGGCCAAGGCCTTCTGCCTTGCCGGCAAGTATTCTGCCAGTCCGCGCCTTACCGAATCGCCGAAGGGTACATAGCGCTCTTTCTTCCCCTTGCCGCGAATCAGTATGGCTTCGTTGCTGAGACTGATGCTGCTTAAATCGATGCCGACCAGTTCGGAATTTCGGATGCCACAACCGTACAGCAACTCGAGCATCAGACGGTCGCGCTCGGGGAAAGCCGCGACTTCCGGCATATCTCCATCGAGAACCGTGTTCATCTCTTCGATGGTTGGAACTCTTGGAAGTTTCTTGGGAAGCTTGGGAGTCGACACCAGCGCGGCTGGATTCTGTTGCACCACGCCTTCCTGAGCGAGCCAGCGATATAGCGATCGTACCGCCGCAAGGCCGCGGGCCACAGACGCTTTGCTCAACCCTTTCTCATAAAGATGCGACAGGAATCCACGCACCGTAAGGTGGTCGATGCTCTTCCAGTTCCGGCCGCCGATATAGGCCGCGAAAGCGTCGAGATCTCCCGTGTAGGCCTTGATGGTATGGACAGAAACGTTGCGCTCGCGCAACGAACGGAGAAACTGGTCGACTGCCTTTTCAACGATGGTGCGTGGTTGCTTCATGGCTGTTCGACTCTATTTGCCCTTCGCCCGGGGATGATGTTTCCGATAAACATTCTTCAGCCGGTCGAGCGCTAGGTGTGTATATATCTGGGTGGTCGAGATATCGGCATGGCCAAGGATTGTCTGCACGGTGCGCAGATCGGCACCGTTCTCCACCATATGGGTTGCGCAACTGTGTCGTAACATGTGCGGGCTGGCGTGGCGCCCGGTTGCGAGAGAGGCCGCTCCGACGATCTGCCATATCCGTTGCCGGGTTAGTTTGCGAGCGCCGCGCCCTAGAAACAGCTGCGGGGCATTCTTCCCTGCTGCGAGCACCGGCCGTCCCGATTGGAGATGCTCCATTAACGCTTTCTGCGCCGATTTCCCCAGCGGCACAAGGCGCTCCTTGTCGCCCTTGCCGCGGACCAGCACGTACCCGGCATCCAATTTCACGTCTTCCAACTTCACCCCGACAATTTCTGAAACGCGCAGGGCTCCTGCATAAAACATTTCAAGCATGGCATGGTCTCGCGACGCGATCGCCGCGCCTTCTCGCGTGTTCCTTACGGTCTGGGGTCCTCGCAGCATCGTTTCCATCTCATCGCGAGCCAGCGATTTCGGCAGCACCTTCCACTGCTTCGGAGTATCGATGTTCAACGTCGGGTCATGGTCGATCATTTTGTCGAGAAGCATGTAGCGATATAAATGGCGCAACGCGGAAAGCTTTCGCCCGACGGAACGGCCGTCGACTGAGTTGGCGAATAATTCCTGCATGAAGTCGCGCACGTCTATGCGGGCGGCCTTTGCCAAGATACGACCGTGCTGTTCCAGAAATTCGGCAAACTGCCCGATATCCGTGGAATAGGCTGAGATGGTGAGCGGGGCCAACCCTTTTTCGATCTTCAAGTAGTCGAGAAAACCGGATAGCAAGCGGGGATTGGCGGGCGCGGGCACAACCTAAGTATTGCGTATTATCGGACGCTGGGCAAAGTATTCACAAAGATTCTGAGCGCTCCGTATTTTGCGCGTCTTGAACTGCTTTCATCAATTGAACCGCGTACATTGCCCCCTCCGGCGTTTCTTCATGTTTGAAGTAAGCGAATGTATTGCTGCCGGCGGCAAGATGTTCGCGAAGACGGAAAATCATCGCTTCCCGCTCTTCAGCCGTGTAATTCGGCTTGCGATAGCGGTAGTACGTAAAGTCGGCAGTCACAACATCGGGAGTGGTGCGCTGTTCGGTTTCCGCCACGCATAGCGCACGGTTGTGTGTCTTCAGTAAATCGAATATGCCATCGTTGAACCACGATTCGTGGCGAAATTCGAACGCCCCTAAAAGGCCGCGCGGAATCACAGCCAGAAATTCCTCCAGCACAGCGCGGTCGGCTTTCATATTTGGCGGCAACTGAAACAACACCGGACCCAGTTTGCCAGCCTGCGCCAGCGGTTCAATGGTGCTCAGAAATCGCGGGATAAAATCTTCGGTTTTCTTGAGCCGCTTGATATGGGTAATTACCTGATGGGCCTTCACAGCGAAGCGAAAATGTTCGGGTGTCTGGGAGATCCATTTCTGTGCCGTGGTTTCTTTTAAAAGCTGGCGAAAGGTAAAGTTCACTTCAACCGTGTTCAGTTGCGAAGCGTAATGAGGCAGGAACTTAGCTTGCGCCAATTTGGGGGGATAGAAATCGGGCTTCCAACTCGGATATGCCCATCCCGAAGTGCCGACGTAAAGTTGAGCCATGGAATTGTTCAGTCGATGCGAAATTATATCTTCGAACTTTTCTTCTTCGCTTTGCCCGCGATGCGATCCGGTCGGGCCGTCTGCGATGAAACTGTCTTTCGCGGACGCGCTTCTGGAAGCACATGCACATCTTCCAAACCGGACAGCTTTGGCAGCTTCTGTTTCAGAGTCTGCACAGGCGCGAACAAATCTCCCATTTTTTCCACGCGTGCCAGAACCTGGCCGCTCTCAAAGACAAGCCTCTTCGCGTCTTTCTTCTGGAGGGCATCTTCAACTTCGCGCCAAGTTACGGGGGTGGAGACCGTAGGCCGCTCGCGCGCCCGCAACGAGTACACACTGATAGTCGTTTTGCGCTGGTCGTTTTGACTCCAGTCGACAAACACCTTCCCAACACGCAACTGCTTCTTCATATCGGAAACGACCAAGTCTCTATGGTCGTTTTCTAACAACCGCGCCAGCGCGTGGGCAAAGGTCTTAGTCGTGTCATAACTGCTGGGCGTATTCAGCGGAACATAAATCTGCAATCCCTTCGATCCCGATGTTTTCGGAAAACTCTGCAAGCCGAAATGATCGAAGATCTCGCGCAGCCAGATCCCTACCCGGCAGCATTGGATGATGTCGGCCGGAGGGCCGGGATCGAGATCGAAGGCCAGGATCGACGGCGATTCGATCTTCTTGGCCAATGATAAAGAAGGGTGCAGTTCGATTGCCGCGAGGTTTGCCACCCAGATCAACGTGGGCAGGTCATTTGCCAGAATGTAATTGACATCGCGGTGATTGCCTTCGCTCCAGATCGCCGCTGTTTTCACCCATTCGGGACGATATTTGGTCGCATTCTTCTCGAAGAAAAACTCCTGGTCGACCCCGCCCGGATATCTTTTCAAAGTGAGCGGGCGACCCTGCAGATGGGGCAAGAGCGCGGGTGCGATACGCGCGTAGTAATCGATTAACTGGCCCTTGGTGAACCCGGTAGCGGGATATAACACTTTGTCGAGATTGGTCACCTTCAGGTGCTTGCCGTCGACGTTGATGGTGTGATCGCTCAATGGTTTCTCTCGTGAGTGGGCGTTCTATGTCAGGGCTTCTCGATGATCCGGCTGCTCGACTCCATAGACGCTCTTGGATGCCGGAATCGTGCGCGCTGGCATAGTATTTTCGAACGGAAAGGGGGCGTTTGACAATCTCCCGTTCCACCACGTAACGTCAAACTTCTGCCTAGTTTACGCGTCCACCTCGTGGAGGTACGATGAAATCCCGCTGTCTTCAATTGCTAACAATTTCTGTTTTGTTCGGTTCTATCGCCGCCGGACAGGATCTGGCCTCTTTTGAAAAACGCATTACCGTCAAGAAACTCGACAATGGCTTGACCATCGTGTTGTGCGAGCGCCCGGAAGCGCCAGTGTTTTCCTTCTACACCCACGTCGATGCGGGCTCGGTGCAGGATCCGCAGAACAAGACGGGCCTGGCGCACATGTTCGAGCACATGGCGTTCAAGGGCACCGATACGATTGGGACGAAAGACTACGCCGCTGAGAAAGTGGCTCTGGCGAAGGTGGAGGTCGCCTATGCCGCTTACATTCGCGAACGCGACAAGCGCCTGGGCCGCGACGAACAGAAGGTCAAACAATTGGAGGCAGCCTGGCATGAGGCGGTGAAGCAGGCTGACACTTATGTAGTCGCCAATCAGTTCACGGAAATCGTGGAGCGTAACGGCGGCGAGGATTTGAATGCGTCCACGAACGACGACGAAACGAACTACTTTTATTCCCTCCCAGCGAATCGCCTGGAATTATGGGCGTATCTTGAGTCGGAGCGCTTCGCACATCCGGTGATGCGACAGTTTTACGATGAGCGGAACGTCGTCATCGAAGAGCGGCGCATGCGCGTGGACAGCAATCCTATTGGCCGACTTCTGGAGCAATTCACCACGGCAGCTTTTCAGGCGCATGAATATCATCGTCCCACAATCGGCTGGACTTCCGATCTCAATTCATTTTCAGCAACGGACGCGGAGCACTTCTTCCATACTTATTACATCCCGTCGAATATGGTGGTGACAATTGTCGGCGACATAAAATCCGCGCTAGCGATGCCGATGATCGAAAAGTATTTTGGCCGGATTCCATCGGGCGAGAAGCCCGACGAGCGTACTACGCTGGAACCTCCGCAAAATTCGGAGCGGCGCGTCGTTCTGCATGAGATGGCCCAACCCCTCTATCTTGAGGGCTACCACCGGCCTGATTACCGCAGTCCTGACGATGCGGTTTACGACGCAATCGCCGATCTCATGTCCGATGGCCGCACTTCGCGGCTCTATCGTTCGCTGGTTCGCGATAAGAAAATCGCTTCGGATGCGGCCGGCTTCACCGGATTGCCGGGCAATAAATATCCGCACCTGTTCGCCTTCTACGCTTTTCCGTTGCCCGGCCATACGCCAGATGAGATGGAACAGGCCATCCGCACGGAAGTTGAACGGATCAAGAATGAAGACATTAGCGACGACGAATTAAAAATGATCAAGACGCGCTCCAAGGCGGGCCTGATTCGGAGCCTGGGTAGTAATGAAGGACTCGCCAATAACCTCGGGATCAATCAGGCGCGCTACGACGATTGGCGAGAACTTTTCCGCCAGGTCGACCGGATTGACAAAATTACCAAGGCGGACATTCGGCGAGTGGCGAATCAGACTTTCGTTTCCAGCAATCGCACGGTAGGAATTATTGAAACGGCGACGCCCCCGAAACCAGGCCAGGCGAGCCAAGGGGGTGCACAATGAAACGCTCCAGCGAAGTGCTGGTTTGCTTCATGTTGATTTTCACGGGCCTTGCTGCTTCGTCCTCCGGACAAGCGACCGATTGGAAGCAGGTTCCAATTCCAGCACTGCCCGCGTTTCATCCTCAGGAACCGAAGCGCATCGAGTTGACTAACGGCATGGTCATCTTTCTTCAGGAAGATCACGAACTGCCGTTAATTAATGGAGTCGCACGGATTCGCGGTGGATCCCGCGACGAACCCGCCAACAAAGCTGGCATGCTAGATATGTACGGTGACGTTTGGCGTACGGGCGGCACCAAATCGGAGACTGGAGACCAACTCGACGACTACCTTGAAATCCGAGCCGCGAAAGTTGAAACGGGCAGCAACGCCGATTCCACTACCGTTCACTGGTCTTGTCTCAAGGGCGACTTCGACGATGTCTTCCGCATCTTTGCCGATGTTCTCCGCAACCCCGAATTCCGCCAGGACAAGCTCGATTTAGCACGAAAAGGGATGGACGATTCCATCTCCCGCCGCAACGACGATGTCGCCGAGATCGCCGGCCGCGAATCCTTGAAACTCGCCTACGGCAAAGAGAACCCATACGCTCGTGAACCCGAATACGCGACGGTGGCTGCTGTTACGCGACAAGACCTCGTCGCCTGGCATAGCGATCACGTTGCACCCAACAACATCATCCTTGGAGTAACTGGCGATTTCGACTCGACTGCCATGGAAGCCAAGCTCCGCGCAGCGTTTGGGGATTGGGCCAGAGGCACGGCGGTGAAGGCCGCTGACATAAAAGTAACTCCCGCCGCGCATGGCTATTACGTGATTGACAAACCGGATGTAAACCAGAGCTCCATCCGCATGGTGGAACTCGGAATTCGCCGCGACAATCCCGACTACTATGCGGCGCAGGTTTTCAATGAAGCTTTCGGTGGTGGATTCTCTTCCCGGCTGTTCCGCAACCTGCGCACCGGGAAAGGACTTGCTTACGACGTCGGCGGTGGAATCGGCAGCTCATTTGACCACGTGGGAATCGCGCGCATCGAGATGGGCACCAAGAGTGCCACCACGATCGAAGCCATTCAAGGGATCTACGGCCAAATCGACGAACTAAAGACGAACCCGATTTCCGACCAGGAAATCAAACGCGCCAAAGATTCACTGCTGAATTCTTTCGTATTTAATTTCGATTCGCCGGAAAAAGTCCTGCGGGAGCGCATGGCGTACGAGTTCTACGGCTACCCAGCCGATTTTCTCGAGCGTTTTAGGGCGGGAGTGGAAAAAGTCCAGGCTACCGATGTCAATCAGGTCGCCGCCAAGTACTTGCACAAGGATCAACTGGCAGTACTTGTCGTCGGCAACGCGTCTGAATTCGACAAGCCGTTGAGTTCGTTGGGGCCGGTCACGAACGTCGACATCGCGATCCCGCCACCTTCACCACAAGCGAGCGACGCACCGGCGATAAAGCCGACGGCGTCGAACGTCGAAGGCAAGGCGCTGATTGCGAAAGTCGTTGATGCGATGGGAGGCACGTCCAAACTTCAGGCGGTGAAAGGACTCGTCGAAGATTTCACCGAGCAGGAATCTGGCGGAGGCCCGGGGATCACCATGAAGGTCACCATTCAATTTCCCGACCGCATGCATGTCGACGTGCAGACTCCGCAAGGTCAAATCACCATTGTCGCCACTCCAGACGCGTCGTTCATGTACGCGCCTGGCAGGGGTACGCGCGATATGCCCGCGTCGCAAAAGAGGGAAAGCCTGGAGCAGATCCATCGCGATCTGATTTACGTCGGACAGCACGCCAACGACCCGACGTGGATTTTTGCCGCCGATGGGACGGATAAATTCGGCGACATCGAAGCTCGCATTCTCGACATTTCCGGGGGCGATGTCACGGTCCGCTGGTTTGTCGATCCAGCCACCGATCACGTTGTTCGCGAGAGTTATCAGGCGACCGGACGCTCTGGCCCGGTGCAAGCCCAGACGGACCTCGAAAACTGGACGACTACTGACGGCATTGCCTTGCCGGCAGTGCATAAGAATAAAGAGAATGGGCAGGATTCCAGCGTCGTCGAGTCCACCAGCATACAGTTCAACCCGACGATTGATCCAAAGATCTTCGAACGGCCCCCCGACGCGGCGAAACCAAAGTAGTGGAACACTCATTCGGCATGGCCGGTGCCGACGCTGTCACGGGGTCAACTTGCCGGTCGACAAATAGTCCTGCGGGGGCACTCCAAACGCATCCGCCACGCGGTTAAAGAAGGCGAATAGTGCTGTGATGTAGACTGCTTCGGCAATTTGCTTATCGTTCCATCCTGCCCCACGAAGCCTTGTGACATCCTCTGCTGTTGAACGGTACGCGGCGCCAGTGATCAACTCGACGTACTCGAGCAGAGTGCGCTCGGGAGGGGTCAATCCAGCTTGACCGACTCTGCCTTCAATGATCGCCTTGACACAGTCATCGGTGGCTCCCTGAACACGCAGGAAGTAGGCATGGCTGTCCAGTCAATATGGACACCGGTTGAGATAGGACACGTAGCTGGCAATCATCTCTTTGTGTCGCCGTGAGAGATGCCCTTCTGAGAAATGTATGGAGTTGGAAAATTCCACCACCTGCCGCAGAAAGTCAGGGCGCGCGCCGAAGCATTTGATGATTCCCGGAACCTGTGTTCTTCCGGAACTGGCGCGCCAGAAGTCATAAGCCCCGGCCACCTCGCCGGTCGCATCGGCGTCTTCAATAATCGGGATTTTGGTGGGGAGCTTGAGGTCTGCGGATTTTACCCCTGGCTTCTTCATTCCGTTCGCCGTAAGTTTACCAACTCGGGGGGTATAGCGCGTAATAGTTATGAAATCAGGCTCTTCCACACCGGGGAAGATGCTGCGAGCAGATTGAGTCCAACGACCTGCAATGAACTGTGGCGCGCCTTTAGAGCCGCGATCTCGTCCAGGCTGCGTATTTCGTGGAACGCCCTCCGATCATACCGATACAAACTCATCCCAAGATCGACACTAAGGTGACGGACCGCCTCGCTGACCCCATGCTTCTCGGCGTCCTCGATAAGGAAAGCTGTCTGACCTTGCAGCGCTTGACTCGCACCCGCGAGGGCGCGATCTTCGACACCTTCAACGTCGAGTTTGATCAACACTGGCGTCCGGCTGGCATCAACCTTTTCGGCGGCAAGAAGATCGTCGATAGAAATGGTCTCCACCCCGTTCACCCGATTACTGGAGACGCCGAGCCAACTCTGGTCTATTGAACAGCCTGCATGACGGTCGCCATAGAGGAGTACCTTCTGTGCGGAAACAGCGTCGATTGCCCGCTGATAGATCGCCACGGGATTTGCCAGGCGACGCGTGTTGCGTTCGAGGATCGCAAAAGCTGCGCCGGAAGGCTCTACTGCGATCGAGCGATGCACGCCGTATAAGCCCGCACCGACGCGCGCACTCCAATATCCAAAATTTGCGCCGAGATCGAGAAATACGAAAGGAACGGTGCTGGCCGCGCGCAGAAAGGCGTGGATCTCCGGCTCATATTGCCAATCCGCATCCAGAAGGCGGTTCCAATAATAGTCGCCGGAGGGAAAGGTGAAACGAGCGCCATTCTCCAGAATCAGCGTTTCAGAATCTGGCCGAATGGCTTTGTTGATGGCGTCGTGCACGCGAGAAATTCCCAGGTACCCGATCGGCGCGAGGGCAAGATGACTGAGTTGCATTAGGCGAGCCTGGAGCAGCGATTTCAGGTCAAGAGTATCGAGTTTACGGTTAATCCGGTCGAATGCGATTGCAGGCGTGTCGAGCATATCAAGCCTTTGTGTGGCGGAGTCGCGGGAACACCCATTCTGCAAACTTTGCGACTCTGATGAGCCTAGCATCCCCATATGCCCCATCCCAAGCATCAGTTGCGGACGGGCGGAACGTCGGTAATCAAAAGAAGGCGCCCGCTTGACCAGCCACGCTCTTTCACGCGTTAAAGATTCCAAGTTTGCCGGGATGGCTTGGCCCGAGGTGATCGCCAATATTGCAGATAAATTGAAAAGGAAAGGGCTGGGCAGGAGGCCGCCACCTTAGGCGAACCATACATGCCGCGCGGAACAGCTCATTTAAGGCGGACGCTGACGAATTTTGCAGTTTTCACGTGCAACGATCAAGCAACTCCGCCGCGTTGAAACCTCATCTAGAAGCGTACTATCCCTCGCCTCAGGAATAACCCTATGTATCGCCACTTCGCTGATATGCAAAAGAAGTACAGAGACTTACTGCGTGTAAGTTCGTTTTTTCTGGCTTTAGCATTTCTGTCATTTCTGGCCGGCTGCTCGGGCATCGCTTCCCACAGTCAAAGCTCGCAATCGACGCAGATATCCGCTATTTCTCCGGCCAACGTGGCGCTGAGCCCCGGCGGCACACAGCAATTCGCGGCTGTCGTGACCGGTAACCCCGACACCGCGGTGAATTGGGAAGTAAATGGAAAGATTGGCGGCAGCGCACAGACCGGAACGATTTCCAACACCGGCATGTACACCGCTCCGACCACCATTTCTCAGTCAACAAAATTTAACATTACCGCGGTCGCAGTGGCTGATACCACAAAGATCAGCTCAGCCAAGGTTACGGTAAACGCAATCGTCAGGGTTGCCGTTTCCCCGACCTCGGCAACAGTTGGCGTAAATGCCACGCAACAGTTCACCGCCACGGTGTCTGGGACCACAAACCCAGGAGTAACGTGGTCGGTCGATGGTGTCAATGGAGGGAACGCGACAGTCGGGACCCTTAGTGCAGGTGGCCTCTACACCGCGCCCTCTGGAGCTGGGACGCACAACGTAACGGCAACCAGCGTTGCGGATACTACCAAAAACGCTATCGCGATCGTGACTGTGAAACAGATGGTCAGCGTGGCAATTTCTCCGATTACGTCGACCCTAGGGGTCGGCACCACGCAGCAGTTCACTGCAACCGTGACGGGCACCACAAACGCCGGAGTGACGTGGTCGGTCGACGGCACGACTGGGGGGAATGGAACCGTAGGTACGATTAGTCAAAATGGTCTTTACACGGCGCCAACCTCGGCGGGCCCACACACGGTCACGGCCACCAGTGTCGCCGATCCGACAAAATCGGCAAATGCCAGTGTGTCGATCTTGAGCCTCTCTGTCCAGCCAAGTTCGGCAACCGTCGCACCGAACGGAACCCGGCAATTTACCGCTGAGATCCAGGGTGCCAACAACGACTCAGTAACGTGGTCGGTGGACGGAATTCCGAGCGGAAACAATGCCGTGGGGACCATCGGCACCACCGGTTTATATACCGCGCCGGGAACCCTGGGTACTCACACCATCACAGCCACCAGCGTTGAGCTCCCGACTCTAAGCGCAAATGCGACTGTGACCGTTCAGAACTCGGCTGCGGGTGTCGTGCCGGTGCTTACCTATCACAACGATGATGTGCGCGACGGCGCCAATACCAACGAAACCACCCTGAACCCGTCGAATGTGAACTCGCAGCAATTCGGCCTCAAGGAAGCGTATCCGGTCGATGCCCAGATTTACGCTCAGCCACTATATGTGCCAAATGTAACCATCGATGGAGCAACGCACAATACGGTCTTTGTTGCGACTGAGAACAACACGGTTTATGCCTTCGACGCCGATGGCGGTTCCAGCACGCCGCTTTGGGAGAACCATGTTGGAACAGCACCCAGCAATCACGATCAGGATGGCATCACTCCTCTTCTTGGTATCACCAGCACTCCTGTGATTGATTCGACCACGGGGACCATGTACCTGGTCGCCGACACGGAGAAATCCGGCGGTCGCGAGTACATGCTGCACGCTCTGGACATTGCTACCGGCAACGAGAAATTCGGCGGTCCGGTCGAGGTAAACGGAACGGTTGCCGGGACCGGCGTAGACAGCGTAAACGGCGAGATCACCTTGGAGAAAGGCTGCTATCAGCGGTCGGCTCTCGCTTTGGATCCGATCTCATCCGCCATTTACATTCCGATCGGGCATTGTCCTCACGGATGGATACTGGCCTACGACAAGACAAGCCTGCAACAAACCGCGATCATGAATGCAACTCCGAATGGGGCAGGTGGCGGATTTTGGGCCGGTGGGGGCACGGCAGCCGTTGATGACAATACCGGCGACCTTTACATTGTGAGCGGGGTCGATGCGGGCGATCCATTTTCGGGTTACAACGACTCCGTTCTACGCCTAAGCGCAAGCGATTTATCAGTCCTTGATTATTTCACTCCGAGCAACGAGAACTATCTTGAGGAGCAGGACTTGGACTTCGGCAGCGGCACGGACGTTTTTATGCCAGACAACGGGTCGAGCACTCCTCATGAAGTGATTGGCGGTGGCAAAGACGGAAGAATATTTGTGGTCAACCGCGACAACATGGGGCAGTTTCACAATCCCGATGAGGTCATCCAAGTGGTGCAAACCGGAGTGCAGTCGTACGACAATCTGTTCTCCACGCCGGCCTACTGGAATAACCTCCTCTATTTCCACTCGGAGAATGACGTTCCTAAAGGTCTACAGCTGGGATACCAGCACTGGATTGCTTTCAACGTCGCCAGTGTCAAAGGGCGAGGTCAAATACAGCTTGCACGGGGCCACCACTTCGATTTCGGCAAATGGAACGTCCAACGGCATTGCGTGGGAGATTGATAGTTCCGCGAATACAACCGGACCGGCCGTCCTGCACGCGTACTACGCAACCCAAGTCGGCACCGAACTCTATAACAGTTCGCAAGCCGGCAATCGCGACACCGCCGGCCCAGCCGTCAAGTTTACCGTCCCGACAATCGCGGACGGTCATGTGTTTGTCAGCGCAGACGGTGAACTGGATGTCTACGGCCTCCTCAACCAACCATAAGGCGCGACTCTACGATTTAACGCCGGAAAACCAGGAACCCTCGGGCGAAATCCCGAGGGGTTTGCTTGGGTGTACCCCTGACGTTGGCTAATTCTTCGCGAGATATTCCTTGAAGTGCTTGGCGACGGCTTCGGCCATGGATTGCTCGTTTTTGCTGCCGCCTCTCTGTTTGTTCACGGAATAAGCCCAAACCATTTTGGTCGAACTGGCCTCGATCAGTTGGACGGAGACGTTCCCTTTGTCCTCGATCCCAATACAATTGGCGAACAAGCAGCGTGCGATCTTTCCGCCAGTCGATTCGGTCTTGACTTCGACGGGTGCCGATCTTAGAACGTACGTTGCCTTGGTTTGATCGATCACTACGTCAACCGGGACGCCCTTCTTGGCGATAGCTGCGGCAATGTAGGTTTCGAATCCCTGCTGCGGTTCAAGGTAAACGGCGGGTCGTGATACTTGAGCAAATGACAGTGATGCAAGGAAAAGTACTGGCAGTAGTCCAAGTTTCTTCATTGACGTTAACGCCTCCATGCTGTTTGTTACATCTCGGGAGGGCTCGGACAAGTTACCTAAGGTTTCGTTCCGGCGTCCCGCGAGAGAGAAAACACAACCTGCCGAACGCCTCAATCTGAACGCCCGCTCGCTATGCGACGATGTTTCTCCCGGCATGACCAAGGATGGCGTCTCAAAGTGGTTAAAGATCGCAACCTTTGGCTGGGGAATCAAGAACGAGAAAGCAGCAGTTGGATCGTCGAGGAGCAAGGTTCCCTAAGAACTACCTCGGCGTCTGGATCGCATTTTTCCCGCTCTGCGTTCGTTTTAAGTGATAGTTAAGACGAGCGCGCTGCTGGTGCCACCGCTCGTGCAGCCCAGGTCGCCCGAGTTCCCGCTCGGCGTGTTGACCGTCACGCGTGCCGTCCCCGGAGCAGGGATTACGGCGGTTGTAATGGTGGCCTCCAATTGCCCACTGTTGGTGACAGTGGTGATTAGCGCCGTGCCGTTGATGACCACGACCGAAGACGAGACAAACTGACTGCCGTATACGGTGAGAAGAAAGCCTTGCTGCACTTCAGCAAAGGTGATCGTGGTGGGGGAGAGAGAACCGATGATCGGGGCTGGCCGAGCGCTTCCGCACAAGGGATTCAATGCGTTGCAGCCCTCAAAGACTAGCAAGGCAAAAAGAAGAACGACCAGAAGTCGCACATCGCATGCCGGCACGGCAGTATTAGGTTTCGACATTGGCTTCTCCTATTGCGCCGGAGTACTTTGGCGGTTTCTTGGGCAAGCCCAATCTAGTCTCCAAGCTGCCCGCCAGAATGGTCTTTTCTGCACAGGTCGCAGAACACGGAATGCAGGGACTAGGCGCACCCTGCGGCGGATTGTTGTGTCACCCAAGTCTTTTGACCACGCCTTTTAGCTGTTCCGTCAAGGCACTTATCACCTCGTAGAGTTGAATGAGGCTGCCGGCCGGGACTTCGGTCTCAGGTCGCTTCAAATCCTCGCCGATGGACAGGCATAACTGGTAGGTAGCCCGAACTCTCTCCGCAGCCAAGATTCCTAGAACGCCGCTTGACCCTTCGTCAGTCTCCTTGAGGGCGAGATATTGCTGGGCTGCCCAGGCGGCGGTTCGGACGCGATTCACCGCATCCCGGAAGACCGCAAGAACACGAGGATCCAGGTCGCCGGAGAGCAGCACTCCGTTTAGACCCTGAAGCTCCGATATCGCCTTCTCCAATTGTGGCCGAACCCGCCTGCCAGGCTTTGGCGGGGGCGCGGTTTTTGCCGCCGCCGGGTGAGTTGATAGCGCAGCTTTGCTTGGTTCATCCTTTAGCTTCCGAGTCGCCATTGCCTTGCGCTCCACGGTTCGCTCCACCGTTGGGCCCTCCTCACTCGGGATCACTCCGAGTAGCCGTCGTCCCCATCATCATCTTCCCCGTCATCATCTTTCTCTTCGTCCTGTTCTCCTTCGTCTTCGGGCTCTTCCCTCCCCAGAATATCGGCGGCTCCGGAGCAATCCGGGAAGGGGTGTTTTGAAACGATTCGATGCATAGCCAATGGTACGCCGTATCGTTATAACTGCGATGACCTTTGGCGCTGCCATTTGCGGGCGACCGGAACTAACGAGTGAACCAGCGGTACAATCCGAAAAGACAACCAAACTCAAGGGAGATCCATCATGGCACAAAAAGTTATCGACGTAGTGGGAACATCCAAGGAAAGTTTCGCGAAGGCCGCGCAAAACGCGGTAGAAGAAGCCGCAAAGACGGTTCGAGGCATGAAGTGGGCACGCGTGGCAGAACTGGAAATGGAACTGGACGGCAAGAAGATCGTCAAATACCGCACCACCACGAAGATTTATTTCGACATTGAAAAGTAACTGATTTGCGATCCGCCCACAATAGGACAGCCGATGTTCGAACCGCAAACTAAAGCGCCCCATGACTCTAATCGGAGCCAAGGGGCGCTTTCGTTTGATCAACCCTCCCCCGAGGCCGCTCGCCGCTACCGAATGCTGCAAGCCCTTACCGCGGAAATGGCCCCGACGGGCCAAGATCGGCACTGACGTGCTCCGTGTACGATGTTTGCGGCGAGATTGGCTGCATTAAGGCTCATCGGACATCCGTACTTGCCCGAACTGAGCGCGGATTGTTTCCACGTCAGTGAGCAAAGCATCGCCCCGGAATTCGAGGTTCTCAAGCGAACAGCCGGCGGCAAGGCAACAACAGCTATGCCACTGAGAAATGTTCACATTAGCCTTGAGACGCCTTGGACGGGCGAGGGCGCCCGGCGGCCGTTCCAACCCTCACTCTTACTTCTTGGCGGTCGGCGGCAACGCACCGATCAAGCGCAGATACATTGCGGCTTCGGCGTAGTGGTCAGCCCAAGCACTGGCTAAGATCAAGCTGGCCCAGGCACGCGAACCCTGGCGTCCGGGGAAAATTTCCGTGGTCTCCGCCAGCTTCGAGTCGTCCATTTTCGCGAGAGCGTCGGAGCAGAAATCGAACGAGGCCTTCAGCCCGGCGACGAGTTTGTCTTTCGAGTCGGTCTCTTTCACTTCTTCGACCTTGGGGGCCGGGACGGCAGCGGCTTTGCTGCACAGCAGGTTGTTCGTTTCCATCATGTGGGCAACGAGGTGGCCGAACGTCATCTGGTCGGCAGTGGGTTTGTAATTGAACTTGTCGGCAGGCATGGCTTCGACGGCTGCAACGGTGTTTTTCTGCCGCCCGGGCAGGATGTCCCTCAGGGCGGTGCTGACTGGGTTCTTCATCTGTGTAGGCGTTGTTTGTGCAGCCGACCACCCGGCTAGTAACAGCACAGCGGGAATTACGAGAGTTCTTTTCATTTTTGTCCTCATTTTTCGGCGAATTGTTGGGCTGAGCGTGACAGCCAACCGGCGGCGGGCATCCCTTGAAACTGCATTACCAGTTTGCGATGGGCGGAATCTCCTCCGAATTTTCCGGCCCGCCCAGTTGCTCGGAGTATAGGACGGTCCACTGGTTGTCGTTCCTAAGTCCCCAGCCATCTCGTGCCACCCCCCAGATATAGATCTTACTGGTTTTGCCATCCTTGTGCTTGAGCTGGCCCTCGAGTTTCTCAAATACTAGTACCGCCCAGTCGTTGTCTTTGGGTTCGACCGTGAGCACGGTGGCGTCAAATCGGGTTAAGGTCAGCGGTCGGGTGTAGAGATAATCGAGATACTCCTGCCTGGTGGCTCGTCGGGTTTTAGCTTGGACGTATAAATCCGGAGCCAGCATTTTCTCCATGGTGTTCTTGTCCATCGGCCCCACAGCCGCTTTGCCAAATACGACGTAAGCAGCTTCAATCGCTTTTCGCGCCTCTGTCGAGTTCATGGCAGGAGCACTTTGCGCCCCGGCTGCAGCTGTCACGATTAACGCCACTAACGTGGAGACCAGCATGCGCCCCCCAAAATTCATATGCAGAAAGCTACGGCGCATTGAAGTTGCCAATCTCGATTTCATTTCGTCCTCTCCTCTCTCTTGTAGGCCTGTCGGCCACGGTGTTATCCCTCACGCCAATACGTTCTTGCGATGCCCCCGCTCATTCAG
>CAVOWN010000004.1:0-92785 GCA_963700175.1 Terriglobales bacterium
GGCGGCACGGGATGTGGGGGTACGGGATGTGGCGTCGTTAAGTTGTCGCCACAATCCCGAGGAGGCTGGTCCGAGTCCGTGCTTTACAAATTCTGTTCGTTGTCAAACTGTGCGGACGGAGAAGCGCCAGGAAGCGGTCCGCTTCTTATGGACGGGGCGGGAAATCTGTACGGGACTACCTATTTCGGCGGTGCGTCCCAAAACTGTGATGGGGATGGCTGCGGAACGGTCTTCAAGCTAGATGCGGCTGGCAAGGAGACTGTACTGCATAGCTTTACTGGCGGATCGGACGGCTCCTTTCCCGTCTATGGCGTTGTCATGGACAAACAGGGGAACCTCTATGGGACGACAGAGACAGGCGGGGCTACTTGTTACGTCTCCAACACGTGTGGAGTAGTTTTCAAAATCACGCCTTAGGCTTAAACGGCGGCCAGCCATCCGGGGAGACTTCTTGAGATTCTGTTCACTTTTCATAGAGGAACCAGATCCCGAATTTTATTGCGTCAGCAGAATCGGCTGACCCGTGATGGGGACCGAACCGCCCGTCAGGGCCTGCGCGCCGACGGTCGGATTCAGCGTCTGGAAATGGCCGTAAGTCGAAGGGTAGCTGTAGCTTGTCGAATCGCACGTGCCGGCGGCAATTGGACCGGTGTCTCCGGAACACCAAGCGGTTCGATTGCCCCCCTGCGGCGACCACCACACAATCTGTTCTGGAACTGCATTGCTAGTGGTTAAGTTGCAAGTCCAAATATTGTTGTTAGCGGAACAGGGGCTGGTCAAGGCAGCCCCAGCCAACCAGGTCGACATCTGGTTCAGCGCCGCGCCGCTCCACCATAAGCCATTCTGGCCGGTGCAGTCGGCGTCGACCGGCCCAAAGAGCGTACCGTAATTGTTTTCATTGGCTTTGCCGCAGCCGCCATCGTAGCGATACCAATAGCAGCGATTGTTCGGATTGGTGGCGCCCGACAAGCAGGAGATCATGTATCTAGCCGCGAATCCTGCTTCCATCTCAAAGTCGGGGAGATCGGTCAACTGACCCCAACCGCCCTCGGTCATCCACAGTGGAAGGGATTGATCGGGCCCCTCCAATGCGGCTTGGACAGCGGCGATCTTGTTCACGAACTGTTCGCCCTGCCCGGTACCATCGCGCAGGTACTCATGCCAGCTGACTTCATCCATGCCGGGTCCACCGACGGTGGAGCTAATCGGGATGGTGCAACTGGTGATCGGCGTGTGGTCGCAGTACAAGAAGTTGTCGAGCACTTGCTCGCGTCCGGAAATTTCAGCCACATTGCCGGCCACAAATTTCATAGCGGGCATTAGCGGGGATATGGTCGCTTTGCCATCGGAATAAATACGTTGCAACTGAGAATACGTGGCAAACACGCTGTAGTTTCCATGGTAAAGGCCACTGGCGCAGGCCGTGGGATTGTAGGCGAAGTCGATACAAGGATCGCGGTCGAATTCGTTCCAGGGAAGTTCCATGTACTTCACCGTGGCGTGGGTACTGTCCAGTGAATTCAGATGGGTGGCAAGGAAGGTGAAGTAATCGATGAAGTATTGGTCGGCGCCGGTGCCATCCGCATTTAGATCGCTGGGCATCCAGCAAGAGAGTACGCCCTGATTGCAGCTGTCTTGCAGCTTAGCGTGTGTGCAGACACCGTTGTTATTTGAGCCATCCGCATTACAGTGGTTGGCATAAGCCGCGACGCCGCCGAAAGTAAACAAAACATCGCAAGTGGGGCACCAGGAGTGGATGTTCGAAAGACTGGTATCGAGTGCACTCCAGTTCCAATCGTTGTTGGTGGACGAACATGTGCCTCCGGAAAATGGCTGCCCCGGGATGCAGTTGGCGAAAAGGTCCCAGCGCAAGTTGTCATCCCACAGCCTGACGGTGCCATAGGCCTCGACGAGGGGCTGATTGGCGGTCCAGTCGTTGTGAACTCCGAACCAGGACAAAGGAGTGCCTCCCGGGCCGAGCAGGACTTGCTTGTCTTGACTGGCGCCTACCGCCCCGCCTCCGCAAGCAGTGAGAGCAAAGCCAGCAAGAACAACGATCACACAACTTGGCCAAAAGCTTTTCATAGCGTAACTATCTGCTCCTAAAGGGTTTAGGTGTATGCTGAAACGTCCCGAGGAGCAGTCTGGGATGATCCGCCGAAGTTTGCCGAGTCAAAGATGGCCCCGACAACTGCGTGGGATGTGCGCCCCTGCCAGTGTCGACCATAGGTTAGAACCCGATAATCGGGGAACTAGTTGCTAATCGCATTGCGGAAGGAACGATTCCAGAATAGGGCACAGCAAACCATTGGTAACATGGCTTTTAGCCATCCGCCCCGAAGAGTTGGACGTCCGGTGTACAATGTCGTCATCTCGGAGTATACAACGGTCGTCTCCCCCAGAAATTCAAATCAGTGAGGAATCCCATGAGATCCAAGCATATACTGTCGCGGCTGTCGGTGCTGCTGTTGGTGGCGTCGAGCGCAGCTCTAGTTAACGCCCAATCCACCAATGTGTTAACTTCGCGCAACAACAACCGGCGTGACGGACAGAATCCGACGGAGACCAGCCTAACCCAGAAGTCGGTATCCCGTAACAAGTTTGGGAAGATCTGTTCGACGGCTCCGGGTTCGATCGATGGTCAAGTTTATGCTCAACCGCTGGTGGTCACTGGGGGAATTCCGGGCTATAACCATGTGGTTTATATCGAAACGGAAAATGACACGTTGTATGCGTTGGACGGGGACAGCACGAATTGCGCAGTGATTACTCATACCTCTTTGCTGCAATCGCAAGAGGAGGCGGTGCAGTGCACGGACGTCGGAGGAAAGCACTGTTCGGCGTTTGACCCGCTCATCGGCATTGTGGGTACACCCGTAATCGACCCCGACACCAACACCATGTACCTGGTGACGTGGACAGAGTCAACGGCGGGGTCTTGCGCGACCAACAAAGCGCCGACGTGCTTTGTACATCGCTTGCACGCGCTAAACATCCAGAACGGGGCGGAAAAATACAACGGACCTGCAACCATTCCGGGGGTCACGATAGGGAACATCACGTTCACGTCCTTTAACCATATTCAACGACCCGGGCTTCTTCTGTTGCCGAAGATCGAGCAGAATGGCCACAGCGCGGTTTATGCCGGATTTTCAGAGATGGATGGAGGCGGCGTGGTCGGGCAGAGCATTCCCAATGGCTGGATTTTCAGCTTTGATGCCCAAGACCTCTCAGTTGCGCCCACCGCCTGGACCAATACTCCGAAGGGTGAAGGCGGCGGTGTATGGATGAGTGGCGCGGGGTTGGCGGCGGGCGTCGATAAGCCTAAAGGCGACATGTACATCTACTTTTCCACCGGTGACGGGACTTTCGACGTGGAAAATGGGGGAGCCGACTACGGCGACAGTTTCGTAAAATTGACGCCTACCTTGACCCTGGGCGCTTCCTTTACTCCGTACAACCAGTACTGCGACGATATCAACGACGGCGACCTGGGATCCGGAGGAATTATGCTGGTTCCAAGCGGGATTGGCTCCAGTACGGTGGATTTTGCGCTGACGAACGGGAAAGACGGAAACATCTACGTGCTGGACCGCTCGAACCCCGGTGGTTACAACGGACCTGCGACGAATACCTGTCCGACCTCCGGAAGCAATCTGAACTACGAAACGGTCGCGACCGGAAAAAAGCCCTTCTATAGCACCGGCACTTTCTGGAATTCGAATTTATATTCCGTGGCCAACAGTTCGCCGCTGAGAAAGTACAAAATCAGCGCCAGCGGGTGCAAGCCGGGGCCGGTGTGCACAACCCCATTGGCGAGTTCTTCGGCCAGTTTCGGTTTTGCCCCCCAACCAGTGATCTCCTCGAACAACGACGAAACGGGGACAGCCGTGGTTTGGGCGATGAAAGGGAATGGTTGGCCGCACGAAAATAAGCAACTTGGTCCGGCGGCAGCGATCCTTTATGCCTTTGATGCCGAGCATGTGCAGCATGGCAGCGAGCTTCCCGAATTGTGGAACAGCCAAGAATGTCCGACCCGCGACGGCGCTGGATACGCCACGAAGATGACTGAGCCAACGGTGGCCAATGGAAGGGTATTCATTGGCACGATGGACCCGACCGACCAGACGAATACGAGGGGTGAGATCGATGTTTACGGGGCCACCAAAAGCGCCTGTAAATAGTGGAAGGTCAACGGTCGGACAGAGCAGCGTGCGAGTCGAAGGAAGGGCTGAAGGCCGAGACCGAGCTGCCGAAACGCGCCGAGACCATTCCATGGCCGGAGAAAATCATTAGGAAGCTGCGTAAGACCGACGGCACTGCCGGTCTTACGAGTTCCCAACTACTTTAGTGATGTTGACCAGCGCCTTAAATCCCCCGGCGGGCAGGGAAATGCGGGCAAGGACTCGCCGCAACCCAGCGCTTTAGAACGGAGTAATTTTGAAAACCACTCCGCAACCGGCCTCGCAACTCTTGAAATTCCCTCCTGCCGAGGCAGTGCCGTAGATGTTGCCTTTGGAATCCTGGAGCACCGCGGCCACCGGGAAACCTCCGTCCCCCGCGCCCTTGAACTTATAGAGGATGCTCTCGTGGCCAGAAGGATTGATTTTAAATACGACGCCGCAACCGGCTTTATAGCCAGAGCAGCCTGGCCGGCCTCCCTGATTGGTTGTGCCGACGAGGTTGCCTGCACTGTCGCGAATTAAGCTGGCATAGGGGTAGGCCCCGTCCGATCCGCCCTTAAAGTTGTAGAGCACGGTCTCGTTGCCACTGGTATCCATCTTAAAAACGTTGCCCAGCAGATTAGCGCCGCCGGAGGCGGTGGTGCCGAATAGATTTCCACCGATGGTGTCCCAAACCAAGCCTGCCATGGGTCCGCCGCCATCGGTCCCGCCGGTGAAGCTGTGAAGTACCGACTCATTGCCGTACTGGTCGACCTTGAAGACGACTCCGCACCCCGGGGGTGTGGAAGTGCAGGCGGTGACGTTGCCGCCGTACAATGTGGTGCCATACAGATTGTTAGCGTTGTCGCGGAGCAGGCCTCCCAAGGGCTCGGCTCCGTCCGATCCGCCGGTGAACCGGTAGAGCACCGTCAGTTGGCCGGTCGGGTCCAGTTTAAAGACCATTCCACAGCCATTGCCATTGTCACAACTTAGATCGCCGCCGTATCGCGTGGTGCCATAGAGGTTTCCTTCGGTATCGCGAATCACATTGGCGGCGAGTGCAGCTCCATCATCGCCTCCGAGGAAGGAGTAGATCACTTTCTCCGAGCCACTGCGGCTCATCTGGAAGACTGCTCCAGCATCGGCCGGGCCGCCTTCATAGGTAGTGCCGTAAAGTTCTCCGGTCCCGGAAATAGCCAGTCTTGCCTCCGGGAAACTGCCGTCATGGCGGTTCTGGGTGAAACTGTGCAGGACACTTTCATTGCCTGAGGTATTCAGAGTGAACACTGATCCCGCATTGGTCTTACCGCCTTCCGACGTGGTGCCATAGAGGTTGCCAGCCGGGTCCTGAATCAAGCTTGCCTGGGGGTCTGCCCCATCTGGCTCGCCTCGAAAGGAATGGACGACGCTATAAGTCTGTGCCTGCGCCACCGGAACCGCTGCTGGCCCCAAGAGTGCGAAGACCAACGTGAGCGGAGCGCATGCCACCGCGAGAATACTTAGGTGCTTCATGATTACCCTCCACAGGTTTCACTGAATTTGTCGGCGTCGTTCGAACCGGGGAACCAAGACTTGCCAGGGATGGATTCATTGCAGTAAGAGCTCATCGACAGGCAAGAAAATCGTGCGCCACGAAACGCGCGAGCGAACTACTCCCACAGCCGCAAATCTACTCTCGTCGGTAGATTCTGTCAAAATGAGGAGAACCGTTGTGTGTCGGACTCCTATCGCGCGTCCGGTCGACTGGAAAGTCTTCTACTTGATGATCGCACGGAGGGTGCAGGCATGAACTCGATTATTCTACTTTCCGGACCGATCGGGGCCGGTAAGAGCACGGTTGCCCGGGAACTGGTCGCCGGAGCCCCCGGCCCGACGGTTTACATCGAAGGCGACAAATTCTGGTTCTTCATTGCGAAGCCGGTGGAAGGTTGTGCGCGCCATCGAGATTTCAAGACGATTATGACTGCCATGACCGCAGCTGCAGTGCCGTATGCATTGGCAGGTTACGATGTGATTCTGGATTTTTCGATTCCGCCCTGGTTCCTGGAAACTGCCCGGAGAGTGGCGAAGGTCAAGGACGTGCCCCTGGATTTTGTGGTTCTACGGCCGAGCGAGCAGGTCTGTTCAGCCCGGGCCGCTGCGCGAGTGGAGGGCGCAATCGCCGACTATGGGCCCTATCGCGATCTTTATTTGTCGTTTGACGGGGCTGAGCGCCACATGATTTGCGACGATGTTAGCGAAGCGAGGATTGTCGCCGCCCGTATCCGAAAGGGTGTGAACGAGGGAGCCTTCCGCCTGGCCTGACAATGTTTTGACATTAAAATGCCATACAGAGCTTTGCCCGCCCACCCGGCGGGCAGTATGATGATGAAGCGATGGGTTTTTCCGAGACAATCTTCCTGTTTTTTCTGGCCCTGCTGATCTTTGGGCCGAAGAAGTTGCCGGAGATCGCCCGCACGATCGGCAAGGCCATGAACGAGTTCAAGCGGGCGTCGAATGAGTTCCGGTCGCAGATCGAGTCAGAAATATCAAGTCTGGAAATCGAAAAAGAACCGCCGGTCTTGCCGCCGGCCCATGCGCCTGCCGGGTCTGTGGCCGCCCTCGCGCTAAGTCCCGAGCCCAAAGCTCAGGAGTCCGGTTCCGAACTGCAATCGTTGCCGCCGCTTCCGTCCGGACAGATTCCCTACGCGAAGGCGCCCGATGCCTGAGATGGCGGCTGAACTACCCTCAGGAAAACGGTCCGACGATGCGGTGATGCCGGCCATGAGCTTCCTCGAACATCTGGAAGAGCTGCGGCGGCGCTTGATGTACTCCATTGTCGCCGTGGTCATTGGATTTTTTGCCTGCTGGAATTACGCGACCAACATAGTGGGATGGATGCAGGTACCGATTTTTGACGCCCTGCGCCGCAATGGGCTGGAAACAAAATTGGTGTATCTCAATCCGACCGATCCATTCAATCTTTATCTGAAGATCGCGGCCATGGCCGGATTGTTCGTGACTTCGCCGTTTGTGCTTTATCAGCTCTGGATGTTCATTTCCCCAGGCCTTTACCGTAATGAGAAGAAGTATGTGGTTCCGTTCATGGTCTCAACGGTGGGGCTTTTCCTAAGCGGGGGATACTTTGGGTACAAGCTGGTCTATCCGGCAGCGCTGGATTTTCTGATCGGATATGGCAAGCAATTCCAGCCGATGATCACCATCCACGAATATGTGGATTTGTTCCTGACGGTGATTCTGGGATTGGGCGTTGTGTTTGAGATGCCGATCCTGGTGTTCTTTCTGGCGCTGATGGGGGTGGTGAGCGCGGGTTGGATGTGGCGGAATGTTCGCTATTCGATTCTGGTCATCTTTATTATTGCGGCCATCCTGACGCCGACGACCGACATTCTGAATATGTGCATCTTCGCTGCGCCCATGATTGGACTTTACATCATCAGTATCGGGATCGCTTATCTGGTGCATCCAAAGCAGAGGAAGGCGCGACGCGAGCGGAAGGGCTAGCCAGGGTGAGGTTGAACCATCAAAAAATATTGACGATGGCAACGGGGCCCTGCCTTGTCGTGCTGCTAGTGCTTGCGGGATGTAGTCGCGATAAGAATACGGTCGCGGCGGCGCCGAGTGACGCTGCTGCTAAATCCTCCGATGGTGGCGGGAAGATGCACACGCCGCTCGATTTTGGGCCTGCGCCATCGTTCGATGCAACCAGATCGTTTCAATACGTCAAAGAAATTGTGGCCTACGGGCCGCGTCCGCTGGGCGGCGCCAATCATAAAAAAGTGGAAGATTACCTTCTTGCCCACCTGAAGGGCGATGAGGTCGAGGACGACTCGTTCACCATCGACAGTACAGAAGGGAAGTTCCCGGTGCGCAACATCATCGCGAAGTTTCCGGGGACGCGCGACGGCGTCATTGTAATTGCCAGCCATTACGATACGAACTGGCCGTTAAGAAACATCAACTATGTGGGCGCGAATGACGGTGCATCGTCGAGTGCGCTGCTGCTGGAGATCGCCAACCAGTTACGTGGCCAGAAGCGCGAGGGTTACAGCGTGTGGTTGCTGTGGGACGATGGCGAAGAATCGATGCGCTTGCCCTGGTACGATCCGGAGTCGCTTTATGGGGTGCGACACTTAGCGCAGAAGTGGGCGGCGGATGGCACGATAAAAAAGATCAAAGCGTTCTTATTGGAAGACATGATCGGCGACGCGGACCTGGATATTCTTCGCGATGACAACTCAACCCCTGGGTGGAGGACTTGATCTACCAATCGGCGAGTCATTTGGGATATCAATCGCACTTTTTTGCGCAAAGCACTGGGATGGAAGACGATCATCGTCCGTTCATGGATCTGGGCGTGCCGAGCGCCGATCTGATCGACTTCACGTATGGCTATAACAACGTGTTCTGGCATACCGTCGACGACACCGTCGACAAGCTTAGTCCCAAGAGCCTGGAGATTGTGGGCAAGGTGACGTTGCAGACGGTGCAGTTGATCGACAAGAAGTAGGCGGCCGCGCCGCACGGGAAGGTTCCCATGAGCATCACAAACGATCTGGCGGCGCTGTTTCAGCGCGACCTCTCCAAACTGAATCGCGAAATCGCGGCATTCCCGGATGATGAAACGCTTTGGCGAACGCTTCCGGGGATCACGAATGCGGCGGGCAATCTGGCGCTTCACCTTGAAGGTAATCTCAGGGAGTTCATCGGCCGCCAGTTGGGGAATCTGCCTTACACCCGAGCGCGTGAACTGGAGTTCAGTCAAAAAGGGATTGGCAGGGACGAACTTGCGGCACGGATGGCGGAGTTGCAGCGTACGATTCCTGCCGTTGTCGAAGGGCTTTCAGCAGAACAAATGGAAGCGGAGTATCCGCAAACCGTGTTTGAGAAGGCCATGTCGACCCGGCACTTCCTCATTCATCTTTATGGACATTTAAACTGGCATCTGGGGCAGATTGATTATCTGCGTCGTATCCTTAGCGGGGATGGAGCCATCGGACGGCCCGCGGTTTAGAAGCGCGGGAGAGATCAGCAATTTTCAGATCTCGACTCCGCCTTCGAGATAAAAGACGCAAGAGCCTTCGAGTTCGACTCGGTCGCCGGCTAAACGGCAGATGATCTCTCCGCCGCGCGGCGAGGCTTGAAAGGCGCGAAAGTCGGTCTTGCCCAGGCGTTTGGCCCAATACGGCGCAAGCATGCAATGGGCCGCGCCGGTTACCGGATCTTCCGGGATGCCCTTGGCCGGGGCGAAGTAGCGGCTGATGAAATCGTACGTGCCGTTGCCGGGGACGGTCACAATCACGCCGGGGCGTCCGACACAGGCGAGGGCGGCCATGTTGGGAACAAGAGCGCGCAACGCCTGAACCTCCTTAAATACAGCCATGTAGTTGAAGGAGTTCTCGAAGACCTCAACCGGGATTGCCCCTAGCGCTTCGACCAACTTGATCGGTGGCGTAATCGGCGCGGAGGGACGCGCGGGAAAGTTCATTACATATCCGGTGCTGGTTTGCTGGACGGTGAGAGGACCGCTGGCCGAATGGAAGACCACTTGGTTGCGCTCCGGCTCCAGTCGTTCCATGACGACGGCCGCCGTGGCCAGAGTGGCGTGTCCGCAAAGCAGTACCTCGACCCGTGGAGTGAACCAGCGCAGGCGATAATCGCCGCCATCGGCGGCAAGAAATGCCGTTTCTGCAAGATTATTCTCGGCAGCAATCGCCTGCAAAATCGGGTCGGGAAGAAAAGACTCGATAGGCATGACGGCGGCGGGATTGCCTGCGAAGCGGCGGGTGGTGAAGGCGTCAAGCTTAAAGATCGGGATGCGCATGGAAATCGTCTATCAGAAATAGTAAATCAGCTGAGTTGTCGCGCTTTCTGCGCGCGAATCGTACAGTCGAGGCGGCTGTCGCTACACGACGTTGTCGCTTTCGGCTTTTCCTTTTGCGCGTTTTCATTTCTAATGCGGCGTGATGCGAAACTTAGGTTGCTTGCAGGTCTCCTTACTTTACTTGGTTTTTGCGCGATTGCAGGAGGACAGGACTCCGTTGACCGTCTTATCACCGAAGCGCTCAAGCCTTCACCGATTGAGAGCAACCTACGGCAATTGACGGATGAGATTGGCGGACGGGTCCCGGGCACACCGGCTATGCAGAAGGCCACTGATTGGGGCGTTGCGGCGTTAAAGGCTGCGGGTGGAGAAAACGTTCATACGGAGGAATTCACCATTCCGTATTCGTGGGCGGAGGGTGCCACGCGGATGAGTGTTTCCGCACCGGAGAATTTTTCGCTTCGAGTTGTATCGTTGGCGTGGGCCCCGGCGCTGGCGGAGCACAACCATGTTGCTGTAGTGGACGTGGGTGCGGGCAGCGTGGAGAATTTTGCCAAGGCGGGCAGTATCGCGGGCGCCATCTTGCTGGTGCATTCCAATGAGATGGCGACTTGGGCGGACTTATTCGACGAATACGCTCGCGCTCCGGGCATTGTCGATCGGGCAGTGAAGGGCAAGGCGCTGGCCATTGCATTCCAGTCGACGCGTCCCCACGACTTGCTCTATCGGCATACGAATTCGGTGAGCGGAGAGATTGATCGTATTCCCATGGTGATGGTGGCACGCGAAGATGCCAGCAGAGTCGCGCGGCTGATCGAGTCGGGTCAGAAGGTGTTCGCCGACATCGAGATTCCGAATCGCATTGGCGGGCCGATTACGACCTCAAATGTGGTCGCTGAATTGCGCGGCAGCGAAAAACCCGATGAGTTCGTGGTGCTTGGGGCACATCTAGATTCGTGGGAATTAGGGACCGGCGCGCTCGACAATGGGTGCAATGCGGCCCTGGTGATCGACTCGCTTCGAGCGATCAAGGCTGCGGGTCTGCGTCCGCGACGAAGCATTCGCTTCATTTTGTTCTCGGGCGAGGAGGAGGGTCTGCTCGGATCGCACGCTTATACTATCGCCCATCAAAATGAATTGGATAAGGCTGCGGGCGCGGTCATTTTCGATTCCGGTATTGGACAGGTGACGGGATTCTCGGTGGGAGGACGCAAGGACGTTGCTGCGGTCACAACTGAACTGCTGGCCCCTCTGAAAAGATTCGATGCGACCGAGGTCACGACCGACGCCGAATGGGGGACGGACAACTTCGACTTTCTGTTGCAAGGGGTGCCGACATTCGTGGCCAACCAAGTCGAAGGAAATTATCTGATCAACTATCACGCGGAGTCGGACACCTTCGATAAGGTCGATATTGCGCAACTGAAGAAGCATGTTGCCGAGGCTGCGGTGCTTACTTATGGAATTGCTGACGCGCCTAGTCGTGTGGGCGCACGGCTTACGCGTCCAGAAATCGAGCAGACCATGCGTGAGACACATCTGGATGAGCAACTGAAGGCTGCGGGAATTTGGGAAATGTGGGAGAAGGGACAGATCGGCCGGAGTAAGTGAGGTCTCGCTGTTAGCTTTTGGCTCTTAGCTGTTGGCCTTTAGCTCTTGCTTCGTCGGACGATGGTTCAAGCTAGAGCTTACGGTCCAAAGCCGAGAGCGCTTTTCGTATGGTCAAGTCAACACCATCTATCCGGTACATCACTTGAGCCAGCCACTTTTCTGGGTGCTGTTTAACGCGTTTGTCCTGGGAATGTTGGCCCTCGACTTGTGGATATTTCACAAGCCGGCGCATGCGGTGAAATTCCGCGAGGCCCTGGGTTGGAGCGTCGCCTGGGTACTGATGGCGGCGGTGTTCGCCGTCCTGATCTACTACTGGCGGGGCCGCGATAGCGCGGTCGAATTTACGACCGGGTACGTCATTGAGTTATCGCTCAGCGTCGATAATCTTTTCATCTTTCTGCTGATCTTCAAGTTCTTCCGTGTGCCGTCGGATTTTCAACACAAAGTATTGTTCTGGGGAATTCTGGGTGCGCTGGCGATGCGGGCTGTGTTTATCGTTGTGGGAATCGGGTTGATCCAGAGATTCCATTGGGTCACGTATGGTCTTGGGGCATTTCTGGTTTATAGCGGGATCCGATTGCTTAAGCAGGATGATGCTTCGATTGAGCCGGAGAAGAATCCAGTCTTGCGACTGTTCCGGCGGTTTGTGCCGGTGACTGATGACTTTGTTGGAGACAAGTTCTTTGTACGGGCTCCGGGATTGTTTGCGACTCCGCTGTTTGTGGTGCTGCTCATTGTGGAAACGACCGACTTGTTATTTGCTACGGACTCCATTCCCGCGATTCTTGCGATTACACTGAAAGCCTTCATTGTCTATACGTCGAATGTATTCGCGCTGCTGGGGCTGCGGTCGATGTACTTTGTGCTGGCGGGAATGATGAATATGTTCCACTACCTGCACTACGGGCTCTCGGCGGTGCTGATTTTCATTGGAGCAAAGATGCTGACGGCGCAGTACTATCCACTGCCCACGGTGGTGGCGTTGGGCGTGGTGGCGGGAATGTTGTTGATCTCAGTGCTGGCGTCGGTGATATATCCGAAGGCTGCGGATTAGGACAGCGGTGTGGAAGGCAGAATTGGGAAGTGGCTCCGGGCGACCCGCAGGTCGAGGGCAGCGCGCCATCTATGGGAGCGAGTACCTGATTTCGGATTCCAGCGCGGGCCTCTCCGGCCACAAGGTTTTGACGTTCATAATTTGTCGTTCTCCATCGGTTTGGGAGCGTAGCAGGCGAGCACTCTTATCGGAGGGCCGGCACTATTGCGTGTAGGTCCACAAGTCATTCAGGAAACCTTGATTCGCGCCGGTGGTCTGGCCGGTTCCACCAAAAAGCCGTAGATTGCCCCCACTGATCGAGGCCGAAGCGGAAAAGCGGGCGCCTGGAATATTTGATGCCGAAAATTGACCCAGTTCGCCGTATACCCCTGGTTGGTTCACGATGTTCGATCCGTCGATCCACGTCCACATGCCGCTGCTATATGTCCAAAGGTCGTTCAACTCGCTGACGACGCCGCGTGAATCCTCGCCATCTCCGCCGAATAGCCAGAGATTTCCGCTGGCGTCGGTCCAATTGGCAGCGGAAACGCGAGAGCCGGGGACATTTGACGCTGACGCCGTACCTTGCGTGCCATAGATGCCGGATTGCCGCGGTGCATTGGAGCCACCGACCCAAGTCCATTCGCCGTTGCTGAACTTCCACAGGTCGTTAACCAAGTTCAGGCTGTGACCCGGAGGGGTGCCGCCGCCAAAGAGCCAGAAGTTATCAAATGCATCGACCCAACTCATGCTTTCCATGCGCGCGCCGGGGACGTTCGCAGGCGAGGCCACGCCGAGCATTCCGTAAGATCCGGATTGGTCAATGGTGTTCGACCCACTCACCCAGATCCATTGGCCTTTGCTGTACTTCCACAGATCATTCAAAAAATCATTGTGGCCGTCGGCATCAAAGCCGCTGCCACCAAACAGCCAAAAGTTCCCGGAAGAATCGGCAACTGCAGCGGCCAGGTTTCGGGCACCAGGGACATTGGTGGCCGCCGGCTGCCCTAGGGTGCCGTACACCCCGGACTGATCGCCCGTGCTCGACCCGCCCATCCAAGTCCATTGCCCTGAACTGTACTTCCACAAGTCATTCTGCAACTGGGCGAGTGATGTTGTGCCGTATCCCAACCCTCCGAACAGCCACAGGTTGCCTGAAGCATCGGCCCAACCCACTGCATCGGTGCGCGCTCCGGGAACGTTGTTCGGAGAAGGCACGCCAAGCGTGCCATAAACAGCTCGTCGGTTGGGAGAACTGGAACCGCTCATCCAGGTCCATAGTCCGTTGGAGTACTCCCAAAGATCGTTCAGGAAAACGTCGGAGTTGGCGGTCGGGGCCTGCTGGCCCCCGAAGAGCCAGAAGTTGCCCGACGCGTCGGTCCAACTGACTGCACTCTGTCGGGCGGGCGGGACATTGCTCGTGGAAGCGGCACCCAGAGTACCGTAGGAACCCGCCTGATTGAGTTCGTCGGAACCGCTGACCCAAATCCATCCCGTGGCGGTCTTAGCTGCGCAATCGCTGCAGGCGACTCCCGAAGCACCACCCCCGCAAGCGGTAACAAGGATCAAGGCGAACAGAACAGGAAAGATTGCGAAAACGTTAAGCCGGGTGATGCGGGCCATGTTTAGCCTCCGCGAGACAGACTACCTGACTTTCGCGGGGGCGAACAAGACTCTCGTAACCAACATTTTCGGTGCCGTGAAGTCGCTCTCCTAGAGCAGCCGACGCCCATTTTCCGATCATTGACGTAACATCTCTATCACACGCCTAGCAGCATAACCTTCGAGATAATAGCTTCGGTTAGCCCTAGGTAAGTAAAGGCATGGACCTACGCGAAGCGGATTGTGTCGCCTTTTACGATGGAATGCTTCAGGAACTTGGTGTCGTTGTGGTCGGGGAAGTCGGTGCGATAGTGTGCGCCTCGGCTTTCTTCACGGGCGAGGGCGGAGCGCGTGACCATCAACCCTGCCTGCAATAGGTTTCTGGCTTCGTGTTCGCGTCGCGTCTTGGGGTGGGCGACCCGCGGTTGGATCTTTTCAAGCTGTTCGATTCCACGCTTTAGTCCGGTGCCGGTGCGAACGATTCCAGCATCGCGCCACATCAAATCCTGGATTTCTCGAATGACGTCTTCGGCAACCGCGGCGACCGGGCCATTCGAAACGGCGCGGGTGGGCTTGGAGGCTTTACCGCGAGGGCGCAGTTCCGAACGCATCGTTTGACCTGCCCGGGCGCCGAATACCAAGCCTTCCAATAGCGAATTGCTGGCCAGACGATTAGCTCCGTGGACCCCGGTGGCAGCGACTTCTCCGGCGACGTAAAGGCCGGCTATGGTCGAACGGCCGTCGAGATCGGAGCGCAAGCCTCCCATGGCGTAATGAGCGGCGGGGCGAATTGGAATGAGGTCCGTGGTGATGTCGATGTTGTACTGCATGCAAGTGGAGAAGATTCGCGGAAAGCGCGACTTCACATGATCCGCATCAAGGTGTGTGAGGTCGAGATAAACCACAGGGTCTTTTGCCTGGCTGACTTCCAGTTCGTGCACAATGGCGCGGGCCACGACATCCCGCGGTGCAAGCTCCGCCATATCGTGATACTTGGCCATGAAGCGATGCATCTCTGTATTGCGAAGGTAAGCGCCTTCGCCGCGCAATGCCTCAGAGAGAAGAAAGCGCGGAGTATTCTTCAGGTACAGCGCGGTGGGATGGAATTGAATGAACTCCATATCGCTGACCTCGGCCCCGACGCGGAATGCCATGGCCACGCCGTCTCCGGTAGCGACTTCGGGATTGGTCGTGTTGCGATAAAGCTGGCCCAGGCCGCCGGTGGCAAACAGAACGGCGGAGGCTGGAATCGCCTGCTCCTGGCCGCTATCGTCGATAAGATGAATTCCGCAAACCCGACCGTTCTCTACAATAAGGTCGGTAGAGAATTCGAATTCACGGACTGAAATATGTTTCATCGCTTTTGCTTTTGCATAAAGCGCGCGAAGAATCTCGCGTCCGGTGGAATCGCCGTGGGCGTGCAGAATCCGGTTGCGGCTATGCGCCCCTTCGCGGCCGAAAGTTAATTTCGTTCCCTTTCGGTCAAACTCCGTTCCCCAACGAACAAGTTCTTCGATGCGCGGGGGCGCATCTTCCACGAGCACCTTGGCTGCCTCGACATTGCAGAGACCGTCCCCGGCTTGCAGGGTGTCTTGCAGGTGCAAGCTGATTTCGTCTTCGTCGCTGAGTGCGGCGGCAATGCCGCCCTGCGCCCATTGGGTGTTGGATTCTGTCACTTCACGTTTGGCGAGCACGAGCACAGTTCCGGCTTCCGCCAATTCGACGGCGGCGCGTAGCCCCGCGATTCCGGCGCCTACGACCAGGAAGTCCGGTGGTGATGAGACGGATGTCATGTCCTGAAAAAATGGTACCACGCTGAGAAGCGCGGTTAGCGGCAATCGGTACGCTATGATGAAAGTGGATGATTGCGGTGAAAATCACGACGCAGCCACGCTCCTATGAGGCGATGATAGAGAGTGGATTGCTGACAAGCGCTGGAGAACACCTGTGTGCGGTTGCTGGTGGGCGGCAGAATGTGTTTGTCGTGACGGTGCCGCCGGTTCGACGCAAGTGGGCGAAGCCGCTGACGAAGTCTTTGCGGGCAGCGGGATTCCGGGTCCACATCATCGAGATGCCAGACGGTGAGCGTCAGAAGAAGCTTGCCACAGTTGAAAAGTTGGCGGAACAGCTTGCCCAAGCTAGGGCGGATCGCGATGCGCTGTTGGTGGCGTTCGGCGGGGGTGTAGTGGGAGATGTCACCGGCCTGCTGGCGTCGCTTTATATGCGCGGCATTGAGTTGGTGCAGATTCCGACCACTGTGCTGGCCCAGGTGGATGCTTCGATTGGCGGCAAGACGGGCGTGAACCTGCGCTGGGGCAAGAATCTTGTAGGGACGTTCCAACAGCCTCTGCGGGTACTGATTGATCCGAAAGTGTTGTCGAGTTTACCGGCGCGGGAGTTTCGGGCTGGGCTGTATGAAGCGTTGAAGTGCGGCGTCATCGGCAGGCCAGAGTTGTTTACGCGATTGGAAAATGCCGATGTGCAGAAGCTCCGGCAGGATTCAATCGAACTCGCGTGGGTGATCGCCGAGGCCGTGAAGCTGAAGGCTGAAGTGGTCTCCGCCGATGAGCGCGAAGGCGGGCTGCGGCGGGTGCTGAACTTAGGGCATACGATTGGCCACGCGCTCGAAGCGGAGTCCGGATATCGGCGATTTCTTCACGGCGAAGCGGTGGCGTGGGGAATGATTGCGGCGGCGTACATTGCGGAGAAGATTGGGAAGTGCGACGCGGTGGTGGCCGACCGGATCAAAGAGGCCGCGCTTTCTCTAGGACCGCTGCCCCATGTAGATGCTCGCGGGCTAGATATCGTCCGACTTTTGAAAATTGATAAAAAGACGCGCGATGGCGTGGTGCACTTCGTGTTGCCGACGGCGATTGGTAGCGTGGAGATGGTAAAAAATGTGCCCGGAAGCGTTATCACCGATGCGGTGCGCGAGTTGCGGCGGATGTCGCGATGAGGGCGATTCGATCAGAGAACGACGGCGCGATTGATGCGGCGTTCGAGCGGCCGGTATTGGGCGCGGCTCCTGCGGGAACGAATGATCGGGAGTCGGCGTCGCGAGCGGTGCGCGAGATGTTCAGTTCGATCGCGCCGCGTTACGATCTGCTGAATCACGTACTCTCCTGCAACGTGGACCGGCTTTGGTGGTGGCGCACAGCGCGGCGTTTCTCCGAAGTTCTGGCACGGGCCGACGCGCGCGTGCTCGATCTATGCTGCGGGACTGGAGATATGACGTTCGCCCTGCAGGGGCGAGCGCACAACTCCGGAGCGACCATTCTCGGTGCGGACTTTTCCCACGCCATGCTCCAGCGCGCCGGACACAAGTCATTGGGAACTTCGTTGCGTTGGGTCGAGGCCGACGCCTTAAGCTTGCCTTTTACCGAGCAGAGCTTCGATCTGGTGACGACCGCCTTTGGTTTCCGCAATCTGGCGGATTACGACGCAGGCTTGCGGGAGGTGGTACGTATTCTGAAGCCGGGCGGAGAGTGCGGAATCCTGGACTTCGGCGAGCCACGCGGCATGCTGGGCAAACTTTATCGCTTCTATTTCAAGCGAGTGCTGCCGCGCATTGGGACAGTGATTTCGGGGGTCCGCGGGCCATACGCCTACTTGCCGGCGTCGGTCGAGCGATTTCCGCAGCCGCAGCAGATGCTGGAACGTATGCGCCGGCAGGGCTTCCGTGAAGTTTCCTGGACGCCGTACACGTTTGGGATTGCTGGCCTTTACTGGGGCAAAAAGTAGCGCCGGGCCTCCTGCTGAAAAAACTTTTTTTTAAGCTTAGAAAGTCCCTTTGCCGACTAGCGAGCTTTTGATTGGCTTAAGATGCAATCAAACTGGGTCTGGCCGATTACTCCCTGGCGCGGTGAACGAGTCGGCGAAAGCGTCGGCTATGGTGTATTGGATCACTTTCTGGTAATCGGCGCCCAAGAACTGCAAGAGACGGCCGGTATTCATAATGTATTCGCCGGTCATGTAGGGGGCGGCTTCAGGCGGGATCGACGAGATCCCCATCTTCCACAGGAAACTCAGTGCCGTGTGGAATGCCGCGCGGCCGGGCACGCGCACCAGTTTGGCACGGGCCGCCTCAATGCAGCGGGCGAAGGTCATAGGCTCGCCGCGGCCAGCGACGTTCATGATGGTGAGGCGCTGCGCTTCTGGGTCAGTTTTGCCCAGGATATAAGCCAAAAGACGCGCCATGTCGTCCACGTGCACAAATTGAATACGGTTATTGAGATACCGTTCGCCGTAGGGCAACATGCAGGGCAGCCGTTTGGATTCGCTGCGCATGCGGGCAGCACGCTTGCCGCGTCCGTTGGGAGTTCCGCGAAAAGCGCCGATCATATAATTCTCGACGCTGGCGCCGGTGAAAATGTGAGGGCGCAACATATAGGCGCTGCATCCTCGCAAGGCCGGAGCGCGCTGTTGGACAACTTTGTCGCACTCCATTTTGTGAATGGCATACGGCAAGGTATGAGCGCCCAGGGGGAAGTCCTCAGAGACGGCTTGTGGCAGGTCCGGTCCGTAAGCCGAAACACTGCTGGGAAAAATGAACTTGGAGACGATCTGTTCCTCGCGGTTGGCCTCAGTGATCGCTTCCATTACCCGCGCCGTGCCGGCCACATTGATCTGCCACATGCGCTCAAGATCGAGCACGTTATTGCGAACCGGGTCGAGCACGAAAGCCAAGTGCAGAACGGCACTGGGCCGAAGCTCTTTCAGCAGGAGGTACATCTGGCGGCAGGACTCTTCCACTCCAAGATCCATCTGGATGAAGCGGAACAGTGGAGTGCTGGTCTGAGGAGGCTTCAGGTCAATGCCAATGACCTGGGACTGGGCAAGCTGGGGCAGCAGTCGCGACCCCAGATTGCCAGCAATCCCCGTAACTAAGACGACCGGTTTAACCTCCGCCATCTATGGGTGCCTGGGCGGGACAGGTTGCCCCATGCCGGGCATGCCAGGCATACCTGGCATCGGACGCTGCGGAGCTTCCGGCCCAAAATAGGCTTCGTCTAATGCAGGCGTGGCGGATTTTTGCACGGCCTGCATCTGCTCTTGCATGCGCTGCGATCGTAATGTGCCCTTGATTTCTTCCTTCACGCTATCCAGCGTCGGGGTTTCCTTGGCGCCGACTTTATAGACAAAATATCCGCTCTGGTCAGAGAGTAACTCGGAGACCGCGCCGGTCTTGAGGTCCATAACCGAAGTCTGCCCTTGGGGTAACGAGCTGCGGCGGACCTTGCCCATATCGGTGGTTGGCGATTTCGTTTTAATGCCGGCGGTCAGAAAGGCCTCGGCTTGCAGTTTGTTGAGATCCCCGCCCGCAGCGGCGGCGGAGCGAATTTTTTCGGCTTCGGTTTTCATGGCCTTTTCACCGGCGGCGCTTTGTTTGGCCTCTTCCGCTGCGCTGAGCTTTACCTTTGAAGCGGGTTGCTGTTGTACTCGAGGAATGAAAATGCGATGCAGTGTGGCTTCCTCAAAGTCGGCTTTGTTTTTATCGAAGTAGTCCTGAATGTCCTGATCGGAGATCTGCGCCGCTTTTTCCTGGATCGACTGGCTGAGCGATTGGGAGAGGATCTGTGTGCGGGCCAACTGCAATCGTTGCTCAAACTTCGGACCTTGGTCGAGTCCCAGTTCATGCGCTTTCTCGCTCATGACGAGGGCATTGGAGTAACGGTTGGCGAACTGACGCCGGGCCCGCGCCGGCATGTTGGGCTGGATGGCGTCTACCATCTTTTCGAACTGCTCTTTGGTGATGACAGTTTTGCAAGGGCTGGCTGCCTTGTCCTGGCAGAGGCCATCGATCGTGATCACCGGAGCGTCGGGCGCGACTTTGGCTGCCGCAGCTTCCTGATCTTTGGCATCGGGCGGAAATGCGGAGGTGCCAGCCGGCCCCCCGGGTTTTTGGTTTGGCGGAGCGGACACGGGAGCTTGTCCCCATGCCATGGCCCCAAGCAGCAGGCAAGTCAATACATATCGAATCATGTGAGAAATTCCTCCAGAGGGTATACAAAAAACTCGCAGATCAGAAACAAAATCCTAGCACAAAGAGCGTCAGATTCCTGTATCGGCTTATCGGGGCTGCACCTGGGCAGCGTCTTGGCGTAAAAAGCAATCAACAGCGATAATGACGGAATGGCACCGCAAGTCATGTACAGTCCGGGGTCGATGCGCGCCGAAAAGCGGGCGGTTGCCGGGAATTCGGTGCTGGCCGCGATTGCGATAACGGTGCTCAAGATCGCCGTAGGAGTTACAACCGGAAGCTTGGGAATTCTGTCGGAGGCGGCGCACTCCGGGCTCGATCTGGTGGCGGCGGTAGTGACGTTCATGTCAGTTCAGGTCTCGGACAAGCCAGCCGACGCCGATCACCAGTATGGGCACGGCAAAGTTGAAAACTTCTCCGCTTTCATCGAGACCGCCTTGCTGCTGCTGACCTGCGTCTGGATCGTCTACGAGGCGATAGTTCGATTGTTCTTCCGCCAAGTTGAGATTGAGCCCAGTGTGTGGGCGTTCGCGGTCATGTTTACGTCGATGGCGGTGGATTTTTGGCGGTCGCGGGCCTTGGGGCGCATCGCCTCAAAGTACGAGAGTCAAGCGTTGGAAGCGGATGCGCTGCATTTCTCGACCGACATTTGGTCGAGTGCGGTAGTGGTCTTCGGACTCTTGCTGGTGTGGCTGGGCAGGATCTATGGAATAGCCTGGCTGCGTGCCGCCGATCCCGTGGCCGCGCTTTTTGTTGCAGGAGTGGTGATCTATGTGAGTTCGCGCTTGGCGCGTAAAACCATCGACGCCCTGTTGGATGCGGCACCCTCCGGGGTGCGGGGCAAGATTTTGTCGGCAGTGCGGGGCGTGGAGGGCCTACTCGAGGTTGATCGGGTGCGGATTCGCCGCGCCGGCAACCGCTACTTCGCCGACCTCTCGGTCGGGATGGCACGGAATGTGACATTTCAACGCTCCGAGCAGATTTCCGAGGCAGTCACGGCGGCGGTGCAGGGAATTCTTCCTAACGCGGACGTGATCGTGCACACCGTGCCGCGTCCCGGGCGGAAAGAGAACATCTTCGACCGCGTGCGGGCCGTGGCCACGCAGCAGAACTTCAACGTTCACGACGTGAGTGTGCAAGACCTGGGCGGGCGCCTGCACGTAGAACAGCATTTGGAGCTGGATGAACGATTGTCGATGAAAGACGCGCACGATCAGGTCACCCTGCTGGAATCGGAAATACGGCGGGAGGTGCCGGAGATCAGTACCATCTTGACGCATATCGAAAGCGAGCCAGCGACGATCGAGCCCGGCGATGAGATTGTGCGGGACGCGGAACTGGAGAGGAAGTTGAAGGAGTTGGCGGCGGAATTTCCCGAAGTGCTGGACGTGCATGAAGTGGAAATCAAGCGCGTGCGGAACCGCCTGTACGTTTCCTGTCACTGCACTTTCAGCGATGAATTGCCGCTTTCCCGCGTCCATGACATCCAAACCGAACTGGAGATTCGATTCAAGCTGGCGGCACCGGAACTTTTCCGCGTACTGATTCATCCGGAACCTTTGACCGACAACCGCCGGTAAAACGAGGGCAAGAATGGTAGAAGCGAAAGCAATATGGATCCAGAAGCAACAATTTGAGGGCGTGGCCGGCAGCGATCACAAAATCGTTGTCGATGGGGACAAGGCGGCAGGCAACAGCCCGGTGGAACTGGTGCTGATCGGCCTGTGCGGATGTACGGGATACGACGTGGCCAGCATTCTGCGCAAGAAGCGTGAGCCTTTTACCAGCTTAGAGGTGAGCGCCGAGGCGGAGCGCTCTACCGAGCCTCCCACGGTGTTCACAAAAATTCACCTCACCTACAAAGTCGGCGGCAAGGTGAATCACAAGTCCGTCGAAGATGCGGTGCAATTATCGGAAGACAAGTATTGCTCGGTGGCGGCAATGCTGAAAAAGACGGCGAAGATCACGTACAAAATCGAATACACCGAAGGCTAAGTTTCCGTTCTCCGGGGCATTTTGCGCACTCAAGCTCATCCCATACGCGGGTATGTTTATATCGCGGCCGCCGCCTTTCTATGGGGAGTGGCAGCCAATCTGGGACGAGCGGCTTTTACCGGGCGATTACTGCCGGGCGGGGAGGCGCTACGACCCATCGATCCGCTGATTCTGTCGCAAAGCCGGGTGACGATTTCTTTCTTGGTGTTGCTGGCGGTGATGCTAATCTCCCGCGGATGGCGAAAGCTCTCCATCCCGGCGTCGGATCTCGGCCGCTTCTTTTTGCTCGGGGTATTCGGTGTTGCGGCCTCCAACTACCTTTATTACCTGGCCATTCAGCGCACTAACGTTGCGACTGCCATCATCCTGCAATATACGGCGCCGGTGTGGGTACTTCTCTATGCCGTCGCGCGAGGACAACAGAAGGCGACCGGGCGGCGGGCTTTGGCGGTGGGGCTAGCGGTCGCAGGGATCGCCCTGGTGATTGGCGTGCTAAGCGGGCGGGGACTGCGTCTTGACCCCGTCGGAGTAGCGGCGGCACTGTTGGCGGCATTTTCCTTTGCCTTTTACAACCTGGGCGGATACAGCATTCTGGCGCGATATGACCGCTGGTTGGTGTTGTTGTATGTACTGTTGAGCGCGACAATTTTCTGGATGGTGGTGAATCCGCCTTGGCGGGTTGTCGCCGCGCATTATTCCGGCACGCAGTGGCTGTTTTTGACGGCATTTTCGCTGGTCTCTGTGCTGGGGCCATTCTCCTTTTACTTTGCGGGATTGCAGCATCTGGAGCCCACGCGGGCGATTGTGGTCAGCTGTCTGGAACCGGTATTCTCCATCCTGCTGGCAGCGGTGTTGTTAGGCGAAGTTCTAGTCCCCTTGCAGACGCTGGGGATTCTCCTCGTCCTGGTCGCGATTGTGGTTGTACAGTTGCCAGACAAGAAACTGGGCGAGCCGGTCAACGTGATCCAACCTATTGAGTAAATCCCTAATTCCTTTCGTAACCTACCCCCGGCTTTTTAGCTGATCTTTTACCAACCGAATGGCTATGCTGGAAGCGGCGTATTCGTGCGTCTGAGGATGATTTTATGAGAGCTGTTCGCAATAAAGCGTGGATGTCGGTGTTCGTTCTGGCAGTTGTGGTGCCCAGCTTCGCCCATCATATGGCGGTGGTTGTGGACAAAGACAACCGCACCGGCGTGGTGAGCTCCGTGTATCTGGCAAAGCTTTTTCGCGCCGATGTAAGGAAGTGGATCGATGGCCGCGAGGTTGTCATCGTTCTGCACAAGGACTCTCCTGGAGAGGCTGAAACCCTCCAGCGACTGACAAAGATGTCGTCCGCTGATTTGAAGACATTTTTGGCTGTCCACAAGGATTCGATCAAGACGGTGGATTCTGACGACGACATGCTGAAACTGGTGGAAAGTACTCCCGGTGCGATCGGCTTAGTGGAGGTCCATGCGATCAACGATCAGGTAAATGTGCTGAAGGTTGATGGTAGGCTGCCGATGGAAGCCGGCTATCTGCCGCACTGAGCGCCCTGTTTTCGCGCCTCAATCCGCATCAGCAACTGGAAATATCGGTGAGCCCTCTTAACGTCCGTGCCGATCTGCTGGCGCAAAGCTTCAACGGACTCGAATTTCTTCTCGTCGCGGATCCGGTCCAGGAAGTGAATCTCCACTTCCGTCTCGGCGGTCAGCTCCAGCGGATGAAAATTCAGCAGATGGGTCTCGATCGCGAATGAATCCGCTCCAAATGTGGGCCGATTCCCGACATTCGTGACCGAGTCGAAACACTCCTCGCCAACCCGTGTGCGCGTCACGTAGACGCCATGCTTCGGCACCAATTCTTCGTAGCGGCTCAGGTTAATGGTCGGAACCGTGTACTGCGATCCATATCCGCGTCCTCGTCCGGCGGTCGAAAGAAGTTTGAAGGGGCGGGCAAGAAGATGCCGGGCGCGACTGATGTGGCCTTGCGCGATCAGCTTGCGGATATGGCTGCTCGATACCGGTTCGTGGCGCAGGCGCATCTCCGGATAACACTCCACCTTGAATCCCATCTCGTGGCCAAACTTCGCCAGTGACTCAATGTTGCCTTCCGCCTGGTGCCCGAAATGGAAGTTGTAGCCTTCGTGAATCTCCTGCGTGTGCAACGCCTTTTTCAGAATGTCGTGGGCAAACTGGTGCGGCGACATCAGAGAGAGATCGCGGGTGAACGGTAAGAGGAGGACCGCGTCGATTCCGGTCTCGGAGAGCAAGCGGATTTTCTCCGCAGTGGGCGCGATGAGCCGCAGGCCGGAATCCGGGCGCAGAATGCGTATGGGGTGCGGCTCAAAAGTGACGGCAATCGATTTGCATCCCTGTTTCCCGGCACGCCCGACGATCTCCGACAACACGCGGCGATGGGCGCGATGGACTCCGTCGAAATTGCCGACACTGACTAATGTCGGGCCAAAGTCAGCGGGAATTTCGTCGAGTTTTCGGAACACGTGCATGCTAAGAGCTGATCGCAATGCTCGCTAATGTTTCCCACGGGACCCCAGCACAAACTCTCAAAGCTCAAACTCCAGCTTCATTCCGTCATAGGACAAACGAACGTCCGGCGGAAGCAGCGCATTGGTTTCTTCATGCGGCAGATCGTGGCATATATGCGTGAAGAAAGTCCGCTTCGGCTTCACCCTGGCGACGATGCTCAACGATTGTTCGACCGTGGAATGGGTTGGGTGAGGCTTATGACGCAGAGCGTCAAGAAAAAGAATGTCAAGATTCTGTAGCTTCGCAAACGAAGCCTCTGGGACCTCGCTGTGGTCGGTCAGATACGCGGCGGATCCGAAGCGAAAGCCGTAGATTTCAGTCTCCCCATGAATCACCGGCACGGGCTCGAAGCGGGCGCCGAAAAGATCGGTCGGTCCCGTCAAGTTTCGCAATTCTACTTGCGGCAGGCCGCCGTATTTGTAGTTGGCATCAAAGATGTAGCGAAACATGCTGCGAATGAAGTCGGCGGCTTCCGGTCGCGCATACAACGGCAGTTTGTTCGGTTTGTGCAAATAGCTGAGCGGACGAAGGTCGTCGATGCCTAGTATGTGATCGGCGTGGGTATGCGTGTAAAGTACTGCGTCGATGTGGCATATATTCTCGCGGATCGCCTGTTCGCGAAAATCTGGCGTGGAGTCGATCAGAATCGATTTACCGCTGTAGTCGATCAGGATCGATGGCCGGGTGCGGCGATTATGCGGGTCCGAAGAGTGGCAGACTGCGCAATCGCAGCCGATGGTCGGCACCCCCATAGAGGTGCCGCTGCCCAAGACCGTAAGCGTCGCCTTCATCGTTTCGGAATTCCCGCGACCGAAGCGGGATCGGGCGGACGCGAAAGTGCATTGGTGACTTCGACGTAGGCCATCCGGGCCTCGTAAAGACTGCTTTGCAGGAAATTCTGTTCCACCGGAGTCAGATTGCTCTTGGTCTTGTCCTGGATGAGCGACATGGTGTCGATGGTCTGGCGAGCGCCGATGATGTCCACGCGCGGCTGGCCACCCTGTTCGTGCATTAGGCCCAACTGCATCATGGCAGTCATATAAAGCGAAGCCAGAAAGCGCTCGAAGGTCATCTCCAGTTCGCGAGCGGAGTGCCCGCTCAATTCGACCTTGCTGTCGAGGTCCTTGGACGACTTGCGATAAGCTTCCGCCTGTTCATGCTGCTCGGCGGCGGTTGGCGGCGGTGGAACTTGCGAGTCGGGCTCGGCGGCCGCGACGGTCGCGGCGGCTTGAGGAGCGGGATCCGCTGGTACTGGAGGCGGCGGCGCCGGAGTGGAAGAACGTGTCTCCGACGACTCCTCGCGAAGGTCGCCGTCCGACGTAAATAATCGGCGGTCGGTTACGGTAAAGCTTTCCTGCTTCTTCTCAGACATAAGTTTATTCCTTCAAGAATCTAATGGTTCTTGGCGTCGAAAATCTCGGCAAATGGCAAAGCTGCGACTGAGAGGTGCGAATTCCCAGCTACAAGTTGCTTGCCCGGAGTGGCGGATTCGCGGCGAATATAGCCGAGTGCAATCTGACGTGTCACATCGCCCGCGGGCACGGTAGCTACGCTGGTGATTTCGCCGACCTCTTTGCCATCAGAGCCATCAGTCTGGATTTTTGCGCTCGCCTCAGGCAGCTCGCCTTCCACATAAAATCCGGAGAACCTACGGTGAACGGCCCCACGCGAGCGAATGCGCTCCACGATTTCCTGGCCCACGTAACATCCCTTGCTGAAATGTAAGGCCCGCTGCTGGTCGGTCTCCTGCGGCAGGTCGCGCTCGCGGATGTCCCGGCCATATCGTGGGATACCTGAGGAAACGCGCAACAGTTCCAAGGCATCGGGGCCGACCGATTGGGCACCAAGTCTGGTCAAGCTCTGCAGCAGTGGGCCGACGGATTCAGGCAGAAGCCAGACTTCATACGCTTCGATGGCAGGATTGTCGGTGCGCACCACCGTGACTGACTGTTCGCGCCATGAAATATCCGCAAATTCCAGCGGTCCAAGAATTGGGAAAGCGAAGCTGGCCGATTCCAGGGTTTCGCGCGATTTAGGACCTGCTATGCCCACCGTGCTCCAATGGTCGCTTCGGTCGCAAACCTCGACGGCGTCCATGATGATGTAGTGATCGAAAGTCGAAAGCAGCTTTGTCTTCTGCGAGTTATCTGTCTCAATCAGGATGGATTCGCCACGTTTATAGGCAAACAAATCGCCGAGAATATGACCCTGAGGATTGAGCAAAAATGCGTAGACCCCATGGCCCACCGCCAGATCGCGGACATTGTTGGTCACCATGCCATTCAACCAGCGAGTGCGGTCGCCGCCGGTCAGTACGATCTTGGCCCGGTCCGCGAGCTGGTATACGCCAGAGTGGTCAAGCACTGCGCGAAACTCGCCATATGCGTCGGCCGGTGCCGACCCACGCAGGCTAGGACCGTCGTGAACAGAGGAGGTCATCTGGTAGGTTTGATTATACAAGTGTGCGCGAGGGTGCAGACGGGCGCGGCGAGCAGCGTCGCAATCTACTTTGCTTGCAACGATAACTGGCCGGGACGCATTGCTACTCGCCCTCTGTAAATGGGTGTTGCGCCAGAGGAAGTCGCGTCCCCCATCGATTTTGCCTGTTCCTTCGGGAATGGAAGGCTCGATGAAAGTCGCCCACTACCGTTCCTTATCCAGCCTGTTGAACCACAATAAAAATGTCCCCGTGAGACCACATTAGAAGTGTCCCCTTTTTGAGTCCCTTGGGCGAGGAGGAACCGAGATTGGGGAGAACGGACAAACCCCGCACGATTCCCGTGCCCGGTTCGCCTTAACCCTAACTCTTATCCCGGCCCCGTGTGTCTAGTTTTGCAGGGTGCACTACAGAGACGTACTAACCCGGATCCTCCCTCGGCGCGTTGCATTTCTTTCCGCAGAGGAGATCATCTCGATAAGTTTAGCTTATACAAGCGGGCTGTCAGGTGCAGAATTGCGCGGCTGCGAAATGTCGGATGTCGTGAGTCTCTTAAGAAACGATTCCATCAACAATTTCACTATTCACTAAAGCACGCCAGGGGTCGGTTCTCCCGCGCCCCGGTGGAATCTAGAAGGGATGGGCGGATGTTCGCAAGGTTGGTAGGTACGCTGCTGGGCTGCTGGCACAGTAATTATAGCTTTCCCATGACTTTGAATGCGCGTCGTCGCCCGTCAAACGAAAGTCCCCGGACATACGTGGTCTGCCTAGACTGCGGCCGCGAGTTGCCTTACGACTGGAGCCAGATGAGAATCATGAGCCGGTCGCGGTCAAAGGGCACGTCGATTGAAAGCATTGAGCATATTGAGCAAATGCCAGAGATGTTGGGCAATGCGAGTTGAGCGAGGGCCTGGACTGCCGTACAAGCCTTGACAAATTTACATTAGCTAATATACTTAGCTAAGCATGGAATACACCGTTCATCAAGCCAAGACCAACCTTTCGCGTCTGCTCAAAGACGCATGCTCGGGGAAAGAGGTCGTAATTGCGCGGGGAAAAACTCCAGTTGCCCGGCTGGTTCCTATCGGGGCGGCGAGCAAGAAGCGGGTCCCGGGCAGCATGAAAGGGCAAATCTCTTACACTGCGGACGCGTTCGATCCGTTGACCGATCAGGAATTGGAAGATTTGGGTTTCGAGTGAAGGTCCTGCTGGACACGCATGCCCTTATCTGGTGGTTCAACGATCCCGCCAAGCTATCCTCAAAAGCGTCTTCGATTCTGAAGAATCCGGAGACGACGATTCTTGTTTCCGCGGTGGTCGCCTGGGAGATGGCGATCAAAGTGAATCTCGGGAAACTGAATGCACTCCCCCTGATTACAGACCTGGTGGGTCGGCTGGTCGAGGAGGGCTTCACAGAATTGCCAATCAGCGTTGAGCAAGCAGTCCGGGCGGGGTTGCTGCCCAGACACCACCGTGATCCTTTTGACCGCTTGCTGGTGGCGCAGGCACAGGATTTAAATGTGCCGATTCTGAGCGCGGATGCTGCCCTTGAGCGATACGATGTCAATCGGCTTTGGTGAGGGCTTTGGCAGAGTTGCGGCCCGTGGCTGTAGCGGTCCCTTCCCATTCGCTGTCCAATACTCCCCAATCGCTGCTAATCCTATGAATCTCCATGCCTTAGATTGACCAAATTGGCACTTTCGGGTAGCTTTATTACATAAATCCATAGTGGGGACGTGTACCCTAACGGGGAACTAAATACTGCCTATGAACGACGGCAAAACGCTGCTTTTATTGAAGCCACGGGGCTTTTGCGCTGGCGTGGTACGGGCCATTGATATCGTCCGCATCGCCCTTGAGGCTTTTGGGCCGCCCATTTACGTCCGCAAAGAGATTGTGCACAACCGCTTTGTAGTGGAAGAATTGCAGGGCAAGGGTGCCATTTTTGTCGATAGCGTGGACGAAGTCCCAAATGGGGAACGCGTTATCTATAGCGCCCACGGGGTGTCGCCTGAGGTGCGTGATGCCAGCGAACTGCGCGGATTGCGGGTGATTGACGCGACGTGTCCGCTGGTGACCAAGGTCCACGTGGAGGCGGTCAAGTTCGCCAAGGAAGGCTATTCGCTGATTCTGATCGGCCATCGCGATCATGACGAAGTAATCGGAACCCTGGGCGAGGCGCCGTTGGTGACTCAAGTCGTTGGATCGCCGGAGCAGGTAGACTCTCTTACCGTGCCTGATCCTGATCGGGTAGCTTATTTGACCCAGACTACGCTGAGCTTGGATGAGACCAGCGATATTATCGCCGCTCTGCGGCAGCGATTCCCCAATATAAAGGGACCGGCAGCGCAGGATATCTGCTATGCCACAGAAAATAGGCAAGTTGCGGTCAAACAGGTGGCCTCGGAAGCAGATTTGCTTTTGGTAGTTGGATCCGACAATAGTTCGAATTCCAAGCGTTTAGTGGAAGTTGCGAGGAACTTGAGCACAAGCTCGCATCTAATTGACAGCTACCGTGACATTAAACCGGAATGGCTGGAAGGCGTGAAGACGATTGCGCTGACAGCCGGCGCATCGGCACCTGAGTTTTTAGTCGAAGAAGTGGTAAAGTTCCTGGGTTCAAAGGGTTACGGCAACGTACAGGAAGTGGAAGTAATGCCTGAAAACGTGCGGTTCGGATTGCCTCCCGAGATTGTGGAAGCGATCGCAGCCGCCCCTACACCCGTAGCAGCGGAGTAAATCAGCGCATGGACGAAACCTCCTCCTCGTTCGCGGCGTCAGAGCCAAAGCTGCATTTTGGAAGAATCGACGATCTCGCCAGCCGAGTCGCGGCTGCCGTCGATGGCGCCCGCAAGCAACTCTTCTCCCAGCAGCACGAAGATGGCTACTGGTGTGGCGAACTGGAAGCCGATACCACACTTGAGTCCGATTACATCCTGCTGCACACTTTGTTGGGGTCGGTCAACCAGGAGCGCTTTCAGAAGGCCTGCAATTACATCCTGAGCCATCAGAACGAGGATGGCGGGTGGCCGATCTTCAATGGCGGCCCGTCGAACATCAGCGCTTCGGTGAAAGCTTATTTCGCCCTGAAGCTTTCAGGATATCAACCCGATCATAGTGCCCTGGAACGCGCTCGCAAGAAGATCCTTGAGATGGGCGGCGTCACCGAGGTTAATACCTTCACCAAGATTTACTTGTGTTTTCTTGGTCAGTACGACTATGACGCGGTCCCGGCCATCCCGCCGGAAATCGTACTGTTTCCCAACTGGTTCTGGTTCAATATTTACGAAATTTCCTCGTGGTCGCGGGCGATCCTGGTTCCGCTCTCGATTTGCTATGCGAAGAAGCCGTTCAAGAAGATTCCCGACGAGATGGGCGTTGACGAGCTTTTTGTAGGCGAACGCGACAAATCGCGGATGCACCTGCACTGGTCGAAGAAGCTGGTTTCCTGGCGGAATTTCTTTCTGGTCCTTGATCGGACAGTGCACTGGTTTGAGACTGTCCACATTCGACCGTTGCGTTCGGTTGCTTTGAAGAAGGCCGAGAAGTGGATGCTCGAACGCTTGGAGATGACAGACGGTCTGGGCGCAATCTACCCCGGCTTGCTGAATTCGATCATAGCGTTGCGAGTTCTGGGCTACTCAATGGATGATCCGCAGGTGATTCGGGCGCTCGATGAATTTGAGAAGCTGGGCATCGAGGAGGAAGATACGTTCCGGATGCAGCCTTGTAAGTCTCCGGTATGGGACACAGCCTACGCCCTGTATGCTCTAGGCGATGCCGGGGTGCCGGCGAACGATCCACGGCTGGTAAAGTGCGCCGACTGGATCCTCCAGAAACAAGTCCGCAAGCCGGGCGACTGGAAAGTTAATAATCCCCAGGGTCAGCCGGGGGGCTGGTACTTCGAGTTCAACAACGAGTTTTATCCGGACGTGGACGATAGCGCGATGGTGTGTATCGCGCTGGCGCAGGTCGAGCATCCCAATGGACGGTATCAGCGGGAGTCGGTGCAACGGGCCATTGACTGGATTTTTTCCATGCAGTGCAAAAACGGCGGCTGGGCGTCTTTCGATAAAGACAACGACCGCATGGTCTTCCAGCACATTCCGTTTGCCGATCACAACGCCATGCTTGATCCGGCTACGGTGGACATTACCGGACGAACTCTGGAGATGCTGGCGACTTATGGTTACGACCAGAGCCATCCCGCAGTGAAGCGAGCGCTCCAGTTTATCCGAGATGAACAGGAATCGGATGGATCCTGGTTCGGCCGTTGGGGCGTCAATTACATCTACGGCACCATGCTGGTGTTGCGAGGGCTCGAAGCGATTGGCGTAGACCACCACGAGCCTTACGTTCAGTCGGGGGCGGAATGGTTGCGCATGATGCAGAACCCTGACGGTGGATGGGGCGAGAGTTGCGCCTCCTACGACGATCCGACGGTTAAGGGCGTAGGGCCGAGCACGCCGTCGCAAACGGCGTGGGCTGTGATGGGATTGATGGCCGCCAACGATACACGTAGCGATTGTGTGGCGCGTGGCATCGCGTATCTGCTGCGGACACAGAAGAAAGATGGATCGTGGGATGAGCCTTACTACACGGGCACCGGCTTTCCCCGGGTGTTTTACCTGATGTACCACATGTACCGGCAATACTTCCCGATGATCGCGCTGACCACTTACAACAAAGTGATGTCAGGGGTAGCAGTCAGCACGCAGCGGTCAGCATTCAGCTAGTTTCTCGCGGAAAGAGATTGGAGATCGAAGAATGGCAGTTCCGGTTTCACAGATGTGGACAGTTGCGACCTACGTCCTGAAGCAGAAGATCAAGGGGCGCAAGCAGTATCCCTTGACGCTGATGCTGGAGCCGCTGTTCCGCTGCAATCTGGCTTGCGCGGGTTGCGGAAAGATCCAGTATCCGGCGCACGTTCTGAAGTCGCAATTGACTCCCGAGGAGTGTTTCCGTGCGGTCGACGAGTGTGGTGCGCCTACGGTATCGATTCCAGGCGGCGAGCCGCTGTTGCATCCGCAAATTGGCGAGATTGTCGAAGGCTTAGTGGCTCGTAAGAAATACATTTACCTCTGCACCAACGCATTGCTATTGAAAGAAAAACTTCATCTATTCAAGCCGAGTAAGTATCTTTCGTTCTCCGTGCACATGGATGGGCAACGCGAGCATCATGATTTTTCGGTGTGCCTTGAGGGCGGTTACGATAAGGCTCTCGAAGGCATCAAGGCGGCGCTGGCGGCGGGATTCAGAGTGACGACGAATACGACTTTGTTTGACGGCGCCGACCCGAAAAGCGTCCGCGCCTTCTTCGACGAGATGATGGCTTTGGGCGTGGAAGGAATGATGCTCTCTCCGGGATACTCTTACGATAAAGCTCCCGACCAGAACCATTTCATGGGACGCGCCCGCACCCGGCGGCTGTTCCGGGCCATGCTTTCGAATCGCGATAAAAAATGGAAGTTTAATCAGTCGGCGTTGTTTCTGGAGTTTCTGATGGGAAAACGCAGCTATGCTTGCACGCCTTGGGGAATGCCGACTTTCAATGTGTTCGGCTGGCAAAAGCCCTGCTACCTGTTACAGGACGGCTACGCCGACACTTTTCAGGAATTGTTGGATACGACCGATTGGGCAAACTACGGCACCGAGTCGGGGAATCCGAAGTGCGCGAATTGCATGGTGCACAGCGGCTATGAGGCGTCTGCGGTGAACCACCTTTTCGGCTCACCGCTAGGCCTGTGGCAGGAAATGAAGGCCCGCATGTTCGGCAAATACGAAGACGATTCAGCGCTGCGGTTGCTCGATGATCCGGTTCGGCCGGTACATTCCTATAACCCGCTGGTGCAAATCGACGCAGAGGTTGCCGAGGAGACGCGAGTTTGAGCGGCGCGGACTCATCCTCTCAGGAAACGAATTCCAAAGGGCCCCTCGATCCTGACTCCGCCGAAGTCGTTCCCGGCTTCGAACACCGCGAACTCCAGGGCTGGGTGCCTGACTTGGCCACGCCGCAAGAGCTTCATGGTGCGCTTGAGCAGGCTTTCGATTATCGGGGCGACGTATCGATCACGCGCAAGGATGGCACCACAGTCGAAGGTTATATTTTTGATCGCCGACTGGGGAAATCGCTCTCCGACTCGTTTGTGCGCCTGCTGCCCAAGGCTGGCGGTAGCAGGCTTTCCATTGCCTATTCTGACATCGCGGCGCTCGTCTTTACCGGCAGAGACATGGCCGCGGGCAAAAGTTGGGAAAATTGGGTGCGGCAGTATTGGGAGAAGAAGGCCGCCGGGGAGAGCATCTCTCTTGAGCCGGAGAGCTTGGAGTAAATAGCTGTCGGCAGCTTTCGGCTAGAACGTGTCAAAAGCTCAGGCTGAAACTGAGAGCTAATAGCTAAAATGAAGGCTTTCGTCACAGGCGCGACTGGATTTGTCGGCAGCCATGTCGCGCGGGTTTTGGTGGAACGAGGGGCTGACCTGCGGCTTCTGGTGCGCAAGAACAGCGATCGGCGAAACATCGCCAGCCTGAATGCCGACCACGTGATTGGCGATCTGCGCGATCCGGCTTCGATTGAAGTGGCAATGTCGGGATGCGACGTAGTATTTCATGTGGCCGCAGACTACCGTTTGTGGGTGCGCGACCCCGACGAGATGTACCGGTCGAATGTTGAAGGTACGCGCGGCTTGCTGGATGCGGCGAGAAAAAATGGGGTTCGGCGGACCGTCATCACCTCCAGCGTCGCGACCATGGGCTTTACATCCAATGGGCATCCAGCCGACGAAGATTCGCCAGTCTCGCTGGATAACATGATTGGCCCGTATAAGCGGTCGAAGTTCATGGCCGAGGAACTGGCGCTGGCGGCGGGACGCGGCGGAATGGATGTCGTGGTGGTGAACCCGACGACTCCGGTGGGTGCGCAGGACATCAAGCCGACACCGACGGGACGCATCGTTGTTGACTTTCTGAAGAAGAAGTTTCCCGCTTACGTGGATACGGGGCTGAACCTGGTGGATGTTGGAGTGTGCGCTCGGGGACACATTACTGCGCTGGAGAAGGGCAGAAGCGGCGAGCGGTACATTCTGGGCGGCGAGAACCTGACACTGAAACAGATTCTGGACAAACTGGCAGCCATCACCGGATTGCCCTCGCCGAAAGTTAAAGTCCCTTACCTTGTGGCGCTGGCGGCCGGAGTCGTGGACGAGGTCGTGACGGGCCGCATTCTGGGCAAAGAACCGCGGGCCACGATCGACGCCGTACGCATGGGTCGCAAGAAGATGTTTGTTTCGACGGGCAAGGCCGAACGCGAGTTGGGGTGGAAAACGGTCCCCGTGGATCAGGCGCTAAAACGAGCGGTAGACTGGTTTCAGGCAAACGGATATGTCACCGCATAGGTTGGCCATCGTCGCCGCTCTGGAGCGCGAAGTCCGAGGTCTGGTAAAGAACTGGAAAGTGGTTACCCAGCAATACGAAGGGCGTGTCTTCCGGTTTTACGAGAGCCAGCGCGCGATCGTGGTTTGTGGCGGAATCGGGGCCGAGGCGGCGCGGCGGGCCAGCGAAGCTGTGGTCAAGCTGTATCGGCCCGAGATGCTGATTTCGGCGGGATTTGCGGGTGCGCTTGCTCCGCAAATGAAAGTCGGTCAGATCTTTCTGCCCAGTCGAGTGATCGACGCGAAGGACGGCAGCAGCACTCAAGTTGATTCGGAGAGCGGCATTCTGATCAGTGTCGCGTCGGTAGCGAGCGCGGAACAGAAGTCCCGGCTGGCTGACGCTTACGGGGCCCAAGCCGTCGATATGGAAGCAGCGGCGGTTGCAGTGGCGGCGCGCCGGCATGAACTTGGTTTCGTCGCGATCAAAGCGATATCGGATGGCAGCGATTTTGAAATGCCGTCCATGGATCGATTTATAACTTCGGATGGCCAGTTTCGCACGGATGCGTTTGCGCGGTTTTCGGCGGTGCGTCCATGGCTGTGGCCGCGATTGGTTCGTCTTTCACGACACAGCGCGAAGGCTTCTGACGCCTTATGTTCCGAACTGGGACGTTATATAGGGGAAGCGGGCCAGGCAAATTCGCAGGAACTACAGACAGCTTCAAGGGTTTAACTCAAAATATGGCAATTGCAGGTCAGATTTTGCTGGAAGAGCTACCAGGATCGATTCCGACCACGATGCAGGCGGCCGTTTATCGCGGACAGAACGACGTCCGATTGGAGACAGTGGCCGTGCCCGAGATTGGCAGAGGCGAGATACTGCTTCGCGTGCACACCTGCGGCATCTGCGGGACCGATCTGAAGAAGATCGCCACTGGGTCGCACTCCGCGCCCAGAATTTTCGGGCACGAAACCTCAGGAGTGGTCGCAAAGGTCGGCGATGGCGTAACCCAGTTTGGGCCGGGAGACAGGGTCGTGGTCTTCCATCACATCCCATGTGGGCGGTGTTTTTACTGCCAGCACAAGACCTTCGCGCAGTGCGAAACGTACAAGAAAGTGGGATGCACGGCTGGTTTTGAGCCTTCGGGAGGCGGTTTCGCCGAGTACGTGCGGGTTATGGACTGGATTGTCGAGCGCGGTACCGTTCGCATACCGGATGGCGTTTCATTCGAGCAGGCCTGCTTTCTTGAGCCGGTGAATACTTGCCTGAAAGGAATTGAGAGATTGCAGCTCTCGCCGGGCGAGACGGTCTTGGTGATCGGGCAGGGCCCTATCGGTATCATATTGAGTACATTGGCCAAACGTGCGGGAGCTAGCGTAATTACTTCCGATTTGTATCCGCAGAGGCTTACAATTAGTACAACATTCGGTTTACAGAACGGAATCGATGCTTCGCGTACGGACACGGTCAAGGTCGTGCGGGAGCAGACTGAAGGTCGAGGTGCCGATGCGGCCATTTTGGCCGTTGCGGGCGACCGCCTGATCCGGACCGCGTTGGATGCAGTACGTCCGGGCGGACGGGTTTTGTTATTTGCGCAAACGGTCCGCGGGGAGGCGGCGATTGATCCCGCCGCAGTCTGCGTGGATGAGAAGACACTGTTGGGGTCGTATAGCGCTTCCGTTGAACTGCAAGAGGAGTCGGTGAGATTGGTAATGAGTGGAGAAATGGATCTCGAACGATTGATCAGCCACCGTTTTCCATTGTCGTGCAGCGTGGAAGCTTTAAACCTTGCTGCTCACCCGCAGCCGGATTCGATGAAAATCGTGGTCCAAGCGGGCAGCAATTGGAGAGGGAGTTCAAAGTGAACGGCAAAATGACCGCAGCGGTCCTCTATGGCAAAGAGGATGTAAAAATCGAGAAAGTCCCGATTCCGCGGGTGGGAGATGGCGAAGTTCTGGTCAAGGTAGAAGTGGCCTTGACTTGTGGCACGGACCTGAAAGTTTATCAGCGGGGTTATCACGCACGAATGATTGTGCCTCCAGCGTTGTTTGGCCATGAGTTGGCCGGAGTCATTGAAGAGGTGGGGCCGGGCGTCCGCACCTTCCGCAAGGGGATGCGAGTGGTGGCGTTGAATTCAGCGCCCTGCGGTCTATGCTTCTACTGCTCCAAGCACCAGGAGAATCTCTGCGAGGACTTGCTGTTCAACAACGGCGCCTATGCGGAATATATCCGCATTCCGCGGCGGATTGTTGAAACCAACATGCTAGCGATTCCGCAGCACACGTCCTTCGAAGAGGCGGCGATGGCAGAGCCTTTAGCGTGTGTGCTTCGGGGATTGCACGAAACCGGCGTGGAGATCGGCGACAACGTAGTGGTGATTGGCGGCGGTCCGATTGGGCTGATGTTTGTGCAAGTTGCCAAAGCAGTTGGATGCAACGTCACGGCCGTGGTGAAGCGTGACTCACAGGTCACAGCCGCCAAGCATATGGGCGCGCACGAGGTGGTGCAGATCACCAAGGTGAAAGACCCGGTTGAAGCCGTGCGCAGCTTGTCCCCCGAAAAGCGCGGTGGAGATGTGGTCATCGAGGCTGTTGGCAGAACGGAAGCCTGGGAGTGGGCCATCGACATGGTGCGCAAAGGTGGGACCGTTAACTTCTTCGGCGGATGCGCCAACGGGACCAAGGTCCAGCTCGACACCAATCGGCTGCACTATTCCGAAGTAACGCTGAAAGCGACCTTCCATCACACACCGGAGACAGTGCGCAAGGCCTTTGCATTGATTACTGAGAAGAAGGTGCGCTCCACGGACTACATTACCGGCGAGGCGCCGCTTTCCCGCTTGCAGCAAGTGCTCCACCACATGCTGAACCGCAATGGCGATATTAAGACTGCCATTATTCCCGGACACTAGTCCGGTGCCGATTGGGTATTGCCGGCAAAATCTGACCGGGGCGCGAAACTGACTATGTCATCCATTGGCAGCAACGACTCTGCGGTCGCGTTCCTTTCACTGCCGGTGGAGGGGTGGAACAAGCTGCCACGCGAATATGCGATTCCGGACCACGCCCCAAGTCTGGCAGTCGCACAAGAGTATTGCCGCCGCCTGGCGCGCTCGCACTACGAGAATTTTTCGGTTGCCAGTTGGTTCTTGCCGAAGCGACTCCGTCAGCATTTTTTCAATGTCTATGCCTATTGCCGAATCTCCGATGACTTGGGGGACGAAGTCGGCGACGCCAACTTGTCGCTTCACCTTCTGGACCAATGGGAATCGGACCTGAATGCTTGTTACGAAGGCGACCCTCGGCATCCGGTGTTCGTCGCGCTTGCCGAAACGGTTCGCCAATTTGAAATTCCAAAGCAGACTTTCGCCGATCTGTTGACCGCCTTTCGCCAGGACCAACGTGTCACCCGCTACCCGACGTTCGAAGATGTCGTCGCCTATTGTAGGTACTCGGCCAATCCGGTGGGTCATCTGGTCCTTTATCTTTGCGGCTACCGTGACGCTGAGCGGCAAGCGCTCTCCGACTACACATGCACGGCGTTGCAGTTAGCGAACTTCTGGCAGGACGTCAGCGTCGATTACACGAAGGAAAGGATCTATCTGCCGCTCGAGGATTTGCGCACTTTTCGAGTGACCGAGCCAGATATTGCGGCGCAACGGAATTCCGCCCAATTTTGCGACTTGATGAACTTCGAGGTGGAACGGGCCCGCAACTGGTTTGAACGCGGATTGCCCCTCATCAAACTCGTCGACAAGGAACTGGCAGTCGATCTGGATCTGTTCAGTCGAGGCGGCCAGGAGATTCTCAACGCGATCGAGGCACAAGGATACAACGTTCTAGGGCGGAGACCGTCGATTTCAAAGTCCCGCAAGCTGGCGCTAGTGGCACGGGCCGCGCTGGGAAAGCTACTATGAGCACTGCCGTGCAACCAGCGCCCACAGCCTTCGCGCCGACAGACTCGCAATTGGCCTTCGCTTATACCGTCTGCCGGGGCATTACGCGGACCGCGGCCAAGAACTTTTACTACGGATTTCTGGCATTGCCTAAACCGAAGCGTCAGGCCTTGTGCGCTGTCTATGCATTCATGCGCCGCTGCGACGATATCACTGACGACACCAGCCTTCCGGCCCGCGAGCGGCAGCAGAAACTCGATGCATGGCTCGATTCGTTTCATTGCGCACTCGCCGGTTATCCCACTGACGAGCCTGTGTTGCTGGCACTCACCGATGCGCAGCGCCGCTACAATATCCAAGTGGGGATGCTGGATCAGTTGGCTTATGGCACGGCGCTCGATCTGGAAAAAGAAAACGAGATGCCGGGCTCCGAGGGCGGCCTCACCATCCAGTACAGGACGTTCGAAGACCTCCGAAGTTATTGCTATGGCGTCGCGTCAGTAGTGGGATTGGTATGCATTCGCATTTTCGGGTATCGCGATCCCGCCGCAGAACCTCTGGCCGAACGTTGCGGCCTGGCTTTTCAGCTGACCAACGTTATTCGGGACGTCAAGGAAGACGCAGCCATGGGCCGCGTGTATCTTCCGCAAGAAGACCTGGATAAGTTCCATCTCTCGGCGTCCGATTTGCAAAACGTAGTGGATCCTGGGCGATTTCGGCCCGTGCTGGAGTTGGAGGCGAATCGGGCCCGCGAGTGTTACCAGGCTGGAGATGAATTGGTCCACATGGTGGACGAAGATAGCCAGCCGGCGCTTTGGGTGCTGATCACCATCTACCGGACCCTGCTCGAAAAAATTGCTGCACAGCAATTCAACGTCTTCCACGTAAAAATAAAACTCACGGTCCGCGAGAAGCTTACCATCCTCGGAAAAGGTTTCCTAAAGCGCCTGCTGTGATGAGTCAACCACTCAAGAAAAAAGTAGGGATCGTAGGAGGCGGGCTGGCCGGATTGGCGGCGGCTTGCGCCCTGGCGGATGGCGGCTTCGCTGTGACGCTATTCGAGCGCCGCCCGTTTCTCGGAGGTCGCGCATCTTCATATCAGCATCCGGGCACGGGCGAAATCGTCGACAATTGCCAGCACGTTCTGTTCGGCAGTTGCACCAACCTGATTGAATTTTATCGCCGCATCGGGGTGGCGGACAAAATTCGCTGGTCGGACACAATGACATTTGTCGAACCCGGTGGACGGCAGTCGGTTCTGAAGCCGTCATTGTTGCCGGCACCGCTGCAGATTGCTCCATCCTTCATGCGGTTTCCTTTCTTAAGTCTGAAGGACAAGATAGCAATTGCACGTGCGTTCGCCGCGCTCATTCCGATGGCTCCCAAGGATTCAGGGCAGCCGTTCCTGGCTTGGCTGCACGAACATCATCAGACAGAACGAGCGATCGAACGCTTCTGGAAGCCAGTGCTGATCAGCGCCCTGAGCGAGGACCTTGATCGCATGTCGATCCCGTATGCGGCGCAAGTTGTGCGGGAGTCGTTGAAGTCGGAGACGGCCCGAAAGATGGGCATCCCCACAATTCCGCTCACGGAGCTTTACGAGGCTGCTCGCGAATATATTGCGATGCGTGGCGGAGAGATTCGCCTACGCTCCGGGGTCGAGGCTGTTCAGCCTGAGGGTGACGATGGCCCAAGGCTGAATTTGTCTGACGGAGAAGCCGCCTTCGATTTCATAGTCATGGCTGTACCCTGTTTCGGGTTGGCGGCGTTGCTTCCCCAAAACGGAGCTTCGCAGCCGCTACGCGATCAGCTGGCGAAATTTGAGAGCTCTCCGATCGCTGGAATTCACCTGTGGTTCGATCGGCAGATCACCGACCTTGAACACGCTGTGCTACTCGATCGCACCATTCAGTGGATGTTTCACAAGTCGATGTTATTGGGACGCGGCAGTCCGGGATCGGGCAGTTATGTTGAACTGGTGGTCAGTTCCTCCAAGACATTGATTGAAAAATCGAAACCGGAAATTGTCGAACTGGCGCTTGCCGAAGTACGCGAGTTCTTTCCCGGCGCTCGCGACGCCAACCTGGTGAAGTCGACGGTGGTCAAGGAAGTCTATGCGACCTACTCGCCCAGGCCAGGAGTGGATGTCTACCGCGCTAAGCCCGAAACAGTGTGGCCACGAGTCTTCCTGGCCGGAGATTGGACGGCGAGCGGATGGCCGGCCACTATGGAGGGAGCGGTGCGCAGCGGTTATCTAGCGGCCGAAGCGCTGTTGCGGGCAACGGGCCAACAGAGGAAGTTCATGGTGGCCGACGAGCCGGCGACTGGGCTAATGCGTTTGTTCCCCTAAGATCAGCATGCCTTAGGTCGCCAGCAGGACTACTCCACTGGCCACCAGCAGGGCCGCAATCCATCGGCGACGATCTACACGTTCGTGTAAGAAGATCTTTGCTGCGACTGCGTTGGCAACGAAAGTGAGCGCTGAGGAAGCGGGTACCACGAAACTCACATCGCCCCAGGAGAGGCCGAAGAGCAGGCTGTAGAAGGCCGTTGCCATGGCCGTGACCCCGAGAAAAAGCGTAGGCGTTCCCAATACACGCCTCAGGATTGCCCAGAAGCCGCGCTTTTTCCACAGTTCGTGAATATCACCCACCTGCTTCATGCCGTGAGCCAGCAGGACATCTCCGATGGTGGAGGCCAACACGATCGCCGCAACAGCGCCCCAAGCATAAGACAGTTTCATTGGCGTACCTCGCTAAGGGCCACGTCGGTAACCCGAGCATCGACGGGTGCCGCGTGAGGCTTAGGCTTGGGAGTGTTCGCCGGTCCCCGGGTCACGAAACCCACTCCTGATGAAATCAGCAGCACGCCCAGCCAGCGGCCGGGGCTGACGGTTTCATGTAGTACGAGCTTTCCCATGATGGTGACCAAAACGTAGCTCAGGGAAGTGGCGGGAAGGACGTAAGTAAGATCGGCCCAGGAAAGGGCGGTCAAATAACACGCAAAAAATGCCAGCAGAAAGGCGATTCCCAGCGCGAGTCCGGGATGAAGGACCACTAGAAACATGCTGCTGAGATGATGGAGAGAGATGTGGTCCATCCCCCTCATGCCGCGCGATAACAAAGTATCTCCGATGGCTGCGAAAAGCGTTACTCCAGCCAGCACAAGATACTTGCGAAAGGTCACGGATTGTCCTAGGCGTTCGCCGGTTGGACAGCGGCGTCGGCGTCCTGCTTATCGCGCTTGTCCTTTACCCACTTGTTGCGCATCGCACGCGTCTTCAAAAACGCCTTCGCTTCTTTGTACAGGCGCTTGCGTTCCACATTGTTGAACATGGACTTTCGCAGAATGCGGAAGACCGCTTTGGGCCGGAAGTAATATTCGTCGTAGAAGCGGTGTACGGCTTCTAAGATCTCCTCGGCGGGCAGACCTGGATACTGGATGTGCGCCAACTGATGGCCACCGTCGTCAAGCATTTTTTCGTCGGCTACCATGAAACCGTTCTTCACGGCGTAGTCGTAGAGTTCCGTTCCGGGATATGCGTGAGCGACGGAAACCTGAATGGTTTCGACATCCAGTTCTTTGGCGAAGGCGATCGTATTGCGGATGGTATCGCGCGTCTCGCCCGGCAATCCCATAATAAAATCGCCGTGAACCACCAGGCCCAGTTTGTGGCAATCCTTGGTAAACTGACGCGCTCGCTCGACGGTTGCGCCCTTCTTGATGTTCTTCAGGATTTGTTGATCGCCTGACTCATAGCCCACGATCAGCAAGCGGCAGCCAGCCTCTTTCATGGCCTTGAGGGTTTCGAAATCGGTAGTCACACGCGATGTACATGACCAGGTGAAATTCAAAGGCTTCAGTTTGGCGCACAGTTCAATGGTTCGGGCCTTCTGAATATTGAAGGTGTCGTCATCGAAAAAAAACTCTCGTACATTGGGCCAGAATTCCTTGGCCTTGACCATTTCGGCCGCAACGTCGTCGGTAGTGCGCTTGCGCCACGGATGTCCACTCAAAGTCTGCGGCCACAGGCAGAAGGTGCATTGCGCTGGGCATCCCCGCGTGGTGTAGAGCGAGACGAACGGATAGAGCAGGAACGGTACGTTATATTTCGTCACGTCCAGGTCACGCTTGTAGACTTCGGTGACATGCGGAAATGCGTCCAGGTCCTGCGCCTGCGGACGGTCGGCATTGTGAACGACTGCGCCGTTCTTCAAGTAGGATGCGCCCAGAATCTCTTCCACCGGTTTGCCGTGGGCATATTCGACGACGGCGTAGTCGAATTCCTTGCGCACAATAAAATCGATCGCCGGACAGGCTTTTAAAGACTTGTCAGGCAGCACACTGACATGGGGCCCCACGAACGCGATCTTGATCGACGGATTAAGCTCCTTAATTTTTTGCACCAGGCGGATGTCGCCAGGGAAGCCGGGCGTGCTGGTAAACAGCACCAGAAATTCGTATTCGCCTGCGATCTTGATGGTCTCTTCTGCCGAGATGTGGTGGGGGGGAGCGTCGAGCAACCGGGCTCCCTCGATCATTCCGGCGGGGTAGGCGAGCCAAACCGGGTACCAGTACGACTCAATTTCGCGAGTGGCCGGCCAACGAGATCCGGCGCCTCCGTCGAAGTTCTCAAACGAAGGCGGATTCAGGAACAGTGTTTTTAATGGCATAGAGTGAATATCCTATTTTAGCATCCGGCAGGCACATCCGGACATGCCAGTACTGCGACAGTTAAGATGTAACCCACTGTGAATAAAGGCCCACTTTAGTAGTTGAGTAACTGTACGCTTCCTTATGAGTTTAACCAAGGGTTAAGGGTCAAATGGCGGTTTGATGCATTCAGCAGGGAAAATGACCCTCCCGCGGGAGTGCCCCTAGAAGGCGCTCCGGCCTCAGTTGGCGACACCCACCCAGTTGCCGAGCTTGCCGGTGACTCGCAGCAAGGCGATCCGTGCCCGATCGAGTTCGAAATCGGCATCCTGGAGCGCTCCGAAGCGTTCGTTACTTTGCACTCGAGCGTCCTCCGCATCATGGAAGGTCGCGCTCCCGGATTCTATGCGGACCTGAGCGGCATCCAGATTCGACTTGGCAATCTGGTACTCCAGATCGGCGACCTGTTGCGCCGCCGCCAACTGGTCTACTGCGCGCTGTAGCTTCAGGGTTTGCTCGGAAACCTGGTTTCGCGCAACCTCAACATCGTTGCGCGCGCGCAGAGCGACGGCGTCCGCCGCTTGCGCCTTCGCATGCTGCGACGGGCTAAAGAACGGAAAGCGGATCAACACTCCAACCGTCGCATTCTCCTGCTGGAAACTCCCTTTCTGAAAGTAGTTCTGATAATTATTGAAGGTCGCCAGCAAAGCGTATTGCGCGGCGAAGTCGAAGCTGGGCCACATGGCCCGATGCTCGCCTTTCGCGTTGAACGCCATGGCAGTGGCATTCATACTGGCAACTCTGATGGATGGATTCACTTCCTGCGCCGTCTTCACCAGATCGTCTTCTTGCTTGACCTCAGGCAACGCGGGTATGGATCCGGCATCCGCCTCAATGGAATCTGCGGGCAGGCCGGTCAATTGTGACAGGCGGTTGCGCAACACATCGACGGACCCTTGCGCCTGGGTCATGCGAAGATAGACACGGGCCGTCACCAGGCGCGCCTGGTTTCGCGCCAGCGAACTGTCAATTCCTTCTTGAATACGCTGGTTGACCAGTTGCTCCATCTTCAGGGCTTCATCGTATTCATGGCTGGCGTTGGCGATGACTTTCTGCCACTTGCACAGTTCGGTGTAACTTAGCACGGTGTCCTGGATGACTTGGTCCCGCTGATCTTGGGACTGAATCTTGCTCTCCTGATACTGAACATGAGCGGCACGGACAAATTCCCGCAAGGCCGGGTTGTAAACGGCAGATTGCGCGGTGGTGTTCACGATGGAAGGTGCGGAACCCTCCAGCGAGAGCGGATAGCCCCACGATTTCCCGAGCCCCGAGCCAACCACCAATTGCGGAAGGTACTGGTCGCGCGCTTCCACATAGGAGGCAAAGGCACGCTGCTGGTCGGCATGAGACGCAGCCATGGTTGTGCTATGGGCGAGAGCCAAGTCCACCGCCTGCTTGAGCGGCAAGGCTTCCGCGGACGCATTCGCAGTTATGACGAAGGTCCCCGATAGAGCGAGCAAAAGGAAAGCACAGGAACGGCGTGAAGTTAGCATCATCGCTTCACCTGCAACGAAGAGTTTGTACAGAAAATCCGATTTTCCGATTGTATCCTGCGGATTGGCGGCAATGTCCGTCAACCGTTGTGAGCGGGTGGATTCTTCAGGCGCGCCAAAGCGCTCTGTGCCGGAGTAAAGCTCCGGGCCAGCGAAAGCGAAGTCCGGTACTCTCGCGCCGCCGCCTGCCTGTCGCCCTTTTTCTCAAGCAACGTGCCCAGCAGATAGTGGGCCTGGAACGCCGGCGCCTCTTCCACCGTGGAGCTAGCAAGATATCGCTGTAGAAGGTCGATGGCTTCGGGAGTATTGCGGCCCGTCCGAATCAGCAATTGGGCGGCTTCCATCATGGCGTTGGGATGACCGGGAGCGTCGGAGCGAATATGGTCCAGCGCCTCCTCCATCGCGTCAAAGCGTCCGTTATGGCGATAGAACAGCGCAAGATTCAGCCAGGCATCGCCTCGTCCTTGGCCCGCCCGGACGGCCTTGCGATACTCGCTTTCCGCGGTGACGAAATCTTTCCTTTTTTCCGCAATTCGGCCCAGGACCCAGTGGGATTTCACGGGATCCGAGGCCATCAGTTGCTGGGCTTGGGTAACGGCCTTGTCGATGCCGCCGCCGAGAAATCCCGGCGCCTCCAGATAAAATTCCGCAAGATCGGTCCGTGCCGCCACATTGTTCGGGTCGAGCCGGACCGCGGTTTCGAATTCGTTGCGCAGTTTTCTGGCGAATCCGATTGCGCTCATGAAATTGGTGTGTTCAGCCTTCTCGCCGTATGCGCGGCCGAGCCATAGATGGTAAAGGCTATTTTGGGCATCGAGAGAAACCCCTTTTTCGCAAGCTGCGATTGCCTGGTCCCAATTCCCCATGGTGAAAAACGCGCGGCACAGCAGGTTATAGGATGAGGCGCTGTTGGGAGAACTAGCGATCGAAGTTTGGAGAACCTGAATTGCGTCATCGATGCGCCCGGCAGCCAATAATTGGTCAGCGGGTTCGGCGGCTGCAGTGCGCGAACCGAACGAGAAAAAAAGAATGATTGCCGCTAAGATCGACTTCGTCATAAGAGTTTTTGTGTGGCCACACATATTTAGCGGACCACCTTCACGGCCAAGCCATCGCGGAGAGGTTTGGAATTCAGCGGCGCGAGGGCGACTTGCGCGTCTTGCGAAAGCCCCGATGTCACCTCAACCTGGGTCAAATTCGAGATGGCCGTTTGGATATAACGTCGCTGCAGTTCGTTGTTGGCGCCAATCTGATAGACGTATGTCTTACTATCCTCCTGGTGAATCGCCTCGCGTGGTACCGTCAGCACATTGGAGTCTTCAGCTGTAATAATGGTCACGCCTACATTCACGTTGGGGATCAGTTTAAGGTCATGATTATCGACAACGCACGTCGTTTCCCCCACGTTGCGCGTTCCGTGCAGCTTGATCACAGTGGGAATAGCGCTTACTGTGCCATTCCACGTGCGGTTGCGAAGCGCGTCCCAAGTGACTTCGATCTTGTCGCCCGGCGCCAGGCGTCCGATGTCGGGTTCATCCACAAAGGCGCGAACTCGAACCTGAGAGAGGTCCGCTTCCTCGAGCACCAAGTCGCCGGCATTCAAATAAGCTCCCTGTAGGGCGGGTACTGAGTAAACCGTGCCGTCGAACGGCGCCCGGATGTTGAGTTGCGCCAGTGCGTCTTCTGCCGCGGTATATGCGGCCTGCGCTTCTGTTTTCCTGGCTTCCACTTGCGCAATCTCTGGCCGCGAGTAACGGTCTTTCTGTTTCTGCTCCAAAAGCGTCAAATCGGCATTTGCGCGTGACAGTTGAGCTTGCGCGTTGAGGACTTCTCCCGGTGCGGCCGCCCCCTGCTTTTGCAGGCGTTGCAACGCATCCAAGTTGCGCTGCAGTGCGTCACGGTCCAATCTTGCCTTGCCCAGTTGGGACTCTAGAGTCAATACTTCCTCCCGATTACCTCCACTCTGTACGGCGTTTAAGCTGGCATCGGCCGAGCGAATTTGAGACTGGGCGCGGGCCGCGTCTTGCCGCGCTGAGGCGTCGTTCAATTGTGCCAATAACTGTCCCTTTTTGACCCTTTCACCTTCTATGACGAACAGCTTCTTCAGCGTGGTGGAAATGGGCGAATGGGCCTCGAAATTCACCAGAGGCTCCACTTTTCCGTTGGTCGAAACCACACTCCGGATGGTGCTTCGCTGGGCTGACACGGCGCGAACTAGAACCGTGTCTCCGTGGGACATGAAAGAAGCCAGAAGTATAACCGCGAGGACAATCCCCGCAGTCCAAACCAACCAACGATTTCGGGCCACGAAGCCCGCTTTCCCGCTTGTAATCGCCATGAAGGGATAAACAAACTACTGTACCACCTGCAAAGTATTAAAACGAATGGCTTATCTGAGTAAGTTAGATGCGGTCGCGGTAGGGAAAGTTCAGAAATGATTGTTCAATTTGGTGCGTTCGCCCCTGGGCTATTTACAATTGCAACATGCCAAAACCGCCACGATATACGCAGGCACACGCCGCCGCCGGACTGGATGCCAAGTTTCCGGAGATCGAGACCTGGCGCAATCAGTTTCCCGGATACGAAATAGTTATCGACGACCCGGAATTTACCTCGGTTTGCCCCAAGACCGGCTTGCCCGATTTTGGCGTCATTACCATCCGGTACATGCCGGCAAAAGATTGTCTGGAACTGAAATCGCTGAAAGAATACTTGCAGTCTTATCGCGATCTCGGCATTTTTCAAGAGAACATTGTGAACCGGGTGCTAGAGGATGTTGTCAAGTGGGCGCGTCCAGTCTGGGCCGAGGTGACAGGAGACTTCCGGCCCCGGGGAGGCATTTCCACCACAGTGGTGGCGCGTTGGCCCCGGCCGAAGAAGTCGAGATCGAAGTAACTTCGTGACCAAGAATGACGCGATGCATTCGCACGCAATAATAGAGAATGGGAAACGCGCTGCTAGAATACTCGTGTAGAAAGCCTTCACCGTAACACTTTTCGGTCAGATTTCGGGTCTCCAATCCATGCCAGAACTTCCAGAAGTTGAAACCATCGCTCGCGGGTTGGCCAGTCGGGTGGCGGGAGATACTATCGAATCCGTCTGGCTGGGATCGAAGCCTGAGCCACTGAAGTCGTCCGCCTCCGAAATTGCAAAGACACTTGAATCGGCTGGGATCGTCGACGTACGGCGCGTCGGGAAGCACATCGTTTTTGACTTGCAGAAGACCGCCTCCCAGGGAAGGGGCAAGCGTCAGAGGCACTCGAAGAAAAAGTCCGAGCAATCTGCGCCGCGGTCCGATGGGGCGCAGTGGATTGTTCACCTAGGGATGACTGGCCGAATGCTCGTATGCGGGCCCGAAGAAGAGATCGCCAAACATACCCATGCCATTGCAAGACTTGCGTCGGGCAGGGAATTACGCTTTGTCGACCCCCGGCGCTTCGGACGGCTGAGTGTTTCCCGCGGATTTGCCGCTCAGGGCTCCGAGCCCCTCGACGTGGATCTGAAGTCATTCACCGACCTCTTTCGGCGCCGCAAGACTCCCATCAAGAGTGCGCTGTTAAATCAGAAATTGCTGAGTGGTGTCGGCAATATCTATGCCGACGAATCTCTTTTCCGGGCCGCGATTCGTCCGCGGCGTAGCGCGTCATCCCTGACGCGCGCCGACCTGCGGCGGCTCTACCTGGCCGTCCGGGAAGTCCTGGAGGAAGCGATTGCGCTGGGTGGTTCCTCGATTTCCGATTACGTCAACTCCGAGGGTGGAGAAGGTTTTTTCCAGTTGCAGCACCGCGTCTATGGCCGTGAAGGCGAACCATGCCTGGTCTGCAAGACTCCGGTGAAGCGAGTCGTAATCGCCGGACGCAGCAGCCACTATTGCCCTAAGTGCCAGAAATGAGGGCCGGAAAAGTTGCTCCAGACATACGCCGAAAACGATTTAATCGGAATTTTCGGATATACAACCAGAAATCCAAAATGATAGTCTGATGCCCTGACTTATGCCCGATTATACGATCGGCGTTGACCTGGGAGGCACCAACCTGCGCATCGCGGCGGTTGATGAGCAGGGCCGTCTCATCGAGAAGCTGACTTTAGGGACGCAAGTGGCGCTCGGACGCGACCGCGTGGTTCGCGACATGTGCGACGCCATACAGCGGGTTGCCAACATACACAAAGGCTCGGGCGCCCTGAGGGGGATCGGGATCGGTGTGCCGGGAATCATCGACATGAGGACGGGCATGATTCGCGAGTCGCCAAACCTTCCGGATTGGGCTGACTACCCGGCCCACTCCGTGATTGAGAAACAGTTGGGCACTCGCGTATTTCTGGAAAACGATGCCAATTCCGCAGCGCTCGGGGAAAAGTGGTTAGGCGCGGCACGAGACGTAGACGACATGGCAATGCTCACTTTGGGCACGGGCGTGGGCGGCGGGATCGTGCTGGGTGGGCGGATCTGGCATGGCATGACTGGCATGGCCGGCGAGTTGGGCCATGTCACAGTTGAACCGGACGGAGCACGCTGTGGCTGCGGCAATTTGGGATGTCTGGAAGCTTACGCCTCCGCGACTGCCGTTGTACGAATGGCTCGTGAGGCAATTGCCAGCGGTGGGGCTCCGGGACTGGGGCACGCGGCGAATTCTGATCCTGAGTTTAGCGCGAAAGCGGTTTACAACCTGGCGATCCAAGGGGACGAAGACGCCCGCAAGATTTTTCGACGGGTGGGTAGAGCGATCGGAATTGTGCTCTCCGATTTCGTGAATGCGCTGAACCTTCCGATGTACGTGATCGGTGGTGGAGTCTCAAGCGCGTGGGAAGCATTCGCACCATCGATTTTCGAAGAGCTGCGTGAGCGTTCCATGGTGTTTGCGGCTACCGACCCTGAGCCCTCAAGTCGAAGCGGGGGCGCTTCAGGACGGGTTGAGTCGAATGGTTCGACTAAGACCTTAGTGACTCGAGCCTTGTTGGGAAGTGATGCAGGACTATTCGGTGCTGCCAGGCTGCCGATAACGAACTAAGCGTCTAACGCGCAGCAACTCGTTCCATTACTCGCTTAAAGGTCTTCAGGAAAAATTGATTCTGTTCTCCTGTGCCAATCGTGACACGGATCGCGGTCGGTGCTCCCCATGGAACCAGCGGCCGCACAATTACGCCATCTTGTTGCAGGCGCTTGGCCACGGCGGCGGCATCGTCGCCGATTTCACAGTAGAGGAAGTTCGCCCAGGTTGGCACCACGCGATATCCCAACTCAGAAATGCCCTCGGTCAATACGCGGGCCTGCTCTGCGTTGTTGGCCAGCGCCTTGTGAGTGTGAGCTTCATCGTCCAGCGCGGCGAGCGCCGCAGCCTGCGCAACCGTAGACACTGAGAACGTCGTTCGCATGCGCGCGAAGTAGGGCATCAGTTCCGCAGGGCCAATTCCGTATCCTATGCGTACTCCGGCCAGCCCATGCGCCTTGGAGAAAGTCCGCAGCACAACTACTTTGCGTCCCTGGCGAATGTAGTCGAGTCCATGCGAATAGTCGACGCCGCGCTCGGCGGCAAAATATTGTGCAAAATCGCAGTAGGCTTCATCGAGGATGACCACGACGTGACTGGGGACCCGCTCTACGAATCGGTCAACGTCTCGCGCCGAAACGAGCGTTCCCGTCGGGTTGTTGGGATTTGCAAGATAGATGATTCGGGTGTCGGAGTTGATGGCGGATGCAATCGCCTCGAGGTCGAAGCCGTCGTTCAAAGTGGGGACTTCGATTAGAGTTCCACCTGCAGCACGGGTGGCGATGGGATACACGATGAACGAGCGTTCGCTGGTAATGGCGTTTAGGCCCGGAGACAGCAGAGTTCGCGCGATAATTCCCAAAAGAGCTGTCGATCCGGCCGTCGGAACGATCTGCTCGGGCTGTACCTTGTGAAGGTCTGCCAACCTATGGCGAAGATCGGTGGCATCATTGTCAGGATAAAAGTTGCTTTCGCCGAGGACCACCTGCATTGCCGCAATGGCTTTCGGAGATGGCCCGAACGGGTTCTCGTTCGAAGCCATTTTGATGCATTTCACGCGGCTCTCCTGTTGCGCCTGCCGGAGCGATTTCCCCGGAGTGTACCCGCCCAACCGTCGTATATGTTCGGGCACAAGCTGGCTGTAATCGCTCATTCGTCTATTTAATGAGTATCATGTTTCGGAGAAAAAGTCGTCGGTCGCGGCTCGTTCGTCGCTGGTCTTTTTCGACTCGTCGACGGCCGTTTACTCTGCGTAGAGGGTGTTACAGACGGCGGAGGACCATCGATCCCCGACCGCCTTGCCGCCCTCAGTTTGTCCACTTCTTCCTGCGTCAGTTTGCGGTACTTTCCGGGATGAACATCCAGTTCCAGCGGTCCGTAACGCACGCGCTTAATCTTCTCCACGTGATGACCGATTTCCTCGAACATTTTCCGGATCTGCCGGTTCTTTCCTTCGATTAAGGTGATTTCGTACCAGGGGTTGGTCGCGTCCCTGATCACGCGGACCTTGGCCGGGGCCGTTCTTACGCGTCGCCCCCGCTCGGATGGAATCGTCATTCCTTCCCGCAGCTTGGCTAGCCCTTCGGGTTTCGGTACACCCGAAACTTTCACCATGTAGGTTTTCGGCACGTGCGATGCGGCCTTCATCAGATAGTTGGCGAAATCGCCGTCATTGGTGAGCAGCAACAGTCCTTCGCTCGCGTAATCCAGTCGTCCCACGGGATACACCCGCGCCTTCACGCCATGCAGCAAATCCATGACGGTCGGCCGGCGCTCCGGATCGCGCAAGGTGGTGACGTATCCTTTGGGTTTATTCATCAGCAGATAGACGTGCCGCTCGGAGCCGTGCAGCAGTTTGCCATTCACCCGGATATGGTCTTTCAGCGCATCGGCCTTGGTACCGAGTTCGGTGACCACGGTGCCGTTTACCGACACGAGGCCGCCCGTAATCAGTTGTTCGGCCTTTCGACGCGAAGAAATTCCCGCGGCAGCGATGATCTTTTGTAATCGTTCAGCAGGCATGAAGTTAAAGACTAACAGGCGTACGCGGGGACGAACAGCCCTGATCAAGCCAGAATACGAAGTTCGTCAGATTAGGCGACGTCCGATGATTTGCCCGCAGGGGTTTCCACTTGCTCCGCGTCGCCAGTTTCAGCGATTTCCGACTCCTGGGGCGATTCCGTCGAAGCTTCCGCCTTCGACGGGCTCTCCAACGGCAGCAAGTCGCTTTGAAACGACTCCGCCACCAGTTTCTCGAATTCTTCCATGCTGGGAAGTTCGCCAACATCTTTCAAACCGAAGCGCAGCAGAAATTCCTTGGTCGTCTTATACAGAATCGGACGCCCAATCACGGCTTTCCGTCCGGCTGTGGTGATGAGCTTGCGATCCAGAAGTGTGGCGATGACGCCGTTCGAATCCACGCCGCGGATCTCGCTGATCTCCGGTACCGTCACCGGCTGTTTGTAGGCGATCACCGCGAGCGTTTCAAGGGCTGGCATCGAGAGGCGGATTGGCGGCTTCAGACTCTTGGCGAAAGCCCGCACCATGTCATGCTGCTCGGGCTTGGTCGACATTCTATATCCGCCGGCAACCTGGCGAATCTCCACGCCCCGTTCGGCGGCAGCGTAGTCCGCGATTAATTCTTCCAATTCAGCGCGTACGCGAGATTTGATTTCGGCGTCATCGGCACCGTCGCTGTTAATAGAATCCTTCACCAACCGGAAGATCTGGTCCAGTGTGATAGGCGTCTCGGTCGCATAAATAATGGCTTCGAGTTTGGCTTTTGTACTCATGTGTGTCGTTGGTGTTCTGTCGTTATCCGCAAACTTTTTGCGGCTGCCGACAATTCTTTACTTCCAATCGTCTTTCACGGCTACTTGTCCCGCCATGATCGACTCGAATCCCTCATGCTTGCGCAAGAATATCTCTCCGAATAGGCGATCTTGCCGCAGTTGCAGTGCCTGCAAGCGGACCAACTCAAGCAAAGCCAGAAACATGCAAACTAACGCTTGCCGCGATTCGATGTTCCGTAGCAACTGCTTGAGCCGAAGCGGACGATCTTCCAATGACAGCCTTCTCCGCAGGTACTCGATCATCTGGCCTACGGTGACCGTTTCTTCGTCCACTTGAATCATGGGGCGGGAACGCGCGCGTTCGAGAATCTGCTGGAAAGTCTTGACCAGGTCGATCACGTCCGCCGCGATTTCCGGCTCCGTGCCTTCGGCGTCCATGAATTCCTTGATTGAAGGATTCGACCAGACGGCTTCTTCGATCTGCTGTTTTTGCATCAGCATCTGCGCGGCCGACTTAAACTTTTCATGCTCAATCAGCCGATTGACCAACTCTGCCCGCGGATCTTCCTGCGCTTCTGAATTCGCCACCGGATCCCGGGGCAACAGCATTTTCGACTTGATATGGATCAACACCGCCGCCATGTAGATAAACTCCGCCGCGACGTTTACGTCGAGTTCGCGAAGCTTCTCTACATAGGTCAGATACTGCGAGGTGATCTGCGCGATCGGGATGTCATAAATGTCAATGTCCTGCTTGCGAATCAGATCGAGTAGCAGATCGAGTGGGCCTTCGTAGACTTGGCCAACGCTGACAGCAAAAGGGAAGTCGTTCTCTTTTCCCATGCGCTTGCCTTCTGAAAGGGAAGCGCTCGGGGAATTGGGATGCGTTGCGTGAGAGCTTGAGATAGCCACGACATCCGAGACGGTTTTTGCTTCTTCGATCATCGCTTAATACGTGTACTTACGCTTTCCGCGGAGGTTGGTAATCCAGCGACATATTCATGGACGCCCGCACCTCGTCCATAGTGGCCGAGGCGACGACTCGCGCCTTAGCCGATCCCGCTTCCAGAATATCCCACGCCAGCCGCGGATTCTCCTCATATTTTTTGCGGCGCTCCTGCATAGGATTGAGGATTTGTACCAGCGCATCGGCCGCCCAGCCCTTGCATTCAATGCAGCCAATCCCCGCCGACCGGCAGCCAGCGTTCACTTTTGCCATGGTTTCACCGCTGCTGAAAATCTTGTGAAGATCGCCGACAGGACAGAGATCGGGATTTCCGGGATCGGTACGTCGAACGCGAGCCGGATCGGTCACCATAGTTTTCAGCTTCTGTCGTACGACCGGCTCGGGATCGGTGAGCATGATGGTATTGCCGTAGGACTTTGACATTTTGCGTCCATCGGTCCCCGGGAGTTTGGGAGTCGGCGTCAGCAACGGTTGGGGTTCGGGGAATACAAATCGCAGACTGGTTGTTGGAAGGCCGGTCAAAGACGGATTCGGAATGTGCTCAACAAAATTGTAGAACTGGTTAAAGCGCCGAGCGACTTCTCGTGTTAGCTCCACGTGCGGGACCTGATCTTCACCCACGGGAACGAAATCGCCCTTGTAGATCAGAATGTCCGCCGATTGCAGCAACGGATAGCCGAGGAATCCATAAGTACCCAGGTCCTTTTCGGCGATGTTTTCACGCTGCTCTTTGTAGGTGGGCACGCGCTCCAACCACCCCAACGGCGTAATCATTGAAAACAGCAGATGCAACTCCGCATGTTGCGGCACATGGGACTGGATGAACATCGTGCAACGCTCGGGGTCGAGTCCCGCTGCCAGCCAGTCAAGCAGGACTTCGATGGAATTTTCCTTCACTCGCGAGGTGTCTGCGTAGTCAGTGGTCAGCGCATGCCAGTCTGCGACGAAGAAAAAACATTCATACTTGTCCTGCATGCCGACCCAGTTCTGCAACGCGCCCACAAAGTTTCCCAAGTGCAGCTTGCCGGTCGACCGCATACCGCTTAACACGCGCTTACGCGAATTGGATTGAGCCGTCATCAAATTCCCATCAGGATCGAAATATAGACGCCCAGCACGGGACGAATTACAGCCATCAAAAACCTGCCGCCAAAAAATACCAGGGCCATCAGAGCAAACATTCCTACTCGGTCATACACTTGCCGCACGCCCTCGGGCAAGATGTGGCGCAGCACGTGGCTGCCATCCAGCGGAGGTACGGGGATCAGATTGAATACCGCCAACAAAACGTTGATGACCACGAACTGATAGAGCAGTAATGCAATCGGCGTCAACGAGCTTTCCTGCAAGAATCCTGAAATCGTTCCTCGTACCAGCCCGCGGCCGCCCGGGGCGACCACTTCGATCGCTATCAAGAGGAATGTCGCGCCAGTCGCCACAATGAAGTTGCTGACCGGGCCTGCAACCGAAGTTAGAATGTCGTCCCGCACCGGATTCTTGAAGTTGCGCGGGTCGACCGGCGTCGGCTTCGCCCAGCCGATGACAGGCAAGTGTGTCAACATGGCGATCAGCGGCAGCAGAACCGTTCCGAATGGATCAATGTGCTTGATCGGATTCAGCGTGATTCTTCCCAGCATGCGTGCCGTCGGATCGCCTTGGCGGTTCGCCATCCAGGCGTGCGCGGACTCGTGGACGCTGATCGCGAACAAAAACGCAATCAGCTGAAACAGGATGTCAACATGCTGCAGGGTCATTCGAAGTTGGCTCTGATACTACCATGTGGCGCAGAAAAGACTAGGGTTTCAGCGCCGCCTGGGCTTCTGCGCCGGATGCCGCTGCCACATTCGGTTCCGCCAGCGTGCCAGTGATGTTAAAGGCGGGCGCACCATCGCGCGTCATTTTCAAATTCAAGATTCGGTCTGAGGTCGCGGTCCCACTCCATTGATAGATCCCACTGGGAGTTTCCAACTCGCCGTCTTTCAGTTCGACATCCCCGCCTTGCAGGGCGACTTGGGCTGAAAGTCGCCGCACTTGCAACGGTCCAGTTTCCCCGGCCAACACCACATGGGGCATCACGGCGTTGCGAGAATCGATCTGTAGAGTGCCCACCGCGCCAGCCAACAATTCGCTCCCTGAAAGGCCGGAAGCCTCCATCTGAAACTTCGCGCTGGCCGTACCAGAGATCCAACGATCATTCATGAGTTGAGCAGGCTGGTCCAAGGATACATTCTGGAAGGTTCCATGTCCGGAGTAGACTGGCGGTCTTACCGTAAAATCCGCTCTCCACTCGCCCACATGCTTTCCGCCCCAGACATCTGCGCGCACGTCCGAGAGTGTCAACTTGCCGTTCTTCAGTTCGGTTTCGGCTGATACATGGGTTGCATTGAACCGGCGAATCACAAGCGAACCCACCGTCAGCTTTCCGTTGGCGTGAACCGTCAGCAGTAAGGGATTGCCGGCCGGAGTTCGCGACAGAAAGTGGTACCAGGGTTGCTCACGCACCTGCGGGTTCAGCGCAAGGTTCAATCGATCCATATCGATCTGGTCGGCGTGGAGTTCGAATGTTACCGGACATTCGTTCGGGGTCTCGCAGTGTCGCGGGAACGATAGCTTTCCCGCGAAAGAAGTGCCTGACAGAGAAGCGCGGATGTCCTGCACATCGATTTTATCGGCGGCGAAAAGCAAACTGGCGGCCGCGATGTTGAGCGGCTGATTGAATCCGCGAACGTCGGCCCGGACGGTGTGGAGCTGGAGTCTACCGACGGACGATGGCGGAATCGTCCGCGACCATCCGCTGGTGACTTGCAGATCCACTTTGGCCCATCCATCACCTTCGATTTGCGGTGCCGCCACGCCAACCGAGTGCATCATTTCCAGCAGCTTTTGCAATTTCGCGTTTCCCTGGAGCGACAACCCATAACCGTCTGCCCCGAAACTCCCATGGATCACCAGCGGTTCGGGCTCTCCCAGGGGGACAGAAAAAGGTCCGACATTCAAATGTGCCTCTATCGGACTTGGAGTATCCGCTCGTTCCCATGGCTGTTTCTTTCTGGGTCGCTTGTTCGACTGTTTAGCGGAGGTGATTTGAAAGGGAACCGTGCCAAAGGTCATTTCGCTTCCCGCAGTGTCGGAAGTCAGACGGAAGTCGGATGTCTCTCCGTCGCCTTCAAGGACAGCGCCGTCCTGGATTCCTCCGCGAAACTCGGCGTGGGCGCTCAGCCTTCCTTCGCCGGTTAGTCCCGTGGGAAGACCCGGTTTAGCATGGCGGACGAGCGAGAGCAGTGACTGAATGGGAATATTATGGGCGGTTGCACGGAGGTCATAAGAGCGCGGCCCTCCGAGATTCGAAATGCTGCCGTTCAAAGCGAGAGTCGCAGTGTCCCGCACGGGAGCGATGCACAATAATTTGGAAACCGACTGATCCTGGGAACTGTAGTGGGCGCTACATTGTGCGGCCAATTGCAAATCGCCGCCACCCGGTACATCGAAGCGGCGGAAATCGTCCACTGCCGCAGTGGTCCGAACCAGCAAATCTCCCGGTGTTCCGGTGAAGGTTGCGTTCCACAGGAGAGTACCGCGCCATCCCTGGTCCGAGGCGAATGCCAACTTGGTGGCTTGGCCGAGTTGGGCTTTCTCCCACTCGGCGGCAAAATGCACAGGAGTATTGCGCAAACTGACGGCCCTTCGCCAGCTTCCGTCAACCACCAGCAGGCCGGTGTCGCTTAAATTGAAGTCAGTGCGAACCGGCTTGGCCTTGAGCCTCATCCCCCAACTATCTTCCGAGTCTTGCCAGAAGGCGAAGTCCGCATCGGTTAAAGCGTAGGGAGTTTTTTCCGCGCCGATCTTCAAATTGACCCGGCCGCCGGACACTTCGATATAAGGAAAGCCTGGCCGCTTTTCGAGTTTTGATTTGCTGGTGGGCGCAACGACAGTTTTCGAGGTCCGATCCAGTAAACTCTCCACGTTCCAATGTGCTTGCGAATTCCGAACCAGGTTTACGCTTGGTTCGGTGAGGCTTAACCGGGCGATCTCCAAGCGTCCTCGAAGCAGGGAAGTTACCCGCAGAAAGGCGGTGACCTCCTGCGCGCGTACGATGGGTTCGGCACTGAATTCTGGATCATCGTGCACTACGAAATTTTCCAGATCAAATCCGGGCCGTGGAAGCAGGCGGAAGTGCACCGAAGAAACTTCCACAGGCCGCCCAATCGCCAGACCAATCGACTCGACGATCCGCGTACGTAAGCGATTTGCTCCGGGACGCACCAGAAAAAGCACGAGCGGCAGCCCAATGATCAGAACTGCGAGCCCGCGCTTAGAGCGCCAAAACTTCACCGCACGATCCTCAAGGTCCGGCGCCAGCGGGTTTCATCGAAGAAGTGGATCACCACGTGCAACAGGAACCCGATCCGATCGCCTACTCCTTTTTCCAAATATTGATAAGGCGGAGTCTCGAACGACCAGTAAATGAACATCGGCCGGCCAATCAGGTTCTCCTGCGGAATGAATCCCCAAAAGCGGCTGTCGAAACTGACGTCCCGGTTGTCCCCCATGCCAAAGTAGTTTCCCGGAGGGACTACGATGTCGTCGCCCTGAATGTAGTCCTTGAGCGCCAGTTGCCACTCCGGCACAACGCCGGTCAAGTCCGATGGGGGCACCGCTGGAAAGTTGTCGCGATAGGGGACGTAAGCCGCCTCTCCGCCGTGAATGACGTAAGGTTCATCTAGTTTTACTCCGTTCCGGTAAACAACTCCGTCGCGCAAATGGATGCGATCGCCGGGGACTCCCATGACACGCTTCACCACGTACAGGCCCTGTTCATGAGGAGAAAGAAAGACCATGATGTCGCCATCATGCGGAGTGCGATAGGGCATCAGCGGGCCCATCCACTTGCTGGCGGGAGCGAACTGCTCGCGGTTGACGAAGACATGGTCGCCGATCAGCAGTGTGTTCTCCATGGAACTGGAGGGAATTTCGAAGGCTTGGACAACGAAAGTGATGATGAAAAGTCCCGTCACCAGTACTGCCGCCAGCGATGCCAGGAACTCGACCGTAGTCTCGCGCTCTTTTTCGACTGTCACAACTTCTTTCTTGGCCAATGCGGTTTCCTATCGATATAAGATATTGCGCAGCTTTAGTTTACGATCCGAAATGTACGGTCCCAGCGGGTAATCTGGAACAGATGACTCACGGCATAGGCGAAACGATAAAGTTTATCACCCGCGGTGGAGGTTGACAGCACGTCATTATCTACGCTGCGCATCGACCAGTAGATCAGCAGAGGGCGTCCAATGATGTTTTCGCGGGGGACAAAGCCCCAGTAACGGCTGTCGTCGCTCACATCCCGGTTGTCCCCCATGACGAAATAGTTCCCTTCGGGAACAATCAATTGGCCATCTTCGACTAATTTTCTCATCTGCAACCACCAATCACCCTCCAGGCCCGGGACTGGAATATTGGTTCGGGGGAAGTCGTCGCGGAAAAGGTCCGTTTCATACGAGGTGTATTGAACATACGGTTCTCGTAGCGGAATGCCGTTGATGTAAACCTGCCGATTGATCAGCCGCAGACGGTCCCCCGGCACTCCCACGACCCGCTTCACGAAATGCTGGCTGGGATGGATTGGATAATGAAAGACTACAATGTCGCCGCGTTTAATGCTGCGGTAGGGCAACACGTGGTCCCAGAATCCGCCGCCTCCGTAACACAACTTGTTGACCAGAAGGTAGTCGCCGGTCAGCAGCGTCCGCTCCATGGATTCCGATGGAATCTGAAAGGCCTGCACGATGAACGCAACTACGAAAATCGCAATGACCACTGTATTCAAAAGAGACTGCAGCGAAAACACCCAATCAGAGTACCGATTTGTCGCGGATTGACTCATGGCTCAGGATGGCCGGACGCGGTACTCTTCGGCAATTCGGAAGCGACCGAGTGCAGATATTCCAGCAACTGCCGGGCGACTTCCTGTTCCGCATTCTTCTTGGTGCTTCCCTCCGCCCTTCCCGTAAATTCAATTTTTCCATGGTCCGGCGCTGCTTGTAGCTGTGCTTCAACGGTGAAAGTTTTGCTGTGCTCCGGTCCGCGTTCACTTACCAGCGTATAGGACGGCTGCCGTCGACCCACCGCCTGCAGCTGCTCCTGCAATGCCGATTTGAAATCGGTCAGTGGCAAACCGCTGCCCTTACGCGCCATCTCTTCCAATTCAGGCTCAACGATGTACCTCATGATGACCCGGCGCACTTCCTGTTGATTGCTGTCGAGATACATCGCGCCCAGTACCGCCTCCAACGCATCCACCAGAAGGGCGGTTTTGTGGCGCCCTCCACTTTTTTCTTCGCCCCGTCCCAGCCGTAGATAATGCCCCAACTGCAAATGCCGGGCTACTCGGATCAGATGCTTCTCACTCACCAGGTGGGCCCGCAGCTTGGAGAGTTGTCCTTCGCGAAAGTGCGGAAAACGATGGAATATCTCCTCGCTCGTGATCAGTCCCAGAACCGCATCTCCCAGAAATTCCAACTGTTCGCTATCGCCGACTGGAGTGGTACCCGGGGGCTGGAGCGATTCCAATTCCCGGGCCTGTGAGGTGTGGGTAAGCGCCTGATCAAGTAGCTCCCGCCGCCTGAAAGCGTAACCCAGAGCCTCCTCCAAAGCGGCTGTGCTGGCTGCTTTCATATCTGGATCACGCGGCTTTGCGGAAGTCTTCACCAATTCGGAAAGCGCTCCTGCGAAATTGTCACCCTCCGCCTTCAATGGGGCTGCGGATTGGCCGGGGGAGCGCTCGGGGGCGCCGTGGCCGCCGGTGCTTTGGCGCCAGCCGTCGCCGCGCCGCCGGTCAATTGCACCAAACGGTCGCGTTCCTGCCGTGCCAGCTTACCCGGCGAAGTGGTGTCCTGCGTCAGTTCTACAGCCTGATTTGCCGCCTTTAAGGCTTCCGGATACTTGTCCTGCTTATCGAGCGCCAGTGCCAGCCGCAGCACCACGACCGGGTCGGGCTGAGACGGGAACGCATCGATCGACTTGCGAAAGTTGCTCTCGGCATCGGCAAATTTCTCCTGGCTAAAATCCACCGTTCCCACGATCGAATATGCGGTCGATCTCAACAGCCCCTTGTAAGCCTCTGCCTGCTCTGGCGCTACTCCGGGCGGAAGATCGGTGTCAACCGTTTGCAGCGCATGCGTCGCGTCTTTGCGCGCCTCTTCGTAGCGTTGGTCTTTGTCGAGATCGGTGTCATGTGTCCGCTCCGCGATTACTTCCGCCAAGTCCGTCAGGGCTTCGGGATCGTCGGGATCGGATTTCAGGACTTTTTGCGCGATTTCCGCCAGTTTATCGCCGTTGTTCGCATTCTGATACCCCCGCATGGCCGCGCGGTATAGCAGAGGCGTCAATTCGCTGTTAGGGAACTTCGCGGCGAAGTCATCCGCCGCTTTCTCCATCGTCGCCGGATCGCTCTGGTTGGCTACCGCCGCCTTATAAGCGTCGAATTCCGGCTGCGTCTTGGCTTGCGGCAAGTGCTTAGATGGAGGTGTGCTGGCCGTGCCTGGTTGTGCCGGTTTCTGGTTCTGATTGGCGGGCGTCTGTGCCCCAGCGAAACTTGCCAACACAACTACCGCAATGACGGCTGCTGGCCTCATGAATTTCTCCTCGGTTCTAAACTTACTGGCAATTCCGGTACTTCTTGGACTGCTATTGCTGTGGCTGCTGCGCATGCGGAGGCTCGTAAGGCTGCGCCAATCCTCGTTGTGCAGCTGCTTTTGCCTCGGGCAAACTCGCCCCCGCCGTTAAGGCCGCGCGATAATGCGTCAGCGCTTGCTCGCGGTCTTCCTGCAAGTCGAAAATCCGTCCCAGATAGATGTGCGACCACGCCAGTACTTTCGGTTCCTGCGCCACAGTCAATGCCTGCTCAAAATATCCTTGTGCTCCTTTAATGTCGCGATTCATGGTCGCCACTTGCGCCAAAATAAACAAGGCCCGGCCCTGATCTTCACTTTTTTCAGTCAAAGCTTGTTCGGCGAGTTTCTTGGCACCCTCAGAATCGCCCGAGGACAGGCGCTGCTCAGCCGTTTGCAAGAGTCTTCCTTCCACTGGGTGTGACGGTTGCAGTAGTTCAGGCTCCGCCTGTGTCGCGAATTGGATCCCCGCCGCACGTTTCTGTTCCTTACGAACGTCGATCCCGGCCATCAAATCTGCGTAGGCGTTTTTCAAACCCATGGGACTTTTCTCGAATTGACCCAAAGCATCGTAAAAATACTGGGTGAGAATAAATCCCTGCTCGGTAGCCTTTTTGACTTGGCTTTCTTGCTGTGCCGGCGGCGTCTTCCCTGACGGTCCTGTTCGTACCTCAATGGCGCGGATCAGGCACTCGGTCACCAGCAGGCTGACGTTGGTCTTGAAACTTGCATCCATCGGGGACCCTTTTACATTTGCTAAAAGGGGTTGCAGGTTTTGCATCGTCTCGGGATATCTCATCGCCAGCGGATCAAGCAAGTAATGGAGATAGGCATGCCGAACCTGGTCCATCTTCAATCCAGAATTCGTCCCCGGAGACAGCACCACGGAATAGTCTGTTCCATAGTTGCGCGCGTTCGTTTGTCCGGGCGCTCCCATGGGCTCCAGATAAACGGTGAAGGTTCGTCCCAAATATCCTGCCGAGGGTATTTTCAGATAGACCTCGGTGTCGAACAGCATCTTGGATAGCGGGTCGTGGTAACGATCACTGAGGGCCGCATATTCCGCCTGATGCTTCTCCCAGATCGAATGCAGCCCCGTGCTCTCATAGAACTTCGGCAGCATGGGAAGGATGCCGATCACGTAAGCCGCATCGGGAGGCAAATCGGCTTCTTTGCCTTTCAGCGCTAACTCCGGGGGCGCGGTCAAGTAAAGCGCCAACGAAATGTACTGTGACAGGGTTCGCGACGGATCTGCCTGCTGGTGGTCCTGATAAAACTGGCAAATCAGATGCGTAACATCCTTGGCGTCGTCGGTGACCTCAGCCTTCGCCACTTCGCCGCGTATCTCGGCGCGTAACGGATTGGAAGTGCTCAATTCCGCGTCGTACCCGCAAGTGTTGATGGCGGTTAACACTGTAAACAGGGTCTCGCTGTTCTCAAGTGCGACTTTCGGAGCATTTTCAGCGGACGCCTCCATCGCGCTCAAAGCGAACAGCAAGACGACCAACCAACGCCGGAGTATGAAAACCAGAGAACCTCCCGTAGAGCGGCTGAATGAGTGGATTCCAGTTGTAAGTGTAAGTGGTTCAGCGATTAGAATCAACGGACCGCAAAGCAGCAAAAGGGTGCCACTTGGCAGCGACTTAACCATGAACGGGGGCAACTCAGTGCCCCTTGCTGATCCACTCTTTTGCTCGTCCTACCTGAAAGTGACCCACTATCCGGGCCAATTGTGTTTCGTTGCCTGGGCAAACTTCTCCGCGGACAGCGTGTTGAGCACATCTTCTTTGGTCAGCCAAGCGCGGCGGGCTTGTAGCACTCCATAACGGATCTTGTCGAGGTGCGAGACGTGGTGAGAGTCGGTGTTGATCACGATCTTTCCGCCGTACTGTTTAGTCAGCCGCAGATGGCGATCGCATAAGTCGAGGCGATCGGGGTAGGAATTCAGCTCCATCGCGACTTTCTTTTGTGCGGCGGCTTTCAGGACCGCGTCCACGTCGAACTGGTAAGCGTCGCGGCGCAGGAGTAAGCGGCCCGTGGGATGTCCGATGATCGACGTATTTGGGTTCTCTACAGCTCTGAGCAGCCGGTCCGTCATTTCGGACGCACTCTGATTGAAGTGCGAATGCACGCTGGCAATCACGATGTCCATTTGTTCGAGCACGGAATCGGAAAGATCGAGTGAGCCGTCCGCCAAAATATCCACCTCGATGCCAGCGAAGATCGTGATCTCATCCATCGCGTCGTTCACTGCACGGATGCGGTGGATATGCTCAACTGCACGCTTGTCGTCCAATCCGTTGGCGAATGCAAGGTTCTTTGAGTGGTCAGTGATGGCCAGGTATTTGTACCCATGTGCACGTGCCGCTTCGGCCATTTCTTTAATCGTATTGCGGCCGTCGGTCTCAACGGTGTGCATGTGCACGTCGCCCTGTAAATCAGACTGCGTCAAAAGTTCCGGAAGCGAGTTCTTTTCAGCCGCATCAATCTCGCCGGTATTTTCGCGCAACTCGGGCGGAATGTAGGCCAGGTTCAGCTTGGCGTAAATCTCTTCTTCCGTCCTGCCCGCAACCGGTTCCGCAGTATCAAGTTTGGCGAGGCTATACTCACTCAGCGTGTAACCCATCTTCAAAGCGCGTTGCCGAAGCGCTACGTTGTGGGCTTTGCTTCCGGTGAAATACTGCATCGCGGCACCGAACGATTCAGGGGCAAGCAGCCGGACATCCACCTGCATACCGCCACGCAGCCGGAAGCTCACCTTGTTGTCGCCTTGGGCAATGATCTCCATCAGTCCAGGCAGTTTGATGATGTGCTCGATCAGTGTCTGGCGTTCCGCATCGTCGCAGCAAGCTTTGCCGGTGACCAGAATGTCGAGGTCGCCCACGGTCTCTCGCCCGCGCCGCAACGAACCTGCCGGAGTGATTCTTTCGACCCCGGGATAGTCGTGCAGGTGGTCCATGATTTTTCCCGCCTGCACCTCGGCCGCATCAATCAGAAAACGTCCTCCGATGCGCCGATAAGCTTCCAAAGCCTTGAGCAACTTCTGTTCCTGCTTCTCACCCATGCGCGGCAGGATCTGGATCTTGCCCTCGCGGGCCAGTTGCTCCACGCCTTCGATGTCGCAAATCTGGTACGCGCTCCAGATCAATGCAATTGTCTTCGGTCCCAATCCCTGCACCTTGAGCAGATCGAGCATCGAAGGGCGATATTTTTGCAACATCTCGGTATGCAAAGACAATCGTCCTTGCTTCAGCAGTTCCTGCATATTGAGAAGCATGCCTTTGCCAATGCCGGGAATTGCGAGAACCTTTTTTGGTTCTCCGATCAGATCGGAGATTTGCTGTGGGAAAGCCTCGACGGCCTCGGCGGCGTTGCGATAGGAGCGAATGCGGAAGGAATCAGCCCCGTCGATCTCAAGCAGATCGGCAGTCTCGTAGAAAATTCCCGCGATGGATTTGTTGTCCATCTGGAATCAAGCTTAGCGGAGAATGTGGTGAACGGGAAAGAGGGAGCGCGTGGGTGGAGTCAAGACAGCGTAGGCACACTTATCCCACGTTCCCAAGTTGTTGTGATGAAACGCCGAACTGCGCATAGCGCACCCGGCGCGCCACGCTTAACTTGGTCTGGTTACGTTGGCAGCTTGCGGACCCTTAGGGCCTTGGGTGATCTCAAACTCGACTGGATCGCCCTCCTGCAGACTTTTGTATCCTTCCGCGGTGATGGCGCTGTAATGGACGAAGACATCCGCTCCCCCGTCCCGTCCGATAAATCCGTAGCCCTTTGCGTTGTTAAACCACTTAACCGTACCTTTCAAACGTTCCACTTACGCCCCCTAAAAGGCACGGTTCTTCCAATGCTTGCCCGTGCCTCCCGTTTGCTGACATTCTGAGGCGCAAATTTCTTGCCTGTCAAGGACGCGCGTCACAGGGGAAGAATTATTTTCTGGTCTGGCGTTCGTTCTCGCTGAGCCAAAGCACTCCGGAGATGGTTTTCCCGTCCAGAATTTTGCCTGTCATGACAAGATCGACGATTTTACTGAGGGGAAAGAACTTCGTTTCAATCGCTTCATCTTCTTCCGGATGCGCGGTGCCTGCCCGCAGCCCAGTCGCAAGATAAATTGCCATGGTCTCGGCCACAAAACCCGGACTCGCCCAATATCGCAGAATGCGCTTCCAGTGCGTCGCCGTAAAGCCAGTTTCCTCGCGCAGTTCCCGCTTGGCCGCAACCAGTTCGTTCTCGCCATGATCGATTCGCCCGGCGCACAATTCCCATAGGCTTTGCTGCGCCGCGTGCCGATATTGGCGCACCAGCAGAACCTGGAGTTCGGGTTGGCTGTCATCGACCGGCATGATGACGACCGATCCTGTGTGACGCACAATGTCGCGCCGTCCGCGAATACCCGAGGGTTCCAGCACGTGATCGGTCGTAACCCAGAACGCCGGTCCGCGATAGACTTCTTTGCTCGAAAGCAGGCGAGCCTTGGTGGACTTACGAGGCGATTTCGGCATGTGCTAACTATAAGCGATCAGACAGCTTCGGCGGGCGCTAAAGTAGCGGTGCTTTGCCGCCGGGTCTCCACCTGCTATTCTCCCCCCGTGTCTGTGAAGCCGACTATCGCGATTGTTGGAGTGGGCCGTTTGGGAACGGCACTGGCCTTGGCTTTGGACCAAGCCGGATATTCGGTGCGCGAAATTGTCTCCCGCAGCAGTCCGGGATCAAAATCGCGGGCGCGCGCAGTGGCCAAGAAAATCGGAGCGACACACATTGTTTTTTCTCATGGCCAGCTCAAAGCCGATGTTGTCTGGCTGTGCGTTCCCGATCGGGAAATCTCCGCCGTGGCTGCCGAACTAGCCAGGAAAAAACTGTGGCGTGGAAAGTTTGCTTTCCATTCGAGTGGTGCTTTGACCAGCGACGAACTCAATGCCCTTCGAAAACAAGGACCATCCGTAGCATCGGTCCATCCGATGATGACCTTTGTTGCCGGCCCAACACCGCCACTGGAGGACGTTCCATTCGCACTGGAAGGCGATGCTGCGGCGTTAAATGCGGCTCGGGCAATCGTCCGCGATTTAGGTGGCGAGCCCTTTACTTTATCGAAGCAGGCCAAGCCCGCGTATCACGCGTGGGGATCGTTTCTATCGCCACTCATCGTCGCGGTCCTTGTGACCTCAGAAGAAGTAGCCAAGGCTGCGGGATTGACCTTGCCGGAGGCGCGTCGTCGCATGATGCCGATTGTGCGGCAGACCATTGCAAACTACGCAGCGTTGGGAGCGGCCGGGGCCTTCAGCGGTCCGCTTGGGCGAGGCGACACGCAGACGGTGCACAAGCATTTGAAGGCGTTAAAGAAAATTCCAGAGGCCAAAGAAGTCTATATAGCGCTGGCCAAATCAGCGGTGGGCCACCTGCCGGTTGAGCGTCGCAAGCATATCGAGAAGATTCTGAACGGCTGAGATTCCTGGGCTACGGCAACTCCGCGCAAGAAGAAACACAGAGATCGGGATTGTAGGTTGCCAGTTCTGTAGCGGGAAATATGCCAGTGCCGACGGCTACGACCTGCGCGCCGGCGAACCGCGCCGCTTTCACGTCTTCAGGCGTGTCGCCAAATAAGCACACCTTTGCGCCTTCACCGATCCTGCTGCGAGATTCACGTACCCCTTCAGTGAAAATGTCGCCACGGGCTTCAAGCTGATCGCTAAAGCATCCAAAGCTGAAAAACTCCCGCAACTTGGCCGCTTCGATCTTGTGCCATCCAACCGCCGCTAAATTTCCAGACGCCACACCTAGTAACTTTCCCGCGGACTGGAGTCGAGCAAGGACCTCCGGAATCGCCGGACAAACCTGCGGCACAATCTGATCCGCTCGCGATAACACCTCGCGGCAGATCACATCCAGGGCTGTCTGAAGTCCATCCTCAAATCGCGGAGACGAGACGCCTGCCCGCGACAACGCAGCGCGCAAGATGCCAAGGTCCGTCTTACCGTGATAGGCAATCCCCGCAATCGTGGTATCCACGCCGTAAACTTCCAACATCGCGTGATTCAACGCGTCGTAGTGTACGCGGTCTTTGGTGACCAGCAGCGTACCGTCGATGTCGAAGAGAAAAGCGTCGGAGTCAGCCCAACGGAAGCCGTTTGTAGGAGACATAGGATCCGCTTCTAACTCAGCATCAATCGCTTGATCTGCCGTGCTCGCCCTGTAGATTCATCGCAATCCACTACGATTGCACACAGCCGCACATCACCCGTCGCAGCCTCAAAGCGGGTCGGCATATTGCTCAGAAACTTTCCCACCACCAGTTCTTTCTTTACCCCGATCACGCTATCGTAAGGCCCCGTCATTCCCACGTCCGTGATGTAAGCCGTCCCGCCCGGCAGTACGCGCTCATCGGCTGTTGGAATGTGGGTGTGCGTGCCCAACACCACCGTCACGCGCCCGTCCAAGTGCCAGCCCAGCGCGACTTTCTCTGAGGTGGCTTCGGCGTGAAAATCCACCAGAATGACCTTGGCTTTCATGGCCGCGATTAGTTGGTCGGCCATGCGAAATGGATCGTCGTTCGATCCCATAAACACACGCCCTTGCAGGTTGATCACGCCATAAGGGATGTTGTTCTTCAGACCTTCATACGCGCCCCACCCTGGCATCCCGGGAGGAAAATTCGCGGGCCGCAAGATCCGTCTCGCCTGACTGTATTGATTGCCGTTTTCCGATTCGAAGTACTCGATCAGTTCGCGCTTGTCCCACACGTGATTACCGGTCGTGATGACATCGATGCCGAGCTCGAATAGTTCCTCTGCTAATGCCGGAGTGATGCCGAAACCGGCCGCAGCATTTTCTCCGTTAGCGATGACCAAGTCGATCTGATGGTCTTTCACTAATCCGCGGAGACGTTCCTTAACGATGGTCCGCCCTGGTCTGCCGAAAATATCGCCAATAAAAAGTATCTGCACAAAAACTCTCAAGCGGCCCAAGCTCAACCCGGCCGAACTTTCGATGGTACCACGCTGAATCCGGTAAGCTGAGGGTGCCGAGGAACGGGTCGCCGCGCAACTCCTAGGGCACAATCTCGGCGGTCTTCAAGAAGTCGTAGTTCCCCGGCGGATTCAACGTAAGATTGTGCACCCGCTTCGAAGCCACCAGCACGTTATCGAAATACCACAAATCAATGTAAGGCATGTCGTCCGCCAGAATTTTCTGGATTTCCGCGTACAGTCGCTTACGCGTGTTTACATCAAGTTCGTTGCGCGCCTGATCGATCAACGCATCCACACGCGGATTCGAATAGAACGTCCGGTTCGCTCCGTGTGGCGAAAACTTCGAAGAATGAAACACGTACTCAAAGATGTCGGGATCTTCGTTTCCGCCGACCCAGCGCAATGAGTGCACTTGATACTCGCCGCGAGTCACGTCTGAGAAGAAGGTCGCGAACTCAAATGTGCGGATATCCAGCGCAATGCCTACTTCATGCAGTTGCTGTTGCAGCACCGCCGCTAATAGCCGCGTGCTTTCTTCGGTTGAAGTTTTCATCGCAAGGTGAAAGCGGATTCCGTTCGCCGGCTTGTAACCAGCCTCGTCCAGCAACTGATTCGCCCGTTCCGTGGAGTGCTCGTAGTGCGGTACGCTGCCGTTATACGCCCAGCTTTCCGGAGGCAGCAAACTGTACGCCGGGCGCCCAAAGTCTCGCATGAGGTAATGAATGAAAGGCTGCCGGTCAATCGCATAAGCGATTGCTTGTCTCACTCGAACGTCCCTTAGGATCGGATCGCGCGTGTTCAATGCAAGATACCCGAGCACCGTCCCGGGCGCCCGCAGCACTTGTAGACTCGGCTCCCGCTCAATGGTAAGCACTGTGTCCGCGGTGAGCGCGTTGATGGCAATGTCTGCGCTCCCTTTGCGCAGTTCAAGCGCGCGAGTGGTGCTGTCTGGTACAACCGCAAAGCGCACACGCTGAAGTTTGGGTACTTCGCCCCAATACCGGTCATTCCGCTCGATGACCACTTCTTTGTCCTGCTCCGCGCTTACAAATCGGAACGGCCCCGATCCAATCGGGTGACGGCTCATTTCATCCCCGCTGCCATAGGGAACGATCCCCATGGCACCATCCGACAAGTTCCACAGCAGTGTCGCAAAGGGCTCTTTCAGATGAAAGACAACCGTATAGTCGTCCGGCGTTTCAAGGTGATCGACAAAGCGATAAGCCGCGGACTTGGTGCTGCGAATTTTCCCTTGCAGCAACGAATCAAATGTCCACTTCACATCCCGCGAAGTGAGTGGCTGGCCGTTGTGAAAAGTGACTCCATGATGCAAATGAAAAACGTAGGTCTTCGGATCGGGAATCTCCCATTTCTCGGCCAACCCCGGTCGGACATTCAATTGATCGTCGCGCTTCAGCAAATCGTCAAACAGCAGGTCGTCAATCCGCTCCGACTGAGCGTCAAGTCCTACGCGCGGATCGAGGTTCGTAGGACTGCTCTCGATAATCATCACCAAGGTGTTCGGATCAGGTCGGGCAGCACAGGAAGAAAAAAACAGAGAAAAACATAGCACGAGCAAAGCCCACGCAGGGGCGGACGCCTTCGGCTGTCCTGTCGCCGTAACGCGAACTGTCCAACTAAACATAGGAAATCTTGCCTAGGATCGCAGGCCGCTTGGCGCCGGTTGCCGCCTGAACATTCGAGGGTTGACGGTTCCATGTCTGAAAGGCCAGCAGTGCAAAGGCCGCTGCTTCTTTCGCCTCGGCAGGGAGTCCGAATTCGTCCGTTGGTCGCACCTGCAGCCCGAGGGGAGTCAGTTCACCGACCAGCATGGCAATGAGGGTTGGGTTCTTCGCTCCGCCGCCGGATACGATAAATTCTTTGAACTTGGTACCCTTCTTCACCACGAAATCCCGCAGCGCACGTGCCACCGACAATGCGGTCAGCGCAGTCGCCGATGCCACGATGTTTCGCGGATCGGTCCGCCCGCATTGCCGTATGAAGTCGTTGGCGAATTCGCGTCCAAACTCTTCCCGGCCAGCCGTCTTCGGAGGCTTGCGCTGGAAGAAAGGCTCACCGAGCGATTCCTGCACCACGCGCTCGACCACACTCCCTGATGCGGCCACCGCGCCATCTTTGTCATAGCGCTCCCCATAGAGTCGCTCCATGACGGCGTCGATGACCATGTTGCCCGGCCCAGTATCGAACGCGACGACCTTTTCCGCCGACGCGCCACCCGGAATCGCCGTAATATTCGCGATGCCGCCGATATTTTGCACGATGCGGCCGATGCGCGCGTCGCGATAAAGCAGAAAATCCAGGAAGGGAACCAGTGGCGCTCCCTTTCCACCCGCAGCCATGTCCGCAGGACGGAAATCCGAAACCACTGGAACTCCCACCCGCGCCGCCAGTAGCGATCCGTCGCCAGTCTGCCAAGTCACCGCCAGTTTGTTGCCGAGAAACTTGTCGGCTTCGCCTTGGTGATAAATCGTCTGCCCATGACATCCCACCAGTTCGGCTTTGATTCTGAACTGCTTCTGGGTTGCCAGCACCGCATCCGCATAAAGCTCCGCCAACAGAAAATTGAGCCTCGCTAAATCAGCCACGGCGGCCCGTGTGGAGTTCATCGCAGTCAACACAAAACGCCGGAACGTCCTCCGGATACGGAAACTCAGCGTGGCCCAGAAATTCAAATTGCGGCGCTTCCATGCGTCCACGTCGCGCGGTGAGCCGCACCAACGCCACATTAATCCCGTCCGCGGAGGTTCCACTCATTACGCCGGCGACAATCACGCTGTGGCCTGCCGTTTGATCGCGTCGATTCGCACTTGCTCGCTGAACTCCCAAAGTTGCCGCGTGATCCGCTCGATTTTCGCTGAAGTCGGCGCTGCCGGCATTCGCTTCAATTCAGTCCTCTTCTTTCTAAATGCAAGCACCCGCCGCGAAGACTCGGCAGCCCGCGCCGCAAATGCACGGTCGCCCTCAGCTTCGTGGATCAATGCTTCATACGCCCGGCTCACGAATTCCTCATGGTGGCAGACCAAGCAAATATCTCCGCCCGCGCGAATATGCTCAACCGCAGCTTCCCCAATGGGCGCGGTTTTCAAGACGCCGCCCATCTCCAGATCATCAGAGACCACCAATCCACGATAACCGATTTTCTTCCGCAAGACATCGCCGATCCACTTTCGTGAAAGCGAAGCCGGCATCTTTTCTCCAGTGACTGCCGGATATGCCGCATGGCCCACCAACACCATCGGCGCAACCCGCCGCAGCAACCGGTATGGAACCATGTCCTCAGTCCACAGTTCCTTCCAACTTCTTTCCACCTCAGGCAATTCCAGATGGGTATCGAGATTCGCTCCGCCCAGCCCGGGAAAATGCTTGATCGCGCCAATCACGCCAGACAATCGAAGCCCGGCCAGAAACTCCCGCGCATAACCAGCGGCTTGTTCCGGATCATCCGATACCGCCCGCGAACTCATTACTTTGCGCGACGCCTCAAACGCCAGGTCCACCACCGGAGCCAGGTCCGTATTGAACCCCATCGCCCGGCACGCCTCGCCAATCATCTGGCCATGCCGGCGGAAAAGTTTACGATCGCCGGTCGCGAACACTTCGGCCGCCGAAGGCGCAGGTCCGGTGACATTGCGAAATCGGTCCACCTGCCCACCCTCGAGATCGACGCAAGTGAACATCGGCGTCGCAGAAATTCCCCTGCAGTCTTTCAGCAGTTTGTGAGTCTGCTGCGCCCCCAAAATATTTCGGCCAAACAAAATCACTCCCGCCGGACCCACCCGCGTCAGCAATCGATCGAGTTTCGAAGACATCTCCGTGCCATCGAACCCGATGACCAGAAGCTGCCCAACACTCTTGCCGAGTTCCGCCGTCGCCTTGCGGATCGCCATGCCTTGTGTGATCTCCTATTGGACTTGTTTCTTCAATTCCGCGAGCAAATTCAACGCTTCCAACGGAGTCAACCGGTTCAGGTCGAGTTCCCGCAACCTCTCCAGTACCGGCTGCGACAACGGAGTGAAGATCGTCAACTGCGTCGGTGGATGCGGCCGCATCTCATCATTCGCAAGCTGCTCGGTCACTCGCCGCTCCGCGCTCTCATGCTCGGCCAGCACTTCTCGTGCTCGCTCAACGACTTCATTCGGCAGGCCCGCTAGCTTCGCCACTTCAATACCGTAACTGCGGTCCGCCGCGCCCGCCTCCACTTTTCGCAGGAAGACAATACCGCCCGGAGTTTCTTTAACTGACACGTGATAATTCTTTACTCCCGAAAGCCGCTCCGCCAACTCCGTAAGTTCAAAGTAGTGGGTCGCAAAAAGCGTTTTGGCCCGCGTGCGAGCGTGCAGATACTCAACCGCAGCCCACGCAATCGCCAGACCATCATAAGTCGCCGTACCTCGGCCCACTTCATCCAGCAACACCAGCGACCGAGGCGTCGCCGTGTGCAGAATCGCCGCCGTTTCCGTCATCTCCACCATAAAAGTCGACCGCCCGCGCGCCAGATTGTCGCTGGCGCCGATCCGCGTGAACACACGGTCCACAATACCCAACCGCGCGGAGTCCGCCGGCACAAACGAGCCCATCTGCGCCATGATCACGATCAGCGCCGCCTGTCGCAAGTAAGTCGACTTGCCTCCCATGTTAGGGCCAGTCAGCACCAGAACCGTATGAGTTGTGCCGTTCAGGTAAAGGTCGTTGGGGACAAAACGATCTCCCACGCCGCTCATTTCCTGCTGTTCGATCACCGGATGTCTTCCGCCCAGAACCTCCAGGTCTGACGATTCCTCAAACTTTGGGCGGCAATAATTTCGCAGAGTGGCAATATGTGCCAGCGCCGACAACACATCGACTTCCGCAAGCGCCAGCGCGGTTTGCCTGATTCGTTTCGCATCGCCGGCAATCGCAGTCCGCAGGTCCGCAAAAATCCGCCGCTCGATCTCGACAATCTTTTCCTGCGCGTCTAAAATCTCCGCTTCGTACTCCTTCAGTTCAGGAGTCGTGAATCGCTCGGCATTCACCAGCGTCTGTTTTCGCTCGTAGTCGCCCGGTACCAGATGCAGGTTTGGCTTTGAGACCTCCATGTAGTATCCGAAGACGGAGTTGAACTTCACTTTCAGCGACGAGATCGATGTCCGCTGCCGCTCGCGCTGCTCGATCTGAGCCAGGAATTGTTTGCTGTTGCGGCTCAGGTCGCGGAGTTCATCCAGTTCTTTGTCAACTCCACTTTCGATCACTCCGCCATCACTCAATGAAAGCGGAGGCTCAGCGACGACGGTTGCATCAATCTTCTCTCGCAGCCCCTGTAGTTCATCAACCGTCGCATGCAGCGCTTTCAGGCGCTCGGGCAAAAATCTTCCCAAGGCCGCACGCAACCCCGGGATCTTCCGCAATGACGCTGATAGCGCCAGTACGTCACGCGGATTCGCCGTCTCCAGAGTGACTCGGCTTAGCAAGCGTTCCAGATCGAGAATTCCGTCGAACGCGCGCCGTAACTCTTCCCGCGCAACCGTATCTTTCGTCTGGGCTTCGACTGCGTCCAGCCGCAGATTGATCTCTCGGGCCTCAATCGACGGCCGCAGCATCCATGAGCGCAGAAGTCGCTTGCCCATGGGAGTCATGGTGGCATCGATCGAGCGAAATAGCGTTACGCCCGCGTCACTGCCGGCAAACAACGGCTCGATCAACTCGAGATTGCGGACCGTAACCGCGTCCAGCACCAGACAGTCCTGGCGCTCGTAGAATCCGATCCTGTCCACGTGATCGAGCGTTCCGCGTTGTGTCGAGCGGATGTAATAAAGGATGGCTCCTGCCGCCGAGGCCGCCGCCGGTTTGCCCGCCAATCCGAAACCCTCCAGCGACAAAACGCCGAAGTGATTTTCCAACAACGGAATCGCATGGTCCGCGGCGAAGATCCAGTCATCCAGCGGCGTCTCCGACCACGCGGCCCCATCGAGTCTGGCCCGGGGACGCGATTGATCAAACACTCCTGCACTCGCCGTCGTCCGCTCACGCGGCTCAAATAAAGGCGCGGCCGATCCGTACAGCAGTTCTTTCGGCCGCAATTGTTGCAGCTCATCTTGAATTCGCGTGGCTGAACCTTCGCCAAGAAATTCCGTCGCCCGGAATTCGCCCGTCGAAAGGTCGAGCGCCGCAAATCCCACGCGCTCGCCAATTTGGGCGATGGCCGCGAGAAAATTATTTTCTTCGGAACTAAGACTCGAGTCCGCTGCCGTCCCCGGTGTCACTACCCGCGTGACCTCGCGTCGCACCAATTTTTTGGCCGCTTGCGGGGTCTCCATTTGTTCGCAGATCGCAACTTTGAATCCCTTGCGGATCAACTTCGCAATGTAGCCTTCCGCCGCATGATAGGGGACGCCGCACATGGGTACGGCGATTCCTTTTTCCTTGTTTCTAGAGGTCAGCGTAATTTGCAGTTCGCGCGAGGCCAGCACAGCATCATCGAAGAAAAGTTCATAGAAATCTCCCAGCCGGAAAAACAGCAGGGCCGTCGGATGTTCTTTCTTAATGGCGGCATATTGCCGCATCAGCGGAGTGGAGGCTTCATTCATCGCGGGCGGGCTTCGCGCGGATTATAACAAACGCGGATGAGATCCTTGGTGACGATATCAACTCGAGTCGATTGCTGCGTCATGCACCAAACCGCGGAATCTAGCGCGCCGGGGGAACCGTCAATGAATCTTACTCGTGGACTTTCATCTTTCGAAAACAGAAATTAGGTCCGCTCCGTTCCCGGCGGAACCGTAGCGGACCCAGGATGCAAACTTTATTAAGGAGTTATTTCAAATACAACTCCTCCCGATTTTGCGCCGCCATTTGTTGTTGTCCCGAACAGGTCCCCTTTCGAATTCAAGATCGGAGTGCTGTGCGGGTAATACCCGTCGCCCGTACCTCCGAAGAGATGGAGTACGGTTTCTTTGAAACCATTCTTGGTCGGTGTCAATTCAAAAACCGATCCCCCGTTCCCTTGGCCGCCTTGGTAGGTCGTTCCAAAGATATCGCCCTTTGCGTTAAGCGTCACACCCCCGTAGGGATATGCGCCGTCGTTCGCTCCCGCAGCGAAACTGTAAAGCGTCAGGTGCGACCAAGTCTTGTTCTTGGCCTGTTTCAGCCGGTACACGGCGCCGTAGTTGTTGGCTCCGCCTTGGTAAGCAGTGCCATAGAGATTGCCAGTTTTGTCCATGGCAACGCCATCATAGAGATACTCCCCTGCTTTGCCGCCGGTGAAGGCGTATATCACCTTCTCCACCCAGACGCCTCTGGCTTCAAACAACTCGTAAACCGTGCCTGCGTTGTAGCTGCTGCCGCCGTAAAGCGTCGTGCCATAGAAATATCCGCCCTTGGCGACCAATAGCGCACCCAGTTGTGGGTAATAGCCGTCCGTGGCGCCGCCGGAGAAGGCGTACAGCACGCTCTCCGTCCAGGTACCGCCCTTGGCTGGCTTGAGCTGATAGACGGCGCCGTATCCTTTTCCTCCATGTTCCGTCGTGCCATAGAGATTACCTTTGGCATCGAAAGACAATTGCGAAAGCGGGTTCGCTCCGTCTCCGTTGGTGTCGGTAAAGTTGTAGAGTATTTCTTCGGTCCAGGTGCTCCCCGAGTGTTTTAGTTCATAAACGATGCCGTAACCGCTGCTGCCCCCATAGTAGGTTGCGCCATAGAGATTGCCGGACTTGTCCATCACCAGCCCGCCATAAGGGTAATAGCCGTCAGGCGCGGCCCCGAAGCTATACAGCGTGGTTTCCGTCCAGCCGCTGCCGGAAGGCGACAGTTCGAAAACCGCGCCGTAGGAAGTGTGTTCTCCACCATCGTAAGTGGTGCCGTAGTAATTGCCCGATTTGTCGGCAATCAGGCCGGCATACGGATAATAACCGTCGCCGCTTTGACTGGCGAAGCTGTACAGCACGGTTTCAGTACTGGCCCATGCACTGGCCGCTAGGATAAGAGTCACCGCGACGCTCGCGAGCGTTTTGTTGCGCATAGCTTTCCTCCTATTTTGAATAACACGCACAGGAAATCAGGATTCAACGCGAATCGTTGAACCACCCACTCAACCGCCAAAGCGCTCGCCCACTGGGGAGTTCACCAGCCACCACAACAGAGATGGGATGAACAGGCGAGCTGATCAGCGATGTGGGCAATTATACATACGTTGGTAGGCCCTGCTTTTCCACAGCCATGAGGGCCTCCTGCAACGCGGGCCTCCATCGCACGAGTCGCGCAAACTCCCGGCAAACAAGTTGTTCGCAAGCGCAAGCCCAAATCGTTGTGCTCCATCGCCGGACGTTCGTCAATTGCCCCCATACGAGTGCTTGACAAAGCAGGTGACGATAAATTGACAGACCGATGACTGCTGACTGACACCGTCACGGGCCAATGCCTCTACGTTCGTCTCATTGATCGAGAACATTCCGATCAATCCTGCTCATTAAGGAGAACCACATGAAGCTACTTTCTTATCTCGCATGTTTGAGCCTGCTCGGCCTGGGGACCGTTTCGGAGTTCCACGGCAATCGTAACCAAACCCTTTCGATCGCGATGGACAGCATTGGTCAGACCACCGACGGTGCGTTTCGCGATGGATTGTATCTCGGAAGACTCACAGCCGAGCGTGGCTCCGAGTCTCATATTGCAAGCGCCCGATGGGCGACTGACAAAGACCGAGCGTCGTTCACCGCAGGCTACCGCCGGGGCTACAACCAGTTTTTGGCAAGCCGAATTTCGCCGGGAAACCGCGAACGTCAAGCCGAGTAATTTTGGCCCGACTCCCCATGATCGACACAAAACCTGCGAGGCATTGTCCTCGCCGAGGTTCCCTATGAAGCTGAGACACTTTTTTCCCGTTCTGATTGTTATGTTGACGATTTGCATTTCCAGCCGGCAGATAGTCATGGCAGGCTCGGGTTCAGTCCCGGCTAGCCCGGGGGCCGCGCTCATACGCGGGACCGTCAAGTTCACCGGCGTTGTGCCCGCGTCTAAACCGATCAGTATGTCGGCAGATCCGAGTTGCTCCAAGCAGCATGCCGCGGCGGTTCTTGCTCGAGAAATTATCGCCGATCCCAAAGGCGGCCTGCAAAACGTGGTCGTTTTCATCGCTGATGGGTTGGGTGACCGTACGTTTGAGGTGCCCAAGGAGCCGGTGGTGATTTCTCAAAAAGGCTGCTTGTATCAGCCGCATGTTCTCGCCATGCGGGCGAACCAACCGCTGGAAGTGGTGAATCGGGACCCAACTTCGCACAATATTCATCCCACACCAGCCAACAACCGCGAGTGGAATAAGGCGGAACTCCCGGGGGCGGAGATGGAGGAGGTGTTTCCGAGGGAAGAAATCGCAATTCCGGTCAAGTGCAACATCCATCCCTGGATGCGTGGATATATCGCGGTCTTCAAGCATCCCTATTTCGTAGTCACTAAGCAGGATGGGACCTTTGATTTGCCGAGCCTACCGCCCGGCACTTACACCGTCACTGCCTGGCACGAGAAATTAGGTACCATAAGCCAGAAAATCACCATCGGCGCCAACGAAACGAAGGAGCTCAGCTTTATGTTCAAGTCGATGTAAACGGCGGCATAGGAAGCCTCTTCTTGACATCGGTGGCGCGCCATGTTGATGGACGCACCCCGCGGCTCGCAAAAAACATAGGGCAATAAATAGCCGAATCAGCAAGCTAACTGGGGGATACCACCTTAAAACATAACTTCTAAAGGACTTAAGGCATTTAGGCATCGGACAGACCAGCGAGCGCGATACGTCGGCGGCCGCTAACCGGTACATTCTCCGCCAATTGCGCGATTTTAGTGTCCGCGAATGTTACGAAGCGGCACAAGACTTTGAGGTCGGCCAGCCTGAGGGATAAGGACTTCGGGTCATTGACGGCCTTCGTGGGGTTCAATACCCTGTAGAGTGCAAAAGACAACTGTAGAACCGACGCGCGCGCGCGTGGCCGAAGACATTACCGATCTGGTCGGCGAAACCCCCATTTTGAAGCTGAGAAGGCTTGTTCCCCAAGGCTCCGCCGATGTTTTTGCCAAGCTTGAATACCTCAACCCTGGCGGGAGCGTAAAGGACCGGGCGGCGATTGGGATCATTCGGCGGGCCGAGCAGGAGGGTCAGCTTAAAGCTGGCGGGACAATCGTCGAGGCGACCGCGGGGAATACGGGAATTGGGCTCGCCTTAATTGGGGTAAACCGCGGCTACAAGGTCTCTCTGTTTGTGCCGGAGAAGTTTTCGGAAGAAAAAGTGATGATCATGCGGGCCCTCGGCGCGCAGGTGACACGCACGCCCGAGGGCGCGGGCATGGAAGAGGCGATTAGGCAGGCAAAGGCCCTGGTTGCCAGGACCCCGAACGCTTTTATGGCGGGTCAATTCGAAAACCCCGCAAATCCCGATTATCACTATGAGACCACTGCCCGCGAAATGTATGACCAGATGCAAGGCAAGATTGACGCGATTGTGGTTGGGGCGGGAACGGCGGGTACATTTACCGGTATCGCCCGTTTCATGAAGAAGCATCTACCGAAGGTGCTGGCGATCGCTGTCACCACTCAGGGATCGGTGCTCGGGGGCGGTAAGGCGGGACCCCACAAGGTGGAGGGAATCGGATCCAGTTTCATCCCCAAAACCTTCGATTCGTCGGTGTGCGATGAAGTCATCGCGGTGAGCGATGTTGATGCGTTCGCCACCGTGAAGCAACTGGCCGCGCAGGAAGGTGTGCTGGGCGGATCAAGCGCCGGGGCCAACGTTTTTGCGTCGCTGGAGATCGCCCGGAGGTTGGGACTAGGGAAGAAAGTCCTTACTTTGGTCCCGGACTCCGCGGAGCGATACCTTTCCAAGAAGATATTTGACGGTGGCATTTAAACTAGCTCTTCTCGTTTAGTGAAAAATCCCGTATCGTTAATGCTTGTTAGGGAACGAGTCCCCCGACTCGTCTAAACATTTCGGACTCCCGCTATGGGCGGGAAGTTCGAAGCGTATTCGCACTTCGTACTTCAGCAGCATTTCTCTCAGAAAAGGTGGACCATCTTGCGAAACAAAACCTCTCTTGCGATTGTCATGTTCCTCATATTGGCGTGCGGCGTCTCGCTTGGCCAAAAGTTGACTGGTTTAACGAACGTGGCGCCCGACGGTGCTGGGATTGGATTCTTACTGACCGACGGCACGGTGCTTTATCAGGGTAATTCCATGTCGGACTGGTGGAAGCTGACCCCAGACGACAAAGGCAGCTATCTGAATGGAACATGGAGCCAGGCTGCGAGTCTTCAGTCGGGATATGTGCCACTATACTTCGCTTCCGCGGTACTGGCCGACGGCCGCGTAGTGATTGAAGGCGGGGAATATAACGATCTGAATTTTGCCCTCACCAACCAGGGCGCGGTTTACGATCCGGCGACGGACAAGTGGAGCGTGCTAAAGCCGCCCGCGGGTTGGAAGTATATTGGCGACTCGCCGTCAGGCGTGCTTCCAGATGGAAGATTCGTGGTCGGACAGAAGCTTACGAAGTTGATGGCCGCGCTTGATCCCAAGACCCTGACCTGGAGTCCGTTGAAATCGACGGGCAAGAAGGATTTCGACGCCGAAGAGGGATGGACGCTGTTGGCGGACGGATCGTTCCTTACCTATGATGTGAAGGCCGCGCCGCACTCGGAGAGATATCTGGTTTCGGACCAGAAGTGGGTGAGCGCGGGCAGCACGATCGTAGACTTGCATACTCCGCATCAGGGAGGCTGCATCCCCTACGGCGGCGGTTGCTACTATCCGCCTGGAGAGGTTGGCCCCGGACTTCTACGGCCCGATGGCACAGTGTTGGCGACGGGTGCGGCGTCCGACAATGGCAGCGGGCCGGGACACACCGCCGTTTACGATTCTTCGACCGGCAAATGGACGGTGGGCCCGGATTTCCCCAATGACGATAATGCAGGGGACTCTTATGCTGCGCTGCTGACGAACGGGAATGCGCTGGTGCTGGGCGAATCGGGAGTCTTGTACGAATTCGACGGGAAAACCTTGACCGCCGGACCAAACTCTGGAGGTGGCTACCAGAGTTTGATTATGTTGCCGAGCGGTGAAGTCATTGTGGGTGGCTTCGCGCTGTATTCGACCAAGGGCACGTATTCTAAAGCGTGGGCGCCGAAGATCACCAACTTCACGTCGAGCGTAAAGCGTGGTTCGACCTACAAAATATCCGGACAACAGTTCAATGGATTATCGCAGGCAGCTTCGTTTGGCGATGAACTGGAGACGGCCACGAACTATCCGCTAGTGCGTATCACCAATAATTCAACCGGCCACGTCTTCTATGCCAAGACGCACGACCACAGCACCATGGGCGTTGCTACTGGAACGACCACAGTGTTTACCAACTTCGATGTTCCGGCAAAGATGGAAACCGGCGCAAGTAAGTTGGAAGTCGTGGCGAACGGAATTCCTTCGAAGGCAGTCAGCGTTACCGTGAACTAGAAGGTCGATTCAGAATGCGGTTTTCAGCCGCGCTCGTTGCCTAGATGGGACGGGCGCGGTTTTGTTTCGTAGGACTCATTTGCCGCCGAATGCGGGCGGATGAGATCATCGATGGGAACAATCAATCTCATGGCAAAAAAACAGCAGTTTGGATTTTCCACTCGCGCGATTCACGTTGGACAAGAACCCGATGTTGAAACCGGAGCGGTCGCCCCGCCAATTTATCCGACCTCGACTTATGTGCAGCAGGAGATCGGCAAACATAAAGGCTACGAGTATGCCCGGGTCTCGAATCCCACGCGCACACGACTGGAGAAGAACCTGGCGTCGCTTGAAGGCGGAGTTGATGCGAAAGTATTCGCCAGCGGCATGGCTGCCATTAACGCCATCTGCACCATGCTGAAGGCTGGCGATCACGTGGTTTGCGGGCACAACCTTTATGGTGGTACGCCGCGGCTTTTTAATCAGGTGCTGGTCAATTACGGGATGGAATTCAGTTACGTGGATACCTCGGACGCGAAGATCGTAGACAAGGCCATCCGCAGGAATACTCGAATGGTATTTATGGAGACGCCGACCAATCCACTGATGACGCTCAGTGATTTGCGGGCGATCAACGAGATTTGCCGGGGCAGGAAAGTTGACTTGGTTGTCGACAACACATTCATGTCCCCGTATTTTCAGCAACCGATTGCGCTGGGCGCGGACATGGTTGTACATTCGACCACCAAATTCTTAAACGGTCATAGCGATGGTTTGGGCGGGGTGGTGGTTTGTACCCGAACGGAGCAGGCCGAGCAGTTAGCATTTATCCAGAAGTGCGCGGGAGCAATTATGTCGCCCTTTGAATGCTGGCTGGTATTGCGAGGCGTAAAAACGCTCAAGGTGCGCATGGAGCAGCATGACCGCAGCGGCCGCATGGTGGCCGAGTTTTTGTCGACCCACAAGAAGGTGAAGAAGATTTTCTATCCAGGATTGCCCGATCATCCTCAGCATGAGCTGGCGAAGCGGCAAATGACCGGCTTTGGAGCAATGATCACATTCGAGACGGGCTCGCTGGCGAATGCCAACAAGATGCTGCGTAAAGTCCGGGTTTGCTCATTGGGCGAGTCGCTGGGCGGTGTGGAGACCCTCATCTCGCATCCTGCAACCATGACCCATGCGGCGGTTGGGGAGAAGGGGCGTAAGGCGATTGGGATTACGGATGGCATGGTACGGATTTCCGTGGGGATCGAGGATGTGAACGACATTGTCGCCGACCTGGACCAGGCGCTGGCTGCGATTTAGCAGAGGCACGGGCGAGGATGCCCGCGCCTACATCCGGAGCTCGGCGCAGGTTTTCATTTCAGGGCGTCTTCAATCCATCGCAAGTACTCTTCGCTCCCATCATCGACTGCCAGGCTCATGCACTCCGGCAACTCATAGGAATGGATTTCCTTGATGGTGTCGCGGAGCTTATCGAAGGCGCTTTCGGTGGTTTTGATCCAAAGCAGCCATTCTTCGGACTCTTCAGTTTTGCCCTTCCAGCGGTAGATGGAAACCACTTTAGGTACGATGTTCACGCAGGCCGCCAGCTTACGCTCAATCAGCGTCTCAGCCATGCGACGGGCCTCATCGACGGAGCCGGCGGTGGTCAATACAAGTCTTTTATCAGTCATATGGAATCGACTTTCCTACAAGTCGCACTCCTAGTTTACGGCATCCAAGAGCATCATTTCGTGAGAGCTCATGAGACATGGCCACGCAAGCTAAATTCGGAGCATCGGAATAGCGGACGGTCGCGGCGGAGGAGTTTAGCTTCGCTAACGTGTGCGTGGCAGTGGATTATGGCCGGATTGCTGAGTTGCGAGATGAAGGCGAGTGGGGGCAAGCCGCTCGGAGTCCAATTTCGGGACCTATTTGTCAAAGTTGGTTCCTTCTACCCGAAACGAAGGATTTCCACTTGACCGCGCAAGTGAAAGAGAAGTCCACTTGATAAGTTGAGGGAAACTCGAGCGAAGTGAAGTTGGAGCGTTGAGCGCATCGGCGAACAATGGATTTTCGAATGAAACAATTTTCTAAATTGTCGGGCCTGCCGAATCCTGAGCAAGGGCTGCGCAGAATTGTGGAGCGCGCGCCCCAGGCGGAAGCCTGGGCTGATCAGACCATGGAGAGGGCGCGTCCGACTCTGACAATTCTCTACGGGATTCGCCGGCGGCTGGCGACCGGGGCGGTTGTTCTGCTGAGCGGTTGGCTATTTGTGCATGTAATGTTCGGCGCCAACGGCATGGTGGTTTACCGGCAGAAGAAGGCCGACTATCAAAATCTCCAGAAAGAGATCGGCGCCTTGACGGATGAGAATTCCCACTACACCGAACAGATCAACGCGCTGCAGACCGATCCGAAGACAATTGTGAAGGAAGCCCGCGAGCAGTTGCGCTACCTGCGTCCCGGAGAAGTGGTTTATGTGTCTCCAACTCCCGCGCCGACACCGCGACCAGAGAAGAATTCCGCACACAAGTAGTCGTTAACAAGTCGGTTCGTCTCCCTGTGCTATAGTTCAATTAATTTCCCCTGTTGTGGGCAACACATTTGCGGTCATCCGCTAAAAACGAGGTTTCCATGAAGAAATTATTGATGCTTCTTGCCCCTTGCGTTCTTTTTCTGATGGTCGGCAGCGGTCTTGCAGCGGACACGGTGAAAGGCACCGTGAGCGATTCGTTATGCGGCGCGAAGGGCGCGAATGCGAGTCATGCTGCCTGCATGAATAAGTGTCTGGCCAAGGGCGCGAAGGCCGTGATCGTCACCGACGGCGATCAGAAGGTTTTGACGGTCGACAATCCCAACGTCCTCAAGGGACATGAAGGTCACCACATCGCGGCTACCGGCACCGTGACCGGCGACTCGATTCACGTCGACAGCATGAAAATGCTGTAATTGATCTGAGACGGTAGAGATGTAGCCAAACTACGTCTCTACCGACCGGTTTGTACCCTACCGCACTACACCTTCCAGCGGCGAACTGGCGGTCGCGTAGAGTTTGCGCGGCATGCGCCCAGCAAGATAAGCTTCCCGTCCCGCGATAACTGCATGTTTCATCGCGCTTGCCATTAGGGCCGCGTCTTGAGCAGCGGCGATGCCCGTATTCATCAGGACAGCATCCGCCCCCAGTTCCATCGCAATCGTAGCGTCAGAAGCGGTGCCAACGCCTGCGTCGAGAATAAGCGGCACCCCGGTAATTAGTTCGCGCAGGATGCGGATGTTGGCGGCGTTCTGAATCCCCAGACCGCTGCCAATGGGCGCACCCAGTGGCATAATCGCGCTGGCTCCGGCATCGAGCAAGCGCTTGGCGAAAACGATGTCATCGGATGTGTAGGGCAGTACCGTGAATCCTTCTTTCACCAGCACGCGCGTAGCTTCGACGGTTGCGTGCACGTCGGGGTATAGCGTCGCCTGGTCGCCAATCACTTCGATTTTGACCCAATCGGAGAGACCGACCTCACGACCCAAACGCGCGGCGCGAATGGCTTCATCAGCGGTGAAGCAACCGGCGGTGTTGGGCAGCAGAAAATATTTCTTGGGATCGATGTAGTCGAGCAGCGACTCTTTGCTGCGGTCGAGATTTACGCGGCGCACCGCGACAGTGACCATCTCGGCGCCGCTGGCTTCGAGGGCACGTGCGGTTTCCTGAAAGGATTTGTATTTACCCGTTCCTACGATGAGGCGGGAGCGAAACTCGCGTCCAGCAATAATGAATGATTCCGGCATGGGACTATTGTAATGAAACCCACGGCCCTTGCAGTGACTTGGCGCACTTTACTTGCGAAGCAGGTCGCCGATCGCTTGTTTCATGACCGCACCGCCGACTTCTGAAATCGACTTGGTCAGCGGAATGTCCTTGGGGCAGACTTCGACGCAATTCTGCGCGTAGCCACATTCCTGTATGCCGCCGTCGCCCATCAGAGCAGCCAGTCGTTCGCGCTGCAATGAGGCCCCAGTCGGATGGGTATTGAAGAGGCGAACCTGGGAAATCGTGGCCGCGCCTACGAAGTTGGTTTGGTCGTTAAACTGCGGGCAGGCTTCCATGCAGCAGCAACACGAGATGCAACGGGAGAGCGGATACGATTCTTCCTGCTCGCCCATGGTCAGGCGAGGACCGGAGCCGAGGTCGTAGGTGCCATCGATGGGGACCCAAGCCTTAACAATTTTGAGGTTTTCGAACAGGACACTGCGATCAACGGCCAGGTCGCGAATAACCGGGAACTTGGAGAATGGCTCGAGGCGAACCGGTTGCTCCAGGTTATCGATGAGCGCGGAGCAGGCCATGCGGGCCGTGCCATTGATCAGCATGGCACACGATCCGCAGACCTCTTCCAGGCAATTCGAATCGTACGTGACAGGACTGGTGGCCTTGCCGTCGCGAGTGACGGGATTGCGGGCGATCTCCATGAGCGAGGAGATCACATTCATGCCAGAATGCCATTCGAGTTCGAACTCTTCCCAATGCGAGCGTGCCTTGGGATTTTCCTGGCGCTTGATCTTTATGATGACGTTCTTATGATTTGCCATTTAGCTCTTTAGTCCTTGACTCCACGCTCAGAAGCTCGATACAGCCGGAACAGCCACGCTATCAGCGCAAATGACCAACTCCCAACAATTAGCCAGCCGATATCATCGAGCTTATGTCGCAATATTGCTCTTGTGCCGACACAAATCCAAATTATCGCAACTAATATCCACATTGCGGCTTGCCTTCGTATCTCGGCATGCTTTCGTGGATCAGCTTTGGTCGATTCGAACACGTCCGCTCCCGAACGATCGGCAATATTAGTATTTTCGCGGTCTTGGTGGAATCAACGAAATGTCCACCGCCTCAAATTCAAATTTTGGTTCGTCGGCATCCGGCGCGAACGTCGCTTTTGTCGTCTTCAACCAGTTCTTGTCGTCGCGATCGGGGAAGTCCGGCTTATAGTGCGCACCGCGCGACTCGTCGCGCATAGCGGCGCCTTGTGCAATGACGCGGGCCAACTGGAGCATGTTGTAGAGCTGTCGGGCAAAGACCACGCTGGTGTTCGCCCACTGCGTACGATCGCTCAAATTGATACGGCGGAAACGCTCCAACATTTCGCACAAGGTGGCGTCCGTTTGTTTCAAGGCCTTGTTATAGCGGATGACGGTGCAATCTTTGGTCATCAATTCGCCCAGATCGCGCCACAGGCGGAAAGGATTTTCCTCACCGCTCGACTTCATGAGCATGGCGTTGTTCTCTTCTTCCTGTTTGCGCTGAGTTTCGAAGTGGCCGTCGCTCGCGGCAGCCTGCAAGTTGCGTGCGTAGCGGACGGCATTCGGCCCAGCGACGAATCCGCCGAAGATGCAGGAAACCAGCGAATTCGCGCCCAGCCGGTTCGCGCCGTGATATTGATATTCGCACTCGCCGGCGGCGTAAATGCCGGGAATATTGGTGGCTTGATTGAAATCCACCCACAGGCCCCCCATGGTGTAGTGCATGCCGGGGAAGATTTTCATCGGCGTATCGCGAGGATCGTCACCCACGAATTTTTCGTAGATTTCCAGAATGCCTTCGAGCTTGCGATCGAGGACCGCGCGGTCGATGTGCGTCAGGTCGAGATAAACCATCGGCTTGCCATCGATGCCGAGGTTGTATTCGTAGACAACTTTGAAGATGGCGCGCGTGGCAACGTCGCGAGGCACTAGATTTCCGTATTTTGGATACCACTCTTCGAGGAAGTACCAGCGCTCGCTCTGCGGGATCGACTTCGGATCGCGCTTGTCGCCCGCGGTCTTCGGCACCCAGACGCGTCCGCCTTCGCCGCGGGCGGATTCTGACATAAGTCGGAGTTTGTCTTCGCCCGGTATGGAAGTCGGGTGTACTTGGATGAACTCGCCGTTCGCGTAGTAACAGCCCTGCTGGTAGAGGGCCGATTGCGCTGACCCGGTGCAGACGACGGAGTTGGTGGACTTGCCGAAAATCGCGCCGATACCGCCCGTACAAATGATGATGGCGTCAGCGGGAAAGGTGCGGACTTCCATGCTACGAAGATCCATCGCGCAAATCCCGCGGCAGACGCGGTTCGAATCGAGCACCGCCGAGAGAAATTCCCAGTGCTCGAACTTCTTTACTTTCCCCTCTGACTCGTAACGACGGACCTGCTCATCGAGCGCGTACAGAAGTTGCTGTCCGGTGGTGGCGCCCGCGAATGCCGTGCGGTTATAGAGCGTTCCACCGAAGCGGCGGAAATCGAGCAGGCCCTCCGGCGTCCGGTTAAAGGGCACGCCCATGCGGTCAAGCAAGTCGATGATTCCCGGCGCGGCCTCGCACATGTTCTTTACCGGGGTCTGGTTGGCGAGGAAATCGCCGCCGTAAACGCTGTCGTCGAAATGTTGCCAGGTGGAGTCGCCCTCACCTTTCAGGTTCTTGGCCGCGTTGATGCCGCCCTGGGCGCACACCGAGTGAGAACGCTTCACCGGAACGATGGAAAAAAGATCGACCTCGCCGCCCATTTCGACGATCTTGATCACCGCCGAAAGTCCGGCCAATCCGCCGCCGATTACTATAATTTTAGGATTTGATGCCATTATTTACCCTGTCCAACTTTCCATGAACGTCTTAATTCTGTAATGTGCCCGGTGTCCTGTTGAACTAGCGCGGAGCCCGAGTCCGATGGCTGCTGGGGGAATCGCGCCCGGAAAGTGTAGAGGCTGGTCAGTCCCACCACGCTCAACAAAACGAAAAACGCCAAACAGACTTTCAGGAACCGTTGGCGGGCCTTTTCCCCGGAGATGATCCCCCATTTGGCGGCGAACAGCCAGATGCCATATGCGAAATGCCAGGACGCCGCCAGCAGCCCGATCACGTAGAACACCAGTAGCCCAGGCGACATCACTTCTGCCTGCACCTTAGCGAAAGATGCGGCGGGATGTTCATGTAGATCGATACCTGTGAAGCGCATGGTGTAGGTATGCCAGAGGATGTAGGCAAAGGCGATCGCGCCCGTCCAACGCTGGACGGTATACATCCAATTGCCCGTCCAGGGATATTCGCCGATGTTGGTGTCGCCGCGATACCAGATGTAGAAGCCGTAGAGCGCGTGAAACAGAATGGGCAGCCAAATGCCGAAGAGCTCCAATACCGGAACCAGCGGCAGGTTCGCCAGGAATTGCACCTGGCGGGCATAGGCCGAAGGGCCGGTGATGGCCGTGGAATTGGAAATCAGAATATGTTCAAAGAGAAAAGCTCCAACCGGCACGATGCCGCTGAGCGAGTGCAGGCGACGCAGGAGAAACGAAGTCCCCTGACCGGCCCGCAGCGGAGCCACTCCACCGGCAATCGTTTTCGGAGCAGCAGAATTGGCGCTTGCGGCCACAGAACGCTCCTTATAAGTTCCAGTATGAAAGAAGAACCTTTCATTATCTTGTCGCGAGAGAATGGAAGTCAAGAAAGGTTACGTGGTCGACGCAGTTTTTCCCAATTCATACCAGGATAGAAATTTCCGAAAGGCCGCGCCGCGGTGGCTGTAGGCGGCCTTTTCTACGGCCGTCAGCTCAGCGAGGGTCTTCTTAATTGCGGGCAAATAAAAGAGGGGATCGTAGCCGAATCCATGCGATCCGCGGGGCGCAGTCAGAATATTTCCCTCGACAACACCGCGAAAACTAGCCAGAATTTTTCCATCGCGGGACGCCGCAATAACACACACAAAACGCGCGGTTCGCTTCTCCAGTGGAATGTCGTTCAATTCCAGAATCAACTTCCTATTGTTGGCTTCGTCGTCCGCGTTCGATTGAGCTTGTAGCAGGTCGCCCACGGCGTAGCGCGCGGAATGTACCCCAGGGGCGCCATTAAGCGCATCCACCTCCAGACCAGAATCGTCCGCCAAGACTAGCTCCTTGGGCGCGTAGGCACCGTATTCTTCTGCCTTTTTCCTGGCGTTTTCCTCGAAGCTGGATCCATCTTCTATAACGGCGGGAAGCGACCCGAAGTTTGCGAGCGACAAAATCTCCAACTGGCGCGGAGCGGCGATGCCTGCGAAATCACGCAGCTTCCCTGGGTTGGAGGTGGCGATCAGGATTTTGTTCATAAGCTTGCTAGCACATTCTCTAAGATTTCCTTCCCCGAAAGTTGTTCACATACTAAATGGAAACTGAGCGGAGCGCGGACGGATGCATCCGGCTGGAATCGATGAGATCGGACCGGGTGAGCCCCTCACAATATTTACGATATTTACGCGAAATTAATCTGATTGAAACAGGTTGGCCATCTCCACTGGTTAGACTTTCGACATTCGAGGTGGAACGAACCCGGCACTGAGGGGTCTGCACGAGAGACGGCGTGTAGGCCCTTTGGTGTTTCGGGCGACTGAAACAAAGTCCTTTTCCGACTGTGGTCTTCGTTGAGCGACCACCGCTCCGCTAGCCGAAATCATCTGTTATACCAAGCGGCTCCAGAACCCCAAAAACACTAATTGACACGCTGCCGCATTCGCGTGTTGTAAGAAAAAGGGCTAAGCCCCTTTGGGGTTCAGCCCTTCCCCGAGAACGCAATGACTCAGGGTCGAAATACGCGATTCCCGAATTGCCTGTCGCAACCGGTTGGCTAAGTCTCGTTTACCGGACGTCTCACGGGCGGCCAACCAGCCGCACAAAGCGTCGCGATTCCATTCCACAAGTGCGAAGCGCGTCCTCCGGAAGCATCTTCCTTCGTCCGGACCTTCTTGAGCGACATCATACGATTGCGGGACCCGCGGCAACGTTACAAATTCGAGATTTTCGCTTTGCTTTATCTTCGCTGCCAACCGACGGCGCTAGGGGCGCGCGGCTCAATCTTAGATCGCTGTTCCGGTCCTTAGTTTCGGCCGGTCGGTTTCAGCAGGTAGCGCCCTGCTGGACTGGTTAAGCTTGGAAATCAACTCCGGAGGCAGATGGCGCAGGGCCGAAGTGACGGAAGAAGGCGAGTTCTCAACTGCTCCAGCGGCAGCCGCCACAGAGACAGCCTGATCCCGCGGCTCGGCCTGCTCCGTATATTTTTCGTGCCGGCGTGCTTCATACCAAAGAGCGAGTTCTACGCGACTCCAAACACCGAGCTTGTCATAAATTCGGCGGAGATAGTTCTTGATCACGGGTTCGGTCGTGCCCAACGCCAGCGCGACCTCGCGATTCTTCAGTCCTTCCGCTACCAGCGCGATGACTTGGTGCTCCCGTTTCGTTAGAGTTCGAGTTCCGTATGGATGGTGGAGCATATTGGTCTCATCGATAGCTGCAAACGCATAAGTTCGAAGACCACAGTCGTGCGACTCGGCACAAAAATGCATCGGGCCCGAAAGCCTAAGGAAAGCCAAGAAATTCTGAGAACCCCGATCGCAAAAAGATGTTGCGGAAAAATTGGCTAATTGTGACGACTCCAAATCAGCCTGTCAAGGTTGAAAGATATTGCGTCTCATCGGCAACTCTCTGCACACGGCAGCATGGATCGGACCAAACGCCGGGGAGCGTATTCGGCGGGCTGAGCCTACCAGAGATCTGGAGTCGAGGCTTATACTCTATTTAGGTTTAGGGGCGCGCGTTGGGAGAGTTATGAAGGCTTGCAGTTGTTTGCAGGTTGGGCTCGCGGTACTGCTCGCATTAGCGTCTTCGTTTTCGCAGAACTCTTCGGAAGCTCCGCCGGACGGCTTTCAAACTGCGAGAGTTCTCAGCGTGCGTCAACTGAAACAGACGAGCGGTTTCCCCATGAGCCGCTATCCCACTGTAGCTCGCTTTACCCTGGATGTCGCATTCCGCATCGACGGCCAGAGTTATTGCACCGATTACGAAACTCCGGTTCTCGATGAAGTTCACGAATTGATCGATGCCAATGGGCGGGACGTGAAGGTGGAAATTCATGGCAAGCGGATCACCATCATTCTTCCCTCCGGGCGGCGAATCAGGACCGACATGGCGAAGGAAACCCAGTGCTGATGTGAGGCGGGTGAGTCTAGAGAAGCCCTGGAATGTGCGCTTAGACTTATTGGCTGAGAATGCCTTCGGAGGACTCTATTTATGGCGCGACCACGCAAGACGCAAATCAACCTGTCAGAATCATTGCAGCGACGGCTCAACTCGTATGCACTTGCGGCAAGCGCAGCCGGAGTGGGAACGCTTACCTTGACGCAACCAGCCCAGGCTAAAATCATTTACACAAAAACCCACGAGGTGATTGGTCTCTATGGACTACACAGCTATGCCCTCGACTTAAACCACGACGGAATAGTGGATGTAACTTTTAAGTGGGGACGTAGCAGTGGTAGGAGGGAACGGCTCTTTGTCTCTGGCGAGTCGGCTCCGGACCAGGTTCTGGGGACCACATCTAGAAACCGCTACATTTACGCCCTAAAGCCGGGCGCCCGTATTGGACCAATAGGCCATTTCGTGGGAAACGGCACGATGGCCGGGGGGAGGGGATCAGTAAACTCCAACTATAGTGGCTACGGCCCCTGGAGGAGCGTTCAAAACGGTTATCTCGGATTGAAGTTTGTGATTATGGTAAACGGCGCGACCACGCTCCACTACGGTTGGGCAAGGCTCTCAGTCAAAGCGCAGGCATCTGGAATCACCGCTATCTTAACGGGCTATGCTTACGAGACCATTCCGAATAAACCTATTATCGCAGGCAAGACTCACGGCACAGACGATGCCGAGCAGCCGGTTCCCGCATCCCTTACGATACCCGCGGAGAAACCCGCCACGCTGGGCGTGCTGGCTCTGGGAGCGCGCGGATTATCAATCTTGAAGAGAGAAGGATCGCCAGAAGCTGAGCGACCTGTCCTGGGGACACGATGATACTGGCCGACTCGCCACAGGTTCATGTTTATGGGGGCTCGTCATGAAACAAATCCGCATCCTAGTTTTGATTCTCTGTGCGTGCTCGGTATCTGCGGCATGGGCCCAGCAGTCAGCGGGCAAGGGCAGCAACGATTGGAGCGAGTTCCACAGGACCAACATGACGCGCTGGAACGCGTATGAGAATGTGCTTAACGTCAAAACGGTCCGGGACCTCGAATTGAAGTGGAGCTTCACGGCCGCCAACAATTGCAGTGGTATGTATTCCTCGCCCGCAGTGGTGGATGGAGTGGTTTATATCGGCTCCGGCTATTACCTCAACGTCGCTCACAGTCTGTACGCGCTCAACGCCCGAACCGGCGCCGAGCTGTGGAGCTATGCGATCCCGATGGAGTACGGCGTGCGCTCCTCGCCTGCAGTCGCGAATGGGATGGTTTATTTCGGTGCGGACGATGGCTACGTGTACGCGCTGAACGCCCGCACCGGCACCAAGCGGTGGCGCCACGGTGGCGGCGAAGGAACGTCTTCGCCGGCGGTGGCGAATGGAGTGGTTTATGTTGGTTCGTACGACTACAACGTGTACGCTCTGAATGCACACACCGGAGCCCTGCTGTGGAGCTACGCCACCGGTAACCGAGTGTCTTCCTCGCCCGCCGTGGCGAATGGGGTGGTGTATGTCGGCTCGGACGACGAGAACGTGTATGCCCTCAACGCCAGCACCGGAGCCCTGCTGTGGAGCTACACCACCGGCGGTCCAGTGAACTCCTCGCCGGCCGTGTCGAATGGTGTGGTTTATGTTGGTTCGGACGACTACAACGTGTACGCCCTGAATGCACAAACCGGAGCCCTGCTGTGGAGCTATGCTACCGGCAGCTATGTGGAGTCCTCGCCTGCCGTGTCGAACGGAGTGGTTTACGTGGGCTCGGACGACTACAACGTGTACGCTCTGAATGCTGGCACCGGCGCCAAGCTGTGGAGCTACACCGCCGATTACATTGTGCCTTCGTCTCCCGCAGGTGCCAATGGGATCGTTTATGTCGGATCGTGGTGGCCTTACGGCGACCTGTATGCGCTGGACGCCAGCACCGGCGAAAAGCTATGGAACTATCGCACCAGTTTCAATGTGCAGTCCTCGCCCGCTGTGGCAAATGGGATGGTCTATGCCTCTTCGTTCGACTGCAAAGTTTATGGTTTCGGTTTGAAGAAGAGCGGAGAAAAGGAAGGCGTGGCTTCCGCGCTGAAATGAAGTGAGAAGTAAGTCACGCAACATCAGCCGCTGCCCCTTTTAAGCTTTGAGCCGTGGATGCTCAGCTTGGGAGATTGTGCCACTACTAGGGCTGTAAACCAACGTGTCATAATGGGGTCATATTGCATTGGCCCCGTAGCTCAGATGGATAGAGCAGCGGTTTCCTAAACCGAAGGTCGGCAGTTCGACTCTGCCCGGGGCCACCAT
>CAVOWN010000005.1:0-171788 GCA_963700175.1 Terriglobales bacterium
GGACGTATCCCCTTGCACAAACCCTACGAATAGATCCCAGGCGCCTCATGTCCAAGCTTCTGGACATATTCAACATAGGAGCCAGGATAGACAGTGGGCGTGCGGTCGGTGCCGCTCTCGCCGCCCAGTTCGAGCACACGTGAGCCCAGTCCGCGAAGGAACATGCGGTCATGCGATACGAAGATCATGGTGCCTTCAAAGTCCTTCAGGGCGTCCACCAACATCTCCTTGGTCGCAAGATCGAGGTGATTGGTAGGTTCGTCGAGCACCAGGAAGTTCGGCGGGTTGTAGAGCATGCGCGCTATTGCCAGCCGCGATTTTTCTCCGCCGGAGAGTGCGCGTATCTTCTTATCAACGTCTTCGCCGGAAAACTGGAATGCTCCCGCCAGGTTGCGCAACGAGCCGATGCTGTCTTGAGGAAAATCCTGTTGCAACTGTTCGGCGACGGTGAGATCGGAATTGAGCACGTCCAGGGATTGTTGCGCGAAGTAGCCCATATACAGGCTGGCGCCGAGCCGCACGCTTCCGGCATCTGGAGCGCTCGCGCCGGCAATCATTTTGAGCAGCGTGGTCTTGCCCGCGCCATTTCTCCCCATGACGGCCCAACGTTCTCCGCGGCGGATGGTGAGATTGAATCCGTCGTAAATCACACGCGGGCCGTAACGCTTGTGCAGATTCTCAAGGACGGCGACCTGTTCGCCGGATCGCGGTGGAACACGAAAGTCGAATTTCACGACCTGCCGTTTTTTGGGCAGCTCGATCTTCTCGATCTTATCCAAGGCCTTGATGCGGCTCTGCACCTGGGCCGCTTTGGCGGCGTGTGTCCTGAAACGATCGATGAAGCGCTGTTCTTTAGCAAGCATGGACTGCTGCCGGGCGAAGGCTGCCTGCTGATTGCTCTCTCGGACCGCCCGCTCGCGCTCGTAGAAGTCGTAGTCACCCGAGTAGGCGATGATTTCGCCGCCATCAATCTCTGCGATCTTTGAGACCAGACGATTCATGAACTCGCGGTCGTGCGAAGTCATGAGCAGCGCGCCGGGAAATGATTTGAGAAAGTGTTCCAGCCAGATGATGGATTCGATGTCGAGATGGTTCGTCGGTTCGTCCATCAGCAATACATCCGGCATTCCGAGCAGGACCCGCGCCAGCGCAACCCGCATTTTCCATCCGCCGGAGAGAGCGCCCACGTCGCCGTCAATTTGATCGTCTTTGAACCCAAGGCCGTGGAGCACTTCACGGGCTTGCGATTCGAGCGCGTAACCGCCTAAATGCTCGTACTCCTCCTGCACGTGACCGAAGCGATCAAGAATGCGGTCCATGTCATCCGCCTTGTCGGGGTCGGACATTTCCCGCTGCAAGGCTTCGAGTTCGTGGTGCAGATCGCCGACGCGCCCGCTGCCGGCGATCGCTTCATCGAGGACGGAACGGCCCTGCATTTCCTCGACGTTCCTGGCGAAAGTAGCCGATCGTCAACTTCTTGGGGACGGAGACCGCGCCATCGTCGGGAGTTTCCTCGCCCACCACCATCCGGAAGAGCGTTGTCTTGCCCGCCCCATTGGGACCGACCAGTCCAACTTTTTCGCCGGGATTCAACTGAAAGGAGGCATCCACGAAGAGCAACTGCTTGCCATACTGCTTGTTGATATTTGAGAAAGAGATCATTTTGGAGGAGCAACTTGGGGCATGTTGCCTGTTCCAGTGTAGCGTGGACAGAAACTTGCCGGATAACGATGGCACGTTGGGTGATTGAAGGTTTGCCCGTCACTCGCTAAAACCCCAAGCCAGATGATGAATACCGTGAAGGAATGTCGAGTGTGGGGACCCTCTAAGATATCGGAGAAAGAGATGGGAGAATTGATGGCTCGCAACGCCTGTGTCACTATTCACCTATGCCACAAGCGCCTTTTGATTTTCAAGCCGTACGAAGAATTGCGATCACGGCTCTATTCTCGGACAACGTCCTTTTCGACAAAGTCGTTTTGAAAGGGGGCAACGCTCTCAACCTCGCCCTTGGCATAAGCGAACGTACGTCTCTTGATCTGGATTTTTCCATAGAAAATGATTTCGACAATCTAGAAGACATCGAAAAGCGTATATCAGCGGCACTGGACAGGCGCTTCGACGCCGCGGGTCTTGTTGTTTTCGATTTCAAGTTCGAAAAGAAGCCCAGCGTGCCTCGAGAAGGCGCTAGTCCTCGCTGGGGCGGTTACATGATCTCCTTCAAGCTAATGGAACGGGCCAAATACGAAGGGCTATTAGGCAACATTGATGCAATTCGCCGTGATTCCTTGGTCATTGGCCCGAATCAGCAGCGGGTCTTCACAATTGACTTGAGCAAGTGCGAATACGTTCGTGGCAAACAAAAAGTTGAATTGGATAACTATTCAGTTTTCGTCTACTCCGCTGAGATGATCGCGATAGAGAAATTACGCGCGATTTGCCAGCAGATGCCCGAATATACCTTCAATCGAAATCCATCTCCCCGCGCTAGAGACTTTTTCGATATTCACTTGATCGTATCTAAGACCAGCGTGAATTTAACCTCAGCGGAGAACTTGGAATTGGCACATCAAATTTTTGCAGCTAAGGAAGTGCCGGCCGCCTTATTGGCAAGAATCGAAGGCTTCCGAGAATTTCATCGGCCAGATTGGGAAAGCGTACGCACTTCAACCACGGGTACGCTGCAAACGTTCGACTATTACTTCGATTTTGGGGTTCGCCTTGTCGCCTCAATGGAATCCCTTTGGAACAAATAAACGCCAGTCGGCAATGTATTCTTTGTCGCGCAAATCATAAGACAAATAAAAATCGTATTGCAGTCCGAGATCTTTGAGCCTCCCGTACAGTTTTTCTGGATATCCAGCGCGTTCCATATAAAAACCAATAGCTTGGTGATACGGGTAAACGTACGACAGTTTCTTGAGGGTAGCTATTAGCGTCCCTACAGACACTCGTGTTTGAGCGCTGCGGTAGGCCTCCAATACTTGAAACACGCCTCCGGAGTAGTTTGGCCGCACGACGATGTCAATAAGCGTTCGTTCCAGACTGGTGACTGGTAACTTGATCCCCGAATATTCCAGTGGCGTGACCTCAAGTTGCGCAGTGTTCTTGCCCCATAGCAGCAGCGCTTCGTTTTCATTGAAACGGAACACGAAATTTGATTCTCGTTGTTTACTGGCAAAGGCTCTGTGAATGCCTTCTTGAGTTAGTGTTCCTGATGATTGCTTCGGACTCTGTTCTGAGTTCACAAAAATTCGGGATGGGATTTGCTCAGTTAAGCCATGCAGGAAAACGGCAGTGGCATGGCAAAGATATGCGTTCCGCTTCAAGGAGAGCGCAATTTCGTAAGGAGATGCTTCTTTCCAAATGTATCTTACGGCGCTAGAGGCGCTGTGATGCACCGCTACGATGTCGACCCTTGTCATGGGAGTTTTGTCGATAAGAAACCTAAGAAAGACGGGGGTCGTAGTGCTTTGCGCGAGACGCCAAAACTCACGATGCTGCGTCAGGATGCCTGAGATGTCGCTGGGCCAGAAAATTCGATTCGGCAAGCTGTCGAATAGGGCAATGATGTCCTTGCGAGCGATTTGTAATCGGGTTGCCAATTTTGGAAAGTGCTCCTAAGAACTTTGCATTTTCCGGGCTGCCCACTCGGATGTGCGCCATCAAAGCAGCTTTAGTATATATACCAAAGCTGCTTTGATGGCGCACATCCTGATGGTGACAGGGCGTTTAATGCCAATCTATGAGAACTTCTCATTATACACATACATGTCTCACTTGGTATATATACCAAGTGAGACATCCCACAATAAACCATTATCGGCGCAAAATTATCAGCTCTTTAACCCATATAATCTCCTTTCGTTTGACGATATTGCTTGGTATATATACCAAGCAATATAGCGAAGGTGAGTTTCCAATTTTGCCCCATTTTTACCCCATTCCCCAACAAAAGACGCAAGCACGACCAAGGTAACAGCAACAAAAATAAGGGCCGCTAGCGTGTTCGACCGCAAAAACCGGCAAAAACCGGGTACAGACGGAACGTTCCCCCTTTTTTCTTACCCTTGGGGGCGAGAACCGGAGAACGACCCGGCTGTCCCCCGTGTTGCCGGAAAACGTGAAAAAATCAGTCAGGGCCGCAGCGTTCATCCGGTTCATTGGTGCACCCGCTGGACTCGCGCTAGAAGGACGAAATACTACGAGATGCGAAAAGGGTTTACGAGAAAACCACAAGCGGACGAGCCCGCGGCGCCAGTCAAGAATTACATCACGCCGAGCGGGCTGGAGCGCCTTAAAGATGAGCACCGGTTTCTGCTCACCAGGGAACGCCCGGCCGTGACGGAGGTGGTGGCATGGGCTGCCAGCAACGGCGATCGCAGCGAAAACGCCGACTATCAGTACGGCAAGCGGCGGCTGCGGCAGATCGATGGGCGGATTCGCTTTCTCACCAAGCGAATCGAAGCCGCGGAAGTGGTGGACCCGGAAGCTCCGAGAGCGGGGCAGGCGGCTGCGAAGGCATTCTTTGGAGCGACCGTGCGCTATGCCAATGCCGCGGGAGTATCGCGAGTGGTGAGCATCGTGGGCACAGACGAAATCGATCTCAACCGTAACCACATCAGTTGGGTGTCACCTCTGGGGCGCGCGCTGATGAAGTCGGCAGCGGGTGACAGCGTAGTCCTTCAATTGCCGGGCGGCACAGAATACCTGACCGTGCTGGAAGTGTGTTACGAGCGCATTGATGTGGAACCGTTCCGTGAACCACCTGGATCTGAGGCCTCGGCAAAGGGACTCACTCGCCGACGCTAAATCGACGTGACGAAGAAACAGCGGGATTAGCTTATCTGCAACGGGGTGCGGGGCCGCACTCGCAAGCGGGCGGAGCCGTACTCTCTCAACACAATAATATGAAAACGGTACAACGTAACAGGATCATAGAAGTACAGCGCAATGGCATAAATACAGCGCAGCACAATCGGATAGCGGAGCGTCACTATGAATGATTTAACGACAAAAGAGCTGGCCAACGATCCCCAGGATTTGGAGCGATTGTTGATAGCGAGAGAGAACGCGGGAGATGTTACTGGCATGACGGCGTTGTTCGAGCCAGACGCGGTAGTCGACATTGGCGGTGGAACGTTCCTGCGTGGCAAAGAGGCCATTCACGAGTTTTTTACTAAACTCCAGGTTACGGGGTTTGGACCGGAAAAACGAAACTTCGAGTTCGGAGAACAGCGACCAGCGCTCATTTGCGGTGATCTGGCCCTCACCTCGACGCGCAGCCGCAATGGCACCGTGACCTCGGAAGTTGCGCGGCGCCGGAAGGATGGGACGTGGCTATGGGTGATTGACAGGTACTCCGTCTCTTGGCGATTGGCGGGTATGCCGTCACCTAAGCTCTCTCTTGCGCGGGCGCTTACGACTCAGACTACGACGCAGACTATATGGAAACACGCACCGGTCCAGCCCGGAGACATGGGTAACAGAATGTGCCGGCTACATAGGTAACACTTTTGGGCCGAAGGGATTTTCCAGTGGTTCCAGCACACGAATCTCCAGATCAAAGTTTTCTCAGTCATAATCCAGGTGGGCGGCGCTTGTTCCATAGTGCCCTTGCGCGCAGCGGAGAAGTCGATCACTTCGCGCGCGGACTCTCGAGTCCAGGAAATACGCGGACAACTGCACGCCCCCCAACACAAGACTCGAAATACTCGGCGTGCATCCGGCGTGCCGGATTCTTTCGCCGCCTTCAAATTTGGCGGGAATAAAAACTACCTGCCACAGTTATCACCTCAGAACGTTACAAATCACGGAGGACGGATGCCCGACAAAAAGCAAGATCTCATCGATCAGAGTTTGCAAGACCTCAACAACGATGGCGTTGATCGCCGCGGATTCCTCAAGTGCATGGCATGGGCGGGCACGGGCCTGGTTTGGACTATGAGTGGTGGAGTTCCAGTTTCGCGGGCTTTCGCCAAGGACAGCAAGAAAAATGCCTCCAAAGGCGCGGACTTCAGCTTTGTGCAGATCAGCGACAGCCACATTGGTTTTAACAAGCCGGCCAATCCCAACGTCACCGCTACTCTGCAGACGGCGATCAACAAGATCAATGCCATGCCTCACTCGCCGGATTTCATCATTCATACCGGTGATCTGAGTCAACTTTCGAAGTCGAGTGAATTCGATACGTTGGATCAAGTATTAAAAGGCGCGTCCGCCAAACAGATCTTCATTGTGCCAGGTGAGCATGACATGCTCAGTGACAACGGCGAGCAATATCTCCAACGCTACGGGAAAGGTACGAAGGGCACTGGGTGGTCCAGCTTCGATCACCAGGGTGTGCATTTCGTTGGACTGGTGAATGTTGCGAACCTGAAAGCTGGAGGCATGGGGTCGCTCGGGCACGAACAACTGGAATGGCTTGAAGCTGATCTTAAGGGCCGCTCTGCCAGCACTCCGATTGTGCTCTACGCGCACATTCCGCTGTGGACCATCTATCCCGATTGGGGCTGGGGAACCGACGACAGCGAACAAGCTTTGTCTTACGTTAAGCGCTTCGGTTCGGTGACTGTGTTAAACGGCCATATTCACCAGATCATGCAGAAGGTGGAAGGTAAGGTTTCGTTCCACACGGCGATGTCAACCGCTTTCCCACAACCGGCGCCGGGCACAGCTCCCTCGGCCGGACCGATGAAGGTGCCCGCTGACCAGTTGCAGAAAGTGTTGGGTATCACCGACGTGAACTATGTGGTCAGCGGTGGCAGTCTGGCCATCGTCGATTCGCCGCTCGGGGCCTAAAGGGTCCCGGCTTCAGGAAATGGCGGTAGCAAGAAACATCAACCATGAACGTCAAACGTAGAAAGGAAACAGAAAGATGACTTGGAAAAACATATGGCTTGCGAGTGTGGCGACTCCGGTAATGATCGCGGTGCTGCTGCTGTTGATGGGATCACCGAGCGTCAAGGCGAGTAACAACGACCAGGCAAACGCGGCGGTGAAAATCGACAATTTCGTTTTTGGGCCTCAGACGATCACGGTACCGCTAGGAACGACGGTGACCTGGACCAACAGTGATGACATCCCCCACACGGCGGTGAGCACAGACGGGGTGTTCAAGTCCAAGGTGCTGGATACGGACGAAAAATTCTCCTACACGTTTGCGAAGGCAGGAACGTATCCCTATTACTGCACGATCCACCCGAAGATGACCGGGCAGGTCGTGGTGAAGTGAGACACGATAATTAGATTGGCATTGCAACACCCGTTTCCGAGCGGCAATGGCAGGCATGCCCGTCTGATCGCAGACATAATTGCAATGAAGCTAGGCCGACCTGCATTCACCTGGAGTTCTGCTAATCTCGTCAAGGAAGGCGAAGCCCGCACGACATATCTGGAAGCAATCAGAGCGGCGGATGACGGTGACATCCAAGCACTTCTCAACTTCGCCCGATCATGATCGGTAAGGATCCTCATGGTTGCGCTTCTATTGGTGCGGATCATCCGGAAGGGTGCGCTCGGCAGCAGGGGCGACAACAACACCTGACTTTTGACGCCGGTCTCGCTGGGGCGATCGCATCTACAGATTCAATCTGGAAGGCACTGGCCCCATGCCCGTTGCGGAGGCGGCATGAGGTATCTCTGGGTCAGGAGTGACGCGCTTGCGGAATAGATTCCCCCGAGGCCGCTACCGGTCGAGGACTGGCGACCGAAAGCGAACTAAAATGCTGGCTCGGGTGAGGGTTCACGCCGAATAAGGTCTTGGCTCGTTTCGTTACCCACTGAAGCGGTCTTAGAAGTTTTGACTTCCCACAACTCTCGCAGCCGAATAGGGGTCGCACATCTGCGAGGATGGTGTAGGCAACGTCGAGCATGACTTGAAAGGGCCGCAATCCGAAAATGGTCGTAGCGAAAGTCCATGCGAACCATTGGCTGTTCGGCAGGTTCCTCAGAGTCTCTGCGACGGCTTCCCCTCCCAGCCTCATCGAGCCATCGGGCATGAGGACGTGGATGGTTTCATAGGCATCCCAGATATCGAGATCCGGATTCAGAGACCGAAGCCTCTCCGGGTCGTCACCGATCGGTTGGACGAGGATGCTCGCCTCACCCGATTTGCCCTGCGCCGACCTCTGCACCCAATGTCCAATGTAGCGACAGACAGCACATTCGTCATTGAATGAGAGAATTGGCTTAGGCTGTTTCTGCATCATCGTCACTTGGCCTCTCGTTCACGATTCAAAGGGCCGCGTCACCGCTGCCAGGACGCTTGAAACTGTGGGGGAGGGCCCTTCGACCCGTCCAACTTCGTTTTGGTTAAGAAACATGACCAGAGTTGGCGTGCCCTGGATTTGGTAGCAGGCTGCGAGTTCCTGTTCAACCGCGATGTTGACCCTGAAGATCCTCTCCTGAGGTTCCACCATTCTTGCCACATGCTCCAGAACCGGCTCGATCACTCGGCAGTGTGCACACCCGTAAGACATGAATTCGACGGCAATTGGTCCCGCCGCCTCTAGAACTGACCGGGTAAACGTGGCGGAGGTAACCGTTTGTATGCTGCCATTCGGCAACGGTCGCGATGATCTTTCTCGCGGATGCTCCAAAGTCTCGTTAATCATGGTTGCGTCCGCTCCGGATGTACTGCTTGGCTGATGCGCATGCTGACTCCATGTTCAGCGGCTTTCCTGGAGGGCGCAATATCGTCGCCAGTGTCCATCTGTTTATTGCCCATTAACGAGGTCGTGGGACACTGCTTCTATCTTCAGTGCTGCCTTCACCACGTTAACTTCCTCGATTTGCGTCTCAGCCTCTTCCTTGCTAGTTGCAACATCGTTTGTAGGATTCTGGCATGATTGCGGTTTTCACCTGGTGGCTCCCTCGATGCTTCTATAGAGTCGCTGAAACGTGTTCGCAATACTGATCAGAATTGATCAGGCAATCTCGGGCATGAGGTTCGAAACCCGCTGTCGCTATCCGTCGCTTGGGAGGCCGGAATTGAATTCCCTTATTACAGGCGAATCGCTGAGCGGATCTCGAAATTGGTCCCGCGGGCAAAGCGAAGCGCAGGCTCCTGTCCGGAAAATGTGTTTTCTCGCGTCAAATCTGGCTGAGACGGGTTTTGTCCGATCACGTTCCTATCGCATAGGCATCGATCAAATGACGCACCGTCGGTTCTCCGGAAAGACAGCTGGATATTCGTTCTTCCATCTCGCGGTCGGCTTGGGTTTGCCTCTCATGCTGACGCAGGTGCTCTGCCCAGGAGTTCACCAGGAATATCTCGACATAACGATCCGCGACTTCAGTATCGCGGAAGATCGCCCACCGATACGCGCCATCGCGACGCCGCATCCGACCATATTCGTGCATTGCATTTACAAATTCTGCTGCCCGTTTTGGAATGACGGTGTATTCCACGGTAACCAGTACTGGTCCCTTCTCAACATCAGCCCCAATTTCGCCGATGACGACGGGCACGCGCCAATGGTTCCAGGGACTCAGATCCGCGGTCGAATCGGGAAGTTGCGCGAAAAGGGCAATGGCTGCGGTGGCGATTGTCCCCATCCCAGCATAGACAAGCGCGGTTCCAACGCCTGATCGTTGAGCGACGGCACCCCAAGCCGCAGTCCCGAGTGCATAACTCCCCTGATATACCAGAATGAAGATGGCGAGGACCCGCGCTCTTACCCAATCAGGCGCCAGGTTCTGGACAAGAGCGTTGATGAGGGAGATGAAGATGATCCACGCTGCGCCGCCGATTAACATAACTCCAGCCAGCGTGCTCAATCTGTGCAACCCACTCATCGCCAAAATCACTAAACCCAAGCTCACGACGCCGGTCGACACTATGGATTCAATTGCCCACCGGTTACGGGCCGACTGCATGACCAAAGCACCGACGATTGCACCGCCACCAAAGCAGCCGAGCAGGAGTCCATAGCCGGTCGCATTCCGATTCACGCTCCGAGAAACCGTCGGCAGCAACGCGAAGAGTGCGCTGGAGAAGAACATGACTGCGCCTGTTCTGAGCAATACCGTCAGAATTGCGGGGGAGTGCCGAACGTATCGAATTGCCGCAACCGTAGCTCCCGAAAAAGATTCCAGCGGCGCGCTCCTCCTGCGGACAGGCCTTTTCCACCTGGCAACAACAAGAATGACACCGAAGAACGAGACAAAATTTGTGATGAAGGCCGTGGCGACACCAGCAACCGATATGATCGCGCCAGCGAGCGCCGGCCCCACCGCTCGAGCGAGGTTGAATTCAATCCCGTTGAGCGCTGAGGCCGCTGCCAGGTCTTCCTTGGGCACCAATTCAGGCAGGATCGCGCGCCATGCCGGCGTTTCGAACGCATCTCCGGCGGAGAGCGCAAATGTGAGCACCAAGAGTATCCATGGCGACATCACTCCTGCAATAGTCAAGATCGCTAGAATCAACGCGACGCCCATCATCCACGACTCGGTGAAAAGAATCAGCTTGCGGCGGTCGACAATATCGCCAGCGGAACCCGCTGGAAGCGCCAGTAGAAAATATGGCAAGGAAGCGGCAGTCTGCGTCAGCGCAACGTAGATCGGCCCGGCGCCGAGTGAGACCATCAACCATGCAGCGCCGACGTTCTGCATGAAAGCGCCGATGTCTGAAATGACGTCCGCGACTAGCAGATTGCGAAAAACGGTTACTCGAAGCGGTCGCCACAGATTTGGGGAAGTAGTCGGCTTCATTTCGGTATTGGTTAAAGGCAGCCTTCCCCTTTCCTGAGAATCACGTGACCAATACTGCAAATTCTGCTCGACCACCGAATGTCGAAAAAAGCGCTGCTATTTCTTCCGTGCTGTCGAGGCATCTACTTTACTGGCCTGCTTGTTCCACCCGTGGAAACGCGATAAGTCATCCGCATTCCATGCTTCGCGGAGTCCAGGAGTACTCAGATCCCAGTCAGGGCGGATTTCCTTCGTTACGGCGCGAAGGTCGTGCCAAAGGTCGACCACCGACGGACGTCCCCAGAACCAGTAACCGTTATAAATGCTGTAAATCACGAGGCCCGGCTTAAGCACGAGCGTGTGCGGGATCATCGGATTATGCTCGGGGTCGGTGTACTCCTGGATGTCGAGATCCTTCTGAACCGTTCGGTCGGGGTCCGAAAGGAAGGTCCACTGGGCTCCGACTGACGCACGGAATTCCTGAAGAGTATGGTGATCGTCGGTGGCGATGGTAGCGATCTGCGTGTACGACACCGCGATCTTCGGATAGAACGCGGCGAGCTCCAAATGCTGCTGGTGCTCCTTAGGGCAATAGTGACCGCGCGCCAGCGTAAGGATCAGAGGATCATCACCTTGTAGCTCGCTGAGCTTGCGCACATTGTCCGTGTGATCGGGCAGTTCGTAGTCGGGGAAAATGGCTCCGGGCACAATATCAGAACGCATGATTGGACTCCTCCTATGGAACTCCTATGATGCACCAGCGCGGAAACCGGGCTCCCCGCCCTGACCGGCGAGATCGGCTTGCGCATCACCATCGATATCGAGTTTACGCACCATTCGCCGTCCGGTAACCGGAGATTTCCAGATCGCGGTACGGACAGTTTTGCCGTTCCATGTCACGTCGCGCGGGAGACCTACATTTACCGAAAGCAATCGGGGCATGTGTACCTCATCGCAGCCCAGCCTGTGGTTCGCATCATTTTAGTTCGGGCAGCGGGCCAGCTTCAAAGCTCTGGTAATGACCATTAATCTCTGTTTAGCAACAATGCTTCCTCGACTGATCAATTCACTAGCCGGCTCGCCAGCCAGTAATCGACGCTGAACTTTCCCGGACCGGAGCAGATCAGCCAGATAAAGAAGAGGACGTACAGGACTTCCGGAAGGTAGAGGAAATCGTCGAGCCAGGCAAGAGGCGAAAGTCCTTTAGGCAAGGTGGAAAGCGCTTCGGTCAAGGTGGCGACAGTCATATCGGTCAATAAAGCGACGCTGGATGGACTCGAAAGAAACCCAACGGCCACCAAGGATCCGCAAACGAACTCGACACCCGACACGAAATAAGCTGTCTGGCGGGGAAACGGGACTTTCGCCTTAACCAGCGTTTCGTAAACAGGCTTCGTGCCGCCGGCGACAAACAATTTCTGTGCCCCGGAGATGGCGAAGAACAGCCCTATTGAAAGGCGTACCACCAGGATGGCATATTGTTCCAAATCACTGCTTCCCCGCAGAGCAAACTGCACCAACCATTTCCAATCCATACCTTTTCCCTCCATCGCGGGGTGCGCTGTAACGACACTCCCCAAAGTTCAGTCGTTCGTGTCGAGCCCTCAATCTGATAAGAAGCTACATGCTTTAGCGGAATCGGAGCGTACGACCTCAAGTCGAGCCTGTTTCTTCGGGCTTACACCGCGTTTGACTCCTGCGACGCCACAGCGGAAGCCCCCAGCTAATGATCAAAACATAACAGCGAAATATCCTAACGGATTGGGATTGCTCAACAGTTTATCTCTGAAGAGGCTTGATCTCCACGACTCCTTCTTTTAACCCCAATGTCATGAATGTGACGCACTTCCGACACAACCAATAATGTGCAACTTGATGACTCTTGAGGACGGGTGCCTCGCGGAACGTGAAAATCTGTCGCGCTTCGAACTGAAAGACTTTCCCCTCGCTCAAGCGCAGCAGCGAGGCATTGCATTGCGGATTAGCACATTTCGATATCATGTCTCGCCCTTTCCTGGAAGCCGACGCTCGTCTCCCGGTGTCCGCTTGAACCACCTCGCAAGTAACGATAGGCCCGGAACGGGGAACGATATTGAATTGTCGTGCCGCTACCAACGACGAGCCGGAGTGGCACCATCCACGGGGAGAATCTCTCCGCTAACCTGACCTGCCTGTGTCGGCAAAGAACGGCATTGACAACATCCTTTACCTTGCTCAAGGTGGCGATCTGATCTGCAATGCTGCAATACGGCTAGCCGATTTGCCAGTCTTGCCGACGCCGCTATCGTGACCGCCCGCCAATTTCGGCTTGTCGATAGAGGTGGGCTATCCGTTAACTCCGCCTCGTCGAGCCAATCCTCCGCCGAGAGTTTGGCCTCCTCGGGACCAAACTGTTGCGTCACGGCGCGAAGGAACGCGAATAACTCACGCTCCGCAATGTCCATTTCGACGGCGTAATTCGAATTGCAAAACTGTTTCTGGGAGTTCATGGAATCCGCCTCCACTTTTTCTCTACAGTCCGCGGCGACAAACATTAACTTTGATCAAAAACTGTCCACATCGACAACAGCTTTGGCAAAGGCTTCCGGAGCTTCTTGCGGCAGATTGTGCCCGACGCCTGCGGTGATGGTCCGGTGTGCATATTTGCCGGAGAATTTCTTGGCATAAGCGCCAGGGTCCGGATAATGTGGCGCCCCATTGGCGTCGCCTTCAAGAGTGATGGTGGGCACGCTGATGACCGGACCTACCGCAAGCCGTTTTTCCAGATCGTCATATTTTGGCTCGCCGTCAACCAAGCCCAGCCGCCAACGGTAACTATGGATCACGATGGCGACATGGTCCGGATTGTCGAACGATGCTGCGGTGCGATCGAACGTAGCATCATCGAAGTTCCACTTCGGCGAGGCAATTTGCCAGATAAGCTTGGCAAAATCGCGCCGGTATTTGTCATAGCCATCCCGGCCGCGTTCCGTGGCGAAATAAAACTGGTACCACCATTGGAGCTCGGCCTTCGGCGGCAACGGTGCCCGGTTCGCTGCCTGACTGGGAATCAGATAACCGCTCACCGAGACCAGCGCCTTGCAGCGCTTCGGCCACAGAACCGCGATGATGTTAGCCGTCCGCCCTCCCCAATCGAAGCCCGCGAGGATTGCCTCGTCGATCTTGAGCGCGTCCATTAGCGCGATGATGTCGAGAGCAACCACCGACTGTTGTCCATTGCGAAACGTTTCGCTGGAAACAAAGCGCGTGGTACCGTAACCCCGCAGATACGGAATGATTACCCTATAGCCCGCCGATGCCAACCACGGCGCAACGTCGACGTAGCCGTAGATGTCGTAGGGCCAGCCCTGCAAAAGGATCACCGGAGGGCCATTGGCAGGGCCAGCTTCGGCGTAACCAATATTCAAGAGGCCCGCATCGATTTGCTTCAACGCAAACGATGTGTTCTTGGGGTTGACTGTCGCGTTGGGGGCTGGTGCATTCCCGGCTTGATCTGCGAAGAGTGGGCGTCGGGCAAGCAGTGCTGCTCCTGCAGAAACGCTTGCCATTGCCAAGACACGACGACGTGAAATCCCGGTCGATTCTGTATGCTTCATGATCGATCTCTCCTTTTGCTGTGTGCGGAAGCTCGGGGGCCGAACCAGCCAAGACCGTCGACGCGAGTCATCACACCAGAAGTTTGGCGGGCAAACAATTGGACGATGGTATCGTCGACACCTTGGTATCGACTCTCGCGCCACCCTCCGGGCGCCACATTTCGTCCTACTACAGACTGACTTTGCGGGCCGACAGGATCTATGGCAATGCTGGCGGGCGGGCCTCGATCCCGACATCAGCCCAACATACTTTCCGCTGACAATGACGAGGTGCTCGGGCATGAGGTCGATGTTCATCCGCGGCGAGTTGGTGAGAAATGGATTGTCATGAATTCCCAGCAAAGTGGCGCACTCTATCCACAAAACCCTAATACCAAGGTATTGCCAATACCATCGTCCAATTGATTCGCCGGAGCCGCTCCGGTGTAATCGCTCCATCGCAGCCGAGTCCGTTTGACAAGCGAGGCGTGGCAATCTGTAGGTCAGAAAACCTGCCTCCTGCTCAAACCAAACACAACTTGGGCGGGACTGCGCTGGCCTTCTAGCCAATTATTAGCGGAAAGGATGGCGAAAACATGCCGGAAGCGACCTGGAAACCTCACGAGAAACACGGACGGCTCACGACGCGAGGCGATTTACCCGACAGCGTCTACGCGTTTCCGAAACAACGCAAAGAACCACTGACCGACGCAGAACATGTGCGTAACGCGGTCGCGCGGTTCGATCAAGTCATCGACGTCTCCGATGCCGACCGTGCGTTGGCGTTCGCGAACATCGAGAAAGCTGCAAACTACTACGACGTAAACCTCACGGAAACGTCATGGCACGACTTGGGCGTTCATCCTCAAAGGAACAGAAAAGAGGCTGACGCCAAAGGCGCTGCGACGCGCGAACGTCGTGTGCAAAGCTAAGGCTCCGCCCACAAGAGACGCGACGAACCAAACAGAGAAGGCAAAGTGAAGTAAATCTCAACCACCAAAACCGAACTTGAAAGGAGACAGAGTTATGACAGACACAAACGCAGTGATCGCAGTCTATGACAACCACTCAGAAGTCGGGCTTTGACATGAAGAAGTTATCGGTTGTAGGGAAGGATTATCACACGGACGAGCAAGTCGTTGGCTATTACAATGCGGGCGACCGCATGAAGTATTGGGGAAAGTGGGGCGCTTTCTGGGGCGGATTCTGGGGCCTGCTGTTTGGCGCCGCATTCTTTTGGGTGCCCGCGATAGGTCCAGTGCTGGTTGGCGGTCCATTGGTGGCTTCGATCGTCGCCGCGTTGGAAGACGCGGTTGTAGTCGGCGGTTTGAGTGCCGTCGGTGCCGGTTTGTTCAGCATCGGAATACCAAAAGACAGCATCGTGACCTACGAGACCGCCATAAAGGCTGGCGAGTACCTGGTGGTTGCTCATGGAACTTCCGCTGAGGCGGCCAAGGCCAGAAATATTTTGAGCACATTAAAGCCAACCCAGGTGACCGATCATGTTCTCGAACCCGCCATGCAAGCGGTGACCCGTTGAACGCATCGTGAGGTGGGGATTGGATCTTGTGGGTCCTCACCTCACGCCACTTCGGGGTAGAAGGATGTTGGGTGAGTGTTATGCCAAAGAGTGAAATCATTCGCGCCGGTTGGCGATGCGATAGCTGCGGTGAACTCGTGTCCGATCTGCAGGCAGGCTGGGTTGAGTGGCTCGCGGCAGAGGACGCTAAGGGAAAACCGAAAGTAAGCGGTTTAAGATTAGTGCACCGTATCAACGCCAGCCCGAGATGGCCAAAGCCACACGGATGCCAGTACAATCCGCGAGACGAATTCAGAAAGAACCGTGGCATCGTTGAGGGATTAGCACTTGAACGGTTCGCGGGTCCCGATGGCCTTATGTTGCTACTGTCGATGATTGCGGAACGTGAACTTCCGGCGCAAGAACTGATCGAACTTGCGAAGCGATTGCAGATTCCTGGCTACGAAGTGGTGCATGAACTGGTTCACGATGCCGTTAGCGAAGGAGTGATAGCGCCTTCTATCTCGTCGGGCTTTTACTTGCAGTGCGAGATATGGGATGTGCTGAAGTGGGCGAAATGCCGAACTTCCGCGAAGACGAGTTCCTGTGAACGCAAGAATCGGTGCGTTTCTCAATAAATTATTTCACCATGCCTATGCAGGTGTTTCCAATTTCGAAGTTGGAGTTCCATTGGATCGGCGACCAATTTCCGCTCGTTCATCTAAATTGAATTATTCACTGTTTGCCGGCGCACAGTAAGGAGATGAAATATGAAAGCAATCGTTGTCCACCAATATGGCGGTCCTGAAGTCCTGAAGTTCGAGGAGTACCCTGATCCGGTGGCGGGTCCCGGCGAAGTACTGGTGCGAGTCGCTGCCTCGAGTGTGAATCCAATCGATTACAAACGACGTGCCGGATTGACGAAAGACTTCTATCCCATCAAGTTTCCGGGGCTGATAGGAGTCGACATTGCGGGGACCGTGGCGAAGCTTGGGCCGGGAGTGGAAGGTTTTTCCGTCGGCGACCAAGTGTTCGCGATGGCGGACAATACTTACGCCGAGCTTTGTGTCGTGAAAGCCGCGATGCTGGCGAAGGTTCCCAAGGGGCTCGATTTGATCCAGGCGGCGGCGCTGCCGCTGGTGACGACGACCGGAAACCAGCTCCTTTCAGCTACCGGAATCAAGGCCGGCCAGACGGTTCTCGTCGTAGGGGCTGCTGGAAATGTCGGGCGTTCGGCCGTATTCACTGCAAAGCAGCGAGGAGCGACCGTGATTGCAGGGGTGTTAAAGAGCCAGATGGATCAGACAAAGACCATCGGCGCGGATCAGGTGGTCGCAACCGATGACGACACGGCGATCGCAGATCTTCCTCCGCTCGATGCGGTGGCGGATACGGTCGGCGGACGAACCGCCGAGAAGCTGATTGCCAAGGTCAAGCCGGGAGGAGTGTATGCATCAGTTGTCGGCGCGCCGCAGAACGCTGCGAAGTACCCATCCATAAAGGTGGTGCCAGTATTCTCGAAATTCGACAGGAAAACGCTCGAATTCATGGCCGAAGCGGTGCGAGATGGCAAGCTGGTAATTCCGATGGGTCAGAAACTGCCACTCAGTGAGGCGGCCGAGGCTCAAGCAGCGGCAGAGAAGGGTGGGGTCGGGAAGATCCTGCTAGTGGCTTGATATTATTTTTGCGAACAGAGGAGACGAAAGGAAAATCAGACATGAAAAAGGGTCTGCGCGGAATCAATCCCGCTTCGAAGCCAAGCGGCGATGGGTGTGTGGAATGTCTGGCGTCACCGAAGGGTTGGTGGTTTCATCTCCGCCGGTGTGCGGAGTGCGGGCACATCGGTTGCTGTGACAGTTCTCCGAACCAGCATGCATCCAAGCATGCGGCGGCAACAGGGCATCCGATCATTGCCAGCTTCGAGCCGGGAGAGGATTGGTTCTACGATTACGAGACGCAAGGGATGATCAAGGGCGTGGAGTTGCTTCCGCCGCATTCGCATCCACAGAATCAGCCCGCTCCTGGACCAGCAGGAAGGGTGCCAACCAACTGGGAATCGCTCCTAAACTAGCTGCCCGTCGTAGGGTCGCCAGCAGATGAAACGGTTCCTTTAGGTCGCAGGCGTTTCCGGCCGCATGCTAATTTATCGACAATGAGGGACAAAGGGAGCACTCTTTCCTGCCAGAGCCATTGAACAATCGCGGCTGGGAGGCGCTGCTACCATGCGTGATCCGACGGCTACCTCATCGAGGTCGGCCAATATCCTGAAGTCGCGTTCGACTGGTTCAACAACCGTCGTTAGTCACTCGTAATACGCCGGCAACTTCTTTTGCACGTCGCTTTGGGGCTGATCGTGGTTGATCCAGAGCTGCGCATGTTCCTTCGCGATGATCGCCGCTATCTTGTCCATGGATTGGAGCGAGGCCTGCTTGCTCCAATTGTTGGCAGGGACATAGCGATGTTCGAAGCTTGTCTGGAAATGCACAACATCGCCGCTAAGAATTACCGGTCCGGTTTTGGGGAGTCTCACGAGCAAAGATTGGTGGCCGGGCGTGTGTCCGGGTGTGGAGAGGAGCAGGAGGCTTCCGTCGCCAAAGATATCGTAGTCGCCGTCGATGAGCTTTACCGGATGCTTCTTGTTAAAGGCGACTGTATCTTGTCGGCTACCAGCCCATTCGTACTCGACTTTTTGCACCAGCATCAGTGTGTCGGAAAACATTTCGATGTTTCCTGCGTGGTCCGGGTGGCTATGTGACACGGCCATCAGTTTGATGTCCGAGGGCTTGACGTGTATCTCTTCGAGTTGGGCCGCGAGCGTTATTGGTTTGCGCCAGATCGGGCCGGTGCCGGGCCCCCACTCATGAAACACCTCCTCATGATTAGGCAGTTGTGCTACGGCATCATCAATGCCCGTGTCCCACAGGAACCATCCCTGGGCGTGATGGATGAGGTAGCAGTGTCCGGGAAAGCCGACGGGAGTTCCGACGTTGGCCCCTGGCGTCCAGCGTGATTCGTCGGGACTGCTGCCGTCGCCGCAGTCGAGCACATACAGGCGGTCTACTCCAGACTTGACTTGCGGATTGGGGGCGGCGAAAATTCGCACGCCAGGAACGGCCGGCGCCAGCGCCAAGACCGCAACTAAGAGGGTGAACGTAACGTTTGCTTTCATGAAATCCTCCATTCGAAATCTGATCGAAGTGGGCAATGATCAATTTTGGCATCTCGCCGAAAAGCTCTAAGGATTCTTCCTGCGGCGCCGCTCGCGGACGGATCGATGTGCGGAAACTTGAGCTTCGTCCGTCTCTGGCGGAGTCGGGAAATCCGGGTGCGCCAGCCTAGCGGGCGATTTCGCCCAGGTAGTATCCGAGCCGATTTTCAACGTCCCCCGGCTTGTGGAAGCCGCGCTCCATCAGCTCCTTGATCCCCTCCTGGGCGGCAGGTCGCCCGAGCGAAGCGATGCACGCATCCCACCCGGCACCGAGTTCGACGTCCGGCGGCAGGCTGGTGTTTACGAGGCGCTTGGTCTGAGCGATCGCCCATTTGTCGAACTTGGTGATCCGGGTCGCGAGCGCCTCGACGAACGCATCCAGATCGGCGTCGGGCAGGGCGCGATTAATGTAGCCGTAGGCATCGGCCTGGTCTGCTGTGATGTCTTCCGAGCTCAAGAGCACTTCGAGGGCGCGGTTTCGGCCAATGAGTCTCGGAAGCCGAGCCATGGGGCCGCCGCCCGCGACCATCCCCACGCCCACTTCCCATTGCGAGATGATGGCCTTTTCGCGGCTGGCAAAACTCATGTCGCAGGCCAGCGTGATCTCGCTGCCGTTGCCCGTAGCACGGCCTCGGATAAGGGCGATGGATGCGATTGGTAAACGCGTTAGACGCACAAGAAAGTCCGGCCAAGGCGGCAAGCCTGTGGGACCTGGTGGCATGGCGGTCAGGTCCTCAAGCTTGGCCGTGAAATCAGAGTGATTTAGGAAGTAGTCGTCGACCGCGCTGTCGAAGACCACAACTTTGACTTGCTCGTCGACCTCAAGAGCGTTCATTACTTCCTGGAATTGTTTCAGCATCTCCGGTCCCATGACGTTGATCGGCGGATTGTCGATCGTGACGCGCCAATAGGCGGGCGAACGGCGGGCCAGGCGAATCTGTGCCGGTGCGTTCATCTGTGCGAGGTTGGTAGGTGCGTTCAAAGCTGTCATAAGATTCTCCTTCGTATTTGTTGGCCCAGAAACCGCACGGTTATCGACGATTTGGGTGAGAATTGTGGCGAGATGCGCCGTCACGATCTCAACTGTCAAGCCGCTACGCTCAGCACGATCTTTCCGCGCTTATGCGGCGCACCTCCGAGCATCTCGTGAGCAAGGCGAGCCTCTGCCAGCGGGAGCACAGTCCCTACCCGCGTAACCAGTTTCCCGCTATCGAACAGATCTGTGATCGTGTTCAGACGGGCTGTAGTCACATCCACGTAGAAGAACGCCGCTCGAATTCCATAATCTTTTTGTGTTGCCTCGGGGACAAGGGACACGACAGAGACGAGAATTCCGCCCGGCTTCAGTACTTGCAGAGACCGCTGCTGCGTGTCTCCTCCAACCGTATCAAGGACAACATCCACTCCAGTCAACGACTCCTCGAAACGTTCCTTTTGATAGTCCGCAATTTTTTCAGCCCCCAGACTTCTGACGTACTCAAGGTCGTTGGACGCGGCGGTCGCGACCACATGCAGGCCGGCTCGGCTGGCCATTTGTACGGCATAAGCGCCAACATTGCCTGCGGCTCCGTGGTTTAATACGGTCTGCCCGGTGGTTACGCGCGCATAGTCGAAGAGCATCTGCCACGCGGTGACAGCAACGATTGGTACCGAGGCTGCCTCGATGAAGTTCAGGGTCCGTGGTTTTTGTCCCATCATTCTGGCCGAAGGCAGCGCATATTCTGCATATCCCCCAGTGAATTGATGGTTCGTTGCCCCGTATACTTCGTCGCCGGTCTTGAACCCCGAGATTTCCGCGCCGATTTGTTCGACGATTCCCGATAGCTCGGAGCCGAGAATAAGAGGCAAGGGTTGGTGGAGCTCACTCTTGCCCTCACGGACGATCGCATCCCAAGGCCCCACGCCTGCCGCCTTTACGCGGACCAACAGTTGCCCGGCGGCGGGTTCGGGCCGGGGCAGGTCGTCGTTTTCGATCACGCTCGGTGGACCAAATTGCAGAACTCGTGCAGCTTTCATCTGTTCTCCCGGTAAGTCGGTGTGCTCAAATTCGATCCGCACTTGTTACGGGTGACCAAAACCACCACGCGACGTGTAGCTGTTTCGATTAAGCCAAAACCAACATGGCCGCGCAATTGGACGATGGTATCGCCTAAGTGCCAGTGTGTCGGCAGTGCAATCGATTCGACCGACCTTCGAATCCCGTCGCCCCGGTCGACGAACTTTTTACTTTTGCGTCTTCATGAACTCACGTACCAGTGCGGCAATCTCGTCAGCTTTCGTGTCGAGCGCGAAGTGCCCCGCATCGAGTACGTGGACTTCGGCAGTCGGCACATCCTTGCGGTAGCGTTCCGGTTCTCCGGCATCGAATGAAAGATCGTGTTTGCCCCAGATCACCAGCAGACGTGGACGCTTATCGCGCATCCAGGCTTGCCATTTCGGGTAAGCGTCAACGTTGGTTCGATAGTCATAGAACAGGTCGCTTTGGATCTCTGCCTGTCCGGGCGCGTTCAGGAATGCGAACTCATCCGTCCAAAGGTCCGGGTCATAGAGTTCCACATTCGGATCGTCTCCAAGATGTCGCGTCTTCGTGGCGGCAAGCGACAGAAGATTTGTTCGCATCGCGGTCTCATTGCCGGCGCGGTCGGCCCAGAATGCCCGCCGCGTCACCCAGTTTGTGCCCAGACCTTCGTTGTGAGCCACGGCGTCCTGCACAATCAGCGCTTCTATGCGCTCCGGATGAACCAGCGCCATGCGAAAACCCACGGGCCCGCCGTAATCCTGCATATAAAGCGTGAAGCGCGAAAGCCCCAGCGCTTCGGTGAAGTGATTCATGATTTCGGCATAGTGATCGAACGTGTAAGCGAATTGTTTCGGATCCGGCCAGTCGCTGTGCCCGAAGCCCGGATAGTCCGGCGCGACCAGGTGATAAGAATCCGAAAGCCGCGCGAACAGCGGTTCAAACATCCGCGACGAAGACGGAAGTCCGTGCAGCAGCAAAAGCGTCGGTGCATCTTTCGGACCGGCCTCTCTATAAAAAATGGAGAGACCATCGATCTGTACCCTGCGATAGAAGGTTCGGTGTTCCACGGGGTGCTCCTTTCCTGGCGATTCCGCCGGCAGTTGAGATGATGCGACGGACAGAGAAATGCTCAAGGCTACGCGGAAGACGTACAAGCACCGCGACGATTTGAAAAGCATCAAGCCACACATGCGATCTGGACGGGGGCGTCCGTAGCCGGTTGCGAGTTTCGAAATCCGTCGTGCGGACGCACACCCACTCTTAGGCGGCCACCCGTTCCGCGGACCGCAATTTGTGCGGCACACCAACATAGGGGAACACGGAGAGCAGATCCTTGTGAGACCCTACGTTATCTCCCGTCACCTTTCCATTTGAAAGGATGGAGACAAAGTAATCCGCCACGTCGTCGGAGAGCGCGCGGCCATTGCCGGGATAGGCGGCAGGCCGACTGGGATCGTAAGAAATCATGTCCGGCAACAGGGTCGATGCCACGCGGGTTGCTTCCTCCGGCGTGTAACCTCCCGTGTGCTCTAGCGAGTGCGCGAAAACGGGAACGAAACGGGCATCGTCCGCCGGCTGCCCCGCGAGGTAGTCAGCCTTTATTTCACCGGTAAGAAATACCGACTGCGAGGGCCGTGCGCCGCGGTCCGCTTGAACCCACTTACCGCTGGCACCGTCCAGGGTGCGATGCCACAGGCCCATCTTTCCCTTGCCCAGAGCAGAGTTTGGTACTTCCAGCACGATGCTGCACACATCCGCCTCGGCGAAGAAATCGGTTCCGGTGAACTGCAAATTGTTGATGGCTCCTTGGGTGTCGAAGAAAAAGGGATCGCTGCGCCATCCCGCGAAGAAGCGGTATCCTCCACCCTCTGTGATCCGTGATTCCCGGCTCGTCGATACGGGCGCTCCTTCAATGATGATCTGCCCGCTGTCGCCTGTTTCGGCGGCCTGCGCACCTTCAACACGACGCAAGGTCGCGGTCTGCACACCGTCTTGGTGCGACGAAAAGCGCACGCGGTATGCGATGTTGGCGACGGCATCGCCGTCAGTGTCGATCTTGAGTTCGTAGATCGCGTCGGTCGCGAAGGCTTCGTCGGTGGTGGGCCCAACGGGGTTCAAGCCGGACGAAGGATGCACGTCCATAATCAGAATCGACTTGCCTGCATCGCCGGGCTTGGGGAAGGCGTATAGATCGGTAAGGTCGAGGCGAGCGTCCCCATGGGGGAAGCCAAGGTCTGGTCCAGAATAATGGTGCGACATAAATTACTTTCTCCTTTTCTGTGGATTCTCAGCTTTGAATTCCTGTTCTCGGCGGCCTTCACATCGTCAGAACGACGCGAAACTCTGCTTTGCCGCTCAACATGCGCGCGTAAGCTTCGGCAGCTCTTTCGAGCGGATAGGTCTCAATCATGGCGCGAACCCCGCTCAATTCGGCGAACCGCAGAGTGTCCTCGGAATCGGCCGGTGTTCCCGACGCCCACCCCTGAATTGTCCGACTTCCATTAATGAGCTGTATCGGAGTGACCTCAATCGGATCGAAAGCAGCACCAACCACCATGAGTTCGCCATTGGGGCCTAGACCGTCGATCAGCTCGGACATGGCTTTCGAACTTGGCGCAGTCGCCAGGATGACTCTTGCCCCACCCAAGTTTTGCAATTCCTTCGCTGGCTTCGTTGCTTGGCTGTCGATGTACAGGCTCGCGCCAAGTTTCTTTGCCAGCGTCGCATTTTCAGGTCCGCGCCCAATGGCCACGACCTTGTAGCCGAACTTGTTTGCGAATTGGATTCCAAGGTGCCCCAGGCCGCCGACACCCTGCACCGCAACCAGATCGCCGGGAAAGGCGCCGCTGTGCCGCAAGGCGTTGTATGTAGTAATTCCGGCGCAGAGCAGCGGTGCGGCGTCAACGTCATTCAGACTATCGGGTATCGACACCAGCGCCTCCACAGGGGCCACCATATATTGCTGGTATCCGCCGTCATAACTGATGCCCGAAATTTTCAGGTTCTGGCAATTGCGGAAATCCCCGCGCCGGCACTCGCGACACGTATTGTCCTGGCCGCCGTGCCAACCCACACCGACACGCTGCCCCTTCTTCCACGCGGACACTCCTTCTCCTACCTCGTCGACGATGCCCGCGACTTCATGCCCGGGAACGCGAGGATACTGAATGCCGGGCCATGCGCCCTCTACCGTGAGCACGTCGCTGTGGCAAACGCCACAGGCCTGAACTTTGATCCGGACGTGTCCTGCCCCCGGTTCGGGAATCTCGCGTTCGACGATCTGAAATCCCGATCCCGGCTTAGAAATTTGCGCCACCTTCATTTTCTTTGCCGTCATTGGTACGGCTCTTTGCGTTGCATTGAATCCTCCCATGAAAATTCCATCAAGCTGAAGTCTCACTCGGTGGCCGACCGCCGCGCTCTTAGCCCGTCCTCTAGCACTCGGTGTTGTCTGCTAGATTTGAAATTTCCGTTATTGGTTTCTCTTTATTTAGACTCCACGGATTCGGAAGGTTTCTAGGGGCAGCTCGCATCCCATCGCATGACCGGCCTGGCGAAATGGCAGCCGCGTCAGGCGCGATTGAACGATGAAAACAGAAGTTTAGACGCCAAACAATTGGACGAAGGTATTGGTAATGGCTTGGGGATGGGTCGGTCTAACTAAGCCGTGTGACGAACGAGTCCCGACTCATAGCCGGGAACTGTAATACCAACGCCAAGCGGTGTGAGGGCAAGCGCGGCCAGCGTGCTTATGGGTTAGTGGAAATTTCGCTCGACGATTTAGGGTCGAATTCTTGCGTTACCTTTCGGTTCACTCTCGGCGTGGCAGGATCGTCTCCGATCCGACCACGCTTGGTCAATTCCCTTTCGATTGTTGACACTCGCTCCCCAGCCACGTAACTTACCGCAATCTGCGTATCGCCGATGTGGGGAGAGAAAGCATGCTTGGAAGGCTATTCTGGAATGTTACCTTCGTGTGTTTAGTGATGGGTGCCGCTTTGGCGCAAGACCCGACCAAGGTTGAACCTACGCACTACCGGCGAGGATTTGAAAACGAACATGTGGAGGTGGTGTACATACATTATGGTCCGCATGAGAAGTCGGTGATGCACGATCATCCTGGGGGAGTAGTGGTCAATCTTACGGGCGGGCATCTGCGTTTTGTCGATCAGAACGGAACTACCACCGAAGTGAATGCCAAACCGGGCGAGGCGCGTTGGTTTGCGCCGTTCAAGCATCGGGTAGAAAACCTTGGCGATACCCCATACAACGCGGTTTACATTGGAGTGAAGCAAGCAAGCAGCCGAGCGTCGTTAAAAGGGTCAGAAGCTGATCGTCAGGCGGCACAACTGATTGCCGAGGCATTCATGGCGTCGGCGAATCGATAAATAGCTTCCGCCGACCAGCAGCGTCAACGGCGGCGATGATCCGTGTGCGAAACCGCAGGAAAATCGCAAAAGACTGCGTGATGCGTAAGGCCGTGGGAACCACGCTCAATTAAGTGGGAGTGAGGAGCGACATAGTGCAACCCGCCATCCTCATCAAACAATGGCTGATGGCACAACGAGCCGTCGCAGCCGGGGGCGGACTCAATTCTGAGTACGCCTGATTCAATCGCGGAAAAACCAGCAGAACGCGTGGGGGAAATCATGTACTTGAGATACCCCCAATCCGGCAAGGGTTGTACAGGTTTCTTTGTATTGCAACAGGCCAAGGGCAGCGAATTCCTCGACGCTCCCAATTAATCGACATGCTCGCCTTCTTCGGTGAATCCGAGCTCAGCCGGAGGCAATTTGTCGCCGGGACGGGCCCAGAAGACATACAGAGACGGCCAGAGCACGATACTCACGAACAACTCCACGATCAGCCCACCGACGATCACAATGGCAAAGGGCCTTTGGGAATCGGAACCGATGTCGTGGGAAAGAGCGGCGGGCAGCAGCCCCAAGGTGGCTACTAGCATGGTCATCATGATAGGCCGTAGGCGGAGGGATGCGCCTTCCTTGGCGGCTTCCCTTGGACTCATGCCGCGGGTGCGAAGTTGGTTGATGTATTCCACCAGGATGACGCCAACCTCGACGGAAACGCCGATGAGGGCCAGGAAACCGAGCCCGGATGACACCGAAAAGTGAGTGTGGGTCAAGAGCAGGCTTAACAGGCCGCCTAAGGGAGAAAGCGCAACCACAGCGAGGATCAGAGTGACCCATTTCCAGGAACTGAAAGCCAGATGAAGGATGAAGGCCATGAGCAAGAGTGTGATGGGAACAATGAAGGCCAGGCGGCGATTGGCGCGTTGCTGGCTTTCATATTCACCGGTCCAGTCGAGATGGTAGCCTTCCGGCAGTTGGACCTTGTGGTGCACCTCGTCGATGGCCTGGCGAACCGTACTGCCGAGGTCGCGTCCGCGAACGCTGTACTTGATGGCGATGTAGCGCATGTTGCCTTCGCGATAAATGGTGGAGGCGCCGTCTTCCAGCCTGATGTCGCAGAGTTGACCGAGAGAGACCCGCTCGCCCGAGGGAGACAAAATTCGGATATTGGCAATGTCATCGACCGTCTTGCGAAAGCGTTCTTGATAGCGGACGGTAAGATCATATCGTTGCTCTTTAATCAGGATTTGGCTGACGGCCTTGCCGCCGACGGCGGTTTCGACCGCATCTTGCACATCACTGACATTAATTCCAAAACGGTCTGCGGCAAGACGGTTCACGACCAGATTGACATTGGGCTGACCACGCACCTGGAATGTGCCAAGGTCGGCGACACCGGGGATCTTGCTCATGATGTCCTGGATTTCGTTGGCTTTCGCCTCAAGGGTTTTGAGGTCTGCCCCGAAGAGCTTGACCGCGAGTTCTCCTTTGACACCGCTGACGGCCTCCTCAACGTTGTCGGAAATGGGTTGAGAGAAGCTCCAGTCAACACCGGCAAATTGGGACAGATCTTTGTCCATGGCGGCGATGAGATCGTCTTTGCTCTTGAATTGTGAGCGCCACTTCTCGCGGGGAAGGAGATCCACAAAAAATTCCTGGTTGTAGAAACCGCTGGCGTCGCTTCCGTCATCGGGCCGACCAACCTGGCTTACCACCTGCTTGACTTCAGGGAAGTCGCGGGCAAACGTCAGACGCACTTTTTCAGAAAGAGCAAAGCTGGAGGATGGGCCCGTACTGGGAGCCAGGGTCCCGCGCACCCAGATGGCCCCCTCATCCAAATGGGGCAGAAATTCGGATCCGACCACGCCGCTGAACGCGAGAAACAACATGAGCGCCAACGCCAACACACCCATGCCAAGGGTGAACCTTAAATGGTCGAAACACCAGTCGAGAGTGGCAGCATAGCGCTCTTGCACAAAATGCAGGACGGGATTACGCCATTCCTTGATGTCATCTTTAAACAAAATGGTGCATAAAACGGGCGCAATTAAAAGTGCAAATAACAAAGCACCCAAAAGGGCGAATGCCACGGTCCAAGCCATGGGGCGAAAAAGACGGCCCTCAACGCGCTGCAAGGTAAAGATGGGCAGGTAGGAAACGATGATGATAATGCGGGCAAAAAAGACTGGCTTCTGGACTTCATGCGCAGCAGTGCCAATCATCTCTACGAAGGTTTTTTTCCCGCGACCAAGTTCCGCGTGGCGCAGGATGTTTTCGACCATCACGACTGAGCCATCCACTACCATGCCGAAATCAAGGGCTCCCAACGACAGGAGGTTGGCGGGAATATGGCTGAGATCGAGGAGTATGGCGGCGAACAATAAGGAAAAAGGAATAGTGATGGTGACGATCAGGGCGCTGCGAACGTTGCCCAGAAAAAGAAAGAGGATGAGGGTGACGAGCAGGACGCCGTCCGTGAGGTTCCGCAAAACGGTGTGAGTTGTGTAATGGACGAGGTCGCTGCGATCGAGGTGCGGAACCAGCTTGACCCCTTTGGGCAGAAGACCGTTGTTCAGTTCGGCAATCTTCTTGTGAAGCGCATCCAAGGTGGCATCGGCTTCGGCACCCTTTCGCAAAAGCACGATTCCTTCGACCACGTCGTCATCAGTGACCAAGACGCCATTCTCATGACGTATGGTCTTGCCGAGTTGGCCAAGGCGCACTTTGGGCGCTTGCACAACCAGACCCAGGTCGCGCACCCGCACGGGGGTTCCATTCTGCGATTTGACGACCGTGGCGCCAACGTCGTCGGTGGTTTCCATAAGACCGACGGCGCGCACATTGAGAGCTTGGTCTCCGCGCTCGATGAATCCGCCGCCGGCGTTCAGGTTGTTATTGGTCAATGCCTGCTCTACCTGGTTGAGTGACAACCCGTAGGCGACAAGCTTCCCCGGATCCAGTTGGACCTGATATTCGCGAGTGGGACCCCCGAAAATGTTGACATCTACGACGTTGGGGACCGATTTCAACTGGTTCAGGACAAACCAGTCTTGCAGTGCTTTGAGCTCCATCACGTTGTACTTTGGATTCGAGCTGGTCAGCGTGTAAAACATGATCTGCCCGGTAGGGCTGTAATCAGGGCCGAGATCGGGGTTTACGTTTGGCGGCATCACCGCCTGGGCGAGGCGGTCCAACACTTCCTGACGAGCTGTGAAGGTGGTGACCTCATCGTCGTAAATGATGGTGATGACCGACAGCCCGGCCAGCGAGGTCGAACGGAGGTGCGTCATGTGAGGGACCCCGTTCAACTGGACCTCCAGCGGAACGGTGATTTGCTGTTCGACCTCTTCGGCAGCGTGACCCGGCCACTGCGTAATGATTTGAGTATAGGTATCGGCAACGTCCGGATAGGCTTCGATTGGGAGATTGTGAAACGAAATGATCCCCCAGATAAAAAGCACGAGCGCGATACTTAGCACTAATATGCGGTTTCGCAGCGCAAAGTCGATGAGGCCGCGAATCATTCTTTCTTCTCCGATACCTCGGTGGAAAACGCCAGCGCGTCCGCAGCGACTTCATCCCCGGGATTCACAACACCGTCACGTAGCTCTTGCATGCCACTCTCAGTGACACCGATGACATAAACCTCCAACTGTTGGAAGCGATTCTGGCTTTGTTTACGAAACACCCAATCTTTATCCTGTAAGCGCATGACGGCGGTGCCGGGGACAACAAGACGAGGTTGCAATTTCTTTGAACGCAAGGTTGCCGTGGCATACATACCGGGCCGCAAGGACCCGTCGGGATTCGGTAACACAATGCGCACCTTTGCGGACCGAAGATTTGGGTCCAGAATGCGGGAAATGTCGGCAACCGCGCCGTGAAACTGTTTATCGGGATAGCCGTTCAATCGAATCTCAGCCGAGTCTCCCACATTGACGCTACCCAAGTCGTTCTCATAAACGTCGCACAGAACCCAGACCTGCGAGAGGTCGGCGATCGTGAACAGATTGGGAGTGTTGTCCAGACTCTTGATGCCTTCGAACCCGGAAACATTTTGTTCGACAATGGTTCCAGAAACGGGGGCCCGCAGCTCGATGGTAGAACTGGGGTGGGATGGAACGCCTCCCAGTATCCGGACATGCTGGTCAGCATTGTGAACATCGACCAGAGCTTTACCTGCGGTATCTTGTGCCTGCTCCAGATCTTTCTGCGCAATGGCACCACGGGAATAAAGCATCTGAGCGCGGTCCAAGGCATGCTTTGCCAGTTGCTCGTCCGCCACAGCCTTTTGATAGTCGGAGAAAGCGCCGCTCAGGTCAGCGCTGTAGAGCGACAAAAGCAGTTGACCTTTTTTCACCGAGTCGCCGAGTTTGACATTTAATTCGATAACGCGGCCGGAGCCCTGTGAGGTCACGTGGATGGTGCGGTTAACATCTGGGTTTACGCTGCCATTCGCCGTCAGCACGTTGGGAAGTTGTTGAGTTCCAACTTTGACCAGTTTAAAAATTTCGGGATGGCCAACGTCGAAAATCCCTGGCTCAAGCTTTAATTCCTCTTTGGTGGGAGCGGCCTTGGTCTCATCGGAGCAAGCGACCGTCAACATCGGCAAAAAGAAAGCCAGGGCTACGGCGAAGAATCGATGAGAAAGTTTCATCGTCATGGGATGACCTCACGCCCGACGGCCAGGTTCAGCTGGCTGGCAGCCGTCAGGTAAGAACCGACCAAGTTCACATAATTAAGTTGCACGCTACGGTAGTCGCTTTCGGCGCTAAGAAAGTCGAGCAAGGAGGCGCCGCCGTTCTGGTAGGAAAAGGTGATGGTGTCGCGCACATGGAGCGACTGCTGAAGATATTTGTCTTTGTAGGAGCGGAGCAGAACCACATTGCTCTCGAGCGTGGCATAGCTGGAATCGACATCGCTGAGCACGGCGGCCTGAGTAGCCTCGCGTAACTTCTGGTTGCGAGTGACATCCAGATGGGTGCGAAGTTTCTCCCCTTGATTGCGGTCGAAGATGCGCAAGGGGATGCTGACGCTGACCCCCACGGTATTTATGGCGAATGGGTTATTGGTGGAGGAGTTGTGCGTATACCACGCGCTCAAGGTGGGATCAGTTGAGCCATTCGCTACCGCCAGCTTGTGATCGGTCTGCGCCTTGTCGACGGCTTCGATGGCGGCCTTCAAGTCGGGGCGGGTGTCCATAGCGATTTTGCGGACTTCGTCGAGTGGCAAGAGTTGATCGTTAAAGTCGAAGGGTCCGGTTACGTCGAATTGCTCGACCGGACTTCGATCATTCAACAAAGTGAGCAATTGAATTTTTGCGGTGCGGAGATTGACGATGGCGGTTTGGACGTCAGATTCGTATTGCGAGCGCTGAAGTTCGAGGCGGTCAAGATCAATTTGGGCAATGTCACCCGCATCATAACGGTCTTTGCTGATCTTGAGCACGCGATCATAGTAGTCAAGGTCGGCCTTCGCCAAGGTTAGGACGGCCTTTGCCTGGAGCGTGGAGACGAATGAGCCGCGCAGGTTGAACAACAAGGTCCTCTCCGTATCGGAGTGCGTAAATTCGGCGATCAAGGTCGCTTTCTTGGCGCTTTCAAGTCGTAGTTCCCGCTTGTGCTGCCTTTCATGCAGGTAGCTAATGCTGGGCGATTCGAAGGTGCCGGCGAAAGGTTGCCATACACCGCGATTGGGAGCGACCTGGGTGCCATCGGCTGAGAGGGTAAAGGTCGGGTTGGGCCGCAGAAAAGCAGTGATTTCCTCCGCCTTGGATTCGTCGATGTTCAGTTTGTCGGCGAGCAGAGTGGGATTGTTGGTTTCGAAGCGATCGCGCACCTGTTGCCAAGTGAGGACCTGTTGAGCGCCGGCCTCTGAGGCCGCGCCTAGCAGCAACAAGACCATGAGGCGCCGGTATGAAACTTTCCGCATTCTCTAGCTCCGCCAGAAATTTGCGATCACCGCCCGGATCAGCGTCCGGGACGACGCGACTCCTCAGGCAAATTGGCCGAGGACGTGGGTGATGGAGTAAGGTCCGCTGGTGAAATCAATCGGCGAACCGCAGCGACTAGACGAGGTAAAGAAATGGAGGGCCGCGACCTTTTTCAACAAATCGAAAGCCGAAGGAATGTCGAACCAACCGGAGGGGACCGGTGACCCGGGCTACGACTCCCAGTCGAAAGATGAGTGCAACGCCTGCCGGCAACGCGGGTGGGTGGTGAAACGCTCCCGGCGAAGCCGCCTTGTCGGCAGCGCCCGCGCGGAAGGCTCGGCGGTTCGAAGCTGAGTCTTCAATCTCGGGACGCATAGCATGAAGATCGTCGGTGGCAGATATGACGGGAAATAGAAGCGCGAGCAGACAAATCAACGCAATAAGGTGCGAACGCGCAGCGACGCCATCTCGCCGACGGCTCCATGCGTAGAGAGCCGAGGCGGCAATCAGCAGCCAAAATAGATTTAAAAGCAGTTCCATTCGCGGTCCAGCCGGGACACAAATCTCCCCCAGTCTGAAGTGTCACGAATAACATACTCCCGGCGCGACGGTCAAATGCACGGAGGTGCTAAAGCTTTAAGAATGTGAGTGATTTGCCGCGCCGTCGAACTGGCGGTGACTTCAGTCACCTGCCCCCGATAACCACCGGAAGGACAGGGCACATACGGGCTATTTACCTTTGGAGAGCCGGCAGGCAAGCTGGATTCACCAGAATCTTATTGGAAACGGGGCGAGGGCAGATGAGGCACATTTTGAGAAGGTGGTGGGCAGAAGAGGACGGTCAGGACATTGCCGAATATGCGGTCATGCTGGCGGTGATCCTGGTCATCGTAGTAGGGACGGTCCGCTTGATTGGGTCGAACGCAAACAACGTATTTTCAAGCGTATCCAGTTCAATCGCGGGTATGTAGAAAGATCGATTCACGTCGTAGCATGGGGGCAAGTTTATGAGCCACACAATCGAGGAAACTTCGGGGCCGAGCTGGCTGGTGGAATGCGGGGAATACTCGGTGACCTTCGCCGTGACACTACTGGTGGTGCTGGGCTTACTGCGGGTCTTGGGCGTTTTGTCCTAGCGATAAATTCTCCTACCGAACTTGGTCGTTTCGAGACAGTTTGCAGTGTAGTCCGCTCCCTCCCTTTCACGGGGCGAGGTTCAATCTCTTCATCGACATCCACTCCACTCTCGCCCGTTCACGGGCTTTCAGGGACAACATTGAGATCGAGGCATATTTAGGGAACATCTCAGTCTGTGATTCCGTATCTTGCGATGTGCACAGATGATGCGCGGAGGCAGTCCCATGCGACTTAGACAAGGCGTGGGCGCTTTTGCGTTATGATCGTGGACGATAAGCTTCCCAACAAGAGAGGTAATTATTCATGTCGCCACGGTGCAGGCTGGCCGTATGTATGCTCGCCGCTGTTCTGGCCACTCCAGCGATGGCGCAAAATGCCGCGTCTCCGCTCGTCATCCTGAGCACCATCCCCAATACGACCACGGCGATCAACTCTTCTACCCCGTTGTCGCAACGCGTCGTGCATTATGACATCGATGCCAAGTACGATCCCAAGTCGCACGCGCTGGATGCGACGGAGATTCTCACTTATCACAATCTGACGGGCCAGCCGCTGGACACTTTTCCTTTCCATCTGTATCTCAATGGCTTTCAACCGAAAGCCACATGGATCAAGGAAACCAAGCGGGACGGGACGCGGGACACGAGTTTTGAGAAGTGGGACAGCAAAAACTACGGGTCGGATGAGATCAAAAGTATGGAGGTGATTGGTCAGGGCGATGTGACCGGGCAGCTGCAATACATCCATCCGGACGACGACAACAAAGACGATAAGTCGGTGATCCAGGTGCATTTGGCGAAGCCCATTCCGGCGGACGGCTACGTGCAGTTCAAGATTGTTTTTCACGATCAATTTCCCGAGACGCTGGAACGGACGGGATGGAAGCGCGACTTCCTTTTGGCGGGGCAGTGGTTCCCCAAAGTTGGGGTGTGGTGGCACGGAGCGTGGAATTGTCACCAATTCCACGGAGCGACCGAATTCTTTGCGGACTTCGGCGTGTACGACGTGAAGATCACGGTACCGCAATTTGAGGTGGTGGGAGCAAGCGGAATCGAAGTGGGGAACGTGAACAATGCCGATGGCACGAAGACGGTGACGTACCACGGCGATGACATCCACGATTTCGCCTGGACCGCCAGTCCGCACTACAAAGTCTACGAAGACACCTACCAAGGCAGCATGGGCCCGGTGAAGCTGAATATCCTGATGCAACCGGCACACGTCGACCAGGAGGAGCGGCACGCGCTCATCCTGAAGCAGACGTTGGACCGTTTTGACCGCTGGTACGGGCCGTACCCCTACAAGACGCTGACGCTAGTGGATCCGGAAGCGGGATCGGCGGCGGAAGGCATGGAATACCCCACGTTCATTACGGGTGGAACAAACTGGTTTATGCCCAAGGGAATCTATCTGCCGGAATTGGTGGTGGAGCACGAATTTGGACATCAATACTGGTACGGGATGGTCGCGACGAACGAATTCGAGGACGCCTGGATGGACGAAGGAATCAATAGCTATACCGAATTGAAGATCATGGATGACGTCCTGGGGCCGAAGACCTCGATCTTCAATTTCATGGGTGTGACCCTGGGCGAGCGGGAACTTCAGCGCTTGGGCTACATTCACTCTGCGGAGCTCGATCCAATTGCGCAAAATGGCTGGGAATATGCGACCTACGGGTCGTACGCCGACATCACCTATGGAAAGACCGCAGTGGTACTGCTTACCCTGGAGAGTGTGATTGGGGAACAGACGATGCGGCAGGCGATGCACACCTACTTCATGCGTTACCGCTTTACTCATCCCACGAAAGAAGATTTTCTGAAGACGATTGAAGAAGTTTCGGGAAAAGACCTGCGCTGGTATTTCAATCAGGCGATTTACGGAACGCAGGTCCTCGACTATGAAGTGCTGAAGGTGACTTCCACGCCGGTGGATTGGTACAAAGAGAACTTCAAAGAGAAAAAAGGCGAGACCCAGTATCAATCCGATGTCGTGATCCATCGGAAGGGCGAGTTCGTTTTTCCTATCACGATTGCGGTCGAATTCGATAACGGCGACAAAGTGCGCGAGCGGTGGAACGGGCAGGCACGGTGGACTCGTTACAGCTATCAGAAGAACGCGAAAGTATCGTCGGTCGAAATTGACCCCGACCATACGATCGAACTCGATCGAAACGACTTCAACAACAGCCATCTCACCGAAGCTAGCGGGAAGGCGACGCGGAAACTGACCAACTACTGGACGTTCTTGACCCAGTGCATGGCCCAGTTCATGGCGTGGTGGATGGTTTAGGAGAAACCTTATGCAAGAGAAACGAAGTCTGCTATCGAATGGGGCCTCGATTGTGGGGCGGAATAAGCGGTATGTGCTGTGGTTCTATTTGCTGAACCTGGCACTGGCCACGATCGGAGCAACTGCCTTCGTCCAGCACGCTCGCCCAATCCTCGATAAGAGCTTCTATGCGGATGGATTGGTGCATGGGTTCGATCTCGGCGTTCTGGTGGAAATGCTGGCCCGGCCGGAGTTCGGATCCATGCGGGCGTCGTCGGTGCCGGCGATGATGCTGGCGATTTTGTTCTTCATGCTGACCATGATCTTCTTGCCGGGTGTGTTTCTGGGCTATGCGTCGGACCATCGGGTGTCGCGTGAGGAATTTTTCCGGACATGCGGCAGGAATATCTGGCGGTTTGTCCGCTTGACAATCATGTTCGCCATTGTCGGCGGAATTGTGGCCGGAATTTTGTTTGGCGTGCAGGGGGCGCTAGTCAAAGCGGCCGATGCAAGTTCGCAGGAGACACTTTCCTTCTGGGTGCAGACGGCGAGTCTGATTGTCATTTTTATCGTAATGACCGTCATCCGGATATGGTTCGATCTGGCGGAGGCCGACACCGTGCTTACCGATCAAGGAGCGGTCCGCAAATCGTTAGGGACCGCATTTCGCCAAACCAAGAAGAACCTCAGCAGCCTGCTGGTAAGCTATGTCGCGATTTCCATTGTCGGTTTAGCGATTCTGGGAGCGGGAGTTTGGCTATGGAATGTTCTGGTGCCACCGGCAAGCGTGTGGGGAGCATTCTTTATCAGCCAGTTGATCCTGCTGCTGCTGCTGGCAGTTCGATTCTGGCAGCGTGCGACGGCAGTGAGTTCTTATTTGCGCGGAGTAAGCGAGCAGCCAGCGGAGATCCAGCCATCGCCGACAGTTGTACCGGCGACGTCGGCTGTGCCGGCAAGTGGGGTTTGAGATTTCCACAGCAGGGGGACTTTCTACAGAAAATCCTGAAGGCCTCTACAGGGTCGACTGCATTGTCGCCGACGGAGGTCGGGCTTAATCTGGGCACATAAGATTTGCCACAAGCATCCCATCTTTCGGGCAGGCCGCTGGACTAGGTTCCAGCGCCTGCTTCTCGCCTTTTTGAACTTTAATCCTTAGTGATAGGCATCGATTGGGAAGGTTCGCCACCTAGCAGTTCCGTGAGCCGTTGCGCGCGAAAATTAAAGATACGTTCCAGATCCCTTCTCACGATCAAACGGTGCACGGGAATTGACGCGGGCCAAAGAGGTAACGCGTACTCGACGTGATCGCGGACCATGGTTCCTTCGCCCAATGCGCTGAACTGGTGCTCGTGCCGCCAGAGTGCGTAGGGTCCGGAAATCTGGTCATCGACAAACTGGTGCGGCGGATTCCACTCTGTGATCTCGGTTTTCCATCGCATAGGAATGATTCCCCAGCGCAAAACGTAGCGGATCAGCGAGCCTTGTTTTAACTCTGTGGGAGCTTCCAGGATACGGAAGTTTATCCAGCCGGGCGTGAGCGCTTGCAGATTTCTAGGGTTTGAAAAGAAGTCGAAGACCTCGTCCTGAGGCTTAGGCACCCACTGCTCGCGGTTGAGGTGATAGGTATGGCGCGGGCGGGAGGAACGAATCTTGGGGCTCACGAGAGTTGGATTCGAAGCGGCGCGGAGGGACTCAGGGAGTTTCCATACTGCTTGGGGGAATAGATCGGCGGGTCAAATTCAGGATGGAATTTGAGCAGCATGCAAAACGGAATACGGGGACCGGTTCGCCGGAATCGACGGATTTGCCGGGAGCTTGTCGTAGACTAATAGATGCTTGTTAGACGCTACGGAATTAGATCGTCTGCGCATTGTTTTGGTCTCCTCGCGCAACCCCCTGAATATTGGCGCGGCGGCGCGCGCGATGAGCAATTTCGGGTGCATGGACTTGCGCTTGGTGAATCCCTATAAAGTTGCGTTTCGGAATGCGGTTTCCGCGGTAGGAGCGGCGCCGCTGCTGGCATCCGCAAGGGAGTACGAAAACGTCGCGGAGGCGGTTGCGGATTGTACGCTGGTGGTTGGAACCACCGCCATCCGTCACCGCGAGTTGCAGCATCCGCTGCGGCGCTTGGAGGCCGGAGGAAGACTCATCCGGCAGCAGTTGACGGGGTCGAGCGTGGCACTGCTTTTTGGTTCAGAAAGGTTCGGCTTGTCCAATGATGACATCAGCCATTGTCACTGGTTGATGAATATTCCGACCCGCCAGCAGCATATTTCGATGAACCTGGGCCAAGCGGTGGCGATCTGTCTTTACGAATTGATTCGAAGCGGAGGCGTAAGAGAGAAACTGGCAAAAGTTCCCGCTGCGGACGCTGGAAACATCGAAAGGATGACGACTACATTATTCGAGGCGCTTCGACTGAGTGGATATTTGAAGCCGAAAAAAGAAAAATCCACCGAGTTGAAACTTCGGCGAATGATACGGAGGTTGAACCTGCAAAATAACGATGCGGAAGCCTGGCTGGGTATGCTAAGACAGATTTTGTGGAGGTTGAATGCCGATGATGGAAAGGCTTGATGGGTCTGACTGGCTTACCTTGGCAGAGTCGATCGGGTCGCTGGACCTAGTTCCTGGGACGAGCGTAGGGACGGTTCTTCATCTCCCCCAATTCATCCTTGATTTGCTCTAACCTAAGGCGGCGGACATCATGAGCGGAGGAATCCGCCGGACTGTGATAGTGCTGTTCCTGATAGCGGGAATTCAAGTCCTGTAATTCGCGGATTTCCTGGCGCAGCCCAACCAGTTTCTCGGAAACGATGTTGATATCCATAACCTAATCATACGCGCTTCTGTGCGTCGCGGATTGGGTGCTAGGGTCGATGGATTGCGGTTTAGTCCGTTGGAATGCCGGGGATTACTTCCGTAACTACCGGTATATTGTCGTTGTGGTACACTGATGTTGACGCTATTGTCACGGTTTGCTCGTCACGCGGTGGTCTGCATGACCAGATTCATCTCCGCCTTTCCTGCCCGCCGTTCTTAGTTCAGCGCCAAATTCAATATGAGCGGTATAAGAGTTCAGGACGCGTGTGCGTCGGACGACAGGACCTCTCCAGAAAGTAACAAATTTTGATTACATCGTTTACCGAACTGCCAATCTCCTCTGCGTTGCAGCAGAAATTGGCGGCGGCCCAATTTACAACCCCAACGCCGATCCAGGCGTTGGCCATTGCCCCTGCCCTTGAGGGAAAAGACGTACTCGCCACGGCACAAACCGGGACCGGCAAAACGCTGGCCTTCCTCATTCCACTGATCGAACAGTTGGACAAGGAGCCGCAAGGCCAAACCAGCGCACTGATCCTGCTGCCCACGCGCGAACTCGCCATGCAAGTGAATGAAGAATACGAGAAATTGCGTGGCAAAAATCTTGGTAAAGCTGCGCTGGTGATTGGCGGAGTATCGGAGAAGGCGCAGATCCAAGGTCTGAAGAATGGATGCGCTCTGGTGATTGCAACGCCCGGACGGCTGGAAGATCTTCTGAAGCGGCGATTCGCCGATCTGCGCCGCGTGAAAATATCTAGTGCTGGACGAATCGGACCGGATGCTGGATATGGGATTTCTTCCTGCCCTGCGACGGATCGTTTCCGTGCTGCCGCAGCAACGGCAGACACTTTGTTTCTCCGCCACACTGGAACAGTCGGTGGCGGCGCTGGTGCACGATTACATGCGAAATCCCGTACGCGTTGCTTTGGGATCGATCTTGAAACCGGCGGAGAGCGTGAAACTGGACGCTTATGAAGTGCGTCCGGCAGAAAAACTGGATGCGCTGCGGCAACTGCTGTACTCGGAAAAAGGGCAGACTCTGGTGTTCGCACGCACGAAACGCGGCGCCGAGCGACTCGCCAAGGAGTTGGTACGCGACGGCTTTTCGGCGGCCATGATTCACGGCGACCGCTCGCAATCGCAACGCAATGGAGCACTAAGCGGCTTTCAGGAAGGGAAATTTCAGATCCTGGTAGCTACCGACGTTGCTTCGCGCGGATTGCATGTCGATGACATCGCTCACGTGATCAACTACGACCTGCCGAACATGGCGGAAGATTTCATTCACCGCGTTGGACGGACCGGCCGGGCTGGTTCTTTGGGACGGGCTTCTACGCTGGTAGCCGGAGCAGAAGTCCTGAATCTGCGCCAGATCGAGCGGTCTTTGAAGTTGAAAATGGAACGAAAGCAGGTCGACCAGTCGGGACCTGAGCGGCCGAAACGCATTATCCGGAACACGCTGCCCAGCCGAACTTTGTTGAGACTGCCAGGCGAAGTGTTCGTTTAATCGGTCATTGATCGAGTTCGACGGGAGAGAGGGCGGCGGTCGCTTGGCGATCGCCGCCCTTTTCATTGTATGGTGCTCATCGCTTAACTTGCGATACCCTCTGAATCTTGCTGGCCCTCCTTTTAGCGTCGGCGCTGCGCATGGCACGATCGTCAACGCCTTCTCGCATCCGCAACTACCCATGCGCGAAGCAGTCTAGTCTTTATGGTTCCGGTGAAGCTGTCTCTGCGCACCTGATTCAGATATCAAGGCACAAGCTTCCAGACAGTTCCGCAACCGTTATTGCACCCATCCCCTCTGCCGCCATATAAGCTTGTGCCGTAGAGGTTTCCCGAAGCGTCCCGAATCACACCCGCGTATAAGTAGCTTCCTTCCGAGCCATCGAAGGTGTGCAGAACAGTGATCGCGCCCTTCTTGCTAAGTTTGTAGGCTGTGCCGAGGTTGGAAGAGCCGCCCTGGTAAGTATCGCCGTACATATTGCCCTTGGCGTCGAGAATTACGCCGGCCACGGGCTCTGAGCCATCCGACGCCCCGCCGGCGAAATTGTGCAGCACCGTCTCAGTTCCCTTGGGCGTGACTTTCCACACCATTCCCGCGCCCGATGAACCGCATGCATTGGCCGTACCATAGAGATTGCCGCCTTTGTCCATCGCGGGAGTGCCGAAGACATCGCATCCATCCGTCGTTCCGCCATTGAAGCTGTGCAGGACCGTCAGTTTCCCGCTCTTAGTCAGTTTGTAGACCGTCCCCAGGTTGATCGCGCCGCCCTCTTCGGTCACGCCATAGAGGACACCCTTCGAGTCCATGATCAAAGTCGTAAAGGAAGGATATTCCCCGTCCTTTTCTCCCCCGGCGAAACTGTGCAGGATTGTTTCCTTGCCCGTCTTGCTTACCTTGAACACAGTCCCTACGCCAAAGGCGCCGCATACCTCGGTGGTCCCGTAAAGATCGCCTGCCGAATCTCGTAGCAAGCCGCCGAAGGGATAGCAACCATCCGACCCTCCCAAAAAGCTGTAGAGTAGAGTCTCCTTGCCGGTCTTACTCACCTTAAACACCGTGCCTGCACTGGAAGGGCCGCCATTGGCGGTTGTGCCATAAAGGTTTCCCTCAGCGTCCCGGACCACTCCGGCGAAGGGATTTGCCCCATCCGACCCTCCCGCGAAGCTGTAGAGGACCGTCTCTTTGCCGGATTTGTCCACCTTGAACACGGTACCTGCGCCATTAGCGCCGCCGGTTTCGGTTGTGCCGTAGAGATTACCAGCCTCGTCCCGGACCAAGCCTCCATAGGGATATCCGCCGTCGGGCGCGCCTGTGAAGTTGTAAAGTACTTTGAAGGTCTGGGCTTGCGCCGATTGGCCTGGAAATACGCCCAACCCAATTAATGTTGCGGCCATAAGCGCCACGCCTGCCGTTCGCAGACGCACATCCGAAATCCAGCTTCGCTGTTGCCGTGAGTTCGCCAAGATTGCCTCCCTAATTCGCGCGCACCATATTAGCGCCCCAGCAGCAAATGTCAAAGAACAACCGAAAGTCGATTTCACGGGCGCGGACGGGCCCCGCGCAGCTTTTCCCCACCTCGTGGAACGATTCTTGGAGGGTCGGCGTCTTTATGTTGTTATGATTTGGTGGATCGTGAGTATCTACATTCGCGCTTCAATTCGTAAGGTTTCGTTTATTCTTTGCCTGATCTCGGTCGCCGATCCGGCGAATTCGGCACGGCTTACCGCAGCGTCCTTCGAACTGACGCCATCACCGGCCATCGTCATCGGTTTCGTCGGCGGATTTGTCAGGAGCGATGCCATGGCCCACAGCGAGGTCCAGGTCGCCGCGCATCTGCGTCGCGATTATCCATCGGGTGTGTACGCGGAGGTTTTTGAGAATCATCACAGGGAGATGGCACGCGCGGAAATCGTGCGACTGGTGGACGCAAACCACGATGGCACGCTATCCGGCGAAGAAAAGCGGAGGGCGCGCATCTTCCTATATGGACACAGCTGGGGGGCTTCCGAGCTAGTCGTGTTGGCGCGAGAACTGGAATCGGCAGGCCTGCCGGTCTTACTTACCATTCAGGTGGATAGCATCGCCAAACCCGGCGAAAATGATAGGGTGATTCCCGCCAATGTTTCCGAGGCGGCAAATTTCTATCAAGCCGACGGGTTGGTGCGTGGCCAACGCCAGATCCGCGCCGCGGACCCTGCGCGCACACGTATACTCGGAAACTTCCTCTCCGACTACAAGACGAACCCGATCGACTGCAAGGAGTATCCATGGTATGACCGGTTCTTCATGAGGTCGCACATTGAAATTGAATGCGATCCCAAGGTCTGGAACCAGGTGGAATCCTTGATCCGGGTACGATTGTTCGTTCAGCATCCATAACGCATGTGGAAGGGAATCGCCGCGAGCCTGTCTGAGGGCCGGGGAGAAAAGCTATCGGTAACTGGCCGTGGCCGTGGCTGGAGCGTGGCTGACGACGGTAGAGGGCGGTGTGACGGCAATCGCTCCCGATGGAGGAGCGAGCAATTGACGGAAGAGCTTAAGATCTTTGTCCACGTCTCGGGAGGAAGTCTTGTGGGCTGTTGAGGGCCGTAATTCCTGCCGGAGCCGCGCTTCCAGAAGCTTTGCGGCCAATTCCGGCGATTGAGAAACGCTCATGAGATTGGATCGCGCCACCCCGACTTGGGCCCAGTCGTCGCCAAACTGAAATTGCAGGATGGGTTGTCCGGCACCATCGAAACCTGGCTGGGCGCTGGCCAGCGAATGCTCCCAGGTTTTCCCTCTGACTCTTCTGTCGTTCGCTCCGTCGTTTGAGGGGTCCAGCAAGGAAGACCCTTGGATCATTTCGTTCATTCGACTTTGATAAGCGACACGCTGATCGCGGGTCATGGGATCATCCAACTGGTTGCTGGAATCGAGGATGAGCGCCTTGCGCGCCGGGTCGAAGCGTTTGTGGCCGAAATACTCGGCCAGCAAACCGCCGCCAATATAAGGATGCAACACCACCAGGGGCAGCATATACTTCTTGGCCGCCATGACCGATTCCAACACTCCGTGGACCGGCTTGCTGCGCCGAACTGTGCCCGGCACCTGCGGCATGATGAAATTTGAGCTCTGTAACTCCGCGTGATGGTGGCTGTATTGCAGGAGCATTTTCGCGATTTGCTTGGGGGTGGTGACGCCGAGATCGCCAATAACGCTGCGATGGAGTGCGTGGGGATAATAAAAGTCAATGACCTCACGCACAAAATCAGCGCAGTTTCTTCTTACGAAGTTGTAGCTCTCATGGTTGGGCTGCTGGTTGAACTTCTCTATCAACAGGGCGTCTTGTTTCGGATTTGTCTCAATCTCAAAGCCGTAAATGGTCCGGGCATAAGAAGAGCCGACCAATTCGTACCAGTTGCCCTCCGGCTTTCCGCCATCAGGGCGGTCGGGAACCAACGCTTGCCAGTGGTCGCGCCGGTATTGATCTCTAAGGAAATCGACCAGTTTTGCGTCGGCGAACAGGGGAATGTCTTCCGGGCGGTCCACCGCGTAAAGGTAAGGGAGCAACGGAATCGCAATCCAATCGTATCCTGCGATACCGTCGTACCGGCTCAAGACCACGCCGGACTCCCCGGCAGCGCACGGGCGCAGGACCACCGGGGACACCGAACAGACGTTGCTCAGATATACAGCTGAGTGGCCGGTTCCGGCGAAAGTGCCGTCATAACTATATGGTTCTTCGAGCAAGAGTGTCGCCGCTGCGTGCGCTAGCGGAAGATTACTGAGGCAAAACAGCAGAACGGCGCATATCCGACCCCAAGGCGAAGACGCCTTGATCCGCGAAAGGTCCGAATTTGAACAAAATTGCACTTCGATTAGATGGCTAGGGATCCCAGCGCGCCGCTTAAACAATATGGAGACATCAACCCGGCTCAACCCAGTTAGATTCGTACATCTTTAGTAACCCCGGCGCAAATACCGAGGGTAACCTTCAACCTGAGCTGAGATGGGACAGTTTGTCCCATGTCTTCCGCAAGGGACAGAGTGGCCTTTCCTAGCTCTTCCGTTGCCCAGCAACCGCTTTGTTAACAATCACTTACAAGATCTCCGTTGGGCCTCTGCCGTGCAAGGTAGTCGCTGAGTACAAGAGACGCTCGTTCCCCCACCGAGAAAGGGTGAGAATTTGATGATACGCACAAAGAAATCACACAACCCCCCAAAGCGCGGCGAACGACATGGCGCGGCTTGGGGAAAACGCTTGGGGATTCTGCTCCTTTTGGCAACGGGGATGGCCTATGGCGAGACCTGGAACGCAGTTGCCAGCAAGGCCGGCACCGCGAAGTCACGGATCGCTCCCGAACTGTCGGGACTTCTGGCGCAGGCCAAAATGCCATCCGCAAAAAACCATACGGTGAAAGTAATCGTGCAGTACCGGCAAGTGCCCACGGCTGCGCACTACGAGACCATGCGAAGCCGAGGCGGCTCCTTGCATGTGAAGTTGCACATGATTCAAGGTGCAGCCTTCACCATTCCGGTCAGCGCATTGCCCGCCCTGGAAGCGGACAATGAGATCGTGTCGGTAACTATCGATCATCCGATGAAAGTCATGGACGATCTGACCGATGCCGCCACCGGCGTAAGCACGGCATGGAATGCCGGATACACCGGAGTTGGCGTGGGCGTGGCCGTGATCGACAGCGGTATCAATGACAGCCATCCCGATCTGTGGAACTCGAGCGAAACAACTTCGCGCGTCGTCTACCACCAGGACTTCACCGGGACTGCGACCACGAACTCCAGCGGAGCGAAATACGACCTCTACGGTCACGGCACGCATGTGGCCGGAATCATTGGCGGCAACGGCTATCTCTCTGGCGGACAATACGAAGGCGTAGCGCCAGGGGTGAGTCTGATCGATCTGCGGGCGCTGGATGCGAATGGCGCAGGCAACGACAGCACGGTCATTGCAGCCATCCAACAGGCCATTGCGTTGCAAAGTACCTATAACATCCGGGTAATCAACCTGTCGCTGGGTCGCGGAATCCCGTCGAGCTATACGCAGGATCCTCTGTGCCAAGCGGTGGAATCGGCGTGGAAAGCCGGAATCGTCGTAGTCGTGGCAGCCGGCAACTACGGCCGCTTAAGCGTAAACGGAAGCAATGGTTTTGGAACGATCACCGCGCCGGGCAACGATCCTTTCGTCCTGACGGTGGGCGCCACCAAGAGCAACGGATCATCGTCGCCCTCGGCTGAAACCAAAGCAAGTTATAGTTCGAAAGGGCCCACCACCTACGATCACGTGGTGAAGCCTGACATCATGGCGCCAGGGAACGACGTAGTTTCGTTGTCGGCACCGGGAGCGACACTGGAAGCTTCTTATCCCGCCGAATTGGTCTCAGGGACCGACGGTAAAAACGATTATTTCACCTTGAGCGGCACCAGCATGGCCACCCCCGCCGTCGCGGGTGCGGTAGCTCTACTCCTGCAACAACACAGCGCTCTCACTCCAGACCAGGTGAAGGCGCGACTGATGAAAACCGCCTACAAAATGGGGATCACGTCGACCTCGGCGTTCGTACCCCATCTGTCGCAGACTTTCACCGACTTCTACGATCTGTTTTCGGTGGGATCTGGACTGCTGAATGTACAGACGGCAATTGGCAATAACGATATGGCACCGGTCACGGGCGGATCGGCTCTTTCGCCCACAGTCGTTTTCAACCCGTCGACGGGCGTGATTTCTTTGGTGTACGGAAACTCAAGCGTTGCCGGCAGCTCGGTAGTGTGGGGAACATCCGTTGTCTGGGGTACCTCGGTTGTCTGGGGAACTTCGGGCGTAAGCGGTTCATCTGTGGTTTGGGGCACGGCGTTACCTTGGAGCAATAACCTGCTAAGCGCATTCAGCGTGGTTTGGGGATCGAGCACCGGCACCAGCACTACGGCGTCAAGCGTGGTGTGGGGTACATCCGTATCGAGTGCCGATGGGGCGTTCTCCGATGCCGGAGACGACGAGCAGTAACCGTGTGGGTTAATTCATAAGGAAAGGAGAAGAGATAGTGAAAAACACACGGCAAACCACAATGTTCATAGGCGCGATGGTGCTGGCGGCGACAGGCGCGGCGGGATATGCAGGATTCACCAGTCACACACTGCATACATACTTCACCCTGGCGGTCCTGGCGCTGGCGGCTGTCACATCGCGGATGAAGGTCAAGCTGCCGGGGCTTACCGGCACCATGTCCGTCAACCTGCCATTCCTGCTGACCGCAGTCGTGAATCTGAGTGCGGTGGAAGCAGTTGTGGTCACCTGCGTAGCGATCACGGTGCAGTGCTGGCCGCGAAAGGACGCGAAGTTCAACCCTCAGCAAATGCTGTTCAGCGTGAGCATGACGGCTTTCGCCAGTTGCCTGGCGAGTCTGATGTTCCATGCCCAGTGGCTGCGCGGGATGCAGTCGAATTCCAGCACGCTGGGATTGGTGCTCGCGGCGGCCACATTGTTCCTGGGACAGACGGCACCGGTCGCAGGCATCATCGCTGTCAGTGAAGGGAAAGCGGCAAGGCAGATCTGGTGGAGTTTGGCCCACCTGTCGTTTCCATACTATGTAGTGAGCGCGGGAGTGACTTCAATCGTCCAAACCGCTAGTTCACACTTGGGATGGGGCCTGGCCTTGGCGGTGTTTCCGGTGATGTACGGAATCCACCGTTCTTACCGTCTGTACTTCGTCCGGTTGATGGAGACGCCGCGGATCCAAACCCTAGCGAACGCGGCTCGTGCGGGGGCGTAAGAAGTGCGTTGAAACTCGGACCCGATCCCGGGAAAATGACCGGGATCGGGTTCAGGAAAAAGCCGATCGAACGTCGATGAGGTTCTCTCTCGACGGTGGATAAGCCCGAGAAAATTCACAAGCGAAAACCAATTATGGGACCGGTTCGAGATTGCCCTGCCACGATCTGAGCGCTGACCCGGTCATGGCTGCGCCGCTTGTGCCGTCTCCGACTGCATGGCCTCGATAATCGAGTCTGCGAATTCCATCGTCCCCGCTTTCCCGCCCACATCGCGAGTCAACTTTTCCGGAGAACGATAGACTTTATCCAGCGCATGGCGAATCTTGAGCGCCGCATCGAATTCTCCCAGATGCCGCAGCATCAGCAATGAACACCGAATCACCGCAGTAGGATTCGCCAGGTTTTTACCCGCAATGTCCGGCGCCGATCCATGCACCGCCTCAAAAATCGCGCACTCCTCGCCAAAATTTCCGCTCGGCACCATCCCCAAGCCGCCCACAAATGCCGCACACAAATCCGAGATGATGTCGCCATAAAGATTCTCCATCAGCAACATGTCGTACTGATAGGGATTCATCACCAACTGCATGCAGGTATTGTCCACAATGTGTTCGCCATAAGTGATCTCCGGATATTCCTGCGCCACTTTCCGCGAACACTTGAGGAAAAGTCCATCCGACAATTTCATAATGTTTGCTTTGTGGATGGCGTGGATCTTTTTTCGCTTGTGCTTGCGCGCATATTCAAAGGCGAATCGCGAAATGCGCGTCGACGCCTTCTCCGTAATGATCTTCAGGCTCTCCACCACGCCGGGGACGACTTCGTGCTCAATCCCTGAATAAAGCCCTTCGGTATTTTCCCGCACAATAATTAGGTCGACATCTGGATATCGCGTTGGTATATGCGGCAGATTGCGGATCGGCCGAAAATTGGCGTAAAGCTCAAACTTCCGTCGCAATTCGACGTTAATGCTCGCAAACCCGCCGCCAATCGGCGTCGTCACCGGGCCCTTAAGCCCTACCCGCGTGCGTTCAATCGACTCGATCAGCTCTTTGGGAATGTATTCTTTGTACTTCTCGTAAGCTTCCGCGCCGGCGGCAAAACTTTCCCATTCGAATTTCAGACCGGTAGCTTCGAGCACGCGCACCGCCGCCTGTGTAACTTCCGGCCCAATACCGTCTCCAGGAATCAAAGTAACTTTATAAGCCATAAATCATCGCCTAGAGACAGCCGCCTCGGCTGTCTGGTCGGGGTCTCGGATCAAACTTCGGAAACTACTCCCGTTTTCTCGCCAGCCGTCGTGGCCACCAGTTCCGGGCTTCGATGAACACGGGTGCGGCAAGACCGAACCCAGCCAATGCCGCGACCAGGATCGTAACCACTACCCGCAACCCAATCCACACCGCTCCACCCACCCGACATCCTTCGGATGCCGGCTACTGCGGCTTCGAAACCGGTTTCCCGCGGACCTCGGCAGTTTCTTTTGTCTTCAGCAGGTCTTTCAATTCCGCCATGAACTCTTGAACATCTTTGAAGTCCAGATACACCGACGCAAACCGCACATACGCTACTTTGTCATAGCGGCGCAGACGGCTCATGATCAGCTCGCCGACTTCGCTGGTTTTCCGCTCCCGCTCTGCCGACTCAATCACAAAGGCCTCGGCTTCATTCACAATCTGCTCGAGTTTGCCGATTGGTACAGGACGCTTTTCGCAGGCCCGCAGCAGGCCATTGAGCACTTTCTGCCGGTCGAATTTCTCCCGCCGCCCGTCCTTCTTCACCACCATATAGGGGATCTCATCGATCCGCTCATAGGTCGTGAAGCGCTTCTCGCACTTCAGGCATTCGCGGCGGCGGCGGATCGAATCCGCCTCTTTACTCTCGCGCGAATCCACGACTTTATCGTTTGCAAACCCGCAGAAAGGACACTTCATGGCGCTTGGATATTAAATTGTATCAGGCTGAATCGCCCGCCCGGTAACTCAGGCCGCCGGCGGCGTCTCCGGCAGTATCGCCGTGATCTCGCCTTCATGCTCAGCTTCTTCAGAAATCTTCCGCAATGACAGCCGCTCGCGATGCGCCAAAATCAGTCCCGCCGGAGCGATCGCCATAAACGTCACCAGCCACAGCAAGATTCCGCAACTGACCGCCAATTCGCGCGGCACCTGGAAAACTTTGTCCAGCACTTCAATGATCGCCAGTTGCGACCCGCCGCCCACCCCTGGCAGTTGCAGCACCGAGCCCACCATGCTCGACCCGATCAGCAGCAGCACTCGCGAGACCGTCATCTCCTGCAACACCCCCCCATACGCTTGTGCCACTTCGCTATAAGCCAGGGCAATGCTCCACCACATGCCAATGGAAACGGCCGCCAGCAGGAAAAACGACACCGGCCCTTGAATCGTATTCAGTCCGGCGGAAAACTCCCGAATGCGCGCTGCGATTCGATGACCCAACCCTTCAGCCAGATGCGAGAATCGTTCTTGTACCCAATCCGCAATCGCCGACCCCCGATAACCAATGGCCATTGCCACTACAAACAATCCGGCCACCGCCGCACTCAGGAAATATCCCGTAAGGTGTAACCAGTGATCGTATGCTGGACGCGTCGCGGCAAACTGCCGCAGGGATGTAGGCAGAAAAATCGCCGACACCAGCAATACCGTAAACGCGCCCACATCGAAGATACGCTCCACCACCAGCACCGCCAGTTGCGATGAGAAGCTCAATTTCGTCCGGCGAGCAATCAGATAAGGCCGAATCAGTTCCGCCGCCCGCCCCAACAATGCCAGTCCCGTGAATCCCACTACCGTCGGTGAAAGCAACTCTGCGACCGTCGCATCTTTGCGAACCGGTTGCAAAAAAATCTTCCAGCGTATCGCTCGGAGTAGGTAAGAAAAATAGATCAGCACCACCGCATAAAAGACATTCCGCCAAGCCAAATCCCGCGTATGCTCCAGGAATTTGTCCCAGTCAAAATTGCGCCAGTGCTGGAACTGCAGGTAAATCAGCAGCCCGAGGACAGCAAACACCGCACCGTAAATAAGAGCGCGCTTCTTGTTCATGAATGATTGAGCCGTAGCAGCGTGTGACTTTACCCGCGAAAGTGATTATTCAACAGTAAATGAGGGTGCGGAGCGGGTCAAAGCGGACCACGCCCCGGAAATATAACTTTGATACACTATCCGCTTTAGAGGGCGTTACCTGTAAACTACTCCAGATGATTAACATGCAGAACCTTCCTCTTAAATTCACCTGCTTTTGGATGGCTCTTTTAATGGCATTCGGCGCGACAGCTATTGGCCAGACCGCTCAGACCGCCGCATCATCCCTGGTCGCTCCGGGTGTGCCGCGGTTAGTAAAAGTCAGTGGCGTATTGAAAGACGCATCGGGAAAATTGCTTGCCAGCACAGTCGGCATTGATTTTTCGGTGTACGCCGAGTCGACCGGCGGTGTCCCCCTATGGCAGGAGACGCAAAACGTTGTTTTTTTACAAGGCCGCTACACGGTCTTTCTCGGTTCGAGCACGGGCTTGGGAATATCGGCGGAACTCTTCGCCTCCGGCCAGCCGCGCTGGCTGGGCGTGCGAATCCTGTTGCCCGGAGAAGACGAACAACCAAGAACCCTGTTAGCAAGTGTGCCGTATGCCTTGAAGGCAGTGGACGCGGATACGCTCGGAGGTTTGCCAGCTTCAGCTTACCTGAAGGCGGAATCGGTTGCGGCTGCCGCAAATAACAGTGGTGTTGGATTGTCCACCGGCATAAGCGGTACTTTGAACGGCGCGGAGGCCACCCAGTCGAAACCTTTGGCAGTGACAACTTCGGGCGGAACAACTGGCATAGTTCCTGTTTTTTCAGGCAGCAATCCCAGTAGAGATATCGAGAACTCTCCGATCGCCGATTCCGACGGCGATATTCTCATACCGCGCCTCAATAGTGTTCGCTATGTAGGAGGCGGGATTACCGCTTGGGCAGGATCCGATATTGGAGCAAAAATCAACGCTGCATACGCCGATCTGCCTGCGACCGGCGGAACGATTGTGGTTTTACCCAATCCCCTTGGGGGTCCGTATCGATTCTCGACGCCCATCACGCTGGGCACACCCGCCAAAACTGCCCTGCTCACCGGAACTGGCCCTGCTGGCACCGCCAGCCCAAGTATGAATCAGGGCACCATTTTAGAGTACACGCCAACATCGGGGTGCGCCGTCACCTTAGATTATCTCAGCAGCCATGGCAGCGGTTGGACGCGTGCAAACGGTATTCGCGACATAGCATTGTGGAACAACCACACATTCAAGAACGGCGGTACTAAAAGCGGAGCCACTGGAGTTTGTGAAGGAGTCTCAAATGGAGGTGCTGGCAACGCTGGTTTTTCAAACGTCTATATTGCGGGTTTTGGCACGGGGATTAGCTTGACAAACCAAGCCCAAGCATGGGGACAAACGATCGAACAGAGCAGCATCGTCTCCAACACCATCGGCATCGCGACCGACGGTTTCATCGAGAATGTCAACCTCACGAACGATGTGATTGCGGTAAACGGGACCGGCATCTGGGCGACTGGCGATGCCCAAAATGGCTACAGCAACCCTGAGTTCAATATTACAGGCGGATCGATCGACTCTAATTGCATTGCGATTAACTACACGCAGCCACAAGGAGGCGGGACTCTTACCACGAACGGAGTCCACTTTGAAAATTTGAACGTGGGTCTGGGTACGACATCCTGTCCTGGAGCGTCCGGATTGCCCTTTATCATCGGCAATCCCAACCTGTTCATTTTCGGCGGCGTCATGATGGACGACGGCGCAAGCGGCGATAACGCGACTGGCTTTGTCTCCATCGGAACTGACGCCATTATCGTCGGCACCCAACTCGACAGTGTGGGCAGAACTGAAAATGAGGGAGTCATTCAATTGACAGGCCCGGGTGTATCGCGGGCTTTTATTGTTCCATATAACGAATCGCCCAAGACCCTGACAAAGATCGTTGGGGGGAATCAGGCAGGATTCGCGACGGTCTTTCCGGTAACTCCAACATCTGAGGTAAGGACTGTAACGGCTACCATAGCAGGCAATTTGGCGGTTAACCTGGATGGCAGCAACGCTGGCGGGAACCTTGCCGTTGCCGGGAACCTGAGCGTTGCCGGGGCCAAGAACTTTAAAATCGACCATCCCCTCGACCCCGCGAACAAGTATCTCTACCACACATCGGTCGAGTCGCCCGACATGATGAACCTCTACAACGGCGTAATCAAGCTGAACTCGCGGGGCGAAGCTTGGGTCCAATTGCCGAGCTACTTTCAGGCACTGAATCAGAGTTTTCGCTATCAGCTGACGTCGCTCGGAAGACCGCAATCCCAGCTGTACATTGCACATGAAGTCTCCCGAAATCGTTTCAAAATAGCAGGCGGGGTACCTTGGGCAAGAGTTTCCTGGCAAGTGACCGGAATTCGGCACGACGCGTATGCCGAAGCGCATCGCAGTCCGGTCGAGATAGACAAACCCGTAGAAGAACGCGGGCATTATCTGCACCCGGAGCTGTTCGGCGAATCTCAAACACAAGTCGTGCAGAACAGCCGCTAGAAGTTGGCCGGTCGGGCTGCGCCGAAAAAGTGAAATTGGTGGATCAGTTCGATCGCGTTGCAACCTGTATCGACTGACGCTCTTTGATCAATACGGCAGTTGTGGGCGGGACACTCCTTACTGATTTCTTACGGGCCGACGCGTTCTTTAGCGCGTCGGCCTTCTTCTCTGCCAGCTTCTTCCGGTTGAAGTCGCGGATGATTCTGGCCACGTACGCCTGCGTCTCATAATAAGGAGGCACGCCGTGGTACTGTTCGACGCGTCCAGGTCCGGCGTTATACGCCGCCAAGGCCTTGACCACGTCGAAGTTGTAGCGCTCGAGCAGCTCTCGCAGATAGCGCGTTCCGCCTTCGACATTCGCGCCGGCATCGAACGAATTCTCAACTCCCAGCCGGGACGCCGTTCCCGGCATCAGTTGCATCAGCCCTTGCGCGCCCTTGGGCGAGACTGCGTGCGAATTGAAGTTGCTCTCGGCATGGATCACGCTATTCACAAAGTCCGGATCAAGATGATGGCGGCCGCTGATGTCGTCGATCATTTTTGGTAAGGGCTGGCCCGGTAAGGGTTGAGCACCGGCAGTTTTTGACGCTATTTCGGCAGGTGCCGGAGTGTCGTCTTTCTCAAAACTCACAATCTCGCTGGTCGGCACATCCACAAAACCCTCATCGTTGGCATGGACAAAAAGCCGCGTGGACGAACCCACAACCTCCCGCCGCTCATGCCGGATCGTGAAGCCGTTTGTCAGCACGGCAACGTCTGCCGCCCGCAAGCCCATAGGCACAGCGAGCAATCCCAGTAAAGCGAATTTGGCCCACATCCTCATCTATTTAAAGAACTATCTAATATCAAGAACGCCCGCTTACGGCAAACTTGCCGAACTTAAGACCTCTTTGCCCAGTACCTGCTCAATCGCGGCGGCGATGCCATGTTCATCATTCGAAAGGGTTACGTTCCAGCCGCGCTCTTTGAGCTCTTGGGATGCATTTCCCATGATAAAGGGCTGGCCGGCGAAGGCAAGCATTTCCACGTCATTGTAGTTGTCACCAATGGCCATGACCTGTTCGGGGGTCAGACCACGATGTTCGGCCCACCGCTTAAGCGCATGTCCCTTGGAGCAGCCCTGATTCAGGATGTCGACAATCGACAAGTCGCGCACCGGATACTCAGTTCGCGAGACTGTGATTTCGCTCTCAAATCCGCAGGAAGAAAGCACTTCGAGCGCTTGATGCATACGCGAAATCGGCCCGCAAAGCATCGCCTGCACCGGATCGGTCGTCAGCGAATCTTCAACGGGTATGACGAAGTCGATGTATTGCAGGTTCTTTTCCAGCCAGCGTTGGATGCTGGCGTTCAGTTCCTGCATGTGCTCGAGTACAATGGCGCCTTTGTCGTTGGTGTCAAACGTCAGGACCATGTTGCCGCGAAAATCGCGCATCGTCTGGCAGAATTTCCGGCAAGTTTCGGCGGGAAGCAGGTCGCGATGGAACGTCTCTCCGGCCAGCGACCGGGTGACAGCGCCGTTCGAACTGATGATCCATAAATCGAAGCCCAATTGCTCGGCAATCGGCAGGGCAAAGGTATGCCGGCGGCCGGTGACCAGAATAATCTCAACCCCTTCAGCGTGGGCCCGGCGCAGCGCAGCCAGATCAGGGCTGGAGATTTCAAGACGCGAATTCAGCAAGGTGCCGTCAATATCTGCGGCCAGTAAACGAATGGAAGGAGATGTCACAATCGATTCTAACATCCGGCGGATTGGGTCATTGAGCAATTGAGCAATCGGAGAATTGGGTAATGTTTTAATGCTTGACGTTATTAACTGAACCTCGTTAAGCTATGCAGTGATCAAGACTTTCGCGGACAGAACCACAAAGCAGTTCTGGGACACGGGAAAGAGCCAGAGAATGCCTCCCGCAGATCTGCGAAAAGCTGCCAAGAAAGAAGCTGGCCATGCTTGACTCGGCCGCGAAGTTGGAGGATTTGCGAATACCTCCAGGCAATCGACTGGAAGAGTTACGTCATGATCGGAAGGGGCAGCACAGCATTGCCATCAATGATCAATTCCGCGTGTGTTTCGTCTGGCGCGACGGCAATGCCTACGACGTAGAAATAACTGATTACCACTGAATCGCCAGCAAGGAGAAGAATCGTGAACATTAAGAATGATGGTCCGGCGGGATGGGCGGTGCACCCGGGAGAAATCCTTCGCGAGGAGTTCCTCGAGCCGATGGGTATCTCTGCTTACCGGTTGGCGGTAGAGTTGCGTGTTTCTCCTCCCACGGTGAACGATATTGTGCGAGAGAAACGGGGAATCACTCCCGAAATGTCCGCTCGCCTGGCCAAGTACTTCGGGACTTCCGAGCAGTTCTGGCTCAATCTCCAGGATGCCTTTGCCGTCCATCAGGTCAAGCGTAAGTACTCCAAGGAACTGAACGCCATTAAGCCGCTTGCCGCGGCTGCGACTCGGTAGCTGGAGCCGCGTCCCCAGGAACGGGATGGCACTCCGGCACGGCGCAAAAAAGGACGGCTGGAGACTAAAGTCTCATTGTGCGGTGCGCGAAAAGGCGGGTGAAAAGGCCGTTGCTCGGGGCTAATTCCGTGGTGTAGTCTTATTGCGCTGGTGTGGATTTGGTTGTAACTCCCTTCCCTGGTCCCCGGCAAGACTCCTGCGGTGAGGTAGGAACTATGAAATGGAAATTCTGTTCGCAAATGATGGCAATTCTCGCGGTTCTGACGATGGGCTTAGCGTTGGTGCCTAATGTGTGTGCGGCGGCGGGCAACAAGGCCGCCAAAGGTAACAAAGGCACGCTTACTGTGCTGTATGGGTTTGATAGTCAGAGCGGAGAGTATCCTCAGGGGGTCATGGCGCAGGGTCGCGATGGCAACTTCTACAGCACGACGCCTTATGGCGGGAACTCGAATGACGGGACGATCTTTAAGATAACACCTCAGGGCGACCTGACGGTGTTGTACGAACTCGACAGTTACAACGGATCGAGCGGCCTCACCTTGGGTACCGACGGAAATTTCTACGGAGCAACGGTTTACGGCGGGAATGACTTTGGCACCGTCTTCAAGGTCACTCCCAACGGCATCCTGACGACGCTTTATTCAATGACAGGTCAAAACGAGGATGCGGATCCTCTTGCACCGCCGATCCAAGCAGCAGACGGAAATCTGTACGGTACTGCGACCGGAACCAATAACGACAACGGCGGAGAAGTCTACAAGATGACTCCTAGCGGCGGCAAAGTCGCACTTTTTCATCTCAATCATCGACAGGGTGTCGCTCCGGCGGATCCATTGGTGCTGGGGATGGATGGAAATTTGTATGGCACTGCAAGTGGTGGCGGCGACAACGGCTGCGGACCTCCTGGATGCGGCGTCATTTTCAAGATTACGCCCAAAGGCCACATTACCGTGCTCCACGACTTTAGCGGCGACGGCTTCTCTCCCGAAGCTCCATTGGTTCAGAGCAGCGACGGAAATTTCTACGGCAGTGCGCCCTATGGCGGGGCCGATGCATATGGAACGTTGTACAAGATTTCGCCAAGCGGAAAATTCACGCTCTTGCACATCTTCACGGGGGCTGGGGATGGAAGGTTTCCTTTCGGCGGATTACTTTTGGCGACGGATGGCAATTTCTATGGGACAACAGAGCAAGGAGGGAGTTTTAAGGCCGGCGTCATCTACAAGGTGACGCCCGAGGGCAAATTCTCTGTCGTTTACGACTTCGATGGAACAACCAGCGCCTACCCGCTGGCTTCGCTTGTCCAGCATACGAATGGGAAATTGTACGGCGCGACGTACGGGTATACGCTCAACTATGGTACATTCTTCCGCTTTGATTTGGGGCTGGGGCCGTTTGTGAGTCTGGTTTCGACTTCGGGCAAGGTCGGGAAGTCCGTCGGTATTCTTGGTCAGGGATTCGCGGGGACAACGAACGTTGCTTTCAACGGCGCATCCGCAAAGTTCAAGGTGGTTTCGGACACGTACTTAATGGCCACGGTTCCTGCCGGAGCGACCACGGGATTTGTGACGGTGGCCGCACCCGGCGGCAAGCTGAAAAGCAACAAGGAATTTCGAGTATCGCATTAGCTTCCGCGCTGGGATCAATGAAAAGGGGAGGAATGAATCCCTCACCGCTGTAGGTTTAGTCACTTCCTGGTCTGTTACGGACAGAGGCCCGATCCCTTCTGACAAGTGAATGCCTCTGTCTTCCAGCTATACGTCGTGCCCCCCGTGACCACGCCGCAACCGCTGAAGTCGGACGTGGCGCATCCGAACTCTGCCGCATGGCAGTTGCTTATGTCGTTGTCCAGGTACTCGCCGACGCTCCAAAAGGTCAGGTCATCGCTTGGATCAACGCTGGTGCTAACGTACTCGCCCCAGTGCTTGTTGCAGGTGTCGAGCATTGAGCCTGTTCCAGCTTGAGCAAGTTTAATCGTCCCGAGCGTATTCGTCGAGTTCAGGCCAGCCGAGTAGATGCTCGGTTGGCAGGGGCCCCCAGAGCAACCGGTCAAGCTCGCATCTCCGCCGCTGAAGGTGTACGCAATGTTTGAATTCTTGTCGATGGCGTTGCTGGCCACCCAGTAGTAGAGGTTGGAATCGGTGATGTCACCCTGGAATTCAAGGACCGGGGCCGTGCTGGGGCTCGCCGGGCCGGCCAGCTTGTAGTAGCGAATTCCGGTTGGGGGGACCCCAAGGCTTCCCTCGTTGACAGTTTGCGTTATCGCCAATACCTCGCACGAAGTGGGAGTCGAAAAGTTGCAGCTAGGGATGTATCGATAGGCCAACGGGCTCATCAAGCGGTCGCCCACCGAATCGAGTTCATTGCTCGATGTGTCAGGCTGGGGAATGCAAAATGTGTCGCCAGTCGGATTGCTCGTGCTGTAGCATCCGGGCGTAAATGTATTCACGGTGACAGTGGTTGGCGCCGTCTCGTTTGTGATTCCGTTACTTGACCCGCTCCACGTCCAGTAGGCCAGGCTGGTGGAGGTGCAGGGTGACGTTTTACACGGGGAGCCGTCGGCTGTGCCTGGATTGACGGTCGCCAGAAAGTATTCGCCTTGTGTACCTGAAGGCGAGCTGGAGGTTTCCATGTTCGCGGGCAGTAGCGTGTGGATCAGTGGCGGAGCAGTTGGTGAAGGGTAGCGTACGTAGCAGGTGGCCGCGCTAGCCGCGTTGCCACCTGAGATGTTGGCACTGTCGAGCTTGCAGACCGCAAAACCGTCGATCTGACCTGGGTTCGCAGTCCCTTGGTTGATCAAGTCGAACGTCATGTAATATCCATCCTTCCAGACTCCGAAGCGTGGGTAATCGGCCAGATCCCAGTTTCCATTGTGAGATGGAAGGAAAATCGCCGGGCTGACGCCGGAAGAGTCGGTCAGATCGAAGGCATAGGCGTTCCAGTAGCTCGGGCAGGTGCCCGAACTGCAAGTGTAGAGGTTGTCTGTGCCGGCGCTCGTGGCTATGCACATGTCCCGGTGGCCAACATTGGTCCCGCTCAGGATTCGGGTATTACCAGCAAGCACCCATACTCCGTCTACCGGGTCGTAAACCACGTCGAAATCGTCCGACTCTTGATTGCAATAGCCTGGGCCGATTGTTTGGCTACCACCGTTCGCGTTCCACGGAGTATTGGCAGTTTGCGGCTGGGCAGTCGTGCCTGTGCTCGTGCCGACAAAGATCGGCTTATGCGTCCCCTTGTCGAAGGCCTGCACATAGTTGTTAGCAAACAACATGTATTGGTCGTTTCCAACTGACCCGTTAGGTACAACATCGCCAGCAGCAGAGCTTGCGCCGTAGGCGTTATTGATCCCAAGAGCGGAGATTGTAGAAAATGGGTTCCCGTCGGATCCCGAGGTGGAGATGGTGAAGAAACCAACGTGCAGGTAATTGGTGTTCAGGCACTGGTTTTCCTTGGTTCCACTGAGGCAATGGGTCATTGCTACGGTGTAAGGCCCGCACCATTGATTTGATGACGTCAGGCTACCTGGACAAGTCTGCGCGGTTGCGAGGGTGCTGAGCGCGAGGAGAAGTAGGGAGATACAGCAGTGTTTGGTTTTCATGGGGAGTTTTTCCTTTTCTGTGTAAAGTATTTGAAGCCGCTATCAATCGCCGACTACTACACGGAGACAGCACCCAGGGATCGACTACTGTTACTTAGGAAAGTCCGATGAATGATTGGAAGAAAAATGACGCGAGACTTTTTTACAGCAAATTGTGAAAAGCGCGACAAATATTTTTATTTGTTACGAAAAACGAACACGCTGGGCGGTCTGTTCGCATTTGTGCCATCCATGAGCGGCTCCGCTAGCTGGCAAATCCGCGGCGCTTGCTGCGGTGGGCGCGGGAAATAGAGTATGTTCGAAAAAGAAGAGAAAATGTTGGCTTCGACGGGAGACGTGTCGAGGCAAAAACAAAAGTTTATAACGATTCCATCCCAGTTTTGAATATGTCTTTGGATTTTCCCGATAAGCGGAATTCCACAGCGTCATGAAACAGGTACCGCCCGTGCCATTGACGGCGTCCAACCTTTTGCATGCCATGCTATAGTTCCCTCAAACATGGGCTTACTTTTCTTCGCGTTTTCGTGGTGGGGCATCCTGCTGCAGGGCTTCGCGATTGTCCACTTCATCCGGCGGCGGCCGGACTTCTTCTGGCTGTGGATCATCCTGATTGGCGGCTGGCTGGGCGCGCTCGTCTACATTGCGGTCGAGGTCATCCCCGACGCTGGACTGGCCCGGCAATCCTTCAAAATGTTTCCCCGGCGCAGGCGTATACGGGAGCTGGAGTCGGCGATTCTGGACAATCCGTCGGCGGGGAATTATGAAGAGTTGGCCGACCTTTATTTGGACGACGGCAACTATCGTCGCGCCAAAGCCTGTTATGACAAGGCAATTTCTTCGCGCACCGATTCGCCCGATCCTTTTTATAGGCGTGGAATTGCCGAGATTCGCATGGGGGACTTCACGGCGGCAATTCCCGATTTGGAACACGTGGTGGCCGAGGATCCGAAGTACGACTTTCATCTCGCCGCCGCGCTACTGGCGCACGCCTACGCAAACACCGGGCAGTTGGAAAAGGCCGACACTTTGTTTCAGCAAGTGGTAAAGATTTCGACCGCCTCGGAAACCTATTACAACTACGCGACGTTTCTGCGTGCGCAAGGACGCAACGCCGAAGCCCGCGAATGGGCCCAGAAAATCCTGGACAAGCGGCGAAACATGCCGGGATATCTGCGGCGGCGGGAGCGTCCGTGGTTCCGGAAAGCGGCGACATTGTTGGTGCAGGTTGGGGGGTAGGTAGATTGAGCGCATGAAACGGAGACTTAATTGGACATTAAACTCGCTCTGATCGGCTACGTCTTGCCTGGGTTGGGCGTGGTGTTCGGGATTCCGATGGCGTTTGGGATGGTTCCGCCGAACCGGTATTACGGTTACCGGACGCGGAAGACGATGGCGTCGCCCAGTGTATGGTACCCGGCCAATCGCATCGCGGGGCGATGCCTGGCTATTGCTGGGCTCGTGGCGGTTTGCCATAACGCTTACTTCCAGCATGAACATGCGAACTGGCCTTCCACGACCCAACAATTCTTTATGTCGATCGCAAGCGGCGTATTGCTGCTTCTTGGGGTGATGGTTTCGGCGATCTATGTACGGAAGCTATAGCGGACAAGAAAAAGCCCGCACGCGGCGGGCTGCCTAATGGCGGCTTCAGTTGCGGTGGTTCGCATCGAACCCCGTTCGAGCGAGCTTGAACGGGCCGCGCCCTGCAAAGTTGGAGGTCCCCCGTCCTACCCCGCCCTCAACCATTCGCCAAAACTTTTACATCGAGATGACAACCGCCGTCAGTCGCGGACTTAGCGTGTCCAGCGGGGAGTAACCACGATTACGCAATTGCTCGCAAAAACAGGGAGGCAAGGCACATGCAAGCGAAAAAGCTCTTCTACACAACAATGATCGGGATGTTCTTGGCGGTGTTACCGGCCACTCAGGCGCAGTCGTTCTCAGTACTGCACGAGTTTGCCGGCGGATCGGACGGAGCGTTTCCGGTCGGAGGCGTCACCTTGGACGCCAAAGGCAATGTTTACGGCACGACCAGCGACGGCGGTTCTTTTTCGGTTGGGGTGGTGTTCAAAGTGAACAAGGGCAACAATGAGACGGTCCCGCTGGGTTTCGACGAATCCAACGGGGCCTTTCCCGGCTCGACGATGATTGAGGACCAAGCGGGGAATTTCTACGGGACAGCGGACGAAGGCCCGGGCGGCGCCGGGGTAATATTTAAAGTGTCGCCGCAGGGCAAGGAAAAACTGCTCTACGCATTTCAGGGCGGGACCGGCAACAATGCCCGAGTTCCCTCGGGTTCCCCACTGCTGGACAAGTCCGGTGACATCTACGGCACGACGATCAAGGGCGGCAAGGGCAGCTGTCTGTTCGGCTGCGGGGCCATATACCGCCTGGATACGGCCGGCAAGCTGCATGTGCTGTATACCTTTAGCGGCGGGCGCGATGGTAACGAACCCTATGGGCCGCTGGTGCAGGACGCTGCGGGAAATCTTTATGGGGTGGCGCTCTACGGCGGAGACTTGTCTTGTCCGGAGTTTCCGCAGCAGGGTTGCGGAGTCGTGTTCGAACTCGCAAAGAGCGGGAAGTTGACGGTGTTGCACACTTTCAAGGGTCCCGATGGCGCATCCCCGCAACCCGGCCTGTTGATGGACCATGCGGGCAACTTGTATGGCGCTGCCGGCTATGGCGGTCACGCCGAGAATGGCCTGCTGTTCAAGATATCGTCCACTGGCAAGTACACCATTCTGCATAAGTTCAATGGAACGGATGGATCGACCCCCAACGGAGAATTGGTCGCGGACTCGACAGGGAACCTCTACGGCACTGCCCAGACCGGCGGGTCCGATATGCTCTATGGGACGATTTTCGAGATGACCACGACGGGTCATCTGGGTGTGTTGTACAGCTTTGCCGGGGGTCAGGACGGGGCGAATCCGTTTTCGGGGGTGGCACGCGATGCCGCGGGCAATCTGTATGGAACCGCCTATCAGAACTTCCAGTTCTTTCAACGGGACGGGGATGTGTGGGAGCTGAAGCCCTAGATGCGGCGGTAAAAGGCGCGCACAGGATATGCCGGCGGGCGGACCATCCGCTGACCGGCATTTCCTGCCCACGATTTCGGAGTTGGTTCGGGCAAAGGTTGCCGGTCGGCGATTGATCGGCCCAGGCAGGCATGTTAGGAACAAATCTAAAGCCAACAACATCAGCAGTATGCAGGATCGCGTTTGAGGCGGCCCGCTTGGCACGCGATGTGCATTTCCCATGAAGTCTCTACTCAAGCCGAGGGGGGTCGAGGGACATTGGCGAGGGTTAAAGCTCCCCGGCGGATTGCCGATGAGTAATGGGACGTTCGTCCGGGCAGAACCGGCGTCTTAAGAAATCAGCTTAGAGGAGAAAAAATCATGTCAGTCACCGGAATTTCCAGTTTGGGCTCGACCTTGCCTTCGTCCACTCCACCCGCGGCCCCGATTACCAAGAAAGAGTACTTTGCGGAGCGAAACGCGGATGTCGCCCAATTGAACAAAGACGTGCAGGCGGGGGACCTGAGCGCGGCGCAACAGGACTATGCCAATATTGTCGCGCTGGGCAAGCAGGACATCGGTAAGAATAATCCCTATTACCATGCCGATCGGGCCATGGATTTTAATGCGATTGGCGGGGCGCTGGAGAACGGAGATTTGAGCGGGGCCAAGACAGCTCTGGCGGCGCTCTACAGTACCTACGAGCATCCTGCGGGCGCGTTGGAAGGGAACGCCAGCTCGACGGCAAGCCCGGCCGCTACCGCAGCCGGCGGAGTCGAACGTCGCAGGCTGATATTTGCGGGCCAGACCCGGTGCCCGCAGCGGAAAACAAGCCGTTGCGGGGCCGGGCTGGCCTGGTTTTTGCGCTGCGCGGTGCGAGTTACTACCTCTTCTTCCCTGTCAGAGCAACCGACAGTTCATCGAAGATACCCTGTTCGTTGCAAGCGCCATAAAAAGTACCACCGTCATTGCAGACAGAGTAGCAATCGTCGAGATCATTCTTCCAGCCTCGATGGTTCTTCGGTTTCGCGTCCTCAACGTTCACCAAATAACCGTAGCCATTGTTAGGAATCGGCCACAAGTTCGGCTTTACGCCGACCCAGGTCCAGCCGATGAGGCCATCGTTGGAGTCATTGCTATTGAAAAGGCCGTTGGCGTTGGTATCGGTTGAATCGAAATCCCCGGCGTAGTATAGGCAGGTTTTCGGCGGGCAAAAGGGCAGATCGCTCGACGGGCTTGGAGTAACCGGCCCCGTAGGCGATTGACCAGAGATAGCCTGAGAGTTCTCTCTGGCGGTAAGTGGCGGCGGGACTCGGTTGTCTTGCGCAGCGGCCAAACCGACCAGAATTGCGATCAGGGACAGGGCGAACCGCAGATCCTTCACGGTTTCCTCCTGGATCTCCGTCGAGGAAACACGCCGAGGCGCGCCGACGGCAGCAGCAAAATACTACACCCAGCCATCAAAGAATCAAGGGATAAGGTTGCCTCAATCCCAGGGACGGCGCTGCATTTATGCCCGCCAGGCATCTTCTGCCGCTGAAGAAAATGAAGGTCGTCAGGGATGCTGATGGAGAGGCAGCAGGTGCGTGTTCTGTTTGCCTAACGCTCTTACTGCAGTTGCAGCGCGAGCTGATGAACGGCGGAGACTTCGTAGGCAGATGACAGATCAGCGTGCCCGGCGAGGGTGTCGCGATCTTTTCCGTCGACCAGAAATTTCACGCGTGCCACTCCCGGCAGATTGACCGAAAGCGTCTCGACCAGCGACGCCACAGTCAATTCTTCTACCAGAACACCGGAACGGTGACCGTCGGCAAAAGCGCTATTCAGGTCCACCACGGCCAGGCCCGGCTCTAGCAGATAAACGTCTCGAACTTCCGCGCCCGCTCCGAGTGCGTGCGGAGTGTTCTTGTCCTCATACACGCTCAACAGTGCACGCAAGATCTCCGCCCCACGTTGCTGGCGGTCGGAGGGCAGCGGAATGCGCGCCGAACGCGGGCGCAACACTCCACCATCGTCAAAGGCGACGAACAGAGTGACCGGCTCGCTGGGACCAGAGACAGGAGGCGCAACCGGAAGCGAGGAAGCGATCGCGGCGGGCCGGGTGCGGGCATCGCGCCCGCGCATGCGCCACATGAACGCGCTCATGCCCAGCGCGGCGGCGAGCATGATGACAAGCGCGATGATCAGATGACGCGGAATCACCGGCCAGCCTCCAGTTCGCTCTGCACCGCGTCCAAACTTCCGGCCACGACTGCCGCGACAGCCTGCTGGTAGACGGCTGAATTCACCTGCGCCGCATTTTCCGACGATGGAGCGAGTTCGATGGCGATGGCGGGCGCAGTAATATTATTCAAGGGCCGCAGCGGAGCAGGGAAGACACGTGCCGGAATTTGCCGGCCTTGCAGAGCGCCCGCGAGAGTGCCGGCGACGCTTCGACCTAACGTGAGGAACGGAGCATTGGCGCTTTCCCAAGGAACAAATGGGCCGGAGGCGGCGGGCGGTGCTTGATCGAGCGCCGTGAAAATCCGCACGCCGGGCCCATCTGACGAAGCATGAATCGAAATGTAGATGGCCGCGTGTGCGGCGTTAGACAGGCTGGCGCGCTGGTCGAGAGTGATGGTCGCATCGCTGTCGCGCAGCAAAAGGACGCTCAAGTGCCGGGACTGAATCTCCTGGCGCAGGTGGCGCGCGAATGACAAAGTCACATCTTTTTCCGCAAGATCGTCGTTAAGCGCCGCGCCACGCTCGTCACCTCCATGGGCGGGGTCGATTACGACGAAGTAACGGTGGACTCCTGGAGCGGAAGTGCCAGCCGCCGGCGCAGCGCTGGGCGCAGCTTGGGCGGGGCTGGAATGCGCGACCGGGGGAGTTGGCGATGCAGTCGAAGTGACAGTGATAGTCCGATTCCCGTTACTGAAACTCGCCATGAGCGGAACCGTTCCTGCGACAATCACTTCGGCGGCGCCGCTACTCTCCTGATAAATGGCGGATGGAATCGCTTTGTTATCGAACGTCAAGGATTGCGATCCCGGGGAGACCAGCGGTTCGCGGGTAAAAGTCATCCGCACATGGCCGGGTTCGGTGGCAATGGTCGGGTTCACCGGCGAAGTAAAATTCATCACCAAAGTTGGCGGCGTGGTCTTGGAAATTTGCGCGGTAAAGTGGACCGCCGCGTCTCCAATGAACAGGCGCAACGAAGCGTCGTGCAAAGTCACGGGCCCGCCAAGAAATTTTGGCAGGAGCGTGGCGAGCGTGGACAGCGGCACCATGCCGCGACCGTTCTCTAAAAGAAATGGCGCGGGCAGGTCGAAATCGGATCCGCGTACCTTGGCGCGAGTTTTGCCGACGCTGAACTCCGCTTCCACATCGTTGTAGCGAAACTTCCAGTGTTTTCCGGATGCCTTGGCGCTCACCGTTCCCAGAGGTTCGAGCGCCTCCAGCAGCCCAACGTAGTCGAGACTGTTGTTCTGTTCGACCGCGACGGTGAAGTTTGCGACATTCGAAAAAATCGAGAGATGGCGTTCGGCGGGCAATCCAGAGAGTAGCAGCGCCAAAGCAATGATCGGCAGAACAAAGCTCGCCCGGACAAAGCCCGGCAGAACAATTTGCAGCCGCCGCAGATACGTGGATTTATTCCAGCGCATAAATCGTCAGACCGCTAAGGAGTTTGGGATAGAAGTCAGTGGATTTTTGCGGCAGAACTTCTCCGCTGAAAGCGATCTCGCGCACTTGCCGCATGCGGACCGGATTCATAAGGAACGCAACGTTCGCCGCGCCCGAGCGGACGCGTTCAATGGCTTCCGCGGCGTCGCGCAGGTACGTAAGGTTTTTCTCCTCTCGGATTGCTTCCTCGGAAATTCCCAGCGCTCCTTCGAGCAGGCACTTGTGAAGCTGCACTACGTCGAGCGATTGCTGCTGCAACGAGTAACCCTCGAACAGATCGGAACCGAGCGCCTTCGGAGTGTCCATCAGCAACGCCCGATCGGCGGTGATCGCAAGCAGCGCCGTGCCGGCCTGTCCCGCATTGCGTAGTAGGCTGGTAGCCCGTTTGGCGTCGATCAGCGGATCGACTTCTTCCACACTAAAGTACGCGCGCGCGCGATCACGCAGGCCGTCCGCCGAAAATGATGCCAGCCCGTGTGCCACGCGATGTGTGGGCAGCACCAGCAGGCCTGGGCTGTCCATGTTCACGAAGGTCATCATCACCATTTCGTAGGGAGCAGGCTCGATTGGCTCAGGTGAGGCGCTGCCCGGCTCGGCTGCGCGACGGTCGACTTCACTACGTTCGTTGCAATAGTTCAGCGCAGTTTCATAGCGATGGTGTCCGTCCGCAATAATCAGTTTCTTGTCGCGCATTTTACCGCGCACCAGGTCAATCACGCCGGGATCGGAGATACGCGAAACCTGGTGCTGGACGCCGTATTCATCGCGCAAATTGATCAGCGATTCGGAGCGGGTGTGCAGCAAGGTCTCAACTTCGCTGGCGGGATCGCTATAGAGCATGAAGATTTGCCCGAAGTGAGCGCGGGTAGCGCGCAGCAATTCAAGACGGTCGGCCTTCGGTTTCGCCAGCGTCCGCTCGTGGGGAAAGACGACTTGATTGGAGTAGTTTTCCAGTTTGCCGAGCGCGATGAATCCACGGCGTTCGAGCTCGGCTCCGCCGTTCGGTCCAGTGAAATGCTGGACGTAGTTGTATAGCGAGGGTTGTGCATCTTGCAAAAAGATTCCGTCGCGCCGCCAACCGCTGAAAGAATTCGCCGCACGGGAGTAAACATTATTGCCGGGCTGATCGCTGGATTCCTGCTTGCCGAGGATAAGTCGCACCAGATTGTACGCACTCGCCGCATAGTACCGAGCCTGCATCTCGGGCGTGATCTTGTCGTAGGGCTGGGTCACGACCTGTTTGAGATCGACGCGCGAAGGATCGTACCGCAACGCTCGGAAGGGCGCGATAGTTGCCATGAGGTGAACAGAAATTGTACAGCAGGGCCGTCGGGTGGCCCAGCCTTCCGCGTTCTTTGCGGAGGCTGGGGATGTTAGATCGCGCCTTGCTGCCATCGCCGCTGACTGGCTACAATCGATCAGTCCGGACCCTAATCAAATGGCCAAGTTACCGCAATCCGCGGCGCTCATTATTGTCGATGTGCAGCAGGCGTTTCTCGATCCCCGTTGGGGCCAGCGCAATAACCCCAACGCAGAATCGAATATCGCCCGCCTTCTTGCGGCCTGGCGTAACGCTGAGCGGCCCATCCGGCATGTGGTGCACGATTCCACCGAGCCTGACAGTCTCCTGCGTCCAGGTCTTCCCGGCAATGCCATTCAGCCTGCAGCCGCCCCCAAAACTGGCGAACCCGTCTACCGCAAGCATGTGAACAGCGCTTTTATCGGGACGAACCTGGAAAAGGACCTGCGTCAGGACGGTATCGACACCCTCGTCATTGTCGGCCTTACCACAAATCACTGCATCTCAACTACTGCTCGGATGGCGGGAAATCTCGGCTTCAAGACCTACGTGGTTTCTGATGCGACCGCGACCTACGACCGGCCGGCATTGGACGGTACACTGCGTTCCGCCGAAGCCGTCCATTCTGCGGCTCTCAGTGATCTTCACCAGGAATTCGCCACCGTAGTCGATACGGCAGAAATATTGAACGGCCCCGCTTCCTAAAACGATGGTGAGAACCGAGCTTTTGGGGAGTGGGGCGCAAAGTGTCATCAACCCGTCACTGTCGTTTCCTTCCCAAGCCCTGTCATCCTGAGCGGAGTGAGTGTTTCGCGAAGCGAAGCACTCACGAAGTCGAAGGACCCCGGACCCGCGAGTAGTAGCACGAACCTCATAAGGCATTCTCCCGATGCAGACTGCCTCTGATTGGCCCTTGGGAATCGGAATATGACCGTCCAACAGCCTGCCGATGCCGTTCCGGGTCGTGCACCAGATTCTGCCGCAGCAGAATGCGGTGGATCGTACTGCGCGTCAGTTCTATCTGCTCGCGCGCCAGTAACACTTGCAGTTTGCGCGCGCCCCAGTCCGGATAGCGTTGCCGCAGCTCCACCACGCGCTGTTCCAAATCTGCCACGCTGCGTCGTGGACTCTGCTTCGGCCGCCGACTGCGCTCTGCGATCCCGGCCAGCCCCTGTTCCCCATACCGCCTCCACCATAGATACCCCGTCGGGCGCGAGATCCCAAACTCTTCACATAACGCCGTCAGCGACTTCTCCCGCCGAGTCGCCGCTACCACGAACTGCACTTTCTGCTCCTCCGCTTCCATCGTCTTCCACCGCATCCTTGCTCTCTCCGAGCTGGTCGAACCAGCGCGTGAGTGTAAAGGATGTCTCGAGACACTTTGTAAAGTATGTCATGGGACTGGACACGTTTTTTTTGCGAAGGGGTGGGTGGCGATGCTGCGTGTGCTATTTGATTTTGTTGTGGACACGTGATCAAACCCGCGTGGCGCCAGCATTTCCGACTCCCGCCCTTCGCAAAAAACGCGAAGGAACGGGGCACCCACGGTGTTGGTAATGCCCCAAGATCAAAAGCCTGGGCCACCCGCCCTTCGTCAACTTTCCTCGCAAAAAGAATATTGTCTTAATGAGCGTTCTGGCTTAGGTACAACTTCTCCAGTTCTTCCGTCTTTTCCTTCAACATCTGAGCTGCTGGACGTATCAACGTGGGATCGTCCAGGCGGATATTCATTGTCTTTAGAAGTTCCTGTGGCGGAGCATCGAACCCGCGACGTAGAAGGGCTTCGTATTTAGAGGCGAAGTCTGGATCGGATTGCGAATGCTCGTAAAGTGCCACCGCGATCACCGAAGCATAAAGGTAATTCACCAGATAAAGCGGGTCTTCAAATACAAGCGATTTCTCCATCCAGCCGCGCGATTGCCCAATATCCGCCATATCCCACGTTTCATAGGGAGCAATGGAAGCCTGATACAGTGCATCCACTTTCTTATGATCAAGCAAGCCCTGGCCCTTCGCAGAGACGTAGAGGCTACGCTCGAAAGATGCTTCCTCAGCGGATACAAACAGCTCCAATGCAATCTTTGCGAGAAGACGCTGCAAAGCGTCCTCTTTCTGCTGAGAAGTCTTTGCCGTATCCACTGCATGATTCAGGACAAGCAGCTCGTTGAAAATGGCGAAAGCCTCGAACATATAATGGGGACCGGACCGCTCATAAATTGGCAGTCCTGCATCGTTCATAATCTCTCGATGAATCGCATGGCCTCCTTCATGGGCCAGTGTGCTTACGTTCCCCAGGGAGCCGTGATAGCCGTTGAAGTAGAGCGCCGTAGGCGCGTTATACGCACTGATTGAAGTTCCTGCGTTAGCACGATGGGCACCGCCTGTCAGATCGAATCTGCCATTTGCCGGATCGAGCAGCCGCGCAAACCGCTGTGTATAGTCTGTGCCCAACGGCTGCAATGAAGTGAGAATCATGCTCCTGGCATCATCGAGGCTGATGGGGTCCGCGTGAGTGGTCACCATTCCCACTTCTGAGGACAAAGCTGCTGGCACGCCCAATGTGTGGGCCACATGCTGGGCGAGTACCTGCTGGTATTGCCGGTACACACCTGCCTCCGACTGCACGGCAGTGAGCGTTTGCTGAATTGTCTTCTCATCAAGTCCCAGCTCCAGATACTTCCTGTCCGCTGCGTTACTGTAGTGCTCTGCCTCCGCATCTCGATTTTCAAGCTCGACCAGGACACCTAGAAGGGCGGCTTCTTCCGGCGCGGCACGGTTGAACTCATCATTCCATTCGGTGATTGCGGCCCTGCGTGCCGTTGTGTCGGTGGACGAAACTGCCTGCGGTCGTTTGAGCGTGGCGTCAATCCGGTCGTAGTCGTCTGCTATGGCCTGAAGCCCCGGTGATACGACCATCCCACGGTAACGCTCCGTATCGGGTGAAAGCAGATGAGCCGAATCTTTTTGGACCGACTGAGCAAGGAACGCATACTTGCCTAAAGAGAGTATCTGACTCGGTGGAACCAGTCGTAGTCTGGATTCCTCCGCTGCCTCCACGACTGACCTATCCGTATTGACTTGATCTCTCGCCCGTTTCGCGTCTTGGTTGGTGGTGTCCTCCAGAGTCTGCACCCTCAAAAACGCAGCGTGGGTCTGCAACGACGCTACCAGTTGCTCGGCATGTGCGAGGGCGGCTGGAAGCGAATCGGAAGTCGAATCCTGCAACTCCTTCACAACACTCGGCACCTGTGCGCTCAAAACCGCCCGGCTCTGGCTTTCCGCAAGCGCGGAAGGAAAGTACAGCGTGGGAGATAAATGGGATGATGACAAAGCTGGCGCGGATACTTGCTGGGCATTCAGCGTCGAGCAGGCTACGGCAAGGAATAGACCAGACCAGAGTTTCATTTTTTCATTCTATTCAATGCCTTTGGACTCATCCCACACAAACGCCTCTTTGGGCTTGTCAGCGGATGTATCCGTGCGCGTGTCGAAAAGTGGAAGCGTGGCCTGGGCTGCTGCCGGCGGGTGGCCCAGCCTTCCGCGCCCTCTGCGGAGGCTGGGGCTGTTATGCCGATTGGCGAACGCCTCCTCCAGCATATACTCCGAAGCGCTCGCGTATCCGCGCTGCCCATTGTGGCCGATATGCCCCACCCAGCGTCGCGTCCTTTGCGACGTTAAGGTGGGGATTTTGACGTTCCCCGATCGAATAGCCACGCGAATCTGCGCTGGCCGGTGCCATTTTGGGATTTACGTCATGACACTGCTGTACACATCAATGTGGCGTGACGATTTGTTCCACGTGGAACAATTTGCACTTTCTGCCCATTTTCCGCATTTTTTGCCCGACCATCAGCCACCCCCGAACCGCACGAACCGCACGGGCTGGCCAGCCCATAGAATCTCCCATCAATTTCCTGCCTTTTGGACGCAAAACGGACTTGCCAAGCCTTCCAGGACGATATTCCCGATATGGAAGGAGGAAGGAATGGACTCCAAGGCAGATGTCCCTCCCAACGACCCGCCCCTCGCCGGAATGTGGAATTTTTCGGACTTCGTCCGGGACCGGACGGCCAACACTCCCGCCGTTGCATCTCATCGTAAGGATTTGTAAAAAATCCTGACACCACGGCCTAAAAGCTGTGATACGATCAGCGGCAATTGAGGTGCTTTATGGCCCGCCGAAACCGGCATGGGTGTTCCGGTTCCCCGACCCTGTACCCAGCCTTAGACTCGACGCCTCCCCGGACGAACCCGCGATTCATGCGCCCTCGCGCTGCTGTAGCGGTATGCCCCTGGGCTATTTTCGTCTTAATTCTGCTCGGATCGTGTTCGATTTCCCTGTGGGCGCAAGTCCCCATCGACGATGTTCATATCACCCCGCGCGTCGAGCCTCCTAAGCCGGACCCCATGAAGGACATCGACCCGTCACTGCGGACGGGCGGCAAGCCGATGAAGGTGGATGTCGGGCTGGTACTGGTTCCGGTGACGATCACCGATCCCATGAACCGGCTGGTGACGGGCCTCGACAAGGAGAATTTTGAGGTTTACGAGGACAAGGAAGCCCAGGAGATCAGGAATTTTTCGAGTGAGGACGCTCCGGTCTCGCTTGGCGTAATTTTCGACATGAGCGGCAGTATGGCCAGCAAGATCGAGCGGGCGCGCGAGGCGGTGATCGAGTTCTTTAAGACGGCCAATCCGCAGGATGAGTTTTTCATGATTGCCTTCGCCGACCGGCCGGAAGAGGTGTCGGACTTTACCTCTTCGGTGGAAGACATTCAGGGCAAGCTGGTGTATACGGTGCCCAAGGGCCGGACCGCGTTGCTGGATGCTATCTACCTTGGCGTCAGCAAGATGCGGCAGGCCAAGTATCAAAAAAAGGCGCTGCTGATCATCTCCGACGGCGGCGATAACCACAGCCGCTATACCGAGGGCGAGATCAAATCAATGGTGAAAGAGGGCGATACCATGATTTACGCCATCGGCCTCTACGACCATTACTTCCCGACGGAAGAAGAGCGGCTGGGGCCGGCGCTTTTGGGCGAGATCAGTGAATTGACCGGCGGCCGTTCGTTTACGATCGATAATCCGAATGATTTGGCCGATGTTGCCACGAAAATTGGAATTGAGCTGCGCAACCAGTATGTGCTTGGATACCGTCCCAAGAAGCCCGCGCACGATGGCAAATGGCGTAAGATCAAGGTGAAATTGAATCCTCCGAAAGGACTGCCAGCGCTGCGGGTGTACGCTAAGACGGGATACTATGCGCCTTCGGAATGACCGCCTTCGATTTTTGCTGTTTGTCTTATTTATCATAGGTTTAACGAGCTTGGGCGTAAGTGGTCAGGCTCAAAGTTCCTCCCCCGCCAATTCTGAAACATCCGGATCGGCCGCACCGGCTGGGTCCTCCGCGCAGAGTCAAACTCAGCCAGCCTCGCAGACCGCTACTCCTCAGCCAGCGTCGCCAAAAGATCAGGCGCAAACTTCTCACGACCAGCCGGCTGCGGGCGATGAGGACAACGGCGTCTTCGTATTCAAAAAGGACGTCGAGGAAGTTGTAGTTCATGCCACGGTTTTAGACGACAAGAACCACCTTGTCACAACACTGGACAAGAGCGCTTTCATGGTGCTGGAGAATGGCAAGCCGCAGACAATTACCTCGTTCCGTCATGAGGATGTGCCGGTGGCGATGGGCATTGTGATCGATAATTCCGGGTCGATGCGCGAGAAGCGCGACAAAGTCAATAAAGCGGCGCTGAATCTGGTGCGGTCGAGCAATCCGCAAGACCAGGTCTTCGTGGTGAACTTTAACGATGAGTATTATCTGGACCAGGGATTTACGAGCGACATCAAGAAACTGCAGGAGGCCCTCGAGAAAGTAGAGTCCCGAGGTGGCACCGCGCTCTATGACGCCATTGTCGCTTCCGCGGATTACGAAAAGAAAAACGCGCGCCTGCAAAAGAAAGTACTCTTCGTGGTGACCGACGGTGAGGACAACGCCAGCCGCGAGACCCTGGAGCAAACCGTACAGCGGCTGCAGGAAGAGAATGGTCCAACGGTGTATGCGATTGGACTGCTGGGCGAGGAAAAAGCGCATCGCGCAAGGCGTGCGCTGGAGACCATTTCACAACGGACGGGCGGCATCGCCTTCTTGCCCAGGACGACCGAAGAAGTCGACGAGATCAGCCGGACGGTGGCGCACGACATCCGGAATCAGTACACCATTGGGTACAAGCCAAGCACGCCGAAGAGCGCCGGAGGATACCGCGCTATAAAAGTTGAAGCCAAAGCCAAAGGCTACAAACAGCTCTCCGTGCGGACACGCAGCGGATATTATCCGGGGCAGGAGCAGCAGCAGTAAAGCCGGCGGGGGCACGGGCGCGGACGCCCGCGCCTACATTGGGCATGGGGAGATTCTCGTTCCGTGATATAGTCAAAACCTCCCCGACGAGCCGGGATGAGTGGTTCGTCTTTGCATCGACCTCAGTAAGGAGACGACCTCCATGAAGTTCTGCCGGTACCCCGCCCGAATATTTGCCGTCTTAATGACCCTAGCCGCTGTGGTATTGCTGCCAGAGCTCGCCAGCGCGGGGGACCCTGCGTTCAGAAACCTCTACGGTTTTCAGGGAGGTAGTGATGGCTGGTTTCCGACCGGCGTCCCGGCTGTCGACGGGGACGGAAATCTTTACGGAACCACCGAGAACGGCGGCGCTCACAACTTAGGTACGGTCTTCAAGCTGACCGCGCCCCAAACGCGTAATGGCAAGTGGAGTAAAACTGTTCTCTACGAGTTCTCCGGAGGAAATGGCGGCGGATATCCCTCCTCGGTGACTCTCGGTGCGGACGGTAGCCTCTATGGCATTGACTATAGCCAAACCATTTTTGAATTGAAAGCGCCGACTTCTCAGAACGGCCTTTGGAAGTACGCTCAACTTTACACGCTCAACCAGGGTAGCGATGGCGCGGCTGTTCAGGGCAACCTAGTTTTCGACCCGGAAGGAGATCTCTATGGGGCGACCGAAGAGGGGGGCGATTCAAGTTGTAGTTGTGGCACGGTCTTCGAGTTGAAGCGATCAACCAAGAAGAATGGGAGGTGGCATTTTCAAGTGCTATACACCTTCACGGGAAATCCCGACGGAGCTCTACCTTTCGCTGGCGTGACGTTTGATGGAAGCGGAAATCTCTATGGAACAACGTTTCGCGGGGGTTCCGACGGTGCAGGTTCTGTCTACCGCATGGGCCCACCAACCAGAAAGGTCGCGGATGGAGTGAGGCAGTGATTTACTCCTTCGAACAGGCAATGCCAACATCATCGCCCCGAAGGTCCTCTGGCGTTTGACGATTTCGGCAATGCCTATGGAACTACTGCAACCGGTGGCGACTGCAACTGTGATGGCGGTTCCGGATGCGGGGTGGTGTTTGAACTTACGCCTCCGACCAAAAAGGACGGCATTTGGAGCTATGCGACCCTATATGCTTTCGAAGGCGGCAACGACGGTATCGATCCTCAGGGCTGCATAGTCTTCGACAGCCTGGGAAATCTCTATAGCACGACCGAGATGGGTGGTGGAGGAAGGACCTATTCCGGCATTGTATTCCGGCTGAGCCCACCGGGCGGTCCTAATAGCACCTGGACCGAGACAGTGCTTCACCGATTCATCGCGGGCCAAGGAGCGGGACCCAACGACGGCTTGACTTGGGGCAAATGGGGCGACCTCTATGGCGTGACCTGGTCTGGTGGCGGGTCTGGTTGCTACGGCGGGGACGGTTGCGGAGCCGTGTTTGAGCTTCGGCCGTAAGAGCGGAGCATTCGTCGCGGTCGTCCATCACAGGCGCTGGCGCTGAGTCCATGTGAGATTCCCTTCGACTCAGCTCAGGGCAGGCTCTCGCTTCGCTGGAGAGAACGCGGGGCTCGGAATGGCGGCAGTCTGAGGATGGTTTGGAGGCTGGGTGCGGAGCGCGGCGGAGCAGTGTTTGAGCTTCTCTCATAAGAGCGGAACATTCGTCGCGGTCGTCCGCCACGGGTGCTCGCATTCGGTCCACGCGAGATTCCCTTCGACTCAGCTCAGGGCAGGCTCTCGCTCCGCGGGAGAGTACGCGGGGCTTCGGAATGACGGCATCCCGAGGATGGTCTCGACGGTGGGGTGGGGGGCTGCGCCTACTTTGAGCTTGTTTCTGAACGAGCGGGGCGAAGGTTAGAACCGTTTGCTCGCCGGCTGGGGCACGGGCGAGGACGCCCGCGCCTACATTGGGCATGGGGAGATTCTCGTTCCGTGATATAGTCAAAACCTCCCCGACGAGCCGGGATGAGTGGTTCGTCTTTGCATCGACCTCAGTAAGGAGACGACCTCCATGAAGTTCTGCCGGTACCCCGCCCGAGTGTTTGCCGTCTTAGTGACCCTAGCCGCTGTGGTATTGCTGCCAGAGCTCGCCAGCGCGGGGGACCCTGCGTTCAGAACCCTCTACGGTTTTCAGGGCGGCGCCGATGGCTGGCTGCCATTAGGCGTGCCTGCGGTGGACAAGGAGGGGAATCTTTATGGTGTCACCAACATGGGCGGCGGCGGTGCCAATTTTGGTACGGTCTTCAAGCTGACCGCACCGCAAGGTCGGAATGGCACGTGGACCAAGAGCGTACTCTACGACTTTCCTGGCGGTCAGGGAGCGCAATCGCCCACGTCGCTGGTGCTTGGCGCAGACGGCAATCTCTATGGTGTTGTGTATGCCCAAACCATTTTTGAATTGAAAGCGCCGATCCATCGCGATGGAGCATGGAAATATCGGGCTCTCTACACGCTGAATGGAAACAGCGATGGCGGTTCGATCGTGGGTAACCTAATCTTCGATGGCGGGGGAAACCTGTACGGGGCGGCCGAACTGGGTGGCGATCCTAGCTGTTTGCAGGAGGGTTGTGGCACGGTATTCGAGTTAAAGCGGCCAATCAAGGAAGGTGGAAAGTGGCATTTCGATGTGTTGCACACGTTCACCGGAGATCCCGACGGAGCGGAACCCTTCGCCGGTGTGACGTTTGATGGCAGTGGAAATCTCTATGGAACAACCTATAACGGTGGATCTTACGATGGGGGTGCGGTTTACCGTATGAGCCCGCCTACCAGAAAGGGCCAAGGATGGAGTGAGGCAGTCATTTATTCCTTCGAACAGGCACCGACAACATTATTCGCCCCGAAGGCCCGGTAGTGTTTGACACTTCTGGAAACCTATACGGAACTACGCCAACCGGTGGCGACTGCAATTGTGATGGCGGTTCCGGTTGCGGGGTGGTGTTTGAACTTACGGCTCCGACCAAAAAGGACGGCATTTGGAGCTATGCGACCCTATATGCTTTCGAAGGCGGCAACGACGGTATCGATCCTCAGGGCTGCATAGTCTTCGACAGCCTGGGAAACCTCTATAGCACGACCGAGCTGGGTGGCGGAGAACGGAACTATTCCGGCATCGCATTCCAGTTGAGCCCACCGGGCGGTCCTAATAGCACTTGGACCGAGACAGTGCTTCACCGATTCATCGCCGGCCAACAAGCGGGACCCGACGACGGCTTGACTTGGGGCAAATGGGGCGACCTCTACGGCGTGACCTTGTCCGGAGGCGGGTCTGGTTGCTACGGCGGGGACGGTTGCGGAGCCGTGTTTGAGCTTCGGCCGTAAGAGCGGAGCATTCGTCGCGGTCGTCCATCACAGGCGCTGGCGCTGAGTCCATGTGAGATTCCCTTCGACTCAGCTCAGGGCAGGCTCTCGCCCCGCTGGAGAGAACGCGGGGACTTCGGAATGACGGCATCCGAGGATGGTTTGGAGGCTGGGTGCGGAGCGCGGCGGAGCAGTGTTTGAGCTTCTCTCATAAGAGCGGAACATTCGTCGCGGTCGTCCGCCACGGGCGCTCGCATTCGGTCCACGCGAGATTCCCTTCGACTCAGCTCAGGGCAGGCTCTCGCTCCGCGGGAGAGTACGCGGGGCTTCGGAATGACGGCATCCCGAGGATGGTCTCGACGGTGGGGTGGGGGGCTGCGCCTACTTTGAGCTTGTTTCTGAACGAGCGGGGCGAAGGTTAGAACCGTTTGCTCGCCGGCTGGGGCACGGGCGAGGACGCCCGCGCCTACATTGGTTTTTCGACTTTCCCGTTTTGAAACGAAGATTGCGATGTAGGCACGAGCGTCCTCGCTCGTGCCGGTTCATGGTGATATTCGTTAGTTGTGAAACGAATTTACGAATATCGCCGTCACCTGCCTCACTACCAGAGTGATTTGAAAGCAATCTTTATTACGTTTTCGACGCACGACCGTTGGATCCTGCCCAACACCGCCAGGACAGTTGCTCTCGAAGCCTGTGCTTGGGGACACCTCAAGCGGTTTTTCTTGCACGGAACGGTTGTCATGCCCGATCACGTACATCTTGTGCTGACGCCGCTCTGCGACGGTGATGGTTTCTACAGCATTTTGGAAATCACACACGGAATTAAGAGTAGTTCTGCTCATCAGATCAATCAGTCGCTGGGTCGAAAGGGGCAGGTTTGGCAACACGAATCTTTCGATCATGTTTTGAGGCATGAGGAAAGTATTCCGGACAAAGTGAGGTACATTCGCGAGAATCCGGTGCGCGCTGGATTGGCGAATGTGGCGTCGGAGTACCAGTGGGTCTGGATCGCGCCAGAACTTGCGATGGCGATGTAAGCTAGAGCCCCCAAGTCTGTTTGTCAACGTTAGGATTATTTGCTCGCTGGCGGGGGCACGGGCGGGGACGCCCGCGCCTACATCGGGCTTTTCTTCAGATCGTCGATTTCTTTGCGCAGGCGGGCGTAGCGGCGGGCGAGAATTGTCAGGTAGCTGACGTGGATGATCCATGTGGCGGCGTAGGCGGCGTAAAGATAATTCATCGCGCGGCTCCGGTTTCCATCAAGGCTTCGAGCGCCTGACGTTCTTCCACGTCGCGCTTCACGATTTCATACTTGTACCGCGACCAGCACACCAGCGCAGCGAAGCACGAGAAGGCCAGCCAATTGATGAGCAGGACGTGCAACATGCGGGGATCGATGGAGCCGCCTCCACCGATGACCGGCTGGGGATGCTGGGTGCGGAAAAACCAAATTGAAAAGTAGACTAACGGAACATCGAGCGCGCCGAACACGGCCAGCACGGCGGCCAGGACCGGAGTCTGGCCGCCGCTCGAAAACCTGCGCAGCACCAGATAGCTGACATAGATGAGCCAAAGCACCAGGGTGAGAGTGAGGCGCAGGTCCCAAGTCCACCAGATGCCCCAAACCGGCCGCGCCCAGATCGGTCCGGTCACCAGTACGACTGAGCAGAAAACCACACCCACTTCGGCTGTGGTGACCGCAAGCGCGTCCAGTTTGTGGCCGGAGAATAATCTCTCTATCAGGAAGTATGCGCCGGCGATGGCCAGCGCCGTGGTCGCGACCGAACTCGGATACACGTCTGCCGGCAATAGTTGCCGGACTTGAGGAATGAAAGGCGCGATCGTCCCCAGGACTGCGACTGCAATCGCAATCCAATTTGCCGCGCTTCGAGCGGAGGAGTTTCGGTCGGTGAGATAAAGAACCGACGCCAGAAAGTTGATGAAAAAAAGTAAGAAGGCCGTCCACGCGGAAGGCACGTGGTAATAGAAGATACGCTGCACTGCGCCCATGGTCTGTTCGGTAGGGTGCGACTACCAGAGCCAGGTAGAGGGCGTAACTCAGCAATAGGGCGGTGAGGAGCGCGAAAATGGTGAACGCGGGACGTTTCATTCTGCGTGCAGTACTGAGCTGAATAGAAGCAGGCTAGCCATAGTAAACACCAGATCGTAGGCAACGAGCAATATCATCCAAAATTTGGCGGAGTATTCTCCGGTAAGAATTGAGGTCGTGGCTTCGACCATGGCCAAAAGCGCGGGGATGGAGATGGGAAACAGCAGCAGCGGCAGCATGATTTCGCGGCTGCGGGTGCGCAAGGACATGGCGGCAAAAAATGTTCCATTCACCACCAGAGCCCATGTGCCGAGCGCCGCGACAATCGGGAGTTGCCACGCCGGGCCCAGCGCGCGCAGGTTATAGAAGACAATAAACAGGGGCGTCATCAGGGCTTCGAGGATGGCGACAAAGATGAAATTTCCCAGCGCCTTGGCGAGGAAGAGCGAGTTGGGCGGTGCTGGCGAGACGCGGTAGGCATCCAGGACTTGATTGCGCAGCTCGCGCGCCCAGGTCTGGTTCAATGCGACGACGGCGGCGAAAAGAAATGCGACCCAGATCAATCCGCCGGCAATGCGGCGCGATTCTTCCGCCGTGGGATCGAAGGCGAAGCTGAAGATCACCACCACCAGCAGCGCGAAAAACAACATGGCGTTGATGGCGTCTTTAGAGCGCCATTCGAGGCGGAGGTCTTTGATTAACGTCGCCCGCGTGAGGCCGGTGATGGTTTCTTGTTCCATCAGCGCTTCGACTCCGTCGCACGAAACTCCGGAGGACGAAAATCGGGCGTGCGATTGACGATCTGACCTGCTTCCATCCAGACGAATTCGTCGGCCGCGCCTTCGAGCAGCGCTGCTTGATGAGTGACGACTAAAATTGTTTTGCCGGCGTCGCGCATCTCGCCGAGCAGTCCGACCATTTCTCGGGCCGAACGCAAATCGACATTCGAAAACGGCTCATCGAGCAGGAGAATTTTCGGATGATTGAGTAGCGCACGTGCCAGTGACATGCGCTGCCGCATGCCTTGAGAATATTGTCCGACGGGGCGGGTCAATGCGGGGTCGAGTTTGACGGCGTGAATCACTTCCGCGCATCGAGTGTCATCGCGAATGCCGTAGAGGCGGGCGAAGTAGCGCAGGTTTTCCATGCCGCTCATCTCGTCATAAAGGAGCGAGGGATGGGCCATGTAGCCGATCTCGGCGCAGGTTGCCCGCATGTCGCGCGTGCCGAGAATCGAAATCGTTCCTCGCGTTACCGGGCTGAGTCCGGCGAGCGAGCGCAGGAGCGTGGTTTTTCCGGCACCGTTGTCGCCGAGGATTGCGTAGAGGCGTCCGGCGGTGAATTCGGCGGTGACGCCGCGGAGAGCATAGAAGCGCCCGAACTGCTTTACGAGTTCGTGGACGGTGATAATGGGCGCTTGCGAGTTTGGAGCCGTCGCGCGGATTTCTGGATTCTGGGGCAAGCAGTGAAGATAGAACATGCGGGTGACGAAGTCGAGAGCGGTCGGGGATTCCAGAGTTAAATTTTCTGAGAATCCGGCCGGTGGTTTTCGGAATCAAAATCCGCATGACGACACCAAATGCGGCAGCCAGCGGCAGTTTTTCTATTGGCGGAGACCTCACGGTGAATCGGCTTGGCTTCGGCGCCATGCGGCTCACCGGCGAAGGAATTTGGGGCGAACCGAAAGATCGCGAAGAATCGAAGCGCGTTTTGAAGCGGTTACTCGACCTGGGCGTGAACTTTATCGATACCGCCGATGCCTACGGGCCGGAGGTCAGCGAGAATTTGATCGCCGAAGCGCTGCATCCTTATCCTAAGGGGCTCGTCATCGCGACAAAGGGTGGGCTGACGCGGCAAGGTCCTATGGAATGGGCGCCGGTAGCTCGTGCGGAATATCTGCGCCAGTGCGTTGAAATGAGCCTTCGGCGCCTGAAAGTCGAACGCATCGATCTATATCAATTGCATCGTTTTGATCCCAAGGTTCCGGTTGAGGAATCGCTTGGCGAATTAAAGAAGATGCAGGACGAGGGCAAGATTCGCCACATCGGAATCTCCGAAACCAATGTTGCCGACATCGAGCGGGCACGGAAAACGGTCGAAGTGGTCAGCGTTCAAAATCAGTACAACATTACGAATCGTGCATACGAGGACGTTGTTGAATACTGCACGAAGCATAAGATCGCGTTTATTCCATGGTTCCCCTTGGCGGCGGGAGAACTCACCAAACCGGGCAGCGTGTTGGATCAACTTGCCAAAGCGAACAACGCGACCACTTCACAAGTTGCGCTGGCTTGGCTGTTGCGGCGCTCGCCGGTGATGTTGCCGATTCCCGGCACATCTAGCGTGAAACATTTGGAGCAGAATGTCGCGGCGGCGGAGTTGAAGTTGAGCGAAACAGATTGGCGATCGCTGGAAGAAGCGGCCAAGAAGGTCGCGTAAATTCTAGTTCGCTGTTCCGCTGGAAGGACTGCCGGTCAGCTGAGTCATGCTCTTGACCGGTTGACTTCCTGGAGCGCCATTGGCGCCCGGCGCTGGGGCATACTTTGAGGCACACTTGGCCTGCAAGCCTTTGGCGTGGAATACTCCGTCGCGGCCGAAACTGCCGTCGGCGAGGGCTTGCGAGTTGTCCTTGAACGTGTCCGGAGGGGCTTCTGTACCGCTGTAAACCACCGATAGGAGCTGATCGTTTTCTACCAGCGTGAACTCTACCTGCGTGCCTTTGCGCTTGATCGAGCCGGGTTGGACGTTTCCGGCGACGCGCAAACGCTTGGTGAAGGCGCTATCGCCCATGCCGCGCAGCTCTTTGATGGTGACGTAGTAGCTCTTGCTCTCTTGCACGCCGGTATAAGCGAGATAACCGAGGGTCAGTAGAATCGCTAAAGTCGCTCCGCCAAACTTCAAGTACTTGCTGATTTCGCTAGACATGGTCCCCACGCCGCATACAAAAACTCTAGTCTTCGCGCTCGGTGCGGTCAAGCCTCGCGGACTGGATGCAGGATGGTTCCAGGGAGCCAAATCATTATTTCCCATGCAATCCTCGGAAAGGGTTGTCGACGCCGAGGTCAGCGTTTTTTAAGCTCGGGGATCTCCGATTCAGTGCCGGCGAAAGGCATCAACCACAGGGTACACAGGGGTGCACGGAGGCCCCCGGGGACTTAATTAGAATTTCCCTAGAGTTAGTGCGCGGCCGAAGGCTTTACTCGTAGCGTAACGCCTCGACAGGATCGAGGCGCGAGGCCTTCATCGCCGGATAAATTCCAAAGAATAGTCCGATGCTCATCGAGGCCGTGACGGCCGCGATCACCGACCATAGCGGTACGGCAGATGGCAGACTGGGCAACAGTTTATTGATGAGGAAACTGATCAGCCCGCCGAGCGTGACGCCGATGATTCCTCCGCTACCGGTGAGAGTGACAGCTTCGATGAGGAACTGACGGATGATGTCGCGGCGTCGCGCGCCGATGGCTTTGCGCACTCCGATTTCCCGGGTGCGTTCGGTGACCGACATCAGCATGATGTTCATCACGCCTACCCCGCCGATCAGCAACCCGATGGAACTGATGACCACAACCGCAATGGCAATGGCTCCGGTGATCTGACGAAACTGGTTCGCCATTTCCTCGGAACTGGAAATCGCGAAATTGTTGGGCTTATCGATGGCGACGCCTCTACGCCGTCGCATCAGCCCGATGATTTCGTCTTCTGCCTGCGCCTTGCGCCCTGGGTAAGCCTGGGCGCCGATGAAGTGTTCGTCGTCCTGCGGATTGTGTTTGCGATACGCCGTGTACGGCACCACTACAACTTTGTCCGCCGACGCGTCTTTGAAAAACTGGCCTTTACGTTTCTCCAGCACGCCGACGACCTGGTAGAAAGCGCCGCCGACTTCGATCGACTTGCCCAGTGGATCTTCCTCGTGAAACAGTCCTTCGGCCAAATCATGGCCGATGACGGCGACGTCCATGTGGTGCAGGTTTTCCGCCTCGGAGAAAAACCGGCCTTTCTCGGGGTTGGCGTTATAAACCCATTCGTAGGAGGGAATCGCGCCGGTAAATTGGATTCCGTAAACTTCGTTTCGTTTGTAGCGCGCGGGCACTACGGTAAGAGGCCGACCGGGTTCAATCCGCGGGGAAACCTCGACGGTGACGTCCTTCACATCCGGGCACTCGTCGCGGATCGCCATGGTGTCTTCGAAGGTCAGCGGCTTGCGGTTGCGCTCTTCGGGTGTAAGCGTGCCTCGAAAGCCGAAGTCCCAGCGAAAGACAAAGAGCGTGTTGGTGCCGTATTGATCGAGAAATCCGCGAATGTCCTGGTCGAGTCCCACCATAATGGACGCGACGGCCACAATGGCCATGATCCCAATGACCACGCCCAGCACGGTCAACAGCGATCTGGTCTTGTGCTGGCGCAGCGAATCGAACGCCAGTCGAGTGCTTTCGTTGACTTCAATCCGCACGGCGAACCTCTTCCATCGCGAACCAACTTCCTAAATCTCAAAGCGCAGCGCCTCGATGGGGTCCAGCTTCGAGGCGCGATGTGCCGGGTACAATCCGAAGAACAATCCCACGATCGTCGACACCGCGAGCGACAAGATCACGGCACCAATTGGCACCTGCGATGGTACCGGTGTAGCCAGCCTGACCAGGGTAGATAAAAGATAGGCGATCGCGATACCGGTCATTCCTCCGACGGCTGCCATGACCGCCGATTCCACCAGGAACTGCATCAGGATGTCTTTTCTGCGCGCCCCCATCGATTTCCGTACGCCGATTTCGCGCGTACGTTCGGTCACACTGGCGAGCATTACATTCATAATTACGACGCCGCCGATCACCAAAAATACTGAAACCACGCCGACCATGGTGGTGGCGATGGCGCCCGTCAGGTTCTTCCACAAGCTCATAATGGTGTCAGACGCCAAAATTCCGAAATTGTCATCGGCAGTGGGATCGAGGTGACGCCGGCCCCGCATAATGGTGCGGGCTTCATCCTCGGTCTGCCGCATCCACTCCGGGCCGCGTGCCTTGATGTTGATGGCCAGGTCCAGCCCCTGCCCATGCGCGCCGTACCGCTTCAAGAAAGTTCGGATGGGGATGTAGCAAAAATTGTCCTGGGATTGACCGAAAACCGTTCCTATCGGCTTGGCTACGCCGACCACTTCGAAGGCGCTGCCATCGATGTAGATCGTCTTGCCGATGGGATCGACTGTGGGGAAAAGTTTCTCCGCGACTTCCTGTCCAATGAAGGTGACCTCGGCCCGGCCTTCGTTGTCCGCATCGGTGATGTAGCGGCCGGTCTGGGGCTCCTCCACGTCCATATCGGCGATGTTGGCGGTCACGCCGCGAATATTGATGCTGTCCAAAGCCTCTCGTCCCAAGCGGACCTTGCCGTCGGTCCGCGACTCCAGGCCGACTGCCTGCGGCAATTTCATCCCGTCACGCAGAGCTTCAAAGTCCTCCCATGTCATATAGCGATTGCGGCGGATTGCTTTAAGGAAATCCGCCTGATTGGTGATGATGGGGAAGCGGAGAATCAGAAAAACGTTGGATCCGAGGTTGGCCACCCGGTCCTGTATGTAAAGGTTCGCCCCGGTGATGATTGACACTACAAGGACGAGCACCGAGACCGACAAGGTCACGCCCAGCAGGGTGAGGGCGGAACGCAGCTTGTGCGCACGCAACGCGCCCAGCGCCTCAAACATCGGATCGCGGAATGCGCTCCCGTAACGCTTGAGCCGCTCTCCGAGCCGCGAAACGGCAAACTTGCCGCTCATCCGCTGAGCGGCAGCTTCCGTCGTGGTGGGGCCTGTCGTTTCCACACTGCTATGGTATACGAGGTCAGGCGGGAAATTGTTCCGGGCACCTGGATACGGTCAAGTACCCCGATTGCCCGGTCGGATTGTTCGGACGGTCTTGCCTACCCTACCGTCGAGAACCGTTAGCGGCTTCAGCGGCAGCCTTCAGTTCAAAGTTCACTTTAACCAAAAGGTCGCGTGCTTTCTCAGCGTGGCCATGCATGTCGTATCGATTGTCCTGTTGGGCCATCGTGACGTAGCGATTGGCTTCTACCACCAGGCGCTGTGCCTCTGCGAGATTGGGATGACGGCCTCGGTCGATGTCAAGTACCGGCTCTTGCGCCACAGTTGCGCCACAGAACAGAACGGCACACAGAATCGCGGTAAACAGTTGCATTTTCCTAGTCATAAAGTTGTGTCTCCAGTGGGGTTTTAGACTTGGATTAAAAGTCTAACACCGCCGTAAGAAAAGTAAACCGTGACAACAACGGTTCCTGGGGGTCCGATGGGCCGGTCGCGATCCAGGGGCGAGCGGTTTGCTCCTGCTCGATTCGTAGTGAGACCGAGCACAATGCCCTGAGAGTTGGCGGCATTTGCCCTTGAATCGTCCAGACCCGCGCGCACCTTGGTGTTAACCAAGAAGTAATACAGCGACAATGGTACAGGCACCGTATGCAGGTTCGTTAGATAATACGCAGCTAATTGCGTGCGGAATTGCATGCAACCTCAGCAAGCAGAAGGGTTAAAAAATGGATGCTGTCCAATTTCTGATTGCCGACGACCATGAGCTGTTCAGGCGCACCGCGCGGTCATTCATTGAATCTCACCCCAATTGGCAGGTCTGCGGCGAAGCCGGGGACGGGATCGAAGCGATCGAGAAGGCGAAGCGGCTGCGTCCTCAAGTCATCCTGATGGACATCAACATGCCCCGCATGGATGGGTTAGAGGCGACGCGAATTATTCGCCGGGACCTTCCCGATTGCAACGTGATCATTGTCACGCAGAACCACCAAACCATCGCCCGCCAACAAGCAGCCGCGGTCGACGCGAAAGGTTCGGTGACGAAATCGGAATTTACCCAGGAGTTGCCCACCGCCATCGAGAGGCTGTTCGAGAACCCGGTATCGGAAACCGTCGAAGGCACTAAGGCGGAAACCGCGTTCACCCCAGGATGGGTGCGCGGGGGAGGGGCATTGGGCCAATTGGTTCGTGAATTCGATTGGACGAAGACCCCACTCGGCGCCATCGAAGAATGGCCACAAAGCTTGAAAACCGTGGTCCGCACGTTGCTTACGTCACGCTTTGCCATGTGGATGAGCTGGGGACCAGAACTCACCTTTCTTTATAACGATGACTATGCGCGGATGACGTTGGGGAAGAAACATCCGTGGGCGCTGGGAAAGACTTTTCAAGAGGTATGGACGGAAATCTGGGACGACCTTGCTCCCCGGATTCGGCGAGTTCTGGACACTGGCGAGGCGACATGGGATGAAGCCTTGCTCTTGTTTCTGGAGCGAAGCGGATATCGCGAGGAGACCTATCACACTTTTTCCTATAGTCCCCTGTCTGGAGACGACGACAAAGTTGCCGGGCTTCTATGCGTCGTAAGCGAAGAAACCGACCGAGTCATCGGCGAGCGCCGGCTCAAGACATTGCGCTCGCTGGCAGGAGAGCTAAACAAAACGATCACCGAGGAGGAGGTAGTCTCCTGTATTAGTCGCTGTCTCGGCGAAAATCAGAAGGACCTGCCGTTTACCCTTCTGTATCTCTTTACCGAGGATGCAAACGAAGCCCGGCTTGCCTGCCAGACGGGAATCGCGGAACGTCACCCGGCCGCGCCGGAGGCGATTTCATTAAACGAAACGAACCAAACTTGGCCAATGAGCGAGTTGCTCAGCGGGAAAGATTGCATCATCGTTGAGAACCTGTCGGAGAGATTCGAATCGGTCCCTTCCGGTGCTTGGGACAGGTCACCCTGGCGAGCGTTGCTGCTTCCCATCACGAGTCAGGGTCAAGACCAGCCCGCGGGAGTGATCGTTGCCGCCCTCAATCCCTTCCGTCCCCTGGATGTCAGCTACGCAGGGTTCATCAATCTTGTCGCTGGCCAAATCGCCGCCAGCATCGCTAACGCACGCGCCTACTCGGCGGAAAAGAAACGGGCGGAGGCGCTGGCGGAAATTGACCGCGCGAAGACAACGTTCTTCAGCAATGTGAGCCATGAGTTTCGCACGCCCCTGACCTTGATGCTGGGACCGCTCCAGGACCTGCTGGCAAGAAGCCAGACTCACCTTTCCCCAACTGCCAAAGAAGAGCTTGACCTGGTAAGTAGGAATGGGACCCGTTTGTTGCGGCTGGTCAATACCTTGCTGGACTTCTCGAGGCTTGAGGCTGGACGAGTGCAGGCCGTCTATTTGGCTACGGATTTGGCGCTCTTCACTTCTGAGTTGGCGAGCGTATTCCGCTCGGCGACGGACAAGGCGGGGTTGCGGCTGGTGGTGGATTGCTCCGATCTTGGGGAGCCGGTCTATGTGGACCGTGATATGTGGGAGAAAGTCGTTCTGAATTTGCTTTCCAACGCCTTCAAATTCACCTTCGAGGGAGAAATTGCCGTCAGTGTAAAGCGCCGCGGCAAAATGGCCGAGCTTCGGGTTCGGGACACAGGAGTAGGAATTCCTGCCGAAGCCATCCCCAGATTGTTCGAGCGATTCAATCGTGTTCCCAATATGCCGAGCCGGACCCATGAGGGTAGTGGGATCGGTTTGGCCTTGGTATATGAGTTAGTGAAGCTGCACGGTGGCTCGGTAAGAGCCGAAAGTATTGTGGGGCGAGGCTCGACGTTCGTCGTCAGCATTCCCTTTGGACAAAGTCACCTTGCGTCTGGCCAATTGGGTGGCTCTCGTAGCCTATCTTCTACTGCGGTGGGCGCCAAGCCGTTTGTGGAGGAAGCGCTCCGGTGGCTGCCTGACTCGACGGCTGTCAGCGACGAGATCTTTTCCGTGCAAGACGAACTGCTACCGGTCCCGTGTCCTCCGGGACCGCAGTCCGCCGTCCGTTCTCGCATCCTGGTGGCCGATGACAATTCCGACATGCGCCAGTACCTGGCCCGTCTATTGTCGGAACAGTACGAAGTGGAAACGGTGGCCGACGGTCAAGCGGCACTTCAAGTTTCGCGTAGGCATCATCCCGATTTGATCGTTAGCGATGTGATGATGCCGATACTCGACGGCTTTGGGCTTCTGAAGGCGCTGCGGGGCGATGAGCAGACTCGCACCATTCCAGTCGTCCTGCTTTCGGCGCGTGCCGGTGAAGAATCGCGGGTGGAGGGCATTCAAGCGGGTGCGGACGACTATTTGATAAAGCCGTTTTCTGCGCGGGAGTTGCTGGCCCGCGTCAGCGGCAGACTGGAGATTGCGCGGCTACAGCGGGACCGAGAATCGGAACTGAGGACAAGCCAGGCGGAACTGGAGCAGAGAGTGCAGGAGCGCACGCAGGCGCTACTGAGCGCAACTCAGGAGCTCCGCGAATTGTCTGCCCACATCTTGCAGGCCCAGGACGAGGAGAGACGACGCATTGCGAGGGAGCTGCACGACGGCGCCGGACAGCTTCTGGCTGCGCTCGGCATGGAGGCCAGTAATATCGCCAGGGAGCGGGAGCAGTTGAGTCCGCGCGCCGCCTTGTCGCTCGGCAACATCGAATCGTTCGTCAAACAAATGACCAAAGATATTCGCACGATGTCTCACCTGCTGTATCCGCCCCTGCTGGACGAGATTGGCCTGCAGTCTGCCCTCACGGAGTACGTTGCGGGGTTCGCCGAGCGGAGTGGAGTTCAGGTATCGCTCGACTTCCCAGCCGCGATTGAACGTCTTGATCGCGACTATGAGCTGTCGTTGTTCCGCATTGTCCAGGAATGCCTGACCAACATCCATCGCCATTCGGGAAGCAAGACCGCCAGCATCCGCATCGTCCGCGATGGTGATGGAGAGCTGATCCTGGAGGTCAGAGATGAAGGTAATGGGATGTCGGCCGAGCGACTGGCAGAAATTCAGTCGACAGGTTCGGGTGTGGGGATCCGGGGCATGCGAGAACGGGTCCTCCAATTCTCCGGAAGGATGACCATCGAGTCGAACGGTTCGGGGACTCGGATACACGTGGTGATTCCCACCGCAAAAACTGGCTCTCAAGAAAGAACAGTCAGTCATGAACCAGTGCAAACAGGAGTTTGACAGTTTTCGGCAAACCGCCTACTCCCGGTTATGCCACGCCGCGGCGCCCGCTCAGCAGGTTAATAACTAAAACTACCACTGCTACAACCAACAACAAGTGGATAAGGCCTCCGCCGATGTGCAGGCTAAACCCGAGTAGCCACAAGACTCCCAGAATCACGAAAATTGTCCAGAGCATGTTTTATTCTCCCTTGCAAGATGCAAGCACCGTCGAAAAACCCGGTTTCGTGCGTCCCGCAGACGGGGTTTTCAGAGATGCTGCTGGAGCGAGTCTGCCTCGTCCGCGCTCGAAAATCTGAGCAGGATTGCTCATCTGGCGAAATTCTTGGGTTTTGATTATCCGGCTGGGACCTTGGCGAAAGCATGCCCGCACTCAACGCAGGAAGACTTGTGGCGCGGAGTGATCAATCCGCAAAAAGGGCAGATTCTTTGCGACTGGAAGTCGCCATCTTGTGACTTCACTCGAGCGAGAAATCGGTTGAATGAATCAGCGATGGAAGAAATCAGGCGGGAAAGGCGCGAGCCACGGGATCGAAAACCACGCTGCATTGAGTCCACGTCTCCTCCTTCGCCGGTTGCGACGCCAGCTTTGTGCAAAGACCGGTGCGCCCACCAACCCTTACAAGCTTGTTAATTATGCGCACCTGATGTGTCGAGGATGACAGACCCATGCCGATGAATCTGAGCAGGATTGCTCACAATCGCCGGTTCCTGGCAGCCTTCAGCGATGGTCAGGTGCGCTGTTTCCGACCAAACCAGAGGGAAGTGAGCAATTCAGACCAGTTATTGGGCAACGCTTGAACGATCATTATGACAGAGACGAGCACTTCTTCTCTCTCTTTTCAGGTCGGTTGAGCTAAGTCAGCCCATCTGGAGCTCGTTCTCCTTAGTTTCATAGCCCCTATAAGGAACAATGAAATGAAAAAACTATGGTCGGTGTTGTTGATGAGCTTTGTATTTCTGATGGGGACCTTCGCCTGGGCAGGGTCGGCCCGTGAAGATTCTGTCGCGCGGTTGCAATCTTCCGTCGATGTACTGCACGCGGTGATGGCGACACCGGACAAGGGAATTCCGGAGGAAGTATTGAACGGCGCCAAGTGCATCCTGGTAGTTCCCAACCTGATCAAAGGCGGCTTCATTTTTGGAGGCAAGCATGGCCGTGGTGTAGCTTCGTGCCGGACATCGGATGGCTGGAGCGCTCCCGCATTCGTATCGATTGGCGGCGGAAGTTGGGGGTTGCAAATTGGAGTGGAAGGCGTGGACTTGGTTATGCTGGTCATGAATGACCGGGGCTTTCAGCATTTGCTGTCAAGCAAGTTCGAACTCACCGGTGAAGGATCGGTTGCGGCTGGCCCAGTGGGGCGGCACGCCTCCGCCGGGACCGACTGGAAGATGAATACGGAAATGTTGACCTACTCACGCGCCAAAGGCGTATTCGGCGGCCTGACGCTTGAAGGTGCAGTGATCGAGCAGGACAACGACTCGACCCACGCGATCTACGGCAAGAGCATGACGTTTCGCAACATTCTTTCCGGCAAAGTACCCACCCCGACAAGTGGGGATGCATTCGTGAAGGCGGTATCCGAAGCCGGCCAACAGGCGCGAGTTGCTGAGGCGAAATAAGTTTTCAGGAGAATGACTTACGGCGACCGGGATCCCCCAATGGGATTTCGGTCGCTTTGACCAAGCTCAGTCCCCGCGAGCGTTCTCGCGAAGTCCACGGGGCAAAGCTCAAGGCCCGACTTTCCGGCAGTCTGTTTTGTGATGACATTTGAAACGATGACATTTGTAACCATGAAATTTGGAACCAGGAGAAACCATGACCACAGCAATTGAGCGAAGTAAGTGTGCGCATCTGCCATGCCGATGCTCGGCGCAACCGGACGACAAATTTTGTGGTCAAGCTTGCAAGGAAGCTGGATCGAAAGAGGTCGAGATTGCCTGCCAGTGCGATCACGCATCGTGTCCGCTGACCGTGTGAACGACCGCAGGTTCGTGGATTGATCAAGGAGAGACTCTCGCTATGAATATGCGTCGAAATACGCTATTGCTGCTGTTAATTGCAGTCCTGCCAAAGGTGTCCGGGGCGCAATCGCTGTCGGATTCGGGGACCTCTGGCAGTCGGGTTGCGAGTACACCCCAAGTGCAGTCGGATCTGACGTACACTCGTCCGCCACAATCGACCAAGCTCCGCAACTATGTTTTCGATGCCTTCGGTCCGTATCCCATCGTAGGCGCTGCCTTGGCGGCGGGCGTCAACCAGTCGCAGAACACTCCGCCGGAGTGGAAGCAAGGGGCGGAGGGTTACGGCAAACGGTTTGGGTCGGATTTCGGCATCGCAGCGGTCAGCACAACCACCCGTTACGCCCTGGCAGAGGCATTCAAAGAAGATACGTTGTACTACCCCTGCGACTGCAAAGGCATCTTTCCACGCCTGGGTCATGCGGTGATTTCAACATTTACGGCACGGCGTGGCGAAGATGGCCATCGCGTTTTCTCGATCCCGGATCTGGTTGCTCCGTACGCCGGCACAATGACAGCTGTATATGCCTGGTATCCGGGCCGGTACGACGCTATGGATGGACTTCGGATGGGGAACTACAGTCTGCTGGGATATGTCGGGGCGAATATCGCCCTGGAGTTTTTTTATGGCGGACCCCACTCATTGCTTTCCCGTATGCATCTGAACAACGCGCATGCGAGCGCCAGTGCAGGGTTCAAATCCGTGATCGAGAGCGAGTCAACGGCGGTTACAGGCGTGAGCGTTCCTTCGCCGGGACGGCGAGAGCCAGTTTGCATCTTCTGCCGTGGACTCTGCCCCAGGGCCGATCGGCAGGTTCTTCGAATGGTTCGGCGATCTCGGCATATTTTTTTGGCGCGTATTGCGGGCCGCGGTAACGCCTCCGTTCGAATTCCGTGAATTGTTTCTTCAGCTTGACGAGATCGGCTCGAGGTCTCTGCCGCTGGTCGCCTTGGCTGGCGCCGCTACCGGGGTTGTGCTCTCGCTGGAAGCCCGTTACAGCCTGACGCGCTTCGGGGCCAAGTCGCTTCTGCCAGCCGCTATCGTATTTTCCGTCATCCATGAGACTGGTCCAATTATCACTGGATTGGTTGTGAGTGGACGAGTTGGAGCGGGCATTGGCGCGGAACTGGCGTCGATGAAAGTGACCGAGCAGATCGATGCCATTGAGGCGTCCGCGGTAAACCCCTATCGGCTATTGGCGGCACCGCGCATCCTGGCTTGCATTCTTATGCTACCGCTGTTGACCCTCGCGGCCGACCTTTGCGGGTTGGTCATGGGATGGGTGGCGCAAGTCGCGGTTGAGCCGATGTCGTTGCATCAGTTCATCAATAACGGATTCAATGGCGCCGATTTCAACGATTTTCTGCCTCCCACGTTTAAGACAGCGGTGTTCGGTCTGATCATTGGAACCGTCGCCTGTTTTCAAGGAATGCGAACACAGGGAGGCGCGGCGGGCGTGGGCCGTGCAGCCACGAGTTCCGTGGTTCTGTCGTCGTTGTTCGTGATTCTGGCCGATGTGGTGCTGGTGAAATTAATCCTCATATTTTTCCCGTAAACGTGGACTGAGCACTTCGCGAAAAGAGTATGGCCACTGTAGACCAAGTCGCAGTAAGACGGGATGAGACGGAGAAAGAAGGTAGTGCGGCCGCCGTTGCCGTCGAAGACGTGCACAAGTCCTTCGGAGCTCAGAAGGTGTTGAACGGCGTTAGCCTGCAAGTAAAGCGCGGCGAGACGCTGGCTGTTCTGGGGCGTAGCGGGACCGGCAAGAGTGTATTGCTGAGACTCATCATCGGCCTGGAGCAGCCCGACTCGGGCTCGGTCAGCATCTACGGCCAGAATATGACCGGCCTTGGTCTGGATCAACTTGGCGAAATCAGAAAGAAAATGGGATTTCTGTTTCAGCATGCTGCGCTCTACGATTCGCTGACCGTGGCGCAGAACGTGGCGTTTCCTTTGCGCCACCATAAAAAGGCGATGTCGGAGTCTGAGCGGAACGAGCGGGTCCACAGCCTGTTGGCTGAGGTGGGCATGGAAGGCAACCTGGAGAAGATGCCCTCCGACATCTCGGGTGGCATGCAGAAACGAGTGGGACTGGCGCGAGCCCTGGCGTTGGAGCCAGAGATTCTCCTTCTCGATGAGCCCACTGCCGGTCTCGATCCCATCAGTTCTTCAGAGATCGACGATCTGGTGCTGAAACTTCAGGCTGAACATCATATGGCATCCATCGTAGTGACCCATGATCTGCACAGCGCGAAGACGATTGCAGATCGTCTGGCCCTGCTCGACGAAGGGAAAGTGGTCATCCAAGGCAGTTTTCAGGAGCTGCAGAAAAGCGACATCGAATTCGTTCAAGAATTTCTAAAGCATTCGTAGGAGACATATGTCCAGAGCCGCGCGGTTAGGCGCTTTCATCGTTGCAACGCTGGCAATCCTTGTGGTGGGGGTTTTCATCATCGGGAGCAAGCAGTATCTCTTCAGCTCCACCTATCAATTGAAGGCGCAGTTCGACAATGTGGCTGGCCTGGATGCTGGAGGCGATGTGCGAGTGGGCGGCGTGCACAGCGGAACGGTGCGCAACATTCTATTGCCTCATAAGCCCGGCGAAAAAGTCACCGTTATCATGGATCTGGGCAAGTCAACTCACGAGATCATCAAACAAGACTCGGTAGCGACCATTGAAACCGAGGGTTTGTTGGGCAACCAGTATCTGGCGATCACCTTTGGCTCCGCCGGGACGGCGGACGTGCGGGACGGCGATACCATTGCCAGCCAGCCCCCGCTCGAAATGTCGGACCTGCTCAAGAAGACGGGGGACATTCTGAACAGCAGCCAACAAGCCATCCAGAATGCCACCCAGGCAACCGCGAACCTGGACTCAATCAGCGCCAAGATCGATAGCGGGAAGGGAACTGCGGGCGCCCTGGTTAACGACAAGCAGCTCTATAGCAATCTGGAACAGACTTCAGCCGCAATGCGTGACACTATGGTCCAGGCGGAGGCGGGGGTCACCGATTTTCAGGAAAATATGGAGGCGATGAAACACAACTTCTTCCTCCGCGGATATTTCAAGAGCCGCGGCTATGAGGATTCCGCCGAACTTGCCAAGAATGAAATCGAACGACTCCCGCAGGGTACACCGAGTAAGGAGTATAGCTACGCTGCCAAGCAACTTTTCGACAAACAAGACTCGGCCAAACTAAAGAACCAGAAATCGCTCAATGCAGGCGGCGAGTTCCTGGCTAACAATCCGTTCGGCTTCGCGGTAATCGTGGCGTCGACAGGAATGGAGGGCGATACGCAGAAGGATTTGGTATTGACCGAAGCTCGGGCGATGGTGGTGCGTGAATATCTGGTGGAGAACTTCGGATTCGACGACAGTCAGCTCAAAACTCTGGGAATGGGCAAGTCGCCGGATGGCAAGTCGGATGCGGGCTGGGGTACGGTGCAGGTTTTAATTTATCCAAACGGAACCGAAATTCCGCCCAACAAGCAGACGCCCGCGGGGACTGCGTCCAAGACAACCTCAGATCAAGCAGCCGTACCTTCTGCAACCGCAGCAGCGAAACCTTGATAAAAGGTAAACAGGGCGCCACTTCGAAGCGCGACGCCTGTTGACTGCGAAAGCCACAGCACTAACGATCAAATGCGGCCCAGGAGCAGCAGGATGACAACGATCACGAGAATGAATCCCACTCCACCGGTCGGGTAGTAGCCCCAATCGCGGCTGTGCGGCCACCTGGGCAGCGCCCCGAGAAGTGCCAAAATTAAGATCACAATCAAGATAGTTCCAAGCATGTGTTGCTCCTTATTTCCTGTCCGACGAAGAGCCGTCGGCGCAAGCCCACCCCTGGTTATAGGCGTCCCGCTGGTTTCTTACTGGTCAAAACTGCTCAGTGCTCGGGATGAGGAAGGTCGGCTCTCGAGAACACGGCGGGGGCCGATTCGCGGATGGCCGATGAAGGCATCACCCTTCGCAAAACATCCCTTGGATCGCCGTCCGGAAGGAAAAATGGCGCGAGCCCAGGGAATGGACCCACGCCACATACCGTCAATCGATCAACCTTTCAGCAAGTATCACCGTCAAACCCTACTGACGAGGACGTTCCTCAGCCTTGGGCTCTTCTTTCGCTGGCCGAGGCGCAGGCTGCGCATGAGCCGCTGTTTGCGGGCGAGGGGCGTTCTGCGGTTGGGCCGCGGGCTTAGGTGGGGCCTGGGGGCGAGACGCAGGCTGGGCATGGGCCGCCGTCTGTTGGCGAGGCTCACTTGGTTTAGCCGATTCGGCCGGCGGACGCGGCACCGCAGGACGAGCCGCCGGAGTACTACGCGCTGCCTCCGGACGAGCGACCGGCTGTTCCGCTTTCGCTGCGGCTGGCTTGGCCTCTTCCGTCTTTGTTTCAGCAGCCTTGCTCTCAGCTGGTTTATTCGCTTCCGGTTTTGTTTCGGCGGCCTTGTTCTCTGCCGGCTTGTTCTCCGCGGCCTTATTTTCAGGGGCTTTGTAAGGGGCTCCTGCCTGTTTGGCCGCTACCACGCCGGCACCGCTGAATTCAGTGGGCTTTGAGGTGGCTGCAATCGCCGGTTTCCCCTGGTTGACTGACGCTAGAAGTTCGTGGTTGGTGCTGGCCGCTTGCACATGCTGGGTCTGCATCGATGTTGGCGGCGTGTGTTGCTCGTGTGCGATCGTCTCTTCGGCCGCGGTCGGACGAGCCGAAATTCCACCAGTACCGCCGTTGTAGCTGACATTGTTCACGGTCGTGTTGTTGATGACAGTCTTGTTGTAAACGTTGGTGATATTTGTGGTGTTCACATTGTTCACTGACCGGTTGTAGTTGAAGGCCCCGTTGTTCCAATAGCCACCTTCATAACCGACGCCGCCATAACCGAAGCCATAGTTGACGCCGCCATAGAACCCGACGTGCGGACCCCAGTAGCCGCCATTCCAGGCATACGCGTTGCCACCCCAGCCCCAGTAACCAGGGGTCCAGAGCAAGCCAACCGCGGGAGGCTGGATCCAAGTGCCAGGCACCCAGAAATAACCTTCATTCCCAGACGCCCAGTAGCCCGGCGTCCATAAATAACCAGCGGCGGGGATTACGGGTTGCTCGTACACCGGTAACGCAGGAGGAGCAAACCCGATGGATACGGCAAACTGCGCGAACAAGGTGGCCGGTATGGCCAATATCAGAAGTGTTAGGAAGAGCAAGCGCATGGTACGCATTTGAGTCACCTTGCCAGATCATCCTTCGGTTGCCCGGTCATACCTTGCTGCTGCGGGCTGCGTGGAGTGAAAGGGCGGCGCGTTGACGCGTCATAGAGAAGGATTTCACGAACCCACAAGCAAGTCTGAGCACTACGGCTCACTTTTGCGAAAGGCGCCAGTGGACACTCCAATTGAATTTAGGGCAGGTGGCGCGCCTGGGGCGGGCAGCGCGAGCGCCCATACTTCGAGCGCGAAAACCACGTCGCAGTTGGATTCACGTTAGATAGGCCATTCTCATCACAGACCGGTCATTCGCTCGAGTTTGTCGGGGTCGCGAGCTCCTTGCACATTGATCTTTGAGGCTGCGCTATCGATGTCGCGGAGGTCGTCCGCCGTCAGTTCGACTGCAACTGCTCCGATGTTTTCTTCGAGGCGGTTCAATTTTGTCGTGTCTGGAATCGGAACGATCCACGGCCTTTGAGCGAGCAGCCAGGCAAGTGCGATCTGAGCAGGAGTGGCTTTCCTCCGCGGTCCAATGCTGCCGAGCAGGTCAATGAGTGCCTGGTTCGCCTTGAGAGCCTCCGGCGTGAAGCGAGGGAGTGTGCTGCGGAAGTCGGAACTGGCGAACGTCGTATTTTCTTTCATCGCTCCCGTCAGGAACCCCTTGCCAAGGGTTGGGGCCAGCGACAGTACTCCCGTACCTCGTGAGGCCCTGTCGTAGCCAGAACCTCGCGTTCGCTTCGGGTCGCCCTGGCCGTGTTGCTTACTGCGGCGTCAAAAGAAATGCGTGGAGCGTGGTGCCGTTGCGCGTGCCGTAGCCGACAATCTGCCCAGCGTCGTTGATGCCGTTTGCCACGTAGAGATTCCACCCCAGGTTTTGCGGAATGAGATTGTTCAGGTCCTTCATCTTCTTGCCGTCGTATACGAACGCATGATCGTTCGTCTCGCCGACAACGATCCCGGAGTCATTAATACCGAAACCGGTACTGACCGACTTGGCATGCCCGTCCAAGTCCTTCATTTTCCCGCCGGTGATGATATAAGCGTGCCAGGCACCGCTGGTGGTGGCGGCTCCGCCGGTAATCTGGTCTTTGTTGCTGATGGCGTAGGCCTCGCTGTACTGCCCTCCCAACGTTCCCAATGATTTCATCTTGCCGTTCTTCCAAACGAAACCGAAGAAACCATTTGGGGCCCAGGCGGTTCCCGCTATGAGACCAGCGTTATTGATCCCGTTCGCGCTGCTCCAGCCATGCCCGCCGAGAGTTCCAAGGCTGATCATCTTGCCGTTACGGTAGAGAAAGGGCACCACGCCGCCGCCATCGGCCAAGTACGAGGAGCCCACAACCTCTCCGGAATCATTCAGAGCAGCCGCCGCTGAGGAGCCTCCACCCAGATCGCCAATGTCAACCAGCTTCCCGTCGACCGTCACAAATGCACGATACACGCCCGCTGCGTTGGTCGAATATCCGGCGATCTGACCGGACTTATTGATTCCGTTCCCGATGGCTTTGCCGCCGCCTAGACTGCCCAGGCTTGTCATCTCATCATTCGAGTAAAGAATGACTACTCCGTCGCCATCGGCGTCTCCGGCCATGCCGGTGATTTGCCCACTGACGTTGATCGCCTGGGCCTGGGCAAAACTTCCCCCGAGGAGATCCCCAAGATCGGCGATTTTGTACTTTTGTGCGACACACAAAGGAGCCGCAGCAGATAGGAGCACAGCCAGAAAGAGCCTGAGAGATACTTTCATGTTCTTTGTCCTTTCCTTGATCGAAATTCGCAGGTTTTCCATATTTGAGAGTCTCTTGTCAACTTAAGCGTCCGCCAAGGGAGTATTCGCGGGATGCGATTACGATTACTCGGAACCGGGAGTCAGGTTGAACACAACGCCTTGCCCGTAAAATCCCTTGGGGGCCTTGCCGGCAAATTCGGTCAACCCCCACAATGTTCCGTCTTTCGCTGATATAAGGTCGACGGGATAATTTCCCACCGCAGCTTTCTGGGAGAAGGGTGTAAGAGTTTTAATTATGCTCCCATCGGTCGATGAGATGTTGCGAATCTCGTCGGCTCCCTGGTAGATGGCTAGCCAGAAATTGCCATCGCTGCCCAGCACGAGCGGGCTGGTCAGCGGGTCGTCGGTGAAACTCCGGAAAGCGGGAAACGCCTGCAGATTGGAGCCATCGAGCTGAGTTTCAAACAGGCCAGGGCCGCCGCCGCCCTGCTGAAAGCTTTCATAGATACCATAGAAGTTCCCATTGGCGCCTATGCTCGGCAGCATCGCAAATCCCACCAGCAGGTCCGTTGGAAATTGGAGCTGAGTCTCCTGCAAGGTATCGGTGGCTTCGATGTAGTGGAACAGGATGGGGCCATTTGGGCCAATCGTGAGCCCGTAGAAGGTGCCATCGGGCCCGGTCACCATGCTGCTGGTGGCGTTCTCGGTGACTTGGACTACCTTGTACTTTCCGGTGGCCGTATTGATTTGGAAGATGGTGCCGCACTCACAGTCTCCTTGGCCACCGTAGAATGTAGTGCCATAGACGTTGCCGTCATTTCCCGCGACCATGCCTTCGGGAACGTATCCGTCGAAGCAGTTGTTGGAACAGAAGGAGTGAATGACCTGGAACCCGGTTCCGTCTTTCTTCAGTCGAAACAGCGTGCCCTCGTTCGAAGTTCCCCCGATGCCAGTCTCGCCATAGAGCATCCCATCCGGGCCCTCGACGATTTGGACCGGATCGTTCCCGGTGACCAAGTTTTTTACCGGGGTGAACTTAAACAGCGCCGTAAAGTGGCCGGTGGGCGTCAGAGAAAATACCAGGCCGCCACTGGGCGCACCAGAGTGGACTTCGGTAGTTACGTCGGCGACGCCGTAAAAGTTGCCATCCGATGCCTGAATGATCCAACTGGGGACGCCCCCCTTTGGGCACGTGCCCTGGTCCTCCGGACCCTTACAAACAAAGGTATGTACGGGAACCGGTTTTGGCCCGGCATACGCCGAGATTGCAAGCAGCGTAACGAAAATCGTTAGAAACGTCGTTCGGTTCATGAAATTTTCCCCTTGAGGCGAAACCCTTATCTTCTTCGGCAGACTCTTGTGCCGAATGCTCGGCAAATTTACCAAAGATACTCGATACCACAAGTCACATGTCTCTCACATCGATCTCACAGGCCAAATAGCTGATGAATAAACACTTAATGCCTGCTCGTGCCGACGCTGACAAACCGGTTTCAGCCGCTTGACATGCCCGTTACACTGCTTGATTGATGGTATACAACAGCGTGGAGCATCGTCCTCGATTCGGTTTTCAATAAATGTGTCCAGTTGAGTCCGGTAATTCAGAACCCGAGCGCTTGAATAAGGGTGCGTCCGGTACCAAGGACTCAAGGTTGGTTACCCGCGTGTGTTTTGGGCTGTACGAAGTCGACTTGCAGGCGAGCGAACTTCGTAAAGGAGGCTTCCGGCTTAAGATTCCCCGCCAGTCATTTCAGATTCTGGTCATGCTCCTCAAAAGGCCGGGAGAGATTGTGTCGCGCGAGGAACTGAGGCGGAAGTTGTGGCCGAGCGATGTCTTCGTTAATTTTGAAGCGAGCCTTAACAGTGCGGTGCAAAGGTTGCGCAGCACTCTGCAGGACACCTCCGCCGAACCGCGCTACATCGAAACCCTACCTAGAGTAGGTTACCGCTTCATCGCTAGCGTGGAATCGGTGATTATAGTTTCTGACCAATCGCCCAGTGCTGCGGGGGTGGATTCCGCTGAGCTTCCATCGGTGGGCACGATACCAGCCGACGAGTCGGTGCCGCCTATAAAGGGCAGCGATCGGCTTTACTGGGCTGCTACCGCCATAATCCTCATGCTGCTCGCCTGCTATGTTGAGTACCGGTATAGCGGTCGAAATCCGCGCGTGGGGGTGACGCGAGCTCAGCCGTCTCCGGTCGTTCCCTCGGGCCCGCCGCGGCTATCGGTTGCGGTGATCGGTTTCACGAACGCTTCCGGGAATACTCGGGACGTATGGTTATCGACTGCCTTTACCGAAATGCTCGCGACGGAATTGGCTGTAGGCGAGCATCTCCGAATGGTTCCCGAGGAGGATGTTGCCCGGGCGAAACTCGAACTCTCCATAACCGACAGAGATAGTTATAGCGGCAATACTTTAACCAACATTCGCAAGGATATTGGTTGTGACTACGTCGTTGCCGGCTCCTACCTCGCAATTGGAGGAGCTGGCAGCGGCCGGGTCCGTCTTGATGCGCGCCTGCAAGACGCAGTGACTGGAGATACGGTTGCGAGCGTTGCCGTTGTCGGCTCCCAGTCGGACATCTTCGCCCTAGCCTCGCAAGCAGGCGAACAATTGCGGGCAAAACTGGGGATTGCAGTGCCCACCTCGACCGAGGCGGCCGAGGCCAAGTTCGCGCTGCCTTCCAATTTGCAGGCAGCCCGGTTCTACGCTGACGGATTGGCCAAATTGCGGCTCTACGACGACGGAGCGGCCCGCGATCTGTTGCAGCAAGTCGTCCATTTGCAGCCTGAATATTCGCCAGCACATTCGGCTTTGGCAACCGCATGGTCCGACCTCGGGTACGACGTTGAAGCGAAAGGTGCGGCTCGAAAAGCCATGGACCTGGCAGGCGTTCTACCACAACAGGCGCGACTGCAAACCGAGGCCCGGTACCATGAGATGAACCAGGATTGGACACGGGCGGTCGAAATCTATTCCCGCCTTCAACGATCTTACCCCGACAACGTCGATTATGGTTTGGACCTTGCCACAGCACAACTCAACATGGGCAGCAGCGCCGAGGCAGCAGCGACGATTGGAACCTTGCGAAGGTTGCCCCTTCCGCAACGCGAAGATCCGAGGATCGACCTTACGGATGCCAGGATCGCCGGCGAGCTTGCAGACTACCAACGCCAAAAAACATTGGCCGAGAGCGCGGTCGTAAAATCGGAGACGGCCGGGGCCCGTCTTCTGCTGGCTCGGGCCAAGCTGATTGAAGGATCTGCTATGTTTTTTCTTGGAAGCCTTCGCGATGCCGTGGACGCCGACGCAATCGCCCAGCGGATGTTTGCCGAAGCAGGCGATTTGGACAGATCAGCCGTCGCCTCCATGAACATTGGCGGTGTCTTAGCTACTCGAGGTGATATTGCCGGGGCCAAGCGCAACATCGAGCAAGCGCTGAAGGTCTTTCGAAAACAGGGTGACCAGGCTCGTCTGGCATCCGCATTCTCAAACCTGGGCGAGATGTATGAGATCGACGGCGATCTGCCGAAAGCGGAGAATCGTTTTCGTGAATCCGTCGCTGTCTTTACCAAACTTCACCGGGTGAACCAAGGGGATGTAGTAACGAAAAATCTCGCCGACTCGCTTCAGCATCGAGGGGAGTTTCGCGAAGCCAAGAACATCCTGGGCCCGCTACTGGAACATGTTCGTAACGGGGGAAACAAGTCCGTTCTTGGAACCACCATGCAATCCCTCGGCTCAATTGCTGAAACACAGGGAGACATGGGAACTGCATTGCGGATGTACCGGGACGCAGTTGCAGTCCTCAAGGAAACGGGTGCCAAAACGGACTATACGGCCGCCGAGCGCTCTTTAGGGAAGGCATTCTTAAGGGAAGGCGATTTTGCCAGCGCGAAAGGGGCCCTTTCTGAAGCGCTTTCGGTCGATCGCGAAACTGGCGCAAAAACGGACATTGCACTGGATGAGGTTCAGCTCGCGGAACTTTCATTGGCGCAGGCCGGGCCGGTGGACATGGGCGCACTTCGGTCCGTGATCGACCAGTTTCGACTACAGAAAATAACCGATGGTGAAATCGAAGCCGAAATCGTCCTTGCACGCGAAGACATTCAACGGGGCGAATCTATAGAAGCTGCGAGTATTCTGAGGCAAACCAGTCTTCTCTCAGCAAAGAGCTACGATCCGACAGTCCGATTCGACGTAGCGTTGGCCACGGCCCAGGTACGAACTGCGCAGCACGATTTTGGCGACGCCAGGCGCGCCATCCGGCCTGCACTGGAGAAGGCAGTGATCGTGGATTGCGTACGCTGCCAACTCGAAGCGAGACTGGAAATTGGCGAGATCGAAGTGCAGGCGGGAAATGGGGAACGGGGACGCAGTCAACTGCGTGAGCTTGCCGACGAAGCCAGGACCAGGGGATTCCGCCTGATTGCCGACCGTGCCACAGCCGATAGCAGGTAACGCTGGTACGCCCCTTCTCGCGTCACGCTGTCGAAGTACTCTTCCACGGCCTGCTTTCGCCGGGACAGTCGGTAACGGCCGCACACAGGGAGATTATGGCAGATCGGATAGCGTGACGATTATGGGTGTGTGGTCAGACGGCTTTTCCTGCGCTCGCGGTCCTTTGTCGATCTCGCAGCCTTCGAGCCGATTTGCCAGCTTTGGGGATAACAAGAAGTGATCGATTCGAATCCCTCGATTGCTTTGGAACGCCTGCCGAAAGTAATCCCAAAACGTAAAGTGTCCAATTTCACCCACGTGCAACGACCGGAAGGCATCCGTGTAGCCCATAGCCAACATCGCACGATAGCGGGCTCGCGGCTCCGGCTGAAACAATGCATCGTGCTCCCACGATGAGGGCTTGTGACAGTCGATGCCCTCAGGAATCACGTTGAAGTCGCCGCCTATTAGCGTCGGCACATCGTCCTGCTTCCATCGAATCATTTGCTGAGTGAGTCGATCCATCCAAGCTAACTTGTACGCAAACTTGTCACTCCCGAGCGGATTGCCATTGGGAGCATAAATGTTCACGATGCGGATGTCCCGGATGATTACTTCCAAGAACCGCGCATGGATGTCGGAATCATCTCCGACGAGAGCCTTAGCCATCGTCTTCATCGGATGCCGCGACAGAATCGCAACCCCGTTATAAGCCTTCTGCGTCACCGCTACACTCTCATAGCCGAGCGACTTGAAGGCTTCGGACGGGAACTCTGTCCCCTTCAATTCTTGCAGCAACAACACATCCGGTTCGCGAGCTTTCAGCCATGCTGTGACATGGGTCAGGCGAGAACGAACAGAATTCAAATTCCAGCTAGCGACTTTAAACATCAATCCACATTCTAGCGTTACCGGAGAGGTCCGCCGCTGTGATTAACACTCGAGGGCGAATCGCTCAAGAAACGCCGGTACCGTTGACGGGTTTCCGGTCCGTACTCCATCATGGTGACGCATGGACGTTGAACGCATCATTGACGAGATTGAACAGCTACAGGAAATGTTCGAAGCGCCGGACATCAGGCCGCTAAGCGCAAGCGACATTTCTGCCGCCAACCGACGGCACGATGAAAATCTGGCCAGCAGCCCGTGGTTTCGGCTTTGGCAGCGGTATGGTATTTGCTGCCGCACTGAGTCCCCGGTGTTCCGATCACCGGAAACGGGGAACTAAACTTCCCGCGAATGGATATGAGAAATGGCAAAGAATAAATCTGCGAATCTCCTGCCGCAACTCACAGAGACTGAACAAGACCTGCTATCCCACATTGCAGACGGGTACCGGCTTCAAACCGATTCGCTCGGTAGCAACCCGGTCCTGCGGAACTTGAAAAACAATGAGGAAATACGTCGTTTGTCTGCCAATCGTAATACCATCAAGGCGCTTGAACAGCGCGGACTCATCAGCCCTGGCAAAAGGCCGCGACCCGCTCACTATCGTGTGGTCGTTGAAAAAGAAAGCAAAATGGCATCGAATCAGACCTCGAGGCAGCTTCGCAGTATTCGTAACCTTCGATCAAGCGGCAAGTTTTTCCTCATTCAGATGTTAGGGGCTGAGCACCCCATAAATGTTATTGTGCGCGACCCGACACATGCCTTAAAAGTGTAGTGGTATTTTGCTTTTCAGCGACTTACAAACTCTAGGAGCCGCCTTAGTCGCTGGAAGGAACCACTGGAAACGACGGCTGTGGGTTGGACTGTGGGTTGGGCGCATCTTGCTTCACCAGGCATTTATCTGTTCACTGCTCAGACGGTGCGCGACTCGTGCGTTGGAAATGTGTCCACCAGCACGCCTCAATTCACCGTCGTCCCGCCGCAGCACTTCTTGTATTTCTTGCCGGAGCCGCAGGGACACGTTTCATTCCGGCCGACTTTGACTTCGCTGCGCCGTGGCTCGCTTGGCTGGGGCAACGGGGCTGACCTGCTGATGCGACTGGAAATGCCGTTAAGCTCACCTGACCCTCTCGGGCTGAAACCTCCATCGCATGGTCGCCCAATCTAATCGCTCGCGGATGCATCGGGCACATTGGGGGTATTAATCGGAGCGTCCCCATCCCTGCATCTTCTTGAATCCAGCGTGGGAAGTCTCAGAAACGCTCGCCCTGTTATTGGAAGACGGGCTTTATATGCTCCGCATTTTGGGGTGCTAGGGTGCATGGAGCGTTTCGGAAACCTAGCTAGCTAGGAGGAAGGGACTTCGCCTGGGTCTGGCTGCGTTTTCAAATGAGGGGAGCGACCCGAAGTCGCGCTAAACACGTCGACCGAGTTCTCCTTTGTCCTGGCCAGCAACCAAGTGCCAAAGCTGCCGATCACCAGAAGGCCTACCAGACCAAGCGGACCACCCCAGAGAGGATTGACGCCGATCACCACCAATAACCAGACTCCGCGTGCATTCGCATTGATCGCTGCATGCAGAAATGAGGTGAGCAGCACGCTCCTGTAGCGCAGAACCAAAGAGCACTGGATCAGGCTAATCGCAGTCGTGAAAATGCACATGAAGATGACTCCGGCAATCGGGTGACCTGGGTAGTTGAAGCCTCCGGCGATGATTGGCGCGTGCCACAAACCCCAGATGATGCCATAGATGCCAACGGCCCTCCACCGACCGAGCGGCAGCAGGGACGGCAACAGATAGCCAGTCCATCCAAACTCTTCGCCGAATGTGGCGACCACATTGATAAACGGCCCCGCGGCGAAGCTAATAAAGCAACCCAAGGCGATCAACGCTGGAGCGGAAGGGATCTTCTTTCCCGGTGGCAGGGGATGGAGTGACTTTAAAGCTGCTACAGGATCGGTAGTGAATACGCCGAGTCGAAAAACGCAGGTGAGAGCGTAGATTACGAAAAAAAGGCACGGGACGCCAATCAGAACAAACAAATAAGGTTTCCAGCCGCCCAACCTCAGGCCAGTGCTAGCGAAGCCCTCGCGTGTGAGCCAGCGGCGGACAATAAACGCGGACGCTGCGGGGATGAACATCACCAGAGCCAATAAATTGACGGTGGTTTTAGTTAGCACGACGAAGCGGACACCAAGCGCGAGAGCGGAGATTTCAGCGCCCCATGTCAGGCCGAAACAAATGGCGAGATACAAAATGATTCCTCGCCAATTGACGGAGGGACGACTTGCGGACTGAGTCGAAAGAGTATGGGTCATAATGTTCTCGATAATGATAATGATCCAACATTATCACATTTGAGACAATAGTCCAATGAGGACCTCGCAAGCTGATCTCATCCTTCACCCGCTTCGTCTTCGTATCATCGAGACGCTGGTGAATTCCGATCCCCTGACCCCGATGGAGATATTGAAGCGTCTTCCCGGAGTCGCGCAGGCCACGCTCTACCGGCACCTGAAGCGGCTCACCGATGCGGGCATCACTGCTGTCGCGGGCGAGCGTCCGGTACGGGGTGTTGTGGAACGTACCTATACCCTGGGCGCTGACATTGGTCAATCCTCAAAGGAGATTTTGACCGCTGGGCGGGAAAATCAGTTCCGATACTTCGCGCGCTTTGTCGCAGTGTTACTCAGGCAATACGGCGAGTACCTGAGCCGCGACAAATTTGATCTGCTCGCCGATGGGGTTGGCTACCGGCAGGCTCCGATTTACGCAACCGATGAAGAGTTCGCGGAGTTAGTTGGAAAGCTCGCGGCGGTATTGATGGAGGCATACAAACGTCCGAGCGAGGGTCGAAAGCGGCGCTGGGTGACCACGATCATCATGCCCGCCACAGAAACTGCTCCCTGACCGTCAAAGCCATTTCCGGGTTCGATGAATACGGTTCAGTCTGAGCCCTGGCAGTGGCTGGGCGAATCGCTGGTCGTAGACCATGGAATGGCTGCAGGACTTGTCCAGGGCATTATGGATGCAGGATTGGAGGTTGGATAATTCTCGCCGTAGAAGCGAATAGGATTCCCGCGATTCGTCCGTTTCTAATCGACCCAGTTCGCAGTACCGAGCAGCCCAGTCGGCAGTGCGGCTCAGTTTATGAAACCAGATGGGATGAGAAGGCCGGTCTCCAACGGGATGCTGTAGGCTCCCAAGTTATCGACGTGCTCAAAGCACAGATAAAAAGGAGACCGGCAATGAAGAAGGTTAGCACCGCGGCAGTGAAGCAGAGCAAGAATTTTTCGCAGCAGAAACTGACCATTGGGTTGGATCTGGGAGATCGCAACAGCTGGTACTGCGTGGTGGATGAAGCAGGCCAGATCCAGTTGGAGCAACGGGTGCGGACGACAGTGAACGCGTTGCAAGAAGTCTTCGGCGCCATGCCGCGCAGTCGGATCGCTTTGGAAATCGGGACGCATTCACCCTGGATCAGTCGCTTGCTCAGCGAGTTGGGGCATGAAGTGATCGTGGCGAATGCACGCAAGGTGCGGCTGATCGGGGAGAGCCGTAAGAAAGACGATCGGCTGGATGCGCAGACGCTGGCGCGACTGGCCCGGATCGATCCGGAGTTGTTGTATCCGGTGAAGCATCGCAGTGCGCAGGCGCAAACGGATCTCCTGATGATTCGGGGGCGAGCCGGACTGGTGCGGTCACGGACAGCGCTGGTCAACACGGCCCGGGGACTCGCCAAGAGCTACGGCGAGCGGTTGCGGGGCTGCAATGTGCGCAATATGAATCCCGAGAAAGCTCAGCAACTGAGCCCGGAATTGCAGAAGGCATTGGAACCGCTATTGGCAGCAATCGAGTCGCTGAGCGAACGCATCGTGGAATACAACGAGCGCATCGAGAATCTGGCACTGCAGAGTTATCCGCAGGTGGCGCTGCTGAAACAGGTGAAGGGCGTGGGCACGCTGATCGCGCTGACGTACATGCTGACGCTGGAAGATCCGCATCGCTTTGGTAAAAGTCGAGACGTGGGTTGCTACCTGGGATTGCAGCCAGGACGGCGCAACTCGGGGCGAAGCGAGCCACAGTTGCATATCAGCAAAGAAGGCGATCCCTATTTGCGAACACTGCTGGTGCAGGGAGCGCAACACATCTTGGGACCATTCGGCATCGACTCTGACCTGCGACGCTGGGGACTGAGGCTGGCCGAACGCGGCGGGAAGAGCGGGAAGAAGCGAGCGATCGTCGCCACCGCAAGAAAGCTGGCGGTGCTGCTGCATCACCTGTGGGTGAGCGGAGAAGCGTACGAACCATTGCACAACAGCAGCCGAACGACAGTGGCGGCGGCCGCCTAGAACGAAGACAAAACAAAAGACAAAACAAAAGACAAAACAAAAGTCAAAATCGCTCCAGGAAGAGAAAAATCAAAAGCCCAAAGCCGAGTTCCGGTGACTGCGTTAATCGCCTGGCCCAGGTTCCACTCTGCAAGAGCAGAACCACAGGGCGCCAAACAGATGGCAGCACCGGCTGAATCAAGAACGCCCAACATGCACCGAGCGACGAAAATCGCTCCTCGAGAGTGCGGATGGAAGCATGGCGACAGTGGCCACTCGGCGGGAGAACAAACGTTGTTTCACAAATTGAGAGAAGAATCCTCTTGACTCCGACCGGCCTTCTCATGGAAGGCGATTTCACGGATTTCACAACTTTGCGCTTTTGTTTCGCCTTTTTCGGGCATTTTGAGTGCAATGGGGAGTGGCTGTTGAAAAATTCTTTTTCTACGACAAAAGGGCCCAATTCTAGAGATAGAAAATGTCTTCTCGAATCGAGAACGTCGCTCATAGGTCATCCTGGCGCGACCTAGTTTTTGCGGATTTCCGGAAAAATAGTTTTTCAATAGCCACGGGATTTCACGACAGTTGAGGCGTCGATAAAAGAACGGCGCCTTGCAAACGGTTAGTGGCTCAATTTCAGTGCTTGCGACTCCCAGGTATTTGGAAAGTAGAAAGATAGCAGCGGCAAAATCCGCTCGCACCGGAAGCAGTGCAGAATGTAGAAGCGATTCGTTTAGCAGGAGGTTACAGGAGTAGAGGCAGGGTTTTGCACCGTGTTTTGCACATTCGTGTTGAAAACTCCGCGGCCCCTAACCTCGCTCGCTCCAGCAAGCATCGCAAGCACTTGTGAACTGAATCACGAATAAGGCCCGGCGAACGGGGCAGGGCGGCCTGTGCCGGCCTGTGCAAAACCCTTGTTTGGCTTGCGTTCTCGACAGTTCTTGTAATCCGCCATAGCAGAAGTTGAGAATTGGCCGACCGAGTTCGGCTCAATAAGCGTTATCGAGATATTGCAACAGTAACAGACCTCCACCAAGTCCTGGGCGCCCATGAAGCAGATCATTCGTTGACAATGACTCGCTGGGCGCGTACTGTTGCCGCCAGATGTGGGAAGCCTTTTCCTAGCCACTGTTGACCTTCCTAGGCTCCGGCTTCTGAAGCCATTCGGCCAGTTACTCTAAAAGGAGAATCACGATGAAAACGAGCAGATCGATGCTGTGTGTATTGCTGTCAGGAGGTCGCTTATGAAGTAAAGATGTATTTTGCTTGCCAAGGAAGGCTCTACGACGCTCAGATGCCGCGACACTCCGGCACAATGGCGTCCTCACCTTTGTTTCTATCGTGGTCTTCGCGATCAGCGCCGCGATTATGACCTTTGCGCCGGATGCCTGGGGTGACACAATTCTGCACGACTTTACGGGAACCCCGGATGGCGCTTACGCGTATGGCACATTAGTTCACGATAAGTATGGCAACCTGTATGGCACTACAGTAAATGGCGGCACCACTCACAGCTACGGCACTGTATTCGTGCTATGCGCTCCCGGAGCAGCTGCTCCAGACCTTTTCCCCTGCACGACCGGGCTCAGCGTTTGGACGGAATTCGTGCTATACAAGTTCAAGGGGCCTAATTTGGGAGATGGGGCCTTTCCCTATGGGACCTTGGTCTTCAATGGTCTGTATGGTGGTCGGGGATTCACCCTCTACGGCACGACCTCCAGCGGCGGTAGTGCGAAGGTCTGCCGGGTAACGAATGGCGTAAGCGGATGCGGAACGGTGTTCGAGTTATGTGCTCCCTCCAACTTCGGCGGCTGTGGCGGAGTGAATCAGTGGAAAGAGCACGTGCTGCACACTTTCCTTGGGGGAAACGACGGAGCGTACCCCTTTGGCGGCGTGATCACCGATAAAGCCAGCGATCTGTTTGGAACCACAGTACTCGGCGGGCACCAAGGAACTTGCCTCAGTGGCGGCGTCAACGTTTACTGTGGCACGGTGTTCAAGCTCAAGGGCCAAAGTCCTTGGAACTTTCCGGAAACTATCCTCCATCGCTTCAAGGGATCGCCTAACGATGGAGCCAACCCATACGCCACCTTGTGTTGCAGCACGATATACACGATTCCATATCTGTATGGCACCACCGCCAACGGTGGAACGTCGAACAAGGGAACAGTCTTCAAGGTGAAAAACTCCGGTGCGTTCCCTGAGACTGTGCTTCACAGCTTTACCGCCACCCCGGACGGGGCCAACCCCTTTGCCAATGTGATCTTCGACAGCTCGGGTAATTTGTATGGCACCACGTATGCTGGCGGCGTGAATGGCGAAGGGTTGGTATTTAAGCTCGCGGCCCCTTTACTAAACGTGGAAACCGCGCTTTACAGTTTTTGCCCGGTCGCGGGATGCGCTGACGGCGCTAACCCGGAAGCCGGTTTGTTGTTCGACACCGCAGGTAATCTATATGCGACGACCTTTTCGGGAGGAACAGGCTGCGGTGGATCATGCGGCACTGTGTTCGAATTGCCGCCGAGTTTGGTCGAGAGCGTTCTGTATAGTTTCGTTGGAGGCACTGGCGACGGAGCTAATCCCTTCGCCGGCGTAATCTTCGATCCTCCGATTGCGCCCGGCGTTTTGTATGGAGTGACTACCGCCTCGGGGTCGTCATCCTCCGGGGTAGCGTACTCGGAACCATAGCCGTCCGTCGTCCGGCCATTTTGAGGGGAGCTTCGGCTCCCCTTTCTCTTCGTCACAGAAGCAGTGTCCGATTGTACAGTTTCCTCGGGGGCGCCGGCGATGGAGCTAATCCATTTTAGGTCCTTCCGCAGTTGCTTCAGCGACCGAATGACTAGGTTCTTCCATCACGGTCGGTTGATCGGCAGGAAGAACGACCGTATTCGCGTGCTGGCAAGAGAGTTCGTTTGGATTAGGCTGAGGTAGTCACGGTCTCGCGGTGCTCAGCCAACCAGTACAACCGCTGCCCATTCGTCCACGAGGAAAATCCATCGGGATAGGGAGTTCCGTCGGCCACGCATCGCGGCGTTTTCTGTGCGTCCAACTGTCTCGCCAACAGCCGTCCTATTGATGTGCGCCCGATGTCCTCCCGGTGGATTCGCCCCTCATAAATCGCACCAGCGATAAATTACTCCCCGGCCTGTGACCACAATCTCTGCGTGCTTTGCGATATGGTATGTCAATGCGTCCGGCACCATAAGTTAATTGTTCTCCTGATTATCAATACCCATGTTTACCACTGCCCAAGACAACTGAGAGTTGGAATTTCTTGCAAAAGTTCCATGTCGTCCGCTATGTCCATGCTGATCTCATCGTGACAGTCGGCGCACCACTTGAACCACGCATGCAAGAAGGGGTACGGTGTCGAAGATCAAGTCGATCATCGGCACGGTTTACCACTGGGCAGAGTTCGAGCGTCTGGTGACCACCAATCCGGCGTCTGGATGGAGGCTGGAGGATGTGGGATCGGACTACGTTCCCGTCATTGTGGGGCCCGATCAAGTGAAACGAATGATCGCGCTGCTGCCGAATGCGATGCATAAGATGCTGGTTCTGATCTGCGCTTCGACCGCGATCCGTGCTTCCGAAGCGTGCGGCCTGAAATGGCGTGACATTATCTGGGATAAGAGCCAGATCAAGATTGAGCGCCGTTGGACGGCGGCATGCATCGACAAACCAAAGGCCAGAGCCTCTAAAGCCCCAGTGGCATTGTCCCCGCAGTTGGCTTGGTTCCTGCGTCAATGGCGTTGCATCACGCCCTACGCGCAGGACGAGGATTGGGTTTTTCCGTCATTCAAGATGCAGGGGAAAATCCCGATGTGCGCGGGAATTTTCGTCACCGATCATGTCCGCCCGGCTGCGTTGGCAGCAGGAATCCAGATTGGTGATGGGCAGAGGTTCGGGCTTCACTCGCTGAGCTCCAGTATGGCAACTTGGATGGTGTCCATCGACAAGACTGATGTGAAAACCGCTCAAGGAAACATGCGTCACGCGGGGCCGGAGATTATGTTGAGGAAATACGCTCAGGTCGTCACGCCTGAAATGCAGGGCGTTCAGGTGCGGTGGTTTGAGAGTTGTGGGTTGGGTGTGGGTCAGAATCTCTCGGCAGAAAACACCGAGAGTGACGCAATCCCCGCGAAATCAGAAGGATATGTGGTGAGCGCGGATGGACTCGAACCATCGACCCATGCCTTAAAAGGGCATTGCTCTGCCAGCTGAGCTACGCGCCCACATCTTTAAATTTAGCATAGGCTGGCCGCTCCGGGCGGCGAGGACACCTTCTTTACTCAAATTGGAAACTCCCGCCGCGTCTGTGCGCGCAAATCGTATAAACCGCAAATTCCCGATTACGGAGACGATCTTTCGATCTGTGATTGGGGACACAGAAGGCCGGTCGTATGCCGCCTACATTGGACGAATGATGCGCCGCTGTATCTGCCGGGCCGCCCTCTTGCTTGCAGGGTTTCTTTTCTCTTTAAGCGGATTTGCAACTGCTACAACTCCGGGAAAGAGTCAAGTCTTGCGTTGGAGCGCGGGGACGCCGGGGTCGGAGTTCTCCGCGAATTTGGATGGGACTTACCGCTACGGGCTCGCGGGAGACGATTTTTCAATCACTCTCGTAGTCGATGCCCGGGAACTCGATAAAGCGCGGCGGCGAATCGAGCCGCTACTAGCCGTTTTCCTGACTGTCCGCGCCGCTGGCGGCCATGTTCTGCAACTCGATGCACGGAAGGTCACTTTGGAGTTTGTCGATCATTTTCATGATCGGCATTCCGCGCTCGATCCAGACGATCTGATAGCCGGCTTAAAAGCCAGTTCCGCGGAATTTTCCGAAAAGACCGCAACCGAAATCGTCCGGTATCCGAAGAAGAAAGCCGAACTCGACGCGGCTTCGGCGGACCACGCGGAAGCCGTACGCTCGATGGTCGAGTTTCTCGGCGTCAAAGCGCTTCGCTCCGCCTCCACAAATCTTGGACGTCGGGAGGTGGTGGGTTGGGTATTTTTTGCGACTCGGAGCAAATGGGTAGGAGAGCTGAGCCAACAAGAAAACTTCGTGTTGCGGGTGCCGATCGGAGATCTACTGGTCGAGTTCCCCTTCACACTTCCGCCCAGTCAATCCGACATTAACCTACGCGAGCGTCCGAACGACTAACGCAACAGAACGTCGCGCCAGATTAGCTGGCCGTCTTGCGAAGTTCTCTTTCCTGCTCCGCCACACACCGCAAAAGCAAATCGCGGAGTGAAACCACACCCATCAACTTCTTTCCGTCGGTAACCGGCAGATGACGGAAGCCGAATTCGCGCATCAGAAACAGGCAGTTCTCCACTGTCTCATTCACATTCACAGATTTCGGGTTCGCCGTCATAACCTCTGATACTTGCGTGGTGCCGGGAGTACGCCCGGCGGCCACCACCCGGTTCATCACATCGCGTTCGGAAAACATTCCCACCAATTCACCGTTGCGCAATACCGGCAACGCACCGATGTTGTGCTCCATCATGTATCGCGCAGCTTCGAGCACGCTGCGCTCTGCCTCGACCGAGTAAATCGGCCTGTCTTTCATCAGTTCCCGGATCAGCGACATGGAAGTTCCTCAGCAACAATTTTAGCGCGGAGAGATGGTCCGCAGCCAGCGAATATTCCGGCATCCAGACTGCGAAGTGCCGAAGCCACGTGAATGCTTTGAAACCGATCCGTGGGCCTCATCGGGTGGGGTATGATATCGCATGGACGATGCGGTGCTCGTGTTTCGTCGCCAGGTAGTTTGTTCGTGTATGGATGGGCTTGACGGTGCCTTTGCTTTCGCCATAGCATTGCACACCCGCCCGCTGTCGGTTGCGGAGCGCGTTTCCAGCCGTAAGCGCGCTGCGTAGTCAATCCCGGGACCGCAGACAAAGTCGGGAGTGGAATTATGAAAGCGTTCGGAGTCTCCAGCCTCTTAGTAGCAGCCATGTTGCTCCTTGCTTTTCCTGCTGCCTCGTTCAGTCAGAGCGTCCTTCGAACTCCTCCCATGGGATGGAATAGCTGGAACCATTTCGGGTTGAGTCACCATCCGCCTACCGATCCCATGATTCGAGCCCAGGCGTTGGCCATGGTCAACAGCGGAATGCAGGCGGTGGGCTATACTTACGTCAATATCGACGACGAATGGCAGGGTACGCGGGATTCGCAGGGAAACATCCAACCTGACCCCGCCAACTTTCCCAATGGAATGGCCCCGCTTGCCGCTTACGTGCATAGCTTGGGACTGAAGATCGGGATCTATTCGTCTCCGGGCGAAAAGACCTGTTCGGGCCACATCGGCAGTTATGGACACGAGCAGCAGGACGCCAACACCTTTGCCTCATGGGGAATGGATTATCTGAAATACGACTGGTGTGGCGCCAGCGGGAACCCGATAACCGTCTTCAAGCTCATGCACAAGTCGTTGCACAATACCGGTCGTCCGTTCGTATATTCCATTTCCAACTATGGAAATGAACAAGTGTGGAAATGGGCCGGCCCAGAATCGGGCGCCAATCTTTGGCGCACTGGCCCGGATGTGAAGGACAGTTTTTTCATCATGGCGGAAACCGGTTTCGGGAATGATGGATTGGGAGGCTATGCCGGTCCTAATAAAGGTTGGAATGATCCCGACATGCTGCAGATCGGCAACGGACGCATGTCGATCGAGCAGTATCGTACACAGATGAGCCTGTGGTGCGTCATGGCGGCCCCATTGATCGCGGGGAATGATCTGACCCAACTGCTCGACAAGCACGATATGACGCAACAACAATACTTGGCCCTTCTAGCCAATCCCTACATCATTGCCGTGGATCAGGACCCGCTGGGCATCCAGGGCCATCGAGTATGGGAGCAAGGCCCGGAAGAGATTTGGACCAAACCGATGGCCGACGGCAGCACGGTGGTGGGAGTCTTCAATCGCGTTCTCGGAGATGCGGCGATTGCCTTGCCATTCGGAAAGATCGGCGTGCATGGTCCGGTGGATGCCTTTAATCTGTGGAGCGGGAAAGATCTGGGTAATATCCAAAATGGCCACAAAGTGGAGCTGCTGGGTTTCAGCGCGGTCATGCTCAAGCTGACCCCGGTGAAGTGAGAATGAGCGATGATGAATAAAAGGCGAGAGTGGATTTCGAGGACGCGCCTGGGCCCAACAGCTGTGGTGCTGGCGTTCGTACTGGCACTTGGGATGGGGTCGCCCCCATCGGCACAAGGGCAGACCTTTACCGTACTTTACAATTTCGGCTCCTTGCCCGACGCCGAAAACTCCTACGCCGATCTGGTTCGGGACCCGTCAGGGAACCTTTATGGAACCACCGCGAACGGCGGTTATTTCGGCCTGGGAACGGTGTTCGAACTGGAACCCAGCGGCGCCGAAACCGTGCTCCACAGTTTCGCGGGTGGGACCACCGACGGCCAGAATCCCTATGGTGGCCTGGTCCGCGATTCGTCAGGCAATCTCTATGGCATGACCTACGGGGGCGGAACTTTAAATCTTGGTACCATCTTTAAGGTGGACGCGAGCGGTACCGAGACGGTCCTGCACAGCTTCGCCGGCGGCGCCACGGACGGAGCGCTCCCCGTCGGAGGCCTGATTCTGGACAAGGCAGGCAATCTCTACGGAGCGGTCCAGACTGGCGGCGTGTCCGGCCTCGGAGTGGTCATCAAGCTGAGTAAGGGAGGCAAGTTCAAGGTCCTGCACAGTTTTGCCGGAGGGGCCTCCGACGGCGAATATCCGTATTACACCACTCTGCATATGAACACTAAAGGAAACCTCTATGGGGTCACCTTCGAGGGCGGCACCAATGGACTAGGAGTCGTATACGAGCTGACCAAAGGTGGTAATGAAATCCTGCTGTACAGCTTCGCCGGCGGGACTGCGGACGGTTGCTACCCCGTCGGGGTCCCTGTCAGTGATGCGGAAGGAAACCTTTACGGTACGACGAACGCTTGCGGTCCTAATCAAAAAGGTGCTGGCGCTGTATGGAAACTCAACCGGGAAGGCAAAGAGAAGGTCCTCCACTTTTTTGCCGGTGGGTCATCCGATGGGACGACTCCTTATTCGGGTGTGGTCCTTGACAAAAAGGGCAACCTTTACGGCGACACTCTGGACGGCGGTGCCGATGACTTCGGAGTGGCGTACATGCTGACGAAAACCGGCGCGATGACGCTGCTCCATAGTTTCGCAGCCAGCGACGGCGAGTTTACCGGCGCAGCGTTGCTCCGGGATGCGAAGGGGAACCTCTACGGCACCGCTGAGTCCGGCGGTACAAACTATGGGACAGTCTGGGAACTTACGCCCTAGCGGGATGAAGTCTCCGATTAACTCTCTACCGCCGGCATTTTCCTCCCGAGCCAAATGACGGCCAACATCGGCAATGTCCGTCGCACATATGAGGTAAGATTTGCGCAATTGCGCGGGGGGGTGCCGCTATCGGGCAAAAATTACTCGATAAAGGAAAAGGGTGTTTCCCTTATTTTAGTAAAACGATTCCGTAGAGACTGTAGACGCCAAACCCTGCGATTAGCAGGCGTTTTCAGCGGTTCTTTATTGACTGGGAGTGCACCCGGAGGTACAATTTCGCGGAGTCAACCGCGCCATTCCCCCTTGTGTTGGTTCTTGGAATCAAATATGAAGTTCGGCACGTCCGTCTACCTCTTCGCAATCCTTACGAGCACGATTGTGCTCGCACAATCGAGTTACGGGCCAGCTTCCAATCAAGCGATTGGCATGCAGGAAACAGGTCTCCGGCACGAGTTTGGCATACCTGAGGCGGTTGCGTCCCAGCGGACGGCATCGCAGCAGTCTGGGCTAGATTTTGCGGGCGTGGTGACCTATCCTTCCGATGGATATCGAGCATTCGCGGTCGCAGTTGCGGATGTCAACGGCGACGGCTTGCCCGATCTGCTGGTGGCCAACCAGTGCAGCGATAGCGAATGTATCCAGGATGGGTCGATCGCCGTGATGCTGGGAAACGGGGATGGAACCTTCCAGACGGCCGTAACCTACGATTCCGGGGGGCGTTGTCCGACTTCGATCGCCGTCGCCGACTTAAATGGAGATGGCAATCTCGATTTAGCAGTCACGGAAGGTGCCAAAGTGGGTGTGATGCTGGGCAATGGCGACGGAACCTTCCAGACCGCGGTCATGTACGGGTCGGGTGGCTTCAACTCGGCTTGGTCCGTTGTCGTGGCGGACGTTAACGGAGATGGCAAGCCCGACCTACTGGTGGCGAATGAATGCAGCGATAGCAAATGTGTTCAAGACGGATCGGTTGGTGTTCTATTGGGCAACGGCGACGGTATCTTTAAAGAGGCGGAGGCTTACGACTCGGGAGGATTGATGGCCAGGTCGGTGAGTGTCGCAGATGTAAACGGCGATGGCATGCTCGACGTCGCAGTCGTGAACTTCGATCTCTACAGCAGCACAGTGGGGGTCCTGCTGGGCACTGGCAAAGGCACCTTCCAAAAGGTAGTGACTTATCCCTCGGGTGGATACGGTCCATCCGCAGTGGCGATTGCGGATGTGAACGGAGATGGTAAGCCCGACTTGTTAGTGGCAAACCAGCAGCCTACCGGCATCGGCTCCGGTGACGGAGTGGCAGGGGTCTTGCTGGGTAACGGCGATGGCACTTTTCAAGCTTCAGTGGCTTACGACTCGGGAGGCGTGGATGCCAACTCAGTGTCGGTGAGCGATCTGGATGGCGATGGAAATCTCGATCTAGCGTTGGTAAATTCCGATCCGACATCTGATTCGGTGGGCGTGCTCCTGGGTAACGGTGACGGAACCTTCCAGACGGCGGCGACCTTTGGGTCAGGCGGGTATCGTCCATTTTCGGCGGCTGTTGCGGATGTAAACGGCGATGGCAAACCCGATGTGTTGGTGGCGAACCAATGTGCGGATGACACTTGTGCGACGATTGCAACGGTAGGTGTGCTCCTGAATACAAGCGCTGAGGCGACGGCAAAGCGGCGGCACACTTCGCTGATTTCGCCGAAGTGACCGAGGCCAGTTCCTAGCTTTTGTTTCCTTTAGTTCCAGAACCGGATCGAAGAAAATAGAGTTGAAGATCCGTTCCGGTGTACAGCGCTTACAAGCCGGGAATTCTGCGAAGGATGAGACTTATGAAAATATGCAGGGCCTTTAAATTGGTGTGGTTAATGCTGTCCTTCCTGCTTGCGTCGCCTGTATGCTCGGCGGCCCAGGTGTCGACACCTCCCATGGGATGGGACACGTGGAATTTTTTCGGGCTGAAGCTACATGCGCCTCCCGCCGATGCGTCGATTCGGGCAGAAGCGGCGGCAATGGTGGCAAGCGGCATGCAGGCCGCAGGTTATGGCTACATCATCATTGACGACGAGTGGGAGGGCACGCGCGATTCACAGGGAAACATCCAGCCCAACCCTGTGAATTTTCCCAATGGAATGGCGGCGCTGGCGGACTATGTGCATGGCCTGGGACTTAAGATCGGAATTTATTCGTCGCCGGGTCTATTGACCTGTTCAAAACACATTGGAAGTTACGGACACGAGCAGCAGGATGCCAACACCTTTGCTTCCTGGGGCATGGATTACTTGAAGTACGACTGGTGCAGTGCCAAGGGGGATCCGGCGACAGTCTTTAAATTGATGTTTACCTCCCTGCAAAACACCGGGCGGCCGTTCGTGTACTCCATTTCCAATTATGGAATGGAGCAGCCCTGGAAGTGGGCGGGTCCACAATCGGGCGCGAACATGTGGCGCACCAGCCCAGACGTGAAAGACAATTTCGACATCATGGCGGAAAATGCTTTCAGCAACGACGGACTACAAACCTACTCCGGTCCCACGAAGGGCTGGAATGACGCCGACATGCTACAGGTCGGCAACGGCGGGATGGGAATCGAATCGTATCGAACTCAAATGACCTTGTGGTGCATCTTGTCTGCGCCGCTGATTGCGGGGAACGACATGACCCAACTCCTCAATAGCGACAAATTGGACCAGGAGTACCTGGAACTGTTGACCAACCCCGCCGTGATCGCGGTGGACCAAGACCCGATGGGTGCTCAAGGCTGGCGTGTATGGCAGCAAGGCGCGCAGGAAATCTGGAAAAAACCAATGTCCGACGGCAGCACAGTGGTGGGAATCTTCAATAAGGTGGCTGGTACAGTAACCGTTGGCTTGCCGTTCAAGGCGATCGGTGTAAGTGGAACGGTCGATGCCTATGACCTGTGGGCAGGGAAGGACTTAGGGAACATTCAGGATGGTCACCCGGTCGTGGTGGTTGGCTTCAATGGGGTCATGCTCAAACTGACTCCCGCGAAATAAGCTGCGCGGGACTCAGAAGTTAGCACCCAACTGATCGTCATCCTTCGGCGTCCATCCTGTAGAAATTAGGATGTTCGCGTTGAAGGTGCCGATCAAGAGAAATTGACTAATCGGGTTCGTTGCTTTTTCGCTTTTCCACCGAAAACTGCTCGAGTGCTAGTCCTTCTGAGCTTCAGTCTGCTCGAATCATAGTTGTGAAATTGCGCAAAATGATTGAAGATAGCTTTCCGCCCACCGCTGAGTATGGGCCGGAACAGCGATCAATGGCGAATCCTTCTGACAAGGCGGTGGCGGATCGAATCGCACCCCGATATGTGTTCGAGGCCAGGATTCGAATCAGTCTGCAACGCAACGTCCAGAAGGTGGCGATGTTGGGTTGGACGCGAGACCTCAGTGAAAGCGGCGTTTCCGCTTTCGTGGCTCAGGGGCTTTCGCTCGGCGAGTTGGTGACCCTTGAAATCCCGTTGCCGCAATCTGGCAAACAAGTGATCCCAGCAAAAGTAGCTCGAACTCTTGGGACCGAGTACGGATTCCAGTTCATGGCATTGAGCGCCGAGCAGCGCCTAAGAATCCAGACAGCGATGCAAGGACAACCCGCGATACCCTTCCCCGGCGCCGGCCAAAAACGCTGACCATTTCCGAGTCCCCGCCACCTCTTCGCATTCGATTCGCCTATCGAGTTTCATGCCGGCCAGACCCATCGGGAGTTCATGGCAATCAGTTGACTGTGGCGGATCCTCCTGTGAATTCCTTATGTCGCTGGTCGCCGCAACCAGCGATCGTTGCAATTCCTTCCATTGCCCACAGGTTATCGAGGGTTTTTGGGGTAGAGCGCGCTCTTAAAGCCGCTCCTGCTAAGTCACTTGCACCAGTATCGCGGGGTTGAATTCTGGTGCGCCCGGAGAGATTCGAACTCCCGACCTATTGCTCCGGAGGCAATCGCTCTATCCAGCTGAGCTACGGGCGCACACCGATTTCTAAAGTGTACATGTGGGACGCAAGAGCATCAATTGGACGAATGTCCAATAAGCCTGCATGGGCGCATGCGATGGCCCAGTATAAGTAATGATCGGTAGCTTCGAGCGGACAAAGTCGCCCGGTCTATCCTGCAACACGCGGCAAACTACCAGCGATCGCGACGACCGCCGCCACCACCGCCGCCGCGCCCGCCGCGGTCACGGAAACCACCGCCACCGCCTCCACCGCCGCCGCTGCGCTCGGTCTTGGGTCGAGCTTCGTTGACGTTCAACTTGCGTCCGCCGACCTGACTGCCGTTGAGAGCGGCAATGGCTTTCTCTCCCTCTTCGGCATTGGCCATCTCAACAAAACCGAATCCTCGCGAGCGCCCGGTGTCGCGATCGTTCATAATGCTAACGCGGTCGACTTGTCCGTACGCGCCGAAAAGTTCTCGAAGTTCGTCCTCTGAAGTGTTGAAATCGAGATTCCCAACGAAAATGTTCTTCAAGCGAATGCCCTCAATCTGAGCTATTTGAGTGTGGGCGACCTCGGCGAAAGAGCGTACGCTGGTTGGCGGTTGCGGCCGGAGTTGACGAACAGTCAAACGCGGGAGAAGTATAGCAGGTCTTTCCATCGAACAATCAAGCCGGATTGGCGCCTCTATCCAATGCGGCGATACGCGCGGGTTCTCCGGATGTACCTCTTAAGGCGTGCGATAGGCGTCGGTGAGGGCCCGTTGAACCGCCTGCAACTCTTTCAACAATCCCCGCAGCTTGGTTGACTCCAGAGCATTTGCCCCGTCTGACTTGGCTTCCTTGGGATTCTCATGTACTTCCATGAACACGCCATCCACCCCCGCAGCTACCGCCGCGCGCGCCAGGATCGGAATGAATTCCGGCTGCCCGCCACTTGTGGCAGGATGACCTTCGTCGCCGGCCGCCGAGGAAGGTAATTGCACCGAATGTGTTGCATCGAAGACTACCGGCGCGAACTTGCGCATGATTGCCAAAGACCGCATATCGACGACCAGATTGTTGTAGCCGAAGCTCGATCCCCGTTCGGTAACGAAGACGCGTTCGTTGCCCGCTGCGCGACACTTCTCCACGGCGTACTTCATGTCCCACGGAGAGACGAACTGCCCCTTCTTAATATTGACCACACGCTCGGTCATCGCCGCTGCCACAATCAGGTCAGTCTGGCGGCACAAGAACGCTGGAATCTGGAGTATGTCCGCCACTTCCGCAACCTTGGCTACGTCTGCAGTCTCATGCACATCGGTGAGCACAGGGATGTGCACTTCATCTTTTATTTTTTTCAGAATGCGCAGGCCTTCGGCCAGCCCTGGTCCGCGAAAGCTCCGCATCGAGGTGCGGTTCGCTTTGTCGTACGACGCTTTAAAAATGAAGGGAAAATTCAGCGAGCGGGTTACGCCCTTGATGACTTCCGCCATGAACATGGCGTGCTTTTCACTTTCGATGACGCACGGCCCGGCAATCAGAAATAGACCGCCATCCCCGATGCGTATGCCCTCGACCTGGAAAGAAATGCCCATAGCTGAAGCCTAAAATCTTTACCACAGCGGGCACACAGGCCACAGGGGAACAGCAGGTATCGTCTTCTGCTCTACCCAGGTCGATTTCCCGTGATTCTCAGCGTTCCCCTGTGAGTTGATGTTATCGCGTGCCCACGTTCTGCGGCCGATGAAACATCTCAACTTCAGCCGCCGCCTTCTCCGCACGTCGCTTCAAGCCGTTTTCATAAGCCGCGCCGATGAAAGTCTTAAACAGCGGATGTGGCTCCAGCGGCTTCGACTTAAACTCCGGATGAAACTGGCACCCGATGAAATGTGGATGGTCGGGCAACTCCACCATCTCAACGTAAGTCCCGTCGGGCGTCGATCCGGAAATCCGCAGCCCCGCAGCCGTCAACGTTTCTTCATATTCGCGGTTGAACTCGTAACGGTGCCGGTGCCGCTCGCTGATCTCAGCCTGACCATAGATCTTATGGGCCAAGGTTCCGGGCTCGATTTTGCAAGTCCAAGCCCCTAGCCGCATGGTGCCACCGAGTTCTTCCACGCCGCGCAGTTCGCGCAACTTGTAGATCACGCGATGCGGCGTCGCCGGATCGAACTCGCTGGAATTTGCATCCGCCAGCCCGCAGACGTTGCGCGCAAATTCGATGCAAGCCGTCTGCATCCCCAGGCAAATTCCAAAGTAGGGGATCTTCTTTTCCCTGGCGTATCGGATCGCCTGCAACATACCTTCAATGCCACGCTTGCCAAATCCGCCCGGAACCAGCAAGCCGTCGTAGTCTTGCAACTGTTCCTCGCAAGCCGCCTGTCCCGATTCGAGGCCCTCAGCTTCGATCCAGTTCACCTGCAATTTGAGGTTGTGCGCCAGCGCGCCGTGGACCAGCGCTTCCTTCAATGACTTGTACGAATCTTCATACTCGACATATTTCCCGACGATTCCGATCGTCACTTCCGCCTTCGGGTTATAAACGCGGTGAACAATGTCCTCCCATTGCTTCAAATCCTCCTGTTTTGCATCGAGGTGCAGATATCGCATCACCAGCGCATCGACGTGCTCGCGCGAAAACACCAAAGGAACTTCATAGATTGAAGCCACATCTTTCGCCGTAATGACAGCCTCTTCTTCCACGTTGCAGAAGAGCGCAATTTTCGACTTGATGTCTTTCGAAAGAAAGCGGTCGGTGCGGCACAAAAGAATGTCCGGCTGGATTCCGATGCTCAAAAGTTCTTTCACCGAGTGTTGCGTCGGCTTGGTCTTTAATTCCTGGGCCGCGGCAATAAACGGCACCAGCGTCACATGCATGAAAACCGTGTGTTCACGCCCCAATTCCTGGCGCATCTGGCGGATGGCCTCCAAAAACGGCAGGGACTCGATATCGCCGACCGTGCCGCCAATCTCCACGATGCATACGTCAACATCCTGCGCCACCTTCTTCATGGCCGACTTGATCTCGTTGGTGACGTGCGGAATGACCTGTACCGTTTTGCCCAAATAGTCGCCGCGCCGCTCCTTGGCGATGATCTGCTCGTAGATTCGGCCGGTGGTCCAGTTGTTATCGCGAGAAAGCTTGGCGTGCGTGAACCGTTCGTAGTGCCCCAGGTCAAGATCGGTTTCGGCGCCATCGTCGGTCACGAAGACTTCGCCGTGTTGAAAGGGCGACATCGTGCCGGGGTCGACGTTGAGATACGGGTCCAGTTTAATAAGGTTGACTTTCAGGCCGCGGCTCTCCAGCAGGCAGCCAATCGAGGCCGCTGCCAGTCCTTTGCCCAAAGAAGACACCACACCGCCGGTCACAAAGATGTACTTTGCCGACATCGATTCCTCGCCTTAGTTTGTGTTGGAATTTTGTGCAGGTTAGGGTGCACGATCAATTATGCCAGAGAAGCCTGTGGAAAGAAATGCGATTTCCCGTTCTTTCGCCACGCATGGGAATTCAGGGTGGCTTCCTAGAGGTTCGTCGACCTTTACTTATCTGTCACTATTGACAAGTTATGTCAGGAAGACGATATTATGTCATATATGCTAGCTGATGACATTCACCCTGAAGCCCGTACGCGAGTCAACGAAAACGGGAGAGTCGTTATTCCGGCCTCGTTCCGCAAGGCGCTCGGGATCGACGCCGGCGACGAAGTTGTTCTGCGGATCGAGGATAACGAACTACGCATATCGACTTTGAAGCATAGAATTGAGCGGGCGCGACGGTCTGTTCGGAGGTATGTGAAATCCGGCAGGTCGCTCGCCGATGAGTTGATCGCTGAACGGCGTGAGGCCGCGAAGCGTGAGTAGGATCGTACTGGACGCTTCGGCGTTGTTAGTGGTTATCAATGATGAGCCCGGCGCCGAAAAGTTGACTCCGCAGCTTCTCGAAAGTGCAATTGTCAGCACCGTGAACCTCGCGGAGGCGCAGGGCAAATTAGTGCGCGAGGGAACTGATCCCGATGAGGCGTGGCGGGATGTTCACAGTCCAATTCGCGAGGCGGCGGAATTCACCGCGGAGCAAGCAAAGCTTGCCGGCAGTCTGATTGCTCACACCCGCGCGCTCGGGTTGTCGCTGGGGGATCGTGCCTGCTTGGCCCTCGGAATGGTCCTGAATGCCCCCGTCTACACCGTCGACAGATCGTGGAAGAGCCTCAAGCTGGATCTAAAGATCCACGTCGTCCGCTAATGGCGCGCTAGACTGGGCTAGAAGGGCGCATCTAATTTGTTAGTCATATGCCTTGGCAGAATCGCATCCCGGCGATGTTTGTGCTTGTTGTATGCGGGCTGTTCACTGCACCGCTCGCCCATGCCCAGCAGCTTTCCAAGCGCCTCATCCTGAAAGATGGTTCCTACCAACTCGCCAGCCAATGGGAAATCAAAGGCGACCGTGTGCGCTACCTGAGTGCTGAAAGAAACGAATGGGAAGAGCTTCCCAACGACATGATTGACTGGGACGCCACCGACAAATTCGCCAAAGAACGGACTGCCGGAATTCCCGACGCCGACGCCATCAAGCTCGACAAAGAAATGGCCGCCGAACGCGCAGCCGACGAGGCTAAAACTCCGCAAGTCGCCCCCGGCCTGCATCTTCCCAACGATGGCTCCGTCTTGTTGTTCGATACCTTTCAGGGCCGTCCGCAGCTCATTGAGCTGCAACAGAACGCCGGTGCCGTGAACCAGAATCGCACGCAGAACGTTTTAAGAGCCGCGATCAATCCCATTGCAAACAGGAAGCAGAGCATCGAGCTTCCCGGACAGCACGCCACCATTCAGGCCCATGCAACCCTGCCGTCGATCTACGTGAATCTTCAAGGGGACTCGAACTCGCTTGCGCCGCAGCCGTCGACGGATCCCCAGTCGCCCCAAGGGCCGGAACGTCCGGAACAACCCGAGCAGCCTTGGGACCGATTTCACATCGTCCGCACGCAAATCAAGGGAGGGAAACGGATTATCGGAGAAGTAAAGATCAATCCTCTGGGAAAAGTGAGCCAGGAGCAGAATGTCATCGTCACGACTGCCGATCGTTTGACGGGCGGCTGGGTAAAAGTTACGCCTTCGGCAGCCCTTGAGCCGGGCGAATATGCGGTGGTCGAGGTTCTCGGCAAAGAAGGAATCAATACCTACGTCTGGGACTTCGGCGTGAACCCGTCGGCGCCCGCCAACGCTGGGGCCTTGCAGCCCGAACCTTCCGCCACGCCGCAGCCAACCCAGCCGAAAGAATAAACTCGCCGCACCTAGTTGAGAGTCAGGCTCAGCGCGCCTCGGCCTCTTGCTGAATGCGTTTCCATGCCCGCTCCACATGACGCGCTTCGGTGTTGGTTTGCCCAACGCACAGCCGCAATGTCAGCTTTCCATCCAGTTTGGTGTGCGTCAGATATAAATCTCCGCTCGCATTGAGCCGCTCCATTAGCCCTTGGTTCACCGCGTCTCCGCCTCTATGCCGGAAGCAAACCAGATTCAACGGCACCGGTGCGGCGAGCTCAAATCTCTTGTCCTCTTTCACCCATCCCACGAACTGCTGCGCCAATTCGACGTGTCGGCGGACATGAAACTGCAATCCTTCCACGCCATAGTGGCGAATCACGAACCATAACTTCAGCGCGCGGAAGCGCCGTCCCAGGGGCACCTGCCAGTCGCGATAGTCGAAGACCGCGCCCGATTCCGTTGCCTGGTTCTTCAGATACTCCGGCAGCACGCTGAGTGTTTTGATCAAAGCTGCGCGATCGGCGACCCAGAAGCAATCGCAATCGAAATTGGTAAACATCCACTTATGCGGATTGAAGGCGTAGCTGTCCGCCAGCTCCAGGCCGTCATGGATGTGGCGGAATTCGGGGCACAGCGCGGCCGTGCCGGACATCGCCGCGTCCACATGCAGCCAGAGGTTATTCTCGCGGCAAGTGCGGCCGATCTCGGATACCGGATCGATGGCGTTGGAAGAGGTCGTACCCACCGTGGCGCAGACGAAGCAGGGAATGAGCCCAGCCGACCGGTCTTGCGCAATCTGGCGGGCCAGCGCATCGGAACGCATGGCGAATCGGGCATCGACCTCAATCAGACGTAAATTGTCGCGGCCTAGCCCTGCGACCTGAACGTCTTTTTCAATCGACGAATGAGCTTGCGTCGAAGTGTAAGCCACCAGCTTACCGTTGCACCCCGCGCGATTGCTGGCGAAATCTGTGGCGCGTTCACGGGCGGCGAGCAGCGCACATAGCGAGGCGCTCGAAGCAGTGTCCTGGATTACGCTGCCGCCTTCGCTGGTCGACAAGAACTTGCGCGGTAGGTCGAGCATCTCCACCAGCCAGTCGAGGACGTGCGTCTCCAGTTCCGTGCAAGCCGGGCTGGTGGCCCAAAGCATGCCCTGGACACCCAGTCCAGAGGAAAGCAGATCGCCAAGAATCGACGGGCCCGACGAGTTCGACGGAAAAAAAGCAAAGAAATTCGGCGACTGCCAGTGGGTGATACCGGGCAAAATCAGCCGGTCAACGTCAGCCAATAGCGCGGCGAATGGCTCGCCATGAGCCGGAGGATGCGGCGGCAACGAGGCCCTGACCTCACCCGGCTTCGCACGCGACAGGACCGGAAAGGATTCGATTTTGGAGTGATAATCCGCGATCCAGTCGATTACTTCGTGACCGTGCCGCCGGAAATCTTCGGGCGTCATGTGAAATGTTTCATTGTCGGGCATGAGAGGATTCTCCGCGAAAAATCTATTAGAGCATGACGGAGACTTTGAGCATGTGAGCGCAGGCGTACTCGCCAGATTACTGGGAGGTCGCCACAAAAGTTGCACCGCGTGGGGGCTTACTTTCGAGAATTTCTTACACGATTACTGGAACGGGCGGTTTCCGTTATCGTGTATTTTTTACGCAAAATTGGCGACGCACCTTGCCCAATTGACGACGGACGGCTCCGTTTTCATCCCGCCTTAGTCGTCGTCATCGACATCGGTGTCGTGATGCGGCGGAGGTGGCACGTGCTTACGATTCAGAAAAAACTTCGCGCCGTGCGGCGCAGCGATATTGTGAAAGGTAAGAGGCTTTTGGTTGAAGTTGAAGATATCGGAAAGATCGTCCGCGCGAGAATCGGCGAATCCCAGCGAAGGCAGGGTATAGGTCTCTTCGATAAATTTCAGAATGCTGCTGAAGTCGTGGGTCACGTGGGAAACATAGCCGGGTTTGGCGTAAGGCGACACAATAATCAGCGGCACGCGAAAACCATACTCATAAGAGTTATAGATCGGCGGCTTCACGTGATCGAACCAGCCACCCCAGTCGTCCCAGGTAATAAAGATGGCGGTGTTGGCCCAATAGGCGCTGTTCCCAATCGCGTTCACAATGGACGCGATCCACGCGGGCCCGGTGCCGTTATTGGTGTCAGGATGGTCGGAATCGGAATGCAACGGCGTGATCCAGGTCACGGTAGCGAGATTGCCTGCGGCAATGTCGTTTAGCACTTGCGGAGGGTTCAGAACCACGTCCTGGGCCCAGTCAGGTCCGAAGCGCAAATGCTGGATCGAATTTGGTCCAACCCACAAGCTATGGTCCGACTCTCCGTAGTAGCGCCAAGAGATTTGCGCGTTATCCAGCAGATCCGGCATGGTCGCGTGTTCGAAGCACGGGGACTGCACCAGGCTTTCCCGGCCAATGGGGTCGATCATTTGCTCGAACACGTTCTTTGGACCATCGCAGCCAGTAATGCCGTGAGTAGGAGTTTCTGACGCGAACAGGGGACTGGTCGGGGATGGGGCCGATGTCGCGGAAAGAATGATCTGGTGGGCGGGGAAACTCGGTCCCTGGTTGGTCTGGAAGAAGCGGTCGGCGAAAGCATAAGTTTCCGCCATTTGAAAGTACGGAGCCAGTTCCGTGGGCTTCACGTACTTGAATTGCGCATTCGGAGGGGGACAACCATGGGAATGCGGTCCGCAGGCTACGCGGACGAGATCGGCTCCGTCCATTTTGCCGCCGTCATACTGTGCAACCCAATCCTGATGCTCGTGGACAGGATCGTAGTCGTTTTGCAGCCCGATGGCGCCCAGGGTGATTTTCTGGCCCTTGGAGTTCATGCCGCTGTTGGCGATGTCGGCATTCGGCAACCCATGAAAGAAGTTGTCGGTGCTGCGGTTCTCCTGCATGATTACTACGACGTACTGGATGGCTTGCCCTCCCGAAGGCAATAAAAAGGCGCTCTTGGGACGGTTGGGGTTGGCATTTTGCTGCGTGGTCGCGCCAATTTGGGCTTGGCTCGATCCCAGCAGATTCGAGATCGTGAACAGAAGCAACAGGGGGACAGAGCGTAGCGGCATACACATCCTCGGGTCAAACTTGTGCTAGAGGGTAGCACATGGGGAAGCGAGTTTCACGGTCTTTTTTGGTCTCCGTCGACGATACAATCCGCGATTGGCGTGCCTTTTAGAGCATATCGTTGAAGGGGTTCGACTTGACAATTTTTTACAGAAATGCGTGTGAAATTCTTTTCTCTTTTTGGGTAGAGTCGGTGCGTGGATGGCCTAACGCCATGGCGAAATAGCGAGTATTAAAGACTCGCCCAAGGCCCTCGCTTTGCTCGGTGGACGAACGAGACGCCCGTCGTTACGTATGCTGCCATGTGGGCTGCGACAGGCTCAGAATCCGGCGCTGACCAGGCGTTCCAGTGTGATTGAGCTGTTCTCGGATTCGCCTTTCATCATTTTTTCGACGTATTTGGCGATCATGTCGACTTCGAGATTGACCGGGTCTCCGCGCTTGAGCGACTTGAGGTTGGTCATTTCGACGGTATGCGGAATAATGGCAACGTCAACCAGCGTGCCTTCAATCCTGGCAACGGTGAGGCTGATGCCTTCGATCGACAGCGAGCCTTTAAAGATGACGTAACGCGCGAGATCAGCGGGAATCTCAATGCGCAGCCAGAAATTGTCGGTGCCGGGGATGGGAGCGAGTTCAAGAAATGTGCCGGCGCCGTCGACGTGGCCCTGCACGATGTGTCCTCCGAAGCGCCCGTCGGCACGCATGGGGAGTTCGAGATTGACCTCGGCGCGTTCTTTGATGCGAGAAAACGAGGTGCGCGTCCAGGTCTCCTCAGCGAGGTCAAAGCCGATGGAGTTGGATTGAATGTCGACGGCGGTAAGGCAGACGCCGCTGACCGCGATGCTGGCGCCGGGCTTCAACTCCTTCACCAGCACGCTGGATGAAACAGTGAGACGGCGGTTGCCGTGTTTATGGGCGATGTGGAGGACGCGTCCTACTTCTTCGATGATGCCAGTGAACATTGGGGACTCCTTAGAAACCGCTGTTAGCTATTAGCTTTCAGCTCTTGGCTTGGAACCTGCGCGCAGAAACACGGGCCTAGGAGCTAAGAGCGTTCTCCTCGTATGGATCGCGTAAGTATCCTTCGACAGCAAAATCTTCTCCGAAACGATGCAAGCTTAACCGATTTATTTTGGCGGCGTCTGTGATGTTAGGAAACCCGTTGCTGGCGGCAAATGGAACTGAGTTGGTCCCGCCCAGAACCCTGGGAGCGTAGTAGAAAAAAATCTTATCGACAATTCCGGATGCCAGGGCAGCGCCGTTCACCATCGCACCTCCCTCGATCATGAGACTGGCGATTTCGCGCGCTCCAAGGTGCTGGACTACAGCTTTCAAATCAGGATGGCCTTCGGGCGTGGGGCGCGGAATTTGCTCGACTTGAATTCCGCGGTTAAGCAATTGTCTCTTCTTCTTCTCTTCGGCGAAGGAACAAAGCACTAAGAGATCGTCTTGGACAGTCTTTACCAGGCGCGATTCGAGGGGCAGACGCAGACGCGAGTCGAGGACAACTCTCAGCAGCGGACGGCGGCGCAGCTTGCCGCTGCGATCGGTGAGTAAAGGATCGTCGGCAATGACCGTGCCAACGCCGACCATGATGGCATCGTGTTGGTGCCGAAGGTCTTGCACGTGGGCACGCGAGAGTTCGCCCGTAATATAGGTCGCGGGAGCAGTCCCGTTAGTTATTGGCAGAGAATTGCTGGGGGGCGCCGCGATTTTACCGTCGAGCGTCATGGCCGCTTTTAACGTAACCAGTGGAACGCGATGGCGGATGTAGCGAGCGAACGATTCGTTCAGTTTTTTCGCTTCGCCATTCATGTCGCCGATTTTGACTTCGACGCCAGCCGCGCGAAGGCGCTCGAACCCCGATCCAGCGACCTGCGGATTGGGGTCAGACATGCTGGCGACGACGCGGCGAATCCCGGCGGCGATTACTGCGTCCGCGCAGGGGCCGGTGCGCCCTTGATGAGAACAGGGTTCGAGGTTGATGTACAGCGTGGCGCCGCGGGCACGTTCCCCGGCTTGCTCAAGAGCGACGATTTCGGCGTGCCTGATGCCGTCGTAGGTATGGAAGCCTTCGCCGACGATCGTGCCGTGTTGGTCGACAATCACGGCGCCCACGCAGGGGTTCGGCGAAGCCAGGCCGATGCCCTGACCAGCTAAGTCAAGTGCCCGCCGGAGGAATTTCTCGTCTATCGTGCTATCAGCCATCTTTTAAGAGCGATGAACCACTAAGAACGCGAAGGTTCACGAAGTAAGATCGACAAGCGCGATTACGTGAACAGCGAATCCACGAAATCCTTCGGATCGAAGGGCAAAAGGTCTCCGACTTTCTCGCCGACGCCAACGTAGCGGACGGGCAACCCTAGTTCCCTTGAGATTGCTACCACGACGCCGCCTTTGGCCGTGCCGTCCAATTTTGTCAAAACAATTCCGGTGACACCAGCGGCGTCGGTGAATTGACGTGCCTGTTGCAATCCATTTTGTCCGGTGGTGGCGTCCATCACCAATAATGTCTCATGCGGCGCTCCCGGGATAATGCGCTGGGCAGTGCGGCGCATCTTTTCCAACTCCGCCATCAAATTGGATTTATTGTGCAGGCGGCCGGCGGTATCGACGATGACGTAGTCGGTGTGACGCGCCGCGGCGGCTTGCAGTGCATCGAACAGGACGGCCGAAGGATCACCCCCAGGTTTGGTGCGAATCACTTCGGTGCCGGTGCGCTGTCCCCAGATTTCGAGTTGATCGATCGCAGCGGCGCGAAAAGTGTCGGCGGCGGCCAGCAGAACGGTTTTTCCCTGGGAGCGAAAAACTTGCGACAGCTTACCGATGGTGGTGGTTTTGCCGGTGCCGTTCACGCCAACCACCAGGATGACCTCCGGGCCGTCATTCACTTTCTTTACGGGAGCGTTGTTCGACGCGGTCAGAATAGCGAGCAATTCTTCTTTCAATAGACGCTTGAGCTCGTCGACATCTTTAATCTGTTTGCGGTCGGCCTTATCGCGAAGTTTGCTGAGGACTTCCTGTGTAGTGGTGCTGCCAAGGTCGGCCCCGATGAGCGTGGCTTCGAGGTCGTCGAGCGTGTTGCGGTCAATTTCTTTGCCGATAGAAACGACTTGTTCAATGCGCTCGCCCAGGTTCTCGCGCGTACGGGTTACAGCTTCCTTCATGCGATCGAGGAAACTGGGCTTCTGTTTCTCGTCCAGGCTGCCGAACAGGGTTTGAATCATAGGTCGGTGGTAACCCTCGATTATAGCGGCAGGTGGTCGATCAGGCGTGGCGAGAGTCGCGATAAGAACTAATCGCCTACGGCATCGGCGGCGACGGCAATTGCGCTGTTTCTGTTGGTGGATGCATGGGCAACGGGAATGGTGGCGAGAGCCGCCGAGAGTGTGGACTCTGATACGGAAGAGACGGCGTCCACCGGGGGCTTCATGTGCGCCGGAATGACCGGTTGCTGCACGTGGATTTCACCGCGTTCATAGAGTGCGACCAGCGCGGCAACGGCAGTTGGATCCAGCCGCTTGCCAGAAAGATTGTTGATGATGCGCAATGCATCCTTGGGATCGTGGGCGTGCTGGTAGGGACGGTTGGTGGTGAGCGCGTCGAAAGTGTCGGCCACGGCAATGATGCGTGGCAGAATCGGAATCTCGTCGCCCTTCAGTCCACGCGGATAGCCGCGGCCGTCAAGCGACTCGTGATGCAGTTCGATGCCCGGAATCATGTCTTTCAATTGCGCCACCGGGCGAAGAATGTTGGCGCCCTTGGTGGTGTGCGTCTTCATGATCTCGAACTCTTCGGGCGTGAGCGCGCCGGGCTTCTTCAGGATGCGGTCTTCGATGCCGATCTTACCGACGTCATGCAGTTGGGCGGAGATGCGAACGGTCTCGATGTAGTCTTCGTAGATGCCCATTTCACGGGCAATCATGACGGAATACTTGGTAACGCGATCGGAGTGGCCGCGGGTGTAAGGATCTTTTTCGTCGACCGCGCCGGCGAGCATGGTGATGGAACTCATGAACAGCTCGCGGGTTTCGGCGGCAGCGCGCTTCAAGTCGAGAACGAAGTGTTCAATCTCCTCCGACATGACGTTGAAGGTTGCGGCGAGTTCTCCGATTTCGGTGTGGCTGCTGATGTTGACGCGCTGGGAAAAATCTCCGCGAGCTAGGGCGCGGCTGGAGCGAGTCAAGACTTCCAGCGGGCTGGTGATGCGGCGCGCGGCGAAGACACTGATGCCGATACTCAGCGCAATGGCCATGATGGCAAGAATTCGCGCTGTGCGCTGCATCTCATAAACTCCCCGATAAGCTTCGGCTCGCGGCTTTTGCACCACCACGGCCCAGTCGAGATTGCTCACTGGACTATAGGTGCCGAGCATTTTGACGGCGTCCTTTCCCGCGCCCACAGTGAATTCGCGGGTCGCGGCGACCATTTGAACTTTGCTGCCTTCCTCGACGAAGTTGCGGACGATTTCGAGCCTGGTCATGTCCTGGCCGGTGGCGTAATCGGAAGTGGCCCCGGCGACAAGGCGGCCCTGACTGTCGACAACGTACGGGGTCAGTCCGCCGCGGTGTACCTCTTGCAGGCGGCGAATCAGAAATTGCAGATCGACAACTGAGCCGATGATTCCCAGAAAACGTCCGCCATACATCACGGGTGTGCTGACGAGCATGACGGTGCGCGCGGACTTGCCCGTTCCTACAACCAGGGCCTGACCGTTATAAACTCGCCCCTCGCGGCCAGCCGAGTACGCGCGCTCCAGCTCGCGCTGCAAAAATGCGTCGGGAGCAATGCGCCCGGCGGAGATTCCTTTGGCCTCGGAGTTCAAGAGTGTGGCATAAGCCAGGTCCTCACTGGAGGAGACGAAATTTTCCAGCAAGGCGCGTAATTCGGGCGCTTGCACGTGTTCAGCCGTGATATCGCCTCCGCTGGCGACTTGCAGCGCGGACGACAGGTTGGCCTGCATCATGCGCAGAGATTGCTGATGCTGTGAGATATCGTCGGCCAGCGACCGGGTTACGGTATTTTGAAGCAGGCGTTCGTTGGTGATCAGGCGATCGCGATTGATCGACTCGACCTGCGCCGAATAGAAATACATGGGAACGACGCCCACCAACACGAGCACGCCAAGGATGACGTACAGAACGGGAACACGGGATGGCGAGGTCAGTCTCAAAGACAAAGTGGGCCTGATTTGCCGCAACCAGACGCGGCAGATGTCGGCGAATTCCTAAGGAAAAGTCTAATTCGAATTGTCCTCGAGCACAGCCTGACGATAGGGACTATTACCGTTACCGAAGTACCTTGGGCGAGCCTGAACTTCAGGGGGATTGGCAAGCGAACGCGGGAAGGAGAACGAAATGGATTTCGCGATTATTTGGGAATTCCGGGTACGGAGTGGGATGGAACAGGCGTTTGAAGCCGCTTACGGGGCCGAGGGAGATTGGGTCCGTCTGTTTCACAGGTCGCCAGAGTATGTGAGAACGGAACTGGTTCGGGATGTAGATGACCGGGGCCGCTACTTGACGATTGATGTTTGGAGGTCGGGTGCGGCGTACGAAAGCTTTCGCGAAAGGCATCGCGAGGAATATAGGAAAATCGATACGCTCTGCGCGGAGATGACGGAAGGGGAGCGCGAGGTAGGCAAATTTGTCAGAGCCGGCGGATAGAGTCGAAAGCAGGCTGCCGACGGACGTCCTTGACATTAAATCCGTATTTCTGCAAATATAGAAATATGGTGAGTAAAGTTGAGGTCGACCAAGTCGCCCGGTATGCCGACATGTTCTCGGCCATGGGCACCGAGCCGCGTTTACGCATCATGCAGTTGCTGCTGTCGGCCCATCCGGAAGGACTGGTAGTCGGCGATATTCAGAGTGAGCTGGAGATTCCAAACTCCACTCTGTCGCACCACCTGGAAAAGCTCAAGAGCGAGGATCTGGTGCAGGTGCGCAGAGAGAGCACGTTCCTGCGCTACAGGGCAAACACCGAGGCACTCCAGGAACTCCTTCAGTTCCTCTATGCGGAGTGTTGCACCAGAAACCAGGCGGTAAAGCCGCGCGACATCGTCCAAATCTGTAGATGAGGAGAATTAAATGGCGGGGAATAGCCTGAAAGAGGTCGTCAAGGAACGCTACGGACAAGCGGCGCTGCGTGTGAACTGTGGTGGAAGCAGTTGCTGCGGAGCGTCGGCCGCGGGTGAGGGTTGCGATCCGATCACATCGAACTTGTATGACGACGCGCAGGCAGGACAGATTCCTGAAGAGGCGATGCTGGCGTCACTCGGTTGCGGCAATCCGACTGCGCTGGCCGAACTGCATCCTGGAGAGGTGGTGCTGGACCTTGGATCCGGCGGAGGGATTGACGTTCTGCTTTCGGCGAAGCGGGTAGGACCGACCGGTAAAGCCTATGGCCTTGATATGACGGACGAGATGCTGGCGCTGGCGAACGAAAATAAACGGAGAGCGGGCGCGGCGAACGTCGAATTCCTGAAAGGAGAGATCGAACAAATTCCGCTGCCCGACAATTCCATCAACGTCATTATCTCGAACTGCGTGATCAATCTTTCGGCGGACAAAGACCGTGTGCTGCGGGAGGCTTTCCGCGTCCTCAAACCGGGCGGGCGTTTTGCCGTTTCCGATGTGGTCACGCGAGGCGAAATCAGCGGCGAAATCCGGCAAAGCATGCTTCTGTGGGTGGGCTGTATCGCCGGTGCTCTGGCGGAAGAGGAATACCACGCCAAACTATCCGCTGCGGGCTTTGTGCAAATTGAGATGGAGCCGACACGGGTTTATCGCGTGGAGGATGCCCGCGAGTTTCTTGCCGACGCAGGGGTTGATGTTGACGCGATTGCTCCGCAGGTGGATGGCAAGTTCATGAGCGCGTTTGTGAGGGCAGTCAAGCCGTGGAGCGGTGAGAAGGCGTGCTGTGGGCCGGATTGCTGCAAGTAAGGTGATGCGCATGGCTGATCGATATAACGTCTTGTTCCTTTGTACCGGCAATTCAGCGCGTTCGATTATGGCGGAAGCGATCCTGAATTTTAAAGGTAGGCCGGCTTTTGCCGCCTATAGTGCGGGGAGCCATCCTTCAGGAATTGTTCGCCCGGAGGCGTTGCGACAGTTAGAGTCTGCACACATTCCAACCGATGGTCTCCGCAGCAAGGCGTGGGACGAGTTCTCCTTGGCGGGCGCGCCGCGGGTCGATTTCGTGTTTACGGTGTGTGACAACGCGGCGAAAGAAGTGTGTCCGATATGGCCCGGGCATCCGATGACGGCACATTGGGGTGTTCCCGACCCGGCGGCCGTGCAGGGAGACGAAGCGGAAGTCGCGCGAGCGTTTCGCAACGCGTTCTTCATGCTGGACCGCAGAATCAGTCTATTTCTGAGTCTTCCGTTCGCGAGCCTGGAAGCGCTCGCCATAAAAAAGGAAATCGACAGCATCGGGCGGGAACCGGGTGATGGTCTCCGATGAAAACTACCGGTCGGCTCAAATTCCTGGACCGTTACCTTACCGCCTGGATTTTCGGCGCAATGGCCTTGGGAGTGACATGCGGGTGGCTAGTTCCCGGAATTGTCCCTTTTCTTAATCGCTTCAGTGTCGGAACGACCTCAATCCCGATTGCGATCGGCCTGATCGTGATGATGTATCCGCCTTTCACCAAGGTGCGCTACGAGGAGCTTCACGAAGTTTTTCGCAACAAGCAGGTGCTGGGTCTATCGCTATTCCAGAACTGGGTGGTGGGGCCGATACTGATGTTCATTTTGGCGGTGACATTTCTTCACGGGTATCCCGAGTATATGGCGGGACTCATCATGATCGGGCTGGCGCGTTGCATCGCCATGGTCATCGTGTGGAATGAATTGGCCAAAGGCGATACGGACTACGCAGCGGGATTGGTGGCGTTCAATTCGTTGTTTCAAGTGTTCTTCTACTCGATTTACGCCTGGTTTTTTATCACGGTTTTGCCGGCTAAGCTTGGGCTCCGGAGCGCAGTCGTCAATGTTTCAATCGGCGAAATCGCGAAGAGTGTTGTCATCTATCTTGGGATTCCATTTCTTGCGGGATTTGTGACTCGCACCGTGCTGGTGCGGATGCAGGGGCGGGAATGGTATGAACATAATTTTATCCCTCGCATCAGCCCGCTGACATTGATCGCCCTGCTGTTCACGATCATGGTCATGTTCTCGCTGAAGGGTGACTACATCGTCCGGCTGCCACTGGATGTTTTGCGGATCGCCGTGCCGCTGCTGATCTACTTTGTCGTCATGTTTCTAGTCTCGTTCTACATGGGCAGGAAACTGGGCGCGGATTATTCGAAGACGACTACACTGGCATTCACAGCGGCTTCGAATAACTTCGAACTGGCGATTGCGGTAGCGGTGTCGGTGTTTGGAATTAATTCCGGGGCTGCGTTCGCCGCCGTGATCGGCCCGCTGGTCGAAGTGCCGGTGATGATTGCACTGGTCAACGTTGCATTCTATCTGCAACGGACCGTCTTTCTTGAAGAGAACACAACCCTGGTTTAAGTAATCGCGCCCCCTTGATAGAGTCCGGTCTCGCTCTTCGAACTCCGAGTCATCAGATCGTGGATGGCTTCCTTGGGAGACTTGCCGCGATTGAGGATGGCGTCCATTTGTGCGGTGATGGGCATTTCGATGTTGCGGGAGCGCGCGAGTTCAAGGGCGGCGCGAGTGGTGAAAACTCCCTCGGCGACCATACCATGCATTCCAGCGATAATTTCAGGAAGCTTGCGTCCACGTCCTAGCTCGACGCCGACGCTGCGGTTGCGGGAGAGCCCGCCAGTGCAAGTGAGCACCAGATCGCCGAGGCCGGCGAGGCCAGCCATAGTTTCCGCACGGCCTCCGCAGGCGAGGACGAGGCGTGTGATTTCCGCCAGACCACGAGTGATCAGCGCAGCCACCGAATTGTGGCCTAGGCCCAGGCCGTCGCAGACGCCGGCGGCGATGGCGACAATATTCTTCAGCGCGCCACCTAACTCCACGCCCACGACATCGCTGTTGGTATAGACGCGAAAGCGCGGATCGCTAAATTCGCGCTGGACAGTTTCCGCTAGTTCAGCATCTTTCGAAGCGATGGTGACAGCGGTGGGATCGCCACGCGCGACTTCCCGGGCAAATGATGGGCCGCTGAGAGCGCCGACACGCGGAGTGTGGTTCGGTGTGCCCACTACTTCGCGGACCACTTCCGTCATGCGAAGCAGGGTTTGCTCCTCAAGCCCCTTGGTGGCGCTGACAAAAAGCATTTCGTTGCCGAGGAACGGGCGCATATCCTGAAAGACGCGCCGGCAATGCTGCGAAGGGATCACGCTGACCACAATGGCCACATCGTGAAGAGCTTCTTTCAGGTCGCCGGTGACCGAGACGGTGTCAGGGACCTTTTCCTCGGGAAGGAATGGCTGGTTGATGCGTGTGGATGCGATCGAGTCTCGTACTTCGGCCTCGCGCGCCCAGAGCCGCACTTCGTGTGTCCCCTTGCGTCCCAGGACGATGGCCAACCCGGTGCCCCATGCCCCCGCGCCAATCACGGCGATCCTCATGAATGCTTCTCCCGAAAACGCGGTTCGGTGTGCGCTAACAGGCGGCTTATATTTTCATGATGCTTCGCGATGATCAGAAGGGAAGCGGTGGCCATGCACGCCAACATGACGGGAGCGTCGCGGTACGGTCCCCGTAGCCATGCCAGCAGCGGGAAGATCGCGGCTGTCAGAATGGAAGCGAGCGCGACATAACGGAAAATAAATAATATGGCGGCAAAGATGGCGACCATCACCAGAATGGTTTTAGGGACCAGCGCGACGAATGATCCCAGGCCGGTGGCGACGCCTTTACCGCCGTGGAAGCCGAGCCACAAAGGAAACATGTGGCCGATGATGGCGATAAGAGCGGCCAGGCCGAACAGCGCAGGGCGGTCGGGAAACAGCCTGCGAGTGATGGCAACCGCGGCGAAACCCTTCGACGCGTCGAGCAGGAGGGTCAACGCGCCGAGTACAGGAGATTTGCGGGCAACGTTAGTGGCCCCGATATTTCCGCTGCCTGATTGGCGAACATCTTCTCCGCGAAAGAGCCGAACCAGCACGTAGCCGAAGGGGATGGACCCCAACAGGTAGCTGACAGCCGCGGTGATGAGGAAATCTTTCACTAGTTCTCGACCATGCTTGGAGCTCGAACGGCCCCGCGACAGCCAGCGGTGAGGCCGGTACTACAGCGATTCGCTTCAGCCCCGCAACTCGAAGCGCGCGAGCTTGGTGTAGCGCGAGCCTCCCTGCATCAGTTTACTTTCGTACAAATAAAACTCTCGGGCCGTCATGGTACCAAACTCCGGCGTTGGGAAGGCGGCGAGCTTTTCCTGCAAAAGGTGAAAGTTACGGTTTGCCGCATCGCCTTTGCGCCAACCGGGTGCGCCCGAGTGTCCGCCGCCGCGAGCCAGTGTGAGGTGCGGACTGAAGGGATGGTCTTCTTTTGGGATGCCGAGATTGGAGCCAGCTTCATCGATTGACTTGGCGAGGCTGGCAAGTTGCGGGCCGGATTGAATACCGATCCAAAAGACCCGCGCCGCTTTCGCGGTTGGAAAAAATCCGAAGCCACGAAAAACCAGGTCGAACGGGACCGCTTTGATCGTGGCCAGGGCCTTCTTAATTTCTTCCACGCTGTCGGCAGGTTTTTCACCGACAAATTTTAGCGTCACGTGCAGAGATTCCGGCCGCACCCAGCGGGCGTCCGGAGCAAACTCTCGGATTCCGTCCATGAAGCGGACGATCCGTTCGCGGATGGCATTGTCGATGTCGAGAGCGATGAAAATGCGCATTTTGGCCGTCGGTCGTCGGTTCTTAGGTTGTCAGTTGCACGCCGAATACAAAAAAATTCTGGCCAACGACGAATGACCGACGACGGGCTACATCAACTTTCGGCGTACCATATCTAGCGCTTGCTGGCTGGCGAAGCGGCGGACGCGCTGGCGATCGCCGGGCCACTTGCGTTCCACGACCTCGGTCCCGGTATTGCTCGCCAGGGCATGGAAGACGAGTCCGACCGGTTTGTCGACGCTACCGCCACCGGGTCCTGCGACTCCGGTGATGCCAATTCCAAGAGTTGAGCCACTGCGATAGCGAATCCCCTCGGCCAGAGCTTTGGCGACTTCCGCGCTGACGGCGCCATGCCTTTCAATCATGGATTCCGGGACGTCGACCAGTGACGTCTTCAACTCGTTGGAGTAGACGACGGCGCCCCCGAGGAAGTATCGAGAGCTCCCGCTGACCGAAGTGATGCGCTCCGACAACATGCCTCCAGTACAAGATTCCGCGACCGCCAGGGTGGCGCCGCGCATCTGGAGAAAATATCCGACGATCTGTTCGAGCGAGTCTCCATTGTCGGAAAAGACGAAGTCGCCCAGCTCTTCTTCCATTTTTTCGGAGAGCTCATCGACTCGAGTTTGAGCGGGTTCGAGCGAACCTGCGCGGCACAGCAAATGCAGTTGGACCTCGCCGGCTCCCGCCAGGATGGTCGTCTGGACATCGGTGTACTGCGTGTAAATGGGAGCGACTCGCGCGTCGCATTGCGACTCGCCCATGCCGCTGATCTTCAGCACGCGAGTGGCGATAAACTGGGCCGGAAGTTTGGCGCGCAGGCGCTCCAGGCATTGCTCATCGACCATCGCCTTCAACTCGAACGGCGGGCCCGGTAGCAGCATGACAATCCGCTCCTGACCCTCGTACTTACCGGTGATCCACTGGCCGGGCGCGGTGCCGTTGGCGTTCGGCAATATGGTCGCGCCGGAAATGACATCCGCCTGCTTAACGTTATTGGGCGCCATTTTCCAGCCGCGCGCGGCGAAGCGTTTTTCGAGTGACTCCACAAGTTCCGAATCGCGGTGCAACGGCAGACCCAGCGCCTTGGCCACACATTCGCGCGTGAGGTCATCCTCGGTGGGGCCAAGTCCGCCCATGAAGATCACAATGTCAGCGCGCGAGATCGCCAGAGAAGCGACCTGCGTCAGGCGCGAGCTGTCATCGCCGACTACGGATTTAAAAATAACTTGAACGCCCAATTGATTGAGCTTTTCGGTCAGGAAAAGCGAGTTCGTGTCCTGCTTGAAGGGAGTCAGCAGTTCCGAGCCAATGGCGATGATCTCGGCGTTCATTTAAGAAAAGTCTATCCGAAAACTCATGAGTGCACAGGAGCAAAGCATCGCGCTGCGAGGTTGCAACGAAACCTAGATCAGAGGCAGCCCGGAAATGTTCCATCCCAGGTGGAGGATGGTATTGGTTGTCGCAAGAATGACGGAACGGCCGGGAGCGAAAGCCAAGCCTACAATGCCGTTGCCGGCAACTTCGAGGGAGGCCTTCGCGTCGGGCGTGATCTTAACGATGCCGGCTTTACCGCCGAGCGATGCGGCCGCGTAAAGATTTCCTTCGATATCGAACGCCAGTCCCTGAGGGCGGCCCAAACCGCGATAAAACGTCGAGGGATTCCCTTGCGGATCAATCTTATAAACCACGTCGAAGCTGGAGGTTGTGGGGCCGGTGACGAATAGATCTCCGTGCGGACCGAATGCGAGATGGTAGGCGGAGACGCTTGGCTCAAGTGTGGCGAAAACAAAAGTCTGGCGGTCGGGCGCAATTTTAAAGATGGTGCCGCTACGATCGCCGACATAAAGATTCCCGATGCGATCGAAGGCAATGCCGGTTGCCACCCCCATCCCTTCGGCATACGACGACATGGTCCCATTTGGCGCGATGCGGTAGATCGTGCCATCGAAGCGCGACGACACATACATCTGACCGTCTTTATCGAAGGCGATGGAAGTTGGGTTCATCAGATCGGCGACAAATGGCTTCACGTTGTAATTGGTATCGATCTTGAAAATTGCCACCGGCACTTTCTGTCCACGGCTTCCGGAAAATGTTGCGTAGATGTTGCCTTCCGCATCGATCCCGGGATTAGCGACGGGATGAAGGTTTTCCGCGACCGGGACGGCAACTTTTACTTCATGAGGGTTGCTGGTGTGGCCATTCGTGGAGACGACGACAGAGCCCGATGACGCGCCGTTGGGCACGCGGGCGATTACAAAATCGTCAGAACTGATGATGACCGCGCCTTCGATGTCTCCGAAAACGACACTCGGACGGCGCAACTCCGCGGGGCGCAGGGAACTCCCGACGATGCGAACGTCGCCGCCGGGCAGAGCGGATGACGGCAACACACGATCAATGTGCGGCTTGCCATTCACGTTTTTCTTGCCCAGTAACCGGTCAGAAATTCCCATCGACTTGGTATTCCTCGTGGAGCATGCCTCGATAGTTAGCGGTGCAAAACTCCGAAGTGCAGTAAGAGTTGCATGACGATAAGAGCATAGAGGCCGGCAGCAACATCATCCAATACGATGCCGGTGCCTGACGGAAGTTGCTCAAGTTGACGCACCGGTGGTGGTTTGACGATGTCGAACCCACGAAAAAGTATAAAGCCCGCCAGAAGAGTTTTCCATGAGACCGGAACGGCGATCAGCGTGATGAGCTGTCCGGCCACTTCGTCGATGACGACGAATTGCGGATCTTCGATGCCAGAAGCGTGCGCAACCCGCGTCGCAGCGGGGATACCGACGGCGACGACGAAGAGTGCCAGCAAGATGGTAGCGTAAAGTTGCTGGCTGGGAGCGATCCATCGGGATGCGAGCCACCAAAGCAGCACGGTCGCCGCTGATCCCCAAGAGCCCGGGCCGGGACGCATGCGGCCAGCGCCGAAAAATGTCGCAGTGAGCGTGGCCCAGAGCGGCGCCGCTTCCACGTGGGAGCGAGACGCCCCGGCGAGAGCCGGTGGGACGCCGGCGCTATGGTCGGGGGAAGGGTCAGTCGTCTTCATCGGAGCGATCGGGAATGGAGTCGGAAATGTCGTGTACCGGAGACGAGATTACATAAGCTCCACTCGCCCACTTGCCCAAGTCGATGAGGCGGCAGCGCTCACTACAGAAAGGGAATTCTGGATCTTTGGTTGTCACCTGCTTCTTGCAGGTTGGGCATTTTAATTTCATCACTCGCTGGCGAGGCATAAGCGTCAGATAATTTTCGCGATCAGATCGTAATCGTGCGCTTCGGTGATCTGGCAACGATAGAACTGGCCGGGTTGAGCGATCAGGCCCTCCGGCACGTCGTTGACGAAGACTTTACCGTCGATTTCCGGCGCGTGCATGGCAGTGCGGCCCTCGAGAAGAAGTTCGCTTTCTTCGGATTCCCCTTGCACAAGCAGATCGAATTCCTGGCCAATGAGCGCCTTCTTCTTCTTCTGGCTGATGCGCCGCTGGATCTGCATCAGGTGCTTGCGGCGAGGTTCGATTTCACGGGCCGAAAGCTTGTGGTCGAGCGAGAATGCACCAGCGCCGTCCTCATCGGAGTAGCCGAAAACGCCCATCCAATCGAGTTCGGCAGCGCGGACGAACTCACACAACTCTTCGAATTCTTTCTCGGTTTCGCCGGGGAATCCGACGATAAACGATGTGCGTAGCGTCACGTCGGGGATCGTCTTCCGCATCTTTTCAATGGTGCGCAGAAAAATGTCGGCCCCGCCGCCGCGCTTCATGCGCTTCAGCATCGTGGGCGATGCGTGTTGCAAGGGGACATCCACGTAGGAGCAGATTTTTTCATGGGCAGCAATTGTCTCCAGCAGGCGTCCGGTGATCTTATTGGGATAAGCGTAAAGAAAGCGGATCCAGCGAAGGTCGTCGATATCGGCCAGTCTTTCCAGCAGGAGCGCGAGTCCATCTTTTAGGTCGAAATCCTCGCCATAACAAGTTGTGTCCTGACCGATCAGCGTGATCTCGCGGACTCCAGAGAGCGCCAGACGCTCGGCCTCGGCAATCACAGATTCGAAACGGCGCGAGCGAAATTTGCCGCGCAACTGCGGAATAATGCAAAAACTGCAAGGATGGTCGCAGCCTTCGGCAATCTTGATGTAGGCCGTGTATCCGGGCGTGGCGAGAATGCGCGGCGTGGCTTCGTCGTACAGATAATTAGGGAGATCGGAGATGGCTCCGTCCCACGTGTCGCGCGAGAAGCGCCCTTGGGCCGCGCGCGCATCGCCTTCCGCGCGAGAGTTCAGGATTCGGAACGGTGAGTCCGAAACGGGTGGCTGCGATATCCCGGCCGCTGACAGAATCTTTTCAAGCTCGCCGGTACCGACCACGGCGTCGACTTCCGGAATGTTCTTTTGGATTTCATCGCGATATCGTTCGACCAGGCAGCCTGCGACCACAAGCTTTTGCGCCCGGCCTTCGGTCTTATGGCGGGCCATATCGAGGATGGTGTCAACCGATTCCTGCTGGGCCGTGTTGATGAACGAGCAGGTATTGACCACGATCACGTCGGCATCTTCGACACGGGAGATAAGGCGAGCGCCCGACTGTGCCAGCATACCCATCATGACTTCGCTGTCGACCAGGTTTTTCGGGCAGCCCAAGCTCACGAATCCAACCGTGACCGGCTTGGCCGGCTGATTTGTGGACTCGGGCTCTTTCTCAAGGACTGCGGTGGACTTCCGGTGGGCCATTCGCTCTGTTGATTTTATCATTAGGTCCACAACCGAACGGAACCGGCACATTTGGTAGGTTCAGAGCACCACGATCGTGATGCCGGCGTTCTTCCTTCCCAAGTCGCTGTCCTGCTTGAGTTCGGGGCGGGCAATCAGCAGTTCCCAGGTTTTGCTGTCGCTCTTTGACCAATCTTCTCCGTAGATGACGGCCCGGACTTGACCAGTTCTGTGCAGTTCGATGAGACGGCTTTGCACAGCCAACCGAATTTCGCCGCCGGTTCCGCTCGACCCATATCCGTGGATTAGCTTCAGCAGGCTGCGGCCTTCGTGGCGGGCGTTGTCCAGTTCGAAGTTGAACCGGACCAGGGCCTCGTGGACGGTCGGCATACCGTCCTCAAGGTTTACCAGCTTGATCGCCCTCGATGACTGTTTTCCTGTTCCCATGGAAATCGAACGAACGAAGGGTCCAACAAAAGACCTATCAACATCTATTCTACGTCTTCCGGCTTCTTGAGATGGCCTCGCGGGCTTCCTTATCCGCAGTGCGGCGCCTCTCAGTTTCCCGCTTGTCCCATAACTGTTTGCCCTTGGCAACTGCAAGTTCTACTTTAACTCTGCCGTGCTTGAAATACATACGAGTGGGGATGAGGGTAAGCCCCTTTTGTTGGGTTTTGCCGATCAATTTGTTCAGTTCCTCGGCGTGCACCAGCAATTTCCGGGTGCGCAGCGGAGCATGGTTGGCGTAGCTGCCATGCTCATAGATTCCAATGTGGCAGTTGAGCAGCCACAGCTCGCCGTCCTTGATTAAGCCGTAGGCATCTTTAAGGTTAGCGTGGCCGCCGCGGACGGATTTTACCTCAGTCCCGGAGAGCACGACGCCCGTCTCAAATTTTTCCAGCAAGAAATAGTTATGACTAGCGATCCTATTAACAGCAGCGTCGCGCTGGCCCGCGGCAGTGGGATCACGCCGAGGGTTTTTCTCTGGGTTGGGCTGGGTCGGGTGTGTGGGCTGGCGCGACATGTCGTTTATAGGGTAACTCACTGGGACTGGGAGAAGTCGAGCGAGAGCGGGGTCGGCCGAAAATAAATCCGCTGGCCCCGCCGACCACGGCACCCTGCAGGAGCAAGTACTAAAGTGTGTAACTGCCAGCAGAACAGTCACTTCGAACCGTTTGGGGCGATGTTATAATCGCGCAGCTTACGTTTTCAACAAGGCAGATGAACAGCCCTTTTCCGCGGTCGCAGGAGACGTGCGGGACAATTCTGTGTGCGAGGGATTTGTGATCAAACGGTTAGTTCGCCCGACGGTCGTGGTATTGCTGCTCGGGATCATCATTGTGGTGGCGGCCGCCGCCGACAAGGCCAAGGCGCTCTATAACAAGGGCAAGGACGCGGAAGCGCGGCAGAACTACGAACAGGCTTACGACTGCTATAAAGAGGCGTACGATTTGAAGCCCACCGATCTGGGCTACCGGTCCTCGTACGAGCGCTTGCGTTTCCTGGCCGGAGCCTCACACGTCCACCGCGGGCAGTTGCTGCGGGAGGCTGGCCAACTGCCTGAGGCAATGGCCCAGTTCCAGCAAGCGGCCGAGATCGATCCTTCCAGCGCGATTGCCAGACAAGAAATCAAGCGGACCCAGCGGATGATCGATGCAGCGGCGTCGCCCGTGCCCCAGGCCGCCACCAAGCCGCCGACGGCCCTGCAGAAGCGTGTGGACGAAGCGGGAGGCCCGGTCGAACTGGCAACGATTTCAAATATTCCCATTAATCTTAAAATCACCGAAGATGCCAAAGTCGTCTACGAAACAGTGGGGAAGTTGGCCGGCATCAATGTCCTGTTCGATCCCGATTACACCTCGCGGCGCATCAAGATCGAATTAAATAACGTTTCCCTGGAAGAGGCTCTGCAGATCATCGCGCTGGAATCGAAGACTTTCTGGCGGCCGGTGACTCCGAATACGATTTTTGTCGCCACTGACAATCCGGCGAAGCGTAAAGATCTTGAACAGAGCGTGGTGAAGACGTTTTACCTGTCTAACCTTTCGCAACCCACCGAGTTGCAGGATGTAGTGAACGCGATGCGGCAGATTTTGGAAATTGCGCGCATCCAGCCGTTGCCGTCCCAGGGCGCATTGGTCGTCCGCGGCACGCCCGACCAGATCGCGCTGGCGCAGAAGCTGGTGAATGACTTGGATAAAGCCAAGTCCGAAGTCATTGTGGACGTCGCGGTCATGCAGATCAGCCGCGACAAGGTCAGGCAGTTGGGCATCAGTCCGCCGACCAGCGCCACCATTGCGTTGCAAAACAACTTCAGCAACACCACCACTGGTACGACCCAGTCCACCACCACCACGACCAACACGTCCACCACCTCCGGCACGCCAAACCAGATTAACTTTAACCAGATTGGAAGTCTCAACGCCACGGACTTCACTATTACCATCCCGCAGGCCTCCGCCACGGCATTATTTACCGACAACACCGTGAAGCTGATCCAAAAGCCTGAGATTCGTGCAGTCGATGGCCAAAAGGCATCGCTGAAGATCGGCGAACGTGTTCCCGTGGCCACCGGCTCATTTCAGCCTGGTATCGGAGGCGTTGGCATTAATCCATTGGTTAACACCCAGTTCCAGTATCTCGACGTCGGTGTGAACATCGACATTACCCCGAAGATCCATGCCGGAGGCGAGGTCACGTTGAAGATCTCGATGGATATTTCTTCCGTCACCGGGACTTCGAGCATCGGTGGAATCAGTCAGCCCGTCATCGGACAGCGCAAGATTGAACACGAGATCCGCCTGCGCGAAGGCGAAGTCAACATGCTGGGCGGTATGTTGGAAGATTCACAGACCAAATCTTTGACCGGAATCCCCGGTCTGTCGCAGATCCCAATTTTGCGGTACTTATTCGGACAAACCAATACCGAGCACAGCGAAAACGAAATCGTCTTCGTGCTCATCCCGCACATTGTGCGTAGCTCCGACATCACCGAGGCCAACCTCCAGGCGATCGATGTGGGCACATCGAGCGCTCTCCAGTTGCGCCGCGTGGCACATTCCACCACGCCGCCTGCTGCGACCGGCGGGCAGACGCAGACTCCGGGTCAGCCTGTTCCGGCGCAACAGAATTTGCCACCTGCACAGAATGCGCCATCGCCGGCCTCATCCGGTCCGCAATCGAACGGTCCGCAATCGAACATGGTGCCGGCCAACCCTGCAGGCGATGCCAGTTTCCAGTTTGATCCGCCCAGCGTGAACCAGAAGACAGGTGGGACCTTCACCATGAACATTGTGCTCAACGGCGCGCAGAATGCATATTCCGTGCCGTTGCAGCTCAGTTACGATCCGAAGGTTCTGCAAGTTGTGAACGTCTCAAACGGAAACTTCCTGTCGCAGGACGGTCAGGCGGTCGCCGTGGTGCATCGCGAAGACGAATCGACGGGAACGCTGCAAGTAACCGCGACGCGCCCGCCGGGCGCGAACGGCGTCTCCGGGCGGGGCACGGTCGTGACTTTAACTTTCATGGCCAAGGGCGCCGGTCAGTCGGCGGTCACAATCGCCAAAGGCGGAGTGCGCGACCCCGGTATGCAAGCGATTCCGGTGGCGGGCGCGACGGCGACCGTCACGGTGCAATGAGCCTCCCCGCCGTATGGCAGAAATCCAGTCCGCTGTCTCCAATCCGGAAGAGATGCAGCGGAGGGTGTCAGTTGAAATGAAATTGGCGTTTTCGAAAAAACGGGTAGCGCGTTCGGCAGACGGTTTCACCATCGTTGAGTTAATTGTCGCGACCGTTATTCTGGTGATTCTCACCAGCCTGGCGATCCCGTTGGCCCGAGTCACCATCAAGCGCCAAAAGGAGCATGATCTCCGCCAGGCGCTGTGGCTCATGAGAGATGCAATTGACCGCTATAAAGACGCGGCTGATCGGAATGCGTTTCAGACCAAAGTGGATTCACAGGGATACCCTCCGGACCTGGATACGCTGGTCAAGGGAGTTGACGTACAGGGCAAGAAATTGAAGTTCCTGCGGAAAATACCGACCGACCCCATGACGGGCAACACCGAGTGGGGACTGCGTTCCATGCAGGACGATGTCGATGCGGATTCGTGGGGCGAACAAAACGTGTTCGACGTTCACACCAAATCGCAGGATGTTGGGCTGGACGGTACGAAATACAAGGACTGGTAAATGGGAAAGCGTCGAAGGAAAAATACCCGGGGCTTTACCCTGATGGAGCTGATGGTGGTGATCAGCATCATTCTGGTGCTGATCTCGGTCGCCTTGCCCGCCTACAACCAGTCGATCCTGCGCGCCCGCGAGTCGGTGCTGCGGCAAAATCTGTTCACCCTGCGGTCCGTCATCTCGCAATACACGCTCGACAAGCAGAAAGCGCCAAAATCGTTGGACGATCTCATCTCGGGCGGATACCTGAAACAGCTTCCTAAAGACCCCATGACCGGGACCAACGACAGTTGGGCTGTGGACGAGGACACGGACACCATCCTGTCCCTTGACCAGCAGCAGGACACCTCCGGGATCAACGACGTTCACAGTGGATCGAGCGGCGTGGGCAGCGACGGAACGCCGTATAACACTTGGTAGATCGCTTTTAGCTCTTGGCCCTCAGCCTTTAGCTTTCAACCGCCTCGTGTACCCCAGCACTCGTCCCTTCTTGAACCTCAAGCGATTTGAACCCTTCCCGCCAAAGCACTAACATCTGACTATGCCCGTCGAAACTGAGATTCCTTCTTCCACCTACACTCCGGTACGAGCGCCGCGTGGCACAGCCATCACCTGCAAGGGCTGGCAACAGGAAGCCGCCATGCGCATGCTCATGAACAATCTCGACGAAGAAGTCGCCGAACGTCCCAGAGACCTGGTGGTTTACGGTGGAACCGGGCGCGCTGCCCGAAGTTGGGAGGCTTACCACACCATCGTCGCGTCTTTGAAAGCGTTGGAGAACGACGAGACGCTGCTGGTCCAATCGGGCAAGCCGGTGGGTGTTTTCAAAACCCACGAGTATGCGCCGCGCGTGTTGATCGCCAACTCGAACCTGGTCGGGCATTGGTCCAACTGGGAAAAGTTCAACGAACTGGAGCGCGCCGGTTTAATGATGTATGGGCAAATGACGGCGGGCTCGTGGATTTACATCGGCTCGCAGGGCATTGTGCAGGGGACCTTTGAGACGTTCTCCGCGGCGGGAGAAAAACACTTTGGCGGCGATCTTGCCGGAAAACTGATTGTCAGCGGAGGCATGGGCGGCATGGGCGGAGCCCAGCCCTTGGCGGCCACCATGACGGGCGCGGCCTTCCTGGGAATTGACGTCGACGCCGAGCGCATCAAAAAGCGGCTCAAGACCGGCTATTGCGACTTCATGGTGACCACCCTGGATGAAGCGTTGCGCATCCTGAAGAATGCCATCCGCAAGAAAGAAAATATCTCAGTCGGGCTGGTAGGGAACTGCGCCGACATTATTCCCGAACTCGCCGAACGCGGCGTAGTGCCAGACATTCTGACCGATCAGAACGTCGGCGCACGATCCGCTGAACGGCTATGTGCCGAATGGCATGACCTTGGAAGAGGCGTTTGAGCTGCGTAAGCGCGATCCCAAAGCCTACGAAGAAAAGTCGCTCGATGCCATGGCGCGTCACGTCGAGGGTATGTTGCGTCTTCAGAAAATGGGATCGGTCACATTTGACTACGGCAACAATATTCGAACATTCGCCTTTCAACGCGGATTGAAAAACGCTTACGATTTTCCCGGATTCGTCCCGGCCTACATTCGCCCATTGTTCTGCGAAGGGCGCGGACCATTCCGATGGGTCGCGCTTTCGGGCGAACCGTCGGACATTCATGTCACCGACGAGTTGGTGCTTGAACTCTTTCCCGAGAACCGCATTCTGCGGCGCTGGATTGACCTGGCCCGCAAGCGCATTAAGTTTCAAGGATTGCCTGCTCGCATTTGCTGGCTGGGCTACGGCGAGCGCGCGCAGTTCGGCCTGGCCATCAACGACCTGGTAAAGAAGGGCAAGATCAAAGCGCCCATCGTGATTGGCCGCGACCACCTCGACTGTGGCTCGGTGGCATCGCCCTTCCGCGAAACCGAAAGCATGAAAGATGGCAGTGACGCGGTTGCGGATTGGCCCCTGCTCAACGCCCTGCTGAACACCGCAGCCGGGGCTTCATGGGTGTCGATTCACAATGGCGGCGGAGTAGGCATTGGATATTCGCTGCACGCTGGTCAAGTGCTGGTCGCGGACGGTACCGAAATGATGGCCAAGCGGATTGAGCGCGTATTGACCACCGATCCTGGCATGGGTGTGATACGTCACGTAGATGCTGGATACGACGAGGCGAAGGTGTTTGCCAAAGACAGGAGCGTCAAGATTCCGATGAGTTCGTAGGCCGGTAAAGTCTTATACCTCGACTGGCATTTCCGCTGGTTTCTTATCTTGCGCTCGCCGCGAAGCGAATCCCAAGCGTAAGAAGCGCTCCTCCAAGGAGCGCCGCGACAGGTAGGCCACGCCGATGGCCAGCGCGCTCCCGACAGCAAACCGAACTAACATCGCGACTGTCGGCTTTCCGGTCGACGCCAACACCGCAAAGGGGCGTGAGAGCACCATGTCGGTAAACCTGAACGCCAGCACATGAACCAGATAAAGGCCATAGCTGATGAAACCAAGAAATTTCAGGAACGGCCGGTCAACCAGGGCCACCCAGCGGCTGGTTCCGGCGAGCAACATGCTCGACAACAAGCCAGCGGAGGCAATATTACTCGCGGTCGTTGACAGCGTCGCGTCCGCGAAGGGATGCCCGAGGACTAGAACGAAAATAGCGACGCCAACGATTAGTAGCGGCAATGCAACGCGCCTAAGTTGTACTCGGCCAAACGATGGTATACGCATCCGGAGCGCCAGAAGGGCGCCGAGCGCCAGCCCATCAAGATTGAACCACGTGTAAAGCCGGACCCAATTGGCCGGTTCGCCAGTTCTTAGGAAGTCGATTACCCGCAGCATCGGAGTCGCGGCAACGAGCGTCGCCAACATCAGGACCAGTCCGCGAAACGCAAGCTTTCGGACAATCGCCGGCCACAGCATATAGAAATGCTCTTCCACCGCCAGCGACCAAAGCGGACCGTACTGCATCGGGATTCCTACGAGCGGAGTGCTGTTGGCGAGGAATAAGACGCTCAGCAGCGAAAAGCGCCAGGAGATCCAGCCGCCAATCAATAGGACAACGAGCGAGGCATAGAACGCGGGAAGAATGCGCAAGGCTCTGCGAACATAGAAGCGTCGGTAGTAATCCTGCCGGTTACGGCTATCGATGAGAATTCCTGTGATCAAGAAGCCGGACAGGACGAAAAATAGATCTACGCCCACCCAACCTTGCCGAGAGATTTCTAACAGCACTCGCCCGCTGCGTGAAAGTTCTCCGCTCACCGGTGGCGCAATCCCGTGATAAAGCAAAACCAGAAGAATAGCCAGACCACGCGCCGAATCGAGTTCGGGCATGTAGGAACGCAGTAACGGAGCCGGCACAGGGGCGCTTTTCACAATTCACTCGCGCCCGTATTATAGGCGTGATTTCTTGGGGCCTTTCACCGTGGCCATAATAAGGCTGACACTGGCGACACTGCTAAGATGTTCATGTTGAATTCATCGGAAAAGTCCAAATCGAAAAGCGCTCGCGTCGTGCTGCTGGTCAATATCGGGCAGTTACTTACGTTGCGCTCTTCCCCGGGCCAGAGCGGCCCCAGACGCGGTCCCCAACTCGCGGAACTGGGAATGATCGAAGATGGTGCCGTTCTTTGCAGCGGTGGAAAGATCGTTTCGGTCGGCACCACCAAAGACTCCCGTCGCGATCCCTGGCTGAAAAAGAACCGCAAGAAAGTTATCGAGATCGATTGCAAGAGACGGGTCGTCCTGCCGGGGTTCGTCGACTCGCACACCCATCCCGCTTTCGTGCAGCCGCGTCTGATCGATTTCGAGAAACGGATCTCCGGCGCGACTTACGAACAAATTGCCGAAGCGGGAGGTGGAATTCGCTCGAGCGTGGAGGCCGTTCGCAAAGCCGGGAAGAACCTGCTCGCACAGAAGGTCTTCGACGCGCTCAAAGGGATGGCTGACTACGGAACCACGACCGTGGAGGCGAAATCCGGCTACGGGCTCTCGCTCGAATCGGAACTGAAATCCTTACAGGCGATCCGCGATGCTGCCCGCCAATGGCCGGGAACCGTGGTTCCCAGCCTGCTCGGCGCGCACGTCGTCCCAAAAGAATTCGAGAATCGCTCGCGAAGTTATGTTGAGCTCGTCTGTACAGAGATGATTCCGCAAGTTGCAAAGCGTCGGCTCGCGCAATTTGTGGATGTTTTTACCGACCGCGGGGCCTTTTCGGCTGAAGATACGGCGAAGATTTTTGCTGCCGCCAAAGCACACGGGCTCGCCGTGCGGGCCCACGTTTGTCAGTTGACGGAGACATCGTTGCAGCCTTTGCTCAAGTTCGATCCCGCTTCGTTCGATCACATGGACCACGTCAGCGATTCCGATATTCGGGCCTTGGCACAACATAACACTGTGGCGACTCTGGTGCCGGGGGCGAATTATTTTCTGGACGCAAGAAATTATCCTCCAGCGAGAAAGCTGATCGATGCCGGAGTGCCGGTGGCTTTGGCGACCGACTTTAATCCTGGCTCTTCCCCAACGCCCAGCATGCCATTCGTGATGTCGCTGGCGTGCACCCACATGCAAATGTCGCCCGAGGAATCGATTTCAGCGTCTACCATCAACGGAGCCTGGTCGCTTCGTGTACAAGATCGCAAGGGTTCGATCGAAGCTGGGAAGGATGCTGATCTGGCCGTATTTGACGCCGAGGACTATCGCGAAATTCCTTATTGGTTCGGGGCGAACCGCTGCGCGTTCACCCTGTTGAATGGCGAAGTAAGACCTTCCGCGCGAGCCACAGATTTAGGGTGAACTTCGGCGACCGTATTTTCGTAGTACTGACAGGCGTCACCTTCCATTCGTGCAGTTCACGAATCGACATCTATTAAATGAGGACAACCATGAAACGAATTCTCCCGGTAATTTGCTTCTGTCTACTGATCGGCGCAGCCCTGGCTCAGCGGCTGCCGGAAACAGCCGCTCCCGAAAGCTACAAGCTCACGTTCACTCCCGACTTTGACAAGAACAATTTTGCCGGCGAAGAATCGCTTGCCATTCGAGTGCTTAAGCCAACTTCCGAAATCGTCCTTAATGCGGTGCAAATCGATTTCCAGGACGTGACGATTACCAGCGGTACGCATTCGCAAAAAGCCAAAGTCACTCTTGATGAGAAAAACGAGATCGCAACTCTCGCCTTTCGCCAGCCAATTCAGCCCGGTCCGGCAACTATCAAGGTCCGATACACCGGAATTCTGAACAACGAGTTGCGAGGATTCTATTTAGGCAAGGACGAGCAGGGCCGGAAATATGCCGCGACGCAATTCGAAGCCACCGATGCGCGCAGGGCGTTTCCATCCTTCGATGAGCCTGCCTACAAGGCAACCTTCGAAATTACCGTCGTTGCGGACAAGGGCCTGACCGTCATCTCCAACGGTAAAGCAGTTTCTGACACTCCAAGCGTTGACGGCGCCAAGCACACCGTGAGCTTCGCAACCACGCCGAAAATGTCCTGCTATCTGGCGGCGATCGTAGTAGGAAATTTCGAGTATGTCGAAGGCGAAGCCGATGGCATTCCGATTCGTGTCTATGCCAGTCCCGGTAAGAAACAACTTGGCACATTCGCGCTCGATGCCGCGGAAAATATCATGCGGTACTACGACAAGTACTTCGGGATCAAATATCCCTACGGAAAACTCGACCTGGTCGGTTTGGCGGATTTCTCCGCCGGGGCAATGGAAAATACAGGCTGCATCACCTTCCGCGAAATCCTTCTTCTGGTCGACGAAAAAAACTCATCGCTGGAGCTGAGAAAGTACATCGCTTCCGTGATTTCTCACGAGATGGCCCATCAGTGGTTCGGCGATCTCGTCACCATGCAGTGGTGGGACGATCTGTGGCTCAACGAGGGCTTCGCCAGTTGGATGTCAAGCAAGCCACTGGCTGCCTGGAAGCCCGAGTGGAACGTGCAATTGGACGATGTTCGCGACGCGACCCAGGCGATGGCTTCGGATTCATTGGCCAACACTCATCCCATTCACCAGGAGGCGAAGACTCCGGGAGAAATTCTCGAACTGGCCGACGAAATCACCTATAGCAAAACTGCCGCAGTGCTGCGAATGCTCGAGGCCTATCTAGGCCCTGATACCTTTCGCGCCGGTGTGAATGCCTACCTGAAGCAGCATGCCTATGGCAACGCGACCGCCGCGGATTTTTGGCGAGCGCAGACCCGGACTTCACACAAACCCGTGGATCAGCTCATGCCCACTTTCGTGAACCAGCCGGGTGTGCCCATGGTCGCTGTCGCCACGCAATGTTCCGGACCATCTGAAATCGCAACCCTGAAACAGCAACGTTACTTCAGCAACCGCGCCAAGTTCGAAGCGGGAAGTCCTGAACTCTGGCAGATTCCCGTATGCCTGAAGCAGGGCGGAACCTCGGGAAGCACGACAGCCTGCCAGTTGCTAGCTCAGAAGCAAGCAGACTTCCCCGCAAAAAGCTGCTCACCATGGGTCTATGCCAACGCAGAGGCCGAGGGATACTACCAGTCCAGCTACTCGCCGGAAAATTTACATGCGTTGGCGAAGGTCGAAGAAACCGACCTCACTCCAGCGGAGCGAATTTTGTTACTCTCCGACGTGTCGTCGTCGGTAGCAGTGGATCGCGCCAGCATCGGTGACTATCTTGCCCTTGCGGAAGGCCTGCAGAGCGAGCACACCCCCGCGGTGTTGACCCAGTTGATTGATCAGCTGAATTGGATTGGCAAGACCCTGGTCAGCGATGCCGACCGCCCCGCCTACCAGCAATGGGTCCGCCAACTCGTGAACCCTATCGCCAAGCAAGTCGGATGGGAAGCCAAAGCAGGAGAGAGCGATGACACACGCGCCTTGCGCGGACGTCTACTCTTCGCTCTAGGTTTTATTGCCCGCGACCCCGACGCGATTGCATTCGCGCGTAAGCTGGCCGAGCAAGCCATGGCTGATCCCAAATCCATAGATCACGACGAAGCTGCCGTCGCTTTGGCGGTTTCAGCGCGAAACGGCGAGGACGCTTTCTACAATGAGGTCCTCGACCAATTGAAAAACGCCAAGAGTCCGGAAGCAGTCCACATTTACCGGCAGACTTTGACCGATTTTACGGACCCCAAGCTGCTGCAAAGGACCCTGGACTACATGCTGACCCCAGAGGTGCGTTCGCAAGACGCGCCCCGGCTTCTCGGACGGATGGTGCGCAACCCCGAGGAAGCAAGAATGGCGTGGGATTTTGTCCGTGCCCATTGGGGGGAAATCAGCAAAATGGGAGGCGCCTTTGCCAGTGGGGTTATTGTGGAATCTGCCGCGGCGTTTTGCGACTCTCAATCGGCAACCGAAGTGAAAGACTTCTTTGTCGCCCATCCCGTTCCTTCGGCCGAGCGCACCCTCAAACAGTCGCTTGAATCTATTGGCCAGTGCATCGACATGAAGACGCGCCAGGCACCGCAGTTGGCGACATGGCTCGGTCAGCAATCGAGTGTCGCCGGGCAATAGTCGTCTCTGTGCCATCAGCAGGTGGAACGACCCTTCCGGCAAGGAAGGGTCGCTCGTACTCACTGGAGAGTGCGTGGATTAGCCTTGCAGAAAGATCACGGTGGCGTCGTCCCTCAGCCCAGCGCCATTGGCAAACGATCGGACATCCTGAATTATGCTTTCCACGGATGCTGCCTTCTGCGAGACATGGGATTGCAATCGCTGCGCTCCGTACTGCTCGTCTCCGTCTTCAGCTTCCGTGATGCCGTCGCTATAAAAGATAAGCCGCGAGCCATGAGGAAGAGAAACCCGAGACTCCGAATAACCGCCCCGAGAAATTCCCAAAGGAAGACCGCGTTCGGTTTCGAGGAAGGTTGACCGGCCCCCGTCCATCAGCAGAGGCGGTAGGTGGCCGGCGCTGGAGAAAATCAGTTCGCGCTTTGCCGGATCAAGCACTCCATAAACCATCGTGACAAACCGTCCAGCAGGGAAGTCTTCGACCAGAAGTTGGTTCAGTTTCGTAAGGACCTCCGCCGGACTACAATTCGCCTCAGCCAGCGAACGAAGCATTCCGCGAGTGGCCGACATCAGCAGCGCCGCAGCCGTCCCTTTGCCCGAAACGTCCGCCAGCACCAGCCCCACTCGGCCATCTTTCATGGGAATAAAGTCGTACCAGTCGCCCCCGACCGCGCCCGCGGATATCGACAGTCCCGAAACCCTGAAGCCGGGAATCAAAGGAGAACTCTTCGGCAGCAATGCCTGCTGGATGATCCGCGCCTCGCGAGCTTCGCGGCTCATCGTTTCGCGCTCGTCGCGTTCCTGCTGGAAACGCCTTGCGTTGTGGACGGCCACAGCGATGTGCGCACAAAGCGCTTGCAGTAGCCGCAGTTGGTCCGGCGGAAAGGCATCGAGCTCGTGATGGGAAGTAGTGAAGACGCCCACTAACTGCCCGTCAACGTGGAGCGGAATGGCAACTTCGGAAAGAGTGGATTCTTCGCAGCCGATGTAGTACGGATCGTTGCGCACGTCCGGGGCATAGCGCATTTGACCAGTGGCCGCCACGTGTCCAGCCATGCCTTCCTTCCCAATTTTCAGGCTATGGCGGTCGCCATGGACGGCGCAGCCGGCACAGCCGTGTGCGCAAGCCAGAAATAATTCCCGGCGCGCCTCATCGTGCAAATAAACATCCGCGTCGACGCATCCGAACGAACGCGCAACATCATTCACCACTTTCTCGATGAGCTGGTCCAGATCGAGGATCGAGCTGATCTTCTGAGCGGCTTTCTGAAGTCGCAACAGATCGTCAACCTGGTCGGTGTTTACGGCGCGGGAAATACTTGGGCCAAGAGACGGGACATTGGCAAAGGTCGACAAGGGAACCTCCTGATTGACGCAAATACGCTATAACCAGAGATTGCCGATTTGATGGTTACGACTCTTTTTCTTGCGGGTTGCTGGAGTTGGGTTGGGAACGGTTATGCCGGATTTCTTCCATGCGCTCGCGAATGCGCTTCTCGACTCCCTGATTCGTGGGTTCGTAATATATTCTCTCCCGTAGATTATCGGGCAGACACTGCATATCCGCGACCTTGGCCTCCAGATTGTGAGCATATTGGTAGCCCTGACCGTAGCCGAGACCCTTCATCAGACCGGTGGGCGCATTGCGCAAATGGAGCGGGACGGGCTCAGCCGCGGTCTGCTCTACGTCTTGCTGAACGGCTGAGTAAGCGGTGTAAAGCGCGTTCGATTTAGGCGCGACCGCCAAATACACCACCGCCTGCGCCAGCGCAAGATTGCCCTCGGGCATCCCGATGAAGTCCACCGCATCGCGTGCCGCCATACAGAGTGCCAGCGCATTTGGCTCCGCCAATCCAATGTCTTCCACTGCCATGCGCACCACCCGCCGCGCGATATAAAGCGGGTCTTCGCCCGCCTCCAACATGCGTCCCAGCCAGTACAGCGAGGCGTCGGGATCGCTATTGCGAACTGATTTATGCAGCGCGGAAATCAGGTTGTAATGCTCTTCGCCGGTTTTGTCGTAGAGTAGTACGCGCTTCTGTAGCGCGTCGTGGACGATCTCGTCGGTGATCTCGGCCCCAGCCTCGACGCCAGCCTGTCCGAGCGCAAGCGAAGCGGCCACCTCGATCACGTTGTAAGCGCTGCGCGCGTCGCCGCTTGAATACGAAGCAATCTTGGCCAGCACTTTGTGCGAGGCGAGCAGTTTACTTTTGCCGAGCCCGCGTTCTTCGTCCGTGAGAGCGCGCTCCAGCAACGCCACAATCTGTTCTTCGGTCAACGGCTTCAGCAAATAGACGCGGCTCCGCGAAAGTAATGCCGAGTTAATTTCGAACGATGGATTTTCGGTGGTCGCGCCAATCAGCCGGATATTGCCCTTTTCAACATGCGGCAAAAACGCGTCCTGCTGAGCTTTGTTAAAGCGGTGAATTTCGTCGATGAAAACGATGGTCCGCGTGCCGTACTGCCGCGCCCGTTCCGCGTCGGCCATGACCTGCTTGATTTCCTTGATTCCCGTCAGAACTGCCGAAAATTCAATGAACTCGGCTTTGGTCATGCCCGCGATGATTTTCGCCAGCGTAGTCTTGCCCGTCCCCGGAGGCCCCCAGAAAATGATGGACCCAATGTCGTCGCGTTCGATCTGCGTGCGCAGAGGTTTGCCGGGCGCAACCAGTTGTTCCTGGCCGACAAACTCCTCCAGCGTCCGCGGACGCATACGGTCCGCCAACGGCCGCGTGCGATCTCCGGGATTGTTGTCAGCCGAGGGGATGGCTTGAAACAGGCTCACCACTGTATTTCACCACGAATCGGGCAGGAATGCGCCGAAACCTAAGTTGAAGATCTTTTCGAAAGTCCTGTTCATCCTCGCTGCCGCGCTGCCTCATAAAGCACAATGCTGGCCGCCACTCCGGCATTCAGCGATTCCACAGTCGGCGAGTGCGGGATGGCGATAGTCTCGTCCATCTGCGCCATCAGTTCGCGCGGCACGCCGGCCCCTTCACTGCCAATGAACACAGCGATCGGCCCGGTTAACCTTGCATCGTGCAGTGCCGTCCCCTTATGTGAATCTGTAGCGATCAATCTGATTCCGCGGGCCTTCAGTTCGTCCACAGCTGTCACGAGCTTGGCCCCCGTAATCGGAAGCCGAAACACTGAACCCGCGGATGCCCGCACCACTTTTGAGTTGAATTGGCTGACCGTGCCTTCACCAAGCAACACCCCCGCCGCTCCGAAGGCTTCGGCGGAGCGAAGAATAGTGCCCAAATTGCCCGGGTCTTGCACCCCCGCGACCGCAATGATCGGTCCGAGCTGTGACCGGTCGAGGATGTCTTCCAGTGCGAATGTTTTCAGCTTGACCAGCGCGGCCACCCCTTGCGGACTCTCGCTAGGCACAGCACTGGCAAACAGCTTATCGGGCAACAGCAAAGTCTCGACGTACGCCGCCAGTTGCGGAACGATGCGCTGCGCCTTGTTCTGGGACGACGCGCGAAAGAAGACGGCGCGGAATTTCAACCCGCTCCGCACCGCTTCTTCAATAATGCGGGTGCCCTCGATCGCGCAATGGCCGTCCGCCGTGAGCTCGCCATGGGCGAACGCATTGCGCAGCTCTTTCACCAGCGCATTGTGCTTGCCTTCCACGCTGCGCAGGCGGTCTTCCGTCAATGTACTGGATGTTTTGTTCACTCGTGAGAATGATACCCGTTTGGGTTGCGGGCCGTTAGCGTAGGCCAAGTCCATTGAGGCTGAAATTCAAGCTACCTCGTCTCCCGCTTTCCATCTCCTTGCACTGGCCCGCCGTGATATGTTAGGTTTCGCGTTTCTACAAGATAATTCGGGAAGGAAGCGTGTGCGCGCAGAAATCGTCAAGATAAACAGCGACAACCCGGAAGCCTCGCTGATCCGCTATGCCGCTGACCAGATACGGTCCGGCGAAGTGCTGGGCATGCCCACCGACACGTTCTACGGTTTGGCTGCCGACCCCTTCAATTTGCGCGCGGTCGACCGCGTCTACGACATCAAGTCGCGCTCCCGCCACAAGCCGCTTTCGCTGCTGATTGAAGGCATCGATCAGGCCGAAGAACTGGCGCGCCCCTTGCCGGAAGAGTTCTACCGGCTGGCGCGAAAATTCTGGCCCGGCCCGCTGACCATGATCGTCAAGGCCTCATCCCGCCTGCCGCTCAAAGTCACCGCCAACACCGGCAACGTCGCGCTACGCATCCCCCAGGCCAAGATCCCCCTCGCCGTGGTGCAAGCCGCAGGCATCCCCATTACTGCGACCTCCGCCAATCTTAGTGGCGAGGCCGAATGTACCTCCGCTGAGGCGGTGCGCGACCAATTGCAAAATCGCATTGCGATCATCGTGGATGGGGGCACTTCGCCGCGAGAAATAGCTTCGACGATCATCGATCTCACCGACGAGGAAGCCCGCTGGCGCATTATGCGCGAAGGCGCCATTCCATCGCAGGAGATTTCCGAGTTCTTCGCACAAGGATGACCCAAACAGCCAGCCATCGGCCTCCAGCCCACCGGATGCTGTTGATCGTCGGTCTGCTGCTGGTTGCCTTCCTCGCCTGGTTCATCTCCATCTGCACCGGCATCGTGCACGCCGGCTCCGCGCAAGAGCTTCACCATGCCGACGCGATCGTCGTCTTCGGGGCCGCCGAATATTCAGGACGCCCGTCCCCCGTCCTGCGCCTGCGTCTGGACCATGCTTTCGACCTCTATCGCGCCGGGCTGGCCCCGGTGATTATCACCACCGGCGGCGCAGCGGCCGATCCCAGCTTCAGCGAAGGCGGTGTCGGTCACGACTACCTCATGCACCGCGGTGTCCCCGATTCAAGCCTGATTGCGGAAACCCAAGGATCGGATACGGCACAATCCGCCGAACGAATTGCCGTAATTATGCGGACCAACCAGATGCACAGCTGCCTCGCGGTCAGCGACGCCTATCACGTATTTCGCATCCGCAAATTGTTGGAGTATGAAGGACTCACGGTCTACATCGCGCCGCGTCCCGATTCGAAGCCTCATTCGTGGTGGCAGCGCGGGGAGGCGATTTTGCGGGAAGCCGTCAGCTATGTTTTCTGGCGAGCGCACATCACGGTATAACAGGATCCAATCGTAGGTCGAGAATGCGCCCTGGGGGCGCGTCTCACAAATCGTTTTGAAAGGGCGCGGCTTCCAGCCGCGCCGTCCCCGTGCCAGAAAAACCGCGGGCTTCAGCCACCTGGGTGGAGGCCATATGGTTTCCGCAGACTACTTATGGGGCCAGATCCAGAAACTCCGCAAGAATTTCTAAATTCTGTCTCACCAACCCTTACTCTTTCTCAACTCCGTAATATGTGCCACGTGATGTCGTCCATGCCAAGCGTACAATGCCAGACTCTTTTCCAACGGCACCACCCCCAACTCCGGATGTCGGAAACTTCGCTTCCACTCCTGCGGCTTTATCGAACGCAACAGTTTTACCCAGCGTTCATGCAGCGGATCCAGGAGCGCGAGCGAAATTTCCGGCGACGTCGATTGCACGTCCCCCGTCTCCGCCCACCGATCCTCCATATACGGTTTGATCGTGGGTTCGTCCTCAGTGAGCGCCAGTTTGAAGCGGATGTAGGCATTCATGTGGCTCTCCGGTACGTGATGCACCACCTGCCGCACCGTCCATCCGCCGTCGCGATACGGCGTCTCCATCTGCGCCGTCGTCAGACCTTTGACCGCCGCTCGCAGCGCCGCAGGCGCATGCTCGATTTCATCGATCAACTTTTTCCGTTGATCCTCACTCGGCGGAGCATCATAAGCAAACTTTCCAACGGGATAACGCGGATCTGACATAGAGACTCCCGATTTTAGAAAAAACTGAAAACTAGTCGCTAAGATGTGCGCGACAACCGCGCGGCTTCAAATTTTAATGATTCTGCGGGGAAAACGGGTTTAAAATCAGTAGCCACATTACGGGCGTGGGGCCGGATCAAATCCAGAAGATACATGCTGAAGGAGCGTGTCGCGTCTTCTCCGCGTTGCCATGATCTCAAACCATTTCTTGAAAAGGGGCCAAAATGATTCTCGGAATGAGCACCGCAACCTTCACCCTCGTACATGTATTGCTGAGTCTGGTAGGCATCGGCTCGGGCCTGATCGTCCTTTTTGGGATGCTTACTGGGAAACGTCTCGACGGCTGGACGGCATTGTTTCTGGTAACAACCGTATTGACCAGTCTGACCGGGTTCGCATTTCCCTTTACTCACCTCTTGCCGTCCCACAAGGTCGGGATCATTCTCCATCGTAGTGTTGGCCATCGCGATTTTCGCGCGCTACATTTTTCACCTCAACGGCTCATGGCGCTGGATTTATGTGGTCACAGCCGTGATTGCGCTCTATCTCAATACCTTCGTCGCAGTCTTCCAGTCCTTCCTGAAAATACCGGCGCTCAAAGCAGCCGCTCCCACGCAATCCGAACCACCGTTTGTGGTGGCGCAGACGATTGTTCTATTGCTTTTTATTGTGTTGGGATTTATCGCGACCAGAAAGTTCAAAGCTCAGCAAGTTCGTACCGCGTAGCAGGAGGCACCCACCATGAACCTCAACCGGCGCTCTGGCAGAATAATCCTTAATGTGGCGGCACTTGCGGCTACCGTTCTAGTCACAACCACTGCCCACGGTCGGAATCAGGCTTACCGAGTGCTCTACGATTTTGGGCAGGCACAGACCGATGGCTCGAATCCTGTGGGTGTACCCGCAGTGGCAAAGAACGGCGATCTGTATGGCGTCACCGCCGGCGGGGGAACCTACAACTTACGGAACGGTCTTCAAGCTGACGGCCCCGAAAACTCGCGGCGGGAACGTGGAAGAAAAGTGTCCTCTACGAGTTTCCTGGGGGGAATGGAGGGGCAACTCCCCACAGCCACTAATTATTGGTGCGGACGGCAATCTTTACGGTGCTGACGGTAGCTATAACATTTTTGAGTTGAGTGCACCGAAGTCTGGTGGTGGTGCTTGGAAGTACGACCAACTGTATACGCTCAATGGAACCAGCGACGGTGGGGGCATCGTGGGAATGGTTCTGGACGCCAAGGGAAACATCTATGGCGCAAGCCGAGTTGGGCGGCGACATGAGCTGTGAGCAGGAGGGTTGTGGCACAGTTTTTGAGTTGAAGCGGCCCACGAAGACCGGTGGGAAGTGGCGCTTTAGCCTGCTTCATACCTTCACGGGAGAGCCCGATGGAGCACTGCCTTTCGCGGGCGTAACGCTTGATCAGAAGGGAAATCTGTATGGCACAACAAATTGGGGCGGAACAATTCGGACTATGGCATCGCCTACCGTCTAACCCCGCCCGCGAAGAAAGGGCCAGCCTTGGACTGAAACTGTGCTTTATTCCTTTGATCGGAGTAAGAATATCGGGTCGAGCCCTGAAGGCCCGGTAGTTTTCGATAGCGCGGGCAACATCTATGGGACGACGGCATTTGGCGGAGACCTCAACTGCCAGGGCGGCTTCGGGTGCGGCGTAGTCTATGAGCTTTCGCCTCCGGCCGAAAAGGAGGAGCCTGGAGCTATACTACCCTATATGCCTTCCAAGGGGGCAACGACGGTATCAATCCCTGCAGGCTACATGGTGTTCGACAGCGCCGGAAATCTTTATGGCACAACCGAGGCCGGCGGAGAAGCGAGATGGCGGCACAGTCTATCGCCTGAGCCCGCCGGAGGCGGAGGAGCATGGACTGAAACTGTGCTACATGGCTTCACATGGCGGCAACGGGACCCGTCCTGCCCGACGGCCTGACTTGGGGGAAAGTGGAACGACCTATACGGGGTTACAGAGGACGGCGGGCGATGCCAAGGCTGCGGCACAGCGTTTGAGATTCGACCCTGAGAACATACTTTCCTGTTGTCGTCCTCAAACGGTGATCACCAGGGCCAGACTCCGATTCCAGATTAAGACGTTGGCGAGAGGCGGCTGACGCAGCGAAATCTTGCAGGAGTTAAGCCAAATTCCTTCTCAAAGTTAGCGTGAACACTTTGTCATGCTGAGCAAAGCGAAGCATCCCTATCGCCACCGGTGACGACGGCGTTCGCGCCAAGCATCCCGCCAGCTATAGGGATTCCTCACTGCGTTCGGAATGACAATAGTAGTGACAACATCAGTGACAAGGTTAGTAACATGTTGTCATACTGCATGTTACTGATACGCTCTCGTTGCAGTCGCTCCAAAGTGAGGCGCTTGCGGCGATTAACTCCTCAAGGGATCCGACAAAAGCGCCTGATAACAAGCCAGTTAGCCGAGGCTTCTTCGGTTTTGTCGTCCCCTTTTCGGCACGAACCGCAGCGTCAGCGGCTGAAATATCGGGACTAAGTTCCCGGCAAATCCGGTCCAGGTTAGAGTCGAAAAGAGCGGCGGTCGATCTATTGAAAGGCGCTTCACTACCCTCTAATCAGCGACGAGGCTCGCATCCACGCCGAAGCCAGGCGCGAACTTTCCCTTTACAGAGAATGTGGTTCAGAGAAATTGCTGGCTCGCTGATTACCGCGCCAGGGCGAGAATGCGTACCGGAGCCCCCGAACCGCCCTCAAGCTTCATCGGCGCGATCACGACCAGGCCGCCGGTGACCGGAGCGTGATCCAGGAGGCCCTCACTTGGTTAGAGTAATCTGCTCTCGGCGTGTCGATTTCGGCTTGCGCGCCTTCATTGCGCAGCACTCGATACAGGATCGCTCCCACACCGAGTTGCACCTGGTAGGAGTGGTATTGGAGATTCGCAAAGCCCAGGTCGGTATTCGGGTTGACGCGGATCACCGAGCCCCCATCCAGCTCCACTTCTGCCCGCGCGTCCGGCCCGGTTTGCAGATGGTCCTGCGACAGCAGCGGTGCATTCACGGCTGCGGCTACCAGATCTCCGGTATCTCCGCGACGGACATTCACCTGCCCGTCCGCAACACTGAGCCGCGCCACACCATGCTGCTGGTCGGCCGCCACATCCTGCTGCGATGGGCCGGCTTGCTGTGAATATTGTTGCGGCGGGTATTGTTGCGGCGGATACGACTGCTGCTGGTACGGCGGCTGCTGATACTGTGGCGGGTATTGTGCCTGTGACTGCGCATACGGTTGCCCTTGCCCGTATTGCGGTGCTGGCTGCTGCACTTGCGGGATACGCCGCGCCAAACGTCGACCCCTGCGGGAAAGGCTGCACTTCGGGAAACCCGGAAGACTGGCCTAACAGCGGTGCTCCACAAAGAGCTAGCGCTGCCATCAAAGTCGTTACTGCGGAAGGGCGTCGCATGCCCCTCTTGATACACGTCTGGTACCAAACGTAAGTCATTACAAATACGGGGATTCGGCTGAACTCGACCAAACGCGGGGTGGCTGAAAAGCACCAGGGATGGCTGCAAGCTAGCGAGAGGACGCCTGTCCTAGCTGGCGGATTCCAGCTGCTTCAGCATGGCATCTTTCCGCTCCGCATCCGGAAGGTTGGGCGTGCCGGTCCAGTGCCACGTTCACCAAGGCTCATTTCGAGGTCTGCTGAGCTTTGCAACACCTATAAAGATGTCGTCGAATCGAAGTCGCCGGATTTCGCCTTTGAGCTCCAGGGCATGACGCGCGAGCTCCGCTAGAAAATCGGCTTCGCTGAAGCGGTTCTCAGCCGGATGTTCCAGGAAGGTACGGTAGAGCCAACGTTGAAGCCCCGCCCGAGTTACCTCTTCGAAGAAGAACCTGCCTTCCGGCTTCAAAACCCGCCGGATCTCCGCAACGGCGGTCTGCCACGCGGGCACGTGGTGCAGGATACCGAAGTCGAACACGGCGTCGAAAGTCGCATCCATAAAGGGCAATCGCTCAACGCTGCCCACATTCAGCATCACGCATCCTGTGTATTTGCCGCGAAGCCGCTTACGAGCACGTTCCATCTGCCGCGGGTCCAGGTCAATGCCGTAAACACGCGCGGCCTGGAACTGCCTCACCAGCAACTCAACGCCTACGCCCCGCCCGCAGCCTACTTCTAAGACACAATGGCCTGCGACAGAGCCGCCTAACTTGCGTAGCAGCGGTGCTTCGAAAAAGCGCTGTATCAGAGCCCGCGCGCCACTGTTCACCAGTAACCGTTCCGCAGCGTTCAGCTTCATCCGTCGTTCGCCTTGCGCAGCACAAAGCAGCGAACAAACGGCGTGATCCGGGTATCTCTTTCAATCTGCAGCCCAGCGTAGCGAATATCGCGACGCCACGTCCTTCCAGAGTGAAAATGTAGAAAACCGGGTCCAAACGCCACAAAGTTTCGCCAGTCGCGCAGGTGCTCTACCAGCACCACATGTCCTCTATCCTGCAGCACGCGGGCTGTTTCACAAAGCAGTTGAGCGCGTCGGCTGGGGCAGCGCACCTCATGGGCAGCAAATAACAGGAAGAGCGTGTCCCGATCCTTCGGCGGTAGCGGCAAAGCATCCAATTTCCCGGTCATAAATGGCTCGGTTGGCGGGTATATGCGCCGCGCCCGCCCAATTGAGGGCTCGGTCATTTCCGCCGGATCGGAGATATCGACCACTAATCCTTGTGACCCGGGAAATAAGTTCCGCAAAGCAAGCGAAGACTCATCAAAACCTGCGTGAATGTTTGCCCATCGCCGCGGCGTTACGGGCAGTTGAGCAGGTAACCATCGCCAGCGCGTCACACCGGCGTAGTCGTACACGTACCAAGAAACAAGCAGAGAACTGAGGGTCCAGAAGGCGACTACGGCGGTGCCGCACAAGGCCACCCATTCAAGCCATCCCGGCAACATCCTTGTAGCCAACACGACAGCCGCAACTAACAGCCCGCCGACACTTACGGCGTAAAACTGCACATTGAAGCGCACGATCTTGATGACGCCTGCGAACCTGTCCTCGACCGCGGGCAAACTCATGAGCAAGCAAATGCGTAACGGCCATGTTTATATTTACATCTACTGGTTAGACTACGTATTGCTAGGGCAAAAAGTTATTGACCAATAACTCTTTCAGCTCTTTGCTGCTATCACCATATAGTTCGCAGTCGATCACCTTGTGTTCTATTCCTGGAGATGATTGCATTGCGTTCAAAAAAAGAGCAAAATGCTCATATCCTCTTTGACAGGCTGGAATCCATATCCATAGTTCGTCATGGTGAGTATAGGTATCCAGCTGCCCAAGGTGCAAGTCTTGAGCGGAAGGAATTGTGCTAATCATTTGAATATGTAGATCAATATCGGTGTGTCCTTCAAACACATGTTTAGCTCGCTTCAGCCATTCTTGAATTAAAGGGTGCGTAATCAATAAATAGCGGGAAGCTGCTGGAAACTAGTTTTGTTTGTCCTATTCGGCAACACCCGTTTTGCTCTTTAGTATCTGAAAAGAGCAAATCTATATCTCCTTCTTTCAGTCGAGTCAAGGCATGCTTTAATTCAACTTCTTTTTTTGCTACGATTTTAGAATAGATCGAATACATATCCTTATTTTGTAAGATCCGTGTTGCGCCTGCGCTAGAGAAATTGTTATCCCGTGATAAGTCATCGAATTGGATCAGATCCCCCTCTTCTGCTGAAGAGGTCAGTTGTTTCAATCGATTCAGCAAAGCTGCTATACAGGTAATGTCTCTGCTAGATGCTTTACTAAGTAGATCTGTATCATCCAAGATGGCATATAAGCAGGCAAAATACTCAGCGATCTCTCGCTTTGGATGCACATAGAAGTTTTTTTTAGATGACCGGTAGAGCTGGTTTAACATCAAGAGTTGTTCAGCGACAAGAGTGTTACACGACTGTGCATCTCCAATTAGGATGAGGAGGGGGAGTGATGGTTTGCAGGCTGCTTTTGTGGTGATCGATGACGCTGATGATAGTTAAATAAGGGGCCATGCGCATTTCATCTGGATTAGAGAAATCTCTTGTGGACACGGTTCCTAAGGGGAATCTTTGCAGGGTTTGAGCGCGGACAATGCCAATTGGATAAGCTGTAGTTTTATCTGTCATAACGACCGGTAGATAATCAGCTGTTTGCATTTTAGCGCGGATTTCTTCAACTTCACTTTTGGTTGTTAAGGGAAAGCTGTTTGTGTGAAATACACGTTCTTTAATGTGAACTGCGGTAGAGAGTTGTTCGGTAAAGAGTCGAATTTCTTGTAAGGCGTGATTTAATAAAGCGAGGAGTTCTTCGAGTACTTGGAAAAGATGTGTTCGGCTTTCTTGTAGAATACCTGCGCTATCGAATTGTAAAAGAGAGAAGAGTTGTTGTATTTGCTGATGAAATTGCTGAAAGCGAATGAGTTTAAGACGTAATAATGATTTCCAATGGCTGAAAGTTCCCTGTAGCCCCGCTTGTAAAAATAAGACCTCTTGTAAAAATGTATGCAATTTTGCGCGATTATCCTTTCCTGCCTCTCGCAGTGCCATAGAAGACTCTAATCTGGCGTGAAAGGTGTCATTTTCCAATTGATATAGTCCATCCCGATGCGCCTCAGGCTGTGCAAAAAACCGAATGAGGCGGATATAAAATTGGCTTTCAAATTGCCTTAACAAGGCATCTAGTAAAATAAGTAACGGACGCACATTTTCTGCGTCTACGCTATGCCAATCCCCTAGATAACGACAGGTGTCATCCACGAGGAGTACTGCATGGGTATGTAAGCCTTGATCAATATCTAGTATCGAAGCAGATCCATTGACGATTTTTACGTGGTCTCGTTCCACTAAATCCATGGCTGTCAATGTGAGGCTGAGTGAAGTACGTGCGAGATACTTAATCGAATATATGCCGAATAAAGATTCAAATAAACCCACGATTGACGAGTCGTTGATTCCACCAGGTAGGCTCCAGATATGAACACCTTCACCTACTTTTGCTGAAAATGCGTCCAGCCAACCGATAAATGAGGCGACTGTTGTATCTAAATCAGGCGAAAGATGGGCCGCAAAAAAGTGTGCGCCTGGGTAGTATTTTTGCATACCTATTGGGAAGGAGATTTGAAATGCGTCAGAGGAATCTTTTTTCCTGTGATTTTGGCTCTAATCCGTGATTGCTCAGATTCAGTTTTTTCAGAAAATTGGTTTAACCAAAATTCAAAAAGTGTGACATGAAAATTATCCTGTAGTAGCTTTTGAGCATCGATCCAAGCGAAAGCTTTTAATAATGAAGGGAGCAAAAATGAAGGTTCTTCTGCTTTTTGGATGCAAGAATAAGCGTTGTACACAGTCGGTTTAGTCGTTCATGATAAGGAAAGACGAAGCTCGGCAATATCTAGGCGATTTAAGGCAAGAGTAAGCTATTTATCTCGCTGTAATCAATTGCGTAATCTCCGAGAAGGCTTGACATATGATTCCCCGTTTTCTATTTCTTAAAATGCGTGAGATCGTTTAAACAATGAGGATGCCAATATCTTGATCTGGGAATGGTTCCCGTGGATGATATTATCACTTGGCATCCTTGTCAGTGGTATAGAGCCTTTTATTTTTTAGTCAAACGGTACCGATCGCGACTCTTATTTAATTTTTATGAAAAACTATGGATGACGCTTATTTTAGGGCTCACCTTTGCTGGTTTTTTCATTCGGGTGACTATCTTTTGATGAAATATTAAAATCGGGAGCACCTTATTGAGCATTTTGCCGATTATTTATCGCAACTGGCATTCTTAATCCGGGATGGGGCTGATTTTTTTTATTTTAAACGCTTGTTTGATTCTTGTGTTTCGCTCGGTAATCAAGAGGCTGTACAATATGTTTAATTTATGAAAGCAATGTGTTTAGAGGAAATCAAAAGACCTCTTCGGATGTGCGAAGTAGAGGTTCCTGCACCAGCAGTAAATGAGTCTTAATTCTAGTCGGCGCTTGCGGTGTTTGTCGGACAGACCTACATATTATCGATGGAGAACTGCCGTGCCCTAATCTTCCGCTCATTCTGGGGCATCAAATCGTGGGAAAAATTATCAAGCAAGGTCGTGATGCAACGCGTTACAAGGAAAGGGGAGCGTGTCGGAGTGCCTTGGCTTCGAAGCACTTGCCATGCGTGTGAATTTTGTGTCAGTCTCCGTGAAAATTTATGCGATCACCCAGTCTTTACCGGGTATCAATGTAATGGAGGGTATGCGGAATTTTGCGTTGCTAAAGAGGCCTTTATTCTTCCTATACCAGAGTCTTACGATGACCTTCACGCCGGCGCCTTTACTGTGTGCGGGCTTGATTGGCTATAGAGCTCTCCGTTTAGCTGGCCCTTTAAAAACAGTAGGATTTTATGGCTTTGGTTCGTCAGCACATCTGCTGATTCAAGTCGCATCTGCCCTCGGGAAAGAGGTTTACGTGTTTACGCGACCACAAGATGCTAGGACGCAAAGCTTTGCCCGTTCATTGGGAGCTATTTGGCAGGAGGATCAGATCTATTGCCTCCAAGGCTTTAGACGCCGCCATTATTTTTGCTCCGGTAGGTGCTTTATATCCTTCAAGCGCTTCGGGTAGTAAAAAAAGGGGGGAAGGTCATTAGCGCTGGGATTAATGAGTGATATCCCATCATTTCCATATGAAATTTATGGGAAGAAAATCCAGTCATATGGTTACTAATTTTGACAAGAGAGGATGGCCAAGCGTTTATGGCTCTCGCTAGTCAAATTCCGTTAAAAGTCTTTATACAAGCATTTCCCTTGGACCAAGCAAATGAAGCCTTGGAGGCAATTAGAAAAGGGGCTGTTGAAGGCTCTTGTGTATTGCAGATTATTTAATTAAAGATCGCTCTCCAAAACTTGCTTAAACTTGGTCGAACTTGATTCAGTGAGAACTTTTAGCTGAAAGCACCATGCATTCAATATCTTGAGTGACTTTTTCTAAATTACGCCACTCCTAATCGCTGATGCGATTGAGAATTGACGAAATATATCTGAAGCAGTATAATAAAATTTTATATCACGGAATTTTATAGTGGAAATAAATATAATCAATCCTGCTTCATCTCGATATCATGCAATCAAAGATTTTAAACGATTAACTCCTATTAAAAAAGGATTAACGGTAGCGATTTCAAGTGTGGTTGCTGTCATGACGCTCGGTTTTTTAGTCACGCCTGTATTTCGTCTCTTGGTAAAAAAATGGACAGTGATCAATGACAAAAAGGACACCACGACAAAGCAAATCGATAGACTAGGCAATGAAAAAATAGCAAGAGCGACCCTCTTATCCCAACAACAGACAATCAGCAGAAAGGATCACAAGCAGAAGAGCTTCATCATGAGCAGAAAGGATCACAAGCAGAAGAGGTTCATCATCAGCAGAAAGGATCACAAGACAGAAGAGGTTCATCATGAGCAGAAAGGATCACAAGCAGAAGAGCTTCATCATGAACCGATAATAAAACCGTCAGCTTGGCATAAACGCACATTCGAGGCACATGATTACGATAATTGGACAAGTGAACAAGAAAAGTTGCAAATTTTTAAGTTGGCAAAAAGTACGATCTACCCTAAACTTGATATTTTCATTCATGAAAATTGGCCAAATCGATTGGGTTTGACTTTACTGGATGTCCTGATGCATCCGAGCAAAAGAGCTGGCGAGATGTTTAAGGCCCGTTGATTTTGCATTAAGAGGATGCTCCACAACAACAGACGGGTTTTCGTTTAAAATAAAGTGGTTCAGCTCAAGAGCAAGCACAAGCTGCTTTCGAAAACTAAGCCCTTTTTGATGGTGAAGCCAGTTGATTCTAGCAATTCTGATTCAGTCTTTAAAAATCTGATGGTAGCGCTTGATTTATATTCCAAAGATGAAAATCTTGATCAAAGATTTGAGGCTCATCAGCATTTAAAGCATGATATTTTTTTTAGCCGAGATATGCGTTTTAGCCGAGGTGTTATTATCTCACAACCCGATACTGTTAAGCAAACATTTCGGGCTGCTTTAGATCCAGAGGCTTATCGAGGCCTTTTACAAACGATTCAAGCTATAGAAGAGGCAATAAAGGCTTCCCCGCAAGATCCTTTAGTATTTGATAAACAATATCTTGAGATTGGCAAAGAAATTGTGGCGCTTATAAAAATAATCAAAAGTTATCATCCGAATCTATTCGAAAGGAGTTAGTCCTGTGCTTCTTGAGGCTTCATCCAGGGAAAGTAAAGTACATCGCGTATCGAAGATGCGTTCGTGAAAATCATAACAAGGCGATCTATACCGATTCCGACGCCGCCAGTTGGGGGCATTCCCTGGCAGATAGCTTCAATAAATTCTTCATCCAGAGGATTTGCTTCTTCATCACCCTTTTCACGTCGATCTGCCTGCAATTCCAGAAGTTGTCGTTGTAGCACAGGGTCGTTGAGCTCGGGTAGGCATTGCAGACTTCCTGCATAAAATAAAAGTTTCAAAACGTTCGACAAAGCCCTGCTCTTTGGCATCAGGATTGCGATGGAGTTTGCAAAGAGGTGTCGTTTCGATAGGGTGGTCGAGGATGTGGTGAGGTTCGATTAGGTGACTTCGGCTTACACCTCAAAAAGAGCAGCGATCAATGCCCACGACTAAGTGAGGGGAGCTTTATCCGCGTCCATATCCCAATAGCCTGTAGTAGGATTCCGCATGCTTGATCGGTCAATGTGTCCACTTCTTGGTTGCCGTAGACTTTAATTGCTTCTTTCATCGTTATCCTTTTCCAGGGGGTCTTTAGATCATGAGGATTTTTTCACCATTCTCATCCGATTAGAAGGGAATCTGAGTTGTTCCAAATAATGGCATTGCCAAGATAAAGAGGTTTTCGACGAGTACCATCATGTCATGGTAGTCCCAATAGGCAGCATAGCTTCCATCACCGTGAATTCGGGGTTATGATTGCGGTCGATCCCTTCATTTCGAAAGACTTTCCCTATCTCAAAGACCCGGTGAATGCCTCCGACGATGAGTTTCTTAAGGGGATTTCAAGGGAGATCCGAAAGAACATCTCTTGTTCGAGGGCGTTGAGCTTAGTCACAAAAGGCGAGCCTCGGCTCCTCCATAGATGTTTTGTAATACAGGAGTTTCTACTTCAATAAAGGCTTCAAGATACATGAAGCCGCGAAATAAGGTGTAAAATCAGGCTGCGAAAGCGAAAAATATGCACAATTTCGGGCATTTGCGATCAGGTCGAGCCAACGTTTACGATACCGCAATTCCTTATCGGCAAGCCCAGCGTGTTTGTCTGCTAGGGGGAAGGAGTGTTTTACAAAGAAGGGTGATTTATGTGCAAAAAGGGTAAGTTCTCCTTTTTGGGTGCGGAAGAGGTGCCCTCTAACGGGGATCATATCGCCGAGGTCGATTTTTTTCTCGATGAATTTATAAGGGAAGGGCTTGTTCTTTTCCAGGGCTTATATTGAATCCAGACACCTGTGTAATATCCCGATTAAACATGATCTGAATACGGCCCGTATGATCCTGAATATGAGCAAAGGCATTTTTACCCGTTGATTGGAACAAAACAAGCCGTCCAGCAATACACGCTAATGGGGTTGTACAATGTGAAGCATCTTCGCTTGTTCCAACCGGTCGGTCTGATACTCCACTTGTAAGCGATTCGCTTCGTGTTCTGGAGAATCGTTCACCGGATACGGGGTTTTAAGCCAAGCTGCGTAATCTCTTCGAGCTTGTGTATGCGTGTGATGAATTCATCATGTTGATGATAAGGGGGTTTTGAGCTCATAGGTGATTAAAACTTCGGGGTTTCTTGTGTTGAAGGGGGTGTTTTATAGCTGCGCACATAGTCTAGCCGGAGATAGCAATAGAGCAAGCTTCCAATAATGGCTACGCTATACACGAGCCAAATTGAGGATAAACCATTTGGTTTCGCGGCTCGATGTATTTGAATTGTTTGATCCATTCCCACATACCAGCCACGTTACCAAAGATCATATTAAAGTACACGTCCAATGAGATCATAATCGGCGACACCCGTGATCTCAACCGAATAAATTTGGCCAAATCCTGTGACTTTAGAGCCATCATTGATCAGGACTTGTCCGTCGATATCAGGGCATTGGCCACGGTGGCGTCCGCACATCAGGAGCTTTGTTTAGGGTGATCGTTTACGATCATGACGTCCAAAGTGCGGCCGACAAACTTCTGATTCAATGCTTGCACTTGCTTTTTTTGCGCCTGCATGAGCTTCTTCCAACGCTTGTCTTTAACAGATTCTTCGACTTGGTCTGGTAGTTCGTATGCATGGGAGTCTGGTTCACGTGAAAACTTGAAAATGCCAACATTATCTAAGGGATGTGTTTT
>CAVOWN010000006.1:0-345679 GCA_963700175.1 Terriglobales bacterium
GGATAAGTGCTGCAGTGGGCTGGTAGCCGTCCTGGCCGTTCCTGTCAAAGTTGTGCAGGATCACCTCGCTCCACTCGCCATCCTGTTTGGGGCTCAGTTCGAATACCGTGCCACCCCCCTCCCCCCCGCAGCCCGTTCCACCGCCCCCACCGGTCGTGCCATACACATTTCCTTGTTTGTCTAGGAGCAGGCTCCCCCACGTCCCGGCCCCATCGCCGGTGTTCCCGAAGGCGTGCAATACCTTGAACTTCGGGGCCGCCACGGCAGCGAGAGGAAATATTAAAAGAACTGCGATAAGGGGTAACAGGCGATGGTGCATAGTGACCTCCAAGACAGCTTCGCAGGGGAGCGTGCGGGGACGAGCGTCCAACTACAAAGGAATCGTATCATCAAATCCACATTTAATTCACTTAAATGCCGCAGGCACTGGATGTCGCCCTCCAGCGCCTGCGATTGTGCTACCAGTTCGTCTTGCTAATCGACGCCATCGTTGTCCGGGTCCGAGGGCCAATGCTGAAAACAGCTGGAACCCTCATAGGGATCTAGATACGGATCCATGTAGCACTGCGTGGGGTAGTTGGCGCCCTGAATGAAGGTAAACGAGCGCTGTTGCTGGTTGTAATTGAAGAAATCGGCGAGCGAGTATGTGCAGGTTAGACAGGTTGGGGACGCGTCCATCGCCGTCGAATCTGCATAAGCGAAGGTTCCGCCGTTGACCGTTCCGAGGTTAAAGGTGTGCTCGATGAAGTTCAAAATGCTGCCGAAGTCGTGGCAGTACGAGTTCGGGCAGGTGGGGTTGGAGGAAGGCCCGGACACATAGTTCTGCTTGGCGTAGGCCGAGACGACCATCAACGGCACGCGGAAGCCGTACACGTATTGTTGACCGGTGCCATATGCCGCCAAAGTAGCCGGCGCAGCGCCGGTGCGGTGTTGCAGTCCGGCGGCACCACATCGTCATAGAAGCCTCCCCAGTCGTCCCAAGTGATCAGGATGACCGTGTCCTGCCAGTACGTATAGTTTGTTCCGTTAATGTTGTCGGTGCATGGCTGTTGTCGCAGCTGATTGCCGTCGTTGTCGAGGTTGCCGACGGCGTTGACGATGGCCGCCACCCAGCCCGGTCCCCCATTTGCTCCATGTGTTCCCGGATGGTCTGACCAGTAACCGTCCGGAATGACCCAACTTACGTTTGGCAGATTGCACGAGCCTGTAGCCCCGAGGTCGTTCAAGATGGGCGACGCAGTATTGGTCGAGGGCGTGCCGGGCAAAATCACCTTCGGCCAGTCTGTCCCGTTGCATAGTCCCATGCCATTAAGAGGCATGCATATCGCGCTGATGGCGTTCGGCGCCGTCCAAATGTCTGCGGCGGGGTTGTTATTGTGCGTTGGCCCTTGTGTGTAATATTTCCAGCTGACATTGCCTGAGTCGAGCAAGTTAGCCATCGTCGGATGGTTGTAGCAAGGATAGCCTGGCGCAGGAGTCGTCTCCGGCGGATCATATCCCTGGGACTCGCCTCCTGTCGGGTTTACCTCGTAAATATAGGTGCCTTGCGGGTGCGGCGCAGCCGGTGTTCGGGGTTGAGCTGCCGTTTAAACGGCGGGTTCTCCGCCGCGAACCACTGGTAGAAACCCTGAGAGTCGCTTTTCTCGTCGGGTGCTGAAGTCCCTGAAAAGAGAAACTGGTGCGCAGGAAAGCTCGGGCCTTGGTTCGTTTGAAACATCCAATTAGCAAAGCCGTAGTTGGCCGCGATATTGAAATACGGGTCGAGAATCTTGTTGCTGGAGTGGTAGCCGGTGTTCTGGACATCGTTCACGTACGTGTAGGCTGCACAGTGGGGATGCGCACCGCCGCTGCAGTTGGGGAGGCCGGTGCACGTGCCCGTGGCTGCGGTTCTCCTGAATGACCACAATTACGTGTTTAATTGGAGGGGTTTGGGCGGACGTGAGCGCCGCGCCGAGTGGGAGCAGCGAACACAGAATGCTGACACAGCGTTTCATACAGAGACTCCTCAATAGTTGTCGGCTCCCCAAAGAACGGAGAGCTGGTTGGATTGAAACCTCTCGACTGAGAGAGAGAGAGAAAGCTAGGGCCCAGTAACGCGCGCAAGTCGAGAACTTTTTCGATGAACGGAATGTAAAAAGTTGGTTTTGTTACGAAATCCGGACAGAATGGGGAAATCCGTCCAAGCGTTAGCCCTTCTTGCGCTTCATGCCTGTCCGTCCACCGCGGATGTGGTCCAGTGCAATGGGGCCCGCTCCGAAGAAAATCAGAGTGAAGGCAATCGCAGCCAGGGCCAAGGGGAATTCGGATCCGCCTTCGCCCGTGAGTCCATTCTTGAAGTGGATCTTCCAGATTGCCACCGACATATCGATCAGCATGGCGACACCAACGAACCGTGTCAGCAGCCCGACGATCATCAGCATGCCGCCGCCAAACTCCGTCGCTACGAGCGGATAGGCCAGCCAACCGGGCAGGCCGAGGTGAGCCACATTGCCCTGTACGTGGGAGATCCCGGCATGAACCTTCTGATATCCGTGGACGACCATGATGGTCCCTAGAACCAGGCGTAAAACCAGCAAAGCGAGCGGTTGAAGACGGTCGAGATAGCGCAAGTTTCGTTCTCCAGCAGAGTTAGACGAACAAAGCGATAACAAGTTGCGGAAATAAGGCGCGAGAATCTGACAAATATCGGGAGATATGGGACCGAAAAGGTGCGAATTAAGGCCATTCCGCGATCACGCCTGGCACAATTCGGCGATGGCGTAAGATATCGGATAATCAATGGTTTGCCGCGGGTTCTGCTACCTTCGTACCGTCTCTAGTACTTTGGTTACGCGTATCGCGAAGCGCCGCGATTCGGCTTCGCGTCAATACAACCTATTGTGTTCGAAAAATCTCTAAGTACTGCTAATATGCACGCCCTGCAACTGTCACTTGGTTACTTTCCAGCAAAACCCCAAAAAACCCAGCAAAACACGGAAATTGCCCAAACCCGCCCCTTCTGACCCGTTGATATATGCTCGGGACACCTGAATTCACTCGAACCGGAAAGTGGTTCCAGGAATTCTCTCCCAAATCGTGGTTTCCCCTTTGCCTGACCAGCAAAGATCAGGAAGCCCGCTCCGAAAAGGGGCCTGGTTCTGTAGCAAGGAACAAGGAACTATGGCCGACTCGCGTGAAGTCATGAACATCCGGCAAGCTTCGCAGTACCTGGGAGTCAGTCCGGACACGCTTTATAAGTACGTCGGAGAGCAAAAGATTCCGGCTTTCAAGTTGGGCAACCGCTGGCGCTTCAAGAAATCGAAGCTCGATCAGTGGATGGAAGAGAAGTCCAACCAAGGCGAGCCGAAGACAGCCAGAAAATCGAAGGCGGCGGGGAAAGCCGCCGGAGCGTAGTTGAGCAAAATCCGGTCCGGGGAAATCCGGACCGACTAAAGGCGGGCACATGTTTGGATTCGGATCGAAGGCGATAGTTGGTCTGGATGTGGGCTCTTCCAGCATTAAAGCTGTGGAGCTCAAAAAGGGACGCGGCGGGTTGGAAGTGGTGCATCTTGGGCTGGAACCCTTGGCTCCAGATATCGTCGTGGACTCAATGATCGTCGATTCCGGCACGGTTTCGAGCGCCATCACCAAGCTGTTTGCCGACAATCAGATCAAGACCAAAGCGGTCGCGACCGCGGTCAGCGGCCACTCGGTGATCGTGAAGAAGATCTCGCTGCCGTCCATGAGCGATCAGGAACTCGCCGATACCATCGAGAAGGAAGCTGCGCAACACATCCCGTTCGACTTGGCGGATGTGAACCTGGATTACCAGATCCTCTCCGAAGACGCCGGCAATCCGCAGATGGACGTGCTGCTAGTCGCCGTAAAAAAGGACAAGATCCTGAACTACACCAACGTACTCTCGATGGCGGGCAAGACCCCGGCTATTGTGGACATTGATGCCCTGGCTTTGCAGAACTGCTACGAGTACAACTATGAGCCCGCACCGGGACAGGTGGTGGCGCTTTTGAACCTGGGCGCCAGCGTCATGAACATCAACATTGTGAAGGGGACGACGCCATTGTTCCCGCGCGATGTCAGCGTAGGCGGCCACCAGTATACGGACTCGCTACAGAAGGAACTGGACTTGAGCTTTGACGACGCGGAATCGCTCAAACTGGGCAACAAAGTGGGCACGGTCAGCGAAGACGCCAAGACGCCGATCCTGCAGCAGGTGACGGAAATCATCGTGCTGGAAATTCAGAAGACCTTCGATTTCTTCCGGGCCAGCGCGGCGGGCGAGCATATTGAAAAGATTTATCTGGCGGGCGGGTCTTCGAAGGTGCCGGGTTTAATTGAGGCGTTGCGCCAGGAGTTCTCGCTGCAAGTGGAAATCTTCAACCCGTTCCAAAGAATCGCGCCTCCGGCCGATGGACCGGGAGCGGAATTGATCGAGAACAATGCCGGCCAGTTGGCGGTTGCTGTGGGCCTGGCATTAAGGAGCTTTGAAAACCTATGATCCGTATCAATCTGCTCGGAGCACCGAAGCCAAAGAACAAGCGCGGTTCGGTTCCTACCGTGAACTTCGATATGGGCGAGCCCAGCTCACCCAAGATGAAGATCCTGCTGGTGCTGGTGATCGTGCTCGCCATCAACGGCACGTACTGGATGCGGCAAGACAGGCAGAAGCAATCGATTGCCTCCAAGATGCAGACGGCCGAGCAGAAGAACCGCGAATTGGCCGACGTCAAACAGAAGTATCTGGAACGGCAGCATCAGGCGGACAGTTACAAGCGCCGCGTGGATGTGATCGATCAGCTGCGCTCGGCCCAGGCTGGCCCGGTCAACCTGCTCAGCACCATTGGCGATACGGTTAACAGTACAGAGGCCGTCTGGTTGAACACCATGAAAGACAACGGCCCGAACGTGGACATTGAAGGCATGGCTCTGAGCACCGACGCCGTGGCCGCGTTGATTGAGAACCTGCAAAAGACGGGGTACTTCAAAACCATCGAGATCAAAGAGACCTACCAGGACGAAACTTACAAAGAAATGCAGGCCTTCTGGTTTTCCCTGACCTGCGAGAAGGGCAAGTCCTAGGACGAGATTATGGAGAACTTCAGCGAACTACCGAGTCTCAAGCAATGGGGCGCCTTGGTGGCGGCCGGAGCGCTGGTAACGGTGGCTCTGTACTTCACGCTGTTCAAGTCGCAGCGTGATGCCAATACGCAAGCGCAACAGGCGCTGGAAAGCAAGCTGCGCGAAAACGCGGAACTGCAATCCTACGCGCCCAAGCTGAAAGATATGGACCGCCAGTTGGCCAATCTGAAGCAGCAACTGGAGATCGAACGGCGCATCGTTCCCGATGACAAAGAAGTCGACGGGTTCATCAAGATGATGGACGCCGAGGCGGTGAAGGCTGGCGTCGAGTTGCGCCGCTATTCGGCCAAAGCCACCACCACCAAGGACTTCTACACCGAACTTCCTTTTGAAATGGAACTCGACGGTCCTTACTACTCGGTGCTGAACTTCTTCGACCGCGTGGGCAAGCTGGAGCGGATTGTCGACATCTCAGGCGTGCTGATCGCCAGCACCAAACATCCCACCGACGCCAAAGTAAAGCATACCTATCAATACGCGCCTAACGAAAGCATCGCGGCCACTTTTAACGCGACGACTTTCTACAGCCACGACATGGATCCAACGGCCTCCGCCGCGCCGGCGAAAGCGAAGGGTGCATTATGAAGCTGACCAATACTATTCTGGCGATTTGCCTGGCGCTCGGTACGGCATGGGCGCAGGACCCGGGCATCATCGGTACCGCCAAGGCGAAACTCAACACTGTGCAACAGCAGCAGAGGGCGTCGTCGAATGGCGCTTTGGCCGCCACGCAAGGGCAATACAGCGCGCCCAAGCCGGCCGTGGGACCCGCGATGGTGCCCACGTCTGCTAAACCCGGCACTCCGGCTCAACTGCCACAGGCCAACTCCAAGAAGCCGGCGGTGACCATCGTCGCCGTGCCGAAAAAGGACCCCGCCAAGCCGTTAACCAAGGCAGCGGTAGCCAAAGCCGAAAGCAAACCGGTGGTTCCGGCCACCGCTGAAGCCAAGCCCGAAGTCGCGGTTGAGGACAGCAAAACCCCCCCCGACGGCAAAAAGGACGATGCCAAGTCCATTAGCATGGCGGGACGGCGCGACCCATTTATTAGCCCGGTGGTTAATCACATGAATGGCGGTTCGGGTTGCAGCACGGGCAAACGCTGCCTGGCCGTAGACCAGATCGCCCTTACCGGCATCGTCAAATCTGACACGGGCATGATCGCAGTCGTGGTCAATGCCATGAACAAGGCTTACTTCCTGCGGGAGAATGATCCGGTTTTCAACGGATACGTGGTCCGCATCACCGGCGACTCCATCATCTTCAACGAGACGATGCAGGACAAGCTGGGGAAATCGTTCACGCGGGAAGTAACCAAGAAAATTACCACCCCGGCGGTGTAGGTCCGGGCGTAAACGGCCCGCCTTGACCGGCGGGCTTGCAACGAATTTCGAGGAAGAACACGAAGCGAGTAAAGCGCGATCGTGAGGAGAAGGGAAATGCGAAAACTGTTGGGATTAATGCTGCCGCTGCTGGTTCTGGTCGCACTGACGGCCGGGGAAATGCAGACCACCACGGGAGGAGTTAAGCACGCCACTCTGCAACGAGTCGACGTGGTGCGCGCCGATGACGGCATCAGCGTGGAAATTACCGCCCCCGGGGCAGTGACTCCCAAACTCACTACGCTCGACTCACCCTCGCGCGTGGTCATGACTTTGGCCAACACCGTGTCGGCGGCCTCCGAAAACCACATCGTCGTGGGGCGCGATGGCGTCAAGGGCATCCGCATTGGCACGGACGGCCAGACTCCGCCGACCACCAGTGTCGTGATCGATCTATTGAAGCCGTGCGCCTACGAACTTGTGCCCGGAAGCGGCAAGTTGGTGATCAAGCTGCATCCGTCGGCCACTACTGCCACGTCCGTGGCGCCCCCGGCTCTGCCGGTGCAGCAAGTTGCCAGCGCCCAACTCGCGCCCGCCACACTTGTTCCGGTGAGCGCCAAGGCGTCAACTCCCTCGGCCAGCGATTTCGTGATGGTCGAACCTTCTTATAGCAAGGCTGCGACTGACGCCCATAAGGCGGACGCGAATCAGCCTACAGTCGCCGCTCCGCAAGTGCGGGCCTCAGACGCTGCGGCCAAGTTCGTAGAGAAGCCGGAAGGCAACTTGTTGCCCGTGGCCAGCGCCTCGATGTCAGGCCAGTCGGGCGCCTCTCCCAACTCCATCCAGCCGGCCGTGAATCTGGCGGCCGAACAGAAATCTCAAGTGTCAGCGCTGCCGGTGGCGGCCGAACCTAAATATACGGGCGAGCCGATCTCCGTCAACCTGAAAGACGTCGACCTGAAGGACTTTTTCCGCCTGATCCACGAAATCAGCGGACTGAATGTAGTGCTCGATCCCAACGTCAAAGGCTCACTGACCATCGTGCTCGATGACGTGCCGTGGGACCAGGCGCTGGACATCGTTTTGAAGAACAACGATCTGGCCCGCCAGTTGGATGGCAACGTACTGCGGGTTGCGACCGTCGAAACTCTGCGTAAAGAAGCCGACTCCCGCCGCGCCCAGCACGAAGCCGAAGCGCTGGCCGTGGACAAGGTCACCTTTACCCGCTTCATGAGCTACGCTCACGCCAAGGACCTTGTCCCCACGGTGAAGAAGTTCGTCACCTTGCGCGGGGATGTGATCGCCGACGAGCGCACCAATGCGATCATTGTCACCGACGTGCCCTCGGTCGTTCCGACCATCGACAAGTTGCTGACTCAGTTGGATCGCAAGACCCAGCAGGTTGAGATTGAGGCCCGCGTGGTTGCCGCAACCCGTAGCTTTGCACGCGACATCGGCACCCAGTTAGGCTTCGGTTTCGGCAACGCTGCAACCAGCGTTGGCGGCGCAAGCGCAGTAGGAACGAGCCCGACGGCGACCTTCGGTGTTGCCCCGTTTTATCCCATCATCGGGACTTCGGCGCCTAGCCCGACCACCGGCGCCCAGATCCCATTGTTCTCGAACCTGGGCTCGACCAGTCCCACCAGCGGCATCAACCTGACCTCGGCCAGCGCGCATGTCCGTCTGGATGCGATTCTGACCATGGCTGAGTCGCGCGGTTTGGTCAAGATCCTCTCGCGTCCGCGAGTGGTGACGCAGAACAACATTCAAGCGCTGGTTCGGCAGGGCGTACGCGTCCCCATCGTGACCCAGGCCCAGTTGGGCGGTCCTCCGACGGTCACCTACGTCGATGCGTTCTTGCGCCTGACGGTCATTCCGCAAATCACTTCCGAAGGAACGATCTTCCTGAACGTCGACGTGGAAAACACCACGCCAGACTTCGGCGAGTCGATCCAAGGCAACCCGACGTTGATCACCCAACAGGCCACCACCCAGGTCCTTGTGACTGACGGCGGCACGGTGGTGATCGGCGGCGTGATTCAAACCAACAACTCAGTACAAATCAACCAGGTGCCGCTGCTCGGAAACATTCCCTGGCTCGGCAACTTGTTTAAGCACACCGTGGTCAGCACTGAGAACCAGGAGCTAATCTTCTTCATCACCCCACGCATCGTTCAGACATAGGGTGAACGAACTCCGTTAGCAGCCGCCGGCCGCCTAAGGGCGCCGGCGGTTTTGCTTTGCGGTTGTGTTGTGACGCCCTTCGGTTGTGTCCTATCGACCTTGCTACACTGGATCCATGGACTATAAGCAGCGCCAAAGAAGGTTGCAGGGCCTTCTTGAGCCTAGCCATCTCGATGCCCTCCTCGTTACTCACCTGCCAAATGTCCGCTATCTTTGCGGGTTTTCCGGAAGTGCCGGAGCGTTGATTGTCACCGAAGAACGCTGCGTGTTTCTTACCGACGGGCGATACACCGAGCAGGCGCGCGACGAAGTAAAAGGCGCGAAAGTGAATGTCCTCTCTAAGTCGCCATTGGCGGGCGCTGCCGACTGGCTGAGAGAAAATCGAAGAACTCTAGGCCGGAAGAGACTCGGAGTTGAGGCTACCCACCTTTGCGTGGCGGACCACGGCGGCCTAAAGAAGAACCTGGGGTCGTCGTTTCATCTGCGGCCGGCTCCTGCGTTGATGGAGCGGATGCGCATGGTGAAGGATGCGGAAGAGATAGCATGCATTCGCAGCGCGGTCATGTTGGGCGCTGGTCTGTTGGATCGCGCGCTTCAGACCATCCGCGCGGGTGTCTCAGAGACGGAAGTTGCTGCCGAAATGGAGTATACGGCCCGCCAGCGTGGTGCGGACGGCATGTCATTCGACACCATTGTCGCATCTGGCCCACGATCGGCCCGGCCGCACGGACGCGCCTCATCCAGTCCGATTCCGCCCAAGGGATTCGTCGTCTGCGACTTCGGTGTTATACTCGCGGGCTACTGTTCTGACATGACGCGTACCGTTCATGTCGGTCCCCCGGCAAGAGCCGATCAGGACCTTTACGAAGCAGTGCGGGACGCGCAACATGCGGCTGTGCAAGCAGTTAGACCAGGAATCAGCGTTGCCGAGGTCGATCAATCGGCCCGTAGTGTGTTAAAAAAGAGAGGGCTGGGTCGCTACTTTACCCACTCCACCGGGCACGGGGTCGGCCTGGAGATCCACGAACCGCCGAGAATCGCGGTTGGCCATAACGAAGTATTGCAGCCAGGCATGGTCATTACGATTGAGCCTGGCGCCTATGTTGCCGGCCGAGGCGGAGTGCGCATCGAAGATATGGTCTTGGTGGTCGAGGGCGGGTGCGAAGTTTTGACGCCTTCGCCCAAGGAACTCATTACGATTTAAGTGCGTGGGGCCTTCGCTGTACTCGAAGATAGGCCCGTCATCCAACCGGCGCAGGTTGGCATGCAAGCGAGCATCTGACCTCCTATATAAGATGAATCAAAAAGAGCTGAAAGAACTCATCGAGTTTCTCATTGAAAAGGACATCGCCGAATTTGAGTTGGAACGTGGCGACGTCAAAGTGCGGATCAAGCGCGCCGCCGAGCCCGCCGTAGCCGTCACCTCGACCGCTGTGCCGCATTTTGCGGTGCCGCCCGCGCAGCCTTTTCCGGCTGCCGCCCCCAGCGCACCGACCCCGGTGGAGACGCCGAAAGAGACAGCGTCCGCCGTCGAGGCGAACCTGCACATTGTCCGGTCGCCAATTGTCGGTACCTTCTACGAATCGCCTTCGCCCGGTTCACCTCCCTTCGTCAAGCCCGGAGATATGATCGAAGTCGGCCAACTGCTGTGCATCGTGGAAGCCATGAAGTTAATGAATGAGATTGAGGCCGACGTGGCCGGCGAAGTCGTGAAGCGGCTGGTCAACAATGGACAGCCCATCGAATATGGGCAAGAGCTGTTCCAGATCAGGGCCAAAAAGTGAGTTCGGAAATCCGCCTTGGGACCTGCCTGCGCGGAGTGGTGAGCACGGCTCGGTCCGGACGAGTAACGCAGTTCCAACAGACTTTCAATGTTCAATAAGATCCTGATTGCCAATCGCGGGGAGATTGCCCTGCGCGTCATTTGTGCCTGCAAAGAGCTGGGCATCCGTACGGTCGCAATTTACAGCGAAGCGGACCGCAACTCTTTGCACGTCCGCTTTGCCGACGAAGCTATTTGCATCGGCCCGCCTCCCATCGCGCAAAGCTACATCAACATTCCCGCGGTGATCAGCGCCGCCGAAATCGCCAACGTCGACGCCATCCATCCCGGTTACGGGTTGCTCTCGGAAAACGCGAATTTCGCCGAGGTCACCGAAGCTTGCAACATCAAGTTCATCGGACCGCCTCCCGAGGTCATCCGATTGATGGGTGAAAAAGAAAAGGCCCGCGCCGCCATGAAGAGGGCCGGCGTGCCGATTCTTCCCGGCTCCGAGGGGATTCTGGCAAGCGACGGCGAAGCCATGGAGTGGGCAAAGCAAGTCGGCTTTCCGGTGATTATCAAGGCTTCCGCCGGCGGCGGCGGTCGCGGTATGCGCATTGTCCGCAGCGAGGAGGAGCTTCCTGGGCTCTACAAGGCAGCCCAGTCGGAAGCGGCAGCCGCCTTCGGCAATGGCGACCTTTACATGGAGAAATATGTCGAGCACCCTCGGCACATCGAATTCCAGGTCCTCGCCGACCAGTACGGAAAAGTTGTCAGCCTCGGCGAACGTGAATGCAGCATTCAGCGGCGCCATCAGAAACTGCTGGAAGAATCGCCTTCCACTCAGGTCACTCCCGAGCTACGCGCCGAGATCGGCAAGATTCTGGAGAAGTCACTTTCGGAGGTCGGCTACGTAAATGCCGGGACCATCGAATTCCTGATGGACGAAAATCGCAAACTCTACTTCATCGAGATGAACACCCGCATACAGGTCGAGCATCCCGTCACGGAGATGGTGACCAACGTCGATTTGGTGAAGAGCCAGATTCTGCTGGCTGCCGGAGAGCGCATGGAAAGCGTTCTGCACGGTCCGATCGTTCATCGCGGACACGCCATCGAGTGCCGCATCAATGCCGAACATCCTGAGAAGTTCACTCCGTCCGCCGGAAAGATTACGGCATTTCATCCGCCCGGCGGCACCGGCGTACGCATGGATACGGCCGCCTATGCTGAAGGCGTGATTCCCCCGTACTACGATTCGCTCATCGCAAAACTGATTGTGCGCGGAAAAGACCGGGACGAGGCCATCTCCCGCATGGGGCGCGCCCTCGAGATGTTTATCGTGGAAGGTATCTATACCACGATCCCACTGCACCGGCGCATTCTGGCCGACCCGGATTTTCGTGCTGGAAAGATCGATACGACTTTCATTGAGCGCTTTCTGGCGAAAGGGAAGTAACTTATCGAGCTTGCCGCGAGATCGCCTAATGGGCCGCTTTTTGCCCTTGGCCGGAAGTGGTTTTCGCCGACGTTTTGGCGTCCGCTTTCGGTGTGTCTTTGTCTTCGTTTTCCTTATGCCGCTTCCATAAAATATTTTCCTGATGCTTGAACAGAATCACGCCCTCGCCCGCCGGCTTGTACATTAAGGTCATGTTGTACTGAACGCCGTTCAGGTCGGTAGAGGCGATCTTGTAAGCCACGTGGTCCCCTTCCGTGTCGGCTTCGACGGAGTCGACGATCTGCACTTGCGGGACCTCGCCTGGGCCGGTTCCCAGAATTACGTACGCGCGATACAGTTCCAGGAAGCGTCCCTTGTAACGCGGTTCATCTGCAGTCCAGAAACCCACCAGTTCTTTAGGCAGCAGGTGGGTGGCGTTGCGATTGCATCCCACAGTCGCCGCCAGCAGAAGGAGTAGGACCGCCGGGATGAATTTGCGCTTGAACATTGGCTAGACCCCCTGCCCTGCAGCGGCCGATTGCACGCTTCGGGGCGAAGGTGCGCGCGGCATTACGTCCTGCTGCTCCGCGCTCATCCGCATGAACACTTCCACCACCTTGGGATCAAATTGCGTCCCCGATTTCTCCTGAATCATCTGCATGGTTTGCTGGCGAGGTACACCTTTTCGATAAGGACGGTCCGAGGTCAGCGCGTCATACACGTCCGCGACCGCAAAAATACGCGCTTGAAGGTTGATCTCCTCGCCCGCCAGGTGATTGGGATATCCGGAACCGTCGAACCATTCATGGTGTTGGGCGACGATTGGCAGAGCTTCGCGAAACGCGGCAATCGGTTCCAGAATCCGAATGCCGATTTTCACGTGGTCCTGCATGACCTGGGTCTCTTCGGTATCGAGTTTGCCGGACTTGTCCAAAATCCCCGGAGGTGTGCCGATCTTGCCGATGTCATGCAACAATCCTCCGCGCTGCATGATGCGCAGGTCGTCGGCGGACAACCCCATGGCCCGTCCGATCCTAAGCGCCAAAGTGGTCACGCGCTCGGAGTGGCCAGCCGTCCACGCGGATTTCGCGTCAATCGCCCGCGCCAGCGCAGTCAGAGTTCCCCAGTGCAACTGCTCCATCGCATCAATTAACTGAACATTTGAAAAGGCCACCGCGAGTTGGTCCGCGACTTGCCGGGTTTGTTGAATGTCGTCCGTGGACAATTGCAGCAGGCTTCCATTCGCCGAGACGAGGGCCGCAAACAAGCTTCCGTCGACCAAGATTGGGAGCGCCAGGAATGATTCCATTCCGGCTTCAGCCAGAGGTTGCAGGAAGCCTGGTATTTGCCGTCCGTCAATCTGAAGGCTGACGGCGTTTTCCCGTAACCGTTCCGCATCGGCCGCCGAAAGCAGTGCCGCTGGGATTGTCCTGCGCGTGCCGCGACCTCGAGAATCACGAAAACGCACGCTTCCCGAAGTCCGCTCGTCGCCAAATATCGCCACCGCAAAGCAATCGCAAGGGAGCAGGAACGGCATGTGGTCCAACACTGCGTCCACGATGCCCTCGCGATTCAGAGAAGCAAAGATCGCCTGGTCGATTTCATTGATCGTCCGCAGAGCATGGAACTGGCGGCCCAGCCGCATCGCCATGTAATTGAAAGACTCCGCCAGACTTTCAAACTCGTCGCCACTGCTTACGTCGACACGCTCATCGAAGTGCTGTTGAGCAATCTGCCGTGTGCCTTCCTGAAGTTTTTCCAGCGGCACCAGGGTGCGGCGAATCTGCACCGAACTTACCAGAGTCACGACCCACAAGGCCAGTAACACAACCAGCGGAAAGCTGTTGCGGAAGCGCCGCATGGGCATAAAAATGTCATCATGGTTCTGCCCAATCATCACAAGCCACGATTCCGTATGGAAGCCCGGCCGGAGCAGCAGACTCCAATAGGCTGCGTCGTACAATGCATTCTGATTTCGCCATTGAAAAAATCCCGAAGAGCTGTGCCCGCGTCCTTGCGGCTTGATAAGCGTCAGGGCAGGATCGGAGCAAAAAAGCTCCACTCCAGAGGCGGTTTGAACGCAAGCTTCCAGGCCAGCCGGTAAGTGCTGACGCACCCACAGATACTCGGGGTTGATCTCGCCCACCAGAATTCGCTGCGTTGGCTGGCCAATATCCATGGCCCGTACCAATCGAACGCAATTGCCCGGCTGTTCCTCGCAGGCATGAGTCTGAACCAGTGGTTTGCCCGATTGCACATAAGCTCTGTCGTCCGGCGCTAGATTCGGAGCTTCGAGCGTGCCACCCCATTCAGCAGTCCGCGAGCCATCCTCGCTGAAAATTGCCAGGGCCTTGAAATGATCTTGCAACGGGCCGCTAAGCTCGGGAAGCCGGTCTCCCTTGCTCTGCCATGAAATGAGTTGCAGGTCACCGTCCAGGCTCTGTAGACGCTCGTCGATCAGCATGCCTTGCGACTCGCTCATCCCCATCAACTGCCCTCGGCTTTCACTCTGCAGTTGCTGCGAGACCTGATAAAACGACATGATGGCCAGCACTGTGATGGGTAACAGAGCGCAGGAAACAAAGAGAAGGAAAACTCTCCGTGCCACTTTGCTGCGCAGGAATGTCGTTGTCCATTTCATCTTCAGTATGCCAACGTCAGCCCGACGTAATCCCCGTCGTTGGCCCAAATGATGTCATCCTGGCTTACCGGCGCCGTCAAGCCCAGTGCCGTCTGGCCGTCCGCGCCCATGCTGTATAGATCGAAGTAGGTATTAAAGGGGAACAGAAAGCGGTCCTTTCGCATCTGGGTTGGAGTTGCATTCGCGAAATTCAGGTACTTATAAGGATTTCCCCAAGGGTCGAGATAATTGTCGTTGATGTCCGCCAGTTTGTTCGGAAACAGATAATTGGTCGCCGCGTAGCCCGTTAAATCGTCTCCGATCGCCCGGATGTCACCCACGGCTCGGGCATTCTTGGCCGAGGTGATGGCTAGCGCTACGTTGGGAATCGCAATGCCGCAAAGTGTGAGGACGATTGCGCAACTGATCATTAACTCAACCAGCGTAAAACCTTCGCAGGGTCTTTTCAGCGCGCCAGGTACCCGCCGAAGGTGCATACTCCGGGCCGTCGAACACAACGGGCTTGTGAGGTCCATAAGCATTGTGCATCGGCCAGCTAATCAGCCTTGCCAAATGCTAATGTCCAAAATGAAACTGGACAATGAACCAAGGTAATGTCGGCCCGGATTACTATGGGCAAACATAACTTATAGAATATAAATGAGTTATACTGTGCGGATGGTTTCCGTGCGAGACTCCGAGGTCGCAAAACCGGTCATCCCGTGTCTGCCCCGGCTCTATCCAATTCTGGACACATTCCATTATTCAGACACCGCCGCGTGGCTGCGCACCGCAGAAGAACTCATCGTAGCCGGTGTCACCCTTCTGCAATATCGAAATAAATCCGGCAGTCCTCGCCAGATTTTGGATCAGGCCCGCGAACTGAGACAACATCTTCCCGACTCCGTCAAATTGATCATGAATGACCGCGCCGACCTCTGCCTTGCCGCCGGTTTCGACGGAGTTCACGTTGGCCAGGACGATCTCTCGCCCGGCGCCGCGAGAAAAATCATCGGGCCGGATGTGTGGATGGGCGTGTCTACTCATAATCCCGGCCAACTCCGCGGGGCGGACAAAACTTCGGCGACGTATCTGGCGATCGGGCCAATATTTTCGACCACCAGCAAAGCCAATCCCGATCCCATCGTCGGCCTCGACGGACTCCGCAAAGCGCGAGCCTTGAGCACAAAACCACTGGTTGCCATCGGTGGAATCACACGCGCCAACTGCCGCGGGGTCATCGAAGCTGGCGCGGATTCGGTCGCAGTGATATCAGACTTGCTATCGGCCCCACGAAAATCAGCGGAAGAATTTTTGCAAATATTAAGGTAAAGTCGTGAGCTGAGGAAACACCTAGAGACAGCGCCTCGGCTGTCCGGCGGGCAAAGCGGGCCCACGCGGACGAAGGCGAGGCAGCAGGTAATCAGGGAGCCTAGTGAGCACCGACATCAAGCCTCCAATTCCGGCAGCAGTCACCGATTGGGACCGTCACTCTCATCAAGATAAGGAGCTGGTCAAAGGCCTTGGTCTTACCAGCGCCACCATGCTGGTGATGGGCTCAATGATTGGCTCCGGCATTTTCATCGTCTCGGCGGATATCGCCCGCCAAGTGAATTCGCCGGCACTGCTGATGGGGGCCTGGCTCGTCACCGGTTTTCTGACTGTTGTCGGTGCGCTCAGCTATGGCGAATTGGCGGCCATGATGCCTCGCGCCGGCGGCCAGTACGTTTATCTGCGGGAGGCCCTTGGTCCGCTCTGGGGATTTCTTTACGGCTGGACCTTGTTCCTCGTCATCCAGACAGGCACGATTGCCGCGGTAGGTGTGGCATTCGGCAAGTTCCTGGGGATCTTCGCCCCGTCAATTTCCTCTTCGAACTGGATCCTCCATTTCTGGAGGGTTCCGCCCATCCACCTTGGCCCCATGGTCCTCGGCAACATGGACGTAGGCCTCAACACGCAAAATCTGGTCGCGATCCTGATGGTGGTCCTACTCTCCGTGATCAATATTTTCGGAGTCAAGACCGGGGCGCTCATTCAGAACGTGTTTACCTTTGCCAAGGTTTCGGCCCTGCTGGGACTCGCGTTGCTGGGCTTATCCATCGGACGGAATGCCATTGCTGTTGCCGCGAATTTTCATGCGAACTTCTGGCGCAACGCAGGCCTGGGTGCGCAGCACGATATCGGCGGCGGCGTGCTGGTGGGCACTCTGACCGTTCTAGCCGTCGCCCAAGTCGGGTCGCTGTTCTCCGCGGACGCCTGGAACAACGTCACTTTTACGGCCGGAGAAGTCAGGAATCCCAGCCGCAATCTTCCGCTTTCCCTGGCCTTGGGATCGGGCGTTGTCATTGCGCTGTATCTTGCGTGCAACGTGGTTTACCTCAGCGTTCTGCCACTCGATGGAGTGCGCAACGGCGCGACCATCTTGGAACGCGGAATCAAGTTCGCGACCGAAGACCGGGTTGCCACTGCCGCGATGACGCAAATGCTCGGCTCAATCGGCGGCCTGCTGATGGCCGCCGCCATCATGCTCTCCGCCTTCGGGTGCAATAACGGCTTGATCCTTGCCGGCTCCCGCGTTTATTACGCCATGGCGAAGGACGGCCTGTTCTTCCGCAGCGTCGCCAAGCTGAATCCAACCTACAAAACGCCGGCAGTTTCTCTGATGGTCCAAATGGTATGGACCTGCATCCTGTGCGTTTCCGGCAGCTACGGGCAACTGCTCGACTACATTATTTTTGCGGTGCTGGTTTTTTACATCCTGACCATTTTCGGACTGTTCGTTTTGCGCCGCACTCATCCCAATGTCGAGCGTCCGTACCGCGCCATCGGCTATCCCGTGCTGCCGGCTATTTATATTGTGATGGCGTTATTTATTGATGTCGTACTATTACGTTTCAAACCGCAGTACACTTGGCCCGGCCTCTGCATCGTATTGTTGGGGATTCCGGTGTACTATTTGTGGTCGCGGCGCGACCCTCAGGGCGCCAGGTCAAACTGAATTCTTAGGAGAAAAATGGCAAATCTTCTCGCTACCAAACCGTTGGACATGCTGATGAAAGAGGCCCAGGAAACGGGCCAGCACAGCCTGAAACGAACTCTTGGCCCGTTTCAGTTGACCGCCTTGGGAGTGGGTGCAGTCATCGGCGCCGGCATCTTCGTCTTCTCCGGACTGGGCGCGCACTACGCCGGTCCCGGCCTCATGCTCTCATTCGTTATATCCAGCCTTGGCTGCGCCTTCGCCGCGCTTTGCTATGCGGAATTTGCTGCCATGATTCCCCTGGCCGGCAGCGCCTACACCTACGCCTACGCCACGCTCGGCGAGATTTTTGCCTGGATCATCGGATGGGACCTTACCCTCGAATACGCCATGGGCGCCAGCACCGTCTCTTCCGGATGGTCGAACCACTTCATCGAACTGCTCAATATTTTCCATATCCACATGCCACTGTGGCTCGCCTACGACCACTGGACTGGCCTGCGTCAGGCTGAACAAATTATTGCCCGGCAGATGGCGCAAGCCGCCGATCCGACTCTGGCACCGAACACCAATGACTTTCTCAATAAGGTCACTGCCATTATGTCCGCGCAATCGCCGGAGCTGCTGCAACGAGCGCACGATCTGCTGGCAGCTCCGCATCTGTTCGGGATGGAAATCGGCGTCAATGTTCCAGCATTCATCATCGCCCTCGTCATTACCGCCGTGCTAGTGAGGGGAATTAAGGAGAGCGCCCGCTTCAATACCACCATCGTGGTGATCAAAGTCTCGGTCGTTTTGTTTGTGATTGGTTTGGGTTTTCATTATGTGAATTTCAGCAACTGGGGTTCGGACTGGCACTCCTTCGCGCCTTACGGAATGTCTGGAATCGGCGCTGGCGCGGCCTACATTTTCTTCGCTTACATCGGCTTCGACGCAGTTTCGACTACCGCCCAGGAGGCCAAGAACCCGCAGCGCGATCTGCCCATCGGAATCATCGCGTCGTTGGTAGTCTGTACCGTGTTGTACATCGGTGTGGCGGGAGTACTCACCGGGATGGTGCCGTGGCGCGAAGTCAACATCGAAGCCCCCATTGCGCGCGCCTTTCTGGATCGCGGTTTGACCACGGCATCGCACATCATCACTCTCGGAGCATTGGCCGGCCTCACCAGCGTCATGCTCGTCATGCTTCTCGGCCAGACTCGCGTGCTTTATTCCATGGCCAACGATGGACTTCTGCCGAAGAAATTTTTCGCCGACATACATCCGAAGTTCCGCACGCCCTGGAAGAACACGATCCTGGTCGGCATTCTCGCTGCCATCGTCGGAAGCCTGACTCCGATTGACGACATCGGCAAGATGGTGAACATCGGCACGCTTCTTGCGTTTATCATCGTGTGTATCGCGGTCATGATGTTGCGCAGCACCAATCCCAATCAGCCTCGGCCTTTCCGTACCCCGTGGGTGCCCTTAGTACCAATTCTCGGCATCCTCTTCAACGGATACATGATGTACAAACTCGGCTGGGTGAACTGGGCCCGCCTCATCATCTGGTTGATCATCGGCATGGTGGTTTACTTCACCTACAGCCGCCATCACAGCCGTGTACAACAGTTGCAATCGAGGCCAAAAGTAGCCGTAGAATAGCGCCGCCATTCAACTGCTGGCAGGCGTGCCGCCTGTCCATCGTCTTTTTCAGAGCAACCGCCCGTCGCCTGCACGTGACGGGCCGGACTATTCTATAGTCTTGGAATTGACTCGGAGCCAAAAACTAAGATCAACGCAGACACCTGCATGAGAATCGTCACCGCCTCCGAAATGCGCGAGATCGATCGCATGACCGTGCAGAAACTCGGTGTTCCCTCGCTCACTTTGATGGAAAATGCTGGCTCCGCCGTAGCCAGGTTTGTGCTGTCGCATTACCCGAACGCCAACTGCATCGGAGTAATCTGCGGCAGGGGAAACAACGGCGGAGACGGCTCAGTGGCCGCGCGAATCCTGCAGTCCGCCGGCAAGAACGTCCGGCTGATTCTCCTTGCTGATCCCGATGAATTGCGCGGCGACGCAGCGGAAATGTTCCACAAGCTTCCACTCTCGCCGGTTATCGTCCGCACCGCCCAAGAATTGCGCACTAGTCCGGCGCAAGAGGTCTTGCATTGCGATGTTCTCCTTGACGCAATCCTGGGCACTGGTTTTCGGTCTCCGGTGAGTGATTTATACGCGGAAGCGATTCGCGCATTGAATGCCAGTCAATCTGCCGTCATTGCCGTCGATATTCCATCCGGCGCAGATGCCGATGTGATGGGGGAGCAACCCGGGATTGTCGCGCGCGCGGATGCGATCGTAACTTTCACTGCGCCGCGTCCAGCGCACGTGTTCGGAGGGTTGACCTCGGGACCCACTGTTGTTGCTCCCATTGGCTCGCCGCGAGATTACGCCAATATTTCGTCGCTACATCTCAACCTTATCGACTCGGTCAACGTCTCTCTGGCGACCATGTCGCGACCTCAGGAATCGAACAAGGGAAGCTTCGGACACGTTCTAGTCGTCGGAGGGTCGCTCGGAAAAGCCGGCGCCGCCGCCATGGCATCTGTTTCATCATTACGCGCGGGCGCCGGCCTTTGCACCGTAGCGACTGCTCAATCCGTCCTCGCCACCGTCGCCGGATTTCATCCCGAAGTCATGACCGAGGCTCTTCCGGAAACTCCCGAAGGCAGCATCTCCATACAGGCGCTTAATGCGGTGCGCAAACTTGCAGAAAAGAAAATTCTCGCCATCGGCCCCGGCATCTCACGGGTCGCGGAAACCGCTGGCTTCGTCCGCGCCCTGGTGAAAGACAGCAAGCTCCCAACCGTCCTTGACGCCGACGGACTTAATGCGTTCGAAGGCAAAGCTGACGATTTGAACGGTCGAGGCCGCACTCTGGTCATCACCCCCCACCCCGGAGAAATGGCGCGCCTGCTGGGATCGACCATCAGCGCCGTTCAACACGACCGTATCAACGTTGCTCGGACTTTCGCCCGGGATCACGATTTAATTGTGGTGCTCAAGGGTCATCGCACGCTAATTGCGCGCCCCGACGGCGAAGTATGGGTCAATACCACGGGCAATCCCGGCATGTCGACCGGAGGCACCGGCGACATCCTCACTGGAATGGTGGCCGGCCTCATGGCGCAGCATACCGAGCAGAGTTTCGATGCAGTCCTTGCCGCCGTACATCTTCACGGGCTCGCCGGTGATGTCGCTGCCGAGCGTATGGGTGAACATTCGCTCATCGCTACCGACCTGGTAGCTGCCTTGCCGGAGGCGTTTCGACGTACCTCGAGTGCGGCTGCGTTGCCGGGGTATGAAATTCATCGCTGAATGATTGGTCCGGCGGTACATTAACCATACAGTAAATAGAAAGCATAAGCCGCTGCCAGTGCGGCTTTCGCCCACCCCGGTAGTGAAAGCCTCTCGCTTTCGCCCTGGAATCCGGACAGCGGGCTTCGGTAATCTTTCTCGCGCACCTGCGCCGTGCGATAGTCGAATTGCCTATGACACATTTCCCCCAATCGAATCCTCAGCGGCGCGCCGTACGGATGCAGCTCGGAAACGCCTTCCCGGCATTGGTTAAGCTGGGAGATGGACAGCGTGCCACCGCCAAACTACAAACCGTCTCGGTGACTGGTGGAATGTTGCGTCTGGCCAAGGCGCTGGAAGAAGGCGGCTTCGTCGAGGTCGCGTTCCAAATGCAACCCGGACCGGTGCGCGGCATGGCCGAGATGCTGCATCCACGGCGCACTTTGACCGATGGTATTTTACAGCCCTTCCGCTTCATTGCCCTGGAAGACGATGACCATCGCAATTTACGGACAGCCGTCGGTGCCACCGCAGACCGAAGTTTTCTTGGAGCCTGGTCGCCGCCGCACAACAACGTCTAACACGCGCCTCCGAGCTCTGAACTCTCGTTATACTGTTCTCCCATGCAGCCGCGAGAGTTTGTCACTCATTCTGCCGAGGAAACCATCGCTTTAGGACGCGAACTCGCGGCCCTGCTTACTCCCCCGAAGTTGGTGCTGCTGCGCGGCGACCTTGGAGCGGGTAAAACCACCCTCGTCAAGGGCATCGCCGCGGCGTTTGACGCTGCCGCGGAAGAAGACGTCACCAGTCCCACGTTCACCCTGATTCACGAATACCGCGCACCCGAAGTGACGCTCTACCACGTCGACCTCTACCGCGTAGATACCCCGCGGCAGCTTGAAACCTTGGGATTAGACGATTTGATCGCGGACAACAGTATTCTGCTGATTGAATGGGGAGACAAGTTTCTTCGCTTTGAACGGGAAAGAGATGTCGAAATCAGCCTGGAGAGAATCCATGAGAACGAACGGAAAGTCCGAGTGAGCTCGTAAAGTCGCGTGGCTGTCGCACGGCGCCATCAATCAAGCCACGCTAATATCGCTTCGATTGAAAACCCTTGTCAAAACCCCATGATGTTGTAGCCACAATCCACGTAAATCACTTCGCCGGTTATGCCGGAACTCGCATCAGACGCCAGGAAGACTCCGGTCGATCCGACCTCGCTTACATCCACATTACGCTGCAATGGCGCACGCTCAGCGTGCGACTTTAACATGTCCCCCAACCCGGAGATGCCTCGCGCCGCCAGAGTCTTGATCGGCCCAGCCGAGATCGCGTTCACGCGAATCTTCTTCCGCCCCAAGTCCTGTGCTAGATATCGCACGGTACACTCAAGCGCGGCCTTCGCCACTCCCATCACGTTGTAATGAGGCACGACCTTTTCCGCGCCGTAGTACGTCATCGTAATAATGCTGCCACCATCTTCCATCAACGGTGCAGCCGCGCGCGAGACCGCAATCAGCGAATAGACGCTCACGTCATGCGCAATCCGAAACCCTTCGCGCGTGGTATTCGAGAAGTCGCCCTTCAACTCTTCCGTCGGCGCGAAGGCCACGCTATGCACCAGAACATTCAGTTTGCCGAAGCGCTCCTTGAGCGTCGCAAACAGCCAGTCAATGTCCGCGTCTTTCGAGACATCGCACATGAAGGCCTCAGCCCCAGGCAGCGAAAGAATCAAGTCCTTCGCCTCTTGCTCCAGACGCTCGTTCTGGTAAGTGATCGCCAGCCTTGCCCCGGCTTGATGCAGACCTTGCGCGATCGACCAGGCGATACTGCGCTTATTAGCGACTCCGAACACAACCGCTGTGCGGCCTTCGAGGGACATGCGGCTCTCCTTTGAGATTGGAAAGAAAAGAATAACAGCCACACTCGCGAGCTGACTACTCAACTACTTCTTTTCGATGTCGACGTGGGCGTCCCTTCGACTTTCCGGCTCTCGCCCTGCGTGGCAAGGGCAATCCGGAAAATCATGACACCCCGCCGGCGCTCCGCACATTTACGGGAGCGTGCACCGGCCAACTCGCGCTGACAAAGGCCGCGGCATAAACCAATCCGATGACTGAAAATCCCGCTACCAGATTCAACTGTGCGACCGCTCCTACCAGCAGCGCCAGCACAATCTGCAAACTGGTTCCCGCGAAATAGAAAATGTTCTGCACCCGTCCCATGAAGTGCGCGGGCACTTGTTCCATGATGCTGGTATTCATGGCGACTCCGCTGATGCCTCGCCCCGTGCCCATTAAACCGTAAGCCAGCACTGCCAGCGCCAGAAATCCGGCCAGAGGAGCCAGCACCATACAGATTGCCAGAACTCCCATCGAGATTGCGATCGCCCGCCGCGACCCAAGTTCACCGATGATCCTGGGAGCGTACAACGCACTCAGAAACGCCCCCGTGCCCCATCCCGCGTTGAGCCAGCCGTAACCCACCGCCCCCGCATGAAACACGCGATCGCTGAGAGGCGCGGTCACCACAACTCCAGTCATCATTGCGCCCAGAAACAGTGCCCAACTAATCCCCAGAAAAATCAGGTTCTGATTTCCCCGCAGAAAATTGAATCCTTCCCGCATTTCGCGCCAAAAGCGTTCGACCGCTGTTTCTGCCGCGATCAGATCGGAATGTAACTCCGCGGGCCGCGGCACCACATGTCGTCCCTTTCGCACCGCGAAATAGCAGAGGAACGAGACTAAGTAAGTCGAGAAATCTATGAGCAGCACACCACCCAGTCCGATGTGGTTATAAACGAACCCCACGATCGCTCCGGCAATCAACCATCCGCCTTGAACCCCAGCTAACAGAAAAGTGTTCGCCTTAACGAATTCTTCGCCGGGCGTTAGCTCCTGAATGAGGGCCGTAATCGTTGGCCAGAACACCCAGAATCCCGCGGCCACCAGGGTATTCATCAGGTAAAGCTCCCAAACGCGCGTTTTCCCGGCAAACGCAAGAATCGAAACCACCAGAATGATGATCGCCCGAAACGCATCGAGCAGCATCACTAAACGCCGCCGGTCTTCCCGATCAATGATGACTCCAGTGAAGGGAAGCATGAGCATGGCGGGGATGGTTTGCAGGACCGCAAACGTGCCCAACGCGACTTCCGAGTGCGTGGCCTGCAGAATGTACCAGGCGACGGCGGCGGAATTCATGCCACTGCCCAGCATCGAGATCAGATTCGCGGCAAAAATGAAACGCAGACCGCGTTTCTGCAGAATGGAACGCATGACCTACTTTAAATGATGCGAGAAAAGCGGCCAACCTACGCAACAAGTCTTCACGAACTTTGCAACTTAGGATTTTGTTGTACAGCAGGCCAGCGCACCTGAATCCGTCTCGCCTCCCAAAATAGATAGACGATCAGCAAAACCATCGCCGGCTCAATGGGATGTTTATAGCGAACGAACGGATTGACCAGGTAATAGGGAAGTGGATAAATCAATAGAAAGCACGCTAGCAAGAAAACACCACGTACGCGACGCCGCAGCGCCAGCCACAATCCTGCAAACGCCAGCCCCGCCGCGAGTCCAAAGTTTACGTGCCGGGAGATCCTCAGATCATACCCATCCACAATCGTCGCCTGCGGCGGAGCAATCCAGAAATACGCAGCCCGCTCCAAGGTGAACCACAAGAACCGCCCGGGATGTTCGCGAACGAACACTCGCACCTGCTCCCTCTTCTCGGACATGAACCGAAGCTCGCCCGCCTCTTGAAACCGCCGCATCGCCTCCGGATCGTTTCCAGGATGCTCATTTCGCGTCCACAGCCCTTCCGATTGATCGTTGTTCGCTTCATACATCTCCAGCGGAAGATTGTCACGAACAAAAATAAATTTTCCGAACACTTCGTAATTCCGAACCAGCCAGGGCGTTGCTACCAAAATCGCGATCAACACGCACAACGCTGCGCCCACAATCTGCGAACGCTTTCGTGTCATATGCAGCAGCCACAGCAAGCAAAACGGCATCATGCTGACCACCGCCGTATTGGTCAAAATGATGATGCCCCATAGAAAGCCAAACGAAAGCCACGACCACCATCGCGGCGGCCGATCCGCCATTCGAAGCGTGAGCAGCAACGCCAGGCTCAACAGAAAAGTTGTGAAACTCGTCTCCCACACCACTCGCGTCGGCCAGTAGATCGCGTAAGGGAAGACGGCCCAGGTCCACCCCGCGCCGCGCCCGACCGGCTCCCCGAAAATTCGTCGCCCAATCCAGTACAAGATCCAACAGGTCAGCGCCCCGAATACGCTGTTGAAGGTCAAGATGACGAAGGCCGAAGCCGCGGTGTAGGTCCCGAATACTTTGAACACTCCCGCCAGAATGTACGGATACACCGGCGGAGCCCAAGCGCTGGCTCCCGTCGGCAGGTCAGTGGGAGAACTGAATCCCTGTCCTAGCGCAATCGAGCGCGCCAGCCGGCCCATTTCCCAGCCAAACTGAAAATGATCGCGTCGCGGTGTGATTTTGTAAGTGTGCCCGATGACAATGACCGTCAGCCGCAGCAGAAATGCGACCAGTACGATAAACCATATAGACTGCCGGAACTTTCCCCGGGAGATTGCAGTGCCCTGTTCACTCGAACCTTGCGACGAACCAAGAATGGGAGGCAAGATTGGCGCGTCCCTAGTGGCCCACCAGGTCGGCCGAAAGCAAGTTCGCTTTCGTCGCCAGGGTATAGGCGCGTTGAACGTCTCCGTCACTGGCCGCTGCCTTGGACTCTTTCATAAAGCTCTGAATTTGTTTCACCGTCTCCTGTTGTTCCGCAGTCAGCTTCCTCGTCGCCGCCGTTTTTAAGTTTGCGTCGGTCGTGACCAGCAACTGATTGGTAAGTTGTACCTGATGCGATGCCTGCTGCTGGCTGACTCCAGGCCCCAATTGAACTTCCGGCTCAGCAGTGCTTCCGTTGCGGACGACTTTCTTCAGAGGCGAGCCGGAAGAATCGGCAGCCACTTGCGGAGTACGATGTTTCCGGCGCTTTGCGGGATTACACGGCATTTGCGATCCCGCTGTACTCGCGGATTTGCCAGAGCACGGCGTGGTCGCACCGGGCTTCGCCGTCGGTGGTGCATTCGTGGGAGGCCCCGTCGGTGCTTCCTGTGCACTCTGAGATTGCGCAGTCGTTTGCATAGCAGCCGCCCCTGCCGCAGCAGGCGCTTCGCAACTCCACAATACGATGCTCATCGCCACCGTGGCCAGAGTCATAGAAATCTCACGCTTTTGCGGATAAGAGAAATTGTATCGTCTTCTAGCGGTCGCATTCCTCTCAATCCGGGCGCGGTCGCTGCGCCTAATTGGCCGGACTACTCAGCGCCTGATCGATAGATTTCCCGTTCGTCCCGTCGCTGGCACTCTTGCCCACTTGCAGCGGAAGGCACAAACGGAACGTCGTCCCCTTACCCGGCACCGTTTGAAAATCCACCGACCCGTAGTGCCATTGCAGGATTTGGTAAGTCTCCGCCAAACCGATGCCGCTGCCGGCTGGCTGCTTCGTCGTGAAATAAAGTTCGAAAATTTTCTCCTGAATATCGTGGGGGATTCCGATGCCATTATCGCGAATGTCCGTCACCACGTCCGCGCCTTCGCGTTTGGCTATGATTGTCAACTTCCCGCCTTCCGGCATCGCCTGCACTCCGTTCAATACCACGTTGAGCATGGCTTGTTTGATGAAGTCGCTGTCAACCTTTACCCACAAAGCTTCGGCGGACAGATCGCGCGTAATGGTGACTCCGTGTTGCTCCGCCTCCGGTTGCGCCAGCACGATCACGTCTTCCAGCAGCTTCCGTAAATCGAATTCTTCCAGATGCAGCTCGCGTGGCCGGGTAAAGTCCACCAGAATCTGTACCACGCGGTCGAGCCGATGAATTTCGCTGTCAATGATATTTACGTGCCGCAAAGTGTCTGGATCGGTTTGCTGTAGCTTGTTCTGTAGCAGTTGCAGGTGCAGTACGATCGCATTGATCGGGTTCTTGACTTCGTGCGCAACGCCGCGCGTAATGCGGCCGCTGGCCGACATGCGCCGTGACATTTCGATCTCATCTTCAATCCGCCGCACCGATTCCGCATCGCGAAGTGTCAGCAACGCGCCAATGGGACTTCCGTGCTCTTTAATAAAGTCCAGGGAGACTTGTACCCGTTTGCCACTTGCCGCCTCAACCTCCCGTTGCACAATCGCATGCTGCAGCTGGAAGCCGTCCAACACTAATGCCCCCAACGGCGAATCATGATAGAAAAGCTCCTTCACTGTCCGCCCCAACAATTCGTGCCGTGGCCGTCCCAGAAATCTCTCTACGGAAGCGCTCACCAGCACCACCCGCGAATCCCGCGTGAACAGCATCAATCCGTCTTGCAGGTTCCCCATGATCTGGTCAACGTTATCTTTCAATGCGGAAAAAATTTCCCGCGCATCCCGCATCTGCCGCCCCAGATGGGCGATTTTCAAGCTCACCAGTCCATACTCATCCGTACTCGAATCTTCTTCATCCGGTTGCGCCTCGCCTCCGCTGACAATGTCCAACGTGCGGCTGATCCGTTCCAGTGGTCCCAGCGCTATATGCGAGAGCCCCGCTGCCAGCACCAGCGATAATAGGATCGCGATTCCGGAGAATACCACCGCATGGTGCAGCCGCGGCGTGAGTTCGCTTTTCAGAAAAACCGTGGAGATCCCCAGCCGGATGCTTCCGAACTGCGTGCCATTCAACTCCAAAGGCATCGTGACTTGATAAATCGTCGGCGGGTTGTACACCATGCGGAGTTGCCGGCGAAAGCGCGCGTCCTGCAATTTCTGGAAATCGGGACGCTCCGGGGCCAACTTGTTCACCATGTCCGGACTGGAGTGTAATATCGTTTTCCCGTCAGGGCCAATAATGGCCGCATCGTAGACCGTGGGCCAACTCCCCACTACCGATTGAACCATGGCGTTCAAGTCGCTGTCGGTGCTGAGGTAATACGCGATCGCACGGCTCACCGCTGCCGGGTCGTTGGTATTGACCCGCGTACTGGTTATGTCGGGAGTCGCGTTGTTCGCCAGGAATGCCAACTGGGAAGCCAGATAGGAGGCGGTTTCGCGCGCCGTTGAAATGTCCTGCCGCAGCAGTTGTGAGATATAAAGGTAGGAAAAAAAAGACACCAGTACGGCTACCATGAAGGTGATGGCCAATACGATTTGTGTTCTTCGACGCATCCTGCATGTGGCGGGTAAGTCGACAATTCCCGACTCCCGCGTGGCATCCCCGCTACTCTTCCTTTAACCCGCCCTCGACTGCCGTAGTGCCATATTCTTTTAACTTGTTGTGCAACGTCTTCAGGCTGATCGCCAACATTTCCGCCGCCCGCGTCTTGTTGTTGTTGGTCGACTCGAGTGTCTTCAAGATCAGCAATTTTTCCGCTTCCCCAACCGTTGTGCCCACTCCCAGCCGCACCGAGTCTGGGTCGTCCGAGGAAGGACGCAAGATGGTTTGACCAAAGCCCGGCGGCAGATGTTTGGTCTCTACGATCCCTCCATCACATACAATCACGGCCCGCTCCAACGTATTGCGCAACTCGCGCACATTTCCCGGCCACGAGTGTCCCTGAAACAGGTTCAACACCGCCTCACTCACCGCCGCGACCTTGCGCCCGTGCTTGGCGCTCATCTCCCGTATCAGGAACTCCACCAGCGCCGGAATATCCTCTTTATGCTCCCGCAGCGGCGGCATGTGGATGTTGAACACGTTCAAGCGATAGTAAAGATCATTGCGCAGCTCGCCCCGGGCGACCGCTTCCTCGGGAACTTTGTTGGTTGCGGCCAGAACCCGCACATCGATGCTTGTCTCTACCTTGCTGCCCAGGCGTCGCAATTTCCGGTCTTCCAGCACGCGCAGCAGTTTGGCCTGCGTAGCCACCGGCATCTCGCCAATTTCGTCCAGCAACAGCGTCCCACCCTCCGCCAGTTCGAAGCAGCCGGTTCGCCGTTCAATGGCGCCCGTGAACGCGCCCTTCTCATGTCCGAAGATCTCGCTCTCAATCAGCGTTTCCGGAATTGCCGCGCAGTTGATCGCGACAAACGCCTTATTCACGCGCGTGCTCTGTTCGTGGATGGTGCGCGCCACCAGTTCTTTCCCTGTCCCACTCGCCCCGGTAATCAAGACTGATGCCGTGCTCGGCGCCACCATCTCGATCAAATGGAACACATCCTTCATCTTCTTCGAATCGCCAACCAGTTGGCCCAGCAACCCGCGGTCGCGCAACGTCCGGCGGTTCACTTCCAGTTGTACATTCGCGCCAATTTGCTTGGAGGCGTTTTGCAGGATAGTGCGTAAGCGGTCGGTATCGATCGGTTTGGTGATGTAATCGTAGGCGCCCATCCGCATCGCATTCACCGCGCTGTCAATCGTCCCTTGCGCGGTCACCACGATCACGGCAATGGTCCTGCTGTCACCGGCGATCTTTTCCAGCAGTTCCAACCCGCCCATCCGCGGCATCTTGAGGTCGGTAACCACAATGGCCGGTGCCCAACTGCCGACCTTCTCAAAGCCTTCGGCGCCGTCCTTGGCGGTGTCCGCCACATATCCCCAGGAGGACACGAGTTCCGCCAGTCCGGTCCGCTCGTTCTCCTCGTCTTCGACAATCAGCACTTTTTCGTGGCTCATGGGAATTACGGCTTCTTCTTCCTTTTTGCTATGATTCGATACGATTGCAGCTCCGGCACGCGAAGCGAATCCGTGTAGGGAAAGTCGGGGCTTTCTTCAACATGGTATCAATATGAGACTTACTCCCGTGTGACCACTGGACGATACCGACTTTCGACAGGTAAGATGGTTGCTCTGATTCCGCATACTAAATAGTGATGACGTTTTGGAATCGCGTACCGCACATTTGACATCATAGCAACTTTCCGTGCGGTGCAATCCCAATTTTGAAAGCGAAGCATTCAGGCGAAACTAGCTCTTAATGACTTCTGGAGGACCATATGGTAGGTAGTAGACGTAATTGTTGCGGCTCTTTGTTCGTGTTGTTCTCTGTAATGCTGGTATCAGCGATTGCGTTCGCGCAAGACCAACCAGTCCCGAAAGTCGACATCTTCACCGGCTATCAATGGCTTAATCCCGGCGGTTCTGTTCCCAATCCTTTTGGGACACCGGCCGCCCCTATTTCACAGCAACTGCCGAGCCTTGGAAGTGGATTCGTCGGCGATGCTACTTACAACTTCAATCGGGTCATCGGCCTTTCGATCGATTACGGCAAAAACTGGGGCAGCGACAAGCTCACCAATGAGGGATTGCTTTCCCTCGGTCCGCGTTTCATGTGGCGCACCGACGGCGCGAATTTGTTCATCCACACCATGATCAGCTGGAACCGCTTGAGCGGCCCCAATAACCTCGCTCCCGACTCCGGCATTGGAGCGGTCCTGGGTGGTGGCATCGATCTGCCACTTACCAAGCGTCTCACCATCCGGCCTTTCGAAGCGGACTACGTTTGGGGTCGGCACAATTACTCCGATTTAGTGGGCCCTGAGGACCCAAATCTGCGACGCGTATCGCTTGACGGCGTTCGCCTGGCCGGTGGCCTGGTATGGAATTTTGGATATCCTCCAACGGCTATCCCGACGGCAGCCTGCTCCGTGCAGCCCAGTGAAGTCATGGTCGGCGAGCCTATCACCGCTACTGCGACTGGCACTAACTTCAATTCTAAGCATACTTTGAAGTATGACTGGACTTCCAACGGAGGCAAGGTCGCTGGCACCGGCAATACCGCCAGCATCGACACCAATGGAATGGCCGGTGGCAGCTACACGGTCACCGCCAACATATCCGACACCAAGTGGAAGAAGATGACGCCGGTGACCTGTTCGGCGACCTTCATGGTGAAGGAACCGCCGAAGAACCCGCCAACCATGTCCTGCTCCGCCAACCCGACCAACGTTCAGGCGGGCGGCACGGTCAATATCACCTGCACTTGCACCAGTCCGGACAACGTTCCGGTGACGGTGGCCAACTACACCGCAACCGCTGGCAGCATTTCCGGCGACGGCAGCAACGCCACTTTGAACACCACGGGCGCCAGCGCCGGTCCGATCACAGTCAACGCGACTTGTACGGATTCGCGAGGCCTCAATTCGCAGGGCTCGACGCAAGTGACAGTGGAGAATCCTCCGCCGCCACCGCCGCCGCAGGCCAGCAAGTTGAGCGATTGCGACTTCGCCAACATGGCTAAGATCAAGAAGCCATGGCGCGTCGACAACGAGTGCAAAGGCAAACTGGATGACGTAGCCAAGAACCTGCAGCAGAACGCAGACAACAAACTGGTGATCGTCGGTAACTCCGCACCGGATGAGAAGCGCCCGAACCTGGCGGCAGAACGCGCCGTTAATGCCAAGGCGTACCTCACCAGCGGCGAAGCCAAGTTGGGCATCGACCCGGGCCGCATCGAGACCCGTACCGGCAGCGCCGGCACGCAGACCGATGAGTTCTGGATTGTGCCCGCAGGCGGCACCTTCGCAGGTGACGGGACCACGCCCGTTGACGAAAGCAAGGTCATGGCAGTGCCCGACCATCCGAAGGCCGCAGCCAAGAAGTCCAGCAAGGCCCCGCCCAAGCAGTAGGGTAGAGCTGACTGGAAAGAAACTCAGCCGATCGGGCGCAGGCCCGGTCGGCTTTTTGGTGGATGGCAGCGGCATTGCTAGGCTGCGTCAGAGTTTCTGTCGGGACTAGGTTACCGCGTTATTTCGAAGGCGGTGCCGAAGTTGTATTTGCCGAACTGGCTGGTGACGCCGAACAGGTTGCCTTTGTCGTCGACAATCACTCCGTAGAAAGGCTGAAAGCCGCCGCCCTTTTCGGTGAGGTTGTACACCACACTGTATTTCCACTTGCCGTTCTTTTGCGGCGACAACTTAAAGACCACCCCGCACGCGTAGCCGAACAGTTGCCCGTCCCTCCGTCTGCAGTGCCGTAGAGATTACCGGCTTTGTCGCGCGCCAGCGTGCCCTCCGGCCCGCACCCGTGGTGGCAATTCACAAAGTTGTACAGGATCGTCTCCTGCCACTGGCCGCCCGTATACGCCAGCTTGAAGATCGTGCCGTTGCCGTATGCCCCTCCGGCGACGGTTGCGCCATAAAAGTTGCCAGACCTTGCCCATGACCAGGCCGCTGTAAGGGGATTGGCCGTCGGCCGCTCGATGACTGCATGAATCGATGAAGAACGATGTAGGTCCAGGTGCCATCGCCGTCGGGGGTCATCTCGTAAATAGTGCCACACCCCAGCGTATAGTAGGGGTGGCAATCCTCAGAGTAGATTCCGCCGAAACTTGTCGTCCCGAACATATTGCCGTTGCCGTCCCAAATCGGCGGGGTGGGAGGGATCTGCCCCGTCCGGGCAGCTATTCTGTCCACAAAAACTGTAGACTTGGCATGTAGTACCAACATCGCCGAGCCGTGTGACAGTTCGCCGATAGCGCCGCCGTGGTCCTGGCCGGGCCCCATCCTCGCCATACAGGTTGCCAAGATCATCGGTAAGCAGGCCGGGGCCGGCCCGCCGCCGAACGGGCTTGTCGGTGTACAAGACGTTAAAATTCGACCCAGCTCTCGTCGGCATCGGGTCAGTTCAAACACGCCGTACGGCGTACCGTGCTCCCCTACAAGGGTGCCATAAAGATTGCCTGATTGGTCAAAGAACTAGGGATCCCCATGAGGGATGGCGCCATCGCTTCCCCATTCAAAGCGTGGAGGATGGATTCCTTCCATGTGCCGTTGATCTTCGGGGCCAGCCTCATATACTGTGCCGCAACCGTAATCGCTGCATTGGCCGGTGCCGCCGTCGCCGGTCACGCCATACAGGTTGCCCCTGTCATCAAGAAGCAGCGGGCCGGACGGTCCGGCCCCATCTTGCCATTGCCGAAGTCGTGCAGAACCTTGTATTTGGCGCGCCCGCTGAAACCGACAGCGGGAGAAACAATAGGAGGACGGCAGTTGCAACGAAAGTGGTGTGCTTGGACTTCATAAAAAATACCTCTCGGCCGAGCGGCCCGAACAAGGGAAGGGCGGCGAAGAATTCTCTCCGCTGCCCTCCACTTATACCACATTATCAAAACTCGCGACGGCCAGCCGCCAGCACCAGCGCCAGGCCGCAGCCAGACTCTAACTCAACAAGTGTTAGCTCTAGTCGGTATCGTCATCGGGATCTCCCGGGTACCCAGGAATGAGAGTGCTATTGGCCCCCTCGAAGTATGTATAGGTCTCGTCGGTCGTGATCGAGACGAACGGCCGCGGATTCGGATACAAGCCGAAGAAATCCGACAGCGGGACATTGCCTCGGTTCGGGCCCCAATCGGGCGCGTTGTAGTCCGCGTAGCCATCATCCGGAGGACCATCGATGAAGGGCATCCCGAAGTTGTACTCCGTGAACGCCTGGATGCTGCCGAAGTCGTGCACGAATTCGTTGTTCGTGCCGAAGTTCGGGCAACTCGGCAATGGCGACGCCCCGCACTTCCCGGAAACATAATTGCTGAACCCTGCCTGCTGACTGCCGGTTCCGGTGTATGGCGAGACCACCAGCAGAGGCACGCGGAAGCCGGAGACATAGCCGCATCCCCATCCGTTCGGCGCGTCAGACGTAGGACATGAAGTCGATGTTCCCCGGTAGTAGGCCCACGGGTTGACGTGGTCAACCAGCCGCCCCAATCGTCCCAGACGACGATCACCGCAGTAGGCTCGGTATTCCAGTACATTCCGCCACAGGCCTGGCCGACGCCGTCGATTATATCGCCGACCCATGCGGGCCCGTATACAGTGCTGTTCGCGCCAAACCCACCGTTTGCGTGGTCCGACCAACTGAGGTCCGGTATGACCCAGCTAATCTTCGGCAAGTTGCAGCCGTACAGGTCGTCGAAGATGGGCGCCTGATCGTAGCCGTTCTGGCCCGCGAGGTGGACGTGGTCGCCAAATTCGGTTCCCCGGCCCGAGCCGCAGGCCGCGCCGGGACTCGGCTGGCTCGCCTGGCCATAGCAGGTTTGCGGATTGGCCAACGGCGCGATCCAGATGGACTTGGCCGTGGCTGCCGGCGCGTAGTACCCCCAGCTCGTGTTGGGCCGGTCGCAGTAGCCGTTGCTACAGTACGCGGCTGCCGTCACCAGCGTGTCATGCGCGTAACATTCCGAGCCGATCTGGTCTGGGTTCTCGGATCCGTCCGGGTAGACCCATTTTGGAAAGTTTGACGTTTGTTTGCACCCCTAAGGAGCGCTGCTAAGCTCCGCTACAAAATCGAACGCGTAAAGGGGGTTTTGCAAGTACCCGGGCGCCACCGGCGCCGAAGTTCCGGTGAACAGGAACTGGTGCGCGGGAAAGCTCGGCCCCTCGTTGGACTGGAACATGTAGTTGCCGAAACTGTAGGTCTGGGCAATCTGGAAATAGGGGGTGATATCTCCATGCGAGTCTCCCAGGGGCACGAATGAATACGACGGACAGGTGTTGTCCCAATGGGACTGCGCGGACTCGTGACAGAAGCCGTCCATAGCACCGTTGTCGTAGTCCGCGACCCAGCCCCAAGGGCGTTGCTGCCCCTGTGGAGGATCGTTGTAGTCGTGGTCGGGGTCGACGGCCGCGCCGATTTGCGGATCATAGCCGCCTGAGGGTCAGGGACATGTTGCAAGTTGGGTTAGACGCGCCGGGCCAATTGTTGGGACCGCCGTTGTCGATGTCGGCTCCGGTGATGGTGGGATTGTTCTCCTGGCCGCACCTGGCGGTGATCGGTGCCGCGGCCCCGAACAAGTTGCCTGTCGTGCGGTTTTCCTGTACGACGATGATGATATGTTTGAACGCTCCAGGTTGAATTTGCGCGTGAGCGAAGATGGTGGCGAGCGCGATCACGAACAGCAGCTTGGCTAAGGCTTTCATCGGACCCTCCTTAACTTCCTTGGATTTCGGACGGGTTCCCTGGGGGTATGACTGAGATCGGCGATGATGCCGAAGTGCGGTCGCAACAATTATCCTCTCCGAAACTTTCTTGTCAAGGGCTTTCGGGCAAAGGGACGGGGCTTTGGCGGCTGGGAAATCCAATTTTTGGACGAAGCTAAGTTCCGCGCAAGAAGCCGATTTACTGCTGGGTCCAAGTCGCTTCGACGCGGATTGGAATCTCGTTCTTTACCGGCATGGTCAGAAGGGAAGGCGGATCGATCTTGAAGTCGGTGAGCGTTGCCGGAATCGTCCCGGAGATCGTAGTTTCGTTTCCTTGCGTCACCAGTTGAAATGGGACTTGCTTGTACTGCACGGTCTGCCCGGCAAACTGTATCTCAAGATCGGCATTGATCGTCGTCGAGGCCGATGCTGACTGCGGCAGGCGGGTGCGCACGGTCACCATGGGAAACTCGGCGCCGCGGGTCACCTGAATCATGTGTAGGTCGCGGTTGCTGTCCCCGGAATCGAACGACTTCACCGGCACCGCGATCAAAAAGTCGCACTGTCCTTCGTGGCAAACTGCCTTACCCCGTGCCGCATGGCTGACGCCATCAGTCTGATGGAGCGGGTGAGAGACATGGTAGGTCAGAGTGCTTTGCTTGAGAATCCACTGTTGGTCCGCCGCGAACAGACTGGACAACGCGATCAGCAGAAATACCGGCAGGATTTTCTTATTCATAAGGTTCGGCTCAGAATTTTACCGACACTGACAAAAGAGCCGCCCCAAAAGCTCCCGCCGTTATGATTGCCACTGGAGCATGGGCTTGCGCGATGCCGTGAATCTTCTCCCCATTGTTCTTCTGATCGTATGCCATGATCCCCAGGATGGGCGTCAAGATCATCCCGGGACCATGGATCCAGGCCATGGCTTTGTGGAAACGGATGGGCCCGCGAGTTTCGGTCCCGGGGACCCGGGGCGCGCGGATGGCGTAGTATGCGGTGATGCCGTACAAGTCGCCGGTGAGCCCACCCAGAGCGACGTGCAGATCACGGGAGGCCGAGCTGGTGTTCCTGCCGCCGGCATTAATCGAAGTGATCAGCGTAGCCAGCAGCGGGATGGTTGTGATCAGCCCCATGCGCTGGTGGATCTTTAGCATGTGAGTGCGCTTATCGAGCAAGGCCTGTTCTTTGGCGTTGGCTTGAGTTTCCGCCGGCGAGAATCCCAGATCCGAAAGCGATGGTTCGTTCTGGCTGCTGGAAGGGGCATTTGGCAGGTTTTGAGTGGGCTGATTGGCTGGCGTCTGCTGACCGGATGCGCCAGCGGTCGATGCGGAAGATAAGGAGAGATCTAAGGTTTGCTGCCCAGCCGGAGCCAGTGTCACTTTGGCAACGCCGGTGCCGAATCCATCGGCTGAAGCGGAAACCTCATAATCTCCGGGCGGAAGGTTGCTCAGAATGTAGGCTCCTGCCGCATCGGCTTGAGTGTCAATCGATCGTGCCGTGGCGGCATTCGTAACTGAGACCTTGGCGTTGGGTACTGCTTTTCCCGAAAATTCCGTGACTGTGCCGGACAGGGTGGCGTTGCCGCTCTGTGCTTGTACCGAGATCGTGGCCAGCAAGAGAAGTAAGACCATCCCTACCGAAGAGATCCTCCCCCTGTTCCAGCTTTCCTGGGTTATGTGTCTGGGACGATTCAGTTCGACAGGTCCGGCAGTCCAACGTTGAAGACGTGCCAAGCTAAAGGTTTCCATCGGTTCCTTGCTGGGGGTTGAGGTACTCGCGAACCTTACCATGCGAGCAGCATCGGGGGCATGACGTGGCGGTGTCACACGAATGAAAAGTTGTTCATGTTCCGGGAAGAGAACCTTGGCGTCACTTATGTGCGCGAAACGCCAAGAGTGACGCCAAGCAAGATCCCCTGCGGAACGTCCTTAAACCTGCAACCTACTTTCGCATCGACTGGAAAATCGCGAAGACCGCGCCTTGCGGATCGGCGATGATCGCGAAACGGCCGACGTTTTCCATGGTCATAGGTTCAAGGTAGAGCTTCGCGCCCAACTGTTTGGCCTTGGCGGCGATGGCGTCGCAGTTCGACGTTTGGAGGTAAATCATCCAGTGCGCCGGCACGCGCGGATTGTTCGGCCTGACCGGCGGGATGCCTCCGATGAAATCCTCTCCGTTCTTAATGTGAAGATAGCCCGACGGGGGATTGTCGTGGGTGTCTGCCTCGATCTTCCATCCGAACAGATCGCTGTAAAACTTCTTGGCGCGCTCCGGATCATTGGTATTCAGGTCCGCCCAACACAGCGTTCCGTCCAGGCCGGCAAGGGCAATGCCCGGACTATTCTTGGCCTGCCATACGCAGAAGAACGCTCCGGTTGGATCTTGCAGAATGGCCATCCGCCCGGCGTCCATGACGTCGAAAGCGTTGGGCATGATCGCTTTTCCTCCGGCCTTGATGGCATGGGCGAGCGCATCGTCGGCATTGGCCACCGTGATGTAGAGCATCCAATTCGGAGGCACGCCCTGCGTACGCTGGTCGGCACGCAGGGTGTATGCTGCTCCGACATTGCGTCCTTCGAGGTTGAAGATGGTGTAGACGCCGTCGGGACCCATGGGTGCGTCCTCGAAAGTCCATCCAAAGAGCGAGCCGTAAAAACTCTTGGCGGCGTTTTGATCGGTGGTGCCGAGCTCAATCCAGCAGAAAGATCCGGGCTTGTGTTTATCGATGTTAGTCATGGCCGAGAAAGTATAGACGGAGGGACGCAGTTTCGTCCAACCGGCGATGTAGGGCGGACGCTCTTGTCCGCCGGTCTTGCACTTGTTTTTGTTGTTCTAAAAGAATCAACGTCAGCAGCGGCGGACAAGAGTGTCCCGCCCCACACTTTCATGTCTATTGACACATCCGAGGATTGCCTTATAGTTCCTAGACCGACTCTGTGCGCCCTTTTCGACGCTGTCGTGGCCTCAGTCGGGAATCTCTTCTGCGGGGTAGTTCAATGAAAAAATCCGGAAGTTTCCTGCTTTTAACGATCTTCTTCGGTTGCGCTTCGATGTTAGCCGAAGCGCCGAAGCTCACCTTCAAATTTACGACGGTGGAAATCAAGAATGCCGAAGACACACGTGTATATGCGGTGAATAACTCCGACACGATGGTGGGACAGTACATCGATTCAACCGGTGTTGCCCACGGGATGAAGCTGGCCGGCAAGAAGCTGACGACGGTGGACGATCCCAGCGGCAGCAGTACTTTTTGCACCGGGATCAACTCGAAAGACGCCATCGTCGGCTATTACGTGAACTCCAGCAACAGTGAAGTCGGTTTCATGTATGCGGGCGGAAAATTCACTGATGTTGCACCCGCGGGAGCGCTAACTGCGGCCGCTCAGGGGATCAACGACAAGGGGACGGTCGTCGGGGTCTACGAGGATTCAACCGGTGTAACTCACGGATTTATATGGAATGGAAAAACCTACAAGAGTTTCGACGTGCCGGGAGGCACTCTGACGTCGGGCTATGGAATCAACAACAAAGGTTTGATGACTGTGCAATGGCTCGATTCGGCGGGCAACTACGAGTCGTCACTGTATAACGGAAAGAAATTCACGACCATTGATATTCCGGGTGCCATCAGCAGTTATGCCCACGACATCGATAGCAACGGAGATGTGGCGTATTCGTGGACCGATTCCACGGGCATATTTCATGGGGCATTACGTACCGGCGGCAAGGTATACAAGTTCGACGATCCCAAAGCCACCGATGGAACCTACGCCGACGGAATCAACGATCACAAGCTGATTGTCGGCGTATACCACATCAATGGCGGCAGCACCGCCGAGGGGTTCAAAGCGACTTACTAATTGTAAGAACAGTGGGGAATGTGCCGGCTCGCGGCATGTTCCTCGATCCAGGTTCGCGTCCAAGCAACGGTTCGCGAACCTGGGCCGCCTTCGCTTTGCGCACAATACAACGGCTCAGCGCCTTATTTGGTCACGCGGAAGACCACGTTGCTTTTGAGTGTCCCCTTGGGTGTTTTTACCTCGACCGTGCCGGTTTTCGCGCCTTTGGGCACGGTGGTCGTGATTTCAGACTTGGAAATAACCTTGAATTTTGCCGGCTTGCCGTCAAAAGTGACCTTGGTTGAGCCCTTCAGGTTCGTTCCCAGAATAATGACAGCCGCTCCCACTTTGCCTGATGCAGGTACTGTCGCCACGAAGGAACCTAGCCCGACGCCCAGGCTGAAGACGGTGCCATCCTGGTTCGTCCCGCCTTCGTAGGTTGTGCCGTAGAGAGTCCCGTTGGTGGCTTGAAACAGGCCGCCAACGGGGGCTGAGCCGTCAGTGCGGTCAAACTGGTGCAGCGTGGTCAGTGTGCCTCCCGCGGTGAGCGCGAATGCAGTGCCGTAGCCGTTGGGCCCGCCAAACGTCGTGGTCCCATAGAAATTGCCGTCGGTGCCTTGCACCAGTCCAGCTTCGGGCGTGGAACCGTCAGAACAGCTACTTTGGGAACAAAAGCTGTAGATCGTGGTGAGCGTACCCGCGACGGTGATTTCAAAAGCCGTGCCATCACCGGCGGTCCCGCCGTCATACGTCGTTCCATAGAAGTTACCTTTGCTGTCTTGCACCAACCCGGCATAAGGATATTGGCCGTCAGCCGAGTTAAAGCTGTGCAGAGTGGTCAGAGTGCCCGCCGAGGTCATTTGAAAGACCGTGCCGTGGCTGTAGGCGCCGCCTGTAACCGTCGTTCCATAGAAGTTACCCTTAGTGTCTTCGACGAGACCTCCGTAGGGCAAAGAGCCATCCGTCGAGTCAAAGCTGTGCAACGTGGTCAGCGTCCCTGACGGAGTGATGTTAAAGATCGTGCCGTAGTTGTTGGCCCCGCCGGCCCCGGTGGTGCCGTAAAAGTTCCCGTCGCCGGCTAGCAAAAGCCCTGCATAAGGAGTGGCGCCGTCCGTCGAGTCGAAGCTGTGCAGCGTGGTCAGCGCACCCGCCGCGGTGATTGTAAAGACTGAGCCATCGCCGTTGGCGCCGCCTGCCGAGGTCGTCCCATAGAAGTTGCCTTTGCTGTCTTGCGCAAGTCCCGCGTAGGGGTAGATGCCGTCCGCGCAGTTACTTTGCGCACAGAAACTGTAGATCGTGGTCAGTGTGCCCGCAGGAGTGATCTTGAAGACTGTGCCGTGTCCATTGGCCCCATCGACCGCGGTTGTGCCATAGAAATTTCCATCGACACCCTGGACCAGAGATATATAACGGGGAGCGGCCCCGTTTGTTCCGTCGAAACTCACCAGACTGTTGAATGTGACAGTGGCTGGCGCTGCGAACGCTGCCACCGCACAAAACACAAAAATGAGAGCCGCCACTTTCAATAAGGCAGCTTTTGCTGCCCTGCCATCATTCCGGCTAGATGCCAGCGCGTGAGTCAAAGGCGTACATGTATGCAACTTAGTCATAGGAATCTCCCGGGTTACAAATTTGCGTATCGCAACAGGAACGCACGAGAGACGGAGGGGGCGAGTCACGGCGCTTGAAGCAGTCAGAATTATTTCTGCGGAGACATGGCAAAGTCAAGGTGCAAATCTTTGCAGGTTCCAGCCTAGGCCTTCGTCATCCCATCTCACCGCCGGACTTTTCCGGCACGGGCCGAACTGAGAGTCTACGACAGCCCGGCCGAAAAAACCGCCTGAAGATTTCTCTTCAGGCGGTCCAAACAACCTTTCCACTAACTCACTTAGTTGACAGTGATGTTCGTCGGGGCGGAAGGAATGCCATTGGCGACCACTTCAACCGTGCTGGCTCCGGTTTCAATGCCGGAGGGCACTATAAAAGTGGCGGAAACAGTCTTCGATCCCGTGTTGATGGCCATCGTGCTCGGATTGTCCGTCTGGCAATAGAACACGTGGCCCGAGCTGGTGTTGGTAATGCGCACCAGAGGATAGTTGGTCGCCATCTGGTTGTCATCGCCATAGAACGCGCCCTGCGAGAATCCGTTGAACTGGGTTCCAGAGATCTGGTACGAGTCCCCGTGGGTAACCGTGGATGGTACCGAGCTGATGGTCGGCTGCCACGCGCTCTTATAGGTCCCTTTCGGAGTGAAGATTTCCACCGTGTTCGAAAGATCCATCCACAACAACTGTCCGGTCGGCAGTTCGAGGAAGGTTCCTACGTACGAAGGGTCGTTGGGGGCATTTGCCGGTGCGGGCAGTTTGGTCAGCGTCTTCCCGTTCCACTCATAGAAGGTGCTGGGCGGGCTGAATACGCCAGGGCTGACCTGCACAATCGCGTTGCCGGTAATTTCCAGTGCTGCCGGAGCGTCTTCGGCATCATTTCCGCCCGGGAAATCAGGTCCCTTCTTCCATGTTCCCACTCCGCCTGGGTTCTTCGAAGGAGTGTAGGTGCAGGTGTGGCCGGTGTGGGTACTCTGGTCCTGCGCGCCCGTGTTCCAGACTTGTCCGCTCGGCAGCGTCACCGCCGGGCCGATTTCCTGCGAGGTCTGGTCCTCCAGTTGGCAGGCCGTGCCCGCGCTGGTCCACTTCTGGGTCTTCGGATCGTACTGCTGGGCTGCCGGGGAAGAGAGTGCGCTGGTCGTGAAGATGTAACCGTCGTCCAGCTTTTCCCAGCCTTCCTCGTCGTAGCGGTCCAACTTGCCCGTGCCGTGCAGCGTCCACGTTAGTTTCTTCGCGTTCAGGTAAGCAATCTGATACCCGCTGCTCTGGCAGCAGTTCGCCTGCACGTAGGTTCCGTTGTCCAGAATGACGCTCTGAGCATCGCCAATGGTCGTCCAGCCTTCCGGCGCGGTCACAGCGGTCCACGTGTTCTTGACCGGGTCATAAATCGCGCCCAGGTTCGTCCATGCCGACTGGCAATTTTGGTATTCGCCGCCTTCTACAATCAAGCGGCCGTCCGGCAGCACGGCCGATCCGAAATACAGAGGAGCATATCCGTTCGGCATCTGCGGCTTAATTTCCGACCATGTTCCGTTCACGTAGCTGCCAGTATTGTCTGGAGTCAGCCGCCACCAGTCCGTTCCACACGCATCATGCACCAGCACGGTGCCGTCATGCATCAACAATCCAGGGCCGGCTCCGCCCGTCATCTTTGTTGGTTGATTGTTCAACGGCGTCCACTTTTGCGCATTTGCGCCCACGGCCGCCAATAACAGCAAACATCCCATCCCAAACATCCGCAACACTTTCATAGTTTCCTCTCTGGAATTATTTAATTCGGAAGACAAGCTCTGATTGCCTGCCCGCACATCGGTTCCACACCTCGCCATCCTCAACTTCGAGACGGGCGTGTTCCTGGCACCCGTTCGCACAACTGCAAAACCCGGCATGGAAGCGGGTCGCGCTTCATGTCGAAAATTTTGTTTGAGCTACCCCGGGGGAGCATTCTTAGGGCGAACTGGATTGTATCGGTGAATGGTCAGTCTTGTATAGGGTCTAACTTCTCCAATCTTTTGCCCTCAGACTCGCAGCTTGGTTTATGCTTATCTATTCTGCTCCTCGGAGAAAGCCCTTGAGCTCTTTACGCCGATCTGTCCTCATAATCCTGCTACTGGCGCTCGTTTCCAGTCTTTCGTGTTTCGCCCAGACATTCGATCCGACGCTGTTTCAGGAGATGCGCTGGCGGAGCATTGGTCCTTTTCGCGGCGGCCGCACCGTATCCATTAGCGGTATAACTGGGAATCCCAACGTTTTTTATATGGCTCCGAACAATGGCGGAGTGTGGAAAACGACCGACTACGGACAAACCTGGATCCCGATTTTTGACGATCAGCCAACCGGTTCCATCGGCGCCCTGGCGGTGGCCCCGTCGGCCCCCGATGTTATTTACGTGGGTAGCGGCGAGGGATTGCGGCGTCCCGATCTCTCGACCGGCGACGGTATATATAAATCGACCGACGCCGGTCATACCTGGCAGCATCTTGGACTTCGCGATGGCCAGCAAATCGGCGCGATCCTGGTTGATCCGCGCGATTCCAACCGGCTGTTTGTCGCGGTTGTCGGACATCCTTATGGCCCGAACGAGGAACGTGGAGTTTTCCGCTCGCTCGATGGTGGAGCGACATTTCAGAAAGTCTTGTACAAGGACGACAACACGGGCGCCATCGACCTGGCTTTTGATCCAACCAATCCACAAATTGTCTACGCGGACATGTGGGCTTCACGGCGCGGGCCCTGGACCGCGGGCAACGCCTACAAAGGGCCGGGAAGCGGTTTGTACAAGTCGGCCGATGGTGGCACGACCTGGCAGCAACTCATCAGAGGTTTGCCCACATGGGAGGACCATCTCGGACGTATCGGGTTCACGGTGGCACCCAGCGATCCAAACCGTATGTATGCCCTCGTGGATTCGCCGAAACTCGGCGGCCTTTACCGCTCCGAGGATGCCGGCGATAGCTGGACGCGCGTCAATCCCGATGAACGGCTGTGGGGGCGCGGCGACGATTTCGCCTGCGTGCGTGTCGACCCGAAAAATAAAGATATCGTCTACATTGCTAACGTTTCCACCTATCGCTCGACCGATGGCGGCGAGACGTTTACCGCTATCAAAGGCGCACCCGGCGGTGACGACTATCACACCATATGGATCAATCCCCAGAACCCGAACATCATTGCGCTCGCCGTTGACCAAGGCGCCACCATCAGCGTGAATGGCGGCGAAACCTGGAGTTCCTGGTACAACCAGCCCACCGCGCAGTTCTTCCACGTCATTACCGACAACGAATTTCCTTACTGGGTGTACGGCGGACAGCAGGAGAGTGGCAGCGTCGGCACTGCAAGCCGCAGCGACTTCGGCGAAATCACTTTTCGCGACTGGTATCCGGTCGGGGTCGAAGAATACGGATACGTTGCGCCCGATCCGCTCGACCCCAACATGATTTACGGAGGCAAGGTCACGCGGTTCAATCGTTTGACCGGGCAAACTCAGGACGTTTCGCCGTTTGTGCTTCGCACCGGGCAATATCGCTTCAATCGCACCGCGCCGTTAATCTTTTCACCGGTCGATCCGCATGTGCTGTACCTGGGATCGAATGTTTTATTCAAGACTCGCGACGGAGGAAACAGTTGGCAAATCGTTAGTCCCGACCTTACTCGCGAAGTCCCCGGTGTGCCTGGGACGTTAGGAGTGTTTGTAGACTCCGATCCTGCCAAGGGGAAACATCGTGGCGTCATCTATTCCATCGCGCCATCGCCGAAGGACGGAAATCTCATCTGGATCGGCACCGATGACGGACTCATCCAGGTGACACGTGATGCGGGCAAGAGTTGGCAAAATGTTACGCCGCCCGATCTGACGCCGTGGAGCAAGTTGGCGCAGATGGACGCCTCACACTTCGATGCAGCGAGCGCCTACGCGGCGGTGAACCGCTTACGCCTTGACGATTTGCGTCCTTATATATATCGCACGCACGATGGCGGCAAGAGCTGGCAGAAGATCGTGCAGGGGCTGCCCGAAAATGAGCCGGTGAATACGGTCCGCGAAGATCCACAGCGCAAAGGACTGCTTTTCGCCGGGACGGAATGCAGTGTCTACGTTTCGTTCGACGACGGCGATCACTGGCAGTCGCTTCGCCTCAACCTGCCCGCCAGTTCCATTCGCGACCTGGTTGTCCATAACGATGATGTTGTGGTGGGAACGCATGGACGCTCATTCTGGATTCTTGACAACATCACGCCGTTGCGCCAGATCACTGACAAGCTTTCGCGAGCCGATGCGTATCTTTTCGCGCCACAGCTTACTTATCGCGTACGCCGCAACAATAATCCGGATACGCCGCTTCCGCCGGAAGTTCCGGCAGGCCAAAATCCTCCGGATGGCGCGATGATTGACTATTATCTGAAATCAGCGAGCGCCAGCTCTGTGGTGCTTGAAATTACCGACGAGCACGGGAAGACGGTGCGTCGTTTTTCCAGCGCAGATAAACCCGATGCGGTTGATCCCAACGAGCTCAACATTCCGATTTACTGGATTCGCCCAGCCCGCGTTCTCTCGGCGGCGCCGGGTATGCACCGCTTCGTGTGGGACTTGCACTATCCGTCTCCGGAGGCGCTCGAACACGAGTACCCGATCTCTGCAATTTTTCACGACACACCGCGTGATCCACTAGGCCCGGCGGCGCTGCCGGGGCCTTATTTCGTGAAGCTTACGGTCGATGGAAAAACCTACACTCAAGCGCTGAACATAAAAATGGATCCGCGGGTGAAGACCAGCTTGGCCGGCCTTCGCGAGAAATTCGAGCTGCAAAGCAAAATCGTCGATGGCATCAACCGCGATTACCAGGCGGTACAGCGAGTCCACGGCCTCGGCGATCAACTGAAGGCCTTGCAGAAAAATGGAGCGACGCAATTCGCAGCTGAGATTGCCGCGCTCGAAAAGAAGTTGGATGACGTGGAAAGCACGGGCGGCGGCTTCGGGGCGGCATTTCTGAGTTCTCCGCAAGGCAGGGGACTGGCGCGTCTGAACGCCGGATTGGTCCAGTTGCTCGGCATCGTGGACAGCGCAGATGTGCCTCCGACTACGCAGGCGACGAAGATGTTTTCGGAGGTTGAGACCGCCCTTGATCAACAACTCACAACTTTAAAGGGCATTCTGTCCCAGGACTTGCCTGCGTTGAACGAAAAGCTGAAGCAGGCGGGAGTTGCTCCTCTGAAGGAATCGGCTGCGATCTTAGATGAGGAGTGGGGAAGTCCGGAGAAGGCGGCAGGAGAAGAATAAAGAAACTTGCCCCCCCCGGGACGGGGCAAATTGTGACCGGCTTCACGGCGTTTCAAGCGGCAGGTTTGGCGGTTTGCGCGTCGTGTTCTGGCACAGCAGAGAGCGGCGATGGTTGTCTTTGCCCGAGAAGCTCTTCGTAAACCTGGCTGATTTGAGCTGCAATCCCAGGCCAGAGAAAGTGTTCGCCCACTCTTTGCTGGGCATTTTGGCCGGCCTGCCTGCGGACGCGGCCGTCTGCGACCAAAAGCGCCAGCATTCGCGCGAGGTCCTGCACATCTCCGCGGCGGAAGGTGAAACCAACGCCATCCACCAATTCGCGGTTCTCAGGGATGTCACTGGTGAGCACGCATAGACCGGCGCCCATTGCGTCCAGCAGGGCAAGCGACAAGCCTTCCATATCGGACGGCAGCACGAAAATGGCGGCGTTGGTGAGCAGTTCGTCGAAAGCTTCGCCGGCGACCCAGTCGAGGAACACAATCTTTTCGCTGCGGTGCTCGTGGAGCGAGGCAACATAAGTGTCGGTATGGCTGGAGCCTCCGGCGAAAACGAGTTTTACCGGGGTGTCCAGGCGCTCGTACGCTTCGATGAGCAGGTGGCAATTTTTCTCAGGAGAGAAGCGGCCCAGAAATAGAATGTAGCGGTCCGCTTCTAGCCCCCACTTCGCGATCTGCGAAGGCGAAGTGCGACGCCGGAGGGCAGTTCCGTTGGGGATATAGGTTGTTTCCGCCTGATAACGTTCCCGATAATAATGTTGCAAAGCCTTCGATACGACGACGCTGCGATTCGGGAGCCGCGCCGACGCCAGTTCTCCGAACCGCAGCACCGACGCGGCTACGCGTCCCCACTTTTTTCTTTGCCAGTCTAATCCCTGCACCGTAACCAGCGTCTTCTTGCCGGTCAATCGCGGAAAAAAGGAAAACAGGGCCGGACCCAGCGCATGAAAGTGGACGACATCGCAGTTGCTGAACATCACATGGACCGTGCTCAGAAGTGTATGCACCAGAGTCTCAAGATGCTTGGAGCGGATGGTGGGCAACCTCACCAGCCGCATGCCTTCATGAGTCGGAAGATCGGGAGTGAAGTAACTGCGACAGTAGGCTGTGACGTCATAGCCTTCCTGAACCAGCAGTTTTCCGGTCTCTTCGTAGTAGCTTTCGATGCCACTATACTTCGACACCACACCACGGGCGCCGATGAATGCGACTCTGGGCCGGGGCTTGACCGGAAGAAATCGCTTGCTGGCCGTAGCGCGGAGCTGCTCGTAGACTTCGATCATGGCTGCATAGTGATGGTCGGGAGTGTGGCGGGTTTCGACTAACCTGCGACCGGAAGCTCCCATGGCGGTCGCCAATTCAGGACGATCGGCGAGATAGCGAAGTTTCTCCGCCAGTTGCGTGACGTTGCCGGGTTCATACAGAAGACCGGTTTCGCCGTCGTCCACCAGTTCACGTCGCGAGCCCAGATCGGTTGCAATGACCGGTCGGCCCCAGGCATACGATTCGAGGATGCTCTTGCCCAAGGTCTCATAGGCCAAAGAAGGCAGCACGGTAAAACGGCTTGCGGCGATGGCACGCTCAAGGTCCGCGCCTGAAAGATGGCCGGCGAAGGTGACGTTGTCGAGTCCCAGATTGCGGACCAGCGATTGAAGTTCCTCTTTTTGCGGTCCGTCACCGGCGATAGTGAGCTTGACCGCGCGAACGTGCCGCATGGCACGGACCAGATCGCCAACTCCTTTTTCTGCGGAAAGCCGCCCGAAATACAAGATGGGCGCGTCCGAACCCGGCGCTGCTGCGGGCAATTGCGGGAGACGCTGGAAGTGGGGAAGGACGCGAATCCTGGCTTCGGGAAAGCCGTAGTCCATCAATTTTTGTTTAACGAATTCGCTGGGCGCGATGAACTGATCGACGCAGGTTTGATAGGTGCGAATCCAGCGGTGGAAATAAGCTTCGGCTGCCAAGACAACGGCTGAGCCTTTGGTTCCCCCATAACAGCCTTGGCTGACGACATTGATGAAATGTCCGCCCTTGCAGGCTTCGCAATTGTGACCTTGGGCGACAAAGTTGTAGGTGGGGCACAGCAACTTAAAATCGTTCAAGTGGTACACCACCGGAATCTTCTGGGCCTTGAGTTCCCACAAAATCGATGGCGAAAGATGATGGTAGATGTTGCGCACGTGGGCGACGCAGGGACGAAAAACCTCGATCATTCTGCGCAGGTGACGGCGGGCGCCGGTTGAATAGATTGCATGGGCAGCCAGTTTTGCCTGCGTGAAGAATCCCATGTGTTTTCGTTTGAAGTCCACGTGCGGGGCGAAGAACTCGTCGTACTTGGTGGGTTGGCCGCGGTCATCGGCCATGGAAAACAGTTCCGCCTCGTGGCCATGGGCGCGCATCAGCGCCATCAATTCGAACAGATAAACTTCGGTGCCGCTAAACGGGAAGTTGTACTTGTTGCAGTAGAGGATCTTCACGGTGATCTCCCTTGAGGTGTTCGAGCTGCGATAAGAATGTTTCGCAAAACGCAGCCAGATTCGTTGCTTGATTGAAGTTTTCGAGAACCTGCCGTCGCGCGGCATCACACACCGGGCCAAGTGCCGTGCGCAAGTCGCGGACCATCAGCAGTTGCGCGATGAAGTCCTCCATCGATCCGGCGTGGTAGAGGAACCCAGTCTTGCCGTTGATCACCAGTTCCGGGATTCCGGTAATATTGGGCGCGAGCACGGGTTTTCCCGTCTCCATTGCCTCCATGAGGATCAGCGGAATCCCCTCGCTTTTGCTGGTGAGAGCGACAAGGTCGGCCCATGAATAGGCGCAGGGTAATTCGGTACGGGACAATTCGCCGAGAAGTTCGACTTGAGAGGTCAGCTTCAGATCGCGAATTTGCTGGCTTAACCGGCCCTTCTCTGGCCCATCGCCCGCGATACGACAGATGAAGTCAATGTTTTGGTCTGCCAGGCTTCGGCAAGCCTCGATAAGGAATGCGTGGTCTTTGACTGGATGCAGTCGTCCTACCGCAAGCACGCGAAAGCAGGATGCATTCTTCGAACGGTCTTCGAGTGGAGGGCGGCGGTTTGCGCACTCTACTCCCATGCGCTGCACCAGGATTTTCGCGGCCGGAATTTGAGGGTAGTGTTCGAAGATGTATCGTCGATTGAATTCGGAAATGGTTATGCAAAACTTGCACTTCGCCAGCTTCATGTCGAGATAGTCGCCGCGCACCAGCAGGTCGGATCCATGCAACGTCAAGCTGTAAGTGATTCCCAGAAGGCGGGCGGCCACCATGGCGACCCATGCCGCGAAGTATCCGTGATGGACATGAATATGTTGGACTGCGCGTTTCCGCAGCAGGGCAGCCAAGTACACGCCCATACAGGTGTGGAATAGAGTGCGGAGTCGTTTCCCAAAAGGCTCGTCGCCGTCCACGAGCGCTCGATGAAGAAAGGGACGAAGCTTGGGAAAGTGGCTGATGAGAGCCCACAGCGTGAGCAGGGAAGTGAGAAATTGAAGCGGCTGGGTGTAGACGACATTATCCGGGCGAGCAGGGACTATTTTTCTACGGAGGGGCCGTAAGATGCTGCACACCACCACATCGATGCCGCGTTTTTGAAACTCAAGCACCTCCGCCTCAAAGTAAGGCTCAACCGTGGAAGGGAACCGATTGGAAAGGTATGCGATTTTCATGCAGTCGAGGCTCGCGGGCGTTTTGACCTTAAGTGGAAAATTCGCTTAGGCGAATGCATGGGGGAAAATGAGCGCGACGAATCTTGGCAGGAACAGCACCGCGGTGAAGGCCCCTGCCAACAGCGCAATGTTGCCGATCGAAATGCGGAACTCATTTCGCAGACGGCGATGGATCAAGTAGTAGGCAAGGCACGCGACTAACTCAGCCCAACCGTATCCCAGAATGCCCCAGCGAGGAAATAGCAGCCATGTTCCTCCGCCCAGCAAAGCGACATGAGCAATGTAGGAGCGCATGACCGTCCAATGTTGTTCGAGCACAAACAGCGCAGATGCCTGGAGATTGAAGATAGAATTCACCAGAACTCCCGCCGCTATGAACGGATAAATCAGTAGACTGGGTGCCCATTTGGGGCCGATCACATGTCGCAAGAGAAAGGGGCCGGCCAGTGCAAATGCACACAGGAGCGGTCCGAGAGTGATGACCTGAAGAAAGAGCGCACTTTTTAGGGCAGACTGAAAATTATCTTTCCGATCCTGCAGGCGCGCAAGCGCAGCGATGGCCATTCTGCCCGCTGCCAGACGGAAAGTCCCGAGCGCCTCGGCGATTCGGATGGCAAGGGCGACGAATGCCACGGCCTCCGTCCCAGCAAGCCGTCCGACGAGAATTGGATTGACCAGTGTGCGGAGCTGCCAGGTGCGCAGCGACAGAGTCATACCCACCCCAAACCGGCACATGGATCCCCAGTGTTCAGAGTGCAGACGTAACCTGGGCTTCAGCCGCGACGCCCGCGAAGTTGCCGCCAGAGTGAAGACCTGCCAAACCAATTGGCCGGCGACCGGCGCCCACACTCCCGCCTTGGCCCATGCTAGAGCCACAGCCGCAATGAGCCCGAGAACTTGTCCGCTCAGTTCGATGGCGGCAATTCTGCGGAAATCGAGCTCGCGCTCCAGTTTGGCCATCGGCACTCCGGTCAATCCGCTTGTGGGGATGGTTACGAGCAGCACCAGGTACGGCAAAACGAAATCGCGGCTTCCATACCACCGAATCAGCAATGGAGTGATCAACGCTGCCAGGACCATCATGGCCAGCGACATAGCCAGGATGATGGCGCTGGCCGTCTCGTATTGGCCCTGCTGTGGAGCTTTCTCGCAACGCACCAGAAACGTATCAATGCCGCCGCGAGACACGACTGCCAGAAACGCCACTAGACTGATGGCAGTGACGAACAATCCGTAGGCGTGCGGCCCCAGCCACCAGGTCATGACCAGCATGTTGCCGGCGCTGACCAAAACGCCAAGCCCGTAACGGCCAGCGAGGTAGAGTCCGCCTCGTAGAGTTTCCTGGGAGATTGCGCCGTGAGCGGGCTTCGCGGCGGGAGGTTCCGCGGGGTACAGCGTGGCCTCAACTCTTAACGCTTCAGCGGCCAGGGGGTGCGCTCCAGAGCTCCGCTTGACGGCGATTTTGTCCAAGCAACATTCCGGCAATGGTGAAAACCAGCCCATTCACGAACTGATAGTTCATGACGACTAATGCGCCATTCACGAAATAGATACCGAGAAATAGCGGCCAAAGGGAGCGAAATTCCGCGTCCAGGAAGCCGTGTTCGCAGGGAAGCCTGAGACAAGCGCGTTTCCTGCCGATACGGAAAAGGCCCACCATCAGCCAGAGGTAGAGTGCGAGGCCGAGCAATCCATAGCGGACAAGGACTTCGAGATAAGTGTTGTGAAAATAGAAGTCCTTTTGATGAAAGCCACTGACCCGGCGTGCCAGTTCCGCCTGCATGCCGGCGCTGTCCCAGCCGAGCCAAGGCTTTTTGAGAAACATGTCTCCCCCGGCTTCATACACCGCCATGCGGAAGTCGACCGGACTGCGCTCGCCGAAGCGCTCTTCGAGTGAGCTGGCATGTTCCGAGGAAAAGAACAATACAACCGCCAGCACGACCAATCCGACGGTCGTGATCGCGGCGCAACTGCGTCGTACGCGAGCACTGTGAGAAAAAATCATCAAGACGAGAATGGTTCCGGCAAAACTGAGCCAGACGGCGCGGGTCTTGGTCGCGACCACGGCCATGGGCAGCGCGATGAGAACGACCGCGGCCAACCAGCCCCGCAAACGCCTGCGGCGGTAGGAGTCGAAAGCGATCACGCCCAATAAATTCAAGGTGACCCCATTGGCCACCGCTTGTAAGAATGGCCCACGCGCCCGGTCTGCGTGATAGCCCAGACCTTCATCCAGAATGTAGCGGGGGAAAACCAGTTCAGTCCTGCCTACCATGAAGCAGATTGCGATGAAGCAGAGATATCCCAGTGCGACCAGCGAAAATAATTCGAAATTTCGCAACGACCTCGGATCTTCAAAGACGATTGCCGCCAGATGGAACAACACAAACGGCAAAAACCATTTGGCGGCAAACAGGCTCCAGGTTTCCGCCTCATTCGGCTGAACGGCAGCGCCGACGAAGGCCAACACCATGAGCGCGAACAGAGGAAGCGTGACCGGCAGATACAGGTGCACCGGTTGTCGCAACGCGCATACTCGCAGGAACATCGCGAAGATGAGCAAAGCCAGAGCCAGCCGGTCGAAGACAAAGTGAAAGTCCGGCGGATGGAACAGCATGAGCCCGATCGCAACAATAAAGAGGATGGATGGCGCCGCGATCAGTGCGTGCAGAGGCCAGAAAATCGCTTCCGCGACCAAGTCCGCTGGCCATTTTATTCCCCAAGGCAGGCTGCGCGCGGCCACGCTAGTTCCCACTCCCGTGCAAGACTGCGGAGATTGTTTTTGCCATGATCCGAAAATCCGCGGCCAAGCTCCAGTGCTCGATGTATTCGCGGTCGAGGGCCACATTGCGTTCGAACGACGGATCCTGTCTGGCAGTGACTTGCCATAGTCCGGTCAGTCCGGGAATTGCAAGCAGGCGTCCCAGGTCGTCCAAGCCATAGCGCGCAAAATCGTCCAGCGGGTGCGGTCTTGGACCGACTAAGCTCATTTCCCCGCGTAATATATTCCACATTTGCGGAAGCTCGTCCAGGCTATAGCGGCGCAGGACGCGGCCGATTCGGGTGATGCGCGGGTCGTCGTGAATCTTAAACGAAGCACCTTGGCGCTCGTTCCTGGCGCGGAGTTCCTCCTTCTTGCTATCGGCGTTTGCGACCATGGTACGGAACTTGTAGCAGGCAAAACGTCGCCCTTTGAACCCTACCCGTTGCGCCTTATAGAGGATGGGGCCGGACGAATCCCAGCAAATCCATGCCGCAATTCCAGCCAGCAGTGGCGCAAGCAGAAGCAAGCCGAACGCTGCGCACGTTACATCCACCGCTCGTTTCACAGCCTGTCGCATCTTGGGAATCGACTCCGTCCTCAGGGTGAGGATCGGGATGTCCCCCAATGTCCGAATGGCCGACTCTCGGGGGTCGATGCCAAAGAACTCGGGGACCACGCGGACACCGACCCCGCACTGCCGAGCCTGGGCTATAGCCCGTAATGCAACCTCCGGTTGAGCCCCGGCGACGATGATCTCGTCAATAAAATTGGACTTCACCAGGTAAGCCAGATCTTGAACACTTCCGAGAATTCCATCGCCGGTGGCGCCATCGTCCACGAACCCCAACACAGCGCGTCTCTCGAAATGCAGGCGGCTGAGGTGATCGGCCACCCTTCGTGCGGTTGTACCACTGCCGATGATGATGACGTTTGTGGTCTCGCGGGCCGCCGCGACGTTGCTGGTGTGCTCCCTCCGCCATTCCCGGCGTGCGAAAAGAAACAAAGAGTTTATGCACGCACCTGCCGCCAATCTGAGGGCGGAGCCGGAGAAAATCACTCCCACTAAGAACGTCGACCAGAAAATGCACTTGCCAATGGTCAGGCGCTCATTGCGCGGCGATTCGATAGTGCGGCTCTGGTAAAGGCGCTCAGAATAGCCGATCAAAGTAAACAGGCTAGCCTGTAGCATGGTAAGCCGAAAACATGCGGCCCACGACGGTGCAAATGTCCAGGAAGCAACAGCGAGCGTGCCCGAGACGGCATGGAAGGAGGCAGCCAGCAGCGATCCGAGAAAAATAAGTGCGAAATCTTCCGCGACATCGACTCCCAGCTGCCAACGCTGTTCGCCAGCGGCCGGTTGTGGCAACACCAACCGTTCCGCGGAACGCAAGAAGCTTTGAGCGGAACCGGCCGGCGGTGTCTGAAGGCGCGGCCAACTCAACGCGGGAGCATGCAGCGATCGCAACGATGGAATTTTCCTCCGTGGAGTTCCAGCGGTTGCGCCACCCACCGTCGCAAACCTCTCACCGTAGACTCTTTCAGCGGCGACGCCGAGAACGGGCTTTTTGAATGTTGGGGGATTGGCCACTTCAGATCAGTTCCAGCTCATACCCTTCGATTTGAATTGCGATTGACCGCTGAATCGACGCAATGGAAATGACCAAACGAGCGGCGTCGTTCTTCTCCAGAAGTCCCTCCAGTCCGTCCAGGCAGCCTCCGCGAATTCGCACCCGCTGTCCCGCGGTGAGAAACGGAGACAATGAGCAGCGCAATTTTTGACTTAATAAGCGGCGCAAGTCTTCAATCTGCCTTTGAGGAATGGACCGAACCTCGTCTTGCGACCCGACCCAAGCGACCACGCCCTCGGTTTGCAAGACCGCTCTTCTGGTTCCGGCGGACAACTCGACTTGAGCAAAGGTATATCCCGGGAAAAGAGGGGTTTCGATTTTCTGCTCCCGATCGCTCCAGCGATGGACTTCCTGGAGCAACGGGAGAAAGGTTGTGATTCCTTTTCGCTCGAGAGCGCGCGTGACTTTCTTTTCAAATCGACAGCGAGTCTGTATGGCGTACCATTCCACGCGCTCGGAGCAGAATCTCCCGGCGCTGGCAGTAACGGCATCGGGCACGGCTTCGCTTATTGAGTCCCGATTGAGTTTTGATGCATTTTGCACAAACTACCAGATATAAAACGAAAGCCAACGACCACCAACGCGATACTTCTAACTGTTGAAACGCTCTTCAGAGCCTTCGATACAGCGACTCGGGAATGGGGAAAGTCCGGTCGCACAGGATTGTTCCTAACACTTGCACTTGGGCCGCCGACAACAGTTCCTTTGTCTTTTGTGCCGCCAGCCGCCGGGTGGAGTTTGCCTGGAGCACCAGGACCACTCCGTCGCAAAGTTGACCGAGCAACGCCGCCTGCCGATGTGCGCCCGCTGCAGGCGCCTGAATTACGCTGTACTCGAATTCCTTCTTTAGTTCCGCCAGGCCACGGCAGATGCCAGCAACCGCCGAACGCTCCTGCTCCCGCTTCGCGAATACATCTTGTGGCACCCTCCATAGGTTTGAGCACAGTTGACCGGCGACGGTATGCAGATTGGTGGACCGCGGCGTCACACGTTGCGTGCATGAAGTTGGATTGCCTTCCTGGATACTCGCTTCCACCAGACAAACGTCGGAAGATACCTCGCGGGCCAGCGCCGTTGCGACCTGGCCGCAGGCTCCCGCGATCTCAGTTCCCTCATCCACCGCACAAAACACAACTTGCCGCGCCGGTTGCGGCCACCCTCCAAGAAATACTTGGCGCACCAGACCGAGCACCTGCTGGCTGGAAAATCGCTCGCTATCGAAAGCCAGCGCACGGTCGATGGCGGTTTTTTCGACGGGACTGGACCATTCGGAACTGCCGCTTTGCCGGCGTTCGAAAATGCCGGAGGCTGAACTCAGCGGACGTTTCCACCGTCGAACCTGGGTCCATGACAAAAATGCGGATTGGAGGTCGGCGACACTCACCGTGGAGCTCCGAACCGGGATTGCCGGTTGCGGGGAAGTGACGCCAGCACCGGCGTACCCAGATAGGCCAGCACATCATCCGGCGTACGAAAGGCAGGATTCAACGAATCGTTTGCAAACGCGGCGCCCAGGCTCACAACGCCGCCGGCCAGAACTCCAATTGCGGCAAATCCAAGTACCGACAGTTGCGGCAGTGCTGGAACCGTAGGTTCTTCTGCAATGGCCACGTTCAAGATACCTCCGTGGTCAAGCGCATCTCCGATTCGCGCCTCTTCCCGCTTGTTCACATAAAGCAGGTAAGTTTGTTCGGCATCCTTCAGGTCGTTCATCAAACGCTCTTGCTGGATTGCTCTTTCGTTGAGTTCGCCGGCAGTTGCACGGTAGTGTCCCAGTAGCGCGCCTTCCGCCGCGGCGTGCGCCTCAGTGCCCCGCAATTCCACCTGGTTTTTGATGAGTTCCGCCTTGGCCCATTCGTGGTTCGCATCTTTATCGCTGGCTTTTTCCAACACTGGCTCTTGCAGCGCTTTCGCAATCACGGCCTGGGTCTCGGCAATTTCATCGTCGAGCTGGCGCACTGATCGATACGATGGTTCATACTTCACCAGCAACTCCGTCCGGTTCAACCCCAGTTCCAGCAGCCTTGTCTTAAGTTTCTCCATTAATTCCGGGTTGTCGGATTCTTTGACTTGCGTGATCGACCGTTCCGGCAGCTGGCCCATCTTGGTTTGCAACTGCAAAATCTTCGCTGAGGTCGATGCCATGGCGACTCTCGCTTGCCGCTCGTCCGCCTCCGCGTCACTCCATTGCCGCAGCGCCGCGTCTCGTTCGAATGCCGCCGCCACCACGCCGCTGCTTCGGCCGAAATTGACCAACTGGAGCTCCGCCTGCTCCAGCGCCACGCGCGATTGCGAGACCTGCTGGTCAAAGAAGCCTGACTCCCCCAATGGACGATGCACCTGCGTATGCCGCTCCAAGTATGCTCCGGCGAGGGCGTGGAGTACCCTCGCCGGAACCTGCCGATCGGAACACTGATAAGTGACGTCGATCAGCGAAGTCCTGCGCAGAGCTTCAACCGTGAGCCGCTTCTTAAGCTTCCGCACCGCGCGGGCTGTACTTTCCTCGTCGTTGTCCCAAGGATGAATCCAGGAGAATTTTCTGGGCCCGGCCGCGCCCACAATCGACCGCAGGATCTCGTCGTCGCGGAGCAGTTCAACCTCCGAGTTCAGGTCCTCTTCGGCCACCGCGGCATGAACCAATTCCGGCTCACTTGGGGTTGGCGCGACTACCGGATCGACCCGTCCCCGCCGCACCAGGACTTTCATCTCTGACTCGTACTGCGGCGCGATTACTCCATAAAGAATTGCGCAAAGAAGAATCGTCGTGAAGGTACAAACCAGCAGCGTGCGCTGCCGGAAAACTATGGCCAGAAGATCGCGCAACGAAGGGCTTACCTTCGGCCTCGGCCTAGCCGCCAGTTGCATCTCTTCAGTCATAAACAATGTCCTGCCGCACCATTCCACACACTCGCTCGCCCATTTTTAAATTTCGGTATCCGGACGCAATTAGAACTGTGTCGGATTCAAGTACATGCTCATTCCCGAAACGGGCATAAACGGTTTGATCTTCGAAATTACGTTCTGTGGCGCATACAGCATGTCTCCCGGCTGCAGATGAATATCCTCACGGAGGTCTTTGGTCTTGAGCATGGTCTTGACGTCGAGCAGATGCGCTTCGACCATGTCTCCGGGAGTGCGCCGAAACAGCACAACCTGAGAGTGTTTGGCGCGGTCGGTGAATCCGCCGGCGATGGCCACCGCTTCGGTCGCGGTCGTATCGCTGCGCAACTCGTACTTACCAGGATGAGCAACCTCGCCCGCCGCCATAAAGTAGGGTTTATCGAACTCCCGCAGAAGCACGGTGACTTCCGGATCGTGCAGAATGCCGTTGTAAGCTTGCCTCACCAACTCTTCCAATTGCGGAATCGTTGCGCCTTCGGCAACTACCGGAGGCCCGCCCTTGAGCGGAATGAAGCCATCCGGCTGCACGGTCACGGTTTCATTCAGCTCAGGAGAAAAAGTAAACGCCAGCTCGATTACGTCGCTCTTATTGAACCGGTAAAGCGGACGGCGTTCCCCCGTCAGGGCTGGACCCCGTTCCGGAATCCATCCGCTGTCCGCTTTACCGGGCTGTGTGGCTGCCGTGCCAGTGGGTTCGACCGCAGTGGTCGATGTCTGACTCTGGGCAACGGCTTCCATCGAAGCCTGCAGTACTCCATAAACGGGAAAAGCCAGCAGCAGTAGCATCACCGCTCGCCTGGTGACTTCTTTCCCGCGCTCCGCAGTCAACTTCCAGCTCACAAACTTCACCTCGGAATGGCAAACTTAACCTTTTACCCCGGGATTCACAAGACATGGAAAGTAGCGTCCACCGAAGTAGGTATCGGTGAAATGTTCCGAATTGGGACGTGCCTCTCCGAAGCTGAAGCAAACGCAACCTTAAGAAAACTTCTCACCGCCGAAAAAAGCCATATCCAGCCATCTACCTTCGTATCCCGTGCGAGCGACCGATTTTCCTCAACCGCGCTCATAAAACTGTTCTCGCTGAGCCGCCAAGTCCGTTACCCTTAACAAAATATTGTGCCGGTTCCAATCTGGAACAGAGCTTGCTGCCTTCGGAGCGCAGACTTTTCCACAGCGTGTTCTCGGCAACCCCCGCGTTGCATCACTGCACAGATCCGCATTTCGTTGCATTGTCTTATTAGGACTAGAAATGTTCTCTGGGGGAATATGCGACCGCTCCGCGCCACGGACTCCGACCCTATCTCTGTTCTTATTGCCGATTCCAACCACATGCGTCGGCACCACCTTCTCGCTGCATTTCGCAGGCATCCCGAGTTTCGCCTGGTCTCCTGCGAGATGGACGCCGATCACGTCGATGCAGCTTTGTCGGAATCCCGCATCAACGTCGCGCTGCTAGCCAGCCAGAGCGCCCACCGTAGCAGTCGCGACCTGGCAGTCGTCCGTCTGGCGGGACTCAAATATCCTCAGGTGAGGCAGGTGTTGCTGCTGGGGGACCATGACCGCCACGCGGTACTGAATGCGTTTCGTAGCGGAGTAAGAGGAGTGTTCTGCCTCGCGGACCACCCCTTTCGCCTGCTTTGCAAGTGCGTGCAGAGCGTGCATCAGGGGCAAATCTGGATTGACAACGACCATCTGCAATACCTGATCGATGAAGTCACCCACGTGCCTTCACTTCGCGTGGTGAATGCGTCCGGATCGGCCCTGCTGACCGCCCGCGAAGAGCAGGTTGTGGCCCTTGTGGCCGACGGTCTCAGCAACCGCGAGGTGGCGCGCGAACTCCTGCTCAGCGAGCATACGGTCAAGAAGTATATGTTCCGGATTTTTGAGAAAGTTGGCGTCTCCAGCCGCGTGGAACTGGTCTTATACGCCGTCAAGCACGGCGGCACGAGAGATGCCGAATGGATCCCCGCCCCCGCTGATTAGAGAAGTTTGGCCCCGGTTCAGACACAGTCGCAAATCCTCTCGCGCCCGGCCCCAACTCTGCATACAATAGACAATTCACCGAGGTCGCCACTTGGTCGAAGCTGAAGCTGCAACCCAGACGCGTCGTTGGACGGTCATCGCCTCCGGCATTCTCTGCTTGATGCTGGCACTTGTCGTGTTGTTTACCAATCGCGGGGCCTTTTTCAGTCCGGTCGCGGTGGTGGTGGTGGCCGCCATCGGACTGGCCGCCGTGCTGCTGCAACTGCGCTTTTTCAATCGCGAAAACCCCGTCCCCGTCCAGGCGCCAATTTGGCTCAACGTCCTGGGGACCGCCTTTGCGTTGACCGCCCTGTTTGCCGACCGATTGCGCCTCAAGCCCATGGCTGCGCAAATGATGGCCTTGCTCGCCGTGGGAGTTTTCGCCGTCAGCAGCGCCCTGATTCTGCAAGCCTTTCGCAAACGCCGGCTCGACTAAAGCATTATTTTTCATTTACTTATCGTCGGACTCATTCCTTGCGAGCCAAGCCGAACCTCGTTCTTGCTTCCAGGGAAACCTACCGCGAGCCTGATCCGCAGTGGATAAAAAGACCAATCTTTATCCTTCCGCATCCCCCCACGCTTGGGTTACATTATTCTGGCTGCGCAACGCTAACCTCGCAGATCAGGAGTATCCCATGCCTTCCAAAACGCTTTGCAAGCTCTTGCTTACTCTCACTGCCGTCTTCGCGTTGGGTTCGCGATTGCCGGCGCAATCCACTGATTCCACTGGCTACGGCCACCCGCCCGCCAAAACACTGACGATTACAGTTAAAGGGACCTTGGGGCCTATCCTATCGGGATCCGATCCGCTGGGTCTCAACGGCGAAAATGGCTCGCTGGCCGTCAAGGTCAGCGAATCTCTTTCGCCGAAGAAACACACCTCCAATTCGGCAACTTACACGCTTCCGGCTGGCGCCATCACCCTGACCTTCGGCAGCGAGAAGTTTAAGACCACCTCAACCTCCACCATGATCGTGAAGCTGACCAGCGCGGCCGACACTCTGACCCTGTCGGCAGTAGGGCCGGACAGCATCAAAGTCACGAGCGTGGCCTACCTGAAAACTGGAAGCTGGACCAACGCCGTGTTGAAACATCCGACGACGTTTACTCCGTCACCGCAGAAGTTGACCGCAGCCAAGAGCGACAACGGTCCGGGAAGCAAGGTGAGTTATGTCTTTGCCGGCTCGACCACGGTCTTAGGCCTGTCGGGAACGGCTTCCAGCAGCGACCCCGCGCCTGAGGTATTCTCCGAAGAATCGTTCTACTGAGGAGAGCGAGCGCGGCAGATAGATATAAGTCAATACGATACCCAGGGTGCCCCGTCCAAGCTTCGCTTCGGCGGGGTTTTTCATCGCCAGCCGAGGTCGCCGCTGCGGCGTGACCCTGGTCTCTACTCTACTGCGGGGTTTGCAAGCGATATGCTGGAAACCGAAAGGGCTGTCAGGGTGTGATTTTGAAGACCACGCCGCAACCGTATGGGGGGTTGCAGGCTAAATCTCCGCCAGACAGAGTCGTACCATAAAAATTTCCGCCGTCATCCTGTATCAGGGTTGAGTACGGGGTTGCGCCGTCTGCGTTTGCAAAACTGTGTAGCACGGTCAATCTGTTTCGGCTATCCAACTTGAATATCGTCCCAAGGCCGTAATCACCGCCATTTGGGGTGGTACCGTAAAAGTTACCTTGCCTATCTCTAACTAGGCCAGCGTTTGGATTTGCTCCGTCGGGAGAACCGGTGAAGAGGTGTAGGTCGGTTTTCTTGCCTTTTGGGCTCAATTCGTACACTTCCCCGCAACCATATCCGTAGCCGCAGTCGATATCGCCCCCTGAAATGGTCATGCCATAGAATCGACCTTTCCCGTCGCGGAGTATGCCCCCCTTGGGACCTTCTCCATCCGTCCCCCCCGTAAAGGTGTACAACGTCGTGACGACGCCGGCCTTACTCAGTGCGAACAACGTTCCGAGACAACAGCTATTGCCCCCAGTGGTGATGCCGTACAGGTTGCCTGCGGTATCCAGAGTCAGGGACGCGGTGGGAGACTCCGCCGGAGGTGCGAAGCTGAATAGCACCGTTTCCTCGCCGATTGGACTCAGCCTGAACACGGTGCCACAACCGCCCCAACAAGAGGTTTCTGTGCCACCCTCCTGAGTGGTTCCATAGATGTTACCGTTCGCATCCATCACCAAACCCGCAAAGGGATATTCCCCGTCCGGATAAGCCCCGAAGCTGTAGAGGGCAGTCTCCGATTTAGAAGTGTCGATCTCGAACACCACGCCATAGTTCGACGTACCGCCGTAGGCTGTTGTGCCATATAGGTTGCCTTCTCGATCCACAATCAAGTTGGCAAAAGGGGCTTCCCCGTCCGGCATTCCCGTGAAGCGGTACAGTAGTGTCTCAATACCGTTCGGGCTCAGCTTGAATACCGTCCCGCACCCAGGGCCGGTATAGAAACAGCTCTTGAAAATCCCCCCCCTCTGGGTAGTGCCATAGAGGTTGCCCATTCTGTCCCTGACCAATCCGGCCTGGGGATTTTCCCCGTCGGTTCCGCCGCGAAATTCGTAGAGTAGGGTAAACCTCTGTGCGTGCAAGGGAAGGACGGCAAAGGGCATTAAATATAATACGGCCGCAAGCACGGCTTTTATGCATTGAATGACTGCACCCTCAATCTGACATCGGTTTGTTTTTGTTCCCTTCATAGCAGGTCTCATTAATCAACCATTCGGTGATTACTTGCCCGTGAGGGCAATCGAAAGCTCGGAGAAATTGCCTTGGCTGTTGCAGGGGGCGTAGTTGTCCCCGAATGCGGAGCCGTTGAAGTAGCAATGGTCGGGATCATTCTTCCATCCGTAGTGGTTCGTGGGGTTGGGCGGCACATTCAGGACATAGCCATAGGCGTTGCCGGAGGTCGGCAGTAAGTTCACATAATAAACATGGCCTTTTGTTAGCTTGCAAGAGTGGGAGAGTGTCTTGATGGTGTAGGCGTAGGCGGGTATCTGGCCCTGCCAGTATCCGTACTCTACAAGTGTAGCGTTGCCGCTGGTGCTGCAGATGGTTTTGCCAGCCTGTCCCGGCTTAATGCCAACCTGAACCGCAAACGGAGTTGGGTCCTTGACGGAATAACCGGAGGTGAGAACCTCGACAAAGGTAGCGCCGGTGACGGTCACATCACGATCAGGCTTCACTCCAACCCACGTCTGGCCCTCGAGCCCGTTACTTGTGTCGTCGGCGTTAAACTCTCCGTTAGCACCGGACCAGTTGCTATTGTAGTCGCCAGCAAAATACAGGCAACTACCGGCGGGGCAAAATGGTGCCTGTCCAGGCTTTGCGCGCTTACTTGACAGTCCACCGCCCGGCTGCGCCGTGCGGAGTCGAACGCTTTTCCCGAAGGAACCCCGTCGGGCCGCCGCATTGTCTTGGGCCGCCGTCAGGGAGGCTAAGATGACACTCAGGCCGAAAGCGAGGACTGCCCTACTCATGGTATTCTCCCTGAGGCTTATTTCCACAGGCCAAGCATCACACGAACTGTAAAATACACTATGGCTCGCACAAAAACAAGATATCCGGTAGAGCCCTAGTTTAGGGCGCTACCGGATATTCCTATTGACCGCAGCTTACCTGCTCCCCTTGAAAAGTGAAGCGATTTTTGTAGGATGTGGCGGGAGCTGCGCCAAAATACGGAAGAAACACCAAGTCTTGCAAGTGGTAATTGAATCCATTAGTTCCGGGGTAGGTGTAGTAGGCGGAGGTGCCGAACGGGAGGAGTGGGTCCCCTACTTCCAGTATGCCGCAAGGTGCAGGAGTATCCCCAAACGGGTCGTCAGCCCACTCGCCTACTTCGTGTGAAAAATCGTCGACATCCTGGAATTCGCAAAGAACGGGTGAGCACATACCATCATTGTATGCAGCCCATAACCAAGTTTGCACTTGCAATTCCCCACCGATATTCACCGGGGTCGCGAGGTGCCCACCCGATCCGTTGGGTTGCCATACATTATTGGTATACAGGCCGAAGAACACATCGTATAGGACAATCATCGCTACCCCATCACCGCTACGGGGTGATTTTGAAGACCACGCCGCATTCTAAATTGGCAGCGCGCGTGCCGACCCCGCCCTCTAAAGTGGTACCGTAAAGGTTGCCGGCCTCGTCCCTCACCAAGGTCGAATCAGGGGTTGACCCATCGGGGCCGGCGAAATTGTGCAGGATCCTCATTTTGCCGTGCTTGTCCATCTTGAACACTGTTCCGTAGCCTGCCGTACCGCCCCGAGAGGTGGTGCCATATAGATTTCCCGTGGCTTCCTGCAGCAGTCCAGCAAAGGGAAGAGCGCCATCCGGTGGGCCGGCAAACGCGTGGAGTACGGTTTCCAAGCCGGTCGGGCTCACCGTGTACAGTACGCCGCAGCCATATCCTTGGCTGTAAATGCAGTTGTTCAGGTCGCCGCCACGGAAAGTCATGCCATAGATATTGCCCTCGGCGTCGCGTATGACGCCGCCATTGGGAGCTGCCCCATACGCCCAGTCGTTAAAAGTGTACAGCGTTATTGCTCGGTTAGGGCCGTCTAGCTTAAACACCGTACCCAGGTCGGAATAACCGTTCCCGCCAGTGGTTCCGTACAGATTACCGATTCCATCCAAAACCGGGGATGCGAGGGGGTACATCGCAGGGGGCTCAAAACTTAGCAGCACTGTTTCCTTGCCCGCCTTATCCAGTTTGAAAACAGTCCCGCAACCACCAAAACATGATTCTCCAGTGCCGCCCTCCTGCGTAGTTCCGTAGATGACGCCATCCGCGTCCATGACCAACCCACCGGATGGCCACTCGCCGTCCGGATAACGGCCGAAACTGTACAGGATGGTCTCATGGCCAGAGGCATCTACCTTAAAGACCGTCCCGAAGTTGCTCTCTCCGCCAATGAACGTGGTGCCATAGAGGTTGCCATCGCCGTCCATAATCAAGCCGGCCATCGGGGTCTCTCCGTCGGGCGGCCCCGTGAACCGGTGCAGAATAGCCTCGCTTCCGTTCCCGTCTATCTTGAAAACCGTCCCGCACCCATAACCGTCGCCGCACGCGATGTCACCCCCGCCAATCGTGGTGCCATACAAGTTGCCTGCGCTGTCGCGCACCAATCCAGCTTGCGGATTCTCTCCATCCGTTCCGCCGCTAAACCTGTGAAGCACGGTGAAGGTTTGCGAGTGCAATGCAGACGGTGCGCAAAGCGCGATGCCAAGCACGGCTGCGAGCACCGCGACCCCTTCGGCAAATCGGGTGGGCATCCAATCTGGCGCTGGCATAATCCTCCTCGACTTGGGCGCAACTGCAAGCTAGATCACTTCTTGCCGGTCAGAGCTATCGAAAGCTCCGGAAAGTATCCTTCGCTATCGCACATGGCGTAGTTGGCCCCGTATGACGCACTATTGAAGTAGCAATCGTTGAGATCATTCTTCCAGCCGTAGTGGTTTTGGGGCTTCGCCTCGACGAGGTTAACCACGAAGCCGTAGCCATTGCTGGAAGCCGGCCAAAGGTTGATATAGTAGACCTCGCCTTTCCTTAGCTTGCAAGACTTCCCAAGCTTCTTGATGGTGTAACTGTAGGTTGGCAGTTGGTTATTGCCATAAATTGCGAATGTGGCGTTGCCGCTCGTGTTACAGATCGTCTTGCCCGCTTGCCCTGGCTTGATGCCGACCTGCACCGAGAACGAGGTCGGGTTCGTACCCGCATATTCACTTGTCAGGATCTCAACAAAGGTACTCCCGGTCACCGTTACATCACGATCCGGTCTCACGCCCACCCACGCCAGGCCTTCGAGCCCGTCGCCAGTGTCGTCCGCGTTGAAGAGGCCATTGGCGTTGGAGTTGTTTGAATCGAAGTCTCCGGCATAGTACAGACAGCTGCCGGGAGGACAAAATGGCACGTAACCCGCCCTTCTGCTCGCGACCCTAGCCGGATTGGCGAAGAAAAGTTGAGGGTTTGTTCCAGTCAACGTGACCAGCGGCAGGGTCTTGTTGCCCTGCCCCGCCGCCGAGCCAGCAAACATTGCTGTCAGAAGGAGCGCGAAAAACATCCTGCCCATCGCAATCACCCTGTCCCAATTACGCATCCGTCAAAAAGCCTAATTCCGCCGCCACCATGCGTCAAGGGCGAAATTAAAAACTTTTTCTAGGTGCCGCAGTACGGAATGTTCTCGCCCTGAAAAGTCACCTGTTGGCCATAGGACATGCTAGTTGATGCCCCGAAGTAAGGCAAAAAGGTAACGTCTTGCACGTGGTAGGTAAAACCGTTTGTTCCCGGATAGGTATAGTAGGGCTGCGTGTCAAGGGAGTCGGCCACCTCGAGAAAGCTGTGCCTGTTTTGGCAGGGAGCGGGTGTGTTGCCCGACGGGTCGTCTGCCCACTCGGCTATCTCGTGCGAAAAGTCGACGGTATCCGCCCACGTACAGTACTGAGCTGAGGCGGTGCATTGGGCGGTGGTGTATCCGTTATAAGCGGCCCATGCCCAAGTCTGCTCTCCGACACCGTCTGGCGTCGCGGTGGATCCGTGCTCGCCAGCGCCTCCAGCCGACCAGAAGGATCCTTGTTTTAGACCCTCGAAGACGTCATAGGCGACAAACATCGCCAAGCCCGTGGGTTGAATTTCCCCTTGTTGGTACAACGTGTTTAGGAGTGATACGATCTGGCCTCCAAACCAGAACGGATCCACGATGCCGATACAGCCGCCATACTCCTGCGAGGGATCATCAACGGCCACGCCATTAGAAAAGCTCGACAGAACTATTGTCTGCTCCGCTACGTAGGGGGTAAGCACATTCAACCCAAGGTTATAGCCCGGGTTGTTTTGAACCGCCGCCCAAAAATTGCCGCGCTGAAAGGCATTGATCCAGGTAATGGCGGTGTTGCGGTTCGGGGCCTCCGGAAAGTACCCGGATATGGGGGTAAATATCGGCGACTGTATAACATTGTCGACGACGGTTCCGTTGCTGTTGATAACTGTTTCTGGGTCAAATGTGTACTGGCCCGATTGACACGTTGTGTCCGGGAACACTACTTTCAGCGGAATGACATAGACGTTGACAGATGTTGTCTGGCTCGAGGCTGGGTTGCCTCCCACCATTGTGAACGGGAAGGCGGGCCAATCCGGGCGATAGGTGTCTGTAAAAGAACTGCTCCACGTTGGGACGGTGACTTGAGCAGACGCGTTCACGGCGAGAATCGGGCACATCAATATAGCTAGCACTGCAAGCGATCTGAACCTATTCGTGCTCTGCTTCATATTGCGTTTCTCCGTTGCCAATTTTTGTACGGTACACCACTCCACAAACGTTCCCGGGCGCTTTTCGCCCGTCCAGACAAACCTCAACCCCGACGGCGAAATGCCGCAAGCGCAAAGCTGACACTTCTTGTGGGAGAAGTAGCAATCAGGACTTCAAACGGACTGAGCATCCGTCACCCCCTCGGCAAATCCTGATCACTGTAGCGAACGCAGTTTATAAACGACAGACTTCGATGTCAAGTAAATCTTGGATGAATTTCCAACGTGTTAGGCTCGACGGGTCAAGGGGGTAGCCGAGGCGCCCTAGCCGCCGATCCCTTCCACCATATCTTTCGGAACGGAGTAGCGCCTCAGCAGTGTGATGGAAAACACCAGAATCAGAATCAAGATCCCAAGAAGTCCCAACTCCACCATCGATGCGCGAAAAATACTTGCGCCCTCCTCCGACCATGTCCCTTGCTTGGTCAGCGTGGAGGCTTCCAGCGTGATCACCAAAATTCGCCGGATCGACGCGATCAATCCCACCACCAGAAACGGCTCGGTCACCAGAATGTGCGAACGAATCGAAATCCGCACCGTATGCAGGATCTCCACCAGCATCAGCACGACCAGCAACTGGTCGAGCACCTGCAAAATCTCGACGGCAAACGAGTGGTGAACAAAGCCCTGCCACAGCAGTACGCTGGCGCTGCCGATGGCCGCCAGCGCGGTGATCGACAGCAGGATGGCGAGCACCGAGTACACCGCGACCTCGGCTTTTCCCAGATAATCGCCAAAGTGGTGACGGTATCTTTCTTCAGCCATGGCGCGAATGGTAACAGGCTTCGCGTCGCGCATCCAGAGTTTGCTTTGGCGTGAGATCCGACCCCCGTCAGAACAGGTAAATAAGGTTCACAGCGGTGGTGAATTGCTGGTCGGTAAAGCCGGTATCTCTGCGAAATACGTCGCGGTCGGAGAAGTCTTTGCGAAACTCGCCGCGAACCACAAATTTTCCGTCGAGATGCCGCAATTCAGACCGCACTCGCGAAAGATTTGCCGGAAACACGTATTCCGGAGTCAACGTAAATCCACGCAGAGTTTGCGATGTGCCGGTGCGGCTGCCTCCGACGTCGGCAAAGACCTCACCGCGAAAAGCCAGCGAGAACTGCTTAGTGAAGCTGTATTTCGAATAGCCCGCAAGCCCCTTCCAGATCGCGTCGCTGCCATTTGCGGCGGCGTGATCTTCATCGGCGTAGAGGCCGTCCGTACCAAAGGCTAGCCGCGGCAGCGCCTTCCAACTGCCGGTTATTTCATAGACGCTGCGCTCATTGTGGGCATTTTGCGGCTGCTCTGGTCCATGCAGAAAATTGAAAGTCAGGGTGGTCGTCTTCGAAGTCACTACGGCGATCTGCCCGCCGAAAGTCACACCACCGTTCAGTCGAGTCACCGCGTCACAACCATTGGTGACGAGTATTGCCGCGGAAATCCGGCTGCTGAACGGATAACTCATCTTCACTCCGGTGTGAGTAAAAGGAATTCCGTAACCAAAGATGAAACCACGGCTGAAATTGTCGTTATAACCGTCGTAACCGCCGATCACTTCGTAACCAAAATGGGTCACAAATTTTCCCGCGTCGAAGCGAAGCCCTTTTCCCAACGGCGCAATGTAGCTGACATAGAACTCGGGAATATCGAAGTGATGCGCAATGCCGGTATGAGTATTGCGAAACAGGCCATACGAGGCTGTGACTTCGGGCACACCTGAGCCGGCAATCATATTGAAGCGAAATCCGAAGCGTCCGGACTCGCCCACCGGATGCTGGATGACCAGTTGTGCCACGTCGAGTTGCGGATCGTCGTCGTTGAAATCAAATACTCGGAATTGATCGATCCGCGGGCTGGGATCATTCGTGTTGTAAGTGTAGGAAAGCGACGCGAACCCGTCGGTAGTAATTCCCCTCCACCACGCCTGATTCTCTCCGGCGCCGCTGGAGGATGGCGCTGGCGCACTCCCTGCGCCGCTGCTCTGCGCGCATAAAAATAGGGACGATGCGAGCATCATCCCTATCAAAACAACTTTGCCTAGTCTCTGAGCAACCATGGCTTCACATGTCAACGGGTCGCTTTGACCAGGTCGTGGACCACATCCCGGTCCCCGAACTCCTCGTAGGCGTGTTCGCCGTGGATCGATTCGTCCAGGCCAATCTCCTCCGATTGCCCACTGACCTTGACCGTGGTGAAGACATCGATGATCCGAAGCATAGCGTAGGTGAATACGAATGCCCAGACTGTCGAGAAAACGACCGCTGTCACCTGCTTTAAAAGGAAGATTGGGTCGCCATACAGCAATCCATTAGCGCCTTCAGGATTGAACTGCTTGTTGGCAAAGACGCCCAGCATAATGATGCCCAGGAAACCGCCAACTCCGTGGACTCCCCAGACATCGAGCGCATCGTCCCACTTCAGCTTGTTCTTCATCTCCACCGCGTAGTAGCAGACCACGCCAGCCACCATTCCGATAATTACCGCCGTCGTAGGCGAAACATATCCCGCGGCAGGGGTGATTGTGGCCAGTCCCGCCACAGCGCCCGTGAGCAGGCCAAGGAATTTCGGCTTCTTCTCGTTGATCCAAGCCACCAGGAGCCAGGCCACGGCGGCAAACGAAGCGGCAACGTCAGTATTCAGGAACGCCGTTGCCGTCACCGAATCCACGCGCATCTCGCTGCCCGCGTTGAAGCCGTACCATCCAAACCACAGCAAGCCGGTGCCGAGCGCCACCAGTGGAATGCTGTGCGGCCCGCGGTCCGCCACGCGCCGTTTACCCACGTAGATCACCGAAGCCAGGGCCGCAATCCCGGCGATGTTATGCACCACAATTCCGCCCGCGAAGTCTTTCACTCCCCATTGCTGTAGGAAGCCGCCGCCCCACACCATGTGTACGAACGGGAAGTACACAAACGTCAGCCACCCCGTCAGAAACAGCATGTACGCCTTAAAGGTCACGCGGTTGGTGAACGCCCCGGAAATCAAAGCTGGCGTAATGATCGCAAACATCATCTGGTAGGCAACGAAGACGAACATGGGAATGCTTGGGTTCGGCGATGGAGTGTTGAGATCGATCCCGCGCAGGAACGCGTTGTGGAAGTTCCCGATCACGCCATGGAAATCTCCGCTAAAGCACAGCGAAAAGCCGTAGGCATACCAGATGACAGTGGTCCAGCCCATGGAAACGAAGCTTTGAATCATGATGGCCAGGACGTTCTTGCGGCCCACCAGTCCGCCATAAAAGAACGCCAGTCCCGGGGTCATCAGCATGACCAGGCTGGTGCATAAAATCATGAAACCGGTGTTGCCGGTATCGAGATGCAGCATGTGTTTCCTCCGAACGCGATGTGAAAGAAAAGTCTCGCGGGTTGGCGAGTGGGGGTCGAACTACGACCTACGCGCGGGTGGAAGACCCCTCAACCCAGAGGCGCGAACAGCTCTTGCAATAAGAGGTTGAACTCGTAGAACGCGAAACGCTGTGAAGCATATCACATTATGGTGTGAGACATGACCCGCCCCGGGGGTGGCAATATAGGAGCGGGCCTCCCTGGCCCGTGCCGGTGGCAGAGATAGCGCGGAGTCTAACCTCAACCTTCCGGGAAACTTGCGCGGCGCTCGATGCTCAGAAGAACTCGCCCATTTGAGGTGCGGTTTCGCAATCTCCCGGAAAGCTGCTCAATCCCAGGCCTTGCGTCAGCAAACGGCACGTACTCTGATGCTGGTAGAGCATTGTCGACTGATAACCGTTTTTCGCCAGGGGGCTGACCACGATGGCCGGAACCTGTCCTCCACCGTGCTGCGTGTCGCTGTCAAACGATTCGTCGAACACAATGATGAGCAGGCCGCCGCTTTGGAACGCTGGACTGGCAATCAGGGGCGCTATATTCGACTGTAACCAATTGTCCGCCTGGCTGAGAGTCCCGTCGTGCGCATCATCCAGCATATTCGGAATGATGAACGAATATTGTGGAAGCTGATCGCTCTCGATATCGGTGGCGAACTGTGTGAACGGCACCAGATTGTTCAACTGATTCTGGCTATTGATCACGTCCGTGAAATACGTGAACGGGTTGTGATGCTTCGCATAAGGATAGACATCTCCGCCCGCGTAACCGACTGACGGGAGATCTTCGGCATACGACTTCCACGTCTTTCCCGCAGCCAGCAAATCGCGGACCACATTGTCGGAGCTGACCGTTCCCGTGAATCCGTCGTCGTTGGTAATGATCTGGCCAGTGGTCAATTCAAAATAATTTCCGATGGATGGGTGGGTATCGCCAAAATACTGCGTGGCCAACCCGTACTGGCTGGCAAGACTGTTCAAGTACGGCATGGACGAGTTACCGATCACGCTGGAATAGCTGTGATTTTCCTCCATCAACAGAAACACGTGAGTAAATGATGGAAAGCCGGACACAGCATTTACCGTGACTGTGGTGGTGGCCTGCGCCGTTCCGCCAGAGCCGGTTGCCGTTGCGGTATAGGTAGTTGTGGACGTTGGAGTAACGTTGACCGATCCATTGGCGGCAAAAGTACCCACTCCCGGAATGTTCACCGAAGTCGCGTTGCTGGTTGTCCAACTCAGAACTGATGTCGCGCCACTGTTAATGCTGCTCGGCTGCGCGCTGAACGTGATCGTGGGCCCAGTTTGCGCGGGCGCGGTAGGCCCTGAGCCTGGCTGAGTGGTCGATCCGCCGCCACACCCGCTGGCTACAATCAGCAGTGAAAGCCAGAAAAGGGAAGCGAGGCTGGGGACAGAAAGACGCATACAGAAGTCGTTAAGGATCTCAGATGACGTGCTGCGCGGCGGGTTGCCTTGATGTTAAAGCACCCCTGGTCCAACTGTTGGCGTTGAAATCGATCAACGTACCACCGATCGAGTTGGGGCTTAGATCTGGCTCACCAGGTCACGGGCGGGGTCAAACGCGGCGACCTAACGCTTCCGCAAGCCTACGGGCTTTAACTCCCCCCGCTGGACGGCTTCTTCCGCGCGCAACTTCGCGATGCGATCGATCAGCTTCACCGGCACCGGCTCGGACAGTGGAAAGCGGATGGTGCCCTTGCTGACCTTGTAGGACGCGAACTCGTCCTTGAACGCCGCCACCATACGGTCACCCGCGGGATACAACGAGTAGTGCTGCCTCCAACCAGCGAAGTACAGCACTATCTCGCCGTTCAGTCTGTAAGCCGGAATCTTGTACGAGATCACCTCTTCGGCTCGCGGCAGAGCTTTGCGGAGCGTTCTTCGCACAAGCTTTAGTGCGACCTGCGAGGTTTTAGGTTGTGCGGCAATATATTCATCCACGTTTGTGAAATGTGCTTTGCCCATAGTGCCTTCACCTTTGCCCGGATTCTAATAGCGGGTTTGCGGACGATATCAGTAACCTAAACCATCCCTTCCAGTCGCACATAGCTCGCTTCCATCCCGCGTTCCATTCCGGTCGCAAGCATAGCTGCCCGCGTCTGGGCGTCAGGTAGAGTCATGCGCATGGTCATCAATGTGCCCTTGCCGTCCGCATCAAACCTGGTCTCAACGTGGTTGTCGGGGGTGGGATCCGGCAAGTACATCCGCTCGACGTGAACGATCCGGCTATGCGGCTCAAGCTCGAGGTATTCGCCCGTGATGTGAAATCCCTGCCCTTTGCCATTCGTCCACTCATAACGGAACTTGCCGCCCGGCCTCGCGTCATTGATGCAGACCGGCATCGTCCAACCTTCGGGACCGAGCAGCCATTTCTGGATCAGTTTCGGGTCGGTATGCGCGCGGTACACGGCTTCGGGAGGCGCGGCGAATCGCCTGGTCACAACAATCTGAGTCTCACTTTCAGTCTCTAGCGCCAACTTGCTCATCGTTTTTCTCCTTTTCTTGTCTTTGGTGGTTCCATGCCGGCGAGGACCTCGTCCAGCCGGTCGTAGTTCTTCTCCAGCGCCTTTCGCAACATCGCGAGCCACTGGTCCATGGCTTCAATACCGGCCTTTGCCAGACGGCGAGGGCGCTTCGTGCCATCCACGCGGCGTGCTACCAAACCTGCTTCTTCGAGCACCTTCAGGTGTTGGGAGATTGCCGGTTGCGTCATCTCGAAGGGCTCCGCCAGTTCCATCACCGATGCCTCGCCCTTCGCCAGACGTGCCAGGATTCCCCGACGCGTCGGATCGGCCAAAGCTGAAAAGGCAGCATCAAGGTTCAACGTTGCTGGCATAAGTAATATATTATATAAGTTATGACTTATGGTAAAGCAAAATCTGCTGGCGCCAGGTATTGCCTTTCAATAAAACCACCGAGAGCGATTCGCCTTCCGATTCGCCGAACATATAAGCTATGCCGATGACAATTCCCTTTCGAATCCACGCCCAAGTCACGGCAATCGTTTTGCTTGTCGGGCTGCTGATGTTTCTGCCAAAGGTCGCAAGATGTCAGGCCGCCGCGCAAGCTGGTACATCGCCGGAGCAGGTCCACACTCTCAAAATCACAGTGCTTTCCACCATGCTGGTGGGAGAGTTGGAGCACGAAGGAATCGGTGAGTGGGGCTTCTCGGCGCTGGTGGAGGCCGATGGCCATCGCATTCTGGTGGACACAGGTTTGCGCCCTGAGACCGTTCTGCAAAATGCGCGTGAAATGAAAATCGATCTTTCTGACGTGCAGGAAGTCATCCTCACCCACAATCACGGAGACCACGTCGGCGGACTCATGACGCTGCGACGCGAGTTTATGAAGAAGAATCCGGCGGCGCTGTCGGTGGCGTATGTGGCCGAAGGAATTTTCTATAGCCGCCCCATGCCGGACGGCGAGGACAATCAGATGATCGCCATTCGCAAGCAGTACGAGGCCACCGGCGGCAAGTTCATTGAGCACGCCGATGCGTTTGAGATTTTTCCCGGCGCGTGGCTGAGCGGTCCCGTGCCCCGCAGGTATCCCGAACACAACTGGAGCATGAAGGGAAAAGTACAAACTCCGCACGGCCTGGTGGAAGACACGATTCCCGAGGACCAGTCGTTGGTGCTCAACACTCCTCAAGGCCTGGTGGTCGTCACCGGATGCGGGCACGCCGGCATTGTGAACATCCTGACCTACGCGGCCACCAAATTTGCCGACCGGCCGGTGTACGCTGTTGTCGGTGGTCTGCACCTGTTCCCGGCAAAAGATGAGCAAGTGGACTGGACGGCCGATGAATTCAAGCAGTTCAAAGTGGCGAATCTCCTTGGAGCGCATTGCACGGGAATCGAAGCGGTGTATCGTCTCCGCGAGCGCGCCGGGTTGACGCGCAAGTCGGCTGTAGTAGCCACGGTCGGCTCGACCTTCACACTGAACGAAGGAGTCGTCACCGGCCCATTAGCGCAGTGACTCGGAAAGAATGATGAGATGCGACGTTCGCACCCCGTCCGCGAAGGTCGCAGTGTTTTACCCTTTTGCAGCTAGACACTGAATCTCACCAAATAAAGACCCCGGCAGATATTCTCTGCCGGGGTGGCGGGGCGAGTGACTCACCTCACTCGACGACCTATGACAGGAAGAACTCTTTCGTGACCGCGGCCCAGTCTTTGTCTGGAATCTGAGCGGCGACGTTGTCGATGGCCACTCCGCCGTCTTGCGCCAGCGCTCCGGCGGGCATCATCGCGGCAAAACTCGGCATTCTCTGCAAGCGGCCTGCGGACTCTTCCGTCCACCAGCGGGCCAGCGCGCCGCCCAGCAGGTTGCGGAAGTTGGTCTTGGCATCCGGAGACTGTACCGTCACCATCCAGCCTTCGCCGTAAGGATCTTTGCGGGCCAGCGTGGGGTTTGTGGAGATCGCTTCGTTGATGTCAGAGACGCTGCCTTCGATCGGCGAAACCATATCGACCGCGATACCGTCGCGATGCAACGTGCACAGCTTCTGTCCCTGGCGAATCCATTGTCCGCGCTTGGGCAGCGTTATGCTCTCGACCGGGCCGGCCAGCTTGGTTGCAAAATCGTCCATGCCAACTCGTACCAAAGTGGGACTCTCGCTCAGCGCCCAAGTGTGGCCGGGATGGTAGCGAAGGTTTTCCGGAACCTTGAATCCGCCAACTACGCTGGGAGCCACACGCGCCGGAGCTTCGCGCTTCGAAACTTGCATAACCGGTTGGACAACAATGTTCTTTTTGCTGTGGAAATGGTCGATGAGTAAGAACGTTACGAATGTGAAGAGAACCAGGATTACCGTCATAAGTCACCTCGCCCGAGGGTCTATTTTGTGTTTTTCTTTTATGGCCGCTCGTCGTCTTTAGTAAAGGCAAACACAATGCCAAAGTGGAAGCCGGTGAGAATCTCTGAGTCTGACACCGCGAAGTAGTCTGAATTGTTAGAGATGCGCGGGTCCATCGGTAAGCGGACAGAACCTGGCGTTGAAGATTGCTACGGTCAAGTGTTGCAGATCGCAACAGCTCCGGAGCCGCATTTTCAGAGACTTGGAGCGATGTTCGAGGGATGAAGTTGATTCGCTGTGACTTAGCCGCGCCACAACGTCTGATGAAAATTGCAACAACGGGTGATAGATAAAACTACAACGAATACCGAAGAACTTCAGCTCCGCAAGCTTTCAGCCGTCAACTATCGGCTTTCACCTTTCACTAAAGCCGCTGAGAGCTGAAAGCTTCTTAAAGGCTTAAAATAAATTTCGCGGAAGCCTTTCAAAACGACTACTATTAGGCCGCGCCTCTCCGGAGAGCATATCCCCCGAACGCAGCTCCCCCTGAAGCGAATGGCCCGAGTTCTCCGACCGTAGCCCGTCAGTCAAATTGTTTTCCAGGAGTTCTACGATGAAACGAATCAGTATCATGGCTTTGATCCTCAGTACATGTCTCGTGTCAGGAGCATGGGCTCAGCAGCCGGCGCGCAATGTCCGCACCAATTGGAGTCAGTTCCGCTTCGACGTTAGCCACACGGGTCTGAACCCGGATGAGCACGTGCTTAACGTCGACAATGTTGGCAGCCTCAACGTGAAGTGGCGCTACTCCAGCCGAGGAGAAATTGACTCCTCGCCCGCCGTGGTGGATGGAGTGGTTTACGTCGGCTCACACGATGGCAACCTTTACGCGCTTAAAGCCAGCGATCGTGGTGTGATGTGGAAATACCACACCGGCGGCCAGGTGAACTCCGCGCCCGCGGTGGCGAACGGGGTCGTGTATGTCGGTTCCGACGACAACAACGTGTACGCGCTGAACGCCAGTACAGGCGCCTTGCTGTGGAGCTATGCCACCGGCGGCTATGTGTACTCCTCGCCCAACGTAATCAATGGGGCGCTTTACGTCGGCTCGAATGATGGCAACGTGTACGCGCTGAACGCCACCACCGGCGTCCTGCTGTGGAGCTACGCCACCGGCGGCCAGGCACAGGCCTCGCCCGCCGTGGCCAATGGGGTGGTTTACGTCGGCTCGAATGATGGCAACGTCTACGCGCTGGATGCCACTACCGGCATCTTGCAGTGGAACTACACCACCGGCGGAACTGTATTTTCCTCGCCCGCCTTGGCGAACGGGGTGTTGTATGTCGGCTCAACCGACCATAACCTGTACGCGCTGAACGCCACTACGGGCGCCCTGCTGTGGAGCTATGCCACCGGCAACTATGTGTACTCCTCGCCCGCGGTGGCGAATGGAGTCGTTTACTTCGGCTCGGTTGACAACTACGTGTACGCGCTGGACGCCAGTAGCGGCGCTTTGCTGTGGAGCTACGAAACTGGCCGAGGCATCCTGAACCAGGTGAAGACCGCGCCTGCCGTGGCGAACGGGGTAGTTTACTTCGGCTCGTTAAATCGCAAGGTGTATGCGCTAAACGCAACCACTGGCGCCGAGCTGTGGATGCATAGAACGGGTGGAGAGGTGAACTCCTCGCCCGCCGTGGCCAACGGGGTGGTTTATGTCGGCTCGTACGACGGCAAAGTGTACGCCTTCAACCTGAAAAAGGGCCGGAAGTAAGTTTGATTCACAAAGCCGGGCGGGAGAATCTTCGCCCGCCCAATTCTTTCTTCGGGAGTCTCGAAGTGAAACGAATCAATGTCTTGGTTGTGATTCTCTGCGTGTGTTTCACATCCGTGGCATGGGGACAGCAGCCCGCGAGCAAGGGCGATCGCAACTGGAGCCAATTCCACCGACCGAACATGGCTCGCTTTAACCCCTTTGAGCACGTGCTGAACGTCCACAATGTTGGGGGCCTCCACATGGAGTGGAGCTATGCCACCGGTGGCACCGTGGCTTCCTCGCCGGCCGTGGCAGATGGGGTGGTTTATGTTGGCTCGGACGTGGGGAGCGGCAACGTAGAAGCTCTGAACGCCAGCACCGGCACCCTGCTGTGGAGCTCATTCGTTGCGGGCGACGTGGTTTCCTCGCCCGCCGTAGCTGACGGGGTGGTTGTAGTTGGGACGCAGGAGGCCCAACTGGAGCTTCTGTACGCCAGCACCGGCCAGGTATTTTGCATCTACCAAACCGGTAACGGCGAAATCCTGTCTTCACCAGCCGTGGCCAGTGGGATCGTCTATGACACCTCACAGGGCGGCAATTCGCAGGGCGGTAGCGTGTACACATTGGATCTGCCCTGCGGTGACGTGCCGTGGGTGTACTTCACCGGCGGTCAGGTGGAATCCTCGCCAGCCGTGGCGAGTGGGGCGGTTTATGTTGGCTCGGACGACAGCAACGTTTACGCGCTGAACGCCAGCACTGGCGACTTGCTGTGGACGTTCTTGACCGCCGGTCCAGTCACATCCTCGCCCGCGGTAGCGAATGGGGTGGTATATGTCGGCTCTCAGGACAACAATGTTTACGCGCTGAACGCCAGCACCGGCGCCTTGCGGTGGAGCTACAAGACCGGCAACCCGGTGACTTCCTCGCCTGCCGTTGCGAACGGAGTGGTGTACGTTGGCTCTCAGGACAACAGCCTGTACGCGCTGAGCACCAGCACCGGCGCCAAGCTGTGGAGCCGTAAAACTGGCGGCCCAGTGGAATCCTCGCCGGCAGTGGCGAACGGAGTAGTTTACGTTGGCTCGGATGACTTCAACCTGTACGCCCTGAACGCCCGCACCGGCGCTAAGCTGTGGAGTTACTCCACTGAACACCCTGTCGGTTCCTCGCCTGTTGTCGTGAATGGGATGGTTTATCTTGGCTCGGAGGACGGCCATGTATACGCCTTGGGCCTGAAGTAGGGTTGGAAATAACACGAGCCTTGGAAAAATCGGGGACGGCTGATAACCGCCCCCCTTTCCGCGGATCCTTCACATTGACTTCCAACTGGGTGTTTTCCGGCGGCGGTCGCATCCCTTGCAAGTGCGGAATTTTGCGCCTTGCAAGCATGTCTCGAAATCATCCCTTTCGTTCTAGTTTAAGCCTCAAGGTGCATAACGCGTAAACACAAGGTCAGTCGCTTTGGCCTTCGCGTGGCAGGGGAAGCAGGTTTTCATAAATGCCGCCTCGCCAGGTTTGCCGTCTGTGCCGAAGTGGGCGAATCCCCAACCACCGGTTGCCGCGTACTTGGTCGAGTCCTTCACCATGAACTGAATGTTCGTGGGCGCCCCGGGAACGAACGATTGCGCTTGACCAAAAACTTTATTGTTTTCGTCCGAGGCGACGTTATGGTAATGCAAAGCAGCAATAATTGTGCCGTCGGGGTACGGAATCGTTCCCGCCCGGAATGCCTTGATCGCTACATCATTGCCCAGGACGGCGCCCAAGCTGTTGAGGTTGCCCGCTTCATGGGCGGAAGAGACCCATTGCCAATTGCGGTATCCCTGGGGAATTTCGGTGACGAAGATCGGGGATGGTTGGCCATCCGCGCGTCCTGACGCGGGGGCAAAGAGGGCGACAATTCCGGCCATGGTGGCAACTGCAATCACGAAGAATGTGAAATGTTTCATAAGGGTTCCTCCATTCCATATGCTTGGTTAAACTGAATCGGCAATCCCCACTATTTCGCCCTGAAGCTGATGTCCGCTTTTTCGAATCGCCGGCAGCCCAGGCGAAACTCACACGCCACAACAATAGAGGAGAACCTGGCTTGCCACCTGATGGTTATTTGCCGCGGGTTTCGCCGCTCTTTCCGGATTCGGCGAAAGCAGGGACCCCTGGATTATTGTGACCCAGCGATTGTACTCAACCCCCCGGGGTGGAGGTCAATAAGGGTAATCGGGATTTTTCCCCTGTTGACAAGCGGGATCGTTTATTTTGGCGTCCGTGCGTTGACTGGTGAAAACTGCAGAGCTACTATTAATCGCGAAAGAAGTCGCATCAATGTCCCACTCTCGCACACGGAGGCGTTATGCGGCATCCCCGAACACCGTTCCCCCTTTCCTTGAAGAAGGAGGCACATCATGACTAGCGGCGGACCGAATGGCACACGGATTTCGATTCTGCGAGTAGCAGTCGCAGCGCTGGCTCTGGCAGTCGCGTTTTTCCCCGCATTGGTTGCCCCACCGGCGGAAGGGCAAACGTTCAAGGTGCTCTACGCGTTTCAAGGCGGGACTGACGGAGCAAATCCCGCCGGAAGAGTAATGGTAATTACACGGCTCCAGTAGTCCGCTGCCCTCAACATGGTAGGTGTCCACTTACCCCCTGCAATGGGCACGAGCCAATTTCCGCAATCAGGCGTTAGCGCAAGTGTGCGGTTTTCTTTCGCCTTTATCCGGCATCTTCAGTGCTATAGAGATTGTTCGCCAATCGAGTCGCCACGCCTTGGTTCCAAGTCAGGTGGTCGATACCTATTCCACAAATCACTTAAAGGCCGAAGGCGTAGACGTCACCACCATCTGAGCAGATGTACACCCTACCATTCACCACGACCGGCGACGAAGATACGAGGTTGCCTATGTCATAGCTCCACAACTTGCTGCCAGTGCGCGCATTCAACGCGTAGAGCTTCTGGTCCCATGACCCGACATAGACCACCCCGTTCGCCACCGCGGGTGATGAGACCACCTCGTACCCGGTTTTATACTTCCATAGCTTCGCGCCGGTGAGTGCATCCAGGGCGTACACATTGTTGTCTGCCGACCCCACATACACCACGCCGTTTGCCACCGCCGGCGAGGACTGCACAATGCTCCCGGTTCGATAGCTCCATAGCTTGGCGCCGGTTCGCGCGCTCAATGCGTACACATTCTTGTCCCACGAGCCAACGTACACCACTCCATTCGCTACCGTCGGCGAGGAGAATACGTGACCGCCCGTGGCGAATTTCCAAATTAAAGCCCCCGTGCGCGCATTTAGCGCATAGACCTTGTGGTCGTACGATCCCACATACACGACCCCATCTGCTACTGCCGGCGAGGAGAGTGCGTAATTGCCAGTAGGATAGCTCCATAGCTTGGCGCCGGTTTCAGCGTCCAGCCCATACACTTGTTTATCCGACGAACCGACATAAACCATTCCATTCACGACTGCGGGCGAAGACCAAATACCTTCGCCAGTGGCGTAACTCCACAACTCTGCGCCGGTGCTTGCGTCGAGCCCATATACATTCCAGTTTTCCGAACCGATATACACCACACCCTTGGCAACCGCGGGCGAAGAGTGCACATAAAAACCGGTTGGGTGGATCCATAGTGCGGCGCCAGTCTCGGAGTCCAGCGCATACACGGCGTAGTCTTCCGATCCGAAATAAAGCACTCCGTTAACCACGGCAGGCGAGGAGAAGTTGCCACCATGCGTCACATAGTGCCATTTCGCCACCAGCTTCCGCACATTGTGAACGTTGAGCACGCGTTCATAGGGATTCCAACGGGCCATATCGGGCCGGTGGAACTCGGACCAAGTGGCACCGGCTCGAGACTTCCCGGCCGCAAACGGAGCCGGACCCGTACCTTGACCAAAGCACAAACTCGCGAGTGCCAATAGTGCAATACTCTGCAGGCCGGCCCGTCTGATCGTCTCCCGTGGCATCTCTTTGTTGGCTGGCTGCATGTCTTTCTCCTGGAGTCCTACTGCATAAACTTTCGCGGCACACCATAGCATGACAACGGGGTCCTAGTTGTCATCCGCTGCCAAAGTCCACGCGAGGCAGAAGGCCGCGTCCGACCACCGACGTGCCTGTGGGGGTTTTGCCGTCTTGCGCCTAGTGGGTGATCGCCGCAGGTGACTTTCGCCTGGCTTTGCCGTCGCTCTGAGGTTCGTCTTGGATTTTCATCCGCCGAATTGATATGCCGACACCGTCGCACCCATCACACGGTCGGAGAAAGTCTTGCGTCCTTGGTCAGTGCCTGCGGCGCCTGCCGCCACCATCAGCGGAATCAGATGCTCTTCTCGCGGATGCGCCTGCCTGGCTGCGGGAGCATTCGACCACTGGACCAGCTTGCGGTCTCGCGACTCCTGGTCAGGATCAGTGACCGCATCAGTGAGCCAAACGTCGAACTGGTCTGACTGCTCGACCACCCCGCCCGGCCGGAATCCGCGAAGATTGTGAAAGCTCATCCCGCTGCCCACGATCAACACGCCTTCATTTCGCAGCGGAGCCAGTGCGCGGCCCACCGCCACATGGGCAGCCGGATCAAGTCCGGATTTGAGCGAGAGCTGAGCGATCGGAACATCGGCGTCGGGATAAATCAGCTTGAACGGAATGAAGACGCCGTGGTCCCACCCGCGTTGCGGATCGGCAGTCGCCGGAATCGCCGCCGCGGACAACAGTTCTTGAATTCGTCCCGCCAATTCCGGCGATCCCGGTGCCGGATACTTGAGCTCATAGGTATGCGGCGGAAAGCCGGAGTAGTCGTAGATCAGCGAAGGGCGTTCGCCGCTGCCGACCGCGAACCTCGGCTCCTCCCAGTGCCCGGAAACGACGAGGACCGCCTTGGGCCGCCGCCCGATCGAGGCATCGATGCCCTTCAGAAAGTCCGCCATTTTGTTCCAAGTGTCGGGCGGGCCCATGGTCCAGTCCATGAAAAAACAGGGCCCGCCCCCGTGCGGAACAAACAGCGTTGGCAACGGTTTCTGCTCGGCGTTGCCGTCGCGATCGAGGTTCTGGGATTTCGCCATGATTTTCTGCGCCATGAATTAATAAGGCGTCCGATTACCGTCCGGCGCGAGAGTCCAGGCTGAATGGACCTGCGCCCACTTGGCTAACGATCAACGCTCCGCCCAGCATGGAAAGATTTTTCATGAACATGACCATCTGCATCTGCGCGGCGGCGGGATCCGAAACGCCCCAGAATTTGTGCATCATCAGCGTCACTGGCACCAGAAAAAGGACAATCAGCCAGGCGCCCAACTTTGCGTGGTACCCGAGCAGAACGCTCAGCCCGCCCAGAATCGCGATAACTCCGGCCAGCGGCACCGCGAGGTTCGCCGTCGGCACGCCTTGCGCGGCGGCGAAGCCGATGGTCTGCCTGGAAAACAGGTTTAGCCCACCCATAATAAAGATGAATGAGAACAAAATCCTCCCGGCAAGAACCAGAACTTCGCTGAAGGCACCGGTTCCGGTTCGGCCGACATAGTTTGCCCGAGTCCCAGAGGCTGAAAACGTTGAACTAGCCATATTCGCATCTCCTTTAATGTTGTTTCGATGATCTTGAGGCATGGTGTGCCTCGCCATGCTTAGATGAGCGTTCTTTCTTTAGGTTACTTTAAATAACTAGTTGCTTTAACACACTAGGTACTATAGAGTAACTTAGTGCCTCGTAAATCACAGGCTCTGGCCTCACCCTGCCCAATCCACGGATTGCTGGAAACTTTGACTCGGCCATGGACCCTCCATATTCTTTGGGCGCTCTCAACCAACGGTCCGGCGCGTTTTGGGGCGTTGAAACGTCAGGTGGAGGGAATTTCGTCGCGCGTGCTCACCGAGCGACTGCGCGGGTTGGAAGAAAAGGGCTTTATCTACCGCGACTATCAGCCGACGATTCCTCCGGCGGTGACCTACGGCATCACCAAGCGCATGAAGGACATCGAGACGGTGCTGGGCGACTTGCAGCGGTTGGCGCTCAAATGGCGCGAGGAAGAGCAAGCGGCGGCGCCGATCAGCTCAGAAACCCTGCCGGACGCGCCGTCCGCGTTGCCTTGACCCAATCTTCCGCTTGACAAACGCTGACCGGGTGCATAATCTGCTGACCAACTACTCTGGACGCTCAGAGTTTCCCAGGTGCCATTGCTATGAAGAACGTTTACGAAGTACTGCGGCAGAAAGAACTCGAGCTCTCCCGGCTCGAAAAGGAAGTGGAGGCGCTGCGGGTTGCCGCGCCCTTGCTCTCCGACGACAAAGAACCCTTGGCGGAAATGCCCAACAAACCGACTCTGGCTACCAGTTCCATACAGCAGCCGATCCGGGTCCCTCAGCCCGCGGTCAATCAGACGCCACAGCCGGCCCGCGCCGTAGGCTGGGAAGATAACGCCAAGCGCTGGCCATAGAACAAGTAGACAATTGAGAACGACGCTCGCCCGCCAACTCCCCCAGGCGAGGCGATTGGCTTCGCCCGCGCCCCTGAGAGACACAGGCTTCCCAATTGCCTGGAAGGGCCGGATTCCCGTGATATACTCGCCGCAGAGTGGGCGTAGATTCCTCCTTCCTCCCGGCCCACCCACTGAATCGAGGTAGCGAGCCATGCAATCAAGTAGGTTGAGCACTGCAACAAGGAGATTTTTCCCGGCATGGGTAATGCTCCTGCTTGTGGCGATACCGGCGGCCCAACTGTCACACGCGCAGATGTTCAAAGTGCTGCACACCTTTCACGGACAGGACGGTGCTAGCCCGGTGGGAGTGTTAATCCTGGATTCGGCTGGAAATCTGTATGGAACCACGGGCGTGGGTGGGAGTGGAAATTGTAGCGGCGGCGAGGGCTGCGGCACCGTGTTCAAAATGGACAAGACAGGCAAGGAGGTCTGGCTTCATAAATTCGATAGCGCGAATGGGGCTATCCCATATGCCGGGCTTCTACGCGACGGGGGGAACTTTTTTGGGACCACGTTGGAAGGTGGCGGCACCAACTGCAATCCACCGTACGGCTGCGGCACGGTTTTTAAATTGAGCGAGAAAGGGCAGAGGGAAACAGTGCTACACAGGTTTACCGGAGACCCGGACGGGTCGTCGCCGGAGGCCCCATTAGTCAGCGATCAGGAGGGAAATCTTTACGGCACAACCCCCTCGGGAGGCGCTCATGCTTTGGGCGCAGTATTCAAGGTTAGCCGGACGCGAAAGGAGACAGTACTTTACAGCTTCACGGGTGGGTCGGACGGCTGTTACCCATACCCGGGAGTCGTTCGCGATTCGGCTGGGAACCTGTTTGGCGTTGCCACTGAGGGGGGCGATGGCTTCTGCAACAGCGGCGTTGGCGTGGTTTTCAAGATAGATGCTTCCGGCGGCGAAACCGTGCTACACACCTTTGGCGGAGCGGACGGTGCGAATCCCGACTCGGTTCTGCTTTTTGATTCGCAGGGAAACCTTTACGGAACAACTGTGAATGGAGGAAGCAGCACGGGATGCGGGAATACGGGCTGCGGCACGATCTTCGAGCTGTCGCCCAGTTCGAACGGGACTTGGACAGAGAGTGTACTCTACTCGTTCTGCTCCCTCTCGGGTTGCACGGACGGCGAAAGTCCCGGCGACTCCCTCGTCAGAGACTCTGCCGGGAATATATATGGCACGACGTACTTTGGCGGCGCTTATAGTAACTGTACGGGCAATGGCGTTGCCTGCGGCGTAGTCTTCAAATTGGATTTGGCCGGAACCGAAACAGTCTTGCATAGCTTCACTGGCGGTGCGGATGGCGCGTTTCCGGCTGCTGGGCTGACCTCTGACGATCACGGAAAGTTCTACGGAACTACCACTAACGGAGGGGCCACCTGCTATATCAAGTACACGTGCGGCGTTCTGTTCAGAGTCATCCCTTGACTTCTTCGTGTGTAGCTCGGTCACTGACTGTCATGGATCGAGCAAATGTACATCTTTAGTCGCTTCACAAGTAGTTGATTGTCTTATAGCCTCATAGCGGGTCCAAGGGCACTTGGGGGGGGGCCTTTGCACCGACGCCATATTGCGGAGGCTGCTTGTGAAGCGATTCGCCCTTTCGTTGGTTCTGCTTCTTGCCATTCACGCTTCGGCGACGATTTCCTGGGTTCAAACTAAACCGGTGTGGAACTGTACGCTGGGAGGGAGTGGCGGGACGTTTACCTGCGTGTTTACCTCCACGGCCGCCGTTGGGGCGGGCCATTTACTCATAGTGTGGACCTATTGGCAATCATCATCCGTCTTCACGGCCAGCGTGCAGGACACTGGCACGCCGACAACTAACACCTTCTACAGTGCCGTCGGGCCGACCATCCAATCCAATGGGACTACCCCCACCACCGCTCAGCTTTTCTATGCCAAGAGCATCCACGGATCTACAGGAGGAGACCAGGTAACGGTGACATACACTGGTCCAGCTTCGGGTAGCATTTCTTTGGCCGGAGCGATGATGGTTGAATACAGCGGCCTGAATTCGCTATATCCGCTGGACAGCGTCTCCGCAGGCTACAGCTACGCCAGTGGTGCTGGAACGGCGCTCGACAGCGGCTTCGCGGCCCCAGCAAACACAAACCTTCTAATTTTCGGGGTGGGCGCTAGCGACAATTTTGGGTCTGCAACGATAGGCAACAGTAACTTTATGGATAGGACTGATAACAATGGAGCGATGAGCGGCGTTTGCGGCATTGCGGAAGACTTCATTTACTCCCCTGCGTAAACCGCACTCCCCACGTTTCAGCACGCCAATGCGAGCTGCACCAACTCAGGCGACTGGTTGATGCAGATGGCGGTGGACGGCATGACGTTGATTTGGCATTTGACGCCTATCATCCGAAAAGACATCGAGACGATCTTCCAGTCCGACCAGATGAGCTTAGGCCTCGATCTGTTTGGCGACGGCAGAGTCTACGCAGAACACTCCTAGCGATATCGCCCTGCCCAGTCTCCTGACACTTGGGCCTCCGGCGCTCAGCGCCAGAAGGCATCGAACTCTGTTCCCATTCTGCGCCCATATGGTCATATAGACTATTGGCCCATGAAGAGTTGGCGGTGGAATTCAGCATTGGGGAGCGAGCAGTCACACCGTGGGAACGGCGCGAGGTTGGAGACAAAAGGCTTTGGTTGCTTTCAGTCGTTCGTCAATTTGCCAGTGGAATCCGTCCGTATCCTTGGTATACTTTGCGAGACAGGTGGGCATAGATTTTCTCCTTCCTCCCCACGGCCCATTGAATTGAGGTAGCGAACCATGCAATCGAAAAGAGCCGTTTCTCCAACAAAGATATTTCTCACCCTAGCAGCCTTCCTGCTTGCGACAAGGCTGACCACCCCCTCGGTGCAGGCGAAGACCAAGTTCAAAGTGATACACACTTTTCATGGGAAGGATGGTGTAGAGCCAGTCGGTCAATTGATAAGGGATACCACTAGTAACCTTTACGGCACTACGGGGGAAGGCGGATCGGGTAAGTGCCAGAATTTTGGCTGCGGCACGGCTTTCAAGATGAACAATGCGGGCAAGATAGTGTGGCAGTACAGTTTTCAGGGGGCGAACGGCGAAACTCCCGCTGCCGGGATGTTTCAAGATTCGACCGGTAACTTCTTTGGAACCACGGTTTACGGGGGCAAGAACAACACGCATTACTGCCCAGAGAGTGAGCGATGTGGCCTTGTCTTCGAGTTGGACAAACAAGGGCGGAAAGAGACGGTTCTGCACAAGTTTACCGGCAACCCGGACGGATATTTCCCTGAGGCGCTCCTAGTCGGTAACGCCGTAGGCAATCTCTACGGGACCACCTATGTCGGCGGAGAGAATGGGTATGGGAGTGTATTCAAGATCGACAGGGCTGGCAAAGAGACGATCCTGTACAGTTTTGCTGGTGGCTCTGACGGCTGTGCTCCGTATCCTGGAGTCGTTCTTGACTCCGCAGGCAATTTGTACGGGGTGACCCTAGACGGCGGAGCTGGTTTCTGCAACAGCGGATATGGCGTAGTGTACATGGTAGATCCGAGTGGCAACGAGACGGTGCTCCACACGTTTTCCGGAAGTGATGGGGCGAATCCAATCTCAGTCTTGCTCTTCGACGAGCAGGGGAATCTATACGGTACAACCGATAATGGGGGCACGAGCGAAATCTGTAGCGGAGGTTGCGGAACGGTCTTTGAGCTTTCTCCAAGCGGTGGTGGAGGCTGGTCCGAAACTGTGCTCTACAGCTTCTGCCCGCAATCGGGCTGTGCCGATGGCGAACCCCCGTCGCGAGGTCCTCTCGTTAGGGATGCGAAAGGAAACATCTACGGGACTGCTGAAGGGGGTGGGATCCGCAACTGCGCCGGAGGCTGCGGCGTAGTTTTCAAGCTGGACGCAGGTGGAAAGCAGACGGTGCTCCACAGCTTCACCGGCGGGACCGACGGGGCCTACCCGTATGGTGGTTTGGTCATGGACTCGGCAGGCAATCTGTACGGGGCGACCCTCCTAGGCGGCGATCTAGAATGCCCCATTGGTGGCGGCCAAGGTTGTGGAACTATCTTCAAGGTCAGCCCGTAGCGAGCAAGCGTAGGCCCGCAAGGCTGCGTTGCGGCAGGGGTCGTCGCTAGTTTCCTGTATTTTCATCGCAACTCATAACCCGCAAGAGGTCTTCCGTTCCCTACTAGTCAACACTGGCCAATTGACCGTTAATCCAACCTCTGTTAATGGTGAGAAGCATCAGTCGTGATTGCGCTTGAGGGGGCGACTGACTGTCTGGAGGCTGATTATGAAGCACGTTCTCTGGGTGTCCCTGATGTTTGCCCTTCCCGCATTTGGAGCCATATCTCAAAGGCAGAGTCCGGTTTCGCAATGGAACGGCAGTGGTTCATCGTGTTTCGCACCCCTGCTTGGATCGCCGACCTACGTCGCAACCGATCTGATTGTGGTGTGGACCTACTGGAATACTGGTACGGCCACCAATAATGTGACGGCGAGTGTCACTGATTCGTATGGAAACACTTATTATCAAGCAGTTGGACCGACGATACAGTCAGCGTCAAAGACGGCCTCGCAGATCTTTTACGCCAAGAATATCGTTACTCCAGGAACAGGGAACGACACAGTCACCGTCGCCTACAACGCGTCCGCGAACGCTTCGGGCTGCGTGATCGTGGAGTACCAAGGGGCGGATCCGAGCTACCCGCTGGATACCGTTTCCGCAGGGTACAGCTACAGCGGAAGTGGATTTCTCGACAGCGGTAACGTCGCTCCCGCAAATTCCACCCTGCTGCTGTTTGCGGGCGGCGTCACCGACAGCGGGACATTGGGTGTCGGTTCGGGATTCGCAAATGTCGTGTCTCATGCTGTCGGCATGAGCGGGAGCGCTATTACGGAGCAGTATACCCCCCCAACTAACAACCAAGTGTTGCAGCGGGCAACAGCATGTAGCGGAACGTGTCCGGGGAGCGGAACCGGCAACTGGGTGCTGCAGATGGCAGTTTTCAGGGACGCCTCGTGGACTGTCGTCGGAGGATGGAGTCCGACGCGGCCGCCCGACGAGGTCAACGCGGCGCAGTATCCGGGGGCTGACATTTGCGTCCAAGCCCAGAATGCAGCGCTTGCCAATCCTTACGCAACTATTCTAATGACGATCAGTGGAACGATGCCCTGCTCAGTGGACCCGAGTGGCGGCTGGATTTCCGGCTTTTACACCGGCAACACTCCTGGGCCGGGGACGGGGCCCCAGTTTAACGGAAACATCAAACTTGTCGGCGTTGTCGGAACGAATCCCACCTTACAGATTGATGTTCCATGGATGATCGGACGCGGTCCAAACGGTCGTAACACTTGGACCGATATCGGTGGTGTCACGATTCAGGCGAGCAATAACTTCCGCAAGAACATCTCCGGGCCACGCTGCTTCACGGCGAGTTCTACCATGAATGTCACGACCGGCGTCGAATGGACCTGCTCCAATCTGGCCGCTTCTCCCTCAAACCCGATATCCATCCAAGCAATGAAGGTAGGAAGCTGTGCCCTTGTGTCACTAATTACGACTCAAGGCTTGTCAAGTACGGAGGGTAACGGCGGAAACGGCGACCCGCAGGTGTTCCGGGGCAATCAAATCGTCGAAATTATGAATTCCGCAGACGCGCGAAATAACGGGATGTTCCGCATGGTACCGATATCTGACACAACCACGTGCGGCGCATCACTTTCGGGAAATCCTCCAGCCTATAACCAATTCTACATATACGCGCCCTCGGCGCAGAACTGCTCACCTAGCGGCACCAGTTGTGGATCGAGCATCCTGATCGTGGCCGAATCTCCAATGTTCTACGTGGGGCTGCGCGACTTTGACATGCCATCGGCAGTATGTTCACCCTTGCCGTGTGGGGATGCTGGCATCGACATCGACGGGACGGAAACCGATATGTTGATGATTGCGTCAGGCAACATGCTGTTGAATCTCGGCGAAGTCGACGGATTCGGCTATGGCCTCGTTGCCCTGGACAATCATTTCGGACAGGAGCAGACCTGGGTCAATTCGATGAAAGGCCGGGCGATAATGCGAACGAGCATGATGACATTCGGTGCTGCATTGCGTGACTTTGGCTCACAGAATACGACTGGATTTAGCCACTGGGAAGATTACTGCGGCGACCCGTTCGACACGACCGATTGCTATACGGACGGGACGCATCTTCCATTCGGCCTCTACCACGTAGGCTTGTGGTTAAGGGACGGGTGGGGCCGCGTGGGTGCTGAGGACGTGACCTTCAACTCCAGCGCCTATGCACCCATCATGCTCGACGGAATGACGGGGTTCACGTCGGGTTGGACGCTCAAGGATATACACTTCCAGAACGAGCGCGCCCTTCAAAATGTCGGTTCGGGGGTCAAGAAGGGAAGCATTTCGAGCACCGGCGGCAACCTCTGCGACATCGCAATTGGTTTCCAGAGTCAAGCGCTCTTATCATTGAGCAGGTACAGGCTGACTCGCTCGCGGGAGTTCTGGAAAACATCTGCATCGCTGGCAGCAACCATGTGCCAACAACGAATTTACCCAATTGGTCAGCCACCTATCTTCCAAACGGCGGTATGTTCATTCCACTGACAAACGATCCGGGATGCTCCGGCAGTAACTGCATTATGGAAGTGATCGCTCCCGTTATTGGGGGTACCGCTGCCTGTCAACCCTGGGTAGGGGCTTGTCCGGGGGGGCCGGGACTTGCCCTACACTAGGCTCAACCTGCACCGACGGCACTTTGACTTACGAAAACATTGGGGCATACTACCCGAACGATATTGGACCGACTAGTGCGTCGCTCGTTTCCGGCAATGTCGTCGCTACAAACCTCACGGAAGGCGGCGGGGGCTCAACTGGAAATATTTTTAATGGGCTGACGAACAAGGTGTGGAACGACCAATCCATTTCGTGGTACCTGTTCCAAGATGACTCTGGCTCGATTAATGAAGAGTCCAGCAGCCACGAGTACGCGCACCGCGTCGATCAGGGTCTGTCAGTGGGAAGCTCCCTTGCCATGAATAGTGCGCCGGTCCAAAATGCAATCAATTCAATTTCGGCACCTTCTTCAACCGCTGCTACTTTGGACATGAGCAAAGGCAATACGCAACAGTTGACGTGCACGGGTACGGTTACCGGCACCGTTACGCTATCCACAGCCAACTTGAAACCCGGTGAGACGATGACGTTCATTTTCGTGCAGCATAATACGGCTGGGTTTGGTTGCACAGTAGCTTTCCCCACGAATATGCATAACGCAACTGCGGTCGGGATTGTGCTCAACGAGGTCTCGACCCAAGAATTTACCGTTTCCAACAACGGGACTGACCTCTATGCAAAGGGATCGGGTCAGATATGCACATCGTCGTGCGGTACACCTTGATCGCATGGTTTAAATGCAGGGGACGGTTTGGGGCACAGGCCAGATCGGGCTTTGCGTAGGCCTGCGATCCCCTATCGGCCCTCAAGCAGGATTGGGTTGGCGCCGATGGTGACTACATTCGCGACGCCTTGTGCCAGACCGTGCATGGTTCCGCGCAGGTCCAGCCAATCTTCGTCGAATTGCGCCGGCACATTGTACCGTGTGTCTCCGCAGATGATCGGGACTCTCATTTCCGAACACTTCTCGCCATAACGGCTGTCCCATACCAAACGAGCCAAATGACCTGGTCGATGGCTGGTCGGGCCTTCGATGAAATCACAGTGATAAATCGTGCCATTCGCCTGGCAGAATGGTTTGTGGAGAGGCACGGCATGGGCGAGCCAGTTGTAGGTATGCGTCCAAGCGTCGGACTGCGGCCGCAACAGTGGAGAAACTGTCGTCATCGAAGGATTGAAGAGCTCGCCCTCGTCGAGGTAGTCGTACCCATACCAGAAATTTCCCGTGACGCCAGCCGACCAGTAGAGCGCGAAGAAGCGCGGAATGAATCCAGCTTGCGCGAAAGCATCATGCCAAAGATTTTTTCCCGGAGCCGGAGCGGTGTCGCCCCAGCTTCCTTCTCCGTTCCACACCGGTTTGCCGCCGGCGATGGCGAATACGGCGTGAAGCTGTTGCGGACTTGTAACTACGAACTCCGGGGTCATGGTCCCCGCGTACAAATGCGCATCGATAATGTCCACGGCTTTGAAGCCGGCGTTGCCGTGTGTGCATGACTGCCTGGGGCGGCTGTTGCAGTACAGGAAGTTTGCGAGAATGGTGGTTGCAGCGGGCGCCGAAGTCGAGGGAGAGACGATTACGGCAGTGGGATCGATCGGTTTCGTCAGTCCAACAGTCTGTAGGACCGCCGCGCAACTCTCCTCGTGATTCTCAATGATGTGGGTCACGTGGCCAGTGATAATGCAATTCGCATCTTCCGCCATGCGTACCAGTTGATCGTAGGAGCCCTCGGTAGTCTGATCGTACTGGCCGCCAAAAGAATACGGAGGCGGGGCTTTCTGCAGGGTTGGGGAGCGGTAGATCTCGTTCCATATCTCCCAGTACTTGATGTGCGCACCCGCATAGCCCTTCTGATTCACGTGAAGGGCGATGGCCGCAACCCAATTTTTCCAAATCTGGTCGGTCCCGGTGCCGTCCCACAATACATCGATGGGTGGATAGCAGGCCCCGTAATAATCGGGGCCAAGGTCGTAGTAATTGCAGTCGGCGTCAGTCTGTTGCTGCTGAGTGACAGCCCAGGGCGGGGTCCGCGACAGGGTGAAGAAAACATCGTCCACGCCGGCGGCTTTCACTTTGGTCAGTTCCTCATCAAGCTTGTCCCAGGCGAAGCAGGAGTCGGTGGGAGGGCTGGAAGGATTGCAGATAGCTGCGATGGCTGGCCAGCTTGCATCGGCGCCGTCCCAGGCCCGGAATTGTCCGTAGGGTACGAGTACAGGGTAGCTGGTCAGGTTGTGGACATGTATGCCCCAAAACCGGCACGGAATTCCTCCTCCGCCGGGCGTACATTTGCTGTAGTGGATGGCTGGCTTCGCAGCGGCGCCGCGCCCGCCCAGGCTGATCGGATTCCCGCTCGCCAGGGCGAACCATGCCAGCGCAATCAGACATAAAAGAACGAGGGAGGGATTTTTCATAAGATGACTCAGTGATGCCCGCTTTCCATGAAATGGAATTTAGCCCCGGTTCAGGATCGCAACAGCTCGCTGCGATTGTGCACTGAAGATATTGCCCGACTCCGTTTTGGCTGGCATCCAAATAGCTATGATTGCCGTTCCCCGCAGTATAAGGCCCCAGGACCGTATTCGTCAGCCGCGGCGAAACCTTACTGCCGCTCGCGCATCCTCTATATACGGAGATAAAATCATGACCGCCATGAGGCTTTCTCTTTTAATTGCGCTGATCGCGGTGCCGTCGCTTACGGGCGTCAGTTTGACGATCGCGTCCAGTTCCGTCGCTGCGGCGGATACCCGCACTCCGATATTGGTGGAACTGTTTACTTCCGAGGGATGCTCCAGTTGTCCTCCGGCAGACAAGTTTTTGGCGAAGCTGGATGGGCAGCCGGTCGCTGGCGCAGAACTCATAGTGCTCAGCGAGCACGTCGACTACTGGAACCATATCGGATGGAAAGATCCTTACTCTTCCCGCTTCTACAGCGACCGCCAGAGCACATACGCACAGCGCTTCGGCCTCGATGGACCTTACACTCCGCAAATCGTGGTGGATGGCGTGACTGAGTTTGTCGGCAGCAATTCCGCGGCGGCCAATAAGGCCTTCGGCAAAGCGTTGGGCGCGCGCAAGCTCGCAGTACATTTGTCCTCGATCTCCGTAGACGGCGCGAAAGTCCTGCAAGCACACGTCGATGCCGGACCGCTGGACGCTTCTTTCGCCCTGCCCGATGCCGGGGTCTATGTTGCGGTGGCGTTGAACCGCGCCGAATCGCAAGTGTCTGCCGGTGAGAATGCAGGGTCGAAGCTCACCCATGTTTCGGTGGTCCGAAGCATGGAGAAGGTGGGCGACTTAAAAGCGGGACAAGGTTTGTCGAAAGATTTGCACTTCAAATTGGAGTCTGGGACGGATCTGCAAAATCTACGGGTCATCGCATTTGTGCAAGCACCCGGACAGGGCCGAGTCGTCGGCGCTGCGTTAGCACCGGTGGCGGCCAAGTAGCCGGAAGGCTGAACGGTATGTTCTCCACAAGACAGTAGACAACCTTAGTGCTGATCTCTGTAATCCAAGCAGTGCCCAGATAGGAGGTCTTCATGTCCCCAAGGCAAATGCCACTTTCACGCCTGGTTCTGGCTTCGTCTGCAGTTTTTCTGCTTCTAGCCAGCGCAACTTCCAGCAGCGCTGCCGATTCTGCCGGTGCCGGAAAAGTCTGCGAAGCCAACACATGCGCCGCCCATACCAGCGGCAACTCTGTTCCATCCGGTCCCGCCGCCGCGCCGGTGTTGAGCGCGAGTCTCCAAAATTCGGGCAGCATCGCGAGTAGCTCCAGCTCTTCCGATAGCTCTGGCGCAAAAACTTCTTCCCCGGGCTTGAGCGTTTTCAATCACATTATTTTCATGGCGCAGGAGAATCGTTCCCTCGACGAATATTACGGTGAGCTTCGCCAGTATTGGGCGCAGAATGGTTATCCCGATGAAGATTTCGACGGCCTGCCTCAGTTCAACCCCAAACCGGGGGCCGCGCCCAAGAATCCCGGCTGCGATCCGAAGTACGCTCCTCCTAAAAAATGTGAAGTGGACGACAAGAGCCCCGAGATCAAGTCGTTCGAGTTCATCACGCAATGCACATCGAACACTTACCCGGACTGGAACCAGGCGCACTATGACTGGGACATCGACGATCCAACCGGAAAGAAGCCTGCCAAATTGAACGGATTCGTGCGCTCGGCCGCCGACATTGCCCGCTGGCTGCACTACGACGATACGGCCGGCGAGCGTGGCATCGGACACTACGAAGACAACGTCCTCAATTACTACTATTTCATGGCCTCGAACTTCGCCACCTCGGACCGCTGGTTCCATCCCGTGCTGACGCGCACGCCGGTGAACCGCGAGTATCTACTCGCCGCCACGTCCCAGGGCGATGTGTATCCGATCTGGTCGAACAAGAAAGACGCCCAGTTCCTGACTGCAACGCCGATCTTCGAAGCGCTGCAAAATGCGGGAATCAGCTGGAAAATCTACATCAATCCTGTGGGCACCGGATGTAGCGGGCCGCCCTACGATCCCACCTGCCTGCTACAGACGGCGGGAGTCCGTGATTTTGTTTGGGGTCAGGGCATTCCGACAAACTACCCAAATAACCTGGGCACCATCGGAGTCCCCAACTCAGATTGGGACAACGACGTGCAAAACGGCACACTGCCCGCCGTGGCTGAGATTGAAGAGGCCACCGACGCCGGACTCGACGAGCATCCCTCCGTGGTACAGGAGAGCAAAATCCAGCAGGGCGCGCTCTATGTGTCGACCATCATCAATCAGGTCATGACCAGTTCTTCCTGGCCGGATTCGGTGTTCATTCTTACCTATGACGAAAACGGAGGCGCGTACGACCACGTTTCTCCGCGCAAAACCGTGAGTCCCGACGGCATCAAGCCGAAGGACCTGGAACCAGGCGACGTTTGCTACAACGAAGACGCACCCTTGTGCGATTTTACTTACACCGGTTATCGCGTCCCGTTGCTGGTAGTGTCGCCATATACGAAAAAACACTACGTATCGCACACCGACGCGGATTACACGGCGATTCTCAAGCTGATCGAAAAACGCTTCGGCCTGCCGGCGTTGACCAAGCGGGATGCCGCGCAAATGGATATGTCGGAGTTTTTTGACTTCGGCAATCCGCCGTGGATGACCCCACCGACTCCGCCCATGCAAAATACGGATGCGCCTTGCTATCTGAATCAATTGCCGTAGGGAACCCAAATTCATGAGGAAAGGCCCGGATGATCCGGGCCTTCGTTGATCGGTTTACGCGCTAACTTTTCGAAAATGCACGGCCGCCGTTTGCCAACGGCGGCCGGCAGGTTTAGGGTGCCAGAGCGTTGATCAAGCCGTCGGTGTTGGGGCTGCCCCAACCGGTGGCCAGATCATAACCTTTGGTCGCCGGAAGTCCGTTGCTGCCAACGGTGATGTCGTGGAAATCGGTTTTGTAACCGCTTCCCAGACCAAACGGGTAAATCGCCGGATTAATGAATCCTGCGGGTTTGTCGCCCTTGGTGGCTGCTTGTTGATTGCTCAGAGCGATGTAGCCAGCCCACATGGGTGCGGCAAAGCTGGTGCCACCGTATTCATTGGCCGTGCAGGAGGTTTGATCGGCGCAGACGTAGAAGCTGAAATTCGAATTCGCCGCGACATCCGGCCCATTCCGATATTTCGTAGATCCCTTGTTCGCCTTGGTAATTACGCCTTTCAGCTTCTGCCAGCTCGCAATCGGCAGGTGGTCGGGAGAGATGCCGCCGCCGCCGTCGACCCAAACCGTTTCCGAGGCCCAAGCCTTGCCCGGACCTTTCGTATCCAAGTCCGTGCCGCCGACGCAGATGACGTAGGGAGATTCCATTGGCCAATAGGTGTCCGTGTTACCACCCCAATTGCCATCGTCGCCAGCCGCCTCAAAGAAGCTCTGACCTTGCGCTGCCATTTTCTTGAAGTACATATCGTCCGAGCTGAAGTCCGTTCCCCATCGGTACCACGATGAACTCAGGTTCAAAGGCAACGGCTTATGCGAAGACATGCTGCTCAACAGGGCTGTACCTGAGCCACCCACGTAGACATACAAGGTGCCTACGCCCGGGGCCATGCCCAGCGCCTGGGTTATATCAATGGTCTGTTCTGTATCGTCGCAGCCCTGCGATGCGAGACAGTTGATGGAGCTCCCATCGGTGGAAATGCCCTTCACCTTGGCAGTCCGCTTTTGGCCGGCGTTCTTGTAGTAGGTGTCCACGTCGGCGATGTCAAATCCGGCAAATTCCAGCAATCCGATGGTCTGGCCCTTGCCGGTGAGTGACGTTCCCTCGTAATAAGCTCCCCTCATGTCGCTGCCGCAGAAAGACTGCGAAGGACAGGAGCCCGTCGTGGCAGGGGGCTTCGTACGCTCGTTCCGCTTCACTAATGCCGTACGCGGAACCCAATAATTGTCGAGACCCGAAATGTGCATGAGCTGGAAAGGCAAGTTCACGCTGGGTTCCCGGTCCGGAGCGTAAAAGTCGCGGTTCCCGATCGGGTCGTGATAAAGACCGATGTTTACGTGGAATGCAGTTTCCACGGTCGCGACCGATCCCTTGAGTTGCAGATCCAGAGCGTCGCGCGATCCACCAACCACGGTAAGACCATTGCTTTTCGCGAAATTCACTAAAGCGTTAAATTCTTCGCGGCTGGGTCCGAACTTCTCGGTAAATTGATCTACCGTAAGGAAATGCTTGTAGGCGGGGCCGGCAGGATTGTAGAGCTCGTGCAGAAAACTGTCTAAGCCTTCGCGCACGGGTAGAACAATGTCGACGCGTATGGACTGGTTTGCGGGCAGAACGCCAACCGATGGCGCTTGCCCACTGGTGACTGCTTCAACCGTATGACGGGTCAGTAAGGATTGTGGTTCAGCCTGACAAACTACAGCTACCCACCCCACCACCGCCATGATCGCGAGCATAGAAACACTTCGGCTTCGATTCATGATGTTTCCTTTCAGTAGCGGCCAGAGCCTGGAGTCCCTGACCTTCGGCTTGAGTTTGTGAAATCTCCGCCGAATGTTAAGCCTGAGCATTGTAGTTCCGTTTCCCCGCTGGCGGACAAAAAAATTGTCAATTTTGTCATGCGTCAACTATCGCGGGTAGAAGACCGGTCCCTGCCGAAGCCCTCGTCCGACCTCTATTTCCAGGATTCTGCGGGCTTTACCACTCGTGTACGGCCCGGCGGAATTCGCCGCCAAGCGCCACTTCGCATGCTACATTCGCCGGAGGGAGAACCGGTGAAGGTCACTATCATTGTTGCGGTCCACAACGGCGAATACCACATTGGACGCTCCATCCGCAGCCTGCTCGAACAGAGTATGGCCAAGAAAGAATTTGAAATTTTGGTGGTCAACGATGGCAGCACCGACAACACGCTGCGCGTGCTGAATTCGTTCGGCGACTGGATACGGGTCATCGATCTGGAGCAGCAGGTTGGACTTCCGGCGGCCTGTAATATTGGCATTCGCGAGGCGCATAGCCGCTTCGTGGTGCGCGTGGACGCGGACGATTACGTTCACGAAGACTTGCTGAAAGTCGAATATCTTTTTCTCGCAATGAATCCTCAGTATGACGCGGTCGCTTGCGACTACCTGGTGGTCGACGACCGGGAAGCGGTGACCGGTCGCATCAATTCCGACGAGCACCCAATTGCGTGCGGCGTGATGTTTCGGCTGGATGCGCTGGTGAAGATAGGCTTATACGACGAGAAGTTCCTGTTGTACGAAGACCTGGATTTGCGAATCCGCTTCTTGCAGCAACACTCATTGAAACGGATCGAGGTCCCGCTCTATCGATATCGCAAACATTCGGCCAACATGACGAACGACAAGAGCAAGATGTCATATTACTCCTCGATGCTGGAACAAAAACATGGAGAACTGGCAAAATGCGTGACCGTGGCCTCGTGAAGCGAGTGGAGATCATTGCCGAGATCGGACAGAACCATAATGGCGATATGGGACTGGCCAGGGAGTTGATTTATGCCGCCAAAGAGAATGGCGCGGACGTAGCGAAGTTTCAGTTCTATGATGTTGATGCGATTTTCCAGCCCGATTTCGAATGGTACGCCGCCGCAAAAGAGGCTGAACTGGATAAAGAGCAAGCCTGCGAACTGGCCGCCACCTGCGAAGCGGCGGGAATCGAGTTTATGGCGTCGGTGTTTGACGTGGAGCGGGTGAAGTGGTGCGAAGAGATCGGCATGGCGCGATACAAAGTTGCCAGCCGCAGCGTTCGCCAGCAGGCGCTGTTGCGCGCCGTGGGCGATACCGGGAAGAACGTCATTGTCTCCTTGGGCATGTGGGATGGAGTTGGCTTCCCGGTGGTGCCGACTTCGGCGCGAGTGGACTACTTGTATTGTGTAGCGAAGTATCCCACGGCCCCCGCAGATCTGGACTTTGCCGCGATTGACTTCCAGCGTTATGCGGGATTCAGCGACCACACCATTGGGATTGATGCGTCGCTGGTGGCGATGGCGCGCGGCGCGAAGATTATCGAAAAGCATTTCACGCTGAGCAAACAAATGCCCGGCCCAGATCACGCGGGCAGCATGGAGCCGCAGGAGTTGGCTGAACTCAAGAGGTTTGCCCATTCGTTTGCGGCGATTCTCTACCACCATACTGACGGAGCGGCCGTCGCAGACCTCGCAGCAGTGGATACTTCTGAAACTACTTTTGCTCGCGCGGCTTCAGTGGCCTAGAGCAGGCTGCCTGAATATCTTAATTCTGGCCCCAAAGGCGGCTCCGCCCGACAAAATTCTCTGACTCAAAACCTCTTGGCTGACGCTGCCTTCTGGAGTAATATGTTGCTCCTCCCTTCTTTGTTAAGGTCACTCTCATGTTTGAAACAGCATTTAACGGACGCCGCTCAAAGGCAACGCACGTTGTATTGAAACGATTCACTTCCGGACTTCTTCTGCTTGTCGGGTTGGGTCTGTCTGTACAGGCGCAGCAAGTCACAGTCGACATCACTCCAGGACATTCCACAAATTCCTTTAGCCCTTTGCGGAGTTTAGGGGCGCGCATCGATCGCGATCCGCTGAACTCGGTGCAGATTCTTTACGGCACTACCGATGTGCAACAGATGCTGACCGCGGGATGGGGGCCGATCAGCTACCGGCTGAATACCGAACTCAGCATACAGGCCTGGCATTGGAATCCCCATCATTCCGTCGGAGATCGCCGCCCGCAAGCACGCCATCCGCGTCTGCCCCGGCGACAAACTCAACCAGTGGGAAATCTATCGCGAAGCCTGGCATCTTCTCCGCAATCCAGTCCCGCTATCCGCACCCTGATTTTGCGTAGGGCCCGGCTTTTACCTGGGCCGCTAAGTCCGAGAGAAATCGAAGCGAGTGCCCCATCCTAACGTCGCGTTTTTTGCGAGATTAGGGTGGGACTTTTAACGTTGACGATAGAAATTCAAAACCGAAACCGTGAGCACAATCGTTAAGCTTTCCAGAGAAATCGCGCTTGAGCGCATGAAGATAAGTCCGTCGCACCGCGTGGGCCAAATTCTGTCATCTTGAGCGAAGCAGGAGGTTCGCCCCAAGCGAACCTTCTGCGCCGTCGAAAGACCCCGGGCGTGCCGGCACAACCTAAGTCCCCAAGAGGAATTTCAACCAGGAACGATTTGCGTTGTTTTGGGTCGGGCCCGGCTTCAAGGGGGTCCGCTAAGCACCAACAGGAGTGATTTTTTCCCTCTGAGGAGGCCGAATTTTGTGAGACGCCGCGTGTCCGTGATTGCACCGGGCGAACTTGCCCACCCCTGCAAAGAACGCAGGAGTGGGGCAACCCGGCTTAGTTTGTGATGATGGGAAGGGATGGGCCAGCCCCCTTAGGGCCGGCCCCCCTCACTTCCTCTAAACTTCAACCGGCATTTGGCGCTCGCAATTGTATCGGAAAATTTTCGATTTTGGAACGGCCAAGATATTCACAAGCAGCCGAGTAGGGCGTCCTTCGGGGGTTCATTCGTGTGGAGATGCCGCTGCGCCATGCGCTAGACGTCCCAACGTGGTTCGCACGACGATAACATCCAGTCCTTTGGTGTGGCCGGTGATGATCGGCTTATTGGGCACCGTCTCGTAGGCATAACCGGTCAAGGTGGCGCGAATGTCGGGCGTGTGATGCCGCACCGAGACGGTCAACCGCGCCCAGCCATAGTGAATCTTGCCATCAATGGCGAACTTTAGTCCGAGGTAGCGGTTTTGCACGCCTTTGCCTCCGTTCACCCAGTAACCGTAGAACAGCGATCCGCTGGTGTTTCGGTGGGTGAACCAGCCCATCGTGGGAAACTTGCGGTTAAAGATCCCGCCATGCCCTACCTTGACGCCCTGCGCCAGCGCCGACTCGGAGTTGCGGCCCCAAACCATGTTCAGTGGTCCCACGGGCTTGCAGGCCAGGGACCCAAAGGTTTGGCTCTCACCATCCTGATAGCCGCCATACAGGGAGAAATCCGTGATGCCATCATGATTTAAGTCGATGGCGTACGAGGTGTTCGGTATGCTAGTGACAACCACGTGGATCGGAGTGTATACCACTCTCGCCTCGGCTGGCGGCACGAGCACTCCCGCGCCCGCCGCTGCGGCATAGGCAAACAAACGCTTATCTAATTTTGCATTCAGTCGTGCCGTCTGACGGGGTCGATTGGCTTTCATGGCTTGCTCCTTCCGGGGCTTGTCGTCTCGCAGGCGGGGAGTGCGGCGAGGACTCTGGCTGCAATTATCCCGTGCCCGTTGCCCCCGGTCAAGATGCAATATTTTGCACTCGAAAACGCCGCCAACGGTTTGTAATTCATGCAAATCAGAGTAGTTCTGGTGTTTGTGAGGATGCGTGCGTGATGCTTGACGAAACATCCCCATTACACCTATTGTCCCGGTTGACCGCGGATCTGGGGACTGCGACCGCCGAGGGCCGGAGGGAGATTCCGCTGACTTACGCGAACAAAAATTCCTTCGTCCTTAGCTCTTTGACTGTATCTCTTATCTTCGCGGCTTTTTCGAACTCGAAGCGTTTCGCGGCTTCTCTCATGTCACTTTCCAGTTTTGCTATGTAGGCGTCGAGTTCTTCCTGCGATTTGAAGTTGGGCATCCCTTCGGCTTCGTCGACCAGGTCGGCGTAGTCGGCGGCGACCATCTTCGCGAGCGACATGTCCAGCGGACGAATGATCGATTCCGGCGTGATTCCGTTGGCCACGTTGTAGGCCTCTTGAATGGCGCGCCGGCGGTCGGTTTCGCCGATGGCTTTTTTCATCGAATCGGTCATGCGGTCGGCGTACATGATGGCGCGGCCGTTCAGGTTGCGGGCGCAGCGTCCAATGGTTTGAATGAGCGATCCGGACGAGCGCAGAAATCCTTCTTTATCGGCATCCAGAATCGCCACCAGGGAAACCTCCGGCAAGTCGAGACCTTCGCGCAGCAGGTTGATGCCGATCAGCACATCGAACTCGCCTTTGCGCAGGTCGCGCAGAATCTTGACCCGTTCAAGGGTCTCAATCTCCGAGTGCATGTAACGGCACTTCACGCCGACCTCGCTGTAATATTCGGCGAGGTCTTCGGACATGCGCTTGGTCAGCGTGGTCACCAGCACGCGTTCGCCGCGAGACACGCGGTCGCGAATCTCGTGCAGCAGGTCGTCGATCTGGCCCTTGACTGGGCGAATTTCCGTTGGAGGATCGACCAGGCCGGTGGGACGAATGATCTGCTCAATCACGACTCCAGCGGCCTTCGTCAGCTCGTACGGGCCGGGAGTCGCCGAGACATAGACGATCTGGTTCATGCGGTGCTCGAACTCTTCAAACGTCAGCGGACGGTTGTCGAGCGCGGAAGGCATGCGAAAACCGTATTCGACGAGGGTCTCCTTGCGCGAGCGGTCGCCGTGATACATGCCGTGAAGCTGCGGAACGGTCTGATGCGATTCGTCGATGAACATCAGGTAGTCGCGCGGGAAGTAATCGAGCAGCGTTGGCGGAGGCTCGCCGGGCAGGCGTCCCGTGAAGTGGCGTGAATAATTTTCAATGCCATGGCAGTAGCCGACCGACTTAATCATCTCGAGGTCATACATGGTGCGCTGATGAATGCGCTGCGCCTCGACTAGCCGTCCCTGCTTCTCGAGTTCAGCCTCCCACCAGGCCAGTTCGGCTTTGATGGAGTCGACGGCACGGCTACGCGTCTCCGGCTTCATCACATAGTGGGTCTTGGGGTAGATCGGCAGACGCTGGTACTTCTGCTTTACCGTGCCGAAGAGCGGATCGATCTGCGACAGGGAATCGACCTCATCGCCGAAAAGCTCGATGCGGTAAGCCATGTCGTCATAGGTCGGGAAGATCTCGATGACGTCGCCGCGCACCCGGAAAGTTCCGCGGCGGAAGTCACCGTCGGTGCGCTCGTAAAGGATTTCGACCAGCTTGCGGGTTATGTCCTCGCGCTTGATCTTCTGCCCCTGCTCGACGAAAAGGAGCATGCCGTAATAGGCCTCCGGCGAGCCCAGACCGTAAATGCAGCTCACCGAAGAGACAATTAGAACATCCCGTCGCTCAAACAAAGATCTCGTGGCCGAAAGCCGAAGCTTGTCGAGTTCGTCATTGATGGTCGATTCCTTCTCAATGTAAAGGTCCGCCGCCGGAACATAAGCCTCCGGTTGAAAATAGTCATAGTAAGAGACGAAATATTCTACGGCGTTTTTGGGGAAGAAGCTTTTGAACTCGTGGTAGAGCTGGGCAGCCAGGGTTTTGTTGTGGGCCATGACGAGCGCGGGGCGCTTCATCTGCTCGATGACTTTGGCCATGGTGAAGGTCTTGCCAGAGCCGGTGACTCCGAGCAGGACCTGGTGGTTCTCGCGGTCGTAGAGGCCGCGGGTGAGGGACTCGATGGCGTTGGCCTGGTCGCCTTTGGGTTCGTAATCGCTGACTAGCTTGAAATCCATGCTGAATCTAGTTTGCAGGGAAAGGGGGGAAAAGGCAAAGACGGGCGGGAGTTCGTGCGGGCGGCTGTTGAGGGGCGAGTTCGGTTTACGGGAGGGTGAAGTTTACCGTCACCTGGGTCTGGATTTCTACAGGCTGGCCGTCGAGCAGATAGGGGCGATACTTCCATTGTTTTACGGCGTCAATGGCGGCGTGGCCGAGAACCTTGTCGCCGCTGCTTTGCTTGAGATTGGTGATATTGCCATCTTTTCCGATGGTGGCCTGAAGCTCAACCGCGCCCTGAATGCGCGCCTGGCGGGCAGCCGCGGGATAGATGGGGGGAACGCGCTTCATCAGCAGACCCTGCGCGATCCCTTGGGAAAGTTTAATGGTTGCGGCCGGTTGGGCGGCGGAAGTGGGCGCGCTGACAATCCCGTTGATTCCGTTGTCAGCGGCAGCCTGCCCGATGCTCAATGCTCCGGGCGCGGGAGGTTCGACGGGGTCATCAACGGCGGGAGCGGGCGCTGGCGGCGGCACACGGGTCTCGCTTTTTACGATCAAAGTGTCGTGGGGCAGCGCAGCGGCCACGGTCTTGGGTGGCGTCGCGGGTGAAGCAGTTGTGGTGCTCTTCGATTTGGGCGCGGGCGTTTCGGCGGTCGAAAGAGTTATGTCGGGCACTGGTTCGGGTTTGCTGGTGGAGGGCTGCGTGGTTGGGGCAGCGTCCGCGGTAGCCTGCGGCGGCGCGGTGGTCGTGCTCGATGGCGGAGTTACGGATTGAGTTGGAGCGGGCGTGGGCGGCGCCGGGACGGAAGAGACTGCGTTTGCCTGATGCAGCTTGGTCCATCCGAAATACGCGCCTGCCGCGGCCAGAACGATTACGGCTGCGACTAGAAGGAGTTTTTTGCTGCCTCCGCCGTCGGAGTCGCGCCCCGGTTTGCCGCCGAGAGTGGCGAAGGTCTGGGGTTCAAACACCGGGGCGGCGGCGGACGATTCTTCTTCCGGCAGAATTTCTTTGGCCGGAGCAGTCGCGGCGGCGCTTCCCGAACCGCTGCTACTGAAACTTGGAGCCGGCAGGGGCGAAGTATTGCTGCGCGGTTCGGTAGATTGGATTGCGACGGCTTGGATTGCGTGAGTTGCATCGCCGATTTCTGGCGTGGGGAATTCCGCTTTACCGATTTCGGCGGCGGCGTGCACGGAGGGCGCTGGGTCCGATGACTTGGCAATCGGCTGCCAGACAAATTGTTTTTTCGCTTCGCCCGCGGGTGCGGCGTCTCGGGAGGTTTTATTTCCAGCCATGGGGTCGGGCATAGACTCGAGCAATGCGGCTTCTGCGAGATCGGGTTTGATTTCGGGATCTTCTTCAACGTCGAACATCGAGGTTGACGGAGCCGGAATGGCGGGCGGCGGCGCAAGAATGACTGGCGGCGCGAACGGAGGTTTAGTGGCTGGCGCAGCGATAGTCTCGGCGCTCACGGCACCGGCGACGGCCGGCGTTGGCGGTGCGGGTATTGCCGGCGCGGTTGATAGCTTGGCACCTTCGTTCTTGCGAAGCAGTCCGCGGGCCACGCGTAATGTGCCTTTGGCCTGTTCAACATTGATCGGTTTGGTAAGGACAAGGTTTGCGCCGAGGCGAAATGCCTGCGCGACTCCGCTTTGACCTTCGACGACGGCGACAGAAAGCGACTGGTGGTTAAAAGTAGAATTCTTGGCGCTCTTAAAAAGCAGGGCAGCATTCTGTTCGTTGGTGCAATCGACCACGATGGCGTCAAAGTGCTCGGCAGCAAGCTTTTTTACGGCGGCAAAGGGCTCATTCCACGGCTCAACCTGGAACTCAAGTTCGCTCAATACCTGGGTGACCACGCGAGCGGTCTTCTCGTCCGGACAAAAGAGGAGGGATTTGTAACTCATACCCAAATCGTAGGTACAGTGGTGTCGAGCGGCAAGTAACGGAGGTAACGAGCGATGCGAGATGCGGGAACACGTGGTTTGGGAGTGCCGACGGTTATGGCGGCGCGGGGGCCTACAATGCTGGGATGCGGATGCCGCTTTGGCTGAAGGTGGGCTGGACGATTTGGCTGGTGGTGTGGGCCCCTTTGTGCTGGCATCAGTACGGTGCGCAGAATTTTCTTTTCTTCTGCGATCTGGGGAATGTGCTGATCGGGTTGGGGCTGTGGCTGGAGTCGGCTCCGATTTTTTCGTGGCAGGCCTGCGGGCTTCTGGTTTTTCAAACTTTATTTACCATCGATCTGCTGGGCGCGCTGCTGACTCATCGGCATCTGATTGGTGGTACGGAATATATGTTCGATCCCAGCTTGCCGCTGGCGATCCGGTTGCTTAGTTTGTTTCATGTAGTGACCCCTCCGTTGCTACTTTGGGCGATCTGGCGACTGGGATATGACCAGCGGGGATGGAAGTTGCAGACACTTGAGGCGTGGATCGTGGTTCCGCTGTGTTATTGGTGGCGTCCGGAAAAAGATGTGAATTGGGCGCGGGGATTGCACTTTCACGAGCAGCATCTGGTGCCGGGGTGGATCTATCTGGCTGGATATCTGATTGCGGTACCTCTCATCGTCTATTGGCCCACGCACCTCCTACTGCGGCAGTGGGCGAGGTCTCGCCGGGCGGGCCAAACCGACTTGAGGTTGAATTGACAATTCCTTTACATCTCGCGGACACGGGTTTACGCGGTTTTGCGTAGAGTTCTCCCCATCTGAGCCAGGCAACCCGAATCTCAATCGAAAATACGGAGGAACACATGCAACTTAAATCGATCCTGCAACATTTTCTGCTGTGCAATGTGGCGATCTTGCTGTTCGCCTCCGGTCACGCATCGGCGAAAGCCGGCCAACTGGACACCAGTTTTGCAAACGGCGGTTTGCTTGCCGTGCCGACCGGCAAGTCGGCTGAAAATGCGGTGGCTATCCAGAGTGACGGTAAGATTATCGTTGCTGGGCTCGGAGTGGCGGGGAACGCCTTCGCCGACACTCTGGTCCGTGTTAACACGGACGGCACGCTCGATACCAGCTTTGGCTCTGGAGGCATCGTCGACCTATCGCCTCCGGGACAAGAAGACATTACGGGGATCTTCGGGCTGGCCATTCAGCCTGACGGCAAAATTGTCGCCGCAGCGGCGGGATTGATTGGCGTATGTGCCGTTCGTGTCGACTCCAAGGGCAACCTTGACACCTCATTCGGCAGCAACGGTTTCACGTCGAACGTCTCGCTCGAAGTAGGCGCGGGAAACTTGGCATTACAAGCCGACGGCAAGATTTTGATGGTTGCGGGATTCGGCAATCCCAGCCTGATGGTCCGCTACACCTCCACTGGTCAACTGGATACCGGCTTTGGCAGAGGCGGAGTCGTCAACCTTGATTACGGCGTGCCGACCCAGATCGCGGTGCAACCGAATGGGAGGATTCTGGTGACCTCGGGCGAGTCCGGAAAACTCATCACTACGCCTTTTCCGGCGGCACAGTCCGGCGCCATCACTCGCTACAACTCGAATGGCACGGTGGACAAGACCTTCGGAGCGGCGGGAATGGCGGCGAGCGTTGCTTCGGCGTCCGCTCTGGTGTTGCAAAGTGACGGCAAGATCGTGGTGGCGGGTGCCATCACCAGCAAGGTGAATGCGCCTCAGACCCCGAGTGACGTTGGCTTCGGGATCGTCCGTTATAACACCGACGGCAGCCTCGATAGCACCTTCGGAAAGGGAGGAGTGGCGATCACAGACTTTGGCCACTCAGCTACGGACTCGGGCGCTCTTGCACTCGCGATTGAAGCCAGCGGGGACATCGTCGCCGCAGGCGCCGCAGGGGTTTCGTCCAATGGCTCACTTACCGCGTCCAGCTTTGGCTTGTCGCGCTATACGAACGCAGGAAAGCTCGACACCACTTTTGGGAAAAATGGAATCGTGATCACGTCGATTCGCAGCGGCGCTGTCGAGTGGGTGAACGCGCTGGCAATTCAGAGCGACGGCAAGATCGTCGTGGTCGGGGTTTCAACCTTGCACATCGAGTTCCCCCTGGGTTACGTGGCGCGCTACCTTTCGCAATAACAACGGCTGAGGCGGCAAATAGGGCGATTTCCTCGCGGAAGTCGCCCTATGATCGTGAGACGAAGCTTAAGTACATGCCGACATTCCGGCCAAAGGCTATTTCGCACCTGCCGTGACGAGCGCCCGTTGCGTCGCTTCCAGCAAGGCATCGGGGCCGACCGGCTTGCCGGTGGCGTTTTCCATCCACAGATCGGGGGTGACGTGGCCCATCTTGGCCATGCGTTCGAATTCGGGGCCGATGGCGCCGGCCTTTCTCATCTGCTCCTCGATCTGGAAGGCGATCAGATGGCCGATGGGATAGTCGGGCAGATATAGGAACGAGTCGATCATATGCGAGTAGACGGCGAGCAGCACCACATCTTTCTGATGGAAAACCGGAGCGTAGTAACGGTTCCAGATGTTCTTGGCAATCTGTACGGTGGCTTCGTTGAGTTGATGGGGCGTGGCTTGCGGATGGTCGTACATCCAGTGCCAGACGCCCATGTCGACGAGCGCGACTCCGGCGATTTCATAGGTTCCCCAGAAATCGTTCAAGGTTTTTTCGGCCTGCGCTTTCGCATCTGGCGCGGGCAGGCCGAGCAGTTCAAGATCGTGTCCCTGAAAGACGAAAGCGAGGGCTTCGGTGAATGCAGTGTTGGGCACTCCTTGCAGCAGTGTGTAGTCAACGTCGTTGAGCGAGAAAGTTTGCTCGACGTTGTGCCCCATCTCATGCACGGCAATGTTGAAGCCTTTGTAGTTCATGCCGCTTTTCTCGACGCGCGTGCGGAGATGGGCTTTATCGGCGCGCCTCTGGGCGCCCATGGCGTGTCCGGAGCCGCGTGCGGGATCGACGATGATGTTGGCGGCGACGTATTGCGCGCGGTCGGGCGCGAAGCCTAATTTCATCAACAGATTCGGGATATCTTTCTGATATGCCTCGGCGGTGGGATATTTCTTGGCGATGATTGCATCCAGTTCAGCTTCGGTGTACTTGCTGCCGGGACGGAATCCGTTGTACCAGACGTTGAACGGCTCCAGAGGACGGCCGAGACGGGTTGCAATCAGTTGCGCAGTTTGGCCGACCAGCGGCGAACTTAGCACTTGCTCGAGCATGGCTTGCAGACGTTGCTCGGGGATTTCACGATCTTCGTCGAAGCGGCGGTCAATCAGCGTCGGCGCGGTCGGAGAGTAGGGATCGGCCAGCTTCGATGCCTGAAAATCTTTCAGCAGCATGGCGTAGCGCGTGTCAGGCTCGCGGGTGTTGTTGGCGGGAACGCTGGTTTTGATGGCGGAAGGATCGGCATCCTGCGCGGCAGCGGGCTTGACTTCGTTGGTAACGGGATTCCAATCGACGCCGGGATTATCGATCACAGCCTGAGGAATGGTTTGCGTGACAATGCGCTCCATCACCTGCTGAATGGCGCGCTGCCTGGGCAGTCCAGCGGACCCGTCGGCGTATTCGGATTTGATTTCATCGCGCAGGTTCCAGTGGCTGAGCAAGCGCATTTTCGCAGGGAAGAGGCGCTGGCCCTGGGAATCGACGACGTGGTACATCCATATGTTGTATTGCGAGATGTATTGGCCCGAGTCTCCGGCGGCCTGGGCGATGGCGAGATTGACGTTGGCGGGAATGCGCTTATCGAAACGCTGCGCCAGGCGCACTTCGGCCCATTGGCGGCGCGACCAGTCTTTTCCGTTTGTGAGGCGCTGGTCGAGGGTGGTCAAGGGAAAATTCAGCAGCGCGGTAAAGGCGATTTTGTTGGCGAAAAAATCGTCGATGATGTGTGCGGAGGGATCGTATCCGCCGAAGGCTTCGTCGAAGGGATACACGATGCCGCGGTCGAGGTCTTGCTGCTGGCGGAATTCGCGGTTGACCTCGTGCATGTGTCCGTCAAGCTGTTCAAGAAGGTCCTCATAGCGGTTGAACATGGCGTCGAGCGTGACAGGATTGCCGGCGAAGTTTGTTCTGACAAAATCTTCATAGGCGGCTGCGTCGCCGTCTTCGGCGCGCCAGAATTCCGCGATTTGATGGAGGCCGAGATGGAGCCGCGCGCGTTGTGTATCGCCGTACTTGGCGGCGAGCTCAGTTTCGAGTTTGGCGGTGGAAGCGGGCATCCAAGCTGGCTGGATACGGGCGGTTGCGGCCGAGCCGCCGTTGGACTTGGAAGATTGCATTAAGGTCTCCTGAGCATTGAGCGATACCACGATCACAGCGCAAACTAGAACAAAGAGACGAATTCCGCGCATGGCGTTGCCTCTGGATAATCAGATTTAGGAAGAGCACAACAGTATAGCGGACAAGTGAAGCTTAAGGCGGTGTTTGAGGAACATTGCCGTGAATCCGGCGCAAATAAACTGCCGGCCAGAAAAACCGGGGAGCGGGCGCTCCCCGGATCGCACATTGCGTTGACGATTGTAGTTTAGAAGGGAAGTCCAGGCAGTTCGGTGGTCCCTTCTTGCTGGACGGCTTGCAGTTGATTGGGATTGAGTCCGAGCGCGTTCAGGATGGTCGGCGCAATCTGCCGGGTCTCGACTTGTCCGTTGAAGGTGACCGCCTGCAGGCTCGGGTTGGAGACGAGCAGCATCACATTGCGGTCATCGTTGGCGAAGCCTCCATGCTCGGCAATCTTGGCTTTACCTCCCGTATAAATGACACCCACGTTGGGCGCGACGGCGATGTCGGGCGTTCGTGAATCGACCAGAGGATCGTTGAAGAATCCATCGAGCGCCGGGCCAGCGAAGATTTCGCCTTGTCCGAAGAGGCTCTCATTGGCAGCGAGCGTGGCAACATCAGCCGTGGTTTGAGTCTGATCGGCCAGCCACAACAAAGAGACATCGTCTTCATCCGCTTGAACCACGGGGAATCCGGCGCCAATGCCGCCGGGGGACAATATCTGGGATGGCGGTTCATCGCTTTGATCGTCCGCGGGAATGCGGAAGACGCGGTTAGGGTCGACGGGCGACTGTCCGTGTTTAGCGGAGATGATAATCAGCGTCGAGCTCAGAAGTCCCTGGTTCGATAGCTCGCTGACCATGCTTCCGATGGAGCTATCAATGTACTCGATTTCCTGTTGGAGCGAGGCGCTCGGCGTGCCCAGAGGATCAAGATATCCGCCGGTTTGGCTGAAATTTGGGTTGGTGGGAGGGTTGGCTTCCACGAGTTTTTCGCCAACGCTGACGGCTTGAAAATTCATACCGAACAAGGCCGGGACCGGCGCGGAAGTCTTGCCATCGTGGGTCTTGCCGTTGATCTCATTCAAAATCGCCTGGACTTTAAGTGAGTCGTAGCACTGAATGTTCTGGAAGCTGTCCGTCCAGGCGTTGGTGCTCTGTGCATCTTTTGGATCAGGCAGAGGATCGCAGCCGGGAATTTGCGGTAGTTTCACCGGAATCGAGTTAATTTCGGGCGACCACAAATCGACCACGCCGTCTCCACTCGGACCGTTGGTGAAATCGTAAGAAGGATGTTTGTCGGACCAGGCCGTGTAGCCTCCGGAGTTGTGAACCACGTTGAAAATCGTATTCACGCGGATGTAATTGTGCGGATAGACCGGAGCGCATGCATTCTTAGGATCGCGCGGCAGATACTTCCAGTTAATGCCGTTGCGGCCTTCGTCGCCGTTGGGGTTGCCGGCATCGAGTTTCTTGTAGTTAAAATCAATCTCCTCGTCGAAGCCAACCTGGGTCCCGACCACAGAAGGACAAAGTTTGGGGCCGCCTACGATGCCGTACGGCGTGGTTTCATAGGGAGGCGAGAGTTGGCGATCATAGCTGACATCGTAAAAAATTCCCGCAGAACGGGTGGTGCCCCCGGTAATTTGCGCGGTCAGTCCGGGAAATGAGTCGGATGGCCGCGGGGTGAGGCTTTGCAGGTAAGTAACTCCGGTCTTGGAGAGCGCGACCAGGTTTGGACAATAGGGTTGATTGCCGGAATTTGCCACTCCGTTGGCGCAGTTGGTGAAATCGGTGGCGTGCATGCCATCGATAGAGATCAGCAGAACATGTTGATACGCCGTGGGACTCTTTTTGGGCTGTGCCTGGAGCAACGAAGCGGTCGCAAGCAACAATGCCGTAGCGAGACTGGCTGTTTTCAGCTTTCTTGTAGACATAGGTCTTCCTTTGGAGGAGATTCAACGCGATGGGGTATAGTACTCAGCGCTGTGCGACGAGCGAATGAACAGCGTGTTAACGTTTGGTAAAAAATGGGTTACAGATTGTCACGCCGCGAAGATTTGTCAGGGGCGAAGCCAAGCCATACCCTTCAGGATCGCTTTGGTCTGTAGATGTCGGTTGCGGTGCCGAAGAAGACTTCGGCGGCATTCATCACGGTCTCAGACAATGTCGGGTGAGGATGGATGGTTGCAGCCATATCGTGCGCGAGCGCTCCCATTTCTATCGCGAGCACACCTTCGGCGATAAGCTCTCCAGCGCCGGCGCCGACGATTCCTACTCCGAGCACACGTTCGGTTTGCGGATCGATGAGAAGCTTGGTCATGCCCTCGGTTCGGTCGATGGTCATGGCGCGACCGGAGGCTGCCCACGGAAACTTCGCGACCTTGATCTCGCGATTTTCATTTTGCGCCTGTGTTTCGGTCAGCCCGGCCCACGCAATTTCAGGATCGGTGAACACGACCGCGGGGATGGCGTTCGGCTCGAAGGCGACTTTGTGTCCGGCGATGGCTTCGACCGCGGTGCGCCCTTCGTGGGATGCTTTGTGCGCGAGCATCGGTTCGCCGACCACATCGCCGATGGCGTAGATGGCGGGATCTGAGGTCTGAAGCTGTTGGTTGACCTGAATGAATCCGCGCCGGCCGAGTTGGACTTGAGTCCGGTCGAGGCCGGGGATTTCTGAGTTGGGCTTGCGTCCGACGGACACAAGCACTTTGTCGAAGACGCGTTCTGCGGGCGCTGGCTCTTTCGAATCGGGAGCGGCGGCGAAGGTCACGCGGATTCCGTTGCTCTCTTCTTTGACGGCGGCGACGGTGGTGTTCAACAGAATTGAGTCGAAGGCCTTTTCGAGGCGCTTATATAAAGGAAGGACGAGGTCGCGGTCGGCTCCGGGCAGCAGCCCGGGAAGCATTTCGACAACGGACACTTTCGAACCCAGGGCGGCGTAGACGGTACCGAGTTCGAGGCCGATGTAACCTCCGCCGATCACCAGCAGCGTGCCGGGAATGTCGCTCAGGTCAAGCGCGGAAGTTGAGTCCAGCATGCGCGGTGTGTCAAGTTTGAGCGCAGGGATGATCGCCGGACGAGAGCCGGTGGCGATGATGATGCGGTCGAATGTCAGGGATTCTTCCGCGCCATCGGGTTTGGCGACTCGCACGGTGGCCGAGTTTTCAAACGAGGCCCGACCCTGAATGTATTGGACTTTGCGCTGCTTCGAGAGCTGCCCGAGGCCGCCGGTGAGTTTCTTGACTACGCCTTGCTTCCAAGTGCGAAGTTGGACGAGATCGATTTTGGGATCGCCGAATTCGATACCCCAATTTTTCGCGTGGCGGGATTCGTCAATGAGCTTGGCCACGTGCAGCAGGGCCTTGGAGGGAATGCAGCCGCGGTAAAGGCAGACGCCTCCGGGATTAAGCTCCGGATCGATGAGCGTGACGGTCATGCCGAGGTCGGCAGCAAGAAAAGCGGCGGCGTAACCACCGGGGCCGGCGCCCAGGACTGCGATGCGTAAGTTGGGAGAGTCTGGCATGGGGTTGGCAGTTATTTTGCTGGTAAAAGATCCTTAGCGTCAGATGAAGCGGACAAGATCAAACGGTGGCCGGCGATGTCGATGGTGACAGCCCTACCCAACCAGAAGTCGAGGCCGATAACGCAATCGTAAATGATGTCGGCGAACAGTGCGGGCGCGTGAGCGATCGCGACTTGGGGCGCGGCCGCAAGAGCGATATTCGGCAAAGTTGTTTTATAGCGAACGGTGGTCGTCCCGGAAGAGTTTTTCTGTTCGCGCTTTTGGACGTTTTTTCCATCTTTATCGATGCTGAGCGGTGCCATGTAACGGGTGTTCAAAGTCGCGTTCTGGCTGCCGGTGTCGAGTTCGCAATCGCCCGTCTGGTTGCCGATGGAGAAATCCGAAAAAAGGTCGAGCGCGATGCCACGATTGTCATCGAGCCTCAGAGGTGCGGTAAGGCCGGATGACTGTCTTCGCGCCAGCGATTTCGCGTTCTCAAAGACCATGACTTTGTTGACGAAATCGAGGGTGATCGGCTGTTCGCGGAAGTCGTTCACCGAAATGATGCCCTCAAGATGCAACTGATCGAGCATCTCCCATGTGCCGACGAGGACATTGCGCCTGGTCATAGGTCCGACCGCGATCTCGGGAACGATGAAGAGCGGAATGTCGAGGCGATCGCCCCACATGCGGAACGCCGTGAATTGGCCGGCAGGCGTGCCATGCAGTTTCTCAACTATGCTGGGCGCAAGGACGTTGATGCCGGCGCCGGTGTCGAAGATTACGTGCACTGAAATGCTTCCGCCCAATGTGGCGGCGATCGTAATCATACCGTCGGGGCTGATGGTAAACGGAACCTCGGCGGTCCGCCCGGTAGAGGCAAGCGACGGTTGGACGATCAGAAAGACGATGAGAGCGACCAATCTATTTTGCATTAGAGTTCTCCGACGCGCGGAAAACGCTGTCATTTTATCCGTGAACTGACCGCCGGAACGGCTGTTCGCAATGAAAGCGGTGGCGCGCTCACCTGTTGACAGCGCCCGGGACTGCGATTGAGAAGTTCTGCGTGTCGGGCATTCTAGTAAAGATAAACCATCGGGGTACGGAACCGCAGTAGAGTCTCATGGGGTGCCCGCTGCTGACGGATGTGCTATATGTGTTCACGATGGCTGTGAGCGCTAAAAGCGAGCCGTTTGTTTATCCCTTCAAGCCTCACGTGGTGCGAAGAATCTTGCCGCTGGCTTACGTCGCGTTTCTTTTGGCCTGCGCGTCGGTCGCGCCTTTACAAATCGGTGTCGAGAGATTCTTTGTCGATGATCTGGGCTGGGCTGGCTGTGGGTACCTCACAGCCGCAGTGCTGGTGCTCGTCGCTCTGGCGCTAAGGGTCGCGTTTCCTCCCGCTCGCACGCAGCCCAGACTGGAAATCTGGCGTGACAAGATACGCTTCGTCCCTGGTCCGATTGCTCGGCACATTTTTGCGGAACCGATCTCGGAGGTTGAAATCCCGACGCAATCTCGAGAGATTCTTGTCTGCCGCAGGTATATCGATGAGATTCCCGACTGGGATACTGTCATTGTTCGCTCGGATGATGGATCAGAGCGCGAAGTCAAAATGAACCTCATGAGACTCGATGCGCCGGAGCGGGCCAAGTTGTCGGCGGGTATAACGGCAAGTACTGAACTTCCGGTTGAGTTCGTGGTCAGGAGGCGGTCGGCATCGGATGGATCGGTTCACGAGAGTGAGTGGTTCGCGCATCCGAGGGGCCTGACCGTTCGTAGCGTTGCGATGCTTGCAGTAGGCGACATTGCCGTACATCGGGGGCGTCGTCGTTGGATACATTTTGCCAAGTGCTGGGGCGATTGTGAGTATTGGCTTGCTATTGTGGTTATGCTACGCGCTTGCGATCTACGCTTTCGCGCGCAAGCGGAAGTCTGGCGGCGGGAATGTTGCTATCCATCTCATAACGTCGCTTTTCACGTTCGGGGCAGCCTATGGAATGGTCGTAGCTGTGGTGGGATTTACGTTTCACTCGCGCTAAGGTTCAACGACTATTTGTTTCTTATTAGGGTGTACCTTAGCGGCTAAAGCCGGTTGTCTTTAGGGTGGAACAAACGCAGCTGCTGAAAGCGCTGCGCCACCCAAAAGTGGGCGCATTATCCCTGAACCGAAAGCAAGAACGGCTGTTCGAACGCCTCGGCGACCCAGCGCAGAAAGCGTGCGGCATCGGCTCCATCGATCAAGCGATGATCGTAGGAGAGCGAAAGCGGCAACACCTGACGCGCCTCGAATTTGCCATTCATCCAGACCGGTTCCATGCTGGAGCGCGACAGGCCGAGGATCGCGACTTCGGGAAAGTTGACGATGGGCGAAAATCCCGTGCCGCCGATTCCTCCGAGGTTGGTAATGGTGAAGGTTCCACCCTCCATTTCCGCCGGCGTAAGTTTCTTTTCTTTCGCCTTCTTCGAGAGCTGGGTAAGTTCGGCGGCCAGTTCCACAATGTTTTTCTTGTCAACGTCGCGGATGACCGGCACCAGCAGTCCACGGTCGGTGTCGACGGCAACGCCAATATTGATGAACTGCTTGTAGATGATTTCGTCTTTGGGCAAATCGATGCTGGCATTGAACTGCGGAAAAATCTTCAGCGCCGACGCACAGACTTTCAGCGCAATGGCGGTCACGGTCATCTTGCCGCCGGCTTCTTCGGCTTTGGGCGCGAAACGGGCGCGCAGGTGTTCGAGTTCGGTAATGTCCGCTTTGTCGTTTTGTGTGACGTGCGGAATCGTCGTCCACGCCTGCCACAGATGCTCGGCCGTTTTGCGCCGCACCCCGCGGATCGACACGCGCTCAATTTTTCCCCACTTGGTGAAATCGGGAAGCGCCGGCTGAACGAAGGCTGCACCAGGAGCCTGCGCTGCGGCGCTGGCGGAGGCGAGCAACTGTTTGGAGTACGCCTTCACATCATCTTCGCTGATGCGGCCTCCGGGGCCCGATCCTTTTACCGAATGAATATCAACGCCAATTTCGCGGGCCAGCCTTCGCACGTGCGGAGCCGCCGGAACCGGTTCGCGCTGCTCGGTCCCTGCCACCTTGCCCAGTTGAATGGGCATGCTGAACGATGTTGCGGCCATGGGCTGCGGACGGTCGGGCGGTAACGCTTGTTCTTCCGTCTTGCCTTCCGCGCGGATGGCTGCTTGAAAAGCCAACCGCGCGCCGTGCTGTCCGGACATATGTTCGACGGGTTGATGGCGCAGCTTCTCAGGCGCGGGTGCGACGGCGCCGCCTTCGAGCGTGAAGATCACTTGTCCTACTCTGATCTTTTCGCCTTGTTTGACGCGAACTTCCTTCACCGTGCCCGAGACAGACGACGGCACTTCAATGACAGCTTTGTCGGTTTCAAGTTCCATCACCGGCTGGCCTTCTGAGACCTTCGTTCCCGGCGCAACCATGAGCCGAACCAGATCGCCTTGCGAAATGTTCTCCCCCAGTTCCGGCAATTTGAATTCCGTGGGAGCGGTTGTGTCGGTGGCGCGGCGTGCGGGCGCGGAGTTCACAGCGGATTGCGATGTGGAAGCCGGCTTCTGTTCCGGCGACTGCGTTCGAGCCGAACTGCCTCCGGCATTAGCGGCCGCTCTTTGGACTTTAGGAGCGGAGTCGCCAGGCTCAATACTGGCTTTCGCAGCATTTTCAAATGTAAAAATCACCTGCCCAACTTTGATCTTGTCGCCTTGCTTGACCTGAATCGCCTTCACCGTGCCGGTTACGGACGACGGCACTTCGACAACTGCTTTGTCGGTCTCCAGTTCCATCACCGGTTGCCCTTCGGTGACACTCGATCCCGGAGAAATCATGAGCTTAACCAGCTCTCCTTGCGTAATGTTTTCCCCGAGTTCCGGCAACTTAAATTCGTTCACTACATATCTCCTATCGATTTAGTCTTCCGCCGATGTAATGCCGTTATCCCGGTTTTAGGGCTCTACGGTCGTTCTAGCCCGCGCCAAGAGTTCTTTGTAATCCTCTTGAAATGGCTCCAGAAGTGTCGATTCCAGTTGTCCTTGGATCTTCCAAAGTACTTTCTCCTCTGACGGATGATTGAAAGGGAGTGGTGGTGCTTTGTCCTCGTCAATTGTTGCCAGCCAATCGAACAGCACGAGGGCCTCTGCTTTTGTGAGTCTCAAGAGAACCTCGGCCTTAATCTGTTGTTCGTTCATCTGAATTTTGCGATGTCCGGCATTAACTATTCGCAGGATTCCGTTTGTTCGGATCGATCCCTAGGTCCTTCATGGCGTTTTGCAGGTCTTGCAATGAGATTTGTTTTTCGCGTGCCAGTGCCGTCAAGCGTCGCGAGAACAATGTGTTTCGCATCGACCTCAAAGAAGTCGCGCAATGCCGCACGATTCTCGCTGCGTCCAAAGCCATCCGTCCCCAGCGCCATCAGCGGACGCGGCAACCACTTGGCAATCGACTCCGGCAGCACCTTCATATAGTCGGATGCCGCGACCAGCACGCCGGCTGTATCTTTCAGACAGCTCGTCACGTAAGCTATGCGCGGAGTCTCTCCGGGATGCAGCATGTTCCAGCGCTCGCAATCGTTGGCATCGCGATAAAGAGATTTGTAGCTGGTCACGCTCCACACGTCCGCCGCCACGCCATATTTTTCTTCCAGAATCTGCTGCGCCTTCAGCACTTCGTACATGATGGTTCCGCTGCCGAAGAGTTGCGCGCGCAGCTTGGAATCTTTCTTTTCCGAGGCCTTAAAGCGATACAGGCCTTTCAAAATTCCATCGCGGACGCCGTCGCCTTGCGGCATCTCCGGCATCGCCAAAGGTTCGTTGGTCACCGTCAGATAATAGAAGATGGATTCCTGGTCCACATACATGCGCTTGATGCCGTCCTGAATAATCACCGCGATCTCGTAGGCGAATGCCGGGTCGTACGCCAAAAGATTCGGCACCGAGAGCGCCAGCACATGACTGTGGCCATCTTGATGTTGCAGGCCTTCGCCGGCCAGAGTGGTGCGGCCAGCAGTTCCGCCAATCAGGAAGCCGCGCGTTCGCATATCCGCCGCGGCCCAGATCAGGTCGCCGATACGCTGGAATCCGAACATCGAGTAATAAATAAAGAAGGGGATGGTGTTGATCCCGTGGTTGGCGTAGGCGGTCCCAGCGGCAATGAACGAGCACATGGAGCCGGCTTCGGTAATGCCTTCTTCCAGAATCTGCCCGTTGGTGGCTTCCTTATAATAAAGGAGGGTGTCCATGTCCACCGGTTCGTAGACCTGGCCGACGCTGGAATAAATTCCCACCTGGCGAAACAGCGCCTCCATGCCGAACGTGCGCGCCTCGTCGGGGACGATGGGGACGATCAGCTTGCCAATCTCGGGATCGCGCAGCAGCTTCGCCAGCAATCGCACGAATACCATGGTGGTCGAAACTTCGCGCCCGTCGGTGCCTTTGTAGAATTCTTCGAAGTGGACCTCGGCAACCGGAGCAATGGGCTGTGAGCGGACCTTGCGCTCGGGCATATAGCCTCCGAGCTGCTTGCGACGCTCCTGCATGTAGTTGAGTTCCGGGCTGTCGTCGGCCGGGCGATAAAACGGCGCATTGTGCAGTTCGTCGTCGGGGATGGGTATCCCAAACCGCGAACGGAACATCTGCAATTCATCGTCGTTCAGCTTTTTCTGCTGGTGAGTAATGTTCTTGCCTTCGCCGGCTTCGCCCAGCCCGTAGCCTTTGATCGTCTTGGCCAGGATGATCGTCGGTGCGCCCGTATGTTCGACCGCCGCTTTATAAGCCGCATGAACTTTGATGGGATCGTGGCCGCCCAGTCGCATGCGGGCGAGTTGCTCGTCGGAGAGGTGCTCGACCATTTTGAGCAGCCGCGGATCGGTCCCGAAGAAGTTGTGGCGGAAGTAGGCGCCGCTTTCGACGAAATATTTCTGGTACTGGCCGTCGCTGATTTCGCCCATTCTGCGGACAAGTATTCCGTCGCGATCGCTGCGGATCAGGCTGTCCCAGTCGCCGCCCCATATGACTTTGATGACGTTCCATCCCGCGCCGCGGAAGATGGCTTCGAGTTCCTGGATGATTTTTCCATTCCCCCGTACCGGTCCGTCGAGCCGCTGTAGATTGCAGTTCACCACGAAGATCAGATTGTCGAGGCGTTCGCGCGACGCCAGTGTGATCGAACCGAGAGATTCCGGCTCATCCATTTCACCGTCGCCCATGAAGGCCCAAACCTTGCCGCCAGTCGAGAGCTTCAATCCGCGATTTTCCAAATAACGAATGAAGCGCGCCTGATAAATCGCCTGGATAGGGCCCAGCCCCATCGAGACTGTGGGAAACTCCCAGAAATCCGGCATGAGCCAGGGATGTGGATAGGAAGTCAACCCGCCCCCGGGCTTCAGCTCGCGACGGAAGTTTTGCAGTTTTTCTTTCGGTATACGGCCTTCGAGGTAGGCGCGGGCATAGATTCCCGGCGCCGCGTGGCCCTGGAAGTAGACGATGTCGCGATCGCCACTCTCGGTTTGCGCCCGAAAAAAGTGATTGAAAGCCACTTCGTACAACGTCGCCGCGGATGCGAACGTCGAAATATGCCCGCCGATGCCCTCTTGGATCTTATTGGCGCGCACCACCATGGCCAAGGCATTCCACCGCACCAGACTCTTGATCCGCCGTTCCATTTCCTGGCTGCCAGGAAACGGCGGCTGTTGTATCGACGCAATTGTGTTCTGGTAAGGGGTGGTCGCCGTGAACGGCAGATTTATGCCGGCTGCCCGCCGGGCATGAAGCGAAAGCTGCTGTAAGAGCCGTCCCGCCCGGTCCGGACCGCCTTTTGACAACACATAGTCCAGAGAATCCAGCCACTCCCGGGTTTCCAGGACTTCCAGTCCATCGGTCTGAGTCTCAGCCAAGTCCGCCCTCTCCATCGAAAATTGTGGGAACCCCCTATCATAGCGAAAAAATGGCTGACCGGCGCTTGTATGGGAATGCTAAAGAGTCGGCATAACTCGGCGGTGGCCCGATTTGAACCTTACTCTGAGGTCATAAGCTCGGCTGCCGGGTGGCCCACCTTTAAGACCTTTGCGTGCACCATTTCCACTGAGGGTGCCCCATCCTTGCGTTTTTTGCAAGAGCCTGCCCTGAGCTTGTCGAAGGGGTGGGCAGCGATGCAGCCGACGCAACTTTGTCCGTCCTGTGCGACCCGTTGCGTATGCGCTTGTGCTATTTGATTTTGTTGTGGACGCGCGATCAAACCCACGTCGCGCCGGCATTTCCGATTCCCGCCCTTCGCACAAAACGCGAAGGGACGGGGCACCCACTATGTTGGTGGCGTCCGCAAGGTTAAAAGCCGGGGCACCCGGCTGTTACTGGCAACTTTCTGTGGGTTTCATACACTTACCACACTTGTACGTCAGCCCTGCCTGACATACTGTCGGGCAAGTCTGCCCGGTAGGTAAGCAGGTGTTACAAGCGGCGTTATAGACTTGCCCGGTCGCGCACTGGCTCGGTGGAGGCTGCGGGGAACAAGATCCGTTAGAAGCCACGCACTCCCCACCGCAGTTGCCGTGAGAGTCGACTGACCCGCAGCACTTTTGGTTCGATGCGCACTGATATCCAGTGACCCCGGAACACGAGGCGGTGACGGCCACACACTGCCCGTCGCACTCGCCGTGAGGGTCCAGTCGTCCGCAACAGATGCCGTTGTTTGGACAGGGCGACATCGGCACGGGATCACCAGCGACTAGGCTCCACTGCTGGTTGGCGCCGCCAACGTAATCATACAGCTGGACCGGAACGCCGTTCGCCGTAGCGGTCGGTCCGCCTTGAACATCGAACACGCGGGGAAGGAAGTTCGGAATAGCGGTGTGAATCTCCACGTAGCCTCCGCCTACCGGCACAACCGTCCACTCCTGATTTCCGCCTCCATTGGCGGTATATTGCTGCATCAGAACACCGTTGACATCATTCCCGCTTGGCATGTCGATAACCTTGCCGCTGTTCCGGGATACAATCGTATACGCTCCGTCCGCTTGGCTGACAAACTGCCACTGTTGATTAGTGCCGCTATTGTCATCCCACTGCTGAATGGCAGCGCCATCGCTGGTTACACCACCGCGAACGTCGAGCACCTTCCCGCTGTGTCTTGCAACGAGCTTGTAGTACTTTGAAGTGTCTACACTGAGGGGGGAGCCGCAGTTAGCCCCATTAGTCAATTCGGAACACCGGGCCTCGGCTATGTCCCACGTTTGGTAGAAGTAATCGGCCCCGTTCATCAGGTTCGCGATCACGTTGGCACCCCCCGGAGCGTTTCTCGCGGCCTGCAGGAAATCGGGGAGCATTCCATAATGCGCCACGCCAACGACGTTGTAGTCCCAAGACTTATTTCCCGTGGTGCTCATCGGGAAGGAACTTCCATATACAACTGCGGGCAACCCGTCAGAACAGTTGGAAGTGCACTCTGACTGTAGGATGTCGGGATATTGACTTAGGCATGTCGCCTCGGCTTGGCTTTGAGCTGCGTTGGCGCTGCTTACACAATCTTTATACTGGCTTGGAGACATGTCACCGGATTGGCATGTATGGTCTGCCGGGTTATACGCTTTCTTATAGCAGGTGTCATAACCTGCACTGTGAACCTTGACGGATGCGAATGTTTTGGTGCTGGGGGGCATTCCCGGCGAGAGGCCGTCCGCATCGGTGCCGAATCCGGCGCCGGCCGTGACGGCATTGGCCCCCGAAGAGCTTACCCCCATAGCATTCAGAACTTTGTTGTAGCTCTGCGTCCATTGGGAGGCATCCAGGTTTGCGCTGCCCACACCCGCCATTCCATGCAGGTTGAAAATCCTTGCGTACTGCGCGGCAGTAAGCGACCGCTCGTTGCTGTTGCAACCCGCCGTTAGAGGATCGCAACGCGAGCCGTTATGACCGCTGTTGAGGGGGTAACCACCTGGAACCTGCTCTGCGAGAGCTAACGTCGAATTCGTGGCCAGTTGCGACATATGATCGATGTCAATCAGCATGCCCTTATGCATCATCTCCTGGATTGCCACGACACCGAGCGGAGTCAGACCGCGCGTGTTGACGTGGCCTGTGGGATGGCCGTTAACTGTCGGACAAGGCGACGGATTCGGTGGAATAGAGTTGAACAAATTGAAATTGGTAAGCTGCTGGACGGCATATTGGGCAAGGCCGGAAGCGCTAAAACCAAACACGTAGTTGATGTTGTCGCCCGGCTGGGAGCACATCGGCATCTGATACGCGCCTTCTTCATAGGTGTTCTGGAGAGGCATCACGCTCACATAGAGAGCCGTCCCCCCAAATGCGTTGTCAGTGAGATGGATAGGAAAGGCGTAGCGCACGCCTTCGGTATAGAGACGATCAATCTCGGCTTGGATCTGTGCACTGGTGGGCTGAGTCCCAGTTACTGTCCAATCGCCAATGTTGTCGATCTCCACTCCGAGCACCACAGCCAGCTTGTTTGCGTTAACGATGTTCTTGATATCTGCGGATGAGTAGGCGATCTGCATGAAATCGGAATGGCGGTTCACAAACGCTATGGTCTGCTGAATTTGCAAGTCGGCCGAATTCTTGTCGTCTGTCGGAAAGGTGCTCGACTGGGACAAAGTAGCCAGCAGCGAACTGTTCACGGCGAGCGCAACCATGACGCGCAACCCACCGGTATAGGAACGCTTTATCCAATCCACCCACATGCTCTGGTGGGTGATATCGTTCCAAACGGGCCATGTCGAAAAGTTCGGATACCCGGCGGTCGCATACGTATCATCTGTCGGGTCATAAGCATTGTTCTGTTCTTGGATCTGGTGAATGGCGAACTCCCGTGATGGGATTTCCACAGTTAGTATGGCCACCACCAGCCTGGGAGAAAGTCTAAGTTGATGCCGCCATGAATGGGCTGCTCGTCGCTCAGGACATCAGTTATTGTTTTACCGGTCACTGGGGCGTCGCAGTTCGCTGCATTGGCCGCAACCAGCGACTGATCATCGACGCCGCCGAAAAGAACGAATCCGCCAAAGCCGAGGTTGGAGAGCGGGTGGGTGTGCAAATCCACGAATCCCTGCCCAACCGGCGCCAGGGTTATTCCAATGGGTTGGCGGATTGGGACCGGCGCGGGTCCTGAGAATCCCGGTGTGGTTGAGTTTTGTTGGCAATAACTGAGAATTGCGAAACTGACCACACAGATCAACAAGCTGAGAGACAATCGAGGAATACGATTCATCCTGATCACCCTTCTAAAATCTCTATGCCTGCAAACTCCTTGACAGGTCCCCAGCACAACCTTGCGAGAGCTGGGCTGGATTTCGGTGCGTGGCGGCGGTCAAGGTACCGGCCTCGTGTTATTCGGCCAGCAACCCGCCCGCATCATTCCTCAAAGCGCACGCGCACAGCTACCTCGTTTGGCAGTGGAAACTCCAAAAAACAAAGCCCTCGATGGGACAGCTTACCTGGCCCCTCACTAGTAAGGCGTCTCGGTGATAATGAAAGCGGGCTTCGAAGCGCACGCGCCCAACCAATTAAGCTCTGCGCTGACTTTACGGATACTAGGCAACGGAACGCTGCTTACGCATGCACCCGGACAGCTTACTAGTAACCTATTAATCGCGGTGCCGCAATATTTACTCTGCATTTATAGCCCTGTCAAGCGAAAAACGAATAAGCGGGCAGTTGTTCGATTGTTGTCGTAAAGGTATGGGCCTGGTACCCCTCGACATGAGTGAAGGCGGTGTCGAGGGCAAACTTCTCCAGGCGGTGTTTTTATCACCGTTTGTCTTGCCTCATCTGTGAGATCAGTTTAGATCAACCTGACAAGCGATATGGATGGCTCTCAGATTCCGCGTGGAATTGGATACGCAAGGATCGTTCATAGTTATGCCAGTAGTTCTTTCAATTCCCATACGTGATCGGTTAGACCCGCTTCCATTGCCGGAGTGACGCGCAAAGTCTGATGGACACGGCAAAAATTGTAGTAAGCGAAATGCAGCGCAACCGCCGCTCTTAGGTTCTCCCACTTCTTCGAGAACGCATTGGCGGGTGGCCCAGCCTTCCGCGTTCTCTGCGGAGGCTGGGGCAGTTTTGTCGCGCGACGATAGAAAAATGCGAGAGACAGACCGAACTGACCCCAATTATTCCACAATGTGCAAAAGGCTGCTGGCCCGGCCCGTGCCTATTCTCCGGCAAATATAGCACTCGATTCCCCACTAGTCCGGCGAAGGTGTATTCTGTAAGAGTACCTTATTAGGTGCTCATTAGGAGCAGTCCATGCTTGACATCACCAAGGACATCCAGTCTCTAACCACCTTCCGCCGCCGGTCCGGCGATTTCATCGAGCAGTTGAAGAAGAGTAAGCGCCCCGTGGTGTTGACCGTGAACGGGAAGGCCGCGGCCGTGGTGCAGGATGCGAAAGCCTATCAACGTCTGCTCGATATTGCCGCACGCGCCGACGCTGATGAAGGCATCCGTCAAGGTCTGCGGGACGCCAGAGAAGGGAAACTCCGCACGGCGAGAGAGTTCTTCGACCATTTCGAAGCCCGCCATGGCATACGTCGTTAATATCACCTCCCGAGCCGAGCGCGATCTGTCCCAACTGTATGAGGAGATCGAAGCAGGGCATTCCGTGGCAGCTCTGAAATGGTACTTGGGTCTCAAGCAGGGAATTCTCAGCCTGGAAGAACGGCCGAACCGGGGCCCTGTAATGCGCACGAGGGGCAAACTGAGACAGCTTCTCTATGGTCGTAAGCCTAATGTCTATCGGGTGATATACCGCGTCTTGGAGAAAAAGAGACAGGTCGAGGTCCTCCCCATCCGGCACGGCGCAAGGCGAAAGCCGGGCGCTAAGGATTTTGTTTAAAGTGGCACGGTGCCGAGTGGGGGTATCCGTTGACCCGAACGGAATAGACCTCCCAGAGCTTGAGGCTGGCCGGTCTCATTGTGGGATTTTCCGTCATTATACTTCTGTACAGTCAATCTGTGATGACGATATGTTCCACGTGGAACAATTTGCACATTCTGCCCATTTTTCGCAATTTTTGCCTCACTAACCGCCATCCCCAAATCGCACGGGCCAGCAGGCCGGTAGGCCGGTCAAGCCACCCCAGGCTTAAGCCGGCCACCGGCCGCCCCAGCCCCTGCAAAAAGCGCGGAAGGCCGGACGACCCGGCCGTCTCACCGTGCCACGGCTTTTTTCGTGGATTTTGCAGGAATCCCTTTGGCTGCGGGAGACATCCATAAGGTGTCAATCAATTGAGCTTCGCGTAAGCACCAAGTATTGGTATCTCCGGGGAACGCGAATTTCGGTCCCCGCGCATGCTGCGTAGCATTCCAATCAATCAGTGCACTTTAAGTTAGAGGAGAACATCCTATGGCGAAGAAACCCGTTTCGGGAGATCACAAATTGAATGCTCAGCCCCGAATTCATCAGAAAGCGGCCGAGATTCAGAAGTATGGAACTGTCACCCATATGTTACCGCTCGACCTGGAAGAGCCGGTGCGTCTGGAAATGACGGAGCGTCTTAACCAGCTTCTGGCGGATACCATTACCCTGCGCGACCTCTACAAAAAGCACCATTGGCAGGTGGCTGGGCCTACGTTCTATCAGCTTCATCTGCTCTTCGACAAGCATTATGGCGAGCAGTCGGAACTGGTCGACACCATTGCCGAGCGCATTCAGTTGCTCGGAGGTTTGGCTCTAGCCATGGCTGCCGACATCGCGGAGACGACACAGATCGAGCGTCCTCCGCGAGGTCGGGAAGAGGTTCCGGTGCAGATTTCCCGTCTACTCGACGCCCACCAAATCATCATCCGGCAATCGCGTGAGCTGGCCAAAACGGCGGATGACCTGGGCGACGACGGCACCAACGATCTGGCGGTAAGCGATGTTCTGCGGACCAACGAACTCCAGTCTTGGTTCATTACCGAGCATCTGGTCGATATGCCGTTGGTGCATGCGGTCGATTCTTCGGCAGCAGCGGACTGAGCCTTCCCATTTTGGGAATCGTGAAGGGCCGGGCTTAGCGTGCCGGCCCTCATATTTCACCGGGCACATTTCAGCGATACGCAACAAATGCCAATCACTGCTGCACTTGCGGACGCGGTCACAAGCAAGATTCCACCGCTGGTTTCGCGGAAAATGCATGCTCGCGCAGATTACCTGATCGCGGGATCGTTCCTCTTTGGGGCGGCATTTTTTTGGCGAAGAAACCGGCGAGCCGCGCTGGCAGCCGTTCTATGTGGAGGCGCGGGGCTAGGTGTGGCGGCGCTAACCGATTATTCTGGGCGGCGGGGCAAGCCGATTGCCTGGCGGACCCACCGGAAAATCGATTTGGGGCTGGCGGCGATGGCGGGAACGATTCCGGGTCTTATGGCGTTTGGCCGGAGCCCCGAACGCTCGCTGTTCACGACGGGTGCCATTGCGATTACGGTGTTGACCAATCTAACGGACTTTCCAAGTCGAGGATTGGGCGAATATCGGCGTCCAGTAACCGGACAAAGGTTCTCCAATTCTTAGACAGTGTCGGGATGTCGCGAGTCTTGTTACGAAATCCGGACAAAATCGCCCGATCTTTGAAATTGCTTTATTTTATGTCTACGGAGCGTGTATTCTCCATCCACAATTCCTATAATGGGTGGGAGTTGTTGTAAGTCGATGAGTGTGAATGTTCTAGCCGGGGGCCGAGTTTGAAAATGACTGCTGGAGGCCAGAATCTACGAGTTTTGCGGGAACACCTAGATCTGACCATGCGCGACGTTGAAACCGCGAGCGCCCGAATTGCCCAAAGACATAACAATGACGAATTCCTGGTTGCGCCCAGCCGGCTTTCTGATTTTGAAACAAAAAACGTCACGCCCAGCGTTTACCGGCTCTACTCATTGGCTGTAATCTACCGGCGAGACATTCGCGAGCTCATGGGATGGTTCGGAGTGGATTTGAACACTACGGCCGAAGATATGGATTTTGTATTTCCCACTAAGTCGCACATTTCAAGTGCTTTAGCTAGTCTATCAGCGGTCCAGATACCGGTTAAGCTCGATCCCAGTTTCGATCCGCGCGGAACCGCCAACTTCGGGCGAATGGTCGAGCAGTGGGGGATGGTTCCGCTCGCCTATTTGGCGCAATTTGCTTCATGCCAATACACTTACGGCTATATTGGCAGCGAAGATCTGACCATGTATCCGATTCTGCCCCCGGGCAGCTTCATCCAGATTGATGAGTCCAAGAACAAGGTTGCCGAGGGGGGCTGGCGGTCAGAGTATGAGCGCCCGATCTATTTTGTGGAGACGCGGAAGGGACACACTTGCTGTTGGTGCACCATGACGGAGGAGGAAATCATTTTGACGCCGCATCCTCTTTCTCCGGTTTCCGCGCAAGTGCTGCGTTATCCACAGGAGGCGGAAGTCATCGGTCAGGTGGTCGGGGTAGCTATAAAGTTGGGGGCTTGGCGCCCCTTGTTCGACCCTTCTGCAAACTCGCCAGCGCGTGAAGCACTGAACTGAAATGGCGGGCCGATCCGGCTCCGGGTTCCGGGGGCAGCAATTTTGGGCCTGAAACAGACAACCTTCCGACATAATTCTCCGGCGTCATTCCTACGGTTTCACTCGATTTATCAACATCTTCCAAGAGTTTTCGTATGGGTACAGACAGAATGCGCGAAAGCACAGCGGAGTGCGCGTTCGCCAAAGCCTTGCGGGCGGCAAAGTCGCCGTAGATGCGATTCAGACCCCAGTGACTATAGCCGTCGTCGCGGTTGCGGAGTCCAGCGAGATATTCCAGCTTACGCAATAAGCCCGCAATGGCTTTGAGGGTTGTGTCCTGAAGATCCTGGACGGCAGAGGATAATGTCATGCTTGTTACACTTTTGGAACACAGAAATTACTAGCGTGCCTTGTGCGCGCATGCCCTGGACAGCACATTATCACGGTGTAGTTCACCTTGGAAAGGAACTTTACCGTGAAAAAAAACCTGAAGTGGCTTGCCGCCGCCCTGTTGTTCGCTACCCTTGCCATGCCGACTGCGTTGATGGCGACCGATCCGGAACCACCCTGCCCGACTTGCAAACCGGCTGGCATGGGGCTCCCGACCACGCTTCCGCAGAAGTAAGTTCGGAAAACACATATTTTGACTTCCTGGGTTGAGGGCTACCGAAAAGTGCGCTATATTGGCGCCCGGTAGCCCTATGCACTTTCTGCACCCGCTGACGGATGGCCTTTGGATCCTTGGCGCCATTCTTGAAATCGTTCTTTCCTTCCGGATTGTGCAGGAGCGCCTCCAGGCAGTTTTTCCATTTTTCTTGTTGTTTGTGTCGTCGGACGCGTGTTTTACGATCATGCTGTTCGTCGCGGATAAACTCTCAGGGACGCCCGGAACCCTCTATTGGAAGCTTTACGTTCCGCGACTGGCCATCACGACTTTCTTGCGCTTTTGTGTGATTTACGAAGTCTTCGAATACATTTTCCGCAGTCACCCCACGTTGAATCGAATGGGGAAGACGGCTTTTCGCTCTTGTCTGGTGGGGTTTTTGCTGGCTGGCGTGGGAGCAGCAGCCTTCACACAGAACCACGAATCGTATCGGGTTATGGCGATTCTTCACCTTCTGGAACAGACCGCCAGCATTGTTCAGGTTGGCTTGTTGGCATCCTTGTTCGGTATATTAGCCTATTTAAGCCTCTCATGGCGCAATTTCGCCTTTGGAATTGCGCTAGGGACGGGGTTCGATTCGACCGTAAGTCTTGCCGCAGTAGCCATTAAGGCGCAATTTGGCCTGACCGGAAACCCCTATCTAAACGTTGTAACCGTGGGCACGTACGATGTTTGTGTTCTTATGTGGATTTTTTATCTGCTGGCCCCGGAACGCCCTCGTTTCAAGCATGTGGATCAGCTGCCTCCGCACGATCTGGAGCTTTGGAATGAGGAACTGCAAAGGATGACACGACAATGATTACCCCGATTGTTTTAATACTGGTCTCTATATTGGTGCTCGTCTTCTTGGTACAGTTGGCGCGAGGTCGTGCGATAACCGCACGAAACTTGGAAGACCCAGCTGGGCAGATCCGCGAGGTCGACTTGGAAGCTTTTCGGAACCTCATCGATCCGAGCGAAAAAGAGTTCTTGCGGTCGCAACTCTGCCCGTCAGATTTTCGACGAATCCAGCGCGAGCGCTTACGGGCGGCGGCGGACTATGTTCAGGCGGCGGCGCGAAATGCGGCAGTCCTGTTACAGATCGCCCAAGCCGCTCGTCTTAGTCCCGACCCGAAGACAGTGGCGTCCGCTGAAAAGTTGGTGGATACGGCTGTCCGGCTGCGTTTGTACGCGATGCAGAGTTTGGCCTTGCTGTATCTGGGGATGGTATTCCCGGGGCGGCGGATTTCTCTGGTACGGATTGCAGAGCGCTACGAGCAGATGACTCGTCAGGTTGTAATGCTGGGGCTGCAATATCCTACGCGAGGAGTGTCGGCGGCACTTTGAGGCGGGGGGCAGCTGTTAGCTGTCAGCTTTTAGCTCTTAGCTTCTAGCCCTTTGGCTTTTAGGGTTCTCGGCAGGGGATCCAAAGCCCGATTTCTGAGTTGCGACCAACCTCCATCTGGTTTTCGAACACACCTTATAGAGGAGCTGCGTCCAACGGCTCAGGCTCTTCTAAAATCGGACATCAAGGAGTTCAGTCGATGGCAACAAAACAGACGTACGTGATTCGCTTGTGCAAGAACGGGAAGGGGTTCAAGGCCCTGCCGAATGTGGTCGATGTCGGCCACAGACCGACCTCAGTCGGTATTGTGATCGAGGAAAAATGGAGGGTTCGCGGCGTGATCAGTCACAGTCTTAGCGAACTCGTGATTGACGTAAACGAAGTTTAGAAGACAAGCTCCGTCAGAGCTTCAGTCGACGCCAAAATCCCACGCTAACGAGCCGCAATCGTTTTTGGTTGAAATTCCTTTCGAGGACTCAGGTTGTGCCGACGCTTCCGGGGTCTTTCGACTGCGCAGGAAGGTTCGCTTGCGGCGAACCTTCTGCTTCGCTCAAGATGACAGACTATTGGACGCACGCGGTGCGACGGATTTGCCTCCGGGTTCTACGCGCTGACGGCTGAGAGCTGAGAGCTGACAGCTGTTTCTCAGATCCTCTTGAACGCCTTTTGGATATCTTTCAACGAATAGCGCAGAACTACCGGTCTTCCATGCGGGCAGGACATGGGACATTCGGTTTTGGCTAGTTCAGCCAAGAGCCATTCCATTTTATTTTGCTCGAGCGGCATGTTTACTTTTATGGCCGCATGGCAAGCGATGGAAGCGGCGATGCGGGTGCGGACCTTCTCCATGTTAAGGGCCTGTTCCTCGCGGGAGAACTGATCTAGCAGTTCGGCGAGCATGTGCTCGAGTTGAGTGGCCTCTACACCAGCGGGCGCGACTTTCAACGCGAGGCTGCGGGAGCCGAAGGGTTCGGCTTCGAAACCGTTTTGTGCCAGCTCGTCGGAAATGTCCGCGAAGATGGCTTGTTGGGCGGGCGTGAGTTCGATGATGAGCGGCATGAGCAGGCGTTGGCTTTCGACTTTTTGCGTGGAACGCTGACGCAGGATCTTTTCGAAGAGAACGCGCTCGTGGGCTACGTGCTGGTCGATGATCCAGAGGCCTTCGTGGTTCACCGCGAGAATGAACGATTCGCGGATTTGGCCGAGGGGTTTGAGCGACGAGAGCGACGGCGCGAGATCGCTGGGCGCCTCAGGTTCCTCCGGGACAGGCGGGGTGCAACTGTCGTTGGCGATCTGTGGAATCACTTGCGGGGCGCGGGCGAGAGACAGCGCGGCGTTGCCGTCGATGGTAATGCCGTCTACCCCGAATTGAAATCTCTCGTTGATCGATGGCGCTTGCGGCGGTTGCAGGCCGAAGTTTTGCGGTGGCTGGGGAGCGGAAAGCGGCTGCCATGCGGATGAAACTTCTGTGCGTGCGCCCGGAGTAAGTGACGGCGTGGCAGTGGGATGGGCGCCAATCTCGGTGGTGAACTGTGGAACAGGGCGCGCTTTCATCAAAGCGGCGCGGACGGAATCGCGAACAAAATCGTGAGTCACGGTCTGTTGGCGGAAGCGGACTTCGGTCTTCGAGGGATGGACGTTCACATCGACCTCGCCGCTCGGAAGTTCAAGAAACAGCAGAACGACCGGGTAGACGGTGGGCGGAAGGATGTTGCGATAGGCTTCGGTCAGGGCATGCTGGATGAGGCGGTCGCGGATGAGAACGTCCGTTGACGAAGACATAAATCGAATTGCGGTTAAGCTTTTGGATTTCGGGCTTGGAAACAAAGCCGCGCACACGCATCTCTCCGGGTTCGGCGGGTGGATGATCCTCGTCCTCTTCTTTTTTTCGCCATGGCGGAGGCTGCGGCAGTCCGATGTGTTCAAGCGGCTGCAGGGCGGCGACCGGAATGAGTTGGTCGAGGACTTCCTTGCCGAAAACCTGGTAGACGCGCTCGCTGTGTCCGGCGACTGGGGGCGCGACCAACACGGCGTTAGTGGCGGAGTGCAGTTCGAAGTGCTTGTCCGGATGGGCAAGCGCGTAATGGGTGACTAGCGACGCGATGTGGGAGAGTTCGGTGGATTCGGACTTCAGGAATTTCTTGCGGGCCGGAGTATTGAAAAAGAGATCACGGATAGTGATCGAAGTGCCGATGGGCAGACCGGCTTCTTCTACTTTGAAAATCTTGCCACCATTGATTTCGACGATGGTTCCGGAGGGTTCTTGCGGGTCGCGAGTTTCGAGGCGCAGCCGGGCGATGGAAGCGATGGAGGGCAAAGCTTCTCCGCGAAAGCCCAGAGTGGCGACGGAGAGTAGGTCCTCGGCGTTCTTCAGCTTCGAGGTGGCGTGACGCTCGAAGGCTAGCAGAGCGTCGTCGCGGACCATGCCGCATCCGTTGTCGGAGATTTGAATGAGTTTCTTGCCTCCGGCTTCGACCTGAATTTTGATGCGGGTGGAACCGGCGTCGAGAGAGTTTTCCAGAAGCTCTTTGACAACGGAAGCGGGGCGTTCGACGACCTCTCCGGCAGCAATCTTATTGGCTACGGATTCGGAGAGGACGTGGATTTTACCCATGGAGTCGCGGTCAGGTCAGTTTCTCAGATGAGCGAGGAAAAAGAAAACGGGGTGGCGAGTCTCGGGGTGGGCGAATCGTCCGCCACCCGTGAGTATGCGCTAGGGAATCTCAGATTAAGTGCCGGCGAGAGGCATCAACCACAGAGTACACAGGGGTGCACTGGGACCTCCGGGAATTCAATCAGAACTTCCCTAATGGCCGCTACAAGTGTCGGCTATTTTGTCGACGCGGGTCACTGTGAGGGTGGGCTGGGTGCTGCTATGGCTTCCTGACTTTGCCGCGGGTGTTACATTACCGATTGCGCGAACTTTTTGTCCCGAGAACTGCGACAGGTCTTCTCCAGCAAGAAGAAAGGTTTTTCCCGCACCGGCGTTGAGTGAATATCCTCCGTTCAAACCCAGGACGCATCCCTGGATGGTGACAGAGGCTGCGGCGCCCGCGGCGGTCACCGGCGGCATAGCATTACTGGGGATGGGTTGCTGGGCCGAGAGCGCGAGGGTTGAGAGAATGATGAAAGAGAAAAGCAGAGTGAGCGTGCGCATGAAGAACCTCCTGGATTTGTGACGAGTGGTGGAACGAAAAAGTTGTTTTGCAAACGTGACTTTTTCCACCCCACTTCAGTTTATACAATTTCAAGGAGCGGCAGATCGAGTGGCGGTCATTTACTTCTAAGGATGGAGGATTTCGATGGCGGTGAAAGCGATTCCCGAGGGATATCACACAATTACGCCGTACTTGATTGTCAGGGGCGCGGCGAAGGCGATTGACTATTACAAACAGGGGTTCGGCGCAAAGGAAAGTGTCCGCATGGCCGGCCCGGATGGAAGAATCGGGCATGCGGAGCTGGAGATCGGCGACTCGAAGGTGATGCTGGCCGACGAAGGTCCGGGAACGTTGATTCAAGGGCCGGAGTCGTTGGGAGGGACGGCAGTAAGTCTCGTGATCTATGACGCGGACGTCGATGCGACCTTCAATCGCGCGGTGGCGGCGGGTGGGAAGGTGTTACGGCCGCTGGCCGATCAATTTTATGGCGATCGGACAGGGACGCTGCAAGATCCGTTTGGACATATTTGGACCGTGGCGACGCACAAGGAGGATGTTTCTCCGGAAGAAATGAAGAAGCGAATGGCAGCTCTTTACGCGAAGCCGTGAGCTTGGCAATGGTCTGCCGCGCATATCAGTGAGGTTACAGTTGGAGCGGAAACTCTTTGCCGAGCGGTTCGAAGTTCAGCCTGGGAGTTTTTTCTCTCGCTGTGGCGTCGCTGAGCAACTTGGCTAAAGCTGAAATCTGATCCAGGATTTCCGGGATGGCCGTAGTTTCCCAGAGTTGCCCCTTGCGTGCCGGTCCTACGGCGGAGAGAAAATCCGAAGGGACGCCCATGGAATTGATGAGGGCACCGTCGGCAGCGGTTTGAAGGCCTAGGAATAGCTCGTCAGGACTGGCGAGGCCTTGCTGGCGAAGCGAAGCCAGTAAGGGATGGTCGAGTCTGCGGCAATCGGTTTCAGGGCCGGTACAGTTAATCACTCGGTCGACGCGGAGCGTCTTTTTCTGTTGAGTGCGGCGTTCGCGATAGGTAATGGTAACGCCGTGGGCATTCTCGTCATAAGAGAGAATCCGGCCGGAATGGGTACGAAGTTCCTTGCTAATGAGTTGGTGCGCGATGAGGCCCGCGATTTCGGGGGAGACGCGGTGGCGATGGACCTCCCAGTAGGAGCGGGCATGGCGCAGGAAGCGGCGCTTTTCGACCAGCGGCAGCGATTGCCAGATCTGGGCGGTAAAGGGACGTAGGGAATCAAAGACGGAGCGCCAGCCGATGTCCAGATCGAGGGCGGCCTTGACCTGGGCCCGGACCAACCGTAGAAGGCCGCGCGCGGTGCGCGGAGAGTTTTCGTTCCAGAATGGCGGCCATGCGAGCGACGGCTTATGCTGCCGGGGCAAAAGTCCTCTGCGGGAGAGGACGTGGATGGTGCCGGTAAAATTGTGTCCTCGCAAGGCGATCGCGGTGTCCACCGCGGTTAGGCCGGTGCCAACCAGCAGAATCTCGTGCTCGCCCTCGACGTTTTCAAGAGGCGCCGCCGACCAGGCGTAGGGGAAATAACGAGAACTCTCAGCGGATTTGCCGGGAAGAGAAGGATCGCCGGGTGGAAGATTGCCCAGCGCCAGTACGACTTTCCGGGCTTCAATCACTTCGCCGCTGCGCAGAAGGACATTGGCAAGCCCTGAGGAACGATCGATGGCGATGGCTTCATCCTGCCGGGAGTCGAAACGACCGGGATTGGACTCGATGGCGTCACGTAAAAGCGACTCGACATACTGGCCATAAACGCGGCGGGGGACGAACGATTCGGGTCCGACGGCAGAATCATAGTTTGCGTTCGCCCAACGTAGAAAATGTTCGGGCTGCTCAGGAATCGCACTCATGCCGACGGCAGGCACGTTGAGCAGGTGCCATCCATATTGAGTGCCATAGGCGATGCCGCGGCCGAGAAGGCTGGCGCGCTCTATAAGCAGGACGGAGACGTCATCCGGAGTTTCGCAGAGCAGGCGAGCGGCGAGGATAGCGCCGGTGAATCCGCCGCCGACGATGGCGATATCAAAGGGAGGGCGGGTGAAGTTTCGGGTCATAAAATGGTCCAGCTTTTCGCAATATACCATATTGTCTATTTGGTTGATAGAGATAAAAAGGGAAAATGCGACGCGGGCGTTATGCCGTTTTGATCAAAGAGTTTATGGGTTCACCTGGCGGTAGCGGAAGCAGTCGATGGCGTGGTCGTTGACCAATCCCATGGCTTGCATGAAGGCGTAACAGATGGTGCTGCCGACGAAGGTGAAACCACGCTTCTTCAGAGCTTTGCTCATGGCGTCGGATTGGGCGGTGGTGGCGGGAAGTTTTTGGCCAGGACGCCAGCGGTTGGTCACAGGCTCGCCGCCGACAAACTGCCAAATGTAAGCGTCGAAGGACCCGAATTCCTTCTGGAGTTCCAGAAATGCCTTGGCATTCTTGACGGCTGAGGCGATCTTCAGGCGATTGCGAATGATTCCCGCATTGCGGAGAAGAGCGCCGGTTCTCTTGCTGTCGTAGTGGGCGATGCGAGCGGGATTGAAGCCGTCCATGGCGGCGCGATAATTTTCGCGTTTGTTGAGAATCGTGTCCCAACTGAGGCCGGCCTGCGCGCCCTCTAGAATCAAAAACTCGAAGAGCTTGCGGTCGTCGTGAGTAGGAACTCCCCATTCGTTGTCATGGTAGGGGATGGACAGGCCGTCGCGGGCCCAGGAACAACGGACGATAGCAGCTTTTGATTTCGCCATAAGTGACTTGGCACCGCCGGCAGAGCGGGCAAGAGTGCCGCTCTACACGGTTCAAGACTATTGCAGCGATTTAGGATTGGACAAGTTCTTGGGGCTTTTCTTGTCCAGCAGTGAAATCAGTTCCGCCGCGCAGGCCGGCGCCTTCACCTTTCCCCTGCGAATGATGTCTTTGGCGCTGAGTTTGGAGCCATAGAGTTTCTCATTGGCGCTGCCATCGGAGCGCAGGGTCGAGCCTTCGAGAGAGACTCCGGCGAACAGGCCTTTGTTGCGCGAGTAGGAGAGGATTTCTGCGTTCATGACGATGTCCGTGGCGCCCTCGGCGGTTCGGCCCTTGGGGCCGGCTGCGGCGGAGGCGTCGGCTCCAAGCTTCACTTTGCTGCTGAGCAGCGATGTGGCGCCCTTGGGATTCATCACCAGCAGCACAAAGTCGGTGGCTTGGCCGCCGAGTTGGAATCCGATACTGGCGCCTTCCAGAGCGTAGAGGGCTGGCGGACCCCACAGGCCGGTATAGTGCACACCGCCTCTACAAATCATCACACCACGGCCGTAACTGGCTCCGACTCCGAAAGCAGCTTTCTTAACTGAGGGAAGGACGACGATGCACTCGGCTTTGTCGAGAAGGTCTTGGGGGATGTCTTCGGGGATATTGAGGATTTCTTTGAGGACGTCGCCGGAATCTTTGACGCGGTCCTGTTCCCTTTCGTTGTCCGCGGCAAAAGCTGGGGTCATGCAGCAACAGGCTAAAAGCAGAGCGAGCAACTTCTTCATGAGCGTTTTCCTTTCAGGGGGTCGAGGTTATTCTAACGTGCGCTGAATCCACAGGAGATGGCGGGAGAAAACGAAGCACGTTTTATGCCTATGACCAAACGTGTACTCCTTTTGTAACTTGGCAGCCGGGGGTGAGACTCCTAGAGTCATGGAGGGCAAGGCCTTATCTGGCGCGTACTTCGGCACTTTACGTGCATCTATATAGTACGCGGGGTTGGGCTCTGGGGTTTGCGGGGCCTTGAGGGCTGAGAACAGGCATGAAGTACACGAAACTGTATATTTTTCTCGTGGCGATGGCGCTGATAGCGGCGAAACGGCCGGCGGTGGCGCAATCGAATTTCCTGCCTTCCGGAGCTGCGCCTGCGACGATTCTGACCCACTCTGCCAACGTTCCTTCCAGCTCGGCGACCGACACCGATGTCGATTCCGACTCGGTACTCACCATCAAAAAGCGTGTGGATGAAGTCCACGTAGTTTTCATTGCGACGGATAAGCACGGCAAATTCGTCCGTGATTTGAACGAAGACGATTTCGCAATTCTGGATGATCACAAGCCGCCGCAGGCGATTTCCAACTTTCGCCGGGAGACGGATCTTCCGCTGAATCTGGGATTGCTGGTAGACGAGAGTGGATCGGTGCGGGGACGCTTCGATTTCGAACAAGAAGCGGCAAGCTTTTTTCTACAGAAGACGGTGCGCGCGAATTTCGATAAAGCCTTCGTTATGGGATTCAACTCGCAGAGCCAGTTGACGCAGGATTTTACGGACGATCCGGCGCTGCTGGCGTCGGGTGTGCAGAAACTGCACGCCGGCGGCGGAACGGCGCTGTATGACACGGTTTATCGGGCTTGCAAGGAAAAGCTCGCGAAACGAGAAGAAGACCGTCCGGTGCGGCGGGCCATCGTAGTGGTAAGCGACGGCGAAGACAATCAGAGCGACGTTAGCCTGGCGCAGGCGATCGAGATGGCGCAGCGCTCTGAGGTGATCATTTACGCGATTTCGACCGATGACAGCGGGTTAGTTTTACGGGGTGACAAAGTGCTGGAGCAACTGGCGGATGCCACCGGCGGCAGGGCCTTTTTTCCGTTCAAGATGAAGGATATCAAGAGCTCATTCGCGGCCATCGAAGACGAGCTGCGCAGTCAATACATTGTTTCCTACCAACCTGCGGATTTCATGGCCAACGGCCAGTACCGGCTGGTGCAAATCACGGCCTTGAAGAAAGACTTGCAGGTACGGGCCCGCCGTGGCTACTACGCTCCTCAGCATTAAAAATTCGTGCCGTAGCGGTCATCATTCACCGTCATTCTAGATGTATTGTTTTCTGTGACTTACGGAATGTTTGAGCCGCTCGCCGGACGAGCATTAGCTTTTTCAGCACGCCCTTGCAGTGATAAGATCAATCTAATTGGGCGGCAATAAAGGCCGCAAGGCGCGCCGCAGTGGGCGTTCCTTAAAGACAGGTGGGATTGTGAAAACCAGAATCATCCTGATTGCACTCGGCAGCTGTCTGATCGCGACTGCTTCTTTAGCGTCGGAAAATTCAACTAAGCGCGCCAACAAACAGGTAGCTACGCCAGCTCCGGCAGTGCAGGAAGCTGCGCCGGTTCCGCAGACTTTGGAACAAATGCCAGCGGTCCCGCCTCAGGTGACCTATCAGGGCGGGCAACTGACGGTGGTTGCGCCAAACTCGACGCTGGGGGACATCCTCAAGGCTGTGCACGCACAGACCGGGGCACAAATCGATTTCCCGGGGAACGGCGCGGAACGAGTAGTCGGACATTTCGGGCCGGGGCCGGCAAGGGATGTGCTTTCGTCGCTGCTGAACGGCTCCCATTTCAACTATGTGCTGCTGGGCTCGGAGGCGAACCAGCAGGAGCTGGATCGCGTGATCCTGATGGCAAAGTCCTCGGCGCCGGCGGACTCTACTCCGGTGCAAGAGGCGGCGAATCCAACGCCGACTTATCCGGGACCCGGGATGCCTCCGCCGGGAGCCATGAACATGCTGGGACGTCCGATGCCGGGGCGGCCGGGTATGGTTCAGCCAAACGGGGCGGGAAATACGCAGGTGGTCCAGGGTGAAGATGCGCCCGACGATTCAGCGGACGCGACCGATTCAGATGATACGGACTCGACCGACGCGGATGACCAGACCGATCAAGCGGATGATCAGCAGCAGGGCGATCAAGCGGCCGCGGATGGAGATCAGCCAGCCCAGGGCCAGCAGGGCGTGAAGACTCCGGAGCAAATGCTGCAAGAACTGCAGCAGCAGCAACAGCAGGGAGTTCAACAACCGGGTGGAGCGCCGGGAGCGCCTGTGGGAATGCAACCTGGGATGGCGCCGCACAACTAAGGGGTCTAACGTGGGGCAGGATTCACGCACCAGTTTGATGAAGAATCAGGCTGGTGCGTTTGTATTTACGTCCGAATCTAAGGGGTTAGTCGCCGCCGGCGTGGGCGGCTTGGGCCTGGTTCTGGACTAGGGCTGGCTGCGGCGCCGGCCTGGAGTTAGGGGCCAGCGAGCGCAGAATTGCGATGACCGTCGCATATGCGGCGAGAATTCCGAAGGTGACTGATAGGGATACGGTGGCGAAGAGGATAGAAGCACTGATCAAGCTACTCAAAGTCGATTCCTTATGAATAAGTCGCGGCAGTCCGTTCTCTTTATCGGCAATTACGGACAGTTCCTTGACTGTATCCCGCGTTGACGCTTGCGCCTGTTAGCAAATAAGATACGTGAGTCGAGGTGCGCTTCTTTACTCTCCAACATTTCTGAGGGCCCGTCCACGTTACGGAAGGGCATTACCGTCGTTATCGGTTGTCCGTCATCCATGGCAATTACCAAGATTTCGGTGCGCGGGGCGCGCCAGCATAACCTCAAGAACATCAACGTCGAAATTCCGCGTAACAGCCTGACGGTGATTACCGGGTTGAGCGGGTCAGGGAAGTCGTCGCTGGCGTTTGACACGATTTATGCTGAAGGGCAGCGCCGCTACGTGGAGACGCTTTCGGCCTACGCACGGCAGTTTCTGGACCAGATGGAGCGTCCGGATGTGGACGCGATTGACGGGCTGAGCCCGGCGATTTCGATTGAGCAAAAGACGACCAGCCGCAGCCCGCGGTCGACGGTGGGAACCATCACTGAAATCTACGATTATCTGCGGCTGCTTTACGCGTCGATTGGAGCGCCGCATTGTCCGAAGTGCGGTCGGGCGATTGCGCGGCAGACGGCTGACCAGATTGTGCAGCGCGTGATGGCGCTGACTCCGGAAGACCGGGTGATGGTGATGGCGCCGATTGTGCGCGGACGCAAAGGCGAGTTCAAGAAAGAGATGGAGAAGCTGGCGGAGCATGGCTTCAGCCGGGCGCGCGTGGATGGCGAACTGGTCGACCTGGAAGACGATCTGCAACTGGACAAGCGAAAGAACCACTCGATTGAAGTGGTGGTGGACCGGCTGCTGGTAAAACCGGGCATTGAGCATCGGCTGGAGATGTCGATTGCAACGGCGATGAAGCTGGCCGGCGGACTGGTGCAGGTGGCGGTGGTGGGCGGCGAAGAGCAGTTGTATTCGGAGCGCCTGGCATGTCCGGATTGCGGCATCGATGTGCCGCAACTGGAGCCACGATCATTTTCGTTCAACAGTACATACGGGGCGTGTCTGGAGTGCCATGGGTTGGGGAGCAAGTACGATTTCGATCCGGCGAAGGTGATTGTGGATTGGGGGAAGCCGCTGCTGGATGGGGCGCTGGGTCCGGGATCGGCGTCGCAAAACCTGGTGCACATGCTGCAGATTGCGGCACAGGCGCATGGAATTGACTTGAGCACTCCGTTTGAGAAGCTGCCGGAGAAGACGCAGAATTTGTTGCTGTACGGGGAAGCGGGAAAAAGCGGGAAGACCGGATTCCGGGGAATCCTGGCATATTTGAAGAATGCGCTGGAGGAGTCGAGTTCGGAGGGTTATCGCGACTTTCTGATGGATTACATGTCTGCGACGGCGTGTCCGGCGTGCCATGGGCAGCGGTTGCGCGCGGAGAGCCTGGCAGTGAAAGTGAATGGCATGTCGATCGCGGAGTTCACGGCGTTGCCGGTTTCGCGGTCGCTGGAGGCGGCGAGGAAGATCCATCTGACGGGGCGCGAGGCGATTATTGCGAACCGGTTGGTGTATGAGATCACGGAACGGTTGCAGTTTCTGAATGGCGTTGGGCTGGGATACATATCGCTGAATCGGTCGGCGGCTACGCTCTCTGGCGGCGAAGGGCAGAGAATCCGGCTGGCCACACAGATTGGGTCGAAATTGCGCGGCGTGTTGTATGTGCTGGATGAGCCGTCGATTGGGCTGCACCATCGGGACAATACGCGTCTGCTGAAGGCGTTGGAGGAGTTGCGGGACTTGGGCAACACCGTGCTGGTGGTGGAGCACGACGAGGAGACCATCCGGCGGGCGGATTATGTGATTGATTTGGGGCCGGGCGCGGGACGGCTGGGCGGCGGGCTGGTGGCTTACGGAACCCCGGAAGAAATTATGGCGGTGCCAGAGTCGCTGACCGGAGCTTATATCTCGGGCCGAATGCAGATTGCTATGTTGCCGGAGAGACGGCACACCAACGGCGCGGGAATTACGATTCTGGGCGCGACGGAAAATAATTTGAAGAACCTGGATGTGACTTTTCCGCTGGGCGTGATGACGGTGGTGACGGGAGTTTCGGGATCGGGGAAATCGACGCTGGTGAATGACATTCTTTATAGGGCATTGGCACGGAGCCTTTACCGATCACGCGAGGAACCGGGCGCGCACAAGGCGATGTCGGGCGCGGAGAACATCGATAAAGTGATTCAGATCGACCAGTCGCCGATTGGGCGGACTCCGCGGTCGAATCCGGCAACGTACACGGGAGTTTTCTCGCAGATTCGCGATTTGTACGCCATGTTGCCGGAGTCGCGGGAGCGCGGATATAAGCCAGGGCGTTTTTCATTCAACGTCGCGGGTGGGCGATGTGAAGCGTGCCAGGGTGAAGGGCAGCGGCGGATTGAGATGAACTTTCTGCCTGATGTTTATGTGCTCTGCGAACTTTGTGGCGGGAAGCGTTATAACCACGAAACGCTGGCGGTGAAGTACAAAGGATATTCGATCGCAGACTTGCTGGAGATGCCGGCGTCGGATGCGTTGCCGATTTTGGAGAACATTCCATTGGTTCGGCAGAAGTTGCAGACGCTGGTGGATGTTGGGCTGGGATATGTGCATCTGGGGCAGTCGGCGGTGACTTTATCCGGAGGGGAAGCGCAGCGCATTAAGCTGGCGCGCGAGTTGAGCAAACGGCAGACGGGGAAGACGCTCTACCTACTCGACGAGCCGACGACTGGATTGCATTTCGACGACGTGAAGAAATTGTTGCACGTGCTGCACCGGCTGACGGATTTGGGGAATACGATCATTATCATCGAACACAATATGGATGTGATTCGGAATGCAGATTGGCTGATTGATCTGGGGCCGGAAGGCGGGGATGAGGGCGGCCGCATTGTGGCGCAGGGGACGCCGGAGCAGGTGGCGCGGGTCAAGAAGTCTTATACCGGGCAGGCGCTGGCCTCCAACTTCAACGGTGGCGCGAGAGAAACTGCTCAGCGCAAGAGTTATACGGCATAAAGGAAATTCAGGGTAGTGCACAGGAGCGGTTGACCACAGGGGACACAGAGGTGCACGGGGGCCTTGATGCGTGGGGCGTCTGCGTGGGCCGGAGCTTTGGTGTAGATTCAAGAAGTCGCGATTAGCATCGAAATCACGTGTCTTCACCGCAAAATCCGTGGATGGAACCGAGTTCCGCACCGGCGCCCGAGCCTTCGGACCTCACGCCGACTGCCGAAGCGGAGAATCCGCCCTGCACTGGAATCGAACTGCTGCAACTGATCGGGTTGACGCTGATCACGCTGGTCGTGGTTCCGGTGGCGATTGTGATGGTGGCGCATCTTCTCGTCTACAAAAAGACTTCGGTTGGGGAGATCGCCAAAATTCCAGAAGTCATCATGGTTGCACAGGTGCTGGTGTATGCAGTCGTCTTTGCCCTGATGCGCTGGCGCGTGGACGAACCCGGGCAACAATTTTGGCAGGCGATCCGATGGAATTGGCCACGGGCACGCTGGGGAGGGTTTCTATTCCTCGGGGTGGTGCTTTACTTTGTGCTGATTGGGCTCGGACAAGTGCTGCCGATCCCCAAGAACTTGCCGATTGACCAGTTCTTTCAGACCGCTCGTCAGGCTGGCATTGTGTCGATTGTGGCAGTAACGCTGGCGCCTTTGATGGAAGAATTGTTTTTTCGTGGATTTCTGTATCCGGTGCTGGCGCGACAAACCGGCACGGTTCCGGGAATTCTTGTGACCTCGGCGTTGTTTGGTCTGCTTCACGGCGCACAATTGGGATATTCCTGGGCGGTGCTGATCATCTTCCTGGTGGGAGTTGCGCTTACTACCGTGCGGGCTGTCACCAAGTCGGTGGCGTCAAGCTTTCTGGTGCATGTGGGATACAACGGGACATTGTCGTTGCTGCTATTTGTGGCGACGAGCGGGTTTCGGCATCTGGAGAGGATCGGCCAATAGGAGCGGCTTGAGACTGCGACTGGCCCCCGATTCAAATCAACTGCTATCCTAAATATTCATGTTATCGGCACGCCAGGAACTGTTGCGTCTGCTTGCGCTGAAGTCATTTCGTCTGGGCGAGTTCAAACTCTCCTCGGGAGCGACGAGTGATTACTACGTCGATTGCCGGACGACTACCTTGGATGCTCGTGGCGCGCAACTTACGGGGCAGGTTTTTCTGGAGGAGATTCGGGATCGAGGGTGGAATCCGCAGGCGATCGGCGGACTGACCATGGGGGCGGACCCGATTGTGGTGGCGGTGGCGGTGGCGAGCGGCACGATCAACGGCTTTCTGGTGCGTAAGGGAGAAAAGCAGCACGGAACCGGCCAGCGGATCGAGGGATTCAGGGAAAAGGGTGCGCGGGTGGTGATTGTGGACGACGTGTGCACGACGGGCGCCTCGACGATTGCTGCATTGGAGGCGGCGCGTGAGTTTGGATTCGATGTAGCTGGAGTGATGTGTCTGGTGGAACGCGAAGAGGCTGGCGGAAGAGCCGGTGTGGAGAGGGCCGCGGCGCCGGCGAAGTTTGTTTCTATGTTTACCGCGACGGATGTGCGGGGAGAGCACTTAAAGAAGAATTGAGTCATTGAGTCAATGAGTCATTGAGTCATCGGGTCATTGAGTGATTGAAAAGCGGTAAACCCGTGATTTTCAATTGCTCAATTAGCAAATTGCGCAATTTTATTTTTGAAATGGGGAGTTGAGTTTACCTGTGATTCAAACTCTGGAATGGACTGACGCGGGCGTACGCTTCATCGATCAGACGAAGCTGCCTATGGAAGAGACTTACGTTCTCTGCAAGAAGTACGAACAGGTCGCGGACGTGATCCGCAATATGGTGGTGCGGGGTGCGCCGGCGATTGGCGTAGCGGCGGCGATGGGAATTGCGCTCGGCGTGCAGAACTCGAAAGCCGAATCGGTCGGCGAGCTACGGCAGGAGTTCGAGCAGATCTGCAAGTTGATTGGCGAGACGCGGCCGACGGCGGTGAATTTGTTTTGGGCGATCCGAAGAATGCGCGAAAAGTTCGATCTTTTGCGAGTGCGGCCGCTGGAGCACATCCGGCAGGCCCTGATCGAAGAGGCGCAGCGCATGCATGCCGAAGACATTGCTGCGAACCAGGCCATGGGACGCTGCGGCGCGACCCTCATGCCTGCGAGCGGCGGTGTGTTGACGCACTGCAACGCCGGCGCACTGGCGACTTGCGGGTATGGCACAGCTCTGGGTGTGATTCGCGCCGCCGTCGAACAAGGAAAGAAGATACACGTCTTCGCGGATGAAACTCGGCCGTTCCTCCAGGGTTCGCGGCTGACAGCGTGGGAGTTGATGAAGGACGGAATTCCGACGACGGTCATCTCCGACAACATGGCTGGAGCCATGATGAGCAAAGGGAAGATTGCTGCGGTTGTGGTGGGCGCAGACCGGATTGCAGCCAATGGCGATGTGGCGAACAAGATTGGGACTTATTCGGTCGCGGTGCTGGCAAAAGAGCATGGAATTCCGTTCTATGTGGCTGCACCGATTTCGACTGTAGATTTGGAGACTCCCGATGGGAGCAAGATTCCGATCGAACAGAGGAACGCGAGAGAAGTCACGCATATTGGTGGGAAGCAGATGGTGCCAGATGGAGTTGAGGTGGAGAATCCGGCATTCGATGTTACTCCGGCGAAGTACGTCACGGCCATCGTGACGGAACGCGGGATTGTGAAGGCCCCGTATGGCGAATCGTTAGCGCGGCTCGCAGAAGAGGCGGCCGTGGTAGGGAAGTAGCGCGCGCTTAACGTTGAGAGTCGCTGCCTCGATGTAACTGAGTTGCATCTCTACGGGCTGACGGATGTTATTTCTCTTATGTTTCCGGTTTCGCAATCTCAAATTTCGTTTGATAGTGGCGGGAAGGATATCCGCGTGGACTGCTTTTTGCCGGCGGTTGAGGGGAGACGTGTTCCGGCTGTGATTGGGCTGCATGGCTCTGGAGGCGGCCATTTCGGAATGCTGGAGCCGGCGCGGTTGCTGGCGGAGCAGGGATTTGCCGTCTATGTGCTGCATTACTTTGATCGAACGGGAGAAGTGCAAATTGATGGGTTGGCGACCATTGCGCGGCATTTCCCGGCTTGGATGAAGACTTTGTGGGATGCAGTCAGCTTTGTTGCCTCGCAGCCGGAAGTGGATGCAGAGCGGATTGGGCTGCTGGGATTCTCGCTGGGGGCTTATCTTTCGCTTTCGGCGGCTTCGATTGATTCGCGAGTGCGAGCGGTGGTGGAGTTTTTCGGCGGGCTGCCGAAAGAGATGAAGTTCTTTATGCGGCGGCTCTGTCCGGTGCTGATTTTGCATGGCGAGCTAGACAAGACGGTTCCGGTGGCGGAGGCTTATCACTTACAACAAGCGCTGGAGAAGCGGAAGATTCCGTATGAGATACAGATCTACCCAGGCGCGGGTCATGGCTTTACCGGCGAGATGTGGCGGGATGCCCAAGTGCGATCACTGGCGTTTCTGAGAAAGTATCTGGCCGGAGAGGAAGCCTTGGTTGAACCGCGGCTGGGATAGCGCGAACTTTTTTGTCCCAGGTTGCGTATCTATTGGTGAGAGGAGGTGTCCCGTGTTTACGTTCCTCCTGTGGTGCTTGCTGTTTGTGATCTGCTGGCCGGTGGCGCTTATTGCGCTGGTACTTTATCCGTTCGTGTGGCTGCTGCTGTTGCCGTTCCGGATTGTGGGGATTGCGATTGGAGGGGTGTTGGAACTGGTGTGGGCTGTCGTGATGCTGCCAGTTCGGCTGCTGACGGCGCCGTTTCGGCTGTAGGTGCGCGCGGTTTTACCGGCTTGGGCGGCGCTGAGACCCGACGGTTTCTAAACACTCTTTAGTGCCCAAATAAAATTCGGGTGATCTCTCTTCTCGCGGCTACGGTTCTGAGCTCTTCGCCGGCACCGCCATTCCTAATTCCTTCATCACCATCTGCAAATCTTTCCAGGCTTCTTTCTTCTGACGGGGATCGCGCAGCAAAAACGCCGGGTGATAGGTGACTGCTAATTTCGTTCCCCGGAAATCGTACCAGCGGCCGCGAAGCTCGGACATGGGGGAGTTGATGGCGAGCAGGGTTTTGGCCGCGACTGCACCCAGCGCAACGATGGCCTTCGGCTTGATAGTGGCGATCTGGCGCATCAGGAAGGGTGAGCAGGTTTCGCACTCATCGCGCTCAGGTTGCCGGTTTCCGGGGGGGCGGCACTTGATGATGTTGGCGATGTAGACATCTTCGCGCTCGATGCCCATGGCTTTGATCATGTTGGTGAGCAGTTGTCCGGAGCGTCCAACGAAAGGCTCGCCTTTTTCGTCTTCGTCGGCGCCGGGAGCTTCGCCGATGAACATCAGATCGGCATTGGGGTTGCCGACACCGAAGACGATCTGCTTGCGTCCTTGCTGGTGCAGTTTGCAGCGGGTGCAGTCGCCGATGTCTTCGCGGATGAGACGCAGTGCCTGGGCGGGGTCGGTAGCTGCTGCTTCGGGCCGGGGCGCGGCGGTTAAATCATCTTCGGGTATGACTGCGGCTGCGGCTCGGGCAATTCTCGGCATTTCCTCTCGCTGTTCTGGTTGGAGATCTTGTTCTTGAGAGCTGGGTGCTGGCGTCTCACGCCGATAAAAATCATAGATGCCAAGCTCATGGTAGAAGCGGACGCGTTCGGCTAGGGCGCGCTTTAATTGTGGGTCTAGGGTTCGGGGCATCTGGTGGACAGGTCAGTCTATCGGAGATGGGCGCTGAAAACCAAATACTCGCCGCAAGATCAATTGGGTCGGGCGCAAGGGCTTTCACCACAGGGGGCACAGAGGATCACAGGGGAAACCTGCGATTTATCGATGTCTATCGGTCTGGCGCACTAGACTAGCCGTCCGCCAGCCGTCTGGCTTTCGTGAATATATCTACGAACATGGGGCGCGTGAGTTTTCCGGTTTGGGTGTTTTGGTTTGAAGGATGATAGGACGCGAGGAGGACCCTGCCATCAGGCGTCGGATAGTCCGCTCCGTGCTTGAAGAGATAGGGCTTACGGCTGCCCAGCTGACCGCGGCGCTTCAAGGCGTTCAAATATGCATCGAAGGCGATCTTTCCCAGGGCGACCACGACCTTCATTTTCTTCAGCCCGTCCAGTTCCCGATCCAGATATTCAGAACAGTTGGCTAACTCGCTGGGCAGAGGTTTGTTGTCGGGCGGGGCACAGCGGGCTGCGGCGGTGATGTACAGATCGGTCAGCGTTAAACCGTCATGACGAACAAGGGCCTCGGGTTGGTTGGCGAATCCAACTTCGTAGAGCACGGGGTACATGAATTTGCCGGAGGCGTCGCCAGTGAAGGGGCGTCCAGTGCGGTTCGAACCATGGGCGCCGGGGGCAAGTCCCAGAACCAAGACGCGGGCGTTAGGATCTCCGAAGCCGGGAACGGGTTTGCCCCAATATTCACAATCGCGGTACGCTTTGCGCTTTTCCAGCGCCACTCTTTGGCGATACTCGACCAGTCGGGGGCAGCGGGTGCAGGCGATTACCTCCCGGTTTAATTCTGTGAGCCACGGAGGAAGCATTTCTCTATTATGGACTGCCCAGTACCGAACCGGCATATGACTTATGATCAAAACGATGCTGCGATCCGTGACGGTCTTTTTGTGCACCGCTCTTCTTACCGCGTGTGGCCCCTCCCGCTCGGACCGCATTGTGATTGGATCAAAAAATTTTACCGAGCAATTGATCCTGGGAGAGATTTTCGCCCAACAGATCGAAAACCAAACACATCTTGCAGTAGAGCGACGTTTTTATCTGGCTGGAACGTATATCTGTCAGCAAGCAATTCTGGGAGGGCGCATCGATGTTTATGCCGAATATACCGGCACGGCGCTGACGGCGATCCTCAAAGAACAGCCTTCGGGCGATCGCACGCAGGTTTACAACCAGGTCAAGAATGCATACGCGCAACGGTTCAAGCTTGAAGTTGGACGGCCACTTGGATTTGACGACACGTTCGCCATCGAAATCCGCGGAGAAGATGCGCGGCGTCTGGGACTGAAGTCGATTTCTCAGTCGGCCGCCTATACGCCGCACTGGCATGCCGGATTCGGTTATGAATTTATGGAGCGGGCCGACGGATACAAAGGCCTGGCTGCAACCTACGGCCTTCGATTCGCGGAAGCGCCGCGCGTCATGGACCTGGGATTGCTTGATCGTGCCCTACAAAATAAACAAGTCGACTTAATTGCCGGGAACAGGACCGATGGCCTTATTCCCGTGCTAGATTTTGCCGTTCTCGAGGACGATCGCCACTACTTTCCGCCCTACGAAGCGGTTCCGATTCTGCGGGCAGCAATGCTGGAACGGCACCCTGAGGTGAGGGAAGCCTTGGGACGTTTGGCTGGCAAAATCTCGGATGACGACATGCGGCGGCTTAACTATGCGGTCGATGGCCAGCATCGGAATGTGACAGAGGTGGTTGGGGAATTTCTGAAAAGGGCGGGATTTTAGGGACTTAATTACTTTGATGATGAGTCGATATACTCATCATGTGCCTAAGCGACTTCAACTTCACTTCGTTCAGGATGGCACTCAAGAGGATAGGCATCTCCAGGGGAGCCTCCGTCGTCACATCAGCCAGATCGCATCGACATCGACGACAATCTGAGTTCGCGGGATCTTCTGTTCGGCGGCGTGGACGAGCATCGAACGCAGTACACCATTCAGCTTTTCCCGGCTGGCCGACTTTAAGACGAAGTGGTAGCGGTAATCGCGCTTCAGTCGCACGATGGGAGCGGCCGCCGGGCCGAGAACTCGAATCCCTTCATGGCGGGTCTTATCAAACCATTTTCCCAGTTGGCCTGACCACTGCAGTGCCTCGTCCAGTTTGTCGCTGCGGACGAGGACGTTGGCTAGCGCGCTGTATGGCGGATAGTGCATCCAGCTGCGGAAGCGCAGTTCTTTGTCATAGAAGCCGGCAAAATCATGTTGCGCGGCATACTGCACCGCGTAGTGCTCTTGAAAGAATGTTTGCAGAATCACTTTGCCCGGTCTCTGGCCGCGTCCCGCCCGGCCCGCGACCTGGGTGAGCAGTTGAAAGGTCCGCTCAGCGGCGCGAAAGTCAGGCATACCCAGCGCGGCGTCGGCGCCCACCACGCCGACCAGCGTAACGCCGTGGATATCGTGGCCTTTAGCAATCATCTGCGTACCTACCAGAAGATCGAGTTCTCCTTCGTTCAGCGCGTTCAGTGTGCGTTCAAAATCCTCGTGGCGGCGGACCGTGTCGCGATCCAGCCGTCCGATCCGCGCCGTGGGGAACATTCCATGCAGCAACTCTTCCAGCTTTTCCGACCCGGTCCCCATAAAATACACATACTCGCTGCCGCACTCGGCGCAAGCTTTTGGGACAGGCGCCATGAATCCGCAATAGTGGCATACCATACGGTTCGAACGTTTGTGGTGGGTCATGGCAATGGCGCAGTTGCGGCACTCCAGACGGCTGCCACAAGCGCGGCACAACGCAACCGGAGAATAGCCGCGGCGGTTCAGCAAGACCATGGCCTGTTCTTTGCGATCGAGGCGTTCGCGGATTTCCGCGGCGAGTTTGCGGGAAATCACCTGCTCCTGCCCGGTCTCTTGAAACTCCATGCGCATATCGACGATCTCGACTTCGGGCAGGGGACGTTTTTCCACGCGGTCGGGAAGTTCCAAAAGCGCATATTTATGTTTCTTGGCGTTGAAGTAAGACTCAAGTGACGGGGTCGCCGATCCCAATACGACCACAGCGTCGGCCATTTTCGCCCGCATTACAGCTACGTCACGGGCGTGATAGCGCGGCGTTTCCTCTTGTTTGTAGGAGGAATCCTGTTCCTCATCGACGATCATCAACTTCAAGTCGGCGACGGGAGCGAATACGGCAGACCGCGTGCCTACCACCATTCGCGCATCGCCACGCTTGATGCGGTGCCACTGCTCGGCGCGTTCCTGGTCGGAAAGCGCCGAGTGGAGGATGGCGACTTCGTCTCCGAAGACCTGGTGCAGATCGGCTGCGACAGCCGGAGTGAGTCCAATTTCCGGGACCAAAAGAATGGCGGAGCCTCCACTGTCGAGCACGGAGCGCATGGCCGCCAGATAAACCGCAGTTTTGCCTGACCCTGTCACGCCGTGCAATAACATTCCAGAAAATTTTGCTTCAGCCATCGCATTGCGAATTCGGGTGAGCCCACTCTGCTGTACTTCGCTCAACTCGAATTCCAGACGCGAAGGACGCGCCTTCCCGCTTACAACCACGAACTCTGCCGGCTCTTCCAGAATTGCCACCAATCCACGCTTCACTAGAGTTGCCAGAGTCGAGCGCGGGACCTCGAGGCATTGCAGACTTTCGACCGCGACCTTTCCCCCTGCCGCAGCCAAAGTGTCGAGCAACAGGCGCTGGTTGAGATTGAGCTTCCCGTCGGCATGCTTCAACATCGCGACACGTACAGTGCGTGCGGCATCGCGCACGCTGGATAAATCCTGGCGGGCAATCCATTTCTTGCGCACCATTCCCGTGAGCAACGACTTGGAGATTTTGGTGGCGGACCTCAAGTTCTGCTCGCGCGTGATCTCGCGTTCGGATAAATAATCGAGCACGCGGAACTCCGCATTCTGTTCCTCTGGAGTCTTGCGGGAGCGGGCCGAAGATCCGGAGATTCCCGCCGTGTACAGCGCGAGACGCCCCGCTTCTGTGATTTGATATCCGGCGTCCCGCTTGAATTCCGCGGAGAGCGGCAGCATGGTGCGAAGTACTTCTCCGATGGGAGCCAGATAATAATCGGCAATCCACTTGCCCAGGGTTAGCAGTTGGTCATCGAGCACGGACTCGGCATCGAGAACGCCCGCGATGATCCTGGTCTGGATTGCCGGGGCTTCCTGGTGCAAGCGGACTACGATTCCAGACATCCGCTGCTGCCGAAATGGCACCAGGACGCGCCCGCCCACGATCGGCCGCATACCCTCAGGCACGCGATAGGTGAACGCCATATCGAGCGGAACTGGGAGCGCAATATCGCAGAATTCTGCCATTTTTCGAGTTTGGCTCGGCTGAACCTTGCCACTACAACTATCTCATCCTTTAAGAGTTGCAGCCCCGGCGTCCTAAATGCGCAAGACTTTTCACAATTCCGTGACATTTCTTTGACAACCATATTGCGCTGCGACCTTACGATCCCTACCATACGTAGGCCGACAGAAAGCGTGAACGGCTACGTTGGACATCGGGCACTCACCCGTTTCTACAATCTTGGTTGAAGGAGAAATCACATGCAACGCACATCGAGCCGTAAACTCACTCTAGCGGCGATCCTCGGGCTGGTGCTCGTTTCAATTTCAGGTACGGCCCTGGCGCAATACACGGTAAGCAACCTGACCTCGAATCAGAGCGGCAAAGCGAAGCACACCGACCCCTTGCTGGTCAATGCTTGGGGATTGGTCTACGCTCCCAGCGGCCCGTTCTGGATCAGCGATGAGGGCAATGGCTGGTCTACGCTTTATGATGGCAAGGGCAATCCGCAATCGCTTCAGGTGGTCGTTCCTTCTGCCAGTGGAAACGGCCCGGGATCGCCGACGGGAATTGCATACAACGGGTCCACCGAATTTCAAATCGATAGTTGGACGTCGCTTTTTCTGTATTGCACACTCGACGGAACCATCCAGGGTTGGTCGCACTTCGAGTCCAGTCAGACTTTGATTGGTGTCAATAATTCGGGTTCAGGTTCCAGCTACACCGGCTGCGCTGTGACCGCTCACTCTTCAGGAAATTTCCTGTATGCCGCCGATTTTGCCAACAACAAGATTGACGTCTATGACGGGACCTTTACGTTTGTGAAGTCGTTTACCGACACGGGTATTCCGAAGGGGTTTGTCCCGTTTAACGTTCAAGACATCAACGGAACGCTATATGTGGCCTATGCTTCTTCGTCCGGCGGGTCCGGTGGATATGTCGATACGTTCAAAGAGGACGGCACGCTGATCAAGCAACTGATTCACGGCAAGCCCCTGAACCAGCCTTGGGGATTTGCGATCGCTCCGAAGAACTTTGGTAAATTGAGCAACACATTGCTGGTCGGCAACAATACCAACGCCAGCACCATCAGCGGCTTCAATCTCAAGACCGGCAAACTGGTAGGCACGCTGAAGAGCAAGTCGGGAAAGAACATCACCATCGATCAGCTGTGGGGCATTGATTTCGGCGGAGGGTCGAGCTCAAACGGCAAGACCAACCAGTTGTTCTTCGCCGCTGGCCCCAACAACAATGTGAACGGACTATACGGAGTGATTTCGCCCAAGTAATTGGCGATTGCCGCAACGCTCAGATGTAAAAGGCCGGGACGTGTCTTCATCAACGAAGATGCGTCTCGGCGCTTTTGTGTGAGTTGCTAGGGTCAGCGACTGGCGCTAACGACTGACCTCGATTTGATCAACCACCTTCGCCACGTTGGGAACACTACTAGCCAACTGCGAAGCTTCTTGCCTTTGTCCAGGCTCCAAAAAGCTACTTGACCTAAACCGTGCTCCTTCGTCCTGTCAGCAGGTTAACGAGCAGAACGGCCACCGCAATCACCAGTAGGAGATGAATCAGGCCGCCGGCGATGTGAAAACTGAAGCCCAAGAGCCATAGGATCAGCAAAACCACAAACACAGTCCAAAGCATTGCATTCCCTCCTAAACCTTCAGCAGCTTAAGCCGGGCGTGTTCTGGGTTCCATAGGGTGCTTGCTGTAAACGGAGAAGAATGGAAGGGAATGGTGCCTGTGGATTTTGCTGTAGCCCCGGACTCTTAACGACAACTGGCAAGGGTCAACCACTCCCTGCTACCATCAGATGCCATGCCCCAGCGCAAATCGCCTCAACCGAAAGCAACGGTCAAACGGGCTCCGGTCGCCGCGGCGAATTTTCCTGTTGATCGGGACAGCGCCGCCGACCTGGTGGTCATCACGGGCATCAGCGGTTCGGGCAAGGCGACCTTACTCAAGGCCTTCGAAGATCTGGGATATTACTGCGTCGATAATCTGCCGGTGGGCCTGATCCCGCGATTCGCGGAACTGGTAATGCAGTCCTCGGAAATCAAGCGAACTGCCCTGGTGGTCGACGTGCGTGAAGGCAGCCAACTCGATGAGCTTCCCGCCATCATCAAGAGCATGAAGCGGCTCATTCCCACCCGAACGATTTTTCTGGAGGCTTCTGACGCCGTTCTGCTGCGCCGTTACAGCGAAACTCGAAGGCCGCACCCGCTAGGGACGGAGACAACGGTCAAGGCCTCGCTGGCGGCCGAACGTCGGCATCTGCGCTCCATTCGCGCCATTGCGGACCTAGTCATCGATACCACGAAATTCAACGTTCACGAGTTGCGGTCCTACATCACTGGGCGCTTTCAGCAACGCGAATCCGGCAAGAACATCCTGGTGTCTTGCGTCAGTTTTGGTTTCAAGCACGGGGTCCCAGAAGACGCGGATCTGATGTTCGATGTCCGCTTCCTGCCTAATCCGCACTTTGTGCCGGAGTTCCGCGCTCTTACCGGGCGTGACCCGGCGGTAGCAAAGTACATTCGCTCGTTCCCGCAGACCAAGGAATTCATCAAGCGAATTTCCGATCTGCTGGTTTATTTGCTTCCCCACTACATTCATGAGGGGAAGAGCTATCTTACGATCTCCTTCGGATGCACCGGTGGCCAGCATCGCTCGGTAATGATTGCCGAGGAGGTCAGCCAACTTTTACGGAAGGCGGGCTATCGGTTAAAAGTCGTCCATCGCGACAGTCCGAAGTAGGTGGAGAAGTAAGCGGAGAAGATAACGGCGTTGCCATTTCTATGGTCCAGCCTCCCTATCCAGTGCTCGGCGAGCCGGTGAGATCCAGTTGGCGTGACCGTCATCCGCAGGCGAAAATCGTTGTGGGCGCGCTGGTCGTGGGATTATTTTTCGTTGGAGTCGGAGTCTCCGTTCTCCTGGGAAATGCTGTCTCGGTGCGGCGCAGCTGGGCATATCAGGAGGCGTTGTCTCGGGCTCAAGCCGATCCTCGCGTCCTCGCAATACTCGGAGGACCCGTTTATCCCGGCACTTTTGTCCTCGGCCATGCGGAAACTCGCGGCCAGTTCGGATATGCCGATTTCAATCTGCCGATTGCCGGACCTCGAAATCATGGGCAACTTTCAGTGCGCGCGCTCGAGCTTCGAGGACGGTGGGAGTTCCGTTACCTGCGGCTTGAGGTGCGGGGCTTCCCGTTAATCGACCTATTGCACTCATAGGTGGCAAAACGCGCTATCGCGGTTGCGACCCCAGACCAACGACTGGCACTGGGAAGTGCCTTGCTCTGAAGTAGAATATGAGCTTGCCACCTACTCCGATTCCGCCGGCGCCATACAGGGGGGACCCCCAGTGAGGCAACTGACTCGACTGGTCCGCTACGTGGCGCCTTACTGGTGGCAACTCATCTCTTCTGTCGTGCTCATGGCCATGGTGGGATTGCTGGATGCCTTCCGTCTGCTGCTGATCGGCCCGACCATCGATCGGGTTTTGAATCCGGGCTCCCAGTCGCGGGAGATGCAGTTGTTCACCATTCCCGGGACCCACTACACCGTATATCTTCAAAAGCTGGTACCCTCGCACTTTCAGAATCCGTGGACGGTCGTAGCATTCGCGCTGGTCGCGACTACCCTGCTAAAGGGCATCTTCGATTATGCAGGGACCTATCTGGTGAACTACGCGGGCTTCGGCATGATCACCGATTTGCGCGATCATCTTTATGAATCGATTTTGCGGAGGTCGGCTGCTTTCTTTCAGAAGAACACGACTGGAACCTTGCTTTCGACGATCGTGAATGATATCGAGCGAGTGCAGTACGCCATGTCCACGGTGATGGCGGAGTTCCTGCAACAAGTATTTACCTTGATTTTTACAGCCTTCGTGGTGGTGCTTTTGGGAGGCAAACTGGCGTGGATCCTGCTGCTCTTCGTGCCCTTCATTATTTACTCCGCGGGAAAGATCGGCCGCCGCGTCCGCCACACCACCCGCAAGGGACAAGACCAACTGGCCGACATTCAGAACATCCTTCACGAAACGATTACCGGCAACCGCATTGTGAAGGCCTTCAGCATGGAAACCTGGGAGATCGCCCGGTTCCGCAAGGCGGCCCGCAAGCTCTTTCGGGCAAACCTGCGGTCGGTGGCGGCCGCCGCCATCAGTTCTCCGCTGATGGACATCTTCGGTTCCATCGCAATTGCCCTTTTATTGCTGCTCGGTCGAAATCAGATCAAATATCGCGTCTTCAGCACCGGGTCCTATCTCGCATTTGTCTTTGCCGTGTTTCGACTTTACGATCCGCTGCGAAAATTCGCACTCTTTAATAACAATTTCCAGCAGGCGCTGGGCGCATCGTCCGAAATGTTTCGCTTCATGGATTCGGTCGATGAAGTTCGCGAGAAGCCGGCTGCGAAGGTGTTGCCGCCGTTCTCCCGTTCCATTCAATTCGAAAACGTTGGATTCTCTTATGGTCCTGGGGATGACGGAAATCGCGAAGTTCTTCAGAACATCAATCTTCAAGTGCGGGCCGGAGAAGTCCTTGCCGTGGTGGGCTCGAGCGGCGCCGGCAAGAGCACTCTGGTGCACCTGATTCCTCGCTTCTTCGACGTGACCTCAGGAAGGCTCTCGATTGACGGTTTTGACGTTCGCGATATCACGCTGGCTTCTTTGCGGTCGCAAATCGGTGTAGTGGCGCAAGATACGATTCTTTTCAACGACACGGCGGGCAATAACATCGCCTATGGCCAGCCGAATGTGCCCAGGGAAAAGGTGGAAGCCGCCGCCCGCGCTGCGCTGGCCCATGATTTCATCACCGATTTGCCATCCGGCTATGACACCGTGATCGGAGAACGGGGAGTGCGACTGTCTGGCGGGGAACGCCAGCGTATCGCCATTGCTCGCGCTATCTTGAAAAATGCACCTATCTTGATTCTCGATGAGGCCACCTCCGCACTCGACAGCGAGTCGGAATCGCTTGTGCAGTCTGCGTTGCAGAACCTGATGACGGGGCGCACCGTTGTCGTGATCGCCCACCGCCTCTCCACAGTTCGCCGTGCCGACCGCATTGTCGTCCTCGAAAACGGCAGCATCGCCGATATCGGCGCCCATGAAGACTTGATGCAGAGATTCGGCACCTATCGACGTTTGTACGAGTTGCAATTTGTGGAGTTAGAACAACCCAAGCTGAATCCGGTTCCGCTGAGACAATAAACCCATGCCCATCCGCTCCATGACAGGCTTTGCGCAGGTGAAGGGCCAGGTAAATGGCTCGCTGAGTTTCACTTTGTCGCTGAAGTCAGTGAACCACCGCTTCCTCGACCTCCATTTCCGCACTCCGTCCGACAGCGATGGATTAGAAATGAAGCTTCGGCGTGTCCTGAAGGAGAAGCTGGCCCGAGGTCACATCGAACTGATGCTCAACTTGGATCGCGGCGGCGGAGAGGCGTTCGCGATCAATCGCGTGATGGTCGGCGCCTTCGTAAAGGCCTACCGCGCTGCATCGGCGGAGTTTGGCATTTCGACCGAGCCGGACCTGAATTCCATACTCCGCATGCCCGGCGCGTTGGAGTCGGCGTCTGCCGGGCCGGCCGAGGGCGAACTGGATGGCATGGTGCTTGCCCAATTGGACGAAGCCTTGCTCCGCCTCAACCAGATGCGGGAAGAGGAAGGCCGTGGCATTGAACGCGAACTTCGTCAACTTATGGGCCGGGTGCAACAGGCCGCTCGAAGTGTCGATAAATATCGTCATGCCATGTTGAAAACCTATGCGGAAAAACTAAGCGGACGAATGCAGGAATTAATCGGCTCGCAAATCGACTCGGAGAGGATTCTTCAAGAGGCGGCGCTCCTGGTGGACCGCAGCGACGTTCAGGAAGAGCTGGTCCGCCTGGATACCCACGTGAATCACTTTGTGGGGTTGCTCGACGAAAGCGGCGAAGTGGGCAAGAAACTCGATTTTCTTCTGCAGGAGATGAATCGCGAGGCCAATACCCTACTTTCGAAGACTTCCGGCCTGGCGGGTGAAGCGCTTAAAATTACAGAGCTTGGTCTATCCATGAAGTCGGACATTGAGAAAGCCCGCGAACAGGTGCAAAACCTAGAATGACAACCGTGTACATCATTTCGGCGCCGTCGGGTTCGGGAAAGTCGACTCTGGTGGAGCGCGCGCGTCAAATCGTTCCGGGTCTCGAGTTTTCGATTTCCTACACTACCCGACCGCCGCGAGGAAACGAGCAAAACGGCAGGGAATATTTTTTCGTGTCCAGACCGGAGTTCGAGGCCATGATTGGCGCCGGAGAATTTCTTGAGTACGCCGATGTCTTTGGCAACTACTATGGAACCTCCCGCCGGTTCTTGCGTGAGGCCGAACAGCACGGCCACGATTTACTGCTGGATATCGATGTGCAAGGGGCGGAGCAGATCAAACGGGCGTTGCCGCCGGCGATAAGCATTTTCGTTCTACCCCCGAACCGCATCGAATTGGAGAAGCGCCTGCGTCATCGCAGTCTGGATGCGGAAGATGTTATCCAGCGCCGGTTGGTCACCGCCTCCCGTGAGATTGAGAAATATGCGAAATACGACTATATTTTGGTGAACGACCGTCTGGAGGACTCCATTGCGGCGTTACAAGCCATTCTTCTTGCGGAACGGCTCAAACGCTCGGGAGTCGGGCAGTCTGTGGACGACCTCGAAACGCTGGCCATCGCCGAACGCTGCCGCTTGGGTAATGTTCGCGAACGGGTGCAACCAATCCTGGCCTCGTTCGTTGCCGCCACAGTCCCCGGCGGACGCTGACCGATAGGGAGAACACCATGAAGTTGATGGACGGGTTCGACAGCAACTATCGATATATTCTTGTGGCCGCCCGGCGGGCACGCCAGTTACAAGGCGGAGCACCACCGGTGATCGACACCAGTTCCCGCAAGCCTTGTCGCATCGCCCAGGACGAGATCAGGGCCGGCAAAGTGAAGTGGGTCATCCCCGAAGTACCCAAGTCCCCCACCGACGTCGCCCATGAGATTTTGGATAAGGCGTTTGGCCAGGAGTAAGGCTGTTGGGAACGGTGCGGTGCATTGCCTGATCTGCGCCGGGCCCAGAGCAAATCCATGAAAATTGCCCTTGGCGTCAGCGGCGGCATCGCGGCATACAAAGCCGCCGAAATCCTTCGCCTCCTGCAAGACCGCGGAGTGCGTGTGCAAGTGATCATGACCCGCGCCGCCCAGGAATTCGTTCGCCCACTGACATTTGCCGCGCTTTCCGGAGAAAAAGTCATCACTGAAATGTTCTCCGCCGGAAACGATCAACCGAACATCGAGTCTGCTGTAGAGCACATCGCGGTCGCGCAGTCGATTGACGCATTGCTGGTTGCGCCCGCCACGGCTGATGTTCTTGCCCGCTTTGCGCAAGGCATCTCAAGCGACTTCCTCAGTACGCTGTATTTGGCCACCACGTCGCCGGTGGTAGTTGCGCCCGCGATGAACGTCAACATGTGGAACCATCCCGCCACTCAGGCGAATATCGAGATTCTACGGAAGCGGGGAGTCAGGATTGTCGAGCCCGACGCCGGATACCTGGCTTGCGGTATGACGGGTCCGGGGCGGCTTGCCGAAAATGCCTTGATCGTCGCGGCTACTCTCGAAGCTCTAGGCGCTTCGGCGGACCTTTGCAGCGAAACCTTGCTGATTACGGCTGGGCCCACGCGCGAGAAGGTCGACCCCGTCCGATACCTGACTAATCGCTCCAGCGGTCGCATGGGATATGCTCTGGCCGAAGCTGCCCTGCGTCGTGGAGCTCGCGTGTTGCTCGTCTCTGGCCCTACAGCGTTGACCGCACCGGCTGCCGCTGAAGTTACTCGCGTAGAAAGTGCCGAGGAAATGCGCCAGGCTGTGCTCCATAAACTGGCCGAAGCGACGATTGTTATTAAGACCGCCGCAGTGGCCGACTACCGCCCCAAATCCGTGGCTCCGCAAAAAATCAAGCGTGCCGGATCGATGTCGCTCGAACTCGAGCCCACAGTGGACATCCTTGCGGATATATCCCGGCACAAAGGTTCGCAGATCGTCATCGGCTTCGCCGCCGAGACGCAAAACGTCCTCGAAAATGCCCGCAAGAAACTTGCCTCCAAGTCGCTTGACGCCATCGTGGTCAACAACGTCTCGCGGGAAGGTGTTGGGTTTGACTCTGACCGCAACGCCGTCACCATGATTACCCACGACGAAGTGATTGAAGTTCCGGAAACCACCAAGTGGGAAGTCGCGCAGCGCGTGCTGGATCAGGCAGTGCGATTGCGGAAGACCCGGCCTCTCAGCGTCTGATCACGTCTTCGATGTGCGCGCCGTCACTGCCGTCGCTTCCTCCTCTGTCGTACAATGTCTTCAGCATTTAACCGTACTCCGTAGTCGGAGGTTGCCGTGTTAAAGAGCGTGCTGATTTCCTCTTCGCTTCTAGTTTTCTCAGCCGTGGCATGTGCGTCCCAGAGCCAGGGGCTGCCAAAAACGCCGCCTGCCGAATACAAAATCCCTCCTGAAGCTGCCAGCCAGCCGAATCCGGTCAAGCCCAGCCCAGAATCACTGGCCAAAGGCAAAAAGATGTACGGCTTCGATTGCGCCATGTGTCACGGAAAGACGGGCGACGGCAAAGGCGACATGGGCGACATGAAGGGGATCCCCGATCTCACGGATCCCGCCGCACTGAAGAACCGTACCGACGGCGAGCTCTATTACATCATCGAAAAGGGCAAAGGGGAGATGCCCCCGGAAGGCAGCCGGGGCAAGCCGGAAGACCTTTGGAACCTGGTGAACTACGTCCGGTCATTAGCGACGAAGTAGTAGATCGCTCCGAGTCTAAACCCTGACCCTCAAGGGGCGCGCCGGCCGCGACCCCGGCCAAATCCCGAGAGTCTTGTTCAGTCATCCGTCAAACTTTGATACCCCAGATCGGAAACCAGCGTGCGTCTTTTTTCTGGAGCCATTCAAGCAGCCGCCCCCAACCGCCGATGAATAGCTCTTGAGGCGGCCGCTTGAGCCGGATTGCTGACGATGCCGCGCGGTCGTCGCTCGCGATCCGGGGCGATTCGCCGCCTCTATGTTTTCTTACCAGAACTGGGTGAGAAAGAATCGGGACGGGTGGGCTAGAAGCCGACGAACACCGGCTCGGGATGAAGTTCGATGCCCCAGATTTCGTGCACTCGACGCTGAATCTCCGACTTCAATGCGACTACATCGGCGGCCGTTGCTTCTCCGCGATTGACGATTGCCAGCGCATGCTTGCTCGAAATTCCCACTCGACCATTCCCGTAGCCACGGCGGAAGCCGGAGTGCTCCACCAGCCAGGCGGCTGAAATTTTATGCTGGGCATCGAGCGCGGGATAGCTGGGAATTCGCAGACCCTTTTCGGCGGCCAACGCGGATAACCCCTGATACCGCTCTGCATTGAGCACCGGATTTTTGAAAAACGATCCCGCACTGCGGCAGTCGTCATTGCCCGGCACAATCAGCATGCCCTTGCTGGCGCGAATCTGGCGAACCGCCTCGCGAGTTTCGGCAAGAGTAGGAGTGTTACTCCAGCCGGAAAAATATTTCTTGAGATCGGCGTATTGCAACTTAGGCTGGCCACCCGGCGTGAGCGAATAAGTGACTCGCAGAACGATGTAGCGCTTTCTCGCGGAAGTGTTGAAGATGCTGCTCCGGTAGCCGAATTCGCACTGCTCATTCGTGAGTTCGTGGACCTGAGAATTCTCCTGATCGAACGCCTGCACGGAATCGATCGTCTCCGAAACCTCTTGCCCATAGGCTCCCACGTTCTGCACCGGCGTGCCCCCGACGCTGCCGGGAATGCCGCTAAGGCATTCGATGCCGGCGCACTGCCGGACCACGGCGCGGACAACGAACTTGTCCCACTCTTCGCCGGCGCCGACTTCAAACAAAATCCTCGCGTTTTGAGCCCGCTCATGAATGCCGGAGATGCCGATTTTCAATGTCAGTCCCGGCCAGCCTTTGTCTGAGATTACGAGATTGCTGCCGCCCCCCAGCACAAACAAAGGAAGCTGAAGAGTCCGCGAAATGTCGATCGCTTCATGGACTTCCTCCGGAGTATGCGCGTCGACAAAATACCGCGATGGGCCTCCCACTTGCAGCGTGGTCAGACGGGCCAGAGGAACGTTTTCCTGTATCAGCATGGGCTTTGTTCCCACTATATACGACGGAATTGATCCCGATCCTGAGCAGGTTTGTTGGCGGGGATTTTTGTCGAAACCGCGGCCCGGTCGACGATGTCTGCTAAAGTAGAGAAGTAGATTGAGGAGAATTTGATGTATCCAGAAATTATGGTGGTGCCCATGCGCGAAGAGTTGACCCGCATGGGGGTTCAAGAGTTGAAAACCGCGGAAGAAGTGGATCGCGCGCTGACGCAATCGTCGGGAACGACCATGATCGTAGTCAACTCTATTTGCGGATGCGCGGCCGGCCGAATGCGTCCTGCGGTACGAGTGGCGCTACAGAACTCGGCCCGTCCGGAGAAAATGTATACGGTCTTCGCCGGCCAGGACACGGCTGCTACCGAGCGGGCCCGCGCGTATTTCACGGGATATCCGCCGTCCTCACCATCGATCGCCATTCTGCGCGACGGAAAATTGGTACACATGTTGCAGCGCAGTGATATTGAGCACCGCGAGGCAGCAGACATTGCCACTGAACTGAAGAAAGCCTTTGATAAGTTCTGTGCGGCGTCGCCTGTGACGCAGTAAGGGACCCACGTGGTCGCATCACTTAAAAGTGCTGGCGTAGTTCATCGAAAGTCCCGATCCTTAGTAGGCGCCTCGATGGCTGTGGCTCGGTCACTTCCTCGTGTTCCAGTATCCAAGTGTCACCATGGAAAACGAACACCGCGTTGATTCCCGCCGCCAGCGCGGGATTGATGTCCGATTTCGGGCTGTTGCCGACCATCCAAGTGGAGTCGGCGGACAAACCATACTTTGAAATCATCAAGCGATAGGCAGGAGGGTCTTTCTCCGCCACGATCTCTACCGCTGAGAAATAGTCCTTCAACCCTGAACGCTCAATCTTGCCCGATTGTTCGGTCACTGATCCCTTGGTCATCAGGATCAGATGGTGCCGCTCTGAAAGGTATTGGAGCGTATCTGCAACGCCAGCGATCACTTCGACCGGATGCGTAGCGATGGTGTGCGCGAAGCCGTGAATCGTCTCATGCAGCGCCGGCGTCAGCGGTTCGACCGCAAGCTTTTCGAAGGTTGTCACCAGCGCATGGGCGAAGCTGTGCAGGCCATATCCGTGCAGCAGAAATCGATTCGCGCTCGACTTCGTTCAAGACTTCCCGCACTTGCTCGGGGGAGTATTCGTGGTGATTAAGGAACGAGATAAAGTTGGCGATGGCCCGCTCGAAATAGATGTTGTTTTCCCACAGCGTGTCATCGGCGTCGATGAGCAGCGTCTGCGAGCGATAGTTGGCCGGAGTGGACACCGCTCAACATCATATCGCTGTTGATTGTCTATTTGCGACGCAACAACGCAAGCCCGGGTCCTCTCTGGTAGAATCGGCAACTTATGGCATTGGGGCCCGTTTCACTGTCGCTCTCTCTATTGTTACTCTTAGCATCATCAACCGCACAGAGGAACAACAAACCCATGACTGGCTCCGCCGCGAAGGGCGCAGAATCGTCGCAGATGAAGGTCGTTGCAGACCTCGATCAGCGCCTGGCAAAGTTTCGCCGCATCGAGATGACCTTCCACTCCACGGGCTTGACGGTGCGCGAGCGGAAGATGGTGGAGAAACTGGTCGATGCCTGTCGCTACCTGGAAGATATTTACTGGCGGCAGAGCGATCCCGATGGATTGGAGCTTTATCAATCGCTGGCGAACAGCAAGAGCTCTCAGGACGAAAAGCTGCGTCGCTACTTGTGGATCAACGGCTCGCGTTTCGATTTGCTCGATGAAGATAAGCCATTTGTAGGTACACAGCCGCTACCGCCTGGACGCGGCTTTTACCCGCCGGGACTGACGCGCAGCCAGATTGAACAATACTTGAAGGACCATCCCGAAAAGAAAGACGAGATTTACAGCACGACGACGATTGTGCGCTGGCACGGCAAGGCCCTCGAAGGCGTCCCCTATCACATCGCGTATCGCTCTTTTCTGGAGCCGGCGGCGAAAGACCTGCGGGACGCGGCCAGCCTCAGTGACGATCCGGCATTCGCCAATTTTCTTCGTCTCCGTGCTGACGCACTGTTGACTGACGACTACTTCAAGAGCGATTTGGCTTGGCTTGATTTGAAGAACCCGAAATTCGATGTCATCTTCGCTCCTTATGAAACCTACGACGACGACTTGATGGGTGTGAAGGCCACCTACGGTGCGGCCGTGATGGTGCGCAATGAAGAAGAGAGCCGCAAACTGGAAATGTTTCAGAAATATGTCGCGGACATTCAGGACTCGCTTCCGCTTGCCGCTGAAGATCGTCCCTCTAAGCGTGGGCTGCAAAGTCCCATGGAAGTGATGGATGCGCCGTTTCGCGCGGGAGATCTGACCCACGGCTATCAGGCCGTCGCCGATAATCTGCCGAACGATCCGCGCGTGCATGAACAGAAGGGAAGCAAAAAGCTTTTCTTCAAGAACTTCATGGATGCACGCGTCGAATACATCATCTTGCCGGTGGCGCGCCGCGTCATGCTGCCCGAGCAGGCGGAGAAAGCCTCGGCTGAAGGCTATTTGCTGGCTACCATCATGCACGAAATTTGCCACGGTCTCGGTCCTGCATTTGCCCGTACTCCAACCGGCAAGGTGGACATTCGCGAAGCGATCGGGCCCATGTTCAGCGGGTTGGAAGAGGCAAAAGCCGATGTCGTCGGCATGTACAGCCTGAAATGGATGGTCGACCACGACGCCTTGCCCAAGAGCAGGCTGGAAGAATACTACGCGTCTTACGTGGCGGGACTCTTTCGCACCGTCCGCTTTGGAGTCGCCGAGGCTCATGCGCAAGCGGAGATGATGGAATTCAACTATCTGACCGAGCATGGCGCTCTTACCCGCAACTCCTCCGGACGCTATGCGATCGATTTCACCAAGATTCCAGGCGCGTTGAACGATCTGGCCAAAGAGTTATTACAGATGGAAGCCACCGGCGATCGTGACCGGGCGGAGAACTGGTTCAAGAAGTACGATGTCATGCCGGAAGAGCTGACACTCACCCTAAAGTCGACCGACGGAGTGCCGGTGGACCTTGATCCGGTGTACTCGTTTAAGATGACGGTGCGGTAAGGGCTCTCTTAGGCTGCGAATTCGACGTTCGATTCCTGCGGGATGATCCCCGCCTTATAACCCATGTCCAGCAGGCGGCGGACGGCCTCGCGACCGTCGGGACCGTAGTCCAGCGTGCGCTCGTTAACGTACATCCCCACAAACCTGTCGGCAAGTTGCGTGTCCAGGTCACGGGCAAACTGCATCGCGTAGGCGAGCGCCTCGTCGCGGTGATCAAGCGCATACTGGATGCTGTCGCGCAAGGCAGCTCCCACGCTCGACATCAATTGCGGCCCCAGAGCCCGGCGGATGGCATTGCCTCCCAACGGTAGCGGCAAGCCCGTTATCTTCTGCCACCACTTGCCAAGATCGACAATGCGATGCAGTCCCGACTTGTCGTACGTCAATTGCCCCTCATGGATGATCAGGCCCGCGTCGTACTTTCCTTCCAGCACTTGCGGAATGATCTGATCGAAGGGTACAACTTCCGTCTCAATTCCCGGCGCAAAAAGCCGCAGTACAAGATATGCAGTTGTCATCAGTCCCGGCACCGCGATCTTCTTATGCTTAATGTCCGCCACCGAATACGCACGCGGAGCGACCACCATCGGGCCATAACCGTCCCCCACGCTTCCGCCGCTCGGCAGCAGGGCATAGTTATGCTGGACGTACGGGTAGGCGTGGAAGGAGATCGCCGTGACGTCGTAAACCCCTTCCATCGCCTTCTGGTTCAAGGTTTCGATGTCGCACAGGGTATGGGTGAACCGTAGTCCCGGGACCCGTACCTTGTTCGTCGCGAGCCCATAGAACATGAAAGCATCGTCGGAATCGGGGCTATGTGCAACGGTAATTTCGCGGACTTCTGAGGCACTGCTACTGCGCATGGAATCCTTGTCTTGGCGAGCCTGTAACGGATTGTCGGAGATGGACTGGATCGGCTTCATCAGTATGCTTTCCGGGAACGGCGCCAGCCATTGGCCAGAGCGGCAGCCGACATTACTTTGATGACTTCCGCGAAGATAAACCAGTAGAACCCGAAGCGAACGGCTTGCGCGAATGAGTGTGTTAATACCGCCAGCCAAGTGATTCCGCCCGTGAACAATAAGATCTCACCCGCCAATCCAGCGACGGCGGCACGAGCGAAACTGGTGCGTCCCCTTTCCATGATCCACCCGGCGAGGCCTGCAACCAGTGGATACGCCATCAGAAATCCTCCGGTAGGACCGAGCAACTGGGCCAGACCGCCGGGTCCGGTCGGACTGAAGACCGGCAACCCGCTCAACCCTTCAAGCAGGTATACGACGAGCGCCGCGAATCCTCGGCGACTGCCAAGGGTCAGGCCAACCAGCAGAACTCCCAGGTTCTGCACGGTCAAAGGCACCGGCGTGAATGGCAAGGGAACAGTCGCGTGCGCGCAGATCGCAACCAAGAGACTGGCGCCTACGACGATCGCGGTTTGGCGGATTGCTTCCAGAATGCGATCGTTCCGGCCCAGGGTCTCAGCGATTATTTTCGTCATAGTTATCGTTTCTCCTGTCGCGCCAAGGTTGTCTATGATCTGTCGTGCTCAATCGCGGCCCTCTTCATAGCTGCCGTGTCTTTCCTCATGTGGCGTTTCACGCGCAGGTAGGCGGCAATACTCGCCCAAAGCACCGCGATAGTACTCCCGGCAAGAATCACGAACCACCACAACATTCGCACGATAACCTAGGATACCAAAATGAGTCGTGCTCTGTTGCAAGGAATGCTAGACGCCCACCGGAAATGGCTTCGTGTGAGTCTCCGCACTCAATTCGAGCCCGGAGAAACGCCCTTGCAGCAGTGACATCAGCCCGGTGTACCAGTATCCCCATACGAACAAGATGAGGAACGGAATGGTGATGTAATTCTCATTCTGCACCGCATAAACCACGGTCAGCGCAAAATAGCAGCCGATCAGCAACTCGATCCACGGGACCCAGCCCAGCCCTTTACGATATTTATTGGCGCGAACTTTGTCCGCCTTCGATTCCACGCGATACTTTGGAGTGCGTGCGAATGCGGATTTTTGGCCCGCTAAGGCCTCCAGCACGGCGCGAGTGTTTGTCACCGTCAGGCCGATTCCCAGGGCCATCAAGCAGGGCAAATAAAGCAGCGTGCGCAGCCAATTCTTGGGAAACAATTCCCGTTGCGAGACCAGATAGAAACTCGAAATCGAAAACGTGGATGCGATGAACAGAGGCAGGTCGATATACAGCATCTGAAACCAGCCTTGATAAAAGCGAATAATCATCGCCGGCAGCAGCAAGACCGAAAGCATGATCATCAACGGGTAGCTGAGGTTCGCCGTCAGGTGGTACCAAGCCTCGAGTTTCACATGAAATGGCTGATCGCTTTTCAGGACCTGGGGAAGAATCTTCTTGGCGGTCTGAATCAGGCCCTTGGCCCAGCGCGCCTGCTGGGTTTTGAATGCGGTCATTTCGACGGGAAGCTCGGCCGGGCATTCAACGTCTTGCAGATAAATAAACTTCCATCCCTTCAATTGCGCGCGGTAGGAGAGATCGGTGTCTTCCGTCAGCGTGTCGTGCTGCCAGCCGCCGGCTTCGTCGATCGCGCAACGGCGCCACATGCCAGCGGTGCCGTTGAAGTTAAAAAATACATTGCTGCGGGCCCGCCCTGAGTGTTCCAGCACGAAATGCCCGTCCAGCAGGATCGCTTCCACCTGCGTCAAAAAAGAATAGTTGCGATTGATGTGTGTCCAGCGCGTCTGTACCATGCCGATCTTCGGATCGGTGAAATGGTGAATGGTCTTCATCAGAAAGTCCGCCGGCGGAACGAAATCGGCATCGAAGATGGCGACGAACTCGCCTTTGGCTGAGAGCAGCCCCTCCGCCAGCGCCCCTGCCTTGTATCCGTGCCGGTTGGTGCGGTGATGATAGGAGACTGGAAATCCCTTGGCCGCGTAGTGGTTCACCAGTCCGCGCGCCACCCCGACGGTCTCGTCGGTGGAATCGTCCAGCACTTGTATGTCGAGTTTATCCAGCGGATAGTCGACCTTGCAGATTGCCTCTAGCAGGCGCTCGATCACGAACTGCTCATTAAAGATGGGAAGCTGCACCGTGATTCGAGGCAGCTCGGAAAAATATTGTGCCGGATCCGTGGTGCGGTTCTTCTTGTGTTTGTAATAAAGGTAGACAAGTTTGTAGCGATGAAGTCCGTAAAACGCCAGCAGAATCAGGACGACAAAATACGGGATCAGCAGCGCCAGATCGAAGGCATTCGGGTGATAAAGCCCCTGAAAGGTCTTGTCGAGAAAATGCTGCCGGATGTACTGGCCCACGCCCTTGGGGGCGAGAATCAAAGCCAGAAGTGAAAAGGATAAAGGCATGAAGCAATCAGTCCATTTCGAGCCAGGGGAAGGCCAAATGCACAGTCTATCTCAAATGCGTAGTGCAAAGCCGTGATTCGCTGCATACGCATTAGTTCAAGAAGTATGTCCGGTAGAGAGTGTCGCGTTGAGCGGGCTTGAATCCGGCGTCGCGAATGATGTGGCGCAACTCTTCCTCGGTCGTGCAATTACTCACGCCCGCGGCCTTCACCACGTTCTCTTCCAGCATGACCGAGCCCACATCATTGCCGCCAAATTGCAGTCCCATCTGGCAGACCTTAAGACCCTGCGTGACCCAGCTCGACTGGACATTTAAGAAGTTCGAAAGATACAGGCGGGAAATCGCCAGCGTCTTTAGGTATTCGACGGCCGTCGCTTCGTCCCAGTGACGCCCGCCCAGCGCGGTATGTTGAGGCTGGAAGCTCCAGGGAATGAACGCCGTGAACCCGCCCGTCTCCTCTTGCAATTCGTAGAGGCGCTGAAAGTGGTTGACGCGGTTTTCGCAACTCTCGCCGACGCCGAACATCATGGTCGCAGTCGTTCTCATCCCCAACTGATGGGCGGTGCGGTGCACGTTGATCCAGTCCTCGGTCAGGCACTTGAGGCGCGCGATTTTGTAGCGGACTTCGTCGTCCAGAATCTCCGCGCCGCCGCCGGGGATCGAATCCAGGCCCGCATCGCGCAGCCGGACAATGGTGTCGCGAATACTTAACTCGCTGTATTCTGCGATCGCAATAATTTCCGATGCCGAATAGCAATGCAGATGAATCTTGGGAAAGCGCTGCTTGATCCCGCTTAGCATTCGCTCATGCCAGTCGATCTTCAAATCGGGATGCAGTCCGCCCTGCATCAGGACGCCGGTGCCACCCAGTTCAACCGTTTCGCGGATTTTCTCGTAGATCGTCTCAAATTCAAGGATGTAGCCTTCTTTCGCGGCAGGTCCTTTCAGCGGACGATAAAACGCGCAGAAGGTGCAGTACTCGGTGCAGAAATTCGTGTAGTTAATATTGCGATCGATGATGTATGTGACCACGCCCTCGGGATGAAGCCGTCGCCGCACCGCATTCGCTTCCATGCCCAGCCCAATCAGATCGTCGGAGCGAAAAAGGTCAACTGCCTGTTGTTTGGTTAAAGACATGAACCCTCAGTCACCTGCAACGATTTTAACGGAAGTAGCAGGCTTACTCCAGCGCTGAGAGGTTTTGCCTTATGCCGCCTTGGGCTGTGGAGTGCGGACTGCCGCGCGAATCTCCCGGCGGTAACGGTAGTACTGCGAGGCGGCAAAAATCCCGGCAATCAATGAGAACGCCAGCAGAGTAAACAGGGCAGGCTGGTAGTAGCGCCCGAAAAACCCGACAATCCACGGCCCGTAGATTGCTCCCAGCCCCGCCGCGACCGTAAAGCGGATTCCACGGCCCAGAGCCAGCGCAGCCAGGAATTTTCTGCGCGGATATTGCAGCCCGCCAGCCGCCAAAAGAAAGGGCACAATCGGAAACGGCGGCGGCAGCAGCGCCGGAACCGCGACGGCGGCAAACCCCCGGCGCTCAAACCAGCGGCAAATCTTGTCCGCCTGTTTCTTGCGCAGTCGCCTTTCCAGAGCTTCCTTGCCGCCCTTTCGTCCTAGCCAGTAAGTGACGTATCCCCCGGCCATGGCAGCCAGCGTGGCACAAATCGCGTAGTAAAACCACAGCTTTGGCCGGCTCGCGGCAAGCCAAATCGTGAAAATATCCATGCTTCCCGGCATAGGAATGACCGAGTTGTCGGCAATCCCAATGAAGATGAGTGCAACGCTGCGCAGTTGGAGTAGTTGGTTCCAGACCGACAAAACCAGTACGGATTCAGGAAGCCGCAGCATGCCTTCCCTTAGAGGTCATCAAGGCTTTAGGAGTGGTATCGGGGGATCGCTTTATAAGACGCCAATCGGCGATCCCTGAAGAAAACGCAGCTCCGGAGCATTGGGCAAAGCCCCACAATCCGCCGCGTATTTAAAGAAAAGGTTCATTCCTTGCAGGCAATCGGCGTCCATGTCGTAGTGAATGTTTCGCGTTAGATACTCGTGAATTTCAACTTCCGTCAGCCCCAACCGTGGCGACCATTGCCTGGCGATATAGCTTAGCGACTCCGGCTGTAATCCATGATCTCGGGATTGCTGAAAAATCTCGGCCAGCCCGGCGATGCGCTCGGGATTCCGCATGGCAGCCTGGCGAATCGCCCAGAACGCGAATACAAAAGGCTTGCCCGTCAACCGAATCCATTCCTCTGCAAGATCGTAAGTGATATAGCGTGAGCGATCAATCTTAAGCGCCGGATCGCCAATGACGAGTGCGGCGTCATGGTCCTTCAGCATGTTCTCAATATCCGGAGCCATAGACACAAACTCGCGTTCGCCTCCCCACCACTTGGCGAACAACACTTTGGTTAGGGCCACCGAAGTCATCGACGACGTATCCAGCGCCACTCGCCGAACCTGCGCAACCGGGACCTTGCTCACCAGCAGGATCGATCGTACGGCTCGCACCGAAGCAATTGCCACTCCGGGAAGAATCGCAAGATCCGGAATGGTCGTATACGAAGCTGCGGGGATGATTCCAATGTCCGCCGACCCCGCTTTCAGTGCAGCCGCGCATTGGGACGGTAGAGTGTATGAAACGTCGAAGCCCGCTCCCGCCGTGCCGTGTTCAAAGTCCCACATGAGCGGCGCCGTGTTCAGGTAAGAAATCGCGGAAATGCGCAGTCGTTCCATATCGGGAATCTTGATTCTAACAAACCAGATTGTGTCGTTCCTCCTTGCGCCCGCGGACGGCGATGTTTAGAGTCCGCCTGAGGACAGACGGAGGTGTGTGTGCCGCAAGCCGTTGCCGCAGTTCGAACCGAAGACACAGTGACCACGATCCTATGGTTAGCGCTATCGCAGACACCCGGACTTGGGCCAACCCGGGCCCGCAAGCTTGTGGAACTATTCGGAGGAGTGCAGCAGGTATTTCGCGCGTCTCTTACCGAACTGGAAGCAGCGGGCTTGCAAGCTATTTCCGCGCAAGCGCTTGGCACGGGGCGTTCTCTCGAACTTGCCAATGAAGAAATGGTCCGCGCGGCGTCGGCAGGAGTTTCGATCATGGCAGTCGACGATGCCCGCTATCCTTCTGAATTGAAACAGATCTACGATCCCCCGCTCATCCTTTATATACGCGGAAGCAGTGACGTGATCGCCCAGCCGGGAATCTCGATTGTCGGGACACGTCACCCTACGCCCTACGGTTCGGGCATGGCAGAACGGCTGGCCACCGACTTGGCCGCCCGTGGCCTGGTGATCTTCAGCGGAATGGCCCGCGGCGTCGACACCGCAGCCCACCGCGGGGCGGTCGCAGCCAAAGGAAAGACGGTCGGCGTATTCGGCACCGGCGTCGATGTTATCTATCCCAAAGAAAACGCCCGATTGCTCGACCAGATTGTTGCCATGGGCGGCGCCATCATTTCAGAATTTCCCTTGGGCACTTTTGCCGCACCACAGAATTTCCCAATTCGGAACCGAATTATCAGCGGGATCTCTTTGGGTGTTCTGGTCGTCGAAGCTGCCGAATACAGCGGCACCAGAATCACGGCGCGGTGCGCTCTGGAGCAGAATCACGACGTCTTTGCGGTGCCGGGAAACGTCACTAACAAGAACTCGTGGGGACCGAACACCCTCATCAAACAAGGTGCCAAGCTGGTCGCCACTTGGGAGGACGTTTGGGACGAACTCCCTTCGGATGTACGACTTAGGCTATCTCCCCCGGCCGGCAATGAATCGTCGGCTGGCCAATCCGCATCTCTATTCGGGGAAAGCGAGTTACCTCCGCACGAGTTGAAGATTCTGGCGCTGCTCAAGCCGGATGAATCCACGCAAATTGATGAGATCGTGGATCGGCTGGAGCCGGAGCTTTCTTCGTCGGAAATATTCGCTGCCTTGTTCGAACTGGAGCTCGCAGGCAAGGTAAAACAGTTGCCGGGCAAGAATTTTGTGAAGAGTTTTTAGGGCAGCTATCAGCCTTTAGCTGTCAGCTAACACGGCTGCCTTGGAGGCGCGACCTTGCAGGACTTCCGGAACTTGAAGGTTTGGGAACGAGCGCACACTCTGGTATTGGATGTGTACAAGGCAAGCAAATCCTTCCCGCGGGATGAAGCGTATGGTCTAACCAGTCAGATGAGAAGAGCTTCAGTCTCGATTGGCGCAAACATCGCCGAGGGATCGTGCAGAAAGGGCGATCTGGAGTTTGGCCGGTTCCTCTATATAGCGATGGGTTCGGCGAGCGAACTGGAATATGAATTACTCGTCGCACGCGACTTAGAGCTGCTGAAGCCCTCGGATTATCAACGCCTTTCAAGTGAAGCGACGGACGTAAAACGAATGCTGGCATCGCTGATCTTGCGGCTGAAAGCTGACCGCTAAGAGCTGAGAGCAGGGGTTGCGGCTTGTTGACAACTTGACATTCGTGCTAGCTTCAAAAACAGAAATCTTCCATTGAGGACAAATTGGCAAAAGGTTTAGTCATCGTCGAATCGCCTGCCAAGGCGAAAACTATCCAGAAGTATCTGGGTAAGGACTTCACCGTCGAAGCTTCGCTCGGCCACGTGAAAGACCTGCCCAAGAGCACTCTCGGTGTCGATGTCGACAACGATTTCGAGACGGAATACGTCGTCATTCCCGGCAAAGAAAAGGTCCTGGCGCGGCTGAAAAAGCTGGCGCAGTCGATGGATTTTATTTACCTGGCGCCTGACCCAGACCGCGAAGGCGAAGCCATCGCCGCCCATCTTGCCGACGAACTGGAAGAGCAACCGAAGAGCAAGAAGAAGCGGAAGAAGGGCGACGACGAGTCGCAGCGAATTCGCCGCGTGACCTTCAACGAAATCACGCAGCGCGCCGTGCGCGCCGCTTTTGAGCATCCTCGCGACATTGACCGTAACCTGGTTGACGCTCAGCAGGCTCGCCGCGTGCTCGATCGTCTGGTTGGATATCAAGTTTCGCCTCTGCTGTGGGACAAAGTCCGCCGCGGCCTTTCCGCTGGCCGCGTCCAAACCGTGGCCCTGCGCCTGATCGTAGAGCGGGAACGCGAAATCAAGGCCTTCGAGAAGAAGGAATACTGGACGATCGATGCCCACCTTACCGGCCCCAAACCGCCGGCTTTCGATGCCCGCTTTGTGGGCAAGGGCGAAGAACGTATTGAAGTATCGGACGGCGAAGACGCCGAAAAGATCCGGGTTGCGCTGGAGAAGGCCGACTGGCTGGTACGCAGCGTTGACCGCAAAGAGCGCCGCCGCAACGCGACTCCTCCGTTTACCACAAGCAAATTGCAACAGGATTCATCGCGCAAACTTCGTTTCAGCGTGAAGCGGACAATGATGATCGCGCAGCGCCTCTACGAAGGCGTGGAACTTGGTGACGAAGGCCTGGTCGGTTTAATCACCTACATGCGTACCGATTCCACGCGGGTCGCGGATGAGGCCCTGGCCGAGGTCCGCGAATACATCAAGGGCGAATATGGAGAGCAGTATCTGCCGCCGTCGCCGAATGTGTTCAAAGAAAAAAAGGCAGCGCAGGCCGCCCACGAAGCCATCCGGCCGACGTCGGCCTCTCGCCATCCCGATCAGGTAAAACAATATCTTAAGGAAGATGAATTCAAGGTCTACAAACTGATCTGGCAGCGCTTCGTCGCATCCCAGATCATGCCGGCAGTCTTCGACCAGACCACGGTCGACATCGATGCCAAGTCGAGCGCGGAAACTTTCTGGTTCCGCGTGACTGGCTCCGTTCTCAAGTTCGATGGATTCTTGAAAGTCTACGAAGAATCCAAAGACAACAAGGACGAAGAAGACGAGGAACTGAAACACAAGCTGCCGCCGCTCGAGCCCGGACAAAAGCTGACTCTGAAAGAACTGAAGCCGGAGCAGCATTTCACCGAGCCTCCTCCACGCTACAACGAAGCCTCGCTGGTAAAGGAACTCGAAGAACGCGGCATCGGACGCCCTTCCACCTACGCGACGATTCTGGGAACCATTCAGGAACGGCAGTACGCGACCAAGGTCGGCGGAAAATTCACGCCTACGGAAATCGGACTGGTCGTAACCGACCTGCTTGGTGGAAAACTTCCGCGACATCTTCGACGTGCAATACACCGCAGGCCTTGAAGAGGAGCTCGACGAAGTCGAGGAAGGCAAGCAGACATGGACGCATGCGCTCGGCGACTTCTACAAGAAATTCCAGAAAGACCTGAAGTACGCCGAGAAGCACATGGAGAACATCAAGCGGATGGAGAAGCCCACAGACGAAAAGTGCGAGCGCTGTGGCTCACCGCTGGTGATCAAGTGGGGCAAGCACGGGTCGTTTTATGCATGCAGCTCCTACGACAAAGAGAATCCGGACAGCTGTACCTTCACCAAAGAGAATCCCATCAATCTGCCCGATCTCGATTCCGCGGATGTGCAGGAGACTGCGCAGGAAGAGTATTGCGAGAATTGCGGGCGCGTGATGGTGCTGAAGCGCGGACGCTTCGGCCAGTTCATGGCGTGCACCGGCTATCCCGATTGCAAAACTACGCGCCGCCTCGATCAAGGCAAGAAGGTCCCCGACATTCCGCTCGATGAACTGTGTCCGAAGTGTGGTCGCAACATGATGATCCGGCACGGGCGCTTCGGCGAATTCACCACTTGCAGCGGCTATCCGGAATGTAAGTACGTCAAACAGAATTTCATCGGCATTAAGTGTCCGCTGTGCAAAGACGGCGAGTTAGTCGAAAAGAAAGCGCGTAAAGGGAACACCTTCTACGGCTGCTCGAATTATCCCAACTGCAAGTTCACATCGGCCAACAAGCCGATTGCTGAGAAGTGCCCGACGTGCGGCCATGAATTCCTGGTAGAGAAAAATCTGAAGGCGGGCCCGGTCATCGCATGTCCGAACAAAGAGTGCGAGTATGAGCGAGAGGTGCCGGTTGAAGCCGCTACCGCTGGTTCGTGACCTTGGCGGATCTGAGAGTCGGACCGAATAACTTGAATCGGGCATAATCTGCCGTCATCAATAGTCTTGAGTATCTTGCTGTCCTAGGCACCTTCAAAATAGCCATACCATTCACAGGAGGATTTCGTATGTCTGAGAAAGCAACCGCCACCGATGCCGAACTGATTCTTAAACTGTATGACATGCGCCGAGAGGCTGAAATGCGTAAGGCCCGCAGCTGGTTTCTGAGTTTCTGGCCCGAATCGTCCGACGATTACTTGAAGGTCGGTATGGCCATGGGCACCCAGGAAAACGCCTGGTTGCGCCAGGTCACTAGCTACTGGGAGATGGTCGGTTCCCTCGTTCTCCATGGCGCCATCAACCGCGATTTGTTTCTGGAGCCCAGCATCTCCGCGGAAATGTTCGTCGTGTACTGCAAGATCGAACCGTTTCTCAAAGACCTGCGCGAAAAAATGAAGAGCCCAACCGCATTCAGCAATATTGAGAAAGTTGTAAACAGCAACAAGGAAACCGTGGAACGCCTTAAGGGAATGCAGGAACGCATGGCGGCATTCCGCAAGATGGCCCACACCGCCAAAGCCAGCTAAGGTAGGCGCGAGCGTCCTGGCTCGTGCGGGCCGGCGGAAATCCGCCGGCCCTGTTTATTTCACGAAATGTATTCTTGGATATAGGGATCTTTGGCGTGTACCAGTTGCTCCAAATCGCCGTCAAAGATGATCTTCCCGTCGCGCAAAATCATAAATGCAAACGGAATCTCTCCGCGCTTTTCCCGCGGAAGCGGCTGCATGGCATTGGCTTTGACATCGAAATAATGCGTCGCCATCATGAAAGCGTCCTGTAAGCGATGCGTAACCATGAGCGCGCTGGTTTTCGCTACATCTCGCTGCTTCACTATTAATTCAATGATGGTCGTAAACGTCACGGGATCGAGCCCACCGGTCGGCGAGTCATACAGCAGAATCTCCGGATGAGTGATAATGGCGCGGGCGATTGCTACTCGCCGCCGCATCCCGCCCGACAATTCCGATGGGAAAAGATCAATGGTGTTCTCGAGTTCCACAAAACTCAAGGCCTCGCGTACCGGCTTGTCCACTTCCTCCTCGGTAGCATGGCCTTCTTCGAGCAGGCGAAACGCAACATTGTCGCGGACGTTTAACGAATCGAACAGCGCACTCTCCTGAAAAACCATTCCGATCTGCCGCCTCAAATCGAAGAGTTCCTCTTCCCGCATCCCGGTGACCTCTTTGCCGAGCACCGTGATTCGTCCACTGTCCGGTTTCACCAGCCCCAGCGCAAGTTTAAGAATCGTGCTCTTCCCCGACCCCGCCACACCGAAAATGGCGCGCGTTTCGCCCCGCTGAAGTTCGAAAGAGATCTCGTTGAGAACGTTGTTGCCCTCAAACGATATCGAGACCTGATCGAAGATGATGACCGGCGAGGCAGCGTCGTTCGCAACCGGCCGAGGCTCTGCGAGCGCTGTTAGAGGGGCAGACATGGATCAACGGTATCCGAAGATGGCCATCAGCAATTTGGTTGAAACCAGGTCGACCGAGAGAATCAATACCGAGGCTACGACTACCGCCTGGGTGGTTGCCCGGCCCACGCCCTGCGTTCCACCCCGCGCCGAGAGTCCAAAAAAGCACCCGACCGTAGCAATGATGAAACCAAAGAGCAGCGGCTTCACCAGGCCCATGAAGACGTCCTGAAAGGCCAGAATCTGCCAGGCCGAACTCCAATACTCATGCGCGTCCATGCCGAAAACCAGGCTCGACATGATTCCGCCGCCAACCAATCCCAGCAAGTCGGAAATAATGGTGAGGAAAAACAGCATGAAAACGGTCGCAACTACGCGCGGCGCAACCAATTTCTTCATCGGGTCGGTGCCCAGAGCGCGCATCGCGTCAATCTGCTCGGTCACCACCATTGAACCAAGCTCGCTGGCCATGCCGGATGAGTTTCTGCCGGCAACCATCAACCCGGTCAGCACCGGGCCTAACTCGCGGACCATGCCCACCGAGACCAACTGGCCGATCAGCGAGAGCGAGCCGAATCTTTCCAGAGTGTTGGCGCTATTCAGGGCCAGCACGGCTCCGGTGAACCCTCCGGCCAGCACCACAATGGGCAATGAGCCCCATCCGATGAGATCGGCCTGTTGAATCATGTCCGCGAAATAGCGCGGATGGCCGAACAGACTAACGATGGAATTCCACGAAAGTTGGGCGTAGTCCTGGACCGCCAGGACTTTTTCTTTGGCAAATTCGCTGGGAGAAACGAGTTCCATCGGGTGTCGCTTGCGCGCTCCAGTGGGTCAGGTTAACCCGAATATAGCAGAGACGGCGGGAATTGATCAGCTGGATAGCCGGTACTCTGGAGCAGTTGCTATTCCCGACCCTTTTTCTTGATTTCAATATTTAAACGCTTGATTTTCTGGTTAAGCGTGGAGAGAGGAATGCGGAAATTCTCGGCGGCTTCGGTCTGGTTCCAGCTGCATTTTTCCAGCATTTGCGTGATCACATGCCGCTCGCAGTCCTCAATGATGTCGAACAGGGAAGCGTCGGCTCGCGGCTCGATGGAAGGGAAGGCGGCGCTTCGTCCCGCAATTTGGTCGGGAAGTAAGTCGGCCCCGATCTCCGGACCGGTCGACAGGACGACGGCGCGTTCAATCACATTCTCCAACTCGCGCACGTTGCCAGGCCATGAATACATCAGCAACGGCCGCAGAGCTTCGGGAGTGATGCGCATGGCCGGCCGTCCATTTTCTTCCGCAAACTTGGCCAGGAAGAAATTTGCCAACAGCGGTATATCTTCCTTGCGCTGGCGCAGCGGAGGCAGATCGATGGTGATCACATTCAAGCGATAGAACAGATCTTCGCGGAATCTGCCGTCCTTTACCGCCTGCTTCAAATCGACATTGGTCGCGGCCACGATGCGAACGTCCACCTGCATTTCATGGACTCCGCCTAGGTGCATGAATTTTCTGTCTTGCAGAACGCGCAGAATCTTGCTCTGCGTGTCCATTCCCATATTGCCGATCTCATCCAGGAAAAGCGTCCCCTTGTCGGCAATCTCGAACAACCCTTTTTTCGACGCGATGGCGCTGGTAAACGCGCCTTTCACATGTCCGAACAGCGTAGATTCCAGCAGGTCAGCCGGCATGGAGCCGGTGTTTACGGGGACGAAGGCGCGGTCTTTACGCGGAGAATTAAGATGCAACGCCTTGGCGATCAGCTCTTTTCCTGTCCCGCTTTCGCCCTGCAACATGACCGTCGAGCGAGTGGGCGCGACTTGGGCGACAAGATCGAAAATCTTCAGCATGGGCTCGCTCTTGCCCACAATGTTTTCAAAGTTATAGCGCTGCTTCAGGGCGCGCTTGAGTTGGATGTTCTCTTCTTCGGCGCGGTGCCGGCCCACGGCCGCACGCACATCCGCCATTAGTTTTTCATTGTCCCAGGGCTTCTGGATGAAGTTCGATGCGCCGGACTGCATCGCGCGCACCGCATTTTCGACAGTGCCGTAGGCTGTAATCATGATGACCGAAATTCCCGGGGTTTGGACGCGGAGTTCCGGCAGAAGGTCCATGCCGCTGCGGTCGGGCAATGCCAGATCGAGCAGCACCAAATCGAAATTCTGCTGTCCCAGACGAGTGAGGCCTTCGTCGCCAGTGGTGGCCGATTCCACTGTGAAGCCCTCCATTTGCAGCAGCGTCTCTAGGGACTCGCGGATCGCCGCCTCGTCGTCGATGATCAACACCGAACCCGCACTTTGAGTGGACGCTTCAGCCGGAGGAGCCGTGATCACAGCCGATTCAGACATTTACCGCCTTCCTGGTAAGGGGGAAATCGAGGTAAAACGTGGTGCCTTCGCCGGGACGGCTCTCCACACGAATCTTGCCAGAGTGTTCTTGAATGATGCCATAGGTGACGGACAATCCCAGGCCCGTGCCGCGGCCTTGCCCTTCACGCGATGCGACCTTCGTGGTGAAGAACGGATCGTAAATACGCTGAATGTGCTCGTGAGCAATTCCGGTTCCCGTGTCGGAAACCATCACGCTTACGTTTTCGCCGTTCAACGTGGCAACCCGCAGAGTTCCGCCATTGTTCATCGCGTCCTTGGCATTGAGGAAGAGATTGAGAAATACCTGTTGCAGCCGCCCCGCGTTTCCAATGATGGGCGGCAGATTTTCCTTCAACTCATTTTCAACTTGGATGCGCGATGTCTTCAATTGGTGCTCGAGCAGCGCCAAAGTGTCGTGAATGACCTTGTTTACATCAACCGCTGTGAATTCCGTACTGCTGGTCCGGGAGAAATTCAGCAGGTTGTTTACAATCTCCGACGCGCGGAACGTCTGGCGCGTAATTTTTTCCAGTAGCGCACCCCGCTGCGGATCACCTTGCAGTTGCTTGGAGAGCATCTGCGCATACGAGGAAATCACCGCCAGCGGGGTATTCACCTCGTGCGCGACGCCCGCCGCCAGCAAACCAATCGAGGACAGTTTGTCGGCCTGCGAAAGCTGGGCCTCAAGTTCCACCCGCTCAGTGATGTCATCCATGATGATGAGCCGGCCGATCACGTTGAAATTCTTCGTCACCAACGGCGCAATCGCCACATTGACTACCCGGCTCTCTCCGCTTTGCGTCCCCAGCCTGAACTTATAGAGATTGTGGATGCCGGGGGTCTGCCGCACCCGGTAGAATTCTTCTACAAACGCTGCCGGGAATACTTCGCTCAATGGCCGCGCGATGGCCTGCGCACGCGGCAATGCGTACATCACTTCCATCTGCGAATTCCAGGATTCGACCCGGTCCGCCAGATCGACCGCAAGCACTCCCACGTTGATCGACTCGACGATATTTTCGTTGAAGTCTTTCAGCCGCTCGTACTCGGTTACTTTTTGTTCCAGCGACGCATACAGGCGAGCATTCTGAATGGCGATTCCCAGATATCCGCCCAGCGCCTGTAGCAGTTCCACATCTTCGCTGGTGAGAAAATCTCCTTCGACCGTCTTGCCCAGGCCGAGAATGGCCACTGTCTGACTCTGCGCGCGGCACGGAATGTAATAGTTCAAGTCCAGCGCCCGAATTGCCTGTTGTGCCGCGACGGTTTCACGGGGCACCTGGTGCGTGTTATCGAAGAAAAGATGCTCCGCCTCCATCTCCGGACGCGGCGTGCTCAGAAAACTCAGATCGAGGCTGCCGGTTTGCGTCATGCCAAACGACTTCGCGATCAGAAATCTTTCGCCCGTAGTCAGAAAGATTGCCATGCGGTCGACCAGCAAGGTTCGCGTCAGGCGATCGACCACCGAGTTCAGCATCTTGTCGAGGTCGGTCTGCGAGTTCAGTTCGCGGCCGAATTCGATCAAGGTCCTCCGGTAGTCATAACGTGTCCGGTAGAAGACGCGGTCCAGTCGTTCCTGGATCCATCTCCGTACCGGGTCGAACAGCAGTGACGTAACCACAATGGCCAGCGTCAGACCGAGCGGTCCGGAACTCGGAATTCTGGCATGGACGAGTTCCGCAACCCCGGCTACGAGTGCGAAATAGGCCCCCGCAATCGCCGCAGCCGCCAGCGTATAAACCATGCCGCGCTTGAAGATCAGGTCCACATCCATCAATCGATAGCGGAAGATCGCGTACCCGAAGGTGAGTGGCAATACGCCCAGCGACAGTACCGACACCTTCATCGCCGTCGTCGGAAGCGTTCCCGTGAGATACGGAATGACGTAGAACAACGTGAATGGCGTTATGGCAAGAATTGTGCCTCGGGTCACCCACTTCAGTTGTTGGCGCAGGATCGGGGTCGCGGCCCGCCGGTAACTGAAGACGAGCACTCCGGCCGCTGCCGCGAAAAGCGAAGCCAGATACGCCATCTGAAGCCGGTCCAAGTCCCACCGCAGCACTTCGCTGGCTCGCAGCCACGTGATTGCGACCACTTGGATCGCCAACAACAGCGCTCCCGGCAAATAAATCGCCGGAATCACCCAGCGGTGCCGGCGCACAAAACCGGTGCGCTCCGGGAAGGTCAAAACAAAGTGGAGAAACAGCGCCGGCTGAAGCAGTCCCGCGGCCACGTTTCCCCAGTAGATATTCCAATCAAAGGGATTGAGCTTCCCGGTGTAGTGGAACGAGTAGTAAATAAACGAAACCAGGCAGAAAACGTAAAAGTGGGTCGAACTCTGTGCCGTCCAGCGCCGCAGTAGCACATACAATCCGATCCCCAAGTAGATCAGTCCGATCAGCCTGAGCCAGTTGTACTGTGACCGGTCCGTCGGCACCAGAATGACCTGCATATCGACTGGTACGCCCTGACGCACCACCGAGTAAACTCCCTTTGACCACGGGCCTACCCGGTACTGCTCCCGCGACAACTTGGCTGCGCTATTGACCTCATGTTCGTCGACAGCGGTGAGTTGGTCACCCACCTTGATTCCCGCCCTTGCAGCGGGGCCGTTCGGTTCCACGCGGTCGGCCACTAAGGCGCCGCTGCGTTCCACCCACCAGGCTCCGTCGTAAGGCGCCTGAAATTCCTGTTCTTTTCGGAAGTTAATCGCGGACAAGACGATGGCCGCCGCCGTAAGGAGGGCGAGCAGGCTGGCAGTAAAGCGAATTTGAAAGTCCCGGTTCATGGACCGCGGAGCCACGGCAGGCCGGGGAATAAGCCTTTCCGCTTCTTCAGCTTGCACGTTCTCTGCCAAGAATTGCGCCATGCATTCCCCGCTAAACTACATAAGATGCAATAGTTTCCAAAATTGTAGAGGGATTCATGGAATAAGGCTATGAATTTCCGTAGGCGTATGTGACATTTTGTAAGTCGCTGCATTCACAAGCCTTGCCCCCCACGCCAAGACGCTGGCTCCGGCTCCAAACTTCAATCCTTTTCAACAGACAATCTCGATACAATTACCGCATCCCCATGTCTACCACTGAAGAAATCATCCAGCTCGAACGTCAGTTTTTGCTCCAGACCTACAATCGTTACCCGCTGGCGATCGCACGCGGCAAAGGTCCTTATCTGTTCGATCTCGATGGAAATCGCTATCTCGACTTCGTGTCAGGCCTGGGGGTGAACGCGCTCGGCCACGCTCATCCCCGAATCGTCAAGATCATTCGCGAACAGGCGGCCCGCGTCATCCACGTTTCGAATCTTTACTACAACGAGTACCAGGGCAAGCTCGCAGAAAAGCTGTGCACGATTTCAGGCTTGCAGCGCGCCTTTTTTTCCAACAGCGGAACCGAAGCGATGGAAGGCTCCATCAAGCTCGCTCGTCTCGCCGGTCATCGTACCGGTGGCGATCCCAAGTGCCAGCTAGTGGCTCTACAAGGTTCGTATCACGGACGCACCTTCGGCGCCTTGTCCGTGACCTCGCAGGACAAGTACCGCAAGGGATTTGAGCCTCTGCTCGACGACGTGAAATTTGTTCCACGCAACGATTTGGCGGCCATCAAGGCCGCGGTCAATGAAAACACCTGCGCCATCGTGCTCGAGCCAATCTCGGGTGAGGGCGGCATCCACGAATGTTCGGTCGAATTCCTGCGAGAGTGTCGCGCTCTCTCCGACCAATACCGGGCCGCCTTGATATTTGACGAGATCCAATGTGGACTGGGACGCACCGGCGACTTCTTCGCCTTCCAAACCTTGGGCGTGATGCCGGACATCGTGGCCATCGCCAAGCCCATCGCCGCCGGCCTGCCGCTGGGTGCGTTCCTGGCAAAAGAAGAGTTTGCCTCCGCCATTTCTCCCGGACAACACGGCACCACCTTTGGAGGCGGACCGCTGGCATGCCGGGTCGCCCTCGAATATCTAGCGATTGTCGAAGACGAAAAGCTCCTGGAAAACGTTCGCCGAATCGGTGAGTACTTGCAGCAGCAGTTCAAGGAGCTCGTGGGCCGTTACGAAGCTGCCCAGGAATTCCGCGGCCGCGGCATGATTCAGGGCCTGCAGCTCAGCGTGCCCGCTCGCCCCATCGTGGAGCAAGCACTCGCCGAGGGCGTGCTCTTCAATTCCACGCAAGACACCGTGCTGCGTTTTCTGCCGCCGTTTCTGTTGCAAGAGAAACACATCGACAAGGGAATCCGTGTTCTGAAAAAACTGCTTGCCCAACACGGAAAAAAGTCGAAAGCGAAATCAGCATCCGCAACTCAGGATCAAGCCAATGCGGCCGCCAACTAAGCAACCAACCGACGTCATCCTGAACGCAGCCGTTCTTCAGGCGTAGTGAAAGCCTGCCCTGAGAGGAGCCGAAGGGGATCTCGCGAGGAGCGCGAAGTGAACTCGTGAGCGAGCAACACCATGGAAACCACGCCTACCGACAAACCCTTCCACGAGCGCTTCTTCCCGATCGACGGCGCCAACATGCGTTACCTGCATGCCGGTTCGGGACCGCCGCTGATCCTCGTCCATGGATTGATGGGCTATTCATTCTCCTGGCGCCACGCCATTCCCGTCCTCGCAAAACATGCCGAAATCTTCGCCGTCGATCTTCTCGGAACCGGATTCTCCGACCGCCCTGCCAACCTCGATCTGAGCTTCGAGGCTTGTGCCGAGCGCCTGTTGCGATTCGCCAATGCCGTCTGCAAGAGTCCGTTCGATTTGCTCGGGACCTCCCACGGTGGAGCAATCTCCATGATGGCCGCCACTCTCGCACCTCAGCGTATTCAACGATTGATTCTGGTCGCTCCCGCGAATCCTTGGGCTCCGAGAGGGAAGTCGTTGGCGCCTTTTCTCAGCAATCCCCTGATCACGCCGCTCGCCTTGCAGATCGTCCCACTGCTCAAGGAGTATTACTTCCGCAGGCTCTTCGCCGATCCAAATCGAATCCTTCCCGGCACGCTCGAAGGCTATCGGCTGGCCATCGACCGCCCCGGCTCCTACGAATACGCCATCTCCATCCTGCGCACGTGGAATCGGGACTTCGCCGGATTAAAGGCCGCTTTGCCCAAGATTGCCGACATCCCAACCTTGCTTGTTTGGGGAGATCAGGATTCAGCGGTCGCGCCCGAATCCGCCGAACCGTTGAGACAATTTTTCCACAACTGCCAGTTGATCATGATGAAAGGCATCGGCCATTTGCCCTACGAAGAGGCCCCCGAAGAATTCAACCGCATCGTTGTAAAATTCTTGCTCACCCGAAATCCGCCGACTCGGCCTTCTTGACAAACTCCTTTTGCTAAACCGCGCGGTGTGACGTGCTGCACAGCCGTAGGTAACTTTGATCACCGACAACCAGAGCGCTCACTGCTAAACAGGATTCCGAGGAAATGACCACTTTCAGCAAGGTGTTCGCCGTGATCATTCTGTTCGTCTCACTGCTGGCCGTCATTCTGTTCGCCTTCTGCACTCTGCAATCGTTTGGCAATTTTCGGAACGATTGGGTGAGCACGGCGCTCAATGCCGGCGGCTTCGCACTGTCGGCGCTTATGGCGCTGGCAGCGTTCACCGTTTACCTGGTAGCTGACAGCCCGACGCTGTACCCCAACGGCCAGGCCATCGCGGTCTACGAGATCAAGCCCGCCGCGCCCATGCAAGTCGGGTATTGCTCAGGCTGTGGCGCGCAGGTGACGGCGGTGCACGTTTGTAATCCTGCTATCGCGCCCGACGCCTTGCGCATTGACCTGAAAGATCACGTTAGCCGTTGAGGAGTGCGCCCGTTGGGGCGCATATCTGAGCAGCTAATTTGAAAGGAGCGACCAAAAATGATTACCGGAGGTCTGCTTAAGTATCGCAAAGCCGGCGGAATTGATCAGGCCCCTCCTCGGAAGAACACGATGAAAAAAGCACTGTTTGCGCTTACGCTTGTTGCAACCTTCGGTTTCTTCGCGGCCGCTCAAGATAAGGTTGTTTCGGTCGGCCAGGGGGAGGCGACGATCAACCCGCCATTCTGCCCGCCGAAGACCTGCTTGTACTACGCCGGGGACTTCAATACGAACGACTCCAACGCCAACGGTGTATATAACACCGACAATACTCAGAACGATCTCGAAGGCGCAGTGTGGGTGGGCGTGAAGCCCAACCGAGATGTAACTGTGACCGGTGCTACATTTAATCAGTGCTTCGCATTCAACCTAGCATTGGGCGTGAACCCAACACCGTTTACGGTTCAAGTTGGCATTAAGCCCGGCCATGCGGGCAGGGTAGTCTGCAACACGAGTGGCAACGCAGCGCTCGCAGAATACAATGCTTCGCAACTTTGCGAGCAAGGCAGCTACACCATCAAGAAGCTTTCGAAGTCTTGCAGTCTGAAGAGGGGCACGACGTACTATGTGAACCTCCTGCCAATCTACGACAACGGTAACTATGGAACCCTGATGGATGTGGAAGACGCGAATCCGGTAAACCATCGGGGATGGAAAAATGTCATCGATGACTCCTATTTCAACGGGGCGGGTTTTGGGGCGAACTACGAGACCACCTGGGGCAGAAATGGGTATTGTAAGGGTTACGGCTGCGATGCGTTCTCGATCGCTCTGACCGGGACAAAAACGAAGTAGGGGCTTTTCTCTCGCTCTTCTCGACCTCGCCGTGGTTAGAGCGAACCGTGTCAGCACGATAATTTCGTTCAACCATTCGTAACCAACGCCAACCACGCGCGGTTGATGGGCCCCACAGGCGGTGCTAACCTCCAAACAGAGCATGTCAGTTTCCAGCCCAGTGAGTGCGCCACTCGAAGCCCGCCCTACGCTTACGATGAGGATCGCCCATTGGCTGCACATTCAGATTCCGGAAGTTTGGATTCGTTTCCTGCTGGCCCTTGTCGGATTAGTTCTGGCATTTTCTGCCGCCCTGTTTTCGACCGTCTCGCGCGAGTCGGGAAATCTTTGGGCCACCTTAGGGCTCGCATCAGCCGCTTTGGTTCTGGCCGTAATCGTTGGTCTGACCACCGTACCTTACCTCGCAAGACGCGTTGTCGGCAGGCGAATCGGCGACGTCTTCGATTATGACGTGACGCGCGTCGGCATCGCCTACGTTTTGAGCGTGGTCCTGATCGGAGTGGCGGCGCTGAATACGGGAAACAACCTGCTTTACATCATCGTGGCGGCAATGCTGGCCGCGATTTTGGTGTCAGGTGTCGCGTCGGCGGTGGTTTTGCGCGATCTTGTCCTCGATGTGCGCCTGCCCGAGCATTTGTTTGCCGGCCGGTCGGCACTAGGGCGAATCGTTCTGACCAATCAGCGTTCGTGGGTGCCGTCATTTTCCGTAAACGTGACTTCTGCTCGGCCGAGCAAGAAAAAGCAGTGGCAATGGAGCGCAGCTTCATTTGGCGTGCCGCCATGGCGTCCGGCAGCCGATCAATGGATCAAACTGCCCGACCGCAAGTTACGCCGAATCAGCGCGGAACAGCCACCGGGAATTCTTGAAGGCTCAGTGTATTTCCCCTACCTGCCCGCCCGAGCCACCCTCGCCGCCGACCTGCAACTTCGCTTTGATCGCCGCGGACGCTACCAGCAGGACAGCTTCAGCCTGTCGACCCGCTTTCCTTTTGCCTTTCTATCCAAGTCACGACGCATTGCCATGGCCCGCGAAATCCTGGTTTATCCTCCGGTTGAGCCGGCTGACGAATTCTTCGAAATCTTGCCCCTCATCACCGGAGAATTTGAGACTTTTCTGCGTGGCCGGGGAAACGATCTTTACCGCATTCGCGAATACTTGCCTGAAGATTCTGCTCGTCATGTGGACTGGAAGGCGACGGCGAAGTCCGGTTCTTTGAAAGTGAGGGAATTCAGCCGTGAGGATGGCCGCAAGCTGAGAATCGTCTTCGACCAACCCGGACCGGGCGGCGTCAGCAGCGAATCGTACGAATCAGCCATCGCCTTGGCCGCTTCTCTAAGTTGGCACTTTTCCCGAGAAAATACCGATATCTCATTCATGGCACAGGGATACGCGGGGTCGGGGGATGTCTACAGCTTTCTGACGTACCTCGCACTTGCCGCTCCCGAAACGGGACGAGTTTCGCTAATTGAAGAAATCCAGCCTTCCGACGACTACAACATCATTCTAACCAGCCGGCCTAAGGGCAGCCTGCCGACTGGGCTGTGGGCCTGCTCGTATTTCATTTTCATGGAAAACTAAGGGCTGCGGCGTCTAACTGCATGTGGGAAAGCAAGTTACGCTCTGTGCGCCCGGTTTGCGCAACTCCCGTGACCGACCCCGTCCCCGAACCTCACTAGGTAACAGTTACCTAGTTACTTTGGTACATTGACCCCCTAAACAGAGCTGCTAAGGTGAGGATGCAAACAAAAGGCTTCCCCCGCCCGCTGGGCGGCTTTAGTGCCAAACCCATGGGTCCAAAGATGCAACTCGCTGTGTGGATCGCCCACCCCGTACTGGAGACGGTGCTGGCGGCCCTGCTGGTTCAGCGGAAACTGCATCGAAAATTTCCGATTTTCTTCCTTTACATCATTTCGCAACTGGTGAATTTCGCGATCCTTTTTCCCATCTATAAGGCTGGTCCGGTCCACAACGCCGCCTACTTCTACGCTTACTGGATCGGCTCCGCTGTCAGCATGTCGGTCGGGTTCAAAGTGATTCACGAGATTTTCCTGGATGTTTTTCGGCCCTACCACACCCTGAAAGATCTGGGCACCATGCTGTTCAAATGGGCGGCGCTGGTGATGTTGCTGGTGGCAGTCGTAGTGGCCGCCTCCAGCCAGGCGGGCACCAACCAGCCCATCACGCAGGCGGTGCTGGTGGTGCAGCGCTGTGTGCGCGTGATCCAATGTGGATTGATCCTGTTTCTACTCGTGTTTTCCAGATACCTTGGAGTGTCCTGGCGTCAGCACAGCTTTGGAATCGCACTGGGATTTGGTGGATACGCCAGCGTGGAGTTGGCCACCGTGGCGCTGTTCTCCGGCGGACAAATCCATCCCGGCACTATGAATGTCCTGACTACCACGGCTTATATCTTTTCGATTTTGACCTGGATCGCTTACGCTGCCGTGAAAGCCCGCTCGCGCCAGGATTCTTCCACCTTATTGATGTCGCAACGTTGGGAGCAAAGCTTGGGCGACCTGCAGAGTCCAACGACCTCGGATTCGCTGATCCCAATGTTTGAAGGAATGGTAGAGCGCGCCTTCTCTCGTGCTCCTGGCGAGAACGAAATAATCGTCAAGCAGAAGCTCACCTTCGGCGAGCGAGCGCCGTCACCCGATAGTCCCCAAGTCCCATCTCAATTGCCCGTGGTTTCTAAGCAGAAATAGGAAAAGGAGCCATTTGATGGCTCTTTGTCCAATCCTTGGACAGCCTTCGGCACCAATTCGGCACTCCTCAAGAACGCCCAAAATGTACCCGTATATTACACAAAACAAATAGCTAACGTAGGGTGCGCTACAGAGCTGTCCGTAGGTCATTCGGCACTATCTGCCGATAATCGAAAGTTACCCCTAGACTAGTTACTAAAGTTCTGTATAATTCGGCTCGGTTGAGGTTTCCGCTCCCAGGGGACCGCACCAGGAGAAACGACCCTATGAAGAACGTACTCAGGATGCTGTTCCTGATGGCAGGTTTGTGTTGCACATACACGGCGCTAGCAGCTCCGGCAATTCCCGCTCCGGAAGACGGCGCGCCGATTCCGGTGTGCAATCCCGGTTCGCGTAACTGCACTTAAGAAAACAAAAAATCTAGATTTTTCAGGCTGGCGCGCAACGCGCCAGCCTAATTTTTTGTGTGCCAGCTTCGAAGACGGCGCCGCAATTCGGCTGCGTCCTGGATGGGCGCTTCGCAGGTATTTTCTGAGCACAGCAGCGCGATAGCTCCGTCCTCGCCGCGCGACGGCAATCTTGGAATCGTTTGCCCCAGGCTCGGAGGAAGATTCCGAGCAACGGCCTCGGCCGGATTCAGTTTTAAAACTGTTCTGCCGATAGAAAAGCCATGGTTCGCCGCGCGATAAAGTTCATCCGCCTTGTCGCCCTTGCCGATGATCACCACCTGTGTGTGCGGCTGCAATAGTTGAACGCCCGCCAGCGCGTAGGTGGCGGCGAACATTCCATATTGCGCAGCGACTCCAGCGAAACTCTCAATCGTGCGCTGCGCTTTTTCGCGATACGATGCGTCGCCCGTATAGGCGTAAAGCCTGAGCAACGCGATCGCCGCAACCGAGTTTCCAGCGGGTGTCGGGGAGTCCTGAAAAGGCTTGCGAGGGACGCCAAGAACGCCGAGGGCTTGGCCATCGCTCTGGGCTTTTCGAATGTCAAAGAAACCGCCAGATTCCCCATCGTAAAAGAAGTCGACCATGACGTCGGCGATGCGCTGGGCAAAGCTGAAGTAGGTCAAGTCTGCGGTAGCCTCGTAGGCGTCGAGACAAGCGATCACTGTGCACGCGCAGTCGTCGAGCACACCCGGGACCCGGCGATGTTCCGCTTGGGGATCAGAATAGGCGAGCACATGCAGCAAGCCGTTCTCCGGCGACCAACCCTCCGCCAAAATCCGATCGAGTGAGCGCAAGGCGAAACGCCGCGCCGAGTCGAGATCCAGCGCCTTGGCAGCTCCCAGATAGGCAGAGATGCACATCGCATTCCAAGCAACGTAGACCGTCTTGTCGACATAGGGCGTCGGCCTCTGAAGTCGAGCGGCATACATTTTCTTTTTTGCCAAGTCGAGCAAAACCTGCACCGGTTCCAAACTGAGGCTCATGCGTTTAGCGATTTCTTCCACTGTTGCTCGAACGTAGAGAACATTCTTTGCCGGATTGTGGTGCATCTCTCCGACTTCGTTGATGTCATAGCGCAACGCGGCCGCCTGCAATTCGTCGCTGGTAAGAACGGTCTTGGCTTCTTGGAGCGTCCAGGTAAAGTAGTCTCCGTCGTCGTCCATGGAGATGTCGGCGTCCTGCGAGGCATAAAAGCCGCCGCGCTCGCGGTCGGAGAGCCAGTCGTCCATCCACCGAATGATGTCACGGGCCACTTCGGCAAAAAAATCCAAGCCGGTCGCTTGATAGGCGTGAACGTAATTCTTGAGCAACTCGGAATTGTCGTAGGACATTTTCTCGAAATGCGGGACCACCCATCGTTCGTCGACCGAGTAGCGATGGAAGCCGCCGGCAAGTTGATCATAGACGCCGCCATTCGCCATCTTTTCCAGAGTCATCGTGAAGATGTGCTTGATCTCTCCGTCTCCTGAACGCTCCGACTGGTCGATCAACAGGTCGATGATGGATGGGTGAGGAAATTTCGGAGCGCTGCCAAATCCGCCGTTGGTTGAATCAAAACCTTGAACCGCCGATTTCACAATGGCGTCGACAATTTCGGCGGAGAACGCTCCCTGTTTTCCAGCCTGCAATTCCCCACGAGCGATGGCCGCCTCCACCATCTTGGCCTGTTCCGTGACGTCGTCATTCTTTTCGTGATAAGCGTTCGAAATGGAGAGGAGTACGCGTTTGAAACTGGGTCGTCCATATTGGTCTTCAGGGGGGAAGTAGGTACCGCCGTAAAAGGGCTTACCGTCGGGAGTGAGGAATGCCGTAAGTGGCCAGCCTCCCTGCCCAGTAATCGAACTGACCGCAATTTGATAACGGCTGTCGATATCCGGACGTTCGTCGCGGTCCACTTTGATGGCGACAAACCGCTCGTTCACGATCTTGGCGATTTCAGCGTCGTCGTAGGACTCGCGGTCCATCACATGACACCAGTGGCACCAGACCGCGCCAATATCCAGCAGGATGGGCTTGTTCTCGCGCTGCGCCGAGGCAAATGCCTCGTCGCCCCATTCATGCCACTGGATGGGCTGATGCATGGCAGACCGGAGATAGGAAGAGGACGCGCGCGCGAGGGAGTTGAGGGTCTGGGTGGTCATGGGTTAAGTCTAATACGCGAGACGGGCAGTGATCGATGCTCCTAATCTCTTCTTACAGCGGTGCCGCGGCCGAAAACTAAGGCCTTTGTCCGGCAAAGCCTCTAGGCGGCGGACTTAGAAACGGTATTTTTCACTACGCGGTAGCCACTCCAGGGATTTCTCTGGGCATCTGAATCTGCACTCGTCGAGATTTCCATTTTCAGTCGCGAGCAAGCCAAGGAGTAGAACTATGACACGCTATTTGCAGATTTCCGTTTGTCTGATCGCCGCGCTATGCGCGAACATGGCCTTCGTCCAAGTTGCATCCGCCCAAGACGACGCCGGCGCGGTTCGAAATGCCGATGCACCCGCGGCGTTTGTTTACATATCCAGCAACCTGAGCGACACGCAACACGAAATTAATGTTTTCGCCGCCGCTTCCAATGGAAAGTTGAACCAGGTACAGCAATTACCTGTTTCATCGAACATTGTGAGCATGGCGGTAATCTCAAGCTACCTCTTTGCCACCGACGGGGTTTACATTTACTCGTTTTCCATTGCCCCGGATGGTTCTATTAAAGAGGTTTTTTCGATCAACGCCCAACAATTCAATGGTGGGAGCGGCGGTCCCGCCGCCCTGTTCCTCGACCATACGGGGGCAACGTTATATGACGAAGACTACGACGGCAACAATGGCTCTAACACGGACTATCAGTTCTTTGACGTAAATCACGCTAATGGCGAATTGACCTACATGGGGGTCACAAATGCTGCGAGTGCCGCGTTCTACGACTCACTCAGCTTCATTGGCAACAATCGGTATGCCTATGGATCCACTTGTTATCACTTCGGCGCAACGCTCTTCGGATTCGAGCGAAATAGCGACGGTAGCTTGACCGAACTAAGCGATAATCCGGCGATGCCGATCGCCAAAAGTGGCGACTTCTATTGTCCAAGCGGGGCAGCGGGCGATCCGACCAATCATGTCGCAGTCCCGGTCCAGCAACTGAACGGAGAGACGTGGCAAGCCGACGGACCGCCGCAGATTGCCACCTATACGGCTGACAGCTCGGGAAATCTCACGACAAATAGCACCTACAAGAATATGCCGCCCTCCGCGGTCCAGTCATTTAATAACGTCTCGATGGCACCTTCGGGAAAGTTGGTTGCGGTGGCCGGGGCGGGCGGTTTGCAGGTGTTCCACTTCAACGGAAGTCAACCGATCACGCACTTTACCGGGCTGCTGACACACCTCGAAATCAGCCAGATGTTCTGGGACAATGACAACCACCTGTACGCCATCAGCAACAATTTTTTCGCCGCCGGTGGCGAAGTTTTCGTGTTTACGGTGGCTCCCACAGGTTTTCACCAGGCGCCCGGCTCCCCATTCGTGTTAGGCACCCCGACAAGCATTATTGTTCTACCCAAAACATAGGCGAGGCGGGCGCACCTCTCGGTCAAGCGATGCAGCCATTCCAACCTTCGAAATGCCTTCAACCCCGGGGCGGGGCCAATTGCTCCTCGCCCCAGTTCATCCAGGAGTCAGGGAACACATGACTGTTCTGCCCAAAATGTGATCTCTGCTGAGAGGAAGTTCGAGGTTTTGCCGTGAGCTGTCATACGCACAGAAAAACGTCGGAACGTCCCCTTCGATCTCGATGCCAGGACTGCTTCGCGGCCCCGCAGGCCCTGCTAGCGAGCGGCCGCTGCAAGCGTCAACAGTCCGCTCACTTTCGTCCAATCATCACTCTCACGGTTAAAGGCCACCTCCCGCCGCGCATCGGAGAACCGCGTGTCCAGCAACAGGAGTTTGTGAATCACGTAATCGCGGTTGCCACTGGGATAGAGAAGCTCATCAAAGACTGCCCCATAGAGCACATACAAATGCGAGTCCCATTCCATGAGGACCGCTTGCTGGTGTTTCAGAGGGCCAATAATCTGACTGGGATTGATCGAAGCGGGCGACAGGTATTCTGCCGTCACCGTGATCGGGCGGCCATCGCTCAAGTAGTGTTTTCCTGCAAGCCTTGCTCCAAGATCTTTCAGCGGACCGGCGGAGAAGCCTGAATCCTGCAAGGCGGAATTTTTTCCGCAACACACATCGGGATCGTGGAAGATCGTTTCAAGCGCCGCCACTAGCACCGCGGTCGAGTCAGCCGATTGTGCGGTATGCAGTGGCAGATCGTTGACCCGTACCTCCTGATTTGGGTGGACGAGAGGATTTTGATCCTGGCCGACGGCGAAGCATGAGATAAGAATTAACCCAGCGATGAAGCAACCAACGATCCGAGCACTCATGGTCTTCCTCCAATCTTTCAATCTTTGCAGGATTTATTCTAGGTTGTGTTTATTGGTGCGGGAAGTGCCTTGCGGGACGCTCTAACTGAGCTGTTTCGCGACTTTGCAATACAAGTCCACCGCATCACTCAACTGCTTCTTCCCCAGGAATTCGCCTTCGGTGTGGGCCACGTGAATGGAGCCAGGGCCGAGCAGCAGCGGCGTCCCCCAATTGCCGAGGAAGGGAATGTCGGTAGTGAAAGCGGCCACCATGCTGGGGATTCCTTCGAATGTCCGAAAGCGCATAAAGGCCAGTTCCAGCGTGAAGTCCACTTTGGCCAGGTCCCCGACGGTGCGAGTGATCTCATCTCGCAAATGCCCAGCGGGCCCGACCAGGCGGAAGAGCAACTGGGCACGCGCATGATCGGGGATGACATTCGGCGCGCGGCCGCCTTCGATTACGCCGATGTTCATGGTGCACGGTCCAATTTCCGGATCGGCGGGCAGCTTCATCCGTTGCAATCGGTGCAGCGCCTCGACCAGCTTGTCAATGGCAGACTCGCCTAACTCGGGATAAGCCGAGTGCGCCATTTTTCCGCTCGCTGTCAGCTCCACGCGCAAAGTTCCCTTGGATGCGATCGCAATCCGGTTTTCGGTCGGCTCGCCGTTGATCAGAAACTTGCACCCCCGGGCGTGCTCGTTGGCCACTTTCGCGCCCAGGCTATCGCGCTCTTCGCCGACAAGATAAAGCAGGCCGACGTGAACTCCTTCCTCGCGCAAGCGCAGTGCAGCCGCAACCTGAGCCGCGATGATTCCTTTGGCGTCGCACGAACCGCGTCCGAAGATGCGCGTCGCATCTTCGGAAAAGGGAATGAATGGCGGGACCGTATCCATATGCGTCGAGAAGACGATGGCGGGATGTGGATGTCCGGGCGATGTCGCGAGGATGTTGTGCCGTGCGCCTTCAACGGCCATTTTCTTGGCGTCGAAACCAAGCTTTACCAGTTCGCTTTGCAGAAAATCGCCGACCGGGCCTTCGTTTCCGCTGATCGACTCGATGTCCACAAGCTGGCGCGTGAAGACGACAGGATCCATGAATATGAGGATAGCGCAGAAACGCCGAAGTCCGCGTTGACAGTATAGGCAGTGGTCTCAACGCCAGAGGCACGAAGCTGCGGTGAGGAAACAGCCTAACGGCTGCCGCGGCTTGCCCGTTCGTTGTACCCTGAAACAGTGATTGCAACGAATAATTCGATCCGCTCGCTTTTTCTCGAAGGTCCCGCGGGACGTTCTGGAAGCTCTGCTGAACGCGGGCGCCGCGAAGGCTACACACGCCGCGCTGGTTTGCCATCCGCATCCGCTCTACGGTGGAACGCTGCACAATAAGGTCGTGTTTCACACCATGAAAGCGCTGAACAGTTTTGGCTTCCCCACATTGCGATTTAATTTTCGCGGTACCGGACTGAGCCAGGGCGAGCACGACCATGGCATCGGAGAACTGGACGACGTTCGAACCGCGCTGGACTGGCTCGACCAGGAGTTCCATCTGCCGCTGCTGTTCGCGGGATTTTCATTTGGCGCGGCCGTCGGGCTGCGAGCGGCTTGCCCAGACCAGCGCGTGAAGGCCGTCATCGGCTTGGGGGTTCCTGTTTTGCCCGCCGATGAGCGCACATACGACTTCGATTTTCTGCACCAGTGCGGCAAGCCCAAACTGCTGGTAAGTGGCGGGCGCGATCAGTTTGGTCCAAAGCCGAAGTTGGAAGCTCTGGCCGCTTCGCTGCCTGAGCCCAAGAAATTGGTGATCATCGAGGGCGCCGATCACTTCTTTGAAGGACGACTGAAAGAGATGAGAGAAGCGATCGAGTCGTGGGTACGCGAATCCTTGGTACGCGAAGCCGTCCCCACCGAGCCGTGAATCGCCCGCTATAATTTCTGGCCTATGTCTACATCGGGAGCCGACCGCGAGCGGTGTGCCATCGAGATGCGTGTCATCGCGCGGCATCTGTTCGAACATGCGCTCTCCGAGTCCACCATCGACCGCGCCTTCGAGCGGCACGTTGCCTGTGAACGCGGCGTTCTGCGCGTATGCGAGGACCTCTACGATCTGGCATCCTACGCGCGAGTATTGGTGGTCGCCGTTGGCAAGGCGGCGCACAACATGGTAAGAGGGCTGGAGATGCAAGCGGGCGATCGCTTCGAAGGTATCGTTGCAACCTCAGTTCAAACTGCGGCCCAGGCGCGCGGCTTCCGTTACTTTCTCGGCGGGCATCCCATGCCCAACCAAGAATCGGTGCGCGCGGCGGAGTCTTTGCTGAAAGCGCTCGATGCGCAGAACGCTGCGTCGCTGGTGATTTTTCTGCTTAGCGGCGGGGGCTCGTCAATTCTTGAAAAGCCGATCGACGATGAAATTTCCTTGTCCGACTTGATTGCCACCTATCGCGTGCTGGTGCACTCGGGCGCGCCCATCGCGGAAATCAACGCCATCCGCAAACATCTTTCCGCGGTCAAGGGCGGCCGGATGGCGCTGGCAGCCGCTCCCGCTCAGCAGGTTTCAATCATGGTTTCGGATGTGCCGGACGCCACTCCCGATGCGCTTGCGTCCGGGCCGACCCTGCCCGATTCGACCAGTGCAGGAGATTGTCACCGCATTGCCAGCCAGTACGGCATGATCGAACAATTCCCCGCGCCGGTTCGCGAGCTGTTCGAGCGCCATGCTTTAGAAGAGACACCGAAGTCCGATGACCTGGCATTCCATCGCAGCCGCTGGTGGACGGTTCTGTCCAACGCATCGCTGCTGGAATCGGTGAAGGCTGAAGCGGAGCGGCATGGCTTCACCGTAGAGATCGACAATAGCTGCGACGACTGGGACTACGCGCGGGCCGCGGATTACTTATTGAATCGCCTGCGCGATCTTCGCCAAAAAAACGAGCGCGTCTGCCTGATCTCAGGCGGAGAAGTCACGGTGAAAGTCGTGAACGGCGGAGTGGGCGGCCGAAACCAGCATTTCGCGCTGTACTGCGCGGCCCAGATTGCGGGCGAGAGTATTACAGTTCTCAGCGCGGGCACCGACGGGATCGACGGAAACAGTACGGCGGCGGGCGCGGCAGTCGACGGCACGACATTGCCGCGAGCACAATCGCACGGATTGGATGCAGCCTCCGCCCTAGCCAAGTTCGACGCGTTTCCGTTCTTTGAGGCCTTAGGAGATGCGGTGGTGACCGGGCCGACCGGCAACAATCTGCGCGATTTGAGAATTCTGCTGGCGTATTGAGACGCGTGCGGAAAATCGCTCAGAACAGCCGCGTAATGCCTTCCTCCAGCACCAGCACGCGGTCCTCGATCCCGGCTGCTTTCGCTTCCCGCGCCAGAAGCTCTAGAGGCTCCTCCATCGGCTCATGCGAAAGCTTGAACGTTCCATAGTGCATGGGAACCATCCATCGCGCCTTCAAATCGAGAAACGCCCGCGTGGCGTCAGCAGGGTTAGCGTGCACGTTACGAAACGCCGGAGGATTGTAGGCGCCAATCGGCAGCAACGCCAACTCCGGGGCCAGTTGCTTGCCGATCTCGCGGAATCCGGAAAAATATGCGGTGTCGCCCGCGTGATAAATCGAATGTTTGCGGTCGCGTAGCACATAACCGCCGTATCCGCGGTGCGAATCCTTGAGCACACGCGCTCCCCAGTGCCGCGACGGAACGTGTGTGACGGTCAGCGACCGATGGCGGTAGTTTTTCCACCAGTCGAGTTCAATTACAGTGCTGAAGCCGAGATCTGAAACCAGATCGAAAACATGGTGAGGGACGACGATGATCGGAGCTTTGCCATTCTTGCGAAGTGAATGTTGCACAATCGCCCGCAAGGACGGCCGATGCAGATGATCGAAATGAGCGTGCGTCACCAGTACCATGTCGATCGCGGGAAGATCGCGGATGCGCAGCCCCGGCTTGCGCAGGCGCTTTAGCACAAACAACCAGGGCGCAAAATTCGGATCGATCATCACATTCACGCCACCCATCTGAATAAAGAAACTGGCATGGCCAATGAAAGTAACACCCAATTCTCCTTTGGCTGCCAGGCTCGGCTTATGACTGTGGCCGGTGCGGGGAGTTACGGCCGAGTGGCGGACCAGGCGGCTGAAGTCCTGTGCGCGTTTGCGCAGCGCCGAGTCGTTCAGTGTAGCTCTTAACATTTCTCGGCCGTCGGCGCCTTCGACGGGGGTCCCGGAGTGGATCTGATCGAGTAAATCTGCGATGGCGGAGTCTCCGCTAATTACGATGTAGACGCTGGCGACGAAGTTGTTCCTATTCTAAGCTGAATTGCCGGGGAATTGGTTGATGATTTGTAGACCGATTTAAGTTCTGTGTTTTCTTCTAGCGGGCAATTCAACGTCAGGTAATATAGAGGCTCAAATCTGCAATCGTCGAAGAGGGAAATATGCACGTTGCGTTTCTGGGACTGGGAATTATGGGGCGCCCCATGGCGTCGAATCTGGCAAAAGCCGGCCACGATGTGACGGTATGGAACCGCACTCCGGCAAAAGATGTTGAAGGCGCCAAGACCGCCGCGTCGCCGGCGGAAGCCGCTCAGGGTGCAGAAGTCGTGTGGCTATGCGTCTCCGATACGAAAGCCGTGGAAGACATCTTGTTTGGAGCGCAGGGAGTTCACCAGGCGCTGAGCGCAGGTCAACTCATCGTCGATTCCAGCACCATCTCGCCTTCGTCAACCCGGCAGTTTGCCCAACGAGTCGCCGCCAAGGGAGTTCAGTATGTGGATGCTCCGGTCACCGGCTCCAAAATGGGCGCGGAAAGTGGCACGCTCATATTTATTGTCGGCGGGCCGGAAGCTGCCATCGAGAAGATCAAGCCGCTATTCGCCGCCACCGGCAAGAAATTCTTTCGTATGGGCGAGACAGGAAAAGGTCAAGCCGCCAAACTTGCCATGAATTTACAGATCGCCATGATCTATGAAGGCTTTGCCGAAGCCCTCACGCTTGCTGCGAAACTGGGCATCGATGCCGAAACCATGATGCCGTTGATCGACGCCTCCATGGTCCATTCTGGCGTAGTGGAATACAAAGCGCCTTTTGTGTTGCAACGCGATTTTTCGCCGAATTTTCCGCTGCGTCTCATGCTGAAAGATATCCGCCTTGCGCTGGCTGCGGCTAAAGAGGCAAGAGTGAAGCTGCCGGGACTGGAGACGGTCGAGGAGATTTACGATATGGCCGCCGAGGAGGGCCACGCCAACCTCGATTATGCTGCCACCATTACTTTGCTGGAGAAGTGGGCCGGAGTCGAAGTCAAAGGCGCTTCCGCCTAAGGATCCGCGACGCCTGCTTGGCTAACTGGGCGGACATGACCTTTGTCATGGCCGCCTTGAACTCCCGTAATGGGCCGTCCAGCCCTCTATTACACAAGTATTACATGCATCCTTCCTTGTCCCTGTTAGCTTGAGTACAGCCTTCCCAAAAACCAAAATTTAACGAATAAGGGAACTTCATGGACATTCAGGCCTTACATCGCGAACCACCTGTTGACAACGGAGTCAACTGGGTCACCGCAATTTTTATGGGACTCTTTCACGTGGGTGCCATCGTCGCCCTTTTCTTCTTCACCTGGAAGGCTTTTTTCCTCGCCGCGTTTTTGTGGTGGGTGTCCGGCAGCCTGGGAATCGGCATGGCCTATCACCGCTTGCTGACCCATCGCGGTTACAAGACCCCGAAGTGGGTCGAATATTTCCTGACCGTCTGCGCCACCCTGGCCCTCGAAGGCGGACCGATTTTCTGGGTCGCCACGCACCGCATTCATCACCAGTTTTCTGACGAAGAGGGCGATCCGCATTCGCCCCGCGATGGCAAATGGTGGGCGCATATGGGATGGATCCTGACTGGCCGCTCGATGCATCACGACACAACAACGCTGGCCCGCTACGTTCCCGATCTCGCCAAAGACAAGTTCCACGTATGGCTCACCAAGTATCACTACCTTCCCATGACGGTACTGGGTCTGGTGCTGGTCGCCATTGGCGGACTTCCATTTCTTCTGTGGGGCATCTTCTTCCGCACTGTCATCGGCCTGCACGCGACCTGGCTGGTGAACTCCGCGACCCATGTTTGGGGCTCGCGCCGCTTCGCCACCAAAGATATGTCGACCAACAATTTCCTGGTCGCGATTCTGACCTTCGGAGAAGGCTGGCACAACAATCATCATGCGCATCCGGTATCGGCGCGCCACGGCATCGCCTGGTACGAAGTTGACATGAACTGGTACGGAATCTGGGCGCTGAAAAAGCTCGGCTTGGCACGGCACATCTATCGCATCAAGCTGCATGACCTGCCTGCGGCTCCGCCGCTGACCGGGCAACTGGAAACCGGCCAATGTAGCGGTTGCCGCTGCGACCGGCGACTAACTTTCCGAACAACTCGAATCTTAATGAGAAACCCGCTCCGTGCGGGTTTTTCTTTTATTGGCGGTAGAATTGTGCCATGCGCATCACCAGCCGGCGCGGCACGATCATTTTCTTTCTGATCTTCGGGGTCACGCTTGCCGCCGTCGCTACTGCAGTGGGGTTTGGCTGGATAATTATCAACTGGCGCGAAGGGCTCAAGGTTTTCCTCGGCATCATCTTCTTCGGGGCCATCACCACCGGGCTGGTATTGAACACCATTTTTCTAGTGCGCGAAATCCGCAAGAATGAGCAGCATGACAGTTTCATCAACGCCGTCACCCACGAACTGAAGACGCCCATTACTTCCATCCGCTTGTATGTGCAGACGCTCCAGCGGCGCGAAGTCGATGAAGTCCAACGCCGTGAGTTTTACCGGCTCATGCTGGATGACACCGACCGCCTTCTCGGCACCGTCGAACAGGTTTTGAAAGCCGGAGCCATCGCTCACCGCCGCAGCTCGCGCGAGCGTGTGCTCATCGATTTCGGCGCACTGGTCCAGGAGTGTGTAGAACTGGCGCGCAACGGCTATCGACTACCGCAACAGGCTCTGCACTTCGAGTCGACGCTCAATGGAGCGGGTGGCCAAGTCATCGGATATCCCGAAGAACTTCGCACCGCCATCTCCAACGTGCTCGACAACGCCATCAAGTATTCCGGAGAGAACGTGGACGTTTCCGTTCGCGTGGAGGCGCCGGATGAGAAACACCTCCGGTTGAGTGTTCAAGACCACGGTGTCGGAATTCCGCCGGAAGAATTGAAGCGCGTTTTTCGCAGATTTTATCGCGTTTCCACGCGCGCGCTCGCCCACGTGAAAGGCACTGGGCTGGGTCTGTTTATTGTCAAAGCTATCGCCAAAAAGCATGGCGGGCGGGCTTTTGCCATGAGCGAGGGTGAAGGCCATGGCGCGACCGTCGTCTTAGAGTTGCCGCGGAGCACCGCATGAGCCGCGTCCTTATCGTCGAAGACGAAGCGCATCTGGCCAAAGGCCTCCGCTTCAATCTCGAGGCAGAGGGCCACTCCGTTGACGTGGTCGGCGATGGCGAGAGTGCGCTCGGATTACTCTTGGGCGCGCCTTCGGCGAATAAACGCGAAAAGCGCGGAGCTACCAAGGAATTCGATGCGGTGGTTCTCGACGTCATGCTTCCCGGGAAAGACGGCTTTTCCGTGGCCACCGAGCTGCGCGCTGCGAAAAATTTCGTGCCCGTCTTAATGCTGACCGCGCGCGGCCGTCCCGAAGACGTGCTCAAAGGATTTGCCTCGGGCGCCGACGATTATCTTCCCAAACCCTTCGAGCTACCCATCCTGCTGGCGCGATTACAGGGCTTGCTTCGCCGCCGCGAGTGGGGCCGCCAATCTGTGCCATCCGCTGCCAGCGAGCAGCAGCCGGAACCGGAGATTTTCACCTTCGATGGCCGTACTATCGATTTCACCAAGCTCGAACTGCGCGTCAACGGCACCGTCATCCAATTGACGCTGATGGAAGCCGAGCTTTTGCGTCACCTCATTCGCAATAGTGGCCGCATCGTCTCTCGCAAATCGATCCTCGAAGAGGTCTGGGGTCTGCACGAGGACACCGACACCCGCGCCATCGATAATTTCATCGTCCGCTTGCGCCGCTACATCGAAAGCGATCCGGCCAAGCCCCAGCATTTGCTGACGGTGCGTGGCGTAGGCTATCGATTCGTTCCAGAAATCGAAGGCTAAACAACGAATGCCGTCATCCCGAAGTGCGGCGTTCTTCAGCCGCGCGAGGGATCTCGCGCGGACCGCGAGCCCACATAGTACCCGCTAGATCCCTCGGCCCGCTGGTGAAAGCGCGGGCCTTCGGGATGACGTCTGTGAAATAAGTCTGAAGGGAAATTACTGGTGAGGAGTCGAAGCGCCTGCCGCCAGATCACGCAGCACGCCCAAGAAACTCGCCGCCGCTTCTTCGTTCGACAAATCGTCCAAGTCGATCGTCGCCGCCAAGTGCGGAGACTCGGGACGCAGCCTGACACTCAGCAAGCTGTGACCCCGCGAGGTCATCAGCGTATTCACGATGGGCGGAAGTTCCTGCCGCCACTCCGTGCACGTGGTCAGCACGACCGGGCCGGGCCGGGTAATCGTCCACTCACGGGATTTTGCGGACAGTTTCTTGTTGCTATGGGTCAGCCACCGGTGCCGCAGAACTTCCAGCCGCATCCCCGGGGCGTAATCGAGGTCGGCTTCGAAGGTGATGGTCTCTTTCTGATGGTGCCAGCGGCTCAGCATCCATTGGATGGGCAAGGGGCGTGGCCGCAGCCGAATAATGACTTGAGCATTCGCTACCCAATGGGCCGCAAAACGCAACCGGGCCTGTAGGCGTGAGGACCCCAACCAGCGCGCTTCCGTGATATGCCCGTGCATCGAGCAGGCCGATTCGACCCAATGCAGGGCTTTGGTCCCTTTGCGGCGGTTATAACGGGCAAAACAGAAATACCAGAGTCCCACCACGGCGGCGGCGATGGCTACGTCGATAACGAAAATCGTCCCCACGACACACTCTCTGATGCGAATGGTACGTCACGGGTGCAACTCAGGCAAGGGCTTCACCCAGCTTTTTTGATGCACGATTCCGATCTGGGGTGACAGGACAAAATTGGGCCAAAGGATTCCGGCTACAATAGCGGCGTGGAGTTCACATTGCGGACATTCCGGCCCGAGGATTTCGATGCCCTTTGGAGAATCGACCAGAAATGCTTTGATCCAGGTATCGCGTATTCGCGCCGCGAACTGTCCGCTTATATCGCGCGCCGAGGAGCGTTTACCATTGTCGCCCAGGCCGAAAATACATCGCAAGAGGATCCTAAAGAATTCAAAGGGATAGCCGGCTTCATCGTCGCCGAATGCAATCGCAGAGGCATCGGTCATATCATCAGCATTGACGTGCTGCCGAAATATCGGCGTTCTGGAATGGGAACACGCCTGCTTTCCGGAGCCGAACAACGTCTCGCCGAAACTTCCTGCCAAACCGTGCGTCTTGAAACGGCTGTGGACAATGCCTCGGCCATTGCTTTCTATAAACGGCACAACTACAACATTACAAGCACAATACCTCGATACTACCCGGGAGGCGTGAACGCCTTCGTTTTTCAGAAAGACCTGGATCCTGTGTCGAGAAAGACAGCGCAGGCTGGATGAGGGTTGCAATCCAAGGCGAACTCGGGGCCTTCAGCCATGAGGCCGCCAAACGCATGCTGCCGGGCTGGGACGTTATTCCCTGCGCCCGTTCGGCGCAGGTTTTTGATCGTCTGGCCAAGCGGTCCGTCAACGCCGCGGTAATTCCCATCGAAAACTCGTTAGCGGGGTCGGTGATCGAGCATTTTGACCTACTGCTCGCCCATAAAGTATTCATCCAACGGGAGTTCCGTCTGCGGATCGTGCACAACCTCGTCGCGCCTCACGGAACCGGAGTCAGCGAGCTACGGAATGTGTATTCCCATCCGGTTGCTCTCGATCAATGCCGCGACTTTTTCCACAGCAATCCACAGATCGAGCCTGTCCCTTTCTATGACACCGCCGGCAGCGTGAAACACATCATTGAGAACCAGATTGCTGGCGCTGGAGCCATCGCCAGCCGCCGGGCGGCGGCGGTTTATGGGGGCAAAATCCTGAAAGCGGGCATTGAGGACGATAAACAGAACTTCACCCGTTTTTTCCTGATTTCCCGGAAGAAGGTCATCGCTCCCGGGGCAAACAAGAGTTCCCTCGCTTTTCGGCTGAAGAACATTCCGGGTTCGCTCTTCCGGGCCCTCAGCGTCTTCGCCTCGCGGAACATCAGCTTGAGCAAAATCGAATCGCGACCCATCCGCGGTCGCCCTTGGGAGTACGTCTTCTACGTCGACTTTCTTCGCGGCGACGATGCTCCAGCCCGCGCCGCCCTCGGCGAGCTAAAGAAAATTGCCGACTTGGTAAAGGTCTTGGGCGTTTATCGCGCTGCTGGGCAATGATGACTGCGGGGTCGAGGGTTACTTCAGCTCCAGCCTCATGAAAAGAAGCCCGTTATGGGCCCCTGCGTCTTTTCTTGGCATTCCCCCGTATCTATGGGTAGCATGAACGCGACAGCCTGCTATTTCGTGAGTGCGATGGCCGACGAAAACACGGAGATCGCTCGTGGACTGGAACGCCGCGATCCTGCGCTGCTCGACCATCTGATCGAGAAGTATCAGCACCGGCTACTGCGCTATCTCCTTTATCTGACCGGGCGCCGGGATCTGGCCGAGGACTTCTTTCAGGAAACCTGGGTTCGCGTGCTCGAGCGTGGCCGCCAGTACGACAGCCGCCGCGAATTCAGTGCATGGCTGTTCACCATCGCGCGCAACCTGACGATCGATCACATGCGCCGCGCTCACCCGGCGAGTCTCGATAGCCTGTCCGACGGTGACGATCGGGGCGCCTTTGACATTCCAGTCACCGGCGAGCCTTCGGCATTTGACGCGACTGTGCAGCGCGAGCAGAACGAGCAAATTTCCGCTGGCATGTTACACATCGCGGCCGAATTTCGCGAAGCACTGGTGCTTCGTTTCCATGAAGGAATGTCGCTCGATGAGATTGCCGCTGTAACCGGCGCGCCGCTCGGCACCGTCAAATCGCGTCTCTATCGCGGCTTGGCCGCACTCGAACCGTGGGTGAAAGGAGCCCGCTTGTGAAAATTGGCAATGTGAATTCTGGTGCTCATGATCGCGCGCGGATGTTGATCGCGCTTTCCGGCCCCAGCGAAGAACAACTCTCCTACGCCGATCAATCGTGGCTCGCGGCGCATCTCGATTCGTGCCCGACATGCCGCGAGTTTCGCGACAGATCGCTTGAGGCGATTCGCGCGCTGCGCGGAATCTCGATTACAGCCGACAGCCGTCTCGTCTCTGCTACGCAGATGCGCGTGCGCCAGCGTGCACTGGAGTTGCAGCGTCATCAAGAACGCTTTTGGATGATCTGCGCTTGTGTTGCTGCGGTCACGCTCTGCAGTGCCGTCACTACAGCTCTACTGTGGCGCGGATTCGCATGGCTCGGCCAGCAGGCCCAGTTTCCGGCGCCGGTGTGGGAAGGCGGCTTTGTGGTGTTTTACCTGACCCCGGCAGTTCTGGCAGGCGTTCTTCTGCTTGCGCAGGGAACATTTCTAGCCGAGCACGACGGTCCTTATAAAGATTGAACGGGCGACGCCGGGAAAAATCGGCGGCCCATTCACGGGAAACGAAATTGGAGGCTTGCAATGCCAGTCAAGAATGAAACTTCGACGCGCTTTATGGATGAAATTCGCATTATTTCGCCGTGGGCTTTCTTCAGCGCGTCTCTCGCCTATATAGCGGCCGTGGCAGCCGTGATATTCGCCTATTTTACGGAAAAGAGTGGCGATCGTTTTTTCACGTTACCGGTGATGGTGCCCCTCGCGATCCTTGGAGCGAGTTTAATTGCGTGCTATATCCTGCTCATCGGCTACGTGAACCGCGACGCTGGACGCCGCGGCATGAGCCGTCTAGCGTGGACGCTGATCGCAATCTTCATCCCTCACGGCCTCGGCATCGTTCTCTATTTCGTGCTGCGCAAGCCCCGCATCCTGAATTGTTCGCAGTGCGGTACGAGCGTTGAACCTAACTTCGGATTCTGCCCGCGATGCCGGGCCCGGCTGAACGCTATCTGTCCGCATTGCCAGCGCGGCGTGAATGCGGCCGATAAATTCTGCCCATACTGCGGCGGGGAGCTCGGGGCAGTGAGCCAGCCGGGCTGAGAAGAATGGCGGAAACGGTCAAAGTCCTCTAGTCGCGCCGATGCCGAACATCTGCGCTAATTATTTTGACAACGAATTTACATTCTCATGACACGCTTACACGGGGCCGGACTATTGTTTCGGTGGGACTTCTCGACAGGGAGAAAGCCTCATCTATCGGAGACCAGGGAGGTCCGTGATGCATCGAAAACACGCTTTGATCGGCGTTCTAAGACGGCGCGTTGCCGCTTTACTCACAGTTTTTTTAGGGGCAACTTTTTCCGCATTTCCGGCGCTAGGGCAGACTTTCACTGTGCTTCATGCCTTCACCGCCGGGTCGGATGGCGCGGTCCCCAGCCCCCTCATCCGGGATGCGCACGGGAACCTCTACGGCACCACCAGATTTGGCGGCCTTGAGTCGTGCGGCGAGGACACTTGCGGGACCGTGTTCAAGGTCGACCGCGCTGGCAAAGAGACTGTGCTCTACCGCTTCACCGGAGGAGACAATGGATCGAACCCAGTCGCCGGCCTGGCGCGTGACGCGTCTGGAAACCTCTATGGCACGACCCAGGGTAACGGTTACATTGACGGGGCATCCGTAATATTCAAGGTCGACCCCAAGGGCAAGCAGACCGTGCTTTTCGTCGCCAACGGGCCGGACGCCTCCTCTTTGGATTCGCCTCTTACGCTCGACGCTGCCGGCAACATCTACGGCATGTCGCCTTATGGTGGCAACCTCAGTTGCGGCGGCGGCGGAGGTTGTGGAACGTTGTTTAAACTCACTCCTGACGGCAAGTTCAGCGTGCTCCACGCGTTTGCTCAGGAAGAAGGACGGCAACCGGAGGGGGGCTTGGTCTTGGACGCTGAAGGCAACCTTTACGGCGCTGCCAACTTTGGCGGCGATCTGAAGTGCGAATCGCTCGGTTATGGCTATGCGGTGCCAGGCTGCGGAACCATCTACAAACTGGACCGCAACGGCAACTTCAGCATACTGCATACCTTCCTCGGGCCGGTCGACGGGTCCCTGCCACTGGGTCTGATTATCGATTCCGCCGGCAACCTCTATGGTATTGCGCAAAATGGCGGCTACGAAACACCGGGTCAATATCGCTACGGCGTTGGAACCGTCTTCAAGGTGGACACCAGCGGCAAGTTCAGTGTCCTCTTCACCTTCACGCCAGCTCTCAGCCGCAATCCGGTCTACGCCAGCCATCTGGCCAGGGACACGAAGGGCAACCTGTATGGCCTCGAACAGTCAAACGACTGCGCTCATGGCGGAGGATGCCTGTTCAGGATCGACACGAAGGGAAACTATACCGATCTCTACGACTTTCAAGGTGAGGGAGAAGGCGACGACGGATTCACTCCGATGGGCCTGGTCTTCGGTTCGGCTGGCGATGTCTACGGCAGCATGTTCGTTGGGGGTGGAACCAACGGTGGAGGAGTTTGTGGCAATGGCTGCGGGACGGTGTTTCATCTGGCTCCATTGGGCGAAGCTTCCCCGGGTTTTGCCGCTCCTTGAAGATTGCGGGCAGTAACTTACATAAGTGATCTATTAAGGTTGGACCGGAGCCAGCTTGGCAACATCTTGGGCTGGCCCAATCTCGCTTTTCTCTCTCGATTTCTGTTCTAAACCCGACGCCTGTGACCTTCGTGTCAGTGCAAAGGCACACCAGAAGGTATAGAATCCTGTCTCTTAAGAACAATTGACCCAGATGTGGGTTGCATCTTTCATAGTCTTTCCATCATCAAAAGTTGAGCAGGATACACTCAAGGTGAAATATGGCTCAGCAGTCACAAGGCGAATCAGGCCTTACAGATAGTCCCAAAATTGGCGAGCAGGAACGGGCCCTCCCGGTTCTCCCGGTGCGAGATACCGTCCTTTTTCCCCATGCCGTTCTACCACTTACGGTTGGACGCGAGAGTTCCGTCCAACTCATTAATTCATTAGGCGAAGACAAGACCATCATTGTGGTGGCGCAACGGGAGGCGCGGATCGACAGTCCGCAGCCCAGCGACCTCTACACCGTGGGAAGTCTCGCTATCGTGCATAAAGTCGTAAAAATGCCCAACCAGAGCCTCTTCGTTTTCGCGGAGGGCTTGGAGCGTGTGCGTCTGGCCGAATTTACCCAGCTTGCTCCGTTCATGCGAGCACGCGTTGTGCCGGTTCCCGAGGCGATTCCTCCGAAAAGCTCCGAGGTTGAGGCCCTACAGCGCAATGTTCTGACGCTGTTTCAGCAGATTATCGCCGGTTCCCCGACACTGTCGGACGAGCTTTCGACGGTCGCCGCCAACATTGACGAACCCGGCAGGCTGGTGGATTTCATCGCCTCCTCGCTACCGTCGCTTACCACGGCCGACAAGCAGGACACGCTGGAAACCACCGACGTGCGCGTTCGTCTGGAGAAGATCAACCAGCATCTGGCAAAAGAGCTGGAAGTGCAGCAGTTGCGCAATAAGATTCAGTCCGAAGTGCAGGACCGGGTCCAGCAAACCCAGCGCGAATACTACCTGCGCGAGCAGATGAAGGCCATTCAGAAGGAATTGGGCGAGCAGGACGAAGGGGCACGCGACACCGAGGAACTGCGGCAGAAGATCGAAGCCGCCGGCATGCCCGACGACGTGAAGAAAGAAGCGCTTAAAGAACTCGGGCGCCTCACTCGTATGTCTCCCATGGCCGCGGATTATTCGGTCACGCGCAATTACATCGAGTGGCTGGCCGTGCTGCCGTGGGCGAAGACCTCCGGCGGCGACATCGACATCGTAAAGGCGAAAGAGATTCTGGATGCGGACCACTATGACTTGAAGAAAGTCAAAGATCGCATTCTGGACTATCTCTCGGTACGCCGTCTGAAGCCGACCATGAAGGGCCCAATTCTTTGCTTTGTCGGACCTCCGGGCGTAGGAAAAACTTCGCTGGGCAAGTCCATCGCTCGCGCCCTCGGACGCAAGTTCGTGCGTCTCTCGCTGGGCGGCGTGCATGACGAAGCTGAAATTCGCGGTCATCGTCGCACCTACATCGGCGCTTTGCCCGGACAAATCATTCAGGGCATTCGGCGTGCCGAGACCAAAGATCCAGTCTTCATGCTGGATGAAATCGACAAGGTGGGGCGCGACTTCCGGGGAGATCCCGGTTCGGCCTTGCTCGAAGCGCTCGATCCGGAGCAGAACTCCACCTTCCGCGATAACTATCTCGATGTGCCGTTCGATCTGTCGAAGGTGCTTTTCATTACCACGGCAAACATGCTCGATCCGGTAGCGGAGCCGTTGCGCGACCGCATGGAGATCATCGAACTTCAGGGTTACACCGAAGAAGAGAAGGTGCACATCGCCTTCCAGTACCTGGTGCCCCGGCAGATTGAAGAGAACGGAATCACGGTGGAGCAGATCGAATTTCCGCAGGAGGTGATGGGTTACATCATTCGCCATTACACACGGGAAGCCGGCGTCCGCAACCTGGAGCGTCTGGTGGGAACGATCTGCCGCAAACAGGCGCGGCGGATTGCGGAAGGCAAGCAGGACAAACTCGTCGTCACCGAGCAGATTGTTCAGGAGTTTCTGGGCGGGATCAAGATCCGCAGCGAAGGCGAAATTGCGGAACGCACCAAGCGCGCGGGAGTTGTGGTCGGCCTTGCCTGGACGCCGTCAGGTGGCGACATTCTCTTCGTCGAAGCCAGCACCATGAAGGGCAAAGGTGGCCTCAACATCACTGGCCAGATTCAGGATGTGATGCGCGAGTCCATGCAGGCGGCCTTGAGTTGGGTACGTTCCAACGCCGCTCAGCTTGGCATCGACGAAGAATTCTTCGAGAAACATGACATCCACATTCACGTTCCGGCAGGGGCGATCCCCAAGGACGGTCCATCGGCGGGCGTGACAATCGTAACTGCGCTGGTCTCGCTGCTGACGAACCGTCCGGTGCGTCCTTTGCTGGCCATGACGGGAGAAATCACACTCAGCGGAAACGTTCTTCCCATCGGCGGCGTCAAGGAAAAAGTTCTGGCGGCGAAGCGGGCGGGCGTGCACGATATTATTATGCCGGCCGAAAACCGTACCAACGTTCAGGAAGACCTGACGCCGGAACAACTGGAAAACCTGGAAATCCATTACGTCAAATTGATTTCCGAGGTGCTCGAAATTGCCCTGCCTTCCAATCCGAAACAAGAAAGACAGGACGAAGAAGAGAGAGAAAAAGTCCTGAGCGAACAACCGGTCAGCTAGAGCGCGCGTATTTAACATGGTTCCAGCCAGCACTTTCGAGTGCTGGCTTCTTTTTGCCCTATAGCCTAAAGTAGTAAGTCCAGCCCTATCAGCACGAAAGATCGACTTTGGGAACTTATCAGTTCCTTGCGTGTTTAATTCAGTGTGCAAGTTTTGTTGGTAATGCGACGCCGTTTCTGGCTGCACCGAGGGATATAAATCTATGAAACGATCTGGAATTTTATCGATTGCAGTTGTCCTGGCAGGAATGCTGCTGATGTTGCAGGCACTGCCTAAGGCGTGGGCGCAGGATGATCCGCCGGGTAGAGCGGCGCGGCTCGACTACACCGTGGGTTCGGTATCGTTTCAACCCGGTGGCGAGGGCGACTGGGTGCAGGCGGTCGTGAACCGGCCGTTGTCGGTGGGAGACAATCTGTGGGCGGACAAGGATTCACGCGCCGAGGTGCAGGTTGGGTCTACGTCGATACGCATCGATTCCGAGACCAGCGTCACCGTCCTGAATATGGACGACCACACCACTCAACTTCGCCTGTCGCAAGGCTCGATGATCGTTCGCGTTCGCCATATGGACGATGACGACAATTTTGAAATCGATACGCCGAACTCGGCTTTCAACGTGCAACGTGCCGGCAAATATCGCGTCGATGTGAACGCCGACGGAAGCGAGACCGATACTACGGTCTGGCACGGTGGGGCCGAAGTTACGGGCGGCGGCGCGAGCTATGCGGTGGTCGCGGGCCAACTCGCGCGCTTCAACGGCACTGACCAACTCAACCACGATATCGAGCAGATTCCCGACCCCGATGACTTCGACAACTTTGCCTTCGATCGCGATCAACGCGAGGACCACGCCGAAGCGTCGAATTACGTTTCTCCGGAGATGACTGGCGCCGAGGACTTGGACGAGTATGGCCACTGGACATATGTGGCGGACTACGGTCCGGTGTGGGCGCCGAACAACGTCGCTCCGGGCTGGGCGCCGTATCGCTTCGGCCACTGGGTTTGGGTCGCGCCTTGGGGCTGGACCTGGGTCGAAGATGAACCTTGGGGCTTTGCTCCTTTCCACTACGGACGTTGGGCTTACGTCGGCGCGGGATGGGGCTGGGTGCCGGGACCGGTCGTTGTGCGGCCAGTATACGCGCCAGCGCTGGTAGCGTTCGTTGGCGGCGGAGTCGGGTTTGGGGCCGGCGTGGCTTGGTTCCCTTTGGCACCACGCGAAGTTTTCGTTCCCTGGTATCGAACCAGTCCGGGCTACGTCAACAACGTGAACATTACCAACACGCGGGTAAATGTCACGCAGATCACGAACGTCACCAACGTCTACAACAATACGACGATCAACAACACGAATATCACGCGCATCACTTACGCGAACCAGCATGTGACTGGTGGTGTGACCGCCGTCTCGCATGAAACGTTCGTCAACGCGCGTCCAGTGTCGCAGAACATTGCCCGAGTCGATGCCAAACAATTGGAAAGTGCGCCGGTAACCCGCGAAGTGTCGGCGCAACCGGCGCGGCAGAGCGTGATTGGCGCAGGCCGTCCTGCGGCGGTCAGGCCTCCAGCCGCGGTGATCAACAGGCAAGTTGTTGCCACGCGGACACCGCCGGCTCCGCGAAGCCCCTTTGAGCAACGCCAGCCCGTGAGCAATGTGAAGACTGAAACACCGGGCCGAACCGAGCCTGCGCGTGCAGGGAACCAGCCGCCCGCACGACCGGCGACCGAACCCGCACGACCCGAGCCGCCGGCAAGAGTTGCGAATGAACCGGCCCGGCCCGCGCCACCCGTAAATGAAGCACGGCCGGCGGAACCGGCGAATAATCGTCCGGAGCCCGCGCCGCGAGCCGCTGAACCCGCTAGGCCGGAAGCCCCGCGACCGGCTGCGCCGCAGGCTCATCCGCTGGTGCGGCCAGCCCCTCCGGTGCAAGAACGGCCGGAGCAGCAGCAGAACGAGGCGCAGAAGTTCAATGCGTGGCAGCAGCAGAGACAAGCTGCCCCGCGTCCAGCGGCTCCGCCACGACCGGCCGCGCCTCATCCGCCTGCGCCGAAACCGCAGGAACATCCTCACTAATCGTCAGGATGGGGTCTGTTTCACTCCGAAAGGGCACTGGTTGAACCGGTGCCCTTTATGTTTTGGACGACGGCTCGGAAAATCTTTACCACACAGGGACGCAGGGGAACACAGGGGAGGGCCCGCCAAGCGGGACATCCCCCGGGCGCTACTAATCCAGCGAGAATCAAAATCAACGGCGGCGGACAGGAGTGTCCGCCCTACAGTTTGTGGCGGGTTACACTAGCGATTAGCGATCATCCATGGAGATTCGGGTCCTATTTTTCGGTGGGTTGAGGGATTTGGTGGGGACGGCGGGCGAGTCTCTTCGCGTGGCCGATGCGGCCAAACTGGGGGACGTGCTTCGGCACTATGAAGCAAAGGTGCCGCGATTTGCGGATTTTGCTGGGTCGCTGGCCATGGCGGTCAATCAGGAATATGCGGGGATGGAAACAGTTTTGCAGGCGGGGGACGAGGTTGCGTTTTTGCCTCCGGTGAGCGGCGGCGCAGAGGACGAGGTGCCGCACGCGGGAACTGTGCGCGAGAAGATTGAGACGGAATCGGTCGTGCGGCGGTTAAAGCACCCTCCAGATGGCGCGGTGGTGATTTTCGAAGGGATTGTCCGCGATCATACGCAGGGACGGCGCACATTGTTTCTGGACTACGACGCCTACGAGGCGATGGCATTAAAAAAGATGGAAGAATTGTTGACGGAGGCGCTGGAGAAGTTCGCGGTCCGCGACGCGACGATCGTGCATCGACTGGGGCGGCTGGATGTTGGCGAGACCAGCGTGCTGATTGCGGTTGCGTCGGCGCACCGCGGGGCGGCGTTCGATGCCTGCCGGTGGCTGATCGACACGCTGAAGCGGACGGTGCCGATCTGGAAAAAAGAGCACTTCGAAGATGGGGCGGTGTGGGCGGACGGAGAGCCGTTTCCGGAGGAGATCCGTTTGGCGAAGGCACCCATTCGCAAGGGCCTACCATCTAAGTGACAAGCTTTGATATTTACGGTGTTTCTCACATTTCTCCTAAAGAATTAAACCGAGCCTCGACCTATTTCATGCCCATTCTGCTGCTGTTCTTGGGGCTGACGGCGATGGCGGCACAGGCACAGGTGCCGAAACCGCCATGGGCCGGAGGGGGTGGAGTCGCGAAGAGCGGCGGCGCGAGCGGCGCGAATGCCGCGCCTTCTATGCCGGAACGTCAGAGTCAACGTCAAGCTGGTGAATGTATTCGTGACTGTCACCGACCAGCATGGGGCTCCGGTCGGCAATCTGAAGCAGGAAAACTTTCAACTGCTGGAAGATGGCAAGCCGCAGAAGATTTCGGTGTTCGACAAGGAGTCAGCGGTGCCGCTGTCGATTGTGCTGGACATCGACACCAGCCTGAGCACTCGCAAAGACTTGCCGCTTGAACTCAGCTCGGCGAAGCGCTTCGCACACGCGATCCTCCGGCAGCAAGACGCGCTTTGCCTCTACGAGTTCAGCGAAGTGGTGAATGAGGTCATTCCGTTTACTTCAGACCTGAAGGCGATTGACCGGGGAATTGACCGGGTGCATCTGGGATCGGCCACCGCCCTGTACGATGCGATGTACCTGAGCGCGCATGCGCTCGACACGCGCCAGGGGCGGAAGGTGATGGTGATTATCACCGACGGCGGCGACACGGTGAGCCGTGTGGATTACAAGGCCGCGGTGCGCTCGGCACAGGAAGCCGAGGCCATCGTATATAGCATCATCGTGGTGCCGATTGAGGCCAGCGCCGGCCGCGATACCGGAGGCGAGCATGCGCTGATCCAGATGTCGGAGGACACCGGGGGAAAATATTTCTATGCGGAATCGGTATCGCAACTTAACGATGCCTTCGCCAAGATCAGCGATGAACTTCGCACGCAATATCTGCTGGCCTACTATCCGTCGGAGCGCTTTTCGGATTCGAACTTTCGGAAGGTCGAAGTCAAGGTCGATTCGGTCTCAGGTGTGAATGTAAGACATCGAACCGGATACTACACCACGAAATCGAAATTCTAGAAGTCAGTGCCTGCCCTAACTGGATTGCTTTCCAGACCTAATTATCTTTAGTTTGCGGAGCAAAATTCTGTATACTTTGTCCCCAAGACCGCAATTCACATGTAATTTGTTCGTCAAATTGCAGCGACAGAATCCGAAAGGAAGGCCCCCGTGTCGTTACGCTCACGTTTATCAATTCTCAGCATTGGTGCATGGTTGCTCGTTTTCGTTATTGCGTTTCAGGGAGTTGGACTGCTGGCGCAGACGACGATTTCGACTGGCAGTATTCAGGGAACGGTCACCGATCCGTCGGGCGCGGTGGTAAACGGGGCCAAGATCAGCATCACGGACATCGCTAACGGCCAGTCGATGAAGACGACGACGAACTCATCGGGTCTTTACACATCGGGATCGCTGATTCCGGACAAGTACAGCGTGAAGGTGGAGGCGAGTGGATTTAAGACCTCAGAATTGACGCTCACGGTGCAGGTGGGCAATACCGCGAATGGCAACGCCAAGCTTCAAGTTGGCCGGGAGAGCGAGACGGTTGAAGTTCAGGGAAGCGCTCTACAGGTGAATACCGACCAAGCCACCATTCAGGGTGTTTTGAATACCGAGCAGATTGAGAATTTGCCGGTCAACGGACGAAACTTCCTTGATTTGGCGCAACTTGAGCCGGGGGTGCAGATTCAGGATGGCGGCAATTTCGATCCCACCAAGAACGGTTTCTCGTCCATCTCATTCGGCGGACGTTTTGGGCGTACGGCGCGAGTGGAGGTGGACGGCGTCGATATCAGCGATGAGACGGTCGGAACCGTGACCCAGAACATTCCCGAGGGGGCGATCCAGGAATTTCAGATACAGCAGTCTTCCCTCGATCTCTCGACCGAGCTGACATCTTCGGGTTCGGTGAATGTGACGACGAAGTCGGGAACGAATGCGTATCACGGCGAAGGGTTCTATTACTTTCGCGACCAGGTGCTCGATGCGTCGTTGCCGGCGGATTCGACTAGCCCGTTTCAACGGAACCAATACGGTGGAAGCATCGGCGGGCCGATTATCAAGAACCGGCTGTTCTTCTTCCTGGATGCAGAACGCGACAAGCAGGACTTGATCGATCCGGTGGTACTGCAAACACCGTTTCAATCGCTGTCAGGGACCTTCGATTCTCCGTTTCGCGAAGCGGAGGGAATTGGGCGGCTGGACTGGCAAATCAATAACAACTACAAGATGTTCTATCGTTTCTCTTACGACCAGAACAAGAGCGTGCTGCCTTTCGTTCCCAGTTCATTCCAACCGTTTTCGAACATCACCCACACTCCTGACCACGTAGTCGGATTGGACTTCAACACTGGCGGATTCACGCACGCGATTCGTTTTGGCTATACAAAGTTCCGCAATGCGATTGCCGATGCGGTTACGGGCTCGTCTATTTTCGATCCCGCGCCCGGCATTGAACTGGCGATCGGGACGGACCCGGATTGCCTGACGGGCGGGGCGGACGTGTTTTGCTCTGGTCCGAACTTTCTGGCGCCGCAGGCCACTTACCAGTCGAACCATCAGATCAAATACGACGGCAGCAAGGCGATCGGTCCTCACGTTCTGCGCTATGGTGGCGGGCTCAATCATATTCATGGAGGCGGGTTCGCCGAATTTCTGGGGTTAGCACCGGCGGTGGGCGCGCTCGTAACTGATTGTGGCACGACTTGCATGGCTCTGCCCGGTGGAAAGAGCAATCCCCTGAACTACCCGGCAAACAACGTCACCCTAGGTAACGGCCAGGGTTTTTCATCGGAACTGCCGGCTTTCGGCTTGCCGGGCGGTGGACTCGGCCCGGACAACCGTCTGTCTTTTTACTTTGGCGACTCGTGGAGATTGAAGCCTAACCTGACGCTGACGTATGGCCTGCGCTATGTTCGGGACACGGGGCGGACGGACAGCGATCTGGGGCCGATTGCCGTGCTCAACCAGTTTGGGCCGGGACTGGGAGACCGGGTGAACCAGCCGAACCATAATTTCGCGCCACAAATCGGAGTCGCGTGGGACCCAACCAAGAAGGCGACTACTGTGTTTCGGGCGGGCATTGGATTGTTCTACGAAAACTCGATCTGGAATAATGACCTGTTCGATCGGCCGGCGCGACTGCAGTCGGGACTTTTTCTGGCGCAGCAGCCGCTTTGCCAGGGTGGGGTGGGCAGTCCTGTGACGCTTCCTAACGGTTCAATCCTCAATCCGGCGGGCGTATGCGGCGCGCCGATTGGCAGCGTGGCCTCGCAAATTATCGCTTTCCAGCAGCAGTACCAGGCGGCGACGGTCGCTGCCGGGCCAGCAGTGAATCCTGTGTTCATCGGAAATGCGCTGTCGGATGGCATCGATGCGACGGGCACGAACCTTTTCGCACCGAACTATGTAACTCCGCGATCGGTGCAAATGAACGCGGGCATACAGCATGAAATTCGGAAGGGAATGGTGGTGACTGCGGATTATCTGCGAAACGTGTCGACACATACTCTGCTGACGGTGGACACCAACCATGTGGGGGACGCGCGATACCTGAATATGCCGGCGGCATTGGCTGCGATCTCGGCTACCAATAGCCAGTTCGGCTGCGGTTCCTCCACCGGCGCCGGGGCCATTAATTGCGCGATTGCAAACGGCGCCACGATGACGAACTACGCTGGCAATGGCCTCGATTCTGGCAATAACGTCTGCTTTGGAGGGCCGTGTCCGGGCGCGGCATTTGCAGGAATCAATCCGAACCTGGGTACGAACCAGATGCTGTTTCCCATCGGCCGGTCGGTCTACAACGGGCTGCAACTGTCTTTTAAGCAGGACATGAAGAACCCGTTCCGCGCGGTCCGTTACCTCAATCTGCAAGTGTCGTATTCGCTTTCGCGGTATGACTCCACGGCGAGGGACAGCGACTTCATCAATTTCGCCACCGATAACGTCAACCCGCTGAAATACATGGGGCCGAACGGACTCGACCGGCGGCATCAATTGTCATTTGGCGGTACGGCGGATTTGCCGGCTTCATTCCGCTTTAGCGTGATCGGCCACTTCTACAGCGCACTGCCCGTGACCCTGACCCTGAATCCGACGGGCAACCCTGGCGGAATATTCGTAACCGACGTCACGGGCGATGGCACCGGTGATGGAAGTGAGGTTTCAAGCGGCGGTACCGGGGACGTTCTTCCGGGAACGAATGTGGGATCGTTCGGCCATGGAGTGAGTGGCGGCAATATCAATAACGTGATCCAGGCTTACAACCAGAATGATGCGGGGCAACCGACGCCAGCGGGCCAGGCATTGATCAGCGCCGGATTGTTCACACAAGGTCAGTTGGTGGGATTGGGAGGCGTGCAGCAACCTGTGCCTTTGGCTCCGGCGAACGAAGCCAATATGGGCTGGATGAAAGATGTGGATACCAGCTTCAGTTGGGTCTACCGCATTAAGGAGCAGGTGAGCTTAGAACCGAAGGTATCGTTCTTCAATACCTTTAATTTCGCTAATTTCGATGGTGCGAACAATCCGCTGAACGGTTCGTTGAGCGGAACGATTGGTTCAGTGAACGGCACTGGAGGCCGGCAACCGGACGCTAACCGTGTGGGATTGGGTTCGGGCGTGTTTGGATTGGGGGCGGCCCGAGTGATCGAATTCTCGCTCAAGCTTGACTTCTAATTGCGATGATTCGGTTCGGGAGCCGGGCGGAGGGCCCGGCTCCCCGTGTCTTAGCAGGCCGGTGCTAGCGCAACGTCTCGGTCGGGTTGGCCCGCGTGTAAAATGCCAATATGGCATTTCATGGACAAGGCGGTCCGGGAGGACCGCGCAAGGGGAAGTCGTTACCGCCGGAAGAGACCTCAGAAGAGGCCGTTTACCTGAAATCTCTAGGGGAAAAGCAGAAGCCGGTCAGCATTAAACTGGCGGACGGCGAAATCGTGCAGGGCTGGATTGAGTATTACGACAAGAATATGGTCCGGTTGACGCGCGAGGGAAAGCCGAACCTGTTCATCTTCAAACACGAGATTATGTACATCGCAGAGGATGCCGCGAAGAGGAACAAAGCTTGATGAGATGTGCAGAAGTATCCCGAATGATTGCTTTGGATTTCCCGTTTAACCTACAAGAATCAATAAACTCCGCGCATCGAGCGTGTACTCGATGACCTCCTCAAAGGCTTCACTGAATTTTCGCTCGGGTGAGTTCGTTCCCGCGATGGCTGACATTGCGCGCGAGGCCGGAGCACTCCTGATGGACCACTTCGACCGGCACATCAAGATTGAGTACAAGGGCGATGCCGATCTGGTGACGGAGGCGGACCGTAAATCGGAAGCGATGATTCGGGAGCGGATCAAAGCCAAGTGGCCGTCGCATGACATTCTGGGCGAAGAGGGCGGCTTGCAGGATACCGGGAGCGAGTACCGCTGGTATGTGGACCCGCTCGACGGCACCACAAATTTTGCGCACGGGTATCCGGTATTTTGTGTGTCGCTGGGACTGGAATTGCAGGGCACGCGAATTGCGGGTGTCATTTTCGATCCGACGCGCGATGAATTGTTCGCTGCGGAACAGGGAAGCGGGGCTTATCTTAACGAGCGGAGGATCCACGTCTCGCAGACGGCGAAATTGGCTGAATCGCTGGTGGCGACGGGCTTTCCCAGCCATAAACGGCATGCGAACCCGAATATTCATTTTTATCACCAGATCACGCTGCGGACGCATGGGGTGCGGCGCGCGGGATCGGCTGCTCTGGATTTGTGCAATGTGGCCTCGGGCCGCTTCGAAGCGTTCTGGGAGTTCAAACTCAATCCGTGGGACACCGCAGCCGGGGTGTTAATTGTGGAAGAGGCCGGCGGGCGGGTGACGAACCTGAGCGGCGGGCCGTTTGAATTGAACAGCAAAGAAACGCTGGCATCAAATGGATTGGTGCACGAGGCCCTGGTGGCCGAGTTTGCGCAAATATTTGCGGGACGCGGACTAGAGGTACTGCCCGATCCGCGGGCTTTCAAATAGATCGCGTTTATAGTTGCGGGCCTGGCGAGTCCTGGGATATACCTCCGAACATGGGTGAGGAAACGGGTATTTCACGCAAGACAAGAATTGCTGCGTGCGTCGCGGTGTTGGCCGGGATGCTCATTTTGGCTGGCTTGCCGCTCGCGGGTAAAGAGGGTCCTTCCACTACCGCGCCGGATGCGGCTTATCGCGAATCGTTCGAAAAATGGAAGCAAGAACAGGTCGATGATCTTAAGCAGAATTGGCTGACTTTGGCTGGATTGTTCTGGCTGAAGCCCGGAGCCAACAGCTTCGGATCTGATCCCGCGAATGCGGTGGTTTTGCCTCCGGGATCGGCTGCGCATGCCGGTAGTTTCGAATTGCAAGGGGACACGGTCACAGTCAAGTTCTTGCCTGGGGTGCAGGCGAAGGTCGACGGGCAAACCGCCAGCAGTGGGCAGCTTCAGCCGGATGTTTCGGGCAAGGCGACGATCGTTGAACTTGGCAGTCTGCGTATGCTCGTGATCAAGCGCGGACAACGTATCGGGATCCGGGTGAGGGACTTGAATAGCGCGGCCGCGCGCAACTACGCGGGACCGGTCTTTTATCCCTTAAATATGAATTTCAGGGTGACAGCCAAGTGGATTGCTGCCGACGGAAAAAAGACGATCGATGTGCCCAACGTTCTTGGTGATGTCACGCCTACGCCGGTTGCCGGAGTCGCAGAGTTCACCATCGACGGACACGAAGTAACGTTGACCGATCTGGGCGGCAAGCCGGAGAAAGGCTTGTTTTTTGTGTTCAACGATCTGACCTCGAAGAGGGACACCTACCCCGGGGGACGCTTTCTTGAGACCGATCCGGTGGTCAACGGGACGGTGGTGCTCGACTTCAATCGCGCGAACAATCCTCCGTGTGCGGTGACGCCCTATGCGACGTGTCCGCTGGCTCCTAAGGACAACCGCTTGTCAGTGGCGATTCCAGCGGGGGAGAAGTACGATAGGGCGCACGGGCACCACTAAACGGCATTAACCACAAAAGGCTTAACCACAGGGGGCACAGAGGGACACAGGGCAGGGAACCGTCCTGGGCCGCTGCTGGCGGCATATCGCGATACAATTGTCACGTGGGGAAATCTACTGCTGGCTTAGGCTCAAATTGTGATTGATTCATTACTACAACGCAAAATCGAAAAACGCCCTGCCCAAGTGCGTCTGACGGGACGCATTCTATTTCTTACGGAAGATCCGGAACTGATCAAGCGACAGCTTGCGGGTGAGGACCTGCCTTGGGACACGAAGAATCCGGCGAATAATCCCAAGCTGCGCGACGACATTTCGACGGACGAGATCACACCGGCACACTATTGTTTCTACTTCGACGAAACGCTTGGCGAGATTCCGTATATGGGGCTAAAGTGCGGCGGCGTTTTGCCGATTGGCCGGTCCGACGTTAAGAAGGGCGGCTTCGTTTGCGCGGTCAGCGGCAAGCGGCGGGGCAAGGGATCGAGCCGCGAGCAGTCTCCTTATGCGGAGATGTGCGCCGGGATCAGGGTAGTGATCGCCGAGAATATCGAACGAATTTATAAGCAGAATTGCCAGAATCTGGGATTGCTGACATCGACCAATTTTTCGCTGATTGACCAGATTCGCGGCGGCGAGGAAATCGCGTTGAGCGAGTTTACCGCCGGTGAGGACGAAATTACGCGCCAGGTGATTGAGTACGGCGGACTGTTTCCGTTCAATGTCGCGCGAATGCAAGGGAAAGCGTTTCTGCCGCCGATCAAATCGGACTTCCAATTTCTCGGCATGGCTGGAAATGTTCGGCAATACAAGACTCCGCCCATGACTGTGGCGGAGAAGATTTTTGCTCGTCATATGCTCAATGAGAAGGGCGAGGTTGGAGTCGCCTCGGTGAAGCCGGGGGATACGGGATTTGCTCGTGCCGATCTGCGCTTCAGTCATGAGTATGTCACCCCGATGGCGGCGATCTTTTTTGAGCGCTATGTCGGCAAAGATGCGAAGGTCAACGACGCTTCCACCATCCTTTTCTTTCGTGACCATCTGACTTTTCTCGATGAAGTTATTTCTGAAGAAAAGAAGAAGATCGGGCTGCTCGATCTGGCGACACAGCTGAAGATGAAGCAGCAGGATTTCGCGGCCAAGCAGGGAATCCGGTTGCATGGCGAGCTTAAAGACCGTAAGGGCTCGGAAGGAATTTGCCACTCGATTGTGCTGGAAAGCTATGCGCTGCCGGGACAGCTGAATATTGGATCGGACTCACATACGCCTCACGTCGGCGCGATTGGCTGCGTGGCTTTCGGCATCGGCACGACGGACGTTTTCAATAGCTGGATCACCAAGGATGTCCGGGTCAAAGTCCCCGAATCGGTGAAGATTGTGATTCGTGGCAAAAAGCATCCGGGGGTGACGGCGAAAGATTTCATCCTAAAAATCCTCAGCCTCGATTATGTTCGCAGCGGTCAGGCGCTGGCGAAAGTCATGGAATATGCCGGAGAGGCGATCGAGGCGCTGAGCGTCGACGAGCGTGCGACCATGACGAACATGGCGGCAGAAATCGGCGGCTTCACAGGAATTGTGGTGCCGGACGGCAAGGCAGTCGATTTCCTGGTTGAACGGCGCGGCATGGACCGTAAACAGGCCGAGGGCATGATCGAGGGCCTACACAGCGATCCTGGTGCGCAATATGCCAAGGTGATTGAGTTAGACGCCGCGGAAATTACCCCGATGGTGGCAACGCCGGGCGATCCAGGGAACGGCAAGTACATTCGCGACTTAAATACTCCGGTGCCGATTGACCTCGCCTACGGTGGCACTTGTACAGCAGGGAAGAATGAAGATATGGATATGTACGCCGCCGTGCTGGCCGACGCCCTGAACCACGGCAAGCGGGTGGCGGACTCGGTGAAGTTCTACATTCAGTTCGGATCGCAGGAGACGCGGGAATACTGTGTGCGCAAGGGGTATCTCGATATTTTCGCGAAGTCGGGGGCGCATGTGATTGAGCCGAGTTGCGGGGCATGCATCAATGCCGGACCCGGGGTGTCCACGAGTCCCGAACAGGTTGTGATTAGCGCGCAAAACCGCAACTTTCCCGGCCGCAGCGGGCCCGGGCAGATGTATCTGGCATCGCCGTTGACGGTGGCAGCGAGCGCAGTCGCTGGGCATATCGTGGAATATGAGCCGAGCGAGAAGCGGGAGTTGGTGGGCGCGTAGGGGAACTTGGGAAGATCCGCCTAAAGCAGACTGCTTGGACAGCCATTCTAGTTGCTTAGAGAAATTTCGTGCTCCGTGATTTTCGCAGCCGGCGCAAGCTCCATAACGCAAATTGGGTTGTGAGCAAAGTAGTCCCACCGCCCAGCGAACAGCCGATCGGTACCAGCCACCATCCCAACAACTCCTGCTCGGTACCGGTGGGGGGAGTAAATCCTCCGAGGTGCAGGGAGAATTGCCCGGACTCGGGGCTCGAGTACCATAGCCCAACTCCCTGCGGATGAAACGGCTTCATAAACGCAGCGAGCAGGAAACACACGCCGATGGAATAGCCGATGAGGCACACCATAAACACTGCGAATCCCACGACGCTGAGTGTCGCCCAATGGAAGACGCTACGGAGGATGGTCCACGGGGTTCGGCTGCTCTCGGCCAGCGAGGTCAGATTTTCGGAGACGTAGAGCGCGGAAATCTGCTCGGGAGACCCCATGGATCGCAGAACAGCCTCTACGACACCGTCTGACGAACCCTCGCCCGACTCCGCGCGCTCCACAATGTGTGCACGAAGTTCGTTCAGAATGTCGGTGACTTCCGTATTGGGAAGGCCGCTCAGACCAGCGCGAACCCGCCGCAAATAGGCATCGATCTTGATGTCGTTAGTTGTCATTTAGCGTTCCTCCTTGAGTAAGGGCCGCAGCAGGCCATCCAGCTTGGCGGAGAAGCGGGACCAAATCCGCGCCATTGCAATCGCTCGTTTGTGGCCCGAGGCGGTGAGGCGATAGTACTTACGGGGATGTCCGAGTTCAGCTTCCACCCATTCCGCGTCGAGCAGTCCTTCGGCGCGCAAGCGACTGAGCAGCGGATAAACGGTTCCCTCGGTGATGATAAGATCGGACTCCTTTTCGAGCAGGCGCAGAAGTTCCAGGCCGTAAAGGCGCCCATTCCATAGGCTGGCGAGAATCGCCAGTTCCAGACAGCCCTTACGAAGTTGAACCTCCCACTTATCGACCGAATCGGATGAGCGGTCAGCGGTCATGCAATATACTATGTAATACAATGTATATTGCAGTCAAGTGCAAAATGGACTGGGAAAATCCGATACTGCCTGGAATCGGTTCGCGTCGAAAGGCGCCCGAATAAGGTTCGGAAGGCTGGGTCGGCTTGGAGGCTTCGTTGAATTTTGTATGAACCACCTGTAGACAAATGCGGATATAAAGAAGCCGACGCCGATAAGGATTGTCGGAAAAACGAGGATCTTGACGGAAGGAGGGAAGCGGTGATGAGCGTAGTTACACCCTGTCAGCAAGAGAAAAACGCCTATTAGGGAAAATATGGCACAGGCGGTCGCGCTTGCGAAACTTATGAGACGCAACGCATATCTCATTTACTCGGCTCTTTTCGCCCTCCGATGTTCGGATACATGCATAGGGTCACGAGGTTTTCTGCTTTTTGGCCGATCCAATGATACCAGCGACCACCGTTAGGGAAACCCTGACCAGGTCTGGTGAGAAGCGAAAACAGGTTTCTCGACTCCGCAGAATCACCTACGAATCGATTATCGACTACTAACGAGTGCGAAGATGCCAAGAGCTTCACCACAGAGGACACAGAGGTCCACAGGGAAACCCTTTCGATATGGTGTCAAACCTACGGAGCCCCGATTTCTTTCGAGGACGTAACGGCCCGCTTGAAACCGGGCCCCGCCCGAGGTAGCCCGCATCGTTCTCAATTGAAATTCCTCGTGAGGGCCCATGTCGTGCAGGCTCACATGGGGTCCCTTCGACCAGCTCATGGCAGGCTTTTCGACTGCGCAGGGAGGTTCGCTTAGGGCGAACCTCCTGCTTCGCTCAAGATGACAGATTTGGATAAACGGGCTGCGGCATTACCCTCGGGGCTAAAGCCCGATTTTCTATTGGTCCTAAACGGCACGGCTAGAAGCCGTGCCCTTCCACGGAGTCATTTATGAGACCGGTGCGGGTGGCGGCTTTACATCTGGGCGAAGTCAAAAGCAAATCAACACCAAAAGCAAAAGCAACGTCAAAAGCGGCGGACAAGAGTGTCCGCCCTACAATCGAGCAAAGTCAAAATCAAAATCAACGTCAACGGCTGCGGACAGGAGTGTCCGCCCTACATTTTTTTGGGAATTCATTTATATTTGGCCGCTAGCGATGGCGAATTTTTATCAATTGTTTCGCGAGTGCGCGGAGCGCTTGCCGGAGAGTGTTGCGCTCGAAATCCAGCGTGGCGACGCGGTCGAAAGCTACACCTACGCGCAGCTTCGCGAGATGGCGGAATCGATTGGCCGATGGCTGGTCGAAAACGGCTTCCGGGTGGGCGATCGGGCGGCGATTCTGGCGGACAACCATCCGCGATGGGTGGCGTCGTACTTGGGAATTATTGTGATGGGCGGCACCGCGGTCCCGCTCGATACCGCGCTGCATACGGAGCAGGTTGCCAAGCTGCTGAAAGACAGCGGAAGCACGCTGCTGTTTGTGGGCAGCAAATATCTGGCGGCGGCGCAAAAGGCGGTGCGCGATCTTCCGGTGAAGTTGGTGCTGACCGACACCACGGCTGCGACGGGCGCGGGGACGGTGGCTGGCGATCTGGAGGCGATATTCCGGGCCGGTAGCCGAGGCTTTTCTCCGCCACCGGTCGCGGAAGACGTGGTGGCGTCTCTGCTCTATACGTCGGGAACGACGGCCGACCCCAAGGGCGTGATGCTCACACACGCCAATCTGATGGGCGAAGTGAAGGCGGTGTTCAGCGTCGTGCAAATTGGGCCGAACGATGCGCTGCTGGGCGTGCTGCCGCTGTTCCACGTGCTGTCGCAAATGGCGAACCTGCTGCTGCCGCTGGTAAAGGGCGCGCGGGTGGTCTATCTGGAGACATTGAATACGACGGAGCTTCTGCGGGCGCTCAGCGAGCGGCACATTACGGTGTTTGCGGTGGTGCCGCAGTTTTTTTATTTGATCCACGAGCGGATTTTCAAAGAAGTCGCCAAGCGTGGCAAAGTGGCAACCGCCATGGTGCGAGCTTTGATGGGCGTGACTGCGTTTCAGCCGCGGGTTGGGATGGAATCCAGGGCGAATTTTCTTTCGCAAGATCCACGATCTGTTTGGACATGAAATGCGTTATCTGGTGACGGGAGGCTCGCGCTTCGATCCGCAGATTGGGCGCGATTTTTATGCGCTGGGGATTGATGTGTTGCAGGCGTACGGGCTGACGGAGACGAGCGGCGGAGCGTTCCTGAATCCTCCGGGCGATGTTGTGTTTGGCTCGGTGGGACAGGCATTCGCAGGAGTGGAGGGACGGATCGTCGATCCGCAGCAACAAGAGGACGGAGGCCCGGCGGTGGGCGAGATCGCGATTCGCGGGGCGATCGTGATGAAAGGATACTGGCAGCGTCCCGATGCGACTGCGGCTGTGTTGAAGGATGGCTGGCTGATGACGGGCGATCTGGGCTACTTCGACGATCGCGAAAATCTTTTTATCACGGGCCGGCAAAAAGAAGTCATCGTATTGAGCAATGGAAAAAACGTTTATCCGGAAGAGTTGGAAGGGCACTATTTGCAGTCTCCTTATATTAAGGAGATTTGTGTTTTGGGGCTGGAAGGAGGGCCGGGCGATCCGCATGCGGACAAGTTGTACGCGGTGATTGTGCCGGACTTCGAGGTGCTGCGGCAGAGGAAGATTGTGAATGCGAAGGAAGTGATCCGGTATGACGTGGAGGGCCTGTCGGCGAAGTTGCCGTCTACCAAGCGGATTGGGAGCTATGAGATTTGGCAGGAAGAGTTGCCGCGAACGACTACGCGCAAGTTGAAGCGGTTTGAGATTGAGAAGCGTGTACGCGCGAGTTTGGCGAGCGGCGGATTGAAGTCCGATGTTGGCGGCGCGAAAACGCTGACGGAGGAAGATGAGCGTTGGATGGAGCTGCCGAAAGTGCAGCAGGCGCTGGAAATCATTCGGGAGCGAGCGAAGAACGGGGTGGAGCGGGTTTCTCCGACGGACAATCTGGAACTGGATCTGGGACTGGATTCAATGCAGCGGATTGAGTTGCTCGTAGCGATGGAACAGCAGCTGGGCGGGGATGTCGACGAGTCGCGGTTATCGGAGATTTATACGGTCAAGGAGTTGGTGAGCGCGGTGATGGAAAGTGTGACGGATGGCGCGAGCCCTGTCCACACACACTTTGCGGGATGGAAAAGCATTTTTGAGGAAGATCCTGCCGATCCGGATGTGTTGGATCTGGCGAAGCCACATGCATTCAGAGAACCCTTGTTTTTTGGGCTGACGCGACTGGCGCAGATTGTGGCGATGGACCGGTTCCAACTTAAAGTCAGCGGGCTGGAAGAGTTGCCACGTGAGGGACCGTTCATTCTGAGCTCGAACCACCAGAGCTATCTGGACGCGGTGATTATGAGCAGCGTTTTGCCGTGGCCGATTTTTGTGAATCTGTCTGCCGTGGGGACGAGCGAAATTTTTGGGACGGGATTCATGCGGCGGCTGGCGCGGTGGCTGCGGGTAGTGGTGGTCGATCCGGACGCGAACCTGGTTCCGGCGATGCGGGCTGGGGCGTACGGATTACGGCATGGGCGAGTGCTGATTCTGTATCCGGAGGGGGAGCGGAGTATTGACGGGCCTCCGAAGATTTTCAAGAAGGGCGCGGCGATTTTGTCGATACATATGCAGGTGCCGATTGTGCCGGTAGCGATTGATGGATTTGAGAAAGTATGGCCGCGGGGGAAATCGTTTCAGGGATTTTTCCCGATGAAGATGGAGTTTGGTGAGCCGATTCAGCCTCCGGCGGAGTCGGAAGCGTCCGAGGCGAGTTACGAGAAACTGACGGCGGAGTTGAAGGCGCGAGTAGTGATGATGTGGGAGGGGCTGCGGCGGAGCTAATCGGGAAATGCTAGACGGTATATGATCAGTGACGTTTGGCGCTGGACTACGTGTTGCAGAGGGGAGATGAGTATGAGTATGACGATGCATCGATGGCTGTGGGCAGGGATTGGAGTTTGCGGACTGTTTATGCTGGGTGGGGCGCGGGTGCAAGGGCAGAGCGGGGCGGTGCCGTCTGCAAGCTCGAGTTCAGCACTTGTGGGGCAGTTGACCAAACAGCTTTCCATTTCGCGGCCACAGGCGCGGGGTGGGGCGGGAGCGCTGTTTGCGTTGGCTAAGACACGACTGAGCGCAGACGAATTCAGCAAGGTGTCGGCTGCGGTGCCGGGGATGAGCAGCCTGCTGAAGGCGGCGCCGGCGCCGGCCGAGCACTCGGAGCTGTCGAGCCTGGAAGGCGCGCTTCCGGGAAACATGGGGCGGACGATGGAAGTTGCAGAGGCTTTCCACAAACTAGGGCTGTCACCGGAGATGGCGGGAAAGTTTCTGCCGGTCATGAGTAAGTTCGTAGAGTCCAAGGGAGGCCTGAGCACGGCCTCGTTGTTGGAAAAAGCGCTGAAATAAAGGGGAATTGCAGATTCACGAGTGATATGGCTTTGCGGCAAGGGCGACATTTTGAGCGCTCAAATTCTGGCCGGGTTGCGCCCGGCATGGTGGATTTTGCATGAAGTCGTCCGGCGACCGCATGTTGCGGCTGATTGCGGTATTCAAATTTTTCAAGGCGGGATTGCTGATCGCGGTGGGCGTGGGCGCGTTTAAGCTGCTTCACAAAGATGTAGCGGGAGTTGTCGAACACTGGACTGAAGCTTTGGGGCTCGATCCCGGGAGCCGATTTCTGGACGCGGTACTGGACCGAGCGTCGATGCTGAGTCCTGCGCAGATCAAGAAACTTGGGTTGGGGAGCTTCGTCTACGCGGGATTGTTCCTGACCGAGGGAGTTGGTCTGTGGCTGCTGAAACGCTGGGCGGAGTGGTTTACGGTGATCATTACGAGTTCTTTGGTGCCGGTGGAGATTTACGCAATTTGGAGGCATCCGTCTGCGGTGAAGTGGGTGGCGCTCGGGGTGAACGTGGCGATCGTCGCATACCTGGTTGGTCATATGCGGGGCAGCGGCGGATTGCGGAGTAGGTGGCAGGGCTTGGGATCAGTGTAGAGCAAGAAAATGCGGAGTCGACGGACTCCGCACAAGGTTTATCTAAACTTGCGCCAAAAGCCGCGACTACGCTGCTTGGGCTAACTCCTTGCGCAGTGATCGGAATCCCGAGCGCACCTCTTCTGAAAGAAGTTGCGGTTGTTCAAACGCGGCGAAGTGTCCGCCCTTCGGGAGCTTGTTGAAGTGTATGAGTTTAGGATACGCCTGCTCTGTCCAGCTTCGCGGAGCTGCATACAACTCATCAGGAAAAACGCTTACGGCAACCGGGATGTTGACGTCCGTCAGATAATTTATTTCGGAAAGTGAGCGGAGTTGACCACTTCCGGGAACGGTTGTCCGGTATTGTTCCTGAGTCGCGAAAATCGAAATAAATGCAGCGGTTAGTATCGGAAACGCGAGCTGCGGACCATCACGATCAGGAGAATCAATGAGCAAGTTGAACTGTTGTGGGAGGGCATGCGCTCTCTTTGTATTATTGGCAATGACGGCGGCCACGCTGCCGGCACAAACCTTCAAAACAATGTACAGCTTTGACAGTACCGATGCCGCCTACCCTTGGGCGACGCTGGTGCAGGGCAACGATGGGAATTTTTACGGGACGACGCAGAATGGCGGCAACACTGCCTGCACCTCGGGGTGCGGCACGGTCTTCGATATCACTCCGTCTGGCAAGCTAACCACGTTTGAATTTAACGGGACAAACGGCTCCGGGCCTATGGGTGGATTAGTCCAAGGCACCGACGGGGACTTTTACGGTGTAACAGGCGGTGGCGGAGTTAACAATTTGGGGACGGTCTTCAAGTTTTCTCCGAAGGGCGGGCTGACCACGCTGTACAGCTTCGCAGCCGCCACGGGCTACGGTCCACTGGGCGGTCTGGTGCTGGCGAGCGACGGGAATTTCTATGGGACGGCCGCAAGCGGTGGAGTGCCCGACGGTCAGTGCGATCCAGGTTGTGGCACGATCTTCAAGATCACCCCGAGCGGCACGTATACGACGATACACAACTTCAACGGTATACCTGACGGTGGCAGTCCCCTGGCTGCGATGGTGCAAGCTCCGAATGGGAAGTTATATGGGACGGCATCGGATCTCGGGAACGATGGAAGCTACGGTACGGTCTTCACCATCACGCTGAAGGGAAAATATACCGTGGTCCACCAGTTCAACAATACGGACGGCGCTTACCCGTTCGGTGGTCTGATATGGGGCGCAGACGGAAACTTATACGGTCAAACGGACCTCGGAGGAGCCTCTCAGTATGGCGCCTTCGGTACGGTCTACAAGATGACCCCAAAGGGCAAGGTGACGACGTTGCACAGCTTTGAGCAAACGGATGGTGACAATCCTATTTCAAACCTGGTGCAGGGGACTGATGGGAATTTCTACGGCACGGCGTCCTATGGAGGGAAATACCCGAACTATGGCACGATCTTCAAAATTACTTCCGCGGGCAAATTTACGACGTTAGAGAACTTTGACAGCACCGACGGTGCCTATCCATATGGGGGGCTGATTCAGAGCACGAATGGGAAATTTTACGGCACAACTTTCTCCGGCGGCTCGAGCACTGCCTGCGCTGGGTATGGTTGCGGTACAATCTTCAGCCTGTCGGTGGGTCTGGGGCCGTTTGTGGAACCGCTGCCTAACTCTGGTAAGGTGGGAGCGGCCGTCAGGATCCTGGGCACGAATCTGACGGGGGTGGACGGCGTCACCTTTAACGGCACGGCGGCGCAGTACAACGTCATATCGAAATCGGAAATCGAGACCAACGTGCCGTCAGGCGCGACCACTGGGACGGTTGAGGTGAAGACGACCAAAAACACGTTCAAGAGCAATGTGGCATTCCGTGTGACGAAGTGACACTTTGCTTTCGGAAGTAGGAACAGAGGCCGCCCGATGTCTGGGCGGCTTTTCTTTTGCATCACACGGCCGCATCGGGTTGCTGAAGATGGCTGCCGTAACGTGATTTCGATGTGCCGAATCTCTCTTCGCGCGCATGAAAATTTTGTAATCACGAAAGATTGGGTTTCTTGGGCGTACATGTCTCGTGTCCTCTTTGCGATTTTCGCCGCCGTCGACCATGTGACTAACCTCACTGACACAACGCTCGCATGGGCGCACATTGTTCTGTTCGCTTCCCCGAAGAGCCGTTCCCGCCATCGGACCTAGCTCCCGGTGAAGCGAACGACCAGATTTGCATGGGAAGCATTTCCGTCCGACAAATTTATCTCCGCGGAGGTAGTCATGAAAAACATTCGTATCTTGGTTCTGATTCTGTGCGCATGTTTCGCGTCCCTGGCATCGAGTCAGCAGCCAACGGACAAGAGTGGCAATGACTGGAGCCAGTTCCACCGCCAGAATATGGCGCGCTCGAACCCGTTTGAGAATGTGCTTAACGTCAACAACGTCGGAAGCCTCCAGCTCAAGTGGAGGAGCTACCGTGGCGCCCCCTCGAAAGCCTTCTCGAAATCCTCGCCCGCAGTGGTGAATGGAGTGGTGTATGTCGGCTCGGCCGAACACAGGGTGTACGCGCTAAATGCCCGCACCGGCGCCCAGCTGTGGAGCTACCACGCAGGCGGCTCCGTAAATTCCTCGCCCACAGTGGCGAACGGGGTCGTGTATGTCGAAGGGTATGCGCTGAACGCCCGCACCGGCGCACTGCTGTGGACTTACCCCGGCGGTAACCCCCCGCCCACCGTGGCGGATGGAGTGCTTTATAGTGCCTCGGACGACATCGTGTACGCGCTGAATGCCAGCACCGGTGCCCAGCTGTGGAGCTTCTATACTGGCGTCGATGGCTTCTTGTATGGTTCGTCGCCTGCTGTGGCGAATGGGGTGGTTTATGTCGGCGCGTGGCTCCCCGGCAGTATCTTCGCGCTGAATGCCAGCACCGGTGCACTACTGTGGACCTATGCCACGGGTAACATTACTGCTTCCTCGCCCGCCGTGGCGGATGGTGTAATGTATGTCGGTTCCTACGACGGCTTGACCGCGTTGGACGCCACCAGCGGCACCCTGCTGTGGAACTACCCCTCGTGCAGCTGCTCGAGTTCGTCGCCTGCCGTGGCGAACGGGGTGGTGTATGTCGGCTCGGCCGACCACAATGTGTATGCGCTCGGCTCTACCACCGGAGCACTGCTATGGAACTACGCCACTGGAGGCGTTGTGAGTTCCTCGCCTGCCGTGGCGAATGGAGTGGTTTACGTGAGCTCGCGGGACGGCAACGAATACGCGCTGAACGCCAGCACCGGTGCCATGCTGTGGAGTTATTCCTTCGCCATCGGGACTGGGCGTTCCTCTCCCGCGGTGGCGAATGGAGTGGTTTATGCCGGCTGGGGCGAGCACGGGCTTTACGCCTTCGGCCTCAAATAGGGTAGGAAGTGACGTACTTCGGGAGAAAGCGGGGCGGCTCCCAACCGCCCCTCTTCGCGGATGCTTCACCCCGGCTGCCACCCCGGTTTTGTCCAGTGTGATGCTCGATGTTTCCGCATTTCAAGGGGGGGGCCATCTGGAGGCCGATCCGTACCCGGCGGAATCAGGTTTCCGGTTAGTCATCGTCCTGCGAGGGAATCCGACGCGGTCCGGCGAAAAATCATTACAAAATGCGGTTGGGGATGGGGGCGTGGCTGGCTTCAGTCAACGCGAACGCGCAGAATCGGGAATGCTATGAATTACAATACATCCCTTGGGCCTGAGACGCAGTCTTACCTAGGGGAAGCAACGGAAGACGGAGATTGACGAAGGGCTGGTCAGGTTCAAGCCTTCGTTCGAGATCTGTTGCGGCAAAGTTTGCGCGATCTGATCTCAAACACTATGCGCCTTAAGTATTTCCGAAGAATCGGCACGGCTGCGACGTTTTTCGTCTTGGTGGTGGGGGCGGCCCGCGGGCAAAATACGACGCTCATCAGTCTTGACCAGGCCATCGATCTGGCGCTGGCACATAACCATTCCATTATGGCGACGCGGACCCTGGTGCTGCAAAACCAGGCACAGGAGATTACGGCGAACCTGCGGCCGAATCCAACGCTGGGTGCAGACAGCCAGTTCGTCCCATTTTTCAGTCCGCAGGATTTTTCCGGGGACAATCTGAATCAGACGCAGCAGTTCGACCTGGGGATTGGATATCTTTTTGAGCGCGGTCACAAGCGGCAACGGCGGTTGCAAGCGGCCCGCGATCAGACAGCGGTGACTCGCGCCCAAGTCACCGATGCGGAACGGACTCTGGCTTTCAACGTGGGGCAGCAGTTTGTGAGCGTGCTGCTGGCGGAGTCCACGCTGCAATTTGCTTTGCAGGATCTGAAGAGCTTTCAGCAGACGGTGGACGTGAGCAAGGCACAACTGAAGGCGGGGGCGATCAGCGAAGGCGACTATCTTAAGATCGAGTTGCAGCTTCTTCAGTTTCAGACGGATGTGTCTTCGGCCCGCCTGGCGAAGGTGCAGGCACTGGTGGGATTGCGGGAATTTCTTGGGTACAACGCAGTACCGGCCGATTTTGACGTGATTGGCGATCTGGCTTTTGAGCCGCTGCAGGCCAATCTGGACGACTTGCAGGCGAAGGCAATGCGCGAGCGTCCGGACTTCTTAGCGGCGGAATTGGGAACGACGGCGGCGAAGAGCCAGATTTCGCTGGCCAAAGCCAACGCCAAAGTTGATGTGAACGGGACTTACGACTTCACGCACGTTTCCGGAGAGAACACGGCGTCGATCTTTATAAATTTCGAGTTGCCGGTCTTCAACCGCAATCAAGGGGAAATTGCACGCACCGGTTACGCGCTGACGCAGGCGCAGGAGCAGGAGCAGGCGGCGAGCGACACGGTCCTGTCCGACGTTTCTAATGCGTATGAAGCGGTAAGGAGCAACGACGAGATTGTGCAACTGTATACGTCCGGGTACCTCAAGCAGGCTCAGGATTCACGAGACATCAGCGAGTATGCGTATAAACGCGGGGCGGCCAGCCTGTTGGATTTTCTGGATGCGGAGCGCAGTTACCGCGCGGTGCAGTTGGCCTATCGGCAAGCGCTGGCGGCGTATATGACGGCGTTGGAGCAATTGAAAGAAGCAGTGGGAACGAGGAACTTGCCATGAATGTCGGCGTCAAGGTTTGGGGGCGCGTGGGTGTGCTGGCCGCAGTGGGTGCAATCATGGGTATTGCCAGTTGCGGGGGGCCGGGAAATCAGGCAAGCACGATGACCTCATTCTCGACGGCGGAGAGCAAAGAATCGAAGGCGGAATTGTTCGAGTTGCCAGCCGAGCAGATGTCGCACATACAGGTGGTGACGGTCGAACAGGGACCGCTGGCGCGCATCCTGCGTTTGACGGGGGCGGTTGAGTACAACGACTTCAAAACGACTCCGGTGATCGCGCAAGTGGGCGGGCCGGTAAGCCGGGTGATGGTGGTGCGGGGCGAGCATGTGCACGCGGGCCAACCGCTGCTTTACATTGCCAGTCCTGATTACTCCTCGCTACGCGGGACCTACATCAAGGCACGGGAAGCGTTTCAACTGGCGGACAAGATATACCTGCGCGCTCAAGATCTGTATGAACACCACGCCATTGCGCTGGCCGACCTGGAGCAGGCGCAATCGACGCGCGCGCAGGCGGAGGCAGACATGGAGTCGAGTGCGGACGCGATTCGGGTGCTGGGCATAAAAGATCCAGAAACAATTCTGAGCAAACCCTCCTCTCCGGAATTCCCGCTATATGCGCCGGTGGCCGGAGAAGTGGTGGACCGGTTGTGCTCGCCGGGGCAGTTGCTGACGGCGGGCGCAACGCAGTGCTTTACGCTGTCGGACATGAGTTCGGTGTGGATTCTGGTGAACGTCTACCAGAACGATGTGGCGTATGTACATGTCGGCGATCCGGTGACGATAGAAAATGAATCGTATCCCGGGGTGGTGCGGGGGAAGATCGAATATATTTCTCCCGCGCTCGATCCCAACACGCGGACCTTGCAGGCACGCATTGAAGCCCCCAATCCCGGCGAACGACTGAAGAAGGAAATGTACGTAACAGCGGCGGTACAGGCCGGAGTGGTTCCCAAGGCGCTGTTCGTCCCCAACTCCTCGGTGCTGCGCAACGACCAGAACATGCCTTATGTCTATTTGCAGACGGGAAGCAGCCAGTTCGCCCGGCGCGACGTTACGCTTGGCCAAAGCGGGGACGGGAAGACGCAGATCCTGAGCGGATTGCAACCCAACGACCGGGTGGTAGGCGATGGCAGTCTTTTCCTGCAATTCCAGAATTCGCTGCAGCGTTGAGGAGATCAAGACCGTAAGTGATTCATCACATCGTTCAATTCGCGCTGCGGCAGCGGTTCCTGGTCCTGATGTTGGCTGGGCTGGTGGTGGTTGCCGGTACGCTCTCCTTTCAACGGATGCCAGTGGACGCTTATCCGGACCTTTCGCCGCCGCTGGTGGAGGTAATCACGCAATGGCCGGGCCACGCGGCCGAGGAAGTGGAGCGACTGGTAACGCTGCCCATCGAGCTACAGATGAACGGCATGCCGCACATGGTGTTCATGCGCTCCATCTCGCTATACGGTCTCTCCGATGTGATCATGACCTTCGAGGACAGCACGGACAACTACTTTGCCCGGCAAGTAGCCTTTGAGCGGCTTTCGACGGCGAATCTGCCACCGGGGGTAAGCGGAAGTCTGGCGCCGTTGTCGAGCCCGTCCAACCTGGTGTATCGCTACGTGATCGAAAGCCCGGACCGCACGCCGCAAGAACTGAAGACCTATGAAGACTGGGTGATTGAGCGCGCCTATAAATCTGTGCCGGGTGTGGCTGACGATTCGGGTTTTGGCGGCACGGTGATGCAATACCAGGTGCTGCTCGATCCAGCCAAGATTTACAGCTATCACATCCCCTTGCCGCAGGTGCTGAATGCTTTGTCCGCGAACAACGCCAACGCGGGTGGCGGATTTTATTCGCAGGGTTCGCAGTTCTTTTACGTGCGCGGACTGGGATTGGTCAACAAGACTGAAGACATCGGCGACATTGTTGTAGGGAACAACAACGGCGTGCCAGTGCGGGTGCGAGACATTGGCGAGGTCATGATTGGCCACGCGCCGCGGCTGGGGGAGTTCGGGTTCCAGAATGATGACGACAGGGTAGAGGGCGTCATCCTCATGCTCACCGGCGAGCAGACGCAGAACGTCCTGAAACGGGTGGAAGAGAAGACCAAGGAGATCAACCGCGACCTGCTGCCGCATGACGTGAAGGTACGGCCGTACTACGACCGAAGCGACCTGGTGCAGGTCACCATCGAGACGGTGGAGCACAACCTGCTGCTAGGCATGGCGCTGGTCCTGATCGTGCTGATTTTCTTTCTGGTGAGCGTGCGGGCAGCGATCATCGTGGCCCTGACAGTTCCGTTAAGCCTGCTGTTTTCTTTCATTTTTCTGCATGCACGCGGCATTCCCGCGAATCTGCTCTCGATCGGCGCGATCGATTTCGGAATCATCATTGACGGCACGGTGGTGATGATGGAGAACATCTACCGCGAGCTGGCGGCACGGAACGGGCAGGAATACAACCTTCAGGAAGTGATTATTGCGGCGGCGCGCGATGTAGACCGGCCGATTTTTTATTCGATTGCCGTGATCCTTGCCGGCTACATTCCGATCTATGCGCTGAGCGGGCCGTCGGGCAAGCTTTTTCACCCCATGGCGGAAACCATGTCCTGGGCGCTGCTCGGGTCGCTGATGTTCACCCTCACCCTGGTGCCGGTGCTGGCCTCCTACTGGTTCACAAAAGGTGTGAAAGAGAAGTCGAACCGCGCGTACGACTGGCTGAGGGAGGAGTATGCGACGGAACTTCGCTGGTGCCTGGACCGCCCGATTCTGACCATGGTGCTGGCGACGGTGATTTTCGGCGCATCCCTGGTGCTGGTCCCCTTCATCGGCGGCGAGTTCATGCCCCATTTGGATGAAGGGGCAATGTGGGTACGCGCCACCATGCCCTACACGATCTCGTTCGAGGAGGCGGCGAAGTTCGCGCCGCAAATCCGCAAGATCTTGATGGCGTATCCGATGGTTACTGAGGTGGGCTCTGAGTTAGCCCGCCCCGACGACGGCACGGACCCCACAGGTTTTTTCAACTGTGAATTTTACGTCGGGCTGCGGCCTTATAAAGATGCAGCGTGGTCCAAGGGGCCGATTCACAACAAGGCGGAGCTGACGCGGGACATCCAGAAAAAAGTCGAGTCGTATCCGGGAGTGATTTTCAATTTCACCCAACCCGCCGAAGACGCGGTGGATGAAGCGCTGACGGGATTGAAGAGTGCTCTGGCGGTGAAGATCTTTGGACCGGACTTGCAGGTACTAGAGGACAAAGCGGTCGAGATCAAGCGTGTGCTGCAACAGGTGCCCGGCTTCACCGAGCTCACGGTAGTGCGTGAACTGGGGCAACCGAGTGTCCAAATCGACGTGGATCGCGAAAAGATTGCGCGCTACGGCATCAATGTTTCGGATGTTGAGGGTGTGGTCCAGGCTGCGGTCGGGGGCCAGGCGGCCACGCAAGTGATCCAGGGTGAGCAACTGTTTGACTTGGTGGTGAGAATGAAGCCGGAATACCGGTCGAGCGAGCACGCCATCGCCAACCTGCTGGTGCCGACGCCTTCCGGGCAGCAGGTACCGATTTCTGAACTGGCGACAATACGCCAGGGGAACGGCGCGTCGTTTATTTATCGGGAAAATAATTCGCGCTATATCGGAGTGCAATTCAGCATTGAGGGCCGCGATCTGGCCCGTGCCGTAGACCAGGCTCAGAAAGCCGTGGAATCGTCGGTCAAACTGCCGCAGGGCTACCGGTTGGATTGGGGCGGTGAGTACAGCGAATACGTGGCGGCACGAGAGCAGTTCGCGATCATAGGCCCTCTGGCGGTGCTGCTGATTTTCATGATTCTTTTTGCGCTCTACGGCAATTTCAAGTTTCCGGTCACGGTGGTGATCGGCGTAGTCATGACCGAACCGGTGGGAGCGCTGCTGGCGCTGAAACTCACGCATACCACCTTCAGCGTGTCGTCGGTCCTAGGCCTGCTGGTGCTGATGGGGGTTTCGGCGGAAACCGCCATCATCGACGTCTCCTACATTAATAAGCTGCGCTTGGAAGGGCAGGGAATTCGGCAAGCCACGCTGGAGGGATCGTTGATCCGCCTCCGTCCAATCATGATGACGGCGCTGGTTGCGTGCTTGGGCCTTTTGCCGGCGGCGCTCTCGACGGGCGTGGGATCGGACTCACAGAAACCATTTGCGATCGTGATTGTCGCGGGACTCATCTCACGGCTGCTGCTGGGGCGAATCGTGAGCCCGGTGCTTTATCAGATGGTGGCGCGCGACGGCGACGTATTGCAGGTCTAGATAAAAGGCGCTGAAGGCAAGACCTCGCTGGCCTCGTGAACTAAATCCTCGGTGGCGCGGGCGGCTTGGCCCGAGTAGACTTTTCGCAGCAGATGGTCACCGATCTTCGAGTCGCGGCGCGAAAAGTTACTTCCGTCAATCCGGCCACCGGAGAAGTTCTTTGTGAGCTGGATTGTGCGTCAGAGCGGGAAGTACAGTCCGCTGTCACGCGGGCTCGCGCAGCGCAGGCGGCTTGGGCCGAAGCCGGAGTGCGGCAACGCACTGCCGTCATCGAGCGATTTCAGCGGCTTCTCTACGAAAAAAAATCCGAAATGGCGCGGTTGATCACGACCGAGGCAGGGAAGCCGGTGGTCGAAGCGCTGCTGACTGAGGTGCTGGTGGTCCTCGATGCCGCCCGCTTCTGCATCGACAACGCTTACAACTTGCTTCGCGACGAGCCGGTCCCCCATGGGAATCTCGCCATGAAGACCAAGGTCGGCCGCATCGTGCGCGATCCCTACGGGGTGATTGGAATCATCTCGCCGTGGAACTATCCGTTTTCGATCCCGGCAACGGAGACGCTTGCAGCGCTGGTATGCGGAAATGCAGTGGTGCTCAAGCCTTCGGAGTTGACTTCGTTGGCCGCATTGGAACTAGCCTCATTGCTGTATCAGGCCGGGGTGCCGAAGGATGTGTTGCAAGTTGTGACCGGCGATGGTTCCACGGGCGCGGCATTGATCAACGCGAAGATTGACAAGCTGGTATTCACGGGAAGCGCCGCCACCGGCCAACGGATTGCGGAGGAGGCTGCGTCGCGCCTGCTGCCCATCGCTCTGGAGTTGGGTGGCAAAGATCCCATGCTGGTGCTGGATGACGCCGACCTGGACGTGGCTTCGAGCGGGGCGATTTGGGGCGCGTTTGTGAATGCCGGCCAAGCTTGTTTGTCGGTGGAGCGATGCTACGTTCATCGGAGTCTGTACCATGCATTTCTTGAGGCTTGCGTAGCCAAGGTCAAGCGGTTGCGAGTGGGCGATGGTTTGAATTCGTCGACGGACGTGGGTCCACTGATCCATGAGCGCCAGCTTCGAATCGTGGAAGAGCATGTGGAAGATGCGCGGGCGCGGGGAGCGCGAGTGCTTGCCGGTGGCATGCGTCTGCCGGATGTGGGAATGAACTTTTATGCTCCAACGGTGATTGCGGATGTGACCCAGGAGATGCGGCTGATGCGCGAAGAAACCTTTGGCCCGCTGCTGCCGATCATGCCGTTTGACTCTGACGACGAAGCGATTCGACTGGCAAACGACTGCGACTACGGTCTGGCGGCGAGCGTATGGACACGCAATCGCGCTCGGGGCGAAGCCTTGGCGCGCCGCCTTCATGCCGGGACGGTGATGGTGAACGATGTCATTTCGTGCTTCGGCATCAGTGAAGCCCCGCACGGTGGGATTAAGGCGAGTGGCATTGGTCGTGCCCATGGACAATTTGGCCTGGAGGAGATGGTGCGCATCAAGTACATCGACAGCGACTTGCTTCCACAGATGAAAAAAGTGTGGTGGTACGGTTATGGCGGTAAGTTTGGACGGCAGATGGAAGGCTTTCTCGATTTGATGTTTTCGCAGAGTCTTGTAAAACGCCTGCGCGGAGCTTTGCGGTCCGGCGGGTTATTGCGGCGTAAGGAAAGGCTCTGACTGGCGGCGTTACGAAGCAGGTGTGAGCGCCGACCGAGAAAAATTGCCTGTGGATCGATCTTGCCGCGTTAGCTACTTGCCGGCGCGGGTTTTTGGAGACCCTACACCGGCGCAAAAGGTCCAACCTTTTTTGCAGGAATATCCGTTGCTGCCGCTTACAATGTTGTGCCAATCCGCTTGATATTCGGCGGGGTCCCCGTATTCCTTATAAACCTCCGTCAGTTCGACCGTCGTGGAAGCGTTGAACGTACCCGCGGCATTGACGATTCCAGCCAACGTGGGAGAAGAAACACTGGTACCACCGACTTCGCACCAGCCCCCGCACCCGTATTGTGAATACATCGCGACGTAGGAGACGTTGGAGGCTTCAGAGGAGAAGTCCGGTGTGCCACGCTGAGAACCCACGATTTTCTTAACGATGTTTTGATAATGGGGACGGGACTCGTATTGACTAGGGCCTCCGCCGGCATTGAACCACGCAGTCTCCCCCGCGAAGTTACCGCTGGAGTCGCGCTCGATGGTTGTGCCACCCGCGGAAACGACGTTTGGCGAAGCACTGGGATAACACACCTTGCCGCCGACGTCGCCCGCGGATGCAAAATAAACCACGCCGCTGCCGGTGAAGTGGGAGTCGTATTGATTCTCACCGCTGAAATCGGTACTGCACCAGCTATTGGAGACCTCGCCGCCGCCAGCGGCTTGCACCAGACTCGTAGCCATGTCCTCAGCAGCCATTAAGTCGGCGAACGTATTGGATGTGGCTTCCACCAAGTAGATGTGGGCGTGAGGGGCCATACCGAAGGCGTATTCGATATCGAGGGATTCATCCAAGGCCCAGTTTTGATTAGCAGCGGGATTACCAATTTTTACTTTGGTGAAATTTGGAGTTTTCTTATAGCCGTAGGCGGCGGCGAACGCCTTGATGTCGCTCGCTGCATCGGGATTATCGTATGCACCGACCAGCGCTATGGCGTGAGCTCCGCCAGTGGGAAGGACCCCACCGGTCTTGGGGCAACCCTTCGTCTGCTTGACCAGACGATAGATGCAAGCTAGGGATAGTGGGTTCTCGGCAAGGGGAACTCCGTTGTCGCCGATTGCCAAGTTCTCCGGGAAAACGCGCAGAATATTTGTGTGAGCGCGGACTCCCACATCTTGCCGATGCTCAATGCTTGACTCGGGCACGATCGTTTTGGGCGCCGGTTGAGCGAGGGGAGTGAGGGAGAGCGCAAAAGAGCAGAGGAAGGCAGTGCGAGCCAGCAGACGAGGGAATCTTTTCATAGTCGGCACGCTGGGCGCACTCGGAGATTATCCGCGCCCAGGCCCCCGTGGTCAAATCGCTGCAGACAAGACGGCCGGCAAATCATCGCGCGAATGCGCCCGCATTCCGCAGAAATTCACGAAAAATTAACCCTCCAGTAGCTGGGATGTAACGCTCCGCAGACTAGGCTTGCTGCTTCGTCTACAAGGCTTGCCGACGTAGCAGGCGGGAGAACTGCGCAAATTTCTGCGCATCAGCCTCCTTGCGGGACAACGCCGGTTATTGCGCGCGGGACTGGAGAAATCGATTCATGCTGCGGTTCAGACTTGCGATTTTGGCTCTCTGCTTATTCCCCATCGTCGGATGCGGGGGTGGCGGCAGCAACGGCACGGCGTCGCTCGGAGATCCGCTTTCGGGCAATTGGCAGATGAGCTTGCAAAAAGGCCCCAACGACCCGCCGAAGACCTTATCGGGGTCTCTCATGGAAGGTCCGGAGGGCGCTGTGACCGGAAGCGCGCTATTCAGCGACATCCCGTGCTCGGGAGTCGGCGACGTTAACGGATCGGTAAATGAATCGGATGTTTCGCTCACCGTAAGCCCAAACGGAAGCACGGTGAACCTCACCGGTCAACTTGGCGGTGCTGGAACGACCATGAGCGGAAGCTACACGATACTCTCATCCGGTTGCGAGGGCTCGCCGAGTGCCCCCCAGGCAGGATATTGGGCTGCGAGCCTGGTAAGCCCGCTGGAGGGAAGCATCCAGGGAACATTCGTGTCGACAAAGTTGGGGATGACCTATCCAATATCGGGGAAAGTTACGCAAGGGCCGAACAGCGGAAGCAGTAGCACCCCGTTGAGCGGCAACCTGAGTATTACTGGTTCTCCTTGCTTCACTGCGTCGACCATCACGGGGGCGATTAGCGGGACGAGCGTAGTGATCATTTTCAGCGAATCGGACGGAACTGAAATCGGACAAATTAGCGGAACGAGTTCTTTCGACGGCACATCGCTGACCGGAAGCTACAAGATCGTGCGTCAGAACACCCCTCCCGGGACGCCGTGCCGCGGAGGCGATACCGGTTCCGTGAGTTTCAAGCTGTAAGAGCGTGGACTGTTTCACCTTTCGTTTCTCAGGAGAAGATGCAATGAAGCGAGTTATCGTGTGCGTGCTGTGGCTGGTGCTCGGCGGTGGGTTGTTCGCAGCAGAGGGTCAACAAGCCTCAACCAGTAACGCGAAGAAAAAGGCGGCTCAACCGGCGGCAAGCGTTTCCGCTCAACTCAGCACGATGCAGGAGGCGATCAACGAACAGCAACGGCAAATTCGCCAACTAAGCGATCAGGTACAAAGCCGCGATCAGAAGATCCAGCAACTGGAACAGCGGCTGGACCAGAGCCAGGCCATCGCCGCACAGGCACAGACCAAGGCGGACGGTGCGATTGCCCAATCCGCGGAGCAAGCGCAGACAGTGACGGCGTTAAAGAGCGACGTGACCGACCTGAAGTCCAATGCAGAGAATGCAGCCCTGAGCCTGCAAGAGACGCAGAAGAATATCCAATCGAGCTTGGAGAGCCCGCTGGCGATCCACTACAAAGGGATAGATATTACGCCGGGGGGCTTCATGGCGGCTGAAACCGTGTGGCGCCAGCACGCGCTCGGGGCGGACATCAATACGCCGTTCAACTCCATCCCGTTTACCGGTGCGGCGCAGAGCCATATGTCAGAGTTCTTTGGTTCGGGCCGTCAGTCGCGCGTCAGTCTTTTGGCGGAGGGGCAACTGGGAAGCGCCAAGATTGGCAGCTATCTTGAAGCGGATTTTCTTTCGGCGGGCGTGACCTCCAATAATAATGAGAGCAACAGCTATACTCTGCGGCAACGGCAAGCCTACGCGCAGGCTTCCCTGCACAGCGGCTGGACATTCACTGGCGGGCAGATGTGGAGCCTGGTCACGGAGACGAAAAAAGGCATGGACAACCGGAGTGAAGCCGTGCCGATGACCATCGATCCGCAGTATAACGTCGGCTTCAGTTGGGCGCGTCAGTTTGGTTTCCGGGTGACGAAAAATTTTGACAATAGATTCTGGCTGGGATTCTCGGTCGAGAATCCTCAAGTCACGCTAGGGGGGCACGGCGCCATCAACGACTTCGTGGTGGGATCGCAAGGCGCGAGCAGCGGCCTGTACAACGCAACGGCAAACTATTCATTCAACGCAACGCCGGATTTTATTGTCAAAGCTGTAGCCGAACCGGGGTGGGGCCATTACGAGTTGTTTGGCGTGATAAGCGACTTCCGTGATCGCATTTACCCGTGCACCAGCATCAGTTCAACCGATGTGTGCCAAGGCGCAGTTACGAATGCGTCCAACGTGTCGGCGGTTGGCGGAGGCATCGGAGCTAATGTCAGAGGGACCTTGGCCAAGAAATTTGATGTAGGCCTGCACTTCCTGGGAGGAAATGGAGTAGGGCGCTACGGTACGTCGGGCCTTCCCGACGTGATTGCCGAGCCGGATGGCTCATTGTCTCCGCTGAGAACTTACCAGACGCTGGCAACTTTGGAATTCCATTCCAGAAAATTGGACATCTACAGCAATGTGGGCAGCGAATATGAGCAACGGCGTTATGTAAGCGGTTCGCCGCTGACTGCTAACTTCGGCTACGGCTCGCCGTTGGGCTCGAACGTTGGTTGCAGTACGGAGACGCTGCCCGTCTCATCTACGACGATCGTACAAACACCACCCGCGTCCGGCAGCACGACGCCTGGAACGGGAAGCATTCCGGTGCCGGGATCGGTGGGAACTCCGATTACTCTCGGATTTAATCCCGGAGGACTGAAGAATTGCGCCGGAGATACGCGAAATATTATCGAGGGCACGATCGGCTTCTGGTATCGCTTCTACAGTGGGCCGAAGGGAAGACTGCAATGGGGACCGCAATACTCTTACCTGGTCCGCGATACCTGGCGGGGACTGGGCAATCCCTCGGAAGGCATCCCCAGCGATCCATCGGCCAAGGAGGGTATGTTCTTCACATCCTTCCGCTACTACTTGCCGTAAAGGGAATAAAGCCAGATTATCTTGAAGTGCTTTGGGGCACGGCTGTAAAAGCCGTACCCTTTCGGATCAGGCTCGCCACCTGATTTTTTAGCAGCGTGCTAGGTTGTCCCCGTCCCCGACAGGGCCACAGTCTGCGGGCTCTCGCCACCGTCGTCACTGATAGTGAGAGTGGCAGATCGCGCTCCCGCAGCCGAAGGGGTGAAGCTGACGAAGATGGTGCATTTGGTTTGAGTGGCGAGTTGGTTGCCGCACAAGTTGGTTTGCGCGAAATCTCCGGCGTTCGTTCCTGCAATTGAAATCTGCGAAATATTCAGATTGGAGAGCGGTGTGGTATTGATGTTAGTCAAAGTGATGGGGACCTGAATGCTCGTGCGTCCAATTGTCTGATTCCCGAAGGGAACGTTATTCTGCGAAAGTAGGGCAATCGTGCCCGGGGTCGGCAGATACTCAACCGGATTACTGGGTCCCGGAGTTAGCAGAACCTGGGAAAGATCAAAACCCGTAGGGAGAAAATCTCCACTCGGAATGTTCCCGGTAATACTTGCCAGATCGAGTTTGGCCACCCAGTTCTGATTGGAGTCGACGAGCAGTCCATAATTCTTTCCGGTGCCGAATACCGTGCTGAAAGTGGCGATGGCGTTGGTGTCGGTGCCGTTTGCAAACGGCTTTCCGTCCGGAGTGGAGGGCAGCGTTCCGAAGCCATAAAGAGTCTGAGTCGGATCGAAGGTGAAGGGTGGGACTTCGAATCCCACGCAATCTCCCGAGGGTTGGCTCAGGAAGACGGTGGGGGCGCTGGCGCTGCTGGGGCTTGCACTCGGCGGAACTCCCAAGGCGACCATATCGAGCACCGCGGATGGCCCCTGACCTTGGCAGAGACTGAGGTTCGAGACGGGCACGTAGGATGTGGATTGTGGCGAATCCCCCAGGCTCACAAATGCCTGGTAGTTAGCGCCGGCATCGACCATCACAAGATCGTTGGTGACTACACCGGAGGGCGAAGTTGTGGCGAGCAAATCGATCGCGCCCGCATCCGGAGCCGTAAGCCCAAAATTTGTATAGGAAGTCACCGTGCCTTTGGAGTCGGTGGCGTTGGGCAGAGTCACGACCTGCACCTCGCTGGAGAATTTCTGGTCCTGTCCAAAGGTAGGGCTGACAATATAGGGGGCCGGGGCAATCGGATTCAGGGTGAACGCCGGCGATGGGAATCCCGTGGATGTCAATGCCATCGGAGTGAAAACACCGCTGTTGAGGTCCATGGTGTAGTAACCCTGGGCTGTATTCAGGAGCAGTTGATCGTTCAGCGGGTTGACCACTGCACCGCAAATCATGCAGGTCTTTCCGTTGAACGTCACCTTTTTAGTCACAGGCGCGGTGAAGGTGGAAATGATCGTATTGTTCGACGTGTCGGCTGCGTTGTTACTGGCATCGATCACTTGTATGTCGGGTGAGGTGTAGCTGATGACGGCGACTTCGAAACTGGCTTGACTGACTGCCGTGGCATTGGGGACGAAACCGGCAGGCATGGGTATTGACGCAATCAGAGCCGCGGGAACGGGCAGCACGCTGGAAAACTGGTCGGCATCCAGATTCAGTTCTTGAACCGTGTACACACCCTGAGTCAAACTTTGCGATCGCGGGAGATAAGCGGCATCAATTTCCGCGCCGCCGAAAGGCACGACCAGAGTGGAAATCGTGCTGGAGGAATATCCATTGGTAGTGACAGTGAGTTGGAGCGATCCCACCACCGGTCCCAAGGTTGCGCTCAACACGCTTTGACCCAATTGCATGCCGGTAGCGATTCCGGTTGAATTGATGGAAACGAAAACCGTGCCCTTGGGATTGTCAACGGAAGCGGAGGAAGCAGTCCAAGCCACCTGCGGGGTGACGTCGATCTGAGTGCCATCGCTGTAGACGCCGGTCGCGACCAGTTGACGGCTGCCCGCCAATGATAGATAAGGCGTCACAGGACTGATCTTAATGGCGACCAGAGTTGGCGAAGATGCCGCAGATGTGCCGCCGCCACAGGCTTGCATGACGAAAGCCGCGCCGGCAAGCGCAAAAACCATAAGGAGGCTGACGACTCTCTCACGGACGAGCTTCATTGGACTTCTCCCACACACGTTCATTGGTTCTCCTGGATTTGTTCTTAGTGGCATGCTATTGTTTCGTGCTCACCTTCTGACGATGTGCCCGGCCGCACGGGCACTTTATTGCGTGACCTTGGCCTGCGCGGAAGGGTCATGCGCGACCGAATCGCTGGTCGCATGGAGCTGCGATCTTGGCGCTCCGGGCTGCAATTGCTCCTTGATCCAGTCCAAGCCCCTGCCGCCGGAAATGGCTTTCAAAAACGCCCGCGTATTGTCATAACGAACGAACTGCATGTTCGCTGGAACGGCAGCCTCAAGCTTTTGCCGGGCCTCCGTAGGTGTCACTGTCACCGAGTCCACATGCTGAATCCGCACCCTTCGTGTTTTCAATTGCGGCAACCACTCTAATGGATCGAGCGGTGCTGCCGCCGCCAGGAAATCAGGCTTCACGAGGCCGGGACGTTCTTTTTCAGGGATAAGCGTCGATTTTGCGATCCAGTCTGGCCAGTCGCCCCAGGGATCCAGAAGGTCGAGAGTTTGGATACGGGAATCAACCGCCGCGGCCAGGATGGCAATGGTGGCCCCCGATCCGTCGCCAAACATTCCGACATGGGTTAGATCAAGATCGCTGCGGGTCGCGAGGTAGTTCAGAATCATCTGCACGTCATGCGCCGAGGTGGCGAGCGATTGTGGCAAGTCGCTCACGAACCATTCGGTCATCGCAACATCGTGATAGCGCTGACCCGTCAGAGCGGAGGCGAATCCGACGGCAGCGAAGCCGTTCTGCGTCAGAAAGCTGCAAAAGTCACTCCGCAAAAAACGATCAGTCTCGAAAGGATAGCTGTACAGATACAGAATCACCGGCGGCTTTTTCACTCCTGTGGGCTTGATGATATAGAGGTCAATTGGATCTGCCGGCCGCCATTGCACGCGCGTAAGTTCGCGGGTGAACCCGGGCTGAACATCGATTTCGCCGACAATTGGATCACTGGCTTTCAGGTCGCTGCCTTTGAGTAAGGGCGTGGTCCAATCTTCGATAATTTTGGGCTTCAGCGAGTCGCTGGAGAGGTTGTGGGTCGGGGATTGATTCTGGCTGGCCTGCCGCTCACCGGCGCCGAACAATGGAGTTGTCGAGGCAGCGGGAGTTTCCTTGGACCCGGAGCTTTCGACCTGCTGCGCCAGCGGGGCAATCGCGCAAAACACAGCAAGAACTACGATGACAAAACATTTTGCCAGAAAAAATGATTTCTTCAACACTATTAAACTCCCGAGAATGCAACCTACCTAACTCCTGAAATTGCAAAACTGAGGCAGACTGCTTACAAGCCAGTCTGCCTCAGAAAGGTAGATCCTTGAACGGTTAAGACTCAATCAAAGCTACTGTTCTTTGCTGAGGACGCCAGGGGTGGAAACCGGAGTGCAAGAACCGATGTTTCCGGTAGCGCCCTTGTACTTCTTTGACAGGTGCAGTTGGGTTCCCGAGCTGACTGAGGCGATGGTCGCCGGAGTGCCCGTGCTGCAAGCCCCACCCGGGTAAGTTACGCCCAGATCGATCGTCTGCCCATCCCACTGAGACCCAGTGCCAAACTTCGGTCCGAGGTTCCAAGTAACCGCTTTACTGTTGTGAGTTACGTGGACTTTGCCGATTGCCGGGAACGGACCTTGGACCAAACCACCCACGTCGCCGCCAGCCTCAGAGCCGCCGCCCAGTGTGTTGCCCGATGCGCTTCCGTTGTTTGGGGTGTCGTAGCCGCCCGACGGGCAAGGATAGACTCCGGTTTCGCAGCGCTTGAAGTGCGAACGGTAAACGTCCAGGCCGGGATCGCTTCCATTGGTGGTGGTAAACGGAATGTAGTCGGCGACTGTGGTGTCAACGACATTCTGTGTGTTAGCGGCCAGAGCCGAGGGACCGCCCTGTGAGTCGTCGTCGTTGGGGTCGATCAGCCAGCGATAGAGCGACCAAGCCTTGTAGCTACCGTCGCGAACGTGCGGAAAGCTAACGCTGTTAGGCCAAAGCGTTGTAGAGCAGTTTGGGCCGCCGCAATCCAGCGAGCCAGTCAATTGCTGACCAGAAGTGCCGATTCCGATGCCATCCACTCCGTCCAGCGTCATGTAGTTGTAGTTTGCTCCGTTGCCGGTGCCGACCACGTTGTGCAGGTTAGAGAAGCTAAAGAAAACATAACCAAGCGCGTTGTTGTTGGCGTGGACGTAGTTCACGACTTCGCCGGTGCCGATCGCGCGTACGCGCTTGCCGCCCCCGCCAGTGCAATCCAGATCCAGCGGGTTGTTGCTCGCTCCCGGAGGTCCGCTGCCGAGTGATGGCTTGATGCCCTTTTCTTGGGAGTTGGTGGTGTCGCCAAAGCTACGGAAGAGGTTGAATTCGGTTGTGTTCATGGTGCCGGAGAGACCTTCTCGCAAGGCGAGGTTAACGTTACGCAGGGTCTGCCCGTCTGCGGTAAACGCCCCGTTCTGAGTATTGCAAGCGGTGTCGCCGTCGAAGAGGTTCGCCAGAGGATACGCTTGGCCGGTTTTGTGCTTGCCCGGTGTAATGCCTGTGGTCAGGTCGACGGGGTAAACGTCGCCGGTGGCGACGGAATTGTTGTTGTAAACGAAAACGATTGGAGCCGCGCCGATCGGAAGGGTTGAGTAAGAGCGCACTTGCTGTCCGGTGAAAGGATCGTTACCAGATAGCGCGAAGTCGGTTGGGTAGGCTGCGGTGTTGGTGCCCTGATCGGTCAGGATACCGATTCCGACTCTCTTGTCTGAGGTGGCGTAGCCAAGCTCGCTGCAAGCCCCGTTGCCAGTGCAGTTTCCCCCGGTAAGGCCAGTATAGGCGCGCGCGGTGGCAAACAGCGCGTCTTCAGGACGGATGTCAGTCAAGCCCAGGTTGATGTGGTCGTTGCCCGAGGTGCCCGAACCGATCGCGCTTTGAACAGCAGACGGAAGGTTTGTGACGTTGGCATAGCCATCGGCCAGAAGCCCTGCATTTACAAGGTTGCCAGCCGACGGCAACGGGTTGGGAATTTGTACCAGCGCGCCGGAGTTTGATTGTCCCGAGCCAAGCTGGGCCATGAAAGTGCGCACGCCGACGGTGGAGTCCACGCTAACATCCAGCCAGAGGTCGGTCACTCCCGTGCCACCGGTGGAAGTAGCGCAGGTACCGCCATCCTGGGTCGCGACCCAAACCAGCCAGATGTTGCCGAGTTCTGGATGCAGTTGTGAGCCGTCGCGAGTGTCAATGACGTTGGCCGAATTCTTGGCCGACCAGTGGAAGGTGCAGACGCCACCAGTGTTGCTGTTGGTGAAGTTGGAATAAGCGAGTTGGTCGGCACCGATCATCGCGGTGAGAAACTGTGCCGAAGACCCGGCACCGGTGGCGTGACAGGTGATGGCATTGTTGCCTGCGCAGGGGTGAGCATGCGCCTTCGGGGCCGTTGCCAGGACGGCAGCCACGACGGCCAAGCATGCGAGAAAACACTTGATTCGTGTCATGTATCTTTTCTCCTTTAAAGGACAATTGTTCAGACGTGAGGTTTGCGCGTTATTCATTACGCGTACCCGCGAAACATTGAAAGCTGGGCGTGACGACCTCCGCCGCAGCGGCTACCGTCGCAGCAAACTATGACGGAGCGCTGTTACGAAAGCGTGACCGCATCATTAATTTCAGAAGAATTCTTGGCGGCGGGACAACCGCCCGCCGAGGACAGACGCGGCCTACAGGTTCTTTACCGTTTTTTCCCACCGGGAGATTCAGGGAACGGAAGTTTGGAGAATTCAATTGAGACCGCGCAATTCCGCAGCCGGCTGTAACACTCTTTTAATACTGTGGTCACGCGTTTGTAACAGCCGCCGTGTAAACCTATTCGACTTCGACAAATAGTTGGCTAACTGCCAGCTGCGTTCCGTCAGAGAAAGTCGGTGATGCCGGCAATACTTCGGGCGTCCGATTTTCGAAGGGGATCTCTGCGACGAAGGCCGGTTGTGAAATTCGAGTCAAGATTGGGTGTTCAATGCCGCGGATGCAGCGTGTGTGCAGATTGACAGGAAAGCTTGGAGTTGTTCGACGGTTCTACGCTTCGGAGGCATCTTGAGGCTGGTAAGACATTTTTTCTTGTTGTTCTTGATCGTCGCAATGGTGACTATTTTCGGTTGGGGTCTGACCGGTTCGATTACTCCCCAGCAGGGCACCTCCTCCACAACTCCCGCAATCTCAACTCCAATCGGCGGATCGGTAGGAGATAACAGCATCAGCGGCAGCATTACCGACCAAACCGGAGCGGTCGTGGTTGGCGCGCAAGTGAAAATCTCCAGCGCAACTGGAGCGACCCAAACTACAACGTCGAATGAGAAAGGCGCGTACGCGTTCAAGGGGCTGGAGGCCGGGTCCTATTCTCTGTCCGTGACAGCGGCGGGCTTTAAGCCCTTCCAGGCAGACCACATCACGTTGGCTGCGGGAGCGGAAGTCCCTCTCGATGCCGCCCTCGAACCGGCTGGCGAGAAAACCGAAGTCAACGTGGAAGGCACCAAGGTTGCGACCGTAGAAACAGAAACCGCCGAGGTCTCGGGAACGATCACCGGGAAAGAGGTTGCCAATCTCGGACTGAATGGCCGCAATTTCACCCAGCTCATTACCCTGGCGCCCGGCGTGAGCAATCAGACCGGGCAAGACGAAGCGAAAGTGGGCGTGCAGGGCAGTGTGAAGTACAGCGTGAACGGTGGACGCGTCGAATACAACTCCTTCGAAGTGGACGGAAGCGATGTTTTGAACGCCGGCCTGAGCGGCGCGGAAAGTACGCTGATGGTTTATCCCAGCCTGGATGCCATTCAAGAGGTCAAGGTGCTGACTTCAAACTACGGAGCGGAGTTCGGACGGACCGCGTCGGGTACTGTGCAGGTCACGACCAAGTCCGGCGGCAGCCAGTGGCACGGCAATGTTTATGAGTTCTTTCGCAATGAATTCATGAATGCGCGCAATTACTTCGATCAGACTCCCAAAGCGCCGCTTTATCGGCGCAATGATTTCGGCGGGACCATCGGTGGGCCGTTGACGATTCCCGGACACTACAACGTGAATAAAGACAAGACATTCGTCTTTTTTTCCGAGGAAGTCCGCATAGAAAAGTCTCCCAGTGAACTGCAACCCAACTTCAACCACGCGGTGCCGACACTGGGGGAGCGCCAGGGCAATTTTAGCGACGTTTGTCCGAATCCCTTCGATCCTGCGGACTTGGCCAAACTGACCCCTGCCGGTCAATTTGGCCAATACCTGTTTCCTATCGCCGCTTATCCGGATTGCCCGCACGTACCGGTTCCCGCGATCTCAGGTGCGACGACCGGCAAGGGTCTTTTGTTTTCGAGCTTTAATCCTCAGACCAACAGTTTGACCTACAACAGTCTGGTGAATCCGTTGATCGCCTCCAACGGCGCAAATCCAACGAATGCCGGACTCGATCCAACCGCGCTAGCGATTCTGAATCAAAACCTCATCCCGCTGCCCAACTCGTACACTGGCTGCAACTCAGTCTTGGTTGGACAGGTCGACCACACCACGGGCCAGCCGATCATGCCTTGTTACGACGCTGTGATCTCCGAGCCTACCCACTGGCGGGAGGAACTCTTCCGCATCGATCACAATATCAATCCGCGCATGCGCGCGACCTTTCGCTACATTCACGACTCCTGGGACACCATCACTCCCACGCCCAACTGGGGCACGGTAAATAATACTTTCCCTACTGTGCAGAACAAGTTTGTAGGTCCGGGAACGGACATGCTGCTGCGACTTACGCAGACGATTACGCCGTCTTTGTTGAACGAAACAGTCTTCAGTTATTCCAATTCGCACATCACTTTGAGCAACGTGAACGGCCCTGGAGGAGCCAACTACCAGCGCCCTGCCAGTTTGGGAGATCCCAACGCTGTTGGGAAATGCACGGTCCCTGCAAACGGTGTTTCGCAGTGTCCCATGGGATACCTGTTCAATAACGGCTTCGGCGGAAAGCTTCCCGGACTGGTCGTTGGAGGCGATAACCAGGAGTACGGTGGAACGGGTTTCACGGTCGATCCTTCCTACACGCCATGGGAGCATACCAACCCGACTTACAATTTCCGCGACGATCTCAGCAAGGTCCTCGGAAAACATACCCTCCAATTCGGCGTGCAATATGTTCTGGCGCAAAAGAACGAGATAAATGGGGCGCTCGAGGCTGCTACGGGAGATACACAGGGTTTGTTGACGGTAAGCAACGTCAACGGTGGTGTCTTCAACACCGGCAACGCCTTTGCGAATTTTCTTTACAACGAAGGCTATACAGGTACCGGCGCTGCTTACACCGGTGGGGGAAACGCCATCCAGAGCTTTACTCAGGATAGCGCGCAGTTGCGCTACTACAACCGCTATCAGATTGCAGAACCCTACGTGCAGGACAACTATCGAGTCAGCCCGCGATTGACCGTGAACCTGGGCCTGCGCTTAAGTCTTTTCGGAGACTGGCACGAAAAATATCTACAGGCCTACAACTGGGATCCCAACGCCTTCAACCGCGCATTGGCCACGGACGTCAAAGTCGATCCTATCACTGGCCAACTCATCGGTCTGCCCGGCCTTCAGCCGATCGCGCTGAACCTCGGGAACCTAGATCCGAGGCTTACCAACGGATTGGTGCAGTGCGGTAAGAACGGAGTTCCGGAGGGTTGTGTCAACAGTCATATATTCAACCCCGCGCCCCGCATCGGCTTCGCCTGGGACCCGCACGGCGATGGCAAAACTTCAATCCGCGCGGGCTACGGTATTTTCTTCGAGCACGGCACCAGCGACGAAGCCAACACCGGTTCGCTCGAAGGCAGCGCTCCCAATGTTCTCAGCATGAGCCAGCCATTCCCGGTCAGCTACGCGTGTATAGGAAATTTTGGTCCGAACTGTAACGCGGTCGATGTGCTCGGAACTCATGGTCTATCGGAGCCCGGTGCATTTCCCCTCAATTTCACTTCCATCCCAACCGACACCAAGTACTCCTATTCGCAGCAATGGAGCTTGAGTGTGCAAAGAGAACTGCCGAAGGACTTCGTAGCGACCTTCGCTTACGTCGGCAGCAAAGGTACGCACCTTACGGTCGAACGCCAGTTGAACCAGCTCGCACCGGTTCCCGCCGGCCTGAACCCGTTTTCACCCAATGAACCGATTTTGACCTCCGCAGGAGATTGCAACAATGTGAACGGCGGAGGCGGCGTTGTTAACAACCCGGTCTTCACATTGCAGAATGGAGTGACGGTCAGCTCCAATAATCCTGCGTCCGTCAATTTGCAGGTGGCGTGTCAGGGATATTCGGCCGGATCGCAAATTGGTCCCGCGCTTCCGCTGACCAATACTTTCCGTCCCTATCCAGGCATTGGCGAGATCTTCTCGCTGCAAAATGGAGCGGATTCCAGTTATCAGGGCTTCCAAACTACGGTGCGGCGGACCAAAGGGCCGCTCACCGCCGGCGCCGCTTACAGCTTTAGCCATTCGATCGACGACGCTTCCGATCGCACTGATCCGACTTTCGTGAATTCACTCGATCTGCGATCAAACAAGGCCAGTTCGAACTTCGACCAGCGGCATCTGCTGAATATCAGCTACCTGTATTCCCTTCCAAAGTTTAGTCAGCTGTTTCAAAGCTGGACGAGTAACGCTGCGGACGAAACCACCGGCGATGTCCCGCCTACGCCGCTGCCGGGAACGCCGGCACGGTGGGCGCGAATTGCGGGCGACGGATGGCAATGGTCGGGAATCACGACCTTCCAGACGGGAACGCCGTTCAGCGTGATTAACAATGCCGGGGCTGCGGGCATCGGGGTGTTGGACAATGCGGGCGTGGCAAACGGGATTGGAGCGGGCTCTTATCCTGACCTCGCCATTGACCCGGCTCCCCCCGCGTTGAAGAGCAATCTTGGCAGCTTCGGACCGCTCCTGGGAAATCCGAATGATTTCGTGGCCCCGCGCGGCCTCACCTTTGGCGATGCCGGACGAAACTACTTGAACAATCCCAGCCGGTTGAACTTTGACATGTCGTTGTTGAAGCATTTCCCGATCCGCGAAGGCAGTGAGATCGAGTTCCGCGTGGAAGCATTCAACGTCTTCAACCACACCCAATTCCGCATCTATGATCCGAATCTGGGCAATACCGGCAGCAATAGCATCAGTTGCTATGGTGGTCCAAACTATTCCGCGGGCGCCTATTTTCCCGGCGGCACGGATTGCCTGACCGGCAACTCGTTTCTGCATCCGGTGGATGCGCACCGTCCCCGCACCATGCAGTTGGCATTAAAGTACAGCTTCTAGCTCGCGGCGGGGATTTGATCTACCGCCGCGACTCGCCATCAAGCGCGCCTTGATCGCTTTGGCAAGCCCCCGGGCCACCAGTTCCAGTCACCGGCAAGACGAAGGAGCGCGGGCCCAATCACGATACGAACCAGCGTGGCGTCAATCAACACGGCGACCGCCAACGTAAATCCGATCATCTTGACCACCAGGAAACTTCCGAAGGTGAATGCCGCGAATACCACGATCATGATCGCGGCGGCGCTCGTAATCAGTCCTGCGGTTCTAGCCATGCCCTCCGGGATCGCATCCGTTTCACTTAACCCGCTCCTTCTGGCTTCGAGAACGCGTGCGACCAGAAATACCTCGTAGTCCATGCTTAATCCGAAAACGATTGCAAAGGCGACGATCGGAACAAGAGGAAACACGCTACCGGTTCCCTCAGGGACTCCCAGGAAGCTGCTTCCGTGCCCGTTTTGAAAAACGAAAACCAATGCTCCGAAGGACGCTGCGACCGAGAACAGGTTGAGTGCGATGGCCTTCAGGGCGACGAAGACGGAGCGGAATCCAAGGAGCAGCGCAAGCAGGGTTCCCCCCACTATAAGAGCCATCACCGAAGGAAAGTGGTCCCTGATAATGGTTTCATAATCGGCATTGAGTGCCGGGATGCCCCCAACCAGAATCGTTGCGCCGGGAACTCCGGTGAGTACTACCGCGCCGGTTTTGCGAAGCTCCCGCACCCAGTTAACCTGGTCGCGCAGTGTGACCGACCTTGCGGGTAGCACTTCAAGCAGCGCCGCTTGTCCGTCACTACTCAGAAACGTTCGGCGTGTCTCCCGTGAAAGGTCACGGAGCGAGGACCGGTTGCTCTCCGCAATCGTAGTGATAGAAATCACGCGGCCACAGCGAGGATCGCTCGCGAGGCGCTTGGTGAAACGATCAACCACATTCCACCCAGCGTCGGTTTGCGTGATGGAGTCGGTTGGAAGCTCGACAATGATGCGCAAAGATTCAACAATGCCTTCCCGATCCATCTGTCGCAGGGTGTGGAGGGCACGGACTGATTCCGCCGCCGGCGGAAGCCAGTCTCCTTGGGGAACACTGGTATCCAGGTGTCTGATTTGCCAGGCGAGTAGAAGCAAAGGAGTGCCTGCCAAAAGCAGGGCAAGCCAGGGATGCGCGACAATCACCTTTCCCCATTGCCGCCAGCGCTTTCCCGTACGCGCGGCCCCATGCGCGTCCAACTTTGGAGTAAAGGGCAATCTGCCAAGATTAATCCGCGGACCGAGCCACGCCAGTACTGTGGGAACGAGGGTATTTGTAAGCAACACACTCATTCCCGCCACCAGGAATCCTGCGATACCGATGGAACGGATTTCGCTGATTGGAACCGTCAACAGGGCTAGAAATCCGATGGCTACGGTGGAGGCTGAAATCAACAGCGTGCGACCCGCCTGACGCGCCGCGATGACCGAAGCCGTGGGTCCGTCGTTCCCGGCGGAAATCGCTTCCCGGAAGCGGCTGACCATGAGGAGCGCATAGTCGATGCCCAAGCCCAGGCCAAGCATGGTGGCCAAATTCTGAACCAGAATGGACAAGTGCCAGCGCTGGGCAAGGAATCCCGTAATCGCCAGAGTCGTTGCGATGGCAAGCTGCCCAACCGCCAATGGAATCAGGGCGGCGATCAGGCTTCCAAAAGCCACCAGCAGAAGTGCGAGGGTGGCGGGGATCACCAGACTTTCGCCGCGTCGCACGTCATCGGCACTCGCTTTTCGAATGTCGAAATTTAGCGGAATCTCGCCTGTAAGTTCGAGCTTTACCGCCGGATAACGGCCCCGCAGTTGATTTTCAAGCGAACTTGCCAGTTCGTGAAGCCCCGGGACAAGCGACTCCACGGGACCGTCGCTCGACGTAAGGCCGACAAGAACAAACGTTCCTCCTCCCCGGCCCATAAAGATCGCATCGCGCGAGTCGAGATACGACACCACCCCCGAAACGCCGGGTTGGTCTCTCAGTCCCGTCAGGATGGTTTCTAATGCTTGCCCGCCTTCCTCCGAACTCACAGGCGGGAGTCCCTGGATCACCAGAACCACTTGGTCTACGAACGGCGACCGAAAACGATTGGCCAGTTCCTGCCGAACAGTTTCAGCCTGGCTCCCTTCGACCCGGGTTGCGGTCTCCAGGTGGCGCTCCGCGTGAAAAGAAAATGGAAGGAGTGCAATGGTTGCTACTAGGACGATCCCTGACACCCATAAACGCCGCACATCCATAGCACTCATCATGGCATACAAGATCATCGCCACTAAAGCTCTCTCGCGAGGGGCGTACCACTTACAATAACGAGCTGTCTGAATCTGCTAAACTTTCGATATCAGTGTGGGAGGACCAATTCGCACCCTATTGTTGTTTGGACTACTTGCCGCCGCCCAACTTGGAGTGCCAGACCCTCGCCTTGGCGTCTGGACGCTCATCTCAGCGCAGTCTACCCTGGACCCTCCGAACCGGCTCTCCATTACGCATTTACATGACGGAGTGCATGTAGTCATGTCAGGCGAAAGGCATCTTGATTTCACTGCGAGTCGGAACGGACACGATTCGCCCGCACCCGGCAATCTCGGATTCAATCAGATTGATCTGCACAGGGTCGATAAGAGACAGGCTGAGGTCACGGAGAAAAAGGATGGAACGGTTGTGGCGACGGTTCGCGAACAACTTTCGAAAGATGGAAAGCAGCTAACCTCCACGACTGCGACCGCGGGTCATCCTGATCAGATCACCGTGTGGACGCGAAGTGGAAGTGCGAAGGTCGCCAGTGACCTGTTCGTAGGCGAGTGGACGCAGGATCTCGGCAAAACCCGCGTGCGGCAAGGCCTGGTGCTCAAGATCGAGGCGGACGGAAGCGGTGGGGTCCGTTTTCTGGGTGACTTCAGCTATACCGCCCGTTTTGACGGAAAGCAATACGATCTAAAGAACTCGCGCAACGATACCGTGACCCTTGAACTTGTCGATCCTCACACCGTGGATGCGATTTATCGGCGGGACGAGCAGGTCACTCAAAAGGATAGGTGGCTGGTTTCCGCGGATGGGCAGCAGCTGACCTTGTCCACCACCGGCACGTTGGAATCGGGCCAGCGGGTAACGGAGGACCTCGTTTTCAAGAAGCAGTAGCGCATCGTGCGTATGGGCAGTGCAGAAACGGATCGCTCCCGGGTCGACGGGCGTAATGGCGGTGTTTACGCCAACAATTCGGGATTAGACTTGGAATGGCCGACTAGCCGGCCAAGTGGGTCTTTGCATCCTGCAATCTGCCTTTCCATTCGCCACCGTGACCGAGCCAGTATCGAACCGCCGAATGGACGGTTGCACCCATATAGAAAATGGCGATGAGAGGCAACAGAGGTGCCCACAGCGGTGAACGCGAGTAGAATCGCAACGTTGGCCAGAATGCAGTGCTCATGATCAGCCAGGCCGCGCCTCCCCAAAGAGCCGCCCATCCGCCGAAGCAGACCATAACCGGCGGCGCGAGAAACGTGATCGCCATTCCGAGAACTGTCGCGATCATCAGCCAGCCGGAATGTCGCAACTGGTAGAATGCGGTGCGCGAGATCATGTGACCAACTCCGCCGAAGCCGTCGTTACCGCGAATACTGTGTGTGTGCTGTGTTAATCCCAGCCAAATTCTGCCATTGCGCTTTATTTCGCGCGCCAGGGCGCAGTCGTCGATCAATTCGTTTCGGATGGCGGCGATTCCTCCCATCCGCGCCAGAGCTTCGGCGCGAACCAGTATGCAGCCGCCAGCAGCTGCCGCAGTCCGGTGCGTGGGGCTGCTGACCCACTCTGGCGGATAGAGCATGAAAAAGAAGAACAGGAATGCCGGGATGAGCGCACGCTCGGCTAGCGAGGAGCAGCGCAGCCGGGCCATCAGCGATACGAGGTCGAGGTTATCTCTCTGTGCACGTGCAACCAGCGAGGTAATGCTATCGGGGGCGTGGACGATGTCCGCATCTGTGAACAGAAAATAGTCCGGAGCGAACGGGGTCGCCTGCTGTACTCCTTGCGATAGGGCCCACATTTTCCCGGTCCAGCCCGCGGGCAGAGACATGGCCAAACTGACGGTGAGTTGTTCGGCCTTGTCCGACGCGGCCCAGCGAGCCACATTCGCCGTTCCATCCGAACTGTGGTCGTCCACCACGAAGATCTGCGCCTGCCCGGAATAGTCCTGTTCAAGCAATGACCGGACGGCCTGTCCGACCACGTCCGCTTCGTTGCGTGCCGGTATAACAACTGCAATGCGAGGTGAAGACACAAGCAGTACTTTCCGGTCATTCACCACATTCGGCACATGCCAGAACCGGCCCCTGCCGGTAAACAAGTAGATCCATATGAGGAAGGACACGCTTCCAATCCATGCGGCAATCATAATCTTAGTGTTTTCGCTTCGACCCATTCTGGAATTCCAGATTTTTCCCAACAACCGGGCATTTCAGCTGATGGGCTGGGTCTACCGAGGAGTGACATCGGTCAATGCCAACTCGATCCGATCCACTTCTTCACGAATTACCCGTATCGCCTGATGATTGCCCGGATAAGGCAACAGTTTGATCGCTTCTGCCGCATGACGAATCTTGTAGTTGCGATCTCGGATGAAGTTGATTCTCGCGTAGGTCTCGATCCGATACAAATAAATCTTTCTGGCCAGCTTTGTCGTCATCCAGGCGAACGCCAGCCCGAACAACATCTCGACGGGAAGACGATCGGTTGCTCCATCAAAATCGCGGAACGCGAATCGGTACACGGCTTCACCCAGACCGATGGAGGCGAAAATTACTCCTATCCCAACTAATGCAAGGGTCAAGCGATCGTGGAGTCGAAGGTCCGCAGCCGATTGCGGTCTGACGAAGTTTTGCGAGAATGCCATGGTCTCCCTACTTACGATATTAAAATCGGTGAGTCGAACGCTCTTGCAAACACTACCTGTTGTTACCAGTGATTTCGCTCAGTGTCCCCGCGCTCGTCTCACAGTCGCTCCGAGGCTTCGACCTTCGGAATCTCCTCGATACACTCAGGATCTCCAGCGGCGGCCATGCATTGGAGGCAATCCGCACCGCAATCTATACCTCTCCGATGGGTCTCGATGTTCAGTTCGCGCTCGCAGATCGGTGACACTGCGGTGACCTCACGAGCCGCGACCGAAATGATCCCCTTGCGATACATAAATTTCAGGATGCCGTTGACTGTATCTTCCAGAGACGGATCCGGTTTGCCCCACACGGAGGCATCCCGTGCCCCTTGATAGCAGGAGTTGTCATACCGTTTGAACTCCATGGCGGAGATGTTGTCGACCGAGCCCACCAGAAAATCCAGCAGGGGAAAGAGAAGATCTTCCTTCCGGCATCTCCGGATCAACTCGGGAACGAAATCGGGAAGGCTGAATTGTTCGAATTGCCGGCCAGTCGCCTTGGTAATAAGCCGGGTAATATCCGTCATGTTCGAATAATCGTCCCGCACGACATGGTAAGTTTGGTTCGCAGTACCGGGCGTGGTAGAGATCGCAACGATATTGTTCGCCACAATATCGGCCGGAACAAAGCTGACTTGGTTGAGGGTATCGACGCCAATGCCATGATTTACCATGAAGGCAACTAAGCGAACGGCGATATCGAAGTTGTTACCCCCGCCCGTGACCGAAGGACTCACCAGAGCCGGGCGGAAAATCCGCGCGGAAAGTCCCCGCCTGCGCGCCTCGACAACCACTTGTTCCGCTACCCATTTCGATTGACTGTACCCAAAATCGAGAAGCTCCATATTCTCGTTACGGTCGGTTTCATACAAAACCGATTTGACTGCCCAGCCAAACACGAAAGTGGTCGAGACATAATTGAACTCTTTGGGTCTTCCCTCGAACGCCAATCTTACGACCTCATTGGTTCCCAGCACGTTCGCGTCGCGCATCAGATCGTAGTTAAACAGGTAGTTCACGGTTGCACCGTTATGGAAGACCGTGTCGATCTCACTCGCAAGTAAATCCCACACATCCTGCATCAGGCCAAGCTTTGGCTGCCCTAGATCGCCGGAGACCGGGACCACACGGGCCTCGAACATCTCCATCAGTTCCGCTCCGCAGGGTCCCATTGACTCCATCGCAGCTCTGAGCCTCTGCCTGCCCTGCTTTTCGTCGGATGACCTGACGAGAACATGGATTTTCGCCCGTGTCTGTTCCAGTAAGCTTTTAATGAGGAATGGCCCTATGAAACCTGTCCCGCCCGTGAGCAGAACATGATTCAGCATCGGCACATCCGGCATGGGCGAAGGCACCCGAGGCTCGAAGGTGAGCTTTCTATCGGCGCCCATCATCTGTTTCTCAGCGGCGCACTGTTCTTCACGAAAAGCCGCCAGGGAATGGCGCAAATGAACCACTGCCTCTTCGGGGGCGCGCTCCAGTTGTTCGGCTAGTCCAAACAACTCGGCTACGCTGACGCGCTGAATGACACTAATATCCACCTGCCTCGCCAGCAACTCGGCGCCTTTATCTTTCAGGAGTTCCTTGAGCTCATGCACGAATACAACAAGATCCAGGGAATCCAGCCCAGCTTCAACCAGGTTGTACGATTCCAGACCTGTCAGGTTGTACCTGGCTTTCAATTCGGCGAAAGAGGAATGTATGTCGGAATGAGACTTCCCGGCGTCCTTCTCCCGCGAAAAATCGGAGAGAACGGTGAACTGACCTTGCAGCCACATCTGCTTCGTCTTATGGCGCATGATCTTCCCGGAACTGGTTCTCGGGATCGCACGAGGTGCGATGAGGGAGATCGTCCCCACTTCCACATTGAGATAATTCCGGACCGCAGCCGCAATCTTCCGTGCATCGGGAAGTGCCCTGGGATTCTTGACTTCGGCGATGATTGCTAGCGCAGGTTCGCTGTCTTCCTGAACCTGGAACGCGGCGACGCAATTGTGCCGGATCAAACTGGATGATTTCTCCACGACGTTCTCAATGTCCTGCGGGTAATAGTTTTGCCCGCGCAGAATAATCATGTCCTTGATGCGGCCGCAGACGTAGAGTCCGCCGTCGTGGATGAATCCTATGTCACCGGTCCGAAGGTAGCCGTCGTCATAGGGAGTATCGTCCACGAGCCGCGCATGAAACTGCTTCTGAGTCAATTCCGGATTATTCCAGTAACCCCGGCACTTGCCGCTTCCGGCGACCCAAATTTCGCCGACGCGGTCTGGTTTAAGAGCGAAATGTCCTTCCGGATCCACGATCTTAAGGTCGAGGCCGGGGAGCGATTTTCCACAACTGACAATCTGCGTGGCACCGCCGATTTCTGAAACCTCGGTAGTCATGCGGGCCTTCCCCAGCGTCAGGGCACGCTTGTTGACGGAAAGGATGTTGTGACCGCCGAGAGAGACCGCCAAAGTATTCTCGGCCAGTCCGTAGGCGACATAGAAACTGTCTGACTTGAGTCCATAAGGCTGAAACGCTTCTAGAAACCGGGTGTAGGTATCCGGTTTTACAGGTTCTGCGGCGCACATCAATACGCGAAGCGAGCTGAGATCACAAGCCTCCAGGCTTTCCTTGGAAAGCCTCCCGGCGCGCAGGCAATAGTCGTAGGCGAAGTTGGGGGCAGCCGCCGCAGTGGCGCGGAATGTCGTGATCGCATTGAACCATAGGATCGGGCGCTGAATGAAGTCCATGGGCGCGAACCCGTAGGTCGTGCCACCCTTCAGTGCTGGATAGAGGTAGCAACCGATAAGTCCCATATCGTGATATTGCGGAAGCCAGGAAACGACGACCGGTGCCGGATGGTCGATCACCAGCGGGCACGTAGTCAGGATATTTTCGTGCGTAACGATTACGCCCTTGGGCTCCATCGTCGAACCCGACGTGTACTGAAGAAACAAAATCTCCGAATCGATTGGCAGACGGTCCGAAATCGCATCCACAAAGTCTTCCGTCGGGATCCATGGAAGACTGGAAATGTAATCAACGTCGACGCCTGACGCAGAGACTCCACTTCTGGCGAGATTCGTCTTGAGGGATGCGTGGTAATCCTTGCTGGTTAATATCCCAGCGGCCTGGCAATCCCTTGCAATGTGGACCATCTTATATAGAGCGCTCTGAAAGCCACGCGAACTGGGTGGATACACCGGCACGGGGATCAATCCGGCGCGAACGCAACCAAAAAAAGCGCAGATCATTTCAAGCCCCGGCGGGTAGGCAAGAAGAAGCCGATCGCCGGCTACGAAATGACCGTCTTTCAGCAAACGTCCGGCGATTGCTTGCGTTCGCTGGAGAAACGACGCGTAGGTGTAGCTTTCTATCGGATCGCCGTTTACGTCAAAGTACGAATAAAGGAGTTTGTCCGGGTGCTCGTGCGCCAGCCTATCCAGGTGGTCCAGAATTGACACCGTCATCAATCAGCGATCCTCCAAGATCGAGTCGAACGCAAGTTAATAAACGAAACAGACCCCGCGATCGGGCAACGTGGTGAAACATTATCGAGTCTCAAAGTGCAGATCGCAGTGCAGACCCTGAATGTGGGACTGTGAGAATGTACGCGTATTTTTTTTCTCGCCACAAGCGCGGCTCGATTAGCCGGGTAACGGACGATCTCCTTTTCGCCGCACGGGACGCGAAGCAGACTTGTGGAGCTCCTATACCACATGGAGGAGGCCCTGTTCATTAAGGTTCATTAGTTGGTATATTAGCAAAGCATTCGCACATCTTGGGATTAGGCATCAGTATCCATGCTTCGTCCGTTCTGAATTTTCTTGATTGCCCTTCATGGCTCGCACTAAGATATTGTAGCGACTGTCGACGGCGCGGCAACAATTTCACTGCGGGTCGGGGCTACGCATGCGGCATATGCAGCGCATTGGGTCCCCCTTACCATGATTGCGGAGGCACCGGTGGCGTTCCAACCCGAAGCGGTGATTGCCCATCAACCGGACATCGCGGATCTTGTACCATCGGAAACTTCAGCTTCGCCGATTATCGAGTCGGCTGGTGCGTCTTCATTCCCCAAAGTCTTGCGTAGCCGCCTCGAGCGTTTTTTTGCCGATCAGAAGATCTCTCCCAAAGCAGATCGCACAATGTGGGTCAAGATCGCTATGGGCCTGACAGTCCTCGGGGGCGCATGGATTGCTCTGTATACGCTCAGGCCCGACTCCTGGAAATTTGTCGCCCTCTACGTTTTAGGCGGCCTCGCGCAGACCTTCCTTTTGCTGAACATCGCCCATGACAGCAATCACAACGCCATCTCGTCTCGCTCGCGCATCAACCAAGCCCTGAACTATGTGTTCGATCTGTGCGGAATGAGTTCGTACATGTGGCGTATCCTCCATCATCGAGGTCATCACTCCTGCATCAATCTCCACGGTGAAGATGACGCGCTTTCCGGACGCGGCATCTTTCGCTTTACGCCTTATGAACCCAGGGCGCCATGGCACCGGTTCCAGCACGTCTACGCGTTGTTGGTTTACGCCATGTTTTCTCTCGATTATGTGTTCTTTAGGGATTTCCAGTGCTTTTTCTTCCCCACCCATGAATATCTGAGACGCACTAAACATTCTCTACGCGAATATGCCATTCTCTTCGCCGGCAAGGGTTTCTATCTCACTTATATGCTTATCTTGCCGGTGATGGTGCTGGGAAAATCGCCTCTTCTGGTCGCCGAGGCATTCCTGCTGGTCCATTTGATCGTCGGTTTAAGCGTGACGCTAGTATTCCAGTCGACCCATACCGTCGACAGCACCTACTTTCCGTCGGATCGTGGTGAGTTTGAAAACGGCGTGTATCACATTTTTGCGACGACCGCCGATTATGCGACGGAAAACCCGCTTGTAGGTTGGCTCGCGGGCGGCCTCAACCATCATGTCGTCCACCACCTGTGTCCTTTCGTATGTCATACCCACTATGCTCCGCTGACCAGGATCGTGCAGGAAACCGCCAAAGAGTTTGGGGTTCCCTATAGGCAGCACTCCACCATGAGCATGGCAATCCAGCATCATCTGATACTTTTGCAGCAACTGGGAAATGAAGACTTATTCTGAGCGCGGTATCTCTTGTATGGGCCAGCTAACACGTCTTTCGAGTGACATGAAAACTCCTGCGATTCCAGAAAAGCATCAGGACGACTGGGTATGAGCTCATCCATGCCGGTCCCCGTTGTTTCCCGACTCCGCTGCTTTGCGGATTCTCGCGCCATGGCTCGCAATCCGGTAGAGGTTTTGTCAAAGTACACCAAACTCCACGGCAGCACCTTCCGTTTCTATTTTGGCGGCGTCAAAGAGGCCATTGTCACCACCGATCCGGTCGTCATTCAGCACGTGCTGAAAACCAATTCTGAGAACTACCACAAGTCCGAAATTCAAAAGAAGCGGATGGGCCATTTCCTGGGCAAGGGTCTTCTCACCACTGAAGGAGAGCCTTGGCGCACGCAACGACGCCTTATCCAGTCGGGCTTTGAGCGAAAGCAACTCGAGGTTTTGTCCTCGATCATGCAGGACTCCTTGACCGAGTCGCTGCGCGACTTCGACCGGGAATCCCGTATCGGCCCAGTCGATATCTACCCGCTCATGATGAAGATTACCTTCGCGATGGTGGGCAAATCTTTGTTTGGCGCGTGCTTGAAAGAAGAAGACATCGACCTCATTAGCACGGCCATCTTGACCGTCCAGGAATTTATGGTTCGGCAAACCATTCAGCCTTATCTGAATCCGTGGTTTGCAATCTCCGGCGAACTGCGCCGGCACGAGGAATTGCGAGCTCGTGCGTTCGGCGTTCTGCTCGACTACATCCAGCGGCGGCGCAAGGAGGCCCCCGGCCACGATCTGCTGCAGATACTGATGGATGCCCGCTATAGCGATGGCCAAGGTATGAGCGATGAGTTGGTCCTCAGCGAGAGCATGCAACTGCTGGTTGCTGGCCATGAAACGTCGTCGAATGCATTATCGTGGCTTCTCTACCTGCTCAGCTCGCGTCCGGATTGCATCGACAGAGTGCGGCGAGAGTTCGATTCTGTACTAGGCGACAAACCGCTCAGTTTCTCAGACGTTCCGAAGTTCGAGTTTACGACCCAGGTCCTACTGGAGGCGCTGCGTCTCTATCCGCCGTTTTGGATGGTCGACCGAATGGCGCTCGCAGACGATCGCGCAGGAGATGTCGCGATACCCCGGGGCTCGACCGTCGTTGTGTTCATTTACGGCGTGCATCATTCGCCGCATTACTGGGAGAGCCCGGAGACTTTCGACGAGGAGCGCTTCTCCAAAGTGAAGGAGAAACTTCACACGCCTTTCGCCCATTTGCCTTTCGGGGCGGGCCCCCGAGGCTGTATCGGCGGCAACTACGCCATGCTTCAGATGCTTATGATTCTGGGTGTTCTGCTCAGAAAATACGATTTTCAGCTGGCTCCGGGGCAAACCATTGAAGCTCGCCCCATGGTCATCCTGCGGCCGAAGCACGGGATCCGCATGACATTTACCAGTACCGTCGCTCGCGCCCCGTGCGTCGCATAAGACGCGGTCCGGGCTGGAACGGACTTGAGTTGTAAAACGCAAAGGAGTGAGACGACATTTCGCCAATTGAGGAGATTTGGTGGACCTGGTCGGGATCGAACCGACGACCTCTTCCATGCCATGGAAGCGCGCTCCCAGCTGCGCCACAGGCCCACTGTGTAAAGAAGCGATTCGCGTGCAGAACAACTGCGGATCGCGAGATTCAATTCTCGCCTACCATGAAGCGATAGTCAAACGCGCTGGCGAATCGGCGCGATCCATAGTCGCGATTCATGATCCGGTTGCTGACGACGCGGCAGTGCGCGCGCGATCCTCTCAACTCCGCTCTGGCGGGCTTTCACTCCGACTGAGGACGGCTTCCCGCAGGGCCGGGACGGCCGCTGCCGTTCAATCATCGGAAATCTGCCCTTCCCGTGTTTTACTCAACCATCAAAAATCGGTATTCTGGGGCCGTCCATTCCTTATGACTTCCATGTTCTCGGTGTTCTCCCGACTCTTGCTGATGGCGATTGCAACGGCGGCGATGGCGCAATCCGCGTCCCCGGCACAGGCGAATTCACCCGTGCCCTATGCTTCCGTTAGCGAGCTCAATATGCTGTTGTCGCAAGTTGACCAGGCCTCGCAAAACATGCAAGCGGACCTGGCCAAGCTGCGTATCGAGAAGTGGAAGACCGATTCCAACACCAAACGTGGTACGCAAGGCGATGTGGACTCGGTGCAGCGAAATCTCCAGACTGCTTTACCGGAGATGATCAGCCAACTGAAAAGTTCTCCCGAGAGTTTGCCGGCGACCTTTAAGCTTTATCGAAATCTCGATGCTCTTTACGATGTGTTCACGTCAGTAGTGGAGTCGGCCGGAGCCTTTGGATCGAAAGACGAATACCAGTCCTTACAGAACGATTTGACCACGATGGAGACGGCGCGCCGGGGATTCGCAGCTCGCATGGAGACGTTATCGACCTCTAAAGAGCAGGAAGTCACGCACCTTCGCACGCAGTTGCACGACCTGCAAGCGGCGACAGCCGTTCCGCCGAAGAAAGTGGTCGTCGACGACACCGAACCTTCTAAATCCCCCGTAAAGAACGTAAAGAAGAAGACGCCGGCCAAGAAGCCGAGCCCCTCGACCGCGACCCAGTCGTCTACTGGTCAGACCACTACACCGCCAGCCCCGGTGCCTCAAACCCCTTAACGAATTCCCATTTCAGGACAATCCGAACCGTAAACGCCTGAAAACTCGGGATATCGCCGGGAACCCTACTGGCCCGGGCGGAGTCTATTACTTACAGATGGGTGAGTTCAGGGCCAGCGACAGGTGGCGCGAAAATCGTCGAGTTCGGCCCGAAAAGAACCTATAATATGGGGGTCGCCATGCGACTGATGGCGGGAGCGACGACCTTGGGTAATTTGGCAAGCGCGATCGGGGTTCGGTCGGAGGAGTCGGCGATTATCACCGAGCTAAAGGCTGGCTCGGAAGAGGCTTACACCTGGCTGATCGGCGAGTTTCACCAGCCGATATATAGCCTGGTCTACCGCATGGTGACCGATCCAGCGGATGCCGCCGATACCACGCAGGAAGTTTTTCTGAAGGTCTTCCGCGGAATGAAAAGTTTTCACGGCGAGTCCACATTGAAGACCTGGATTTACCGGATTGCTTTGCATGAGGCGTCGAATCGCCGTCGTTGGTGGTTCCGGCACAAGGGAAAAGAAACTTCGATGGAACCGGTAGAGACTGAGACTGCCAGTGGTACTGCGATGTGTGCGCTCAGAGATTCGCTCATCGATGGTTCAGAATCGCCCTTCGACTCGGTGGCGCACGAGGAAGTCCGCGCTAAAGTTGAAGAGGAATTACGGCAGGTGCAGGAGCCTTACCGGACGACGGTGGTCCTGCGCGATCTGGAAGAAATGTCATATGAAGAGATAGCGGAGCTTACACAGGTCACGCTGGGCACTGTGAAATCCCGATTGACCCGCGGACGTGAAGCGCTCCGGCAAAGGCTCGCCGCGTATGTAAGCGAGGTCGGGCCGGAATTGGGACTTCAGCCGGCGGAGTTGAAACCCAAGTTTGCACCACGCTCCCGGATGGCATGTGAAGGACGCGAAATAGAGGTGGCGTCGTGAAGTGCTCCCAAGCGAAATCGTTGTTTTCCCCTTACCTTGACGGTGCGGTGAGCGGCGCTCAAATGCGTTCGCTGACCGAGCATTTCGAAGCCTGTCCAGCTTGCAACGATCAGTATCTATCTCTGCGCCGGACCCAGCTTCTGCTCACCAGCGTAGGGCGGCGTAAGGCCCCGGAGAATCTTTCATTGCAGTTGCGGCTGGCGATTTCCCGCGAAGCGGCACAGGCGCGCCGTCCGCTGTTCGATGGTTTCGGCACGCGGTTGAACAATGCGTTGAATGCGTTTGCCGTCCCAGCCACGGCTGGACTAATCAGCGCCGTCGCGATGTTTGCCTTTCTTATGGGCTTCTTTGCAGTACCGCTCCGGGCCGGAAGTAGCGATGTCCCCCTGCTGCTGAATACCGGGCCGCAATTGGAGCAATCCGCGTTTCAGATGGGCCTGGATTCGATCAACGGCGACTCGCTGGTGATTGAAGCCTATGTGGACTCGAATGGGCGGGTGGAGGATTACCGTATCTTGTCGAATCCGCAAGAGGTGCAGGACCTCCCGTCTCCGGTGAAGAACATGCTGATCTTCACGCGATTCCGTCCCGCCATGTCCATGGGAAGTCCGACGTTCTGGGACCGCGGTATTGTCGTTTTCGAAAATCAGCGTAAAGGGTTAATCAATTTTGTCTTTGGTTGAGTCCTCAGGCAAGTCTGCCTGAGGGCTTTCTTTTTTAGGGCTGGGCTCCGCCGGCTTGCACTTGTGCCGGTTGAACTGAAGCTGGAGGTTCGCCTCTGCATTCTTGGCGCTTGAAAATGTCGTCATGGGTGCTTTGAATTCCTGGTGGCAGGCGGTGCAGATGGCAACCACTGGCGTGCGGTGAATGTGTTTCGTGACCCGGATAGCGCGTTTTGCCATGGGACTAGTTTACCCCGTTGTGCATGTCAGACTTCCGGTGTCGACTCAACTCGCACGCCTATTTGATTTTACGGCTTCGATTCAGGCGCTCCACTTTAATGCACGGTAAGGTTCGTGGAACCATTGACTCCATTCACCGTGGCAATGATCGTTGCCATGCCAGTCCCGGTGCTATTGGCCAATCCAGAACTGTTCACCGCCGCGATAGTGGGGTTCGATGAAGACCAACTTGCTCCGGCCAGAGCCTGCTGACTGCCGTCGCTGAAGGTTCCCGTTGCGGCGAACTGCTGAGAACTTCCCAAGGCGATCGAGGGACTCGCCGGGGTCACTGTAATCGAAACCAGGCTCGCATTTGTGACCTTGACCTGAATCGCATTCGATGCCGCGCCCAGCGTGGCTTTGATCGTGGTTTGTCCCGGAGCTAGACCGGTCACGATCCCGGTTTGCCATCCCACAGTCGCGACAGTTGGCGAAGAAGAGGTCCAATTTGCGGCGGTGGTTAGATCTTGCTTGCCGCCCCCGGTCAAAGTGCCTTGCGCGCTAAGTTGGACCGATGTCTGTTGCGCGACTTCGGTCCCGGAGGGAGCAATGACGACCGCTATTTGTTGTGGCGAGGCGACCATCAGGTTGGTCGTGCCACGGATCGTTCCCGATTTCGCCGTGACCAAGGCTTGCCCCAGACCTTGTCCGGTAGCAATTGCGGCCTTCACCGTGGCGATGTTTGATGGATTCGAACTCCAGGACGAAGCCAGGGAAAGGTCCTGTAGGCTTCCATCGCTGAAAGTGCCACGCGCGGTGAAGTTCAGGGTGCTCCCCGGAGAAATAAAAGTGTTAGCCGGCGTCAGCGCGATAGAGTTGAGCGTCGCTGCAGTTACCGCGAGTTGAGTCGATCCGGGCACGGAACCGAGCGCCGGCGAACTCGTAGCGGTGATGGTCGAAGAGCCAGCCGCTATGCCGGTCACGATACCGGTTTTGCCGATGGATGTGCTCGAAGAATTGGAAGTGCTCCACTTTACCTGGCCGGTCAGATCCTGAACGCTGGAGTCGGAAAAGACTCCAATCGGTGTCATCTGGACCTTCGTGCTTGGGGCGGTCGATTGATTCGCGGGATACAACACGATCGAGTTGAGCGTTGCGCCGCTTACATTCAGGGCGGTGGATCCGTTGATCAATCCAGTTGGGACTGTAGCGCTGGCCGTCACCGTCGTGGCTCCCATGGTCGCACAGGTGATCAAACCAATTTGCGTAGAAATGAAATCTGCCACGCCCGTATTGGATGAAGACCATGAAACCTGGCTGGTGATGTCTCGTGTACTGCCATCTACAAACGTGCCGAGGGCGGCAAACTGAAGCTTCGTGTGATTGGCTGCGATGGAGGCCGCCGGTGAGACCGAGAGTGAGACCAGGTTAGAGAGGTCCACCGTAACTGACGCTTGGCCCTCCTGGCTGCCAAAGAAAGCCAATATTCCGTTTGTTCCAGGATATTGTCCGATCACAAGCCCACTACCGCTGGTGACGAAGGGCAGGTCGGAACTCCACGACGCAGCGTTGGTAACATCCTGCTGGCTATTGTCGCTAAACGTAGCAGTCGCTTTTAATTGCTGCTGGTTTCCCCATCCGAGGGTTGCAGTCGCCGGACTCACCACCAGTGAAGTGGGGAGCACGTTATTGATCGTCAGCACCGCATTATTTGAAATGTTCCCCAATGACGCCGCAATGACAACCGTTCCCGGTAACAATGCTGTTGCCATGCCTTGGGTCGGAGGGGCGTTGCTCACGGTTGCGGCGTTGGTGCCCAGGCAGGCCCACTGCACCGACAGTGTCAAATCTCTTGAGCTCCCATCGGAATAAGTTCCACTGGCAGTGAAGGCCTGGTTCGTCCCCGGCGCAATTGACGCTCCACTAGGGCTGATTTTGATGGACTGGAGAACCACGGTGCCAGTGCTTTGATTGCTGGCAGGGTCTGCCGAGCTACCGCTGCCACCCCCGCAATTGGCGAGAAGCGCTGTAACGGCGAGCACGAAAATAAGCAATGACTTTCGCATAAGATTTATTGGAGACGACGACGAAAATCTAGAATGTACCATCCACTCCCATCCCCGTTAGTGAATCTTTGGTTAAAAAAAGCGCGCGGTCCACATGTCGCATGAAGTCACTGTGGCGCCCGCTGGATTCACAATCTTTTAACCTGGCGGTCACCATCCGGTACCGGTAGAGGGACTACTCTAGCGACTTATTACCAAGGCGGATTTCGTCCCGTCGGTCATTTTTCTGCGTTCACACGAATGCATAAAATCGCGATTCCCCATTCTGTGCAGAAGCTTGTCAAAACTCTCTTTGCAACATCGGCGGCATTACTCGCTTTGGTCTTTGCAGGTTGCGGTGGCGGCAGTGGCGGCGGCATTGCCACTACAGGCACGCCGCTCTCCGGCAACTGGCAGGTAAATCTGTTGCAATTGCAACCCGGTCCGGCGACCGCTCTCTCGGTGTCCGGTTTTTTCCTGCAGTCGGCCGATGCTCTAGCCGGCACTGTTTCTACGCCCCCGAGCACTCAGAATGGAGAATGTGCCGGGCCGGGATCGTTGACCGGCACCGTGAACGGGCAGAATGTTGTCTTTTCGATCGACGAAGGTGGGGCGGCCCTGGATTTTACCGGCTCGATCGCTTCGAATAATCAATCCATGTCCGGTAACTATTCGGGCTTAGGCGGTGGATGTTTCACCGCTCCGACCTCTGGGACCTGGAGTGCCGTACTGATTCCTCCGTTAAGTGGAAACTTTACCGGTACGCTTTCAAACTCAACCTACATGCAGGCCTTTCTCGGGCAAACGGTCGTGCCACCCATCGCCGTGTCGGGCAATATCACACAGGGCACGAACGTGGGACAGAGTAGCGCGACCCTCAGCGGCACGATTCATGCGGTCGGGTATCCCTGTTTCAGTACGGCGCGGGTAACGGGTACGATCAGCGGACAGAATGTCATCCTCTCAGTATTTGCCTACAACGGAGAGCAGATTGGAAGCATTGGAACCGGTGGCAATCCGGCAACCATCGTGCTGGGTTCCGGCGGCGTGTCGCTAGTCGGAGACAATCAAAGCGGCCTAGGCCTCAACTCAGGCACCTGCCCGAAAGTCAGTGGTGTTTCATCGGACAGCGCTCAAGTCTCATTCATCTTCCAGTAGCGAAAATCTGTTGCCATCGGCAAAATCGGTTTTCCAGGTAAGGCCAGTGTCTCCTTCCCCTGTTCGGCCAGCCTTGTGCAGCGAAAGCCCTTAAGCTTACAATCGGCGTTTCCACCAAGAGGCCTGCTCTATGAAATCGATTCGGTTTTTTCTGCTTGCCGTCTTCTCCTTGATTTCCGTTTTGACTTTCGCTCAGACCGCGCCGAAGTCCTTCGGGCCGGGCTTCAACATCGATGTGATCGACAAGACGCTCGATCCCTGCGCCGACTTCTATCAGTATGCTTGCGGCAACTGGATAAAGAACACCGAGATTCCCGCCGACCAGTCGCGCTGGGGCGCCTTCAATGAACTCTACGAGCGCAATCTCGCGACGCTTCACGAAATCCTCGAGAAGTCCGCCGTCAACGCTCCCGGACGTAATCCCATCGACCAGAAAATTGGCGATTACTACGGATCTTGCATGGACGAGAAGGCGGTCAATCAGAAGGGTATTCAGCCCTTACGGCCCGAGCTTGATCGCATCTCCGCCGTGCAGGATAAAGCGGCCCTTAGCGATGCCGTCGCGCGAGTTCACCTGATTGGCCCCAGCGCGCTGTTCAATTTCTCTTCCGCGCCCGACTTTCACGACGCGAACCAGGTGATTGCCACCATCGACCAGGGCGGCCTGACGCTGCCCGACCGCGACTACTATATAAAGGATGACGCGCGCATGGTCGACATGCGTAAGCATCTGGTCGAATACGTGACGCAGGTATATACGCTGGCGGGCCAATCGCCGCAACAGGCGGCCACTTCCGCCCAGGCGGTCCTGCAAGTGGAGACCGAACTGGCCAAAGCCTCCATGGACCGTACCGCCCGCCGCGACCCCAAGAACCGCGACCACAAAATGTCCAAAGACGCAGCCATGGCGCTGGCTTCTAACTTCTATCTGGATCGGTATCTGGTCGACGTGAAGGCGCCGAGTTTCTCAGAACTGAACGTCGGGAACCCCGATTTCTTCAAGCAAGTGAATGCCGTTCTCGCTACCGAACCGCTGGATTCCCTCAAGACTTACGTCAGTTGGCGTCTCATCGATTCTTCAGCGCCGTATCTCTCACAGCCATTCGTCGACGCGAATTTCAAGATGCAGCAGGCGTTGACCGGACAGAAGGAAATACAGGTCCGCTGGAAGCGCTGTGTTCGCGCCACCGACCGGGCGCTCGGCGAAGCCCTTGGCCAGCGCTATGTGGAAGTCACGTTCGGTCCCGACGGCAAACAGCGCATGTTGAAGATGGTCGATGCTCTGGAAACCTCGCTTGACGCCGACATCAAAGACCTGCCCTGGATGACGGATGAAACCAAGAAGCAGGCCAAAATCAAGCTGCAAGCGATTCGCAACAAAATCGGATATCCGGATGTATGGCGCGACTATAGCTCGGTCACCATCGTCCACGACGATTTGCTGGGGAACTTTCAGCGCGCAACCGAATTCGAGTCCCGGCGCGACATCAATAAAATCGGCAAGCCGCTTGACCGCAAAGAATGGGGAATGACTCCGCCTACGGTCAACGCTTACTACAGCAGTTCGTTCAATGACATCAACTTTCCTGCCGGCATCCTGCAGCCTCCGTTCTTCGATAAATCGATGGACGACGCCGTGAACTTTGGCGGCATCGGACTGGTGATTGGCCACGAACTTACCCATGGCTTCGACGATCAGGGACGCAAGTTCGATCCGCAGGGCAACTTGCGCGACTGGTGGACCGAACAGGATGGAAAAGAATTCGAGAAGCGCGCCAGTTGCGTCGCCAACGAATATAGCGGTTTTACATCCATCGACGATCTCAAACTCAACGGCCGCCTGACGCTGGGAGAAAATACCGCCGACAATGGCGGCGCCCGAATTTCATTCAATGCGCTCGAACAGATCATTGCCGCAGACAAGACCGGGAAAGAAGCGCAGAAGATCGACGGCTACACTCCAGAGCAGCGCTTCTTCCTGGGATTTGCGCGAGTATGGTGCGAACAGCGGCGTCCGGAGGCCGCGCGCTCTCTGGTATTGACCGACCCGCACTCGCCGGGAAAGTTTCGTGTCGACGGCGTTGTGCAGAATATGCCCGAGTTCCAGAAGGCCTGGGGCTGCAAAGCGGGACAGCCCATGGTCAGCGCCAACGCCTGCCGAGTGTGGTGACGCCGGACTTCAAAAAAGGCCGAACCGAAACTAGTGGTAGGCTGGCTTTAATGTTCCGCATGCTTCCGAAACGCTGGTGCGGAAGGGCCGCGTTTTTTTTCTGTTTTCTCTCCGTCTACAGCGCTGTCGCTTCAAGCAAGCCCGCTGGATGGAAGGTGCACCTCCAGCCTGCACGCCTGGTGAACGGGGCGCCAGTCCTCTTCCAAATCACGCCGCCATCCCCGCTGAAGTCGCTTTCTGGGACTTGGTTTGACCACCAAGTGTTCTTTTGGCTTTCTGGCGATTCGTGGTATGGCTTGGCCGGAGTCTCGCTCGACTCCAAACCCGGCGTCTATACGCTGGACCTAAGAGGCGTGACCGGGAAAGGAAGTGTAATCAAGTTTCAAAGCCGAATCTCGGTCGGCAAGGCAAGGTATCCTCACGTCAAAGTCACGGTGCCCACGAGGTTTATACAGGCGAATCCAGAAGAGCTAAAAGAAATCGCTGCCGATAAGGTTCTTAAGCAGGAAGTCTTTGCTCACGTGGGAGGCGACCGCCTTTGGTCCGGGGACTTCCTGCCGCCGGTGACCGCCCGCGTTTCCGATGTATTTGGCACCACTCGTACCTTCAACCGACAAGTAGAGGGGGTGCATCAGGGGCTTGACTATGCGGTGCCGCAAGGCACGTCGGTTCAGGCGATCAATCGCGGAACGGTGCTGCTGGCCCAGCCACTCTACTTTGAAGGAGGCTGCGTCATTCTCGATCATGGCCAGGGATTGCTCTCCATATACATGCACCTGTCCAAGATCGAAGTGAAGGCGGGCGACTTGATCGCGGGCGGGGCGAAGATCGGCCTCAGCGGAGGCACCGGCCGGGCCACCGGCCCACATCTTCACGTGGCGGCGCGCTGGCAGGGAGTGTATGTGGATCCGGCGCAACTGCTGGCAATGCGTATGCCATGAGATGTCGCTGGTTGCGCGGCAACTTCCGAGAGATCCGTGTCCGGGGCCGTAGGGAGATTCGGCCCCGGACACGACGCGTCGCGTAGCTCTTGCTCTACGCGATTGGGGGAGGACGCGCCCAACTACTGATCTCTCAGTCGGCGGAATTGTAGACTGAATTCGCACCGCGCAAAAAAAGAACTTCAAAAATTTACGAAATCCGGACAAAACTTGGGTCGAGAGACTGCCCTTGGGCGAGGGGACCCTTGAAACTCGGGTTGGGGACCGGTCAAAACAAGTTCATCTGCTGCGGATCGGCTTGGGGTACAGGGTGAGTTCGGCGGCTGTAGCGGTCGTAATCACTGCGGATTTTGTATTTCTCGCGCAAACGCGCCATCAGTTGGGAGAGCCGTTTCCGATATGCGGCGGTCAGGAAAGCTCGTGTTTCGTAGCGTTTGCGGAATCCGGTGGCCAGGTGGGGAAACTTTTCTTCCAAAAATGGTAGAAAAATTGCTGCTGAACAAGGTTTCAGAAACAGCGAATTGGCGAAAATATATTTGCCTCCGGCGGTGGCGACCGCGCGTACGAGTGCGTCGAGCGCCTTGGGCGAATCGGTGATCTCGGGAATCACCGGAGCGCAGATCACTCCCGCGGGAATGCCCGCTCTAACCAGAGTCTCAAGCGCTTCCAGTCGCAGATCGGGACGAGGAGCACGTGGCTCCAAGATTCGGGCAAGTTCCACATTCAGCGTGGTGATCGTGATGTTTACGAATAGGCGATTGTGGCGGGCGACTTCGCGCAGCTGATCGACGTCGCGAACCACCAGGTTTGACTTGGTGACGATGCCGATTTCGAGGCCCCGGTGCCGAGCCATCTCTTCGAGGATTTCGCGAGTGATCTCGAAGCGCCGCTCGGCCGGTTGGTAGGGGTCGGTCGCGGTGCCGATGGAGATCTCCTCGCCTGGTTTGACATGGCGCAATTCTTGACGCAGCAAGTCGGCGGCATGCTGCTTAACATAAATCTTGCGCTCGAAGTCCAGGCCGTCATGCATCTCCATGAATTCATGGGTGTAACGGGCATAGCAGTATTTGCAGGCAAACTCGCAGCCGCGATAAGGATTGATTGTCCAGGTGAAGGGCATGCGGGCCGAGGTGCAGCGGTTCAGCAAGGATCGAGCCGGCAAAGTGAAGTACTCGATCTTATGCGTCTGGCGAATGGATTCGCCCTCGGCCGCCAGCCGGGCAATACCGATCAATCGAGGCGTGGAGTCGGGAAGAAGCGGGAGGGTCGCCATACGTATTCGCCTTTTGTTCGCTTATAATAAGATGCTGTCATGGGCAAGTCAAGGGTTCTCGTTTTCGGCAAGAAACTAGGCCGCTAAAGCGCAAAAGTCATGGCGAAAAAGTTGAAGGGCGAAAGCTCTTGGGGGTGCACGTCGGTAACCGCGCAGTAGCTGCGATAAGCTTGGTTGGTTGTAAACTGAAATGCCCCCAGATAAGGAGACCCCGCTCACCATGGCTGGCAACAGTCTGCAAGACCTGACTCAGAACGACTGGACGCTGATCGAGTCCAAGGCAAAGCGAATGGCGTTTACTCCGGGCCAGGAAATTATTCATGAGGCGGCCCGCATCGAGCATTTGTACGTCATCCGTCGCGGATCTGCTGCCGTGGAGTTGGCGGGAACCACCTGCCGATCGGTGATTGCCACGCTGCTCTCCGGCGACGTCTTCGGAGAGATGGCGTTTCTTGGTAGCGGACGTGCGACGGCGGCAGTGGTCGCCAAAGAAGAAGTCGAAGTTGACGCCGTCTATGTGGACGACATGCGGCAAATCGTTCATGCTTTTCCGGGCTTCGGGATGAGGTTCTACCGCTCCCTGGCGGTCATACTGGCCGAGCGCTTGCGCCAGACATCCCGCGAACTGCAACGAGAGATCGTCAGCCGGCGTCACGACTGAAACCGGTAACAGTCGTTATTGTTGCCTACCGAAAATCACCCGCCCAGATTTTTCCCAGTGACCCTGGTTTCCAATTTTCGTCCAATCCGCAATGTGCAAAGCGAAGAGTGCGGCGGTAACACTGATTTGTGTGTTTGTCCTGTGTGCCGGCGGGTTAGCCCAAGACAATTGCGCGCTTCCACAATTAATGAATCAGCGGGAAGACGCCGCGACCATCCAACGGCTGGAGGGTGCATGGACGGAAGCCTTTCTGCACGGCGATACCGAGTTCATGCGATGTCTGCTGGTCCCCGAATTCAGCGAGATCATGCGCTACGGCGAACTGAAATCGCTTTCCGACGAACTTGCCATGACCGCGAAAAATCGGGGCAAAAATCTGCCCGTGCCACAGCTGCCCAAGATCACTGTGCTCATCCATAACAACGTCGCCGTGGCCTATGGAGAGTCCATATCGAAGGGTGCGGACGGGAAACCGCGTTCCAGATGGTATTCCGATTCTTACGTCTGGGAGGATGGAAAATGGCATGTGTTTTTCGCCCAGCAAACTTCAGCTGAGGTCCTTGGGCGGTAGGCTGATCTCAAGAGCTTTCAAGGGGTGAGACGTTCGAAGAAACTGAAGGGCTGCCCACCATCGGGCAGCCCTCAGGGTTTAATTACTGACGAGTTGAATTACTGAACGGTCAGTGTAAGCGGGTTGGCATTCGCCTGAAGATTGCCGGAGGTACCGGTAACCTGAACAGTGTAAGTTCCGGCCGGCGTGCCACCAGTGCCGCCGCCGCCAGCGGTGCTCTTGCCGTTGTTGCCGCAGGCCACCGAAAAGACCAAGCCTGAAACAACCAGACAAACCAAGAGAACTGCCAACAGCTTTTTCTTTCGCGATAGAGCCGAACCGAACCCGGCCCCGAAGAACATCACGCCACCGATGGGCAGAAGCAACGCATACAACGGCCGTGCGTGATGAACCAACGGCGATTGCAATGCTGCGGATGTGCCGGTGGTGCTGACGGTAAGTGTCGTCGTGGCCTGTCCGCCCGCTGCCGGTGTCACGGCCGCCGCGGTGCAGGTGGGTGCCGGCGTCACCGCGGGAGTGATGTCGCAAGCAAAGGTCACACTCGAGTTAAAGCTCCCGATCGATTTGACCGTTAGCGTGGAAGTTGCTGAGCCTCCAGGAGTTACCGAAGCGGGCGAAAGCGAAGTTCCCGATACCGTGAAGCCCGGCGCAAGGTTGAAGATTGCGGTCACGGTTTCGTTGAGAACCAGGCTTTGCTGGCAAGTGCCAGTCCCCGAGCAAACCCCACTCCAACCGGCGAATACAGATCCGGCGCCAGCAGTCGCGGTCAGAGTAACCGGCTCCTGGTTGCTGGTGAACCCAGCGCTGCACGTGCCCGGGCAACTGATGCCCGCGGGGCTGCTTGTTACCTTGCCCGTACCGGACCCAGCCAATACGACGGTGAAGGTCGGAGTTGCCGGCGGAAGGAAGGTCGCGGTCACGAATTGGTTAGAGTTCAGCGTCGGAGCGCATGCGCCGGTGCCGGTGCAGGGTGAATTCAGTCCACCCCAACCGCCGAAGATCGAACCTGTACCTGGAGTCGGAGTCGGAGTGAGCGTGACTTGCATGCCGGTGGTGAAGCTGGCTGAGCAAGTGCCGACTCCCGGACAAGTTATCCCACTTGGGGTGCTGGTAACGGTGCCTGTGCCCAGACCGCCTACGGTCACCAGAAGTCCCGATGTATTGGGATTGAACTGATAGATGAAGGCATCGGGACAGGTCACTTGTACCGGCTGTTGAGTTTGTTCATTCAAGACTGTACATTGCTGTTGAACGCCCTGTCCGCCGTTCAGCGAACTGTCCACCAGCGCGCCTGAGCCAGACGGGCCGCTAGATACCTGTATCGGCAGGTTTAACGAGTTTGTGTCGCCTACGACGTAAACGTCACCCAGCGTGGCGGAGTTCTGGGTATCGACCGCGATGAAGCCATTTAAGAAGTCTTCGTCCCCCGAACCGCCGATGTATGTGGACAACACCGGAGGGTCGCCAAGCGCGTCCAACTCAGTGAAGAACGCGTCGCTGTCAAACTGTGGTGCCGGATTCCCACCGCCAAAGACTTGCTGCGTCGGGTTCGCCAATGGAAAATCAATCGACGTGGTTTGACCGGTAACATACATGTTGTTGCTGGTATCGAGCGCGATTCCCAGGCCTTTATCGAGCCCGGGGCCGCTTGCGTTGTTAGTGGTTCCACCCAAATAGGTGGAATAGACCAAAGCGGTCCCACCCGGGTTCAGGACCGTCGCAAAGGCGTTTTGCACCCCATTGATCCCCCCGTTTCCGCCAATATGCGGCTGGTACGCTGCCGGCGACGTGGTGACTGGGAATGCAATCGATTGGGTCTCACCGGTTATGTAAGCATTCCCGGTAGTATCTGTAGTGATCGCGAACCCAATGTCCACGGCTCCGCCACCTAGGTATGTAAAGTAAGCGTAGGTCGTAGGGTTGGCGGGGTTGAACGCAGCCACGAAGGCGTCGTCGAAGAAAACGCTGCCCGTGTGGTTACAGGTGCCATCGCTGCCGCACTGCTGTTGGAATGCCCCCGCAGTTACCGGAAGATTAGGCGACTGCGTATCGCCAGTGATGTAAACGGTGCCGCCGTTGATCGCGTTCCAGGCTACGCCGGTGGCGAAGTCCAGATTGGTTCCACCAATGTAGCTCATGATGATGAATTGGCTGCCATCGGCCTTCACCTCCACTACAAATCCGTCGGCCGAGCCATTTTCCGCGCTGCCTTGGGGCAGTGAGTTATGCGGACTGAATGCGGTCCCAAAACCCGGACCCGTGGAGAAGGTTTCGCCGACCACATACACGTTCTGGCTGGAGTCGACCGCTAACGCGAAGGCGATATCAAGGTCGTTCCCGCCCGCATAGGTTCCCCAGGTTTCTGTCGAGCCATCCGGCGAAAGCTTCATCGCAAAGCCGTCACCGGCTCCGTGGCCGGTTCCCGGGGCTCCGTTTCCGCCATATACGGTCTGCGCCGCTCCCGCTGTGACAGGGAAGTCTTTGGATTGCGTGGTGCCGGCGATGTAGATTCCGGTTGCATCCACGGCAACCGCCTGCGGGAAGTCATCCAGCGTGCCGCCAAAAATCGTTAAGAAGCCGAGAGTGCCGTTGGGCGTGAACTGAACCAGATATCCATCGTGCTCTCCGCTGGGCCCAATGGTGTATGTGTTGGGTGCGACCGGCAATTTATCGGTATCCGAACTGGTGGTGCCCGTCAAATAGATGTTTCCACTGGCGTCCAAGGCAACTCCCGCCGCAGTTTCTTCCTGGGGTCCGCCGTAATAAGTCGCAAAAGTGATGGAAGGATCGATCACGAGTTGGCGGGTGCGGTCATAGGCGCCAAGTTCGAATGCGACCTTGTTCTTTTCCTTGGTGACGAAGCGGGCTGGAACCGGCCGGCGAACGCCATCTTTTTCCTGGTAAGCGACCGGGCGCAGAAGCTGTATTTCTCCCGCCGCCGTTCCCAGCACAAGATTGCCAGAGTGATCGGTGCGCAACTTCTGCGCGCCCTTGAAACCGACCGCGATCTTGTCGGGACTTGCTCCGGGCTTCACGACGAAGTCGAACTCCAGTTGCTGCGTGCCGTGGTAGGCCAGGTCGATTCCGGGATAGACGTTGTTGTAGCGGACCTGCCCGTAGCGAGGAATATTGCTGTGCCAGTTCTTAGGATCTTTGCCGATCAGGTAATTGGTCTTGCCCGGTTGCAGGTCGTCAGCCGTAAGCTGCGGTTGAGCGCTGGCGCCGAGCATTTCCATTCTCAGCACGGCTACCCCGTTGTCGGCTGGCGGCGCGCTCATCGCCTTTTCGAGCTCAGAGAGACTCATCCCTTTGTGGACGGAGAGCAGAGGCGAAGTCTGCGGCCCCACCGGCATCACAAACGCAGCTTCCTTCCGGGTCAAGAACAGTGAGTACCCATGGGCGCGCGCCATATATTTCACCTGCGCGTTGCCCGCTTGCCCGTAGTTGGGTTCAAACGCCAGAGGAATATTTCCAAAGGCCATCCCTTTTGACGCCGGGGTTGGGGCAGAAGCCTTGGGCGCAACTCGAGGCGCGGATTTTCCGCCCGCAAAAGGCAGGGTCGACGAGGTTGCGGAACTATTCGCCATAACTTTCGCGGCGGATTGTGCCCGCGGTACCTGAAGCACCAAGGCAGCCAGCAACACGAATAATGACAGGGAGCAAAACACACGTACGCCTAGCCTTAGGGTGAGTTGTTTCGGGATCATGGGGTCTCCTGGGAACTAATCATTTCTTGGATAGCGAATAGTGCGGTAAGGCCTAGGGGTCTTGCGAGTCGGCCTACCATGTTCCTCTCCGCAAACGCGAACTCGGAGAGGCAAAATCCGTGACAAGGAGTATCACCGGGAATCGAACCGCATGTCAATGCCACCTTAGTGACATTTATGACTCCTAAGTTGGTTACTGCCGTGTAGTTACCGTGAATTTTTTCCACAGCACTGTCTTTACCGCTTGTAGAGCGCTTGTCGACCGGGTGGGGTGTGCAATTCGCGCATTTGGACACCCAATCGACCCTCCAAAAAAATATATTTGTGCAAGGAATTGCACATCGGTGGAGGCCTCGAACTAGTTAAGTGGTGGAAAACAAAGAATGGGATATACTCCCGTTTTCGGTACATGGCGTGCGCATTAAGTTGCAATCATGAGCGGTTGGCAAACTGTTTAGTAATTCAAATGGGCACAAGGCACCATCTTCTAGCGGAACGTTCGCAGGTTCAGATGGCAGGCTTGCCGCCCAGGAAAGCGTTGGGCGATGAAAAACTGGATCGGTCTACTCCTGTGCACGGTTACGATTTCAATGTGGGTTGGCTGCGGCGGCGGCTCAAGTTCGAGCGGTGGAGGGACAACTCCGATTGCAATCGCCTTTAGTACCGCTCCACCCACTTCGCTGCAAGTCGGCGCTACCGCACAAGTCGCCGCGACCGTAACCAACGATTCGTCGAACGCGGGTGTGGATTGGTCTTGCACCCCGGCCAGCACATGCGGATCGTTCAGTCCCGCGCACACCGCCAGTGCCGCTGCCACCACTTATACGGCGCCCAGTGCCGTGCCCGCCGGGAATTCGGTGAAAATCATCGCGACCGCGACTGCCTCCAGCAGTACGGCGTCAGTTTCTGGCACAACCACCATTACAGTCCCCGGAATTACCTTCAATCCCGCGGCTCCGGCTTCGTTGGCCGTGAACCAAGGCAGTTCGCTGACCGCCGTTGTCACCAGTGACTCATCGAACGCGGGTGTGGACTGGTCCTGTAGTCCGATCGGCGCATGCGGCACCTTCAGTCTGAAGCACACCGCCAGCGGCAAGCCAACCGCATACACCGCGCCAGCCGGCCCGGTCACCGCCGTAGTCAAGGCGACTTCAACGGCGGACGCAAGCGTCTCCGTCACCGCCAACATCAAGATCTTCGGGGTGGCGATCGCATTCTATCCGCAGCCAACGCCATCGTTGTTAACGATCGATCCGAACCCGACACCGGTCGATGTGGTAATAAGCCACGATGTGACCAACGCCGGCGCGACATGGTCGTGCACCGGGGATTGCGGCACACTGGGAACTGGCCAAATCGGTTGTAGCCAGTGCTCAAACACGTACACGGCAACTTCCACTCCGGGGCAGGCCACCATCACTGTTACCTCGATAGCTGACCCGACGCAGATGGTTTCGGCGATCATTACCCAATCGGCTACCTTCGGAAATACCACGCTCGGTATGCAAGGCGGCGATAACTACGTATTCCAAACGGCGGGCATTGATGCTCACGGCCCGTACCAGCTAACCGGTGTTCTCACCGCTGACGGTGCCGGCAACATCACGGGCGGAGAGCAGCACTACTCCAACACTGTGAATGTTTACATCGACAGCATCAGCAGCGGCAGTTACACGATTGGCAGCGACGGACGCGGGACGATCACGTTGAACACAGGCGACACCAATGTCGGCGTCGCTGGCGTCGAAACTCTCGGATTAGTCGTGATCGATGGCACTAAAGGCCTCATCACCCAGTTCGACACCTCCGCGACCTCAAGCGGGACACTCGATCTACAAACTCCAAAGTCGCAACTCTCAGGCGGCTACGCCTTCGTCACCTCGGGCGTCAACATTCCCGGTAAACCGCTTGGCTTTGGCGGCATTATCAATGTTGATGGGCCGGGCACGATTTCGGGAAAAGGCAGTGTTGCCGACGATATCGACAATACTACCCACACTCCAGGCGCAACATTGTCCGGTACCGTAGCGAATCCTGACCCCCTCGGAAAAGCGGTGTTTGAATTGACCGCCAGTTTCACCCACCAAAACATCGCCCTGGTCGCTTACATAATCGACAACACGCACGTGAAGTTGATCGAGAACGATACCTACGGCAGCACCGCAGGTGTGGCCTACGGACAAGGGTCGGCGACCGGGACGTTTACGAGCACTAACTTTCCCGCAGCAGTCGCCTTCGAGACGGAGGGCCTGAGCGGAGCTAGCGCTCCGTATGTGCCGACGGTTTATGCGGGCTTATTTACGGCCAGTGGGGGCGGCTTCGCCGGAGTCGCCGACGAGAACGCTGGTGGGACCGTGACCACAGGTGCCACGGGCGCGACGTTGACCGGGAACTACGCGGCTGATTCCAGCAAAACGGGGCGAGTTACCACGAGCAACATGTTGTTCAACGGCGTAACCGGGCCAACTTGGGTCTTTTATCTGACAGGGGACGCTACCACACCGGCGCTCGTCCTTCAAGTGGACAACGCCCCCATCGAAACGGCTGGCGCATTGTACACCCAAACCGTGCCTGGGGGAGGGTTCACCGCAAGCTCCTTCGACCTGAACTATGCGACGAACTTCACCGCCTTCCCGACTGGCCAGGAGGACGACGGCACAGGCCGGGTCATCGCCGACGGAACGAGTGCTTTAGCTGGAACTATGGACACGAATTACTTCTTCGTGCCGACTTCAAGCGAGCCATTGACGGGCGCTTATACATTCGCCTCGAATGGCCGTTTCACCGGAACGCTGACAGAAGGAGCGGCTTTCAGTTCGTCTGCAATGGCCTTCTATCTCGTCGACAATACACGGGTCGTGTTCATTGAAACGGATACAACGCAGCCTGCAATCGGGGTCTTCCGGCTGCAAGAGCAGTAACGCACTGCCGCCGGAAAGCCGCGCCGGTGGCAGGTTTTAGTCCGATGAGAAACGAAAGCCGCGTGCGGCAAGCAAGGTTTTGGCACTTCGTCGATTCTTTAAGAGTGTGATTCTGAAGAAGCGTGAGTTCTGAAGGAACCTGTAAAAAGGGCCCGCTCCAAACAGCGCGGGCCTTTACGTAACAAAAGTTAGTGCCATATCCGGGTCAGTAGTTCGAATGTGCGAAGGGTCTCCCCCGGCCGATGCGATGCTTACCCTCGAATCTCGACTGCGCTTTGGTGGCGAATCTGTAAGGAGAAGGGGACACAGTATGAAGACCAGGCAATCGATACTTCTGCTCATCGGTGTGAGTTTGATTTCGGCCCTCGTGGCCTGCGGCGGAGGATCGGGATCGGGTACGGGCACCACTCCACCGGCGATCACGGTGACCTTTCAAACCGCGCCACCTTCTTCTTTGCAAGTCGGCAAAACCGCCTCGATCACCGCCTCGGTGCAGAATGACTCGTCCAACGCGGGCGTGAACTGGTCGTGCACCCCCTCCAGTTCTTGCGGATCGTTTGCCCCCACCCACACCGCCAGCGGTAGCGCCACAATCTACACCGCACCCGGCAGCGCGGGCGCAGTCACGGTCATTGCCACGTCTGCCGCCGACGCGACCAAGTCCGTGTCGTCCGTCATCACCATCACCCAAGGTGCCATCTCGGTCACTTTCAATCCGGCCCCGCCCACGTCGGTCCAGGTCAACTCTGCGAACGACATCACGGCGATCGTCACCAATGACTCGAACGGCGTGTCGTGGTCGTGCACACCCGCCAATTCTTGCGGATCGTTCAGTCCTACGAAGACTCTCAGCGGCATTCCGACCACCTACACCGCACCCGGCAGCGCCGGAACGGTCACGGTCAAGGCCACTTCAGTCACCGATTCTTCGGCCTTCGCCACTGCGACCATCACCATCACGCCGCCGCAGATTTCGGTTTCATTTGATCCGCAACCACCGCCATTTTTGTTAGTCAGTGGAACAACGCCGATTACCGCGCAAGTGGCCTTTGATCCACAGCATTTAGGAGTGGATTGGTCGTGCGCTCCGGTGCATTCCTGCGGCAGCTTCAATCCCGTGCACACTGCCAGCAACACTCCAACGGTTTACACCGCGCCCGCGTCGGCCGGTTCGGTAAACATCACAGCCAGTTCCACCGCTGCTCCCACCCATACGGCGCGCACCACAATCGCCGTCGCTACCGCACTCGGGGCAGCCGCATTGAACGGAAATTATGTCTTTGAAGCCAATGGCAGAGACTCGTTCGCGCACGCGCCTCCGGGCGTCTACCAGGTAGCCGGAGTCCTGCAAGCCGACGGCAACGGACACATCCTCGGCGGCGAGCTAGTTTACGAAGACCAGCCCGGCGAAGGCAATGCCCTCGATTCCATCACCGGAGGCACGTACACGGTCGGTGCCGACGGGCGCGGAACCGTCACGCTCAACACCGGCGACAGCAGCATCGGCGTCAACGGCGTTCTGACCTTTAGCCTCGCCATGCTCTCCGGAACCACCGGTTTGATCGCACAGTTCGATGCCTCGGCCACATCGAGCGGAACACTCAATCTGCAAACTCCTTCGAGCGCCACCAGCCTGCTCTCCGGCGGATACGCTTTCGCCACCTCCGGTGTCGACGGCGGTACCAACAATGGCGGCGTAAAGGAGCCCATGGGCATGGGCGGCATCCTTAATGTCGATAGCCCCGGAGGCATTTCCGGCACCGGCACAATTTTGGACGTGAACGACAACGGCGCGGTGACCAAAGCCGTGGGTCTTACTTCCGCCGGATCGGTCAGCGCTCCCGATCAATTTGGAAAAGTCGTTATCAATCTGAACCCCGCTTTCCCGAATAACCCCGGGGTCACCTTTGTCGGATTCATCATTGACGACACGCACGTAAGGTTGATTGAGAGAGACCACGAGTTTGGAATCACCGGCGGCGCGGCGTTCTCGCAAGGCAGTGCCACGGGATCGTTCAAGACCAACTCGGCCTTCCATGGAAACTTCGTCTACGGCGCGTCGGGCTTCAGTACAGTGAACGCGAATACTCTTCAGCCCACAGTTTATGCCGGCGAATTTAAGGCCAATGGCTCGGGAGGTCTGACTACCGGCTTCGCCGACGAGAATGCCGGCGGAATCGTTAGCAGCGGTACACTCACGGGAAATTACACCGTTCAGTCCAATGGCACAGGCCGCGTGACCAGCACCCTGCAAATTCAGGGCGGCGTGGCGTCTTCGGTGGATTTCTACCTCACCAATGACCCGACCATTCCAGCGCTGAGCCTGCAACTCGATAGCGCTCCGTTCAACCAGACGGCGGGCGCGCTCTACACCCAAGCCTCCGGACCGCCGGGCGTGTCTTCGTTCAGCGGTTCGTATGGCGCAAGGTTCATGGCCTTCCCTGGCATTGTGGAAGACAACGGTACGGGCCAAGTGACGGCCGATGGAACCAGCAGCCTGTCGGGCACCTCCGACATCAACACTTATCCGTTTACACCAAATCCAAACGTTGCCTTCTCGGGGACATTCGCCGCCAGCGGCACGGCTGGACGTTTCACCGGCACGCTGACTGCGGGGACGGTGTTTACCCCTGCGGCAGCGGCGTACTACATTGTGGACGCCACACGCGTTCTGTTTGTTGAAACCGACGCGCAAGCGGCATTGGGAGCCTTCCGGCAACAGTTGTCGGCCGGGTCGCAGCCGATCTCGGTTTCGTTCAATCCGCAACCGCCTTCTTCGCTGCAAGTCAGTACCCAGACCCCCATCACCGCGCTGGTGGTAAACGATCCGAACAATGCGGGCGTGAACTGGAGTTGCACTCCGATCGGCACTTGCGGATCATTCACTCCCACACAAACCGGCAGCGGTGTTCCCACCACCTACACTGCGCCCGCCGCGCCTCCTGCGGGCGGTACGGTGACCGTCACCGCCGCCTCGGTCACGGATAACACGAAGTTTGCTTCAGCCCAAATCACCATCACCACGACGCAAATCACGGTGGGCTTCAGTCCGCAGCCGCCGACCAGCTTGCCGCCGAACGCGTCCTCGCCGATCACAGCCGTTACCAACGATCCCAGCGGCGTGAACTGGACGTGCACTCCTCTGGGCAGTTGCGGATCGTTCAATCCGACGCTAACCCAGAGCGGAATTCCGACCACTTACACGGCGCCCGGCACCCAGGGCATAGTTACGGTCTTCGCCACTTCGGTTACCGACCCGGCCGTCTTCGCGCAGGCCCAAATCGACATCACTAACGGGCCTCCGCCAATCGTGGTTGTCTTCGATCCTCAACCGCCGCCGTTCTTGTTCAAGAACACAACCTCGCCCCTGACGGCCCTGGTGATTAACGATTCCGGGAATCTCGGCGTGGATTGGTCTTGCACCCCGACCGGCACATGCGGATCGTTCAATCCCACGCACACCGCCAGCAAGGTCGCAACCACCTACACTCCGCCGGTCAGCGGCGGAGTGGTAACGATCACTGCCAGCTCAACCGCGAACTCTTCGTCGTTCGCGACCACCCAGATCACGGTTGCTGCACAATTCGGACCCGCCGCCTTAAACGGAAATTACGTGTTTGAAGCCAGCGGAAGAGATACCTCCGCGAAGGTTCCGCCCTCCGTCTATCACGTGGCGGGAGTTCTACAAGCCGACGGCAGCGGAAATATCATCGGCGGCGAATTGCTCTACGAAAACCAGCCTGAAAACAATTCGGTCGACGTCATCACTGGTGGCAGTTACACCGTCGGTAGTACAGACGGGCGTGGAACCATTACGCTCAACACCGGCGACACCGGCATCGGAGTCAACGGGGTGCTCACCTTCAGCCTCGCCATGCTCTCCGGCTCGCACGGCCTGATCACGCAGTTCGATACCTCAGCCTCATCGACGGGGACGCTTGATCTGCAAACTCCCTACAGCGCAACGAACCTGTTGTCGGGCGGCTATGCATTCGTCACTTCGGGTGTGGACAGCTCCGCCGAGGGCCGATTGCCTCTGGCCATGGGAGGCGTCTTCAACGTAGACGGAGTGGGAACGATTTCCGGCAACGGCTCGGTGATGGACCTGATCGACAACGGCACAACCACTACGGGCGTCGGACTCACGACGGCTGGCTCGGTGGCTTCTCCGGATCAATTTGGGAAGATCATCGTCAATCTGAATCCAGCCTTCCCGGGCAGTCCGGCAATCACGATAGCTGGATTTATTGTGGACGATACCCACATCAAGCTGATCGAGCGAGACCAACTCTTCGCTGTAACCGGGGGTGTCGCCTACGCTCAAGGCAGCAAGACCGGAACCTTCACCGGCAACGGCGCCTTCAATACAACGGTCGTCTACAGCACTACCGGTTTCAGCACGGTAAGCGGTAGCACCGAACAGCCAACTGCCTACGCCGGAGAGTTTACCGCCAATGGCAGCGGCAGTCTGATCAACGGATACACCGACGAGAATCAGTTCGGAATCCTCACCACCGATTCCCTTACCGGTTCGTACGCAGTCGATACCAGCGGAACCGGCCGGGTGATCACCAGCAACGTCTTTTACGGCGGCAGTGGACCTGGCCCGTCGTGGATTTTCTACCTCACTGGCGCCAGCGACGCACCGGCGTTGATTCTTCAGGTGAACGGCTCAACCCATAACTCTTCCAACTACATCGAAACCGTTGGAACGGCTTACACCCAAGCCTCCGGACCTCCGGGAGTCGCTTCCTTTACCGGTCCCTACGGGATGGGCTTCAGCTACTTCCCGGCCACCGGGGGCGAGGACGATGGCACCGGCCAAGTCATCGCCGACGGAGTTGGAAACCTGACCCCGGGAACCGATGACGCGAATGTATGCGTGATCGGGATCGAGCTTTGCACCTCGTTTGATCCAATGCAGGGTCTGTCGCTTTCCGGAACATTTGCCAATTCAGGCGTACCGGGCCGTTTCGCTGGGACGCTGAACGACAACACCGTTTTCAACTTTGACCCGATCGCGTTTTACATCGCCGACGGCACCCGCGTGCTGTTCGTCGATATGGGCGCGACTCCAGGCGTAGGGGCGTTTAACCAGCAGCAGCAGTAAATTTGTTTCCTGGGGAGTGGCCGACGCGGCCGCTCCCCAGATCTACCCCGTGCGCCGCCCAGTCAATTCTGGGGCGATTGATGATCTGTATCAGCCAACGTGGCTGGCAGAGGCTAAAAACCTTGCTATTAGCACCATCACTAAGTGGTCTTTAGGCCACATTGAATGTTGGGATTAAGGGGTAGAAAGTCCCCTTGACGGCCGTTTTGCCGCCGACGTAGAATCACCGCAATCATCGGTGTCAGAGTGGATCGAGGATATTTCCTCCCCGGCTGGCACGGCTCCCCCCGACCTAGGAATTCCAGCAGTGTGGGATGGAATCTTATGAAGACCCCCCGATTATCGAGTCAGGCGTGCTGGTTGGTACTGATTCTGCTTGCATTCTCTGCGGCCTCGATGGCCCAAGTCACAACCCCTCCCATGGGATGGAATAGTTGGAATTTCTATGGTCTGAAGTTGCACGCGCCGCCCAGCGATGCAGCCATTCGCGCCCAGGCTGCGGCCATGGTGAGCAGCGGCATGCAGGCCGTCGGTTACACCTACGTCAATATCGACGACGAGTGGCAGGGATCCCGCGATCAGTTCGGAAACATCCAGCCCAATCCCACAAATTTTCCCAACGGAATGGCTGCGCTCGCGGCCTACGTGCACGGTCTGGGACTCAAAATAGGAATTTATTCCTCGCCGGGCCCCACCACTTGCTCAGGACACATCGGAAGCTATGGGTACGAACAACAGGACGCCAATACCTTTGCCTCCTGGGGAATGGATTTCCTCAAGTATGACTGGTGCAGCGCTACCGGCGACCCGAAGACGGTCTACAAACTGATGCATATAGCGCTGCTGAATACCGGTCGTCCGATCGTGTACTCCATTTCCAATTATGGAAAATCGCAAACCTGGAACTGGGCCAATTCCTTCTCCGGCGCCGATATGTGGCGGACGACTCAAGATGTAAAGGATGAGTACTACATCTTGGCCGAAAATGGCTTCGGCAACAATGGCCTGCAAGCCTATTCCGGTCCCACCAAGGGCTGGAACGACGCAGACATGCTGCAAGTCGGCAATGGCGGCATGAGCATTGGCGCGTATCGAACCCAGATGACTTTGTGGAGCATTATGTCGTCGCCGCTCATCGCCGGCAACGATCTCACGCAACTCCTGAATGACAATAAGACCGACCAGCAGTACCTGGCGTTGCTTACCAACCCTGCCGTCATCGCCGTCGACCAGGATTCGCTGGGCGCCCAAGGTTATCGAGTGTGGCAGGTGGGTCTACAGGAGATTTGGAAAAAGCCCATGGCCGACGGTAGCACGGTGGTGGGTATCTTTAATCGTGGCCTCGGCAGCGCCAACGTCGCATTGCCCTTCAAGGAGATCGGCGTGAGCGGAAGCGTGGACGCCTATAACCTGTGGGGCCAAAAAGATATGGGACTCATTAAGAACGGTTACCAGGTGCAGGTATTGCAACAAGACGCAGTTATGCTCAAACTGACTGCGACGAAGTGACCAAAGCTATGGGCGCTTCAGATTGCATCTGAAAGAATATCCCCGGGGAGCGTATCGAAAGTGGAGGAGATTCGCATTGAAAGTTTCATCCAGCCTCTCGTTGTTGACACTGTTCTTGTCGACGGCTATGGCATGGCCGCAGTCTCAGGAAACTGGCCATACACTGCCTGCGGGCGCGCAGAATATTCAGCATGTCATCATCATCGTGGAAGAAAATCGCAGCACCGATAATTTGTTCCAAGACCCAAAATTGATGGCCGAAGGGGCAGACATCGCCACCTACGGCCTTAATAATAAGGGTCAGCAGATTCCGCTGGCGCCGCGGCCCTTGGCCGATACCTATGATCTCGATCACTCCCATCATTCGTGGGAACTGCAATATGACCATGGCAAAATGGATGGAGCGAACCTTATCCACGCCAACTGCCAGAACAAGAAGTGTCCGCCGAATCCGCCCTTCGCCTACGTTCAGGCCTCCGATGTTGCGCCCTACTTTCAGATCGCTGAGCAGTACACCTTCGCCGACCGCATGTTTCAGACCAATCAAGGGCCGAGCTTTCCCGGGCACCAGTTCCTCCTGTCGGCCACTTCGGCGCCAACCGCCACCAGCGATTTATTTGCCTCTGAGGACATCAATGGGCCACTCCAGCATGGCAACTGGGACATGGGGTGCGATGGGCCGCCAAAAAACCTGGTCCATTTAATTAATCCCCAAGGCAACGAAGCTCAGGAAATGTTTCCCTGCTTCGATCACCCGACCTTGACCGATTTGCTGGACAACGCCGGAATCAGTTGGCTCTATTACACCTCGGCAACCAAAAGCATCTGGACCGCGCCCAATGCAATTTCTCATATTCGCAACGGCCCGGATTGGTCGAAAATCATTCTTCCTCAAACCCGAATTCTGACCGACATCTCCAATGGTGATTTGCCCGGTGTCAGCTGGGTCATGCCCAGCGGGCAGGCCTCCGACCACCCCTGGATGAATACCGGATTAGGGCCGTCCTGGATCGCCTCCATCGTCAATGCGGTCGGGAACAGCTCTTATTGGAACAACACCGTCATCCTGATCACCTGGGATGATTGGGGCGGTTTCTATGATCACGTAGTGCCACCCCAGGTGTTAATTAACTGCGAGCAGTGGGGTTGCGGCTATGTCTATGGCTTCCGCGTGCCCCTGCTGGTGGTTTCACAGTTCGCCAAGCGCGGCTATGTCTCGCATGCAAACCATGACTTTGGCAGCATCATCAAATTTGTTGAAAATCTTTTTGGCTTGCCCTCGTTGGGATACGCGGATGCCTTCGCCGACGATCTTTCAGATTGCTTCAATTCTGATAATCGCCGGTCGAAGTTTCGCCCAATTGCAGCACCACATGACGCGAAATATTTTCTCAACGATCACACTCCACCGACCGATGTGGACGACGATTAGGCGTCAACGCGGAGGCCATAAGGCAGCCTTGGTAAAACTTGGAAACCCCAATAAAAACAATGATTTGCAGGGACCAATATTGCTTTGACAAACGTAACCGGGACGATATAATGTTCACAATCTCCCCACTGAACTGGTTCCCCCAGGTAAGGCCATTAAGTAGTTCCAATTTCTCCTAGAGGTTCTCCAGATGAGACACCAAGAAGTGCCAGCCGCCAACGTTCACTCCCCGAAGTTCCCTAGCACTCCCAAGCCTGCTGGAATCGGTCTGCGCGCTTGGCCGGTTCTGCTCGTGGTCTGCGCAATCCTGACTGCGCACGCCAGCGCTCAGACAACTTTTTATGTCACGACCAGCGGGAACGATTCATGGAACGGGCTGTCGCCGACGTATACGGGCGGGACAAACGGCCCGTTCGCTTCCTTGGCGAAGGCCCAACTGGCGGTCCGACCCTTGGCCAAGACACAGGCCGTGACCGTGGAAGTTGGGAATGGGACCTTCTATCTTCCGTTGAGTCCCACCAATCCCGGGACGCTGATTTTCGGAACTGCCGATTCTGGAAGCGCCACCTATCCCATCGTCTGGAAAAATTATCCCGGAGCACTTCCGGTCGTCAATGGCGGAGTTCTGGTCGGTGCGGGAGGCCTGAATCTGACTTGGCAAAACGTCTCCGGCAATCTGTGGACGGTGCAATTACCCGCCAACATTGCCAACAACCAGCCCCTGCAACCTTTCGAGTATCTCTTTTATAACGGCCAACGGCGGCTGCGTTCGCGCCTCGAGTCTCCGTTGGGTGTTGGCTACTACATGAGCGGCGGCTCTTGTATGTCGACCCAGACCAAGCAGGCCGTCAACATCTCCTTCTGCTCGTTCGGAACTATGCTGAGGGTGTACAACACCATTTCTCCCGGAAGCACGGGTTGCCCCAGCGTTAGTTCAGGGGGCCGGTCGAAGTGCCTCGACCGCTTTGAATACAATCCGCAAGAGACCACCATTACCAATTGGATCAATCTGAATGGAACTACTGTTCCATCTCAGCCTTGCCAGGCGTCGAATAACTACCCGTCGGGCGATATTGGATTGCTGCTCTTCGAGGCTTGGACCGTGGCCTCCATGCGAATCAATTGTGTCGACACCACCAACCACATCGTCTACTTATTAGGTGCCACGCAGGGGGCCCCGGCGGAATTCGATTACTTTGGGCCGACTCCAGGCCATCGCTACTTTGTAGAGAACACCAAGGATGCTTTTGAGGCCGCAATGACCGCCGGACAAACCGGACTCTGGTTCCTGGACCGTTCCACCAATCCGCCAGTGCTCAGCTACATCGCCAATGCCAGCGAAAACCCCAACACCGACATCCAAGTGATTCCGCAATTGCCATTTCCGCAGCAACTGAGCAATCAGTTTCCGCAATCGGCGAACGGCCAGGAATCGAACGACTTCATCGGAGGCAGCCTGCTCTGGGCCACGAACCTCAGCTATGTGACATTCACGGGGATCCATTTCTCGACGGATAACTTCGTCCCCTCCTACGCCACCGGCTTCAACAATGACACCAACGGTGAACTGTCAGTTCCGCAAGCCATCGACTGCGAAAGCTGCCAGAACGTTACGTTTAACGGGATCACCGTCAGCCAAACATCGGCGTCGGGAATCCTCATTGCTTCCAGTTCCGGAAATTCCGGTACTGCGGCGACCAATGATGTCTTGGAAAATTCAACTTTCACTAACCTCGGCGACAGCGGCATTCGAGTCGGACACTATCCTCAAACCACCGACAGTGTTTCCTACGTCGTGAATAACCTTACGGTGCAGAACAACCTGGTGGACGGCTACTCGCGCGTCTTTCCGCCGGGTGAGGGAATTGCGGAAGGCAACGGAAATACAATTTCCTACCTCCACAATGACGTTACCGACGGCTATCACGCTGGGCTTACCATCTGTCAGGAAACCTGCCCGGGAGCTCAATTTGGGGCAAATGGTACCGACATCCTGAGTGAGTACAACCATATCTGGAACATGATGCAGGGCATTACGGCGGACGGCGGAGCGCTTTACTACAACGTGGGTGGTCCACTCGGAAGTGGGACCGGGAATAAAATTTATAACAACCTCGTCCACGATGTCAGCGACTCATCCATCATCGATCTGATTGGCGATAAATACGTCGGGCCGGGATCCGGCTTTGGAGGTGAGGGGATTTATCTGGATGCCCAAACCGCCGGCGCGGACATCCGCTATAACGTCGTTTATCACATCTCGGGGCACGCACTTCACGTAACCGGCGGTCCAATCCAGGGCCAGCCGTCGAACTCCTACAGCAATAACATCATCTCTCTCGCTCGCCGCGCCATGTTCATGGAACTGTATCCCTGGTTGGATGGATGCTATACGTTGAGCCAGCCTCAGATCCAGTTGTACGACAACATCTTTAACTTTGATAAGACGGTCGACCTGAACAATCCCTACACTTCGTTTATTGCGATCGCAGGTTGTACCAATTCCTGCGGCCAGAAGTTCAGCAGCTTTCAGGACCTGGAGCGCAACGCGTACTGGAGAGTCAAGGGCGGCTTTGGAACTGACACCCACGGCTTCCGCGTTTTGAAGAAACAAGCGGCCAACGGAAGTTGCCCCGCTTCGCCACCGCCTCCCACCGCCTTTGATTGGCTGACCTTTGACACGCCCAAAAACGGTGCCGACACTTGGCAGCATGGTAAGCCTCCATCAGCGCCAGTGGTCATGAACGAGGATCCAGGAAGCACGGCTGGTTGGAACCCACATTTCGGAACCACCGGCAAACCCAGCGATTACATTCTGCAAAAAGCGCCGCCGATTTCCGGTTTCGACATCACCCAGACCAATTCCACAATCAACACTGCAGGGCGAACCAGCGGAGCTCCACCCGCGACCATCCCTGCCACCTTCCCAACCTACCTCTACACCAGCTTTTAGCCGGTTGGGTGGGCTGGGTGCAGTTTAATGGACAGGCGGGCTTTCCGCCGCCTGTCCTCACCTTTAACCAGGTTCAAGCCGGGCGGCCCAGCAGAAGCAAGGCCTGAATTTTTATGCAGAATGATTGTTTTCACAGCATGCGCAATCCTTTACACACTGGAAAGTGGGTCGGGGTTTTAAGTGATTGGGAGCAAAGACGATCCGCACATTTGGTTTGGTAGCCGGGGTGCTCCTTTAACAGCGAATTGTGGGCGGAGCCGGCGTATTCCGCGGCTCCCGGTATGCGTAATCGTTTCTAGTGGGTCAGGTTTTGGTGGTTCGCAGGGTTTGCCGCCACATCGTCTACGAGACTTTTGTCTCTATTGCGGGAAAATGCCGATGTGGTATGTTCAACTAACTTCCCTCCCCAAATCACTGGAGTTAACACACCGGAGGCAGTTTTCTCGATGATCAGGTCAAAGTGGTTGGCGCTATTCCTGTTACTTGCTCCGTGGCTCATGCAAGCCCAAAAAGTAACAAAATTTCAGGGCATTATCGCTTCACAGGATCCCCGTCCCGACATCGATGCCGATCCGAACGGTTCGATCGGCACGAAGCAGTACATGGAATATGTCAACCTCGGATTGCAAGCCTACGACAAGGTGACCTTCGCTCCGCTGTGGTCGACGCCTGTGGCGCTCGGCACTCTTTGGAACAACAACCCGAATACGCCCGACTGCGCCAGCGGCGCCATCCACGGTGACGGCATGGTCCTTTTTGACCGTCTCGCTTCCCGATGGGTCGTGGGCGGCCACACTACCCCGCCCAGTGGAAGCACAAACTATTATTACTGCATCGCGGTTTCTAACACCGACGACCTCAGTTCAAGCTCTCTCCAGTGGTACGCCTACGAGTTCCCGCTGAATCCAATCCTCGGTTCGGACGAAAAAGGAAATCCTTATTTTCCCGATTGGCCGAAGCTGGCCACCTGGGCGGATGGCTACTACGTGAGCTTCGATATGTTGGACACCAGTTACAACTACGCGATCAGCGGCGTTGCCTTCTGCGCCATGGACCGCGCCAACATTCTGAACAACGCCACTGCGAATACCATGCAGTGCTTCAAGGATGGTCCCTACCGTCCTTATCTGAAACATAGCCCGATCCCCGCCGATGTTGAAGGCACGACGGCGCCGCCCAACGGCCGCGACGAATTTTTCCTGAGCATTCAAAATCCGCCGCGTGACGGAAAAACCCTTAACACCAATTCGCTCAACTTGTGGACCTTCCACGTCGACTGGGCGAATCCAGCCGACTCGACATTTGCCGGATCTTCGGTTGCCGTGCCTGCTTACACGCCCGGCTGCTACACCACAAAAGCTCCGAGCAACGCCGCTTGCGTTCAGCAGCCTGCAATCAAGAGTGGCACTCAGCACTATGTGCTCTACTCCGGTGCCGACCGCCTGATGCCGCGCCTGGCATACCGCAACTTCGGCTCCTACGAATCGTTCCTGATCAGCCACACCACTCAGCCCGGTAAAGCCGCGCATAGTCAGACGGCAGTCGGGTGGTTCGAGCTGCGCGGCAACGGCTCCAATACTCCGTCGCTCCATCAGAGTGGCATCTATAACCCGAATACCTCGCTGTACCGCTTCATGCCCAGCATCGCCCAGGATTCCGCCGGCAATGTTGCCATGGGATATAGTGTGTCCAGCAAAACCGTCAACCCCGGCATCCGCGCGATCGGATGGAAGTTGGGATCTACGAAGACCAAGGTCGAGCTGACTATTCAAAACGGCGGTGGCTCCCAGGAAAACAATACCTACTGGGGCACCTACACCAGCATGACCGTGGACCCGGTGGATGAATGCACGTTCTGGTACGTGAACGAGTATCAACCCAGCAACGAAACCGGTAAGTCCATCAACTGGTACACGACGATTGCGAATTTTCAGGTTACGGGTTGCGCAAAAGGCAAGAATTCGGTTGGCGCAGCCGCTGGCTCTATTGCGCAGAGCAAGTAAGAGCCATGACGAAGCGGTATTTGTGGTAGGTGGACGATTCGACGATTTGCGGTGAGAGTTAAGAAATGTTTGGACGCAAGTTGCCGCGGACCCAAACCATGATAAACAGGGCGCCAGATCGGCCCGTTGAAATTGTAAAAACTTGAGGTGAACGATGAAGTACCTATTCGCGCTAACGCTCCTGACCTTGACCACGGCAGTCGCCTACTCCCAGGTTTCTGGAACAGAGAAGACTGCGGCCAAACCGAATGCAGTTGCACAGTCGCTCGCCGCAGCAACTGACACTTCCAGCGTACCGGCCGCAGCTCGCGCCGGCATCTCGGCCGCGCTCGGACGCAACGACCGAACCTACGCCATCAGCGCTCGCGCCGGCGTGCTGACCGCCACCAACGGCGACCATGAATTGACTGCCGCGTTCAGGACCAGCGGAGTGCATGTCCGGCTGGGAAAATCGGACATGGCAATGTCGCTGCTCGGCTATGGCTACGGCACTACGTTGCCAAACGCCAGCAAGGCGTCCCCGCATGCCAGTTTCAATCGCGTCGAATACAAGCGCGGTGCACTGACCGAATGGTATGAGAACGGTCCCATGGGCGTGGAGCAGGGATTCACTCTTGACAAGCCGCCCGCCCAGAAAAGGACCGGACCGCTCACCATCGCCATGAACCTCTCCGGAGACCTCACTGCGACCGCCGATCAGGATGGAAGCGAGCTCACCTTGAAGGACCGCAAACAGCAAGCCACGCTCGTTTACGGTGGATTAACCAGCTACGACGCGACCGGCAAAGAGTTGCACACCTGGCTGGACGTTCACGGCAGCCGCCTTCAGTTGAAGGTGGACGACGCTGGCGCTGAGTATCCCGTAGTTGTCGACCCGTGGGTCCAGGTCGCCCGCCTGACAACTGCCGGCGGCGCAGCGTTTGATTTCCTGGGTAACGCCGTCTCAGTCGCCCAAGGTGGCCAAGCCTTGGTGGTTGCCGCCTCCAACCAGAAAGTGGGCAACAATCTCCAGCAAGGAGCGGTGTACGTATTTGTGCGCCCGACCAAAGGTTGGGCCACAACGTCAGCCTTCACCGCCGAGCTAACCAATTCAGCCGGGGCCGCAGGCGACAACTTTGGATACTCCGTGGCCATCAGCCTCGATGGCAAAACGATTGCCGTTGGCGCATGGCAGGCTACCGTCGGCAAGAATCCTTACCAAGGTGCAGTCTACGTATTCACCCGTCCCAGCACCGGCAAGTGGGTTACCACAGGGACACCCACCGCAGTGCTGACTGCATCGAACGGGGCCGCCTATGACTGGCTGGGTAGTTCGGTTGCCTTCGATAATCTTTCGGTAGTCGCCGGGGCCTACGGGCACCAGGTTGGAAACAATCCGTATCAGGGTGAGGCTTACGTGTTCACCGAACCCTCAGGCGGCTGGGTCAGTGGCACCGAGACGGCCCAATTGACCGCTTCCGACGGCGCGGCTTGGGACCTCTTCGGCTACTCTATCGCTGCCTTAAACGGCACTGCGGTTGTGGGCTCATTGCAAGCCACGGTCGGCAGCAACTCATACCAGGGTGCGGCGTATGTATACGTGGCCCCCTCCAGCGGTTGGGTCGATGCCACTGAAAATGCCAAGCTCGTGGCCTCTGACGGTCAACCCGAGGACTTGCTCGGTTCCTCAGTTGCCATTGACTCCCAGACCGACACCATCGTAGTGGGCGCCGAAGCCGCCAATGTCAACGGCAATGGTGGACAAGGTGCTGCCTACGTGTACGTGGAGCCGACCGGTGGCTGGAGCGGCGAACCACTCAGCCAAACCGCTAAACTCACAGCTTCGGATGGCTTACAGCAGGATTACTTCGGCACCTCTGTCTCCATCAATTTCAACGACACCACGATCGCTGTCGGTGCGCCTTTGGCTCCTTACTTCACCACCGGCAAATACATCGGCCCCGGTCCCGGCAAGGTCTATACCTACGTCAAACCCTCGACGGGCTGGGCCAATACCAACGTCTACACCCAGGAGTTGGTAGTGGCAGGCGGGAAAAAGGGCTCCTTGTATGGAATCTCGGTCGGCACCAACACCAATACGTTGGCAGCCGGAGCGATTGGCGCCGAGACCGGCGGCAAGACCGACCAGGGCGCAGCCTTTATCGCAGGCGCGAAATAGTCGCGTGATCCAAACCGGGTGGGGTAACTCCCACCCGCGGTTCGATCTATAGCTTCACAATTGCCGACGGAGATTCCACTCCGGGATCTCCGCCGGCATTTTTTTGTTTGGACGATTGTCAAGAAAAGTGGCGCCGCCAAAACGTCGCCATGCAATACCCCCAACGACCGCCATGCGGCACCGTGGAAGCGTGCGGCTTTACAGGCTGCTGAAAAACCCCGCGGCGGACTGATCTCGGGAAGGGCACGAGTTCACTCGTGCCGTTAAGTCTTTAAACTAGTGGCCTGTCGCGGAGAAATCATTACTGCAAGTATGAAGCCGACTGTATATTTGCCCTGTGGAAGGGCACGGCTTCGAGCCGTGCCGCCCAGAGCCAATAAGGACGCGGGCTTTAGCCCCTGAGGGGATTCCGGCCGGTAACGAACTCAGCGCGACAGGCCACTAGGCGCGCTTCAGCGCCTCCGGGACGCTCGCGGCCGGCGACATGTGTTTTTCAGCAGCCTGTTCGAGCCCTCCGCCCTACGCCAATAACGACGAGGGCTCAGCCGCACGATCAAGGCGCCTGACGCCCCCGGGCTTTAGCCCCTGGAGTTTTTAGCGTTGCTCTCGCCCAGCGCGAATCGCCGCCGCGCCGCGTGCCAGATGTCCAAGACTCCCCGGTTGCGCCATGACTACATCCGCGCCCGCCGTACTGCCCGCGATGATCGGTTTGTTGGGGATTGTTTCATAAGCATAACCAGTCAGGGTTGCGGCGATGGCCGTTTTGGTGACCTGTACGTTGAGCCGTGCCCAGCCATAATGAATTTTTCCCGCAATTTTGAACTTGAGGCCGAGGTAGCGCTGTTTCACATTCACCCAAGCGCCCAGGACGGCGGTGCTCTGGGGACCGTCACTGTAGACGATGTCGAGCAGATCGGCGGTACCGGTGTGGAACGCGGCATTGGGGCCAATGCGATTACCCCGATTTAAGGCTGAGGCAAGCAGCAGTTGACTGTCGATGATGTAGCCCACGGCACTGTTCCCGGCAGCGGGCCTTTGATACAGAAGATAGTGGCACTGGTCGGTTCCGCAACTGGCGAAATTTGTCAGTTTGAAGTCCATCTTGCCGTCATGATTGAGATCGAGCCCCAGCGATTGATGGGGGGCGATGTCTTTGTCGGCCGGGGTGTAGATAATTTTAGCCTCGGCAGACGGAGCCAGGGCCAACATCCCGACTTGGGCAGCAGTCGCACTGAGAGCGTACAAACTGAGTTGACGGCTTAACGGCTGAGAAAGAGTGTGTGGCTTGCGTGGCATGGCACCTCCTGGGTGGAACTAGGGAGACAACAATTATGATGGGGGCTCAAACCCCACGTCAAGCGGGCCGTTTCGCTTCCGGCCTTCAGTCCGAAGGCCGGACGATTGCCGCCGCTCCCCGCGCCAAGTGACCGAGACTTCCCGGCTGAACCATCAGGACATCCGGGCCTGTGGTTTTGCCCGCGATGATAGGCTTGTTGGCGACAGTCTCATAAGCGTACTCAGTCAGAACACCTTTAATCGTGAACGGGTGCCTATGGGTCTCAACGCTCACCCGCGCCCAACCGTTGTGCCCCTTCCCCTTAACAAGAAATGTCAATCCCAAATAGCGGTCCCTGACATTGGGGAACCAGTTTCCAACATAGTCGGAGGAGCTTTTGCCAGCCAACACCCCCACGCGAAATAGGTTACTCTTGCCAGGGATTTTGAAACCTCTTCTCAAAGCAGCGGCGATCCCGTCGCCGTTCGCTGCCTTGCCTGTAGTCGCAATGGCGTTGCTGCTTGAGCCATTGGGATATCCGGCGACGAGAATTGACGTGTGGAAGTCGCTCCCTTTGTGCGCATGGAAGTAAAAAAGGGCAAAATCCCCGATCCCGTCGTGGTTGAGATCCAACGTAAATCTCTCGCCCTTTTTCCCGATAACGACGTGCGCCGGAGTGTAAACAATCTTCGCCTCGGCGGGCGGTGCGAGCACAAGGGCTCCGACTCCCGCCGCGGTTGCGACCAACGTGTATTCACTCAGCCGATGATTTAACGATCCGGAAATCAGCCAGGGTATCCGAGCAGGGCGTTTCATCGTTCCCCCAAACAGGCTGCCTACTACTGCATTCGGCCAGTATCCAAGAAACAGACTTGCACAAGGCTACCCATTATCCCGCGACTCTAAGGAAGTCCCCCGTCCTGTGTACTCTGTGGTTAATGCCTTTCGCCGGCACTCAATCAGAGATTCCCCAAATCCTCACCCCATCCCGATCGGTCCAATCAGTACCCTAGTCGTCGTCTACCGGATTCGGCACCGACTTCAGCTTCTTGAAGTAATCGGCCTTTAACGGCGCCTTAATGGTATGGAAAGGCAAAGGCTTCTGGTTGAAGTTGAAACAGTCGCTCAGGTCGTCGGAGTAAGCGTCGCCGAATCCCAGCGAAGGAAGATCGAATTGGGTTTCCACAAACTTGATGATGCTGCTGAAATCGTGGTTCACATGTGAGACATAGCCCGGCTTGGCGTATGGCGATATCACCAGCAGGGGAACCCGGAAGCCGTATTCATAAGAATTTCGGATCGGCGGCGCCACGTGGTCAAACCAGCCTCCCCAATCGTCCCAACTAACAAAAATGGCTGTACTGTTCCAATATTGGCTGTTGCCTACCGCGTTCACAACCGTCGCCACCCACGACGGCCCCGAACCGTTGTTTCCATGCGGATGATCAGACGACTCGGATGGAGGGATCACCCACGTCACATCTGCCAATTGCCCGAAGGCGATGTCCTGCAACACCTGCGGCGGCCGGGGGATCACATACTTCCAATCGCTCCCGTTATAGATGTGGCTAATGGCATTCGGGCCGGTCCAGATGTAGCCCAGCGTCAGCGTATAATATCTCCAGCTAAGCCCTTTGTTATCAAGCAAATCCATCAACGTTAGGTGGTCGAAACAGGGGCGTACGATCCGGTTTTCCTGGCCCACGGGGTTGATCAAGCGGGTAAACACCTGGGGTGGCTGACCGCAGCCGGCATGTAAAGCTGGAGCGCCGATACCGAATGTATCCTCGCCGTCGAAATCCTGGCTGGTCGGCGAGGGAGCGGAAGTGGCGCCAATGATAAATTGATGCGCCGGATAGCTTGGTCCCTGATTGCTCTGAAACATACGGTCCGCAAAAGCGTAAGTTTCGGCCATGGTGAAGTAGGGTTGCACGTCCGACTGTTGCACGTACTTGAACTGCATGTTTGGCGGACATTTACTGCCGCAATCGGCTGGGATGCGGTCGGCCCCATCCATCTTGCCGCCGTCGTACATCCACAGGAAGTCGGGATGGTAGTGGTCCAGAGTGTAGTTGTTTTGAAGCCCAATGGATGTCAGTTGGATCTTCTGTCCCTTCGAATTGTAGCCATAGTCGGCGGTGTCGGCACCCGGCAACCCGTGGAACAGATTGTCGGTGGTGCGGTTCTCCTGGAAAATAATGATCACATGCTGGATCGGTCCAGTTCCAGCCGCGTGTTTGCCCGGCGTGGGCTGATCAGCGGCAAAGGAAAGGGAAGCCAAAAGGCCGACGAGTGGCAGAAAGCGAGCGAAGCGACGTAGCGCCATGAGAAACTCCACAAATTCAGTTAGGGGGAAGGGTTACAAGCAGTAAAACGTGCCCCGTAAATCTAGCGCAAAGCGGCTCGCGGATGCAACCATGAACCTGCTTGGACGCCAATTTTTCTTAAAGCCGGCGTAGCCGGCAAAACTGCGAATCGCCCATCCCTGACCGTCCCGTTCCTTAGTACTCATCGGACTCGGTCGGCAGCGACTTGACATTGAGAAAATAATTAGCGTTCAACGGAGCGCTAATCTTATGAAAATGCAGCGGTTCTTGCGAAAAATTGAAACAATCGGTAAGGTCGTCGGCCTTCACGTCTCCAAAGCCCATAGTGGGAAGGTTGAACACAGTCTCGGTGAATTTCAAGATGCTGCTGAAATCGTGGGTGACATGCGATACACAGCCCGGCACCGCATAAGGCGAGACCATGAGCAGCGGCACCCGTAGCCCATATTGGTAAGAATTGATGATCGGCGGCGCGACGTGGTCATACCAGCCGCCCCAGTCATCCCAAGTAATAAAGATGGCCGTACTCGACCAATACTGGCTGTTGCCAACCGCGTTGACCACAGATGAAATCCACGAAGGGCCAGTGCCATTGTTTTCCTGAGGATGGTCCGAAGAAGGCACCTGTGGCATCACCCAGGTGACGTCGGCCAGTTGGTTCCCGGAGATGTCGTTCAATACCTGCGCCGGGTTTCCGATCACGTATTGCCAATCCTTGCCGTTGCGCAGGTGTGCAATCGAGTTCGGAGCGGCCCAGATCTGCGCCAGGTTGGGAGCATAGAATCTCCAGCTAAGCTTCGCGTTATCAAGCAGATCCATCAGCGTAATGTGCTCGAAGCAGGGATAAATGACTTGATTTTCCTGGCCCAGAGGGCTAATCAAGCGAACGAACTCATATAAAGGAGCGGTGCATCCGGTGTTTTGCGGGGCATGCAGGAATCCATCCGGGTTTTCCGCCACGAACATTTTGCTGGTCGCCGAAGGTGCGGAAGTGGCCGCAATCACCCACTGGTGCGCCGGATAGCTTTCCCCTTGATTGCTCTGAAACATGTGGTCGGCAAAGGCGTACTGCGCGGCCATCTGGAAATAGGGCGCTACGTCCGATTGCTGGACGTATTTGAACTGGGCATTTGGACAGCCCTTGCCGCATGAGACGAAGACCCGGTCGGCCCCATCCATTTTGCCGCCGTCGTATTCAACCCGAAACGCGGCGTGAGTGTGCCCCAAGTCGTAGCTGTTCGCCAGGACGATGGGCTCCAGTTGAATTATTTTGCCCTTGGAATTCTTGCCGGAGGTGACGGTATCGGCGTTGGGCAGCCCGTTGAACAGGTTATCGGTGGACCGATTCTCCTGCATCATGATTATAACGTGCTTGATCACCTGGGCCCCGGGATTCCAGTGCTGGTCTTGGTCGGCTTGACCGCTGCCGAACCCGTTGAGGCTCAGGAAGATGAGCAAAAGTAGCGGGAGACTGGAGCGCAGTTTCATGGAAGTCCTTCCGTTGGAACCAAGCCGTCCGGGGGTGGGACGAACGTTGAGAGAATGTTACCCAAGAACGGTTTATCGCGCAACGGAGTCTTTCGACCCTAGCTGGGTGGCCCGACAGGTGGCTGATCGGTCGGCCGAGTCATGCACAGAGCCACTATGCCAAGCGTGGCGATGGATCTTGCCCGCACACAAGCGATTCGCCACTCCCCAGGTCGATACGAAAAAAAAGAGAAGCCCGAAGGCTTCTCCCAATTCCAGCAAGACTCAAGAGGCTACTCTGTCCCGGTTAGAGCGATCGATAGTTCGTCGAACGTGCCCTGCGTGCTGCAAGATACCCAGGTCGCACCGAAGGCGGCGCCGTTGAAGTAGCAATCGTCCAAGTCGTTCTTCCAGCCATGGTGGCCTTTCGGCTTCGCATCTTCCACGTTGACCGTGTAGCCGTAGCCATTGCTGCTCTGCGGTTGCAGGTTGACGTAGGTGGAAGGATACTTCTTGGTGGGCGCGGAAATCTTGCAGGATTTCTTCAGCTTGGCAACGGTGAAACTGTATTGAACCAGACCGAAATCGGATTCGCCATACACTTTCAGCGTGGCATTGCCGCTGGTGTTGCAAACCGTCTTGCCAGCGTTGCCAGCGGTGATGCCAACCTGTGTCTGGAACGGGGCGGGATTGGTGCCCGAGAAACCCGAAGTAAAGAACTCGTTAAAGGTTGCTCCCGTAACGGTGGCAGCCTTGGGAGGCTTTACGCCAACCCAGGTTGCGCCGTTCAGTCCGGCGGCAGAGTCGTTAGCATTGAACAGGCCGTTGGCGCTGGAGTCGGTGGAGTCAAAGTCGCCTGCATAATACAAGCAGGACGTTTTGCAGAACGGCCATGGCGGTAAGATCAGTTGCTTCACGCTGGGGCCTTGAGGTGCCGTACGAAGTACGTTTAGATTGGCTGTGGCGGGCGGCATGAACTTTGTGTCCTGCGCCATGGCGACGGAAAACAACGCTGCTGCGAGCGCTGCTACAAAAATCATTTTCTTCAAGAGAGTGCTCCTTATTTCTTCTTGCTACGTGCTACGGGGTGTTTATGGGCTATTCGGACTTTCGGCATGCAAAACCGAGGGTGCAGCCCGTAGAACGCGAATCATAATTTCACCCGAAAACAAATTCAAGAGACATAACACTGTAAACCTGGGTCTAAGCTGTTCAATGGAGAACTTTCTGCCCCGGTCGACGACATTGCCGCCCCGTTATTGATATCAGAATCATCACAAAAGGCGGTTCCGCGCTCGCTGGCTACGGACTTTCCTCGTCGTCCGGAGGATTGTTTTCCGGGCCGCCGAATGCGCTCAGGTTAAAGAAGTTGCGCGGCTGAAACCTTTGTGGCTTGATCTTCTGGAACGGACGCGGATTTTTGAAGTAGCCGGAGGACGGGTTGCCGAAAAAGTCGGAAAGCCCGAATGGGCAGGTCTGGGCAGGACACTTCTCTACGCCGTTGAGGTAGAAGTCCGGAGCCCAGAAATCATCGTACGCCCAGTCGGGAGAAGTTTGACTGATTTCGCCCTGAACCGTCCCTTGGGCCGAGAATACATACTGGACGAAATTTAGTATGCTGCCAAAGTCGTGAATGTACGGAGGGACTTCACCTCCTTGTCCGCTCGTGCCAGAGATATAGCCAGACCACTTCCCATTATTGTAGGTGCCCGTATAGGCTGAAACCACCAGCAACGGCACTCTGAATCCGGCAACATAGCCGCAGCCAAACTGTTGGCAATTGTCCTTGTTTCCGGTACCCTCGGTCTTCAGAACCTCGTACGGGGGAACATGGTCGTAGAAGCCTCCCCAGTCGTCCCAAAGGATGAAGATGGCGGTGCTGTCCCAATAGCTACTGCCGTCGTGGTTTTTGCAAGTGCTTTTGCCGACGGCGTCGACGATGTTTGCCACCCAGTCCGGACCGCCCTGATTTCCGTTGTACTTCGGGTGATCAGAATACCCTCCGTTAGGGATCACCCATGAAACCGCGCTCAGTTTGCAGGTAGTAGGTGAGTTAGCTCCCAGGTCGGAGAAGATGTCCCAGTCGTGCAAGTCCACGTCACCATTCGCCCAATGGATACCTCGGCACTTACCTCCTGGCTTGCCGTCGCAAATGTGCCGAATCGCGTTCGGAGCGTTAAACAAGGCCCGGGCTTGCATGTAGCCGTAGTAGCGCCAACTCAGTCCAGCATTGTCAAGCTGATCAGCCAGCGTCCATGTCTCATAGCAAGGATAGCCGACAGGAACATTTTCGTGTTCCACCGGCTTGTAGTAGAACCCCTCCTTGGAAGTGGGGTCGATATCGTCGGCTTGTGAGCTTAGAGTTGCGGCGCAGCCGAAGTTGGTGACGTTAGCCTGATGGTAGTGCCCGCTCTCCGCATCGAACAACCGGTAGAGCGGAAAGGGATTGTACTCGAACGACCCCGCGATTGGGTATGAGACCGGAGCGGAGGTTCCCGAAAACAGGATCTCATGCGCCGGCGCGCTGGGCCCTTGATTCGTCTGGAAGAAATAGTTAGCAAAACCGTAAGTCTCAGCGATGTCCCAATAGGGCTGAATCACTTTGTCTTTCGGGGTATTTTCGACGTAAGTGTCTTGCGGACAGTTTATTGGCGGGCACTTTAGTGTCGGGTAGATCTTGGTCATGCAGAAATTTTCCTTTTTCTGCTGACGTTCATACTCTTGTTCCCACGTGGTGTGATTGTGACCGATGTCCCAGCAACTTCCCAGAGGAACGGCCACGGCATCCGAAGCCTTGCGAATGTCCGCGCCGTTGGCGATCAGCTTCGCATCTTGAAACATATCGTCGGGGCTGCGGTTTTCCTGGACAACGATGATGACGTGCTCGATGGGCGTGGCATATTGGCGCTGAGCAGAGGCCAGCGTAACGCCGGCAATCAGGAACAGTGCGCTCTTAGCTGCGAATTTCATAAGAAAAACCTTTCTGATGCAAGCAGGGAATTGGAGATGGTTTCCCTGGCATCTGCGCTGAAGCTAAGTCGCGGCGTGCGCTTCCGAAATGAGGGTCATTCGCCTCAGGGGATGCTGCGTTCCTTGGCGGGAACGGCTCCTCGGGAAGCGGGACGTGTTTCATCCTCTACTCAGACGGGGGTCACGTCAATGAAGTTGATCACATCCTGGTGTGCGATCGTGGCCGATGTTCAATGGGAGAAACGTTGCCATTTCAAGCATGGAGCTTTGGCGGCGCGTTATTGCTTTGTGTTCAGGCTCGTAGCCGCCTATGGCCGAAGATCGGCAACCAGCAGCTCGGGTGGAATCTCTAATGCAAAGCAGTCTGAGAACGCCGCTCATCTTGAAGATCGACCCGCCAGTTGAGATCAGGCGGAGGCTGCTGGACGCCTTTGCTGAAAGCACTCCCGGCAGAGCACTGGCCGTCCTTGACTGGGACGGAATGGGACGGTGGTTTCTTTGCCGCACTGCGAACAGCGGGTGCGGGTCTCCGGACGACTGGGCCGGGTAATGCGCGGCGCGCCTAAGACGGCGATGCGCTTGGCTTTGCAATTCTTGCAGCGCTTGGGCTCATTCTGGAAGCGCTTATCGTGAAAAAAAAGCTGTTCACCGGCGGTAAACAGAAAGTCCGCACCGCAATCGATGCAGGTTATGGTCTTGTCCCGGAATTCCATTGAGGATGCTCCTTTGTTCCCGTCCATGGACACTTACGGCCAGGCGCAAAACCACCGCCCGGCGCAAGTGTGCGCAGACTTGTAACTACATCCCCCTCAATGACAAACTGAAATACCCTTGGATTCGGCCCACCACGCTGGGGCGTGGCACAACTTGATCTTTCCTGCCCGCGAGCATGCATCCTCGGAGGATGCAAAGGGAAGTCGCGGCGGACTTGGATAGTTATTGCAAGCTTCCGTGTCTAAGTCAAGTGCTTTGTACATAACAGTAAGCGCGGCTCCCGATTCCAGACTGTACCTCAAACTGGTCTGACCAATCCGCAGTACCTAGAATGCCATCTTCAAAGCCAGTTGAATCTGCCGTGGGGGAAAAGAGTTATTGATAGTCACCGGACTCGACGGTATCTGATAGTGTCCGGGATAATAGTTGATGCCCAACTGAGTCCCGATCTTGACAAAGTAGGCAGTGTCGCTTTGCAGCCCGTTTTCGGAAATGGTGACCATTTTGTTGTCGCGATTCAACAAGTTAAAAGACTCGACAATCAGGTCAACCTTCAGCCGATTATGCACATAAATGCGCCGGGCAACACGCGAGTCGGTGCTGGCGTAGTTGGGCCCAAGATAGGAGTTGCGCCCTGCCCCCGGCAAACGGTCGTTCGAATCGTTGTCATCCTGATTCGGGTCGCCGGCCACGGTAAGGTTCACCGGACGTCCGCTGCCAATCGTCGTCACCCCTGAGAACTTCCAGTCATCGAACAACTTAGCCAGAAGTGGGTGATCTTTGTGAAACGGCCGCGGCTCGGAAATCCATGAAAACGCCAAGCGTTGACGCTGGTCGGTGACGCTGGGTCCACGTTCCGAATTGGGAGAGTATGAATTCTGGACAAGCGAGGGTTCTCCAGCCACCAGGGCATCCTGGCCGTCGTCGATGGCGTGCGCGAAGGTATAGGCCAAACGAAAATAAAGGCCGCTGGTCATCTGCCGGCGAATGGACAGCGTGGCCCCGTGATAGACGCTGGAAGCGGCGCTTTCAAATACGTCGATCGCGCCCAGTTGAGGAATGGGACGGGCGAGCGGATTTATACAAGGCGGAAAGGGGCAGGTGAACGAGGGGGTAGTCTGCCAAGTCGAAAACGAAGCAACATCATAGTATGTGCCGAGAAAATTGACGCCGGAGCTGTCGTATACCGGATATTGCACGTTGACCGGTGGGGGCAGGTTCACGTCGCGTGCGCGAATAAGGTCCACTCCGTGTACATACATATAGGAGACGCCGATCGCCAGCCGGTTTGCGACTTCCCTTTCGATGTTGATGCTGGCCTGCTCCACTTTAGGGGTCTTGAAGTCTGGCGAGAACGACGAGACTCCGGCTTGCGCAAACTGTGCCAGACTTGACGGCAGCGCACAGGAGGGCGCAGTCTGCGAGCACTGCACCAGCGCATTCGGATACTGCGGAAACACCTGATGATCGTAGTAGTTCGAGTTGTCCAGAAACAGATTGAACGATGACAGCCCGTTATCAGTAGCAATGGTGGAGTTGTAAATCTGCGGAATGCGGGTGTAGAACCAGCCGTATCCGGCGCGAACAACCAGCGGCTTGGTGTCTCCGAACGAGTAAGCCAAACCAAAACGCGGCGAAACATTAAAAGGATTGAACGGCACCTTCCCGGATTCGGGCCACAAAGGATTCGGTGACGAGTCCCTTGGTGGTGAAGGTCTGAAGGTCGTAACGCGCGCCCAGCGTCAGCGCCAGATGGTTGGTGGCGCGAATGGTGTCTTGCGCAAATCCGGCATACTCGTTGCTGTCGGGGTTGGAGACGGCGTTTCCGAAATTCTGTATGTAGTATTTCGGGACATCGTGAGCGTAGGCGCGCAGCGGCGTCAGCTCGAGTCCAGCTTCCATCGGCTCGAAGGTAAACGGGTTCACTTTAATCGGCGCGTAAATATACTCGCCGCCGTAAGACGACGGGAAGAAGTTGTAGATCCACGTGAGCAAGGTATCGCCGCCGAACTTCCATGAGTTTCGCTTGCCCTCCAGGCTCAAGGTCTCGGTCAGATGCAGGCGGTGTTCGCGGGTGCGGCGGGGAAGAATTGACGACTGACCGAAGCCGTCGATGATGCTGTTGATTTCGGTCAACGGATCGGTTGAGTTGCTCACCGATTGCTGAAGATCGCGGGAAAACTGCGCTCGCAAATGACTCACCATCCGCCATGAAAGCGCGCTGGTCAAAGATAAAGATGCCGTCTCGGTTGCCACTTGTTCCTGCCCGTTATCGCTCATGGCGAAGGTGGTGAGCGGACTGGCCGGATCGAGAAACACATTGTTCAATCCCCAATAGCGCGAAGTGTTCAGGCGGAAGGAAAGCGAGTTGTGCGGATCGAGGGTGTAATCGAACTTGAAGAATCCGGCGTTACCCAGCATCTGTGCCGGATGTTGTCCGGCGAGGTTGGTGAGCCGGTCGGCAGCGGCGAAGACCAGTCCTTTATCGCTCTCTTCGTAATCTCCAGGATAAAGCGGAAGCTGGCCCTGCTGCGGGACGACTTGCGAGCTGCCATCGAGAAAGCGCACCAGGCTGGTCATGCGGAACAGATGCTGATCGAAGCCGGCAAAGAAAAATGCCCGATTGCGGCGAACTGGGCCGCCCACGGTAAATCCGAATTGTTGCTGCTGATCGTAAGGGTTGCTTTCAAGAAATGGATGGGTCGCGCCAAAACTGTTGTCGCGCAGAAAATAAAATCCGGTGCCGTGGAGCTGGTTTGAACCGGATTTCGTAACTACATTGATGACCGCTCCGCCGGAGCGTCCGAGTTCCGCGCCGTAAGTGTTGGAAGAGACGCGAAACTCCTGCACCACTTCATCGGAAAATTGATAAGGCGCGCGATAGCGGCCTCGGGCCTGCGCAAAGAACGCGTTGTTGTTGTCGGCACCGTCGACCAGGTAACTGGACTGGAATCCGCGAATCCCGCCGAACGCCAAGTCGCCATTCGAACCTGAAGTCAATCCGCGAGGGTCCTGCGTCACCCCCGGCGTGAGCAATGCGAGGTCGGTAAAGCGGCGGCCATCGAGTGGCAGTCCGCCGATGGCGCGGTCGTCGATGAGCGACGAAATCGCGGTGGGCGAAGTCTCAACCAGCGGCGGCGCTCCGCTGACCGTAATCGTCTCTTTCGCGCCAGCCACCGCCATCTTAAACTCGATTTCGGTCGTGACGCCAAGATCCACATGCAGTTTTGGCGTGATCTGCGGAGACATGCCTTCGGCGGTGGCCCGCGCCGTGTAGTCGCCCGGCGGCAGCAACTGGAAGACGAATCTTCCCTCAGAATCGCTGGCAATGGAGTAGCGAGCGCCCGTAGCTTCGTTGACCAGCGCGATGGCGGCGTCGCCGATACGGCCTCCGGTGGCGTCGTTGACGGTGCCGCGGATCGCGCCGGTGGAAGCGTCCTGCGCAAACGACGGAGCAGCGAAAAGCCACACCGCCATTAATGCCAAAAGATGGCGATATAAATAAGGATGGCGGTGTGAATAACGGTTCGAACAATAAAGATAAGAGCAGCTCAGCATTCGGACGTCACCTTTTCTGGAGCGAGTAGGCGAGTCCAGTCCCGACGGGAGACAAGGTTAGGTATAGCAGCGGGGCATTAAGAAGGTCTGTGCGCTATGACCATTAATTGGGGGGTGATCCCGAAGTGGGAATGAGGCTTGTTACCAGCGCGAGCCATTGCGACGTTTTAGGGCTCGTACTTCCAAATTGTTCCGCAACCAAGCCTGACGCAACTACTACCGACGCCCCCTTGGAAGGTGGTACCGAACAGCGTGCCGGTGGTCCTCCGGAACACTTCGCCGATAGGATCGGCTCCATCTGAGTCGTTGAAGCTGTGCAACAGCGTGAGTCTCCCTTTTGCAGTCAGCTTATACAGCGCTCCTGACTGGTGCAAGGCGCACATTATCGTCACCCCGTACAGGGTGCCTTTCGAATCTCGAGTCACGCCTGCCCACGGATAGCAACCATCCGATGTACCCCCGGCAAAGCTATGTAAGATGGTCTCTCCGCGGCTCCTGCTCACCTTCCAGATATTCCCGTATCCGTAGGACGCGCACTGACTGGTAGTCCCGTAGAAGTTCCCCGCTCCATCCTGAGCCACGGACCCGTACGGGTAGCATCCGTCAGGTGAGGCCGGGTTAAAGCTGTGCAATATGGTGAACTTACCACTCCTGGTCAACTCGTATAACGCGCCGTAACCGTAAGCCCCACCTCCCGAAGTCAATCCATAGAGGTTACCGGCTTTATCCATGGTGAGGCGTCCGAATCTCGGGCCGCCGAAGTTTCCGCCCCCGGTGAAGGTATACAGAAGGACAAAGTTCCCCGCACGATCCACTTTAAATATCGTCCCGCCGCCGTAAACGCCACACCCATTGGTGGTTCCGAACAGGTTCCCCGATTTGTCCCCGATCAGGCCTTGCAGTGGATCGCAGCCGTCGGACCCACCGGTGAAGCTATACAGCACCGTCAAATCCCCAGCGGTGTCGATCTTGAAGATGGTGCCAGCGTCGGCAGGGCCTCCGCCGTCAGTTCCATAGAGGTTGCCAATCTCATCTCGAACCAGCGGTGTGGAGGGGTAGGCCCCATCTGATCCGGAGAAGCTGTGCAGTACGGTCAACGTTGCCAAAGGGTCGCCTATCTTAAAAACGGTCCCGAACTCTTCTTGGGTATTTATAGCGGAGGCGCTGCCATAGATGTTGTTAGCTGAATCCTGAATGACGCCCGCGTAGGGCGAACCGCCGTCCCCGCCTCCGGTGAAGTAGTGGAGGGTGGTGAAAGTTTGTGCCTGTGCCAGATCTGCCAGCACAAGCAGGAGAAGGAATGTCATTCCGTGCAACCGATTGGCCATACTTTTCCTCACTTCTAGGCGGGCAGATGCTGCGGCCAAGCGATCTGCGCAGCAACAGACATTGTACTACCGGCAAGCAAGGTTTCTGCGACGACCCTTATGGCAATATGGCGGGCAATCGGCGATTCACTCTCCCAGTTTCTGCTGGACCAAATCCTCGACCTTGGCCAAAACTTCATCCTCGGAGAGGCGTGAGGAGTCCAGAACCAGGGCGTCGGGTGCGGCGACCAGCGGGGATGCGGCGCGGGTACGGTCGCGGCGGTCGCGTTCGCGGAGTTCGGCGGCCACGGCGGCTGACGCAGCTTGCGGAAGATTGCGCTGCTGCAAGCGGCGCTGTTCGCGGACGACGGGGTCGGCGTCGAGAAAAATCTTCACATCGGCATGGGGAAAGACTTTGGTGCCGATATCCCGGCCTTCCATGACGACTCCGCCGCCGGCGCCCAATTCCTGCTGCCGGGCAACCATCCATTCGCGTATCAGGGGATGAACGGAGACGCGTGACGCGCCTTCGGTAACGTCGGTTTCGCGGACCCGCTGGGTCACATCTTTTCCGTCGAGCAGGACGCGGTTGCCCGTCGAAGCCGGCTCCAGGGCGATACGCGATTCGCGGGCCGCCCGCAGCAGGGCAGCCTCATCGTCAAAAGAAATGTCCCATTCAACGGCCTTGAGCGCCAGGGCGCGATACATGCCTCCGCTTTCGAGGTTGGCGTACCCCAGTTTGCGGGCCAGGCGCGAAGCGATGGTGCTTTTGCCGGCTCCGGCGGGGCCGTCGATGGCAATGATCAGTTTGCGGGGCGCGGGTTGTGTCATGCAGGGGAAGAGTAATTGTACACGGAGGAGGGGACGCAGGGTCGCTTCCTGCTGAGGAGGCGCCAGCCGGTGTTCGCCCAAAGAATGGGCGCGAACCTGTTGTCATAGTTGGAGGCGCAAGGCATCCCAGATCGGGAGGAAATAATTGGGGTCAGTGCGGTCTGTCCCCGCATTGTTGTCCCGTCGCACGATGTCCAAGTTTGGTTCGAATAAGGGAATATGGGGACAGACGGGACGTTCACCTAGTTCTTGCCCCGAGAAATTGGGGTCAGTCCCGTCTGTCCCCGGTTTTTCGTCCGAACCCGATCAAGGTGGTGCGGAGGGGAGGGGTTGAACCTCCCCCGGGCGTTGCAATTGGGGAGTGGGTCGCTAGACTTGGGCACTGACTCTCGAATGGGGAAGAGCACTCAGCCAAACCGGGCTCCGCAGCAACGCAGCTCCACACCACACGCTCTTGTACTTCTTGATTGAGCTCATCATAATCAGCCCTCCCAGTATTGCGGAAACACTGAGTACTCCCCCAATCGAGGCAGCCACCGACGCCATCACGGTCACTTTAGCCCCCAAACCGGCAATGAAGACACCCGCAGTATAGCATCTAGAATGGAATGGCCATCCTCGGTGTCTTCCCATGGCGAGGGCGGACAAGAGTGTCCGCCCTACACGGGCCGCTATTTTTGTCTACCAGACTTTGCAGACTTTGTCGGCGGGCTTGGTCATCGGCGATCCCGCTTTGCACTGGAAGGCCTGCTGGAACTCCGGCATGTTGACCACGACTCCGTTGATGCGGTACTGCGCGGGGGAGTGGGGATCGGTCATGGCGCGGACACGCAGGTCTTCAGGACGCTCGTTGGCACAGGCCCACTGGGCGAATCCGACGAAGAAGCGCTGATCGGGCGTGAGGCCGTCGACCGACTGCAGGCCCATGTCTTTGGTTTTGTCCTTCCAGGCAACGTAAGCCAGGATTTCTCCGCCGAGGTCGGCAACGTCTTCGCCGAGGGTGAGCGCGCTGTTGATGTGGATTTCATCGACCACGACATACTGCGCATACTGATCTTTCACGCAGGCGGTGCGGGCGTCGAATTTCTCGCGATCGTCTTTGGTCCACCAGTTGCGCAGATTGCCGGTCGCATCGAACTGGCTGCCTTCATCGTCGAAGGCATGTGTGAGTTCGTGGCCAACTGTGCCGCCGGTATTGCCGTAGTTGGGAGCATCGTCCATTTTGGCGTCGTAAAGCGGCGGCTGCAACACTCCGGCGGGGAAGTTGATGTCGTTCATCTGCGGATTGTAATAGGCGGGTGGCCCATTCATTCGCGTCCTTTGCGAATGAGTGGGGCAAGGTGCCCTCCGCGCAACTGACTCAGGTTCATTCATCACAGACCCCATACCGCAACGCTTTTAGTCTACTATCGTGCCCGGACAGCTTAAACGATATTACGGCGCGAAGCACCTGCACTTTATTACCTGTAGTTGCTACCATCGGTTGCCCATGTTAGGCGCTCCCCGACGCCGCGATTTGTTTCTAAAAGTTCTAGAACAGGTTCGACAGCGATACCGGGTTGTAGTCGTCGGCTACGTGGTGATGCCGGAACACATTCACCTCCTCATCAGCGAGCCGGAGAAAGGCGATCCGTCGTGGTGATGAAAGTGGTCAAACAAGAATTTGCCCGTGCGGTCCATCGTCGCGATCGGTGTGCAGGCCAGTCCGGTGTTGCGCCGGGGAACGTGTGGCAAAGGCGCTTTTATGATTTCAACGTGTGGACAGAACGCAAACGCATCGAGAAGCTGCGTTATATGCATCGCAATCCGGTAAAGCGCGGATTGGTGCTTCAACCTGAGCAATGGCCATGGAGCAGTTTCCGGTCTTACGCATATGGTGAGATCGGCGCGTTGCGGGTCAACTTTCAGGCGTGGCCACTGGAGATCAGGCCTTGCACACGAGTGCCTGTTCCTTACGGCCTGACCTCGCGAGTGGCCCCACTCATTCGCACAGAACGCGAATGAATGGGCCCCCTCGGCGATGTTCATGCAACAGGCGAGGGCGGACAAGAGTGTCCGCCCTACACGGGCCGCTACTCGTGTCTACCAGACTTTGCAGACTTTGTCGGCGGGCTTGGTCATGGGCGATCCCGCTTTGCACTGGAATGCCTGCTGGAACTCCGGCATGTTGACCACGACTCCGTTGATGCGGTACTGCGCGGGGGAGTGGGGATCGGTCATGGCGCGGACACGCAGGTCTTCAGGACGCTCGTTGGCACAGGCCCACTGGGCGAATCCGACGAAGAAGCGCTGATCGGGCGTGAGACCGTCGACGGGTTGCAGGCCCATGTCTTTGGTCTTGTCCTTCCAGGCAACGTAAGCCAGGATTTCTCCGCCGAGGTCGGCAACGTCTTCGCCGAGGGTAAGCGCGCTGTTGATGTGGATTTCATCGACCACGACATACTGCGCATACTGATCTTTCACGCAGGCGGTGCGGGCGTCGAATTTCTCGCGATCATCTTTGGTCCACCAGTTGCGCAGATTGCCGGTCGCATCGAACTGGCTGCCTTCATCGTCGAAGGCATGTGTGAGTTCGTGGCCAACTGTGCCGCCGGTATTGCCGTAGTTGGGAGCATCGTCCATTTTGGCGTCGTAAAGCGGCGGCTGCAACACTCCGGCGGGGAAGTTGATGTCGTTCATCTGCGGATTGTAATAGGCATCGACGGTCGGCGGCGGAATGTCCCACTCGCCGTGGTCAACGGGCTTGCCGATTTTGTTGATCTGGCGATGCTCCTCGAATTCGGTAGCGCGAGCGATGTTGCCAAAGAAGTCGTCGCGCGTAGTCTCGATCGAACTGTAATCGCGCCACTTGTCGGGATAGCCGATTTTGTTACGGATGCCATGCAGCTTGACGATGGCCTGAGTCTTGGTCTCGGGACTCATCCAGTCAAGGTTCTGAATGCGGATCGCCATCTGGTCTTCGATGCGGCGGACCATGTCGAGCGTGCTGGCCTTTAACTCAGGCGAGAAAACCTTGGCGACATAAACCTGTCCAAGCGCTTCGTCGAGATTATGGTCGGTATAAGAGACGCAACGCTTCCAGCGCGGCTGGATCTCGGTCTGTCCGCGGAGATATTTGCGATAGAAATTGAAATACTCTTCGGCGAAGGGCGATGAGAGGTATTGCGAAGCCGTATCGGCGACATGAAAGCGAAGATACGTCTTCCAGTTGTCAAGGGGCTCGGAAGCGAGCAAAGTGTTCACTTCCTTGAAGAAATCGGGAACGTCGACGTTGACGATTTCAAATTGCGGGTATTGCAGATCGCGATAGTAGCCGGGCCAGTCGAAGTTGCCGGCGAGTGCCGTGACTTCCGGGACCTTCATGCGGTGCTTGAGTTTGTAAGGATCGCGGCGGTCGACGCGGGTCATGGAAGCCTTGGCCAGCGCGGTTTCCATTTGCATCACGGTGGCGGTGTTCTTTTTCGCGGTGTCGGGCGAATCGCCAAGCAGCTCGAAAATCTTCTGTACGTGCTCCAGGTAGCGGCCACGGGTTTCTCTCGATTTGGCGTCTTCTTTGGTGTAGTAGTCGCGGTCGGGTAGGCCGAGTCCACCCTGGTCGAGGTCGGCGATCACTTGCTCGGAGTTGTCGGGATCTTGTGAAGAGCCTTGGGCGAAAAGAATCTTGTGTCCGTAGCGTAGTTGCAGGCGGGCGATGAGCGGCGGCAGATCCCGCGCAGACTTGAGTTTGTGTATGGCGTCAAGTTCGGACTTGATGGGCGCGGCGCCGCGCTTCTCGATGGCGGATTCGTCGACGCAGGCGGCGTAGAAAGTGCCGATCTGGTTAGCGATCGCATCAGACGACTTGGGATTGGCCGCCGCCTGCTCAAGAATTCCGCGCAGGAAGGCGAAGTTGTCTTCCCCGAGCTTGCCGTAAACCGACCACGAGGTCTGGTCGGGAGGGATGGGATTCTTCTTTTGCCATCCGCCACAAGAATAATGATAGAGGTCGACGCAGGGATCGACGGACTTGTCCATCGAGGTGAGGTCGAGGCTCGGCGAATAAGGCGGAAGCGGCGCGGCAGGCGAATTCTGCGCCCGGGCAACGCAAGCGAATAGTAGCGAAAACAGAAACACACATGAAGAGACGGTCTTAATCATAGATATGCCTTGGACTGCTTCAGTTGGAAAAAGTGAGAGCAGGCTATGGTAACGGAAGTGGTGAAGGGAAGGGAAGTCGGCTAAACGCTTCTTTGCCGCAGCGCCCGCTCGGGCGTGGGCTTGGCGGGCGTGAGTTGCAACAGCGTGTGGTTGCCGACATTGATGAAGCTCAACTCCCGAGCGGAGAGTAGCGCATTGATGGCTTCGCGCACACGCGAGCGGGGAACGAAGTTTCCCAGGAAGGTCTCGACTTCGGTTTGCTCGGCGGCGACTACGCAATCCAGATACTTTGAAACTACGGCGGAGAGCGCTTCGGCAACCGAAAGTCCGATGCCTTCGCGGACAGCGTCCGGCGACCAGCGGTAAAGTACGTCCCACGACGCGCCGTCCGTGGGATTGTAGTCGACGCGCGTGATGCGCAGGCGCGACCAGAGTTCGTTGAGCGACTTGTCTAGCGCGGCGATGGAGACGCTGCCGCCTAGCCGCTCCTGCAACTTCGGTTTTGAAATGGGACCGTCGCGGCGAACGATTTCGTAGGTGTCGCAGGCGAGTTGCGAGTACTCCGAGCGCGGCCCGGCTTTGGGCGGCTGCTTGGGATTGCGTTCCCCGACCAGCGCATAAAAATACGGGAAGATCGAACCTGCGACCAGAAACGCGTTGTTTTCGCCGCAGAGATTCGCCTCGTAGGCGGTGCGCTCGCGCAGCAGGCGGACCATCAGGTCGGTGGCATTCTGCGAACGCGGATCGGAAAAAGCATGCTGGAAGGTTGGCAGACCGTCGCTCGAACCGGCCCATGCTCCGATGAATGTTGGCACCAGCACTGCGGGCTTCACCGGATAGAGCAGGGCGAATCCGGCGGATTCAATGAACCTATGTGCGTCATCGAGCGTACGGACGGGGTGGCCGTTGAGTCTCCATTTTTCGCGCCGCAGTTGATCGAGATCGAAAGTCACTTAGTTATTAGACCACAGAGCGCAGGAAATTCATTTCGGAGCTGTGGGCGGAGTCGAATGCTGGTCGAACCGCGAAGGTCGGAAAGTCGAGTGATCCAGAATTACTTCTTCCAAGCAATCATCAATCCGAGGACGACAGGCAGGTAGAGCACCGACGCGTGCAGGACGCGGCTGGCCATCACTCGCGTTGAGCTGAAGGCGAGTTTCAGCACGTAGTACATGAAGAATGCTCCGGAGAGGCCCATTCCAACCCAGTAGAGCGGACTGACGCGATCGACCATGGGCAGCATGGTCACGACGATCAGAACGACGGTGAAGCCGACGATCTCAGCCCGCGTGAAACGCGAATCGGCATCGAAATCGGGGAGCATCTTATAGCCGGCGTTCGAATAATCCTCGCGATACATCAGCGCGATTGCTAGGAAGTGCGGGAACTGCCACAAAAAGAGAATCGCAAATAGAAACCATGCGCCGCGGCTGATGCCCGCGGATGCGCCCGCCCAGCCGATCAAGGTCGGCATGGCTCCAGGAAATGCGCCCAAAAGCGTGCAGAGCGGCGTTTTGCGCTTCAGCGGCGTATAGATCAACAAATATGAAAGCAGCGTGGAGACGGCGAGGAAGGCGGACAGCGCGTTTACCGTGATCGCCAGATAAGCGCCACCAGCGACGCTCATTCCTAATCCGAGCAGCAACGCCTCGCGAGCGCTCATCCGGCCCGACGGCAGCGGACGGTTGGCAGTGCGCCGCATCTGGCCATCCCAGTTTCGTTCCATCCACTGGTTCAAAGTTGCGGTGCCGCTCGCCACCAGCAGGGTGCCGATCAGGGTGTTCACCAATCCGAGGAAATGAAACGGACCTCGCGAAGCGAGATAGTAGCCCGCCGATGTGGTCATCAAAATCAGCAGGTTGACCTCAGGTTTGGTGAGCGTAACGTAGTCGCGCAACTTGGTCGCGATGGCTTGCGCCGGGCGCTGGTCCGCAATTATGTGAGTGGTTGCCATTTTTCCCCGTTACCAGCCGTTCCGAGACTCAGCAGCAGCGTAGTCGGATTGCCTGTACTGGTTGCGCTTCCGATAAAGTACAAAGATAACACCAACCGACATCACGGTTGGTGGAGCGATGAGGATTAATATACCGCTTTTCAGCGCCTGAATCATCCGCGCACCCGAAGATGCGGCTTGAGTGTAACAGAGCGCGCAGTTCTGCGAGAACGCCGGACGCGGTAGTACTAGCAGCACTACTCCCACCAGCGCCAGCGCCGCCCATCGGGATGTTCGGGAAAACTTCATCGCAAACTCCTGCTCACCAGTACTTCTTGTTACGGCGCCGGCGTGGTCGCAGCCGGGACGCTCTGGGTGGTGCTCGGACTATAAGGCGCGCCGTTCAGCATACGCGAACTGTCGGTCCAACCGTAGTTCAAAGTTGCCAGCACAAAAAAAGTGATGACCGTGACAAAGACCATAAAGCCGCGCTTCTCCGTCGCCATGTGCATAAAGAACAGCACCGCCAGGGCCGCCTCCAGTATGGCCAGCGACAACATGCGCAGCAGCATCTGTGAGGTGTCGATATTCTGATAGGCCACTACAAACTGAAGCCCCGCGATGCCCAGTATACAAACATAAATCACCAGATACTTTCCGATTCCACCACTCGCTTGCGCTTCGGCAACCGTCATAATTTTGCTCCCGTCAGTCTAGTGGGCGGCTGAACAACGCGCAGCCAGCCCGCTTTGAAAGGGCACGGCTTAAGCCGTGCCGCTAACCGCCCAAAATCAATCCGGCTTTAGCCGCTGAGGACGCTATCCGGATTCAAGAATAATTCTTCAGCAACCTGCTAGTGGCCCAGATTCAGCAGATACACCAGCGGCACAACAAACATCCAGACTAAATCCACAAAGTGCCAGTACAAGCCGGTAATTTCGATGTCGTCGGCGTTATATCGCCCCGTGTTGTATCGAATGCCGACCACAACCATCGCGATGACTCCGCCGGTCACGTGCAGCAAGTGTAGCCCCGTAATGCTGAAGAACGACGCGCCAAACAACCCGGAGCCCCATGGATTCTGGAACAGCCGCATACCTTCATCGATCAATCCCATCCATTCGCGAATGTGCAGGATGGCAAAAACCGTGCCCAGCGCCGCGGTGATAAATAGCCAGCGCGTGGCTGCCGCTTTATCGCCGAGTTTCGCCGAGCGAATTCCCAGCAATACGGTCAAACTGCTCGTGACCAGAATGAAAGTCATGACGGCGACGTTGGTGATGCTATGGAATGGCCGCGGCCAATTCGCGGTGCCGTTACGCAGGAATCCGTAGGCCACCAGACACGCGGCGAACGTCATAGTGTCTGAAATGATGAACAGCCACATCGCCAGCTTTTTGGTGGGGATGGAGAATGGACGGGCCTCCATCATTGCGGAGTGTCCTCCCATGGTCATGTCGGCTTGGCTCACAGCGCCTCCTGAAAATGCTAATTGATCGACCGATAAACGCCCGACTGATGCAGCGTCGACTGCATTACATCTTCATCCACATAACTAAAAGCAGGTAAATCCACAGACCGCCCATAAAGTGCCAATAGCGCGCGGTCGCATCCAACGTACTGCGGCGTAAGACCGAGCGGTGAAGTTTACCGGCCACGTTCAGCAGTCCACCGAGGCCGCCCAGCACGTGTAGCGCGTGCGCTGCCGTCAGCACATAAAAAAACGAGCTGCTGGGATTGGTCGCAAGAAACAACCCCTCGGAACGCAATTTCACCCACGCCATGTATTGCCCGGCCACAAAGAGCAACCCTAGAGCCAATGTGACGTAGAGCCAGCGTGCCGGCGCCGTCACCTGCGTGGGCTTGCCGCCCATGAAACTGGCAATCCGGCGGCGGGAAATCTCAAGCGTCACGCTGCTGGCAATCAGCAGCAGTGTGTTGAAGTAGAGTATCGAGGGCAGGGTGAACCCTTGCCAGTCGTTCGAGCCGCCCTTGCGCACGATCAGCGCGCTGGTGAACGCGGCAAACGTCATGGTGACGCCCGCCAGCACAACCCAGATCCCGGTGCTCGCCGGCGGCGGAGCATACTCCTGCACCAGGCGCATATTGCTAGCTGCCGGAACCAGGTTCCGCCAGCCGCCGTTACCGCTGCCCGGCGTGCGGGGTGTTTCTATTCTTGGCGGTTCGTGGATCGTAGTTGCCATGACTGCTTAACTCCTCATTTGCCGAACTGCGGCTCTTGCCGATCCTACTTCTCGTCGTGCGCGGACTTAATTTGCTCCGGCGAAGTCTGCATCACGTAGTCGGTGCCGGTCGAACTCTCAACCCCGTACTGGTAGGGATCGTGGTACACCACCGGCAGCGTGCCGCCGAAGTTGTCAAACGGCGGCGGCGATGACGGCGTGCTCCACTCGAGCGAAGTAGCCTCCCACGGATTCAGCGAAGCCTTGGCCCCCCAGAATCGGCTATGGAACAGGTTGTAGATAAAAATAAACTGCGCCAAACCCGTGAGCAGCGCCGCCACGGTGATGAATTTGTGCAGCGGAATCAGCGGCTGGAGATAATCATCCACGAATGCCTGATAACGGCGCACGTTGCCAGCCATGCCCAGGTAGTGGAAGGGCATGAAGATGCAATAGGCGCCGACAAAGCTCAGCCAGAAGTGGATCTTGCCCAGAGTCTCATTCATCATTCGTCCGGTGACTTTCGGGAACCAGAAGTAGGTCCCGGAGAAGATGCCGAAGATTGCGGCAACCGCCATCACCAGGTGGAAGTGACCCACGACGAAATACGTGGCATGCAGCATGATGTCGATCGAAGGCTGCGCCAGGAAGAATCCGCTGACGCCGCCGGCCACGAACATCGAAATGAAGCCCAGTGCGAACAGGGAAGCGGTGTTGATGCGCAATCGTGATCCGTAAAGGCTGCCGATCCAGATCAGCACAACAATGGTTGACGGAATTGTAATGACCAGCGTCGGGAATGAGAAGGCCAGCGAAGAAAACGGATTCATGCCGCTCACGAACATGTGATGGCCATACACCATGTAGCTCAGGACCGCCAAAGCGCCCATGGCATAAATGAGCGTTCGATGGCTCAACATCGGCCGGCGCATGTTGGCGATCAGGACATGGGAGACGACGCCCATGCCGGGAATGATGGCGATGTAAACCTCGGGATGTCCGAAGAACCAGAACAGGTGCTGCCACAGTAACGTCGATCCACCGGAGTGCGGCTGAAGCTTGTCATTGATCACCAGTCCGCTCGGCACAAAGAAGCTCGTGCCCGCTACATGGTCGAGAATCACCAGGACGCAAGCGGGAAGTAAGACGGAAAATGCGGTAAGACCCATCACCGAAGTGATAAACCATCCCCAGGCGCTCAACGGCAGACGCATAAGGCTCATACCCTTGCAACGCATGTCGAGAACGGTGGTGATGAAATTCAAGGCGCCGAGCAACTGCCCGATGCAGAAGATGCCGATCGATGCCGCCCACAGGATTACGCCCAAACCTTGGCCCGGCCCCGCGACTGCCCCGACCGCGTTTAAGGGCGCGTACTGTGTCCAGCCGCCGAGGGTCGGTCCGTCGGGAATGAGGAAGGAAGCCATCATCACCAGGAACGACACGAACGTGACCCAGAACGACATCATGTTGAAGTGCGGGAAGGGCATGTCTTCCGCGCCCACTTGGATCGGCAAAAAATAATTTCCGAAGGCGGCAAAGGGAGCGGTAGTCAGGACGAAGAAGACCATGATGGTCCCGTGCATGGTCAGCAACTGCAAGTAGTACTCTGGAGTCATCACTCCGCCGGGGGCGCCGTTTTTGGAGAGCAGTTGCAGTCCGGGGATGGCGAAGTTGCCCCAGCCCAGGTGGATTCGCATGAACCACGAAAGCACCATGCCCACCAGGACGGCGACCAGCGCCAAGCCGTAATACTGCTCGCCGATCACTTTGTGGTCCAGACTGAAGATGTGCTTCCGAATGAAACCGGTCGGGGGCGCGTGGTGGGCCGCGTGTGCGGACATATCATGCATCGGTGCTTCTCCTGAGAGATTTTTGCCTTTGTCTGGCCCGTACGTAGTGGCTACTGGAGCGCTGCCTCTTGCTTTAGCCAGCTATCGAAATCCGCCTGGGACATGACTTCCAGATACGCCTTCATGTTGTAATGGCCCAAGCCGCACAGTTGCGTGCATACAATTTCGTACTTACCCACCTTGGTCGCGGTGAAATGCACAGATACGTCCAAGCCGGGAACAAAGTCCTGCTGGATCCTGAGTTCGGGCACAAAGAAGGAATGTCCGAGGTCTTTGGAGTGCATCAGGAGGTGGACTTCCTTGTTCACGGGAATCGCCAACTCGGCGGTCACGATGTCGTCTTTGGAGTCGGGATCGTTGGCCGGATCCAAACCGAAATAATTCTGGTTCCCTTCGTCAATCTTGTCGGGATGGTTGGGGCCGAGCTTGCCATCGGGGCCGGGATAGCGGAAATAGAAAGCGAATTGTCCGGCTTGCGCCTGAACGGTCATGGCGTCCGGGCCCGGCGGCGTGAAATAGACGGTCGCCCAGGCCTTGGCGCCGAAGACGCCGAGTGCCAGGGCCTCAGTGCCGACCAGCAGGAACGCGGCGATTACCAGGCCTTTAGCGCCTCCGGGAAAGTTCTTGATCTTGGTGTCTTTGCGGTAGCTGGAGGCGGTCCAGATGAAGATGGCCAGAATGATTTGCGCGGCGAGGAACGAGATGCCGGCCTCCGCCATGGTTTCCGATGTCTGCTCGTCGATCAAAGCGCCATGGGTCGAGATGTCCTGTGGCGTGGGCCAGGTGTGCATCACGATGGGAATCGCGGAAGCGATCGCAATTATTATGATCGTCACTGCAAAAAATTTTGCCATGGCGCCTCGCCTGGCCGGCTTTGTGCCGGCTGTGAAATTTTTGGGATGGCGACCGCTCGCAGCCTAACGCTGCGGCGGCCGCCCCGTGCTTTAGCTAGATCGTTACTTTGCCTTGAAGGTGAAGCTCACGCTGGCCGGCTTGCCGGCGGCAACGGTCACTTGTTGAGTCTGGGTGCCATAGGTTTCCTGCCAGGCGGTCAAGGTATAGCTTCCGGGTGGCAAGCTCAATGAGAAAGCGCCGCTATCGTCGCTAACGCCGTAAGGCCCCTTGACCACGGCAATATAGCCGTGCATCCAGGGATGGATGTTGCACTTCACTGGAATCGCAATTTCTTCGTTGGCCCAGGTTACGTCGAAGGGTGGAGCGCCCGGCGGTTGCGATTTGTTCCATTCCGAGTTCTTGGTGGGTTGGGGGTGGATGTTGTGCGAAGTCTGGTCGGCGTTGATGACCTTCATGTGCTGAGTGGCATCAAGCGCGACCACGTGGGGGATGTACTGACATCCCTTTTGCGTGATTTCGGCCGCGGCTGACGATACTTCGTTCCCGCTCAGGCCCTGGCTCACATAGACGACCACGTTGGCGAGCCCGTTGTTCGCGCCCACGACGACGTTTTCGGTGGTGACCGGTTTGTCTTTGTGGACAGCGGCGCAACTGGGCTCCTTCGACATGTCGATGCCGCGCTGGTGGGGCGCTGTGCCATCAAGCTTGACGGTCCCGGTTACGCTGCCGCTGCCGGCCGCGCTCACTTTTTGCCCAAGAATTGCCACCCCGAGCGAGAGCAGCAACATGGCTGAGATGACGGCTGCTAATTTGTACTTATACGAGTTCCTCATTTTTTGCTTCTCTCCTGATTGCGAAAATCGTGCACGCTACTGTTGCGGCGATGACGGAGCAGGTGTTGCATCCGGCGCCGGCGCGTTTGGATTGATCGGTTTCAATCCAAGTTGCTTGGCGATCTCTTTCTCCTTGACGTTCATCTTGTTGTGGGGCTGGAGGGTGCGGAGATAGAAGACCAGGTCCCATGCCTCATCCGGCTTGACGTTGTCGGAGAACGAAGGCATTGGGGTGCCGTCCAGACCGGTCATGAAAATCTTGTAGATGTCCTGATCGGTACTGCCGCACTTGGGACGCGAGCCCTCGGTAAAGTTGTAGGGTTTAATGGGGCGGTTCTGGTCGTCCTGCAAGGTGTCCGCCGAGGGGCCGTTGGCCCGGCCTTCGACGCCGTGGCACTTCCAGCATTCCAGTTTTTGGAACAGGACCTGTCCGGCTTTGACGCGATCGGGCGTGACTTCCGGTTCAGGAGGGATCACGATCGGGGCGCCGGGCTTTTCCGTGGTCCACTTGGCGGAGAAGTGCTTTACATAGGCCACAAGATTCGCCTTTTGCTCACGAGTAAACGTGTTCCAGGGAGGCATCACCGAGCGGTCAAGGCCGCGACCGATAGTGTCGTAGAGGTCTTCGTCGGTGGGGAGACTGCCGCTTGGCGTGGACCGGCACTTGAACTGCCCCAAGGTAAAGTTACGCGGCTTGGGATCGAGCCACTGGGCGTTTTCGCCCTCGCCGTCGCCCTCCTCGCCGTGGCATCCGACGCAATACCGCCGATAGTCTGTCTTGGCGGCTGCGGCGTGGCCCGTGAGATTCCCGATATGGGACTCCATGTTCAGCCGTTGGTCTTCCTCGTACGTGGTCATTTGCGCTTTCGAGATCCCCGACATTCCCAGGACCACGATCGCAACGGAAGCCAAACCTATGAAACTCAAACTACTTGTCCAATTCCTGCGCATCGTTTCCCTCTCTTAGAAGTCGAAGTCAAATCCCAAAAGCAGACTGCTGCTGGTCACATCGCTGCCAGTGACGGGTGAGGTCCCATTCTGCCGGAACCAGGAATACTCGTTGTGGACAGCAAATCCGGCCCGGCTGGTCATAATCGGGTAGTACCGGTAACCGAAGGTAAACATGTCGAGGTTTCCGAGATCGGAATGCATGGAGGCATTTGCCTGTTGCGACATGCGCTCAAATTCGGACCGCTGGAAGAAAATTATCTGCGGACTGTACACATAGTGAGTTTCCACCATGTAGCCGTTCCAACTTGGAGAACGGGAACCGGCGGGCAGAACCGTGCCCGGCACGTTGTTGCCGGCAGGAGCGGCACCGTCGATCACGTCACCGTAACCGGCCCCGAACCAGGCACTGTCTTGGCCGTGCTGGGTGAGGACGAGGAAGTCGAGTTTCCCGAAATAGAACAGGCCGACGAAGCCTTCGCGGCTAAAGGACTTGTTCCCAAAACCGGAACCGGGTATGGGAACGCCGCCAAGGGTTTGGTAACTGGTTGGAGCTTCGCCGAGCATGGCATAGGCGCCGATACGGTCAACGCCTAATTTGCCCGCATCGAATGCCTGGCTGGCGGTAAAAAAACCGCTATATGCATTTCCATATGGCAGGTTGACGGTGCCGTCATTCGAACTCAACAATGCTGCGGAAACGCGTGTTCTGTCATCGGCAGAGTGCCCAAGCCATTCCACGCCCAATTGGTTGTCGCCAATTTGACCGTAAATGTTGCCATCTCCCTGCGGAATAAAGTGATAAGTCTCATACACACCGGAGATGGGGGTGAGGGTGAGGATGCGTTTTTCGGAGATCAGGTTATCAAGTTCGAATTTCCCTAACTTGATGTTCAACCAGGAGCTTCCGAACAAATTGTCGAGCCGACCCATGACCGTCTCAAAATGGAACGAAGCGGTGGGGTCGGAAGACGGCAAAACGTAGAACGAAATGTTCTTATCTAGGGTGCCACCGGTGTGGAAGTCGAGACCACTCAGGTCGAAGCCGTGCTCGGTGATTTGCCGCTCCACGGTGGGAACCGTTCCTAGCCCAGCCTGGGGAGTGGCGTCGGTAGCGACTTTGTCGGTGCTTTCCCGGTGCCAGTAGGGCGTAATTCGGAAGGTGACCGGCCAATAGCCGGGATTTTGCCAGATAGGGGCATCCCGATCGTTCATGAGTTGGTAGCCGTTGTCTTTGAACTTTTGCCCGAAATAGTTAAGCATGGGCCATGCCTCATGGCAGGCAGAACAGCGTAGGCCGTATTTTCGGGCGAAAGCCGGCAACGCATGCGCATTTTGGAAACTGCCGAGCACGAGGAACAGCAGCAAAAAGCCACCCGCGAGACTCCTCCGGGACGAGGTCATTTACTCCTCCTGAGCAAAAGTCGACCAGTTACAGGATGCGTTGTTGAAATTCAATTCCCACAAGTGCGCGTGGACGCACTAAGTATCATGTTCGCAATCTGCATGTCAAGGGAAAATAAGAAATCTCGATTTGGCGGATCAAAAACGCTGATCAGCGGTCAGACTGCGGACTGGACCTGGCGGACCAGAACTTTCACCAGCTTCATGGCGGATTTTTTGGCTTCGGCGTGATCTTGCCCCATGAGCACGGGGCGAAGAAAACCAAAGCTGAAGCCTAGTAGGTCGACCAGGCGAGCGTAGGCCTCGAGCGCCTCTTGCCCCAAGTGACTGTAGCCTTTGAAGCGCCGAAGGCGATCGACGATGGCGGGGATGCTGCGCGAGGTTGCCACCTGGAACAGGACTTTGCCGACGGAGGGGTCGGTGAGAGCCCGAGGGATGATCACTTTGAGAAAATCCCGGTCCTCCCACATCCGCTCGATCTCCCAGTCGACCAATCGGGCGATCTCGTCTTCGAACTTGGCAGCTAAAGGGAGGCGGTCGTTGAGTTCGGCGACTTCCTGAGAAATTCGGTACTGGACGACTCCCAGAAACAGTCCGGCCTTGCCATTGAAGTAGCGGTGGATGAGTCCTTCGGCGCACCCGGCATGAGCGGCGATTTCCCGGGTGGTGGTGGCGTCGTATCCGCGACGGGCGAAAAGGGTCTTGGCGGCCTGCATCAGGGCATGCTGTTTGGCGGCGCGGTCGCGTTTTCGTTCCGGCTTGTTCGTGGGATCGCTGGACTTGGCCAGGAGAGCCGGCTCGACCTGACGACGAGATGTTTTGCTAAATGACAGTTCCATGGTCATCACCCACGCGCTACGATAGCGACGGTATGAACTCTTGTACGACGAAAGTCAAGAAGTAGTTGTGAAAAAATTGTCAATTCTGCAGGAGGCGCATGAATGGCTGGTTTGCTACTATCTTCGATAAGAAACGTAAATCAATGAGATAGAAGAGATTAATCAATAGTTGTCAGTGCATCGCTCGGTTTGTGGTGGTGGACAACGGCGGGTTCGTGTGGGCAAAGTGCGAGGTCGGGGTGTCCGATGGTCGGACCACGGTTGACATCGTCCCTTCGACCGGAGTATCAGACTTAAGAGATTGGTTGACGCGGCTCTGCAACGAATTTTCAGATCCTTGGTAGTTACTGAGTGCATGCACAAAACTGACATAGAGAAAATTCCCCGTGCTACGTTCTTGCCGATTTTGCCTCGGAGAGTTGTGGCGTTTTGTAAGGCCGATATTTTGTCAGGATTGTGCTTGCTGATTCTTTGGCTTTCGCTCCCCGCGCACGCCGACAAGCATCGCCGAAAAGAAGACTACGGGCTGGGTTTTGTCACTGAGATCCCGGCGGCGCAGAGCGAGGTGATCGAAGCGGTCGAAGCGGTGGCTGACGACGGCATCATTGAGGGCAGCAGAGAATATAGCAAGGACAAATATATCGACAAGGCCGTGGCGGCGACGACTTCCAATGCTTTTCCGGAGTGGAAGGATCCCGGCAAGGTGTTTTACAAAGTGCGCACCGAGGCACTGGATCCGCTGGGTTTCTATGAGAGTAACGATGTCGGCACGTTGACCGTCCGCTATGTGGTAGAAGCCAAAGATGCCGCCACTAGCGTGCTGAAGATCGATGCGATCTTCGTGGAGGACTTCAAGCGCAAAGCGCATCCTTCCGATGGATCGGTCGAGAGCGCCGAGTATAAAGCGGTCCAAGACCACATCGACACGCTGGAAGCACAAAAGAAACAGGATGCGGATGCGGAGAAACACCGCCAGCAGGTGCTGGCGCAGCGGGCGCTGGAACAAAGGGCACAAGTGCAAGAGACGGAGGCGCTGATCTCCGCGGGAAGCGGGCTGAGCCTGGAGGAGCGCGTCCGGCAACTTCGCAGGAAGGCGGAACGGCGGGTCACGGCTTCGGGAGGGCAATTGCGTTCCGCGCCTTTCAAGTCGGCATCCGCCATTAAGTCATTGGAGGCTGGTGCCGAGGTGGTGATTGTGGTGCAGACTCCTTATTGGTACGGGATTGAAACCGAAGACGGTGAGCATGGATGGATCAACCACAGCCAACTGGAGTCGTTGCCATGAGGTCCGTCTGCCAAAGAAGCGCTGGCTGGGCGCTGGTTTGCTGGTTGTGCCTGGGCGTGGGGACATGGTGCAGAGCGCAGAACGCAGCGAACGAACGGACTTTCAGCCAATCTAAAGCGGTGGTCGAAAGGGAAGTGAAGGAGCTGGCAGCGTCGTCTTCGGGTCGATTGCCGGTTTTGGATGGTTTTGCCGATCCTGGGGCACATTCTTTGGACCACTATCAGCGTGGCTACTATCAGTGTGCGGTGCAGGTGGTGCAGAACCCGTCGGGCGGTTCGTTGGTGAAAGTCACGGCGAAGATCACGGCGTGGTACTCCGATGGGACGCAGTCCGGGTACCAGGTATTACCGTCGAACGGGAGACTGGAGAGCGATTTTCTCGACCGGTTGCAGGATTCGTTGGGCAGCGCGGGGGCGAGCGCGGCGACGGGAGGAAAGCCGTCGCAAAGTTCACCGAGCGCACCTGTGGCGCCGGCGAAGACGGGTTTTCCGGCGGGGCAGGCCGTAGCGAAGTCATCGATTTCCGCGCCGGTGCCGGGCGGTTCCGCTCTGGCGGATGCAATTGCCGCATCGCGAACTCCGATGAAATCCGCGGAAGGCATTTCCGCCGCGCCTTCGAGCGGGAACGGAGCTACGCAGCGGCACGACGCCGAGCTAGAGAAAGAAGCGGCGGGACTGGAAGAGATTCTTCGCAACCAGGCGCATCCCAACAATTTGGCGGCGGTAAAGAGTGCTGGAACGCCGGTGATGACGAACCCGAACGAGGGAGCGAAGGTCCTGTTTCTGGCGGATGCGGAAGATGAATTTGAAATTCTGGATAGCAACGCGAGTTGGGTGCACGTACGCATCTCAGGTTTGTCGCGGGGCTGGATCCTGCGGACGAGCGTCGAATTACCCGACGATTCAGACGCGGACACGCCAGCGCCGCCTGCAGCGGTGAAGAAAGCGGCGGAAGTATCGAATCCCCCGAGTGCCACCCCGTTTCAAGTCGAGAACGAGCAGGTCGCGTCGTTCCCGGGGAACTGGGCGCCGCTGCGCGGCAAGACTGTCAAGATTGTCTCGGTGCAGAGGACGAGCCCAGCGGGCGCGGAAGCAGAATCGAAGCTGGCGTTCGCCAAGGGCCTTTTCGATCAGGAATATGCCGAGCTTTCACGGGCTTCGAGCACCACCGCCGGGGTGGTGGTGATCTTCGATTCCGAAGATGGCGGAATGCTGGCGGCGACACTTCCAGTATTGAAACTATGGAAGAGCGGAAGCCTGTCGGATGAAGCCATGTGGCGGCGGTGCTTCTTCGACCCGCCGGAAATGGTTGGCTCAGCCGTTACACGTTAGCGGAGCGATGGGTGGCAAGGAATGTTGTGTAAAGGTGCATAAGTTTGCGACTACGGTGGGGCGCGATGTTGAACGTGACATCATGCGGCGATTTGTTCTTTGACGTAATTTCGGCGAGGTGTAGAATTCACCCGGCCTTGGTTGATTCGGCGCTCAATCCTCCCTTGTGATCCCGGTCCGGGCCGTGGCGAGTACGGGGTGTGTTACCTGGACTTCGCGCTACGCATTCTCTGAAAGGACTCGGGGAATTGGATCACTCCCAGGTGATGAACCCAGTTGCCGCCATCGTTGCTGCGAGGGGCAATGTAGTGCGGCGCCGCGTTCCAGCCCCACCTTCTCAACTTAACCTACCCGACCCAAGAAAAATATTTCTCACGGAGGAACTGTAATGAAGAAAATAACCATGATTACAATTGCTTGTGCGGCCATGCTGTTGGTGGCCAGTTTGGTGCTTGTGGCGTCCAATCGGAACGGGATTATCGTGACCCAGGACGGCCGGCAGATGATTGCCACGAAGGGGCCATCCCACGTCACACCGGACGGGGAAGACGATTCGAAGCTGGTGACGATTTCCGGCAATCTGAGCACCTACCAGTACGCGACGTTTTTCTGCTGCTTTGGATACACCATCGCGGGCCCCGACTCTGAGTTGGGTTTTACCTCGTACGTAGCGCTGCCGTTTACACCATCGAAGAACATGACCGTGAATAAAGTGGAAGTGTCACTGGGGTACTACACGGCGAATGTTCCTATAACTTTGAGCGTGAACAACGATGCGAGCGGGCTGCCGGGGACTGCGATCAAGTCGTGGAACGCGAAGGTGCCGGATCCCTATGGAGCCTGCTGCACTCTGGTGACGGCGAGCAGCAGTGCGGGAGTTCCGGTCACGGGAGGAACGCAGTATTGGATGGTAGTGGGCACCGGCGCCAAGAACACAAATTTCTTTGGCGGCTGGGCGGACAATAGCTCAGATATGAGAGCGCATCCGATTGCCAGCTTCTGCCAAACCAATGGCAACCAATGCGGCAGCAACAATGGAAAATGGGCGGCAGGAGACATTGTGCTGCCTGGCTACGCGGTGCTGGGAAAATAGACTTGAATCAAGCCGCATGATGCTTTGCTAAGGTCGGAAAGTTACACTTGACCGCCGACGCTCGCGAGAGAGTCGGCGGTTTTGTTTTCGGTGCATTAACGGAACCCAGACTTCTTTTGATTGCAAAGGGGTGTTAATCGCCGGACCAACTTCGATAAATGATAGCCATAGAATTGCGTTCAGTGTGCAGAGTCTTGCATCTTCGAGAAAATGGAACCCGCGATATACCGCAGCAGCCGGACCGAATCGAGTGCGTTACAATCGACCCTCCAAATGAGGAAGCGCCTCATTATTCTCGCTTGCGTATCTCTGGCTATTGGGACCGCAGTTGTGTATAGCCGGGTTAGAAGCGCCGAGTTTGTAAATTACGACGATCAGAACTATGTTGGTGAAAATGCCCATGTGCAGGCGGGGCTCACCTGGAAGACTTTCACCTGGGCCTTGCAGTCGACTGAATGGGACAACTGGCATCCGCTGACCTGGCTCTCCCACGCGCTTGACTGTCAACTATACGGGTTGAATCCGGCTGGTCATCACCTCACCAATGTCCTGCTCCATATCCTGAATGTCCTGCTGCTGTTCCTGTTGTTGACACGGGCAACCGCGGCGCCGGGACGCAGCTTGCTGGTCGCCGCATTATTCGCGCTGCACCCCTTTAACGTCGAATCTGTGGCTTGGGTGGCTGAGCGCAAGAACGTTTTGAGTACGCTGTTCTTCCTGCTCGCGCTTGGCGCCTATGGCTGGTACGCGATGAAGCCAAACCTCCGGCGCTACGCGCTCGTGGCCGCCTTATTCGTGCTGGGGCTAGCGGCAAAACCCATGGTCATCACGCTCCCTTTCGTACTCCTGCTGCTTGACTACTGGCCGCTGCGGAGAACTGAGAAACCGAGTCAACCCATCGCGCCACGTCCGAAAGGGCGCAAGAAAACGCTAGGGCAGACCGATGCTCTGGTTTCGAATGCGGCACTCTCCCTTCCTTCAACGCCCTGGTCGCGACTAGTTCTAGAAAAGGTTCCTTTGTTGGTCTTGTCGTGCGGTAGTGCAGTTATCACCGTTCTGGCGCAGAAAACCGGTGGCGCGGTTCGGTCACTGGAGGTATTTTCCTTTTCGGTAAGGTTGCAAAACGCACTCTACGCTTATGCCATGTATGCGTGGAAAGCATTCTGGCCAACCAGGCTTGCGGTTCTTTATCCGCACCCGGGCCCCACGCTTACATCGCTGCAATTAGGACTCGCCGCGGTATTTCTGGTCGCCGTGAGCGTCCTGGTATGGCAGATGCGTCGTACCCACCCATACTTAGTGACGGGCTGGCTATGGTATTTGGGAACCCTGGTGCCGGTGATTGGATTGATTCAGGTAGGTCAGCAAGCCATGGCCGACCGCTACGCCTATGTTCCGCTGATCGGGATATTCGTGATGCTGGTTTGGGGTGCGGATGACTGGGCAGACAGCAAGAAGATTCATTTGCCGGCGCGCGTCGCCGCCGCTGCCATTATCTTGACCGGTCTGTCGATCCTGACTTGGCGCCAGATCGCTTATTGGCAAGACAGCGACGCTCTGTGGTTTCACGCCGCGGCGCTAACCGAAAACAATCTGTTCGCTGAGGACGAGGTCGGCAAGTCGCTGCTGCGGCAAGGCCGTCCGCAGGATGCGCTGCCTCACCTGCAAAATGCCGTCAGAATTGATCCCCGCGATCCGACTCGTCGCATAAACTTTGCTTCTGGTTTGGCACAAAGTGGACGTTATCAAGATGCGCTTCGAGAGTATGAGGATGCCATTCCATTGGCGTCTGATCCCGCAGTCAAGAGCCGCTGCTCCGCAACCATTGCTCTCTTGTATTCAATGCTGGGAGATTACTCCAAAGCTCGTGAAAGTTACCGGCAAGCATTGCAGGTTGATCCCGCGCAAGGGCCGCAAATCGAAGAGCATCTGTCCCAGGATGTTGCCGACGAGGACACCGGACAGTCCTACATGCAACTGGGTCTGCTCCTGAAGGAGATGGGAAAGTCTTCCGAGGCCAGCTCTGCCTTCGCACAGGCCCTGAAGCTCGATCCGACACTGGATGAGGCCGAGCGATCTCTCGATGTCCCGGAGCAAAAGAAAGCTTCGGGCAAGAAATAGATACTGATACCCGGAATTCAAGGAATTCATAGCCAGAGAATTGCGTTCACTGTGCAGAGTTTTGCATCTCCGGAAAAACGGAACCAGCGAAATACCGCACTTGTCGTGGATTCACGCTTGACAGTGTTGGAATTGAGTGCAAGAATTCTCGCCTTCAGCTCATGCTCACTTTGCATTCGCAATCATGAGTTGATTGCACCGCGGATCAAGGATAGACCTCAAAATCGTTTCCGAGATTTCCTTGCTCCAAGGAAAAGAAGCGGACGAATTGTGGATCAGCTGTCGTGCAAAAGACGAACAGTTCACTCGACCACAACGCCCAATCCCTGTTTACTCAGCCCAAACCCAATAGTTGAAAAAAATGGAGGACACACAATGAAGAAGACACTTGTAATCGGCTTGGCGCTCGTGGCGCTCAGCGCAGCGGCTTTCGCAGCAGATGCCCAGAAGAGCATCACCATCAACGGCGGCGTACAGACGGTTTTCATGGGATCCCATGCACGTCAAGCCGTGGCCCCGCCGTGCCATGCGGGTACGTTCTACGACAACATCTGCGGCGGCAGCGTTAACACAGGTAGTGGCTGGACCATCTCTGATGGCAGCCCGATCAATACGCAATACACCCCGGCCAACCAGGTCATCGCTCTGAAGTCGGGCACAACCAAAAAAGTTGGCGTTACCGTTGGCTTCGTGGAAGGCACGAACGGCGCCACCGTTTACTTGACCAAGGACTGCAAAGGCCTGCCATGCAGCAGCCCTGATGGAAAGCCAAAGAAAGATGTTCTTTGCTCAGGGCAAATCGCCAACCTTTTCAACTTCGGGAGTGCGTATACGGTAGAAAAAATCGCCTGCAAGGTGAAGTTGACCAAAGGGAAACCCTACTGGGCCTTTGTCGCTAGCGATGACAATTCCTGGCTGGCTTGGGACCTTTCCTCCGCCACCGGTGGTCTGGTCGAAGGGACCAATGATGTTTGGGGAACGCCCAGCAGCGGCCAACCCGTTGGTGGGCTGGCAATTTACTAAGACTGACATCCTCGCTCACGGACCTGTAGTTTGGTCCTGAGCGTGGAATCGGTGATATGAAATCCCGCCGGTAGTCCGGTCCGAAAGGGCTGGCGCCGGCGGTTTATTTTGTGGCTGTCTAAGCCTGCGGGACAAATGGCGTCGCTCAGCCCAAGACCAACAGCTAAGAAGGGGCTCCATCCATCGCTGACGTGAATGACAAACGGTTGGCGAAATCGACGAGCGGTGAGCAAGAAGCGAATAATATTAATGAACCGGAATGACGAAATACCGCGCCAGTCGCGGATTCGGGCTTGACAGTACTTGGAATGAGTGCAAGAATTCTCCCCTCTTCAACTCATGCTCAGTTTGTAATCGAAAACATGAGTTGATTGGACTGCGGGTCGAGGATAAACCTCAAGATCGTTACTGAGATTTCCTCGCCCCAAGGAAAAGAAGCGGACGAATTGTGGATTACCTGTTGTGGAAAAGACGAACAGTTCACTCGACCACAACGCGTAATCCCTGTTCAACCCAGCCCCAAACCCAATAGTTAAAAATGGAGGACACACAATGAAGAAGACATTCGTAATTGGCCTGGCTCTCGTGGCGCTTAGCGCAGCGGCTTTCGCAGCGGATGCACAGAAGAACATCACCATCAACGGCGGCAAAAACACGGTTTTCATGGGAGCTCACGCTCGCCAAGCGGCCCCGCCCTGTCATAAAGGCACGTTCTATGACAACATCTGCGGCGGCAGCATTAACGTCGATGACGGCTGGACAGTCTCTAATGGCAGCCCGATCAACACGCAATACACCCCCGCCAACCAGATTATCGCCCTGAAGTCGGGGACGACCAAGAAGATTGGCGTTACTGTCAGCTTCGTGGAAGGCACGAACGGCGCAAACGTTTACCTGACCAAGGACTGCAGTGGCGTACCATGCAGCAGCCCCGACGGCAAGCCAAAGAAAGATGTCCTGTGCTCAGGGTCAATCTCGAACCTCTACAACGCCGGGAGCGCTTATACGGTGGAAAAAACCGCCTGCAAGGCAAAGCTGACCAAAGGGAAGATGTACTGGGTCTTTGTGGATAGCGATGCCAATTCCTGGCTGGCGTGGGACTTGTCTGCCGCTAGCGGTGGTTTCGTCGAAGGAGAAAATGATGTTTGGGGATCGCCCAGCAGCAGCCAACCCGTCGGTGGCGTGGCGATTTACTAAGACTGAAATCCCTGCTCGCGGACGTGCAATTCGGGCGTGAGCTTGGATCACATAAAAACCCGCCGGCAGTCCGGTCCGAAAGGGCTGGCGCCGGCGGTTTTTATTGTTCAATTCTACGGAAATGGTGAAGTCGCAGAGTTCCAGATTACAGCCTAAGATAAGGAGTTCGATTATCTGCGGAGTGAGCGCTCAACAGTTTGGCAAGGTCGGCAGCGGCGAGCCAGATGCGAAGAAAATTAAGAAACCAGAACAAGAAATAAAGAATGGAGGCGCGGGTCGGGATCGAACCGACGCATAAAGGTTTTGCAGACCTCTCCCTTACCACTTGGGTACCGCGCCCTGACAATACGTTAACTTCCAGCGCGGAAAAAGTCTACTGCGACGGGGAAGTAATATTCGCTGCCAAACCGACGATACTTTCAGCCAAGATTCAGTTCGAAGGTTCACGCCTTACGGCGGATGGACTAGGGTTGCTGGTTGCTGCTAGTGAAATAGGCTGCCGGTTGCAGAAGCTCAAAATCTGAGCCTTCGTCGCGTCCGTCGGCGACGGATGTTGGAATGCCCTTCAGATCGGCATATTTTCCGGAAACGGCCACGTGGAACACCCACTGGTGCCGCTCCTCTTCCGGCTCAATGAGCCCCTGTTCTTTTAGCGGCATCATGTAGGCTTCCACCCACTTGATCTGCTGGCGCGACATGCCTCGGCGCTGGATATCGACGGTGATTCCGGCCAGATGAGATGACGCTGTGTCTCCCGTTTCCGGCGCTGCATTACGATTGTGACGGCGCAGCTTTTTCTGTACGACGACGGTGCGGACGGCGGAGTTGACCTGGATCTGGTCTCCGAATTCCTTATAAAAGGATGCGCTGAGGTCTTGAAGAAAGTCTCGCGTCCACGGCCGGCAGTAGCGGCGCTCGGGATCGAGCCGCGGATCGATGCGTAGAGTGCGGCTGGCCTCGATGGGAACCAGATCTTCGCTGGCAATCAACTGTTGCAGTTCGGCTTCATCCTGGATACGGGGAAGCTCCAAGCGGTCGATTTCAAAATTCTGACGTAATAAGGATTCTCGCGAAGGGCGAAACACCGGGTCCCAGCGGAGCCGCCGAACATGTGCCCTGCGGTGAGCATGGTGGCCACGCCGCGCGGGAGTTGTTTGGTGCAATGCGAACGCCTGCCCGCAACAGAGAACGGACAACATCAGGGCCAGAATTACGGTTTGTTTTCGACTTAGCAGAAGCGGCGCAACTCCGTTGGTTCAGGATTGAATGAGTCAATTCTAAAGCACGGATTCCCCAAACCCTCAGGAATTCTTTGCGAAAGTTACCAAAGAGTGGAAACTCGGTTACGGAGAGTTACTTGGAGGTATAGTGGTCGGTCTCGTAAGTACTCAGAGGAGGCGGGAGGGGTCCGCAAATCCGCTAAACGACCTTGTTTTTAGGCTTCCGGGGCCGGCTGGCAGCTCGTCGTGGCGGGCGCCTTTTCGTCATATTGAGGGCGAGATACTCCCAAAAGCGATCGGCTTCGAAGGCGCCATCCACGGTGAAGCGTGAGACGAATTCGGTTATCCGATCCGATGGCCGAAACGGCGTGAACTTCCAGATTTCGGCAAATGGACGTTCGAAGGTCATAGGTTTCAACTGCAACTGGATGACAGTAACCCATGGTAACCAGTCATGGAAATGGCACAGATGGGGTAGAGACAGGTCTCGAATTCGGACGAGGGGCGGGTTGACACCGTATCTTTCATAAGAAATGGGATTAAATCGGGTCTTTGAGGGGGCCGAAAGCCCCGGTGGGCGGCCAAAGTTACCAACGTGACCCTATAGCCCAAAGGTGCCATTCCACAATTTCCAGAGACGAGATAATCTCCTTCTTGAGCAGACTTCGGGGGAGGGCTGTTCGACTAAGCGTCCCAATACTCTTCAATGAGTTTGGGGCGTTTTGTTTTGTGCGAATATTTCGCGGCGGCAAACTTATTCATTTTTCGACGCGGTTCCAGCGGCTTCGGCCTGCGCATACATCTCTTCGATCGGGACGCGGTAACGATCTTCGACCACGCGCCGCCGCAGTTTCATACTGGCTGTCAAAGTGCCATTCTCAGCCGAGAACTCCTCGGCGACGACGAGGACACGCTTAAGCTGTTCGAAGCGCGCCAAGTCGCGGTTCAGTTCCGCAATAATGCCCTGGTACAGCTCCTGCACCTTTTGATGTTTAACCAACTCCGCCCGCGAATTGAACGGGACATGGTTGGCGCGCGCCCAATCTTCCAGGAGCGGGAAATAGGGCGCAATGAGGGCCGCCGCGAACTTTCGCTTGTCGCCCAGAATTACCGCCTCCGCAACTAAGGCGTTATGCTTCAGAGAATTCTCCAGGGGCTGGGGTGCGATAAACTTTCCACCTGAGGTCTTGATCAGGTCTTTCTTGCGATCGGTGATCGACAGATACCCCTCGGAGTCAATGTTGCCAACGTCTCCAGTCTTAAACCAGCCCTCGGTGAAGGCGCTGTTGGTTTCATCCGGCCGGTTCCAGTAGCCCATGAACACGGAGGGTCCGCGCACCAGCAGTTCGCCGTCATCGGCGATACGGCACTGCACGTTGGGCAACGGCCGGCCTACCGTCCCCAACTTGTGGGCATTCGGCGAATTCACGGCGATGACCGGCGAGGTTTCAGTGAGTCCGTAGCCTTCATGAATGCGGATGCCGGCATCGGCGTACCATTCGGCAAGGCGGCGACCGAGCGGAGCGCCGCCGGAGATGAATATTTCAGCCCGTCCGCCCATGCCGGCGCGAATTTTGGAATAAAGAACCTTGTCGGCCAGCTTCCACGATAAGGATGTCGGGACCTTCCCCTCCAGGATGTCAGCGCGATTCGCGCGCCCCACGGAAAGCGCCCAGCGATAGATCAAGTTCTTGGGGAATCCCGTCGCCTTGGAAGCGACTTGGGCGTGCACCTTCTCGTAGACCCGCGGCACACCAACAAAGATGGTGGGACGGACCTCAAGCAGTGCCTTCGGAAGTTGGTCGATGAACGACACGTAGGCCAAAGTCACGCCATGATAGAGCATGGCAAAATCGACATGTCGCGCAGTGACATGGGAGAGCGGCAGAAACGAAATACTGATGGCGCCACTACCCACGGAAAATTCCGCCAGCGAGTATGTGATGTTGGTCGCCATGTTTCCGTGAGTGAGCATGGCGCCTTTGGGGGCCCCGGTGGTTCCCGACGTATAGATAATGGTGGCCAAGTCGTCCGGCTTGGCTTGCCGGGCGATGGAATCGAAGCGGGCGTCAGGTTCCGCCGGTCCATCACGCATGAGCTTTTGCATGTGCACGGCATGGGCGGTTTCGACCGCATCCATGACGACAATTTTCTCGATCACGGTTTGAGGTTGAATCCGCTGCACCTTTTCGAGAAGTTTTTCGCTGGAGACGAAGATTGCCCGCGCTCCCGAATCACGCAACATATATGCAGTCTGTTCGCCCGTGAGAGTGGTATAGATGGGCACAACGACGGCACCCAGCAGCAGGCACGCGAAATCGGCGATGGTCCATTCTGGCCGATTCTCGCTGAGAATTGCGACCCGATCGCCTTTGCCAATGCCCCACTCCTGTAGCGACCTGGCGATGCCGACAACATTGCGATAGAAATCCTGGGACGAGGTCGATACCCATTGGATCGACTGGCGATGCAACATGACAACGCGATCGTTGCGCTCGGCGACCACGAAAAAAATGTCGTTGAGGGTGCGCAGACTCATCCGCGGCCTGGATCTCCGTGGAAAGGCACTTGGCGCAGAACTGGATCTGTTGTCGGGCGGTTCGTCCAAAAGGTCGGAGAGCGGAACAAGTTGCACCCTCGAAGGAACTGTAATGCTTTCGCCCGGGATAGGCAACGCGAGAACGCTGGCATTCGCCCGTCGTTGTTGAGAGAATTGGTACGCGTATTTCGCAAACAGGGAGTTCTATGAAAAAAACTATTCTGGCTGCTGGATTGCTTTTGCTTTTCGCCACCGCATCCTTCGCCGTCGACAAGCCTGCCGCTGCTCCGCCTCCGGCTTTGAAGGTGGGCGACGTGGCGCCCGATTTCAAACTGCAATATTTTGACGGAAACGACTTGAAAGATGTGACCTTGGCCCAGTATCGCGGCAAGCAGAACGTCGTTCTTGCGTTTTATGTCTTCGCATTTACCGGTGGTTGAACCCAGCAAATGAAAAACTTCCAGCAAAACCTTAAAAAACTGGAAGCCGCCGACACCCAGGTCCTGGGTGTGAGCATGGATAGTCCCTTCGCCAATAAAGCCTTCGCCGACCAAATTGGAGTTACATTTCCCCTGCTGAGCGACTGGGGCGGAGATGTTACGCACAAGTACGGCGTCTACATTGACAGGTATAAAGCTGCCCGCAGGGTGAACTTCTTGATCGGAAAAGACGGGAAGATTCTGGAAGAACAGATCGACAAAGACGCCATCGATCCGACAAAGATCGTCGACGCATGTCAGCGTCCGAGGCTAAAGGAGTAGTTCGAAGCGAGGATGAATGCAATCAAATGCGTTCGCGCAACGCGGCTGGGTGTCGAAGGAGGCCGCGTGCGCGGGCGCCACTGGTGGCAGGCCCTCTCCATAAATGAAACGATCTGTTGTCCGTTGCCCATCCAAACGGAGATTCGCAGCACTGCAGGGACAATCGGAAAGCAAAGATCACCGCGCACGGTGACACGCGCGGTTTGACGCTGGCTAGAGCGGTTGCTATCATCAGAACGCGGGGTGGAGCAGTCTGGTAGCTCGTTGGGCTCATAACCCAAAGGTCGGTGGTTCAAATCCACCCCCCGCAACCAATCTAAACCTCCACATAATCAGTAATTCCACAGGTTCCCTCCCGAAACTGAATGAAAACTGAATGAACGATCTGCTAAACTCTCCGAAACAGAGAGTTCGGCTGAGCGTATGGCCGTTTGTCAGTTTCGGCTCTTCGCGTTACAAAAGGCTGCTCTCCAAACTCAGTCTGTGGGGTTGAGTCGATGGGGTCTCATCCGATCGGTTTAGAAGCAGCGGCCAATAGCCATCCCCCGGCCTCGCTTTCCACCCAAACCGTCGCCGTCTACACGCGCCACCAAGAATCCTGCCCCAAAAACGGCGAGCCCTATTGGAAGCGGTGTCACTGCATGAAGTACCTCTACCTTTACCGGGAGAATACTTCGCGGCAGGTCAGCGCAAAGACACGCAGTTGGGAAAGGGCGGAGGAGCGGGCACAGGAAATCCGCGATTCCTGGAGTCCCGTGAAGGCCCGGCAGCGCGAACTGGAAGAAAAAGTCCGAAGGAGCGAGGCACGCGAAGTACTGATCACGGATGCCGTCGCGCTGTTTTTGAAAGAAGTCGAACGTCTGAACCGTGAAGAAGCGACCCGAGCAAAATACCGCCTTACCCTGGAGGATCGACTCTTGAACTGGTGTGCGCAGCAGAAGCCTCCAGTTGCTCGCCTTTCAGAACTGGACGTTGAGACCATGCGCCGGTGGATCCACTCGTGGCCCGGTGCGCCCACCACCCGGCATAACCAGCACCAGCGGGTTATCACATTCTCTTTCTTTTGTGTCGAACAAGGATGGATGAAAGAGAATCCAGCGAGGAAAATCAAGAAAGTTGCTCCGGAGCAGGACGAGACCCAGCCTTTCCCCCGCGAACAATATGATGCGTTGATTGATGCAACGCGGATCTACGACAGTCGCGACGGCAGGAAGAATGGCGACACAGTGAACGCTCGCCGCGCACGCACCTATTTGAAGCTTCTGCGTTGGAGCGGACTACGAGCTGGGGACGCCGCGTGTCTGTCTAGGGACAAGCTTCGGGACGATGATTCCCTTTTCCTGTACCAGAAGAAGGTGAAGGGCAAAGCAAGTTCCGCCGTCTATGGCTTACTGCCACACGATGTGGCCGAGGAGTTGCGCAACGTGCCGCGCAGCGCCTACACACATCCGAGCTATTTCTTTTGGAGTGGTCGCAGTAAGCGTAAGAGCGAAGTTTCGAATTGGATCAAAATCTTTGGGAAGATTCTGGACAAGGCTACCGAGACACATCCCAAGCTCTTTTTGGAGGCTGATGGCAGTTCTAGGCCAGCCCATCTTCACATGCTACGAGACACATTTGCGGTCGAATACCTCCTTGCGGGCATGCCCTTGGAAGAGGTTTCCCGTTTGCTAGGCCACTCCAGTGTTCTGATTACACAGAAGCACTATGCTCCTTGGGTTCTGGAGCGGCAGCAGAGGCTGGCAACGAGCGTGCGCACCGCATGGTCCACAATGGGTCTGAACGCTGCCGCCCCGGTAATCAACATAGCGGATGGGCGCTCGGGCAAAGTCGTGAAGCGCGCCGCCCGTTCTTAGTACACCCCTCTACTGGGTACCGTTTTGCTATTCATGTGCGGCATACATGTCACCCCCCATTTCGTGGTCACAGCCAAATCGCACCAACCGATATCGGCGGCCAGGTAATTACCGAAAATCGCAAAAAAAGCCCTATTCCCTTAGCATGCCAAGCTCAGAAGTCCCTGGCGTCTGGTAAATCGTCCGTTTGACGAGATTTCAATCCCGTACTACATACATTGAACACGGTGCGCTATGGCAACAGAACCCTCTCCCCAGCCCAGCTACGTTCCTCCAAGCAAACCAGCGATGCCCGCAAGTGTGGCATTTGAAAAACACTACTGCGTGAGTGAAGTCGCCGAATTGTGGGGCTTAAGCGAACGAACAATCCGGCGCATTTTCGCCGACGAACCTGGAGTGATCAAGTGGGAGAACGCTGAAACACGGTTTAAGCGAGGCTATACCACGCTGCGAATCCCGGAAAGTGTTGTTCAACGGGTGCATAGGAAACTCAGGAAAGCGGGGTAACGGGAAATGAGACCGACCAAAACAATGGCTGAGACACATAAAGAGACAAATTCAAATGAGAATGTGGTTGCGAGTGTCGAGTTTGTGATTCGCGCCGAACTGCACGACTCCGTTGAAACTGACTTCGTCCATTCCATTCTTGGAACGATCACTGCCGAAAAGGAAAGCCGCGAAAAAAAGGATGCCGGGCATATTCAAGGTGCACTCGTTCAATTCGCCGAGGCACTGGACCACGACATCAGTGCGGAAAGGCTTGGAGATGGCATCTCTGGCGACATCTCAGAATACTGGGAACATCCTTTCGACGTGGAAACAGGCTATCCGACAGAAGAAATTCAAAATGAGTTCGAAGTGGTAGACCTAGATCTACTGATCATCGACTACGTCGCGATCTATCCGGAGTTTCGGGGACTCGGGATCGCTGAGTCCGCCATTCACCGTATGATCGACATTTTTGGTCCTGGGTGTGGTCTGGTAGCGTGCAAGCCTTGGCCGCTACAGTTCACTCCGACCATGACGATCAAGAAGCGCTAAAAAGACTTGCCTTACCGAACATTGGCAAAGGCGAGGCAATTCGGAAGCTGAGATCGTACTGGTCGCGCCTCGGGTTTTGGCCGCTCGGCAACACCGGAATTTATCTGCTGAGCGTATCGCAGAGGGCGTATGACGTTTCTTCTCGGGGTTGCGGAAAAAGCATTCAATGACTCTGTTAGTCGGCTGCCGCTCCGGCCGGTTAGAACGCTGCCCTGTCACCGACTCCCAGCACATCGATCACGCATCCGCTGTTTCTTCTCGCATCAGATCTTTAGCCCGACAATTCTTCCTACATTCGCACAGACAGCTTCACTCAAGTCGGAATGCCTGCCTGTCACGCAGGAGGCCGCGGGTTCGAGTCCCGTCGCTCCCGCCAATTCTTCGAATCGGCGCCGCCTTTGTATGTCAAAGCGTCACAGGCCAAATTACTTCGCGTTTTCTGTTAAGCACGGCACTCTTAGAAAGGCTTCCCACTAACTACAATCACTGGGCAAAACCCGACTGGCACTCGGGGCCGATGAGATCGCCGACAGGTCGATTGCCTCAATGCGACTCGTCCGACCTATCAGCACTTGTCTCATTCAAAATATCAATCCATCGAGTGGCGTAGGTTCCTAGCAGGTTGTGGACGCAAGTGACCGCAAGAGCCCCGTCACCGATGGCAAAGGCCACCCGCTTGGTGGTGCCGCTGCGGCAATCGCCACTGGTTAACACTCCCGGCAAGCTCGTTTCGAGTGCCTCGGGTATCGGTACACGATGTCCAATCCGACTCTAGCAAGTCAGGCTCCAAAAGGTCTGAGCAATAATGCACACCCGTATTGCTGACCGGTTGACGTGAAGAAATCTATCTTGCGCTGTTCTGCACGAGTCCCAGCGTGACCTCGGACGGGAACTCATATTTCACATGACCACCTCTGCTTGTACCGTTGCCCGTTTCGGAATGCAGTGAGGCCCATTCCAGAGGTGGTCAATTCTGCTCTGACTGTAACGAGTGTTTCATGTAACGATCGTTACATGACAACCCGTCGGATGTCAACCCGTTCCATTGCAGGCCCTCGGCTCACCAATCGTTCCGCGTCGAATCGAAAGGAGCAGCTGCGGGACGCGGCGCTTGCCTACTTGGTGGAACATGGACTGACCGGTGTGTCGTTGCGGCCCATGGCGGCGCGGCTGGGGACGAGCGCCCGAATCCTCATGTTCCATTTCAAGTCAAAAGAAGGATTGATGACGGAGGTGATGGAGGAATTGCACGCCCGTTTGCAGGCTTCCTTTCTCAAACTCAGCGAATCCGCAGATCGCAGAGTTCCGCCACTAAAACGCTTTTGGCTCTGGGCCAGAGATAGAAAAAACTTCCCTTACCTGAGGCTCCTGTATGAATCACAAATTGTCGCTGCAAGAAATGGGAAGCAGTACGGCCGTCACTTGAAAAAGGCCTCCACCGACTGGCAGCGATTGGTATTTCAAAGACTTTCGGAGTCGGTGCGCAGCCCGGAGCTGGCCACGCTCTGCATCGCCGTATTCGATGGACTATTCCTGGAACTGATCGTCACCGGAGACCGGCTGCGTCTGACGCGGGCCATGGACCATTTTATTGCGATTGCGAGAAGGTCCCGTAGGGACGGCTGAATCAAAACCAATTGGGTAAATCTTTCCGGTGTCCTACGAATAGATCCCATGCGCCTCATGTCCAAGCTTCTGCACGTACCCAACGTAGACCCAGGATAAACAGTGGGATCCGCTAGACCGCTTCGTAACCGAGACTCCGAAGGGCATTCACGGGAAAAGCTTCCTGCTCTGCCTTGAGCTCTTGGAGACTCACCACGTCCGGTTCAGCTTTCGCCAACCAAACCAATAGGTTGTCGAGCCGCTTATTGATGTTGTTAATGTTGTAGGTGGCGACTTTCACCGAGTCCCTTTCTCAGGCTCTATTTCATCAGCCGAGGTAGTGTCCAATCAGCGTTGCAACGGTTAGGCTAACCCGCGTAGCTTGAGGTAGTGCAGCAGAACTTGCGGAGCGACGACTTTGCCAATTTCCCACGCCTTGCTCGGAATCTGTTTTAGGTAGCCGAACATCTTGCTTTCGTCTTTTTCGCCAGCAGCTTTTTCCGCGCTCGCCAAGAGGCCCACGTATTCATCCGTCTCCACCGATTCCTGTTGCGCCTTGAAAAATGCTCGCATCTCAGCGAGGGCTGGCCGCAAGTTCTCGAAGTCTCCGACCGTGAGTTGTTGGGCTGATACGTTTCCAGTCTGAGAAGCGTTCATCACGCCGCCATGCTGGGTGATGTTTTGCATGTAGGTATCGCCAGTTTTCTTCCGTTCATTCACCATTGCGGTCCTCTTTTTTAAGTCTTCCACGCGCGCTTTTTCAACCATCACTCTGATCTGAGGCATCACCTTTCGCGTACGCATCTGGCCCTCCGATCTAACGGAGAGAGGAACTTTAACATCAGAGCCTCCTTGTGCTTGTGCTCTGAGCGAGTGCTGATACTGAATATCCAGCAGATCCTCAACCGCTTTTACCAGGCAATCGCAGAGTGATTGCGTCACTGGTATTTCATATAACGAACAGGTGTCAAACGCATCCTGAACGTAACCCGTAGCGAGATTGTTCGACATCTCTTCCTTGTACTTCCACTCTTCAAGCTCCTGCCAGCCTGAGCGTCCTTGGTTCCGAGCAGCGATTTGACTTCGCAGTTCGACCAACCGTTTCCTGTAGGCTCCCGACTCCGCTTCGAGACGAATGTTCCGCAAATTGATGAAGTGCTTCCGTGCCTCTTGGGGCAAGCAATCCTTGATCTCAGTCATGGCATAAATTCCTAGAAAGTCGCTTACTTCTTTGTCCGATGGCGACGTACTGGGTAGTCCTCGGTCGTGAAACTGATTGCGTTCACGTGGTGGACCTTCACGCTCTCCACATCTAGTTTGAGCGTTGCGTCTCTGTAGTCGTGCGCATCAAAGTCTATGGAATCGAGAGATTCAGAAGAAAATAGAAAGTCTTCAGGTTTAGGAGGAGCGGGAGTCACCTCGGGCGGGACTTCTTCCCAGACCCAGTAGTCTGTTTCTGGACCGTCTTCAGTTTCGTTATAGAGCGACGCTGCAATTCTCGTTCCTTTCGGAATGTCCATGCGTTGTATTCGTGCGGCTTTGTGAAACAAAACTACGTTGCACTGACCCTTCTTGCCTTGGACCGAGGGATAGATGATTCCATCAAGAGGAGGCTTTGCATCCGTTGCAAGGAAATCTGCAATTGCCTGCGTAGCCAGATAATCAAAAGGTTGATCGTCGGGCATCACAGGTCTCACGATGCGCTGACTAAGCCATTTGAGAAATTTACCCCGCGCCAGCCGGTGAATGAACTCTCGATCAAAAATGCTGCCCGATACGTATACGGATCGCAACGCCTCCACATCAAGCAAACGAACAGGTCTGACCAGTTCAAAACGACCAACTACGACCGTGCTTGCGACAGGAGGTCGAATTTCTGCGAGGGCAACCATTGGGTCAGTCGCGCCATAGAACACTGATATGCCGTGGGCGTTCATTCGTCCGCTCGTTGCATGCGCCGAGGGAGGAGGCCCAATTTCTATGTCGGGTCTCTTCAGCGCTGCTTCAAGTTTTGCGAAGGATTGAAAGACTCTTGCACGATAGAGCGCCGCTAGACTCAGCCCAGGCCCAGCGTCAACAATTATTGGGCGTCCATCTTCGGTCTTGTGCTCTGCGAGCCCGTCGAAAGTTGACCTCAGTGTCTCTTCGCCTGTCCGACTGAAGTATCTAGCTTCGGTCTTCAAACTCGTCTCAAAGTGTGTCCAACCTGCATGGGATTCTCTGTCATCTACACCACTTTCTGCATACTGCGCATCCTTATCAAAGGGATTTTCTTCGCCCATTTTCGCTGCTTCAAAATCAAAAGTTCGGTCTTCCAAAATGCTTTGTATATCCTCGGCGGCTTTGGAACTTATTTCGACGTAGTTTTGGAGTACGTCGACAACACGATCACCCTCGCGCTCCCAGCCATAGTCACTCTCTTTGCTCATCGCATATTCGAGATCCGATGGTTCAGACGCCGTGCGGTAGAAGTGCTCTTCAAAGGTGATTTGAATTTCATTTGCCATTTCGTCCAACGAGAAGACTTTCCCCGTGGTCGCGCAATAAGAACAAGCACCATCCTTGCCCTCTCTCTCGATCTTTGCGCTAAGGAAGACTTCACCAACGCACTCGGAGCAAATTTGTTTTTCATCAAGGGACATGGTTTGGCATTCTCACGTATCGCGTCAGAGCGTCACTCAGTTTACCGCTAGGCCCGTCTGCGCAGTATTTCTTGGAAAATACGGGACCAGACG
>CAVOWN010000007.1:0-544433 GCA_963700175.1 Terriglobales bacterium
ATGACATGACATTTTCCGCGCCGAAGTCCGTCTCTGTCATGGCCATCGTTGGCGCTGATGAGAGACTGGTCGCCGCGCACGCAACCGCCGTGCGCGAGGCCCTGGAGGAAGCAGAAAAATACTCGGCCACTAGGGTTCGCCTCGCCGGCCTGAACGAAAATCGAGCCACCGGAAACTGGGTCGTAGCTTCCTACACTCACGACACGAGTCGTCAGCTAGATCCTCAGCTCCACACTCATGCCGTCGCTGCCAATCTCACTTACGATGGCACTGAAGGGCGTTGGAAGGCGCTACAGGCTTCCGGTCTGTACGAACGTCGCAGCTACCTGACCGAGGTCTATCGCAATGCCCTGGCTCGCGAAGTACGCGCCCTTGGTTACGAGGTTGAAAACCGTCACGATGTTCGTGGTCGTGACAAGGGATTCGAGATCGCAGGATTCTCCCAGGACCTCCTCGACAAGTACAGCCGACGCAGTGCCCAGCGGGATGCGGCCATTCTGGAGTTCACCAATTCACGTGGGCGTGCGCCAACAGACAACGAGGTTGCGGTACTCGTCCGGGAAACGCGGGCTGACAAGCTTCAGGAGATATCGACCGAGCAAGTCCGTAACCTTCAGCAAGAACGAATGACCCTGGACGAGAAGCAAATACTTCGTGAGATTTTGAACGAAGCTCAGACACAATCCCATTCGCCTCAAATCAATCGCTGTGTGCATGAGGCCTCGCTTGCATACTCTCAGGAGCACATTTTCGAGCGTCTCTCAGTCGCCAGAGAGCATGAGGTTCTAACCGAGGCTCTTCGTCACGGGCGCGGCAACGTCGAACTCAGCGACCTTCAGGGCTCTCTCTCCCTTGAACGCGCGAAAGGGACTCTCATCTCCTCTGGGGATGAAATTGCGACACACGCGAGCCTCCAACGCGAGCGCGACATGATCGCGGTAGTTAACCGAGGGGTGGACCGCTACGACCGCCTCGGTAAGGGCCGTGACTTTGAGCTTTCGGACCAGCTCCGTCCCGAACAAAGGCGCGCCGTCGAAGCAGTGCTCGATTCTCGCGATCTGGCGATCAATGTTCGAGGCGCTGCCGGTACTGGCAAGACGGCCACGCTGCGTGAAATTGACCGTGGCCTCAGAGAAGCCGGGCACGAGGTTCTTGCGGTGGCTCCCACCCGGAGTGCGGTGGACGAACTGGAAAAAGTTGGCTTCCGAGATGCGATGACTGTCTCACGACTTCTGGAGGCTCAGGAACCACAGGGCGCGCTGCGCGGGAGGGTCTTGATCGTTGATGAAGCAGGCATGGTTTCTGGCCGGCAAATGCAAAGCTTGCTGCACCTCGCCGAGGATCAGGGAGCCAGAATCGTCTTTTCCGGTGACACGCGACAAATTCCCAGCGTAGAGGCCTCGGATGCTTTGCGTATCTTGGAACGGGAGTCTGACCTGAAGAGTGTTTCCCTTACTGAAGTACAGCGGCAGACAAACTCCTCTCTATCGCGAAGCCGTAAAGACCATGAGGCATTCACCGGAGGAAGGGTTCGCACAATTGGAAAAGCTCGGTGCCATTCGCGAAGTATCCATCTTCGACCGAGGCCAGATAGTGGCGGAGCTGCATCGCGAGTTCCGAGCCGAAGGGCGCGATACGCTTGTAGTTGCCGGCACTCATGCTGAGATTTCCCAACTCACCGACGCGATTCGCCAGGATCGGAAAGAACACGGTGAACTGGGAGTCGGCCATTCTTTTGATCGGTACGTCTCACTCCAGTGGACAACAGCCCAGAAACAGGAACTGTCCAACTACCAAGAGGGGCAGATTCTGCAGTTTCACAGAGACACGAAACTTGCAAAACGACATGAGTCGCTGGAAGTCGTGCGCGCTGGCCCGGAATCTCTGGTTGCGCGAAAAGAAACCGGAGAAGAGGTGAGCATCTCGCCGAAACAAACGCGGGCATTCTCCGTTTATGAGCGTCAGCCCATTGAAGTTGCCCCTGGCGACAGCCTCATGCTCACAGCAAACCGTCGAGGGCCGGAACTCCGGGCGACCAACGGAGAGCTGGTCAAAGTGAGTTCCCTAGATGGCGGTGCCATTCGCCTCGAAGACGGAAGAACGCTTCCTGCGAACTATCACGAATTCACCCACGGATATGCGGTCACCGCCCATCGAAGCCAGGGCAAAACCGTAGATACCGTCATCATCTCGGCAGACGCCATGAAAAAGGAGCTGTTCTATGTCGCGGCGAGCCGCGGCCGGAGCGAGATCGCTGTTGTCACCAGCGACCGCGAGCAACTTCGTGAATCCGTCGGCGTATCCACGATGCGGCAGTCTGCGATTGAACTGGCTCGAAAACAGCTATCCGCACACGATCCGGAAAAGGGCCACCGTGTTGACCTGATGACTGGGGTGAACCGGCAAGCTGGCCAGCAGATCGGAGAGCAGCATTCTTCCGTTCCAACTCACACACCGGAACCGGAAAAGACTCCCCATGTCGGCGTGGAACATGACCTCGGTGGCCCCAGTCTTGGTCTCGGGCTTTGAGGTCTCGCGGAGAGCCACACCTGCACATTCCCCACATGGCGGAGAAATGGGCCGGGGAGAAAGGCTTGTGTCAAGGCCGCGTTTTTTGCGCCGCGAAGCGGTCGTGAGCCTTGACACGAGCCGCGCCCCGGCCATGCTACCTCAGTGGGGAATGCCGCTACGGGAAACACACTGGAAAGGGGCGCCCTCGAGACCTAATGGGTTAGCATGGAAACGCCGAGAGGGGGATTAGTAAATTCCGCTCAACTCGTATCTCAGCCTCAGGTTGCAGTTCTCGCCGAGACACGTTAGATTCGGCGTCTATATGAGAATAACGGTCGAGTCGCTCTCAAAGCGGTACGGCGGAGTGCGCGCGCTGGACGGTGTCTCGTTCACAATCGAACCCGGACAGATACTGGCAGTCCTGGGCGTCAACGGAGCTGGAAAAACAACACTGCTTCGCTGCTTCAGCAGCGTCGTTGCAGGCTGTGGGAGCATCTCGTACGACGGTGAGAGGTTCACCCGTGGAAGCATGAACCTGCGCCGAAAGATCGCATTCCTTCCCGATTTCCAATTGCCTTTCCGCACCACACTGTTCTGCGTCATATTGGGATCGTCCTGCGACTATATGAAGCAGCGATTCGGCTGTCGAACCACATGTCTAGAGCTCAAGAGGGGCTTCGATATCTTGCCCTTGATCGACACGCCGATGTTCAAACTGTCACGCGGTCAAGCGCCCAAGGCCGCACTGGCTGCTCTTTTGGCCGTTAATGCGGAGCTTCTGTTGCTGGACGAACCGTTTGCATCGGGCATGGACCCAAATGGAGTCACATTTTTGAAGCGCGAGGCAAGAGCGGCAGCGGCTGGGGCAACAGTCCTGTATTCAACTCAGATACTCGACATCGCCGAAACTCTCTCCGACCGGCTGCTGAAATTCAGCGTCGCCAGGCTCGCTACTACGCTCCTCTGGGTGAGCTTCAGGGCTACCCGGGTCATGATGGGAGCAGCGTACTTAAGCAACTATTTCAACAACTGCGGAGTACCCCACAGTGAAACTAAGCGCGCGCTGTCGAGCGTGGAGTCCGAGCGCAAGCACGCAGAGAACTGCGGGAATCGCATCCTATCGAAAGAATATCGACAGCACCGAACGCGATGGTGGAGGCGAAATCGAAAATTCCGAGCTGCACTGGGATCTGTTTACATTCTCGCGGTCTTATTTCTTGTTGCTGTACGCTCCGGCAGAGCCCTCGCGTTGTTGTGCGTTGTCGCGCTATACGCGTCTGGGACTGCGCTGTTTCGCTGCGCAAACTACTACGGCGCGCACTTCGCGGCTACGACCGCGCTGTGCTCATCGCCTTACCTATTCTGGATGATGATTATCTGCGACACGAGTCACGCCGTTTCTTCCGATCGTGGGTAGGTGCTTTTGCAGTCTTCGTATTGGCCTATGGCGCATATGCGATTGTTTACGGAAATCTCTGGAATGACTTGGGGGCCATACTGGTTGCAGCGGTGCTTCAAACGTTCTCCGGGCTTTCCATCGGAACGGCGGTGCTCGCTTATAGGCCGAAGTGGATTGGACCTCAGCGATTTTTCCGTTTTACGGCTTGATGATTGTATGCCTGTATCTGCCAGAAGACGCTCTGCGGTTCCTTTGGTCTGCCACCTGATTACACCCACTCAATGGGTCGCCCATGGCTCTTGCCGCTATGGTCGGTAGTGCGGACAGCGCCGAAAGTTTTTGGTTCATTCCGGCCTTCATCCTGTCGGCGGCTCTGCCTCTTGCGCTGCGTAGGCTTCGATTCCGACTTGCCTCCGAACTTGCGTCGCCTGACAGCGCGTTCGACGCGGTCTTTGTTTCAGCTTCAAGTGACGATCAAGAACAGCCGCCAATGGCAGAACCAAGCGGAACTGGGCAACCCTGGCCGGCGCACATTCCGTTGGTTCGTGAATTGAAAGGTGCTGATTGGACCCGTTTGGGATGGATCGAGCGAATAGTCGCGGCGTCGCTGACCGCCAGACAGAAAGTGGTTGCGAAATTCATGCTGGTGGATGATCTTGGCACTTGGTCTAAGAAATGGCGGACTGCGGCGATAGTGACGGGGGCAGGTGTGGCTCTCACTTTGGCTACGCCGTCACTACCGTCCTGGCTTTTCTTCTTGCCAATGGTCGTTGCTGGCTTTGTGAGTGCTCCGATCCTAGGCGGCTCATGGCCCGGCTTCAAGGGCCCCTTTGCGTCCGGTTTCGTTCTTCCTGCTTATGCCTGTTTCCCCATCGGCTATGGGGAGATCTCGCGCGTGATGCTAAAGACGAATCTGATACGCGCGTCGACCTGGGCGCCTCTCGCGATCATTTATGCCGCGGGCTTGGCTCGTCGCCTTGGTTACTCGTTCGAGTATGGCAGCGGAATAGGTTTAGATGTCGTTCTCATCCTGATGGCTCTTCAGCCGGTCATCGTCGCTGGGCATTTTTCCTCCGGGTCAAACGATACAAGGCAGATCAACTGGCAAACAATTCTGTTTTTTGGCTTTGCGTTGGTCCTCCTTATCATCATGCTGGTTGCGACGTTCATGATGTTCATCGTACCTACATTTCTGGTGCAAGCCGTTGCCATCGCAGCTGTATTCACAATGAGCCTGGCGGGATGGGCCGGATACAAGCTGCTTCTTGAGCGCGGGCGAATCGATCTCTTGTCACGACCGCGTCCCCAATAAAATATTTTCGATACCTTTTCCCTGCTGCATGTTCCTTATATAGATAGAGGGGAAAATTTCGCGCTGGATCTATGGAACCACCTCGCTAAAGAGGCGGGCTGGTTGAGTGCGCCATTGCTCTGTTCCCGTGGATTCCCCAAACGTACCTAAAAGCACTTCTAGGCGCTTTAGGCACTTTAAGCAATTGTTGAGAAGTTTGTTCGAAGTCAAAAAGAAAAAAGATTCTTTGAAGCGGAAGCAACAAATGCGTCTTGTACGGTTTCTATACGAATAATGTTCTCGTCCGCCCATGACGCGAAGACTAACGCCAGCCGAGTAGTGAATGGGCTCGAAATCTGTCGAACGAAGTCGGACGCCAAAGCCGACCTTCAGACGACGCGGTGATTTCAGCCCGGTCTCGACTCTCGCTGCAGGAGATTTTATGAGCGAGATGCACGAAGCAACGCCAGTCAGCCAGCCGTTCCCTCATTTCGAGAGGTTAGTCGATTCGCGCGAGGCGGCAGCCTTGCTGCAGATCCACCCGAAAACACTTCAACGACTCGCCCGCAAGGGCGAGATACGCGCCATGCGGATCGGAAAATTGTGGCGCTTTCGCACATCGGATCTCGACGCGTGGGTGCATTTGAGGTTAAAGTTAGCCAGCTATCCGTACCGTCCCTAACCACGGAGGATCGTGATGAGACGGACGAGATTTCAGCAAGGCAGCCTTCAGATCGTGAAGCGTGCTCGCGGCCGGAACGCTTGGGAGTATCGGTGGTACGAACTCCAGGCAGACGGCTCTCGCAAGCGACGCTGTCTGATCGTTGGTTCGGTCGAACAATATCCGAACGAGGCGTCGGCGCAGAAGGCCGTCGCCGCACTTCGGGCAGACATCAACGCTGAGAATCCGCGCACCAGCTTGACACCGATCAGTGTTCAAACGCTTATCGAACACTACCGGGAAAAGGAACTGGGCACGAATTGCAGCAAAACACGGAAGACGCAGGTCACCTACGAGGGCTATTTCAATAAGTGGATTCTGCCTCGTTGGGGAAGCTATCGCGTCACCGAGGTCAAGGCAGTCGCTGTCGAGCAGTGGCTTCGGTCGCTCAAGTATGCGAATGGAAGCAAAGCCAAAGCTCGAAACATCATGAGTGCCGTGTTCAATCACGCTGTCAGGTGGGAATGGCTCGGTGTGAATCCCATACGCATGGTGCGTCAAAGCGCCAAGCGGACCAGGATGCCCATTGTGCTTTCCATCGAGCAGATTGCGGCACTGCTTCGCATCCTGAAGGAGCCTACGCGCACGATGGTATTTCTAGCCGTGTTCACGGGCCTTCGGGTTGGGGAGTTGCTAGGCCTCAAGTGGAAGGACATCGATTTTCAGAAGATGGAGGTCCATGTCATCCGCTCGATCGTCATGCAACACGTGGGCGACTGTAAGACCGAGGCCTCTCGCAAACCGGTTCCGCTCGATTTGCGATTGTCTAAGGTCCTTTGGAACTGGCGACTACTGAGTCCATACCCAATCGATGAGGACTGGGTATTCGCGAGTCCACACAGCAAAGGAAATTGCCGTACTGGCCAGGTTCGCTTTACAAGGCGCACTTGGAACCGGCGGCCAAGGAAATCGGAATCGTGGGCCATTTCGGTTGGCACACGTTCCGGCATACGTACGCGACGCTCCTCAAAGGGAACGGCGAAGACGTGAAGGTTGTGCAAGAGCTAATGCGGCACGCAAACATCTCGGTCACTCTGAACATTTACGCGCAAGCGATCACGCAAACCAAGCGAGATGCGCAGAGCCGAGTTGTGAGCTTGTTGCTCGACAAAAACGAAGAAAAACCAAGCACCGAGGCTTATCGGACGTTAACGGACGTACAAAATTCTGGAGGGGATTTGCAAGTGGTTGATAAGGTTGGCGTCCCCGACGGGATTTGAACCCGTGTTACCGCCGTGAAAGGGCGATGTCCTAGGCCAGGCTAGACGACGGGGACGAGTGAGGCAGGCGTCCTACACCAAGCAATTGATCGTATCAGCGTGTTCGGAACAGTGTCAAAGCGCAGTGATCTCACGCCAGTGTCTCAAAAGCCGTCTGGTCTGGTGTTTAAGACACTAACGGATTCAAGGTTAGTCCGTCCCGTATGGATCCCGACCGTCGGCGTGCTTTGCTCCCACATTCACTCGAACAACATTTTTCCATCGCAAGCATCTTCCGAAAGCTTGTCGATCAAGTCTGGCGGGCCCTGCACCACAAATTGCCGATGATACAACTGCAACGCCCGCAGACCGGCCAATTCTTCGCCTCCGCCCGCGCGCCCCGGACCGCCGTGCAAACAAGTGGGCACCACGTTGCCATGACCGGTATGGCTGGCGCCGACGGTGCTATCTACCACCATCAGTCGGCCGTGTGAACCGGCAATTCCCATGGCCACTTTGTGTTTGAAGTCCGGGTCATCGGAAAATACCGAAGCCACCAGCGATCCCGCGCCGCGTCGGGCAATCTCAATTGCTTCTTCGACGGATTCGTAGGGAAGAATGGTCGCAACTGGTCCGAACACCTCAACTTCATTCACCTCGTGTGACGTCAGAGGCTGGTCGCAAAACAAAAGCGTTGGCTGCACAAAGCAACCGACGGAAAGGTCAGCATCAATCGGCTGAAAATTCGGATCGTCGCCGAAAATGACTCGCGCTTCACGCTTCAACCGGGATATTCCTTCATTCGCCGCACTCTGTTGCGCTTTGTTTACCAGTGGGCCGCACTTTACATCCGCGTTCTTTGGATCGCCAACCTTGACGGCGGATAGTTGTGCCGCGATCGCGCCTCCTAACGCACTTGCAGTCTTTCGGGGAGCAATGATTCGGCGGATCGCGGTGCATTTTTGTCCAGCTTTCAGCGTCATTTCGCGAACGACTTCTTTTGCCAGCAACTCGAAGGGCACTCCGCCCGCAGAGTCGGGTCCGAGGATCGTCGAATTCAGGCTATCTGCCTCCACATTCACTCGCACCGAGCGCGAAACCACATTCGGATTGGTGCGGACCGACTGCGCGGTGCTCGCTGATCCGGTGAAAGAAATCACGTCGTTTTCCATGACGTGATTAAGTAATTCGCGGGCCGGGCCGCATAGAATCGACAGCGCTCCTGGTGGAAGTACGCTCGCTTTCACCACGTCTTCCACCATCCGCTGGGTCAGCCACGCGGTGGGCGTGGCGGGCTTGACGAAAACGGCTACGCCGGAGAGCAGCGCCGGCGCGGCTTTTTCCCAAAGGCCCCAGGCAGGGAAGTTAAATGCATTAATAAAGACGGCAACGCCGCCAAGTGGTTTGAGAAAATGCTGCCCCTGGAAGACGCCGGTTTTTGAGAGCGGGATCGCCGCTCCGTCTTTTATGATTCGTCCGGTGAGGGGCTTGCCGAAGCGTGCATACTGCTTGAGCGTATAGATTGCGCCGTCCACGTCAAAGGAGGCGTCGGCTTCGGTCGCTCCCAGATTTTTCCTGCTGATCTCAAAGTATTCTGCCCGGTTCGCCGAGAGCACGTCCGCAATTTTTCCGAGTAAAGTCGCGCGCTCAGGATAAGTGAGCAGTTGAAGGGCTGAAGTTCCATGTTGCCGCGAATAGTCGAGCGCTTCGCCGATGTCGATTCCAGCAGATGAAACGGTGGCCAGCGACTCCCCCGTCACTGGATCTCCCAATGTTCGGTCGTCTCCGCTTCCGTGTTTCCATTCTCCGCAGATGTAATTGGCTAACTTCAAACTCGGTTCCTCCCACTGTCATGGTAAGAATTGTTATACCGATAGGATAAACGATGAATTCATTAATGTAATATAGTGCATCTTCTTCCCAGCGGAATCGCGGGATTGTACCGGTAATGCAAGCATGATATAAAGGACTCAATATTGGCGGGGTGAAGGCATTCGATGTTTATGCATTAAAATGCATGTTCTGCCCCTGCGAATTTTCCCTTAGGAGGTACTCGTTGGAAGCCACACTGTCCACCGCCGAAGCCGCCGTTTCCGCCGTCGTAGATTATCAGACGGATCCTTCTCGCTACCGGCATTGGCAGCTGAAATTCGATGCGTCGGTCGCGACCCTCCTGATGGACACTAAGGAAGATGCCGGCATTCGCCCGGGATATAAGTTGAAGTTGAACTCTTACGACTTGGGCGTTGATATTGAACTGCACGATGCTCTCCAGCGAATTCGCTTCGAACATCCCGAAGTTGGTTGTGTAGTAGTGACCAGCGCCAAAAGCAGGGTATTTTGTTCCGGAGCCAACATCTACATGCTTGGCACGAGTACCCATGCTTGGAAGGTGAACTTCTGCAAATTTACCAACGAAACCCGGAACGGAATTGAAGATACCAGTCAGAATTCCGGAGTTAGGTTCCTCGCCGCATGTAACGGAACCACGGCGGGCGGAGGCTACGAGCTCGCGCTGGCCTGCGATGAAATCATTCTGGTGGACGATCGCGCGTCCGCGGTCAGCCTGCCGGAGCTTCCCCTGTTAGGCGTTCTACCCGGGACTGGCGGGCTTACTCGCGTGATTGATAAGCGCCAAGTCCGGCGAGATCTAGCCGACATGTTTTGCACCGTACCCGAGGGCGTGCAAGGCCAACGGGCCAAGGATTGGCGATTGGTGGATGAAATCGTGAAGCCAGCTCAGTGGAACGAGCAAATCCAGAAGCGCGCGCAAGAGCTTGCAGGGATGACCGACCGTCCCGGCGACGCAAAAGGTATATCGCTGACGCCTTTAAATCGGTCAATTGACGATTCCGGTTATCACTACGAATTTGTGGATGTGCAGTTTGACCACGCCGCTCGCACTGCCACATTCCACATCAAAGCGCCCAATGCCGTAGCCGCGAAATCAATTGAAGAGATCGCCGGGCTGGGTGCGAAGTGGTGGCCGTTGCAAATGGCGCGCGAGCTCGACGACGCGATTCTCAGCGCTCGCACCAACCAGCTTGAACTAGGCCTGTGGATCATGAAGACCAGCGGCAACGCCGAGGCGATTCTTGAGATCGATCGTCAATTGATGGAGCATCGCGATCATTGGTTCGTACGCGAAGTCATCAACATGCTGCGCCGAACCCTCTCGCGGCTGGATGTTTCTTCCCGGTCGATCTATGCCGTAATCGAGGAGGGGTCGTGCTTTGCCGGGACATTGTTCGAATTGGCGCTGGCCGCTGATCGCACCTACATGCTGAACGTGTCCGAGAATCAAAGCGCAACTTACGTCGCGCTTTCCGAAATTAACTTTGGGCCCCTCCAGATGGCAAACGGCTTACCCCGTATCGTTTCCCGTTTTTATGGAAATGAGAAAGCAGTCAATAAAGCGCGCAGTTTGTCGGGCAACCGACTTGGCGCGGATGCGGCGGTTGAAACCGGCCTGGTGACCGCAGCGCCCGATGAACTTGATTGGGCGGACGAACTGCGGCTTGCGATTGAATCGCGGACCGCTCTTTCTCCCGACGCGCTGACCGGGCTCGAAGCCAATCTTCGGTTCGCGTTGCCTGAGACTTTGCAGACTCGTATCTTCGGGCGTTTGTCCGCTTGGCAAAACTGGATTTTCATACGTCCAAATGCAGTCGGAGCTACGGGCGCGCTCAAGGTTTACGGAACCGGCACGAAAGCGAAATTTAACTGGGAGCGCGTTTAGCGCCCCGCTCATGGGAGATTGGCAATGATTGATTACAGCGAGAGAATTCCGAATAACGTCGATTTGGCTGGCGATAAGACTCTACAGCGGGCGCTGGAGCGCTGGCAACCCGCATTCCAGAACTGGTGGAGCGATACCGGGCCGGTCAATACCAAGGACCTGGAGGTCTATCTTCGCACCGCAATCAGCGTCGAACGCGATGGATGGGCGAATTTTGGTTACGTTCGCATGCCCGACTACCGCTGGGGAATCTTTTTGGTGCCTCGCGATGAGAACCGGAAGATTGCGTTTGGCGACCATCAGGGCGAAGCCGCATGGCAAGATGTTCCGGGTGAATACCGTTCGACGCTTCGCCGCATCATTGTGACCCAGGGCGACACCGAGCCAGCATCGGTCGAGCAGCAAAAGAAGCTCGGATTGACCGCGCCATCACTTTACGACATGCGCAATCTTTTTCAAGTGAATGTGGAAGAGGGGCGCCATCTCTGGGCGATGGTCTATCTGCTGCATCGGTATTTCGGACGCGACGGCCGCGAGGAAGCGGAGTTTCTGCTCGAACGCCGCTCTGGGCACGCCGATAATCCGCGGATTCTGGGTGCGTTCAACGAAGCGACGCCGCATTGGCTCTCATTCTTCATGTTCGCTTTCTTCACCGACCGCGACGGCAAATTTCAATTGGCTTCGTTGGCCGAGTCGGGCTTCGATCCGCTTTCACGCACATGCCGGTTCATGCTGACGGAGGAGGCGCACCATCTTTTCGTCGGCGAGTCGGGCATCGCACGCACCATCCAGCGGACCTGCGAGCTGATGAAAGAGCACGGCATCACCGATCCGGCGGAGGGCCGGCAGTTTGGCGTGATCGACCTCAATACCATGCAACGGTTCATCAACTTCCATTACAGCGTTACGCTCGATCTGTATGGATCCGATGTTTCGTCGAACGCGGCCACTTACTACACTACGGGGTTGAAAGGCCGATACGAGGAGAGCAAGCAGAACGACGATCACAAACTGACCTCGCAGGAATACACGGTTCACGAGGTGGTAGACGGCAAGGTGGTTGAGAAAAACGTGCCGGCGCTGAATGCGTTGAATGCAAAACTCCGCGACGACTATATCAAGGAAGTGCAAGGCGGACTCGACCGCTGGAACCGCATCCCGGAAAAACTCGGATTAGCGTTCCGCTTTGCCTTGCCGCATGTGGGCTTTCATCGCAAGATCGGAACCATGGCAGGGCAGTTCATCAGTCCGGATGGACGAGTAATGGCCGAGGCTGAATGGAATTCGCATCGTGATGAATGGCTTCCCACAAACGAAGACCACCAATATGTCGAATCTTTGATGGGGCGAGTGCTCGAGCCTGGAAAGTTCGCGAACTGGATTGCCGCACCGGCCCGCGGGATCAACAATCAACCTATCGAGTTCGAATACGTACGCTTTAACTAGAACAAGAGTTTCTTAAGTATGTCCGCAACCGAAACGAAATCTGGCGCAGCACAGCAGCACCTGATCGATCCGGCGATTTGCATTCGCTGCAACACTTGCGAAGAGACCTGCCCGATCGGCGCCATCGAACACGACTCCAGAAACTACGTTGTTAAGTTCGACGTTTGCAACCAGTGCAAAGCCTGCATCGCACCTTGCCCCACCGGCGCAATTGACAGTTGGCGGAGTGTGACTGCTGATCACGCCTACCCGATTCAAGACCAGTACAAGTGGAACGAGCTGCCTGGGTCAGCGATGTCGACGGCCGCCAGCGCGACCCCGGATGCTCCGGCTCAGGCGGCGCCCGTGGGCCCAGCGCAGACGCAAGTTCCACTTGATGTCCAAAAACTCACCTCAATTGCCAGCAGTGCACAGGAAGGCGCTGCCGTCCCTCCCTGGTCAGCTTCGCATCCTTACATCAACGTTTATTCGACCAACGCTCCGGCGATTGCAACTGTAAGTGGAAATATGCGGCTTACAGCAGATGTGGCATCAAGCGACATCCGGCACATCGTTCTCGACTTCGGCGCAGTCCCGTTTCCTGTGCTGGAGGGCCAATCGATTGGAATTCTCCCTCCCGGAGTCGACGCCAACGGCAGGCCGCACCATGTTCGTCTGTATTCGACTGCGAGTCCTCGTGAAGGCGAACGGCCGCGCTACAACAACCTTGCTCTCACCGTGAAGCGCGTCGCGGAGGACCACGATGGCGTGCCGGCACAAGGCGTTTGCTCAAATTATCTTTGCGATCTCAAGAAGGGCGATGAAGTGAAAGTCGTCGGCCCCTTCGGTTCGACATTCCTGATGCCCAATCATCCCGGAAGTTCGTTGATGATGATTTGTACCGGGACCGGTTCCGCGCCGATGCGAGCCATGACCGAGCGCCGCAGGCGTCGCCGTGAGCAGAACGAAGGCGGAGATCTGTTGCTGTTCTTCGGATCACGGACTCCCGAGGAGTTGCCATATTTTGGTCCGCTGAAGACGCTGCCGTCGGACTTTATCGACATCAATCTCGCATTTTCGCGGTTGCCCGGAAAACCGAAGACCTACGTACAGGACTTGATCCGCACTCGCGCCGATAGCGTGGCGCGGATGCTTCGCGACGACAACGCATACATCTATATTTGTGGGCTGAAGGGCATGGAGTCAGGCGTGATTGAGGCGTTTCGCGATGTGGCCCGCGCGCACCAGTTGAACTGGGACGAACTCAAACCGCAACTTCTGCGGAAAGGCCGGTTGCACATTGAAACCTACTAACAGCGGCGGGGAAGCAGCGCCTTCGATCAAGCTCTTTGCACAAGTATGCGGATTTCCCCCGGATAAGAGCAGGGCCGCAGCGCTAGCGGATTTCGAGGTCCGTCTTCGCTCCTTGTCACTGGATGCCCGCAAGCTTTTGGCTCACGTCGCCGATCTAGCAATGCGTTCTCATGCCCCGGCGCGCAAGCCCAACGCCGCCTACTTACCGGAGTTGCATGAAACTTGCGGACTCGATGTCGATGCGATGTACCATTTGCTCAATGAACTCAAAGAGGCCGCATTCGTTCAACTCGAGGGAGAGTATCCCTTCCAGGACGTTTTACTCGCAGCCGACGTTAAGACGGGCTGGCTGTTAATAGCGGATCTGTACCAATTTTGTGCGCTGGAGAAAATCTCTCTCCGAGGCTTCATTGTCGAACCGAATTTCGCCATTCTGCGATGACCCTGGTTTATGGCCAGCCCAAAACATCCCGTCCGACGCTCGACAAGCAATGGCATCCGCGCCTATGCAGATGGCGACGTGGCGAGCCGAAATTATCTCTCCCTGGTCGGAGAAAGAATTCGTAGCCTGCGATTGCAGCGGAGCATAACTCGCAAGATGCTTGCGATTTCCTCCGGTGTGTCAGAACGCTTTCTGGCTGAACTCGAGTCAGGCAGTGGGAATGCCTCGATTCTTCTTTTGCGCCATCTGGCCCGGGCCCTGGACGTACCGATTGCCTCGGTCGTCGGAGAGGGTCCAGAGTCTTCCGCGGAATTGACATACATGCTTGAATTTCTGCGGCATCTCGACCAACGCGAGCTGAATCACATCCAGCAATGGTTGGACCAGCATTTCGGCAAACAGCACCTGACGGATCGATTGGGACGGTTGGCGCTGGTCGGTTTGCGAGGGGCCGGAAAGTCGACGATTGGCGCCGCATTGGCCAAGAAACTGAATCTTCCGTTTCTTGAGTTGGACCGCATGATCGAGAAAGCAAGCGCTGTGCCGCTCAGCGCCATGTTTGACCTCTACGGGCAGAACGGATTCCGCCGTTTTGAGCGCACTTGTCTGGACGAGTTGCTTGCCAGCCGCACTCAATTCGTTCTGGCAACCGGCGGAAGTATTGTCTCTGAGCCGATTACCTACAGTCGTTTGCTGACCTCGTGCTACACGGTCTGGCTGCGGGCCGCGCCCGAAGACCACATGAAGCGCGTCATCGCCCAAGGCGACATGCGCCCCATGGCGCAAAGTTCGGAAGCCATGTCCGATTTGAAGCGAATTCTCTCCGAACGCGCGCCTTTTTATGCCAAAGCCGATCTGGTGATTGATACCAGCCAGAAATCCGCATCGTCCGCAGTCGCCAGTATTCTTGCTCAAATGAAGCAGGACACCCTCAGAGGGCCGAACTAGCCTTTTTGGTGGCCACTCTTCATGCAACGTACTCTGGTAGTAGTGCCGCCCATACGGTACCTTGTCCGGCGGTCTTCAAGGCCCGCGCGAGGCCGCTATACCGAAAGTTTTTACAAAAACATTCCCGGACATTTGTTAGCATTGCTGTGCCGCGTGCCGTCTTATAATCGGCATCCAGTGCCGGATCTCACGTATTCATCGATCACGACCTCGCTGAAGATTTCCGTGGGGAACAAAAGTTCGTAAGAAAAAAAGGGGTGAATCTTGTCAAGAAAAGTTTTGTTTGCCGTTGTCCTCGCTTGTGCCGTTATGTTTTCTGCCGTCGGGTACGCTCAATCCTTGCAGCAACTGGTGAACCAGCCGCCCGACGGAACTCTCATTGGTTTTCTTTTGACTGACGGGACGGTCATGTTTCAAGGGGGTGGGGAGTCCGACTGGTGGAAGCTTACACCCGACAATTCGGGGAGTTACGTGAAAGGCACATGGAAGCAGATGGCCAGTCTTCCCTCTGGTTACCAGCCCTACGCCTTTGCCTCGGCCGTGCTGGCGGATGGGCGGCTGCTCATTGAAGGCGGAGAATACAACTTCGACGAGTTCGCATTCACCGATCTGGGTGCGATCTACGATCCCGTGAAGAATACCTGGACCATGGTCAAGCCTCCGAAGAACTGGGGTTTCATTGGGGACTCTCCTTCCTCGGTGCTGCCCGATGGCAGGTATCTACTCGGCCGTAAGTTTGACAAGCGCGTGGCAGCCCTCGACCCGAAAACTCTTCAGTGGACTGAGTTAAGTTCCACCGGCAAGAACGACGAGAATGCCGAGGAAGGTTGGACTCTGATGCCGGATGGCACGATTCTCACAGTGGATGTTAAGGGCAATCCAGATTCGGAGAGCTACGACTCGACCGCGCAGAAATGGACGACCCTGGGCAACACGCCGGTCAATCTCCAGGGACCTCCTGAGGTTGGCTGCATTCCGTACGGCAAGAACAAAGAGTACTGCCCCCCGGGTGAGATCGGTCCGGCCATCCTGCGGCCGGATGGTTCCGTGTACGCCACTGGCGCTCTTCATCAGGGCGATTCGACCGGCCACACGGCGATTTATAGTGCCGGAACCTGGACCGCCGGCCCCGACTTTCCGAACGGAGACCAAGCCGGTGATTCTTTTGCCGCGCTGTTGCCAAACGGCAAAGTGCTAGTCGAGGGCGACTCAGGCACCCTGTATGAGTTCGACGGAAAGAACCTGACTCCGGAAGTGTCCGCCGGCGGCAACTTACTGGTCTTGCCCACCGGCCAGATAATCGTGGGTGGTTCGGAGGTTTACACCTCCAAGGGAAAATATTCCGCTTCCTGGGCGCCAACCATCACTCAGTCTCCCTCTTCGGTGACTCGCGGCACCACCTACCAGATCACCGGCACGCAATTTAATGGTTTGTCGCAGGCCAACGCATTCGGTGACGAATTCGAAACCGCGACTAATTATCCGCTCGTCCGCATCACCAATAACAGCTCGCATCATGTGTTCTATGCCAAAACGCACGACCATAGCACCATGGGAGTTGCCACTGGCAGCACGCCGGTCTCCACCAACTTTGATGTTCCAGCAAAGATGGAAACCGGGGCGAGCACGCTGGTTGTGGTGGCCAACGGCATTCCGTCGAAAGCAGTCGGCATCACGGTAAACTAGGACGCATCTTTTATGGGCTGCCGGGAATGTGCTTCTCCGGCAGCCCTTTACCTTTCGCAACGCCTCGATAAGTTTTCGCCCGTCACTTTCGATATACGATTCCGTCTTTCATCACAAATCCCACGTTCTTTAACACACTTACATCCTCTAGCGGATTGCCCGGAACAGCGATGATATCGGCTAGATATCCTGGCTCCAGCACTCCTATTCGGCCCTCCCATCCCAGCAGCTTCGCGCCATTCAGCAGGTCCGCTTGCAGCACGGCGAGCGGGCTCATGCCAAACTTCACCATGAGTTCAAATTCGCGGGCCTGCGTTCCATGAGGGAATGGTCCAACGTCGGAACCGACGGCCATCGGCACTCCGGCGGCAATCTGTTTGCGGAACTCCGCCCCATGGGCATCGAGCATGGCCCGCTCTCGTTCAGCCTGTGCCGGAGACGAGGCGTGACTGGCGAAGTATTCAAAAATCGTGAACGTCGGTACCGCAAAGATGCCCTTCGCCTTCATCAGCTGCATGGTCTGGTCGCTGAGCTGGTTGGCGTGATCGATGGACGTGACGCCGGCTTCGGCTGCATAGAGAGTTCCCGGCTCGCCGGTAGCATGCACAGCGACGCGCTTCCCGACTCTAGCTGCTTCTTGTATAGCCGCCGTCAGCTCCGGCACGGAGTATTGATACACGGTCGAGAAGTGGCCGTTATGAATTGAATCGGCTCCGGTCTCGTAAATCTTGATGAAGTCCGCTCCTTCCTTAATCTGCTCCCGGATGACAGTAACTAACTCCGTCGCGCTATTCGCATAGGTTGCGTTGGCAGCGATGTGCTGCGCAGGGTTGTAATCGATGGCATCTTCGTGGCCGCCAAGGATGCTGATCGCGTTTCCGCTGATCCGCAGTCGCGGTCCCGGTACAAGGCCCTGATCAATCGAGTCACGTACCGCGGTGTCAGCCGAGCCTGCACCCTCGGTCCCCATGTCGCGCTCCGCCGTGTATCCGGCCATCAGGTCGTCGCGGGCTGCAAGCAGAGCGTAAATGGTCCGCTGCGGCACTGATTCCTGCACCGTTTGCAAATCTTCGGCTCCGGGATGCAGAAACAGATGCACGTGGGCGTCGATCAGACCGGGCATCAGCGTACGGTCTCCCAAGTCGATAACTTCCGCATCGGCGGGATGAAACACGGTTGCACCGACGGTCATGATTTTCCGGCCTTCGATCAGGATCTCGCCCGGTCGAATTAAGCGACCGTTCTCAATATCCAACAGGCGCGCGGCGTGCAACACGATTGGTTTGGGGTTAAGCGGTGATTGGGCCCAGGTAGGGCGCCCCGCAACTAGCAGCAAAGCAGAAATGCAAAACGTATTCCAGGAAGATTTCGCCATAACGCCGCGATACTATCACTTTCCCGGATACGGCGAAATGTGTTCCAGCCTGAGGCGAGACATAGGAACCGTCGCCCCCATCCAGTAGAATCGATACCAGCAACTTCCTTTGCAAGCTCACGCGGCTTGCGGTGAAATTTGAACGGATGGACCTAGATTGGCTCCCCTAACCCGCCGAGAATTTATTCAGCTAGCTGCCGCCGCGGGAGTAGCGGGCCTGGGCGCCGACGCCGCTATTCTGGAGCCGACCCATCCGCGTGTGGTTCGCTTGGAGATTCCTCTGACGCGACTGCCCGAAGCTTTCGATGGTTTCACCATCGTGCAGCTTAGCGATTTTCATTACGATCCCTATCTTTCGATCATCGCAATCCGCCACGCCGTCGATCTGGCCAACAGCCTCAATCCCGACCTTTTGGTACTCACCGGAGACTTCATCACGGTCCCCGTCATGGCCAGTTACTTTCGCAACCGGGGACACGCTGCCTTGAATGCCGAGCCTTGTGCGGACATTCTCTCGCAAATCCGAGCGCCCATGGGGAGATTCTGCGTGCTGGGCAATCACGATGTCGGTACCCACAAGCGGCTTATCACTGAGATTCTCGGTTCCCACCAGCTTCCAGTGCTCGACAATCAATCTTTTCCGCTGGAGCGGAACGGCGCCAGACTCTGGATTGCCGGCGTCGACGATTGTCTCGACGGTCAACCGGATTTTGATCTCGCTCTGAAAGGAATTCCGAAGGACGACGCGGTCATCATGCTCGCCCACGAACCTGACGTCGCCGATCGAGTCAAGACTTATCCCGTGGATTTGCAGTTGTCCGGACACTCGCACGGCGGACAAGTCTGGATTCCCGGTATTGGCGCGCCCTGGCTTCCGAGACTCGCTCGCAAATATCCACGCGGATTGCGGAAACTGGGAGCCCTGACGCTTTATACGAACTTCGGACTCGGCACCATCCGCCTGCCCATTCGCCTGTATTGCCCACCGGAGGTCACTTTCATCACGTTGCGGGCCCGTCCCGTCCCGCGCTCTCAATAGATAGTCCCGCAAACGCTAATTGAACACGTCCTCTACACGATTGTTTTCACGCGGATCTTTCTCATGTGAATCTCGGGCTCGTTATCGATGACCCTCTATATCAGCGCGAACGAATGGGCAGACGGCAGTGGACCCATCCGCAATCTACAATCTCTTGCCTCAACCGCTACCGCTCCTTTGAATCCCGGAGGAACATCAAGCCGCCACAGCGACCACCGCCGCGACTTTTCGGCATTCCCAAACACTTCCAGTCGGACTTGTCGCTCCGTCGGTTCGGGTATGCAGGAGAACCCGTCAAGCGGAATCGACAGCCCTTCCCCATGAGCTTTCACATAAGCCTCCTTGGCCGTCCAGCATGCCAGGAAACTCGGAACGCGTTCTTCTTCGGGGCGAGATTCCACCCAGTCCGTTTCTTTTCTCGAAAAAAAACGGCGCGCCAGTTCCAGCGCATTCACCTTCCACTGAATAAGTTCTACGTCGATCCCGATGCGGCCCAGGCGGGTCAAGCCAATCGCCGTAAGTCCATCAGTGTGCGACAAATTGAATCGCAGGTCGGAATTCATCGCCAGTTCCGGCTTGCCATGAGAAGTGATTGTGAATGCGATCTGCCGCGGATCGGTATTCAGATACTTTCCTAGCACCACGCGAAGCAGGGCCCGGCTCACCACAAACTGTTCCCGTGCCGGCTCAACTTGGAAGCGGTCGGCGCGCTGCCGTTCGTCGGCACTCAGTAAGGAATGAAGCGAGGTTGCTGCATCCGGTTGTCCCCCGAGACTTGCCAGCCAAACATGGACCTCGCCTGGCGGCAAGTGTCCGTCAAGTTCATGCAAAGGTTGTGGGACATCTGAATTCGCCGACATAGGAGCGGATCGCCGACAGCATAGCAGATCGTTCGCCGAGTTACCTTGTGTGGATTCCGCAAATCCTGCTGAGCAAAGTAAAAAGGCGGAAGTGTTAATTTCCGCCTCTCAGGTTCATCGAGTTTGTTGCGTACTTCTACTCGGTCGAGATTCCCCAGCCTTTATCGGTTTTGCTCAACAGCAGGGTCGCCTTGGTCGGGGCATCATGGTAAAACGCCGCGCCGTGCTTCTGAATCAGCGTTGCCCGGTCCCAGGTGTTGAAGCTCTTGACCGTCGCTCCCGCCGCGTCGAAGAGTTCGCCCATCGCCGTGGTTTGCCATGCCCATGTAATGTTCACCAGGGCGTGCGACGGATTTTCCATCTTGACCTCGGAAACCGCAAGCAACTTCCGGTCCGCCAAGGGTACGGTGTACAACTCCGTGCCATCGCTCTGCTTGGCTTCACTAACGCCAGGGATCTGTTTCAGAAAGTCCGTGCCTTTTGCCGTCAGTTCTATCGGAATAGTCTGTCCGTAGGTGCCTTGGGCTTTGCCCAATTTCACCATGCCGACTTTTTCGAGCAGCTTGTAATGTGGCGCGGCACCGTTGTCGTCCACCGAGGACTTCACTAATCCAGTATGAAACGTCAATACCGCCGGACCCTGTTCGGTCACAGCCGACACGGCAATTTTGGTTGCTTCCTCTGACGACAGCACTTTGCGATTTTGTACCACGTAGTATCCGGCAAAGCCCACGATTGTGACGATGAATGCAACGATTAGCAGAAGGGGCAGTACCGAACCCTCTTTTTTTTCCAGTTCCATCTCTTGTTCGAACATGGCCGTCTCCTCCAGAAAGCTTCGGCGATCCCTCAACCGTGCCGCCGTTTACCACCAACCTCATTTTCGGAGAAAGCCTCATAGCGGGATGTGACCTACCTCACCGAGTGGAGACACGAACGTCACAACGACGCACCGGGAATCTGACCCTGTCCCGACGACCTAGGCCACAAGCTGCAATTGTTTTCATCCCGCCCAGGTAATCATTCAATGGCATGCCGCTAACTGTCGTATTTGCAATACGTTACGTTCTGTCCCCCCTGGCCCCGCGCTTGCGTTTAACTAAGCTGAGACGCGGATGGACCGCTTTCGCTCCTCCGGTGAAACGAGCACTTCATGACACTTAGCAAGCTATGGGTTCTGACGTCGGTTCTGCTGGTCTCTGTGGCATCGTTCGCCACCGTTTCGACACCCACTCTGCCGGTTACTCCCGGATGGCAAGGCGGGAACCAACGCGAACGTGGAGTCTGGATCTCCGCTTTGCGTCAATCGCAGTTCGCCGCCGTTCCGCACACCTCTGCCCGCCCCAGTTGCGAGGTCTCCGAACCTCCGGAAGCGTTGGCCACTCCCGATCCGCTCCTTGAAATACCCGATTCGAAGGCCAAGATCACTGTGAGCTTTATCGTCGGCACTGACGGGAAAATCCACTCTCCCCTTATCCTTGAGAGTGCAGGCGCATCCGAGGACCGGACGGTCCTCAACGCTGTCCGCTCATGGATCTATCGTCCGGCAAAATGCAATGGTGTCCCGACCGAAGCCGAAGGAAAGATCCAGTTCCTCAGCAGGTAGGCTTTTCTTTCCGAATACTTCGAATAGAATGACCCTGTACCAGTCATGAGCGACGAAAAGAAAACTGGCCAGAGCAAGACCGTTCCCAAGACCCAAGGCGAGCCGCCGAAGTTAGGTACCACGCTGGAGGACTTTTTGCGTCCGCTAAGCGGCGAGTCAGGTCGATCCAAATCTGTCCCTGATCCCGTAGCCACCGCGCTCGATGCTATGCAGAGGCTCTCCTTGCAAGCCGATCTGCAGAACGCCGAACAGATGGAATCCACGTCGTTTTTTTGCGTAGCCTGTGGAAACCTCAACCCTCCGGAAAATCGCTTCTGCGCGGCTTGCGGCGTTACGCTGCAACAGAAAGAATCAAAGCCGGCCGCCAATCTTCGTCCGAAGACACAGCCCCTGCCCGAGGCGGCGAATCCCGTGGAACAACCTTCGGCTGCGCTGCCTCCTGGCCCGCATCAATACCATCACCATTACCACCACCATTACTTTTCCTACGGCGAGACTCCTGTGCCTGCCGCAGTAGCGGACTCTCGCCCAGCAACTGCAGGTCCCGCGCGGGATGCGGTTCGCGTCCGTCCCGTGCCCGGCGCCCCCCTGAGTCGCGCCGAGGTTGCCATCCGCAAGATAAGTCAGGATTGGGCCTTGGCCTGCAACACCAAACATCTGGACGATCTGATCAGTCTCTACGCGGCCGATGCCACGGTCCTGCGTCCCAACGTGCCCGCAGTCCGCGGCACCGCAGCCATTCGCGAGTTTTTCGTTTCCGTGCTTGATGCCGGCCTGGGTGAAGTTGAGATGGATCCGTTGCGCACCGAACTCATCGGAGACATGGCTTACGAAGCCGGACGCTGTCAGATGCTGGTGCCCGTCACCGTGAGCAAGCGCCGCGAAGAGCGGGGCAAATATCTGATGGTGTTGACCCGGCAGGACGGCGATTGGAAGATCCTCGCGGATTGCTGGTCGACCGATTTAAGTTTGAATGCGCAGCCGGAACCGGCGCCCCACTCCGGCACGCAGCGCAAAAGCGTCTAAAAAGGCGATCGTCCGCCGCTTCTTACGGCACGATTTCGAGTTTCTCGAACTCTCGCTTCAATTGCTGCGCGTCTTCCATCTTGATGGTATGCATTCCCAATCGCGCCGCGGCATCTAAATTCAACGCCCGATCATCGACAAAGCAGCACTCCTGCGCCGGCCTTTGCGTTACTTCGAGTGCCAGCCGATAAATCCCGTCCTCAGGCTTTCTCAAGCCCACGAAACACGAACTCACGAAGAGACTAAAGATATCTCGTAATCCAAAAGCCTGAATGCGAATTTCATTCAGTTCTCTGGACTCGTTATTAATGGTGGCCATCAGGTATTTGCGGGAGCGGCTTAAAGCCCGGGCCAGTTCCAGCGTTTCGAAGTTGGGTTGTGATAGAGAAAACATGAATTTCTCGAAATCCTGCGGAGTAAATGGCCGGGGCCGGTAAAAAACCGTTCGCTCCAGGTACTCGCGCAAAGTGAGCTTGCCGCGTTCAAACGAGGACACCAGCATGTCATGACGGTCGTCGAATTCGACGGGGTCAAGTTCAAAGCGCTGCATCGCCGCCTCGCGCTGTGTGCGGTCCCACGCGTTGCTCAATAGCACGCCGCCTACGTCCCAGAAAATCGCACCGACTTGAGCCAAAGGAGGCCCTCCCCAGAGAATGATTAGAGAATTGCTGAGGATATGATAAACGCAGTTGGCGCTTACCATCTGCCGCGGTCGGTCACTCGTTAAATCTTAGCGGTGGCACGCTCCCTCGGTCGTAAAAAAAACCGGCCCTGCGGGTGCAGGGCCGGGAACGGTCTGTTGAAAGGTTTAACTATTGCGAACAGAAGCCGGACGAGTTCACACTGGCACACGACGTTAAGCTCTGCCGATAGCTCAGGTTATCCACGTCGCGGAACATCGGTGTTCCCGGCGGCAGGTTCTGTGGCAGCGTGAAATCCGGATCGAACACGTAGTTTCGCGCCGGAGGTTGATACACCGAGTATTCGCAACACTTGAAGGTTCCTGTGTTGTAGGTCGAGTAGTACAAGCTGACCAACGAACCTTCGTAGTTGAGAGTTGCCCCCGGATCCTGCCAGTCTTCCAGGAAGCGCAGGAAGTTATGCACGCCTCCGTCGGTTCCGAATCCATAGTCGGTGGAGTTCTCCCATGCTGGGAACGGGAAGTTGATGTTTTTTCCGGCGGCGATTGCCACTCGATAGTACGTGTTCGACCCTTGCCGGTTAGGGAAAGGCTCGGTGGCTGAACTAGAAAGCGTGCTATTCGTGTCTACCCAACTGTCGGATAGCATGGTTACCGCGTCCGCCACGATTCCAGCCGCGGAGTGTGCGACATCCCCGCCGCCATGCCAGATCGGATCCACCGGGTTCGTGTTGTAATCTCCGAGGATGTAAACCGGATTCTCCGAGCCGACGGTGAAGCCGCCTAAACTGTTGTCGGGCCGCACTGGCAGGTTGCCAAGTGAGCCGTCCACCAGTTTCAACACATGGCGTGCACCGCTTACCCAGTTGTTCTGTGCGATTGAACAGGTCGGCATTCGCAAGTAGGGATTGTCTGCTGGCGCCGCGCTGTTGATCTGGCGATTGACGTTGTTGGCCGACGCGTAAGCGCCGGGATAAGCGGGCGTCGGAATGTAGCCCATCCCCAATCCAATGTTATTGGTACCGAAACCGTCCAGCTTGCCGTTCAGGTTAACGTCCTCATCCGAGAAAGTCTTCCCCGGAGGATTCGGATCCAGAGCGCCATCCGGAGTTCCGGCTGCGCTGGCCCGGTTGACCGAGTCTTCCAATCCTGAGTCGCCGGTCTTCGTGTTTACCGGATCGACCTGGGTTCCATTCGGGCTCGGCAGCATGCCACGACGGTCTGAGAAATAAACGATATAACCGTTCTGGCTGACATAATCGACGCTCGTGCCGCTGCCCGGGATCGTACCATTCAGCCATTTTCCCAGGTTGCCCACATCCAGCTCGACCGCGTTCATTACGCCGTTCGCGGTGCAGCTGTTATTTGCATATTGCGTGTCGCGGGGTTCTCCTTCACGCGCATCGTAGAAGTTGATGGGATACCAGTTGAACTGGCTTGAACTTTGTCCATTCGCCTGGGCGCTGTCGCCGTACCAGGGGGACTTGGTGGTGGAGTCGGTGGTGACGTCAGGTGGTTTGCCGGGAAATGGCGTATAGGTGGTAACGCCGGATTTTGTGACGGAGGTATATCCCGCGGGAGCGCCAACTGCATCAATGGTTCCGTTCCCATTCCGGTCAGCTGGCTCCTGCAATAGAAGGATCGCATCGGGGTTAATCGTGTTGGAGAGCGGCGCTGTCGGAGGCGCAACGTTGCGCGCGAACCCAAAACTCAACCATTCCTGGGTAACCGGATGGTAGACCCCGTTCTTATCTCGATACTCAACCCGCAGATAACCATCAAGCAGGTTCCATTCCGCGGTGTTGACGTTCGGAAGAGTCGGATAAGCCACCGGTGTGAAGTAGGGATAGGACGCCGCCGCGCTAGGGCACACCGGCGGACCCGATCCCGGCGGCACCTTATAAGGAGTCGAGGGAGTGCAAACCGTTAGAGTCAGAGCTGTCGTCGGACTCTGCGTCAATCCGCTTCCGTCCTTGGCCGATGCCATGACTGGAGCATTGGCGTCGTAGAGCGTTACATATCCGGCCAGCGGTGCCAGCGGCTGGTAAAGCCAATCCGGTGGGAGCGTCAGTTGCGTGTAGCTGCCGCTGTACGTCGACGGATCGGCTACCCCCGTCGTCGCTGCCGCGAAGTACGTGGTATACGAGTGGCCCGCTCCCAGCGAAGGCATGGACGACGGCACGATGGTTGGTACACCGGTGAAGTAGTTGGGGCCACCGGCGAACTGGCCATTGGCCAACCGGATGTTCTGCGGATCGGCAGAGCCGCCGGGCAATTCCGCGGGCGAATCCGAAAGCAGGATGCGGATTTCCGCTTCGTTGTAAAGACGCGATGCGCCTAATGCGCTGGTCGAACTTTCTCCTGTAGGGGGCCTGCGGATGATTTCAAACGGCTGCGGTCCCGTGGTCCCTCCCGTTGTTCCACCCACGAAGGGAAGCGTCAGGTCGGTCGCGCCAGTGCCTAAAGCCGCGTTGCCCCAATCTCCGTCTGTGACGAAGCCGGCATAAGTGCCCAGCGAGATCGTCTGCCAGGAGGGTGGCCCAGTCGTCGGTCCGGAAGCCGGCGGATTTCCACCCGCTCCCGTTACACTTCCTTCTGTCTGTGCTATCGCCCGGCAATTTCCGCCCGCCGGCGGCGCGCTGTTACACGCCCCGCTCTTCTGCGGAATCAGCACCGTTCCCGAGTCGTTGTAGCTAGTGGCGCTCAGCCCGTTCGGCAATACCTCGCGAATCACGTTGCCCCACGCGCTTAACTTGTCGGTGAAGGTCAGAGTGCAGCAATCGGCGACACCCAGATACAGGTCGCCATTGGTGTGCACGCGCCCCGCGAACTTCAGGTCCGGACTGCTGTAGAAGCCCAGGTCGCTGTCCGAGAACACACCGAACTGGAAGACCGGAATCAGCGCCACTTCCACCGACCGGTTCATATTGACTTCGTCCCCCAGCGGGCCCTGTGACGTGACCTGCAAGGCGACTGGAAGCAACTGGGCGTAGAGGCCGGCATAGTTGCCAGTTGCGATCTGTCCCCACGATGTCGACAGGTTGCCCCCCGCATCGGTGGCGGGAGTTAGGCTGTAGACCGGATAGTTCACCAACGCCGTATTCGTAGGCGCCAGCGAACTCAGCGCTTCGATCTCGCTCGCCGTCGGCGAAAGGATGTTCTGGAACATGTTGGCGAGGTCGGCGGTCATGTGTTCAATACCACCCTCGGCAGCGTGGAACTCCACATTGTTCTGCACGTCGTGGGTGTTGACCTTACCCTCGGTGTTGACCATCATGAGCAGGCCGATCGAAATCCCCGACAGAATCAGCAACAGCATCAGGGCTGCGATCAGCGTGAATCCCCTCGAATTTAGCTTGGTGCCTGCCATTGTTTTACTCCTCGTTCCCATCCCAAAATCCTCTTCCACGGCAAATTGCCGATTTTGCTTCAGTTGATCGTGTAGCGGTTCTGATAACTCGAATTTCGTGCGCTAATCGAGGTCTGAAAGTCGAAGGTCTGAAATCCCTTGGTGGCCATCAGTGAGGATCGCGCCCCCTGCATGGTGCTGCGAATCGACAGATGGGCCACATTGGTTTTCCGGATCAGGTTGTAAGAGACGCCCAGCGAGTATCCGGCATCCCCCTGATTGGCCAGTAGGTTCCCGCTGGTGTCGTAAGTGTCGTAGGTGAACTGCATGTTCACCACGTTTTCCGCCAATGGCACCGCCGTCTGTCCGTTGACTTGCCGCATCAGGACGGGCGTTCCGGCTCCTACGCCAAGCGGGTCGGCTTGGTTCTTCAGGTAATAAGTAATTACTTCAAGCCGCATCGCACCGTCACCCGCAAGGGCCAACTGCTTCAAGTCCCCGGATGTGGCTGCGCTCTGGTTCAACTGCAAGGGATCGGCGTTTGCGAAAGTCACGGTATAGACGCTTCCCGGTACCGCCGCCCCAAGAGGCCCCGCTACTGTCGATACTTCTGCCGCAGCCTGCTGCGAGCCGTTGGTAAACAGAAGAATGTCGCCCGCTTTCAAGCCCACGACTGGATCGTTCAATGCCTGGGGGAATGTGATGCCCGGCGGCATAAGGCAGCTCGAGGGCGGTGGAGTCACCAGCGGAGCTGTAAAAGTCACGGGATTGACCGCGCTCCCCAGCGGAAGCGGAAATGTGATGCTATAGCAGTTCAGGGCCAGGATCGCGTCGCTATAAACGACCGTGATCAAGTCGCTTTTGGTCGCACTTCCCGGCGGTGTGAGTCCCAATTGATAACCGGGAATGATCGGGTACATGGTCGGCGCGCAGGGAGCGCTTCCCGGAGCGCATGGATAAGCGATCCCGCCCGTGGGCGGGCAGGTCCCGGACTGGTCACACCCATAAATCGATTTGGTCCCCGTGCCCGTCGGCAACGAAACTCCTTGTTCAGTAGGAAGGCCCGCGCCCGCCAAACTGATGTCTTTCATCATCAGGGCCGAGGCAGCCCGCAAATCCTGTTGCATCTCCGCTTTCTGCGAGATCACCCAAGTCGCGTCCACACCCTGGCTAGCGATCGTTACCGTGCCGCCCAATACCAGCAGCCCCACCCCCAGGGCGACCATCATTTCCACCAGGGTGAAACCGCGATTGCGAGTTTTGGATGTGTCTCTCATAATTTCCTTCTTACCGGTACGGCGAGATATAGGTTGAAAGAACGTAGGTTTGCGGGACCTTGAATTGCGGCGTGTTATAAGTCACCGTAATTGTGATCGAACGCAGGTTGCCGTCGGGCTGCCCGCCGCTTACCACAGGCTCAATGTCGACCTGGCGCGTATAGTTGTTCAGCGGCAGGAACACATCGTCCGCCGTCCCAAAAATTCCGTCCGGGCCCGGCAGATCCAAAGTCTGAATCCCTGACGCCGCGTCGTCTGCCGTATCAATGATGCCGTCGACTCCCGCGTTGTAAATCAGGTTCGCGCCCGGCAGAAATATGCCGCCGCTCCCGGTGTTCTGAATCTGCGACCACTGAACGTTCGAGGTCTCGCGCGCCGTTAAAATGCTTTCCAGGGCCTCATTTGCCAGCTGTTTGGAAACACCCAGTTGTTCAGATCCCTGCGTCGCCTTCATCGCCAGACCTAATACTCCCAGCAAGCTGATCAGGCCCACCGTCAGCACCACCATGGACACCATCACCTCAATCAAAGTGAAGCCACGCGCCCCGTCAATTTTCCTGGGAGCCCCAAGCCCTTTGTAGTTCTTCATTGCTGTCTCCAGTAATACGTCCCAGTTGCCGGTTGTTGGTCCATCCGCCATCCTCGCAGCCTGCCCGTCGCACCCCAGACGGTGAGCGCTTTGGCGCTGTAGTAGTCGGCTTGCCGCACTACGTAAATCACTCCGTTATTGATATTCCCGTTGGCATCCTGCGCTGAGCCATCCGGCAGAAAATAGATCACATTCTTAGCGCCGGCGGCGACTCCCTGGTCAAAGTCGATGGCCGTTCCTCCCACCCCGAAAGCGTCCGGGGTCATGGGAAAAACCGTCTGTGAAGTCGGAAACTTTGGAAGCACGTTATAGGAAACGTCGGTTGGCAGCGTGTAAGTGCTGACAATCACACCGGTCGCTCCTTGCGTAATGCTCGCCGTGTTAGGGACCGCAGCATTGCTGAAGGTCACATAGTAGGTCTGCCGCTCTCCGATGGCGGTATCACGCGCTTGTCGCAGCACACCCAGGGTCGTGTTGTAAGCGGCCGTGACACGCGTTTCCTTCAGCGCCGGTTGCACACTCATCCCTAGGATCGCCGCCGCAACCAGAAAGATCATCAGCGTGACCATGAGCTCGATCAGCGAAAAGCCCCGTGTTTTATTCTTTGTCATCTCTAGTTCTTTCTAAGGGGAGGTCATCCGGGTGCCAGCCTCGCATCACGAACGTTGTGCGCCAATTCCTGGGGTTCACCCGGATCAACTGCTTCTCCGTCTCCGGCCAATGCCGGCATACCGAGATACCGCCTCACCCGGTGTTCAATGGCAATCGTAAGGAGCCGGAAACAGGGCGTCAAAGTACCAAAGGCGCACCCAACAGGCTTGACCTTTCGTAAGGTAATGGAGGGGGTATAACTTCGGTTACTTTGGCCATCGACAGAACCCCACCGCGGCGCAAAAACCCTCCGCTTACAGGCCGTTTGCCTTGGCTGACATAGCTCTTCCGTGTTTGCTTTGGCCCACCATGCGAGTGGTCGGGATGTAACTGCAAGAGCGTTGATCGTAGTGCTGCGTCAGACAACCTCCGCAGAGATGCACCTGATGCACCTTGCAGAGTACGACCGGCGCTTCCGTGCCACAGAGGTCGCAGCCGCCTCGCGTCCGCCGATTGACTGTCTCTACCTCTTCGACCGGTCCAGCCTCAAACTTCAGCAATCTTGCCTTCAGGTACGTTCCCAAGGCCGCAACCAGCGCGCCCAGCGAGAACACGCAGGCGCCCATTTCCAACAAACTGGCGTCGTTGTGATTGTTAAGAGCGGCTGGAAGGAAGCACAGTCCCAAAAACATGAAGAGGCTCCCCGCGATCACAAACCCGGTGGTAAATCTGGATGACATGACTTGGCCTTTGCGCCGGAACTACCCGAAGTCGTAGCTCAATCCCGGCTCTTCCTGAACCCTAAACTCAAAACATAGGCCGTTCCTCACCAGTTATCCAGATGACTGAGGTCATCGGAGAGCTCCCAATTGTGACTTAGGTAATCGTCTCGCAGAACGCTAGAGACTTTGAAATCAACTCACAGCGCCCGGTGCGCCAGCTCATCGCTTGGCGGACGACGCTGTTTCTTCCTGGACAGCTTTCTGAAAATACTCCAGCGACATTTGCAGGCCGGTCGTCAAATCGATTTTAGGTTCCCAGCCCAGCAGGCGCTTGGCTTTTGCAATATCGGGACGCCGTTGCTTGGGGTCGTCGACGGGCAAGTCCTCGTAGCGAATCTTACTGCTCGATCCCGTGACGGCAACCACCAGCTTGGCGCACTCAAGAATGGTAAATTCGGTCGGATTCCCGATATTCACCGGAAGATGTTCCGTCGCCTTCGACAGGCGGATGAATCCGTCAATTTCGTCGCTTACATAACAGAAGCTGCGCGTCTGGCTGCCATCGCCATACACGGTGAGGTCTTCGCCGCGCAGCGCCTGCCGCATGAAATTTGGCACTACTCGTCCATCGTTGAGTTGCATCCGTGGCCCGTACGTATTAAAGATGCGCACAATGCGGGTGTCGGTCTTGTGATAGCGATGGAACGCCATGCTCAGCGCCTCACCGAAGCGCTTCGCCTCGTCGTAGACCGATCGCGGGCCTATCGGGTTCACATTTCCCCAATAGGTTTCCACTTGCGGATGTTCGAGCGGATCGCCGTAACATTCCGAAGTGGATGAGATCAGATATTTAGCCCCGTATTTGTGCGCGATCTCCAGCGCGTGCAGCGTTCCGATCGACCCCACGCGCAGGGTATCGATTCCATGTTGCATATAGTCGACCGGACTCGCCGGACAGGCAAAATGGAAAACGTAATCGACCTTCCCACAGTCGAACGGCTCGTTAATATCAATTTGCTGAAACTCAAACTGCGGCTCGTTCCGCAGATGCTCCAGGTTCGACATCCGCCCCGTCAACAGATTGTCTACGGTGACGACGGAATAGCCTTCCCTCAGCAGCGCGTCGCACAAATGTGAGCCTAGAAATCCCGCGCCTCCAGTGACCAATGCACGCGCCCGGTTCATAACAGACTGCGCTTCCTCAGCGGCGCTGCCTCGACCGGAATGTGTTCCGCCGTGGTCGCCGGACGGCCCACGCTGTAATAAGTAAAGCCCAGCCCCGCCATGACCTCGGGATCGTAAAGATTTCTGCCGTCGATCACGATCGGATACTTCAGCTGCCCGTGAATTCGCTGCAGGTCAAGACCAACGAACTCTTCCCATTCGGTGAGGATCAGCAGTGCGTCCGCCCCGCGTGCCGCCTCGTACGCATCGCTCGCGAACTCAACCGTAGTACCCAGCGCTTCCTTCGCGCGCTCCTGGGCCGCCGGATCGTAGGCTACGATCTTGCAGCCTTCCTGCAACAGGGCTTCGATGGTGAGCATCGCGGGCGACTCGCGAATATCGTCAGTCCCCCCCTTGAATGCCAGCCCCAATACGGCCAGGCGTTTGCCGCGCAGTGTCCACAGCGCTCCTCGCACCTTGCGCAAAAAGCGGTCACGCTGCTCTTCATTGATGCGCATCACTTCATCGAGCAGCCGAAATTCATATCCGTTCTCTCGCGCTACCGCTCGGAACGCCTTCAGGTCTTTCGGAAAACAGGAACCGCCATAACCGATCCCCGGATTGAGAAAGCGCGGCCCAATTCGCGAATCTGTCCCGATTCCCCGGCAGACCTGCTGCACATCCGCGCCCACCCCCTCGCACACCGACGCGACCGCATTGATAAAAGAAATTTTCATGGCCAGGAACGCGTTGCAGGCATGTTTGATCAACTCCGCGCTCTTCGTGCTGGTCACGATCAGCTGCGCCGGCGTCGCGACTCCATCGGGGCGGGGAATCGCGTTCGTTCGAGCATGATAGCTGCCATCGGTCAGCGGCGCATAAATCTCGCGCAGCACCGCGGCGCAGCGCTCATTGTCCGCTCCCACTACAATCCGGTCCGGGTAGAAGAAGTCCGTGACAGCCGTCCCTTCCCGCAGGAATTCCGGGTTCGATGCCACATCGAACTGGTCGGGCGCCGCTGCATTCCGCAAGATGATCCTTCGAATCCATTCGCTGGTGTAAACCGGGACCGTACTTTTTTCCACGATGACCTTATATCCGTGGATCCCTTCTGAAATGCTGCGGGCCACGGACTCGACAAAGGAAAGGTCGGCGTCCCCGTGCTCGGTCGGTGGCGTCCCTACGGCAATGAAAATCGCCGCACTGCTTTCCACCGCTGACTGCAAGTCCTCAGAAAAAACCAACTTATGACCACGATGCCGTTCCAGTAGTTCGGGGAGGAACTTCTCATGAATCGGGACCTCTCCGGCCTGCAGGGCAGCCACTTTCTGCCGGTCATTGTCCACCAGAATGACGTCGTGACCCAAGTCTGCAAAACACGCGCCGGCTACCAGCCCTACATATCCAGACCCTACTACGGTAATTCGCATGACAACGCCCGCCCTCGACCAGAGTTAACTCAACCAATAACAGAGCCTACTTTACCAGCTCACAGTGTGCCTCCTTTGTAACTCAGCATGAATATTGTACGCGAGGTGCAAAACGGGACAACTTCGTCCGTAGATGCCAGAAAGCTGTGAACCGCGCACGATGCCAGCAACCCGAACGGCGTTTCGCCACCGAGGTTTCTTAGTGAGCCTTCGTGACCTTGGTGGTTGAGATTCCCAAACTTGATCGCCAGATTGCTAAGACTTCGCACGCCATCGAGATGCGGTATGCCGAACTGAAAGGGAATTGCCATCGAATCGACGTCCTCCGCCGCTTTTCCCGAAATACCCTCCCACAACCGCGTATGGCCTGTTTGGGCAGTTGACAATACTATTGGTTCCGGAGGAAACTCCGCCCAGCAAGAAAAAAGCTTTAAAATCGCCTACGATTCGTCTGGACTGGCCTATGGTGCAGCATCCCGCGCAATTCGATCCGTTTGCCGCGCTCGCGCTATCCGACGCTTCAGCCGCTTCCCATGATCCCAATCCGGCCCCGGCTGATTCTTCAATCGCCAATCTAAGCTCAGCCATTCTGGCCGACGGTACCGGAAACCTCTCCGCCGACATCGCTCTCGACTTGGTTCTGACTGACGTAGTGGAACAGGCGCGCCTTGCCACCGGAGCCACTGCCGCTGCCGTGGCGCTGCGACGTGGTGGCGAAATCCTCTGCCGTGCCACCAGCGGCCCCAATGCTCCCGATTTGGGAAGTCGTCTCGACCAGTACTCCGGACTCTCCGGCGCCTGCGTCCAAAGCAAGACTTTTCAAAAGTGTGACGATTCCGAATCCGACGCCCGCGTGGATGCCGCTCTTTGCCGCCGGTTGGGCATTCGCTCCATCCTGGTTTCGCCCATCGTGATTGAGGACCGTTTCCTGGGCGTCGTCGAGGTATTTTCGCCCAAACCGCACGCCTTCACCGACCGCGAAGTCCAAACCACCCAGGCGCTGGCACGGATCATTGTTCACAACGTCGAGCACCTCGCTCGCGCCATCGAAGCCTCCGAGCCTTTGAACGAGAGTCTGTCCGATCTGGGTGAACCCGAGGTCGCGAAATCTGGAATTGTTGAGCCGGAAATTGTTAAAGAATCACCTCAAGTTCCGGCGGAATCCGTCTCTGTTCCTGAGGAATCGCCGCACAGTGTTCAGCCAGTCGCCGTTTCCAGGGCGAATGTGGCCCGACCGGACCACTGGACAACCGCGCTGATCCTGCTGGTGATTCTGGTTGCTATCGCCCTGGGATCGCTGGTGGAATACGTCGCGCAAAAGCGCGCACGGATCGAGTCAGCCAAGACCACTGCAAGCCAAGTTCAAGCTTCCGCGGTGCGAACGGCACCGACCCCAAATGTGGCCCCGACGACTTCAGACGAGAAGAAGCCGGTTCAAACAGCGCCCGCAGCTCCAACCGCACCCAGCGCAGACAAGGCCAAGCCCCGCAAGCCCGAACCGGTAGCGCCCAGTTCTGTCGCCGACGGTGGCAACGATCTGGTCGTCTACCAGGATGGCAAAGTCATTTACCGGCAGCCCAAATCGGGACCGAGCGGCCCAGGCAATCCGATTAGTGGAAAATCGCCCATCTATCTTTCGCTCGAGGTCGCGAACCAGCTTTTGATTCAACGCGTTGAGCCGGATTATCCCCAGCAGGCACGTGACCGGCAAATCCAGGGTCCAGTCACCCTTCAGTTATCCGTAGGTAAAGATGGAGTAGTCCAGAGCGCGACCGCGGTCAGTGGAGACAATCAGTTGGTGGCCGCCGCCGCGACCGCCGTGCGGCAATGGCGCTTTAAGCCATTTCTTCAGCTGGGCAAAGCCCAAGACTTCCAAACCGAAGTCACCGTCGACTTCCGCCTGCGCTAAATTCGTGCGATATACCCACACAGTGCACCATTCCGAAATTCCCAATTACGTTCCGTTGCAGGTGAAGCCGATTACATCCGTAGCATTTCCCGTGATGGTGAAGCCATTGCTCGCCGTCTGATTCACTTGCACCGCAGCTATTGTCGTTTGATCGACTGCCGTGCAGACGTAACTCGTGGCGCTAGAATAAGCCGCCGAGCCAGTCAGCGTCACTGAGCAGTTCGTTCCCAAAGTACAAGTGCCAAAAACGCTGTGCGGAGATGGCGCAACTGTACCGCTGGTGTAGAAGTTTCGACCAATATCGACGAAGCGCGCAATCTGCGACGGAGTATCCGCGTTGAAGCTACACAAAGCCGCATGCGCGGTTGAGTCCCCATAGCACTTATCCGACCCATAAACCTGAATATCACTCGGTGCAGTAGTCTCCGGATAGACGAACTTCGGAGAATTCAATTCAGGGATGTAGTGCCCATCCCCTCCCTGCGTAAACACCGTGACCGTTGCATTGTTGACTAAGGGCGACAGGGGAGTTTGGTTCTGATTAACAACATCGATCCCAGCGAGAACTGTATTCCCGGAGAAAATGCTACCCGTTGAATGTCTCCCCGCCGAGGAGAGAATAATCCCTTTAGCGCTAATGATGCCCGCCTTGAACCACGGAACGGTGCTAGTGCCGCTCTTTGCGTCGTCAATCGCCAGACCGCCAGTAATGTCTATGGTGCTTCCAAGTGTTGATCCGCCGCACACATACTGCGGAACGTGGGACGGGTCCGTGTTCTCCCAGTGAACGCCAAAGGTATGCAGTTGCGACTGGTCCCCGCCTGTATCGATGGTCACGCCGCAATCGATGTTTGCGTCGATGGACGCATCCTCGATCGATAATTCTCCGGGGTGAGCAAATTCTACGCCATTGCCATTGACGTTAATAATTCCGCCGATGAATTTATCAAGTTCATGATTTATAGGTGGATCAAAGTAAATTCCGGTGGCATTCCAAACAATCGAAGTATTGAGCCACATGATACCCCAACCGGAACCATCCGTGACGGCGAACCCTCTACTGAAGCCCGCGATCCGATCATTGGAGAACATCCCGGCTCCAATGCCGTTGGTTCCGGTACTGATCCCGACCGCCGACCCGCCACATCCGCCGTTTGATACGCAAATTGGACTGCCCCCGAATAGGGAGATGTCGCGCATTCCCGCGCCCATAGCATTCCCGCTGCCGATGCCGGCTACATCAATATCGAAGGTGATGGCTGTGCCAATACTTGGTGTGTAATTCAGGCACACTCCGCCTGGGGGTCCGGTACTTGAATTACCTGGACCCGCGCCTTGTAAGATGATGAATTTCCCAGCCGTAGTGAATGTGATTGGCGTCGTGTAGGCGTAGCAACCGCCGTTCAACTGCGGGGGAACGACAATTCTCCCTCCAACGCTGGGCAGATACGCATACGCGGCGTTGATCTGTGCGCCGATGTCGATGCCAGGAAATTGGGTTGCGTCAAGCACCTGCCATGGCCGTACCGGTTGCCATCCGCCTTGCACCGTCGGCACAACTCCGGAAGTGGCCGCGCGTAGCACGGCCATCTGCATAAGCCAGTTGCCGGTGTCTGAGTTGCAAGTCAGACTCCCGATAGGACCAAGGCACGCCGTCGCCCTCTGAAGGACATTGTTGGCCGTGATGGCAGAGGCGTTGTACTCCACGATGGCGCTTCCCGTTCCTCCGGTCCCGACGGCGCCCGATAGGCCGGACGTAGTAAAACCCGACCCTGCGATAATCGCTCCCGCGCCGGCGTCGCTGACCCCAGCGCCAAAAAGCAAAAGGCTCGAATTCGCTGGCGCGACGTTGCCGCTATCCAGAAAATTACTGGGGGTGCCGCTCGCGCTATAGGCGGAGACGACGCTGTCCAGCGGTGCAACCGTGTCCGCGCCACTGTACTCGACGATCACGCAAGCTGAAGAGGTGACCGTCGCGCTACCGCTGAAGCTCAGGTTCACGCCATCGCTGACGCCGGGGGATGGGAGGTTGTTTACGTAGAGGATCTGCCCGGCCGTGTTTGACACTGTCTGTACGGTTGGTCCTACAGCGAGGAGGAGCGGGTTGTTCTGCGTATCTTTGACAGTCGCAATCGTCACCGTGTTCGTAGTACTGGTTTGCCATTCCGCCCAAACCACCAGCAGGTCATGCTGGTTGGTCGTTGCCAGCGAAACCGCACAGCTTGAGGTGCCGCCGCTCCAATTGGCAGCGGATCGGACGTAGGAGATTGTCGCCGAAGCGGGCAGGGCCAGGAGTAGGACGGTGCAAAGGACGAATCTTGTCATGGATCGTCTCCAAATTGCGGAACTAAAATCTGGGGCCCGGTAACGCGGATGCGGTCAGCAATTGCAGAAATAAATTAAGCCTGGGGGGGGCGGTTGCCAAGTAATCAGGTTGGTGCGTCCCAGGAGGCCACTGAATTGGCATTCGGGAGTCAAAGGGATTTGATATGGGCAAACGATGGGTAGGGTGCCCGGCGGGCTATGGGCTGAGCTCGAAAACCACCCCGCAACCGTCGGAGAAGCATTTGAAGTCCCCGCCGCCTGCTGCAGTACCAAACAAGTTGCCTTTATCGTCCATCAGCAGGCCCGCTGCGGGGCCATCCCCGTCAGTTCCGCCTTTGAAACTATACAGAACGGTCTCATTGCCGCTTGGGTCGAGCTTGAAGACTACTCCGCAGCCCGACCGACAGAGACCCCCGTTCGTAAAGCCGCCTTGTGCCGTTGTGCCGTAGATGTTTCCTGCCTTGTCCAGCACGAGCGGGCCGGAGAGCGGCGTCTCGCCATCCGCGCACTGGGACTTCTGGCAAAACGTATATAGAGTCTTCTGCGTCCAACCGTTGCTGCCCGGAGAAAGCTCGAATACCGTGCCGCACTGCCCCCCGCAGTTTCCCCCCGAGTTCATCCGCGTTGTCCCATACAGATTGCCGGCGGCGTCGGCCACCAACACTGACTCTGGGAAGCTGCCGTCCGCCCCGCCCATGAAGCTATAGAGCAAGGTTTCGCCACCCTTTGTACCCAATTGGAACGCAGCGCCGTTGTTGAAAGTACCCCCGCTGACGACGACCCCAAACAGGCTGTCCACGCCGCCCAGGATCAGCCCGTCACCCGGACCATTTCCGTCAGTCCCGCCGCTGAATCTGTGCAGGATAGTCTGCCTGCCAGCTTTAGTCATCGCGAACGCGGTGCCCTGGCATTGAAAGGGCACGCCACCAAACTCCGTTGTGCCATACAGCATGCCGGACGCATCCATGACCAGAAGCGAGTGTGGATAAGATCCGTCGTGGGGGCCGTTGACGTTGCAGCTCTTGAAGCGGTGAAGCACGGTCCCTTTCCGGGCCGGGTCTAATTTGAACACGACTCCCTCACCAAAATTGCTACTCGTCGGGACTATGCCCCCATATAAGGTTGTACCGTAAAGATTTCCTTCCGCGTCCCGCAACACGCCTTCGGCCGGACTGAACCCGTTCTTGCCGTTGAAGCTGTAGGACCAGATCAGCTTGCCGGTCTTGTCCATTTTGAAGACCGTCCCACAGCCCACGCCGACGCAAGTGTGAATGCCGCCTTGTTCGGTCGTACTGTAAAAGTTTCCCTCGGCGTCGCGTGTCAATTGCCCAGTAGGGAACGCACCGTCCTCCCCGTGGAACGTGTGCAGCACCTTGAACTTGTAGTTCTGCGCTTCGGCCGGGGCGGCAAACATTGTTGCCGCCAGCACCAGCAATAACGCTATGGCAAGAAATGCCTTCGCTGCTGGATGGAACTTCTGGGATTGCATATCCATTACCTCGTTTCAAGCGGCGGGCCGGCAGGGAGGGGCATCTACGACCGCATCTGCCCGCGAGTATAGCATGGTGGCTGGCTTTCGAGACCGTCTTATCCCAAAGCGATGTCATAGGTTGAGTGGGATTTTGACGCCCTAAGTCGAATAGCCTTTGCGGGTCTTTGAACGGCCGGTTCATTGTGAGATAGTCGTCGTGACACTACTGTACATACGATAGCAGCGTGACGATATGTTCCACGTGGAACATTTTGCATGAATGGCCGGAAATCGCGGCTTTTCTAGGGGATATCGATCGCTGCATCGGATCGAACCTGTGACTGGAACACCCCAAATCTCCTCGCCTAACGAGTCAAGCCGCCGCCAGCCTGTCCGCCGCCTGGGATCGCCGCCACCTGACCTGCCGCGGGTACCTCGTCGCCGCGGAAATACTGGCCCTTGGCCGCACTCATCTCCGGCATGGCGGTGTAGGGCTTGCTGTAATCGTTATTGGCGTTCCAGAAAAGGAATCCGATGCCGCCCTTACTTTTTGCGGTTAAGACCTGGGTTTCAATGTACTTAGGCGAATATGTCTTGGTGCGCCATGCGAACGCCTGCAACCACGGACGAACTACGACGCCACTACCTTGTGTGATCTTCTCAAAGCGCTCCATCGATTCGCCAATAAAGTGTTCCGGCGCGTCACCAGGGTGGTCGTAACCATCCATTCCGAAAAAGTGCGAAGGATAGATCATCGGCGAGAGAACATCGCAATATTTTGCCATCAGGACGATATCTTGACCGGTATGCGCCAAATCGACCGGCCGCTGCCAAGCCATAATTCCGAAGACGTCGAGCGACAGCAAAACTCCAGTTGGATGCAGCTCGGCGTACGCATGCTTGAGAAAATCGGCAATCACGTCGGCGCGACGCCAAGTCGGATGCTCGGTCTGGAAGACGAAGCTGGCGTCTTTCTGGTCGCCTTCGGCAGGGAAGCGGACGTAGTCGAATTGCACCTCGTCCACGCCAGACTGCGCCGCCTTCTTTGCCAATGCGATGTCGTATTCCTGAACTTTGGGTTGAGAAGGGTCGGTCCAGACGAGCTTTCCGTTCTCCTGCCATGGCTGCCCGCTGCGGTGCGACTTGACCGCCAGCTCGGGATGGCTGACCACCAGCCGTTCGTCGCGAAAGATGGCGACACGAGCGATGGCATGCAGATTCTGCGAGTGGAGAAAACGCACGAACTTTGGCAGATCGCGGATCGGCGTGTGGTGACTTCCGATCAGCGGATTCTCGAACGGAATGTTCACGCTTCCGTCGCTGTCTTTGATATCGAAGACCACGGCGTTTCCACCAACCTCACGCCAATGGCGGATGATTCTCAGGCCATGGTCGCTACCGGCCATCAAACCAGTAAGATAAATGGCGCGGACCTCGAAGTCCTTCTGCACGGGAACCGTTTTCTCAACGATCGGAGCGTCGAGCGTGCCGGGGATGATCAACTGCTGCCCAGCTTTCAGAAAAGTCCCTTGCAGGTTTCCGTTGGCCTTGCGAATGGCATCCATCAACTCACTTGAAGTTAAATATGAGGTTTCGCCGATGAACTGATGAGCCACCGAAGGAAATGTATCCCCCCGTTTGGCGGTGTAGACGGTTGAGCCCGGCGGTGCGATCAGGCTGGGAGCAGGAATGGCGGTTGCCGATTTTGGCGCCGCCGTCCCCGGTGCCGACGCCCGCACCAGCTCCGTTGGCTTGACCGACTGCGCGGCTGCGGAAACTACGTGAAAAGATAAGTGCCAGACGGTTAAGCCGAAGGCAAAGCAGAATATCAGCAGGACCCCAATCCAACCCAAGCGACGCACGTTTTTCTCCGGTAAATCTTTCTAAAATCGATGTTAAAGGGCAATTCCTCCTCTCAGCTAGTTACGTCTGTCCAATCACGTCAGGGGACGGGGAATCCCATTGACGAGGCCAAAAGACTTCTCCCGTGCGCAAAGTATTTCCCTTTCCATGATCTCCACTCGCGATGTAAGAGTCTCCCTGACCGTGCCGCCAGCACCTAAGTCGTGTAGGAAGTGGGGGATGAGCGGCAAGGACGGGATGGCGAGTTGCTTGCAGAAAGCCTACCAGCGGTAAGCCTGGGGCCTATCGACAAAAACTCTGGAGGATGACAAAATTTGTCGCTCCTGGAGTGTAAGACTCTCCCAACACCAAAGAAGGCCCAGGAAAGGACAATTAGGGCCAAGAGCCTATGAAAAGCGTGCTCAACACAATGCTTGATCCAACTCGTCGCAGCAACGATGCCCGAGAATTTGAGAGTACCCTACGCCGCAAAATCGTCGGTCAGGACGCGGCCGTCGAAAAGGTTGTCGAAATATACCAGATGTTTCTGGCCGGCCTGAACCCTCCGGGACGCCCGGTTGGGAACCTTCTGTTCCTTGGGCCTACCGGTTCCGGCAAGACGCGTGTGGTGGAGGCCATGTCCGAGGCCCTATTCGGAGACTCCCGCGCCTGCATCAAGATCGATTGCGCTGAGTTCCAGCACTCGCACGAGATCGCCAAGTTGATCGGTTCGCCTCCGGGATACCTGGGTCACCGCGAGACCCATCCACTGCTTACGCAGGAAGCGTTGAACCAGTGGCATACCGACAAGCTGAAGCTCTCGATCCTATTGTTCGACGAGATCGAGAAGGCCTCCGACTCGCTGTGGCAATTGCTTCTGGGCATTTTGGACAAAGCGACACTGACGCTGGGCGATAACCGTCGCGTCGATTTGTCGCAATGCATTATCGTGATGACCTCGAACCTGGGGGCCAGCGAGATGGGAAACCTGGTGGATGGTGGATTGGGCTTCGCGCAAAAACCGAAGCTGGTCGACTCTGCTTTGGATGACAAGATTGACCGTACGGCCATTGATGCCGCGCGGCGAAAGTTCTCGCCGGAGTTCATGAACCGCATCGATAAGAGCGTGGTCTTCAAGACCTTGCGTCCGGAAAACCTGGAGCAGATTCTGGAGATTGAACTGGGAATGGTACAGCAGCGTATTCTGGCGGCTGCCGCGGCCAATCAATTTGTCTTCAACTGTACTGCCAAGGTAAAGAGCTATTTGCTTCACGAAGGCACTGACCCGAAGTATGGCGCGCGCCACTTAAAGCGTGCCATCGAACGCCATCTGGTATTCCCGCTGGCGAACCTGGTGGCCACCGGCCAAGTGAAACTCGGAGACTTTCTGCGAGTTGACCTGGACGCCGAAGGCAGCCTGATGTTTGTGAAGGAAGCCGAGAACGCCATGGTTCCGACGCTGATGGAGCGCTACGGGGCCGCAGCGGGTGTGCCTCCACTGGCAGCGCGGACGGTGCGCTCGGTGGGACGCCGTGAATTTGGCGCCAGCCCGCTTGGCGAAGTGAAGTAAGTTTTAAGAGTTTCTCTGTGGTAGAGAAAGGCGCCGCGAACCTGCGGCGCCGTTTCATTTTCTGCCGACTGTGTTCACGCATTGTTATCCTAGGATGGCGGGAGGAGTTTCTGGATGCGTGAGCACACGCCCGGCGAAGTTTGAGTTTCGACCAGCCACATGCCTGAGCTGCCTGACATCACGGTTTATATCGAAGCTTTGGAGAAGCGAATCCTGGGTCAAACCTTGGAACGCGTGCAGATCGCAGGGCCGTCCTTGTTGCGTACCGCCGTGCCGCCAATCAAGAGTGTGGAAGGCAAGAAAGTAGTTGAGATACGGCGTGTGGGGAAGCGAATCGCTATCGGATTGGAAGGCGAGTTGTGGCTGGTTCTGCACCTGATGATTGCCGGGCGCCTTCATTGGTATGACGCCAAGGGCAAAGCCGCAAAGTCGAAAGCGCTGGCGATGTTCGAATTCGGCAACGGAGTTTTGACATTGACTGAAGCCGGTACCCAAAGACGGGCGTCGTTGCACGTCGTCTCGGGAACCGATGGGCTGCAGGCGCTCGATCCCGGCGGGGCCGAAATATTTGAACTGGCATTGGAGCGCTTTGCGGGGATTCTGCAATCGGCGAACCACACGTTAAAGCGGGCGCTTACCGATCCGCGTTCATTCAGCGGAATCGGCAACGCTTACTCCGACGAGATTTTCTTCGAGGCCCAACTCTCGCCCATCGCCTTGACACAACGGCTTACGCCGGAAGAGATCGAACGGCTCTTTGCCGCCACGCGTGCCGAATTGACGAAATGGACTGACCGCCTGCGAGCCGATGCGAAAGGCAAATTTCCCGAGAAAGTCACCGCTTTCCGCCCTGGAATGGCGGTCCATGGCCGATACAAAGAAGCATGTCCGCGCTGTGGGGCGAAAATCCAACGCATCCGCTATGCCGCCAACGAAACCAACTACTGCCCCACCTGCCAAACTGGAGGGAAGTTGCTCGCGGACCGTTCGCTTTCCCGGCTGCTTCGGAAAGATTGGCCGAAGACTCTGGAAGAACTCGAAGGCCTGACTTCGTCCAAGCGAAACGCTAAGTCGTAACGGCTCTCGCTCGGCTCTGGCTAGAGTGTGTTTCGAAAATCCATTGTGATTATTCATCGGTTCCCGCGGGCGGTAAAGCCCGCATTTGTGGCGGAGGTTGAACGGCGCGGCTGAAGCCGCGCCCCTTCAAGTCCTATTTCTGAAACACGCTCGAAGATTTCATCGGCAAGATTCAAGGCGTTTTGGCCGATGCATCGGCCACTCGCGTCTGATCGGTAATCCAGTTCACTTCCCAGGCCTTGCCGCCATCATCGGAGAAAGATTGTTCGAAGTGGGGCGAATTGGTAGTCAGGTTGGTCCAGACAAATCGAATGAGAATGGTTTTGCCATTGATCGTATCTTGCGCGAAAAACTCACCGCGTCCATTCTTGAATTCGCCGACCTGAGGTGGATCGACGACCCCAATCTTGCGGTTTGCCCAGTAGAGGCGCCACTGATGAGATTGAGGATTGTACACGCGCAACGTCAGGCCCTCGATGTGACCGGCGGGGCCATTGAGTTCGACGGTATCCAGGTCGGCGCCGCCATCCCAAACCTTGTAGCAGACGCCCGTTCCGTCGAATTCAACCCAGGTATTGGAGCCGGTCAGGGGATGCATACGGCGTTTCAGATGATACTTCCATGAGCCCAGCAGCGGATCGAAGTCATGCTGGCCGTCGCGCTCGTTATCCGACATTTGAGCTTCGGGCTTGGCTGCGCTTGGATTGGTTTGCGCCATCGCGCGAGTGGGGAGTGAAGCGAAAGTTAGAGCACCCGTTAAAATGCAAGTGCCGATGCGTTGCCACGGTTTCATTACTCGTCCTCCTCTTTCAAGCTTCATTCTGCAAAGTTGATGTCTAATGTTTACCGGTCGTTGACAGCTCAACCTAACGGTTGCCGGAGATTGATTGTTGATCTTGGCGGATAGACGAAGAGCGGCAGGCGAGGATAGTCGTCCGAGTGTAAAAAGTTGTGACAGTCAAGCCGCGTCTACTCTAAGGCATCTCTGATTAAAATGGGGGCGAAAGCATTTGACCACGGGGTACACAAGGGTGGACAGAGGGCCGCGGAGGTCCCACGGGGACTTAATCAGAACTTCCCAAGTTGAAATCTGGCCTCGCAATACATACGGCACGCCAAACAGTGGGGAGTTAAGGAAGTGGCCTGATGCGCCCGTGAAGCCAGTCGAGGATTCGGGCAAAGCGAAATTCGTGGCGCTCCATTGATCCCTCAATGAATGCCTGCCCTTCCGATGCTTGGACCTCGATGTAAAAGCCGTTTCGCCTCAGGAATACATCGGCGGCAGTGAACGCGATGCGCTTATTGCCGTCCAGGAAACCATGGTTGTTGGCGAGCGACTCCATTAGCGCGGCAGCTTCCTCTTCAATGGAGTTGTAATAGCCGGTTTGAGGGCGAAAGCAAGCGGCCTCCATGGCGCCCTTATCGCGAACGCCGTGAAGACCGCCGAACAGTTCGATCAGTCGATGCTGCATCAAGTAGACTTCGGATAGTTAACAGGCCATCGTAAATCACAATCCTTATCCAATCCGCCTACCACACATCGCAGCGCTTGTCGGGGGGCCGAACCATGGCTGCGTCCGCCTTGCAACTAAAAGCCTGCTGAAATTCCGTGAGATTGGATAGCGGTCCGTTCACGCGAAACTTCGCCACCGGATGCGGGTCGTTCTGCATCATCACGCGCTGGGTCTCGATGCGGATCTCATCGCCACGCCACTGACCCCACGCCAGAAAGAACTGTTGCTCGGGGGTGAAGCCGTCGAGATTCGCCGGACGCGGCTTGCCTTGAAGAGATTTCTGATAGGCCAGATATGCGATCTTCGCCCCGCCAAGGTCGCCGATGCTCTCGCCCAGCACCAGCTTTCCGTTGTGGTGTACTCCTTCTTCGATGAAATAGTGGTCGAACTGGTCGGCAACGCAAGCGCCGCGCAGCTGGAACTGCTTCAAGTCCGCATCCGTCCACCAGTTTCTGAGATTGCCCAGATAGTCGAATTTCGCGCCCTGATCGTCGAAGCCGTGCGAAATTTCGTGTCCGATGACGACGCCGATCGCGCCGTAGTTGACCGCGTCGACCGCCGAATTATCGAAAGCCGGAGGTTGCAAAATGCCTGCCGGGAAAACGATTTCGTTCAACTGAGCGTTGTAATAAGCGTTCGACGTGGGCGGCGTCATTCCCCAGCGTCCGCGGTCCACTGGCTTACCGATGGTGGTGCGGTCGTCCTGGATCTGGAAGCGCCGCCCGGCAACCACGTCTTCGAAGAACGTGTCCGAGCGCACGTCGACCTTGCTGTAGTCCTTCCATTTGTCGGGATAGCCGATTTTTGGATTGAAGGTGGCGATCTTCGCCATCGCCTTTTCCTTGGTATCGTCGCTCATCCAGGGCCGGCTCAAAATGTCATCCTTCATGGCGGCGAGAATGTTGCGGACCATCTCCTGCATGCGCGCCTTGGCTTCGGGAGGGAAGTACTTCTCGGCATATTTCTTGCCTAACGCTTCGCCGAAAAGGTCGTCGCTCGACTCCACACAGCGCTTCCATCGCGGCTTCAGCTCGCTGGCGCCGCCGAGATACTTTGCGTTGAAGGCGAAATCCTCTTCCACCAGCGGCTGCGACAGAGACCTGGCTGTGGAATTTACCAGGTTCCACTTCAAGTAGACCTTCCAGTCGGCCAGCGATGTTTCTTGAAGTTGGCGGTCGAACTCCGCCATAAACTTGGGTTGGTCCACGTTCATGTCGACGTCGTTCGGCAGTTGGTCGTGCTCGAAATACGCTTGCCAGTTGAAATGCGGAGCCATGGTCTGGAGTTGCGCGAGGGTAGTGTTGTGGTCGGTGGCGGAGGGATCGCGCAGCGTGACATTGTCGAGCGTTGCTTCGGCGAACTTCGTTTCCATCGTCATGACGGTCTGAGCGGCGCCGGTGGCGGATTTCTCGTCCCAGCCCACGAGTTTGAACATCTTCACCACGTGTGCCTGATATTTTTCGCGGGCGTCCTTGAAGCGCGCATCTGGCTTCAGATAGTAATCGCGGTCGGGCAGCGAGAAGCCGTTGGTGTAAATGTCCGCCAGTACCATGGTTGGCTTATGCGGATCCTGGCTTCCGCCGAGGCCGAAGGGCGCGATGACCACAATGTCGTGCAAGTCAGCCATGACGACTTGTAGTTGGCCGATATCTTTCGCGGCATCGATTTTCTCGAACCACGGTTTCAGCGGCTGAATGCCTCGCGCGTTGACTCGCGCTTCGTCCATGCACGCGCCGTAGTAACTGCCGATGATCTGCTCGGTGCTGCCTTTGGGCGCCGATGGGTTCTTCGACGCGTCCTCGGAGATTTCGCGCAACTGATCCTTGGTGGCTTCACCCGACGCCCAGCGCTTGCTCCAGCGCGTCATGGACGCAGGAATGGGATTGTTGGCCCGCCAGGTGCCGTTGGCGAATTCGTAAAAATCGTTGCAGGGATCGGCCTTGCGGTCGAGGTCGGTAACGTCGATTCCATGCAGAGGCGTTGTTTGTGAAAATAAAGATGACGACAACCAGACGACCAAAAGCGCAACTCTCAGAAAACGCATGAAGACCCCTTCCAATTCGAATTGACCAGGAATGAACGCAACGCTGAATTGTAGACGAGTCCGAGTGGGATTGTCTTATGCTTGTTGCTGGAGAGGGCTGAGCGTCATCTACGAGGCCGCGCGGGACAGGGCACTTCGGGGAGACGTGAACAAGCGCGAAGGCGGTCAGGCAATGCGCTTGACTGAAACGCTTGTTGGCTCGAACAGCCTGCGGTGACGCCGGTCTGCGGGGTATGGCGGCCGCTCAACAACGCTTCAGCGGATGTTTTGCGTTTACTTAATGCGTAATCTCGTAAATCAGTCCTGCATGGTGAGTGCCACCTTGCGAAGTCCCATAAAGATTGCCTGCCTGATCGCGCAACAGAATGCCCGACGGCGCATGCCCGTCGGGTCCCGTGTGGAAATTGTAGAGAACTGTTTCGTCCCCGTTCCTATCGACCCTAAAAACCGTTCCGCAGCCGTTGTATTTGCAATTTCCACCATACGCGGTAGTGCCGTAGAGGGTGCCTGCTGAATCGCGAATGAGTCCAGACAGAGGATACCCGCCATCCAGCAAGTCGAAGGTGAACAGGGTGGTCAACGCATCACCTTTGGGGCTTAGCTTGAAGACGGTCCCATAAATGTTCGATCCGGACGGATGCCATTCCGTGGTTCCGTACAGATTACCCGTGTCATCGCGAGCCAGACCATCGTAGGGATACCCATTGTCGGGCGGGCCTCCGCTGAAATTGTGAAGCACGGTTTCTTTGCCATCTGGGGACAGCTTGAACACGGTACCGAACCGGTACGCGCCATTGAGGGTGCTCCCATAGAGGTCGCCCTGTCGGTCAAGGATCAATCCGGCTGAGGGATTCTGTCCGTCTTCCCCGTCGAAGTAGTGAAGAATGGTCTCTTTGCCATGCGTGTCGATCTTGTATACGGTACCGCATCCGGGAGGGTACCAGTTCGGGCAACCCCCGGGCGTGCCGCCATCGACCGTGGTACCGTACAGGTTGCCTGAGGAATCCATCACCAATCCGGACTCGGGGTTAGCGCCATCGCTGTTAGGTTCGCCTTTGAAGGTGTGCAGGACGGTGAATGTGCCGCCTGGTTCCAGCTTGTAAACCACTCCGCAGCTTCCGTAGTTTTCGCAATTTGAAATGCCGCCCTGAAAGGTGGTTCCATAAATGTTGCCGGCTTTGTCCAGGACCACGGGCCATGGGTATTGCCCATCCGATAGACCGGTAAAGCGGTAAAGTACGGTTTCTTTTCCGTGTGTATCGAGCTTGTACACCGTGCCACATCCTTCGTGACAATTCGTGCTACCTCCGCCGGAAATGGTCGTACCGTAAAAATTACCAGCCGCATCCTGTACCAGACCGCCGCTGGGTTCCAGCCCGTCTTCACCACCTTTGAATTCGTAGAGCACTTTGAGCTTTTGTGCTGTTGCGGGCAAAGGGGCGAACACAGCGGCCGAAAGGAAAATTGCCAGGGATGTGAGAACAAGCGCGGACCGCATCGGGTTAAGCACGGAGCACCTCGATTCAGAGCGGATGGAACCGCGCCACGATAATTCAACGAAAAAACCGCCGAGTCAAGGAAGATTTATGGCTGACCGAGGAAATTTACAATTGTTGACAAGTCGAGCAGAACTTAACAAAGCCAGACCAGCCAGACACCGCTGGTTCCTACCATTCACCCGATGTCAGGTATTCGTGGATCGACTTGGCCGCACGGCGTCCGGCGCCCATTGCCAGAATCACAGTTGCGGCTCCGGTGACGATGTCTCCGCCCGCGAAAACTCCTTTTCGCGAAGTTTTCTGCGTCATGGGATCGGCTTCAATATAGTTTTTCTTATTGGTCTTCAATCCCGGAGTGGTGCTTTGAATCAACGGATTCGCGCTGGTTCCAATCGCCATCACTGCAACCGACAGCGGCAGATCGAACTCCGATCCCTCGATGGGCACTGGACGCCTGCGTCCCGACGCGTCTGGCTCACCCAATTCCATTTTCATGCAGCGCACGCCGGTCAACCATCCCTTGCCGTCGGAGAGAAATTCGATGGGATTCGTCAACAGGCGAAACTCGATCCCTTCCTGCCGGGCGTGTTTTACTTCTTCGATTCGGGCCGGCAACTCTGCTTCACTTCGCCGATACACCACATAGGCTTTGCGCGCGCCCAAGCGCAGCGCCGAGCGGATCGCGTCCAGCGCCGTGTTTCCGCCTCCGATGACCGCAACGTCCTGGCCGCGGAAATCAATGATCGGTTCGTCGTAGTTGGGAAATTCGTAGGCATGCATCAAGTTGATGCGGGTAAGGAATTCGTTCGCCGAATACACGCCGTTCAAGTGCTCGCCTGGAATCCCCATGAATTGCGGCAATCCGGCACCCGTTCCGATAAAAACCGCGTCGTAGTCCTCTTCTTCCATCAACTCGCTGATCGTAAGTGTACGGCCGACGACAACATCGGTCTCGAACTGCACGCCCATGGCTTTCATGTAGTCGATCTGCTCGCGAATAATCTGTTTGGGCAAGCGGAATTCAGGAATGCCATACACCAGCACTCCGCCCACTTCGTGCAGCGCTTCGAACACGGTGACCGAGTGGCCTTTCTGCACCAAGTCTCCTGCCGCCGTAAGGCCGGAGGGTCCACTGCCGACGATCGCCACTTTCCTGCCAGTCGGAGTGACATTCGGCAAAACCCGGATTCCCATCTTCTGTTCGTAGTCCGCGACGAAACGCTCCAGATATCCAATTCCCAGCGACTGCACTTTCTTGCCCATCAGGCAGCCACCTTCGCAGTGGTCCTCCTGCGGACAAACCCTGCCCGTCACTGCAGGAAGCACATTGTCTTCGCGAATCTTCGCTGCCGCGCCCAGGTAGTCTCCAGCTACGATCAACTGCACGAAGTCCTTCACCTTGACCCCAACAGGACATTTGTCGGTGCACGCGGGCTTGGCGCATTCGAGGCAGCGTACCGCCTCTTGCCGGGCCAGTTCTTCGGAGTAGCCGAGATTCACTTCCGTGAAGTTGGTCGCCCGCAGCAGCGGAGGCTGTTCCAACATGTGCTGTCGCGGCACCTTCATTCGTTCTTTCAGCGTCAGCACGTTTAGTGAACTTTTGCCTGCTTGCGTCACTGTTTGCCTCCCTGTACGGTGCACTCGGTTTCCGTTTCCACCAGTTCAGCCTGTTTCTGGGCCTGGCACTGGTGCTGGAATTGTTCCATCGATTTCTGTTCCGCCGTGCGATACATCGAATTTCGCTGTACCAGCACGGCAAAATCGACGCGGTGCGCGTCAAACTCGGGTCCGTCGACACAGGCGAACTCGCTCTTGCCGTCGACCAGTACGCGGCAGCCGCCGCACATTCCCGTGCCGTCGATCATGATGGGATTCAAGCTGACAATGGTGCGGATATTTTCTTTGCGCGTCATCTCCGCGACGGCGCGCATCATTGGAATGGGGCCAATTGCCATTACTAGGTCGATGCGCGTACCGTTCTCGATCAACTGCCGGAGCTTGTCGGTGACGAAGCCTTTGTCGGCGTAGCTGCCGTCGTCGGTCGTGATCATCAACGAGTCGCTGACTTCTCGCATTTCGCGCTCCAGAATCACCAATTCCTTATTGCGCGCGCCGACAATCGAGATCACGCGATTCCCGGTGCGTTTCAGCGCTGCTGCCGTGGGGTATGCCATCGCGGTCCCAACGCCTCCGCCGATGACGACAACTGTGCCGAAGTGTTCGATTTCCGACGGCTTTCCCAGCGGACCGACCAGGTCAAGAATGCTGTCGCCAGTATTTAGCGAGTTCAACAGGTTCGTCGTCTTGCCGATCGATTGCACGACGATATTGATCGTGCCCTGCTCCGGGTCGGACTTCTCGATGGTCAGCGGAATGCGTTCGCCGCGCTCGTTGATGCGCAGAATGACGAATTGGCCAGGTTTCTGTTTACGGGCGACACGGGGTGCCAAGATGACGAACCGCTTCACACCTGGTGCGAGGAATTCAGCGTGTTTGATTGTGAACATGGATGTCTGAAACCGCGTTACTCATTATTCTGCGGGGAGGAACGGACACGGGGCTGTGACCTGAGTCACCGCTGGGGGCGAGCGATGTCACGCGGAAAGCGGAAAGGCCTTACTTTCGGTTTGGTTCTGTCAGTTCGGCCCGGAATTGGGCTGCCTTTTCGGGCTGCTTCAGTGCGTCGTATTCCGCCGCCAGGTCGGTGCGTGCGTTGCGTAGAAAACTGACTGCCGGGTTCGCTTGTTTGATCAGAATATTGTAGCCGGCGAGCGTCTCCACCTCGGCCTCGGCAAAGCGATTTTCGCGCAGCAGGGTGCGCCCCAGCTTGATGCGGGCAATCCCGGTGTTGAGGTGATCGGGAGAAAGTGTTTCAGAGTACAGGCGGACCGCGTCACGGAACATCGGCTCGGCGCGTGCGTACTCTTTCTCGGCGTTATACAGGCTGCCGAGTTGCGAGTCCGCAAGCGCTACCAGGTAATGATGTTCGCCATAAATCTGCCGGTAGATGTCACCCATGCGGCGAAAAAGTTTTTCCGCTTCGTCATAATGTTCGGTGTGCAATGCCGTACCGCCGAGTTCATTGAGCGTCGAGGCGACTGAGGGATGGACCGGCCCGTAGACTCGTTCCCGTATGGCGAGGGCCTGTTGCAGAAGATCGGTTGCGTCGGTGAAGCGGTTCTGGAACAACAATGATCGCCCGAGAGTGTTCAATCCGGTCGCAGTAATGGGGCTGTCTTTGCCGTAATAAGACTCGTCGATGTCGAGCGATTGGCGGAAGAACTTCTCCGCTTCGGTGTAATACCCCAAGTCCTGCTGGACGCTGCCGAGGTCGCCGAGATCGTCCGCGACCAGCGGATGGCGATCGCCATAGAGCTGCCGGTGCATGTCGAGCACGCGGCGGTATAAAGAGTCGGCGATCTTGAAATGACCGTCGAGGTAGTGCGCATCCGCCAGCGAAGAGAGGCTATTGGCGAGGTCCGGAGTTGCCGTTCCCGAAGCTGACTGGAGCTTTACGGCGTTGTCCAGCACCTGAATGGCTTGGTCGAATTGCCCACGATCGGTCAGTACCTTGCCGAGAGTCGCCGTGGCTTTTGCGATCGCCGGGTGATTCGGCGGCAGACGGCGCTGGTCGATGTCGAGACCCTGTCGAACCAGCTTCTCGGCATCATCAAGTTTGGCCTGGCTGTCGCGCAGAAGCCCGAGCGCGATCATACTCTCAGCCACTTCGGGACTGTCGGGACCGAACAGTTTTTTGCGCTGCTCCAGGGCCGAGGTCAGCAATGGATCGGCGCGATCGAACTTGCCGAGCTTTTCATAAATGTCCCCCAGGTTCTGATAAAGCTCAGCTTGAACTTTCGGATCGTTGTTAAGGCTTTGCGCCTCCTGCACACCGCGATCGAGCAAGGTTGAAACCCGCAACGCATCGGCGGGACCGGCGGCTGCATCGCCGCCCTGAAAAAGATTCATCATGAAATGTTGGATGCGTTGGGTGCGCGCGGCCTCGGCCAGCGCGGCGTTGCGCGCCTTGGCTAATCGCACCGTAAAAAAAATACCCATGCCTGCGATCACGGCGACCACCATGGCTGCGACTACGACCGCACGCCGATTGCGAAGTACAAACTTGCCGAGCCGATAACGGAGCGAGTCCGGCCGCGCTTCAAGAGGTTCAGCCTTCAAATAGTGGTCGATGTCGCGGATGAAGGCTTCCACCGAGCGGTATCTGCGTGCCGGATCTTTGTGCATCGCCGTGAGGCAGAGGACATCCAGATCGGCCCACGCCGCTTTGCCGGCAGTAAGAGCTGTGTCGGAAGCTTGGCCGGCGCGTTGGGCGGCGACCGATGGCTTCTCCGGATTCTGTTGAAGAATGATCGCTTCTGCCTCGCCCGGAGTTCGTTCCGAAAAGTCGAAGGGCAAAACTCCCGCCAGCAGTTCATAAAGAATCACGCCCAGCGAATAGACGTTGGTATGCACGCCGACGGCATCCCCGCGAATTTGTTCTGGAGCGGCGTAGGCGGGCGTCATGAGGCGCAATCCAGTTCGCGTCTGATCGACCGGGGCGTCGAGCGTTTCCATTTGCTTGGCGATGCCGAAATCCAGCAACCGGACGCCGGCGTCATTCTTCACCAGGATGTTGGAAGGCTTGAGATCGCGATGAATGACCGCATGCGAGTGCGCATATTGCACGGCCTCACAAACCGAGCGCAGAAGCTGTAACCGTTGCTCAATCGAGGATTTGTGTTGCTTGCAATATTCGGTGAGCGGAACACCTTCCACATACTCCATGACAAACCACGGAGTGCCGTCGCCCAGCGTGTCAGCATCGTAAAGACGGGCGATTGAGGGATGATTGAGTTGGGCCAGCGTGCGCTGCTCGGCCGTAAATCGTTCGCGACGCGCTGGAGATAGCCAGGCATCGCGCAGGAGTTTGATGGCGACCAGGCTGCCAAGATCGCGGCGTTCGGCAAGATAAACCACGCCCATTCCACCCTCGCCGAGCGGTTCTTTGATTCGGTAAGGGCCGAATTCTTTGAGAGTGGAAAAAGATTGGGCCGTTCCACCCAGGGCCTCATGCGCAGCCTGCGCCAGTCCGCGATCGAGCAGCGACGAGCTGCGAGCGTCTTCTTCCAACATGCCCTGGACTTGGGCGAGAAGTGCCGTATCGTCACCGCAGGCGGCTATGAGGAAAGAGTGCTGTTCCGGCGAAGGCAGGCAGGCGGCGTCGTGGAATAGATTTTGAATTCGCTCCCAACGCACGCTGTCCATTGATTCCTCATCGCAAGAAGGATCGAATCTCAGGTCCCCTGAGTTCGCAAGACGTCAAAGACTTCAACGCTCCTGCCGCAGTTCATTCGCCAGCCATGCTTTCGCTGCTCGCCAGTCGCGGAGGATGGTGGCTTCTGAAACATCCAGCAGCGCCGCAGTCTCGGTGACATCCAGCCCCCCAAAAAACCGGCTCTCGATCATAGTGGCCTGGCGTGGTTGAAGGCGGGCAAGTTCATCCAGCGCGGCGTCCAGCGCCAATAATTCTCTTGCGCTTGAGGTTGTCGGGACTTCCTGCGATTCGTCGAAGGTGATCAGGTTGAACGACTCGCCTCCGCCGCGCTTGCTGGCATGGCGGCGGCGCGCCGCCTCCACCAATACTTGCCGCATAGCTCGCGCGGCAATGCGCTTGAAGTGCAACTGCGAGGTCGAGACGAAATTCGGCGACGCCGCCAGCTTGACCCAGGCTTCGTTTACCAGCGTAGTCGGGCTGAGCGTGGCGCCAGGGTCGTTGCGCCTTACGCTGGAGGCGAGACGGCGTAATTCTTCGTAAGTCACACTAAATAAATGATCGAGCGCGCGTCTTTCGGCTTCTGTTTCGCCTAGCCCGCGGCAACCGATTTCCCGCGTCCAATGACTTTCTTCCACCGACATGACGGTTTTCTCCGCCCCTTTGCGTAAGGCATAGTGAGACCGACTTCTGGGGAGTCGGTTTGGGGGAGGATGGAAAGCCCACAGCTTTCCTGAGACCCGAATGCTACCAGTCCGGCGCGTGCCGTGCAACCAAAACGTGCGCGCCGAGATTGGGCTATCCCTGCCAAATCTGCGACATGCAAGTTGGTGCGGCCGGATCTTTCCTTTACTCGGCGTTCTCTGGCTTGAACACCATGCCTCGGCTGGTTCTTCCATTCATCACCACCACCAGAGGTTCAGTGAAATGTAGATGCCGCACGCAGCCCCGCTCTTCGACGGCGGGCTGTGAGCCCAGCCATTCCCAGTCGACGAAACCTTCCCCCGCATCGGGATTCACCGTGAAATATCCCACCTGGAAGGCGGTGAGATTCTGAAAGAAATGGCTTCCCTGTGAGGGGGTGACGCGAAAATCGCGGAAGCCCGCCTCAACAATCACGCGCGCGCCTGAGATTTCGTCCCACGCCACCGGAATGCCAAGCCATCGATCATTCGATCCCCAGCGTCCCACGCCGATCAGCAGGTAGGGCTTGCCACTCTCGTTCAGCTTCGCGTTCATGTGCGCGACGCCCTCCGCTACCTCCTGACTCTGAGAGCGATCGAAGCGATGAAAATCCACCACCACAACGTCGCGCAGATCGGCGACCCGGCCATTTCCCATGACTTTTGTGCTCTGGCAAACCAGTCGGTCGGGATTGACGTCCTCCATCCGAAGTTCTTCGCCTTCGCGCGACAGGACCAGCGGGCGCACCTGTAAGAACCCGAACTCCGCACTCTCGTCTTCGCTGCGCGCCAGGTTCACGGCGAACTCGATTTCAACCGGACGGCCAAAGGCCTCCTCGCCAATTCGCATGAGTTTTTCAAGAATCGAAGCCAGCGAGAAAACGCCATGTTTCAGGATGGGAGCAAAACTCACCACGCGCGGTCCCGGCCGGCTGAGCCCGTCGTACACCATGTGGTTGTCGGCGGAGTAGGTCGAGCCAACATTTTGTAACGTCCCATCTTTCTCAGCCACGTCGAGAGAAAAACGCACCTCGCGCAGACTCGTGCCCGCTTCGGTGTGGCCTCGCTGGTCGACTTCCAGCGCCCAAAACTCCGACTGCGAATTCGCCAGAATGTCTTCCACTGAAGAAAACTGCACCAGGTTGCGCGGATATTTCGGACAAAAGGTCAGACACTTTCCGCCATCGACCACCGCGCGGCCCAGTCCTAATGCAACGGCGGCAATCCCGTCTCCATACGTCATGGGAGCGACGGGATAGAAATTATGGGATCGCACCACGCCCGAAAAATCGGGATAAAAGCGTTCGCCGTGCTTCCTCCCGACCACCTGCTGGATGATCACCGCCATCTTTTCTTCTTCCAGTCGGTAGGGAGTCGCGCGCACGTAAGCCTTCGCGTGCTGGCTGAAGGTCGATGCGTACACGCGTTTGATCGCCTCCATCAACCGCTCTAGCCGCGCCAGTAAATCCTCATGCCCATTGGGCAGCATGAAGGTTTCATAGACGCCAGTGAAGGGCTGATATTGCGAGTCTTCGAGCAGGCTCGAGGAACGTACTGCGAGCGGGTAATCCACCTCGGAAAGAAACGCCAGCAAATCTTCGCGGACCGCAGCGGGCAGGGAAGCAGCCAGGAACTGCCCCAGGATCTCCTCATCATCGGTGGAATGAATGGCAAACTCGAGCAGGCTATTCTCGCTCAGGAACCGGTCAAACACGTCGGTGGCCAGGACCACGCTCGGAGGCACCGCGATCCGTACATCCCGGAACCGCATACCTACACGGTGGTTGTGCAACAGATGTCTTACGAAGGCCAATCCGCGCGCTTTGCCGCCCAAAGATCCGCCGCCAATTCGAAGAAAGAAGGCGTCTGACGCTTTGAAGGTTGCGGGATTGAAGTCGCCGATCAGCACCTGGCTCTGCTCGCTGCGATACTCGGCGATCGATTCGATCAGGTCATGGCGCAGGGCTTCGAGGGTCGCGAAATCGCTGACTTTTCTCGGACGCAACTTCTGCGCCAGGGCGAATTCCGTGCGCGCCCTGAGCCATCGTGAAAAGTGATTGCGCTGGCTGTGGTAAGCCAGTGTGTCTAGTGGAATCTCATGCAGGCGCTGCTCCAATTCATTCAGGTCCTTGGCGCGCGATACTTCGGCCCGGTCTGGCCCGCGAAAAACGAAATCGCCAAAACCAAACTGGTCGGTCAGCAGCCGCCGCAAATCGCGCAGCAGGGTGGGCGACCGCTTTCGCAGGAACGAATAGCCTTCCGCATTGGCACGGCCCTTGAACTCGGTGCGGCTGGATTGCAGCACGATGGGCGCGTCCGGAACCAACTGGCGCACCATCGCCGCTAGACTGAACCCGGAGTTCACATCCAGTTCGCCACCGCGAGGGAATTCAATGTCCGACACCACACCCAATAAATAATCGCGATACTTCTCCACCTGTTTGACGGCGTCTTCATAGTCGGAACTCAGCAGGATCTTGGGCCGGGCCCGCATGCGCACCAGCTTGTGCGCCACGTTGAAACCTTCGCTGATGATCCGCCGGGTCTGCGTGATCAGTTCCGTATAGATTGCCGGAAGAAACGACGAGTAATACCGGATATTGTCTTCCACCACCAGGATGACCGGCACGCCGATGGCCTGCGTATCATGCAGCACGTTGTACTTGTCTTCCACGTACTTGACCATCGAAATCAGAATGCGCGCATTGCCCTGCCACAAGAAAATCCGTTCGATCCCGGTCACCGGGTTGCGCTCGATAAAATTCTTGATCTCACGATAGTCGTACGCCAGCACCACCACCGGAACGGCCAGTCCCGCGGCTTTGACTTCGCGCGCCAATTGCGCCGCGTCCATGTCTTCGACTTGCAGATTGGTGACGATCAGATTGAACCGCGGATGGGCCTTGGCGAGCGCCAGCGCCTCCGCGCCGCTCGAGACATGAGTGATCCCAGGAATCTCCTGAAGGTTCAGCTCAAGGGATTCGCCAATCAGCAGCTCATTCAGCCGCCCGTCTTCGCGCAGAATAAAAGAATCGTAGAGGCTTGAAACAAGAAGAATGTCTTGTACCTGAAACGGCATCAGGTTTTCGAATTTCTCGAAAAGAGTTTCGGCGTCAACGATGGGATCGGGAATGTGAGTGATAGGCATTGAGTCGACAACAACATAACTTGTCATCGCTGAGCGAAGTTGCCGTTCGCGAAGCGAGCGGCAACGCAGTCGAAGGACCCCGGACGAGTTAGCACAACGATTACTGTATAAAGGCATTTTAACGGCAGCGGCAGAGTGAGAACGCCCTGATGCATTTCCAGGCTGAAGCAACACCCTGGGGGTCCTTCGACTCCGCAGCTACTTCGCTTCGCGAAGTAGCTGCTCCGCTCAGGATGACCTCCAATTATTTGCTCATGATCGACTCACCGGCAAACGCCATTTGCGCTCCCCATTTTTCTGCCAAATCCTGCCAACGCGGGTTGAGCGAACTCAATCAACACAATCTTCTCTCTCGTCGCCAGCCTTTCAATTGCTTTTCACGATCAATCGCATTGCGCACGTCATCGAAGCTTTCGTAGTAAATCAACCGAGTGCAATGATACTTACTGGCAAACCCTTCGAACTCGCCGCTCTTGTGCTCCAAGACTCGCCGGTAGATATTGTTGGTCATTCCAAGTGTAGAGAGTCCCGGTGCGGCTGCCCACGATATAGACCCTATTTCTTGTAATCCATGACACTCTACTCATTGTCATCCTGAGCGAAGTTGCCGTTCGCGAAGCGAGCCGGCAACGAAGTCGAAGGACCCCGTGTCTTTAAACTTAAGCAAAGGCCTAGCGGGGAATTTTCACCGGCAGCCCGGTCGAAATGCCTTTCCACGTTCGCCGTTACTACATGCTTTGCCGGGGTCCTTCGACTCCGCATCTGCTTCACTTCGCGAAGCAGATGCTCAGGATGACAGTGCATTACTTGTCTATGATCGATTCTCGCGCAAGTTCACTACAGGTTTTCCAAAAACCTGCGGGGTGGAACCTTCTCCACCCCGCATGATACTCACAACCTGAACGAAGAACTACACAAGTCCCTGGTCGAGCATTGCATTGGCGACTTTCAGGAACCCGCCAATGTTCGCGCCGTTTACCAGATTGCCCGGCGTGCCGTACTTGTCGGCCGTTTCGAAGCAGTTCTTGTGGATGGCGATCATGATCTTGTGCAGACGATCATCCACTTCCTCGCGTGTCCAGCTCAGCCGTGCGCTGTTCTGGGCCATTTCGAGGCCGGATGTGGCCACGCCGCCAGCGTTGGCAGCCTTGGCCGGTCCATACAGGATTTTGTGCTCAAGGAATAGCTTGGTCGCGTCCAGCGTGCTCGGCATGTTCGCGCCTTCCGCCACCAGTTTGCAGCCGTTCTTGATCAGGTTCTCGGCGTCCTTTTTCTTGATTTCATTCTGTGTGGCGCTCGGGAACGCACAATCGGCCTTGATGTTCCAGATCGGGTTGTGCTCCAACTTAATATCAGTTGGCATGAACACACCCTTCTTGAACTTGTCGGCATACTCGCGAATGCGGCCGCGACGAACGTTCTTCAGTTCCATGATCCACGCCAGCTTCTCGCGGTCGATTCCATCCGGATCGAAAATGACGCCGTCGGAATCCGAACACGTGACCGGCTTCGCACCCAGGTCAAGCAGCTTCTCAATGGTGTATTGAGAAACGTTGCCGCTGCCCGATACCAGACACAGTTTGCCGTCCAGGCTGTCTTTCCTGCTCTTTAGCATTTCGGCGGCGAAATACACGCAACCGTAGCCGGTGGCTTCCGGACGAATCAGCGAACCGCCCCAGGCCAGGCCTTTGCCCGTCAGGACGCCGGTGAATTCGTTCCGCAGCCGCTTGTATTGGCCAAACAGGAAGCCGATTTCGCGGCCGCCCACCCCGATGTCACCCGCCGGAACGTCAGTGTCCGGACCGATGTGGCGTTGCAGTTCGGTCATAAAGCTCTGGCAGAAGCGCATTACTTCGTTGTCGCTCTTGCCCTTCGGATCGAAGTCCGATCCGCCCTTGCCGCCGCCCATGGGCAGCGTGGTCAGCGAATTCTTAAATACCTGTTCGAAGGCCAGGAACTTCAGAATGCCGAGGTTGACCGAAGCATGGAAGCGCAGTCCGCCCTTGTAGGGGCCGATGGCGCTGTTCATCTCAATGCGGAAACCGCGGTTGACCTGAACTTCCCCCTGATCGTCAAACCAGGGCACGCGGAACATCAAAACGCGCTCGGGTTCAGTGATCCGCTCCAGGATCTTGGATGACTTGTATTCCGGATGCTTCTGCAGTACCAGACGCAGAGAATCCAGCACTTCCTGCACGGCTTGGTGGAATTCAGGTTCTGCCGGGTTTTTGGCTTTGATGGTGGTTAAGACTTCTTCGATGTAGTCGCCTTTGTTGGTCTTGACATGAGGCGGGGTCATAACGGTCATTGTATTACCCTCCTATAAAAAATGAAGTTTCCTGATCGGATTCTGGACTGATGTCTGCGCGGGATGGACATGAACGGTGTTCACCGCAACGTTCCATTTAAGGCGCAACCCCCAACTTGTGCTGTGACTGCAATCACCGCAAATCGTGACTATCGTACGCCTGAGGAGTGCCTGAAGACGCACGTTTTTCGGAGCAGGCTCCTCGAAAGCTACCCTCAATCAACGAATTTTCGTGCGCGCCTGCGCCGGATTTCAAGTTCTGCGCCCCGGTTATCCTCGGGAACTGAGACCTGCGCGATAGTCACTGGCCGCCATTGACCGTTCTGGTATTCTGGCTCGAAACTTTAACTACGACATAAGGACTTCTTTCGCAATGAGAAAGCTGCTGAGGATTACTGTGCTCGGCCTTCTGCTCGTCGCAGGGGTGAAACCAGCCACTCAAGGTTGGGCCGCCGACCGAACTCCCAAAGAGGATGTTCTGCTTGCGACCGCAGCCACCGAGCTGCATCGCGCTCAGGTCGACCTCGGTAAACTCGATCCCGCGCCTTATTTCATCAATTACTCGATCCACGACGAAAGTATGTCCATGGCCGTAGCGAGTCAGGGGAGTCTGGTAATTTCGACCCATGTGCGCCAGCGATTGGGTGATGTGATCATGCGCATCGGCGATCGCGCTCTTGACAATACCCATCAGGAAAACCGCGTGAGCGGCATCAGTTCTGGATCTTTGCCCCTGGAGGACGATCCAGATGCCATCGCCCACGTCCTGTGGCAGCTGACCTATCGCGAATATCGCAAGGCCTCCAAGGCCTATCTGAACGTCAAGACCTCGACTAAAGTCCATGCGCCGGAGGCGGACCTCTCGGCTGACTTCTCCCAGGAGGCCCCGCAGCGCTACATCGATTCGAAGGCGTCGGCCCCGCTTCCCGATCAAGCCAAACTTGAGGCTCTAGCGACGCGCTACTCCAAGGCGCTCCGCGCTTATCCCTTCATCCTGTCGTCCGTCGCATCGATTACCGAACAACATTCCCGGTCTTACTTCATATCGAGTGAAGGCAGTTCGATCGAGGTACCGGGGTCCATGGTGCGGCTGTCCATCGAAGCTCAAGCTGTTGCCGATGACGGAATGCAATTGACGCGCGTGGAAAGCTTTCAGGCCGACCAGGCCGACCGCCTACCCGCCGCCTCTGAGATTCTGGTTCGCATCGATAAAATGGCGAGCGACCTCAAGGCGCTACGAGCGGCTCCCGCTGCGGAGCCTTTTGATGGACCGGCGCTACTCTCGGGCCGGTCGGCTGCGGTCTTCTTCCACGAAGTGCTGGGACACCGTTTGGAAGGTCGCCATCAGCGGGGTGAACAGGAAGGGCAGACGTTTACCAAACAAGTCAATCAACGCGTGCTACCCGAGTTCCTCAGCATCTCCGATGACCCCACGCTGCACACCCTGGGTGGAGTCGACCTGAGCGGATCCTATCTCTACGACGACGAGGGTTTGCCCGCGCAGAAAGTCGACATGATTGAATCCGGAATATTGAAGGATTTTCTGATGTCGCGTATGCCCATCAAGGATTTCAGCAAATCCAACGGCCATGGGCGCGCGCAGGCAGGCCTCATGCCTACGGGGCGACAAGGCAATCTCATCGTCTCTTCTTCAAGAACGGTTAAGGATGCGGACCTGCATCAGAAGCTCGTCGACGAGGTCAAGAAGCAAGGCAAGCCATACGGATTGTACTTTGAAGACATCCAGGGTGGTTTCACGCTAACGCAGCGCAGTGCGCCGCAGGCATTTCAAGTGCTGCCGGTTCTAGTATGGCGGGTTTACCCCGACGGACGTCCCGATGAACTGGTTCGCGGCGTTGACATCGTCGGTACGCCGATGGCGGCGCTCAATCGCATTCTTTTGACCGGGGACAAGCAAGCGGTTTTTAACGGAGTCTGCGGCGCGGATTCCGGTAACGTGCCGGTCTCAGCGTCGGCCCCCGCGATGCTGTTTTCTGAAATTGAAGTTCAAAAGCGGTCTCACAAGCTGGACCGGCCGCCAGTGCTCGCGCCGCCTGGTTTTGAAACGCCGGAGGCAAGCGCGCAGTCGAAAGGCGGAGACCTTCCATGATCAAAACGGCGATAAGCGGAAACTTGATCACACTTGCCGTGATATTGGTGGGCATGAGCCTGCCGTTACCTGCCCGTGCCGCCGCAGACCCGGTGAATGGCGACCCCGTTCTGCAAGCTATGCGCACGGAGTTGGAACGGTCGAAGTCGGCGCTCAAACTCGAGGGCATGGCAGCGCCCTACTACATCGATTATCGCGTCGCCGATATAGACGCGTATGCAGCGGAGGCCTCTTTTGGGGCGCTGGTAAACAACGTGAGGGCCCATCTGCGTTTTGTCCGCGTCGTGGTTCGGGTCGGGGATTACAAGCAGGACAGTTTCTTTGGCCAGGGCGAAGGTTCCCTTGAAATCATGCCCGTCGAAGACGATGTGCTCGCGCTGCGCCACGCGATCTGGCTCGCGACCGATAAGGCTTATAAAGCCGCGACCGAAGCCTTGTCTGAGAAGCAAGCCCAGCTCAAGCAGTTTACCGTCGATCAGCCGGTGGATGACTTTGCGCAGGCCGATCCGGTTGTCTCCGTGGGGCCGCTGGCAAAGTTGGATTTCGATTCCGCGCCCTGGCTCAAAACGCTGCGCCAAGGATCGGAGCGATATAAGAGCGATCCCGAAATCGAATCTCTTAACTCCTCGCTAAAGTTCTCTGCCGTGAATCGCTACTTCGTAAATTCCGAAGGGACGATGGTGCGCAGTGGACAAACGCTTTACGAAATGAATATCAGCATGAATACCCAGGCCGCGGACGGAATGTGGCTCGGCCGCAGCCACAGCTTCCTTGCTACTAATATGAAAGAGCTGCCTTCGGAACAGGCCTTCCTGGATGAAACCAATAGCCTGATCGGGACGTTGAAACTACTCAGGGACGCACCCCTGGTTGACGACGAATACAGAGGGCCGGTCCTGTTCTCCGCCGATGCGGCGGACAACGTTTTTTCCGATCTGGTAGGCGAAAACCTCCTTGGCCTGCGACCGGACCTGGGCCAGCCCGCACGTACCAAGGGTGCCTATGCGAGTAGCTACAAGGCCCGCATTCTCCCCGATTTCATTTCCGTCTCCGATGACCCCACCTTGGCCGAGGTAAATGGCCAATCGTTATTGGGTAACTACACCATCGATGATGAAGGGGTGAAGGCTTCGCCAGTCATGCTCGTTGAAGATGGAAAGCTGATGAATTACGTAATCGGGCGGGCGCCGATCCGAGATTTCCCGGTTTCCAACGGTCATGGCCGCGCCAAGCTCCCGGAAAACCATCCTGGGCCAAGCATAGGAAATTTGGTCGTGCGCTCCTCACAGCCGTTGTCAGATGACGCGTTGCGCAAGAAACTGATCGAGATCTGTAAACAGCGCGACCTGCCCTTCGGATTCTATGTGGAAACTTTCGGTCCCAATCTTACCCCGCGGCTACTTTACAAGGTCTGGGTCAAGGATGGACACCAGGAGTTGGTGCGCGGAGGCAGTTTTGGAGAGCTCGATCAACGGGCGCTGCGAAACAACTTGATCGCCGCCGGCGACGCGGTTTTCGTAGATAATCGCCTGCTCAATATTCCGCACAGCATTGTCAGTCCGGCAATCCTCTTCGATGAGCTCGAAGTGAAACGGGCGAACGCTAACAATGACAAGATGCCGGAGTATTCAGCGCCCGCGATCGGGGCGCACAATTAGAGAGACGGCAACGCGACCTACATCCCGAGCTTCTTGACTTCCTCGTTGTAGTATTTGCGGTACAGGATGTCCCACTCCTGGCTGCCTTCCAGGATGGTTCTTTTCTGGCTGTCGATCTTGGTGCGCGCCGCTTGGTCGATTCTCGCTTCCTGGGTCAGAAGCTCTTCCAGAATCTTGCGCACCTCCAGGCGGATGGTGTTCCGGTCTTCCACAAATTCAACTTCATTCAGGTCGGCCAGCGCATCTGTAACAACATGCGCCACTTTGTTCATTTTGTCGCGGCTGACTCTCACAGCACCGCCTTATATTTACGCACCAGTTCGCTCTTAACTTTGCGAAATAGTTCCTGGTAGTTCGCGTTCGTCCGCTGCATCTCCTCGGAATAGGCCTCCAGAATCACGCGAACTTCGTCGTTGATCCGGTCTTCCAGGGCGAATTCTTCCAGCATGGCCGCATGGACCTTCTCAGTCACCAAGGGCGCGGACTTGGTTTCAATCGTCCCGCCGGCGATCAGTTTTTTGGTGACTTCGCGGGCAAGGTAAGCCACATATTCTTTTGAGAGCAGCATGAGCGGATCGAATGTCTTGTATGAAACCAATAGTCTAGCACACGGAAAGAATGTCGTCGGTCGCTGGTGGTCGGCGAATGTCGCCCGCTCTTTCTACACCGCTCTCGGGAGGCTCTGCGAATTTGCCAACGACCAAAGACCAAAGATCAACGACGACCTTCGCCCGCCCACTATCAACCAACCGCCCTTCCGGCATACAATAAATCCATTGATTATGGCGATATTGCCCGACGATCTCGCGACCTTGAAAGACGACATGGTGGCCTTCATCGAAGGTCACGGTATCCGCCGGTTCCCTGGGTTCATCGACTACGAAGAGGTCCAGTGCGTCACCTGGAAGCCCGAGGGCAATCCCGACGGCTGGAAGGATTTCGTCGAGCTCGCCAAGACCGCCGAGGCGCCATTCCTGATCATGGATTCTTGGCGCCTGGAACGCGAAGAACTTGATCTGATTATTGAGCGGCTCACCGACGCCGACTTCGCCAACGACGAAGATATCGACGATGCGCGCTGGCTGCGCACATACATCGGTAAAGTTGGTTTCGTCCAACTAGGATTTGCCCACCAAGGCGTAGTGATGGTGTACGAAGCGGCGACTCCCTGGTACGAGCGCTACCAGAATATCCTGGAAATGGCCGACGACTTCGCCGGACTTCCCATTGATGGGTTGGACCAGGACGACGAAACCTAACGACCAGAGCTTCTTCTTGCTCCCCCGTGTCCCTGTAGTTTGCTTTGGCCTTTTCCCGCCCTTGTGGTTAACTTCATCTTTACCTGATGCGCTGGCTTCCCAAAACCGTTGACGCAACGCAGACTGAGAGTCTCGCCGCAGCTCTGCCTGGCCTCGCATCTCTCAAGTTCAAGGATCCAAGGCAGACGTTGATCCTCGCCCGCCTGCTCACCACGCGAGGTATTGTCGACGCCGAATCCGCCAGCCGTTACCTAGCCCCATCGCTCGCGCATCTGCACTCGCCATACCTCATGCTCGGACTCAAGACCGCCGTCGAGCGCATCGAAGCCGCCATCGAACGCAAAGAAGGCATCCTGATCTATGGTGACTATGATGTCGACGGCACCACCGCCATCGTCATCCTCAAGACTGCGATCGAACTTTGCGGAGGCGCGCCTGATTTTCATGTCCCGCACCGCATAAAAGAAGGATACGACCTTCGTGGAAACGTCATCGAACGCGCCGCCACCGCCGGAATTCGTCTGATTATCAGCGTGGACGCGGGCATCCGCGCTTTCGCTGCCGCCGAGACCGCTCGCCGCGTCGGAGTCGATCTCATCGTCACCGACCACCACCTGCCCGGCCAGAATGGCGTTCCCGTCGCGCTTGCCGTCCTCAACCCGAATCAATCAGGATGCGATTACCCTTGCAAAGCCCTTTGCGGCGCGGGCGTCGCGTTCAAGCTGGCCCAGGCATTGATGGAGCGTCGTCTCTCCGGCCGCGATCAGTCCGCGTTGCTAAGGTCATTCTCGAAGATCGCCGCCATCGCCACCATCGCCGACTCCGTACCGCTCACCGGGGAGAATCGCGTTCTCGCCAAACTTGGTCTGGAGGCGCTTCGCACCGCCGTCAATCCCGGGCTCAAGGCTCTTCTCGAAATTGCCCAACTTTCCGGACGCCCCCTCACCACCGGAGAAGTCGGCTTTCGCATCGCGCCGCGCATCAATGCTGCCGGACGCATGGATATTGCCGCCGACGTCATCGAACTCTTCAGTGCCAAAGATCCCAGCCACGCCCGGGAGATCGCCGCTAAGCTCGACAAGCTGAATTCCGCGCGCCAGGAAGAAGAGCGCCAGATTCTGCAATCCATCGATGCGCTGTTTGAGCAAAATCCGGCGCTGCGTGAGAGCTACTGCATCGTTATCGACGGAGAAGGCTGGCACCGCGGAGTCATCGGTATTACCGCGACCCGGGTCGTCGAAAAATACGGACGTCCCACATTGGTGGTCTCAAGAAACGGCGAAGAGGCCCACGGCTCCGGACGCTCGATCCGCGGCTTTCATCTGCTTAACTCGCTCGAATCCTGCGGTGAGTTGTTTACGCGCTTCGGAGGCCACGCCCACGCCGTTGGATTCTCTCTTCCCTCGGATCGGTTGGAAGCGTTGCAATCTCGCCTCGATCTCTACGCTCGGGCTCACCTGACTCTCGCCGATTTCGAACCCATCCTGGATTTCGACGCGGATCTTCCATTCGATCAGATCTCGCCCGGCTTCTTCCAGGCACTGCAACAACTCGAACCCTTCGGAGTGGGCAACCCTGAGCCGGTATTCACGGCCCGCAACGTGCGCCTTGCCACATCGCCCCGCATCATCAAGGAAAAGCACATCAAGCTGAGGTTAAGCTGGGATGCCGAGCAGTCCGAGGTAGAAGAAAAGGACCTGGCCGCCGTTGCCGGAGCCATGACGCCGCGTTGTCATCCCGATTCCGCTGCCATTCGCAACAGCGAAGGCCGGGATCGCGGCCTAATACCCGCAACTCGGAACCGGACGATCGCCTACAACGCTTTAGGCTGGCGCATGGCCGAGAGAATCGCCGCCGCCCAGCTTCTACCCGGAGATGCCTTGGACATCGCCTTCACTTTAGACCACAACGACCATCCCGATTTCGGCGGGATTGAACTCACGCTGAAAGATTTTCAAAAACCGCGGTCGTCGTAGCGAGTGGCCCGGCCTCTGGCGTCATGTGCGAATGTTGTCCGGATTTCGTAACAAACTCACTTTTCCCCATCTCTCCGATGAAATCGTGCTAAACTTCCGCGCGTTATTGGGCCCCAGCTGTCCGCTCTCCATCGTCGGCAAAAAACTCCACAGAACCCAACCTTCCCCACTGAGGGAAACCGAGACTAGGAGGTCCGGAATGAAAGGCCTTATCAAGCTGTCGTTGTCGTTCTGTCTCCTGGCGGCGTTCGCGTCCGCCCAAAACCAGTACATCAAGAATGTGATCATCGTTATTCAGGAGAACCGCACACCCGACAACCTGTTTCAAGCGCTCTGCACTGGTAGCAACTGCGGTTCGGGCTCTAACCAGTTCAACCTTCAATCAAGCGGAAAGTGCCTTTACAAGGGCACAGAATACAATGTTCCCTTCCAGAAACTGCCCTTCGAAAGCTGCTATGACCCTGGCCACAATCACTCTGATTGGACCTCCCTTTACGATGGTGGAGGCATGGACGGAGCTTGCAATGACTCGGCCGCATGCACAGGCGGCTCTCAGTACCAGTGTCCTGCGCCTTTCAACACGTTGGATTGTACGCGCTACTCGTACGTGGACAACGGCAGCGGTACTATTCAGCCATACTTGGACCTAGCTACGCAGTATGGCTGGGCAAACTCCATGTACCAAACCAGCCAAGGCCCTAGTTTCCCCGCGCACCAGTTCCTGCTCTCGGGAACCTCCGCGCCAGCAGGAGTAAATTCACCTTTTCCCAAGGAAGACACGTATTTCGCTATGGACAACACCAGCACCGGCGCCGATGACGCCGGATGCGCGGCAATGACGGGTTCGCTAGAGACGCTGATTAGCCCAACGAACGACACGTCACAGCAGATATATCCGTGCTTCGAGCACCCGACGTTAACGGATTTGCTAGACGGTGCGGGAATCCCTTGGCGGTACTACAGCGGTGTTGCCAACGGCATCTGGACCGCTCCGAACGCGATCAACCACATATGCAACAACAGCAAGAGTGGTGGCGGCGGGAGCTGCGGCTCTGGCAGCGGGCAAAACACTGATTGGACGAACGATGTGGCGCCATATTTCGAGACGAACAATGCTCTGGCGCCATTCTTGAAGGACCTAGGCGGAATTCCAAACAGTTCTTGTAACTTCCAGAACTGGACGGGCGGCGTGGTCTTTGTAGTCCCCGACGGTAGATGGTCCGACCACCCTCAGAAAGGCATAAACTATAAGGGCCAGAAGATAGGGCTGGGTGCGGACTGGGTTGCCAATATTGTCAATGCAATAGGCTCCAGTAACTGCTCAGGAAACCAGCCTAACTGGTCCAACACGGTGATATTGGTCGTGTGGGACGACTGGGGAGGTTGGTACGACCACGTCAACCCCATCGCTACCATTGGCGGGGGAAACCCCGGCTATCCTAACGGTACCGGCCAGCAGTATGTATACGGTTTCCGCGTTCCGCTACTTGTTATTTCTGAGTGGGTCAAGAATGACAGCGGCACCGGAGGCCACATTTCCAACGTCGACTATGACTTTGGCAGCGTCCTGAAGTTCATAGAAAGCGTTTACGGGCTTCAAGAAATCTATCCAAGCTACGATTATGCAGATCATTTCGCAGGGCTGCGAGACTCGGGCGGCCTTTCAGACTTTTTCTGTTTCCCGCCCACGTGCCAAACGCCGCCCCATGCGACGTTTAATCAGATAAAGCTTTACAACAACTCAAACGTGTGCACTCCGGACATTTGCCAATCAAACGCGTGCGATGCGAAATGCTTTATTAACTACCCTGGCTCCCCAATTGACGCCGATACGTATTAGGAAGCTATGACCCGCCTGAGAGGTGCCGGCCAGTGCTATCGTCGGCACCTCGCCCAAAGATCTCGCTACCGTGTGATTTCGTACACTACGCTAAAAGCGGTGCCGTACAGATTACCTTGCGCGTCAAGTATGAGTTGGCCGTCGGGCGGTGTCTCGTAAGCGCTGTCGAAATCGTATAGCACGGTGTATGCCCATTTTCCGCCCGTGCGTGGGGCCAACTTATAGACCACACCGCAGCCGTCATAGCACGGACCAGTCCCACCCGTCGCGGTAGTGCCATAAATGTTGCCGGTTTTGTCGAAGACCACCCCGGTGATCGGCTCAAACCCGCCCTGAGGGTTCTTGAACCCGCAAACCTCGTTTCGTGCCCACGTCCCGTCCGACTTGCGGGACAGCTTGAAAAGTGTCCCGCAAAAGCCAGCGTCGCAGGCTTCTCCGCCGCCAGGGGTCGTGCCGTACAGGTTCCCTGATTTATCGAAGGCCGGAGTGGCCTCCGGTCCGGCCCCGTCAGTGAGATCGAACTGCCACAGAAGCTTCTCTTTCCAGCCGTTGGACTCCCGCCTCAGTTCGAAAACGGTGCCGTGGTCGTAGCGACCACCGAAGTAGCTAGTACCGTACAGACTGCCAGATTTTTCGAAAGCCAGCGCAGCGTAAGAGGCGGTTGCGTCGTGCGGCCGGGAGCCGAAAGTGTACGGAATACTTTCCGTCCAGCCCTTTTTCCCTTGCGTGAGTTTAAAGAGGACACCGAGACCATAGGTTCCTCCACCGGCTGTTCCGAAGAGGTTGCCGTCCTTGTCCCGAACCAACCCGGCAGCGGGAGAACCGCCGTCAGGGCACCCGTACTGCTCGCAAAAGCTATAGAGTACGTTTAGCGCCCAGCCGGTAGATCCCGGGGTCAACTCAAACACGGTTCCCCTATCATAAGCACCGCCGATGTCAGTGACACCATAGAGGTTGCCCGCCTCATCTAAGATCAATTCCCCTTGCGGCACCGCTCCGTCATGTCCGTCGAAGCTGTGCAGAGTGGTCACCGTCCACTTGTCGTGCGTGTTGCGTGAAACTTCAAAGACCGAGCCTTCGCCATAGTCGCCCCCACCGCTGGTCACGCCATACAGATTTCCTTGGGCGTCTAGGGTTAAGCCGCTCCAAAGCCCGCCCGGAATGGTTGCCAGCACCTTGAACTTGGGCTTGGCGGACGCACCCGGTACCAGAACCAGAGCGATTACGGCTAGAAGAAGAGCAGTAGGGAAAGAGTAGAGAGAATGATTCAAACGCATGGAAACCACCTTGCTCGAAGGAAGCTCGCGGGGGGATGTGAGGGCGAAACTCCTCGTCAGCCATGAAGTTTAGCATGGATATTCGGCGATGCAAAGGTTTAGTCGGGCTCGCTGCCTCTCGCGTCCTCTGCGATGGCTGGGGACATCCTCCCACTTGCCAGTCCGCCCACGCGGCTTGCATTAGACTGTCTTCAGATGTCCTTTTCGATCTCCCGCTTGCGCCGATGGATCTTAGGAGCCGCCATCGCCTCGGTCCTTCTCGTGACCGGCGCTTACTTCTATGCCAGGCATCGAGTGCAGAACGCGCTGAAGCAAATTCCCGACAAAATCGGACTCGACATCAAGCAAAGCGCCACCGGGTTCACGGTTTCGAAATCCGAGCAGGGCCGCACTCTGTTTAAGGTCCAGGCCAGTAAGGCTGTGCAATTTAAGCAGGGCGGCCACGCCGAACTGCACGATGTCACAATCACTCTGTTTGGCCGCGACTCCAACCGCTTTGATCGGATATACGGAGACGATTTCGAATATGACCAGCAAACCGGCACAGTCACCGCCGAAGGTGAAGTGCAAATAGATTTGGAAGCGAATCCCGAGGGATTGCTCAGCCCCGATCAAAGCGCTCCCAGGGATCTTAAGACCCCGATTCACCTCAAGACCCGCGGTCTGATCTTCAATCAAAAAACCGGCGACGCGTATACTCCCGAGAAAGTTGATTTCCAGTTGCCTCAGGCCGTCGGATCAGCGGTCGGCGTGCACTATACGGCCAAGACGAACCTACTGACGCTCGATTCCCGCGTCACCATCAATTTCAACAATCCCACTGCCAAATTGACCGCTTCCCACGGAACCATCACGCAAGATCCGAAGTGGATTGTCCTTGACCATCCTCGGGTCGAAGACGCCGGCCGTCAATTCGACTCCGAGGTGGCTACTCTTTTTCTGCGTCCCGACAATACTCTTGACCACGTTCTGGCTACCGGAAGCGTCGTCCTCAGCAGTCCGGAGCAGGCGGGAAGCGTGGCGCGCGGCGATCAGCTCGAACTCACCTTGTCCCCGCAGGACGGCTCCCTGAAGACCGCGGTCCTCTCGGGTAATGTTGTGGCCACGGCCAACGGTCAGCAGCCCATGCAGGCCAATGCCGGACGGGCCATCTTCAATTTCCTGCCCAACCAGGTCCTGAAAAACGTCCACGCGGAAGAAAATGTAAAGCTCGTGCAAAGACAGAATCCATCTGGCAAGTCTGCCGTCGCTCAAAACCTTGAGATCACTGCCCCCGCCATGGATTTCGTTCTCTCCAAGCGGCAACGGTTGGAAAGTGCTGTAACCTTCGGAGCCGCACAGATCGCCATGCGCCCAGCCTCCTCATCCGATGGCGGTCAGCAGACTCTGGTGACTGCGGCCAAGTTCAATGCGCAGTTCGACAACGCTGGCCAGCTATCTTCGCTGCACGGCGCCCCCGAGGCTCGAATCGTCAGCAAGAACCCCGGTCAGCCCGATCGCGTCAGCACCAGCCAGGTTCTGGACGCTACTTTTCAACCCGGTTCCGGCATCGACACCATTGTTCAGCAGGGAAGCGTCGCCTACGCCGACGGGGAGCGCAAAGCCTGGGGAGACCGCGCCCGCTACACCCCAGCCGACCAGATTCTGTTACTCACCGGTTCCCCTCGCGTAATCGATGGAGGAATGACGACCACGGCCCGTAGCATGCGTCTAAATCGTGTCACCGGGGACGCGCTCGCCGAAGGCGACGTTAAGAGCACATACAGCGACCTCAAGCCGCAAGCCAACGGTGCCTTGCTGGCATCCTCCAGTCCAATTCACGCCACCGCTAAGTCCATGACGGTTCATGGCTCATCCGCCATCGCTCTCTACTCCGGAGGCGCTCATCTCTGGCAGGACGCCAACGCAGTCGACGCTCCGACTATCGAATTTGACCGCGACCACCGCTCCATGGTCGCCAACGGCACGCCAACCCAGACCGTCTCGACGGTTCTTGAGCAAGTCGACAAGGCTGGCAAGTCCACCCCGGTTGCCATCACTTCCGCCGGCCTGAACTACAAGGATTCGGATCGCTGCGCCCACTTCGACGGAGGCGTTGTCGCCAAAGGAGCCGACCTCACTATAACCTCCATGCAGATGGACGCCTACCTTCAGCCGCGCGGGCAAAATTTTTCTGCTTCATCTCCCATTTCGGGAGGAAAACTCGAAAAAATCATCGCTTCCGGCAAGGTTGTCATCACTCAGCCGAACCGTCTGGCAACCGGTAACCAGCTTGTTTACAACACAGAAGACGATAAGTTCGTCCTCACCGGAGGGCCGCCTAGCATTTTTGATGCCGAACATGGCAAGATTACCGGCGTTTCGTTGACTTTGTTTAGACACAGTGATAGGGTTTTGGTGGAAGGCAACGGTTCCGAACCTACCATCACGGAAACACGAGTGGCACGCTAAATGCATACTCTGGCCACCGACGAAATCGGCAAATCCTATCGTGGACGACGAGTCGTAAACGGGGTCAGCCTCCGTGTGGACCAGGGCGAAGTTGTTGGATTACTTGGCCCTAACGGCGCCGGCAAGACCACTTCTTTCTATGCCATCGTGGGTTTGATCCCTCCAGATACCGGACGGATCCTTTACGACGACGAGGACATCACTGACGTTCCCATGTATCTGCGGGCGCGGCAGTATGGAATCAGTTATCTCCCGCAGGAAGCTTCGGTCTTTCGCAAGTTGACGGTCGAAGAAAACATCCTTGCCGTTCTTGAGGCCCAGCCGATTTCCTGGCACGAACGCCGCGAGCGCATGGAGAAGCTGATCGACGAGTTAGGACTGGAGCACATCCGCCAAAATCGCGGATACGCTCTTTCCGGCGGCGAGCGCCGGCGCGTCGAAATTGCCCGCGCCCTCTGCATCAATCCGACGTTCATTTTGCTGGACGAGCCATTTTCCGGGATCGATCCCATCGCGGTGCTCGATCTGCAAAAGATCATCAACGATCTGAAAGCCAGTGGAATCGGCGTCTTGATCACCGACCACAACGTGCGCGAGACATTGTCGGTCACCGAGCGCGCCTACATTATTAACGACGGAAGAATTTTCCGGCAGGGAACTCCCGAGCAACTCGGAGGCGATCCTGAGGTTCGAAGAGTGTACCTGGGCGAGAGTTTCTCGCTGGTGTGAGGGATACGGCAACGGTCAAGTTACTAACGGAAGGCGCAGTTTGCAGGAGAAAGAGTTACCCTGTGTCTTCTCAGTCGCCAAAGTAGTGAAAGTTTTAATGTTCCTGTAACGCGGTTCAGAAAGAATATCGACTCATGGTGTTGTTGCAACACAAGCTTTCGCTTAAGGTTTCACAACGGCAGATCCTGACCCCCGGCCTGGTCCAGATGGTCAGCGTACTCGCGCTCAACAAGCTGGAGCTGCGCGACATGATCACCGCTGAGATGGTTGAGAACCCCGTTCTCGAAGAACTTGAAGATTCCGTTCCCCTCATCGACGACGTCAATCGCAAGGAAGAAGAGCGCGAGCGGGCCGTCGAAGAGAGTCCGACCGCAGCCGAAGAAAAGAAAGATCCGTTTGAAGAGATCGACTTCGGATCGTTTTTTCAGGAGTATCTCGATCCCGGCTACCGCAGTCCCGGCGAAATGGAGGACATCGAACGTCCTTCCTTTGAGAATTTTCTTTCCAAGCCCAGCAATCTCACGGACCATCTGGTCTGGCAACTCGGTTCCATTCCGACGCGCCCCGAAGTCCGCGAAGCCGCGGAACTGATTCTCGGCAACCTGAATGAAGACGGCTACCTGATTGCCAGCGACGAAGAGCTGCTTGGACTTGCGCCGCCAGCGCCGCCTGAGTTGGATGCCGCAGTTGTGGAAAAAGTCGTGAAGGAAGCCGCAGCCTTGGGCCTGGACGCAATCTTGGACGCGGCGGCCTTGGAGGCCACAGCAGCGGATGCCCTGGTTGACCCCGTCACTGGAGTCGAGGACTGGGCCAACACATCCGACGAGCTTTTCGACAGCAGCGTTGCTACCGCAGTCGAGCTGATCGAAGCACCCCCTGAGCCGCCTGTCGGCCAGCCGGAGCCTGCTCCAGTCGTGGCGGCACCACCGGTGTTCAAACCCAGATTCAATCTTGCCGATCTCCATGAGGCCCTCGAAGTCGTCCGCCAGCTCGATCCCCCGGGCGTCGCATGCCGCGACCTTCGCGAGTGCCTGCTCTACCAGTTGCGCTTCCATCAGCGCGCGCTGGAGACGCACAAGAACGGCGACAAAGAAGCCACGGCCCAGTTGCTGAACGATGCCATCGCCATCGTCGACCAGCACCTTCGCGCCGTACAGAACAAGCAGCACAAAGAGATTGTCAAAGCCCTTGGCCGTCCCATTGAGGCCATTCAAGCCGCGCTTGATTATGTCCGCACTCTCGATCCACGGCCCGGCCAGCGCTACAACAACGTCCTGCCACGTCTGATTGAGCCCAACGTCGCCTTCATCAAGCACGGAGACGAGTGGCTGGTCATGATGAACGACGACGACGTTCCGCAATTGCGCCTCAATCCAGCCTACAAACGTCTACTGGTCAAAGACACCAACGACAAAGACACGCGCAACTACGTCAAGGAGCGCTACAAGAGCGCCATTCAGCTGATCAAGAACATCGAGCAGCGCAAACAGACCATCCTGAAAGTCTGCTACTCCATTGTCACTCGGCAGCTGGATTTTCTCGAACTGGGCATCGACCAGCTCAAGCCCATGATGATCAAGGAAGTCGCCGAAGAAATCGGAGTGCATCCCTCGACGGTGAGCCGCGCGGTGGCCAGCAAGTACGCGCACACACCGCAAGGCGTCTTCGAGTTGCGTTACTTTTTCAGCGAGAGCGTGAATGGACCGGAAGGCGGCAATACTTCGCTATTGATCCTGAAACGCCGCGTCAAAAAACTCATTGATGAAGAAGATCCCGCCCGGCCGTTAACCGACGAGCAGATAACCCGCATCTTACAGTCGCAGGGCATACAGGTCACTCGTCGCACGGTCGCGAAATACCGGGAGGACATGCGCATCCCGAGTACCCACCAGCGCAGAGTGAAGAAGTAAAGCTGAAGAAGTAAGGCTTGTACGCTAATTACGCCCCGCAGGACCAATTAGCGCGGGGACGGAATGAAACGTTTCTCAATGGAGTGCCCGTAATCTAAGGAGGGGCGCTGATGAACGTGGAATATACCGGCAGGCATTATGAAGTTACTCAAACCATCCGCAAAGAAGTAGAGTCCGGCCTTACTAAAATCCGCAAAATTCTGGCCGATAAATTTGAAACCAAAGTAGTGCTGTCCGTCGAAAAGAAGCGCAACAAGGCGGAAATCACCATTTCGCCGCGCAACGGGCCACTCGTGGGACTCGCCCAGGCCGGAGACATGTCGGCCGCCGTCAACGAAGCCCTGGAACATCTGGAGAAGCAGGCCGTCAAATATAAGACCCGTTGGCGCACACAGAAACGGCACAACCACAAGACGCCCAGCCCCAAGAAATGGAATGGCCGCGGTGAGCCTTCACAGGAATCAATCGCCACTGCCGTCGGCCTTAGCGAACAGACCGCCATTGACGTCGTGGTTCACAAATTTCCCGCCGTCGCCAAATCGACCGAAGTTCACCTGGTTCGCTCTGAAGATGCTGTCGCGTTGCGCCCAATGACCCTGGAAGAGGCCATCAAAGAGGTCCACTTCCGCGACCGCGATGTCTTCGTTTTCCGCGATCCCAAGGGCAAAGTCATGGTCCTGCACCGCACACGCGAGGGGAAAATGGAGTTGATCGAAGCGCCGTAGACGCGATAGTTTGTCATCCTGAGCGAAAAGAATGCCTCGCTTGCGAGGCATTCTTGCAGTCGAAGGACCCCATACAGTCATGCATGACCGGCGCATTCCAAAGGAGTTTCAACCAGCGCCGCTGAGCTCGCAGCGCAAAGATCACGCCTACTGCGCAGCTCGTATCTTCTCTGCCAACTCCGTCCGCGCCACTGAAACCTGCTCGCCCGTCGCCAGGTTCTTCACCGCGAACGCGCCCGCCGCGACTTCGTTCTCGCCAACTATCAGAATGAATCGCGCCCCCGCCTTGGTCGCCGCTTCAAACGATTTCTTTAGACGAAACGTTTCATCGCCGAGTTCGACGACGACTTCCTGACGCCGCAGTTCGCGCGCCAGTCGTGCCGCTTCGCGATCCATCCCAGCGCCCAGCGGAGCGATATAGACATCCGGCTTCCGCACCACGGCTCCAGCAGAATCCTGCAAAGCCAGCACCAGCCGGTCTTCGCCAATGGCAAATCCAATCCCTGGTGCCGCAGGTCCGCCCAAAGCCTCCGACAGGCCGTCGTACCGTCCGCCGCCCAGGATCGCATTCTGCGCGCCCAGCGCGCCGTGTGTGAACTCGAACGCCGTTCTCGTGTAGTAATCGAGTCCGCGCACCAACCGGTCGTTGATCTGATAATCGACGCCGACCGCCCGCAAAATCTCCTGCACCTGCTCAAAATGCTTGCGGCTGGACTCATCCAGATATTGTGTGATGCGCGGCAGCGTTTCAATAATCGGCTGGTCCGCCGGAACCTTGCAGTCAAAAACCCGCAGCGGATTCGTCACCGCTCGCCGCTGGCAATCTCCACACATCTGCGACACGACCGGAGCCAGCGCCTTCTTCAAAGCTTCGTTATAAACCGCCCGATCGCTTGGATTGCCGACCGAATTCAGTTGTAGATTGCGCTCTCGAATTCCCAACCGTTCGAGCAGCGTGTCCAGCATCTCCAGAAGTTCGGCATCGCGTGCCGGAGATTCGCTGCCCGCGCTCGTCGGCCCAATAATTTCGGCGTCGATCTGATAGAACTGCCGGTACCGTCCTTTTTGTGGGCGTTCGCGTCGGAACATCGGACCAATGCAAAAGAGCTTGTTCAGCCCGCGGTCGCCGAGTTTGTGCTCAATATAAGCGCGCACGATGCCGGCCGTTGCCTCAGGGCGCAGGGTAAGGGATTGGCCTTTTTCGCTCTCGGCGCGTCCGCCATCTTCCCACGTATACATTTCCTTCGAAACAATGTCCGTCTCTTCGCCCACGCCTCGGGCAAAGAGTTGCGTCTCCTCGAAAATCGGCGTGCGAATTTCCTGGAAGTTGTAAGCGCGAAAAACATCCCGCACCGTAGCTTCCACAAAATTCCACAGCGCCGTTTCCGGCGGAAGAATATCACGTGTCCCTCGAACCGCTTTAATCATGAAATTCGTCGTTAGTCGTCGGTCGTTCGTCGTTGGCCAAATACTTCAGACCGCAAAATAAACTTTGTCATCCTGAGCGCAGTGATTGCATCGCGAAGCGAGGGAATCACGTAGTCGAAGGACCCCGGTCATCCGGGCCGTACCGCGGCCATCTCAGGGAATTCTCTCAGAACACTCCAGAGCACAAAAAAACTCACCGCTCCGCTCAGGAAAAATGTTTGTAGAAATCCGACTGCTGACCCATTTCCGCCAAATATGTTTCTTTGTACCCCAGATAATTATTCGCGTACCGCATGATGTTCTCCTGGTCCTTCTCGTCCAGCTTCCGCCGGAACTTTCCCGGAGACCCCATCCATAACGATCCCGGCTCGACAATCGTCTTTTCCGGAATCAGCGTGCCCGCCGCAATAATTGAACCTTCGCCAATCTGCGCGCCGTTCAAAATGATCGATCCCATGCCAATCAAACAGCGGTCGCCAATCGCGCAGCCGTGCAGTGTCACCGAGTGCCCGACGGTAACGTATTCGCCGAGAGAGACGCCGTACTGTTCTTTCATGCCGTGCAGCACGCTACAGTCCTGCACATTGGAGTAAGCGCCAATGCGTATGGCGAACACATCGCCGCGAACGACAGCATTCATCCAAACGCTCGCGTGCTGCCCCAAAACTACGTCGCCCACAATCTGCGCGGAGTAATCTACATAACAAGTTTCGGGAATTGTCGGTTTAATGCCTTTGTAGTATCGAATCATGCGCCGTTCCTGAGAACTTTGAACATAACATGGCCGTGGCTGAAGTGGCGAGGCGCTCCGAGCGACAATGCCACTCACGCAAGTTCCGTCGTCCCGAAACCTGATACATTTTGGAAGCAGTGTCTCCTGCCGAAGAATACAAACGACGCCTTGCGGAACGCGAGTCCCGCGTCGCCCATTTCGAGAAAATCCACATTCAGTTGGGAAACGCCCGCCTCGTTCTTGCGATTGCAGCCGTCGTGATGGCATGGCTGGCACTTCATAAACATGTTTTGGCGCTGTCGTGGCTCCTCGCGCCGATCGCGATTTTCATCGCCATCGCCGCTTATCATTCCCGAATCCTGCGTAAGCAGGAACTCGCCAGCCGTGCTGCATCGTTTTACCGCGCCGGCATCGCCCGCATCGAAGACCGCTGGGCTGGCCATGGACAGACCGGTGACCGCTTCCTCGACCCGCATCACGTCTACGCGGCTGACCTCGACATTTTCGGAAAATGCAGCCTCTTCGAATTGCTCTCCACTTGCCGCACCCGCAGCGGCGAAGACACGCTGGCGCGCTGGCTGCTGGCGCCAACTTCGGTTGAAGAAATCCTGCAACGCCAGGCAGCCGTCACTGAACTTCGCGAGCAGTTGGACCTTCGCGAAGCCCTGGCCGTGCTCGGCGAAGATGCAGGCGTTGGCGTTCATCCCGAGGAGCTGGTGAAGTGGGCGGAGTCGCCAAATCAGCTCAAGCCCGCATGGATTCGCCGGGCTGCGCCGGTCATGGCCGCGTCAGCGATCGCCGCAGTCGTTGTTTGGGCGATCTGGGGACTGCTCTCGCCGCTTGTCCTCGTCCTGATCGTGGAAGCATTCTTGATTTACCGCCTGCGAAAGAGTCTGGACCTCGTTCTCCACGGGACCGAGCACGCCTTTCGCGATCTCGGGATTGCTCAGCGGCATCCTCGAGCGTATCGAAGTCGAAAACTTCCAGTCGCCTCGCCTGCGCGCTCTACAGGAACAGATTCGCTCCCACAAAATCGGCGCATCGCACGCGATGTCGCGCCTTCGCACATTGGTTGACTTCATCGACTCCCGCGACAATCTCATCTTGAAAATCGTCGATGTCCCGCTGATGTATTCGGTGCAGGTTGCCTTCGCCGCCGAACGCTGGCGTCACGAACACGGTCAGGCCGTTCGCCGCTGGCTGCACGCCGTGGGAGAGATCGAGGCCCTTCTTTCGCTCGCCACTTACAGCTACGAACATCCCGGCGACCCGTTCCCTGAGTTCACAAATGAAGCGGCGTCGATCGAGGCCGAACAAATCGGCCATCCGCTGATCGCCGATGCCCGCTGCGTCCGCAACCACGTGACAATCGCAAGCGACACTCGAGTGCTGCTGGTCAGCGGTTCCAACATGTCCGGCAAGAGCACGCTCATGCGTGCCATAGGGATCAACACGGTACTGGCGATGGCCGGAGGCGCCGTTCGTGCACAGAATATGCGCCTTAGTCCGCTAAGCGTCGCCGCCAGCATTCGCATCAACGATTCGCTGCAAGAAGGCAGCTCGCGCTTCTACGCGGAGATCACCCGCCTGCGGCAAATCTTCGACCTCGCGGATGGCCCCGTGCCGCTGCTCTTCTTGTTGGACGAAGTCCTACAGGGAACCAACTCTAGCGACCGCCGCATCGGGGCCGAAGGCATCGTGCGCGCGCTGGTGGATCGAGGGGCCATCGGCCTGGTCTCCACCCACGATCTCGCGCTCACCGAAATCGGCGCGGCCCTGAACGGCCGCCTGCGCAACGTGCATTTTCAGGATGAGATAGAAAACGGCCGGATGAAATTCGATTACAAGTTACGCGAAGGCATCGTGACCAAAAGCAACGGCCTTGAACTCATGCGGTCCATAGGACTGAAAGTCTGACCCGACCCGGCAGCCTCCGGGCGGGCGCGACCAATCAAGGCGTGATTTCGAATACTACGCCCGCGGTGCCGGAGCCGCCATACTGGGTGGTTCCGTATAGATTTCCCTTGCTGTCAAGAATAAGAGCGGCTTGCGGACCGGCGCCGTCTGTCCCGTTAAACCTATGCAGCACCGTGTACTTCCAGTCGCCATGGGCTCCAGGAGTCAATTGGAAGACCACACCGCAGCCTCCACCGCAATATTGTTGGCCGTTTCCGCCGCCGATGGTGGTTCCATAGAGGTTCCCGGCCCCGTCGAACACGAGTGTCCCAAGCGGGCCTATCCCATCTGAGGAACTGGAAAACTTGTGGAGGATCGTCTCCTGCCAGGTCCCGTCCGAACCGGGGCTCAGTTCGAAGACGGTGCCGCAGGGGTAGCAGGCACCGCCGCTCTGGGTTGCACCGTACACGTTGCCAGCCTGGTCCGCGATCAGCCCAGCGTAGGGATACTCGCCGTCGCCCTGGAACGCGGGAAATTGGTGCAGTATGTGTTCCTGCCATTCGCTTGGGGTCCCAAGAGAATCCGGCGGGCTGACTTCGAAGGCGGTACCGAAGCCGCCGCTACCCCCGAACTTCGTTGTGCCATAGAGATTGCCGCTGGAGTCGAAATTAAGCCCAGACTCGGGGGTCCATCCGTCCCCCTTGGAGATGTCAAAGTTATATAGTGCTTTGTATGTCCAGCCGTTCTTGGCGGGTGACAACTCGGCGACAGCTCCATCCTTGTATTCTCCCGGGCCGATGAAGCCATAGAGGTTGCCCGCCATATCTGTTATCCAGCCACCATTAGAGCCGCCCTCGTAGATGACCTTATATTTCCGGCGTCCCACCCTCGCCAACTGAAAGACCACGCCCTGATTGGAAGAGCCCCCAGCGGTGGTCGAGCCGTACAAATCGCCCGACGGGGCCAAGACCGGGCCATACCACCCTCCTGCGCCATCCAGGCAAAGGCCCTTCTTGGAGCGAACCGAGCAGAAATTGTGCAGCACTGTTTCCTTCCAGCCGTACTTTGAGGATGGGCTCAGCTCAAACACGAGGCCGTATATGTGCTTGCCGCCTCCGCGGGTGATGCCGTATAAATTCCCCGACTCGTCCAGCGCCAGACTTCCAAAAAGCCCTCCGCCGTCGGCGCCGCCTGTGAATGCGTGCAGGATTTTGTACTTGGGTGCAGCCCACAACTCGCCAGCAAAAAAGGCTGTCCAGGTAATGAAGATCAAGCTGAATATCAGGGAAGGCGGCTTCAGACGCATACGATACCTCTCGAAGGCTGCGCACAAGGCGGCGGGAGAGGCCGCCCGTTAGCGCCAAATATATCATTAAGTTATCTGGTTGGCCAGCGCAGACGCCGGGCCATTTCGGTGACCGACGTCTGCCACTGCGTTAGGAAATCTGCATTACATACTCAGTCGTTGTCGAGCGCGTCCGGGCCTTCCAGACTTCCGTTGGTCTGAAAGTAGCTCGGCGCGTCTGTAATAGGATTAATAGAGGTAAACGAACGCCAGGTATATCCTCCATTGCTGTTCAGAAAAAACTCTTGGAGCGGTATGTTTCCAGCGGGGTGATTAAAATCCGGGGCAGAGGCATCGGCGAACGGCCACTGAGTTGGCCCGATCTGACCTGGTGGCAATCCGAAGTTCTGCTCGATGAAGTTCAGAATGCTGCCAAAATCGTGGACATAGGGAGCAACTTGATTTGGGCAGCCTGGCTGCCCTGATCCACCGCAGGCCCCCGAAACGGTGCCCGCGGCCGTATACGGCGAAACCACCAGCAGCGGCACGCGGAAGCCGTAGGTGAGCCAAGCGCCCCAGTTGTTAGGGTTCTGGTTGACTCCGGGAAAGTATGTTGGTACTGGGATTAACGTGATCGAACCACCCGCCCCAATCATCCCACGTTATGATGATCGCGACCGAGTGGTTGGGGTCATTATACCAATAGCCCTTGCCATCGTGCCCGCACTTGGTGTTGTTTCCCACCGCGTCCACGATGGCCGCCACGTAGTCGGGCCCGGAGCCATTGTCTTCGCCGCCATGGTCCGACCAAAGTCTGTCAGGAATGACCCAGCTTATCGGGGCCAGGTTGCAGGAAGTGATGTCGTTAAGGATTGGCATCGTATTTCCGGTCTGTTCGAATATCATGTCCGCGGTATATTCCGGATTGGTGCATTTTCCTCCCGAGGGTTGGCATATGTTGCTGTCCGAGACCGGTCCGTTCCATATTCCCACGCCTCCCCGGTTTTCGAAGTCGCCGGGCGGGAGATAGTACTTCCAGCCGTTCGTGGTGTAGGTCTGGTCCCACAGGCTTATGAGCGAGTTATGGCTGAAGCAGGTTTCCACGCAATGCGGGTCCGTCGGGTTGTTCTCACAGTATGAGACAGCATTATCTTGCGAGTCGTTGCAGCCGTCGTTCTCGCATCCCGTCGTGTCGATAAGGGGCGTGGTCGTGCTCGGATTGAGGCAGCCCACGTATGTGTTGTCGCTCGTGTTATCGGCATTGAACCACTTGTAGTTGGTGTTTGGATACTGCGTCGGGGCTGAGGTACCCGAGATGATGAACTGATGGGCGTCGAAGCTAGGACCCTCGTTCGTCTGAAACATGTAATTTGCGAATCCGTAATTCTTGGCGATCTGGAAGTACGGGTCTACCTGCGGTTCCGGAACGTAGGCAAAGCATTCTGTGGATTTCTCAAAATAGCAGGCTTGATCCATCTGGCAGATCCCATTCGCATTCAGGTCGCATTGATGCCACCACGCGTAGTGCGTGTGGGAGGGATCGGCCTTATCACTGAGGTCTGTGGCGTGAAGATAAACCTGGGTGGTTCCCTGCATGCCGCAGTTTCGAATGTCGACGCCCGTCTCAAACGGGTCGCCTTGATTACATAGCGTCGTTGCCGGACTGCTCCCAAAGAGGTTGTCGGGCGTGCGGTTTTCCTGAAAGACCAATGATGATGTTGTCGAAGTGAGGCAGTTGGCTTTGAGCGACTGCGAACGTCGCCGTCAGTGTAAGTGCCAGCAACAGAATACTTCCTGGGCGTTTCATACGGAACCTCCTTTGAGGTTGTCGGTGCCCCGAGCGGGGAGTTGGTTGGGCCACTGTTTGTTTAAGAGAGAGTGAGCGTTGGGTCCCAATTAGGGGGGGCAGTATATCGCGCTTCTGATGAAAGCGGATGTGAAAAGTTTGTTTGTTACGAAAGCCGGACAAGCTCTTGGGCTGAGCCCGCATTCTGCAGGAAGCTCTGCCTTTGGGCGGTAAGAACAGTCAATTGTCGAAACCAGGCGTTAGCACGTTTCCCGGCCCCCCAGTGAGCGCAATAGAGAGTAGTTGCTAGTTGTCGCTGACCTCCGGCGCGCCGGCCTTGGGCGCTTTCGGTGCTTTTGGAGCTTTAGGCATCTTGGGAGCTTCCTGCTCTTCGTCCTCCGCCGATGAGTTCTTGCGAATCTCAATCGTGCCGTGCTCGTTATTGATGATCACGTGCGGCCCTCCGCCATTCACCGCTCCGGTCGCGGTCGCCTGATCATCGGTGCTATTGATCTTCATATCGTTGAAGTCGGATTCGATTTCGCCATTCCGTGCTCGCGCATCGATCTGAAATCCCGCCTTGTCCGGCACATAGAGCGAGATATCGCCGCTCCGGTTCTCGATCTGCGCGCTGCCCAGTTTCGTCATACGTACTTCCACCGACCCATTTTCGTTCTGCAATCTCACATCGCCCGAGATTCCCGTCAACCGCACATCCTTGGAACGAGTCGTCAACCGCACCGGACCGCTCATGTCGCTGCCCTGCAAGTCTCCGGAATCGAGGTCCAGATCGCCTTTCAGCCCCTCAAACTGCAACTCCGTCCGCGAAGATCGAAAAATTACGGTCTGCGCGATCTTCGAGAGTTTCAGGCTCTCCATGAATTCGCCGTCCAGATGCACGCCGCCCTTCACTTCTTCAATTGAAACGTCGTTGGCGCGTCCTTCAATCGACACGTCAGACGAAATCTGCGACAGCCGCGCCGCACTGTGATCGAGGCTCAAGCTGACTTTGCCGGTGATGTCGGAAGCCGACACCTCGCCTTTCTGACTGGTAATTTGCAGATCGCCTTCGCGCCCAATCACGCTGGCATCTCCACGGTTCGAAATCGTCACCGCCGCTTTCCGCGGCAACGAGATATCCATGTCGATAGTGACTTTGTGATCGCCCGCGCCCTGATTATTGGCGTTCAAGTTGACCACGGTGCCGCTCGTGCTAATTAGTGGTTTGGTGCCCGCATTCCACTTGTCGGCCTCAGACTGGCTCTCCGCCGAAATGCGTTTGTGGATGGTCACATGGATCTGATTATCGGTCGAATCGCTTACATTCACCGCTCCTCGAATGTCATCCACGTGCAGGCTCGACCCAGCGGGGAAATCAGAGGTCATCTGATCGTCGTAGCTGTAGTTTTGCCCGAAGAGTTCGAAGTCGCCGTCACCGATATTCATGTGATCGCCGAGTTGCTCCCAATCCAGCCGCGAAGCCTGCGTGGCCGCGAGGCCCAGCCCGATCAGCATGATCAGCAGAAATACGCCGCCTGCGCCAATTCCCGCCGCGCGCGTGCCTTCCCGTTGCGCCTGCTGGTACTCCACCAGCTTGATGACGCCCCAAATAATAAGCAGCACCGGCCAATAGTGGGCAAACAGACGGCTTAAGTGCCCCCAGCTCACATAGCCCATGTTGCCGAACAGAAAGACCAGTCCCAGAATGATGAGCACCGCAGGGCCGGCATACGACCGTTGCCGACGCGGCGGCAGAGGAACTTGCGGTGGCGGAACTTGCACTGTGCTAGCCACGGTTCACCTCACTCGAAGAAGACTGAACTTGATCGGCTGCGGGAGGCACCGCGCCCGTCTGAGGAACCGGCGGCTGCGCTCGTCCTACCAGCATGGCTACGCCAATGGCCAACATCAACACCGGCCAAGTACGTCCCCACCCTGGGCCGCCGATGTTATCGATCAGCGAAAGTACACCCGCCGTCACCAGCACAATCGGTCCAACCGGCATGCGCCGTACATGTGGCAGACCGCGCCGACTGCCAATCAGTCCCCAACTCTTGGCGAAGAGCCATGCGCCCAGTCCGATCAGGAAAAACGGCCAAACCAATTCGCCGCTCAAGCGGAACAATCCCGTCGTCTGTAACAAGAACAAAACGCCGATGCCAATCAGAATGACCGAGGCGACTGGAATTTTCCCGGTATCCACTTTCTCGCCCGCGCCAAATGCGTGGCCCAGGCCTAGAGGATCCGGAGGCGGCAATCCCGCTTGCAACGCATGTGACGTACGGACTGCGTCGATGATCTGCCAGACATAAAAGAAGGCAAACGCCAGACCGCAAATCGTATCCAGCGAACCTGACGACTGATCCATGCCCAGTATCAGCCCGACAAAAATCAGCAAGTGTGCCAACCCCTTGGCATACTGGCCCGTATAAACCGCGCCTACGCCGAAGGGAAAGAATCCAGCCAGAATTCCCGCGAGCGCCGGATTCGGGCCACCGCCTCCTCGTGCCGATCCTGGAGGCCCATATGCCGGCGCAGGCACCGGATATCCTGGCGCAGCACCCGCAGGCGCAAATCCCGCGGCTGAAGCGACCGGCGCAACTGGCGGCACGCCTTGCAGACGGTCGGCAATGCAGTTCTCGCAATAGATCACACCCCTCACATCGCGAGTGCAATTGGGACAAAGTGGTTTCCCGCACGTGCGGCAATACGCCACTGCGGCAATATCTGGATGGTTCGCGCAATTCATACAAGCCTCCTGAGTGTGGCCAGTGTCACTACAGGCGGGTCATCCGGGAGCGAAGCCAGCACGGGCTGACTGTCTCCCTGACTGTAGTTGCGTTCCTCTTTTTGTTCGGGCCGGTCACTTGTGTTGTTTTTGTGGTCCTGCTCTTTCTCTTCGTGTACGGGCTCGGCGGGCGTCGTGGCACGTTTGAACTCTCGTACTCGCGACTCGATCTCATACACAAAGCGAATATTTTCGTAATATTTCACAACTTTGCCAGAACGTCTCGAAGTATGTGCGCTTGATGGCGCTCGGCCGCAGATCGGCTTGCCGCACATCCTTCACCTTGACCCCCGCCAGACTCAGCATCATCGACAGCGAAAAGAATGCCATGCCGAAAGACATGACAAATCTTGGCTGTCGTACCACGCCGAAAACCGGGCTGAAGACCAGGCTCGCCCAATCGCGCAGGCGATCAAGCAATCCCACCTGCGACGGAACGATTGCCGACCCATGTACCCGGGCCGTGTCGAATCCGCTGGTGGCAGCCAGAATATTCTGCACCAGGGCTGCCGGAGGCTCAATCTCAACCATCTTCTTGAGCCATTGCTGCCCCTCTTGGGCCTCAGCGAACAACGGCCCGCACATGGAGCAGCTCCCAGCGTGTGCCCGGAAGCTCTCGAGTTTCGACCCGGTTAGGGTCTGATCCAGAGCGTCACTGAGCAGAGCATCGAACTCATTGCACTGCATGCCGTTTTGATGTTCTGCTGTCATCACATTACCTTCCTATATGTACGTTGTAGTAAGCGTGCTAGTTCCGCGCGGCCACGATTTATTCTGGATTTCACGGTCCCCTCCGGCACCTTCAAAACGGTGGCAATTTCTCGATAGTCCATATCCTGTAAGTCTCGTAGAATCACTGCTTCACGAAGATCTGGCGACAGCTTCTGTAGCGCCTGATGTACGGCCTCGCTGACCTCGGAGCTCTGCGCCCGGGCGTCCGGGGTGGCACTTTGGTCACGAATTTGCTCACTGAGCGGCAACGCGTCCTCGTGCTCCGAGGGCGCGGCATCCAGCGAATCCGTCATTCTGTCCTGCTTGGTCTTGCGGAAGTGGTCGACCAGCAGGTTGCGCGTCATGGTCGTCACCCACGTCATAAACGCCCCTCGCTCAGTGTCGAACGAGCCCAAAGTCCGGTAGATTTTAATGAAAACTTCCTGGGTCAGGTCCTGCGCGTCGTCCGCCGACCCGGCGAAGCGATAGCAGATGTTATAGATACGCCGGTGATGCCTTTCCACCAACTCCTCCCAGGCGGAGGAGTCCCCAGCTATGCAGCGGCGAACCAGCAGCGCGGCGAGTTGGGCGTCTTCCAACGAAATCCTCGAGGTACGGCTCGCCAGACGGTACGGGGCGATCTAACTTAGCCGCAGCCCGTCGCCTGCACAAGACAGTACGTCAATGTAGGGGTAAAAGTTCTGTATCTGCCTGAAACAAGGCATTGTAGCAGTAGACGGAGGAACCGAGGGTGCAATGAGGGAGTGTCCGTAGTGGCTCAGTCCGAACCGGCAAATCTAATCCCTGTCATCTTGAGCGGAGCAGCACGATTCGCGCAGGGAATCGCGCTGCCGAGTCGAAAGACCCCGGACATGCGCGCCCTGCCGCGATCCTAAAAAGTGTTCTCTCGGAGAACTTTCTTCGCCGCCGCGCTTTCCCAAGCCGCGTGAGAACTCCCTCCCACATCACTGCTAACGCGGACATCCACGCGGTCTTTCGACTTCGCAATGGCTTTCGTAAACGAAAGCCATTGCTCCGCTCAAGAGGACAATATTAGGGAATGGCTCCGAAGTGCGCGTCGTCGCACTGTAGCAGAATGGTTCAAGGTAGCGGCAGGGAACCCGGCTGCGTGGGATGTCGCGCCCCCAAAACGAAGCGGCACGGGTCGATTCCCGTGCCGCTATACGCCCCAAGCAAAACTCAATGTCTTAAGATTGCATTAAACGACCGCGCGCCTCTGTCCGATAGATGACCGTCCGGTGCGTACCTCGTAGGGAGCTTGCCGATCGAGCGCCGCTTTCAGATATTCCTCGCCCGCATGCATCATTTGCTTCCACATTTCATAGGCCCGGCCCTCCCGATTAAGAAAAGTGATAGCTTCTTCCGCCGTCATATTTCGGCCGAGCTCGTTGGCGAATTCGATCAGGTGCGATACGGTGATTTCTGCGGTAACTTTCTCGCGCTTCTTTTTCTCTGTCATGTGGGTCTCATCCCCTACCCTGAGAAAAGAATAAGGCAGGGGCGCACATCGTGCTGTAACCAACCTCACGGCCCGTTGTGACATGAGTCACAAAACGGCGAAAGGCCTTTAGAATGGCCTACTTTCGCCCATTTCGATGGCCAAATTTTAAGGGTTCGCGGGAAGGAGATTTGGCAAGTTGACCTTATTTTGGGTCAAATCACGAGCCGGAGAAAAATAGCGTACTGCGGCTATTTCTCTCCGGCCCGGTTAAGAAAAAACACCTTCGGGAGCCGCTTTTAGGGCTGCGGCGGCTGTTGCGGTTGCGGCGGCTGAGCCAACGGATCCGTGCTGACCGGTTGCACCGGATTCATCACCGATTGCGGGTTCGGCCGCGCAGTTACAAATGGGACGTGCGGCATATGCGTGACCTGGCCCGTCTCTGCGTCGGACATGACGATACCGAGGTGGTCCAACAATAGGCCGGTGGCACGGTCCAGTTCGACGTGCGATTTCTCGTAATTCGCCATGGCGGAGACCAGGTTGGATTCGGCAGTCGCTAATCCCGACTGATTTTGCAGAACCAGCGTGCTGGTGGAGGCGCCCAGATTCAACTTCTTCTGTTCGGCGTCCAGAGATCGGCGTGCCAGTCTGACAGCGGCTTGCGCCGCCTGTACTGAAGCGCGGTTCTGCCGTAGGGAAAACTGCGCATTGCGGACCTCGATGCGAACCCGGTTTTCGATCTGCTGCAAAAGCATCTGCGCCTGGCGATATTCCAGCTCGGAACGCACTTGCAGAGCTTGCGCCTGGCGATTGCGAAGCGGAATGGTCACCGTGACCCCGACACCCTTGTCAGGACCAGCGGAGTTGACCAAGTCATTGAGTGCCCCGCTGTAACTGCCTGTGGGTACGACGGGGATCTGTCCCGGAGGACCTGAGCAAGAGCCAAAGCTAAAAGCACTGTTCGGGTTGGTGCAGAGGTTATTAGGATTCTGCGATCCTCCAATTCCGGTACCGCCATAGTAAGCATAGACATCCACGGTCGGGAGTAGCGCATTTCTCAGTGCTTTGGAACTGATCTCGCGATTACTCAAATCGATACGGGATTCCGCCAGTTCGGCGCGGTGGCTCAAGGCGTCATTGACTAATTCTTCGGTCGGAATCGCGGCTTCTTGTTCAGGAAGCTGCATGGTGGAAGTTGGGATGACCTCGGCGTCGGCCAGGACTGGGTCCTGGAGATTTCGGCTGAGCGCATTCTTCATCAGCAATTGTTGCAAGTCGAGGTTGGTTTGGGCCTGGGTTAAACCTTGTTGGTCCGTGGCCACGGTGTTGAGCGCGCGCACTTCCTCGATCGGCGCTAGGCTGCCGATCTTCACCTGCTTTTGAGTATCGGAGAGCGTTTTCTGTGCGAAGGTGAGTGCTTCCTCCTGCACCTTCACGTTTTCGTAGGCGTATACCAGGTTCCAATACAGGTTCTCCATCTGGTCGACCGTGGTGATGATTTGCAGGCGGAAGGCAACGTCGGAAATCTCGCGATTATTTTTCGTAATTCGAATCAAACGGGTGTTCGGTAGAAAACCAAAACCTTGCAGCAAATGCTGCGTCACCTTGGCCTGGAAGCCGGTGTTGATCAATGGGCTGTAGCTGTTCAGCAGGCTGTTGGTCGTGATCCGGGTGTTGTTGAAGCCTACGGAAAGATCGGTTCCCCAGGTAAAACCCTGGTTATACGTGGCGTTATAGGTCCCGGTGTTTTGCGCCAATGTGGATCCGGGAGGCGCACCGGTGAAAAAGCTGGTCGGCAGTGTATTCGCGTGGTCTTCCTGGCCAGTGCCGGTGATGACCGGATCGTAGCTGGTGATCAGCGATCCAATTCCGAGCGTGGAACTTACCAAGCCGTTGGTGCCGGCGCCGATGCCGCCTTGTCCAGGAGCGGTGCCGCCCGGACCAGAGCCTACGGTGCCGCCGAGCCCGCCCACGTCACCGCCGGGAGTATTTTGTACGATGCCGGTATTCACGCCGAGAAAGTTATTAGCGCCGCCTTTGGAGCGCAGAACTTCAGTGTCGGCGATATTCAGGTTGTAGCGCGCAATCCCGATGTCCAGGTTGTTCTCCAGCGCGAGCGCGATCGCATCATCCATAGAAAGCATGATTTTGCCATCCTGCAGCAACTGATCGATGCGCGAAGCGTTCGCCAGATTAGGCGGGGGAACGTGCTGCGGCATGTATGGGGCGATCACGTTGGGAAAGGCGCGGGTCGGCTTTGAGTAGTCCTTCACAATAAATTGCTGGGGCTGGGACGTCTGCACCGGCTTAGGACCTTCGGGCGGCGGGCTCGCCTGCTGGGCCGCTTGTCCCTGCGAATCCTGTCCAGAAACTAGTGAAACCGCGCCCGCCAGCAGCAACAATCCAGTCAGCCGGGCAATGGACTTCAAGCGAAGCAAAAGCATTTTCGGTTCTCTCCCTGCACATCAACGCTGTTGGAACTGAATGAGAAATCCTGGAGAAAAACTCGCCCCAGACCATGAGTTACGTATAGAAGGCGCTGCGAGTTTCATTTTTCGCAGACCCGACAAACTCTTTGATTCGAATCGCTAGCCGGAATGCAATAGTATAGCCGACACGTGCCGTTCTTTTTGCGGCCCGTGCACAACTCGTTTAATCGATTACAGATAGCTTCGCGTCGCGTGACCGAAGCCCGGGAGCGGAATGCGCACCTTCAAACTCGTTCTCGCCTACGACGGCACCGACTTCCACGGTTGGCAGATGCAACCCGGCGCCGCCACGATTCAAGACACCCTCGCTGCATGTATTGGACGAGTTACCGGCGAAAAGGTATTGCCCCAGGGCTCTGGACGTACCGATGCCGGGGTTCATGCGCTGGCCCAGGTGGCAAGTTTTGCGGTCGAGTCCCCGATTCCCGCGGAAAACCTGGTGGTCGCGCTGAACGACCTGCTGCCCCCCTCAATTCGCGTAGTCACGGCTGAGGTCGTTCCGGCGGACTTTCACCCGCGAAAATCGGCTCGAGCAAAAACCTACCGCTACCGGATGTTGCGCAGCGCCATCTGTCCACCATTCCTGGCACGCTACGTATGGCACTACCCTTATCCATTGGACGAACCAAGCATGAGCGCCGCGGCCGGGTTCGTGGCTGGGGAACACGACTTCACCTCATTTACGGCTGTGGACCCTGAGCGGCAGCGCGAAGCGCTTTCTTCCAATGTGCGAAATATATTTTCGTCGTGCTGGGAACGGCATGGCGAGGAATTTATATATACCGTGCGCGGCCGCGGTTTTCTGCACCACATGGTGAGAAATCTGGTGGGGACATTTTTGCTGGTCGGGAAAGGGACGCTCAGTCCGGAAGACATCGGTCGCATCCTGCAAGCGAAGAACCGCTCGGCGGCGGGGGCCACAGCTCCAGCGAACGGACTTTATCTGGTTAGCGTCGAGTATTGATCGGGCAGGTCGCGCGTCGAAAACTGCAGCGCGTCCACATCGCCTGGCAGTCGCGGGATATACATCACTCAGGGGGAGTCCCGCGACTGCCGGACTGTATGCGGTTTTAGAGGGTTGTCGCCATATAAGCCGGCGACGGCGGAGGAGGCGGAAGCATCGGAGCGCCGGCCAGTTCTTCCAAGCCCTGCTCCCAATTCGTCGGTAGAGCCGAGTTACGATTCGATTTGCGCGCGGCTTTCGGCACGGACGGGATTCGTGTCCCATTCTCCATGAGCTCTGCCTTGCCTGCGTGTCCCAGCAATTCGCGAATGCGCAACTTTGCTTTGTGCAGCTGCGATTTTGAATTTCCCACCGAGCAGTTCAGTAACTCGGCGATCTCCTGATGTTCGTATCCTTCAACTTCATGCAGCAGGAAAATGGTGCGATATCCTTCCGGCAGCTCGCGGATGGCGCGGGTCAGCGCAATGCGATCGACCGAGCCGCTCAACCGGCCGTCCTTGCTGCCGTATTCACGGCGCACCTGTTTGGCATCCTGATTGAAGGGCTCGTCGAGAGAGACTTGGCGCAGCGCCTTCTTCCGGAAATGCATCAGCACAGTGTTGACCGCAATGCGGTACAGCCAAGTGGAAAGGGCCGAGTCGCCGCGGAAGGTGCCGAGTTTCCGGAATATCTGCATGAACGCATCCTGCGTCAGGTCTTCCGCTTCCGCCGTGTTATTCGTCATGCGGAGACATACCGAGTAAAGACGCGACTTGTGGGCATTGAACAAATATGCAAATGCATCCGGATCGCCCTCTTGCGCATGCCTCACTAGATCAAGGTCGGAATCGTAACGTGGGGTGGTAACGGCTTCGGCTTCGTTGCTCACTGGCGTTCTCCTTGTGTTCGCTTCTACTTGTTCGACGATTTCACTTCTCGCCGTGTCCATGATCAAAGTAAGCGGAACGCGTGTAATCCACCATCCGGTGCACTCTGTAGTGGTTTCAGTTAGTTGCTGTACGGAAGGATCGCAAGGATATGCAGAAGAGGCCGCATTGGCGTCGAATTGTCGGGTTAGATGCAGTACAGCCCGCAGAGAGTAGGCCGAAAGTGAATTTGGAGGGCTGAAAGTCTCCCCAAGAATCCAAAACGCGGCAGAGCGAATGCAGGAAAAGGTAAGAAGTAACGATCGCGATCGGAACTGGTAGTTCCCGAAATGAGGACCGGGAGGAAAATTTCTCCGGCCCTCACCCGGGTCAAAGCCTTAATTACTTTCCAGAGTCGGCTGCACTACATGCACAATGTTGTTGCGCACCGCATACAGCACCAGATCGCTGACCGAATGCAGTTGCAACTTGCGCATGATGTTCGAGCGGTGAGTTTCTGCGGTTTTAACGCTCAGTCCTAAAGCGACCGCGACTTCTTTAGTGCTCTTTCCTTCCGCCAGCAGTTGCACAATTTCCCGTTCTCTCGGCGTCAGACGATTGCGTCCCGGTGTTGGAGGAGCCGTTCCAGTTCCGCCCTTAAGATAGCCATCCAATACCATCGCCGCGACCTTGGAAGTAAAGTAGGTCTTGTCGCGACGAAGAGCTTCGATGGCTGCAACCAGATCGCGGGCCGCGTCCGACTTCAGCAAGAATCCCCGGGCCCCTGCGTTTAATACGTCTCGCACCACTTGGTCGGAATCGTGAAGCGTCAGGATAAGCACACGTGCGCTGGGATTGGTCTTCAAAATCTGGCGTGCCGCTTCCAGCCCATTCAGAAGGGGCATACCGATGTCTAAAATGACCACATCCGGTTTCAGTTGCTGGGCCTTCTCGACCGCCTCGCGTCCGTCACCGGCTTCGCCGCAAACCTGCCAATCGGGCTGCGCTTGCAGCAAGGAAACTAATCCTTTACGCACGACTTCGTGGTCGTCCGCCACCAGAATCCGAAATATCGCCATGGGAGAGCTCCTCAATTAACGGTATTGTTTCGTCGAATCGCGCCATGCCCAGATTCCTGCACGCACTGGCAATCCGGGGCACTTGAAGTTCTTAGACTTACTTGCTCGGTCGTTCCTTCCGCCAAAGCTCAACCAGCGGTCAAAACTAACAACTCATGTCCGACTTTTTGCACCCGCACGCGAGCTAACAGAACTCGAACCCCGGAAATCGCGTGGGTTGTCCGGGGACAGCGGCGTACTCTGAAATCAATGGTACAAGCTTTAATCCGTCGATGGGATCCAGCGTCAGCTTCACGCTCGATGCACAATCCGCACACAACCAGAATTGCGCAGTTTGGCTCTGTTGGTATTCGTCGATGGTGGTCAAAGGATCATCGCTCGCTGAGACCGAGATGGAATTAATCTCGAAGTGAAAAAGTCGACCCTCAGAGAGGGTGTGAAGCGCCAGATTGCAATTCGAATTCATGCAGCGTCCAATCACTTGCCCCTCCTGTTTCCTGATTGATCAGAACCCCGCGGAACAAAAAAAGTTTGGTCGCTTACCCCGCGCGACTCGAAATTACAGCTTTCTCCTTAACAATCCAATACAGTATGCACTGTATTTCGACCTGAATTTTCTCGCGATTGTGGGCGGATACGGCAGGCAAAGCCCCTTGCCTGTACATGATTCGATGCTCAGCGGGGGCAGAAGAGGCAATATTCCGTTCTTACTCGAACCACGAATCATTTGCAGTCTGGCGCGCGCGGTACCTCAGATTTCACCGGAAGTGTCGGCAATCCGCTCTTTGCCAGCATCGCGTTCACATTCGCAATCTCGGCTTTGTTTAAATTTTCCCAATCGGTAAGCCGTTTCGGCAGGTCCTCGCACGCTTTGCCAATGTTCGACTTCAGCAATTCAGCAGGACGCGCATCTCCGCTTTCCACCATGGTTGCCAGACGTGACAACTCGCGGTTCATGGGCCCGAAGCCCATCGTCTCTGGCGGGCCCGTCTCCAGCTTGGCTGCATGTTCATCCAATGTCTTAAGGGCATCCGCGGTTGCCTTCTGGTCGGCACTTGTTCCCACAAGTTTAGTCCGGTCGGCAATCCCCGAGCGCAAACTTGTCACCTGATCGTAGACGTCATAAGTGATGGACATCAAAGCGGAAATATTCTTTTCCGCGTCCAGTTGCTGGACCAGGTCCGCCTGCGGAACGTGCACCCGCGGATCGAGGGTGATCGTCAGCGATTGCGTATAGCTCTGCCCATCGACTTTCAGCACCAACGAATACGTACCCGGCACCACCAGCGCCCCAAAAGGCTGCTCGCGCGGTGTGTCGCCAGGTATCGCGTGATCGGCCAACGTATATTCGATGTACTCGAGTTTTTCGCCGAAATAGCCATAACGCAGCGTCTTTGGCGGCGGATAACGCAGGTTCCACGTGAAGCGGTTGATCCCCGCGGCCGTAGTCAGTGCGACCGGCGGTTCGAACCAATAACTCGGCACATTGGCTGGAGTACTGTCGATCGGCGACGCGGTGCTGCTGAACTGCTGCACCAGATTGTTCTTCGAGTCGTAGATCGACAGCCGGATTTGTCCCGGAGGCGACTTCAGAAAATAATTGACGATGGCTCCATCCGGCGGATTCCTTCCGACCGGTGTCTCCGGCGGCAAGGGCGTGTCCTGATACATGTCCCAACGCGTGCGCACCGCTGGACGCGGCGGCAGCAGGGAAGCAGTCGATGAAAGTAGTTTGGAATCCAACTGGCGTACCGGCGTAATGTCATCCAGAATCCAGAATGATCGGCCGAAAGTGGACACCACCAGGTCATCGCCATGCACGTCGAGATCGGTCACCGTGCTCGTGGGCAGGTTCAATTGCAGGCTCTGCCAATGGTCGCCGTCATCCAGCGAAAAGAAAATCCCGTTGGTGGTGCCAGCGAAGAGAAGTCCTTTGAGCGCGGGATCGGCCCGCACCGCACGCGCCGTCCACTCATCCGGCAACCCGTTCACAATGAGCTGCCAGCTCGCGCCAAAATCGTGCGTGCGATAGAGCAAAGGATGCGTGACATGAAAGCCATTCGCCACTACATAGGCTGTCGCCGGGTCGTAGGGAGAGCTTTCCACCATCGTGATCGACGGTCGTTCCGGCAATCCTGGAATGGTCACATTCTTCCAATTCTTTCCGTCCTGCGTCACTTGTACCAGCCCGTTGCCAGTTCCCACCCAGATCACATTCGCTTTGGCCCGCGATACCGACATCGTATTAATGACCGCGCGTCGCAGATCAGGCTTCTTATCGGTCTCCCCGGTTGAGGTAAGGTCCGGACTGATCTCCTGCCAGCTGACGCCCGCATCGGTCGTCTTCAGCACATACTGCGCCGCTGCGTAGAGCACATGCGGATTCTGCGGCGAAAACGCGATCGGCGTCATCTGCGAGCTGCGATACTTCGCGGTACGCACGAACAAGTGAGTGACTTGCCCGGTCGTCTTGTCGAACCGCAGCACCGTCCCAAACCACCCGCCGCTATAAATTAAATTCGGATTCAGCGGATCGGCTTCGATGTAAGCGAATTCAAACCCGCCCACTGGCGCCCACTCCCGGTAAGAAATCTCGCCATAATCGCTTCGGCTCGGCACGCCCGCTGTGCCGCTGTCCTGCTGCGCACCATAGACGTAATAAGGATATTGCTGGTCCGTGCTCACGTGATAGAACTGCGCCGTCGGCTGGTTGTACCATGAACTCCACGTTGCGCCGCTGTTTTCGCTCACCACCGCGCCCTGGTCTACGCCCAGGATCATGTGCCGGTTGTCCGTCGGGTTCACCCATATCACGTGAAAATCGTCGCCGCTCGGCGCGCCCGCCCACGCTTCGAATGTGCGGCCGCCATCGATCGACCGGTACATGGAAGTTTGCGCTACATAGATTTTCTGCGCGTCCTTAGGGTCGACAAATATCCGGCTGAAGTATCCACTCCCAATAATCCGCGGATCGGTCGTACTCCGCTGCCAGGTCGCGCCGCCATCCTCCGAACGAAACAATCCCTGGGCTGCGATGGCATACACTCGCTTGCTGTTCGTGCCTACCGCGATCGAGACTCCTACTCTGCCCATCGGATCCGTCGGCAGACCCTTGCCTTCAATCTCCGTCCACGTCGCCCCTTCGTCCGATGACCGATAAATCGCGCCGTCCTGCCCCTTGGCTTTCTCCATTCGCGGATTGAACGGATCGTCCGGTCGCGTCCACATCGCTGCAAACAGCACTCTCGGATCGTCCGGCGATCCCTCCAGGTCGACGATGCCGGAATGTTCGTCTTTGAACAGCACCTTCTGCCAATTCTGTCCGCCATCCGAACTGCGAAAAATTCCTCGCGCCGCCCCCGGACTATAGTCGCCCGCCGCTCCCACCAGAACAATGTCAGGATTCCCCGGATCCACCCACATCGCCGTAATAATGTGTGTGTCGCGCAATCCCACATTCGTCCAAGTCGCCCCCGCATCGGTCGATTTGTAGACGCCGCTGCCCTGCGTCTGCTCTCCCGTGCCCACATAAACAATGTTGGGGTTCGACGGAGACACTACCACCGCCCCAATCGATGCCACCCGTACTTGATCGAAAATCGGCTTCCACACTCCTCCTGCATCTTCCGTCTTCCACACTCCGCCGCCCGGAGTGCCCATGTAATACACCGCCGGCTGGCTCGGAACCCCGCACACCGACGTGATCCGTCCGCCGCGAAATGGCCCAATCAGCCGCCATTTCATTCCGCCCAGCAGGTCGGAGGTGATCTCCTGCGCTCCGGCCCGCGCGGTCAAGATCGCGATCAACGACAGACATGCGATGTGGATAAATTTCTGGAAGCAAAACAGGTTTTTCTGGCTGTGTGGGGCGTCGATATTGTTCATGGTAGTTTTCGGGAGTTCAGTGTAGCACCGCGACCCGCCGCAATCAGAGCGATTGTCAACCCTCCCCGTCGCAAAATCGGCTTGTGACCCTCGCACCGCCGCCTGTGATTGCAGTCACCGCCCGCTCGCTCCGCCCTCGCATACGCTGATGGGTGGTGATTTCTGGTTCGGAGCTGACTTTATATGGCCTACGTAATTACCGATTCTTGCATAAAGGATTTCCTCTGTGTCAACGTCTGTCCCACCGACTGCATTCATCCCAAGCAGGATGAGCCGGGCGTCGACGCCGCCACCCAGTTATACGTCGATCCTGCCGGATGCATCGATTGCGGCGCCTGCGTTCCGGCCTGCACCTCGGACTCGATTCTCTCGGTCGACGATCTCCCCGCCGATAAGAATGAGTTCATCGCCGTCAACGAGAACTACTACAAGAACTAGCCACCCCGGCCCGGTTGCCGCCGGCCGCGATGTAGGCGCGAGCGAGGGTGGCCTGCCCTTTCCGCGTTCTATGCGGAAGGGCGGGGCTTTTTTTGACTGAGAAGCGAACAAACGCCGCGTGTTATTCAACCTCGTCTTTTCTTTTCATTCGGACCGAAGGGAGGAATCTGCTTTCCCACAGCGAGCCAGTCTTCAATTACAAATCACCAATTACAAATTGCCCCGCCCACATCCCCCCCTGCAAATCGGCCACTTAGCTGTAAGCTTTAGCGCCTGAGGCCGGGGCCTCCAACGGAGAAAAGATCATGAAGTGTGTTCCAAGAATAGGCTTTGAAGGGGCCCGGCTTTAGCCGGACCGCCCTGAGCCGCGAAGATATTCGGGCTTTTTAGCCGAGCACAAGAAATGAGAAACGAAACCGAGCCGCGACCGGACGTGCAAATCACAAATCACCAATTACAAATTACCAATCCCGAGGAATCCGCTATTCCTGACGCGGTGCGCCGCTTGTCATGCTGAGCCAAGCGAAGCATCCCTATAACAATGGAGCCGCGTGCACGCAAGCGAACCGCGAGCCAGTTTTTCGATTACAAATTACAAATCACCAATCGCAAATTGCAAATTGCAAATGTTCATCACCGTGGAAGAGTGGCCCTTTCAGGGCCACGTAAGGATAGTTTCGACCTCCGCGCTTTAGCGCCTGAGGACGTGGCTTTCGACGAGAAAAGGTCAAGACTAGGCTTTGAAGGGGCCCGGCTTCAGCCGGGCCGCCCTGAGCCGCGAAGATATTCGGGCTTTTGGCCGAGCACAAGAAATGAGAAACGAAACCGAGCCGCGACCGAGTGCAAATCACAAATCACCAATTACAAATTACCAATCCCGAGGAATCCGCTATTCCTGACGCGGTGCCCCGCTTGTCATGCTGAGCGAAGCGAAGCATCCCTATAACAATGGCGCCGCGTGCACGCAAGCGAACGCGAGCCAGTTTTTTCAATTACAAATTACCAATCACCAATTGCGAATGTTCATCACCGTGGAAGAGTGGCCCCTTCAGGGCCACGTAAAGGATAGTCTCCGACCTCCGCGCTTTAGCGCCTGAGGCCGGGCTTCCAATGCAGAAAAGATCATAGAGTGTGTTCCAAGAATAGGCTTTGAAGGGGCCCGGCTTCAGCCGGGCCGCCCCGAGCCGCGAAGAGGATACTTCGGTTCCCTGTTGAACCACAATAAAAATGTCCCCGTGAGACCACATTAGAAGTGTCCCCTTTTAGAGTTCCTTGGGCGAGGAGGAACCGAGATTGGGGAGAACAGGATTGAGCAGGAAAGAGCTGAGTCGAGTGGAAGTCATGGGGCGAGTGAAGGCGCGGAGTTTGCACTTGTGGGAAGCCGCGGAGATGCTGGGGTTGAGTTATCGGCGGGCGGTGGCCCATTCAATCGCGTTCTGTGCGATTGAGTGGGGAAAGTTGGTGCCGGCTGCTGGCCCCATCTGCAACAGGCCGTTGCAGCAACTGTTGAAAATTTACTCAATTACTGCAACCGCCCGTTGCAGTAAACGCGCAAAATTTACCCGATATCGGCAACAGGGGGTTGCACTTACGCTCACGGTTTCGGGCGATGCTTTACTGCCCGGCGGGAATTTGCAGCATCGACATCAGCTCTTCGCGCAAGTGCGGGCCTCCGGCGAGCAATCCGGAGAGCAGGGGATTGCGGTTATTGCAGCGCAGCGGCTGATTGTCGAGAGTGCGCACCCAGCCTCCGGCGCTTTCGACGAGTGCGGCGCCGGCGGCCACGTCCCACTCATTCTTGGGAACCAGCGTAAACGTAATGTCGGCGAGGCCCGCCGACACCAATGCGAGCTTGTAGGCGACCGATCCCATGGGACGCACTTTGAAGTTGGCGCTTTCAAACTGCTTCCATTCGCCGCGCTTCACTTCGCTGCGGCTGGCCAGCACCATGGATCCTTTTAGTTCTTTGCGCTGGCTGGGCTGCGCCGGCTTGCCGTTGTACGTTACGCCAGATTCGCGCGATCCGATAAAGATTTCGTTGGTCACGGGATTGCAAATTCCGCCGGCGATGGGAATGCCATTTTCCACCATGCCGACCGAGACACAGAACTCGGGGATGCCGGCAACGAACTCGCGTGTGCCGTCGAGCGGATCGACCACCCAGACGCGGCTCTTTTCCAGGCGCGAAGGATCGTCCAAAGTTTCTTCGGAGAGCCAGCCTTCGCCGTCGCGCAGCAGCTCCTTGCGCAGTACAGCGTCGACGGCTTTGTCGGCTTCGGTGACCGGATCGTTGCCAATCTTGAATTCGGAGGCGATGGCGCCGGGCGTGAAGCGCGCAAAGACCTGGCGGGCAGCTTCCAGGGCAGACTGAATGCGTTGCAAAGTTTCCTGATTAAGACTGGATGTCATGAAGGATTATCTCGGATTTCAGGCCCAGAGCATGCGTGCCCCGGTAACCAAGAGTACGGTGCAAAGGATCCGTCGTAACCATGGTACAGGCATTCGCGTGCTCAGATGTGCGCCCACGATGCCGCCCGGAATCGACCCGATCAACAACGACCCTACCAGAACCGGATCGATGTTTCCCAGCCGAAAGTGCAGCAAACTGGTCATACCAGTCAAAAGTACCGCATGCACAATGTCCGTCCCCACCATCTGCTTAGGATGAAAAGAATAAAACATAAGCAAAAGCATCATAATTATGGAACCGGAGCCGACCGAGGTCATTCCTACCAGAAAGCCCGCCAGGAGGCCGATGGCGGACATTCCGACGAAGGACTTCATGGTGGGAGGGCGGTGGGTGACGCTCTCTTCGATCTTGGCCTGGAAGAGCAGGAGAGTGGGAACGATGATGAGCAGAATGCCGATGGCGGTGGTGATAAACGTATTGACGCCGGTACCGTAGACGGTGCGGAGATGACCGAGCAGGCTGACTCCCAAAACGGAGCCGGGAAGACTGCCGCAGGCCAGCGCGACGACCACCTTTTTGCGGACCGTGCCCTTCATCAGATGGACCCAACTGGAAGGAATTTTGGTGGCAAAGTTGAAAAGGGCGTCGGAACCTACGGCGATGATGGGAGGTACGCGCAGAACGAAAATGAGCATGGGGAGCAAAAGCACTCCACCCCCCACGCCCGTCAGACCAATCATGGTACCGACTACAAAGCCGATCAGGATTTTAGCAGCAATAAGCATGACAACTTAATCGCACGGAAACCGGAGAAAACGGTCCCGGTTTCAGACTGCGCCGTTGACTCCAATGAAGCCTTCGCGCTCCAAGTGAAGAATGATCTCCTGGGCGGCTTCTTCGGCGGACAAATCAGCGGTGTTAATGGTGACCTCGGCGTCCTTGGGTTCTTCATAAGGATCGGAGATCCCGGTGAATTCTTTGAGGATGCCGGCGCGGGCTTTGGCGTATAGACCCTTGCGGTCACGTTGTTCGCAAGTTTCGACCGTGGTGGCGATGTGGACAAGAACAAATCCGCCAACCGGTTCGATCATTTCGCGGACGGCCTTGCGCGTGGCGTCATAGGGAGCGATGGGAGCGCAGACTGCGATCCCGCCGTTCTTGGTGATCTCTGAAGCCACGTAGCCGATGCGGCGAATGTTGATGTCGCGGTGTTCCTTGGAAAATCCGAGTTCGGAGGAAAGATGCTTACGCACCAGGTCTCCGTCGAGAATGGTGACCGGACGGCCTCCGGTTTCGAGGAACTTGGTGAGCAGGACGTTGGCGATGGTGGATTTTCCGGAGCCTGAAAGTCCGGTAAAGAAAATCGTCAGGCCTTGTTTGTGCCGAGGCGGAAAGCTGCGGCGAAGCTCCTGGACGACTTCCGGATAGGTGAACCATCCGGGGATGTCGCGGCCTTCATTCAAACGCTGGCGCAGTTCCGTGCCGGAAATATTGAGCGTGCGTTGGCCCTTAGTCACTTCATTGTCGGGAACATATTTGTCCTGATCTTCGAGGTAAACCATCATGTTGAAGGGAACCATGGTTACGCCGATTTCGGACTCGTGTTTCTTGAAAAGCTGTTGCGCGTCGTAAGGACCATAAAATGGCTTGCCGTCAGCGTCGTTGCCAGGACCGGCGTGGTCGCGGCCAACGATGAAATGGGTGACGCCGTGGTTCTTTCGGATCAAGGCGTGCCAGATGGCTTCGCGAGGTCCGCCCATGCGCATGGCAAGGGGCAACAACGAGAGCTTCACGGTTCCCGCAGGGTACTTCGCGAGCAATAGCTGGTAACAACGAACGCGGGTGAAGTAATCAACGTCGCCGGGCTTGGTCATTCCGACGGAAGGATTAATAAGGAGGTTGGCTTCAACATCCTTGGCGGCCCGGAACGTTAGTTCAACGTGGGCGCGGTGCATAGGATTGCGGGTCTGGAAGGCAACGACGCGGCGCCATCCCATGCGGGCAAATTCGGCGCGGACTTCGGCCGGAGTGAGGCGAAGCGATTTGAAATCGTAATGCGAGGGAAGTTGCAGGCCCTCGATGCGGCCACCGACATACCACGGGTTGGAATTCTTGAGCAGATAGCTGACGCCGGGGTGAACGGTGCTGGTGGTGCCGAAAACGGACTTCGCTTCAGCCTGACGGTCGGGCTGCCAAACTTCTTCGACGTGCAGGACGGCGACCATAACGCCTTCGCCATCGCGGAGCGCAATCTTGCTGGTGCCGGGAGTGAGCGTCTTGGCGAATTCTTCCTTGACGTCCAAGGTGATGGGCATGGGCCAGATAACGCCGCTGGCGAGATGCATGTTGTGGCAGACGCCTTCGTAGTCGGTCTTGTTCATGAAACCGTGAAGAGGCGAGAAGCCGCCGCTCAAAAGAAGTTCAAGATCGCAGATCTGACGCGGGGTAAGGTCCCACGAGGGCCACTCACGCGAATGGGCCTTGAGTTCCTGTGCGCGATCGGGTTGAGCGACTAAGTTAACGAGTTCGCCGCCATGCGGCGCAATAATATGGCTGGTTGAAGCGGTCAATTCCCTGTGCCTCCAAGTTCTTTAGCGTTTTTCTGACGGTGGTGCCTGGTAAGTTTCCAAACCAGAGTGCGTGTTCGAAACTTGCAGATATCGGAAGGGAAGGTGCAGCATCCCTAAACCATGCTCTGTCAGAGTACTACGATCGTGTGCCTGACTCAAAGCCAGTTGGGCAGAGCGAATCAATAAAGATGGTGAGCAATTCGGCTTCCGTCGAGGCGCATGAGGCTTTGTTTGTATACGTTTGAAAATAGGCGAGTTAATAGATAGCCAATTAGGGTGAAGGAAAAAAGCTGAGAAAAGTGAAAATGTTTGCGACAAAAGGGCGGGGGCGAGTGAGCATGAAATTACGTTTCACGTTGGTCCGGTATCGAGTTCTTTGGGTGACGAAGGAAGTTCAGAGGGCTTTACCACAGGGAGCCACAGAGGAGGCGTGCCATGTGGACCCGCAACCATGAATCCCGGTTTGTCGACCGAATTCCACAGCAGCCCGGTCCGCTCGACGAAATCGAATTCCATGGTCTACTGCCAGTCAGCCCGGGACTTTCTGGGTGTGGCCGCCGATTTTCGACGCGACGCAAAATGCGCTATCAGGCAGATCCCAAGGAATGCCAGAATCTCGGCGGCGGCGAACAAAAGGCTGTCCTCCCAAGACAAGTTCATGGCGCCTGCGCCTTCAATTGCCCGAGGTAGCGTCCCTCGTTCGCTTCGATCACATACAGGTAGCCGGCGTGGTACCAAGCCAGCAGAGGAGACTCGATGCTCACTGTGCCCATGGTGCCCTTGTATGCGATCGCCGTATTGCCTATGACATTGATGGTCATATTGACCGGCCCCGCATCCGGACCCGTCACGGTGCCAGTAATCGTCCCAGGGCCAGTCGCAGGTTCCGACACCGTGAGACTGACGTTCTCCTGGGTGCCATCTTTGAACTCCAGCGTACCCGCGTACGTGCCGCCCAACGTCACGACCTGGGCCGTGAAGTTGCCGTCAATTCCCGACAAGGAGTACTTGCCCGTGAGCGAAGTGAAGTTCGCTTGAGTAGCCGAAAACGACGCCGTGCTCCGATCACAATGATAGGGATCTGCGATCGTGCCAGACAGCGTGCTGCCCGTCAAACTGGCGGCGAGGTCCCGCGGAGTATTATCTTGACAGCTAAAGTCGAAGTCGCCGTTGGCGCTGAGGATGAAGAAGTCAGCGAAATTAGAGAAAACCGCGGATCCCGACTGTGTGAGATTGACATCGACGTACTCCGTGCTGCCGCGTCCGTCGACGTTCGAAAGCGTTGCTTCCCACGATCCTGTAAGGGTTGTAGGGTTAGAGTTTGAACCTCCGGAACTGGCGGAACCGCCGCCACAACCAACGGTCACGACAACCGCTAACAAAAGGGCAAACAGGCCGCCCTTAACGACTACTGCGCCAGAGTCCCGTAGACGGCCGAATTGGCATAAATTTCTGGGTTGAGTCAAGGGTGAGCCCTTTCTTCCTCTAGGGATTGCGGGCGCGATAATACCATAGCCGATCCGTCCGGGGAATGGCCAATTTGTGCTAGAGGGTCTGGATCCGGTCCGGCTTTAAGCCGCGAGTCTTGATGGCGTTTTGATCGTGCGGCTAGAAGCTGCACGCTTCCACGGTGGTGAGAGTCTGTACCGCTTGGATTAACAATCAGGTGCGTTGCGTGCCCCGGGCCGAGGAAGTATAAGGTCTTACCACGGGGGTCACAGGGATCACAGAGAAAAGCGGCGAGTCACAAGGATTCAACTGTTCAGGAAACTCTGAAGTTGAGAGAAAAACAACAGCAGTTTTCTCCACTTCGCAGAATCACCCTAAAGCGGGTGATTCTGCTCCGGTCGAAATGACAAGATTGGAGTTGAAACGACAAGATTTGGAGTTAATTCCGGGGTCTCTGTCTTCTTGCGGGATTCGGGATTGTGCCGGCAACTACGACTTCAGTTGCGAGAGTTCTTTTTTGACCGCGGCGGCGTCTGCGTAATTGGGATCGAGTTTTAGTACATGCTCGAATTGTTGGCGGGCCTGGGCGGGTTGGTTGGCCTTTTCATAGGCCAATCCCAGATGGTAGTGAATCGAGGGATCGTCGGGCGCGTTGCTTTTTTGCAGGAGACGGACCGCTTCCTGATAGAGGCCGACGGCGGAAACATACGCCTGCTTCTGATAATAGACAGTAGCCAGCGTGTCTGCGGCGCTGGGCGACTCGGGCATGCCTTGATGGGCGGCCTGGGCGAGTGAAAAAGCGATGTCGAGGTTGCCACCCGATTTCAGCATGACTTTGGCGAGGTTGTTGGAAGCGAGCGGTTCTCCGGGCTTGATGTCGAGAGCGCTCTGATACTCGGTTTGCGCTTTGCTCCAATCCTGCTGGTACTCGTACAACTCGCCGAGAAGAACGTGGAAGTTGGGATTGCGGGGATGGTCTTGGATCGCCTGAGTATAGGTGGCGATGGCCTGATCGGTTTCGTTGCGCGCGGCCTGGACTTCTCCTAGTTTGATGAGCGCGGCGGAATTGTTGCGGTTGAGTTCAACGGATTTTGCGAAAGCGGTTTCGGCGGCGGGCAAGTCCTTCTTACTCTTGTAAAGTGCGGAGCCGAGGAGTTCGTAGAAATCGCTGCTCGCGGGCGCTTTCGCAATTTGTGCGTTGGCGGCGGCGATGGCCTTGTCCGCCAGGTTCTGGACGAGATACGTGTTCATCAGACCGCGGAGCGCGTCGGTGGATTCGGGATCGAGCGTAAGAGCTTGCTGGTAGGCGTCGACGGCTTTGGAATAATTCTTTTGGGCGAAGCGCAGACTGCCGAGTTGCGCGTATCCGATCGGACTCTGCGGCGCGACGGCGATGGCCTGGTTCACGTCCTGTTCGGCTTGCGCGAATTTCTTGCGGTTGATGTAAGAGATGGCGCGAAGCGCGTAGCCGTCGGGAGCGCCGGGTTGCATGGCGATGATTTGAGTACAGATTTGCTCGAGCTCGTCCATGTCACCGCGGTGGAGGGCGGCGCCGGCGAGCGCTCGCTGGGGGTCGGCCATGTCGGGACGAAGGCGAACGGCTTCTCTCCACTCACCGGTGGCGCGCTCGGTGTTGCCGGTGCGGTCGAGCGCGACTCCGAGTTGGTAATGGGCGAAAGCGTTCTCGGGATCGTTCTTGGCGACGGTCTGAAGAGTGGAGACCGCATCATTGGCGTGGCCTTGCTGAATCTGCATCTCGCCGAGGTAGACAAGAGCATCGCTGTCCTGGGGATTGGCCTTGAGAACTTCGTCGTTCAGTTTGGCGGCCTCGGGCAGGCGATTCTTGAGAATCAGGATCTGTATGTAGTTCTTCTTTACTTGGAGGTCTTTGGGATGCTGCTGGTAGAGATCAGTATATTCGCCGGCGGCTTTGTCGAGCTCTCCGGAGGCCATATAGAAGTCGCCGAGCATGCGATAGCCGGCGGAGTTGTTGGGAAAATTCTTCTTGGCTTGAGAGAGAAGTTGTTCGGCTTCGAGCGGCTTCTTTTCGGTGACGAGAAGGCGGGCGAGGAATCCGTAATTATTAGGATTGTTGGGGTCGATGGCGATTAAGTTGCGAAATTGCTGCTCGGCCTCAGGGAATCGATTGGCCATCTGATAGAAGACGCCGAGCAGGATCTGCGCGTCGATTGCCTTGGGATTGAGTTCAAGGGCTTTTTTGAAGCTGGCCTCGGCGGCCGCCGGCTGACTGTTTCTGGATTGCAGGGTCGCGAGATTCAAGTAAGAGTCCCAACGGTTGGGATCGAGAGCGACGGCCTTCTGCATTTGGGTGATGGCGTCAGGAAGATTGCCTTGCGCGGCCAGCAGGCTGGAGATGGTGGTGTAAGTGTCGGGATCGTTGGGGCGAGTTTGCAGCAGGTAATCGGTCTGCTCTTTGGCGGCGGGGAAATTGTGACCGCCGATCAGCAGGTTCGCGAGCTGTCTACGGGCCTCGAAATTGCCGGGATCGAGTTCGACGACGCGAGTGAGCTCCTGGAAGGCGCGCGGGAGTTGCTCAGTCTTTAAGTAAGTTTGAGCGAGTTGAAAGCGGGCGTCGGCGAAATTCGGGTCGATTTGCAGCGCGTTCGAGAACTCGATGGCCGCCTCGCGATACTTGGCCTGTTGCAGGTATTGCTGGCCACTATGAAGGTATTTTTGCTTACGGACATTGGGATCGCGAGAGCAAGACGTTGCGAACGCTATAAGAAGGATGGTGCAGAGCAGGAAATGGACGGAGCGGCGCGCCAGTGGACAGCGAGAACTTTGAAGCCGATCAGAAGTCATTTTTTCTAAAGTTACAAGAAGCGGGAGGCAAAGGGAAGTTACTTCCGCGGAGCTTGGAGGAGCGAGCTGTACCGGCTGATGGAGCTTGGAGGGGCGAAATTTCGGCGACTAGTACGGCTACCACCTTCGTGCCATATGGTGGCTAAGTTAAGTATTATCAATAGGTTGGAATGTTGCAAGGGCTTGCAACTGTTGCAGAAATTATCAGCCTTGACAGTTTGAGGAGTTGATTTAGATTAAGGCAGTATCAATGCCGCAGGAGCGGTCAGGCCTGCGCACATTCTACTCCCCCCGCAAGATAGCGAGGAGACTGGGTTCAATGCGCATTAGATTTGCGGGTTTTCTGTGGTTCGCGGTAATGGTGATGTTGTTCGCTGCGCCGGGCGCATTTGGCCAGGCGAACCTCTATCTTAACGATGCGGGCAACAACGTAATGGACGGTGTTTACGTTGGTCCGTACAACGCAACAATTAACGGAGTTTCCGGGCAACAGATTATTTGTGACGATTTCGCCGACGACACCAACGTAGGCGAGTCGTGGATCGCTAATGTGACCACACTTTCGAACCTTGCTGGGACGAAGTGGGGAAGCAGTTCGCCGAGTTCCAGTTGGGGGAGCTACTCCACATTGCAGGGCTACGAGGCAATGCTGGCCCTATCCTCGCAAATGCTGGGCAATAAGAACGCCACGCAGGTAGGCTATCTGGCCTATGCGGTGTGGTCGATCTTCGATGCCGGCGCAGTTTATAACTGGCTGGTTTCACATGGCGACGGCGCAGCATGGGCAACGGTACAGAGCCTGGCAGCGGCGGCGTTAAAGGGGTCCTACACGATCGCGCAATTTTCCGGGTGGGAGATTTTTACGCCCACTAAGTGCTTAGCGAATTGTACTGGCGCTAGCGGCATGCCTCAGGAATTTTTCGAGTACGTTCCAGAAGGCGGAACCGCGATGGGATACCTCATGGTAGGACTGTTCACCTGTCTGATGGCAATGGTGTACCGGCGTCGTCAGGTGCAAGCCTAGTTTCAAAAAAGTAATTCTCCGTTGGAAGACTCCCGATTCGGCAACCACCGAGTCGGGAGTTTTTTTGCGGGCTGCACTTCTGGAATCTTTATCCCAATCGTGACCCGGCGAAGCCTCGGTTAAAGGCGGCACGTTTCTCAGTTTGTGGAGGAAGAGGTGGCCAGCGATTGCGTCCAAAACTTCGGCGAACTGAGGGGGGACTAATCGGCGGAGGTTGTAGCGTCCATCGAAGGTTGGGCGGGTGAGCGGCCTTCGGCGCGCGGTAGGGAATGGCGGTGTGGGGTGCCGGAAGCGGTCTTTCGCAGCAATTCGGCGGCTTTGTTTTCGGCTTCGAGTAGTTGTTCCATGTCCATGGTGCGGCCGACACTTTGCACGGTACGAGAGATGAATTCACCCACTATCATGTACCAGGTGTAAGCGCTCACGACATCGTTGGCGCCGGATTTTTTCACCATGAAGTGTTGCGCCAGCATCAACTGGGCAATGGGCGAGCCCTGTTCGGCAGTTTGCTGGCATTCGGCGAGCGAGGTGTCGTCCTGAAGGCTCGATTCGGCGCCGCTCTTGAGAAAATGCCGAAAGGCGGACTGCGACTCGGGTTCGTGACTTAAAGTCATGTGCAGCAGTTCAACGCGGCTGGAAACTCCGAGTTTGTCGAAGATGCGAAACAGGTAATTCTTGACGGTATGCTGGCTCAGGCCGAGCTTCTCAGCGATCTCACGGTTGGTGAGGCCTTGCGCAAGATAGCGGACGACTTCTAATTCACGCTTGGAGAGCAGGTTTAGCCCAGTCGCGTCGACCGCCTGGACCTGGCGGGAACTGGATAAAGCTTCGATGGCTATGGCCATCTGATGGCTATTGGCCCAAATCTGGCCCTGGTGGACGCTGCGCACGCATTTGCAGAGCTTGTCCATGGATTCGTGACGGCTTACGACGCCACGAGCGCCCGCGCGGAAAGCTTCGATCACCATCTCGCGCTTGGAAGACTCCATCAAGATGACGGCGCGGATGGCGGGAAATGAGGAGCGGATCGAGCGTAGAACTTCAAACCCCAAGCGTGGTTCCTCGTCGAGAGTGGAACTAATGACCAGAACGTCGATATTGTGGATGGCTTCGCGGGCGGCGAGGCCTCGGGAGTCGGAGTCGGAAGTGATGACTTCCAGGCCGCCGTCGCGGCGCAGGGCGTCCGCCAACAACTGAGTATGGATCCTCGTATCATCCGCGACCAACACTCGGATGGTTCTATCCCCTTCGCCGCTATTGCTCATGATCCTCCGCCTACCTTTGAGTGGCCCAAGTCATACTGCCAATCCTCAATACTCAACTGAAAGAAACAAAGAAAGCTCGACATCGGCCTTCGGAGATCAACTGGGAGAGCAGCTCGACGGGGGACAAACACGAGCTCGATAAGGATGCTACAAAACTTCTCGCGCTAGTGCAAGTGGAAACAATTTGCATATACCCCACGAAAGTGCTACTCCGAAGAGTAACCCACTAAAGTGCCAGAAGTAACGATGGCGGTCCTCAGGATTCGCGCGATGTGGGAATATTTGCCAACGTATTCAACATCTTGCGGCATTGAGGTCGCCGATTGTGGATGGTTACGAGCGCACCACGGCGATTTCTTGTGAGTAGATCGTCTCTGGGTCGATCCGTTCATTGATAGGAGAAGATCGTCTCAGCACAGCATGAGACATTTGGCGGAGAGCCAGTGTACCTCTTGCAGACATCTGCATCTCCACCTAATCTACGGACACTCTGGCAAGATTATCCGGTTCCCTCGTCCCCACGAGTGGCGTAACGCCGAAGCATTCCCCCCTGCCAAGAGTTAGTTAGCGTTGGGCTTTCTGGAACCATCTTTCCCCCGGGTTTCCATAAGACTACGAGAACTCCATTTTCCATTATTTCGGGGTCACGCGATATGTGGCCCATAGGGCGAAGCTATGAGCGCAGCAACCCAAACATCGTTGTCTTCAGGGCCGCTTTCAACGTTCCAAACGGACGTTGAAGTCGAAGGCCCACAGTGGTTCGCAATCCACACCCGAGCCCGCCATGAGCGAGTGGTCGCACGCCAGCTTCAGGAAAAAGGTCTGACCACGTTCCATCCGGTGGTGAACGAAGTGCATAACTGGAGCGACCGGCGCAAGGTGGTTGAGTCGCCGCTGTTCAACTGTTATGTGTTCGTGAAGATTGCGCCGACTCCGACGCAGCGTTTGCAGGTGTTGCAGGTGAACAGTGTGTTGAGTTTCGTGGGCACGCGCGGACAGGGGATTGCGATTCCCGACGAGCAAATCGATGCCGTGCGCACCATGATCGATGGGCGGTTGTCGTGTTCCGCTTATCCGTTCCTCAAGATCGGTCAGCGGGTCCGCATCCGCAGTGGCGCGTTGAATGGACTGGAAGGAATCCTGGTCTCACGCAATGGCGATCGAACGCTGGTCATCTCGGTCGACGCGATTCAGCGGTCTCTGGCTGTCAAAGTGGAAGGCTACGAAGTCGATCCCGTCTAAGAGCAAGATTCTCACCCGAAATATTCCACAGAAAAAACTGCCCATGTCAGAAAAGGCAAATGAAATCGTGCAACTGCTTGTAGTCAGCCGCGACCCGGACGCTCTTCAGCCTCTGTGGGCGACCGGCGCAGGGAACTCGTGGCAACTGGAGAGCGTAGGCAACGGCTGGGAGGCCATGGAGCGCCTTCAGTCGCGGGACCTGCCGGACTTGCTGTTGCTGGACCTGGCGCATGGCAACGACGATGGCTTACACATGTTGCGCTGGCTTCACCGGCTGCGGCCTGAATTGCCGATCGTGTTGATTTCCGACTCGGACGATCCCAACCAGAAGCGGGAAGCGATCCGTCTGGGGGCAAGCGACTATGTAGTGAAGCCGTTCGATAGCCAGCAGGTGGAGAAGATTCTGCGGCGCCAACTTTCGCCGGCGCACGATCATCTTGAAACCGAGATCACCAGCGACGACGTGGAGCAGGTGGGTCGCGACGCGTTCTTTGTAAGCGCCAGTTCCATCATGCGGCGGCTGCGAGGGCAGGCGGAATTGCTGGCCGAGACCAGCGTGCCGGTGCTGATTCTCGGCGAGGCGGGCAGCGGAAAAGAGACCGTTGCGCGGCTGATGCATAAATTGTCGATTCGCTCCAGCTTCCCATTCGTCAAGGTGAGTTGTGCGGCTTTGCCGGGGGAATTGCTGGAGGCCGAGCTGTTCGGGTCGGAGCGGGTGCAAAACGGCGCGCGTCCCAAGCAGGGCAAACTCGAGTTATGCAACAAGGGAACATTGCTGCTGGATGAAATTGTCGAGCTGCCGATCGAGCTTCAGTCCCGTTTGATGCAGGTACTACAGACGGGAAAATTTGTCAGGTCGAACGGAGTGGCGGTTGCCGTTGACGTGCGCATCCTGGCCGCCACCAGCGCGAACATTGAGCGGGCGCTGGCAGAGAAGCGTCTGCGCGAGGATTTCTACTATCTGCTGAGCGCTTTCACCCTGCACGTCCCGGCGTTGCGGCAGCGGGCAGAGGAGATTCCGCTGCTGGGCCAGCATTTCATGCATTATCTGTCGAAGCACTATGGTCTTCCGCCGCGCGCGCTTTCCTCGGCCGTTCTGGGCGCTTGCCGCTCTTATTCGTGGCCGGGAAACTTGCGGGAACTGGAAAGCTTTGTAAAGCGCTATTTGATGATGGGCGAAAGCGATAATGGCGTGGGTCCACAGGATTCCCACCAGAACGACGAAGAGATGGAAAACCAGGAAGAGGGCTCGGAGTTGCGGACCGAGCATGAGCCCAAGAAGAGCGTGAGCCAGTCGACATCGCTGAAGTCTTTAGTGCAGAACGTGAAGCTGGAAGCGGAGAGAAACGCAATCTCCGCTGCGCTGGAGAAGACTGGATGGAACCGGAAAGCCGCGGCGCGTTTGTTGAAGGTCAGTTACCGGACGCTGCTTTATAAGATCGAGCAGTACCACATGACCTCCTCCGACACGGCGGTGTTTTCCGGAGGGAATGGCGTGAAGAGTAACGGAAATGGAAATGGCAATGGGAACGGGTTTCGCGGTAACGGCAGGGCGAGTTAACTGGGCTCCGGGTCGTAGAACACATAGAGACGGTTCAGGAGTTATGACGATGAAGATGCAATTTCGAAATAAAGCGATGACCGGGTTGATCGGTTGCGTTGTGCTGACAGGCGCCGTGTGGGCGCAGACGAGCACAGACGTAAAGAATGCGCCGCAACCTGCATCTGCTGGCGCCACAGGCGGGCATGACAATACTTATGTGATTGGCGAAGCCGATGTTCTTTCCATCAATGTGTGGAAGGAGGCGGACATCTCGCGCTCGGTCCCGGTACGCTCTGACGGAAGGATTTCGTTGCCCCTGGCCGGAGAGATACAGGCGGCTGGACAGACTCCACTGCAACTGGAACAGGAGATTGCCAGCAAGCTGAAGAATTACATCGCGGAGCCCGAAGTGACCGTGATGGTGCAGCAGATCAACAGCCAGAAGTTCAACATTTTGGGGCAAGTGTCCAAGCCGGGTTCGTTTCCGCTGACCAACTCCATGACGGTGCTGGACGCGATCGCATTGGCTGGCGGGTTCCGGGATTTCGCCAAGCAGAAGTCGATTTACGTGCTGCGGCAGAATCCGGGAGGCAGTGAAACGCGCATTCCCTTTAACTACAAGTCGGTGATCGCCGGCAAGAAGAGCAGCCAAAACATCAAGTTGCAAGCCCGCGACACGATCGTCGTACCGTAATGACAGCCATGTTGCTCAAAATCGGCGGGTGTTTTGTGCTGCTGGGTGCGAGTGCGCTCTGGTCGCAGACTGAGCAGACCGAAGCAGTGCCCGCGGCGCAGGATGGAATTGTCTCGACGGCGGCGGATGATCGCATGCTGACCCCGCCTCCGGTGAGCGGCGAGTCGTATCCGAGTGCCGGGTCGGCGGAGACAAGGTCGAATTATCTGCGCGGCGGAATGACCATCAATAGCTCTTATAGCGACAATGTTCTCGGAGGGGACGGCACTCCGGTCAGCGACATCAGTTATTCGGTGTGGCCTAGCCTATCGCTTGATGAGAGCACGCCGCGCCTGCACTGGATCACAACCTACAGCCCAGGATTTACGTTTTACCAGAAAACAACGTCGCGGAACGAAGCCGACCAGAATGCAAGCATCGATGTGCAATATCGGCTGAGCCAGCACGTTACAGTGAGTTTCCGGGATTCGTTTCAAAAATCGTCAAGCGTCTTCAATCAACCGGATCCGCTGGCCGGCAATCCGGTCTCAGGAGGCGCTGGGGCGCCGGCGGAGACGGTGATTGCCCCGCTGGCCAACACCTTGCGGAATACGGGGAATGGCGGCATTACCTATCAGTTCGGGCCATCGAGCATGGTGGGAGCGAATGGAACGTTTACGAATTTGCATTATCCCGATCCCAGCCAGGTTCCGGGACTCTACGATTCGTCTTCTGCCGGCGGTTCTGCTTTCTATAATCGTCGACTGTCAAAAAAGAATTATTTGGGCGTGATGTATCAATATCAGAGATTGCTGGCGTATCCGACGGGCAGCGAGAGCGAAACCCAGACCCACGGAATCGTGATGTTTTACACGATCTACGTAACTCCGAGTCTGTCTTTCTCGTTTTCGGGAGGGCCTCAGTATGCGGCAACGACAGCGCCGCCGAGTCCGGCGTTCCAGGCGTGGACGCCGATGGCGACCGGAAGTTTCGGCTGGCAGGGGAAGCACACGAGCATTTCAGCCAGCTATTCGCATATGATCAATGCCGGCAGTGGATTGACGGGAGCAACGCACTACGATGGAGGCAGCGTGTCGCTGCGGCAACAGGTGACACGAGCTCTCAGTGCGGGCATTTCCGGCGGTTACTCCAACAACAAGGTTCTGGATTCGTTCCTGCCGGGAAACGGGGGACATACGCTCTCCGGGACGGCTACGGTGCAGCGTGCATTCGGGCAACACATGAATCTGTCATTGGGCTATACGCGGCTGCACCAGGATTACGCGGATGTGCCGTTGGTCTCGACCAACCCGGACACGAACCGTGAGTTCGTTTCCATTTCATATCAGTTCACGCGGCCGCTGGGAAGATAAATATGGTTGACGATTTGGAAGAGCAAAGTCCGGCAGGATTCGACCTCCACCATTACTTAGGGATGGTGAAGCGCCGTCACCTGCAATTTCTCGTCCCTCTATTTGCGGGCTGGCTTCTGGTGTGGGCTGCGAGCTGGATTCTGCCTCCGCGATATAAATCGAGCACGCTGATTCTGGTCGAGCAGCCGACCATGCCGAAGGATTACGTCACGCCTAACGTGAACGACGATTTACAGGAACGTTTGCAGAGTATTACGCAACAGATCCTCAGCCGCACGCGCTTGCTGCACATCATCGACGAATTGAATCTTTACGCTGATAAGCGCGGCAAACTCAATCCGGATGAAAAGGTTGAGGTGATGCGGAAAGACATTGAAATCGAACTGGTGCGCGATGCGCGCAATCAAGTGACGGCGTTCAATGTCTACTATTCAGCGCGCGATCCGCACGTGGCACAACAAGTGACCAGCGAGTTGACGAACCTGTTTATCAACGAAAACCTGGAAGTACGCCAGCAGATGTCGGAAGACACAACCAAGTTCATCACCGACCAGTTGGACGCGGCGAGCAAGAAATTGTCCGACCAGGAAGAGTTGATACGGCAGTTCAAAGGACTGCACGTTGGCGAATTACCTGCACAAGTGGGCGCAAACCTCCAGATATTGAGCGGGATGCAGTCGCAATTGCAGACCGAGCAGGACGCATTGAACACCGCCAAACAACAGCGGGTCTATTTGGAGTCTTTGCTGGCGCAGTACCGCACAATGCAAGGCGCGACCGGCAAAAGCTCTGCGAGTTCGCCAGTGGGCGTGGCGGGACTCGATCAGGAGATCGACAAGCTGAAGGCGCATCTGGCCGACTTGAGTTCGATTTATACCGAGAACCATCCCGACGTTCGCAAGTTGAAAGAGCAGATTGCGAAGACCGAGAAGATGCGCGACCAGGCACTGGCAGACCTGAAAAACAAGGCGAATGCGCCGCAACCGGACAAAGATGCCGCAGCTGACCGCGGAAATGGCGACCCTGCGCAGGCGTCGCTGGTTGCGCAACTGCAAGGGCAATTGAAGGCCAATCAGGTCGAGATTGCAAACCGCGAACAATCCATCGGCGTCCTCAAAGAAAAGGTCAATGACTACCAGGCGCGACTGAATCAAGAGCCGGTGCGGGAGCAACAACTGGCGGACCTGACGCGTGGTTACGAACAATCGAAGGCGAACTACGACGAGCTTTTGAAAAAGAAGAACCAGTCGCAGATGGCCACCAGTATGGAGCTTTTGCAGCAGGGCGAACGCTTCCGGATCATCGATCCGCCGAGCTTGCCGCTGAAACCGGATTTTCCGAACCGGCTGAAATTCTGTGGAATCGGATTGGGCGTGGGACTGGCGCTGGGCGTGGTTGTGGCTGGCGCGTTTGAGATGATGGACGATAGCATTCACAGTGAGGCCGAAATCAAAGGGATGTTGCCGGTTGCCGTGATGTGCGAGATTCCCCACATTGTGAATCCGGCGGATGAAAAAATCAGCAAGAGGAAAGCTTGGCTCGGTTGGGCGGCGGCGGCGATGGTGTTGGGCACGATTCTGGTCGGCTCGGCCATCAGTTTTCTACGCGGATAGTTTCTTTTTATGTATAAAGCTTTCTTCAATCTGAAGCGCAGTCCGTTCGAGATCACACCCGATCCGGCTTTTCTGTTTCCCACGAAACGGCACAATGAGGCTTTGGCGTCTCTTTATTACGGCGTACGCCGGCATAAAGGTTTTGTCGTTCTTACGGGCGAGGTGGGCACGGGTAAGACCTTGCTGCTGCGCTGTTTGCTTCAGTTGCTGCGGCAGAGCAACGATGTTGCCTACGCCTATGTGTTCAACAGCCGGTTGACGCCGGTGGAATTTCTGCAATATGTTGCGGCCGATTTCGGACTGGTGACTGCGGGCAAGAACAAAAGCGACTTGCTACTCGATTTGAGCCGATACGTGGTGTCACGCGGCCTGAAGAAACAAACCACCGTGCTGGTGGTGGACGAGGCACACCATCTGTCGCCCGAAATTCTTGAGGAAGTGCGGCTGCTGACCAACCTCGAAACGGCACAAGAAAAGCTTCTGCAAATTCTATTGGTTGGACAGCCAGAACTCGACGAGAATTTAGATTCCGTCGGGTTGCGGCAATTGAAGCAGAGAATTGCCGCTCGGTCACATCTGACGGCATTGGATCCCGTCGAGACCCGCGGGTATATTGCAAACCGGCTGAAGCTGGCGGGTGGCGATATGCAAGTCGACGAGCTGTTTCCAGAGCCGACAGTTGACGCCATTTACCGGCACTCCCGCGGCTTTCCCCGCTTGATCAACACCATCTGTGAAAATACTTTGATCGCCGCTTACGCGCGCCAGATTCGGTGCATCACTGCGGAGATGGTCGATGAGATTGCGCGGGAGTTTCGACTTAACGTCGTTCATTCGCCGAAGATCGAGCGCAGCGGGGAGTTGAATGAACCCGAGGTCAAACGGGCGGCCAAGGCGTTGCTCGATTTGTACGCGAATTTGCAAAAGCCGGGCGCTGCCGATCCAGAGATGCGAAACTTCCGAACGGGGAAAAATGAGCCATATATTTGACGCGTTGCAGAGGTCGGAGGCGGAGCGGTCCGGAGTCGATCGCCCGGAGTTGTCGCTTGCGACCGAATTGCTGCAATCGGCCGAGCGCGCACAGCGAGCAGAAGATCTCGGTGCGGAACTGCTGCCTTTTGCTCCAGAAGAGCTGCGACCCGAGCCAATAAGCCCGCCGCAGGAGTTCGCGTCCGTGCCCGTGTCAATTCACGGCGACAGCAAACTGGTAAGCCTGGTAGACAAGGACGGACTGGCCGCCGAAAAATTCCGCTTCCTGGCAGTGCGCTTGCGGCAGTTGCAACAAAATCGTCCCCTCAAGAAAGTGCTGATTACCAGTACGATTCCTGCGGAAGGGAAGAGCATGGTGGCCGCGAACCTGGCGTGCACACTAGCTCGCCGGCGCCAACAGAAGACATTGATCATCGACGGCGACCTTAGACGGCCCATGGTTGCCACACAGTTTGGTCTGGGCAAATCTGCCGGCCTAAGTGAGTGGCTCCAGCGCGGCGAGGGTCCCGTCACCGGCATTTATCACCTGGAAGGCGCTGGACTCTGGATATTGCCCGCCGGCAGTGCCCTGCAAAATCCTTTGGAATTGATGCAGACGGGAGCGCTTTCGGCATTGATGAAGCAGTTGACCTCGTGGTTCGACTGGATTGTCATTGATTCTCCGCCGGTGCTCCCGTTGGCTGATACCAGTCTCTGGATGCGCTTGGCGGATGGCATTTTACTGGTGACCAGGCCAGGTGTCACTCAGAAAAAGCAGTTGCAGCGGGGACTGGAAGCAATCGACCAGTCGAAGTTGCTGGGCGGAATCGTCAATAGTTCCGCAGTGGTTGCCCACAGCAACTATTACTATCACTACGGCACGAAAGCCGAGCCGGCCGAGAAAAGCAGTTCCGAAGATTTGCAAGTGCAAGTAAGCGAGTAGTTCGCACAAAAACATCCCCCAGATTTATAAAGAGCAACAACTCCTCCGAAAGTCAGTCTGATCCAATTTTTCGTTTTCTTGAACCAAAGCTTCCCTAAGTAAACAGAACAGACCCTGCTGCTGGGCAGCAAGACCCGGGCTCCCAAATCCTGCGGAGGTAAATCGAATGATAATGCGACGATCTGACGACACTGCAAGTTTAAGCCCCCTTCCGACTGAGTCGGGGCATAGCGTTGAGCGAAAGGTGCTGAGCGAGACGGCTTTCCATCGCACCATTTCTGTCGAGCGCAAACGAACCGAGCGCTCCAAGAATCCGTTCCTGCTTATGTTGCTGGAGACAGGGAAAGACAACGGTTCGGCGAAGAACGGCCAAGCGCTGCAAAATATTTTGGACGCGCTGGCCGCATCGACTCGTGATACCGACGTGATCGGATGGTACAAGGGCCAATCGACGATTGGAGTGGTCTTCACCGAGTTGACCTTTACTGACAAAGGCTCCGTTTTGAGCACAATGCTGACCCGGATGAGTGCTACTTTGCGGGAGAGCATGTCTTTCGAGCAGTTGGGGCGAATCAGCATTTCGTTTCATCTCTTCCCAGACGATTGGGACCATGACACGCCCGGGCGCCCAAGCAATCCGGTGCTCTATCCCGATCAAGCGACGGAAGGCCAAAGCTCCGGGTTATCTGCGCTGATCAAGCGAGCCATGGATATTGTGGGAAGTGCGCTGGCGCTGCTATTTCTCGCCCCGGCGTTCGCGGTCATCGCCGCGCTGATCAAGGTGGGTTCTAAAGGCCCCGTATTCTTTCGGCAGCAACGGGTGGGGTACCACGGAAAGTCTTTCACATTTCTGAAATTCAGGTCGATGCAGGTGAATAACGATTCCACGGCGCACAAGGAATTCGTCACGAACCTGATTACCGGGAAGAGCGAGGGCAATGGATCGAATGGCAGCGGAGCGGGAGTGTACAAGATGGCATACGATCCGCGCATCACCCCGATCGGCGCGTTCCTGCGCCGCACTAGCCTCGATGAACTCCCGCAATTCTTCAATGTGCTGAAAGGCGACATGTCGCTGGTCGGCCCGCGTCCGGCGATTCCGTATGAAGTCGCAGCCTACGAGACCTGGCACCGTCGCCGCGTTCTTGAAGCGAAACCGGGAATCACCGGGATGTGGCAGGTACATGGCCGCAGCCGGGTGAAGTTCGATGACATGGTCCGATTGGACATCCGTTATGCGAAGGCGTGGTCGCCGTGGCTGGATGTAAAGATTCTGGCGCAGACGCCCCGGGCGGTCGTTTCCGGAAACGGCGCAGTTTAGTTTCTCAATCTCTTTTCGCTGCAAAAATCGACTCAGCAACGCTCCCCTCAAAGGCAGGCCTATATGCTTTCCGACTCACTGACACTCACCAAATCGACGGTCGACTCAAAGCGCGATGAAAGTGTGATCCGGTTTGGAGTCATTGGCTACGGGTATTGGGGACCGAATGTGGCCAGAAACCTGGCCCAGCTTGACGGCTCTAAAGTTCTCGCCATTTCGGATAAGACAGCAAACGCTCGCAAACGTGCGCAGAAGGCGTATCCGGGCGTCTCCGTGGTCGAGGATGCCGCGGAGATCATTGCCTCGCCCGACATCGATGCAGTGGCAGTAGTCACACCGGTGTGGACGCACTACGAACTCGCGAAAGCGGCGCTCGAGAATGGCAAGCACGTATTCGTGGAAAAGCCGTTCACGAGCAATGCGGCGCAAGCGGAAGAATTGATCGAGTTGGCCGCCCGCAAGAATTTGAAGATCATGGTCGACCATACCTTTCTGTTTACGGGCGCGGTCAAGAAGATCCGGCAATTCGTCGAAGACGGATCGCTCGGCAAACTCTACTACTACGATTCCACGCGTGTGAACCTGGGGTTGTTCCAGCACGACGTGAATGTGATCTGGGACCTGGCTCCGCATGATCTGTCGATCATGGACCACCTGATCAAAGGCAGTCCGGAAGCGATTGTTGCCACCGGACAGACCCATCTGAATGGCTTGGAAGATATCGCGTTCATTACGGTCTATTATCCGGACCAGGTGATTGCGCATATCAACGTGAACTGGCTATCGCCGGTGAAGGTGCGTACTACGCTGATCGGCGGCGAAAAGAAAATGCTGGTGTGGAACGATTTGGAAGCGGACGAAAAAATCAAGGTCTATGACAAGGGCGTTAATGTCACCAGCCAGACGGGCCTCTACAAACTGCTGGTGAACTATCGCACCGGCGATATGTGGTCACCGCAACTCGAGCAAGTGGAAGCCTTGCGCGACGAGCTTGCATACTTTGTGGACTGCATCGCGAAAGACCAGACTCCGGTGAACGACGGGCAGGCCGGACTTCGCGTGGTGAGAATGCTTGAAGCCGCGGGCGAGTCTCTTAAACAGCGCGGTGCTTTGGTTTATCTGTAACCCAGCTCTCGATCTTCTGCAGCTCCGATGAAACCCATAGTCCTAATTGCCACAACCTGTCGCTGGTTTCCTACGGCGAGACTCGCGATGGCGCTCGCCAAGGCGGGCTGCGTCGTGGAGGTTGTTTGTCCGTCCCGGCATCCGGTCGGCAAGACGAGCGTTGCGGTCCGACCTCATTCCTATCGGGCGTTCGCACCGCTAGCTTCGTTTGCGGATGCGATTCGATCGACCGCGCCGGATTTGATTATTCCCGGCGACGATCTCGCGGTGCGGCACTTGCACGATTTGCACGCGCGAGAACGGAGAAAAGGGAAGACTGGCCGAGTTGATTTGTGATCTGATCGAGCGCTCGCTCGGGCCTGCCGAACATTTTTCGTTGGTTTATCAGAGAAGCAGAGTTTATTGAAGTAGCTAGCGAAGAACACGTTCGCATTCCTCAAACCGGCGTGGTTTCAGACGCTGAGCGATTTGAAAAAGTGGATCGCCGCCATGGGCTTCCCGATGGTGCTGAAGGCCGATGGCACCTCGGGCGGAGAAGGGAGTCCGTGTGGTGCACACCAGCGAAGAAGCACACAGGGCTTTCGAGAATCTCCAGGCGCCGCCATTGTTTGCGCGTGCCGCAAAACGAGCGTTGATCGATCAAGACAGTACGTTGCTCTGGCCTTCCGTGTCGCGTCGCGGGGCGGTCGTCAATGCGCAGGCATTCATCGAGGGACACGAAGCGACCAGTACGGTGGCTTGCTGGCAGGGAAGAGTTCTAGCGGCGCTTCACTTTGAAGTCATCAAGAAAACGCACTCGGCTGGGCCCGCGACGGTAGTTCGCTTGATTGAACACCCTGACATGACTGCTGCGGCTGAGAAGATGGTGCGGCGACTGAACTTGTCAGGGATTCACGGACTGGATTTCATGCTGGAAGCGGCGACCGGCCATGCATACCTGATTGAAATAAATCCGCGAACTACGCAAGTTGGGCACCTGACCCTTGGAGCGGAGCGGGATTTGCCCGCGGCGTTGCATGCAGCGTTAACCCGCCAGGCCGTACAGCCAGCACCGAAACTCACTGAAAACGATACCATCGCATTGTTTCCGCGAGAGTGGGCGAGAGATTCCAGAAGTGAGTATCTGCAGTCTGCTTACCATGATGTCCCGTGGGAAGAGCCTCGGCTCGTCCAGGCCTGTGTTCGCGAAGCACGCAAATCGAAAAGCTTCAATCCAAAGTGGGTGCGACGGCTGTCCGAAAAGCCGCATGCCGGCAGGGTGTCGGCTCCAGTGAATGGTCGCACGGTGAGTTTGGATTGCGAGCTTAAGTAGGTCTTCGAGTCCGCCGAGCAACTCTCCAGAAAGCCAGGACCAAGAAATCTCAATGAATGAACACGTTTGTATCGCGCCCGATGTGAAGCTGGGCCGGGATGTGAAGCTCTCGAAGTTCATCAACCTCTACGGATGTGAGGTTGGGGACGAGACGAAGATCGGCGCGTTCGTCGAAATCCAGAAAAATGCGTCAGTCGGAAAACGATGCAAGATCTCGAGCCACACCTTCATCTGCGAAGGCGTCACGATTGAAGACAACGTCTTCATCGGCCACGGAGTCACTTTCATCAACGATAGCTATCCTCGAGCCACCACCGGCGAGAAGCTGCAAACCGAAGCCGATTGGAAGGTCGAGCGGACCGTTGTCAAAAAGGGAGCGTCGATCGGCTCGGGCGCGACCGTTCTTTCCAACATCACGATCGGTGAAAACGCGATTGTAGGTGCCGGCAGCGTGGTCACCAAGGACGTGCCGGCAAACTGCATCGTCGCGGGCAATCCCGCGAAAATCCTGCGTTCCATCGAACAGACCGCGGAGGTCACTAAATAATGAGCAATTCCTCTAACATTCCTTTTCTTGATCTGGTCACGCCTCACGTTGAGCTCGAGCAAGAATTGACGGCGGTGTTCCACAAAGTCCTGCGGACGGCCGGATTCATCGGCGGACCCATGGTGGAGGAGTTTGAGGAGGATTTCGCCAAGTTTTGCGACACCAAGTATTCGGTCGCCATCAGCAGCGGAACCGACGCTCTGCGCTTCGCCCTCATGGCGTGCGGCGTGAAGGACGGCGACGTTGTCGTGACCGTCCCGCATACCTTTATTGCCACGACCGAAGCGATTTCCCAAGCCGGCGCGTTGCCGGAGTTTGTCGACATCGATGAACAGACCTACAACATGGATCCCGTGAAACTGCGGGAGTATCTGGAACATCAGTGTGACAAAGACCGCTCGGGACGATTGATCAGCCGTCGCAGCGGCCGGCCCGTCACCGCCGTCGTTCCTGTGCACCTGTACGGGCAGATGGCCGACATGGATGCGATTATGGATCTGGCCGAACGTTTCGGCCTGATCGTGGTGGAAGATGCCTGCCAGGCACACGGCGCCGAATACTTCTCGAAGAAGCAGAACCGCTGGATGAAGGCTGGTTCAATGGGACGCGCCGCAGCGTTCAGTTTCTATCCCGGCAAGAATCTTGGTGCTTGCGGAGAGGCGGGTGCGGCCACGACCAATGACAAGGCCCTGGCCGACAAAATGAAGATGCTCCGCGACCACGGCCAGGCGAAGAAGTACTATCACGACGTCGAAGGGTACAACGGCCGCTTGGACGCGCTTCAGGCGGGTCTTCTGCATGTGAAGCTTGGACATCTCGCCAAGTGGAATGCGCAGCGCCGCGAGCGGGCTGCGGAATATGGTCGCTTGCTGAGCGCGGCCGATGCGGTCGTAACGCCACATGAGCCCTCGTGGTCGAAAGCTGTGTATCACCTCTATGTGGTACGAACTGCGGATCGCGAAGGCCTGATGGAGCACCTGAAAAAACAGGGCATCGGAAGCGGAATCCATTACCCGATCCCACTCCACCTTCAGAAGGCCTACGCGTCGATGAAGTATCAGCGAGGAGATTTTCCGGTCACCGAAAGAGCGGCCGAGCAAATCGTATCCCTGCCAATGTTCCCGCAACTGACCGCGGAACAGCAGGCACGAGTTACTAATGAGATTCTGAAATTCAGCTCACAATTCGCGCAACAAGATGTCGAACGAGGTTCTTTGGTGTCGTCCGAAGGCACTTTGTAGACATCCGAAATTCGAAGTTGTTCTGTGGCAGATCGCGAGAGGAAATGAAGAAAATTAAAATGTCGGTTCCTGATGGTAACAGCACCCGAAGTCTGGCAGAAGAAGCGACCCTCAAGCTTCTCGACTACTGTCGAGCCAATGATTGGGCAGGTTATGAGCCTTACGACGTTCTGAATAGCAAGGTGTGGACCGCTCTGCCAATCTTGGATTTCAAACTCCCACGGCTCATTCTCACCCAGGTTCTGAAGCGAAGCCCAATTAACATTAGAAGCCTTTTGCTGATCCCAAAGACCCAAAATCCAAAAGCGATCGGTCTTTTCTTGTCGGCGTTCGTTAAGCTCTCGAAGGTCGGGCTGGGAGATCAACAGGATTCCATAGAGCTCATGATCGAAAGGCTTGTGGCGCTGAGATCGCCAAACGTTCCTTACTGGTGCTGGGGATACAACTTTCCGTGGCAAACTCGCGATCAACTAGTGCCGAGATGGCAGCCCAATTTGGTCTGCACTTCGTTTGCTGCCAGCGGCCTGCTCGATGCCTATGAGCAGAGTCAGGATCCCCGATGTCTCACGATGGCGGCGAGTGCAGCGGAATATCTTCTCAAAGAGCTGTACTGGACAGACGGCAGCTCCGTATTTGGATTTTCGTATCCGCTTCCTTCAGTTCGTCCGAGGGTCCACAATGCAAACCTCCTTGCCGCTGCCTTGTTTTGTCGCATATATAAGCTGACGGGCGACAAGAGATTTTTAGATCCCGCATTAAGGGTTGCCAGGTACTCGGTTGCACAACAACATGCGGATGGCGGTTGGGATTATGGAGAAGGTCCAACCCAAAAGTGGATCGACAACTTCCACACGGGATTTAACCTGGGGGCGCTGCGAAGCATTTCACAGTACGCCGAGACGACGGAATTCGACTCCAGCTTGCGACGTGGCTTCGAATTCTACCTGGCTCATTTTTTTCGCGAAGACGGCGCAGTAAAATACTTTCACAACCAGACTTATCCGATTGACACGCATTGTGTCGCGCAAAGCATCATCACGCTGCTTGAGCTCAAGGATCTTGATCCTGGCAATATCGCGTTAGCCAACTCAGTGTTCCAATGGGCAATGGATCACATGTGGGATGATCGGGGATTCTTCTATTACCGAATTCTGCGTTCCTGCACGATCAAAACTTCGTACATGAGATGGACTCAGTCTTGGATGTTTCTCGCATTGTCGATGCTCGTGTCCGATTCGACCGCGGGGGCACAGGAGACAAGCAGAGCAGAGACGGCAGCTGCCGTTCAGGTATAGGTAGGATGAATCTACTTGCCTACGTCGTCATCACGCCGGCCCGGAACGAAGCTGAGTTCATTGAACTGACGATAACATCGATGATCGCGCAGACAATTCGGCCATTGAAGTGGGTGATCGTTAGCGATGGCTCGACCGATGGTACCGATGAAATTGTGCAGAAGTACGCTGGCCAGCATTCGTGGATAAAACTTGTCCGGATGCCTGAGCGGCGAGAGCGACACTTCGCTGGCAAGGTGCACGCTTTCAATACGGGTTACGCTGAGGTCAAGGGCTTGCCTTATGAAGTTGTATGCAGCCTCGATAGCGACATTTCGTTCGAGGAAGACTATTTTTCATTCCTGCTTGGAAACTTGGCTGCCGACCCCAGCTTGGGCTTGGTCGGAACTCCGTTCAGGGAAGGGAACAATCGAACTTACGATTATCGCTTTGTTAACATCGAGCATGTGTCCGGTGCATGCCAGGTGTTTCGGCGCGCATGCTTTGAAGCCATAGGCGGTTACGTGCCGGTAAAAGGCGGCGGGATCGATCACATTGCGGTTCTCAGCGCCCGCATGAAGGGCTGGAAGACCCGAACATTTGTCGATAAGGTGTGTGATCACCATCGCAAAATGGGCGCCGCCCATGGCAGCGAGTTGGCATCCCGCTTTGATTTTGGTAGGAGGGATTACGTTTTCGGTAACCACCCGCTTTGGGAGTTGTTCAGAGTGTTTTACCAAATGGCTCGTAAGCCCTTCCTAATCGGTGGTTTAATGTTGGCGTCGGGCTATCTTTGGGCGCTGATTCGACGTATCGAACGGCCGGTCTCTCATGAAGTTGTGACTTTCTATAGAAATGAGCAAATGAAAAGATTGAAAAGAGCGTTTAGCAGAAACAGATTGTTCCATTCGAAGAGACTCCGGCAACCCCCGGAGTGCGCGTCGTAGCATAACTTGAGTTCCCCACACGCACAACTCATCTTCGCCACTGAAGTCTTAACGACATGTCTCTAAACCCGAGTCAGTATCAATCGGTGTCATCGCCTAAATCCGGATGTCCTTAACCCAAATCTCGCAGTCCGTGGGTTCGAGTTCGGAGCTCCAGCCCATGCGTGGTAATGGTCAATCGGCTCACGGGACTCTTATTGTGAATGCAGACGACTGGGGGCGGGATCGCGAAACGACCGATCGAACCCTAGAGTGCGTGTGCCAAGGGGTAGTCTCTTCAGTGAGTGCAATGGTGTTCATGGAGGACTCCGAGCGGGCTGCTTCACTCGTTCGTGAACAAGGAATGGACGCTGGTCTCCACCTGAACTTGACGACGAACTTTTCGGGATCCCACGTACCATCATTGTTGATCGAGCATCACGATCGAATCGCTCGGTATCTTTTGTTACACCGTTTTGCTCCAGTCATGTTTCACCCTGGCCTCGTTCGTTCCTTCGAATACGTCGTATCGGCTCAACTTGATGAGTTTCTTCGTCTTTACGGTGACGAGCCGACGCGAGTTGATGGTCACCATCATATGCACCTGTGTTCCAACGTATTGCATGGGAAACTCCTACCGTTTGGACCAGAGTTCGGCGCAACTTCTCATTCCAACCTGGAGAGAAAGGCTTTTGTAACCGTTTCTATCGACGAATAATCGACAGCAGACTGGCCCGGCGTCATCGGCTCGCGGATTTTTTCTTCTCCCTTCCGCCGTTGGATCCGCCCGACCGTTTACAACGTATATTCTCATTGGCAAACGAATTCACCGTCGAAGTGGAGACACATCCCATTCGCCGGGAAGAATACGACTTTTTAGTGAGTGATGAAATCATTCGCCTTACCTCTAATCTAAGGGCGGCTGCGGGCTTGGCAATACCGAAATTGAAAACGCCAAGAGTATGAACAGTGGGCGCGAAGATGATAACAAGTCGGTATTGGAGAACTCGCCCCGGAAACATCGTTGTTACGAATGACACAACCCACCATCCTCGTAGGTTTTGCGGAGGCTCTTTCAGCTCCCGAAGTGGTATGGAGCCTTGTGGACGACGGCTTCAAGGTAGTCGCGTTCGCCAGGAAAGGGCGAGGATCACCGATTCGCCACAGCCGTCATGTCGCTTGCTATGAGATTTGCGCGCCAGAGTCAGATTTACAAGAGTCTCTCTCAGACCTGCGTTTGCTCTTGGCTTCTCTGGGTGCGAAGGCCAATCAACAACTTCTCCTTCCCCTGGATGACAAGGCACTCTATTTGTGCGGCAGGGTGCAGATCGAGGGCTGTTGGGTTTTGGCCGGACCCAAGGGTGGCAGTGCCGATTTGGCTCTGAACAAGTATTTGCAGACCGAGGCGGCACGCAGTGCAGGTTTTAACGTTCCCAAAACCCAGTTGGTCCGAACCGCCGATGAAGTCCTTGCCTCCAACTTTGATGCATGGTATCCGATAATTCTGCGGCCTGTCGATTGTGTCCCTATGGTTCAAGGTCGCATATACAAGAGCCGAAACTGGATCTGCGCAGACTCCGATGAGCTAAAATCCGCGGTGAGTCAATGGGCTGGGCGTGTTCCGCTTCTGATACAGCCGTTCATTACAGGCACTGGGGAAGGCGTTTTGGTCTGGCGGCACCTGACGGAATCAGGGCTTGGAGTTCTCATCGCAGATTGAGAATGATGAATCCCGGGGGGTCCGGTTCAAGCGCATGCATCTCGCAGCCGGTGACTGAGGACCTCAAACTCAAAGCGCAGGCTTTTCTTGCAGCCACAGGGTGGCGCGGTCTATTCATGATTGAGATTTTGCGGGACCATTCGGGAACGCCCTGGTTCGTCGAACTTAACGGTCGCTGTTGGGGCAGTACTGCGCTTTCTCGCCGCCAAGGTCTTGAGTACCCCGCATGGCATGCAAGGTTGGCTATGGACCACCAGTCGCAAATCGGCATGATGCCACCTGGCAACCCTGGCGTTGTTTGCAGAAATTTGGGTCGCGAGCTGATGCACATCCTCTTTGTGCTGCGAGGTGCAAGGTCGAAGGCGCAGACCGAATGGCCTTCGTCTTGGAAGGCGTGTAGGGATGTCCTTCGTGTTCGTAGACGGACACTTTCTATAATTGGCGGAGGGATGACCGAACGGTGTTCATCGCAGATTGCTACTACACACTGCACGATAATCTGTTCAGAGGCAAGAATTAGAGACTATGGAAGTCCTGGCCGCTTGTCATGTACATTCGACGTGGTCGTACGATGGAAGCTGGTCGCTACAACAGCTGAGTGCCCAATTCAGTCGGCGTGGCTGCCGTGTGCTGATGATGACAGAACATGATCGCGGGTTTACGGCGACACGTCTTGATGAGTATCGGCGAGTATGTGCAGCTAGTCCGGAGAAGATCCTCATCGTCCCTGGCATCGAGTACAGTGATGCGGCCAATCTTGTGCACGTTGGTCTGGGGAGAGATACCTTTTCTTGGAGCAGGATTGCCCACTACTGGAACTTTGCGGGCGGCGAAAGCGGCGGGAGGAATAGCCGTCCTCGCCCATCCCTCGAGGAAGCGCGCATGGCAGTCCTTTGAGCCACAGTGGGGGGACCAGTTGTTGGGAATCGAAACCTGGAATCGCAAATATGACGGCTGGGCGCCGAGCGAAACAGCACCTGGTCTCTTTGGGACGGCGGGAGGAGCTATTCCGTTTGTCGGCTTAGACTTCATACCCGACGCCAGTTGTTCCGATTGACAATGGCCTTGGACATGCATGCCGAGATAACTGAAGCCTCCGTGCTCGATTGCTTGAAAGCGCGGCGTTGTCAACCACGGGTTTTCGGTGCACCTCTTATAACAAGCGGGTTCCGCACCATCCTTCCCACGCTTAGGATGGCCGAGCGAAGTCGACGGATCGCAGCGAAGATCGTCAGGCAAACCGGAATTCTTCCTCGGCCTCGACGGCCAGTGAAGGCAAGTTGACAACCGACACAATTACTCATTCAGAAGTCAAAGCATCATGTCCGCGCAAACACATCAAATCAGCATATGCATTTGCACCTTCAAAAGAGCCGAAGCTTCTGAATCGGCTTTTGGCGAAGTTGGAACACCAAGAAACCGAAGGGTTATTCATTTACTCCGTCGTCGTGGCTGACAATGACGGCATGGGGTCGGCAGAGCAGGTGGTAGCTGCATTCGGCGCCAAGGCGCAATTGGCAGTGACGTACTGTGTTGAAACGGAGCAGAACATTGCACTGGCGCGAAATAAAGCGTTGCAACACGCGAAGGGGGACTTGATCGCATTCATCGACGACGATGAATTTCCTGCCGATGATTGGCGATGCAATCTCTTTAAGATGTATAAGACCTCGGGAGCGGATGGCGTTCTTGGACCGGTAAAGCCTCATTTCGAAACGAAACCGACACCATGGGTCACCAAAGGCGGATTCTTCGAGCGACCGACGCACCCGACTGGTCATCGCCTGAGTTGGGAACAATCGCGGACTGGCAACGTGCTCTTCAAGAAGGAGATTTTGAATTCCTTGAATCCTCCGTTCCGCCAGAAGTTTGGTACAGCGGGAGAAGATATGGATTTCTTTCGGCGTGCGATGAATATGGGGTTCTCCTTCGTTTGGTGCAATGAGGCCGTAGTTTATGAGGTATCCCCATCTTCTCGCTCACGAGGAGCTTTCTCTTGAAACGCGCTTTGCTACGGGGAAGTAACTTTCCGAAGCATCCGGCGCACCGCGCCGAAACTTAACTGAATCGGTGATTGCCATACCGTGTTACTTAATCTGCCTACCGATTGCGGCTGCATTTGGGCAGCATATGTTTCTCAAGTATCTGTTTAAGTTGTCCGACCACGGAAGCCGGCTGTTGGCGTTCCTGGGATTGGGCCTAGTCACGGAACGAGAGACCTAGTAAAGATTCGGATGTGTAAGAAAGCTCTTATTTCGTCTGAAATCAGGGGCATCCTTCCGATGCCTTTTCGATTTGTCTCCCACCCCAGTGAGCTTATCTGCATTATGTACAGAATCTAGCACTGAGGGTGGGCGTTACTTAAAACGGAGAGGTCGCCGTTGGCTTAAGGCAGCGACCAGTTTCATGGTCGCAGTGGATCACTCCACTCGGAGGTTCGAATCCTTCCCTCTCCGCCACATTCAAAGGCGCAGTCGCACTTGATGTCTGGCCGCACTGTGCTGTTAGCGGTATCACTATCATTCATTAGCATCTGAAGAGGAACATGACGTTCATGAAAATTTGTGGCAAGGAAATCCGGGTCGAAGGTCGGCTTCTACGGGTGGCACGTCTTGACGCTGATAAGTATTACTTTCTGGACGATCCAGAGACAGTCATCGAGGGTGTTCGGAACTCCGGGGTAAGAGTCGATCTTTTCACATTTGTCCAGAAGTTACCGGAAACTACGCCGAGGTATCAGTACCCTATGGAATGGGATAACTTTGCCGCGTTGCCAATCCATACTTTCGAAGAATGGTGGACAAAGCAACTGGGATTCAAAGCCCGCAATAAGGCTAAGCAAGCAGAAAGAAGGGCATAGTGATCCGGGAAGTCCCGTTCAATGAAGCTTTAATACGAGGAATCTGGGAAATCTACAACGAGTATCCCATACGCCAAGGTAGGAAATTTCTTCATTACGGCAAGGATATTGATACTGTTCGCCGTGAAGAAGCGACCTACCTCGAGAATAGTCAATTCATCGGGGCGTTCGATGGGGAAAAGCTGATTGGTTTCGTTAAAATTGTGGTGGACGAAAGTGGCACTCAAGCTGGGCTGATGAATATTCTTTCCATGATCGAGTATAGGGATAAGGCTCCAACAAATGCCCTTGTGGCTCACGCTGTTCGTTATTGTGCCTCGCGATGCATTTCTCACCTCGCGTATTCCAGTTTTGCCTATGGAAAAAGGAGCGCAGCAGCATCAGTGATTTCAAGGAACGAAATGGATTCGAGAAATTCGAAGTTCCTCGCTACTACGTCCCGTTTAATTCGATCGGTTGGAGCGCGCTGCGGCTTGGACTGCACAAAAGACTCGCGGACCACCTTCCCGATTCCGTGCTGCACCCCATTCGTAAACTCCGAGCTACGTGGTATGGCCGAAGATTCCAGGCAATCAATGAATCCGCCTAAGAATGCCCGGAATTGTAACCCTGATCGCGAGAATGCGATGGGAACGCGCAGAGCGTGCGCTCCCGAACGCATTCGGCCATCAGAGACTGCTGTTGGCGCTTGGGGACTGGCATGAGAGGAACCACGGGTAGCATGATCGAGATCAGCGTTAAGGGTCAATGGACCAGCGTCCCGGCCGTGGAGTGCGGGGAAAGCACGATCGTGATTACAGGCCGCCGGATCAAAACTGCCAGAGTCCATGACGAAGCCTGGATGGAAACGGAGCTGCGCAATCCCGATGAGTGTCTCCGTAAGTTGCGGGAGCTTGGATTGCGCGCCGATATCTTTACTTTCACGCAGATGCCGCCCAGCAGAGCGCGTAAATATGTGTATCACTCTGAGCCAGATAGCATCGCAGTCATTCGGTTGGCGAGTTTCAAGGACTGGTGGGAAGGCTTCCCCAGGAAACGCGCAAGAATGTCAGGAGAGCCGAGAAGCGTGGGGTCCGGGTGGAAGCGGTAGAGTTCAACGACAAGCTGGTCAAGGATCTGGTTGAGCTCAATAATTCGTCTCCCATGCGGCAAGGCCGTCGATACGCGTACTTTGGAAAATCGTTCGACCAAACGAAGAGGGACTTTTGTTCGTTCGCCGAGCGCAGTGACTTTCTGTGTGCATATGTCGGTGATGAGATTATTGGATTCTTGAAGGTGGTTTATAGAGGGCAGGTCGCCTCGATATTGAACTTATTGACGAACGACAGCCATCAAGACAAGAGGCCATCGAACGCTTTGGTCAAAGTTGCTGTTGAGAGGTGTGCTGCCAATGGGATATCGTGCCTGACGTACGGATTATTCAACTACGGCAACAAGCGTGATACACCGATCACCCAGTTTAAGATTCGAAACGGATTTGAAGAAGTACTCATACCGAGATATTTCGTGCCTTTGACCGTTAAGGGTAGGCTATACATGAGGCTGGGATTGCATCGTGGTATGCTTGGAATATTGCCAAACCGAGCGATTCTCGCCGGTCTTGCAATGCGCGCGAAATCGTATCAGGTCATAAGCCGGTGTAGCTCAATGCTAGAGCGGCCGAATAGTAATCGGCAGACGGGGCGTTCAAATCCTCCCGCCGGCTCCAACTTCTAAATGCGCGCATACCCTCTGCAATGTCAATCTTTGCTGTCGGCACCTCCAGGCGGGCTAATCTGATATGCCAGGAATAGTTGGTCTCATCACGAAAATGCCGGCTGAGCAAGCGGAGCAACAGATGCTCCGTATGATGCAAACCATGCGTCACGAATCTTTCTACAGCACTGGGACCTGGATCGACAAGTCCCTCGGAGTGTATGTCGGGTGGGTTGCGCGTACCGGTTCCTTTTCCGATGAGATGCCGCTCCGCAACGAGCGGGAAGATGTAGTGCTCGTTTTTTCCGGAGAGGAAGTTCCCGAGCCGGGGACTGTCCAACGCTTGAAGGAGCGAGGGCATGTATGCGAGGCCGACGGGCCATCCTACCTCATTCACCAATATGAAGAAGATCCGACGTTTCCAGCGGGTCTGAACGGAAGATTTCACGGCCTCCTGGCTGACCGCACGCGGGAGCATGTGACCCTCTTTAACGACCGCTACGGGATGAAGCGGATTTATTACCATGGGCGAGGGAGGCCTTTTATTTCGCGGCGGAGGCCAAGGCAATTCTCGCGGTCCGGCCCCAACTTCGCAGTGCGGATCCTCGTGGCTTAGCCGAATTGGTCGCTTGCGGATGCGTATTGGAGAACCGGACACTGTTTAAGGACATCCATGTCCTGCCAATTGCAGCGACGTGGCTTTTCTGTAATGGGTCTATTCAGCAGAAAAGTACGTACTTTCAGCCGAAAGACTGGGAGAATCAATCCCCCTTGGACGCAGAAATTTATTACCAGCAACTCCGAGGAATTATCTCGCGAAACTTGCCACGATACTTTAATGGCAAAGAGCGGGTTGGAATGTCTTTAACAGGCGGACTAGACAGCCGCATCGTCATGGCTTCAAACAAAGCTGTGCGGGGCGACCTCCCTTGTTACTCTTTCGGCGGCATGTTCCGTGAGTGTGAGGATGTGAAATTGGCCCGCAGGGTAGCCGAAGCTTGTGGTCAGCCGTACGAAGTCATTCCTGTCGGGAAACAGTTCCTGTCGAAATTCTCCCACTATGCGGAACGTACCGTGTATCTAACGGATGCGTGCACGGATGTCAGCCATTCCCCCGATTTGTTCGCCAATGAGCGCGCCGCCAGAATTGCTCCCGTTCGCATGACAGGTAACTATGGGAGCGAAGTGCTCCGCGGTTCGAGGGCGTTTAAGCCGGTTCAGCCTCCGCCGGAATTGTTCACTCCCGATTTCCTGGTTCACGTGGATTCGGCCAGGGCAACTTACAACAACTTCATCTCGGAACATCCTGTTTCCTTCGCGGCTTTCCGCCAAGCTCCCTGGCACCATTACGGGCTCCTCGCTCTGGAGGAAACGCAACTGGCCATCCGGTCACCGTTCCTAGATAACGAATTAGTTCGAACCGTTTTCCGTGCGCCTCAGTCGAGCCTGGCAGATGCCGCCATTTCCCTACGCTTGATCGCTGATGGGAATAAATCTCTTCTGCGGATTCGGACGGATCGCGGCTTAGGGGAAGAACATCGCGGTCTCATAGCAGCAGCGTCGCGGAACTTTCTCGAGTTTACGACGAAGGCAGAATACGCCTACGACTATGGAATGCCGCAGTGGTTAGCGAGCGTCGATCACATTCTGTCGCCGTTGCATCTCGAGCGCCTTTTCCTTGGAAGACAAAAGTTTTACCATTTCCGGGTTTGGTACCGCGACCACCTCCGCGACTATGTCCAAGAAATGCTATTGGACCCAAAGACCTTGTCGCGGCCATACCTTCAGGCTAAAACGATTCAGACGATGGTGCGAGGCCATATCAAGGGCGAGCGCAACTACACCTTGGCAATCCACAAAGTGTTGACTTTAGAACTTGCCCACCGCCTTTTTATGGACGCGTAACGCAATAAAGGGGCGCTGTCGCCCCATCTCTTTGAACCAAAACTAGAGCAAGCACTTCGCATTGAAAATGAACCAACCACACAGCACGCAGTCATACGCCGCAGGTATTCAGTACTCAGATCAACAAGTTGCACCTTTGCTCTCGTCCGCCATACTGAATACGCCGGAGCGGTCGACTGCGATCATTGAAACCGAGCCGACCAAGAAGGCAAAGCGAATTTCCGCCCTCGATTTCACGAAAGGAGCACTAGTCTTGATCATGGTGCTCTATCATTGGATGAACTACTTCGTGATGGCGGATGGTTCCATCTACAGGTATTTAAGGTTTCTTACTCCTTCGTTTATCTTCATAACAGGATTTCTGATATCTCAAGTGTATCTTTCCAAATACAAGGCATCGCGTCCGCATGTTCCATGGAGATTGCTGGTGCGAGGACTAAAGCTCTTAGGGATTGTGTTGTGTCTCAATGTTGGCCTGAGCGCGGTGCGTCTCAAAGGTCTCGAAACCCGGGTGAAGAGGATCCATTAGAATATCGTGGCTGCCTATCTCACGGGAACAGCTCCAGTCGCATTCTCCGTCCTTGTCCCCATCGCGTACTTGCTCATACTGTCAGCCGGCCTGCTTTTCGTTTCCCGGCGTTTCAGGAATGTTTACCACCTCATATGTATCACATTTGTTACCTGCGCCCTACTCTTTGACTGGATGGGAATCCAGACCGGGTATTTGCAGCTTTTCAGCATTGGGATGCTGGGCATAAGCGTGGGATACGTCCCCATCGATCGCATTAATGGTCTTGTGAAACGTCGCCTAGCCCTGTGCATCGGATATTTGGCGTATTTACTTGCAATCACGTTGTGGAACGACGTTTATCCGCTGCAGATCGTGGGTGTGTGCTTCCGTGTAGCCGTCCTATATTGGGTGGGTATTGAAACCGCGGACAACCGTATTGGAAGGATTGCTGTTCTATTGGGGCAATATTCGCTGTTCGCGTACATCGCGCAGATCATGATTCTGCAAATTCTCCGGAGGAGCCTACGCCCTCTCGGCTCAGGCATAGTCGTGTCGGGTGTTGCATTCTTCGCATGCGTTGCATCCACCATCTTGAGCGTCGAGATCTTGGATCGTGCAAGGGCTAAAAGGGCCGGATTGAACAAGGCGTACACGGCGGTGTTTGGTTGAGTCGACCGGCGGGTGTCGTAGTAGTGTTTCAGATCGATCTCGCGGCTATCGTGAAAAGGCTGAGTAAGTAAATGGGACCCTTGGTTGGCTTAATTGGCTGTTGTATTGTCATATGTGCGCTCTTTTGGCTCGACCGGGACGATGCCCGGGTCTCTAAAGCCCTCTGGGTGCCGTATATATGGTTGCTAATTTCCAGTTCACGGCCCATCAGCGCATGGCTAACGTTCAGCATGCCCGGAACAGATACCGACGCCTATATTGATGGGAGCCCTCTCGATCGCAACGTATTGACGCTCCTGCTTGTCTTGTGTCTTTTCGCGCTTTCGAAGCGGATGCGCCAAGTCCGGACCATCATCGCCGCTAATCCGGCGATCGTCATATTTTTCACATATTGCTTGATCAGCTTACTGTGGTCTGATTATCCATTCGTCGTCTTCAAGCGGTGGATTCGCTCGGTTGGCGATATCGTGGTTGTTTTGGTAATAATCACTGAGCGCAACTGGGTAGCCGCCCTCAAGCAGGTTTTGGCGCGCGTCGGGTTTCTCCTCATCCCGCTGTCCATTCTCTTCATCAGGTTCTATCCTTCGCTGGGGCGAGCATATTTCTCGGGGAGGAGCGCCGGAGTGGACTGGCGTCGGTACCGACAAGAACGCTCTGGGGATGATCTGCATGCTTTTCGGCGTTTCATTTTTGTGGCGTGGCCTGAACACCTATAGGGACCGCGGCGCGAAGTATCGAACGCGGAAACTTGTCGCTATCAGTCTCGTGTTTGCGATGATCGTGTATTTGGTCTTGGTTGTTAATTCCCAGACGGCGTTATCGTGCTTCTTAATGGCAGATTTGCTGGTCATCCTGCCAACACTTAGCCGGTGGTTCAGAAAACCAGCGGTCATAAGCTTTGTTGTGGCAGCAATGATAGCCGTTTCTTTTTGTGTGTTGTTTCTCGGAGTCGGCGGCGGAGCGCTTACCGCCTTGGGAAGGGACGCGAGCCTCACCGGCCGAACCGCAGTGTGGCAAACCATCCTTCCTTATGCGACCAATGCGTGGGTCGGGGCGGGCTATGAGAACTTCTGGATCGGGGACCGTATCAAGCTATTCAATCGCCTGCTCGGGGGCTCGAACCAAGCCCACAACGGTTATATTGAGATTTACCTGAACCTGGGCTGGGTTGGTTTGATCCTGCTGGGCGCAATTATAGTCACTGGATACCGCAATATCATGCGGGGATTTCGTAGCAGTCCGGAGACGAGCAGACTGCAATTAGCGTTTTTTTTCATACTGCTTGGTTTACAACTTTACCGAAGCGTCATTCAAAATGACGTGTCCCGTTTGGATCACCTTCATCTGGGCAGTTATGGCAGTTCCGCGACCGCGGCTCCGTTCGCGAATATCCGTTTCCACAATTCAGAGTCCAGACTGTCGCCGAACCTGACAGTAGCGATGCGCCACCCAGCTTGCCGCATTGGACGATAGCGTAATCCCGGCCATTCCGGGCAGAATTAGCTCGATCTAGCGTACATCGACCATCCCGAGAGAGTCTTCTGAAGCGCCATGTTATTCAATTCAATCGAGTTCGCCATCTTTTTTCCGGTCGTAGTCGCCCTGTTCTTCCTCTCACCCCAGCGGTGGAGAGTCCAGCTTGCTGTTGGCTGCGAGCTGCTTTTTCTACATGGCCTTCATCCCGGTCTATATCCTGATCCTGCTCAGTCACGATTCTCATCGACTACTTTGCGGGCATGTACATCGAGCGAGTCGAAGGACGCAAGAAGACCGCGCTGCTGTGGTTGCAGCATTGTCTCCACCTGTACCGTGCTCTTTATATTCAAGTATTACGGCTTCTTTGCGAGCAGCTTCGAAGGTCTGGCGGGACTTTTTGGATGGCATTTGCCTCACACCGTGGTAAAGATTATCTTGCCGATCGGGCTCTCCTTTCACACTTTTCAAAGTTTGAGCTACGTGGTCGAGGTCTATCGCGGAAAACAGAAAGCGGAGCACGATTTCATCGTTTATGCCACCTACGTCATGTTCTTTCCCCAGTTGGTGGCGGGCCCCATCGAACGTCCGCAGAACCTCTTGCATCAATTCCGGGGAGTGGCATGAGTTTAACTACGTAAACGTCACCTGTGGCCTGAAGCGAATGGCCTGGGGCTTTTTCAAAAAACTAGTTGTTGCGGACCGATTGGCTCTCTACGTTAATGATGTCTACGGAGCGCCACGCAATTACAACGGTCTTCAACTGACGCTGGCTACCTTTTTCTTTTGCCTACCAGATCTACTGCGATTTCTCGGGCTACTCCGATATTGCTATCGGGGCCGCTCAGGTCTTGGGTTTCAAGCTGATGGAGAACTTTAATACCCCATACTATGCCTTGTCGGTGTCGGAGTTCTGGAAGCGCTGGCATATTTCGCTCTCGACATGGTTTAAGGATTACGCGTACATCCCGATGGGGGGTAATCGTGTCAGCACCAAGCATCACATTGCGAATCTGATGGCTTCACATTCCGGACTCAGTGGCTTGTGGCACGGGGCAAATTGGACCTATGTGTGGTGGGGCCTCTTGAACGGCGCGTATCTCGTCAGCGGATGGCTGAGCAAGGACTGGCGGAACCGCTTCTTTAACGCCATCGGCTTGGGAGAGCGCACCGCGAATCCGAAGAGCCATCATGCTGGTGAGCACCTGTCTTCCTGACCTGCCTGCCTGGCGTGGATCATTTTCCGGGCAAAGAACATGGGAGACGTGGCGTATGTGATGACGCACCTTACGCGCGGCTGGGGTTTTTCATCAAATCAAAACCACCCAGTTCATGCTGCGACAACTACCGATCGCGGTGGCCGCGATCATCGCGCTAGAAATTGGTCAGCTAATCTCAAACGGCGAAATATTGGTGCCTTGGAAGTTGGACCGACTGCCGCTGCCGGTGCGATGGACAGCCTATGCCGCCTTTGTCATGCTCGTGATAATGTTTGGGGTTTACCAGCAGATGAATTTCATCTATTTCCAGTTTTAGAGGATGTTCCGAGACAATGCGAAACATGACCGAAAGTTCGCACATGGGAAGCTCTAGTGCTGTCGTCGACCTGTGGGGTAGTCGGACAGCTGGCGGGAAGAACGAGCGTCAACTCTGAGGATGAAGCGACGCGCCAGGCCTTGTTCACCCTGAAGCGGCTAGCTTTTGCTTCTTCGTAATCATCGCGGCGCTGGTGCTTCTGCTGAACATGATGATCACAACAGGGCTCCGGAAGATCAAGACCAGGTCAGTACGGGGTGTACCAATCAGATGATGCAGGGCAAGGTCAACGCGCAGATTATCATCAACGGCTCATCTCGGGCTCTGTCGCATTTCGATCCCCGTATCATCGAGGCCCAGACGGGCCACAGCGCATTCAACCTTGGTCGCAACGGGTCGCAGACTGACATGCAGCTTGCCGTTCTCAAGGCTTATCTCGAGCACAACCGTACGCCCGAGGTGGTGATACACAGTCTCGACAGCTTTTCCTTTGAAGCTACCCGCCAAGTCTACGATCCGGCCCAGTATGTGCCATATCTTTATGATGACGAACTCTACAGGCCGCTGCGGCAATTCGATCCCCATGCCTGGAGGCGCCGCTATCTCCCATTGTACGGCTACGTGGTTGACGACATGAGTTTGTCATGGGTGCTCGGTTTGAGGGCGCTTTCGGGATGGTCCCCACCCCAAGATTTCTTCCTGGGGTTCAACCCCCGAACGAAGGAGTGGACAGACGAATTTCAGCGCTTCAAGAGCCAGAACTCTGAGGGCGTGCGCTGGCCAATCGACGCTGAGGGCGAGCAGAGTGTTGAGGACTTGATCCGTCTCTGCCAGCAACGGGGAATCCAATTGATATTCGTTTATTCTCCTGAATACATCGAGATGCAGAAGCTGACGAAGAACCGCGCAGAGGTTTTCGAGCGCTTTGGTCGACTGGCGGGCTCGTTATCATTTCCCCCTTTGGGACTACAGTGGTTGGAGATGCGGGAGACACGGAATACTTCCAGAACTCCCAGCACTTGAACGAGAATGGAGCAGAGATTTTCTCTGGCGGATCTTGCGAGCCGATTGAAGAATATTTCTGCGCAATCTCGGGCGGTCGGCGGCTGGCAGGCTTCGAAGATGAGTCGCTTGTTCAGCCTGACTGTCGCACCGTCGGGCTAGCCGTCGATTCCCCGTGGCATGTAGCCGGTCCGACCCGGTAGTTCAAAGCCGTCCGGGGCCGCTAGTACAGTGACCTCAGTGTACCGAACGCGATGCGCCGTGTACTAATGACACCTTCCTCCTCCGTTCCGAAACTCGCACAATTGGACAATGACGATTCGACGAGCGGTCTGCCTTGCCGGGCTGTTTTGGATGGTAGGGGGGTTGATCCCGGTATATGCCGACAGTGCTCCGGAAGCGGGATCACATGGTCGTGCTCGGCGGGGGCCTCATCTGCAGACATTCAGAATGCGATTAATAGTGCCTCTGACGGATTCACTATCACTTTTGCGGCAGGCTCGTACGCGCTTGGCAGCATGATCAACTTCTCCAATACCGTCGGAGGGACGCTGATCTGCGCAACTGCCCCGCAGAATATCGGCGCAGTCAAGCATGTATCCACGAAACATTGACGATACGACCAACGAAGTTTTCGGGGGACAGTCCTTTGGCGGCACGAATACGCACTTCTACCGCATCTCGGGTTTTGTCTTTGACGCTGGGGGGCAGGGAGCGCCTGTCGGAGTGGTCTGGTTCGATAATAATGCTGGCTCAAGCCCTGCCATTCTTCAAGGTCCACACTGTAGAGGGGGAATCCGCATCGTAAACAACACCTTTCAGGATGCGAGCCAAGGCACCGTCGCAATCTTTTTTGGCCACAACAATCAGAGCGGCGGTGCAGCGGCGCCAGTTGGGCACTATTACGGTGTAATTGACCATAACCTGGGATCGAACCAGAACACCATCATCTTTGTCCAATACATCGGGTACCCGGACCCTTCGCCGCCCGCAAACCAGCTTGGCACGGCGAACAATATGTTCATCGAAACCAACACAATCGACGCGGCTGCGATGCCAAATGCCTCAAGTGCGGCTTGCACCGATTCCTGGGGCGGGGCCGCTTACGTTGCGCGATACAACACAAGCAACGATTGTCTATGGGCATCGCATGGTGCGACACATGCCGGCGGACCTGCAAACTATGAGTTTTATAACAACAGCGTGGTGCTCGACAATAACGCCACGGGGGAAAGTCCGATTGACTGTTATCGATGTTTTCACGTCCACGGTTCCGTAATTTTCGCCAGCATTCAACAACACTTTTACTGCTCCTGGCGGATACAATAACGAAATTGTCTCCGTGGCGAATTATCGCGGATATGCAAATGGGCCCTCGATTGACGGTGGAATTGTGGCATGTGATGGGACTGTAAGCGATCAGCCTTATGATGGCGTTACTTTCTCAGATGGCAACCGTGCTCCTAGTGGATCGAACTACGGTTATCCTTGTTGGCACCAAGCGGGACGCGATTTTCATGTGGTACTACGCTCCCATGTATGCATGGAACAACCTCACGGGAAGCAATGGTCAAATCAACCTACTAAATCCGGATTTCGGGGGCACGATTCCTAACGGTAGTTTCCCCCCCCACAAATTGCACAACCGGATCGTCCGGGAATTGCGATTATAACTCCTTCCAAATGCAGCCGAATCGAGAGTGGTACAACGCAGTTTCCAAGAATGCACAAACCAGTCCGACATCGCCCTTCGGTGGCACCGTCGGAATGGGGTTTCGGCACGTTGGCTAATCGTCCAACGACCTGCACGACAAACGCAACGGAGGGGGGGGCCGGGGTCGGTTACTTTGCAACCGATCAAGGCGCGCAGGGTACTCTATATAACTGTTCGGCCACGAACACTTGGACAATTTATTACACGCCCTATACCTACCCTCACCCACTGGTTACAGGAAACCAGGCGCCAGGGGCCCCCACAGGCCTCCAGGCCGTTGTAGATTGATTTGCGATCAAGTGAGGGGCTGAATTCTGACCGGCGACATCTTCGGCCGTGGCAACAGGATTTTGCCTTCAACCGCCCATATCCCCTGAAACCGCGTGTGTTTTCGGCAGGCTTGAGATGAGGATGAAATAACTCCTCTTGCCCACCAGCATCGAGATTTAGAAGGCCCCACCACAATGAAACCTCAAACCGCGACGAAAGTCGCATTGAAACACATCCTGAGTCTTGTCCCGACGCCCAATTGGACCTCGCGGTATCCGGACTTAAATCGCCTCGAAAAGATCAAGGTGAGCGTTCTGTGTCGCACGTTACTTAAGCATGCAGGATGGATGTCTGGGTGGCCATTTCGACGATGAAACTCGCGGAAAACCTCGACTTGGCATCGGATCCGAAGATGATCGTCGGCTGCTATGAAGAGGAGGTGCAAAATGTCATTAACGACGTTATCTGCATGGCCCCAGTTCGCATCATTGACATAGGCGCTGCCTTCGGCTACTACGCGGTGGGGTTCGCCTTGAAGATCGCGAATACGACGGTCATCGCGTTCGAAGCGGTCGAAGATCGCCATTGGCAACAACTCGGAGAATTGGCCAGGATCAACGGTGTAAGCGGTAAGATCATTCAGAGGGGCTTTGCACCGCCGAGGAACTCGCAAAGACCTGCACTCCGGGGTCGTTCATACTCTGCGACTGCGAAGGCGGGGAAGTAGACCTTCTTGATCCAGTCAAAACTCCCGCCCTCACATCTTGCAAGATATTAGTGGAGCTTCATGAATTCAACGCTCCGAACATTATGGCCACGCTCATAAGTCGATTTCGTGATTCGCACGAAATTGAGGTCATAGAAGAGGCGGAAAGAAATCCATCTCGGTACCGTATTCTCAAGAAGTTGCCGAAGGGCGGTCAGTTGCCGTACAGGAAACCAAATGGATTTCCAATAAATCGTTACGAACTACCACTTGGCTCCGTTTTATGCTGCTCAATCCTAAGCATTGATGCAAATCAGTGCTTATTCGGAATGCTTCGACGCTTACTGGTTATCGTCAGTCGGGTGGTTCTTTTCGGATAGACGCGGAGTAAGTTTTTGACAGGAAATATCTTTTTGAATCGAACACTTAAAACTAGGCTACGGGATTTGACTCCTGGCTTCATGGATGGACTCTGGACTCGCCTGGAATCGTCACCACTCGGAGAGCGCTGCTGCGCGGCTCCTTCTGGTCGTAGTGGGAACGTTTGCCTCCCGCGCCCTGGGCTTGGCGGCGGCCATTCTGGCGGCTCGCATCTTGGGCAAAGCGGTGTACGGCGAGTTGGGCATCATTCAAAGCACGGTCGGGATGCTGGGAACATTTGCCGGGTTCGGAATGGGGACTACGGCTAGGAAATACGTTGCCGAACTGCGCAATAACGACCCAGTGAAAGCGGGAAGAATCATTGCGCTGTCGAGTCTGGTGTCATGGGGCGTCAGCTTGGTACTGGTGGTTGCGTTATATCTCGGGGCTCCGTGGTTGTGCCTGGATACTCTGGCTGCTCCGCACTTGACAGGATATGTCAGGATCAGCGGCCTGCTGCTTGTTCTGAGCGGTGTGAACGGAGCTCAGTTAGGTGTCTTGTCAGGCTTTGAAGCCTTCAAGAGCATTGCCCGAGTCAGCGCGCTCACGGGGCTACTAAACTTCCCGCTGATCGTGGGAGGTGCGTTCTTTTTCGGCCTGGGCGGGATCATCTGGGGGATGGTGCTGGCACAGGGAATAGGGTGCCTGCTGAATCTGTATGCCTTGCGCCGTGAGGCAAATCGCTACGGCATTTTGATCTCGTTCTCGTCATGTATGAGTGAGATTCCGGTGGTATGGCGCTACTCGGCTCCGGCCGTGCTCGGTTCAGCGTTAATCAGCGTGGTTAATTGGATTGCCGCAACCATGTTGGTGCGGCGCCCGAACGGTTACGGCGAGATGGGATCGTTCAATGCCGCTAACCAATGGTTTAACGCCTTGATGTGGTTGCCCTATGTAGTGAGCGGCGTGACTTTGCCGGTGCTGCCAAGCGCCTTGGTGCGGGTGATAAAACGAATACGCTTAAACTTCTGAAGATGACTCTTAGAATCAATGCCGTGTTCGTTTTGCCCGTCATGGCAATGGGTTGCCTTCTCAGTCCTTACATCATGAAGAGTTATGGAAAGGGCTTTGCAGGTGGATGGCCCACACTCATCGTCGTCTTGCTGACGGCAGCCGTGCTCAGCCTCGAACTCATTGTGGCAGAGTTGATTGCGGCGGCCGGTCACATGTGGCTGGGTCTGTTTTCAAATATCGGATGGGGAATAATTTTCTTGGGCACAACGCCGCTGCTGCTCAAATGGGGCGCCTTCGGCCTGGCTTCGTCTCGTCTGCTGGCCTACGTCGCACATGCAATTTTGATGGCGATATACCTGCTCGTCTTTATCTTTGCCGGTAAGCAAACCGCTGAGGTGTTGACGACTGTCGATGCTCCCGTTCTCACTGGTGTTTCCGAAGATTGATATCACTGATGACATCCAGAGATATCCAACCCCACATGGAGTGCCGAATTCCGAAGCGGATCATCCAGACGGGAAGACACGTTCAACAGCCATTGCAGAACCAAGCCATGATGGCGAATGTGAGGCTGCTGAATCCGGATTACGAATATCTATTTTTTGATGATGAGGGCGTAAGAAGATTTATAGAGAAAGAGTTTCCGCAGCACCAACGCGTCTTTGACTCATTCCGGTTTCCTATTCAACGATACGATTTCTTCCGGTATTTGGCCGTTTATCGCTATGGCGGATTCTATTTTGATTTGGACGTAATGTTGGCCTCCAGCCTGTCGAGCCTTTCAGAAAGTGGATGCGTGTTTCCTTTTGAAGGGCTCACTTTGAGTCCCTTACTTCGGGGCCATCATAGGATGGACTGGGAAATTGGGAACTCCGCGTTTGGGGCGGGCTCCTGGGCATCCGTTTTTGGAGGCGATAATCGAAAATTGTGTGAAAGCGCAGAGGGACCCGGCTTGGGTCAAACCGATGATGCGGGGTCTCCCATATCTGTTCAGGGACGAATTCCTGGTTTTGAATACGACGGGTCCAGGACTAGTTTCGCGAACGTTTGCCGAGAATCCAGAGTTAGCCAAGTCGATTACAGTTCTTTTCCCTGACGACGTGTGTGACATTGATAAGTGGAACCGCTTTGGTGATTTAGGCGTTCATCTGATGAAAGGCTCTTGGCGGACCCGAGGTAGTCGTGTACATAGACGGTTGGCCCAGCGCTGGGAAAGCTGGAAAATGAAAGGGCTCCTCGAGAAGAGCCGTAGACTCGGAAAGACGAGGAATGACGTACGATGCGCGACCCCTTAATATCACGGGAGATGCCTTCTGGGGGAAGATTGGCACACCGGAAAATGCATGGCGGGTTAAAACTAGGGGTTTCTCGGCTCGCGGCAAAAGCCCAAGGTCGTTATCAACGGGCTTCAGCTCGGCTATTGTGCCAGAGGCCCTTTGTAATCAATCCTGGCACTCCTATCATTTCTTTTACTTTTGATGATTTTCCTCGATCAGCTTTGTTGATAGGCGGTGCTTTGCTCGAATCCTTTGGGTTGGCTGGCACCTATTACACATCCCTCGGCCTTATCGGCGCGGAAACACCCACCGGAACTATGTTTGTGGAGGAGGATCTGAAGGCTGTGGTTGAAGGAGGACACGAATTGGGATGCCACACCTTCGGCCACTGCCATTCCTGGGACACGAGCCCGCGTGCGTTCGAGGATGCGGTTATCGAGAATCGGCAAGCTTTGCAGAAACTCATTCCGGGGGCTTCTTTTGAAACCTTGTCCTATCCGATAAGCGTGCCGCGGGCACAGACCAAGCGGAGAGTATCTAAGTACTTCGCCTGTTGCCGCTGCGGTGGGCAAACTTTCAATATCGGAAAGGTAGATCTCAATTACCTTTCCGCATATTTCCTTGAACAGAGCAGAGACAATCCTGATGGAGTAAGGCACATGATTGATCAGAATCGCCAAGCAGGAGGCTGGCTATTTTTGCGACTCACGATATCTGCAAAGACCCGACTGCCTGGGGATGCACCCCTGACTTCTTTGAAGAGATTTTGCAATATTCAGTGAAATCGGGGGCGCGGATCCTGCCGGTGTTTCAAGCCTACCGTGCCCTTCTTGCTAGATCGGCGTCGGGGAATGTGAAAGGAAAACAGCCGAAATGAATTGTGTTCGCTTGATCATTGACGCAACCGTGAGTCAGGTTCTGAGGCTTCTTGAGAACCCTGCCGTGTTCATCGCTAGTCTCAATATCTTAGGGCACGACCAAGAGACCAACAACGGCTTGAGATCTGAACTCGAATGAATTCTGGCATTGCACCGGCCGGAACATCCCGCAGGGGCGTGGACATTGCACCCTCGTCTAAGTCTGTTTATGAAATAAATCCGCTGAGCGATCCGCGGTGGGATGCCTTAATCGAAAGGCATCCACGAGCGTCGGTCTTCCACAGCACAAATTGGCTGAGATCCTTGCAGCGCACCTATGGCTACGATCCAGTCGCCGTGACGACTTGTGGCCCGACAGCTGTCCTGACAAACGGCCTTGTTTTTTGCCGCGTAAAGAGTTGGTGACGGACAACGATTCGTGTCCTTACCATTTTCCGATCATTGCGAACCCTTAGTAGGCTGTGAACAGGAATTCGACGATTTGTTGACCGCTACGTGTCGACGCGCTGATGCCGATAAATACAGGTATCTCGAGCTCAGACCTTTGTCGTTGGGGCCGAATAAACTTAAAGTGTTGCAAGAAAGCGCCAATTTCCGGTTTCACACATTGGATCTTCGACCAACTTTAGAGCAACTCTTTGCTAATTTCCATAAAGACTGCGTTCAGAGAAAAATTCGCCGGGCAAATCGCGCAAGACTCGAGTGTGAAAATGGTTCTTCCCACGCGTTTTTGGACCAATTCTACGAGATGTTTGTTCGAGCACGACGGTCCCACGGTTTGCCACCCCAGCCGAAGGCCTGGTTTAGGAATCTGATCGATTGTTTTGGAGAGGCGCTTAAAATTAGGCTGGCTCGGAATGCAGGTCAGCCAGTAGCCGCCATTTTGACTATCCAGCACAAAGACAGTCTTGTCTACAAATATGGATGCTCCGATCCACGATTTAACAATCTCGGAGGCACGTTTCTGTTGTTTTGGAATGCCATCCAAGAGGCAAAGCAAAACAAACTGCGTATTTTCGATCTGGGACGTTCCGATTGTCATAACAATGGCCTGATTACTTTCAAGAACCGACTGGGCGCGACATCGTCGGCCCTGAGCTACTGGAGACGCTACGGGCTAGGTCACGGCCCAGAAGAGTTTAAGGTTGCAGACGAAGACTGGAAACTTCGGGCAATGAAAACCACATTTCCCCACCTGCATCCGGTTCTGTTGTCCGCAGTGGGTAATATTTTGTACAAACACATCGGGTGAGGTAAATCGACTAACTCATGATATTCCAATGCTTAATCAAAGGCCCGGCCGTATGAATGTATGCATGATCGCATATTCATTTTATGAAGCGGACAATCGTGTCATGCGATACGCCGAGGCCTTGGCGTCTCGTGGGGACCGCGTGGACGTGATTGCTCTCCAGAGTGGAAATCGACCCGCTAGAGAAATTCTCAATGGCGTCAATCTGTTTCGAATTCAGGAGCGAAGCTATAAAGAAAAGACCAAGATTTCATACCTGCTGAATATTGCGCTATTTTTCCTGAAGGTTACCCTGTTCGTCGGATTTCGGGACCTGAAGCTTCGATACCGATTGGTTCATGTGCATTCGGTCCCTGATTTCTTAGTATTCACCGCGATTATTCCAAAAGTGCGTGGAGCCAAGATCGTTCTTGATATTCACGACATACTGCCCGAATTTTACATGAGCAAATTCGGTGCGGGAACTGACTCACTTATCTATCGATGGCTCTTGATCGCAGAGAAGGTGTCGGCAGGTTTCGCCGATCATGTGATCATAGCGAATCATATCTGGGAGGCGAAACTTCTTGGCAGATCGGTGGATCGTGCCAAATTAACGACGCTCTTGAACTACCCCGACACATCCATATTCAAGCGTCAAGGACAAATCAGAAACCGCGATGGCAAGTGCAGGTTAATCTACCCGGGATCTTTGAATTGGCACCAAGGCCTTGATATTGCCATCCGTGCGTTTTCTCGAATCAAGGACCGCGTACCTAATGCTGAGTTTCATATCCACGGAGTTGGTCCCGAATCAGCATCCCTCGCTGAGTTAACGAAGGAACTTAAAGCAGGAGAGCAAATAACTTTTTACGGACAGAGCAACCTCAGGGATGTCGCCGCACTAATGGAAAGTTCTGACATAGGTATTGTTCCAAAGCGGAACGATCCGTTTGGCGGTGAAGCGTTCAGCACAAAGATTTTGGAATTCATGACGATGGGCGTGCCGGTGATTGTAGCCAAGACCAAAATCGATGATTACTACTTCGATGATTCGGTTGTGAGATTTTTCGAGCCCGGCGATGAAGAAAGCTTGGCAGATGCCATGCTGGAACTATGCCACAATGCGGGTGCTCGGCAGAGCATAGCACTGAGTGCCACGAGGTTTGTTGAGCAATACAATTGGACACTCAATCAGGACAAATATCTCGACATGGTTGACGGTCTAATAAATTCAAGCCGGCCAGCGCTCACTTCAAAGGAAGATGCTCGATCGCCGATCAGACTACGTAACATGAATTTGGCGGGCCATCGCGATGAAAACCCGGTCAGCGATTACTTCCGCTGCCCCGAGCACTACACACGACATGCGATCAAAGGATCGCTTTCGAAAACCAGGGGATACTTCCGTTTCGGCAACGATACTATTTGCTACGGTCGCCTGTCGGTCCAGCCCCCGCGAGCATCCCAACTTCGGTGTTGAAGGATGTTCTCGAAGACGCCGAGATTGTGGACGGAATAACACACCTGCCGTTTGACCTAGAAGAAGTTATCGACAATCATCGTCGCGAACGTTATAGCAAGGTTGCCGGTGGCAAAGGCGGCATAATCGCAAAAATAGGAACGAAAATGTACTATTTCGTGCGTCCGCTCCTCCCCGTCTCGATCCGAAGACATTTGCAGAAATGGCGGTTGAAGGGGTGGGAACAACTAGCATTCCCACAATGGCCGGTCGATCGATCCGTGGACGACGTGCTCGGGCGGGTGCTGCTCCTGTCGCTTCGGGCTCAAGAGCGTGAAAGTATCCCATTCATATGGTTCTGGCCCGAAGGTGCACCCAGTTCAGCGATTATGACCCACGATGTGGAAACGACCGTTGGTCGGGAGTTATGTGCCGCGCTGATGGACATAAACGATTCCTACGGCATTAAAGCATCATTTCAGGTCATCCCGGAGGAGCGATACGACGTGACTCCCGAGTTTCTGCAGTCCATCAGGGAACGTGGTTTTGAAGTCGTTGTTCATGATCTGAACCATGATGGACTTCTGTATAAAAACAAGAAGCAATTTGTGCAACGTGCGAAGAGTATTAACGCATATGGCAGGCAGTTCAGAGCTCACGGGTTCCGTGCAGGTATTCTTTATCGGAACCAATCCTGGTTTAACGCGTTCGAGTTTTCCTACGATATGTCAGTTCCCAATGTGGCGCACTTGGACCCACAACGAGGTGGCTGCTGCACCGTGATGCCCTATTTCGTCGGCAAGATACTGGAAATCCCTGTGACGACAACTCAGGACTACACTTTGTTCAATATTCTCGATGAGCGCTCAATCGATCTCTGGAAGCGCCAGATTGAACTCATCATGGAGCGGCACGGTCTCATTAGTATGATCATCCATCCGGATTACATAACCGACGATCGTGAGCGAAGGGTATTTGAAGAATTGCTTGCTCATTTGGCGCGATTAAGGGATGAAACGGGCATATGGATTGCAACTCCTGGCGAAGTGGACACATGGTGGAGACTGCGATCAAAAATGGAGCTCGTCGAAGACCGGGATGGTCTGAGAATTGAAGGTCTCGGTTCCGAGCGTGCCCGCGTTGCATATGCCAGTGAGAGGGATGGCCGTCTGGTGTACTCACTCGAAGTGCCCGCATCGGTCCGCTAAGCCTTATTTACAGACTTTAAATCTCAGTTTGGAGGCCAGATGACTTCTGGAACGTACGCTCACGATCAAATTCGGAAAGTAAACAACATCGCGAAGCCTGAGCTTTGCGACTGCGATGTAGCCGTTATCGGCGCCGGTCCTTATGGCTTATCCGCAGCCGCCCATCTAAGAGCAGGAGGCCTCAGTGTGCGTGTCTTTGGCCAACCGATGGACTTTTGGGCGGACAAGATGCCGTCGGGGATGTTGCTTCGCTCGCCACGCGAAGCCTCGAATCTCTCTGATCCGACATTCGGCTTCACCTTAGAAGCGTACGAGTCAGCTTCAGGGTTAGAGCCAGCCGCGCCACTTCCGTTGGAAACGTTTGTTGACTACGGTCTCTGGTTTTCGCGGCAGCTCGGCAATGACTTGGATCGAAGAACTGTAACCAGCGTCGATCGGGACGGAGCGCATTTTCGACTTGCGCTTCAGGATGGAGAGGTCCTCCGTGCCGCGAAAGTGGTCGTGGCTGCGGGTATTGGATCGTTTCAACGCAAGCCTGCTCAGTTTGCGAACTTGCCAGGAACCTACGTGTCACACTGCTACGAGGGACGGAAATTCATAGAATTTGCTGGGAAAAGGGTCGCTGTCATCGGAGCCGGGCAGAGTGCACTGGAATCGGCGGCATTATTGCGAGAATCCGGAGTCGACACCGAAGTGATTGCAAAAGCAGCAGAGTTGAGATGGATTGGCGGACACGCGTGGCTGCACCACCTTGGGCCAATTTCGAAAATGCTTTATTCCAAGCACGACGTTGGTCCCGCGGGCATAAGTCGTCTAGTGGCCGCCCCCCAACTTGTACGCCACATACCGTTACAAACCCGAGACAAGATTCGCAGACGCGCAGTTCGTCCCGCGGGCTCACGTTGGTTGCCAGCTCGTTTGACGAGCGTGCGAACGACCCTCGGCAGAAGCGTGAAAGAGGCTTCTTTGGTGGGAGGAGAGATTCGTCTCACCTTGGATGATGCGACAGAGCGTCGAGTAGATCATGTACTGCTGGGAACAGGGTATGACGTTAATATCTCACGGTATGCGTTTCTTTCCCCCGAGCTTGTGAAGTGCGTTCGTCAATTCGATGGGTATCCCGTTCTGGACGGCGGGTTCAGGTCGTCGTTGCCCGGCCTCTATTTCCTTGGGGCCGCGGCCGCAAGAAGCTTTGGACCACTTTTGTACTTCGTAGCAGGCACCGAATTCGCCTCACGGACGTTGGCCTCCCAGATTAGTCGCAACAACAGTCGACGATAAAAGCCTTCGACATGGTCTTCAAACAACCAACAACGGGAGCTCTGGTTATCGGTGGAGATCACCCTGGGCTCGGCATCGCCCGAAGTCTGGGTCGTAGAGGGATCCCGGTGTACGTGTTGGAAGATCAACACTCGGTGTCGTTGTTTTCTAAGTATGCCACCCGAGTAATCCGGGTTAAGGATCTGCGCGACGAGCAAAAGAACGGTTGACTCGGTGATGGAGGTGGGTCAGCGTCTCGGTCTGAAGGATTGGGTTCTTTTTCCAACTCGAGATGAGACGGTCGCGGCCTTTTCCCGTCATCGTTCACGACTTGCGGGAATTGTTTCGGGTCACCACGCCCGACTGGGAAGTTGTGAAATGGGCATGGGACAAGACGAATACCCATATTCTCGCAAAGAAATTGGGTATACCAGCTCCCGAAACTTGGAATCCCAGAAGTCTTGAGGATCTGGCTGCACTGTATCCGCGATTGCCCCTTGCCATCAAGCCAGCGGTTAAGGAAAACTTTTTTTATGCGACCGGTGCAAAAGCTTGGCGTGCCGATACTCCTGGGCAGCTCAACGACTTATTTCTAAAAGCTAGCCGACAAATAAAACCGGAAGAGATCATGGTTCAGGAGATCATTCCGGGAGACGGGGAGCATCAGTTTTCATACTGTGCATTTTTTCGTGATGGCGAGGCACAAGGCAGTTTGGTGGCGAAGCGTAAACGCCAACATCCTACTGAATTTGGACGCGCTGCGACATATGTCGAGACCGTTGAGACGCCGGAAATAAACGAATTGCTGAAAGGTTTTTGCGAGCAATCGATTATTACGGTCTAGTCGAAGTCGAGTTTAAACAGGATCCTCGCGACCATCAGTACAAATTGTTGGACGTGAATGCTCGGGCTTGGGGATTTCATAGCCTCGGTGGCGCAGCGGGAGTTGATTTCCCGTATCTACTTTTTGCGGACCAAGTTGGTGAACAAGTGGAACATTGCTGTGCAAAGCCGGGAGTAGGTTGGTTGCGGCTAGTGACCGATGTCCCTGGAGCAATATCAGGACTGGTGACCGGCCGCCTGGGGGTAGGTTCGTACATAGAGTCTCTGCAGAGAACTCGAATCGAGTCGGTTTTCTGCTGGAACGATCCACTCCCGTCCGTCGGAGAGGTGCTTCTGCTGCCATATCTGATTGCGAAGAAATACTTCTAAGTGAAGCTCGCCGCGAAAACTCAAGCCAGGTCGGCAAACTGCTCATTTGTGGTCCCTGGCGGGTGGTAAATCGAGCATTTAGCGTTCGAGTGCAGAAGGGCAATAGCGTGAATCGGGCGGCTCCGCGCAATCGGCGCGGGCATTCATGCCGGTTCAGGCATATGCGGCAGCTAGGCCTGAGGGCTAAGCGCAGGACGACGATCCCGGCGATCACGTATACGGCAACGAGCAGGTAGAGGAAGATGTGGAGAGGGTTGAACATGGCGCTTTCCTTCCCTGACACTATCTACTCCTGACAAACATCGGGTCTGTGACTAATGTCACATCGCGTTGTTCGGGATGAACATTGAAGCGATCGCTTCTGGCTTAACCGCTTTGCAAAATATGGGAACCGAGACACAGCGGCAATTCGAAGGTGCCCAACGGTTCGCGTGGTTTGCGGGCTTGGTTCTGGTTTCAATTGCGGTCGAATGGAAGCCACTTTTTGCAACTTATGTTCTTGCGTGGCACGCTGACGAGTACACCCACATACTCATGATTTTGCCGGTCAGCCTGGCGCTCATTTTTATCGACTGGAACTCCAGCAATATAACCAGTGACCGCACATCCTTATCTGGGGTAATGTTACTGATGACTGCATTCGTGGTTGCCGTACTTGCGAAATGGGACTTTGCATCTCTCGCCTCCGATCAGCGACTTGCGGTCAGTATGTTCGCGATGATCCTTTGGTGGATGGGAGCGTTTGCCCTTTGTTTCGGGGCAAAGGCGTTTCGCAAGTCTCTGTTCCCACTGTGTTTTCTTTTCTGGATGGTTCCCCTCCCGTCTTCATTGCTGGACTACTTGGTCAAACAGTTGCAATTTGGGTCGGCAGTTGCTGCCAGCCTTTTGTTCTCCGTGGCGCGAATCCCAGTTATGCACGACGGGGTCCGGTTGTCGATTCCGGGGCTGACGCTTGAGGTGGCCAAAGAATGCAGCAGCATCCGTTCAAGTCTGATGTTAGTTGTCACCACGATGGTGGTCGCACAACTCCTGCTGCACTCACCTCTCAGGAAAAGTGTGGTGGTTGCCGCCGCAATTCCGCTTTCGATCGCCAAGAATGGACTTCGCATCTTTACTATCGGCACCCTAGGAACCAGGGTCGATCCGGCTTTCCTAACCGGCAGATTGCACCGCAGTGGCGGATTTGTCTTTCTCGCAATCGCGCTCGGCGTCATCTTTTTCTTGATTTGGATTCTGCGCCAGGGGGAAAACTTCGCCGTTGACCGGCTCAGGCGTTGAGAAGAATTTGAGGCAGTATGTCGGATCTCGGCGCCTACGCGAGAGGCTATCTGTAAAACAATGTGATTTCGCCTGTTCTCGATGTTGGAAGTCCCCTGGCAGCGCGCTCGACGTCGCTCGGCACCCAGGTCTAATTCGATCATGAACTCGATGGCAATACGCGCACGTTCTTAATCCATGTGGCAAGAAACTAAAAAACATCCTTCTTACGCGCCAACGATGTAAACTTAAAAAGGTCGATGGAACTTATGCCAAGCTCGAACATCAAGGTATCGACAGTGATGGCGCGTACTAGCTGATCGCCGATTCCACGATCTGAAACGCGCCCAGGGGATGAGCGTTCGATTTCCCCAGCGTGACTTCCCCATTCGTATTCCAGATCGCGGCGTGAATGATTTTTATGTTCGGATAAGGGGCTGTATTTTTCGCCAAAGAGGCGACGTTGGCTCCTTCCGGTTCTACCGCCACGATCGTGGCATTAGGGTACTTGCGAGCGAGTGAGATGCTGGCCATCCCTATATGCGCTCCGATGTCCACGATCGTTTTGGGGCAGAAGGCTGGCTAGGACGGGGTTATATTTCTTGCTTTCGCAAATGAGGAAATCTTTGTACGCGCAAAAATCTGAAGTGTTGAGACGAAGGTAGACTGGATGACTGGCTCGCGGAGGAATCACAGCGAGCTCGTGAGGTCGACCGAAATATTCGAAACGAGGCTGCGGTCGCTACGCCGACGGCTAGCCACACAGTTCGTAGTACCACTTGAAGCCTTCGAGAAGTCGACACAGCTACAACCTCACGAGAGACTGCAAGTTTACTACATTTGTGAGTAGTTTGCTTTTGTTTGTTCGACCCTAGAGCACGAAGGGAGAAAAAGATGAGTTCGCCCGCGCATACCACCCATTAGAAGGTTTTTCCAGCTGCAAATTCCGCAGCGGTTTCGCCCGACTGTCACATCTGTTCTCGCAAAGACAGTGGGACACATGAATCTGAGGGGCCCGCAGTGGGCCTCAGCTGCCGTTGCTTACTGGGCTCGTTTTTCGCATTGGTGCGCGACCCACCCCATTGCAGACCGGCGACTAGCAAAGAAGCAGCTGTACGAACAGATCGTACTACAGATGGGTCTCGACATGCGTCCACTGAGTTAACTGGAGTTTGGTGTTTTTCGTGGTGATTCCTTGAGATGGTGGGTCAACCGTATTTCCAATCCAAGCTCTAAGTTCGTTGGGTTCGACACCTTCACCGGCCTTCCGGAGTACTGGCGCCGACTGAGCACAAGGGTCACTTCGACGCAAAAGGCCAATTGCCAGATATTCGGGATTCGCGCTGCGACTTCCAGGTGGGCCTTTTCCAGGACTCTCTGCCAGGATTTGTTGAAAGTAATGACCTGTCGATCCGCCTGGTTATCAATCTAGACGCGGATATGTTTACGTCTACGCTATTCGTACTGGCGACGATAGCTCGCCATCTAAAGCTTGGAGACATTCTTTTTTTCGACGAATTTTCCTGCCCACTCGATGAGTTCCGCGCTTTCGAATCTTTCGTCCGGTCTTTCAGATTGAAATATGAGGTCATTGGCGCTCAGAGTGGTTACACCCGGGTATGTATCCAAATCCTATGAGGACCGTCTTGAGGACCGAATGTATACGTGTTCTTGCTCTGAGCACGCAGGTTCTGATAGCCGGGGCATATCCCGTTCAGGCTAATTCGCCGCTGTTCCACGGATCAACCCACATCGTCTATTCAAGGGGTGGGGCTTCGTCGGCAGAGGGTAAAGTTCCACTCCCCGCCCATGTGGTTAATTTGTCATGGAACGCTAGCGCGCCTGCCTCGAAGGCCCCGCGAGATGCAATTGTCGGCTACATCGTTTATCGAAGCACCAAGGCTCACGACCCGAGTGCTGTGGCTATCACTTCGTCTAAGATCTCTTCGACGACATACAGCGATTCCACAGTCGAGTCCGGAAAGACTTATTATTATGTGACCCGAGCGGTCACGGCTGGCGGAACGCTCAGCGGCCCCTCGAATGAGTTTCGCGTGGTTGTTCCGCATTGAGAATGCTGTGCTGGTGTCCTGGCACGTTCGAAACGAGATTTCAGGGATGCCAAGAATGAATGATCTAACTTCGACAGTTCGCAGTGTTACCGGCTGGGAGCCAACGGATGTCGAGGGTCAGCTCAAAACAGCCGCGATTGAATCGCCTGGCCGTGGAACTGCGCGCGATGTTGCCGGAACCCAAGTGCCTGCCTCATAACTATTGCTGGATCGGCGTTTGCGATTTAAGTAAATCGCGTAAGTAGTTGAAAATGCGTTGGTTGCATCGGCGGCTCTCCCCCTGCGTGTCGGCCCGGGTAACCTGCCCGGCAGGTTACTTCTTTGCAAGCTTCAGATTCATCGCCTTAAATGATATAGTCACTTATCCCCCTTTTTTACGCAGAGTTCTCCCCTCAATGCGTCGTTTTAGCTGTGATTGATATAAATATTTCTTCGTCTAAATAGGTCACTCATGCCCGACGTAGCAATCATAGGCGCGGGTCCTTACGGACTCTCCATCGCCGCATATTTCAGATCTCAGGGGATTTCCTTTCGCATTTTCGGACGCCCCATGGACAGTTGGCTTGACCACATGCCGAAGGGCATGATGCTCAAATCCGATGGTTTTGCCTCGAACATTTATGATCCGGCTCACCAGTTCACACTGGGCCGTTTCTGTGCGGAGAAGGGAATCGATTATGCGGACACCGGCATTCCCGTCCGGATCGATACCTTCAACGCCTACGGACTTGCCTTCCGGGAACGTATGGTACCTGAGCTCGAAGATCAGCTCGTCGTGAGCGTGGAGCGATCCCCAAACGGATTCGTTCTTCAGCTTGAAAACGGCGAGACCGTAAGAGCTCGGCCGCGTTGTACTCGCAATCGGTATTACCCACTTCCAATACATTCCGGAAACTTTGGCGAATCTTCCGGCTGAGCTGGTATCTCACAGTGCCCGCCATCGCGACCTGGAGCCGTTTCGCGGCCGCGATGTAGTCGTGCTCGGTGGTGGTTCTTCTGCCCTGGATTTGGCTGGCCTGCTGCACGAGGCCGGAGCGAACGTGCGGTTAGTCAGCCGGCGCGAGTCACTGAAATTTCACAGCCAGCCAACGGGTAAGCCGCGATCGGCATGGCAGCAAGTTCGACATCCGCAGTCGGGACTTGGCCCGGGAATGCGATCCCGCTTCTTCGCCAACGCCCCTGGCGCATTTCACTATCTTCCCGAGGGACTTCGCATAGAGGTGGTGCGAAGAACGCTTGGACCCTCAGGCGGCTGGTTCATACGCGACAAGGTCATCGGCAAAGTGCCGACGCTTCTGAGCCAAAACGTGGAGAAGTCCGAATCTCGCAACGGAAACGTTGTCCTCCATCTCCGGGCAGCAGACGGATCGTCGAGTGAATTGCAGACTCAACACGTCATCGCCGCCACAGGCTACCGGGTCGATCTGGATCGACTGGCATTTTTAAGCCCAGATATCCGTTCCCGGGTGAACATGGTCGGGGGGATGCCCGAGCTTTCCTCTACGTTTGAGTCGTCGATGCCCGGGCTTTACTTTGCAGGACTGGCGGCGGCAAATAGCTTTGGCCCGGTCATGCGGTTCGCCTTTGGCGCAAGGTTCGCTGCTGAGAGACTGACACAAACGATGGCGAAATCATTCGCACGCAGCCGGGAGACCGTTCCCGCCGCCCGCGCAGTTAGCATCGGCGAATAACGTTCGAATTATTTTGTCATTGAGGAAATTCGAGCCTAAAGAAGTATGAAACGAGAAACGATCGCGATCCATACCGGGTACGACGGCGACCCTCCACAAAGGCGGTTGCCGTGCCGATCTATCAGACGATCGCATTTGAGTTCGATAGCGCGGAACACGGCGCGGCCTTGTTTAACCTCGAAGTGGAAGGCAATATCTACACGCGCATCGGGAACCCCACCAATGCTGTTCTGGAGAAGCGTGTTGCGGCGCTCGAAGGTGGAGTCGAAGCTCTCAGCGTGAGCTCGGGGATGGCCGCGATTGAGTATTCGCTCATCAACATTGCCGAGTTGGGCAACAACATCGTGTCGCTTCCGCAGCTTTATGGCGCTACTTACACGCTGTTCGCGCACATCTTCGCCAAGCGAGGGATCGAAGTGCGCTTCGCTGTGAGTGATAATCCAGAGGATGTCGAGAAATTAATCGACGAGAATACACGGGCGGTCTATTGCGAAAGCGTCGGCAATCCGGCGGGAAATGTCGCCGACATCGAAGGACTCGCTCAAGTCGCTCACAAGCACGGGGTTCCTCTGGTGGTCGATAACACCGTTGCCACCCCAATTTTATTGCGGCCGATTGAATTCGGAGCCGATGTCGTCCTCCATTCCATGACCAAATTCATGGGCGGGCACGGTACCACGCTGGGCGGAATGATTGTCGACAGCGGAAAATTCCCCTGGCGCAAATATCCCAAGAAGTTTTATATGCTGAACGAGCCTGAGCCCGCCTATCATGGCGTGGTTTACGTCGAACATTACGGCGATGCCGCCTACGTAGCGCGCTGCCGGACCGTTTGCCAGAGAAACACGGGTGCGACTTTATCGCCGTTCAGCGGATTCCTGCTGCTCCAGGGAGTTGAAACGCTCGCACTTCGAGTTGAACGTCATGTGGAGAACGCTCGAAAAGTAGCTGAGTATCTGCGCGATCATCCTATGGTCGCCTGGGTCAACTACGCTGGCTTTCCTGACAATCCTCTATACGCGATGGCCGAACGCTATATGGGGCCGAATCGCTGCTCTCTTCTGACGTTTGGCGTGAAAGGTGGTTTCGAGGCAGGGACGCGATGTTTTAATGCTCTGCGCCTGTTCAAGCGAATGGTCAACATGGGGGACGCAAAGTCGTTGGCCTGTCATCCCGCGTCCACGACGCATCGGCAACTTACACCCGAGGAGCAAGCCAAAGCGGGCGTGACTCCGGAAATGTTGCGTTTGAGCGTGGGTATTGAGCATATCGACGACATCATTGATGATCTCGCCCAGGCTTTGGACCAGGCCAAACATGAGACCGGAGCGACCGTCGCAGTTGGGCGGGGAGGCTCTTAATGCCATTGATGATCGAAGGCGGCAGAGTTCCACCTCGTTGGGCTGACCGAAAAAGCTTGCCCGCGGCTGCGCCGGTCGATAGCTACAGGAGCGCAGACTGCGTCAGGCTTGCTTTCATCAACAACATGCCAGACTCGGCGCTGGAAGACACAGAGATCCAGTTCTTCGAACTGCTTGATGCCGCCTCGGGCGATACTCCAGTCCTTTTGAGTCTCCACTCACTCACAGGAGTTCCCCGAACAGAACGTGGGCAACATCATGTAAATAGCTTTTACCAGGGCACGGACGAGTTATTGAACCGCCGTTTTGACGGAGCAATTATGACCGGAACGGAGCCTCGGCAGCGTGATCTGCGCAATGAACCTTACTGGCTGGCTCTTGTTGACGTTCTGGACTGGGCGGAAACCAACACCGTCTCGACGATATTATCCTGTTTGGCGGCGCACGCAGGCGTCCTTCATAGCGACGGCATCGACCGTCAGCCGTTGGGTGACAAGCAGTTCGGTGTGTTTGATTTCGGGAAGGCCGCGAACCATCCGCTATCCAGCGGCACCGGAGAGAGGGTACGCTTTCCGCATTCTCGATGGAACGGATTACAGGCCGATGTCCTGGTTGCGTGTGGATACAGCGTGCTGACTCAATCGATCGAGGGCGGAGTAGATTCCTTCATAAAGATGAAAAAGCGGAGTTTGTTCGTCCACTTCCAGGGCCATCCGGAATATGGCGCACAGACGCTTCTGAAGGAATACCGTCGTGATATAAAGAGATTCCTCAGGAAGGAACGAGAGACGTATCCGTCCATGCCGAAAGGCTATTTCGATGCGGCATCCGTAAAGCTTGTTACTGAGTTCCGAGAGGTTGCGCTCTGCGATCGGCGAGAGGAACTCATTGACGGATTTCCTGAAGTTGCTCTCGCGGGTGCACTGAGGAAGACATGGCACTCATCCGCGACGGCGATTTATCGTAACTGGCTGCGCTACGTGGTTTCGAACAAGTCCGAGATCCCCGAGTTTTCAGCAGTGGGGGCTGCCCGTGAGAATGTCGAGCGAAAGCGATCTGCACTGCGGTGAGAAGAAGGGAGCACACACGTCCAACCCCTGTGTTTCGGATACTAAAACGAGAGGTGGGAGTCGTTGATGCTGCCAGTTCTGCTCAGTAGGCTTGCGGGTAGGATAGCTTTTTTGGCTCCGGGGGGATTCAGTTTTCGACCCTGGCTGCAGCGGCTGCGCGGAGTCGTGATCGGTCGCAACGTGTGGATTGGCCAGCTTGTGTACATTGATGAAATACATCCCACGGACGTAACCATCGGTGACAACTGCACAATCGGCATCAGAACGTCGATCATCTCGCACTTTTACTCGGGACCCAGAAGGTCAACAAGCAACGGAAAAGTTGTAATTGAAAAGGACGTCTTCATTGGCCCGCACTGTGTCATCTTGCCGAACGTGAGAATCTGCGAAGGGGCAGTGATCCGGGCTGGTTCTGTAGTGAGCCGCAACGTGCCACCTCACACTTTTTGGGGACCTCCTCCTGCCGAACCCTTGGGAGTTGCAACGATTCCACTCACGCCGGACCATACTTACGAAGAGTTTGCGGAGGGCTTGAAGTTGCGAGTGAAGCGCCAAACCAGTTGTCCTGATTACGAGTCTAAGTGAACACCAGGAGCACGGCTCAAGTCGGTACTTATTCGATTTCGGTACTTATTCGATTAAGGTTAAAGGGCAGAGTCGGGAAGAATGGAGAAAATGCAAACGACAGATATCGAGCAAGAAATTCGTAGCTTTCTGACGGAGAAATTTCTTTTTGGCCGCAGCGATACCCTCAATGACGATACACCGTTGCTCGGCAATGTGGTCGACTCCCAGGGGGTGATCGAACTCATCATGTTCGTTCAAGAGCGCTTCACCATCGCAGTGGATGATGAAGAAGTAACGGCTAACAACTTCGCCTCGGTGAAAAGTGTCGTTGCCTTCATTAAAGCGAAGCTTCACGAACGATAGACCGAATCCCATGTCGCAACATCAGTCACCCCGGATTTCAACGAGCATTTCAACGCCCGTCCGCATCTCCGATGTCGTGAAGCCGTGGGCAGAGCGTTTGCCAGATCATAAAGCTGTGGTTGATCCGAACGGCAGCTGGACGTATGGGGAGCTCGAGGGAATCATCTCGCAGACTGCAAATTGGCTTCGCGGCTCCGGAGTGCGCGCCGGCGATCGGGTCATGATCGTGGGTGATAACTGCCGGGAATTCGCGGCTGTTTTGCTGGCAATCGCCAGTCTGGATGCTTGGCCCGTGCCGGTGAACGCACATTTGTCGGCGCGCGAAATCGATGCGATCCGTGATCACTGTGGACCTCGCCGCGTCGTTTACACGACGAGTGTGTCCGTGCATGCCGCCAAACATGCGAATCGCCACGCAGCGTTGATAGAAGAGGTGCACGGGTTAGGGCAGATAGGCATGGGCCCGCTCAATGAGGACGTCCAACCCGAGTCGGTCGATGCTGATATCGGGAGTCGCGTCGCGGCCTTGATTTATACGTCGGGAACAACCGGCCTTCCGAAAGGCGTCATGTTGACGCACAGCAACCTGCTTTTCTCGGCTGGCGGGGCCTCAAAGATCCGGTCCTTGAACTCCGAAGACCGCCTTTACGGCATTCTGCCCCTGTCTCATATCGTGGGGCTTTCGATAGTTTTCCTGGGAACCCTGCTCAGCGGTGCAACCATCTATCTTGAGCCTCGATTCGATCCTGTGGCTGCACGAGTGGCGATCGAGAGAGATCGAATGACGATCATGTTGGGCGTGCCCTCCATGTTTTCGTTGTTCTTGCAGTACGCGAAGATGAGGAACTTGCAGTCGTTCGACTTTCCCGCGCTGCGGATCATTTCTTGCTCGGGTGCCCCACTCCCCGCTGCCATCAAGTCATCAGTGGAACGCTTGTTCGGCCTACCTCTTCATCACGGTTATGGCATAACGGAGTGTTCTCCTAACGTGGCGCAAGTGCGGGTCGAAGCGCCGCCACGTAACGATAACTCGGTCGGCCCGATGTTTCCCGGAGTGGAATCGCAGATTGGTTGGACCTGATCGTCAACCAGTGCCCGCGGGAGAAGTGGGTGAGTTATGGGTGCGCGGCCCGAACGTCATGAAAGGTTATTATCGCGCGCCCGACGAAACAGCAGCCGCAATCGATGCGGAAGGATGGTTTAATACCCGTGATCTTGCCCGCTTCGAGGATGGGAATCTCTTCATTGTCGGACGCACGAAGGATCTTATCATTCGATTTGGCTTCAACGTCTACCCGGCTGAAGTCGAGGCCGTGCTGAATGGTCATCCTGGAGTCGTCCAGTCCGCCGTGCTCGGCCGATCGGTCGAAGGGAATGAAGAGGTAATCGCTTTTGTCCAGTTAGTTTCCGGTTCGTCAGTCACGGCGACAGACTTGGCGGAATACGCCGCACAGCACCTTGCTCCGTATAAGCGACCATCGCAGATCTTGATTCTCTCCACTCTGCCCATGACGGCAAGCGGGAAAATTGCAAAGAGCGATTTGGCGAAGATTGCGGAGGACATGAGGCAGGTCACAGAAACCCGACCTGTAGCTTTGGGCTAACTGGGAGAATTGGAACCTGCAAGGAAGCCGCCGTCGAGAACCAGGGATTGGCCGGTCATGAAAGAGGCGCGGTCCGAGCACATCCATACCACGGCCTCCGCGATTTCCGTTGGTCTTCCCAAACGGCCGATAGGATGCAAACTAAGAACATATTTGTGAACCGAAGGAACGCGAAGGGATCGATCTGCCATCGGCGTTTCGGTAAATCCCGGGCACACGGCATTAACCGAATCCCGCTTTTAGCATTTTCCAGTGCCGCGGTCTGCGTCAGCCCGATCACACCGTGTTTGCTCGCGCTGTACGCTGCAGCCCCTACAGCACCGACCAGGCCCGTAATGGACGACATGTTTACAATCGCCCCACTGCCGCCCTGCTTGAGCATCTGCCGGATTTCGTACTTGAGGCAAAGCCAGACACCCTTGAGATTGATGTCGATGGTCCGATCCCAGTCTTCTTCGGATTGTCTGACGATAGGCGCCAAAACACCCTCGACTCCGGCGTTATTGAACGCGAAGTCTAGGCGGCCAAATCTCTCCGCCGCCTTCTGAACGAGACTCTCCACTTCGGAAGGCTTCGAAACATCGGTTTTCACAAAAAGGCCCTCGCCGCCCGCGGCGCGGATCAGTTCGATAGTTTCGTTGCCCTCCAGTTCACGCCGGCCTGCAACCACCACTTTAGCTCCCGCCTTTGCGAAAAGTACGGCGGTTTCACGGCCAATACCCGACGTCCCGCCCGTTACCAGCCCAACCTTGCCTTCGAATTCCGTTGTCATAGTATTTGAGTAAAGTTTCCGTCAAACTACCTTCAATGAGAAGGCGGATGAGCGTCAAGTGTGTTTTTGTCTTTCCTCGCGTGTAGGGCGGAGGTTTTCGACGAGCACGGCGCACATTCGAAGGCATAAAATCGATAAGGAGAACGAGGATGGGAAGTGGGCAAATAGGCGACGAGCTTGTGGGAACGTGGGAACTGGTTTCCGCCTCGACCACGACTTCCACTGGGGACCGAAGCGAAACTCCGTACGGTCCCAATCCTACAGGTCGTCTCACCTACACGGTGGATGGCCGGGTTACAGCCATGATCAGCCACGATGGGCGAAAATCACTCTCCACTCTTGCGAAGCCGGAAGAACAGGCCGAGGCATTCAAGACATTTCTCGCCTACGCGGGACGGTATAGGCTGAGCGGTGATGAGGTGGTCCACTCTGTCGAAATCTCCTCGATTCAGAGCTACGTAGGTAAGGATCTGGTCCGCAGCGTCAAATTTCAAGGTGATCAGATCATATTGGTTACGCCACCGACGCCGGTGAAGGGAAAGATCCAAACCTTTGAATTGATTTGGCGGCGTCTACGGGTTGGCTCCTGATAAGCTGCTCCGGAATGCTAAACTCTACGTTTGTGAAGTAATGGTTGCTGCGCTTCAGCGGTTCTAATCTCACTAGCAGGTGAAGGTCATTCCTCTGGAAAAAAAAGTTGTTTTCAGCGACGAAATTCTGCAGGATCCGTATCCTACATACGCCCGTTTGCACGAGGAAGGGCCACTGCATTACGTCGATGTGGGCAGCAAATGGGCCGTATGGTCGATTTTCAGCCACGCCGAATGCTCCTCGCTTTGCTAAAGACCCCAGATTATCCGCAAAGCGCGCGCAGCAGCAGTTGCTCGCCTTACCGCTTAGCCGTCAGGCCGAGTTCAGCGAACTGGCGCGCATGCTGGGCCTGTGGCTGATTTTCATGGACCCGCCCGAGCACACTCGGCTTCGGAAACTTCTCAATAAAGGGTTTTCACCCGCGGCGGTCGAAGGTTTGCGTCCGCAAGTCGAGGCGATCGTAGATCAAATGTTGACGCCACTACAGCGAGGGTCCGAAGTCGATCTTATGCGCGAGTTCGCAAATCCAATGCCTGTGCGCATCATTTTGGAAATGCTGGGAATACCGCAGGAACTGCGTGACACTTTCGTCGATTGGTCCCGCGCCATCGCTTTGTTTCGAGGCAGTCCGGATCGCACCGTGGAACAGGCAAAAGCGGCGCAAGATGCATTGATCGAATTGACTGACTTTTTTCGAAAGACAGTGGCGGAACGGAGACACAAGAAAGGGAACGATCTGATTAGCCTTCTCATCGACATCGAAGAAGAAGGGGAAGTGCTGACCGAAGAGGAGTTATACGCGCAATGTATCGCGTTGCTCTTCGCAGGCCATGAGACAACGCGCAATCTGATCGGCAACGGAATGTTCACGCTGCTGCAACACCCGCAAGAGACGGCTGAGTTGCGGGAGAGTCCCGAGATGATCCGAACAGCGGTGGAGGAGATTCTGCGTTATGAAAGCCCGGTGCAATTTACGGCTCGCGTGCTGAAAGAAGAGATTGAGGTGTGCGGGCAACGCATACCGAAAAAGTGGACGATCTTGTGCATGCTCGGTGCGGCGAACCGGGATCCCAAGAAATTCGAGGAACCGAACCGGTTGAATCTGAAGAGACTGAACAACGAGCATCTGGCGTTCAGTGCAGGTCCGCATTTTTGCATTGGAGCACAACTTGCGCGGCTGGAGGGACAGATTGCGATCATGAATCTCTTGCGGCGCTTTCCGAAGATGAAGCTTGCCGGCCCGCGACCGGAATGGGCTTCCACATTTGGGTTCAGGGGATTGAAAAGTCTTCCGGCGATTATGTAAGAAGTTTGGTTTTTGTCGCTGTCGGGATTGTCCTTCCCAGCCGTTGTAGCCTCAGTGACATCATGAATCAGCGAAAGAACGTCGAGATCGAGACCGGAACAACCAGTAGATAAGAGAAATAAATCGCTGCAACGATTGCCGGGCAACCAGCACAAACCAGGCCACCCTTCCGATCGACTCCTCTTCGGAAGCCTTCCACAGCGAGCGCAGCATCCCCAGCCGTTCACGATTGCTCATGCGAATGGTTACTCCCTTGGACGCAATCATGTCGAATGTATGCCCTTCCAGATAGGCCGATCGCATGTCCTTGCGCAGGCACTCCACGAAAGACAGCGCAACTGTGTGTTGTACCGATGCATTCGGTACAAACAAAGGCAGCTCTCCGCGCTTCACGAGTTCGGCCAACAACAGCGTGTCCTCGCCCCGCTCCGCTTCAGGATTGAATAACCCCGTATCCAGATCCAGACTCTCGCGCCGTACTGCGAAGCCAGCTGTATTTAGATATCGAATGCAACCACTCGCTTGCAGCGAGTAACGTTGAAAGACTCGCAACCGTAACTCCTCGGCCCTGCCGAAAAATAGCGAACAGTCTCCCACGAGATGCAATTGAAAAAAGTTGTGTTGTGGCGATCCTGCCACCGTCGCGGCCAGCGCTGTTAGACACCCTGCCTGCACCCTCGAATCCGCATCCACGAAGACTAATACCGAACCCTTCGCTATTTGGATTCCACGGTTTCTTGCGGAGGAAATCCCTCCATGTTTCTCTCGGAGAATGGTGAGCGGATAACAGTTGGCCCAGCGACGAATGGATTCGGGCGCCGGCTCGCGACTGCCGTCATCTATGACGATGACCTCAAAAAGTGGCTCGTTCCCCTGGGCAATTGACTGGAGGCATCCGTCGAGCATTGCCCAATCGTTGTAGACACCGACGATGATGCTGAACAGCGGCGACTTGTGCGCAGACTGGTCGGGCTGAACCATAAGGCTGGTGTTATGCGATTGTTGAAGCCGAGTCTGAAGAAACAGGATTGCACACTCACGCGGGAAATGAAAACCAAGTCGTGATGACTTTGGTCATTTGTTCAGGATGCGCTTTGGTCGCACTCGAGATTGCGTACGCAACCACGGGATAAGAAAACGCCGAAGGCGCAGGCCCATAGGGCTCTGCGCCTTCAAGCGTGTAAGGTTCCAATTGACTCAGCTACTTCCTGGTTGGTTTGAATGGTGACGGTCGGAGTGACTGAGGTTTCCCGGCTGATCCCGTTTTCACATTCGCCATTGTGGGAGGAGTGCATGAGTCCCCCGTTAGCGTCCTGTTGATCACGTTCAACAATGTATTGGGAGTGAACGTATTACCGGTTCCCCCTAGAAGAATTCCGGCACAGGCTTCGTTAATTGTATTGTCGGTAATCGTGTTGTTGTTTCCGGTTCCATTCGGGCACTCGTTATCTGCATGGACGCCGGATTCCGCGCTGCCGTAGATGATGTTGCTCTTGGCAATATTGCCGTTACTGCACAGATCGATCGCGTCGTAGTTCTGGGTGCCCCCGATGTGGTTCGAGGTTATGGAAGCACCGTCGGCTGATCCAGCGGTGGGATCGGAGGCGGTGACAATCGCGAGCTGCGTGCTCTCGACCGTGTTGGCTGATACGGCCACGTTGGTCGAAGCGTAAATCAGAATACCGGAGGATCCAGCGCTCGGTCCCGTGTAGATGTCGTCGGCTACATAGTTGCCGGTGACTGTTCCGGTCGCGCCGAAACCTATCTGAATGCCATTTTGGGCGATGGCCGGGGTCGCGCCGACACCGATGACGGTGTTCCCGCTAATCGTCACATTTGGACCCGGAGCGCCCCCGCCAAGACCATCCGCGGTAATTCCGTTCTTGTCATAGTTGCGAACAGAGTTGTTGGAGACGGTGACTGCGGGATTTCCGGTAGTTGCTCTCGATGTTAACGGCCAAGCCGTCTTGGCATCCGAAGTCTGCCGGATCGAGTACCTGGTTTCTGACAGCGTTGTCTGTGATGGTTCCGCTGGAGTTTTGGTAATAGATTCCCACTAAGTCAGTCCCGCAGCCCGACAATCCATTGCCGCTGCCATCAACCGTGAGATGCGAGATGGTGACGCCAATCGCACTTTGTACGAAAATCTGAGCGGCGACCGGAAACCCATCGATCTCGGTGCCGTTTGCCACGACGCCGCCTGCAGGCGCAACCACGACAGCAGCGTCACTTTTCCCACTTCGAATCCCGACTAGCTTCAACGATTTGGTGATCAAAACCTGCTCGGGGTAACTTCCGGGACAAACATCGATAGTCGTGCCTGGTTGGGCTGCCGTTACAGCGGCATTAATTGTCGTGTAATGCATTCCCGGGCCCGGGCAAAGTCCGACTGTGGAACTGGATGCAAAAAGGTTTTGACTCATACCGGCGGCGAGCGCCAGCAACATTGCGAACAGCATGATTTTACCGCGCATTTTTACTTCTCCGTTTTTATTAAGGTGAGTACCGGGGCCCGTGAAACCGACAGGAGAACAAGAATGACAGGTCCGGAGTCTCGCGTCTGAGCAAGACAGCTCACATTGCGAAATCCGTCGACGCAAGTAGAACACCCGGACTCAGTGGACGGGAACCCGGCGTGGGCCCCGATCGCACAACAGTGGGCGCCACGAACGCAGAACGGTCTGGTAGTTCGAACTCCCGTCCACAATTAGTTCGGATGTAAAACCATCATCAACCTTTCCGATTGCCATTGTGAATGGATGAATGACACGAGGCGCAAAGGGTGATCAAGTCGTGCTCTGAATCGTCGCCAACATGACTTCGGAACTTCTTGTGGTGAACTTCGAGCTGCGACATCGAACCGCAGGATTGGCATCGCCAACTATCTCTATGTAATACCTTCAGTCGTAGCGCATCGTACGGTTCTGCTTCCAACCGAATGCGAGATTGTTTGGGAGCAACTCGGTTCACAAGACCTGCTCACCCATCAACTGAAGGAACGCTCGTCTTTCTTCACCTGGGAGGAAATTGAAAAAGCGGAGGGTAGATTGCAGAAGAATATGCGGATCGCCGTTTTCGAGATTTGCGCCCGCCAAGAAGTCAGCGCAGATCATTTCCAGGCAATAACCCCGGGACTTATCCGACCCGAGCATTAGCGCTGAAGCGCGGCTAGTTTTAAAGCACTTAACGGCACGAGTGAACTCGTGCCCTTCCCGAAATCAGTCCGCCGCGGGGTTTTTCAGCAGCCTGCTAGTGAGCAGCTTTCGGGGGAGGGCTGATCAAACTCAAGCGCCCATGACTCTTAACCAGGAGTCAGGGCGCTTTCGTTTGCGGTTCGAACACTCGATTTGTCACAAATCGTTTTCGGACTGCCGTTTTGGACCACGCCCCCGTGACGGTGCACTCTTTCAAGACTTGTGCAACATGCACGAGGGCGCTCGTCGTTTGAGTGAGGTTGTTATTTCGCCGCCGCTTCTTGCTTCAGCAGCTTCTGCATCATCGGATGGTGTGCCAGCCCGATGTTCTTCTCGGCCGGTTGGCCGAAAAGTTCGGGGTGTAAGTAGAGTCCGCGATCACGCTCAGGCTTTGAAACTTCGACCGGAATGCGATGCGCGTTGGCCCACGCATCTTGCCGGATGCCGGTCACTTGCCAGGAGACTTCCACGTTGGGCTTATCCGTCTTAATGGCGAACTGGTGATTCGCCACCTTGCTGGCCACGATGGCCTGGGAGAATTGTCCGATGACCGTAAGCTGATAGCGAAAATCGCGGTTCAGAGTCTCGAACCATTCCGGCAGTTGGATCACCGCGCTGCCTTGCGCGTCTGTGGTCGCATTACCGTTGTAGATATTCATCATGTCAGGCGATTCGACAAATGAGTGATAGAGGTATTTGTTGGCAGGATCGATCGGGTCATCAATCTTGAATGATCCACCAGCCTTGGAAAGGTTGCCGTCGACGTTGACATCCCCATCGAAAAACGCGGCATAGCCTCCACTTTGATTGTAGGTAAACAGAGCATCGCCCGTTGACGAGTTGCCAAAGCCTCCGCCGCTGCCGCTAGCACTGCTCGATTGCCCTAGAACTCCGAAAGAGTCGCCAATTCCATAGACGCCCGTACCACCGGTGCCGCCCGTACCGTACACTCCCACGTTCGCGCCCGTGCCGGTGCTGTTGCCCCACACTCCGGTGGAACCGCTGCCATATGTTCCGTAGCTGCCGGTAATGGTGCTGTTGCCGGCCACGCCAGTGGCGCCATAGCCGACCACTCCGTTACTGGCAGTGCTGCTTCCCGCATCGCCGTACACTGCGATGCTGCCGGAAACGGTTGTGTAGCCCGCTAGGCCGGTCGCGCCGATGGCTATTACCCCGTTACTGCCGCCACTGGAACCGGCGTTGGCGTATACCCCGGTACCGCCAGAACTAGAGGAAGTAGCCGTGATCGGTCCGGTGCCGAGACTGCCCTTGACCGTCGCGTTGCTTCGAATCACGGCCGTGCCATTGACATCAAGGGTGGCGCCGGGGTCCGTCGTGCCGATCCCCACGTCGCCGGCAGCGCCGTCAAAAATGTTGGAGTTGCCCAACTTGGTCGCACCTATCCATTTTGTGATGTGGTTCGTTGTGCCGCTGCCGGTGATTCCCGCCGGAGCCTGGCTCGCATTGCTAGCAGTTGCAGATCCCGTTCCCGAAGCCTTTAAAAATGCCGAGGGCGGCAGACCACCGATAGTCTCAGCGTCCGCCGCTTTGAGAGCATAAGGTACGCTCATCAGGAGCGTACGTGGCTGCTCCGCCTGTCCTTGCATTTGCACACCCAACCAGCGGGCTTCGCCAGAGGCGAATGCACTGGCGGGTAACCCTTGGCTAGTGGTGGACCCCAGCATTGCCGTGTAGTGGCCGGTCTTATCGAGCGTCACATTTTGGGTTTCCATCCAGAGCGGAGCGCCGCCCTCCTGATCTTTGTAAAGAGAGAAAGTAACTCCAACGGTGCCGGTGATGGCCCTGCCGTTACCCTCGGTTAGAACGCCACCAAATTTCACAACCGGCGGCACGATCCCGTTGGTTGCTGGTTGTTCCGCAGAAAGGCGGAGCACGCAACAAATCAGCGAGAGGCAGAGTGTCAGACGAACTGTATTCCGTAACATAGTATTCTCCTTGATTTTGTTTGTTGGTAATGCATCTTCTTGCTTGTTACTTGCGATTGCTGGGGGAAGAGATTGTGCGAAGGTTGCCTCCGCCAAGACCTTCTACGGTTTAGGCGGCGCCATCTTCCGGACGCTCGCTGCGGGATTGGTGCGAGCTTCCTTCCATTGCTCCATGGCTTTTGGGTCCCGTGCCCAGAGGACGCCCTTTTCTTGTGGCGCGCCGTATAGCTCAGGATGGAGGTAGGAACCGCGCTCCTTCGACGATTTCAATTCCTCAACCGGGATGCGATGAGCGTTTGCCCACGGGTCTTGCCGGATGCCAGTTACCTGCCACGAAACCTTCACGTTTGGTTTGTCGGTCTTGATGACGAATCGGTGATTGGATATTTCACTGGCGACAATCACTTGCGCAAACTGACCGATTGCGGTGAGTTGATACCGAAAGTCACGGTTGAGGGTCTCAAACCACTTCGGCAAGGTGACGAGAGCCTCGCCGTTCGCGTCCGTGGTGACATTGCCGTCGTAGATGTTCTTCATGTCGGGCGATTCGACAAAAGAGTGATAGAGGTACTTGTTGGCGGGATCAAGCGGATGATCGATCTTGAAGGAACCACCGCTCTTGGAGAGATTGCCGTCGACTTCCACGTCTCCGTTGAACCATGCGGCCCACCCGTTGGCGCTGCCGGCCAAGACCCCGGTCGCGGTTGAAGTACCGTAGGCGTCTACGGCCCAACCCGTGTCGGATTGCGCGTATACCCCGGGGCCGCCGGAGCTGACGCCGGTTACTCCAGTTGAACCGGAGCCGTAAACGCCAACGTAATTCGTGCTTATGCCAATCACTCCGGTGCTGTTCGCGCTCGTGCCGTACACTCCAACGGCGTCTCCACTGCCGTACACTCCGGTGTTACCGCTGGCGTAGACGCCATATCCGTCGGCGCCCTCCCCATTGCCGAACAGCCCGGTGATACCGCTGCCATACACTCCAGCACCGTTTGTGCTGTTACCGACGACTCCGCCTGTGCCTCCACCGGAGTTATCGTTCCCTACAACCGCTGCACTACTGCTGGTCGCTGAGGCGGCGATTGGCCCCGTGAGCTTAGCGCTGCCAGCAACACTAATGATCGAGCCGCTTTCCTCGATAATCGAATCTCTTACTGTCGCTGCTCCGCCGTTGCTATTAAACAGAGGAACGAAATTCTTCTTGCACGCCGACCCGGAAGCACACGAGATGGTATTAGTCGCGGGAGGTTTATTCTGGCCAGAAGGACCAGAACCACCATTGGGAGACGCGAGTTGCAATGCGGAAAGTGGCTTGCCACCGATAGTCTCTGCATCCAAAGCCTTCAGCGCGTAGGGCACGCTCATCAGCAATGTCCGTGGCTGCTCGGCTTCTCCTTGCGCTTGCACACCCAGCCAGCGCGCTTCACCGGAGGCGAATACGGCGGACGGTATCCCTTGGCTGGCGGTGGAACCAAGCGTTGCCGAGTAGTGTCCGGTCTTATCGGCGGTTACGTTCTGGGTCTCCACCCAAAGAGGAGCGCCACCCTGCGACTCTTGGTAGAGAGCGAAGGTCACGCCCACTTTCCCGGCCATGGGCTTGCCACTTGCATCGGTGAGCACGCCGCTGAATTTAACGACCGGCGGCACGACCGCACTCGCCGCAGCCGTGGCTGCTTGCCGGGCGGAAAGGGAAACTAGAGAACAAATCATCAGAAACCAGACACCTACATACAATCTTTGGCGGGACATAAATTCTCCTAGTTATGTTTCTTGAGCGCCAAATCCAGCGGCCGTCGACCACTTTGGCACTTGGCACGAGGCGGATAGTGCTGCAAAAGGGCGCGAGCCGCAATAGTCGAAAACTTAACGTCTCCTTGAATTTTCCTTAGCGTGCAAGTAATTGTTAACAAGAGACTTGTTCTGATAACTGGAAGTCGGTGTAAAATTTCAGGCAACGCTTGGGGGGTGAATTACTGTGGCATCCAATCCGATCCCACCACCGAATTGCATCCATTTCGCGGACGACTTCGAATTGGACTTGCGCGCCTACGAGCTGCGTTCAGCCGGAATCCCAATAAAACTGAAGCCCATTCCCATGGAGCTGCTGCTTCTCCTGGTGCAGCGGCGCGGCGAGCTCGTGACCCGAGAGGAGATCGTGGAACAGATTTGGGGAAAGGGCGTCTTCCTTGATACCGACAACGCGATCAATGGCGCCATCAGCAAGATCCGCCAGGTGCTGCGTGATAGCGTGGAGCAGCCCCGTTTTATACAGACCGTGAGCGGCAAGGGTTACCGCTTCATTGCTGCAGTGGTGGAAACCAGGGATCCGGTGGTTGGCCCAACTCCGGTTCCCGCAGGCGAAAGCCTTCTAGGCAAGAAAGTCTCCCATTACCGGATTCTGCAGTTGCTTGGAGGCGGGGGTATGGGCGTCGTGTACAAGGCTGAAGACCTGAAGCTGGGCCGCCTTGTCGCGCTGAAGTTCTTACCAGGCGAACTAGCCAGTGACCCTGTAGCCTACGAGCGCATGCAACGTGAAGCGCGTGCCGCTTCGAGTCTGGACCATCCCAACATTTGCTCCATCCACCAACTAGGTGAGCATGAAGGGCAGCCCTTCATCGTCATGCAGTTGCTGGAAGGACGAACTCTGCGGGAATGGATCGATTCTAGAGTCCGACCTACCCCGCCCGAGCGAATGAGCGAGTTCTTTGATCTGGCAATCCAAATTGCCGACGGGCTGGATGCGGCGCACCAGAAAGGGATCATTCACCGCGATATCAAGCCAGCAAACATTTTTGTTACGACCCGCGGGCAGGTGAAGATCCTCGACTTCGGTGTGGCCAAGTTCATTGATGCGGCGGATCTTTCCGAGAGCAAAAGTGCCTCTCCGTCTGCGGAAAACGAGGACCGCAACACGAACCTTCATCTCACACATACTGGTGCCTCCGTCGGGACTCCCTCGTATCTCTCCCCCGAACAGATTCGCAGGGAGAAACTGGACGCGAGGACGGACCTTTTCTCCTTCGGGTTGGTCCTTTTCGAGATGGCAACCGCGCACCGCGCCTTCTCCGGGAATACGACCTCGATCATTCGCGATGCGGTTCTGAATCTGCCTGCGATTCCAGCGCGGCAATTGGCTGCAGATGTCCCCGTTGACCTGGAAAAGATTATTGGCAGGAGCCTCGAAAAAGACCGAGAATTGCGCTACCAGAGCGCGAGGGAGTGTCGAGAGGATTTGGAACGAGCTCGATCAGCGTGTCTGAAGATGGACGCGCCGATTCCCCAAATGAATGCCTCCGGTCTTGTCAGGCCTCGCCGAAAGTACGTGAGATGGATTCTTTCGATTGCCAGCCTCGCGGTGGTTACGTTCCTGGTCTTTGGTTTCGTGCAGCGTCGTTCGGTCCAGGCCAGCAGATTGACTGAGAATGATTCCATTGTATTGGCCGACTTTGCCAATTCGACCGGGGACAGTGTCTTCGACGGCTCGCTTAAGCAGGGTCTGAGCATTGCCCTCGGCCAGTCCCCATTCCTCAATATTATTTCCGATCGGAAGATCAGGTCCACGCTAAAGTTGATGACCCAACCGACGGATGCTCCCCTGACCAGCGAACTAGCTCAGGAAGTTTGTCAACGCACGGGCAGTAAAGCATATGTGGCGGGCTCGATCGCGGCAGTCGGGAGCTCGTTTGTAATTGGCCTGAGAGCGGAAAATTGCCAGAACGGAGAAATTCTGGCACAACAACAGATCACGGCCAAAGCCAAAGAGGAAGTGATTCCGGCGTTGGGCATCGCCGCGTCACGCCTTCGGAGCGCGCTTGGCGAATCTATTTCGAGCGTGCAGAGCCTCGATGTCCCGCTTCGCGAAGCAACCACAACTTCCCTGGAGGCTTTGAAGGAATACACCCTGGGCGGACAGGCTGGAAACGTGAACGGCTCAAGCGCCGCGATTGAACACTACCAGAGGGCGATCGCTCTCGATCCCTTGTTCGCACGAGCTTACAGCAGCCTTTCTGGAATGTACTTTGACGCGGGCGAGAGTTCATTGGCTGCAACAGCTGCCACCAAAGCATACGAATTGCGCAACCACGGAACGGATCTAGAGCAAATACAAATCTCAGCTTCGTACCACGCCTTCACGACGGGTGATCTGGAAAAGGCGATCGCAGATTACGAGCGTTGGGCGGAGATCCGGCCGCGGTCGCCACTCCCGCACGCCAACCTGGGGTACGTTTATGCTCAAATTGGCCAAAATGACAAAGCCCTTGCCGAAGCTGTGGAAGCGCTTCGCCTGGGCCCGAGCGGTGTGCAATACACGAACGTGGTTTCAGCAAATATTGCCCTGGGACGTTCTGAAGGAGGCCAAGGCAGTTGCGATCGAAGCTCAGGCCCAGAACATGGACCTGCCGATCAACCACAACAACGTCTATCTGATTGCTTTTCTGGAACGTGACCGCGCCGGCATGGAACGCGAGGCAGCCTGGGCATTGGGAAAGTCGGAGCTCGAGGGAATCATGCTTTACTCTCAGGCTTGCACGAGTGCGTATTTCGGCGAGATGAACCAATCCAGAGAAATCTTGAAGCGCGCCAGCAACTCGGCGATCGCTGGAGACCTGAAGGAAGCTGCCGCGACCTACCGCGCTGATGGCGCCATCCATGAGGCCTTGTACGGCAACGCCCAGCAAGCGGAACGCGCACTACAGACCGTGCCGATCGCTGGCAGTGGTCAGGATGCGCAAGCCGCCGTAGCGATGGCGTATGCTTTTGCTGGCGATCGTGGCCGAGCGCAGGCATTGGCCGACAGGCTTGCAAAGCAATATCCCGAAAACACCCTCGTGCAGTTCAACTATCTGCCGGTTATTCGCGCGCAGATCGCGCTCAATTCCAAGAACCCCGGGCACGCTATCGAATTGCTGAAAGACGCGCGGCGGTACGAACTGGGCCAACCGGCACAGGTCATCTCGCTGAACATGTACCCCGCTTTTGTGCGGGGAGAAGCATATCTTGCCCTCCACGACAGCCCGGCCGCTCTCGCCGAGTTTCAGAAGATCCTCGACAATCCCGGAATGTCTCTTGATGAGCCCATTGCAGCACTCGCTCGCCTCGGACTGGCGCGTGCGACTGCCTTGAAAGGCGGCAAGGAGACGGCCCGATCCCTTTATCAGGACTTCATCGGGCTGTGGAAAGATGCAGACCCGGCGATCCCGATCCTGAAGCAAGCGAAAGCGGAATACACCGCGTTGCAACCGTCGCATTAACTCTCCCGTTTCTGGGAGTCGAAGAGGGCAATTTGTTACCATCCCTTCACGGCCTGCACCCTGGCCTGAGGTGGGCTATCTCATGCCGAACTTAAGACTGAAAATCGACGTAGCCGGTACCGTCGACGACGAAGCTTGGCGCGAAATCAAACAGTTCGATCAGATCCAAAGCGCCGACTTCGGCCCGCAATTCGGCAGCGGGGGACGCTGCAACCACGAGCCCCAATCGCCCCACGCGAAGGGAGAATGGATCGGAGCCGAAATTCGCCTCCAAACGCCCCTGTTAGCCCAGTACGCCATTTCGCATTATCTGGAGCAGGACCGCGTGCTCGATGCCGATGTCCTCGAGTAGAGGCCGACTCCCGAAGGGCCGTTCACGGTGTTCGGCTGCATTCCCCGACTCACGAGCCGCCGTAGGCGACACCACTTTCGCCAACCGTGACGAGTAGTTAGAAAGGAGCGTCGACGCGTCTGGCACACCTTCGAATAAGTTAAGGAGGGCGAAGGTCTCTACCATAGTGGGCATGGTGAGCAATAGGAACCAGTCTTATCTGCGCATCCCCTGTCATAGTGAAGTCGGGCCTTCCTTGACCGGTCCGAGAATGACGGAGAAACTATTTTATGTCAAAGACTCACGAGCATTATCGAGGAGCCGCTCACCATCACGAACGAGCGGCCTACGAGTTCAAAGAGGCGGCAAAATATCATCAATCCGAGGAGCACGAAAAGGCTGCTCATCATGCATACTTAGCACATGGGCACGGCGAACATGCAGTGCTTCACGACATTGCAGCCGCCAAACTAGGTGTCGGGAGATTCGACGGCTTGGCGAAATCCGGCGTCGAGGAAACAGAAGACAACATCGCTGCTGCCTAGTTCCACTCCAACAGGAGGACCCAGATGTCTCGAAGAACGCACGAACGAGTCGCTGAACTTCACAACCTCGCAGCCCACGCCATAACTCCGCTGCCGTCGCCCATGCAAGGGGGATCACTTCACTGCCCACGAACTCAGCCAACAGGCGCATGAGCATTCCATGAATGCCCACAAACTCAGCGAAGAACTCTTAGCCAAGACACGATCCAAGACTGCTTGAATGATTTCTCTCTAACCTAGGTATTGGGGATGTTCGATCCTGACACGATGCTGTCCGAGCCGCCGCTGAGGTGCACACGGCACATTAGTGCTAATCTCGGCCCGTTCGTGCCATTTTCAGGGCGGGGATGACAGCATAGGATCCGTGGTGAGCAGCTTTCGGGGGAGGGCTGATCAAACTCAAGCGCCCGTGACTCTTAACCAGGAGTCCGGGCGCTTTCGTTTGTAGTTCGGACACTCGATTTGGCCTACCGTTCACCGCAACCTCTTTGGCCACTAAACGCTGGTTTAGGTAACAGCCTTGAATCCTTCCGCAAGATTCGCAAGAATAAAACTGCCGGGTGCCATGTGAACGACGTTGCGGAATTGTTTTCGATCTTCCCCGTTCTTTAAACGTTGTTGTTTTGGGCAAGGGGAGTTTTCGAGCGCGCCTCTGAAGAGCAACTATGGGCGAACAGGCCGCTAGTTGGCCGATGTTTCTTGCCGCTACCGCAATCTCGCGTACTCGGACTCGGCTTTTTTCAGGATGGGGATGTCGGGGTCGGCGTCTTTCCAGAGAGTGAGGAAATCTTTGTAGGCGGCGAGCGCCTGGGCGCGGGCAGCATCGGCATCGGAACCCTGCGAGGTTTTCAACTCCAAGACATTGGCACGAGCCACGCCCAGATGCGCCAACGCCCCCGTCCAGCAGTTCCAGACGATGCCGCTGTGGTCGAGAATCTTCTGAAACTCTGCGGCGGCGGCCATGCCTTGTCCGGCCGCCAAGTATGCCTCCCCGCGCACGTACGCCGGATAGAGGCAGGAAATATTGTTGCCGAATGGGATGTTGCCCAACTCGATGGGCAAAGCCGATTGCAGTGCGTTCAGGGCGGAGGCCGGATTCTTTCTATCCAGCGCCAATTGCGCCTGAATCGCGGGCAGCCAGAGCGACTGCATCTGTGTGTCCAGCGGGAAGCCTTTCCCGATATCTAGGGCCATGGATTCAGCGCGTTCCGTATCACCCGCCATGGCAAGCGCAAGCGCGGCTTCAGCTTCTGCCCCCGGACTTGCCATCGAGAGCTTTAGAGCCTCTGCTGCGACCCGCCGCGATTCCGCTGGGTTGTTGTAAGCCGCTTGTTGCAACGCGGAATTGGTTTGCCAAATTGCCCCATTTTCCTTGTTGTCCGTGCGGATGGCTGAGTCCATGGCCCGCCTGGTGAGTTCACGCGCTTTGGCAAGATGACCCGCATACGCCTCGGTGTCCGAGGCGAGCGCCAGTCCAAAGTTCTGATATTCGGGCCTGCCCGCAAACCACTGTTGTTGTTCCGCCATTGCGACTGAGTCTGCATCGAGGAAGGCAAGCGCGTAAAGATCATTGTGCAGAAAGGAATCGTCCAGTTTTCGTGCCAATGCCTCGTGAATGATCTGCCGCGCCTCATCGAAATGCTGCAAGGCCATGGCGTCTGACGCGAGAACTTCGTACAAGAACACTTGGTCCGACGCAACGCGCAGGCCTTGCTTCGCAATCTCCGCAGATTTCTCATACTGCCCCTGGGAGGCGAACACCAAACCCAAAACGCTATAACCTATCCATTCCCGCGGGTAACTGTCGACCCGCTCCTGGGACGTCTGGGCTGCTTTGTCCAGTTCTCCGGTTACACGATAGTAAGCGGCCGCGATACTCAGTTTTTCCCACTCGCCGGCATGGTCCCTTAATTGGAATGCTTTGGCGATATACTCGCTGGCCCTCCCCACCTCGGAAAGGTTGTTGTAGTCGTCCCCCACGGCCAAGTATCCTATGGCAAAATTCGGATCGATCGCGATGGCGCGTAGGAAGTAAGGAAGGGAAGCGGCGGAGCCTTTCTGACCACCCGCCTTCATTCCGAGGCTGAAGGTCTTTAGAGCTTCGAGCGACGGCGTGGTGGCCTGCACCAACGGGACATCAAACTTTTCCACCGTAGACAGCGATTCCCCGAGTTCAGTGCGTAGTTTGGATGCGGCACCACTCAGGGCATCCAGCACCTTCTCTTTGGACGCCGCCGTCACCTGCTCCTCAGCCAGCGTCTCGCCGTTTTGGCAATTCACCGCTTTCAATCCCACCACATAATCGCCGCCCAGATTTCCAATCGACCCGGCCAGGTAAGCTTTGCTACCCGCCCTTTGGCAAAGCTCGTGGGCCACGTCCGGCGTGAGCTTCGTAGCGGGTGAGCGGGTCATCTGGTACAAGATATTCTCCACTGCACTGTCCGAGAGCACATTCAGGAAAGGTGATTGTCGTAGCGAGATGCTGAGCGCTGTTTTCAGCGTTCCATCGAAGATCTGGTCGCCAGTCCGGTTGTCGAAGTCGGCGAGAACGATGGTGTCCTTCTCGCTGAGCTTCGGTGGGCGACGGGAGCGCCAGTACCATGTGCCTCCAAGGATGCCGACAGCTACCGCTACTATTGCCACTACAACAAGGGCCACGAAGGGTCTGGTCAGCGCAAGATTCCGTGAAATCGGCAGGCCCAGTTGTTCTTTCTCTTCAGTAATGACACGGGTTCGGATCGTTTGTTGCTGGAACAGGAGTTTGTTGGAGGACTCGCTGGATGACCTTGCCCCTTCCGAAACGAGAGTTAAGCTCTCTGGGATAACGACCTTCACGGGCGCAATAAACTGATACCCTCTCCCCGGAAGGGTGACGATGTAGCTGTTGTCGCCTGGCTTTTCCTCAAGCGCCCGACGCAACGCAGAGACGCTTTGCGCCAGGCTGTTCTCGTCGACGAAGGTCTCCGGCCAAACATTCTTCAAGAGTTCGTCGCGGCTCAGAACCTTTCCAGGATTCTGCACCAGGTATAACAGCACATCGAAAGCCCGGCGGTTGAGTGCGACAACCTCTTGCTCCCGCCGCAGAGTGCGCGCCAAGGGATCAACTTGAAAAGTCCCGAATTGAAATATCCCTTCTGTTTTCATTGGCTTCGTCGCGATTCAGAAGCTGTCAGAAGCTGTCAGAAGTCGTCACTGGCCTTTTTGAGCGACTTCGGCAACATTGGCGTTCTAGAAGGACGAGGTGGCATGAAGCAACTCTACCAGTGGCTATTCGGGCGGGCAAGTTTCTTCCGCTCCGACGCTTCCAGTCGCGGCACGAGTCGCACAGTCCGGACTGAGGTCACGGTAGAGCGGCAAGGCGTGACCGTGCTGGTGGGTGGAGCGGCGGCGGATTTTGATACCTGCCCTCTTTGCGGGAACAATCTCGCCCCTGAGCAGGCCGAGCAGGTAAGGGCTCGGCTTCCCGAGGGGCCGATTTCGCAGGAATGAAGTTTGCATGCGGTAGGGATTACTTAAATCACTAAGGAGAAGACGGGGCCTCATATGAAAAACTTGCAGACACAATTAGCGGTGCTTTTGCTTGCCACACTAGGTTTGTTGACTGGCGCCTATGGGCAGATGGGCGTGGCTTCCTCCACGGAATTGTCACCCAACAATGCGGCGCAGCGTAGGCTGGCGCAAATCCGGGAGCGCGCCGAACAAGCTGCGCCGCCGGACAAGAGGACCCAATCGCCGGCAATGCGCTTCGCCCACTTATCACGGCAGCGGGATCCCCATGCGGCTTTGCCAAATTCGCAACGGCTGCCGGGCGCCCCACAAGCGGCGGAAAGGTACGTCTTTGGACGGGCGGATCTGGCGGTCGGCGTTTATCCCGATGCGGTAGCCATCGGCGCATTTCAGACCGGCGGTCCGAAGAGTATAGCGGTAGTGAACGGCGATTCGGATACAGTTTCCATCTTACTGGGTAATCCGGACGGCACCTTCCAGGCGAAAACAGATTACGCCGTCGCCGTCGCGCCTTACGCAATCGCCGTGGGCGACTTTAACGGCGATGGGAAGCTGGACCTGGCAGTCTCCGCCTATTCGGCTGCGGTTTCCATTCTGCTCGGCAACGGCGATGGCACCTTTCAGCCTCAAGTTCAGTACTCATGTATCGAGACCTGCACCGATGTAGTCGTGGGAGACTTTAACCGCGATGGCAAGCTGGACCTGGCACTGGATTCGTATGACGGAAGCAAAGTGGTCATTCTGCTCGGCAACGGGGACGGCACCTTTCAGTCTCCAGTGGGCTACACCGCGCCAACTCGCCCGGGGAGCCTGGTGGCCGGAGACTTCAATGGCGACGGCATCCTGGATTTGGCGACGACCATCTCTTTCGGGGACACGGTAGCAGTATTCCTGGGCAACGGCGATGGCACGTTCACACCCTACGTCGAGTATGTCACAGGGTACGAACCGGGCGGCGTCGAAACGGCTGACTTGAGGGGCGACGGGAAGCTCGATCTGATCACGGCCAACAGTGGCGCAGGCACGCTATCGGTCCTTCTGGGGAATGGCGACGGAACCTTTCAAAGCCACGTGGATTATACCGCCGGCAGCGGACCGACTGGGGTGTCAGTCGGAGATTTCAATGGCGATGGCAAGCTGGACCTGGCGGTAGCAAACTCTGCCGACAACACGGTTTCGGTACTGCTCGGCAAAGGGAACGGCAGCTTTGAGCACCAGGTCGCCTATGGCGCCGGAGCAGGAGCTAACGCCCTGGCATCCGGCGATTTCAACGGGGACGGAAAACTTGACTTGGCCGTCGCCAACAACGGCGCCGGCACCGTCTCGGTTTTTGTGGGGGAAGGCAATGGAACCTTCCAGACTCCACAAAACTACGCCACTCCAAAAGTACCGGGAACCATCGCCATCGCTGACTTCAACGGCGACGGCAAGCCTGACCTTGCGGTCGACAACGAAGACAATACGATCGCAGTCCTGCTAAACAAGGGAGGCGGGAAGTTTGCCGCGGCGGTGGACTACGCCGTTGGCTACGCCCCCTATGGAACGATTGCCGCAGATTTCAATGGGGATGGCAAGCCAGACCTGGCCGTGGCGAATCAGGGAGAGAATTCGATCTCGGTGCTGCTGGGTAACGGGGATGGAACCTTTCAGAAGCAAGTGCAGTATGCCGCTGGCGGCGAACCGCAAGGCACCGTGGCGGGAGATTTCAACGGCAGTGGCAAGCTGGGCATCGCTACCACTGATTTCTATTCGGACGGAACGGCAGTTTTCCTGGGCGACGGCGATGGAACCTTTCAACCGTACACCCTTTTTCCGGTCGCCAACACCTACCTTTCCTTCACGGCGACCGGCGACTTCAGGGGGGACGGCAAGCTGGACCTGGCGGTCACCGGATCATCGGACATCAACGGCGTCGGCAACGTATACATCCTGCTGGGCAACGGCGATGGCACATTTCAGTCGCCTGTCGCTTACCCCGTCGGTAACGCTCCCTACGGAATCGTCATCGGAGATGTTAATAACGACGGCCGCGCCGATGTTGCAGTGGCTAACCTCTCTGACAATACTGTCTCGGTTTTGCTGGGCAACGGTGATGGCACCTTCCAACCGCAATTGGTTTCCACGGTGGGCCTTGGGCCGTTCTTGTTGACGGCCGCGGACTTCAACACCGACGGAAACCTGGATCTCGCCGTTTCTAATACCGATTCCGGGAGCGCTTCGGTTCTGCTCGGCAACGGCGACGGTACTTTCCAGCCGCACGTGGACTACCGTTTCGGCGAATATCCTTTTGGCGTAGGCGCAGCAGACCTGAGTGGCGAAGGCGCAGCCGACCTGGCTGTAGTCAATATCTTTTCCAACACGGTTTCAGTTCTGCTCAATCTACCGGTCATCTCTGTCTTTCCCAATGCGCTGACCTTCGGTAAGGAGAAGGTGGGTGTCCAGAGCAATCCACAGACCATCACCATCGCCAACCCAAGCGGCACACCGATCACCATCAGCAGCGTGACCATTGGCGGAACCGACGCAACCGACTTCGCCAAAACCAGCACCTGCCCGCACGCGCCGTCCAAGTTGGCCGCCGGGGCGCAGTGCTCCATCAGCGTAACGTTCAAGCCGAAAGCCACCGGCCACCAAAAAGCCACGCTAAATCTCAAAGACAGCGTTCCAGGAAGTCCGCAATCGATCGCGTTAGCGGGTACTGGAGTCTCGGAACAGTAAGAACAAGCCGAGATCCGACACTGTCACGAACGGCGCAAACAAGAGGAGTAAGGCTTCTTTCAGAACGGGAAGTCATGCAACGAAGTTAACCGAAAGGAAAACGAGGCGTATATGAAGAGCTTGCAAGTCACAGAGGCAACTACGCAGTACGTGTCGTCCGAACCACGGTGGGTCGATACGGAATCGTTACTGCATCAATCCGAAACGCCCAGGTTCCCGCAGCCCATCGTACTCGCGGCCCGGGTGACGGTTGAACTTGAGTACGTCGGCTCTGGGGCGCTCAAAGCCCTGGGACGCCAGACTGGACGTCGTTATTGCTTTGGCGGTCCTGGAGCTCGCTTGGCAGTCGATCTGCGCGACCGGCCGGCGCTTGCCGCCGTAGCCAACCTGCGAGAAGTACAGGGCTGAATAATTGCTGAAAACAGCTGGATTGCAGAAAATGGGGTGGCAGGCTCTTCAGCATTACGCTCAAAATGCCTGAAAAAAAACCAATGAAAAGCGGCGTGTGCGCCACCGCCCTGCTAACGTCCACGACCTAAGACGGCGGCACGTTTCTTGCGTAGGCTTAACGCACTGACAATCAGGGAAATAGTCGCGCCTGAGCATCCCGGAAATGGTAGGCGGCGCTGTGGAGCCGGGTCGTCGCAATCAACCGATTAGGAACGCTCAGATGTTGAATCTCAAGAGTCTTGCGGCCATCTTGTACTCAGCGATACGCTTTTCCCCCGCAGCTTTTCTTCGTTCTCCGCTTAGATCAGAGGCACTGATAACCGCACAGAAAATGGCCACAAATATAGATACAAACATGGCTACAAATCGAGTGGCTTCCATGTCAGTCTCCTCCTAAGAGTCTACACCCCGGACCAGGACGGGAATACTCAGGCTGTCCAGCCAAAAACGCAATCAACGCACTAAATAGCACACTACCAGCGAGGGACGATAGTTGGCAAGAAATCTCTATTACACTCAAAATGCCTGAAAAAATCGCTGACTATTGCAGCGCGCCTCCTGGGGGACTGTCATTCGGGCGTCTTACTCAAAGGCGAACTCACTCACATCATTCGCAGATACGGCTTCCCCAACCCAACCGAACAGGCGGAGTCTGAGCTTAGGACAAGTCTCATAAACAGTTTTTCCAGAAGGCTAGATAGCCTCAGGGGCTAAAGCCCAACGTTTTATTGGACCTAAGCGGCACGGCTAAAAGCCGTGCCCTTCCAAAAATCATTTATGAGACCAGTTCTAGTGAACGCCGAACTCGAGGACATCATCCGCCAAGAAGACACTACCGCTCAACCCGCAGAGGCAAATGGCTCGCGAGAAGCGGTTGCGGTTGAAGAATCATGGCTGTCAGTGCCTTAAGCCAGCCGGAAAGCCATGAAATTGTCCGCGCCAATCTTATGGGGGAAGCGCAGGGACACGTTCGAAATTTCGCGACCGACGGCGCACTGAAAGTGGTGCTCACGAACGAAGCGTCCCGTTGATTATCGCCGTCCGTGTGGTGCGTCTCCGCCGTAGTGAGCAATAGGAACCAGTCTTACTGGGCTTCCCCTGTCATAGTGAAGTCAGGCCTTGGACGGTCTGAGAATGACGGCAAATAGCCGAGGAGACGGGAAATGTCTGCGGAAAATTCAGTTGTCGCCGTTTATCACACGCATACGGATGCGGATCAAGCCGTAAAGGAACTCCAGCGCGGCGGGGTCGACATGCACCACTTATCCATTGTCGGCAAAGGTTACCACACCGATGAGCAGGTAGTCGGCTATTACAACACCGGCGACCGTATGAAGTACTGGGGCAAGGTGGGTGCATTCTGGGGAGGCTTTTGGGGGCTCATGTTTGGATCGGCCCTGTTCATGATTCCAGGCCTGGGACCCATTTTAGTGGCAGGACCCCTGGTGGCGTGGATCGTAGCGGGGTTGGAGGGTGCGTTCGAGGTTGGGGCATTGGGTGCTCTGGGAGCGGGGCTCTACAGCATCGGCATTCCGAAGGACAGCATTGTGAAATATGAGGCAGCGCTCACGACCGATCAGTTCCTGCTCATCGCCCATGGGACGGCGGCGGAAGTGGCCACGGCGAAGAAGATCATCGAAAGCACTCACCCCACCTACTGTGATTTACATTCAGCCGAGCCGGTAGCAGCGTAGAAAAAGACGGGGAGAAATCCACGCTCGCAAACCAACGGCGCGAACCGACTGGAATCGGCGGGAAAGTGCCCCGAGCGCTTTATAACGTGGTGTGCAATTGCCTCAGAGGAGAAATTTTATGTCAAAGACTTACGAGCATTATCAGGGAGCCGCTCACCATCACGAACGAGCGGCCTACGAGTTCAAAGAGGCGGCAAAATATCATCAATCCGAGGAGCACGAAAAGGCCGCTCATCATGCATACTTAGCACATGGGCACGGTGCGCATGCAGTCCTTCACGATATGGCAGCCGCCAAGCTGTGTGTCGTGAGATTCGACGTTCCGGCGACGCCCGGCGTCGAGGAAACAGAAGATAAAACAGCTGCTGCCTAGTCCCACACGACCAGGAGAACAACATGTCTCAAAGAACGCACGAACGAGCCGCCGAACTGCACAACCTTGCTGCCCATGCCCATAGCTCTGCTGCCGTGGCGCATGGCAAGGGGGACCATCTGACTGCTCACGAACTCAGCCAACAAGCGCATGAGCATTCCATGAATGCCAACAAACTCAGCGAGGAACTTTTAGGCGACAAACGAGCCAAGACTGCTTGAATGATTTCTCTCTAACCCAGGTATGACTGGCGTTTCTGCTGGCGAGAATATCTCCACCCACTCCCTGTGCACTGCTGGCATTGGCAGCATTTGTCCTTTAGTGCGCGGAGCTTTCCGAGTGCGATCTCAATCGTCGTCCGGATCTGGGGGTGGAGTTTTGTCTTTCAGGAAATGTTCAGCGTTCAAGGGCGCCGTAATCGTCTGAAAGGTTAGCGGCGTCTGGTTGTAGTCAAAACAATCCGACAAATCGTCGGCGTATGCATCCGCGTAGCCTAGCGAACTGAGACCGAAATTCTTTTCGATATACTTCAGGATGCTCCCAAAATCATGGGTGTCGTGAGAAATGTAAGCGGCCTTGGCGTAGGGTGAGACCACGACAAGTGGAACGCGGAAGCCGTAGGCATATCCCGATCCCCAGCTGGTGCCGTCGTTAATGACCTTGGGGGCGACATGGTCGTACCAGCCTCCCCAATCATCCCAAGTGATGAAGATGGCGGTATTCGCCCAGTACGGACTGTTGCCGATGGCGTTGACAATCGAGGCGACCCATGCCGGTCCTGTTCCGTTGTTGCTCATCGCGTGGTCGGATTCCTGGCCGGTCGGAATTACCCAGCTTACGCTGGGAAGCGCGTTGGCCGCGATGTCGGTCAAAACCTGCGCCTGATTCAGGATGACATGTTTGGTCCAGTCAGAGCCCGTACATTGAGTCCCCGCCGAGTTAGGTCGAAGTGCCTGAGCTTCCGGGTACGACAGTGGCCGGCTGGAGTGCCGTAGCTGTGATCTGGAAATTGGGCGTGACTGTGCTCGCAGCCGTCCCTCCGCCGCAGGCGGAGAGGGTGATAAGCAAACCTACCGTGACTGCAAACGAAATCCAAAGCGTAATGATTCGGCGTTGACTCATGCTGGGGATACTTTCGAAACCCGGGCCGGAGCAAATAGTCGCGGAAGCAATCGGCTCTCGTTTAACTCCCAGGCTATTTTCAAGACGGGTCAATTTTGAACAAGTTCCTCATTTGCAAGGTTTTACCGAAAGCCAATAAGCCATTTTGTTTGTGTATGTTTCGGAAAATCGCCCCTTTTGGCTTGATGGCCGGATTTGAGCGGGTGTCAGTCATCCATGGAGGGAGCGGGGTCGCACTGAATTGTTTCCTTTTATGAGTTCTTTTTAGGAGCTCTTTCTCGGCCCTGAGTGACTCCTCCCGTGCCGCCCGTCACTATTCGCGTGTTTCGGCCTAGCGCTCAGGTTCAGATAGGAATTCCTCCAGGTGGATATCCCTCAACCGGAGAGAGATCACAAAGTCCTGTGCTTCACAGATGATATGATTTTTGAGACCACCTATGACATCGCAAACTCACCTAGCTCCTTCTCCCTCCGAGCAGCAGCCTTTGGCTTACGATCCGCTGCTCGACGACGTTGGATACATGACCTGCATGACCCTGGTGCTGCTGGGAAATTACGCGCAGACCGGGCATCTAGGCGGACCGCTGGCATACACGCCATACAATGTTGCCGCGCATCTGATCGGCCCTGAAAACGGCGGACTGCGTGTCGATTACCGTCGGCCAAAGCATCCTTACTCAGACAAATTCATGCTCGCGGCTGGCCACTCGATCCCCACCTGCTACGCACTGTGGATGGTCATGGGCCAGGCACTGTATCGCAAGTATCAGCAGACGGGCGATCCGCGTTATCACGTCGACCCACTGGTCGCGATGCTGCCAGTCGACGCGTTGGGATTCCGGCGGGGCGCGGGCGCGTTGAAAACGCTGCTGCACGATACTGGATTGGAAGACCATCCCCTGTTCGCGCAGGCAAAAGGCCGCGGCATTCGTGCGCTCTCGGGACATGCCGAAAGCACCGATGTCACCAATGACGTGAACGGCGGACCCTCGGGCATCGGCGTCGCGACGGCCGCGGGCAAGGCGGCGTTCTGGGATGTGGTGGGGGCGCCAGAATCGCCGAAAGTGATCGCCCTGGAGGGTGAATTCGCGCTCACCGAAGGTCATGCGCAGGAGTTGAAGACACAAGCGCTCGCGCTGCAAGTGGGAAAGCGTTTGCGCGTGATGATCTCCGACAACAACGCGGGCATTGACGATTGCCTGATTGGCGGCAAGATTGGCGGCGTAATCGCCGAGGGTTTCGACGGCTACGATCTGGTAAAGCAATGGACATCGTATGGCTGGAACGTCTTTACGCTGGCCAACGGCAACGATTACGGGCAAGTGGCGGCAGTGCTGAAAGCCATGGACGCAGTCGATCCGCGCGACCGCCGTCCCATTGCCGCGATCGGCAAAACGATCAAGGGCTACTGGCCTGCGGCCGCCGACGGGAAAATCCCCGGCTACGGAGACCAATTGGTGAGTTATGCCAGCCATCCCTACGCACTAAAGATGAACTCGGAGTATTTCCTCGCGCTGGCGCAGACCTTCGAGAAGCAGTACGGCGTGGAGTTCGAAGGAATTCGCAAAGGCCCAGTCAGCAACAATCGCGACAGGTTGATCCAGTTCAAGACGAACATCGACGTAGTGATGTCGCTGCTTGACCGCAACGGATTGGGCGATCGCCTCGCTGATCGCATGGTGGAGATCGGCGACACGGTGCACGACGACGTGAAGCTGCGCATCTCGGTCTCGAGCGATCCGTTCCTCGACGATCGCCTGCGCGTCGCGGCGCTGCCGGAAGAACCGCAGAGGGTCTCGATTCGCAATGCGACATCCGGTGCGGAGAAGCAAGTTAGCATCGCGCTGTTCAAGAAGCCGGGCGAGGCGGCCGGAGCGCGGCGTGCGATTTCCGAAATCATCAAGTGGATGAATTACGTCACTGATGGGCGATTCTTTACGGTCGCCGCCGACCTTTCGGAGTCGATCAACGTGGAGCACGGCAGCTTGTGGGGACACTACAATCCCAAGGAGCAATCCGCTGGGCACGCGCTTGAAAGCGCCCATTCAAGAAGCGGGCAATGTTTCCACTGCCATCGGGCTGGTGAGTCAGAGCGCTTCCGTCGACCCCAGCAAATTCGCCGGCGTTTGGGCATTGAGCGGCACATACGGAGCGTTCACGCCGCTGATGTACACTCCGGCGCGTGTCTGGAGTCAACAGAACCAGGACAGCAAATTCCGCATGGGCGTGCTGCATATTCTCGCCGCGCACTCCGGTCCTGAAACCGCAGCCGACGCCCGCACACACTTCGGCATCTTCGCGCCGCAAGTGTGGAAGCTGTTCCCGCGCGGTCAGGCGATCAACTTGAGCTTTTGGGATTACAACGATGTCGCGCCCGGCTATTTCGCGGCGGCAGAAATCGCAGCGCGCGATCCACACGTGGGCATTATTACGCTGGAAGTGGCGCGTCCCGACTTCGCGGTCGCGGACCGCAGCCAGTTCGCTGATACCGATCTGCGCGCCGCGGCAAAGGGCCTGTACGTGATCCGCGATTTCGCGCCAGAAAAGCCGCACCACGGTTACGTCATCGTGCAAGGGTCGAGTTCCACCGTGAACCTGTTGAAAGTGCTGCCGAAACTCGAAGCGGCCGGTGTGAACGTGAAAGTGATCGCGGCGATCAGCGAGGAGTTGTTCGATCGCCAGCCACAAGCGTATCGCGATTCCGTGCTGCCGCCTGCGGCCCGCTACGATTTGATGGTGGTGTCAACGGGCACGCGACGCATGTGGCCGCTGCGCAACCTCGGTCCGTTGACGGATGAGTACTCGCTCACCTCCGACTTCGACAATTCATGGAGGAGCGGCGGTCTCGAAGCGGAAGTGATCGCGGAAGCACATCTCGACCCCGGTTCGATTTTCGCAGGCGTCGAGCGATTCGCAAACGAACGCGTGCGCCGCATCGGCGATCAACGCAAAATGATCGGCTAGTTGAGCGGGTGCCTGCTCAGAGCCTGCATGATTAATGTTCCAAAGCAAGAACGATCAGTCAGGCCGATCGAAAAGCAGGTCGTTCTCGCGCAAACGATCATTCCTCAATCCATTTGCTCTGATGCAACTTCAGGGCCGGCGACCACCCGGTTGCGGCCCTCTCTTTTGGCCTGAAACATTCTTTCGTCGGCGGCGGCGAAAAGCTCTGAAACATTTTCTCCATCCTCGGGAAAACTGGCCAATCCGGCGCTGATGGTCAGTTGGACCCTCGCTCCGCGTGTTGCCAGGGCAATCGGGGTCGTCGCCACCAGTTCGCGCAAGGATTCGATCTTCTGTCGTGCGGCTTCGAGGTCTGTCTCCGGCAGGATCACGATGAATTCCTCGCCACCATAGCGCCCCGCCGTATCGCTTTGCCGGAAGGAGTCTCGGAATATCTCTCCTATTTTCCGCAGGACAAGGTCACCCGAAAGGTGACCGTGGGTGTCATTCAGCAACTTAAAGTGGTCCGCGTCAACTACCGCAATCGTCAACGCCTTGCCGTAGCGGCGAGCGCGGCTGAGTTCGACGGCGAAGCGATCTTCTACGTAGCTCCGGTTAAATAAACCCGTAAGCGGATCGCTGGTCGCCAGCTGTAGCAATCTCTGGCTACGGGACACCAGGGCCACGCTCAGCGCTGAAGCGATCAGCATGATGATCAATCGCGAGATTTGGGCCGACCAGCCAAACACTCCGTATTCGTAGGGGGAATAGATTGCGCTATTCAAGTCCCAGTGGGTTGCCGCGAAATAGACGATCGCAAAATACTGGACAAAAGCCAGCAATCCGGCGGTGATGCAGACCCGCCTGTCATATCGCAGACTGGTAGCGGCGATGGCTAGAAAGTAACCTTCAAAAACGACCTTACTGTTCACAGCAGTGTGCGGCTCATTCATGAAAAGAAACAGGGTCAGGCCACCGCTGACGAGCGTGACGTCGAAACTGCTGGTGATGAATCCCACCCACGATGGATTGTATTCGCGGGCGATCAGCAAATACACGATGACGGAGAGCAAGAATGTCCCCGACGTAAGGCTCACCCCGACGATGGCCTCCTTGGGCTCTATGGGAAAGAACGCCGCGTTGATTACTGGGATGAGCAGAAGGATTGTCGCCAAACATAATCGGATCTTTGCCACCAGCAATTCGCCGGCCACGCCCGCCTCGGCGATGAGTGGATCCGGGCGCGACCAGAGCGACCCTAAGAAATTTCTGAGTCGGGAATCCATATTAAGGTCGAAAACGGCAATCCGCGATGCTCTGACACGGCAGACCCGAAGCGTCGTTCTGAGCCGCAACCAGTCCATTCGAGCGTCAAAAGCAGACGCCAGAATAGAAGCTGATACGTCCAAGGGCAACAAGAATCAAGAGCCTGGGCTCAAGAAGTAAAGCCGGACGGCCTTCTGCGTCACAGGACCGCAAAGGCCCATGACCATAGGCCTTTGCGAATTTTAGACATTCCTCTTGCGTCCAGCATCGTGGGAAGATCGCCATGAATGATTTATCGCTTGGCCGCCAATTGGGTCTCCAATTTAGTGAGACGCGCGGCCAGGTCTTGAATCTCGGCCTGCTGCCGGATGATGGTCTGGCTTTGCTCCTCGACCATTTGCCCCTGCTTTTGAACCTCATTCAGGAGCATGGCGTTGACAAAATGGTAGCGCACGGTCTGTGGCACGCCGTCCTTGTCAAAGACCACCAACTGCGGCGCGACCTCAGCCACCTCCTCCGCAACCAGCCCGTATTGCCGGGTTTGTGTCTCGTCGAGATCGGGCTTGTAATAGAACGCCACTGGCCGCAGCTTCATCAGCACATCGCTTTCCGCGCCCATGTCGACGATCTGGTGCTTGAATCGCCGCGAGGAGGTCGTGGTGCCCAGTTGACCCGTGCCGTTCACGAAGACTTCCACTCCATTGGGGCTGTTCTTCCCAGATATTCCGGCAATGAAAGCCGCGGTCTGAGTTCCAATGTAGCCGATGCGGATGGTGTTGGACTCACCTGCGATTCCGCTGTTGCCGACATAAATGTCGTTGCTTTCGGAACTGCTAAGATTGCCGCCTGCCGCGGTCCCGATTGCGATGTTAGTGCCTCCGGTGGTAAGGGCCGCGAGAGCGGCTGCGCCGACTGCAACGTTATTGTTGCCGGTTGTGCTGGCGGTAAGCGCGCTATAGCCGAACGCAGAGTTTCCGCCCGCCGTGGTATTGGCAAAGAGCGCGAAGTTGCCGAAGGCGGCGTTACCACCCGTCGAGCCTGAAGATCCGCCAGTGGTATTTTTGTCGAGCGCGCCGCCCCCGAAGGCAGCATTGCCGTTGCCCGTCGTATTAGAAAGAAGCGCGTCTATGCCGAAGGCCTCATTTTGGATGCCGCTGGTGTTGGCGAACAGCGCTGTATAGCCAAAGGCGGAGTTGTTGTAGCCGATCGTATTGGAATAGAGCGGCCCCGCACCGAAGGCGGCGTTGCCGTAGCCCGTGGTGTTCAGCGAGAGTGCCTGAGTACCGAACGCCTCATTCTGAATGCCAGTGGTGTTGGATAGGAGCGCGGTATACCCGAAGGCGGAGTTGCCGTGGCCGGTGGTGTTCGCACTGAGGGTGGAAAAGCCCAGAGCGGAATTGTTTTCGCCGGTCGTGTTCGCGGTTAAAGAGGACACGCCTACCGCGGTGTTGGCGGCACCCGTCAGTGAGGAATTTCCCGCAAACCCAAGAAATGCATTCTGGTTCGAGACCGAGCCGAAGGCAAATGCTGCGTTTCCGATGTCGAAGCTGGCCGTGGCGTTGACGGTCCCCCCGGCGCTGATGTTGGTGGTCACCGTCTCGCTCCCGTTGACCTCAAGAGTCGTCCCGGACTGGGTGATGATTGAGCTGTCTACCTTGGCGGCGCCTCCCGCGGTTGCAAACACCGGGACGGCGCCTTTCTTACAGGCGGTGCCAGAAGCGCAGCTGATGGTGTTGGCCGCCGGTGCCTGCGCCCATGCGGGAAGCGTGGTGCCGACGACCAGCAAAATCAAGCATATAGAGCTCGTGCGAAGCATAGTGTCCCCCTAGTTCATTGTTATAGTTCCTGCGGAAGCTTGCTAGTTTATGAGTTGTCTTGTACGCCGTGGCAAGAGGCATCATCCGACAGAACCCGACACTTAACGACATTGGGCGCGCAAACGGCCGTCTGCTGGCTGAATCCTCAATTCAGTGGGCCTGCGAGGTGTTTTATGGGGCGGGAGGACCCCTCTTGTAAGTTGCGGATGACCTTCCTTCTGCGACGCAATCGCCAGTAGGTATAATGTTGCTCATCAGAGCGAAAACGGTTCGGGAAACCATGATCATGAGTAAGGCCGGAGACTTGCACTCCTCTTTCCGTCGAACGCCGTTGATTCCGATTCGGGCAGCCGTATGATGAAATCGCTTTCCAGTTTGATGCTCGGCTGCCTTTGTCTGTCGTGTGTCTCTGCGCGGGCCGTTCCGCTGACGAACAACCCGCCCGGTCCGGAAATTCAGGCATCGCCGTCGAGAACTCCCGTGGCCGACCGCCTTGCCGCGCAGAACGCTCTGTTCAAGGAGCAGTACGAAGACGACCTGAGAGCTTCTCCCGAGAGTGAGAGCGCCCGAGGAGACTATCGGGACAATGCCTCGCTGGATGACTATTCTCTCGCCGCCAGCGGGAAGCAAAATGGCGTCGAGCAGTTCTATCGGGCGAAACTCGCAGCCATTTCTACCGACGGATTCCCCGAGCAGGACCGTATCTCACACGATCTGCTGATTCACGTTCTGGATAATCGCATAGCGGACTATGAGCTGAAAGATTACGAGATGCCCATCTCGCAGATGCAGGGTGTTCACAACAGCCTCGCGGATTTGCCGAATGAGGTGCCGCTTGACACCGTCAAACAGTACGAGGATTACATCGCTCGATTGCACCAAATTCCGCGGGCTTTCGAGCAAACCATCAACGTCCTTCGCCAGGGTGAGAAAGACGGACTGATGCCGCCCCGGATCCTTCTGGAGCAAATACCGGCTCAATGCGCAGGGACGGTCACGGAAAATCCATTTCTGGCGCCCACCAACAAATTTCCCGCTGCGATCTCTGCCGAGGAACAGAAGCGATTGACGACGGAGATCGTACAGGTGGTGAACTCGGAAGTACTGCCGGCTTACCGTCGCTTCGCGGATTTCGCTGCCAAGGAATACGCTCCGCATGGCCGCACCACGATCGGGTTGAACAGCTTGCCGGACGGCGCGCGCCGATACCAGCAAGCGATTCGAGAGCAGACGACCACCGATATGTCTCCGGCGGAAATTCATGCGCTCGGGTTGCGAGAGGTCGCCCGGATCAACGGCCTGCTCACTGATCTGGCTATCAAAGCGGGCTACAAAAACCTAAGCGATTTTCGCGCCGCGCTGAACAGCGATCCGCAATATACCCCGAAATCCGCCGATCAGATCGTCGACGACTTCCGCCGCTATGTTGCCCAAATGCAACCACGCCTGCCCGAACTCTTCGGAGTATTTCCAGAAACTCCGCTGACTGTGGAAGCCGCGCCGGCCTCACAGCCGCATAATCCCACGCACTATATTTTCGGCACGCCGGATGGCAGCCGGCCGGCCCGCGTGGTCGTTGCTACCTCCAACTTCGAGCATCGCAAACTCTTTCCCGATGAAACACAGGCTTACCACGAGGGCATCCCCGGCCACCACATGCAGATTTCCATTCAGCAGCGGCTCACGGGCCTGCCTGAGTTCCGCCTTCATGTGGTGAACAATGCATACGCAGAAGGTTGGGCCGTCTACGCGGAGGCGCTCGGCAAAGAGATAGGCTTTTTTCAAGATCCAGCCTCCGATTATGGACGACTTTCTTTGGAGTTGATGCGCGCCGTACGTTTGGTCGTTGACACCGGAATTCATTCCGAGGGATGGACGCGGGAGCAAGCGGTAGCTTACTTTCGTGAAAGCGGCGCCGCGGACGAGCCTACGATCCAGGCGGAAATTGATCGCTATATCGCGTGGCCGGCTCAAGGGCTCAGCTACAAGATCGGCCAGCTCAAGATTCTGGAACTCCGTGAGCATGCCAAGCAGCGACTGGGCCCGCGCTTTGACATTAAGGCATTCCACGATGAGATTCTCAGCGGCGGAAGCCTGCCGCTCGATATGCTCGAAGCGCGGGTCAATCACTGGATTGAAAGCCAACTTGCAAATAGCTCCGCCCGATGAATCTTACGGCGTTCCTGCTCGCAACCCACCGTTTGCCGCGCAAACCGAATTGCGCTAGCTTCGTCTACTACGACCATCTTCTTGGAGTTCCCATGGCTGCAATTCAACTGCTAATCAATAACAGTTCTCACGATGTTGAGATCGCACCCGACACTCCGCTTTTGTGGGTTCTGCGCGATGAACTCAACTTGACGGGCACGAAGTACGGATGCGGCATGGGCCTGTGCGGCGCCTGCACGGTGCATCTCGATGGAGAAGCTGTCCGCTCCTGCCAGACTGCGGTGTCTTCGATCGGTAAGCGAAGCATCACCACAATCGAAGGGCTTTCCAACGACAACAGTCACCCGGTACAGTCGGCGTGGATTGCCGAGCAGGTGCCGCAGTGCGGATATTGCCAATGCGGCCAGATTATGTCAGCGGCGGCTTTGCTGGCCAAGACGCCACATCCCACCGACGACCAAATCGACGCGGCCATGGCTGGCAACCTTTGCCGCTGTGGGGTATACCAGCGAATCCGGCGGGCCATCCACCGCGCCGCGCAAGGAGCCTGACGGTGTCCATCAGTCGCCGCACATTTATTGCTGCTGGAGCCGTCACTGGCGCGGGCCTGATTATCGGCGTTCGACCTTTCCCCTTCGTGCTCGCCGACGCAATTCATAAACCTGCGCCTAGTCCGTTGGACGCATGGGTGCACGTTAAACCGACGGGACAAATTTCGCTCATCGTGGCGAAGTCGGAAATGGGGCAGGGCATTCGCACCGGTCTGGCCATGATCCTCGCCGAAGAAGCTGAGGTGGACTTGAGTTCGGTTACGGTGGAACAGGCCGACACCCGTCCGGATATCTACACTCATCTGGGCACCGGCGGAAGCGGCAGCACCATGGAAAATTACATGCCGCTACGTCACGCCGGCGCTACCGTGCGGGAGTTGATGATTACAGCGGCGGCGGCACGCTGGAAGGTTTCTCGAACCAGGTGCATTGCCGAAAAAGGTGTCGTTGTGCATCGCGTTTCGGGGCGCCGGGCGAGTTACGGAGAACTGGTAGAATCCGCCGCCAAGCTGCCACTTCCGCCGGCCAAGACCGTTCCTCTCAAAGATTCGACGAAGTTCGAACTGATTGGCCATCCTGTGCCCCGAGTTGATGTGCCGGCCAAAGTGAATGGGACCGCCCGGTTCGGAATCGATGTGCGCGTGCCGGCAATGGTGTTTGCGGTGGTCGCTCGTTGCCCTGTCTTTGGCGGCAAGCCAGCCCGCTTCGACGCGTCCAAGGCCAAAGCGATTCCCGGAGTCATCGATGTATTCGAGATCCCTGCCCTCGGTGCAGACAGGTATACTGCCGGCGGAATTGTGATCGTTGCTAGCTCAACTTGGATCGCGATCAAGGGCCGTGAAGCTCTCCGGGTAAATTGGGACAGCAGTCCGGCCGCGTCGGAATCGAGCGACGTGCTTCGTGGCTCGCTTCGCGCAGCGGCTGCGAAAGCTGGAAAGCGCCTTCGCAATGATGGCAATGTGGACATTGCGCTCTCCAAGGGTAAGCAAATCGAAGCCATCTATGAGCTTCCCTTTCAAGCGCACGCCACCATGGAACCGATGAACATCACCATTCACGCTCAAAACAATGGCTGTGAAGTGTGGGCGCCAACCCAGTCGCCGGATTGGGTACAGCGGACGGTGGCCCAGGTCCTCGGAATTTTCCCAGCTCAGGTCGTTGTGCATACGACCCTGATGGGCGGGGGATTTGGCCGCCGCTACATGGCGGACTATCCCGCGGAAGCGGCCCAAATCGCGAAAGTGATCCAGAGGCCGGTGCAACTGGTATGGACGCGAGAAGACGACATGACGCATGACTTTTATCGTCCTGCCTCATGCCATCGGATGAGTGGATCACTCGACGCTAAAGGACGCCCATCCGCGTGGTCTCATACCATCGCTTCCACGTCGATACGCGCGTTCTGGGACCCCAAGGACCCGCCCGAGAGGCAGGAAGTCGGGGGAGCGATGGAAATGCCGTATGCAATTCCCAACGTGCGGCTGGAATACAATCCCGTTTCAAGTTCGGTGCCGCGAGCGTGGTGGCGATCGGTGGAGAATTCGTTTAACGGTTTCGCGGTGGAGAGCTTCATCGACGAACTGGCCGCTGCGGCAAAACAGGATCCTGTACAGTTTCGCAAGAGTCTACTGGTCGCGCAGACACGCAAGAAATCCCCCGACGAAGACGACCTCGACCCGGAACGCCTGCGCAGGGTACTCGAACTGGCTGCGGAGAAAGCCGGTTGGAGAACGCCTTTGCCAAAAGGTAAAGGGCGGGGCATCGCTTCATTTGCCTCTTTCGGGAGCTACGTCGCTGAAGTGGTCGAAGTTTCGGTCACTGACAACAAGAGTTTCAGGATCGAGCGTGTGGTGGCCGTCGTGGACTGCGGACAAGTGGTCAATCCGGAATCAGTTCGGTCCCAGACCGAGGGCGCAATCATTTTTGGATTGAGCGCGGCACTGAAGAACGAAATCACTTTCAAGGGCGGCGCCGTCGAGCAGACTAATTTCGATGGCTATGATCCGTTAAGAATCACGGAAGCGCCGCTTATCGAAGTCCATCTTGTGTCGAGCGACGAAGACCCAGGGGGGATGGGAGAACCGGCGGTGCCGCCGATTGCTCCTGCTGTAGCCAACGCGATTTTTGCCGCCACTGGGCAGCGATTACGGCGGCTCCCGCTTCAGTTGAAGGCGGGAGTCTGACGCTCGCTAACAGTCCGGCAAACTGGGAGCCGCGTCGGCAGTCCTCATCCCGAGAGTCTGCGATTTCAAGGCCGCGGAATCGTGGCGTCGACTGTAGGCCGAAAGTCTCTTGGACAACTTGCCCGGGAACGGTAGGATTGACGCTCAAGCGAGGCCGTTGATGTGGAGTCCAGAGGAACAGCAGCGCCGGATTTTCGGGCAACTATTGCGAACAGCGGGAAGTCGGCTGGCACTTGCCGTGATTCTGCTGGCATCAGCGTTGAGCATGGCTCAAGCGCTGAAAGCCTCCACCTATAAGGAGCAGGTACTTTACCAGTTTAAGGGATCGCAGGATGGTGGCAATCCGTACGCAGGGTTGATTCTCGACGCGGCGGGCAATCTTTATGGCGTTACGACCGGGGGCGGATCCAACTCGTGCCCCGGCGGATGCGGGACGGTTTTCGGAGTCGATCCGACGGGTAATGAGACGGTACTATACCGGTTTGCTGGCGGGACCGACGGAAGTTATCCGTACGGAGGACTCATTCTGGATTCAACGGGAAACCTTTATGGCACGACTCTGCACGGTGGAGGACAAGGATGTGAGGGCGTCGGCTGCGGCACGATTTTCCAGCTTGATACGAGCGGCAACGAGACAGTTCTGTACAGTTTTGCCGGGCAGCCGGCGGATGGAGAATATCCGCAAGCCGCATTAGTCATGGATGCGGCTGGTAATCTTTATGGCACGACCGTTGACGGCGGAAGTCAGGACGGCGGCGGCGTGGCGTTCAAGCTGGATACGGCGGGGAATGAAACCCTCATGCATGTATTCGTTGGTGCGCCGGACGGATGGGCGCCGCTCTCGGCGTTGATCGTCGACGCGACAGGAAATTTGTACGGAACTACCGAACTAGGAGGCGATTCCGAAGGATGTGACATTGGCCACGGTTGCGGGATTGTGTTCGAACTGGATCCGTCCGGCCAGGAAACCATACTCCACACTTTCGAAGGCGACCGTCGCGGAAGGCATCCGTACGCCGGTCTCGTCATGGACGCCAGTGGTAGTTTATACGGAACCACCGAGGAAGGCGCCGGCACGGTCTTCAAATTAAGTTCGAGCGGCGTAGAAACCGTACTGCGCGACTTTAACTACAACGACGGCGCACAACCCTACGACCAGCTCGTCCTCGATAAGTCCGGGAATCTCTATGGCACTACCCGCATAGGCGGCAACCGGCGATGTGGAGGATATGGGCTGGGTTGCGGCGTCGTGTTCAAACTGGGACCGAATAACAAAGAGACTATACTGCACATTTTCGGTCAAACCACAGGAGATGGAGTATGGCCATATGCAAGTGTGGTCGAAGACTCTGAAGGAAACCTTTACGGCACCACTTGGGCCGGTGGCGATCCTAACTGTAACTGTGGGGTTGTGTACAAGATTACGCCCCAATGAGAATTCTGGCATCGCCGGGGCGATTTGTCGGGATACGTCCCGATTTCCACAGGAGATCGCGAACTGTCCCTAGAATAAGCCGGGCGACTATGCCAGACTGGCAACAAATGACTCTCCCAGAAAACCACGAACGCCAGGAAATCCGTAAGCGGCTCAAGCACAATGAGCGCGCGCAAGAGTCCAAGAAACTGAACGCGCTGACCGAGAAGCTAAATCGCCAATTGACGGTTGCCGGCCGCAAGAGCGTGCCGCCGCGCGCGGCCTGATCGGCTAACGTCAGTCACTGCGCGTTAAAGTCTACGTCTGTTCGTTGCCAGTCGGCGTCCCACGTGACAGCGCATACAGCGGCTTATGCGTGCCCTTGCTGAGGGACTTACAGCGGCACTTCAATCAGGCTCGGTCCGTCACCGTCCGACCCCGCTTGCAGGGCCACACCAAAGGTCTCCAGCGAGGTGACCTTGACGGCGGGAACTCCCATCCCTTTCGCCAATTGGACCCAATTCAGGTCGGGACGAGCGATCTCGAACATGCTCCGCGCGCGCGGTCCCGGTTCACCAACTCCCAAGTTGGAAAACTCTCGCTTGAGCACGGCGTAGTCGCGGTTGGCAAAAACAACGACAGTTACATGCAAGCTTTCTCGCGCCATCGTCCAGAGGGCCTGCTGGGTATACATGGCACTGCCGTCTGCAGTCAGACACAATACCCGCCGATCAGGACATGCGACGGCCGCGCCTACAGCAAGCGGCAAGGCAATGCCAATCGATCCTCCAGTGTTGCCCAGCCAGTCGTGCGGTGGACATCCTTTGGTCGCCGCCATCAGGCCTCTGCCGGATGTCATGGATTCGTCGACCACGATTGTGTTTTCGGGTAGAAGCGCCGCCACCGCTGCGGCCAGACCGGGCAAAGTGATGTTGCCCGCCGGCCTTGCAGGCCGCTCCGCTCCTTCTTCGAGGGGTGACGCCTCGCGCAAAGAGAGCGCAGCCGCCACAGCTTCCAACGCCCCCACATAGTCTTCTCCCGGACTTGCCAGTGTGTGGATCTCACATTCGGGGGAAGTAAATTCGCTCCGCTTGTCCCGCGACGCGAAGTATGCAATCGGTGCCTGCGCACCCACTAGAATCATCTGCCTAAATTCTTTCAGTTGCTCGACCGCCTGCTCAAGTACATAGTTGACGCGGTCGACGCGTGGCAATCCTGCGCCACGCTGCAATCGAACCACTGGATAAGGCGCCAGTAACTTGGCCCCGGTAGCCGCGGCAATTCGTCCGGCAACGGCTAGCCCCTTCCCGAAAAGAGCGTTTCCGGTTAGCAAGAGTGCCGTAGGCAAACCCGATCGCAGCGAGGTCGCGGAGTGTTCAATTTCTTTGTCGCTCGGCAGCGGCGGTTTTGGAGGCTCAGGAACCACGGCAATCCTTCCGCCTTCGCCCCACGAAATGTCCGCCGGAACGATCAATGTCGCGATTTGCCCCGGCGCGGTGCGGGCGGCGACGATCGCGTCGGACCCGTCTTGACTCACACGTGCGCTAGCGCTGGATGTGCGCAACCATTTCGAGAACGGCCTCGCGATAGCTTCAATGTCAGAAGTGAGAGGCGTGTCGTGCGGAATGTGGTAAGTAGCATGCTGTCCGACGATATTGACCATCGGCACCCGCGCCCGTGAGGCATTATGCAGATTCGCGAGTCCGTTGGCGAGGCCCGGTCCCAGGTGAAGCAGAGTACATGCCGGTCGCTCGGCCATGCGTGCATAGCCGTCTGCCGCGCCTGTGACTACACCTTCGAAAAGACCGAGCGCGCAACGCATTTCCGGGATCCGGTCCAGCGCAGCGACAATATGGATCTCCGACGTGCCAGGGTTAGTGAAACAAGTATCCACTCCTCCAGCAACCAGCGTGCGAATTAGGCTCTCTGCCCCATTCATCGGTGAGTCCTCGGAGAATACGTGCAGCAGGCGTGTGCTGGCAAGTTGGCCGCGTTCAGATTCGGTTGCACGGTTTAAGCGAGCGCCTTGGATACACAACGGGAAATCGCCGCCGCCAGACTCTCAAAGTGCGTGGTCACAATACCCAAGTGATCGCCAGGCACGGTTTCCATCTCGAATTCGCGCGCTAGGTGCGCCCAGACTGCGACTGGATCGGCCGGGAAGTCCGTAGGAATTGCCGCTCGAACAAAATTAATCTTCGCGGGATAAAACCGCGGTTGGTAACGTTCCAATGCCAAGTAGGCGCTGTCGCGAAAATGTTGGAGAACTGGCGAAGGCGGAACATCGCTTGACCGCGAAGCCGCGCCGACCGATCGCAGCTTACTCGAGAGCCTGCGCCACACTTGCCTGGTCGATAAGCGCGCGCGTTGGCCCGATGACAAACATTGTGCGTGAGGATAGGAATCGAGCATCGCCAACAGCGCCACGTCCTCGCCCGAAGCAATCAACTGCTGGGCCATTTCCAGCGTGACCAGACCGCCGAGCGAGAATCCCACCAAGGCATAAGGTCCGCGAGGCTGCAATTCCTTCATGGCTTGCAGCGAATCGCGGGCCATGTCTTCGATGCGATCGCGCGGCTCTTCCGTTCCGTCAATGCCCCTTGCCTGCAAGCCGTAGATTGGGTGCCCGGTCTGGATGCGTTTTACGACTTGATAAAAGTCCATTACGCTGCCGCCCAGCCCGTGGGTAATGAAAATAGGCGGTCCATCGTCGCCCGCTTTCATCTCCACCACTGCCGGAACTCGAGGGACGGCGGGCTGCTCCAACAGGGCCGCCAGCGCAGAGATCGTTGGCGCATGGTAGATGATGACCGGGGGCAGTTCGCGGCCAAAGGTGCGCGCAATCTCACTGAACAATTCGAGGGAGAGGGAGGAATCGCCGCCCAACTCGAAAAAATTATCATCCGCCCCTACCGACGGAACTTGCAGCACCCGTTGCCATATGGAAATGAGCGTGTCGATGGTCGCTGATCCGCGGGAAGAAACCGGATTCATAGAACACCGCGTTGCTGAGATGGCCTGCCGGTCATGATCGTGCAAATGCCCAATAAAGTTCCCGGGCCTTGGTATAGATCGGCCCAAACGGTAGAGAGCGATCGCCGATCCGAGTCACGGGCACAACTTTAGAATAGTTTCCGGTCGCGAAGATCTCATCGGCAGTCTCGAATTCCTGATAGGACATGGTTTTCTCGATGACGCTTACACCGTTGTCTCGCAGCAGTCCGATGACTCTTTGGCGGGTAATGCCCGCCAGGAATGTCCCGTTCGGAACCGGAGTAAACACCACACCCTCTTTCGCCATGAAGATGTTGGACGTGGCGAGTTCGGCGACATTGCCCAACATGTCACACACAATCGCATTATCGAATCCCCGAGTTTTCGCTTCAAAAAGCGAGCGCGAGTTGTTCGGATAGAGGCATCCGGCTTTCGCGTCGACCGGCATGGTTTCAATGCTTGGGCGCCGGAAAGGGGAGAGCGTGATCGAAAATCCCTTGGGCTGGCGCATCGGCGCCTCGTAGATGCAAAGGCACCAGCGGGTTGATTTCGGATCGTGCGCCTGCACCCAGGGACCCTCCTGTTCGGCCCAGTACATGGGACGAATATAAAGGGCGGCATCTTTGTCGAAGCGTTGAATGCCTTCGCGCGCCAGACGTATCCATTCCTCCGCCGAGACGACTGGCTCCAAAAAGAGTTTTCTTGCGGAATCGTTTATGCGAGCGCAATGAAGATCAAGGTCCGGTGTAACCCCTTCGAACGCACGCGCCCCGTCGAACACCATGGAACATAGCCAGGCTGCGTGGGTGCGCGGTCCCATAATTCCGATGTTGCCCTCATGCCATGCGCCTTCGAAATATGTCCAGGTCTTCGACCAACCGGTTCCGAGTGTCAATCGTCCTCCGTATTGCTCCAATCATCATAACCGGGGATTCGTGGCTCATGTCACGAGTGCGCGTTTAGGGAGGAAGTCGAACGCTGCACTCAATCTGTGTCCACAAGTATATGCAAACACAGGCACTTATGTCTAGCCTGTCTGCTTGGTTCGTGTTACTTCAGTAAGACCTGCGGACTTCGCCGGTTTTACTTGCCGGCGTCGTATCCAAAGAGCGCCTTCAACTCCAGAAACTCTTCGAGGCCAGCTTCGCCCCACTCACGGCCGTTTCCCGATTGTTTGTATCCGCCGAAGGAGCCGCTGAAGTCCAGCCGCGCACTGTTGATGTGAACATTGCCAGCCCGCATTCTTTTTGCCACCCGGCGTGCACGATCGATATCGCCAGAGCTGACGAATCCTGACAACCCATACGCCGTGTCATTCGCGATTCGTACCGCATCGTCTTCGTCAGCGTAGGCGATAATGCACAACACCGGACCGAAAATTTCTTCACGCGCGATCGTCATCTCATTGCGGACATCCGCGAAAACCGTCGGCTTTACAAAGAATCCCTTGTTCAAACCGCTGGGGCGGCCTGGCCCGCCGGCGACCAGCCCCGCACCTTCCTGAATTCCCTTGAGGATGAGTTCTTGTACCTTTTCAAACTGACCTTGGCTGACCAAGGGGCCGAGGTGAATGTCGTCGGCGAAAGGATCACCGACCTTGGTAGCGTCGGCAGTCCGTGTGGCGATTTTCGCGGCGTCCGCCATCTTTGCTCGGGGCACCAGCATACGAGTCGGAGCATTGCAGGACTGACCGCTGTTGCGAAAACAAGACTGCGTGCCAGCCTTCACGGCATGATCGAAATCAGCATCCTCCAGAATGATGTTCGCCGACTTGCCTCCGAGCTCCTGCGTGACCCGCTTCACCGAGGGAGCGGCCGCTGTGGCAACTGCGACTCCAGCTCGCGTCGACCCGGTGAAAGACACCATTTCGATATCGGGATGCGAAGAAATCGCAGCGCCCACCGTCGGCCCATCGCCATTGACCAGATTAAATACTCCGGGCGGCATGCCCGCATCCTGGAGAATCTGCGCAAAAAGATATGCCGACAACGGCGCGAGTTCGCTGGGCTTCAACACTACGGTGCACCCTGCCGCTAGCGCCGGAGCGACCTTGCACACAATCTGATTCATTGGCCAGTTCCAGGGAGTGATGAGCCCGCACACTCCAATGGCCTCTTTTCGCATAAGAGTAGAGCCGCGACATTCTTCAAACTGGAATTTGCCCAGCACGTTGACCATCTCGGTCAAGTGCGCAAGGCCGGCGGGAACCTGCGCCGATCGTGAGAGCCCCAGCGGACACCCCATTTCCCGCGAGATGGTCTCTGCCATTTCTTCGGCTCTGGCCTGGTAGGCCTCGATGATCCGGCGCAGAAGGGCAATGCGTTGGTGCACGCTCGTTTCCGAATAGGATTCAAATGCCCGTTTTGCTGCGGTGACGGCCCTGTCCACATCTGCCGCGCTGCCCAGACAGATCGTGGCGATGGGTTCCTCAGTGGCCGGATTGATAACCGGGAAGTCGTGTGGCGTGACGGGATTGACCCACTTCCCATCGATAAGAAATTGTCGGCAATCTTTCATGGTTTTCAATTTTGATCAGAGTGTGACGGGGTCGCCGCAGCTACCTGTCCAGTCCCACGTTGACTTTCCGCCAGTGACAGCACAGCGTAAGCAGTCGCGGCATCGCTCATGAATCGGCTCGTCCCTACAGACATATGATGTCGCTTGTTCACCGAAGAAGCGGGCCATGAACCATCTTTCGCATCCTGATTGCTCATAAGCCATGAAAGTCCCCGGCGGAGTTGGTCGTTATCGCGAGGCACGCCCGCCTCCTGCAAAACCAGCGTGATCAGGCCCGTCGCTACGCCATCGCTTTTTCCTTCCAGCGGCGTTCCGTCTTCTCGCAGCCAAATGTTGGCGAGCGATTTCAGGCTCCAACCCTTCCATCTCCACGCGATTGATGCCAGCCTCCAGCCGCCATCGGACTGCTGTTTGCGCAAAGCTTCGTTGATGATGGCCCTCTGCTGCTCCGGTTGCAGCAGTCCCGGCAGCTTGGTCGAAGCCCATAGCAGGAAAACACGGTTGATCGTGGATTGCGCCGCGCTTCCACGCTTCAGATACTCTCGCAAAAATTGCAAGTTGCTTTGAATTTCCGGACCGGAGGCATATCCGCCGGGGGCCGTTCCCACCGCCATCGCAGCCAATGCCGCGCCATAGTATCCAGAATCGTTCGCTTCCCACGGCTCCTGATCGAACTGGAGCCAGTCCCATGCGCCTTTATCATCTCCGGTGGTTAGCTGAACTTGCCACATGTGAGCGAATGCCATTCGCGTGTCGTCGCTGAGTTGTCCCCGCTGCGCGTCATAGTTGGCCAGGATCGCAGCATTCAGGACTGCCTCCGTCCCGCGAGATTCCGCCGCTTTGTAATTATTTCCTTGATCGCTGTAGTAGGGGCTGCTGTCTTTCCCAAGGCGGACACGTTTGATTACGTTGTCCAGCAGTTGTTGCTCGCCGATAGAAGCGCTTGCTTCGCCCATCGCCTTACGCAGCACCGGTCGCGCCACCGCGTAGGGCAATGCAGTGTGGCATGACACGCAAAAGGTCCCGTGATCGAGGACCGATCCCGTCCAGTTCGCCCACCAGGTTTCTCGCGCATCCAGATAGCTTGCAGCCGCCTTTTCGTTCCATGAGGTCGAGACTTTGGCCTGATTGTGCGAGCAGGCGCACATAAATCCCGCCATTAGACACGCCGTCAAAACGTTGACTCGTCGCAAGGTTTTCATGAGACTTCGTATTCGATGTCCGTTGAACAGGGGCCGAAATGACGGGAATAACTAGGGGGATTCCGCCGCTCGAACATGTGAAGTTCGTCCCCTAAGAATTTCTCACAGCCAGACAAATTAAACAATATAAGCCCAAGGAGGAACTACCCTCGCGTAGGGGGCCCAGAAGTGGTGATAGAAGAGTGTAATAATACAAAACTTGGACATTTTGCGCGATAGATGAGGAAACGAAACTGGTTCCCGCTTTCAAAGTGCGGCAATCGTGATGCGGCTACGGCAAAGGCTTTCGTGCAGGACATTGCTAACCGTATGGCCTACCGCGTGCAAATCTCCACCGATGGGCTTGCGGCATACGTCCGGCAATGGAAAGCGGCTTTTGGTGAGTTCGTGGACTACGGACAGATCGTCAAGACTTATGGGCATGAGGAAGTGAGCGACAATCGCCGCTATAGTGCGCCCAAGTTTGTTTCGCCGAGAAAAAGCGTTATCGGCATTCCCGATGAGCGTTTGATCTCTACCAGCGACGTTGAGAGGCTGAATGCGACCACGCGGTTGCACATGCGCCGTCTTACGCGCTAACGCTGGCATTCAGCAAGAAGCGGGAGAATTTGAGGCGGCGGTTGCCCTGCACTTCGCCTATTACAACTTTGTAAGCTCACAACACGCTGCGCTGCACGCCAGCAATGGATCGCATAGACTTAAATAAGGGTTGTTGTCAGACCGATGCGAGGCGACGCGGTGAACGACCACTCCCTGCCAGCTAAAGAGACCAGCTACAGAGAAACAATGCAAAATCAACCTATCGTGGTGACGGGCGGAGCCGGGTTCATCGGCTCAAACTTCGTTCTGCAATGGCTGGCGCGCGAAAGCGCTCCAGTCGTGAATTTCGACAAGTTGACCTATGCTGGGAATCCCAGCAATCTGATCAGTGTTGCCAACGACCCACGATACAGCTTTGTTCATGGCGATATCTGCGATCGCGACTTGTTCCGCGACCAGTTACGGCAGCGCCGCCCACGGGCGATTGTGCACTTCGCCGCCGAAAGTCATGTCGACCGCTCCATCTCCGGCCCGGACGATTTTGTTCGCACCAACGTCAATGGCACTTTTTCGCTGCTGGAAGAATGTCGTGCATACTGGTCGCAGTTGCCGGCCGACCAGAAACAGGCATTCCGTTTCCTGCATGTCTCAACCGACGAAGTCTACGGCTCTCTGCGACCCGACGCCCCGGCTTTTTCCGAGACCACCCAGTATGCGCCGAACAGCCCATACGCTGCGTCCAAAGCCGCATCCGATCACCTGGTTCGCGCCTACCATCACACTTACGGCTTGCCCACACTCACCACCAACTGCTCAAACAATTACGGCCCCTACCAGTTTCCCGAAAAACTGATTCCGCTCATGATCTTGCACGCCCAGACTGGCAAGCCTCTACCGGTGTATGGCGACGGAAAAAACGTCCGCGACTGGCTCTTCGTCGAGGACCATTGCGAGGCTATCCGTTTAGTGCTATCGAAGGGACGCGTCGGCGAGACCTATAACATCGGAGGTCGCAGCGAAAAGCCGAACCTCGAGATCGTCCACACTCTGTGCGCGATCCTCGATGACCTGCGTCCGAACGACCCTGTCATGCCGCATCGCAAGCTGATCACGTTTGTGGCCGACCGTCTTGGCCACGACCGGCGCTATGCCATTGATGCCCGTAAGATCGAAAAAGAATTGAATTGGCAGCCGAAAGAAACATTTGAGACCGGAATTCGCAAGACGATCCAGTGGTACCTGGCCAACGACGCATGGGTGGGTGAAGTCACCAGCGGAACCTATCGTCAATGGATTGAAAAGCAGTACTCGCTGTAATCATTGTGGAAAGCACCGAAATCATCTATGCCAACTCATAAGGCGAATTCGACCCCGCAATACAAGGGCATAATTTTGGCAGGCGGATCGGGCACGCGCCTCTATCCCGTCACGCATGCGGTTTGCAAGAGCTTGTTGCCCATCTATGACAAACCAATGATTTACTACCCGCTATCGGCGCTGATGCTGGCGGGGATACGAGACATTCTGATCATTTCCACGCCGGATGATTTGCCGCGCTTCGAGCAATTTCTGGGAGACGGGTCGCGCTTCGGCGTGAATTTCAGTTACATCGTGCAGCCGCGGCCCGAGGGGATCGCCCAGGCTTTTCTGGTGGGGAAGGAATTCCTCCAGTCGTCCAATTGCGCTCTGGTTCTGGGCGACAACATCTTCTATGGCCACGACTTTGTGAAGAGCTTGCAGAGCGCGGCCGGGAAGCTCGCCGGCGCGCAGGTCTTTGCCTATCCCGTCCACGATCCCGAACGGTACGGCGTGGTCGAGTTCGATTCCGAAGGCAAAGCCCTCAGCTTGGAAGAAAAGCCGAAGTCGCCTAAATCCCGCTATGCCGTGACTGGACTTTATTTCTACGACAACCAGGTTGTCGATATCGCCAAATCTCTCAAGCCCTCCGCCCGCGGCGAACTCGAAATTACCGATGTCAACAAGGAATACATGCAACGAGGGCAATTAGAAGTCGTGGTCATGGGCCGTGGCATGGCTTGGCTCGATACCGGGACCCATGAAGCCATGCTGGAGGCATCGCTGTTTATCCAAACCATCGAAACGCGCCAGGGGCTTATGGTGTCATGCCCCGAGGAAATCGCGTTTCGCCAGGGCTACATCAGCGCTGGACAATTGGAAAAAACTGCCTCCACCATGAAGAACAATCGCTATGGTGCGTATCTGCTGCAATTGCTGACTGAAAAAGTGTTCTGATGCTTGAAAGAATAAAGTGCCCCTTCCTGAACGGACAGGAGATTTCTCCTTAACTATATGCGCGTAGTCGAGACCCAATTAGGCGATGCCCTGGTGTTGGCGCCAAAATCCTACGGCGATGCTCGCGGTTTTTTTCTGGAGAGCTACAGCGAGCGAGTCATGGCGGACCTCGGTGTCCGCCAGCGCTTCGTCCAGGACAACCATTCCTTCTCAACCCACAATGTCCTTCGCGGCTTGCACTATCAGGTGTGCCATCCGCAGGGCAAATTGATTCGCGTGGTCACTGGCGAAATCCTGGATGTGGCCGTTGATCTGCGGCGCAGTTCTCCCACCTTCGGACAGTCGTGCAAGGTAAGACTTTCAGCGGAAAACCAGCAGATCTTCTGGATGCCGCCCGGGATGGCCCACGGTTTCCGCGTGCTCTCCGAGACTGCCAACGTTCTCTACAAGGCGACCGACTTTTACCACCCCGAATGCGAGCGGACCGTGCTCTGGAACGATCCCGATCTCAACATCGACTGGGAACTCAAACACCAGCCGCTGATATCGCCGAAAGATGAAGCTGGCAAGGCCTTCTGCGACGCCGAAACGTTTGAATAAACCAGCGCCACAACTTGCCCCCGCGGAACCCCTCTAGTTCTGTGGGATGATCGCCTGTGCCTGGTTCGAGTAGCTGCTCTCCTGCCCACCAGAGTCAACGGCGGTCGTGACGTAGTAGTAGGTCTGGCCATCTTGCACGCCGTTATCGGTATAAGACGTGTTCGGATCGAGCGTCGATGTAAGCTTCGAATAAGGGCCGCCGCTCACCGCACCCCGGTACACGTTGTATCCTGAAACCTGCGAATGGCTGGCGTTCCACGATAGAGCCACACTGTGAGGCGAAGTCTGCGTACCCGTTCCAGTCCAGGTTTGAACGGTGGGCGAATTCGTCGCATTGCTGAAGAAAGATACGCTCCCAGCAGCCACTCCCTTAGCTTGCGGAGTAAACGTCACGGTGAAAGGGACATTCGTTCCCGCAGGAATCGTGACCGGAAAGGTAATATCGCTCAGCGTGTAGCCCGTGCCGCTCCAGTCGGCCGAAGTGACCGTAATATCCGTAGATCCCGCCGTAAGCGTCCCGCCCAATTGCGCTTCGTTCCCGACTGTTACATTGCCAAAACTCAGCGCTGTCGGAGAAACCGCCAACTGTCCCGGCGCAATTCCCGTTCCCGTCAGTCCCACATTCAAGGGCGAATTCGAAGCGTCGCTCACTACCTGCAAATTCCCGCTCGCTTGCCCGCCAGCCGAAGCCGTGAACTTGACCGTCAAGCTGACTTTTTGTCCGTCCGCTAACGCCAACGGCAGAGATGGCGGAGATACCAGGCTGAACCCCGATCCGCTCATCGTCAATTGCGAGATGTTGGCACTGTCTGATCCCGTGGCAACGTTCGTAATCACCACGGAGAGAGTGCTGGAATTGCCCACCGGAAGGGGAGCAAATGACAAACTCGTTGGAGCAGCAGAAAGCGTCGCCGGTCCGGAACCCGAGCCTCCGGAGCCGCCCGAATTCTGTTGCGATCCCCCCTTAGACACTCCAGAACAGCCGATCAGTCCCAACAGGGACGCCAATGCCAAGGCCCTGACTACACTCTGCGCTCGTGATCCAAGTATGTTTGTCACGTCTTCAATTTTGGAAGCTGCGCAGAAGTTGGTCTAGAGTGCGAAAAGGCATGGCCAAGGCCAGTACCCAGTTACCCCACCTTAGTAACCTAAAGTCGATCGCCAATTCTACCTGCATTCTTAGAGGAAAAGCGAAAGGCTCCCGCCTTTATCTGACCTCTCTGTTTGTCATTTCGTTTTTTGTTTGTTTGTCATTCCGACTTTTCGTCTTGTCATTCCGTCTCTAACGACGCTGACTGCTGTCAAGCGTTTTTAGGCGACAGTTTGCCGTCGACGCTTTTGATGTTTTGTCCTGCCTCAGTTGGAAATGGAAAAAGCGTTCGTCCGTTAAGATGACGGAGCGAACGTATGAGGAAGGAACGGAAGGATTTCACTCCAGAAGAAAAAGTCGCCATCTTGAGGCGGCATCTTGTGGACAAAATACCCGTCTTGGAGCTGTGTGAAGAACTAGGCCTGCGGCCAACAGTGTTCTACCGCTGGGAGAAGGAACTGTTCGAGAACGGAGCCGCCGCTTTCAATCTCAAGAGCGTCCCCAGCGCCAAGTGGAGGAGAAGCAGAAACGGATCGAGTTCTTGGAGAAGAAGATGCAGACCAAAGACGAGGTCCTGGCTGAGCTGATGGCTGAGCACATCGCGCCAAAAAAAAGTCTTGGGGAACTCTAACCGGCAACTGGGTGCCGCACGATGTGCGGGATCTAGTAGTGGATTTCGTCAGACGCTGGTCGGAGAAGGCCGAGATCGGCGTCGGACGGTTCATCCCGTGGCTGGGCGTGAGCGCCAGCGTTCTGGATGGGTTCAGCCGCCGAAAAGCGAATGCATTCGACCGGGAACGCCGCTGTCACTGGAAGACGCGAAACGCCTCAACAGTATGTGGATCGCTATAACAACGTGCGATTGCACAGCGCGATTGGCTACGTGACACCGAACGACATGCTCGCGGGCCGACAGGCAAAGATCCATGCTGAGCGCGACCGCAAACTGGAAGCCGCCAGACTGCTACGTAAGAGTCGCCGCCAGCAAGCTGAGTGAAGAACGAAGCTGCTAGCTGCCGGGATGTCGCTAGCATAATTGGTGGAGCAGCTGCTGCAGCGAGCGGCCAGCAAAAACTTGCGGATGACTTCTTTGGCCACAGAAGCATAAGATTTTGTCGTTTACTCCATAAAACAAGGAGCGTCTGATGATCGGCTCAACGGCCCAGCAACAACCGCCCACCGTCACTTCTGTCCTCAACATGCTCTATGGTGTTGTCGAGCAGGAGGTCGTTTCCGCTGCTGAGGCTATGCCCGAAGACAAGTATTCCTTCGCGCCTACGAATGGCGAGTTTAAAGGCGTACGCACTTTCGCTGAACAGGTGAAACACGTCGGCTTCGCCAATCACCTTTATTTTGGCCCGCTCATGGGCGAGACGATAGACACTAACTCCATCGAAGAAAATCTCAACGGCCCCGCGGCGCTGAAAACCAAGGCCGAAATTGTGCAGTATCTTAAAGATTCGTTCGCGCTCGGCCATCGGGCCATTTCCGGGATCACCTCCGAAAACGAGGTCACGCCGCTGCCCAAGCCCGTAACCCCATTCCTCTCAACGCGTCTCGCAATCGCCATTATCGGCTCCTTCCATCCGAAGGATCACTACGGTCAGATGGTCGAGTACCTGCGGATGAACGGTATCGTCCCGCCCGCAAGCCGCCCGCGGCCACAACAACAACAGTCCTCGCAACCCAAACCTCAAAAATGAAGGCAGGTTTGCAGCAGCTGCCCGCATGGTGAGAGGTTTCCCTGCACCTTCGCCGCATCCCCCACCCACAGCTCGATCCCCATCTCCTCCAGCAACCGCTCGAACCACGGATAGTGCCCGCACGCCTCCATCCCCACCCGCACTTGCTGCCCCGCCAGCGACCGGTAAAACTCCTCCGCTTCCGCACGGTGCTGCAACCGCTTTTCCTGTACTTCGCCTGTTCGGTTGTCAAAGATCGCGACCTGCTGAAACCCAGGATGAAAATCACAGCCTATAATCAGCAGGACGGCTCCTCTCACGAGCCTTGGTCTTGTTCATCGCTTACCAATCTACTCAAGATGGGCCAACGTCGTTATGCAATCAAGCGAAGCGAATCATCCCCCATAGTAACAACGGCAGCTTCAGCAAACGTCTCTCTCTTCGCAATTCGAATCGTTTCCAATCGCTGTCTGCGCTCTTCCATTGAGCGCCCATCTATCCCATTTGGCCGTCGTTAGTTGCAATTGTTGTCGCAAGTACGAGAACATACCTGTTTGCCCCACATACTCCAGCACTCATAAGGATGCGCCCACTATGGCGACGCCGCAGAAGCACGCAAAAACTGAACCGAAGAAATCCCAAAACAATAGAATCGATGCCCCCAAAGGAAAGCTTGGCGTAATGATTCCGGGCATGGGCGCCGTCGCCACCACCTTCGTCGCCGGTGTAGAAGCCGTTCGCAAAGGCTTCGCCAAGCCCATCGGATCGCTCACTCAAATGGGCACCATTCGACTCGGCAAGCGCACCGATGGCCGTTCCCCTAAGATCAAGGAATTCCTTCCCCTCGCCGCCCTCGACGACCTCGTCTTCACCGGATGGGACATCTTCGAAGACGACATGTACACCGCCGCCAGCACCGCCGGAGTCCTCGAAAAAGAGCTTCTCGACAAAGTCAAACCGTTTCTCAGCACCATCAAGCCGCGCAAAGCCGTCTTCGACCACAGCTACGTAAAGAAACTCGACGGTCCCAACCTGAAAAAGGGCAAGAACAAAATGGACCTCGCCGAACAGGTTCGCGACGACATCCGCGACTTCCGCAAGACCTCCGGCGCCTCGCGCCTGGTGACCGCATGGTGCGGATCGACCGAAAGCTACATCGAGCCCAGCGCCATCCACCAGTCCGTCAAGGCCTTCGAGAAAGCGCTAACCAAGAACGACGAAAACATTCCGCCCTCCATGATTTACGCTTACGCCTCGCTCATGGAAGGCGTCCCCTTCGCCAACGGGGCGCCCAACCTTACGGTCGACGTTCCCGCCATGCACGAACTCTCCCGCAAAAACGAAGCGCCCATCTGCGGAAAAGACTTCAAAACCGGCCAGACGCTGATCAAGACCATCCTCGCCCCCGGTTTCAAGGCCCGTATGCTGGGCCTCAACGGATGGTTCTCCACCAACATTCTCGGCAACCGCGACGGCGAAGTCCTCGAAGACCCCGGTTCTTTCAAGACCAAGGAAGAATCCAAGCTCTCCGTTCTGGAACACATCCTCCAGCCCCAACTTTACCCCGAACTTTACGGCCACTTCACCCATAAAGTCCGCATCAACTATTACCCGCCCCGCGGCGACAACAAAGAGGGCTGGGACAACATCGATATCTTCGGATGGCTCGGTTATCCCATGCAGATCAAAGTTGATTTTTTGTGCCGGGATTCGATCTTGGCCGCGCCCATCGTGCTCGACCTGGTTTTATTCAACGACCTGGCGCAGCGCAGCTCTGAGCTTCGCGGCATCGGCATTCAGGAGTGGCTGAGCTTTTACTTCAAATCTCCCATGACCGCGCCCGGACTTTATCCCGAGCACGATCTGTTCATCCAGTCGATGAAGCTGAAGAACACCCTGCGTCATCTGCGCGGAGAAGAGTTGATCACACACCTGGGGTTGGAGTATTACGACTAAGGACCGGGGGATCTCAATCCTGTTCACTCGTCGTTAGATCGATTTCACTGGAAGCAGCGTCAGGTCTTCGACCAGTCCGACTTCTTTTTGCAGGAAGGGCTCCGCATAGGTCACTCCGCCCAACATGCCGTAGAAACGTGCCATGGCCTCGATGCGCGATCGAATTTCCGACTGAGCAGGGAAGAGGTCCTTGCCGGCTTCCTGATCGCTGAATTGCGACTTGTAAGCCATGAGAGATTGAAAACGCGTCTCGAACTGGTCGCTGATGTCGACAACAAACGTCGGGCGAATATCGCGATAAAGCGTGGCGTAAACGATTTTGAATGGTCGATGAGGCGCTAGATTCGCGATCGCCGCATCCCCGCTGAGTGCTGACCGCTCAGTGCTGGCAGGTACTCTTCCCAGCTTTGCCAACCCCGCCAAAAAACAAGCCTCATATCCCAGCGTCGAAGCTGTGTAATGATCGGGATGGCGGCCCTCCCAGTAAGGAAGAATGACGACCCGCGGGCGCTGTTCGCGAATGACCTGCGCAACTTTCAACCGATTCTCCCAGGTGTTTTCGACGCGGCCGTCGGGAATATCGAGTGCGCCGCGCCACGCCACGCGCAGAATCTTCGCAGCCTCGGCCGCTTCGCGGGCCCGATCTTCGGCCGTGCCGCGGGTCCCCATTTCGCCTTGCGTCAGGTCGAGGATGCCGGTGCGGTGTCCGCGCTCGGCCATCTTGAGCAGAGTGCCTCCGCAAGTCTGTTCTACATCGTCGCGGTGCGCCGCAATCGCCAGAATATCGAGTGACATGTTGTCAGTGTAAAGGTGAAAAGACGGAGTGCCACGAAAATTGCGGAAATCCGAGTTGCTACGTTTCGAAAGAATATCGTCGAAAAGTCCTGGTACGGTCAAAATCCCCGCGTTCGGGCAAACAAACGCTGCAAAGTTGTGACATCATCTGATTTTGTCGATTGAGACCCGCCGATTCTTTGCACACAAGGCGAAAATCCTTTCACAGTTTGATGGGCGGCGAGACGGGTGTATGATCCTTGGCGTTCTTGAAAGAGGAGACTCCGATGAATTGGCCGTCGCTTTGTTCGTTCGCGAGCGTAGCACCTCACGAGAGGCCTCATGGCAGAGGTCAACCTTTCATCGGCATCGCGTCTTGAGGAGAAAACTACCTATGAAAAACTCGAAGCTGGTCGTTTGCTTAATCGGGTTTGTGCTAGCGATGGTGCTCGCAGCGGTTGCTGTCGATGCGCCACCACTGACTTTTAAATTTAGCAAGTTGAACGTGCCAGGAGCCCTGCAGACCACGCCCAGTGGAATTAATAATGCAGGAGCATCGGTTGGAAACTACGTTGACAGCGCGGGCATCGGCCATGGCTACATCCTCAACGGCAAGAAGCTCACTACACTGGATGACCCGAACGCCCAGAGCGGCACCACTGGGGGTAGCGGCATCCAGTATAACGGCGCAGCAGTTGTTGGATCCTATACAAATTCCGCCGGCGTTTCGGTCGGATTCTCGTACAAGGACGGGAAATTTACGGACATTCCTGGACCTGCGGGAAACATCGGTGCGGCGGCGAATGCGATAAACGACATGTCGGCGATCGTCGGCAATTACACGGACTCCAACGGGGCCAGCCACGGATTTTTATTAACGGGTGGGAAGTACACTACCTTGGACGTTCCCGGAGGTTTCGGTACCATAGCTACCGGCGTCAACGACAAAGGGGTCATTGTCCTGTTCTATGCAGTTAATTCAACTGGTACAGTCGGAGGAGCCATGACTTCGAACAACGGCAAAACCTACAAGAAAATCAGCGTCCCCAAAACTGGGCCGTCGGGCTCTGAAGCTTTGGGTCTCAACAACAAGGGCGATGTTAGCTTTACATGGTTCGACAGCGCTGGTCTGTTCCATGGCGCCCTGCTCCATGCAGGGAAATACTACAAGTTCGACTATCCGAAAGCGGTGCAAACCTACGGAATCGGGCTTAACGACAAAAGCAACGTCATCGGCGGATACCAGGCGGTGAGCAACGGACCGACGGCAGGATACAAAGGTATTTTCTAATCGCGATTGAGACGATTAGGATTTTGGAGCGTGAGTTCCAGTTCTGACTCAGATTGAATGGGGAGACGCGCTCCACGTGGGTTGGCTTAGTTACCGCTGCCAGTCACCGATAACTGTCAATAAATCTCTAGTTCACTCCCTCCCCGGCACCGTGACCGAAATCGCCGGCTTAGGCCGCCAACCTGTCGGCCCTCCCGCCCCAATAGCGCGGGTGTAGAATCTTGCTAGAACCTTCCGTATCGAGGGCATGATGAAACGAATCGCCGCTACCGTACTACTGGCCGCGTTGAGTGTCGCGTCGATGCCTGCCAGCGCCCAAATTTTCAGGGGTCCGGACAGTCAGCGCCAAGCCGAGAAGGCGGGCAAGAAGCAGCAGAAAGCACAAAACAAGGCATTCCTAAAACAGCAGAAAGCCCTAAGAAAACAGGCAAAAGCGCAACGGAAAGCCGCCCGCAAGGGATAACTGCTGGCTGACTAAGTCGTCATGTCCGCATCCTCATTACAAGATTCACATTTGACCTGTTTCTCTGGTATTGAACCAATGAAAGCGTTATGAGCGTGAATCCGCGCCCGCTCGTTCTGCTGACCGGGGCCTCCGGCTATATCGGAGGCCGTCTTCTAAAATCGCTAGAGGCGGCAGGTCGCCCGGTACGGTGTCTGGCGCGACGCCCCGAGTTTCTTCAGTCTAGGGTCGACCCCTCAACCGAAGTTGTTCAGGCGGATTGCCTTGATCGCCATTCGCTCCCGCGCGCAATGGCGGGGGTGCACACGGCGTACTACCTGGTTCACTCAATGGGTTCGTCGGGTGCCTTCGAAGAGGAAGACAGGCGAGCCGCCAGGAATTTTGCAGAGGTCGCGCGCGAATCCGCAATACAGCGCCTCATCTACCTTGGCGGTCTGGGAGACGAAGAGCAGACGCTCTCCGCCCACTTGCGGAGCCGGCACGAAGTCGCAGGCATTCTGCGCGCCTCCGGCATCCCTACCATTGAATTCCGTGCTTCCATCGTGATCGGATCGGGAAGCCTGTCATTTGAAATGATTCGTGCTCTGGTGCAACGTTTGCCAGTGATGATCTGCCCACGCTGGGTGGAAGTGAAGGCCCAACCCATCGCAGTAGAAGACGTGATTTCTTACCTCATGGAAGGGCTTGATCTTACCGCGCAAGATAGTGCCGTATACGAGATCGGAGGTACGGATCAGGTCAGCTATGGCGAAATCATGCGGGAGTATGCGCGGCAGTGCGGCCTGCGGCGATGGATGATCCCGGTTCCCGTGCTTACACCGCGGCTGTCGAGTTTGTGGCTGGGACTGGTGACGCCAATTTATGCTCGCGTCGGCCGCAAACTCGTCGACAGCATGCGCAATCCCACCCTGGTGCGCGATCCGTCTGCACTGGCGGTGTTTCGCGTGCACCCACGAGGTCTTAGGGACGCGATCCAGAGGGCTTTACGGCATGAGGATCAGGAATTCGCTCAGACGCGCTGGTCGGATGCTCTGTCATCGAGCGGGGAACCGGCGTCGTGGGGCGGGGTGCAGTTCGGGACGAGGTTAGTCGATTCGAGGACCGTGCAAGTATCGGTTCCCCCGGCTTTGGCATTCCTTCCGATTCAACGCATCGGAGCGGCGAATGGCTGGTACTTCGCCGATTCCCTGTGGAGGCTTCGCGGTTCACTGGATCTGCTCGCTGGCGGCGTAGGGCTGCGGCGAGGACGCCGGGATCCTCATGGCTTGGCCGTTGGAGACGCAGTGGATTTCTGGCGAGTCGAAGCTTTTGAGCCGGATCGGCGACTGAGGCTTGCCGCGGAAATGAAGATCCCGGGGCGTGCCTGGCTTCAGTTCGAGGTCGAACCGCATGGCCAAGGATCGCTAATTCGGCAGACAGCAATTTTTGATCCGGCGGGACTTTTGGGACTTCTCTACTGGTACGCCCTCTATCCAGCGCATCGCTGGATTTTTTATGGGATGCTGCGCCGGATCGCCGCCGCCGCCGAGCGTCAGAAAATTGCTTCCAAGTAAGATTCGAAATGCGAAAAGCAGACCGAACTAGGTGTTATTCCAGGCTGCCCTGTTCGAGTACCACATTCTCTCGCACTATCATCCGGTGCGCGGCCATTTCTTTCAACTTGGGCAGCACGCGGGCGACGTGCTCATCGGCGTCCACGAAGATAATCACCACAGGAAGTTTTCCCCCCGCGTCCACCAGGTGACTGCTCTTCACCCGCATGCGGCCCAGGAAGCCTCCCGCGCCGTGCAGCGCGACCGCGGCGAATACATTTTCCTGACGCAGATAGTTGAGCACTTCAACATGTAAAGCGCGACCCTGCCACTTGTCGCCTTCCATCAAATACATTGTGACTTGAACTGCCATGTTAGCTGGCATTTTACAGCACCCGGGCCAGCGCCATACCGGAGATCGCTCCGGCCAGGCAAAGTATATTGTTGCTGAAAATGTTGGCCAACATCAGATGCCACTGGCCTTGCTCGAAGTACGCCATGGTCTCAAACGCGTAGCTTGAGAAAGTGGTAAACGCGCCGCAGAATCCGACCACAATTAGCAACCGCCAGCGCGGATCGATCAGCACCCGTTCCGTTGCCCACACCATGAAGAAACCAACAATCATGCTTCCGGTCACATTGATAAATAACGTTCCGAAAGGGAAGGCCGGACCAAGAATCTTCGCGGCATAACGGCTAATGATGTAGCGGGCATTGGCGCCGCAGATGGCGCCGATGGAAATGACCAGAAGATCGTTTCTGACAAACTCGAGCACGATAGAGTTCTCCCTACAAAGTGTGTAGGAGTTATCAGCCCGAACGGTTAACTGCTGAGATGCGGGCGGTTAAGGCGAACTCCATCGCCTGACTTATTTTTACCACACGGCGCACAGAGGCGCCGAATGACCATGGTTACGTCTTGCGCTCCACCAGGAAGTGCGCCAGCGCTTTCAGCGTCTCCGCTCGATCGCCGAACCTGTCGAGTGCGCTCATAGCTTTCTTTACCAGCGCATCCGCTTTCTTGAGAGATTCGTCGACGCCGAATAATGCGGGATACGTAGCTTTCTCTGCCGCCGTATCTTTTCCGGCGGTTTTTCCCAACTGCTCGGAGGTTTGGGTGACATCGAGCACGTCATCCACAATCTGGAACGCCAAGCCAATCGACTGGCCGAATTCACGCAGCTTGCAGACCTCATCTTTCGCTGCTCCAGCATACAACCCACCGCTGACGACGCTGGCCGTGATCAAAGCTGCGGTTTTCGAGCGATGAATGTATTCGAGCGTCGCCAGGTCGGGCTTCTTATGTTCCGCTTCCAGATCGACAACTTGCCCGCCAATCATGCCGTCAATGGTTCCAGTGCCGCGAGCGATCTCTTCGATGATTCTTACGCGCGCTTCGGCCGGGCAAGCCAACCGGGCCAGAACTTCGTAGGCCTGAGTCTGTAAGGCGTCTCCGGCAAGGATGGCGATGGCTTCGCCGAAGGCTTTGTGGCATGTGGGGCGGCCGCGCCGAAGGTCGTCGTTGTCGAGCGCCGGAAGATCGTCGTGAATCAGCGAATACGTGTGGAGCATTTCGAGCGCGGCGCCGACTTCTTCGATGCCCGCCGGCAGAGAACCGGCGATCATTCGTCCGGCCTCCATACAAAGGATGGGCCGAAGGCGCTTGCCTCCGGCAAAAACGCTGTGGCGCATCGCCTGGTGAATCGAAACCGGATGCTGCGTCGCTGGCGGCAACAGACGTTCGAGCGCCGCGTCGGCGAGCTCCCGCCCTGTCACCAAAGTGTCTTTCAGCATGACGCTGAGTATAACAAGGCCGAAGTCGGCACCGCGCCGGTGTCATTTTCGATTAAATTCTGCGCGAAATTGCGCACGCAGTTTCGCCCCGAAGGTCGCGGCGTCCCGTTTTGGGAAAACTACGCGGCGGCGCTCGCGGCCGATGAGGCGCTGCCGAGCGCCGATCTTACGATTGCCGATATGTCGGATGACGGACAAATGTCCGCGGCACCCGCGGCCAGCGCCGCCAGCCACATATCTTCGTCTGGAACACGATGAGTACAAACGATGGATGCCTGCGGGAAATCCGCGGACAAACGCCCGACTTCGCGCAAGGGAACGGTCTCAATGTCCAGAATCAAGACGCCTCTCTTGTTAGGCTTGAGTAAATCGCGCAATTCGGAAGCCGAGCTTGCGTTGTGCACGGAAGAAAATGAGATGGAAAGTGCGGTCCCTAAGGACGAAGCGATCCCTGGATCGCCTTGTAAGACAACTACATTGAGTGGCTGCATACAACCCTCGAGCTTCTACCGCCGGAACACGGTGGGGACGGGCCACAACAGCTCTCATTCGGGGGAGCGCTGTCACGGTCGTTACGCTGGCGAGCTGCAAGCACCGGAGGCGGCCATTTATTTTCGGCCGGACGGGACCTCGGTCAAGGGCTCGAATGGTTCAGCCTGGAGTTTCCCGTTTTGCTTCATCAGGATTTCCACTTTGCCTTCGGCTTGCTCCAGTTCCTTGCGGCAGGCGGTGGAAAGCTGCATACCTTCTTCAAACAGAGTGAGAGATTTTTCCAGAGGTACTTCGCCCTTTTCCAGTTCGTGGACGATCTTCTCCAGACGTTGCAGACACTCTTCGAATTTCGCCAACGGGAAAACTCCTTGTATATATCTTAATGCACCCAGCCAGAAGGATTGTCCAGCGGATTCACTTGAATTTACAAATAATTCACAGAAGTTATGCCGAAGCGGGACGGGAGGTGCCGAGCGCTTCGAGGACGTCGACGGCGGAGCGATAGCGTCCCAGCGGGGCGCTGATCTGCGCGCCTTGCACCAGGCCGCGGACCGCAATCAGCATCTCGCGAGCAATCTGGATACCTTCTTCGCGGGCCGCTTCGGGGGTCTTGGCCGCGATCATGCGTTCCAGGATCGAGTCTGGAACTGAGACGCGCAACTCGTTCTTCATAAATTCGGCGTTGCGCGGGCTCACCAGCGGCCAAATTCCGGCAAACACAGGAATCCGAAAGCCCTCAATCCGGCGTATAAAGGCCTCAAGCAATGAGAGATCGAAGACGGGCTGGGTGACAGCGTACTCGGCTCCGGCTTCGACTTTGTATTCGAAGCGGCGGACTTCCTCGTCCAGATCCTGGATTCCCGGATTGGCACCCACGCCGATGACGAACGCGGTGCCGGTGCCGATAGGGTTGCCTCCGATGTCGAGCCCTCGGTTCAGACTATGAACGACGTTTACCAGACCGATCGCATCCACGTCGAAGACGGCGGTGGCGTCGGGATAATTTCCCATTTTGGGAGGATCGCCGGTGATGCATATGAGATTGCGGATTCCGGTCGCGGCTGCGCCCAGCAAATCGGACTGAATTCCCAAGACATTACGATCTCGGCATGTGTAGTGCAGGATCGGCTCAATCCCTATCTCTTGCTGAATCAGAAGTGACAGCGCCTGATTGCTCATGCGGGCGGAGGCGCGGGGGCTGTCGGGAATGTTAATGGCGTCGACGCCGACGGATTTCAGAAAGCGGGCGCCTTCGAGCTCCTTCGAAATATCGATTCCTTTCGGAGGCACGATTTCCACCATGGTGGCAAATTCACCAGAGGCGATGCGAGCGCCGAGGCGCGAGCGATCATGCAATGGGACGGCGGGCGTGGCCACCAGCTTCGGTTCGCCTTTGGCTTGCGGGGAAACGGTCTTACCGCGGGCTTCTCCGGCGCGAAGAGCGGATTTCATTACGCGAATATGGTCGGGCGTGGTTCCGCAACAGCCCCCGATCAGACGAACGCCGGCCGCGGCAAATTTTCGTGCGTAACTGGCCATGTATTCCGGAGAGCACAAATAAATGTTGCGTCCCTCCACGGAACGGGGAATGCCGGCGTTCGGCTGAGCGGCCAAGGGCAGGGAAGTTGCTTCGCGAATGCGCTCCATTGCTTCCAGCATGGCAACGGGGCCAACGCTGCAATTGCAGCCGATGACGTCTGCTCCCCATTCTTCGAGACGCGGAGTGAAAAGTTCGGGAGTCGAGCCATCGAGGCAATTGCCGTCTTCGTCGATGGTGACCTGAGCGACCACCGGAATCCTGGGATCCACGTCTCGCGCGGCGAGCATGGCTTGATGAAGCTCTTCGAGGTAGCCAAAAGTTTCAAGGACGATGAGATCGATGCCGCCTTCGACCAGGGCGGCGATCTGATCGCGGAAGGCGGTGCGTGCTTCCGCGAACGAAGTCTTGCCCAGGGGTTCGATGCGAACGCCGAGTGGGCCCACGGAGCCTCCCACCCAAACGTCGAAGCTTTTGGCAGCTTCACGGGCGAGGCGAGCGCCGGAAAAATTAATGTCGTGCACTTTATCGGCAAGGCTGTGGCGGGCGAGGCGGAAGGAGTTTCCACCGAAAGTGTTGGTTTCAATGATCTCCGCACCGGCTTGCAGATAATCATGATGGACGCCATGAATCAGATCAGGCTGGGACAGGTTGAGTTCGTCGTAACAGCGATTGATGAAGATCCCCTTACTATAAAGAAGCGTGCCCATGGCGCCATCGCAGAGCACAGGAGATTGTTTCAACCGCTGAAGCAGGTCCTTGGCCATTTATTTTGAGAATACAGGATAGGCAACGATTTTGCCTACGCGGAGCTCATCGGACTGTTAAACGTGTGATTGGTTTGGAGGTGGAAGAAGCGAAGATGTTCAGGACGACAATTGTCCCCGTCCACGGGTATAGCGGTTCGCCTGATGGGAAGAATGCCGCTGCGGAATTTGCGAACCCCTAACAACCCAAACAAGATTCCAAATAGCCAGACAGACTTTTCTCCAGTCCGGCGAACAATTCTTCTTTCGCCGACAATAGGCTACAACCAACCGAGTTATTGCGCCTCAAGTCCTTCGTCGGTTGAGCCCGAGCGATCTGCTGTGGGAGCGCCTACGCTTCGAAGTTGCTTTCCGTTTTTCGTAACAAGTTAAAGATATTTTTTCGCGCTTTTCACAATTTGCCGCAAAAGAACCTGGAGTCACTTTTCTTCCAATCATTGATCGGACTTCCCTAAGTAACAGTAGTCGACCCCTGGGTGCTACGAGCTCGACTGAGGACGTTCTGGCTCGGTGTTTCCCCGATGCACCTTCGAGTATTTACTTTCGTGTTTCTACTTGCAGGCAGCGATTAAGGCCCCTAGAATTGACAAAACTCTAAGGACCGCTCCAGTCGCTTCGTCGAGCAAACCTCATCAACAAGGAGTACGCATGCGGCTTTCCCCGCGCCTATCAGCAGTCGTCTTTTTACTCACCATTTTGCTTGCAGCCATTGGATGTGGCGGGGGATCGATGGGCGCGCCCAGTCAGCAAAACATTCCTGCGATTACCTTTGCTGCTCAGCCCAGCACGGTGCTGAGTGGCTCGTCGACAGTGCTCACCTGGAACGCAAGCAAGACAATCACCGTTGAAATCAGCGGCCTCGGTTCGTTTGCCGCGACTGGTTCGATAAAGGTCACGCCTACCGCCACAACAACGTACACCGCAACCGCCGTCGGGCTGGCAGGGAAGACCGAATCTTCCACCGAGGTGCGCGTCACCACGTCCGGCCCAAAGCCCGCAGTTGCTATCAGCGCCCAGCCCAGCAACATTCAAACCGGAACTTCGGCAGTTCTGAGTTGGAGCGCGGATCATGCGACTTCGGTCAATATCCCGGGGTTGGGAAGCTTTGCGGCCACGGGATCGGTGCAGGTTACTCCCAGTTCTACGTCCACCTACACGGCCACCGCGATCGGGCCGGGAGGAACGGCTGACTCCGCGGCCACGATCACCGTGAACTCGGTGCTGGATTCTGTGCCCACCATCTCCTTCGCTGCCCAGCCCAATCAGGTGACCACTGGCGCTACGGCGGTCCTGAGTTGGACAACGACGAATGCGACCTCGGTTAACATCCCGGGACTCGGTACGTTCCCGGCCAATGGGTCGACCAACGTCACACCGGCCACTACCTCCACCTACGTTGCAACTGCTCAAGGAGCGGGTGGGACTGCGAATGCCTCGACCACCGTAACCGTAAAATCGAATGGCACGCCTCTGCCGCATCTACAAGCCAGCGGCGGATGGCAAAGTTGGGGAGAGTTGCCTCCGGATTACAACATCTGTCCCTACCCGTGTCCCGGCATCACTTGGTCGATGAAACAGGGGATTACTTCGCCCTCGCTCAGCGGCGATGCCACCCAGTTCAATATCGGGGGCAGCGCTTCTTATGGGGATGTACTGTGGAGCAATCCTCTAATCGGCGCAGGCTCGACGCAAGGTCTTCCCGATTCCGGTCATACCTTGATTCCGGCCCTGCATAACTTCACTTATGACGCATATTTTTACCCGACAAATCTCGGGGTGACGCAGGTCTTGGAGTTTGACATCAGTATGTACTTTGATGGTCTGGGCTTAATCTGGGGACACCAGTGCAACATCATGGGCGGACATGTGTGGGATATTTGGGACAATGTCAGCCAGCATTGGGTGTCTACCGGCGTTGCGTGTAATCCCATAAATAATGCGTGGAACCATCTAACGATCCAGGTGCAACGGGAATCCGATAATTGGCTGCTCTTCCAGTCGATCACCTTGAATGGAGCGACAACTAAAATCAATCAATATTACGCGCCCGGCTCCGCCCCTCAGGATTGGTGGGGGATTACGGTCAACTACCAGATGGACGGGAACCACGACATGGCTCCCTACACCACGTTCCTGGACGACTTTACCTTCAGTTATTGGTAGAAAGACGTTTGTTTCTCACGGCGTCGCTCGCCAAGCGGGCGTCGCCAGAAATCCCCCCTACGAGTGCACGGCCTGTTGTCCCCGGCGCCGACTGGAATGGGACACTCTGAGGCCTAGCCCCGCTCCCATTCCGGCCTTGACAACCCACACAACTATAGAGCATAGTCGCGTCATCTAAGACCACTCTCGCCTTGCCACTGACTCGCCGTCAAGAAAACTTGGAGGATGACCGATGAAACTCAGCTTAGCTGTATTTCTGCTCGTGACCCTTGCTCCATCAGCGCTGCACGCTCAATATCCGCCAAACCCAATCAAGCACGTGCTAGTGATCATTCAGGAAAATCGCACACCAGACAATCTCTTTCAGGGTTTGTGCGCCTTTGGCAACGGCTGCGGCCAGGGCTTGACCCAGTACGACATTGCATCAACGTATGTCGATTCTTCCGGCAATACCGATCCCTTGTTGCCCGTGGGGCTCGCCACCAACTTCGACCTCGACCACAGCCATGGCGGTCCCGGCCTGAACGGGAGTGTCAGCGGATGGGAGTTTGAGTATACCCACCAAGGGGTTACCGGTAATACCGGTGTCACCGTGCCCCCGCAATGCGGTAAGGACGTATTTGGCTGCGCCGTCCCCACCGACTCTCAGTTTATGTACGTCTACAACACTCCGGTGACCAATACCGACAAGAGCAAGGGAGGGTTGCTTGATCCGTACCTCACCCTCGCCACACGGTATGGGTGGGCGAATCGCATGTTTCAAACCAACCAGGGGCCCAGCTATCCGGCGCATCAATTCCTGTTCGGCGGGACCTCCGCTCCGAATGCGACCGATGACGCTGCGGGAATCTTTGTCGCCGAAAACGGTACTTTTACCGATGTAGGCTGCGCCGCCGCACCCACGGAAATGGTGCAGTTGATTCGCCCCATCGTCCCCATGCCCAGCGCGCCGCCTTATGGTACTGAAACTAAAGGCGATACGGTTCCGCCATGCTCTACCCATGAATCCATGGCGGATCTGTTTGCCAACGCTGTTCCACCCATTACTTGGACTTACTATGCGGCGTCTGAGAAAAACGCCAATGGTGGCTCCAACATGCTCGGCTCAATCTGGACTGCGCCGAATTCACTCACCAGTATTTGCATCCCCGCCAAAGATAAGAACGGAAACCTCCAGTGCACCGGGTCCTACTGGACCAAGGGTGCGGCCAACGGCTATGTCGATCCCAACCCGCCGGATGTGTTGACCGACATCGCCAATTGCCAGTTAGCACAGGTCAGTTGGGTGACTCCCAGCGGGCAGTACTCTGATCATCCCGTGAATTCGGGTCAGGGACCAGCCTGGGTGGCAGCTATTGTCAACGCTATTGGGAATAGCACGGCTTGCGACAGTGGCACCGGCTACTGGCAAGACACAGCCATATTCCTGATGTGGGACGATTGGGGTGCCTGGTACGACCACGTGGCACCGGTCATTTTGACCAATACCACCAAGTATCAGGACCAGTACGACTATCAACTGGGCTTCCGCGTACCACTGATTGTGGTTTCGGCATACTCGCCGCAGGTTGGTTACATCAACAATGTGCAACACGATTTTGGCGGGATTCTGAAAGCGATTGAGGGACTATTCAGCCTGGGCGAAGGCGCACTCCATTTTGCGGATGCGCGTGCAGCCGGAGATCTCCACGATTTCTTCAACTTCAGCCAGTCGCCCACTCCCTACACGACCATTCCAACGGTGTTGCCATCAACATTCTTCACCAGCGGAGCCGCGCCCTTGGAGCCGCCCGACAACGATTAGTGCGCGAGAATTGGGTCTCGGAAAACGCGTTCCACGTGGAACTTTCACGAAAATGTTCCACGTGGAACAATCTACGACCATCTGAAAGAAACAATCCCTCCCGGGATTCCCGACGTCACGGCTCGTCCGGGGAGGCCAGGCGGAGCCAAGAATCCCCCCTCGGGGTAACCATTGTCGCTCGCTTTGCGTCCAACTTTATATATGTGTACGAGGCGAGTGTTTTTTGCCTCGGCGTATAATGGTGAAGTCTGGACACCCCGAAATCCAGCCATGGAGTTCCCAAATGAAGTCCCGGATTTTGCTGCTGATAGCCGTTTTTCTTGCATTTACGGGTGCTGGCCGCCTTGGTTGGGCACAAGGAACGACGAATCCGCCTGCCAACGGGCAACCGGGCACCCAGACGGGCACGGTTTCGACCGGCAATGGTCAGACCGGTGTGCCGAACAGCACGCAAACCGGGTCTGCGGGGACCACCCAAAGTGGCGGGAGTGCGGGCGGACCGACCTCGCAGGATGTTGCGAACTCTCCGGCCCCGACGTTGCAGACGGGCGACACCCCGATCCAGCCAGCCGACCCCGACAAAGTGAAGCATGACGGCGGCAAGGACGACGTCAACGCCATTGGCAATCGCAAGATTGGCGGGCGCGGCCTGGGGAACTGGTATTCCATCGAAACCGACATCAAGATGGGCAAGCAGTATTCGATGCAGGTGGATTCGACATCGAAGCTGGTCACAGATCCGGTCATCACCGAGTATGTCAACCGGCTGGGGCAGAACTTGGTGCGCAACTCGGATGCGCAAGTCCCATTCACGTTCAAGGTGATCGATTCGGATGTGATCAATGCGTTCTCGTTGCCCGGTGGATTTGTTTACGTAAATACGGGCACGATCCTGGCAGCCGACGAGGAAGCCGAATTGGCCGGTGTGATGGCTCATGAGATCGCTCATGTGTGTGCCCGTCACGCGACCCGGCAAATGACGCGTTCCCAGTTGGCCAATATTGGGACGATTCCTCTGATTTTTGTGGGCGGCGGCATTGGCTACGCGGTGTATGAAGCAGCGGGCCTGGGGCTGCCGATGACGTTCCTGGCATTCCAGCGGGGATTTGAGGCGGAAGCGGATTATCTTGGCCTGCAATATGAGTACAAGGCGGGATACGATCCGCAGGCCTTCATCAGCTTCTTCGAAAAGATACAGGCGCAAGAGAAGCGCAAGCCCGGTACCATGGACAAGGCGTTCGCGACGCATCCGCAGACCCCGGATCGGATACAGGAGTCGCAAAAAGAGATTGCGACAATTCTTCCCGCGCGAGCTGAATATACCGTTACAACTTCCGAGTTCGACGATGTGAAGACGCGGTTAGCGGCTTTGGAGAACCGGCGGAAGATGATCGATCCCAAGGACTCGAGCAAGCCGAGTTTGCGCCGGGCCTCGACCAATAAGTCAGGCTCGGACAGTTCCAGCAGCACCAGCGGCGACGATCATCCAACGCTGAAGCGGCGGGACGATTCGAGCAGCAACTAACGACCCGAGCTAGAAAGCTTGCCGCGCGCGGTTAGATTTCTCAACCATCCGCGGGTAGTAACCATATTTAAATCAATGTGGGGATGATTCAGGCGTGCCTAAGGCACGCGGAGTCATTTTTCGGACGCCAACCCAGCGTTGAAACACCGGGCTAATTATCGGTGGCCCCTACGGGACCGGGGCGTGTCTACCAAACAAACCCGAGTTGTGCAAAAGCGTCGTCAGTCCCGCAGGGACGAACGAAAATAGCCCGCCAATTCATTGGCGGGTGTCCGTTCCCAAGGCACGAAACCGCGTCCCACAGGGACGCATGAATCAAAGCCAGAATATCGGCAAGATCAATCCCGCGCAACGAAACGCGCGTCTCCTGGGGGGCCGTTTCCGCCACCGTTTTCGATCTCTGTCGAGAATAGGGACTTTTAACCCCTTGCGCCGGATTCCGCGAGGATATATGCTACGCTCCGAATTCCGGGCCCTTTCGAGTCGTATCCCTTTATCCATCATTGCGTCTTAAGGAGCATGCATGAGGTCCAGAACCAGAGTCCCGGTTACACTTTCCGAATCCCTACACAGGCGTTTGAACAGCTACGCAGTCGCGGCGACCGCGGCCGGTGTCAGCGTGTTGGCATTGGCCCCGCGCAGCGAGGCGAAGATCGTCTACACCAAGACCCATCAGGTCATAGGGTTTAATGGCATTTACGCACTGGATGTCAACAATGATGGCATCTTTGACGTTGTCCTTTCCCAATGGTATGCCTCCAGCAACTATCGTGGCCTCACCGGCCTTTGGTTAGTTGCCAAGCCTGGAATCGGCAATGCCGTCGTAGCGACGAGTCAGGGCCTCGCCTCTGCGCTGGATCGGGGGGCGCGGATTGGGGCAAGCCAGCACTTCTTAAGTCTCTCGAGGTCAAATGGCGCTGCGACAATGGTCGATGTCGACCTTCTCAGTAGTTCCTCCGGAAAAGGGCCATGGAAAAACGTCGATGATCGTTATCTTGGAGTGAAGTTCCAACTCGGCGGCCAAACACATTATGGTTGGGCACGGCTAAGAGTTCATATGGTGAACGGAATTACGGCCACGTTAACGGGCTATGCCTATGAAACTGTGCCCAACCGTCCGATTCGCGCTGGACGGACTCAAGGTGGAAGCGACGCTGGGCAACCAAGTGCGAGCGCTTCGACCGTCAACCCATCCGACCGCTCGCACCGAAATCCGAATTCGGCCGCTTCGCTCGGCAGCCTTGCCCGCGGGGCCCAAGGCGGATCCACATGGAGGCAGCAATGACGACCTTGCAAGAGGCAGTTTTCTCTATGCGCGGGTGCCTAGTCTCGGCAGCTGTGTTGGCCATTACGCTGGCTGCGCCGCTTGTTACGCCCCCGGCCAACGCGCAGATTTTCGAGACGTACTATGCATTTACCGGCGGCTACGATGGAGCCACTCCGCAAGCAAACTTGATCAGCGATAAACAAGGGAATTTTTACGGAACAACATACGGCGGGGGGGCATTCGGTTTCGGTGCCGTGTTCAAACTAGGGCCTGTTGGCGAGATCATTCCCTTGCACAGTTTCGCGGGGGTTGACGGGAGCGGGCCGGATGGAGGCTTGGTGCGGGACGATGGCGGGAACCTCTATGGAACCACCCGCTACGGGGGAACGCCGGAAGGAGGAAGCTGCCTTCACGGGTGTGGCACTGTGTTCAAACTGGATCCGCTGGGAAAGATGACGGTGCTCTATGCGTTTACGGGCGGAGCGGATGGCGGCCGGCCGGGCGGAAATCTGGCCCGCGATGCGGAAGGTAACCTTTTCGGTACGACTCCGTATGGTAACACCTCAGTCGGCACAGTCTTCAAGGTCGGTCCGTCGGGGCAAGAAACCGTGCTCTACGCTTTTACCGGTGGGGCGGATGGCGAAGAGCCGGAGGGTGGGGTAATTCAGGATGCGTCCGGCAATCTTTATGGGACCACATACTGGGGCGGGGTCACCAGCGGGCTATGTCCTTACGGTTGCGGCGTAGTGTTCAAGGTCGATCCCTCCGGGAACGAAACGGTGCTCTATGCCTTCACTGGAAGCGCCGACGGCGGGTATCCAATGGGGTCGCTATTCCGGGATGCGGCCGGCAACTTGTACGGTACAACAACTGGGGGCGGCGACGGGAATGGAACGGTATTCAAACTGGACAATACGGGCAAGGAGACCGTTCTATACGCGTTTTCGGGCGGTGCGGACGGAAGTCAGCCCTATGCGGGCGTAACTCGCGATTCTATCGGGAACCTTTTTGGGACAACCATTACTGGCGGAGATTTTTCTCACGAATGTCCCTTCTCCGGTTGTGGCGTGGTATACAAGTTGGACCAAAACGGCAGGGAGAAGGTCTTGTATGCGTTTCCAGATGGCGCGGAGCAATACCAGTGGGAATTTCCCACTCCTGGCGTCATCCTCGACAAAGCCGGCAACCTCTACGGTACTTATGCTTGGAGCGGCAATGCAAAGCGCTGCGGCGGTCAGTGCGGCTCCGTGTACAAGATCATTCCTGGAGTCAGCTCGCGGCATTAGCGGCGGACGGCAGGCAAATCGCGAGGGTCTGACTCGTTTAGGTCTTCGCGCTCGGCGCATTGCGGCCTAAACGCGTCCTTTCAGCCGAGTGTCGTAGACTAGCTGGACATGTTTGCTCCGGTTCGCAGGGCGCGGGTGCAATCCGCCGGGTTCAGCGCATTTTTCCGGCACCTGGGTGCGCTGGGGCTGTTCTCGCTCGCCATCCTCGACAGTTCGCCCGTGCCCACCTTTGCCGGCCCGGACATTCTGATCGCCATTCTTTCCGCCAGCCATCGCAATCCCTGGTACGAATATGCGGCGGTCGCAACGGCAGGATCGGTGATTGGCGCTTACATTACTTTTCATCTGGCGCAACGGGCCGGTGCCGACTACCTGAAACGCAAATTTGGAAAACGCGGCGCTTACATTCAATACTTTGAACAATGGGGTACGCTGGCTCTTGCAGTTTCAACGGCGGTGCCATTCCCGTTTCCTACCAGCGTGCTGTTCGCAGCGGCGGGGGCCTCTGGCTATTCGCTGCGCTCGTTCCTGATCATTGTGACTTTGTGCCGCGGAATTCGGTACGCGGCGCTTGCGCTGCTCGCCGATTTATATGGGCGGCACCTGCTGCGGGTATTGCGTCATCCCACGCAGTACTGGCCATGGCTGTTTCTGATTGCGGCCATCGTCGGCGCGATTGTGACGGTACCGGTCCTTCTGAAGAAGCAGTTACGTCCGCCACTGGGCGTTCCAGAAGCGGCGGACCGCGCATAGCGGAGAGTCGGTCACGCTGGGGTTTGTGGGGATCATTCTGGATGCTAGACTCTTGCCATCCATGAGGTCCGACATTTTACCGCTCTGCGATCGTCATTTCCGTACCATGGAGTTCTTTGTCGCACCCTTCAGCGCGGATTACTCAATCGAATTTTTTCGCTGCTCGGAGAAGTTCTGCGGTCGCTGCTTCAGCGAAAGGCTGGGGTATGTTTTACCAAAGCGCGAGGAATCCCCGGCCCTCACTCCCGGCCAGCCCCAATGCGAGAAGCATGGCCGGCCGATGTTCATCTCTAGTCTGGACCGCCAACGAAACAAGGTAACTTACGCATGTCCAGAGGCCCATTGCACCGAAGTCCTGATCAAGACCTGACTAGGGGCAGGGATGGTCGGCGGACCAATGTTCCAGAATCTGGAATGCTGTATAAAAATGCATCAGTATCCTGCCCTGTGTAGAAGAAATCAGCTTAGGAATCAATAAGATGCAGTTGGCCGGACTTTTGCTTTACAAACCGGTGATCGCAAGCATGCTGACCGGAATGACTTGCTTAAGGACGAACCAATGAGGACGGAAAGGCGCTCAGTACTGGATGAAATCCTGGACCGGATGGAAAAACGTCGTCACGTCAGATTTCTACTCGACGCCGATGTAAAAGTAATCTCAGACCGTGTAGGCTTGCTTCCGGGGCAGTCCTTTGATATCAGCGAATCGGGAATCTCAGTCTTGCTACCGATGGAGCTGTCCTTGGGAGAGGGCGTGAGGCTGATTTTTACGCTGCCCATGGGTTCGGTCGAGGTGAATGCGTTAGTGCGTTCCAGAAACGCATTTCGTCACGGATTTGAGTTTGTTGCCGATGATGCCTCGCAGTTACTGATTCGCAGAAGTTGCGAATTCCTTACGCCATGCCCATACGAGAACTGAGTGCGGACATGAAGAGACGCTGGACCAGCGATCCGACAGAAGTCCTGGCAGTTTCCATGTTGATTTTCGTGCTCTATATCGCGGCGCGCCTGTTATTGCAATAGGTGCGGGCTTGGAGATATTGCCGGCATTCGGGGGAGAAGTTAGCAACGACTGCGCGGCGATCTGATCTTCCAGTCGATCTTAGGCGACTTCCTTTGCGGCAAGCGATTGCGCGTAGTGCCGCTCTTGCGAGGGCGAATCGATGACCCGCATTTCGCTCCAGTCGTAGGGCATTTCTTTACCGCAATCCAGACACACCACGTAAGTTCCAGTAAGTGAAGCTGCCGCATTGCGCCGTTTACCGGCGCGAACTGTTATCGGGAAACCGTAATGATGAGAACATCCAAATACCGCCTGCAAAATCCTGGCTACCATAAGAACCACCCCCACAGTACCTAAGCGAACCTTGCGGTCGAACCTTATTTCCTGACTAAGCACTTAGATTCCAGCGCCGCGAAAAAGGTTCGGATTCGCGACTACAGCTGGTAAACACATTATTTGAGATAGAGTTGCGGCTATTTCTGGAGAATGGGGATAAGTACCCAGCACGCGTGAACTGCTACGCCGACTAAACTTTCTCGGGTCCCGCGCTTTTTTTGGCGTGACACTTGGAGACGATTGCGGTGCGAAGCCGAGTGCGTAGGTCGTCGGGCAGTTCGTAGAGTTGGGAGTCGCGGTAAATCTCGATGGTTTTTTTGGTGGTATCGCAAACGACGTAGCAGTTGTGGCACCAGGAGAGATGATCCTCCAGTTCCGATTTTGTGCGGTCGTCAATGACGCCGTCCAGGTAGTTGGTTAACTCCTGCAGGAATTCAGAACACTTCACTGGTCCCCATCTCCAATTTCGCTTTTTTGTTTCCCGTCGCCGTTCTCGCGCCGCTGAAAGTAACGACTCAGCCGTTCGCGCAATTGCAGGCGGGCCCGTAATAGCCGCGATTTGACAGCCGGGATGCTGAGCTCCAAAGCCTCAGCCGTCTCTTCTGTCGATAATCCTTCAACATCCCGTAAAACAAAAACCGTGCGGAAACTTGAGGGCAGACCTTGAATGGTCTTGGTCAAGATTTCCCGTAACTCCGCCTGATTGTATTGCTGCTCGGGATTCGGACTCCAATCCGCGACTTCACGCGGCACGGAATCCTCTTCCGTCTTGACCTCTTCGTCCAGCGAAACCATGCGCTCGGGCCGACGGCGCCGAAGCTTCATCAGCGCTTCGTTGACCGCAATGCGCACCAGCCAGGTATAAAACTTTGACTGGCCTTGAAACTGTTTCAGGTTCCCGTAAGCTTTGAGGAACGCTTCTTGCACTACATCTTCCGCATCCTCACGATTCTGTGTGATGTGTTGTGCGATGCGAAAAACGTTCCGGTCATAGCGTCGCACCAGTTCTTCAAAGGCGCTGACGTCGCCGCCCTTGGCCGCTGCAACCAGCGCCAGTTCGTCGCTTACCGGCTCACTTACTTTGGGTTGGATGGTACTCATTCTGCATCCGATGCAACAATTTTGCCGCCAAATGGCCGAAACCAGAGCGCCTTACCAAGGTAACTGAAGCCAGCCATCGGAAAATTCTATCAGCTTTGAGGAAATATCGGCGTGGGGATGGTGGATAAAGACTGAGCCGACCGAAAGCTTTGCGCTGGGAACGGCGAGCGGCGGCGCGACGTTAAGGTTATCTTCGACGGAACAGGTACTTCGGTCACGCCCGGAATCCCCAAAATGGCAATATAATCGTGGTCTCAAAGGGTTTGGTGAAGAAGCCCGGCCCCGAACGAGGACATTGTAGGAAAATGGCAGAAAACGCCCCGATCGCGCAACTTGTCGAGAAGGTGGTTTCCGAGGTGCTCGACAGGCACGTCTCGCAGATGCGGGAGGAACTGGTACGGCGAGTTCTCGAAGAGATACAAATCGAGATGAGCGGCGCGGGACTTGGCGCAAACGGCGGGGCGGTTGATTTGCTACAGGCGGTTTCGGCGATCCATACCGGCACGACTCAAAAAGAAGTGTTGCGCGCGCTGCTCGACAATACCGTCCGTTACAGCGGACGCGCGGCGCTGTTTGTGGTGAAAGCGGGCGTGGCCAGCGGGTGGCAAGGTCGCGGCTTCGATGACAACGAGAGCGTGAAGGGTTTCACGCTGGACCTGTTTAGCAGCGCGGCTTCGAATGCGCTGGGAACGCGTTCGCCGGTTGCAGCGCCGGTCGCGGAGATGGATGCCAATTTCGTCGCGCAATTCGGGGCGCCCGCAAGAGATCAAATCCTGCTGCTTCCGTTGCGGCTAAAAGATAAGGTCGCTGCCCTGGTCTACGCGGATGGCGGGCAGACAGGGGCCAACAAATTGGATCCCGCTGCGCTTGAATTGCTTGTGGCTGCAACCAGCGCATGGCTTGAAGTGGCGGCATTGCGCAAGCAGGCTGCCAAAGAAGGCGCTGTCGAGGGAGGCGAACAGTTCGAAGCCCCCGCCGTTGCGGTACAAACCGTTTCGTCGTATTCCGACCCGTTCGCGGGACATGTTCCCAAGCACGCCGAAGCGCCGGTGGTAGATATCCCCGCTGCAATCGAGCCTGCACCTGTAGCCGCCATGGCTGCCGCGGCGCCTGCACGAGCGACCGACGCCTTTGCGCAGTTGTCACCCGAGGATGCCGAGATTCATCGCAAGGCACAGCGCTTTGCCCGCCTGTTAATGGATGAGATCAAGTTGTACAACCAGGCCAAGGTTGCAGAAGGCCGCAAGAACAAGGACCTGTATGATCGACTGCGGGATGACATTGAAAAGAGCCGTTCGACTTATGGCAAGCGATATGGTCAGTCGGCGGCGGCAAGCGCGGACTACTTCACTCAGGAATTGGTTCGCAGTCTGGCGGGGGACGACCCTTCGATCCTCGGTTCTAACTACCACCCGGGCGTAAAATAGAATAAAAAGAGAAGAGAGTGGTGGTGCATCGCAGGTATTTTTCCCGCTTGGTAGGCTTGGCGATTGTGTGCATCTGCCTGCTTTGGGTCGGCAGTGGACAGGTCATCGTCGCGCAGACGTCCGCTTCATCTTCATCCCGCAAGACCTCGGCGAAAAAGCCCGCCAAGAAAACTCCCAGCAAACGAAAGAAATCATCTCCGCGTTTAAAAAGAATGCATCAGGCGTTCGTTGCCTCGGCCACGCTTGCACCGATGGCGCGTGCGCTACTGCAAGACCGGACTCCGGCGGCGTATGCGGGAGTGGAATCCTACGCACGCCGTCATGCTAAAGAAGATGCGGGAGCGCTCGCTTACCTGGTACTGGGATACGGGCATGTGCTGGACCACGATTACGCCAAGGCGATCGACCCCCTCGTTCGAGCGAAAGCGAATGCGGGAGATATCGGCGACTACGTCGCTTATTACCTGGGGATTTCCTATCTGCAAGCCGAACATGTTCCGGATGCCATCGCGACGTTCGGCGTTTTCGACAAGGATTTTCCCGAGTCATTACTACTTCGTGACGCGAACGTGCAGTCTGCCAACGCTCTACTGGCGAGTGGAAAAGCGCAAGAGGCAGTAGACCTACTGGAGAAAGATCGACAGCCCGTTCGTGCTGACTTGGAACTGACTCTGGGTCGGGGTTACGCCGCGACAGGTGATGCAGCAAAGGCAGGCGCAATCTTCCGCAATCTTTATTACACGATGCCCCTGGCGAGCGAGTCGAACGCGGCACAGGCGGAACTGAACAAGTTGAATGGGGTTGGATTGCCGGCGGTTGCCGTGGCGCAACGAAAGACACGCGCCGACCTGTTGGTGAAAGGGAAACAGTTTGGCGAGGCGGCCAATGAATATCGCGATCTGCTGGATGCGGTGACAGTAGCGGAACGGCCGCAGATCCAGCTGGCCATGGCGGAAGCTCTGCGCCGCAGCGGAAATAGCCGGGAGGCGCGGAAGGCTTTGGATCTGGTGCCGACCACGCCGGCAGACATGAATGCAGAGCGTCTGTTCAACCTCGGGGAACTGGAGCGCGGATCGAATGACGATGATGCATTCCTGAGAACCTTGGACCAAATCAGGCAAGTTTCTCCAACCAGTCCATGGTTGGAGCAAGCGCTTCTGTCGGCAGGCAACATCTATTTGTTGCGGCGAGACTTCGATCGCGCCATCGACTCATACCGCGAGTGTCAGCAACGCTTCCCGGAGGGCGCGAGAGCGTCCTACGCGCATTGGAAGGTTGCCTGGCTCAGTTTGCGGCAGGGACGCAACGCGGAAGCCAAGAAAGATTTTGATGAGCAGGTTGCATTGTATCCGTCGTCGGGAGAAATCCCTGCGGCGCTTTACTGGCGGGGACGGCTGGCGGAGGAAGACAACGATTTCGCCATGGCCGGGGCGTATTACGTGAAGCTGTCGCAACGCTTCCATAATTTTTACTACGGAGAGTTGGCGCGCGAGCGTTTGGCGAAAATCAAGGTTGAAAATGATGCGAACTACCCGCTGCTGGACCGCATTCCGCCGATCGACAGCGGGAGCAAGATCGCAGCCACAGAAACCCCCACTGACAATTTGCGGGTACAGAAGGCGCAACTGCTGGCCAACGGAGGTCTGCTGGATTTTGCGGTGCGGGAATTGAAAGCCGCGGCAGAGGAAGACAAAGGAAGTTGGTTGGCGCCGGAGATTGCCCGCATGTATCAGGATGCCGGCCGCTACGATATTGCGCTCGAGGTGATGAAGCGGACGACTCCCAATTACTTTGCGGTCGATTTGCCCAGCCTGCCCCGCGCCTACTGGGAGGCTTTATTTCCCAAGCCCTACTGGTACGATCTAAAACGATTTTCGACGGCGAATGCGCTTGATCCTTATTTAGTGGCCTCGCTGATTCGCCAGGAGTCGGAATTCAACCCCAATGCGGTATCGCGAGCGGATGCTGTCGGACTCATGCAGTTGCTGCCCAAAGTTGGTCGCGGAGTCGCCAAACAAGAGAAGATTCTTCACTTCAACACCACACAATTGTTTACGCCGGCGATTAATCTGCAACTGGGGACCAAGTATTTCCGGGGCATGGTGGACCGCTTCGGTGCATTCGAATACGCGCTGGCCGCGTACAACGCCGGCACTGATCGTGTTGTGGACTGGCAGGGAATGGCGAAGTATCGAGATGTGCAGGAGTTCGTGGAATCAATTCCATTCACCGAGACACGCGAGTACGTGCAGGCCATTCTGCGGAATGCCAGCGTATACCGCCAGTTGTATGGGGCGCCGTAGGAGCGGATTTTAGACACGAGCGTTGCGCATGCTTTTGCGGTTCCCACCTTTGCGCAGCGAACGCGCAAAGATGGGGCACCCTCAGTTGCGTCGTGCGGGCAAGAAAACGGATACTAGGCGGAGTTCGGCTGGGCGGAACTTTTTACGAACAATATTTCGAAGACCAGCAAGCCTGCTCCCACCACGATGGCGCTGTCGGCCACATTGAATGCCGGCCATTGATACTGACCCACGTAAAACAACAGAAAATCCACCACGCGGCCGTTCAGTAAACGGTCCCACAGATTGCCAATTGCGCCTCCCAGGATCAGGGCGAGCCCAATGCCGGTGCTGGCCATGGCGTGCGTGGCCCTCCAAAGCATGGCGGAGACTACCACCAGCGCGATGATCGAGAACGAAACCAGCATGGCAATCTTCCACTGTGCCGGCGAATCGGCGAAAAGGCCAAATGCTGCGCCGCGGTTCTCCAGGTGAGTGAGGCGGAAAAAGCCAGGGATGATTTGAATGCCCTCGTGAAGAGAGATGTCTTTGGCGACCAGCCATTTGGTGGTGCGATCGAGCAGCACTACCAGGAGGGCGATCAGGAAGTGATACTTACGCATTGCTTGCGGCTGGGTCATGAAAAAGTGCGTGTACTAATTATGATGCTGCCCTTCTACCGTCGGACGCGGCCTAGCGAAACCTGGTTTACCGCGAAGGTTGCTAAGGTTTCGCAAACACCGGCAAAAAAAGCTTCAATTCTTTCCTTCGATTTCTCTTAAGACGGCGCTGCAACGTTCGCAGACCGTCGGATAATCCGGATCTTCGCCGACGCGGGTCGAGTAGTTCCAGCAGCGCTCGCATTTTTGCCCGTCGGCCTTCCTCACTTCGACCGTCAGGGCGCCGGTTCCGTTTCCAGCGGACGCTTTTTCAAGGGTCACGGCCGAAACGATGAACAGATAGCGAAGTTGGTCCTGGTAGCGATACAGGACCGAAAAAAGCGGATCGGGTGTCTTTAAGGCGACCCGGGCTTCAAGGCCACCGCCAATCATCTTTGCGGCGCGGGCCTCTTCCAGTTTTTTCAAGACTTCTTCGCGCACCTGCCGTAGGGAAGTCCAGTCCTCGGATTGCGCCCGGTCCTCCATTGAAGCGCTCGCCCCGAGAATGTCCTCCGCCGAGGGGAAAAAACTCAGCTGTACGCTTTGCGGCCGGTCGGCCATCGGCGGCAGATATTGCCAGACTTCTTCCGACGTAAAGCTCATGATTGGGGCAAGCAATCGCACCAAGGCTTCGCTGATTTTCCAGATCGTTGTCTGCGCCGCGCGCCGTGCCTGCGATCTTGGAGCGTAGGTGTAGAGGCGGTCTTTGAGCACATCAAAGTAAAAAGCGCTCAGCTCGACGACGCAAAAATTCAGCACGCGCTGGTAGATTTTGTGGAATGCGAATTCGTCGTAATAGCGCTTCACGTCCTCGGCCATTGCCACCGTCTGGCGCAGCATGTACTGGTCGATGCTTTCGAGTTGGTCGAACGCAACGGCATCGCGTTGCGGATCGAATCCGTGAAGATTGCCGAGAATGTAACGGAAAGTATTGCGGATTTTACGATAGTTATCCGCGATGCGCTGCATCAGCGCTTCCGAGCAGGTTACGTCTTCGCGAAAATCTACGGATGCAACCCACAGGCGGACGATTTCCGCACCCAGTCGGTTGGCAATGTCGACTGGATCGACGTCGTTGCCGCGGCTCTTCGACATGGCCTGACCGTTTTCGTCGAGCGTCCAGCCGGGCGTCACCACCATGTGATAGGGCGAGGCATTGTCCGCGCCCAGCGAGCAAAGTAAGGAAGATTGAAACCATCCGCGATACTGGTCGCCGCCTTCCAGATAAAGGTCGGCCGACGGAGGATACTCCGGTTCGGCCGCCCGCAGGGCGAGATAACTTGATCCCGACTCAAACCAAACGTCGAGGATGTCCATTTCTTTTTGAAACTCAGTGCCTGAACATTTCTCGCATTTGAGGCCCTCAGCCAGCGCGTCGGCTTCGGGCGTGTACCAACTGTCCGCACCCTTACGCGCAAACAGTTCGACGACCTTGCGGTTGGTCGTCGCATCATTGACCGGTTTGCCGCAACCCTTGCATAAAAATACCGCGATCGGCACGCCCCAAATGCGCTGGCGGGAGATGCACCAATCGGGGCGGTTCGCAACCATGTTGGTGATGCGTTCTTCGCCCCATGCCGGGTCCCACTTCACACTCTTGATTTCATCGAGAGCGCGCGAGCGCAGGGTCCCTGCGGCGAGCGCCGTTTCCATGGAGATGAACCATTGCTCGGTAGCGCGGAAGATGATGGGATTGTGGCAGCGCCAGCAGTGAGGATAGGAATGCTCGATTCTGTCCTCATGCAGCAGAACGCCGCGGTCTTTCAGTAAATCGATGATGCGGGCGTTGGCTTCAAATACCTTCAGGCCCTCGTACTCGGGCAGCCCGTTGCGCATACGGCCTGCGGCGTCGACGTTACTGGTAACTTCGAGCCGGTACTTTACTCCGGTAGCAAAATCGTCGGCGCCATGAGATGGAGCCGTATGGACGACGCCCGTCCCGGTATCCATGGTGACGTAGGATGCGAGAACGCCCAAAATGTTGCGATCGAGGAATGGGTGCTGGAAGTTCTTGTATTCCAGTTTTTCACCGGGGAAGCGAGCAATCTCATGTGCGTCGACCAGCTTAAGTTCTTGTGTGAAAGTATTCGCCAGCTTCGCCGCAACAATATAAGTCTCATTCCCCGATTCCAGGGCGACGTACTCGTCATGCGGATGAAACGCGACCGCCATCGAAGCAGGCAAGGTCCATGGAGTTGTGGTCCATATCACCGTGAAAACTTGTTTGCCTTTTAACCCCGCCGCGAGGGTCGCTGGATCGTCTTTCAACCGATACTTCACCCAGACCGTCGGACTGGTGTGATTTTCGTACTCAACTTCAGCCTCGGCCAGCGCTGTTTTGTCGTGAATGCACCAGTAGACCGCGCGCAGCCCTTTGTAAACCGAGCCGTTCTCCAGGAATGAATAAAGCGTCTTGACCACGACGGATTCGTACTGCGGCGTCATGGTTGAGTAGGGCCGGTCCCAGCGTCCGAAGGTGCCGATGCGCTTGAATTGTTCGCGCTGCAAGTCCAGGAATTTTTCCGCGTACTTGCGGCACTCTTGGCGCACGTCCATGGGCTTCATCTGAAGCTTTTTGCCGCCCAACTTTTGATCGACTTTGATCTCGATGGGCAGGCCGTGGCAATCCCACCCGGGGACGTAAGGGGCGTCGAATCCAGCCATATTCTTCGATTTCACGACGAAGTCTTTAAGGCTTTTATTCAGGGCGTGGCCCAGGTGAAGGGCCCCATTGGCGTAGGGAGGTCCGTCGTGCAGAACGTATTGGGGACGCCCTCTGCGGGCCTCGCGGATGCGCTCGTAAATGCCCATCTGCTCCCAGCGAGCCAGGATTTTGGGCTCATTTTGGGGCAAGTTCGCCTTCATGGGAAAGTCAGTTTTAGGCAAATTAACTGTGGATTTCAGATCGCCCAGCACGCGGATAGTTCTCCCAAACAATTGATTCTTCAATTATATAGGGAGGTATGCCAGCTGCGTCCATTGAGCCAGCCGTAACTCACCGATGTACCGGAAAATCGGAAGAAAATTGAAAAAAGAGGTGTACAATTTTCTCTAAGTGACGTTTCCCGAGTGCACGCATCTAAGTTGGAAGTTGTTGAAAAAGGGGCTGACCCCGTTCCGCTGACCGCGGAAGGCTGAGCCGCACCGGAAGAGTAACTATAGTCGGCCAAGCAACATGTCCGTTTCGGTACTTATCAAGCTAATGTGGGGTAGGGAGATGGAGAACTCGCCCCACGGAAAATCGACTCGGGTCTGATATGGCAACTTTAGAAGACACCACACCCCGCACGCAAAGCGAACCGGAATTCGACTTTTCGCTGAGTCAGACAACGATCGAAGAACCACTTTGGAAGTCGCTTTTTCAGAATTTCGATGATTTCTTCTTCCCGAAAAAGCTTCCACCGCTTGTCCTGACCTCTAAACCAATCCCGGTCAAGGACATCTGGGGATTCTACAATTACAAGAAAAATGGCGCGGCAGGTTCCACGGTTGTTCACATTCTGATTCTGGCGGCCCTGATCGGTGGGACGATTCTTGGGCGCCGAGTGGTGAGCCAAATCGTCAAGCCGCCAGAGACGGTGACTTTTGTCCCCACGGACGATATTCCAACCTTGGAGCCGGCGAAGACACAGTCGGGAGGCGGCGGCGGTGGCGGCGATCGCGACAAGCTGCAGGCTCCGAAAGGAAAGTTGCCAAAATTCTCAATGGAGCAGATTACTCCTCCGGCGATGGTGGTGCGGAATGAGCATCCCAAATTGGCGGTTGAGCCGACCGTAGTAATTCCTCCGCAAGTGAAGATGGCAATGAACAACCTGCCTAACCTCGGAGATCCGACCTCCCACCTGCCATCGGGTCCACCATCGAATGGAACGGGGTTCGGCGGCGGAATCGGCGCTGGCTCGGGTGGCGGCGTCGGTGTTGGAACTGGTCCGGGCGTTGGCGAAGGACGGGGCGGTGGAACAGGCGGCGGGCTCTTTCACGTCGGCGGTGGTGTTTCAGCGCCGCGCGCAGTATTCACGCCCGATCCCGAGTATTCAGAGGAAGCGCGTAAGGCGAAGTATCAGGGAACGTGCGTGCTATGGCTGGTGGTGGGGCCAGACGGTCGGCCGCGCGATATTAAGGTTTCACGTACGCTCGGTCTTGGGCTGGATGAAAAAGCTATTGAAGCGGTCAAGCAGTGGAAGTTCGATCCGGCAATGAAAGATGGCAAGCCGGTTGCGGTTCAGATTAGCGTGGAAGTGACTTTCCATCTGTATTGATTCTTGAGTTGATTACTTTTTGAACGGCCGCCTTGCGCGGCCGTTTTCATTTTGCGCAAAGCCCGTGGATTTCGTCTCGGCCTGCGACTCTTAGGCGTCAAAGCTTTTCCAGAATGACGTATTTCCGGGCCTGCCGCGTCTTGAATCCAAGCCGCTCATATAAGCCCACGGCTGGTCGATTAGCCGACAGCACGTGCAAGAACGGAATCTCTTCCCGGCTTCGGATACGCGCGATCTGCATTGTCGTAAGTGCACTGGCATAGCCGCGTCCCAGAAAGTCGGGATGGGTGCAGATTGCGCTGATTTCGGTGTAGCGGGGAACGCGCAGCCGTTCGCCAGCCATAGCTACAAGTTTGCCGTCTATACGAATGCCGAAATAGTCTCCCAGTTCGTGCGTGCAGCGGTTGAACGGGCCCGGCTTGGTCAGTTGAGTGAGCGTCAACATCTCCGGTACGTCGCTCTCACCGAGCTGGAGAAATTTATGGGATTCGAAGGGCGGTTGGTTCGGCTCGAGTTTATCGTGCACCATCTGTATCAGGTCGGCTGAGGTCACCAGGCGAAGTTCCAGCTGGGTTTGCGGGACTCGCTCAAGGAATAATCCCACGCGCTCGCCGCGACGAAGCAGGGAAGCGAGATCGCTGAACGCCGATCCGTCCGGCTCGGAGATACCCGCGAGCATGCTGACTTCGTTCAGGAATTTGGCCGCTTTGGCGTTGCTTTGAGCGAGGTGCGTTTGCCTGGAAGTGAGCGCCTGCCAGATTACGTTGTCGAGAACATGCATGTTAAAACAAGCATAATTGCCAAGAATGAAGCGTAGCTATCCGATTCTTGCGGAGCGCGTGACTGAACTATAGGCGGGGGCGTTCAAGCCGCCCCGAAGAATCTCGTTCCAAAGTTCATTTCCTGCCCCTGATTGTTTTCAGCAGCTCTGGAAGCCTGGCGAAGATGGCCGTCGAGCGCATCCAGGTTTTGTGATCGAAAGCGGGAGAACCACTGACCATGGAGCCGGGCGGGATATCGCCATGGGTGCCGCTTTGGGCGGTGACGATGACGCCATCTCCGACCTTGCAATGGCCGGCGACGCCAACTTGTCCAGCCAGAATGACATTATTGCCAATGCTTGTCGAGCCTGCCAGACCCACCTGCGCGCAAATCATGGTGTCTGCGCCGACGCTGGAGCCGTGCCCAACCTGGGCTAGGTTATCGATTTTTGAGCCGCGTCCAATGCGGGTTTCCCCAATGCTGGCGCGATCGATGCAGGAATTGGCTTGAATCTCAACGTTATCCTCGATGACCGCAGGACCCGACTGCACAATCTTGTGCCAGTGGCCGGCGTCGTCTTTGGCGAAACCGAAGCCGTCCGCGCCGACAATGACTCCATTTTGCAGGATGACGTTGTCTCCAATGCGACAGTGCTCGCGGACCACGGCGTGCGCATGGGCAAAGAAACTATTCCCGATCTCGACGTTGGGATAGATCACCACATGCGGCAGGATGACCGCATCAGCGCCGATTTCGACGTTTTCGCTGAGAACGGCATAGGCGCCGATGTGGGCGTTGACTCCCACCTTTGCGGACCGATGAATGACGGCGGTCGGATGGATTCCGGGTGCGTAGGCCGGCGGCTGATAAAAAAGTTCCAGCGCGCGGGCGAACGCCAAATAAGGGTTCTTGCTGCGCAGCAATGGCCTGCCCGTAGAAGGGAAGTCTTCGGCCACGATGACCGCGGCAGCCGACGTGGTTCGGGCGGCGGGGGCGTACTTGGGATTGGCAACGAAGGTGACCTCGTTCGGGCCAGCGGATTCGATGCCCGCAACTCCGGTGATTTCGAGGTCAGGTGTGCCATTTTCAAGGGTTGCGCCAAGTGTGGATGCGAGCTGAGAGAGCTTCATAGAAGCTTTCTGTAACGGACAGATGATTGTAGCGAAGGCAGGCGAGTTCACGCGCGGGGCGCGGACGATGTCTATTCGCCGAACATGGGTACCTGTAACGTGTCGCCGGGGCCTCGGCGCTGACGGCGGGTTGCTCCGATGACCGCCAGGACGGTCAGGGACTCCAGGGCGGTGCGCGGAACGAACATGCGCTGGATGTTAGAGCGAAGATCAGGCGGATTCACCAGGTAGCCCTCGGGCAGGGGCGAGATCAGATCATTCGGCATCATGCCTTCGATCGAATCTCCGTCCTTGAACCTCAGCCGCACCCATAGGCCCTCGGTGCGGGGGCGTGTGGTAAAAGTCTTGCGGGTGGTAGTGTCAAGTTCGCCGAACTCGCGCACAAAATAGACGACCTTAATCTCGCGAAGATCGATGGAGATGACAGTTCCGGCGGTATTCAATAACTCCAATTTGCCATCTTGGACATAGTGCGCGGGCGAGACGTGGCCGTTGATGGAATCCCGGTCCATCTTGCGAACTACGACTTTCTTGTGAGTGGATGGCATTTTGCGACGGCCCGACTCCGTGATGCGAGCCCAAGCTTAATCAGATTCTCACACTTTTCCCCGGAACATGATGAGTCATCGGATTCTTAGTAGCCAAATCGTCAATGGTGTGATATTTTCTGTAGTTCAGTGAAGTACGCTAAGATTAATATAAGTCTATTATTTAGAGGGCCTTACAACAAGGCAAGAAAGAATTCGCAGGAATAGACCAGGCTGCCTGTGGAAATCTTTTTGGATAGGGTGATGGACGCTTCAGATCATCTGCTTGCCTTGACATAACGCATGGCCGACTACATTTACACACTCGAGATGCGGTTGTCGCCCGATCAGCAAAGGGCGGTGACACTGCTGCAAGACTTGGCACGCGACGCCGGAATGAACGTCTATCTCACCGGCGGAGCGGTCCGCGATATTACCAGCGGCTTTGCCATACGCGATCTTGATTTCACCGTCCAGGGAAATCCCCTCAAACTGCAAAAAGATCTGGAGCGGGCAGGGGCGCGGGTGTCAGCGGTCGATGATGACCTGAAAGTTCTCTACGTGACATTTAGCGGGGGTGTGCGGGCGGAGGTCAGCGGTGCGCGGACTGAGCGCTACGAGAAGATTGGCAAGCCTCCGATCGTCACTCCATCCACGATTATCGAGGACTTGCGCCGCCGAGACTTCACCATCAATGCGATGGCGTTGTCGCTGAATCCCGGTTCGCGCGGGCTTCTGCTGGATCCTTTTAATGGCGTGGCCGATATCGAAGCCAAGCTGATTCGAATTCTGCACAACTATGCGTTTGTCGAAGATCCTTCGCGCCTTATTCGGGCGCTGCGGTTTTCGGCTCGATTTCATTGGCCTCTGGAAGAGAAAACCCAAGCTCGCTTCGATTCCGCCAAGGAAAATAATTACATCGAGCACATCAGCAACCGCGCGATTGGGCATGAAATCGAGCAGTTGGCGTACGAAGACGATCCGCTGCACATTCTGAAGGCGCTGGAGCGTGAGGATTGGCTGAAGGTACTGAATCCTCATTGGACCACGGCGAAGGTGGACTCTGCTGGACTGGGCGCGTTGATGAAGACACGGCAGCAGATGAATGAACTGGGATATTCGCCGGATCCCGCGCCCGCGGTGCTGTACTTCCTGACTGCCCGCTTGGGCGATAAAGATATCGCCGACATGTGCAAGCTGATTCCGCGCAAAGATTTGGTCGAGGCGTGGAAGGACCTTGAAGACAATGCCAAGGATTTAGCGAAACGATTAATGGGCAAGGAGGCGGCGACTCCGTCGCGGACGTGGAAGTTGTTGTCGGAAGCACGGCCGGAGATGGTGTTGTTCCTTGCGGTCACTGCCAAGCAGGCTGTCGACCAGAAAATCAAGAATTTCTTTACCAAATGGCGTCAAGTGCAGCAGAAGTTACCCTTACCAGAGATGACGGAGATGCGGATTACGCCGCAGATGGCGGAGTATCCGAAGATCGCACACGATGTATTCATGCTTCTACTGGATGGAAAGATGCGATCGCATACAGAGATCGTTAAATATCTGAAACCGTTGTCGCCACCTCCACCACCCCCTCCGCCGCCACCGGCAAAACGGGGACGCGCGGCGAAGGCAGCGGCGGCAGCGACGGTTCCGGTGGTTGGGGCGGCGCCAGTTGTGCCGCCGACGGGCAAGAAAAAGGGCCGGCCGGCTACGGTAGCTGCGCCCGCGACGGCGGCGGTTGCTGCGCCCGTCAAGGCCGAGAGTGTGAAACCGCAAGCGAAGCGCCCGGCGCCGGCGAAATCCGCCAAGCCGCACAAGAGCGAGAAGAAGGCGTCCCCCAAGACTGCGCCGAAGAAAGCCGCGAAATCCGCGCCTAAGAAAAAGTCAAAGAAGCGCTGAGCGCGGACCCGCCCCTAAACATTCCCAAATCGAAGCGAAGAGCTATTTCGACGCTGTGGCCTTCTTGACGGTCTTAACGGGTTCTGGAACTGCTTCAAGCGCCTTGCACTGGTGAGCGTTGAATTGTTCCTGGATGGCAGACTGAGCGTTGCCCCGATTGGGGTCACCGGCGAACTGAGCGCTACAGGATTCGCAAACTCCCAACACGGGTGTGTTTCGTACGCGTTTCACGATCCGCAATCGGCGATTTGGCATGCTGCAAGTTTCCCACAGACGCGCTTGGATTGATAGACCTGTGATTGGTTTTCCTCATTCTGTGGATAAAACCGCTTCCGCAGAGCGCGCGATGCCTTTCAATTAAAGGGAAGCGACCGTAAAATTGTAAGTGTCCATGCCCGAACAATTCGTCCACCTGCACCTACATACCGACTACTCCATGCTCGACGGCGCTTGCGATGTGGAGAAGCTCTGCGAACGTGTGAAAGAACTGGGCATGCCAGCCGTGGCCATGACTGACCACGGCAATATCTTCGGTGCTGTCCATTTCGTGAATGCGGCGCAACATGCCGGAGTAAAACCGATCATTGGTTGTGAGCTTTATATTTGCAAAAAAGACGACCATCGCATCGCGCGGACCCCTCCGGATGGCGATACCTACAATCATCTGCTGGTATTGGCTGAAAACGAGGAGGGGTATCGCAATCTCGCCAAAATCACCTCCGAGGCCTCGATGCATGGTTTCTACTACAAGCCACGGGTGAGCAAAAAGTTTCTGGCGGAACATTCGAAGGGCTTGATCGGGCTTTCTGGGTGCCTGAAAGGCGAAGTTGCCGAATTCCTGACGGAAGACAAGTACACGGCGGCACGCGATGCTGCGGTGCTCTATCGCGACATCTTCGGCAAGGAAAACTTCTTTTTGGAGATTCAGGACCAGGGACTGGAGCAGGAGCATCGCATCCACTCCAATTTATTCCGGCTGGAAAAGGAGTTGGGCATTCCCATGGTGGCGACGAACGACAGCCACTACCTGTGCGAAGACGACGCCCACGCGCAGGACGTAATGCTGTGTATACAGACCGGCAAGTCCGTTCAAGACACCAACCGCATGAAGTTCCAGGGGACGGACTTCTACGTCAAGAATGGCGAGGAGATGTTTCGGGTGTTCAAGGACGCACCGGCAGTGCTGAGCCGCACCCTGGGGATTGCAGAGCGCTGCAACATGCGGCTGGAAAAGGTCAGTAATCCCTTCCCGCGCTTTGACGTTCCAGAGGGCCACACACTGGACAGCTATTTCGAACATGTGGCCAGAAATGGATTTGCGCGGCGCAAGGAAGCCTTGCAATTAGTGGAAGCTGGTGGACGGCTAAAACACAGCATGTCCGAATACGAGCAGCGCTTGGCGCGCGAACTGGCGATTATCCAGCAGATGAAGTTTTCGGGATATTTTCTCATCGTATGGGATTTCATCCGTTATGCCCGGGAACATGACATACCGGTCGGGCCGGGACGCGGATCGGCAGCCGGGTCGCTGGTGTCTTACTCGATGGGAATTACCGACATCGATCCGCTCCAGCACGAATTACTTTTCGAACGGTTCTTGAATCCGGAGCGGATTTCGATGCCCGACATCGACATTGATTTCTGCATGAACCGGCGAGGCGAAGTGATTGATTACGTCACGCAGAAGTATGGCCGGGAGAACGTGGCGCAGATCATCACCTTCGGCACCATGGCTGCGAAGGCAGCTATCAAGGATGTCGGTCGCGCTATGGACATGCTCTACAGCGATGTGGACCGCATCGCCAAGATGGTGCCGACGACGCTGAATATCACCATTGAGCAGGCGATCAAGGATTCTCCGGCATTGCAACAGGCATATGAGGGCGAGCCGCAAATACGGGAGTTGATCGACACGGCGCGCAAACTCGAAGGCCTGGTCCGCAACTCGGGAGTACACGCGGCGGGCGTAGTGATTTCTCCGCGGCCATTGGTTGAACTGGTGCCGCTGCACAAAACCAAGAACGACGAAATTGTTACGGCGTTCGACATGGTGGCAATCGAAAAGCTCGGCCTGCTGAAAATGGATTTCCTGGGGCTGACGACGCTGACCATTCTCGATGACGCGTTGAAACTCATCTTGCAGACCAAGGGGCAGCAAGTTGCGCTGGAAGCGATTCCGCTCACCGACGAGACGACCTACCAGAAAGTTTTTCACAGTGGCTTGACTTCGGGCGTCTTCCAGTTTGAATCGCATGGCATGCGCGATGTTTTGCGGCGTTATCAGCCAAGCACCCTCGGCGACCTGACGGCACTGAATGCACTTTACCGGCCGGGGCCGATTCAGGGTGGCATGATCGACGATTTTATCGACCGAAAACATGGCCGCAAAAAAGTTGAGTATGAATTGCCCGAATTGAAGGAAGTTCTGGAGGAGACGCTCGGCGTCATCGTTTATCAGGAACAGGTGATGCAGATCGCCAACAAGCTTGCAGGATACTCGCTGGGCGAAGCCGATTTACTGCGTCGCGCCATGGGAAAGAAAAAAGCCGAGGAGATGGCGCAGCAGCGCGAGCGCTTTGTGGAAGGGTCGGTACAGAATGGTTATCCGCAGAAAAAGATTGAAAAGATCTTCGATCTCATGGCGCAGTTTGCTGGATACGGCTTCAACAAGTCACACTCTGCGGCGTATGCGTTGCTGGCCTACCACACGGCCTACTTAAAGACCCATTTTCCGGTGGAATTCATGGCCGCATTGCTGACCTCGGTCACGGGGAATACCGACGACGTAGTGAAGTACATTAACGAATGCCGTGAAATGGGGATTGCGGTTGAGCCCCCGGATATTAATGTTAGTGCCGCCCAGTTTACGCCGCACGGAGAGGCCATCCGTTTTGGGCTGGCGGCCGTGAAGAACGTCGGTCACAACGCAATCGAGTCAATCGTCGGTGGTCGCAAAGAGCTGGGCCGTTACCGGTCGATTTTCGAATTTTGCGAGAAAGTTGATTTGCGCTTGCTGAATAAACGCGTGCTTGAGTCGCTCATCAAGTGCGGCGCGCTGGATTCCTTGGGCCGTCGTGGTCAATTGATGGCGGTGCTGGACAAGGCGATTGATCGGGCGTTGAAGTCGCAGCGCGACGCTGAGTCGGGACAGCACGGACTTTTCGGAGTTTTCGAGCAGGATGATGTACACGCTGAGCCGGAAAGCCTGCCTGACACTCCGGACTGGGACGAACAGATGCGGTTGGCGGCGGAGAAGGAAATTCTGGGATTTTTTATCACCGGGCATCCTCTCGAAAAGTATGCCGACAAGCTGCAAGACTTGCATGCGCTCAGTACCGCCGACATTGCGGCAGTGAAGGCGTCGACCGGAAAAGACGAGAACATTTGTACGGCGGGCATTATTACGAATCTTCGGGTGCTGAAGTCCAAGAAGGGCGACTTTTACGCACAGGGCACGCTGGAAGACATGCTGGGTTCCGTGGAGATGATTGTCTTCCCCGAGGCCTACCGAAAAATCGGCGACAAAGTGAAACTTGAAGTGCCGGTGCTGGTTCGTGGCGGGCTACGGATTGAAGAAGGCGTGAACCCGAAGCTTACCGCCAATGAAATTTTGCCGCTGGAGGATGCCAAGGTCCCGTTGCCGCGCTCGCTGCGTATTCGCATTCCGGTCGATAGTGCGAGCGAGACAACGATTGATCAACTCCACGAACTCTTTAATCAGCGTAAAGGCGAAGCCAAAGTGCTCTTCGACGTGGAGCGGCAGGGCGATTTCATGGTGGTGATGGAAGCAGAAGGCTATAATGTCCATCCAGACAGAAATTTCATGACTCGGGTGGAAGAACTATGTGGTCGTGGTGCGGTGCGGGTAATCAATTAAGTCTGGGCGAATGAGAGTCCCCCACAGAAGCGTGGCGCTGCCAGCGACTGCTCCAGCGGTCCCGAGTACGCTCTTGTCGGTACACAGCGCCGATTGGCTGCTCTCCATGGTGGAAACTCGATGGGCCAGCCGGAACGGTGACGGCAGAAAAATGGAGTCTCAGCTGAAAGCACAGCAGGAACTAGAAAAGATCGAGCGACAACTTTCGAAGCTGCAAGCTTTGCCGGGGCAGGACCCGGACATTCGCGGGGAGATTCAACAACTGCATGACCGCATCCACGAATTGCGCGAGCAAGTGACCGTCCGCAGCGTGGCGTGGGAAAAGACCGAGTTGGCGCGGCATCCGCAGCGTCCTCAAACTCTCGATTACATCGAACGCTTATTTACTGACTTCAGTGAGATCCACGGCGACCGCGGCTTTGGCGATGACCGGGCGATTGTGGCTGGCATGGCCCGCTTTCATGGCCATGAGGTCATGGTCATCGGCACCCAGAAAGGCCGCGATATGAAACAGCGGGTGTTCCGGAATTTTGGAACGCCGCATCCAGAAGGATATCGCAAGGCCCTTCGGGTAATGAAGATTGCGGAGAAATTCGCCCGTCCCATCATTACATTGGTCGATACAGACGGAGCATATCCCGGACTGCACGCCGAGGAACGTGGTCAAGCGGAAGCGATCGCGCGTAATTTGCGTGAGATGTCGAGGTTGAAAGTGCCGATTCTGACGACAGTGATTGGCGTCGGCGGAAGCGGCGGGGCCTTGGCGATTGCGGTAGGTGACCGCGTGCTGATGATGGAGAATTCGATTTATTCGGTGATTTCGCCGGAAGGATGTGCGTCCATCATGTGGCGGGATGCTTCAAAGAAGATCTTGGCGGCCGAAGCCATGAAGATCACCGCCAACGACCTGAGTTCGCTGGGCGTGATCGACGGAATCATTTCTGAGCCCAAAGGCGGGGCGCATACCGACCATGCAGGCGCCGCTGCTTTACTGGATGCGGAGCTGGTGAAGCAGTTCGATGAACTTCGCAAGCTGTCGACGGAAGATTTGCTGGCCTCCCGATACAAGAAGTTCCGCAACATGGCACAGTTTTTCAACGTAGAATAACGTCTCCGCAGGTTCGCTTTGAAAATTCCCATCTTTCAGGTAGATGCCTTCACGGGCGAAGTCTTTCGCGGCAACCCAGCTGCCGTGTGCGTGCTGCAGGATTGGCTGGACGACGCCACCATGCTCGCAATCGCGGCCGAGAATAATCTGTCAGAGACGGCCTTTCTGGTCCCCCAATCCGGTGGCTACAAGTTGCGCTGGTTTGCGCCCAGGTATGAGGTGCAGCTCTGCGGCCACGCTACCTTGGCGTCGGCGATGGTGGTGTTGAGCCGGATGGAACCCGTCGCGCCTTCTATAAAGTTTGATACGTGCAGCGGTCCGCTGACGGTACGCCGTGACGGTGACTTGATGGCAATGGATTTCCCGGCGCTCCTTCTGAAGACTTGCTCGTCGCCGCCTGCGCCAGTGCTCGATGGAATCGAGCCTCGTCCGCAAGTCGTTTTGCGCAGCGGCGCCAGCGCTCCTGAAGGGAATTATTTCGTGGTCTACGAAGACGAGGCAGATGTGCGCAACGTCCGCATCGACCTTGGATTGCTCGAAGACCTGCATCCATCGGGGGTTTGCGTGACAGCGCCCGGGCGGGATTCGGACTTCGTCTCGCGATACTTTGCGCCGAGCTTCGGCATTCCCGAAGATCCGGTGACCGGATCGACGCATTGTTCTCTGGCACTTTACTGGAGCGAGCGGCTGAGGAAAAAGTCCCTCCATGCGCGACAACTCTCCCCGCGCGGCGGCGAATTGTGGGTCGAACCCCGGGGTGAACGAGTGCTGCTCAAAGGCAGGGCTGTTCTCTACATGGAAGGGACGATCGATGTGTAGGGCCTGCCAGAACCTCGATTGAACACATCGAAGTCTGCGTTCTCGGCGCGGGTTCCATCTTCCTTCGGTCTGACCTGCAAGGCCATCCTGCCGTATAATCAAGGGTTCGCCCGCAATGGGAAAGATTGCACTGGGCGCTGAATTCCGCTACAGGTATGGGAGGAAGTTAAGGATGGCTACTACTGATGTCGCTCTTCATGAGCACTCCGGTCAAGCCGGACGAAGACCTGTCGTCAATGACATGAGCATACAGGTGGCGACGGTGAATGGTTCAGGCTCGCAAAGCTCGAACACGGTTTTGCTGCGCAGCATCTTTCAGATGGGCGTGCCGGTCTCCGGCAAGAACCTGTTTCCGTCAAATATTGCCGGACTTCCTACCTGGTACACCATTCGCGCCAATAAAAATGGTTACATTGCACGCAAGAAGGAAATCGATTTCTGCGTTGCGATGAATCCTGAAACCGCGAAAGAAGATTGCATGTCGCTGGCGCCCGGCGCGGCGATCCTGTACGACGAACCGCTGAACTTGAATCAACTTCGCAATGATCTGACTTTTTATGCTGTGCCCTACGACAAGCTGGTAGCGCCGGTGTGTCCGGAAGCGAAGTTGCGGAAGCTGGTCCGCAACATGATTTACGTCGGCGTTGTGGCCAAGTTGCTCGACATCGACATGAAGGAAGTTGAGAAGGCGCTGCGCAAGCAATTTTCCACCAAGGTGAAGGCAGCAAACCTGAACATGGCCGCGGCGCAGGCGGGGTACGATTACGCCGCTGCGAGCCTGACCAAGCAAGATCCTTATTTCATTCAGCGGATGGACAAGACGACGGGTCAGATCATCATCGACGGAAACTCCGCCGCCGCTCTGGGTTGCATGTTTGCCGGAGTGACAGTAGTGACTTGGTATCCGATCACACCTTCATCGTCGCTGGTTGAGACTCTGATCGAGTACATGAAGGATTACCGCATTGGTCCCGATGGCAAGGCGACATTCGCCATCCTCCAGGCTGAGGATGAACTGGCGGCGATCGGAATGGTCTTGGGCGCGGGGTGGGCCGGCGCGCGTTCGATGACCGCAACGGCGGGCCCGGGCATCTCGCTGATGGCAGAATTTGCCGGGTTGTCCTACTACGCCGAGGTTCCAGGCGTGGTTTGGGACATTCAACGCGTTGGCCCTTCCACGGGGCTACCCACTCGCACTTCGCAGGGCGACATTCTTTCCACGGCCTGCTTGTCGCACGGCGACACCAAGCACATCATGCTGCTTCCATGTTCGGTCGACGAATGTTTCTCCATGGCACAGGACGCTTTCAACCTGGCCGAACAATTCCAGACCCTGGTCTTCGTCATGTCCGACCTGGATTTGGGAATGAATAACTGGATGTCAAAGCCGTTTGAGTACCCGACCGTGCCGATCAACCGCGGCAAGGTGCTGAGTAAAGAAGACCTGGACCGGCTAGGCGGATTTTCGCGTTACAAAGATGTCGACGGAGACGCGATCGGCTATCGGACATTGCCAGGCACGGACCATCCCGCCGCAGCCTATTTTGCTCGCGGTAGCGGGCACAATGAGAAATCGCAGTACAGCGAACGGCCGGACGATTTCGAGCGCAACATGGAGCGCATCAATCGTAAGTTCGAAACCGCGCGTTCCTTCGTACCGCGACCCGAGGTAACAGCCGGCAAGTCGAAGATCGGAATCATCGCGTATGGCACTACGCACTGGGGAATCATCGAGGCCCGCGATCAACTGCGCGATGAATATAAGATCGAGACCGATTATCTGCGTCTGAAGGCATATCCCTTCACCCGGGAAGTGCATGAGTTCATCGAGCAGCATGAGCGGGTCTATGTGATCGAACAGAACAGGGACGCGCAAATGCTTAGCCTGTTAAAGCTAGACGTGAAGCCAGAACTGGTGGTGCGGCTGCGCAGCATTGCTCATATTCATGGACTGCCCGTGGATGCACGTTCTGTCACCGATGAGCTCACCACCATGGAGGGAAAGTAAGATGGCGACCACACCGACCAGCACACCGCAACCCAAGACCAATCGTATCGGGCTTACCGTGCTCGATTATCGCGGCGGAAAGACGACCTTGTGTGCCGGCTGCGGCCACAATGCCATCTCCGAACGCATCATCGATGCAATGTACGAGATGGGAGTCCCGCCGGAGCGTGTGATCAAGCCCAGCGGAATTGGGTGCTCCTCCAAATCGCCGGCCTATTTTATGAGCCGTTCCCACAGCTTCAACGCGGTGCACGGCAGAATGCCTTCGGTGGCAACCGGCGCCGTACTTGCCAACCAGAAGCTGATCGCATTGGGTGTGAGCGGAGACGGCGATACTGCCTCAATCGGAATTGGACAGTTTGTTCACCTGATGCGGCGCAATCTGCCAATCATTTACATCATCGAGGACAACGGCGTTTACGGGCTTACCAAGGGGCAATTCTCCGCCACCGCCGACCTCGGATCCAAGTTGAAGAGCGGCGTGATCAATGACCTGCCGCCGATCGATACGTGCGCACTTGCCGTGGAGTTGGGAGCGACGTTCGTGGGCCGTTCATTCTCCGGCGATAAGAAGCAGTTGCATGCCATGCTGAAAGCCGCCATCGCCCATAAGGGAACGTCGATGCTCGATGTGGTGTCGCCCTGCGTCACCTTCAACGACCATGAAGGTTCGACCAAGTCTTACAAGTACATGAAGGACCACGAAGAGCCTTTGCAGGACATCAACTTCGTCCCCGTGTTCGAGGAGATCGTCGTGGAATACGATCCTGGGACCACGGCTGAAGTCACCATGCATGACGGTTCGCGGCTACGTCTGCGCAAGTTGGAAGAAGACTACGATGCGACCAACCGCTTGCAGGCGATCAGTCGCCTACACGAGGCCAAGGACAAAGGCGAGGTCCTGACCGGAGTGTTTTACGTCAATCCGCAGGCGCCGACGCTGATCGACATGCTAAACATGACCGATCAGCCGCTCGCGACCTTGCCGGAATCGGTGACCCGTCCCGGCAGGCAAGCCCTCGAGCAGGCAATGGAGGAGCTTAGGTAGGAATTGGTCCCCATTGCAGCCTGGTCCGCGATCGGTTGTGGTTCCTATTACGCTGCGTGTCCAGGTTTATGCGCAGGAGCCACCGGTTCGCCCGAGTGTTCCTCGTTGCCCCCTGGTTCTGGGAAATCCGTGTCTGACGATTTCAAAAGTGGGTCCTGGTCGCGGTGGCCAAGCTGGCCTTGGAGTGACGTGTTGCCGCCCTGGTTCGATTCGTCTTGCTCGACTGCTCCCTTGGAACGGTCCTGGTCTTTTGTTTCCATGAGTGATTCTCCATTTTTTGCAAGGTGAACCTTCGCTCACAACAGCGTATCCTGAAAGTCTCCTCATTAGTAGGTGTTTATGCTGTATACAGAGTAAGAAAATCCCGCAATGGGAGGAAGAAAATCGATGAAGAAGATATTTCTGGCGCTCTGCTTCTGTGTATTGTTCTCGTGGAACTTGAATGCCACGGCTGAATTATTCCCCTCGACCGGTGAAGTTGAGACGGTGGCGGCAAATCCGTTGCAGACCGACATGCAGGCCCGGCATCATCATCGCAAGGCCCACCCCGCAAAGCGACATCGTGCTCATCGCGCCGGAGTGCAGTAGCCTGGGGAGAGTTGGCGGGAGATTTTATCGGCCCTTCGATTCTATCGAGTGTGTTTCTGAAACCCTAAACGAATGACCGCACCGTCATCCCTGTTCCGGCCGTACGACCGGTTGGTACGCATCGAGATTCTCGGGAAAAATTTCGACGTTCCCGACAGCAATCCCCTATTGCGTTGCTTTCAGTTTCTTGCGCCCGAAGACATTTCCTACGGGCGTTTTTGCTGGAATGAAGATTGTCAGTACTGCCGCGTCACCTATGACCTGGGTGAAGGCAGCCCGGTGCGATCGGCGATTTCATGCAAACTCATGGTGCAGGATGGCATGCGGATTCGCGAGGTAAGCACGGAAATTCGCTATTGTTTGCGCAGTTTGAACCTGAGCAACGACTCCCAGGCCTAGCATTCTTACCGCTTCGCCGCCGTCGTCGAAACGCCCAACTTTCGCAGACGGTCGCGCGCCTGTAGAGCTTCATTCGACTTGGGGTAGCGCTGGATCACGTGCCGCAACTCGGCCACACCGTCATCTTTCTGGCCAAGTTCGATCAAAGCAAGCCCTTTTTTCAAGCTTGCAGAAGCTGCCTTGTTGCCACTTGGAAAGTTCTGGATGACTAAATCGTAGTTCTTGGCTGCGTCGGCGTAGTCGGCGGCGCGGAACTGGATCTCAGCCAGATAGAAATACGAATTTCCGGCGAGATCGGTGTTGGGATAGAACTTGATGTAGTCGGAAAACTCCTGCGTCGCAATATCGTTTTTTCCGGCATTGTAATCGCGCAGGGCATTGTTATACAGAACGTCCGGCGGTGGGGCTTGGGCCGCTGCCTGCTGCTGGGCCTGCTGGGATGCCTGGTTGGCCGCGAGGCTCTGTTGGGACGACTGCATGTCCTCCAATTGTTTGGAGACCTTATTTAGCCGGGCCTTCAATTCGTCGAGCGAATCGTTAAGCGCCTGAATTTGGCCCGAGAGTTGGTCGACCTTTCCACCGTTGTCGCCTTGCAGCTTCTCCAGGCTGGCCTGCAATTGTCCCATGGAGGCAGCCACCTTGTTCATACTATCGGTGTTCTGGTCCATCAGGTTCTTCATTACGCCCATGCGTTCATCGAAAGATTGCTGCATGCGCGACATTTGGTCTTGTAAGGCCTGCACCTGGGTTTGCAGTTGGACCATCTCTTTGCTGACACCCCAGGCTGGGGCGGTCGCTAGGGCGAAAACCAAAGCCAGAAAACAGATTCGCGAAGTACGCTGAAAAATCATAGGTGATCCATCGTTGCTGAAGTCAGGCGCAGCCCAGTAAAAAGTGCAGGCCGCGCAGTTCTATTGTGCAGCATAGCGCGCCAACCCGCCCGTTGTCTCGCAGAGTCTTGCGAAAATAAATCAAGAAAAAGCGCGGAGACTTCTTGCCTCCGCGCCTCTAAAGTGCCCAATCATTTCTGATAGACGAAGTGACCGCGGCGGTTCTGTTGCCAGCATGCCTCCGTCGATTCAGAGCAGAACGGCTTTTCTTTGCCGTAGCTGATGGTTTTGATGTTGCCGGCGCTGATTCCACCTTGCACCAGAGCATTCTTCACCGAGTTAGCTCGATTGTCGCCCAAGGCCAGGTTGTACTCGGTTGATCCGCGCTCATCGCAGTGTCCCTCAATCGTGAACTGAATATTGGGATGCTGTTTCAGGAAATCGATGTCTCCCTGAAGCGTGCTCTGCTGGTCGGCGCGAACGTCCCCTTTGTCATAGTCGAAGTAAACGTCCTTCACATTCTGTGAGAACAGTTCTTCCTCGGTGGCTGAGGGAGGCGGCGGTGGAGGCGGCGGTGGCTGCGTCACGGTGACGCGAGCAGTGGCCGTCTGCGTCCCTCCTGCACCCTTCGCAGTCAAGGTATATGTGGTGGAGGCGGTAGGGGTCACTTGTTGAGACCCGCTGGCCTGAACCGCGCCTATGCCGTCAATGCTGACGTCGGTTGCGTTCGTAGTCTGCCATGTCAAGGTGGTGGATGATCCGGTTTGTACCGTCTCCGGGTTGGCGCTCAATGTGGCTGTGGGCGCGGCGGCCGGTGGCGGCGGCGGTGGTGGCGGCGGTGGGGTCTTCTTATGGCAGGCGCCTAAGAACATAATGGCGCCCAACACGAATATGAGCGAAATCCACTTCATTCTCTGTTGCTTCACTTATCCTCCCTGCAACATCGCGCCGTTTTGTACGCCGGCGCGACTGAATGCCGGATTGGCGGAATTAAAATCCGCCTTCCCCGGACTGGTTAATCGAAAGACACGCCAAACATAAGAAATGCCTCGTTACTTCCAACTCCAATTGGGTTGCGTATTTTTCCCGGAGGTCGTTAACGCCTTCTGGCTAGTTCCATCCGCCAGCATCGTCCAGATCTGCTCTCCTCCTGAACGGCTGGATTGAAACACGATATGCCGTCCGTCGGGGGACCAGGAAGGAAAATCATTTCGGCCGCCATCATGGGTCAACTGTACCCAATTCTTGCTGGCGACATCCATGATGTAGATGTCTTGCGATCCCGGCGCTCCGGGTCCATAGTGGCGGATCCAGGAAAAAACCAGAAATTGTCCATTCGGCGACCAGGAAGGCGACACCGCGTATCCCTCATCGGTGATGCGCTGCTGATTGGTGCCATCGCTTTCCATGATGTAAATCTGCGGCAGCCCGCTGCGCCCGCTGACCCATGCGATTTGAGCGTTGGTCTTCGGGTTCCAGACGGGCGAAACGTCAGGCAGTTTGGTCGCCGTCAACCGTTTCAGATTGCCGCCGGATTGATCCATCGTGTAAATCTCAGGGTCGCCGCTACGCGAGGAAGAGAACGCCAGCTTGGTTCCGTCGGAAGACCATGCAGGCGAAAGATTCGTACCTCCAAATTTCGGGAATGTTACCAGACGGTTGAGATCTATCGAGTACATCAGGATCTCCCAGCTCGCTTTGGTGATGGAACTGAACGCCAGGCGGGAGCCATCGGGGGATATGCGCGGAGATAGAGAAATCGAGCCCAGATGCGTGAGTTGATGCTGGTTTTGGCCGTCGTAATCCATGGCCCAGATTTCCTTGTGACCGCTGCGGCTGCTTACGAAATAAAGCTGAGTTTCGGCAATGCCCTGAATTCCGCCACCCAAACGGAAAATAATTTCGTCGGCGAACTTGTGGGCGGTGCGGCGGGAGGCGTCTACCGTGGCTGCGTCCGTGTATTGCTTGCCTAACACCTGCGGCGAGGTGACGTTTTTTACGTCGTAGAGCCATCCCTGTACCGTGAGGTTATTGCCGTTGGCCCCAAGGTTGCCGAAGGCCAGCATGGATGTAGTCACCGGAGCCGAACTCCATGCGTCGAACTTAACATCCGGCGGATTTCCGACCGCGCCTAACGGATAGAAACTCTTCGAAACCATCTCGAAGATCCCGGCATCGTCCAGATCGTTCCAAAGCGTATCGTTGAATGCCTTGACCAAGTCGGCATTCTTCGGGTCTGGCGTTGCGGCCTTGAAGTCGGGTACGGCCATGCGGATTTTTTCCACGCCCAGCCCGGTGCCGGTCTTGATCCAGTCCTGAGCGAAGCATGAAGTCGCCAAAAACAGCGCAAGAATTGCGTAACACACAAGAATGTAACTGCGCGAAGCGAATTTACTGATCGAAGATTTAGAAGAGTCCATCCGTCTTGCAGGCGCCAAGTGGCTGCCTGTAAGTATCGTATTCCGAGAAATGTAAGAGTTCAAGTTAACTGACCATCCTTCTCGTATCCTTTAGGCTGCGGAGTCCCCAAAATAGGCAACAATTTAGGGCCTTTTGTAATCGAACCAGAATTCTACAGAAACCTTATTTCCCGAATAATCGGAAGGCAGCGGGCCAAATGTATCAATGCGTTGAAGAGCTCGGGATGCCGACTGGTCAAGCGAGGGCACGCCGCTGGATTGCTCAATCTGCACATTGACCGGCTGCCCACCTCGATTAATGTCAAATGTCAGATAAACTCGCCGCGCCTCGGAAACTCTCGGATCGACCTCGTACTTGAGCCAATTTTCCGATACCTTCTGCTGCACGACTTTAACGTACCAGGCAAAGCGCGAACCGAAATCGCCACCGCCTCCGGTGAATCCGAATCCGCCCTTGGCCCCAGCCGCGCTGAAGGTTCCGTAGGGGCCGCTGACCGGGCCGCCTTCGCCGAAGGGGACCACGTTGTTCGCTTCTTCCTCCGGTTGCGGCTCGGGTTTGCGCTGGCTGGCGCTGTTCTTGGGCTTCGGCTTGGTCTTGGCGTTTTTGTCCGGAATCGGAATTGCGTCCGGTTCCTTTTCTTCGGTCTTCGGCAGAGATTGAGTCAGCCCCTTCGATTCATTAGCTAGAACATTTTCCGTGGCATTCGGCTTTGACGGTAAAGGGACTGTGGTGACCAGCGTGACGCCCATGGCGTCGCCGCCTCCGCCTGCGCCCCAGTCGCTGCCATGGCTCGCAGGCAGCACGAACGCCCATAACACGATGACGGCCACGACCGCGGTATGCAGTCCGGCCGACCAGGCCAGGTTGCGGCCCCACTGGTCGTGCTCAAAAAAAATTTCAGTGGCTGCCATGAGATTGAATGGGCTGGGTCACAATGCTGACGTTGCTGATGCCGGACTGCTTGACCGAATCCATGACGGTTGCGAATGCCCCGAAGGGGACATCTTCGTCGGCACGTATGAAAATCGACTGGTGCTGCGGATCGCGGACCTTCTGCCGCAGCTTGGCGGCGATCTCATTGATGTTAATCGGATCGTTGCCCAGAAAAACACGCTGCTGCTTGTCAATGCTGATGACCAGCCGCTCCTCCGTAATTTCTTTTACGGTGCGCGTCTTGGGAACGCTGACTTCAATCCCCGACTGCAAAACCGGCGCGGTGACCATAAAGATGATCAGCAGCACCAGGACCACGTCGACCAGCGGCGTAATGTTGATATCGGAGAGGGAAGTTTGGGTGCGTCCGTTAGAAGCCGTGAAGGCCATTACCGCCGCACCTCCGGAGTTTCAAGGGGACGGTACGCGGACTGCGGCTGGGTGCGTTCAATCGCATTGAGCATTTCCAGGGAGAAATCGTCGCCGCGCGCAGCGAATTCGCGAATGGAACTTCCGATCAGATTATAGGCAATCACCGCGGGAATCGCGGCCACCAAGCCGGCAGCAGTCGTGATGAGCGCCTCGGAGATGCCGGGAGCGACCGCGCGCAGAGTCGCCGCGCCCGCGGTTCCCAGGCCGTGGAAGGCGTCAATAATGCCCCAGACCGTCCCGAACAGTCCCACGAACGGCGTAACCGCGCCGGTAATCGCCAGCCACGGAAGGTTTCGCTCGAAACGCGTCAGTTCTTCCGAGTTCGCAATCTGCATGGCGCGTTGAATTGCGTCGACACGCAGCTGCGCACCGGCCACCGCGCTCTGCCGGCGATACTCTTCATGTCCCCCTTCAAACACCGCAACCAACGGGCTGGGACGGAACTGCTCAGCCACTGCCGCGACATCCTGCAACCGCTGTGCCTTACGGAAGGCGCGCACAAAACGGCCGCTCTGCACCTTCGCCCGCCGCAGTAGGCTCCATTTAGAAAGAATGATCGACCACGAGAGCAGGCTGAACAACAGCAGAAGAAGAAGGACGAACTTGGCGACGGGGCCAGTCTCGCTAATTAGGTCGACGATTTCCCCGCCGACCACGATTGCCAGTAATGGAAAACAATGCATTTTATGTAGGAGATTCCCACTTGGAATTATAGACGAAGGCTGTGATTCGCCTTCACCCCGTATCCGATCAATCAATCGGTGAGTTACTGTAGGCGGTGCGTCGTCGAGGCCCCCTGCTATGACTCGCTTATTTTGGGAATCCTCGCCGCCGTTGCTCACTGTAACGACGCAGCGCGTCGGTAATGATTGGATAGGCCTCGCCCGCGGGACGTATCTCGTCGACTTCCACGGCTTTTCCCTCAAGTTGTTTATAATCCTGGAAAAACCGGCGAAGCATGAGTAGACGATGGGACGGCATCTCGGCAGCTTCACGATAGCTGTTGAATTCGGGGTCCTCCGTCGCCACCGCAATGATCTTATGATCTTGCTTGCCAGCATCAATCATCGTCATTAACCCGATGGCCCGAGCGTGAATGATGGTCAACGGCACCACCGTTTCCTGACATAGCACGAGAACATCCAGCGGATCGTCGTCCTCTGCCAGGGTCTGCGGCAGGAAGCCATAGTTTGCGGGGTAGTAAACGGCCGAATAGAGAACGCGGTCGAGTTTGATGAGACCGCTCGCCTTGTCAAGTTCATACTTGACGCTGGAGCCGAACGGAATCTCGATCACCGTGTTGAATTCGTCCGGAAGTTTGTCTCCCGGAGTGACGTCGTGCCAGGCATGAATCATAGAATTCTAGAATTTAGAAGAAGATGTGGACTGACTCATTGTACCGGAACTGTATTTCGTCCCACACAACGCGTTGTCCCGCTTTGGAAAGCATCGAGAACCTTATCGGCTTCACAGTCTGGAAGCTCACGGCGCAGACTCGACTTGAGTTATAGAATAAGCTATCTAAACTCATTCAAATTACTTTGTTGTGCTAAGAAGGATAGATCATGTCAAACGTCAAAGCCAAAGGTGTAATCGGAATCTTGACCGGAGGCGGTGATGTGCCGGGGCTGAATCCGGCAATCCGCGCGGTAACGATTCGCGCCTTGCGTGAAGGCTACCAGGTTGTGGGATTACGCCACGGTTGGGCTGGCCTTACCGAGATCATCCGCGAAAAAGATGCGGAGAATCACGACCACTTCATTACGCTGACGGAAGAAATCGTCAATCGCGCGGGACGCACCGGTGGCACCTTCCTGCATTCGTCGCGGACCAATCCGAGTAAGGTCAAGAAAGCCGCCGTCCCCCTGCACCTCCAGGGCACTTACAACGCTGAGAAGAACGATCTGACGCCGGAGGTACTGAAGAATCTTGACTGGCTGGGCATCGACTACCTGATTCCCATCGGCGGCGATGACACGTTGAGCTATGGCGTTCGTTTGTATCAGGAGGGCGTCAAGGTCATCGCCATCCCTAAGACCATGGATAACGATGTGCCCGGCACCGACTACTGCATCGGTTTCAGTACCTGTGTGACGCGCACGATTCAAATGACCAACAGTCTCCGCACTTCCGCTGGTTCGCACGAACGCTTCCTGGTCCTGGAAGTTTTCGGGCGTTACGCCGGATTTACCGCCATGCTGCCCACCATGGCGGGCGCAGCCAACCGCTGCGTCATTCCCGAGCACAAATTCGACATCGAGCAACTGACCGAGCTTCTGATCTCCGATCGCCGCAAAAACCCGAGCCGCTACTCAGTCGTACTGGTCTCCGAAGGCGCAATGTTCGAAGGCGGCGAGATGGTCTATGAGCAGGAGACGACCGACGCCTATGGCCATAAGAAACTTGGAGGGATTGGCGATCTGGTTTCGGAGAAACTCAGAGAACTCTCTCCGAAATACAACAATGGGAAATCCATCGACGTAATCAACCAGAAACTGGGATATCTGGTGCGTTGCGGTGACCCTGACGCCATCGATTCGATCGCGCCCATGGCCTATGGCAACCTCGCGCTTGATCTGCTACTCAGCAGGGTCCACGGGCGGCTGGTAGTGCTGAAAAATGGCCGCTATGACAACATGCCCGTCGACGCGGTTACGGCCACCAAGAAAGTTGTCAATGTGAAAGAACATTACAACATCGACCGTCTACGCCCTCATTACAGCAGCTTCGAAATGAAGCCGCTTTTCATTATGACCAGCGAATAAGTTTGCGGCAGCTTATTGGGTCCGTGGCCCCAAGATCGTCATCGGAGCCGCGGACCAAACTATTCTTGAAGATTGGCTTATTTCCCAAGCTTTTCAAAAAACAGGCAAATCGATTCGATCCCGCGGTGGAAGTTTGGAATATGGAACTTCTCGTTGGGAGCGTGCAGATTGTCGTCGGGCAAACCGAAGCCCATCATTACGCTGGGAATCTTCAGCACATCCTGAAAATCGGTGACAATCGGAATCGAACCGCCTGAGCGGATGAATACCGTGTCTTTCTTGAACACGTCATGCATCGCTTCCGTCGAGGCCTTGACGAATTTGTTGTCGGTTCCCACTACGCAGGCCGGACCTTTGCTCCATACTTTAATTTTCGTTTCGATACCTTTGGGCGTCAGCTTCTTCACATAATTCGTGAAGCGCTTCAGAATGTCGTCGGGGTCCTGGTTAGGCACCAGCCGCATCGAAACTTTCGCCGCAGCCCGCGCCGGGATTACAGTCTTCGCCCCGGGAGCGACGAACCCACCCGGCATTCCATGCACTTCGAGCGTAGGACGCGCCCATGTGCGATAAAGGACCGAGAAGCCCGGCTCGCCGGTAAGCACTTTAGAGCCAACTTCAGTCTTCCGATAGTGCTCTTCGTTGAAAGGCAGCTTCTTCCACGCCTTCAACTCGGCAGCCGTGGGACCTTTGACCTTGCTATAGAAGCCGGGAATCAAGACCTTACCCTTCGAATCTTTCAACTTGCTGATGATCTCAATCAACCCGAAAAACGGGTTCGGCGCCGCCCCGCCGTACATCCCAGAGTGCAAGTCGGTCTTCGCGCCGTAAGCTTCAATCTCCGTATAGACAAGTCCGCGCAGGCCGACGCACAAAGTCGGTAGATCTGGAGCAAATAGTTCCGTATCGCATACCAGGGCAAAGTCGGCCTTCAGCTTCTGCTTCTGTTTGCGTACGTACTCTGCAATCGACTCGCCGCCGACCTCCTCTTCGCCTTCGATAATGAATTTCACATTGAGCGGGAGTTTGCCGTCGTGGCCCTTCATCAAAGCTTCGATCGCTTTAATTTCCATCCACAGCTGGCCCTTATCGTCGACTGCCCCCCGCGCATAAATATTGTTATTGCGCTCCGTAGGTTCGAACGGTGGAGTGTGCCACTCGTCCAGCGGTTCAGCCGGCTGCACGTCGTAATGGGCGTAACAGAGCACGGTCGGCTTGCCGGGCGCATGCAGCCAGTCGGCATAGATCAGCGGATGCCCCTTAGTGGCGATGATCTCGACATTCTCCATGCCGATGCGGCGCAGTTCAGCGGCCACGAAATCGGCGGCCTTCCTTACGTCGTCTTTGTGCTCCGGCGCTGTGCTGACGCTGGGAATTCGCAGCAAATCTTTAAGTTCGTTCAAAAATCGTTGCTGGTTCTCACGTGCATACGCAACTGCTGGGGAAGCCATGATGTGCCTCTTTCTCGCGGGCGAGCGCGATTACTTCCAATCTAAGAATATGGTGAAACGCATCAGTATACCTGAGCCGAGACCACCCGATTGTGACGACCGAACGCGATTGAGGGTCGAATCGGCGACCGGTCGGCCTGTCCGCCTGCTTCGAACCTGTTCCAAGGCAGGAGATCCCACGCCGCGATTTTCGCCACTTTCTCGATCTGCATTATCCTGCATGTGTGCCGACTCGTGCGAACCACGGACAACCTGCTGAAATAGGCTTGTGCTTCGATTGTCTACACTCGCGCGTAGTTGAATCGGCGCGCGGATCGACTTTCTATCGCTGCGAGTTGTCGAGAATCGATCCGAATTTCGCAAAATATCCCAGACTGCCCGTGCTCCGTTGTTCCGGCTATAGCCGAATGTCGGATCCTAACGACAACTCTTAACCGGCTTCATGAGAAAAAACGCACTCACACCGCAAATCGCTCCGGAGAAAACGCCGCCAGATCATGATCGGGTTTTGAGCCGCCGATCACCTGCGCCATCACTAGGGCCGTCACCGGCGCCAAAAGAATTCCGTCGCGATAGTGCCCTGTGGCGGCAAAATATCCAGCGATAGAAGTCGCACCTAGAATGGGCAAGTCATCGGGAGTTCCCGGCCGCAATCCGGCCCAATCCTCCAGTATTCGGGCCTGGCCAAGTGCCGGCAGGAGCTGAACGGCCGCCTGATGCAGGCGCTGGATGGTCTCAGGCGCCGTGCGCTTGTCGTACCCAGCTTCCTCGATGGTCGCGCCAATCAGAATGCGTCCATCGCTCCGCGGCACTAAGTAGACGTCAGGGGAGCGCACCACGTGTTGCAATGTTCCATGCCGTGCGCTCACAACCGACAACATCTGGCCTTTAACCGGCCGAGTAGGGAACCGATGTGGCAAAACCTGCCCCGCCCAAGCCCCCGCACAATTTACGACCGTATTTCCGGGATAGCTCGTTCTTTCTGTTCGTACACCTTCGACTCGTCCATGAGACTGCAAAACTTCCGTCACCGCGCTTCCTGACGCGACATCCACTCCGCGATGTTTGGCGGCCTTAAGCGCCGCTGCCACCAGCGCCCGTGGGTCGACGCTCCGTTCCTTCAAATACACCGCCGGATACCTAACCTCGACCAACCCCGGTTCCAGCTCCCTCACCCGCTCCGCGCTCATTTTCTCGACCGCCAGATTTTCGTCATACAAATCTTTCTGATTTTCTGGCGAGACAAACAGAATTGTCCCCTGGTCTCGCAGATCGATGTGCGAACTGCCCGATTCGTCTTGCAGCTCCTGCACGAACTCGGGATACATCGCCGCGCTGGCCGCAGCCAGTTCTCGCAGTGGTCCCGGCGTCTCCGACCCGCAATTCGCCAGCATTCCAGCCGCTGCATGGGAAGCTTCGCGTCCCGGCTCTCCTCGCTCCACCACTAACACAGTGGCACCGCGCTTTCGCAGCGCAATGGCGAGCGACAACCCTATAATTCCCGCGCCAATAATGACAACGTCCCAAGTCTTCACGAATGCAATTGTAGTTGAACGAAGCCTGCGAACTGGCCAACCGCGTCCATCTCCCGAACCCGGCTCCAGTGTTAGTGATCGGGTGCTGAGATTCGTCATAAAAGCGCAAGAGCCGCAACGGCTGGAGTCTTACCTCTCATTGACGAGACTCCGTTTTGCGGCCATACTTTGCGTTCGAATGGTTCTTTTATTTCTCAGGAGGATTTCATGAAACTTCAAACCACAGTTTTGACCGCTGGAGCGCTGCTTCTTAGCTGTCTTGCGCTCGGGTTCGCGACTATGCAGGCCGAAGAAGCGCCAGCCAATCCGATCGTCCGTCACGACGCCCGTCACGATACGTCGTCGCCCCTCCGAGAAATGGTAAGAAATGCGCCGCCCTTGCTTCATCAGGGAACTGAAATGCTCGAACCCGGCCACCAACGTGAGATTCCCGAGGGCCTGCCGGGCGAGGACCCGGTCGTGCAAGACCTCTACCTGCCCACGGTCCACACCAGCAAAGTTCTCAGTTTCGATGCCGCCCGCGAGGATGAACAAAACGCCCAAGTCCCTGACACCAACGGCTCGGTCGGAGCCACGCAATTCGTCGAAATTACCAACTTCGATTACGCGGTCTACGACAAGGCCACCGGCAAAATCGTCCTGAAGCCGACCAACACCAACTCCATATTTACCGGCTTCGGCGGACTCTGCGAAAACACCCCTCCCGGCGATCCCGTCGTGCTCTGGGACAAGCTGGCCAATCGCTGGTTGGTCTCGTATCTGAACTATTCTGGCAACTATGCCCTGTGCATTGCCATATCCACCACTTCGGACGCGACCGGCAGCTACAACCGCTATGAATACGACTACGGCGGCACGCTGCCCGACTATCCTAAATACGCCGTCTGGCCCGATGCCTACTACGGCACCTCAAACCTGAATGGCGGGAACGCCGAACCCTGCGCCTATGACCGCTCAGCCATGCTGGCGGGAAACAAGGCAGCCGCAGTCTGTTTCACTCCCAGCGGTGTTTCCAGCCTGCTGCCTTCTGACCTCGATGGTTCCACGGCCCCGCCCACCGGAGCTCCGAATCATTACCTGCAACTTGGCAACAGCACCAACCTGCTCCAGGAATTTGATTTCCATGTAAATTTTGTCCATCCCAAAAAGTCCACGTTTAAAGGCCCAAACAACATCTCCGTACCGACGTTCGCCCTGGCCTGCGGAGGCTTCAGCAACTGCATCCCACAGCCTTCTCCGGGCGAGACGGTTGAAGGCCTCGGCGATCGCCTCATGTTCCGCCTGGCCTATCGTAATTTCGGTGACCACGAATCGATGGTCGTTGCGCACAACGTGACGCCCGGCAAAGGCTCGACTGCTCTTTCTGCGATGCGTTGGTATGAAGTCCGCGCCACGCCTTCCGGCAGCAGTTTCGCTTTGTATCAGGCCGGAACCTTCCAGGACAAGTCAGACAGCTTTTGGATGGGAAGCGCCGCCATGGACCAGCAAGGCGACATCGCCCTCGGCATGAGCGTCTCCAGCGACGCGCAGGAGCCCAGCATTTGGTACACCGGCCGGCTCCCCGGCGATCCTTTGGGCAAAATGGAGAAGCCCCAGATCGTGGTCAAGGGAACGTCCGTTGAAACCGGCGACAGCCAGCGTTGGGGCGACTACAGCAGCATGGGAATTGATCCCAGCGACGACTGCACCTTCTGGTACAGCCAGATGTATTACAACCAGAAGTACGGAGGCAAATCCAGCGGCGACTGGGACACCCGCATCTTCGCCTTCAAGTTCGATACCTGCAAATAGCTGAAGTCGTTCTAGAGATCTGGGCGCGCCGCTACCTCTGCGGGCGCGCCCTTTCTTCTTAGGCTCCGCCAACGACCAACAACTGCCGTACCGGCCGTGTCGATGGCATTTCAATTGAATTGTCATTCCGAGCCGTCCGCAGCCGCGCCCCAAGCGCGGTGAGAACGAGCGAGGAATCTGCTTGAGGAGTTCCCACTCCTTATTTCTATGCAAGGGGCGGGAATCAGTCTCCCACATCACCAGACCCGACTACCCCGCGGGCGCGAAATGAAATCTCCGCCCGGAACAATCCACCTCGCTGCGCCCATTCTGTCTAAATATTGGACTCGAAACGAGGCTTGCCCGTTTTTCGTAACAAATAAAAATATTCTTCGCGCTTTTCACAATTTGCTGTAAAAGAACCTCGAGTCATTTTTTCTTCCAATCATTCATCGGACTTTCCTAAGTAACAGCAGTAGACCCCAGGGTGCTGTCTCCGTGTAGTCGTCCGTTGATATCGGCCTACTAAAACCATAGGCAGAAAAGGAAGAGCTCCCCATGAAACTCAGAAGCAGTTGCATCTCCCTACTTCTCCTCGCGTTCACCAGTCTAGCCGCGGCGCAAACTTGCCCCGGCGGTCTCACCGCGTCCAACTTTTGGTGGGATCGTATACTGCAGTAGACGCCAATTGCCGTAGCGGACCAGGCGGCTCCAGCTAAGGTATGTGCACCGGTATGTCTGGGGGCTACAACATCGGCTGGTATGCCAATACTAACGCGAGCATGCAGCCGACTTCCCTCAGCGCGTCATACATAAACGACCGGGGTGCCGGTACGGCGAGCGCCGAGGTTGTTCCCAATTCCCTACTACATCACTACAAACACCAGCTTTATACCGGGCTGCTACTATACCGGGAGCGGCCGCCCGTATCGGCAGCACCAAGTGTATACCGGAACCCGGACCGGGGACCCAGGTGGACTCGGTGGGCGACCGCCTGATGAGCCCTTTGGCCTACAGATATGTCACAGGTTGCGACGAGGGGAGCACCTTCGCGGCCTCCTGTGAATACTTGGCAGTTACCCAAACCATCCAGGAGGACCAGAACTGGGACAGCGTGCACAACCGATACGAGAATACTGCAACCGGCATTCGCTACTACACCGTGATTGCGAGCACCCCGACGATTGCCCCAAGAATTCTGTACGAAGGGGATTTCTTCGACACCACGGGGAATCTCTTCTACTGGATGCCCAGTAACGCGATCGACAAAAATCAAGTCGTCGGTTACACATTCAACATCGGGAATGGGAGTTCAACATATTGCTCAATGAGTCCTTGCTACCCGAGTGTTTACGCCGACACCCTCGACGCCGCTGGGGCCACGGGAACGCTCACATCGGTGCAGACCGGTTCGGCATCTATCACCGACTCGGCGAATCAATCCTGGGGCGAATATGTCAGCATGAGTATGGATCCCTCCGACGACTTAACCTTCTGGGGAGTGGGAGAATACCTCACAACGACGGAATCGAACTGCCATTCGGGTGGCGGATCGAGCAATCGGTGTGAATGGCTCACCACCATATTCAACTGTCAAAAAGGCAGCGGTGTTTGTCCGTAGCGTGCCAGCGCTGTAGCCTGTAAAACGGAGAGACGATAAAACGTCTCTCCGCCTTTTTAACCGCAAGCCTGCTGTGGCATTCACGGTGTCACTTCAAGAACTACCCCGCAGCCGTAAAAACCGCCACACTTCGGGTTGCCCCCTCCGCAGTCGATGCCATAAAAATTACCCTTGCCATCGGAGATCAGGCCGCCTGGAAAGGCACCGTCTCTCCGTCCGGTAAAGGTATGGAGCAGCCTGAGCTTCCACTGCCCGCCGGATGTCGGTATCAATTCGAACAGATCTCCACATGCTCCGGCACGCTTCGTACACGACGCATCACCCCCGCCGACGCCATAAAGGTGCCCCGCTTTATCAGAAACGAGCGGCCCCCCCGGATTAAAGCCCTTCTTCCGGCCAGTAAACCGATAGAGAACGGTCTCTGCCCAGTCGCCGTTGGCGCCTGCCTTCAGCTCGAAGACCGTGCCAAAGCCGTCTCCTCCGACCTCGGTCGTGCCATAAAGATTCTTGCCTTCGAACGTGAGACCGGAGTCGGGATATGCGCCATCCGGAACGCCTGGAAAGTTGTATAGCGTGGTGTCATCCCATGTGCCTCCCGCGGCTCGGCGTAAGCTCGAAGGCCACGCCAACCCCATAGGCCCCAAAGTAGCCCGCTACGCTATAGAGGTTGCCTGCTGAATCAAAAATTAGGCTATCGGGAGCCTCTCCGTCTGGTCCCCGTGAAGCTGTGCAGAATCTGCTCTTTCCACGCACCACCTGATGACGGTGATAGCTCAAAAACCGTGCCGCTGTCGGATGATCCTCCGCCGTGCTCTGTCGAGCCATAGATATTGCCAGAACCGTCCAGGACCAGTCTCGGCAAAGCAAACCGAGCCATCGTCGCCTCCCGCAAATCGGTGTAATACTGTTTCCTTCCATTTGCCGCCAGAACTGGGCGACAGTTCGAAGACGACACCGCAACGGATCGCCGGCGCAGTCCCCTGCAATCCCACCGCCCCTCGTTGTGCCATATAACATTGCCCAGAGTCGTCAAACACAAGGCTGGCCTGTGGGCCTGCTCCGTCGCTGCCATCAAAATAGTGGAGCACGGTCTTCGTCCATCCGCCGCCGGAATGCGGCGTTAGCTCGAAGACTGTGCCGCATCCCGTCGGCGAGCAGCCCCTCCCCCCACCGCCAGTCGTCCCGTACAAGTTGCCAGCTTCATCAAGAATAACGCCGCCGATAGGTAGTTCCCCATCTTGGCCACCCTTGAACGCGTAAAGCACACGATATTTGGGCGCAGCCAAAGCTCCAGGAGCCAGCGCCAAAGCCGCCGTCAGAATCGCGAGCGCTGCCATCATTTGCGAACAGAATTTCCATTTCATAGTTCCTACCTCACCGCAGGAGTCTTGCCGGGGACCAGGGAAGGGAGTTACAACCAAATCCACACCAGCGCAATAAGACTACACCACGGAATTAGCCCGAGCAACGGCCTTTTCACCCACGACTGACAACGGGACTTTAGGCTCTGGCGCATTGTGATCGCCATGTCGATCCTCGCGCCTGAGTCCGGCCCCGAGCGGTTGTCAATGTGCACTAGGGGTCTGACACGACAGCGATGAAGGCAGCACCTTCGCCGCCTCGTGCGAGTATCTGGCGACCACGCAAACCATCCAGGAAGACCAGGCCTGGTCAGGCGGCGACTACGTAAACCGTGCGACGGGTGTCCGCTACTACACAATAATTGCTGGCACCTCCACCGTCGCTCCCAGAATCCTGTACGAGGGCGATTTCAACGACACCAGCGGGTCGGGCAATATCTACTATTGGATGTCAAGCAATGCCATCGACAAGGACCAGAACGTCGGCTACACATTCAATATCGACAACGTGAGCTCCACTAGCCCGGAGTATCCAAGCGTATACGCCGATACCCTCGACGCTAACGGCACCGCAGGCACCCTCAAGGAAGTGCAGGCTGGCTCGGGCTCGATTACGGACACGGCCAATCACTCGTGGGGCGAGTTCGTTAGCATGAACGTGGATCCCAAAGACGACCTAACCTTCTGGGGCACAGGGGAGTACCTCACCGCGAACGAGACCGCCTGCGATTCGAGCAGCACCTCGAACTGCACCTGGTCAACTGCCATCTTCACCTGCCAGAAAGGAAGTGGACTCTGCCCCTAGGTCTGTGCCGCACTAAAAAACGCTATCGGGAAGCTGAAAGGCTTCCCGGTTGCGTGACCACTCAGGCGACCGCCGACAATAGCTCGCCGGACTTGGATTAGGCCCGTGACGGCCGACAGGAGATCGCCGAACCTGCGCAATCATGGGGTGACCTCGAAGGCGACGCCGCAGTGCTCGTCCCCTCCCCGCTTGCAATTCCCTCCCCAGTATGCGGCCCCGAAGAGGCTGCCTCGTCCGTCGAACGTCAGTTCGCTCGGATAAGCGCCGGCACGCTCGCCCGTGAAGGTATGAAGGACTTGCAGCTTCCAGTTTCCGCCCGGCTGGGGTAGCAGCTCGAATATGTTCCCGCACCCCCAACGATTGCCCTTTGTACAGCTCACATCGCCGCCGGTGCTGCCGTAGAGGTTCCCGGATCCGTCAAAGGCGAACGGGCTGATGGGATCAAAGCCGTCTTTGCCTCCTGTAAAACTGTACAAAATATTGTGCGTCCACATACCGTTCGATCCTGGCCGTAGCTCGAAAATAGTGCCGTACCCGACACCCCCTAAACCTGTTGCACCGTAGAGATCGCCTCCCGCCAACACCAAGCCAAACCCCGGAAAAGCACCGTCACTGGAACCCTGGAAAGCATAGATAGTGCTCTCGTTCCACCCGCCGCCGGAAGCGGGCGACAGTTCGAAGGCCACGCCCTGGCCGTAAATCCCTCCCGTCGAGGCTACTCCAAAGAGATTTCCCGTAGTGTCGAAAACTAAGCCAGAAGGCCCATTCCCGTCCGAACCCGAAAAACTGTGCAGTATGGTCTCCTTCCACCCGCCACCTGCCTGGGGCGACAATTCGAAAACCGTGCCGCACGCGCAGGATGTTCCTCCGCCGTCCTCTGTCGTGCCATAGACGTTACCGGCCGCATCAAGGACTACGCCGGCCGTCGGGATAGCCCCGTCGTTGCCTCCCATGAAGCGATGCAGCACCGTCTGCTTCCACTGGTCCCTGGCGCTCGGTATCAGCTCGAAAACGACCCCGCATTTGCCTCCGAAACAATCTCCTTGCCCGCCCCGCATGGTTGTGCCATACAGGTTGCCTGTCGCGTCAAATACGAGGCTGGCGTAGGGATAGCAACCATTGCTTGCGCTGCCAGGAAACCGATAGAGGACCTTCTCGGCCCAGCCGCTCTTGACTCGCGTCAGCTCGAATACAGTCCCGCAGCCCCCGCTTCCGCCTTCGCCCCCTCCGGCGGTCACGCCATAAAGATTCCCGGAAGGATCCGAAATGAGGGCAGCGCTCGGGTACATTCCATTCTTGCCGCCTTGAAAGTTGTACAGCACCTTGTACTTGCCCGCAGCCCACGCGCCGGGTGCCGACGTTAGAGCCATCGTTAGAATTGCGAGAATCGCAGCTACTTTTAAACAGGATTTCCGTCGCATCGTTTTACCTCGCTACAGGAGTCTAGCCGGGGACCAGGGAAGGGAGTTACAACCAAATCCGCACCAGCGCAATAAGACTACACCACGGAATTAGCCCCCGCAACGGCCTTTTCACCCACGACTGACAACGGGACTTTAGGCTCTGGCGCATTGTGATCGCCATGTCGATCCTCGCGCCTGAGTCCGGCCCCGAGCGGTTGTCAATGTGCACTAGGGGTCTGACACGACAGCGATGAAGGCAGCACCTTCGCCGCCTCGTGCGAGTATCTGGCGACCACGCAAACCATCCAGGAAGACCAGGCCTGGTCAGGCGGCGACTACGTAAACCGTGCTACAGGCATCCGCTACTACACAATAATTGCTGGCACCTCCACCATCGCTCCCAGAATCCTGTACGAGGACGATTTCAACGACACCAGCGGGTCGGGCAATATCTACTATTGGATGTCAAGCAATGCCATCGACAAGGACCAGAACGTCGGCTACACATTCAATATCGACAACGTGAGCTCCACTAGCCCGGAGTATCCAAGCGTATACGCCAACACCCTCAGCGCGAGCGGTAGTCCTGGGACGCTCGAGCTGGTGCAGTCCGGAAGCGGCTCAATTACCGACTCGGCTAATCAATCGTGGGGCGAGTTCGTTAGCATGAACGTGGATCCCAAAGACGACCTAACCTTCTGGGGCACAGGAGAGTACCTCACCGCAAACGAGACCGCCTGCGATTCGAGCAGCACCTCGAACTGCACCTGGTCAACTGCCATCTTCACCTGCAAGAAAGGAAGTGGACTCTGCCCCTAGGTCACGCGCATTAAAACGCCACCGGGAAGCGGAAAGCGCTTCCCGGTGGCGTGACAACTCAAAACTCCGGGCGGTAATAATTCGCCGAGCGCGAATCAAATCTTGGCAGCCAACGGACGGCCCTGGGCGGCGAACGGCGGGTCATGGGGTCACCTCAAACACAACACCGCAGCCTGACCATCCGCCCCCGCCGCAAGGGCCATTGCCTCCCTCGCTGGTATTGCCGTAGAGGTTACCGCCCTCGCCGAACGTCAACTCGCCCGGATATGCACCGGCACGCTCGCCGGTGAAGGTATGCAGCACCCGTTCCTTCCACTCACCCCTTGACCGAGGCGTCAGTTCGAAGACATTGCCGCATCCCCAATGGTTACCCTTAGTGCAGGTCACGTCGCCGTCTGTGCTGCCGTACAAGTTTCCCAAGCTGTCGAAGACAGGCATGCCCGCAGGGGAACGGCCATCTTTGCGTCCCTTGAAGCTGTATAGTACCTGGTGCGTCCAGCTGCTCCCAGACGGAGTCAGCTCGAAGATCGTTCCCCAATTCCCCGGCCCGCCCGCGATAGTAGCGCCATATAGGTTGCCTCCACTAAATGTCAGGCCGCTGACAGGAAACTCGCCGTCGGAGCTGAAGTCGTAGAGGACGCTCTCCGTCCATACGCCTCCGGAGCCCGGTGACAGCTCAAACGCCACGCCAACGTCGTAAGACCCGCCGGTATCAGCGACGCCATAGAGGTTGCCCGTACTATCGAAACTTAGACCCGAAGGATCCGATCCGTCCGTTCCCGAAAAACTATGCAATATGGTCTCGATCCAATCGCCCCCTGCCTTAGGGGTCAGCTCGAAAACCGTGCCGCACGTGCAGGATGTTCCTCCCCCGTCCTCTGTCGTGCCATAGACGTTGCCGGCTGCATCAAGGACTATCCCGGCGGTCGGAATAGCCCCGTCGTTACCGCCCGCGAAGCGATGTAGTACCGTCTCCTTCCACTGGCCCGTGGAGCTCTGCGTCAGCTCGAACACGACCCCACACTTTCCTCCGAAACAGTCCCCTTGCCCGCCCCGCATAGTTGTGCCATACAGGTTTCCCTCAGCATCAAACGCTAGGTTGGTGGAGGGAAGGCACCCGTCCTTTGCGCTCGCAGGGAAACGGTAGATCACTCGCTGACTCCAGCCGCTCCTTGATCGAACTAGCTCGAAGACTGTACCGCAGCCCCGGCCACCACCCCCTCCGCCAGTGGCAGTTACTCCATACAAGTTCCCAGCCGCGTCGGAAATGAGCGCCCCACTCGGACCCGCGCCATTCTTTCCCCCTTTTAAGTCGTAAAGGGATTTATACTTGGACGCGGCCCAAACACTAGGTGCAAGCGCCAAAGCCATTGTCAGAACAGCCAGAACTGCCATTACTTTCAAGCAGAGTTTCGGTCGCATAGTCTTACCTCTTGCAGGAGTCTTGCCGGGGACCAGGGAAGGGAGTTACAACCAAATCCGCGCCAGCCGAACCAGACTACACCAACGGGACCAGCCCCCGCAAAGGCCTTCTTCACATCGAAATGAGACTTTAGTCTCCCGTCGTCGCATTCCGGCGGTCTGCCCCCGCGCCCTTCGTGTCCAGTTTCAGGACATTTATCCGACCAGAAACACTTTTGGCGGTCTCATTCACCGGTCTGACCGTCCGACAACGACAGCAGTCATTCGCAACCGACGCCTCCAACGGCCAGCGCCGCCCGGACGGGGCGTACATTTCCCACCTAATTTTCTTTGACTTGGCTGTCATGACAAAGTCGTCCAGCCCTTGAAGTGATGACGTTTTGTTCCACGTGGAACAATTTGATAATTATGCCCATTTTTCATAAAAACTAGCCCATAAAAAGCCAACATCGCTACCCGCTGTAACCTTCCAGAACCGGGACCGCCCCCATTTCTCAGGATGCGACGGCGGCGCCCATTTTCCCTCGCCCCTCCATCTCGGTAAGAAGTGATGAAATGTCCCACGTGGAACATTTTGCGGGAACGGCAGGGGTCATGAATATGGTTGGACCTGGGAGAGACTTGAACTTGAGGCGTATTGCGGGCGTGAGCGAAGCGGGAGCCGGCAGCCGAAATCCTGAGCGCACTTTGCGAAGGATCGCTTACAGAAAGCGCCGTAGCGCGAATAAAGCGAGGGACCGGAGACATGGTGGACCCGGAGAGACTTGAACTCCCAACCCCTGCGTTCGAAGCGCAGTGCTCTATCCAGTTGAGCTACGGGTCCACGCTTGGTCTACTAGCGTAGCAAATCCGCCGCAGAAGTACAGCAGTTGACCCAGAATTCTCAATGGGTTGTGAAGGCGCGCAGCCATCCGGGCTTGAAAGCATCCCGAAACGCTGGACGGGTTGACCGGAAAGCCCAGGTCATTCCCCAGGAATAGAACGCAACGATCAACAAAATATCCATGGGCATGCCAAAGATGATGTAAAGCAGCGGCATGAACAGGATCGTCTTCTGCAGCACCAGGGCTTGCAGCAGGACCTGAAACGGCACGAACACAGTGAGGTGTGCCATGGTCACGAAGGTGAGAAAAGCCTTCTTGGGCAGTCCAAAGTCGAAAATGTAGTACACGAAAGCATATAAGAGCGGAACGATGGAGATGACGGCGATGCTGGATGCCACCAGGCCATCGAGGTAACTGTCTGGTGTATGCGGAAATAGCGAAGGCCATAAGGCGAAATAAATCAGGGCGGTGGTCTCGACCAGAAGAATGGCGCGCAAAAGGTAGACCACCGGGACAAGGCTCTTGGGCAGAAAAAAAGTGGCCAGCAGCAGCAGCAAAGTGACCGCGCAACTGAAGGACCAGATTCGAAGGCCGGGAAGGAGTGGCTCCATCCGAAGGCAAGGAACCGACAGCCGGAGAAATCCGAAATGATGTTGCACGGTTTCTAAGCGCGCATTTAGAGGCAGATACTTCAGGCCGAGAATGAAGATCAACTTCCAGAGACGGCAAAGCAACGGCAGGAATGCCACCCAGATGGAAGCGAAGACTGCGAACAGAGAGACGGCGGTTGCGAGGTTCATCGGCCCTAAGCGAAAGTGGGTGAGGGCGCGGTGCATCGCGATAACGCCCCCGCGATGCCCGCGAAAGCGAGTGGGATCGACCAGGTTCGCATTGTCCGGTTTATTCGCGCCGGAGGCCATTAGAAGTCCTTGAACAACCCGAAACTGCTGCCGCCGCGCAAGTAGAAGGGATTGTGGTAGTAATCGCCAACAAAGTTGAATCCCCAGTTTGGACCCATCCACTTGCGCCAGGTGATGGTCAGGGCCTGGCTTTGAAACTGGGCCAAGCTAATCTGCGGTCCAATCAGTTGGTAAGCCTCTTCTCCGAAACCGGCGCGGACGGTGACGTATTGGCGCTTATTTTGCCCTTCGGTGACGGCAACAAAGCCGGCGGGAGCGAAGACGGTGCCGGGATTGCTGATATTGAAATAGAGACCGGATTCGACGATCCATGGCTTCTCAAAGTAGTAGGTGCTGCCCAGGTAGAGGTATTGGTTGCGATGGACGTTTTTGGCATCGTAGTAACCGTAGCCGGCGGTGGTGATCCACTGCTTCCGGGTGAGCCATTTTTTATTCAGGAAAGCGTCGGTACGGAAACGCGGCCAGAAAAAACCGCCGGCGCTCGACCCAACGGTCAGCGATCCGAACCAATCAGGATTGAAAGCATGGGTATCGCCCGCGGCGAAGTAGACTCCTGCGTCGCCGAATTCGCGTTCACCGTTGACTTCCGCGTTCCACACGTTATTGCCCTGCTGGTAGACGCCGCGCGTGTATCCACCGCCCCAATACCCATAGCCGTTGCTGAGGGTTAGATAGCTGCCTCCGCTCTCCACGTAGTTCGTCAGCAATTTGGTTTGTACCTCGGTGGGTTGGTCCGCTACCGCGGAGGGATTGGAGACCGCACCGGTAACCGGTGCAGCGTCCAAAGACAATGCATTCTCCTGCGCCTCCGATGGCCGAGTTGCGATGCCCAGCAAGCAGGTGAGGACGAGAGCGGCGAGGGGAAATTCCCGTAGATTTGAAAACATCATTTGCCCACTACCTTAGTTTGGAATTGAAGGGTCTTACCGGCCCCTGCGATCACCTTCCAACCGTTTTCGTCGCGAAGCACTTGGGCCGAACCTTGCACTACGACGGGTTCAGAAAAACGGCTTGCCGAGAATCTCCAGGTCATGTGTTCGAGAGTCTCGGGATGGGCGGCGTCCACTGTGACCAGTCCGTTCTCCTCTGAACTTTTCCAGTTCACCCGCTTGCGTTCATTCAAGAACGCGGCCAGGCTGGTCATGGTGTACCAACGGAACTGGCCACTCGCTTTCAGGCGAGCGGTTTGCTCCATCCAGTGGTCGATCACGTCGTGATAATCCAGAATGCCCGGAGGATGGAAGTAGACCAAGCGAACGGCCTCGTGGCTCACGGCGAAGGTCGTGAGCGATTCGAGCCACTGCCCGACCTCCGCGTTCGAGTATCCCAACGTCCCCATTTCTTCGAAGGCCGCTGCCCGGTCCAGATGGGCAATGGGGAATGCCCAGATGTTGCGGCCCTCGCGGATTCCGTCGCGGTAGCCTTGCGTGGGTCCCATACCGGTATCGCCGGTGAAGTAATAGGCGAGGATTCCGTGGGCTTCGAGCCAGCGCGTGACCCATACGGGTTGATTGCCGCTGGGCGCCGAATACTCAGTGACCGGCTTGCCAGTCACCCGCTGGAGCGCGTCATTATTCAGCGAGAGAAATTGTTCCAGGTCTTTGGGATTGTCCTTGTCCACGTGCACCGAGAAGTAGTCGTGGATCCAGCCTCCGTGGCTACCAATCTGGTCGCCTAACCCGGAATATTTGTGGACCAATTCCTGGCTGACCGGATTGTGGTCGACGTTGAAACCTTTTTTGTCTCCGAAGGTGCCCGCATCGGGACCGGCGGTAATGTGAATTGAGTAAGGTCCCTGCTTGAACAAACTCCACGACTCGATTTGCTGAAGGGGCTTGATGGCGGCATTCGAGTCTACGTGCCAGTTCAGCACTAATCCGCCGACGCCATCGGGGACTGACATCAGATAAGGCTCCGACAGAGTGTGCTCCGCGAAATATTTCAGAAACACATGCAGAAGCAGGCCGTCGGTGTTGCTTTTGAGATAGCCCAATGGCAAGTTGACGAACAAGACAGAACCGTTTTCGTAAGCATGTTCTCCAGCTACTAACCCAGCGCTGGAGTGGAGGACCGTATTGCCTGAGTATTCCCCGGAAGTCACGAAACTGGGATATTTCAGGTCGCCAAACTTGTAGCGCCGAAGTTCCACTTCAGATTGCCCAGTGGAAGTCTGCATGTCCGTCGGATGGTCCATGCCGCTTCCAGCATCGGCGAAGGGATAGTATTTTCCCGGGGGAATGTCCAACTGCCGGACGATTTCTCGTTTGCCGGTAACAGTGCTCCACTGGATCGAGTTATCATGCAGCGCGTCGTAGAGGGCATACTTCACTCCCACCAAGTCCGAAAGTCGGGAACTGCCGGCAGCATAGCGCCCCTGTAGCGAAAGCGTGGCAGCGTCGTACACCAGCATCAGTTTCCCTCCTCCGGCCACATAGCGGTGCAGGGCCACCAGGAAGACGTCGCCCGCCCGCTTATGGATTGAGTCGGGCAGGATTACCCCCGCGCACTGGGTTACGGGGAACAGAGGACGGACAAAGTCGGAATCGTGGACGGGTACGATGTGAAGGCCCTCTTCACTGCCCGCATCCAGCCAAACTGTCACTTGAGGATCATTGAAACTGACGCCATCGGGCACCATGAGCAGAATACGGTCAGCAGTCGATACGGCACGATGCAGGCCCCATGACCATACAATAAGGACCAGCAGCAGGGCGGCGACGACAACGATGGTCCAACGCGACTTCATAGACTGTTCACCACTCGCCCGTGTTCACGGGCCCAGACTGTCCCGAATACCAGGACCCCTTCTTCCAGCGTGATTTCAGGAGCGCTCACAGTTGTGGGACAGGTCCCGCTGCCGCATTGAGTACCGCGGGTCAGGTAGACGCTATGCTCGGCGATCACGGGCCCCAGGATCAGTCCGTCCGGCCCGACCCTCATGTCCCGGGCAGAAATCAAGCTTCCTGTCACCAGGACTCCCTCTTCGACGGTCAGTTGTCGTCCGCATTTCACGCTGCCGTAAATTCGTGCGCCGGCCCCGATGCGCAGGTCCCCACGGACCACCAAGCTTCCCTGAAAAACCTCGCCAGCGGGGATGGCAAAGTCGCCATCGCGCAACTGACGTTCTGCGCTGGGGGCGAGAGTGTCATCGGGCACGGCTGCTTCATGAACGCCGGTGTCTGGCTGGCCGGTCGAAATGTGAGGGGCATTCAAGCGCAAGAAATTACATCCTGCCAGCACCCGAATAGTGCGCTGAGCAGACACGCGACCATAAAGTTTGCAATTGGAATCGGCTGCAACGTCGCCGACCGCGTGGACCCAACGCATGACCGTGCTTCCCGTGGCCAGATGTACGTTCTTGTCACCGAGGATTGCCCGATATTGGTTGTTGGTGCCTCCGGAGAACTGTCCGGCGGTATAGATGTCTTTCAAGAAGATAGTTTCCGGTGGAAGCTCAAGATCGGAGCCGGAGACGACAACCTCAGAGCAGGTCCGGGTGTCGGTTGCAAAAGAAGACGCGGCACCGAGCACAATACAGGTATCTCCGTCAGGCATGGTGACGGTGAGGTCGTTTCCCGAGGCCAGACACTCGCGCAGCGCGGGTTGGATCGCATTGAGGTAGCTGCGGAAGCCGTCCGCGAAAAAGCGAACGTCGCCTGCATTTTGTTGCACCACCACCAAGGGGGCTGAATCGGCTTGGCGGTAGAGTTCGAGGACGCCGGGGGTGAGCGGCAGAGCGAGCAACAGGGTAATGAACCCGATGAGCAGCGCGGTTGCAAAGTAAGGGCTCATGAGACCGCCTTGCGGAAGCGTTCGGTCTTGTCCCAGTGAAACTCGGCGCCGGTCATGGCGTCCCTGGCCTGTGTGACCGCAGCCCGGGTAACGGAGAAGATGCTGACCGTGAACCCCAGAATCAGGAATGGCAGCAAGGCGATCCGTTTGCGGTTGCCGTCGAGGCGCACGGCGGCGGCGATCTCAAAGAATGCCGCCAGGTTGCCAATTGCCGCATAGGCCGTCAAGGAGAGTAGTGCAATCACGCCATGGAGCGGAGCGATGCCGCGGTAGAAGACTGTGAGCGCCAGGATCCATCCCACCAAAGTGATGGGCGCCATAATATAGACGCCGAGGAGGAGGGTGCCGTCGAGCCTTTCGCGCAGCGTGGCGCGGTGTTTCCCCAAAAGCAGATGCAGGGCGTAAGTGACCATGGCCTGGTTGTGGCCCTTGGCCCAGCGCATGATTTGCTTGATGCGCACCGCCCAGGTTTCAGGGACCTCTTCATAACATTCCGAGCGGTTCTGATAAACCGTTTTCCAGCCGTGTAGCAGCAGCCGGTAAGTAAGGTCGGTGTCTTCGGTCAAGGAGGCGTCATTCCAGCCGCCGATTTCGCGTAGCGCGCTGAGCCGGACGCCGGCAACGGTTCCTCCATGCTGCGGCACCAGGCGCAGATTCATTCGCGCCTGCTGATCGACCTGGTAGCCGCCGGAGCGCTCCAGGTCAAGCATGCGGGTGAGCAGATTGGCGCCAACGTTCAGCGGTACCACTCGCCCCATGACTCCGCCAACTTCGGGATCGAAAAATGGCGCGGTGAGCTGTTTGACCAGCCCGGCGCCGGGAATGTAGTCGGCATCGAAAATCAGGATGACTTCGGTCTCGACCAACTCCATTGCATCTTTTAACGCGGCTGCTTTGCCGCCTTTTCCTCCGGCGCGATGGAAGGGCTGGATGCGTCCGGGAAATTTCGCCACAAAGTCGTCGATGATTTCGCGGGTTCCGTCGGTGGAGCGGTCATTGACCGGAATGACCAGCATCCGGTCTTGCGGATACTTCACGGTCATCAACGCACTGAGAATGTTGGCGACAACTTTCTCTTCGTTGTGGGCCGCGACCAGAATCGTTACTGGCGGCCAGTCCGCGGTATCGATGTCGATGTAAGGGTGGCGCTGGCTGCCGAACAACCGGTTCAGGGTGAACCAATAGTGCCGGCCGGTGTAAATGCAGATCACGGCGACGATGGAATAGAGGACGTAGATCATGAGCCGCCCTCGTCTGAGCTATGCGGTGAGCGGAGCACTACTTGCCGCCTGCGGCGGCGGCTTTGCTGGCGGCTTCCTCGATATCGCTCTTTCGTCGGCGGAGTGGAGGGCGCGGCGGCAGTTTGAATTGCTGGTCCTGCTCGAGTAGCGGCGTCTTTTTCTGGTGCCAGCGCGCGATAGCTTCCGCGATCCGCTCCGAGCCATGGCCGTCGCCATAAGGGTTCGCGCCGACCGACATGTCCTGGTAGGCTTCTGTGTCCGTGAGCAGGCGGCTGGTTTCATTGACAATCGCATCGCGCTCCATGCCGATGATCTTCGCCATTCCGAATTGCGATGCCTCGGGCCGCTCCGTGAGCTTGCGCAGCACCAGCACCGGCTTGCCGAACGTCGGGGCCTCTTCTTGAATGCCGCCGGAATCGGTGAGAACCAGGAAACAACGGCGCAGCAGGCTGACAAATGTGAGGTAATCCAGCGGTTCGGTAAGGTGAATTCTGTCGGTGTCGCTCAGCAGAGCGTTCACGGTGGCGCGAACGTTGGGATTCATGTGTACGGGATAAATAATGCGAATGTCGGGATACTTCTGGACCAGGTCTTTGAGTGCCAGGCACATGTGCTCCTGATCGGCGCCCAGAGATTCGCGGCGATGGGAAGTCACCAGCACCAGACGGGAATTGTCCTCTGGAATTCCGGCCAGTGGAGTGTCTTTCCAGGAATGCGGCAAATCGCTCAAGGCGCGCAGAGTGTCAACCACGGTATTGCCGGTCACGACGATCTTGTCGTCAGGCACACCTTCGGCAAGCAGGTTCTCTCGCGAGGTGGCGGTGGGAGCGAAGTGAATCTCGGTCATGACCGAAACCAGGCGGCGATTGACTTCCTCGGGAAAGGGATTGTAAATATCGCGGCTGCGCAATCCGGCTTCGATGTGGCCTACTGCGATCTTGGAATAGTAGGCCGCCAGTGACGACGCGAATGCAGTGGTGGTATCGCCCTGGACCAACATGATGTGGGGCTGGAAACGTTGGCAGGCATTCTCGACGGTATCGAGCACGCGTCCGGTCAAAGAACTGAGCGTCTGATTAGGACGCATCACATCCAGGTCGAAATCAGGTTTTATTTTGAAATATTTCAGAGCGTGGTCGAGCATTGTGCGATGCTGCCCGGTATGAATGACCGCAGTTTCAAACTGTTCGGAACGCCGACGCAACTCCTGAATGACCACCGCCAGTTTGATCGCTTCTGGACGTGTACCTAGAACTGCAATTACCTTGCACTTCATGAAGACACCTTAAATCCGCCGGAACGGGAACCTTGCTTCCCGGCCGGCAAAATACTCAGCTCCTCCACTGTCGACACGGCTGTTTATGAATGCGAATCGCCATGAAAGGCCTGCAGGTGCCATCTTAGTTACTCGCGGCGGATTGCAACAGATTACTAACGTTACTTGAGGCCGCGTCCTATCAGGCGGTGTCTCGATCGGGCCGGGCTGCAACGGTTGATCGATGGCGGCGCAAGTCTTTCATTAATTAGGTGATGTGCTTTTGGTGAAAGCCCGCTGACCAAAAGATACGGCGAGCACGGTATAGACCTGCGATGGAGCGTTGTAGCAATCTAACGGGTGCCCTCACGACGACTGGACGATCGTATCCGCGAACTGTGCAGCCAGGTCTGCCACCTGTCCGATGCGGAAGCGGAGGCGGTGCTTAAAGAATTGCAAGTTGCGATTGGCGAGAAAATCAAAGATCTTCGGCAAATGGCGGCTGAGCAACTGGTTAAGCGCAAGGACCGTAAAGAACGGCGAACCACGGAGAAATGATCCTGGCTTTTGCCGAATGACCGCGCTGCGGTAGACATGCCAGTCGTTCGGCCAATACAATTAGGGGCCACGTTCGCTTCTATCTATTCTCATGCGACTTGTCACTTTTGAAAATTCTCTTTGCCAACCTCGTGTCGGCGCAATTACCGCGAATGGCCGGATCGTCGATCTCAATTCTGCATACGCTCTTTACCTGCGCGAGCTGAAGCATGAAGCGGCGGCCGGACGTTTGGCGGACGCGCTTGTGCCAGCCAATATGCGAACGCTATTTGAGGGTGGCGATACCAGCCTGGACGCCGCCCGCCAGGCACTTGACTATGTGTTGGCACAAAAAGAGCATGTGGTTGGGACGGCAGGCGAACCGGTGTTGTATGGGGCCAACGAAGTGAAGCTAAGACCGCCGATTATTCCCAAGAAGTTTTTTCATACTGCGGGCAATTTTCGGGAGCATCACGAAGAAGCCAGCAAAGCGGGTTTTTCGCATCCCGTAATGCCATGGATTGTTTTCTTTCAGAATGTGGACGCCATCATTGGGCACGACGAGCCGGTCATCTATCCGGAGCACCTGACGCAAGAGTTGGACTACGAACTGGAGTTGGCGGTGGTGTTGAAAAAATCCGGCAAACACTTTGCCCCGGAGGAAGCTGGCAGCTACATCGGCGGCTATGTGATCTTCAATGACATTACCGCGCGTGACATTCAACGGCAAGAGATGAAGTCCGGGGTCTTCAGCTTCTGCAAGGGAATCGACACATTCTGTCCGCTGGGGCCATGGATTGTGACTGCCGACGAGATTCCCGACGCACATAATCTTGCGATGGAGTTGCGGGTGAACGGTGAGTCCCGCCAGAAATCGCATTCCAGTAAGATGGCAGTGAAAATCCCCGAGATTCTTTCTCACTATTCGCCCATGGGATATAGCGCCGGAGATGTTGTTTCTACCGGTACCGTCTCTGGGGTGGCCGCATTTAGCGGTGATCCCAAGGCATGGTATCTGAAGCCGGGCGATGTAATGGAATGTGAGATTGAAAAAATCGGCGTCCTGCGAAACCACGTAATCTCATGGGAACAGGCGTATGGATCTAAGCGGGCAGTGCCACTAACTCAAGAGGCTGCTGGCTAGCGAGAGCAAACATGGCGATTACCAACGACGCTCAAGTATGGGTCAGCGAGCACAATGCGCGCCCTGAGATTCGGGCTGCCTACCCTAAAACTCCGGTGCAGTTTTATGACACCACGCTGCGCGACGGCGAACAGACCGTCGGAGTCGTATTCTCTCCGCAACAAAAACTGGAAATTGCCCGGCAGTTGGATGAACTCGGCATCAGTCGCATCGAGGCTGGCTTTCCGCGAGTCTCGGCGGAGGATGCGGAAGCAATTCAGTTGCTGCTGAAAGCTGGCCTTAAGGCGGAACTGTGGGGTTTCTCGCGGGCCGTACAAGCCAACGTCGCAGAGATCGCAAGGCTCGGTCTGCGAGCCACGATCATCGAGGCCCCGACCAGCGACATCAAGCTGCGGGCTTATGGAATTTCTCGTGACGAAGTACTCAAGCGGATCGTGGATGCTGTGTCGTTCGCCCGGAAGAATGAAATTACGGTTGCCTTCTTCGCGGTGGATGGTACACGGACCGACCTCGGCTTTCTGCGCCGGTCGTACTTAACCGCATTAGAGGCGGGCGCGAAAGAGATTGTAGTGGTGGACACGATTGGAGCGTGTGGACCCGAAGCAGCCGAATTTCTGGTGCGCCAAACGCGCGAGTGGGTTGGAGTTGAAGTCTCTTTGCACTGGCACGGACACAACGATTTTGGAATGGCGACCGCCTGTGCTGTGGCTGCCGTGCGAGGCGGAGCAAGGTGGATTCAAGGCACCATCAATGGCATGGGAGAGCGCGCAGGCAATGCGGACATTTCAGAAGTTGCTTTGGCCCTCCGCTGCCTGTACGACGTGCCGGTGACGTTAGATCTTGGCAAAGTTCGCCATGCTTCCAAGGTTGTTCGCGAAGCCGGTGGTTACACGTTGGATGCGTGGAGGCCGCTGGTGGGGGATACGCTTTTCATGCGGGAAAGCGGTGCCGTTGCCAGTCAGTTTCATATTCCAGAAGCAATTGAACCGTACTCGTCAGATCTGGTAGGCGCAAAGCGATATATCGTCCTGGGCAAGAAAAGCGGTTTGGACAGCATCGCTCTGAAGGCCAAAGAACTGGGTGTGTCGATCGACAAAGACCAACTTGCTCCAATTCTCGCGGTGGTGAAGGCGAGAGCGATCGCGAAAGGCGGCTTGCTTTCGAACGAAGAGTTCTTACAGATCGTGGAAGAATCGGCAGTTTCGTCCGGACACTAGGAGTCTCCGATTAAATGCCGGCAAAAGACTTAACCACAGGGTACACAGGGGTGCGCGGGGGCCCGGCGGCCTTCATCAGAACTTCTCTACAGCGGCGAGCAGTTACCAAGACCCCAGTGCTATCGTTTGAAATGCGGCAGCACGGCTTCGCCAAATAACTTCGCTTGGCCTACGCGATCGTCCCCCCAGATCTCCAGCATGATGTGTGTGCACCCAGCCTCCCGGTATTCTTCGATGCTGCGAATACACTCCTCTGGGGTCCCGGCGATGGCGCAAACCTTCTTCAATATCTCGGGCGTGACGGCCTTCGCTGCGGCCTTTCGGCCGCCTTTTTCCATGGCGTCTGCGATGGGCTGCAATTCTTCAAAGGTCAGATCTGCACTTTGCAGCAAAACGTCGGCCGAGCCTTTGATATTTTGCACCTTGTTGGCCAGATACATAGCGGCCTGTTCGCGAGCTCCTTCTTTGCCCTGGATCGAGTCGCGTCCGATGCTACCTACGATCACCGAGCCTAGAATCAACCTGGCTGGATCTTTGCCTGCCTTGCGTGCGCCTTCTTGCATGTTCTTGAGCGAGTAACGAACGAATGCCGGCGTAGTGATGCTGGCGGTCAACAATCCATCGCCCAGCGAGCCGCCAAGTTTTTGCAGAACCGGTCCCGTGCCCGCGATGTAAATCGGCGGAATACCGCGCGGGGTGTGTGCGTCGCTTTTGAGTGCAGGAACATTGGCCTGAAATACCTTTCCCTCATAGTGGAAAGCGTCGCCCTGAAGCACGCCCTTGATGATCTCGATGCTTTCGCGCATGACGGTGGCGGGACCGACTTTTTCGCCCTCGCCTTCGCCAATCTCTTTCATGAAAATCTTTGAAGCTCCCAGACCCAGTAGAAATCGGTCGGCGGCCAGGTCCTGCATCACTCGGGTTTCCATCGCGATCTGCACGGGATGCCGCGTGTAAGGAGAAATAATCCCCCAGCCCAATTGAATTTTCTTCGTTTCGTGGGCAATCACAGCCAGGACCGCGGTTGACGAGCGGGCCTCAAAAGAATGTTTGCGCCACCAAGGATAGGCTTCGGCGATCCAAAATGTGTCAAAGCCCGCGTCCTCACAGGCTTTCGCCATGGCGACGGTCTCTCGAACTGGCTCCATGCTTAACTGCAGCACACCGATATTGAAGGGAATACTCATGGGTTTTGCTCCAACCTTATGACGGAGAAATGTAGTTCAGTCTGGATCTTTCCAGGAATGTTCAAGCCCTTTGATCAGTTCCCACATGGCTCGGTTGAGGGGAGTCGGCACGCCCGCTTGCTCACCGGACCGCACAATGGCGCCGTTCATAAAATCGACTTCGGTCTCGCGCTTTGCCAAGACATCCTGGAGCATACTGGCGCGATGCTTGCCGGGAGCGTTCGCACCCTTCTGTACCATCTGCCGGGGATCGCCGTGTAACTCGATCCCGAGTGCCTTGGCCACCGATTCTCCTTCGGCAATAAGGTTGTTGAAAAGCTGTCCGGTTGCCGAAAACCGCGTAGCCGCGCCGTGATGCAGAAGCGTCAAAGCTCCCACAGGATTGGTTGAGGCATTGAAAATCAACTTGGTCCATTGGGCGCCGCGGGCGTCAGGGAGTGCGATGGTGTTCATGCCGGCGCGGGTCAGCAACCCGGCAAGCTCTTCGACTTTTTCCATTGGTGTTCGGGTCGGTTCGAACGGCCCGATCCAAGTGTCACCCTTAATGTCATAACCAACATGTCCGGGCGCAATCAGATGACCGGCAGGGAAGGTCGTACCGCGAATCACCTGCTTCACGTGTTCGGCAAGAATCTCCTCATTCCCCACGCCGTTCTGCACTGAGCAAACGGCAGAGCCGCTTCCGAACGCGTGGGCAGTTTCGGCGATGGCTTTGCGGGTATGAATGGCCTTGGTCGCCACAATTCCAAAGTCGCAAGCGGGCAATTCGGCGGGATTGCTGGTCGCTTGCAGTTTGGCGGTGAAATCGGCGGCGCCAGAGAGTTGCAATCCTTTTTCGCGAATCGCTTGCGTGTGCGCTTGCGAAATGTCGTACGCCCAGACTTGAGCCTCGCCCGCCCGAGCCAGGTGGGCCGCGAAGAGACTTCCGACAGCGCCGCAACCGACCACGCAGATCTTCATGCGTTCTGCCTCGCGTGCGTCGCTGGACGACGTTCTTGTCCCGTGAAAAACTGCCAGGGGACATCACCCAAAACTTCACCTTCTGTTTTTCCGATGCGGTAGGTGTCCTGCGTGTAGAGGCAGACTTTGCCGTCCTGGTCGACGACTTGGGGATGAAGGGAGAAAATCATATTCTCTTGCAGCGGAGTGTCACTGGTGGCGCCGATGGCCGGATATTCCAGCATGGTTGTGCCAATCGAATGCCCCGAAAGATGTCCGAGTGAGAAGCCGTGCCTGGCGAAGGTTTCGGCGACGGCGCGGTGGACGCTGCTCGCCAACTCACCCGCGCGCATTAGTTTTCGTGCCGCCTCCAATGCCACAGGATATGCATCCGCCATCTTCTGCGTCGTAGGACTGGGGGTGCCGAGCAGCAGCGGGCGTGAGAATTCAACCCAGTAGCCACCGGCACCAGTGATTTCCAGCGAGTAGAGCAACAGATCGTCGGGCGCGACCACGCGACGGCTCGGGACCTTGAAAAAAGCGTCCGCTTGACCATGGGGACCCGAGAGAAGGATATTCATCATGCGCGGGCCGGCGCCCCGAGCAAAGAAGCGCTCCACCGCGGGAGCCATAATCTCGGCTTCGGTTTTACCCGGCGCATATGCCGCTACGAGCGCCCAGAATCCTTCGACAACTATGTCCATGGCATCGCGAACTTCAATCAACTCCTCTTCGCTCTTGACGGCGCGCGCCGTATCAAACTGTTTGTCGAATGGAACTAGTTCGCAAGGGCCCTGCGCGAGTTCGCGATAATCGCGCACCGGCATGATGAAATTCATGCCGAAGACGCCCAGACGTTTCCATTTTTTTTCTGTGGCGAGTTCGCGAATCCATTGTCCCGGAAGCTCAGGCCATACGTGCTCTTTCACCCAAGGCTTGCCTTTGTCGCCAATCCATCGAGCTTCACGTGGGAACACCAGAGTAGGTTCGCCTTGCAGAGGAAACAGCACGTACACATAGCGGTGCACGATTTCAAATCCAGACATGTAAAATACGGCGCCTTCGAAGCCGGCGTATTGGTTCCCACACACCAGCAGTGCGTCTACGCCTTCTTTCTCCATGCGAGCGCGAACATTCTTGTAGCGCCGTTCGATTTCTTCCTGACTTGGCAAAGGAGACCTCAGTGTAATTTGCGGGCTATGAATCCACTCCGCAGAGTTCGGCAGCGGTCAGTGCATAAATCTTTGTAATGTCTACGAGGGTCTGAATTCTGACTTTCTCGCCTTCCTTGTCACGCGGGCCGCTTGAAGGCCCGTAGTTTACCGTCTCTACGCCGTAGCGGCTTAAGACGCTTGCGTCGGAGCACCAGGTGACGACCTCGCGTTCGGGGAGTTTGCCAGTAATGCGTTGATGGTTCGCATCGATCGCATGAATCATCTCATGTTGTTGGCTGATACGGGCTCCCGGAACCGATACGTAAGTTTCGAACTCCAGTCCCCAGTCCGGATACTTTTTCTCTAGCTGGTGAAAAAGCTGTTGAATGTCGCGTCGCGCGTCACTGATTGGAATGGTAGGCGGAACGCGCACATCGAGAAATAAATCGGTCTTTTCAGGCGTACGGCTGGCGCGCCAGGCGTGGCCTCCGCGAATCCCCCCCAGGTTTACGATCGCCTTCTTGCCTCCATAGGAGGCTTTTTTCTCCCAGCCGTCGATCCAACGGAGAATTGGCTCCATTAATTCATGCATACGGCGAATGGAATTCATTTCTTCGCGGCCTTCACAGAACGCCGTGTGGACATAGATTCCGGTGCAGGAAATACGCACCCACATGGAGCCGAAATGTTCCAGCACGACTTTCATGTCAGTGGGTTCACCGAGAATGCACATGTCGGGCAGAATCCCATGGTTCACCAGATAATGAGTTCCGAACCCATAGCCGCGATATTCTTTGCCGCGAAATTCCTCCCACTGCGTCTTCTCGATTTCTCCCGCTACCGCCGCGATGATTACATCGCCCTTCAGTTTTACGCCTGCCCTCAACAGCGCTTGGACTGCGTGTACGTAGCAAACCAGCGCACCCTTCATGTTGTAAATCCCTAGGCCATAAATGAAGCCGTCCTTCACCACGGCATTCGGCTTGTACCCAGTGCCAGTCAAGAAATCCTCTTGCCCGGTGTTCGATGTGTCCATGTGGCCGTTGAACATCAGATTCTTGCCGCCACCGACGCCGACAAGGCGTCCCACGACATTCGCCCGGCTTTCTTCGACTTCCTGCCAGGTCACATGAAGTCCCAGCCGCTTGAGGGCGTCGCGCATGTACTCTGCCATCCGCAACTCTTCGCCAGTGGGGCTCGGGATATTGATCACGTCGCAAGACATGGCGACGATCTCTTCCTCTTTTATATGCGACAGGACGTTGTCGACCAGTTTTGGGTCGAGGCTAGAATTCGATTTCTTGGCGGGCGTATGCACAGGGCTCAGTTATGGATTTTAACTTCTTGCGGTGAATACGCCAGACGAAAATCGTCCGGATCGGTGCAAAGTTTTTCGTTGCCGTGTTTCGTGATCAAAAAATTATCCTCAAGTCTCAATCCGCCGCCGCCCGGCCAATAGATCCCAGGCTCAATGGCCAGTACCATCCCTTCTTTCATAATGCCAGTTCCTGCCTGATGCGCGTAGGGCGGTTCATGGGCACGCGCTCCTACACCGTGGCAGATGGGATGCGACGGCTGTCCGGGATATCCTCCCTCCGCGATGCGGGCCCGCACCAGTCGGTCAAGCTCGGGGAATGCTGCGCCATCATGCGAATAGGTGGCGGCTTCGCGGAAGACTTTCAGGAGTAAATCGAGAAGCTGGTGATATTCCCGCGTGAGTTCGCCGGGACATGCGTTCTTCGTCAGGTCCGTCCAGTAACCGTCGACGCAGACCCATATCTCAAACAAGGTCGGCTCATTCTCTTGAATGGGCCTGTTTCCAGTTGCAGTGAAAGTGGCGATACCTTTTCCCGACCAGACCAGCGTAAAGGCCCGCGCCATCTCAACTTTGCCTTTGTAACCCACGCCCAGGCCATGCACGAAGCCCTCAAACATAGCTCCGACTTCACTTTCTTTCATTCCCGTCCGCATGTGTTCACGGGTAAAGTCCATGGCCAGGGCTGCGAGTTCGTTGGCCAGCCGCATGCGCTCGATTTCCTGCGTCGTCTTGATCGCCCGAGCTTCGCTGAGCAACGGAGTAGCGTCGACAACCTGACCGGAAATCTTTCGGAAGGCGTCAAAGAAAAATTGCGTCGGTGTAGTCGGCTCGCCCACCATACGATCGGCGCTTTGCGTGCCCATGTTCAGCTCAATCGCGATCTTGTCAGTCAGACCGCGATCCTTAAGCGTCTGGAGCGCCAGGTCAAGGGCGCGAAACTGCGGCGGACGCGGATCGCGTTCATCGTAGCCCTTAAAGAGGCGTAAATCCTGTGTCCAGGCGTTCCGCTGAGCATCCGCCAATTGTGGCTCGAGTACAACCAACGTCGGGTCGCCTTCCCGCGGAAAGACGACAGCATCGTATCCCTTCATGCACCAATAATTCGTGAGATAGACGACGTTGTCCGGCGCCCGCACTACAAGCGCGCTCAGGTCCTGGTCTTTCATGAGGGAGCGGACGCGGTCCAGTTTCACGGAATCAAGGGGCCAGGTCATGCCTTGATTCTCTCCGGATCGCTTCGATCTTCACTATTTCGATCTTCGGCCGCTTCGCCATGTTGTTTGGGCGCTGAGGCCGGCCGATTTTCGTCTTCATACATCCAGCCGGCTTCCTTCGCTTTGATCAGCCGATAGATTGTGCTGTGCAATGGTGCTGCGACGCCGGCGCATTCTGCCTCCCGGGCAATCGCCCCGCTGAGGAATTCAACTTCGGTCGGCAATTGCCGGCGAATGTCGTACAACATCGACGGCGGGTGATTTGTCATCGCGCCAATCTTGTTCATGGCCCATGGATCGTCTTGTAACCTGATGCCGGCCGCTTGGGCCACTAGTTTTCCTTCGTCGATGAGAGCGTGTACCAGATGTCCCAAATCGGAGGATCGCTCCTCGTCGGCAAAATGCGGCGAGTGGGGAAGTCCAGTCAACGCCGATACGCCATTGACCGAAGCGTTAAAAATCAATTTAGACCATTGTGCTGGGCGCGCGTCCTCTAGTGCCTCAGCTCTCAATCCGCTCGCAACCAACAATTCTGCCGCCTGTTGTACTAAGGTGAAGGGCGTGTTCCGCGGTTCGAACGGCCCCAGCCAGGTTGCCGTGTTCAGTTCATATTGCACGTGAGTGTCGCTGTGCTTGGTAGCGCTCATGAAGGTCGTTCCGCGAATCACCTGACCGCGCGTGTGGGCGGCAATTATCTCCTCGCTGCCCAACCCATTCTGTGCGGAGATCAACGCTCCACGGTCAAATCGACTGCCGGCTGTGGCGATGGACTCTTCCACTTGCGTTGCTTTGGTGGCGACAATCCCCAAATCAAACTCAGGCAAATCACTCGGATCGATCGTGGCCTGCACCTTCGCCGAAAAGTTATGTGTACCTGAAATCCGCAGGCCCTCGCGGTTCAATGCATCCGCATGGTCCTTGCGCCGTACCAGTACCCAGACATCAGAGACCTGCGCGAGATGGGCAGCATACAAACTTCCAATCGCTCCGCACCCGATGATGCACACACGCTCCATTTTCCGTCAGGCCCGTCGTTTTACTTTCACTAAATCATCCATCCGGCTGATTTCACCCCGGAAGGCCCGGAACAAGCTGTCTGGATTGTTGAACGAATCATCGATGAAAATACCTTTGTTGAAAACCGCATCCTGCAACGCCGCGGAAATGGTATGCACCGGCGCCGCGCCGCCTTCGCCCATGCCTTTGGCACCGCTGTAGCTATGGGGTGAGGGCGTTTCGATGTGACCATACTTCAGGGTCGGCATGTTCATGGCCGTGATCGGAATGTAGTCGCTGAAGGTGCTGGTAAGCATGTTGCCCACGCTGTCGTATACACAGTTCTCCAGCAGTGCCGCGCCAATTCCATGCGCGGTAGCGCCATAGACCTGTCCTTCCACAATCTTCGGGTGAATCACTTTCCCGCAGTCGTCAACCGCAACATAGTCCAGGATTTTCGGAATAAACGTTTCGGGATCAATTTCCACCACTGCAATGTGCAATTGAGAAGCGTACGTCATGGTGAGATTGCCGTACTTTTTTTTCGTGTCAGGGACTTTAAAAGGCGCGCGCCAGACATACCGGCAATTCAGGGTCAAATCATGCAGTTCGGACGGAAGCACGGCACTATTTACGTTGACGATGTTTGCCAGGCCCCAATAGTTGATCGTCTTGCCGTTGCGATTGGATCGGACCTCCGGCCCTTGCGCGCCAATCCCGAATTCCAGCTCTTCTTGTCCACTTTCAAGGACGAAGGCGGCTAGAGTTGTCATCTCTTTCTTTAACTTCTGGGCCGCGCCGTGGACCGCGGACAGGCCCGAGACCGCGAATTGGCTGGCGTAAGTGCCGGAAAATCCGGTGTGAACGTTGCGCTCGGTATCGAACCCGGTGCGCACCGAAACCAAATCCGGATGGATTTTGAGGACGTCGGCGACCACTTGCGCGGCTGTGGTCTCGTGTCCCTGGCCCTGCGGACAGGACCCGACGGCGACCACCACTTCTCCGTAGATGTCGAGCTTGCAGTTTGCGCCCTGCGAATTACCGGAGAACGGCGCACCTGGATTTACGATTTGCGATTGCCCGAAATTGTTGGTGCCGGAATCGAGTGTCGTGCCGATCCCGATTCCGATCATTCGCCCTTGATTTCGAGCTTCGTCCTGCCTCTTTCTCCAAGCGTCCCATCCGATCAGCCGTTTGGCGACCTCTAACATTTTCGGATAGTTTCCCGAATCGTATACACAGCCATTGGGCGTGGTGTAGGGAAATTCGTTCGGTTGAATATAGTTGCGCAGCCGCATCTCGTCCGCCGGGATTCCTAACTTGTGGGCGCAAATGTCTACTACTCGCTCCAGAAACCACAGGTGCTGCATACGCGAGTAGCCCCGGTTGGGGCCGACCGGACATTTGTTGGTTACGGCTTGCGAGAAATCGATTCGCGCATGCTTGAAGCGATAAACTCCCGGAAAAACCTGTGACCAGATCACACATCCCAGCGGCTCGTACCGGGGATAAGCGCCGCAATCGTCAAGATGCCGCGAATCGATCGCCGTGATTACGCCGTCCTTATCCAACGCTACATGCGTGTCGCGAAAAGTCCGCTCATTGCCATGCGCGCTCGATACCATGTGTTCCGAGCGGGTCTCGACCCATTTGATAGGCCGGCCTCCGGCTTTTTTCGAGGCCAACGCGCACACCGCCATCTGCGGATAGCTCGTAATCTTGATCCCGAAGCTTCCCCCAATATCGAACGTCTGCACGCGAATCCGGTCGATTGGGACTTGAAGATGGGCGGCCAGAAATTGAATGGCGAAAGAAGGGAAAGAGTTATTGCACCAGTAATAGATGTGATCGTCTTTTGCGTCCCACTGACCGATGACCACATTGTTCTCAAGCGGCGTACTGGAGAAGCGGTGAAAGTGCATCTTGTCGATTTCTACGGTGAACGCGGCGTCGCGGAAGGCCCCCTCAACGTCTCCATATTCGAAAACGCCATGCCAGGTTTGGTTGGTGCCGGCTTCCTCATGCAGAATACTGGCGTCGGTCAGTGCCTGCTCCGCGTCGACCACGGGATCGAGCGCCTCGTACTCCACCGTCACGGCCTCGGCGCCATCGTCCGCGAGTGCGGGCGACTCGGCGATGACCGCCACCACGGGCTCTCCCTGATACCGTGCCTTTGAGACCGCTAATGGAAAGTCGCAGATTTTTCCCGCCGGGTCGGGCGCAATCTCGATGAATCGTTGAGTCTGCTGTGCGATCTCAGCGCCGGTCAATGTGCAAAGCACGCCGGGAACATTCGCCGCGGCGGAAGTGTCGATGCTCAAAATCTTAGCGTGTGCGTAGGGCGAACGCACGAACCGCAAGTAGAGCATGTCGCGTAGTTTGATATCGTCGGAAAACTTGCCGCGTCCTCTGAGCAGGCGGTTCTCCTCTTTGCGAGGGATCGCCTGCCCTACCCAATCGATCTTGTCGGAATCGCCCACGATTCGTTTCGATTCTCCTATTGCAGCGCGGCCTGCAAACTATCAATGAGTTTTTGGACCTGCTTTTTGCCAAGCGGTTCGAGCAGTCCGCCAGCGACAGAGGCCAGCCGTCCGAAAATCTGCGCTTCACCTTGCCACGCCACTTTGGTGCCGCTTCCCGCTGCGGAGAGGTCGAAACCCGCTACCATACTCACGTTGCCTCCCGCTACGCTTCCCTGACCTTTATATTGTGCGCGCTGCGGCCGGTTTGCTTCGGACAGGTGCATCTTCACGTCGGCAATTCCCTTGATATAGGAGATGCCAACATTCACTTTCACAGTAAAGTGTTCGGCATCGGTCACCAAGAGCCCCTTGTAATCCGGAAGCAGCGGCGCAAACTTGCTGGGGTCGGTGAGAAAATCGAAGACCTCTTCCGGCGACCGTTGAACCTCGAAGGCGCCATCGAACTTGATCGCCACTGCTACTCTCCCTTCATGTTTTGCGCCGCCAAGTGCACCGCTTTTAGAATGTTTTGGTATCCCGTGCATCGGCAGGTGTTGCCGGCAATGGCTTTTCGAATGGCGTGCTGATTCGGATTTCTATCGTTTGAGAGTAACTGAAACGTCGAGAGCATCAACCCCGGCGTGCAATAGCCACACTGCAAACCGTAGGCATCACCGAAGGCTTTTTGTATGGGATGAAGTTGTCCATCTTTTTCCAGGCCCTCCACTGTCAGCAACTCCGCCCCGTCTGCCTGGACGGCAAAGACCGTGCACGACTTCACCGCCAAGCCATTCATAAGAATGGTGCAGGCTCCACAATATGTGGTGTCGCATCCCACGTGCGTGCCCGTCAAATCGAGTGCTTCGCGGACCAACTCCACCAGCAGCGTCCGCGGCTCCACGCTCAATGTGCGGGCGGTTCCGTTGACTTTGACATGGATGGTTACTTTTTCAAAAATCTCAGGCATAGATGTGACGAATCTCGACTTGTTCTCCGCGCGCGCGCTGTAGTGCGATTCTAATGGTTTTCTTCACCAAGGCGGCGACCAGCGTCCGTTTATATTCCGCCGAACCTCGCATGTCGGCTTGCGGCTCGGCCGAGTCTCGTGCCGCCTCGGCAGCCGTTGCAATCGCGTTCTCATCGATTCGATGGCCCCTCAGGGTGGCCTCGGACTCTTTTGCTCGGATCGGAACCAGCCCCACGCATCCCAATGTAATGCTTATATCTGTGCAAATGTCTTTCGCTAAAGATAATTGCACAGCAGCACTCGCCGTGGGATACACGGGCGCGGAGCGTTTGAATGCCAGATAGGCCGAACCGCTGCCGGGCGGTGGGAAGTCGACTACGACCTCCGCAACCAGTTCGTCGTGTTCCAGCGCCGTCGTGTAAGCGTCCAGGATAAATTCCTGTAAGGGAATCGTCCGCGTACCTTTTGGCCCAAGACAACTCAGTTCCGCTTTCTGGGTGAGCAAAACAGTCGCCCAGTCTCCGCTTGGATCAGCTTCCGCGAGCGACCCGCCGATGGTGCCGCGGTTCCGTACCTGCACGTCCGCAATTCCCGCCGCGCAATCATGAATAATGGGAATCAGCCGCGCCTTCTCCGAGTGCTCGATCTCGGAATGCCGGGTGAGCGGTCCAAAGCGCAGGCGTCCATCCTCTTGCTTGATGTAGCTTGTGCCCGCCACGAAATTCAGGTCGACCAGATGCTGCGGATTCGCGAAACGCAGTTTCATCAGCGGAATCAGGCTCTGCCCGCCCGCCAGAAACTTGGCATCGTCTCCTAGCTGCGACAGCATGGTTGCCGCTTCAGCAAGGGAGGTCGCGCGATGATAGTGGAATGATCGGGGATACATCTCCAGCTTCCTTCAGTCAGATCTCAATTCACAAAATAGGTGCGTATCGTGCGCCCTGAGGATTGCGGTTGTCAAGGGCTGTCCACAAGGTTGTCATACCACAATAGAAATGTCCCCGGTTTGACCACAAACCCCGTAGATGCTCCAGAATAATGTCACTCCCAAAGTGCGACGACGCCCGGTAGGATTGCAATACTCCCACATCGCGAGGTAAGGGAGATCATTATGGAGATTTTCGGGGGAATCGAAGCGGGGGGAACAAAATTTGTTTGCGGCGTTGGCACTTGCCCGCAGGACCTGCGGGTCCTCTCCTTCCCTACGACATCGCCGGAGGAGACCGTAGGGAGAGCGTGCCGATTCTTTCAAGAACAGGTGGGTGATGCGCTTCGTGCGGTAGGAATCGCTTCTTTCGGCCCCGTCGACCTTGATCCTGAATCGGATACGTACGGCTTCATAGGTTCGACACCGAAGCCGGGCTGGCAGAACTATGATTTTGCTGGAACCGTGGGACGCGCGTTGAAAATACCGGTGGGTTTTGACACCGATGTAAATGCGGCCGCGCTTGCCGAGTCTCGTTGGGGAGCGGCTCAAGGCCTTGCGGACTTCATCTATCTCACGGTTGGCACAGGCATTGGGGGCGGTGCCCTGGTTGGAGGTCGCTTGCTGCATGGACTGATGCATCCCGAGATGGGCCATATCCGCATTCCACGCGACTTCGCGCAAGATCCCTTTTCTGGCAACTGTCCTTTTCACAAAGACTGTCTGGAAGGTTTGGCGTCGGGCTCGGCGCTCCGGGAGCGCTGGGGAAAATCTGCGGATGATCTCCCGAACGATCATCCGGCATGGGAGCTTGAAGCGCACTATCTGGGGCTCGCCCTGAGCAACTTTATATGCACACTTTCGCCCCGGCGGATCATTATGGGCGGGGGTGTCATGGAACGGGATTTTCTTTTCTCGATGATTCGCCGGCAAGTTCAAGGTCTGTTGAATGGATACTTGCAGAATCGTGTTTTGCGTGAAGAAATTAACGGCTATGTGGTGCCTCCGCGACTCGGAAAGCACGCCGGAGTTCTGGGCGCGATTCTGTTGGCGCAATCTGAGGCCGGAATTGGCTAAGCAAACCTCATCTGACCTCCCCATGAACTTGAATGCTACAACGGCGGTGGATCGAGAATTCGCCTACCTTATGATTTTTGGGATGGCCTCGCAATTTGTCACGAAACCATTTATGCTAGGGTGATAAATCGAAGTAAATCCTAGGTTTGCACCGGACATCGCGACAGGGGACGCATGTGACGGCGGCGAGGTTTTGTGTTGTATGTGCCAGTCAGCGCGTTTGATTTGTTGCCGGTTCTTGGGGCGGCTGCTCCTGGAATTTGAGTCCACGACCCTGGACGGCCCGGGGCCCACCCGAGGGGCAAGAGGGTTAAAGGTTGGAGATCGGTGTCGTTGCCCGAACGCGGATTCTGCAGCGTGTCTAAGCGGTAAGACCCAGTGGTGGCTACTTTTGAAACTCGTCTTGGAAACGTCATTTTCTAATGCACCTCGCAGCCAGCTGACGAACAGTTCATGACAAAGGGCAAACTTGCACATTGATCGGCGCATCCTCGGAGTCACCGATTCGCGATTTTAGAAGTTTCGCGACTTCGCGCCCCAAGAGGGGTTCATTGTTTTTGTGTTAATTGTTGCCCGGTAACTGTGTAGTTCTACAAATTGCTCGGGGTTAGCTCACAGATCACCTGTAAGTGAGAGGGCGGAGCTGTGGGAGTTCGCCGACATCAGATGCAAGTTGTGTATGCCTGCATTCGTTCGCTGGTTGTTCCTGTGCGAAGCACCCTTCAAAAATAGCTTCTGAGGCTTATGAATTTCATTCAGTCATCCATAAAACCGCGTTTCTACAGTATTACCTTCCTGCTTATAAGCACGGTGCTGCCAGTGCTATTGGCCGGGCAAAATGGTCCCGCCTACCCCAGCTACGCCGCAAGAACTTCTGCTGCGTCTGACCAAAACTCGCGGGCGGAAGAGGCGGCTGAGAAACTGGTTTCGCTTTCGGCTGAGAAGATCATCCTGTTGCTTGATCGGGAGCCCGGACTGTTATTGGAAGTGAAGAAAATGCTGGTGCGTAAAGCTTACGACCAGGGCCGCGTGCTTGACCCGCAAGACCTGACGGACGATGCACTGTATAAGCTGATTGGTAAAGACGAGAGCGTACGCGTCCTGATCACTCGCGAAATTGAAGACCGGCAGTACATTCAGGCCAAGCCGACGCGAGAGGAATTACAGGCGTTGGCGGCCAATCACGGCGCCGCTGGTCTTGCCGGTCTACCTCAAGGTAAGCCGGAACAGGGAAAGAGTCAGGAGGAAGCATTCTGGACCCAGTACGCTCAGACGCTCCAGAACGCGCCGCAGAGTTCGGCGCCTGCTTCTGGTTCTCAACCGTCGCCAGCGCCTCCACCGTCCCCGTCACAAATGTCTCCGTTCAGCTCTCCATGGAATCTCGATCGCGCACAAATGCAATATCCCAGCGGAGATTCAGAGGACATGCCTTCCGGGGTGCCTTTGGGAGGCATGGGAGCGGCCGGGATGCAGGGCGTTAGTCCGGACCAATTGTCGAGCCTGATGGCAGCTCGGATGTCGGACAGTTCGGGAGGGGGTATGGGATCCGGCGGCGAAGATAGCTCATCGAGGCTCGGAGCAGGCCTCTCGTCGGGGGGGATGGGATCTGGTCTTAGCAGTCCATTTTCAGATCCATCGATGCTAGGCTCGTCCCTGGGGGGTAGTTCGAGTTTTGATTTTGCGCAGTCGGGGGCACAGCAGTATCCGCAACAAGCCAGTCTGCAGATGATGCGACCGCGTTCCACGTCGCCATCCAGGTCTGACATGGGATTGGATCGCCCTGCATTGATGCACCGTCCGAACCCCTACGCGGATGTGCCTTCGCTGTACGATCTGTACTCACAATATTCGCGGCGGGCTCCGCTGCTCACGCGGTTCGGGAGCGAAATCTTCCGAAATGGAATTGAGAACTTTGGAATTCTTCCCATGGACATGCCAATGGGTCCGGACTACGTGCTGGGGCCGGGCGATAGTCTCACGATTAACCTATGGGGAGGGATATCACAGCGCCTCATAAGAGTGGTCGATCGCTCTGGAGTGATCTCCCTGCCCGAATCCGGCACGCTGCAAGTCGCGGGTCGAAATCTGGGCGATGTGCAGCGCATGGTTCAGAACGCATTGCGCGCCCAGTACCGCGACGAGCAGGCGGACGTTGCAATTTCCCGCTTGCACAGCATTCGAGTCTTCGTGGTTGGAGATGTGGAGCACCCCGGCGCTTACGACGTAGGTTCGCTCTCTACGCCGTTAAATGCGCTTCTTGAAGCGGGAGGGCCGACTTCCAAAGGCTCGTTAAGAATTGTTAAGCACCTGCGGGGGAATCAGCTGATTCAAGAAGTCGACGTTTACGATCTGTTGCTGCACGGCGTCAGGTCGGGCGTGCAAAGGCTGGAGACGGGAGATACGGTACTGGTCCCGCCGCTTGGTTCCGAGGTCACAATCACGGGCATGGTTCGGCGGCCGGCGATCTACGAACTTAACGGCGAAAAGAGCTTGTCAGAGGTTCTGGAACTCGCTGGCGGCGTCTTGCCTTCAGGGACGTTGCGCCACATCAACGTCGAAAGACTCGACGCGCACGAGAGCCGAACCATGCTGGCGCTCGACATTCCGGAGAATAACAATAAAGATGCCGTCACCACCGCCTTGGACGACTTCAAGATCCAGGACGGAGATAAAGTCAAGATCTCGCCGATCGTTTCCTACGCGGACAAGGCGGTTTACCTCGATGGGCATGTGTACAAGCCGGGGAAGTATGCCTTTACCGACGGCATGAAGATCACCGATCTGGTGAAGTCTTACAAAGAGCTTTTGCCCGAGCCGTACAAAGCGCACGCCGAAGTGATTCGATTGGAGGCCCCGGATTTCACGCCTCAAGTAATCGCGTTTAACCTGGAAGATGCGCTGGCCGGCAAGGACCAGGATTTAGCGTTAAAGCCTCTTGATACGGTCCGAATTTTTGGCCGCTACGACTTTGAAGACGCCCCGGTCATCACCGTCACGGGCGCGGTGAGAGACCCCGGAGACCACGTCACCAACGGCGTCACGTATCTTCGCGATGCCGTGTACCTCGCTGGAAACGCGACGCCGGACGCCGAATTGGATGATGTGCAAGTTTTCCGGACTAGTTCAGACGGCAAACTGGATGTGCTCAGCGCCAACTTCAAGAAGGCGCTAGAAGGCGATGCCGCGGAGAACATTCTGCTGGAGCCTAAAGACCGAGTATTTATTCACAAGAATCTCGCTAAAACAGATCCTCCAGTGGTGACGATTGAAGGAGAAATTGCTCGCCCCGGCAAATACCCATTGGGACAGAATATGAGCGCTGCCGGTCTGGTTCGTCTGTCGGGAGGTCTGAAGCGTGGCGCGTATACGCAGGAAGCCGACCTGACTCGTTACGAACTGGAAGGCGGGAGCAAGATCGTAAGCGATCATGTCTCGGTTCCGCTCGCGGCGGCCCTCTCGGGACAAGCCGATGCGGATGTTCGCCTGCGCGATGGAGATGTTCTCACGATTCGCCAAGTCACGGGATGGAACGACCTCGGAGCCACGATAAAGGTGGAAGGCGAGGTCATGTATCCTGGAACTTACGGAATCCAAGAAGGCGAACGTCTGAGCTCGATCATTCAGCGGGCTGGAGGGTTTCGCAGGGACGCCTACCCTTATGGGGCGGTTCTTGAGCGGGTTGCGGTCAGACAGTTGCAAGAACAAGACCGCGCCGACTTAATACGGCGCGTGAAGGGTGAAGAGGCCTCCGTGAGCCTTACCGCGGGCGGGGCCCAGGAAGATGCAAAACAGGCCACCCTGCTGCAATATCAGAGCACGCTGGCAAACCTGGAAACCGCCGCTCCCGCCGGCCGCATGGTCGTCCATATTTCCAGCAATATGCAGCGATGGGCGAACACCCCAGTGGACGTGCAAGTCCGGGGCGGAGACAGCTTTTTTGTTCCCAAGAGACCGAACATCGTGATTGTGAACGGCACGGTGTATAACCCGACCGCAATCACTTACAAACCGGGGAAAAACGCCGGCTGGTATCTAAAGCAGGCGGGCGGGCCGACGGAACTTGCCAACAAGAAAGCCATCTTCGTTATTCGCGCCGATGGCGCAGTGGTCGGAGGACCTGCGGGCCTCTTCACTGGGGGGGCCGAGGCCGCAGTTCTGCAACCGGGAGATATGGTTGTGGTCCCGGAAAAAACGTTCAACGTCAGTCACACCTTTCAGAACGCGGTGCAGGTGTCGCAGATTCTCACAGCTGTGGCCATCGCAGTTGAAGCCGCTAGGACGTTTTAACGGGTGACTGATCGTTTGACGGTGGTTCGCAGGAGACGGGTATGCCTGGGGCTGATCTTGTTGTTCTTAGGCTGGACCGAGTTCGGTCTGGCGCAGATCTCCCAGGATCCGTCGACCGCGAAGAACACGGCCGGGGCAGCGACCAGCAAGAGGAATAACTCAGATCCAGAAGAACGTTTCACGTTGCAACCGGGGGAAGACCCTGAAAATAGACTGGTCACACCCTTTTTGAAACATCTTGTGAAAGACGAGGAACAATTCTGGACTCTTCCGACTCGTCTGCGAACCCAAGATCTGAAGTGGATTCTGCCTTTTGGCGCTGTTACCGCGGCGTTCATTGCGAGCGATAGTTGGTTCGCTAAGCAGGTCCCGGACTCTCCGAGCCAACTGAAGCGCAGCCTGAATATTTCAGATTACGGAGTGTACTCGTTGATCGGGCTCGGCGGCGCGTCGTTTGTGGTCGGTCACGTCATTAACGACGATCATCTGCAAGAGGCGGGTCTGCTGAGTGGTGAAGCAGCCATTAATGCGACTGCGGTGGCGTATGTCTTGAAGGAAACGACCCAGCGACAGCGCCCGATTGAGGGCAACGGCAACGGGAATTTCTTCAGCGGCGGCGCTTCGTTCCCCTCCGAACACTCGGCGATTGCCTGGTCGATCGCCAGCGTGTGGGCCCATGAGTATCCCGGCTGGTTGAGCCAGACGGCCGCATACGGACTGGCTTCGACCATAGCCCTTACCCGGGTAACGGCCAAAGAACACTTTCCCTCGGATGTTGTCGTGGGCAGCGCCCTAGGCTGGTATTTTGGCCGTCAGGTTTACCGCGCCCACCACGATCCAGAGGTGGGAGGCGCGGGATGGGGAGAGTTTTTTGATACCAAAGTTGAGGGCACCCGCAACCCCAAGTACATGGCGTCGCCCTATGTTCCGCTGGACAGCTGGATCTATCCGGCTCTGCAACGGCTGATCGGGTTGGGCTACGTTCAGTCAGCGACGCTCGGAATGAGGCCGTGGACCCGTATGGCATGCGCGCAAATGCTGGAAGAGGTCGAGCAAAAGCTTTCCGATGAGGGCAGTGAAGATGCCGGAGTCGCGAAGATCTATGACGAATTGCGCAAAGAATTCAACACAGAAACTGGGCGCCTTGACGGTGCAACGAACGTTGGCGCACGGGTAGACTCGGTATACACGCGCACCATGGATATTTCCGGAACTCCCCTGCGCGATAGCTATCACTTCGGACAGACGATTGTAAACGACTACGGCAGGCCGTACTGGCAGGGTGTGAATAACGTTACCGGGGCCGAGGCTGATGCTGAACTGGGACCGTTGGCAGTTTCGTTTCGCGGAGAGTATCAGCACGCGCCAGCACGGCCTTCGTATCCAGGAAATGTACTGGACGCTACGGCCGCGGCCGACTTTACCCTCCCCTCGCCGAATGGAAGCCCCGAAATCAATCAGTTTCAACTGCTCGATTCCATGGCTTCGATCAACATCAACAATGTCCAGATTTCGTTTGGAGAGCAAAGTGAATGGCTCGGGCCTGGGCAGGCGGGTCCGTGGTTGATGAGCAACAACGCCGCGCCCTTTCCGACATTCAAAATCGACGATGTGACAGAGCGAAGGATTCCTGGGCTTTCGAGAATACTGGGGCCTTTCAGGACAGAGTTTTTTATTGGGCAACTGGGCGGTCAGCATTGGGAACTTTGCATTGTCTCGTCTTGTCAGGCGGCCAACCCAAGCGTTCCTGGGATTGTGGGCCCGAATATAATTCCGCAGCCTTTTATTCATGGAGATAAGATCAGCTTTCATCCCACCGCAAACTTCGAGTTCGGTATGGGTATCACGGCAATGTTTGGTGGCCCAGGACTTCCCGTGACATGGGGTAATTTTCTGCGGACTTATTACGCTCATTCGACGACAGCAGCGAATAATCCTGGCAAGCGTATCTCAGCGGCAGATTTTACGTATCGCGTCCCCGGCCTTCGAGATTGGTTGACTGTTTATGGCGATTCACTCGTAGTCGACGAAGTGTCGCCCATCGGTTCGACGCGCGCGAGCGTCAGTCCTGGCATTTATATGCCGCGTATCCCGAAGATTCCGAAGCTGGATTTTCGGGCGGAATGGCTGAATGAATCGCGGACGCAAGAATTCGCGCCAGGTGCATTTATTTATACTGATGTCCGGCGTTTCCGAGACGGGTATACGAACGATGGCGTGCTGGTGGGCGATTGGATTGGTCGGGCGGGTCGCGGTGGTGAGGGATGGCTTACTTATTGGTTGTCCACCCGGAATAAGCTGCAGTTGGGTTATCGGTTGGAGACAGTGTCTCAGAAATTCCTCGAAGGCGGCCGTCAAGCCGATTATTTTGCACAAGCGGACTTGCAGCTGAGACACAACGTGGTGCTGACCGGACTCGTACAGTATGAGCAGTGGCGATTCCCGGTGCTTGACGTAACGCGGCAAACTGACGTCACGGCGTCGCTGCAACTGATTTTTTATCCACGATTGAAGACTCATTGATGTTCAAATCTCGTTTGAACGAAAGGTACGCACTCTGAGAGGCACAAGAAATCTTGAGGCGCCGGAGATCGAGCAAGTTGAGATGATTGCTCAAAGACCTGGTGCGGAAGACCGCCTGACGGGCGAGGTTTCCGACAACAAGAGCGGGATCGCGACGGCGCGCCTGTTGTGGGATCACAGACGATTGATTGGGCTGGTGGCCCTTAGGGGAACTCTAATTTTTCTTGGGATCGCACTCCTCTGGCCGGCGTCATATGAGTCGCAAACTCAGCTCATGCCACCGGACCAGCACGGCGGAGCTCTCAGTATGCTGGCCGCGATGACAGGTGGTGGAGGTTCCAGTCCGGCGGGGGCCGGCGCCCTCGGGATGCTCGGCGACATGGTTGGCATGAAAACCTCCGGCGCGCTTTTTATAAAGATGTTGCAGAGCGATACAGTGCAAGATGACCTGATTAATCGGTTTGACTTGAGGCGAGTTTACGGACTTAAGACCTACCAATCAACTCGATCGAAACTTTCCAGCCGTACCGCGATCAGTGAAGACAAGAAAAGTGGAGTCATTTCAATCATCGCCACCGACCGTGATCCGAATCGGGCGGCAGCGCTTGCTCAAGCGTATGTCGACGAACTGAATCATATGGTCGTGAGCCTCGACACCTCGGCTGCGCATCGCGAACGGGTCTTTCTCGAGGACCGTCTCAAAGTGGTAAGGCAGGAATTGGACGCGTCCTCTAAAGCGTTCAGTGAATTTGCCAGCAAGAACACAGCCATCGACATCAAGGAACAAGGCAAAGCCATGGTCCAATCGGCGGCCATCCTGCAAGGGCAGCTTATTGCTGCCGAATCGGAACTGCGGGGGCTGGAGCAGATTTATGCACCAAACAATGTGCGTGTAAGATCCCTGCAGGCGAGGGTTTCGGAACTGCAGCGGCAACTTGAGAAAATGGGCGGCAGCGCGACCGACGATTCTTCCGGTTCCACGTCCGATCAGATGTACCCATCAATCCGGCAACTTCCGCTGCTCGGAGTGCCCTACTACAACCTTTTCCGCGAATTTACGATCAGCGAGACGGTGTACCAAATTCTGACCAAACAGTACGAAATGTCTCGTATTGAGGAGGCCAAAGAAGTACCCAGTATCAAAGTGATTGATGTGGCCCAACCGCCTGAAAAGCGGTCAGGACCATCGCGGACTCTGATCGTTCTAGCGGGTTTGCTGCTGTCTACTTTGGGTGTCTGCGCCTGGATTGTTGGCCAGTCCCGCTGGCAAGCAGTTGATGAAAGCGATCCGGGGAAGTCGTTTGTCATAGAGGTCATGGCAACCCAGAAACAGTGGCTGATCAAAAAATGGCGGCAAATGTCAAACCGATTTCACGGCCACGCCGACTTGGGATGAGAAGAACGAATCAGCCGATCGATGCATCCCACTTCTACGCTTTGCAGCCTGGGGACAGATAATCCAAAATGGCGCAACTTAGTACCTGGGCGAGTTTCCCACGATTTAATGTCTTTTCCTGGCCGAGGCTGAGCAAAGTAGCGCTCAGCATGACCGACCAGGCGCTTTCGGTTGGCGGCATGTTTGTGGTCAATGTGGCGTTAGCCAGGACACAAACCAAAGAGCAATATGGAACCTTCGTTCTTTCTTATTCGGTGTTTACGTTTCTTGCCGGCCTCCACAACTCGGCGATTTTGGAGCCTTACACGGTCTATGGTTCGGGAAGATATCGATCTCGTTGCTCCCAGTACTTCGGATTGATGGCGAGGAGCAACGCCCTTATGGGGTTGCTCTTAAGTGTGGTCTTGCTGATTGGCTGTGCTGTGTTGCATTGGATTTCCCCGCGCCTGGTCTCGGGAGCGCTGGTTGGCCTTGGGCTCACGATAGGAATTCTCCTCTCCGGGGTTTTTGTTCGCAGGACGTTTTATGTGCAGGGAAAGCCGCTACTTGCAGCCGCTACTTCTCTGACGTTTTTTGTCGCTGTCGCTTCTGGATTGTGGCTGACGACCCGGGCGCATGTTCTAAATGGGTTTTCCGCGTTTCTGATCGTAGCGGCAGCTTGGGTGGTCGCAGGCGCTTGTTTCTCGCCGAAACTGCCGTTCGGAAGGACCCAAGAGAAATTCCTTGACGTTGAGCCCTTATATTGGAAGGATCATTGGAAATACAGCCGGTGGGTTCTGGTCACAGCATTTGTCTTCCAGTTGACATCCCAAGGCTATTACTGGCTGGTAGCGGTTTTCTTGTCGGTGAAGGACGTTGCAGAGTTGCGGGCCCTGTATCTGATCGTGGGATCCGCAGATCAGATTCTCATCGCTTTGTCGTATTTAGTGCTTCCGGTGCTGGCCGCGCACTTTGCGGCAAAAAGAATGGACTTGCTTTTGTCGCTCTGGCGCCGATACGCAGCTTCCATTGTTGGAATCATGGTTTTGTTCGCGCTATTCCTCGACATTTTCGGGAAGTCGTTGGTACACCTTCTCTACCACGGTAAATTCGATGACGTGGCCCCTTTGCTTGTGACCTTCAGCCTTCTACCGTTACTGATGGGAATTGGCAACACCATCAGCGATGCCATGCGAGCGGCCGAGAAACCGCGCTATGTATTTTTCGCTTTTTTGGCGAGCGGAGCGACAACTTTCCTGGCGGGAATTCCACTCGTTATTCACTTCGGATTGCGGGGAGCGGTGTACGGCCTGTTGTTGTCTGGAACTGCATACACGAGTGCGCTTGCTTTGGCATTCGCACTTCACCGTCCCTGGGCAAAGCGAGCAGCAGTTGTTCCGAGCCCTGATTGAACGGGCGGTCATAAGATGCCGTAATGCTTGAAAAGCGCGCCCTTGCCTTTTGCCTTCGTGCACTTCGCGACGGTCGTCGGGTTTCAAGGGCATCCCTGAGAGGTTCAGGAAGGTGATGGAATGAAGCTTATGGTCGTCGGGCATCCTTTTATGTTTGCCTACAACCAGAAAAAATATGTGGCGATGAAGCGGATCGATCCCGACCTTCGCTTGCTGATTATTACACCGAGCCAGGGATGCGAACGCTTCGAGAGGACAGAGTGTCAGCTGCACCCGGAGTTGCGTGCCGAAGAAGTTGCCCCGCTCGATGTGTGGCCGAGGGGATGGCATATGACCCACCTGCATAATCCGTCCCGCATGTCCAGATTGATGCGCGATTTTCAGCCAGATGTGATTCACATTGATCCAGGGGAGCCGCAGGCGCTGCTTACGGTCGAAACCATTGCATTGCAGCGAAAGTTCGCTCCCCGCGCGGCTGTGACGTTAATGACTGTTGACAATATTCACCGGCGCCGACGCTTCCCGTTGGAAGCGGTGAAGCAGGGTCTTCGCGCTTACTCTCTTCCGCGAGTTTCGGGGATGATCCCCATCAATCGGCGTGCGGCCGAGTTACTGCGGACCGAGGGACGGTACAAAGGCCCGATTGACATCCTTCCACAATTCGGGATCGACCCGGTCGAGCATAAGCCTGGCAAGGAACCGGAATTGCGGGCATCATTGGGTCTGAGGTCTGGGGTGGTGGTCGGCTACGTTGGCCGCCTGGTAATTGAAAAAGGCATTCGATCATTGCTGGAGGCACTTCGCGGCCTCGACTCGTACCCATGGAAATTACTTTTCGTCGGCGGGGGGCCGCTGGAGAATGAAATTCAGCAGAAATGGATGATGGAGTTTCCAGGGCGGATCGTAATGGTGCCTCCCGTCCCTTACGGGAAAGTGGCCGAGTACCTGCGCTGCCTAGACATTTTTGTCATGGCGTCTTATTCGTCGCCGACTTTGGCGGAACAGTTCGGAGTAGCTTTGGCCCAAGCGATGACGCTGGGAATCCCTTGCATCGGTTCTAGCTGTGGCGCCATTCCTGAGGTACTGGGTCCTGGCGGCCTGATTGCGGAAGAAAGGAACGTCAAAGAGCTGGCGCAAAATCTCAAGATATTGCTTGATTCCCCCACACTGCGGGAGGAGTTTGGAAGATCCGGGCGTGCCTTTGCCCTGGAGCACTACGCTATCGAGCGGGTAGGTGCACGCTACTTGGCCGCCTTCGAGCGGGCGCGCGATAATGTCACGACCGCACGGCGGTCACATGGTAGTAATACCAAGGTCGAGCCAGTCGCAGAAAAGACATTTTAAAACGACGCTGTTGCCTCGGCTTGCGATAATTGAGTTCAGAAGACGGCAATTTTGAATGAGGACTTTATGAAAATATTGGTGACCGGCGGAGCAGGGTTCATCGCCTCGCACGTTTCCGAGGGATATCTGAGAGCCGGCCATGAGGTGGTAATTGTTGACGACCTTTCCACGGGAAAGCGAGAAAATCTTCCTCCAAATTCACGCTTTTACGAACAGGACATTACCGATCTCGGCGCTATGGAGAGGATCTTCCGGGATGAGCACCCCGACGTTCTCAACCACCACGCCGCTCAAATGGATGTTCGTCGCTCGGTGCGTGAACCTCTGTTTGATGCCAAGGTAAATATCCTTGGCGCCCTCGGGCTTCTCGAACTGGCAGTGAAATATAAGGTCGGAAAGTTCTTGTATGCCTCGACGGGTGGGGCAAGTTATGGCGAAGTTGACAGAGTCCCGGTGACCGAGGACTATCCGACTGCTCCAATTTGTCACTACGGGGTCAGTAAATTGACGCTCGAGAGATACCTTTTCCTCTATAAGCACCTCTATGGATTGAACTACACGGTGATGCGTTATCCGAACGTATACGGCCCGCGCCAAAACCCTCACGGGGAAGCTGGCGTAATCGCGATTTTTGCCCTTCAAATGCTGCGTGGAGAAAGGCCGACAATATTCGGCGATGGCTCCAAGACTCGCGATTATGTTTTTGTCGATGACATTGTAAGAGCTAACGTGGCCTTACTGAACGGAGCAGACGCGGCCATTCTAAATCTGGGCTGGGGCCTACCGGTTTCCGATTATCAAATCTTCGAGGCAGTACGCGCCGCCACAGGCTATAAGGGCGAACCCAACTACCTTCCTGTCCGACCCGGGGAAGTGGCGCATATCGCCCTGGATGCCAGCCGCGCTAAGGCCCTTACCGGTTGGCTGCCTCAAACCTCGCTACACGACGGTATTACGCGAACCGTAGACTTCATCAGACAATCAAATGCGTGTTTTACAAGTTCATAAGACTTTTTACCCGACCGGGGGTGGCGATACATTTTTTTTCAAGACTTGCGACCTGCTGACCGAAAAGGGGCATGACGTTGCCCATTTTTCCACGCGTCATCCCAAGAACCTGATGTCCCCATTCGCGTCGTATTTTGTAGATGGGTTCAACGATACGGACGTGGCCCATCTGGGATTGGCTCGCAAAGCAAGAATGTTCCGGGATGGGATTTATTCCTTCGATGCAAACAAGAACCTTTCGCGACTCATCAAGGATTTCAAGCCGGATCTGGCGCATGCCCATAGCATCAACTATCAGCTCTCGCCATCGGTTTTCGGGGCATTCCGCAAATCGGGTGTTCCCCTGGTGATGACTTTGCATGATTACCACATCATCTGCGGAGCGGGCAGCCTTTACGTAGATGGGCAAATTTGTGAGCGCTGCCGGGGTGGGCGCCATTACAATTTGCTGACCCATTCCTGTTACTGGAATTTCCCGGCGAGTGTGATGGCCGCTGCCAGCCACTACCTCCATGACGCGCTTCACTCCTGGGATGTTGCAGCCAAGTTCTTGTCCCCGAGCCGTTTTCTGAAAAATAAGCTTATCGAATTTGGGATTCCAGAGGAACGGATTATCCACGTCCCGATCTTCATCGACTTTTCAGAAGCGCCGAAGGAAAACAGCGCCGTTGGCGACTATGTGCTCTATTTCGGGCGCCTTGCGCCCAACAAGGGAACTAAGGTCTTGATCGAGGCCATGAAAGGCATAGATTGCAAGCTGTTGCTCATTGGTGATGGGCCATTAACGCCCTGGGTCGAGGAGCAATGTACGACGAGTGGCGGAAAGATAAGGCGCCTGGGGTTCGTCTCTTCACGTGAGGAGCTTAGGAACCATATTGAACGCGCCGCTTTTTCGATAATTCCAGCCGTGTGGTACGAAAACCAGCCCGCGACTATTTTGGAAACCTATGCGATGGGCAGGCCTGTGATCGGAACTCGTTTGGGAGGAATCCCCGAATTAATCGACGAGGGGCAGACGGGCCTTTTGTGTGAGCCTGGGAATGCCGCTGATCTTGCTGAGAAGATCCGTTTTATGTTGGAACGTCCGGAACTGTGCCGGGAATGGGGGCGAAACGGAAATCGCAAGTTGCGCGAGGGATTCTCCCGGGCCGCGCATTATGATCGCTTAATGGCAGTCTACAACTCCGTTTTGGCCCGAAACTAAAGCTATGAAGCTCAATGCCAGCAGTCCGGAACTTTCTGGAGGCCTCGACGCGGTCGTCCGACGCGCACAAGGAGACACGGGGGAGCGAACATTGATGACTATGACGCAGCCTGCCGATGGTCGAGCGGACGGGTCGGGCCCCTACGAGGGACTGGCAGGCTCGCGTTACTTTGAGTGGCAAAATAAAAATGCCGCCTCCATGGCGAACATTGAAGCCCGAAAATTCCGGGACCTGATAAACCCGACCGATAGAGTCTTGGATTTTGGCTGTGGCGGCGGTAACATCCTGCGGAACCTCGATTGTCAAAGGCGCGTCGGAGTGGAAATCAACCCGGTTGCTCGGCGATTTACACAGGAATCAGGAATCGAATGCCATGCCACCCTCAGCGAGGTCGGGAGCAACTCCTTTGATGTCGTGATTTCCAATCATGCGCTGGAGCATGTACCATTTCCGATTTCGGTCCTCACGGCGCTTCGGGAAAAATTGGTGACGTCGGGGGTTTTGTTGCTCTGCGTGCCCATCGACGACTGGAGGAAGCAGCAGCACTATTCTTCCAACGATATTAATCATCACCTTCACACTTGGACGCCGCAGCTTTTGGGCAATTCCCTGGTGGAGGCTGGATTTAGCCCGGCCGATTTTTCCGTCCGCGTATTTACCCACGCGTGGATTCCAAAGGCCGAGTTCATGGATCGCATGTTGCCCTTGGCTGCCTTCGACTTCTTGTGCAAGCTTTTCGCAATTTTGATTCAACGGCGTCAACTGGTGGCCGTCGCGAGGAAACGTGCATAGTTCAGTTGTCACTCGGTGCGGCAGCCAGTCTGCACCGGCCTTGAGCGCGACGCCGGAAGAATTTGCCGCGGCGAGGAATTGAATGTTGGAGCAGACAGCTTTGGATGGAAACGTAGCCAGCCGCGAGCAGCCGACCAAAGATACGAACGCCGGGCCGCACGGAGCGTCCCCGGGCGCATCTTCAGGGGGCACGGCAAGCGGTATGGCTGAGTTTGTCCGATTATCCGGCATAGTGTTGCGAAACACGCTGCTGGGCGGAAATTTTGTTTCCCTGCGATTCATCGCGTCTCCGCGTCTGATGGCTCACTACATAGCGGAGTGTCTTTTCCTCTATCGCCTCCTGCACCGCGGCGATGGGCTTCCCGAGGTACCGGTCTGGCAGGGAACGGGCCTCCCCAACCTAACCGACGTGGACCTGACAATCTCGTTCGACGCCGCGCAGGAATGGCTTCGTTCCATTGCGTCGTATGGCGCCGACCTATTCGCGTTGTGCACGCTGGCAAGAATACTTCGGCCAAAGACCATCTTTGAGATTGGGACACTTCATGGTTCGAGCGCGCTGCATTTTGCCCTGTGCGCGCCAAATGCCGAGATCTACACCTTGGATCTGCCCCACGCGGCACGCCCGGCTCTGCGGACCACGACGATCGATGAGGTCCACATTGGCGATCACCGGACGGCGAAGACGTATTACTTCAGCGGACGGCCTGAGGAGAAACAAATCCAACCTCTCTTTGGAGATAGCTCGACATTCGATTTCTCTCCGTTCTTCGGCCGGGTCGACTTGTTTTTTGTGGACGGGGCGCACTCCTATGAATATGTCCGGAATGATACCGAGAAGGCATTATTGTGTGTCCGTCCGGGTGGGGTCATCGCGTGGCACGATTACGGACGCATGGGTGTGAATGGCGTGACGCGGTGGCTGCACGAATTCAGAAACACGGGTTACGAAGTTTTGCGTGTACCCGGGGGATCACTTGCCTACATGCGAGTAAAGGGGTAGCGCCGTTCGCCAAGGGGGCGTCTCCACCGTCTCTATAAACAGATGCCGATCGATGTGATCCCGGATAATCCAGTTCCCGAAGCCGAAGAAGAGTCTAGCCTTTTCCGGGTGTCGTCTCTTCTGTTCGGTATGGGTCTTGCCCTTGAGACCTTTGAGGACATTCGTCCTTATGGTGTGATGGCTTCGGACTATTTTTTCCTCTTCTCGCTGCTGCTTCTGCTGTGCTCCAAGGAGAGGCGGTGGTTGAATTCACGAGGTTCAGGGGTCTTGGTCGCGAACGCCCTGATTCTTGGTGGAGCGGCCCTCTCGCTATTCAGTGCGTCCTCCAAGAGTGCAGCGCTAGTGACTTTCTTCCGAATGTTTATGCTGTTCGGCCTGTTTGCCCCATTGGCCTTGGTCCATTCGAGAAGTATCCGCCGGAACCTGCAATTTCTCTTGCTGGGAATTTCCCTGAACTGCCTGGTCGCCATGCTAGGGGCTTGGGTGTCCCCGGATTTTGTGGCTTCGTTGGCGGTCAATCCCCAGGTGGCAACCGACCTGAGCGACGATATTGGCCGTTACGCTGGGTTGGCTGGTAATGTCAATATCCTGGGACTCTCCGCGGCAGTTGCGGTGCTGGTGGCTTTTGGTCTGCTTTTGTCAGAAAAGAGCTTCTTCGTGAGTTGCGGGCTGTGGCTCGAGGTACTCATTTGCACTGTAGGGGGTCTTCTCACCGGTTCGCGAACGTTCTTCGTATCTTTGGTCCCTGCGATGATTATTCTGATGCTCTGGCGCCGACTAAATCGCCAACTCTTCCTGCGCCTCGCCAAGACTGCGGTCTTGGTGCTCATTCTATGGAGCGGGTTCAATTACTTCGCTCCCGATGTGCTGGCAGGGTACACAGATCGCTTCAGCACCACGTCTGCGGACGATGGCGTGAACCAAGGCCGGCTCTTGACCGCGGGATTGGCTCTTTTGGAAATATCTCAGAAGCCCACGTTGGGATGGGGAGCGGACCATTTTGGAGAAGCGGGATTAATGTTTCTCCCGTGGGACAATGATTTCATACCAGCGCACATGGCTTTCCTGCATTATTGGTATGCCGCAGGCGCCCTTGGGGGCGCCGGTTTTTTAATATTGTTTTTTTTGCCAGTTCGACGAATGTTGATTACACTGAAGCGAAATGCGTCCGGCGATTTGGCGGCGTTTTTGAGATTGGGAGTGAGCGTTTATTTGTTGCTGTTTATCGTGTCGAATCTTCACCCGATTCTCTTGAACCGGTTCCTTTATATGCCTCTGTTTGTCTTCGCCGGTCTTGCCACGAGGGTGCCTGTTCCGCGCTATATTCCGAAATTGGCTCGCGGGAAAATGATGCCCCTGTCGAGGCCCAGTATCGAGGCGACATCATGAGTGTTTCGATGAAAATAGGAGGCCTTAAAATGACCGGTACAACACACAATGCTGGGGAGCGGAAATAAGTTTGCGGCCGGCGATGGAAAATCTCGGGGCTGCCCAGATGTCGGCATTTTCAACGGCGCAGCAAGATGTATTTGCTGGAATTGAGCACGGGTGCATTTTCTGCGGTGCCGCACTGAAAATGACAGTTGCTGGCTTGTACGATACACGCTTTGGATCGCCGGGTGTTTACAACGTGTACGAGTGCGTGGGTTGCGGACTCGAACAGACCCGGCCGATGCCATCGCCGGCAGAACTCAAACATTTTTACGAGACTTACTATAATTTTCACGGAGTTACGAGCGAGCGTTACCTGCGCTGGCGCGAACGTTTCTTCTTCTCATCACTGAACCGAATCTGGTCATGGGTTGACGGCGACATATCGTTCTACCGGCGTCGTGGTCCAGGGCGTCTGTTGGACATCGGTTGCAATGAAGGTCGGGGACTCCGAATCTATTCGCACAACGGATTCAAAGTCGAGGGGCTCGAGTTGAACGAAGTTGCTGCCGCATCAGCGCGCCAATGCGGATTCACCGTCCACACTTGCGCGCTCGAAGATTTTGCTGTGGAAAGTCCATTTAATGTTGCCGTCCTCTCCAACGTACTGGAGCATTCACTAGATCCCCGTCGTATGCTGCACGATGCCCATCGAATCCTTGCACCAGATGGGGAGGTCTGGATCAGCTGCCCCAATAGCAAGAGCTGGCTGCGGTCGCTGTTTGGCCGCAGTTGGATAAACTGGCATGTCCCTTTTCATTTGGTGCATTTCTCTCCAAGCAGTCTTACCTCGTTGCTGCAAGAGACGGGGTTTGATCGCGTGAAAGTACGTCAGATCACCCCAGCACACTGGGTGGCAGGATCGCTGATCGTTAGAATGTTTGGTCGCGAGGGGCGTGCGACTCGTGCGCTTCGGAACCCGCTCCTATCGGCAATTCTTTTAGTCTTGATAAGATTTCTACTCTTCCCGGTTTTGTGGTTTGGAAATCGCAAAGGGAGAGGCGACTGTCTCGTAGTTATTGCGGGGAAGGGGACTTAGTAAACAGCGTGATCGATTTTTCAATAGACGCCAGCGATTTGGCAGCGTTGGCGAGAAACTGCCAATCCTTTTCGATAGTTCATGTCAGATCAGGATCGGGCGCTAGTGCTCCAGGCCCTGCAACTCCATGATGGAGATTCGGTCCTAGCGGTTGGCCGCGGATACGGATGGACTTCTGAGGCGTTGTTGAAAGCGGCGAAGATCCGTTGGATCGGTCTTGACCCAGCCGAAGCTATCGATAAAGCCTCCCCAGTCTCTTGCGTGAACCGGCATTGATACAAGGCTCGATATGATTTTGGAAACCAACAGATCTTCGGGGGTTGAACATCGCGGGCCGCTCGGCAGCACAGGAAATGGGACCATTATGCGTGTCCTTGTACTTAGCATGAATTACGCCCCAGAAATGACAGCGGTGGCCCCGTTTACGACCGGCCTATGTGAACATCTTGCCAGGAGTGGCCATCAGGTGAGAGTCATCACCACATTCGCACACTATCCCGAGTGGCGTGTGTGGGACCGTTATCGCAATCAGATTCGTAATCGGACCGTTGTAAACGATGTGAGTATTCTACGCATATGGCACTTTGTACCCCGTCATCCGGGTAGTCTGTTTCGACGCCTTCTTTACGATCTCTCGTTTACCTTTGGGTCTTTTGTCGCCGGATTGTTTGCGGCGAAATGCGACGTCATTTACTGCGCTTGTCCGCCCCCGACTTTGGCGCTCACAGCTTACCTGTTAGCCAAGTTGAAGGGTGTGCCCTACGTCATCAAATTGACCGATTTGGCCTCCGACGCCGCGCTAGCTACAGGAATCGTGAAGAAAAACGGATTCGTCATCGGTCTCGCGCGTGGATTTGAGCACTTCGTATATCGAAAAGCGGCGGCCGTCGTTTGCCTTTGTCAAGGTTTCATTGACAAGCTAACGGAAAGGGGTATCGCGCCATCTAAGCTTCACCTGATTTCAGACTGGGCGGATACGGACAATGTGCGACCGTTCGAAGGTATGAACACCTTCCGCAAGAGAAACGAAATACCGGACGGAAAGTTTCTGGTGCTCCACACCGGCAATATGGGAAAGAAACAGGGCCTCATGACTGTGGTGGAAGCGGCGCAATTGTCGCGAGAGCAATCTGAGATCCTTTGGCTGCTGGTAGGGCAGGGCGAGGAACGTGCATTGATCGAGGACGAAATCAGACGTCGGGAACTCTCCAATATTAGATTGCTTCCGCTCCAGCCCGTCGAGGGCCTGTCGGAGATGTACTCAGCGGCCGACGTTCTGTTGTTGAGCCAGAAAGCGGCCGTCAAAGGTGCCGTGATCCCGTCCAAGTTGTTGACCTACATGTCGGCGGGACGGCCATTGGTTGCGGCGGTCAACCACGAGAGCGAAACCGCACGGCTGATTGATCGTGCGGAATGCGGGTTGGTGGTCCCCCCGGAGGATCCTGCGGCGCTCGTCGCAGCCGTCTGCGCGCTGCAACAAGGTTCGTCTCAGATGACAGGTCGTGGCGCCAACGGCAGAGCTTACGCCGTCGAGCATTTCACCAAACTGCGAATACTGGAAGAATATGATCGATTTTTCAAGGTTCTTATTGCCGATAAAAGCGGCGGCCCAGTGCTCTGCGAGAAGGCAGTGCCGGCGCGCTAGGTGTTTCCTGATAGGGATAGCGTAGACATGACGGCACGAGTGGGGCAACATTCGGTCAAGAGGGCAATCGATGTCGCGGGGGCAATTGTGTTGCTCGCATTATTGCTGCCGCTTATGACACTCTGCGCTTTACTGATCAAGATTTATGACCGAGGGCCAATCTTCTATCGACGACGGGTGGTGGGGCCGAAGGGAGAGTTTGACGCGTTCAAACTTAGGACCATGTGTACTGGTGCCGATGCGATCCTAGAGAAAGATCCGGAATTGAGCCGCCAGTTTGCCATCAATTCAAAGCTGCGAAATGATCCTCGTAGAACTCCAGTTGGAGCAATCCTTAGGAAAACAAGTCTCGATGAATGCCCGCAGCTTTGGAATGTACTGCGAGGGGAGATGAGTCTAGTGGGCCCGAGAATGATCACTGCCGAGGAGTTGAAACGCTACGGAAATGCGAGTTGGATATTTCGCACCACTAAGCCGGGTCTTACTGGATTTTGGCAGGTTCAGGGGCGTCAAGAGATCAGTTTCGACAAACGGGTGCAAATGGACCTGTTCTATGTGACGAACTGGTCGCTTGCGCTCGATTGCCGAATTATGTTGAAAACGCCGTTCGTGGTGTTTCGCGGGAGCGGTGCTTACTAGACAAATGTCTGAAGCGCAAATCTGCGACGTTCAGGTAAACAAGAGCCACCTTGAGCGGGTCCCGTATGGCCCCTTACATGGCCGTCCTCAGGGAGACCACCGGTTGCAAACTGAGAACCCCATCCGCAAAACCAAAATAGAACCCGGTCGAGACCGCGTATATTCCAATATGAGGTAGAACGGAAATCGCAATGGTAGAAATCATAGATGCTGCATCGTACTTTGGTTGTTTGCAGGGCACCATTAAGAAACTGTCCGTGGATCCAATTGAGCAGGTCAGAGACTGTCTCCTGCGTGCGTACGAACATGATCGCATGGTCTTCCTTTTTGGTAACGGCGGGAGTGCGGCTCTCGCCTCGCATTTTGCCTGTGATCTGGGAAAGGGTACGGCCGGTCGCAACCGGAAAGGTTTTAGGGTTCTGGCTCTTACCGATAATGTGCCCACCATGACTGCATGGGCGAACGATTCCAAGTACGAGGATATCTTTGCCGAACCGCTGTCCAATTTCGTCCAAAGAGGCGACGTGGCCTTCGCCATCAGTGGGAGCGGCAACTCACCCAACGTGCTCCGGGCCCTGCGGGTAGCGCGGGATGCCGGAGCCATTACCCTTGGGCTCACGGGTTTTCAAGGCGGCAAAATGAGAGAACTCTGCGATACGTGTATCATTGTTCCCTGCGACAATATGCAAATCATCGAGGACGTCCACCTGTCTGTTGCACACGCCCTTTTTACCACCGTACGGCGAAGCCTTTGCGAACGGAGCGAAGCGGCGGTCGCTGGGGTCGGAGATTGATCCTCTCGCCGAGTGAGGAGTAGCCGAGATGGAGAGGCGTAGCTTGAGTCGCTGGATTTTGTTCGCAGACCTTTTATGGGCTGTCGCGGCGCTGATGTGTGCCGGGGCCCTTCGCAATCGCGCTGTGCCACGTTTTGAAAACTGGAACTCACCCCGTTCACTACTCCCGTTTCTCGCCGCAACTTTGATCCTCTGGGTGTTTCTATCCGCATGGATGAAGCTGGATTGTTTTCGGGGAGGGTGGCATTTTCCCGCCGTGCTGTCCCATCTGTTTCTGGCCGTTTCATCCCTAATGTGTGTCCTTCTCTCCGGGGGATATCTTACCAATAGATTTGTTTCCCGCCTGACATTAGGCTACTTCGGGGGGCTGTTGTTCCTCGGGTTTGTTGCAATTCGATGCATCGCTCATTCTTTACTTTTGGCCAAGTACCGCTCCGGAAAAGTTCGTCGGGCGGTAATTGTAGGGTCGGATCGGATTGCCAGAGAATTGGGACTGAAGATCCATCGTCACCCGGAGATACTATGTAAAGTTGTCGGTTTCTTGTGTCCTGAAGACGACCTGGATTTTGCCGGGCACAATTCTGAGGATGCCCTCACGGTTCCGGCTTTGGGGGCGGTTGACGTGCTGTGCGCCCGACAAGTCACCGATGTTATTCTCGCAGTTTTGAATCCGTCATTGCCGGAGATATTGAATTTTGCCGGAAGCTGCCGCGAGCGGCAAATCAATGTGAGCTTTGTCCCGCAGCCCTATGAACTGTATTTGTCCAAACCCGCACTTTTGGATCTCGATGGCATTCCGGTATTGGAGCTGCATGAGGGATCCGCATCGGACTTGTTTTTCCGTTGGAAGCGCCTCTTAGATGTGCTTTTTGGTTCAGCATTGGCCTTGGTGAGCCTGCCCTTGTTACTTCCCGCCGTGATCGGTCTTCGCCGTTCGCGAGGCAAGGCATTTCGGTGGGAAATCCGTTGCGGAATGCGCGGCAAAACATTCTCAATGCTTCGTCTGAACGTGGATCGCGGCAGTCTGGATACAACGCCGTTCGAGAGGTTATTGGCAACCGTCAGCATTACCGAACTGCCCCAACTTTGGAACGTGCTTCGGGGCGATATGTCATTGGTTGGCCCGCGTCCGGAATCCCCAGACCGGGTGAGGCGCTACTCCGAGTGGCAGCAGCAGCGTCTCTCGACCAAGCCGGGGATGACGGGACTTGCGCAGGTACACGGTTTGCGCGACCAGAGCTCATCCGAAGAGAAAACGCGTTTCGATCTGCAATACATACTGAATCCTTCCCTGGTGGATGATGTTTCGATCCTGCTGCAGACTTTTTGGACTCTCGCCATGAGACTGGTCCGATATCCCTACGTCGCAACTCCCGAGTCTGATCCGCCGCGCCCAGCCTTCGTCGATGAAATCACCCCCGAGTTTATGAAGGAGACGTTCCAGCATGCTCATCGTTCGCAGTCCAGTGCGGATTAGTTTCGCCGGAGGAGGCACCGATCTACCGTCTTATTATGAGCAGTTTGGCGGGGCGGTTGTCAGTGCAGCGATTAACAAATACTTTTACACCATTCTGGGGAAACGCGACGATGGCAGAGTGCAGGTCATTTCTTCGGATTTGCGGGTATTTGAAACCTGGCGCGATATTGCCGACATGAGCATCGAGGGAACGGGCCTGGAGATCCCTTTGGCAGTACTGAAGGATTTGGGTCGTGATATTTCTGTGGACATGTTTCTCGCCTCGGAGATTCCTCCTGGTACCGGGTTGGGTTCATCAGCCAGCGTTTGCGTGAACATTCTCCGGGCACTCACGTCCTATCTCCACACTCCTCTTTCCAAATACGAATTGGCCGAACAGTCATTCCATATCGCGCGGAACGTACTGAGACGGCATGTGGGCAAACAGGACGAATATGCCGCCGCTTTCGGAGGGTTGAATTTCATTTCATTCCACGCCGACGGAAGTACGCATGTCGAACCCCTGGAACTGGAGCCTGACGTCCTCCGCGAGCTCCAATCCAATCTCCTACTGTACTTCACCGGGTCCGCTCACCATTCCTGGACGATTCTTGAAGAGCAAGAGAAGTCGACACGCGGGCGCGCCGGGGCCGCGGTCGAGGCGCTCCATGAGGTGCAGGCATTGGCTGACCGAATGCACGAATCGTTGCTCAAAGGCGATTTGTCCACATTTGGGCTGATGTTGGACGAGGGTTGGCAAGCGAAGAAACGAGTTTCGAACAAGATATCGACCTCCCGGATAGATGTGCTTTATCAGAAGGCTCGGGCCTATGGTGCCTTGGGCGGAAAAATCACAGGCGCCGGCGGGGGTGGTTTCCTCTTGCTTTACTGTGAACCGGACAACCAGGATTCTCTGCGGGCTGCCATGGCGGAGGAAGGTGTTAATGAGATGGCATTTTCCTTCGACTTTCAGGGTGCCCGGGTAATTGTGAACGACCCGTTTATCGATCGCGATGAACGTGGAGGCTCTCGCTGGACTTTCCTGCCCGCCTCGGCCGCCGGTTAACTTGCTCCATTTACAATGAGCGTTTCTAACGAAGACTCATGAAAGCATTCCTACTTGCTGCTGGCCACGGAACGCGACTCCGGCCTCTCACTGACCGCACGCCCAAGTGTTTGGTGCCGATTGCCGGGGTTCCCATGCTTGAAATCTGGCTGCAAGTATGTCGCCGCGCTGGGATCGACCAAATACTGATTAATCTTCACGCCCACAGCGATGTCGTCAGAGCAGCATTGCAGCGCAAAACGGGTGATATCGAAGTGCGCGTCTCGGAAGAACCGGTTTTACTCGGTTCCGCGGGCACGCTCCTTGCGAATCGGCATTGGGTTGCCGATGAGTCCAGTTTTTGGGTGTTGTATGCGGATGTCCTGACTTCGGCTGACCTCAGGCGCATGCTAGAATTTCACGCGGCGCGACAGCCGGATGCGACTATCGGGGTCTATCAAGTGAAGGATCCCACTCGCTGCGGGGTTGTGTCCTTTGATCGCGATCATATAGTGCGGCGATTCGTGGAAAAGCCTTTCCAGCCAGAGAGTAATTGGGCGTTCTCGGGATTGATGGTCGCGACGCCGGGTATGCTTGACAGTATTCCGCGGCGGTTCCCGGTTGACTTGGGATTTGATGTTTTGCCGCAGCTTTCGGGTCGAATGTTAGCATATGAGATAACGGAGTATTTGACGGACATTGGAACCATGGAAAACTACCAGACAGCCCAAAGCGCATGGCCTGGTCTGCATGAAAAGGAAGACGACGATTTGATGCAAAACATGAAGCCTCAGCAGGCGAGACAATGCTAAGTGCCGTGATCTTCGACATGGACGGAGTCATTATCGACAGCCATCCGGCGCACCGGGCAGCATGGCGAACCTTTCTAAGGGAAATCGGAAGGAAAGTAACGGAAACCGAACTGGACTTCGTGCTTGATGGAAGAAAACGCAGCGAAATTCTACGTCATTTTCTGGGGGAACTCTCGGAAGACGAAATTCGAGAGTATGGAGACCGTAAGGACGAATTCTTCAAGAAAGCCGCGCTTAACGTGGAGGTCATTCCCGGCGTCCTCGAGTTGATCGCAAGTCTCCATGACGGCGGGATCCCAACTGCCGTTGCCACGTCCGCCAGCGAGAGTCGATGTCGCCACGTGCTCGAGCAGGTGCACTTGGCAGACAAGTTCAGCGTCATCGTTACCGGGAATGAAGTCTCTCAAGGAAAACCAGACCCCGCGATTTACCATCTGGCTTGTCAACGACTCCGCGTTGCGCCAAGCCATGGGTTGGCGGTAGAAGATGCAATATCAGGAATAAGAGCGGCCAGGTCGGCCGGCCTGAGTTGCATCGGGGTGGCTGGGCACCAATCTCCGGAGTTGCTCCGCGAAGCTGGGGCCTCCCACGTCATCCAAGACTTTCTCGGACTTTCGCTGAGCGAACTAAGAGCATTAGCAGGTTCAGCCCTCCCCCATTCCTCGCCTTTCCCTAGAGCGCTGACCGTGTTTTAGCAGTCCCCACCGATGCACCGCCGACGCTCGACGCGACAGATTTTCATATGGAAGAGTGGCATGAGGCGAAAGTCTTCGCCCACAGGGATCGGTTGACCCGTTCGGAGGTCTGGTTCGACGAGTTACGACGAAGAACGTAATCGGCTTGATTGGTGCGTGGCCAACGTTCGGTGTTGATCAATTCGGGTAGTAGCAAGAAAAGCAGAACATTTGCTTTAATGATAATGTATGGTGCATTGGTCGGGTATTAGGTGTAATCCGACTTGCACTTCGTGGGAGATAGGCAATGGTAGGAACGAAAGTGCTGTTACGGTGCGGCTTGGTCATGATAGCCGCGGCGCTGGTGGGGAACCTCGGCGGCTGTGGCGGAGGGGCCACGGGATCGGGCAGTTCTGCCTCCCCGCCTCCTGTGATTTACATAGCCTTTCAGAATACGCCGCCTTCAGTGATGCAAACTGACAAGACGGCGAAGGTTTCGGCCGCGGTGGCATTCGATAATTCGAATGCGGGCGTGGATTGGAAATGTTCGCCAGTTGGCGCTTGTGGCTCAATCAGTCCGACACACACAGCAAGTCTGGCCACTGCAACGTACACGGCACCTTCTTCTCCCGGATCGGGCCCGGTTACAATTTCGGCCACCGCAACCGCAGACTCGGCGAAAGCGGTATCGGCGCAGGCAATCATTACGCCGATTCAGCACATCGTGGTGATTTTTCAAGAGAACCGGAGTCCCGACAACCTGTTTCAGGACCCTAACCTGATCTCCGCGGGTGCCGACATCGTCAAAGTTGGAATCGACCATTTAGGACAGCAAATCCCACTAACCCCACGACCTTTAACGGGCAACTTCGATCCGGATCACTCTCATACCGCCTTTCTCAACATGTACGACAATGGAAAGATGGATGGAGCAGACTTGAATAGCGGGTATTGTCTTGGTAAGTGTCCGCCATTTTCTGAGTTTTCGTCAGTTCTACCCTCGCAGGTAGGTCCGTACTTTCAAATGGCAGAGCAATATACGTTTACTGATCGAATGTTTCAGACCAACCAGGGTGATAGTTTTCCGGCCCATCAATATATCATCGCGGGTACATCGGCTTTCACTGCGACCAGCAACCTTCTTCTGGCTGAAAATCCATTCGGTGTCGACAAAGCAGGCCAGGATGCGGGTTGCACCTCGCCACCTCAGGAGGTGGCTCCATTCATCAATATTACAACTGGGGGTTTCACCTCACTGTATCCCTGCCTGGAACATCCCACGCTGACAGATTTGTTTGACTCCAACCAAATCAGTTGGCGTTATTACACGCCCGATGCACGCTTTCTATGGACCGCGCCGAACGCGATTAGGCACATGTGCGTCCCCCAGACCGTCAATGGGAAGCTGATATGTACAGGCGCGGACTGGAACAACGATGTGATCTTGAACAACACCCAGGTGTTGACTGACATTGCCGCCGGCCAGCTGGCGAGTGTGACATGGGTAATCCCAACTGGGCAGACTTCCGATCACCCTCAGGAAAACGACGGCTCGGGACCGGCATGGGTGGCCTCGATCGTAAATGCTGTCGGCGGCAGCGCGTATTGGTCGAACACCGCAATCTTCATCACGTGGGATGATTGGGGTGGATTTTACGACCACGTTCCCCCGTTTAATATCAGAAACTATTATGAGTATGGATTCCGTGTGCCGATGATCGTCGTCTCACCATACGCCAAGGCTGCCTATATCTCTCACGTGCCACACCACTTCGGCAGCATCCTGAAATACATCGAAGAGACTTTCAGTCTGCCTGCGGTTGGAGCTGGCATCAGGGTGAAGTATGCGGACGCTTATCCCGATACGGACGATCTTTCGGATTGTTTCGACTACACTCAGACGCCCCAAGTTTTTCAGCCGATCCAAGCATCGATGGGCCCAAAACATTTTATAAAAGACAAACGCCCACCCCTGCCACCGGATAACGATTAAGCAGGAGCGGGCCAGCAAGGCTCCCTTTTTCATCCAACCACCAACCACCAGCCATTTCGTCGCGTGGTTCTTGTCGCGCAACGGCTTTGCCTCTGGCGCTTCACTCCTATCCATCCCACTGTCCTTCGCTTCTCAGGCGTAGGTGGTATGCTTGGATACCGCCGCCTCTCGCGCCACATCTTCTGCTTTACACCCCGCCTCCCCTTGCTTTAACGTCCTGTTCATCTGCGCCTCCGTGCGACTGCTCTCTGGCCCACGTCTTCCTCTTTCTTTCGCCCTCCTCTCGTACTCAGCTTCGTGCGGAAACAGAGAAGCAAATCAAGGATTAGCGGTAGTTTACGGGGCTGGTTCCTGCCTCATCTAGTGGCCTTCTTGCGTGCTACGATACTCGCGACTAGCTGTCTAACCCTATGCAACCGACCATTGACGAGCACGTTCCGTGCGCCGTTGCCTTCCATTCACGACTGGCGGGGACATGGGAGAACCGTTATCGACGGCCGGGATTTCAATCGCGGATTCGCGTACTTCGCGCATGTCTGAAGGGCGTCAATATAGAAGATGAGCAGTGGCTTGATGCGGGGTGCGGATCCGGGACCTTGTCGCGTTATCTCGCAGACCGTGGAGGCCAGATTCTGGGGGTCGATGCGTCCGCAGAGATGGTACGAAACGCGACGTTGCGATCCTTGGAATATCCACATCGCTGTCTCGAGTTCCAGCAGATCGATTCCATCGTCGCCCTTCCTGTATCGGATTTGTCGCTGCACGGCATTCTCTGTTCGAGCGTGCTTGAATATGTTCCCGACGTTCGCGCCTGCCTTGGCGAATTCGCTCGTGTATTGCGGCCTGGTGGGCGTTTGCTGGTGTCAGTTCCCAACCGCGGCTCGATCGTCCGTCGCATACAGGTGAGCAGCTTTCGTTTTGCTCGTGCGATGGGTCGCAACTGGTTTCCTTTTATCGAACATTCCCGCCATGAATTCACGCCATCTGCATTCAAAACCTTGATGCAGCAGTTCGGATTCACAACCGACAAGGTCATTCCCTTCGGCAGTCCGATTCCGCAGTGGCTGCAGCGGCGCGAGTTCGCAGGATCATTGCTAATGTTCTCGGCTGTGCGACGGTGCACTGATTTATGAAGCGCACTGCCTCGCGGGAATTCGCTCAAACCAAAATCATCAAGGCTTCATCGGTCCCAGTGAGTGTGATCGTTCCGGTACGGAATGAAGCTCACAACCTTCCGCGTTGCCTGCAATCCTTGTGCAATTTCGGCGAAGTTCACGTGGTCGACTCGGGCAGCACCGACGACACTTGTTCGATTGCTCGCTCTTTCGGCGCTGCGGTTGTGCAGTTCAATTACAAAGGCGGATGGCCGAAGAAACGCCAATGGGCGATGGATACCCTCGCTTTTGCCCACGCGTGGATACTGTTGCTGGATGCCGACGAAGTCGTAACCCCGGAACTTGAATCTGAAATTCGAGTGGCAATTACGAATCCGAGGTTTGCGGGTTATTACATCGCGCTACAGATGCACTTCCTGGGACGGCGCCTTCGCCATAGCGACGCGAGCTTCTGGAAACTATCGCTATTTCAACGCGGCTATGCTCGTTATGAATGCCGTTTAGAAGACCAGGACGCGTCCATGGCGGACATGGAAGTTCATGAGCATGTGATCTGCGATGGGCCCACCAAGAAACTCGCAAACTCCCTGATCCACTCTAATGTCGAATCGGTAGAGCGGTTCATCCAAAAGCACAATCAGTATTCAAACTGGGAGGCGCGGGTTTGGATGGATTCGAACAGCACGTCGGCTGGAATCAAAGCGGACCTTTTTGGCACGCAAGCGCAACGGCGGCGTTGGCTCCGGCGCCGCTTCATGGCGATGCCCGGATTTCCCGTATATTTTTTTCTATATAAGTATTTTCTCAGCCTTGGATTCCTCGATGGTGTGCCGGGATTGATTTACTGCGGGATGCAAAGCATGCAGTTTTTCCATATCAAAGCCAAAATTTACGAACTGGAACTCGCGCGGCGGAAACCGCTCGTGGGTTCGGGACAATCGTTCGCAGAATCGCTAGAACCAATTCACCGTTGAAACAAGTCCTGCAAAACGCTAGTAGTGGGGAAGTGGAGGTGATCGAAGTTCCCTCACCTCGTCTTTTGCCGGGGTGCGTGCTGGTGCGCGTAGCCGCTTCGCTGATCTCGGCGGGCACAGAACGAGCGTCAACGGAATTCTCCCGCAAAAACTTATTGCAAAAGGCGAAGGCGAGGCCGGACTTAGTGCGAGAAGTTGTCGCCAAGATTCATCGCGACGGTCTGGTTTCAGCCTTCACTGCAGTTCGCTCTCGCCTTGACCAGCCTACAGCTTTGGGATACAGCAGTTCTGGAACGGTAGTAGGAGTTGGTGAGGGTGTTCGCGATATTGTCATCGGCGACCGGGTTGCCTGTGCCGGGGCCGGATTCGCCGTTCATGCGGAGTTCGCCAGTGTCCCTCGTTTGCTGGTGGCTCCCATCCGGTCAGACTCGGTTGGCGTAGACGAAGCCGCATTCACGACCTTGGGAGCCGTTGCGCTGCACGGGATGCGGACCGCTGAGGTGAAGCTGGGTGATGTCGTAGCTGTCGTTGGTCTCGGCTTAGTGGGTCAACTCGCCGTTCAATTGTTAAAGGCCGCCGGCTGCCAAGTGCTAGGCATGGACATTAATCCGGAGCGCGCGCAACTCGCGCGAACGTTGGGTGCTGATGCCGTCAGCAGTGATGCCCTGGATTTTGATGCTGTCTGTCACACTCATTCCCGCAACCACGGAGTCGACGCGGTACTGATTACTGCTGAGACCGCAAGCAGCGCTCCAGTAAATCTAGCCGGGAAAGTCTGTCGAGATCGTGGCATCGTAGTCGCGGTCGGGACTATCGGCATGGAGCTTGAGCGAAAGATTTTCTACGAGAAAGAACTGGATTTTCGCGTCTCGCGGTCTTATGGCCCAGGCCGCTATGACACGGCGTACGAACAGAAGGGGCGCGACTATCCCCTCGGATATGTCCGCTGGACGGAAACGCGCAATATGGAGGCTTTCCTTCAGCTTTTGGCGGAGGGAAAGTTGGATGTCCAATCACTGATCAGTCACCGCTTTCCTATCGAGCGTGCAGAATCGGCTTACGATCTGATCTCGGAAAAAGTCCCGCAATCGTTTCTAGGCGTTCTGATCACGTATGCAGAGAACGCCGAACTGGAGCCTCGGCTTGCTCTTGTCGATGAAACAGTTGCTCCCAATGTCCAGCAGCATGGCCGAGTCAGGATTGGCGTTTTAGGTGCCGGAGCGTTTGCCGCCACTATGCTTCTACCTGCACTGAAACGTACTGAGAAAGTCAATCTCATCGGTATTTCTGCGGCCACAGGTAGCCATGCCCGCCATGCAGCGGACAAGTTTGGCTTCCGCTACTGCGCTACCGATGAGGAGGAAATTCTGAGCGATCCCGAGGTCGATGCGGTTGTCATCGCAACTCGACATCATCTTCACGCAGAGCAGGTGGTCAAAGCGCTAAGGAGTGGCAAACACGTTTTCTGCGAGAAGCCGCTATGTCTAAACGAGATAGAGCTGCATGAAATTATTCGCGCCCGCCGAGACCAGCACAGGCCTCTTGCACTGATGGTGGGCTTCAACCGCCGCTTCGCTCCTATGGCGGTCAAGATGAGGAACTTTCTCGCCGATGTCCGCGAACCACTTGTTATGCATTACCGCGTGAACGCCGGGTTCATCGAGCCAGACCACTGGACCAACGATCCCGAGCAGGGAGGTGGGCGAATTCTCGGCGAGGTGTGCCATTTCATAGACCTCATGGTTTTCATGGCCGGCACGGTGCTCATCGAGGTCCGGACTGACGCTATCACCAATGCCGGCCGGTACTCCGCCGATAACATCATCGTCTCGCTCCGCTTCTCAAACGGATCGCACGGAACCATCACCTACCTAGCCAATGGCGACCGCGCCTATTCAAAAGAGCGGTTGGAGGTTTTTGGCGGAGGATGCGTTGCCGTGCTGGACGATTTTCGATCGCTCGAATTGGTTCATCAGGGAAGAAAGCGGATTACGCGCTCACGTTTCCGTCAGAACAAGGGCCATAGCGCCGAACTGCAGGCCTTTGTCGATGCGATACAGAACGGCGGCGAGCCTCCAATTCGATTTTCTGATATCCTCACGGTTTCGCTGGCGACGTTCGCCGCCGCCGAATCTTTTCGTACTGGTCTGCCGGTGTCCGTAAACACGGCTACTGTTCTGAGTTCTGAGACGCTTTAGGCCGTCCCCATGCCGGCTTCGATAGGTCCCCCTGATATAAACTTCAGGATAGAGGCGCTTCGTTATGAGCTGGGCTAGGAAGTTGTCGCACAAATTTCGAATTACGGACAAGAAATTCCGCCTTAAGGATTTCGATCCTTCCGACACCGGCGATATCAAGTCCAAAGAGCGCGCCATAGAATTCCTGCAAAAGGGAATTGATGCCATGACTGACCTGCAGGCCAAGCTTTACGCCCAGGACCGGTGGGGCATCCTCCTGATTTTCCAGGCCATGGACGCAGCTGGTAAAGATGGCGTCATCAAGCATGTGATGTCTGGAGTCAACCCTCAGGGTTGCGCGGTGCACTCCTTCAAGACTCCTTCCGCCGAGGAACTCAATCATGACTACCTGTGGCGCGCGATGTGCCGCGCCCCCGAGCGGGGCCAGATTGGAATCTTTAACCGATCTTACTATGAAGAAGTACTGGTAGTCCGAGTGCATCCTGAGGCGCTCAAAGCCGAGCAGACTCCGCCTTCCCTGGTCGACAAACATATCTGGAAAGATCGTTTTGAGGACATCAATGCCTACGAACGATATTTGTCGCATAACGGTATTGTTGTCCGCAAGTTCTTCTTGAACCTGTCGAAGAAAGAACAGAAGAGGCGTTTTCTGGCCCGGCTCGACCAGCCTGAAAAGAACTGGAAATTTTCTGGTGCCGATGTCCACGAACGCGAATTCTGGGACGACTACATGAAGGCGTACGAAGAAATGATCGCCCAAACTGCTACCAAGTATGCGCCTTGGTATATTATTCCAGCCGACAATAAATGGTTTACGCATGCCGCGGTTGCGGCGGCAATCGTCGATACGCTGGGCAGTCTCGACCTTACTTATCCGAAGGTAGACTCTGCGAAGCGGAAGCAATTGCAGGCGGCCAGAAAGCTCTTGGACGGGAAGAATTCGTAAGACCCTCGATTGGAGCCTCGTGACCCTGCGATCTTATGCCTAACGGCAAGTCTTTCTTTCCCGCGTCACAGGCAGTACCATAGGGCATCCGGGGAAAGAGGAAACCATGATTTCTCTAAGAAGCACGTCGTCCGTTCTGCTGGTGTGCCTGTTTTCGATGAGCTTTTCCGGCGTTGCGGCTGCGCAAATCAAAGTTGGTCGGGAACATAAGCCGGTTGATCCACAAACCAGTCTTCAGCCCGCAGACTCTGACGTTGATAAAGACAAAAGCGACGAAGACCCGCAATTCAAGGGTCTTGAATATCGGCTGATCGGTCCTTTTCGTGGCGGACGCTCGCTCACTGCCGCAGGTATCCCAGGCGACCCGACGACATACTATTTCGGAGGCACCGGCAGCGGCGTCTGGAAGTCAACCGATGGCGCCATGACCTGGTCTCCTGTTTTCGACAAGCAGGATGTCTCCTCGATCGGAAGCTTGGCTGTCGCTCCATCGGACCCCAACGTTATTTATGTCGGTACGGGCGAAGCCTGCATTCGCGGTAACATTTCCCACGGCGACGGCATTTATAAGTCGGTCGATGGCGGAAAAACCTGGAAGAACATTGGGCTGCGTGATTCGCGTGCCGTCGGCAAGGTCATCGTGGACCCTAAGAACACGGACGTAGTATTCGTGGCTGCTCTCGGTCACCCTTTTGGCGCTAACGCTGAGCGCGGAATCTTCCGCTCCACGGATGGCGGAAAAACATGGGAGAAAGTTCTCTACAAGGACGAGAATACCGGCGCCATCGATGTCGCCTTTGATCCGCACAATTCGCATATTCTCTTTGCGTCGCTATGGCAGGCCCGCCGTAGTCCGTGGGACCTTACCAGTGGCGGCCCCGGCAGCGGACTCTATCGTTCCAATGATGGCGGCACGACCTGGAAGCAATTGCAGGAACATGGTCTGCCCAAGCCTCCTTACGGTCGCATCGGAATCGCGCTTTCAGCCAATTCAGACAGGGTCTTCGCACTGATTGAGGCCCATGATGGCGGACTCTATCGTTCCGAAGATGGCGGCGAAACTTGGGAACTGGTGAACAACGATCGCGCTCTCTGGCAACGGGCATGGTACTACATGCACATATTTGCCGATCCTCAGGAAGCCAGCACTGTCTATATCGCTGATGTTGACTTCTACAAGTCGACGGACGCCGGACGCACTTTCAACAAAGCAAAAGTTCCGCATGGCGACAACCACGGCATGTGGATCGATCCGCGCAATTCCAAACGAATGATTGTCTCTAACGACGGGGGAGTGACGGTCAGCCTTGATGGCGGCAAGACTTGGTCGCGCGAGGACAATCAACCGACCGCCCAGTTCTATCACGTTACCACGGATACGGTGCAGCCTTACCGGGTATACGGATCGCAACAGGACAGCGGAAGTGTTGCCATCCTCAGCCGCAGCGACGAGGGCACTATCGGACGCTCCGACTGGTACGATGTCGGTGGCGGAGAAGCCGGCTATATCGCACCCTATCCATTGGATCCAAACGTCGTCTACGCAGGCGATTACATGGGCACCATTACCCGCTTTGATAAGCGCACTGGCCAAACTAAGAGCGTCAGCGTACAGCCGGAAATCAGTGACGGTGGCGGCGCATCCCAGCTCGAACACCGGTTCCAATGGACTGCTCCAATTCTAATTTCCTCGCACGATCCCAACACCCTTTATCACGCCGGAGAGCGTGTCTTCAAGACCACTGATGGTGGTATGCACTGGCGGGCCATCAGCCCCGACCTCACCCGCAACGATAAAGCCAAGCAAGCAGTGTCCGGCGGTCCCATCGACAAGGACGACTCCGGCACCGAGTACTACGACACTATCTTCGCCTTGGCGGAGTCGCCGGTCGCGAAGGACCAGCTCTGGGCAGGAACTGACGACGGCCTCATTCAGATTACCCGCGACGGCGGCCAGAATTGGACCAACATTACTCCCAAGGACCTCCCTGACTGGAGCCGCATCAGCCAGATCGACGCTTCGCCGTTCGATGCAGGCACGGCCTACGTAGCCGTCGATCGCCATCAATTGGACGACCTCCACCCATGGATCTACAAGACCGCGGACTATGGCAAGACCTGGACGAAGCTTACCAACGGAATTCCCGACAATACCTTTGTCAGAGTTGTGCGCGAGGACCCGAAGCGTCGCGGCCTGCTTTACGCAGGCACCGAAACCGGTGTCTTCGTCTCATTCAATGATGGCCAGAATTGGCGACCGCTCAAGCTCAATCTGCCCACCACTCCGGTGCACGATTTGGTCGTCAAGAACGACGATCTGGTCGTGGCCACACACGGCAGGGCATTCTGGATTCTCGATGACATCTCCCCGTTGCGCCAGTACAACGACGGTATTGCGAAAGAAGATGTGCATCTCTACACCCCGGGTACCGCGGTGCGTTTGCAGAACACCAGCGACGCCCCAAAGAAGCCGGTGCTAACTGGATTGAATCCGCCAACCGGAGCGGTGATCTACTATTCCCTCAAAGAGAAGCCCAAGACGGAAATCAAGATCGAAATCCTCGACGGCGCAGGCAGCGTCATTCGCAGGTTCAGCAGCACTAAGATTGACGATCTCGACGAACCGCTCGATCCGGATGATAAGAAGCCCGAGCCGCAAATCAAGGTTGAGGCAGGCATGAACCGCCTTGTTTGGGACCTGCGCTATCAAAGCGCCAATCATGTCCCCGATTATTACTTGTGGGAATACAAATCCGGCGCCAAGGGACCATTGGCGGTCCCCGGCAAGTACGAGGTGCGTGTAACGGCGGATGGAAAAACTCAAACCGCTCCCTTCGAGGTCAAACTCGATCCGCGTGTCAACGTCTCACAGGCTGACTTGCAAAAACAATTTGACCTACTGATGCAAGTACACGAGCAGCTTGGTCGAATTTATGACGTGGTGAACCAGATTCAGGACGTTCGTTCGCAGGTGAGCGGGATCAAGCGCCGCCTACCGGAAAATGACAAGACCTTACCCGTGGCCACGACCGCTGACAGTTTGAGCCAGAAGCTGCTGGCGGTACGCGACGATCTAGTGCAGATGCAGATCCGGGCCAATGAGGACTCATTGGCATATCCCCAGCGGCCCGACAGCAAACTGGCTGCTCTCGCCATCGCGATAGGCGATGGCACGGATTCCGCGCCTACCGAGGCCGAATACCAGGTTTATCAAAAACTGAAGCGGCAATCCGACGATGCCATCGCTAGATGGTCCCAGATTCGTACCACCGATTTGGTGGCTTTTGAAAAGATGGTGGCAGAGCAAAATATCCTGGCGATTGTCGTTCCCGCCGGCGACAGGGAAAGTACCAGCGCCAGCCATAAGTAGGCCGGGTACTATTCGAATGGAAATCCTTTCCGCGCCGAAAGCGAAGATCATCGTTCGCGAAACCTGCCGGGATTCAGAATCTTTTGTCCTCTAAAGAACGGGGTGAAGTTGGATGCGTACCGATACCCAAGGTCGGTTGCAATCGCTTTTATCGGCACGTCTGTCGCAGTTAAACGCTGGGTGGCTATCAGCAGACGTTGTCGCTTGGCGTATTCCCTTATGCTGGTCCCTGTGTGACGCTTGAAAATCCGTGCGGCGTAGGCTGGGGAGATTTCAAGCTGAAGCTCATGGCAAGCGCGTTCCAAGTTCCAGTCCATAGCTCCGCTATGGCAATTGATGGCTTCGATAAGCTTGATGACGCGCCGGTCCATACAGCGACTGCTCCGGCAGACCGCGAAGGCAGAAATGGCGAGACGGCAGTTGGCGCGAAGTACTTTCCTGGGGCAGGGTGAGGAGTGGCCGAAATGGTATGCCCACTTCGAGGATTCGGCACGATGAACTGAGTTTTGTTACAAAAAACGACCAGGGTATTGCGGGCGTGTAGCGTCAATGAGATAGCGTGTCCAAACGTCAGACTGTGGCTGTGAGGGCTGCGAGATGTTTCCATTTCTGTAAATTCGGGCGGGCAGACGATCTTCCGCGCAACGTCATGGATGAAGCGCCGACGCCGGATCATATCTTTAGTTGAGCCTCCCCCGAGGTCCCTCAAAAGAAAGCATTTCTAATTTGGTTACCTACCTACCCTTTCGGGCCACTCCTATGGCACGTTCGGGGATTGCCCGGTTGGCGGGCTATTGGTAATGTTGCGCCATCTCCTCCCCTTAGGTGTCAACGCACAGATGTGGGAGGATTTATGAAGCTGATGCATCTTTGTTACGCGGCATTGGGGTTCGCGGTGGCCCGTTGGATCTTCAAACGGGAGCCAGTGCCGGCGGTCGATCCTGTGTCACGTTTCCGTTCTTCTGGCCTGTTGTAGAAGCACAACATGGGCGTGCGGCCCCGTTGCGTTCCACTTTCGTCGGCGCACGCCCATGTTTTTCTTGCCCCGGCCTGATTGCACGAAGGTTCTACGACTCCCGTGAGTAACTAAACCCTCTTTCCTACTCGATTCCTGCATAGAATTTCCTATAGGACGACTGCGCCTTTCGAAGCGGCCCGAGGCGCACCAAGCGCGTTGATATATATGGCACAAAACTCCCGACTCGAAATTGCAATGATCGTATTCGGGCTAGTTCTGCCAATCGGTGCGATGGCCCAATCGGATAGCGGAAGTTCGCTTGGGGACTTGGCGCGCTCTATGCGAATGAAGAAAATTGTGGCGTCCGCCCCAATCATCGACAATGACAATCTGACTCAGGTCATGGACCGGGCAGAGACCAATCGAACCAACGGTACGCTCCAGTTTGGAATTGAGCCGTCAGGCAAGGATTTCCAGGTTACTTCTCCCGATGCCACTTGCAGCCTGTCGTTCAATGCCAATGCCTCCGCAATACTTGCCATCCCCTTGGTTCCGATTGCCTTACCAGCCGAAGATCTGGCCAAGGTGGATGGTCCGGCGGTGCTCGACAGTGATACCTTGCAGATTTCAGTCCACAACGGGTCGGAGTGGACTCTGCGGGAAATCACGGTCGGCTTGACGATCGTGCGCGTCGAGCCGGATGAACACGACACTCTGGTGAGATTGCTTCCAGCTTCGGAAGATATTCCGCCGGTAGTATCGCAGAAACGCTCTGACAAGACCTTGCTTTTGCACATGAAGGGAACAGCTGCTCCCGATGAGACGACGGTGTTCGCCGCGAAGCTGAACAACCTTCTCAGCCCCGATCAGGATTGGCATTGGTCGATTGTGGAAGCCAAGGGTATTCCATCCAATGCACCTTCGACCACGCCGGGCTACCCCGGCGGACAATAGACCGGCAAAATCGTAGGCACTTCCTCGGTATTCCCACTTCCAATACTTCGGTAAGCCGCATCAAGAATAAGCTGATTTCGCCATCCTTCGTCGCCCGGAGCGGGGAAGTCGGCCTTATCTTCAACCGCAGCGGCAAAAGCGTCGACTTGTCGTGCATACGCCAGCGAATTGTCGAGTGTAAGTGTCTCGACCGCGCTTCCTCCTCGGTACAACTCCATGCGAACCGGTCGATCGACGGTCAATGCATTCTCGCATCTCAAGACTCCAAATTCACCGACCAATTCAATCGGCGTTCGATACTCTGCGCGGAACGAGACCATCACTGTGCCCAAGGTGCCACGTAAAAACTCCAGGAGCAATACTGCTGACTCCTCCACGTCTCCCAGGTCGCGATTAAAGATGCCACTCGCAGTGACGCGGATTACTTCGTCTTGCAGGATGAATCGCAGAACGTCGACACAGTGCACGCCGATGTCAGCGATCGGACCGCCCCCTGCGATGCTTCGGTCACGGATCCATGCACGGGGATGCTGGGGGCCGGCAAGGAACCCAAACTCCGCCCGGGCAAACACCGGTCTTCCGAGGGTTCCCATTGCGACGTGTTCGCGCAGCCATGCGGTGCTCTCCTCGAAGCGGAAGACCTGCGCCACGCCCAGCAGAACCTGCGACGCCCGCGCGGTTGTGACCATCTGCTCGCATTCTGCCGCATTTGTGCCCATAGGTTTTTCGCAAAGCACAGGCTTGCCATACCGGATAGCCGTCAGAACGTCGCGCAAGTGGAGAGCATTGGGCGTAGCGACAAAGATGGCATCCACCTCCGGAGACTGGCAAAGCTCTTCTGTCGAGCTAAAAGCGAGAGGGATTTTGTAGCGGTCAGCGGACTCCCGTGCTTTGGCCGGATCACGTCGTGAGAGGGCGGTCACCCGGCAATTTGAAGCTGCGGCGAATCCTGGCATCAGCCGTTTTACTGCATGAAGTCCAAAACCGGCGATGCCAAAGTTCACCACACAACAGTCCTGAGTATTTTCTATTGCGTCAAACCGATCGATGTCGGTGCGACGGAGGTCGTGACGGATTGCAACGAGGGTGCGAGAGTTCCGTTGGTCGTGGTGAACTGATATTCGCTGATTTCCCTGGAGGTTTGTCCGCCAACATACAGCCATTTCCCGTTGGGGTCCCAAGTCACGAAAACCGGCGCCGCTACGACCGTGAAGGGAGAATCGGTGATCTGAGTGGGAGTTCCGTTTGCCGCGATCGAATAGGCCGACACGTTACTCGATCCCTGATTGGCGACATATACGTATTGCCCGGACGGATGCACGGCAACCGCAACCGGAGACGTGCCGGCGGTAATCGGAGTTCCCGGAGCGACGGCCAGTGCCCCGTTCGACGCAATAGACAGGACGGTCAGCGCGTTGGTGGACGGATTTGTAACATAAAGAAATTTTCCGCCCGGGTCCATTGCAATGCCAAATGGCCCGGAAGTCAGGATGAACGGAGATCCCGGAACTTGCTGCAAAGCGCCAGACGAACCGACCGCATAACCCACAACCGAAAACAGGTTGCTGTTTACCACATAAAGAAAGTTTCCGGAAGGCGTCACCGCCAGCGCGCCGGGATTGGGAAGAGTAGCGAACGGCGAGCCAGAAACCTGGGTCAGTGCGCCGCTTCCAGGGTCTACCGAGTAGACCGAAATGCTACCGGAAACATTATTCGACGCAAACAGCAGAGTGCCGGCCGGGTTTAGCACGATTGACACTGGCGAAATTCCCGTTGCAGTCCGGGGCAAGATCTCTGAGATCGATCCGATATTGTTATCCACGCTAAACAGCGAAATATTGTTGCCAACTTGATTAGCGGCATACACGAACTTATAGGAAGGATGAACTGCCAAAGAAGTTGGAGAATTGCCGCCAAAATACGGCGATCCGACAACACTCGTGAATTTTCCAGTATTGTTTTCAATGCGATACGCACCTACTTCATTATTCCCGGACAAGCTTACAAACGCCAGATGTCGGGAGGCTCCTCCGCAGCTACCCATGCCAAGAAGGGCTATTGCGATCACACTCAGATAAGTTGCCTTACTCACTATTCTTGATCCTCTTCATCGATAGTTGGATCACACGAAATACGCACTTCCCGGTCTACTCATAGCCTCGGCTTCTTGCCTCGATGCCCCAAATGAACTACCAGTCCTGCCGAAGACCTTATGTCATTTTGAGAAATGCCAAACGTATGCGTATTCAAGTATTCAATCTGCACCACGCGAATGCTGAAACGCGGAGACAGGTCCCAGTCGTATCCGCCCCCTGCCGAGAACGCGCGCCCGACGCTCTCAAAACCATTCCGGGTCGGCTGGACGATGTCCACGGTATTCTGCGCTTTGCCAAACATTCCAATCAAAAACAATCGGGACTTTTGAAAGCGCCACGAATATTGCGGTCCAATCATGAAATTGTAGGCGCTGACTTTTGATCCGTAGTTGCCACTGGCGGCGATGACCGCGGAAAAACTATCGCCAAAATTCATGGCGCCGCCGGCGTTCCAGCCGTTCATGTTGGGGTCATCGGTGAAACCAATGGCGCGGCCGTCAAAACGCAGGTAAGAATATCCGCCGTAAACATCGAAGCGGGTAACTTCTTGCGCGCCAGCCGAAACCGACCAGAGTACAAGAGGAAATGCTAAGATCGCCGTCCGAATCAGGAATTTGAGGGCGAGGGTGCGTACACGTATAGTGCTCATTCGAAGAAAAACTGTCGCCTTTACCGTTGATTTTGGCTCTGTTGAGGGTACCACAATCGGTCTGATGCGGGTTGTCCACAGTCAGCCCAGCCGCTCTTTCCGGGCAGGCCGCGACAAAATAACGGGGACAGCTAGTTGACTTAGAAACACCGTCGTCCTAACATGGGTCGCCCCACAGCAAGTTCTGCCCCGCCATGATTGGCCGACAACTGGGTCACTATCGCATATTGGAAAAAATAGGTTCTGGCGGCATGGGCGAAGTCTATCGTGCCAGCGATGACCGTCTGGCCCGCGAAGTTGCCGTCAAAATCCTCAAGCCGGAAATGGCGGATGATCAGGACCGCCTGCGCCGCTTTGAACAAGAGGCCCGCTCGTCCGCTGCCCTCAACCATCCCAATATTGTTGCAATTTACGACATCGGTCTGCATGAAGGCGCGCCCTACATCGTCTCCGAACTGCTGCAAGGTCAGACCTTGCGGCAGCGGCTGAATGCCGGTCCCTTACCACCCCGCATGGCGGCCAGTTACGGAGAACAAATCGCGCAAGGGCTGATTGCGGCGCATGACAAGCGCATCGTTCATCGCGACCTGAAGCCGGAGAACCTGTTCATCACGCAGGGAAACCGGATAAAAATCCTCGACTTCGGCATCGCCAAACTTACCAATCGCGAAGCCGGTGACGACCGTTCGATCCAGGCGATGACGACCCAGACCAAAGTCGGATCGATCCTGGGCACCGTTGCCTATATGTCACCCGAACAATTGCGCGGCAAGCCGGTTGACTACCGCAGCGATATTTTCAGTTTCGGAGCGATCTTATTCGAGATGTTGAGTGGAAAACGCGCTTTCTCCGGTGAGACCGAGGTCGACACTATGACGGCGGTCTTGAGGGAAGAGCCGGCTGAGCTGGCCAGCTTCGGTCAAGAGGTGGCGCCCGGATTCGAGCAGATTATTCGTCACTGCCTGGAAAAAGAACCGGAGAATCGATTTCAATCCTCGCGCGACCTCGCCTTCGCAATGGAGACCCTGGGTGGCACGACGTCGCTGCGCCCCGTGCCCGCGCCCCGCGTTGTCCATCCCCGGGTGGAGCGATTGCTTGTCGCTATTCTGGGCGGCACGCTGCTCGCTGCGCTAGCAGTGGCAGCGGGATTTCTTTTCGCTCCGCGTTCGCATCCGCTCTACCACCGCGTCACCTTCCAACGCGGCACACTCTACACCGCCCGTTTTTCGCCCGACGGACGTACCCTGTTGTACAGCGCATCCTGGAACGGTCGCCCCCTGCAGATCTATGCCACCCTCCCCGGTTCGCTACTGGCGCGCCCTCTCGACCTCACTTCCGCCGGCTTGCTTGCACTCTCTCGGTCCAGCGAACTTGCTCTCAGCATGCACGGAAGCGCCGGCGGCAGGCTCGAATTTGAGCACGCCACTTTGGCGCGCGCTCCCATGGTCGGAGGCAATCCTCACGAACTACTTCAGGATGTTACCTTCGCCGATTGGAGTCCCACGGGCGAACTTGCCGTCGTGCACCACACTGGGTCCAAAGACAATCTGGAATACCCCATTGGCCATGTTCTTTACTCGACGACCGGCGCTATTAGCCACATCCGTTTCTCTCCCAGGGGGGATCGTATCGCTTTCCTCGATCATCCCGGACGCTATGACGTTCGCGGTTCGGTCGGGGTCATCGACCTTGCTGGAAAAAAGACAACTCTCGGCCACGATTGGCAAGAAGAATACGGCCTGGCCTGGTCTGGCGGCGGTGATGAAGTCTGGTTTACTGCCGTGGAGGATGGCGCGACCGAACGTTCGTTATGGGCAATCAGCCTGGCGGGAAAGACCCGCGAAATTCTGGCGACTTCCGAAGGCCTCACTTTGCACGACGTAGCCCCCGATGGCCGCGCGTTGGTAAGTCTCGACAGCGAAAGGCTCGGCATGGAGTGGTCGGGCAAGAACGGTACCACTCAGGACCTGTCATGGTTTGAATGGAGCCTGCCGCGAAGCATTTCGCGGGATGGCGAGTGGGTGTTATTTCAAGAGAGTAGTCCGCCGACCGGAGATGACGCCATTGCGATCCGTAAGATCGACGGGTCGCCTCCAATTAACTTGGGCAAAGGGGCGGCGGAGGACTTATCGCCTGACGGCAAATGGGCCCTTTCACTCACTTCCGACAAGCCTCTGCATTTAACTTTGTTACCGGTCGGCCCCGGGCAAGCCAAGGAGATCCCGCTACCCGGCTTCGACCATTTACAAATGGGCTCCAAATTCTTGCCAGATGGTAAACGGCTCGTCATCGATGGCAACCTCTCCGGCCACGGCGGCCAAAGCTTTGTCATTGACCTCGACGGAGGAAAGCCTCGCGCCATCACGCCCGAAGGCACGTATGCGACCACGGCCTCGCCCGATGGAAAGTATGTAGTCGGGGGTACCGGCGAGTTCCTTACCATTTTTCCCGTCGATGGCGGGCCGTCGCGAACTGTGCCGGTGCAGCCCGGCTTTGGCCCCGCCAACTGGACCGCGGACAGCAAGGCCTTACTCGTCTACCGTCCCGGTGATGTCCCCTTGAATATCTACCGGATGGAGGTGCCCACCGGAAAAATGACTCTGGTTCGTGCCTTGGTCCCCCCGGACCGGGCCGGAGTTGTTTCAATCGCGCCCGTCGTTGGTAATGGGGACGGGACCGAGTTCGCCTACGGCTACTACCAGACCCTGTCTGATCTATTCGTGATTTCTGGACTCAAATAGCCGGTGAGGGTGCGACCAGAGAGTCATTCTAGAGCGCGGGCATCGCATGAGCTGGCTCCCCAGCCGCTGCAGGTTCGACGAGTAACGTAAGTCCGTTCAATTGCTGGATCACGACCGACTGTCCGGCCGGGACGTTGACCGAAGAGGTCGCATCCCAAAGCTCGCCGCGAACAAAAACCTTGCCGGACGGAGACAGGCTCGTCTGCGCCATTCCAACCTCGCCGATCAGTCCCTCAGCGCCAGTTACGACCTTATTCCGCCGGGCCCGTATCGCAATACTCATCAAAAAGACGGTAATCACGCCGAGCGGAATGCTTACCCCCAACGCCGTTAACAAATGGACACGCATCTCGGGAATCGGCGCATCGACCAGCAGCAGTCCACCAAGCGTCAGCGTGGTAATCCCGCCGATCGCGAGCACTCCGTGGGTGGCGAACTTCGCCTCCAGAGCAAACAAGACAAACGAGGCGAATATCAGGACGACTGCCGCAAAACGAGTCGGCAAAAGATTCAGTGCAAACACAGCCAAAAGAATGAAAACTACTCCCACGGTGCCCGGAACGACGGCGCCAGGATGGTTGAACTCGGCGTAAAGTGCCAGCGCGCCCACTGCAAGCAGAATGAAAGCAATGTTGGGGTCCATGAGATACGCCAAAATCTGTTGGCGCAAGCTCATGTCAAACGGCTTAACGGGTTCACCAACCAGATCAAGAGTCGTAGTTTGTCCGTTGAACCGCTTGATCGGCTTGCCCTGCAGTTGCCTGAACAAATCCTCTCGCGTCGGAGCAACGTAGTCGATCAGCTTCTGCGATAGTGCTTCCTGTTCGGTAAACGACTTGGACTCCCGGACAGCACTCTCGGCAACCTCAACGTTCCGTCCGCGCTTTCCGACTACGGAACGCATCAGTGCGGCGGAATCGTTCTCCACCTTGGCCTTCATGATGTCGTCCATCTTGCCGCCACCCAGCGAAACCGGATGCGCGGCTCCGGTATTCGTGCCCGGAGCCATCGCTGCGACATCGGCGCTTTCCAGAATAAAAAAACCGGCGGAAGCGGCACGGCTGCCGCTAGGAGTAACGTAGATGATTACCGGGACCGGCGACGAAACGATCTTCTCGATGATTTCGCGCGTCGAATCGAGCAGGCCGCCGGGAGTGCTGATCTCGATAAGGATTGCCTGGTCTTTGTTACGCACCGCCTCGTCGATCGCACGGCCGATATACTCGTCCGTAATCGGGTGAATGGTTCCATTGATCTCGATCTTGAGGACTTGAGCATTCGCCCGATTCGCAGCAAGCAGCAGAACCACAATTCCTAGCAGCAGCGAGCATGCAAAACGAATTTTCATCGATTGGGCAGCGGCTGCGCTTCCTGCGCGAGTTTAGCTGCGACGGCGCGCTTGAGCGCAAGAGCGGCATTGTTGGAGGGATCGAGCTTCAGGGCACGGTCCAGCTCTGTCGACGCCATCTCAGTCTTATTGTCTCTCAAATCCAAGCGGGCAAGTACAAGAAGTGGTTCAGGGAACTGACGCAGGCGCAGCGCCTGTTCCGCTTCCAGCCGCGCCCCGCCCTCATCATTGTTGGCTTCCAGAACGGACGCCAAGCCGGAATGTGCGTCGGCATTCGCCATATTGAGCGAGGCCGCTTCACGAAACTCACGCTCAGCTTCTGTAATAAAACCCTGGCGCAGAAGTTCATGCCCACGGTCGGCGTGGAATTGTGCGTGGGTGCGGGCATCCGCCTTGGTTAAACGCTGTTCCGCGGCCGCGTCAATCCCCAAAGCCAACTGACGAAAGGAACTCTCATCGTAGTTGGTTCGAATCCGCTCCATTGGCACCTTGAAACTCGCCGGTACTATGCCCCGCGGTGTTGAAGGGTTCGATTGCTGGGAGATGCTCTCCAGCAAGGAATCGGCATCGGCGTCTCCCGGATGCAGCGACGCGGTCTCACGTAAATGTCTGGCCGCACCATTCAAATCTCCCTGGCGGTACAGTTCGAGCCCAAGGTTGAATTGATAGTCGGGATCGTTCGGATCGTTGTCCACCGCCTTGCGGAAATAATCTGCCGCAGCCTTCTTGTCGTGGTGCGAAGTCACCACCCCGAGGTTGTTATAGACCTCCGCCAGAGGCAATCGTGCGGCCACAAAATCGAAAGCTGTCTCAGCCCGCGCCGCATCTCCTGCCGAGTAGGTGGCAAGTCCCAGATAAAAACTCGCCTCGCGCGCCCACGGATGACTCTGAGGAACGCGAGCTAGTGAGGCAATTGCGGACTCATACTGGTGGTCCCGATAATACGCCTCGCCCAAGCGAAGTTGCGCTTCGGGATAGTCGGGATTGAGTCGTACTGCCTCCCGGAGATGCTGAACCTGTTCCCCATCGGTTGCCGCTCGAATTCCACGAATGTAATTCTCGAAAGCATCCAAGCGGATCGGGGCAGCCGATCCCAGATAGGCAGCGCGGCTGATCGATGACGATGGACGCAGGGTGTGAAGTACGTCCCACGCCAGCGATGTCTCGATATTGATCAACTCGGGAAGAGCGCCCGACTCGGTCTGCAAAGACGACATGTGTTCGTGACGCATGTCTAGCAATTGAGACCGCGCAGTGAAAACTCGGCCGTCAAAACTGTAGCTTCCCAGCAAGACGTAGTCGACGTCCAGTTGTTCCGCGATGCGATAAATCGTTGCCCGCGAAGGGTGCAACTCCAGCGGAATTCCGAAGCGATCGTAAGCCCGAATACGGTCCTCCCGAGTCAACACATATAACGACGGAGAGTCCAGCCGCTCCTGGATCAGTTCGGGAAAGGAATCGGAGATCCATTCGATCCCCGGCGCTTTCGATTGGTTCTCAAAGGGAACCACGAGGATCGTCTGCCCAACCGCCGGAGACATCTGAGCTGTGGCGGCAGGCATTTGCCACGAAAGTAGCAATAGAATGAAAATGATACGCAGAAAACTCAAGATGTACTGATTATAACCAGTCGCCGAGCCGCTTGTAAGTGACGTGTCGAACGAATCCTTTTCTCACGCGACAATCTGCCGGTCGCTCCGTTTTTCTTTTTCATGGGTGGCTTCCCAACTGGGCAGAGTTTGGTCGCCAGTGATCAGTCGCGCCCCGCGCTCGTATGTGAGGTACGACCAGGCCCACTGAATCATTACCAAAACCCGGTTGCGGAACCCGATCAAAAAGAAGATGTGGACGAACAGCCATGTCAGCCACGCAGGGAAGCCTGAGATCTCAAGCTTGCCAATCTGCGCCACGGCGGCCGCACGCCCGATCGTTGCCAGACTGCCCTTGTCGTGGTAATGAAATTTCTGCCGCGTCTCCCCGTGCAGGTCCCGCAGAATGTTTTTCGCAGCCGCCTCGCCCTGTTGGATAGCGGTCTGGGCGACTCCGGGCAGCCATTTTCCGCTCTCATCTTTCAACGCGGCCAAGTCGCCAATGACGAACACCTCCGGATGGCCCGGAATACTTAGGTCGGGGTTTACCAGTACCCGGCCAACTCGATCCAGTGGCGCTGCCAACTTCCTGGCCAGCGGAGAAGCAGCCACGCCCGCCGCCCACAGAATTACCACCGCCGGAATCTGCTTCTCGCCCATCCACACCGCTGCGGCTTCCACATTGGTTACCATCGCCGAAGTATGGACTTCCACCCCCAATTTTATTAACTGGCGCTCGGCACTGGCCGACAGCGCTGCACTGTAGCTCGGCAGTACTCGAGGACCACCCTCGAGCAGGATAATCCGCGTCTGCCTGGGATCAATCTTCGCGAACTCATTTTGCAGTGCATAATGAGCGACTTCGGCCAGCGTTCCCGCTAGTTCCACGCCCGTCGGGCCGCCGCCCACGATTACGAAGTTGAGTTGCATCGGAGTCCCACCGCTGGCCGCCTGGCGCTCCGCCAACTCGAAAGCAAGCAGCACTCGTCGCCTTATCTCCAGCGCGTCCTCTATGGTTTTCAGGCCCGGAGCAAACGGCTCCCATTCGTCGTGCCCAAAATACGCATGGCTAGCGCCCGCCGCCACAATCAAGTAGTCGTAAGGAACCTCAAAATCCGCCAGCTTGACGATTTTCCTCACTAGATCAAAATCCTGCACTTCCCCCAGCAGAACTTCAGTATTGTGGCGGCCGCGCATGATCCCGCGAATGGGCGCCGCAATCTCTGCGGGAGAAAGCCCCGCCGTAGCCACCTGATAAAGCAGGGGTTGAAAAGTATGGTGGTTCGTGCGATCGATCAGGGTCACTTTCACCGGTTGGTGGGCTAATTGCAGCGAGGCCTGGAGGCCGCCGAATCCAGCGCCCACGATGACCACGTTCGGATTCTTTCCCTCATTCATAGTCGATCACCAGGAAAATCCGCATGGGCTGGAATCCAGCATGGAGAGCATCGGATCTCACGTGCATTAGATTCCGGAGTTGGCTTGAAGGTTTGAATACTTTTAGAGTTGAGCCCCGATCCAGCTAGCCTCCACCACATGCGCGTCGGCATTCGATACGTCGCCTTCCACCCCTGAAGCAGTCATCGCGAATCCTCCGTGTGCCCATGTGTGTCCTGTGGTTATGTCTTCGTGGGGCGTTAGCCAAAGTTGCCGTAAACCCCGGAAAACATCCAGGAAGTTATTCCGCTGCGAGTATCGTATCGAGTAACATGGCCGCATTAGCGCGAGTGCAAGCTTGCCTCCGAAAATCCATAGAACAACATCGACGCCTGATTCTCCAGACCTGCCCGCAGGCACTCACCATGCCTCCTCACAAATCTTGCGGTTCTTAATGCCGTCAGTCGCCGATCTTTTATTCGTCGCTCTGCTCTTCGGTCTGAGCTGCGGCGCGCTGGGACGGCTCTTGCTGCGCGATGCCGGTACCGGCTGGCACATCCGCAATGGCCAGCAAATGTGGCTGACGTACAGTATCACCCGCGTCGATTCTTTCTCGGCCACCATGTCCGGCAAACCCTGGTTCGCCTGGGAATGGCTTTACGACCTGCTGATTGCCGCCATCCACCGGGCGCTCGGACTGAACGGAGTGGTCTTCTACTCGGCGGCCATCATCGCCACGACTTTTGTCGTTGCCCTATACTTTTTGCTGAAGCGCAGCCGGAACCTCCTTGTATCGCTATTTCTTTTGATCCTTGCTCTCGCCGCTTCCGCCGTTCACTTCCTGGCCCGGCCCCACCTGCTGAGCTGGCTGTTTGCGGTGATCTGGTTTGAATGGCTCGACTCTGCCACGATTTCTCCCAGCCCATCGCATACTCGACGTTTATTTGCGTTGCCCGTTCTCATGGTGCTCTGGGTGAATCTCCACGGAGCCTTTCTCTTAGGATTCATTCTGCTGGCGCTCTATCTCGCCGCTTTCGGAATTCGTTATTACTCTGAGCCTGAGACTCGCGCCGACTCCTTGCAGACATTGAAAAAGCTGGGGTTAGTCACATCGCTGTGCGCGCTGGCCAGTTTTATCAACCCTTACGGATACCACCTTCACGTCCACATCTATCGCTATCTATCCGACCGTTTTCTCATCAACCGCATCAGCGAGTTCGCTTCGCCCAACTTTCACGTCGGCGCGCAACAAGCTTTTGCGTTGCTTCTGCTCATCTGCATCGTTACTTTGGCTGCCACCAGAACCAGGCTGCATCCCGCGCATATGCTGGTCGTGTTGTTCTGCGTCTATAGCGGACTGTATGCCACGCGCAACCTTCCTGTAGCTGCCCTTCTGCTGGTGCTCATCACCGCGCCCGTATTGAGTGAGGTGATTGCCGCAGCCGCGACCAATCGCGAATTACCCAGTCCCCTATGCGCCTTCTGCTCCCGTCTCGATTCTTTCGGATCTCGCATGAACGCTTTCGAGTTCAGGATGAACGGCCATTTGTGGCTGGTTGCTGGCTTCGTGATCGGTCTGTGGGCCTGCGCCCACGCTGGCCGAGTCGGTTCAACTCAGCTCATCAACGCCTATTTTGAGCCGAAGCGTTTTCCCGTCGAGGCCGTAAACGCCATCCAACACCAGGAAATTGAAGCTCCGATCTACACCTTAGACCACTGGGGCGGATACCTGATCTATCGCCTCTATCCGCGGAATAAAGTCTTCGTCGACGACCGCCACGACTTCTACGGCGATGAGTTCATCAAGGGTTACATGAAAGTCATGCTGGTGCAGCCCGGCTGGGAAGACGTTCTAAACGAGGAACATGTCGATTGGATTTTGATGCCAACAGATTCCTCGCTGGCCAATGTTTTGCGCCTATACCCAGCCTGGAAGGTCGAGCACGAAGATGCAACCGCCGCACTATTTCATCGCACCAGCACGCGGTAAGGAATGCACTCGCCTCGATCCGTTTACTTGCTTTCCTTGCCGGCAAGCGCCCAAGAAAACAGGGCGACCTCCATCGTTTCATCAGCCTTCGCATTAGTATGGAGATGGAGGCGCGAGTCAGCTATGTTTACATCGCAGCCGATTGGATTTGTGAGCAGTCCGTACAAGGCGACGAGCGAGATTCCGAAAGGTTTGGGGGCCAAGCACGCGATCGACGGCGTGCTGAAGATCATTCCTGAATTTGAGGCGGGCCTTACCGACATCGAGGGCTTCTCGCATTTGATGGTGATCTGGGAATTCGATCGCGCACAGGGCTTCGAATTGCTGGGCGCGCCACCTACCGACGATCGGCCGCATGGGGTGTTTGCGACGCGATCTCCGCGACGTCCGAACCCGATTGGGCTGACTACGGTGGAACTCATTCGGCGCGATGGGGTTGATCTGCATGTGCGGGGCGTCGACATGCTGGACGGAACGCCGATTCTGGACATCAAACCGTATCTTTCCAGCATTCCTTACGAAAAACTGCGGCGCGGATGGCTGGCGGAAGCGGAAGCGCGACGCGGTGGGTAGAATGCGAAGTGAGTCGGTGTTTGGATTGGCGAGCGTTGCGGCGGTGATCAGTTCAGCGATCGGTGGCCTGGCGTTGCTCCTGCGCGGGGTTGAGGTCTAGCCCGGGGCCGTGTGTGAGGCCGATCGCAGTTTTTGCTCTGATATAATCCTCCATCTTGCATCTAAATCTTTGTCTTTCATTCTCGTTGGAGTCCCAGGGTTGAAAAAAGCCTTTGTATGTCTAGTGGTGCTCGTGGCCCTGAGCGCGGGCATCGTTTCTTGCGGGAGCCCTTCGAGCAGTCAAAAGCAGAGCGGATTCGCCTACCGGGCGTTCGTTTCCAATCCGTTATTTCCCAGCGGGACTTTGAACGCTCCGGTGGTAAACGTGGTGGATGCGGCGAACGATCTCCTCTCACCGACGGTGATCAGTCTGCTGACCAACATTGCCCAGCCCAACATCATGGCTGAGGCCCCGAATTTGAAATATACGGCGGTGTATAGCCCCGCGGGGAATACGATCGCGGTGCTGGATAACAGTACCGAGAGCGTCGGCAGCATTCCGGGCACAACTACCGCAATTCCCACCATTGGGTTGCCGGGAACGACGGAGAGCTTTTTTATAGGGACCGATAGCGCAACGGCCTATGCGGCGGTGCCCAATGCGCCCATCCCTGGGCAGGCCCCGGGAGCGGTGGTGGTGATGGACATTACCAGCGGGACGGTTACGGCGACGATTCCGGTACCGTCCGCGCATTACGTAGTTGGCAGCCCCGATGGGAATACGCTTCTGGTATTCAGCGACGCGTCCGATGCGGTGACGGAGATCTCAACGATACTGATTGGGACGAACGAAAATCCTGTGACGGGGGTGATTTCGGGATTCGATCGTCCAGTGTGGGCGGTGTTCAATGGGCCGACGGCTTACGTTTTTGATTGTGGGGCGGAATGCGGAGGCACACACGCCGGAATCAGCACGTTCACGCCAGGGGCGTCGGCGCCGAGCGCGCCTTTAGCGGTAAGCGGCGCCACCTATGGAATGCTGTCGGCGGGCCTCCTTTACGTGGCGGGCACGCCGCCGAGTACAGCTTGCGGGCCAGGCACTGCCGCGCCGAAGTGCGGAACCCTGACCCTGATCGACACGAATTCGATGGCGGTGACGGGCGGTCCGGAGGTGATTACCGACGGCTATCACAACCGTATGCAAATTAGTGACAACGGGCAGTTGTTTGTGGGTGCGCGGTCGTGCAGCAACGTGGATTCGTCGAATGAAGTACGCGGATGCCTGTCGATTTACAACACAGGCACGGGGGCGGTGGTGATTCCGCCGGCGATTGGCGATGCAACCGGCATCCAGCCGATTTCCGGACGCAACGTGGTCTATGTTTGCCAGGGCGGGACGTTCGAGATTTTCGATACCACGACGGACGCGTTTCTGGTGCAGAACGCAGCGACCGTGATCGTAGGGCAGTCTTTCGATGTGAAGCTGGTCGATCCCCCGAATCTTCAATAGCCGAATCTCAGAAGAACGTCCACGCAGCTACCTGGTCGGGTCAAGCCGGAGTTGGTGAGTTCGACTGGCCGCGAGCGCCGACTCGGAAAAAGGCCACGCGAACGTCGATCCGTTGTACCAAGCCTCCCACTGGTCCATGTAAAACGGGCTGAGAAAATTTCCGGATTCTCCAGTCACCAGATTGAATGTGGATTGGTCGAGGTTGGCCATGTCGTCGGTGATTCTTTCCGACGGGCCTGTGGTGCTGGTGACGGCTTTCACTGCGTATACGTTTCCGGATTGTGGCTGCACGCCGGTGCCGGTCCAGCGATTCAGCAGAGGTATCTTGCCCAGAATGGGGTTTTGAATTTCCAGCGGATTCGACGGTCCCCACTGCCATTTACTCAAGTCGGCGGGCGCGTCGGGAGCGGTTACCGCGGCGTCGAGTGCGGCAACGAGCAGGTCGTTATAGCTGGCATAGGCATCAGGCAGCCATCGCTTTGGCTGGCGCTGGAGTACATTGTCGAGCCATACGGTTTCCATCGACCAGTGATAACTCTTCCAACTGAGGGAAGTCGTTGCAGCGTTCTGATCCAACCCAGGGCCCAGTTTGGGTTCGAGAAGAAGGCGTTGAAGTTGTTCGCGGGTGCGAACTGCTATGACCGGAGCGGCTGAGTCTGCGGTCATTCTGCCATCCCATTGCCGCAGAATCTCGGCAGCCGCCTTGGTTTGGGCGGACGCAGATTTGGCATGGTCGGCGGCGTAAACGATGCGGTCGGCAATAAAATGGTCGAGTTCGGAATAGATATCGGTTTGCAGGCCGAGCATGTCAGCGCTGCCGAATCTCTTGCCGGACTCAAGCACCCGATAAATACGACTGACCCGCCACGGCGACTCCCATTCCGTACTGACCGAATAGGCATAGCCGTCGGGCGTAATGCGGCTGTTTGCGGTGGCGATGATTCCCTGAGGCGGGTTGAAAATGTTGGGAAGCTTGTCGAAGGGGATGAAGCCGGTCCATTCGTGGGCGTCGTTGCTGCCGTCAGCGGGCAGACTGCCGTCACCGGTGGCGCGAATGGGAATCTTGCCGGTCGCCTGATAGCCGATGTTGCCATCGATGTCGGCAAAGACGACGTTTTGCGCGGGCGCGTCAAACGATGCAAAGGCGCGGCGGAACTCATCCCAATTCTGGGCGGAATCGACGGCGAAAAATGGATTATGAATACCGTCGTAGAGTGTCCAACGAAGCGCGAGGTTGCGGCTTTCTCCGGGTTCGAGCTCGCTGACGACGGGTCCGTGGCGTGTGACGCGCACGTCGATTGTGACGGCGGGCGTACCCTTGATGTGAATGACTTCCTGGCGATGTTCCGGATCTTTCCATCCGGCAGGTGTGAGGTACTGGCCGGCGGAGTTGAAAGTCTCAACGTAAACGTCTTCTATGGTTGGGCCGATATTGGTAAATCCCCAGGCGATGCGCTGATTGTGTCCGACAATGACATCGGGGTAGCCGGGCAAGGTTACGCCGGCAACATCGAGTTTGCCACAGCGCAGGTGGGCGGCATACCAGAGATTAGGCATTTGATGGCCAAGGTGCATGTCATTGGAGAGCAGTGGCTTGCCGGTGACCGTGTGCGCTCCTGAAACGACCCAGTTGTTGGAGCCGATGGCGCGGGGTGCGTCGTTGAAGAACCGTTGATCGGGGAATTGCAGCGTGCCGGGCAGGGCAGGCAAGACGGGCGAGCTGTGCAGTCTGGCGACGGGATTGTCTGAATCGGAATCGTCGTCTTCATCATCGTCGTCGTTGTCCTGGGTATCTTTCTTGTCGAGTTCGGGCCGCGTCACGGTTGGAGGTCGCTCGCGCCACGAAGAATTGACATAGAGATCGGCGGTAAGATCGGGGCCGACCTTGGCCAGGATTTTCTCACGAGTGACAGCGTGTTGAGGACTGGTGCTGAGGTCTTCGACCATATAAGCGCCGATGACGTTGGAATCCTCGGGAGTCCATGGCCGGGGCGAGTAACCCATGATGCGGAACTCGATTGGCAGTCGATCGCGGTGAGATTCGATGTAGGCGTTGACGCCGCGCGCGTAAGCTTGCAGTTGAGCCAGGTCCTGCGCAGACGCGATCTGAACGCTTTTGCGAGCGGCTTCGCGGATGCCGAGAATGCGCTGCTGGCGGTCGTGCCGCAGTTGACCTTCGCCTACAACTTCGGAGAGTTCTCCGGCGGCATAACGGCGGGTGGCATCCATCTGGAAGAGGCGGTCCTGTGCAGTGACGTAGCCTTGCGCGAAGAAAAGGTCGTCCAAATTGGCGGCATCGATGGTCGGAAAGCCGTGAGCGTCCCGCGTGATGGTGACGGTGGCAGCCGGTCCGGGCACCTGAAGAGATCCATCCAACTGGGGCAGAGCGGAGCGAGCGATGGAATAGAGCCAAAAGGTGGCCGCGCCGGGTACTAGCAGCGCCAAAGTGCAGGCAATTGCCAGAGCTCGCCACCATCGAAAGCCGGGAGAACGGTCAGCAGAGACAGAAGTTGTAGCCATGACCTGTTTCACGATTCTAGGGCCTCGTGCTCAAGTAAGACAATCCACGGCGTGTGAGAACGGCGCGAGAGAATTTGGCGGGACGATAAAAGGTCAGTATGATTCTGTTTGACCGCTGCCACTAAGACTGGCGTGCGGGGTCCATGCCGAAGCCGATGCTGCAAAAACGAATTGACGACCAGCCCAGTATTTCACGCGAGATGATCCGCGAGGCGGAGCAGATCCTGCATCAACATCTCAAGCGCGTGGGCTTGAAGCACACGGCGCAGCGGGACGCGATTCTGCGGACGTTTCTGGAGACGCGCGAACATCTTTCTACCAACGAATTGCACCGGCTGGTACAAAAGAAAGATGTGCGGATTGGGTTTACCACGGTTTATCGCACATTGAAGCTCTTGGCCGAGTGTGGTCTAGCCAGCGAAGTGGCGTTTCACGATGGAATCGCGCGCTATGAACACCAGTACAACCGGCGCAGCCACCATCATATGGTGTGTACGGAGTGCGGCAGTTCGGTGGAATTTTTTTCTCCGGAGATTGGCCACTTGGAGCAGGAGATCGGACGCAAGCACCACTACGAAACCACGCGGCATACCTTCCAGATTTACGGAATTTGCGAGGAATGCCGTAAGAAGAACGGGGCACGGCGACTGGTCTAACTCCTATGGCAGTCCCTTGTCCGCAGTGCAATACTCAACTTCCCGACCAAGTGGCTTTCTGCACAGGTTGTGGCTTGCGGATGTTCGTGGGCGCGGCCGACGAGCGAGCGCCTATCCTGTTGCCTGACAGGATTCTGGGAGCGGTCGCTTATTTCAGTTTTATTCCGGCGGTGGGGTTCCTGGTTTTTGAGAAGTTCAAACGGAACCGGTATCTTCGCTTTCATTCCCTGCAGTCGATTTACCTGGCCGTGGCGGTGGTTTTAACGGGCATAGTGCTGCGAGTTTTATTGGCGGTTTTCTCGCTGATTCCGCGGATTGGATATCTATTGGGATGGCTGATCGTCGCGGTGGCGATGCTGGCCTTTTTCATGCTCTGGCTGGTCTTGGTCGCGAAGGCGCTGCAAGGCGAGCGCTTTCAACTTCCCCTTCTCGGACAGCTTGCAGAAAACTCCTCAAATCGCTGATTTTGTTTGCCTTTTGTGGTTTGTTTCTGCTAACGTGCCACCCGAGCAGATGGCAGAGTTAGAGCCTGTTAACTGACGAAAACCAGGACCGAGGGGGGATACGATGGCTTTTTGTTCAGCATGTGGGGCACAAATTCCTGAGGGAGCGGCGGCATGTCCGGCTTGCAGCCGAGCGAGCGCTTCTGGAGCGACGACCGTGCAGGCGGCGGGAAGCGGATTGACCGACAATCTTGCCGGATTGCTTGCCTATGTGACGATCATTCCGGCGATTGTGTTTCTGGTCGTCGAACCTTACAACAAGAATCGGTTTATCCGGTTCCACTCCTTTCAGAGCATCTTCTTCTGTATAGCGTGGATCGCGCTGTCCATCGCGTTTTCCATCCTGACCTTCATTCCGTTCATCGGACTGATTCTGCTTCCGGTGCACTTGATCATATGGCTGGGAGGCCTTGCGCTGTGGATCATTCTGATGATGAAGGCTTATCAGGGGCAGATGTTCAAGCTGCCGGTCGTCGGCGATATGGCGGAGAAGCAGGCGAACGCGGTCTAGGGATCGTGGAAGGCCCTTGGATGCCGTCCGACGTCCGCGTCGCTAATGGGGAAGGTGCCATCATTGGCTGAAAAGGACCGGCTAAACACGAATCGGGTAGCCATTCGTTGTCTATCCGCTTGACAGAATCCTTCCGGAGTGTCATTCCTATTTACTTTGCTTTTGCGGGTTTTCTTGCCGCCTCTAGCAAAGCGGATGAGGAGATGCCATTGAAAGTTAGGGTTTTCTATCACGACCGGTGTTTCGACGGCGCTTCGTCGGCGGCGCTGTTTTCCCGGTTCTACCGGGAACGAATTCGTGGCGACGCGGAATTCGTTTTTTCCGGCCTGTTGCATCGAGCGGGCGCTCTATTCAATGAAGGCGATTTTGACGGTGATGAGAACGCCATCGTCGATTTCAAATACTCCAGCTCGCCGAAAATTACGTGGTGGTTCGACCATCACGAGAGCGCCTTTTTGACTGCGAGTGACGCGGCCCATTTCGAGCGGGACAAGAGCGGCCAGAAGTTTTATGACCCGACGTATAAATCCTGCACCAGCTTTATTGCCATGATCGCCAGGACCCGCTTTGGATTCGATCCGGCGCCGGTAGCGGATTTGGTGCACTGGACCGACGTGATCGACGGTGCGCTTTACCCGGATGCGCAGACCGCCGTCGAAATGAAGGCCCCGGCCATGAAACTAACCATGGTGATCGAGTCGACACAAAACAATGAGTTCATCCCACGACTGATTCCCCTGATTGCTAGCAAGCCGCTGGACGAAATTTTGCAGGAACCATTTGTCGCGCCGCTTTTGGCGCCACTTCTGGAACGGCATGAGAGGTCGATTGCGATCCTGAAAGAACGGACCGAATCGAAGGATGGGACGCTGTTCTTCGACGTGACCGATCTGGATCTGGAGGGTTACAACAAGTTTGTGCCGTACTACTTGCATCCGGAGTCGATTTATAGCGTGGGGCTGAGCAAAAGCAACTTTCGGGTGAAGGTATCGGTGGGATCGAACCCGTGGGCCCCGTCGCCGCCGGTGGTAAACCTTGCCAAAATCTGCGAGCGTTACGGTGGCGGAGGACACGCACGGGTAGGCGCCATTTCCTTCGACGTGAGCCAGCAGGCTGCCGCTCGCAAAGCGGCAGGCGAGATCGTGCAGGAGTTGCGGTCGGCCGTGGCCGGGCGCTAGTCACTTACGCTGGAGCACAATTTTCCCAAAGGCATGTTAGGCTCTTATTGCTTTCAACTTCGGGCCGGGGTGTGCGCTCGTCGATCTGATTCCTCGTGAGTATTTCTGCGACATCCAGTCCGGCCGTATTACGAGCGGAAAATCTTGGACGCACCGTGGGAAATAAAATCCTGGTCGAGGACGCGTCGTTCCAGGTCCATGCAGGCGAGATTCTTGCCTTAATTGGCCCCAGCGGGGCAGGGAAGACTTCTCTGTTGAGGCTGCTGAATCGTCTGGACGAGCCCACCCGTGGGACGGCTTATCTGCGGGATTCCGATTACCGCACCATCGCGCCACGAGAGTTGCGCCGCCAGGTTGGAATGGTGATGCAACGGCCATTTCTGTTTCCGGGAACGGTCGAAGTCAACCTCCAATTCGGTCCTGCGCAGCGCGGCAAGAAGCTCTTGGTCGAAGAAGTTGAACAGTTGCTGTGCCGTGTGGGATTGAAGGGGTATGCAGGCCGCGATGTCGCGAATTTATCGGGCGGAGAGGCACAACGGGTTTCGGTGGCGCGGACGCTGGCCAATTCGCCTCTGGTTCTTTTGTTGGATGAACCCACGTCTGCGCTGGATGACGCATCCAAGCGGGAGGTTGAAATGCTGATCCGGACGCTGGTGCAAAACCAGAAGTTAGCTTGCGTCATGGTGACTCACGATGAAGGGCAAGCGGCGCGGCTGGCGGAACGGGCGCTGCTTCTAAACGGGGGCAAGATGGTGAGAAGCGGCGCGGTTAGCGAGGTCTTGCATGCTTAAGTTACTGGTCAGCAATCAGCTTCAACTGGGTCTGGCGCAGTCGGTAGCGGCGGCACTGGCCGCGTTCTTGGTGGTGCTGCTGGCGCGGCGTCGCGGAATTCATATGGAGAGTGAAGCTGCCGTCGCCATGCTGCGCGGTCTGGTGCAGATTGTGGCGGTCGGATCCGTGATGCTGCTTCTGCTCCGCGGGCCACGTTGGACAAGCGTTTTCCTGCTGGCCGCGATGATTGTGGCAGCGGGTGCGACTTCGGTGCGGCGAGCCAAGGGACTGCCGCAGGCCTTTCGGGTTTCGACCTGGGCCATCGCTTGTGGGGCTGGTTCAGTGATTGCCGTGATGACGTGGCTGGGAGTCATCGATACACCGATCACGGCGTTAGTTCCAGTGGGGAGTATGCTGATCGCGAATGCGATGAATACCAACGGCTTGGCGCTGAACCGTCTGCGGGCCGACGTGCTGGCGCATGTGGGTGAAATCGAAACTGCGCTGGCGCTCGGCGCGGAGGCCAATGTCAGCGTTGCCCCTTACGTGCAAGCGTCCTTCGAAGCCAGCCTGATTCCAGCGGTGGATTCGCTGCGCTCGCTGGGAATTGTGTGGATTCCGGGGCTTATGGCGGGAATGCTGCTTTCCGGGGCGCGGCCGGTGTATGCCGCCATCTACCAGTTCGTAGTGCTGGCGATGATTTTTGCCGCCTCTGGGTTGACCTCCATGGTCAGTACACTATTGATACGTGGACGAATCTTTACTGCGGCGCAACAATTGATTTTGCAGCCTGGGAGATAATAGTAGGGTGGGGACAATTGTGCACGCTCCGGTGCCACCAGTATCGTGCGAGCATTCGAATCAGCTGCGCCTTCTACGGGGCATCGCCACGTTGGAACTTGCGAAGGGCTTGATCGTCCTTTTGGCGGCGATTGGGGTCGTCCTGATCTCGCGGAACCAGGATCCCTGGGACATGGCGGACGGGCTATTGCGGTTGCTGCACATCAGTCCCGACCATCACTTTGCGCAAGTCTTCCTGAACTGGGCCGACACGCTTACGGACGCCAAGTTATACATGGTCGCGGCCGCCGGGGTTGGGTACTCGCTTATGAGGTTTCTGGAGGCCTACGGGCTTTGGAACGCCCGAGCCTGGGCGGAATGGATCGCGCTGATTTCAGGCGCTCTGTACTTACCATTCGAAATCTATAAGCTGGTTTATCGAGTGAATTGGTTTCACGTGGTGGTGCTGACAATCAACGTCGCGATTGTTCTCTACATGGCCTATCTACTGAAGACGGGCAAGAGTATGCACCGGGTTCGGCCAGTCCCATCCTAGAGTCGAGCCCCGGTCGGCTATGGCAACGGCTTGCCGCTGTTGAGACAAGACTGAGCGGCTCCATCCTCTGAGAAGCGGACCACTCCCGATTGATCGCTACAGAACGCGCGGGCTCCCGATCCCGGTTGAGCCGGAGTTGCCGTCAATTGGTAGGTAGACGCCGGGCTGCCGCTGCAGTTGGAGATGTGGAAGGCGTATCCGCCTTTTCGACCGCTGGACAAGCGCGGCTCGAGCAGCATGGCGTGGTGTTCGTCGGGACCGCCGCCCCCACCCATCCCTCCCAAGAATGAGAGAGAACAAGCAAAGCCCTGTGCCGGATAAGTAGCCGCATAGCTTACTTCAGCGGTATTGATGGCACGAATGGAAGCTGCGGCTGAGGTCTGATCGACGCTGTTGGGCGATCCGAAAGTCATCGTGGGACTGTTCTGAAAGACTGGTGACGTGCCGACCGCTGACGAGGCCGAGGCAGTCACTGGCGGGTGAACTGGGGTGGCGATGGCTTTCAGAAATACTGGGTCAGTTAAGGAAATGCCGACAGAAAAAGTGATCCCGTGCAGCCGCCAGACACTTTTCTCCTGTTGCATGTCGAACATAAAACGCGGGCTGAAGCCAGCTGTCTGAGACTCGCCGTTCTTGTAGGCAGTGAACGAGATTTCGATCTCGTCGTCCAAGCCACGAAGGTCATCCCGTACCACGTTAATCTCGAACTTGGTGTTGCTCTTCGGCTCGACTCCGCTCATCAGAATGGGGCCTGTATCAAAAGTTTGATAGTCCTTCCCATTGGCCTGCATTTGGCTGCTGAGTACGGAAAAGGTCTCCACCATGGATGCGGGTGAACCCGGCGGAGCTTTATGTATGGCCGCCAAGGTCGCCTCCGGCAGGTGCTTGTCAAAACTGCCAGAGATTTTGCCCGAAAACATCTCAATCAAGGCCTGGCGGGCGGTTTGTGGCATTGACTGCGCCGTGGCTGGGAGCAGGACGAACGCCTGCAAAATGGCAATCCCCATGAGTTTCCGGAACATTGGCTGCCTCCAATTCTGAATCATGGCAGCAGGAAGGGCGGCGGGCTAGTTACAAAGGTAAGAAGGGCCAGCAGGGCGATTCTAGCAATAGTCGACTAACAGACTGGACATAGTGGGGTATGGCGGGTTATGATTTTTCAGCATTACCTGAGAAGGGCCCAAGATCTCGGATTCAGTTCTGAGACTTGGGCCGCTTTTTTCGTCAGGACCTGGTGTTTAACTACAAGATCACGTTAATCGATAGTTGAATGCCAGGATGCACGGGGTTAAACAGGCAATATCCGCCGCCCACATAGTCGATGTAGACGGGATCGGTGTAAAGCCAGGCGCCGGGCCAGGGTTGCGCAATGGCGAACCAGTAGCCGCCATATTGGAAGCGAGGCTGGCCGGACACGATCACCGGATGTCCGATGCGGAAGGTATGCTCGCGTCCAAAGCTGGCGCGGAACCGGTCTTCTGGAATGCGGCCGCCTCTTTGATCGTGATCTTCATGTTGTTCGGCCTGGGCATGATCGTCGTGGCGTTCTTCTTGCGCACGATCGTGGTCTTGATCACGGTCATGGTCTTTGTCTTCTTTGTCTCTGTCGCCTGGCGCTTGATCCCGCTTATCGTCCTGGGTTGACGGCGTATCGTGGCGATCGTCTTGCGAAAACGCAGGAACAGACATGCAGACCAGCAAGCAAAGGGTTGCGATGGAAAAAACTGCAAACCATTTCATAGCTTTATCTCCGTTGGGGATTTAGTGAGGAGAGGTTCGCAACGCTCGGAAACAAAAACCGAAGCCCGCCTCCGAGCGGAAACTCCCTAGGCGTTTAATTCGGCGATGCAAGCCGGATGACCGCAGTCGCAGCCAATCTCCACCTCTTCGGGTCCTGCCTCCTTGCAGAACTGGCTGCAATATTTCTGGTCGGTCTGACAAGTACAGGGAACGTGGGCACATTTCTTCAAGTCGGCCATACGGTGTCCTCCAAGCGGGGAATGTTGTACGCGACCCTTTAGTTGCAATAAGTCGGATTTGGGTCGCCTGAGGATCATATCGTATCCGCAGAAGGAGACCCCTAGTGGGTTGCCGTTGCACTGCGAGAATGCCGGTTCAACGGTCGAAGTTGGCGGTTGGCTGCACTGGCATAGACCTGCGGCGGGCTTCGGATATACTAGAAAAGTATGGCGATCCTGAATAATATTGCTGCCATCGCGAAGGGGATGAGCATCACCTTTATGGAGATGTTCCAGCCTACCGAGGTGGAAAATTACCCGGACGGGCCGGGACCGCTGCGAGGCGCCAAGTTGCAGGAGCGTTTCCGCGGAGTGCACGTGTTGCAGCGGGATGAGAACGGCCTGGAAAAGTGTGTTGCCTGCTTCTTGTGTGCCGCGGCGTGCCCTTCAAATTGCATTTATATCGAAGCGGCGGAGAACACCGAAGAACACCGGGTGAGTGGAGCGGAGCGATACGCCAAGGTGTACAACATCGACTACAACCGCTGCATTTTTTGCGGATATTGTGTGGAAGCTTGTCCAACCGACGCGATCACACACGGTCACGGTTTTGAGCTGGCGACCTTCAACGCCACGAGCCTGATCTATCGCAAAGAACAGATGCTGGCCCCCCGGCCAGCACATTTGGGAGCAAATTCAGTTTTCAATCAGTCCGAAGTGCTGGGTGGGGCGCCGGAAGTTCCAGTGCAAGGGAGCTAAGGTTTCGAGAGAGTGGAAAGTTGACGCCGGTCCTCTCGGGCCGGCGTTCGTGTATGGGAGGTCGTCCGTCCTCGGTCGTTCGTCGTTCGCCCCTTTTCGGGCAAATGAGCGGAGCCAACGACCCGCGACCGCCGACTAACGACCGGCGACGGTTTAGCGAACGACCTAAGACGAACGACGAACGACGATTTATCCAATGTCAGAATTTCTCAAAACCGTAAACGAGCGCGTGGTGGTCTACGACGGCGCGATGGGGACGAACATCCAGAAGCGCAATCCCACGCTCGACGACTATTGGGGCAAAGAGAACTGTAGCGAAGTCCTGGTGTTGAGCCGTCCGGATATTATCCGCGATATCCACGCGGACTTCTTTGCCGTGGGATGCGATGTAGTGGAGACCAACACCTTTGGCGCGACTAGCGTCGTACTGGCGGAGTTCGAACTTCGTGACCGCGTGCGGGAGATCAACCTGGCCGCAGTCAAGCTGGCCAGGGATGCGGCGCAACAATTCTCCACCAAGAACAAGCCGCGGTTCGTCGCCGGTTCGATGGGTCCCACGACGAAGTTGCCGTCGTTGGGGCACATACGCTTCGATGATATGGCGGCGGCATATGAGGAACAGGCGCTGGCGCTGATCGAAGGCGGCGTCGACCTTTTGCTGATTGAAACGGCGCAAGATTTACTACAAGCAAAAGCGGCGGTGGTAGGCGTATTCGATGCGATGAAACGCGCAGGCAAGAGACTGCCGGTAACGGTGCAGGTCACTTTACAGGAATCCGGAACCATGCTTTTAGGGACCGAAATCGGTGCGGCCCTTACGGCTCTGGAGGTTTTCAACGTCGATATCATCGGGCTGAATTGTGCCACAGGGCCGGTGGAGATGAACGACGCGGTTGCCTATCTGGGACTCAACTCAACCAAACAAGTTTCCGTTCTACCCAATGCAGGTTTGCCGCATAACGAAGGCGGACATGCGGTCTACAAGTTGGAACCGCAGGAGTTGGCAAAGTATCACAAGCATTTTGTGCAGGACTACGGCGTCCGTATTGTTGGCGGTTGCTGTGGCACGACGCCGGAACATCTGAAGGCCGTGGTGGACGCAGTTTCTGGAGTTGAGCCCGCCAAGCGCGAGATGAAGGCTGTGGCTGCGGCTTCGAGTGCCTACACATCGATCCCGCTAGATCTCGATCCGAAGCCGCTGATCGTCGCAGAGGAGATGAATACCACCACACGAGTGGAACATTTCCGCAATCTGGTTCGCGGCCAGAAATACGATGACATTCTCGCGTTGGCAAAGAAGTTGGTGAATGAAGGTTCACACATGCTGGATCTTTGCTGCGCTATCGTGGGCGAAGACGAAAAGGGATATATCACGTCGATCCTCGAACGTGTGGCGACCCGCGTACCCGCGCCGATTCTGGTGGATTCGACCGAGGCCGACGTTGTGGAGGAAGCGCTGAAGCGCATTCCGGGAAAAGCAATCATCAACTCGATCAATCTTGAAGACGGCGAGAAGAGGACGTCTCAAGTGCTGCCCATGGCCAAACGCCTGGGCGCAGCGGTGATTGCGCTCACCATTGACGAAGACGGCATGGCTCTTACGGCCGAAAAGAAGACTGCCATCGCCAAGCGGATTTACGACCTGGCAGTGAATAAATATGGAATCCGCCCGGTGGACATTATTTTTGATGCCCTGACCCTGCCTATCTCAACCGGGCAGGAGGAATACCGAAACGCAGGCATCGAGACGCTGAACGCGATCAGGCAAATCAAGCATGAATTGCCCGATGTGAAGACGATTCTTGGAGTCAGTAATATTTCGTTTGGGCTCGACGCTTACCCGCGGCGCGTTCTGAACTCTGTATTCATGCATGAGGCGGTCGACCATGGCCTTGACATGGCGATCGTGAATTACACCAAGATTTATCCGCTCTACAAAATTCCGCAGGAAGAAGTGGAACTGGCGCGCAAGTTGATCTTCCGCGACACCAGCAACGGAGATCCGCTTCAGGTCTACATGCAGCATTTTGCCGGAACCAAGGGCAAACACCAAGGTGCGAGTACGGCGCATGTCGATACGCTGTCGATCGAAGACAAGTTGAAGTTCGCCATCATCAATGGCGAGAAGTCAGTCGGCGAAGGTGCCCACAAGAAGACTTTGGAGGACCTGCTGGAGGAAGCGCTGATTCAGTATTCGCCTTTGGAACTGATCAACACCGTGCTCTTGGACGGCATGAAGACAGTGGGCGACCTGTTCGGCGCGCGCAAGATGCAATTACCTTCCGTGCTCGATTCTGCCGGCGTAATGAAGCAGGCGGTGGCGTACCTTGAACCGAAGATGGAGAAGAAGTCTGGCTCGCAGAAGGGGACCATCGTGCTGGCCACGGTGAAGGGCGACGTGCACGACATCGGCAAGAATTTGGTCGACATCATCTTGTCGAACAACGGATACAAAGTGGTAAACCTTGGAATCAAGCAGCCCGGCGACAGCATTATTCGATCGGCGATCGAACATACGGCGGATGCGATTGGATTGAGTGGTCTGCTGGTGAAGTCGACGCTGGAGATGAAGTACGTGATCCAGGACCTGGAGCGGCGAAAGCTTGAATTTCCGGTCATCTGCGGTGGAGCGGCGCTTACGCGGAAGTATGTGGAAGACGATTTGCGGCGTGAATATTCGAATGCGGTCTTTTATGCGGACGATGCCTTCTCGGGATTGCATGTGATGGAGGATTTGATCGGAGACGGCAAACGGGATGCGCGCCTCAAAGAAGGACGGACGGTAAAGGAGTACTCAAAAGCGGTCGCTGTGGATGAGGAATCGGGGCCGGTGTTCGCGGAGCGCAGTCCGGTAGTGGGGGATGCGCCGAGCATTCCGGTGCCTCCGTTCTGGGGCGTTCGCGTACGCAAAGACTTCGATTTGCGAGAAGTGTTCCGTTACATCAACGACACGGCGCTCTTCAAGAACCAATGGCAGTTGAAGACCGCATCGCAGGAAGATTATGCGCGACTGGTCGAAGAGAAATTCCGTCCGATCAAGAAACAGCTTGAAGATGAAGTTTTGGCCAGCGGATTGCTTGAGCCGAAAGCCGTCTGGGGATACTTTCCTGCGCAAGCGGACGGGAACGACGTGATCGTCTACGATGCCGGCGAGGCGGAAAATCATAACGGGCGCAAAGGTCCGCGCGAAGAATTGCTGCGCTTCACATTTCCACGCCAGAGGGAAGGGCGGAAGCTCTGCATCTCAGATTTTTTCGCTCCTAAGAGTTCGGGCAAGATGGACGTGATTGGTCTGTCGCTGGTGACGGTTGGCGATAAGGCGTCCCAAGAGACGCAGCGATTGTTCGAAGCTGGCGAATATACGAAATACTTGTACCTGCATGGTTTGAGTGTGGAGACGGCAGAGGCGCTGGCGGAGTATCTACACAAGTTGATGCGCGAGGAATTGGGAATAGCGGGCGAGGATTCACCAAACATTCGCGACCTCTTCCACCAGAAATATCACGGATCAAGATATTCCTTCGGATATCCGGCGTGTCCGAATCTGGAGGACCAGACGAAGCTGTTTGCGCTGCTGCATCCGGAGCAAAATGTCGGTGTGAGGCTGACCACGGGGTTTCTGTTGGAGCCGGAGCAGTCGACTTCGGCGATTGTGGTGCACCATCCGGGTGCAAAGTATTTCGTGGTGTAGGGTGAAGCTACGCGGTATGACGGGGGCGCGCACTATCTGCAGCTGCGAATTGACGAATCGCCGGAACTCCACTGGCTCGCGTGATCGGACATGATCAAACGCATTTTGATTCGATTCTTCGGCGGGTTAATTCTGCTTGCCGGAGTGACCTATGCAGCCGATTATCTTTCTTTAAAGTTCAAGATTCTCCCCAACCGCGCGCCGTTCGGCACAGTTACCGTGCAGCCCTATTACGTAATTCACGAGAAGAACAACAAAACGGAATACGACTTCAGTCCGCCCGCCGAGGATGACGCCTGCGTAAACTCCCTTTTTTCGCACTTCGGCTATCCGCCGTGCTGGTACCTGCGACGGCATCCTGAGAAAAAGATTGAGGTTTGAAAGTGGGAGCAGGGCAACTTCCTTGGCCAGGGTCGCACATCCCAGCAGCGATTACCTAGGAGTTCCTACTGTTGATATGCCCCGATATTGATCTCACCATTCTGCACCCGGGGATTTCCGGCGAAATCGACTGCCCCCACAACATTCTCGCCCAGATTCGTTCCGGCATTTATGGCGGGAGAGGTCGGCAGAATATCCAGGTTGACCGGACTGCCGGTGCTGACGAATTGGGGATCCGAAAACGCCGGTGAATGGGTATCCAAGCCAGTTTTCTTTCGATAATTATCGTATCCCGAATAGTTCTTGCCCTCCCATGTCCAATTGCCATTCCCGGCGCCAGCCTTCGAATAATAGAGGTTATAGTCGATTACGGCGGGATGGAGAGGCTTGCGGGTGAAGTTGTTCAGAAATAGCGCCTGCCGGTTGGCGTAAATAATGTTGTTCGCATAGGTGTTGTTCGTGGCGTTGAACTGGATTTGGAACTCTCCGCTATTATTGTTGACGCCCTTGCTGCCGTTCTGAAAAAGCGTATTGTTCACGGCGGTGCAATGGTCAGTCCCTCCACGTTTTGCGCCATAGCCACCCATGGAGATTCCATTGCTGTTGTCGAGGTAGACCAGATTGTTGCGGGCGATGACGTAACTCGTTACGTGTTTGTAGTGTTCGCTGGCCATCTCAATACCGAGATCGACATGGTTGATCAGGTTCTGTTCAATCACAATTTGTGTGCCGCCATCCACGTACACGCCGTCGGCCGCATATTGTTTGCCGTAGTCTGGATTTCCATACGAAGTGATGTTGTAAATCGTGTTGCCGCGGATTTCGCCGTGTCGCGCCTGGTCGGTCTTGGGATCGGGCGAAACGCGTTCAAATCCGATCGCCCCGATTGCGATATTGTTGTCATCGTGTACTTGATTGTTCGAGATAACGAAGTTGTCCACATTGCCGTCTACTGACAGCGTCTCGCTGCACCCAGTTTTGTTGTGGTCCACTTCGTTTCCGCTTATGACCAGAGCGTTAATGGACTGATGCCCCACGGTGCCGTAGACCGTAAGTCCGAAGGCATTCGAATTGCAGTCTTGAGGGTTTGCGGGAGCGTTGGTTTCGATGTTGTGGATGTGGTTGTTTACGATTTGCAGGTTGCTGCCTTGGCCGAAAATCCAGATTCCGATTGGCGTATCGGCGATTTTGTTTGTCTTGTAATTGCGCACCTCGAAGCCGTTGATCACGATGTAGCTGCGGCTGGGGATCGAGAACATTCCCCACTGTCCGCCCTGGATCGGGTGCCCCGTGCCGTCCAGAGTGGCGAGTTCTCCTGGATAGCTAGAAAAAGTGATGAACCCCGCCGCTGTGGATCCCGACGATTTTATGGTGACCACTTCCTCGTAAACGCCTCGCCGAACGTATACGGTATCGCCCGCATGCACGGTATTGGCGGCGTGCTGAATAGTCCGCCACGGCTCGCTTAACGTACCGGGGTTGGTGTCTTTTCCCGCTAACGAAACATAGTAGGTGGCTCCCGCCGCCGGTTGTGTCACCAGGGTGATGACTGCCGTCGCGGACTTACTGGGATCGGCTTGGGAGACTGCGGTCACGGTGGCCGATGCGACATTGGGCATCTTGGAGGGAGCGGTGTACTCCCCGGTCGACGAAATTGTTCCTACAGTCGAGTCTCCGCCGTTAGCGCTGTCCACCTGCCAAGTCACGTCTGTGTTGCCGCTGCCAGTCACGGTGGCAATAAACGCCTGCGGTTGACCCAGTTGGACCACTACGTACGTGGGTGAGATCGATACATGGACGTTCTGAGCGGCTGCAAGGCCGGCCCCGCAGAGCGACAGAAGTGTTATGACCGCGGTCCCGGCCCGCAGCAACATGGATCGAACCGGCGGTCTTGACGCATCCTCAGGAAAATTCATTGCCCACTCCATAAAATTCGCTGTGCGGTCGCAATTTTACCGCACTTCGCGCGCTGGACGGGGTATTTCCTTGCAACTCGGAGTTGCCTGACGTTTGACAAATTGATGACATAGCTACTCCGGCAGTGATGTTCTGCCCGGTGCACATGGCAATTTGCCCCAGCCAGCGCAGCGGTTTTGCGGATGTCACCAATAACGAGGGTGTGGGCGCAATTCAGTCCTCTACCTACGGATCGAGTGTGGGGTGGCACGATGGGGGTTTAAGAGGATTCGCGCTGCCACTTTTGGATTTGGGACCTGATCGTTCCATAGCATTCGCAGGCTGCGCTCTCCAGTCCGGTCCGGTTGCAAAGATGCAGACGCCCACGAACGTACTCAATCAATCCGGCCTTTTGTAGCATGCCCGCAGCAATGGTAACGCTGGCGCGCCGGGTCCCCAACATTTGGCCGAGCAGGTCCTGGGTCAGGGGCAAAGTGTCGCTACTGACCCGGTCGGCGCACATCAGCAGCCAACGGGCTAACCGCTCCTCCACCTCGTGAACACGATTGCATGCCGCCACCTGCGTGACCTGCATAGCCATGATCTGAGAAAACTGGTGGACTTGGCGGGCAAACGTGGGGCATTGCCGCAAGCAATTCCCGAGAGACTCGCCATCGATGCGAAAGGCCGTTCCCTCAATCTGCACATTCACTCTGATGTTGGAGATTGTGAATCCGGCGATCAGGGGCAGTCCGGCGAAACCCTCTTTGCCAATCAGTCCGACTTCCACGCTCTTGCCGTCTGAGAAGACGCTCAGCGTCGAGATCATTCCGTGGTTGCAAAAATAGCCTGACTTCATGCGGTCGCCAACATCGTAGAGTAGCTGCCGCGACTGGAGCCTGACAAACTCCAACTTTGGGAACACGAACTCGCGCTCGACTCTGGGAATGCCGAGCAGGATCCTGTTGTGGATTTCATTGCCGTCGCCGTCAGTGAGCGAAAGTTGCGGCCGCCGTTTTGTGATGAGATGCTTCGCCATCAGATTTGCTCCTCGCGCCATCGCGGTCTATGCCGCCTGATTTCGCGAGGAACGCTTGCCCTAAAAAACGTGGGCGTTGTCGACTCAGCTAAAAGAGGACCTTTTACCATAGCTTCTTCTTCTCCTGTTGTCGGTACGCTGGCGGGCAGCTATATGTCCCATTCAGTACAGGATATGCATGATGGCGCACCATAGGCGGCCGGCTGCAGGCAGAGCGTTGTTTCGCACAGAGCGCGGGAGAGGTCACTGAGCAACCCGGGGCGACTTCCAGAACGTCGACCGTTCCTTTGGAATTGTCGCGCACCACGCGCCCCGGAAAACCTGTTCAGGCGCGTGGCGCCCGATGAACCGCTCCACTTCTAGAATGTCGTTACTAGGCGAAAGGTATATTGACGCGACGGGCCCAGTGCGTTGCCGGAGAATAGTCCTCCGAAGTCGATGACTTCGAGAGTGTTGCTCAGATTTTGGATGTCGGCCTGGAGTCGCACCGAGCGTTTTTCCCGATGGTAGAGATCCGCGCCCACCGAAACATTCTCCGTGAGGTAAGGACTGATGCGACCGCGAGTGAAGTTGAGGTGATGAATCACCGCTTGCCCATATTCCGTGGCATATTGCTGAGGGGTCAGGTCAGGTTGAAACGGCAGCCCACTGTTGTAATCGGCCCCCACGGCGACCCACAGCCGCGGGGCGACCTGATAGCGGACGCGGGAGCGCAAGGTATTCCGCTGGTCCTGCGAGTCGGGAAAATGTCCAGTCAACTGGGTGGTCGCGCCGACGGCGTCATCCCCCAGAAACAGACCGCCGGTCACAGGATCCCAGACATTACCGACGATGTAGGAGTAGCTGGCGAGGCCGGAAAACCGCCCCCAGGGCAAAACTTCGAGCTTGGCCTCCGCGCCGTAGAGAACGCCTTTCTGAAACGCGATGGGGAAGCTGATGCCGGTACTAAGAACCTGAGAATCGTCGGCGTAATTGTTCACGTCGCGGCGGAACATATTCGTGTCCAGCCGCAGTTTGGTGAAGAATGCTTTTGTCCCTCCCAATTCATAGTAATTCCCGTGTGAAGGTTGGACTGGCAATTGCACTGCGGGAACGCTGGTGTCCAGGGCCTCAGCAGCCGGAGAACTGGCCAATAGAATATTCTCGAAGGACGGCGTCTGGAATACCCTGTCGTAGGACGCGTGAACATTTAGGCCGAGGGAGCGGAAGTAGCGTGAGATGGCGAGACGCGGACTCACCGCGTTCTGGTTCACCAGCAACTGGTAGTGGTCCCAGCGGAGCCCCGCGTTGACCGACCAGTTGCCAAGCCGGATGGCATCCTGAACATAAGCCGATTGTTCGAGGTCCGGACGACTGCCGGTAAAAGCGAAGGCGGTCGCGCCAGCGTCCAATATCCCCAGATTGATAGGGCATCGAGGGTCTGAAGGGGTGGCACAGTCGGGGATCAGGTAGTTGAAGTTTTCGTGCAGGAATATCGCGTCGGATTCGACGCCCGCCTTCCATTCTTGCCTGCCATGATGAACCGAGACGTTGCCGTTGAAATAGATTTCCTTAAAGTCATTGTGCTGCGTTGCAATGAGGGGCCATGACGACGAGTTGGAATAGAAATCGTTGGAGTTATCGCGGGACATTCCGCGTAGCGTACCTATCGCATCGGAGGAAAAAATGTGCTGGTAGGAGACACTGCCGATGGTTTCAAAGTTGTCGCCGGTCTGAAGCTGTCCCCCAGGAATGAACACGCAATCGCCCGGCTCCGCACCCGGGGGAACGGGTGGGCAGCCGACAGTATTGCCGCCGTTCGGCACATATGCCCCGTTCTGCTGCACCAGTTCGTTGGGGATTGCATAGCGCGCGAGTTCATGGCGGACAATCAGAGTCAAACGGTCTTTCCGCGTCAGGTCCCTCTCGTAGCTCAGCGAAAAACTACCGGTGGTGCCATTGTTGGTGTAATTCTCGGGGACCACGGGGTTGAGATAATGGTCCGTCATGTTGCCAGAAGCGCTCACGCCAAGTGTGTTCCCCTTCCAGGTGTATTGGTCTTGGGTATTGACGCCGGCTGTGTCGTAAGTCCCGCCAAAAAGAGTGAGTTGTCCGTGAAAGCCCGGATCTGCGCTCTTGAGGGTATTGACTTCCACGACTCCGCCCATCTTCCTGCCAAACTCCGCGGGAATACCGGCCGTATAAATCTTGAGCGAATCGACATCATCGGCCTCGACCTCCGGGCCAAAGCTCGGCGAACGATTGTCGGTGAGAGGAATACCGTCGACGACGAATTGCGTCTGATATTCCGATCCGCGTGGGTGGAGAACGGCATTGCCCTCGTAAAGCCATCCGGGTTCTGAGTTCACTAAATCCTGCATGGAGCGGCCAGGCAGCGCGGTCAATCGGTTCTCAATGGTCTCTAAACCCATCTCATTGACCGAACCCGCACGATAGGGATCGACCAATGTGCCGGATCCATTCACGTTCACCGATTCGGAAATGGAAGCCACCTTCAGGCGAATCGTCCGACCCAAAGGAAGCGCGGAACGTATTTCAACGGACTCGGAAACCTCAGCAAAGCCTGGCGCACGGATCTGGGCCTGGTAAATTCCATAAGGCAGGCGCTTGGCATCCAGGTTACCCTGATCATCCGTAACAAACGTACGGTGATATTCATTGCCCTGGCTGACCAGTTCAACGGTGCTCTTCAGGCCCAATCCAGTGGGATCGGTAATGGTTAAACGCAACTCCCCAGTGGTGCTTTGCGCATACATGGGAAGAGCCCCGAGAAGCACGGCAAAGATCAGCGCTCTTTTCATCTTTGATCGAAGCATACAAGAAGTATTTCCGCGCGGACAGAGCCCTCTTGCTGAATTCGGGCCGCCAACCGGTGCACCGCTTACAACCATCCCGGGGGCAACAGCTACAGCTAGCGGGTCGAGCACAGAAGACGTGGTGTGGCCCAACGAGGTCTGGCCACGCAATATTGCAGGACAACCCGGGCGAGTCCGCTAACTGCCCGAGCCAGAGAGTGCAACCCGAAGCGGACGTTTATAAGCCTGAAGGGACACTGCGGCCGTTCGTCGATCGCGTGTGGATTTCTAAGGCAAGATTCCGCCGTGGGCAAATATGGTAGTGTGACATGTTTGCGCTGACCATTCCGATGGTCACGTGACAGCTTCCACGCTAGGTTCGCACCATGTCCCAGTCTCCAAACCGATCCGTGCCGCAGCAGGTGTCGCCTCTGCTTGCGTTGGCTACCAAATTTCTCAGCGCCGGGCGGCCGGCCGATGCGATCGCGCCGCTGCGCGAGGCAGCGCTGCTCGATCCGTCCAATCCCATCATCCAGCACGATCTCGGCCTCGCCTGCCTCGAGGTCGGCCTCTTACCAGATGCCATCGCGGCATTGCAGCGGGCCGTCACCAGCGATCCGCGCTACACCGACGGACATTTCCGCCTCGGAATCGCCTTGGAGAAGCTGGGCAACACCCGCGGGGCACTCGCTGCTTACGACCGAGCCACGAAGCTGCTCCCATCCCTGACCGAGGCATGGTTCCGCGCCGGCGCGCTGGTCTACACGCTGGGCCATCTCGGCGAGGCGATCGGCTGTTTCCGGCGTGCGGCGGCGACTGGAGGTAGAAGCAGCTTCGGCCGCCTCGGCAAGGCGCGGGCGCTGGTGATCGAAGACCGCAATCCGGAAGCTGAACAGGTTCTGCGAGAGACGCTGGTGGCTGATCCGAGGAACGCCATGGCGTATGATCTGCTGGGCAACGTCCTCTCTGAGCTCGGCCGTTTCGAGGAGGCCCGTGCATGCTTCGAGCGAACGATAGCGATTGCGCCGATGCTGGCGGGAAGCTACTACGATCTGGTCCGCTGCCGCCCGGTCACGAGCGCTGACAACGGTCTGCTTGAAGAGATGCAAGCCGTCTTGGCCACTCCGGGACTGGAGTTGGGGCAACGCCTTCGGCTTCATCTCGCGATTGGCAAAGCGGCGGAGGATCTTGGCGACCAGGCCTTAGCCATGCAGCATTTTGACGCCGCAGACACCGTGCGCCGCGGTGCTTCGTCGTTCGACTCGGCAGCGTTCTCTATTGAGATCGACCGGCTGATCGCGCGCTGCACACCCGAATTTATCGCGCGCGCATCCGAACTCGGCAGCGACGATGCGACGCCGGTATTGATCATCGGCATGCCACGCTCTGGCACGACTCTGGTCGAGCAGATCGTCTCCATGCATCCCGAGGTCGGGGCCGGCGGTGAGTTGAATTTCTGGAATGAGCGCGGAGCGGCATGGCTCCGCGGAGGCGCGGCTGGGAATGAGACTCCGTTCGTTCCCACGGAGAATCTGTTCTCGGAGTTCTTGACCAAGGCGGCGGCAGACTATCTCAGTGTGCTGCGCGCACTCGCGCCGACGGCGGCGCGAGTGACCGACAAGATGCCGTTCAACTTCCTCTGGGCTGGGCTTATCCACGTGGCATTCCCGCGCGCAACTATCATTCACTGCCGCCGCGCTGCCATCGACACGGCGCTATCGATCCATCAAACTCATTTCCATCCGGGCCTGGCGTTTCCTACCGGAGGTCCCGAACTGGTCGCGTATTTCCGCAGCTACCAGCGGCTCATGGATCATTGGCGGAGTGTGCTACCGGCGGATCGCTTCGTCGAAGTCGATTACGAGGAACTGACCCGCGCGCCCGAAGCTGCAATCCGCCGAATCATCGCGGCCTGCGGCCTGGCTTGGGACGACGCGTGCCTGCATCCAGAATCCAATCCGCGGGCCGTGAAGACACCTAGCAAGTGGCAAACCCGGCAACCGATCTATCGTACCTCGGTCGAGCGCTGGCGACGCTACGAACCTTGGCTGGGCCCTCTGCGCGCATTGGTCGATGTTTAGCAGCTAGTATCGACTCGATTCGTGACTAAGCTGTAGTTGACCTTACAGCAAAGACCTTAGTACAGCCCACTCCAAAACAGAGTCTGCATGACGCGGAGTTGGCCCCGTCGCGATTGGCGAGGAAAAGCTCAGCGCATTTAACGGAAAATTTACCCAGTCGTCATCGAGCCGTCACAACTCGCCTGTAAACATTATCGCTGTAGTACTAGCCCCACAATAGTATTTCCACCCCTAATGTCACACATCCGGTCCCACTGGCGCGATGCGAAAAATCGAAAGAGGAGAAGGGTATATGTCTCGAAAAACATCCCAGTTTCGAAAAATGTTTCGAAACAAATCTGGAAATAAGTCGCGGATCAACCGTTTGCGTCCGCTCGCCGGCCTGCTCGCTGCGGGGCTGAGCCTTCCGGGGCTCGCCGCCGCTCAGTCCAATTATTACCCCACCTACGTCACCGGCCCGCAGCAGAACGGCTCCTGGGTCGTCAGCGACGGCCAAATCATCAACCCGGCTGGCACCCAAGTTAACCTAGGCATCCGCGTCCGCGCCAAGGCCATCGCACTGAACCCCAATACCAAGACTCACACCGCCGCTGTGCTCACTTTGGGTACCTCGACATCCGATGGCAATGGAGCCGTCGAGGTTTTCGACACCAACACCGGCATTGTCCTGCAAAACTACATCCCGTTCGACGTTGACCCGAGCGGCAGCTATAGCGGCATAGCGTATTCGGCGGACGGCACCCACTTGGTATTTAGCCAGGACAGTAGCAATGTCACTCTCGCCAACGTCACTCCACAGGGGTTGCTGGAAGACAACACACAGATCAGCGTTCCGCCGGACAATTCCTTTATCAGCTGCTTTCCTAACAGCCCGCCGGGATCGTATGACGTACCTTGCGGCACGTTCTATACTCCGAGCACTTCTTATCCCGGCGGCGTTGCCATCTCACAAGATGGCAATAGCGCCTACGCCTTGCTGAATCAAAACGATACGCTCACCCAGATCGACCTGACCACGAAGCAGCAGGGGACGCAGATCCGCGTCGGCAACGCGCCCCACAGCATCGTGATTGCCAGCAACGGCACAACCGCCTATGTCAGCAACGAGGGTGGACGGGCTGCTACCGAAGCGGACTTCCAGATCTGGTCTGCCGGCACTGAAATCGTCGCCGATCAGGTGGTTGGCGCCGCGATCACCGGGACCGTCTCTGTGGTCGATCTGCCCTCAATGACTGTCACTGCAACCGTTCCGACCGGCCTGCACCCGACCGGGTTGGCGTTCTACGGAAAGTACCTGTTGGTCGCCAATACTTATAGCGACACCGTCTCGGTGATCGATACGACCACTAACGAAGTGGCGTGGACAATCAACTTGGCTCTACCGATCGGAGTGCCCGGCGAAGGCCAACCCGCCTATGGCGCCGCGCCGAACTCGATCGCCGTCGATGCCAAAAAGGGCGTTGCCTACGTCGCCCTTTACAATGCCAACGCAATCGCGGTGGTCAATCCTAGCAAGGGCGCGAAGACCCCCGTCCTGGGCATGATCCCCGTAGCCTATGCGCCGAGTTCGGTCGTGCTCGACGCCGCCAATAACTCGCTCATCGTCGCCAACGACAAGGGCATCGGCGCGCGTTATTCGTTCGAGTGCGACTACAGCGTTTGCGACTACAACACTCACCAGGACAACGGCACCGTCAGTATCCTGCGGGTGCCGGATCCCGAGACCTTGAAGGGGATGTCGAAAGAAGTTTTTGATTACAACCACTGGGATCGGATAAAGAATATAGAGTCTGCCTCCGGTGGCAACCCCAACACCAAGCCGGTCGCAATCCCTGCCAAGATCGGCGATCCTTCCCTGATCAAGCACGTGTTCCTAATCATTCGTGAGAACCGCACCTATGATCAGATACTGGGCGACGTGGCCGCCGGCAATGGCGACTCGTCGTTGGCCGTGTTCGGTTTCGACGGCCAGACGCACTTGGACACTCCGAACGCGCACAACCTGGTGACGCGTTTTCCTCTACTCGACAACTTCTACGACCCCAGCCGCCAGTCGGCTGACGGTCACCAGTGGATCACCGAGGGCATGGCGCCTTACGCCGACGACATCCAGTCGCCTGACTGGGTCCGCAGCTATCCAGGCGGGAATGCCGGCGATGCCCTTGCCTATCAGAACAAGGGCTTCCTGTTTTCGGAAGCGGCCGCCGCCGGTCTGCCAGTTAAGATCTACGGAGAATATGTCGAGTACGATACGTTCCAACAGCCGAACGGATCGAAAGATGAGCCGACTTGGGCCGAATTTTACGCCGACTCGCAATGCTTCGAGGGAGGTCCTGATTGCGGACCTCCCGGAACCAAAGGCGAAACGACGCTCTACTTTCAGAACACGGTTCAGGCACACGCCTCTTTGCCCGCCGTGTATGACCACCTCATCACCAACTTCCCGCAGTTCGATCTGAACATTCCCGATCAATTCCGCGTCGATCTGTGGATGCAGGACTTCAACAATGACGTCAAGGCGGGTACAGTGCCGGCCTTGAGCATCCTGTGGGTCATGGACGACCACACCGGCGGGCCGCCAACCGTGGACGCCGAACAGGCCGATAACGATTTGGCCGTTGGCCGCATTATCGACTCCATCAGTCACAGCCCGGTGTGGAACACATCGGCGATCTTCATCGAGGAAGACGACGCGCAGAACGGCGTCGACCACGTTGACGGTCATCGCAGCCCAGGCTATATCGTCAGTCCGTATGTTGTGCAGAATGGACCCGCCGACAAGACTTACTACACCCAGGTCAACATGACTCGGACCATGGAGCAAATCCTCGGTCTGCCGCCCATGAACCAATTCGATCTCACGGCGTCGCCGATGAGACCGGATTTCATCAACAATCCGTCCCAGGAGAACTTCCAGGCTTGGACGCACGTGGCGAACCAAGTCCCGCTGAACCAGGGCGTTGGAGGGCACGACACTCTCGAACCGAGCACACCGAGGGGCAAGGCCCTGAGAACGGCTTGGCTAAAGAAGAAGGCGGAGATCTTTGCCGGGAAAATGACCACACCCGACTCCGAAGACCCCGACACCGTCAACCATCTGAACTGGTATATGTCGACCGGGTTTACACGGCCTTATCCCGGCGAGAAAACGGTTCGCCCCCCGAGCGAATTTAACAACCCGGCACCTGCTGGCGACAACGACGGGGACGACTAAAAACGTTCCGACTGAACCCACTCTCTCCCCGATTACCGGGGAGAGAGTTTTTTTCACGCCTCACCCCAAACGCACAATTTAATTCTGCCACCAGCGTGAAACGCGACTCTCCCGGATTTGTCCCGCAGCAATGTAAAACACACATCCACGGTCAATTTTCGTTAGTCAGTAGAAATTTGCGGAGAAACAGGGTCTTGAGTGGGGTTTCTATTTCGGCAGGTCGGCGCGAGTTCAGAGCAAAGTTTGTAAGTGCTTGGGAAGATGGTGCGCCCTGAGAGATTCGAACTCCCGACCTTCTGGTTCGTAGCCAGACGCTCTATCCAGCTGAGCTAAGGGCGCGTCCTGGTTGCAGCGGTTCATCCTGCGCCTAAAACAAAAAATTGAGACGAGTAGCCGTGCCTGTGACTGAGAAATTTATTTTACATGATCCTATTGGCGCTGTGCAGAGATTACGTCGACATGCCCGTCGCTTTATTCGCTTCAGGCAGGGGAAGGGTCGGAACGGGTCCTCTGGCCGATCCATGGCCGGGTTTGGCGGTTTGACATGGTCTGCGACGGCTCCTATACTCCTCGCACATCACGAAATCCCACCGGAGACCCCTATGCTGAAACGTTTCTCGATCGTTTTTCTGATTGCCTTCACGACCCTCGTTCTGGCGCAAGAGGGGAAAGTTCATCAACCCACGCTCACTCCTCAAAACAGTGGAACTACACAATTGCTGATTGCCGTGAGCCCGGTGAATTCACAAGTTGTGTGGGCCGCGGGAACCGGCGGAACATTCGTCGTCACTACCAACGGCGGAACGACTTGGACCTCCGGGGTGGTGCCGGGAGCTGCAGCTCTCCAGTTCCGCGATGTGCAGGGTGTAAGCGATAAGATCGCGTATCTACTTTCGATCGGTAACAACACCGGCGACTTCCGCATTTATAAAACCGTCGATGGTGGTTCAACTTGGACCATAGAGTTCAAGAATCACACGAAGAAAGCTTTTTACGATTGCTTTGCCTTCTGGACTCCGGACCGCGGCATCGTGCAGAGCGACTCAGTCAAGGGTGTATTTCCGGACATTCGTACCACTGACGGTACGACTTGGAAGAGTATTTCCAAGAATATGCCTCCCGCATTGCCCGGAGAAGCTTCATTCTCGTCGAGCGGGACCTGTGTGGCGACCGAGGGTATGCTGAACGCCTGGATCGCCACCGGCGGATCCAAAATCTCAAGAATCTTAGCTACCAGAGACGGAGGCGATACCTGGAACGCATATAACACGCCGCTCAAGAGTTCGGCTACGGCGGGAGTATTTAGCGTTGCCTTTCGCGATCCCGAGCATGGAATTGTGGGTGGCGGCGATCTGGCGAAAAAAGATCCTAACAAGGCCAGAACCGCAGTCTCGCAGGATGGCGGCAAGACTTGGAAGTTTACCAACAAGCCCCCGGTAACGGGCGCCATTTTCTGCCTTGCCTATGTGAGTGGCCTTGGTCACGGCGATGCCGATGAACGAGGCGGGAACCGCGCTGTTGTGGTCACCGCCGATACCGCACCGAACTTCGACTCCGGGGCGGCGGCTTGGTCTCCCGACGAAGGGAAAACCTGGTACAAACTGCCGAAAGTTAGCGGATATTGGGGCGTGGCTTTTGCGAGCCCGAAGGCCGGATGGTTCGTGGGGACTGGCGGCACCATTCTCAAAATTAGCTTCTAGCGATAGGTGCGGGCCGCAGCATGGCGCGAGCCCGCCCATTATCACCGAGTAAGGGGAGGATCCATGCCTTGGCTTGATCCAATTTCTGTCCCAACCTTAGACAATTCTCGTTTACGCGTACTGGTGAGTGTTTTCAACAAGACGTTCGGCAGAACGCTTGCCTAAGGCTTGGTTTCGCGTAATTCTTTCCTGTGGATCGGCAATTCCTACCTGCGAACTTTTTCGCACTTTATGCAATTTAAGGGGTTTAGAAATGGCACGGAGAGTGCTAGAACAATACCAGACGAAGTGGCGCGCAACGGGGCGTTTGAGAGAATAAACTTCGGCCAGAGGTTTTCTTGAACGCCCCTTGCATTTTCCTGCGACGGATCGCTTTTAACTGGCCGATCCGGCCCTCCCCCGGCGCTGCCTCTATCACGCCAAAATAAGCTTTTCTTGTAAGTCGATCCCGGCCTTGCGCAACAACCCTGCGATAACCGGCTCTTTCATCCGTGAAGCGTCGAATTCCACCCGCAATATGTGTTCCTTCTCGTTAAATGTCATGCGGCGGATGCCGTAGACTTCGCGGACGCTGTCGATAGCACGCATCTCTGCCTCGCCAGGCACTCCGATGTAGCGATAAGCCACTTCAAGCTGCGTCATGGGGGTGTATCTCCATCTCTAAGATACAACAATCGAATCGCGCTTCAGCGTAATCTAATAATTCGTCGGACGACTCTCGAAACATGAAGCCTATAGATACGACCGTCGCGGACCCGGTTTGCGGGATGCGCGTGGACCCGGCTCAGTCTACCCATCAGGCCGAGCACGCGGGGAAGACATACCACTTCTGCTGCCGCTCCTGCGCCGATCGGTTCCAGGCCGATCCACAAAAATATCTGAAACCGGAGCGCCAACTAGGTCTTGCCCAATTGGGAATGCCCACTCTCAAAGCGGCGGGAGCACAAAGTAAAGTGGTACAAATCTCTCCACTACCTCTCAAAGAGTCGACAAGAGAAAGTCCCGCGTACCTGTGCCCCATGTGCCCCGAGGTCAAGAAAAGTGCGCCAGGACCGTGTCCGACTTGCGGAATGGCGCTGGAGCCGGAAATGCCGGTGGGTGCCACTCGGACCGAGTACACGTGCCCCATGCATCCCGAAATCGTGCGAGCGGGGCCGGGAGCTTGCCCGATTTGCGGCATGGCGCTTGAGCCGCGTACGGTGACGGCCGCCGAGGAAGAGAATCCGGAATTGCGTGACATGTCGCGCCGCTTCTGGATGAGTCTGGCGTTGACCGCTCCGCTGCTCCTCGCTGCCATGGCGGACATGTTGCCGGGTATGCCGGTCCAGCGCGCTCTACCCGCCGGTTGGCTACCCTGGATCGAATTGGTACTGGCCACGCCAGTCGTGCTGTGGGGAGGATGGCCGTTCTTCCAACGTGGCTGGACATCAATCGTAAACCGGTCGACCAATATGTTTACGCTGATCGCGATGGGTACGGGCGTTGCGTATGGTTACAGTCTGCTGGCAACGGTCGTGCCCGGCATTTTCCCGCTCTCCTTCCGCGATATGGCGGGAACTCCGCCGGTTTATTTCGAGGCGGCCGCGTCGATCGTGACCCTGGTACTGCTGGGGCAGGTCCTCGAATTGCGAGCACGCAGCCGGACCGGCGCGGCGATTCGCGCTTTGCTGGATCTGGCTCCGAAGACCGCGCGCCTTCTGGGAGATAACTCGGAAACCGATGTACCGCTCGATCAGGTGAAAGCCGGCGATCGCCTTCGAGTACGGCCGGGAGAGAAAATCCCCGTGGATGGCGTGGTGATCGAAGGCGCGAGTTCCGTGGACGAGTCGATGGTGACGGGCGAGTCGATGCCCGTCGAAAAAGAAGTGGGAGGCCGTTTGATCGGCGCGACGGTCAACGGCACCGGTTCGTTGATCATGCGGGCGGAGCGTGTTGGCAGTGAGACGCTGCTGGCGCAAATCGTTCAAATGGTGAGTCAGGCACAGCGGACGCGTGCGCCCATTCAGCGTCTCGCGGACCGTGTGGCTGGGTATTTTGTACCCGCGGTCATTGCGGCAGCACTGTTGACTTTCATCGCTTGGAGTCTGTTAGGTCCACAGCCGAGGCTGGCTCATGCTTTGGTGAATGCCGTCGCGGTGCTCATCATCGCATGTCCATGCGCCTTGGGCCTGGCGACTCCGATGGCGATCATGGTCGGAACCGGGCGCGGCGCGCAGGCCGGCGTATTGATCCGCAATGCCGAAGCACTTGAAACTCTTGAGAAAGTCGACACATTGGTGATCGATAAGACGGGCACGCTCACCGAGGGCAGAGCGACGCTAGAGTCGGTCATCACCGCTCTGGGCGTCGACGACACGGAACTGGTGGGTGTGGCTGCGAGCCTGGAGCAGGGTAGTGAACATCCGCTGGCGGCGGCCATTGTGAACGCTGCAAAAGCTAACGGAATTCCACTCAGGGATGTATCAGGGTTTCGGTCGACGACCGGTCGTGGGATTCGTGGCCAGGTTGACGGCAAAGACGTTGCCATTGGCAGCGAAGAGTTTGTTAATGAGTTGGCCGTGTCTTCGGCGGCATTGCGTGCGAAGACCGAAGAACTCCGCCGCAAAGGGCAAACTGTTGTCTTTGTTTCCACGAGTGGGCAACTTGCCGGCATTCTGGGAATCGCCGATCCGATTAAGGGCTCGGCTGTTAAGGCGATTCAAGAGCTGAAGGGCGAGGGCCTGCGAATTGTAATGCTCACTGGCGATAGTCAGGCCACGGCTGAAGTGGTGGCCCGCGCAGTTGGAATCGACGAGTTTGAAGCTCAAGTTCTGCCTGATAGAAAATCGGAAGTGGTGAAGCGACTTCAGGCTCAAGGGCGGATCGTAGCTATGGCGGGTGACGGAATTAATGACGCTCCAGCGCTGGCGCAAGCCGATGTCGGGATCGCGATGGGCACGGGGACCGACGTGGCCATGGAAAGCAGCGGAGTCACTTTGGTGAAGGGCGATCTGGCGGGAATTGTGCGTGCTCGAAAGCTGAGCCGGGCGACGATGCGCAATATCCGTCAAAACCTGTTTTTTGCTTTTGTCTACAATTCAGTCGGTGTGCCGGTTGCGGCGGGGGTGCTGTATCCCTTTTTCGGATTGCTGCTGAGTCCGATTCTGGCGGCGGCCGCCATGAGCTTCAGTTCTGTGTCGGTGATTACCAACTCCTTACGGCTGAAGAACGCCCGGCTGTAAATGCGCAATAGTGCGAAATCCAGGACGGATTCTTCACGCCTTCGATTTGACCGGGAGAAAGTCAATCTCCAGAAGGCTCTCGGGCAACGCCTTAAAGTCATGATCGGCGGTGAGAAGCGAAGCATGCTCGTTCAGGGCCAACGATCCGGCAAAAGAATCTGCGTACGGAATTCTGTAGGTATGTTTGAACGTGGCGGCGAGGTCGGCTCCTGCTGCGTCGGCCGACACAATCGAGATAGGTAGGCTGCGAAGCTTGGGAAGGAGCTTGCGTCCCCGCTCGGCGCCGTGAGCTCTGAGGACCGAATAGACAACCTCTCCCCAGTTGATTGAGGACATCAGCAATTCGATCGTCCCGAGGCGAGCGCGATTCAACAGTTCTTCCACGTGTTCTGAACCGGTTTCGCCGTCAACAAAGCGAAGCAGGGCGCTGGCGTCAATGACCGCCTTGCTCACGAACGGTCTTTCTTCCGGTGTTCCTGCTCGCGAATCTCCTCGAGCGACGGTCCCTTGCCGAAATAGCCACGCAATCCGCGAATGAATTCTCGGGTAACTGGACGTAGAAGCAGGCCGTCCTCGCACCGTTCAAAACGAACCTGGGTCCCGGGTTCGATGCCAAGTTCCTCGCGAAGCTCAGCCGGAATGACGATTTGGCCCTTGCTGCTGACGGTTTGGGAAAGTGCGGTTCGTGGGCTCACAGTAATACCTACCTACTTTCATTATCCTAGCTTATGACAAATAGTATAACATACTAATATAAGTAAGACAATCTATAAAACGTAGGTAATAAGGACTTGGGTGGCGGACGCGATTCCTTTACTCCTCTTAGGTTCAAGGCCTCAATTAGGGCAGCGTCCTGCAGTCAGATTCTTATGGTAGCCGTCCGGCCAATCCGGGAAGGGTCTTGGCCAGGTCGTTGAAGATCACCATCACTGCAAACAGGACCAGGAACACAAACGCCGCCTGGTAGATGCGTTCTTTAATGCGGAGACTGATGTCGCGCCGCATCAAGCTTTCGACCAGCAGCAGCAGGATCACGCCGCCGTCAAGGATGGGGATGGGAAGAAGATTGAAAATGCCCAAGTTCAGGCTGATCGCAGAGGTGAGTTCCAGGAGCGGCGTCCAGCCTTTTTCGGAGGCAGCCTGGCCGGCGGCGCGCCCGATGCCGATCGGGCCTTCGATTGACTTAACGGAAATCTTGCGCTGAATCATCTTCTGGACAAGTTCAAGAATCAGAAGCGATCCCTCGCGGTTGCGGTCCAGCGATTTTGAAAGGGCAGCGGCGAACGGCAGGGAAGTGACCTTGGTAGGGAGACTGCCGATGCCGATACGATAACGTTCCTCGCCTTTTATCTCGGTGAGCACAGGCTTCACGGTGAACTTGACCTGCTGTCCATCGCGAAGCACGACGATATCCAGAGGCTTGTCCTGCGAGCGTTTCAACAGATCAAGCATGGCTTCGACGCCCGGGAGTGCCTGGCCGTCGACCGAGGTGATCTGGTCGCCGATTTTCATCCCCGCTTTTTGAGCAGGCATATCCGGTTCGAGTTCGGTGATGGCGAAATTTGGTTCTTTGGGCTCCCATCCGGCGTAACCCATGCGATTCTGGCCATAGGTGTCGGGGACAATGGTTTTGTCGAATACTTTGCCGCCGCGCTCAATGGAAACCTGCATGGGCTGATTAGGGCTGAGGGCCTCTTTATTCGCGACCTGTTCCCAGTTCGGATTCTGCACTCCCTCAATTCCAACGATATGGTCGCCGACCTGGATTCCGGCTTTCGCGGCGGGCGTATCGGGCATGACCCATCCAATGATGGTGGGCTCATCGAGGACGGCCGGATACTCGTAGTGAACCATGTAAACGCCGGTCAGAAGGCCGATGGCCAGCAGAATATTCATCATTGGTCCGGCGATGGCGATGATGAAACGGTGCCAGCGCGGGTGGGACAGGAACTCGCCGGGATCGCCGGTGCGCTCGTCCATGGGATTTTCGCCGCTCATCTTGACGTATCCGCCCAGAGGAATAGCGGCGATGCGATAGTCGGTTTCGCCGCGGCGGAAGCCCAGCAGCCGCTTTCCGAAGCCTATGGAGAAGACCTCAACCCGCACCCCGAGTAACTTGGCGGCTGCGTAATGGCCGAACTCATGGATCAGAATCATGAATCCCAGGACCACCGCAACCGCTATGACTGCTGTAAAGAATTCAGACATAAAATAGATTTAAGATTCCCCTGAAAACGATCAAATCGATATCGACTTTGCCGACCCGCGCCGGAGCCGGGCAATTCTCTCCGCCGCTACTTGCCTCGCCTGTGCGTCTGCGCCAAGCACCTGCTTAATAGATTCCAGTTTACCCACTTCAGTTTCGCTAATAACTTCTTCTATTACTTGAGGGATTTCCGTGAAACTAATGCAGCCGTCCAGAAATGCCGCCACGGCCACCTCATCGGCCGCGTTCAAAGCGACGGTTTTGGCGCCTCCGGCTTTAGCCGCAGAGTAGGCAAGACCCAAGCAAGGGAATTTTTTCATATCCGGAGGGCTAAATTCCAGATTTCGTAGGTCCATGACCGGGAAGCGCATATCTGATGGGATGCGATCGGGATAAGTCAGAGCATAGAGGATCGGCAGGCGCATGTCGGTCACTGAAAACTGAGCAAGTATGCTGCCATCCACGAACTCCACCATGGAGTGGATGGTCGATTGGGGATGGACCATCACACGTACTCGATCTGGCGGTAAGTTGAACAAACGACAGGCCTCAATGACTTCGAAGCCCTTATTCATGAGAGTGGCGGAGTCGATGGTGATGCGCCGACCCATTTTCCAGGTGGGGTGATTGAGGGCTTGATCAACCGTGATGGTGGAAAACTCTCTTCGCGGAGTGTGAAGAAAGGGACCGCCGGAAGCGGTCAACCATATCTGCTGGACTTCCTCCATGCGTCCACCCCGCAGGCACTGATGAACGGCGTTGTGCTCGCTGTCGATGGGCAGGAGAGGTTTGCCTTGGCGGCGGGCTTCGGCGGTGATCAACTCGCCGGCGGCAACCATACATTCCTTGTTCGCCAGTCCCACGGTTTTGCCGGAGCGCACGGCTTCGTAGGTAGCTTCGAGCCCGGCGACTCCGACGATGGCGCTGACCACGAAATCGACTTCGGGATGGGTAGCGACCTGAACGGTACCAGCGGAGCCGTGGACGACTTTGATGTCGGACAATCCGGCGTTTTTTAGCTTTCGGATGAGCTGTTCCGCGTCTTTTTCCTCGGCGACGGATATCAGACGGGGCTTCCAGCGGACCGCCTGGTCGAACGCGGCTTCGATATTGCGTCCGGCGGCAAGGGAGACGACTTTGAAGCGGTCGGGGTAGGATTCGACGACGCTGAGGGTGCTGCGTCCGATGGAACCGGTAGAACCCAGGATGGCGATATGCTTCATAAGTGGAAAGTACGAGTTTATCGCGTCTTTGGTGGCGCGGCACCGGATTTCGAAATAGCGCGGAAATCGTGCATACGATCACGGTCAGAATCGGCTGGCAGGCCCCTACCGATTGGGCTATAGTTGCGGGGCTTGGCAAACCTGCAGTTTTGGTAAAAACCATCCAAGCGGAGGCGACGTGGAGAAGGAGTTATGAAAAAACCTAAGGGTTCGCCCAAGAATTGTTCTGGTCTTCCAGCCCATGTGCAGAAACGCCTTAACATGTATGCACTAGCGGCAAGCGCGGCAGGAGTGGGAGCGCTGGCCTTGGTGCAGAGCGCGGAGGCGAAAATCGTTTACACGCCTGCTTCCGTTAAGCTGTCCCCAGGAGACACATACAGGCTTGATCTTAATCATGATGGGAGAACCGATTTCTCCATCCTGGATCGCTCCTGCGTCCCTGTCAGTTCCGGTTCTTGTCTCTCCTTTGTCGCAGAGAAGGCCAACACAGGCAACTCCGCAATGGGATCCCCGGGCCACCCGCCGTTTGCCTTGGCTCTTCGACTGGGATCCATGATCGGAGGATCAAGCGCGCATCTTTACCCGGGAAAAGCGTTGTTGGCGGGAGTTTTTAATCCTGGCACGTACTGTTCCGGTGGGGTATTCGGTCCGTGGAGAGAAGCCGTAGATTGCTATCTCGGTTTTAAGTTTCAGATTAAACGCGAGACCCACTACGGTTGGGCGCGTCTGAGCGTCCTGTTTTCTTCCGAGACACATTACCATTTCCAGACTGTTTTGACGGGCTATGCCTACGAATCCGTCCCCAACAAACCCCTGATCGCCGGCCAAACCACGGGCAAAAACGTAGTGCGAGCAGCCACGCTGGGCGACCTGGCGTTAGGCAGAAGATAGGGAAGACTCGCTCACGAGAGGATTACTGCGATGAGAGTCAGATATTTGGTGCTGGCCTTGATGGTTATGTTTCTGCGGGTGACTCTGGCGCAAGCACAGGGAAGCTTCACCACCCTGTACAACTTTACGGGCGGTGCCGATGGAGGCGCCCCGTGGGCTGGCTTGACGCAGGATTCTTCCGGCAACCTCTATGGAACTGCAATCTTAGGCGGCTTCATCGACGGCGGTTATAACTACAATTGCGGCGTGGTTTATCAAGTGAACACAGCTGGAACTGAGACCGTGCTCTACGATTTTTGTCCGTATGGGGAATATGCCAGCGGGACGAACCCTCTGGCGCCGGTGACTCCAGGCAACGCCGGCAATTTCTATGGAACAGCCACCCACGGAGGCTTAATCGGTTACGGTACGGTCTTCAATCTCGACAGCGCTGGAAATCAGACAGTGCTGTACAGCTTTATCGACCAATCCGACGGCTGTTTTCCTTCGCAAGCACCGGTCATCGACAAGGCCGGGAACATCTATGGCAGTACATCGGACTTTGAATGCAGTTACGGTTATGGCGCAATCTTCAAGATTGACAATGCTGGCAACTTTACCGTCGTGCATAGTTTCACCCGATCAGACGGCGCATATCCGCAGTATGGGCGCTTGACAATGGACGCGGGCGGCAACATCTATGGCGTAACCGAATATGGAGGAGCTTTCAATAAGGGTGCGCTGTATAAGCTGAGTAAGACCGGAGAACTCACGGTGCTACACAGCTTTAAAGGCGGCAAGGATGGCTGTTTGCCCTATGGTTCCGTAGTGCGCGACGGCCACGGAAATCTCTATGGAACTACGAGCTACTGTGGATCGAAAAATGATGGAACCATTTGGGAGGTAAGCGAGAAAGGCAAAGAGACAATCCTGCACAATTTTGCGGGAGGAACAGGCGACGGTTGCTTCCCTTATGGAGGCGTGGTCCGCGATTCACACGACAACCTGTATGGTGCTACATATTCGTGCGGGGCCTACGGTTATTACGGGACGTTGTACGAATTAAACGAAAGCGGCAGCCTCATACTGTTGCACAGTTTCAACAATTCAGACGGCGCTTATCCGACGGGCGAAGTGTTACTGACTGCTTCGGGCACGCTGGCGGGCACTACCTATAAGGGCGGTACCGACAAGTTTGGAACTGCGTGGTCGTATGCCCCTTGATTGCCGCACCCAACCCGAGCGGGCCTAACTTACGGGGGGGACGGTAGATCGGCAGACTTTCCCCATAGGCATATTGGTCGATTGAAAATTGAATCGTATTTCCCCGGTAACGTTCTGCCCAGTGTTGGGTGAGATCCTACTGCATGACGCGCCAAGCCGCATAAAACCATAGCACCGGGGCGGCGAAGAGCAGGGCGTCGATGCGGTCGAGCATGCCTCCGTGGCCGGGGAGGATCGAGCCGGAATCTTTGACGTTTGCGCCTCGCTTGATAAGCGACTCGACTAGATCTCCCAATTGCGCGGCGATGTTGATGGCAGCGGAAAGTAAGAGCGTTGGCAGCAGGGGCGGCTTTTGCAGTGCGAAGAAGCCGTCGCGGCGCTCGATTAGATGCGCGTTCAACAATGCCGTACTGATGGGGAGAGCGTAGTTGTAGAGCAACATTCCCACTACCAGACTAGCCAAAAGGGAAGCGATAGCCCCTTCCCAGGTCTTCTTTGGACTGATCCGCGGCGACATCAGGTGACGTCCCAGCGAACGGCCTACGAAATAGGCAAAAATGTCGCCTGCCCAGACGAGCAGAAGCAGGTAGAGAAGCAGGAAAGCGCCCGACCACTGTTCGCGAATCTGCACCAGGAATCCCAAGGGCAAAGCCACGTAAACGAAGGCGAAAGCTCGACACCAGCGCAGACTGAAAAGACGTGCTGAGGTCGGCCCGCCTCATGCCGATGGTCAGAAAAACAAAGGGCGCGATGGCGGCGGCAAATCCCGCTGTGTAAATGAAGATTGCCGAAGAGAGCAGCGGCTTATTGTCCCCGGGCGGGACAGCCAGAAAAATGAAGAATAATCCGATGAAGATATATGTCGCCCAATGAAAGGGACGGATGCCGTAAGCCTCCGCCAGTTTCAACAATTCTTGTGTGGCGAGCAGTGCGACCAGGGCTGCAACAAGCGCCAGCACCGGGACCGGCGCGCGCAAGATTAATAACAAGACAATCGGGATCAGGACGACGGCGGTGAGGATGCGCTTAAGGAGTTGCAATCCTAGCTCCGGACCTTTTTGACGGAGCGTTGTGCGGCACTGGCTTCTTCGGAGAGGCCTCCGTAGCGGCGCTCGCGCTTCTGAAACTCTTCGACGGCCTCCAGCAGATGTGCACCGCGAAATTCCGGCCAGAGAGTGGGAGTGACGTAAATTTCGGCATAGGCCAGTTGCCACAAAAGAAAGTTGCTCAAGCGCATCTCGCCGCTGGTACGAATCACCAGGTCCGGATCGGGCAAGTGGCTGGTATAAAGATGCTGGCTCACCGTGTCCTCATCGATTTTGAGATGCTGGAGTCCCCCATTATTGGCGGCGGCTCGCATGATGGACTCGAATGCGTCGACCAGTTCGGTGCGGGCGCTGTAGTTGAGCGCTAGAGTGAGAATCATGCCGGTGTTGGCGGCAGTGGCGTCGCTGGCCCATTGCATTTTCTGCTGCACCGGAACAGGCAATTCCTGGCGCCGGCCGATGTATTGCAAACGGATATTGTTCTTGTTGAGTGTGGGCACTTCGCCCTTCAGATAACGGCAGAGCAGGCCCATCAGAAAATTGACTTCGCTGGGCGGACGCTTCTTCCAGTTTTCTTCGGAGAAGGCATACAGGGTGAGAGCGGAGATCCCGATGTTGGAGGCGGTTTCAACCGCCGAGCGGACCGACGACACTCCGGCGCGATGTCCGGCGATGCGCGGAAGATGGCGCCTACGGGCCCATCGCCCATTGCCGTCCATGATGATGGCGATGTGTTTCGGAAGCCGTCCCGGATCGAGCCGCTGGTAAACTTCGGCCTCTTTGCGGTCGAGTCCGTTGGGAACTGTGTGTTGCAAGCTAACCTCTGCTGTTTGTTGAAGCTAACACAGGACGAGGGTCGAAGCAATGACAGGATAAGTGACATTTCGATGATAGGCCTGGCGGTGTTCACTTGGCGATTTGCCGACATCACACGGGGAAAACGCGAGCCTGCGGCTTGGTGGAAAGTGTTAGTGTATGCTCGTTTCGAAAATTATCTTCAAGGATTCGGATTAGACCATGGGCCCGAAGAAAACGAGTAGCGCACCCGCTGACAAACTGGAACTCTACGAAAAACTGGTTCGCACCAATCCACAAATTGAACGCAAGGGCGCGACCATGCCCTACACGTCGCTAAACGGGAATATGTTCACGCTCTTGGATTCCTCGGGGACAATGGCATTGCGGCTCTCTGAGGAAGAACGTGCGAAGTTTCTCAAGAAGCACAAGGCTTCGCTGTTCGAGGCTTATGGCGCGGTCATGAAAGAGTATGTGGCCGTCCCGGAACCTCTGCTGAAAAACACTAAGGAAATGCAGAAATATCTGGCGCTGAGTTACGAATACGTCCAGAGCTTAAAGCCGAAGCCCACGAAGAAGAAATCCTGAGCGCAATGGCCGAAGGGCAACGCCCGGGTCGATTCTTACACATGGGATGAGATGAGTGATCGATTCACTGCTGAGCCGCGTTGCGCAGGAGCGATAAATCTCCTGTAGTTGTGAGCTGAGTTCCCTGTCACTTCCCGCGGCGACGATTAATCCTTGAAGGTTGGTGAAGGCGGAGGTAGTATGTCTGCTTCATACAAATTGTGGGTGCAGGCAGCACCGAGTTCGCTGGTTACTCTTAGACACGGTGCATTTCATCACCCGAAAGACGCGATCCTAACATGCCACAGAACTACGTTCCGGCGTTTCTCTTCGTAGCAGTTGTCGGGTTGCTGATCCCACTCACCTTGGTGTTGGCGAGGTTGGTGCGCCCGTCGAACCCGAGTCGCACGAAACTGATGGCTTATGAGTGCGGCGTCGATCCCATTGACAACGCGCGTGGCCGTTACACGGTCCGGTATTACATTGTGGCCATCTTATTTGTGGTGTTCGATGTCGAGACCATCTTCTTATTTCCCTGGGCAGTGAGGTTCAAGGCGCTGGGCGTGTTCGGATTGGTGGAAATGCTCATCTTTCTCGCCATACTGATCGTGGGCTACATCTGGATATGGGCGAAAGGGGCGCTGGAATGGGTGTAGCTTCGCAGCGAACGCCAAAGCTAGGGCCTTTTCCAGGGCGTTGCTCAAGACTCTGGGACCGTTTCCGCCTATGACCGATGCGAATCCGCAGGGCGAGACATTCATTGCCAGCCGATGGACCAGGGGCAATCTATTTTTCCCCACGCGAATCGAGGTCAATGCTCAGCATGTAAGCCGGATCAAGCCACGCCTGTTTAGCAGCAACGAGGAGAGCATTGCGATCGCGCAGGTTGCGTCGGTACACATTCGCACCGGAGTGTTGTGGTCGGATATTGTGATTGAATCGTCGGGCGGCACTGACCCGATCGCGAGCCACGGACATCGCAAGCGAGATGCGCAGCGCGTCCGCGATTTGATTGAGAACTTCCAGGCAGCGGCACGTCGCAGCTAGAAAATGTCCGTTGTTTGTGACGGCGGCGGTTGACAGCGGGCGAAGCAAGCTGTTAGTAGTGAACGTTTCAATAAACGCAACCGATCCGAAAGATTGGAGCCTGGTGGCCGAGGACCCTAAATCGCCGAGTTCGCCTTCTGGCAATGAACCCAAGCCGGCAGCGCCCGCTTCCGGCGGTCCTTCTGCTTCTGAGAAACCGGTGGCCGCTGCCATGCCAACCCCGGCAGCAGCGAAACCGGCCGCCCCCGCAAAACCCGCAGCGCCCGCGCCGGTCGCGTGGGATTCGCCGCTGGTCAAGAAACTGAAGGGTCAATACGGTACCGGAATTCGCGAAGCGAACACTTATCTTGGCCAAAATTACTTTGTTGATCGATTCTTCTATTGTGCCAAGCGTGCTCCAGATTCTGCGCAACGAAGAAGCATTTGACTACTGCGTCGACCTGACGGCCGTGCATTACCCCAAGAACGAAAAGCAATTCGAACTGATCTGGGTGCTGTACTCGTTTGCCGCGAATGAGCGAATTCGAGTCAAAACCAGTATCGCGGACGGAGAGTCATTTCCCAGTTCGGTTTCGATTTGGCCGACGACGAACTGGCTGGAGCGCGAAGTTTACGATATGTTCGGAATTCGTTTCGACGGCCATCCCGATCTAAAGCGCATTCTCTTGCCCGATGGCTGGAAGGGTCATCCGTTGCGCAAGGACCACGGAATCACTCAACAAGACAACGAATGGGTGCAAATTAACCTGGGAATCGAGAGCGGCCAATGAGGGACGGTCAATGACGGAATCGACCTATATTTCACACCTGGAGCTTGGCCAGCCCGACAAGACTTATCTCGACACCAACGAACTCATCATTAATATGGGTCCGCAGCATCCGGCGACCCACGGAGTATTGCGCGTCATTCTCAAGCTGGACGGCGAAAAAGTTCTGGGCACCGAATGCGTGATCGGGTACCTGCACCGGGGCGTGGAGAAAATCGCCGAACATCGCACCTACGCCATGTTCAATCCCTATGTCGACCGTATGGATTACGTGGCTGCGGTTTCAAACGGGCTGGGCTATTGCGAAGCAGTGGAAAAATTGCAGAACGTGGAAGCGCCGCCCCGGGCAAACTACATTCGCGTCATCCTCACTGAGTTGAATCGCTTGGCCAGCCACATGGTATGGCTGGGAACTCACGCGCTCGACATCGGTGCGATGACGCCATTGTTTTACACCTTCCGGGACCGGGAAGAGATCCTCAAGATATTCGAGAAGTATTGTGGCGCACGCCTTACGACGCACGCGTTTCGCATCGGCGGGTGCCTGTATGAGAGCTACGAAGGGTTCGAGCAGGATGTGAAGAACTTCGTGGATTATCTTCCGGCCAAGATCGACGAATACGAAGAGCTGTTGACCACCAACCGCATATGGGTGGAACGGACGCGAAATGTGGGCAAGATTTCGGGCGCCGATTGCATTGCGCTGGGCGTGACCGGTCCTGTCCTGCGGGCCAGCGGGGTGAAGTGGGACCTCCGCAAGGCCAAGCCCTACGCGGCTTATTCCGATTTTGATTTTGAGATTCCGATCGGCGAGAACGGCGATACCTTCGATCGGTACATTGTCCGTATGCAGGAGATGAGACAGTCGTTGCGAATCATCCGGCAGGCGGTGGAAGGAATTCCGTCGGGGCCAATTATGGCTAAAGTGCCAAAGGTCCTGAAGCCTCCGGTGGGTGAGATCTACCACTCGATTGAGGCTCCCAAGGGCGAGTTGGGATATTTCATCGTGAGCGACGGCTCGACGCAGCCGTATCGCGTGCGTGTGCGTCCACCTTCTTTTGTGAACTTGCAGGCGCTGGACATCATGGTACGCGGCCAGTTGGTGGCAGATGTGGTCGCAGTGATTGGCACCATCGACATCGTTCTCGGCGAGGTGGACCGCTAGTGCTCGATTACATCACCTCCTATCTGCACAGCGACGTTACTCCGGGCCAGGCGGGCAATGTGTTCTGGGCGCTAGTGTATGTGCTGGTCGTATTCGGAGGGATTTCGCTGGCTGTGATGTCCATGAACTGGCTGGAGCGCAAGGCTCTGGCCCACTTCCAGATTCGCCTGGGACCCATGCGCGTGGGTCCACACGGCTTGATGCAGCCCTTCGCGGACGCACTCAAGTTGTTTACCAAGGAAGACATCATACCTGCGGCAGCGGATAAATTCGTTTTCTGGGTTGCGCCGCTGATCATTCTGTGTGCTTCGTTCACCGTATTTATCGTGGTGCCCTTCGGTCCCACGCATGCCATCACCGACTCCAATATCGGCATTCTCTTTATGCTCGGCGTGTCGTCGTTGAGCGTGTTGGGGATTGTGATGGCGGGCTGGGCGTCAAATTCGCACTACCCGCTGATAGGGGCGCTGCGCTCCAGCGCGCAGATGATCTCCTACGAAGTCGCTATGGGAATGGTTGTAGTGTCGGCAATTTTGATGACCAGCCTGCATGGCCTAGGGATGTTCGGAGTGGGCGTCGGCGGAACCGGCACGGGCACGTTGAGCATGATTGGGATCGTCCAGGCACAGCAGGAGCAGCATGTTTGGTTTGTGTTCAAATTCTTTCCGCTGGGGTTCATCGCGTTCGCGATTTTCGCAATTGCCATGGTTGCGGAGACGAACCGTGCTCCATTCGATTTGCCGGAAGCTGAATCCGAACTGACTGCGGGTTTTCATACCGAGTACAGCGGGCTGCGCTGGTCGTTGTTTATGCTGGGCGAATACGCGGCGATGATCGCAGTGTCGGCGATTGCGGTGACCTTATGGCTGGGCGGATGGCTGCGGCCGTTTCCGAATCTGCTGCATGGCTCGGCCGTCGAACTTGCTTTCTCATTGTTTCCCGGGCTTACTTTTCTGGCGCTGGCGGGATTCTGCTTCGTGGGGGTGGTTCGGATGCCGAAGCACCCATATTTCCGAATACAAACGCTGGGATTGGCGGGTTTTGGCGCGCTGCTCGGGTTCATCGGGCTGGTTTTGTTCCTTCCACCGGTTCGAGATCGAATTCAGGATATCTACTGGTTCATCGCCAAAGTCGCGATTTTCATGTACCTGTACATCTGGTACCGGGCCACATTTCCACGCTACCGCTTCGATCAATTGATGAAAGTGGGCTGGAAGGTGCTATTGCCAGCGGCAGTGGGAGTGCTTGTTCTGACCGCCATTACGGGGGTGTTGCTCTGATATGCAGCCCGTAGCCACAACTTTTTTCTTCTGTTTCTTGTCGGCGGTCACCCTAGTGTGCGGAATTCTGGTGATTACGCGCAGGAACCCGGTGCACTCGGCCTTGGCGCTGATCCTCGCGTTGCTATCGCAGGCCGGCCTGTACCTGATGCTTTACGCGCCCTTCGTGGCTGGCGTTCAGATCATCCTCTACGCCGGCGGAATTATGGTTTTGTTTCTGTTTGTGATCATGCTGGTGAATCTCGAGCAGGCGAGAAAAGAAGATCAGTTCAACAAGCAGTGGCTCGTGGGAACGTTAGCGGCAGCGTTGCTGGGATTTCTGTTCATCACTGTGCTGATGAAGGGACAGTCCTTGATGCCAACGCACACGACGGTCCCGATGGAAACCAACAATACACAGGAAATCGGCACTTTATTGTATGGGCAGTACATGTTCACCTTCGAGATTGCGTCACTGTTGTTGCTGGTGGCCATTATCGGGGCCGTGGTCATGGCCAAGAAAAGGATTTAATAGCAAACTCGTATGGGTCCGATTACGACGCTTCACTATCTCGTGGTGGCTGCGGCCCTATTTATTCTGGGCGTGGTTGGCGTGCTGACGCGGCGTAATGTCGTTATTGTGCTGATGTCGATCGAATTGATTCTGAACGCAGTCAATTTGAACCTGGTTGCGTTCTCGCGGTTATGGGGGCTACACGGTCAAGTTTTTGCAATTTTTGTGATCACCGACGCGGCGGCGGAAGCTGCGGTTGCCTTGGGTATCCTGATTGCATTTTTCCGCAACCGGGAGACGATCAATATTGACGAAGTGGATCTGCTGAAGTGGTGAAGAAACGCCGTTAGCTATTGGCTTTTGGCTGTTAGCGAAGGCCAACGACGAACGACCAACGACAAACGACTGAAATATGTTTTTCTTATCACATATCTGGCTGGTCCCGCTGCTTCCCGCCTGCGGAGCGGCGCTGATGTTCTTTTTCGGCCGCAAACTGCAAAAGGCGACGGTCAGTGCGGTGTGTGTTGGCGCAGTCGCGCTGGCGTTCCTGTTCTCATGTTTCGCGGTGTGGCAGTATACGGAGTACGCTCACGAGAATCCCGGCAAGCCGTATCAGACAGTTCTTTATACATGGCTGGGGACGGCACCTAACGCAGGCGATACGGCCTCATCGATTCCTGCGATTACCTATTTAAAGCGTGATGGCACTCCCGCGGCATTCCAAGCCGACGCTGGATTTCTGCTCGACCCTCTTTCGGCCATCTGGCTGCTGTTTGTGACCGGGGTCGGCATGCTGATTCATATCTATTCCGTCGGCTACATGTCGCATGAGGGCGGCTATTACCGCTTCTTCGGATACTTGAATCTATTCATGTTCTCCATGCTCACGTTGATTCTGGCGAACAACTACGTTCTGATGTTCGTCGGTTGGGAGGGCGTGGGCCTGTGTTCATATTTGCTGATCGGTTTTTATTTCCAACGCCATTCGGCGACGACAGCGGCTAACAAGGCGTTCATCGTCAACCGAATTGGCGATGCCGGGTTTCTGTTGGGAATGTTCACGATCGCCTGGTACTTCGGATCGTTGCGCTTCACCGATGTGAATAGCCTGGCACGTAGCGGTCATTTCGCGATTGGGGACCCAATTATCACCGCGGCGACGTTGCTCCTGTTCGTCGGCGCCTGCGGAAAATCCGCGCAGCTTCCGCTTTACGTCTGGCTACCGGACGCCATGGAAGGTCCGACGCCGGTTTCAGCATTGATCCACGCCGCAACCATGGTCACGGCGGGCGTTTACATGGTGGCGCGGTCGAATGCATTGTTCGTGCTTGCGCCCACTTCCATGAAGACGGTCGCCATTGTCGGCGGACTTACGGCGATTTTTGCCGCGACGATTGCGCTGGTGCAGAACGACATCAAGCGCGTGCTCGCGTATTCCACCGTCTCACAACTTGGATACATGTTTCTCGCCTTGGGAGTCGGCGCATTCACAGCCGGCGTCTTCCACGTATTCACACACGCTTTCTTTAAGGCACTGCTATTCCTTGGATCAGGTTCGGTGATTCATGCCATGAGTGGCGAACAGGATATGCGGAACATGGGCGATTTGCACAAACGCATCCCGATCACCCACTGGACCATGTTCATCGCGACTTTCGCCATTGCAGGGATTCCACCGTTTGCCGGATTTTTTTCGAAAGATGAAATTCTGTGGCAGGCGTGGACTTCCGAAGGCGGGGCGTATCGCTGGTTGTGGCTGATCGGCTTTGTCACGGCATTGATGACGGCGTTTTACATGTTCCGGTTGATGTTCCTGACCTTCCATGGCCGCCCGCGCATGAGCCATGAGGTGGAGCACCATATCCACGAATCGCCGAAATCGATGACCGTCCCGCTTGTGATTCTTGCCATTATGTCGGTAGTTGCCGGATTCCTCGGTTTTCCGAAGAGTGTGGCGAGGATATTCGGAGTGCATGGTCAGACCAATCGGTTCGAGGCTTTTCTTGAGCCCGTGTTCGCGAGGGAAGCGCCGGTATTTCGAGCCGAAGGAGAAACCACGCAACTGGCCGCCGGAACCAGAGAAGAAGAGCATACCAATCCATTGGAATATGGGCTGATGGCCCTATCGGTAGCAGCTGCCGTCGTGGGATGGGGAATGGCATGGAAGGTTTACCGCAGCGCGGATAAAGGATACGTAGAGCCGCTCGCTGCGGACGCGCCTCCGCTCTACGCCTTGCTGTCGCACAAGTATTATGTCGATGAAGGTTACGATTACATCTTCACTGGCCGGCGCAAAGTGGGAGATGTGCGTCTGGGCGTCATGGGTCTGGGTGAGGCGTCTTCGTGGTTCGATTCGCGAGTTATCGATGGCGTTGTCAACGGGGCAGGCTGGTCGACTCGGGCATGGGGAACGGTTTCTACGTGGTTCGATAAATGGATTATTGACGGCCTGCTGGTGAATGGTCTGGCGACTTTGTCGCGGATGCTTTCGTATCCCATGCGCATGCTGCAATGGGGCTTGGTGCAGTGGTATGCGCTGGTGATGGTGTTTGGCTTGGTGGGATTCGTTGCTTATTACGCTTGGCGGTGATGCGTTCTGTGCTGTCCTAGCGACGGAGACGCGACAAAGTTGAATCTCTGCTGCTGGAAATTGAGAACTGCTTCTTATGCAAAGCCATATTCTCTCGATCATTCTGTTCACGCCGCTCCTGGGAGCGCTGTTTCTTATCTTCGTTCCCAAGGAGAACAAGAACGCGATCCGCTGGATTGCAAACCTGTTTTCGTTTGCGGGCCTGCTGGTTTCGATCCCGCTGGTGCCGTGGTTCTGGCAACAGCGCTTTGATCCGGGCTTTAAGTTCATCGAAGGCGCACCGAACAACTGGATACCATCGATTGGCGCGGGCTACGTTCTTGGCATCGACGGAATCTCTTTCCTGCTGATCATGCTGACCACCCTGCTGGGGTGGATCTCGATCCTCTCTTCGTGGACGGCCATCGAAAACCGGGTCAAGGAATATTACATCTGGTTTCTGGTGTTGCAGACTGGCATGCTCGGCGTTTTTATGGCGCTCGATTTCTTCCTGTTCTTCGTTTTCTGGGAAGCCATGCTGGTGCCGATGTATCTGCTGATTGGTATTTGGGGCGGACCGCGGAAACTCTACGCCGCCATCAAGTTCTTTCTCTATACCTTGTTCGGCTCGGTGTTGATGCTGCTGTCCGTCCTTTTTCTGTACTTCTACAACTTCCATCAGACGGGGCAACAGACCTTCAGCATTCAAGCGCTGTACATAACGGCGCCGCATATTTTCCACGATCCGGCGTATGGCCCGACGTTCGCGATTCTGCTGTTCTGCGCGTTCTTCCTGGCGTTTGCTATTAAAGTTCCAATGTTCCCGTTTCATACGTGGCTGCCGGATGCGCACGTCGAGGCGCCTACAGCCGGTTCGGTGATTCTGGCGGGTGTCTTGCTGAAGATGGGGACTTATGGCTTCGTCCGCTTCGCGCTACCATTCTTTCCCGATGTCGTGATGCACCCCAAAGTCCGTTTCTGGATGATCTTTCTCTCGATCGTTGGCATCATCTACGGCGCCCTGGTGTCGCTGGTGCAGAAGGACATGAAGAAGCTGGTGGCATATTCCTCCGTGAGTCACCTGGGCTTCTGCACACTGGGAATTTTCGCCCTAAACCCGGCGGGCATCAGTGGATCGGTGCTGCAGCAGATCAACCATGGCATTTCTACCGGCGCGCTGTTCTTGATTGTTGGCATTCTGTACGAGCGGCGACACACTCGTGAGATCTCCGAGTATGGCGGAATCTCCAACGTGATGCCGCTGTACGCGACGATTGCCATGATTATGTTTTTGTCCTCGATGGGACTGCCATTGCTGAACGGATTCGTGGGCGAGTTCGCCATCTTGCAGGGCACATTCATGGAAAATTGGCGCTGGGCAGCCTGGGCGGTACCCGGTGTCATTCTGGCCGCGGCGTATCTCTTGTGGCTCTATCAGAGGGTGTTCTTTGGGACGGTCACGAATCCCAAGAATGAAAAGCTGCACGACCTGACGCCGCGAGAAATCCTGACCTTTGCGCCGCTCATCGTGATGGCATTGTGGATCGGGCTTTATCCAAAACCATTTTTCGAGATTCTACAGTCGCCGGTGGCCCAGCTCGTAAAGACGGTGCGACCGGATTATCCGCTCGGGGGCCAGCCGGTGAATGCGTCGATTCCGGCTGTGCAGACGCCAGCCGCGGCCACGATTACTGTGCCAGTCGATGTGAGCGATTCGGAAGGGAAAAAGTAAGTGCCACAGATCCAACAATACTTCACCGGCACGAATCTACTCCTGGCGGAGCCGATCATCTTATTGGCAATTTTTGCCTTAGCGATTCTGCTGATTGATTTGATGCTGCCCAAGGAGTGGAAATGGTTCAACGCCTTGGTCGCTATCATTGGCATACTGTTCGCCACCGGCGGAGTAGTGATGATCCAGTTGAAGCAGTATCAGGCCGAGCAGGCGGGATCGCGCCTCGAGTGGGCATTCATGCATGATATGGCGCTCGATCATTTCGCCATTTTCTTTTATTACCTGTTTCTGGGCGGCGCCGCGCTCGTCATCTTCACCTCCGTAAAGTACCTCGAAATTGAACACGAAAACCATGGTGAGTTTTACGCGCTGATTCTGTTTTCGGTGATCGGCATGATGTGCATGGCGTCGGGATTCGATGTTGTGCTCATCTTCATTGGCCTGGAATTGATGGCGATTTCAACTTATGTGCTGGTCGGTTTCTTGCGGCGCGACCGCCGTTCCAATGAAGCGGCTTTAAAGTATGTGCTGCTGGGAGCGTTCTCGTCAGGAATTTTTGCCTACGGCCTTTCGCTGTTCTACGGGTTGAGCGGCAGCACGAACTTGTATCAGATTTCGCTGGCGATTGCGCGGCGCTTGGCCAGCAATCAAGGTCAACCCGATGCGGTCATGATTCTTGCGCTACTCACGGTGATGGTCGGGCTGCTCTTCAAGGTGGCGGCAATCCCATTCCATCAGTGGGCCCCCGATGCTTATGAGGGCGCGCCCACGAGCGTTACGGGATTTATGTCCGTCGCGGTGAAGGCGGCGGCTTGGGCCATGATGTTGCGCATATTGGTCTGGGGTCTGTATCCACTGCGCAGTATTTGGGTCCCGGTGCTGATCGTCGTTTCCATACTGACGATGACCGGAGCGAACTTGGCGGCGCTTACGCAAAATAATCTGAAGAGGTTACTCGCGTATTCTTCGATTGCCCACGTCGGGTACATGCTGCTTGGCCTGGTTGCGCTGGCATCGGTAAATTTCCCTTCGCAAGCATTCGTCGACGGCTTCCGCGGAATTTTGCTTTATCTACTGGTGTATACGTTCATGAACCTGGGCGCGTTTGCGGTGATTACTTCATTGCGGCGGCGTGACATTATCGGTGACGAGATTGACGATATCGCTGGACTCTACTCGCGCGCGCCCATCGAAGCCGTTCTGATGCTGATCTTTCTTTTGTCGTTGGCGGGTATTCCGCCTCTGGCCGGCTTCTACGGCAAGTATTTCATCTTCTTAAGTTTGATCGAGAGCGGCCACTACATCCTCGCTTCTGCTGCGGTTTTGTATGCAGTTTTCGGTTTGTATTACTACCTGAAGGTTGCCAATGCCATGTTTATGCGCGAAGCCACGGACCAGACGCGCTTGCCTATCGGAGCGGGCATCTGGGTTGCGCTGGCCATAACTGGATTCGCTACCGTTATTATCGGAATCATCCCCGACCGGTTTATTCGCCTTGCGACATGGTCGATCGGACTTGGTTAAGCTTCGAGCTTCGACGCGCCCGGAAGAGCGAGGTCAATGCTAGGGTGCCGGTGAGCGTCCTTTTCCGTGCCAATGGCCACTGACGACAATCCGAAGGAGAAAAGCCTATGGGTGCAAATGGCGAACTATAGCCAATTGGCATTCATTTTTCCTGCAGCGACGGTGGCGGGATGGCTGATCGGACTCGGTCTCGACCGCTGGCTGCATACTACGTGGCTTTATCTGGCTGGACTCATTCTCGGTATCATCGCGGGATTCGTTGAATTGATCCGCACTGTCCTGTCCACAGAATCCAAGTAGCCGCGTGCCCGATGCGCATTGTATGCTGCCTGAATGGTAGTGCTCGAAAGTGGCCTGCGGACTTACCCGTATGCGGCGGAGTTGCGGCGCGAACTGAGCTATCGTAGCCGGATGTATGCTCAACGCCACCAATTGAAATGCCGGGAGAGCTACGGTCAGTCGCCCGCGGTGTGCTTTCTGCCTTCGGAGGATGAGGCTAGTCACGGCAATTTCCTGCGCGAGAGCTATCGGGCGATTCAGCAGAATGCGGACTGGAGAAGGCGTCTGGAGAAAATCCATGCCGAGTCGAACAATTCGCTGCCTCGAGAAGAACGGCGTTGGCGGGAGTTGGATTCGTGCAACAGTTCCGATGCGCTGCTCATGAACATTTTCTGTTTTCCGGGAACACTGCGGAGCCGCCGAATCGCGCAGTTCCTCGGTTTAGAGCAGGAACGGAAGCCGGAGTTCGGAGTGAGAGCACGAGTGCCATTGCGCGACGAAAAAGTTGACCGCACCGAGGTCGACATGCGCCTCGGCGATATGCTGGTAGAGGCTAGACTCAGGGAACCAGATTTTCAACGCTGCGGCAGGGAAGTGCTGGAGACGTATCGCGATCTTCATGCGGTGTTCGAGGTTCGCGAACTGCCTAGCGACGGAGATATCCGCTTGTCCTATCAGCTCATCCGAAACGTGCTCGCAGCTTACGCGACCGGCCTTTCTTTTTGTGTGATGGCGGATGCACGGCGTCCCGACCTGAAAGAGGCATGGTATGCCGTGATGCGCAGCATACGCACGTCCGAGCTCAGAGTACGCTGCAAGATGATCACCTGGCAGGAGTTGGAAGAATTGCCGCGCAATCTGCGCATTTTCCTGGCGGAAAAATACGGGATCGCTTCCGGCGAAATACAGGCCCCAGACTTGTCCGAATTGATGGAAGCGGGACTGTTGTGAACGAGCAGGTCACGGGCGCCTCCGAGTTGTTTTATGGCGGGGCCCTGCGCCGAATTCCGCGGTTCATGATCGCGCTGAGTATCATCTTTAGCATCACAGCCCTGCTGCACTACGGATGGCACATTGCCTTAGGATTTTTTTGCGGATGTGTGATCGCGTATCTGAATTTTTATTGGTTGGAGCGCGTGGTAAGTGCGCTGGCGGACCGCGCTACCGGTACCGGCCAAAGCCAGTCGAGCGGCGGAGTGGTGTTTCGCTTTCTGGTCCGATATTTTTTGATGGCCGTGGCGGCCTATGCTATTCTTACTGTTTCTCCGGCAAGCCTTTATGGGCTGTTCGTGGGGCTGTTCCTGCCAGTAGGGGGCATAGCTTGCGAAGCCGGGTACGAAGTCTACGCGGCGCTGAGTCGAGGAGTTTAATAGGCGCGAAAGTTAATTGAGACGGAATCTAGCTGCTGATTATGCACGAGCAACTCTGGTTCACCGCATTCCTGAATCATTACCTCGCCGGCCCGGTCACCGGGTTGCTGCGGGCGTTGCATATTGAGCCGAGATTTCCTGACGCGCCGATTCCTAATTCGCTTGCCATGGAAGTCATGGTCTTCGTGTTCCTGATCGTTCTGTTCTTTATGGTGAGTTCGCGCCTTTCGGTGGACAAGCCGGGTGCGCTCCAGCACATGTTTGAGGGTGTGCACGGATTCGTGGAGGGCCAAAGCCAGGAAATTATCGGTCATCACAGCGAGGGCTTTACTCCCTTTTTGGTGGCCTTGGGATTCTTTATCCTGCTCTGCAACCTGATTGGAGTCATTCCGGGCTTCGAATCACCAACCGCGACCCCCGCCGTTCCGCTGGGATTGGCAATTTGTGCTTTTGTCTACTATCAGGCGCAAGGGTTCAAACATTCGGGGGTTGGATATTTGAAGCATTTTCTGGGGCCGGTATGGTGGCTTTCATGGCTTATGCTGCCGATCGAGATCATCAGCCACCTTGCCCGCATGCTCTCGTTGACCATCCGTCTCTACGCCAATATGTTCGCGGGAGATATGGTCACGCTGGTTTTCTTTTCACTCGTTCCAATCGGAGTCCCAATTATTTTTCTGGGTCTGCATATCGGAGTGTCACTGCTTCAGACATACATTTTTGTCCTGCTGACGACCGTGTATTTGGCCGGAGCCGTCGCGGAGGAGCACTAAAAAATCCATCAGCGTGAGGGCGTCTGCACGGTATGGCGTCAACCACCCACTGGCGGTAGTTCATAGTCACGAGGAGAAACACAATGCGTAAACTAAGCAATCTGTTCATGTACTTGTCGATGTTCTGCTTCGCTGTTCCTGCCTTCGCTCAGGGCGGGGAAGCAACGGGCGGGAGTCAACTGGGTCGCCATCGCCGCTGGTTTTTCCATGGCGTTCGCGTCTGGCATCTGCGCTCTGGCGCAGGGCAAAGCCACTGCGGCGGCCGCTGAGGGGTTGGCGCGAAATCCTGCGGCACGCCCTGGAATTCAGCTGGCACTGATTCTGGGCTTGGCGCTGATCGAGTCCCTGGCGCTGTATACCTTGGTGATCATTTTTGCCAAGGTAAAGTAGGATTTTGTAGTTTGAAAGTCAGAAAGCCTCTGTCTTTGCGGACAGAGGCTTTTGCTTTCTACGAAGGTCAGAAATCTGGAATCGGAGTTTGATCCGCTACGGCTTCCGGCTCCCGTTCCACTCGGTTTCCTTGGTCTCGGGCGCCTGTTCGAGGGTTTCCATCAGAATGCTGCGAAGGCGGTAGCGGCTTTCCAGATCGGTCTCGACCATCTCGAATCCGACCTCATTGACACGTGCTCGGCGTAGCAGGACTTGTCCTCGGATGTGACGGACTCCCACTGAGATGTCGACGTTGGCTTCCGAGCCGACGCGAAGGTTGTCCTCTTTCGTCCCCATACCGCCGCCAAGACTGAGTTCACGGACCAGAACGCTGGACTTTCCCCATGAACTGCTGAGGCTGGCGGAGAGCGTCTTTCGCATAACGATGCGCTCGTAACGCCGCTGTCGAACCCATGGGCAGGCCGGAGCCGCATCCAATGGGGCAATGGCCAGTTCCGCCGGCGAAAGGCCGGTCTCGGACATGACCTGGCTGGCATACCGCGGATCGATTTTGGCCAAAGCTTGCGCCGCAGCAATCCGCAGTTCGCGGTGATGGACCCACTTCCACATCTTCTTGGCTTCAAGCAGGTTGCGCAGAACCGAAATGCAATCGGGCTCGCGCAATCGGCCAAGGGATTCGACGGCCTTCAGTTGAATCAGCGCGGAACGTCCTTGCGATTCTCCCGACTCCGCCATGACCATGAGAGGAGGAACGGTGGTGCGGTCACCGCTCATTCCAATCTCGTCAATGGCCTGCGGCAACACCCAGCTATCCAGATGTTCGAGCAGTTCCAGGAGGGTGCGCCCGCGATCATGGGCCGCGCCGTAAGCGATTTGGCGGACCACCACATCGTGATAAAAGCGGTTCCATTCCTTCAGCCGTACGGGTAGAAGCTCGAGCAGCGTAGGCACGTCGACCCGGCTGAGCAAGCCCACTACAGACGCTGCCTGGCGAACTGGAGCCATCCGCAGCATTTCGCGCATCTGCGCGACGCCCGAAGGGCCAAGTTCACGGACTAGTTCGACCATACGATCGCATTCTTCCCGCCGCATACAGCGGAAGAACCGGTCGGCAAGATGTTCGACGGAAGCTTGGCACGTCCGCTGCAAGACCAGGACGAGATCTGGCGGAAAATGCGACAGCCGCAGTGCATCTTCGATAAATTCCGGCAGGCGATTTTCCACGCCAATCCGGGTGCGTAACTCTGCCGAAAGCGCTGGACGTTGCAGGGCGACATGCTCCATGGCCCCGCAAACCAGGTTGATTGCGGAGTACTGCTTGCGGTTGCTGGCCTCAGAGCTTAAGCGTACAAAGGCGGCAGCCAACAAGGTTTGTATTTCGTGGTCGGACTCGCAGGCCAATGCGCTGCCCAGTCGTTCCACGGTGGGTCCAACCAGGTCGATTCCGGGGGCGCCGAACAGGTCAGCCAGTTGACTCAATCCGGTTGCGGTCTTGCGCCGTGGTTCGGCATCTTTCGCTGTCAGACAGGCGGAATAGTTGTTTAGGACCGCTGCGGCGGTCTCCCGATCTTTCTGTTCGAGAAGCTGTTCGACAAACTGACGCACATTCCGTGCCGGCACGCAGGGAGCTTCCTCAGACATGAGCACGCTTTTCTTTCCCGCGTCGGGCACGTCCGCCCAGAACATACGATCGAGAATGTCAGCGTGGGACTCGACTAGGATCCCCGCTTTGCTCATCTTTTCTTCTTGGACCTTAAGGATTCGGCGCAATGTGTCCATTTGCCGGCTCATGTGCTCCAGCAGTTGGTGGACTGCGTTGACCTTGATCTCGCCGCGCTGGAAGCGCTCCAGGGCGAAGCGAATGGCCATGTGCTCTGCCGCTTTCATCAGCAGCGGGACGTCGGATTCTTCATTCGAGGTCTTGGAGGCAAGGCTGCCTAGCAACTGCTGCAAATTAAGCTTCGTGTTAGGGTCGACTTCCAGCAGCTCATTCTGAAGATTCTCCGGTCGGAAGTTTGGATCCTTGCTGGCCTCGCCGAAACGGGTCAAGAGCCGGATTGCTTTGAGGACTTCCTGTTCTTCCAACGGGGCCGCCGGGCCTGTTTCGGCCGCACTGGTTCCAGGACCAGGGCCGGTTCCATTGCCTTCGCCGGGCGTGCCGGTACCTGGTCCACCGTTGCGCGATCCTTCGGCAGCCGCGATCAGTTGCAACAGTTTCTGCGGGTCATTGAGCCAATCTTTGAACTCCGGCCCCAGCGTCTGCGCCACAATCTGGGCCGCGATGCTGACATCGCCGGTACTGGGGTCGGCCGCGATAAACTTTACTTCGTTCAGCCGGATACTTGAATTCTTGGAGTCGGCGAACGTGTCTTTGATCTGGGTGACAACGTCCTGCGCCTTGGAACCGGAAACTGAAAAGGAACGGACGAGTTTAGCGAATTCTTCAATGGTTACGTTGTTTGAGAAGCTGATGCTGGCTAAGCCCGCGGCAGTGAGAAACTGTGCGAAGCTGCGCTCCGCCTGCCCGGGATCCAGCGGCACTCCGTCGAGCAGCAAGCGGTTCTCGGATACTCCCAGCAGGAATGTGCCATCTTTGTCCTTGGGCAGTCCCTGCTGAAGTTCCTTCCAGGTGATTTCAAACTGGCCTTCAGTGCGCTTGTGCTGGAAGCCATAGAGTCGCGCATACTTTACAAGGATGTTCAGGCTGTGAATGAAGGCCCGCGCGGATGCGTTACGGTCTTCTCGCTTAGTTGTGGCGGCGGTCAGAATACGCAACTCCTGAGACTACCGCCTAAGGGTAATGCAGGCGGTAAGAGTACGCACATTACGGAAGTCATCGCTTCGGACAGAAGGATTTACGGGCTTTACGAAGTTCCATCAGAGTGGCGACGCTGGTAGCCGCGGCAAGGGCCCGGGGACCGCTGCCTTATTGACACCGCTTGCGGCCGCCGGTTGGAATTCAAGCACTGGAATTAATTCCTCCCAGCGGAGACAATGATAAACACCCATGACTGCTTCACCCGCCACAGCTCACACACGCCGAGGGATGCGAGGAAACTCTGGTTTGGCTCTATGGATGGAGCGCGTGTTGGAAGAATGTGATCGCGTAGGGAGCGAATTCGCCCCCGATCCAGTGCACGATCTGCGGGTTGCGCTTCGCCGTTGCCGCTCGGTGGCCGACGGTTTCCGGGCCATTGACCCTGATTCATCCTGGAAACAGATGAAGAAGGCCGGAAAGCAGCTGTTCAGCAGCTTGGGAGGACTGCGCGACTCTCAAGTGATGGAAGAATGGGTCCGCAAATTGGGCGCAGCCGACGATCCAGTCACCCATCGGCTACTGCAATACCTTGCCATGGGCGAGAGCCACCTGAAGCTGGAGGCGGCAGCGGCGTTGGCAAAATTTGACCGCAAACAATGGAAGCGCTGGATGGTCTCATTGCCTTGCCGTGTGGCGAGGGTGCGAACCGGGGGCGTAATCTTCAAGCATCTGGCATTGGAACGCTGGACAGAAGCTTATGAATTGCATCGCCGCGCCTTGCGCAACCGTTCGCAGGTCGCTTTCCACAGCTTGCGCATCGGAATCAAGCGTTTCCGCTACATCGTTGAAAATTTCCTACCCGAACAACATACCGAGTGGAGCGGCGACCTCAAAAAGCTCCAGGATCTACTGGGTGAAGTGCACGATTTCGACGTGCTATGGGCAACTGCGCTTCAGATTAAGGTCTTTCCCAACGCTGAGTCGCGGGCCCATTGGCATGCGAAGATCATGGCTGAGCGAACGCGGCGCATCGAGATCTACAAGAGCAAAATGCTCGGGGACCACTCGTTGTGGCAGGTGTGGCGGGCAGAACTGCCGTCTGGTAAGCAGATCGAGACGGCAGCGCTTGGACGGCTGAAATTATGGGGATCGCTTCTCGATCCAGATGTTAAGCACTCTTCCCATGTCGCACGCCTGGCCTTGCAACTTTACGATGGCCTGCCAGCCAAGCGGGCGGGCAAAGAAGAATCCAAACAGCAGCGCGCAATTCTCCAGGCGGCCGCTCTGCTGCACGACGTTGGCCGCTCACAGAAAAAAGGCGATCACCACAAAGCAACCTTCCGCCTGATCCAACGGCTTACGCCTCCCCTGGGCTGGACTGCCGAAGCCATGCTGATTGCTGGAGCGGCAGCCCGCTATCACCGCGGTGCGCTGCCGCGGGCGGGACAAAAGACATTGGCATCGTTTGCCCCGGTGGAGCGGCAAACCATCCGAACCCTGGCTGGAATTCTGCGTCTGGCCAACGCTCTGGATGCCAGCGGGGACGGACGAATCCTGCGAGTCAAGGTCGAAGAACACAAGACTCTGCTCATCATCCAGGCCCAGGGATACTCCGCCCGCGACCGCATAGCGGAAGAGATAGCAGCCGGACGCCATCTGCTGGAAACCGTTTATCGTCGTCCGATTCTGGTGAGGCCTTGGCGAATGCCCAAGGCCCGTCGCGGCCCGAAGCCCAATACGCGCGTGCTTCCGCTGTCTGCTTAGTTCGGAAACCTCGCAGATACTCCCGTGGTTCCAGAACTGTAGCGTATTTTAGAGAAGTGACCCACCCACAACTTGTTCAAAGAGCTGTCGCATGGCTTCGTTCCTACCGTTGCGGAGTGGTTCTCTCCGAGCAGGCCTGCGTCAGCGGAGAAATGCCGGATGCCATTGGCTGGAAGCGCGCCTGCCACTCGGTGTTGGTCGAATGCAAGGTCTCCCGCGGCGATTTTCTGGCGGATCGCGAAAAGCCCTTCCGCGAAAAGCCCGAATCGGGCGTCGGCTGTGAGCGGTATTATCTTGCGCCAGAGCGGCTCATTCGCGAAGACGAATTACCTGCCGGCTGGGGGCTTCTAGAGTGCCGCGGCCGAAGAATCGAGGTCGTCCGCCGTTCGGCGCGAAACCTGCGCACTTCTATTGGTTTCGGCTATGAGATGAATTTATTACTGGCCAGCCTTCGCCGGGTAGAGCTCCGCATTGAGCCACAAAGCATCACCGAATTTCTGAAGTGGAAGAACCGCATGGCTGAATACAACCGCGGAAGCCTTCCCGAGGGAATCGTCCCGCCCGAAGATGAAGCCAACTTCTTTCTGGAGATAGGAGAGAGATTGTGAGCCTAATGTCTATCGGAAAGAATTTTCAATCCGTATTGACAATTGCCTTAATCGTCTCTGCCGGCCTAAGTCCACTGTTCGCACAGCAGAGTTATTGTCCCCGGTCGATTTCCGTGAAGCAGACCGCAGAAAAGGTTCCAGACGGATGGAAATCCATCCCCGATGATGTTCCGAATACATGGGACGGAGTGACGTTTTACAGTGGACCTCCCGAAGACAAAGCCAGCCTGGTTTACGATCTTTGGGCAAAAACCAGCGAAAGCGAATCGGGCATCTGGCACTTTTCCCGGAAGTCCTCGCCTGCCATCTGGCTGAGTTGCCGGTACTCGTTCACCAACATAACCCTGGCAAAGCAGCTTTCACCGAATACGACCGAATGTACAGTGACCTATAAAGCGCGAACGTCGTCGGCAGAACCCCTGGAGATTCAGAGAGTTGCTTGTCGTTGATTGCCGACGACTCTAAATCCTAGCTTCCGTTGGCTGGAGGATGGCGCGAAAATTACAGCTCTCTTCGCCCTTCAATCGACTTCAGCATAGTGATCTCATCGGCGTACTCGATGTCACTGCCTACTGGGATTCCCGTTGCAATGCGCGTGACTCGCAGGCCTGCGCGGCGAAGTTGTCCCGAAAGGTAGGTTGCAGTTGCTTCGCCTTCAATAGTGGGATTGGTCGCAAGAATTACTTCATCGACACCACCAGCTTCGACGCGGCGCAAAAGGTTTGAGATGCGCAGTTGTTCGGGGCCTACTCCATGAAGCGGGGAAATCGATCCGTGCAGCACGTGATATACGCCGTTAAAATGCTTGGTCTTTTCGACCGAGGCAATGTTCGTCGGCTCTTCCACGACGCAGATGAGACGCTGATTGCGCGTGGCGCTGCTGCAATAGACGCAGGGATCGAACGTCCGTGATGTTATTGCAAATCGAACAAAGACGAAGACTCGCCTTCACGTCACGCACTGCTGCCGCCAGCGCCTCAGCGTCTTCGTCGCTCGATCGCAGAATGTGAAACGCAAGCCGCTGCGCCGTCTTGCTTCCGATTCCCGGAAGCTTCTTCATTTCATCGATTAACCGCGTCATCGGCTCGGCAAATTTAGGCATAGGCAGAGGGATTGAGTAATCGGGTAATTTGGTAATTGTGTAATTGAAAACTTAATCTCCGAAGGTCTTCAATTACTCAATTACCCAATTACAAAATTACTCAATTCTTCACAATCCTGGAATTCCAAGGCCTCCGAGCATCCCTCCCATGCTCGACTGCATGGCCTCGTCCACCTTACGACTGGCCCCGTTCATCGCTGCGGTGATCAGGTCTTGCAGCATTTCGATGTCTCCGCCTTTGACGGCCTCGGGATCGATCTTGATGCTCAATACCTGCTTGCGCCCGTCCATTTTCACCGTTACGCTGCCGCCGCCTGAGGTACCTTCTACAATGGTCTCTTCCATTTTCTTCTGCAGCGTTTCATATTGTCGCTTGGCCTGCGACATCAAGTCTTGCAGGTTGAATCCACCCATGCTGGCGAGCCCCTATTTCTTGTTCTTCAGATCAATGATCGTTCGAATTTCCGCGCCGAACTGTTCCTTCATACGGCGAACCACCGGGTCCTGCTCTGCGCGTCCGCGTCCACTCCCATTGGGTGCGGCGCGTACCTCTGTGGGCGCTGCTACTGCTCCCGGCACGACTTTCAGTCTTGCCGGACGCCCTAGGACTCCGCTGGCGGTGGCGATCATAAGGCGCTTCGCGTCGCTGCCGAGCGACATGTCGATGATGGTTGTGGAGGCGGCCACTTTGATGACCAACTCGTTTCCAGCGACACTCCACTCCCCAGTTTCGAGCATGGATATCAGTATGTTCTGGCCCGCCTCAGAAAGAGCATTCAGCACCGCATCGCGCAATCGGTTGAGTTCGAGTGTCCCCGTTTGAGGAACCGGGTCTGGTTGTAAAGTAATCGGCGCCATCGGCGCGGGCTCGCGATGTTCCGCGGGCGCGGTTGAACCCATCACCACCGATGGTCTGCTAACGCTGGCAATGGCCGGTTGCGCAGCAGGCGCCGCGTGTTCTTCGCTGGCAAGTTGTGGCTTGGAGTTGCCCTTGCGCGCGGAGTCTGCCGCGAATGGCGAAATTGTTGGTGGCCGATTCGCCTGAGCCGGGAGCGGCCTGTGATCAGGCATAATCGACGGCTTAGAAGCAGATTGCCCAGGAACAGGAGAAATTCCCGCCTCGCTGAGCAATTGCTCCATGGGCAGCAAACGCTGTGCATGGACCATCTTCAGCAGCCCCAGTTCCAGGTGAAAGCGCTGCTCTTGCCGGTAGCCGAGTTCGCCATGGGTTCGCAACATGATTTGCAAATGTCGAGATAAGTCTTCTTCGCTGAATTGCTCCGCGATCCGCGAAACGCGGTTGCGCTCGTCGCTGGAAATTTGCAGCAGGGAAGACTCGCCCCCGGCAACCTTGGCGACAATCGAGTTGCGCAAGAACCGGACCAACTGGCGAGCGAAGTGGGTGGGACTGTGCCCTTCACTGATCAGCCGGTCGACCAGACGAAGGACCTCTTCACTAGAACTCCGCGCCACGGCCTGCATAACGTCTTCGAGCGTACTGGATGCGGCAGCGCCCACTAATTGGCGAACGTCCTCAGCCGTCAACCGGCCGCCGCTGGAGGCGATGGCCTGATCGAGAATTGACAGCGCATCGCGCATCGAGCCATCGCCGGCCTCGGCCAGCAAGGCCAAAGCGTCGTCATCGGCCTGAATGTTTTCCCTTCCGGCGAGATCTTTCAGTTGTCCAAGAATCTCTTCAAAGCGGACGGCTCGAAAACTGAAGTGCTGGCAACGCGAGCGAATGGTTTGGGGAATGTCCTCTGGCTGCGTAGTCGCCAGCATGAACACCACATGGCTTGGCGGTTCTTCCAGGGTCTTCAGCAAAGCATTGAACGCGGCGTCCGTAATCTGGTGGGCTTCATCGAGAATATAGATCTTGAAGCGGTCGCGCGCCGGACGGTATCGCGCCGCCTCGCGCAGTTCACGAATCTCGTCAATTCCCCGGTTCGTGGCGGCGTCGATTTCAATCACATCCACAGAGTTCCCGGCACGGATTTCAACGCAAGAATCGCAGACTCCGCATGGCTCGGTGACGGGCGACTCCGAGGAGCGGCAATTCAGCGCCATTGCCAGGATTCGAGCAACGGTTGTCTTGCCGATTCCGCGGTGTCCACTGAAAATATAGCCATGGGCGATGCGCCCCTGCTCGATCGCGTTCTTTAGGGTACGCGTGACGTGTTCTTGTCCGATGACCTCGGAAAATTTCTGCGGCCGGTATTTGCGCGCCAGTACCTGATAGCTCATGAGTCGAAAGGCTGATTATACGTGATGCCACCGCTTTCGAAACCGTCACAGAAACAGGATTTCTGATGGTAGCGCAACGGAGCGACCGCCGGATTCCATACGTCCTTGCGAAACATGCGCTCTACAGAGTACCCTTCTGGTTTGGCATTCAGCTCTTTTTCTGGAGGCTCTCGTGCAATTAAAACTGAGTACCCGAACCAAGGACGGCGTTCTCGTTGTGGATTGCTCCGGCCGTATTGTTTTCGGAGAAGAGTCTGCGCACCTGCGCGACACCGTCAAAAAACTGGTGAGCGAAAATAACCGTGTAGTCCTTAATCTGCCTGGTATCACTTACATTGATAGCGGTGGCCTGGGCACGTTGGTAGCGCTTTATACCACTGCCAGAAGCGGTGGCGGGTCGATTAAACTGGCGAATCTTACGCCCCGCGTAGGTGACCTGTTGCAAGTCACTAAATTGCTGACCGTGTTCGATGTTTACGACAGTGAAGACAAAGCCATCGAGTCCTTCAAGAAAGAAGCAGCCGCCTAAAGCAGCAGTCGGCTTGAATGAAGCGAGCCCCGGTCACCACGAGGCGTCCGCGAAGCCGACTAAATCTGAGAAGATGCAATCGGCGATTCGCACGGCCATTCGCAGCATTCCCAAGGGAAAAGTCAGCACCTACGGGAGCGTAGCTCGGGTTGCTGGTCACGCTAACGGCGCCCGCCAGGCGGCAGCCGCGCTTCATCACTCGGTCGGACTGCCCTGGCATCGCGTGCTCGGCGCCGGAGGCGAGATTAAGCTACTTGGCGATTACGCTTTTGAGCAGCGCTTCCGCTTGGAAGCTGAAGGCGTCACCTTCCGAGGGCGCCGCGTCGACATGGCACGCCACGAATTTAGGTTCCCGCGAGCAAGAACTGCGCGCTCCGCCCAGCCGAGCAAAGTTCGAAAAAGCTGAGCCAGCGCGGGAAGAGCTATCGGGGAGTCCGGAATTGTTCGTCGACTTCCACTTGATATCCCGCAACCAACCGGTTCGTCGCATTCGCCATGCCGACGACTGCCATTAATTCCTTGAACATAAGCGGAGTCATGCCTTTTTTCTCCGCTGAAACCGTATGCGACGCGATGCAATAGTCGCATTGATTGCTGACGCTCACCGCGACATAAATCATTTCTTTCGTCAGCGGATCCAGCGCGCCCGGCGCCATAATCTGCTTGATGTCCTCCCAAGTCCGTTTGAGGGTCACCGGATCGTGTGCGATCGCCTTCCAGAAATTGTTGATCCAATCGGTCTTCCGGGTGGCCATGATATCGTCATAGACCGCTTTCACTTCCGGACTTGCGTCCTTGTATTCGATAAGTCCGAAGATCGCCATAGAATTTCCTCAGTTGAGTAATGGTAGGTAGACCTTTGCGAAGACTACTGATGCGGGGCGCTTCCCGCTGCAAGCTCGCCATTCAATAACTTGCCGAGATCACCCCATGCGCAGCGTAGCCCTACGTAGAACTGTCCGAAGAGCGCATAGACGGCACTCACCTCATCGAAACGCATTTCGTAGATAAGTTTCTTGAACACCAGTGGATCGTCGGCAAACAAGTCGACGCCCCACTCCCAGTCGTCGAAGCCGATCGAGCCAGTGATAATCTGCTTGACCTCGCCGGCATAACGCCTTCCAATCATGCCGTGCTCGTTCATCTGTCGCCCACGTTCTTCTATGGGAATGGTGTACCAGTTCTTGTCCTCTCCTCGCCGCCGATCCATGGGATAGAAACAGATGTAACGGTTCTTGGGAATCTCCGGATAGAGGCGCGGCTTCATGGCCTCGCGTTGCCGTTCCAGCGTTTCCTCGACCGCTCGTTTCCACTCCTCCGATTGGGCTTCCAGTCCGCGTTCTGCCAGATCTCTGTAGAGCTTGATAGTCGAGTCATACAATCCCAGTTCGATCACCGAAAGATATGAAGTTGCCGGTTCGAGAAAATCGCTGAGTCGTAGTTGAGACAGTTGCAGTTCGACCTGATTCAATTCATCGAACGAGCGGCGGAAGTGAACAAACATCAGATCGCCTTTGTGTCCCAGCAGCGAAAACATGGCTGACTGGCCGTTTGCATTCTGTTCCATCTTCGCCAGGGTACTGCCGGCTTCCTGAATGATCTCCGCCCTCTGCGAACTGGCCAGAGGCCGCCATGCCGCCCAGCGGAATCGCATCATCTGGTGCAAAACGCTGTAGCCTTCAATCGTCAAGGGAAGAGCGGGAAGTTCCGCTGACACTGCCGTGCGAGAAGCGGTTCGCGTGGAAGTCATAGTTTTCCTTCAGGAAATTAGAACACACTCCTCCGATCCTGAATATATGCTTGCACTCAGGAAGGGTGAGCCGGCAACCCATCTATAGTTTTCTTCCTCTAAGGCGCAGGAGGAAGCATGCCAACCAAGAAACCCGGCGGACGTAAATACGGAAAAGCTGCAGGCAAGAGTGTGGAGAGCGCATTGCACCGGGAGAAGAAAGGCACCCTGCGAAGCGGCAAGGGCGGTAAAGGCGGCAAGGTGACCAGCCGCAAACAAGCTATTGCCATAGGACTCTCCGAGGCCCGCAAAAAAGGCGCCAAGGTCCCGAAGAAGAAAGCAAGTTGACCAGTGTTTCCAAGCCGTCTCCGGAATTCAGACGTGTTTATTGGCTGACCGTGGCACCCTTCTGGCCGATCATGACTGCTTCCTGCATTTGCCGGAATAAGTCGCCAATCGCCGCCGGCGAATGGGAAATAAAAATAGTGTTGCTTCGGTCGGAGGCGCCGATTTCTTTCAACGTGTCAAGATACTGGGTCACCAGCACCAACATCATTACATCTTTGGGAGTGGTTCCTTCCACGGCCGCCGAAAAGGCTTCGACGGATTGCTTTAATCCCTCAATAATCGCCTTCCGTTGATTGGCGATACCTTGTCCTTGCAGAGCTTTGCTCTCGGCTTCAGCTTCTGCCTGCTTTACCTTGAGAATCTTTTCTGCTTCGCCGCGCGCGTTGGCCGCAACCTGTTCTCGTTGGGCGGCATTGATCTCGTTCATCGCCGCCTTGACCTTGGCATCCGGCTCGATATCGGTTACCAGGGCCTGGTCAATAGCGTAACCATAGGTTTTCATCACATCGTCGAGGCCCTCTTTGATGGCTACCGCAATGTCCGATTGCTGGAGGAACGCGTCATCGAGAATCATCTTGGGCACGTGTCCCAAGATCACGTTGAAAACATACGATGAAATTTGCTGCTTGGGGTTGGCAAGCTTGTAGAAAGCTTCATACACCTTGTCCGGTATAACGTGGTACTGCACGGACACCGGGATCTTCACGAATACGTTGTCTTTTGTCTTGGTTTCCACATCCAGCGCGAGTTGCTGGACACGCAGGTCGATGCGTCCCGCGATCTGATCAACCCAAGGCAGCTTGAAATTGATCCCCGCATTCGCCACACGAAGAAACTTGCCCATCCGCTGGACCACAACCGCTTCCGCCGTCCGGACCTGAAACAGACCTTTGAGAATCGTGCCAACTACGAACAGAGCCAGAAGCGTGTAGATCACAAACATCGGCCCACTCGAACTATCCATAGAGTTTTCCTCCGATTCGTGTTCTTGACACAAAACGATCAGGAGACGGCAGCGAACGCGAATGTCAGAATGTTAGACCCTGCAGAGGCGCTGGACAATTGACTTGTCGGATAGCCCTGGATCGGGTTAGCCGTGCTCCAATTCACGATCAGCCAGAGTTTCGTCTTTCCCCGCTCCTGGCGTATCATGCGGAAGGCTGAGCTGGCTGCCTCAGCCTTTGAAAGTGCGCCCGCCTTCGTAAATTCTGACTCCAGGAGAATAACCCGTGCCCGCTATCTCCCCCAATCAACGATTCTCTGGTTCACGCAATGCCAACCGTCCCCGGTCAACCGCCCTTGTCCCGCAATTCGGACGTTTTTGGATCCTATGTTTGCTCATGGGAGTCGCCAATGTTGCGATGGCCACCGATGTCGTCACCTACCACAACGATCTGGCTCGGACCGGCCAAAATCTGAAAGAGACGACTCTAACTTTAGCAAACGTAAACTCTTCTACGTTCGGCAAGCTGTTCACCATGACGGTCGATGGCAAAGTCGACGCCGAGCCGTTGTATGTCGCCGGTCTCTCAATCTCTGGCCAGGGCAAGCACAACGTTGTCTTCGTGGTCACCGAGAATGACAGCGCCTACGCATTCGATGCAGACAGCGGAAGTCAGTTGTGGCAGGTTTCGTTGCTAGGTGGGGGCGAAACTCCGTCCGATTCGCACAATTGCGGCCAGATCAGTCCTCAGATCGGCATCACCGGAACTCCCGTAATCGACCGTAAAACCGGTGCGCACGGAACAATTTATATGGCCGCGATGAGCAAGAATTCCGGAGGCACGTACTTCCAGCGCATTCATGCGCTTGACCTGACGACTGGTGCCGAGGAGTTCGGCGGGCCGACCGTCGTCGAAGCCAAGTATCCCGGCACCGGTGACGGCGGTCAGGGAGGCTATGTGCACTTCGATGCCGGCCAATACGCCGAGCGCCAAGGGCTGCTTCTGTTAAACGGGGTCGTTTATACCGGATGGACCTCCCACTGTGATCAACGTCCCTACACCGGTTGGGTCATCGGCTACGATGAAAAGACCTTGAAGCGTGTAAGCGTACTGGACCTGACTCCCAATGGCAATGAGGGCTCGATCTGGCAGGCTGGCGGAGGCATGGCGGCGGACGGGAAAAACATCTTCCTCCTCGATGCCAACGGTACCTTCGATACCACATTGAATTCCAAGGGCTTTCCTACTCAAGGCGATTTCGGAAATGCATTTGTGAAAATCTCGACTGCCAACAAGAAATTGGAAGTCACCGATTACTTCACCATGTACAACACGGTCCAGGAATCGAATGCCGACGAAGACCTCGGTTCAGGAGGCTCTTTGCTGCTGCCTCCCATGAAAGACGCGAACGGCAAAATCCGGCATCTCGCGGTCGGAGCCGGCAAGGATTCCAATATCTACCTCGCTAACCGGGACAACATGGGCAAGTTCAATCTCAATAACGACAAGGCACTCTATCAGGAGCTTGATGGCGCACTTCCCGGTGGAATCTGGGCGACGCCGGCATACTTCAATGGCAGCTTATATTACGGGCCTGAAGGCTACAATCTGTTGCAGTATAAGTTTTCGAACGCCAAGCTTTCGACCAGTCCGGCCTCCAGCAGCACAACTTCGTTCACGTATCCGGGGACCGCTCCCAGTGTCTCGGCCAACAAGTCGGAGAACGGCATTGTCTGGACCATTGAACACAGCGATCCGACGGATGTACTGCACGCTTACGATGCCACCAACTTGCAGAAGGAGATCTACAACACCAATCAGGCAGGGACTCGCGATCAGTTTGGTACCGCCAGCCATTTTGGAACGCCAATGATCGTGAATGGCAAGGTTTACGTTGGAACCAATAACAATGTGACTGCCTTCGGCTTGCTAGGGAGCAAGTAGAACCGTCATTGCGCAACGCGTAGTGCGCCGGAGACGCGGCGCTCGATTTCCGGGCCGATCTCGGTGAGAGGCAGGATCTTCTCCGCCAGACCGGCCCGGGCTACGAATCCCGGCATGCCCCACACCACGCTGCTGGCTTCGTCTTGCACGATGACGCGAGAGCCTCCGGCGATCAACGACGCGCACCCTTTCAGTCCGTCCTGTCCCATGCCGGTCAAAATTACTCCCAGCGCCTTCGAGCCATAGATATTCGCCACCGAGCGAAACAAAACATCGACCGATGGACGGCAATAGTTTTCCCGAGGGCCCTGATTGGTCCGCAAGCGTAATACCCCGTCTTCGCGGCTGACCACCATGTGAAAATCGCCGGGCGCAATCCAAATTGTGCCCGGCAGGAGCGGCTCTCCCGAAGCGCATTCGCGGACCGGAACGGCGCACTTGGTTGACAGCCGTGAGGCCAGCAGGGAAGTGAAGATCGGAGGCATGTGCTGTGCAATGACCACCGGAACCGCTAAGTCTTTCGGCAGCGTCGGCAGCAACCGGGCCAGCGCTTCCGGGCCTCCTGTAGAAACGCCAATGGTGACCACTCTCACCGGGGCCGACACTATCGGAGCCTTCCTGATTAAGAGTGGGACACTGCAAGATACGGCGCCTGTGGGTGCAACCGGCGCTTTCGCCATCTGTCCCGGCCTCGCGAAACAGAGCGCCTTGATCTTGGGGATCAACTCTTCCGACACCGTGTGCGATGTCGTCTCCATGTCCTGGTTGCTGGGCTTGGTAACGTAGTCCGTCGCACCCCGCGACAGTGCCTCCAAGGTCGCCGAGGCCCCTCGTTCCGTCAACGTGCTGAACATAATAATCGGCACGCGCCGGTCGAGTTTTCGCAGCTCCGCCACCGCTTCCAGTCCGTCCATCTCGGGCATTTCAATGTCCAGCAGAATGACGTCAGGATGGAGTTGTGCGAACTTGGCCAAAGCCAGACGGCCGTTACTGGCCGTCCCCGCAACTTCCAGATCAGGCTCTCGCGACAGTGCGTCGGAGAGGGCTCTCCGGACCACCACCGCATCATCAACAATCAGCACTCGCAATTTGGTTGCTTCAGACAATCCGCTTCGCCCCAGGAACTTGCCCGCTTACAGGTTAGAAGTCTCATTGCGGTGCGAGGCCGCGAAGCACCACCTTCGCCTTCGCGGCCCCGTCCGCCGTTTACTATGCCGAGGCGCTCGCCGCTCGTCCTTTGGCCGGGGCCTTGGATTCTTTGGCAGATGCGCTCGTTTGTCCCACCGTGGTCTGTAGTTTCGCCGCCAGCTCCGACAGTTGTTGCGCTGACTTCTGTGTGTCCTGCGCTCCCCGTGCTGTGCTCTCCGCCGCTTCTGCCATCCCTTGCACATTCTGCGAAATGTCGCCCGAGCCTTTGGCTGCCTCGGTGACATTGCGGGACATCTCATTCGTGGTCGCGCTCTGCTCCTCAACCGCCGTCGCGATGGTGCCTGAAATGTCGTTGATCTGATTGATCACTCCCGTAATGCTCCCAATGGATTCCACCGCCCGCTTGGTGTCCTCCTGGATGGCGGTGATCTTCTGGCTGATGTCCTCCGTGGCTTTCGCCGTCTGCTTGGCCAGTTCCTTCACTTCGTTGGCCACCACGGCAAAACCCTTTCCCGCTTCGCCGGCCCGGGCCGCCTCGATGGTCGCGTTTAATGCCAGCAGATTGGTCTGCTGAGCGATCGAAGTGATCACCTTGATTACCTGGCCAATCTCGGCGCTCGACTCGCCCAGCTTCGCCACCGTCGCATTGGCTGCGTGAGCGGTCTTGACCGCTTCGCCCGCGACCTTGGCCGCTTCGCTGGCGTTGCTGGCAATGCTTTGCACCGTGGCCGTCATTTCCTCTGCCCCGGTGGCCACGCTATGCAGGTTCTCGCTCACCTGCTGCGTCGCCGTGGCTACGGTGTTCGCCTGCGCCGAGGTCTCTTCGGCGTTGGCGCTCATCTGCTGGCTGACGGTGGTGAGTTGCTCCGCCGCACTGGCAAGAGAGCCCGCAATGTTTGTTACTTCTTCGGTGACCTTCATACGAGCGGTGATATCGGTTGCGTATTTGACGACTTTGAAGGGTTTGCCGTTCAGGTCCAATATCGGATTGTAAGAGCCTTGAATCCAGACCTCCTTGCCTCCTTTGCCAATGCGCTTGAATTCGTCAGCGACATATTCGCCGCGGTTTAACTTCGCCCAAAACTCTTTGTAGCTCGGGCTGAGCCGATACTCCTCTTCCACGAACATGCTGTGCTGTCTGCCTTTGATCTCGTCCCAGCTATAGCCGAGCGTCTTCAGGAAATTCTCGTTCGCGGTAATGATGGTTCCGTCCATCTGAAATTCGATGACGGCTTGCGCCTTGCCAATGGCTGCGATCTGTCCAGTGTAGTCGGCGTTCTGCAACTTCTGCTTGGTGACGTTGGTCGCATACTTGACCACCTTGAAGGGCTTGCCGTTCAAGTCCATGATCGGGTTGTAGGAGGCCTGGATCCAGACTTCTGTGCCTCCTTTGCCAATGCGTTTGAATTCGTCGGCCACGTATTCGCCGCGGTTTAATTTCGCCCAGAATTCCTTGTAGGCCGCGCTTTGGCGGTACCCTTCATCCACGAATATACTGTGGTGTTTACCCTTGATTTCGTCCAAGGCGTAGCCCAAGGTCTTGAGGAAGTTATCGTTGGCAGTTATGACAGTGCCGTCCATCTGGAATTCAATGACTGCCTGCGCTTTGCCAATGGCCGCGATCTGTCCGCTGAAGTCGGCATTCTGCAGCTTCTGCTTGGTGACGTCGGTTGCATACTTGACTACCTTAAACGGCTTGCCATTCAAGTCGAGTATGGGGTTGTAGGAGGCCTGGATCCAGACTTCCCTCCCGCCTTTACCGATACGCTTGAATTCGTCAGCCACGTATTCGCCGCGGTTTAGTTTCGTCCAGAACTCCTTGTAGTCCGTGCTCTGCCGGTATCCTTCATCCACGAACATGCTGTGGTGTTTGCCCTTGATCTCGTCCAACGCGTACCCCAGGGTCTTGAGGAAGTTATCGTTGGCAGTGATGACAGTGCCGTCCATCTGAAACTCAATGACGGCTTGCGCCTTACCGATGGCCGCGATCTGCCCGGTGAAGTCAGCATTCAGGTTCTTCCGCTCGGTGATGTCGAGAAAGTAATTCACCACCTTATACGGCTTTCCGTTCTTGTCAAGGATGGGAGTGTAGGAGAACTGTATCCAGATTTCCTGCCCGTCCTTGGTGATTCGCTTGCCTTCGCCGGTGGAAAACTCGCCCTGGTTGAGCTTTGCCCAGGTCTCGCGGAAGATCGCATCCTGCTTCGCGCCCGCCTCCCCGAAGATGCGCGCATTCTTGCCGATCAGTTCCTCGCGGCCATAGCGGAAGAGTTTGAGAAAGTTGTCGCTCATGTTCAGGACGGCCCCATCCATTCCGCATTCCAGGACGATCTGGGTGTGGCTGATGGCCTGAATCTGGGCGGTGTAATCGTTGTTAAGATGTTCCAGCCGCAGCTTCTCCGTAACCACGTCCCAGGTCACCATCGCTCCCAGGTAGTTCTTATTGTGGTCGAACAGCGGACTTACCAGCAGGCTCAACGTCTCCTCTCCCAAGCGGATGTTGGCTTGGCGCGGCAGGTTCTTGGGGTCGCTCAGCAGTCGCTGCTGGTGCGCCGGGTCTTTGTGAAAAATATCCACCGAGCTGCCCACCACTTCCGACGCCTTGCAGGGCAGCAGATGTTCCAACTTGGTCAAGGTCTTTCGCGAAGCCGCGTTCTGGTAGCGGATGACGAAGTCGTTGTCCGCCCGCATGATGTTGATGGGAGAATTTTCCACCATCTGTTCGAACATCAGGGTCTCGAGGTTGTCGGCCGCCAGGGCGTCGCCCGCGGTCTCCACGGTCACAATATCTTCCGCCAGCGGCGCCACTGCCGAAAGGACTTCCTGGGTGACGGAATCTGAGACCTTTAGCGCCTTCAAGGTCGCCGCCAGATGCTTTGACATGCGCTCAAAATGTCGCGGTTCTATCTTCATGCGGGCATGCAAATCGCGCATATTCGGACCGGAGTAACGCCCCGGGCCACCCAGCAGTTGGCTGAAAAATGCACATTGCTGTTCCTTCAAGTGCTTCAGGTCGGCGCCCTCGAAAAATGGCCGCAGGATGGCATCGTCCACAATGCGGACGTATAACTGGTCGACCGCCGCCCGAATGGCGTTGGCCCCGCCTAGACGCTCAAAAATACTTGCCATTGTTCCCCGGCTCTTCTGTGTCTTTTGGCTCATTGAAATGTTCCTCTCCCTGATTTCTGTCCGCTGCTAGCGGACGGTTTCAAAATGTTTAGGCCTGCGCGATATGGTCGGCCGAACTTCGCAGGTCTTCCAGATCGACGATGCGGTCGATGTTCAAAGTCAGCAATAACCGGTCTGGCAGCTTGTACACGCCGTGAATCATGCGGCGGGCCGCGCCACCCAAGGTTTCGGGCGGTGTCTCCCGCACGTCCTCACCCACCTCGATGACGTCCCCAATCTCATCCACCAGCAGGCTCACGGCTTCTTCGCCGGTGCGAACGATGACGTTCAGGGGCAGTCGCCCATCCGAGCGTTCGCATAGGCCCATCCGCCGCCTTAGGTCAATGGCGGTCACGATCTGGCCCCGCAGATTGATCATGCCGCTGACTACCGCCGGCGCCAGAGGGACAGGAGTCATTTCCTGGAACTGGATCACTTCTTGTACCGCTGGAACCGGCACCCCAAAAGTATTTCCATCCAGCAAAAAAGTGCAGAATTGTTGAAGGGACGGCATGCTTGGTTTTCTCCTAGGCCGTGGGGCCCGCCTCCGCGAACCCGGGAAGGGCCCGGTGGACGATCGCCGGTACATCCAGTAGGTCGGTGACGCGTTGCTGAATCACTGAAGAACCCAGTACACCGGCTCGCCGCGCCGGATTCTCGACGGTCAACTTCTCCTCCACGATATCGACGATGTGGTCCACCACCAGCCCCACGCTTCGCCCCGCCTCCGAATAGACCACGACTTGCATAGGACCGCCGTCGCTCGGCTCAGTGCCCCCGAGCGCGCCGGCGCCATCCAAAATCCGCCGCAGACGGAGCAGCGGCATGATCTGGCCCCGGTACTGCATGACCTCTTGACCGCTGGCGTGTTCGACGGAGGTTTGCGGAAATTCTTCCAGGCGCGCCACCAGCGCCAGCGGGATCGCCATGCGCACGTCGTTTCCGTTCTGCACCAGCAGCAGGGTCTGCCGGCCCGTTACCGCGTCTTCCTTAGGCGCGCCATTTTTCCCGTCGCGGTTTGACTCGCGCAGCTCCGCGATCACCTTGGCGTGTTTGGCCAGCCCCGGCACGTCCAGAATCAGCGCCACCCGCCCGTCCCCCATAATGGTCGCGCCGGAATAAACGCTCAGGCCCTTCAGTTGTTTGCCCAGGGGCTTGACGACGATTTCCTCGGTATCGGTGATCTCATCGACCACTAATCCGAATTGACAGTCGTCGGCCTGCAGCACGACGATGTTGAACGCGCTCAAAGCGAATGAGTCTGCCCCGGCCTTCCGCAGTCCGAGCTCCCGGTCTAAGTAGGCCAGCGGCAGAAGCTGGCCGCGCAGGCGGTATACCGGCGCTCCGTGCACATTCTCGATGCGGTTGGTGGCGTTCTCCTCAAGGCGCACCAGTTCCACCAGATTCACCTGCGGCACCGCGAATCGTTTGCCCGCGCTCTGCACAATGAGCGCCGGAACGATGGCCAAGGTCAGCGGAATCTTAATGCGCACCAGCGTGCCTTTTCCCGCTTCGCTCTCCAGTTCGACCGAGCCATTGACGTGCTCAATATTGGTCTTCACCACATCCATGCCGACGCCCCGGCCCGAGATATTGGTGATTTTGGCGGCGGTGGAGAAGCCGGGAAGAAACAATAGGTTCAGCAGCTCGCGATCGCTCATGCGCGCCGCCTGCTGCGTGGTGATCAGCCCCCGCTCAATGGCCTTGCCTTTGACTCGCTCCCGGTCCACTCCGGCGCCGTCATCCTCAATTTCAATGACTACATTGCCGCCCTCGTGCGCCGCCCGCAGCAGCAGTCGGCCCTCGGCGCGCTTGCCCGCGGCCACACGCTGGGCAGGCATTTCGATCCCGTGATCAACCGAGTTGCGCACCAGATGGGTGAGCGGGTCCTTGATGGCTTCGAGCAGGCTCTTATCGAGTTCGGTTTCCTTGCCCACGATCTCGATCTGCACCTGCTTGCCGCAACTGGTCACCAAGTCGCGTACCACCCGGGGAAACTTGTCGAACAGGTGGCTGATGGGCTGCATGCGCGTCCGCATGACCTCTTCCTGCAGTTCGGAGGTCAGCAGATTCAGTTGCTGCGCCATGCCGGTAAAGGCATTGTCGCTTTGATGGTTGGTAAACTGCGTGATCCGGTTGCGTGCCAGCACCAGCTCTCCGGCCAGGTTCATCAATCGATCCAGGCGGCTGACATCCACGCGGATGGTTTGGTCTTTGGCATCGCGTGCTTTGGAGTCGCCCGCACTCTGTTCGCTTGCAGTAGCGTGCACTACGCCCGCCGCGTCCTTCTCGTGGGCCTTGGCCGGGGCCGCCTGGACCTCTGGAACAGCGGGATTCGCCGCCACCTTACGCTCTTCCGGCGGGGACGCTGTGCCAGCGGATTCCACCGGTACTGTGGCTGCGGGCGAAGAAATTGGAATCTGCAGCCGTTTCAGGTTTTCGGTCAGACTGGTGTATTCTTCGTTGCCGTCCGTGCCGGTTGCTTGGATCGCACCCAGCATCTGTCGGACCGCATCCACCAGGGCCAGCAGCTCGCTGGTGATCTCCGCCGTAAGCAGCAGTTGGCCCTCGCGCAGGCGCGAAAGCAGGTTCTCTCCCGCGTGCGCGACCTTTTCCAGCTTGGCGAAGCCCAGAAAGCCACAGCTTCCCTTGATGGTGTGAATCGTACGAAACACGCTCGAAAGCAGGTCCCGCGACTGCGGATCGGATTCCAGTTGCACCAGTTCCTGATCCAGGCGATCCAGGTTTTCGTGGCTTTCCACCAGAAATTCTTTAGTGATATCGTCCATCGGGAGTCCCGCTTCTTGGCGTCCGATACCTTCATCGGCGGCGCCGTCTTACTCTTGAGCAGGTCAATGTCCAGCCGCCGCATTAGAGATTTCTCAGGCTTACCTTCCGGCCCTCTCGGCCCGCATGGATCCTCGAATCCACCCGGTTTTGCCATTTGTAAAATATTTGGAAAATCATTCGCACCATCGGGTTCCTCCCTCCGTGTCCGGCATCTAACGGCAGGTAGAGCGCTCGAGGGGTGTGCGATGACGCAGCGCGTGGCGTGGCTGGTTCTTTTCCTTTGCGGGCTTGTACCTCCCGTTTTTTCCCAAGGGCACAGCGGAGGCAAGCCCGGTGGCACTTCCTCCGGTGGCTCGCTTCCCGGTTCCGTGGGATCCGCGGGAAGCACTCCTTTAAACCCTACCCATTCCGCGGTCTTTTTCTCCGGCAAAGTTGTGCTTGACGACGGAACCGAACTTTCCGAGCCCGCCTCCATCCAAACCATCTGTAGCGGTCAGCGACACACCGAGGCCTACACCGACTCGCATGGCAACTTCAGCTTTCAGTTCGGAGACACCAGTTCGTCCGCCAATGCTGCCTTTACCGACGCCAGCAGCAACGCAATGAGCGGCCCCTCACCCAACCAGAACCAGCGCGACTGGCGAGGTTGTCAGGTGCAAGCCGTGCTGGCCGGCTTCAGCTCCGAAACCGTCGAGCTCAGCAGCCGCGTCAGTAACTTGGAAAATGCCGACCTCGGCCGCCTCGCCCTACACCGCCTGGAGCACGTGGAAGGCACAAGCATCAGCGTGACCAGCGCCCTCGCTCCTCCTGCGGCACGCAAAGCGCTCGAAAAGGGCCGCGAGCAGGTGAAAAAACAGAAGTGGGACGATGCTCAGAAATCGTTCGCCAAAGCAGTGGAGATCTATCCCAAATACGCGGTCGCGTGGTACGAATTAGGACGGCTCCAACTCCACGTCCATAACCTCGCCGACGCCCAGAAGTCCTTCCAGAAGGCCTCCGCAGCCGATCCCAAGTATGTGAATCCATACGAAGCCTTGGCGCAACTTGCGTTTCAAGCACGCCAGTGGCAGGAAGTAGACCGCGTGACCACCCAGTTGTTGGCCCTGAATCCGGTCAATTTCCTGGACGCTTATTTCATGAACGGGGTGGCGAATCTGTATCTGCACTCGTTCGATGCCGCAGAGAAAATCTGCCGCCAGGGAATCGCTGTCGATGGCACGCAGCACCAGATTCCGAAGCTGCATTATCTGCTGGCCATGGTGCTAGTCGAGAAGCGCGAATATGCGGAGTCCTCGGAACAGCTACGCACCGACATGGCTTTGACCAAAGATCCCAACGAACGGGCCGCAGCGCAGCGTGAATTGGAGCATGTCGCCAAACTCTCAGCCAACGCCAACCCAACTCCCGCGGATGGCCAGAAATAAGAGAAACTGACCCTCGCCTGGCCTACAACGCCTGCAGCCGAAAGGCCGCGTGGGCGCCCGAGGGCGCGTATCTCGAGGGACGCCGGCCAAATCCCAGCCCAATTGTCCCAACCCCGCAGTTGCGCGACGCCCGCCACTTGGATAATCTTTCTCTCCGAAGTCATTCCGTGTAACAGAAAGGCCGTCGCGTGCACCGTACTGTACGTGCTCTTGTTTCCGCATCAATCTTGGTCCTTCTTCTTGCGGGTTTTTCCGCTGCCCAGTCGATCTCCATAGCCGTCGATCTGCGTGACGCGCCGCGCAACATCTATCACGCGCAGCTCACTTTCCCCGTGAAGCCCGGCCCGCTGACCCTCGTCTATCCCGAATGGATCCCCGGCAACCACCGCCCCAGCGGCCCGATCGCCAATCTCGTGGGACTCAAAATGGAAGCCAACGGCGAAACCGTCCCCTGGGACCGCGACTCGGTCGACATGTACGCCTTCCACGTGAACGTGCCGGCAGGCGCGAAGGAGTTGCACGTTTCGCTGGACGCCATCACCACCACCGGAGTCGCCGGCTCCAGCGGTGCCTCCGCCTCCACCAATGTGCTCGATTTGAACTGGAACCAGGTCGTCCTCTATCCGCAAGGCGAAAGCTCCGACGCAGTCCAATTCAAGCCCACCGTCATGCTTCCAGACGGATGGAAATACGGAAGCGCGCTTTCGTATATCACCGTGAACGGCGGCCGAAATTCTCTCCTGGAATTGAACAATCCCGTTTCCCTCACCACTCTCGTCGACTCCCCGCTTATCGCCGGAGATCACTACCGTCAAATCAACGTCACACCACCCGGCGAGTCGCTCACCCACGTCATCGACATGGTCGCCGAAAGCGACGCCGACCTCGCCATGACTCCGCAGGACGAAGCCGGCTACCGTAAACTCGTCGCCGAAACCGGGGCCCTATTCGGCGCGCGCCACTACACGCAATACCACTTTCTTCTTACCTTGAGCGACGAAGTTGGCGGACGCGGCCTCGAGCACCACGAATCGAGCGATAACGCCCCCGGCGAGCGTGCCCTCATCGACCCTGATCAGCATCTTGTCAGTACCGGCCTGCTCTCTCACGAATTCACCCATTCCTGGAATGGCAAATACCGTCGTCCCGCAGGCCTCGCCACTAAAAATTATCAGGACCCCATGCAGGGCGATCTCCTCTGGGTCTACGAAGGGCTGACCGAGTACCTGGGAAACGTCCTCGCAGTGCGCTCCGGATTACGCACCCCAGAACAATACCGCGAAGAGTTGGCGCAGATTGCGGCATCCCTCGACCATCGCACCGGACGCACTTGGCGGCCCGTGGAAGACACCGCGCGCTCGGTGCAAATCCTGCGCCTTGGTGGTCCGGGCTGGACCAGTTGGCGACGCAGCCTCGATTACTATCCCGAAGGTGCGCTGATCTGGCTTGAAGTCGATACCACGATCCGCCAGCAATCTCACGGACAGAAGTCGCTCGACGATTTCTGTCGACTCTTTCACGGCGGCCAAAGCGGCCCTCCAAAAGTCGTACCGTATACCTTCGAGGATGTCGTCGCCGCGCTCAATCAGGTCGTGTCCTACGACTGGGCGAGCCTGCTCAAGCAGCGCGTGAACGAAACCTCCAGCCACGCGCCCATGGGTGGCATCGAGCGCGGAGGATGGCATCTCACCTATAGCGACCGGCCCAACTTATTCGTACATGCTGAAGAGAAACTGAATAAAGGGATGGACACGTCAGATTCTCTGGGATTGCGCATCGGCGAGGAAGGCAAGCTGGTCGACGTGATCTACGGATCGCCAGCCTACGCGGCCGGCATGGGGCCGGGAATGAAGCTGGTCGCGGTGAACGGACGCAAGTATTCGAAGGACGTGTTGGCGGCCGCAATCCAGAGCGCAAAAGCAAACACTCAGCCCATTGATCTATTGGTCGAGAACGCGAATTTCTACAAAACCTACTCCGTTCCATATCACGACGGAATCAGGAACCCGCATCTCGAGCGGGCCGGCGGCGATGATCTGCTGGGAGAGATTTTGAAACCGTTGTCTAAGTAGAGACTGGTCTCAGAAATGATTTTGTGGAAGGGCACGGCTTTTAGCCGTGCCGTTTAGGGCCAGTAAAATGCGGGGCTTTAGCCCCTGAGGGTACGGCAGCCTGCGCGAAGAATCGTTTATGAGACCCGCTCCAGCCCTAAGGGCTCGGCGGGGCTATCAGCCGCACCGGCACCGGAGAAGTCCCCGAGCCGCCCACCACAGGCGGATTGCCATTGCTGGTGCCAGCACATCCTGCGATGTTGAGCACCGTAATATTTATGTCTCCCGCAAATTGCGGGTTTACGGTCCCTTGCTGGACAAGATTAATGAACGCTTGCATGAATCCAACCACCGTAACCGTGACGCCGCTATATGGGCTCGTCGGCGTAATGATCGGAATGGTCACAATGGAATTACTGGTTGAAACGGGCAGTGGGGAATATAGAAGGTTCCAAGGTCCCGCGGTAATCACAAATGGCGCCGACAATGGTGACGTGTAAGTGATCACGTCTTGCCCCGCAGACTGATTGATCAATGCCTCGGTTCCTTGAGCGGAGGGGCTGTTTATCCCATTCTGTCCTGGATTGGTTGTCGCATCCCAGTTTGCGCTCAGACCGCAACCGTAAGGAGAATTGGTGAAGGTGTAGGTCGTAGCGTAATCAGCACACAGAATGGCGTCCTCATAGGCAGAACTGCCTAGCGCCGTGGGACAGATATTTCGAACCCGTTCCCACCGAGTTGCACGGCATACCTGCAACACAGGCAGGAACGTACTGTACCCAGGGAGTAGTGCCATTCAATCCGGTCGTCATGGTCGAAGGCGTCTGAAATGCGCATGCAGAAGGGTTGCCAGTCTGATTGCAGTCGGTTGTCAGATCAAAGGTTGCCCCGATGGCCCCGCCGTTTTCGACTGTGTTACCGCGGGCCAATGAACGGCGCACCGGACCTCGTCGGATCCATGTTCGCCACCAGCCACGGCTTCACCGCAATCGGTGCGATCGGCGTATAGGAAGTATTATTCGAAGGATTGTAAACCTCGGTCGTCGCAGTCGCTGAAACCGTAGTGATCGAATGTCCCCAAATCTTCGCAAAGAAAGTCGGCACATTAGGCTGTGTCAAGGACACAGTCAAGATGGGATTACCATTACCATTGAGCGTCCAATTTATGGTGGGCGAAGAAGGGGCCAAGGTCGGCTGCGATCCGGCAACCAGGTTCGCGGGCAAAATCGCGCTAATGCGTGCGATCGCCAGATTGTTGGCCACAGTCTCCGCTCCCGCTAGATTGGAATCGCCCGACGACAGTGTGGTCGCGCCGGAATCCGCGATGGCGTGCGCACCTGCCAATGCTGCCGCGTCCGCCGCTCGTTGAATCTCGCCCCGAGCCACGTAGAGCGTAACAACATCAATGGCCAACGCCGCCATCGCCAGTAGGCTGACCAGCGAAATGGCCACCAGGATAATCGTCTGACCGCGCTCGCTCGGTTTTCCGGAATGTGTTCGCACGCGCATGACGTTTCTCAGTCAGTGTTCGCCGAGGTGGCCTGTGTTTGAATGTTAAGCAACGTAAGGTGTCCGCCAGGAATTAACAATCCGATCACATTGTTAAAATGCCACTGATACGGATAGTTGATTATCACTTGCGTGCAAAGCACGTAAGTGTTTTGCAGCGGGGCATAACAACCATTCGTCGGAGTTCCGGGTCCCGGAAAATCACGCTGAATTGTGAGTTGCAACGTCTTTCCGGCGCATCCGGTGTTTGCATTGAAAGTCCAGAGGAGCGCACTCCCGCTTTTGGTTCCCGTGGCCCCGGACAATTTGCAGTCGTTGATATTTGCTCCCCGCAGGTAAGCATCGACCACTTGATGGATCGCTTCTACCGTGGGAGGAGTGGTGGTATTGTAAAGATCATTCGTTGGCTGCGTCGATCCGTAGCGTGCCCCCTCGCGTGCCGCATTGGTCAATTCCTGCTTCATATTGAAGGCGCCGCCAAAGTCATAAATGCCGACCACCAACACAATCAGCAGCGGAAGCGACACCGCAAACTCCACGATGGCCGCGGCCTCAGCCCCCGCCATCCGCGCCAGGCCGCTTCGTAGCATCTTCCAAAGCTTAAGGCCATTCGTCACTATTGTTCGCTCCGCATCTGCACATGCGCCGGCAATTTAAACGCCTGATTGCTGATTGAGGTGAACGGCAGCACCATCTGGTAGGGATACTGAAAGTCCACGGTTGTTCCACACGCCGGCGTGCCCGAACTTGGGGGAGAATTTGCCGGAGCTGGACCATCTGAACATTCGTGCATATCCAGATATTGCTTGAGCTCGAGCATACCGGAGTTCCTCCCGAGCAACCCGTATAGACCGGCGCCACGGTCACAAGGATTTGCGTCGGGTCGATGTGCGAAGCTTGCAGTGCTTGCGTCACCCGCGTGGCAATCGTTCCCGTAAGCGGGGGCTGCATTGCCGGGGGTGCAATCGGCGCAGGTCTGGGCGATGCTGATTTGCGCCCCTTCACGCGCCGCATGGTTGATTGTGCCGTATATGTTAAACGCCCGTCCGAACCAATATATGGCCAGCAGAATCATGAACGCGATCGGCAACACCAGCGCGGCCTCGGCAATCTCCGAGCCCTCCGCTCCCCGAAGAATCCTCTTTAAAGCGCGTCATAAAGCATGAGATCACAATCAGCCGCGAAGCCCCTGTGAACCTCTGTGTCCCCTGTGGTAGACCTTTCCTTTGGGATGAAAGGGCCTAAGCCCGCCCCAAAATCTCTCCCACAGTATAAAAAACCACCGCTACCGCCACAGCTACCCCGAACGGTACCTTCGCCGCTTGCGGATCGTCGAGCGTCAGCTCCTGCCCCGGAAGGTTAAAGCTGCCAAACGCCGCCAGCATCCGTCCCATGTTTCGCAGAGTCCGCAAAAACCGTCCCTTCCAAATCACCAGAACCAGGGCCATCACGCCAGCCACAACTAACGTAGCGAATAGCACCGTGAGCAGTTGTTGCGGGCCCAAAAACGCCCCCAACGCGCCCACCAGTTTCCAATCGCCCGCACCCAGGCTGCGAATCACCACAAACGGCAGTAGCAGTAATAATCCTAAGCCAGCCCCGAGCAGGGAAGTCTTCGCTCCCGGCCGCCCATGCAACCACGAATTCGTCGCAATCCCAATCAGCAAAGCCGTCACCGTCAGCCAGTTCGGGATACGCCGCGATCGCCAGTCGGTGACCCCGGCGATGACGGCCACAACCGCAGGCAAGAACCGCACTCCTTGTTGAATCATGGGTTGAAGACGATGCTACGGGCCGCTCTGGTCGGCGTCAACACCTACCCATTGTCATCCTGAGCGAAGTTGCGGTGCGCGAAGCGGACAGCAACGTAGTCGAAGGACCCCGGACGGGCCGGCACAACGATTACCGCGTAGAGGTATTCCAACGTGCATATCGAGGGTCCTCGCCATCCTGGGCACTTCTGGAATGCCTTGAGGCTTTTGAAGTTCATCCTCCACAAGACGGCACACTGCCATTCTGCGCGGATTGTCACATAGCAAAAGGGTCAAGTCAACGTTACCCAAGCCACAGTGTCATACCACAATAGAACCTTCAAATTGCGTAACGCCGGTTGTGCTCGGCCAGATAACCTGCCTCCAGAAACGCGTTGGCTTGCTGGTAATCGCCGATTCCAGCCAGCCGCAGTTTTTTCACCAGCCGATCCTGATGAGTACCGTGCGCCCGCTCTACCCGCCCCTTGGCTTGCGGCGAACTGGCGGCGATAATCCGGATGCCCAGCTGCGCGCACATCCGCCCAAACTGCGTCACCGCCGCTTCTCCACTCGCCCGTTCTTGGGCGTTGGGCGGCCGCAGGTAGACGTTTTTCCAGTCCGTGTACAACGCCTGCGGCACGCCGTAGCGCTCGATCCAGCGCCGCAACACTCGCGCCGCTGCCCAGGTCGTTTCCTCCTTGGAGAACCATCCCAGCGCCGTGGTGGTGGCGTCGTCGACCATATGCATCAGACAACCCGCTCCCCGCGATCTTCCAGCCATTCATGAAAGCTCCCGTCCATCTGCACCAGCTCCCCAAAGTGTGCCTTCGCTTCCCGCCGCTGCCGATAAGGCTTCCGCCGCCGTTGCCTCTGCCACAACCCGGCTTGCTTCATCCACCGCCGCAGTGTTTCGGCGTGCACTTCCAGTCCGTCGTCGCTCCCCAGATGCTCGGCCGCCAGCGTCGGTCCGAAATCCTCATAGCGGGCTTGCACCTGTTGCAGCACCGCCGCTCGGAACTTCCTCGTGTACGCTCGGTTCGAGACCCGCCCGCAGTTGCCATGTTGCAGCGCCTTCGCCCCGCCGTCCCTATACCGCGCCCAGATGCGTTTCGTCTGCCGATAACTCAACCCCAGCATCTCCGCGGCTTCCCGCAAGTGCAAACTCCGCGCCTTCACTCGCCCCATGACTTCCACTTGGCTCAGCTCTTTCCTGCTCAATCCTGTTCTCCCCAATCTCGGTTCCTCCTCGCCCAAGGAACTCTAAAAGGGGACACTTCTAATGTGGTCTCACGGGGACATTTTTATTGTGGTTCAACACGTTACCCAAGCCACAGGGCGCTTGACACCCGACACATGGAGGAACAGAATTGCCCTCGCGCCGGAACTTGAGTCTGGCGCAAAGAGAGGAAAATGAACATGGCCCGGGCACATCGCGTATTGATCTGTTCGTTGTTCTGTATGATTTTGGGCCCCGTGGTATTCGCACAGAAGTACACCGTCACCGACCTCGGCACACTTTCCGGAGATATGAGCAGCTCCGCTAACTGGATCAACTCTTCCGGCCACGTAGTTGGCTGCTCCGACCCGTCGACTAACGCGTGTTCCATGAACACCGATGGCCAGCATGCATTCCTCTGGCAGGAGGGGCAGCGCTTGCAGGATCTCGGAACTCTGCCGGGCGGCAACATCAGCCTGGCGTACGGCATTAACGATTCTGACGAAATCGTCGGCTATTCGAGTACGAATGAGCAAACTCTGCACGCGTTTCGATATCAGTTTGGAGTCATGGAAGACCTGGGGACGCTGCCCGGCGGTACCACGAGTCAGCCCTATGGCCTAAACTCCAGCGGGATAATTGTGGGCGCGTCTGATTATCAGAGTAGCAACGGAAACACCGCGGCTGTCTACTGGACGACTGACGGGTCCATTCATCAACTTCCGCTGCTACAGGGCGCGGTGGCAGAGCAAGCCAACGGCATTACTGACAAAAATGAGATTGGCGGCAGCGCGTTCTTTGCTGCTGACAGTACGCGGCCTCAAGCCTTCGTGTGGACATCGTCTGGAGGCATCCAAGGCTTGGGAACACTTCCCGGCGGAACAAAGGCCGGCTGCGATTACATCAACAACTCGGGAGTTTGTTTCGGCGGATCGAACTCCTCCCAGAACCCGGATTTCCAATGCGTAACGTGGAAGAAAAAGAACGGGCAGTACGCAATCCATGATTTGGGCGCGCTCAAAGGCGACACCTTCTGCTTCTTGTATGGCGCGAATGATCGCGGGCAAGCAGTGGGGCAAAGCGCCAATTCTTCTTCGACTAGCGCTGTGTTGTGGAGCGCAAAGACGAAATTGCTCGACCTCAATAAGCACATTTCCAACAACTCCGGATGGAGTCTGATCTTCGCAAACTCAATCAATGACTCGGGACAGATTACCGGATTAGGTACGATCAACGGGGTAATGCACGGTTACCTGCTGACGCCGGTGAAATAAAAAGGCCCGGATTCTCCGGGCCTTTCTCCTCAATTTTATAAAATTAGGCTACCGGTTGAGAGGCTTCACACTGGCCCGCTCCGCCACGACTTTCCGCGCATTGTCCGCCAACTGCTTCGCCTGCGGAAGCAGATCCAGCGCCTTGGTCACTTCCGGATCGGTTTCCGCCCGCACTTTCAGCCCCTCTTCCTGCCCAAACGCATCGACGAAGATCTCGCTCTTGAGGCCCGAGCGTACCCAGTCATTGTTGGCCAGCAAGTCGGCTTCGGTATAGGGAACCTTCTCGTCGTCCATGAACTTGCGGAACTCCGCCAGCACCGCGTCGTCCACTTCGAAAGTCTTCGTCGGATGATGCGTTACCACATAGTGCTTGGCAAAGTTGAAGAATGCGTAGTGTTGCAGCAAGGTGTCCTGGAAGTGATTGCTCTTTACTGGATCGATCTTCACATCCGGAGTAATTCCGCCGCCACCATACACCGTCCGTCCGCTGTCGGTGAGTTTCACCTCGCGGTTGGTGGTGTTGCTGTTGGTGCCGCTATCTTCATCCCGTTCGAAATAATAATCGTACAGAGAGACATTGGTGTAGTCGCGCTGGATCAGCCGTCCGCTGGGCGTGTAATACTTTGCGGTCGTCAGCGCAAGACCGGTATTTTCCGACAGCGGATACACCGTCTGCACCAGTCCTTTGCCGAAAGTCGTTTCGCCAATGATTAAGCCGCGATCGTGGTCCTGGATCGCGCCCGCCACAATCTCCGCCGCCGACGCGGTTCCACGATTCACCAGCACCACCAGCGGATAGTCCTTACCGCCGTCGCCGTGCGCTGCCACATAACGCTTCTCCGGCGAGTTCCGTCCGTGATGCGAAACAATCAACTGTCCCTTGTGCAGGAACTTGTCCGCCACTCCCACGCCTTCATTCAGCAATCCGCCGGGATTCTGCCGTAGATCGAGGACCAAGCCCTTCAAGTCGCCCATCTGATCGAGCGCGTCCTGAACTTCCTTTTCCGTGGTCTCGTTGAATCCCGAGACGTGCATGTATCCGATTCCCGGCTTGATCAGGAAGTGCAAATCGACGCTGTAACGCGGAATCTCGTCACGCACAATCGCGAAATCCAGCGGAGCGTCGGCCCCCTCGCGCAGAATCGTAATGTGAACCGTCGTACCCTTAGGACCCTTCAGCAAATCAGCCACATCGCCGGTGCTCATGTTGTCGGTCGATTTGCCATCCACTGCAATAATGATGTCGCCCGGACGAATGCCGGCCCGGTATGCCGGGGTGCCCACAAATGGCGCAATCACGATGACCTTATTATTTCGCGGCCCCACCGTCATGCCCACGCCGTAGTACTTGCCGCGCTGGTCCTCGCGCAGCAGGGCGTACTGTTTAGGATCGAAAAAATTCGAGTGCGGATCGAGAACGTGCAACATCCCCGGAATCGCCCCGTTATAAATCGCTTTGTCGGCATTCACCGGTTCGGCATAGTTCTGCTCAATCATGTCGTAAACCGTGGTGAACTGGTGCAGACTGTCGCGCACGTCGGAATCGCCGCCAGGGGCAGCGGCCGGATTCAGTTTCTGGCCATAAAGCATACCCAGAAAGCCGCACAGGACGAGTACAAAAACGACCATGAAGAGAGCGCGACGGGAACTACGGTTCATCGTTTGTTTTCCTTCGGTTAGTGCGTTATGAGGAGGCATTTCGACGGCAACTCAGCGCAGTATAGCACGCACCCGTCCGGAAACATCAGCAGTTTCCCTGCCAAAGGTAACCAAAAAAAGCCCATCCTACACTCAAATAGGATGCACGCCAGCCCGCAAGCGATGCAGACTCCATACTTTAGACCCCTACCGCATCAGTCTTAATACTCTTGACTGCCGTATCCCTCAATGGCATATTTAGAGGCACCTTATGTCGGCATACTAAAGGCACAAGGAGCCGTATCGGGGTACTAGAACCGTGGGGTCTTTGTTGCTTTAGTTTTTAGGTTTGGCGCTAGAAAACTTGCTGGTTTTTCCGCCCGAAAGGGAAGAGAGCGTTATATAATTTCTTCCAGTTCGACGGCTAACATTAGTTCACGTCAACACCTCCTCCCTTAATTATCAATCGTGTGCCGGAAGTGTCGAAAATGATGAGATCAATGTCGTTAGCTCTCTTCGTTCTACTCACCAGTTGGGCCCTCCAGGCCCAGAAAGTGACATCGTTCGAAGGGATCAGCGCGGCCGACGATCCCCACCCTGAGCACGACGTGGATCCAAACGGCGCCGTCGGCACCAAGCAATACCTCGAATGGACGAACGTCGCTTTCCAGGCTTGGAGCAAGACCCCGCCGTTTACCCAGGTGTGGTCCACTCCTCAACTCGGCACCGCACCCTGGAAAGCCGCAGGATTGACCAGTTGCGAAAACATTGGCGGAGACGGTGTGGCCCTCTTTGATCGCTTGGCTTCCCGCTGGGTCTTGGCCGCCCATAGCAACAAAGATTCGAGCGGCAACTATTATTACTGCGTCGCCATTTCGAACACCGACGACCTGTCCCCGTCCACTTCCTGGTACGCCTACGAATTTCTTCTCAATTCGCAAATGAATGGAGATTATTTCCCCGACTGGCCGAAGATCGGCGCCTGGCCCGATGCCTATTACGTCGGAATGGACCTTCTCAGCCCTAAGGCCTACGACTACGAAGGCGTTATGGCCTGCGCTCTTGATCGGACCAACATGCTCAACGGGGGCACGCCGCGCCCCATTCAGTGCGTCACTTATTTCGGCGGCCACGCCTACCAGTATCACAGCCTCATTGCGGCCGATGTCGACGGCACTACCGCGCCTCCCACCGGTCAGGATTTCTTCTTCATCAGCATTCAAGATCCCCCGCACGACGGCCAAACCAGGACTTCCAATTCGCTCAATTTGTGGGACTTCCAACTTGACCCGAATTGGGCCGGTAACTCCAAACTCGTCTTATCGTCCCTCACCGTTCCCACATACACGCCGGGATGCTACGACGTCGCCAAACCATCGAATTTCGTCTGCGTTCCCCAACCCGTGAAGGGCGACCAGATTCCATCCCTTGGCGACCGGCTCATGCCCCGCATGGGGTATCGAAATTTTGGCACCTACCAATCCTTTCTGGTCAGCCAATCCGTACAGGACACAAGTACCAACAAGCAGACCGGACTCGCATGGTATGAACTTCGAGGCAGCGGCACGCCGACCCTTTATCAAAGCGGCAGGGTCAGCCCCGACAAATCGATTTATCGCTTTATGCCCAGCATCGCCCAAGACAGCGCGGGCAATGCCGCCATCGGCTACAGCGTATCGAGTGGAAAGATTAATCCCGGCATTCGGGCCGCCTCGTGGAGCCTGGTCAACAACACCAAGCCCGTCGAGGTCAACATTAAGAACGGCGGGGGAAGTCAGGAAAACAGTCGCGACTGGGGTGACTACACCAGCATGACTGTCGATCCGGTGGACGAGTGCACGTTCTGGTATGTCAACGAGTACTTGCCCTCCGACGAATCAGGCAAGGCCATCATTTGGCACTCCCGGATCGCCAACTTTCGTCTGTCAAGCTGTAAATGATCAAGTGTAGGAGCTTTCAGGTTGCCCAGATACAAGAACAAAATGCAGCACCAAGATCAATTCAAACATTCACCCAGTATGAGAGGTAGATAATGTCGAAGCTTAACTTTGCGGTTCTCGTTTGTGCAGTTCTGGCCGTGGTGGGAACAAGCACGCGCGTACACGCGCAGCAACCCGTTTCGCCGTACTTCTTCGGCCTTTCCATGACCGGCGGAGAAATCGGTGCCGAGCCTTGGCCGACCGTTCCTTTCGCTGGCTTCCGCCTGTGGGACAGCGGCGTGGCCTGGTCGCAGCTCAACCCCGCCCCCGGCGTCTATGACTGGAGAGGTCTCGATATATGGATGAATCACGCCAAACAGAATGGCGTAGACATCACCTATACTTTCGGTCGCGTGCCGGGATGGATCACCTCGGCTCCCAAGGACAAATATTGTGCCAACGAGCCCGGATCGTGCGATCCGCCCCGCGACCTTAGGCCCGATGGTACTGGCACCGACCAGGCTTGGCGCGACTTCGTCACCGCCATCGCCGTGCACTCCGCCGGCCGCATCCATTATTGGGAACTGTGGGATGAATTTCCTAATCCCGAGCGCTGGCATTGGCACCATTGTATTAAGAAGAACGGAAAGCAGGTCTGCGCAGGCAATGCCACCGCGAAGGAATTGCTCCGCATGGCCCAGGACGCTTACCAGATTATCAAGGCGGTTGACCCGACCGCGGTGGTCGTCTGTGCTTCCGGCGCGCTGCGTTTCACCGGAGACCTTACCAGCTGGAACCTGTGGGCACAAGCAGGCGTTGGCCAGTACGCGGACGTAATCGCTTATCACGGCTACGTTCAGCCCAACGGGAACGGCGCTCCGATCGCGGAAACGCTGGCGGGTTTAATGATTGGTGGCTTGGATTACCCCTTCGGGACCACCGGTTTCGCCGGCTTCCTGGAACAGTACAACTTGAAACAGCCAGTATGGGATACAGAAGGTGGTTGGGCATCGACGGCTGCCGGTTTGAAGGATCCCACTGAGCAGGCAGGCTTCCTCGTCCGCTTTTACGCTTTGCAACTTACCACTTACCTCGATGCGAACAACAATGTATTCGGCCCGACACAACGCTTCGACTGGTATGAGTGGGACAATCAATTCGTCGGCGCGCTCTGGAACTGGGTCACCCGTTATGATTTGGCCGTACCCAACTCCAAAGGCAGCGTGAGCACAATGGTCAGCTACGGGGATGGAAGCTTCCAGTATCCCACCAACCACGGTGCGGGTTCCGCCCCCACCGCAGCCGCTGTAGGAGACTTCAACAATGACCAGGAAGTTGACCTTATCGTCGCCAACAAGGGCAGCAACAGTGTTACCGTAATGCTGGATAGTGAGCAATCGCCGGGTACCCTTTTGACGGGCACCAACTATTCTGCCGGAGCAAGCCCGGTCGCGGTTGCGGTCGGTGACTTCAACAAAGATGGCAACCTCGATGCAGTCGTGGCCAACTCCACTGCCAACACCGTCAGCGTTCTCTTGGGGATGGGAGCCTCGGCAAATGGTGGCTTCGCTGGCTTCCAGTCGCCGGTCTCCTACAAGGTGGGCAACAATCCCTCCGCAGTGGCTGTGGCTGACTTCAACAACGACGGCTATCCTGACATTGCCGTCACCAACGCAGGCGACGGCACGGTCACAGTGCTATTGAATAATGGCGCAGCCGGCGGCTTCACACGCGCTGCCGGATCACCATACACCGTCGGTACCAACCCATCGTCAATCGCTGTGGGTGACTTCAACCAGGACACCTACCCCGATTTGGCGATCGCCAATGCCGGCAGTGCGAACGTGACGGTACTCTTGAACAACACAGCTGGCGGCTTCACTCAAGCCCCTTATTCGCCCTTGGCTGTGGGCAACGGGCCCTCGGCGATCGCAGTCGGTAGCTATAGCACTGCCCAGCTTGCGGACTTAGCAGTGGCTAACGAAACCGATAACACCGCAACCGTCCTCTTGAACCAGGGCAGCAGCGGCGGCTTCAACCCTGCTCCCGGTTCGCCTTACCCCGTTGGTGTTCAACCCGTTGCAGTTGCGGCGTACGACTTCAATGGCGACGGCCACTTGGATCTCGCAACCGCCAACGCAGGCGACGGAACCATTACCACTCTCATGCACTGCGCCGGTAATCCGAGCGATGATCGGGAGTGCAAGACCAGCACCTTTGATCCCGGGTTTACCCAGATCACCCAGGTTGGAAGTAACCCGGTCGCTATGGCTGTCGGTGCCTTCGACGTGGTCGGCAACCGTGATCCGGGATTGCTGTATAAAGCGGGATTCGCCTACGACAATATGCAGAACTGGTTCGTGGGCAACACCTTCAGCACACCTTGTACTGGCCCAATTCCAAACATTGATCCAAAAAATCCTAACCAGGGAGTCTGGACCTGCGGCATCACCGGCCCCGGTGGATTTAGCGGACAGTTGGTGTGGTACATGGATGCTTCCTACAACACTGGCTGCGCTCACAATCAATGCGTCCAGGTCAACTATCAGGTCCCGGCTGGCTTTACTCAATATCAAACCACGCTGGGCCAGACCTTCTCGGTCCCGCAAAATGGCATGGTTTCCATCGGATACTTGCCCATTCTGTTGGAGAACGGACAGGCGCCTAACCGCAACCTGAAAAAGAAGTAAGCTCACAGCAGTGAGCTATTAAAGAGTTGTTTGGATAAAAGCACCTATTCCGCAGCTGCGATGCCGGCAAATCCGGCCCGCAGTTGCGGAATTCTTTTCTGCATTCCCCGAATTTCCGGCTCGACCTCTAAGGAAGTTCTGATTAAGCCCCTGTATAGCCCTGTGCAACCCTGTGCACCCTGTGGTTATGGCCTTTCGTCGCACTTGATCAGAGATTCCCTAAGGGGAGGAGGACTCTCAACCTGCGGGTCATTAACCTCTTCACCCGCTTTAATTCAATAGGTATAAAGCCGTATATTCTCACCCGACCCATACTGCAAACTCTTTCACATTGACAACCCACCTGTGCAAGCGTCAGACTTGTTGACCTCAGCTCCCGATACCGTGACTTCCCGCTCTAGTGGCGGGTTTTGCCATGACACGATTTTTGTTTGAAAAGGAAAATTTATGCGTCGCTTTAACTCCTCCGTCGTTCAAAGTACAGCAGTGGCGATCCTTGCCCTGCTTTTGCTCTCCCTCACGGCCGCTGCCCAGGTAGGTTCGGAAAAGATCCTGTACTCATTCGGTGGCAATAGCACCGACGGTACTTATCCTTTCGCCAACGTGATCTTCGACGCAGCCGGCAACATGTACAGCACCACATGGGAGGGCGGGACCGGCCCCTGCACCAACGGCTGTGGCACCATCTTCGAAATGACCCTCGGCGCCAAGGGCAAGTGGGCTGAGAAAACACTTTACAGTTTTCAGGGACGTCCCAATGACGGCGGCAGGCCCAGCGCTGCCCTGATTTTTGATGCCCAGGGCAATCTCTACACCACCACCCGCGACGGCGGCAATCCCGCGTGCAACGGCGCTTGCGGCACGGTAGTCGAACTATCGCCGGGCGCGAATGGCACCTGGACAGAAACCGTGATTTACACCTTCCTGGGCGGCGCGGATGGATACTACCCATACTCGGAGCTGATCGCGGACCAGGCCGGCAATTTTTACAGCACTACCTCTGGCGGAGGCGCCCATAACAAAGGCACGGTATTCGAGCTCTCGCCTTCCAGCAATGGCTGGACCAAGACCATCCTTTTCAGCTTCGATGGCAAGAACGGAAACGCTCCCCAGGCCGGACTGATTTTCGATGGTAACGGCAACTTGTACGGCACTACAACCCTTGGTGGAGCCGATGGCCACGGTACGGTCTTTAAATTGGCCCCTACCTCCAAAGGTTGGAAGGAGACCGTCATTCACAGCTTTGCCGGGGCGCCCACCGACGGCATTTTCCCCAGCGCCGACCTCATCTTCGACGCTGCCGGAAACATCTATAGCACCACCCGCAACGGCGGCACTGCCACGGTTTGCAGCCGCGGCTGCGGCACCGCCTTCGAACTCTCTCCGGCCTCAGGCGGCAAGTGGACCGAAACTGTGCTTTATTCCTTCGCCGGCAAGCCGGACGTGGTCAATCCCTTCGCCGGTCTGATTTTCGACAGCGCCGGGAACCTATTTGGCACAACCGAGAGCGGTGGCACTAAGAATGTGGGCGGAATCTTCGAGTTGTCGCCGTCCAACGGCGCCTGGACTGAGACCGTGGTGCACGACTTCCACGGCTGGAACAAGGATGGCGCCCGTTCCTTTGCCAACCTGGTTTCGGACGGAAACGGCAATTTTATCGGTACCACTATCTTCGGAGGGGCCAATACCCCCGGCGTCGTGTTCGAATACACGCCGTAGTCGTCAGGCGGGCCCGCCGATACTTGGTTGCGATAGCAGCCAACGTCAGTGGGTCCGCGTAACTTTCTCCGTACATCCCGCTTCCGCCCTTGCCCTCACCTCGACGCATAACCGCCGGACCATTGCCGGCATCTCGCCCGCAGGCTGGTCCGCAGCATCAGCCCCCAAAACACAAGGCCCCCGCTTGCACAGGGGCCTTGCCGATACTGCTGCGTAGAACCGTTCTTACTTGGGGTTCTTATCGTTGTGGATCTGTTTGCTCACCTTGTTCTGCGCGTGTTGGAAGTGCGCCTTTTCTTGTGGCGTCAGATGTCCGTTGTGCTCCGCCTCGTCCGCCGCTTCACGGTTTTGAATCGCGTTCTCACGGTTCTCGACATGGGCTGCCTGGCCCGCCGTCATTTTGCCGTTCTTGACGCCATTGGCAACCCGATTCTGCTGGTTCTGCTCGCGCTGGTTCACATGGTTCTCCCAGCTATGGCCGGGCGCCGATTGTCCGGGTCCAGCATTCAGCGGAGTTCCCTGCGTGGGGCTCTGGGGCGCGGGCGCCTGGGTCGTTGTTGTGGTCTGGGTCGTGCTCGTCTGTTGGGCAGTTGCTGAACCCACAAGCATCAAGCCACCTACAGCCACCACGGTCAGTAAAGCGATCATTCGATTTTTCATCTTGTTCTGAACCTCGTCTTTGGGGATTGTGTGCACCGGTTGATTCAAACCCAAGCCGGCTTGATTAGTTTCTGGTCTCGGCTAAATCATTATTTATCAATGGGTTAGTGTTCAAAGAACCACGCCCATTCTTACGTTGAGGCTACGCTTTTGGGGGTATATCGTCAAGTATGTCCCCGCATACCTTGATGCGGGCAAGGCCTTCATAGGCTGATTCCGTGCCTACCGAGGCCCACCATCGGCAAACGCCAGCGCGGGCCTCGGCAGGTCATCCGTCTTATTTCTTGTTCCGGTTTGCAGCTTCGGCGGCTTGTTTGAGTTCCTGATTGGCTTGGTCGAGCAGGTCTTTGGCTTTCTGCGCGTGTCCGTCCATATCGAATTCGTTGGCCTGTTGAGCGGCCATCACCTTGGCATAGGCCTGGTCCGTAAGACGCTGTGCCGCGGCAAGGTTCGGATGTCGTTTCCCGCTGATGTTCTGCATCGGCTGGTCTTGGGCAAAGGCACCGCCGCAGAACAGCGTGGCTCCCAACAACGCGGTGAGGACTGCACTTCTTCCTGTCATGAAAATTCTCCTTGTGAGTCGTGCAAACTAAGTGCCAGGACTTCCCATTTCGGGACTCTCCGGGCAAAAAGATTGTACAAGATTTGTCTTTCCGCGGCAGGCCAACACTGGATCGCAAGAATCAGCAGTACATCCTCAGAAGACCGTGATCGGTTTCAGATTTTATGACCTTGTTCAGCTTATTACAGACCTGCTGCGGCGACACCGCGCACGGTGTTCTCCCATAAAAGCTGGCCCGCGACCATGTAATCAGGCGGTCGTGGACTTATGCGCGAAGACGCAAGCTGCGGAAACAAAAAACCCGCCCAAGCGAAGCTTGAACGGGGCATTCCAATTGCAGATTACGCCTGCTGGTTCTTAGTCGGGATTTATTCGACGGACCGGGCTGGCGACGAGTATAGGATACTCCGGCAGCGGTGCCTGTACCGTCTTGTGACTGGAACATCCCGAGATGGAGAAATGGGCAATCCGGCTGTCCCAAGTGATGGCGCCGTTTACCTGGTTCGCTTTCAGGTACTCATTGACGTACCAGAAAGTGCATTCGTCGACGGGATCGACCGTCATGCTGGTGTAATCTCCCCAACGAACACTGTCTTCGGAATCGCCAACTCCGGTCTGAATATTGATCTCGTGCGGCGCTGTCTGATTCAGCAGACTCCACGAGGCGGCACGAATGCCCGGATGGACCGTGCCACTCGATACGCTATAGCCCACGGCGACGTTTCCCGCCTGGTCTTGAGCCAGACTGGGCATAAAGCGATAGACAGAGCCCGAGGGATTTATGTTGCCGCTCTGATAAACCTCGGGCGTCCCGGCCCCATTGTCGCGAAGTTCATACCAGCGCACTGCGGTCTGCGGGTTGTTCAACCCGACTCGGATGGTGTGGCTCACCAGAAACGACTCGTAGGTCCCGAAATTCCGGTATGCGAGCCGCGGCATCAGACGGTCGCCCACGGAATCGAGGAGGTAGTGCTTACCAGCGCTGTTCAGCGACGGTTCCACTACGCACACCGTGTTGCCAGGGGCATTGGCGCGATAGCATCCAGGAGTATAACTCGTCACATCGAGTGGCGTTTTGGTGAATGTGGAATTCGCGGGATCGCTCCAATCGACGTGAAAGGCCCAAAGGTTGATGGTGTTGGAGGTGGTGGTCTTTCCGTCGCGGGGCGGATTTTGAACGGCGGTAAAAAACTCCGGCCGCCCCGCCGGTGGCGCCGTGTTCCCCTCTACATCGGCAGGGATCAAGCTATGTCCCAGATAGGGCTCGCCGCTGGTTGGAATCGGGCTTGGGTCGCTAAAACACTGGATCGGATTGGGAAGCCCCCCGGTCACGATGTTGGTGCGGTCCAGAGCGCAGGCTTCGATGCCGATAATGCGGTAGCCCTGATTGGGATCCATCAAATCGAAACTGAGGTAGTAGCCGTCGGCCCAGGTGCCTAACTTCGGCCAGTCAGGAAAATAAGGGTGGCCGGAGGCGTTCACTCCCGTGGGAAGCTGGAACTCGTACGCGTACCACGCGAGCGAGGGCGAGCTCAGGTCGTCCGTGTTCGAGACCGCGATGCAATAAAAATAGGGACCGTTGATACCGGGTGAATTGTGGCCGGCGACGATCCAGCGCGAGGCCAGGCGGTCAAACAGAACCAGGCCATCTCCGGCAATATTGCAGTTGCTAATACCTTCCTGTCGCCAGATGGTGGCAGCACTCACCGGCGCGGACCAGACCTGGGCGCGGTTGGTTTTGTCGAAGGCCTGAAAATAAGGGTTTGTCCATTCCAGGTACTGCTTGGTGCCGACCGCCCCGTTGGGATCCACATCGAACTCTGGATGCCCTAGTTGTGACGCGTCAATCCCTTCGAAGGAAGTCACGGTCTGAGCTTGCACAAACGGCCCTTGTGCGAACCAGGGAGCAAATAGCAAACACGCAGCCAGCCATCTTGACTTAATCATCTTGCGAGATTCTCCGAAAACGCTAGTCCGGTGGTCGGGGAGGAATGTATTTAAAATGGCGCTGTGACTAGGCTTGCCCACATTAAATGCCAAGCGCAGCACAAAAGATATGGCACTTTCGTTTAGTTCAATTTGCTCGAAATGCATTCTTGTCCCATAGAGGTGCACCCGGCATGCCAAATCCCGTTAGTATTAGTCGTGTATTTGCAATGACTTAGGGTAACACCTTGCGGCTAACATGCAACTATTTGCACACCGCCCGATGTTCACCGATAAGGCTCGGCGGAACATGGCACACTAAACATGGATGATCGGGTCTAGGAAATCAGTGGGAACTCTTAAGAAAAACCTGTTCTGGATCGCGTCGCGGAGCGCCCTATGGTGCTACCGCCATGCGCCTGTATTCGGTCCGCTGAGGGCGTCCCTGGGCATTATTCGGAGCCAAGGCCGGGTTCTGGTGATCCGGCGCAATGACGGCCGAGGATTGTCGTTTCCCGGCGGGCTGGCGTTTCCTTGGGAAAGCGATGAAGTTGCGATGGTCCGCGAAGTGCGAGAGGAAACGGGTCTCGTTGCCCAGAGCTTCGAGTTTGCCTTTCGCTATGAAAGTTTGGCCGATGTCCCGGTGCGGATCGCCGTCTTTTATGTTCAGGCGGTCGGGGAGATTCGCGGCTCCTGGGAGGGAACTGCCGACTGGCTGGAAGTCGAGGAGTTGCAGACCGTCCTGCCCAGCCAGAGATACATCGTCGAGCGATTGACTGGCCCGGGAGATCGCATGGCCTGATTCTCGAAGCCAGAGTCAGATGTGCGTTGCAGCCTTTCCCCCCGCGCCCATTCTTGTCCGTTTTTCGTAACAAAACACGACTCCGCGAAATTTGCCTGCTTTCTCGTGCTAGATAGATGTCTAGCCATCGGACCAGTGTAAGTCCGATTCCCTCTATGTTGGCCAGTACCGCTTTGAGCAATTCGGCTCTTTATGTCAGAGCTGCCTTTCCGCATCTGCCGGAAAAACCTCGCAAACACTCCGGCCAACTCAGGATTCTTGCCGGCGGCGCGAAAAACGCTTTTCCGTCCAAGGAGTATCTATGTCGAAAATAAGGGTGCTCATCGTTGAGGATGATCCCATCATGACCGCTGAACTGCGCAGTTTTCTCCAGGAAGCGGGCTATGAGGTCTTGATTGCTGAGAATGGATTCTCAGCGGAGAAGATCTGGCAGTCCGGCAGGCCCGACTTGGCAATCATCGATTGCGATCTGCGTGAGGGCGGGGTTGCGGAGTTAATGGCACGCTTACGTTCGGTTGACCGTTTCATTCCAGTCGTCGCGCTGGCCGGTTACGGTTCCATGCAGAAAGCAATGGAGACTGTTCGCCTGGGTGCGGTCCAGTTCCTCACCAAACCGGTTGAGCTTCTCACCTTGCGTGTCTTGATTGACCGCAGCCTGGAGAACCAGCGGAACCGTCGCGCACATCTGGCGGAAGCCAGCCGTTTGGGCCGCAACTTCCTGGATCCCCTTCTAGGCAGAAGCGACGCCATCAAAAAGCTGCGTGACTCGGCCTACCGCGCCGCCCTCAGTGAATGTCCAATCCTGATTGAAGGTGAAGCCGGGACCGGCAAAGCGGATATGGCGTCCTGGCTACACCAGAACGGACTCCGGGCCTGCGAGTCATTTGTCGTGCTCAGTTGCAACGACTTCTCCCGCAGTCAAGCTGAAACCGAACTATTCGGGAACGTCGGAGATGGCCCGGTCGCGAAACCGGACGCGTATCCATCGCTATTGGAAATCGCGCATCGCGGCACCTTATTTCTTGACGCAGTCGGCGAGTTGCCGGTCTCGATTCAGAGTAGATTGTTGCGCTTGCTGGAAGGCAGAAAACTCTACAAGGGAAGAAATGCCAAAGAGCATTGGGTCGACGTCCGGCTCATCGCCGCCACCCATCAGCCCCGGCCCCGTCTGGTCCAAGGGCATCATTTTCGCGCCGAGTTGTACTCACGGTTGCGTGCGATTCTCCTTACCCTGCCGCCTCTGCGGGAGCGTCCGGAAGACATTCCCGCTCTGGCATCGGGTGTACTGGAGGGTCTGAGCGCGACTTCCACTATGGGCCCGCTACAACTCACCAGCGCCGCTTCGTTGGCCTTGCAGAATTATTCCTGGCCCGGAAATCTCCGGGAACTTCGCACCGTCCTCGAGCGAGCGGCTCTGGTCGCCTGTGGTCCGGTCCTGACCGAACGGGACTTGCGCTTCGAAGTCGTTTCCCAAGGCCTGGAAATCATCGGCTCAGAAAAGACGCTGGAGGAAGTCGAGCGCCACTATATTCATCAGGTATTGCAAAAAGAAGGAGGGCACGTCGAATCAGCCGCCAAAAAACTTGGAATTCCCCGCAGCTCGCTTTACTACAAGTTGAAGCAGTATCGCCACGATCCCGACGATCTCCTGCATGTTTCCTGATCTGCAAGCCTGTCACCGAGCGGGAGTCGGGTGTTGGGCGAAACTGCCGCCGCCAGGAACTCAACATCACAGAGCGGCCGGCGCGCCACCAAACGCAAGCTTATTGAATCGCACTCGCCACCGTGGAGAACGCATTGTTCGCGTTGCCGCCAATCAGCCGCACCGTGCCTACCACCAGAACCAAAATCACCGCCAGCATCACCGCGTACTCCGCGATGTCCTGTCCCTGGTCCTCAGACCAAAGCCTTTGAATCCTCTCAAGCATACGCCCCTCCGGAATCTCTTTAATGTAGTGTGCCCCATAATGACCGCACCGCTTCCCCTTGTCAATCAAACTTTCTTATTCACTGCGGATAAGTGTCCACTCCCGTAGCGAAGCAGCGTGACTCAGCGCATCAACTCTGCTACCGACCGCGAAGCATAAGTCAGCACCCGCCCCGGCAACACGCCCAGATAAATCGTCACCGCCATGCTGATGGCCAGCGCCGTTCCCACGCCCAGCGATACCGGAGCAATCGGCTCATCGCTTCGCGCCTCCCGCATGTACATCATGACGATGATGCGCAAATAATAATACGCGCCGACGGCGCTATTCAGCACGCCGATGATGACCAGTCCCGTCAGGTTCGCCTGGAACGCAGCGCTGAACACGTAGAACTTGGCAAAGAATCCGCCGGTAATCGGAATGCCGATCAACGATAGAAGAAAAATTGTAAGCGCCCCGGCCAGCACGGGAGATCGTTTGCCCAACCCCGAATAATCTTCTAGCGTGACATACCGCTCACCTGCACCCGCAAAGTGGCTCACCACCGCAAAGGCGCCCACGTTCATCGCGGCATACGACGCCGTATAGAACATCACAGCCGGAATTCCGTTGTCGGGCATCGCCGCGAATGCCACCAGTAAATATCCCGCATGGGCGATCGACGAATAAGCCAGCAGCCGCTTAACGTTGTCCTGCACCAGCGCGGCTACATTGCCGATCGTCATCGAAAGCGCGGCAACTACCCATATCAGCCAGATTCGCCCGGGCGCATTCGCCTCGAACATGATCCGTAGCAATACCGCGAATACCGCCGCTTTCGGCGCAGTGGACATGTACGCCACCACCGGTGAGGGCGCGCCTTCGTAAACATCGGGCGTCCAGACGTGGAACGGAGCAGCTGCAACCTTGAATCCCAGCCCAACAAACATCAGCGCCACGCCCGCATAAGCCAGCACCGGGACCTGCCCCGAGCGTAGTACCGTAGCGATAATCGCGATGTTCGTCGATCCAGTCGCGCCGAACATCATGGCGACGCCGTAAAGAAAGAATGCCGTGGCGAACGATCCCAGCAGGAAGTACTTGACCGACGCCTCCGTACTGATCGCCGCGTGCCGCCGAAAGCCCGCCAGAATGTACGTCGAAATCGACGAAATCTCCAGTGCAATAAAGATCAGCACCAACTCCACCGCTGACGACATCAAACTCATGCCCACGGCGCCGAACAGCAGCAGTCCGTAATATTCACCGGATCGAATCTGCTGCACCCGCATGTATTCGAACGAACTCAGAATCACAACCGCCGTCACTGCCGCTACCAGAACATGGAAGAACACGCTGAAAGAGTTGACCTGCACCATGTTCCAGAATCCGGCGCCGGGATACTGGGATTGATAGAAAGTCGCAGCCAGCGCGCCCAGAGAGCCGATCAATGCAATGCCGCCAAGGACCTTCGGGCCTCGTCGTTCGTCGATCAGCGGGTCTACGACCATGATGAGCATACCGAAGATCGACAACACAATTTCCGGCAGGATGGAAATGTAGTCAGCGGCGTGGGGCACGATCTGCGTCATCTCTGGAAGTTGGTTCACTGGCCCACCACCTTGCTTGCCAGTTCGGTGAATGGCGCCAGCGCTGCCTGCACAGCCGGATCGATGGCATTCAGCCAAATCAGCGGAGCCACTCCCATCACCAACGCCGCAATCGCGATCGGCCAAAGCGCAGCCTTCTCGCGCCCGCTAAGGTCCGGCAAAGTCTGATTGACCGGGTGCGTGACCTTGCCGTAGAAAACGCGCTGGTACATCCACAGCAGATAACAGGCGCTCCAGATCACGCCAGTCGCGCCGATGACTCCATACACCGGGCGCGCCCGGAAGGCGCCACTCAGCACCAGAAATTCTCCGATGAAACCATTCAGCAGCGGGAGACCGACCGAAGCTAGGACCGTAATCAGAAAGAACGTTGCATACACCGGCATGGGCGTCGCCAAGCCGCCGAACTCTGCTATCTCGTAAGTATGCCGCCGCTCGTAAAGAATCCCAGCCAGCATGAACAGTCCGCCGGTAGCGACTCCGTGGGCGAGCATCACGAACGTCGCACCGTCGAGCCCCGCAGGGGTGAAGCTGAAAATTCCGAGAACCACAAATCCCAAATGGCTGATCGACGAATACGCAATCAGCTTTTTCATATTGGGCTGCACCAGCGCCACCAGCGCACCGTAGACGATGCCGATCAGCGCCAGAACCATGATCCAGGGAGCGTTGCTGCGCGCCTGCTCGGGAAATAGTCCCAGGTTGAAGCGCAACATTCCGTAAGTGCCCATCTTAAGCAGGACGCCAGCCAGCAGTACCGATCCGGCAGTGGGAGCTTCTACGTGCGCATCCGGCAGCCAGGTGTGGAAAGGGAAGAGCGGCACCTTTACCGCGAAGGCGATAAAGAATCCCAGGAACAGCCACGGTGCGGCGGTCGCAAACCCCTCTACTTGTCCGTTATGAACCGCGGCCTGAATCGTGGTGAAATCGAAGCTGCCAGTTTTCGCGTACAGCCACAAGATCGCCGCCAGCATAAACACCGACGCGACCATGGTGTACATGAAAAACTTCACCGCTGCGTAAACTTTCCTTCCGTGGCCATACATGCCAATCAGCAGCGCCATCGGAATCAGCGTCGCTTCCCAGAAGAAGTAAAAGAGGAAAAGGTCGAGCGCTACGAACACGCCGATCAGCGCCGTCTCCAGCACCAGCAACAAGATGAAGAATTCTTTCACCCGCTCGGAAATCGACTTCCACGAAATCAACACGCATAAGGGTGTCAGGAAAGTTGTCAGCACTACCAGCCACATAGATATGCCGTCCGCGCCCATGTGGTAGTGAATGTTCGGATTCGGAATCCAGGCTTTGTCGATCTCGTATTGAAATCCCGCCAACCCACGATGAAAATGCACCGGCAGATGCACCGAAAGAACAAAATCGAGCAGCGTTACCACCAGCGCGAAGATGCGAATGTCGCGGTCGCGCCGGGGCAACAGCAGAAGCAGAAGCGCCCCGGCCAGCGGGATAAATGTCACTAACGTGAGCATCGAACTATCTAGCGATATCATCGCGTGCCCATCCAAACCATGTAGGCAATCACTCCCGCGGCCCCGGCTGCGATCCATCCGGCGTAAGAGCGAAGATTGCCCGATTGCATGTGGCGCACCGTGTCCGATACCTCGCGCGCCGCATCGGCGCCGTTGTCTACAGTCGCGTCAATCGCTCCCTGGTCGATTCCGTGCCACAGGATTTTCGTTGAGCCATTCAGCACAGGCTTTACGAACACCGCTGCATAAAACTCATCTACGTTGTATTTGTTGAGGACGGCGCGATAGATCCCGCCGAGCGAATCCGCAATTTGCTGCGGCAGTTCTGGCCGCCGGTAGTAGAGAAGCCACGCAAAGAACAATCCGCCAAGCGCTGCGCTAATCGAAATGCCCATCAGCAACGTCTCGCGCCCGCTATCTTCCGAGTGCGGCTCAGTCGGTTGCGTGGTCGCTTGATTTGTTTCTGAAGTAGCACCAGCGCCTTCGCCCGCGCCAGCCAAGACTTGTCCCGACTGGAATACCGGCGCGAGGAAGTTTTCAAACCGGTTGTGGATTCCTACCCAGCCGCCAATCACCGAAAGCAATGCCAGCACAACAAGAGGAATCAGCATTACCGCAGGACTCTCATGAATTCCCCCCTGCCCATGCGCATCGCCGTGGGCAGAATGCGAGCCGTGTCCATGCTCCGCTTCCCCGCGATACTCGCCGAAGAAAGTCATGAACCACAACCGGAACATGTAGAACGAGGTAATAAACGCTGTCACCACCCCGATGAACCAATACACCCAGCTCCCGTAAGGACTGGAGTACGCCTGCCAGAGGATTTCATCTTTGGAGAAAAATCCAGCCAAGGGCGGAATGCCGGCGATGGCGAAGGTCGCGGCGGTCATCGTCCAAAATGTTACCGGGATTTTCGTTCGCAACCCGCCCATCTTCCGCATGTCCTGCTCGCCACCGACCGCGTGGATCACGGAACCTGCGGCCAGGAAGAGCAGCCCTTTGAAGAATGCATGCGTCATCAGATGGAAAACGCCCGCCGAGTAAGCCGCGACGCCGCAAGCCATGAACATGTATCCGAGCTGCGAGACAGTCGAATACGCCAGGACTTTCTTGATGTCGGTCTGGACAATGCCAATCGTCGCCGCGAACAGGGCCGTCAGCGTTCCGATAATCGCCACCACCATCAACGCCGAAGGTGCCTTGTCAAAAATGAAGTGCGACCGCGCGACCATATACACGCCTGCTGTGACCATGGTGGCGGCGTGGATCAGCGCCGACACCGGAGTCGGGCCTTCCATCGCATCCGGCAACCAGACGTAAAGGGGAATCTGCGCCGACTTGCCCGCCGCGCCGACCATCAGCAGCAGTCCAATCGAAGTCAGCAATCCAACCCCTGCCGTCTCGATTCCCATGGGCGCAATGCTCGTAGCCAGTTGATCGAAATTCAGGGTGCCAAAATGTTTGATCAGCAGGAACAGCGCAATCAAAAATCCGAAGTCGCCAATGCGGTTGACGATAAAAGCTTTTTTGCCCGCCGCCGCCGCCGAATCCTTGGTGAACCAGAATCCGATCAACAGGTAAGACGCCAACCCCACGCCCTCCCACCCGATAAACATGACCAGATAGTTGTTCGCCAGAATCAGCGTCAGCATGAAGAACATGAACAGGTTCAGGTAGGCGAAGAAGCGGTAGTATCCGCCCTCTTCCCACATGTATCCAGCGGAGTAAATGTGGATGAGGAATCCGACGCCGGTGACCACCAGCAGCATGACTACGGATAGATGATCGAGGAAGAAGGCGAAGTCGACCGCGAGGTCGCCTGCACGCAGCCAAGGCGTAAGCGTTTCCGAGTATGCGCCGGTTCCCGACGTGAGGTATTGCGTCACCACCCACAGCGCCATCGCGAACGCTGCGCCGCAAAACGTCCACGCAACTGCCGTGACCGTTTGGCGCGAAAAGCGCTTTCCGAAGAAACCATTGATGGCGGCGCCGATCAGCGGCAAAATCGGGATCAGCCAGAGATGCAAATGTGGCGTCATAATTTGAGCAGGTTCACCTGATCAACGTCCAAAGTCTCGCGCGTGCGGAAGACCGCAATAATAATCGCCAGTCCAACCGCCGCTTCCGCCGCTGCCACCACCATCACAAAGAAGACGAACACCTGCCCGCTCAGCGCGTGCCATTGCGCCGCGAAGGCCACGAACGAAAGATTCACGCCATTCAGCATCAGCTCAATCGACATGAAAATCGTGATGATGTTGCGCTTGATCAGAAATCCGGTCACGCCGCACGCAAACAGGATTCCGCTCAGCACCAGGTAATAGGAAAGGGGAACCATCAGATCTCCCTCTTAATTTGTGCCGACTTGCTTTGGCTCGCCAGAACCACCGCCCCCATGATTGCAATCAGTACCAGAATCGAAGTCACTTCAAAGGGAAGCAGGAAATCGTGAAACAGAAGCCAGCCGATATCTTTCGGGGAGCCGGGAAGTGCGCCAGCCTCAACCGACCGTGTCCCAGAATGGGCCAGTAGAACCCACGCGATCAGAACACTCCCAATCAGCATTCCCGGGATTCCAATTATCATAGCCACCCTGCTGCCGTTGGTTCGGTCTTCCTCCCCGGCGTTCAGCAGCATGATGACGAAAACGAACAAAACCATAATTGCGCCGGCGTAAACGATGACTTGGACGGCGGCCACAAATTCGGCACCTAGCAACAGGTACTCAACCGCTAGCGATCCCATAACGACCACCAGAGAGAGCGCGCTATTAATAGGATGGCGCTGCACCAGCAGGTTCACCGCCCCTGCCACGCAGATCAGACCGAACACCGTAAATATAAGAAGATGGAGCATTTATACCCTAGGACTGCAATGCGACAATCAGAGCTGTAATCACCAGGTTCGCTATCGCCAATGGAAGCAAGAACTTCCAGCCAAACGCCATCAGTTGGTCGTAGCGGAAGCGAGGCAAAGTCCCCCGCACCCATATATAGAGGAACATGAAAGCAAAGACTTTAGCCACAAACCAGCCCACCGGAAGCAAATCCCGCAAAAGCTGCGGCCCGAACAAAGGCCCATGCCACCCCCCCAAAAACAGCAAGGTAGCCAAACAAGCCACCGTAATCATGTTCGCGTACTCTGCCATGAAGAACATGGCGAATTTCATGGCGCTGTATTCGGTGTGGTAGCCGGCGACCAGCTCGGTTTCGGCCTCGGGGAGGTCGAAGGGAATGCGGTTGGTTTCGGCGTAAGCGGCCATTAGATATATAAAGAAGGCGATGAACTGGCCGGTGAAGATGTTCCATTTTGGGATAAATCCCAGGAAGTGGCCGCCTTGGGCATCGACGATTTCCCGCAGGCTGAAGCTGCCCGACACAATAAGGACGCCGACCAGGGACAATCCGAGGGCGATCTCGTAACTCACCATTTGGGCGCTGGCGCGGAGTCCGCCGAGCAGGGAGTACTTGTTGTTGGAGGACCATCCGGAAAGGGCGACTCCATACACGCCCATCGAGGTGATGCCGAGAATGATCAGCAAGCCGATGTTGACGTCGGTGATTTCAAGGGGCGTGTGCACACCAAAAATCGTGATCCAGTTGCCGATGGGGATGACGGAGATCGATGTGATGGCGAAGGTCACGGCAATCATCGGCGCGGCGATGTAGAGCGGCCGGTAGACATGCGGAGGCGTCAGATCTTCTTTAAATAGAAATTTGATTCCATCGGCGGCCGGTTGCAGTAAGCCGAATGGGCCAACCCGAGTGGGGCCCCAGCGATTCTGGATATGACCGACGACTTTGCGTTCCAGCCAAACGCTGTAAGCGACCGCGGTGAGCAGGATGCCGACCGCGATGACGGTCTTGATCAGCGAAACGAGAATGAAAAGTCCGATGCTCAATCAAGCACTCTTTCAACTATGACTCGTGCAAGCTTTCAACCAGTAAGATAGCGATGATCAATCTGCTGCGACTTCAGATGGCTGTACGCGATGGTTCTCCATCACTGAATTCAGGGTACGCGAATAACGTCCGAGCGTGCCGGAGGTGAACAGATCGTTGTTGGCCGGCACAATCTGTTCGGGGGCGTGCACCGCTCCCCGGCCTGCGCGTGACAAATCTGTATGTTGGTCATTGCCCGCTAAAAGCTCGATCCGCGAAACGTCGTATCCCGGAACCAGGCGTTGAATTTCATCGAGAATTGCCATGGGATCGAGAGGACTCATCTTCGGTTCCAAACCGTTTGCCTCGAGCCAGACGGCATGACGGTCGGCTTCGCCGGATTGCGCGCCGCGCGATTGTCCCATGTCCGTTTCTTCACCTCGGCCAAAGGGCACAAGCTTGCGAATTTCGAATCCGATGGCGTCGGCGATGCGGACGATCAGTTCGAAATCCGATTTGGTTGCGCTGATTTCGCCGGCTTTCTTGACGATCTGAATGTCGCCACAGGTGTTGGTGAAGGTGCCGGATTTTTCGTAGGCATTGGCGGCGGGGAGCACCACGTCTGCGATGGCGGCGGTCTCGGTCAAGAACATGTCTTGCACAACGACGAAGGATTTGGAGAAAGCGAAGGGATCAATGCTCAAGCGTCCAATGGGATTCGCGCCGACAACATAAAGCGCTTTGAGTTTCCCGTTACTTGCACTCTCGACCATGTCGGGGAGGGTGAGGCCAGTGGTGGTGGGAAGGCCGCCCCACTCCTGATGAAAATGTGTGCCTTCGGCTACGGGCAGGTATCCGGGGAGCAGGTCAGGATAAACGCCCATGTCAGCAGCGCCGCGGGAATTCGCGTAGTCGCTGAGGGAAATCAGCTTTGCGCCGGGAATCGCCGAAGCGAATTTAGCAAGGGAGGCGACATCTTTGCCGCGGATTTCCGAGCCGAAAATGATGACGAGATTCTGTTCGCTGCGCAACTGATCGCGCATCGACGACCATGCTTCCCGCGCGGTTGTATCGGTGGCGATGGACTCGACTGCCGCGTCATTGCCTGCGAGATAGTCGGCCAATTTGCCTTCAGTGCCTGCGGGAATGTGAACTGAACTCGTCGCCTGCCGTTCCAGCTTGATGGATCGCGAATTAATAACGTAGAGCCTGGCACGGTGCAAGCGGACATTATTTCGAATCTGCCACGCCAGCAGAGGATGCTGGTCGGTGGGATCGTTGCCGATCAGAAGAATCGCGGGCGCATCGTAAACGTTGCGCATACTGGCGGCGGCTTCTGCCTTTCCGCTCAGGGCAGCCGCGAAAGCCGGATAGTCGGCGGTGCGGTGATGGTCAATATTGTTGGTCTTCAGCACCACGCGGGCAAACTTCTGTAGCAGATAGTTTTCTTCGTTGGTGGTGCGAGTGGACCCGACAACGCCGATCGCCTCGCCTCCGTCAGTGTCGCGGACTTCGCGGAACTTTTTTCCGATCAGTTCAAAGGCTTCTTCCCACGTTGCCGGGTTGAGACGGCCATTCTTGCGGATCAGAGGCTTGGTCAGACGATCTTCATGATTGGCGAAATCGAAGGCGTAGCGGCCCTTGATGCAGAGAAAATCTCCGTTGATGCCGCTTTTGTCGCGATTGTCGCCGCGCACGATTTCCATTCCAGTTTCGGAGCGGCGCACTCCCAGTGTGGTCTTGCAGCCGTCGGCGCAATGGGTGCAGGCGGTGCCGACGTGCTTCATCTCCCAGGGGCGCGTTTTGTAGCGGTAGGCACCGGAGGTCAGCGCACCGACAGGGCAAATGTCGATGCACATACCGCACTCTTCACATTCCAGGTGATCTTCTTTATTGGGCGCGATGATTGAACTGACGCCGCGATTCTGCACGCCGAGGGCCCACACATCCATGCCCTCGCCGCAGACGCGCACGCAGCGATAGCAGAGAATGCATCGCGGACGGTCGAAGTACACGACCGGCGACCATTGCTGCTCCTCGCGATGGTTCTTGATGTCAATGTACTTGGACTCGGCGGCGCCGTAGGAAAACGTCATGTCCTGCAATTCGCACTCGCCCCCGGCATCGCACACCGGGCAGTCGAGCGGATGATTGCCGAGCAGAAGTTCGACCATGCCCTTGCGTGCCTGGCGGATCTCATCGCTTTCCGTGGTGACGATCATGCCCTCAGCAATGACCGTGGTACAGGCCGTTTGCAGCTTGGGCATTTTTTCGACCTTCACCAGACACATACGGCATGCACCCTGCAAAGACAGGTTTGGGTAATAGCAGAACGAAGGCACCTCGATGCCGACACGCTTGCAGGCCTCAATCAGCAGTGTGCCAGCAGGGGCTGCGACTTTCTTTCCGTCGACAATAAGATTTACATCAGGCATAAAATTCTTAAAATCGGGTAATTGGCTAATCTTGTAATCGGGTAATTCAAAACCTTGGTTCGGCATCGATCCGCGCCACGGTTTTCGTACCTTGTAAGATTTTTCAATTACACAATTGCCCGATTACCAAATTACTCAATTCTTCCTAAGCCAACACTCCTACCAGCTCCGCTCCTGCTTTTTCAAACGGGCAGGGTTTGCCATCCAAATGATCTTCAAATTCTTTCCGGAACTTCTTCACGAACGCTATCGTCGGCATCGCGGCCGCATCGCCCAGCGGACAGAAGGTGCGTCCCAGCATGTTCTCCGAAAGATATTGCATGTTATCAATGTCTTTTCTTACTCCGCCGCCGGCATGGAAGCGGGTCAAAGTCTTCTTGAGCCAGTCGGTTCCTTCGCGGCAGGGGATACACCATCCGCAACTCTCGTGCTGATAAAACTTGATGGTACGCAACGCAAACTTCACGATGCAGGTGGTGTCATCCAGGATGACCACTCCGCCCGAGCCCAGCATCGACCCGACTTTTCCCAAGGAATCGAAATCCATAGAAACATCAATCTCTTCCGGGAGAAGCACTGGAGTGCTGGAACCGCCAGGGACAACCGCTTTCAGCTTGCGGCCGTTGGGAATTCCCCCGCCCACCTCATAAATCATCTTCTTGAGGTTGTAGCCCATGGGCAATTCGTAGACTCCGGGCTTGGCGACATGGCCGGAGAGACAGAACAGGCGCGTGCCGCCGTTTTTCGGAGGGCCAAGCTTGGAGTACCAATCCGCGCCGCCAAGAATAATGTGAGGAACGCTGGCCAGAGTTTCGGCGTTGTTGATGACGGTCGGGCCGCCCCACAGGCCCACCACGGCAGGGAAGGGCGGGCGGATGCGGGGAATGCCGCGCTTGCCCTCAAGCGATTCCATGAGTGCGGACTCTTCGCCGACTTCGTAGGCGCCCGCGCCGCCGTGCCAGTAAATGTCGAAACCGCGCCCGCTGCCGAAAATGTTCTTGCCAAGAAATCCCTTGGCGTAGGCGTCTTTGATCGCCTTCTGCACGATATCGAGCAGGTAGCGATACTCGCCGCGAACGTAGATGTAGCCTGTGTTCGATCCAACTGCAAGCCCCGCAATCATGACGCCTTCAATCACGGCATGGGGATCATGCTCGAAGATCAGGCGGTCTTTGCACGTACCGGGCTCGCTCTCATCCCCGTTGCACAGGATGTATTTGGGCTTGGCCGATTGCTTGGGAACGAAGGACCACTTGAGACCAGTATTGAAGCCGGCGCCTCCACGGCCGCGCAGCCCGGAATCCTTCATCAGCGTGATGATTTCGTCCGGTTGCATGGCGAGCGCCTTCTGGACGGCTTTGTAGCCGTCGAGTTCGAGATAGCGATCGATATTGGTCGCGCCGGCTCCAAAGCGCTTGGAGACGACCTTTATCTCGTCGGGATGGGAGACCAAAGAAGCCATTTCTATTTGTTCATTGAATCATTTGGTCATTGATTCATTGAGAGACCACTGGTGATTTTCAATGTCTCAATGACTCAATGCATCAATGATTCAATTCCGTTATTGCGTTCCTTTCTTTCTGTAGTCGTCTAAGACTTTGTCCATCTTTTCTGGGGTTAAGTTTTCGTGGAAGTCATAATTCACTTGAGCGGCGGCGGCCCAACTGCAAGCGCCGATGCACTCAACTTCTTCCAGTGAAAACAGGCCGTCGGGCGTAGTGCCTTTGTGGCCGATTCCCAGTTTCTTCTTGCAATGCTCCAGGAGTTGTTCGCCACCTCTCAACATGCATGCGATATTGGTGCAGACTTGGACGTTGTATTTTCCGCGGGGCTTGGTGACCAGCATTGAATAGTAGCTGATCACGTTGCGTACTTCGAGGTCGGTCAGGCCCATTCGCGTGGCGAGTTCGGAGATGACTTCGTCGCTCAAGAATCCGACTTCGTCCTGGGCGTAGAGCAGCGTCGGGACGAGCGCGGAGCGCTTCGTCGGATAGTGGGTCATCATCTCGGCGAAGCGGGTTTCGAATTGTTCCGAAAACTTCATTTCAAAATTGAGTAATTGTGGAATCGGGTAATTGTGTAATTTAAAAAACTAAACCGAGCTGCGGGCTGTCCGTTGCGAGGCGGTAAAAATCGCCGTCAACTCGCGGGCCTCCTGCAAAAGTTCGCTAGTTTTTCGTTCCGGTACGATTCCCGATTCCGTTAACAGTTCCAACCATAGAACAGATTCGTCAACTTCTTCCACTACGATACCGACCTTGGCGATAAATTCCGCCTTCGATCTTGCGCGGCATACGGCGCGGTAATTTGCTGCAACGGACGTTCCGCACCGCAACAGTTGCTTCCCAAGCACTTGCGCATCCGGCTTGTACGGCAATGATCGAAAGAGCCGAATCACTCGCAGCGCAAACTTCTTCGTTCGATCTCTAAGCTGCTCGGGTTGTGTATTCACAACAACATCTCAGTCGGGCGTTTCAATTACAAAATTACCCGATTTTCCGATTACTCAATTCTTACCGGTCTATTTCGCCTAATACAATATCAATCGATCCAATGGCCGCTACCACGTCGGCCAACAAATTTCCTTCGCACATTTTGGGCAGTGTTTGCATGTTGGCGAGGCAGGCCGAGCGCATGTGCACGCGGTATGGCTTGGCGGTGCCATCGCTGACGATGTAGTAGCCCATTTCTCCGCGGGGCGATTCGACTGCCTGATAAACCTCACCCTCGGGCACGGCAAAACCTTCCGTGATGATTTTGAAGTGATAGATGAGGGCTTCCATCTGGGTCTTCATCTTTTCGCGGTCGGGAAGCACGACGTGCGGGGCGTCGGCTTTGATGGGGCCCTCGGGCATTCCCTTGAGCGCCTGTTGCACGATGCTGTTGGACTCGCGAAGTTCCTGCACGCGGCACAGGTAACGCGCGTAGACGTCACCTTCGGTACGGATGGGGACGTTGAACTTGAAATTGTCGTATCCGCTGTAGGGCATGTCGCGACGGAGATCGAAATCGACTCCGCTGCCGCGAAGGGTTGGGCCGCTGGCGCCGAGTGCGATGGCATCTTCGGCGGTGATGGTGGCAACCCCTTTGGTACGCATGGTCCAGATGGGATTGCTGGTGAGCAGATTTTCGTATTCGTCGACTTTAGAAGGGAATCGGTCGGCGAACTTCTTCACGCGGCCGAAGAAATCGAGGGGCGGTTCGAGGGCGACGCCGCCGATGCGGAAATAGGAAGTCATCATGCGCTGGCCGCTGATGGCCTCAAACAGGCGCAGGACGTCTTCGCGCTCGCGGAAACAATATAAAAAGACTGTGAGCGCACCGATGTCCATGGCGTGGGTGCCGAGCCAGACCAGGTGCGAATTAATGCGTGTGAGCTCGTTCATCATAACGCGCAGCCACTGGGCCTTGGGGGGAATTTCGAGGCCGAGCAACTTCTCCACCGCCAGGACGTAGCAGAGATTGTTGGTCATGGGACAGAGGTAATCGATGCGGTCGGTGAGCGGCACCACCTGCTGGTAAAACTTGGCTTCGCAGGTCTTTTCGATTCCGGTGTGCAGATAGCCGATGTCGGGCATGATGCGGACGATGTTCTCGCCGTCGATCTCGAGGATGACGCGCAGCACTCCGTGGGTCGAAGGATGCTGCGGACCCATGTTCAGGATCATTGTCCGGTCTTGGCCGGGATCAAGCGTCGGCGTGGGATTGAGATGGGCCATGGCTAGCGGTAGCCCTCCACCGGATAATCTTTGCGGAGCGGGTGGCCTTCCCAGTCTTCGGGCATCTGGATGCGACGGAGGTAGGGATGTCCGCTGAAGCGGATGCCGAAGAGGTCGAAGACTTCGCGCTCGAAGTAGTTCGCGCCGGGCCAGACGGATGTAACGGATTCGAGGGCGGGGCTGCTGCCATCGAGGCGAACTTTCAGGCGGACGCGCTCTTTCTTCGGAATCGAGAGCAGGTGGTAGACAACTTCGAAACGCGGCTCTTGAGGATGCCAGTCGACGCAGGTGACGTCTGCGAGGTAGTTGAACGCACAATTCGGGTCGTCGCGCAGAAGAGCGCAGGCCTCGCGGATGGCGGAGCGCTCGACGTAGATGGTCATCTCGTCGCGATCGAATTTGACACCTTCGATGACCGAGGGATTCCACGCCTGCAAGCGCGCAATGGCAGGGTGCGCCTTCAGTTGCTCGATATCGCTGATGGCCGGGACGATGGCCATTTACGCCTCACCTCGGCGAATCGGTCTTTCACCCCAGTCGAGCGCTCCCTTTTTCCAGATGTAGAAGTAGCCGACCAGGACGATGCCGATGTAGACCAGCATCTCCCAAAAGCCGAACATTTTGAGTTTTTTCAGAATGACCGCCCACGGGTAGAGAAAAACGGCTTCCACGTCGAACAGAATGAACAGCATAGCGACCATGTAAAACTTAACGGAGAAGCGCTGGCGAGCGTCGCCGACCGGGGTCATACCACATTCGTAGGGAGAATCCTTGGCGAGCGACGGCTTGCGGTACCCAATGAGCCACGACAGCAGCACGATGATGGTCGCCAGGCTTCCAGCGACCATAAAGTGCACTAACAAGGGCAGATAACGGGCGAAATAATTGTCCGGCATACGAAGGCTATATATAATTCGCGCAAAGCTTGAGGAAACATTCTAGATTAGAGTTCGCTGCCAACAGTGTCAAGCGAACCAGGGCGCTTTGTCACACGCTCTTAACAATAAGGAATAGAAGTGGATCGAGAATCTTCACGCGACGGAGATGTGGCCGAGCTCTAGCGAAGTACGAGAGTTCCGGAACAAGCTTCTTCGTGAATCATGTAGGATGAAGACCCACCATGATTTTTGGCTTTAACACCGACGAAAAGCACGATGGAACTGTTTATCACGTGCAAAGCGAAGCCCGTGAAAACGAGCTTCTGCTGCAAACCCAAGTCTTCGTCCGCGGACGCTGCATGGGTAAGCGGGCAGTCTCCTATGCCGACAAAGCCGGAGAGCCGGGGTTCACCGACCAACAGAAAGAGCAGATGCTGCGCGATCAGCATCGTTTGGTTCTGGACGCACTGCGCGAAGGACGGGTTGAGTCGGTCTTCGACAAGCGAGACACCGCGGAGACGTTGGCTGCCATCAAAGAATTGGACGTGCAATGGCTGAATGCCGGATCGGTGCATGGCGGTCGCCATCTTCTTTTGAAGCTGCGCGTCACCGATGGTGGCACGCCGGTTGCTGGAGCACGGCTTACCGTAAGGTTTGCGCGTCCGGTGGCCGCGCCTTTTTATGCGCAGGTGATGACCGGCGCCGGCGGCGATGCGGAAATGAAGATCAACGTTGATGAGTCGGCATTGCCCGACGCCGCGGTGCTGGTGCAAGCCAATTATTCGGGACGCTCCGCCACACGAAAATTTCAGCTACGCCGGGTCGAGAACTAGAATCGCTGCCATCCTGGAGTCTCAGGAATGTTGCTTGAAGTGCGACGCGAAGCCAGCGCTAATGGCTGTACGCTGGGATCTCTGTACATCGATGGCGTGTTCGAGTGCTTTACTCTCGAAGATGTCGTGCGCGAAGTCCCCGGGTTGACCGTTGTGCAGTGGAAGATCCCCGCGGTCACTGCGATTCCCTCTGGAACCTACAAGCTTACCGTTACCATGTCCGCCCGCTTCCACAAGTTTCTTCCTGAGTTGGTCGATGTTCCGGAGTTTGCCGGGGTACGAATTCATTGCGGGAACTGCGCCGAGGACACGGAAGGCTGCATTCTGGTGGGGCGGCGGCGCGGGACGGCGACGGTCCTCGAGTCGCGGATTGCGTTCAACGCTTTGTTCCCGAAGATCAAGGCAGCGTTTGACCGTGGGGAGGCGATGGAGATTCGCGTTGTGAATCCGACGCTGGTGCTGCCGAGCGATGCGATTTCGCGGACTTAGATGGAACGCAAGCGAGCGGGCGCTGGAACTGCTATAGCGTTTCCTGTTGGTCAATCCTTCATACCTTTGTCGCAATGCTTGCGCTGCCAACCTTGGCGCTGAGAGAATCCTGATCATGAAACTACAGATAAACGGGGAAAAGCGCGAATTCGACTCGCCCACGACCCTCACAGCTCTTTTGGAGGGCCTCGGGATGAAAGCGGGGAGGGTCGCGGTGGAACTGAATCGGAACATTGTGCCTCGCGAGCGCTGGGCGGAGACGGAACTCTCTGACGGCGACCGGTTGGAGATTGTGCACTTTGTGGGTGGAGGTATCTATTGAGTCATGGATACATTGAGCCATTGATACATTTAGAGATTGAGTCATTAAGGGCTTCAATGGCTCAATGAATCATGGGCTCGATGTTCCCTCCTGGTCAACTCTTTTACACAGATTATTTTGTTGACGTTAGCGCGCTAAGTCCTAGAATGGCGTAAACATTCAGGTGGGGAATTGTTTTAAACATCTTGGTTGAGAATATGCAGCAGTCCTTCACATCGCGGGAAGTGATCCGGCTCACCGGAATCACTGCGCGTCAACTCCAGTGGTGGGATGAGCGCCGGATTGTGGTTCCGGCGCGGGACGGGCATCGGCGGTTGTACTCCATGGAAGACCTGGTGGAAGTGGCGGTCATTTGCGAGTTGCGGCGGAAATCGTTCTCTTTGCAGCGTGTGCGCAAAGTTATGCGGTTCTTGCAGCGTGAGTTTGGCAAGCGGCTGGCGGAGACGGTCAGCGGGGCATCAGAGTATCACTTGCTCACCGATGGGCGAACGCTGTACCTGGAAACCTCGCCGCGGCAGATCGTCGATATTCTGAAGAATGCGCGCCAGCCCATGCTGACGGTGTGTTTGAGCGATACCGTGAAGCATGTACGAGCTGAGATTCTGGGAAAAAAAAGTAGCCGCCCCGCGATATTGCGGGCAGCGCGCAGGGCCGGGCGGGCTTCTTAGCTAGGGAAGCCTATTTGGCAGATTTGGGTTTGGCTAACATTTGGCTTATTTTGATCGGCTATTTTGATCCACAAAGGGGGGCGGAATGGTTGGAGAATTGGACCTTCTGAGTGAATGGATCCCGGAGCAGATGCAGCCAGGCACGATCTTCGTGCTGGAAAATGCCGGTAAAGTTGGCGAAAAAGACGATCCTTATTGGGCGGTGCTCTCCTGCCCTGAATGTGGAACGCTAGGTCTGATCACGCGTAAACAGCTAGCGGGGCTGATCCCGGTAATTTGCGGATCGGGAGCCTGCTCGGCGCAGTTCTTCATTCATGATCACGAAGTGGTGCTGCGGAAGCCGTTCTAGGGCTTTCGGCGGAATCGATGTTTCGGGTCGCTGCCTTCGGCTGGTAGGCTGAAAAGCTATAGATATCCCCCGTTTCTCTCCAATACGACCATGGTTGAGTAGAAAAAGGCTGCGGAGCTTCGCTCCGCTTTGGCGGACAAAGGTGTCCGCCCTACACTATTTTGACTCGGCCTAACAGGACCGGGATCTGTTCAACGATCTCTATGTTGAAGCCCTCGAGGGCGGGCACTTTTCTTGGGTGATTCGTGAGCAAGCGGATGCGGCGCAAGTTCAGGTCGGAGAGGATTTGCGCTCCCATGCCGATGTCGCGCTGAGTTTTGCGCTCGCTTTCGGGTAATGACGGAAGGCGCTTGTCGCGATGGAAGGTGAGGACGGGCCGCTCTCCAATTTTTTCTACCGAAAATCCTTTTGAAGTTTGGTGGAGATAGATCAGGGCGCCGCGGTCTTCGTGGGCAATTGCTTGCAGCGAGCCTTCAATGGTGGCGTGACAATCGCAGCCGGTGGACCCGAAGACATCGCCCAAGACGCAGTGCGAATGCATGCGAACCAAGACCGGTTCGTCGCCGTGCTCGATGTCTCCGCGAACCAGCGCGACGTGGGATTCGCCGCCATCCACCTCGCTCTCATAGGCGATGAGGCGGAATTCGCCATAAGGCGTGCCGATCAGCGCCTCGCCGACCCGGTGGACGTAGCGCTCATGCTGCATGCGGTAGCGGATGAGTTCGGCAACCGTGAGCATCTTCATCTCGTGCGTCTTGCAGAATTCGATGAGGTCGGGAACCCGGGCCATGGTTCCGTCGTCGCGCATGATTTCGCAGATGACGCCGGCGGGAATCAATCCTGCCATGCGGGCCAGATCGACCGAGGCTTCGGTTTGGCCGGCGCGCAGCAGGACTCCGCCTTTGCGAGCTTGGAGCGGGAAGACATGTCCGGGACGGGCGAGATCGGCCGGGCGCGTGGCTGGATCGATCGCGACTTTGATGGTGTGCGAGCGATCATAAGCGGAGATTCCAGTGGTGACTCCCTGGCGCGCGTCGACCGCTTCACAAAATGCGGTACCGTAGTTCGACGTGTTCTCGGCGGTCATGGGGCCGATGTGCAGATGGTCGAGCCGTTCCTCGGTCATGGCAAGGCAGACGAGTCCGCGGCCGTACTTCGCCATAAAGTTGATGGCTTCGGGTGTGACTTTCTCGGCGGCGAGGGTGAGGTCGCCTTCGTTTTCTCGATCTTCATCGTCGACGACGACGATCATGCGGCCGGCGCGGATTTCGTCGACGGCGGTGGGGACGTCAGTAAATGCCGAAGGAGTTGCCATTCTTCGATGATTCTAGCAAAACCGACAAGCTTTCAGCTTTCAGCCAAAAAGAGTCGGGAACTGAAAGCTGAGAGCCCATACAAAAGCAAAGGGCCGCCAGCTAGGCGACCCTGGTTCTCAAGATACCGTGATTTAAAGCGTGGATTCGATTTCGAATCCCCAAGCCTCAAGCAGCGGTTCGGGAATGTACTTGGAATTCTTGTTGCGGCGCGCCCACTCCCGGAGGCGGGTGGAACGCAGATACTGGTCCGGAGTCAGCTTGTATTCCCGTACGACCAGTTCGAATTCGGTCACCGTGGGAACTATAGGACCGATCGGCTCGGGTTTGCCCCAATTAGGATTTCCGCGACGTTTTGCCATGAACAGTGCGCCTCAAACTTGAGATGAAAATCTCCAGCAATCTATTTAGATTCGCCGGGCTTTAGGAGGATTCTAAGACATCCCCGAGAAAAGTAGCCGACGCCATAACCGACATACACAAGCTGAAACTGGAAGTAAGAAGTCTACTCGGTTTCTCGGCAACAGTCAAAGCCAAAAACTTGCGGCGTCGGATGAGGGAACTCGCGTTAAGCTATTGATTCTAAGGTGTATCTGGCGATGTTGGCGGGGGCAAGCCAATTTCACTCGGGTTCCACTGCGCCATAAGAGTGAAATGCCAGGTTACGGCTGTAACATTGCAAAACACGTGCCGATTGACCCACTTAGCGCTGCAACCTAGAGTAGGTGAGGAGGCGAACCGCGTGAGAGATATCCATGAAGTGTTGCGAAAGAAACAAGCTGAACAGGCCCAACTCGGCAAGCAGATTGAGAGCCTGCAAAGCGCGGCTGACCAACTCCGTAATGTCGCCCATTTGTTGGCCGATGAAGAAACCGAGGCAGAAGGTGCCGCGGCCGGAAAATAAGTCAATCAGTTAGAGATGCTTTTAGGTAAGCCCGAGTTATGACTCTGCAATCGCTCGTAATCTGTTCAGATGACAAGATCCTGCGCGTGCTGCGGCGCGTGTTGAACGATCTTGAAATCGGCGTGGAGCAATCGATGGACGCGGAGTCGGCAGTTCGGCGGCTTACCCGCCAGCGTTTTGAGGCGGTGATTGTGGATTGCGACGATGAAGCCGTCGCGGCCAGTGTTCTGAAGAGTGTCCGTTCGGCCCCCTGTAACAAACATGCAGTTGCGGTTGCAGTGATCGACTCAAGCAAGGCGGTGAAGAGTGCGTTTGCTCTGGGCGCGCATTTTGTGCTTTACAAGCCAATTTCAGTAGAGCGGGCAAAGAGCAGTTTCCGCGCGGCGCGCGCGTTAATGAAATGCGAACGTCGGCGCAACACCCGCGTGGCCATTGAACTGCCGGTGCTCCTTTCTTTCGGCAATGCGCAGCAAAAGACGACGCTCTCCGATCTGAGCGAAGGAGGAATGGCAGTTCGCTTCAAGCGCCAGGCCCAGAATAACGGTCAATTGCGGGTCAGTTTCCTCTTGCCGGGACAAGACACGCCGATGGAGACCATGGCGGAATTTGCGTGGTCGAGCGATAACGCGCAAGCGGGAATTCGCTTTGTAAATCTAACGATCGAGCAGCAAACACGACTTAAGGCATGGCTGGCCAGGCATTCGCCGGAAATCGAAGAGGCTGATCCGCCGGCACCCTGCAAGCTGACCGATCTGAGTCTGGGGGGATGCTATCTTGAATTGCCAGTCCCGTTCCCGGTGCGCACCATCGTAACTTTGGCGGCGCGGATCGGCGATCAGAGGGTGGAAGTGATGGGTCTGGTACGAGTCATGCATCACGAAATCGGCATGGGAATCGAGTTCATGCGCGCAACCGATAGCCAGCGCCAGCAAGTGGAGAGATTTATCCAAGCCGTGGTCAATGCTAAAGGGACGCCAGCGATGGAAGTGCAGCCAGAAGGAACAGAAGAGTCGGCACAAATTCCAGCACTCGCGGCGCATGCACCGGCTGAAGATCCGCTTCTAGACTTGTTTCGCAACCGAAGCCAGCTCCCTAGCGAGGTTTTTCTCGGCGAATTACGGCGTCAGCGCGCACCCCAAGCCGCAGCCGCGCCTGCCGCCGGCTAACGAACCCAGCCGGTTTTTCTCTTCAAGCGAACGAATCCACATGCGGCCCCGCTCCATCAACTCTTGATCTCTGCACTCTAGGGTGCGCGGTTTCGCCATCCGAATCGTAAGCGAACCGTAGATTATTTCTGCCGCGCGTTGAGCTGATCGAGCTTTTGCTTGAGTTGGTCAAGCTTTTGCCCGGCTTCCCCAAGTTTGCCTTCCGCGGTCAGGTGCTGATAATCGGACAAGTCCTTGGCCGCCCCGGTAATGAGGCTGTTCGTATCCTCGTTCGGCTTAGTGGCCGCGGCGGGCGTTGTGCTTTGCCCGGTCTCGACGGGGGCAGTGGTTGCCGCGCTTAACGACGAAGCCTCTCCACCGAATAGGGATTTCATTGCGGCCTCGAAGGTTGGTGCGTAAGCGAGCCGATCTTGCAGGGCGAGGACCACTAGACGCAGCTCCGGCATGGGACTTCTTTCTGCCTGAAGATAAATCGGCTCCGCATACAGCAGCGCTTTACCGCACGGAATCACCAGCAAAGTGCCGCGCCTCACGTGTGAGCCTTGTTGATTCCATAAGGTCAATTGTCCCGAGAGCTGCGCGTTCTGATCGATTCGCGCTTCGATTTGCAGCGGACCGTCGACCAGCTTGGTTTTCGGAAAGTCGTAAACGATCGATGTTCCATATTGTGCACCGTCACTGCGCCCGGCAATCCAGCCGATCAGATTATTTCGATTGGCCGGCGTGAATGGCAGAATCTCGACGAATTCGACGGCGGTCTCGCCTGGCAGTCTCATCAGCACAAAGTTCGGCTCCATGGACTGGGTCTTTTGCTCGCCCGATTCGCTCATGCCGACTTCCGAGGCGACCGTCCAGAGGTCTTCCCGGTTGTAAAAAACTTCCGGGTCCGTCATGTGATAGAGGCCGTAGACGGCCGCTTGAAGTTTGAGCAGCAACTCGGGGTAGCGTACGTGCTTTCTCAGCGAGGCAGGCATGGCCGCTGCATCCTTAAAGAGCGAAGGGAAGACTTGGCGATAGGCTGCGACGATCGGATCCTGAGCGTCAAACACGTAGAACGTAGTGGTCCCGTCGTAGGCATCCACGACCACCTTTACGCTATTGCGCATGTAGTTAATGGGATTGCCATTGAGCGGATAATGACTGGAATAGGGATAGGTATCAGAAGTCGTAAACGCGTCCAATATCCACGAGAGTCGGCCATCGTCACCGACGACAATGTATGGATCTGAATCGTAAGTGAGCAGCGGCGCCAGTGCGGTCACGCGGTCGCGTACGTTGCGGCGCATCAGTAACCGACTCTGCGAATTGATATCGTCGCTGAATGGAAGCTTTGCCAGGTCTCCTTGGTCGAATGCGATGAGAATGCGCCGTAGAAATCCCCCGAGGAGGATGCCGCCGTTGCCCTCGTAGGACGTCAGGTTGTTGGTCTGACCCTGCGGGTAATTGAATTCCTGCTGTCGCGTCTTCACGTACACGTCGGTGTCGGTCAACTCGCCGAAATAGATTTCCGGGCGGGTCACGTTGATACTCCGCACCGTACTTTGGATAGGCATATTGCTCAGAAACATTGTGGGCAGCCCTTCCGCCGTAAACCCATTCACCGGGTTCATTGTTATGCCGTAGCCGTGGGTGTAAATGAGCTTCTCGTTGATCCAGTTGCGACTGCTCTCAGGAAGCTTTTCGACGCTCAGTTCACGTGTGGCGAGCATGACTTGGCGCATGGTGCCGTCGATTTCATAGCGATCGATGTCGATGTCGGGAAAATCATAGTAGGTGCGGATTTCCTGGATCTGGCGCAACGTGTCCTGAAGCGCGCGCCAATCCCAGAGACGGATGTTTTGCAGCGTGGCCTGATTGTTCGCCGGGTCGGTTGCCTCGACTGTGGTCTCGGCGGGAAATTCGCGTTGTGCAACTTTATCTAATCCATAGGCTTGGCGCGTCAGCGCGATGTTATAGGCGATATAAGGGCGCTCGCGAACCAACTCGTTCGGTTTCACAATAAAGCTGCCAACGTACCAGCCGACGATCTGAAGGGCCAGATAACAGAGCACTGCCGGAACCAGTGAGGCTGCCAGCCAGCGCACCCGCGGTGCGGTCACGATATTGATCGCTGCTAGCGCGGCGCCAAAAAGAAGCGCCGCACAGACCACGAGCAATCCGGTCACAGTGACGTGCGCATCGGTATAGGAGACTCCACTAAAGATCGTATGCTCGTCGAACAATGTTTCGAAGCGGCTGATATAAACGCGCAGGGCGAGGACCAGCAAGAAAAATGCGAACGCAATGGAGAATCCACGCCAAGGTGACGGACGGGAACTGCTACGCCCGGCGGCTGGCATGCGGACGCTGCCGGTTATAAGAATGAAGAGGAGGCCGATTAGGCAGGCGATCACGGCCAGCGTGAGTAGCCAGCCCGTGATGAGTTGCCAAGCCGGGAGGGTGAACAGATAGAAGTGCAACGGCCTGCCGAAAATCGGGTCGACAACGTCGCCGGCGTTGAGCGGAGCATACCAGTACAGCGCGAACGTCGGCCACTCCTCCATCATGCCCGCGCCAGTCGCCGCCGCAATGACGAGCGAGACTAGGAACGCACCGATATTCAGGACGCGCTCGACTGGCAACTTTACCGGCTGCCTGCCGATGAAAATGATGGCCCCGCTTTGCAAATCGGGCTGATACGCCCGTTTCAGGGCCAGAAACCATCCATACAAAACGAAAAATGTCGCGGCAAAGAACGCCGCAAAGACCGCCCACTGAAGGCCCAGGGACTTGCGAAACACTTCGCCGTAGCCGAGCGATCCGAACCAGAGGGCCTCGACGAAGTACGAGAGCGCCGCCCGACCACAGAATAGAAAGATAACGATCAGGGCAAGAAGGAGGAAAAACCGGCGGCGGCGTGGCTTCGGTCCGCGCCACACAATGGATTCGGGCATTCGCTATTCTACTTTCACCAGACCGATTCGTCTGGAAGGGAACTCAACGGCATTGTAGCGCTTCTGTAAGGCCAGGAAGGCCACGGCAGGATTCGGGTGACTTTAATTTTGCCGTGGGACAGTTTTTTGGGGACGATGTGTCGAATTCTGGTCCGCCCGTTCGACGATATGGTGAAAGGAAGGCAATCGCCCCGGCCCAGACGGTTAAAAGAGAAAAGACCGTAGCAGGAGAATGGGGAAATCGGGGGGAGGGAGAGTCCGACGGAAGAGACAGAATGGCAGCGTTGGACTTCGCCCACTCTCAGGAGGAAAACAATGCGGAAAAAGAAGGTTGGCGCAATCGCAATCAAAAGCTTCGCACTGCCTGTGGTGCTCGGTACGGTGTCCCTCGGTACGGCGAAGCAGGCGATGGCCCAGGATGCCAAGACACCTTATTTGAACATGGCCCCGATCGACCAATACCTCATGAAGGACCAGCGCGCGGAAATAGCTCTGGCGCGAAGCGCTGCACCGGAGTCCATTTCACGCGATGCAGAGGTTCTGGTTCTTGGACGTCATGGCTTCGAAACGGCAGTCAAAGGCAAGAACGGCTTCGTGTGTATCGTGGGACGTTCGTGGACATCCGCTGCCGATGCCGACTTTTGGGATCCGAAGGTGCGGGTTCCGATGTGTGTTAACGCGGCAGCCGCGCGTTCTTACCTTGTGCGCATCACCAAGATCGCCGAACTGGCTTTGGCGGGACACACGTTAGCTCAGGTTAATGAGGCCATCGCCGCCGCCATCGCCAAGAAAGAACTGCCGGCGATGGAATCCGGGGCAATGTGCTACATGATGGGGAAGCAAGGATTCGGCGGCGACAGCGCACCCCACTGGCCTTCCCACCTCATGTTCTTCTATTCGGACATCGACCTCGCGATCTGGGGAGCGAATCTGCCGGGTTCCCCCGTCGTTGGTATGAGCGACCCCGCCTGACGCAGTTCGTGATTCCTGTCGAACGGTGGTCAGACGGAACGGAAATCGCGAAGCCGTAAATCAAGCAAAAGGCGCATATGCGCTGGTACATAAGAAAGGACAATTCAATGAGAAATGTAATCTATGCGATCAACATCACCCTGGATGGCTGCTGCGACCACACCAAATTCAATCCCGATGAAGACTTACTTGAACATTTCACGCGCCTCTTGCGAGATGACGCTGGCGTGCTCGTCTATGGGCGCAAAACCTACCAATTGATGGTCCCTTATTGGCCTGATATCGCAAAAAGCCAGTCCGAGACAAGAGCGGACATTGAATTTGCTCAAGCATTTGATTCGCTCAACAAGATTGTTTTTTCGCGATCATTGGCCGGCGCTGAAGATAAAAATACGAGAATTGTTCGTACGAACCTTCGCGACGAAATCCTTAAATTGAAACAAGAACCAGGCAAAAGTATTCTGGTCGGCGGTGTAGATGTTCCTTCACAACTGACGGAGCTTGGCCTGATCGACGAATATCGTGTTGTCGTTATGCCAATCATTGCTGGAGCAGGGAGGTGGTTGTTTGAAGGTGTCAACCTGCAAGAGAAATTACGGTTAAAACTTGTTGAGTCGAAGGTTTTTAAATCAGGGTGTGTTGCGCTTCGCTACTTGAAGCAGTGACAGACAAATCTGGCGTTAATTAAATCCGTTCTCATGTCGATTCGGCCACACCCAGTTCGACGTATGAACAGAGAGGCAGTACGAAAGCGAGCAACAGCATCCAACTGCACTCTGATTCTGAGCTCATCAGCTAGCAACAAATAGCCAAACTCGAAAACAAGTCACCTAACATCGCTTAACTCAAAGGAGATTTCGCAACGCGATTCATGGTCATCGTTAAAGCAACCCCAGAGTCAGAAAAAGAAGGCGCCCTCCCCGATCCAGAGCTCCTGGCCAAGATGGGCAAGTTCAACGAAGAGCTGATCAAGGCTGGCGTCGTGCTCGCCATGGACGGCCTCCAACCTAGCTCCAAAGGCGCACGCGTCAAATTCTCCGGCAAGTCTCGTACCGTCATCGACGGCCCCTTTACCGAAGCCAAGGAGCTCATCGCCGGCTTCTGGATCTGGCAGGTCAAGTCCCTCGAAGAGGCCATCGAGTGGGTCAAGCGTTGCCCCAACCCCCACGCCGGCGACTCCGAAATCGAAATCCGCCAGGTCTTTGAGATGGAAGACTTCGCACCCATCCTGTCCGAAGAGCAGATCCAGCACAAAGTAGCGAAACGGGCTGAGCTGCCGAATCAGACCGTCAATAAGTAGCCGCTCTTGCATTCGCGGATTGAAGCTGGTGTGATCGGTAGCAGCCTTATCGAAGGATTTGTTCCATTGGAAACGTCTCGGGCTCGCGACCTTTGGTCGTTACCATGGCGTCGAAAGCGCTCATTGGATTAGGTTTGTCTTTTGGCAAAATACCCGTCGGCAAAATAGCGTCGACCAATTTGTGCTGCGCCAAGGTTTGGTCTTCGATGATGCCTGCAGGTACTTGTTCGTGACATGAAGGTTGCTGTGCCGCAAGTATCGCGGATCGTGAGCTGATGTTCGCCCATCTCCGCCAGCATTGTTCCGACCGAATGTCGAAACGTGTGCCCGCCCACACCCGTGATACCGATTCGTCTGAATGCAGGCTGAATCTTCTTCTTTAACACTGAAGCTAGATCTAACGGCTTGACGCCCTGCAGTCTTTCGGAAGGGAATACGAAATCTTCCGGTTTGTTGTAGAGACTTTGCGATCTCCACTCCTGCAAGGAATGCATCAGGCTTGGATGCATCGGCAGCAGCTTTGCAGACGCTTCCGTTTTTGTGCTCTTCAGGTTTCCACCTCGACGCCAGTAATACGAGTGTTGGACGCTGATGCTCATGTTGTCGAAATCGCACGACAGCCAGCGTAGCGCCCCGAGTTCGCCTTGACGTATCCCCAAGGCTCCTTCGAGAAACACCAGCAACTGATCCCGAAACTCCAGTTCTGCCAAACCGAGCTTGACCTGTTCCGATGACAAAACTAAAGGGGATCTCTGACGTTTGGCGCTGATCCGCACGCCGGTGCTCGGACTTCGCTTGCCCCCAGTTCCGACTGGTATCCCTGAAGAGATCGGATTGTGGCCGCAGAACTCCCACCGAACGGCGTGCGAAAACAAAGCCGACATCACACACTTGATTTTGGCTTTGGTCCCATCCGCCACTCCGGTCGCTCGTAGCCAGCGCTCTACCTCGACAGTTTTGACTTGTTCTAATGGCAGATTGCCCCAGCGTGGGACAATCCAGTTCTTTGCGTAAATTACGTACGCATCCTGCGTGGACAATGCTTTGAGAGGCAGTTCCTCTTGAGAGTAGCTTAAATAGCACAAACAGTTGCAGTGCTCACTATTGACCAGTAATGGCCCGCTAGCAACGCCTAGCATTTGTCTAAGGCCGCCGCTGTGATCAGCAGAAAAGGAAATGCGACGAGTCAAATCCAGTTCGCACTGGTGTGCTTTGTATTACCTTGCGGGTGGAAACGCACGGTTCTGCTCTGAGCGGACCCTTGCTTTTAGCGAGTTCAAACTTGAATGGAGATAACAATGTTGAAACGTATTTTGGCCGTAACAATTCTAATAGCGATTGCAAGTCTAACCGCTGTTGCCTCGGACCGCGACGACGATGTGAATCGTACCCAGAAAGCTACCCAGGTCTTCAAGGAGATCATGAATACTCCAGATCAAGGCATTCCTTCGAATCTTCTGGAATCGGCGAAGTGTATCGCCATCATCCCAGGGGACAAAAAGTTTGCCTTTGTATTCGGCGGCAGCTACGGCAGGGGGTTAGCAACCTGTCGCACCGGGCATGGCTGGAGCGCTCCCATGTTTGTGGCCATTGATAGCGGAAGTGTGGGTTATCAGATCGGGGGCTCTTCCACCGACATCGTGATGCTCTTCATGAACGATCACGCCCTGCAAAGCCTGATGAGCGACAAATTCAAGCTCGGAGCAGACGCTTCTGTAGCGGCCGGACCCGTGGGCCGGAATGCCGCTGCTGGCACTGACCTTAAATTGAATGCGGAGATTCTGTCTTATTCGCGTTCCAAAGGCGTTTTCATTGGAATCAGTCTGAACGGTGCCGTAATGCAAGCCGACAAAAGTGGAGACAAAGCCATGTATGGCGACGATGTAAACCGCCATGAAATTCTTGACGGCAAAGTTGCCGTACCTGAATCGGCCCGAGGGCTGGTAGAAGAACTTGGCGGATACGTCCACGTAGCCAAAGCTGAATAGTGGCTCGAAGAAATGAAATCGAGGGTGCCGCTGTCTCAAAAACCGCGGTGCCCCACTTCTGTTTAGAAATGTGAAACTTCGTTGACAAATAGATTGGAGCCAATATGGCAAAAACTGCAGTGGGTTTGTTTGAAAGCTCAGGATCGGCCGATGAGGTCGTTCGCGACCTCGAGGCCAGCGGCTTCCTTCGGAAGGACGTCCGGATCTTGAAAGAGCCTCTGGAGATGGCAGGGAGCGGACTCACGAGTACGCCACACACCGATTTTGAAGTGGGGTTGACTCGTGATCTCACGGCATTCGGGGTCCTCGAAGCGGACGCGGAAGACTACGTTCAAGGAGTACGGCGGGGTGGAGTGATGGTCTTCGCTACCGGTTCGGGTGACAAGGCTCAGGCGGCAACTGAGATTATGAACCGCCACGGCGCAGTAGAGGTCGAAAAAATCAGCGCTTCGCGGCCGGAACTACCTAGGGAAACTCTGATCAAGTCAAGAGAAAAACCACAGCAGGTTTCTCCACCTCGCAGAATCACTAGGACAAGTCTCATAAACAGTTTCTCCAGAAGGCTAGATAGCCTCGGGGCTAAAGCCCAACGTTTTATTGGACCTAAGCGGCACGGCTAAAAGCCGTGCCCTTCCAAAAATCATTTATGAGACCAGTTCTAAAACGGGTGATTCTACTTTGGTCGAAATGACAAAATTGGAGTTGAAATGACAGGATTGAAGTTAATCAGGGTCTCCCTAGCGCCGACCACGGTGAGGCGCCTCCCGCCCACGATCTTTCCGTCCAAACTGGAAGGTTCCGCTCGCCGGGCTCCGGTGCTTGTTTGTTCGTGTGGTAGTAAATTCTGTCAAATGATGGCGTGCCGGGAGTCACGGGCGCCTGAGGTTAATCCCACGTCGCAAGCACCTAACTTCTTAGTCCTGGGCGTGATCGAGCCCAGTTGCCACGGTGCGACGAATCGCTGAGAGGCGACTCGCTTGGCAGCGGTAGGACATTCAGTCGGGCGTACCCGCCAACTCCGACGATGAGCAGTGCTTGCACCAGCGAGACACGCTGTTAATGTTGGAGGGGCAGATTTGTGGGTTTCTGTGCACGTTTGATCGTTATCGCGGCATGCACCGTAGTTACCGTGGGCGCACAAACCGCGGTACCAAGTCCCTTAGCTTCGCCAAGGGCGACGACGCAACCAGCGGTGAAAACTCCCTCTGCGACGCTGTCCTCTTCCGCCGCGCCCATGGACGCGCACATCGTCCTTGGCCTGACCTACGTATGCGGCAGCATCAATGGGACGCGCCCGCTGGACATGGTACTCGACAGCGGAGCGAGCCTGAGCATTGTCACGCCGCAGCTAGCCGAGGAACTGCACCTGAAAACGGGGGAGACTGTTGCGACCGCAGGACCGGGCAAGGGCGGCGATAACATGCTGCACATGGTCCGTGGAGCGACGTTGACGGTCGGCGGAACGGCGATTGCGGACCAGACCATCGCCGCGCTACCGATTAATTACATTGCGCAACAGGCAGGTGTGCCAACGGAGGGCATCTTCGGCGGAAATTTGTTTACGCCGTTCGTGGTCGATGAGGATTACGCAGCGCATACTGTGCGCCTTCTCGATCCCACAACGTTCACGCCACCAGCAGGCTTCGTAAGTATACCGGTGACTCTGAGTAGCAACGTGGCGTTTACGCAGCTTGAGTTTCAGGCGCCGGACGGCAGCAAGCTTTCGGGGATTTTCGTGATTGACAGTGGCACGGTCGGCGATCTGATTTTCGCGGAGCCTTTCGTCAGGGCGCATCCTGCGCTGCTTTGCGGCAAGCGCGTGGACCTGCCCTCAGTGACTGCCGTGGGTGGCAAGATGCAGCTCCAAGTGGGACGGATTTCCGCGCTCACCTTGGGCTCCTTCGTTCTCAAAGAGCCGGTCGCAATTTTCCCATCGAATGCAGCCGGGGTGCTGGCGAACGCGCAAATAGCGGGCATTCTGGGTTCTGGAGTGCTCAAGCGGTTCCACGTGATTTTCGATTGGCCACACCGGCGCATGCTACTTGTGCCGGGGCCGGACGTGACCATGCGCTCTCCTGCGAATTGCAGCGGGCTCTCGCTCAGAGTTTCGCTTCCCGACTACCACAGGCTCCTGGTGAACGGCGTGATTGCCGGCTCACCGGCGGCGCAGGCCGACATCCTCGCGGGTGACGTAATCGAAGCGGTCACGCGGGGAACCGGCGAGCCGCGTCCAGACGCAGGGCTGCAACTGGCTGCCGTAATCAAAGAGCTCGGCGAGCCAGACCTGTCGTTTGTCGTGCTCATCGAGCGCAACGGCAAGCCGATGCAGTTAAGATTTGTGACGCGGGAGCTTTACTAACCCCCAAAACGCTTCAACACATTAGGTGGGGCATGGGAAGAACGCATCTTCGGTGAGCGCCTTGTCGTCTGAGCTTAGCTCCGCGATGTTGGGCAGCGATAAGGAAGTGACGCCGGAGTTCCTTCCGGCTGCATTCTGGTCCCCGCTGCCGGTTCGATTGCGGTCGGTAGGGTTGCGGCGATCTGCCAAGCCAGTAACTCCTCAATTCGTGCTTGTGTCGACATCCGAAGCATGACTTCTACCTGCACTCTCGTCCAGCCGGTCTCCGGCGGATGCTCACCACCAATCTGAGCATCCAGTACCCCGCGCCCCCGAACTTGCAGGCCGCCTCTCCTCAGTCCTCGAAGTCATCTACCTCATCTTCAACGAGGGCTACTCCGCCACCTCCGGCGACGACCTCATGCGTCCCGCCCTCTGCGATGACGCGCTTCGCCTCGGCCGCATCCTCGCCGAACTCACTCCCACTGAACCGAACGTCCACGGCCTCGTCGCCCTCATGGAGATCCAGGCCTCCCGCACCCGCGCCCGCGTCACCCCCACCGGCGAACCAGTCTTACTCTTCGATCAAAACCGCGCCCAGTGGGATCAACTCCTCATCCATCGCGGACTCACCGCAATCGAACGCGCTCATAAAATCAACGTCACTCGCGGCCCCTATCTCCTGCAAGCCGATATCGCCGCCTGCCACGCCGGCGCCCGCACGCCATCCGAAACCGACTGGCCCCGCATTGTCATCCTCTACACCGAGCTCGCCCAGCTCACACCATCCCCCGTCATCGAACTCAACCGCGCCATAGCCGTCTCCATGGCCCTCGGACCGCAGGCCGGCCTCACACTCGTAGACGCGCTCGCTTCCGCACCCTCTCTCGCGCGCTATCATCTTCTGCCCAGCGTCCGCGCCGACCTCCTTTACAAACTAGGACGCTACTCCGAAGCCCGCACCGAGTTCGAACGCGCCGCCGCCCTTACCCGTAATACCCGAGAACGCGACCTCCTCCTCGCCCGCGCAGCGTCCTGCGAGGCTGACCCGACTAACCCTTAGGAAGGGCATGCTATACAAGAGCAATGCGCGCTTTTCTTTCCCGTGTGTTGCTGCTTCTGTTCTGCCTATGCATACTCGCCCATGCAGAAACAAACCCCTCGTGGACTACCCCGATCGCTCCGTTCCGAATAGCCGACAACCTCTACTACGTCGGAAGCCAGGACCTTGCCAGCTACCTGGTCGTCACTCGGAAGGGGAATATCCTCATCAATGCCAATCTCGCTACTTCGCCGTCGCAGATTCGCGCGAGTGTCGAGAAGCTGGGCTTCCGCTGGACTGAGATCAAGGTCTTGCTCAATAGTCAGGCGCACGGCGATCACGCGGCTGGCGCGGCCGAGGTGATTCGCGAGACACATGCGAAGAACATGGTGATGGACGGCGACGTGAGCGTGGTTGAGACCGGCGGACGAGCAGATTTCCTGTCGCCCTCACCCAATATCCCCACCTACGCCCCAGTACACGTGGACCGCGTTCTCCACGACGAAGACACGGTAAGCCTTGGGGGGGTGATATTGACGGCCCATAAGACTGCCGGCCACACGCGCGGATGTACTACGTGGACCATGCGCTCTCATCTCCCTGGTGAGCCAGCGGGAACTTCGCGCAACATTGTCATCGTGGGAGGGACAACCTTTTGGTCGGAGTACCACTTCGCCGCCACGCCCAGCCATCCCGTAAGCTATCCCGGCATTGTTCAAGACTTCCAGCATACATTTGTGGTCTTGCGGGCTTTGCCTTGTGATGTATTTCTTGGCGCGCACGCCGGGTACTTCGATATGCTCACGAAACTGGAGCGCTATCCGCAGGATGGTCCCCGTGTCTTCGTCGACCCTGCCGGCTATAAGGATTTCGTTGCTGACGCGCAGAAGACTTTCGAGCAGGCATTGACCAAACAGCAGGCCGCCGTTGCACGTTGACCTTCCGCATTGACAGAACGTCTCCAATCTCGCGTTAGGAAAACGGGAAACGCCACGTCTGCCCGCGGTTTCCGTCCAATGAGACTCAGGCCTGATTCTCGTGAATACCAGTGATAAGGAGCCATGCGGCTGAAATGAAAAACGCAAAGGAGAGCACCATCGCTACGGAGGCAACGTAAAGTCCGGCAACATATCCTGAGATAAGTAAGACACACCCTATGATCTGAGCTACGTAGCAAGTTGTGCCTACGATGAAGCGACCGATGCTGAGCCCCACGGAGCTTCTGCCGATTTTTGTGGCCTGGACGTATACCCGTATGTAAGTAATCGTCGGAACGAGCGTAACTACCAGCCATTCAGCGCCGATCCATTGATAGCTTTGCTTGCCAATGAGCGCGAATGCACAGATCATGAAGACGGCAGTGAAGCCCGTCATTGTTGCTATGGCACGATTTTTATGGGTTGCATCGCGGGTGATGATAGGAAGATTGATCGACATGGCTATAAACACCAAGCCCGCGAGAGCTGCCGCTCCTCCTCCTACCATAATGAAGAAATTATTCCATTGGTCGATCCCCATGACGCTCTATGATACTGGAACGAAAATAAATCGGGCGGCGGGTGTCCCAGGCTCTTGATCTTGCGGGCATGACCACACAGCGGGTGCGCCGTACCTTCGCGTTGTTTGCGAAGAGCCTGCCCCGAGCGGGGCCGAAGGGGGCAGGGCAAACGAAGGTTGCGTCGGAGCATCTCCAACCGCCCCTGCAAAAACCACAAGGACAGGGCTCCGTCCACCATTTACGGTGTAGCGAGCGGTTTGTAAATGAGACCGATGACCGTTCCGACGATCGCCCACTGGACGAAGTAAACTACAGCCTGTACCAGAGCGAGTTTCAGCCCGATGTTCAGGTTCACGTAGTTGTGGAGCACGAATCCGCAAACCACGAAAATGCCGACGAGAACCCCCAGGCGCGCACCGTCCGCAGTGCCCGATCCGCCCTGATGTACCATTGCGAACATGATCGCGACAACCAGGATCGCGATCAAAGTTGCGATCATTCCAATTGGCATAACTGCCATCATTTTTTCCTTAGGTCGGAAAACGTCCGGGTACTTGCGAGATTCATTGATAAGAGCTGGCACCAGCCAAACCAACAGGAAACCAAAGGCAAAATATACGACTGTGCCACCAAGCGCCGCCAGCCCGAGACGTGAGTAGTTCATTTGCACTCCTTGAAAATTGCAAAGATTGCACACCGACGTTTCTCATCCTTGGCACCGTTGAACAATACCTGCCATCTCAGTTCTCCCGAAGCGCTGCAAACCCAGAAGGACACCTCGGGGATGAGTGCAGCGATGCGATTTCGTTCCCACCACCACGCGATCATTCACTCTCACCCGGGCTCGTCTCCGACGGCGTCGGGAAGCGTTCCTGAATCCACGCTTGCCAGAGCGGTGTCTCGCGGGCGACGGTCCCGGCCGCCTGATCGCCGTAGAGGTAGAAATTTAGCGTGACCATGCTCTGGCCGCCGAAGTTGACAGCGCCAAGGGCGGCAGTGCCCGGCCCCGGCTTGTCGAGCCGCAGCAGGGCGTTGTACGGACTCTGAGTGAGGTGCTCCACCACGCCACTGAGGGCTGGGACGCCCGCGGGGGCGGTCCACCGCTGTCCCGCGCTCGTACCTTTCAGCCCCAATGCCGCGGTTAGCGTTTCCCATGCCTCCGCTTCGGTTCCCGCGGCATTGGCCATCCACTGCATCATCGCGGAGCGCTGTCCGCGGAAGTGTGTGAGATAGATCCGCAGGATGCGGAAGAAGCCAGGCCAGCCGGATTCGGTGCCTTCCAGTTGGTTGTCCCAGTCGTCTGTGCTGGCGAAGAGGCTATGCACCACGCGGACGATGCAGGTCCCTCCTGCGCGCGCTTCAACACTCCACTCGTCCGCGATCGGCGGCGAGCCCGGCATCCAGCCATTGCCCTCGGCGGCAAACTTCCGCGGCGGGTCCCACGTCGTCACCGGGGAAGTGGACTCCATGCCCGGACCGAAGTCCAACTTGATCGTAACCGGCTTCCCGTCGCGTTCCTCGAACTCAGTCGGCACGAACCACGCCGAAATACCCGGCCCGGTGGCGATGGCCTGCCAGACTTCCTCCGGCGTGCCGGGGACCTCGACTTCGACCTGAACTGAACGGCGTCCGGATGCTTCTTTCTTTACGCTCATAAAGGCTCCTTGGGATTGGATTTCTGGGGCAGAGGGTGCGCCACGACCACCAGGCGATGCGCGCGGCCGCCGGGGGCGGCTTCGTCGTGGTACTTCGATACCAGTTTGGTGATGGCCGCGGCAAGTTCGTTGCTGAAAGCCGCCCGGTCCGCAGCCGACCGGAAGCGAACCTCGGTATCCACCGCCAGGGTCGCCAGTCGTTTGCCCGTCTCTTTCGCGCGACGAACAAGATCTCCCACCTCGCGGACGACCCGTGCGCCCAGCGCGATGAGATAGCTTGCGGACAACCGATCGATTTCCCGATTCGGATCCACGGCGACCGGACCCAGTGCGCTTGGCGAAACCACGTAAGAAGCGGCCGTCGCCACCAGCAGCCGTTCCGTCAGACCGCCCCACTTGCGTTCCTCGGCCAACCGCACCAGCCCGTGCGCCTCCAAACCGTGGAGGTAGTAGTTGACTTTCTGCCGAGTCAAGCCCACCCGCGTGGCTAGAGTCGCCGCCGAGGCGGGTATGGCTAGCTCGGAGAGGAGTCGACCCCGCATCGGCTCCAAAGCCGCTGTCGCCGCTGCCGGATCGTCGATGACTTGGAGGTCGAGCACGAGGGAACGGTATCATTGACAACTTTTATTGTCAAGGAGCGCGCAAGGCCCTCAAGATTGACGGTTAAGAGCCGTTACTTTGACTCTCATGGCGCATTTGATCTGATGACCCAACTTGGGGGCTCAGCCTTCGGCTATAAGAAGTGGACTTGGACTGGCGCTCACCCGATATGATGCTTTGCGTGAAAGTATTCCCATGGTTAAAGTAAGGAGCGGACCATGCACCGCGCATGAAGTACGATAGTTCCAGTTGCGAATGAAGCCTATGAATTTCTTGCGAAAGGCCCATTTTCGTCTTGCGGGTCTGCTTCTTGTGCTGCTGCAACTCAGTTTCGCGCAAGAGGTCAGTTTCCGTATAACGCCTCTTCGCCCCGTGGAGGAGCTGCGCGCAGATGCGCTGAAGGCGCAGCCGCCACTCGAGCGCGGGACATTCCTCAAACCTGATCTGGTAGGGTTGGTTAAACTCGATCCCACGATCAAGCTCGACATTCGCTACGCCACCACGAACAATTTCCTGGGCACGCCCGTCTACACACAGGCACGAGCCTTTCTTCAGCGGCCAGCGGCGGAAGCATTGCTGCGCGCTCATCGCGAACTCCGGGATCAGGGATACGGTTTGATCATCCACGATGGCTACCGCCCGTGGTACGTCACGAAAATATTCTGGGAAGCCACGCCCGACGATAAAAAGATCTTCGTCGCCGATCCGGCGGAAGGATCGAGGCATAACCGTGGATGTGCCGTGGACTTGTCCTTATACGATTTGAAAACAGGCAAGGAGGTGAAGATGCCCAGTGGCTACGACGAAATGACCGGTCGCGCTTTTGCCGACTACGCCGGTGGCACTCTAGAGGAGAGCGCTCGCCGTGCCCTTCTGCGCCAAGCCATGGAAAAACAGGATTTCCAGGTTAACCCCAAAGAGTGGTGGCACTTTGACTATAAGGATTGGAAACAGTATCCAATCCTTAATCTGAAGTTCGAAGATCTCGGATTGTAGAGATGCGAATTTTCGTTGAAAGATCGGAAAAAACGCGGGCCAAGAACAGCCCCGCCACAGCATTCGGACGCCGCTGCTACTACCATCCAGCCATCACTGATCGCTCAGTAAATATGGTGCCCGGGACCGGAATCGAACCGGTACGTTCCTTTCGGAACTCGGGATTTTAAGTCCCGTGCGTCTGCCAGTTTCGCCACCCGGGCCAAGTTGATCGCAGTAGCCACATTCTACGACACATATTGAGCGGATCGCTGCTCGTCCGTACGAGGCGCGGCATCTACGGCCGCGGGCCTTGGATCGAGCCGTCAGGTCTGAATGCTCCGACTCCGAAAGGGTGATTCGCCGAAGTCATCGTGAAGTGGCCCTCGGAGACGGCGCCGTGCCCCCGCCGCCGAAAACCTCCCTTATTACGTGGTCGTATGCCCTTCGTCAGTAGCAGTCTGCCGGGGCAAACTGCTAGCTTGATTTGCGGGATGTGGAAACCCGATCCGGCTTGCGGACAGTCACCTGCCAAGCCGCATCCGGTCGCACAAATCCGGCCGTAAGTTGCAGAAAAATCACGATTAACCATCGTCGGGCTGAGGCTGGTTTTCAAACACGGTGCTACAGGATAGTTGGATTTCTTGCTCTCATAGTCAATAGTTTCGCTTCCCCCGAAGCTTGTTTCCGGTGTTGTGACTCTCAGGAGGATCGTCTTTCATGTCCGCTCCCATTACCCCAGCGACCGCCGCAGGCAGCGCGGCCGCAGCAGCTCCAGCACGCACCGCAGTGACTCCTCCGGCGGCTTCTCCGGTTCAACCCGTACAAGCTCCGAAGCCGGCCGTTGCGGGCGCTCCCGTAACTCCGCCCACTGTGGCTGTTCCCCCAGTGCTTGGCCTCGGAACGCCGAAAATTCTCGAGCTTATGCTGAAGAGCTCTACCAAAATCAGTGATCTTTTCTTTTCTCCCGGAACGTCCGCCCGCTGGTCGAAGTCAATGGCAAACTCATGCCGGTGATCGTTCCCGGTGCCAAGCCGCTTATGCCGGACGACACCCGCCGCATCGCCTCTGACCTGATCGGACAGAACAAGCACGCTCTCGCCACCCTGCGCGATCAGGGTTCCTGCAACGTCTCTTACAGTCTGCCGGGAATGTCACGCTTCCGGGTCAACGTCTTTATGCAGCGCGGAACTTGCGCCGTCGTCATGCGCGTGATCCCCAGCAAAGTGCCCAGCTTCGAAGATCTGAATCTTCCCGAAGAATTAAAAAATGTCGCCACGCTCCTCAACGGGATCGTCCTCGTTACCGGACCGACCGGTTCGGGGAAATCATCGACGCTGGCCGCCATCATCGACAAGATCAACCAGGAATCTTCGTATCACGTGCTCACCATCGAAGATCCCATCGAATTTCTGCATAGCCACAAGAATTGCATCATCCATCAGCGCGAGCTGCACAGCGATACGCCAAGTTTCGCGCTCGCCCTGCGCGCCGCCCTGCGGCAGGCGCCCAAGGTCATTCTGGTCGGCGAAATGCGCGACCGCGAAACCATAGAGATTGCCATGGAAGCGGCCGAGACCGGCCACCTGGTGCTCTCTACGCTGCACACCATCGATGCCTCGAAAACTGTCGAACGTATCGCCGGAGTCTTTCCGCTCAACGAGCAGCCCACGGTCCGCAACCGCCTGGCGAAGAGTTTTCGCTACGTCGTCTCGCAGCGTCTGCTACCGCGCCGCGATGGCAAAGGACGCATTGCCGCCCTCGAAATTCTGAAGTCGACCCTGCGTACCCGCGAATACGTGGAGAAAGGCGAGGGCGAAGGCAAGACCTTGCTCGACTGTATGCGCGTGGGCGGCAGCGAAGGTATGCAGCACTTCGACGGCGAGATCGAAAAGCTGGTGCGCGAGGGCCTCATCGACATGGAGGCCGCCATGTCCTACGCCACCAACCCCGGCAACCTGCGCCTTGAGTTGGCCGATTTCGCCGGCGCCGCCGATAACGGAGAAGTCACCGCATAATGCGCGGGTCATTCGTCGTTGGTTGTTGGCGAAGCGACTTTTAGTCGTGCCGACACAAGCCCTGAAATAAAATTGTCATTCCGAGCCGTCCGCAGCCGCGCCTCAGCGCGGCGAGAACAAGCGAGGAATCTGCTGTTGGTCTGGGGAACCCAGATTGGGGTGCGGGATCCGAAGGGGCGTCGATGAGCTGATCGTTTTGCCAACGACCAAGGACGAACGACCAACGACTTCGCAAAAAGCAATGGCCGCGCGTTTCCTGTTGCCAGTCAGTCACGCAGCCTACCACAAACCTACGAATTGGCCTTTGCACCTCCCAAATCTTTCGTGCATTGGCCTGTATGTTTGATTGCCAGTTCGATGGTAGTCCATATTTTTGCGCGTCCGTGTGACGTGGCTCACATCTCAATGCTTACTATCCTGAGACTCCCAAACCATGAGGGAGGAAGACTGTGAGGTCGAGCGCCGCATTCAATCCTGCTTTTAGGGGCATTGGGTTGGGCCACGCTGATCGTTTCGTTGGAAGGGCGCGGCGTTTTGACCAGGCATTTTAACCGTTGCCGATGCCATTTCTGCTTAGATTGTCATTCCGAGCCGTCCGCAGCCGCGCCCCAGCGCGGCGAGAACGAGCGAGGAATCTGCTGTTAATCTAGCCCCCGACCAACGACGCCTTCAAGAGCCTGTACGGCACGTCACATTGAGCCGGAATGACGACACGAAAACACTAGAGGAACGGGAAGGCCCTACCCGCCGTGCAACCACCCGCTCAAGAAACATCAAGCTGATTAAAGCACTCCACCCGAGTACGCTTCTATCGGGCTTTTACATCCTCGATCATTCCGCTTGACAATTCGTCGCTGGAGCGTAGACTTGCGTCGTTCAGCCGCGACTCTCGTCTCGAGTTTCCGTCCGACTGATCTCTCCGGGGCCACACTCTAGAAAGTCGTTCGTTCGGCTTGGCGCTAGGCTGAAAATCAGCCGACGCACATCTCGGACGTCGCACGAAACGCGGGCACTCCGACTGCGAGGGGTAGCCGCCGCCCGCCCCACACGCAAGCCAATCAAGGAGAAGCTCGTGAAATTCAACACATCTATATTCGTTGCTGCCAGGAAACTCACGAGTCGTCCGCTCCTACTCATTCGCTGACGCCGCAAACGTCGAAGGAGAAAATCACATGAAATTCGCAGGTTTACTTGTTTGTATGTGTCTAGTCTTGCTGTCGATCACCGTTCAAGCGAAGGATGTGAAAGTAAATTGCCACGGCAAGGGTCCGTTCACTTCGATCACCGCCGCGCTCAAAACGCTGGATCCGGCGCAGTTAAACACCGTGACCGTCAATGGCAACTGCACCGAGAATGTACTCGTCGAGGGTTTCGATCGACTCACTCTGATTACGAAATCAGGCGCAACGATAAATGATGCGTCTAAAGGCGTGAACGCGGTCGTCGATATTGAGGATTCCCGCCGCGTTACTCTGCAAGGCTTCACCATCAATGGAGGTAGTTCTGGCGTCTTTTGTGCAAATGCCAGCGTGTGCCGCGTTAGCGCAAACACGATTCAGTCCTCCGTCGGTGATGGCCTTGTTGCCGCCCCTGGGTCCATTGCCTACATTGGAGACAATATTATTCAAAATAACGTCGAAGGCCTGCGGATCTCCATCGGTTCGGTTGCGGTCCTTGGAGGCGACACCATCCAGGGCAACACATTCGCAGGCATGTCGGTGGGTGCCGCTCAGTTGTACTGCTACTATTCGACGATTCAGAACAACGGTAACGCAGGAGTCGTCGGGCAGCAGGGCGCTGGGGTTCGCATCGAGTCTTGCACGATCACGGGCAATGCCTCGGATGGCGTCCAGTTGGAAGGATCTGCCGAAGGCAGATTCGCAGGATCGAACGTTATTACGGGAAACGGAGGCGACGGTGTTAACGTAGGAGACCTTTCCTTCGCATTCTTCGAACCCGGAAACAACATTACAGGAAACTCTAGCGGTACTGATGTAGCGTGCAACCCTCAATTTTCCGCCACTAGAGGCGCGCTCACGGACATAGGAGGAGGAACGACGAATTGCACCGAACCCAAGAAACAAAGCGCTACCCCCAGGCCCTAGGAATAGCGACGTAGGCGGAGGGCTGAGCACAAGGATCTGCTAAGGCCTTCGCAGTCGGAACTGAATCGGCCAGATGGCACTCTCTAAAGGAGGAGATGTTGAAATCTAAAAACGTGAAGATGGCGCTCATTGTTGCGATGGTTGCGGTGGGTGGCCCAGCCTCGTCTGGAGGGCAAGGCGGCGGAGGATCAGGAGCGATATCGCTACAGATTCAACGACTGAAAGTTCCGACGGTCCGTTTTCTAAGGAGGAGCTCTTTATGAAAAGCATTTCGAAACTCGCACTTTGCATCGCGCTGAACATCACGCTCTGTGGGTTGGCTTTTTCGCAGAAATACAACATCACCGATCTGGGCGTACTCTCCGGAGAAACGTCCAGCATCGGCAACTGGGTCAATTCAGCTGGCCACGTGGCGGGTTGCACTGACACTTCCGGAGGCGCAACTTTGCCATGTTCCGGGAATACCGACGGACAGCATGCGACTCTTTGGACGAGAGGCGGCGGACTTCTAGATCTCGGCGCGCTGCAAGGCGCAAACATAAGCCAGGCCTATGGCATTAATGACGCCAATACCGTTGTGGGCTATTCGTTCACTGAAAGTGGGACCATCCACGCTTTCAAGTGGAAGCGCAAGAGTGGCATGGTGGATCTGCTCACTTTAGCCGGAGGTACCACCAGTACCGCGGCTGCCGTTAACGCCAAAGGAGTGATCGTTGGCGCCTCCGATTACACCGGGAGCGGAGGAGCGCATCACGCAGTTGTTTGGAGAAAAAACGGTGCCATTCAGGATCTTGGTACCCTACCGGCAAGTCATGGAGCCCAGGCGCTCGGCAACAACAATCACAACCAGGTATCGGGTGTTTGTACCATAATTCCAGGAGTAGAATTCCACGCATTTCTCTGGACTGAGGCCCGACAAATGGTAGATCTCGGCACCTTCCCGGGCGGCACCGGGAGTTACGGCGGATATGTGAATGACTCGGGGATCGTTGCGGGCGGTTCAGATTCGGCAAAGCATCCGGGAATCTCTCACTGTGCGTATTGGGACAAAGATCTAAAGATCCATGACGCTGGAACGCTCAGCCGAAGCGGAAACTGCGGATTCGGACAGATTGACGACTTGGGGCGCGCTGTTGGGGCTGCCTTCACCTCGACAGGTGCTTCGCACGCCATACTGTGGACAAAGAGCACCGGGCTCCTCGACCTGAATAATCTCATTCCCAAGAATTCGGGCTGGGTGCTCGCGACCTCGGGTTCAATCAACAAAAAAGGCCAGATTACAGGCTACGGAACTTTCAACGGGGAGAACCATGCGTTTCTTATGAGTCCCTCAAAATAGCTGACTATGCGACAGTGAATTCAGCTCTAACTGACCGGTTCTCGGAAATGGGAGAGTGGGGTAGACGCCGCTTCGTCGCTTCTTGCAACGCCGACGACCAACGACGCCCTACGCCAGAGGCCGCATCGAGAACGTATGCGCCGAGAGTCCCGCCTGCTGCTCGAACGGCTCGGCGTCGGCAACGGGAGTCCGATGCGCGGGAACGGTTTCTTCGTCTGGCAGAAATTCGTAGCCTGCGAAGTGTACCGCGACGGTTGAGCCGGAGCCAGATTGCTCGCTTCGCAGAACCTGTCCGCGGCAACGCACTCGCATATTTTCGCCGAGCGTAATTTCCGACGGCATCACTACCGTGAACTCCACCGCTTCCGCCTCGCGCAAGGCAAAATCGGTTTGAAACAGCGCGCCCTTCGAACTCAAATTCTGGGTGAAGCCCACGCCTTCGCCTTCTCTGCCCGGCACTCGTACAGCGATGGGAAGATGGTATTCAAATCTTTGTCCCGCCCTGCGCTCGAATTGTGTGTGGTCGGTGCTCATCGTGTTCCTCGGCGAAAACGGTTCCTGTGGAAGAATTCGACCTGACTTTCAGAAAATGCTCATCCGACTACCTCTATACTACAAAGGCGGAGATCGAATTTTTCAAGTCGCGCAACGACCCTTGACTGTACCGTCAAACCGTCGATCTGGGAAGTCCCAAATTGGGAAACGGCCGGTCGTTTGACGCGGCAATTCGATGGCCGAAGTGCAGCCGGAGTTGTGCGAATTCTGTGAATAAAGAGAACGTGACCGAGCCCGCAGGCACCACTTCCCAAGACCCGAACTCGGCTCCCACCAGCCCAGCCAGCGGCTTGCCCGCCACAATTCGCGCATTACGCCACCGCAATTTCCAGCTCTTCTTCAGCGGACAGCTGATTTCTCTAATCGGTACGTGGATGCAGACGGTCGCGCAATCGTGGCTGGTCTATCGCATGACTGGGTCGTCACTGCTGCTGGGGTCGGTGGGATTCGCCAGCCAGTTTCCGATCTTTCTTGTCGCGCCGATCGGCGGGATTGTCGCCGACCGGCATGATCGCCAGCGCGTGGTCATCGCTACGCAAACCGTGTCGATGATCCTCGCGTTTATTTTGGCTTTTCTGACGCTTACGGGGAGAGTTCACATCTGGCACATTTTTGTTTTGGCGGCGTCGCTCGGCGTGGTGAATGCGTTTGATATTCCGGGCCGGCAGTCGTTCATTGTGGAAATGGTCGGCAAAGAAGACATGATGAACGCCATCGCGTTGAACTCGTCGATGTTCAACGGCGCTCGCGTCATTGGCCCGGCCATCGCCGGAATTCTGGTGGCGCGAATTGGCGAAGGATGGTGCTTTTTCGTCAATGCCATCAGTTATATCGCGGTGATTGCTGGACTGATGCTGATGCGAGTGCAGCACCGGCCGGTGCAACACCGCGACTCGCCGCTGGCCAACATTTTGGAGGGCTTCAGCTTTGTGCGCCAGACTGCGCCCATCCGCGCCCTGCTGTTGTTGCTGGGGTTGGTCAGCCTGGTGGCAATGCCTTACACCGTGCTGATGCCAATTTTTGCCGACAAAATTCTCCACGGAGGCGCCCGCGGGCTCGGAATACTTATGGGAGCCACGGGCATTGGCGCCCTTTTGGGTGCGCTCACCCTGGCGGCTAAAAAGGGAATTCAGGGGCTGGGACGCTGGGTTGCTATCGCCTGCGGAGGCTTCGGAGTCAGCCTGATCCTGTTCTGCTTTTCTCGCAACTTCTGGCTTTCCACGGCTTTACTGGTCCCGGTAGGTTTCTGCATGATGCTGCAAATGTCATCGTCGAACACCCTGATCCAGTCCATGGTGCCGGATAGATTGCGCGGCCGCGTGATGTCTGTTTATTCGATGATGTTCATGGGGATGGGCCCTTTTGGGGCTTTCTTTGGCGGGGCGTTGGCGGAGCGGATTGGGGCTCCGATTACGGTGGCGATGGGGGCTGTGGCATCGATTGGAGGGGCGGCTTTGTTCTGGCTGCGACTGCCGGAGATTCGGGTAGAGGCGCGGCGCCTGATTGTGGCACAGGCGATGACGGCCGGAGATCCGGCGGAGCAGATGACGGCGCGCGTGGTGGAAGACTGAAATCTATGGTCGGGGTTGCGGATGTCCTCGCGGGATTCCTCGGCCCGCTGGAAAGAACGCGGGCCTTCGGAATGACGTCTTCAAGAAGGGCAAGTCTGCAAATGCGGCCCGTCTTACATGGGGCCTTGCCAAGCTTGGAAGACGCTTTGGGCGTCGGTTTCCAGGTGCAGAGTTTCGAGCTTTAATCCGTAGTCGAAGCCCTTTTCGAAGGCCTTGAGATTCAGATCGCGGAAACTGGCGGGGACGGAGTCGGCTACGGCCTTGCGGACGGCGTCCGGCCCGATCAGGTTAGTGACTGCGGTGAAGAACCCAACCATCACCGAATTCAGCACCATGCGTTTACCGAGTTCTTCGGCGAAGCGCGTGGCTGGAATGCTATAGACTTTCACTCCGCTTTTCAGATCGGAGACGCGGACCAGATCTTCTTCCACGATCAGCGTGCCGCCGTCTTTTAACTCAGGGACAAACCGGTTGTAGGCTTCCTGCGACATGACGACCATGATGTCTGGTGAGGTGACGTAGGGATAGGCGACGGGCGAGGCATCGAGTATGAGTTGGGCGCTGCATGCGCCTCCGCGGGCCTCAGGGCCGAAGTTTTGCGTCATGGTGGCGAATCCGTCCTGATAGATCGAAGCGGCCTTGCCCAGGATTATGGCGGACAGAATGACTCCCTGGCCTCCGAAGCCGGCGACACGAATTTCGGTTAGCTGCATACCATCTCCTCGGGTTCTTGCACGTAGCGGTCGCCCAGAGTGTCGACATATTGGGCGCGCATCATGGTTTGGTAGTCGGGACGGTCGCGATCGACAAATTTGCCGACCGCGATTTCACCATCTAGAGTAAGACCGACTTCGCTGGTGGGTGCCCCGTTGCGGACCCTACTTTTTTCCTTGTAGAACTTCATGGTGTCGAGGCCGTCGCCCATCTTGTTGCGGCGCTGGTAGAGCGTGGGGCAGGGCGAGATGACTTCGATGAAGGAAAATCCTTTCTTGCTGAACGCCTCTGAAATAGCGCGGGAGAGCTGGCGTACATGGAAAGTGGTCCAGCGGGCAACGTAGACGGCGCCCGCGGCCTCGACCAGATGCGGCAGATTGAATGCGGGTTCGAAGGTGCCATAAGGATTGGTCGAGGTCGTGGCGTGACCGGGGGTAGTGGGAGCCGTCTGCCCTCCGGTCATGGCATAAATCAAGTTGTTGACGCAAATCACTTTCAGATCGATGTTGCGGCGAGCGGCGTGGATCAGGTGATTGCCGCCGATGGCGGAAAGATCTCCGTCGCCCGAGTAGACGACCACATTCAACTTGGGATTCGCGAGTTTCAGTCCGGTGGCGAAGGGAATTGCACGGCCGTGTGTGGTGTGGAACGAATCGAGCTTGACGTATCCGGCAACACGGCCGGTGCAGCCGATTCCTGATACGAGTGCGAGCGATCCGAGATCGATTTTCGATTCGATGAGGGCGCGAGCGAATGAGTTGACCGTAGTTCCGATGCCGCACCCTGGGCACCAGATGTGCGGCACGCGGTCGCTGCGGAGAAACTGCTCGACTGGGTTGACGACGTTCAGCAGATCGCTCATCGGCTTGCCTCCACGATAACTTTCAGGATTTGCTCCGGGCTATGCACACCGCCCCCGGCGTGTGAGACGTGGTGAGTCGTCGCACGGCCGGCGGCGGCGCGTTCAACCTCAAGCACCATTTGTCCGAGGTTGAGCTCCGGCACAACGAAGGCTTTCACCTTCGCCGCCAGACCGGAAATTTTATTTTTGGGGAAAGGCCAGGCGGTGATGAGCCGCAGCTTGCCGACTTTCAGTCCGCGTTCGCGGGCCATTTCGATGGCGCGCTGGGCGACGCGGGAGGTGATGCCGTAGGAGACGACGACCACATCGGCATCGTCGAGGTGATCTTCTTCGAAGAGACAAATGCGGTCTTCGGCGTTGAGAACTTTGTTTTGCAGGCGGCGGACCAGCGTGTCCTGGACCGGCGGGGTCATGTTCGGATAGCCGCGCTGGTCGTGGGTGAGTCCGGTGACGTGGAAGTTATAGCCGTCTCCAGCATGGGCCATTTCCGGGACGAGGTCGCCGTTGGTGCCGTAAGGAAGATAGTCTTCTACTGATTTGTGCGTGTGTTTGCGCGGCGTCACTTCGATTTCGTCGGCGGGCGGAATGACGACTTTTTCGGTCATGTGGCCGACGACTTCATCCATCATGAACATGACGGGAACGCGGAATTCTTCCGCAAAGTTGAAGGCTTTGATGGTGAGATCGAAGCACTCCTGCGGCGAGTTGGGACAGAGCGCGATGATCTGATAATCACCGTGGGAACCCCAGCGGGCCTGCATCATGTCGGCTTGCGCGGGGAGCGTGGGAAGGCCGGTGGACGGGCCTCCGCGCTGCACGTCGACGAAGACGCAGGGAGTTTCGGTCATGGCGGCGTAGCCGATGTGCTCCATCATGAGCGAGAAGCCGGGGCCTGAGGTTACGGTGAAGGCCTTGGCTCCAGCCCAGACTGCACCTTGCAAAGTGATGGAGGCGGCGAGTTCGTCTTCCATCTGAATAAAAGTTCCGCCGACCGTCGGCACGCGCGCGGCGAAGCGCTCGACCACTTCAGTGGAAGGCGTGATGGGGTAGCCAGCGGCAAAGCGCGCGCCGGCAGCCAATGCGCCTTCACAGCAGGCGTGATCGCCATCAATAAAATGGGTTCCGGTGAGAACGCCGTGAGGATCAGCTTTCATTTTTGCCTCCTGCCGGTTCGCTGGCCGGTGTGGCGGTTTTGGTCGCGTAAATCGCGAAGTCGGGGCAGTACATGCCGCACAGGTCGCAGCCGCTACATTTTTCCGGATGCACGACGTGCGGCGGATGATAGCCCTTGGAGTTAAATGCCGAGGAGAGCGCCAGCACTTTGGTGGGACAGAATTCCACGCAGAAACCGCAGGCTTTGCAACGCTCGACGACGATGGAAACACGTCCTTTTGCCACGAGTCCCCCACACCTGGGAGGGGTGTTCACTCCTCAGGATTCACCTGATTATGGCGCGGAGATGTTGCAGGCGGGTGTGATGCAGGTCACGCAAGGGTGTGAGGTGAGAAGGGAGGGGAGGAATGAGTCAATCGAGATGTTTCGCGACTTGTGACTGCTTGCTAAGACACCCGGGGCGTACCGGAGGTTGTCACTTTTACGCCACGCCAGATGTCTTAGGGTCGCGGGACGAACTGTTACGACGTTCGATGAGGTCGGCATCTGACTTATCCCATGTCTCGAAAACCGCGAGACATGGGGCACCGGGCGGAAAGGCGTTGCTACTTTCCTAAGCATCGAGCCGATCCTTGGGCGAGCCAACCGAGACTGCCGGGTTCCAGGGTGATTAAATCCGAGCCGGTTGTTTTGCCTGCGATGATCGGCTTGTTCGGGATGGTTTCGTAGGCGTAGCCAGTCAGCGTCGCTGTAATAGTCAGCCGCGGTCCGACTTGTACGCTGAGCCGGGCCCACCCGTAGTGGGTCTGGTCTTTGATCTTGAACTGAATTCCCAAGTAGCGGTCCTTGACATTAACCCAGCTTCCGTACGGGTAGCTTAACTGCCCAATATTCACCATCGGCTCTTTAGCGCCGCGAAAAACATCGCCGGCCCCAATCCGCATCCCGGATTTCATAGCCACTGCGCCATAAAAGTTATGCACAAGCTTGTTGGCCCGAGCGAGCTTTGCGATCAGGTTTTCCGAAGTTCGACAAGAGTCGGATGTACAGCTGTGAAAGTATTGGTTCTGAATGCTCAGGTCAGCCGTTCCATCCTGATTCAGGTCCAGCTTATAGCTGGTGCGGTTTTCGATGACGTGATGAGTGCGCTTGTAAATGATCTCCCCGGCACATGGTCCTGCCGAGGCCAGCAAAGTTACCCCCGCCGCTCCGGCAGCCAGCGCATAGGAGTTCAAGCGATGGCTGAATGAATCTGAAAAGCGGGAGCGTTGGTACATATTGAGCGCCGGTTCTTTCATGAGAACGCCTCCAAGAGCCGATGTTGCGGGATTCATGGGGTCAGCTTAAAAACTGTTCCGCAACCCTGCCAAGTATGAAAAATTATGCAGTTGGCGTCTCCGCCGGCATACGTGGTGCCGTAGAAACCACCTGCTGGGTCTAAGATCAAGAGTTCCGGATACGCACCGTCCGGCGATGAAGTGAAGGTGTGCAGCACGGTTTCCTTGCCGGTCGTGTCCAGCTTGAACACCACGCCGCAACCCTTGACGTAGTAGATGCCACAACTGGCGTCACCGCCCTGATTTGTAGTGCCGTAGAGATTACCGGAATCGTCTCGGAGAAGATTTCCTTGCGGAGCCGCGCCATCGGACCCTCCAGTGAAGCTGTACAGGACACGTTCGTTGCCGGAGGTGTCTACCATGAACACAGTTCCGCAGCCCCCAGGCGGCGCGCAGCTGGCGTCGCCACCGCTACCGGTCGTGCCATACAGATTCCCGGAGGCGTCCTGGGCCAGGCCGGCAGATGGTGAGGCCCCATCCGGGACCCCATCGAACGTGTGCAGCGTGGTCAACTTTCCAGCCGTGTCAAGCTTAAATAGGGTACCGCATGTGTCGTTGGGTAGTGAGCAGTTCGGATCGCCTCCATAGCCTGTGGTGCCATAGATGTTGCCCTTACGGTCCCGTATGCCTAACGTTGGGCGCTGGCCGTCGCTGCCTCCGGTGAAATTATATAAAACGCGCTCGTTTCCTGCGGCATCCACTTGGAAGATGGTGCCCCATCCGTACGAACCGCCGGCAAAGGTAGTACCGTAAAATACTCCCTTTCCGTCCCCCAAGTACAATGCGGGGAAGTTAGCGCCCCGAGGTCCCGAAAAGCTATAGAGCACGGATTCATTTCCGTTCCTATCCAGCTTGAAGAACGCCCCGGCGGCGTGTGCGCCACCCTGCGCAGTGACGCCATAGAATTCGCCTTTCCATGGCAACAACGAATCGGGGCAGGATCCGTACCCGGCCAGAAAGTTGTATAGGACGGTCTCGTCACCGTCTGGCGACAACTTAAAAGCGATCCCGTTGTAAGATTCACCTCCGGAACAGGTGTCGCCATAGAGTGTGGCGTTTGCTTGCGCAAGAAGGGCGCTGGGAACGATGCCGTCGCCTGTAGGGCCCTGAAATGAATAGAGCACCTTGTAAGACTGCGCATGGGTCGAGCGAGGCGCGAGCAGGGGCACGCACACTGAGACCATCAGAATAAGGTTAAGCGTTGTAGTCTGGTGCAGACCGGGGAGAAACACATTCAAGCGCATGACTCACCTCCGCGACGGCTGTAGACACACCGCCTGTCGTCATCCTCGAGCGCCGCCAATTATACATCCGTCGTTGATCAAGCGGCAGGCAAGTCTTTCCATGACACGACTCACACACTATTGATCAAACTCATGAGCCTCCAAGAGCCCGTCAACTGCTGAAATCAGGCGTTAGCACTACTTTGCGCTTTTCATTCGGCTTTTTGGAGAGCGACGAGCGCTCTGAGGATTTGTCGCCAATTGATCGAAAACCGTGGGCTACACTCAAGGCGAAGAAAAGGCCGTCATGGAATCCCAATCAACAGACCGCCTGCTATGGCGAGCGAATGTTCATGTCCGGGCCCGAACTTGTACTCGTAGCTCGGTTCAAGATACCAGCCGAGTCTGTGCTTTCTGGACGGCCAAAACATAAAGTCTGGTGCGACTTCGGCAGCAACCGAGTTCATTTTGACGCCATACGCGTTTGTATGAATCCACTCGGGGCCAGCGCCAAGCATGAACTCCAGCTTGTTGGAAAGGGTCCACGGTTTCTTGAAGAGAAGGTCGATACTCCATTCGGTCGAGCGACGACGGAACAAAGGCGTGACCCCAGCTTCAAGTTCCAGCCAGTTTTCTATCGGTGTAGCCTCAACAGCGACCGTGGGGCCAAAGCTCGATTGACCTTCCGTCAGGCTTCGGTTGGCAGTTGCCCCAAGCTCAACGACCGCGGCAGGTTCTTCGTCCCCAGATTGCGCGAGGGTATTTCGAGTACAAAGGAACAAAGAAATTAATAAGATTAGTTTGGCGTTCATGCCTCATGATTGTAAGCCGCTGGCTTCCGCGATCAGAGGTTAGGACAATCGAACAGCCGGGTTAAGGAATCCCGATCCCAGGTGGTTAGGTGATAGAAGCCCTTAAGCTAAGGAAACCACGTCTGCAAACGTGGGGCTAGACGTTGCCCGCCTATGGCATCAGTTGGAATACGGTGCCGCTGCCGCTAATGGTTTTTTAATAGCGATTGTTTGACGAGTTTATTCGTAGCGGAGAGCTTCAATGGGGTCCAGTTTGGAGGCGCGAATGGCGGGTAACATTCCGCTGATCAGGCCTACGATCCCCAGAATGGCCGTGGCAATCAGTAAGGTACTGGGATCGATGACCAGCGCGACGTCTCCTTGTTCGGCGTTTTTGGCCATGGCGCTGTAGAGCGTGAGGCGTCCGACGGAGAAGGCGACAACGTAGGCGAAGATGACGCCGAGCAGTCCTCCGGCAAAAGTGATGGCCAGGGCTTCCGCGAGGAATTGGAGGAAGATATCGCGGCTGCGGGCGCCAAGGGATTTCTCGACTCCGATCTCGCGAGTGCGCTGCGTGACCGAGACCAACATGATGTTCATCAGGCCGACTCCGCCGATGCCGAGGGTGAGGGTGCCGATGAAGGCGAGCAGAATTTTGAGGCCGAGAGTGATGACTTCGAAGGCGTGTACCTGCTCCATCAGATTGAAGACCATGACGGCGCGGCGGTCGGCGGGATTGAAGCGGTGCTGGTCCGCCAGGATGTAACGAACGGATTGCTCGAGGCGAAGGTATTCGGAGGTTTCGTAGTTGAACCAGATGGTGTCCAGATAGTGAATATCTTTCAGGTCGCCCATGGTGGTGAAGGGGACGTAGGTGATGCGGTTGACGTCGTCGTTGCCAGCGGCCATTTTCGGGGTCAGAACTCCGATAACTTCGAAACTGACACCATCGATGCGAATGTGCTCGTGGAGGGCATTGCGCCCCGAGAATAGCTTGTCCTTCGCTTCCGATCCGATGACGACGACGTGGGCGCGCTGGACCTGGTCTTCCATGTTGTAGAAGCGTCCCTGGGCGATGTTCAGAACGCGGATGGTGGAGATGTTGGGATAATCGCCGACAACCTGGAAGTTGTAGGTGCGTGTTTCATACTGGATATTGGCGTCTTTGGAGACGACGGGAGTGATGTGGGTGATCTGCGGAATATTCGCGGAGAGTACATCGACGTCGTCGAGGGTGAGGCGGACGGGCGTGCCAGCTTTCTGGCCCCCGGCCTGCATGGAACTGCGGCCGGGAACGACGATCATGAGCTTGGTGCCGAAGTTGGCGAAGATGTTGGCGCAGGCGACGCCGAATCCGTTGCCGTAAGAGAGAAGCATGACGACGGTGGCGATGCCCCATGCCATGCCGAGCATGGTGAGCATGGTGCGACGCCGGTTGTGCTGCATGGCGCTGTAGGCTTCGCGAATCAGGTCCCGAATCATTCCTAAAGTTATTACCGATCTACGGCTGCGAGTCTATTACGAAGTTTACTCCTGACGCAGGGCTTCGACAGGCTGGAGCAAAGCGGCTTTGCGGGCGGGGTACAGTCCCGCGACGACGCCCGCCACGGTCAAAGAGACGACGGCAAGTATGGCGGTATAGGGCACTAATCTGGGTGGATCGTAGCCCGCGGGTGCGGGAACCAGAGTAAGTAAGGCCATGAGGCCTGAGGCAAAGAGGATTCCGATGAATCCGCTGAACAGCGTGAGCAAAATTCCTTCCAGAAAAAATTGGAACATAATGTTGCGATTGGTGGCGCCCAGCGCCTTGCGGAGGCCGATTTCGCGGGTACGTTCGCTGACCGCGACCAGCATAATGTTGATGACGCCGATGGAGCCGAGAGCGAGGGTGACGAGGCCGACGGTGCCGAGAAACATGTTCATGGCGGAGAAGATTTGTCCCATCAGTTCGGCTTGCTGGACGGTGTCCCAGCCTTCGAAGGCGTCTTCGTCGCGATAGTCGAAGCCGTGATTGCGGGCGACGATTTTGTGGACTTCGAGCATGGCGAGCTTGTGCTCGTCGGCGACCCGTGGCTGGTAGTTGATGAAGGAAATCGCGTCAGCCGGTTCATTGTCGCCCTTGATCCGGAAATAGGTATTCATGGTCTGGTAGGGGATGTAGCCGCGCGTGTTGGTGGAGTTGTCGTCGCCGCGGCCCACCCGACGCAGCGTGCCGATGACTTCAAAGCTGATGCCGTTGAGTAGGACCGTGGATCCGACGGCCGGATGGCCGGGGAAAAGGTTCTTGTTCATCTCATCGCCGAGAACGATGACGTTGCGCCGCTGAGCGCCATCCAGATCATTGAGCCAGCGTCCCTGCTTGAGGGGAAGATAGCGGATGCCACTATATTGCGGCTCAACGCCGCAGACTTCACCGTTCGCATTGGCGAAATCGCTCACGGCCCGGACATCATTGCGAACCAGCAAGGGCGTGGCATTGAGCACATGAGGCGCTTCGCGGCGAATGTCGGTGTAGTCCTGGTAGGTGAGCCGGTAGGCGCGTCCAGAATTCAGACTTCCCTGGACGGCGGGGGCGCGGCCAGGAAACAAGAACATAATATTTTCGCCATACTCGGAGATGCCGCGTTTATTGCCGGAGCGGAAGCCCTCGCCGAGACCGACGAGAAGAAGTAAAGATCCGACGCCCCAGGCGATGCCGAACATGGTGAGGAAAGAGCGCAGCTTGTGCGCCCAAAGGGTTCGGAAAATCTGCGCGAAAATATCGAGAAGCGTTCGCATCTCTAGATCAAAACGCCCGACAGGCAATCCGTCTGCAGTAGCTAGACTTGATGAACTGGCGGCAGGACCACGGATTGGGCAACGTCCTGCGACACTTTTATACCATCTTTCCCGGGCTGGGAGGGAAGGAAGAGCGGGATAAGACTGACCTTTCCAGGTTGAACCCAGGTTCAGGAGCGACTTGAGCGAAAAATGGGCGGAACGCGAGGCTCCCGCTGGTGTCGCTGTGAGCGAAAGCATCCCCATAAACGGTTGAAAAATTCAATAGGTAACTGCAACGGGCGGTTGCAGTAAACGCGTAAGATTTACTCGATAACTGGAACCGCCTGTTCCAGAAAGCGTATAACTGTTACCCGGTATTGGGGACAGGCTTTTGCCGTTAAGGGCCGGTATCTCGTCGGATAAAAGCGAGCGGTTGGCATTTTCTAGATCCTAGCTGTCATGACAGTTCTGTACAGCCAAACTTGAGAGTTATCGTCGCGTCACGACCGGAGTGGGAGTGTTGTAAGGATTGAGCCGCAATGGACCGCGCGGAAGCAAGAGTCCCCCTGGGAGCGTAGCCTACAGTTCGCTGGCCCGAATGGTATAACAAGCGCGAAAGGCCTGACCAGCCGGTGGTCAAGGTCAAAATCACCACCCTAACGTCGCAAAGGATGCGACGCCGGGCTGGGGTACGGTGGGGTGCTTTAATGGCCGGATCGATTGTCCAGGAACTGGACGGCACTGTGAACGAGTGAGGCGGTTAGGGTCTAAAGTCTCATGGGGGAGCGGGGGAAAAGGCCGTTGTTTGGGGCTCATCCTTCGTGTAGGCTTGTTGCGCTGGTGCGGATTTGGCTGTACTCCCCTTCCCTGGTCCCCGGCAAGACTCCTGCGTGAGGTAGGACTATGCAATGGAAATTTCGGTTGAAAATGATGGCGGTTGTCGCGGTTCTGACGGTGGCTCTGGCACCCAGCGCTTGGGCGGCACCCAAATATAAAGTGCTCTACAACTTTCAAGGCGGCAAGGACGGGATGTACCCCAGTGCCGGACTCATCTCTAACACTGCCGGAAATTTGTATGGCGTGACAGCGGGAGGCGGCGAGGGAGGAAACGGGGGATGCGGAACGGTGTTCGAGCTTCGCCTCGTCAAGGGCAATTGGTCGGAAGGGGTGCTCTACCGCTTTCCCGGCAGCGCTAAGGACGGTTGCTACCCCTACGCCAACCTTACCTTTGACACGCATGGCAACCTGTACGGCACGACCGAGGCAGGCGGTCAGGGTGACTGTTTTGGCCGGAAGTGCGGGACGGTCTTCGAACTGACGCCGGTCGCGGGCGGCAAGTGGAAAGAGACTGTGCTCTATCGCTTCGCCGGAGGCAACGATGGGAGCGGCCCGGACGGCGGGCTGGTTCTTGATGGGGCCGGCAACGTTTATGGCTCGACAGAGAACGGCGGCGGATCGTGCGACTGCGGCACGGTTTTCGAGCTCACCCCCTCCTCAGATGGGGGTTGGTCGGAAACAATCCTACACAGCTTCTCGGGCTCGGACGGGGCTGGCCCCGGTAGTTTAACTTTTGATGTTGCAGGCAATCTGTATGGCGTAGCCAGCTACGATGGCGAATACAGTGCGGGAGTGGTTTTCGAGTTGAGGCCGGGCTCGGGAGGCACGTGGAGTGAAGCCACGCTATGCAACTTTCAAGGCGCTCCCGATGGAGCTCTGCCGGATGGTGGCCTAACGCTCCACGGAAGCAGCCTCTATGGCGCAACAGATGTCGGCGGCGATGGTTATGGCACGGTCTTTGAGCTAACGCCTTCTGGTAATGGTGGATGGACAGAGAGTGTCATTTACCGGTTCATGGGAGGCAAGAATGAACAGGGCCCGATTGGCTTCTTGACGTTCGACAAAGCGGGCAGCCTCTACGGGAGCAGCGGCGGCGATGTGTCTTGCACTAAGGGGAATCGCTGGGGATGTGGAGGCGTTTTCGAGCTACTGCCGGCTTCCGGTGGACAATGGAAGCACCGGACACTTCATACTTTCACAGGAGGTGGCCATGGCGCGCTCCCGAGCGGACCGGTGCTAAATGGGGAGGGTCAGGCCTTTGGAGTTGCATACTGGGGAGGCGATTGTAAAAAGGGAGGCGATGAGCACTGCGGAGTTGCCTTTGAGATAGCTCCTTGAACGTCAGCAGCATTTCTAAGGCTGGTTACGCGGGGAGAGACGCTGCAAACGTCTCCCCCCACAGTAGCGCAGGCCCTAAGGACAGACCCCGCTTCCTTTATGGCAACTGAAGATCTTAGTCAGCCATTCACAATCTGAATAACCGAGGGTGGAACTGCATTTGTCCTCCGTGGTCGTGAGGTATTCTCCCAGGCCCCAGAAGGTTATGTCGTCAGTGGGGTCAATGCTGACGCTGGCAACCTCGCCCCAAGATTGCGTGTTCGAGTCAGTGATTGCTGCCGAACCTGTCTGCACAGACTGTCGGCTCCGTAGTCGCTATTTAGTTCCGGGGCTGAAATTGAGGGATTTCCAGATCCGCCTGTTTTGGCAAAAAAACCGACGTTGTAGCCTCCATGCAGGCCGGTGCAGGTGCCTTGGCTGGAGCCGCCCGGGCCACTGCGGCAGTTGGCGTCTACAGCGGTATATGATCCGCACCAATTATTCGACGCTGTTAGCCCGCCGGGGCAGGTTTGTGCTGCGGCGAGGCTGGTGAGCGCGAGGAAAATCAGGCAGAGAGACAGTCTTGTGCGTGCGTGCGTGCGTGCGTGCGTGCGTGCGTGGTGCTTCTTAGTTTCATGGGGAGTTCTTCCTTTTCTGCCTACAAATACTTTTAGGCCGATATCTATTGACAGCTACTACTCGGAGACAGCCCCGGGGTCCGACTTCTGTTGCTAGGAATGATCGATGAATGATGGGAAGAAATTATGACGCGAGGTACTTTTACCTCAAATTGCTGTGGAAGAAAAAAATATTCTTGTTTTGTTACGAAAAACGGACAAGGGTGGGATTGTGTCCAATGGTTGGACGGGGTGGGCGCGGTGCGGGTGCGGTAAGGTTGCGGTTGGTGTATGGGAACAGCAGATTCCTCGCTCGTTTTCGCCGCCGTGCGCGGCTGCAAACGGCTCGGAATGACAATGGGTTGGGCATGGCATGGTCAGGTGCCGAGGGCGCCCGGCGGAAGGCAACAGCAGATTCCTCGCGCGTTCTCGCCGCTGTCCGCGGCTGCAAACGGCTCGGAATGACAATTCAATCTATCTGCTTATCTTCGCAGTTCGCGGAGGGTTTCGATCAGGGAATTATGGGCGAATGGGGCAGGAACCAGGGTAAGGGCCAACATCAGCGAGGGCAAAGACGGCCAGCCAGCGGCGGAAGCCTGTAACGCCAGGCCATTCGGCGACCATGGGGTGCCTCATGCCGCTGATTCTGAGAAGAACCGCCCAGACGATCCATCCCGCCCAAAAGTAGAGAGCCATGGGTAGCAATGCCAGGATGGTCAATCGCGAAACCAGTTTGTGGGCGCGCGGGGCGATGGAGAAGACGATGTGTCCGCCGTCGAGTTGGCCGCCGGGCAGCAGATTCAGCGCGGTCGCGAACATGCCGACCCATGCGGCGATGGCGGTGGGGTGAAAATAAATGGAGTGGAGCGCCGTCGTACCGGTCTTTAACTGGGTCAGTGGGAGAATGTCCCACGCCAGGCGGAAGATCAGCGGGTATCCGAGCTGGATGTCGGAGGTGACGGCGGCCGGGGGCATTAACTTCGACTGTGGCAGGGCGAGGCACAGCACCGCGAGCGCGACGATAAAGCCGGCGATCGGTCCGGCGATTCCAATGTCGAAAAGCGCGGCGCGGGAACGGATAGGAGAACGAATCCGGATAAAGGCGCCAAGCGTGCCGATGAGCGTAGGCGCGGGAATGAAGAAGGGGAGCGTGGCGTTAACGCCGTAGTGGCGGCAACAGAGGTAATGACCCATTTCGTGGGCCAGGAGAATCAGCATCAGCGCTGCTGCGAAGGGAAATCCCAAGAGGAGTCGCGAAGGTTGTTGCGATATCCAGCGCACGGGGAAGAACGGGACTACGTCGTCGTTCAACGAGAATGCAGGCTGATCGTGCTGAAAGTTGTATTGCATGCGAGCGCCCACGACCAGTGTGGTGAAGATGGTGGCGGCGAGCAGCAAGAGATGGATCCACAGACGGTTCTTTGACCGCTGCACCACGTACACCGGGATAGGACGGTAAAGATCGTCGGTAGAGGGTGCGGGAGGAAGAATTTCAGACATCAGGATTTCGCAGAAACATGCTGTGAATCATGGTGAATGGCGACGGGTCAGCGAGCGCTGGCAACGTCCGCTGACTCGGGCTGAAGATTAGTCGATGGACTGCAACTCCTTGCCCGGTTTGAAGCGCACGGCCTTGCCCGGCGGAATGGAAACTTCGGCGCCAGTGCGCGGATTGCGTCCGATTCCGGTCTTGCGTGGACGGACGTTGAAGACGCCAAATCCGCGGAGCTCGATGCGATCGCCCTTGGAAAGCGACTTCTTCATGCTTTCAAAGACAGTCTCGACCGCGAGTTCTGCTTTGGTTTTGGTGATTCCGGTCTTGTTGACCACTTCGTTGATGATGTCCAGCTTAATCACAGGCGTCCCCCAGCGACGGAATCGTAGTTAGTCCACCAAGTCATTGATGCTATGAGAGATAAGGGAGATTGTCAACGGCGCTTGTTGTCCCGTAAGATGCATGCACCAGCCAAGAAATCATTGGGACATTGAGTGATTGGGTCTTGGAATCGTTGAGAAGCCGCCTGGTCGCCCAGGTTAGGCGTCCAATGACTCGTTGAATCAATGACTTAATGTATCAATCTTAAAGGAGCTCCATGCTGAAGAGTGACCGCTGGATCCGCAAGAATGCGCACGAGCACGACATGATTAACCCTTTCTCCGAGAAGCAGGTACGGGAGGGTGTGATTTCCTACGGACTGTCTTCTTATGGATACGACTTACGGGTAGCCGACGAGTTCAAGATTTTTACCAACGTGAACTGCACCGTGGTCGATCCGAAAAACTTCGATGAGCGGTCGTTTGTGACGGTGCGGTCGGAGTGCTGCATTGTGCCTCCGAATTCGTTTGCCCTGGCGCGGTCGGTGGAGTATTTCAAGATTCCGCGGGATGTTCTGACGATTTGTGTTGGCAAGTCTACCTACGCGCGGTGCGGGATCATTGTGAACGTGACCCCGTTTGAGCCGGAGTGGGAAGGCTTCGTGACGCTCGAGATTTCGAACACCACGCCGCTTGCCGGCGAAGATCTACGCCAACGAGGGACTTGTGCCAGATCATCTTCTTCCAGTCGGATGAAGTGTGTGAAGTCAGCTACGCCGATCGGAAGGGCAAGTATCAGTCGCAGAAGGGGATCGTGCTGCCGAAGCTTTAGGGGAGCGGTCGTTGGTCGTCGGTGGTTGGCTTACGGCCTTAAGTTTACGAACTGAGCAAATCCTGCCAATTTTGACATTAGTACGCTGCTAGCGTATACTTTGTTTGGTACGCTAGCGGCGTAGAGATCGCATGTATGGAGTTTCTTGAGGCACCGGCGTTCACGCGTAATCTGCCTCGGTATCTGGACGATGATTCATATAGCGCTTTGCAGAATGCCCTAGCTGATGTGCCTGATTTGGGTGACGTAATGCCGGGTACGGGCGGCTTTCGCAAGGTGCGTTGGGCGGACTCTCGCCGGGGCAAAGGACGGCGCGGCGGATTGCGTGTGATCTACTACTGGTTCGACAACCGTAATCAGATATGGCTCCTGGCCATTTATGACAAGGATGAGGCCCTCAATCTCACTCCTGACCAGAAAAAGATGCTGAAGGAAGCAATTGATGCCGAAAAGAAGTCACAAAGCAGGAGATAGGGGCGATCCCGATGGCAAAACGAAATCTGTTCGATGAATTGATGCAAGGCGTGGCCGCAATGAAAGCACACCGCAAGGGAAAGATCACATTGCGGAGCTACAAGGTCGAGGCGCGTGAGCTTCCCGAAGTCAAGCCGAAGATGATCAAGCAGGTACGCGCGAGCTTTAACTGCTCGCGTAGCGTGTTTGCCCGAAAGTTGTTTACCAACGAGCGCACACTCGAAAAATGGGAGCAGGGACGTGCCAAGCCCAACGCCCAGGCCGCCGCGCTGCTGTTGCTGGCCGCGAAGTATCCGGATACATTCGAGCGGTTGGAAGAAGTGGCGAGGTAAAGGACGTCGGTCCTCGTTGAGGCAGCCGGGGACGGCTCTCGGCTCGGCTAATTTGCCGTGGCTCGCCAAGATGTTTGGCGATACAATTTCCTCATCATGAGTCAGATAAGACAACCCCATAAAGGCTACATCATTCAATCAACTTCGTTTGCGAGGCGGAGGGTACACGCCGCACCTGGACCTTATCAAGCACGGTCGGGCTTACTCAGACGAGACGCCCGTACATACGGGCAAAGTGTTTGCTAGCGACGAAGCTGCACTTGAAGGTGGAATTGCGATAGGCAAGGGCATGATTGACGCTGGCCTTATGCCCAGCAAGATCGTGATCGTCAAAGAATAGAAAAGCCCAGGTGCCGGTACGGGCTGATGTGTCGCGCAATAAATTTGCTGAAAGTGTGCCAGCAGCGTAGACGCGCGGGAGGGCGGACTGAAGTCCGAGAGACCATGAAAGGTTCGTATACCTATCTTCCAGCTCTTTTGTTGTTGGTAACTTCGGGAATTGCACACGGTCAGACAGACTTACAACGAGCCCAGAATCTGGTGACGTGTCTGGAGGGCCGATTTCCCAGTCTTTGCCACACGGAATGGCTGAGCCCCGCCGACAGACAGAAGGCTGTACTGGCTGAACGCCGGGAGAACCTCGAAACGTGTCTGTCTGGAAAATACCCAGCGCTTTGTAATAAGAACGAACTATCCGCGGAACAGAAAGCGGAAGTTGACGTCGCCGAAAGACGTGAGAACCTCGGCACCTGCCTTACGGGGCGCTATAAAGCCCTGTGCAAGAAGGAACTGCTTTCTGCCTCTGAACTGTCTCAGGTACGCGAGGCGGAGCGAACCGAGAATCTCCAAACGTGTTTGACCGGAAGGTTTCCATCGTTGTGCGATCACGCTCTACTCACGCCGACCCAGGATGGACAGGTAAGGGCTGCCGAGCTAGAAGCTAGCCAGCTGGCTTTGCAGGAAGTGACGAACAATCGTTCGAAGATCGCTCGCCGGAGCGGTTCCTCCGGATGTGAAAGCGGGCACTGGGTTCAGTCCGTGACCGACGACGGCGAAATCGTGAAACTAGAGGACGGATCGAGATGGGAGGTGGATGCTGTTGATACTGTTGACTCGGCACTCTGGCTGCCAGCGACCGAGATTGTCGTTTGCGATGGCAAGCTCATCAATACCGACGACAACGAAAAAGTGTCAGCCACTCAGTTACATTAAATTCAGGACGGGGACCCGTTCCCGCAGCCGGAACAGTGGGCCGGATTAACTTCCGCGCAAAAGTGCGCACAGCGATTCAGCGTTTGGTCTCACAAAGATGGAGATTGAACCCTAGCTACTTGCTGTTTTCGCCCTCTTTGTACATGTATTTGATGGAGGGTTTGTAGACCATCACGTTGGGGGCCCCGCTGCGGATGAGCTTCAAGCAGCTTTTGTCGTACCACTCGATGACTCCGTGGATATGTTCGCCGTCGCGCAGGACGATGACCATGGGGGTCTTGGCCTGCATCTGCTTCTGATAATAGAAATTTTCGGCATTGGTCTGCTCGGCGGGAGCGGGCTTGCGTCCGCCGCCAGCGCCATTGCTGCGGTCGTGGCGGTCTCCGCGATCGGGACGCTCGGAGCGTTCTGGGCGTCGCTCGGCCATGGGCGGCGCGGCATGATTACTATTATGGTCCGTGCGGGTCAGCGATGGGCGGATCAGTTTGCGGTTGGCAAACTCTTCCGGTTCGACCGTCCGTTCCCCTGGCATGGAAGCAATTGCATCTTTCATGGAACCACCTTGCACGCTTTGAAATGCGGATCCACAAAACGGCGCGACTGTAATTGTGGATTGAAGGCGTGAACTTTGCATTTACCGTAGCACAGGAACTGGGATTAGACAATGACACAAAGGACGCCGAGAAGTCGGCGGTCTGAGGGCTTTTTTCGGGCTCCGCAAGGTCTGTCTCGCCCTTGGACAGAGCGTGGGCTTTGGGTGACTTCGTCCAGGTGAGCGAAACTATCAGCGCTCTAAGGCAGTGGCGAAGGCGTCCAGCGAAAGGGACCGGAGGAGGTTGCGGCGCAGGCCTCGTTCGACTTCGGCTAGACCGTTGCTGGCAGAGACGATCCAGTCAAAGGTTGAGGCCCCCTGCATTGTGCGAAGTTCGGACTGAATGTCAGTGTTCCGAACGAGTTCGGGCGTGCCGGAGTTGAGGAAGGTCAGGTCTTGGAGGAGCGAATAGAGGGCGCGGAGAAGGCGGTCGATTTTTTCGCGTCCGTCGGCGCCAGCGCGGTAGGTTTCGGTAATTTTGAAAAGCTCAGTATGCTCGCCGCCGCGTAATGACGAGTTGAGTACCGCGATAGCATGGGCGCGCGCGGCGACGTAGGCGGGAAGATCGAAGGTGCAGGCACGTCCGACGGCTCCCTCGGAGAGGCGTGCGACTAGCGCGCGCTGGGTTGAGGTCCAATCAGGACGGTGCTTTGCCAGGTATGCGGAAATGTCGTCTGCGGTTAGCGCGTTCAGCGTGACAATCATGGAGCGCGAGCGGATGGTGGGCAGCAGTTCTCCGGGATTGTCGGTGAGTAGGAAGAGAGTGGCGAAGTCGGGAGGCTCTTCGAGGATTTTGAGCAGGGAATTGGCCGCCTCCTTATTAAACGCAGAGTCGGTGAAAATGTAGACGCGTTCTCTGGCCTCGCCAGGCCGGTAGTAAATGGTTTCGATGACGCGGCGGACCTGGTCGACTTTGATCATCATCTGCGGCGGATCGGGCGGAATAATGAGAATATCGGGATGGGTCTGGACGAAAAGGCGCGTCTCTTTTTTGTCGGTCTCGCGCATATTTTCGCGGGCCTCCACGGCTTCGGCTACGCGGGCGTCCAGGTCTTCGGATTGTGAGATGCGAACGCAGTTGGGACATTGGTTGCAGAAATCGGGAAGGCCGTCGGTGACCGGCGGATTCAGACAGTTCATTGCCTTGGCGAGCATCAGGGCGAGCGTGTATTTTCCTGAGCCCGAGGGGCCGGCGAGGATGACGCCCTGCGGAAAGCGATCGTGGGCGAGCATCTCGCGAAGGCGATGGAGGACGTCGTTGTTGCCGTGAAAATCGGAAAAGGACATGAGGAGATCGCTGTCAGCTCTCAGCCATCAGCTTAGGAAACACTGTCACCGAATGAATGATAGCCTTATGCGGTTTTTGCTGCCAACTTTACTCGGCTGCGAACTACTTCCATGATCTGGCGGTGCGTTTGTTCGGGGGTGCCTCGGGCGTCGACGACGGCGACCCTTTGCGGCTCGCGTTCGGCGATTGCAAGATAGGCTTGGTGGACCCGGGCGAAGAAGGTGCGGTTCTCTTTTTCGAAACGGTTCTCGTCGGCGTGGACCTTTCCGTTTTTGGAAGATGCGTCACGGTTGCGGCGGCGGGCGCGCTCGACGCTTATGGCGCCGTCGGAATCCATCAGGATGGTGAGGTCGGGATGCAGGTCTCCGCAGAGAATCTGATGAAGCTCAAGGACAGGCTGGCTGCCGAGCTTGCGTCCACCTCCCTGATAAGCTTCAGTCGAGTCGGTGAAGCGGTCGCACAAAACGATCTTGCCTTCGGCCAGCGCAGGCTCGATGACTTCGTGGATATGCTGGGCGCGAGCGGCGAACATGAGGGCGAGTTCGGCATGCGGGGCCAATGACCCAGTGCGGGTATCGAGAAGGAGCTGGCGAATTTTCTCTGCGGTCGGCGTGCCTCCGGGTTCGCGAGTGACGACGACCGAGAGTTTTTGGGCGCGTAGTTTGGCGGCGAGCTTTTCTAGTTGCGTACTTTTGCCGCAGCCATCGAGGCCTTCGAAAGTGATAAAAATTCCGCGAGAGTGATGGGACACGGGAAAATCATAGCATCCGGGCGCGAAGATGGGTGTTCGCTGCCTATCCGCCGATCAATGCCGCTCGCTGGATCTCTTACTTTGTTTGAAGAGCGGCTTTGTTCGGGGTGACGTCGAGTTGCAGTGGGTGTCGGCTAGAGACGGTAACTGCCTGCGGAGCATTGGCGGAAATTCGTTTCCCGCTGCTACACTAAATAGTTTGACTGACGCTGTCAGGACCTTTCATAGACAAGGAAATCATGTTGAAACCTGGTGATATTGCAATTGTGAATGGGGCGCGCACGCCCTTTGGGCGGTATTGCGGCAAGTTGAAGGATTTTACGGCGCAGGAGTTGGGCGCGGTGGCGGCCAAGGGGGCGATGGAACGGGCCGGAGTCGATCCGAAGGACGTGGACCACGCGGTGTTTGGCAATGCGCAGCAGACTTCGGGCGACGCTCTGTATGGGGCGCGGCACGTGGGGTTGCGGGCGGGGCTGCCGATTGAGGCTCCGGGGTTGACGGTGAACCGGCTGTGCGGGTCGGGAATGCAGTCGATTGTGAATGCGGCGCAGATGATCCAGTTAGGCGAGGCGAGTTGTGTGCTGGCTGGCGGCATGGAAGCGATGTCACAAGCGCCATTTGTCATTCGCGGACGCGATGGATTTACACTGGCTCCCGGCGGAAAGTTGGAAGATTCGCTGATGGTGGCGTTGCTGGACAGTTTTTGTGGCTTGTACATGGCGAATACGGCAGAGCTTTATGGCGAGCAGCATGGCATCAATCGGCGGGCGCAGGATGAGTTTTCTCTAAGGTCGCAGCAATTGGCGGATGCAGCGTACAAAGCGGGAAGAATCCAGGAAGAACTGGTTCCGGTGCCTTTGAAAGATCGCAAAGGCGAGTCGACGGGCGAGTCGCTGACGGAGGATGATCACCGGCGTCCGCAGACGACGATGGAGGGCCTGGCGAAGCTAAAACCGGCGTTTGGAAAAAATGGTACGGTCACGGCGGGCAATGCCAGTGGCATTGTGGACGGCGCGGCGGCGGTGGTGGTGATGTCGCTGGAAGAGGCGACCAAGCGCGGACTGACGCCGATTGGGCGGCTGGTGAGCTGGGGGATTGCAGGAGTGGATCCGAAGGTGATGGGGCGCGGGCCGGTTCCGGCGACGAAAATCGCTTTGCAGAAGGCGGGATTGACTTTGGATTACATCGATTTGATCGAGGTCAATGAGGCATTCGCGGCGCAGTATCTGGCGGTGGAAAAAGAACTGGGGCTGGATCGCGAGAAGGTGAATGTGAACGGCGGCGCGATTGCGTTGGGGCATCCGCTGGGTGCGACGGGAACGCGGCTAGTCATTACTTTGCTGCATGAGTTGCGGCGACGGAAGAAAAAGTATGGGCTGGCTACGGCTTGCATTGGCGGCGGGCAGGGAATTGCGATGGTGGTGGAGAGTCTGAACTAGCGAGCTTTCACCACAGGGGACACAGGGGTTTCATAGCGAATTCTTCAGGGAGATTTGGAGACAGGAATGATTAAGAAGGTTGGGGTTTTAGGTTGTGGATTGATGGGATCTGGGATTGCTCAAGTCTCGGCTACGGCGGGATTCGACGTTACTGTGCTTGAAGTCGAGCAGAAATATCTCGACAAGGGTTTTGCCGGAATTGAGAAGTCTTTGGCGAAGTTTGCGGAGCGGCCTCCAGAAAAAGGTGGGATCACGGCGCAGGAAAAAGATGCGATCCGCGGGCGGCTCAAGGGGACGACCAACATGCAGGACCTGGCGGATTGCGACATCGTGATCGAGGCGGTGATCGAGAATCTCGACGAGAAGAAGAAGATGTACTCGGCGCTCGATGGCATGGTGAAGAAAGGCGCGATCTTCGCTTCGAATACGTCGTCGATTTCGATTACCGAGTTGGCGGCTTCGACAAAGCGTCCAGAGCGGTTCATTGGGCTGCACTTTTTTAATCCCGTGCCTTTGATGAAGCTGGTGGAAGTGGTCCGTACCATCGCGACTGCCGATGATGTTTACGATGCGGCTTACGAATTCGGAAAGAAGCTCGGCAAAACTCCCGTGCGAACGAGCGACAAGACGGGATTCATTGTCAACCGGCTGCTGGTGCCGTATCTGCTGGATGCGATTCGGGCTTATGAAGAGGGCGTCGGGTCGATTGAGGACATCGATAATGCCATGAAGCTGGGCTGTGGCTATCCGATGGGGCCGTTTACATTGCTGGATTTTGTGGGCCTCGATACGACCTACTACATCACGCATGTGATGTATGACGAATTCAAGGAGCGGCGGTTTGCGTCGCCTCCGCTGCTGAAGCGACTGGTCATGGCGGGGTGGTATGGGCGGAAGTCGGGGAAGGGCTTCTACGATTATGCGGACCCGGCGAATCCGAAGGCCAATAAGCTGTAACCGTATTTACGTTGTCATCCTGAGCGGAATATGAGCATCGCGAAGCGAAGTTCCTACTCCGCTCAGAGTGACAGTGTGTTCTATATTCGCGTAAATCCATAGCAAGGTTGAATTTATGAACTTCGAAAACATACTTCTAGAAAAGAAAACCTCGATTGCTTACGTCACCGTTAACCGGCCGAAGGTGCTCAATGCTTTGAACATGGCCACCATGGAAGAGTTGCGTGCGGCTTTTCATGACATCAAGAACGATTCCGGCATCCGCGTGGTGATTTTTACCGGATCGGGAGAGAAGGCGTTTATTGCCGGCGCGGACATTGGGGAACTCGCCAAGCACGATGCGGTCTCCGGAAAAGAGTACACGCATAAGGGCCAGTCGGTGCTCAACCTCATCGAGAATCTCGGCAAGCCGGTGATTGCATGCATCAATGGATTTGCTCTCGGCGGCGGATGCGAGATGGCTATGGCTTGTACCATGCGCCTGGCGGGCGAGAACGCCAAGTTTGGCCAGCCGGAAGTAAAGCTCGGGATTATTCCAGGATATGGCGGGACGCAGCGTTTGCCGCGGCTGGTGGGTAAGGGAATCGCGATGCAGTTGGTGCTGGCGGGAGAGATGATCTCCGCGCAAGAGGCGCATCGGATCGGCTTGGTGAATGAAGTGACAGCGCCTGCCGAATTGATTCCTCGGGCGGAGGCGATTGCGGCGAAGATTATTGCCAATGCGCCCTTGGCGGTTCAGTATGCGATGGAGGCCGTCAACAAAGGGATGGAGATGACTTTGGCGGAAGGGCTTTATCTGGAAGCTGTATTGTTCGGGGTTTCGTGCGCGACCGAAGATAAGAAGGAAGGGACTACCGCGTTTTTGGAGAAGCGGGCGGCCCAGTTCAAGGGGAAGTAGTTCATCTGGTCATCTGATGATCGGATCATCGGATGATTTGAAAATCATGCTCAAGTCGATTCATATCGGGAGGTATACAAGCAAGCCGAGCGACTTTCGTCGGCTGGTCGATTTTTTTGCGGCCATTGGTTTTGCTCGTGTGGCGACCGACCAGAGCGCTGATCGATCCGCCGTGCTTTCGGCTCCCCTTGGGCTTTTAAGCGTGAATACGCTGCCTCGCAAGTACGCTCCAGAGGTTTTGGAGCGGTTGAAAGACGTTACCAAGCTGATTGTGCTGGAGGTGACCAATCCGGATGACATTTTCGCCATCGCGCAAAAGATGAAGTTGAAGCTGCTGGCGGATTCGGCGCCGGAGTCGGGCGAGCGTAGTTTCTCTTTAGAACTGCCGGGCGAAATTGTAGTGACCGTGCATGGACAGGCGGGAGGATTGCCAGCGGCGGTGGAAGGCGATCTGAATGCAAAGGGGGAGCGGTTCGCGCTGGTGGTGAGCCGGTTCAATGCTTTCATCACGGAACGGTTGCTGGCCGGGGCCCTCGATGGACTGCGTCGGGCGGGCGCGGCCGAGGGGGATATTCGCGTAGTGCGCGTGCCCGGCTCGTTCGAGATTCCTTCCGTGGCGCGGACATTGGCTGAGACTGGGCGATATGACGTCATTATCTGTCTGGGGTGCTTGCTGCGGGGTGACACCGCGCATTATGACGTGATTGTGAACGAAGTCACGCGAGGGATTGGGCAGTCGGCGCAGGAGACCGGAGTGCCTCATGCGTTCGGAGTGCTCACCTGCGACACGCTGGAACAGGCGATTGACCGCGCGGGATTAAAGATGGGGAACAAGGGATTTGAGGCAGCGCTGGCGGCGGTGGAGATGGCGGGTTTAAAGAGAGCTGTCGTTGGTCGTTCGTCGTCGGTCGTCGGCAAAGACAAGGGTCGTAAGGTGCGGCAATCTTCGAAAACCAAAGCGAAGCGCTGAGAGAAGCGGTCGGCGGTGCGCTGGCAAAACCAACCCGATAGAGTCAGCCATCTCAATTGCTCCTATCCTCACTTGTTACTGTAAACTGAAGCGTAAGCCAAGGACCGAGGACTAACGACCAACGACTGCCTATGGGCACACGACGAAAATCCCGCGAACTGGTCTTGCAGATGTTGTTTCAGGCCGATATGGGGAAACAGACTCCCGATCAGGTGCGAAGAACTTTCTGGAACGAGCACGATGCAATCCAGGACGATGTGCGGGGATTTGCCGAAGACCTGTTTCAGGTTGCCACCGACCGGACGACGGAGATTGACGGCCTGATTGAACGGCACGCCGAGCATTGGCGAATGGAGCGCATGGCCGCGGTTGACCGCAATTTGCTGCGGTCGGCGGTAGCGGAGTTGATGGGGTTCCCGACCACGCCGCGGGCAGTCGTGATCAATGAAGCGCTGGAGATTGCGCGGAAGTTTTCCAGTCCCGAGGCGGTGCAGTTTATTAACGGAGTCCTTGACAGCGTGGGAAAAGATTTGGAGAAAGAGAAAGCTGCAACTTAGTTCCTGATTTAAGAATCCCCGCCTGTAGAAGTCTTCTATCCGTATCTTCAGCAAAATCCTGACCGCGAAGTGGGGCTAATAAATCCGCGGAGGGCCCATAGGGAGCCGGGGCATACTTGCTTAACTCGGACTGCCCGCAGACCGCCTACGGCCTTACGGCGATTAGGTCAGGTTTGCAGGGGTATGACTGGTTTTGTCCGGCTGAGTTCAAACAAAAGTTGGTGGGGAAGGTGATTGTGAGTACGTCAGCATTCAGCGTAGTGTCCAACACGTGCACATTGCCATCGCTGGCAGCGACGTAGAGGTCGATGCCGTTGGGCGTAAGGGCGGCTTGCACGGGAGTTGCATTGCCGGAGAGCGGGATGGTGGTCGTGGTCAATGCGTTCACACTAAACATCAGTATTCCGTTGATGGATGAGCTAACAATGTAGGCATAAGATCCGTCCTGGGAGACGATCAGTTGCTTCAACGATTGGCTGAAGTCGCCCTCGCCAAGGTTGATTGCACTGGCGGGAGTGGTAGTTAAGGTCTCGAATCCGCCCACGGGGCCACCCAGGATTTGCAGAGGGCAACCGATGAGGTTCGGAGCAGCCGGAGTGCCGCCCACGGCGACAGCGATCTCTTGAATGTTCGGAGGAGCGAGCGTCAGCAGTTTGGTGCCGTCCAGCAGCGCGCGAATCATCGTGGAACCAGCCGCGCCAGACACAGGATTCACAATATTCGAAGCAGGATCGTCGCAGATGGGACGAAAGTTAATACCGGAGGCGCCGGCGGTGAAGCCCGCAATGCCGGTGGCGGGAACGATGACGTCGTTGGCGGGCGCGGCCAGAGGAATGGTTTCCAGGGCGTCCACTTTGGAATAGATGTAGAGGGTGCTCACGCCACCGTTGGTAGCTACGATGAAGGCTTTAAGGCTATCGGGAGAAAAGCTGGCGGCGGTGGCGCCCACGATGGGATAGGGGGTAACGGTGGGCGCGGCTGACGAAACGTCCACGATATAGAGGAGTTTGTTGACGGGGTCGGTTACGACGACTTTATTGTTATCGGGGGAAACCGCCAGGACTTGGCCCGGTGCCGATGGCACTGCTGTGGCCGAGGGTGGCGTAGAGGTTGGATCGAGAACCGTAAGTCCCTTGCCGCCTCGCAGGATGCCCAGCGCCGCGCCAAGGTAGGCCTTTGTGCCCGACGGATTGAAGACGAGGGTGTTCGGTGGCGAAGAAAGCGTGCCAGCGCTTTGGGCGGTATTGGCAGGGAAAGTGATCGTTGCGAGCGCGGTGTAGCAGCCGTCGATGCCTGTACACCCTGTGCTGGTGACAAAGACTTCTCCGTTTGTGGAATTGCTTCCATTCTGCGTGATAAGGGTGCCAACCGATTGTGGATAGATGGGCAACGAGGGGCTAATTCCGGTATTACACGAGGGTGGCGTGCACGAGGCAATAATCGCAGCGGCGCCAGAGGTCCCCGACGCAACGCCAGCCGCGCTTACCGTGACCGAGCCAGACTCCGACGAGCTCCAGGTTAGTGGCGTATTGACGATTTGGTTGCCAAGTATGTCCGTGACGGTTGTCTTGAATGTTTCCGACGATCCACTGGAAGAGACCACGCTCATGACAATGGACTGGACCGGGCAAGAGTTGAAAGTGACCGGAACGCTGATCGAGTTGCCGATGACTGCGTAAATAGGCGTCAGTCCGGGGTTGCTGGGGGTCACTAACACCTGGTTCAAAGACTGGCCGTTCACCATATTTGCCAGTCCTGAGGCGGTGGTGCTGAAGCTGGCGACGGTAGGATTCTGTGCTCCCCAGTTGAACTGTCCGACGGATGGCGTAATATCTGTTCCGCGGCTGAAGGCGCGGGCTTGGTAAATCAAGTTCTGCGTGATGGGCAGGTTCGTAGCCACCGATTCACACGGCTGTAATGGCAGCGGAGGATTGGGCGGGCTGGGCGCCAGTTGAAGTGTGACACTGTCGATGTGAGTGTGAACGTACACGGTTGTAGGCGGACTGCTCACGCCGAGCGAGGTCGCGGTCACTTGTGCGGTGCCGACGGGGCCGGGAGTACAGACTTGCGGATTGGCCAGCGAATCCCAAGTACCCGCACAGGCCAAACCGTTGGCGGCTACGGTGAGTACGGCAGTGTTACTGGACTGATAAAAGATCGGTTCGCTCAGGTTTTGCTTGCCGTCGGACGCTGTTGCAGTGAATGCAAGGTTGGTTCCCAGTTCCATGGAGGAGGACGGAGTCGGGATCATGCTGATACTCGTTGGGACGGTATAAACGGCATTGCGCACGGCATTGTGGCCGCCGCAGGATACTGCGGCAGAAATAACCGTCAGCAAGAACAAGCCAAAGCCCAGGGAACCGAACTTACGCATTCATCCTCCCCGCTCCCAGTTCTGGAGAGCGGTACTTCTTTGGAATGGGGAATTTCTCAGTGTAGAGGTTGACGTACTTTTCGGCAACCAGCGTAGGCGTACGATCACATCCGACGACGCCGAAAATCTCCCCCGGTAATGGGATGCGTCTGAGACTCTCAGAATTTACTGGGAGCGCAGTTTCTTGTCATGCGTTCTTTTGAATTAGATGTAATCGACATGGCGGCCAACAGGATGTCGGGGATACGGCCCTGACAGGCCGGATCGGGCTTGCCGCTTGAGTATTGACGGGGCCGCAATTTTAGAGGAAACTCAGTGCCATCGAAATCACAGCCATGAGTCGTCTGGCTGACCTCGAGGGACGACTCATGAGATTCTTATCCACCACCATCTGCGGTTTTGCCTTGCTTTTGAATTGTGTCTTGGCACCCTGCAATCCCGCCGCCGCCCAGAGTTCGGCGACTTCATCCCATTCTCCCGCCGCGGCACAGCCGAACAAGACGGCTGGAAAGGCCGCCGCGGCTCCGAAGATCAAGTTCCATCCTTACGAAGTCATCGACGAAAAGCAGGGAGGGATGACGGTCTCGCGTCTGGCGGTCCCCGAGGGTTGGAAAAACTCCAGCCGCGTGATCTGGAACTACAACGATTTCTACCTGCCGATGCATGTTTACGCTCGCACGGAAGCGCCAGACGGCGGCAGTTGGATTGAATTCTTTCCCGCGGAATTTTTTCTGTGGCTGGATGCGGCGCATGACCGGGCGCCAATTGGCCGCGGGGGCATAGGCGGCATACACCACCCCAACATCACGCTGCAAGAAGCGATGGTGCGTTATGTGATTGCGCCGAATCGCGCGAACGCGAGGCACCTGCGCATTGTCGGGTCTCGGCCGGTGAACGACCTGCCCAAAGAATTTTCCCATCTTTTCACCCAGGGGATGCCGCAAGGGGAAGGGATCTGCATGCGGGTCAGTTATGAACTGAATGGCAGCCCGGTCGACGAAGAGTTTTACGGATTCATGACCGCACTTGAGGCGATTCCCGCGCCGTCGCCGAATCCGCGGCTCAGCATGATCGAATATCATCGGCGGCTGATCCTCGCGCACAGCATGGGAGCGAAGGCGGGCAAACTTGAATCGGTAAGGCCGCTGCTGGGATTTGTGGCCACATCGATCGATCCGAACCCCGCGTGGCAACAGCGTGTTGCAGCTGTTTACAAAGCGCAGCATGAGGTTTACCAGCGGGTGCAAGCGGCGAATTATGCTGAGATACAGGCCGCCGGCCAACGTAGCCGCGCCCTCACTGCGCAAAGCGATCAATTTTTGCGCCAAGTCGATGCCAACCTGGCGGCGCAAAACAATGCTCGCAACGCGGCTTCTTCGGGATTCAGTTCGAGCTCGAACGATGATTTCTACAAGCGGGCCGACGATTTCGACCAGAATATCCGCGGCACTGAACACATGCAGGATCAGAACGGCGTCGTTACCGATCAGTACACCGATTACAACTATCACTGGACGGATGGCTTTGGACGGTTCGTTCATACCGATGATCCGAACTTCGATCCCAACCGCTATTTGACGGGAAGCTATGAGCAGATGACTCCGGCTCCGCGGTGAGTGAACGAAGGCGCGCGGCTCTACCTGGGCTGTGAAGGTCGGCAAGGCCTGGTCGCTGAGCAGGGCAACTATTGACCCGTCACATGGAGTAATGTGCCCGGGCATTTTGCGAATAACCTGGGCAATCTGTGATATCGTGTTGCTCTCCCCCGCAGGCTCGGGCATTCCGAGCCGCTTGTACTCACCTTGCTAAGGAGGCTTCCACCATGAGACTCAGCGAGCATTCGGGCCGGATCATCGTCATGTTGGCATTGCTTGGCGTGACTGCCTTGGCGACTCCAGCGCAAGCGGGAACGTTCACCACGCTTTACACCATTCCTGGCGGTGCAAGCGGCCAATTTCCTTGGGCCGCCGTAATTCAGGATAAGAGCGGCAACTTTTATGGGACCGCTATCTCGGCCGGCGCGTACAACTATGGCGTGGTGTTTGAGGTGGACGCCGCCGGAAATGAGACGGTGCTGCACAACTTTGACTACACCGATGGGGCCTTTCCCTACGCTCCGCTGATTCGAGACAGCGAGGGAAACCTATACGGGACCGCCTCTGCTGGCGGCTCGGACAACTGTTACCCCAACGGCTGCGGAACCGTCTTCAAGTTGGATCCTTCCGGAAACGAGACCACTTTACACGAATTCGCGGGCGGGACATCGGACGGATGCAATCCGTACCAAGGCGTCATCGCGGACAAGGCTGGAAACCTCTATGGAACCACTTGGGGTTGTGGCTCCAGGGGCGGCGGCACCGTATTCAAGATCGATACTACGGGCAAGGAAACCATCCTGCATAACTTCGCCGGGGGCCCTCGGGATGGCGCGTATCCCTACTACGGGCACTTGCTGCTGGATCAGTCTGGCAATTTGTACGGCGTGACCGAGAAGGGCGGCTCATTCGCCTCGTACGGTGTGCTGTACCAGTTGAGCTCTGCTGGGAAGCTAAAGTTGCTGCATAAGTTTTATAGCTCGCCCGACGGCTGTTATCCGTACGGAAGCGTAGCCATGGATAAGCAAGGAAACTTCTACGGGACCACGAATGGCTGCGGGTCCGCCAACGATGGAACCGTGTGGAAGGTGAGTAAAAGCGGCCACGAGACCATCCTGCACAACTTTGTTGGATACGACGGGTGTAATCCATACGCTGGCGTGGTGCTCGACTCGAAGGGCAATCTCTATGGCGACGCCTATTCCTGCGGCGGATCCAACCAAGGCACTCTTTGGAAAGTAAGTCCGAGAGGCAGGTTCACTCTGCTGCACAGTTTTTACTACGATCCAGATGGCGACCAATATCCTTCCGGTGAAGTGCTGCACACCGCCAAAGGTTCTTTGTACGGTACCACCTACGGCGGCGGCAATGGGTTCCGTGGGACGGTGTGGCAATACAAACCCTAAAACGGTAGGCAATCCGCGGTGCTGGGATTTGGAATTGCTGGGCGGCACGGCTCTGGAAGACGTGCATTTACGGGCTGCAAATTCCCAAGAGATTAGCAATCATAGGAGGTTTGGTCATGAAGAGATTGCTTGGAATGGTCCTGCTGGGTGTGATCGCGCTGGCGGCTCTCGCGCAGGCTCGGACATTTAAAACACTCCACAGCTTCACTGGCAACCATGACGGAGGCAATGCCCAAGCTGCCTTAATTCAGGATAAGGCTGGCAATCTCTATGGGACCGCACCCGGCGGCGGCGGATTCTCGGATGGCGTAGCGTTTGAGCTGAGCACTGCTCATACCGAAACCGTGCTGCTGGGTTTCGACCAGACCGATGGGATGAGCCCCATAGCTCCCCTGATCCGGGACAGCGATGGAAACCTTTATGGAACCGCCCAGGCAGGGGGCTCGGGTGACTGCGACGGCGGTTGTGGCACCGTCTTCAAGTTGGATACCGCGGGGAACGAGATCACGTTGCACGAATTCGCCGGCGGAACATCGGACGGCTGCGATCCGTTCCAAGGGGTCATCGTCGACAATGCGGGAAACCTCTACGGCACCACTGGCTACTGCGGCAACAGCCCCTACGGCGACGGCACAGTCTTTAAGATTGACACGGCGGGCAACGAGACCATTCTGCACAACTTCGACGGGTCGGATGGAGACCGTCCCACTGGTGGACACCTTCTCATGGACGCTGCTGGCAATCTGTATGGGGTTACCGCCAATAGCTACGGTGGCTACGGATTGTTGTACAAACTAAGCAAAGACGGGACGCTAACCGTGCTGCACGGCTTTGGCGGAGGTAAGTCGGACGGCTGTTCTCCGCTCGGATCCGTAGCGACGGATAAGCAGGGCAACCTCTATGGGACCACGGATGGCTGCGGCACCGCTGACGCTGGGGTGGTGTGGAAGGTGACCAAGAAAGGTAAAGAAACCATTCTGCACAACTTTGCCGGGGGCACCTCCGACGGATGCTATCCAGAGGCGGGCGTTGTGCTTGACTCCAATGGCAACCTCTACGGCGACACCGTGAACTGTGGCGCTTCCAACCAAGGAACCGTGTGGGAATTGAGCCCGAAAGGGTCGATCACTTTGTTGCACAGTTTCGGGTTTACAGATGGCTCTAATCCTTACGGTGAAGTGCTGCGCACCGCCAAGGGCACGCTGTACGGCACCACTTCCTATGGTGGCAGCTACGGCTACTACGGGACGGTGTGGGAGTACAAGCCCTAAGCAGGGCGGCTTAGAGACCCGTTTCGCGCATCACTCCGCGTTGGGCGATTCCTATATTGTCGCGGGTGCTGTTCTTCACTACGTACATCATCTCGTCTGCTTGGCGAATGACGTCGTGCGGGGTCTTCGCGTCGTGCGGGTAGGTAGCGACTCCCATCGATGCGCGAACGTTGAGGTTCAATCCTTCTTCCCGGCAGAACATACTGGTGCGCAAACTGTCGCGCAGCCGCTTGGCGACAACCAGCGCTGAATCTTTTCCGGTCTGCGGAAGCAGGACCACGAACTCGTCTCCACCGTAACGGAACGCATAGTCGATCAGCCGAAGTTGCGCCTTGATGAGATAACCGATCTCCGCTAGCAGCTTGCTGCCAATGAGATGGCCATGCGTGTCGTTCACCTGCTTGAAATGATCGAGATCGATAAATACCACGGTGAACTCGTAGCCAAAGCGCGACGAGCGGTAGACTTCGGTCTCCAGCGTCTTATAAAGATGACGGGCGTTGTAGAGGCCGGTGCAATCGTCGGTGATCGTGAGTTCCTGAATTTTTTCGACGGCGCGGGCATTCTCAATCGCGATGGCCGCATAGTCGCAGACGGATTGCAGGAAGAAGATTTCTGCATCGCCGAAGTGGTCCATGTCCACATTGACGAGCTGTATGACGCCGAGTACGCGCAGGCGCGAGCGCAGCGGGAAGCAGATGATGGAACGAGTCTCCCATTGCGTCATTTCGTCGATACGCTTGGCGAAACGGACGTCGGTGTAAACGTCGGGGACGATCAATCGTTCGCCGTGACGGGCGACGTGTCCGGCGATGCCTTCTCCGACCTTGAGGCGGACATTTTTCAGGGCCTCGGAGGCGCTGCCAACCGCGATCGCAAAATACATCTCATCGCGTTCTTCATCCACCATGAGCAATGACCAGGTGTCGGGGCGGAAATATTCCGCCATTTTTGCCATGATGGTTTGCAGGATCGAATCGAGATCCAGCGACGAGGTCAGGGCCTTCGCCACGTCGTGGAAGATCGCGAGTTCCTGGTTCTGCCGACTGCGGTCGGCCTCGGCGGCCATGGTCATGAAAACTTCAACCTCAAAAATTGGTGGTTCCGGAGGTCTAGAAATTATACGGCGTTTACTAACCCCGGCAACCAAACGTTAGTAACCCGAACCCCGCAAGGCACCACAGGACGCCGGTTTGAAGTTCCGAGCCGAGGTTTATGACGCGAAGGTAGAGGTGCGCGGGTGAAAATCCGGCTACCGGTTGCCGCCCGGATCCGGAAGGCCTTTTGGTCGCCAGCCTTTCGTCTATATGCTGTGATACTTGCAGCTGGGTTAGGCACGCGTTAGCGGTTCTTTGAGTCTTCAGTCTTCTGCTTGAACATCTTCAGCGCGAGCTTGCGAATTGTGTCCGATACTTCTTTGTTGGCGGCCAAATTGCGAAGGTCGGCGACCAGAATATTTTTCAACAGACCCAAGGAAAGGTCGATGGGGGTACGCGGATTCGCGACCAAGTTGCGGATAATCGGATACTGTTTGGCAAAGCGGCGCTTCATCGGGATGGCGCGTAACACCGATTCCAGGACGTTCTTCTGAGAGGCGATTTTTTCGACTTCGCCGTCGGATATTTTTGGAGACTCCAGGACAGCCAGCGCGACAAGTTTGGTGCCATCTCGCACCAGCAGCGACCTTTCTTCTTTCGTGCCCTTCATGGCCAACTGGATGCGTCCTTTAATGTCCAGTTTGGCGATCTTCTGGAGAACCGTCCCTCGCTCCGGGAGAACATCTGTTTTTTTTGGAGCCTGCGGCGGGTGCACCTTTGCGGGAGCGGCAGCAGCGCCGGAGGAACCAGTAGCCGCCGCGGACGTAATTGGCGCCGGAGTGGGTGCCGGTTGTCCTGTGTGCTCCGAGGCCGCAATCTCTTCAATTCCTCCGATAGGTTGATAGGGCTTGTCCGCAAGGCCAGCGATTTCGGCAGCGTGTTCCGCTACAAACGCCTGCACGGCTTCATCGAAACCGTCGCCGGTTTCGGCGGGCAAAGCTACGATCGATGCGGGCACTTGGGCCGGCCCGCTCTTCGATCGCAGAACCGCGGTTTGTTTTTCGCTAAGACTCGGATTCTCGGCCAGCGCTGACAGAACCCCGGGATGTTGGCTTACGCGAGGACTCTGCAACATACACTCGATTACATCGCCCGACTTGGACGCGGCCAATTGCAATAGCGCAACTTCGGGAACAGAAGCATTCTCCAGCAGCGCGGGGAGAAGCGCCGGGCGCAGATTCCCAGGCGCAACCAGATAATCCAGCACTTCTTTGGGAGATTGCGCATCATGTGCGATAGCGCGGCAGGCGCCTTCATCCCAGCCTGCCAGCGTCATGCGAGCTTTCTCAGCGAACACTTTGTTATGCTGCGCCAGGTAGACGAGAATCTCGATCATCTCCGCTGGCGGCACCGATAGGGCACCGCGAGCTGCCGCTTGCATCAGGTTCGAGGGTACGGAAGAAGTGCGAATTAGTTCGATCATGCGCGGCATAAGAGTGCATCAACCTCGATAAACAAATGGGACACTATAGGATCAATCACGCGGTGTGACGTTTCCAGTTTTTCCTGACGGGTAACGTTACTAAGGGTATCGGCGTGGACTAGGACGGGGCGAATCCATGGGAGGGTGATGCCAAGCTCCGCGTTCCTTTTCGATTGCCTCCGCGATTGCGAGCGCCACTTCTTCTTGCCACGGGCGTGCAACGATCTGCACTCCAATCGGCCCGCCTTCCGGAGATTGACCAGCGGGAACTACCACTCCCGGCATACCCAGCAGGTTGAACCACTCGCAATAACTCCACGCATCGAGATATTTCACCGTCTCGCCATCGATTCGCCATTCGCGCTCTCCATGACGGAAGGCGGGGACGGAGGCGACCGGGCAGAGCAGGACGGGGTACTCTCGCATTTGTTCGAATATCTCGAGTCTTAGACGTATCGCGGGCAATCCATGCGTCCAATAGGGACTGTCCGGTATGTGCCGATCCTCGGATGTCGGTCCAGGTCGAAAATTGCCGCAGGATGGGACTTAACTCCTGCTTGCTTTCCTTTGAGGGTCGGATCAAGCATCATGGCTCCGGCGATTCCAAAAAACTGCCACCAACGTTCGCGTGCTTGTTCGAGGCCGCTCGGGCGAAATGGCACGACGGTAAATCCGGCTTCGCGGAGTAAGTCGGCAGCGTGGCGCACGGCAACACGGGTCTCGTGGGTCACTGGGGTCCGGCCATCATCTTCAAAGTAACCGATGCGGATTTGCTTGAGTTCTTCCACCGCTGGCCACTGTATAGCGACAGGGGCCGTCGAAGAGTCGCCGTAGTCGATGCCTTGCATGGTGGCAAACAGCGCCTTGACATCAGCGATCGTGCGCGCCATAGGCCCAACGACTCCGAGCATGGCGAACGGACCAACGGACTCCGGAAAGTGGCCGCTCGACGGAATTCGACCTGGTGTCGGCTTCAGCCCGCAGATGCCGGTGAAGTGTGCGGGTACGCGTATGGATCCGCCGCCATCGCTTCCAACTCCGCCGGCAGAGCAACCTGCGGAGATTGCGGCAGCTTCGCCACCGCTCGATCCTCCCGGAGTACGCGAAATGTCCCATGGATTATTGGTCCGTCCGTAGAGGTCATTGTCAGTTTCCCATGCCATCAGGAGTTCTGGTGTGTTGGTTGTTCCCAGAATCACAGCGCCGCCAGCCCGCAGACGCTGCACCACCGCAGCGTGTTTCGAGGCCACGAATCCCGCGCGCAGTTTCGTGCCGGCTTCCCAGCGCAGTCCGCGTACGGCGATGGAACTTTTGATGCTCAACGGAACCCCGTGCAGAGGGCCTAAAGCGTCGCCGCGGACCACGGCTGCGTCGGCTTCGCGGGCCTGCTGCCGAGCGCCTTCAATGTCGACCTCCACAAACGCGTTGAGTTGGGGATTCAGTTTGCCGATTCTCGCCAGATGGGCGTCGACGAGTTCGACGCTGGAAATCTTGTTCTCGCGAATCAGGGCCGCCATGGCAACTGCAGGCAGGTACGTCAGATCAGACATGGGTTGGTTCGGGCCTCGTCCAGAAACCGCAAAGGACACCAAGGTACACGAAGCAGACGCCTGAATCCATCTGTCTTCGTGATACTTCGTGCCCTAAGGGTTACTGCAACTCGACGACCTTGGCCCGCGTTTACGCAGACCTACCGTCCGGCAACTTTGGAATACCACTTCTGCATGGGCGGCAGCAGCACACGTACGGCGTCTTCGCGCCGGGGGCGACGCTGTGCCATCCACATCTTCAAATGCTTCCGGGACTGGGGCGTGAGTTGCGTAAAGAACAGACCAGCACAACCGTCCTTGTCCGCCCAAATGACCTCACATTGCGCTTCTACTTTATGGTTGGTCCCGGGCAGCACGAAGCGCAGATCGACATCCTGCAGGTGCGGCAACGCTTCTGGGGCCTGCAATGCCAGTCCATGCTCGCTGACGTCGTGCGAGAGTGCCGGCACAACTCGGCCTTCGAACGCCAAATGCACCAGCGTCTCCATCTTTCCACGCGGCGATCGGCGGCGGTTGGCCAGCATCGTCTTCTTACTCGCATTCAGGCAACGGGTCACTTCCTCGACATTCAAAGGTTTGTGCAGCACGAAATTGATGCCGCATTCGGCGGCGCCATTGACTGCGGTGTAGAAGCCAACCATCGCGCCGAGCAGCGGTTTGCGGACGGGATGCGCGATCCGGGACATGCGAGCGACCTGCGCCGCCTGTGGCAAATCGAAGTCGAGAACCACGGCCGCGAAGTCCTGCTCCACCAGAGCGGCGACCGCCTCCTCAGTGGAATAGCAGATTTGTGTGTCGATCTCCAAAACATCGAGCGCGGCTTGCAGCAGGAGCAGCGCCGCGCGGTCCCGAGTCACGAGTAGAGCGGTTGGCTTCATCACTTTGCCAGACTAGGACTTTCGCCCAGCGCGGTAAAGTCTCGGCTGTAATCCGGGAACGGTTACTGAAGCGCGATGGCGGCGTTAAGTGCAATGTTGCCAGCAGTAACTGCGTGGTGGTTACGCGGAAAAGGCCGTGCCGAATCGGGAACTATTCGCCGATCATCTTTTCCAGGGCTGAACGGTTTTGTATCAGCAGCGTCGATCCGCGCAACTGGGCGACATGCTTGTCGCGGAACTCGCCGAGCACGCGGGTTACAGTCTCGCGCGAAGTGCCGATTAACTGCGCGATCTCTTCGTGCGTGAGCGAAATCTTAATGCGGATGCCCTCTTTCGTGACCTCGCCATCGCCAGCCCATTCCAGCAATAAGCGCGCGAGCTTCTCCGATACCGAGTGCGAGAGACCGAGCGAGCGAATCATCTCATACGCGCTTTGACAATTCTGGCTCAGATGCTCGGCCGCGTTCATACAGGCGTCGGCGTTGTTTTGCAAGAAGTGTAGAAAATCGTCGCGTTTGATGAAATCCAACTGGCAGGGCTGCAAAGTTTCGGCAGTCAGTTCGTAGGGTTTTCCAGAGACGCTGGCATGCAAGCCGAGAACTTCCCCGGGTTCGGCGATCCGCAGGATGAGCGTTTTGCCGTCACGCGATGTAGTCGAAAGCTTCACCCGCCCGCTGCAAATGATATACGCGCCACGTGCCGACTGACCTTCCACGAACAAAATGGCGCCCTGGGGATACGCACTGGCGTACTTGATCTTTTCCAACTCGGCTAGCGGACCTTTCGGAAGTTCGCAGAAGAAGCCGTTCTTCCGGAGTTTGCAGAGGATACAATTTTCGGTGATCTGCAAGCCGTACGGCGTACTCATAGCAGAAAATCTCCCCAAGCGCGCGAAAACGCTATTACCTCCCGACTATATCACTTGGCTGTGTGATTAGCACCGAGTAAGCAGGGATGAGGGATCTCGAAAGGCAAACACGAATCGAGGTGGAGGCAAGATGTCTTGCCCTGAAATAAGCCCTCTGCCAAGCGAAGCTTGTCCGAGCGAAGGGCTTTCTGGATCGCCTGTACAATCGATATCTCTTACGCAGCCCTGTTTGGCTTCTCCGGATGCGATTTTGCGGCTTTGCCGCTACGCTCGCCGAACAGCTTGATCATTTCGCGATTAAATGCCGGAATGTCCGAGGGTTGCCGGCTGCTTACCCAGTTGTTGTCTCGAACCACTTCGCTGTCGGACCAATCTCCGCCCGCATTGCGGATGTCGTCCTGAATAGTGTGATAGCTGGTTAGCTTGCGGCCATCGACCAATCCAGCGGAGACCAGCAACCACGGTGCGTGGCAAATCACGGCGATTGGCTTGCCAGCTTCGTCCATAGTTGTGACGAAGGCCTGAGCCGCTTTTTCTACGCGCAGGGTATCTGCGTTCAAGGCGCCTCCCGGAAGCAGGACGGCGTCGAAGTCGCTGGGATTGGCCTTGTCGAGAGTGGCGTCAACCTCGAACTTTTCCGATTTGTCGTCATGCTTCATCGCCTGGATTTTCCCGGACTTGACGGAGATAAGAGTTGTCTTGGCGCCGGCTTCGTCCAGTGCTTTACGCGGTTCGCTGAGCTCAGCCTGCTCGACACCATCGCTGGCAAGTATCGCAACGTGCAGTCCGGCTAGATTCTTTTCTGCCATCAAGAAGCCTCCATTTGATAGGTAGTAGGTCTTCTCCATATTCAATGAAATTCAGAACGAGAACCATCCGGAGGATGCCCTAGGCGGGGCATGAAAGTTCTGTAGCATACTCAACAGTGAATGGCCCAAAGCCTTGCGGGGTGCGAGCTTTCGTAATCTGCCCAGCCGGGCTGAGGGGATGAAATAGTGGGAATACCATGAACAGAAATGCGCATCGCGACGCCGGAGCACGCCCTCCCCGGATAAAACTGGCTGGAACGGTATTGTCGATGCTGCGTCTGGAAAATGGCCGCCAGGTCCGCGGCAAGCTGCATATCGTTTCCGCGACTGGTGGACTGCTTCATCTGGACACCGCACTGGATGAGGCCATTCTGGTGGAAGTGATGTTTCACGTGGGCACTTGCACAGTTCGGAACAGGGCCCGAATGCTCTTTCCCATGTGGGCGACCAAGGGATGTTTGCAACCCTTCGAATTTATTGGATTCGCGGAAGAAGAGCGCCACAGACTGCAAGCAGAACTTGATGGGATGATTGCCAAGGGATCGGCGCGGGCCAGCGCTCCTGAGAGAAGTCCCGAAGATGACGCAGCCGAGTGTGTCGCTGAGGTTGCAAACGAAGAGAGCATGGAAGCCCCCAGCGGCGAAGTCCCGAACCACGATGTCCCAAAAGACTACGCTGAAGCGCCGGCGGTTCACGATGCAATGATTTCAGCGCAGTCCACCGCGTATGAAACTGCTGTTCCTTCCGATTTAGACTGAGCGGTTCGTGAGCCCAGCTTCGACTCCCACAAAACTTGTTTAAAATGAATTCCACGGGCAGCGCTTTTTCGACCCGCCGAATTGGAGGATCCATGGCCCATAACCATCCGCCGCGCTTTTTGAAGATTGTTGACGATGCCAGAAGCCGGATAAAAGAAACCAATGTCGATGCCGTGAAAGCCAAGCTCGACGGAGGAGAAAAATTCCTATTGATCGATGTTCGCGAGGAAAGCGAGTTTGCCAAGGACCATCTGCCCTCGGCCATTCACCTGGGGAAGGGAATCATTGAGCGTGACATCGAGGCCCGTGTGCCGGAACTGACTACTCCAATGGTGCTGTACTGCGGAGGCGGATTTCGTTCAGCGCTCGCCGCGGACAACCTGCAAAAAATGGGTTATCGGGCCGTGATCTCAATGGACGGTGGAATCCGTGAGTGGCGGGAGAAGGGCTATCCCCTGGTAAAGGGCTAAGGCTCGACTGCCAACCGAAATGCGAGTACCTCGGTAACTTGAAGGGTCGGTTACGAAACGGCAGTATGTCAACATGATCTGGACCCTAGAGAAGTTGTGTCCAGTATCCCAAACAGGGTGATATGCAGAGCAAACAGAATTTCGGCGCTCACGGCTCGGCAGCAGGAGCCGCAACCGCTCCCCGGGCATCTTTGGAACACGTTCTGGGGCAAACACAGACTGCGCAAGAATTTTGCGTAGCGTTGGCAAAGTTGTTTGGCGTTCGCCTGACCGAAGTCGCATTGCTGCGCCTGGAAAAGGGCCTGCTGAAGTTTGCCTATCCCGAGGAACTAAAGACTGCGGGGGCGATCCCGGTATCGAGTTCGTCCGCCATTGCATCGCACACCGCAAGCAGCAAGAAAGTGGAGTTGTTCAACGCATTTGCCAAAGTAAAACATGCTCGAGTGTTCGAAACCGTGAGGCTGACCAGCAAGGAAGACACGGAAAAATCCGAACAGTTGCAGATTCAAAAATTGATGTCGGCTCCGATCCTCGACCCGGCGCGCAAAGTGATCGGCGTTATCCAGGTTTGTCGCAAGGGGTTCGACCTGGTCTCCTCCGGTCCCGATTTCACTCAGGACGATCTCCAGCAACTGGAGTTCGCGACTTTGATCGCATGCAAGAAATCTTTCATGACCGAGGGCGCGTAGCTTCCTCGTCCGCAGACGATGACTCTGTTCGATGCGATACAGTCGCCGCGGTGGACAATCATCTCTCCGATTTATAAGTCCATCGTTGACCGCATTGGATTGACTTATCTCGAATCTGATTCACAATTCCTTCCATAATTGTCCCTCAGCGCAAAAGACTGTATGACCTCTAGGGACGGATCGCGCCCATTTTCGCGTTGTTCGTTTTGAGCCAACCGCAGCAATCACTTTGTGCAACCAAGCAAGGTCACATAATTTGCAACGCGCCCCAAAACGGCGAGTTGACTCAAGGAGTATTCCATGGCACACGATCAAGTGAAAGACCCGAACCAGCATTCTGAACAGCCGGGGCAAGGACAACAGTCCGGTCAGAATAAGAAGGACCAAATGGATCCTTCGAAGAAGAATCCTGGTCAGGACAACAAGCAGGGCCACGACGAGGAACAGGGCGACCAGAATCAAGACATTCGGCGCCGCGCCTCCTAAGCTGAATCAATGGGTCCCGGCCTACGCAGTAGGGCCGGGACTTATCACTTTCATCGCATCCCATCCGAATTCAATCAATTTATATGGAGGAGAAATGCCTAACGGCGGGTTGAAGGAATTGTACATTGATGAATTGAAGGACATTTATAGCGCAGAAACTCAGTTGGTGAAGGCATTGCCGAAGATGGCCAAAGCCGCCTCATCAGAGGAACTGCGGGAAGGATTTGAGCGGCACCTGGAGCAGACACGGGGCCATGTCGAGCGTTTGGAGACGATCTTCGAGTCGCTCGGCGAGAGTCCGAAAGGCAAGAAGTGCCTGGGTATGGACGGACTGGTCAAAGAGGGCGCCGAGGCAATCGAGCAGGATTTCGAAGACGCAGTCATGGATGCCGCATTGATCGGCGCCGCGCAGCGTGTGGAACACTACGAGATTGCCGCCTACGGAACCGCGCGTGACTTTGCCAAGGTGCTTGGGGAATCCGAACATGTTTCGCTTCTTGAGGAAACACTTCAGGAAGAAAAAGAAACGGACAACAAATTGACGCAACTTGCCGGGAAAATAAATCCGCAAGCCAATAAGCAAGCCGAAGTGCAGGATCGTCACGGAAAAGGACTTGCGACTAACGCTGGCAAGAAGTCGTCGAAGAGGGTCGCTTAAGTACCATCAAACTGCGGCGGTGACCAGCGCCTGTGCTTGAGGCTCAGGATCCGGCAGGTTGCCGCCGCAACAGCCGCCAACCAAAAATCCATTCGACTGCTTCCGCCGTTGCACCGCCTTGGTGGTCATGCTCAAGCAGTCTCATCTTCGCGCCGCTGTTTTTGAATGTCGATCCCCAGCTGTTCAGCTTTCTTGTACAGATGGCTGCGCTCCAAGCCCAGCGCTTTGGCGGTATTAGTGATGTGGTAGTTCTGACGCTTCAATTCCGTCAGGATATTCTCCCGTTCAAACGACTGCACCCGTTCCGCAAGGGCGCCACTTGCTGTAAGGCTGCTGTGTGCCATCTGTCCGCTGCCCATTGGCAGGGCTGACCGCACGGCTTCTGCCGTGACGCCCTCCTCGGTCGCCAGCAGCATTAAGCGCTCCACCACGTTCCTCAGTTCTCTCACATTGCCCGGCCACGAATATTCTGTCAGCAGGCGTATGGCATCAGCGGTAAAGATGATGGCCTTCCAATTGTTCTGTGCGCAAACCTGTCTGGCGAAATGCTCAACCAAGACAGAAATGTCCTCGCGCCTTTCGCGCAGGGCGGGCAATAGAAGAGGGAAGACATAGATGCGATGATAAAGGTCCTGCCGAAACTTGCCCTCGCGCACCAGCGTTTCCAGATTGCGATGGGTCGCAACGAATACGCGTACATCGACGCGCAGCGGTTTGTCTCCACCGATGCGCTCAACCTCGCCCTCTTCCAGCACGCGCAGCAGTTTGGCCTGCATGGGCAAGGGCATGTCTCCGATTTCATCGAGAAAGATTGTCCCGTGCTCCGCTTGTTCGAATTTTCCAATGTGCCGGCCCGCAGCGCCAGTGAACGATCCTTTCTCGTGTCCGAAGAGTTCTGACTCGATCAACTCCGACGGGACCGCCGCACAATTCAGGGTCACGAATGGCCCGGCGGCACGCGGGCTCCGCTCGTGCAGCGTGCGGGCAACTAGCTCCTTGCCAGTTCCGGTCTCACCCAGAATGCAGACCCGTGATTCGCTCGCGGCCACGCGCTCGACCTGTGCCATGAGCTTCTTCATCGCTTCGCCTGACCACACGATTTCATGTTTACCCAAGCGCTGGCGCAGTTGTTTGTTTTCGGATTCCAGGCGTTGGAGCTTCAGTACATTTTCCACGCTAAGCAATAATCGGTCAGTGGAGACCGGCTTTTCCAGGAAATCGACTGCCCCGAGCCGCGTGGCCCGCACCGCCATTTCGATGTGCGCTTGCCCCGACATCATGACGACTGGCGTCGTGACTCCCTGTTCGCGAAGGTCTTCGAGCAAGGCCAACCCATCTCTTCCCGGCATGACCACGTCAGAAAAAATCAGATCGAATTGTTGAGTTTTGGCGAGTTCGAGCGCTTTCGCAGCGTTATCACAGACCGTCGCCTCATGGCCCGCCAGACGAAACGCGCGCGACAGTGAGGCCAGAGTGTTCGCCTCATCGTCCACAATCAATAGATTGGCTTTAGTCGGCAATTGGTGTCCTTAATATATTGCGTTTGAGGCTGCGGCGGATGGATCGTGCCCCGAAAGTCTGCCCGAACGTTTGGGAAGCTCAATCACAAATGTCGCTCCCTGTCCGGGCTGGCTTCGCACACTGATTCGCCCACCGTGGTCGCTTACCACCGATTGAACGATTGCCAGTCCGAGTCCGGTGCCGTGCGCCTTGCTCGTATAGTACGGCGTGAAAATGCGTTCACATTCTTCTGGAGTCATTCCGTTACCAGTATCGCTGACCTCGATATAGGCGTAGTCGCCAGCCTGTCGCGTGCACACCGTCAGCGCGCCGCCCTGCGGCATCGCGTCCATAGCGTTGAGAACCAGATTGGATAATGCGCGGTGCAGAAGTTCAGGATCCGCGGCAATCGGACCGCGTTCACTGGTTAGTTCAAGCTTGCACTCAATGGCCGCGCGTCCTGGCGCCTGAAGTTGCGCCTGGAAAAGACGCACGACGGTCTGCACGACCTCGTTGATGTCGACTGGCTGCAGTTGCGGTTGCGGCATTTTCGAAAATTCACTGAAGCGCGAAATGATCGCCTTCAGGTTCGCAATTTCCGCCAGCATAGTTGTAGAACTCTCCTGGAAGATTTCATCGAACATCGCCGGAAGATGTTGCTTTGCCCGCAGCAGGTTCTCTACCGTCAACTGCAATGGAAACAGCGGATTTTTCAACTCGTGTGCCAATCGCCGCGCCAACTCCCGCCAGGCAGCCACCCGTTCAGCTTGCACGAGTCGTTCTCTTTGCTCCAAGAGTTCGCGGGTCATGCGGTTAAAAGATTCAGCCAGCTCGCCGAATTCGTCCGACGACTGCACATCAACCGCAGCCAAAAGGTTGCCTGCGGCCACTTCCCGCGCCGCGTGGGCCAATTTCTCAACCGGACGAGTGACGCGCGCAGCTGCCCAACTTGCCAGCCCGACCGCCAGCAGTACTCCGATACCGCCTGAAAGCAACGCAGCCGACCGAATCTGTTGTCGCAGTTCAACGTAGGGCCGGCGTGAGCTTCCGAGCAGTAGAACTCCGAGCAGTTGGCCATCTTCGCCGTTCAGCGGAATGGCTTCGATCGTTTCGTCGTCGTCTGGCTTCGAAGTCCAGCGAATCAGCGTCGATATCTCCCTATGCTGTTGTTGAACTTGCTGAATCAGCGGTGCCACTCGATCAGCCTGCTGAAACCAACCGGATGCGTCAAACAAGAGCCGTGGAGAGAACTCCGGTCCCAGATTTTCATAAAACAGCGCCCGCATGCCGGCAGGTAATTCGAGGCTGGCCAGAAAATTCTTGTCCAGCTTACGTCCGCCGACTACGAACAGCCGCCTGTCACCGCTGCTTACTTCCTTGATCGCGAAGACCCCCAAAGCTGCTCCTTGCGGCAGGTCTTCCTGCTTGAGGAACGCCCCATTCGGAATCGAGTTTAACGGCAGGCTCTCTTTGTATCCGAACTTCGCCGGCCACTGGGCGGAGGAAATGACGGTCCCTTGGCCGTCGATAAATTCCAGAAAATCGAGTCGCTCAGTCTCGCTGATGCTCTTGGCTTCATTTAGATATGAGCCGTAATCGGGCGACCCACTTTGCAGGGTGAGCGCCAGCTGAGTTGCCGCATCGCTGGAGGCGATCATTGCAACCCGGCGCACCACCTCCTCGCCACGATTGGTAAATTCTCTCCGAAACTGCGCCACCAGCGCGGTCGTACGCTCCTCGTTGTTCTTTGCGAACGCCTTCCGCGCCAAAGCAGAAGTGATCCATGCGACCGTCGCCACCGAAACGAATACAGTGAAGGCAAAAATCAGCAGGAGTTTTCTGCGGAATTTCATGGTTTGCCCGCCAGCCAGCCACCCACAAGGCCCCAACTTCCGTCTTCATCGGATCTCCAGCCGCGTACATTCGCAGACGCAGCGTATGCGACACGCAAGTGAAGCAGGGGTACGACTCTTCCCGATTGCAGAAGGTTACGCTCGGCGGCGTAAAGTTCGTCGTCTGAATCTCCCGCGAATGTAGGGGCTGGCAATCCAAGCGGCTGTGTCAATTGGTACAGCGCCTCACACGCATCTCGCGATGCGAGCGGAATTCGTAGCAGGCGGAGATCCGCAGTGCCCGCGTCCCCTAACTGCAACCGCAGACCCGCGTCCCGGGCGTTGAGCGCAATGCGTTCGGCAATCACCCGCATGGCAGCGTCGTTGGCGTCGAAGCCGAGGGTCCAAACCGGAGCTTGCTGGACCTCGCCGCGCAACTGTTGCGCACGAGACAGGTCTTGAGCCGCTGAAAAAGCAAACGCGTATCCCGTCATCCAATTCGGCAATAACGCGCCCGTCGGCTCACCTGCGCCTTGCAGTACCACACTATTGATCAAGTTGCGGTCGATGCTGAGCGAAAGAGCTTGCCGCAGTTTGGATTCCTGGTCTGACAGTGGCGCTTTAGCGAACACCAAAGCCAGCAACTGATTCGGATTGGATCGCCCAATCTGTCTCGTTTCCGTTGCGGCGCGGCGCGCTTGCTCTGGCGCAATCTCGACCAACTGCTCTTGACCCATATCAAAAGCCATCATCTGATCGCGAGGGTTCTTGCCCATGGCGATTTCGATGGAATCCAAAAACGGACGTCCCGCCCAATAGTCATCTCTCGCCATGACGATCAATTTCTTGCCCGCATCCCATTGGCTGCCCACGAATGGTCCCGTGCCGAAGATCTTGCCTCCATCCCGCTTCACGATGCGGTTGCGCGGCAATGCAAGCTCGGCCAACATCAATGGGTCCGCGGCCGCGCTCTCGATTACAATCTGCTCCCCCGCGGCGGAGATTTTCCAGTCCGGATTCGCCTTTCTGAGAGACGCGGCAACCGTTTCCGACGAGAGTGGTGTCCCGTCTGAAAATGTTACGCCTGGCCGCAGCTGGAATTGCCAACGTTGATAGCTCGAAGAACTCTCCCAGGACTTCGCTAAAGCAGGTTTCGGCCCGCCCTGCGCATCCAGCCAAACCAACGCATCAAATACCAGCGGCAAAATGTTTTCCGCAGCAGGGTCATTCAGCGAGTTGTCTGCGGGATCGAGCGAAGTCAAAGCCCCCGCCGTCGCCACGTGCAGTGTTCCGCCATAACGCGGCCGCACCTCAGCGTTCGCCAGACCACAGCCTAACAAGCTACTGGCTGCAAGCAATAGAAAGAAGATTCGCTTCATAGGCGCCCGATTCTGAATTCTGTGACACTGCAATCACATCGTTGCCATCCGGCTGGGTCCACAGTGCCGTAATGTTGCCACTGAAGTCCACGGGAAGGCTCGCAGCCACCGGCTCGCGATCCGGAAACTCGAACGCCTTCACCGCGTCTCCTGGACCATTGCCGTTTGAGCTGGCAAGTATCTGCCAACCCGAGCCGCAGTTGCTCTTCACTGCTGCCAGATCGCTTCCCCAGCCGAGTTTGCCCAAGGTCTGATCGGTCACGCCATCCAGCAAATGCACTTGGCCGTCCACAGTGGCGAAAATCCATACCGTGTACTTATCGCGCGGCAGAGGAGCTGCGGAATAAAAGGTTGCCAACGCCGTTTGCTTCTGCACCCCCGGCGACAATACGCCGGTGAAGAAATTTCGCGAAGACGCGAAGAAACCGTTCAGATGGTAAGGCTCCGTCGCCAGTGGCCAGGGATCGTCACTCGGCCTGCAACTGATTGCTAAAGGAGCGGCATTCGAACTTCGGCAGAACACTCCTGGCAGGTACGCGTCAAAAAGATGATCTTTTGTTAAAAGCAAACGCCCCCGCAGGTCTCGAGGCCACGGCTTGAGATGAACGATCGGCAAAGACTGGTCGAGTTGCCAGTGCCCGCCCTGCTGGCTGTAGAGGACCACGGCTTCAGCCTCCAACAAAATCATGTGCTGAGGATTGCCACTGACCAGCGCAACATCCAGGATTCTATTCGCATCGCTCCACAACAGCGTCTTCTTTATGACGAATGGCGTTTGCGCTCGTGCCGCATCCGGTCCGATCAGACGCGGTGTATATGTCATCACGACCGATGGTTCGCCCGCTCCCTGACGAATCTCAGCCACCCACACGTAACTTTGCCGATTTTCCGAAAGCGTAACTTGGACCGTAGCGGCAGCTTGGTCTGCTTCCACGAAATGCACGCCCATGCCGCCCAATTCAGTCATGAGCCGTCGCCGCACCTCGTCGCAACTGGCACGAGTGAGAGAGGAACGATTCTCCACACTCAGCGAAACAGCGCCCGGCCCTGTGACGGCAGCGATCTTGCGCGCCAGTTGCGCAGCTGGGGCCTGCCATTCGCTTGCCCCTGCGAATGTGCCAAGTAAGCTCAACACAGCGAGCACCCATGCCTCGTGCCACAAGCTTCGTCGATGGAGCATCTTAGGGATGCGCGAATTATAAATCCGTTGCCGACTGCTGGTTCGCATGGCGCCCTGTATTGTTTGGAGTCTGGGTAAGCACACCGCGTGAGCTTTCTGCGTGAGGCCCCAAGCAATTAAGCCGAAGCCTCACGGAGTAAGCTCAGTCTACTTCGGCTGCGCCTCGTCTTCAGCCTGCGAGGCATGATTGGAAACGTTCATGCTGCGCAGTACATCGTTAGCAAAGAAAAACTTACCGTCCGCCGGAACCATCATGATTTGCAATTTGTCCGACAGACGTTCGGCTACGATCTTATTGATCAGCAGCGGATTCTGCTTCAAGATCACGCCTTCCTTCTCCATCCGCTCAGCATCGGCAACCGCTGTTACCCGAATGCGGTCCGCCTCAGCCTCAGCCAGCAGCTTGCGGCGCTCCATCTCGGCTTTACTATCGATCACCTTGGCCTCCGCCTCGGCTTCTGCATTCTTGACCGTGGTTTCTTTGCGCGCTTCGGCTTCCAGTTTTGACTGCTCAATCTGCTTTTGCTTCAGGGGCAGCGTGAACTGCATGGCGTCGGCTTCTCCCTTGGCTTGCAGCACGCGCACCTGCGCTTCTCCCTCAGCCTGTTTCACTTGCTGCGCTTTGGTGGCTTCGGCTTCAAGTTCGGCAATGCGCACCTGCTTCTGTTGGATCTCCGTCTCCACACCCATCCGATCGGCTTCTTGCTCCTTCAACAGCAGGCTCTCTAATCCTTTCGCATATTCCGGAGGAAGTTGAATATCGCGCAACATGACTTCCTTCACCACGATCCCGTCCGCCGCCAGACGCTGCGTAATGATGTCCGAGGCTCGCTTCCGTACTTCTTCTCGCTTGGCCGCAAACACATCCCGCACCGTGTAGTTCGGGACCACTTCACGCCACACACTCGCAACCACTGCCGGAACAATTTCTTTTTCAACCGGCTGCGGCAGATTGGCTTGAATGTACTCGAGTCGCTTGGGGTCCAGCCGATAACGTACGGTAATCGCTAATCCCACCGTCAGCCCCTCTTTTGCCTGCACATTGAGTGGTTCGGCTTTCTTCGATGACGCTCCGGACTTTTCGCCGTCTTCCAGCACACCGGCGGTAAACAATTGATCGCGTGTGTCGAACAGGGCGATATTCTCCGCCATCGGAGTGATGAAATGCGCCCCCGGATATAAAGTCCCCGGAAGCGTTCCGCTCGTCTGGCTCACACGGATCGCGGCCATGCCACTCGGAACTACCACAATGCCGGCGGCTAACAGCAGAGGTCCCCACGCCAGCAATGCCAAAGCCACTGTGGCGCGCCAACGTATGCCTGATCGCGGTGGCTTGGGTGCGTCGCCAGCCGCACTGACAGCTTGTTTGTACTGCATTTCACGATAGAGGTCGAAGATCAGAATTCCCGCAGCGATCGCGATCATTCCAATTCCGCCCCAGGTCAACAAGTACTTAAGGAACAGCATGACTTCCTCCCTGCGCTCTCAGCGCCCCTGCCCTGATTTCACCTGCTCAACCTGCCGGGCAAAGAACAAGCCGAACACTTTTCCGAAGATCAACTCTTCCGCCAGCACCGCCACCGCCAGCGAAAAGACCATTCCCGCAATCACCGCTAATAACGTCATCAGCATTTGCATGGCATCCTCCATGAATTGTTCGTTTCTACTGACCAGCCGCGATAGTCACGTTCGTCGCGCTGGCAACTGTTTCCGTCGCTTCGCCGAAAAGCTGTGCAGTCCGCTCGTCACGCTCGGCGCGAATCTCCACTGTGTCGCCTACACGCACCATTTCGTAAAGTTCTTCGATTTGGTGATTGCGAAGGCGAATGCATCCATGCGATTCCGCATGGCCAATGGATCGCGGCTGGTTGGTGCCGTGGATTCCGTAGCCTTTTTGGTTGAGTCCAATCCAACGCGGACCGACGGGGTTGCCGCTTCCCGGAGGAACCACAACGCCGGCGTGGTAGTACGTTGGGTTCGCCAGCCGAGTGACGATCTCGAATTGGCCGACCGGGCTGGGGCTGACCGCGGCGCCGACCGCAACCGGAAAGACGCGAATGACCATGCCGTTTTCAAGGACCGCCAGTTTCCGGTCGGGGATGCTGACCACGATCTGCCGGCGAGTCCGCGCGCTCTTCGCATCATTGGCAGCTTCCTTGGCCTGCCCCAGGGCAAAACCACTGAGTACCAGAACCGCCGCCAGAACCCATCCTTCATTCGCTTTGTTTTGTGTGCGTCCCATCTTCGCCCCCGTTCGTGCGCTTGCGCAGAACTAAGTGGCAGGCCGAGAACCACAGGGCAAAGGCTGTGGTTACATCAACTTACGGGAGGACTTTACGGTAAAATCGAGGGCTTTCAAACACACTGTGTAACACCGGACACGCACCCGATGCCGCTGCTCGCCCCTGCAAAATTCCGTGTAGACTTTCTCATCTGGCAAATCATCAATAGCGAAATGCGATCACGGCTCCTATTTATTCTGGCGATCACACTGTTCGGCTGCACCGTAGCCGCTACCCGCTACTACGAAATCGACCAGCCGATCTGGCGCTATTTGCGCGGTGCGGAAATCAATCCCGCAACTCTGCACTTGCAGGGAGAATTCGTGGAAAGCAATTTAGGGTCGGCGCAGGAGCCCGATGGATCGATCACGGTTCGCATGATTGCTCAGCAATACGTATTTGTCCCGCAATGTGTCGTGGTGCCCGCCGGAGTTTCAGTGCGCCTGCGCATCACCAGCGCCGACGCCGTCCACAAACTCGGCATTGAACGCACCGGTTACAACCTGGAAGCTGTTCCCGGCGCAGTCACCGAATCCCACCTTCAGTTCCCGACGCCCGGGGAGTACGGAGTCCCATGCAAAGAGTTTTGTGGCGCAGGTCATTACGCCATGCGAGGCGAATTCCTTGCCGTTTCCAAAGAACAATTCCGCAGCCTGAAGCCGGAAGAAAGGGTGACTTGTGCGTCGCGCTGAGATATCCGTGTGGATCGCCGCAGCGGTCATTGCCGTAATCCTGCCGCTTACCCTGGGAGCGAGTTCATATCTCTTTCAGTCTGAGCAGGCGCAGCCTCCACTTCGCATTCCCTCCAATGTCGCTTGGACCGATGAGACCGTCGCCCTGGCCTCGAACGGTGACGGGCTTCAAGGGCTTCTCATCGCGCGCCGTTGCGATCATTGCCACGGCAACGAGGGATTCAGTTCAAATCCTCCGGTCCCGAACCTTGCGGCCATGGACCGTCTCTCCACCTGGAAGCAACTTCAGGATTTTCGCGCTGGCAAACGAAGTTCGCCCATGATGCAGATGATTGCCAGCGTTCTCTCGACCAAGGAAGAAGCCGACCTCGCTGCGTACTACTCCATGCTTCCTAACGTCGCTGACCCGCAGGACAATCGTGTCTTTCCCCAGCGCCCGCCCGATTCCGCTAGCGCCAATGCCGCCGCGCAACTCGTGACTTTGGGCGATGGGGCGCGCGGTATTCCCCCTTGCCAGTCGTGCCACGGCCCCGCCGGCTCTGTCCGTGGAGCGCCGACGCTGGCCACGCAGAACTCGGCTTACATCCTCTCTCAGTTGGAAGCTTTCGCCAGCGGCGCTCGGACCAACGACATCAACGTCCGCATGAGGACCATCGCCGTCCAATTGACCGAAGCCGAACGCCACTCAGTTGCCGACTACTACGGCGCAGGACTCGGAATTCTTCCCGCAGGTGCTGCGACGCATAAATAATCCGCATGAACAGGGACGGGAGATTGTCATGGGAATTAGAACTGGTCTGATAATCGACTTGAAGGGGCGCGGCTTCAGCCGCGCCGTCCCCGTGCCGGAAAAAATAACGGGCTTCAGCCCTTGAGGAGATCCGCGTAGTTCCGGAACCATCCATGAGATCAGTTCTAGAATTTCCCTCTTGCCGCCAGCCTTCGCTTTTAGCGGCTCAATTCGATAAACTCAGACTGCTCTAATAAACGGAGGATCCATGAACTCGAAACTCTTTGCCGTCTTATTAATAATCGGAATCTCGCTTCCAGTTTTGGCCCAACAGTACAAAGTGACCGGCCAAATTCCCATCGAAGGCACCGGCGGGTGGGACTACGCTTACGTCGACGCTTCAAATCGGCAACTCTACGTCGCTCATAACACGCAGGTTGATGTAGTCAGTCTGGACACCGAAAAGCCCGTCGCCACCATCACTGGCATGGCGCACGTCCACGGAATTGCCACCGCCGACGATCTGAACCGCGGATTTATCTCCGACGGTGGCGACAACGTCGTCGTGGTCTTCGATCTGAAATCCAACGCAGTTTTGCAGCGGGTGAAGGCTGGCACCAATCCCGATGGCATCTTGTATGACGCTCCGAGCCAGCGTGTTTTCGCCTTCAACGGACGCACCGCTGACGTGACCGTCATCAACGCCAAAGACGGCAGCATCGCCGGAACCATTGCTCTCGGCGGCAAGCCCGAGTTTCCTGTCAGCGATGGCAAAGGCGGGGTCTATGACAATATTGAGGACAAAAGCGAGATCGTGAAACTCGATCCTCAAGGCCTCAAAGTAAGTGCGCACTGGGCTTTGAAAGGTTGCGACGAACCTTCCGGATTGGCCATCGACACCGCTTCCCACCGCCTGTTTGCGGTGTGCGATAACCAGGTCATGGCCGTAGTCGATTACGATTCAGGCAAGGTGATCGCGACAGTCCCTATCGGAGATGGCCCTGATGCCACCGCCTACGACGCCGACAAGAAACTCATCTTTTCTTCCAATGGACAAAGCGGCAGCCTGACCGTGGTTAAGCAGGAGAGTGCGGACAAGTATTCAGTCGCGAGCACCGTGACGACAGAAAAGAGCGCCCGCACCCTGGCGCTCGATCCGAAGACGCACAAAATCTACTTGCCCGCAGCCAAGTTCGGCCCCACGCCAGCCGCCACCAAGGACAATCCCCATCCGCGCCCAACGGCGCTTCCGGGCTCGTTCCACCTGGTAATAGTGTCGCCAAGTTAGCGGGAAGGGTGAGGCTCATAACGGGCGCTCAACTCTTTGTCAGTCCGACCAAAGGGAGGAATCCGCTGTCCACTTGATCATCGTATTGCCCAGCGCCCCCATTGTCATTCCGAGCCGTCCGCAGCCGCGCGCCCTCAGCGCGGCGAGGACGAGCGAGGAATCTGCTGCCCCCACGCCCAAACCGCCGCCGGCCCGGGCTTTGTAGTTTCTTTGCTCCCCTAAATACCGTGGGTTCCCCGTCCTCGCGCCTCTTGCGAGAGCATGCCCTGAGCCTGCCGAAGGGGCGGGCACGATGCTGTCGGAGGCAAGAGTTTATGGGCGGCTGAGTCCTCTAGGCTACTCGGTCATGAAACGAAATCTTCCCCCAGCCGACGTTCACCTGCACCGGTCCAGCCTCGCCGTAGAAGTAGTGCCGATAACTGCTCCATCGCCATTGCTCCGGTGACTCCACCAGCCCGCGCTTCACCGGATTGTCGTGCATGTAGCGCAGTTTCTCCACCCGTTTCTTGTCGCTCCATACATTGAAGTCGTAAAAGCGGGCCTGCCAGAAGGCCCGCCGCGGCTCTTCGCCGAACAGTTCACGCTGCTGCGGATCGCGGCGCTTCCTCTTTGGCAATAGGACATGCGCCGTGCGTTGCTTCAGCACCTGCATGACCGTGGAAGGACTGCCGACCTCCGGTTCGCTGAGAAGAAGGTGGATGTGCTCGGGCATTACCACGTAGCCGACGACCACGAATCGGTATTTGCGGCGGGTCTGTTCGAGGATGGAAAGGAAACGATCACGGAATCGAGCGGAGCCCAGAAGCGGCAGCCGCCGGTAGCACGAATTAGTGATAAAGTGCAGGTGATGAGCGCCGTAGATACGTTGCAGCGCGATGGGCACAAGCCTATGGTATCGGCAGCATCGTACCCGCCCTCGCAAAAAGCGCGAGGACGGGGCACCCACAGTCCCAAAATGGGATGCCAGCAAAGCCCGGGCCACCCGCCCTTTGACCGTCTCAAATTCGCCTACACTTCAGAGCTGTCCCACTTCGTCACTGTGTACCACAGCGACGACCGAGCTGCATAAACCGTCGACGAAATCTCGTTCCTCTGTGCACATTGCTGCAATAGCCGCGTCAAAGCACATGAGGCACGGTCGTATCGAACTATTGGCCCTTAAAGGCTTGGAGGCTGAATCCCGCGCTCACGCGTAGAGCAGCCCAATATTGGAACAAAGGCTTCGCACGTTTTTCGTCTAATTTGTCGGTCGATCCAACCGTTTCCTTGGTATACTTTGCGACAGATGTGGACCTAGATTTCCTCCTCCCTTCCTCGGCCTACATACTGAATCGAGGTAACAAACGATGCCCTCAAAACGATCCTTCGCCGCTGCAAAGGCAATTTCCGCGTTCTTCCTAATATTCCTGCTAGCATCAACACTGGCGGCCCAACTGGTGCAGAGGAAGACCGAGTTCAAGGTGCTGCACACGTTTCACGGAAGAGACGGTGGTGGCCCGATGGGCGTGCTGGTTATAGACACCGCTGGAAATCTCTATGGGACGACGGGCGCGGGTGGGACGGGAGAATGCACCAACGGGTGCGGCACGATATTCAAAATGGACAAGTCTGGAAAAGAGGTCTGGTTGCATAGCTTCGACGGCCATAATGGGGAGCAGCCTATGGCAGGTGTGTTGCGTGATGGAGCAGGAAATCTCTTTGGAACTACTGTCGCCGGCGGGGACATCAAGAATTGTAATCCTCCTTATGGTTGCGGGACGGTGTTCAAGTTAAACGGAACCGGGGGGAAGGAGAGGATGCTCCATAAGTTCACAGGGAACTCGGACGGTATTCTTCCGGAAGCGCTTTTGGTTGCGGACAAGGCGGGGAATCTTTATGGAACTGCCTATGTCGGCGGCGCGAATGGTGTGGGTATCGTCTTCAAGGTAAGCCTATCGGGCAAGGAAACGATTTTGTATACCTTCACGGGCGGCTCTGACGGATGCGCTCCCTATCCTGGCGTGATTCTCGACTCGGCAGGGAATTTGTACGGGGTAACCTCCGAAGGAGGAGATGGCTTCTGCAACAGCGGCGACGGGGTTGTCTTCGAAGTGGACACGGCCGGCAACGAAACGGTGCTGCATACGTTTAATGGCGGTGACGGAGCAATTCCTGCTTCGGCGTTGCTTTTTGACTCACAGGGAAATTTGTATGGAACTACTGCTTATGGCGGCGGTGGTTCAGGTTGCGGGGATCTCGGTTGTGGTACGGTTTTTGAGTTATCTCCTGGAGCAGGAGGGGAATGGTCGGAAACTGTGCTTTACAGCTTCTGTTCGCTCTCCAACTGCGCCGATGGGCAAGAGCCTGATACGGGTCCATTGGTTCGGGACTCGGCGGGAAATCTATACGGTACTACCTATTTTGGCGGTGCCTACCCCAATTGCAATGGTGGTGACACCTGCGGAGTCGTTTTCAAACTCGATAGGACCGGGAAAGAAACAGTACTTCACAGCTTTATGGGCGGCAAGGACGGAGAGTTCCCCTTCGCGGGGTTGGCAATGGGCGAACATGGCAGCCTGTATGGGACAACGCAGGGAGGCGGCACGACTTGCTATACTTCCTATACGTGCGGCGTCGTATTCAAGATTACCCCATAACTGCACCCATCTCTCGCCTCCAAACCGCTCTCACAACGTGGAACATTTGCGCTCTCCTTGACTCTTCCACGAAGTATCTTGCTAGCTATTGACGCCCCAAGGTTGCTCCACTAATGTGATTTTTGTCTCATTCCTCACTTCTACGGCCTTTATGTAATCAAGACCTTCCCGATTTGGAGGCTAGCCTTGAAGAATTATATCTCCTGCATTTTCTTCCTGTTGGCATTACCAACCTTTGCGCAGATCACGGATCTTAACAAAAGTTCCAACTTTAGCTGTAGCGGGGCGAGTTGCGTCGTCACCTTGCCGCCGACGACAACCACCGACCTGATCGCCGTCTGGGTTTATTGGCAGTCATCGGGCAGTTACACTGCTAGTGTGTTCGACTCGAATGCTGTCAACAAATTCGTGAGCGCCGTGGGTCCGACCCTGCAATCGGCATCGACTACTCCCATAACTGCCCAAATTTTCTATGCCAGGAACATTCAAGGGACCTCGCCATCTAATGACTTCGTGACGGTATCATTCACCGGCGGCACGGGAAGCATTTCCGCTGGGGCCGTTGCCGTCGAATACAGCGGCCTAGACGAAATTAACCCGCTGGACAGCGTCTCGGCAAACAGTAGCATCAGCACCGGCCTGTACTTGGGCAGTGACTTTGCGGCACTTAGTTCCACGAGCGTGGTTGTATTCGGCGGTGGCTTGACAGATGGAAACTATACACCGATACCGATCACATCAAGTGGTTTCACCCCAATCCTATCGAGCTCGGTAGGCCCACCGTATGCGATGACTGAAGAAGACAACTTCTTCCCGGTATCGCCTCCGCCCCCGCCGCCAGTTCTTCCCCTTCAGCAAGCGACGGCTGGTCCTCCCACTGGCACCGGCTGGACCGGATAGCCTGGCGGTACAACAACGAGAACGTCTGTCATATCGACGATGCCGAGGGACGAAGGCAGCCCGTAATAAACGACCGCATCGGGATTTTCGCAAAGCTTCGCTTGATTACCGTTATGCGAAATCACTTCAATCTCTCGCTTGCAGCCGAATGCGAGCTACCACAGGATTCACATCGAAGGTTTCTGCAAGTAGCTTAACCCGATCCCGCGCGTCGTTAGTCATGGCCGCCTTGCACCGTTTTCCGGGTCACGAGGAAATGCTCGTCGTTGTGAATGTGTGCGGCAAATTCGATACCAACAAGGCCGCCGAACTTCTTTAGCTTCAGTGGGAATTTCTTTCGCCTCGTGGCGCGCCCCAAAGTCCCCGTTGAACATCTTGAGCCCGAGGGGTAGCATGGGTGTCGCGTGGCCGGGAGGCGATTCGTGAAGGACAGAGTGAAATGTACGACTGGTGTTTCGAAGATGCGACTGGGAGCGGCAAGAAGGGCGATAAGTTTATTGGGCGTGCTTCTGACAGCCCTGATTGGGGCCCACTCAGCGCAATCACAGACTTATAACGAAACTGTCGTCTACAGCTTTCAACCATTGCCGGACGGCGCAAATCCCTACGCTGGTGTTTTTAAGGACAAAGCGGGAAATCTCTACGGGACCACTTCGGACGGTGGCAGCGGGGCATGCAACGACTTTGGCTACCCGGGTTGCGGGGTTGTATTCAAGATCGACCCGACTGGCATCGAGACGGTGTTATACGACTTTATGGGGGGAAATGATGGCGACTTACCCTTCCAAGGGTTAGTGGGGATCGCGAACGGAACACTTTACGGCACAACGTATTTGGGTGGCTCTGGCAAATGCAACAACGGCTGCGGGGTCATCTTTAAATTGGATGCAAGGGGCGGCGAGACCGTCCTACATAGCTTTGCAGGCGGTAAGAGGGACGGGTGCAATCCGGCAGGGCGGTTGTTCCGCGATAAGACGGGGAATCTATACGGGACCACGGCCGGATGCGGTGCCTCCGGTTATGGGACGGTGTTCAAGCTAGACCCAGCGGGCAAGGAAACCGTACTACACAGCTTCACCGGGTCAGATGGGGCAGCGCCCGGCTGGACGAGTTTAGTGATGGATAAGGAGGCCAACTTGTACGGCATCGCGGAGTCCGGTGGTGGGGGCACATGCGTGCAGGGCTGCGGGACGGTCTACAAACTGAGTAAGAGCAAGAAATTAACTGTCCTGCACATTTTTGCCGGCGGAACGGGAGACGGGTGCTTCCCACTCGGAATTCCGGTCATGGATAATGATGGCAATCTTTACGGTACCACAGAGGAGTGTGGTGGTTACAATGTAGGAATCGTGTGGAGAATTAGCTTAGCTGGTGTTGAGACTGTTCTGCACGATTTTACGGGCACGGGAAACGGTTCGACTGAGGGTGGTTATCCCCTTGCGGGTGTGGTGCCGGACGCAAATGGCAACCTTTATGGGACCACAAACGCTGGTGGTTCTTACAATGCCGGCACGGTGTATGAGCTAGATCCGAGCGGTACGCTAACCATACTGCACGCCTTTGGCAATCAAGGAGACGGCTCAAATCCTATTGGCGGCGTCACCCGAGATGCAAAGGGCGACATCTATGGCACAACGACCGGGGGCGGCAGTGGCAGCTGTCCCGACCCAGGTTGTGGAACAGTGTGGAAGCTGACCCCGTAATCGTAGTCTGGAATCGAACCCCGTTTCTACGACGAGGAAGACACACGACAGCGTTGTTATCCGACCGTTTGGAGTGTGACGCTTCAAGGGCGCGGTTATCAGGCTTCCTGTGGAAAATATCCGAATCGCTATAACTTTGAATGCACCGTCCGCGAGTGATTCCTCTTGAGAACCCGTTGCCTTTCATTACCATAGTCGTGGATCGTCTCATGTCGGATGGTCCATATCTGAGTCGGACAAAATCGCGATTGACGAGCCTACCATCAAGGAGTAGAAAGTATTAACAGTACAAACGTGCGTGTTATCTACGGGTATGTGATGTTCGGTTGTAAGTGATGTCACTACTTTGTAAGAGGAGTATTTGTGCGCAGAAAACATCCGATGTTGATAGCGATATTTCTTGTTCTGAGCTGCTTAGGCGAATCTGGTAGGGCACAACAAGTCGCGTCTATGAAGTTAATGGCACCTAACGTGGGCTGGGCCAAGAGTGGGGAACATTTATTTTGGACAACTGATAATGGTGTTCACTGGAAAAATATAACGCCTCGCATGTCATCGAAGGAGATCATCGGTGGCGTGTTCTTCCTGAACGTAACTGCGGGTTGGGTATTGTTGAACCATTCTGACACAAATCATCTATTGCAGTTTCGCGTGGCGTCGACCCGTGATAGTGGCGGGGACTGGACATTTTCAAAGCAGATCGGTGCCGGTAAGCGGATAGCAGACGACTTCGGCGGCGGAGGAGAATTATATTTTCTCGATCCGCTCCACGGTTGGCTTAACTTAGATATCTTGAGCAGTTCTTCATTCGCTCCTGCTCGACTACTAGAGACCGAGGATGGGGGCAGCACTTGGAAGATTTCGTCCGGCGACCCGGGCCGACAAGGGTATTTCTGTTTCTTCGGTACAAGTGACGGATTGCTGGCCGGGGGGCCGCAAGCCACTGAGGTTTACGTTACTCACGACGGCTCGAATAGCTGGCAACCACTAACTCTCAAAGCCCCTATCGAGGTAGCACCCGATATTTTTCCAACCTACGGCAAACCCGTTTGTCAAGCGAACCGTGGTTTTCTACCGGTAACTTTCTCGGGACCGGACGGTTCACAGTCCTCTCTGGTCTTATTCGGCACTGAGGATAGTGGCAAGAGTTGGCGACCAACCCGGACTTTGTCCCGATTGGACGAAAAGCCTCCTGGCCAGACAGTGTCAGCAACGATTGTTGGTTCCGATTTGTTAGCTTTTTCTAGCGTAGGCTCCAAACCGGCATTAGCAGCGCTCCCGTCGAATGGTGCGAAGGTGTTCAAGACGGAACCGGACTCACTCAAGAACGTTCGTGATATGAGTTTCATTGATGTGTCGCACGGATGGGTATTAACTGCTGCTGGTATCTCTTCGACGAGTGATGGCGGGTCTTCATGGACTGATATCACTCCGTCCCGAAGCGGTTCCTCCGCCTTACCTAAGGCGGCAAATCCGACATCAGTTCCGCACTCAAAAGTCCCTTTAGCCTCAATAAATGGTCTCGGCGTATCGGCCGTCTCAAATATACATACGGGACCATGGCAAGACATTCATTTGGGCTTTGACACTGGATCTGTCCCGTCTAGCAGTCAGATGCAAACATGGTGGACTTATAGTCCTTATTACGATTACCAGATAAGTTTGGCAGGTGCTGCGAATCACAAAACCGCACGCCAAGCGGCAGACAACCCGCTTTTGACGCCAAGCTGGGTTCAGGCAGTTGAAAATGATGGTTGGGGTTTGTGGCCAGTATGGGTTGGCCCCCAGGCGCCATGTGTGAATCAAAGCAACCTCGTGCTAATTAGTAACTCTCTGAACAAGTACGTTTCTGCTCCGTGGAATGTAGCACCTGAGGAAATAGCAGGGCGGTGAAGCTCGGCTCTACCTCAGGTTTCTCGCCTTCGCTTTGGTTGACCGCAACGCGAAGCGGCGTTTGGAGTTATGCGCCGGTCGCCAGCAGCAACTTCTTTCGACTGAGAAACAGATTGACCAACCCACAAATGACGAACAGCTGATGCGCGTTCTTCTTCAGCCCTCGGTAACGCACCTTCACAAATCCGAATTTCACCTTCATGACTTGAAATGGGTGCTCCACCTTTGAGCGCACGCTCGATTT
>CAVOWN010000008.1:0-39061 GCA_963700175.1 Terriglobales bacterium
TAGGGAGAGTCTGAATAAGGTCTCCCTTTCCACAGGAATATAGAGTAAGTTTCGCCAGATGAGAACGACCAACAAACAACAAAGGAGTCTGGCGATGATGACCGGCTTTGAGCGGTACACGAAGAAGACCCGACGAGAGACGTTTCTGGAAGAGATGGAGCAGGTTGTCCCGTGGCGTGAGCTGTGTGCGCTGATTGAACCACACTATCCGAAAGCGGGAAACGGTCGGCCACCGGTGGGAGTGGAACGTATGCTGCGCATGTATTTCTTGCAGCAGTGGTTCAATTTGTCGGACCCAGCGGTGGAAGAGGCCTTGTATGACTCGCCGGTGATGAGGCAGTTCGTGGGGATCGATTTGGGGCAGGAGCCGGCGCCGGACGAAACCACGGTGTGCAAGTTTCGGCATTTGCTGGAAGAACATGAACTTGGGGAAAAGATTCTGGGCACGGTCAATGTGCACCTGCAAGCCCGCGGAGTGCGCATCACGACCGGCACGATCGTGGACGCAACCATCTTGCACGCCCCCGCGTCGACCAAGAACCGAGAGCAGCGGCGCGATCCGGAGATGCACCAGACCAAGAAAGGCAAGCAGTGGTACTTCGGGATGAAGGCCCATGTGGGAGTGGACAGCAAGACCAAGATCATCCACACGGCGGTGGCCACGGCGGCCAACGTCGCGGACTCGACGGTGCTGGCGGATTTGCTGCATGGGGAAGAAACCCGGGTATGGGGTGACCAGGCCTATCGTGGACAAACCGAAGTGATCCGGGAGTACGCGCCCCTGGCGCAGGACCACACTCACCGTCGTTATCGTTATAAGAACGGGATCGACGAACAAGAGCGGGCGAAGAATCGGACGAAATCGAGCGTGCGCTCAAAGGTGGAGCACCCATTTCAAGTCATGAAGGTGAAATTCGGATTTGTGAAGGTGCGTTACCGAGGGCTGAAGAAGAACGCGCATCAGCTGTTCGTCATTTGTGGGTTGGTCAATCTGTTTCTCAGTCGAAAGAAGTTGCTGCTGGCGACCGGCGCATAACTCCAAACGCCGCTTCGCGCTGCGGTCAACCAAAGCGAAGGCGAGAAACCTGAGGTCGAGCCGAGCTTCACCGCCCTGCTATTTCCTCAGGTGCTACATTCCACGGAGCAGAAACGTACTTGTTCAGAGAGTCCCTAGAGAAGATGAACACGAGCAAAGTTCAACACGCGCATGAGCTCTGCAACTCGGGCAACTTTCAGGAGGCGCTGGAACATTTCAAGGAGCTAGCCGCGCAGAGTGCCGATCCTTTAGAGAGGGCTGGTTACCTGATTGATCAAGCCACTTGCCACTCTAAGGCTGGCCATTTCACCGAGGCTCGGGCCTGTGTTGCGGAGGCAAAAAAACTCGCTGTTGTAGATACAATGGCTCGTGTCCAAATTGATATCTTCTCGGCTACCTTGTTGATTGAAGAAGGAGCGCGGGAGCGCGGTTTAGACGCGCTGTCACAGATACTAAAGAATTACGCATCTTGGCTTGAAGGAGGGGAGGGCCGCGAGTTGTACCAAGATATTGAAATGCAACGCGGCTTCACACTCATGCACCTCTCAAGATGTGCAGAGGCCCGTTCTATCTTGGAGGAAGTCGTTTCGTTCAATTTGGGACGCGAAGAAAGAAGTCGCGTGCATTGTCATTTGGGTCGATGCTATGTGGAACTGTCAGAGTATCGGCTGGCAAAGGATCAGTTCTTGCTTGCGCAAGACCTCGGAGTTACTCAAGACTGGGAATCCGCTTTCCATTACTATTTTGGCTATGCGCTTTTTGGAATGAAGGAGTTCAACCTGGCTAGAAGGGAATTCATTCTTTGCCTTCAGTCTCCTGGAGCCGCTCCCCCTTCTTCTTATGCGTACCGGATGCTTGCCGCCGTCAGCCGCAAGTTGGGAGAACATGACCAAGCCCGACTCTACGACAAGATGGGGCAAACCCAACACCAATAAAAGCCTTCGTGAACAGTACGTTCTACATAGCGCATCAAGATCAAGTTGGATCGATTGTCACCAAGCTCGATCTAAATAGTACCGAATGAGAACGTCACGACGGAAACGTCGGGACAGATGAGACGTTACCAACCTCGCCGCGAAAATACTCCCGGTCCTCCGCGTGAGGCACTTAGGCCGGCCTATTTTGTCCCAGAAAGGGACAAACTGTCATGACACTATCGTGCATCTAAAATCGTGGTGACGTTATGTTCCACGTGGAACAATTTGAAGATTCTGCCCATTTGTCTCAAAAAATAGCCCAGAAACTCGGGCCGAAACTGGAAACTTTACGCCGGCGGCAGCTTCGACGGAATAGGGTCCATCCGCCCACGCGAGTCTTCCCGGACCTGTTGCAAGTGGGCGCGCATGGCGTCGCGGGCTTTATCTGGTTCTCGACGTTCAATGGCTTGCAGAATCGCCTTGTGGTGGGACTGCCCGCGCTGTGGACCTCCCTCGACGTAGAAAATGCGCGTTCTTTGCTCGCGCAGCAATCCTACGATCGAGTCGATCAACGACAGGATGAGAGGATTATTTGCCGCTTCGGCCAGCGCCAGATGGAAGTCCAGGTCGGCTTCAATGAAGGCGCCCGCGTCCTGTAGCGTCCGGTCCATCACGGCCACAGCATCGCGCATCGGCGCCAGATTGTCCTCCTGCGCGCGGACCGCGGCGAGAGCGGCGATGCCCGGCTCCAGCATCTCCCGCATTTCAGCCAAATGCGCGGCGGCATCGCTTTGACCGAACCTGCTCATCAGATCGATCGACTGGCGCATGGCCTGCGATGAGGCTTCGCGAACAAAAGTGCCGCGTCCGGTCTGGGCTTCGATCAAGCCTTTCTCGCTCAGAGCCCGCAAGGCCTCACGTACCGCCGACCGGCTCACGCGAAATTGCTGTGCCAGTTCACGCTCCGCCGGAAGCTGGTCGCCCGGCTTCAATGTACCCTGCAAAATCGATTCCTCGATCTGCTGGACAATGCGTTCGTAAAGTCGTGAAGTCTGAACTGGTTTGTACAAACCGGGCTCCCCAAGTGCATCTAGTGTACCGAATGAGGGTCGAGCGGCAACAGTGTATCAGAGTCGTCGGCGGTTTCAGGATCAATGGTGCGGTGGTCGGACCGCTCGATAGGGGGCGTCCGCGGACTGATATTATGGTCGGCACGGTTACGAATTTGCGGACTGCCGTAGATTTGAGCCCTAATGACCGGACTCGGAGACTATGAAGCTTTGCCGTTTTATTTTTAATAATGGGCCGGAATACGGTCTGATCGAGTCGGTTGCTGGCAGGGATTGTATTACCCGGCTTCTCCTGACGCCGCCCGAAGATGGGACGGATCTTGCAAGTGTTCCGACGCGTGCCGTCACGCCGATTCCTTTTGGCGAGGCTAGGATACTTGCGCCGGTGCGTCCGAGCAAGATTGTATGCGTGGGGCGCAACTATCGTCAGCATGCTGCCGAGTTGGGAAACGAGGTTCCGCAGGAGCCCTTGCTTTTTCTAAAGCCGCCGTCGTCGCTGCTAGATCCGGGAGGGACGATTCTGCGGCCGAAGATCTCGCAGCGAACCGACTACGAAGGCGAACTGGAATCGTGATAGGCAAGCGGTGTCACAAGCTTTCGTCCGATGAGGATGTCCGTCCTTATATTCTTGGTTATACGGTGGTCAACGATTTCACGGCCCGCGATCTGCAAAAAAAAGACGCGCAGTGGACGAGAGGGAAGGGCTATGACACATTTTGTCCGGTCGGGCCGCTGGTCACCGACGAAATCGATCCGTGGAAGGGTGTGACGGTTGAGACTCGCGTGAACGGGGAAGTCCGGCAACACGGCAACACTCGCGATTTCATCTTTCCGCTTGATGTCATTATTCGTTACGCCGCCGAATTCATGACGCTCATGCCCGGAGACTTGATTCCCACAGGGACGCCGGAAGGGGTCGGCCCGGTCGTAGCCGGAGATGTGGTCGAAGTGAGCGTGGGGGGCATCGGCACGCTCAGGAATCCAGTGGCCGACGAGTAGGAACTTGTTGGGAGTCGAGTCAGCCTCGAGCCATCTGGTGGGAACCGTTGAGAAAGCGAGGCGCGGATGAACCTTCGTCTGGCGAAAACGCAGAAAATCGCCATTGAGGTTGGTTCGCCGTAGGGAAAATCGTTCCAGGTCGAGCTGCTTATTGATGTCGGCGTTGATAGGCATGCGCGTCAGTTTTGCCCGCAATTCTTTAGTGGAGTAGAAAGGCGTGGTGTTTCCCAGCGATGAGTTGGAGTGTGTGCGATTCTGTTCTGTGGTCATTGATTGCATGCCGCCGTTTTATTTTCCGTTGGGCGCAGGCGTTGTGAAAGCGCTGAGGCAGGGATGAAGAAACCGTTTTGGTCGAGGTTTTGGAGCGAGTGATGTCTCCCGCGTTTGAGCGAATCCGGGTGGGTTGCTATAATCCTTGAAGTCTTACACGATCTTGGTGTACAGACGCCCGCAGTTCCCGGCAGTTCCGCTGAGATTGGCGCCGTCTCCGACTCGCAGAATCGGCTGCCAAGCGGTTTTCAAACGTGGCCAGGTAGCTCAGGTGGTAGAGCGCAGCCCTGAAAAGGCTGGCGTCGGCGGTTCAACTCCGTCCCTGGCCACCATCATTCTAAAGAGCTTAGTGGAATCGCGTCTTGCCCCTTCAGTCCGCTCTCGGTCCGCTTTTTTTCGCCGGGATCCGGTTCCGTGGTTGGATACGTTGATGCTGAAGGGCTTAAACTCCAATTGTTTCTTGTTCAGTCCGCTTTGAGTCCGCTTTCATCACAGGGGTGGCTGAAAATCGCAGTCAGCATGGCCCCTGCCGCAGCCATGCGCGTCTTGGTTTTCGAGTCACGCATGAAGATGATCGCAAATTCTATATGAAGCGCGACTCCGATGACGTTGTACGCTCCTCGAATTGAACTGCTACGACCCTATCGGGTGACGCGCACACCGGAACCTGAAAACAGCATGGCGTTGCGGAGCTACAGTGAACTGCCAGGTGAAACGGAGGCGGGCTCTGTGCACTGAGCGGAAACAGTCATCGGACGATAGACCCCCATGCCTTGAACATCCCCGCCCGAAGGACGGAATACTCACTAACGGAGAACGTCGCTTCTCCATTTCAGGCTGAGCCAAGACACAGGCAGCACCGCACCCCACTCATTCGCAAAGAGCGCGAATGAATGGGCCACCCGCCATGCCCAAGCTAACCGATTCACAAGTGGAAATGTACGTTCTCGGTGAAGGTGTTAGCGTTTCCGGTACACATAAAGGGTATGCGCGGTTTACTACCAGCCCCAATACGATCACTTGGGGCGCCGGTAGCTCTTATCCGACTGGCAGCTGTTCCACTGCCACGAAGGGCGCGATATTCTCCAACACTGCCGGCAGCGGAGTTCCGACCGGTTGCACCGGATCAAGCAACAGTTGTGTTTTTTGGGTGTGCGATGGCAGCGCTTGGATCGGAGTGTATTGATCGATTCTCCATCTTGGATGAAAAATAGGCGGGGCCATCGCGAGGCTTCTTGACAGCTGACTGCGTTGATCAGAGAATAACTTGCCAGTAGCCCGGTTGAAGAAGGAACGACCTATGCGGCGATCTCTTAAAGTTGATGGGGCACTCTGCCGCCTATCTCGAACCCTGGAGCATCAACTCAATGTCTACGCGCTCGCGGCTACTGCCTCTGGCGTCAGCCTGTTGGCCCTGGCCCAACCCGCCGAAGCAAAGATCGTATACACGCACATTCACCACGTTATTTCCCCTGAGGGCGCTTTTTTTCTCGATCTAAATCACGATGGTGTGCAAGATTTCGTCCTTTCTAACGGCGGGGAATCGTATTTCGGCACTGCCGCTGTTTGCCCGGCGAGTGGAAGCCGTTGTCAACCGAATCGCTCGCCGAATGCGGTTTGGGGCACCGTTAGCGTAAACCGCCGATCTTTCGCTTCCGTTCTACCTGCAAACTTTAAGGTCGGAGCGAACCATCATTTCCGATCAAGGGGGGAGTTTTTTCTCTACTGGTGGGACTGCAACTCGAGTAACTGCGGACATCGGGGGTTCTGGCACAACATCCATGACCACTACTTGGGATTTAAGTTTATGATCGACGGACAAATTCACTACGGTTGGGCTCGTCTGTCAGTCCAGAATGTATATCGCGGAATCTACGACACGCTCACCGGTTATGCTTACGAAACTATCCCCGATAAGGCGATCATCACCGGCCAAACTCACGACTCGGCCAAGGCAACGCTTGGGCAACTTGCCCGCGGCGCAGGCGGAACGAAAGCTTGGCAGACACAATCGGCGCAGGCTGTGCGTTGACGTAGGCTTCTATGGAAAAACACTCAGGCTTGAGCAAACCTAGAATTCAGCTTCGCAAGTCCATCGATCGACAGCTCGATCACTACTCCCTGGCGGCGATGGCAGCGGGAGTGGGACGCATAGACAAAGCCGGCCTCGGCTGCGGGATCGCGCTTGCCACGGCCGGGCTGGGGTTGTTGGCTCTCCCAATGCCCGCACAGGCGAAAATTGTCTACACCCCGCTGCACAAAGTGATACATCCATCCAGCAGTTTCGGCCTCGACCTTAACAACGATGGGGTCAACGACTTGTTTTTAGACGACTTCCGATATCAAAACGCGGAACGTACGTCGATTTTCCTGGCCGAAGCTTCCGTAAGCTCTAATAAGGCGCAAGTGATGGGTGCTATCTATTTTGCCGCATCTGACCTGGATGCCGGAGCTCGTATCGGTGGCGAGAAATTGTTTCGTGGGAGGAACCTAGCGGTCTCAGAGTGTAGCGAAGGGGTATGTGGGTTCGATTATCCGTGGGCCAATAAGGGTCGAGGCGTTAAGGACCGTTATCTTGGATTGAAGTTTTACATAGACGGCAAGCCTCATTATGGATGGGCACGTCTCGATGTCAGTTTCAAGCCCCAACTGCACGCCACGCTCACCGGCTACGCTTACGAAACCGTCCCCAGGAAACCGATTATCGCCGGTAAGACCAAAGGCCCGGATGTCGTCACGGTCCAACCGATCACTCTCGGTCACCTAGCCCGAGGCGCATCGGTCCCTGTGATGCGGCGAAAAGAAAACTAACTGGGTTCCGGGCGCGCTAAGAGGATTCCATTTTGACCGTCGCCCTAGGAAATGGACGCCCAGCCCACGATTCTAGCCCATGATTGGTAGGTCTTGCATGTGTTTGGAGGTACTTGGCAGTCTCCCGCAAACCTGTAAGTCATTGTTGGTTCAGGCTGAACTAGGCCTGAAAAGGCTGGCGTCGGCGGTTCAACTCCGTCCCTGGCCACCATGTTTTCAATAACTTACCCATAACGTCCCTTGCAGTTTGCGCACAATTGCGAACAAAACGCTAACCAAAATCTCTTTACTGCACCAGATTGGTCAACCGCTCCACCACTCGACGCTGCGACTCGGGAACGAACTGCTGATAAATGTCCAGCGTTGTGCTCGCCCTCGAGTGCCTCATCTGCCCCTGTGCATCCTTCACGTCGGCGCCGGCCATCTTCGGCCAGACCGCGTGGGAGGTGCGTAGTGACCGCCAGTTCACCCAGGGCAAGCCCATTGCCCGAGCGGCCGGCTTTATGAAGCGGGTAAGAATGTTGTTGTCGCGGATCGGCTTGCCATCCCTGATCGACTGAAAGATTAGATCCTCCGGTCCATCCGACTTGACGACCCTATGCTTGCGTACTGCATTGCCAGCCCTGACCTCGACCGTGAGCAGCCTCAGTCGATGAATCCGCTCGATTACGGAACAGTTCACCGGAATGGTGGCGTTGCTGCTTTCGCTTTTGGGAGCGCCCCGATCGCCGCGGCAATAACGCTCATCAATCGTGATGGTGTTTTCTCCGAGATCGTTCCATCGCAGTGCGGCCAACTCGGAAACCCGAAGTCCAGTGAAGATAGCAACGTAGACCATCGTTGCGTAGGGCTCGGGGATCATCGTCACCAGAGTTTCAAACTGCGACGGGGTTAGGTACGGCTTCGAGCGTCGTCGTCCGGTTCTCGCTACTGGCAGACGTAGTCCCTCTGCGGGATTGAGATGCAATAAGCCGTGTTCCTTTGCGAATCCCAACACGGCTGAAAGCACGTCTCGAATCTTGTCCTGAGATTCATGGGCAAGATTCTTTGACGCCAGACTGGACAAATACTGTTGCAAAACAAGCGAAGTCATCTCTCGCAACATCTTTCCGCCAAATGCAGGCAGGAGATAGTTCTCGATGACTCCTTCGTATCGTTCGTAGGTGCTCGAAGCCAACAGGGGTTTCTTTATAGGGAGGTATACCTCGACAGCCGACTTGCCAAAGTTTGTCGCTGAACCATGGGAGTCAATTCCCTGATTCATCGGCATTAGCAGCTCGTCGGCGATCTTGCTCGCCTCGCGCTGATTGATGCAAGCAGGTGCGATGCGCACCTCACGTTGAATACGTTTCAGTTTGCCATCGACATAAGCATCCTGCCGATAGCGTATTGTCCACCAGGCACCTCGTTTTTTAGGCGTGGGCCTTTGGAACCTTCGGCGTGCCATTTTTTCAAGAGCCTCCATTGGAGGCACGCCGGAACTCGCCTTCGCCCGAATTGTAGCAAGATCGGTCAAGGATGAACCGTGGTCAGGAGTGCTCTACAACTTCGGGAGCCAGCCGGGCGATGGAACTTATCCCTTCGTGGGCCTGGTCTTCGACAAACTGGGCAACCTCTATGGCAGCACCGCTGACGGCGGCGCTCAAGACTACGGCACGGTGTTCGAGTTGACCGCGGCAGACACCGAGAAAATGCTCTACAGCTTCGGCAGCCAGTCGGGCGATGGGCATTCTCCCGAGGCGGGCCTGGTCTTCGACAAAAAGGGCAACATCTACGGCACCACCATTGCCGGTGGCGCTGACGACGCGGGCACGGTGTTCGAAGTAATTCCGTAACGCATCGTCAGCTTACTCGGTGTAACAGGCGGCACAGTGCCCCAGAGCCTGCCCTGAGCTTGTCGAAGGCATTCAGACCTCGCTCAAGACCAGCGATCGCACTGAGGTCCACACCGTGCAGGCCGCTCTGGCGACGGTCCATCAGTACCGGCGCAGGCGGAACCGGCAAGATGTCGTCTGCAAGAAGGGGCGGACGGCAGGGATGGCGAATAAGGGAGCTTCAGCACGAGCGTTTTCAAAATCACAGCAACAACAACTTAAAGGAGCATTTTATGAAAAAAGTTCATGTGGTGATCTCTTCGGCGCTGCTGCTGTTTTGCAGTGCATGGTTGTCCGCCCAGACTTTTACTTGCTGCACAGCTTCGACGGCACGGACGGCGCCCAGTCCCATGCGGGGCTGATTCAAGGCACCGATGGGAACCTCTACGGGACGACGGCGTACGGCGGTTCTGACAACGACGGCACGGTCTTCAAAATCCCTCTAGGCGGCGGCTCGCTGACGAGGCTCGCCACTTTCCACGGCACGAACGGCATGCTCCCCTTGGCGGGGCTGGTCCAGGAGGATGGGAACCTCTATGGGACGACATACTTTGGTGGGGTCAACGGCGATGGCACGGTCTTCAAGATTTTTCCCACCGGCGGCACGCTGACGACGGTATATAGCTTCTGCTCCCAGAGCGGGTGCTCGGACGGCGGCGGCCCCGCTGCGGGACTGATCCAAGCCACCGATGGGAAGCTTTGCGGGACGACATACAATGGTGGGGTCAACGGGGATGGCACGGTTTTCAGCCTGTCTTTAGGGAACGCTCAAGAGCAACGCGATCTTTCGGTTGACGAAGTGACGCCTTGAGCGGATCGGAATTTAAGCAATACAGGCCGCCTGGTGTCTAGGCGGCTCTTCTTTTTGCATCGAGCGACTGGTGCGCTTCCTCAGTCGGCCGGCAACACCGGTTCTTACGATCTGTTACCAATGTGTCGGGTCGCGCAGATCGCAGTTAGCGGAAATCTGGCTGACTGAAACAGAGAGAATCACCCCCGGTCGATCGCCCACGGCTACATGATGCGACGAACGGTTTGCTCGTTGAGGCCCATCGCGTCGATCATCTTTGACTGAGCCTCCATGCGTTTTTCCATGCAGCATGTTCGCGACACGCGGCCGGCGGCCCTTGAGCCGGACGGAGTTCATGCGCCCAACGGGCAGGCAATGCTTGCCGGTTGGTTTTTTAACCGGGCACGGTGCGGCTCGTAGTGTGAGGCGATTGCACGGATGGGCGTCGCGCCCGCCGGAAAGCGGGCCGGGGATCCTTTTGGAGATCGGCCGCGCTCACCTTCAACAACTGTTCACCTTCGGTTTTATGGCCACCGGCAACCAAACAAGAGCCCAATGCACCCTGCGCTTCGGCAACCTGCCATGGTAAGAGCGGAAATGGAGCCGTGCGGGCGGACGCAACGGCCTCACGCAAAAGAGGTTCAGCCTCTGCCGTCTTGCCCTCGGCGATGAGCACTTCGCCCAAGCGAACTTCGGCAGCGATGACATTCGGATGTCCCGCCGACAATTCTTTCTTGCGGATCGCCAGCGCCTGGCGCAGTAAAGGTTCGGCGTCCGCCTCATCGTTCTGAAAAACTCTGGATTCGGCAAGATCGATGAGCGCCGTCGCAGCCTGCGGATTTTCGTCACCGCCCAATTTGTGCGTCATGTCGAACGCCTGGCGTGCATAGTGCTCGGCGCCCGCGTAGTCTTTACGGTCGAAGTCCAATTCACTCAGGCTTGTAATTACTCTGGCTGCGGACCAGTCCACCGGTCCGCTGGCCTTCGTGATCGTATCGAGGGCCTGTTTGAAGACCTTTTCCGCTCCTTCGTAATCGCCTTTCGCTTGCAACAAACGGCCCCAATTGTTCTGAGCGAGTCCGAACAGAGGACTCTTTTCTCCGATGGTGCTTCGTCGAATCTCCATACTTTCCCGGAACAAAGGCTCGGCTGCTGGCCAGTCGCCTTTCAACAGCAACAGATTTCCCAGGTTATTTAAGGGATACGCCAGATCGGGATGATTGTTGCCCAACACCTTACGTTGCAGGTCGATCACCTGGCGCTCGGTGGATTCCGCTCCGGTAAAATCGCCAGCATCGATCAGCGCGCCACCCAGGTTGTGCAGAGCGAGAGCGAACTCAGGGTTGGCCGTGCCGATGTGCAGACGATCATACTCAACCAGTTCTCGCAGCAACTGCAATGCTTCCGTATAATTGCCTTCACGCTTCAGCAGAAGAGCGAGGTATTGTCGTGAGATGGAGTCGCTGTTAAGTTCGCGGTCGAGAGCCACTGCTTTTCGCAACACCGGCTCAGCATCGGCATCGCGGTTCTCGAGATACAGACATTCCCCCAGTTGCGAAAGACTTGCGGCCACGGCGACGTCATGTTCGCCCAGAAGTCGCTCGCGAATGGCAAGGGACTTCCCGTAAAAGGGCTCGGCCTTCTTGTAATGACCCTGCTGCCGGATCGCCACCGCCAGATTGAAGAGCGTGGTTGCGATATCTGTATTCTCGTCACCCAACGCTTTGCTGCGCAGCGTGTAGGCACGTGTGAGCAAGAGTTCAGCCTGGTCGTAAACTCCCAGCGTGGAATAAGCCTGACCGATGGTGTCGAGCAACGCACCCTGCAGCTCAGGATCGTCGGCCAGTTCGCGGTCTACACGTTTGACGCCTTGGTCGAGTAACTCTCGCGGAATGATACGCGGTCCGTGCGTCCGCTCCGGCGTGGCCGCTTCAAACATCCCCCTGAGAAATTGTGACTCCCGCTGCGCAGCCAGCCGTTCCCGGGTAGCACGCTTGGCCAGCAGACCCATGCCAATGCTGAAACCAATCAGCGCGAGAGTGACAATGACTACGGCGGTGGCGGCCGCCTTATGGCGGCGCACGAATTTGCTGGAGCGGTAATTCCAGGTGTCGGGGCGGGCGTGGATGGGATAACCCGTGAGATACGCCTTCACATCATTGGCAAGCGCGGACACAGACACATAACGCCGGGCAGGCTCCTTACGCATAGCCATTAACACAATGTTGTCCAGATCGCCGCTAACGGTGCGGGCAGCGTCGGGAGCGGCGAGCTCCGGATTCGCGATGCTCACCAAGCTCGGCGGTTGCGGTTCTTGTTCGCAGATGATCCTCGCCATTTCGAAAGGACTGGTTGTGTGCAACTCGAAAGGGCGCTTGCCGGCAAGCAACTCATAAAGCAAAACTCCTAATGCGTAAACGTCGGTGGAGGTCGTGACCTGGTCCCCACGCACTTGTTCGGGGCTGGCATACTCGGGCGTCATGATTCGTTCCGTGGCCCGGGTCTGCGCGAGTTGTCCGACCTCTGGATCGAGCAACTTGGCGATACCGAAATCCAACAGTTTCGCTTCACCTTCGGCCGTTACGAGAATATTGGCGGGCTTGATGTCGCGATGCACGACGAGATTCTTGTGGGCGTACTCTACCGCCGAGCAGATCGCGCAGAATAACTTTAGCCGCTGTTCCGTCCCCAGCTTGTTGACTCTGCAATAATCGTCAACCCGGATGCCATTCACATACTCCATTACCAGATAGGGCAGGCCGTCTTCCGTGATTCCGCCATCCAGAAGGTGCGCGATGGCGGGGTGATCGAGGTTCGCCAGAATCTGCCGCTCACCGCCAAAACGGAGCAGCGTCGCCGGGTTTTGTCCGAGTCCTCCCTGTAGGGTCTTAATCGCAACTTCTTTGCGGTAAAGATCGTCGGCGCGGGCAGCCAGATAGACTTTGCCCATTCCGCCTTCACCGAGCGGGCGCACCAACTGGTAAACGCCGACACGTTTTCCGGAGAGATCTTCCTTTGCCGCAATCTGTTGTACTGCGTCGAGCACTGGGTTTCGTAAGAAACCCATCGTTTCCCTCTCCGACCGAAGCAGGGATTCGAGCTCCTTTCGCAACTCTGCGTCGTCGCCACAAGCTTCATCGAGGAACGCAGCTCGGCGGTTCGGCTCCTGTTCGAGAGCCGCATAGAACAGGGACTCGATACGGACCCACCGATCGGATCGTGGAGACGTTGCCATTCCTGCGCGCTCCTAGGCTGAGTCTTGGGTGAGTTCGCGACGCAACCCGGCCTTGGCCGTTCTTAACCCTCGGTGCAACGTGGCTGGAGGGGTGCTGAGGGCGGCTGCGGATTCGTTGTATGCGAGGCCGCCGAAAGATAAGAGTTCGACGATCTCGCGCTTGCGCCGAGGTCCAATCATGATCGTTTCCTCCAGTGAAATAGTCTCCGCGCCAGCAGGCGTTTTCAGCTGATGTGCGCTCGTCACACAAGTAGAAGACGGCCCGCCAAATCTATCGTTCCGAGCGTGGATTATAACGCAGATTTCGCGGTCACCGAACCCAGAGTGCCGCTACTCTGGCTCCATTCGTTCCTATGGTTCTGCATTTTCAAATCCACAAAAGGCCGGGCTGAATTTCATCCGTTGACCAGCGGTCAAAGCGTTCTATAAAAAGGAATGCAAAGAAAAAAGCCCGCCCTCGATTATTGGGCACACCTCTGTATGCAATGGTTGAGGGGTGTGCAAGGTTTGCGACTTTAAGTGGGAATGGGATTCTGGGGTCGATGATTGTTTGTTAGTGGATGTGCCCGATGCCAGCGCGGTGCGAGAGTTCCGGAGATTAAGCCTTGCGGGCCAGCACCCAGGAATATGTCGCTCCGCCGCGTGTCAGTTGGAAGGAACAAGTTTCCACGTCACGCAAGCCGCAGCTTTGCAGAGTCTCTCGCAACCAGTCGCCGTCATAGCTCATACTCTGCATGAACGGGCTCCATTGGCCGCGTGACAGCCGAAAGCGATGATAGGCGCCCTTTAACCGGCGCAGCGCCATGTATCCGCCATACGCGCCGGCCACGCATTTCCGAAGCACCGGCTTCAGATTCGAAGGCCAGACGTGCACCGGCAACTGAATCATAACCGTGCCGCCCGCTTTCAACACTCGCGCCATCTCCCGGAAATAGCCGGCAGCTTGCTCCGCGCCATCAAAGTGCAGAAACACAATGACGGAGAAGATCGCGGTCATGCTCTGATCCGGAACAGGTAGAGTAACGCCATCGGCGACGTGCAATTCGACGTTCGCTCCCATGCGGCTGCGAGCGTAGGCAATCATTCCTTCGGCCACGTCAATGCCATGGACATTCTGAAAATCGCGCGCGATATGGCAGGTGAGCCGCCCAGCTCCGCATCCGATCTCAAGGCAGCTTTCCGGGTTCAATCCGTACTTTCGCCAGCGTTCGGCGAACTCATGCCAATCGCTTCGGCCGGTCTCGTAGAAGTCCGCGTCTGTCCATGGATTCGCGCCGTCGCGCTCGCGCCCCTCCAACGGGATGACACCAAACAGCGGGTCCCGATCTCCCCAAGCCCGCCACTCCAGGTTCGAACCGAGCGGGTTCGAACCCGGCAGGTTGGAACTGACTTGACCAGGATTCTCCCGAGCAGCCGCAATCGCCAATGTACCCTCCGCCAATGCAAGGATTGTAGCTGCCATTTCGGCGGGACTGGCTTTCTTTGGCAGGTATGACTCTTGAAAGTAAATGCTGATACCGAGGAAGCAGCCCACATCGGTCATTCTGAACCACAAGCTGGGATAATGGAGTTTGGATGCTCCGTTTGCCTCAGATCGCCCAAATCACGTCGCTTGTCAAAGATGCCGCCCGCACCGCAGGCTTCGACCTTGCCGGAGTCGCTCCGGTTGACGAATTCGCCGAGCTTCGCCACTTTCCCGAGTGGATCGCCGCAGGCCGCGCCGGAGAAATGAAATATCTGGAATCCCGCGATGAGGCTGGAGCGCTCAAGCGCGCCTCGCTACGCACCACCGCGCCGTGGGCGCGGAGCGTAATCGTCTGCGCTATCAACTACAACACGCAGCAACCTTATTCCGTCGAGGCTAGCGATCCCAGTCAAGGTTGGATCTCGCGCTACGCGTGGGGGCAGGAAGATTATCACGACGCTGTTCTCCGCCGGCTGCGCGAGGTTGAGACGCAACTTCGCGAATTCGCTGTGCAGCCGGACTTGGTCACGCGCTGCTATGTCGACACCGGCCCACTCGTCGAGCGCGTCTATGCCAAGTACGCCGGCGTCGGCTGGATCGGCAAGAACACCTGCATCCTCAACCAGAAGATGGGCTCATGGCTGTTCTTGGGCGTGATTCTCACTTCTTTGGAATTGACCCCTGATCTGCCCGCGCCCGACCGCTGCGGTACTTGCACTCGCTGCATCGACGCGTGTCCGACGGACGCGCTGGTTGCGCCCTATCAACTCGACTCGAACCGATGTATTTCCTATCTGACCATCGAGAAGCGCGGGGCGATTCCCGATGACATGCGAGAGGGAATCGGCCGCCACGTTTTTGGTTGTGACATTTGCCAGGACGTTTGCCCGTGGAACCGCAGGGCGCCCGCAACCGGCGCCGCGGAATTCCAGCCTCGATCTGGCTTGGTCAACCCGGCACTGGAATGGCTGGCGGAAATCGGCGCGGAAGAATTTCGCGAGAAATTTCGTGGGTCGGCCATTCGACGCACCAAGCGCTCCGGTTTGCGCCGAAATGCGATCATCGCCATGGGCAATAGTGGAAATCGGCGTTTCGTTGCGCAGCTCCAAAAGCTTTCCTCGGATGAAGATTTAGTGATCGCTGAGAGCGCCCGCTGGGCGGTGGAGAAACTTTGTGCGGGACAGTAACGCCGGCATCCCGCCGGCTGTCACGCGGACGGCGGCGCAGCACCGCGTGGTAGCATTTCTTTGTTCCCGGTCCTTCATGTCCCGTGCATTTCATTTCTTCTCGCGATTGCTGGTGCTCTGCTGTTTGCTTTCGGCAGCTATGACCGAAGCCGCCGAGCCGCACTGGATACGTCTCAACTCCAGCCACTTTACGTTGGTCACCAACGCCGAGGAAGAGCGCGGGGGGCACGAAGCCATCGCGCGTTTTGAACAAATGCGCTCCGCCTTCGGTCAACTCCTGATGCGCCCTCGCATCAGTCTTTCGGAGCCGATCGAGATCATAGCGTTACGCAGCGAAGAAGATTACTCGGCTGTCGTTCCGGGACATCCCGGTCCGCTCATTTCCGACGCATTTTTTCTGCCCGGTGACGACCGTTATTATTTTGTCCTCAATCTTTCCAGGGCCGACAGTTGGCGGGCGATCGCTTACGACTTCGCCAAAGTGCTGCTCAACTACAACTATCCGCCTACGCAGCCGTGGTTCGACGAAGGTTTCGCGGAATATTTCTCCAGCCTTCGACTTGGGAAACCGGTCCAAATTGGATGGGAACCGGTGTCGGTCGCCGATCGCTCCGCCAGCTTTACTCCGCTGTTGGCTTCTCAACCATGGATCCCCATGGCTCAGCTCATTGCCATAAAAGCCGCGCCGTCCGCCAGTTCGTCGTCCCCGCGAGACGCGATGTTCGCCGCTCAATCATGGATCGCCATACATTACTTGATCAACAAGAACATGCTGGAGCGGACTGGCATGTATTTCGACCTCACGCTGAATCAGGGTTTGCCCGCCGATCAGGCCATCCAGCAGGCCTATGGCATGAGTGCCGCGCAGTTCGACCAGGCGGTGAAGACCTACTACCAGTCGATTGCACCCCAGCTTCAATCGGTCGCGCAGCCAGGGAAGGGTACAGTGCAATCTCTGGGACAAGCTCCCGCCGTGGCCGCCGACGAAGAAATCGGGGCCAGCCGGCAAGAACTTTCCGACGCACTCGGGCAATCGCTGGTCGCGGAAATGGCGCTGCGCGTCCCCGAGCGCCGCGAAAAGGCAATCGGTCAACTGAACGCCATCATCAGCCAACCCAAGCTCGACAATGCCGTCGCCCACCGCGCCCTGGCTTTTGCCTTCTTCCAAGCGAAAGATTCAGCGCAGGCGTCGGCCGAGATTGCAAAGGCTGCCGAGCTTGATCGCAAAGATCCCTGGCTTCACTTCTACGCAGCGTTTTTTAAGTATCATTTCGCACAAGCTAGTGGGCGCGAGTTTCAGGGTCTTGCCAACATGATGCAGGACTTGCACGCGGTGCTCGACTGGTATCCCGAATTCGCCGAAGCCTATAACATGCTCGGCTTGGCCCGCGTCGAAGGCGGAGGCATTAATTCCGCCATGGAATCCGAACAGGCTGCCATCCGGCTGAGTCCGCGCAATCAGCAGTATCAGCTCAACATGGCGAAAATTTATATCGCCGCCAAGAAATGGGAGGCGGCCGGCACTCGCTTGCGACAACTTGCCGCCAGTTCCGATCCGGCGATCGCTCAAGCCGCCAGCAAGCAGCTAGCAGATTTGCCCATGCTGCAAAAGTACGGCGTCGCGCCCCAATCCGAGGCGGCAAGCAAGCCAACCTCTCCGCCTGCGGCCGCGCCACCAGCCCCGCCAAAGATTTCCGCTCCCGCAGCCGAGCCCGCGTCCGCCAGCGATTCCAGCGACGAAAACTCCGATCAGCCTCTGCCAGAACCTCAGCCCGACCGGCGTCCTGTGCAATACGTCAAAGGAAAACTGCTCTCGATCGATTGCTCGCACGCCCCGGTCGCGATTGTGACTCTTTCCGCAGGCGGCAAGAATCTGAAGCTTCGTACCGAGGATTACAAGTCGCTCACCCTGGTCGATGCGAGCCCATTTTCCTGCGATTGGAAGAGCCGCGCCGCGTCCGCAAACTACAAAGCGGGAGGCAAAGCGGACGGAGATCTGGTGTCACTTGAAGTGCACTAGAACTCATCTCATCAAATGATTTGGGAAGGGGACTAAGTCGCCGGGGCTCTCTGTGCACCCCTAGGCACCCCTGTGTACCCCCGTGTACCCTGTGGTTAATGCCTTTTGCCGGCACTCAATCAGAGATTCCTTGGCAATCGATTCACTTACTCCGCATCAACCCATCTCGGGTGCGTTGTAACGTGAAATCCAACGACTCCCGCGGAATGCTTTCCACAAACGGCCCCACAAGCCAACTCAGGCCCGCCGGAATATCTCGCGTTAGAGAGATCGCTTCCAGTTGCACATAAGTGCCACCGTCGTGTTGTTCGAAGCGCCAGTAGGAGTTCAGCCGCCACGTGAATCCGCTGTCATTGCCCACCGGCTTTTCGGATTCGTTCTTTTCTCCAGGGTTCTCCACCTCCGCGATCCGCGTGCTCACCGACCGGCAAACCGCGCGGTCCGGTCCCAGCGAACGATAGGTCACGTCGTAATTCGTGTCGAGCACCGCGGTGATAACTTTGTGTTTTCGCAGCCGCAGAAATACCTTGAACTCGTTTCCGTTTTTCGCGATCAGTCGCGAGCGCTCAACCTCCGGCGCGTAGTACTTCGCCTCGTTGTCATAGTCCTGAAGAAACGCGACCGTCCGTGCGAGGCTGACACCGGGCACAAACACCGTCCCAATCCAGTGATGGATCAGTCCATCCGGCGCGACAATAGGCCGTCCGTTGTCGCGGGTTTCCAGATGTTTGATGACGACTTCGCCGTTCTTCAACTTTGCCCGAACGGCCTCGGCTTCTGCCGCGGGCAGCGAATCAATTTTCAGAAACTTCCCGGACTGTTCTTCGCCCGCCATGCGCTGTTCGCTAAGTCGCACATAGCGGTCGAACGAAGCCACGGTCTCGGGCTTCAGCTGTCCGGCAAACATCGCCGGAGACACAAGCGCCGCCAGCGCTACGACAAATGCCGATCGCAGGAAGAATCGCTTCACTCGGTTATGATGTCCTTGCAATGCAGTCCGAGCCATCCAGAAAAATCTACCGCTTCGGCGCATTCGAAGCCGACGGTGCTAGCGGAGAACTGCGCAAGTCCGGCGTCCGCCTGCGCCTTCAGGAGCAGCCTTTTCAGGTGCTGCTGGTCCTGTTGGAACGTGCCGGCGAACTCGTCACCCGCGACGAGTTGCGTCACAAACTCTGGCCCGTCGATACCTTTGTCGACTTCGATCATGGCCTGAATACCATCATTAATAAGCTGCGCGAGGTGCTGGGCGACTCCGCCGCCAACCCGCGCTTTATTGAAACCCTGGCCAAACGCGGCTACCGATTTCTCCCGCCCGTCGTCGCCACCGATCTTCAACTCAACGCCCCGCAACTGAGCAATCCTCAACCCATTCAACCTGCGCCCAATCCCCCCGAACTCAACCAGAAGATCCACCCCGAAACCACGCCACCGAACGCTCCTAATATCTCGTCCGCATCTGTGCTCACTCGCGCTGAGGACTTGCCCGCAGTCCCTCATGCCAACGTCCGCATCCTGCTCGCCTTGATTCAAGTCATGTATCTCAGCTTCTACATCGTGGTGCTTGGCACGAATCGCAATCGTCGAGGACTTGCTGCAACAGACCTTCCGTCATGAAGTTTTCGCCACGGCTGTCGTCATCGTGTCCGCGCTCATCGGCATTCCTCTTCGACTGTATCTTTTATCGGCGGTATCGTTCGATGTGAAAGGCCTCGGGCAAAAATTTCGCCGTCTTTTTCCGGTAATCTTAATCATCGACGAGCTGTGGGCACTGTCGCCGTTTCTCCTCGCCCCGCAAATCGGGATTGGCCTCGCCTTAGGCATCACAGCCGCGCTTCTCTACCTTCCTTTTGCGCAACGCACGCTGATCTTAATGCGCGAGCGCTCCCGCACCGCGCTCGTTTAAGCCGGCAGGCGCTCTTCACCATAAAGCTGCCTCGCATGCCCGATCGCCGAGACCACCAGCATCAGCGCCATCCCGCAAATCGCAATTACTCCGCCGACGTCGAACAGCAGCATCTCGCGGCCCAGAACTCTAATCCTTGGATGCCAAAACAACGCCACATTGCCGATGGCCAGCAGTATGCGAATCTCAGTCGGCCCGAACTTAAAGTAGGAGAGCCGGAAGCGCCCGAGCGTATACGTCGCCAGGTAAGCTTCAATCGAGAGCATCAGGAAAGCGATCAGCATCCCCAGCGCGATCTCCGCATGCACATATCCTGAAACCGCCATTCCGCCCATCAGGAACAATGCCGCAATCGTGTCGGTGATGTGATCGACATAAAATCCATACCGCGGACGCTGCCGGTTGCGCACTCGCGCCAGCGTGCCATCCAGACTGTCGCCTAGCCAGTTCAGCGCCAAAAAGACGATGCTCACCAGCAGAGCATCCGGATTGATGCGCGCCAGCCCGTAGCAGACGCCAGCCAGACACTGTGAGACAAATCCCATCGCAGTCAGGTGATCGGAATTGATCCAAGTGGGCGTCCGCCTCGCCATCCAGATCAGCGATTTCTTTTCAGCCGAAGCCACAAGGCTCTCCTGAATTCGGACCGCTGAAGCAAACGTGACACTGCCCGCATTACCCACAGCACACTCGGCAGCCGTAGCCATGATTTCGCGCCTCCCATTGGACCGAACGATGACCAATGAGAACCAACTTTGCCGCAAGCCTGCTCTTGCGACAATGCACCGCAGGTAAAGCTTGGGACGAAGAAAGGTCATCCGCCAACTCATTGACGGCAAAAGGGAAGGAGGCGGATGTCATTTCCGCTTTTTTCACACGGGCACCAGATTCAGGCGCCGTCGTCAGATATACTCCTCATCGAATCTCAGACTTGCAACATCCCCAAGGAGCGATCTTGCTATCGGCAACCAAACTGGTGCGCCACGGAAAGCCCAGCGGCCCCATCCTTCAGCAAAAGGCGTCGTTCTTTAGCGAGAACCAAGCCCTGAAGGATCGCGTTGAGCGCATTTGCCAGTTCTACGCGGCGCAGCCTCTACGTTCTGCCTGCAAAAACTGCGCCCATTCCTTGCAAGGACTGTCGTTCACCAAACTCGCGGTCCGCTACATTATTTGCTCCCAATGCGGACACCTCAACGGAGCACACGAAGACACCGACGCATTCTGCGAGTTCGTCTACACCGACAATTCCGGAGAAGCCTACGCCCAAGCCTATTCGGCTGCTGACAAACAGGCATATTTTTCTCGCGTCGAGGCCATCTACACGCCCAAGGCCGAATTTCTTTGCGAGGTGCTGCGCCACGCGGGCGAGAAGCCGCAATCGCTCAGCTTCGCCGATCTCGGAGCCGGTTCGGGCTACTTCGTCGCCGGCCTCGCGAGCGCCGGAATCGCCAATGTCACAGGCTACGAAGTTTCAGAGTCCCAACTCCGCCTGGCACGAACCATGCTTCCGCAAGCCATTTTTCACCAGCATGCTTTGGATGGCATTGTCGAACTCGCCGAGAAGCTGGAATCTTCCCTGGTCTCGATGATCGGAGTGCTCGAGCATCTCCGCCACCCGCGCGAATTGCTGGCCGCGCTCCAGCAAAACCGGCACGTGAACTACATCTATCTCTCACTACCGATGTTTAGTCCCACGGTTTTCCTGGAGGCGGTTTTCCCCAACCTTTTTCATCGCCAGCTGGGAGCCGGCCACACTCATCTCTACACCGAATCCTCGCTCGCCTGGATGTGTCGCGAGTTTGGGCTGGAGCCCACTGGCGAGTGGTGGTTCGGGACCGACATGGTCGACCTGCTGCGGGATATCCAAGTCTCTCTCGAAGCGAACCAGCAGACCGCCGAGTTGGCCGCGAGATGGCGCGAAACCTTCGTTCCGCTGGTCGATGCCATGCAATTGCAGATCGACCAGCAAAAACAGTCCTCCGAGGTACACATCGTGCTGAAGAAATCGAAATAGCCCCGATGTAGGCGCGGGCGTCCCCGCCCGTGCAAAGTGGGAGTCGATATAGGCGCGGGCGTCCCCGTCCGGCGCCGGTAGTACAGCCTCTTACCGGAAGAAAATACAGTCACCGCCCTATTTACGTCGCGTGACACGCCGTGTTAAGGTCGCGTTGCTTTAGTTCCGGTTTCCCGTCGTCCTCGGAAAAATCGGATTCGCGCCGAGCCCCGGGTCGGACGCGTTTTCCGTAGAGTTTTCGACTCTTCTCCGAGGTTAGGCGACACCCGTCGGGCCATTCGTGGAGGAAGTATGAAGCGTACATCGAGAAAGCCATCGAACCTTTCCGAATCCCTGCACCGGCGGCTCAACTCGTATGCTCTGGCGGCGAGTGCGGCGGTAGATCGACTCAACTTGCACGCTTTTGCTGCGAGTGCGGCGGGACTCGGACTACTGGCAATACCTCAAACCGCAAACGCGAGAATCGTTTATACCCCCGCGAATGTCTTCATCCATAGCTCCCTCGGGCTTGATCTCAACCACGATGGCATCGAGGATTTTGTCTTTTTCGAGTCGGTATTTGCATCGGGCGGGGAACTCAGGATTCAGGCCCAATCCCAAAATTTGATTTGGGGGAAAAGTCGTCTTGCATCCGCCTTGCATGCGGGCGTGAATGTTCGTTCTAGCGCCAAGTTGATGGCTAGTAACACCCTTATGTGTTTGACCGACTCCCAAAGATCGGATGGCCATTGGTACCACGTTCAGCACCGCTACTTGGGACTGAAATTTTACGTCAAAGGGAAGGCTCATTACGGGTGGGCGAGACTGAAGACGACAGATTGTGAACAAAGCTGGTTGACTGGCTATGCCTACGAAACGGTCCCCAACAAACCCATCAAAACCGGCCAAACCAAGGGGCCGGATGTCATGACAGTGGAACCCGGCAGCCTGGGAGTGTTAGCAGCGGGAGCGTTGAAATTTCCTCAAGTCGCTCCCTAAGGGGTATCAAGCGACAGAATCCGCTTCCGATGGACCCTCGCCAACATTTCCTTCGACCGGTTGGTTTTCCTGAGTTCGCTCGGGTAAACTGAAGGTGAATTCTGCTATGGCGTCCCATGCAATTGCAGATCGACCAGCAAAAACAGTCCTCCGAGGTACACATCGTCCTGAAGAAATCGAAATAGCCCCGATGTAGGCGCGGGCGTCCCCGCCCGTGCAAAGTGGGAGTCGATATAGGCGCGGGCGTCCCCGTCCGGCGCCGGTAGTACAGCCTCTTACCGGAAGAAAATACAGTCACCGCCCTATTTACGTCGCGTGACACGCCGTGTTAAGGTCGCGTTGCTTTAGTTCCGGTTTCCCGTCGTCCTCGGAAAAATCGGAACCGCGCCGAGCCCCGGTTGGACGCGCTGCCTCATAGCCTGCAAACATAAAAAGCGAATAGCGCAAGGTCTATGGTGCGAGCGAGAAACAGTTAGGAACTTCCCGGGAGGGCACAAGCATGAGAATCAGTCGAACAATTCTTCTGTTGCTCACTGCTTACACACTTTTCCCAATTTTGGCATCGGGACAGATTGACGTTCCTGACATCAACGCTGCGCCTGGTACTTCCGGTGGTCAGAATTGCACAGACACTGCCGTAGATTGCACGCTGAACAATCACTTCTGTTGGGAATGGAACTACGATTACGGCTCCGGGCCCGCTTGTGCAAACAGTACATACCCGGTCGATTCTCCGGCGCTTGACGGAAAGAGCAGAGAATTTGATGTTTCTTGGAATCCCGGCACGATGGGCGTAACAAACGGTGGAGCAATCTTTCACGCAAACTTGGGAACGACAAACAACGATGAGTCTGACACCTCCTTCTCTTACGATATCTGGGTTCAGTTTACGGACTTGACCTATATCACCGCGGCTGAGTTCGACTTGAATCAGGTGATCGCAGACGGAGACACAATCATCTACGGTACACAATGTTGGTTTGCGGCTCCGTATGACCAACCGGTCTGGGAGTACGCAACCTATACGGATGGAACGGGCACCGGACCTATGGGCTCGAACTGGAATCCCACGAACACAGATTGCAGCAAATGGAGCGCAAACTCGTGGCACCACTTAGTTATCTCCTTTCATCGCGCGAGCGATTGCACCGTGGCCGGGGCCTGCCAGGTAACCTACGATTCGGTCTATGTCGATAGCGGCTCGCCAGTTGCTTTTAGTTGTGGGAGCAACCCGTGCGCTGGAAACGGCGCCGCTACGCTCGGCTGGTGCCCTACGCAGCTCGGCTGTCTGGTACCCCAATTTCAGCTCGACTGGGACTCCACGGAAACCGGCTCCATGTCGGCCTATGGGGACCTGATGACAATAAATAGCCCACAGGATACCCAGGTTGAGACCCCTACCTTCGATCCTCCTGGGGGATACTATGACAGGCCCGTTTCGGTAACGATCAGTACTTCTGCCGGGGCGACTATTTGCTACATAACGGACGGGACTGCACCGACGGCGAACGGAGGCGGAACGTGCACGCATGGGACAACCTACACGGGGGCCGTACCTATCACGGAAGGTGCCGTCACCCTGAAAGCAATTGGCACCGAGGACGGAATAGATTTTGATAGTTCCGTCGAAAGCGCAACGTATAACTGAGGCGCCACAGGACGCCGGGCCCGACGAGTGGCGCAAAGACGCTTGGTCGGTCTCGGTCAGAATATGTCCGACCGCAGCGATTTGGGCCAATAGGAAACCAGAGGGGGAAACACGGTAATGACGCGCGGCATCAGAACCTTCCTTTACTTAATTGCTGTGGCGTGTGCGGTGCCGGCAACCGCTCAAGTGGGCCTCAAGCGCTCTTACCAAGGCGTCCAGAATTCAACCCAGCCGGCGCCTGTCGCGCTGGTGTACGTTTCTAGCTACGTCGGCGGAAAAACGGGCGAGATCTATATCTTCTCTGCAGCCGCAAATGGCAGGCTTACCTTGGTGCAGGAACTGCCCTTGCCAGCGGCCGTTTGGGGCATGGCTCCCAGCAAAAAATATCTCTTCACGACAGACACGACGTGGATCTACTCATTTTCTGTCGCAAACGATGGGACGATCAAGCAGGTTTCGTCGGTCAATGCCGTAAGCTTCAATAAACGAGATTGCGGCTCGGTCAGCACGTTGTTCCTTGACCGGGCCGGCGCAGCTTTGTATGACTTCGATCAAAACTTTGACTGTAACGATAACGATGCGTATCAGTTCTTCACCGTTGATCCTTCAACTGGAGACCTAGCATACCTAGGTACTACGAATACCTCGAACGATTGGTGGAACGGTCCCGTAAACTTCATCGGGAGCGACCATTACGGGTACCAGGCTCATTGTATTGGCGACGAGTATTGGACTATCTACGGTTTTCGGCGGACCGACGACGGGACATTGACAGAATTGGACCGGAGTTTTCCGACACCCGCTCCAAAATACGGAGATTTCTATTGCCCAAACCTCGCAAGTGCCGACCCAACGGATCACATAGCTATTTCCGTCCAGGCAGTAAACGGAAACTTCGGTAACGATGGTCCGCCCCAGCTCGCCACGTATACCGCCGACGCCTCTGGGCGCCTGACCACGCGAAGCACCTATAGGAACATGCCAAGTACTGCGGAAACGTATGTTTACGATATGGCGGCGTCCCCCTCGGGGGAGTTGCTTGCGGTTGGCGGCGACGCGGGCTTACAGGTCTTTCACTTCAATGGGGGCAAGCCGATAACGGTCTATACGGGATTGCTCACCCAAGGTCAGATCAGCCAGCTATTCTGGGACAAGGACAATCATCTGTATGCCATTGGCTCGGAGTCAGGTAAGCTATTTGTATTTACAGTTACTCCATCCAGCTTCCGGCAGGCCCCTGGCTCGCCGTACACGATAACCACTCCTCAGTTCATCAGCGTCTTGTCGAAGACGAAACTTTGAGCCCGCCGACTGCCCCGAGTCCTTTCCCTGGACGTTAACCTGGGCAGAAAGCCTCAGCCGACGCCTCATTGTGAAGGGTCGCGGAAGACACCGCGTGGAACGCAAGTTTTAATTCACTCTTTCGCGCTGCGCCGCCATAACGGGGTCTTCGGGTCCCAGTTGTGGACTTCTTTCTCAAACTCCACAGGTTTTCCCGCAACGCAGGCATGCTCAACGCCCGGCGTATCTGTCGCGTGTTGCGTGAGGCAGATTTCCAGCTTTTCGCGCAGGTTGCTGTCGTTGATAAGTCCCAGCAATTCAGCGCGGTGCATGGCGTCAAGACCCTGCAGCAGAGGGCACTTCAGCAGATCTTCCTGTTTCATCGTCGACCTCACAGATTCTGAACTCGAATCGCAGTACCACAGACGATTACAGGACTGCCAGAAGGAAACGGCAGTGACCTTTGACACAAGCTGTTGTGAGGTCTCTCACGTGAAAGGAAAATCGAGACAAAGTTGGAGAAAATTGCAGGAAAGACGACAAACGTAAAGCGGAAACAGCCTAACCGCCCTGCTTCAACTCCACCAGCACCTGCCGGGCAATTTCTTTCAAGGTCTCAAAGACTCCGATTCCCTGAAATGCCACCGCCTCCAGCACCGGCTCGTCTTTCCGGCGAAGTTCTTTGGTCAGGGTCTCCACCGGCAGGATGTTCGGCAGATCGCGCTTATTCAATTGAAGAAGATAGGGGATCTTCTTAAAGTCGTATCCATGTTCCTTCAGGTTATCGGACAGGTTGTCGAGCGCCTCGACGTTGGCGTCCATACGCTCCTGTTGCGAGTCGGCCACAAAGACGATCCCGTCGACGCCGCGCAGGATCAGCTTGCGGCTGGCGTCGTAGAAAACCTGGCCCGGTACCGTATAAAGATGGATGCGGGTCTTAAAGCCGCGCACCGATCCCAGGTCCAGCGGCAGAAAGTCGAAGAACAGGGTCCGGTCCGTCTCCGTCGCCAAGGAGATCATTTTGCCCTTCTGCTGTTCCGCCGTCTTCTGGAAAATATATTGTAAATTGGTGGTCTTACCACCCAACCCGGCACCGTAATAGACGATCTTGCAGTTGATCTCGCGGGCTGCAAAGTTGATGAAACTCAAGACTTTCCTCAAATGATGGCGCAGACCGCTGCCGTCTTGCCAAAGCGGCCGCCACGCTAAATTTGTCTTGGTACTGCTGGTTTTATACCACAGCCAGAGATTACCGGCAGGTTACCCCAGTTACCCCTTTGGATTCATGGCCGTAATCGCAGCGCGAGCCCCCCATGGGGGCAGGGTAGGGCGGACACTCCTGTCCGCCGCCGTTGCGGTTGATTTTGCCGTTGACGTTGATTTTGCCCTTGACGTTGATTTTGCCCTTGCCGCCGATTTTGCTCCCCCGGGTCACCGCCTTGAAGCTGGCAACCAGATCGCAACAGGCACCAGCCCACCTAAAAGACACCCTGATTAACCCCAAGTCTTGTCATTTCGACCGGAGTAGAATCACCCGTTTTAGGGTGATTCTGCGAAGTGGATCCCCCCTTCTTTCTCAACGCAGGCGGATTCCTACACTGTCCTGATTGGACCCGTGTACTGCGACACCATGGAATCGATGGTCAACAACGTTATACCCTCAACCATCGCCTGCGCTACTAAGATTCTGTCAAAAGGATCCCTATGAAGCAGCGGCAAGCTCTCGGTGGCAACCACGTGATCGCTGATGATGGGCAGTTCGCTGTAGCCGTTGTCCAATAAACCACGCCGCAGCAGCCGCGCATCGACCTTGAAATCCTCCCGGCCCAGGCGGCGCTTGATCGCAACTTCCCATAAACTAGCAGCACTGAAGAGAAGCTCGTTGTCCGGATTGTCGATCAAGCTTCGAGCCGGTTCTGAAAGCCGCTGGGGCTCACCCGCAGCCCACAAGAGAAGATGAGTATCCAATAGCAGCTTCATGCACCACCGCCAAGCGTTTCCTCGCCGAACATTCGCTCAATCTCCTCCTGGCCCATTCGGTCAAAATCGTCCGGCACAGAGATTTGCCCCGCCATGAAACCCAGCCGGCGCACTTGCGCACTGGTGGGAGCGCTGAGGGCGGTGACCCTCACCACCGGCTTGCCAGCCTTGGCAATAATGAACGACTCACCCTTAGAAGCTTCTTCGATCAGTTTCGACAGCTGAGTCTTTGCTTGGTGAATATTCACTGTTTTCATAATTTTCTGCTAAACCTAGTTTAACCGACTTAGTCTATCATGCCTACCGAATTTGGCGCACGCGCTCGGGGGGAGTGTCCTAAACTTGTTTGTCCCCCGTGTGCGCGAAACCCGCACAATGCGGAGACTGTATCTTCAACAGCGGTACGAACTTACCTCGGGCTATTCTTCGGCCATGCGGCATCCGACTCCCGGTTCCGCTCTGGCTTGAGCGCGGATGCCCAAGCGAAAATTATCCCGCGCATCGCTGCAATCGCGCTACAATGGCTGCCGTTTGCCGGGCGAAGACAACAAACTCGCCCATAAAAGAGTCTTCAAGGAGATCCCCATGCAATTCCAGCCCTTGCGTTTTAAGCTCTCAGTCGCCCTGTTCACTCTAGCAACCGCATCGTCGTTGCTCGCTGCCGCCGGCGGAAAGTTTGTCCTGGTTGGCGATATGACCGTTCCTCGCGCCCTGCACGGCGTCGCATTATTGCCGGATGGCAAGGTCCTGGTCGCCGGAGGAGTCAATAGCGGTGGCGATCTATCGAGCGCCGAACTTTTCGATCCATCCAGCGGCATGTTCACGGCCACTGGCAGCATGGCCGAAACCCGGCAATTCTGCGGATTGACCAACCATCCCATCACGCTGAAGACCGGCAAAGTGTTGATCACCGGAGGCTACAACGGGCAGGTTTTAGCCACCGCCGAACTCTACGACGAGAGTGCCGGGACCTTTAGTGCAACCGGAAGCATGTCGGCCGGACGCTGGTGTCCTACTGTGACCCTGCTGACCGACGGAAAAGTCCTGGTGGCGGGCGGCTACGGCTCCAACGGAACCTATCAAAATACGGCCGAGCTTTATGACCCAAGCAGCGGAAAATTTTCTGCCACCGGAGACATGACCACGGCTCGCGATTCCGCCATGGCCACTCTGCTGACCGACGGCAAGGTGCTGATCGTCGGCGGAGCCGATCCGAACGAACTGAACTCGGCCGAAACTTATGATCCCTCGTCGGGAAAATTCAAAGCCACGGGAAGCTTGGCGAGTCCGCTCGAATGGCCCTATCTGGGAACGGCCCTGCTCGATGATGGCAAAGTGCTGGTGACTGGTTTCTCCCGAGGAAGTGACGCGGAACTGTACAACCCAAAGACAGGGAAGTTTTCTGCTACCGGAGCCGAGAACTTCAACGATGTTGGCGATACCGACATTGCGCTGAAAAACGGCGATGTGATCAACGTCGGCCCATCGGGCAATCTGTATGTGGCAAAAACAGGCGAGTTCACCGCGGGTCCCACCATGGTTGCCGACTACAGCTCGGCCATCCTCCTGAAGAATGGCAAAGTCCTGGTGAGCGGCGGCTTGCCCTACGACCAGCAAGCAGGAGTGTACACCGGGCCCAAGCATTAGATCCGCGTCTGGATGGTCGGGCGCCCCGCTCAAGCTTCGCTTGGGGGCTTGGCGGCGCGAATAGTACTCTTCGATAAGAGCGACGGCCGCGTCAAGGCCGAGGGTCAAGAAATGCAGCCCCGTAAGTGTGTCATTTTGAATTTCTGACGGCATCTTCGCCCGTCGATGGCGTCATTCCTTCGACAAGCTCAGGGCTGGCTCTCGGCCGGCTGGTAAAAACGCGGGCTTCTCGGGATGACTCCGTGCGACCTCCAGAGCTCAAGATGAGCCACGAGCAGTCGCCCAGATCGCTAAGAGTTTTGAAGGGGCGCGGCTTCAGCCGCGCCGTCCCAGTGCCAGAAAAATGGCGGGCTTCAGCCCTCGCGGCGAAGCTCGTCTGCTGACTGGACTATTTATGAAATCAGTTCAGTCCTCAAGGCACGGGACAAGCTTATAGTCGTCAACGGCGAAAGTTTCCGCGACTACCGAACGCCCCGAAGAGTAGCCTAAGGGCTAGGCTGGGCCAGCCTCCCACAAAAGTTTGCTTCATTGGCACTTGATGGTTCAGTTCTCCCCCTGTACAAATAGTGGGACTGCTTGGATGATAGTGCGAGGAATCCGGTGGAACAGTTGCACATGGGATTGATGCCAGTCGTTGACTCAGCACTCGACAAGCTAGAAGGTCGACTTGGCGCAAATTGGGGGAACTTGCGAGCAGCTCGTGAGAGGTCAGTCGAAAAGCGTCGTGTCCTTCAAACCGATCTTTCCGAATTCAATAGTGCTGACTCCAGTATTATCGTCTTCGGTTCCCTTGGGAGAGACGAATTCACAGCGGGAAGTGACCTTGACTGGACTCTCCTCGTGGACGGGATAGCCGATCCCGCGCATTTGGATGTTGCTCTCGCCATCAAGGACACACTTGAAAAGCTTGACCACAAACCACCTGGCCGCGAGGCGGTGTTCGGTAGTCTGGCATTCAGCCATGAGCTCATACATCAAATCGGCGGACAGGACGACACTACTACGCAAACACAACTCGACGAATTCTTCTTCTCCTCGAATCGGCGGTGATCGGACGAAGGGACGCCCACAAACGTGTAGTGTCGAACGTTCTACATCGCTACCTTAAAGAAGACCGAGGATTGTGGCACGGGTCGGGAAAGTTCAAGGTCCCCCGGTTTCTGCTCAACGACATCGCGCGCTATTGGCGAACGATGGCAGTCGACTTCGCGTCCAAGCAGAGGGCGAGGGGTAATCAAGGGTTCGCGATGCGGAACATCAAGTTACGATTGTCTCGGAAGCTGATTTTCATCTCCGGTTTGCTTGCCTGTTTTAGTTGTCATTTGGATTTGACCGATGAGGAGAAGAAACAGATCTACCCCGCCGAGGCAGTTCAACCGCTTGTTGCACAGCTTCAGCGGCATCTGGAATTGACTCCGCTTGAGGCTGTCGCTGCCGCTCTATTCAAGCTTAAAGAGCTCGATGCGTCATCGGCAAAGCTGTTCAAAGCGTATGATCACTTTGTGGGAATTCTTTCGGACGACTCTTTGTTGTCGGACGGCAAGACGCGACGGCGGCACCTAGAAGATCTTGAACTTCAGGATCTCGATACGGATCCAATTTTTAGCGAGGCCCGGCAGATAAGCCACGAATTCCGTGACGCTGTGCACGAAATTTTTCTCAGATCAAGTACCGAAATATCGCAATTGACCATCGAGTATGGAGTTTTCTAGTGAGACTAATTGGGTTTTCGACTGGAGCGGTTGCGTATTCTGATTTTCAAAGGGCTCTGCAACTCTTGTCGAGTGAGCCCGTCAATTGCGTCGAGCTGTCGGCCCTTCGCCTTCACGAAGTAGGACCGCTTTTGAGCTCTGTCAAGACTCTGGATCTGCGTCGTTACGAGTATGTATCCTTTCACGCTCCGAGCAAGTTTTCGGCCGAAGAAGAGCGACCTTTGGTCGAACGACTCACCTTTCTTCCGTCCGAGTGGCCTATCATCTTGCATCCGGACGTAATCCGCGATTTTGCTCTTTGGCGGCAATTCGGATCTCGGTTGGCGATTGAGAACATGGACAGGCGAAAACCCGTTGGCAGGACAGTTGAAGAGCTAAGACTAATTTTCGACGAGCTGCCGAACGCGACAATGTGCTTTGATATCGGACATGCTCGGCAGTGCGACACCTCGATGACGGAAGCTTACAAGCTCCTCAAGAATTTTCAGAACAGGCTCAAACAGGTTCATATCAGTGAAGTGAACACGGCGAGTCAGCATGACCCAATTTCGTATGCTGCGAAACTGGCGTTCCAGGAGGTTGCTCCGCTCATCCCTCCAGGTATTCCGATGATTATTGAGAGCCGAGTTCCCCAATCTGAAATCAGTCAAGAAATTGCCCGAGCGAAGGAAGCACTTCCAGAATTTGCTCCGATTCTGACCTTGCCGAGGCGCTTCAGAGGTACTGGTACTGCCGTTTCGCGCTTTTGATTCAGGGTCGCCTGCCCAGCCCATTCCTTATGGAGATTCGGGCTGATGCGCAAGGACAGTGAAGGCCGAATGCGAGCGGACGGCGGGAAAGCGGCAAAGGGCGACGGGGGCTGGCCCAACCTAACCCGCTAGAACACTCTTCAGGGTGCCTCGCCCAAGCTTTGCTTGGGCGGGGATTTGAAGATCGGGACTAGAAGAATGTCCACCGGGTGGGGGGGCGATAAGGGCGACAGACCGAGCTTACCCAGGGCAGTTCACACCTGATTCATCCCAGCGGAACCAAGCCGGGCCACGCGACCTCGCGCTATTCCTCCGGCCAAGCAGCCTCCAGTTCCCAGTCGGACGTTTCCGCCCCGGCTCGCGGCTGTAGCAAGTAGCCCTGGCGGTCGCGCTCCTCGTTGGCTCGGAGTTCCATGGCCCGCAGTTCTAACCGGCGAAGATGATTTTCATCGAGCATGATTTGAACGATGTTCTGATGTGGAACCTATTCCACAGTGCGGCTGGCTGACTCTGCTGTCATGACACTATCGTCACACTGCCGTCATGATGACGATATGTTCCACGTGGAACATTCTTCACATTATGCCCAAATTCTGCATTTTTGACAGGCTAATCTGTGCATCCACCGGGGGGGTCTCTACGAAAATCCTACCTTCCTGGTGGCAGCGGATAATATCCTGCCCTGGCGTAGACGTTGACGCAGGGACGCAGATTGGTCCGGCAGCCGGGCCGGTCGATGCGGACTTCGATTTCGCGGTAGGCGCTGCTCGGCGTAGAACGGGCCACGTATCCTAATGTGTATTGGTTGCGGGCCGACCCGATAACTTGCTGGTAAACGTCCTCAATCGAATTCTTTGAATATTCGTTCAGGACTTCGCCGCCGCTGGCGTTGGCATATTTGGGCAGGATGTCGCTGTATCCAAACTTGGGTATGTGCAGCTTCTCCAGCTTGTTGTAGCCGGGGATGGCGGAACTCTCCACCCCGATTCCATAAACCAGAATTCCGTTCGAGAGCAGCACTTTCAGCACATCCCCATAAGAGGCGTCGCTGCGATACTCCCTGCCGTCGCTGATAATAAAGATGATTTTGCGCCGGGCTTTGTCGCGGGTAGCCAGGTCTTTGGCGGCGGCGAGAATGGCATCATTTAATACATGCGCGGTTTTGGCCGGAGTGACCACCGTCGGCGCACTGGGGTCGATGGGGATGTTGTTGACCATGGGGCCCTGTGTGCCGGCTAGCGGACCTCCGGTGACGGGGACTCCGTTATTTTCTCCGTGCTTGGTCTTTAACTCGTTGAGCGCAGTGGCGAGCTTTCGCGAGGCGCTTCCGTAATCGGCCATACGGGAGACGGTGTTGCTATAGGTATAAAGAGCAACCTCGTCAAACTGGCTGAATGAGCCCTCAAGGGCAGGGAAGGTGCGATTGACTTTTTGCACCGCGATATCAGGCATCCCAAGATCGACGATGACAGCCGCCGAGAGAGCGAACGGGTCGCTGGTGAAGAAGTTCATGGTCTGCTTTTTGCCGTTTTCGTAAACGGAGAAGTCGGAATGCAACAAGCCGGGAACCAGACGGCCACCCTCATCGGTCACACGAACCGGAACCAGGACTTGGCTGACATTGACGGAAAGTTTGTAGATCTCCTGCTGACCTCCGGGATTGACTTGGCCGGAATCCGTTGCCCCACCGGGTGGGACGGTTGTGATTTTCATCGGTGGAGGCGCGCTGGCGGGTTCATCCCGATCGTCCGCTGGCGGGTTTGCCGGAGCTGGATTCGAGGTGGATGGCGGCGCATCGTTTGGCGGCATCTGGCTCGGCGGAGGAGTTTGATCGGCTGACGGATTGGGTTCAGCCGGAGGCTTCGATGGAAATACTGGCGGAGGAGGCTGCACGGCCGACGGAGCGTCCGGGACAGTTTGCTTCTGATCGGTCGACTGCTGCCCTTGCGATTGCGCCCAGGCAGCCACTAACCCAAGCAGAAGCAATGACATCACCGATACGACGACGATGGACTTGTTAGCAAACACTGGCTGCACCGAGGGACTCCTCCGTGAATCGGCATCCTGCTTCCCGTTGGAATGCGAAGCCGTGCCATTTGTTGCATCTAACGCTGAAGGAATAGACTAACAAAATTAGAAGCGAGAGACCTATCCTCATGTCGCGAACCAGAAATTTATTCGTTCTGAGCCTCACCGTAACGATCTTACTCACCCTGACGGCTGGCGCGGCATGGGCGCAGCAATCGCCGGCTGCCGGAAATCAGGGGCAGTCGGACGACCAATCCGCCGAAACCTTGAAGGTCAACGTCAACGTTGTCCAGCTGTTTTTTAACGTGAAGGACAAGAAGGGCGCGCTGATTCCCAGCCTGACGAAGGACGATTTCCAGATTCTGGAAGACGGCAAGCCGCAAACCATCAAGTATTTTGCCGCGGAATCGAACCTGCCACTGACGCTGGGAATTTTGATCGATTCCAGTCCCAGCCAGACGCGTGTGCTGGATATGGAAAAGCAGGTTGGAGGGGAGTTTCTGGACGAGATTCTCCGGGATAAAGACCTGGCGTTTGTGATCAGCTTCGACGTGGATATCGACCTGTTGCAGGATTTCACCAGTTCGACACGGGCACTGAAGCAGGCGATGAACACGGCGCGCATTGGTGGCGGCGGATCGGGTGCGGGCGGCATTCCTGGATTGGGCCAGGGGACGATTCCGACCATGAGCCACGGCTGCTGCACCATGCTGTACGACGCGGTTTATCTGGCGGCGCACGATGAGCTATCGCAACAAGTGGGACGTAAGGCGATGATCCTGCTGACCGATGGTGAGGATGAAGGCAGCAAGTTGAAGATCCAGGAAGCGATTGAAGCGGCGCAGAAGTCAGACACCATCTGCTACGTGCTGCTGATTGCCGATCGCGGAGGCATGTGGCAAGGCTTTGGCAGCGGCGAGATGAACAAGCTGGCCAAAGAAACTGGCGGGCGCGTGATTGAGGTGGGCAATAAGTTTGACAAGCTGAAAGAAGGCTTCGATCAGATTGCGAAAGAGCTGCGCAGCCAATACAACGTCGGCTATAGTCCCATCAATAACAAACTCGACGGAACATTCCGCAAGGTTGAGATCAAGGCCAACAATAAGGACTACAAAATTCAAGCCCGCAGCGGATACTACGCGATCCCCAAACGCGATTAGTCAACCGCCTGTAACGGTCTTGAACTCGGCGTTGCGGACACCTTGGCAAGGCTCCATGGATCCGGCAAGGGAATTTTTCGTCAACCTCTTCTGTGGTCATTGCGATCATTCCCCGAACCTCCGAAGACGGGATGCCGAATGATTCAAAGAAGCAGGATTGACCCGCGACCGTACAGCCCTCGCGCGTCGACCTAGTGTTTGAAGGCGTCTCCGTTTTTCGAGTCCGCAGCTGCCGCTTGCGGCCAAGTGGGCGCGACCAGTTCGGTGCGCCACATTGGTCCTCCCATGTAAGACAGGGTTTCGGACTTTACGAAGACGGGGGCTTCGCCGCCAAGGATCCAAATCTGCGAATCTGGGGGCTGCTTTCCTACAATTGGCGCCACCACGCCGGCGACGCCGCCAATTTCAACTTTCGCGACGTAGCGGGCAGCCTCGCGGCTGAATCCGGCGAGGGAAAAAGGCTCTGTACCCTGCGCGTTCAGGACGATCTTCACCAACCTGGGTTTCGGCGCAGCCACTACCATGGGAACTTCCAGCTGTGGCGTCCCGGCTCGCACATTCATCAGCAGCTTAGGAATTAGACCGTTGGCCAGATCGGGCGGCAATGCCATATGCTCGCTGGCTACTTTCTCTTTGCCATCGTCGTCCGTGTAATGAACCGTAACTTGCCCGGTGGCGCACGTGACCGAGAGATCGCTTGCGTTCTTGAACGCGGGCCCCTTCTGCACCAGGTGATAGGAAATGAGCCGGAAGTTGCCACGCTGCGAGAACACAGTGGTTTCCTCTTGCCGCGAACCGTCTTTGAAGCGGAAGGCGAGTCGACTTGTGACTTGATCGCCGCGGGCGACCTGGGTCATGTCACCTGCAGCGATCGCGACGCCATCCATCGTACTGAGCACCAGAAAGCCGTGAATTAAGCCTTCTTTATAGCGTACCGGGACCAGAGACCCTGACGCGGCGACGGAGGGAAGAACATAAGTGGAGATCATCAGAACAGCGAGAACTCGAAAGCGCAAAGCGGTAACCTCTTGTCCGCAAGTTATAACACGGTGGTTCGATGCGGTTTCGGCCTGGATGGTTTGCAGCCGCATTTGGGCCGTGAACAACCGGGTGTCCCGGCGTGGCCAATCCGGGACGAGTTGCCGAGATGGGGCAGGACGTTCGGCAATCCGGCCCGCAACGGGCTTGCGCGTGGACTACGAAAGAGTTCGGCCCAGCAATCGCTGCAACGCTGTCCCAACGCACCCCGGGGCTTTGAAGTGTAATCCGATTGCGCCCGCGGTTGATTTTCAATATCAACGACCGGATGGGGATTCTTTGCGCCCACACGAATGCGTCACGATACAAACCAGAAATGGCGCCATACCCCGGTTACCATCGTTACCTTGAGTGTCCAATGTTTTTCTCTATAGCCTTAGATTGGAGCCTCAGTTTTTATGCTGTAATCTGGATCGCTTTTCTGTTGATCGAGGCAGGGTTCGATCAAACCTGTGTTGTCAGAAACGCGAGTGCCGCACCCAGATTGTTAAGGAGCAATTCCCGGCTGTTCGGCTGGAACATGAGGGGTACCTTCAGCGGCGGGTCACGCTCGACCAGGGTAGGTCTCTTGGTCGTTCAATCGGAAACAGTTTGACGAACTTGGAGGCTGTGATGAATCTGCGCACTTGTAGCCGCGAGCTTATCTGCCAGTTGATGTTACTCTTGGCGTCGATAGCGATTTCTGCCTTTGCGTGGGGACAACACATCACGGAGACGAGGGCACCCTCCGAGCATGCGATGCCGCAACTTCGCCACAGCGCCCCAAGTCCCGAACGATCCCCTGCCCATGCACCGGTTTCGGCTCCCGCACGAGCCCCAAGTTATGCACCAGCTCCCAGTCACGTAACTACGTCCAGCATAGCGCGTCCGAAAGGCGATCCAAGGGGTACTGCAAATACTTCCGCAGGCCGTTTCCGAAGCGCCCCCGCCGAGCGAGTACCAGATCCCATCGTTGATCATATTGGAGACATCTCGGAATATCGCCGAGGCACGGACCATCCAGCTCCGGCGGGGATCCCCTTGTCTCTGAGGGGTGGCGTGCCGGTCAGCCATCAACGCAGCAATATCCGGTTGATCAATCGGGACGGAATGCAGATCCAACACAGTTTCCGGGGCGGGCGAATGATTGTGAGTGAACGCAATGGCGAGCGGATCGTGACGACGGGAGGCGGTCGCGGCTACGTGCAACGTGGCTATGTCAATCGTGACGGGCGTTCCTTCCATTCGCGGACGTACTATGACGGCGGTGTCTACCGGGTTGGGATCTATCGTGACTACAATTACGGGGGACACCTCTACTATGGCTACTATCCCGGCGTCTGGTACCACCCGGCCTTTTACAGTTGGGCCTATCGTCCGTGGGGCGCGCCAGTACCTTGGGGCGTTGGCCCAGGGGGCTGGGGATGGGCCGGAGCGGCATGGTACCGCTACTACGGCGGATACTTTGCACCTTATCCACTGTATTCGTCGGCGGCGTTTTGGCTTACCGACTATCTGATTGCCGCCGATCTTCAGGCCGCTTACGCGGCTCAGGCCCAAGGCAGTGCCGATCAGACAGGGGCTTACAATCAAGATCAGGCGTATTTAGCGGGCGAGGGATCGCTCCCGGCAAACTCCAATTCGGCGACGATGAGTCCTGAGGTGAAGCAGGCGATCGCGGACGAAGTGACGGCGCAATTGGCGGCGCAGCAACAACAATCCTCTGGCGGTCAGAGCAGCGGTTCCTCGGATGGCCAGGCGGAGGCTTCGGCGTCCGCTAATGGAGAAGTTCCGCCTGCGCTCGATCCCGCGCGGCGGACATTTGTAGTATTCAGCGATATTACTGTTACCTCCGAGGGCAGAGATTGTGAACTGACTGCGGGCGACATGCTCACGCGGATCACCAACACTCCGGACAGCGATCAGAAGGTTACGGCGACCGTTTCGGCCACGAAGAAGGCAGACTGCGCCATTGATAAGCATGTGACGGTTTCCGTGGAAGCGTTGCAGGAAATGCGCAACCATTTCGACGAACAATTGAACCAGGGTATGAAAGTGCTGGCGCAAAAGCAGGGCACGGGCGGGTTGCCGACGGCTCCGGATACGGGCACAACGGCTTCCGATGTCCCGCTTCCCGCGCCGGATACGACCGTCGCCAAGGTCTTAACCGATCAAGAGGCTGCGGCGGATCGCACCGAGGCGCAAGTGAAACGAGAGACGGCAGAAGACCCGGCTGCCCCGGGGCTGGTCATCACACAAGGCCAACAAGAAACGTCTCTCGGCGACATCGCCCGGCAAGTGCGCGCGCAAAAACAGCAGGCTCAAACCCAATCCGATCCCAGCCAGGCTCAGGGTCCGGCCGTCGAGACGCAAGAGGACGAGAAATGAGAGCTAACCGGTCGCAGGAGGTTCGACTCTAGAGATGCGACCCCTACTCCCGACCCGGCTTGTGAGGTCGATGACCTGGTTTTGTGAACACAAGGACGCCTCTCGGTACTAACTCGGAGAGGCGTTGAGGCCTTTACGCCACCACTCCGACCGCAGTTCCTCCCCAGCGATCACGTCTGAAGGTACGCCCGGTGTCGGAGACCAAAGTTCGAGTTCATCAACCCGCCAGATCGTCTCAATGGGCTGACTCCAGTGATGCCGAGCTAGATCGAACAGTCCCCAATGAATCGGCATCAGCAAACCATGGCCATCCAGAGCACGAAAGCCTTGAAGTTCGCGCAGGGTTCGCGGTCCGGAAACATAAACTGGTCAAGTCAGGCGGTCCGGACGATCTGGTTTTCCAGAGCGTGCAGACCGGGCGCCCGATGAATGACCAAAACATCCTTAAGAGGGACATCCAGCCGGCGGCCCGGAAACTCGGCCTACCGTTCGTCAACTGGCGGTGTCTGCGAACCTCACACGCGACCTGGCTCATACAAGCGGGCGCGGACGTGAAATCGGTGCAAGGCCAAATGCGCCACAGCAGAAGCAGCACCACGCTGGATATCTACGCGCAAACCATTTCCAGCAGTCAGCGGCGGGCGCTGCAGCAACTCACAGCGTTTGCCGGCGGCGGCGCGATTCTGCCCGCGGCGCAGCAAACGGCGATGGATCTCGACTTCGATTTTTCGAGTTCCGGCGCCGGTTCGGGAGCGCGGTCCAATTCACGGTCCAAAACGGTCCAATAAACGGGTTTTTCAAATGCACGCGAACGGCGCAAAATCACGGCAAGTAGTTGAAAAGATTGGTGGAGCTAGTCGGGATCGAACCGACGACCTCATC
>CAVOWN010000009.1:0-24244 GCA_963700175.1 Terriglobales bacterium
ATGACGATATGTTCCGCGTGGAACATTCTTCACATTATGCCCAAATTCTGCATTTTTGACAGGCTAATCTGTGCATCCACCGGGGGGGTCTCTACGAAAATCCTACCTTCCTGGTGGCAGCGGATAATATCCTGCCCTGGCTAGACGTTGACGCAGGGACGCAGATTGGTCCGGCAGCCGGGCCGGTCGATGCGGATTCGATTTCGCGGTAGGCGCTGCTCGGCGTAAACGGGCCACGTATCCTAATGTGTATTGGTTGCGGGCCAACCCGATAACTTGCTGGTAAACGTCCTCAATCGAATTCTTTCAATATTCGTTCAGGACTTCGCCGCCGCTGGCGTTGGCATATTTGGGCAGGATGCGCTGTATCCAAACTTGGGTATGTGCAGCTTTTCCAGCTTGTTGTAGCCGGGGATGGCGGAACTCTCCACCCCGATTCCATAAACCAGAATTCCGTTCGAGAGCAGCACTTTCAGCACATCCCCATAAGAGGCGTCGCTGCGATACTCCCTGCCGTCGCTGATAATAAAGATGATTTTGCGCCGGGCTTTGTCGCGGGTAGCCAGGTCTTTGGCGGCGGCGAGAATGGCATCATTTAATACATGCGCGGTTTTGGCCGGAGTGACCACCGTCGGCGCACTGGGGTCGATGGGGATGTTGTTGACCATGGGGCCCTGTGTGCCGGCTAGCGGACCTCCGGTGACGGGGACTCCGTTATTTTCTCCGTGCTTGGTCTTTAACTCGTTGAGCGCAGTGGCGAGCTTTCGCGAGGCGCTTCCGTAATCGGCCATACGGGAGACGGTGTTGCTATAGGTATAAAGAGCAACCTCGTCAAACTGGCTGAATGAGCCCTCAAGGGCAGGGAAGGTGCGATTGACTTTTTGCACCGCGATATCAGGCATCCCAAGATCGACGATGACAGCCGCCGAGAGAGCGAACGGGTCGCTGGTGAAGAAGTTCATGGTCTGCTTTTTGCCGTTTTCGTAAACGGAGAAGTCGGAATGCAACAAGCCGGGAACCAGACGGCCACCCTCATCGGTCACACGAACCGGAACCAGGACTTGGCTGACATTGACGGAAAGTTTGTAGATCTCCTGCTGACCTCCGGGATTGACTTGGCCGGAATCCGTTGCCCCACCGGGTGGGACGGTTGTGATTTTCATCGGTGGAGGCGCGCTGGCGGGTTCATCCCGATCGTCCGCTGGCGGGTTTGCCGGAGCTGGATTCGAGGTGGATGGCGGCGCATCGTTTGGCGGCATCTGGCTCGGCGGAGGAGTTTGATCGGCTGACGGATTGGGTTCAGCCGGAGGCTTCGATGGAAATACTGGCGGAGGAGGCTGCACGGCCGACGGAGCGTCCGGGACAGTTTGCTTCTGATCGGTCGACTGCTGCCCTTGCGATTGCGCCCAGGCAGCCACTAACCCAAGCAGAAGCAATGACATCACCGATACGACGACGATGGACTTGTTAGCAAACACTGGCTGCACCGAGGGACTCCTCCGTGAATCGGCATCCTGCTTCCCGTTGGAATGCGAAGCCGTGCCATTTGTTGCATCTAACGCTGAAGGAATAGACTAACAAAATTAGAAGCGAGAGACCTATGCCCATGTCGCGAACCAGAAATTTATTCGTTCTGAGCCTCACCGTAACGATCTTACTCACCCTGACGGCTGGCGCGGCATGGGCGCAGCAATCGCCGGCTGCCGGAAATCAGGGGCAGTCGGACGACCAATCCGCCGAAACCTTGAAGGTCAACGTCAACGTTGTCCAGCTGTTTTTTAACGTGAAGGACAAGAAGGGCGCGCTGATTCCCAGCCTGACGAAGGACGATTTCCAGATTCTGGAAGACGGCAAGCCGCAAACCATCAAGTATTTTGCCGCGGAATCGAACCTGCCACTGACGCTGGGAATTTTGATCGATTCCAGTCCCAGCCAGACGCGTGTGCTGGATATGGAAAAGCAGGTTGGAGGGGAGTTTCTGGACGAGATTCTCCGGGATAAAGACCTGGCGTTTGTGATCAGCTTCGACGTGGATATCGACCTGTTGCAGGATTTCACCAGTTCGACACGGGCACTGAAGCAGGCGATGAACACGGCGCGCATTGGTGGCGGCGGATCGGGTGCGGGCGGCATTCCTGGATTGGGCCAGGGGACGATTCCGACCATGAGCCACGGCTGCTGCACCATGCTGTACGACGCGGTTTATCTGGCGGCGCACGATGAGCTATCGCAACAAGTGGGACGTAAGGCGATGATCCTGCTGACCGATGGTGAGGATGAAGGCAGCAAGTTGAAGATCCAGGAAGCGATTGAAGCGGCGCAGAAGTCAGACACCATCTGCTACGTGCTGCTGATTGCCGATCGCGGAGGCATGTGGCAAGGCTTTGGCAGCGGCGAGATGAACAAGCTGGCCAAAGAAACTGGCGGGCGCGTGATTGAGGTGGGCAATAAGTTTGACAAGCTGAAAGAAGGCTTCGATCAGATTGCGAAAGAGCTGCGCAGCCAATACAACGTCGGCTATAGTCCCATCAATAACAAACTCGACGGAACATTCCGCAAGGTTGAGATCAAGGCCAACAATAAGGACTACAAAATTCAAGCCCGCAGCGGATACTACGCGATCCCCAAACGCGATTAGTCAACCGCCTGTAACGGTCTTGAACTCGGCGTTGCGGACACCTTGGCAAGGCTCCATGGATCCGGCAAGGGAATTTTTCGTCAACCTCTTCTGTGGTCATTGCGATCATTCCCCGAACCTCCGAAGACGGGATGCCGAATGATTCAAAGAAGCAGGATTGACCCGCGACCGTACAGCCCTCGCGCGTCGACCTAGTGTTTGAAGGCGTCTCCGTTTTTCGAGTCCGCAGCTGCCGCTTGCGGCCAAGTGGGCGCGACCAGTTCGGTGCGCCACATTGGTCCTCCCATGTAAGACAGGGTTTCGGACTTTACGAAGACGGGGGCTTCGCCGCCAAGGATCCAAATCTGCGAATCTGGGGGCTGCTTTCCTACAATTGGCGCCACCACGCCGGCGACGCCGCCAATTTCAACTTTCGCGACGTAGCGGGCAGCCTCGCGGCTGAATCCGGCGAGGGAAAAAGGCTCTGTACCCTGCGCGTTCAGGACGATCTTCACCAACCTGGGTTTCGGCGCAGCCACTACCATGGGAACTTCCAGCTGTGGCGTCCCGGCTCGCACATTCATCAGCAGCTTAGGAATTAGACCGTTGGCCAGATCGGGCGGCAATGCCATATGCTCGCTGCTACTTTCTCTTTGCCATCGTCGTCCGTGTAATGAACCGTAACTTGCCCGGTGGCGCACGTGACCGAGAGATCGCTTGCGTTCTTGAACGCGGGCCCCTTCTGCACCAGGTGATAGGAAATGAGCCGGAAGTTGCCACGCTGCGAGAACACAGTGGTTTCCTCTTGCCGCGAACCGTCTTTGAAGCGGAAGGCGAGTCGACTTGTGACTTGATCGCCGCGGGCGACCTGGGTCATGTCACCTGCAGCGATCGCGACGCCATCCATCGTACTGAGCACCAGAAAGCCGTGAATTAAGCCTTCTTTATAGCGTACCGGGACCAGAGACCCTGACGCGGCGACGGAGGGAAGAACATAAGTGGAGATCATCAGAACAGCGAGAACTCGAAAGCGCAAAGCGGTAACCTCTTGTCCGCAAGTTATAACACGGTGGTTCGATGCGGTTTCGGCCTGGATGGTTTGCAGCCGCATTTGGGCCGTGAACAACCGGGTGTCCCGGCGTGGCCAATCCGGGACGAGTTGCCGAGATGGGGCAGGACGTTCGGCAATCCGGCCCGCAACGGGCTTGCGCGTGGACTACGAAAGAGTTCGGCCCAGCAATCGCTGCAACGCTGTCCCAACGCACCCCGGGGCTTTGAAGTGTAATCCGATTGCGCCCGCGGTTGATTTTCAATATCAACGACCGGATGGGGATTCTTTGCGCCCACACGAATGCGTCACAATACAAACCAGAAATGGCGCCATACCCCGGTTACCATCGTTACCTTGAGTGTCCAATGTTTTTCTCTATAGCCTTATTGGAGCCTCAGTTTTTATGCTGTAATCTGGATCGCTTTTCTGTTGATCGAGGCAGGGTTCGATCAAACCTGTGTTGTCAGAAACACGAGTGCCGCACCCAGATTGTTAGAGGAGCAATTCCCGGCTGTTCGGCTGGAACATGAGGGGTACCTTCAGCGGCGGGTCACGCTCGACCAGGGTAGGTCTCTTCGTCGTTCAATCGGAAACAGTTTGACGAACTTGGAGGCTGTGATGAATCTGCGCACTTGTAGCCGCGAGCTTATCTGCCAGTTGATGTTACTCTTGGCGTCGATAGCGATTTCTGCCTTTGCGTGGGGACAACACATCACGGAGACGAGGGCACCCTCCGAGCATGCGATGCCGCAACTTCGCCACAGCGCCCCAAGTCCCGAACGATCCCCTGCCCATGCACCGGTTTCGGCTCCCGCACGAGCCCCAAGTTATGCACCAGCTCCCAGTCACGTAACTACGTCCAGCATAGCGCGTCCGAAAGGCGATCCAAGGGGTACTGCAAATACTTCCGCAGGCCGTTTCCGAAGCGCCCCCGCCGAGCGAGTACCAGATCCCATCGTTGATCATATTGGAGACATCTCGGAATATCGCCGAGGCACGGACCATCCAGCTCCGGCGGGGATCCCCTTGTCTCTGAGGGGTGGCGTGCCGGTCAGCCATCAACGCAGCAATATCCGGTTGATCAATCGGGACGGAATGCAGATCCAACACAGTTTCCGGGGCGGGCGAATGATTGTGAGTGAACGCAATGGCGAGCGGATCGTGACGACGGGAGGCGGTCGCGGCTACGTGCAACGTGGCTATGTCAATCGTGACGGGCGTTCCTTCCATTCGCGGACGTACTATGACGGCGGTGTCTACCGGGTTGGGATCTATCGTGACTACAATTACGGGGGACACCTCTACTATGGCTACTATCCCGGCGTCTGGTACCACCCGGCCTTTTACAGTTGGGCCTATCGTCCGTGGGGCGCGCCAGTACCTTGGGGCGTTGGCCCAGGGGGCTGGGGATGGGCCGGAGCGGCATGGTACCGCTACTACGGCGGATACTTTGCACCTTATCCACTGTATTCGTCGGCGGCGTTTTGGCTTACCGACTATCTGATTGCCGCCGATCTTCAGGCCGCTTACGCGGCTCAGGCCCAAGGCAGTGCCGATCAGACAGGGGCTTACAATCAAGATCAGGCGTATTTAGCGGGCGAGGGATCGCTCCCGGCAAACTCCAGTTCGGCGACGATGAGTCCTGAGGTGAAGCAGGCGATCGCGGACGAAGTGACGGCGCAATTGGCGGCACAGCAACAACAATCCTCTGGCGGTCAGAGCAGCGGTTCCTCGGATGGCCAGGCGGAGGCTTCGGCGTCCGCTAATGGAGAAGTTCCGCCTGCGCTCGATCCCGCGCGGCGGACATTTGTAGTATTCAGCGATATTACTGTTACCTCCGAGGGCAGAGATTGTGAACTGACTGCGGGCGACATGCTCACGCGGATCACCAACACTCCGGACAGCGATCAGAAGGTTACGGCGACCGTTTCGGCCACGAAGAAGGCAGACTGCGCCATTGATAAGCATGTGACGGTTTCCGTGGAAGCGTTGCAGGAAATGCGCAACCATTTCGACGAACAATTGAACCAGGGTATGAAAGTGCTGGCGCAAAAGCAGGGCACGGGCGGGTTGCCGACGGCTCCGGATACGGGCACAACGGCTTCCGATGTCCCGCTTCCCGCGCCGGATACGACCGTCGCCAAGGTCTTAACCGATCAAGAGGCTGCGGCGGATCGCACCGAGGCGCAAGTGAAACGAGAGACGGCAGAAGACCCGGCTGCCCCGGGGCTGGTCATCACACAAGGCCAACAAGAAACGTCTCTCGGCGACATCGCCCGGCAAGTGCGCGCGCAAAAACAGCAGGCTCAAACCCAATCCGATCCCAGCCAGGCTCAGGGTCCGGCCGTCGAGACGCAAGAGGACGAGAAATGAGAGCTAACCGGTCGCAGGAGGTTCGACTCTAGAGATGCGACCCCTACTCCCGACCCGGCTTGTGAGGTCGATGACCTGGTTTTGTGAACACAAGGACGCCTCTCGGTACTAACTCGGAGAGGCGTTGAGGCCTTTACGCCACGACTCCGACCGCAGTTCCTCCCCAGCGATCACGTCTGAAGGTACGCCCGGTGTCGGAGACCAAAGTTCGAGTTCATCAACCCGCCAGATCGTCTCAATGGGCTGACTCCAGTGATGCCGAGCTAGATCGAACAGTCCCCAATGAATCGGCATCAGCAAACCATGGCCATCCAGAGCACGAAAGCCTTGAAGTTCGCGCAGGGTTCGCGGTCCGGAAACATAAACTGGTCAAGTCGGGAGGCCTGGACGATCTGGTTTTCCAGAGCGTGCAGAACGGCCATGCCCGATGAATGACCAAAACATTTTAAGAGGGACATTCCAGCCGGCGGCCCGGAAACTCGGCCTACCGTTCGTCAACTGGCGGTGTCTTGCGAACCAGTCACACGCGACCTGGCTGATACAGGCCGGCGCGGACCAAAATCGATGCAAGCCCAAATGCGGCACTCGCGCAGCGACCACACTGGATATCTACGCGTCAAACCGTTGCCAACAGTTCAGCGGCGGGCGCTGGAGCAACTCACAGCGTTTGCCGGCGGCGGCGACGATTCTGCCCGCGGAGCAGCAAACGGCGATGGATCTCGACTCGATTTTTCGAGTTCCGGCGACCGGTTCGGGAGCAACGGTCCAATTCACGGTCCAAAACGGTCCAATAAACGGGTTTTTCAAATGCACGCGAACGGCGCAAAATCCGGCAAGTAGTTGAAAAGATTGGTGGAGCTAGTCGGGATCGAACCGACGACCTCATCGTTGCGAACGATGCGCTCTCCCAGCTGAGCTATAGCCCCACGCGGCCCGTCGGTGGGTGAAACAATTTTATCAGCCTTCTGCGAATGTGGCCAAAACATCCAGGACAAGATCAACAAGGACCCACGCCGCAGAAGTCATTCCGCGGAGATGTGGGGTTCGGCATTATTCTAATTTCGCGGCGGCTGAATGAGTTCGATAGAGACGCAACGCAGCTTCGATGATTGGCCCAATCCCCACCTTCTAGCTGTGTTTCACAAACTTCAGTGCAACTGAATTCATGCAATAACGCAGGCCGGTGGGCTTGGGCCCATCGTCAAAGACATGCCCGAGATGCGCGTCGCATTCAGTGCAGGAAACTTCAGTGCGGGACATTCCAAAGCTTGAATCGTCGCCGGTTTGGATGTTCTGCTTTGCAATGGGCGCCCAGAAACTTGGCCATCCGGTCCCGGAATCGAACTTGGTCTCAGAACTGAACAGTGCGTTAGCGCAGCAGATGCAGCGATAAAGTCCCTTCTCCTTTGATTCGGCATACTCGCCGCTGAAGGCCCGCTCCGTGCCCATCCTGCGGGTGACCTCAAACTCGTCGGGAGTCAGCAGTTGCTTCCACTCAGCGTCGGTCTTGCGTACTTTCATGACTTGCGAAGCACTGAGTTTCCTTCCGGTGTCGTCGAATCCAATGACGGTTACACTGTCTTTATCAGTCGAAGTCTTTGCGCCAGCGGTTCGGAGTAACGGACTGGCCAACCATGAAGCGATGCCCGCGCCGGTCAATGCGAGCGCCGATCGGGTAAGGAAGCTTCTGCGATCCATACGATCGTTCCTCCAAATATTTCAGTCGATCAGGGGCAAATATCAAACAGGCCTGGCTCTTTGTTGCGACCGCCCGCCGGACATAAGCCCTCGTTTAATAGAGTCGCCTGCAGCAGAAAAGTTACACCTCTCTCGCCTGATCGCTCATTTCAGCATCCCGCGGCGTCTCACGCCCCTTTAAACAATCTTGCAAGGGCGTCGATGTCAGCCATGCCGGCATCTCCGACCACCATATAGCGCAGGCCGCCTTGGCTCCAGGTTTCCATGTTGAAACTCAATGTTGTCGGCGAGAATGGACTCCCGTCCAACTTGATTGGTAATGACCGTTCCGGAAAGATGAAAACGGAAATATGGTGCTTACGCACATCGTAGATGAGATGTGCACCCGGCGTCTGCTCGAGATAGGTTACTCGACCACCGAGTAGGGCAAACTCGGTGTTCTGAAGTTCTGGAAGATTGAACGAGAAGGGAATCTTTCCCTGAAACCACGGCTTGACCGTGTGACGGTCGGTGGAAATCACATCCAGGGGCGATGAGCTGGCTAGCGTCTCCACATGCAAATCTGCAATTTCACTAAAGATCTGGTTTCGCGCCGAGCGGGCCCTCAAGTAATTTGAAGTCAACCCCCCGACCACAAGAATAGCGACAATCGCCACAGCGAAGATCCATCCCAGGCGGAAACGTTGCCGTGGTTCGGGCGCGATGCTCCGCTGAATTTGTTTACGGAACCCGGCGCTGGCACTGAAACGTTTGCCCGCGGCTTGAATCGCGCGCTTCATCTGCACACGCCCCAGCGCGTCCGCTGCGCAAGCGGGGCACCCGCGCACATGAGTGTCGAAGTCGCGCAGTTCCAGCTCCGAAAGTTCTCCGTCAAGGTAGGTATCGAGTTTTGCTTTCCACGACTCACAAACCATGGATCACCTTTTTTTGACGCCCGACCCTCAGGCCATCACGCAAGGTTCTTCTGGCGCGCGATAATCGCGACATCACCGTGCCAATCGGAATGGAAAGCGTCTCCGCGATCTCCTGATATGACATTTCCTCCACCTCGCAGAGCAGCAGGATCTCCCGAAAATGTACCGGCAACTCGGCGATCGCGTTCTCCAGCGCCTGAGACCTCGAACGTTGCATCAGGATCGCTTCCGGAGTTTCATGATCAAGCGACAGCTCTGCCGCGCCATCTCCATCATCCAGGGCGACTGTCATCGTCGCCTTCAATCCGGTGCGCGAAGTTAAAAATGTATTGCGCAAAATACGATACATCCATGCGCGAAAATTGGTTCCCAACTGGAAAGACGGGAATCCTTTAAGCGCCTTGGCATATGTTTCCTGAACCAGGTCTTCCGCCTCTTCGCGGTTCTGCGTCAGCCAGTGGGCGAAGTTGTAAAGCTGGTCGAAAAGCGGCAGGGCCAGTTCTTCGAACGAACCGGATTGTGGCCCTGTCGCGGACATCCACATAAGATTAAACGATCTTCTGTCACTTTTATTCCCTTCGCGCAATAAACCCCGCGGAATAAAGCGCCCTGCGGCCAGTTATCTACAGCGACCCCAAACCTCTGGAAAACGAGTCAATCATGACAAATCCGTTCGATCCTAAGACCGTCCTGCTCGCAAAGCACGCTCAGCACGTCGTGTTCATTCATTTTCCGATCGCGCTCTTTATTTCAGCAGCGGCTTTTGACCTCATTGCGCAACGGACCAAGCGGCGCGATCTTGCGAACGTGGCGTACTACAACCTGCTCGGGGCGGCAATTTTGACCCTTCCGACCCTTGCGACCGGCGTACTTGCGTGGCGCTTCCAACTCGAAGGGCAGAGGTTGAAAGGCATGCTGCTGCTGCATCTTGTGTTTGCGTGCGTATCGACTGTAATAATCTGGCTCGCCTGGTGGGTCTATTTCCGTGCACGACGGAGAGAAGCACCATTACCGACTTATCGCTTGGCAATCGAATTTGTGGGTGTCTGTCTGATCGCTCTTACCGCGCACCTCGGTGGTTTTCTAAGTGGTGTAAACGTGCCGAACTGAGCGTGCAAGTTGCCGCATGTGGCTCGCCCTCACTCTTTACCGGGTGTTTAGAGGCGCCTCAAAGCGGTCTACTCGCAACTTGCTCCTGAAGTAACGTTACTCGATGCACTACGAGTGCTCGCGACAAACAAGTGACAATCAATTGACATACCCTCCACATCTCGCTCTTGGTCATTGCGTCTAATCGACAATGTGCAGCGAAGACACTGACGACTTCGGCGCGCGACCTACTTGGGATAGGGGCTTGCAAGCCGAGTTACCAGTTCGCAGCTGAGCCGGATTTAGTCGGCCCAGCCGCACAAATCATGAAGAGGTAATGGAGCACACTGTGAAAACAACATTGTTATTCTTCGGACTGCTGATGGCATTCGCAATTCCTGCGGGATTGTGGGCGCAACAGGCCGGCTATTCTCAGACCAATCTGGTCTCCAATGCTGCCGGCGTCGCCAAAACCATCGACCCTCAGCTCCTGAACCCATGGGGAATTTCTATTTTCCCCGGGCAAGATTTCTGGATCGCCAACAACAACAGCGGCACCTCTACGCTCTATGACGCACAGGGCAACAAAAATGCGCTGGTCGTGACGATACCTGGTGCCAGCAAGAATCCAAATGGCAATTGCAGCCCCGGTTGCCCGACTGGCAACGTGGCAAACACCAATGGCAGCTACTTCGGGGGAGGATCGTTCATTTTTGATACCGAAGATGGCATCATTGCGAACTGGACCGGTGGTACCAGCGCAGAAGTGGCCTTTGATAATTCTGCTAGTGGCGCGGTTTACAAAGGTCTCGCCTTGCTCAACAGCACGTTTCTGTTGGCGGCGAACTTCAATAGCGGGAAAATCGACGTGTACGATCGCAACTTCAACCCGACCTCGCTGGGTGGATCGTTCGCCGACCCCAACCTCCCCGCGGGACTGGCGCCTCACGGAATCCATGTCATCGGCAACCAGATTTATGTTGCCTACGCCATGCAGGACGCGGCGAAGCACGATGCCCAACCCGGCACCGGCCTTGGGCAAGTGGACATCTTCGATAGCAACGGCAATTTTGTGAAAACATTTGTTGCTGCCGGAGGAAAACTCAACGCACCGTGGGGGGTGGTAGAGACTCCAGCTACTTTCGGGGCCTTCCCGAGCGCAATCCTGGTGGGAGATTTTGGCGATGGTGCCATCAATGCATTTGATACCACCGGCAAGTTTCTCGGCCAACTCGCCGGCTCTTCGAACAAGGCGTTAGTGAATCCCGGTTTGTGGGATATGACATTCGGCGGAGGCGGTCCCTCCGGCGATCCCGGTACTCTTTACCTCAGCGCCGGAGGCGGCAACCAGCCCAACTTTCCCGCTGGAGGCAGCACAACCGCTGTGTTTGCCAGCCTTGTCCCTGCGGGTTCAGTCGGCAGCCCTGACTTTTCACTGAGTCTCTCAGCCCAGAGCGCAATGGTCTCCGCAGGCGGTTCAGCCAATCTCATGGTCAGCGCCAGCGCGGTCGGAGGATTCAACAGTCAAATTTCTCTCTCCTGCGCCGCGCCCGCCGGACTGAGTTGCGCCTTCAGCCCTTCCGCAATCTCTCCCGGATCGAGTGGGTCCTCTGCCACTTTGACGATCTCTGCGAATTCAGCTCCGCCAAGCAACGGCTACAAATCGACCACCATGGCGGCGCTGCTGCCTGGTTTAGGGATCTTCGGAACGCTCCTCATCGGTCGCAAAAGAAAACCGCGAAAGCGTAAAAGCATTCTGTGGATGAGCGGGCTGGGATTGCTTCTCCTCGTCTGCTTTTTTGCCATCGGATGCGGCGGTGGATCCAGCAACAAGCCAGCCACATCGCAAGTCAACGTGACCGTAACCGGCACCTCTGGATCATTACAGCATTCCAGCGTTGTAGCCGTCACCATCAACTGACTACCGCCTCGTGCCAAGGTGCTTCCCGGCGCCTTGGCATTGAGCAGAACCTGTTTTGAAGAAAAGGAGCAATAATGTTTGAAGGACTGTTTCAACCCATGCATTTGCTGGTGATCTTGGGAATCGCTTTGCTCGTCTTCGGACCGAAAAAACTGCCAGAGTTAGGGAAGGGAATCGGGGAGGGCATCCGTGGATTCAAGTCTGCGATGAAAGCCGAAGACGAAAAGCTGGCCGTCGTTACAGTGACAGCCGACGACGACCGAACGAGACCCCTCGCCTGAGTTGCGGGGTCTCGTTGAGCCTGAATTAGAAACGCTGCGATTAGGGTCGGAAAACGTAGGGAACGTCGACTTAGCTTAGCGGAGTGCTGTCCCGGCTAATCGTCCAATCCCTTGCCCTTGAGAATTTGTGGCATACATTTTTCGACCCTCGCCTCCCGTGTTCCGGATTGTTTGGCGGCGGAAAAATAAAAGAGGTAGCCTCTTTGCCGTCCCGGCGTCAGTGCAGCAAAAGCTTTTTTCAACGCAGGAATTTCATCCAGCTTCTTTTGAAATTCTTTCGGGACTTTGAACTCAGAAGTTTTCTTGAGCTTCACCTTCAAACCGGCCTTGTCCACCTCAATGGCTTCCTGGATGTAGGCCTTCAAGGTGGGTTTCAGCGCAGTGATCTCTCGAACATTGGTGAAGCGGATCTGGCGCGCCGACTGCACATTCTCCGTTTGTTGAATGAGAATGCCCTTGGGATCTTTCAACAGGGCACCCTTGAAAAACAGAAGTGCACAGTATTCTTTAAACCCGTGGATCAAGACTATGTTTCTGCCATCAGACGCGTAACATGCCTGACCCCACTTAACTTCTTCGGTCAGTGGAGAATCAAGAACGATCTCTCGCAATGTCTCAAATTCTTCCTGCCACTTCTTGGCTTTTTTTAAAAGTCCATCCACCTTGGGGTTCATTTTGTTCATGGATTTATCCTCCGACGAAAGCGAGCTTTAACCCAGGATAGCGCCTAAACATGATGTTGCTCCGTTAGCCATGGGTTGGGCACCGGCATGGGTCCCTTAATGTGACGTGTGCATTCTGTTGCTCGCGGTATTCGTTTCGACGCACACAGGGTCGGCCAGAACAATGATCCGGTTGATCGAACTGCCGACGGTTGGCGCCGGGCCCGCAACGCTTTGCCATGGACTGCATCGCCACAAATAGAGACATCTGGCAGCACGCAACTTTATGTTGGCGCAACCGTAGTTGCTTTCGCGCGTGCCGAACGTATATGTAAAGTCGAACCTCGTCATCTCGTCGGTGCAATCGGGCCAGCAATAGAATTTTGATTTTTGCGCGCTCGCCAACGCCGCCGGTTGCAACATAGGCGGCCCACTGACGATTTCCGCAGAGGCGATACTACCGTCCCGATGAATGCCAATCCGCACCTTCACATCACCCATTATGCGTGCCTGCCGTGCCAGGGGCGGATAAACCGGTGCAACCAGCGGGGACTGAGGCCAAAAGCTACGCTCCTTCGCACCGTCCACACTGGAGGACTGTGCAAGGCAGAGCCATGCGGCGAATACCGTCGAAACCAGCGCCATAATCCTCAACTTTCGAAGGCCTTTCATGTTGGTCACGCTGTCACTTGGGCGCTTCAACGCCGAATTGCGTTGAATATTCCGCCACCAAACGCTGCCAGCCCGCCAACTTCATGGCGTCGGCGCCCGCGATGGCTCCAATCGGGTTCCCCGCGATAAGCCGATCAAGGACGTCGAGCGAAATGTGCCAGCCCGCTGCGCCCCACGCGATAAAGCGGCGATCGATGTTATGCCACAGCGTCAGCCGAGTGCCGCCGCCAAGGGCTTCGAGTTCCCACCGGATATCACTATACTCAAGCAGCGTGGGGGAGTCGGCTCGCGTGACTTTTGTTTCCTGCGGCATTGGATTTCCCACCCAGGTGAGCTTCACCGTGGCTCCAACCGTACCCAAGTTTCCATCAACCACAAAAGGCGCCCACTCGCGCAGCTGCGCGGGATCGGTCAATGCCAGCCAGACTTTCTCCGGCGAGTGGCGCAGTTCGCGGACGAGAATGAGCGTCCACTTCTCTTTATCATTTGGTACCCGGTCTTTTTTTACCCGCGCCCCGCTCGCCGGACCCGGCTCGTACTGCTCGTGATCGGACATCTATTTTCTCCTTACCACTGGGGGCCCAAAACTCTGATTCTCATGTGGTTTCTCTTTGGGCACGTCGCGGCTTCGGCCGCGTCGTCTTCTGGTTTGTCTTGGATGGTGTCGACGGATGGATGCGGTCGAGGTGACGTTCGAGAGCATCGAGGTGAGCCGACCAGAACCGGCGAAACTGCGCCAACCACGCATCCACCTCTTGCAGCCGTTCGGGCCTTAGCCGGTAGAGACGGCGCTGTGCGTCCACCGAAGATTGCACAAAGCCGGCGTCCCGCAGCACGCGCAGGTGCTTGGACACGGTCGGCTGCGCCATACGAAGCTGACGCTCAATCTCTCCCACCGATTGTTGGGACGAGGCCAGCAGGCTCAATATGGCACGGCGGTTTGGCTCGGCAATGATTTCGAAGGCGGATTCCACGCCCTTTATATACTCCAATGAGTATATACGTGTCAAGGAATATGTAGGGAGATCGCGAAATCCGCACTTCGTCCGCGCCGCGCGTTAACCGTAGACCTGGTCGGTGCTTTGTCCGACTTCGATGATATAGCCGTCAGGATCGCGGATGTAGCAGCGTATCTCGCCATACTTGGGAATTGGCGGCGTGATGAATTCCGCTCCTCGGCTCTTCCATAATTCATAGCACGCCTGAATATCCGCAACGCGGAAATTCATAAAGCTGGTGATGTGATTCGGGTCGGGGACGCTGAGCGTTACCGTCGGCTTATCCGGGGTCGGCCCGCCGCCAACGTTCAGAATCATCCAGATATTCGCCAACTGAAGGTACGGAGGCGCGTTGCCGTCACCCATGGTCAGAATGCGGGCGCCGAAGACCTTTTCGTAGTAGTGAGCCGACCGCTCAACGTCGGCCACGGTGAGAAAATGCGCAATGCTGATCCCCTCTTTCGGGGGCATCTCATAGCTCTTCTGGTCGATTTGTACGGGATTCATTGCGTCGTTCATAGCTGGCTCCATTTTCTATACCGTGTCCGCCGAATGTAGGGGAGCGGTGATTGCAGTGCTCACTGCCACCCATATCTGCGACATTTCGATTAAGCCAGAAGCGCAGCGACGAGTCTATTGGACGAAGGTATCGGCCAACGCCAAAGTAGGGACTGGGATTTGGGTAGGTAGTGGCAGGGCTGTACAGCGGGGACTTCAACGGCTGCCTTTCTCACTGGCAGAATGAGCCTTTCGTCTAGTAACGCCACGAGAGTTCCGACGTTCTCTATCAGCCTTGACGCGGACTGTAGTGGGTTTGGATGAGCCGACGGCAGCAGCAAACGCAGCAGGATTCAGGGCGTTGAGCACTGCAGCGGGATTCCTGGCGATCACGGTAAGCAAGGTGCGGGCTGGTGCTTCCGGGGTCCTCCGCCCTCCCTCCCAGTGTTTGATCGCGTCGAGGCTGAAGCCAAACGTGTCAGAGAATCTGGCTTGCGTCATGCCAAGTCGATTGCGGATGGCCTTCACGTCAACCTCATGGGGCACATGTGCCTTGAATCCTTCTTGCTCTCCGGCAAGAAAAGCCTCAACGTCGTTTAGGCCGTCCATCATCTGGTCAAATTGCGTTTTCATGTTATCCCCTGCGAGCCTCGAAAATGCTGTCGGCCCGTCTCTTTAGCGCGTTGCACTCTGCCATCGACAGATTTTCTTTCTCATTCTTTGGAAAAACTGTAATCAGAAAAACCGGAAATCTCTCGTTGTGCCAGATATACACAACCCGCGCCCCGCCACTTTTTCCCGTTCCCTTGCGTGCGACCCGAACCTTTCGAAATCCGCCCGTTCCACGAATAACGTCTCCACATTCCGGGTCTGCCGCAACCAGCGCGACGATGTCCGCACGCTCTTCCTCGCTAAACAGCTTGTTGGCAACAGCGAGATAAGTAGGCGTCTCGACCACCGTCTGCACAGTGTTGTATTGTACTCCATTGGACACCTTGGGGTCAAGGGAAAATTGTGTGCCATTGGACACCAGCATGTTAACTTTTGAAGATAAGGAGAGATGTATCGGGAAACCGCGGACAAAAGGGGCATTCCGCAAGTCCCCGGTTTCTGTCCTCCCCGGTTTATCCGATCTGCAATACGATCTTGCCGGACTTGTGTGGTGCGCCCGCAAGCATGCGTTGCGCCTGGCGCGCCTCCGAAAGCGGCAGGATTGAGCCCACACGCGCTGTGATTCTGCCCGCGTCAAATAACGTTGTAAGTGTCTGCAGACGCGCGGTGGTCACTTCAGCATAGAAGAAAATGGCCTCTGCTGGGAGCGGCTGCGTAGAGACCGAGGTGACGAGTTTGCCTCCGGGTTTCAACGCAGCGGCGCAGCGTTGAACCGTACTGCCCCCGACCGTGTCGACGATAGCATCCACCTGCGGGAGGCTCTGCTCGAATGCGGGCTTGCTCGAGTCGATGATGGATTTCACGCCCAATGATCGGAGCAGGTCCTCGTCGTCGGGACGGGCGATGGCAACGACGTGGATTCCAGCGTCTCCGGCCATTTGTACGGCGTAGGCCCCGACGTTCCCCGCGGCTCCGACGACTATCACCGTTTGTCCGTGCATCGCCTGCGCATACTGGAAGAGCATTTGCCATGCGGTTACCGCAATGACCGGAGCCGATGCTGCTTCTACGTGACTCAGCGATTGAGGTTTGCGGGCGACCATCCCGGACGTGGCCACCGCGAACTCGGCCTGGGCGCCACAGAACTGCGGATTGGTGACGCCATAGACTTCGTCGGCCGGCGCGAAGCCCGAAACGCCGCGGCCGACCTTGTCGACGACGCCGGAAAAGTCCGAACCGAGGGTGAGCGGGGGTTGCGGGCTAACCTTGCTCTTGCCCTCACGGATGATCGCGTCCCACGGAGCAACGCCCGCGCCCATCACGCGCATGAGAACTTCGTTTGGGCCCGGCGACGGCGTCGGCACATCCTCAACCACCACAACGTCGGGCGGCCCGAAGCTATGAATCCTGGCTGCTTTCACGGCCAATTCCTCCCCGCCTTGAAGACGCTCGAAAGCCGATTCATCCAAAGCCAGGGGAGCGCCCTGGAGAAACCCGGGACAAACGGTACATTGACTAATTTCCATTGTCGAAGAATGGAAAACTTCTCGCTTGTCCCCGGTTTACGTGCCTGCCGATTCTCTTACGCGGCTGCCTTCTTTTGGGCGTTAAGTGCCGGCAGAAGAAGGTTCAGAAGCGCTTGATCAGAGAACGGGTTCTGACCTGAGATCAGCTCGCGATCTTGAAGGACGTAGCTCGACCATGGCGCGACCACACTTACGTCACCGCCCGCCGTACGCAAGGCGAAGTCCGGGTAGAAGAGAACCTTGCCGCCAATCTCAAGGGGCTCCCGCTGCTGCTCTTCCGCTGTCGAAAAGATCGTCATCTTATATCCGGCATAGATCCAGCCTTTAGCCTTGGCGTGCGCTCCAGCGGCATCGCCCGCACTCAGCGCCGCGACAATCTCCTTCGAATTCGGAGAAGCCGAGAGAAGTGAAATCGGGCCGTGGCAGAGCACAGCCGTAGGCTTGGATGTTTCATGAAAGTGTCTCATCACTATGCCGGCATTGGGGTCATCGAGAAGATCTTCCATCGGACCGTGGCCGCCGGGAACGAAAACGGCGTCGTATTGATCCAGGCCCGATGCGATGACATCCGCGATGCGGGTTGGATCTCTGAGCCCAGCCAGGCCATCGCGGAATAACATATAGTCCTGAAGCTTGGCCGCGTCCCCGCCGAAGAAATCGGCGACCTCTGAATGCACATCCACTTGGGGCGCGTTGCCTTTGGGGTTGGCGAAGGTGATTTCGTAGCCCTCCTTCATCAGGGCGCGAACCGGAACCGTCAGCTCGTTGAGGTAGTAGCCAGCGCCGGTATAAACCTTGCCATCCTTCAAGGGCAAACCGCGACCGCTCGAGACTAGTACCAGGACTTTTCCTTTAGTTGTCATTGTTGTTCTCCTCTTTGAAATCGGGACTTAAACCGGGGACATCTTGATTAAGCCAGAAGCGCGACGGCGAGTCTATTGGACGAACGTATCGATCCAATACCAAAGTAGGGATTGGAAATATAGACGACTAAAAAACTGGGGACAGCAGACGGGACGTTCGCTGCTTTTCTCATCATCGCTAATGTCGGCTGCACAAAAAGGGAAAGCGTCACGTCTGTCCGCGGCTTCCCCGGTCTCAGCCTATACAGCGAGTTTGGGATTCTTGAACACCAAAGTTGAAAGGTCTGAGAAGAATGATTCGAGGTTGGTGAGTGTGACCTCGGCATCGCCGGGGTGACTCGCCTGTATCCGCATGTCCAGCCCGTATTCCAACCGCTGGCGTTGGTTCGATTCGAGAATTTCCATTCCATCAAGAACCCAGAGAATGCGACGGTCGGGGACTTCACGCAGGTCGCTGATTGACTCGACAGGTGCGGAAGATTTGAAGCCTTTGAAGCGGCCCTTCGCCGCCTTCGACATGTCGTCTGCCTTCCTGTTGAATTTGTCGAAGCCAATCTCTTCGATCTTGGAATGAATGTGGTGCATCGCTGCTGACCATCCAAGCACGGTCGCGGCCCTCTTGCAGTCAGCCTCGATGCAGTGAAGTGCTTCTTCGAGGTATCCCTTCTGGTCGGGATAGGGAATCTCCGCAATGATTTCCTTGATCGCTTCGCTAGGGTCCGCTCCACCGTGGAACATCACGGGCTGCACGAGCTCCGTGTGGAAGTCAGTGACCAGCCCTTTCAGAACGCGTTGATGGCTGGTTCGACGGCTTCGCCTCCCAGACAGGGTATGGAGTTCCCGCAGGCCGTCTCGATACTTCGCAGCGACATTTTCGGGAACACCGAACTCGACAATCTGCTTATCAATCCGTTCCGCCCAGCATCGCACTGCGTCATCGACTTCCGGACCGAAGGACTCAGACGCAATCATCACAGTCTTACCGCCCTTGATCGGCACGGCTACACGTTTCAGGTCTTCCTGCAACTCATGTAATGAGTCGAGCATTGCACTCTTATTTGGCATCGCCGGGGCCTGCTAGCCGAACGACAATTGCGGCGAGGGCTTTCATACCTTCATCCGTCAACGAGATCACGCCCGCTTCTTTATCCAGACCTGAGAAATACTTCTGATTGTTGGTAAAGTTGGCCTTAAAGTTGGTGCTGTCGTAGCAGTTCTTGTTCTTGCACTCGGTTTTGACTTCCTCCCGGTCAAACGAAAATTCGCCGGAGGTGAGGGCACGTTGCAATGACTGCAACAAGGCAATCTGGACTTGTGCTTTGGAGAACTTTGTGGTTTCAACTCGTCCAGGATGGGCTCGTTCTGCTTGCCCTCGATGTGGAAGAGTTTCTCGATGTGTCCGGCGGTGACCTCGTGCTTCTTCATGAACGCCTTGACTCGCATGGGCAGCGTGCCGGAGTCGAGATTTCCTGATTCACGCCTCGGTCGTTTGGTGTCCGCCTTATCCTTCTCGTCATCCCCCACCCTTTCCTTCCTTCTCTGCTCGGGTGTCTTCCCAGCCTGGCGGTGAGCAGGTCTTGCATCAGCATTTCAAGTGCCCGAACTTGAAACGATTCGGGCATAGTCTTTACTAACTCAACGATTTCTTCAATTTCCTTCTTGAGCACGGCATCCATGCATGACCTCGACAACTAGATTTTCCGGGGAGAACAACCATCGTATTCTCACTCAAGGGTAGTCATCAAGGGGCGGGTGGAGCCTAAAAACAGCAGCGTCAGCGGATGATGTGAGTTATGCCCCCGGGAATCCGAACATCAGCCACGACTGATTGGCTACCCAATGCGGGTATAGCTCCGTCATCTGATCGAACAACTCCTGGTCGGACTTCGCCGTTTTCTGCAACCGATCGAAGTCCTGCAAGTAGCCCTTGGTCTCTTGGATGGCCGTGGGAGAGTCGGGCGCGCCCGTCTTTTTGTGACCGGCGACAACCATCGTCGGATTCAGCGCCGCTAACCGGTCGAGCGCTGCGATCCAATTCTTTCGGCTCTCGGGGGTGGTGTCGCCGACATACATGTGGCATTGGTTGTACACAACATCGCCAGCGACGATCAGGCCGATCGATGGAACGTACAGGGACGTCGAATCGGGAGCGTCGGTGCGGCCCTGCTTGATGATGCGCAATTCCTGGCCCTCGAGAGTGAACGTGTCGTTCTTATAGGGCTCAGGTGAAACCAACTTGGTGGGCACTTGCCCAGGAAACATCCGGCGGGCCAGCCGCTCTACTACGGGAGTGAAAGATACCTGCATGGCGCTCACGGCCTCGGGCGTTGCGATCGCCCGAGCGCCGGGGAAACGGTCGAGCAGAATGCTCAGACCGTAGAAGTGGTCGAAATGGGCGTGCGTTATATAGATGGTCTCCAGGTTACGGTTGTGCAGTGCAATCCAATCGGCGAGAGCCTCGGCCTCAGCCACTGTCCCCATTGCGTCTACCAGCACCGCGTCGTATTCGCCGAAGATTAAAGTCGACGTGATCGGGTCAAAGCCGAGCGCTTCGCCGAAAGGTTTTGGCCGCTCGCCGACCATAGCCTTTCCCGGGGCGGTAAAAACATTCACACTTAGTGTGTTCGAATCAGGCGTGTTCGACGCGACAGGCGCGGTCACGCGCGTGGTCTCTTTGTGTCCCTTGGTGCCGTCCATCGGGTGTCCCTTTCCATGCCAGAGCAGGTGACTGCTCCAGGCAAGATTGGCAGAAATGCGAAAACGAATCCATTGGACGAACGTATCGATCAATACCAAAGTCTCGGTTGGAGATTGCAGTCGGAGAGGGCGTCCGAGGCTTAACGGTTAGCTTCGACTTTGAGTTGCGAGTAATGCACGCCTTAAGCGCGGCGAGGAACGCCACAAATCTGGTAAGACATCGAGGATAAATGGGATAAATATGGTGGAGGCGGCGGGAGTCGAACCCGCGTCCGAAAATGTTACTGGTCAAGAGACTACATGCTTAGTCCAGTTCATGCCCCAGGCATTACCCTGGGACGTTCGCGGCCTCCGCTCAGAACGGACAAGAAACGGATTCCGCTAGCCTGAGGTCTTAGCCTCCCGCCCCAGACGTAGACGGGAAGAGCAGCCCTCTGTGTGACGTTCGCTCGCCGCCCAAGGGCGAAGCGGCGGAGAACGGCTGCCTAACTAATTAGGCTGCGTATGCCATCTGTTGATTGGCAATTATCATTTTGCACGCGATCACGGGTGTGTGCACCCCGACATGCCTCTTGGCCGCAAGCATCTCCGTCGAAACCGTGACGCCCCCATTGTGGGATTAGCCTGTAAAGATCCACTTCCAGACTAGGCAGGAAACCCAGGGAAGTCAAACACTTGATTAGATGACCAAAGTGCCGTCCAGGAAGCACTAGGGAAACGGATTCACCACTCTCGCGCCATCAATCTATGGACCCTGACGGCCTAACCTTTTGGGGCGTGGGCGAATACCTCAATTCAACTTACGGGAATGAGAGCGCCTGCAGTGGCACGAATGGCTTCTCTCAATGCACCTGGCTAACCACCGTCTTCAGTTGCCAGAAAGGGAGCGGCGACTGCCCATAAATCAAGAAATGTTCCATAAGCAGAGTACGCCGGAGGGTCCTCGAATGGACTCCCCGGCGTCATGTCGCCCAGCCTGCGACTGCCTAAATTCTGGCGAAAAAACTACGGCACGACATCAAAAACCATGCCGCAGCCGTACCCGCCACCGCCGGAGCACTTCAGGTCACCCCCGCCCTCGGTGACGCCGACAAGGTTACCGTCACGGTTGAACACGGGATTGCTCGGGGACGAACCGTGACTGCCGCCGGTAAAAGTGTGAAGCACATGCAGTTCCCACTTTCCGCCCGACCCGGGCATCAATTCGAAGACGTTCCCGCATCCCCAGCGGTCGCCGTGTATGCAGGACACGTCCTCGCCGCCACTGCCGTAAAGGTTCCCCGACCTGTCAAAGACGAGCGGGAAACCGGGATAACGCCCGTCCTTACGCCCCTTGAAGCTGTACAGCACGTCATGCGTCCAGTCGCCGTTGGATTGGTGCTCCAACTCGAAAACCGTTCCATACCCGCCAGCGCCCCCTTCAACCGTAACGCCGTACAGATTGGGTCCCTCGAAGGTCAGAGCACCAGGAACAGCGCCGTCGGAAGACCCCTCGAAGCTGTAGATGGTACTCTCAGTCCATCCGCCCCCAGAGGCGGATGACATCTCGAAAGCAACCCCGCCGTCATAAGTGCCGCCCATGTCGGTTACTCCATAGAGATTGCCCGCAGTGTCAAGAATTAGGTCTCCGGGAACAGCTCCGTCCGTTCCCGAGAAGCTGTACAGTATGGCCTCCGTCCAGCCGCCGCCCGCCACTGGGGTCAACTCGAAAATCGCGCCACAATTGCACGATCCCCCGCCATACTGGGTCGCGCCGAAAACCTCGTCCCCAGCACCTAGAACCACGTATCCAGGGGACTCGCCGTCTTGGCCTCCGACGAACCGGTGGAGGACGGTTCCCCGCCACGTACCCCCGGCGCTGGGCGCCAACTCGAAGACCGTACCGCACCCGCGCCCACCACAGCCTCCCCCACCCCCTAAGAAAGTCGTGCCATATAAGTCTCCCTTTGTGTCAAACACAAGTCCAGTAGCGGGGGCACAGCCGTCTTTCCCGTTGCTTGGGAAGCGGTAGAGCACGTTGTGCGCCCAACTGCCCTTGACGCGCTTCAACTCGAAAACTGTGCCGCATTCCCCATTTTTTCCATCCCCGCCTCCCGTAGTCACGCCATAAAAGTTTCCGGCCGCGTCCGTGACAAGCCCTCCCTCGGGGCTCAACCCGTCTCTGCTGCCCTTGAAGTTGTAAAGCACGCTGTACTTGGGCGCAGCCAGAACGTCGGGCACCAGCGCCAAACCTACCGTCAGAACCGCGAAAATTGCCATCATTTGCGAACAGAATTTGCTTTGCATAGTTTCAACCTCACCGCAGGAGTCTAGCCGGGGACCAGGGAAGGGAGTTACAACCAAATCCGCACCAGCGCAATAAGACTACACCACGAATTAGCCCGAGCAACGGCCTTTCTCCCACACGGACCGATGGGGACTTTGGGCTCCGGGTATTGCAATCGCCAGGCTCGATCTTCGCGCCCGCCCGGTCCGAAGCGGCCCTCCCTGCGCCGCCGGCGCCCCCCCCCGTCAATTTCCGCAACCAGATGGGATGAGAAGGCCGGTCTCCAACGGGATGCTGTAGGCTCCCAAGTTATCGACGTGCTCAAAGCACAGATAAAAAGGAGACCGGCAATGAAGAAGGTTAGCACCGCGGCAGTGAAGCAGAGCAAGAATTTTTCGCAGCAGAAACTGACCATTGGGTTGGATCTGGGAGATCGCAACAGCTGGTACTGCGTGGTGGATGAAGCAGGCCAGATCCAGTTGGAGCAACGGGTGCGGACGACAGTGAACGCGTTGCAAGAAGTCTTCGGCGCCATGCCGCGCAGTCGGATCGCTTTGGAAATCGGGACGCATTCACCCTGGATCAGTCGCTTGCTCAGCGAGTTGGGGCATGAAGTGATCGTGGCGAATGCACGCAAGGTGCGGCTGATCGGGGAGAGCCGTAAGAAAGACGATCGGCTGGATGCGCAGACGCTGGCGCGACTGGCCCGGATCGATCCGGAGTTGTTGTATCCGGTGAAGCATCGCAGTGCGCAGGCGCAAACGGATCTCCTGATGATTCGGGGGCGAGCCGGACTCGTGCGGTCACGGACAGCGCTGGTCAACGCGGCCCGGGACTCGCCAAGAGCTACGGCGAGCGGTTGCGGGCTGCAATGTGCGCATATGAATCCGGAGAAAGCTGGAACTGAGCCCGGAACTGCGGAAGCCGCATTGGAACCCCTGTTGGACGCAATCGAGTCGCTGAGCGAACGCATCGTGGAGTACAACGAGCGCATCGAGAATCTGGCACTGCAGAGTTCTCCGCAGGTGGCGCTGCTGAAACAGTGAAGGGCATGGGCACGCTGATCGCGCTGGCGTACATGCTGACGCTGGAAGATCCGCATCGCTTTGGTAAAAGTCGAGACGTGGGTTGCTACCTCGGGTTGCAGCCAGGACGGCGCAACTCGGGGCGAGGCGAGCCACGGTTCATATCCGCGAAGAAGGCGATCCCTATTGCGACACTGCTCGTGCAGGGAGCGCGACACATCTTCGGACCTTCGGCATCGACTCTGACCTCGACGCTGGGGACTGAGGCTGGCCGAACGCGGCGGAAGAGCGGGAAGAAGCCAGCGATCGTCGCCACCGCAAGAAAGCTGGCGGTACTGCTGCATCACCTATCGGTGAGCGGAGAAGCGTACGAACCATTGCACAACAGCGGCCGAACAACGGTGGCAGCGGCAAGGCCTAGAACGAAGACAAAACAAAAGTCAAAACAAAAGACAAAACAAAAGTCAAAATCGCTCCAGGA
>CAVOWN010000010.1:0-5652 GCA_963700175.1 Terriglobales bacterium
CGTCCGAAAATGTTACTGGTCAAGAGACTACATGCTTAGTCCAGTTCATGCCCCAGGCATTACCCTGGGACGTTCGCGGCCTCCGCTCAGAACGGACAAGAAACGGATTCCGCTAGCCTGAGGTCTTAGCCTCCCGCCCCAGACGTAGACGGGAAGAGCAGCCCTCTGTGTGACGTTCGCTCGCCGCCCAAGGGCGAAGCGGCGGAGAACGGCTGCCTAACTAATTAGGCTGCGTATGCCATCTGTTGATTGGCAATTATCATTTTGCACGCGATCACGGGTGTGTGCACCCCGACATGCCTCTTGGCCGCAAGCATCTCCGTCGAAACCGTGACGCCCCCATTGTGGGATTAGCCTGTAAAGATCCACTTCCAGACTAGGCAGGAAACCCAGGGAAGTCAAACACTTGATTAGATGACCAAAGTGCCGTCCAGGAAGCACTAGGGAAACGGATTCACCACTCTCGCGCCATCAATCTATGGACCCTGACGGCCTAACCTTTTGGGGCGTGGGCGAATACCTCAATTCAACTTACGGGAATGAGAGCGCCTGCAGTGGCACGAATGGCTTCTCTCAATGCACCTGGCTAACCACCGTCTTCAGTTGCCAGAAAGGGAGCGGCGACTGCCCATAAATCAAGAAATGTTCCATAAGCAGAGTACGCCGGAGGGTCCTCGAATGGACTCCCCGGCGTCATGTCGCCCAGCCTGCGACTGCCTAAATTCTGGCGAAAAAACTACGGCACGACATCAAAAACCATGCCGCAGCCGTACCCGCCACCGCCGGAGCACTTCAGGTCACCCCCGCCCTCGGTGACGCCGACAAGGTTACCGTCACGGTTGAACACGGGATTGCTCGGGGACGAACCGTGACTGCCGCCGGTAAAAGTGTGAAGCACATGCAGTTCCCACTTTCCGCCCGACCCGGGCATCAATTCGAAGACGTTCCCGCATCCCCAGCGGTCGCCGTGTATGCAGGACACGTCCTCGCCGCCACTGCCGTAAAGGTTCCCCGACCTGTCAAAGACGAGCGGGAAACCGGGATAACGCCCGTCCTTACGCCCCTTGAAGCTGTACAGCACGTCATGCGTCCAGTCGCCGTTGGATTGGTGCTCCAACTCGAAAACCGTTCCATACCCGCCAGCGCCCCCTTCAACCGTAACGCCGTACAGATTGGGTCCCTCGAAGGTCAGAGCACCAGGAACAGCGCCGTCGGAAGACCCCTCGAAGCTGTAGATGGTACTCTCAGTCCATCCGCCCCCAGAGGCGGATGACATCTCGAAAGCAACCCCGCCGTCATAAGTGCCGCCCATGTCGGTTACTCCATAGAGATTGCCCGCAGTGTCAAGAATTAGGTCTCCGGGAACAGCTCCGTCCGTTCCCGAGAAGCTGTACAGTATGGCCTCCGTCCAGCCGCCGCCCGCCACTGGGGTCAACTCGAAAATCGCGCCACAATTGCACGATCCCCCGCCATACTGGGTCGCGCCGAAAACCTCGTCCCCAGCACCTAGAACCACGTATCCAGGGGACTCGCCGTCTTGGCCTCCGACGAACCGGTGGAGGACGGTTCCCCGCCACGTACCCCCGGCGCTGGGCGCCAACTCGAAGACCGTACCGCACCCGCGCCCACCACAGCCTCCCCCACCCCCTAAGAAAGTCGTGCCATATAAGTCTCCCTTTGTGTCAAACACAAGTCCAGTAGCGGGGGCACAGCCGTCTTTCCCGTTGCTTGGGAAGCGGTAGAGCACGTTGTGCGCCCAACTGCCCTTGACGCGCTTCAACTCGAAAACTGTGCCGCATTCCCCATTTTTTCCATCCCCGCCTCCCGTAGTCACGCCATAAAAGTTTCCGGCCGCGTCCGTGACAAGCCCTCCCTCGGGGCTCAACCCGTCTCTGCTGCCCTTGAAGTTGTAAAGCACGCTGTACTTGGGCGCAGCCAGAACGTCGGGCACCAGCGCCAAACCTACCGTCAGAACCGCGAAAATTGCCATCATTTGCGAACAGAATTTGCTTTGCATAGTTTCAACCTCACCGCAGGAGTCTAGCCGGGGACCAGGGAAGGGAGTTACAACCAAATCCGCACCAGCGCAATAAGACTACACCACGGAATTAGCCCGAGCAACGGCCTTTCTCCCACACGGACCGATGGGGACTTTGGGCTCCGGGTATTGCACTCGCCAGGCTCGATCTTCGCGCCCGCCCGGTCCGAAGCGGCCCTCCCTGCGCCGCCGGGCGCCCCCCCACCGTCAATTTCCGCAACCAGATGGGATGAGAAGGCCGGTCTCCAACGGGATGCTGTAGGCTCCCAAGTTATCGACGTGCTCAAAGCACAGATAAAAAGGAGACCGGCAATGAAGAAGGTTAGCACCGCGGCAGTGAAGCAGAGCAAGAATTTTTCGCAGCAGAAACTGACCATTGGGTTGGATCTGGGAGATCGCAACAGCTGGTACTGCGTGGTGGATGAAGCAGGCCAGATCCAGTTGGAGCAGCGGGTGCGGACGACAGTGAACGCGTTGCAAGAAGTCTTCGGCGCCATGCCGCGCAGTCGGATCGCTTTGGAAATCGGGACGCATTCACCCTGGATCAGTCGCTTGCTCAGCGAGTTGGGGCATGAAGTGATCGTGGCGAATGCACGCAAGGTGCGGCTGATCGGGGAGAGCCGTAAGAAAGACGATCGGCTGGATGCGCAGACGCTGGCGCGACTGGCCCGGATCGATCCGGAGTTGTTGTATCCGGTGAAGCATCGCAGTGCGCAGGCGCAAACGGATCTCCTGATGATTCGGGGGCGAGCCGGACTGGTGCGGTCACGGACAGCGCTGGTCAACACGGCCCGGGGACTCGCCAAGAGCTACGGCGAGCGGTTGCGGGGCTGCAATGTGCGCAATATGAATCCGGAGAAAGCCGGAAGGCTTAAGCCCGGAACTGCAAGCCGCACTGGAACCCCTGTTGAACGCAATCGAGTCGCTGAGCGAACGCATCGTGGAATACAACGAGCGCATCGAGAATCTGGCACTGCAGAGTTATCCGCAGGTGGCGCTGCTGAAACAGGTGAAGGGCGTGGGCACGCTGATCGCGCTGACGTACATGCTGACGCTGGAAGATCCGCATCGCTTTGGTAAAAGTCGAGACGTGGGTTGCTACCTGGGATTGCAGCCAGGACGGCGCAACTCGGGGCGAAGCGAGCCACAGTTGCATATCAGCAAAGAAGGCGATCCCTATTTGCGAACACTGCTGGTGCAGGGAGCGCAACACATCTTGGGACCATTCGGCATCGACTCTGACCTGCGACGCTGGGGACTGAGGCTGGCCGAACGCGGCGGGAAGAGCGGGAAGAAGCGAGCGATCGTCGCCACCGCAAGAAAGCTGGCGGTGCTGCTGCATCACCTGTGGGTGAGCGGAGAAGCGTACGAACCATTGCACAACAGCAGCCGAACGACAGTGGCGGCGGCCGCCTAGAACGAAGGATAAAACAAAAGACAAAACAAAAGTCAAAATCGCTCCAGGAAGAGAAAAATCAAAAGCCCAAAGCCGAGTTCCGGTGACTGCGTTAATCGCCTGGCCCAGGTTCCACTCTGCAAGAGCAGAACCACAGGGCGCCAAACAGATGGCAGCACCGGCTGAATCAAGAACGCCCAACATGCACCGAGCGACGAAAATCGCTCCTCGAGAGTGCGGATGGAAGCATGGCGACAGTGGCCACTCGGCGGGAGAACAAACGTTGTTTCACAAATTGAGAGAAGAATCCTCTTGACTCCGACCGGCCTTCTCATGGAAGGCGATTTCACTCAAAACCCGTCGATGGGCGACAACTCCCGGTCAACTAAAAGCGGGTCCGCGGCCTACTTTCCCGCGACGAACAAGCGCCTGTCGTTCTGGCTATACACCTTGCCATCCCCGCCAATTGACCGGGGCGTATAGGCCGCACCCAGAGCTTCTTTCAAAAAGATCTTCTGATGCGGCGCGCTGAACAGTCCTTGCACGACGAGCGGCAAAAGATCGCCGCGGCCGTCGCTCAACCGATCATGCCCGTACCGCATTTAATCCCTTGAAACGACGTCCCCTCCCATCCTCGCCTCCAACTTTGCCCTTACCTCGGGCCACTCGCCCTCAATAACGCTGAAATAAACCGTGTCGCGTCGACGGCCGGTATGGGTGATCATGTGCTGCCGCAGCGTCCCTTCTTCTTTCGCCCCAATTCGCAAAATCGCATTGCGCGATTTTTCGTTCAGTGCGTCCGTCTTCAATTCCACGCGAATGCATCCCCACCCCTCGAACGCATGACGCAGCATCAGATACTTGGCCTCGGTATTGATCGCGCTTCGTTGCCACCGCGGAGCAATCCAGGTCGACCCAATCTCCACTCTTCGATTCGCGCGATCGATATTCATAAAGCGCGTACTGCCGATGAGCTTGCCGGAAGCCTCTTCCACCGTCGCGAACACCAACGACTCTCCCCGCTCCTGCTCGCTCACCGCCTTGTCCATCCAGCTCTCGAAGTCGTCAGCCGAGCGCATGGGGTAGGGAATCCAGCGAAAGGTGTCTTCCAACGAATCCTTCGCCACCTCCCATAATTCCTGCCAGTGCTCGCGACGAATCGGATCGAGCCGAACTGTCCTGTGCTGCAAACTTACCGGCATGATTTCCATAATATTTCCCCTTACAAAACTACACCTCCAGGCGGCCACTCGGAGGTCTAGAGCAAATCCATCCCTGATGCCATTGAACGAGCGAGCAGCCTTCATCCCATGCAATGTTCGCTTTTCTCTTCAGCCATCTGCAATCGTTCCCATGCCATCCAACCAACCTTTGAGAACGAAATCAAATATCGAACTACAGGAGATCTGGTATGGCAGGGAAAAATACGGCGGCGTTTGGCATCTATCGTACGCAAGGTGAAGTCGAGCAAGCAGTCGACGCACTTCGCGCCGAGAATTTTCGCAACACCGATATCTCGGTGCTATTTCCCGAGAATCAGGGCACCAAGGATTTTGCGGTTCAGAAGAACACCAAAGCGCCTGAGGGAACCGCAACCGGCGTGACCACTGGCGCCGTCATCGGCGGAACGCTTGGATGGCTCGCTGGAATCGGCGCGCTCGCCATTCCCGGCATCGGACCGCTCATCGCCGCCGGACCCATCGTTGCAGCCTTGACCGGAGTCGGTGTCGGTGGTGCCATCGGAGGAATCACCGGCGCTTTGGTCGGTATGGGCATCCCCGAATACGAAGCCAAACGCTTCGAAGGTCGCATTAAAGAAGGAGGCATTCTGCTCAGCGTCCACTGCGACGATTCCAATTGGACCAAGAAAGCCAAGGAAATTCTGGAGCGTACCGGCGCCACCGACATAGCTTCTGCTGGAGAAGCCTCGGCCGACTGGCAGAAGACCGATAGGCCGCTTCCGCGCGCCAGCTAGAGTTTGCGTTAACTTTCCAAAGACTAAAGATAAGGCCCCTGAAGTCGGGGGCCTTTTTTTCTTAGCGGTCGGCCTTCCGTCGATCTCAAGCGCCGCACACTCCTAACCGATCATCCCGAAACCGATTGCAAGCGCCGCACGGTCCTATCCCTTGTCATTCCGAGCCGTTCGCAGCCACGCGAAGCGTGACGAGAACAAGCGAGGAACCTGCTGTTCCGCGTCTCAACTCGAATCGACTGCGCA
>CAVOWN010000011.1:0-233925 GCA_963700175.1 Terriglobales bacterium
CTCAATTCACCGCCGCGACCTGATACTGCTCGAGCATTCCATCCGGCATCTCGTACGTCCAGACGCGGACCGTCTTTTGCGGAAACTTCACTCGATACACTCGCAACGTCATTCCCCCGCGAAGATCCTGACGCACCTGAACGAATTCCTCCGGCACGCCGAGCGGACCAAGACTGCTGGCGAAATCCTGCAACCCCTGATCGTTGAAATAACTGTTCGTGTTTGACGTGAACAGCGACCGGTCAATCTGCCCTTTCTGTAGTCCCTCAAAAATCTTTCGTGCCGCTTCCAACTTCTGCGGAGTGTCCGCGTCGGACGTTTCGAACAGCAGAGGACTGACGCCGCGCGCAATCTGTCCTCCGGCCGACGCCGCATCCTGGTTGGTCAACACCACAATCGCCACCTTGTCGTCCGGATAAACCAGGTTCTCTCCCGTAAATCCAGAGACTTCGCCGTTATGCTCAAGTTCACGCCGCTTGCCATCGTCTTTTACGAACATACCGAGCGCATACTGTGTGCCTACCCCATTCTTCAGCACAATTTCCGTTTCAAACTCACGGTAGGATTCCGATTTCAATAACTTTTCGTTCATGATCGAAATGTCCCATTTCGCCAGATCTTCCGCCGGCATCGCCAACTCACCGGCGGCGAACATCCAACCGCGTCCCTCCTTCGGCGCCGGACGCGACGGCCCCAACGCATATCGCAAATATCCCGCCGGATCAGGCGGCACAAGCCTTCCATCGTCCGTGTCCGCCACGCGGTCCATCGCCAATGGCACAAACACGTTCTTATGTAAAAACTCAATGAGCGGCGTCCCGCTGACCTTTTCGATGATCACGCCCGCAATCACATAGTTCGTATTGCTGTACTGCCACTTCGTACCCGGATCGAAATCCAGCCGCTTCTTTCCCCAGCGGTCCAGAATTTCGTGCGCCGTCACCGGTTGCAACATACCCGGCATGACATAGTCCTCCGGCCAAAAATCCTGATAGCCCGAAGTATGCGAAAGCAACTGACGGATCGTGATCTCATTCGCCCGCGTCAACTCCGGCAGATATTTGCCGACTTTGTCGTCGAGCGAAAGCTTGTGCTGCTCCTGCAAAAGCAGAATCGCAGCCGCAGTAAATTGTTTGCTGATGGAGCCGATGCTGTACCGCATCTCCGGCTTGGCGGGAGTCAACGGATCCAGTCGCGCCGATCCATAAGCCTGCAAATAGGCGATCTGCCCATCCTTCACGATCGCCACTGAAGCGCTGGGCACGCCGGTCTTGCTCAGAACATCCTCGGCAACCTTGTCAATCTTCGTCCGCATTTCCGCCGGCAACTGCTGCCCGAATGCGCTGAGAGAACAAAGAATTCCTAAGGCAATAAGAACCATAAATTGTGTCGGCATTGAAAATCCCTGTTTGATCAACTGATTCCCTCCATAAGAATGTAGGCGCGGGCCTCCCTTCGAATCGCTACGCTCCCTCAGGGCAGGCTCTCGCCCGTGCTCGTCCGTCCCGCCGATCACGCAATTCAACTCGCTCAAGCGCTCTTGCTTTTCGCAATTGGCCAGAGCGTAGTCATGCCCAACGCCACCACGATCCCTAACGATACTTCGATAAATCTATGTTCGGCTACCACCCACGGCGACCGTTCCCGTGCAATCAGGAAAACTATGCTCAGTGCGATGCCCGCAAATCGGTAAGCGTTACCCACTCGAAACAACCAGCAGATCAACCCACAAATAAAAATTCCCGCGCCGTATGCCAGCGCATTTGGGCCAGAGATTATCGCCAACGCCGCTCCCAGCAGAGCCCCCAGCGCTGTTCCTACAAATCTCTGCCATGAGACCTTCAGAGGATCCAGCACCGACTGCATAATTACGATTGCCGAGATTGGCGCCCAATAGAATTCCGGAAGCTTCAGCGCACGCGCTGCAACTAGGGCCACTACCGCTGCCAAGGCCGTTCGCGCCGAGTCCGCAATGGTCTCGACATGCCCCACCGCCGCATCCGATTGCGCACTCATAGGCCCTCTCCCAAACAATTGTACGGCGGCGGCGGGTCAACTCTAGAAAGGGATCTCCAGAATCGTATTTCTCGACAGTCGAGATGCCCGCATATCCTGAGGGCGCTCTGATTAAGTCCCTGAGTCCTCTGTGCACCTCTGTGTTCCCTGTGGTCAATGCCTTTCGCCCGCACTTAATCAGAACTTCACTAAGACTTGCCATGACATCTTTTTTGCAACCGCTTTACAACCTCCTGACAATCCTCGCAGATAGAAGAATAGAGTTATCTTGCAACTTGCGCCACGCCACGCAACACCTGAAAACCAATAACGCAAAACGGAGATTCTTAAATGGACTACAAGACCAAACGTTCCTCGCTATGTAAAACTGCTCTATCGGTAGCGCTGGTCCTGGGCTGCATTGTTATGTTGGCCAGCACCGCCGTGGTATCCGCCAACTCTGATGGAGCCTCGCCCGCCGACGAATTCCAGCCCAACCCAGCCGCCGGTCAGGGTGTCGTCGTGCACACCAAGTTCGGAGGTCAAATCCTCGGCTTTGACATTGACCAGTCCGGCACCGAAGGTGTCTTCAGTGAGTACGTGGCCGAGCAAGGCGGCAAGAACCTGGTCGCGACCGAGACCTTCGATCAGAAGACCGGCAAGATCCTCAAAGTTGTAGCCAAACAGAACGAAACCGAGAACGACTACGACACCGTAGGCGTTTTTGGCAACCACCTCGGCGTAGTTCTCTATCAGCGGGTAATCGACAATCATGTCGAGAACCATTTCCTCACTATGGATCCTCTCGACACCAATAAATTCACGGGCAAGTGGACACCCCCCGTCAAGCAGAACTATATTCTCTGGTCCATCAGTACCACACAGGGTACAAACGATGTTGCAGTGCTGGAACTTGCCCAGCAGAGTGGTCCCTACGCTTATCTTTACAGCTCCAACATCGCCGCCAATACTTTCGGAAAACCGTTCCCGATTAACGATCCCAATCTCGGTTCGACTCCGCTTCTCGCCTACGATACTCAAACCAATCAGGGAGTCCTGGTAGGAAGCAACGGCAGCCCAACCACCAATCCCATCGTCGCGACTGTTGACCTCGCCAAGGGCAAGGTCCGCGAGTTCACCGCGCAGGGAGTTGGCACCGTCAACGGACTGGCCGTCGACTCATCCACCGGCACCGCGTGCTTTACCACCCAGGGAGGGCCCTTCGTTCCGCCGATGATCGAGTTTTACAACCTGGCAAAACAAACCGGCTTCGGCGTGGACCTTCCCAGCAGCGACATTGGCCTGGATGTCGAGTTCGATCCCATCCATAAACTGTTCCTGGCCGCAGTCGTCGTCAGCATTGAAAATCATGTCTTCAGCATTCTGGTCTATGACGAGAAGGGAAACCTGAAGGAGACGATTCCCGGCTTCAACCTTCCCATCAGTCCCACGCTCATCGCCTTGAACCCCGGCAAACGTCTTGGCTACGTGTTCGGAAATAACTTCGCCCAAAGCCTCCAGTCATTCACTTATTAAACGGAACGGGCCCGCCGCTAACGTCGGCGGGTCCTGATCCTACACCTCGCGTGCTCTGCGGCGTTTACGTCGTTTTTTACCTGGGCAAATTTATCGGATGGGAAACATTTTGACACCCGCCTGGCGTCGGCTAGTGTAAGCTCATAAGGCTTTGAAAAAGGAGCACCGCCATGTTTACCCCCATCTCCTCATCCAGGTTGAAGTGCATCACTTTGTCCACCGCCTGCGCAGTCATATCGCTGTGCGTTATGCCGTCGGTTCTTTCCGCTCAAACAGAGAGCCATGCCTCGCCCTCCGAGCAGTCCTGCCAGATGCGCGTGAATAACACTCCAGAAAAGCTCCAGGAGTGTATCCAACAGGATTCGCTTTGGAACCATCTCTCGCAGTTTCAGAAGATCGCCAATCACAATAAGATCAACGGCCACGGCTACCGCGATACCGGCACGCCGGGCTACAAAGCCTCGGTGGCCTATGTTGCCGGACTGATGCGGAAAGCCGGCTATGGCGTGACCATCCAGACCTATCAATACGACGCTCCCGAGATCACCGGAGTGCCCCAGTTCCATACTGCGGACGCAAGCTATACCTTAACGCACGATTGGTTTGTCGCCCGCCTCTCTGGCGGAGGCACGCTTACCGCCGCGATACAGCCGGCCGCCGTCACAAGCAACGGGTGTCTCTTCGGCGACTTTGCAGGCTTTGTCCCAGGAAACATCTCTCTGCTCGAACGCTCGACATGCTCCTATGACACGCAGGTCGAAAACGCTGAGCACGCAGGTGCAGGCGCAGTCATTCTCTATAACCGCGACGCGCCAGCCACGCCAGGCGAAGACATTAAGCCAGCGAACCGCGGACCGAATGACGGCAGCGCCTTTCCGGCGCGCCTTGATCGCGCAGCAAGCATTCCGGTCATCATGGCCTCGTATGCCGTCGGCTCAGAGTTGAATCGACAATATGCCGCCGCCAACCCACCGGTGGTGCATCTCGACATTCGCGCCCGGCGTCAATCCGACCTGGACTATAACCTGATCGCTGAGTCGCCCTTCGGAGATGCCACCCACACAGTCGTGGTGGACGCGCATCTTGACTCCATCTACGGCGCCGGCATGCTGGATAACGCCTCCGGGTCGACGACCATTCTTGAGATTGCCTTGAACATGGCGAAAACTTCAACCCGCAATCGGCTCCGCTACATCTGGTTCGGCGGAGAGGAAATCGGCTTGCTCGGCTCGGCCTACTACACCCAGCATCTGACCGGCGCACAGCGGAAGAAAATCGCTTTCGATATCGATGTCGACGTGACCGCGACCCCCAATTTCGACATTCAGATTGCCGATCCAGCGTATGCGTATAACGTCAGCCAGTTCCCAAAAAACGTCGTCCCCCAGTCGAAAATCGGCAACGAATTTTTCGAGAATGATTTTACTTCCATCGGAGTTGTATCCCTGCCTGCTCCCTTCGGCAATAGCGGCACCGATTCAAACTCATTCGCCTTGATCGGCATCCCCAATTCCGGCATCCTCACCGAACAGGATTGCTGCAAGCAGCAATCGGAGGTCGATATATGGGGCGGATTCCTCGGCAACTACGAGGGAACGGTACCAGGTAACGACGGCGGCTGCGTCGATTACCCCAACCGCTGGTGCGACAATCTGTCTAATAACGACCAGTTCGTCTTGGGCATGGTATCGAAGGCAACGGCCAATGTAGTCTTCAAAATGGCCAACCATCCATTTAAGAAAACGGTTAACTGAGGAACGCCTGAAAATAGTCCGGTGTTTCAACGCCGGGTAAACTGAAACAGCGAAACCGCGTCCCGTAGGGACCAACGAGAATAGCCCGCCAGTTCCACTGGCGGGGCCGCGTCCACAATACGACATCCGCGTCCCAGAGGGACGCCTGAAACGCTCCCCCGCGACGCACTCCGACATTTCGCACACACGGGGGGTTTCTCCCATGGTTCTCACACCTCTTTTCTGCCCAGCCCGACTGTCATCGGCCTATGCTGTGGAGTTGTGAGGGCTAACTCGCTTGTTCCCGGTGTCTAATCCTCAAGGAGGTCGGTCGATGATCAAGCGCTTCGTCTGTCTGCTTATTTTCTGCGGCACCATCTTTGCCCAGGAGCCGTCGCCGCCATCGCTTACCATCTACAACCAGGATTTCGCCGTAGTTCGCGAGGAGTTCCCGCTCGATCTGAAGTCGGGCGAGAACCAGGTCAACGTCAACGACATCACCATGCATCTGGAGCCGGACTCAGTCATCCTGCGCGATCCCACCGGTAAGCACCCCCTACGAGTCCTCGAACAAAATTACCGCGCCGACCCCGTCTCGCAATTCTCTCTGCTGGCTCTCTATGAAGGACGAGTTGTCGACTTCGAGCTTCCCGACAAAACTATCCTCAAGGGCAAAGTCGTTCGCAGCGGATTCGTCCGCCCCGACTACTTCAACCTGAACGGTTATCAGCAGTACCCGGGCCAGGAAGAGCCGATCATCGAGGTCGACGGCCGTCTGCGCTTCGGCCTGCCGGGCACGCCAATTTTTCCCGACCTCACGGCTGAAACGATCTTGAAGCCTCGCCTCGAGTGGCTTCTCTCAACCGACAAGCCCGGCAAGTTTCCCGCCGAATTTTCCTACATCACCGGCGGATTCAGTTGGCAAGCCGACTACAACATCGTTGCCCCGGAAAAAGGCGATCTCGTCGACATCGTCGGCTGGGTCACCATGGATAATCGCAGCGGCAAGACATTCGAAAATGCGCGCATAAAACTGATGGCCGGAGACGTAAATAAAATCATCCCGCGGGGCGGCGTTGGCGGCGGCGTGGCCAGATCCGTCATGAAACTCGAGACCGTCAACGGTATAGGAGGCGTGCCAGTCACCGAAAAGACCTTCGACGAATATCACCTCTATACTCTGGAACGCCACACCACCCTGCGCGACAAAGAAACCAAGCAGGTCGAATTCATTCGTGCTGCCGCTGTCACCACCAAGCAACTCTACATTTATGATGGCGTGAAGCTCGATCCCAATCGCTACAGCGGATGGAACTGGGACAACATTCGCAACGACCACTCCTATGGCACGGAGTCGAATTCGAAAATCTGGGTGATGCGCGAGTTCCGCAACTCAGAGGCGAACCATCTCGGAATGCCGCTGCCCAAAGGGCGCTTGCGCTTCTATCGCCGCAATGACGATGGGCAGATTGAGTTCACCGGCGAGAACACCATCGAACACACGCCCAAAGACGAGACCATCCGCATTTATACCGGCAATGCCTTCGATCTGGCCGGCGAGCGCCGCCGCACCGACTACACCATCGACACAGCCCGGCGAACCGCAAACGAATCCTTCGAAATCAAACTCCGCAACCACAAGAAAGAACCGGTCGACGTGAAAGTGGTAGAGCACCTCTATCGCGGACAGACCTGGGACATCGCCTCCAGTTCCATCCCCTTCAAAAAAACCGACAGCAACACCATAGAATTTCCCGCAACCATAGCGCCCGACGCCGAGCAAGTCATCACCTACGTCGCGCACTACACCTGGTAGGGAGCAGCGTTGATTTGAAAGGGCGCCGCTTCAGCCGCGCCGCGAGTGCATAGAATAAACAGCTCCGGAATCGGGGCCACGACCGCCAAACGTGAAGACCTGTCGCGGGGATAGTACTATCGCCGCCAAACCCGAAGGCCTGTCATCCTGAGCGGAGCCAATGCTTCGCAAAGCGAACCATTGGCGCAGTCGAAGGACGCCCTATCCTCTCAAACTCACTGCTACGTCTCAGGGAGTTCTTCCGATGCTTCTCACCAACGAACGACTATGCAGCGGGCGTGTCGGGGTGTCAAATTGGGAAGCAATTGCGTCCGAAGGACGAATGACAATAGCCCGGCGCTTCAGCGCCGGGTAGGCTAGAGAGTTGGAATGCGTCCCGGAGGGACGCCCGAATGTCGCACACCTACATTTCCGACCTTGTACACTGCGTGTTCTCCACGAAACTACGCCGCAATCTGATCGCGCCGCAGGTCCAACCCGATCTCTGGGCATTTCTGGGCGGCATCGCCCGCAAGAATGGATTCAAAGCGCTGATTGCCGGCGGCACCGAAAATCATGCGCACATTCTTCTGTCGATGCCTGCGACCTTACCCTTGGCCAAGGCGATGCAATTAATCAAGGGGGCCTCGTCGCGCTGGATGAATGAGAAGCATGCGGACGGGTTCGCGTGGCAGGAGGGGTACGGCGCATTCACCATCGGAGTTTCACAAATGCGCGACACGGTCGCGTATATCCGTGGGCAGAAAGAACATCATCGCAAGCGGAGTTTCGAGGAAGAGTTCTTGGCGTTTTTGAAGAAGAACGGTGTTGCGTATGACCCGAAATATGTTTGGGGATAATTCAGGCGTGCCTACGGCACGCGAACATCACTTCCTTTCGCCAACCCGGCGTTTGAAACGCCGGGCTATTGTCCGTGGTCCCTCAGGGACCGGGTTCGGTATTGTCGGCAAGCCCCTGACGGGCCCGACTCGCGCCGAAGGACGTAGATTTGCAGCCGGCCAACGTCCCGGAGGGACGAACGAAAATAGCCCGCCAATTCATTGGCGGGTAGGCACCTCCACCGCACCTCCCGCGTCCCGTAGGGACGCATGAACGGACGGAGTAGAATCAGCCTTGAGGCAATCATGGCAACTTTTTATGATGTGCGAGTCGAATGGAAGGACGGGACCACCAGCCAAGGGCGCGGCATCGGAAACAACGTCGCGTGGAAGTGCAGATGTGGTGGCGTTCTCCTTGGCCCACACGAGGATCTGTACGCGATCCCGCCGTGCCCTGGTTGTGGCCTGACATTTGGGATTCTTCGGGGCACAGATCCGCAGTTTGTTGGGCGGGTAATCGAGGAATGAAGTGAAGACGAAGTGGTTTACTTGCCATCCAGCAGCGCGCGTCCTCTGCGTTCGACTGATTCCCACGACATAGTCTGTACCTGCCCGGACTGAACTTCCCGGAAGCGGCGAGCTATTTCCTCCTGCCAGGCGGCGTCCACGTCCGGATCGATGGTTGCATCCAGACTCGCGATCAAATTACCCGCCAACTCGGTCCGTTCATTGTCGGGCAGGGTGAGGGCCTTCTGCAGCAGTTCCTGAGCGTCCGCAGTCATACCAATATTATACCCACTAAGGGAAGCCCCTCCCGGCGGGGCTTCGTCGATAAAAAATCCAGCCTAGCAGACACCGCACTAGGGCGGGGAACCACAAGAAAAGCCCCGCTCTCACGAGCGGGGCTTCGATTTCTAACTAACGACCAACGACGAACGGCCAACGACCGTTCTTAGTACATGCCTTCCATACCGCCGCCGCCGTGGCCTCCGCCACCCATCGGGGCCTTCTTCTCTTCCGGAATTTCGGAGACGAGGGCTTCCGTGGTCAGCATCAGCGAGGCGATGGAGCCGGCGTTCTGCAACGCAGTCCGCACGACTTTGGTCGGATCGAGCACGCCCGCCTTCACCAGGTCTTCGTACTCGTTGCTATAAGCGTTGTAGCCGTAGTTCGGGTCTTTCGACTCGAGTACTTTGCCCAGAACGATTGCGCCTTCTTCGCCGGCGTTGATGGCGATCATGCGCAGCGGCTCGGTGATGGCGCGCTTCACGATGTTGACACCGATCTGCTCGTCCTCTTCGACCTTCAGCCCATCCAGAGCTTTAACGCAACGCGCCAGCGCCACGCCGCCGCCCGGGACAATGCCTTGCTCAACGGCTGCACGGGTCGCGTGCATCGCGTCTTCCACGCGGGCCTTCTTTTCCTTCATTTCGGTCTCGGTCGCGGCGCCAACTTTAATCACCGCTACGCCACCGACCAGCTTCGCCAGCCGCTCCTGCAACTTCTCGCGGTCGTAGTCGCTGGTGGTCTTGTCGATCTGGCTGCGAATTTCCTTTACGCGGCCTTCGATCTCGCTGTGCTTGCCTTTGCCTTCGACAATGGTGGTGTTGTCCTTGTCGATGGTGATCTTCTTGGCTTGGCCGAGGTCGCCGATCTGGACGTTCTCCAGCTTAATGCCCAAATCTTCGGTGATGGCCTTGCCTCCGGTTAGCGTTGCGATGTCCTGCAACATGGCTTTGCGGCGATCGCCGAAGCCGGGGGCCTTGACGGCCGCGACTTGCAGCGTGCCACGCAGCTTGTTGACCACGAGGGTAGCGAGCGCTTCGCCTTCCACGTCTTCCGCGATGATGACGAGCGGCTTGCCGCTCTTCGCGATCTGCTCCAGTAACGGCAGCAGGTCCTTCATCGAGCTGATCTTCTTTTCGTTGATCAGGATGTAGGCGTTCTCCAGGGCAACTTCCATGCGCTCCGGATCGGTAACAAAGTAAGGAGAGAGGTAGCCGCGGTCGAACTGCATGCCTTCCACAACTTCGAGCTGGGTCTCAAGCGTCTTCGATTCTTCCACGGTGATGACGCCGTCCTTGCCGACCTTTTTCATGGCTTCGGCAATGATGTGACCGATGGTCTCGTCGTTGTTGGCGGAAATCGTTCCCACCTGCGCGATCATGCTATCGTTATTGACCGGCTTCGAGAACTTGTCGAGCTCGCCCTTGCCGCGCTCGCCCGTCTTCTTGTCGATGGCGCCCGCGATGACTGCGATCGCCTTCTCGATGCCGCGCTTCAGGGCCATGGGATTGGCTCCGGCTGCAACCGTCTTCACGCCTTCGCGAAAAATTGCCTGCGCCAGAACGGTGGCTGTGGTGGTGCCGTCGCCGGCGATGTCGGAAGTCTTGGAAGCGACTTCACGCACCATCTGCGCGCCCATATTTTCCTGCGCGTTCGGCAATTCGATTTCCTTGGCGACCGTAACGCCGTCCTTGGTAATGGTCGGGGAACCGAACTTCTTTTCGATAACTACGTTGCGGCCCTTGGGGCCGAGTGTGACCTTCACGGCATCCGCCAGAAGGTTGACGCCGCGCAGGATCGCCTGCCGCGACTCTTCTCCGTGTATAACTTGCTTAGCCATTGCTTTAATCTCCTCGTAAATTTCAATTGTTGAGCTGCCAGCGATTAGCTATCAGCTCTTAGCTAATTCCTTGGGTCCAGCGACTTCGTATGGACGAACTATCGCTTCGATCCGGCTACTTCCTTCTTTGCAGCAGCTGCCGCGCCGGTCAGGATTCCGAGTACTTCTTCTTCCCGCATGATGATGTAATCTTCGCCGTCCAGCTTGATCTCGGTCCCGGAATACTTGCCGAACAGGATGCGGTCGCCGTCTTTTACGTCGAGTGGGCGGACCTTGCCGTCTTCGTTCACCTTGCCTTTGCCAACAGAGATGACTTCGCCCTCCTGCGGCTTGTCCTTAGCCGAATCCGGAATAATAATTCCGCCTCGGGTGGTTTCGGCTTCTTCGACACGACGGATGAGGATGCGATCATGGAGTGGAGTAAATTTGACCATGGTTGAATCTCCTTTCAATGAGATTGCGTTAAGATTGGTTGAATTGTGGGGTTGAGTAGCACTCACTGCCACTGAGTGCTAATTGTAGAGACTTGAGCATCGGGTTGTCAAGTTCGGGCGGGGATAGCGGTGAGACTTGGCTAAAGAAGTGTTGGTGAAACGGTTGTTTGGCGCTTAGAATTGTGCGGTCATGAAAAGGGTGTTCATTCAATACGGGGTACTGTTATCCGCGATCTTGTTGAGTTTGCTGTCGGCCCTGGGGTGGGCCGATAAAAGGATGAAATCGTCAGAGCCGACCGCGACCCTGAATTTTGTGGTTTTGCGCGACTACAACGGCAAGCCGGTGCGGAACGCGTCCGTGGTGCTGCATCCCGTCAATGACCACGACAAGCAGGAAAAGGGCGGGCTTGAGCTTAAGACTGACGCCGAGGGCAAATGCAGCCTCGACGGGATTCCGTATGGAAAGCTACGAGTGCAGGTGCTGGCGACCGGCTTCCAGACATTCGGCGATGATTACGACGTTGGTCAGGGAACCGTGGAAATCACAATAAAGATGAAGCGGCCCTCGGGGCAGTATTCGATTTACGACGATCATCCGGCGGAGAAGGCACCCGGCAATGATCAGCCGCCGAAGCCCTAGTAAGGTCGTTGGCCGCCCGCCCATGCGGCATCTTTCCCACCCCTGCAAAGGACGCAGGAGTGGGGCAACCGAGCGTAATGCGTCGGAAATCATTGGTATGTCTGAACGACTGGGAGAACCAGAATTCAGTCGACTGGCATTTCCCTCAGCGGCTGAAGCCGCGCACTATTTTCCTCCACTTATGGATGGGCTCAAAGCCCATCCCTTTCAAAACCAATGCCGGACAATCTGGGTGACGTACTACACTAGCGACAGACGGACTACGAAACTATGAACTATTTACTTAAGACGGAACCTACGGTTTATTCTTTCGCGGATTTAGAGCGCGAGAAGGCCACTGTTTGGGATGGGGTTACGAACCCGACGGCGGTGAAGCATCTGCGGGAGATGAAGTCCGGCGACCGTTTAGTCATCTATCACACCGGCGACGAGAAGAGCGCGGTGGGTACGGCCAGCGTGGTTTCGGTGGATGCGAGCGATGCGAAGAATCCGCAAGTCAAAATCAAAGTTGGCAAAGCGCTGGCCAAGCCGGTGACCCTGGCCGAGGTGAAAGCGCATAAGCTGTTCGCGGAATCTCCGCTGGTGCGGCAAGGCAGGCTGAGCGTGGTGCCTCTCACGGACGCGCAGTACGGATTTCTTACCGGAGAATAGGGAAGCGCCCGGGGTCCCGGCGACTCTTGTCCGTGTTCCTCCATTGGCCAAGCCCGATCCGGCTCACATCCGTGCGTTACCATTGAGCGGAAGACGCTCACTATCGCAGGGTCTTCAAGGTGGGATGGGTCTCGCCTTCGCCGCCGCAGCCAGAACCCTTCCGGAATCACACAATCGCTGGGACTGGAGAGAACCTAAGTCGCGGAGTCCGTTTTTCCACAGCCTTCTAGAGCGCCTGTCCGTTCAGGGTCAAATTCTCGACTGAGATTCCGGTGCAAATGCCGGATGAATTGCAAACCCCGGTCGCGGAAGACCCGAACTGGATCATGGTGGTCACGGCAGTTCCGGTCAATACTTCAAGCACGGTGCCGGAGAGACCGTCGCCCACTCCGATGAGATGGGTGTTGGCAGGCAAGACCCACGGCGCTTGAATGAAGATGGTCCCAGCGGGCAGCAAGATGGTTGACGGAGCGTTGACTATGGTACTGCCGTTGGTCCAAGGGCTCGTAGTCGCCCCACAGGTCATGCTCGTATTGCTGGAGTTGAGGCCCCGCGCGTCTATGACAACAGGTGAAGTGGCTGCATTGAGGATGCCGTAGAGCGTTGTGCAGAACGTGGTACCGGCGAAGACGCTCGCGTCGATAAAAGCTCCCGACCCTTCTTTAGATCCCGGTTGGTAATATATGGCGTTGTTACCTTGACTTTGCGCCGCTGCTGGGTGCGGAAAGGCTGAAAAACAAGCTGCGATGACAATGACGAAACCGAGAAACGCCAACTTGGACGTTAATTGCTTTGCACTCTTCATTCCGGTTCTCCTCACTTTCCTTGCGTTCTCCATGGCTCAAGGGCTTGCCAAGTTCTATGGGTTAGCTTCGAATACTGCGCCGCAGTTATCAGTGCCATAGCCAGTGCAGGTATTACCAGCTCCACCTTCCACTGTTGTGCCGTACAAATTGCCGGTCGAATCAAAGGTCAGAGGGCTGACCGGAGTAAACCCATCGGGGGGTCGCTTGAAGTCGTACAACATTGTGAACACCCAGTCTCCTTTGGCGTTTGGTCGCAGTCGGAAAATTGTCCCAGCAAGGCCTGCGCCGCCACTGGAGGCAGTCCCATACAAATTTCCCTTCGGGTCAAACGCCACCGGGGCTTGAGGCTGCCCCCCGTCATTGTTGTCTTGAAAGGTGTATAGCACCTTCTCTTCCCATTTCCCGTCGGGGCCAGGTAGAAGTTCGAAGACCACCCCTGAGCCAGAATTTCCCCCTCCGCCAAACTTCGTCGTCCCGTAGAGGTTGCCGTTAGGATCAAGCGTCAGCCCGGCGAATGGCTCGCCCCCGTCCGAAGTCTCTTGGTAAAAGCGGTGAAGAGTAGTTTCGATCCATGAACCACCCTTCTTCTTCGGCGTCAGCTTGAACGCTGTGCCACAACCCAGTTCCGAGTTGTGTGGACAATTGTAGCCGCCCCTGGACGTGGTCCCGTAGATCGCGCCCTTCCTGTCGAGCGCGAAGCCCCCGTTAGGATAGGCCCCGTCGCCGGAGGTCTTACCTGACTCGATCCCCGCGAAGCTGTGCAGCACCTTCTCCGTCCACGCACCACCCTGTTTCTTCGGCGGGCTCAACTCGAACACTGCCCCGCAATACTGATAGTAGGAGTCGCAAGTTGTGCCCTCGCCTCCGCCGAACATGGTTGCTCCGTAAAGATTTCCCGCGCTGTCAAAGACCAAATTGCCGTTGGGCAGATATCCCTGCTTAGCGGTTGGAAAGCTGTACAAGATGGTTTCGGTCCATGCCCCACCCTTTTGTGTTGGCGGCGAGAGTTCATAGACCGTGCCGCATCCATCATTTCCGCCCAGCAGAACGCAATTCCCAGTGCCGCCGTAGCCGGTAGTGCCATACAGGTTGCCGGCGCTGTCGATAATCACGCTGCCCGCAGGCGTACTGCCATCGCCAGAGCCATTGCCCTTGAAGATGTGGAGTCACGGTCTCAGTCCATGGGTCACCTTTCTGGGCTGGCGGCGCGAGCTGAAAGACGGTTCCGCATTGGGCAGGCGAGCACTGGCCTCCGCCGTCGGTCGTGGCACCATAGAGATTCCCCGCTTTGTCAAAGACCACCCCGCCGGCAGGATATTCCCCATCACTGGTGCCGCCTTGGAAGCTGTAGAGCACTTTTTCCTTTCCCTGCGCCGAAGCCACAGAGACAAACACTGAGGCAACTGCAAACAAAATCACCATAACCTTGGTCAATCGAGCAGAATGTGCGAGAGTCATAGCCAGGAGCACCTGCTGGGTGTCGATTTTCTCATGGAGGGATTCCGGAGCCCAATGGAATCTTCCCCGCAGGCTGCTGAAACACGCATGTCGGAACCTGGAGCGTCCCGCAGGCGCTGAAGCGCGGCTCGTTCTAAAGGACTTAGCGGCACGAGTGAACTCGTGCCCTTCCCGAAAATCAGGCCAACCCGGCGTTTGAAACGCCGGGCTATTTTCGGTTGTCCCTCCGGGACTCGAATCGGGGTTTCCCGACCGCTTCGCACTGTTTGCAACAAACTTCCGCACTCCGGTAATCTTCCGGGGAGAAACTGCTCAAGTACCTCGGCCTCCCGCCGATCTTGCAACGGAATGGGAGGTAGCATGAAACTTCGTATTCTGGCGGTCGCGGTACTGGCGGGTCTGGGCCTGGGTTGTTCGGGAACCAGCACATCATCTTCTCCTGCTTCACCGGTAACTCAGGCGGTCAAGCGCGTGTACAGCGGAACGGCATCGGTGGGAGATTTTCTCAGCATCAACATCGATTCAACGGCGATGACGCTGACCTACAAGAATTATTCGAACGGCGACAGCGGCACCATCCCTTACACCATCAACGCAGACGGCACTTATGCTTTCACCGATCCGACGGGCGACCTGGTGACCGGCTACGAAGTGCCGAATTATGGAATGTTGATCGAAGCCGATAAGACAGGGCCAAACCACGATACTCCGGCGTTGATTACTGCGGTGGAGCAGGGGCAGGTTTCACTTGCTACTTGGGAGGGCCACCAGTTCAACTATATGCAATTCCGTACATCGAGCGGCGGGATGGAGGCCGGCGCGATCCTGATGGATGGGCAAGGCAATGTCACGCACAGCAGTTATTGGCCTTATGGGGCGCTCGGCATGGGAGGGCCGGCGAATCCTTTTCAGTTCGGATCGTTTCAGGCGTCGCAGTTTCAACCGGACCCGTCGGGAACGTTTCTGACACTGAGCGAAAATGGCGGTGGGACCGACTACGTATTCGGCACAGCCAGCGGCGTCTTCGTGGTCGATACGGAAAGCGGCGCGATTCTTGCCTTTCAGCAGGCACCGGATAAGTTCTTCGATCCGGCGTTTGCGGGAAGCTATAAATCCGTGTACTACGAAAAGATCGGCGCAATGGTGAACGGCCAGAACCAGGAATCGGGCACTCCGGACCTGGGTCATGCGACGGTGACGGTATCCGTTAGCGGCCAAATCACGGTGACGGACCCACACGCTAATGTCATGCTTCAGGCTCCGCTTACGCCGGTGGCAGATGCGGCATATCTTTATGGCTCACCCGGTGAATTGCAAAACCCCTGCTACGGGCTGTTTACTTTCCGCGTGTATCACGGCAATCAACCGCAGGACGTCTTCGTGACTTTCGTGGACCATGCCATGCTGTTCTCGTCGTTTAGTCCAACGTCGCGAACTGGCACGGGCTACGACTACCTCTACGGCGTAGGCTTGAAATAGATCGAACCCCCACCTCCCACTGAGCGTCCCAGGGGAGCTTTGCCTCTGGGACGTTTGGAAGTGTCTGATCACGGGCCGTCGAACGGCATTAACCACAGGGGTCACAGGGGTACACAGGGGTACACGGAGGCCCCGGCAGACTTTATTGGAACTTCTTTAGATTGGTTTTAGGCGAGGATTTTTCGTAGCTCGCGGCGGAGGATTTTTCCTGACAGGGTTTTGGGGACCGCGTCCACAAAGCGCACCTCGCGCGGCTGTTTATAGCGGGTGAGGCGTTGGGCGACAAAGGCAGCGATCTCTTCCTGCAAATGTTCGCTGGGAAGAAAACCGTCGCGCAGTACGACGAAGGCGACGGGGATTTCTCCGGCATCGGCATCGGGGCGGGAGACGACGCCGCAGTCGCGGATGGCGGGATGTTCGAGGAGAACGGACTCAACTTCCGCGGGAGCGACGGAAAATCCCTTGTACTTGATCATTTCCTTGGAGCGGTCGAGCACGTAATAAAGGTCGCGAGAGTCGCGGCGGACGATGTCTCCGGACCAGTACCAGCCATCGCGGAGCACGGATGCGGTGGCTGCCGGCTCTTTCCAGTATCCCAGCATGAATTGCGGACCTCGCATTACCAACTCACCGGGCTCGCCGATGGCGGCTTGGTTGCCATGTTCGTCGATGATGCGGCACTGGGTCTGGCAGAGCGGCTGGCCGATGGAATCAGGCTGGTAAAGCTCGGGATCGAGGTAGCCGATGTGGGTGACGGGTGAGGCTTCGGTCATGCCGTATCCCTGGCAGACGAGGATTCCGGTGAGTTCGGTGAAGCGGCGGGCGAGCTCGGGTGCCATAGGGGCTGCTCCGGTTTTGACCCAGCGCAGATGATGGTTGGCGGGGAACTCGCCGGCTTCGGCGGCCTGATTCATGGCGTTGAGAGCGGGAGGGACAACCGGCATGGTGGTGATGCTTTCGGAGACGAGCAGTTCCAGCAGCTGCGGGACGTTGAATCGCGGGAGAAGGACGAGGGTTGCGCCGAGAGTGAGACAGGGATTGAGGACCACGTTCAATCCGTAAATATGGTAGAGCGGCAAAAAACAGAGCATCACGTCGTCGTGGCGGAAGGCGGCAGCGTCTGGGCCGAGGGTCTGATAGACGTTGGCGACGAGGTTGAAATGGGAGAGCATGACTCCCTTGGGCAAGCCAGTGGTGCCGCTGGAGTAGGGAAGCGCGGCGAGGATTTCTTCTGTTGGCTGGCCGGGCTGCGGTCGAGTGGCGTTGGACGATGTGAGCAAGTTGCTGAAAGGTTCCGTGGCCGCCGAGATTTGGCGGGTGCAATAGATTTTGCGCAAGGGGAGGCCAGCGAGATTGACGTCTTGCAGCAGCGGGCCGTCGGTGATGAGGATGGCGGCGCCGGAGTTTTCAAGTTGATAGCGGACTTCCCGCTCGCGATAGCTCGGGTTGAGCAGCGTAGGGACGGCGCCCGCCAGGGTGGCCGCGTGATAGATGGCGCAAAATTCCCAGCAGTTAGGAAGATAAATCGCAATCACTTCGCCGGGGTGCAGGCCCGCGGCGACGAGGCCGCGCGCCAGTTGTTCGACAATCGCTCCGTATTCTTCGTAAGTGAGCCGGCGGTCGCAAGAGGGGTCGACGATAGCGGTCTTGCGGGGATAGCGGCGGCAGGAGTCGAGAATCAGATCGTGGAGTAGCCGGCCTTTGGGATCGGCGTAGAGACGGGTGCGGCGCATATCAGGACGATTGTAACGGTTTCCGGTTTCGTTGCCGCTCGCGGGGTGAGGCGGGGATCAGCCGGCGAGCTTACGCAAGAATTCCTGTTCGTCCATGCGGTACTTGAAGGCTTTGCGTCCGTCGATGAACACGACCGGCACTTCGTCGGTGAACTGGCGGCGAAGGTCATCGTCGGTATCGACGTCGATCTCCTGCCAGTGAAAGGTGCCATGGCGTTCAAGCTTGGACAGGGTTTCTTTGACGATGTCGCACAGGTGACATCCCTTGCGTGAGTAGACGATCACCTCGTGTGCGGAGGTCATGGGCGGGAGTGTAGCAATTTTGGGAAGTCGATGCTAGTGGGACGTCTTCTGAAACATCGAGCCGGAGCGGGTACAATCCCATGCATGACGGGAAAATCTGAGAAGCCACTTGCAGGGAAGTGTGCGCTGATCACGGGCGGCGCGAAGCGGTTGGGACGGGCCAGCGCCCTGGCTCTGGCGGAGGCCGGCGCGGATGTTGCGATCACGTTTCTTCATTCGGCGCGCGAAGCCCAGCATACGGTGATCGATGTCTCCAGCTTCGGAGTGCGGGCGGTGGCGGTGCGCTGCGACATCACCGAGGAAAAGAGTGTGAAGTCCGCGGTGAAGGAGGTGGGCAGGGAACTGGGCGGGATCGACATTCTGGTGAATAACGCCGCCAACTACGAGACGGCCGAGTTCGACAAGATCACGGTCAAGCAATGGGACAGTATTTTTGCCTCGAATACGCGGGGACCGTTTCTAGTGTCGCGGGAGGCGCTGAAGTTTCTGCGAGAGCGACGCGGAAAGATCGTCAATATGGGATCGCTCGGCGGGCTGCGGCCGTGGGCGACTCATGCGCACTATTGCTCGTCGAAGGCCGCGGTGCACATGCTGACTAAGGTGATGGCGAAGGCGTTGGCGCCTGAGATTGCGGTGAACTGCGTGGCTCCGGGGATGATCGATCTGGGCGAAAAAGCGGCCGCCGCGTTTATGCGCAAGATGGCGAAGGAGACTCCGATGCGGCGCAATGGCAGTGGAGAAGAAATTGCGGCGGCGGTATTGTTTTTTGCGAGTGCTCCGCACTTTATTACTGGACAGATTCTGGCGGTGGACGGCGGTTTGGGACTGTAAATGGCGGGCTTGGGTGCTTCATCGAAGACGATTCAGAGGCGCCAGAATGGCGGCGAAATTCCTGTTTTGCGAGGGAGTCGGCGATGCTATGATGGCCGCCGACGCGCAGAATGGCCGATCCGAGGCTCTAGCAGGAGGACGCCACGAGTAAATCTCTTTTCGCTCTCGCCTTAATTGCAGCGCTTGTTTCTTGCGCGGCAGCGCAGGACATCCGGATTTCGCCACCGCTCACTGCGCGGGAGAACCCTCAAGCTGGCTTAGCTCAGTCGGATGGCGAACGAGTGCCGAGCAGGACCTCGTCCAAGTTGCCGTTTTGTCCGCCAAAGACATGCTTGTACTATGCGGGCGATTTTGACTCTGACGCCTCCAACGCCAATGGTTTGCTGAATATTCACAGCACTGGAGGGGACGTTCATGCGGAGGCCTGGGTTGGGGTAAAACCTACCAAGGACGCGATGGTTACCGGAGTGACCTTTAACCAGCTCATTGAGAATCCTGGCGTGGGCACGAATCCGACTCCATTCCAGACGCGGATCGGCATCACAGAGGGCAATGCCGGCAAGATTGTGTGCAGTACAAGCGGCACGGCGACGGAGGGAATCTACGGCGAATCCGACTTCGGTCTGATTGAATACAACTACACGGTGAAGAAGCTCAAGAGAGCATGCAAGATACCGGCGCCTACGCAGCAAGTGCCGTCGACCTATGTAAACCTGCTTCCAACTTTCAGCAGCAACCTGGGCTTTTTGGTTAATGCAGAAGATGCAAACCCGCGGAATCATAAGGGTTGGGCGAATGACCAGAACGATTGTTATCTTTATATAAAACGAGAGTATAACTTCGTCACTTGCAACAGTACGGGCAACGGCTCGAATGGCTTCTCGGTGCTGTCGATCGCATTGACGGGCACAGAAGGCAAGTAACGGGATGGGGCTTGCCAACTTGGTTGGGACCTCTTCTCGATCGCTTTGACTGGGAAAAGCAAGTGAAGATCGAGTCTGCCAGGGGCGGGCGAGGTTGTTCTGACGGCATGTTCTAGCAGGCTACTGAAAAACACATTTCGCTGGCCGCGAGCGCCCGGCAGGCGCTGAAGCGCGCCTGGTTTTAAAGGACTTAAGGGCACGAGTGAACTCGTGCCCTTCCCGAAATCAGTCCGCCGCGGGGTTTTTCAGCAGCCTGCTAGAACTCAGTAATGAAGATCATTGCGAGCGATGCAGCGGCACCTGGGCCAGAAACCGACTTTTGGCGAATTCTTGTCAATCCCCCTGGGAGGGCGGATTCCTTCTAACTGCAAGATTCGATGCCTACAATAAATCCTGGAAAATTGCTCACGTGCTATATGTAATCTGATATACTTATCTTTAAGATAAGAAAAGGCGCGCGCCCTGCACTGGGGCTGCGCCTTTTTTGTGGCTATTCCCTCTGATCTTCAACTCCACATTAAATTTTAAATTCAACCGCTGAGACCTGGCGGTCTCACAGAAAGCGTGTCTGTTTTGTCGGAAACTTTTGATCTTCAAGCCGTTTGCAGTAATACGCGCAAGCACCGGGGAGAGATTGCCGAGGCTGCATTTCTGGCCAAAGCCACGAGCTTGGGATTTGGCGTCGCGCGGCCCTGGGGAGATAGCGAGCGCTACGATTTCATTCTTGATTGCGGACGCCGCTTTTGGCGGGTGCAGGTGAAATCCACGGGCTGTTATGCGGATTCGCGTTATCGGGTGAAATGCGCCGGATTTTCGACTTTGTACACCGCCGACGAGGTAGATTTCCTGGTCGCTTACCTGGTGCCTGAAGACCTGTGGTATGTGGTGCCGATCGCGGCGTGCGCCGGGCGTGGAACCCTGAACTTCTATCCCCATCAAGGAGGGAAGGGGAAATTGGAACGGTACCGCGAGGGGTGGTGCCAAATGGCGTGTTCGAACGACCTCTCCGATGGAGGGCAAATCGATCTTCCTCGGCCTTGCATCGGGGGCAAATGTGTGGTGCCGAAGTGTCCGTTCGGCGGATAGGAAGTTAAAAGCGAGCCTTCTGGGGAGGTGAAAAGGTAGGTTCGCCGAAGAATTGTCGGGGCATGACTGCTGGGGATGTCTGCAAGCGGCTTTTTCACGGCGACGAAGTTTCGCAGCGGCTGGAAGAAGCACGCTTCCACGGTGCTGCATGGTGAGATCGCCTGGCCCACTCCGGTAGAAAACGTGGGAGTGCGACAACCCGGCTTTTGGTTGTCGCGTTGCTAAATACCGCCCGCACTGGGATTTTGGTCGCCTAGCTAGACTTGGTTTTCAGTTTTTCGGCTTGTTCGAGTTTCTTCAACGCGGCCATGGTGGTTGCGGTGTAGTCGATGCGCTTAGCGGACTTCGGACGCCGGTGGCGTTTGGTGACGGTATCGTGTTTTCCCATTAGTTTCCTCGTATCAAATACAGTACCACGTTGCGGGGGAGCGGGCATGCAGGTACGGATGCCCTCGCGCCCGTTATAATTCGAGAATCCGTTGTCAGTTCTCCGCCACATTCCGGCGACAATCTGGGCGGCAAGCATTTGTTTCGCGGTCTTTGGATGGCTGTTCGCGCTATTCTGGCGCTGGAATCGCCATGGCGGGTCGTTCTTCTTCGATCCTCAGGACCTAGTCGCCGCCGGAAACAGGGCGGGAAGGAAATTGCCCGTCTCGGCGGCTACAGGTACGTTCGCGCCGCTGCTGGGACACTACAACGACGTGACGAAGTTACTGATCACGGTGGCTGCGGCCTCGATCGCCTTCGGCGGCGGAGAAAGTCCGTCGAAGGGAGTCCTGGTTGCTAAGGTCGTTCTGGCTTTTTCGATTCTCTACGGCGTGTCTTTCGCGGCGCTCCTGCTCTTCTTCTACGACGATTATTGCCAAAATGTAGAGGCCCACACACCGCTTCGCTACTCTCTTAATGAGGCTCTAGGTTTCTCAACACTGATCTGCTTCATCGGCGGCTATTTTGTTTGGGCATTCAACCTCGGTTAAGCCTATCCTTTTGCAATCCATTTGCCGTCGCCATCGAAGTTCATCGACGACGGATACCCGCATGCATTCCAGACGAGATCGAATAACGGCTTGAGAATCTTGGCCTCCGGCTCAGAGAAATCCTGCACCACCGATTCGGGGAGAATTACCGTATCTGCGTCGATGGCATACCCGCGATCAAATCCGAACCGAAGACTGTCAGTACCCATAAAAAGACCGCGTGTCCCCGTCAAGGTCAGGGCAACAATAACCGGAGGGCCTACGCCGACCTCCTTGAGCACCCTAAAGCAGTGTGGCAGGTAGCTGAGGACGTATTTTTCATAGGCGATACTCGGAATTACTCGTGCGCCTTGATATTCGTGCGCTAGGACGCTGCCCTGCACCGCCTCGATGATGCCGGTACGATACAGTTGGACATAGGAATGCGCCGGTTCCGGAATCGAGAATACAAGTAGACCATCTAGATTTAGCCTCCGATTCCAACTGGTCGAAGCCATGGGGCGAAGAATTCCGGGGGTTTCGTACAAGGGTAAAACGTCATGCTGGGTATTACCTGCGAATGCTTCTATCGGGAAAATGTGAAGAACGATTTTCGGATCATTCACAAAGGGCAACGGAGTTTGATTGTTGGACAACGCAATGATCCGATCGGTCCTGAACGCTCGGACTCGCTCGGTGGCCGATTCGGATAACGTAAACGCGGCACGGAGTTCATCAACATCCAGCGGATATTTCCCGGCAGAGTTCCGCCCGTAGAATCGATCATGGCCCTTGAAAACAACGCGGTGCGGCCCGGACCAGCTACGATCCACGCGAAGTATCAGAACCTTTTCACCGCTTTGGCACGTGATGGGCCTGATGGTGTAACGGATTCGGGGATCGAGCCCAGCACCTATAATGCTGTCGAGCCGTCGAATTTCGAGGTCGGCATCGCCAGATTGGACACCTGTAACTTTGGTTGGAAGGCCCTGACTCTCTTCCATGCCAAAGATGAGATCCCCGCCGCTGGTATTGGCGAACGAGGAAGCATCGGCCAAGAATTCCTTCTTGTCGCCATCGCTGCTTCCCGGTAGGTCGCGCTTGTAATCGATAGTGCGCCCCTCGCTCACGGCGTTCGCAATCAGCGCTAGGAGATCGCTCTCGGTAATGTCGTCCAAACGCCTGTTAATTCCCATGACTCGGTATAGTGCTGACGCTCATTCGCTGAGAGGCGAATCATTGAACAGTCGCTCAATCCCGGTGAGTACACGCATCACCTTGACAACAGATGCAGCGATTTCGTACCTCGCTGCCACATAAAGAAACACCAGGAATACAAGCGTGCTCACGATCTTCACCGCGTACAGTTCGACAATGTTGAAGAAATCCAGAATTCTGGTCCGCGCCTTTTCCTGCTTCATTGGGCGGCATACTAGCACAAAAAAAATGAGTTTGTGGAAAACTTCGTGAAAGATTTTTTCTCACCAATTCCTCTCGCCACTCCCGAACTCTTCCTGGGCCACTTCTGCTCGACCTCCCAGCTAGTCTATCAAACTATCCAAGTCCAAAAATCAGTATGGTCATTCATCGGGCCGAAGAGCCGGGACGGATCCGTAGGCAGTTGGCGGTTAGGAGTGTCCGCCCTACACTTCCCACCTCCGCGCTATACTTGTCCCAGGATGGCTGAGACTTCGCAAAAGACTTTTTACCTCGAAACCTTTGGCTGCCAGATGAATGCTCACGACTCGGAAAAGGTCGTCGGCACGCTGGTTTCTGAAGGATATCGCCAGGTCCCGAGCGTCGAGGAAGCCGGGCTGGTCCTTTATAATACGTGCTCCATTCGCGACAAGGCCGAGCAGAAGGTCTTCAACCGGCTGAACGATTACAAGAAATTTCAGAAGCAAGGCAAAAAGTTCGGCGTTTTGGGCTGCGTGGCGCAGCAGGAAGGCGCCAAGATTTTCGAGCGCGCGCCGTACGTTTCCCTGGTCTGTGGATCGGCGTCTTATCGCAATCTGCCGGAGATGCTGATTCAGATCGAAGCAGGGAACTCGCGCGTCACCGGACTCGACGACCGCCAGACCGACGAATGCTTCGAGACCGAGTTTACTGCGCGGACGAATCCGCATCGCGGGTACATCACCATTATTGAGGGATGCGACAAGTTCTGCGCCTATTGCGTGGTGCCATTTACGCGCGGAAAAGAGCGCAGCCGGACTTCGGAGTCGGTGCTGGCTGAGACGAGGCGGATGGCCGATATGGGATATTCGGAAGTCCAGCTGCTGGGGCAAAACGTTAACTCTTATCAGGATCCATCTAAAAACAAGACATTTGCAGAGTTGCTGGCCGCCGTCGGCGAGGTGCCGGGGATACGGCGGGTGCGGTTCACGACTTCGCATCCGCGAGACTTTGGACGAGACATTATCGACGCCATCGACGCGGTGCCAACGCTCTGCGATCACGTGCACTTGCCGGTGCAGAGCGGATCGACTCGGGTGCTGGACGCCATGCAGCGGCTTTACACCCGCGACCAGTATATGGAGCGCATCGCATGGATGAAGGCGGCGAAACGGGAGATCAGCATTACCAGCGACATGATTGTAGGCTTTCCCGGGGAGAGCGAAGCGGACTTCGAGGAGACCCTGTCGCTGATGGACGAAGTGGGATACGACCTGATCTTCGGCTTTAAGTATTCGCCGCGTCCGAATACGCCGTCACTGGCGCTGGAGGATGCGATTCCGGACGAAGAAAAAGCGCGTCGCCTGGCGATTTTGAACGATAAACAGAGGGAAATTCAGAGGCGACTTAATCACAACGTGCATGGCAGGGAAGTTGAAGTGATGGTTGAAGGCGAAAATCCGAGTCGCGGGCAGTGGTCAGGCCGTACATCGCAGAATAAGATCATGAATTTCACCGTGCCCGCGGGTACGGTACCGGTGCCCGGCAGCTACGTGACGGTGGCCATCACGACCTCGTTTCCGAACAGCTTAGTGGGAGAATTAGTGGTATAAGGAGCGGAGAGCATTTCCAACTCGGAGAGCCCCATGGAAGTAGAGATGAAAATCCGCGGTTTACTGGTCGATCCGGTGACGAATATGCCGATCGTCATTCTAAAGGATTCGGGGAGCGACAGCGTTTTGCCGATCTGGGTGGGAATTTACGAGGCGAACGCGATTGCGCTGGAGATCGAGAAGGTCGCAACGCCGCGGCCCATGACCCATGACCTGATCAAGAATGTTTTGACTGGGCTCGAGGCTCAGGTGCACAAAGTTGTGGTGACGGAACTGCGCGAAGACACTTTTTACGCGGTGATCTGGCTGGAGCGCGAGGGCCAGGTAATCAGCGTGGATTCGCGGCCGTCAGATGCGCTGGCGCTGGCGCTGCGGGTGGATTGTCCGATCTTTGTGGAAGATGAGGTGCTGAAGAACTCCAAGCAGGCGACCAACGCCTCAGACCAGGTGACCAGCGACGACTTGCGGAAGTGGCTGGAGGGTCTGGGCGATGACGACTTGGGGCGGTACAAGATGTGAGGGGAATTGGTAATTGTGTAATTTGTAATTTGTAATTGAAAACCTGAAGTCCGGTCTGTACTTGTGTCGATCCTACCCCGGCGATCTCGCCAACTTTACAGAATACATGTTATCGGACATTGTATATTAGGAAAGTCCGAATCTCGCTTTCCCGGTAATCTGATTCGCGACGCTTAAATCCTCCCTGATCTAGACATCCCCTGCTACTTCCTTTCCTTGCCGGTCAGCGCGATTGAGAATGCTGGGAAAGTACCCTGGCTGTTGCAGGTGACGTAATCGGATCCGAATACCGGACCGTTGAAGTAGCAATCGTTTAGATCAGTCTTCCAGCCGTGGTGGTTGGGGGCCCCTTCTGGGGGCAAATTCTGGAGGTAGCCATAACCGTCGTCGCTACTCGGCAACAAATTAACGTAATACACATGGTTCTTTCTTAAGTGGCAGGGCTGCGAGAGTTTCTTGATGCGGTAGGAGTAGCCAAGCGGTCCTCCGTCGCTCTCTCCGTAGACCCTGATGGTAGCGTTGCCAGATTCGCCGCAGACGGTCTTGCCGGCTTGCCCTGGCTTGATGCCGACCTGGACGGCGAACGGCGTGGGTTCTGTGTCCGTAAAACCGGAAGTCAACCACTCGACGAATGTAACTCCGGTGACGGTCGCATCGTGGTCTGGCTTTACACCTACCCAGACTTGGCCTTCAAGTCCGGCGTCTGGATCGTTCGCGTTGAACAAGCCGTTCGCGCCGGTCCAACTGCTGTCGAAGTCGCCTGCATAATACAGGCATACCTTGCGACGGCAGAAAGGCGGATAGACTGACTTTGCTTTCCCGACTGGCTGGATGCCGGACTGGCTAGAACCCGCATGAGGGCTTCCCCACATGGCTACTGGTGGCAGAGTCCGGTCGTCTTGCGCAGGCGCGAAAGAAGCGAGGGCCGCAATTGAGGTAAGCGCGAAAAGTATCTTTTTCATAAAGTCCTCCTGACAACAGTAGCTGCTTATTCCTTGCCGGTCAGTGCGATCGAGAGCTCGGAGAAGTCTCCTTGACTGTCGCAGGTGACGTAGTCGGACCCGAATGCAGCGCCATTGAAGTAGCAATCGTTCAAATCGTTCTTCCATCCGTGATGGTTTGGGGGCGCTTTGGGTGGCAGGTTCGTGACATAGCCGTAGCCGTTGCTGCTGATGGGCAGCATATTCACGTAATACACGCTTCCCTTCTTCAGATGGCAGGACTTCGATAGCTTTTTCACGGTATAGCTGTACATCGGAAACTGGCCTTCACCGTAGATGGAAAGCGTGGCATTGCCGGTCGCGCTGCAAACGGTCGTGCCGGCTTGGCCGGGTTTGATCCCGACCTGTACCGCGAAGGGCGTCGGATTGGTCCCGCTGAAGCCGGAAGTGAAGAACTCGACGAAGGTAACGCCCGTTACGGTGGCATTGCGGGGTGGTTTGACGCCGACCCAGGCCTGACCGCCGAGTTGGGCTCCGGTGTCGTTGGCGTTAAATAGGCCGTTCGCGCCGGAGTAACTACTCTCAAAGTCGCCAGCGTAATAGAGACACTTGCCGGGCGGGCAAAATGGAGGCACGTACTGCGAAACGGGTTTTGGCTTCGGCAGATTGTAGTAAGCAACTGCTTGCTGGTTTTCCTTCAATGTGGCTGATGGTGAAGGATTGGTGTTCTGCCCAATCGCCGACGCGGCGAGCACTGCGAGTAGCGTAAGCGTGCATAGAGTCTTGAGCATGGCGCCCTCCTTGAAATCATTCACGGACTTGTGATTTCACTTCGTTTTCTTGCCGGTCAGGGCAATCGATAGTTCATCAAAGGCGCCTTGGCTATTGCAAGTCACATAATCTGCATTGAAAGCGGCGCCGTTGAAGTAGCAGTCGTCGAGATCGTTCCTCCACCCATAGTGGTTCTTTGGCTTTTTGTCTTCGACGTTGGTTACATAGCCGTATCCGTTTGAAGAAGTCGGCAGCAGATTCACGTAGTACACTTTGTCTTTCCTGAGCCTGCAAGACTTGGAGAACTTGGCCACGGTAAGGCTGTATTGAATCACGTCCACGTCGCCCTCTCCGTATACCTTAAGCTTGGCATTGCCGCTGGTACTGCAGATGGTCTTGCCCGGTTGTCCCGGTTTGATGCCGACTTGGACGGCAAACTGAGTTGGGTTCGTGAGTGTGAAGCCGCTGGTGAAGAATTCATTGAACGTGGCCCCGGTGACGGTCACATTCCGGTTAGGTTTAACCCCCACCCACACCTGGCCTTCGAGGCCAGCCGCGGTGTCATTGCTATTGAACAAACCATTGGCATTCGAGTCGCTGGACTCCCAGTCGCCAGCGTAATACAGGCAAGTCTTGGGTGGGCAAAATGGCAGGCGTGGCGGGTGGAACGGATCGCTGCCCGCCGCTGTCCCTCGGCCAGGCTGCGTCGAGAGAAGCTGAACGTTGTCTTTCGCGGTGGGCGGCGGTGAAACTCTTTCATCCTGCGCTGCCGCGAAGGTCGCGAGCCCGGCCATTACCAACAACGTGCATAGTGTCTTCATGGGTGCCTCCTTAGTCGTTTATTTCTTTTCCTTGCCGGTTAGAGCGATCGAGAATTCGTCAAAAATGCCTTGACTGCTGCAAGCGCTGTATACCTGAGGCGGCGGAGCACCACAGTTGTCGCGTGCGAAGTAGCAATCGTCGAGATCGTTCTTCCATCCCCGATGATTTTTCGGTTTCGCGTCTTCAACGTTAGTCACGAAAGTCACGAAGTCTTTATTCAGGAATTGCGGGGGCCCGTCGAGCGCAGCAACAAAATAGTACACCGCTCGCCATGAAAATCAACCCGAAAATTCGCACAAACGGCCGAGCAAGCACCGCCAACCAATGAGAGAATAGGTACGCAGGGAAAATCCAGGCTCCTGCGTCATCGATTGATATGAACGGAAATCGTCCGATAACACACTTCGTCTGCCGCATCCTCGCCATGGTTTTCATCGGGATGGGTTGCGCGACGCTGGCACTCAACGCACAGGATTCCACTGGCTCGCAGGACAAGGGCAGCATCAGCGGATTGGTCTTAGACGGAGTCACGCAACAGCCACTGCGCGGTGCTTCGGTAACTCTGCGCGGGCCCATGGGCAGCGGGGGTGGTTCTGGGCAATCGGCTTCTACCGACTCGGAAGGGCGTTTCGTCTTCAATGGTCTTCTCGCGGGCCGCTACATCGTGATGGCGACGCATGCCGGTTACTTGCCACCGGAGGGTCCAAGCAGCTTTCGCAGCCGGGCGCATGTGCTGCTTCCCGGCCAACATATGGATGACGTTGTCGTCACACTTTTGCCCGGAGGTGTAATCGCCGGACACGCGGTCGACGAAAAAGGCAAGTTTGTGCGTGGTGCGTCGGTGCACGCGATGAAGGTTTCATTTCAGCGGGGCATGCGCGGATTGGACGACGCAGCGCAGACGACGACCGATGCATCCGGAGAATACCGTTTCACCGGCTTGACTCCCGGCGACTACATTCTTCGCGCAACCTTTCCACCTAAGACGATAGAGAAGCCGGCAGCAGGTTTCTCCTATGTCCCGATCTGCTATCCGAGCACCAGCGATTTTTCTGCGTGCGCGCAACTCCCTATTCATGCCGGAGAGGAACTGGCGGGAATGGATTTGAGCTTCACCCCTCTACACGCCCTGCACTTAAGCGGCAAAGTCGTCAGCTCCGCGACTTCCCTGCCCGCGCCCGACAGCCAGGTATCGCTACTGATTGACCAGAAAGGGACGCTGATTCTCTTGAAAGACGGTACTGCCGATGCCAAAGGTAGCTTCCAATTTTCTAATCTCGCTCCAGGAAGCTACACGGTAGTGGCGCAGCATGAGGGAGCAACCACTGCGGAACGCACCATGTTCGGGATGAAAGCATTCTCTGTGAGCGACGCCAACATCGATAATTTCAAACTGGAAGTTGCGGCGGGCGGGGACGTACGAGGACACATTCGTGCGGAGGGCGACAATCCTCCGGAATTGACCGGCGTCAGCGCCGCCCTTGAGCCAATGATGAGTGCCGCACTGGTAGCGCTTATGCCACAAGCTGACGACGCCAGCGTAAAAGCGGACGGGACGTTCCTGTTTCGAGACGTAGCCGCAGGCACATACCGGGTCAACATATCTCCGGTGCCTACCGGCTTTTACCTTAAGGCGGGAAATCCAGAAGCGCTGGAAGATGGGATCTCCATCGGTCCTGGAGGCACGGCAGTTGAGTTTTCCTTCAGTCCAGGGGTTGGAAAAATCCAGGGCACCGTCACCAGCAGCGACCACCCTTGCGCGGGAGTTCCGGTTGTCCTGATTCCAGACACGCCGGGTGGCGATGCGCGCGACCGGCACCGCGCGATGACGGACCGCGCCTGCCGCTTCACGTTACGAAACCTTTCTCCTGGAGATTACAAAATCGCCGCTTTGGATCCGACGGGCAATACGCAGTTGGTGGATCCGGAATCATTGCAGCAGTATGAAGACCAGGCACAGTCCGTACATCTAAAGGAAGGTGGGAGCGTGGATGTGCAACTGGGCATTGTGATTCTAGGGGATTCTGGCCAATAGGTAGGGTCGGCTCGATTGAGTCAACACTCCAGGTCGCCGGGGGCCTTAGTTACGCGTACGGCAAACCTGAGATTTTAATCGTCAAATGGCGGGTTCCGCCAACCAACCCCTCACTCATTTCCTCATCTAACCTTCTGGATTACAAGATACTTACGATCTGGCCAATCGTAAGGCAGCTTACAAATGCGGATGCGGACAAATTTATCGACGGACAAAAGGGGAGCATGGCCGCCAGAATTCTAGTGGTTGACGACAGTTTGGCGATTCGAAACGCTGTCCGGTTCTTGATCGAGCAACGGCCGGGTTGGGTCGTGTGCGGCGAGGCGGACAACGGCCAGACGGCGATTGAGAAGTTTCGGGAATTGAGTCCGGATCTGGTGGTGATGGATTTGTCGATGCCGGTCATGAACGGACTTGACGCGGCGCGAACAATCTCTCGTATTGACCCCGAAGTGCCCATGGTCATGTGCACGTTGTTTCGCACGGACCAGTTGGAGGTCGAAGCGCACAAGGCTGGAGTGGGCAGAGTTTTGTCTAAAGGCGAAGGGCTGGGTACGAAATTGGTCGATACCATTGACCGGATGCTTCATTCGTAACCTCCGTGGACCCTTGCTCAAGGGGTCTCCTCTTTTTTATTCTTCCAGTTCCCGCTAAACTGAATGACCTATGAATAATCCGGCACAGCCCAACATCAAGCTGGTCAATGCACCTGACTATCGCGAGAATTATGCCAACAGCGTGCAGGTTCGAGTGAACGTGTGGGACTTCTTTCTGGTCTTCGGCACCTTGCAGCAGCAGACGGAGAGCCAGGTCGAAGTGAAGAACTTTCAGGGAATCTATTTCAGCCCGCAACAGGCCAAGGCGCTGATGGCGATCCTTCAGCAAAACATCACGGGCTATGAAAATACCTTTGGCGAAATCAAACTCGATCCGCGAATGATGCCCGCTGGGCCGGTGCACTAAACGGCGCACTTGAATGAAACTGACCGATCCCGAGGGCCGCATGTTTGGTGGCTGATCGGTTTGGGACTGGCTGCGCTCGTCTTCTTGCACGCTCCGCTGCTCAATCTTCCTTATTATTGGGATGAGGCTGGATACTATGTTCCGGCGGCGCGCGATCTGTTGCTCAGCGGGTCGTTGATTCCGCAGTCTACGGTTTCCAACGCACATCCGCCGCTAGTGATGGCTTACCTGGCGCTGCTGTGGAAGATTGCGGGATTCAGGCCGGTGGTTAGCCGCATAGCAATGTTGGGAATGGCGGCGTTTTCGCTGATCGGCTTTTTTCGCCTGGCTGCGAAGGTCGCGAACCGGCAGGTGGCGTGGGCTTCGACTCTCTGCGTAGCGGTCTATCCGGTATTCTTTGCGCAAAGCTCGCTGGCGCATGTTGATCTGGCGGCTGCGGGACTTAGTTTTTGGGCGTGGGGTGAGTGGGTTGACGGCCGTCCATGGCGCGCCGCCGCATGGTTTTCGCTGGCCGCTCTGGCCAAAGAAACGGCAATTTTAATTCCGCTGGCTCTGTTTGGATGGGAATTGCTTGGCCTTTTGCCGAGTTTGCGCAGTTCGGCGCTGTTCGGAAAACCCCGGCGCCTGGTTTCTTTGGTCGCGCTGCTCGTCCCAGTGGTTCCGCTCGCTACATGGTTTGCGTTCCACGATTGGCGGACCGGATATATTTTCGGCAACCCGGAATTCTTTCGCTACAACGTGCAGGCCACGTTGCAGCCGTTGCGAATTCTGCTCGCCTTGGTCTTGCGGCTGTGGCAGCTTCTCGGATATTTAAATCTGCTGGTTCTGACCGGCGCTGCGCTGGTCGCCATGTGGTGGCCGCCGCAGCGTGACGAACAGACTGACGAACATGGGGAACGGCCGCGCATCGCGCTCGACACGCAATGTGAATTCTATGCGGTGATTGCGGTCTATACGCTGGCCATGTCGTTGATCGGCGGAGCGGTGCTGGCGCGATATATGCTGCCGGTGGTTCCATTGGTGATTCTGGTGTGTGTTTCAACTATCTGGCGGCGGGTGCGACCGTGGCGGCTGGTTCTAACGATCGTTATGGCGGGATTTGTCGTGGCCTTGTTTATCAATCCGCATTACGGATTTGCCATGGAAGACAATTTGGCGTACCGCGATTACATCCTGCTGCATCAGCGTGCTGAAGTATTTCTGGAGGAGCGTTATCCACAAGCCCGCGTCCTGACGGCTTGGCCGGGCAGCGATGAAATCACTCGTCCATATTTGGGCTATGTGGATCGACCTCTGCGCGTGTTTCAAATCGAAGATTTCACGGTCGAACAATTAATGGTTGCGTCTGATCTGAGTTCCAAGTTTGATGTCGCGTTTGTGTTCTCGACGAAGTACGACCACCCTCATCCGTGGTTTCGCAACTGGCAGGCGTGGCAGGAGTGGAAGGCGCGTTTCTTCGGATACCATCGCGACTTGCCACCCGCGGCAGCCGCGCAAGTCCTGGGTGGACGGATGGTGTATGAAGAAGAACGCCGCGGACAATGGGCTGCAGTGATCGAGATTGAACCGATACAGGAAGCTACGGCAAACCCTAACGTCGATCGGATGAACCCGCCATCAGATGGCAGGAGTGCGTCTTCACAATGAGCCACACTTCCCTGCCCGGCTGGAGTTTGAGTTCGTCGCGGGCGGCGAGGGTGAGATGGACTTCCATGTTGACGCCGCAATCGACCATGGCGGCCACGATCACGTCGCGCTCAATGAGGGATACGACCTCTCCGGAAACGATATTGCGCGCGCTCAGACCTTGAGGCCGGGCCGTGGCCAACAAAATATCTCCGGCACCGATGCCGATACGCAGTTTGGTTCCCACTTCGGCGTTCACCAGCGGAGTCTCAAATTCGAGTTTGCCATCGCCGATGCGGCAAAGCATGGTTCCCCGCTCCGGTCGAATCGAAATCACCTCGGCATCAAAGATATTCTCAAACCCGGCGAGTTGGGCAACAGTCTCCTGCCGTGGCACGGTCATGACTTCATGCGGAGTCCCCTGCGCCACCAGGCGTCCGTTCTCGAGAACGATCACCCGCTCGCCCAGAGCGAAGACCTCTTCGCGGTTATGCGTGACATACAAAACGGGGATACGATGATCGCGGTTCCAAGTGCGTAGATCTTCGATGATCCGTGACTTGGTGGGAGTGTCGAGCGCTGCCAATGGCTCATCAAGAAGAAGCACGTCTGGATCGGTGACGAGCGCGCGGGCCAGGGCCACGCGCTGGCGCTCGCCGCCGGAGATCTCACTCGGCTTGCGTTCCAGAAGATGCGAAATGCGAAACGACTCCACAATCGACGCGATGCGATCGCTCCGCTGACTTTGTGTCAGGCCGCCGAGTCCGTATTCAAGATTGCGCCTGACCTCCAGATGAGGAAACAGCGCGAGGTCTTGAAAGACATATCCGACCCGGCGCTGCTGAATGGAAATGTTTGTGCGCCCGTCGCGATCGAACAGAACGCGGTCGCCGATGGAAAGTCTGCCGGTGTCTGGTGTGAGAATTCCGGCAACGCAATCGAGCAACGTGGTCTTGCCTGCTCCGGACGAACCGAAGAGTATGGTGATGCCGGGCGGAATGTCGGCTGAAAGATCAAGCGCGAAACTGGAATCGGATCGCGAAAAGCGCTTGCCAATGCGCACGGAGAGTGCTCGATCGAGACTCAGACTCGCAGCGGCGGGATTGAGAGCGGAGATCATTATTTCATGGGCGTGATTTCGTCGGCGAGATGGTCCACATTCTCCGATTCAAGCCGTACACCAGACAGAGCACCGCGAAGCAAATCAGCAACAATACCAGCGCCGTCTGGCCGGCAGCCGCATAGTTCAAGGCCTGCACTTGATCGTAGATGTCGATGGAAACCGTGCGGGTGACTCCGGGAATGTTACCGCCGACCATCAACACCACGCCAAACTCGCCCATGGTATGGGCAAAACTTAACGCCACCCCTGTGACCAGCCCCGGTACCGAGAGGGGTAGCACCACGCGAAAGAAAGCCCGCAGCGGAGAAACACCCAAGGTCGCCGACGCGGCGAGCAACTTCGGCTCAACGTGCGCGAACGAGGTTGCAAAGGGCTGCACGGCGAACGGCAGACTATAAAGGATAGATCCGATCACCAGCCCCGCGAAAGTGAACGCCAGGGTATGTCCAGTGAGCGACTGCCACCAGCGGCCCAGCGGACTGCGCGAGCCCAGCGCGACCAACACGTAGAATCCGAGGACGGTCGGCGGCAGCACGATGGGCAAGGCGACAATGGCTTCGATCAGGAACTTCCACTTCCAGCGCGAAAAGCTGATCCAATATGCCAGCGGCAGTCCCACCAGCAGCAGAATGCCCGCCACCAGCGCCGCCAGCCGCAATGTCAGCCAGAAAGCCTGCCAATCCATAGGTTAGAAGTAGCAGCCAGTATAGACAAAGCCTGTCCCAAAGTGGGCCGAGCGGCAGCGGAAATGGTTAGTCGTCACAAGGACTTCGCAGCACGCGCCTCTACGATATTGCTTTTGGGAGGCATACACGATGGAGATCGATGACGCGTTGCGAATGGTCCGCGCCCTGGCGAATGGTACCAACCCCGTCGACGGGAGCGCCTGCGCCGACCCGATCCTGAAAATTCCCGAGGTCGTCATCGCCTTGAACCGGGCGGCGGGCGCGCTAGAGGTTCTGGCGGAACGGGAGCAGGCCAAGTTGAGCGGACCGGCGAATTCTTTCCGTTATTGGTCAAAGGGTGAAGATGTACAGGTCTGCGAGGAACTGCGTGACGGCCTCGACTTTCCGCAGATCGCGAAGAAGCACAATCGCAGCGTGCCGTCGATTGTGGCGCGGCTGATCAAACTGGGCAAGATCGCGCCCAAAGCAGGGCCTCGGAAGGAGTCGGGGCCGCTATTTCCAGAAGAGCCGGCAATTCTCAAGAAGGCCGCGTCATGAAGAATCGGGGTTCCAGAGCGGCGAGTCGGCATCCGCGGCCCAGGGGAATGTATCTGCTTCTATGGTGTCTGCTTGTGACCCTGCCAATTTATTCTCAGACGCGTCCGGCGTTGCCATTGTCGACATCGATATCCGCTGAGCGCGAACAGTCCGCAAAGCGCGAAGATTGGTTGATGCGCGGACGCCGCATGCCCGGCGAACCTGCCGCCGCTTTGCGATATCGCGCCTATCTTCAGAAGTTACATTTACGCGGACAGCGCCAATCGCTCCAAGCCCGCAATGGGAGGCCCGCTTCCAGGCTACCCGGAACGCCGTGGATTTCCATGGGCCCGGCGCCGCTCGCCTCGGATGCCAGCGGCGATGGGCAAGAGGATTACAACTGGGTGTCGGGCAGAGCGACCTCGGTTGCGATTGACCCCGCCGATCCGACCGGAAACACGGTGTACCTCGGCGGTGCCTTCGGTGGCGTTTGGAAGTCCAGCAACGCGGGTCCGTTGAGTCAGAGTCCGGCAAACGTGGTATGGACGCCGGTGGCCGACAATCAGCCGACATTGGCCGCCGGAGCGCTTGCGATCCAGCCACAACTGCAAAATCCCGATCCCACCAAGAGCGTCATAATTGCGGGGACAGGAGAAGCGAACAGCTCGAACGACTCCTATTACGGACTGGGAATTCTACGCTCGCCGAACGCCGGCAGCACATGGACCCTGATCTCGACCGATGCCACCGGCACGCGCTCGTTCGCCGGCATGGGTTTCAGCCGAATCGCCTTCAGCACGGCTTCGCCGAATTCAGTAGTGGCGGCGACCGCGTCTACCTCCATAGGAATTATCGAAGGGTTAGAGGATCCGATCACGCCGAACCTTGGAATTTACGATTCGTCCGACGGCGGTAATACATGGAACTACGCCAACATTAACGATGCCGGTACCGTGATCTCTCCTGGTTCGGTTAGTTCAGTCATATACAATGCGGCAGCCGCAACATTTTATGCTGCCGTGCGCTACCACGGTTTCTACTCGTCGATCGACGGAATTAATTGGATCCGGCTTGCAAACCAACCGGGGAGCGGACTGACGACCGCTGCGTGCCCGCCGCAGACCGCCTCGCCCAGTCTCTGCCCAATCTACCGCGGCGAGATTTCAGTCGTGCCCGGACGCAACGAAATGTACGTTTGGTACGTCGACGCCAACGACGGCGACCAGGGTATCTGGACATCGCTCAACGGAGGCGGTACATGGACGCTGATCGACGATAATGGCATTACCAATTGTGGCGACGATTTTGGGTGCGGCACGGCGCAAGGCAGTTATAACCTGGAACTCGCCGCCGTTCCCGACGGCACGGCCACCGACTTGTACGCCGGGGCGATCAACATCTATAAGTGCCAGATCAGCGGAAGTTCGCCAACCTGCTCCGGCGCAGCGCCGAACACATTTTTAAATCTGACCCATGCCTATGGATGTCCACCAGACTTTGGTTCGATTGCGCATGTTCATCCGGCGCAGCATACGCTTTCATTTCTGTTGCTGAACCAGAATTCGCATGACTTGATGTTTTTTGCCAACGATGGCGGCCTCTATCGCGCTCTCGACGGTTACACGCAATTGACCAGCGGGACCTGCGGCATCCCTAACACCTTCGACAGTCTGAATCAGACCCTTGGTTCGATGACACAGATTGTTGCCTTCGCCCAGTCGGCAACCGACGCAACGGTATTGCTCGCCGGATCGCAAGGCAACGGCGCGCCGGCAATTGCCAATGCGAACCCGCCGTTCAGCATTACCTGGCAAAGCGTGAATATTGGCGATAACGGGCCAGCGCAGATCAGCCCGATGAACGAAGACTTGTGGTTCGTTTCGAATCCGCCGAATGGCGCATCGGGCGTGAATATTTTCAGTTGCGCCTCCGGCATCAGTTGCCGCTTTCAGGATTTTCAAGACAACCAAATCGTCAGCGGCGGGACCGTGGGTGGCGACACGGGTCCGTATAACACTCCTTACATGCTCGATTCGCAGAACCCGGCTGCCCTGCTACTCGGCACTTGCCGGATGTGGCGTGGGCCGGCGGCAGGCGGTACATTCAGCGTTCTAAGTCACAGCTTCGAAACCGGAGGCGACGGGATTTGTACGGGAAACGAAGTCAACCTGGTGCAGTCGTTCGCCGCCGGAGGTGCGAAAGACAGCAATGGCAATTCAAATGTAATCTACGTGGGCACCAGCGGCTTTGGGCCGCTGCTCCCAACCACGCCTCCCGGCGGCCATGTTTGGGTCAGCACCAACGTTGCAGGAGGCGCCTCCAACTTCGTGGATCGCACCGGCCCGATCAATCCCAATTCATTCCCGATTTCTGGGATCGCCGTCGATCCTTCGGACAATACCGGCCTCACCGCGTATGTGAGCATCATGGGATTCTATTGTTCTCACGTATGGCAAACCTCGAACGGCGGAATTTCCTGGACCGACTTCACCGCCAACCTTCCGGACGCGCCGGCCAATAGCATCCTGATTGACCCCGGAAGCTTGCCCAGTAATGGCACGGTCTATGTGGGCACGGATGTCGGAGTCTTTGCTAGCAGCACAGGTGCTCCCAGTTGGACCGAAGTTGGGCCGGACAGCGGGCAGTCCGGCTTTTTGCCGAACGTCGCCGTGACCGCACTGGAGATGTTCAACAACGGCTCAGACAAGTATTTGCGCGCCTCCACCTACGGCCGTGGAATATGGGGGTATGCGCTGATCACAACCCCGGATTTTGTAATCTCAATGACGCCGAACGCGATGACGGTCTTCGGCGGACAACCCGCAGTCTTCGATGGCGATGCGATTGCCCTGAACGGATATAGCTCGCAGGTCAACTTGACCTGCACCAATGGCGCGACGGCGCCTCCACCCAATTGCTCTGCGTCACCCGGGGACGTGGTGCCCAGTGCTTCGGGCAATCCGTTCATGTTGACGGCGAGTGGGCCGGATGGCGACTATCTTTTCAACCTGCACGCCGCGGGCACGGACCGGGATCAGACCACGCACGATTATGGCTTAGCTCTGCATGTAGTCGATTTTGGGCTGACGCCTCCGTCTCCATCCACCGTTACGGTCAACGAACCGGGAAGTTCGCCGGCGATACGGTTTCAAGTGACGGCGGCGGGATCTTTTAGCGGCCAGGTCAGCCTGTCATGCTCGGGCCTGCCGTCGGGCGCAGACTGTCAATTCAGCCCGTCGAACACGGTCAATCCAACTTCCATCAATCCGGTGAACGTGACGCTCACGGTTAGCGTGTCGGCGGAAACTGCGACGGGAACATTTCCCATTGTGATCAACGGCAATACGTCCGGCGGCCCGGAAGAAACTCAGCCGTTTTCTCTCACCGTCACCGATGTCGCCGATTATGCCTTGTCGATTATCAATTCGAAATCGCAGACGGCTGCTGTCAACAGTGTCGCGACCTTTGACGGAGTTTTGAATGCCCTCAACGGATACGACAGTCTGGTAACGTTCTCCTGCACTTCGGGAAGCACGGCGCCGCCTCCGAAGTGCGCGGCGAATCCTGCGAGTCTCACGCCAACCCCAAGCGGGGCTTCGTTTACCGTGTCCGTCCAGAGCGGCGTAGTGCAAAGTTACAACTTCCAAATTACCGGGACGGGCAGCGATCCTTCGGCCATGAAACATTCGGTCAACGTCTCATTCTCCACCGGCTTCACATTCCAGATCAGCAACCAGTCGGGTGTGCAATCTATCGCCGCCGGAGGGACCGCAACCTACGATCTAAGTCTCACGCCTGCCGGGAGCGCATTTCCGCAGACCGTCAGTCTGGCCTGCTCCGGGCTGCCCGTGGAGAGTACATGCGCATTCAACCCTTCGGCGATTTCCGCGGGCAAGGGACAGACGCCCGTCACCTTCACCATCACCACGACCGCACCAGTGCTGGCGCAACAGAAATCGGGTCATTCGCGGCGAATCATCTTCTATTGCAGCCTGCTCCCGATGGTAGGAATACTGCTTGCATCGTTTGGGCGGCGCGGCCGCTCGCGTGGAGACGGGCGATTCATCTGTCAAGGGACCAGAACGAGCTTCCGGCATTCGAAAGCAACTCTCTTGCTGCTTCTGCTGATTGTCACTGGAGAGATCGCCTGTGGCGGCGGTAGCGCAAGCAGTGGCGGCTCCGGCGGCAGCGGAACGCCGGGGACATCGCCCGGCACCTACACCGTTACAGTGACCGCGACTATGGGGAGCATAGTCAACAGCGTGCCGATCCAGTTGACGGTAAACTAAACTACGCAATCGCTATCCAAAGTGGAGTTGTGTTAACGCATTAGGGAATCTACACGGCATGACCACGGCTGGCGGCCAGCCTTCGGTAGTGGTGGCGTTTGGCGTCCACGGGCTATTCATCGCGTCTTTGTCCTGCTACTGTTCTTGGGTCTCGCTTCTCGCTCCGCTTGGAGCTTGTATTCTCCTTGTGGCCCATTCGGGCGTCCCTGCACAGTAACCCAAATGACTGGGTCGGCAGTTTGTTCATCAAACGGTGGGTCTGTTTGTCGTTTTGCGTCAAATCCTCGGTCCTTCAACTGTTTGATAAGCGCCGCAGCAAATTCGATAGCAGCAGGCGCCTTGGTGGATTGCACTACGACGCCAGTCTCGACTGATCTGATCGGGTCGTTCCAGTTGCCGCCTTTATGCATTACCAGTACCGATCCAGGCGAACTCGTAGTTATATGTCCATACCTTAAGGCTTCGGCAATATCGTCAGCAAACATTTCCGCTTCAGTAGATGAACCGTCAAACCACATGTTTGCTCCAGCCTTGGAGTTGAAACTGACCAGTGCTGCACCCATGTCCTGTTTTTGCTTCTTGGTTAACGATCTCCAGCCAACGGCCGCCTCGATCTTGACGCGAGCTAGATGCTCTGTCTCCGCATCCTTACGTAATTGCACCGATTCCTTTTCATTATTCGAGGCTCGCTCGTTCGCATCGCCAGCCTCTTCCGTTATGACTGCAAGCAATTTCTCACTCATTGCCCTGAGTTCGCTCGACTTTGATCGTAATTGGCTGTTGATTGATGCCATCTCAGCAGTTGCTCCTGCCTCACCAAAAACACCGCCTATAACGAGAAGAGTTGCTACAACATCAAACCAAAATCTCCACGTTGGCGGCCTATCTGGTGCACGGACAATGCCGCGTCGCCAAGCTTCCAAGGCTTCAAGATACTCGGAGACTATCGCAACAATTTCTCCCGTAACTCCGATACCCACCGCGACGGCGCAGAACCAACCAAATGGCTCCCAAAATCCAGAAGGCCCCTCTGTGTCTTTAATGGAACTTTCCAATACCGAAATGGAACTCTTCAAAGCCGATATACAGCTCTCTAAAGAAGAAGAATCTATAGGACAACTGGAAGGCAGATTGGCCAGATGTTGGATTATCACCGCTATTACCTAACAATACGCAGTTTGCGCTTTGGCATGGTTCAAGTTTAGCGCATCTGGAAGGACGGCCATAGACCTGTGGAAATGAAACGGCACCACTACCCAAACTTCCCACGTTTTCTGTCTACGGCGTTCCTTGTGACATACTGTGCAGTCACTCCCCATCTCCATTAAGCTTGAGGGTTAACAAGCTTAACAATTACTCAGCAACTTCGGCATCTCTATGCCTGACCAGCAATTCGATCTCGTGATCATCGGAGGCGGGGTGGTTGGCCTTTCCACCGCTCTGCACATGCTGTATACATTTCCCAAGTTGCGGCTTCTGTTGGTGGAAAAAGAGGACCGCGTCGCCCGCCACCAGAGCGGACACAATAGCGGCGTCATCCACTCCGGTATTTACTACAAACCTGGCTCGCTCAAAGCTCGCCTCTGTGTGACCGGACGCGATGCGATGGTCGCGTTTTGCGCAGCCCACGATATTCCGTACGAAATCTGCGGCAAGCTGATCGTTGCAGTTACCGAGGACGAAGTTCCGCGCATGCAGGCGCTTTACGAACGCGGCAATGCCAATGGCATTACCGGTTTGAAGATGCTGTCACGGACCGAAGCCCGCGAAATCGAACCGAACGTGGGAGGGATCGCATGGTTAAAGGTCCCCACCACCGGCATTACCGACTATGTGACGGTCTGCCAAAAGTATGCGGAGCTGATCGCCGAGCGCGGAGGGACGCTGAAGATCGGCACCGAAGTGAAAGGGATCGTCCGCCGTTCGGGCGAGACCCTGATCGAAACTACGCAGGGCACATTTGGCACACGTTATGTCATCAACTGCGGCGGCCTGCAGAGCGATCGCATCAGCCTGATGTCGGGCAGGAAGGCGGAGGTCCAGATTATTCCCTTTCGCGGCGAATACTACGATCTGGCGCCCAAGAGTGAACACTTGATCAAGCACCTGATTTATCCGGTGCCGGACCTGCGCTTTCCCTTTTTGGGAGTGCATTTCACACGACGGGTGCGCGGCGGCATCGATGCCGGGCCAAATGCCGTCCTGGCGTTCAAGCGTGAGGGCTATAAGCGTGGAGACTTCAGTTTTCGGGATTCGGCGGAGACTTTCAGCTATTCCGGATTCTGGAAAATGGCTTTTAAGTATTGGCAAAGCGGACTGGGCGAGTTTTACCGTTCGTCGAACAAGGCCGCTTTCGTGCGCGCTTTGCAAAGGCTTCTTCCAATTTTGGAAGATTCCGATCTGATTCCCGATGGTTCCGGCGTCCGCGCGCAGGCGGTTCGACCCGACGGTTCCCTGGTCGACGATTTTCAGTTTGTGGCGTCGGAGAACATGTTACACGTATGGAATGTGCCGTCGCCGGCGGCGACTGCCTCGCTTGCTATAGGACAAGAAATCGTCGGCATGGCACAACGCGAGCTTCATATGGCCTAGAGTGCAGGGCACTTAGACCTTGACCTAGCGAATCAAACCCACGACCTTATCGGACTAACTATTGCATTTTCATATGTTTGTAACAATTCCCGCCGATGGGAGCACCGGTGAAGAATTATGCAAGAAAGTCCCGTTCTAGCACTCCTGTGCCATTTACACTTTAAATACGTGAGAATAAAGTCTCATGGACAGACGTGAAGTCGCGTCGGGTGCGAACAGTAGTTTTCTCCTCCGAAGCATTTCCTGGCCCGTCTGATTAAGACTTCAGGGGCACGATTCGAATCCGAGTTCGGTTTTGGGAAAAAAAGCCTCCCAATCCGTCTCAGATTCAGACAGTCTCGGGGTTGAATGGTCAGGGTGTAAATTTCTATGGCTCACGCGATAGCGTTACCAGAAGTTTCTGAAGTGATCCGGGTATTGGCGGCCGATAGCACGCGCATGAACAGCCAATTGCTGGCTTCAGCGTTGGAGCGGGACAAACGATTTCAGGTGCTGGAACCGGCGGTTGATTCTCGGACGATCCTTACTTTAGCTCTGCAAGAGAAACCGGCGGTGGTTTTGATCAGCGCGATGCTGGATGACGATCCGCGCAAGGGCTTTCAAGTGGCGCGCGAGTTGAGCGCTGCGCGCACGGAAAGCCGAATTGTGATGCTGGTCGACAATTCGGAACGCAGCCTGATCATCGAAGCATTTCGCGCCGGGGCACGGGGAGTGTTCTGCCGAAGCGAGTCTTTGAAGTCGCTGGCAAAGTGCATCCAGTGCGTGGGTTCGGGGCAAGTCTGGGCCAACAGCAACGAATTGCGTTTTCTGCTGGAAGCGCTCGGTGAGACCATGCCTCTACGGATGATTGGCTCCCGCGGCGCAGGGCTACTCTCGCGACGCGAGCAAGAGGTGGTGAAGTGCGTGGCCGAAGGACTTTCCAACCGGGAGATTGCGCAACGGCTCTGCCTTACCGAGCATACGGTGAAGAACTATCTTTTCCGGATCTTTGACAAGCTGGGGGTTTCGAAGCGGGTGGAAGTTGTTCTTTTTGCCTATAGTCTGGGAAGTGGTAGTCTGGCCCATTTGGCCGACGAACCCGAACCACCGAAATCTTCGAGCGGTAAGGCAAAAAGTCCGGCCAGTCCCGCTGCTGTCTCGCGATTCCCTTCCAGTGGAATGGCCGGGTAATTCTCAGGGTTTCTGGCGATCGGTGCCGTTTCCTCCGGGTTTGCCGGGTGAACTGGGCGTAGTCTTGTCAACCGCGACCTGCCAGTTCCTAAGCCTTAGAGCCAGTTGCTGCATATAGGCTTTGGCTTCTGCCGGGCTGAGATTCTGCGGCATCTGGTTCAAAGGCGGTAAAGCCCCCCGCACCGGTTGTGGCTCGATTGCGGGAACATCCGGAAGTATTTCCTCCGCCTCAATACCCGACATGAGTCGCGAGATGTCCAAGTCGGACATCACTTCTTTCACGACGTCCATATTAACGACTTTTTCCCGCAACGCACAGGCAAGAGAGAGAGCGTTAAAGCAGAAATTGTTCACGTTTCTGGGAATGCCCTCGGAGAACTTGGCGATCTCCTCGTAGGCGTCGGGCGAAAACAGGGGATCTCCCGTGTAGCCGGCGACTCGCAAGCGGTGTTCGATGTAATTTTTTACTTCCCATGCGGGAAGAGGTTCGAGGCCGTGGAGGATAGACACTCGTTGGCGAAGCTGGCGCAGGCCGGGCTTGGCAAGCTTGTCTGCCAACTCTGGTTGGCCGGCGAGAATGATGTGCATCAGCTTGGCTTGAGGAGTCTCGAAATCGGAGAGCAGCCGCACCGTCTCCAGGACCGATGGCTCCAGGTTCTGAGCTTCATCAATCACGACAATCAGGCGGGTCCCGGCGCGCGCTTCTTGAACCAGGCGGCGGTTGAATTCGGCGTGCATGCGCACGAAGTCGTCGCTGTCAGATTCATAGCCGAGCTCGGCCAGCAAAAATCGCAGGAATTCGCGAGAAGTGCACTGCGTCTGAAAAATAAAAGCGGTGCGCGCCGAGGTCCGGAATTTTTCGAGGAGATGAAAGAGAATTGTGGTCTTGCCCATGCCGGGGCGGGCGATCAAGCCAAGAAATCCGCGGTTGGCCTCGATACCGTAATAGAGAGACGCGAGGGCTTCACGGTGGGCGGCGCTCAAGTAGAGAAAACGCGGATCTGGAGTCACACCGAAGGGCTGTTCGCGGAGGCCATAAAAATTCAGATACATCTCATTCCTCCGCTCGCACCGCAGCCCGAAAAACATTGGCGCCTAGAGTTCTAGAATCCAAGCGCAGTTTGACTGGTAAGGTCGATAACCAATCGCATTGGCGACGTTTCATTCTAGACAATTTATAAATCACAACTCCGGGAGGGGAGGTCGAAAGCCGCGGAAAGGAACACTGTTATATACTGTGCCCGATAAGTAGCTTTCCCAACAAGGGGATGTAAGTACCGAAGTCTATAGTCCCTATACAAAAATATCACGTTCTGCAAGTTCGGGGGCCGAAGTTTGAATTCGACGCCACGCCGCCCTAGAGGCTTAGGACTCCTTGTCAGATCGGAAGCCGAGATCTTAAACTGGTACTCACTCCCCCCAAACTTGGATGGTTACTCCGTGAGTGTCTTTCAGAACCCCGAACGGCGAACCCGTGTGCTGATCGCGGATGGCTCGCCACTGCGGCGCCAACTGCTGTTCGACGGGTTGACGCAAAGCGCGCGCTTCGATGTGGTGGCCGCGGACGCCCCCGAACACGTCTTGAATTCTCTGGCCGCAAACCAGTTCGAGATCCTGCTGATCAGTCTAGGGACCGCGGAAAGTGTTTCGGTCGAAATGTGCATGGCTCGGGAGGCGGCAAAAATCTGTCCGCAACTGAATGTGATTTTTCTGCTGGATGGATTGGAGCGCCAGACGGTGATTGAGGCATTCCGTTCCGGGGCAAGAGGAGTGATTTCCCGGTCGGACTCGTTGGAAGCGCTTTACAAGTGCATCGCTCGTGTCGCTGAAGGCCAGGTGTGGGCGTCTTCCCCACAGCTCGATTTTCTGCTTGAGGCGCTAGTCGAGCCTCTGTCGATTGAAAACGGCAGCGAATCATCGTCCCGGCCCTTGAGCAAGCGCGAGGAAGAGATTGCCCGCTTGGTGGCGGAGGGATGCAGCAACCGGCAGATCTCCGAAAAACTGAAGCTCAGCGAGCACACCATCAAGAATTATCTTTTTCGCGTCTTCGAAAAGCTGGGAGTTTCCACACGCGTCGAACTTACCTTATACGCACTCAACCGCGGCAGAATGCCGCGCTCCAGCACCCGGCAGGCGATCTAATCCAGGCACGATCGCCTGAAAAACAATCATTCAGATTGCAGCGGTCCAGGCAACGATCATTGTGACGGCGTTACATCCGAGCTCAGTTGTCGGGCCGAGACACGCGCCGGTGATGCAAGGCCGGCTTCCGAGCGGTTAATATAAGCGTCTGCGAGGGTTCGGTATGGAAGGAAATGGTCCATGTGCAGGAATATCAAAACACTGTTTAACTTCGATCCGCCGGTAACGGACGAGGAAGTGCAGGCGGCATCAATACAGTTCGTAAGAAAAATCAGCGGCTTCACCAAGCCCTCGAAGGCCAACGAAAGCGCTTTCCTGCAGGCGGTAGAGGAGGTTGCGGGCATCTCGATGCGTTTGCTGCGTGCGCTTGAGACCAACGCTCCGCCGAAGAATCGAGAAGAGGAAGCGGCGAAGGCGAAGGCACGTGCCGCGGAGAGATTTGGCGACTGAACGAAAACAAAGGCACCCCGGCTGAGGTGCCTTTGGAAATGTGCTGATCGAGAGCGCTATTTTGCCTGTAGCCCTTCGATGTACTTGGTGAGGTTGGCGGTGCGCTGTTGCACTTCGCCCTCATGCCCGTGGCTCATGGTCCAAAAGACCTGGCCCCAGACCGGCATTTCTTTAGACCCGTGCGCCGGCAGATTGGCGTCGCCACGAATGGTGGAAACGACCTTCATATCGGGGAATTTTCCGCCATTGTTTTTGGCGAGCTGGGTCAGGTCAGTAGCTGGAACTTTGAGGGCTGCGGCCGCTGGGCCATCCCCTTTCCCGGTCTGACCGTGACATGCCGCGCAATAGGTTTTGAACATTTCCGGTCCGGATGAGGCAGATGTACTGGTTGCCGGAACGTGCTTGATGACGGGCTTCGGCTGATCCTGTGCCAAGGCCGCTGTTGCGAAAAGCATCACTCCTACGGACATCCAAACGAGTTTCTTTCCCCGCATGAAGTTCCTCCTCTTGTGCCTGTGAAATTAACTGTCAATAATGACCGACAGATTAGCATAGGTCGTAATGTCAGACCTAACTGTGACAGTGATCACAAGAGAGTGTACAACGGGCAGACTTTGTGGCCAGAATAGAAGCGCGATTTTTGCCGAAAAGTTTTCGCGGCCCGGCAAGTTAACTCCAGCAATTACTGACCGTTACCGAGTTTTGGACGTGCCGAGTCAGGAATCTGGGTGGGTAACACCGTGACCGGAGCCTGGAGGGTAAACGTCAGCACAGTTTCGGATGGCAGTTTGATCTGCTGCCCTTTGGTGACGGCTTGCACCCCACCGCCCAGGCCTCCACCGGCAACGGCACCGATGGCCGCTCCTTTGCCTCCACCGGCCAATGCGCCGATCAAAGCACCGATGCCTGCGCCGCCCCCCACTTTTTCAGCGGTGTTCTTGCCCCGTGAACTTCCTTGCTTTTTGTACAGATCGGTCTGGATGTTGTAGTAACTATCGCCAGCCTTGATGCGATCGAGTTGCAGCACCAGCAGAGATTGCCCAGCAAACTTCCCGGCACTCTGCACCTGGACGACATGGCCCTCTACATCGTAACCCGTTGGAATCGCAACATTTCCGTCAACGGCGAGGGGCGAATTTAAGGTAGCGTGGAAGGTTTGTCCCTGAGTCGCGGTTTCAGAGTCGATGGGATCGACCAACCGAATCGACAGAGTTGTACCCTGCGCAATCGTCACTTTCTGCGGCGGAGCGGGTGGCGGCGGTGGTGCGGGCGCGACCGGTTCGGGCGCGGGAGTCGGTTCGGGTGCGGGTGGAGTGTTCTGCGCCATTTGTGCGGGAGCGTTGGTCGCATTGTCGTCCGACTTCTTGGTGCGATGGCGCTTGGGCGCCGGCGCGGTCTGCTGCGAGGGCGGTGCTGCGGCTTGTACTGGAGGTTCGGGCACAGGTGGTGCAATCACCAGATTATTGATTACTTGCTTGACTCCGGGCACAGAAGCGGCATAGCGAGCGGCTGCGTCCCGTTGCGCATCGTTGTCAACATTGCCGGAGAGCGTCACAGCGCCGGCGGCAGCCTGTACGCCCAGTTGACGTCCAGCCAGACCGGAATCGGCGCTCATTTTGGTCTGCACATCGCTGGCAATCTGCGCATCGCTGGGCATCTTATTGCAGCCGGAGGCTGCCATGCCAGCCAGAAGGACCAATACACCAAGAAAGAGAGATACTCGCGCCCTCATGAGAACGACTCCTGATTTAGGTTGGGATGATATGTCTAGTTTAGATGCAGAACAGCGCGAATTTTCGTGGAAAATTGTTAGCGGAAGCTCTGATTAAGCGCCGTCGAAAGGGATTAACCACAGAGTACACAGGGGTGCACGGAGGACCCCGGGGACTTAATCAGAACTTCCCTAGCGGAAGCGTTCGGGTAAGGTCTGGGCGCTGGCGAGCAAGGCATCAGCTGGTGTGAAGAAATTTGTAGTCGAGGATGCTGGCTGCCAAGCCGGGATTTTCGACGTTGACCGCCGCTTCCTTGGTGCGAATGATTCTGCCCTGGCAAAGAACATTGCTGTTTTTCTGCCCGGATATTTCTTCGGGCATCTCAAAGACCATCTCGACCAGGGTGTTGTTGGGAAAGCGCTGAGATCCGTGGAGCAGCACGCCGGAGTGGCTGAGATTGTCGATAGTGCCTTCGTACCAGGTCCCTAAGTTTTTCACCCGGTAACGGACAGGCGTATCCAATTTGAGGCGTCGCGCGCGCGGCACCCATGTGGGCTTCTTGGTATGCGAACGGCTGCGCCGCGGAGGCGTTCCCCCCAGGCTGGCGTGTTCCACCCGCTCGGTGCGCTTCATAGTTTGCCAGTCGTATTTATACTCAGCAGCGCAGAGCAGGCAAACCTGGTAATAATCGCCGTCCGAGGCCCGACGAGGCCAGGAAAATTCATGGGAGCAGCGGCCTAACATAAGAGCGTCCAATAATTTCTGTGCCATTGTCGTATTTCCGGGCGAAACATGGAACAGGTCATGATCCTACTTGCCGATCAGTTTGGGAAGGTTACTGTAGTGTCAATCGGTCCGGCGGATTCGCTTGACTTGGATCTGAATAGCGTCGGTCCTGGCGATTGGCGTGGCACGTTGCTTTGGAGTTGGAGGAACGGGGGGCCATGACGCGCTATGATTGTCCGTTCGGGAGCCAGGTTGTAAGGGCGTTTCGTTTTCCAAGGAGGGCCGTTTGCCAAAATCGCTGACTGCGTTTGTCCTGGCGGGCGGCCGCAGCACTCGCATGGGGACGGACAAGGCTTCGCTCGCAGTGGGCGGCGAAACTTTGTTGGTGCGGGCACTGAAAACGCTGGGTGCTGTCGCTTCAGATGTTCGAATTGTCGGCAGCGCCAGAAAGTTGAGTGGCCGGCGTCCAGTCGTCGAAGACATTTTTCCGGGCTGCGGGCCACTTGGCGGAATCCATGCTGCTTTGTCGGCGAGTGCCAGCGAACTGAATCTGATGCTGGCGGTTGATCTGCCGTTCGTCCACGCGGAATTTCTAAATTTCCTGATCGGCCGTGCGAACGCTTCCGGTGCAACGGTCACGGTACCGCGCTCTGGAGGACGCTTTCAGCCGCTCTGCGCGGTGTATGGCAAGTCTTTCGCCGAGGTCGCCGGGCAGGCCCTGCGGGCGGAACAGAATAAAATCGATCCGCTATTCTCGAGTGTTAGTACTGCCGTCGTTGAGCAGGCGGAACTCGAAGCGCAGGGTTTTTCGGCGGAGATTTTTCGCAATCTGAATACTCCCTCCGATTGGGAGCAGGCGCGTACGCTGTTTCCGGAAGCAGCCGGCAATTAAGCCTTTGTTTCGCGGCGCATCGTTTATCATGCTTAAAAGCACTTTTCCGATTTCATGCCCATTGAAGAGAAACCGCAGACTGAGACCGTCACGCCCCACGAAGGCCCCTACATCGCCTTCAAAGATGTGTCGAAGTCGTTCGGCGACAATCACGTCCTGAAGCATGTGAGCTTCGATGTGAAGCCGGGCGAGACGGTTTGCATTCTGGGGCGAAGCGGCGTCGGGAAATCGGTCTCGCTGCATCACATTATGGGATTCCTTAAGCCGGATTCAGGGCGGGTGATTGTGGCGTGGGAAGACATCACCGACTATACCGAACATGAGATGGAGCGCATTCGCAAGAAGGTCACCATGGTGTTTCAGAACGGGGCGCTGTTTGATTCGCTTACGGTGGCAGAGAATGTGGCGTTTCCGTTGCGCGAGCGTGGCGACTTGAGCGAAGAGCAAATTCTTCAGATTGTCGACGGAATGTTGAAGATGGTCGGCGTGCAGGAGATGGCGGAGCTGTTGCCGTCTGATTTATCGACTGGCATGAAGCGCTCGGTTGCCATTGCCCGCGCCCTGGCGGCGCAGCCGGAGTGTGTGCTTTACGACGAACCGACGACGATGGTCGATCCGTTGATGGCGCAGTTGCTGGGAAACCTGATCGAGCGATTGAAGAAACAACTGAGCCTGACCAGCGTGGTGGTGACGCACGATATGCGCCTGGCCAAGAAACTGGCTGACCGCATTGTATTTTTGCACGAGGCTGAAGTGCTGTTTTTCGGGACGTATGAGGAGATGACGAAATCCGACCACCCCATTGTGCAGGAATTTCTTAGTCTGGATGAAGTGGACCTTGCACAGCTTGCCTAGAAGTGCGCCATGGGCTGCATATTCTTCGCTCTGGCCGATGTTTAGGGAGGAGTGCAGACGGAAAGAGTCTCGTTCTGAAAGCTCCACTGGTTGTTGACCGACGTGTCTATATCCGCACCAAACCACCTCAAAAAAACTAAATCCTGCAGGTGGTAGGCTCCATAGTTGTGGTCCTGCGGGGGTGGTCCTTCAAGCGGATCCCCAACCTCCATCTCTCCGCAATACGTGGAATTGCTGTAGTACGGGTCGTCCGCCCACTCACCAACCTCGTGCGACAAGACGTCGACATCTGTGTAGGGGATGGCAGATATATCGGAATACTCGGCGAACAGCCACGTCACAACCTGCGGCGTGCTTCCGAACACGGTGTCAGAGTGGAACCCATAAAAGCCGCAACGCCACTCATGGCTGGTGATGTCATAGATGCCGTCGCACACGTTATACGTCAGAAAGACAGTTAGTCCGCCTGTCGTAATTTGGTTGGCTTGGAGCAGTGTGCCCAGAGTCTGATTGATGTAATTTCGCCACCACGTGTCGTCCACCCACCCTTCACAGCTACCCCCGACGTTACATAAACTAGAAAACACCCCTACGTTATTGGTCGGCGGATTAATGCTCTCGTTGATTATGGAGGGCCCCTGGTTGCCCGACCCACCGAGCGTGAGGTGGTAGTTATTGTTCGAATCGTCGATCCAGAAATTGGCGCGTTGGTATGCGTCCAGATATTGCGTTACGCCGAAGTCGTGGCCACCCGACATGAAATCTATTGCGCATTGGTTTGAACCGGACGCAGTGCAGAAGATAGGCGAGGCCAGCACGCTGTCCAGCACCGCGCTTGGATCATAGACCGCGCTACCAATCGTTATCTTGACCGGTATAAGGTAAACTGGGACCGCTGTTGAGCCACCGCCCGTGGGGCTTGTCCCTACCATCGTATAGCTGTATTGGGTTCCCTGGTAGCTAAAGGAGCCATTCCACGTCGGAAGAGTTCCAGCCTGTGGCAAGGCATAAGCTTGGAGCACGGGAAAAATTGCAATCGCCAGGGTGTAAAGCCGGCCACTCTGGCGCAAGGTGGATGCCATAGGCGCTTGTTCTCCTCGGTCGGGATCCTTCGCGCCTCACGGTTTTGGCGCAAGGTCGATCATTCTCGGGTGCCTCCCGAGCTTCACTGGGTACTCTTGCCGGTGAGGGCGATCGAGAACCCGCTGCATCCGGTTCCACCGCAGGCACCATTGCTGCCCCAGGTCGGCTCGTAGGGTGTTCCGGAGATGTTGCTATTAGAGAAGGAGTCGTTGAGGACATTTTTCCATCCCCGGTGATTGGGGGCGGAGCTGTCTACATCGACGAGATATCCAACGTTGGCGCTGGCTATGGGCTCCAAGTTCACGAAGTACACATGGCCTTTCCGAAGCTGGCAAGGCTTGGAGAGCTTCTTGATGGTGTAGCTGTACTGCGTGTACCCAAAATCTGCCTCGCCGTACGTAGCCGTCGTCGCGCTTCCGGTGGCGTTGCAGACTATGCTGCCCGGCTGCCCCGCAGACATTTTTTCCCGAACCTCAAACGGGGTCGGGTTGAGGCCCATGAAGCCACTGCCTAGAAACTCGTTAAAGGTCGCCCCAGTCACCAAAGCGGACCGTGTGGGCCTTACCCCGACATAAACGTATCCCCAAGTGAAATCCGCATTACTATTCAACAACGCGTTGGCACCCGAACTGTTGGAGTCGAAGTCACCGGCATAGTACAAGCAAGTTTTCGGGAGGCAAAATGGCAGATTGTTGGAAGCGCTCGGATTCATTGATCCGGGGCCGGATTGGGTCATAGCTTGAGCGTTCTCGCGCACATTCAAGAGTGCATCGCCCCTGCGGTCCTGCGCGACGGCCAAAGGGGCAAGCAATCCTAAGCAAAGCAACACAAGGCGATAGGCTTTCACGGAACCCTTAAATGCGGCAACCTTGAGTGTAACGCCCGCACGATGCGCCCAATCTACATTAATCTTAGGCGCGGGTCAAGCAATTCGACAAAGATATTTGGATCGGAACTCCGGTAGAAAATCTCAATGAAACAGCCTTTACCGGCTGGCAGATTGCTTCTTTTCGGCGCCTAGACGCTCCAGCGCCTTCTTCGCATCTTTTGAAAGTGGCCCTTCCGGAAGGATCTTCAAATACTCTCGATAGTGCGGGATGGCTTGGTCGGGCTGATTTAACTTTTCGTAGCACTCGGCGATGCGGAAGTTTGCGACAGCATCTTTGTCTTTATAAATCAGGGCATCCTGGTAGCGGGCGAGCGCCGCTTTATAACTCTTGCGCTTGAAATAAAAGTCGCCAACTTCGTCGTCTTTTAGCGCGCGATAGGGGTTCCAGGGATGGAGTTCGCCGACTTCTCCGGTGTCGTCTTCGGGGTTGGTGTCGGAGACTCCGCTATTGGGGTGGTCTTTAATGTCGTTTTTCGGCGGACTGATATCTCCGCGAGTGTCGCGGCTGGAGCTTTCCCGGGCTTCAGTTTCGCGGTCCTTGGATTGGCTGTCATCGGGCGTGCGGGGTGGGGCTTCGTTCGCGTCAGGGCCGGGGCTGGGCGGTGTGGTGGCTGGCTGCTGGGCGTAAGTCATGGTTCCGAGGAGAAGAACCATGGATAATAAACAGTACCGCATGGCGTGATTTTACCGCGTTTTGGACGTGGAGTTCATCAGGCTTTGCTGCGCGGGGTGCGGGAGATGGCAAAAATCAGGCCACTCTGGGGAGAGCGGCCTGTGTTGGCGAAGTCCTCCGGGGAGGAGGGTAAAGTCTTATTGTCCGGGCGGCGTGGCGGCTTGTCCGGTAGTCGCTGGCGCCTGCGCCGGAGTGTTGCCCTCGGCGGTATTGGTCATCAGGCGGACATCGACGCGGCGATTCTTAGCGCGTCCCTCGCGGGTCTTATTGGAATCGACCGGCTTGTCCTTGCCCAGCCCGATCAGATAAATCTTGTAAGCCGGGACGTTATGTTGCGATGCCAGATACTGGATCACGGCAGTGGCGCGACGCTGGCTGAGGGCGTAATTGTAATCGCCGTTTCCAACCGAATCAGTGCCGCCTTCGACCGTCACGATATAGCCCTTGGTGTTCGAGACGTTTCCGGCCAGTTGGTCGAGCGCGGCTTTCGCGTCCTGGGTGAGATTGTCTTTATTGAATCCAAAGAGGACGGAAGTCTGGTCGACGATGCGATAGTTATCGAGATTGGCGACGGCGTTGGATAGTGAGTCGACGCGCTGGGAGGCGTTATTTGCCGAAGTCTGGGCCTGATCGGCCTGCTGGCCGGCGGCTTGCGCCTTCTGGTCAGCCGCGTCGGTCTTGGCGTTCACCTGCTGGATGCCAGCCTGCGCGCGGGAGTCGACGTCTTTAATGTCGTGGGAATTCTTGGCGGTCATGTCGTCGAGCTCGTTGGTCTTGTTGATCAACGGCGTCGTCTGCTGACGCACATAATTCTTGCTGGCGCAGCCTACAGAGGCTGCGAGGGTGATTGCTAGGGCTAGGGTCAACGAAGTGCGATTCATTTTGGTTGAGGGCTCCTTCCTCATCTTACGAAACCCGGGGAGTACAAAACCTGGGCAATACCTGAGAATTTGTGTTAGCCGAATCATTGGGCATATCTGCCTGAACGCATTGTAGCTGTGCACGGCGGTTGCCAATTTCCTTTGGATGGCGACTGCGCGTTAAGCCGTTGCCCGAGTGCTAGATAGCGTAGCGACCTGGAGTAGCACATGAGAAGCAGGATCGACGAAAAGCGACACGGGCTGGGGAAAATTTATATGGTGGCCGCCGGCCGGAGTAGTTGTCTAGCAGCAAAGCCATGTGTTCCTCCCAACGCCCGCGCCTACATTGCAGCGATTAGAATAGAAGCACTCCTTCATGGATCTGGCGGCGAAAATTCGGAGTTTGCCGGCGTCGGCTGGCGTTTATCTCTACAAGAACGCCGAAGGCGAAGTCATTTACGTAGGCAAGGCGAAGAATCTACGAAGCCGCGTCAGCTCGTACTTTCATGCGAGCCGGGTGCACGACGCCAAGACGGGAACGTTGGTGCGCGAGGCGGTGGACGTCGATTACATCGTGGTCGCCAACAATAAAGAGGCGCTGGCGCTTGAGAACAACCTTATCAAGCAGAAGAAGCCGCGGTTCAACATTCTGCTGCGGGACGACAAGACTTATCCGTATGTGAAGTTGACGTTGGGGGAGCGCTATCCGCGGGTTTATGTGACGCGGCGGTTGCGAAAGGACGGCAGCGAATATTATGGGCCGTACTTCCCTGCCAATCTGGCGTATCGCATTGTGGATTTGATCCACCGGCATTTTCTGGTGCCGTCGTGCAAAGTGGACTTGGGACATTTCCATCCGCGGCCGTGTTTGCAGTATTACATTGGGCGGTGCCTGGGGCCGTGTGTCGAGGGGTTGACGACGCCGGAGGCTTATCAGGAGGCGGTGCGGGATGTGAAGTTGTTTTTGGAGGGAAGGCCGACGGATTTGTCGAGGTCGTTGCGGGAGCGCATGGAGAAAACGGCGACCGCGCAAGAGTACGAGAAAGCCGCCAAATATCGCGACCTGATTTCCACTGTGGAGCAGTTGCAGGAGAAGCAGCGGATTGCTTCGACCGAGGATGACGACGCGGATGTGTTTGGCTATCACTTCGAAAATCAGATGCTGGCGGTGAATTTGTTTCACATGCGCGGGGGAAAAGTGCTGGACCGGCGGGAGTTCTTTTGGGAGGATCTGCCGGAATTTGGCGAAGCGGCCGATGGCATTGGCGCAGACGGCGCGTCCATCCAACCAACGGCGGGATTTGATCCGGGGCAGATGTTTTCTTCGCTCTTGACGCAGGTTTATATCGGGCAGCCTTACGTTCCGCGAAATATTTATGTGCCGGTGGATTTTGAAGACCGCGAGGCGCTGGAGGAGCTTTTGTCGGAGCAAGTGGCGGGCAACAGCCTCCGGCCCGCAAGGGTGCACATTGTTGTGCCTTCGCGCGGCGATAAGCGATCGTTGATCGATTTGGCGGGCAACAATGCGAAACAGTCGTACGATCAGCGCTTTCGGGTGATGAAGCCGAACCAGAAGCAGATCCAGGAGGCTTTGCAGGATGCGCTGGGACTGTTGGAGATGCCGCGCCGAATTGAGTGTTTTGACATTTCCCACATACAGGGTGCGGAGACGGTGGCTTCGATGGTGGTTTGGGAAGACGGAAGGATGAAGAAATCCGATTACCGGAAATTCATTATTAAGACGGTCGAAGGAGTGGACGATTTTGCCTCAATGCGGGAAGTGGTGGCGCGGCGGTACAAGCGGATACAGGAAGAGAAGAAAGCCATGCCCAGCCTGGTGCTGATCGACGGTGGGTTGGGACAACTTCATGCTGCGGCAGAGGCGCTGGAATCGGTGCAGATCATCAATCAGCCGCTGGCTTCGATCGCGAAACGGGAAGAGATCATTTATGTCTACGGACAGGAGAGCGAGCCGGTAGTGCTGGACCATCATTCGCCGGTGCTGCATTTGGTGCAATTGATCCGCGATGAGGCGCACCGGTTTGCGGTGACTTTTCACCGGAAACGGCGGCAGATGCGGGACCGGTCGACCGAGCTACGAGAGATTCCGGGGGTGGGGGAGCGCACAACTCGAAGGTTGCTGGAGCACTTCGGCAGTCTGCAAGCAGTGAAGCAAGCGGATGTGGCGGCATTGTCGGCGGTGGTTACACGGGCACAGGCGGAAGCCATTCTAGGGCATTTTCGGACTTTAGAAAAAGCCTGACCGCAAGGCAGGCTAAGAAAAATCGGCGAAGGAATTTCTGGTTAAGTGCCGACAATAAGCATCAACCACAGGGTACACAGGGGTGCACGGACGGCCCCCAGGGACTAAATCAGAACCTCACCTAACAAGGCCAGGACAATCTACCGCGGTCATGGAATCGGTTTTGGGCCGGGCAACTCTGGTCTTCGCGGATTTTGAACTTTTCCGTGGTTGCTGCGACAATCCCATGATGAAAGCGCTCGTCGTATCCTTCTTGTTCATGCTTGGGTTTCTTCCTTCGTGCCGAGCACAAGCGACCACTCCGGCACCCGACCTTGCGACTCCGCAGGAAAAACACCTGCGCCATGTCCGCCAGCTTACTTTCGGCGGATCGAATGCCGAGGCATACTTTTCCGCGGACGGCCAGAAGCTAATTTTTCAGTCGACGCGCGACAATCTGCAATGCGACCAGGAGTTCACGATGAACGTGGACGGGTCGGATGTGCGAATGATTTCGAATGGCAAGGGGCGGACGACGTGCGGATTCTTTTATCCGAATGGGAAGACGGTGCTGTATTCGTCGACGTATCTGACGGACGAACAGTGCCCGCCGCGACCGGATTATTCGAAAGGATATGTTTGGGGAATCTATCCGGGATATGAGATTTTCACCGCGAATCCGGATGGGTCGGGCCTGATCCAGTTGACCAACTCGCCGGGATACGACGCGGAAGCGACGATCTCCAAAGACGGAAAGAAGATCGTCTTCACGTCGACGCGTAATGGCGACCTGGACATTTACACCATGGATTCGGACGGGCGGCACGTGAAGCAACTCACCCATGAACTGGGCTACGACGGTGGACCGGTCTTCTCGCCAAACAGAAAATTGGTGGTGTATCGCGCCTACCACCCGGTTTCGGAAAAAGAAATCGGCGAGTACAAAGAATTGCTGACCCAGAATCTAATCCGGCCAACCTCTTTGGAGTTGTGGCTGATGAAAGCGGACGGTGGGAAGAAGCGTCAGATCACTCATTTGGGCGCAGCCAGCTTTGGGCCGGCATTTTCTCCAAATGGCAAAAGAATCATTTTCGCATCGAACCAGGGATCGACCGGCGGAATGGGAAACTTCGAACTTTATTCGGTGGATTTGAAGGGCCGGCATTTGGAGCAGATTACATACAGCCCTGGGTTCGATGGATTTCCGATGTTCAGCGCCGATGGGAAAAAGCTGGTATGGGCGTCGAACCGGAACGCGAAGGCTCCGCACGAAACCAATATTTTTATCGCAGATTGGGTGCCCTAAGTTAGGGACGCTGCCGCTTGGAATAGGACCGCGGCTGGGCGGGCGGGCATCTTCCGGCCCTTCACCTTCGATTCTTTTCGAACACTCTATCGTCCAGCAAACGCGCCGTATAATGTCGCAGCGCGTTTTTCACGCGACCAATGACGACGTTCATGAAATCCCGACAATGGATCATCGCCCTTGGATTGCTCACGTTAGTGCTGGCGGCGATTATCGGATCTTTCCTTACACGTGATGAGGGGACGGCCGTTGCGGTCAGTAAATCCAGGGAACCGACCGCGGAGGTCACGCTGGTGGATGAGCGTCCATTGAAGACCGCGCAGGCAATGGCGAAGCTGGCGACGAGCCCTGATGAACAGCGTGTGGCGAATGAAGCTGTAGAACTCGCCGACGACCAGGTTGATTTGGCGTTTCATGACGCCTCGCGGGATGCGGCGGATCATCCAGCGATTGCGAAGCCCGAGAACCGCGAGCTCTTTCAACACGCGAGCGAAGCGGAAGAACAAGTCAGGGTCGATCAAGATCTATTGAACAAGCTGAAGAAGCAGGTGGCCTCCGCCGGCCCCGGTACAGAAGACAAGTTGCAGGGGCAGTTCGATGTAGCGCAAGCGCAGCTTGAACTGGACCAGGACGAACTGGGTGACGCGAAGGAAGATTTAATTCGGTCGGGAGCAGATCCGGGAAGTTTAATTCAACGGCAGTTTGCACAGCACCAGGCGGTAGAGCACGGGAGCGAGGCGAAGAACCTCTTCACCAACGGCACGGAGGTGAATTACGAGGCGGGGAGCCTGTTAGCGCAGATCAAAGCCTGGCGACAGCTACGCGATAAAGCCAAGCAATTGCAGCAGGCGCGGACCGAAGCCGGGGCAAAGGCTGCTACTTTGAATCAAGCCCACGAAGCGCTGGACAAGCAGGTGGTGGCCGAGAAAGCGCGCCGGGGACGTGCGGCTGGTGGCGCGACCACAAAGGCGGCCACTGGCAGCGGCCAGGGTACGAATGTTGCTGGATCCGCAGACGAGGCCAGCAGCGCCATCAAGTCGCTGCACGTTCTATCCGACAGCCAAAAAAACTTAGCCGACCTCGATAAGCGTGTTCAGGACGAACAAGACCTCGCCAGTACCTACGCCAGTTGGATCACCCTGGTACAGTCGCACCAACGTTCGGCGCTGCACGGCATGATTCAGTCGACGCTTCTAATTCTGCTGGTCGTCCTGATGGTATACCTGGCGGGTAACGTTATCGATCATTATCTGCTGGATAAGGCGCAGGAATATACACGGCTTCATACCCTGCGGGCGGTGATTCGTTTTGTCCTGCAAGCAGTGGGAGTACTACTGATATTGCTGGTGATCGTGGGAGCGCCGCAGCAGACGCCGACGATTCTCGGTTTAGCGGGGGCCGGGCTAACGGTCGCGATGAAGGACTTCATCGTTGCTTTTTTTGGCTGGTTTGTTCTGATGGGCGCGAACGGCATCCGGGTAGGCGACTGGGTGGAGATCAATGGTGTGGCCGGCGAAGTGGTCGAGATCAATCTGCTGCGCACTGTTTTGCTGGAGACCGGGAACTGGAACGAGGCGGGGCATCCGACAGGAAGAAAAGTCGCTTTCGTGAATAGCTATGCGATTGAGGGGCATTTCTTCAACTTCACCACCAGTGGACAATGGCTTTGGGACGAATTGCAGGTGACAGTGCCGCCGCAGCTCGATGCCGATGCCATGTTGGAAGAGATTCAGGCAGTGGTGACGAATGAGACTGAAGGCGAGGCGCATACTGCGGAAGAAGAGTGGGGCCGGGTCACCAGCCGCTATCGGGTTCGCGCGGTCGCAGTCGTTCCGGCCGTGACGCTGCGTCCGACGGCAACTGGAACGGAGATTCATGTACGTTACATTACACGGGCGCGGGAACGTTCTGCGATGCGGGGCCGATTGAACCAGGCCCTGGTGCAACTGCTGCGCAGCAAGGGATTGGGCGAGAAGGAAAGTCTGGCCGCGGCAAAGTGATTTACTCTTCGGCGAGCGATTCCAAGATGCGGGCTTGAATGCCGGCAGGCAGATGCGACGCGCGTAAAAGCTCCCGTACATAAGCCACGGGAAATCCACGAGCAAATTCCAAGCTTCGCGATGGTGGAGTTTTCGCATTGCACATCAATGCGACACGCAGGTCGCGGCGGGTCGACCATAACGGATGGTCGCAGACGGCACGCACGAGCGCGGCGTTCGCCTTCGGTCCGGTGATGGCCTTGATGACCAGGGCTTCGGTCATCCGTGCATTGTTGAGGGCCTGTTGACGGATACGGTCTTCTGAATCAAGCAGGAGAGCGGCGGCAATCCGGCCCGAGGAGCGGCGGGCGAGCGAGAGCCTGGCGCCCGAAGGTATGGTCCCGAGACGGTCGATCAACATCTGTTCAGCGGCAATTTTGAGGTCGGCTGCGACGGTCGGCGTGAGCGATACCTGCATTAAGTCCAAGGTGAACAGCTGGCGCAGGAGCGCGATTGAGATATGACGAGGCGTCCTGTTGTGGGCGATCAGCGCGAGTTTAACTTTGCGACCGCTGGAGACGGTTTTCTTGCTGAGTTGTTCGAGAATTTCGGCCGGCAGATCGAGTCGATTGAGCAGAGCGAGGGCCAGGTTTTCGGTGAGCCGCGGGTCGGCGACGGCAGCCTTAATGGTCTCCGGATCGGAACTATGAACGGCATGTTCGAGAGCCGATGAGGGCTCGCCGTGCACGATGGCGCAATCGGCGGATGACATGCCAGCCTAGGTTCCAGTGCTCCGCAGGGTCGATTTTCGCGCCAGATCGAGTGCTCCTAAAACGGGCTCTACGATCTTGGGATTGGGCGCGACCTCAGGGAACTCAGAACGTAGACTATTGTAGAAAACCTGGCGTACCAAGGCACTATTACCGAAGACTCCGCCAGCCATGGCCACCGGTGCGGTTTCGCGCTCGGGAAAAATACGGCGAATCACGATTTTAGCCAGACCCGCAAGTTCGGCACCGGCTTGGGCGAGCACGGCGCGGGCCATGGGGTCGCCGCCGTCGGCGGCGGGCAGAATGGCCGGCAAGAGGGCGGCGAAGTCCGGGTAGGGCGAGGAATTGGCCATCATGACCAACTTATCGCGTGAGTCGGAGCCCCAAGCTTTCATGAGGGCTTGCAGCAAGAGCGGGTTTTCGCCTTCGTCGTAGGCGCGCAGAACGGCGATAATGGCGGAGCGACCGATCCAATGACCGGAGCCTTCATCGGAGATCTGAAATCCCCATCCTCCGGCGCGGGCGAAGCGTCCACGAGAATTTCTGCCGTAGGCGATGGACCCTGCGCCCGCGATCACGACCACGCCCGGTGCGTCGGCGAAGGCGGCATAGCGGGCGATCTCCATGTCGCCGACGACCTCGATTTCGCCGGAAACGATTCCTGCGATTAACTTATGAACGAGGTTGGCGATTTCCGGACGCGCAGCGCCCGCGAGGCCGATACAGGTGCGGGTGATTTGCGATGTAGCGATGGCGGCCTGCTGACAGGCCTGCTGGATTGCCTCCCGCAAGGCTGACCGAGCTTTCTCGTCGCCGACCCGAATCACGTTACTGCCGGGTGCAGAACCTTTTCCTAGAACAGCCGATTCATTTCCCACCACACAGGATGTCTTGCTGCCGCCGCCGTCGATAGCTAGAAAGAAGGGCACGAGCGTAGTTCTATCACAGACTTAGTGCGTGGCCCACCGCATTCTGATAATTCGTGGCGACCTGGCACCAGTCTAGACAGGTCACGGCGAGCAAAGGTTTTGTTATAAACAAAACGATTCCAATGTTAGACAAATATGATCTGGCGATCATCGGCGTTTACCTGGTCGCGATCACCCTATTCGGGCTGCGCTTCCGAAAGCGGCAGCGGACATTACGCGATTATTTTCTCGCCGACCGGAACATTCCATGGTGGGCGCTGGCGCTGTCGATTGTTGCAGCCGAGACCAGCACGCTCACCATTATCAGTATTCCCGGTCTGGCATACGATACCAACCTGACGTTTCTGCAAGTGGTGATGGGCTATGTTGTGGGACGCGTCATCATTTGTTTTGTTCTGTTGCCGCAGTATTTCCGCGGAGAGCTGTATACGGCATACGAATTGATTGGCAGAAGGTTCGGTCAAGGCCTGCGATCGTTGACTGCTGGACTTTTCCTATTGACCCGCGCGGCAGCAGAAGGAGTGCGGGTGTATGCGGTCGCGATTGTAGTAAGCATCGCTTTGGGGACGGGAGAGATCGCGTCGATCGCGATCATCACGGCGCTGACGCTGATGTATACGTTCGAGGGCGGACTGGCAGCCGTAATTTGGACCGACGTTGTACAGACTGGTATTTATGTCGGTGGAACGCTGGTGGGACTCTTTACGATTCTTCACCTGGTTCCGGGAGGGTGGAACAGCGTGCACCATGTGGCCCTCGAAGCGGGCAAGTTGCGGATCTTCGATTTTTCACCGAATTTCTGGGTGCCATATACGTTTTGGGCGGGAATGATTGGCGGAGCATTTCTGACCACGGCGAGTCATGGCACTGACCAGTTGATCGTTCAGCGGTTGCTGGCAGCACGAAACCAGCGGCAGTCGGTGACGGCGCTGCTGGCAAGCGGAATTGCTATTTTGTTTCAGTTTGCATTGTTCTTAATGGTCGGCGTGATGTTATTTGTCTACTACCGGGTGCCATCGTCGGCGTTCGGACGCGCCGACAAAATCTATCCTACGTTCATTGTGAGCCGGATGCCGCATGGAATCTCGGGCCTGTTGATCGCGGCGATTCTGGCGGCGGCCATGTCGAACCTGAGTGCGGCGCTCAATTCCCTGTCATCAACGTCGATGATCGATTTTTACATGCGTGGCAGGCGGGAATTGAGCGAGAAGAGTCAACTTCGGTTGTCGCGGCTATTTACGTTGGGCTGGGCCTTGGTGCTTTTCGCGTTGGCCGTGTTGTCGTTACACAAGGTGGGACGCGTGATCGAGGTTGGTCTGCAGATCGCGTCCATCGCCTACGGAGCCGTGCTGGGAGTTTTCCTGCTGGGTGTGTTAACGCGGAGGGCAAACCAGCGCGGCGCGATGGTTGGAACAGGATTCGGCCTGGCGTGTGAACTATATCTTTGGCTATGGTCGCGAGTTCCCTGGACTTGGTGGGTGGCGATTGGGACGACCGTCACATTCGCCTCAGGATACTTGGCCAGCATTTTGTGGAGTTCGGATCCAGTGGCTGAAAGGCATGAGTCGCAAGGTTGAAGGCCCGTTCTTTGCCCAGAGAAATCTGGATTCGCTTATACTTTCCACTCCACATGGCAATTGAGACTCAGTCACGGCTATCGAAGCCGGGTTTGGCGCGTGAATTGGGCGTCAGTCAAGCTTGTGCGATTGTCGTGGGGACAATCATTGGCAGCGGGATTTTTCTGGTTCCGGCTGAGATGATGCAGGCGGTCGGCTCGGCGAAACTGGTCTACTTGGCGTGGATTGTTGGGGGGCTGCTCTCATTTTTCGGCGCTCTGACTTACGCCGAATTGGGCGCGATGAAACCGCAGGCGGGCGGTGAGTACGTCTATGTTCGCGATGCGTACGGGCCGCTTCCCGGCTTCCTTTATGCGTGGACATGGTTTCTGATTGCCAAGCCTGCGTCAATCGCCACCGTCACCATCGGACTGGTGCGCATCCTGGGCACGTTCTCCATTTTCTCTTTTTTTCCGCGCACCATCACAAGCCATCCCTTTGAGATCACGTACGGCCAACTGTTCGCAATCGCTGCGACCCTGTTGATTTCGTTTCTGAACTACATCGGAATCAAGCGAGCGGGCGAATTTCAACTGGTATTCACGTTTCTTAAAGTTGCAATCATAGTGGCCATTGTTGTGGTGTGCTTCAGCTATAGCGGTGGGAGTTGGGGTCATTTTGCGGAATCATATGTTGGAGCGCGGGGTGGGATTGCGGGATTCATGGCGGCCCTGGTGGCGGCGTTGTGGGCTTATGACGGTTGGAACGATCTGAATATGGTATCGGAAGAGATTCGCAACCCGGAACGGAACATCCCGATTGCGTTGATTGTAGGGGTAGCGATGGTTGGACTGCTGTATATGTTGATGAATGCCGCGGTGCAATATGTGCTGCCCGCCAGTGGGATCGCGCTGTCTCTACGTCCAGCGTCGGCCGCGATTTGGCTGGTGCGTGGAGCCATGGGAGCAAGCATCGTTTCGATAGGCATGGCGATTTCAATGCTGGTAACGCTGAATGGCACAATCATGAGCGGAGCACGGGTGCCGTTTGCCGTGGCCCGTGACGGATACTTTTTTCATGCGCTGGCGGAGGTGCACCCGCGATTCCGAACGCCTTCCATTTCGATCATCGTGCAGGCAAGTCTGGCGGTGATTTTGTTGCTGATCGGGGGCAGCTTCCGGCAGTTCTTCTCGCTGGCGATTTTCGCGGAGTGGCTTTTCTATATGGTTGCGGGCAGTACTATTTTTGTTTTCAGGCGGCGACAGCCGCAGATGGCGCGACCCTACAGGGTGGTGGGATATCCGGTCGTACCGGCGCTCTTTGTAGCCGCCTCGTGTCTTCTGCTTTACTACACTTTCCGGGACAATCTGCAAAATTCGCTCGTAGGTACTCTGGTAATTCTGGCAGGCGTACCGGTTTTTTACGGTTTCGCCCGGCGTCGGCCAGCTTAGGCGCCAACATTCCCGCAGATTGGCGCGGATCGGCACGCCGTTTCCCGAATGCCCAATCGGAACTCGGGCTGTTACCTAAGTACAACGCCGAGGGACACGTTTACCCATGGGCCAGTCTCCCGTAGGTTAGAAACTCCACCCGCGCACTTCCCCAGGCCCGGGTTCCTTTTGGAGCGAATGGATGCCTACGTCCGACGACTTTCAACTTGGCTTGCTTCCGGAGCGGCGAATCAGTTGGCGCACTCTTGCGACCAGCTATGGCGCAGTGGCTTGCTTCGTTCTGATGTTGATGGCGGGCGGGTTTTTCTTTCCGGATGAGCTCCGTTTGAGGCACAAGTTCACGGTGACGGAAATCATACCGCGGCCCGATCTCGAACCAAAGCCTATGGCGCAGAAGAAAATGCAACACCGGACGGTACTTTCCAGGTTAGCGCCGATCGTACCGGTCACGACCGCCAAGCTCTTCGTCCCGAAAGAGCTGACGCGGCGAAAGAAGAAAGAAGAAGAGAAAGAACCGCCCAAACTTGAAGCCAAGTTTGCTCCGCCGACGCTGCAACCGGCCAACGCGTTGCCTTCGAAGCTGGTTTACACGGGGTCGTTCGGAAGCTCGGCGCAGCCGACCATTGTGGCGCCGATCCAGAAAGTGCAGACCGGCGGCTTTGGCGATCCTGACGGATTGAAAGGTCAGGGCAAGCAAGGCGCACATATGGTCGTCACTCAGACCGGATCGTTCGACATGCCTTCCGGCCCAGGCAAGGGGAACGGCGCAGGGGGAGCGAACGGTGTGCAAGGAGTGGTGGCTAGCGCCGGATTCGGCAACGGAATCGCGCAGGGCGGCAACGCGACCGTGCGCGCGGCAGTGCAGACTTCAGGGTTCGGATCGCAGGAAGTATCGCACACGGCGGCCAAAACGTTGACCGATACCAGCGCGTCGACGGCTTCCGTAGAAATCACTTTCAAGCCGCGTCCGGCATATACCGACGAGGCTAAGGCGCTTCGGCTTGAAGGAGAAGTCTTGCTGGAAGTCTTGTTTGGGGCGAACGGGCAATTGCATGTGAATCGCGTGGTTAAGGGTTTGGGCCATGGCCTGGACGAGAACGCAATGGCCGCCGCCAACAAAATGCAATTCAAGCCGGCAATGCGAAATGGTTTGACCGTGGACTCCACGGCAATCGTACATGTGGTTTTCCAGATGGCGTACTGAAGAAACTAGAGAGGAACAAGAGTCATGCGCACTTCGAAACTGATATTCACCGGGATTTTGCTGCTATCGCTGAGTGCGATGGCGCAGAACGCGGAGCAAGCTTCGGCCACTACTCCGGCAACTGCCACGCCCGCAACTTCGCAAGCGGCAGGGTCGCCGACCTCCGCTACGGCAAATACACCATCCGGTGCGCCACAGGTCCCGCAGGGTCCCGCGACGACCATGGACCAGGTGGTTGACCGCTCCATTCTGCGGGAACACTCGCTAATGGCATTTCTGAAGAACCGGACTCCGCTGGTGGAGACCTACCTTCAGAATCTGAAGCCGGACGCACAATTGGGCGCAGTGCCCAAGGAAGACCATTACTTTCTGGGACGCCTTGACTTGAACGATTCGGTCGACCGTCGCGATTATCTCTCGAAAGAGGAAAGTTTTGAGAAGAACCTGCTCGGCGGCGTGACCAAGATGTTCAAGTTCGAGTACAAACCGATGGGCTTTTCGTGGATGATTTTCGCCGACCGCGAAGACTTCGACCGCACACATTACGACTTCAAATACAGCCGCCGCGAATTTCTTGGTGACGTGCGCTGCATCGTATTCGACGTCACGCCGAAAAAGAATTCAGGCAAGGGGCGGTTCGTGGGCCGTATTTGGGTGGAGGACCAGGACTATAACATCGTCCGCCTCAACGGCACGTATGCGCCGCGGCCCAAGAACGCCTACTTTTTCCACATGGACAGCTGGCGTTTGAACCTGATTCCTGGCTACTGGCTGCCAACCTACATCTACAGTGAAGAAGGCGACTTCAGCTACGGCTCGAAAGATAAGATGGCGTTTAAGGCGCAAAGCCGCATTTGGGGCTATCAGATCAAGAAGGCCGGCAAGGAAGACGACCTGACGGACCTGAAGGTTGACGACGTAAAAGATGAGAGCGCGGTTGCGGCCGATGCTTCGCCTCTGGAAGCGCAGCGCGAATGGCAGCAGCAGGCCGAAGACAACGTGATTCAGCGTCTACAGGAAGCCGGCCTCGTGGCCCCTGAAGGCGATGTGGATAAAGTTCTCTCCACCGTCGTCAATAACCTGATCGTGACCAATAATCTTGAACTGGCGCGCCCAGTACGGGCCCGCGTCATGTTGACCTCTCCTCTGGAGACGTTCAGCGTGGGCAACACGATTGTTGTAAGCCGTGGGCTGATCGATACCCTGCCGGACGAAGGCAGTCTGGCGGCCGTTCTGTCGCACGAACTGGCGCACATTGCTTTGGGGCACAACTTGGGCAGCAAGTTTGCCTTCAACGATCGCATGCTCTTCTCGGATGAGTCCACATACAACAATTTTGGATTCCGTCACAATCCCGATGAAGAAGCGGCAGCCGACAAGAAAGCGATGGAGTTGCTGAAGAACTCTCCATATGGACAGAAGCTGGACATTGCTTCCCTCTATATGAAGCAACTCTCCGCTCGCTCGACCGCGATGGCTGCACTGTTGACCGCGCACCTGGGAAATAGCTTCACCGACGATAAGGGCAACTTAATCCGGTTGAGCGCGCTGACCAGCACCGGTCCGGCACTCGATATCAACAAGCTCGATCAGATTGCCGCGTTGCCTCTTGGCGGACGGGTCAAGCTGAACGCATGGGACGACAAAGTGGAGCTGAGCAAAGCTGCTCCGGTGGCAATCGTCACGGCACGGGACAAAATGCCGTTCGAAGTCACTCCATTCTTCCCCCGGCTGAGCCGCGTAACTGCGACCGAAGTGCCGGTGAACCAGACGGCGTCTGCCGCAGCTCCAGCGGACCAAGCAGGAACTGCAAATCATGCGCCGCTGAACCCGGGAACGCGGTAAGTAAAACTTAACTCGACGTTGCAGAAACGAAGCTGGGGCCGGAAGACGTATTCCGGGCCCCGGCGTTCGTGCTTTTGGAGCAAGCGTGGTCCATTGTGACGCGATTCGCGGATTATAATGAGAAAACTTTATGACTCGACTATTACACGCAGTTTGCAGCGTCCTCTTCGTAGTCGCTTCGTTCGGCCTCTTGGCCACTGCTCAAACACCGTCGGGGCAGCAACCAGCACCCGCCAGTCCGAGCGCGACGGCGCAGGCACCGCAGCCCATTCCCGTGATGGATGGCGAAGCTGGGCCTTGCACACTGGAACTGATCGTCACCACCGGCCATGGCGTGCCAGTCTATGCCGCGATCATCAGGGTGCACCTGGCGTACGGGTTTGCCGGAATCCGCAAGCTCGACCTGCAAGCGGGGACTAACTGGGAAGGCAAGGTCAAGTTTGTGGGCCTCCCATCGAAGATACGAGGGGCTCCTGTCGAATTCCGGGCCACTAAGGACCAATTGGCAGGCATTGCGTTGTTCGATCCGCAATTGGAGTGTCAGGGGCGACACGACATCTTCATGGACACGCCTCAGCCGACGACAAAATAGCTCGTCGAGGTGGGTACTTTCGTCATCTGCGGATCGACTCGAGGCCTATGGGAACCTTGCGGCGGCAGTTGGGTTGAGTCGACAATTGAAGATTGACCTGGCTAACTGCATTCATCCGCGACGAGAGGACCGTGATCGTCGGCAAGCTGTTGTCGACGATCGCAAGGCTGTTATGGGGAGCCTCGCTGGTTCTCACGTCCGTATATTGCCTTCTGGCATTTCTTCCCTACACCTATTTTGAGCTTATCAAGTCGCCGGCATATGAGTGGATGCCCTGGTTCGCGCGACATCAGGGGCTAACCTATCTGGTAGGACTGGCGGGAATCTTTTTTGCGGAATGGCCACGGAAAAAGAGTTGGGGCGACTTTTCTGTCCGCACGATCTTGCTCGGCTATGGCCTCTGTCTTTTGGACCGGCCTTTCTTGCCTTCAGTCGAAGATAACTGGGTTGCCTACTGTTGGGGTTTGATTGCTCTGTGCCCGCTGATTGTCTCGGCGGGATTTGCTGTGGTGCGGCGCTGGCCGCCTGAGGGAGGGCGCACATCGCAGCAATCTCTTCCTTATTCGAACGCCTTGTGGACCGGGAGCATTGCGGCGGTCAGCTACGCCGTCGGAGCAATTGGGCATCGTTATCACGACACTCACACCGCGAAATTCAGTTGGGGCGGGATTCAACTTGCCGGGTGGAGTCTCCTTTCGCATGTCCTCCTTGCGGTCATCATCTTTTCCATTGTGAACCTGATTCTTATTGGGGCTCGGCGAACCAAGCATCCGACAACCATAACGGCGGCCTCAGTTGGGCTACTCGGGTTTGTTTTGCTGTGGATCATCCTGGCGCGCTTCCTTGATGGCGCCTTCAGCTTTCGCGGAGCACCTGCGCAGGCTTATGCCGCCACGTTGGCGATGGCAGTGACCTTCTGGGCAGGATTTCTGATAATCCCACTTCTGCAAAGAACGCAGAGAAATGAGCTCAGGTCGCGGCGGCCGATATTGATCGGGACCGCGCTCAGCCTTTCGATCTTGGCGGCCGCGCTTCCCACTCTGATCGGCGGTAGCGACTGGAACGGTGTGCTCCAGGGTACGTTCACGCTGGCATTCTGGATGGTTCTGGGGTGGTGCGTGTGTGCGGCGCGCCCTCTGCGGGCGAAGTATTCTGCCGCCGCAATTCTTGGCATTGTCCTGCTAAGCGGCTTCGCCTACAAGGCGTTGCAGACGACGGAGATCTTCTGGGCCCAGCCTTTGGGGTCGACGGATGACGAAGTCTCGCGTGCGATGGAAGACTATGCAGCCGAGGATGCGTCTTTCCAGTTGGCCCACCATATTCTGGGAAACGCGCGTGGAGAAAGCTGCGACGATTTTTGCCGCATTCTAAGCGAGTACACGAATGTTCGCGATGCCGAAGCCAAAACCGACTTGCACCTGGTGGACGACTTAGCGCGAACTCACCGTACACGGCCCAACATCTTCATCTTTGTTATCGATTCCATGCGCCCCGATTACCTGGGCGCTTATAACTCGCGAGTCGATTTCACTCCTAATCTTGACGCTTTCGCGCGCGAAAGCGTGGTGGTGCACAACGCTTACACGCAATACGCAGGAACATCGCTCTCGGAGCCTACAATCTGGGCGGGTGCGATGCTGCTTCATGCTCATTACATCGAGCCATTCTCCAAGGTCGATAGTCTGGAAACGCTGACGCGGGTCGATGGCTACCACATGATGGTGAGCTACGACGAAGTGCTCAGCCAGTTGTTGATGCCCTCCGACAACCTGACCAAGCTCGATACCGACCTGAAATTGTGGAACCAACTCGAAGTGTGCTCAACAATCAAACAGGCGGAGGTGAAACTGGACGGCGGACTCGCGGCAGAAGGGCCGCTGCTTTTCTACACCCAGCCCAAGAACGTTCATCAGTTTGCGCGAAACAATCTGGCGATGCGGACCGCACAAAATTGGCAACTCCACGATGGCTTCAACAACCGCGTGGCTTACGAAGTGCATCAAGTGGATGAGTGTCTCGGCGGATTCTTCGCTTACCTGAAGGCGCATCAACTGTATGACGACAGTATCATCGTCGTTACGTCGGACCACGGAGACGCGTTAGGCGACTTCGGCCGGAGCAGCCATTCGTTGATCATCTACCCGGAAGTGATGCGCGTACCTCTGCTGATACATTTGCCTACAAAGATGCGTAGCGAAGTTATGTATGATGACTCGCATATTTCGGCGCTGACTGACATCACACCTACCCTGTACTATCTGCTGGGTCATCGGCCGATTTTGCACGGGTCTGTGGTGGGTCATCCTCTGTTTGTTTCAACACGCGACGAACTGGCGGCGTATCAGCGAGATGAATTGTTCATGGCATCGGACGAGCGTGCCGTCTATGGCTTGCTGGCGGACAACGGAAGACTTCTTTACACAACTTACGCGTCTCCAGCACAAAGTTTCTTGTTCGACCTGAGCACCGATCAGAACGCACAGCACAATCTTCTGACCAGCGCGGTGAAGGCCCGGTATGACGAGCAGATCATGGACCAGTTGCACACCCTAGCCGACTTCTATGGATATAAGCCGGGCATCGGGTCGCTGCTCGCGGCCAGTCATTAACGAACTCGGCCAAGGCCTACCGCAAAGAAACGCTAAGAAAACCTTCAGATCTGCTTCTTTTGTTTTCCCGGCAAATCCGCCGGATTTTCGTGCGTGCGCTCGCGGAAAGCGCTCTTCATCCCACTGGCTAGCGTGACGGTTGAATCCCCGAACTTGTCGCGCAGATGGTCCGCGGCCGACAATGCCTGTTGCCAACGCTGGCGGCGATTGCCTTCAATGAGATCTCCCTGGGTGGTCGCGGCTTCGAATGACGATGCATGTACGCCCAGCAGTCTTACCTCTCTCCCCGCCTTCCAATTCTTGCGAAACAGAGTGCGAATATTCTCGAAGATTTCAGTGTCAAGCTGGGTGGGCGCAGACAATGTATGCGCGCGAGTGATGGTGGTGAAGTCTTTGAAACGCAACTTCAGTTGGAGAGTCCGAGCATGGAGATCGGCCTCGCGCAAGCGGCGGCCAACCATTTCGGAAAGACGGATCAGGGTCGACTCCAGGCGCTCCGGGTCTGACGTGTCTTCGTTATAAGTATGCTCATGGCTGATGGATTTCGCGTCGGTATCAGCGGCGACTTCCGTGTCGAACCATCCACCCGCATCCTCGCCGCGGGCTTTACCGGCTAGGGCCAGTCCCCATTTGCCAAACCGCTCAGTCAGAAACGATTCATCGAATCGTGCAATGTCGCCGACTTGGCGAATGCCCAGCGCATGGAGGTTCTGCTCGGTGACTTTACCGACGCCCGGGATGTCACGAACATCGAGTGGCGCGAGCAAACGGGCCTCATGACCGGGAAGGGCCCAGAGAATGCCATGCGGCTTGGCCTTGGCGGAGGCGATTTTCGCGACCAAGCGAGAAGTTCCAATGCCGATGGAACAATTTAGCTGAGTATCTTTTTTCATACGCTGATGCAGCGCATGAGCAGCCCGGAGCGGCGGGCCATGCAGACGATCGGTGCCGGTCATATCCAGATAGGCCTCGTCAATCGAAGCCATTTCGACCAACGGCGAGAACGAATTGAGAACACCATAAACCTGTTGCGAGGCTTGGCGGTAGCGATCCAAGTGACCGTTGACAAATATGGCTTGCGGGCACAGCTTCGCCGCCGTTCGTAAAGGCATAGCAGAGTGGATGCCGAATTTGCGCGCCTCATAGGAGGCGGCCGAAACCACGCCCCGCTCGTTGCGTTGCCCTCCCACGACGACAGGTTTGCCTTTAAGCGAAGGGTCGAACAGCTCTTCCACGGAGACGAAGAAGGCGTCCATATCGACGTGGAAGATGAGGCAGGGTAGAGGCATAGCCATTTCATTTTACGGCTGAAGGGGCTCTCAATCCCCTAAAATGGTAATTATCGCGAAGAGGCCAGAGAGGACGTGAGCCGATCTAAACGATCGCGATGGAGGACTCCATCCGCAACTGCCGAGCTTTCTCGTAGACGCGAACGTACTCTTTAGCTGAGGCCTGCCAGGAAAAATCTTTGCCCATGCCATTCCGCATGAGTTGCCGCCATGTGTTTTGGTCGCGGAATGCATGTAAGGCCTGCTTTACCGTCAGCAGCAGGGACTCTCCGCTGTATTCCCAGAACTTAAAACCCGTGCCCTTGCCGGTGCGAGGGTCCCACGGTTCGATGGTATCGTCGAGACCGCCAGTGGCGCGCACGATAGGAACGGTGCCGTACTTCAGGCTGTATATTTGGTTCATCCCGCAGGGTTCATAGCGCGAGGGCATCAGGAACATATCGCTCCCAGCCTCGATCTTATGAGCGAGCGGATTATCATATGCGATCTTGACCGCGATCTTGTTCGGGAATTGCTTATGTAAGCGAAGGAACATTTCTTCGAAGGACCGGTCGCCGGAGCCAAGCGCGACCACAATCATTTCTTCCCGGGCAAGTCGATCCATCACTTGAGAGATGAGGTCGAAGCCCTTTTGCGCGACAAAGCGTGAAACGATACCGAACACCGGCAAGCTGGAATCCGGTTGGGCGATACCGAAGGTTCGCAGCAGGTCCTGCTTACAGAGCGCCTTACCGCTCAAATCCTGAGCAGAATATTTCGCTACCGTGAACTTATCGCTTCCCGGGCTCCACTCATCGTAGTCAACGCCGTTCAGGATTCCAGCGACGGTCGCAGCGCGATCGCGCAAAACGCCCTCCAACCCGAACCCGTACTCCGTGGTCTGGATTTCCTGGCTATATTTACGGCTCACCGTCGTGACGAAGTCGGCATAGGCAAGCGCGCCTTTCAGAAAATTCACATTCCCAAAGAATTCCATCTTCGACATGGTGAACAAGTCCCACGGAAGGGTCAGGAGCGGCAGCGTATCGGGAGAAAAAAGGCCCTGATATCCGACGTTGTGAATAGTAAATACGGTGGCGACATCGTGGAAGGCGGGATCTTCGATATATTGTGTTCGAAGTAATATCGGGACCAGCGCCGACTGCCAATCATGGCAGTGAAAAATCTGCGGAACGCCCAGGATCTTCGAGGCTTCGAGCACGGCGCGGGAAAATAAGGCAAAGCGCTCGGCGTTGTCCGGATAATCGCCAGCTGACGTGCCATAGAGCCCTTCGCGATCAAAGAAAGGCGGATAGTCGATGAAGTAGTGGCGCACCCCGGCGATTTCGCCTCCATCCACCACCGAACAGAAACGGTAATTGTCGTCGAAAGGGACCGTGATACTGCGGACCACGGTGCGTGCGCTCGACAGCCGAGTTTGGCGGTAGAGCGGCAGATATACGTTGACTTCATGTCCGGCCACTGCGAGAGCGTGCGGCAGAGCACCGACTACATCGGCGAGACCCCCGGTTTTTGAAAAAGGGACGCCTTCCGAAGCGGCGAACGCAATACGCATGAAAGTGAGCTCCTAGCCCCTACTTAGAATATTCATCCGAACTATGATAAGAAATTGTGTACACATTGCCTTCCGCACCAGTTGAAGGGAGCGAAGGGCAAGTGTAAACGCCATGAAGAAAGAGGGTCAATGTGCCCAAGGTTTCTGCCGCACGGCCGAGCAAAAAGCCGAAGTTAGGACAGCATTTTCTGGTGGACCGTTCCGCGGCGACGCGAATTGTGGAAGAATTGGGCGACCTGTCACTGGTGACTGTGCTGGAAATCGGTCCGGGGCGGGGGGCCATCACTTCCCTGCTCACACGACGAGCTCGCAGGGTCATCGCGGTCGAGTTGGACCGCGTGCTGGCAGCCCAACTGCGCATGCACTTTGCCCTTTATCCCAATGTCGAAATCATCGAAGCTGACATTTTGTCGGTGGACTTTGGCACCCTTTTCGGCCCTAAGCCAGGCAGCACGCGTCCCGGCATCAATCACGTTCCCGACACGGTTCGTGTAGTGGGGAACCTTCCGTATTTCATTACTTCGGAGATTCTGCTTCGCTTGTTTGAATATCGCCGCTATTTCGACAGAATGGTGCTCATGGTGCAGCGTGAGGTCGCTGAGAGATTGGCCGCCGAACCGGGCAATAGCGAATACGGACTGCTTTCGGCGACAGCACAGCTTTATAGCCGGGTGGAGAATTTATTCACGCTGCCGCCGGCGGCGTTCGATCCTCCGCCGAAGGTGCACTCCAGCGTGGTCCGGTTGACCCCGGAACCGCGGCTGGAGAGTCTACAGGTTCCGGAAAAGGCGTTCATCGAATTCCTAAAACTTTCCTTTGGTCAAAAACGGAAGACCCTTTGGAACAACCTCAAGGCCGACTATGAGCCGACAAAGTTGCGTGTGGCCCTGGAAAAAGCGAAAGTTGAGTCGACCGGGCGCGCGGAAGAGTTGAGTTTAGAAAAAGCCGCCACCTTATTCCGGGCGCTCCCTGAGCGTAAAAGCAAGGCGTAACATACGCCAGGATCTCATGAACACCGCCGTTCGCCATCCCGCCGTGGCTGGGAAGTTCTATCCACGGGAGCGCGAGGAGCTGGCCGCCGAAGTGCGGTCGTATCTTTCGCCTGCGGTTAGTGCGCTTCCTGCAATCGGAGTACTGGCACCTCACGCCGGATATATGTATTCGGGAGCTGTGGCGGGCGCGGTCTTTGCCGCAACCGAGATTCCCGAGGTCTGCATTGTGCTCTGCCCGAATCACACGGGTAAAGGCGTGCCGCTTTCGATCCTGAGCGGGTGCGCTTGGGAGACGCCACTCGGCAGTGTTGAAGCGGATCACAAATTGGCTGAGGCGTTGAAAAAGCAATTTCCGCTGCTGATTGAGGATGCGGCCGCACACCGCCAGGAACATGGCATTGAGGTCGAGTTGCCGTTTCTGCTGGAGAGAAATCCGCGGCTTAGGATTGTGCCAATCACATTGGGCACCCGGCAGTACGAGGTGCTTGAGGGCTTGGGCGATGCGATGGCCGCCGTTGTGGGCATGCAGAGTGCGAGGGTGCTAATCGTCGCCTCCAGCGACATGAATCATTACGAAAATGATGCGATCACTCGCGTGAAAGATAGTAAAGCCATCGACCGTTTGCTGGCTTTGGATGCCCGCGGATTGTTCGACGTCGCCATGCGAGAAGATATCAGCATGTGCGGATTGGGGCCGGCAGTCGTCATGTTGACGGCGGCCCGAAGGCTGGGTGCAAAGTCAGCGGAACTCATCCGTTATGCGACTTCAGGCGATGCATCCGGAGATCGCGACAGAGTGGTCGGCTACGCTGGCATAACTGTGCGCTAGAGCGATTGGATGGGTGCACAGGCGCTCCTAACGGAGTTTGGCGAAGAACTACCCGCGATTACCCGACGCCTGTCGCCAATGATCCCAAAATGCGCCCTTATTTCGTTGTATGGCCGCTGGAAGTCCCCGCATGTGTGGATGAACTTTGCGCGGCATGTGAAGCCGCCGCCATGCCGGAAGATGGGCCTCCAGCCATGCCGACTCGGACCGGAGATTGACTGCGCCAGAACACCGCAGCTTCGCCCACCGGTTCAAGGTGAAGTCTGGTACTGACTACTCCGGACTTCTGGACGGATTGCGACAATTCGCCGAAATTCTTAATACTCCCACGCGGAAGCCCAAGGCCAGCTGAGTTTTGGGGTATGGAAAGCTTGCTCCCCGAGCGATTCATCTGGGAAGGCTCCGGACCGCGTGTAATTCGGATGGTTCCATGACCGGAACTGGGTGCTTGCGGCATTTGGAAGCCGGAAGGCGCATTGGTGACACCGGAGAGCGACCATCCTGACCAATTGCCGTTCTGCCAACCCCATCCGTAGCCTGGCACGAATGCCCAGTTGCCGGAATGATACGGCGTCCATCCCCACGGATAACCCGAAACCCACGAATATCCAGCGCCCGGATAAAAAGCCCAGGCACCGCTCATGAACGGGTCCCACCCCGCACCCGCGAGATATGGCTGCCAAAGCAAGCCATAGCCCGGAACCGTGGAATACGCGCCGTAGTAGTTCAGATCGCTTGTACCGTAGCCGTAGGATGACGTGGCGGTTGCGGAAGCGCTATTCATGTAACGCTCGTGATACTGCGCCTGCTCGTTGTCCCAGTCGTCGAAGGGTTCGGGAGCAATCTGTCTGGCGGTAGTGTACTTGTCTTTATCGAGAAGATCGAAATTAACCGTGTGGTTCTTGGCGACCTGCACCGAACCGGACGCGCCACTGACTTCCGCTTCACCTTTGAAGACGGCGACGGTGGCATCCGTGTCACCCATTAAGACGCGGAGGTGGACGGCGCTCTTCAGCACGAGGGTTTCGCGGCCAAAGGTCATGGTGAACTCGTCAATTTTGGTGCCGGCAAAGTTGACATAGGAGGTCCCCTCTTGCAGGTGAAACGTGCTGACCTTGGCGCCAGTATCCCGCAGCGAAAGCTGGGTAACGGTGACAATCGTGTCCGGGGCAAGATGCAGGGTACTTCCATCTTCAAATTCAATCTCGGCGCGACCCGCCTTCCCCGTCGCAATTTTCGCTCCCTGAATGATCGGCAGATTCAGGAACGCCTTCTCCATACCCTGACCTGCGTTGCGATCGACCTTCACGTCGCCATCGACTTCGCTGAGTCGGACCATGCGGGCCTGTGAGTCGGCAAAGGCGGCAGCGGTCAATAGCGAGAGAATTGCAATCGAAAGAGAGAGCCTGCGGAACAGACGGTCGGGATAGAACATGCTACACCCCCGTACTTCTACCCTATTAGAACATTAATTTGGACGAAGGGTTGTCAAAAACATGGATCGGTCCCACGTAGCTACTTCGCAGCCCCTGCGCTGGCCAGGAGCCGCTGAGCGCGCGCCCGAGAGACATTCATGATCGTCGGGTCATTGGCGATCTTCTCAAGCAGGGTATCCGCCAAGGACACCGGTTGTATAGCGCCTCGGCTTGCCATCTCTTCCATGCGCTTCAGTTCGTCGTCCAGGGCCAGCTTTTGGTATTGCAGGTCATAATTCAAGCGGCGAACGAATTCCATGGTTTCTGCGAGCCCCTGGAACGCCGTCGTGATGTCCTCGACGCCCGGCACATTGGAGTAGTTATAAGTGGCTTGGATATTTTGACTGGAAGAATGGTAGCTCAGAGTCTTGGTGCCAGTGGATGCGGTTCTTTTTTTTGAGTCTATTTCACCGGAGAAGTAATTCGATTTTTTGGCAAGATCGAAAATGCGGGTGACAGTCGACGGAGGGAGCGTAAAAGCGGCGCGATAATCGTTGTCGGATGAATCGGAAGCCTCCGTACCGGGGTTGGAGTCGGGCTTAGTTTGCGAGAAGTAAGAAGAGTGACCATCGGCGGCCACCGAAACCTCATAGTGCGATGGAACCGATCCTGGAAAGTCGCAAGTAAATGCGATTGTCGGCACGGCGTCCTGCTGGGCACAGAGAGTCACCCAAGAGAAGCCGATCAGCGCCGCAAAAATCAAGCGTGCGACGCCTCGAGCAGGGGCCGAAAGTCTTCCAGAAAACATTAGAGTTTATTATGCCAGTTTGGAGGCGAGACGGGCGAAAGCCGATCACCCTCAACGATGGGTGTCTAAAAACTAGCGCACGGCGGCGCTTTGGCGCTCCTGTGTGGCCGCGATGTGCAGATGGCAGATTGCAATGGCCAGAGCGTCGGCGGCGTCGGGGGGCTCCGGAATTTCTGTCAGGTTCAGCAGGCGCGTGACCATGAACTGCACTTGCTGTTTTTCGGCCCGGCCATATCCAACTACCGCCGATTTGATCGCCAGCGGAGCGTATTCGGAGACTTGCAGACCGGCTGAAGAAGCAGCCAGCATGGCGACTCCGCGAACCTGCCCAAGTTTAATGGCGGACTTGGCATTGAGTGCGTAGAAGACATCCTCGATGGCAACGTTGTCGGGACAATGATCGACGATGATGGCGCCGAGCCGGCTGAAAATCGTGGCAAGACGGGCTGACATCGAATCGCGCGGCGAGAGCTTGATGGCTCCGCACGTCAAGCAAACCAATTTCCCGTCCTCGCACAACTCGACCACGCCGTATCCGGTGTATTCCGTGCCGCAATCGATGCCGAGGACTCGCACTCTCACGAGTGTAGCGCAGGTATGCCGCCTTCGGATGTTAAGAAGCCAAGGCGTTAACAGCAGCGCGGACGGCGGTCCGTGGCAGCAGCTTGCTCGTCGAGGAATTGCGCATAGCTCTCGGCAGAGACGGGTAAGCGCTCGCGGCTCAAAAAACGCTGGTAGGCCGCCTCGTCGAAAATCTCACGGATTGCGGACAGCAGTATTCGTGCAGCCCGGGAGAGCCAATGGACGTGTTCGTTCACGGTTCCTCCAGGGCAAAGCGCGAGCGCACAAACGGTGCTTCTTGTATAAGCGCTGACTTCCATCCAAGCAGTACGCTCGCCCATTCAATCACGGACTCGACCAGTATTGTCGTGACCAGACAAACCAAAACTGCGGCCACTGCGGCATCCAGGCGATCGTTGAAAATCAGCTGGGCAGTATCGTGGGCCGGCACTGAAGAGGCAGCCAGCATACGAGCATGAGCTAGAAACCCGATGCGCACGTTAGCATCGAAGACCTTGTGCCATGCGGCGGTAAACGTGATCAGAGTGAGCCACAGCAGCGGAACCAGCGTTACAGCGGCATAACGGGCGCGGCGCATCTTGATGATGATGGTGGTTGCCACGCAAAGAGCCACCGTTGCCAGCAGTTGGTTGCAGACCCCAAACAGCGGCCACAGTGAATTGATCCCGCCCAGCGGATCTCGCACGCCCATCCAGAGGAAATAGCCCCAGGCCCCTACGATGAGTGCGCTTGTGGCAACAATGCTCGGGTACCAACCCGTGCGGCCCAGTGGCTTCCAGACGTGGCCGAGAGCTTCCTGCACCATAAAGCGGCCGACGCGCGTTCCGGCATCGAGAACGGTCAAAATAAACAACGCCTCGAACATGATGGCAAAGTGGTACCAGAGCGCCATGACGGCTTGTCCACCGAGGCTGTTGGAGAAGATATTCGCCATACCCACGGCAAAAGCGGGTGCGCCGCCAGTGCGATTGAACAGAGTCTGCTCGCCTACGGCCTGCGCGAGAGCATGCATTTGGGCCGCTGTGACCGGGAATCCCAGGCGCGTGATAGCGGCGGTCGCAACCTCGGGCGATTGCCCAACGATGCCGGCCGGGCTGCTGATGGCAAAATAAACTCCCGGCTGCAAGACACAGGCTGCAATCATCGCCATGATGCCCACCATGGATTCGCACATCATTGCGCCGTATCCCACCAGGCGGGTTTCGGTCTCGCGCCGGATGAGTTTGGGCGACGTGCCGCTGGAAATCAGCGAGTGAAATCCGCTAACCGCTCCGCACGCGATCGTGATAAAGGCGAAGGGAAAGATTTTTCCTGCGAATACCGGCCCGCCGCCGTCGCCAAAGGTTGTCAAAGGCGGCATATGCAGCGCCGGATGGAAAACCAGAATCCCGGCGGCCAGGACCGCAATCGTCCCTAGCTTTACGAAGGTGCTGAGATAATCGCGTGGCGCGAGCAGAAGCCAGACAGGTAAAACGGACGCGGCAAAGGAGTAAATGATAATAAGAATCGCAAGCGTCGGCGCAGTGTAGGTGAAAGCCCGCGCCAGCGTGGGGTTCTGTGCCACCCATTGTCCGCCGGCCACCGCAAGCAGAACCAGAACGAATCCGAGTAAAGAAGTTTCGACTACTTTGCCGGGCCGCAAGCGACGCAAGTAAACGCCCATAAGTAACGCTATGGGGATGGTCATGGCAATGGTGAAGGTGCCCCACGGGCTCGATTTGAGAGCATTGACCACGATCAACCCAGTGGCACCGGCGAGTACGACCAGGATGGTGATTACAGCTACGTAAGCAACAAAACCGCCGATTTTCCCGATCTCTTCACGGGCCATCGCGGTGAGCGACTTGCCGTCGCGCCGCACGGAGAACAGAAGAATCACAAAATCCTGCACACAACCGCCAAACACGGCGCCCGTCAGTATCCATAAAGTTCCCGGAAGATATCCGAATTGGGCGGCAAGCACCGGACCCACCAGCGGTCCAGGACCTGCAATGGCTGCGAAGTGGTGGCCGAAGACGACCCATTTATTGGTCGGTACAAAATCACGGCCGTCGTCGAGGCGCTCGGCGGGAGTAGCACGCGTGGGATCGAGAGATAGAACCTGCGCCGCAATAAATTTGCTGTAAAAGCGGTAGCCCAACGCGTAAGAGCAGACGGCGGCCACAATCAACCAGGTGGCGTTGATTTGCTCACCGCGATGGATTCCGATGGTCGCAATGGCGAAGGCGCCAAGGCAAGCGACGGCAACCCAAATCAGCATTCGGACAAGCCTTGGCAAATGGCTCATAGAGTCAAGGGGCGCGGCTCACCACTCCAATATCATCTCCGGCGTGCAACTCGCGGGAGCAGACTTCCCGCTGAAGCGGCCCGCATGAATATACGAAAAAAAGCGGCAAATCGCGAGTCTGCACTATGTATTTGCCCTGTTCGACTTCTGCAACGTCGGCAAAGCTGCTCATGACGGCGCGGTTGCCGGCTTCGGCGCGTATCCGGAATTGCCGTGATGCCGGCTCATAGTTCGCGTAACTGAAGCAGTGTTGGATACAGGCGCGGTCGACTGCGTGCCCCATGGGATTGATCCGTGTCGATTGCGTGAGAAAGAGTCCGATTACGCGGGACTCGCTGGGAAATTGCGCTACTGCATGGTCTACCTCGTCTTCCATTCGGTTGAATTCGTGCGTGTCGTGAAAAATTAAAGCGAAGAAAACCACCGCGGTCAAAGTGAGCGCCCCCTTCTCATACCTATTGAGTCGGACTCTCGCAAGCAGCCCACAGAATGTCACTCCCGCCATCAGAGACAGCCGGGTCGTAATGTAGCTGAATGGGAGGGTGTATTGCGGGAAGGTAACTGCGGTCGGGATGAGGATTACCGCCGCCGCCGTCAATAAACAAAACTGAGTATGAAGGTCTGAGCTGAAGGCCGGCCGCGTCCGCGACTTCAATAGCCGCCGCAGAAATACCAACCACAGCGTCAACAGCAACACCAAAACGACAATATATTTATTGTCGAAGAGCAGCACTTGATTCGCGCCGGTGACGAACACGGCCTGCCCGATTGACCAAAAGCTCTGGTAGCGATGCATTAGAAAAAAGTGGACTGCGAGCAAACTCGCGAAGCCGGCGATCAGCAAGAGATTCCGTTTTCGCGGAGTCAATTGCTCGAAGATGGCGGCATAAATTGCCAACCCGGCTGCCCACACTACGGGCAAAGGATGGGCGAGCCAGGCCAAAACAAAAAGCGGCGCAAACAAAATCCGGGCGCGCCACCGGGCCGACACAAAGACCGCCATATACCAGAGGCAAATCCCCAAACTGAGATAGAAATTGAAAAGACCAAGCTGGAAAGTGAAGCCGTAGGAGAGGATCGCAATCGACGGTACTGCGAACCATGGATTCGTACCTCCATTCGAAACAAACCGAATCGCACCCCAGGCAAAGATCAAGACAGCAAGGCCCACTGCGATGCGTTGAGCCACTCCGAAGCCGAAATGCGACGCGAAGAAGGACAACTCCAGATCAAAAAGGACATTGTTCCACTGGCGGGCAATCGAGACTCCGTGGAGTGTGCCGCTTGAAACCTGCGACGCCAGCCACGCGTTATATACGTGACTTGAAAGGTCACCCGCCTGAATTCGCGATTGCCACAGGCATGGCACGAGCAACAGAAGGCTGACTAGGACCACACCGAAAACACGGGAGGCGCCAGTACTCGGGCGACTCGATTCGCTGAGGGTCGAAGGCCGCGCGCTGATCATGCGATTGCGGGACCCACTTTCCTGATTCTCCGAAGCTCCCAACAAATACACAAAAAGAAACCGATCAGCGGAATGCTAGTCAGACTGTAAAGATGGCGAGACATCAAAATAATGTGCAGAGGAGGGAGGAATAAGACCGCGCCGATAGCAATCGTACAGATCCTCAGCCAAGTGGGAATGTCCTTGCTGTCGAAGAGATGCCGCACGACCAATGCGAATGGAAGAAGCAACAGAGTAAAGTCATGCGGAGAAATGTGGTAGCTGACCAGAGGCGCCGCCAAAAGAATTGCCGCGACCATCAAATCGAATTGCGGCGACATTCTCGGCATTCTCCCACCAACCAGGAACACTGGTAGCAAAACGGTGGCGAGCGAAAGAAAGAATGTGACAACGAAGCCTCCGGTCCCTTGTAAACCGCACATTGCGATCAACCCGCGAAGATTTGCCATTTGCGCTGGATGTATGGCTGCCAGCGGCATCCCGCTAATGTGCATCAAGAGTTGAGAGTAAGAGGCGAACACCTTTAAACCGCAAATTCCAATCGAGAGAAGGACAGTGGCTACGGCGACCGCCGTGAATGCAATCATTGTTCGCACTCGGCGGAGGCAGAATACGAGCACCGCGAGCGCGATAATCAAATGGAACTTGAATAAGCCGCAGGCAAGAAAGTATCCCGCGGCTATATCGTTCTTCCCTTTCAACGCTAGAATGGCTGCCGTCACTGCCAAAAGCAGCAGTAGCGCATCTTGCCCCTCAAAGAAATTCAGAAGGACGGGAGGAGATAGAAAGAGCAATGCCAGGACAACTGGCCAGGTCGGGATTCTGAGTACACGCCTGCTGAGAACAACTGCCAAGACGACCAGTAATCCACCGTTAAACCAGCTCCACAGTGCGTACGCTGTGCTCAAAGGAAAAAAGGCAAAGGGCAGATAAATCAAAGTCTCAAATGGCGGATGGATAAAATAGGTGCCGATGCGCCCCGCGTATCGAATCTGAAACTCTTCTTGCGCCGCCGGATCGTACAACTGATGACCTTGGCCCTCGATCACCATTCTGGCGGCTGCGTAAAACTCCGGAAAATCGGAGCCCTTCGCCCTTGCGGGGAAACTGGCAATAAAGAAATGGACCACAAAAATCAATGCCAGTAGCGAAAGTCCCGGATTCACCCATCGCTGGGCCAGCGATTGTTTCTTGCCATTAAGCATTTCTTTGGCAATGAGTGTACAGCCGAGCGGAGTTGCTAGGAATTGGCTGGCTGAGCACATGGCGAAGCACTCAGCTGCAATGCGACGTTGATCTGGTCCGCAGGGAGATCGAAGCGATCGCAAACCCGGACACGAATCGGACCCGGAGGCTCGCTCTGCTTTTTTTGGCCGGCATGCTGGTCGTCCATGCCGGGGTGTGGTGGAGCGCCCGCAAGCAGTTGCAGTCCGGATATCAGGATTTCACGACTTTCTATGCCGCCGGCAGGATCCTATCTTCGGGCAATAGTTCGCGACTTTACGCCAGTGCGCTGCAACGTCAAGTGGAACAAGAATTCGCGCCGCAACCGGTCTCGCAGAAAGGCCTGTTGCCCTATCTTCATCCCCCCGTCGAAGCACTGATTTTCCTGCCCTTCGCCAAATTGCCGTATTTCGAGGCTTACTTGTTGTGGGACGCCATAAGCGTTCTGGCGATGGCTGTGGCCTTCCAGATATTGCGCCGGCATTTACCCAGGGTGCGTGGCGAACCGGCGTGGCTGTTGCTTCTTACTGGCTTGGCATTCTTTCCAGCTTTCACCGTGCTATTGCAGGGCCAGGACGACATGTTGCTATTTCTATTCTTCGCGCTTGCCTATTCGGCGATGAGAGGGGAATCCGAGTTTGCCGCAGGCTGCTGGTTGGGACTAGTGACCTTTCGATTTCAGATTGTTTTACCCCTGATCTTGCGATTCTCGAGACCTGCATGACGCCATAGGCCCGATCGTTCCCGAACTCATGCCCAATTTGCGAGACCTGGTAGACGTGGTTTCGGAACATCCGGACTCCTATCCCGTTAGCATCTGCATTACTGTGATTCTGTCCGCTGGCTTGCTATGGTGCGCCTACAGATGCTGGAAAACAAGCCCCGACGTTGTTGACTTGAGTTGGTCTCTCGGCATCATCGCAGCTCTCCTGACGAGCTACTACACATACTTATAGGACTTGAGCCTCCTGCTGATTCCCGTCCTGTTCATGGCCCACTACCGTAAGAATCAGGAGGAGAATGACGTGCCCTGGCTGGCCCTCGGGCCGATCCTCGTGCTATTTGTGGCGCCTTTCATCGCTCTTTGCTTTCGATACAAGATGGCATTTCTTATCACCCTTCTGCTTCTGATCTCGGTCTGGGGCCTCGCTCGTGAAAGCTCAACCACTCCGGCCCGCCCACCCACCGATGGTAAAGCTCTTCTGTAGCGCAAACCCGGCTAGCAAGAGCACGACCGGCTCAATCGGGTGGCGATAGGTTGGAAACGTATGCGTGATGTAGTAGACCAACGGGAACACCAGCATGACCAGCGAATAAGGAAGCGCAACCAATGGATCGCGGCGCCAGGCCAGCGCCAGGCCGATCCAAGCCAACAGACTGACCGCAAACCACCACGAGTTCTTAGGTTCGCTCCAGAACCGGACGATGCGCCGACCCGACAACCGCAGAAATTCGGCTGGATGTTGACCAATGAATTCGAATGCCTGGCTTTGTTTCAACTCCATAAAGCGGAGTTCTCCCAACTGGTTGTGTTCCGTGGGATCGATCAAGGGAAAAGCGCTAGGGTATTGATGAGCATCGTCAGCCCCGACGCGATTGCCAATCCAAAGTTCCAGACCAAAGTTATCGCGAAGGGGCATAAGCCGGCCAAAGGCGTGGTAATTCCGAATCGTCCACGGGACCAAGATTAAAACGAATATGCCTGCCGAAATGTATAGCCATCTTCTCGCGAGGCTTTGCTTGCCCGAACGCAGCCATAAGCACACGTAGAAACATGGAAACATGGCCAGCATCGTAGTATTCGTTTGCGCCGCAATCCCCGCCAGCAAGCCGAACAAACACCATCGCCAGGGACGCGCAGAAACGAGACCAGGCAGCCACCACAGCGCCAGCACCAGCAGGAGGGCCGTTAGGCCACTTTCCCAAAGGCGGATCGACACAATCGCTTCGTAGAGCCACAGCGCCCATATCCATGCCGCCAGAATGCCGACCCAATCGCCGAAATCGCGCTTGCCCAGCCGCAGAATCATTACTGCGGTTATGGCTGAAAATAAAGCATTGAGACTAACGGCGATCCACAGCGAAGTCAGGCTATAAGCGCCTGCGACTTTGAAAATACTCGCCAATAGAAGCGGGAACACGGGCGGCTGCTGGGCAGTGGCGGCAATCGGAGTATTCGGCCAGGGCGCGCTGTAGCCAAATCCAGACACCATCGCCCACGCGATATGAGAAGGTTCATTGAGGGGATAGAAATTGATCCACTCGTGCTCGGGAAGAAGGCGCAGAAGCGCTGCCAATCGAGTGGTGACCGTTACCGTGAAAACCACCAGCGGAGAGCCGCCAAGTTTCTTCAGTGCAGCAACCAATTGCTCGATTGTCATGCGTGTCCGGCATTGTAACAGCCGAAACAACTCAGTACGCTACCGGGCCTTAGCCGTTGGAGAAGAGAAAAGCGAGCGCTTCCGGGAAGCGTTTCGCCCATTCGCCTTCGTTGTGCGACGCGCCTTCGTCGATCCATACCCGCAGCCGGTCATCGCCCAGGCCGGATCTTCGCATAATCTGCTCAAGTTCGCGGAGGTCGTTTACAAATTGCTGATCTTTGTCTTCTCGCCCGCTTTCCTTGGTGCCAATCCCTAGGTAAACTCGATCCGGCCACTGCTTAAAATATCGGCTGTACTTAAGAACGCGTCGATTCGAGACAAACAGTGATGGACTCTCCACGAGCAGGCGGCCAAAAACTCCGGGGCGGTCAAGGACAGTATAAAGCGCTATTAAGCCTCCCAGAGAAGAGCCCCCCAGCCCAGTGTTCTCCGGACCTTGAGCGATCCGAAAACGCTGGTCAACAAATGGCATCACTTCGCTAAGCAGAAATTCGGGATACCGTTTTCCGCGCGGACGAAGGACGGTCGGATTGAAAGAGCGGTAGGGCAGGTATTCCTTTAAACGCTGCTCCTGAGCGTTGTCGATGCCGACAATAATCAACGAAGGTATTCTGCCCTCGCGAATCAGGGCCTCGGCAGTTTGCCCAACCCGCCAGGCAACACCGGTGAAGGAAGTGGCAGGATCGAAGAGATTTTGTCCATCATTCAAATAGAAGACCGGATAGTGGCGCTCCTGGTTTTCCTTCGCATGATAGCCCGGAGGCAACCATATCCGTAGCATGCGGCTGTTGCGAAAAATCGTGCTCTGAAAAGGATGTAACTGGAAATCCGCAGCCTCTCCGCTGATCGGCGAGGTTGCCGATTGTCCCTGATTCAGATTCTGTTCTTGGGTAATCTCGTCCATCGGGAGTTTCAGAGTCCGCTGGTCAGTGCCGCCGCAACGAATCCGCCATGACAAACGATGCCAGAGCGGTAATGAGCACAATAACGGTCAGCGAAGACAGGCATAGAATGCACCAGGTTGCCAGAACATAGGCTTCGATATAGGTCAGATAGAGTGCAAAACTCAATCCTGCGACGGCCCCCGCGAGCAATACTTTCGGCGTTTCTCGCCTGGAACGGAACACCGTCGCTAACGCCAAAAGTGAAGCGTATCCTAGGATGCCGATGAGCGCATCAGGGACGCCAAGCAGAGTCGAATAGCTGCTGCGGTTCACGATGTCGCAGTTGAAATTCTCTCCAAAATCGCAATATGTGGTCTTCGTGGTGCCGAAGTGATGGTAAAGAGAAAGCGAAGAAACGACCATTCCCGCCAGCGCCAACACCGCGATTATGATAAAAACCCGACGCACCGCTGCCGTCATGGCAGAGGGCATCCCGTCTGATCGCTTAGATATTCCAGCGACTTTTCACCCTCGGTGCGCGATCCATCCGCAAACACCCATGTGGGAAAACGCTTAATTCCGGCGTCCTGACAAGCTTGCGTCAGTCCCCGCGAGCCCTTAATACCGCATTCAGTATAGGGGGCATATTTGAAAGAAGAACCGAACATTTCTTTCTGCTCTTCACAATGAGGACACCAGAAAGCGCCATACATTTTCGCCTGCTTGGCAGTCAAACATTGGGCGAAAGCGTCGACCTTCTGATTATGACGATGCCATGGAATAAAGACGGCAATCGCCACTATGACGAGAATTCCAACGATCACCCAGACTTTGAGGGATGGTTTGGGCAAAGAAAGGGGCTCATCCTGCTTGACCCGCAATTCCTGTTTTTTCCTGCGCTCTTGGGACATAGAAAGAAGTTTATACCACGACGTTAAGCGCTGATGGCAACACATCCAGAGTCTGGCAGTGCAGGGTCAAGACTTCCCCGTCAATCATCACGTCGACCGGGCCATTGAGAAAGAAATCAATTCGCCGCGCAGATTGCCGCTCCGCCAGCGGATGATTCATATGGGTTCCATCGTACAGAGTAGGCAACTGCCGGATCAAACCCACGCGGCCGATGGGGCCCCATCGCACGAACTCGATTAATCCGTCGCTGATGTCGGCTTGGGGCGCGATCATCATTGTTCCACCGGTAAACTTGCTGTTATTAAACGTCAGAAAGAGACACGGGCGCTGGTCGATGCTTCCGCGATCGTCCACGCGCAAGGGAAAGGGACGGCGCCGGAACCGCGCCAGCGTCAGAAAGATCGACGCCTGATAACCAGCCTCACCCCAGGCGCTGAAGCGCCGTGCCCGTAAAGTTGCAACGTCGGCCGAAAAACCCATACTCATCAGATTGATGTAGTGCAGGACGCCGCCCGCGTGCCGCAGTCGCAGGACATCGCACGGTTGAGAACGACCCGCAAGCAGAGATTCGATGGCATGCTCGACACCGCGATCGCTAAAATCCCTTAGGAACGAGTTGCCTGTGCCCAGCGGAAGAAAAGCCAATGTGGGCGGTGCCGAGGATCCATCACTTGGAAATAGCCCGTTAACGATTTCATACGATGTCCCGTCGCCGCCGACGGCAATGAACTTGCGGTAGCCGTTGCAGTATGCGTCGCGAGCAATTTGAGTCGCCTGTCCGGGAGAGGTGGTTTCAACGACGCTTACCGGGACGCCCCCGGTTTGCAGCCGGGAAAGCACGGGACCGACCAGTTTGCGGGCGCGTCCTCCACCCGCCGCCGGATTCACGATCGCGAGAAACGCTTCGTTCACAGTGCAATCACCGCGTCGCATTTCGTCGCCTTGCCAATCTCTTCGGCCAAAATGTTGCGTTTGATCTTCAAAGACGCGGTACGCGGAAAGTCTTTTTCCCAGATAACATATCCACCGATCCGTTTGAAGTCGGCCAGACGGCGATTGCGGCTTTCGATCTCCTGCCGGAGAGCGTCAGTGAATTCCTGGTTTTGTTCGAGACGTATCACCAGAACCAGCATTTCTTGACCAAGTTCCTTCGACTTCCAGACATAGTTCGCCGCAAAGACGCAAAACTCCTTCACCGCTAATCCGTCGAAGACCGTCTCAATGTCCTCGGGATAAACGTTCTTGCCGCCCTCGGTTACGATCATGTTCTTCTTGCGGCCAAATAGTTGCAGATGGCCCCTGTCATCGAAGCGGCCAAGATCCCCAGTAAGCAGCCATCCATCCACAATCGTTTCGGCGGTCAGTTCCGGATCGTCCAGGTAATGGGACATGACGCTGTTGCTACGTACAACGACTTCACCGATTCCATCCCCGTCCGGATTGAAAATCCGCAATTCGACACCTGGGAGCGGTTTGCCGACGGTGTCGGCGCGAAAGGGTTTGAGGTCGTTCAGGGTCAGAGCGGTGCAGGCTTCGGTCAATCCGTAGCCATTCACCACCGGAATCCCCAGGTCGTAAAAAAACTGGGCGGTCGACGGATCCAGAAACGCGCCGCCAGTGATCAGCGCCAGGATTTTGTCTCCGAATGCCTTGTGCACCTGACCGAGCAATTTTCGACTCAAGCCAACATTGGGACGATTCCGCGTGAGGATGCGATTGAGAAAGATCAACCGGTTGAGAATAAAACGCTTGGCTGGAGAAAGTTCATCAAACTTCGCTTTAAGGCCGCGCTCCAGGTTCTGGAGCACCATCGGAACCAGGCTGACATAAGTAATCCGATAGCGGACAAAGGCGTCTCTGACGAACTCCGGACGCAGTGTACGCAGGTGCACAACCGCGGCCCCGCAAACGAACGGGCCAATGAATCCGACCATGAAATCGATGGCATGATTGGTGGGCAGTATGCTCAGGTACCGTACTCCGGGCCAAAAGGGATACCAGGCGGTCAGCGCTTTGCACTGTTCGAGGTAATTCTCATGGGTGAGCACGCAACCCTTGGGGCGCCCACCGGTACCGGAAGAATAGACAATGCAGGCGGTGTCCTGCCGTTTTCGCGGAACGAAGATTGGATCGCCCTTGCGGCGAAATTCTTCCCAGCGAAATGCTCCGGCAAGGTCGGCGCGCAACGGCGCTTCGGTGACCAATACCGTTTTCAGTTTGTGCTGTTTGAATTCGGGCTCGTGCATCATCGCCCGCCACAGGTGATACTCAACAATCAGGAGTTTCGCCTTGCTGTGCGCCAGTAACTGAAGATGCTCGGAAGCAGTCAGCTTGTAGTCAAGCGGGACCAGGACGCCCCCGGCAAACATGATGGCGTAGGCGGAGATCAGCCATTTCGACTGATTGGTCATAACAATGGCGGCGCGACTATCGGCACTCAGGTCCGCGTCCTGCAATGCACGGACGAGCGGCAACGCCATATCTTTGAAGTCCGAATAGGTGAGCCGAGTCTTTTCCCGATCGCGATCTGCTTCAATCAGGCACGTTTCGCCGGGCCAGCGGTCAAGGGCGTCACGCAGAGCTGCGCCCAGACTGCTATATTGGTCAAGATTCAACATGAAAACACTATTTCACCATGGACCCGGCGCCGACCGGAAATGTCACTGTTGGTTCCCCAGACCTGACCGCTCAGATTCGAGACTGAATTCTACTCGCCAGCGTGCGAAAGTCTGAGACCCCCTGCAATTCGTAATCTGGAAGTTCGACGTGGAAGTGGTTCTCCAGTCGCGTGAGCAGATCCAGTGCCTGCAAGCTGTCGATGCCGAGCGTCTTGAAAAAATCGTCGTCCGGAGTAAGCTTTTCGCGCGGAACTTTAAAGTGGGCCGCAGCCAGGCTTAGGATTTGGTCCAACGTCTGATCGGGAGTGGACATGAATATAATTTAACGTACTCAGGGCAAATAGGGTTGCGCGTCGGTGCTTTCCACAAATTTACGTAATCCAGCCTCGACCGCCGGTTCCGCAAAAAGTTTACAGAACAGATCGATCTCCTGCTTCAGCTCATCGTACGGAATCGGCTTGATGAATTTTTTGGCGGCGGCGGCCGTTGTGCGGTCAAATTTGCCCATTTGCGAGGCGGTTCCGCGGGCAACCCGCAACGCCTCGCCCTCGCCAGCGACTTGGCTCACTAGGCCAATCTGCTGGGCTTTCGTGGCATTGAAGCTCCTCCCCGTAAGCAACAGATCGCGAACCACGGCGTTTCCTAAATCCCTCTTCAACCGCGGAATGCCGCCGAAGCCTGGAACCAGCCCTAAGCGCAGTTCGGGAAAGCAAAATCGTGCCATCTTGTCAGCGATGATGAGATCGCACACCAAGGCAAGTTCAAAGCCTCCGCCAAACGTCACACCGTGGACCGCAGCAATGGTAGTCAGAGGCGAAGCGTCGATGCGATTCATGACGGAGTGTATCCGCTCCAGAAAGTCGCGGACGCCGCGAATGGCCGCTGACTTTTCCATTTGCTGCGAACGTTGGTAAAGCTCGCGCAAGTCGGCACCAGCACAGAAACCTGCTTTTTGCTGGCTGAAGATGATCAGAGCGTGAGCTTCCCGCTCCAGGCCGGCCAAGGCATCGGCGAATGTTTCTAGGTCTTCGAGGGTGCCAGACCCGATTTCGTTACAAGGTTCGCGATGCAGCGCCAGTTCAACGACGCCGGCCTTCAGTTCCCACGAAAGCGATTGGAGTTTTTCGCGATTCATCAAAATCTTGAGGATTCCCTACACCGCCTGCTTCACTTGATACAAGCTCTCGATCTCTCGGTTCAGACGCGCCGCGATCACGTCTCGTTTCAACTTGCCGTTCGCGGTGAGCATTCCGTTTTCAATCGAGAACGGGTCCGGCTCAATGTGAAAAGCTCGAATCTGTTTGTAGTGCGGTAAATGAACATTCACCAGTTCAATGGCGCGTTGCACCTTCTCCGCGGTCACACTGCCCGTGACGATGGCCGAGAGGTAACTGCGGCCATTTCCCGCCAACACCACTTGCTGCGCATCCGGCAAGTTGTTGAGCATCTCGTCTTCGATGGGTTCGGGAGCAATATTGTGCCCGGAATTCAGAATGATCAGGTTCTTGATTCGCCCGACGATTTTCCAATTTCCTGACTCATTCACTTCGCCCTGATCTCCAGTATGGAACCACCCGTCGCGCAAAACTTTGGCCGTTTCTTGCGGACGATTCCAGTATCCCGAAAAAACATTAGGGCCGCGTACCAGAATTTCATTCTGCTCGCCAAGCTTCATCTCAACCCCGCGAACTGCGGGCCCGACGCGGCCTGGCTCGACGTAGCGAGGATCGTCGGCGGTACAGATCGCAGTCGTCTCCGTCAGTCCGTACACTTGCAACACCGGAATGCCGAGCATCATGAAATAAAGTTGGGTTTCCACGTTCAGTGGCGCGGACCCGCAGATGAGGGCCTTCAGGTTGCTGCCGATCATCTTTTTGCGAATGGCGGGAAAGATCATAACATTCGCGAGCGCGAGCCATAGCGAATCCGCCAGGGTCGACTTCCCTTCTTGTTTTCTGATCCATGCTGCCTTGGCATGACTGTAGATCGCCAAAGGAAGGCCGCCCGTTTTCCATAGCTGTTCATCAACCGCGCGCCGCACCCGTTCAAGCAGGGCTGGAACGTTGACGAAATAATCGGGAGCCACGGTGCGTATTTCGCCCGCGAGCTTGCTCAAATCGGTATTCATTGTAACCAGGCTGCGCCGCAATAGTCCCGTCAACATGGTGACCCATGCGGCCGCAAAGCACAGAGGCGCCCACTGAAAAACGCGGTCCCGTCCGGGACGGTTCTTCATCAGCAAGTCGAGACGCTCAGAGGTGCAGTTCAAAATATGACCCACATTCTGCGCAGTGAGCACAACGCCTTTGGCTTGCCCCGATGTGCCGGAAGTATAGATAATCGCTACCGGATCGGTCTCCGCCAACTTCGCCTTCGAGGCTTTGATCTCCCCCGAGGTCGAGAAGATCTCATGAAAAAGCGCTTGCGGAGGCGCATCCGGCCAGTTCTGCCGGATCCCGTCCTTCAATTCAGAATCGCCGCAGCAAATCAGGGACGGCGAACAGTCCTTCATCATCGTTACGAGTTCGGCGGGCGCCTGCCGCGAGTAGAGTGGGACGACGAGCAGTCCCTCCGCAATGATTGCCAAATCCATCGCGACCCAGCGAATTTCGTTGTGCGCAAGCAGAGCGACACGATCACCCTTCTTCAGACCTTTACTCGCGAGAAAAGCGCGGGCCCGCGCAATCAGATCCATAAACCGGCAGCCCGATACGCTGACACATTCCGTCGAACGAAATTCTCGGAGAACGATAGTGTCTCCCGCCGCGTCGAGCTGCCCGAAGATGTCTTCGATAAAAGTCATGCGTTCACAGCCGAGGCAAGTGCTAACCCCCGAAATTCCCGCGAATCCTGTGTCGTCCGCTGGGTTGTGCGCGCGGAACAGCTTGCCGCCATCAACTGTAGGCTTCAATCATGGCGTGCAGCGCCGGACTCATTGGCGGTAAATAATCCAGCCAGTTCCACTCGCCGCTGCGGGTGGGAAATTCCGGGTAGCAACGCTGCACTTCTTCCTCGAAGTGCACTCCCATACGCGCCATGAGTTTCAGGTTCCGCACCACCGTTCTACCGATCCCCTCAGCGATTTGTTCTCCATCCTGATCAAGCTTCAGAAGAGCCGCCAACAGTTTCGGCTCCAGGTCGGCATCGTCAACATTCATCAGCAAATCCTGATGGCCGCGTTCCCGCATCAGATTTCTGATGCGTTCGTCCATGGTGATCCCCGCCGATGGCACCAGTCCGGGCATTGACGTTACGATGCCGTGATAGCGCGAGGAAGCCATCATATGGCAGCAGCGCAGTATGCTGACCAGTTCGTAGATGTTGTAATCATCGGACGTGAGCACCGGCACGCCTCCGAGTTGGGCGGAAATCTTCTGCGCCGGACGGGCGTCAAGCCGCTCGGTTGCAACCATGATCACGAAAACTTTTCTTTGTTTACGAAATGCGCCTATCGCCTTGGCGAGCGAACTCAGGTAATGCTGGTAAGCCCGATCGGCTAACGGTCCAGAGTTATGAAAATAGACAGACCGGTAATGGCTCTCTTTGTAGGCCCCGGTCAGACTGCGGGCGGCAAACTTGGCCACAGACGCCTTGACCGGCCATTCGAAAGGATTAATTGGACATACGACCAGGACCGGTGTAGTGCCGTCCCATCCGACCTGTCGAAGAATCTTCTGTCCATACTCCGCCGGCAGCGGCTCAAACGTCCAAGCCGTATCCGTGCCAAGTTCGGTCGGCACCCCCAGTTCGCGAAGCACGCTGCGTGATTCTTCGTTGCGGGTGATAATCAGCGAATTCTTGCAGAAGCGGCCACACATCTTCGCTACCAGCGGATCCATGTGTCCGGCTTCGGCTCCATAGCCGACCGACAACTTGTTTTGCGCCGCCGCGATCCCCAGCGATCCAATCATCATCGTCGTCAGCGCGTTGGCGAATTTGCTCTTGAACATCGACCCTTCGCAGGCCACGACTCCATGGTGTTTCGGGACTTCATCCGACAAGAACGGCGGAAAGATATCGGGCAGATGCACCTGAGCGGAATCTTTGAAATACCCTTCAGAGCGCCTGAAATTCTGCGACATCACGCTGAAAGCAACTTTTTCCGGCCCCAGAATGTGACGCAACTGGCGCAACATCTCCTCCACGCGCACATCCGAACCCATGTTGCGCGTGCCATTGTATCCGGCGAATAAAAGCTTAAGGCGCTCTCCGGGCCGCCAAGGCTGGCCTTTTCCGAGCATCCACGAAAGCTTGTTTTTCTCGATGGAGGCACTCACCCACGCCTCAAGCAAAAAATCCATCATGCGGCGGAGCCTCCGATCTTCGCCGGCCAATCCTGATAGCGATACGTGAAGTTCGTCTCCCGGCTGAATTTTAGTAATGGATAGCTATACTTCGAAAACGGGACCGGCTTCACCCCCAGTTCGGCAGTTACTCGCGTGTTGTCGAAGACGGTGTTCCACAGCAGATAAGGCATGAAAACTTTCATCAACGCCGCCCCGTGTGCGATCGCACCTCGGCGATTGGCGAGCGTGTTCACAACACCGGAGAACGGTCCGCCAAATACCGGCAGGAATACCGGGCCGCGCTTCTGTTGCGCCATCGCCAGGGCCGTCGTCAACTCGCGAAACGTCTGAGAATCCCGTCCCGACGAAAGATGATACGTATCGAAGCCCGGATTCTCCTTCTGGTGAAGCGACGCCACCGCGTTAGCCACAAAATCCACATTCACGATGTCGATCTGATCGTTCGGACGGAATGGCAATGCCGGCAGCCCCGCGAGAAACACAAACGCTCTGACCATGTCAAACTGCGAGGTTTCCGCACGGCGGCTGTCGCCCAGCACAATGCTGGGGCGAAAAATCGTAATCGGGACTTCAGGTAGCAACTGGCGGATCATGTGCTCGCAGAATTTCTTGGTGCGAGCGTAGGGATCATAGTCGGAGCGATCCCAATCGATCGACTTGTCTTCGGTGACCACCTCGTTCTGCCGCTTCCCTGCCACAGCTACCGTACTCACATGGCTGAATCGCCGCAGACCGTGGTAGTAGTGGGCGCGCTGTGCCAGTTGGACCACTTCCAACGTTCCGCGAAGATTTACGTTCAGACAGCTCTTCTCGGATTTCCGATTTAGCGAAGCCGCGCAGTGGATCACCGAATCCGTGGTATGAATCAACCGGTCATAGTCGTCGCGAGCCAGGCCAAACTGGGGTCCGGTGAGGTCGCCTCGAAAAATCCGGATGCGGGTTTGCAGGTGCTCGTAGAACCGTGGAAAATCCAGGTGCAGCTGCAATGCCCGCCACAGGCGCTCCTCGGCCTCATGCGCATCACGAGCACGCACCAGCACATTCAGAGACGCACTGTGGTCATCCAGTAAATTGGCGGCGATGTGAGCGCCGATGTATCCGGTCGAGCCGGTCAGGAATATCGCCACGTTGCCCCATTCGTTCCGGTTCGTAGAGTGTCGCCGTTCTCCGGCGTATCGCCATATTGCAGGTTGCGGGAGGGCCGCGCTTCGAGGGGACGGCCTTCTATAAGCGGATAGGTCCACTTTCGCAATGCCGGAATATGAATTTCGATCCAATACTCCCACCAGTCGATCGAACGCGTGTCGAATCCAAACAATTCGCGCTCCTCGGGGACCAGTGCGTAGGACAATTTCTCGATATTCTCCGCCACAAAATCGTGCTCATTCAGAAGAATGAAGGGTTCGAAAAGTTCAATGAGTTTTTCGACCTTCTCCAGACTACGCTCGGCGCGCGCCAGTGGCTTCTTCATCGGCAAAGGCGACACCACTCGCTGAATCGATCGAATAATCGCCTTTTGCGCCGGCGCCGACATGCGCTGGTAGCGCTGCTTGGAGACGGGAATCGCATCCAGACGCAGGCGCAGCCAGTACTCCAGACCCTCCTGCGCCCGGTAATGCTTGCGGTGGGCCAGAGAGGTCAATTCAATGGACCGTCGCATGTCGCAAGGATTCGTCACCGAGGTCGCCAACTGATAGACCGCTTCATTCCGCCGCAGGATGATCGCAGCCGCGATCAGCGTCATCCCTTGGCAAACCGAATCGACCGGAATTACGTCAAGGCGCTTACGCTCATTCGTGGGTAACTGTCGAAACGAGGTTCCCAGCAAGTAAGAGAGCGCGGCAGAGGTATTGATGCCCTCATTCCAGCCGCGAAATGGTTTCTCTACGGAAGTCTCCACGATCGCGGGGCGCACCACTGCGATCGGCAAACCCTCGCCATATTTCGCGATGAGCGACTCCGCCAGACTCTTGGTCAAGGTGTAGGTGTTGGGCCAACCCAATTCCCTGGCACGACCCATCCCAACTTCCGTCAGGTAGTTGCGCAACCAACGCATACGGTTCTTGCGGATCTGTCGATCCAGCGCCGGGCCTTGGAGATCTTTCGCAGCATGCTCCTTTTGCAATGCCTGCGATCGCAGTTCCTCGGTGACTTCTTCACTCTCCGCCTTCGCTTCCGCCTCTAGGATGAGCGCATGCAGATGCCTCCATTCGCTTTCGGCATCGAAGTCCGCTACGCCCGAGGGAGTGTAGTTGGGCCGCAACTTCTCGCTCACCCGGCCATCGCGACCTCCAGCCACATAGCATGTAGAGAGGTGCAGCAACCCCGCATGGTCGGACCCGCGAACGAAATCCAGGATATTCACGGCGGCATCGACGTTGGTCAGCAGCGCGTCCCGCAGATCGGGATTGAAATCCGTCAACCCCGAGCTATTGATGATTAAGTCGAGCTTTTGTCGCAGCAATTCGGCGGTCTCAGGCCGCAGTCCGAATCCGGGTTGGGTTACGTCGCCTTCTATCACCTCAACCCGCTGCGCGATGATCCTGGCCAGACCCGTTCCATACTTTTCATAAAGCGGATCGAACACCGGCGAATCATCTACTAATTTCTCAAACCGCTGCTGTGCGAGATTTGATTTCTGCCTCCGGATCAACAGATAGATCTTGCCGATCTCCGGCAGGTCCATCAGCGTGTTGGCCAGCCAAACCTTCCCGATGAAGCCGGTCACGCCAATCAGCATGACGTGCTTCCCCTGCAAGGCAGCGCGCACCGACAGCGGCGCAGTTCCCCCTGCTCCATCAAAATGCACCACTGGATGCCGGGGCACCGCCGGGTGGCGCTCTGCCGGAATCACAGCGGTCTCGAACGACTTCGCGGCCAGGTTCAACTCATGGAGTAGATGCTCCATTTCCTGCTTTCCATCCGGTCCGGCTTCTGTAATGCGGGCGAATATCCCACGCGGACGTATGACCGGATCGAGCAATCGGCCAGTGGCAATCCCGTCACGAAATTCCAGCCGGTTCGCCACGATCCACTTTGCGCCCAAATGTTTGGCCAAAGGTCGCATGACGTGGTCAAGCCCCTGACTCACCAGCACCACTTCGGCCCCCGAACTGATCAGAAGCTTAAGTTGCCGAACCCCCTCCTGCTTGAGGATAGGCTTCAATTTGTATTGAAAATATTCCTCGCCCAGAAGGTCGAGACGGTCGCGACTGACTCCGCGAAGCACGGTATGGACCACGCGAGTCGCCGCCTTGCGGTGCAATGCGTAGAGGAACGGTCGCAGCATCGCCATCAGCAATACTGATCCGCGGCGCAGCCAGCGTTCGTTGAAAGTCTGCGCATTCCATGTAAAGAATGCGATCGGCCGTACCGTGGTCAGTTCGAGCAGGCTCCCCTCCACCCTCCAATACACGCGGGGGGTGACGCCGTGCCCAACCGATTGATCATGCGACAAATTCAATTGCTTCAGCTTCCCGAGACGTAGGAATCTAGTGCCTATCCGATGATGGACGGAAGATTCTATTGTAAACAATCGGGAGCGAAATGAAGAAACTGGGAAGCTGATCGGTACTGTCTGGATTCTTGGACGCCAGGAACTCACTGCGGGAAAAGCAGCCTCTCTCCGTAAAACAACGCCTCGAGCTCGAAGAGAGGCCGCCGGACTATTCGACGATCGTAATGGTTACGTTCACGCTGTGGTGCGCACCGCTTCCACCGGAAGCGCTGCCGGTGACGGTTGCGGTATAGGTTCCAGCGGGCGTCACCGAATTGGTTGTCGTCGTTCCTCCCTTGCTAAAGCCTGCGCAACCAGTAGCAACCAGCATCATGAGGATGGCTAGCAGCAATATCCCGGCCCGAACTCGTTTTTGCTGGGAACGCTTGCGCCGGTCCTTTGTCGAACCAGTGAGCACCAGACCCACAAGGCCCGCCTGTACAAGCCAGAGGCTGGCAGGACCGAACGGCGACCCATGGCTCGACTGAGGATATTCCAGCGCTGCCCTATGGCCGCTTCCGCTGGTGTCCACGGTGAGCTTTGCCGCAACCGGCGTATTACTACCGTTCAGGCTCACCGAGGCGGGCTGGAAGGTACAAGTGGAGTAGAGCGGCAGGCCGGAACAAGCGAGGTTGATTGTTCCGGAATATCCGCCGGTCGGCGAAACCGTCAAAGTTACGCTGCTAGAATTGCCCGCCGTTATTGACAGACTTGAGGGATCGGCGCTAACGCTATAGTCGGCCGCACCGCTCACGACGATTCCGACCGAAGCCGGGATCAAGCTGCCGCTGCTCGCTCTCACTGCGTATTGCCCAGGTGAAGGCAGAGTAACCCCGCTGAAGTCCAGGGTTGCGATTCCCGCCACGGCCTGCCGAGTTTTGATGCTCAAGAAGCTATTCGGACCAGTGATCGTCACGGTAATGCTGGCCGTCGAACCGGTATCGAGCTCGGAGTTAGACTCGTAGACTCCAACCTCAATGACCCCTACTGCCGCACCTACTTGCATGTTCGCAGGAGGTGCCTTCACAAAGCCCAAAGCCGTGTCGACCGGGACACTTACTGTTCCGGTCCCCGTGAGCGAAGCTGCATTCGGGCTATTGAATGCATCGTCGGTGATCGCCAGTGAACCGTTATACGTACCAGATTCGGTGGGATCGAAGGTAATGGTCACGGCGCACATCCCGCCTACGTTAATGGCATTCTGAGTGGAGCAGGCGGTTTGCCCAGTGCCGACGTTGGTAAAGCCCGAGGCTACGCTGATCTGGCTAAGGTTCAAGCTGGTATTGCCCGCGTTATCCACGGCGACCGATTGCGGACCGGTAGATCCGCCGACCGGTTCGTTGCCGTAGGCAAGCAGGCTGGTGGTGACATCGATTTTCCATACCACGAAGGCAGCCGCGTCCGCGGTATAGAAGCTGCCGGTATTGTCCACAATAACGCTGGCGGGCAAGTCCAGCGGAGTGCTGGTCGCCACTCCATTTCCGCCGCCGACACCCTGCATGCCGAGCGCGCGCCTCGATTTCAGGAAATTGTGCAGACCGCGGGCTTGCCGCCACTGCGTCAAGCTCTCGGAATCATTTTTCACAATGTTCTGACCCGGTCCCGCGCCGGCTACCGTTGCGATGTTGCCCAGCAAATCTACTCTCCGGATCGCTGCGTTATAGGCGTCCGCAATAAACATCTCACTCGCGCTATCGAACGCCACTCCGACTGGGAAGGCCAGTTGGGCGCTGGTAGCGGGGCCGCCATCGCCGCTATATCCGGCCTGGCATGTCCCATTAGGGCAGTCGCCGGCAACCGTTGAGATCGTGCCGGTTGTGCTGACCTTGCGGATTACACTGTTTTCAGAATCGGAAATGTACAAATTTCCCGACGAATCGGCAGTAATCCCGAATGGGAGGAAAAGCTCCGCCTGCGTCGCGGGCCCGCCGTCTCCGGAATAACCACCCTGAAGGGTCCCTTCATTTTGCCAGCCACCTGAGCCTGCGCCATAGCCGTTGCCTGCAACGGTGGTGATGGTCCCGTAAGAGTTGACTTTGCGAATGACATTGTTGAAGGTATCTGCGATGTAGAGATTGCCCGCATTGTCCGCAAAAACTCCAACCGGGTTTGCCAGCTCCGCCATCAACGCGGAGCCATTGTCGCCCGCGTACCCGAAGGTCCCGTTGCCGACAACGGTTGTGATCGTGCCGTTAATATCCACCTTCCGGATCACGCTGTTGCCGATATCGGCGATATAAAGATTGCTCGCACTGTCCATTGAAAGTCCGAACGGAAAGTTCAATTCCGCACTCCTCGCGGGACCGCCGTCGCCCATGTATCCGGCAGTTCCATTACCGGCGATCGTCGAAATATTGCCGCTAGTGTCCACCTTACGTACCACATTGTTTTGACCGTCGGCAACGTACAAGTTCCCAGCGCCATCTCGCACCGCTCCAAGCGGCTCGGAAAATTCCGCGCTGGTCGCCGCTCCGCCGTCGCCTGTGTAACCTCGCGTGCCATTGCCCGCGATATCGCTGATCATGCCCGGAGTGAAGGCCAGCGTCGATCCCATTCCTGTGCCGGTCAATCCAATCGCATACTGGTTGCCGTTGCTGTCCGTCAGGTCCAGCGGCGCCGATCGTGGCCCCGGTTGAGTGGGAGCAAACTGGATCTCAATCGAACATGTGTCACCGGGCTGATACGAACCGGTGCATCGCTCCTGCTGGATGTTGGAATGAATTTGGACCTGAGTATGGCTGACGAAATTACTCTTGGCCATTTGTTCAGCAATGCGCTTGGGCAGGCGAATACTGGTTCGATCAAGATTCCGGCTCATTTGGCGATGGACAGAATTGCAATCTTCGCACTGAGGTGGAATCGAGAAGTCGCCGCCGGTTTGAAGACTGTTGATGGTGACGGCATTATTGAAGAGCAATTGCACAACTTCGCGATTCGTGTTGTTTAGGAGTATCTGGCCGAAGTCCTGCGAGTTACCACCCTTTGGACTGGTCATGCGAATCACATAATTGTTCGAGTCCGCGATGTAGAGGCTGCCCGAGCCGTTGGCCACAACGGCCGGAGCCCAACTGAACTCGGCCTGGGTCGCCGGACCTCCGTCGCCGGCGAATCCCGAAGAGCCGTCGCCCGCATAGGTGGTGATGGTGCCGTCATTGCCGATCTGGCGAACTACATAGTTGTTGGAATCGGCAACCGAGATATTGCCTTGGCCGTCGACGGTTGAACTCCAGGGATAATTCAGTTCCGCCTGGGTTGCGGGTCCACTATCCCCGGAATATCCTGCCGTGCCGTTCCCGGCGACCGTGTTGATGTCGCCCGGCTGAATCTGTACGCTGGCGATCGTGATGGTGCCGTTCTGGGTATTTACAACTCGAATAGCTGCGTTGTAGAGGTCGGCGACATAGAAGTTGCCTGCCGCATCGACCGAGACTCCGACCGGGCAATTGAGTTGCGCCTGGGTTGCGGGGCCTCCGTCGCCCGTATAACCGGCGTCGCCGCTACAGCCACTCTGAGCTGGGCCTTTTCCCGCGACGGTGTTAATGGTTCCACTGCTGTTTACCATCCGGATGGCATCGTTGTACGCATCCGCAATAAAAACATTGCCGAATGCGTCGGCAGCGACGCCGAGCGGACAATCCAACTGCGCTTGAGTGGCTGGACCACCGTCGCCGCTGTAACCGCCCTGATAAGCGCAAGCATTGTTCGGATTTGCCGGTTGACCGGCGAAAGTGGAAATGATTCCCGCAGCGGTGACCTTGCGAATAACGTCGTTGCCCGTGTCCGCGATGTAGATATTGCCCGTGCTATCGACCGCGACCGCATACGGTTGAGCGATCTGAGCGCTGGTTGCCGGCCCGCTGTCGCCGCTATAACCTGCTTGCCCCGTACCCGCCACAGTGGCGATGTTCCCCGGTTGAACTTGCACGCCTGCAATGGTGACCTGGCTCTTTTGCGTGTTGATGACGCGAATCACCGCGTTGGTCTCATCCGCGATGTAGTAGTTGCCGGAGGAGTCCACCGCGACGCCAAAGATCGTTCCCAGAGTCGCTTGGCCCGCCGGACCATTGTCCCCGCCGTACCCGCTCTGCTGGGGCGTGCCCGCAACACTGTTGATGATGGGCGCGCCTCCCAGAGTTACGGTTTGCGCCGCCAGGTTAACCGGCAGCACACAACTCAACAACGCCAGAACCACTTGCATCGACCGGATCAACGACTTTTCACGGTTACTCACTTCGGACCCCTCGGTAATCAGATTGTGGTGACGAATTCGCTGTGAGCTGAATCGCTTGCGTCACAGAATGCCCCTCGATACCAATTTGCGAGCACGTCGGTACCCTGGGCATATCGCGCCTACCGTAGTGTCTACAGGCACTTCGGCCTCCAGCTCAAGTACGAGTTCTATTTGTGGCCACAACCGTATGATCTACGGACTGTTAGCGGAATTTTGCCGAAGCCGGTTCGATCCCAGATCGGGCGAATTGTTCCCGAATCTGAAGCGCTTTCCAGATTCCAGACAAAGCTCCCCTTTCCGTAGGGCCGAGCAAACACCTCCCGGGTTACCGTGAGAGCCGAACTAGGCGGTTACTACAGATTTGTGCTCAGGATGTATCGGGGACGTCCGCTATAGCTGGAGAGATAGTGCTTCTCCCGTCGAAGTGGTCTCAGAAGAAAGAAAGAGGCCTAGTCAAGCAATGGAAAAGATCAAACCCAGCATCACCGTGGAAGAGTGGCCCTTTCAGGGCCACGTCAAAAAAATAAGATTTTGAACCTCCGCGCTTTAGCGCCCGTGGCGTAACTCCCACGAGATTTCGTAACGCGAGCCGCTTGAGCCTCATTTCCCGGCAAGTATCCTGACTCTTCTCTGAGTGGAAAAGGCACGTAGGCTTCTGCGCCGAGTCACGGTCGAACTTCGAACACGGTGCCGCAGCCTGTTTCGCCACACCCAATCCCGCCAGCCCAAGTCACGCCGTACAGGTCACCCCACTTGCCCAAGGTGACGCCGTCGTTGGGGCCTCCGCCCGCAGGGCCCAAAAACCGGTGCAGTACAGTTTCAGTCCAGGCGTCGTCCTCTCGTGTTGTTGGGCTCAGCCGAAAAGCAGTCCCCGAGTACCCGTTCCCCCCTCCACCTTCTTGTGTTGTACTGTACAGATTTCCATTCCCGTCGAGCACGATGTAGCCGGTCGGTACAGCGCCATCTGAGCCGCCCTGGAAAGCGTACAGCGTAGTGTAGATCCAGCTCTGCCCCGGCAGTGACGGCGAAAGCTCGAACACCACGCCGCAACCGAAGCCACCCGCGCAGTTGAGGTCGCCGCCGTATGCCGTAGTCCCATACAAGTTGCCAGAGCCATCGAAGGTAACCGGGCCCTCGGGAACAGTTATGTCCTCGTTAGTCTCATTAAAGGAGTAAAGCAAGGTTTCTGCCCAGGGTTGGCCTTTCTTGGTGGGGCGCTGCAGATAGTACACAGCTCCCCAATCGTTCACTCCTCCGCCACTCGTTGTGCCATAGAGATTCCCGTTCTGGTCCAAGGTTACCCCACTATAGGGTTCGGCTCCGTCCGGGGCCCCGGTGAACGTATGAATTAGACTAAAACGCCACTTTCCGCCAGACTTAGATGGCCGCTTCAACTCAAACACCGTACCGCAACCATCGCCGTCACAAGCGCTAAGGTCGCCACCATATTCGGTTGCGCCAAAGAGGTTCCCTTCAGCGTCAACCGCAAGATGGCCCTGAATTGGCCCCCCATCGCTTCCCTGATTGAGCGTATACAGAGCGGAGTACTTCCAGGTGCCATCGCCAGACTTCGGCGGCGGCTTCAACTCATAAATCGTATCGTCAGCGCCGACGCCATAGAAATTGCCGTCAGGGCCAAGGATCACTGATCCGCCGACTGCCCCTCCCTTGCCGCCTGGAAACTCGTAGGCTACGCTCTTTGTCCACATCCCGCCGCGGACCCGTGGCGGGGTCAACTTGAACAGCGTGCCCTCGTTGTAAGTGCCGCCATACACGGTCACACCATAGAGATCGCCATTCTTTGCTACCACGGGCACACCAACAGGGAACACGCCGTCAGAGCCGCCCTGAAATTCGTAGATTGCCCGGCCAGCTTTGTTCCGCGCGCTGGCTACGCCCCCCCAGCATGAGGGCAGCGATGAGTGTGGCCAATAAGAAAAGTACTCTGCCAGGGTGTCTGCCAAGTTTCATCGTGCGACCTCCTTACCGGTGAACAAAACGGGGCGCAAAACCTCCGGGAAAGGGAGAAATCATATCACGATTCGCCTCAGGAGCAAGAAAAGGCCGCCTCGCGGCGGCCTCGCTTCAAGACGGGAATTCGCACGGCAACTCAGTCTCCCGCGACTGGTTCCCCGACTTCAACTTCTGGCTTCGCCTGTGCAGGATTCATTAGCGCCCCCAAAGGAATGAATCCACCTTCGGATTGCACGGGCTTCTCTTTCAACACAACTTCGCGGTAAAGCGAAGCCATGCGGGCATTGTAGGCGGCGTCATCCTTCTGCACGCCTCGCTGTTCAGCCTTCGCAGCTACCTGTTTCGCGTCGCGGGCGCGGAGTTTCTCTTCGCGTGCCGTCTTGGCAATGCCGAGCTTGTCAAGATCGTGCTGCAATTCCGTCGTGACAATGTTGTCACGCAGCAGAAGAGAGTGCGTCTCGTCTTCCATCTGCACCTTTTTGCCGCCGGCAAAGATTTCATGGCGTCCGTGCTCCTCATACCACTTGGTGAGCGTGGCCGTCATGTGCATCTTCTCGATGATGTTGCGCCATCCCACGCCCGTGTTATAAGCGCAGAATGAAATTTCGCCTTCCTGCGTGGCGTACGGAATAATGCACTGCTCGGTGCGCCGGAAGTCGTAGTTGAACAGGTCCTGGAACCACATTCCAGCGATGAACAGGAAGTTCCAACGGTCCTGACGCCGCTTCATTACATCTTCGACCGTCCGCTCCGGCCCGACCTTGCCGTAGTTCTTGCCCGTGGCGTTAAAGTTCTTATCGAACTTCTTCAGCAAATCCATCATTTTGAAGTGCGTCGGCGATTGGAACGGATCGTAGTTCTTCATCAGGCACAGGGCCATGCCGAACACGGTCAGGAATTTTCCGCGTGCCGCGTCGTTCACTTTGGCAATGTCCTTGGCCAGTTGGTCGCCCTTCAGGAACCTTGTGACCGGCACCGCTTCCTTGGTTTCCTTGTCGATCATTACCGCCATGCCGGTCCCACAATTCGGATGGCAACCGCAGCTCAGTTGGCCCCAATCGTTCTTCACGTCGTTAACGTGCATCAGATCGGCCCAATCGCTGAATGTCCCCATAAAACTGATGGGGAACCAGTCCCGGCTCGGCTCGCCAAGTCCCGTCTGGTTCTTCACGTCATGGGCGAGGTGCGATAACGTGTACCGCTGCGCTGCCCGGCGGTCGTCGGTGACCGCCTCGTCGCGGCCAGTGAAACTCACCGGCTGGAATGAAAGGAACCCGATCGTCTTGGGATTATCGAGCGCGAACTTGATAATGCGTCCGACTTGCTCATTATTAATTCCGTTGACAATGGTCACCACCGGAACGATTTCCACTCCGGCCTTGTGCAGGTTCTCAATCGCCTTTAACTTCACGTCGAAAAGATTGCCTACCATGCGATGCGCATTGGCTGCGTTTCCAATGCCGTCGAACTGCAAGTAGGCGTAGCGCATGCCCGCTTCCACCGCCTGCTGGCAGAACTCAAAACTCTTGGCGAATTCAATTCCATTGGTCGCCGCTTGCACCGAGTTGTAGCCCACCTTGCGGGCGTAGCGCACCGCATCCAAAAAGTAAGGAGACAACGTCGGCTCGCCACCCGAGAATTGCACCGACATCTGCCGGCGCGGCTTGATGGTGATCGCATTGTCCAACATGGTCTTGATTTCTTCCCATTGCAACTCGTGGACGAATCCGACTTGGTTGGCATCCATAAAACACGGATCGCACATCATGTTGCAGCGGTTGGTCAGGTCGATGGTCAATACTGAGCCGCGGCCGTATTTCACCGTCGAAGAGCCGTGGTGGTGCAATTTCTCGTCGTTGTGGGCGGTAATGTCGCGGCCCGGAAAAACTTCTTCCAGGTGGCGCGAGAACTCCGGATCCACCGACATCACGTCTTCAAAGTGGCCGTGGATGGGACAGTCCTTTACCATCAGTATCTTGCCGTCGCGTTCCACGATCTGCGCCTTGATTTCACCGGCTTTTTCGTTCATCAGCACTTCGTGCGGCAGATGGCCGTCCAGAATCTGCTGGCGGATTTCCGGCACACACTTGGGGCAAAGCGAATCGGTCGAGCGCGGCCATCCCAGCGGCGGCTTCGACTTTTCATAGGACTTGAGCAGAGGCTTGTCAGACCACTTCGGGGTGGGAGAAGGATTTTGCTTGATCCGGTTCAACCGGTCAAACACCGCCCAAACTCCTGACGCCGCTACGGTTACAGCTTTCTCTACGTACTTGACTGGCTTATGCATGTCCTCTCGCTTTCCGCTTGATGTTGGAGTCCTGGTAACTTATGGGCAAATCGACGATTTGCCCTCACCTGGTGAAGCAGAACCCTGAAATTCCCTGACCTTCATCCGGAGGAGGCCTTCTCGATAGACCCCTCCCCATGTTCTCTATTGGCTATCCTATTGAAGATAGGCAGAAATCAGCACGCGGAACCCAATGAAGTGCGAAAAAACACGGTTTAGCGGGCACAGAGAGCATTGGACGGGTCTAAGTGATTGAAAAAGAAAGGGCGATCTCAGGACGCCGCCAATGCCGTCTAGCTTTGCGGGGTGAACAACCCCCGCCAATTGTTAAGAGGCGGAAGCGCCGACGAATTCAGACGAACCTTTAGGGATCGACGTTCGAGGAAAAAGGTGCGTGGTGGACGGACCACAGAGAAAAACGAAAATCTCCGGCTGACTTCTGGAAAGGGCCGTTGCCGTTATCGCGTAACTTTTGCTCGATTACAGCAACCGGCCTTTGCAGTTATCACGTAATTTTTGCGCGATTACTGAAACGGCTGATCGCAGTTATCGTTTGCGAGGAAAAATGAACGGGGAAAAGCGCAGGCTGTCCCAATCGCTGCGACTCAAGAATCGGACACTCTTTAAGCTCTCAACTTCTTACCCTCGTCAATTGTTTTTGTTAAGCAAAACCAGCTTCAATGTGCACGGCATAGCCTAAAGATATGCAAAGCTTTGCGGTTCTTTGCGGCTCCGCAAAATTAGAGACCAAATTTTGACAACATTCGCATTGACTTCGCCGGAAAGTCTGTGGAGAATCGTGACACTCAGTTCCCCGCCGTCCAGCGGATTCTGGTGCGGCTGAAGGACTTTCAAGTTTCGAATTCAATCCAGATTGCAACGCTAACTCCTAAGGAGATTCACGAACCATGAAAAAAGCACTTACTCTGCTTGCCGTGCTGGCCTATGCCGGCATCGCATTTGCCCAGGCCAATCCGTTCACCGGCCCGCGTTATGTGGCAATTCCGCCCCACTCCTACTATCCGGTGGAACACTCTGCCGACCAACTTACTCAGTGGACCTATGACTTCACATACAACGGGACGAAATACACGCCCGTGATCGTCGGAACCAACGCGACTAAGACCAATACCAGCACCACGACGCCCGTGTTCATCATCCCGATCAAGCTGGTTTACGGGAAAACCAATGGCAACCACACCTACGATCCCAACAAGAACATCTTCCCCGGAACCAAACTGACGGTGACGCAGTACATCGCGCAGTCGCCGCTTTTTGTTCCCATCGACTTCAAACCGGACGGAGTTGATGTAGGAACCACTCAGTACGAAGATGCATACGAGCGCAGCAGCTTCGCCAAGTACACCAAGAAAAACACCAAGTACCACGTTCTGCTGGGCACCCCGACGATCCTTCCCGAGCAGACCGTCAAAGTCTCGCCGGCGGACGGTTCGATCCAACAGAACCCATTCGGCAGCGGCAAAGTGGGGTTCTGGTCCAACATCAACTCGGTTGACGGACTGCTGCAAACCTACTTGCAAAAATTCAAGTCGCAGATCACACCCGGCACCCTGCCGCTGTTCCTGGTCTATGACTCTTACATCGCCTGCGGCCAAGGCTGCGCCATCGGCGGTTACCACAGCGCCAATGCTGGACCTCCGGGAGGCCAGACGTATTCGTTCTCGGTCACCATCGATAACAACACGGAAAAGAGCGTCACCTTTGCCCAGAGCACTGGCGCCCTCTCGCACGAGTTCGGCGAGTGGCTCCTGGATCCGTTTACGACCAACCCGGGTTGCGGCGGACTCATGGAAAACGGCGATCCGCTGGAAACGGAGGCCAACTATGGCCTGTATCCCTTCACCGGGAAAAATGGCGACCCGTATAGCCTGCAGGATCTAGTGTTTATCAACTACTTCGGAGCGCCGAAGAACGTCTCTCTGGACAGCTGGTACACGTTCCAGAACGAGTCCAATGTTACGGCACCCTGCGACCGCGGTCAGTAAGCACGTTCGCACTAGTTTGGAATCGAAGGCTCGCTCTGCAAAGAGCGGGCCTTTTTTTGACTTTTCTCGCCATGCAGCAGCGTGGAAGCTTGCGGCTTTTAGCCGCTGTGGTATTCGGTCGAGAACCCGAATTCATTTTTTGGGGGTCTTTATGGCACGGCTGAAAGCCGTGCCCTTCCAAAAATGGCCCGCAGCGGCTGGAGCCGCGAGTCTTTATGGCGTCTTGGTCGTGCGGCCGGAAGCCGCAAGCTTCCACGGTTGTCCAGGCGTCCGCGTGCGAAACTAGTCTTCTTCCCGGCTCACTACCTGATATTTATTCAACACAGCATCGCTGGAAACGACGCCCTCGAGCTTGCGAAAATCGGCGCGGCTTACCACTGGAACTAACGGCGTCTGGTAGACATAGCGTAAAGCCATTTCCAGTGGATAGTCGGGATGCAGGTAAGGCAGCCGCTCTGCGGAAAGGACCGAACCCAGCGTCATCTCACCTTTGCCCTCGCTGGCAAAACGTTGCAGCAGGTCACGATGGATGCTGCTCCATCCGGAAGGACTGAGGCGGACTAGCAATGTCTCCGCAGCCGATTGTTGCGCGCGCTGATGCGCGTCCTCCACTGTTTCTTGAGCATTCAACACTGGCTCGATGGGTGCCTGCATCGCGTCCTCGACGCGCAGGATCTTCTCCTCACGTTGCTCTTCCATCGAGGGAAGGTCGAGGCCGTCTTGACGGCTCAGCAGATCGAAGATCGGCGTCGGCTCAAGGCTGCGCGAAATCACATAAGCGAATGTATTGGCAAGGATTACCGGAAGAATAATCGAGTAGTTTCCACTGACCTCCAGCACCATGAAGACAGATGTCATGGGAGCACGCAAAAAACCTGCGAAGAGTACACCCATTCCGACCAACGCATAAGTTCCGGTCGTGCCCGTGAGATGCGGATAAAAAAGGCGCTCCACTCCGCCTACCGCGCCGCCCAGCATGGCCCCTACAAACAAAGTTGGCGCAAACATGCCGCCCGGAGTGCCGGTCACAAAAGAAAGTGTGGTCGCCAGAATTTTCAATCCCGCCAGCAAGGCCAGAAATTTCCATGTGAATTGATCGTGCATGGCCTGGTCCATGTAGCCGTATCCGGCACCCATGATTTGCGGTGCTCCCAAAAATCCGATGAGGCCGATGAGGAGTCCGGCCAGGGCCGATTGAAAATACTGTGTCCATTTTGGCAAGGCGCGAAAACGTGGACGCAAGAAGGCGATCGCCTTGGCAAAGATAACAGCAGCAATTCCGCCAATGATGCCCAACGTAGCGTAGGCAATCAACTCAGTCGGACGCGCCCCCGAAAGCGCCGGAATGCGAAACAGCGGTTGCGCTCCCAGGAACCAGCGCACCACGACCACGCTCGAAATAGCAGAAAGCACGACTGATCCGAGAATGCCTGCGCTCCAGCGGCCAATCACTTCCTCAATCACAAACAGCACGGCGGATATGGGCGCGTTAAAAGCGGCCGCCAGACCGGCGGCGGCCCCGATGGGCGCAAGCAGGCGAAGCTTTTCGCGAGAAAACTCCAGACGGCGTCCCAGCGCCGAAGCCAGGCTGGCGCCGATTTGCAACGACGGGTCTTCGGGGCCAAGCGAGTGACCCGCGCCGATCGCCAAGGCTGCCGTCAGAAACTTTCCAACGGCGGTGCGGAACGGAATGTATCCGTTGAAAATATAGAGCGCTGCCTTGGTCTGATTGACGCCACTGCCGCGTACCAGCGGGAAAACATGCAGCACCAGAACTGAAACCAGAAGGCCTACCAGCGTGGGTGCTACTAATAAACGCCAATCGTGCGGCTGCGGAGCTGGACCCAGAAGGCCGATCCGAGTCCACTCGATGGCCAGGCGGAAGCAGACGACCGCCAGCCCGGAAAACAATCCGATAAACACCGAAAGGATCAGGAAAAAACGATCTTCCCGGAAAGTACTGTCCAGCGAATACCAGCGCGGCCCGCGTACCCGGGTCGGGGTGGAAACCGGAGTGGTATCCGCGAGACTAGTTCCGGCTTCGGTCATCGCACACCCCCGGAGTTCTGCGAAAGCAGTAGCAGCGCCTGATCGGTCCCAGCCGGCGTACCGCAAACATTCGATGTCTGCCGCTCGATCTGAAAAACCAGGTCCATGGCAGAGTCCAGAAGATCCGGGTCGGCGCGCCGGTCCACTTTCGGTTGCAAGGCCGTCCACTGCGTCTTTAAAGACGCCAAATCGCTGGATGCGGGCTGGGCATTTGCCGGCGAAGATCCGTCCGCCGCAAGCTTGGGCTGCGTATCCAGACACCCGTCGAGCCGTTTGCCCGCCAACGCAAAGGCCGCCCGGATGCGACGCTCCTGCTCAGGAATCGAAATCCGCTCCAGAAAAGGATCGGAATCGATCACCAGATTGGTCAACTCCAGAAGCTGAGCCGCCGCCGCATCCTCGGGATGAAGCTTCACCACATTCTGCAAATAGCGCTCCGCCGAACGATAGCGCCCCAGATTGAATGCGGCCTGCCCTGCCCCAAACAGCGCTGCCGGATCGTTGTGCCTCAACTGCAAAACCCGGTCATACTCGGCAAGGGCATGTTCAAAATCCCCGGCGCGGACCCACAGACCCGCCACGCGCAAGTGCAACTCCGGATCGTGTGGCAACTCTGCGCCCAGCGTAATCAGTTCCGCCTGGGCCTGGGGACGGGCATTCTGTCGCAACAGGAATTCGGCGAGCTCGAACCAGGCGCTCAGACGGCTGGCATCCGCATTGCCCGCCCACACTCCGTAAATTGCGTTGTGATAGTACTGCACCGCTTTGTCGACTTGGCCCTGCCGAGCGGCCAGGCGGCCCAGCGCAAGATTCACGGCGGCATCCTGCGGCGCGCGCTCCCACAGACTCACCAGATAACTCTCCGCCTCGGCAGTGCGTCCGGTATCGCGCAAGGCCCGGGCCAGGCTGAGCTCATAAGCAAAGTTATCGGGACTGTACAGCAGCGCCGCCCGAAATTCCTCGATTGCGCGATCGGCATGACCACCGTGCAAGTCGCCATCCCCTTGGGCATAAAGATGACGCGCCAGCGCTTTCTGCTGTTCGGAAAAACGCGTGACCAGCCGGCTGACCAGCAAAAATGCCGCCACCGCCAAGAGAGCCAGCACAGCCGTCGCCACCGGAGGGCGGCTGGTGATTGATCTCAGCGTTAGACTGGGCATGGTTTCTCTTACAATGCTAAATCATTGCACGACAGAAAGGTTCTTATTTCCCCGGTCCGATCACGTTTAGGATCCTGAGGAAATCGTGATGATGTCCATTAGCCATGCGGTCGCGCCGAGGCCGTAGGCCTCACAAAAAGAAACCGCTATAATGCCTGCACATCATGAAGAACAACGGCTGGAGAATGATCGTTGAGATCGGGTTTATTATTTTCCTGTTCTATTCAAACCTCTTAATGGGAGAGTTTGAAAAGTCCGGCATGGGGCAGAACCGGGGATTGATCTGGGCGATTTCCGACGTTTTCACCGTTTCCACTCTTGAGATCGCTATTGTGGCTGCGACAATCGGATACATTCTCCTCGAATTTCTTCGTACGCGGTTCTAAAGTTTAGATTTTCAGCCCGAGGCGCTATATTTCCCCGGGCAATTCTCCGATGGGTTAGCAGCACTCCCGTCCCCCCAAGACGTGACCAATCATTTTATTTTCAGGTAAGATACTTCGGCCCACTGGTCAAACGATGAATCGCGAATATCACAAAGGCTACAGTCAGGAATTGAACCGCGAAATGGACTCGCTCGTCTTCGGACACGCGGGCATGCCGGTGCTCGTCTTCCCCACCTCGATGGGAAAATTTTTTGAGTATGAAGACCGAAAAATGATCGAGGTACTCGCCCCCAAGCTTGAGGCCGGAGAGCTGCAAATCTTTTGTCCCGACGCCGTCGACACCGAAAGTTGGTACAACCAGGGCGTCCATCCGCGGGTCCGCCTGATGCGCCATCTGCAATATGAGCGCTACATCCTGAACGAATTTCTGCCATTTCTGCGCTGGAAGAACCATTATGCAGGCCTGGCGGTCACCGGCTGCAGCTTCGGCGGATACCACGCGTTGAATTTCTCCCTGAAGCACCCCGATCTGGTGACGCACTGCATCAGCATGAGCGGCGCTTTCGACATTCATCAATTTCTAGACGGATATTACGACGAAGATTGTTACTTCAATTGTCCCGTCGACTTTTTGCCCAAGATCACCGACGACTGGTTCCTCAGCCGCTACCGGCAAATTAAATTCGTGCTGGGCGCGGGCGAATGGGACATCTGTCTGGGCCATAACATGAACATGTCGAAAATCATGAACGACAAGGCCATCCCCCACTGGTTCGACGTTTGGGGCGATCACGCGGAGCATGACTGGCCGCTGTGGCAGAAGATGGCATTAAAATACTTTTGACATCGTCGTTCATGAAGTTGACGACGGGCCTAAGATTTGACTAATATAGCTAGATAATCTAGCTATATCTAGGAGCTGGTCATGACCGAGTGGAGGCTCGCCGAAGCAAAAAATCGATTCTCCGAGTTAGTCACTCGCGCCCTCGCCGAGGGACCGCAGAAGGTCCGGCGGCACGATGCCGCGGTGGTGGTGCTGGCCGAGAAGGATTACCAGAAGCTTACCGGCAGAAGCGTGGATTTCAAGGAGTTTCTTTTCGCCAAAGGGCCGAGCCTTGAAGGATTGGATCTTAGCCGCGAACACGATCCCCCGCGAAAGGTGAAACTGTGAGAGTGCTGCTGGACACCTGCGTGCTTTCTGAGTTGCGCAGGCCAAAAGCGCATCCCCGGGTGCGGCACGCCGTCGAGACGCTCAAGAGCGAGGACCTTTTCCTCAGCGTAATCACCGTTGGGGAAATTGCTCGCGGCATTGCTCTTCTCGCGGATTCCAGCAAGAAGCATGGCTTGCAGGAGTGGCTGTATGGCCTCGAGCGGTATTACGCAGATCGCGTGCTGGCTGTCGATGTTGAAACCAGCCATATCTGGGGTGAACTTACCGCGCGAGCCCAAAAACAAGGCAAGACCGTGCCAGCAAGCGATGGCCTTATAGCCGCCACCGCCCATCGCTTTGGCCTGCACGTCATGACCAGAAATACGGAACACTTCCGGGCCGCGGGCGTTGCCCTGATCGACCCATGGAGTGCCGGCGGCTGATCGGGTGGGGCGGGTGCGGCGCACGCCGGGGAAATCAGGCGTACGATGATTCGGCGGAGCCGTTTACGGGGACATTATGAAAAAAATTGGCGTCTTATTTGGCATGGAGAACACTTTTCCTCCCGCTTTGGTGGAGAAAATTAATGGCATGAAAGTCGACGGCGTCTCCGCGGAGTTCGTCAAACTGGGCGGCGTCAAGATGGCAGAGCCCAGCGGCTACCGCGTGATCGTCGACCGTATTTCGCAGGACATTCGCTTCTATCGCGCCTACCTGAAAAACGCCGCCTTGACCGGGACCATCGTCATCAACAATCCGTTCTGGTGGACCGCCGACGACAAGTTTTTCAATTACGCCTTGGCCACCAAACTGGGCGTCGCCATTCCGCCCACGGTGCTGCTGCCCCATAACAAGCATCCCGAGGGCACCACCGACCAGTCCATGCGCAATTTGATGTATCCCCTGAACTGGGATGAGATTTTCGAATACGTCGGCTTTCCCGCTTTCTTAAAGCCGTACGACGGCGGAGGGTGGAAGCATGTGTACAAAGTCCACACGCCCGATGAATTTTTCCAGCGCTACAACGAGACTGGCGACCTCTGCATGACCTTGCAACGCGGAGTGAAGTTTAAGGAGTATTTTCGCTGCTATGTCATCGGACAGGAAAAAGTCAGGATCATGTACTACGATCCCAGCGCGCCGTTTCATGAACGTTACGTCAAGAATCCGACGCCAGCGGATCCGAAACTGCTCGAGCGTGTGGAAAAAGATTGCCGGACCTTGTGCCGCGCCTTGGGCTACGACCTGAATACGGTCGAGTTCGCCGTCGAAGATGGCATTCCTTACGCCATCGATTTCATGAATCCGGCGCCTGATGCGGATGTGAACTCCGTCGGCAAAGAGAATTTCGAGTGGGTCGTGAACGCGGTCGCCGAACTGGCGGTGCAAAAAGCGCTGAGCGAAGAAAATCCCGCACGCGAACTCCGCTGGGCGCCGTTGCTGGCTGGTTCGCCGCCCGCGCAATCGGCGGCGCCTGCCAAAGTGCCAGCCAAGAAAAAGGCCAAGGCGTAGGAGTGAACGAAATGCACTCCGTCGCAGCACATCGTGTCCCAACAGACCGAATCAAAGATCGGCGCTTTCTCTGGGGAATCCTGTTGGTGTGTGTGTCCTCGATCCCGGTGTGGATGGCAATTTTCAATTCATTCCGCGGGCTCTCCGCAAATAAAGCGACTGGACTAGGCGCGGTCGCGGGAGGCATTGCAGGAGTTTTCTTCCCCTTTGGACTGGGCCTTACGCTGGCCTGTTCCGTAGTTGGAATTGCGTTTCTGGTCCGAGCCTTTTCCCGCAAACACTGGCTACGGTCGGTTTTTTCGGCCTTCGCTATCTGCTTCAGCGCATTGACCATCCTTTTCGCAGGATTCTCCTGCTGGTTCATTTATTGGGGAATGAGGCGGTAATTCGCAGCAAGTCCCGATTAAGTCAATGGGGGCCTCCGTGCGCCCCTGTGTCCCCTGTGGTTCATGCCTTTAGCCCGCGCTTAATCAGATTTTCTAACTCCGCACATCAACTCGCGCAACCACCAAATCTCCTCCCTGAATCCAAAGTCGTTGTTATACTGGAGCAAGTAGTGGGGACCTGACTTCAGCTTTCGTTTGATAAGGAAGCAACGGTTTACCTGACGGTTCGACTTGGCCACCATGGAACCAACCTTCACCATCGGGATCGAAGAGGAATATCAGACAGTCGATCCTGTCACCCGCGACCTGCGCTCGCACATCCATTCGGAAATCCTGGAAAAGGGCAAACTGCTGTTGCAGGAACGCGTGAAGGCCGAAATGCATCAATCGGTGGTTGAAGTTGGCACCTCGGTCTGCGCCAACATCAAAGTCGCCAAAGAAGAAGTAAAAAAACTTCGCCGCGACATGATCCGGCTCGCCCGCGAAAACGGTTTGCGTCTGGCATCCGCCGCCACTCATCCTTTCGCCGATTGGCGCGTGCAGGAAATCTATCCCGATGAGCGCTATCACAATATCGTGGAGGACATGCAACTGGTGGCCCGGGCCAACCTGATTTTTGGCCTGCATGTGCACGTCGGCGTCGAAGACCGCGAGACTGCGATTCATCTCATGAACCACGCCCGCTACTTCGTCCCGCATATGCTTGCGCTCTCCACCAACTCGCCATTCTGGCTGGGGATGAAGACCGGGCTGAAATCCTATCGCTGCAAAGTCTTCGACAAGTTCCCGCGCACCAATATTCCCGACTATTTCCCCAGTTGGGGCGAGTATGAGAATTTCATCAAGCTGCTGATTAAGACCAATTGCATCGACAATGCCAAGAAAATCTGGTGGGACATCCGGCCGCATCCATTTTTCAACACGCTGGAATTCAGAGTTTGTGATATTCCGATGCGCATGGATGAAACCATTGCGCTGGCAGCCCTCATCCAAGCGACGGTGGCAAAGTTGTACAAGCTGTATACCGCGAACCAGGGATTCCGCCTGTATCGCCGCGCCTTGCTCATGGAGAACAAATGGCGCGCCGCGCGCTACGGACTCGATGGAAAACTCATCGATTTTGGCAAACAAAAAGAAGTGCCTGCGCGCGATCTGATTATGGAATACCTGGAATTTGTGGATGATGTTGTCGACGAGCTCGATTCCCGCGAGGAACTGAATTACATCCACAAGATTCTGGAACACGGCACCGGCGCCGATCGTCAACTGAAGGTATTTGACGAGACTGGCGACTTTAGAAAAGTAGTGGACTACATCATTGAACAGACGGAAGTGGGCCTGGAAGAGTTGCCCGATACGGCTTCCGCTAGAAAAGTAGGGTAATGAGCGTTCCTGTCGATCAACTAAACCGTCAACTGAATACGCTGCCCTTCGATCCTGAACTGACTCCCGGCGCGCGCAATGCAGTGCGGGTTTGTCTGCGTATTCAGCCGAGCGAAAAAGTCACGGTCATCACCGATGAAGTCACCAAGGAGATAGCTGCCAGTCTGGTGCACGAACTCGAAGCCGTGGGTTGCCCTTACCGCGCCTGGGTGCTCGAAGACCTTGCGCCGCGTCCGTTGACCGACCTGCCGCGCGAAATCGCCGACGACCTTGAAACCAGCCAGGTCAGCATTTTCGCCGTTCAGGCACAGCCGGGCGAGCTTCGCAGTCGCATGCAAATGACCGACATCGTGAACCGGCGCAAGATCCGCCATGCGCACATGGTCAACATCAATCGCCAGATCATGCTGGAAGGCATGCGGGCCGACTTCCAGAAAGTCGACCGCATCAGCGCCAAAGTCATCGAGTTGGTGCGTCGGGCATCGCAGGTGCGCGCCACCACCGCCGCAGGCACGAATCTGACGGCGGACCTGAATCCAAATTACCGCTGGGTCAAAACCAGTGGATTAATCAGTCCTGACAAATGGGGGAACCTGCCAGGAGGGGAAATTTTCACCACCCCCGGCGAGGTGAATGGGACGTTCGTCATCGACGGCGTAGTCGGCGATTGGCTGTGCGCGAAGTATAAAGACCTGAAGAACAATCCTTTGACCATTCAGATCAAGGGCAACCGTTTGACGGAAGCACACTCCACGAATCATGACCTCGAAGCCGACTTCTGGACCTACACCCACACCGATGAAAACAGCAACCGGGTCGGTGAATTCGCTATTGGGACCAACATCGAATTGAAAGACATTATCGGTGAGATCCTTCAGGATGAAAAATATCCAGGAATACATATTGCGTTCGGCAATCCTTATGGTGCACATACAGGCGCCGAATGGTACTCCGCCACTCACATTGACGTGGTGGGACGCAAGTTCAACATCTGGGTAGACGATGAGCAGATTATGCGGGATGGCAAGTTTCTGATCGAAGCGTAGAACTGGTCGCATAAATGACTTTCTGGAAGGGCACGGCCTGTCCTGCTGGCGGCCCCACATGATTCCTTCTCTTCGCAAGCAATTGAACGCGAACTACACGCCGGAAAAATATCAGGAACTACTGCGCTTGCTGGCGGAACGTTGCGGTACGCCGGTGCAGTTCCGCGTCTCTGAAACTCCTTGCTTCTTCCCCAAAGCCGTACTGGACCAAATGGCCCAATACGGCAAAGAACTGATTCAGCAATTGGGAACGCTGGAGTATCGCAAGGCATCATTCGAATCCATCCCTCCCGACTTCAACGTACCGCGTGAGTCCCCGCACCCGATGTTCATCCAGGTGGACTTCGGCCTCATCCGCGACGAGGCTGGCAACCTGCAACCGAAACTCGTTGAGTTGCAGGGCTTCCCTTCTCTGTACGCCTATCAGGCCATGCTCTCGCAGGTGTATCAGGAAGTCTTCGAACTCGACGAAAATCTGACTTATCTATTGGGTGGATTGGACTGGGAAGGCTATAAAAAGCTTCTGCGCAGCGCTATCGTCGGCAATCACGACCCTCACGAAGTCATTCTGATGGAGATCGACCCGCTGCATCAGAAAACTTTGCCTGATTTCTTGCTCACGGAGAAACTGCTCGGCATTCCAACGGTGTCGATCACCGACATCTCAAAACGGGGCAATCAGTTATTTTTTGAGAAACACGGGCATCGGGTGCAAATCAAGCGCATATACAATCGCGCCATCGTCGACGAACTGGTACGCAAGAAACTTAAACTGGATTTTGCTTTCACCGACGAGCTCGACGTCGAATGGGCAGGGCATCCCAACTGGTATTTCCGCATGAGTAAGTTTTCGCTGCCCTTCCTGAAACACCAGTGCTTGCCCAAAACCTGGTTTCTGGACCGGGTGGAACACATGCCGGACGATTTGGGAAACTACGTCCTGAAGCCCTTGTTTTCCTTCGCCGGACTGGGCGTAGTTATGAATTTGACGAAGGATGATCTGGCGGCCGTACCGTCAAGCCAGCGGTCGCAGTACATTCTTCAGGAACGAATGAATTTTGAACCGGTGATCGAGACGCCGCATGGGGGCACAAAAGCCGAGATTCGGATCATGTACATCTGGCTGGAAGAATTGCAGCCGGTAATGGTGATCGTCCGCATGGGCCGGGGTTTAATGATGGGGGTGGACCACAACAAGAACCTGGAATGGGTGGGGAGCTCGGCGGGATTCTGTCCGAGTGTGTAAAAAAGTAACAGGCGGGGATGCGCTAAATGTTCCACGTGGAACATTTGGGCGAAACCTGCAAAATGTTCCACGTGGAACATATCGTCATCACAGCAGAAGCTATATAATTACGCCATGACAGCTAAAGCCAAGAAAGCAAAACGGAAGAAGTCGACGCCCCGGCCGGGAAAAGTTGGCCGGCTGCATGCCTCGCTTGAAGATGAACTTTTATTGCTGGCTGATGGTCAGACCAGTCAGGGGTCGCGGTGGGACCGTCCGCGCAAACTGAGGATCTCATTGCGTCTTGATACGGAGGTGGTGGACTGGCTCCAGTCCAAAGGCCCGGGCTACCAGACGCGGATCAACCGAATCTTGCGGACCGTGATGACGGAAGGCAAGAAGCGGTCGGCGAAGAAGTAGCTAGAATCCGGAAGGCTGACGGGGGTCGCCGAGAGTCATTCCGCTCGGGAGTGAAGATCTTCCACGTGTTGAATGGCCCGAAAATGGAGATAAAAGACCCTATTCGTCGCCGTTCTTTAGATTTATCGGTCGAATCCATCCTTTTCCTTGGTACACTTCGCAACAGAAGTGGGCGTAGATTTCCTCCTTCCTCCTAGCCCACCCACTGAATCGAGGTAACGAGCCATGCAATCAGGAAGGGTCTACTCTTCGACCAAGACGCTTTTCGCAATCTCCATAACGTTCCTGCTGGTGGCGACACAGGTTGCCCGACCCGCCCAGGCGCAGAAGTTCAAGGTGCTGCACGCGTTTCATGGGAATGATGGTGCGGATCTAGATGGACTGCTCGTCAGGGACGATGCCGGAAACTTGTACGGGACAGCAGAAGTCGGCGGGACCGGCAAAGGCTTGTGCTTCAACTTTCGCGAAGGCTGCGGCACAGCGTTCAAACTGAATGCACGGGGTAAACTGCTCTGGTCGCATAGCTTCAACTTCACCTATGGCGCGCTTCCGGCCGTGGGTCTAATCCGCGATGCGGCCGGACATCTGTATGGAAGCACGATGGCAGGCGGCAACACTAACTGCTATCAGGATGGGTGTGGGCTGGTGTTCGAGTTGGATGGAACGGGGAAAAGCGAAAGGGTTCTACATAGATTTGCGGGGGTCAGTGACGGTATGTTCCCTGAACCTCTGCTAGCTCGGGACGCCGCGGGAAATCTCTACGGTACAACATCAACTCCCGAGGGCAACATATTCAAGATAGATACGAAGGGCAAGCTGACCGTCCTTTACACATTTACTGCCTTCGATGGCTGTAGCCCAGATTGGGGAGTAATTTTGGACGCCGCGGGGAACATGTACGGGACAGCTTCGTGGTGCTTCGACGCCCAAGATGGTATCGCTTACGAACTGGACACCGCTGGCAACTTAACCGTACTTCATACTTTCGGCGGCAGCGACGGAGCTGTGCCAAACTCGGTCTTGCTTTTCGACTCCGCAGGCAACCTGTACGGCACAACGCGTAGCGGGGGCACCGGTCAAGAATGCATGGGGGGCTGTGGCACTGTGTTCAAGCTGTCTCCGGATGGAGGCGGGACTTGGGGGGAGAGCGTGCTTTACAACTTCTGTTCTCTTAGTGGATGCGCCGACGGGTATGAGCCCGGTTCCGGACCACTCGCCTTGGACGCTTCCGGAAATCTCTATGGTACAACCGATACTGGTGGGGGTTCTGGTTGCGATGGTGCGGGTTGCGGGGTCGTTTACAAACTAGACTCCAGTGGTCACGAGACGGTCCTACATACCTTCACTGGCGGCAAAGACGGTTCAAGGCCGTTTGCTGGCTTGGTAAGAGACAAGTCAGGCAACCTTTACGGGGTCACGGACATTGGGGGAGATTCTAGTTGTCCGCTCAATGCCGGGAACGGTTGCGGCGTCGTGTTTAAGCTTGCACCGTGAAACCGTCAAGCGAATATGTTTAAAGAGGGTACAGGCAAAGAGACCGTGCTGCATACCTTCACTGGCGGAGCGGATGGAGCGTTTCCTTGGGCAGGTTTAAGTATCGATAGTTCCGGCGACCTCTATGGAACTACTCAAGCTGGAGGAGGAACTTGCTATACCTCCTATACCTGCGGAGTAGTGTTCAAGATCGCCCACTAGCTCAAGGAGCCACTTCAGGAGAGGGAGCCGGCAAGCTGAGGTCAGGCTTTCGACTGCGTTGCCAGTCGCTTCGTGAATGGCAACTCCGCTCAGGATGCCATGGTTGGAAAATAAAGACATTTTAGTGCAGAATTCGTTCGCAAAGAACGCGAAAGGCCAGTCCAGGCTGACATTTGACTTGATTTCTGGAACATTGTCGCGTAGGCTGTGCGCCTCGATTGCGCCGACAGGTCGGTGATCGAGATCGACAGTTACATCTCGATTTGCACGGCACAAGGGGGTCTCGTAATGCCGCAGTTTCAAGCTGGCTGTTCTGCGTTAGTAAGGCGCGTTCCTGGTTTGTTTTTCGCTCTGATCGCCTCTTTTTTGTTTGTGGCACTGTCCCAGTCCGCCCTGGCGCAAACTTACAAGGTCATTCACAACTTCACGGGCGTCGGCAACGATGGCGCGACTCCCTACGGAGGACCGGCCTTGGACCCAACTGGAAAACTGTATGGAGCCACTTATACCGGCGGAAAATACGGTGCCGGAAGCGTTTATAAGCTGTCGCCGCAGGGCTCGTCCTGGAAATACAGTTCCTTGTATAGCTTTACCGGCGAAAACGACGGGGACGGACCGGCTTTTGCGACCCTGGCAATCCACGACCAGGGGCTGTTTGGAACCACGGAGGGCGGCGGATATTTTGGCACAGCTTTTGAAGTCTCGCCCCACAAGAAAGGCTGGCGGGAGAAGGTGGTCCATTCGTTCGGTCAAGGAACGGATGGCGAGGAGCCAATTGGCGGAGTGGTCTTTGATAAAGCAGGCAATTTCTATGGAACCACGCTTTTGGGCGGTACGTATGGCAATGGCACGGTCTACAAAGTCACACCGTCCGGAGTGGAGAGGGTGATCTACAGCTTTGTGGGAGGCAGCGATGCCGTGAATCCGGGGGCAGGTGTGACCTTGGATGCTAAAGGTAATCTTTATGGCACCACTTCTTTTGGCGGGACTAACAATCTGGGCGCAGTTTACGAGGTGTCGCCCACAGGTTCCGGTTGGAAAGAGAGCGTTTTATACAGCTTCGAAGGGCAGAATGACGGGCAAAATTCGTTGGGCGGCGTGATCCTCGACAAGGCCGGCAACCTATATGGAGGAACCTTTGACGGCGGAGCCAATGGCGGTGGCACGGTGTATGAATTGTCGCCTTCCGGTGGAGGGTGGACGCTGACCGTTCTTTACAGCTTCAGCGGCGGTTATGGAGGGGTTTACAACAAGCTCACCTTCGACGCCAAGGGAAGGCTCTATGGCGCGACGAATGGGGATGGCGCGAACGGCATGGGCTCGGTGTTCAAGTTAACCCCGAGCAAAGGCGGTTGGAAATTTATCGACCTCTACGACTTCGTTGGCGGCAGCGAAGGCAGCTCTCCTTACGGCAGCGTGGCCGTGGATGCGCATGGATATATTTTTGGCACAGCCGTACTGGGCGGAAGCGACAACCAAGGTGTGGTGTTTGAGATTGCGAAGTAGGGGCGACGGGACCGGATCTCTGCCCCGAACGGGTTTCCCCGAACTACCCAGGGTTCGCAAAGAACGCGCAAGGCTGGGGAAATTGCAAGTCCGGCCACCCGTCAAATTTGGCGAGTTCGACGTTTCCCTTCGGACAACTCCGGCTCGATCTAAATCGGAAGAATGCCTTTTGGCGCTCGTGCTGCTGCTGGCGGTCGCGTGGTCCCCTTCGGCAAGCTCAGGGCAGGCTTTCGACTTCGTGAGTGCTTCGCTTCGCGAAACACTCACTCCGCTCAGGATGACATGTGTAGGAAACTCATGAACATTTTTGCGTGGCTCACTCATTCGCACAGAACGCGAGTGAACAGGCCACCGTCGTCGAAGCAAGGTCGAAAGCAGCGGACAAGAGTGTCCGCTCTACGCTTCATGAGTTGACCTTGGGGAGCGTGCGGCCTAACATTAGCGCGCAAGCGGTGTGCGCGCCATGGTCGGTCAGACGGTCTCCCACTATCGCATCCTCGGAAAAATCGGCGGCGGCGGCATGGGGGTGGTTTATGAGGCGGAAGACACGCGCCTAGGCCGCCACGTGGCGCTTAAGTTCGTTCCCGACAGCCTGATTGGCGATCGCAAGTCTCTGGACCGCTTTGTGCGCGAAGCGCGGGCCGCATCGCAGTTGAGCCATCCGAATATCTGCACCGTCCACGACATTGAAGATAACGACGGCCATCCTTTTATTGTGATGGAAAAGCTGGAGGGCGAAAGCCTGAAGCAGCGCATGCAGGGCAAGTCCCTGGACATGGACGAACTGCTGGGGATTGCGGTGCAGGTCGCGGATGCTCTGGAAGCGCTGCACGCCAAAGGCATCATCCATCGCGATATAAAGCCAGGGAATATTTTTATTACTCAGTCGGGTCAGGCCAAGTTGCTGGACTTCGGGTTGGCGAAAGTGGTGAGCGACCATGACAGTGACGAAGATGGCGGCGACCCGGACGCGTTGTATGACGACTCCTTGACGGCCATGGGAGTGGTGCCGGGAACGGCGATTTATATGGCGCCGGAGCAGGCACGCAGCGAAGAACTGGACGCGCGCAGCGATCTGTTCTCGTTTGGCGTTGTGCTTTATGAAGCCGCGACGGGACGGAAGCCGTTTCAGGGCAAGAATGTGGTGACGACGCTGGATGCGATGATGCATCAGAAGCCGGTGGCTCCGCGAAGCTTGAATCCGGCGATTCCGGCGGACGTCGAAGGCATTATTGGAAAACTGATCGAGAAAGATCGCAACAAGCGTTACCAGAGCGCGGCGGGTCTTAAAGGAGACCTGCTGCGGGTGAAGCGCGAAAGCGACTCTGGACTGCTGAAAGCGATCTCGGACACGCCTCTGCGTTTGCCCAGCCGGAGTTTTCAGGGTTCGTCGCAATGGCAACGATATCTTCTGATCGCGATGGCGGCGTTGCTGCTCACCATTGTTACGAGCGTCGGCGTGTGGTGGTTGAGGTACAGGGCGGGACAAGCGGGCGTGGGAAAAAACACGATTGCCGTGTTGCCGCTGCAAAATATGAACGGCGACTTCAGCGTGGATTACCTGCGATTTGCGCTGGCGGATGAGATTGCCAGCGTCCTTACGTACAGCCGAACACTGGATGTGCGGCCGACGGCGATCACACGGAAGTATGTGGCGTCAGACCTTGATCCGCAAAAGGCTGGACGTGAACTGCGAGTGGCCACGGTGCTCTCTGGACACTTCTTGCGGCAAGGCGACCGGATACTGGTGACACTGGAAGCGACGGAAGTGAAGAGCGACCGATTGCTGTGGGAGACGAATTTCAGCGCGGCGAGTCAGGACCTGATTGCGCTGCAGGGCCAGCTTACCGGTCAGGTGCGACAGGGCTTGCTGCCAGTATTGGGAGCGGCAGGAGGCTTCCTGGACACGGGTACTCGCCCAAAGAACCAGGCCGCCTATGACCTTTATCTGCGGAGCCTGGCGATGGCTCACGATCCGCAACCGAACAAACAAGCAATCACTATGCTGGAGCAGGCGGTAGCGCTGGATGCGAATTATGCGCCGGCGTGGGAAGCTTTGGGGCTGCGCTATTACTATGACTCAACTTATTCGAACGGCGGCGAAGAATCGTTCCAGAAGTCGAATCATGCCTGCGAACAGGCGCTGGCGCTCGATCCGAATTTGATTGGGGCGGCGGGCCAGTTGACGGCGAACCGGGTGGAGCGCGGGGAATTGACCAAGGCTTATGACTCGGCACAGACGCTGGTCAAGGGCCGTCCGGAGAGCGCACAGGCCCACTTTACCCTGAGCTATGTGCTGCGCTATGCGGGGATGCAGGAGCAATCGGCGCAGGAATGCGATGCAGCCATGGCGCTGGACCCGGGGAACTATCAGTTTCGCTCGTGCGCATGGGCGTTTATGGAGATTGGGCAAACCGAGCGGGCCAAAGATTTTGTGAATCTGGACGCGGGCTCGGAGTGGGCGGCGTACATTATGCCGTCGATTCTGCTGCGGGAGAACAAGGTTCCGGAAGCGCGTGAGGCAGCGAAGAGAATGTCGACCAATCCGCGGTACCACCGCGATCTGCTGGAGGCATGCCTGGAACCTGGGCACACGGCTGACTTGGACCGAATTGCGCATGATATGACGACGAATTTCCCCGCTGAACTCGATCCTGAGCCGTGGTACACGCAGGGCGCGATTCTGGCGTATTGCGGGAAGAAAGATGCGGCGTTGCATCTGCTGAAAGCCGCGGTGCAGCAAAATTACTGCGCGTATTCGGCTTTGCTGGCCGATCCCCTGCTGGCGAAATTACGCAGCAGCGCGGAGTTCGATGAAATCCTGACGGCGGCGCATGAATGCCAGGAAAGCGTTGGCAAGTCAAAAACGCCATGAATCGGATAGGATTGAAGTAAGCTAACCTTTCTATTTGGGGTGAGTCGATTCATAAAACTCAAGTCCAGGAAAAATCTTGTTTCCTATTCGCACGCTGGATAATCCACTGTTCATGAAAGTTCGGTCTTTGGGAAGTAAGGTATGGATCCGGCGCACGCTGGGGGTCTTGGTGTTGCTGGCAAGCACCGTTCTTGTCACTTCATTCGCTCAAGTCTCGCCGCCGAAAGTTTCTCCTACAAAACCGTTGCCGCAGGATTCAGGTGCTCCGGGGCTTCAGCAAATACTGCGGCGGCTTCAGACCACGGCGCGGCTGATGCAGGCGGACGCACATCCGGATGACGAAGATGGCGGGATGTTGACGCTTGAATCGCGCGGAAAAGGCGCATCAGTACTTTTATTGACACTGAACCGGGGTGAAGGTGGACAGAACAAGGTTGGCAGCAATCTGTTCGACGTGCTAGGAGTTGTACGGACATTGGAAGTGCTTGCCGCAGATCGATATTACGGCGTCGAGCAAAGATTCACGCGAGTGGCTGATTTCGGCTTCTCCAAGACGCCGGAAGAGACTTTTCAGAAATGGCAAGGACACGATATTGCGCTGGGCGATATGGTACGGGTGATCCGCACCTTTCGGCCGGATGTACTGGTTGCACGTTTTAGTGGAACCAGCCGCGATGGGCATGGGCATCACCAGGCATCGGCGATTCTGACGAAAGAGGCGTTCCGCGCAGCCGCCGATCCGAAGCGCTTTCCGGAGCAGATCAAGGAAGGATTGCTGCCCTGGCAGGCCAAGAAAGTTTACGTCGGTAATGTATGTGGATTCGGGGCGACGAGTTGTCCGGACGCGGACTATACGCTGCGGTTGAACACGGGCAAGGCTGATCCGCTTTTGGGTATGTCGTACGCGCAGTTTGCGATGGACGGGTTGCGGCATCAGCTTTCGCAAGGCGCGGGTGCCTGGACGCTGGATGCGGGTGATCGCTTCACTTATTACAAATTGGTGGATTCGGTCCTGCCGTCGACGACCGACAAAGATGGTCACGAGAAAGATTTCTTTGACGGCATGGATGCCACGATTCCGGGAATTGCGACGAATCTAGGGGCGGAGGCCGGGAAATTGCCGGGCCTTGCGTCGTCGCTGGCCGCGATGCAGAAGGATGTCGAGCAGGCGTCGGCTGCGGCTGAACGCCGACCCGCTGATGCGACTCCGTTCTTGCTGACGGGAGCGAGGGAGGTACACAAACTGGCCGCCACGGTCTCCGCGTCCGCGCTTTCGCCTGCCGCGAAGAACGAGGTGGAGGTAAAGCTACGGACCAAGGAAAATCAATTTGTGGAAGCGGCGAACTTGGCCGCGGGAGTGGCATTGTCAGCCGCGGTGACCTCGCCTGCAGCGAAAGACGTAGACGACGCGTTTATGGCTGTTCCGGGGGAGAGCTTTGAAGTGTCAGTCCGATTTGCCAGCGATCCTAAAGCTGAGATCAAGGGAATTGAGCTTGAGGCGCCGCAGGGATGGAAAGTACAGCGGATCCGCAAAGAAGAAATTGATCTCAGCGGATCAACAGGACGACAGTCGAGTACAGAAAAGATTGCCGCCCATTCGGGATATTACGCGCATTTCATGGTCACAGTTCCGGCGAACGCCGGGTACACGCGACCTTACTGGCATCGCAACAATCCTGAGACCGATGCGATCAATACGATTGACGATCCGCAAGACGCGACGCTTCCCTTCCCTCCGGCGCCGCTCCGCGCTCGCGTGGTTTATTCGATAGGGGGACGGGATGGGACAGTGCAAGCGGTTGCGATGGTGTCTTACAAAGAACCGGATGGTAGCTTAGGGGAGCGTGCTCTGGCGGTTGCTCCCGCATTCTCTGTGATGTTGGAGCCTGGAGAACAAGTCATTCCGGTTGCTGACGGCTCGGCGCTGAAGGTAAAGGTTGCAATATCAAGCAATCTTGTGAATGCAGCGGAAGGAACTCTTCGTCTGGATGTTCCATCGGGCTGGCGGGCTGAACCTGCGAGTCTGCCTCTTGATTTCAGCGGGCCGCATGGGAGACGCGAATCTGAGTTCCGGCTTTTTCCTTCCAGCTTGAAAGAGGGGCGAACGAAGGTGGCTGCCATCTTGGAATCCGCGGGAAGGAAATATTCGGAGGGTTATAGCATTGTCACTCGCGAAGATCTTGATACTTTTTACTACTATCAACCCGCCGTACAGCGCGTGAGTGTGGTCGATGTGAACGTCCCTGGGCATCTGAAGATCGGTTACGTCATGGGGGCAGGAGACGACATTCCGACCGTCATCCAGCAACTGGGGATGGACGTAACCGTCATGGATGCCGCCAAACTTGCAAGTACGGATCTGGCGCAGTACGGAACCATCGTGCTCGGCATTCGTGCATACGATACGCAAAAAGAACTGGCCACGAACAACCGAAAGTTGCTCGACTGGGTATCGGCCGGGGGAACACTCGTGGTGCAATACAACGCTGGGGTAAGCGACTTCAATAGCGGTAAATTCACTCCTTATCCGGCGACTCTTAGCCGGGCCCGGGTTTCCGTGGAAGATGCGGCGGTTGAAATACTGGCGCCCGATGATAGCATCTTCACTTCACCCAACCGAATCACGCAGAAAGATTTCGACGGGTGGGTGCAGGAGCGGGGTCTGTACTTCATGGACCAGTGGGACGATCACTTTAAACCTCTGCTTTCCTCGCACGATCCGGGCGAGAATCCGCAAAAAGGCGGGCTATTGCGGGCGCAATTTGGAAAAGGGACGTACATCTACACGGGCTACGCGTTCTTTCGCCAACTGCCGGCGGGCGTTCCAGGCGCTATTCGGTTGTACGTGAACCTGCTCGACGCGGGGCATTAGAGCCGCAGTCGGTTTTTCGGGACATCGGTCGCACCCCGATTATCAATCATGCAATCCGCCGTCGATTCCGAAAACGCCGGGAGATCCCCGGAACTGATTCGTGGGATTGGATTGGGCAGCGCCACCGCGCTGAACATGATCGACATGATCGGCGTGGGGCCTTTCATTACGTTGCCGCTGATCGTAAGCGCGATGGGCGGGCCGCAAGCGATGCTGGGATGGATCGTGGGAGCGGTGTTTGCGATTTGCGACGGTCTGGTCTGGGCCGAACTAGGGGCGGCGTTTCCGGGGTCGGGTGGATCCTATCGCTATCTGCGGGAAATCTACGGGCCGCGGAAATTGGGCCGACTCATTTCGTTTCTCTTTATCTGGCAACTCTCTTTCAGCGCTCCGCTTTCGATTGCTTCGGGCGCGATCGGACTGTCGGGTTATGCGTCGTACTTTTGGCCGGGGCTGGAGCATCAGTTTCTAGCGCGGACTTGGAACATCCCGCTGCCGCCGATGGGATCGATGCAAGTTCGCTGGCTGGCGACGGGCGCGACCTTCGTGGCCATCGGAACGGTGTTGCTGGCGACGGTGCTTTTGTACCGCAAGATCACCAGCATCGGGTGGATGTCGAAGTTGCTGCTGGCGGGAGTTCTGGGAACGATGGCGTGGATCATCTTTGCCGGAGTTACGCACTTTAATGCGGCGCAGGCTTTCAGTTTTCCTACCGGTGCTTTTCAGCTGTCGGACAAGTTTTTTCTCGGCCTGGGTGCGGCGATGCTGGTGGCCACCTATGACTATTGGGGCTATTACAACGTATGTTTTCTGGGTGATGAGGTCAAAGATCCTACCAAAACAATTCCCCGCGCGCTGTTGCTATCCATTCTGATTGTGGCTTGTCTATATGTGATTATGAACGTCAGTGTTCTAGGCGTTGTTCGGTGGCAGGAGATGGTGCACCCGGCGCAGAACAATGGGGGCCTTTACATCATCTCGATATTCATGCGGACGATCTACGGAACCAGGGCCGCGGCAATCGTGACGGGGTTGGTTATGTGGACGGCGTTCGCATCGGTATTTTCGTTGATGCTTGGGTACTCGCGCGTGCCGTACGCGGCGGCGCTTGACGGAAATTACTTTCGCGCTTTTGCCCGGATCCATCCTGAAGGACGATTTCCTTACGTTTCACTTCTGGCATTGGGTGCGGTTGCGATGGCGTTCTGCTTTTTGTCGCTCGCAGATGTGATTGCGGCTCTAGTTGTGATCCGCATTCTTTTACAGTTTCTGATGCAAGCCGTTGGAGTTATTGTTCTCCGCATACGGCGGCCTGAACTTCCCCGGCCATTTCGCATGTGGCTTTATCCGCTGCCGGCTCTTCTGGCGTCGATCGGATTCATCTTCATACTGGTTTCGCGAACGAATTCCCTCGTCCAGATTCGCTATGCCATGGTGATTTTGGTGACTGGCGTGATGCTTTATATGGTGCGCGCATGGCGTACCAGGGATTGGCCATTCGGCGAGGAGCAACTCGCTGACGCCAACCGACCGCAGAGTCACTGAGATGGCGCACATCGTGAACACGTCGCTGCCGCAACGTCTACAGGGCAATCGCGAAACATCCGCATGGACGCCGCTGCGCGAACCACTATTCCGCACGCTGTGGGGCGCAGCCGTGATCTCCTATACCGGCACGTGGATGCAAAATGTGGGCGCGGGCTGGTTGATGACGCAGCTCACGATGTCTCCGTTTATGGTGAGCCTGGTACAGGCTGCCGCGACCGTGCCCGTGTTCCTGGTCATTTTGCCGGCGGGCGCGCTTGCGGACATGGTAGACCGAAGACGATTGTTACTGATCACGCAAGTTTGGATGGTAGTTGCGGCCGCGCTGCTGGGCGTTTTCACGATATTGGGACACGTCACTCCGTGGATTCTGCTGGCGTTCACCTTTGTGCTGGGCCTGGGAGCGGTGATGAACGATCCGGCGTGGCAGGCTATCACGCCGGAGATCATTTCCCCCGAGCAGCATGCATCGGCCGTCGCGCTCAATTCCGTAGGCTTCAATGTGGCGAGGGCCGTGGGACCGGCGCTGGGTGGTTTGGTAATTGCCATGACGAGCTCCGGGGTGGCGTTCCTGTTGAATGCGGTTTCGTTTTTCGGAGTCATCCTATTCCTGTACCGTTGGAAGCGCCCGAATTACGAGAAGATCGAGACTGGCAAGGTTTCTACGGCGATCCTGGCCGGATTTCGATATGTGCGATCCGATTCGACAGTGCGTTGTGTTTTGATCCGGACGGGCGCCTTCAGCCTGGGCGCAAGCTCGCTGCTTGCCTTACTGCCGTTGATTGCACGTCCGCACGGAGCAGACGGATATGGAGTGCTGTTGGGATCGTTCGGGCTGGGCGCTTTGGCGGGGGCGGGAATTCTTCCACGCCTGCGCAACCGGCTTTCGGTCGATGGAGTGGTTACGGTTGCCATCATCGTGTTTGGGTTTATGACAATCGCCGCGGGACGAGTGGAATCCTTTGGCTGGCTGAGCGCGATTCTGTTTGCGAGCGGGACGGCATGGATCGCCATACTGGCCTGTTTGAACGTCGCGGCGCAGACCATGGCACCCGCGGGTTTGCGGGCGCGAGCGCTGTCGATCTATCTGCTGGTATTGCAAGGAGGAATGGCGGTGGGCAGCGCCGTATGGGGCGCGCTGGCAAGCCGCGTAGGAATTTCATCGGCTCTGCTGTATTCTGCAGTAGCTTTGCTGGCAGGATTGCTGACGGTGAAGGGCTATCCACTCAGCGCTCGAGAGTTGCGTTACGCGCCAGCTGTGGTACGGGATTAATTACTCGGGGCCATGAATCGAAGATCATCAGATTTCTCAGGAGGAATGCTTATGCAGAAGATGAAGTGGCTGTTTGCAGCGGTACTCGTTGTATGTGCGAGCTTGAGTTGGAGCCAGGCGAAGCCGGATGACCATCCGACGCTTACCAAGGTGGTTGATGGCCGGGTTTCGGGCGTTGAGGGAGAATTTGTCTCGGCAGCGGATGCCATGCCGGAAGCCAAGTACTCATTTGTCCCGACGGCCGGAGAATTCAAAGGGGTTCGGACTTTTGCACAACAAGTGAAACACGTGGCCGCCGTTAACTACATGATCGGTGGAGCGATTCTGGAAGAAAAACCGCCAGTCGACCTCGGCAGCGAGAATGGACCCGATGCCATGACGTCGAAGGCGGACATCATGAATTTTCTTAAGAACTCGTTCGCCTATCTGCATAAGGCCGTAGCGACGATTAATGAGCAAAACGCCATCGGACAGGTTAAGAGCCCATTTGGAGAAGGAAAAGTAACCAGGCTCGGAATCGCTATGCTTGGCGCCGGGCATTGCTTCGACCACTACGGACAAATGGTGGTCTATCTGCGAATGAGCGGGATCGTGCCGCCGGCTAGTCGCTAGTAACTATATGGGGCCGCTTTCGCGGCGGTCCCTTTTCCACATTATCCTATTGCTATGGCACGAAGGTGCCATTTACCATTCCAGTACAAAGCATTAAGGTTCATCTCTCCCTAAGTTAAGGAAACAAAGAACCTCCGGTTTGCTGAGGACTCAGGCACCTACCCTGGCCGATGTCTGTCTCTTAAGCAGCCCAGCCAACTCGCAGGGGATGTTATGACCATGAAGTCGCAGGACGGGAAAGTTTCAACGGCACGGGACGGTGAAGATAAACCAGCGCACAACGAAGTCGAGAGCTATTTGAGAGCGCTGCAGTCTTATCCCGAGCGATTTGCAAATGATCCGAAGTTGAGCTTTGAACAGTATTTCGTTCGCGTCGCCGAACGATAGGGTTCCTAACCACGAGCGTTGCGGGTTTTGCGTCACAGGGAACGCCAGCTCACGCGTGCGCCATGCAGGGTGATTGCCGCGGGTAGCAGCTCCGCCCGGAGCCGCTTAGCGGTCAGATATTTTTCGATGCGACGTTCGATCCCTTTCTGATTTGCTCCTGGTTCCAGAAAAATCAAGACCGACGGCCCGGCGCCGCTCAGTGCGACGCCCAGAATGCCGGGCTCCTCCAACTCCTGCAAGGCGGGCAACAATGGACACAAGGAAGCCCGGTAAGGCTGATGGATGCGGTCCTGCAGCGCGGCGGGCAAGAGCTCGGGACGGCCTTGGGAGAAAGCAGTGAACATCAGCATGGAATTCTGCAGGTTGGCCACGACATCTTCGCGCGAGTATAACTGAGGAAGCACACCGCGGGCTTTCTCCGTGGACAAGGTATTTTCAGGCACGGCCAACAACAGCGGCCATTTCCCTTTCGGTTTCAGGGAAGCCATCCAGGTCTCGCCATCCTTAAAGCTTCCAGCGATCGCGATTCCACCCATCCAGCAAGCCGCGGCGTTGTCAGGATGACGCTCGCGGCGTGATGCCTCACCGACGATGTCGCTCTCATTCCAGCGCAACCGGCCGAAATGGACGGCGAGAGCGATTCCGGCCAGACGAGCCGCGGCCGAGGAACCGCAACCTTTCCCAATCGGAATCTGGTTTGCGATCCTGAGGGCCAAGAGAGTGACTGAACGTCCCGCCGACTGGAGAACCTCGCGATAGGTCTGGAGGATAAGGTTGTTATCGAGCTGTCCACAGATTGCCGCGTCGCGCCCTGTTGCAACAACGGAAAATTCGTTTGATTCCCTGGCCTTCACTTTCAGAAACATGGAGAATGCGAGTGCCGCGGCATCGAAAGCCGGACCTAGATTGGCAGATGTGGCCGGCAGCTTCAGGCTCAAGTTCCCCGGCCCCTGGCGTCTTGAGAGACGAGAGTGCGAGCGCAAGGTGAGTGTTTTCTTAGTGGTCAGAAGACTTCTCCGCGCTTTCGAGCGTACGGAAGACTGCCTCCGCCGTCGCATCGAGAATGATAGGGCTGCGTCGTTGATGGGCGATCTTGGCTGTCTCGCCGCCTTTTGAGCCAAACAGTTCGCCGCGATGGTAGTTGAGGGTGAACTCGGGATCTTTGAGCAGATGGCCGGTCAATATCAGCACGACGGACTCGTTAGACTTCACGAAGCCTTGCTTGACCAGCTTTTTGAGTCCGGCCAACGTAACCGCTGAGGCAGGCTCACAGCCAATGCCGTCGGAGCCGATCTCGGCCTTGGCAATCGCGATCTCGACTTCACTGACTTGTTCGACGGTTCCGCCTGTCTGCTGGAGGATTCGAACCGCCTTTTTCCACGACGCTGGATTGCCGATGCGAATCGCCGTCGCCATGGTTTCCGGCTGAACGGAGATTAACTTCTGTCCAGCGGTTTCGCGCATCGTACGGACCAACGCATTCGCACCATCAGCCTGAATGACGGAGATTGTGGGTAGAGACGCGATCAACCCCATGTCCTTCATTTCCAGGAAGGCCTTGCCAAGAGCAGAAGAGTTTCCCAGATTGCCTCCGGGGACAATCACGTGGTCAGGAACCTGCCATTCCAGTTGTTCCATAAGCTCAATGGCCGCCGTTTTTTGGCCTTCAATCCGATAGGGATTGACGGAGTTCAAAAGATAAATCGGCATTCGTTGGACAACTTCACTTAAAACCCGCATACAACCGTCGAAATCGGTCTTCAATTCACAGGTAACGGCGCCATAGTCGAGCGCCTGAGAAAGCTTTCCCCAGGAAATTTTTCCCTGGGGAACCAGCACGAGACTCAGCAGATCGCCATGGGCAGCGTACGCTGCCATGGAGGCCGAAGTGTTTCCCGTCGAAGCGCAGGCGACCCAGCGGTATCCTTGCTGTCTTGCAAACGATGCCGCCACAGTCATTCCGGTATCCTTGAACGATCCGGTCGGATTCATTCCCTGATGCTTAGCGAGCAGACGCTCTACGTTCGCGGCCCGAGCACATCGAGACAACTGGTAGATAGGAGTGTTGCCCTCGCGCATTGTGATGACATTCGACGCATCGCTCGAGTCGGGCAGAAGTTCGCGAAATCGCCAGACGCCGCTTTGATCGAGCGGCCGCGGCGATAACCGGCGCTTTAACCAACGATCCTTGAGATCAGACGGGTTGAGCGCGGGGACCTCACGTTTTGGGTAGATAAGTTCGAGCAGATCGCCGCACTTAGGACAGCGGAAATTCTGCTCAGCGTTTGCGTGAACTGCTCCGCAACCAATGCAGCGGAATTGCTCTTTCTGATTAGTAATAGGCTTTGCCGCGGCTGGTTCGGTCATTGGGTCAGGGCCGGTCGGATCTATTTACTGCCACGCAGATATTGGTCCGTCTTATTCATCCAGTCTTCGCGCGGCGGGTTGAATACATCTATATCTACTGTATCCTCTAAGGCCTCCGCCTTGTGCGGAAGGTTCGGCGGAATGCTTAGCACTTCACCGGCGTTGACCACGATGATCTTTCCACCGATCCAGAATTTCAGCGCGCCTTCCAGAACATACGTGAGTTGCTCATTATGATGGCTGTGCTCCGGCACGACGCATCCCTTTTTGAGTAAGACCCTCGCCAACATAAGGCTCTGGCCCACGACGAAGTGCCGCCGTAGAAGAGGATTGAGGTCTTCCAACTCGACCGAATCCCACGGAATATGCTTCGCGTCGGCCGGGGTCAACGGACGTTTTGTCCGCGACCTGGCAGCGCCGGACTTTCTTACGGGTTTGTGTGTTGTCGTTTTCGCTTTCTTCGACCTTTTAGCTACCAATGCAAATCTCCTTATGGTCGCTCTTAGAATCCTTTATACATCCCGCCATCGACGAGGATTGTCTGTCCTGTCACGAATGATGCCCGCTCGGAGGCCAGCCATACGATCGCATCGGCAACCTCGCGGGGCTCGCCCAAGCGCTTCAAGGGTGCCTCCGCACTCCAATCATCGAAGATTGCCTGCTCGGGCTTTCCTGATGCCAAAGAGCGAGCCTTGGCGAGCTCTTTGAGTCGCTCGGTCGCAGTAAATCCAGGAGCCACATTGTTCACTAGAATTCCGTCTTTCCCAAATTCGTTGGCCAGGCTCTTCACCAAACCTACCACGCCAGCCCGCACCGCATTGGAGAGCACCAAATCTGCGACTGGCTGCTTTGTGGTGATTGAAGTGATGGTAATGATTCGTCCCCAATGGCGGCGTTGCATATGAGGAATCACTTCACGGGCAAAATACACGGCGCTGAGCAGATTGGTGTCGACGGCCTTGCGCCAGTCTTCTTGCGTGGTTGCCAGGAAGCCCTTCGCGGGCGGACCTCCAGCGTTGATCACGCAAATATCCACGCCGCCCAGGACTGCGACCGTCTCATTGACAAAATCCTGGACGGACGCGGCGTCAGTTACGTCGAGCGCAGACACAAACACCTCGGCGTTGTATTGTTTCTCGATCTGCTCGCCTGCGGCCCTCAGGACCTGGGCATTGCGGGCGCACATCGCGATCTTACAACCCTCCGCGGCAAAGGCCTCCGCCGTGGCGCGACCAATTCCCTGACTTGAAGCGGCCACGACGGCAACCCGGTTCTTGAGACCTGAGTCCATAAGCGTGAAATTATACGGCTTGCCGCGGCATTCTGTAGCTGGACGAATGTTGCTCTGCTTGCTGCACGAGATTACTCTGTTGGAAGTGGGGCCTTTCACTCGATGGAAGAACTTCACGGGGAGTACGTGAATGAAATCGAAAAACTACCGGCCTGAAACCAAGGCTGTACGTGGCGGCACGGATCTTTCAAGGAAGAATGGCCCTCTGGCGACTGCTATCTACCAGACCTCCACGTTTGAAGTGGTGGACAACGAGACCCAGACGCGGATTACCCCCACGGACCAGTTCTACACCAGGTACGGCAATCCAACCCACACAGTGGCCGAGAAGGCCATTGCGGAATTAGAGAACGCCGATGCCGCCTTGTTGTTTTCCTCCGGCATGTGCGCGATCACGACCACGATTCTTGCGTTGCTAAAGAGCGGCGATCATGTCGTCGCGCAGCGCGACATCTACGGCGGGGCCACCAAGTTCCTCGACCAGTGGTTACCGAAGCTGGGAATTGAAACTACATTCGTGGACACCAACGATTTTGAGCAACATGCGCGCGCGATTCGTCCGAATACTCGGCTGCTTTATCTGGAATCGCCTACCAATCCGTCGCTTCGCGTGGTCGATTTGCGCAAGGCTGCGGCCTTGGCCAAGAAACACAATCTCATCTCCATGATCGACAGCACGTTTGCTACGCCGATTAATTGCTGTCCCGCCGAGTTCGGGATCGACTTGGTCATGCATTCGGGAACCAAATTTTTTGCGGGACATTCGGATTTAATTTGCGGCGCGGTTGCCGGTCGCCAAGATTTGATCGATTTCATCCATTCAACCCGCACAGTTCTGGGTGGAGTCATGGATACGCATGCCGCATGGTTGCTGCTGCGGGGCATCAAGACGGTCGCGGTGCGAGTGCAACGGCAGAACGAGTCTGCCCTGGCAGTCGCCCGCTTTCTTTCGAAACACGTCAAGGTGCGGCAAGTGCATTATCCGCTGCTCGAAAACCATCCCGACTACGCGATTGCCAAGGCACAAATGCAAGGGGGCGGAGGAGTAGTCTCGTTCGAAGTGGAGGGCACGGGAGTTGATGCCCTACGGTTTAGCGAGGCGCTTCACCTGTTCACGCTTGCACCTAGTCTTGGCGGAGTCGATTCACTGGTGACGATTCCGGTCATCACTTCTCACTCGATGATCTCCGCCGAACAACGGGCCAAAATGGGAGTGACGGACCAGATGGTGCGCTTGTCGGTAGGGATTGAGAATGTGGACGATCTGATCGCCGACATCGAGAACGCTTTCAACGTGGTGAAAGCGTCGGCGGAGCACGCAACGGTCGGTTAAAAAAGGCCTGACCGCAAGCGCGATCAGGCCAGGACTATCTTTCGTATTTATCGCCCAAAGCCTTCTCTCCGGAGGCCTTTTCACCCTAAAAGATGAACTTTAGAGCCAATTGCAGAATGCGTGGATTATGCACGGCCGTGGCATGCAGGAATGCCGCGCCGGCGCCGGCAGGGGTTGTGCAACTAGGGTCACCCGCCGAATTCTCAGCGCCGCCATAGCAACCGATGGTGCTGGCGGCGGTGCCGAGTCCCTGGTTGTTGGCGGCCGATCCCGCGTCACCACCCAGCCATGAATATTCCGTGTGATTGAATACGTTAAAGGCTTCAGCCCGGAACTCGAAATATTTGCTCTCGGTCACGGTGAAGTGCTTCAACAGCGCCATATCAAAGTTCGTGCGCCGCGGATTGGTAAGGATGTTTCTTCCCGCATCGCCGAAAGTGAGCCCGCGAGGAGCAACAAATGCCGACGGGTTGAAGAGCAACGGTCCGAAGGGAAGTCCGGGGATCTGTTGTACCCCAGATTTCGGATTTCCCACTAAATCCGGCCAGGATGCGCCCGAGGTGTCGACGCCGTTTGCCACTCCGGCATTGTCTCCCGGAACGCTGTTCGCACCGGCGTTGTATACGGAAAATGGCGTCCCTGTCTGAATCAGCGTAATGCCCGACCACTCCCATCCGCCCAGAAGGTTATGTTTAAGGCCAGGTTGTTTGAAGATCGGCAGGTCGTAAACATATCCAACATTGAATACGTGCCGTTGATCGAAGTTGGAACTGCCGTGATAGCTGTTGAGAGCATAGGCGTTGATCAAAGAAACGTCAGCATAGTCTGAAGAGTCGTCGAGCGAGTGGCTATAGGTATAGGCCAGGTTGAGTTGCAACCCGCCAATGCTGTGACGAACTGCAAGTTCCATGGCGTTGTAGCTGGACGTTGCCGACTCTTCCTTCCGAGTGATGCTGCCAATGCCGTTGTAGGGCCGGAAAGGGTCGGCGATGGTGCCGCAGGCGGCGATCCCGAGGTTCACCGCCGGACCGAGATTTCCCGGACCGGTATATGGAATCGGAACGCCGCTTGGCGTGGTCGCGTCTGTGGGGACGCCGTATGCGTCGAACGTGGTCCCACAGTCATTGGGGCCGATGGCCTCGCCCGGCTTATAGGGATCTTGTGAAAGAGGCACTGGGTGCAACTGGTTCAGTTCATATTCGCGTGTTAGGTGGACCCCGGCGCTTCCCACGTAGGAAAGCGTGGCGACGGTGTTCCTGCCCAGATTATGCTCCACGTCCAAATGCCATTGTTCGATATATGGCCAGATGGCTTTGTTGGGAATCGAGACAAACGACAACGGCGTCGTGGTAGTTCCCAAGAGCGCTGGAGTTATGTTCTGGTAGCCGGAAATATTCGAAACCGAGGCCGTCTGAGTAAGAGGATTGTATTGCTCAAGGGTGCCGGCGTTGGCTTCGCCTTGATTGGTATGTTCGAAGAAGATTCCGTAACCGCCGCGCAACGCCCACTTCCCGTCGCCTTTGGGGTCCCAGGCGAAACCGAGGCGCGGTGCAGGATTAAACAGATGTCCCTGCATGCAACCCGCTGGAACTGCCGCAGTGACGCCGCACTGCACCCATCCGTTGTAGGGATTTCCCACGACCAAGTCGTTCGCGTTCGTGAAACTCGCGCCGGGAACGTAATGGCTCGGGTCGAAGTTCCACGCATTGTGATGAATCTCGCGGTAAGTCCCGAACATACTCACGCGAAGACCCAAATTGAGAGTGAGTCGACCGCTGGCGTGCCAATCGTCCTGCAAATAAGGCTCGAAAATCTTATACCGGTTGTAGGTCTTCACCGCGGACTTTTCCTGCTGAAACGTCGCGACGTTGCCCAGCAACAAGTCGGCGAACGCGTTGCCGGTGCTAACGGCTGAATCGCTGGTGTTAAAAGACAGGTTTCCGTTTATTCCGAAAGCGGGTTGCGGGATTTCGTTCTTCTGGGCGGCCACGAAGTATCCACCGAATTGCAGGTTGTGGCTGCCGATGATTTTCGTGACATTGTCTTTGTAGGTGTAGGTTGGGTTGGAATTGAGCGGACCGTTCGGCACGTAACCCGGATCTTGATTGATGGCATTGAAAATTCCGCCATTCAGACTTATGCCCGGAACCTTCCCTCCAAAACCATTCTGGAAGATTCCCAGGTTCAATCCTGGGGGGCGCTGCCATGCGCCAATCAATCCGGTGGTGATGTGATCAGTCGTGTAACTGGCCACAAACTCGTTCAAAAGTGTGGGGGAGGCGGTTACCGTCAAACGGGCAACCATACTGACGCCTGGGCCGATGAAATCCGTCTGCACGGTCGGAAAGCTGGTGCCGCTCGTCCACAACGGCGTGGGATAAATCTGGTCCCATGAGTCATGGATATAGCGGAACGAACCGCGAATTTTGTCGGAGAAATTATGGTCGATGCGAAACAGTTCTTCCCGCCAGTTGGTGGGAAGAGTTGGAGTTTCGAGCCAACTGTTGGAGCCGACGTTGGGAGTGGGAATCAGCGCTTCTAGCGCTGGAACTGTGGGGCCAGAAGCAATGGGGACTTGATTGCCCGGGAACGGCTGACCGGCCAGCGGATTCGGTTGACCATTGAGGACGTTAGGCTCAACCGGACAATCGGAGCCAGGGCACAGGTCCCTGAAATTGCCCGCCCGCTCCGCCAACGAAGGAACGGTGGTTACCGAGAACGGACTGGGCACGCGGTCCCGCCGCCACTCTTCCGACCAGAAAAAAAATGTCTTCTGCTTATTGGTATTGTAGTGACCGGGTATGAAGATCGGGCCGCCCAAAGTATATCCAAAGTCATTCTTCTTGTAGGGAGGGACCGAACGTCTGAAAGTAGGGGGTTGCGTTGAACGCGTCATTACGCACGAATTCATACAGATCGCCATGAAAGCTACTGGTGCCGGACTTGGTCTCGACTTCGACGGTTCCAGACCCGTTGCGGCCATATTGCGCGCCATAATTCGACGTAAGAACTTTAAACTCGGCGATTGCGTCGATGCTGGGATATACGTTCAGCGAGGTATTGCTGCCATTGTCGAGAGCGTCGCCCCCGTCCATCTCCCAGTTGTTGTACTCGGTGCGGCCGCCATTCACACTGAACGCAACGTTTCCATTCACCCCGACCTGCGCCTCGTCCTGTCCGCTTTGGTTGGTGACACCGGGAACCAGGGTAATGAGTTGTGTGAAATTTCTACCGTTTAATTCGAGTTGACTGATTTCCTTGCCGGTCACTGTTCCGCCGAGATCGGAAGACTGAGTCTCGACTTGGGCAACGTTGGTTCCCTGCACCGTCACTTCAGTGGTTTCGGCGCCGACTTGCATCGCGACGTCCACGCGGGACTTCTGCGCAACATTTAAAATCACACCCTTCGCTTCAAACTTTTTGAAACCGGTCGCGGTAACAGAAATGTCGTAGCCGCCGATGGGGAGCGCGGCAAACACATAGTCGCCGCTGCCATTAGAGGGGGCAGTGCGTTTTACGCCCTTCTCCGCATTTGAAATCGATACGGTGGCGCCCGAAATTGCAGCTCCGCTCGGGTCGGTAACAGTGCCAGTAAGGGAGGCAGTGTCCTGCGACAGAAGAGCGCCGGAAGAGCAGATGGCAAAGATGCACAGCCACAACCATTGACGGGACTTCATCCTCAGCTCCGTATCAGTCTCGCGTATTGATTTCCCCGGGCGTCACCCCTGAGCCCAAGCATCACCCCAGCCAACCAGTACTGCGCTACACTCCGCGGTTCACAACCCGACTCCCATTTAGCGGTTTCGCGCCAAGTGGAGGCGATTACTTCACTCTCTGCCTTGCCCAACACTCCAGAAGAATTCGGTTTATTAAAACGTATGAATAGTGCGTTATTCGCATTTTCAAGTCAAGCAAAAAATCACCGAAGCATCGCCTGCGAGGCGTCACAGTTGGCGCGTCGACCCTCGAACCACCAACTCAGGCACTAACTTGCGGTGCACGGCCGCCGATTTCCGTTTTTCGACAACCGCATTGATGCCATCCAACGCGATGCTGGCCGCCATCGCGCCCATATCTTCCATGGGTTGCCGGATCGTGGTCAGTGGAGGGTTGTAGAGAGCGGACGCAGCAACATCATCAAAACCGACCACTGAACAGTGATCGGGCACTCGCAATCCAGCTTTCGCCAAAGCTCGGATCGCTCCGAACCCGGTCATGTCATCGAAGGCCATCAATGCGGTAAAGGGACGCTGCCGCTTCAGGAGTTCTTCGGTTAACTTGTGGCCTTCCTCAAAGCTCGAAATCGGATTGCGCGACTCGGGCAGATCTACGACCAACCCTTCGTCCAACTCCAGACCGTGGGCCTTTGCGAATGTTCGCACACCTTTCCAGCGCGGAGCGCTATCTCCCAGGGTCTTGGGCCCACGAATGAATGCGATCTTGCGATGCCCCAAGGCGAACAGGTGTTCGACCGCTTTGTAGGCGCCCAACTCGTTGTCTACGATCACCGAACTGACTGACTCGGTCTTCAATTCCTGCCCAATCATCACGGTGGGAATACTGCTCTTCTCGAGGTCGCCAAGAACTTCAATATTCACAAACAGCCAGTTCGCCAACACGATGAGGGCTTCGACTCGCCGGTCCAACAGCATTTCCAGGTAGCGCTCAAAGCGGGACCGCTCATTATGCACGTCGGTGAGAATCGGGAGATAAGACGCCTGATAAAGCGAGGTTTCGATCCCGCGCAGAACCAGCGTACAGTAGGGATCGGTCATGTCGAACACCATGACGCCTACGGTGTGGCTCCTCTTGCTGCGAAGGGAGCGCGCAAAGAGATTGGGTCGGTAGCCAAGTTTTTTGGCGGCACGCTCGATGCACTTCTTTGTGGTGGCCGGAATGTAGCGGGCCAAGGGCGCGTTGTTAAGAACTATGGAAACGGTGGTCGAGGAAAACCCGCTTTCCTTCGCCACGTCCCGAATCGTGACCATGAGATTGCTTATCCTGCGCTCAAGCGAAAATGGCGTCCGTTCAGCCGCCTGGAGCAGCTTGAATTCGCGCGACTGCTGGCGGACACTACACCAGAGAGTGAAACCTGTGTCAAGCATGCGATTTCGGCTGGTCGTCGTTTTTCTCGTGTTTTTCGCCCCACCGGGTCGGGCCCGCACGGTAGGGATCCCGCAATCCGCAGGACCCGATGCGACGGCCCGTGCGACCGATCCCGAACGCCTTTTCCATGAGGGGGAGGCGGCATTGAAGAGCGGAAAACTCGATGAGGCGGAGCGCGCGTTCCAAGGTGTGGTTGCACTCAATCCGAATGTGGCGGGGGCCTACGCGAACCTCGGAGTCATCCGGATGCGGCGAAAACAATGGAAAGGCGCTCTCGAAGATCTTCGGCGAGCCGAGGAACTGGCGCCGCAATTGCCCGGAATTCGGCTCAACATCGGACTGGTTTATTACTGGCAAAACGATTTCGAAGATGCTATTCCGCCATTCGAATCGGTGGTCGACGATGTACCATCTTCGTTCCAGGCCCGCTATCTGCTGGGGCTCTGTTATTTCTTTCGCGGACGCTATCCGGAGGCAACCTCTACGCTTGAGCCGCTCTGGGCGCAAGCTTCGGACCAGCTGAACTATCTCTATGTTCTGGGAATTGCCGCGGGTAAGTCGGGCAACAAGGAATTGGAGCAGAAATCCCTCGCGCGGTTGGTCACCCGCGGCGAGAATTCAGCCGAGTTCCACTTACTGATGGGTAAGGCGCACATGAATCGGGAGGAATACGACGAAGCCATCGTCGAACTTCAAGCAGCCGCGAAGGCGGACCCGAAACTCCCGTTCGTCCACTTCAACCTTGGCATGGCCTACCTGCAAAAGCAGGACTTAGACAACGCGAAAACTGAACTGCTCAAAGACATCGCGATTGAGCCCGACCTCGCCTACGACTATGACCAACTGGGAAACGTCTATTATCTACAGCAAAAAGACCTGGAAGCGGAAAAGGCGTTTGCCACGGCGTTGAAGCGCGACCCTAATTTGGCGAGTTCACATTTTCAATTGGCGCGCGTATACCAGCGGGAGAATAAGTTCACCGAGGCGCTGGCCGAAGTCGACATCGCGGCCAAACTCTCACCAGAGAGCGAAAGCGTGCACTATCTGCGCGGCAAGATCTTACAGAAGCTCGGGCGCATTCCAGACGCGAAGGCTGAAATGCAAATCTTCACCACCATGTCAAACGCCGCTCGCGAGAAGCGCCACCAGCAACTGGAGAGCCCGGTTCCCGACCCCGAGTTAACCCAGGAGCCGCAGTGAAAGGGCATTCGTTCTGCTAAACTTGGCGGGTCTACCCAACTGCATGATTTGATCATCCAAGACTGAATCAGATCCCATTTCCTCACAGGAGGACCAGCATCATGAAGAACGTGCTGAAAATTGCCGGAGTCGTCATCGTCGTGTTGATCGTGGTTCTGATCGCACTTCCGTTCATCATTGATGTGAATACGTTCCGGCCCCGGATCGAAGCGGATCTCTCATCGGCGCTTGGCCGCCAGGTCAAGGTTGGCAATCTGAAGCTCTCATTGTTGGGCGGAAGCCTCTCAGCGGACGACCTTGCTATTGCCGACGATCCGTCATTCAGCAAGGGACCTTTTATCCGTGCCAAGGAACTCAGCGTTGGCGTCGAGTTGATGCCGCTGATCTTTTCGAAGACATTGAACGTCACCAATCTGACCATCGATCAGCCACAAATCGACTTGGTCCACAAAACAGATGGTAAATGGAATTTCTCCAGCATTGGCGGATCGGCCTCCGGTTCAAGTTCTGCGAATGACCCGGCGCGACCGGCAGCGGAGGGTCGGGCCAACACCGCCCCGGGTAACAAGCCTAAGCCAGCAGGATCGAGTTCTAGCGCTCCAAATTCAACCCAGGCTGCGGATGTCGGTTCAAATCCCAATTTGTCAGTGGCCAAGCTCGAAGTAAAAAACGGCAGCGTCTCAATTTTGGAGACCGGTTCTAATGCCAAACCGCGGGTATACCAAAACGTCGATATCACGGTAAAAGACTTCTCGTTCGCGTCTCAATTCCCCTTCACTCTGACGGCGGCGCTGCCGGGCGGCGGCACGGCGAAAGTGGAAGGTAAAGCCGGACCAGTCAACGGCAGTGACGCTTCCCTGACGCCACTAGAGGCCAGTATAGCGGTGAAACAGTTGGACCTCGCGGCCTCAGGTTTCGTCGACGCATCAACCGGGATCGCCGGAATCGTCAACTTCGATGGCACCCTGAATTCCAACGGCCACGAAATACGTACGAATGGAACAGCGACTGCCGAGAAATTGAAACTCTCTCCCAAAGGATCGGCCGGCCCGAAGGCGGTAAATCTGAAATACACAACCGTCTTTGAACCTCAAAAGCAATCCGGACAACTGACCCAGGGAGACGTATCACTCGGACAAGCGGTCGCTCATTTGAGCGGCACATACCAGGTCCAACCGAATACCACGGTGCTCAACATGAAATTGAATGCCGATAACATGCCGGTGAACGACCTGGAATCCATGCTGCCGGCGCTGGGCGTAATTTTGCCTTCGGGATCGTCTCTCCAGGGAGGTACGCTCACTGCTAATCTTGCAATCAGCGGTCCAGTCGATAAGCTTGTGATCACGGGTCCAGTGAAACTGGCAAACACGAAGCTGGCCGGATTTGATCTCACTTCCAAGCTTTCGGCGATCTCGAAGTTCACGGGTGGCGGGCAGAACAGCACAGACACTTCTATACAGAACTTCAGCACCGACGTCCGCGTGGCGCCCGAAGGCATCAATACCCAGAACGTGAACCTTACCGTACCGGCCGTCGGAGTCATTACCGGCGCAGGCACCATCAGTCCGCAGAACGCCTTGAACTACACCATGAAGGCGACCCTCAGTGGCGGAGCGGTCAGTGGACTGACGCAACTGGCGGGCATTGGAGGCAAGAACGCAGGTCTACCGTTCTTTATTCAGGGCACCACATCCGACCCAAAGTTCGTGCCTGATGTGAAAGGTATGTTGAGCAATCAACTGGGCAGTCTCAAAGGACTGGGACAAGGCCAGCAAAATCCGGCCAATTCCATTGTTAATGGGCTGGGTGGATTGTTCGGCAAAAAGAAACAGTAGCGACATCAGTTACGAACAGCGGCTGGAGGAACCAACTGCGGGAATTCTGGCTGCATCCTAGCGGCGTGCGTAACCTACAGGTTTTGCTCGCTGGAGTTCTTACGTTGGCGCTCGCGGGATGCAGCACCACGCAAAAACAAACTCCCGATGACTTGCGCGAAAAAACGGCGGAAGCCACCGCTCAACTCAAGGAGAACGCCAAAGCGGTCGCCGAGGGCGTTCGCGAAGGCTGGGGCCGCGACAAGCCTCTCGACTTAAATAAAGCGACGAAAGATCAGCTCACTGCCCTGCCGGGGATCTCCGACGATCGCGCGGAACGCATTCTCGGCGCCAGGCCGTACGATAATCCGGGTCAACTGGTGAGCCGGAGAATCTTGTCGCAGGCCGAATACGACAAGATCAAAGATTCTGTGACCGCGACACCCTAACTCAATTTTGAGCTCCAACTTCACTAGTGAACCATCGCAGCGGGCCCGCCGTGCTTCGGTTTTTTCATCAGGAAAATCAGCGGGAACATGGCCAGAAACATGATTGCTAGAAAGCGAAAGACGTCATTATAAGAGAGCATCGCGGCCTGCTGTTGGACCATCGCCCAGACGGCCGCTTGAGCATGGCGGGTGGCATTCGCCGGGTCTTGCCCTTGCGACATAAAGAGCCCGCGCAGCCCTTCGATCGTAGACCGCGCCTGCGGGTTCGCAGTAGTTACAAACTTATCGAGCACGTTCGTGTGCAGTTGCTGCTTGCGGAATTGGAGAGTCTCGACCATTGAAATCCCAATGCTCGCGCCAATGTTCCGCATGAGGTTGAAAATGCTCGTGGCGTTTCCCATGCGCTCCTTGGGAATAGGATCATTCGTTACAGTCGTGAGCGGAACGAAGATCAGGCCCAGCGCGGCCCCCTGTATCAATAACGGCACCCAGAAATCCCCGGAGCTGACCGTCAAGCTGAACTGCGAAAGCCGGTACATGGCATAGGCTGAGGCGAGGAACCCGAAACCGAGCAACTTCCGCGCGTCAATCCTTCCCGTAAGATAACCGATCAATGGCATCGCCAGAAATGAGGCCAACCCACGTGGCAGATTCGTCACTCCGGCATGCGTCGCTGTGTACCCGAGCAACTCCTGCATCAACAGTGGGAGCAAGACGGTGCTGCCGTAAAGCACGAATCCGATCGCGGTCATCAACAAGGTTCCGATCGCGTAGGACCGGTACCTGAAGACGGTGAGGTCAATGATGGGATGCTCGGCTTTGAGCTCTCGAGCAATCAGTCCGCCGAGTCCCAGCACCGCCAGGACTGCGAACGTGATGATGAAATGCGAGCCGAACCAGTCGGCCTCCTGGCCTTTGTCGAGCATGATCTGAAGCGAACCCATACCCATCACTAAGAGCCCGATTCCCCAGTAATCAATGCCCTTCGCCTCTTTGCGCAAATACGGCGGGTCGAACACGAAAGCTTGAGTCAGCAGAACCGCCAATATTCCGATGGGGATATTAATGTAGAAAACCCAGCGCCAGCTGTAATTATCAGTGAGCCAGCCGCCGGCCACCGGCCCTAACATCGGAGCAACCACGATGCCGAGCGCCCAGAAACCCATGGCTTGCCCGCGCTTCTCTGGAGGAAACGATTCCAGAAGAATCGCTTGGGAGAGTGGCTGCAAGCCACCGCCGCAAGCTCCCTGGATGACCCGAAAAACGATCAGAAAAGGTAGCGACGGCGCTAATCCGCAGAAGAAAGATGCCGTGGTGAACCCAATCACCGAGCTCAAGAGCAATCGCTTACGTCCGAAGCGGCTCGCCAGCCATCCCGTCATGGGGAGGATGATGGCATTCGCCACTAAGTACGAGGTCAGCGTCCATGTGGCTTCGTCTGTGCTCGATGAAAGGCTTCCGGCAATATGGGGCAGCGAGACGTTCACCACCGTCGTATCGAGCACTTCCATGAATGTGCTCGACATGACCGCAATCGCGATCAGCCACGGATTGATTGTGGGAGATCCCGAAGTCTCTGCCATCAGGAATGAATTTCCAGCATGCTGAACTAAGGATATTACGACTTATGGAACTGCGCCGATCTCAGTTGCGTATCTAGGCTCAGCGGGAAGTGGACCCGGCCGGGCTCACGCACTAGATAAAGGCCAAATGCAAGCCAAACCATTTCTTTCGGTCGAACCAGCTTTGCGTAAGCTTGAATTCGGCGTCAGTGAACATGTTTCGCACCATGGGCATGGTGTATTTGTAGCTGTTTTCAGTATGTATTCTCTCCGCTTTTGAAAACTTAAGGCGCAGGCCAAGCATAGGGATGGCCACTTCCTGTTTGCGCAAACTCTCCAAATGCATTTCCATGCGCGATTGTTTCGGGTTCCATACCGCAACATGGTGAAATTCGCGGACATCAAAATTCGCGCCCAGTTCGCGGTTTAACCGGTGCAGGATATTCTTATTGAAAGCCTGGGTCACGCCTTGCGCATCGTCATAGGCTGGCAATAAGATCGACTGGTTCTTGGCCATGTCCGTCCCCAGAAGTAGCGCATCGCCGGGCGAAAGCTCGCTGCGGATTTCACTTAACATCTTCACCGCCGCGTCAGGGTCGAAGTTACCGATACTCGATCCCAGGTAGAGCACCAGCTTTTTGCCGGGAATGTCGCCCAGAAAACCGAAGCCATTGCTGAAATCGGCCACCACCGGACGCACCAAGATCTGTTCTGACTCGGCGGCCACGCGGTCCTTCGCTTCCGCCAGCGCAGACGAGGAGATGTCCACAGGAAAGTAGGGCACGCGCATTTGCCGGCGACTAAGCGCTCGTAAAAATGTGCAGGTTTTTGCCGCCGTGCCTGCCCCGAGTTCCACCACTGTGATCGGAACACCGGCAGCGGCGGCGATTTCAGCCGAACGGTCCGCCAAAATCCCTAACTCCGTCCGAGTCAGGTAGTATTCCGGCAACTCGGTGATCTGCTCAAACAGTGCGGAGCCTGCAGCGTCATAGAACAGCTTTGCCGGCAACGATTTCTGGTCAGCAGTCAGGCCAACCTCGAGTTCCTGCGCGTACGAAGGTACAGCAATCAGTTCACGAGCGATCATTGAGCTAGCCTGAGTCCCGAAAATTGCCACTTCACATGTGGCGGGAAGAAATTGCGATAACTTGCACGGATATGTGTCACGGGAGTAACACAGGAACCTCCGCGCAGCACAAACTGGTTGCACATAAACTTACCGTTGTATTCACCGACCGCACCAGCGGCAGTCTTAAATCCCGGATAGCCAACGTACGGGCTCGCTGTCCACTCCCATACGTCGCCGAAGACCTGCTGAAATCCTTGCTTGCTCGCCGCTCTGGGATGATGAACTCCATCCTCCAGCAAGGCGCCACGCGAAGGCTCCCGCGTTGCTGCAATCTCCCACTCCGATTCCAGTGGTAGCCGGACACCTGCCCAGCGCGCATAAGCATCAGCTTCGAAATAACTAATGTGGCAGACGGGCTCAGCCGGGTCGATCTGCTTCAATCCGTTCAAAGTAAACTGCCACCACGAGCCATCGTCGTGATGCTCCCAGTAAAGAGGAGCGCCCCAGCTTTGCGCATTTAGCGTATCCCACCCCTCCGAAAGCCACAACTCCGGACGGCGGTAGCCGTTGTCGCTCATGAACTCCAAATACTCTGCGTTGGTGACCGCCCGTGATGCCAGCCGAAATGGACGGAGAAGGACCTCGTGCCGCGGACTTTCATTATCAAATGCAAAGCCCGGCCCTTCATGCCCGATCGAGTGAATTCCGCCTTCGAAGTCGACCCAATCCAGCTTTGCCGCCGCACCGCGGCCTTTTGCCTCCGGGGCGAAATCCGGGCGCATAGGCCCCGACCACAACCCGTGCTTGATGTCAGTAAGAATCAATTCCTGATGTTGCTGCTCGTGATTCAGTCCGAGTTCAAGCAACTCCAAAACATCGTCTTTGGCGTGGCCTAAGAATTCGCCCATAGCGCTGTCAACATGTCTGCGATAGCGATGGACTTGGTCCAGACTCGGCCGCGACATCAATCCTCGGGCGCCGCGATAAGGATGGCCACCAAGCTGTTTGTAGTAGGAGTTGAAAATGTATTGGAAAGTTTGATCGAACGGCCGGTAATGCGCGCTGTTCGGGATCAAAATAAAGGTCTCGAAGAACCATGTGGTGTGCGCCAGGTGCCATTTTGCAGGACTTGCGTCTGGCATCGACTGGAGCATGTGGTCTTCCGCCGAAAATGGCTTTGTGATCCGCATGCTCATTCCGCGGACCTCGGCAAAACGCTCCGCAACGGAGTTTGACATTGTACCCGCGTGTTGTCCGGCGATGCTTGTTACCATGGCATTAACCCCCAACTCAGCTCGCTAGCACCATCCGAAAGCTCGGCAGGCTATGGTCTAATATCGATGCGCGCAGGCACCTGCCCGTTGTTGAAAAATCGACGGCGCCCCCTCATTTTCGGTCGCTTGGTCGGTCAGTAACCGCCAAACTGCCCTCGAGAGGGCCTCCAGCCGCAAATCGCCCCTCCTTCAGATTCACCTGCGGGCCAAAAGGTTCAATGACTCAAAGCCTTGCTCGGAACGAAAAGCTGGCTGGCGAGGGCCAGGCTGGACAAAACTCTGTGATTGCTGTCACCGACCGCAGTTTGTCGTAGGACTATAAACAGACCGGCAATAGTCTACCGGTACGCCGCACGCAAGGAGGCGATTTATGTATACCCTGCCGCTCCAGAATCTCCCGACACCCTCTCGTATTTCGTTGACCAATATCCTGTTGGCAACCGACTTTTCTGACTTTTCCGTGGCTGCTCTGCCATTTGCCATCGCTTTGGCAAAATGGTATGCAGCCAAGGTATTTGTGGCGCATGTGGTACCGCCCGAGCCCTATCTCGGCGTTGCGATGGAACCAATTCCCCTCCAGACGGATATGTTGTGGAACAGTTCGCGGCGGGAAATGGATGAACTGCTTTCGCGAGAAGAATTTGCCCACATCGCACATCAGGAGATTCTGCGGCGGGGCGAAATTTGGACCACCATTTCCGGCATTTTGCAGCGAAATGCCATCGACCTCATTGTGGCTGGCACCCATGGTCGCCAAGGGCTTAAGAAGATGATGATGGGATCGGTGGCGGAAAAGATCTTTCGCCAGGCAGATTGTCCGGTTCTGACCGTGGGCCCCGAGGTTCCCGTCATTGATAGGGCATCATGGGAGCCCACTAGAATCCTCTTTCCCACGGATTTCTCGACCACTTCCTTACATGCTCTGCCCTACGCATTGTCTCTGGCGGAGGAAAGGCAAGGAACCTTGATTATGCTTCACAGTATTCCGCTGACTCCGTATCAGTATCAAGACGCGGTGCGGGACAACATGAGCAAGAAGCTCGAACAATTGGTAAAAACCGAGGGGGGGTGCAGGTCCGAATTCGTAGTGAAATTCGAGTTTGCGCCTGAGACGATCCTCGAGGCGGCGTGCGGGCATCGCGCGAACCTGATTGTCATGGGTGTGAATAAAAAGTCGACTGCCATCATTTCATCCCACATGCCGTGGTCCACTGCGTCGCAGGTGGTGGGAAAAGCTCCCTGCCCAGTCCTAACGGTGCGCGGCTGAAGGGCTCAGAAACTTGAACGGTTGAATCTACTCAAATTCAACTAATACCTGGTTCACTTTTACCCCATCGCCGGGTTGCACTGTCACCGCCTTCACTTTGCCCGCTACCGGCGCGGTGACGTTGGTCTCCATCTTCATGGCTTCTAGGACGATCATCAGATCGTGCGGCTGAATTTGCTGCCCTGGCTGGGTATTGACTCGTAAAACCACGCCCGCCACCGGACTTCGGCAGACCTTGGTTTCATCCGCATGCGTTTCGGCAGAGGTCGAAGGTTTCGGCGCGCCTGGAAGAGGAGTCGACAGTACTGTCGCTGACCCTGGAAACGGCGGTAGATAGCCGGGCGAACGGACGACTGTATCTTCCTCAATCACTTCCACATCAACGAGGTAAGTTTTCCCGTCAATCCCGATTTGAAGTTTCACTTGGATTCTCCTGCCTCGTTTTTGCTCATTCTCGATGGCCTCGTGGAGAGAGATTGTGCGAAGCTTGCACGATCACCCGTCCCTGCTGCGACCAGGGATTGATGATCTCAAAAGGGGTCTGTAGCATTTGCGCCGACCGCACACGCACCTTCTTGCCCAGAAAAACCGTCACCGCCGCAGCCATGACCAGCAAAGTCTCCGCAGATATCTCTTCGACAACATGCGTTGTGGATGAGTCGGTGGACGCCGCGGCTGGTGCGGACTGCATTGGTTGTCGCGAAGCGGAAGGCAACGCTTCATGGACCGCGTACTGATCTCGAACGGACGCGATAGCAGCGGTCATCCGGGCTTCCAGCGCCTGCAACTCCCGCCGAAATTCCTTGACCGTTCGCCTGTGCCTGATCTGGAATACAACATAAGCCACGCTCCACCCAACCATCATGAGCAGAGCGGCAACCATCAGCGCCAGACCGACAGGGAAATCGTCGAATACAATCAGTGCCATTTTCTTCGCCAACTAGAGCGGGATCAATCCATGCTTCTTCGGGGGACGAAGCTCCCGCTTCGTATGTAGGGCTTCGAGCGCAAGTGCCAGGTAACGGCGCGTCTCCGCCGGTTCAATGATGTCATCGATCAAACGGCGTCCCGCCGAAACATAAGGATTTGCGAACGTATTGCGATAGAGATCGATCAATTCTTTTCGGCGAACCGCCTTGTCCGGCGCGGCATCAATCTCGCGCCGGAAGACGATCTCCGCCGCGCCCTCCGCGCCCATCACTGCGATCTCAGCCGTCGGCCAGGCTACCACCCGATCGGCTCCAAGGTCTTTGCCGCACATCGCGAGATAGGCGCCGCCATAGGCCTTCCGCAACACCACCGTCAGTTTGGGTACAGTGGCCGCGGAATAGGCGAACAGCATCTTGGCGCCATGGCGAATAATTCCGCCGTACTCTTGCTCCACGCCGGGCAAGAATCCCGGCACATCCACGAAGGTAATCAGAGGAATGTTGAACGCGTTACAGAAACGAATGAAGCGTGCGGCTTTATCGGACGCGTTAATGTCCAGCGCGCCGGCAAGCGAGTTTGGCTGGTTCGAAATAATGCCCACCGGACGCCCCTGAATGCGACCGAATCCAACCACGATATTCGGGGCAAATCCAGGCTGAATTTCGAGAAAATCCTGATGATCGAGAACGCGGACTATCACGTTGCGCGCATCGTATGCCATTTTCGTTTCGACCGGAACCGCATGATTGAGTTCTGGGTCCGAGTCGAGCGGCAAATTGTGGGCCAGGCGAGGCGGGTCCTCCAGATTGTTCTCCGGCATAAAGCTCAGCAGTCGCCGACACAGGTAAATAGCCTCCTCGTCATTCTCGGCGATCAAATGTGACACTCCGGAGTGATTCATTTGCGCCACCGGCCCACCCAAATCTTCCGCTGTAACTACTTCTCCCGTCACCTGCTTGATGACTTGTGGCCCAGTGATGAACATCTGCGCCCGCTTGGTTTGGATCACGAAATCAGTCAGTGCCGGACTGTAGGCCGCTCCCCCAGCGCACGGCCCGCAGATCAGCGAAATCTGCGGCACAGTTCCAGAGAGAACAACATTGTTATAGAAAATCCGTCCATACGCAGCCAGGCTGTCGATCCCTTCCTGGACGCGGGCGCCCCCAGAATCGTTAATGAAAACGAAGGGCGTACCCGTTTTCAACGATAGGCGCATCATCTCGGAAATCTTGTCGGAATGGACTTCCCCGGCCGCGCCCCCGGCCACGGTGAAATCCTGGCTGGCTAAATGCACCAGGCGGCCGTCAACGGTGCCGCATCCGGTGATCACTCCGTCGGCCGGCAATGACTTTTCCGCCATGCCAAAGTATGTGCAGCGGTGTTCGGCGAACAGCCCGATTTCCTGAAAACTCCCAGAATCAGTCAGTTTGGTGACGCGTTCACGGGCTGTGAGTTTGCCGGCGGCATGCTGTTTTTCGAGCCGCTCCGTGCCGCCTCCTAATTCCAGTTCCGATCGTTTGGCGCGAAGTTCGTCGATTTTTTCTTCGATTGTTTTGCGAGTTGGATTCGTCACTGGCGCTGCCATGATTTCTTTCCTTCCTGCCATAAACTCTTCACTTCGCAGGCGATACGGTTACCTTGTGCTCTTTGCCTTCCAGCGTGATCACATAAGTCACGGGCTGACTTAAGGACGACGCCGAGCCTTCACCGTTCGTCTTGCCGGGCGAAGCAGTCTGAACAGGAGGTTGCGGATCTCGGCCCAGGTTCTTCGGTCCCGCGGAGCGGCTTTTGAAAAATTTGGGCGCGACTTGCGGGAACATCGCGTTGGTCAGCACATCTTCGTCACTACCGTTGCCGCCCTCGAGCTTCAACGTCGCCTCGCGGAGCGCATCCCATTCCGGCTTCAGTAAATCCGCAGGTCGACAAGTGATGACTGGCTTCTTGGCATGTTCCGCCGCCTTCTTCAGCACTTCGGGATCTTTCTCTCCCAATGTCGCGCCGTAATATCCCAGCATCAAATCGGCAAACTCCGAAGTCATCGCCTTGTACTTTCCCATCAATACATTAAATACCGCCTGCGTTCCCACAATCTGGCTGGACGGCGTCACCAACGGAGGATAGCCGGCATCCTTGCGAACTCGGGGAACTTCTTCCAATACCTCCTGCAGCTTGTCTCCGGCGCCCTGTCCCTTGAGCTGACTTTCCATGTTCGAAATCATCCCGCCGGGAATCTGGCTCTTGAATATCTCCGTTTCCACGCCGGTAATATCGCTGAGAAACTCCCGATAGCGGGGCCGCACTTTGGCAAAATAGCGTTTGAGCCGCAGCAGCCGTTCCATGTCCAGTCGCGTGCTGAAGCCAGTTCCCTCCAGCATTTCAACAAAACTTTCAGTGGGATTATGCCCCGGCCCAAGCGACAACGAACTGATCGCCGTGTCAACGGCGTCACATCCCGCTTCCACTGCCTTCATCAACGAAACCAGTGTCACGCCGGTCGTAGCATGAGCGTGGACTTGCACGAGAGTACCGGCGCCGCATTTTTGCTTGATTCCCTTCACCAGATCATAGGCGGCCTGCGGCTTGAGGAGGCCCGCCATGTCCTTGATGCAGATAGAATCGCAATCCATCTCCTTAAGGCGTTGCGCCATCTCGACGAATGCGGAAATCGTATGGACTGGGCTGACCGTGTAGGAAATCGTCCCCTGCGCATGCTTTCCGGTTCTTTTTACGGCGCGGATACTGGTCTCAAGATTGCGAATATCATTCAGCGCATCGAAGACGCGGAAGACATCCATGCCGTTGGCCGCGGCCTTTTCCACAAACCTTTCGACCACACCATCCTCGTAGTGACGATAGCCGAGAAGGTTCTGCCCCCGCAGCAGCATCTGGAGGCGTGACTTGGGGAGCAATTTGCGGAATGTCCGTAACCGCTCCCAAGGGTCTTCATTCAGAAATCGGATACAGGAGTCGAACGTGGCACCGCCCCAGCATTCCAGCGACCAGAAACCGGCATTGTCGAGATCTTCGCAGGCGGGGACCATGTCCTCCATCGCCATGCGGGTTGCGAGCAGGCTTTGATGGGCATCCCGCAGAATAAGATCGGTAACTTCAATCACGCGAGGCATCCGACACCTTTCCGTACTAAGTTGATTCTACACAGCACCGGGGCCCGCAAATGTGATCTGGCACACAATCTGGTTTGCGGAAAACTTGCTTAGTGAGGGGCACCGGGGACCTGGGAAACTAGTCTGCCTGAGCGAACCGCTTGCGACGGGATTTGCTACGGGGAACCATCTTCGAGACACCGATCGGCGTCGAACAGGCCGCACAAGTGCAACCGCCGTTTGACGTTAATTCCCACGCGGCCACCGCATCCAGTCGATAGCCTACCCCCCGGATGGTCTTCAGATAGGTCGGGGTCTCGCGGTCGGGTTCAATCTTCTCGCGAATGCGCCGAACACAAGCGTCGACGCTGCGCGGCGTTACAAACTGCGTGTCACCCCAAACCGCGTCCAGCAACAAATCGCGAGTGAAGACCTGCCCACGGTGTTGCGCAAGATACTCGATTAAGCGAAATTCCAAACTGGTAATAGTTACTTCGACGCCCCGCACCGACAGCTTCATAGCTGAACTGTCGATCCTAATATCAGCGTCTTCGCTCCTTGTATCGATCAATTGGGGTTCAAGTCTGCGCAAGACCGCCTGGATTCTGGCAACCAGCTCTCGGGGATTAAATGGCTTGACGATACAATCGTCGCCGCCTGAGTCCAAAGCGAGGATTCGTTGTTCCTCTGAATCTTCGTCCAGCATAAACACGACCGGGGTTCGCCCTACGGTCCGGGAGGTGCGGATCCGCCGGCACAGTTGCATTCCATCGCCCTCTTGCACTGCCAGAGCAACCAGGCACAACACCGGCCGCGCTCGTTCCACTTCCTCGATGATTTCCGCGGTAGAGAATGCTCGCACCAGGTAGCCAGCACCTTCCAGCGAGTGCCACGACAGCCGAGATGCTTCGACCTCGCTCTCAACAACGAAAATCAATTGCCTCATCGACGATCCCTTTTGACACGGTCCAGACGGTAAAGAATGTGGTCGCGCACGCCGGACTATCCATTGATGTCGTGCGATTAGATAGGCGATCCTGCCGTGGACCAGCATCTGCCACTGAACGGAGAAGTCTAGTCTGGCATCTGTTACGGTGAGGTGACGGAAGTATGAATAATGTGTGAATTCTCAAACTGAACCAGGCGCGCGGCCCGCTTAGTTCGCATCGGTGTCGAACGAATCGCTATCGGTACGCAGCAGTCCCGAAAGATGGACCGTATCAAATCCTGCTTTTCTCAGCTCGTCGTCGAGCTTTGGAATGTCCTCAACTTGACATTGCTTCCATTGTGCGAGTCGAGAGCGCGCTGTCTGACTTGCTTCGTCATAGGCGGCTACCGCTTGCGATGGAACCGCACGGTCTCCGCTCTCCACAACGCCGAGCGCAGACCCCAACTGTGCAGCAGCGCGCTCGAGACCCATGGACGAATTTGGCGCTCCCTCGGCAACATTGAGCAGTGCCGCCAGCCTCGCCTGAAGGACCCCCGCGCTCGTCTTGAGATCTGGATGCTGGTCGCCGATTTTGGACGCGATGTCGGCAATCTGCTTTTGAATCGCGCCGATTTCGACGATGGCGCGGTTGGTGGAGATCGCGTCCGCATAAATCTGCCGGCCAAGACGGTACTGGTGATCCAGTTCTTGCGCAGTTGCCGAAGAACGAGGGTCCATCACCACATGCAGCGGTTGGGTTTGGAAATTCCCGTCCACCGTAAGTTTCACATCGTAATCTCCCGGAATGACATGCGGACCGTGCAGGCCATACTCTTCACTTCCCCCAACGTTCGTGCCGGTCGTCGCCCAAGCCAAATTCCATACCAGGCGGTGCATCCCGGCTGAGCTTTCAACCCTTTCGACTTTAGGCAACCAACGGTCCGCTACAGGACGGGGAATGAGTTTCTGTTCTTGTGTATCGTCCGAGGAGTAGCTTCGCACCAGTTCATGATTCGAATCGAAAATCTCGATCTTTACGTGATCAACCCGCCGAGCGACGTAATAGTCGAGAATTGCGCCCTTTGGCGGATTGTTGGCTAAAGGTTCATCCGGCGGAATCGGCGTGCCTTGAAACGAATCGTTGTCCACGCGAGTAACAGTGCCGGGGCGATAGAGCCACGCGTTGGCAGCCTTCTCCGCGTCCTTCACCTGCCGTAATGCGGTGATGTCATCGAGTATCCAGAACGACCGTCCATGCGTGGCAATCAACAGATCGTCTCCGTGGAACGCCATGTCGCGCACCGACGTTGCCGGCAGATTCAGTTGCAAAGGCTGCCAATGATCGCCATCGTCGAAGGAGATATAGATTCCAAACTCAGTTCCTGCGAACAACAGGCCCCGGCTCGCGGGATCCTCCCGCACCGCGTTCACGAATGCCGGCTCACTCAGCCCGTCGGTAATCAGTTGCCACGTCGCGCCATAATCGCGTGTGCGATAGATATAAGGCTTCCTGTCGTCAAGCCGATGCCGATCGACCGCCGCGTAGGCTTCTCCCGGATCGAAGTGTGAAGCCTCGATCAAAGAGATCTTGCTCCAGTCGCGCACTCCTTTGGGTGTCACGTCTTGCCACGTTTTACCGCCATCTCGCGTTACGTGGATCAACCCAGTATCGCTCCCGGCCCAGATCAAACCCGCCTTCAAACTTGACGGCGCAATTGTAAACACGACGCCGTAACCCCGCCGCGTAGCATTCTCCACGGTAGGAGGTCCTTGCGCCCCTGCGGCAGACGGAACGGCCCCAGTCAGGTCGGGACTGATCTGTGCCCAGTGCAGCCCCTCATCCGTCGTCTTCATGACGTACTGCGTCCCCAAATACAACGACTTATTGTCCGCTGCAGAAAACACCAGCACCGGCGTCCATGGATCCCGGTAACGCCGCGCTGCGATGTCTACGCCAAAATTGCGCACCGGCCAGGGAGTAATGTCCTGGCCGAGTGAGGTTCTTAAGTCGAAGCGGGAAACATCTCCGTAGACACTGCTCAAGAACAGAATGTTCGGATCGTTGGGATCGATCGCCATATATCCGCTCTCGCTTGATCCAGCAGGAGACCAATCGCGCGCTGTAATCTGCCCGTGGTCGGTGCGGCTCATCACGCCAATTGCTCCGCTGTCCTGCTGAGTTCCATAGACCGTATACGGAAACTTGTTGTCCGTTGTAACGTGGTAAAGCTGCGCCGTGGGCTGGTTGTACCATGAACTCCAGGTCTTGCCGTAATTGAGACTGACACTGCTACCCTGGTCTGTCGCCAGCACCATATGGGAGGAATCTTCGGGATCAGTCCATATCTGGTGATAATCGTCTCCCCCTGGCGCCCCACGCAGAACGGAGATCGTCTTACCACCATCTTCCGAGCGGTAGAGTGCGACGTTCGGCACATAGAAGACGTCGGGATTCTGTGGATCGACTGTGATATTTCCGAAATACCACGCGCGGCTGGTGAGTCGTTTGTCGCCATTCTGCAATTTCCAGGAGTCCCCGCCGTCATCGGAGCGGTACAAACCAGACTTGCTTTTACAATCGATCAGCAGATACACGCGCGTACCGTCGGCGGAAACCGCAACCGCGGGCCGTCCCCAATCCCCATCAGGCAGGCCGTTTCCCCTCAATCGCGTCCACGTCTGTCCCGCGTCTTGCGAGCGGAAGATGCCGGCGTCCGGACCATCAATCGGCGCATAGGTGCTCCACGGCGGACGATGCGTCTGCCACGTGGTTGCAAACAGAACGTCTGGCCGCTGCACCGCCATGGCTAGGTCGGAGACGCCAATCTCCGGCCCTTGATCAAGCACCTTGGTCCAATGCGTTCCCCCGTCAATCGATTTGAAGACGCCTCGTTCGAGATTTGGCGCATAAGCGTGGCCAAGCGCCCCGACATAAACGACTTCTGCGTTTCGTGGATCGACGACAATTCGGCTGATCTGGCGCGTCTCTGCAAGTCCGACATTCGTCCAGGTTGCCCCCGCATCTGTTGATCGGTACACGCCGTTGCCCGAAGCCAGATTCGAACGAATGTCCGATTCGCCCGTGCCCGCATAAATGGTCGCTGGGTCGGAAGGAGCCACGGCCAGTGCTCCAATGGATGCCACCGGTTGGCCATCAAAAATAGGCGCCCACACCATTCCGGCGTCCGTCGTTTTCCATATCCCACCATCCACCGCTCCGAAGTAGAAGGTCGTTGAGTTGCCAGACACTCCAGCCGCGGCCACCGCCCGCCCTCCTCGGAATGGTCCAATCAATCGCCACTTCAGGCCGTCAAACAGTGCAGGAGAAACGGCCTGACCAGCAGCCGGCAAGATGAAGCACACCACAAACAGCAGCCAACTCGCCGGGGTTCGGCGGTGGAATCGAAGCCTAATCTTTCGCAAGGACTTTCCCCACATGAGAGTTGATTCAGTTTAGTACAGGCGAGCGCTAGCGTGGGGCCGCGCTCGGCCGCGCGTGGGCGCTATGCAGCCCATGAGATCGGGGCCTGAGACCATTCGGGCGCACTCTCAGTGGGACCTGTGCGCGTCATTGCACGCGGTCATCGCTCGCGTCAGTATCGATCTTCCATTTAGACAGCAACTGATAGACCGTGGCCCTTCCAATCCCCAGAATTTCCGCGGCCCGCGCCTTGTTTCCGTCAACCCGGCTCAAGACGCGCAAGATATGGCGCTTCTGCAACTCCTCCAGGGGCAGCAAAGATTCGTCTGCCATGGCATCTTCGCCCAGCGGAGTACGCAAACTTTCGGGCAGGTCGCGTATATCAATGACACTGGTGTCCGCCATCATGCAGGCGTTTCCGATCACATTTTCCAGTTCGCGTACATTGCCGGGCCACGGATAGGTTGCCAGCCGCGTCTGCGCACGTCGCGAGATTCCAGCAATGTTCTTGTGATATTCACTGGCAAATTTCTCCAGGAAGAACCGTTGCAGCAATGGCAAGTCTTCCCGCCTGTCCGCCAGCCTGGGAAGGGCAATTTCAACCACGGCCAGGCGATAATAGAGGTCTTCTCGAAAACGACCCTCTCGTACCATGCTCTTCAGGTTGCGGTTCGTCGCCGCCACGACGCGAACATCCACGTCCCGTGTCATGGGCGAACCTACGCGCTGTATTTGATGATGCTGCAATACACGCAGCAACTTGGCTTGTCCCGCCAGCGATAGCTCGCCAATTTCATCCAGGAATACCGTCCCACCATTGGCGTACTCAAATAAGCCAGGCTTGTCCTGAATCGCGCCCGTGAACGATCCTTTCATATGACCGAATAGCTCGCTCTCTACCAGCGAGTCGACCAACGCGGAGCAATTGCACACCGCGAATTGCCGTTTCGCCCCCGAAGACTCGTTATGCAGCGCACGGGCGACCAGTTCTTTGCCAGTTCCGGTCGGACCCGAGATCAGGACCGTGCGGAAGTGCGGCCCGACACGGCGGATTCTCGCGAACACGTCGAGCATCAGCGGGCTCCGGCCCACCATCCCCTCAAACCGGTACATGTCGACCAGTTCGTTGTCGAGGCGCATGGTCTCCTGCCGGCGTTGAGCTTCCGCAATAAGCGCATCAATCCGGCTTCGCAGCTTCTGAATGTTCAGTGGCTTGGTCAAGTAGTCGCAGGCGCCCCGCTGAATTGCTTCTACGGCGGATTCTGCCGAATAGTGGCCCGTCATCAGGACAACATCGACGCCCGGATCCAGGGCCATCATTTGCCCCAACAGTTCGAGGCCGTCAATCTTTGGCATCACCAAGTCAAGTAAAACGATGCGCGGGCGGATGCGCTGGAACATTTCAAATGCTTCCTCGGAATTCATTGAAGTGTGGATCTCAAGTCCATCTCGTTTCAATGCATCAGTCACCAGCTCAAGGTTTAGGGGATTATCGTCAATCGCCAGCAGCTTGAGCGCGCCTTTTTCTGCCATCGGTGTTCCCTCGTATGTCCTAGAACAACGGAGATTTGCACTGCCACCCGCGTTTTGATCACGCGAGCAAACCACCCCAATGGATTGTTGCACGATGAGTTACCTACGTCGTTGCGCTAGAGCAATCTTGTTACGATTTCGGAACAGAGCACAACTCCTGTCTAACCATTGGACACGGCCTGGGATGGCCGATCGTCCAAAAACCCTGTCTTAGCAAGTTCGGTCAAAGCATTCAGGTCCTGCAACGCCAGAAAGGTCCTGCAATGCCGGATGATTCCCTGCCGTTCCCAGCGATTCAGCACTCGACTCACAGTAAAAAGCGTGGTGCCCGCGTATCCAGCCAGGTCTTGTCCAAACATGCGGCCGGGGATGACCAGCTCACGGCCGTTGTCTTTTCCCAGTTGTTGCGCGAGCCGGATGAGGGCCCGAGCGATCCTCTGCTCCACATTGTCAGTCACCAACTCCCGCCATCGTTGGGCGAATTCCTGCAAACGCTCGTAGGTCATCTCGTATACGTTCCATGCCAGATGGGGAATGCGTACCATCAGATCTCGCAGCTCCGGCCCGTTCCAAACCAGCGCCCGCGCCGGCTCGACGCTCTCCGCTGAGAAGAGATTGCTTTGCTGTTCTACCATTGCCTGACCACCGATGAATTGACCGGCTGAGATGAACATCAGCGTTGTCTGATGTCCGCCATCTGACAATTCATACAACTTCAACAAGCCTTCCAGCACTAGGATGCAGGCTTCCGGCGGCTCTCCCTGACGATAAATCAAGGTTCGCGCTGCGAATGATTTTAGAGTTGCGAATTCCGCAAGTTGCTCGATGTGAAGGGTGGACAATCCGGAGAGAAACTTGCTGATTGAGCGCACTCTCAGCAATTCTTCGAGTTCGACTCTAGGGTCAGTCGGCATGACCTTAATCCAGAAATCAGGTCAAAGGGGCCCGGAACTCACGATGCTCAGGCCATAATACTCGCGTTCAACGTCCTCGGAGCAGAAGAATCTTTGGGAGTGGAATTTAATTTGTCTGGAATCTGGACACGTTCCGCAAGTCGGCCAAAGCCAAATGATTCCGGCGCAGCCGCGATCTTGCCGACGGCGTACCTGAACTCTGCCCTATACTTCGGGAATGTGCGGCCGCTACCGCCTCGCCAAGAAGAAGCAGATTCTCGCGGAGTCGTTTGACGCCGAGAATGAAGTGGATTGGAGTCCGCGTTATAACATCGCGCCAGGACAGGATGTGGCTGTAATCCGGCAGGACGCAGCCCGGCCCAAACGATTGATTTCATTGATGCGCTGGGGTCTGGTGCCGGCGTGGGCGAAAGACCTCAAAGCGGGATACAAAATGATCAACGCCCGAGCGGAGACCATCGCCGACACCCCGGCGTTCCGCGATCCATTCCGATCTCGCCGTTGCCTGGTACCGGCCGACGGATTTTATGAGTGGTCGAAGGGCGGTAAGCAGAAAACTCCTTTCTTATTCTCGATGCCCGATGATTCGCTCTTCGCTTTTGCCGGCATCTGGGACCGTTGGAAAAGGCCGGACAAAACATGGGTGGAGACCTGCTCCATCGTCACCACTTCAGCGAATGCGCTATTGTCTGAGGTTCACGACCGAATGCCGGTCATCTTGGAAAGTGGGAATTATGATCTTTGGCTCGATCCCGGGTTTCACAACACTCATGACCTGCTCGAGGTACTCAAGCCATTCCCTGGCGACGCTATGCGCCGCCATTCGGTCAGCACGCGAGTAAATTTTGTGACCAACGACGATCCGGCTTGCGCGGAGGAAAGTGTCCCAAACCTATTGTTTTAGGGAACGGCAATTCGGAGACAATTTCGTTTCTAAACAGCGGCGCGCAAGCGGGATTAATCAGTCGGTAGCGTCGTGGATTGCCTCTAGCTTTTAATGCGCCGCTCAACCTCAAACTTCGTCTTCTTTCACGCCGAAATCAATGACAAGGCGCTCGCTCAGTTCCTTATAAGCCTCGACATGCGCATGGAGTTTCGGCGCTGCGCCGTGCTGAACATACTTCACTGCGGCGTCAAAGGGCTGACGGAGGGTCGGATCGGTTTTAATGCGCTCTTCCATCACGTCGGCGAAGGTCTTCTCTTGGAGCACCCACATCATGCGCTCAAGGCATGAGATGTTCATGCTAACCAGCGGCGTCACCACAATGCCTTCATGTGATTTCGCGCTAAGCTGATCTTCGAAGCGCTTGTTCAAAAAGGCGTTCACGCCCCAACATCCACCGACGTCGTCTCGCGTTATGATCGCCGGAATGATTTTGTTGATCCCTTTGAGATAGCCTGGCACATCAGCCCCTTTTGCACCGAGTCTCTTAACGGCGTTTAGGAGCTGATTCACGCCTTTGGTCACGAGTTTACCTTCGAGATAAGCCTTGATCTTCTGGTAATCGCCCGAATACCGGTCCGGCGCCGCGCAAGTGGCGAGCTTTGTTTCGATTAGCACTGCTGTATCGCCACGGATGATGATTTGATCGCAGATTTGGTCAGTGCTGTTCAAGTATTTTGGGCTCGGATAGACCGTATGTAGATCTGGCGTAGCGTACGTCTCGAACATCCACCCACGTATTCTTCAAATACCAATCCCCAATAGCTGAGCCACGGCTCTTTCTTGTCTTTGGGGAGGCTGCGTAGCACACGCCAGACAGCCGCACTCTCGAGTTTCCCAAGTGCGAATTCGTAATCGAGCATGTACATCTCCCCATTTAAAAGAAAATAGGGGCGGTCTTTCAGGAACTCGAAATCGCCATAGCCGAGTGTGTCTTTCGGATTCGGCATCTTGTCGAGCGAGAATGAAACTGTTTCGAACATCTGTTCAATCGTTGGCTCGGGAATGTTCGTATTCTTGAACCAGCCCTTGCGCAAAGTCGCATCAATGGGCTTGTCATAGGTCTGGGTCTGCCGCTCCGCAAGAGCGTGCAGAGCAAACGTCGCGATGAACTCGGCATAGGTCATGATCGAAAACGGAAACAGCTTCTGGAATTCTGTATTGAGGTCGAACTTGAGCAGATTCGCCGCAATCCGGGGAATGATCCTCGTCAGGCATATATAGAAACGCAGGAAGCTGAATATCGGATCCGTCGGCGACGTGATTTCGTACGACGGCAAAAACTCGGCGACGATGTTGGCGTAGCCATCCAGTTCGTCTTTGACCACGACGTGCTTTTTATAGAGCAACTCGCCAGACTTGAGCATCAATTCACCGAACTGATCGTTCTGCGGGCCGTTTTCGGGAATTTCAAGAAGGTTATCCTGCGGCTGTAGGCGCACTGTCTCGGCAGCGAGGTAACGCAGTTGTCCGTTGAAAAATGGAAGTCTTCCCTCGTGGTGAAACCAGTCACTGACCTTATGAACCAAGGAGGGCGGAAAGAGAATAGGAATGTGTAAATCTGCGACATGTTCCGGGGGAACGGTGCAGGCGTGAGGCCCATAGCCGAACCCGACGCTCAGCTTCGTGCAAGCGATCAAGATGCTGGATTTCGGATATTTAACCAGCTGAGCTTGAAACTGCTCTTTCGTAATGCGTGAGCTGTTCGTTAGCTCCGACCACGTCATCCACATCCTCATCTTCGGCGGTGCCATAAACCCCTCCACTCGACGACCATTCAATGGAGATATATTATGTCGCCTTGGACTATATCGATATGAGATTTACTCTCAGTGGAAGTCGTGAGAGCGGACGTTGACTTCGCTGACCTCCAATAGCCTCACCACGTCCGCCTTCACCGAAATCACATTTTCCTGGTTTTGCAGCCTGCCCTCGATCAGCAGGAATTTTCCGTAGGTAACCACTCGTCGATACTGTTCGTAGACGGCAGGGGTAACGATTGCATTGGATATCCCGGTTTCATCTTCCAGGCTCAAGAACACGAACCCCTTGGCTGTTCCCGGCCTCTGGCGGGCAATTACGCAGCCTGCAATCCGCGTTTTCCGTCCGTCCTGGAACTTCCCGAGATCGCGAGCACAAACAATGCCCACGCGTGACAGTGCTTCCCGGTGATAAGCCATGGGATGCGGTCCGACGGTGACGCCGGTCCCGTGGAAATCGGCAGCCAGCCGTTCTTGCACCGTCATTGGCGCGAGTGGAGATATTTTGTTCTGCTTTAGATCTTGCTTTGGACTCTGTTCTTCCTCCAACTCCGGCAAATCCTGCAACAGCGGTCCCGTGGGACGGCCTGCGTATTCCACTTGCCAGAGCGCGTCGCGGCGGTGAATATTTTCCCCCAGCGAGTTGAGTGCGCCGATTTTGGCCAGCATGGTGAGGTCGCTCTTGCGTAACTCCGGCACGCGCAACGTCACATCGTGAATGGAATTGAATGCGCGACTCGCGCGTGCCCGCACCAACGCTTCTCCCGGCTCCTGCCGTAACCCTCGCGCATAGAGCAATCCCAGCCGTAGCGTGAAGCTTTTTTCCCCATGGCTGCTCTCCGGCTCAAGCGTGCAGAACCAATCGGAGCGCTGCACATCGATCGGCTTGACGCGTAGTCCATGAAGCTGCGCATCCTTCACCAGAGTGGATGGACTATAGAAGCCCATCGGCTGGTTGTTCAGCATGGCCGCAGTAAATGCCGTCAGATAATGGACTTTAAGATAAGCGCTGGCATAGGCAATCAGCGCAAAGCTGGCGGCATGGGACTCCGGGAACCCATACAGCGCGAAGGATGCGATGGATTGGACGATCTGCTCCTGGGCCTCAGCGCGAATACCGTTGGCACTCATGCCATGGCGCAGCTTTATCTCCAGTTCCTGCATGCGGGCCCGTGAACGGCGCATCCCCATGGCTCGCCGCATCTCTTCGGCTTCTCCTCCACTGAAGTTGGCGACGATCATTGACATGCGAATTAATTGTTCTTGAAACAGTGGCACTCCCAGCGTTCGTTTCAAAACCGGTTCCAACAGCGGATGCGCGTACGTGACATCTTCTTTTCCCTGCCGCCGCTTCATATAAGGGTTCATCATTTTTCCCACAATTGGCCCCGGCCGAATAATTGCTACTTGTACCACCAGATCGTAGAAACGCGTCGGACGGTTGCGCGGCAACGCCGACATCTGCGCACGGCTTTCCACCTGGAACATCCCCACGGTGTCGGCACGTTGTAACGTGCGATAGACCTCCAGGTCGTCCGGTGGAAGCTGCGCCAAGTCGAGCGGCTCCTGGTAATGTCGAGGCACGAGAGCAAGACAATCTTCGAGGACAGCCATCATGCCCAGCCCCAGCAGATCGACCTTGATGATCTTCATATCGGCGCAGTCTTCCTTGTCCCACTGAATGACGGTGCGCCCCGGCATGGATGCCGGTTCGATGGGAACGACTTCATTCAGTTGTCCGGCACAGATCACCATGCCGCCGGAGTGTTGACCGAGATGGCGGGGAAGGTCCTGCATACGCTCGCAAATTTCCAGATATTTGGCGATGCGCCGATGCCGGATGTCGAAGCCCGCCGTGCGGAATGTGGCGTCCAAGGTATCGCTTGGCCCCTTCCACTCCCATGCACCAACTAATTTTGTGAGCCGTCCTAACGTCTGCGCATCGAAACCGAGGACCTTCCCCGCCTCCCGCGCCGCAGATTTTCCGCGGTAAGTAATGACATTGGCAGTCATCGCCGCGCCCAGTTCCCCATAGCGCTGATACACGTACTGAATGGCGCGTTCCCGCCGGTCTCCACTGGGCAAATCAAGATCAATGTCTGGCCACTCGCCGCGCTCGGCGGAGAGAAAACGCTCAAAGAGCAACTCCATGCCGACCGGATCAATCGCCGTGAGGCCAAGCGCGTAGCACACTACGCTGTTCGCCGCCGATCCGCGCCCCTGGACGAGAATGCCTTCACGACGGCAGAACTGCACAATATCCCAAACGATCAGGAAATAGCCCGCGAGTTCCAGTTGCCCGATCAGCGTCAACTCGCGGCCTGCTTGCTGCCGGGCTTTCTCAAAAAGCTTAGGATCGTTCTTCGGCAGATACCGCTCCCGCACGCCTTCCTCGACCCGCTTTTCCAGAAAAATTTGCATGGGGCTGCCATCCGGCACGGGATATGTGGGAAAGCGGTATCCCAGATCGTTCATCTGGTAGGTCAGGCGTGCAGAAAGCCCCGTGGTATTAAAAATTGCCTCTGGAAGATCACGGAACAACTCTTGCATCTCTCGGGGAGAACGCAAGTGGCGTTCGGCGTTAAGGGCGAGCAAGCGGCCGGCAGTGTCGAGCGTGCAGTGATTACGGATGCTGGTCAGCACGTCCAATACTTCGCGCTCATAGGGCGTGGCATAGTTCACGCCATTGGTCGCGATGAGCGGCAACTTCAAGCTGCGAGCAATGCGAACCGCAGCCTGGTTGCGGTATTCCTCCTGACGGTCGAAATGGCGCTGTAATTCGACATAGACATTCCGGGGGCCGAATAGATTTACCAGCCTCTCGACTTCATTCAATGCCTCGCCGTAGCCACCTTGTGCAAGACCTTTGGCCAGCGGACCCTCCTCGCCTCCGGTCAGGCAGATCAATCCTTCGGCATGTTCCGCGATTTCGGCTAGGGTCGCGGCACCTTCGGCTTTCATGCCCTCCCGTAATTTGTAGCGCGAGATCAAGCGGCAGAGATTCCGATATCCCTTCGCCGACTCCGCCAGTAATGCAAAGCGCACTGGCTCAACCGGCACGCAATGCGGAAGCCACACTGGCGGACGTACACGCTCTCCGGCATCGAGGACCGCGATCTCGGCTCCAACGTGGGCGCGGACCCCTGCTTTCTCGCCCGCAATGTGAAAGCGTGGCGCCCCGTAGAGACCGTTGCGGTCGAGCAATGCCATGGCGGGCATCTGAATTTCGGCGCAGCGGGACATCAACTTTTCCGGCAAAGAAGCGCCTTCCAAAAAGCTGAACGCCGACCGCGCATGAAGTTCTACATACATAGACTCGTAACTCTCAGTCGTAAATCCCCACCAGATACCAGCAGTTCGCCGCCGGATCATGAGCTACACGGCAGCATTTCCTGTCTTGACCGAACTCCTGCCCAGCAAGCGCCACATCCCACTCTTCGCGCGACCAATCCGGATACGTCCACCAGGCTCCGCTTGCCTTCCAAGGGCCAGAGTCTTTTTGCACCATGAACTTTTGACCATCCAGAAAAAGCGCGGTCAAACGCGAGGTTTGCCGCTCTACTCGAATGACGCGTGGAGGACGCAGAATGCGCAGCGCCGATGGGTGGGAAAGAACCGACGATGTGTGAGAAAAAACTATAGACGCTCGCAAAGCTGTGCCTGCTCGGGGGACGAAAGGCGCCATACGGAAGGCTTCCGGGCAATGGTTGTCCAGCAACTCCGCAGCACCCACACGGTTCTCACCAACCAGTTTGCGGAGCCTTGCCAGCAGGATTTCGAGTCGTCCAGCCTCTGGCGTTTGCGGCGTGAACAATCCTTGTTGCGCGGTCTGTGAACGGGCTGGCTGTGCCTGCAAGTGCAATGCGAGCACCGCTGCCTCTGGCGGATGCATCTCCAAATCAAGTTGGACCAGCTTCAACAGCGTCGAATGGCTCCATTCCGGCAGTGCGGGGCGCACCACGCGCCGATGTTCTCGTCGTACCGCGCCATCCAGCAACAGCCTCGTTTCTACCTGGGCAATGGCGAGAGCCCGTGACGCCGCCCGCGCGACAATCTGCTCCAGCATCCTGCCGATCAAAAACAACAGTGGCTCCAACAGGTCCACCGGATACTCAAGCTCCATGCTTTCGCTGAGAACGGCATCTGCGGGCGGCCCAACCGGAGCGAGCCAATGGTCATATTCGCCGCGGGACAGAGCCTGAAGCCGGCATCCCACTTCCCCCACCCGGGCAATCAGTGCCTTCTGCGGTAAACCCGCCAACTGGCCAAGCGTCTGAATTCCCCACGACGCAAATGTCTCCGCCTGTTCGGGATCGAGTTCCAGCACGGTGAGCGGAAGCGGAGCCAGGACGTTAGCCTCGCATCCCGCAGGAACAATCGTGATTTCGCGAAATCCGCGCGCCGCCACCACGGTCGCGTAAGCATTCGCGGAGACAACAATGCTGGGCTCAAGCCCAGCAGCGCCAATATTTTGCCGCAATGCCGCTGCAATCTGCTTGGGCGTTCCGAAGAGCCGTTCGCACGCGGAAATGTCCAATACCAGCGTTGCCGCCGAAGCACTCTCCGCCGGAGAGGCCAGCACTTCGATCCTGGGAGAAAATCGCTCCGCACACTGCATCAGGATGCGGAAGGCCGCATCTTCCTGCTGCCGCATCCTGATACGGAGTGCAATGCCCTCGAAGGATTCCGCCTGTAGCCGGCTCATTCCCAACTCAAGCCCCAGCCGGCGTGCGTGGTCGTTCAGCGAAAAAACGGTTTCGAGCGGAGGAGCGCCATCGAGAACAGCCACTGCATGCCCGCGCAGTTCAGGATGAGTTCGCGCCTCCGCCTGCATCGGAAAATCGCGCATGTGCAGGCAGAGATACAGCGATGACATGGCTCATCTCGCCCATTGAGTCGTGCCGTTCCACGTGGTCACGGTGGCGGATTTCTTTTTGCCGGAATGGAATGACTCCTGCGCGCTCGCCCGCTTGCGGTCGGCGCTGACCTTGTAGCGGAAACCGGTCAAAAGCGGCAAGCCTGCCAGCGCGTCATTGTTGTCGTGCCCCGCGTATTGCCATCGTTCCGCCGCTTCCCTGCAATGGAGAACGACCGAAGCACAACTATGGGCACATGCTGTCCGGGCAATTAGTATGAGGATGGATTGCGACTTCTCCGCTTGCAGCCGAAAGCGATACCACGAGGCCAGAGGTACGCGACGCGCCTGTTCCGGCTCAATATCGCCCATGTCGACTACAATGGCGCGAAAGCCTCCCGTGTTGAGCAACAGATCAGTCGCCCGCAAAGCACGATCCAGACGGTCCCACCGTTCTTTATAAGGCCAATCTTTGCCATCTAGTCGCCCGTGAAATAGGCGAGGCTGGGGATGGGGTGATTTTTCCGCTGCGGCGATGTTCCTTCGCGGACCCTCTTTTTCTGTATCCCCCTGAAGCTGTGAATCCTGAAACACCGCAATGTCTTCAGGATTGGGCTTGGACTGAAACAGTCTTTCAACCGCCTGGTCCATACCACGCATCTCCATGCGCGGGTGCGAACCTCCATGGCCACAATTAAAGTTTTTCTTTAAAGTCGATTTCACTCCCAGAGGCTGGATGTTCTTGCCGGAGACTCTTATAGGCGTGTCTTCTGGACTCCCTGCACGCACCCATAACAATCGGCCAAGATCGATCCCCATGGCCGCCGCCGAAATGGGATCGAAGGTATCCGAAACGTCGATGTATGCCGCAGTCGCCCCTTGCCCCGTAAAGCCCGCCAGAAAGGAAAGAACCAGTGTGCTTCTGCCGGAATATGCCGGGCCGACGATTTCCGTCACGCCGCCCAGCGGCAACCCTCCCCCGAGCAGTGCGTCCACTTCAGCTATGCCGGTTGGCAGTAATTCAGGCGAATTACGGGGTGGTACGGACAGCGCGGCGGGAATCCGCCTTGCCAACAGCGACTCAATCTGTTCCCGAATGGCTACCGCGGACGACATGATATATTCGCCTTTTGTTCGCTATCCGAGAATACGGACCCGCCGGGCAGGTTGTCAACTTCTCTATGTACTTTTAATGGCTGGCAGCGGCCTTGCGGACGTTTAGGCGGGAGTTCGGAATATCCGAACTTTCTTGCAGTTTCATCTTGATATTTCGCCTTTTGTTCGCCTATAGTTCTTTCCGCTGTCATCCACACAATCAGCTCATCTCGGAGAAGAATTATGTCCATCGCTCAATCACTCTTACCGGAATTTGACCGTGAAATGGCCAACACCCGCAAAACCCTGGAACGTGTGCCCGACGACAAGTTCGGCTGGAAACCACATGAAAAGTCCGGAAGCATGGGCTGGCTGGCCGCACATTTGGCCAATATTCCCGGCTGGGCCACTCTTACCGTGACCACCGATTTTCTGGACATGGCGCCCAATGGCGTGAAAATGGAACCGCCGCCATCCCCGAAAAATCGCAAGGAACTATTGGCATTATTTGACAAGAACGTGGCCGAAGGGCACGCTGCGCTGGCGGGGGCGAGCGATCAACATTTGCAGAAGCCCTGGTCGCTCATGAGTAACGGCCAGACGTTTTTCACCATGCCCCGTGCCGAATGTCTGCGAACCTGGGTGCTGAACCACAATGTCCATCATCGGGCGCAGTTGGGAGTTTATTTGCGGCTGAATAACCTTCCGGTGCCGGCGATTTATGGGCCCTCGGCGGACGAAACCGGTATGTAGGGCGTCCCACTAGCACACACTTGCAAGACTGTATCCATCAGGATACACTGGGGTACATTGAATACGTTGCTTCGGTCGTCCGATTTCGATGCGTGGCTCTCCCGTCTGTCGGATCAAAAAGCTAAGGCCCGAATTTTGGCGCGTCTTACCAGCGCGACATTCGGAAACTTCGGCGACTGCGCGCCCGTCGGCGAAGGCGTATCCGAGATGCGTATTCATGTGGGAGCGGGGTATCGGGTTTATTACATGCGAACCGGATCAACCGTCTATGTTTTGCTAGCCGGCGGCATAAAAGCCACGCAAACGAAAGATATTGTCAAAGCTAAGAAAATGGCGAGCGAGTTCAAAAGATCAAAACCATGAAGAAAAAGAAAACAACTTACAAACCCTTCGACGCTGCGGCGTACCTCGATAACGATGCAGTTATTGTGGAATATCTTTCGGCGGCCGCCGAGGATCCCAATCCCGAGGTATTCGTGGCAGCGCTTGGCGACGTGGCCAAAGCACGAGGCATGGCGCAGATCGCCAAAGACACAGGGCTGGGCCGGGAGAGCCTGTACAAATCCCTGACCGCAGGCGCGCACCCACGTTTTGAAACGATAAACTCAGTGCTACACGCCTTGGGAGTGAAGTTTACTGTGGTCGCCGAAGGCGAGAGTTGAAGCAGCGGTTCTTACACTCAGTCATCGATAACGCAGATTGTGGCCTTGGGGATTGCTGATGCGTCAAGTCACGCCCCTTCGAGAGCGCCGATCAGTCATGCTGTCGGGCCTTCGGATGCTAAACTACTCATCAAATGAAAGACGAAATCATCCGGAAACTTATTCAGTAGCGCCGTGAGTGATCCGGGGATAGACGCAAACGCTTCCCCTAATTCGACAACCTCTATTTCTTCACCACCTCTCCCCTCACCAGCACCATATCAATTGCCGCCGTATTCGCAATGTCCTTCAGCGGATCTTTGTTCAGCAGCACGAGATCCGCAATCTTGCCCTGCTCGACGGTGCCGCGTTGCGCGAGCAATCCCAAGGACTCTGCCCCGTTGCGGGTGCCAACCTGGATCCCTTCCATCGGCGTCAAGCCTGACTGCACCAACAACTGAAGCTCCTGATGAAGACTGACGCCAGGAATCAATCCCTCCGCTTTGTCGGAGAAGTCAGTTCCGGCCAGCAATCTGACTCCGTTCTTGTGCATCAGGCCGACGGCTTGCTCCAGGTGCCGCATGACGGCTTTACGAGCATCCACTTCCTCAGAATTGACTTCCGACGGCTGCTTACACCACTCCGATTTTTCCGTTGCAGGACACGCCTCCGCCATCTTTACGAAAACCCCATATCCCACCAGGGTAGGATCAACCCAGGTCTTATTTTTGGCCAGGACTCGGAAAATCTCGAGCCCGGGTTCTGAGACCAAAGCATCCGTCGCCTCCTCCACCGTTTTCAGTTTGTTTGAGCGCATCAGGCTTTCCAGAAATGATTCGGCAACGTGCTCGATACTCGTACACCCGGCATCCGAGGCCTCCTGGATACTGACACTGACCGGCAGGTGACAAGCCAGAGGAATAGAGCGCTTGCGGGTCTCTTCTGCAATCGCAAAGAAAGCCTCACGCGGCAGCGAAGCGTGGACCTTGATCAAATCCACATTGAACGCCGTTTTGAGCGTCTCGACCGCGCAGTGCCCTTCTTCCGCTGTGGTGACGGTGAGCCGCCAATGGGCTTCTGGGTTGGGATTGAGTCCATCGACGATCGGGCCAGCGCGCAGAATTTCTGGTCCCAGGCGAACGCCGCTGCGGATTTCATTTCGCCAGGTGTCGATTTGCCAGATGTCGGAACCCACATCGCGGACGCCGCTCACGCCATTCTCGACCAACAGCGCCAGCGCATCCACGCCGTAGTCGGAGATGTGTGTATGCATGTCCCAGAATCCTGGAAGCAGGAACTTCCCTGTTCCGTTGATGACCGCGGCTCCCGAAGGCACAGCCACCGAGGCACTCTGGCCGATGGCTGCGATCTTCCCTTCTGAAACCACGACGGTCATGTCGTTCCTGGGAGGAGCCCCGGTCGCATCGATCCCGTCAAAGTGAGCATCTTTATCGCGAAGCAGATGGTCTGCCGTAAGGGCACGGCGCATCCTTTTAACGAAAAGCATGCCCATCGCGACTTGTCCCAACCAAACTGCGATGTCCGAGTTCGGCTCGGACGCGGAAACTCCGCGGTGACATTCATCACCACCGACCTCACTGCCGAATACGTCCGCATCAACGCGGACTACTCCACCTAGTCTACCGTCCATGTAGCGGCAATCGCCGGTTGCCCAAATTCACGAAAACAGAACGCCTCGCAGTCACAAAGCTGTCTGTCTGAGTTTTGGACGCGCTATCTCATCGAAACTAAACGCCCGCAATACGTTGTTCGTTTTTTGTAACAAAGTTCGGTTTATCGTACCGATCATGGAGAGACTAGGTAGCATCTCTCCCATACTTCACCCTGCCTCAGGAAAGTACTTCGCGCGAAGTACCGTCCCGCCATTTCTGCCTTCGTGGGGCGCCGGGGAAGTCGCTGTATGGATCGGCGAGTCATCAAGCTTATCGACGCTATCAACGGCCATAGCGGAGCTATGAACTGGAGCTTGGAACGTACCTGCCACGAGCTTCAGCTTGATATCTCCCCGGCTCACGCCGCACGGATTTTCAAACGTCACGCAGGGATTGGTATAAGGGAATACGCCAATCAACAACGTCTGCTAAAAGCTACACAGCGCTTAATTGCGACAGAACTGCCGATCAAGGCGATTGCATCTGAGTTGGGGTACCGGGAAGCATCTGACTTCACGCGGTTCTTTAGAAGACAGAAGCTTCTGAACCCCACGCGATTTCGCAAACTGGTCTTGTAATCTTTTGGGCGGATATGTTTTCCACACAAAAAGCATAAAATGCATGTCGAATAGCAGAAAATGCATAGTGTTTGCGGTTGACGAATTCATTCCTCGGACGGAGGATCATCATCACCAGAGGGCAATTACGCACTTGCCCAACGGCTCAAATCCAAGAGGAGGATTTCCATGAAACGTCAATGTTAGCTGTTTTGTTCATCCTTGCGCTGTCCAGCTTAGCGCTCGGGCAGGCCGCTCTCCCCGTTCCGAACATCGTCGACCACCAGACCACCAGCAGCTTTAGCAACTTGTCATTCCAGTTTACGGAGGATATCGCGAGCGCCTACAACGTCTTAGTGCTCACGGTCACCTGCGACTTGACGAACGCAGGGGCCGGCACGTACTCGAACGGATGCGGGGCGACCACTTATCCCTCGGATGGCAACGGCAACACCTTCGTACCCACCGGACATCATGGTAACAGCGCGAATAACTGGGCGGAGAACGAGTATTACGCGATAATCCCACAGACCGGGAGCGACGTAATCACATTCGTGCCCCTCTATTACTGCACTCCCGCCTGTACTTACAAGGCGATGATAGAGCAGGTTCAGGGAATCGGGGCCGACAACTAACCGGCGTATGGGGAATTTTGATCGCTTTATGGGGGCTAGGCCCTTTGAGGCTTGGCCCTTCTTGACCCTCGCCAGCTAGGGCGTGATCTCAAATATGGTGCCACAGAAACTGCATAAACCGCCGAGAGGGGTCGTCCCATAGATGATCCCCGTGCTCGGATCCAGATTCAACGAACTAGGATCGGCTCCATCCTTTCCGTTGAACTTGTGGACCACTTTGTACTCGCCTCCGGTACCCAACCTGACGACAAGCCCGCATCCAGTATTACATGACGGGTCCCCGCCCTCTGCCACGACGTACAGATTTCCGGATGCATCTGACGTGACATACTGGGGGTGGTCGCCGTCATTCCCGCCAGTGAAGCTATGCAGCACCGTAAAGTTACCGCTTGCATCAATCTTGTACAATGTGCCGCAACCTCCCAAACACTGCGGATTTCCGTGAAAAACGGCAGTGCCATAAATGTTGCCGTGTGCGTCTATCGTTAATGGGCTTTGCGACGGTGTCGCCCCATCCGCCCCGCCCTTGAAGCTGTAGATTATGCTCTCCGTCCAGCCTCCACCGGAATTGGGCGACAGCCTGAAAACGCTCCCGCAATTCTCCCCGTAGTCATCCCCAAGGCCCCCACACACCGCCCCAGGGTAGGCGCCGCCGCCGAACGTGGCGCCGTACAAATTGCCCTGCGAGTCTTGAATCAATCCTCCGGGCGGTGCAAACCCGTCGGGGCTTTCTTTGAAGTTATAGATGACGCTCTCGTTTCCGCTGCTGTCCACTTGAAACGCGACCCCGCAGTAGCCCTTCGGGTAATACAATCCGCAGGGTCCGTTCCCTCCCTCGAACGTCAATCCGTAGAAAAGACCGGATGACGAAAGGAACAGCGAGGCGTTCCCTAGCGGGGCCGCTCCGTCGTTTGGAGTCCCCTGAAAATTGTGCAATATGGTGAACTGACCGTCGAGGGTCAACTTGTATATCAAACCAAATCCGTTGTAACCGCCGTCGAAGGTTTGGCCATAGAGGCTACCGTCGTTGCCGAAGACTACGCCTTCGGGTTGTGCCCCGTTTCCCCCGTTTCCGCCCGTTCCGGGAAAGACGTACAAGAATGTTATCTCGCCGCTCGGGCTTAGCTCGAATACCGCACCGTTCCCCTGACCGTTCGGAGAACTGCCCACCGTGCCGTATAGATTTCCCGCTGAATCCCATATCAAAGGACTGTTGGGTCCCGAGCCCGCGTCCTGCTCCGTAACCTTGTAAAGCGTTTTAAAAGTCTGCGCCCGCGCAGGCGATGCCGCAACCATCGCCAGTGTTAACGCCCAAGCCAGCGCAACGAATGCCGCCCGCCCAACCCGCTCAAGAACTACCTGCTTACGTGTTGTTACCATCTTGCACCTCGTACCTCAAAATCGGGCTACCGCTAGACTTGGCCCAAACCCGCCCCACGCGGGCCTAAGCATCCTACCACGCGATTGACAGCCGTTAAAGTAGAAATGACAGGCTCGCGAATCAATCCAACTGTGGGTGCTAGGGACTCTCTGAACAAGTACGTTTCTGCTCCGTGGAATGTAGCACCTGAGGAAATAGCAGGGCGGTGAAGCTCGGCTCGACCTCAGGTTTCTCGCCTTCGCTTTGGTTGACCGCAGCGCGAAGCGGCGTTTGGAGTTATGCGCCGGTCGCCAGCAGCAACTTCTTTCGACTGAGAAACAGATTGACCAACCCACAAATGACGAACAGCTGATGCGCGTTCTTCTTCAGCCCTCGGTAACGCACCTTCACAAATCCGAATTTCACCTTCATGACTTGAAATGGGTGCTCCACCTTTGAGCGCACGCTCGATTTCGTCCGATTCTTCGCCCGCTCTTGTTCGTCGATCCCGTTCTTATAACGATAACGACGGTGAGTGTGGTCCTGCGCCAGGGGCGCGTGCTCCCGGATCACTTCGGTTTGTCCACGATAGGCCTGGTCACCCCATACCCGGGTTTCTTCCCCATGCAGCAAATCCGCCAGCACCGTCGAGTCCGCGACGTTGGCCGCCGTGGCCACCGCCGTGTGGATGATCTTGGTCTTGCTGTCCACTCCCACATGGGCCTTCATCCCGAAGTACCACTGCTTGCCTTTCTTGGTCTGGTGCATCTCCGGATCGCGCCGCTGCTCTCGGTTCTTGGTCGACCCGGGGGCGTGCAAGATGGTTGCGTCCACGATCGTGCCGGTCGTGATGCGCACTCCGCGGGCTTGCAGGTGCACATTGACCGTGCCCAGAATCTTTTCCCCAAGTTCATGTTCTTCCAGCAAATGCCGAAACTTGCACACCGTGGTTTCGTCCGGCGCCGGCTCCTGCCCCAAATCGATCCCCACGAACTGCCTCATCACCGGCGAGTCATACAAGGCCTCTTCCACCGCTGGGTCCGACAAATTGAACCACTGCTGCAAGAAATACATGCGCAGCATACGTTCCACTCCCACCGGTGGCCGACCGTTTCCCGCTTTCGGATAGTGTGGTTCAATCAGCGCACACAGCTCACGCCACGGGACAACCTGCTCCATCTCTTCCAGAAACGTCTCTCGTCGGGTCTTCTTCGTGTACCGCTCAAAGCCGGTCATCATCGCCAGACTCCTTTGTTGTTTGTTGGTCGTTCTCATCTGGCGAAACTTACTCTATATTCCTGTGGAAAGGGAGACCTTATTCAGACTCTCCCTAGACAATGGAACCCGGGATTCCTCCGGAAGTTAGACGGGCCATCAAAGTTACCGTGAGTAGCTAGAACTGGTCCCACAAATAGGGTAAGAACCCATTAAACCTTGGGTTTTGAATGCCTCAGAACTGTTGATGAGATCGCTTCTAGACTTCGTCACTTTCTTTCAGCCGCGCGATCACTCCAAAATCCTCCAGCGTCGTGGTGTCACCCTTCACGTCGCCGCTGGTGGCAAGCTCTCGCAACAGCCGCCGCATGATTTTGCCGCTACGCGTTTTGGGCAAAGTGTCGGTGAAGCGAATGTCGTCGGGCTTGGCCAACGAGCCAATTTCTTTCGCCACCCATTTTCGCAGCTCTTCTTTCAGCTCGGCGGTTGGCTTTTGATCGTGTTCCAGCGTGACAAACGCCGAAATGGCTTGTCCTTTTAAATCATCAGGACGCCCCACCACCGCCGCCTCCGCCACTGCCGGATGAGCCACCAGCGCGGACTCGATCTCCATCGTACTCAGGCGGTGCCCGGATACGTTAATGACATCATCGACCCGGCCCATGATCCAGAAATATCCGTCTTTATCTTTGCGTGCGCCATCGCCGGTGAAGTACGCGCCCGGAATCTGCGACCAATATTGCTGGATATAGCGTTCGGGATCGCCATAGATCGTCCGCGCCATCCCCGGCCAAGGCTGCTTAATGATAAGGAAACCACCTGAGCCATCCGGCACCGGCTTTCCATCAATGGTGACGATTTCCGGCAACACTCCGAGAAAAGGCTTTGTGGCCGAGCCGGGTTTGGTGGCAATCGCGCCGGGCAACGGGCTAATCATGATATTGCCGGTTTCGGTCTGCCACCAGGTGTCGACGATGGGACAATTTTCATGGCCAATGACTTCGCGATACCACATCCAGGCCTCGGGATTGATCGGCTCACCAACGGTGCCCAGCAGGCGCAGAGAATTCAGCTTGTGCTTGCGCGGCCACTGCTCTCCCCACTTCACGAATGTGCGGATCGCCGTCGGCGCGGTGTAGAAAATATTCACCTGATGGCGATCGATAATGCTCCAGAAGCGGTCCGGCTCGGGAAAATTCGGCGCGCCTTCATACATCAGGCTGGTCGCACCATTTTGCAGCGGTCCGTAAACAATGTAACTATGGCCGGTCACCCATCCAATATCTGCGGTGCACCAATACGTGTCTTCTTCCTTGAGATCAAAAACTAATTTCGTTGTCAGATAGGTGCCGACCGAATATCCACCGGTCGTGTGCACCAGCCCCTTGGGCTTGCCTGTGGTTCCGGAGGTGTAGAGGATGTAAAGAGGATGCTCGGAGTCGAGCGGCTCGGCCGGACACTCGTCCGATACCGACTCCATCAACTCATGCCACCAGTGGTCCCGCCCAGGCTGCATGTTGATCGCCGAGCCTGTGCGCTTATACACCACCACATGTTTTACCGATGGACACGACTTGAGCGCATCTTCTACGGCAGGAAACAGTTTGACTTCAGCCCCGCGGCGATACGACCCATCTTGCGTAATAACGGCTACAGCTTGCGAATCGTGTATGCGATCGACCAGCGCATTTGACGAGAACCCTCCGAAAACGATGGTATGCGGAGCGCCAATACGCGCACAGGCCAGCATGGCGATGGGAAGTTCGGGAGTCATGCCCATGTAAATCGCGACCCGATCGCCCTTCTTGATCCCCAGCGACTTGAGGACGTTGGCGAACTTCTGCACCTCGCGATGCAGTTGCTGGTAAGTCAAAGTCCGCACTTCTCCGGGTTCGCTCTCCCAAATGATGGCGGCTTTGTTCTTGCGCCATGTCTGCACATGACGGTCAAGGCAGTTGTACGAGAGATTGATCTGGCCGCCGGCAAACCACTTTGCCCAGGGCAGCTTCCATTCCAGCACCTTGTCCCATTTCCGGAACCAATGCAATTCCTCGGCAATCCGCCCCCAAAACTTTTCGGGCTGTTCTATCGATTCGCGGTAGAGACTCTCGTACTCTTCCAGGGTCTTGACGTGCGCGCGCTCACGAAAGTGCTCCGGGCACTCGAACTTGCGCTGTTCTTGCAGGATGGAATCGATGTTGCTTTCGGGCTGAATGAAAACCTTCTCCGCCATGGTTCTGCCTCGTGAGTGATTTCAAGGGCAAACTGTATCTCGCAGATTTTACAGCGAGCGGGCGGAAGTGTTGTGATTTTCATCACACCTCCTTGTGACCCTCATTGCCGACGCGAACTCCATAAGCGGGCATCATTTATGCATGGTGGGAAGAACCCGCAGCCGGAAACTACGTTGTTTTGTCGAATCCGACAGCCCATCGCAAGGGGAGCAATGAAACGCAAAATTAAGACCATGGACGCCAACGAGGCGGTAGCGTACGTTGCCTACCGGCTCAACGAAGTCATCGCAATCTATCCCATCACGCCGTCCTCTGGAATGGGCGAGTGGGCAGACCAGTGGGCGTCGGAAGGCGTTCCCAACCTGTGGAACACCGTCCCTCACGTGATGGAAATGCAGAGTGAAGGGGGCGCTGCCGGAGCGGTCCATGGTGCGTTGCAAACGGGTTCGCTATCCACGACATTTACCGCCTCGCAGGGTCTGTTGCTGATGATTCCGAACATGAACAAGATCGCGGGCGAACTGACTCCGACCACGTTTCATGTTACGGCCCGAACCATCGCCACCCATGCGCTGTCGATTTTCGGCGACCACAGCAACGTCATGTTCTGTCGCACCACCGGCTGGGCGATGTTGTGCTCAAACTCGGTGCAGGAAGCTATGGACATGGCGCTCATTTCGCACGCCGCTTCACTCGATAGCCGGATTCCCTTCCTCCATTTCTTTGACGGATTTCGCACTTCGCACGAAGTCAACAAGATTGAGATGTTAAACAATGACGACATGGCGGCCTTAATTAACATGGACCGCATTATCGAGCACCGTCAACGTGCGCTATCGCCAGACCATCCCGTGCTGCGGGGGACCGCGCAGAATCCCGACGTCTTCTTCCAGATGCGTGAGCGTGCTAATCCGTATTACGACGCCTGCCCGGCCAAAGTGCAGGCCGCCATGGATAAATTTGCAGAGGTTGTAGGCCGGAGTTATCACCTGTTCGACTACGTGGGCGCGGCGGACGCCGAACGCGTCATTGTGATGATGGGTTCAGGCGCCGAGGTCGCGCACGAGACCGTGGATTATCTCGCAGCCCAGGGCGAGAAAGTTGGGCTGCTGAAAGTCCACCTCTACCGGCCTTTTTCCGTTGAACATTTCTTGAAAGCATTGCCTGCGAGCGTCAAGAAAATCGCTGTGTTGGATCGGACGAAAGAAGCGGGCGCCATCGGCGAACCACTGTATTTGGACATCGTGAGTGCGCTGAGTGAGGGGACAAAATCAGCGGACAGCAAGCTGTCGCCGAGAGTTGTAGGCGGGCGTTATGGATTGTCGTCGAAAGAATTCACTCCGGCGATGGTCAAAGCGGTTTACGACAATCTGAAAGTCGAAGCACCGAAGGACCACTTCACCATCGGAATCAACGACGACGTAGGGGGCACCAGCCTTCCCTACGAAGCGCAGTTCTCGACCGAGCCCGACAGCGTAATTCGGGCACTGTTCTATGGACTCGGTGCCGATGGTACCGTGGGCGCAAACAAGAATTCGATCAAAATTATCGGAGAGAATACCGACAACTACGCGCAAGGTTACTTCGTCTACGACTCCAAGAAGTCGGGGGCGATGACGGTCTCCCATCTGCGCTTCGGGCCCAAGCCGATCCGATCGAGTTACCTGGTCACGAAAGCCAACTTTGTAGCCTGCCATCAGTGGATATTCCTCGAGCGCTACGACATGCTGGATGCGCTCGTTCCGGGCGGGACATTTCTACTGAGCAGTCCCTACGGACCGGAAGATGTTTGGGACCACCTCCCGCGCCCGGTACAAGAAGGATTGATCGCCAAGCGCGCGAAGTTTTATGTAATCGACGCTTATCAGGTCGCCAAAGACACCGGCATGGGCAGCCGCATGAATACAATTATGCAGGTTTGTTTCTTCGCGATTTCACAGGTCTTGCCGCGCGAGCAGGCGATTGAAGCCATTCGCAAATCCATCCGCGACACTTACGGACGCAAAGGTGAAGAGATCGTTCGCAGAAACATGCTGGCGGTCGATGAAACCTTGGCGCATCTGTTCGAGGTCAAAGTACCGGAAAAGGCGAACAGCGCCTTAACCATCCCCGATCCCTTTCCCGCATCCGCGCCAGCCTTCGAGCGCAATGTGTTGGGCACAATCTACGCGGGACGCGGAGACGAATTGCCGGTTAGCGCTTTCCCGGCAGATGGCACCTTCCCAACTGGGACTGCGAAGTGGGAGAAGCGCAATCTCGCCCTCGAGATCCCTGCATGGGACGACAAAATCTGCATTCAGTGTGGCAAGTGCGCGATGGTTTGTCCGCACGCGGTGATTCGAATCAAAGTTTATGACAAGACCGAGTTGGGGGCCGCGCCAGCGACATTTAAGTCAACCGACGCTCGCGATAAAGAATGGCAGGGGCTGAGGCTCACCATTCAGGTTGCTCCGGAAGACTGTACTGGATGCGGCATTTGCGTAGAAGTCTGCCCAGTCAAGAACAAAGCGGAAACACGGCTGAAGGCCATCAACATGGTTGCCCAACCGCCGTTACGAGAAGCCGAGAACAAGAACTGGGATTTCTTCCTGAACCTCCCCGAACTGGACCGAAGGAAGATCAAACCCGGCAATATTCGCCAGCAGCAGGTCCAGGAACCGCTGTTCGAATTCTCAGGCGCATGTTCGGGATGCGGCGAGACACCTTATCTGAAACTGCTCTCCCAACTCTTCGGCGATCGCTCGGTAGTCGCGAACGCGACCGGATGTTCATCCATTTACGGCGGCAATCTGCCTACGACACCTTGGAGCAAGAACGCTGAGGGACGTGGCCCCGCATGGTCGAACTCGCTGTTCGAGGACAACGCCGAGTTTGGGCTCGGCTTTAGGCTCTCCATTGATAAACAAACCGAATTCGCGCGCGAGTTGGTGAAGAAAGTAGCGGGAACCGTTGGCGAAGAACTTGCCACTGCGCTGCTCAACTCTCCACAGAAAGATGAAGCCGATATTTTCGAACAGCGCCAACGAGTCGACTTGCTCAAGGAGAAACTGCAGAACGTCGATTCGGCCGAGGCTAGGCAGTTGCGTTCGCTCGCCGACATGCTGGTGAAGAAAAGTGTTTGGATTGTCGGCGGCGACGGCTGGGCTTATGACATTGGCTACGGCGGTCTCGACCACGTGATCGCCAGCGGGCGGAATGTGAACATCCTTATTCTCGACACCGAGGTGTATTCCAATACGGGAGGACAGGCATCCAAATCCACTCCCCGCGCGGCAGTCGCCAAGTTCGCGGCTGGCGGCAAGCCCGGCCCTAAGAAGGACCTCGGCTTGATTGCCATGAGTTACGGCAACGTCTACGTAGCCAGCGTCGCCATGGGAGCGAAGGACGAGCATACACTCAAGGCCTTCCTGGAAGCCGAAGCCTACGACGGTCCGAGCGTCATTATTGCCTACGCGCATTGCATCGCCCATGGCATCGATATGACAACTGGCATGTCCAATCAAAAAGCTGCGGTAGACACCGGTCAGTGGCTGCTATATCGCTTCCATCCCGAGCGCGCTGCACAGGGAGAGAATCCCCTGACGCTCGACTCGCGGACTCCAACCAAGAAACTATCCGACTACCTCATGATGGAAACCCGCTTCAAGATGCTCACCCAGATGAAACCGGAGGAGAGCAAGCACTTGTGGGCCGAGGCGCAGCACAACGTCATGGCGCGATACAAAATGTACGAGTATCTGGCGCAGCAGAAATTTGAGAAAGATCCGGCGGTCACGAAATAGAACGCTGCACGAAAGGCACGAGAAGATTTATGGTCGACCTAAGCACGAAGTATCTGGGCCTGAATTTGCGAACGCCTTTAGTGGCGTCCGCTTCGCCCCTATCGAACACATTGGACGGCATCCGCCGCCTGGAAGACGCAGGTGCCTCCGCCGTTGTCATGTACTCGCTGTTCGAGGAACAAATTCGGCATGACACCGCGGAACTCGAGGCTCGTCTCACTGCAGGGACCGAAAGCTTCGCGGAATCGGTCACTTACTTGCCGCAGCCCAGCGAATTCAATGCCGGCCCGGAAGAATATTTACGTCAGATTCGCCAGGCCAAGGACGCGGTCAAGGTCCCGATCATTGGGAGCATCAACGGCGCAACCGTCGGCGGATGGATCGACTACGCCAAGCTGATCGAACAGGCGGGCGCGGATGCCGTGGAATGCAACATCTACAAAATCGCCAGCGCTCCGGATGTGTCCTCGGTTCAGATTGAGCAAACCTATATCGACATCGTAAAAGCCATCAAAGCTACGGTGAAAATTCCGGTGGCCATCAAGGTCGGCCCCTACTTCAGCAATATGTCCTTCATGGCAAAACAGCTGGATGAAGCCGGAGCCGATGGATTGACTCTGTTCAATCGCTTTTACCAACCGGACATTAATCTGGAAACGCTTGAGATCGAACCGAACGTATTGCTCAGCACACCCCAAGCGCTACGCCTTCCTCTTGCCTGGATCGGAATTCTTTATGGACGCCTCAAGGCGAGCCTCGCCGGGACCAGTGGCGTACACAGCGCCGAAGATGCGGTCAAGCTGATCATGGTCGGCGCCAACGTCACCGAATTGTGCTCTACCCTGTTGCGAAATGGTGTCAGCCACCTTCGCTATATTGAACAGGGCCTCTCCGATTGGATGGAGAAGCACGAATATGAATCCGTCCAACAGATGAAAGGCAGCATGAGCCAACTACGGTGCAGCGATCCCGCGGCGTACGAGCGTGTGCAATACATGCGCGGAATCAGCAATGTGCGTCACGTAATGGTGACCAGCCACGAAGCATGGCGAATTCTGACTGCCCAATGAGAGTGGCGCGAAGCTAGAAGCACCAAACGGTCAGGGGGCAACACCGACTCGGCGGGCTATTTCCGGAATAGAATCCTCCGCCTTGCCCTTTTCCAGCAAATAAGCGCCCGGCCCTTGCTGTCCCCGCAAAGTCCGACAAAATTCGGCAACAAAAAATCCCGAGCCCAGCGCTTCCGTGAATGCCCACCGGGTATCCAGCCGCCACTGTTTGGCGAGTTCCGGATGCTTATGCTCCACGTATCCGATATCGCTGGGAATCTCGATCGCCACCCGCTGGCGTCCAAGAGCCGCCGCAAGATCGCTGCGCAAAGGCCGTCCTGTCCCATCAAAGCGAACCAACGGCACGACCGTCGAAAGCGCATCCACCATCTCGGCGCGGTTCGACTTGCCTTTCAAGCGGTCCTCGACGCGCCGGCTCTTCATCGCCCACCGCACCCACAGCCGGTCGGTGCTATTGCGATGCAGCACGCTGGATGTCTCAGGCCCGTAGAAATCGACTTTATAAGCTTCAGAAATCACGCCTAGTTTGGCAAAGTTTAAATGGGCATTGCGGCTTTGTAGCGGATCGAAGGTCCAGTTCATCTCCGATATTCGGGTATCGTTAGCGCGCAGGGCCTGTATGCGATCCCGTTGCGCCAACTTGAGCTTATATCCCAGATCCATCGAGCGATAACGCTCGAGTACGGCCAGCATGTGGGAGTGGACGTTGAGCCGTCCCTGTTCGAGCCCCAGAAACCCGAAGGCAAACCCCACCAGTTTGGCCCCGTCAAAAGCGCCAATCCAAATACTGCCAGCCTCGCGGGACGCAATCGTCAAGGTCAGCGGCATGGTGTCGAGTTCGGAAAGTCCCCAAACTTCCCTCTCCACAGCTTCGACCTGCTTCAAATCGTCAAATGTTTCCAGATCACGGAGCACGATCGCCGGTTTGGCAGTTGGGTTTGGCATGTCGCAGTAAAGTCGAAAATATACGCCACAACACTGCACGGGTGCCACTCTTGGTCAAAGAGAGTCAAGCCGGGTAAAAGTTTGTAAAGCGAAGGTGCGTCGAAGCATTGCTACGCGTAGGATATTGGTTTGGAAGCAATCTGGCCGTTCAATGACCGCAAAATTGGTTCACAATCTGTAACCGAACCGGTGGTTGAGTCGTCCAAACCTAGGGCACTTCTTTACGATAGGCAATTACGAATTCATCTCTCTGTTTCTAAAGGACAAATGAGGCGTCGAATGATCTTTACTCCCGGTGTATCCAAGGTGAGAATCCAGGCTGTCTCACCCTCATCGGTTGATCGGAAAAATCTCGGCTTAATATTCACCCTGTGTTCCCTTTTACTTCTGGTGGTAGGCATCGGATGCAGCGGCGACCCCAAGCCCTCCTCGGCCCGGGCGAATGTTGTCCAAGCCGTTCCAGTTTCCGTGGCAGCCGCACAGCTCCGGGATATGCCTTACTACCTGACCGGCCTCGGATCGGTGTCGGCGTTCTATACCGTCAGCGTGAAAAGCCGGGTCGACGGACAACTGGTCCAGGTCAACTTCAAGGAAGGTCAATTTGTAAAGGAAGGTGAACAGCTGGCGCTCATCGACCCTCGCCCATTTCAGGTGCAGTTAGAGCAAGGGCAGGCGACTTTGTTCAAGGACCAGGCAACGTTACGCGACGCCAAGCTGAACCTGGAGCGTTTTCGCGGTCTGCTACAAAACTCCGGCGCTATGTCGCAACAGCAAGTCGACACCCAAGCGGCCCTGGTCGACCAGCTTGATGGCACTGTCCGCACTGATCAGGCCACCATCGACAATGCCAAGCTTCAGCTAGTCTACTGCCACATTACGGCGCCGGTGTCGGGCCGCATCGGGCTCCGCCAGGTTGATCCCGGAAACATTGTCCATGCCACCGACGCCAACCCGATGTTCATCATTACCCAACTTCAACCCATCGCCGTCCTGTTCACTTTGCCGGAGGACAATCTTCCCGCCGTTTCCAAACACATGGCAGGCACCACGCTTGCCGTCGAAGCATATAGCAGGGACAACATCACTAAGCTGGCAACCGGGAAACTCGAAACCATCGACAATCAGATCGATGCCACCACCGGCACCGGTAAGCTGAAGGCTGTCTTCGATAATAAAGACAGCCAGCTCTGGCCGAACCAGTTTGTAAACGCCCGGCTTCTGCTCGAAGTTCGTAAGGACAGTACGACCATTCCGGCGGCGGCCATTCAGCGAGGCCCGCAAGGCACCTATGTATTTGTGGCGAAGTCCGACGACACCGTGACCATCCGGCCAGTCACCGTCGCCTTCACTCAGGACAATGTATCGGTAATTACCAATGGGCTTTCTCCAAATGAAGTTGTCGTCACAGACGGTCAGGACAAGTTGCAAGAAGCCGCCAAGATCGAGGTACGACAGCCGGCCCAAAACGCGGGTGCAACGCTACCCGCGGCACCTTCTGCCGCCACCAGTCCTGCCTCCGGAGGATCGGCAGCGGGTGGCCAGAATTCGAGCGGCACAGCACGATGAATCCGTCCCGCATATTTATTGTCCGGCCGGTCGCCACTGCCCTCTTGATGGTGGCGATCATGCTGGTGGGCATTGTCGCTTACCGCCAGCTTCCAGTCTCCGCTTTACCGGAAGTCGATTACCCTACCATTCAGGTCATGACGTTCTATCCGGGCGCCGACCCGGATGTGATGGCGTCATCGGTCACGGCTCCCCTGGAGCGGCAATTCGGACAGGTTCCGGGCCTGAGCCAGATGACTTCGACCAGCTCCTTCGGCGCGTCGATCATCACTTTGCAGTTTGGCCTCGATCAAAACATCGACGTGGAAGAACAGCAGGTGCAAGCCGCGATCAATGCCGCCCAGACCTACCTGCCAACGGATTTGCCCAATCCGCCGGTCTACAGCAAAGTCAATCCGGCGGACTCGCCGATCATGACGCTGGCTATGACATCCACCAGCCTTCCGCTTTCCAAGGTCGAAGATCTTGCAGATACCGCCCTGGCACAAAAAATCTCACAAGTCAGCGGAGTGGGCCTGGTCTCGATCAGTGGAGGTCAGAAGCCAGCCGTCAGGATTCAAGCCAATCCTACGGCGTTGGCGGCTTACGGCCTGAGTCTTGAGGACGTTCGCAATCAGCTCGCGGCCGCGAACGTCGACCAGGCCAAAGGCACGCTGAACGGACCGCGTCAATCCTTCACCATCGGCGCCAACGATCAACTCATGGCGGGAGACCAGTACCGTCCCATCGTCATTGCCTACCGCAACGGCTCGCCGGTACGGCTTTCCGATATCGCCACTATCACCGATGGCATTGAAAACACCATGCAGGCGGCATGGATGAACGAAGATCCCGCCGTCATCGTTAACATTCAGCGCCAGCCCGGCGCCAACATTATCGGGGTCGTCGATCGCATCAAGAAGTTGCTCCCGCAGTTGCAGGCTGGCCTGCCCAGTGCCGTCAAAGTTTCCATTCTGACCGACCGTACGGAAACCATTCGGGCCTCGGTCAGAGATGTTGAATTCGAACTGGCTCTCACAGTTGCCCTGGTGGTGATGGTCATCTTCCTGTTTCTGCGGAATGTGTATGCGACCACCATTCCCGCCGTCACCGTTCCGCTTTCCATCGTTGGCACCTTCGCGGTGATGTATCTGCTCGGCTACAGCCTGAATAACCTCACGCTAATGGCGTTGACCATCTCGACCGGCTTCGTTGTCGATGACGCCATTGTCATGATCGAGAACATCGACCGCTTCCTCGAAGAGGGCGATTCGCCGCTGGATGCGGCGCTGAAAGGCGCAGGGCAGATCGGGTTTACCATCGTTTCGCTCACCGTGTCGTTGATCGCGGTGCTGATTCCCTTGTTGTTCATGGGCGACATCGTCGGAAGGTTGTTCCGCGAGTTCGCAGTCACATTGGCGGTTACGATCCTGGTTTCTGCGGTCGTCTCGCTCAGCTTGACCCCCATGATGTGCGCCAAGCTGCTTAAGCGGAAGGATCCCGAGCACGAGACCAAGTTTTACCGAGCTTCCGAAAATTTCTACGAGCGTGTGATCGCCTTCTATGGCAGCACGCTGAAGTTCGTGCTGAAACATCAGACCACCACTCTGTTGATTACCGTTGGCACGCTGGTCCTTACCCTGGTGCTTTACGTCATCGTCCCCAAGGGCTTTTTTCCGGTGCAGGACACGGGCGTGATTCTGGGCATTTCCGACGCGCCGCAAAGCATCTCTTTTTCTTCTCTCGCACAACATCAGCAGGCGCTGACCAAAATCATTCTGCAAGACCCCGACGTACAGAGTCTCTCCTCGTTTATCGGAGTTGATGGCACCAATCTGACGCCCAACAGCGGGCGCATTCAGATCAACTTGAAGCCGCGTGAAGATCGTAAAGACAGTGCTTCCGACATCATCCGCAGATTGCAAGGCAAGCTGGCGCAGGTGGAAGGAATCACCCTCTACATGCAACCCGTGCAGGACCTGACGGTAGAAGATCGCGTGAGCCGAACCCAGTTCCAGTACACCATGGAAGATGTGGATGCCAAGGAACTGAACGGGCTGGCCACCAAACTGGTGGACAAACTGCGCACCTTGCCGCAGCTTCGCGATGTCGCCAGCGACCAGCAGACGGGCGCTCTGCAAGCCGATCTCGCCATCGACCGCGATACCGCTTCGCGGCTGGGCATCTACCCCGCGCAGATTGACAACACTCTCTACGACGCTTACGGACAGCGCCAAGTCTCGACCATCTTCACCCAACTCAACCAATATCATGTGATTCTTGAGGTCGATCCGCAGTTCGAGCAAAACCCCGGTGCCTTCAAGGACCTTTACGTGAAGTCGATAAACGGAACCCAGGTACCGCTCTCGACCTTTACCAAAATGACCACGTCAAATACCACCCTGGCCGTGAACCATCAAGGACAGTTTCCGGTGGTCACGCTCTCCTTCAACCTGGCGCCCGGCGTCTCCTTGGGCGAGGCCACCAAAGCCATCGACCAGGCTGAGAAGGACATCGGCTTGCCGCCCAGCGTTCACACCGCTTTCCAGGGAACGGCAGCCGCCTTCCAAAATTCGCTCTCGACCGAGCCATGGCTGATTGTCGCCGCTATCGTCACGGTATACATCGTGCTCGGCGTTTTGTATGAAAGCTATATTCATCCCATTACCATTTTGTCGACTTTGCCCTCCGCGGGTGTAGGTGCAATCTTGGCGCTACTGATCACCGGACACGATCTTGGCGTGGTGGGATTGATCGGCATCATCCTGCTGATCGGCATCGTAAAGAAAAATGCCATTATGATGATCGATTTCGCTCTTGAAGCCGAGCGTGTCGAACACAAACCGCCCGAGGAAGCGATTTATCAGGCCTGCCTGCTGCGCTTCCGTCCGATCATGATGACCACCATGGCGGCTTTGCTGGGCGGACTGCCTTTGGCCCTGGGCTCCGGAACGGGTTCGGAACTGCGGCATCCCTTGGGCATAACGATTGTCGGCGGACTGATCGTGAGCCAGGCGCTTACCCTCTATACAACCCCGGTCGTTTATCTGTGGTTTGACCGGCTGGCGCAAAAGTTCGCGCGCTTCGGCATTGGAAATCGAATGGAAGAACCGGCAACCGGTGACTAAGCGATGAATATCTCCGCTCCATTCATCAAACGGCCCGTTGGAACGTCTCTGTTGACGCTAGCGCTCCTGATGGCTGGGGGTCTCGCATTCACGCTGTTGCCAGTGTCTCCTTTGCCGCAGGTCGAGTTTCCGGTCATCCAGGTTTCAGCCAGTCTCCCCGGCGCCAGCCCTGAGACCATGGCTTCCGCCGTTGCCACGCCGCTGGAACGACAGTTCGGCCGCATTGCCGGCATCAATCAAATGACCTCGGTCAGCCAGTTGGGAGCGACCGGCATCGTGCTGCAATTCGATCTCTCCCGCAATATCGATGCCGCCGCCCGCGACGTACAAGCTGCCATCAATGCCGCGCGCAGCCAACTGCCCTCTTACCTTCCTGGAAATCCCTGGTACCGCAAAGTCAATCCCGCGGACGCGCCGATCCTGATTCTGTCGATGACCTCCGACAGCATCACTCTGCCGAACATCTACGACCAGGCAAATTCCATCCTTTCGCAGAAGTTGGCCCAAGTCAGCGGAGTGGGCCAGGTATACGTTGGTGGAGGTGCGAACCCTGCGGTGCGCGCTGAACTCGACCCAAACCTGCTCAATAAATTCGGAGTCGGTCTGGAAAACGTCCGCACCGCCCTGGCTGCCGCCAACGCCAATAATGCCAAGGGCCGTGTAGCGAATGGCACAAATTCATGGTCGGTCAATGACAACGACCAGATCACTTTGGCCGACCAGTACCGGCCCTTGATCGTCGCCCACAATCCGCAAACCGGCGCCATTGTCCGCCTGGGAGACGTTGGCGACGTGCAGGATTCAGTCGAAGACGCGCACATTTTCGGCCTCTCGAACGGCAAGCGGGCAGTCATCATCATTATTTTCCGGCAGCCGGGCGCCAACATCATTCAGACCGTCGACAACGTTCTGAACTTGCTGCCCCAGTTACGGGCTTCGCTTTCTCCCGCAATTAACATTGACGTGGTTTCCGACCGCACCACGACCGTCCGCGCCTCATTGCGGGACATCGAAATCACGCTGGTGATTTCGGTCATCTTGGTCATTCTGGTCGTGTTCGCATTCCTGCGCACGATACGCGCCACCATCATTCCCAGTATTGCGGTGCCGCTGTCGCTCATCGGGACCTTCGGGATCATGTATCTGCTGGGCTACAGCCTGAACAATCTCTCGCTGATGGCCCTGGCAATCTCCACTGGCTTTGTCGTGGACGACGCCATCGTGGTGCTGGAGAACATTACCCGCTTCCTCGAACAGGGTATGCGTCCGGTGCAAGCGGCTTTCCGTGGGGCCCGCGAAATTGGCTTTACTGTGCTCTCGATGAGCGTCTCGCTGGTCGCCGTCTTCATTCCGATAATCATGATGGGAGGCATTGTCGGCCGGCTCTTCCGGGAATTTGCCATCACCCTAAGCGCTGCGATCGGGGTTTCGCTGGTGGTCTCACTCACCACTACTCCAACCATGTGCGCCCTATTACTTAAACCATTAGATGAAGAAAAACATGGACGCGCTTACCGCCTCAGTCAACGGCTATTCGACGGTCTGCTCGCGTTTTACCGGGTTTGCCTGGGTTGGGTGCTCAAGCACCAATTCCCCGTTCTAGTAGTCACGATCCTCACAGCATGCTTGAGCGTTTATCTCTTCCAGCAAGTGCCCAAAGGATTTTTCCCCCAGCAGGATACAGGTCGAATTCAGGGTGCAGTACAGGCCGCCCAAGACATCTCTTTCGACGCCATGAAGGCCAAGATGCGGCGCTTCGTCCAAATCGGGATGGAAGACCCGAACATCGACACCATGATTGGCTTCTGCGGCGGCACTACCGCCATGAACCAGGGACGCATGTTCATCTCCCTGAAGCCATTGGGCAAGCAGCGCAAATTGTCTGCCGACCAGGTGATCGTCGAATTGAGTAAGAAATTCTCCGAGGTCCCGGGAGCGACTCTGTACATGCAGGCGGCCCAAGATCTACAAATTGGCGGTCGCCTGAGTCAGGCCCAGTACCAATACACCTTGCAGGGCGAAGACTTAAACGAGCTCAATGAATGGGCGCCACAATTATTGGGCAAAATGCGCACCATCCCACAACTCAAGCAGGTCAATACCGACCAGCAGGACAAGGGACTGCAGGCGAGTGTGATTATCGATCGCGACACCGCGTCACGGCTGGGCATTACAGCTTCGGCAATCGATGCGGTCCTTTATGACGCCTTCGGACAGCGCCAAGTCTCCACCATCTACGAAGAATTGAATCAGTATCACGTGGTGATGGAGGTGGCCCCGCAGTTCCAGCAAAGTCCCGACACTCTGGAAAATACTTACGTCGGTTCTTCCACCGGCGCCATGGTACCGCTTGCCTCGTTCGCGCATTTCGGGCCGTCGAATACATCGCTGGGCGTCAACCACCAGGGGCAATGGCCCTCGGTGACCATCTCGTTCAACCTGGCGCCCGGCGTCTCACTAGGAGATGCCACCCGGTTGATCGAACGCGCGCAAAAATCCATCGCCTTCCCGGCTACCATTCACGCCAACTTCCAGGGAACGGCCGCGGCGTTTCAGGAGTCTCTAGCCAACGAACCCGTCCTGATTCTGACGGCGCTACTCACGGTCTACATTGTGCTCGGGATTCTCTATGAAAGTTACATTCACCCCATCACCATTCTGTCCACAATTCCATCCGCTGGCGTGGGAGCACTGCTGGCGTTGAAGCTGATGGGCATGGAGCTGAACGTCATCGGGTTAATCGGAATCATTCTGTTGATCGGGCTCGTCAAAAAGAACGCAATCATGATGATAGATTTTGCGCTCGAAGCGGAACGAGTCGAAGGCAAGTCGCCCCTTGAGGCCATCCACGAAGCTTGCCTATTGCGCTTTCGGCCAATCATGATGACCACCATGGCGGCGTTGCTCGGCGGGCTGCCGCTAGCCTTGGGCCACGGAACTGGTTCCGAGTTGCGCAGCCCGTTGGGCATAACTATCGTGGGTGGATTGATCGTCAGCCAGGCGCTCACACTTTTTACCACTCCCGTGGTTTATCTCTACATGGACCGCCTACGTTGGTCGCGAAGCCGCACTCCACGTCAGCTTCAAGCCGGGCCAATTTCGCCGAGTCCCAGTTCCGCGGACTGATCGCTTGCCAATGCGGTGTATCCCCCAATCGTTCTAGCTCTTTAGTGATTTGATCACTGACTTGAAGCTGCACGAGAATCCAAGCTGCAATCCCCCGCCTAAAAAGGTTGTGACCCATGAAACACTGCGCTCGTCATCTTCTTATCGGCACACTCCTATTTGCAGCACTGCCCGTTGCCGCCCAAACCGGCTATCAGGTCATCCAAGTCGCTAATGGGGGAACGATCTCCGGGACCGTGAAATGGTCCGGCCCCTTACCGCATCTGAACGGCCTGCCCATCAGCAAGGACGCCGCCATTTGCGATCCCGACGGGCACAAGAACCGCGATCTGGAGCGCCTGATCGTCGGTCCACAGAATGGCGTGGCCAATACGGTCGTCTATCTGAAGAACATCGCGAGCGGCAAGGCTTTCGATTTTCCGGAGGAACGGCGTTCTCTTGACCAAAAGCAATGTCGCTATGAGCCCCACATATTGCTGGTGCCGCAAGGTGGCGTGTTGCGCATGAAGAGCTCTGACGCCACCCTCCACACCATCCACATGGATGGCGCAGCCACCTACAATCTTCCGTTTCCCTTCACCAATCAACCGATCAGCCGTCCCATGGGGAATGCCGGATTGGTCAATCTGAAATGCAATGGCGGTCACGTATGGATGAACGCCGAAGCCATCGTAGCGCCCCACCCTTACTACACCGTCACCGACGAAACCGGCAAGTTTGAACTGACCGGCGTTCCTCCCGGACAATATGAAGTCGTCGCGTGGCATGAAGGCTGGCATGTGGCGCGCACCGAAAATACGTTCGACGTGCTTACCGAACGGCGCGTCAATCGGCCTGTGTACTCCGAGTCCCGCACCTGGACAAAGCCAGTAAACGTATCGCCGAATGAGGCGGCTGTGCTGAGCTTCGTCATCTCGGAGAAATGACGGCATCCCTCCATTCTCCCGGCGCCAGAGTCACCCGGTAACCGTTACCTGCGTCATGGGAAATCGTAGTATCCATCGCTACAATTCCTACCCGGTGACATAAAATCGCGCTTAGTTCGTCGCTTCAGCCAATGAAGACAACCGTAGGCTCGAACATCGGACGCTATGAGATCGTCGCCGAGGTTGGGCGCGGCGGCATGGGCGTTGTCTATCGCGCCCGCGATCCCAAGATCGACCGCCTGGTCGCGATTAAGACCATCTCTCTGCTGGGGCAAGATCCTGAGGAAGAGCGGGATTACCGTCAACGGTTCGTCCACGAAGCACAGGCTGCGGGAAGGTTGTCGCATCCCGGAATCGTCACGATTTTCGATGTGGGGGAAGAAGCCGAAACCCATGAACCCTACATTGTCATGGAGTACGTGGCGGGCGAATCGCTGAAGAAATTATTGACTCTGGGCGACCGTAAGATTCCCGTTGCCCAGGCATTGCAGTTGGCGTATGAGCTTGCGGACGCGCTGCACTATGCACACTCTGAAGGGGTCATCCATCGCGACATTAAACCGGCCAACATTCTGGTGACGGGCGGCGGCCACGCCAAGATTGCCGACTTCGGCATCGCCAAACTCAATCTGTCGAACCTGACTCTTCCCGGACAACTGCTGGGCAGCCCGTCATACATGTCTCCCGAGCAATTGAGCGGCGAAGGGGTGGATGCGCGTTCGGATTTGTTCTCGCTCGGGGTCGTGTTCTACAACATGCTCACCGGATTCCGCCCGTTTCAGGGCAACAGCGCAACCACCGTCTGCTTCAAGGTGGTCAATCGCGATCCCGTGCCCGTGACCTCGCTCGATGCCGCTCTTCCACCTGAACTGGACCAGATACTGGCACGAGCGATGGCCAAAGAGCCTTCCCAGCGATATCAAAGCGCTGCCGAGATGGCACAAGCCATTGAGGAGTTTCGCCGGCAACACCAGTTGCTGAGCACCGGGGCCTCGACTTCGCAATGGTTCGTGGGCACCACGGACTATTCAACCGCGGCCGCAGTACTTGATAAACAGCCGCTTCCAGGAACCGGCGCTTCCAAGAATCCGCACCCGCTTCTCAGCATCCGCCATCTGGCTTACGCGGGATTTGCCTTGGTTCTGTTGGCGATTTCAGGAGGGTTGGTTGCCACAAAGTTCCATCAGTCAGTTCCCGCTGTGGCTGGCTTGGTCACGGCTCCAACACAAGCCCCGCCAGCAATCTCTACGCCGCCGAGTACGCCACCGGCAAAGACGGACAGCGTACCCCATCAGTCCAAATCGGCCGTGGTCCGCAAAACTCCTTCTGTTGTCTCAGCGCGGCTCCATGCAAGCTCGGCTACTCTTCAACCCGCGCCGCTTGCGACCTCCATTATGCAGGTAGAGATCGATCACCCCTTCAAAGATGTTTCCGTCACCATATGGCTCGACCAACAGGTGGTCTACCAAAAAGATCTGCACGGGGAAACCAAGAGTCGCGCGGTTGTCTTTCGCCAGGTACAAGGTCACCAGTCTGACAGCATTCCCGTGGCCTCGGGGAAACATCAGCTAAGGGTCCACGCTGAGACTCCCGACAACGCTTATGATCAATCCAAAACCATCACGGCGATGTTCGAGGAGAGCGGCGAGACCGTGTTGCATGTTCATTGCGCAAAACAGGGCGGACAAATGGATGTAACAGTCCAGTAACAATAACCGGTTTTAAAGATGTTCCCCCTTATTCTCGGGTCTTCTCTGTATTGCACCCCAGCCCGCCACTTGTCACAATTTTCGTTAGTGGTTCTGTGATCCGAAATGGGCGGTCAGGTGGCTGATCGAGCGACTTTCCATCATGCCACTGCGGTGAGCTACCACGGATTCATAAAGGGGGTAGGTTTTGCTGGCGCGTATTTTGATTGCCGACGATGATCTCGCAATTCGCACCTTAATCCGGCGAATTCTCGAAGGTCAACCCGAGTGGAAAGTATGCGGCGAGGCCGTGAATGGACAAGACGCGGTCCTCAAGGCCCGTGAACTGCATCCCGACCTGGTTGTGTTGGATCTGGCTATGCCTCAAATGAACGGTTTGCAGGCTGCAAAAGAGATTGGACGCGCCAACCCCAAACTTCCCATGTTGCTACTCACCGTGCAAGAAGTTTCCGCCGAACTGGTAAGCGAAGCTCGCAAAGTGGGGTTTCAAGGAGCGGTTTCGAAGAGTTCCGTGGCTGACGTGGTGACCGGCGTCGAGACCCTGCTCGGCGAACATAGCTATTTCAAACCTTCGGACGCCCGGCTGTGAATTTCCCGAAGCAGTCTAGCCATACTTTCCGGGCGGAACATGCGGAGCCAGGCTCACTCGACCCGGCAAACGCTGACCGCCTGGTTGCTGTAAGGACAATTCAGCCCCACACGCACCGGCACTTGCAGAACGACCCAATTCACTCCAAAATCGCGATGTAAGCGTTCGAAGTCGGCAGCCTGAAAATTCTCCCACCCTTGCTGCGCCGTAACTTGCCTGAGCCATTCTTCCGCATTCGGAGGAAACATAGTGACTGCGCCGCTATCTTTCACCGTGTCCGCCAGCATGCTGCGCTCGGCCACCGCACGAAACCCGTTTTCATCCTCGCCTAGAATATGCATGTGTTCGGGATTCAGCGCGAAGAACGCATCGGTGGGAGTATTGACCCGGACCCAATCAAACGCTTGTACCCACCGGTTCCTGGACGCAACTCCCGGCCATTCAATGTGCGCACTCGCCGGAAACAAAACGCGTTGTGCGGCAAAGATCCCCGCGCATAGCGGAACAAACAACAGCAGCCAACGCCATACGCGATTCTTTAGAACGAACTCGCCCAACAATCCGCCAGTCATCAAGATGAAAAGGACATAAACCAGGTAAAGACTGCGCATCGGCTGCAAGCGGGCCAGACTCTCAATGCGTTCCGGAACAGAGACCAGGAGTGCAGCGGGAATGCAAATCAGTTCATAGATCACCAGGGCTCGGCACAGAAGCGTGATATTGCGTAATCCACGTTCCTGCCCCAGTCGGCTATACGCCCACAGGATTGCTATCGGCGCCAGCGCACCCAACCACTCGTACCAGTGCCATCGCATGGGATAGTGATAGGGGTGCAACAATGCGACCTGGTGATAGGCGGCCGAGGAACGATCAAGCAATCCCAGGGGCACCAGCAGGGCTAAGGAAGCCGAGCGATGTTCCACCCCGCCCATCGCCACTACCAATACGCAGTAAACCGCTACAAATACCGGCATCAGGGGATGAAACGCGGCGGCTAGAGCCAAAAAGAAGGCCGCGCGGAAGTATTTCTTGTCGAGCACCGCAACAATGGCAAATACCTCCGCGAATGCAACCAGGTTCCTAGGGTTGATGTACTCGTCCATGATGTAGAGCGCCGTGCCCGCCACCGGCAAGGTAAACAGTGAAGCCACCAGAGCAACGGCGGCCCAGCGCGCATTCGTATTCTTGAAGCAACGGCCGCTCAAGCTCCAGCACGCCAGCAGGAACAGAAAAATGGACAATACCTGCCAGAAAAACAGGGCCCACTCCAGCGGAAGATGACTCCAGCGCACGGATGCCGCAATCAGATCGGGAAACAGAGTAAGGTGAGCGTGCGACTCGAAGAATCGCGTATTGAAGGGAAATAGCGAGGGGTTGATCAGCTTCTCCACCCCAGGCAGGTAAATCTCGGCATCCTCCGCCCATGGATGGTAGCCATGCACAAAAAGGGCGGCAGTTGTAAGCGCGAGCAAAATCAGGACAGGGCGGACCTTCAATTGGCGAGCTCCATAGTCAATATCGGGACTGACTAGAATCGCACAAATGAGCGGCGAAGCGGTGCTCGATCAACGATGGCGGACGACTTGTCTACGTTAGCCCGGACGCTTGGTTCGGGCGAGTAGAGGCTTATTGCCCGAGGCGGCTGCCTTGAGTGGGCAACGGGGCGATCTTCGCCCAAAATAAAGAGCGCCCCGCACTCTTTCGAGTACGAGGCGCCCGAACAGCCCTCCCCCAGAACTGCTCAATGACAAGTTAATTCTGAACTGACTAAACGTAAATTCCACCAACGTGCCCCCGAACTGGCACCAAATAGCCATCGCGCCCGCAAACCTTCCACAACTTTGATTTCAGCGACTTACGGACCCCTCGAAGGGTCAAACAAGTCGACGCAGATTACTCCAGTAACCCGCCCCATGGGGATTGCGATTGACCCCAGCGTCCATCCTTCTTAGAGTCGCCACAGGGGGTTCTATGAAGGATATCCATGAGGTTCTGCGGCGTAAGCAGGCCAAGTACGCCCAGTTGGGCAAACAGATCGAGATGTTGCAGGGGGCGGCGGAGAAGCTGCGCGAAGTCGCGCCACTGCTGGCCGAAAGCGACGACGACGACTCGGCCGTGCTAGCCGAAATCGATGATCAGCCGGTCGCGAAGGCGGCAGCAGCGCCCGCCGGCAGCAGCGCGGCCGCACCGAAACCAGCTCGCGCCATGGCGCCACGCTGGCCCTAGACCGTAGATTTTTTCTCCGCGATCGATTGTGATCTTATGAGCTTTCGGGCACTCTTAGTTTCAAAAGACGAAGACGCGGCCGGCATCCTGACACCAGTCCTTTTAGGATTCGGTGTGACCACCGTTTGTTGCGGATATCCTGAGGGCGTTTGCCGCGTGACCGAGGAGAAGTTTGACGCGGTGATCGTCGACTTTGACGATCCCCACAGCGCTGCCCTGATCCTGAGCAACGCGCAGCAATCCACATCCGGACATCGTGCCGTCACCGTCGCCCTTCTCAGTGACAAGACCAAAGTTCGCAACGTATTCGGCGCGGGCGCCAATTTTGTGCTCTACAAACCGCTCTCCGCCGAGCAGGCGGAGGCCGGTCTTCGGGCCACCACCGCTCTCATTCGGCGCGAGCGGCGGCGTTCCTATCGCGTTGCCGTGCAGGTTCCAGTGCAAGTACAGGTCGAAAACGGTTCGCCGATCGAGGGAATTCTCCTTGACCTGAGCGAAGAGGGACTCGATGTTCTGGCCGCGCAGCCCCTGTGTCCCTCGGCCGCCATCAGCGCCCGCTTCATGCTGCCGGACGGCACCACGGAGTTGAATCTTAGCGGCGAAGTGGCCTGGGCAAATCCCAACGGACAATCCGGCGTCCGCTTCATCGAACTTCCCGAGGACGTACGCAATACCTTGAAACAATGGGTGGGATCCAACGCCACTGACGTTCCGCCGCCCGACCCTGAACCGATTGCGCACTGCAAACTCACTGACCTGAGTCTAGGCGGATGCTACGTCGAATCACAATCGCCGTTTCCAGAAAAATCTGGCATCACTCTCTGTCTGAAAGTCGAAGATATGGAAGTCGAAGCTGAAGGCACCGTACGAGTGATGCATCCTGGATTCGGCATGGGAATCGAGTTCGCTGCCAAAACCGCGGAGGACAAAGCGCACGTGGCCAACTTCATCGCCCTGCTGTCGGCCAGTCCCGGAACCACGCCAGAGCTTTTCGTCACACCCAGGGCACTGACCGCTCTCCAGAATGACGGCCCGGCACTCGACGAGGAAATGGAAGACCCGCTACTCGAACTTCTGCGCCGTCACGAGACTCTGACCCAGGAAGAATTTCTTCAGGAGCTTCGCGACCAGCGCAATCCACAGGAAGTCACTTCCGACTGATTCAGACATCGCTCTCTGGATAAATCTACAAGTCTCTGTCGATCCCCAACTCTTTCCATTTCTTGTCGACCAGGGCCTTTGTCTTTGCATCCATCACGATCTCATCCGGCCATGGCCGCGTGAAACCTTCGCTCGGCCACTTGCGTGTGCCGTCGATGCCCATCTTTGAGCCGTAATTCGGCAAACGCGAGGCGTGGTCGAGCGAATCGACGGGCCCTAGCATGAACTGAACGTCGCGTTCGGGATCGATATGGTTCAACACTTTCAGGGTGACATCCCCAATGTCCTGCACGTTTACATCTTCATCGACAACGACGATGCACTTGGTGAACATGGCCTGCCCCAGCGACCAGACCGCATTCATCACTTTCCGCGCTTGCCCGGGATAGGACTTCCGGATTGAAACAATCATCAGGTTATGAAACACGCCCTCGATCGGCAGGTTGATGTCGACGATTTCTGGGATCGTCAGCTTCATCAGCGGAAGGAAAATGCGCTCCACCGCTTTGCCCATCCACGCGTCTTCTTGCGGAGGCTTGCCGACGATCGTCGTGGAGTAAATCGGATCTTTACGATGAGTGATACAAGTCAGGTGAAACACAGGATAGAGATCTTCAAGCGAGTAGAAGCCGGTATGGTCGCCAAACGGGCCTTCCGTGCGGAGTTCGTCGAGATGCACGTGGCCTTCGAGAACGATCTCCGAGTTGGCCGGCACCTCCAGGTCAACAGTCTCGCACTTTACAAGTTCCACCGGTTTTTGCCGCAGAAACCCCGCGATCAGATACTCCTCAACCTCTGGAGGCGCGGGCACGATCGCCGAAAATGTCAGCGCCGGATCTGTGCCAATAGCGATCGCGACCTCCATTTTCCCACTGGGTCGCTCGCCTTCGGCAAGAACCGATCCTCCAGATGATCGTGCCATGATATCAACCGCGGCCGACGATCGCGCGGGATTGCCGGCACCGGCCGCCGCACGCAGCGCATCCCGGTAGTGCTCGGCTGCGACCTTCTGCCGCTGCCAGTGCATCCCCGTCGAACGCGCGTCATAGACTTGCATGCGATACATGCCAACATTGCGCTTCCCGGTTTTCGGATCGCGCGTCACTACACACGGCAATGTGATAAATCGTCCAGCATCTTTCGGCCAGCACTGGAGAATCGGGAAATCCAGCAACGAGAAATTGTCCCGCTTGATCACTTCTTTGCACGCGCCGGTGGAAACCGTTCTTGGAAAGAACTTGCCCATTTCCGCCAGCATGGGCAGCATTTTGACTTTGTCGAGGAAGCCTTGCGGAGATTTCACGTCCATGAAGTGCCGTATGCGGTCGGCAATTTCGTCGAGACGTTCGACTTCGAGCGCCAGGTTCATACGCCGCGCCGATCCAAATTGGTTGATCAGCACCTGCGACCCGGGATGACCTTTCACATTTTGGAACAACAGCGCTGGGCCGCCGGCCTCGCCGCGACTATTCCGTCCCTTACTCACGCGGTCCGCAATCTCTGTGATCTCAAGGATGGGATCGACTTCGGTACGTATTTTCTTCAGTTCACCGGCACGATCCAGTGCGGCGATCCAACTTCGCAAGTCGTCGTATGCCAAGAATTCCCTTCCTTCTTATAAGACCGTTGATTATAAGACAGCCGCGGGCCGCCACGCCCCAGATGAACGTGCACTCCGCTTAAAAGCGACAAAAGGCCCGCAGAAGTAGCAGACCCTGCGTGCTACTCCGCTTTGTAATTCTTTTGTAATCCCTGCGCCAAGTCACATCGAAAATCCGCGTCGTTCTCTACGCTGAAAGTGGAGACACCAATTTTCATCATGCAAACTCATCCTAAAGGTATACGAGCACGTGTTCTATTGAGCGGAGTTTTTGGACCTTACGCGCAGGACGACGAATTCGGCAGTCGCGCCATCAATCCGATGGAACTTTATCAGAACCAGGTGACGCGTGCGCAAGGCGCATTTTCCCTGCGCATGTTCCATCGTTCATGGGGCATCATGCTGATTCAGGCCAACATTTCCGCGCCCTGCACTCTGCTCGACTTCCCTACTCGCGAGGATTTTGCCCGCGAGCTCACTGCCAACCACTACGACATCGTAGGAATTTCGTCGATCATCGTGAATGTCGGCAAAGTCAAGGAAATGTGCCACATGGTGCGCGAGCTTTCCCCGCATTCGGTCATCGTGATCGGGGGACACGTGGCCGCTTTGCCCGACCTTGAAAATATGGTCGATGCCGACCACATTGTGCGCGGAGAAGGCATTTCCTGGATGCGGCAATATCTGGGCGAAGACGAGCATGCGCCCATCAATCATCCCGCAATCGTGTCGGCGCTGGGATCGCGCATGATGGGTGTGAAGCTGCCCGATGGACCGGGTTCGACCGCGGCAACCATTATCCCATCCGTCGGCTGCCCCATGGGTTGCAACTTCTGCACGACTTCGGCTTTTTTCGGCGGCAAAGGCAAGTTCATCAACTTCTACGAAACCGGAGACGAATTGTATGCGGTGATGGAGAAAGTGGAGTCCGAAATCGATGCACACGCCTTTTTCATGATGGACGAAAACTTCCTCTTGCACCGCACACGCGCCCTGCGCCTGCTGGAGTTGATGAAAGAGAACAAGAAAAGCTGGGCTCTGTCAGTCTTCGCGTCGGCAAACGCAATCAGCAAATACAGCATGCAGGAGCTTGTAGAGCTGGGAATCTCATGGCTGTGGATGGGCCTCGAATCCGAACACTCGCAATATGCGAAACTTCACGGCGCCAACACCCTGAAGCTAACGCGGGAACTGCGCGAGCATGGCATCCGTGTGCTCGGTTCGACGATCGTTGGCTTGGAGCACCATACCCGCGACAACATCGCGAGTGAGATTGAGTATGCCATCTCGCATGGGACCGATTTTCATCAGTTCATGCTTTACACTCCGGTGCCGGGAACCCCGCTGTACCAGGAAATCGCCGACCAGGGCCGCCTGTTGCCCGGCCTTGAGTGGGCGGACATCCACGGACAGGACAAGTTCAACTTCGTTCATCCCGGCATCTCTCGCGACGATTCCAAACGCTTCCTCGATTGGGCCTTCTGGCGCGACTTTGAACGCAATGGCCCCAGCGTCTATCGCATCTGCCAGACCATGCTTCTGGGGTGGAAGCGCTACAAGAACTCTCCCGACGCGCGCGTGCGCGAACGCTTCGAAAGAGAGATGAAGAAACTGGGCAGCGGCTACAATGCCGCACTCTGGACCATGGAGCGCAAGTTCCGCAAGCATCAATCTCACGGTCAGCCAGCAGATCCGCGAGCTGCGCCGGGAAGTGGAAAAAGAATTCGGGTTCGCTTCCCGCGTTGTCGCCAACGTTGTCGGACCCATATTGCTGTGGACGACCGGCCGCGAAGAGCGCCGCCTGGCCGCCGGCAAAACCTACGAGCCGCCAACGATTATCGAGCGTAAGAATTGGGTCGAGGCGTAAAAAACAAGATGGCTTGCACCGCTTATTGCAGCACTGCCTTTAACTTGTTGATTCCGCGCACAATGTACTCTGAATCCGCGGGCATCGCGGATCCATCTACATAGTGTCGTTGGAAGGATGTTCAACGGCCATGACAAACCACATTCCAAGCCGCTTCTGGCAAATTCCAGCTTAAACCCAGAACTGCTCCAAGCAGCCTAACCACAGTTGGGGGAGATAGAACCATGAGGCATCACCTGCGCCTGATGGCAACACTGGCCGTGTGCGCTGTTGCATACGGGGTGTTGCTGATAGCATTCCACGGGATGAACCAGCCCCGAGATTCATCGGTGATCGGAGGGCTTGTTCTGATCTTTGCGTTGCTGGTGATCGTGCCAGTTGTAGTGACCACGATCTGGAGGAGACTATGACTATATTTGGCAACGATCACGAGAACAGTACACCGCGTGTCATCAACCAATACGGGAGAGGTTCCCCATTTCGTAGGCTGCTTTTTCCGGGCCTCGTGATTTTGGGGCTGATCATTGGGTTCTGGATCGTGTCCAGTTTCTTGATGGACGCGAAACGAATCGAGGCCGGATTCGTAGGCATCGAAGTCAACCTTGCGGGCAGTCAACGCGGAGCGTCCGAGATTCCGATTCGTACGGGGTGGGTGTTTTACAGCCCGCTTACGACGCAAATTTTTGAATTCCCGACTTACGTGCAAACTGTGAAGTGGACACGCGACACCAATGAAGGCCACCCGGTGAACGAAGAAATGGGATTCAACAGCAAGGAGGGGATGGAAATTTTTGCCGACGTTTCATTGTCTTACGCAATCGATGCGAGCCACGTGCCTGATTTTTACGTGAAGTATCGAGTGACAGACCTTGACCGTTTCACGCACGGGATCCTTAGAGATATTGTGCGAAACTCGCTCAACGAAACGGCATCTACTTACACAGTAGAGGACATTTACGGAGAGAAAAAGGCACAATTTCTGGATCAGGTCGAGCGGCAGATACAGGGGAAAGTCGCGAACGTAGGAGTGGGAGTACAGCAGTTTGGCTTCATCGGAGCGCCACGGGTGCCGGCGGTGATTGCGCAAGCCATTACCGCGAAAGCACAAGCGATCCAGGAGGCCGAACGCGCAAAGAACGAACTCGCGACCACGCAAGCCGAGGCGGCGAAAAAGATCGCCGAAGCGGATGGTCAAGCCAAGTCGGCCGTAACGATGGCGCAAGGTGAAGCGGACGCAAATCGCATTCGGCAGAGTTCCTTGACGCCGCAATTACTCGCGCTGCGGAAGCTTGAAAATGAACGTGCCTTGATTGACAAGTGGAACGGCCAACTCCCTACCGTCCAAACGGGACAGGGTGGCGGCCTGCTGATGCAACTCCCGAAGAGCGAGTAGCACAGTTTGATAGGGCAGCGAGCGATCGCTGCCCTTCTTGTCTCCGCCCTCCATCGCCGCCGATTGGTACACTGCATCTAACCTTGCATCGAATCTTTTGATCGAGTTCAAGAGGAGGATGGCTATCTTGAAACCACGCGTCGTCATTACCGGCATGGGTGTCGTCAGTCCCAACGGAATTGGAAAACGTAATTTCTCCGCAGCAATTCTCGAAGGCCGCAGCGGCGTGCGCCGAATCGCCTGCTTTGACGCCTCCGAGATTCCCGTGCAGATTGCCGGACAAGTGGAGAACTTCGACGAACTTGCCTGGATCGAGAAACGCGAACGCAAGCATGTCTCGCGCGTTCTGCCGCTCGCCATCGCTGCCGCCAGCGAAGCGTTAAACGATGCCGGTTTGGAACGTCGCTTCCCTGCCCCTAGCCGAAAAGCAGCGCTTCGGCGTCATCCTCGGATCGGGCGGCGGCTCGCAGGAATTCACCGAAGAGCAGTACCGCCTCTTTTTCCGCGAGCAGTACAAGAGCATGAGCCTGTTCTGCGTGCCGACCGGAGTCATGGGAACGCTTTCCAGTGAACTCAGCGTGCGCTTCGGTCTGCGTGGATCGAGCCACGTCATCACCACCGGCTGCACCTCATCCACGGATGCTTTCGGCTACGCCATACGGCAGATTCAATCCGGACGTCTCGACATGGTTCTTGGCGGAGGCGCGGATGCCCCGATCGCTCTGGGAATTGTGAAGGGCTTCATCCTGATGAAGATTCTTACCGACCGTTGGAACGACGCGCCGGAAAAGGGATCGCGGCCATTCTCCGTCGACCGCGACGGTTTCGTTCTAGCCGAAGGCGCATGGATGTTCGTGCTGGAAGAGTTTGAACACGCCCGGGCACGCGGAGCGAGAATCCTCGCCGAAGTTGCCGGCTACGGCTCGACCTGCGAAGCCTTCCATCGTGTACGCCTGCAAGAGTGTGGAGAAGAGCCGGCCCGCGCCATCGGCCTCGCGATAAAAGAAGCGGGCATTGCGCCGGAGAATGTCGACTACGTAAACCTGCACGGCACTTCGACCCAGTTGAATGATCGCATTGAAACCCGCGCCCTGAAACTGGCCTTAGGAGAACACGCGCGCCAGACTCCCATGTCCGCCTTGAAATCGCAGATCGGACATCCGCAAGGAGCATGCGGCGCGGCCGGAGTGGCCGCCACCATCGTCGCCATGCAAACCAGCCAACTCCCGCCCACAATTAATCTCGAATCGCCTGACCCGGAGTGCGATCTGGATTATGTTCCCGAGGCTGGGCGCCGGAAAGCAATCGAGCACGCGGTATGCAACTGCATCGCTTTCGGATCGAAAAATTCCGCCCTGGTATTGCGAAAGATCGCTTAGGGAATCTCTGATGACCTTAGCCTTGTCATTTCGAGCGAAGCGAGAAATCTGCTGTTTTTCTCGCGGCTTAATCAGAGTATCCCTAGCTTCCCAGCAGGTGCCGCACCGTATCTTCGACTTTTGGCCAGGCCGTCGAGCGTGGATCAATCAACTCGTAATGGCCCGCCGTTGAAATCTCCAGATAGTGCACATCTTCTCCAGCCGCTTTTTTCTGTTGCGCATAATTACGGCTGAAGGTTGACGGCACGGTGTCATCGCTCGCTCCATGAATCAGCCATTGCGTCGTCGAGTGCGGCAGCGATTCCTCCATGGGATCAGCCTCGCGATAATGCTCGGGGACTTCGCTCGGCTTGCCCCCGAGGAATTCGACGACGGCATCGTTGCTCAAGTGCTGCTCGTAAGCCTGCTTCAAATCGACCACTCCGGCCAACGAAACGACCCGCTTGATCGACGCCTCATGCGCCGCCAGACAGAGCGCCAGTTCTCCGCCCACGGAATGGCCCATGACCAAAACTCTTTCTCGGTCGAGATTGTATTTCTTGTCCATCTGCGCCAGATATCGATACGCGCTCCGGACATCTTCAAACGTTCCCGGCCAGCCTCCACCTTTGTTGCCGACGCGACGGTACTCGACGTTCCATGTCGCGATGCCTTTCGCCGTCAACGCCGCGCATAGATGACCGGCGTGCGTCAGGTCATATTTCGCCCGCCAGTATCCTCCATGAATGTTCATGACCACCGGAAACGGCCCCTTGGTCTTGGGCAGGCGAATCTCGCCGAACTGGCTCGGATCGGCCCCGTACGCAATGCGAGCGTCTGCGGAGGGCGGCGGCAAGGTGAGAATATCGTCGGACATGGGCTAGAGGTGCGAGTTTCAGGTTGCGAGTCTGGTGGTTTTCAAGATGCGCAACCTTCCGTCAACGGGCTATTCTTTGAGTTTCAGCTTCGACTTGTTTTCTTCCAGAAACTCGCGCAACTTGTCGGATACCTCGAGCAATCGGTTCCACTGTTCGTAGTAGAGCGTGACGGGAAAGCGTCCCAATCCGTATATGCTGACCCCGCCCTTTTCACTCACGCGGAATTCCAGAGAGCCAGTGCGCCGCGGTTGTTTCTCGAGCTCAGCCAGCCGCGCTTTCAGTTCTTCATAAGTCGGTTCAGCCATCGAATGGGCCTCCTTAGGATGTTCTTTTTATGATATGGATCGCGCATCGATTCGTCGAGGTCATCCATCACAACTTCGCTCGCAGCATGCTGATGACATCGTCCGACGTAATCACTCCGGTCAACTTATTGTTGTCGTCGATGACCGGCAAAGTCATCAAATTATATTTATCGAAAAGTTCCGCCACTTTATTCTCAGTCGCATCAGAATGGCAGGAGATTAGAGGTTCTCGTGTCAGAGAGAGCAACGGCGTATCGGCATTGGCCAGAACAATCTTTGCCAGCGGCACTGCTCCTGCCAGCGTACCCCGCGAGTCCACAAGATATATGACGCTCGCCGACTCAATACCGCCTTCAAATTGTCGTAATGCCTCAACCGCCGCGTCTACGTTGGCCGCCACCGGAAGCGCCAGAAACTCAGGATTCATGCGGCCGGCAGCAGTATTCTCGCCAAACTCCAGGAGTTCGGTCATCTCCCGGCGCTCTTCCGGTTCCATCTCCTGAAGGATTTGCGAGCTGTGCTCTTTGCCCAGATCAGCCAGCAAATCTGCCGCCGCATCGGGATTCATTTCCTCGACAATGTCGGCCGCCCGGTCCGAGTCCAAAGATTCAACAATGGCCTTCTGCACCTTCGGGCTGATTTCCTCCAGCGCCTCGGCTGCCACCTCTTCGTCCAGCGTCTCAAACACCGCCTCGCGTTCATCGGGCGCAAGGTCCTCGACAATGTCCGCAATGTCCGCGGGATGCAACTTGGCCAGCCGCTCGTGAGAAATCTTCAGCTTCACCCGCCGCGCCGGATCAGTTTCAATCAGGTCGACAAACTCCCATGGGATGGCCCGTGCCGGAATCTGCCGTAACAACGCCTGCAAAGCCGTCGCCGGAACCACTCCCTTCAGCAATCGCCGGATCGCGCCTTTCGCCCCTACATCGACCGAACCCACGCGCAGCACCAGATTCAGATGGTTCGCCTCCTGGTGCAGGTCGACATCATTCACTCGAACCACCTTACGTCCATAAACGTCGATGATTTGCTGGTCGAGCAAGTCGCGCCCCAGCAGAAAAAGTCCCTCTGCCTCGCTTAACGCCGGCCACGAAGATGCGGCGGTGCAGGCGCGCAGCCGGCCATTAATCGATTGCACGGAACTAAAAGGAAGTAGACGGTCTCCACCCTTGGTCTTGACGATGACAATCGCAACCCGCGATCGGTCTTCCTGTGGAGTCAGCGCCAGTTCGCGCACCCGTCCGCACTCACTGCCTCCCATGTCGAAGACAGGCAATCCCAGCAATTCGGTGAGGGCGAGGTTGGACATGCCATTTGAGAATACGCGCAGCGCCGCCAGGAATCCAGATATGGGATTGCGGCTTGGGCCTGAGTTTGAATTTCTTTGACGGGTTTCCAACTGGGGATCATAATGGCTTGCCTGCTTGGAGGAACGATGAAACACCCTGCCAGAGTACCCTCGCAACTTTCCGAGTCAGTTCGTGAGCAACTCAATGCTTACGCCCTTGCGGCGACCGCGGCTGGCGTGGGAATGTTGGCACTGGCCCAGCCTGCCGAAGGCAAGATCGTCTACACGGAAGCGCAGATCGATTGTTCCAAGCTTTGTCATCTGGACGTCAATAATGACGGACGACCTGACTTCATCTTGAGTAACGGTCCGGGTTCGGGAACCAGCTGCGGCTACACTACAGCATTATTGGTGTCTGGGGCCTCATTTGGAGAAAGCCATAGTTACCGTAACGCGGTTGTGGGGAAGCGAAAATCATATCAGCGCCCGACCTCGGCGCTACGCGCTGGTGTCCTTATCAGAACGGCAACCGAGAGTGGGGGCGGCATGGCGCTCCGGGATCAACATTTTTGCAGCAACTCGACAACTTTTCAATGGCCGTGGGCTAACGCCGGGAAAGGCGTCAGGAATCGCTATTTGGGATTGAAGATATACATCAATGGCAAGGCTCACTACGGCTGGGCGCGCTTGGACGTGAGTGTCTCAAGTGGAATCCGTGCCAAGGTGACTGGCTACGCCTACGAAACCATCCCGAACAAGCCGATCATCGCAGGCAAGACTCACGGCAACGATACCGCGACTCTAGGTCGGCTCGCTCAAGGGGCATCGGATATATCAGCTTGGCGGCAGAAGCCATAAGGAGCGATCTCAACTCTCATCCGCGACCCTTTGAGGGATACCTCGGAAAATCGGTACAGTGTTTCGAGACGGTTCTCAAGGCTGAATCTCAAACGCCGTGCCGCAGTCCTGACATTCAGTTCCGCCTTCAAATGTCACGCCATAAAGATAGTTCCACTTCCCCCAAGTCAGGCCGCTTTCGGGCAGGTCTCCGTCGCCGTTGCTGCCGGTGAACGCATGGAGCACGGTTTCAGTCCACACGCCGTCGTTACGTAAGGGAGGTTTCAGTTGATAGACGGTGCCACCCTGCGCCTCACCGCCGATTCGGTTGTGCCGTAAAGATTTCCTTCCGGGTCAAGTACTAGGTAGCCTGAGGGATCAATGCCGTCGTTACCACCTTGGAAGGCATATAAGGGTAGCGTAGATCCAGGCCTCTCCCTTCTTGGCAGGCAGCCGAAAGCTCGAATACCACTCCGCACCCGTACCCGGCCTGGCAGTTGGAATCGCCTCCGGTATGCCGTAGTGCCATACATGTTGCCGAGAGCCATCGAAAATCACCGGGCCTATCGGGCATAGGCGTCGATGTCGTTACCAGTTCGAAAGAGTAAAGCACGGTTTCAGTCCAGCCGCGGCCCTTCTTTGTGGGCGGGTTCACACGGTACACGGTACCATATCCGTAGGCCCCGCCGTAAATGGTTGTGCCGTATAGGTTTCCCTTTTGATCAAGTACCACGCCCGCGAAAGGCTCTGCTCCGTCGGGGGTTCCCGTGAACGCATGGAGTACGCTCAAACGCCACTTCCCGCCATCTTTCGTCGGTCGCTTCAGCTCGAAGACCGTGCCACAGCCCTCTTGTCGACAACCAAGATCACCGCCAATCCCAGTTGCCCCGTATAGATTACCTTCGGCGTCGAAAACCAAGTTACCGTCAATTGCAGCGCCCTGGCTTTGATCGAGCGTATAGAGCGCAGCGTAGGTCCAGAGGCCTTCGCCGGAGGCCGGTGCTATCAACTCAAAAATGGTTTGGCTATAGTCAACGCCGTACAAATTGCCGTCCCTACCGAGAACCAACGACTCGGGGTATCCGCCCCCCTTTCCTCCGGGAAAGTCGTAGAGGATAGTCTTTGTCCACGCGCCGCCGCGGGTTCGCGGCGCGGTGAGCTTATAGACTGTTCCCAAGTTATAGGTCCCGCCTGAAGTGGTCACGCCATAGAAATCGCCATCCTTCGTAACTGCCGGTAGGCCCAGGGGGGCCCAGCCGTCGGAAGATTCCTGCCCAAAATCATAGATAACTCGGTACGCGTCCGCTGCGTTCGCGACCCCTCCCAATGAAGGAGTAGAAGAGATGAGCGCGGCAAATGTGAGGACTACCCCGGCAGATTGCCTTCTGAGTTTCACTGAGGTTGTCTCCTTCCGGGGTAACAGAAACCGAACGCAACGCCGCAAAGGCGCAGAGGAGAAGACAATTATAACCCTGAGTCACCCCTCTCCGCCTGTAGATTGCTATACAATTCGCTACAGATACTTCTGAAATTCAGGCGGAGGACCGAATGGAAATGGGAATCGGTTTCACCACCATTGTCATCATCGTGGTCGCTCTTTATGTTTTAAGTTCCATCAAGATTCTGGCGGAATACGAGCGCGGCGTGATCTTTCGTCTGGGCCGCCTTTTGGACCAGCCCAAGGGCCCGGGCATCGCCCTGGTGTTTGCGCCCATCGACCGCATGGTGCGCGTCTCTTTGCGGCAAGAAGCTCTCGAAGTTCCCCCGCAGGACATCATTACCCGCGATAACGTCACCCTCAAAGTAAACGCCGTCATCTTTTCTGCGGGTGATCGAACCGCGAAAAGCTGTGGTCGAAGTCTCCAACTACGTCTACCAGACGTCGCAATTCGCCCAGACCACGTTGCGTTCCGTGCTCGGCGAGCAGGAACTCGACGAACTCCTCGCGCATCGCGAAAAAATCAACTTGCGCTTGCAGAGCATTCTCGACACCCACACCTCGCCCTGGGGCGTGAAGGTCACCAACGTCGAAGTCAAACAGGTGGACATGCCGGAATCCATGCTGCGCGCCATGGCCAAGCAGGCCGAGGCGGAGCGCGAAAAGCGGTCCAAGATCATTCATGCGGAAGGCGAATTCTCCGCCGCCCAGCGACTGGTGGATGCTGCGCATCTTTTGGCAACCGAGCCGGTCAGCGTGCAACTACGCTATCTCCAGACCTTGACCGAGATCGGCGTAGAGAAAAACACCACGGTCGTGTTCCCGGTTCCAGTCGACTTTTTCTCAGGCATTCAGAAGTTGCTGGGTAAACCGGACCAATCCAATCCCACGCCCAAGGCGGGATAGGGACTGAACCGGGGCTTCTTATGGCGAGGTAAAAATGGCGGCGTCCAAATCGGAAGACACTGAAATAACCTTAGACGTTGGCAAAATGCTGGTCTTATTTTTTGGACTGGTAGCTCTGTGCGGCGTGTTCTTCGGGCTGGGGTTTTCCCTGGGCAAAAAGTCCGCCACGTCCAATCCGCCGGATGCATCCCAGCAGGGCGTAGTAGTGGCGGGCGGTGTACGCCCCTCCGCGGTGAAGGCACCTGAAAATTCCTCCTCGAATCTGTCGTTCTACAAGGGCGTTGTCGACAAAAACCCAAACAGCCAACTCACCCCCCCGGCCACAGTGACCGCGCCCGATGCAACACCCCCGACGGATGCCAAGCCGGCCCAACCCGATCCCGCCGTCGCCCAGCCAGCGACTGGCTACTTCGTCCAGGTAGCGGCGGTCAGCAAACAGGAGGATGCCGACTCCCTGGTCGACGCGCTCAAGAAGAAGCAGTACCCCGCCCTGATTGCCAGTGCGACCGACAAGCTCTTTCATGTGCAGGTCGGGCCCTACGCGGACGTCAAAGACGCCGAGGCCATGCGCGGCAAACTCGTCAGCGACGGCTACAATCCGATTTTGAAAAAATAGGATATAGCCGTTGCCCGTATCGAGAACCCGTTGCAGTTATCGGCAGAATTTACTTCAGTTCCACAGGGCATCCATCGCGATGTGGCTCGCGTAGTGCATCGCCAAAATTGGCGGTATTGGTTTTGAAGGGGATGGGCTTCCAGCCCATCCGTAAAGCAGAGGTAGTGCACGGCTTCAGCCACTGAGGGAATTCCAGCCGGGCAGTCGCCGGCGTCCCCTGTGGCCCCTGTGGTTAAAGCCTCTGACCTTCTCGCCGAACGTCACATAACAGGGATCGAGACGCAACCTGTAACGCTCATTGTTTCGGACGCTACCCTAGTCGGCAGTCGCGGATCGGGTCTTTTGCATCAAGCGGCGGGCCTGTGAAATCAGTTCGGCAACTTCAAACGGCTTCACCAGGGACGGAACATTTTTATTTTGCAAGAAGGCTCGGACTTCCGGTTCGGCCAGGCTGGAGAAGGTGAACATTAAATGTTTCTCCATGCCCGGACAATTTTCCTCGATCCAGTCGTAAATTTGCGGTGGAGCAAAGCCATTTGAGATCTTGCCGTCGAGGACCACCGCCGCGATTGATCCCTCTTTCAACATAAGTTTGATTTCGGACTCACTGGTGGCGACAAGCACTTCCGCCCCGGCACCACTCAGCACATCGCGCTCAAACTCCAGGATCGCCTCTTCGGTTTCAAACAGCAGAATTCGCCCTTCGAGCGCGAAATCGCGTTTCGGTTTTGCAGCAGGCGCCTCAATCTCCACGCTGGCGCCGGCCGCTGGCAGGCTCACTCGAACCACCGCGCCGCCGTTGACCGCGTTCTCCGCCCGAATCGTGCCGCCGTGTTCCTGAACAATTCCGTAACAAATGCTCAAGCCAAGTCCAGTGCCTTTGCCCACGTTCTTGGTCGTATAAAAGGGCTCGAAGATGCGGCTCGGTTCTTTCATCCCCGGCCCAGAATCTTCAAAATCGACGTGTACCGACGCTTCTTTGGCATACACAGATACTTTCAGCAAACCGCCGCGCTTTTGCTCCAGCATGGCGTCCACGGAATTGTTGATAATGTTCAGGAACACTTGCTCGAGTTGGTGCGGATCGGCGGTCACCGCAGGCAGTGCCGCATCCACATGCCGCTCCAACCTGATGTTGTTGACCTTCAAGTCGTAATCGCGCAGCGCCAGCGTATCTTCCAGCACCTTGGCCAGATCGACCTGGTGCCTTTGCGGCTTACGCTGCCGCGCAAACGACAGAAGGTTCTGAACTACGCGGTGGGTCCTCTGCGCCTGCTTGAACAGTTTCGCCACGTAATCGCTTGCCCGGTCGTTAAGGCCTTCACTTTCAAGAAGTTGGGCGTACCCCAGGATCGCGGTGAGCGGATTGTTCAACTCGTGCGCCACTCCGGCAATTAACTGGCCGACGGCGGACATTTTTTCGCTTTGCAGAAGCTGCTCTTGCGTACGGCGCAAGTCCTCATAGGCGCGACAGGTTTCTTCGTACAAGCGGACCTTTTCGATTGTCGTTGAAAGCTGTCGTCCAATGGCCACCAGCAGGTTCTCATCGTTGTTCGTGTAGTCGCGGTGGTCGCGGCTGCTGATTCCCATCATCCCGATCGGCCGGTCTTTGCCCCACAGCAAGACCCAAATCCAGGAGTTCACTGTATTGCCCTGAATGAAGCCGGCAGCCTGCACCGGCAAATGGGGCAAATATTCCGCCGTAAGTACCTCGGTGCGCGAGCGGGTGACGAGGTCGCCAAAACCTTCCGCCAACTCAATCTCTGAGGGCCGCGTACGGTCCGTGCTGCGCTGGCCCCAGGCGGCGCGCCGCCTGAAAGTCTTATCATCCGCGTCTGCCAGGTACATCGACCCGGCTTCGGCCCCGAACAACGAAATGACCTGCCGCAGGGTGAGATTCAGAATTTCGTCAAGATCGAATGACTGTGTGGCGATGACTGCCATCGCGTTCAGCGCGTTCAACTCGCGATTGCGGCGGCGAATTTCGTCCTCGGCGCGCTTTTTCTCGGTGATATCGAGCAAAAATCCCTGGTAGCGTTCAACCTGCCCCGACGAATTGCGAGTGGCGAAGCTGCTCTCCAGGGCTGTAATGACAGAACCGTCCTTACGCCGCAAAGTGACTTCAAAATTCCGCACGTAATTGTGCAGTTCCACTTCCTTGCGGAAGGCTTCCCGCTGCTCGGCCGACGCATAGAGCTCGGTCTCCAAGTCCTTCGACATCAACTCTTCCCGATTTGGGAATCCCAGCATACGCACGAAAGCGTCATTACAGTCCAGCAGTTTGCCGGTCTGTGTAGCAATGAACACGCCCTCCTGGGCCTGCTCGAAGATCAAGCGGTACTTTTCTTCCGCCGCGCGCCGGTCCGTGGTGTCATGGACAACGTGAATCGTGCCCTTTTGTTGGCTTCCCTGCTCGGCGTACGAGGAGGTCGAAACCGTGGCAAACCCGCCGAAGCACGGATCACCGGCCTCATAGAAGCCATCGCTTGATCCACTGCAATAAGGACATTGCAGCCATTCGACGATCTTTGGCAAAATCTCTTCGCAAGTCTTCCCCGTTACGTCCGCTGGAGACTGCCCCAGCCGCTGCAAGAGGGCGTGATTGGCCTTCATGATCCGGAAGTCGCCGTCATGCACCAGAACCAAGTCTTGAATCGAATCAAAGGTGTTGGCCCACTGCCGATGGGAGCGCAGAATCTGTTCGACTAGCCGCAGGTTTTCTACCGCCAAGCCCAATTGATGGGCGCTGGTGGTCAGAAACTCCATGTCATCGGGCGTGTAAGAGAGCTTGTGCCGGCTACCTAAGGAGAGGGTCCCAATGACCGATTTCTTTCCCAAAACGGGAAGCGTGACAATGTGGTCCAACCGCTCCCGCTTAAGGTAGGGCTGTATAAACTCAGATGCCTCCTTGGTATCGAGGACCTTGGGGACATTGTCGGCAAAAACCTGGCGTAGGGTCTCATCGACTGGCACCGATCCGCGCTCCCGCACAAAATCCGCCGACAGGCCAATCTGCTGGGCGATGACCAGACTGTCATCCTCCATCAGACGAAACCACGCAGCCTTGGCCCCCATCAGGTTCTTAAGCTCGCCCAACGCGGTTTCCATCATTGGTCCATACTGCTGGGCTTTAGTGATGGTCGTGGTCAGCGAATTGAGCACGCCCAGGCGGCGCGTGCGCATCTTCGACTCGTCGAAGACCACCAGAACCATACTGAAGCCGAACACCAGGTCGGCGGCCAGGCTAAAGTCAGGCGGCAGGTGAACGTTGACTGGAGCCCAATCCAGATGGATCAGCAGCAGGCTGAAGCTCAGCAACCAGTGGCCAATCTCCCAACGCGCCCAGCGGAAACGGATCAACTGCACCGTGGCGGTCAGTGCGATCAGCCGGTAAGCAATCTCGAGCACCACGCGCAGTTCGAAGGAATCGGGCCAGAGCATGGCGCGGGCGGCGGCAAAACCCATCAGAGCCAGAGTGAAAACCAGCAGCGGCAGCAAGAGCTTGCGGGAATGGCAGTAAACCAGAATGGCGGCCGCAAATAAGGACACAGCCAGAACAAATTGCGCTTGCGCAATCGCCACCAGATAGTTTGGGGCGGATTCGGCCAGCGCGCCATGAAGCGTCCAGCCAGCGACAAAGTAGGCCAGCCAGCCCAGGATCCAAGTCAGCAGGTAGCGTTCGCGGAAGGTGCGGAATACGAGCAGGCTGGCCGCCAGAATGACGAGGGTCGCCGATTCGACCGCCATCAGCCTCGGTACAGCCAGATCCACGAAGGCCCAGCAGGCGCACAATACGGAACTGTTCATTGCAATCGAGCTAAAGCGCTCATTGTTGATACCACGGCAAACGATTGAAAAGCTTTAGTTTCCGCCCCGGGGGGATTACTTTAGGCACTGAATTTCGGGGTCACGGTCTACGCTTAACCCATACCTTCTGACCGGGTCTACCGTGTTTACTTGCCCGCCAAATGCTGTTGAACCACATTAAAAACGTCCCCGTGAAACCACATTAGAAGTGTCCCCTTTTAGAGTTCCTTGGGCGAGGAGGAACCGAGATTGGGGAGGACAGGATTGAGCAGGAAAGAACTGAGTCGAGTGGAAGTGATGAGTCGTGTGAAAGCGCGCAGTTTGGGATTGCGGGAAGCTGCGGAGTCGCTGGAGTTGAGTTACCGGCAAGCGAAGCGGATATGGGCGCGGTATAGGGACGGTGGGGCGAAGGCGCTGCAACATGGCAACTGCGGTCGGGTCTCGAACCAAGCCTACACCAGGAAGTTTCGAGCGGCGGTGGATGAAACAAGCTGGGCTGTGGCAGAGGCAACGGCGGCGGAAGCCGTATCGGCAGCGGCGGGAAGCCAAGGCGCACTTTGGGGAGCTGGTGCAGATGGACGGGAGCTTTCATGAGTGGCTGGAAGATCGCGGGGAGCGGGGATGTCTGATGCATATGGTCGACGACGCCACCAGCACGGCGCTGGGATGGTTCTGCAGGCAGGAAACGACCTGGGACGCGGCGCGGGTATTGCGGCGCTGGATCGAGCGCTACGGGGTGCCGCAGGCGTTGTACACGGACTGGAAAAACGTTTACCTGCGGCCGCCCAACGCCCAGAACGGGCGAGCGGAGAAGCGGCGGTGACGCAGTTTGGGCGGATGTGCGCGAAGCTGGGCATCCGGATTATCGCCGCCAGTTCGCCGCAAGCCAAGGGACGCGTGGAGCGGGCGCACGGTACTCATCAGGATCGTCTGGTGAAGAAACTGCGGCTGGCCGGGATCGCCAGCTACCAGCAAGCCAACGAGTATCTGGAGAAGAGTTATCTGAGCGAGCACACCCGGCGTTACGCACACCCGGCGGCGTCCCCAGTCGATTATCACCGGCGCCGGCCGACGGCGCGGCAACTCGACGAAGTGTTCTGGCTGGAGGAACAACGAGTGGTCAGTGCGGACTGGGTGGTGCGCTACGACAACCGGCAACTGCAACTGGAACGGCAATCTCAGCACTGGGCGCCGGCGCGAAGTCGCGTGGGGGTGCGGGAAAATGAAGCTGGAGAAATTGCCATTCACTATCGCGGCCAGCGTTTGCGCTTCCGCGAACTCACCGGGCCCGGCCTGGGAAACCGCGGTGGAAGCGGCTCTGCCCCTTCCCCCGCACCCCCATCCCCGCCCCCTCCGCGATCTCATTCGCGCAGTCCAGCGACCCATCACCCTTGGCGACAAGGCTGGCAGCAGATGAAAACCCCAGCTTTTTCCGAGGCTTGGTGAAATTGAAACCAGGGGACATTTCTATTGTGGTATGACACGCAGCTAGATTCCCCCTGACCCTGAGCGCTTCGGGCACTACAATCCTTTGTTATTGTGGTTGGCTCCCCCGCCAACGGGCGCAAGATTCGCTTTAAAGAAGGTGCTCAGATGATTATCTTAAGAAGATGCTACCCCGCAGCGAAGATTATGGTTTTGATTGCGCTCGGGTTCCTTACAACTGGTGTTGCCTCGCAACCGGCACGAGCGCAGAACTTCGAGGTATTGCATACGTTTTTTCAATTGCCTAACGGTGCGAACCCGCGAGGGGGATTGATCATTGACGAGTCTGGCAATTTTTACGGCACGACTTACTTTGGCGGTAATGCCGACCGCCGCACGTGCCCCTCTGGATGCGGCACAGCATTCAAGCTGAATTCGAGCGGCGCGGAGGTCTGGTTGCACAGATTCACCAGTGAAAAAGGGTACGGCCCCAATGCAACCCTGCTGCGGGATGCGACGGGAAATCTTTTTGGTACGACCGCCGCTGGCGGAGATACTCACTGCAGCCCTCCATATGGCTGTGGCACAGTGTTCAAGCTGGATAGTATGAGTGGGAAGGAGACTTTGCTTCACAAGTTCAACGGATCTCCGGACGGTCGGTATCCTCAGGCACTGCTCGTTGAAGACCAGACAGGCAACCTCTACGGAACGACCTCGTACGGTGGCACTGGATGCGGCATTTGCGGAACCGTGTTTAAGTTAGATCCAAACGGTCAAGAGACCGTCCTTTACAACTTCAGTGGCGGGACCGATGGTTGCCAACCCGATGCCGGCGTTATCCTCGACTCGACTGGCAACCTGTATGGCACCGCATATGCGGGAGGCGATGGCTCCTGCAATACGGGCCACGGCGTAATTTTCAAGGTGGACACAAGCGGGAACGAGACAGTACTCTACAGTTTCAGCGGGCTGGACGGAGCGAACCCCTCGTCTGTCTTGCTTTTCGATTCGCAAGGCAATCTCTATGGAACAACCGTAAACGGCGGTACTGGTTGTCACAATGGAATTTGCGGAACGGTATTTGAACTGAATCCGAGCGGCGAGGAGACTGTTCTATACAACTTCAGCCCCGGAATTGGGGCAAGCCCCTACAGCGGGGTGATTCAGGACGCGGCGGGTAACCTCTATGGAACCACTTCCGTGGATGGCGCTGGTGGCTTGGGAACGGTCTTCGAGTTGAGTACTCCCGGCTCAGTGAAAACGCTGTATAGCTTCACTGACCAAGGAGACGGAGCTGAACCAGTCGCTGGCTTGACCATGGATACCTCCGGGAACCTCTTTGGTACGACCCTCAAAGGCGGCGATGTTCATTGCCACGGTAGCTACCAAGGTTGCGGGGTGGTATTCAAGGTCACTCCGTAGATTGAGAATCGCAACGAACTGATTAGTTCTACGTAGTGCACGCTTGCTGGGCGGCGGGCCCTCGATAAGAGCGACTGCGGCGTCTATCGCAGGTTCTACCCGCGCAGTATTTTGGAATCGCTTTTTTCGCCAGCGAGGATAAACAGGTGTCCATGAGGGTCGCCGTCTGGCGCTCGACCTCGAACCGGGCCATCGCATCGCGCCAGTCCATGGCAACCTTAATCTAATCCGAGTGTAGGCGAATTTGAGACGGTCGAAGCACCAGGATTCAATCAAGATTCAACAGCTTTCAACTGCCTGGCCGCAACACGTTCAGCAGCAATCACTTGCGGCCTACAGAATTCAATAGCGTTCAATAAGGACTGGAATCTGGCGGGTGGCCCATTCATTCGCGCTCTTTGCGAATGAGTGGGGCGCGCTGAAGGTGGCACCCACCGAAGGTCTCCCGCGGGCACAGCTTGATCTTCAGTGGCCACTCCTGAAAGTTGACCCGTACCGCGCCAATCTCACCATATGCGTAATGCGGGAAACTACTCCATAGCCATTGCTCCGGCTGGCAAACCAACCCGCGTTTTACCGGCTTCCACCCCAGCAAGCCAAAACCGGGCTTGCCGGGACCCGGATTGCGATGCATGTAACGCAGCTTCTCGATGCGCTTGCGTTCCGTCCAAACGTTGAAGTTGAGGCGGTTAGCGGGCGTCTGAGCCCGCTGCCGAAATCCTGAGCGGAGCCGAAGGATCATAAAAGCGCCTTTGCCAAACATCCTCCGGGTCAACTCCTGTCTGGCCTGCACACCGGTCGTGACGATGGACCGTACGAGCAAACTCTTGTTTGACTGCTTCTGCCGTGGTTGAGCGCGACGCTTGAAGACGCAGTTGGCGGGGATGCCGAGAGCATACGCGATATCGAAGAACTTCGCAGAATTGGTAGAGCAGCGGTAGAGCAAAACCGGCATCGCCGCGCAGCTTGATCTTTACCCCGGGGAAGGCAGATTGCAAACCCGGAACCAAGCGCAGCAGCATAGCAACGATGCGAGCATGGCTGGAGGCATTTCCCGGTCGCAAGCGCGCCGCCAGCAGGCATCCGGTGTGACGCTCGAAGATCAGCATGGGGTGATACATGTGCTGGCCATAACCGCCGTTGAAGAAGCTGAGTTGTTGCTGGCCATGAGTGGGCTGCAATCGCAGTTCATGGGCAACATTCTGGAGAACCAGCTCAAACGTGCCGCGAATTCGCCTTCCTGAAGTCGCGGCTGACTTTCGCGGTGTCGGACGCATCCTATTTCGAAAGCGGTCTTATACTATTCGGTAAAGCCACGAGGACGGAAAAGCTTGAGTTGAGGGAGGCATCGAATGCGCATCGTTCCGACCATAATCCTGCTGAGCGTTCTAGCTTCAGGGCAAGCCAACTCAGCCCAGCCGCAGAACGCCATGGCAGCGGCCGTAAAATCTTCCGGCCAACTAACTATTCCGGCGGGCACCAAAGTTCCTCTCAGCTTAAAGCACGCCATCTCAACCAGGCAGTCTCGCGAGGACGATGCGGTCTACGCGGAGACGACTTTCCCCGTCGTAGCCAACGATCGCGTGCTGATTCCCGCCGGAACATTTGTGCAAGGGCGCATCACCCACATACAGCGCGCGGGCAGAATCAAGGGGCGTGCCGAAGTCCTGATTCACTTCACCAGCATGATCTATCCGAGCGGATACACGGTCATGCTGCCGGGCGCGGTGCAGAACGCGCCAGGAGTCGACAAAACCGGAGTCAAAGACGGCGAAGGAACGATTCGCGCCGACAGCGATAAAGCGCAGAAGATTGGTCAGGTGGCGGGCTCGGGCGCCACAGGAGCCATTATTGGAGCGGCGGCGGACGGCGGCAAGGGCGCGCTGATCGGAGGCGGAATCGGTGGCGCGGTGGGGACTGCGATCGCTCTGCTCACTCGCGGCAACGAAGTGAAGATGGACGCCGGCACGACGCTCGAAATGGTGATCCAGCGCGAAGTCTCCGTCGATGCCAGCCGCGTTCCCTCAGTGACCAGGACCGCGGCGGCTACGCAGTAGATTACTTCAGGCTGAACGTGGCATTGACGTGCGCCGTCACCGAAACCGTTTGCGGCGAAAATTCCTGTGTAGGCGCTGGCGCGGCCATCATCGGGCTCATTTTGGATTCCTGCCGAGCCATCGGCATGATCCGCATGTTTTCCTGAACGTCCACCGTCGCGGAAGATAGAGGCCCCAGAGCGCGACCTCCGGCTTCGGCAACCGCTTCCGCCGATTGCCGCGCTCGCCGATAGGCGTCCTGCACTGCTTTGGCCTTAGCGGCGTCCGTATCGTCAAGCGTATAGGTTACCGAGTTGGTGTCGGTTATGTCGGCGTCTGAGAGTTGCTGCACTACGGGCGCGACCTTGGAGAAGTCTTTCAACTTCAGCGTGACGCTGGTGCTGACTTTGTATCCCACAAGTTTTTGCTTGTCTTTGACGTACTCCTGCACCGGCTCAATCGAGTAATAGCCAAGCTGGGCCGCTTTGGGCTCAATCCCGTTGGAGCGCAGAATCTCGCGCACTTGCTCGGCCGACTTCGAGGCGCGGTCATAGGCGGCCTTGGCGGTCGACTGTTGCGCGGCAATGTTGAATTGCAGCAACGCGGTGTCAGGATCGGCCTCGAACTTGCCGTCCGCGCCGACAAACACGGTATTGAGCGGAAGCATGGTCGCGCTTTCCTGCGCCAGCGCTACCGAGGCGAACCCGACTGATATCAGCAACAACAATACTCTGGCTTTCATGGCAGAATCTCCCGGATGAATGACACTTATACTCTGATTGCGTGTCTACAGGAAGAACGTGGGATGAGGGACAGATTGCAGTGGAAAATTGAGGGCGTGTTTCAGGCCAAACATGTGCAGTTGCGCGTGATGCGAGCCATCAGGAGTAAAAGGCTAATTATGACTAAAAACATAAATACGGGCAGTGGAAAGTTCTAGAACTGGTCGCATAAATGATTTGTGTAGGGCACGGCTCGAAAAGCGTTCGGTTTCACGCGTTGTCATTCCGAACGAAGTGAGGAATCCCTATAGCCGGCAGGCTGCCACGCGCGAGCGCCAACGTCACCGGTAGCGATAGGGATGCTTCGCCTCGCTCAGCATGACAAAGTGTTCACTGTTAGCTTTGAGAAGCACTTCGGCCTAACTCCAATACGCTTTCGCAACGCCTACCGCCTTAGGCCGATTTCTTAAGCTGCGATTGGAGTCTTGACGGGTATGTTCTCATGGCCGAATCTCGAATGCTGTGCCGCAGGCTTGGCATTCAGTCCCACCGTCCTCCGTAACGCCATAAAGATCCTTCCACTTTCCCCAGATCAGGCCGTCGGGCAAGATCGAGACTCCGCTGATACCAGTAAAAGCGTGCAGCACAGTTTCAGTCCATGTTCCGCCGCTCCCAAGCGGGCTCATGCGATAGGCGGTACCACCGTTCGTCCCTCCGCCGGCTTGGGTTGTGCCATAAAGATTCCCGACACTGTCGAATACCATGTATCCGGAGGGATTGATACCATCGTTGCCGCCTTGAAAGGCATACAGATTGGCGTAAGCCCAAGTTCCGTGCTTCTTTGCGGGAGGGGAAAGCTCGAATACGACCCCGCATCCGAATCCACCCTGACAGTTGAGGTCGCCTCCGCCAGCCGTCCCATACAGGTTGCCCGAATTATCAAGAATCAATGGGCTTGCAGGGCTGGTGTTGTTATCGCCGCCAAGATTGAAGGAATTGAGCGTAGTTTCGGTCCACGGTCGGCCCTTTTTGGTTGGCTTCTCGAGTCGGTACACTGCGCCCCAATCGAAGTTCCCGCCACGAAAGGTTGTGCCGTAGAGATTTCCGCTTTGGTCAAGCGTCACGCCTGCGAAAGGCTGTGCTCCGTCGGGCGCTCCGGTGAACGTATGAAGGACGCTAAAACGCCACTTTCCACCGTTCATATTGGGCCGCTTCAACTCAAAGACGGTGCCGCAAGTCTGGCCGTTTAAACAGTTGGGGTCGCCGCCGAGCTCGGTCGCTCCATAGAGGTTTCCACCGGCGTCGAAAACTAGGTTGCCTTGAGGCGAACTGCCATCGCTTTTGCCATTCAGCGTGTAGAGCACGGCGTACTTCCATGTGTCCTTACCAGGACGCGGTGGCGTGAGACTGAAGATGAAGCCGCTAGTATTTGGCCCTTCTCCCGTACCGTACAAAATACCGTCTTTATCAATGACCATAGATATTGGGAACTCCGTATTCCCGGTATATTCATAGAGTACAGTTTGCGTCCAGGCTCCGCCCCGAGTTCGCGGTGCCGTCAGCTTGTAGATTGTGCTTCCGTTACAAGCGCCGCCCCCGTTAGTTACCCCATAGAGATCGCCGTTTTTTGCGACCGCAAGTGTACCCAGCGGGTGAAAGCCGGCTGGGCATCCTTGTCCAAAATCATAGAGCACTTGGTAGGACTTATCCCGCGCGTGGGCTGTGGTTGTGCCTAGTAGGGTGGCCGCGACAGCGGCCAAAGTGAGAGCTATTCTACGAGAAAGACCGCTGAATACCGTGATGGCTGCCTCCTTACCTAGGTGAGTAAATCGGATCGCAATGCTATGAGCATTGGAGGGAGGGAAAATACTATATCACGGGTCTTAAGCTAACCAGAGCCTAGGCCCCATCCTTCGGCGGGTAAGTAAAGCGGTAGATCTGCGAGTCGATTTCCTTGCGCAAGTCGGCCCATATATTTTCTTTCATCGCCATAAATATCTTGACGACCTCGGGATCGAACTGGCGGCCACTCCATTTCTCGATTTCGGCGCGGGCTGCCGCCAGAGTCTGTGCCGGACGATAAGGGCGGTCCGATGTGATCGCATCCAGCGTGTCAGCTACGGAAAATATACGAGCGCCCAGGGGAATCTCCTCGCCCTTTAATCCCCGAGGATACCCGCTGCCATCGAACTTCTCCTGGTGCGAATAGACGATCTCGGCCGCCTCCGCCAGAAAAGGGATTATGCGCAGCATTTGGTATCCGCGATAAGCGTGCTCCCGCATGGTTGCCATCTCGTCCGGGGTCAGCGCGCCTGGCTTGCGAAGAATCGCATCCGGTATCGCCATTTTCCCGATGTCATGCAGAAATGCGCCGCGGGCAATCACCCGAATCTGGTCGGCAGAGAGCCCCATGGCGCGCGCAATCGCAATGGTGAAGGCGGTCACGCGCTTGGAATGGCCCTCAGTCTCGGCGTCCTTCAGATCAAGGGCATTCCCCAAAGCTTCCAGGGTAATGTCGTAGGAGCGCTCCAGGTTGCCCATGGCTTTGCGCAACTGGTCGGTGCGGGCCGCAACCAGCGCTTCCAGGTTGGTCTGGTAGGCGCGGTTTTCCAGCTTCAGGCGACGGTTCTCCAGCGCCCGCCGCACTGTGGCCAGCAATTGCTCCCGCTCAAAAGGCTTCAGAAGGTAGTCGTAAGCTCCGTTGCGGATGGCCGACAGCGCCACTGAGATATCGTGGACCGCGGTCACCATCACGACCGGCATATCGGGAAACTTCTCTTTGGTGCGCTCCAGCAGTCCGATGCCGTCGAGATCGGCCATCATTAAATCGGAGAGCATGAGTTCGAACTCCGCGCCGGTAGCGAGCACATCCAGGGCCTTCAGGCCGGACGAGGCCTGTGTGCACTGGTAATTAGCGGTGGTCAGCATGGAACAAACGATCTCGCGGATCGCTTCCTCATCGTCCACAACCAGGATCCGGTCAGAGGGCATGGTTACGCTAGTGTAGCGCAGACCGGCCCCTAAAATTCAGTTCCTAAAGTAATCCCCCCGGGGCGGAAGCTAAAGCTTTTCAATTGTTTGCCGTGGTATCAGGAATAAAAAAGCCGTGGCACGGTGGCCGCGCCGCGATTTATTTCTACAGGTTCTGGAACAGGTGCGGTAGCGATATCGCTTTGTAGTCGTCGGCTACGTCGTGATGGCCGAGCACATTCATCTCCTCATCAGCGAGCCGGAGAAAGGCGATCCGTCGGTAGTGATGAAAGTAGTGAAACAAGAATTCGCCCGTATGGTTCATCGCCGCGACCGGGTTCAGTCGCGAATTGCAACCGAAAAGGTTTGGCAAAGGCGCTTTTATGATCCTTCGGCTCCGCTCAGGATTTCGGCAGCGGGCTCAGACGCCCGCTAACCGCCTCAACTTCAACGTTTGGACGGAACGCAAGCGCATCGAGAAGCTGCGTTACATGCATCGCAATCCGGGGTCCCCGGCAAGCCCGGTTTTGGCTTGCTGGGGTGGAAGCCGGTAAAGCGCGGGTTGGTTTGCCGGCCGGAGCAATGGCTATGGAGTAGTTTCCGGCATTACGCTAATGGCGAGATTGGCGCGGTACGGGTCAACTTTCAGGAGTGGCCACTGAAGATCAAGCTGTGCCCGCGGGAGACCTTCGGTGGGTGCCACCTTCAACGCGCCCCACTCATTCGCAAAGAGCGCGAATGAATGGGCCACTCGCCCAGCGCGGCGAGATTCTGCTCGACATCGAGTCCACCGACGATCTTCTGGGCGCAGGATTCTCCGCAGACGTGCAGAGTGCCTGCACGGGTCGCGACTTCTTCGTCCCAAGGGCCCAAATACAACACGGGATGGTCGAATTCGGCGAAAGACGTCCACATTAGCCAGCAGCGTTCGTTGGAGTATTTCAGTACACCGCAATTCGGCGCAGCGCAACGATAAAGCGGGAGGTGAGCGATCTTGGAGGTTCCGGGCATTATTTATTCTCACGAACCGTATGAGTGCGGGAGTTCGATCTCAGAAGCAGGATAAATGAGCTTGGCCTGCGCCGCCAATCATTTATAGATCAGATACTTTTGCCGTCGTTGCTCGAATTGTTGAAGAGGCCCGCGCCAATCCTCGGCGATTCTTCGCGGATCCTCTGCTGCGAGCAGCGCATCGAAGGTCGCCTGATTGGCGAGAATGTCGATCATCTTTTCAGGATGGAATTGGTCGGGATAGAGTTTGTGCAAGGCCGCGGCCAACTCGATTCCGAGTTCTGGAGCATCGAATGCGTTGCGTTCGACGACAATGATGTTCACTCCTTCGCAGCGCCCGCCGGAATAGGTGCTCGCCGTGGGCGTGAAGCTGGTCGCGACAAAACGGACACCGGAGATTTCGCGGGCATTCAAATATTGAGCCAGCTCGCGGCCCTTGATCCAAGGCGCGCCTAACACTTCGAACGGGGTATCGGTACCGCGTCCCACGGAAACATTCGTGCCCTCGACTAGCGCGACACCCGGATAAAGCGTGGCCTGAGACAAGTCGCGCAGATTGGGCGAAGGATTGATCCATCCCACTCCAGTGGCGTCGAACCAGTCGCCACGCATCCATCCGTGCAAGGGGATCACGGTCAAGCGCGCATCGATATTGCGCTCTGCGTCAAACATTTTCGCCAGCTCACCCATCGTCATTCCGTGCCGCACTGGAACCGGGAAATAATTCACAAAGCTTTCGCGGCCAGCGTCGGAGACCGGTCCCTGCACGAACGAACCGGTAACCGGATTCGGGCGATCGAGTACAAAAATCTCGATCCCGACTTTTTTCGCGGCTTCGAGGAAATATCCCAAGGTGGTTTCGTAGGTATAGAAGCGCGCACCGACGTCCTGAATATCGACCACTACGGCATCCAATTTGCGCAGCACTTCCGCGGTTGGACGGCGCGCGGCGTCGGTTGCTCCGTATACGCTATACACGGGGACGCCTGTTGCCGCATCGCGCGAGTTGCTGATGTCGGTCGTGTCCAGGGTGCCGGTGACACCGTGCTCGGGACTGAAGATTGCGTCAAGCGAAATTCCGGGCGCACTGGCCAGAACGTCAATGGTGCGACGGCCCTGCGAATCAACGCCAGTCTGGTTGGTCAGCAGGCCGATCTTCTTTTTGCCGGTGGCTGCGCGGATGGGGTCGAAGTTGTTGGCTTCAAGAACGTCGATTCCCGCCTGCACCGAGCCATTTCGATTCTCGATTCGGCGGGCTGCGGTCTGGGCCTCGTTGTAGCCGGTAAGGCTCTTCCAGCGCAGCGCATCCTGCTCGGTCGGCGTCAGCGAAAGCGCAGCAGCTACGGCGGTTGCGACTTTTGAACGCAGGGCAACCACATTTCCCTTGCCGCGCGGATGCACCGCGTTGGTGAGCAGAATGATGAACGTCCGCGTAGTGGGATCGATCCACAGGGAAGTTCCGGTGAACCCGGTATGCCCGTAGGACCCGACGGGTAACAGATCCCCGCGATTGCTTGAAAATGGCGAATCGATGTCCCAGCCGAAACCGCGCAGCACGCTGGAGGTCGGCGGCTGCTGCGGAGTGGTCATCTTTTCGATGGTCAACTGAGAAAGAACAGGTCCGCCGGTGAGCAGGAACTCGGCAAACCGGGCAAGATCGTCTGCAGTCGAGAAGACTCCGGCATGGCCCGCTACGCCACCCATCCGGCGGGTGGATGGATCGTGGACCACGCCGCGCAACATCACGTCATGCTCATCAAACTGAGTGGGGGCGATCTGCGGCAACCATGCCGCTGGAGGCAGATAGCGGGTGTGCGTCATCTGTAAGGGCGCAAAGATATTTTTCTCGCAGTATTGGTCGAGGGCCATGCCTGATACGCGTTCGACCAAGGCGCCGAGGACAATAAAATCCACATCGCTGTACAGGAAATGCGCACCGGAAGGGTAAATCAGCTTCTCCGCAAAGGCCATGCGGAACGCAGCTTCACTTCCCTGCCAATGCTCCGCCAGATCAACGTCCTTCGGCAAGCCGGAATGATGGGTAAGAAGCTCGCGGATGGTGATGTCTTCTTTTCCGTTTTGCCCGAACTCAGGAAGATACTTCATCACTGCATCGTTGATGCGAATCTTGCCTTGCTCCTCGAGTTGCATGACCGCAATCGTCGTGGCTACAACTTTGGTCAACGATGCGATGTCAAAGATCGTGTCGACAGTCATCGGCTCGCGCCGCGGCTCAAGCGACCGATTGCCAAATGCTTTGCGATAGACAAATTCTCCGTCGTGCCAAACCAGCAGCACAGCTCCGGGCGTTTGGTCGTTGCGGATGGCATCCAAAACAATCGGATCGAGGACGCTGAGTGAAGCGGCAGCAGGCGGGCTCTTCGCTTCCAAAGCCGTCGTCGCGTTACAGAACGTACACGCGAGCAGCAGTACCGCCAGCGCACACAGCGCGGATCGTTTCGGGGATGTAGGGGTCAGCACTCTCCTCGACTCTACACAAGTCGCGGCCCAGCGCTCAAGAAACTGAAGTAAGGTGCCGCGTCCGCCATCGGACGTTCGAGACGGCCAGCACGTCGACCGGAAGTTACTTGGCTGGAACTGCAAGGTTTGCTATAACCCGGACATCGCACACTTGCCAAAACCTTTTCCAGTTCCATCGCAGGCTCTGGCCCCAGCCTGGCAAGAGCAGGAGAGATTGTTCGCCCCGGCTTTCGGAGTGTTGACGGCAGCGATAGCCGGTCGCGCCTTTCCGGGAGCGTCGGTGGCGGTCACGCGTCGCGGTTCTCTTATTTGCCTCAAGTCTTTCGGTGGGTTCACCTACGCAACTGACTCGCCTGTCGTAACCGTCGATACGGTCTTCGATCTGGCCTCGATGACCAAGGCTGTCGTCACCACGACCATGGCGATGATTCTCTACCAACGAGGTCTGCTTGACTTGGAGATCCCCGTTGCCTCGGTCGTACCGGAATTCCGCGGCGATGATCCTCGACGCCAGGATGTGACTTTTCACATGCTGCTGGCGCACTCGTCGGGACTGCCAGCGTACGAAAAGTTGTTTTTGCGCAGCAAAAGCAAAGAAAAGCTGCTGGCCGCTGCGTTTGAAACTCCGCTGACTGCCGACCCTGGGACTCGAGCCGAATACAGCGATGTCGGCTTCATCATTTTGGGCGCGGCGATGGAACGCATTGCAGCAGATTCTCTCGACCATTTTTGCCAACGCGAAGTCTTCGGTCCGTTGGCGATGACACACACGGCCTTCAATCCTCCTTCCAATTGGCGACCGTCGATTGCCCCGACCGCCGACGATCAGACGTTTCGACATCGCATCATTCAAGGCGAGGTGCAGGATGAAAACGCCAGCGTCCTCGGCGGAGTCGCCGGACACGCCGGCCTGTTTTCGACTGCCGGCGATCTTGCCATATTTGCCAACGCGCTGCTAAGCGGAGGGCATCCAATCCTCCGGCCCGAAACCGTTACCCTCTTCACGCGTCGTGAAACCTCTCCGGAACCGACTTCCCGAACCCTGGGATGGGACACGCCGGCCTCACCTTCGCAATCGGGAAAATATCTTTCCGCAACGTCCTTCGGACATCTTGGCTATACCGGAACCTCCTTGTGGATCGATCCCGAGCGGCAACTCTCCATAACGCTGCTGACTAACCGCACATGGCCAGATTGCAGCAATCAGGCCATTAAACAGGTGCGGCCAGAATTTTATGATGCGGTTGTCGAGGCTCTGGAGCGAAAATCGTGAAGCGCCCTAGTGCGGCGAAACGTGCCGAAGTAGGCAACCTTGGCCGTCTTTCCACCGAGCAGGTCAATCCCCGGTCTCGGCATCTCGACACAAAATCCGCTCTACAGATCGCTGCCATCATTAACGCCGAGGACGCGAAAGTTGCGGCCGCCGTCAAACGCGCTCTCCCGGAGATCGGCAAAGCCATCGACATGATCGTTACGGCGTTAAGGAGTGGGGGCCGCTTGATCTACGTCGGCGCAGGAACCAGCGGACGCATTGCCGCCCTCGACGCCGCCGAGTGCGCGCCGACTTTTGGCGTTAGTCAGAAGGTTGTGCAGTTTGTCATGGCCGGAGGGCCGAAAGCTCTAGGCATCGCCGTCGAAGCCGACGAGGATTCGTGACAGCTTGGTGAGCATGGCATCGCAGACGAAAAGGCCCGGCAGAAAAGATGTAGTCGTCGGCGTCGCTGCCAGTGGACGCACTCCTTTTACTGTCGCCGCTCTTCAGTACGCGCGGCGAAAGGGCGCGAAAACGATTGCGGTCACCTGCAGTCGAGAATCGCCGCTGCAAAAATCGGCGCATCTGGCCATCGTCGTCGAAGTGGGACCGGAAGTGATCGCAGGTTCCAGTCGCATGAAGGCCGGCACCGCCCAGAAGATGGTACTGAACATGCTTTCCTCTGCCGCCATGACCCGCCTGGGATACGTCTACGATGGCCTCATGGTGAACGTCCATCTAAGGAATGAGAAGCTTGCTGAGCGCGGCATTGGCATTGTCCAGCAGGCCGCCGAGGTCACTCGAAGCGAAGCCGAACAAGCGTTGCACGCGGCAAAGAATCGCGTGCCGGTGGCCATTGTGATGCTGAAGGCCCGCGTCAGCGCCAAACGGGCCGCTCTCGCCCTCAAGGTCAGCGGTAGCAACGTTCGCCGGGCGATCTTCGCCTCGCGCGGGCCGATAGCCGCAGGGCCGTGCCCTTCCGATTCACAAGCGTCCCGGCGCGGTATTGCCTTTTCCCCGCTAAAATAGAAGCGCGCCGCTGTATGCCAAGGTCATCTGGCAGATTCGTTGCTGCGCCGTAAATTTCGTAACTGAACTTTTCTTCCCTTATGGATAAATTTGTCATCCGCGGCGGTACTCCTCTATTAGGCACGGTCCGCGTAAGCGGCGCTAAGAACGCGGCGTTGCCCTGCATTGCCGCCGCCCTGCTCACCGATGAGCCAGTCATTCTGGAGAACATTCCACAGGTTCGCGATATCGAAACCACGCGCCGGCTCCTGACGGCCATGGGCGCTGAAGTCGAACTTGGCTATGGCCGCGCGCATCATCGCACGACAATTCACTGCAAGAATCTGGCCACGCCCGAAGCCTCCTACGAGCTCGTCAAGACCATGCGCGCCTCCACGCTTGTGCTCGGACCGCTGGTCGCGCGCTGCGGACGCGCGCGCGTTTCCCTTCCCGGAGGCTGCGCCATTGGCGCCCGCCCCATCGATTTGCACATCAAGGGACTGGAGCAATTGGGAGCGACCATCGTGCAGGACCACGGTTATGTCGAGGCCAGCGCGAAACGACTGAAAGGCGCGGAGATCGTCTTCGATAAAATCACCGTCACTGGCACGGAAGATTTGCTGATGGCGGCCGCGCTTGCCGAAGGCGAAACTATTTTCCAGAATTGCGCGCGCGAGCCTGAAGTCGCCGACCTGGCCGCTCTGCTTAATAAAATGGGGGCGCGCATCGAAGGCGCGGGCACCGCAACCATTCGCATCCACGGAGTCGAAAAGCTGCATGGCGCCAAGCATCGCATCATTCCCGACCGCATCGAGGCTGCAACCTTCATCCTAGCGGGCGCGCTGACCGGCGGAGACATTAATGTCTCCGGCTGCGACCCCAGCCATCTCGGCGCTCTGCTGCAAAAACTCAAGGAGGTCGGTGTCAAAACCGCGCAGTCCGCCGAGTCGGTCCGCGTCATGGGCGACAATCCGCTGCAAGCCGCCGACATGATCACCGAGGAATATCCCGGCTTTCCGACCGACGTGCAGGCGCAATACATGGCGCTGGTGACGCAGGCCGAGGGAACTTCCGTGATTACGGAAAACATCTTTGAGAACCGCTTCATGCATGCGCAGGAGCTGGTCCGCATGGGCGCCAACATCAAGATCGAAGGCAGTCGCGCGATCGTACGCGGCAAAGCACAGTTGAGTGGGGCCGCCGTGCTGGCGTCGGATTTGCGTGCGTCGGCTTCGCTGGTTCTGGCTGCTCTGGTGGCCGACGGAGAAACGATTATCGACCGCGTCTACCACATCGACCGCGGCTATGAAAACATCGAAGAAAAGCTGCGTGGCGTGGGCGCGCAGATCCGCCGCATCGGAGAAATCCTGCCCAAGAAGGCCGCCGCACCGCTGGCACGGGCCTAGAAATGCGCGGCCTTACAGCACTTCGCTAAGTCTGACGGTCTTTCGGCGCTGAATCGTCCGTCTGACTGTCACAAAACCGCGCAAAGGCGTGGAACCACTTTTCCGTTAAGGCTTTCAGGAAAGCGAATCCTTCGTCAAGGACCTCAGAGTCGCCAACTACATACGAAGCGATTTTGATCAACGTGCCATCGCCGATCGCTTCCAGTTTCCTGGAGCGATTTTGACTTTTGTTTTGTCTTTTGTTTTGACTTTTGTTTTGTCTTCGTTCTAGGCGGCCGCCGCCACTGTCGTTCGGCTGCTGTTGTGCAATGGTTCGTACGCTTCTCCGCTCACCCACAGGTGATGCAGCAGCACCGCCAGCTTTCTTGCGGTGGCGACGATCGCTCGCTTCTTCCCGCTCTTCCCGCCGCGTTCGGCCAGCCTCAGTCCCCAGCGTCGCAGGTCAGAGTCGATGCCGAATGGTCCCAAGATGTGTTGCGCTCCCTGCACCAGCAGTGTTCGCAAATAGGGATCGCCTTCTTTGCTGATATGCAACTGTGGCTCGCTTCGCCCCGAGTTGCGCCGTCCTGGCTGCAATCCCAGGTAGCAACCCACGTCTCGACTTTTACCAAAGCGATGCGGATCTTCCAGCGTCAGCATGTACGTCAGCGCGATCAGCGTGCCCACGCCCTTCACCTGTTTCAGCAGCGCCACCTGCGGATAACTCTGCAGTGCCAGATTCTCGATGCGCTCGTTGTATTCCACGATGCGTTCGCTCAGCGACTCGATTGCTGCCAATAGCGGTTCCAATGCCTTCTGCAATTCCGGGCTCAGTTGCTGAGCTTTCTCGGGATTCATATTGCGCACATTGCAGCCCCGCAACCGCTCGCCGTAGCTCTTGGCGAGTCCCCGGGCCGTGTTGACCAGCGCTGTCCGTGACCGCACCAGTCCGGCTCGCCCCCGAATCATCAGGAGATCCGTTTGCGCCTGCGCACTGCGATGCTTCACCGGATACAACAACTCCGGATCGATCCGGGCCAGTCGCGCCAGCGTCTGCGCATCCAGCCGATCGTCTTTCTTACGGCTCTCCCCGATCAGCCGCACCTTGCGTGCATTCGCCACGATCACTTCATGCCCCAACTCGCTGAGCAAGCGACTGATCCAGGGTGAATGCGTCCCGATTTCCAAAGCGATCCGACTGCGCGGCATGGCGCCGAAGACTTCTTGCAACGCGTTCACTGTCGTCCGCACCCGTTGCTCCAACTGGATCTGGCCTGCTTCATCCACCACGCAGTACCAGCTGTTGCGATCTCCCAGATCCAACCCAATGGTCAGTTTCTGCTGCGAAAAATTCTTGCTCTGCTTCACTGCCGCGGTGCTAACCTTCTTCATTGCCGGTCTCCTTTTTATCTGTGCTTTGAGCACGTCGATAACTTGGGAGCCTACAGCATCCCGTTGGAGACCGGCCTTCTCATCCCATCTGGTTGCGGAAATTGACGGTGGGGGGGCGCCCGGCGGCGCAGGGAGGGCCGCTTCGGACCGGGCGGGCGCGAAGATCGAGCCTGGCGAGTGCAATACCCGGAGCCCAAAGTCCCCATCGGTCCGTGTGGGAGAAAGGCCGTTGCTCGGGCTAATTCCGTGGTGTAGTCTTATTGCGCTGGTGCGGATTTGGTTGTAACTCCCTTCCCTGGTCCCCGGCTAGACTCCTGCGGTGAGGTTGAAACTATGCAAAGCAAATTCTGTTCGCAAATGATGGCAATTTTCGCGGTTCTGACGGTAGGTTTGGCGCTGGTGCCCGACGTTCTGGCTGCGCCCAAGTACAGCGTGCTTTACAACTTCAAGGGCAGCAGAGACGGGTTGAGCCCCGAGGGAGGGCTTGTCACGGACGCGGCCGGAAACTTTTATGGCGTGACTACGGGAGGCGGGGATGGAAAAAATGGGGAATGCGGCACAGTTTTCGAGTTGAAGCGCGTCAAGGGCAGTTGGGCGCACAACGTGCTCTACCGCTTCCCAAGCAACGGGAAAGACGGCTGTGCCCCCGCTACTGGACTTGTGTTTGACACAAAGGGAGACTTATATGGCACGACTTTCTTAGGGGGTGGGGGAGGCTGTGGTGGGCGCGGGTGCGGTACGGTCTTCGAGTTGGCGCCCAGCGCCGGGGGTACGTGGCGGGGAACCGTCCTCCACCGGTTCGTCGGAGGCCAAGACGGCGAGTCCCCTGGATACGTGGTTCTAGGTGCTGGGGACGAGGTTTTCGGCGCGACCCAGTATGGCGGGGGATCGTGCAATTGTGGCGCGATTTTCGAGTTGACCCCAGTGGCGGGCGGCGGCTGGACGGAGGCCATACTGTACAGCTTCTCGGGAACGGACGGAGCTGTTCCCGGAGACCTAATTCTTGACACTGCGGGCAATCTCTATGGAGTAACCGACATGGGCGGCACTTATGACGGCGGGGTTGCTTTCGAGATGTCATCCGCCTCTGGGGGCGGATGGACTGAGAGTACCATCTACAGCTTCGAGGGGTCTTCCGACGGCGCTGTTCCTGGTGCTCTGACCTTCGAGGGACCCAATCTGTACGGCGTTACGGTTGAAGGGGGCGCTGGCGGGTATGGAACGGTTTTCGAGTTGGAGCACCAATCCAACGGCGACTGGACGCATGACGTGCTGTACAGCTTCAAGGGGCGTAAGGACGGGCGTTATCCCGGTTTCCCGCTCGTCTTTGACAGGTCGGGGAACCTTTACGGCAGTGGCGGCGAGGACGTGTCCTGCATACACGGCGACCGCTGGGGATGCGGGAACGTCTTCGAATTGATGCCCGGGTCGGGCGGAAAGTGGGAACTGCATGTGCTTCACACTTTTACCGGCGGCAGTCACGGTTCGTCCCCGAGCAATCCCGTGTTCAACCGTGACGGTAACCTTGTCGGCGTCACCGAGGGCGGGGGTGACCTGAAGTGCTCCGGCGGTGGCGGGTACGGCTGCGGCATGGTTTTTGATGTCGTGCCGTAGTTTTTTCGCCAGAATTTAGGCAGTCGCAGGCTGGGCGACATGACGCCGGGGAGTCCATTCGAGGACCCTCCGGCGTACTCTGCTTATGGAACATTTCTTGATTTATGGGCAGTCGCCGCTCCCTTTCTGGCAACTGAAGACGGTGGTTAGCCAGGTGCATTGAGAGAAGCCATTCGTGCCACTGCAGGCGCTCTCATTCCCGTAAGTTGAATTGAGGTATTCGCCCACGCCCCAAAAGGTTAGGCCGTCAGGGTCCATAGATTGATGGCGCGAGAGTGGTGAATCCGTTTCCCTAGTGCTTCCTGGACGGCACTTTGGTCATCTAATCAAGTGTTTGACTTCCCTGGGTTTCCTGCCTAGTCTGGAAGTGGATCTTTACAGGCTAATCCCACAACGGGGGCGTCACGGTTTCAACGGAGATGCTTGCGGCCAAGAGGCATGTCGGGGTGCACACACCCGTGATCGCGTGCAAAATGATAATTGCCAATCAACAGATGGCATACGCAGCCTAATTAGTTAGGCAGCCGTTCTCCGCCGCTTCGCCCTTGGGCGGCGAGCGAACGTCACACAGAGGGCTGCTCTTCCCGTCTACGTCTGGGGCGGGAGGCTAAGACCTCAGGCTAGCGGAATCCGTTTCTTGTCCGTTCTGAGCGGAGGCCGCGAACGTCCCAGGGTAATGCCTGGGGCATGAACTGGACTAAGCATGTAGTCTCTTGACCAGTAACATTTTCGGACGCGGGTTCG
>CAVOWN010000012.1:0-86241 GCA_963700175.1 Terriglobales bacterium
ATGCAGTCTTGTCCAGTTGACATTTTTCCTTACGCTCCCGCAATCTTGACCGTCACCCCAAAGTTGGGAGCAATCATGAAGAATATTGCCTTACTGCTCGCGCTGTTCTCGCTCGCCGCCGTTTCGCCGACCACCGCTCCGTCCACATCCACCACCAACAAAGGCGTCCGCTACACCGTCCTGGTGGCTGGCAATAAAGCCGGCTTCGAAACCTCCAGTCAAGACGCGGACGGGCGTTGGCAGCTTTATTACGAGTACAACGATCGGGGCCGCGGCCCAGCGACTACCGAGCGCATCGAACTCGACAAATCCGGATTGCCAACGAGCATCGAAAACACTGGTGTCGACTATTACAAAGCACCGGTGTCTGAGCATTTTTCTTTGCGTGATGGCGCCGCAAGCTGGAAGAACCGCGCCGAACAGGCGCAGAAAACACTGACCGCGCCCGCGTTCTATGTCAGCATTTCTGGCGCGCCTGAGGAGAGCGCTATTCTTGCCCGAGCCCTGTTGGCCGCCCCCGGAGGCAAGCTTCCGCTGTTGCCCGCCGGTGAAGCGTCGATCGAAAAGCGCGGCGAACTGAAAATCGAAGTTGCCGGAAAGTCGCGCACCGTCGTCCAATACGCCGTTACTGGTTTGGATTTCGCGCCATCGCCCATCTGGCTCGATCCCGACGGAACGTTTTTCGCCGTAGCCGGTTCATGGCTGTCGATCATCTCTGAAGGCTGGGAACCGGCCGCCGACGCCCTCATCAAGGCACAAGATGAGTTTGAACAGAAGCGCACTGCCGAACTGGCGACCACGCTCGCGCAAAAATCTCCGATTCTGCTCTTCACGCATGCCAATTTATTCGACTCTGAAACCGCGACCCTGCGGAAAAATGTCAGCGTCCTCATCGTCGGAAACAAAATTACTCGCGTGGACGAGAAAATTCTTCTTCCACCCCGCCGCCATGTCATGGTGATCGACGCCACGAACCAGACTCTCATGCCCGGACTGTGGGACATGCACGTTCACCTGGCGCCGAACGACGGCCTGCTCCATATGGCAGCTGGCGTCACCAGCGTTCGTGACATGGCGAACGACACCGAAAAACTGCTGGAAATGCGCGGCCGCTTCGACCAGGGAACGGAGATCGGACCTCGCGTTTTGATGGCCGGCATCGTCGATGGCAGCGGTCCGTTTGCGGGACCGACAAAAGTACTCGTCGACAATGAAAAGGAAGCTCGCGAGGCCATCGACAAGTACGCCAAGCTCGGGTACGTGCAGATCAAGATTTACAGCTCGATTAAACCTGAACTGGTTCCGAAGATCGTCAAAATGGCGCACGACCACGGTTTGCGCGTGAGTGGACACGTTCCCGCCTTTATGAATGCCGATCAATTCGTGCGCGATGGGGTCGACGAAATCCAGCACATGAATTTCATCTTCCTGAACTTCATGTTTGACCGCGTCAAGGACACGCGCGGCCCGGCGCGCTTTTCAGAAGTAGCGGCGCACGGCGCGGAAATCGATCCCAATTCCCCGCAAGTGAAGGCCTTCATCCAGCTCTTGCTGGAGCATAAGGTCGACCTCGACCCCACCCTCACTATTTTTGAGGACATGTTCACTGCCCGTCCAGGGACGGTTTCGCCGAGTTACGCGGCGGTCGCGGACCGCGTGCCGGCACAGATTCGACGCGGATTTTTCTACGGAGGCCTCGATGTCCCCGAAGGCATGGACCAGCGCTATCGGGATTCGTTCGCGCAGATGCTGAAGATGCTGAAAGCTTTTTATGACGCCGGAATTCCGATTGTGGCCGGCACCGACGGCTTGGCGGGCTTCACCTTGCAGCGCGAACTTGAACTCTACGTGAAGGCCGGCATCCCGGCACCTCAGGTATTGCAACTGGCGACCCTCGGCGCGGCGCGGATTATGAAGCGCGATCAGGATCTAGGTTCGATTGCGCAGGGCAAGCTGGCGGACATGATCATGGTCGATGGGGATCCCACGGCAAACATCAGCGACATCCGCAAAGTAAAGCTGGTGGTGAAAGACGGAGTCGTCTACAAGACCGAAGATTTGGATCGGGCGCTCGGGGTGCAGCCATAGACCGCGACTGCCCGTAGCTTCGCGCGAGGGGCACGTCGCCGTTATTTACGCTGGACGTAACGCATAACGGCATGCTATTTTGGAGTAGCTAGGTGATAGCCAGCTATCGCGACAAACGAAGCAGGGACTTTGCAGCTGGAAAGCGAGTAAAGGCCTTTTCAGGGTTTGAACGTGCTGCGCGCTTAAAGCTCGACCGCATGGAAGCTGCTACATCGCTCCGCGACCTCGCGGCGCTACCTGGCAACCGCTTTGAAGCATTACGCGGCGAACGGAAGGGACAGTACAGCATCCGCATCAACGACCAGTGGCGGATTTGCTTCGAGTGGCTTATTGAAGCAACTGGACCGTCCAATGTTGAGATCGTGGACTACCACTAGGAGGAACGCATGGCGGTCTCGGTAATCCACCCAGGCGAGCACCTCGCCGAAGAACTGGAGACGCTCGATATGAGCGCGGCGGAATTGGCGCGCCGACTTGACGTGCCAACCAACCGTATTACGCAAATACTAAACGGGACCCGAGCGATCACTGGCGACACCGCATTGCGTCTGGCCCATTTTTTCGGCACGAGCGCGGAGTTTTGGCTCAATCTCCAAAGCCTTTACGAGTTGCGACTCGCCCAGGCAAAAGCGGGAAAAGCCATCGAAAGTCTTCCCCGGTTGAAGCGGAAAGACCTCGCGCACGCCTTTTAAGCAACCTCTGACGCAGCCGCCAATTGCGTCCGGTGAATCACAAAGTACTGAAAAGCTGGAGAACGTTCCGTCGGCTCGGCCTCGATTTTCCGAAACGGTGCGTTAAAAATCGCGTTTCTTCTTGACCCCGGCATATTTACCCAGGCTTGTTTACGCTCCGGGCTGAGCCACGTGCTGCCCTACCGGCGCTGGCAAGGCGAGCTGCTCTTCCGGCATGACGATCCAGGCGCCGAAATACCCGATCAGGCTGAGCCCGGCGCCCAGGAAAACGGAAATCAGCCAGACTACTCGCACCAGGGTTACATCCACATCGAAGTACTCGGCGAAACCAGCGCATACCCCGGCAATTTTCCGGTTGGCACGCGGCCGGATCAGCCGTTTGCGCGCCAGCACCGATGCCACGCGCGTTCCACAATAGGCGCAATGATTGGCGTCGTCCTGAATCACCTTCCCACAGTAGTTGCAATACATAACACCCCCTCCGGCCTCCCTGCTTGGCCTTACGCCTTACTTATAATCTCATTTAAAGATACGCCGAAGTGGCCCGAAAGGTTTCATCGCCTGCGGGAGGGCCATTGCACCTTGGGTCTCAACTGGCCCAGTTCTTCATCTTTGGGCCTGCACGGGGTACGCAATGTTTGCTGTAAGAAAATGTAGTTTTTGCTGTGTAATTCTGTAGATTCGGGTCGCACCAGCATCCAAATAGATGGCAGGTCAGCCACTTCCACCCTGCGGCGATTTGGCCCCTGGCTTGCGGTTAGCCTTGGGGAGTCTGGTATGTCCGAATCGGTTCCCAACTCGACGCAAGAGTTTTGGCGCCCTCCCATCCTACCCGTGGTACTTCCCTCCAGGGGTGCGGAGGCCTGCTCGGACTGCGGGATCGAATTCATGGTAGGCGCCAAGTTCTGCCATGCTTGTGGCGCCCAGCGTGGGATGTTCGACTCTGGCACAAAGTCCTGGTTAGGGTCGTTGGGCTTTCTAAGGGTCCTGGAATTTCACAGTTTGAAAGACCGGCTCGGCCTTCCCGCCGCCTCGCTCATCGCATTTTTCGCGGGGTTGGGCTGTGTTCTAGCAGCGATTGCCGTGGGTCTGGTCTACTCCGCCCAGCATGTGGAGGACTTTGAAGCCATCCATCTCTGGCGCATCGAGTGGTTGATGGCTGCGATTGTGGCTTTCGTGGCGGGAATTCTTCTCAAAAAGTCATAATCTTGGCACGTTTCAGTGCAACGGCTCGGGATCTCCCCCAACCGAGCGCTTTTGCTGATACATCCTGTAGAGATGATGGACTGGGCCGGTTCCATGCCCGAGCGGATGGGCATTGCTGATGGCCGCCGAAACATAGGCTTTGGCCAGCAGAACCGCTTCCGGCAGCCCGCGTCCCATGGCGAAATGGCAGGCAACGGAGGTCGCGAAGGCGCAGCCCGTGCCGTGAGTCGAAGTTGAGCGCAGGCGTGGCGACTTGAAGATTTCCTGTTGGACTCCCTGAGCCGAGGTGAAGCTCAAGAGGTCGATGGCTTGGTCCAGATGGCCGCCGGTCACGACCACCCCACTCGCACCCATCTGGTGAAGTTTATGGGCCGCCGCCCGCATCTGTTCCGGGTTGGTCACCGCTAATCCTGTGATGGCAGCCGCCTCATCGACATTCGGCGTGACCACGGCAGCGAGCGGAATCAACTTTTCGATCATCAGGCGGACGCCCGCCGGATCCAGCAAATCCATCCCAGATGAGCTTTTCATGACCGGATCAAGGACGATATTCGGACAAGGGTTGGCACCCAGAAAATCGACAACCGCGCGAACAGCCTTTGCCGACCCCAACATTCCGATGTGGATGGCGGCGATCTCAACGTCGGAGGCAAGTTCGGCCAGGGTCTCTTTAATGATCTCAGGCTGGACCGGTTCGACGCGGCGAACTCCCGCGGTGGATTGGACCGTGAGGGCCGAAATGCAGGCAATGCCATAGCAGCCGTGGGCGGCAATGGTCTTGATGTCGGCGGTAATGCCGGCGCCCGAAGATGGATCGAATCCGGCAATCGTCAATACCACGGGAGGCTTCGAACCCATGGTTGGTACTGTAAACCCGATTCCCGGTTTTGCTCCCAACTACGCCTCCCGGCTATTCTTCTGAGAAATATTCCGCGGGCAAACATTTCTTATGCAAATTTGGGGACCTAACATCCCTGTAAGTGCTTGATTTAAAGCGAAAAACTCAACTTATGATTGTAACTCCATGAAAAGAAAGCCGCCGCAAATATTTCACGGTACCGTAAACTTCGGTTATATACTTATTGGTTAATAGATAAGTGACTGCTATGACTACATATCCAGCGCTTCCCTCAAGATAAATCATAGGTTACGTGAGACATCTATAACTACCTAGTTATCTTGCTACAGAGATTTCAGCATTGACATGGCCCAACTCGACCCGATAGCATTTCAGAACCATTAACCGGAAATGGGTTGTTCGGATGTAGATGACTTTTAGAGATGCGAGGTGACTGAATGCGAGGAAGTATAGCTCATGGACTGGCGAGCGTTTTACTGGTCGTCAGCCTGGGGGCGGCTCAGGGGCCAACCAGCTCAGGGTCGAAAGACACCCAGAGAACGAAACCCAAAGAAGCGGTCGGACCCGAATCCAAGGCGGCTGACCTACAGCCTTAAACCGAAGCCCCACGCCTTCCAGGTAGGAACGGCATCCTGGTACGGGGCGGATTTTGACGGCCGGGAAACCGCCAGCGGCGAGCCGTATAACATGTACGACCTGACGGCCGCTCACCCCACTCTGCCGCTTGGCAGCTGGGTACGAGTCACAAATCTGCATAACGGAAGGGCGGTTTACGTTCGGATCAACGACCGGGGACCCATCATCCCAGGACGAATCATCGATCTTTCTTTCGGAGCGGCCCGCGCCTTGAGCTTCCGGAACAAGGGTCTACAACGGGTCCGCCTGGACTTGGCTCAGCCTCAGAGAAACCGCTTCCCTGCAAACAGTGGCTTATTAGCCGCAATCGCTTTACACTTCCAAAGGATGCACGATCCGCGCCAGCGTCTGATCGTCGCTTTAGATGTTCCGACCGCGGCCGCCGCCCAAAAGATCGTGGCGGCCGTGGGCGACTCCGCGTCGTTCTATAAAGTTGGGATGCAGCTGTTTACGGCCGAAGGCCCGCAAGTGGTGCGGGACCTGGTTTTGTCGGGACGGCGGGTCTTCCTCGATCTTAAATATCACGACATTCCAAATACCGTGGCGGCGGCTGTGACGCAGGCTGGCCGACTGGGCGCCAGCATGCTGACGGTGCACGCCTCAGGCGGCGGGAGGATGCTGCGAGCGGCGACAGACGCAGCCCGCGAGGGCAGCCCGGCAATGATGGTGCTGGCGGTCACGGTGCTGACCAGCTTTGCGGACAATGATCTGGAAATGATCGGGGTGCGCGGACGAGTGCAGGACCAAGTCTTACGGTTGGCTGCCTTGGCGCTCGCCGATGGCTGCCACGGAGTAGTGGCGTCGGCGCGCGAGGCCACAGCCTTGCGCAGTGAATTGGATGGCGATTTCGCGATTGTCACACCAGGAGTCCGGCTGGCAGGATCCGACCATGGCGACCAGGCGCGGGTAGTGACTCCGGGCGAGGCCATTGCCGCGGGCGCAACCCACATCGTAGTCGGGCGGCCAATCACGGCGGCGGCCGATCCGGCGGCTGAAGCGAGAGCGATTCTGGCAGAGATCAACTCTTAGCTTTGGGGTTGCACCGACCGGGCGGAGAAGACTCCGGCGCTACCTGTCAGAGCCAGTAAGATTGCCGTAAGTTTTGACATTCCTTTCGCAAAAACCGGTGTATTATGCTTTCGCTCGCTTGAGACGGAGACCCAGAGTCAGGAGTTCCTCATGAAACATCCTTCCGGTTCGTCGAAGAAGTCGTTTTCGATCCCCGATTTCGAGCACCGCCTTTCGATGTATGCCTTGGCTGCCAGCGCTGCCGGTGTGGGCATGTTGGCTCTAACCCCGTCGGCGGAAGGCAAGATCGTATACACCAAGGCCAACAAGACGATCGGGTCGAACAACACGCTGCATCTTGATCTCAATCACGATGGGGTCGCCGATTTCGATCTGAAAGACACGCTGAGCTCTAGTACCGCGGGCGGACAGTTTGCGCGCCTCGATGCTCTCGCGGACCGCAAACAAAATGCCGTCTGGGGACACACAGTCCCGTTTAACGCCTATGCCTCGGCCTTGCCTGCGAAGGTGTCGATCGGGCCGAAGGGGCAATTCATGTCTGCCGGCGCCAAGGGATTAATGGCGGCATCCTCTGCGAGTGGTCTGCATCCGGGAAATTTCACTTGTACCGGGCCCTGGGCCAATGTAACGAACCGCTTTTTGGGGCTAAAGTTTGTCATCAAAGGCGAAGTACATTTTGGCTGGGCCCGCCTCAATGTAAGCTGTTCGAATGCCACGGTGAGCGCCACATTGACGGGCTACGCCTACGAAACCGTCGCCAATCGGCCGATTCTCACCGGCAAGGAGCACGGAACCTACGACGCCAGTGATGCAATGGCGCCGCCGGACAGATCTGTGACACTGGGGCGGCTGGCACAAGGGGTTAAAGGCCGGCCAGTCCGATAAGGTAAACGAGTAAGCCGCGCGGGAGGAATTCTCAATGCAACGTTCTCAGATTTTTATCCTTCGAAGGTTTTCGATTCTTCTGGGCTTCGCTTTGATGCTGCTAGTAACGCCAGGCCTTCAGGCTGCCGCTCGCGAAAGAGTGCTGTACCGGTTCAGCGGAGGCAGCGACGGAGCATTTCCCTCATCCAACCTGGTGATGGACGCATCGGGCAACTTCTACGGCACAGCGTCCCACGGCGGCAATACCAGCGACTGCACCGGCACTGTCCCCGGCTGCGGCGTAGTGTTTGACCTGACGTCCGTCAATGGCAAGTGGCAGGAAAATGTGTTGTATGCCTTCCAGGGCGGAGAGGATGGGCTTGAACCCAGCGGCAATCTTGTATTCGATGCCGCGGGCAACATCTACGGCACAACCTACGGAGGAGGCACAGGGACTGCTTGTACCGCGATCCCTGGATGCGGAACGGTATTTGAACTGTCACCCAACGGGGACGGCAGTTGGACGGAAACCGTGCTTTACAGCTTCCAGGATGGTGGCGACGGGGCATTGCCGGAGGGTTTGACCATCGACGCCTCGGGCAACCTCTACGGCGCTAACATCACCGGGGCCACGGAGTTCGGAGCGGTTTTTGAGCTGTCACCGCCGCGGCAAAAGGGTGGCAAGTGGAAAGAAACCACGCTGTATTCGTTCCAGGCGTTCGAAATACAGCCGAATCCCGGCCTGGTCTTTGACGGCAAGGGGAATCTGTACGGCAGTTGGGACCAACTGTATTCCTGCTATCCGGGTTGCGGCGATGTGTTCGAACTTACGCCGTCCGGCAAACGGTGGACAGAAACGGACCTCTTTGCTTTTGCCGGCGGCGGGAACGGCGGCGAACCGATGGCGGGAGTCATCGTTGACAGTAAAGGAAATCTGTATGGAACAGGGGCCGAAGGTGGAAACAATTGGGGCGTCGCCTTTGAGTTAAAGTTCTCAGACGGAAAATGGGCAGAGGTCATCCTGCACAACTTCTGCGACCAGAATAACTGCGCCGACGGCGCGGCGCCGGAAGCGCCCTTGGTATTCGATCAGGCCGGAAATCTGTACGGCACAACCATCTGGGGCGGAACGGGATGTACCTACTCCCAGAGCTGCGGGGTGGTGTTCAGGCTCACACCTACGCGAAATGGCTGGAAAGAAACTGTGCTCCACAGCTTTAAAGGCCAGCGTGACGGCGAAAACCCCACCCAAGGCCTAACGGTCGATGGGAAAGGAAACGTTTACGGCACCACCACAAACGGCGGAAAGGGATATGGCACCGCGTTCGAAGTGACGCCGTAGATTTCCGCGGGATTTAGAGCTTCTCGAAGAATTCGCAGCCGGAACAGGAAATAAAGATCCCGCCAGGAGTTCCGCGCTCACGGTCCTTGACGCGCTTCACGATGCGGGTGGGTTTGCCGCATTTTGGGCAATCGGTGCTCTTGGTGGTATCCATTACCTTCTTGCGGTCCGCTGTCTTGGCAATCTTGGCCATATCTGTCTCCTCATAAAGGCGCAGCCGGAAACCCCGGTCTCAGCGGCCTCAAATGATATCTGAATGAATTCGGGAGTAATCTCTGGGGCTGGTTTGCAGCAGCCGGAACGAAGACGAGTCAATACTCCGTTTCTGATTTTACATCAAGCGGCGCGGCGTGTCGCTTTAGCGGCATTCAAGGTGCGGACCCCGGGCCGATTAGTTCCAGGTCTTAAGGTCGTTCCAAGCCTCGGCCAGCGGCTTTTTAAAGCCGTGGCAGATCGAGAATGGTGTAGTGCTCCCATCCCATGCCATAGTAAGGATCGAGGGTCGGCCCTTCCTCGACGCTACGGCACCACGCGTTCGCGTCTTCTTTGCTCCACTCCAGCAGGATGAGGCTTTCGCCGGTGTATTGCCGCGGTCCCCAGTAGTAATAATTCTGGTGAGCGCTGATGGATTTCCGCAGACCATAGCGCGGACCGAAGAAATCGATTGCGCCCGCACCGCCATAGTTGCCCGCCAGAATCGCGGTTCTTGCACGCTCTTCGGGCGGGAGCGAGTTGTACACGGAAGCTACCGCCTGCACCATCTCAGGCCAGCCGAATTCGTCCGCGAAGTATTGCGGCAGAACGCCTTGCATCCCGGTCTCGGTGCGCGATACATGTATTCCGAGCGCCTCCATATAAGGCACAACCTTCTCGGGAGGCAGAACGGGAAGAACGATGGGCGCGGCTACTATGCCAAGAGCGAGCACAAGGATGGGAAGCGCGACACGAACCCAGCGCAACCGCGAGTGTGCGGCGGCCAAGCCTTCCCAGAAGACCCCGCCGGCGGCGTAGAGCATGGGGTAAATCGGGGCAAGGTAGTAGTCCTTACCCTTCAGAAACATCATGATCGCCAGGAATGCCAGGTAGGTGATACCGAGAAATCGATAGCGTTTGGCGTCGCGATGGAAGAGCAGGAACCCGAGTCCAACCATCCAGACCAGGATGCTGAGCGGACCGAGCATCATGATTTGCTGTACGAAGAACGGTCCGGGCGGGAGCTCGATGTTCTTGTGGGTTCGCTTTACGTTTTGCAGGTCCTGTAGCGTGGGAAAATGATGCTGCAATTGCCAGAGTACGTTTGGCAGGGCGATCACAAGAGCGATCGCAGCCGCCACCCAAAACCATTTATTCGCGAGCAGACGACGGTTTGAGGTCAGCAACAGGCCCAGCACCAGCGCACCAAGAAAGAATATCGTGGAATGTTTATTCTCCAGCCCTAAGCCGAGGAGGACCCCGCACCATACGAGTTGCTTCGGATCGTCAAGGTTGATGGCGCGCAGCAGAAAATAGGCTGCACCCATCCAGAACAGCGGTTCCAGCGGATTCATCGAGAGCCGGGTGGCATTGCCAAGAATGACTGGCGCGGTGAGAACAGAAATGCATGCCAGCAGCACGGCCCAACCTTTTCCCCCAAGCTCGCGCGTGATGAAACCGGTGAGCAGCACCTCAGCCCCAAAAGCCAGGGCGGGCAGCAGCCGAATGGCATGCAAAGAATCTCCGAAGACTACGCGGCTGGCGTGAGTGAGCCACGCGATCAGGGGAGCGAAGTCCACATAGCCGAGCGCCAGATGGTCGCTGGTCGCGAGGAAGTAAAGTTCGTCGCGAAAGTAACCGTAACGGCCATTGGTCAGGACTTGCACGAGCACGGCCACGGCCGCGGTCGCCCAGGCAATCCGAATGCTGTCGGCGGATTCTGTATGATGAGCAGCGCTGGATCCAGTCATGGATGAGAACCTAGTTTGCCAGTAGTTGCCCACTAACGCCAGAGGTCGGGCAAAGTTTCCTTCCTGGGTATGGGTTCCGGCGATTATCTCGGCTACGCGAACCTTGCAGCTACAGCCGATCTTCGGCGGCGATGCGGTTCTGCCAGTGGGTATAGACGAAGTAGGCAGCTCCGGCGAGGAGAACAACTCCGATGACTGCATCGAACTTGTGGAAGTACTGGCCCAGATCTCGCCAATGTTCTCCGAGTTTCATTCCCAGCCAGGCCAGCCCCAGGCACCAGGGCCAGGAACCGAGAAACGTATAGAGGTGAAAGCGGCCGCGCGGCATGCGGGCGATGCCAGCGGGCAGCGCGATAAAGGTGCGGACAACGGGAAGCAGGCGAGCGATGAAGACCGCGAGGTATCCCCAACGCAGAAAGAACCGGTCGGCCCAATCGAGTTCGCGGCGACCGAGCAGAATCCAGCGGCCGTAACTTTCCACCAGCGGACGGCCTCCGTAGGCGCCGATTTCGTAGGCGACGAGCGATCCCAGGTTGCATCCGATGGCGCCGGCGGTGGCGGCCCACCATAAATTCAGCGTGCCTTGGTGGACCAGATAGCCAGCGAAGGGCATGATCAGCTCCGAAGGCAGCGGAATACAAGCCGATTCGATCGCCATCAGCAGCACCAAGCCGGCGTAGCCAGTCGTGGCAATGACGGAATTAATGAAGACGAACAGGACCGCGAGGATTTTTTCAGTCATTTTGAGAATTTAAGAAACTGTCGATCGGCTGGACCTTGCCGGCAGCAAGCGTTGGCAGCAACGCCTCTACAGTTGGCTAGAATGAACCTTCCTGGGTGAATGTGAATCCGGGCAGCGCTACGCCTTCGGCGCTTTTAGTTACTTTTACGCGAACCGTGGGCGCATCCGGCGCGGTGACCTCCGCAGGACGCAGCACCGCGAACTGACTAAAGACTTCGCTATAAACCTTGGTCACCAAGAAATCCTGATTGCTTTCATTTTGGCGCCAAACCTGACCGAGTTGAACGGACTTCACTGCCACACTCTCTCCTCGTTAGACCCAGCATCTAGACTACCCAGCAAGACAGGTGGCGTCAATGAACAACGGCCTCTTCTGGTACCATGCATGGAGCGAAAAATCAGGAGACCATTCGATGCCTCGTGGCTTAGTCCCTCGGCAACCTGCGAAAACCGGCCGTCACGAAGGCGCACGCGCCCAACGCTCGAACGGAGGCGCGCCAAAAACCGGGCGAGCGGAAAATCCACGACGGAAGGCTTCGAAAAACGGTAAGAACGCAACCGCAGGCGGAACTGCACGCTACAACCCAGTAGCGCCGGAGCGGGTGGCCGAGATTCTGCGCCGACTGGATGAGCTGTATCCCGACGCAAGCTGTGCACTGATCCATAGCAGTCCGTGGGAACTGCTGGTGGCGACCATACTTTCAGCGCAGTCAACCGACGCGAATGTGAATCGGGTGACCCCGACATTGTTTCGAAAGTACCCCACGGTAAAGGATTTCGCAGCCTTGACTCCGGAGCAGCTTGAGCCGGAGATATACTCCACAGGATTCTTTCGCAATAAAGCGAAGTCAGTGGTGGGAGCGGCGAAGAAAATTGTGGCTGAGTTCGGTGGAGAGATTCCTGACGAGATGGACAAACTCCTGACCCTGCCAGGAGTGGCGCGGAAAACCGCGAATGTAGTCTTGGGCTCTTGGTTTGGGCAAGGCATTGGAATCGTCGTTGACACGCACGTCACCCGCATCTCGCGGCGTTTGGAGCTGACCAAAAACATCGATGCTCCCAAAATCGAACAGGATTTGATGAAGGTCATTCCGCCGGAAAAATGGATTTTGTTTGCTCATCAGGTCATCTGGCATGGGAGAAAACTGTGCGTGGCGCGAAGTCCGAAGTGCGCCGAATGCTCACTGGAAAATATCTGCCACGCCGCCGACAAAACCTGGAGCACGGTCGAGATCCACAAGAACGCAAAGCCTTAGTCATCATCTAGGCGAACCCGAGGAGACGGACATGACTCGAAGCTCTGCTAGACTTTTCCTGTAAGGCTCGTCCAACATTCTTTACATCCTAAGTGTTCAGGAAGCCATGCGCACTCTTGTCCCTTTTGCTATCGTTTTGATTATGAGCACTGCCGCCGCTTCACAGACTCTGCCGGTTCCACAGGCTGTTACCGACCCCAAGAAAATTACCGCGAAGAGCAACCTTGAGGTTGAGCAATTCCAGCAGAACTTAGCGATTGACCGGCTTTATATGACTCGACAGGTCGGCGGTTCGACGTGGTCGCCCGATGGTAAGGCGATTGCTTTCGTCAGCAACATCAGCGGAAGAAATAATTTGTGGACGGTCCCCTCCGACGGCGGCTGGCCAACTCAGCTAACCATCAGCGATCAGCGGCAGACGCAACCCGCGTGGTCGCCCGACGGCAAGTGGATTGCCTATATTTCTGATTACGACGGCGATGAGCAGTGGGACATTTTTCTCGCATCGCCGAAGGACGGCCGAGTGGTGAATTTGACGCGGACGCGGGAGATTTCTGAGGAGTCGCCACGGTGGTCGCCGGACGGGCGTTACCTGGCGTACGTCGTGAAGCCGAAGACGTCGTCAGTGTACGAGATCGATGTCTACGACATGCTGATGCGCGACGTGAAGCACATCACGACCGGCACTCCGGCCGACAAACAGAACGATAATCCTATCTGGTCGCACGATGGCAAATACATTGTGTACACGCAGGAGCAGGCCAAGGGTACGGACTCAAACATCTTCATCGCGGAGGTAGCAACCGCTCAGAGTATGCTGCTCACGCCACATGGCGGAGAGGCGCGCTACTACGCGGACGATATTTCGCCGGACGGAAAGACGGTGCTGATCACATCCAATGCTGCGGATGGATACGACAATGTCGGAGTGCTGAATATCGCGACGAAGCAGATCCGCTGGCTGACCAAAGATAAGTGGGAGCTTAATGCCGGCAACTTTTCGCCCGACGGAAAGTCCGTGACCTGGTCCGCCAACGTCGAGGGCAATACCGATCTCTACTCGCGCGACTTGCTCACCGGGAAGACGACCCGGCTTCTGCTGCCTCAGGGTGTGAATTCGCCGGCCGGCGATCACTCGGCCTTCAGTAAAGATGGCACTCGGTTGCTCTACTCGCACGCGGGGGCCACCGCTCCAGCGGATTTGTGGGTTTATGACGTGAAATCGGCCAAGTCGCAGCAGGTGACAAACTCGCTGGTTGGCGGAGTTCGTTCGCAGGACATGGTCGAGCCAGTGCTCGTCCACTATCCGAGCAAGGATGGCAAGTGGACGATTTCGGCCCTGCTCTATGTTCCATATAACATGCAGCGCAATGGGCAGAACGCGGCCATTGTCTATGTGCATGGCGGGCCAACCTCGCAAACGGTGAATTCGTTCAACCGGTTTATTCAGCACATTGTGAATCAGGGTTACATGGTGATTGCCCCCAATTACCGAGGATCGACCGGGTATGGCAAAGAGTTTCAGCAGGCAAATCTGTTCGACATGGGTGGCGGAGATTTGCAGGACGTGATCGGTGCGGCGGATTTTGTGAAGGCCACCGGATATCTCGACCCTAAGAAAGTCGTGCTGATGGGTGGCAGTTATGGCGGGTATTTGACCATGATGGGCGTGACCAAAGCCCCGGATGTGTGGGCCGCGGGCGTGCCGATTGTGCCCTTCGTAAACTGGTTCACCGAGATTGCGAACGAAGATCCGGTGTTACAACAATCCGACCTCGCGACCATGGGCGATCTGGAAAAGGAAAAGGAACGGTATCATGACCGGTCTCCGATTTTCTTTGTCGATCAGATCAAGGCGCCGCTGCTGCTGCTGGCGGGCGCGCATGATCCGCGATGTCCCGATAGCGAAACTAGGCAGGTGGTGGAGGCCATCCAGAAGCGTGGAGGGAAGGCCGATTATAAGATTTATGAGAACGAAGGACACGGCTTTGCGAAGGTCGAGAACCAGATCGACGCATACAAGCGTGTGTCGGAGTTCTTGAAGGCGCACGTGCCTCCGGCGGATTGCGCCTGCTCGTTGACCGAGTAGCCATCGAGCGAGACTTAGCTACGCCTCTACCGAGCTCTTGCTGGCTTCTACGATTGCTTCGATCAACCCGGGGATGGTATATTGCCTGGCTTCGATGTCCACAGGCAGGCCAAGCTCACGCAGCGTGGCGGAAGTCACCGGGCCGATCGAGGCCATGCGGATACCATCGAGAGAAGAGTGCTTGCCCCTTATTCCAGCCCCCAGCAAACTTACGAAATTCCTTGCGCTGGAAGAGCTGGTGAATGTGACCACATCCGGGCGACGCTCGGGGTTCTTCAACAATGCTTTCAGCTTAGTGCGCGACGCTAGCGGCACCACCGTCTCGTAAGCTTCGATCACATCCACTTGCGCACCCAGTTTGCGGAGTTCGCGGGGGATGACATCGCGAGCGACTTTGGCCCGTGCCAGCAGGACTCGCTTGCCGGCAATTTCCTTCCGCAGGCTTTCCACTACGGATTCCGCAACGTACTCTTCGGGCACCACGTCCACCTTGATTCCCTGCTTCTCAATGGCCTTCTTTGTGGCCGGGCCGATGGCTGCGACTTTCAGAGGTTGCAGATGTTTCTTCGTGAGGTGTGCCTTCTTGAGGCGCTCCCAAAGCGCGTCGACACCGTTCACGCTTGTCAGGATGAGCCAGTCGTAGCCGGCCAGGTTCTTTAGAGCTACGTCGAGTGGGCGATAGGAGCGCGGCTTGCGGATTTCGATAAACGGAATCTCGACGACTGCGGCGCCAAGCTTTTTCAATTGGGTGGAAAGCGCTCCCGCCTGATGACGGGCGCGTCCTACAAGAACTCTTGTTCCTATGAGCGACTTATGGGTGGCCGGTTGGCGAGGGGTTCTCATTTCTTCGGACACCGACTGGCACTTTTCATCATCTTGCCAGTCTCGCAAATTGCAGAGGTTTCGCTTCCCATAAGATTCTGCATGACTCGCGACTGCTCGTTCGGCGTGCGGTTCTGACTCAACTTGAATTTCGCCTCGACCCGCGTGGCCCGCATCTCAAAGCCTACGATGTGTTTGAGCATACCTTCGCGATACTTCGGAGTCAGATCTATCCATTGCTCCTTATATGCAGCTTCAAATGTCTCGATCATTTCTTCCAGCACCTCGGCTAAACGCGCCTCGTCTGAGAACGCCGTGGCCTGTCCATATATATGAACGGCCGCGTAATTCCACGTCGGCACATTTTCTCGGCCTTCGTATAAACTGGGCGAAACATAGGCGTGCGGGCCGTGAAAGATGGCCAGCGATTCCCTGCCCTCTTGCATATATGTCCAGTGCGGATTCGCGCGCGCTACGTGGCCAAGCAGAAGAAGTCCACCCCCATGAATCTTTGTCAGAAGTGGCAGGTGGGTCGCGAAGGGAACGCTGTCGTGGGTGGACACCAGAATCGCGAATGGGTTCGCACTTAAGAAGCTATTTATTGTTGCGGGATCTTCTACGCGATTGAATTCGGGTATGTACACTCAGGAGTCCCCGGAACAGTGATGTAAGACAGCGTACTACGCCGAGCCAAAAACTTTCATGGTTGCTGAGGGACGGCGATTCCGCTTCCATAAACGGCTTCGAGGATGGCGTCGGCGCCGCGATGCAGCAGGCTTTCACCCATGGCTTCGCCTAATGCCGCTGGGTCGGTACCTTCGCGGGACTCCCGCAGCACAACCGAACCATCAGGATGCGCTACGACCCCACTCAGGTAGATGCGGCCTTCGCGAACTTCGGCGGACGCGCCAATCGGGACCTGACAGCCTCCGCCGAGCTTGTTGAGCAAGGCGCGCTCGCAGGTGGTAGACAGGCGGGCCGCGCGATCGTCGAGGAATGCCAGATGTTGCCGGGTCTCAGAATCGCCAGCACGGATTTCAATACCCAGGGCTCCTTGCCCCGCAGCCGGACACATTACCTCGCTGGGGATAATTTGTTTTACCAGAGCGGTCTTTCCCAGACGGTTAAGCCCCGCCGCAGCAAGGATGATCGCGTCGTATTCTCCCTCTTCGAGTTTGCGAAGGCGGGTATCGACGTTGCCGCGCAAGGGGTAAATTTCAAGATCGGGGCGAACCGCTTTCAATTGTGCCTGGCGGCGAAGGCTGCTGGTGCCGACCCGTGCCCCCTGAGGAAGACTTTCGATACTCGAATACTTTTGCGAACAAAACACGTCTCGAGGATTTTCCCGGGTAGTAATGGCGGCGATTTCGAATTCAGGCGAAAGCTCCGTCGGCAAGTCTTTCAAGCTGTGAACGGCGAGATCGACGCGACCATCGGCCAGCGCTTCTTCGATTTCTTTCGTGAACATACCCTTGGTGCCGACTTTGGCCAGGGCAACGTCGAGAATCTTGTCGCCGGTGGTCTTGATGATTTCCAGTTCGATCTCATGGCCGCGAGCGCGCAAAAGATCGCTGATGTGGTGGGCTTGCCATAGTGCGAGTTGCGATCCGCGAGAACCGATACGAAGGCGCGCCATCAGTTATCGCCTCCTGTCTTGGCAGCCTTCTTATCCTTCTGCCGTTCCTGCAGATTGAATAGCCGGCGGACGAGTTCGACTACGGTGGTTGCCTCGGAGTCGCGGGCAGCGCTCTTCAGAGTGCTGATGGGGGTGTGCATAATTTTATTTACGATGCCGCGGGTAAGAGCGTCGATGGCGTGTTCCTGTTCCGCAGAGAGCTGCCCCATGCGCCCACGCACGCGATCGATTTCCGCGGTGCGGATCAATTCGAGATGTTCTTGCAGGGAAACGATCACCGGAACCACGTCGAGCGTCTGCAACCGCGCATGAAAGCGTTCGACCTCGGTGTTGATAATGTCGTCGGCGCGCTCCGCTTCTTTTTTGCGATCGGCTACGTGGCTGGCGATGGCCTGTTGCAAATCGTCGATGTCATAGACGAAAATTCCGTCGAGTTTGTTCATCTCCGGATCAACGTCGCGCGGAACGGCGATATCGATGAAGAACATGGGACGGTTCTTGCGGCGGCTCAGGAACATCTCGCCATGCTCGCGGCGAAAAATAGCGTTGGGCGAGCCGGTCGAGGTGATGACGATATCGGCCTTGTCGCAAGTATCGTAGAGCCTGCTGAATTCAATGGCCTGACCATCGAACTTCTGGGCCAGGCGGATGGCGCGGTCGTATGTGCGGTTGGCAACGAAAATAGAACCAGCCCCATGCGCCAGTAAATGGCGGGCCGCAAGTTCGATCATCTTGCCCGCGCCCACCAGGTAAACCTGCTTACCATTCAACGATCCAAAAATTTTCTTGGCCAGTTCCACAGCAACGGAGGCGACCGAGACGGCGGACGATCCGACTGCAGTTTCGGTCCGCACGCGCTTAGCGACGGCAAACGAACGGCTCAGCAACTGATCAAGATGCGAGTGCAGCGCCCCGACCGCGCGGGCCGTCGCGTACGCTTCTTTGACCTGGCCCAGAATCTGGGCTTCGCCAACCACCATCGAGTCAAGGCTGGACGTGACCCGAAAAAGATGCCGGACCGCGTCCTGCTCGCGATATTCGTAGAGGTGCGGATCGATGACCGAGCGGTCCATCTGAAAAAAATCGCCCAGAAACTGGCGCAGGTCAGCGCCGCCATTCTTCGATTGCGCGATCAACTCCACGCGGTTGCATGTGCTCAGAATCATCCCTTCATCCACCCCAGGATGCTGGGTGAACTGCCGCAAGGCGTCCGGGAGACGAGACTCAGGGATCGCCAGACGCTCGCGGACTTCGACCGGCGCCGTCTTGTGGTTCACGCCAATGAGCTGAAAGGTCATGATTGCGCGAACCTGTGAATGGCGCTGAAGTAGTTCGCCGCCCAAGCGATCAGGGCAAACGCGAAGGCCCCGGCTGCAAGATAAGCAGCGCGCCGGCCGCGCCATCCCGCAGTCCATCGCGTATAGAGCAGAATCAAGTAGACAAACCACATCAGCATGGAAAGCAGGATTTTAGGATCCAGGAAATCGACCCGGCCGAAGCGCGCCTGTGCCACCACCGTGCCGGCGATCAAGCCCAGAGTCATGAACGGAAACCCCAGCAAGAGCGAACGGAAGCCGATCTCGTCGATGACTTGCAGCGCCGGTAAGCGCGACAGGATGCCCGCGGATTTCTTGGACTTCAGCGAGTGTTCCTGGATCAGGTACAACAAACTGGCGCAGAAACTCAACACCAGCGCGGCGTATCCGGTGAAGATCAGCGCAATATGGGCAAACAGCCAACCCATGCGTAATCCAGAGGAAGTAATCAAGAACGGCGCTTCCCCGCTGGCCGAGACAAAAGTCAGCAGAAACACGACCGGAAAAACGATAATGCCGGGCGATGTCGTCTTATAAACCAGATAGACCAGCATGAAGACGACCATAATAAGGAACCCGAGTACGGATTCCGCATTGTGCGCGGAAGTCAGCGCAAGCTGCCCCGAGCTCAGAAATGCGTCGGTAAGTGACACAAAATGAAAGACCATGCCCAGGTAGGCGGCATGCAGCGCGATTTTGGCTAGAAGGTCGCTGGTGCGACTGAGGGCCACCAAGGCGTAGAGCAAACCGAAGGTATAAAAGCCCAGCGCGACTCGCAGCCAAAGTATAGACATGATGAAGTTTAAAGCTCCCCGGAGAATCCACCCCTGCCGAGCTGATTATAGTCTGCCTCGTGCGTGCAGCGTAGGGCAGCGGGCCTTATCACGAACCATTGTGATGTAGATCACAAAGTGGGCCACAAAAAACAACCTGGCCCGGCTCGCAGCCGGGCAATCAACTCTAATCGACCCCTAAGGATGCAAGCAGTTGATCCAACGCGGCAGCTTCCACGTTGAGTCGCCGGCCGTCCTTCAGCATATTCTCGACTTCGTCGAATGCCTGAAAGAGCCACATCTTGATAGCTCCATATTGTTCGGCGTCGGTCAGGCTGCGTCCGTGGGCAACGGCCCAGGTCCTTACGGCTTCCTCGGGTAGAAATACGCTCACGGCAAAGGTCGTTTTTCGGTCAAAGCTGACATCGAAAACGTATTCAGTTGCTTTCGCGCGGGAGTCAGCGGGGAGAGCGGCGCGCTTGCCGACGAAATAGTACTCATAGACGTAGCCTTGTGCGCCGGTGTAGGTCTTGATTCGTCGGAGCGTCATAGAGGCACTGCGCTAAGAATCGATTCGGGCTTCCCGTAGACGTTTGGCGGAGGTTTCGGAACTGATGGGCGAGTAATACACCTCCTTAAATGTGTACGACTTCGCTTTTGCCCGCAGGATTGGCAGGATCTCGATGTGCCAGTGGTAGTCCTCGTCGATGGTTTTCCAGTATCCGAGAGTCTCCGAACCGTGTTTGCTATTGGGCGCGGTGTGCAGCACCAGATGAAAATCTTCGGTGATGGTGCGGATACGTTGCAGAGTGCGGCGGAGCAACATGCCCAGGTCTTGCAAATGGCCGGAACGACTCAGCCCCAGGCGCTCAAAGGCCGATTCATGGGTGCGCGGCAGAATCCAGGTTTCGTAGGGAACGCGCGGAGCATAGGGGCAAGTAGCGATGAAGTCTTCACGAACCTCGAGCAGGCGCAGGTCCTGCCGCATCTCCTGGCTGATAATGTCGCAAAAAACGCAGCGCTCCTTCGCCTCGAAGTATTCGCGGCCGGCGCGCAATTCATATAAGACACGCCGAGGAACAAACGTCGTCGCAGTCAATTCAGAGCTGGGATGTTCGAATTCCTGTCCAGCCGTCGTCCCATAATTCTTGAACACGCTGACGTACTTCAAGCGGGAATCCTGCTTCAAATCCTGGATGCGCTGCGCGACCAGCAACAGAAACTGTTCGATCTCCGCCGGGCTTGCGTTCCATAACTGCCGGTCGTGACGCGGATTTTCCAGCAGAATTTCATGCGCGCCAATGGGTCGCATACGGTCGTATATGCCATCGCCGCGCCGCGAAGCCTCGCCCTCCACCCGGTAAAGCGCCGAGGGATGCACGATGGCGCGGGCCGACCACGCGGTACCTGGCGTCGCCGACAAACTGGCGATGACCTGACCCGCCGCCGATGAATCTCCGCAGAATGCACATTGGGTCTCAGAATGTGGTGCGGCCTCTGCAACATCGTCGCCAGTAATCACCCAGGAACGGGTAATCGGATCTTTGCGAAGTTCCATGGATGTAGGAAAACACTTCGGCGCGAGGGCGTCAACTAGAGTTGCGATGAGGCGAATCGGACGAGCGCGGTGCCTGACGCGTGAGCCTAGTTAACTAGCCCCAGAGAGACTAACGCGTCGAGTCAGCGTAATACCCGTCCCGCGTCTGAACTACCAGATCTTTCTTCTTGGTCGAGAGTTGGATCTTGTGATATCCCGCGCCAGTTGTTCCTTCGGCGCGCACCGGCGTGTAGCCGAGGTCATATTGGCTGCGCAGTTCGTCTTCGATCTGGGCGTAGATCTCGTCGACCGGCAATTTTTTCGAAGCCTCGAATAGCCGGCCGCCTGTGGCTTTGGAAATCTGGTCGAGGATTTTCTTGCCGTCTGGGTGGCTTTCTTCGGGCGACGGATAGCCGCGACCGCCGTGACGCCCCATTCCTCCACCAGGTCCACCCATGCCCGGGAAACCGAATCCTGTGTGGTTGCCCCCATTGTCATTACCCTGATCATCCTTAAACAGGATCGCGTAAACGATGGTATCGGCACGCTGCGAGGTTTCAATCGCATACGTCAGCGACTCCTTACTACCGCGGTCCACGCCATCGGAAAGAATGATGAGCGCCTTGCGTCCCGATTGCTTCTGCATCAATTCGTTCGAGGCTAGATAAACGGCGTCGTACAGCAGGGTTCCGCCGCCGTGATTGGCGCGCCCGCCGCCACGCCCACCTCGGCCTTGATCGGGGTCGGAATCGGGAGGGTTGTTGCCTGCTGTTTGATCGAACTGCGGCGCCGAAGTTTGCAACAATGCCAGTGAATCTTCCAATTTCTTGTGCGACGCGGTGAGGTCTTGCAACAACTCAACCTCCCGATCGAAATGAATGATGAACGCTTTGTCTTTATCCTCGCGGACCATGTGGTCGAGGAAGGTTTCGCTCGCGGCCCGCTCCTGATCGAGCACGCGCCGCTGGCTCAGGCTGGTATCGACCAGCAGGCCTAGCGTCAGCGGCAGGTCGCTCTCCTTGGTGAAGTAGTGGACCTCCTGCGTACGCCCATCTTCAGTCAGTACGAAATCATCCTTGGTCAGATCGTTGACGATGTTATTTTTCTTATCGCGCACCGTCGCCAGCACGTTGACTACGTTGACCTGCACCGAGACGGTGGTCGCCGGAGCGTCTTTATTACTTTGGGCGCTCGGTTCCGCCTGGATGGGAGCAGTCTGCCGAGAAAATCCTGGAAACGGTTCCGCGAGCACGATTGGCAGGACGGCGATGCCGAATGACGCAATCAGAACGATCACAAAGGCGGCCAAATAAAATCTGATATCCAGAAGATAACTGCGCAAGTCGTTCACCTCGGATGTGCGGTGCAGCACGGTCCTATCCTAAGAAATGTGTGCTTTTGTTCGATGAGACATCGAGTGTATCCGACCCGGTTGTGACGGCGACGGTAAAACTTTGTAAAGATTTGAAGATAAAACTATGGCACAAACATGGAATTTCTTTGAACGGGTACTACAATCGCACGATGACTCCGCGATTTTTCAATGAAGACGACGTGCGCGCCCGCCTGCGCATGTCCGACCTGATCGACGCGATGCAGCAGGCGCTGGTCGAATTCTCAGCCGGTCGCGTCCAGCAACCGGTGCGCACCGTGCTCCAGTTCGGCGCCGAGCATTCGCTGTTCGGGGTAATGCCGTCGTATATTCCGTCGCTTCCCGCGCTCGGTGCAAAGTTGGTGACCGTATGCCATAGCAACGCGAAGCGCGGTCTCGGCACACACCAGGCGATTATCGTAATACTCGACCCGGAAACCGGCATAGCTGTGGCAATTCTCGACGGGCGCTACATCACCGAGGTGCGGACCGCCGCGGTCTCGGCGGTGTCGGCGGGGCATTTGGCGCGGAAGAACGCTCAGGTGCTGGGCATTCTTGGCTCAGGGGTGCAGGCCCGCAGCCATTGCGAGGCGTTGAAGTTGGTCAGGGATTTTCGTGAAGTGCGGGCGTGGAGCCCGAACTCGGACCGGCTGCGGCAATTCGCCGCCGAAACTGGTGTTCGCGCGATGGAAAGCGCGGAAGCCGTGGTACGCGGCGCTGATGTGGTGGTGACCGTGACTCCATCGCCGACGCCGGTGGTTCAGAATGAATGGGTCAGCGATGGAACGCACATAATTGCGGTCGGGTCATGCGTTCCGACGAAGCGCGAACTCGATCCGGCGCTGGTCGAACGCTCCCGGCTTATCGTTGATTCGCGGGCGGCAGCGCTCAAGGAAGCGGGCGACGTTGTGATGGGAATTGCCGAAGGGCGCTGGACGGCGGCGCACATCGAAGCGGAACTCGGCGAGCTTCCGCTCCGGCAGAACGATCGTGAGATCACAGTATTCAAATCGCTGGGGCTCGCGGTCGAAGACCTTTTTGCGGCGCATTTGGTGCTGACCCACGCCTAGAATCCACACCTTGCCCTTCTCAAAAGCGACGAACTACCCACGTAATTTTTCCCTCTGCGCTTGTCGATTCTGGGCAAACCCGTTCGATTAACAGATGCAGGCGCAAGAAAAGGCGGGTATCGCCCAGGATTTTTTCAGGAGACAAAATGAAACAAAACCCAGGCAAGACATTGATTTTGGGAACCTTAGCATTGATCGTTGCGCTGACCGCGGTGACATCGACGTGGGCCCAGGAAAAACCAACACCGTATCCGGCCATGGCCCCGGTCGATCAATACCTCATGGCGGACCGGAATGCTGAGATCGCCTTAGCACGAAGCGCGGCACCGGACGCGATATCCCGCGATGCAAAGATTCTGGTTCTCGGACGGCACGGCTACGAGACCGCAGTCGAAGGTAAGAACGGCTTCGTATGCGTCGTCGAGCGGGCGTGGATGTCCCCATTCGATAATCCGGAGTTTTGGAACCCCAAGCTACGCGGCCCGATCTGCTTCAATCCGCCTGCCGCACGATCCATCCTGCCGGTCACTTATAAACGGACCGAATTGGTGTTGGCGGGACAGTCCAAAGCTGAAATCATTGCTAATACCAAGGTCGCACTCGACAAAAAAGAACAGCCCGCTCTTGAGCCCGGAGCCATGAGCTACATGATGTCGAAGGACGCCTACCTAACAGACGCCGGTGGCCACAACTTGGCGCACCTGATGTTTTACACTCCGCTCACAGACGGCGCAGCATGGGGCGCAGATCTGGAAAATTCGCCGGTCATGCTGATTCCACAATTTCACGGCGATCCCGAACCTGTGACCGTGTTCATCGTTCCAGTCGGCAGGTGGTCGGATGGAACCGTTGCATCGGAGATGTAGAGCGCTGGCGGTGAGGCGGATAGGATAATTTTGCCCGTTCGCATTCCCTCGTTTCAGGTGACTCTGCGGGGAATGACTTCTCGCGGATCGTAAGCCTCCGAGTTCAGCGCAAATATTGTTAACTCGCTGGAGCCAATATTTCGGACAGCGTGTGAACATCCTGGTTCAATGAAAACCACCTCTGCGCCCTGGCCCAGAAACTTGTTCACTTCAACGGAAGTGTTCTCGCCGTCGTCCCAATGAAGACTCCATTGCGATTGGTGCAACACGATGAGCACTTCTTTTTTTCGGGTATGGAAATGATTGCCGCGCACATGGCCCGGCAACAGAGATGAAACGTGGATGTCTTCGATGCGCCCAAGAAAAGACAGCGTCTCTGGCGATAGCGTAAAACTGCTCCCGCGTGCGTCCCCTGTGTTCGGCAATTCCGTAAAGCGCAGCTTTCCGCCCATGATCCTCGGCCTCAAAGTAAATTACTTTTGCAGCAAGTGCTCAACCATCCATGCCATCGCGATTTTACTCGGAATTCCGTTCCGCCTCGCTAAAATAGAGGGCAATGACTACGACATCCGACACTGATCCCATTGCCGAACTCCTCCAGCGCTCCAAGACTATCGCCGTCGTCGGCCTTTCCGACAACCCGATGCGGCCTAGTCACGGGGTCTCCGCCTACATGCAAAGCCAGGGGTATCGAATCATTCCCGTCAATCCCGAAATCACCGAGTCTCTGGGAGAAAAAGCGTATGCGTCTTTGCTCGACATAGGGGAGAAGATTGATATCGTCAACATCTTTCGCAGGCCGGAGTTTGTCGAAGAGGTCGTTAATCAGGCGATTCGACTCAAAGTCCCGGCGATCTGGATGCAGGAGGATGTCATTCACGAGCTTGCGGCAGAGAAGGCCCGCCAGGCGGGAATCTTTGTTGTGATGGATTTGTGCATCCTAAAAGAACACCGCACACGATTTCGATGACTCCGATTTAGTATCTTGGATGCAATCGGACGCCGAGGCACATTCTGATTACGGCAGAACCGCATCTCGATCCTCCACCGTGGCGTTAATCAACTCCAGCAATTCCTCAACAATTTCATCGGGAAGTTGCTCGTGGGTCAAGCTTTCGACCAACGCCGTCATGTCCACTACGCGCGCCATACCTCTCCAATCGTCCGGCGGCGTTCCGCCGGCATGGCGATAGCCCTGCGAGAAATGTGGCTCGGCAAAAGGTCGCGCCGCGCGCTCGTAGCGAAGAAAATGGCCGAGGTCGATAAGCGGAGAGCCGGAAACTGCGAACTCCCAGTCGAGGACCGCTGCTACCCGCCAACGCCCTAGGTCTCGCCCAACCATTAAATTATGCTTGCCGAGATCGCCGTGCACCAGGGAGGTCTCGAAATCCACGGCGGCGAATGACGCCGCCCTTGACCACACCAGGGAGTGGACCCGGTCGCGCAATCCTTCGTTCATACGGCGCTGCAAGTTCGTCGAAGCCAGGCACAGATCCACAAATCGTGGGCTCGCATCAATGCCTTCCAGCAGCGGCTTAGTCACAGTCGGGCCCGGCGCCAGCCATCCGGACTTCGGGAACTTGAAACGACCGATGCCCGCCAATGTTTCGCCAATTGAGAATGCAGCCTCGGCAATCTCCTCCGGGTTTCCGCTGTGTTTCAGCTCCCGGAACGTGATGCCTTCCACATACCGCATCACGACAAAAGGCGAAAGATTCTCCAACCCGCCAGGTTCAGCATAGATAACATCTGGCACGGAAACCGAACCGCTGATCAACCGAATGAGGTCGACCTCCTTCTGGCACAACGATGCATCGTGTTCATAAATACGGACCACAAACCAGTCGGTGCCGGTATCGAGCCTGACCTTAAAATTCGCATTTCGACGACCGCCGGTCAGTGACCGCACTTCAGACATGCGGACTTGGCCGAAAGCCCTGTGAATGATGCGATCCAATGCGGAGGCAGGCAGAGTGCGCCTTGGTTCCGAACGGACCCATCTAGCCTCATGCGGCGCGCCTGAAATCATGGTGGATCATTATCGCTTATCGGCAAATCCGCGGGCCGTGGCGAAACCCAATGGTCAACAGATTCCCACCGAAATCGCTCCCGTACATTTGACCATCGCGGTTGTAGATGTGAAACTCGAAGAGGCCCGTGGGCGTACGACCTGAAAATGAGATACGGCTTCATTATCGATAATCGCAAGTGCATCGGCTGTCATGCCTGCACGGTGGCGTGCAAAACCGAAAACCATGTGCCGCTGAGCGTGAACCGCACATGGGTGAAATATGTTGAGAAGGGCGAGTTTCCCACCACACGCCGCGTCTTCCAGGTCACACGCTGCAACCACTGCGAGAAGCCTCCGTGCGTGACGATTTGTCCTGTGACCGCGATGTACCAGCGCAAAGATGGCATTGTGGATTTCAGTTCCGAGCGCTGCATCGGGTGTAAAGCGTGCATGCAGGCTTGCCCCTATGACTCCATTTATATCGATCCCGACGAAGGCACCGCTGCGAAGTGCCACTTCTGCGCCCACCGCACCGAAGTAGGCCTGGAACCTTCCTGCGTCGTGGTGTGCCCGGAGCACGCCATCATTGCTGGCGATTTGGACGCGCCTGAAAGCGAGATCGGACAACTACTTGCCCGCGAGCCGGTGCGTGTACGAAAGCCCGAACAAGGCACGCAGCCCAAGCTGTATTACATCGACGCCGACGAAAGTGCGATCGTTCCAACTGCGGCCCGCCATGAGAGTTTTTATATGTGGTCGCAGCGGAATGAGTCGGTCCACGGCGGCGGCGCGCTCTATCCGACAGACAGCCCGCTGTTACAGAGGAACGCGCTTGCAGCATACGATGTTTCGCACGCGCGCCCCTGGGGATGGCAAGTTCCCGCTTACTGCTGGACAAAGTCGATTGGCTCGGGCGTGCTGGCCGTCCCGGCAATCGCGATGGCACTGGGCAGATTGTCCGGCGACCGGACGCGGGACATTGTTCTCTCCACGCTCGCGCTCCTCTTCACCATGCTGACCACGGTCCTGCTGGTTTGGGACCTGGAGCACAAAGCGCGTTTTCTCCGCGTGGTCTTCACTCCCCAGAGCAAGTCTTGGCTGGCGCGTGGCGCCTTTATCCTGATGGCATACAGCAGCTTGTGCGGGGTCTTCTGGCTGGCGAGTGTCGCGGGGTTTATCGGCTTCACGTCCCTATTGCTGTGGCCGACCGTGCTCGCAGGATTTTTCGCGGCATCGTACACCGCATTCCTGTTCGGACAGTGCGAAGGGCGCGATCTCTGGCAGAGTCCCCTCTTGCCGGTGCATTTCATCGTGCAAGCGCTGATGTGCGGATCGGCCGTTCTAGCGCTGCTTCCCGCGAGCCTTGGAGGAACGCCGCCCGCAGTATCGGTCGCGGTGCGCACGCTAGCCATCACTCTTACACTGCACTTGCTCATGGTTCTCGGCGAGGTCGCTATGCCGCACACCACAGACAACGGCCGTTACGCGGCGCGACTGATCACCCATGGTCCTTTCAGAAGCGCGTTTTGGGCAGGCGCAGTGACCCTGGGAGGGATTCTGCCCATCCTTCTTATACTGACCGGTGGAACGAACCGCGCCGCGATCGAGATTGCCAGCCTTCTCGCTCTGTGCGGACTCTTGATTTTCGAATGGTGCTTTGTGATGGCCGGGCAGAGCGTGCCCAACAGTTAGGCGGACGTAGTAGGAGACGAATATGACGGATTTCAAACGCGACGGCAGCCATCTGGCTTCGTTCGCGCCAGTTGAAAAGTGGGACGACTGGACCGAATATGACGCGCACGCGTGGCCGAAAAAAGTGGCCCGCCACTATAATCTGGTCCCCACCGTCTGCTTCAACTGCGAATCCGGCTGCGGACTTCTGGCCTACGTCAACAAAGAGACCGGCGAGATCGACAAATTCGAAGGCAATCCGAAGCATCCCGCCAGCCGCGGACGCCTCTGCGCCAAAGGCCCCGCGACCATCAACCAGATCCACGATCCTGACCGCGTTCTCTACCCCATGAAGCGAGTCGGACCACGAGGCGGTGGAAAGTGGGAGCGAACTTCCTGGGAAGAAGTTCTTGAAACCTTTGGAAGCCGTATCCGCAAAGCCATTCAAGAGCAGCGCGGCGAAGAAGTGATGTATCACGTCGGCAGGCCCGGACACGATTTCATCATGGAGCGCACTCTTCAAGCTTGGGGCATCGACGGCCACAACTCGCATACCAATGTCTGTTCGTCATCCGCACGCCTTGGGTATCTGCTATGGCACCACGCCGACCGGCCTTCGCCCGACCACGCCAACGCGCGCTTCATCCTTTTGCTCTCCGCGCACCTTGAGTCGGGACATTATTTCAATCCGCACGCCCAGCGCATCATTGAAGGCAAGATGGCCGGCGCAAAACTTGCCGTGATGGACCCGCGCCTCTCCAACACCGCCAGCATGGCCGATTATTGGATGCCAACCTATCCCGGCACCGAAGCCGCCGTGATGCTCGCCATGGCCAAGGTGATCCTCGATGAGAACCGCTTCGACGCCGAATTTGTCCGCAGGTGGACCAACTGGGAAGAGCTGGAAATCGACGGATTCCAGGCCAAAGGCCAGAGCTTTCAGGCGTCGATCGAAGCCTTAAGAAAGCACTACGCGCAGTTCACTCCTGAATTCGCGGAGAAGGAAAGCGGCGTCAAAGCTGAAGTCATCGTCAAAATCGCCCGCGAAATCGCTACCGCCGGAAGCCGATTCGCCTCGCATTTGTGGCGCGGCAGTGCGTCCGGAAACCTCGGAGGCTGGCAATCCGCCCGTGCCTTAACCTTATTACATGTGCTCACCGGCTCAGTCGGGACCGAAGGCGGCCACAACCTGAATGCCTGGAATAAATTCGTGCCCAAGCCGTTCTCCGTGCCGCCGCCCCAGAAGCGCTGGAATGAACTCCTCTACCCGCTGGAATGGCCGCTCTGCACCCACGAAATGTCCATGCTGCTGCCGCATTTCTTGAAGGAAGGCCGCGGCCGGATCGAAGCCTATTTCACTCGCGTGTTCAATCCCGTGTGGACATATCCCGACGGATTCTCCTGGATCGAAATGCTGCGCGACGAACAAAAAGTCGGACTGCACGCTGCCCTCACTCCCACCTGGAGTGAAACTGCATGGTTCGCCGATTACGTTCTACCCATGGGTTTCAGTTCCGAGCGCCACGACTTGATGAGCCAGGAATCCTATGCCGGCAAATGGATCGGCTTCCGCCAACCCGTTTTGCGGGTTTTGAACGAAAGGCAAGGAAAGAAATTCGAGTACACCTATCAGGCCAACCCCGGCGAAGTGTGGGAGGAAGATGAGTTCTGGATCAGCCTCTCCTGGGCAATCGATCCCGATGGCTCGCTCGGCATTCGCAAATGGTTCGAGTCGCCCTATCGCCCGGGTCAGAAGCTTACTGTCGACGATTACTACGGCTGGATGTTTGAGAACTCGGTTCCCGGATTGCCCGAGGCCGCCAAGAAAGAAAACCTGACGCCGCTGCAATACATGCGGAAGTACGGCGCTTTCGAAGTAACGACCGACGTCTACAAACAAAACGAGAAGCCGGTTGCGCCCGCCGATTTGAGCGGTTCGACAGTCGAAGCTAACGGCGTAGTGAAGAAAGATGGCAAGCCGGTCGGCGTGATGATCGAAGGCAAAGCCGTCGCCGGTTACAACACGCCTTCACGAAAACTCGAGCTCTTCGCCAAGACCATGGCGGACTGGAAGTGGCCGGAATTCACGCTGCCGGAATACTATCGCAGCCACATTCATCGCTCGGCGCAAGCTGCGTCGTTAGGAAAGCCAGCCCAGGATTTCGATCCCGTGCACATGCCGGTGGTCGATTGGCCAAAAGACGCTCACGGCGAAGTTCTCACACTTCTTCCCATTTTTCGTCTGCCCAATCTGATTCACACTCGCTCCGGCAACGCGAAACTACTATACGAGATCGCGCACAAGAATCCGCTCTGGGTCAATCCAGACGACGCCGTGAAATTCGGCAATGTCCGCACCGGCGATCTGCTAAAAGTCCACACCGAAATCGGCTTCTTCGTGCTGCACGCCTGGGTCACTGAAGGACTCGCGCCCGGCGTAGTCGCCTGCTCCCATCATCTCGGCCGTTGGCGCGTCGATAAAGATGAACACATCGAGCGCATGTCGAGCGCCTGGGTCGATCTGAGCGAAGTCGGCAAGGGCCAATGGATGATGCGCCAGATTGAAACCGTCCAGCCTTATGGCAGTTCCGATCCCGATACCAAGCGCGTCTGGTGGAGCGAGGCCGGCGTCCATCAGAACATCACCTTCCCTGTCCATCCCGATCCCATCAGCGGAATGCACTGCTGGCACCAAATGGTGCGGGTTGAGAAAGCCGCGCCCACCGACCACTACGGAGATATTTTCGTCGACACCAATCTCTCCTTCGCGGTTTACAAGAAGTGGAAGGCCCTCGCCCGGCCAGCGCCTGGCCCCAACGGATTGCGTCGGCCGCTGTGGATTCCCCGCGTCGTGCGTCCGCAGGAATCCGCATTCTACGCTCCCAGTGCCATAGAACGCGGTCCCGCGTAATACACCATTTCGCAAACCGCAACCGTCGGAAGGTACTCGTCCAACTGGCAGGCTCTACTCAGCTCGCCACATCGTTCAGGTCGCTTTGCAACTGTGCGATGTTGAAACCCGGCGCAAACCCCGGTTGCTCGGCCTCCAAAGGAAGGATGGCGTACGCCTCATCCACACAGTCGTCCCACCATGCCCACGTGCCTTGCTGCGTATTTCCCCAAGTCAATACGGTCACCGCGTTCGGGTCGTACGCCACCGCAAACACCGCGTGGCCGTCCGTGGTCAGCGGGCCAGGCGTCCAAGGCTGCTGGGCATCGAACTCCTGAATGCAGTTCTGCTGCACCTGGAAGCCAAGATAGACGCCGCCAAAAAGCTGAATGGCCTGCTGGACATGTGTGTGGTTCTTGGGATCAATGGTTACATAAGCCAGAATTCCGTCGCCATCAACTTTGTTCTGACGCCAGTAATTCAACACCGTAAGCTCGTCCAGACCGCTATCGACACCGCCCGTCAAGTGCATATACAGTTTCACCACCGCCGCTTTGGCCATGATCGTCTTCTTGCCTATCAGTCCGCGATAAGTCGTGATGGCGTGAGCCAGCGCGGCAATCGTGCAATCGCCCAGCGTATCGTTGCCATCCATCGGAAATAACTTGGTCGGGTCGGTGGTCTTCAATTTCTGTTCCACGGTGGTTAAGACGCTGTACGAAGCCGGCGGCGCGGCCAGCGCCGCCGTTACGTAACTCTTGAATCGCAAGGTACGGTAATCGTTCTGTGGTGGATGTTTTCCAAATCGGTAGCCCGGCAAATGAGTCTTCCTCCTTGCTGAATCTCTTCATGATTGTGCGGAAAGTGCGTGATTCGTTTCAAGTCGAGCGAGAAGAGTGTGCGAAGAATTTATCTGGCCAGTGGAGGAGTAGGCCCCGATTCGCTCGAAACGGGGTTCAAACCCTCGATCCAGGATCAGACATCACCCTTTCGATGTTTGACGTAGGCCGAAAGTCCCCGTTGAATGTCTCGTGCTCAGGGGGTAGCATTGGTGGCGCTTAAGGCGGAGGCAAATCGTGGTGAACAGATTTGAACATCGGGGCTGGACTTCGAGGATGCGAATAGGCGTGTTGGCAAGCCTCGCACTAGGAGTTCTTTTGGCCTGCTCGGCGCAGGCGCAGACTTTCTCGGTGCTGCACGCCTTCAGCGGCGGCTCGGACGGATCGCAACCCTCAGGCCTGATCCGCGACCCTGTGACGAATAATCTGTACAGCGTGGCATCTCTCGGCGGCGATTTAAGCTGCAACGCACCCTTGGGGTGCGGCATCGTGTTCAAGGTTGATCAAACTGGCGTTTTCACCGTTCTTTATTCTTTTAAAGGTGGAGAGGACGATGGGCAGGAGCCCATAGGAAGTCTGATTGAAGACGAGGAGGGGAATCTTTACGGCACCACCTCCACTGGCGGCACTGGATGCGTTGGTCGAGGTGGCGACGGATGCGGAACGGTGTTCAAACTTGACACGGCAGGCAAGGAAACCATCCTTTACAAGTTTACCGGGTCTGGCAAGGACGGGGATGATGGAGAGTTCCCCGTCGAAGGCATGGCCCGCGATACTGCTGGGAACCTTTTTGGAACCGCGGGAGAAGTATTGTTCAAGCTCGATCCGAGCGGCACCGAGACAGTGGTGCACACATTCACAGGCGGGACGGATGGGGGCGGCCCAATGGGAAACCTGGTCATGGACGCCAACGACAACATCTATGGCACTACTTACGGGGGCGGTGCTGGTTGCATAGAAGAGCACAAGTACCACGGCTGCGGCGTAGTGTACAGAATGACCGAAACGGGCGGCGAAACCGTTCTGCATGACTTTCATGAGGGACATGGTGTCAATCCGGAGGCAGGGGTGATACTGGACAGCACCGGCGCTTTGTGGGGCACCACCACCTCCACTGGCGGCAATGATTTCCGTTTCCGTTACGGAACGGTCTTCAAGTTGACCGGAACCCACGAGGTTGTGCTTCACAAGTTCGGCACCGGAGGGGACGGGCAAACCCCCGAGGCAAGCCTGATCAGGGACGATAAAGGAAACCTTTACGGCACCACCACCGCAGGCGGGAAGTATGGCAAGGGAACCGTCTTCAAGCTCACCGAAAGCGGCAAAGAAACCATCCTGTACAGTTTTTGCGCTCAACAGGGCTGCACGGACGGCTCCACGCCTTCCGCGGGCGTGCGTCGGGACTCCGAAGGAAACCTGTATGGTACGACTGTGTGGGGTGGGGGAACCGGATGCGAAGGAATGGGTTGCGGCACGGTGTGGAAGCTGACCCCGTAATTGCGAACTCGGATTGAACTCCATTTTATGGCGAGGATTTCTGGCCCCTAACTCCGACGGCCATCTGCCAAGAAGCCCGGGCGAATCGGGAGTATCACTTTCAGTCGATCGACCAGCCTTGGCGGCGGCGCATCCGCTGGAATACTGCTTCGGGAGGATTGGCGCTACCGACTAACCCCGTGCGCGGACACCCTCCAGATTGCAGCCAACGCTTCGGCTGCCGTATCGACAGCACGCTTGCGGCGCGTCGTTTTGTCATCGGTTGCGCAGCGCAGTGGCTCAAAGCGTCGCAATTGGGTCGAACTTCGATCTTCCAGAGCTGCCACTGCAGCTTTGAAGATCTGTTCCGGGCGGGAGGAATTCACGAGTCTCATGCACCTATTAGACCCGCAAACCCGAAACCTGCCTATACCGTGGAATGCCGAGGGCTGCGCGTAAGATCATTTATTTCCCGCGGGGCTGACTCTAAATCGCCGCCGCTCTAGACTTAACGCGACTCCAATCGCTCGATCTGCTCAATGTACCGCTTGCAGTCGAATTTTTTCGAAGTACTTGCATACGACATATAACGAATCTGCCCGAAAATGGGCCGCTCAAACCAGGCGCGGTCATGCTTACCGACAATGGCCCACGCGATCCCGGCGTATCCGTTAGGATCGCGTCCATCCACTTCGTAACGATCGTTCAGCCATACCGCGCGGCGATAGGCTGCCGCAATCGACGGACTCCACTCCAGAATTTTCTTCGCCCAATACATCCGCATGTAATTGTGCATCCAGCCCAGCAGAACCATCTGCTTCTGGGCCGCGTTCCACAGCGGATCGTGGGTCTCGGCGCACTCCAGTTGCCGGTCCGTATAAAGGATGGGCCGATGGTCCCCGGAGTGTCTGGCCAGCGAACGGTCTGCCCATGGTTCCAGCGATTCGAATGAATCGTAATCTTTATTGAAATGCACGAAGTTGATCGCCAGCTCCCGCCGGACAATCAATTGCTCCAGAACAGCCTCTTTGGCTTCCGCTGGAGCCTCCGCCGCCTTCACCGCCAGCGCAACCGTCAAAGGAGAAATATGTCCGAAGTGAAGGTACGGCGACAGATGACTGGTGCCACTTATCTCAGGATGATTACGATCCCTGGGATAATTTTTCAGCCCGCGATGAACAAACTTGTCGAGAACCTTCAGCGCCTCGCCGGTGCCTCCGCGTATACCGGAGACTAGACCCACCGACCGATCCAGCGACTTCCAATCGGGCAGAAAATCCTGATCGTACGCGAGCGAAGTGATTTTCCGCGGCTTACGCCAGGCTACATGCGCCTCAATCGATTTCCCGGCGACCAGATATTCCGGCAATAGTTCGTGGATCTTCGGCCGGATCGTTCGCGCGCCGAAGTGCTCTTTCTTTGTCAACCGCGTGGGAACGATCACATCGGCATCGACTGTCCACAACGGAACCCGTAATCTCTCGGCGGCAACCTCGCGCCAATGTTCGGTTTCGCGCAGCGGATTCTCATCGCCGATCACCAATACCGGGCGTACTTCCTCGCAGAACTTGAGCAGACTGTGGTCCGGATAGGATCGCAGCACGAATCCCACATTGCGCTTCGCCAACCCTTCGGCGATGTCCGCGATTCCCTGTTGCAGAAATGCATAGTGCCGCCAATTCGCGTTTGGATAAAAAGGCATCGGTGCAAAGAAAACCACCACCGGCTTCTTCCATTCGTTTCCTACTTCGATGGCCAGGTCGAGCGCGGAATTATCCAGCACACGCTGTGCCCGTTGCATCCAGTAAACGACAGCTTTCCCCTGCGGATCGGGCGCGCCCGCCCGCCGCACAGTCACCCGCGGGTTTTCGCTGAATTTTTCCATATAGAGTCGCGACCCGCGTAGCGACGCCTCGGCTGTCAACCGGGCAAAACCAGGTCAGCGCCAGCCCGTTTATCTCTTCTCCTTTAATTTCGTCGACACAAATTAACTCTAGCGCACATTACTTTTCCTGATAAGCTAACAGCCGCATAATCAGCTACTTATGTGAGCATCCGTCAATACAAAGTCTAGAATTTTACTGGTGAGAAAAAAGGGGCCCCCGATGATTACCAAGACAATTGAAGAGAACCTTCGTCCCTATAGTTTGGGCGAGAAGTTGCGCACTCTGCGGCTCAAGAAAAGCATGGGATTGGTCGAGCTCGGCAATCACACCGGCCTTTCGCCTGCCATGCTTTCCAAACTCGAACGGTCGAGGCTATTTCCCACCCTGCCAACGCTCATGCGTATTGCCATGGTCTTCAGCGTCGGATTGGATTACTTTTTTACCGACGAACGCAAACGCCGCGTTCTGGCCATCGTGCGCAAAGGCGAGCGCATGCGCTTCCCTGACGACCCCAGCGGCCATTCCATCGCCTATAACTTCGAAAGTCTGGACTTCAAGGCGACCGAGCGAAAACTCAGCGCGTTCTATGCCGAGTTTGAACCGATCCCCTCCGACCGGCTTCGTCCACACCAGCATCCCGGTGTTGAATTTCTGTACATTATCAGCGGCCGGCTCGAGCTTACGATCGGCTCCGACAAGTATGAATTGGATACGGGGGATGCCGCTTACTTTGACGCAGCGGTCCGGCATTCATACCAGCGGCTGGGGAAAAACCACTGCAGCGGCGTCATTGTGACAGTTTAGAAGGTCGCTTGGGACGACGAGGTACCTGTAGTGCTCGATCCAGTTGGTTTTTTTCGGCGAGGGTCAGCGGGCGCGATTCGCCTTTCTTCAACTCCCCCAGTTGGATGGGGCCAATCGCAACCCTCACCAAACGCAGCACTTCGATTCCGAGACCATCGAAGATCCGGCGAATTTGCCGGTTCCTGCCTTCATCGAGGACAATCTCCAGCCAAGTATTCTTCTCGCCGCCACGAAGGATGCGCGCCCTCTTAGCCAGAGAAATGTCGCCGTCTTCCCTGCCCGAACCGCGCACAATGGATTGCAGCAAAGCCGCGCTGGCCAGAGTGGCAATCTGTACGTGGTAGATCTTTTCCAGATGCGTCTGGGGATCGAGAATCCGCGCCGCCCACTCGGAATCGTTTGAAAACAATAATAATCCTTCGCTGGCTTTATCCAACCGGCCGACGGGAGCGACCCATCGCCGATCGCCGGGCAAACAGTCGTAGACGGTCGACCGTCCTTTTTCGTCAGACGCGGTCGTCACCAGTCCGCGGGGCTTGTTCAGAACGAGGTAGATTTTCGTGGATTCCCGTAATGGGACGCCGTCGATCTCAATGCAGTCTTTGCCGGGATGCACTGGCCTCTCCGGATCGCGGCAGACCCTGCGGTTGACGGCGACCCGTCCGGCGCGCACCAAATCAAACGCCTGCGAGCGCGAGCAGTATCCGGCCTTCGACAAAACCCGTGCCACACCGACGCATCGAGAAGAGTCCACCCAGAAATCTTAGACGAAAAAACGGAAATGCAGACGCTGGGCTATATCCCCAAAATCGGGGTCAGTTCCGTCCCGTCCCCGGATTTCAATATATGTTCCTTTACGGCTCGAACACGTCGATCCGCATAGTGGACCAGTGGGCGTCTACCTCGCAACCGCCTTGCTTCAATACGTCTACGCAGGACACACTCACCTTGACTACGTGATCCTTGGACGATCCTGAATTCTTAACGGCGCCAACCAATGACGCGGGATAGCTCAGTCTGGTCTGCTGAGGATAATTATCGAATGCCGCGGCGTATATCGTAAAGATATAGAACCCTTGCTCATCGGTGGGCCCGGGTACAGGGGGCGCCCCGTCCACCAAAAATTGGTAGATACCTTCTTCACCGGAATTGCCGTCTTGAATGCTTACCTGAGTCTTAGCGTCCAGGCTGATACCGAGCGTGCAGGTCTTGCCCGTTGCAGCCGGACATGTGACGTGTATCGGTTTGAACAGGGGCATCGGCGGCGCAACGCAGCCTGGGTCACCCGCGCACCCTGCCATAATGTTCGTCTTGTTGACCACGAACGTTGTCGATACCAGAGATTCATTGCTTATGACCGTCTGGGCTTTCATTACTGGCGTGAGCACAGTAACAGTAACGAGCGCGAATCCCGCAATGCGCGTGGACCAAGTGATCCTCATCGCGAACTCCTCCTTAAGATAATGTCGATCTCGTGGCGCTCTGGCACGAACGCCACCAAGCCGTTTCACCTTGCTTAATGGCCACTAAGTTCCCGTACCAGTGAGCGGGACTTGCTGCGGGCTGCCTCCTCCGTCGTCCGTAACGGAGACGTCGGCGGATCGCCTCCCCGTCTCCTGCGGATCGAATGTGACCTTGATAAAGCAGCTGGCACCCGATGCCAACTGGGCTCCGCAATTGTTGGTCTCCGAATAGTCACCTGAGTCCGTGCCGGTGATCGCGATGTTGCTGATATTCACCGCAACGTCGGCCTTGTTGCTCATCGCGACCCTCTTCGGCAGACTCTTGGTTCCAACCGGCTGAGTTCCAAAGTTCAGTTTGGCCGGAGTGAATTCCAGATAAGTGCAAGTCCCGGTGAGGGGCACCTGCTGCGGACTGCCGAGGGCATTGTCCTTAACATTGACCGTCCCGTTTTGGACACCCTCGGTCTTGGGATGGAACTTGACGTTGATGGTGCACTTCGATCCGGGACTGAGGTTGGGCGGGCAATTGTTGGTCTGACTGAAAGCGCCGGTGATGCTAATGCTGGCTATGTTCAGCACGCCGTTGCCGGTATTGGACAGCGTCACCTGCTTGGCTTGGCTCGTGGTATAGACCAGTTGAGTCGGGAACGTCAGGCTGGTTGGAAAGAAGGTGACCTCAGGCGATACGCCGACCCCAGAGAGCGGAACTTCCTGTGGGCTGCGCGACGCATTGTCGGTGATCGTCAGATCGGCCTTGCGCTCGCCGGTCATGGTGGGAGCAAAGGTCACTTGAATCTCGCAACTATCTTTTGGCGATAGCGAAGAAGGACAGTTATTGGTTTCGGTGAAGTCGCTGCCGTCCGTCCCGGTAACTTGGATCGAAGTGATGGTGAGATCGACGTTGCCGGTATTGGTGAGCTTCACATCTTTCGGCTTGCTCGATGAGCCGACATCTTCGTCGCCAAAATCCAGGCTGGCAGGAGAAAACCTAACAACGGCCCCGTCCACAACTTGGCGCAAAATGGGCGACGTGCTAGGGGCAAAGTTGGAGTCCCCGTTGTAAGTGGCCGTGATGCGATCGGTGCCAACTGGCAATTTGGATGTTGCCAGAGTCGCCATCCCGCTGTTATTGAGGTTTGAGGTGCCTATGCTCGTTGTGCCGTTATAGAAAGTCACTGTGCCGGTGGGTGTGCCTTTAAAACCTTGCAACGTCACCGTCGCAGTGAAAGTCACGGATTGCCCGAAGTTGGAGGGGTTGGGCGAAGAGGCGAGGGTGGTTGTGGTTGCCGATAGGGTGGTATTGATCAGGACACCGACCGAGCTGGTGTTGGCGTCCGTTACCATTAGGTCAGGCTTGCCATCCCGGTTCACATCCGCTATGACAACTGAATAGGGGCTGGTCCCACCCGAGCCGTACGTCACTACCGTTTGGAAGGTTCCATCCCCGTTGCCCAATAACACACCCACCAGGCCTTCGTTCGCACAGCCACTATTCGCGCATTCAGCCACTACCAGGTCGGGCTTACCATCCCCATTCACATCCGCAACTGCTACGGAAATGAGACCAATCGAACCCGCGTCATAAGCGACAGCCTTCTTGAAGGTTCCGTCGCTATTCCCCAACAGCACGCCAACATCGCCGCTGCCACTGTTAGAGACTAGAAGATCGGGCCTGCCGTCCCCGTTGATATCTGCTACTGCTATCCATTCCGCCAACTGACCGCCTGTCCCGTAGGAGACTGCGTTCTTGAATGTTCCGTCGCCATTCCCCAACAGTACGCTAGCGACGCCGTGTTTACTGGATCTGTCCTCGTACAAACTCGCTGTCAGCAGATCCGGCTTGCCATCGCCATTCACATCCGCTACGACGACCGAAGTGGCCCAATATCCCCCCGACCCGTAGGTCACAGCCGCTTGGAAACTTCCATCTCCGTTGTTCAATAGCACGCCCACCGTGCCAAGTCCACATTGGGTGTTGCTGGCGCACCGATTCGTCACCACGATATCGGGCCTGCCATCCCCGTTCACATCAGCCACCGCAACCGAAGTGGCCCAATATCCACCCGATCCGTAGGTCACTACCGTTTGGAAAGTTCCATCTCCATTGCCGATTAGCACGCCCACTGCGCCATCGGCACAGTTATCCCCCTCGGGACAGTTATTCGCCACGACTAGATCGGGTCTACCATCCCCGTTAACGTCTGCGATTGCTACCGAGGGGGGTTGAAACCCACCCGAGCTGTAGGGTACCGCCGTGGAGAAGGTTCCGTCGCTATTACCCAACAAGACGCCTACAGACCCCTCCCCACAGTCGGTCACGCCACAGTTGGCCATCACCAGATCGGGATTGCCGTCTCCGTTTAAATCCGCCACTGCCAATCCTTCGGGCCCATACCCACCAGAGCCGTAGGTGACGGCAGGCGCAAAGTCTAACCCGGACATCGGTGACCCACCGCGCCGTTGCGGCGTCGCATGAGCCGAGATAGCCCTGCCCTGAGCGAAAGTTGGCCCTTGCGTCATCGGCGCGGGATTCGCGGGCATCCCCTTCGGTTGATTTGCGAATGGGACACGAGGGGACTGTGCAAACATCAACATGCTAATGAGAACTGCAAAAGAGCAGACGAGGAGGACGGATTTCATGGCATTCTCCCGCAAAGCGTGAGGAAATTTGAGAATGAGTCCCGATCAGCCGCACGGGGGAATGCGGGCGGCTCAGTGGGCGCAATTCTAGCCGTCGCAGCCATGGGCGTCAAACGGGTGGCGACGGTGATCGATTCGGACGGACGAGGCGCCCGTCGCCACGCGATCTTTGGCCTGCCTTCACTCAGCGGTCGTGAGTGGGTCGCCGGTGATTCCGGCACGGGTTTTTATCCCGGACAGCCGAGGGTGGCTGTCCCTACTTGCATAAGAAGTGGTATCTTCTCCCCATCCATGGAAAGTGGCAGTGAGCGGCGTTCCCAGAAGCGCATCCCGGCGCGGATTCCGGTGTCAATTCGCTCCAGTTCGGAGCGGGCAGCACAGGCCGAGACGCGCGACATCAGCGCCAGCGGCATCTTTCTCTATACAACCAAGCGACTAGCAGAGGGCAGCGCCTTTGAGATGGTCCTAATGCTGCCGGCCGAACTCACGCAGGGCGAGAAGCGATGGATATGCTGCCAGGCCGAGGTCATTCGGGTGGAAGGCAGTGGTGAGCGGTTTGGGGTGGCAGCGGCCATTCGGAACATGGATGCACTGCCGGAGATTCCGCGCTAAAGAACGTCCTGCGCCAGAAGTTATTTTTTGGCTTTCCTTGCATCGAAATTAGTGCAATAATGCTGGCCCTTGAATTGCACGGACTTTAAATATCGCGTAACAGTACAAGTTTAGGTGATCCAGCTATGTGGATGGAAAAACTGACTGATGGGGCATTGCGAGTACTGACTCCGCTGGGACCGCGCTGCGTCAAACCTTCATTGTGGCAACGAATTTACCTATTGTGGGTCTTCCGCAATTTCCACACCTTGCCTGTAAGCGTGTTGAGCAACGGCCAGAAAAAGCGCATTGAGCGGATGTGCGCGGAGCACGGATTTATTTCCCAGCATGGGCCGGTAGAGTCGGCAGATTTTGCCATTTTGGGCACGCTCGAACAACGGCCGACGGTGAGCGAATACTTGCCGCCACGTCGTCCCGCGGCGAGTGTCAGGGATTCGGTAGGGCCGTTCGCCGCCGATCAAGGCCAATCCTAAGCGCGATTCGAGTGGGGCGCAAGACTTCGTGCGCCCCGGTGATCGCATTTTTCTTTTTTCCTTAGTCGACGGGTTCGTTCGCGACTGGTGCTGGCTGCTGCGAGTCGCCAGACGCGTCGGATGGGCTCCCGTTCATCGGCATATCGCGGCACGGTCCCTCGCTGAGCCGCCGGTTTGAATCGCCGCGAATGGAAGCGCGCCTGGCACGGCAGCTATTGATGGAATCAATCTGCACGACAGAGAGAAATGCGCGCATGTGGGCCTGGGCATCGGCGCGGATTTGGTCGATGCGCTGCTCGCGCTGCTGTGCACTCAGCTTGAAGTTGGCACACACTAGCTGAATCTGGTTATGCATGTTTCTAACGATCATCCGGCGCTGGCGCATGGCTGAACGGCTGACGCCCGCGAGTTGCCAGCATGGAGTCTGCCTTTGCGTGCTGGGCGGGGCCGGGGAGTTTGGAGCCGCGGACGGCGGATTGACTTGCGCGGCCAGCGAAGCGGCGAAAAATAGAGAGGCCAAGACAAAGCCCGAACTTACTTTCTTCATGCGGCAATCTCCGTGCTACAACCCACAACTCTGAGCTTGATCTGATGGTAGCGGGAAAAGGGGATGAAGCAAGAGATATCGTGGGGCCGAGGAAAACGTTGGTACATCCGTGGTTCGGCATTAGGCCGAGGGCTGCGAGAGAAAGTAATTGTGGTACACTTTTCAAGTTGTCGACGTCCCGCACCGCGGTCTGCCCCCTGGACGCCAGGCAGAAACCTCCGCAGATGAAACGAAGGGCGCGTAGCTCAATTGGCAGAGCAACTGACTCTTAATCAGTAGGTTGTAGGTTCGATTCCTACCGCGCTCACCATTTAACCCGCAAGGTGCAGTATTGCTTTTCTGGATACGGGCTGTGGAATTTGCGTTATCGCTCGGCCGTCGCCGGCTCACTCGACGGGCCGATTTTTGTTCGCATCCTCACGTCGACGCTAATAGAGAAGATTCATATTCTCGTTCGACAGCGAGCAAGCGTCGATTGCTAAATAAACTGAATTATTTGATAATTATTCTCATCCACCCGTTATGCGTTTGAGTCATGAGCAGTTTCGGGAGCTTGCCTGGAAGCATGGCATGGCAGCCACGCACCAGCGGAAGATCATCTTTGAAGCCGTGGTGGTTTCTCCCGGACATTACTCACCCGAACAAATCTACGCGGCGGTCAAACGCCGGATACCTTCGGTATCTCTTGCCACGATCTACAATAATTTGCGGCTGTTTGTGGAAAACGGACTTTTGCGGGAGGTCACGCCCCATGCCTCAACCTTGCGCGTGGACGGCAACCTCGAATCCCATCATCACCTGGTTTGCACACGCTGCAAGTCAGTGCAAGACATTACATGCGATTTTGTTGACTTCAAACGGCTGGCCCGGCACGCGCCGGGCGGCTTCGATTTAGCCGAGCCGCTGATTGAGGTATTTGGCCTCTGTCAGCGGTGCAGCGCAAAAACTCAAAAACAACTTCATCCAAGCGAAAAGAGGAATCATGCCTGAAAAAAAAGAAGTATTGGCTGGCGTACCCGGCCCCGGTAATACAGAGCCAGAAGTATCCCCCGAATCGAAATGCCCGGTCATGAGCCGCAAGGACACCGAAACCTGGGCCCCGACGAATGCAGACTGGTGGCCGAATCAGCTGAACCTGAAGATGCTTCAACAAAACTCTTCTCTGTCCGATCCCATGGGCAAGGAGTTCGATTACGCGACAGAGTTCAAAAGCCTCGACTTGAATGCTGTGATCAAAGACCTGCATGCCTTGATGACGGACTCGCAGGCCTGGTGGCCAGCTGACTTTGGCCACTACGGCGGGCTCTTCATTCGTATGGCGTGGCACAGCGCAGGCACGTACCGTATCCACGATGGGCGCGGTGGCGCAGGCTCTGGCCAACAACGTTTTGCGCCCCTCAACAGCTGGCCGGACAATGTAAACCTCGATAAAGCGAGGCGGTTGCTATGGCCCATCAAGCAGAAATACGGGCGGAAGATTTCATGGGCCGATCTCATGGTCCTGACCGGCAACGTCGCCCTCGAATCGATGGGTTTTAAGACGTTCGGTTTCGCCGGCGGGCGCGCCGATGTCTGGGAGCCCGAAGAGTACGTCAACTGGGGACCTGAGTCCGAGTGGCTGGGAGACAAGCGCTATAAAGGCGATCGTGAACTCGACAATCCTCTCGGCGCGGTACAGATGGGCCTGATTTACGTAAATCCGGAAGGTCCCAATGGAAAGCCCGATCCAATCGCTGCGGCCCGGGACATCCGGGAGACGTTCGCCCGCATGGCAATGAACGATGAAGAGACAGTTGCGCTGATTGCCGGTGGCCATACATTCGGCAAAACTCACGGCGCTGCCGATCCTAAGCAGTATGTCGCTCGCGAGCCAGAGGGCGCGCCACTCGAGGAGCAAGGCTTCGGCTGGAAGAACAGCTTCGGTAAAGGCAACGGCGACCAGACGATCAGCAGCGGATTAGAGGTCACTTGGACCACCACACCTACGAAGTGGAGTAACAACTTCTTTGAAAATCTGTTCGGCTACGAATGGGAGCTGACGAAGAGCCCGGCTGGCGCTAACCAGTGGAGGCCGAAGAATGGCGCGGGCGCCGGCACGGTGCCGGATGCGCACGATCAGTCAAAGCATCATGCGCCGTCCATGTTGACCACGGACCTTGCGTTGCGGTTTGATCCGGCTTACGAGAAAATCTCGCGGCGCTTCTTGGCGCATCCCGACCAGTTTGCAGACGCGTTCGCCAAGGCGTGGTTCAAGCTGACGCACCGCGACATGGGGCCTATCTCCCGCTACCTTGGCCCGCTTGTCCCAGCGCAGCCTCAGTTGTGGCAAGACCCTGTTCCCGCGGTGAGCCATGAATTAATCGGGGACCAGGAAATTGCCACTCTGAAGGCGAAGATACTCGCCTCCGGATTGTCGATCTCTCAATTGGTATCGACGGCCTGGGCTTCGGCGGCGACTTTCCGCGGTTCCGACAAGCGCGGTGGGGCAAACGGGTCGCGCATTCGTCTTGCACCGCAAAAGGATTGGGATGTGAATCAGCCGGCGGCACTGGCAAAAGTCCTCGGGAAATTAGAGGCGATTCAAAAGGACTTCAACGGTTCGCAATCCGGCGGCAAGAAAGTCTCGCTGGCTGACCTGATCGTTCTGGGCGGCTGCGCGGCGGTGGAAGAAGCTGCGAAAAAAGGCGGCCACGATGTAAAGGTCCCCTTCTCGCCGGGGCGCACCGACGCCGCGCAAGAGCAGACCGACGCACATGCATTCGCTGTGCTGGAGCCAACCGCAGACGGGTTCCGCAACTACCTCCGGGTGGGGCACAAGATAACGGCGGAGGAGTTGCTGGTCGATAAAGCGCAGTTACTCACCCTGACTGCCCCGGAGATGGCTGCACTGGTCGGCGGTCTGCGCGTGCTGAATGCTAACTTCAGGCAGTCCAAAGATGGAGTCTTCACGAGTCGGCCAGAGACGCTGACGAATGATTTCTTCGTCAACCTGCTCAGCATGAATACGGAGTGGAAGGCTTCCACGACTGCGGAAGGCGTGTTTGAAGGACATGATCGTGCGACGGGCGAAATTAAATGGACAGGCACCCGCGTCGACCTTGTCTTCGGTTCAAACTCCCAACTGCGAGCCATCGCAGAAGTCTATGCAAGTAACGACTCGAAAAAGGCGTTTGTAAAGGACTTCGTGGCTGCGTGGAGCAAGGTGATGAACCTCGATCGCTACGACTTGGCCTGAGTTCGGCGGAAGAGGGTGTTCCTCTCGGCAGAGTTATGGTTCACACCGGAAACTGCAGCAAGGGACACCCTTATTATGCAAGCGCATTGGTGCCGCCAGTTGCCTCGATCAAGTAGACATCAATCAGCGTAGTCCGCCTACAGGTTGTGGCTGCACAAAATGCGCTAGCGCGCCGCACCCCCGGCTTCGGAACCGTTACCTGCTACTCCCGCCACAGCCATGAGCCGCTTAATCTGGCTCGTGTATTCTTCGACCGCTTCTCCCATCTGTGCGTGCGACCAGCCGAGTTCGCCTGCCAGCAACGGAGCCACAATCGGAGCGGCAATCATGGCATCTCGCCAGCTAAGGGGTTGCAGGCCGATGCGGCGTGCCAGAATGTCTTCAATCGAATTAGCCATCTCATAGCGAATGCCGTACACAACCTCTGCCAGAATGGACGGCGTGTCGGGAAGAACGCGCGACAACAGGCGAGGACTGGCCAAAGCCAGCGCCAGAACCGCGGGCGCCACAGTCCCGAACTTTTCGGCAAGGTGGCACGCGGTGTCCGCGGGAATATCGAATTCCGTGACCAGTGCTTTTGCATAATTCAAGTCGTAGCCTTCGGAACCCGACAGACGGTGGTGTGACGTGAGACAGGGCGTGGCAATGCCGCTTAAATACTTCTGTGCTGCGTCAATGGTTTCTTCAGCCATGGCGCGATATGTGGTCCATTTGCCTCCGAGAATGCTGATCAACCCACTGCTCGTGTCGATTTCAAGTTCATCGTCGCGCACCAGGTTTTTGGTTTCCTTTCTCACTTTGGACCAGACCAGAGGGCGAAGTCCGGCGATGCCGCTGGTGATTTGATCCAGTGAAAAAGGCTGCTCCACATAAGAATTCAAATGCCGGAGCAGATATTCAGCTTCAGAACGCTTGACCACCATTTCTTCCTGCACGCTGGCCTCATCGTCGGTCGTTCCCACCAATAGTCGACCGAGCCACGGGACGGCGAAGATGACGCGACCATCTTCGGTCTTCGGGATTAGCAACGCTTCACGATCGGAGAAGCCGTTCAAGGGGAGAAAAATGTGAACGCCCTTGCTCGGCTGCATCCGCGGTTCAATGCCCGGATGAGCGAGACCTCGCACAGTATCTGAAAACGGGCCTGTAGCATTGACGAAGGCACGTGCACGCACATGGAAGGTCCGCCCCGTGATTCGATCCTCGACTCGGGCCGCAGCTAACTTTCCGTTTAATCCTGTTTCGAATCCAATGACCTTGGCGTAATTGAGGGCCTCTCCGCCCGTCTCTGTGAACGTGCGAACCAGCGTCATGCCATAGCGCGAGTCATCGAATTGACCGTCGGCGTAAACGATCGCGCCTGCGAGTCGCACGCTCTTCAGCATAGGGAGTCGCTTGATCGCTTCCTTGCGCGAGATATAACGACTCGGTAGCAGCCGATCATCCCCGGCCATCCAGTCATAGATCTTCATTCCGATTCCGTAGTAGAAGAGCTCAAACCAGCTGAAGCAAGGAACGACAAATTCCAGGGTGCGCGTAAGGAACGGTGCGTTATGTAACATCAGAAGGCGTTCGCGCAGCGCTTTCTTGACGACCTGGTATTGACGAACATCGAGGTGGGTGACCGCGTCCTGAAGATATCGCACGCCTCCATGAACGATCTTAGTGGAGGCACTCAACGTCGCGCCGACAAAGTCTCCGCCATCCAGCAGGACGGTGCGCAAGTCCCGAAGCTGGGCGTCGAGAGCGCATCCTGAACCGACCGCTCCGCCGCCGATCACGCACAGATCGAAAGTGTTCTTCTCAATAATTTGGAGCGCTTCTGGCCGCGTCTTCACGAGAGTTCGCCTCTTCCATTTCTTGAGTAGAAGATCACTTGGCGCCTTCATCGGGCGCAAGGAGAATATAAACTGTTTTCTTTTCGCGCGATGAAGACCGAGCGACCTTCCACTGATCGCCGGGACGGCCGTCATTCGAACAAACGACGATCCTCGCTCGCATCGCGATTGTGGCGACGACTGGTAACCTGACGTTTGCCAGTCGTGCTCTCCTAGGGAAAATTCATAGTTTCGGATTGACGTGTTTTACGTTGCTGCTTTATATTGGTGCTTCATGACTTCGCTGGCACACACCCATCGTCACCATCATCATCACAGGGCACACGTGTCAGTGGAGGTCAACACCTAGAAAGTAGCAATCATTCAAGGTTCAGGCCCGCTGACGCGATAAGCGCAGCGGGCTTTTTGTTTTTGCCTGAAACAGATAAGGAGCGGAAAAATGATCAACCTCGATTTTGAGAAGTTGCACGGTTTAATCCCGGCGGTGCTCCAGGACGCCGACAGTGGAGCCGTGCTGATGGTCGGATTTATGGACTACGCGGCGGTGGAAAAGACTGTAAACACTGGCCGCGCAACTTTCTTTAGCCGCACTCGCAACCAGCTATGGACGAAGGGCGAAACCTCGGGAAACTTTGCTCAAGTTGTCTCAATTCGAACGGACTGTGATCGTGACACGCTCCTACTCGGCGTACGGGTGCAGGGAGACGGCCGTATCTGCCATCAGGGTACATTGTCGTGCTTCACCTCCGACGTTGATCTGTCAACGGACGGAGGAGGAGAGGCACAGCCATGAAAATCAGGCTCGGAATCCCCAAAGGAAGTCTTCAAGAGTCCACATTGCAGCTTTTGGCGCATGCCGGATTGGATGTTTACACCAACGGCAGATCTTACGTTGCCACCACCAGTGACATTGAAATCGAGTGCATGCTGATTCGGGCACAAGAGATGGCACGATATGTTGAACATGGAGTTCTGGACGCAGGCCTTACTGGGTATGACTGGGTTGTGGAGAGTGGATTGGAGGTCGTGACGGTCAGCGATCTGGTGTATGCCAAGCAGAGCCGGGGCAGGGTGCGCTGGGTCTTGGCTGTGCCTGAAGATTCGTCGTATCGCAAAGCTGAGGACTTAGCGGGTTGCACGATTGCGACCGAGTTGGTCGGGGTCACTCGCGGTTACTTCGCGAAACAAAATGTAAGCGTCAACGTGGAGTTCTCCTGGGGAGCGACCGAGGTCAAGCCCCCTGAGTTGGCGGACGCCATTGTCGAAGTGACAGAAACTGGTAGCTCCCTGCGGGCCAACCGGCTGTCGATCATTGACACCGTACTGGAATCGAACACCCAGCTGATCGCGAACAAGAAATCGTGGGAGGATTCGTTTCGGCGGAAGAAGATCCAGAACCTGGCGTTGATGCTGTGCGGCGCTCTACAGGCAAAAGGCAGAGTTGGATTGATGTTGAATGTACGCCGCGAAGACCTGCAGAATGTGCTCGCAGTGCTTCCCGCGCTGAATACGCCGACCGTAGCACCACTCAGCGATGACGTCTGGGTAGCGGTGAATACGGTGATTGAAGAAACCAAAGCCTGGGAGGTGATTCCGCAACTCAAAGCCGCCAAGGCGGAGGGGATCGTCGAGTATCCGCTGAACAAGGTGGTGGCGTGATGCGCATTCTCCGTGGCACTGTCGCCGCCCGGCGAGTCACAGCGCTTGCTGCGCGCGCCAGCCAGATCACTTCGAAAGAGCCCGAGGTCAAGCGCATCGTGGCTGCGGTGCGGCGTCGTGGGGATGCCGCATTATTCCAATATGCGCGTAGGTGGGACAGGCTCGGCAAGCAACCTTTACGCGTGAGTTCGGTGCAGATGCGGCAAAGCTTCAGGTCGGCGCCGCAAGATCTTGTGGCCCGCGTGAAGGTCGCCGAGGCGAATATTCGCAGCTTCGCCAGGCGACAAAAGCCAGCCGAGTGGATACACACGCGCGGCGGAGTTTCCGTCGGTCAGCTGGTGCGGCCGCTGGAATCGGTCGGTTGTTACGTCCCGGGTGGCCGTTATCCTTTGCTTTCGACACTGCTCATGACCGTAGTTCCCGCGCAGGTGGCCGGGGTACCGCGCATCTGCGTGGTTTCTCCGGACCCCAAGCCGGAGTTGCTTGCGATCGCGCATGAGTTGGGAGTCAAAGAGTTCTATCGCACAGGAGGTGCGCAGGCGATCGCAGCGCTAGCCTACGGCACGAAGTCGATTCCGCGCGTAGGCAAAGTCGTTGGTCCGGGCAACGCGTATGTAACAATCGCGAAGAAACTTATCGCCTTCGACTGTGCGATCGACATGCTGGCAGGCCCCACGGAATCTGTGGTCGTCAGCCACGATGGTGATCCTCAGTGGGTTGCCGCGGATCTGCTGGCGCAGGCCGAGCATGATCCTGACGCGCTTCCGATCTTGATCACTTGTTCGCAACGCCTCGCCGAACGCACCCTGGCGGCGCTCCAGTTGCTGGTGCGGACGAATCCCATAGCGCAGCAGTCAGTGAAGAATAATGGATGCATTCTGCTAGCTGGTTCCAAGACACAGGCGATGGACTGGGCAAATCAGCTTGCTCCCGAACATATTACCGTTTCCGTGCGAGATGTTGAGTGTGTGAAGAACGCCGGTTCCGTATTCGTTGGCGACTATTCTCCGCAGGCGGCCGGGGACTACGCAACTGGCCCAAACCATGTGCTTCCCACCGGTGGGGCCGCCCGTTTCCGTGGAGGATTGACGGTGCTCGACTTCATCAAACTGATGACTGTGCAGCGCTTGTCGCGGGAGGGCTTGCGCGGTCTATCTCCAACAATCACGATGTTGGCTGAGACGGAGGGGCTTGCAGGCCACGCGCAATCCATCCGAGCGAGGTTCCAAAATGCTTAACGCACGCCTTGCGGTTCGGAACCTAAAGCAGTATGCGCCGCCGTTGGCCGGACGAAACGGCCTGCGGTTGGATTTCAACGAAAATACGCTGGGAGCCTCTCCACGAGTTTTGGCGAGGCTCCGGGAACTCGATCCCGAGCAACTCACGTGCTATCCAGAAAGAGAGCCCGTGGAGCGGTCGACGGCGGAGTTCCTGGGAGTGCAACCGGAAGAAGTGCTTTTAACAAATGGTGTTGACGAAGCGATTCAACTGTTATGTCGCACATATCTCGACGCTGGCGACCAGGCCCTGGTAGTCGTTCCCACATTCGCGATGTATGAGTTATCCGCGGCAAGCACCGGCGCTGAGGTGATTTCCGTCCCAACTCTTTCAAACTTCGGCTTCCCGGCGGAGAACTTGATCGAGCGGATCCATCCGGCCACGCGCTTAATCGCCATCGCCAACCCCAACAATCCAACCGGCACGGTTGCCTCATCGGAGGACCTGATTCGAGTGGCGCGCGCTGCTCCCCACGCAGCGGTTCTAGTCGACGAGGCCTATTTCGAGTTTTATGGCGAGACGCTGCTGGGCGAACTTCGCGCTCTTCCCAATTTGTTCGTAGCGCGTACGTTTTCCAAGGCATATGGGATGGCAGGTCTCCGCGTTGGCGTTTTGGTGGGCAATGCGGACCAGATGAGGATGGTGCGCAAGGCCGCATCCCCGTATAACGTCAACGCCGTCGCGCTTGCTTGTCTGCCGGCGGCACTCAAAGACCAGGCCTTCGTTCAACAATACGTCGCCGCAGTGCGTCGTGGATGCGAGCGTTTGCAAGCGGCCCTGCTTGCGCTGCGCATCCGTCATTGGCGAAGTCAGGGAAATTTCGTGCTGGCATACTTTGGATCGAACGCTCCGCAGTTGGTCAAAACGATGGCGGGCCGCGGCATCCTGGTACGCGACCGCTCCAGCGATCCTGGATGCGCGGGGTGCGTTCGCATCACCGTCGGAACCGAGGAACAAATGGATCGACTACTCGCTATCTTAGACAACATTGTTCGCGCGACGGGAATCGCCGCTGGGTCGCCGTTATGAGAAGAGCACGGATCAAAAGAGAAACGTCGGAGACCAACATTTCGGTCAAGCTCAACCTGGATGGTACGGGCCATTACCGCGTGTCTACGGGAATCCGCTTCTTCGATCACATGCTGGAATTGTTCGCGCGGCACGGTGGATTCGACCTCGAACTTCAAGCCAAAGGCGATTTGGACGTCGATCAACACCACATAGTGGAAGATGTTGGCATTGCCCTCGGGGAGGCCTTTGACCAGGCGCTGGGCAGCAAGCGCGGAATTCTGCGGGCCGGGTACTTTCTAATGCCGATGGATGAAACTCTCGGTTTGGCGGCAGTGGATTTTAGCGGCCGCGCGGCGGCCGTGATCAAAACAAAAGTCTGCGCAGCCAGGGTTGGAGATCTTCAGTCGGAATTGGTGCCCGACTTTTTCGAGGGCTTTGCCCGCGGATCACGATCGAATGTGCACGCGCAGGTGATGTATGGACGGTCCAGTCACCACAAGGTTGAATCGCTATTCAAGGCGTTTGCCCGTGCACTGCGCGCTGCTTGCTGGCAGGACCGCCGTTTGCGGCGCATGTTGCCCAGTACGAAAGGGCTCCTGTGATCGCGATTGTGGATTACGGGGCCGGCAATATCACGTCCGTCAAGCGAGCGGTCGAGCATCTCGGTCAACCGTGCACGGTCACGAGTGACCCATCCGTGATCGAGCGGTGCGATCGCGTCATCGTGCCAGGAGTCGGTCATTTTCAAACGACGACCGCTCTCTCAGTCGGCGCCCTCAGGACAACTCTGGAACGCCAGATCGCGATCGGGAAACCGCTGCTTGGAATTTGCCTGGGAATGCAGTGGTTATTTCAGTCTTCCGAAGAAGCTCCGGGAGTTCCCGGACTGGGAGCATTCGGTGGTCGATGCCAATGTTTTCCCACGCAGGTCAAGTCGCCACATGTGGGATGGAACCAGTTGGACCTGCGTGGCATAAGCCGGCTGCTATGTGGAATCGGGCCGGGCGAATTTGTGTACTTCACACATACGTACTACGCCCCGTTGGTCGAGGCCACGGTTGCGGGATGCGACTACGGCGGAACATTTTCGGCTGCTATCGAGCGCGGAAATCTCTTCGGAGTCCAGTTCCATCCGGAAAAATCCGGAGACGTAGGCATGAAGGTTCTGGAAAACTTCTGCAAATGCTGACCAAACGCATCATCGCGTGCCTGGATGTCACCGCTGGACGGGTGGTCAAAGGGGTGTGTTTTTCCGACTTGCGTGATGCAGGAGACCCGGCGGAACTAGCGCATCGCCACAGCAGCGCAGGCGCGGACGAGATCGTCCTGCTTGACATCTCGGCAACTCGGCAAGAGCGGGCGACATTGCTGGATGTAGTGCGACGCACCGGCCGCGAGTTGTTCATTCCTTTTACCGTCGGTGGGGGCATCCGCTCATTGGCCGACGCCGCCGCGGTGATTGAGGCCGGCGCCGACAAAGTGGCAGTCAATTCCGCTGCGCTGGCCAGGCCGGAACTCATCGGCGAGATCGCCGCCCGCTTCGGTTCGCAAGCGGTTGTGGTCGCGGTGGATGCGAAACTTGGCTCTGCGAGGTGCGGCTGGGAAGTCTGGAGCGCTGGCGGCACGAAACCCGCGGGAACGGAAGTGCTGGCGTGGGTGAAAGAAGCAGAGGATCGTGGGGCCGGTGAAATTCTGCTGACCTCGATGGACCGCGACGGCACCAAGTCGGGCTTCGATTGCCAACTCACCGCCCAAGTCTTCGACGCGGTACGTATTCCCGTGATCGCTTCTGGGGGCGCAGGCGGCGCTGGACACTTTGTGGAGGTCTTCCAACAAGGCCGCGCGGATGCCGCACTCGCCGCTTCGATTTTCCACTATGGATTAAGCTCGATTCGCGAACTAAAAAGCAATCTGGCGGCGGCGGGAATTCCGGTGAGATTGCCATGTTGATTCCTTCGATTGATCTGATGGGTGGAAAAATCGTTCAACTGGTCCAAGGCGAGCGCAAGACGCTGGAGTTTGATGACTTCGAAGAATGGATTGTGCGTTTCAGCGAATATCCGCTGGTCCAACTGGTCGATCTGGACGCAGCCATGGGACAGGGCGACAATCATGCTCTGGTGGCACATTTTGCTAAGCGACTTCCCTGCCAGGTAGGCGGTGGAATTCGCACAGTTCAATCGGCAAAAGCCACGTTGGCGATGGGAGCGCGGAAAATTATCGTAGGATCTTCGCTGGTCCAACACGGCGAACTTGCTGAACATTTTGCGGCCAGCCTCGCATCGTGCGTTGGACGGGAGAACCTTGTCTTCGCGATCGACTCCAGAGGTGGCAAAGTAGCGACCGATGGATGGCGGAATCGTAGCGAAATCTCGCCGCTGCACATGATCCAAGCGCTGGAGTCCTGGTGCGATGCTTTCCTCTACACCCACATTGACGGCGAAGGACTGATGTTGGGATTTCCGATGGACGTCATTAGAGAATTGCGCAGCGCTACGGAGCGGCATCTGATTGCCGCAGGTGGGATCACCAGCCACGAAGAAATCGACGCGTTGGATTCGATCAACGTGGACGCTGTGGTTGGAATGGCAATCTACACTTCCAGACTTGAAATCTAACATTTTCGCGTGGGCGGACATCCGTTTGTCATAACGCTCGCATACCCTGGCGAACAGCGCCAAAACAGAAAGCACGCGGCTGGTACGGGCATGGCTCTTTTTCAGACGCTGAACGGATGGGTTGGCTAGGCCCACATGGTATACTTTTTAAGCTGGAGTCGCCGCCAGTCGGCTGACGGAGGGATCGTATCGACAAACGTTTTATCCGCACAAACGAGCGCATTCGGGCACGCGAAATTCGCGTGATCGACGATGAGGGTGGTCAAGTTGGAATTATGCCCCCTTTTGAAGCGCTCAAGATGGCCCGCGAACGCAATTTGGACTTGGTTGAGATCTCGCCCACGGCGCAACCTCCTGTATGCCGCATCATGGATTACGGGAAGTTTCTCTACCAACAGGAAAAGAAGGAACGCGAGGCCAAAAAACACCAGAAAACGATTACCGTAAAAGAGGTCAAGTTCCGCATCAACGTGGATGACCACGATTACGAGACGAAAAAGAACCATGTTCTGCGTTTTCTGGACGAGGGCGACAAAGTAAAAGCGACGATTTTTTTCCGCGGGCGCGAAATGACGCGGCAGAGTTTAGGACGCCAGATTCTGGAGCGTCTGATTAAAGACATTGGAGATCGAGGCTTGGTGGAATTCAGGCCGCGGCAGGAGGGCAACACCCTGCATGCGATCCTGGCGCCGAAGAAAGACATGACGCAAAAGCCAGCCGCGCCGCAGCAGAAACCTGCTCCTGCGCAACCGCCTACGCCGAGCGTCAAGCAGGCTTAGGAGAGCGGCTTCCGATTCTGGCGGTTCGTTGGTCAGAAATTCCGGAGCAGCAGTTGCCGATTCACTAATTTCTAATTTGAGGAATTATGCCGAAACTTAAGACCCATAAAGGCGCCGCCAAGCGCTTCAAGAAAACTGGCACGGGAAAGGTGAAGCGTGGACATTCGCACCTGCGCCACATCCTGACCTCGAAGACCCACAAGCGCAAAAAAAAGCTTGGTAAATCGGTGCTGGTCAGCGACGCTGACACGCCGAAAATCAAACGAATGATTCCGTACTAGGTAGTTTGCCGGAAGCCAGCTTCCGGCACGGTCTGCTGACCACCGTAGACCAGGCGTGTGAAGAGGCCCATAAGACTGAAAAGTCTCCTGCCTCCAGCCGCCATAAATTGAAGTTAAAAAGGAGAAACACATGCCTCGTGTAAAACGCGGGACCAAACGCCGCGCTAAGCGCAAAAAGATATTAGGCCGCGCCAGTGGTTATTTCCTCACAAAATCAAAACTCTACCGCTCCGCGAAAGAAGCCGTCGATCGCGCGCTGAAGTTCGCCTACTCGGGCCGCAAACAACGCAAACGCCAGTATCGCTCGCTGTGGATCGTACGCATCGGAGCCGCTGCCAAGCTGAATGGCATGAGCTACAGTCAGTTCATCCACGGCTTGAAAGAAGCGGGTATCGAACTGGACCGCAAGATCCTGGCTGATCTTGCGGTAAAGGACGCCGCCGGATTTAAGAGCCTCGCCGAGCAGGCGAAGAGCGCTCTCGGCGGGGCCGCGTAGAAGCAGCCGTCAGCTTTCAGCCATCAGCTTTCAGTAAACCAGTGGGTGCCCCATTCTAAACGCGCCTTTTAGCGTTTAGGGTGGGGACTTTCCCCTTCAACTGATTAGGATGTTGTGAAATGGCGGGGCTTGAGCCACGCTACCTAGAATTTTTTTTAAGATTGTCATTCCGAGCCGATCGCAGACGCGCAGAGCGCGCCGAGAGCGAGCGAGGAATCTGCTTTTGGACGCATAGGATCCAAACTTGCCCTACATCGTTCCCAAACTGACGGACTACTCGCCAGAGTCGCTCGACGCTTCGGTTCGCGACTTAACTGACGCTCTCAGGGATGAGGCGCAAGCAACTAAGGTGTCTTTAGACGCCAAGGGATTTCGCGACCGATGGATGGCTCGTAAGAGCGGTATTTTAACTCAGGTCAACGAACATTGGCTCAAAGAGGCGCCTTCGATTGAAAAACGAGAAATCGGGAAACGACTCAATGAAGTCCGTGTAAGGGTCGAAGAACTCGTTGCCGAGGTGGTTAGTACGGTCGAGGCGTTGACAATTCACGGTCGTTACGCAGCTACGACCGGAAAGAGTGCGGGTGGAGCGGTCCTTGAGGACGTCCTCCTTCACAAGGTGGAATCCGACCGCATCGACATCACCCTCCCCGGCATTCGCCGTCCCATCGGGGCTGAGCATCCGGTCATCAAGACGATGAACGAAATCGTCTCCGTATTCCGCAACCTTGGCTACTCGGTACAGGAAGGGCCGGTCATCGAAACCGACTATTACAATTTCGAGGCGTTGAATTTCCCGCCGAACCATCCGGCGCGCGATACCCAGGACACGCTATTCATAGCCGGGCAAGATTCGAAGCTACAGCGTGACCGCCTGCTACTGCGCACCCACACTTCTCCCGTACAGATTCGAACCATGGAGCAGATGAAGCCGCCGCTGCGCATTGTGATCCCGGGCAAAGTGCACCGTAATGATCCCCCGGACGCCAGCCACTCGCCGATGTTCCATCAAGTCGAAGGCTTGGCGGTGGATACGAATATTACGTTCGGCGACCTGAAGGGCACGCTCGATCACGCCATGAAGATGCTCTTCGGATCGAGCGTGAAGACCCACTTCCGTCCATCATTCTTCCCTTTCACCGAACCTAGCGCGGAGATGTACGTCAGTTGCTTCATCTGCGGAGGCAGCGGCAAACGCGGCAGTGAACCGTGCCGTCCATGCAAGCAGACCGGATGGATCGAAATCCTCGGTTGCGGCATGGTCGATCCCAACGTCTACGGATTCGTGAAAGACAACGGCTACGACGCAAGGAAAGTCTCGGGATTCGCCTTTGGTATGGGCGCCGACCGCGTCGCGATCCTGAAGTACGGGGTCGATGACATCCAATTGTTTTTTCAGGGCGATGTAAGATTTTTGCAGCAATTTGGATAGAAGCTATCAGCTCTCGGCTTTCAGCTATCAGTCGCTGAGAGCTGAAAGCTGACGGCTGACAGCTTGACATGAAACTTTCTCCACATTGGCTTCGCGATTTCGTTGACCTCACGGTAGACAATCACCGTCTCGCCGAAGACCTGACTGCTGTCGGCCTCGGAGTCGAGGGCGGCGGCGGCCAAGGCGAAGACACCGTCTGGGAGATGGAAATCGGTACCAACCGCCCCGACGCCATGAATCACTGCGGCATCGCCCGCGAAGCATCTGCGATCTACAACGTCCCGCTCAAGCCGCTCCGGCCCAAACTGCCGAATTCCGTCGGACAGACCGGCTTCAAAATCGAAGTCGAAGAACCCGAACTCTGCCCGCGATTCACCGCGCGCGTCATGCGCAACGTGCAGATCAAGCCGTCGCCCGAAAAAATCGCGCACCGGCTACAGCTCCTCGACCAGCGTCCCATCAACAACGCCGTCGATGCCACTAATTACACACTCTGGGAGATGGGCAAACCCACGCACGTCTTCGATCTCGACCTGCTCGAAGGCGGCAAACTGGTCATCCGCCGCGCCCGCAACGGCGAAACTCTTAAGACCCTCGACGGCGTTGAGCGCAAACTCACAAGTGAGGATCTCGTCGTCGCCGACGCCTTCAAGCCTGTCGGACTCGCCGGCGTCATGGGCGGCTTCGACACGATGATCACTGGCAAGACCCGAAACATCCTGATCGAATCGGCGTGGTGGGACCCGGCCATTGTTCGCGCGATGTCCCGCAGGCACGGGCTGCACACCGACGCCTCGCATCGTTTCGAACGCGGCGCGGATTTTGATTCGACCACCCTTTCTTGCGACCGTGTCGCTGAACTCATCTTGCAATCGGCTGGTGGAGAGCTGATCGGAGACGTGATCGACGTCGTTCCTCGCCGCCTGGACCAAGCGCCCATCGCGTTGCGGGTCTCAGAGGTGCATCGCATTCTCGGCCCCGGCATCGACACCAACCAGATCGTTCGCATCCTCAAGAATCTGGGCTTCGAACTCTTGCCGGAGCCGGGCGAGGACCCCGAATTCACCGTGAGCGTTCCCAGTTGGCGTTTGGATGTGGAACGCGAAATAGACTTGATCGAAGAGATTGCCCGGCTGCATGGCTACGACAAGTTTCCCAATACGCTGCCGGCGTTCGTTGGTTCGGTGATTGATCCTCCGGATACGCGAAAAGACGAGACGCTCCGTGGCACGCTGCTCGCACTCGGTTATAACGAGGCGGTTTCGTTGACGTTTATTTCTCACGAAGACGCTGAGACTTTTTCCGACGCTCCCGTGATCGAATTGGCGAACCCGCAGAGCGAAGAAGCTTCCGTCATGCGGACCTCGCTGGCCCCCGGCATGCTAAACATGCTCTCCCACAATCTGAACCGCGGGATAACAGAACGTCCGGCTGTTCGAGGCGGGTGCGGTGTTCCAGGCCAATGGAGAAAAGTCCGGCGAGGTCAAGCATGGCTGCTTCGCGGCGACCGGGAATGCGCTACCTCCGAGCGTGCACCAGTCCGCGCGCCCGGTGTCGTTCTATGACATCAAAGGTGACATTGAAACGCTGCTGCACAATTTCCAGCATGCCAGGCTGAGTTACGAATCCAACGCGCCCTACTACTACCACCCCGGACGCTCGGCGCGCATCACGATGGATGGTGACACTGTCGGCCAGTTTGGTCAGCTTCATCCCGACTTGGCGTCGGTCCGTAAGTTACGCCAGGATGTTTTTCTTGCGGAGCTCTATCTCGATCGCCTCTACCGGCATGGCTTGCACCCGGTCCGCTATGAGCCGCTGGCCAAATATCCGGCGGTGGATCGTGACTTCTCTTTCATTTTTTCCGATACCGTCGCTTTCGAGACCATCCGAGTTGCCGTCGCCGGGCTCGGGGTCCCCGAGTTGCGCGATTTCGCCCCGGTCGAGACCTTCCGTGGTGGCGCAATTCCAGCCGGTAAGTACTCGCTCCTGTTACGCGCCATCTTCCAATCGCACCAGCGCACGCTGCGCGACGAAGAAGTCGCGGCCTGGTCTGCGCAGGTTGCGAACGCGCTCGTCGCCTTGGGCGGATGGCAGCGCGTCTAGCCAACTTTCTCGACGCTGAACTCTTTCCCGGAGCTGTGCTAACCTATCGCCAACTATGACGATGGCAAATGTGGGGATTCCTTCTAAGCACTTTCTCAGCGACAAAGTCGGACGCTTCACTGAGTCCGTCATCCGCGACATGACCCGCCAGGCCATGCTGCACGGCGCAGTCAATCTGGCCCAGGGATTTCCCGACTTCCCCGCTCCCTCCGAGATCAAGGAAGCGGCGCGCCAGGCGATTGCCGCCGACACCAACCAGTACGCCATCACCTGGGGCGCCAAAAACCTGCGCAATGCCATCGCCCGGCAAATGAAGCTGTGGCAGGGCGTTTCGGTCGATCCGGAAGCTCAGATCACGGTTTGCTGTGGATCGACGGAAGCCATGATCTCAACGCTTCTGGCGGTCTGCAATCACGGCGACGAGGTGATCATCCTCGAGCCGTTCTATGAAAACTACGGACCGGATGCAATTCTGTCCGGAGCCAAGCCGGTGTTCATCAAGCTGCGTCCGCCCTCGACGCCCGAGGGCGAATGGACCTTCGACCAAGACGAACTGTGCGCGGCATTTCACGACCAGACCAAAGCGATCATTCTGAATACGCCGAACAATCCTACTGGCAAGGTCTTCAGCCGTGGGGAACTCGAACTCATTCGCGATCTATGCGTGCGATTCAATGTGCTCGCCATCACCGACGAGATTTACGAACACATACTCTACGACGGCACCCAGCACATTTCGCTGGCCAGCCTTGACGGCATGGCAGACCGTACCGTCACCATTAACGGCATGTCAAAAACTTATAGCGTCACCGGATGGCGCGTGGGATGGGCGGTTGCGCCTGCCAACATCACGGGCGCGATTCGCAAGGTGCACGACTTTCTTACTGTCGGTGCGCCGGCGCCGTTGCAGGAAGCTGGCGCTGCCGCGCTTTCGCTTCCCGATGCTTATTACCAGACTCTGGCCGAGAATTATCGAAGCCGCCGTGATCGCCTGATGCCTGCGCTCAGCGAGGCCGGCTTCCGCTGCTTCCGTCCGCGCGGCGCTTACTACATCATGACCGACATCAGCGCCTTCGGATTCGCCGATGACCTTGCTTTCACGAAATATCTGGTCCAAAAAATCGGTGTCGCGCCGGTCCCGGGATCGAGCTTCTATAACGACCCTCGCGACGGGGCCAAGCAGGTGCGCTTCGCATTCTGCAAGAAAGATGCGACGCTCGACGAGGCCGCTGACAGGCTCCAACGATTACGGACAAGAACGTGATGTGTATGGTCTTAGGCAGGGGAAATTTCGTATGGCAATCAGATTCTTAACTGCGTTGGCGACTACCCCCACTTTCATTGTGCTTGCCGTATTCGGGGTCGCATCCTTGGCATCTGCGCAAGACCGTGGCAACTGTATTCCAATCCCTGACATTAAGCCACCGATTCCGACGACCAGACCCGAGGTTTGGGGCCCGCCAACGCCGGATGCCAGGTATGCGGGCACTGTAACGCTGCTGGTTGTAATTTCTGATTCTGGATATGTTTGTGATGCCAAGGTGATCGATGGGGCTAATGAAAAAATTGCCAACGAGGCACAGGAGAAAATGAAGGGCGGACACTATGGCCTGGCGCAAAAAAATGAACCTGCGAGTCCTCAAGTGGCTATGGTTCAAATCGGCTATTGGGTTAACAGCAAAGGCAAATTCACACTCGATAGGACCCATACAACATCGAATGTGAGATCAGAGCCGCGTCCCCCTAAAGAGAGTCGCTAGATAAGGCTTCTGGCGGCCTCTCCCGAATTCAAACGCTTCCCTCCACAGCCTTCTGCGATATACTGCGTTCAAGTTCGAATTTTTCCCGGGGATGGACGCAATCATGTCTGTAAAACTAGCTGAGGAAGTATCTACACAGGTTCCGGCGGACGATTTTCAGGCGCTCGAACAGAAAATCTATCGCACAATTGAGTTGTATAAGGCCGCACGCGATGCCCGCGCATCGGCCGAACGCGATGCGCAACGTCTGCGCGAGCAGTTGGAAGTGCGCGAAGAAGAAGTGGAAGGCATGCGGCGAGAATTGGTGCAACTGCGGCGCGAGCGCGAAGAAATTCGTGGACGCGTAGAAAAAATGCTTCAGCAGATCGGCACCATCTCAGAAGAACAGGCCGCGAGTTGAGGCCGAATTTGCTTCCTCTTTAGCCGTGCGCATTGCACAATAGATTATGGCCTCCGTCTCCAAACCGTCTTCCGCGCAAGACCCAGCGAATCAGAGTGTTCGCGTAGAAATCTTCGACCAGGGCTATAACCTGCGAGGAACGGATCCCGAGTACATTCTGAAGCTTGCTGAGTTGGTCGATTCCAAAATGCGAGCGGTCGCCGAGCAGACCCATACCGTCGATACCGCTCGCCTGGCGGTGCTGGCAGCGTTGAACATTGCCGACGAGTACTTATTGCTCAAACGCAAGTTGGAAGGCGCAGGCTCCGACTACCTGGAGCGCGCTCAACACCTCTCTAGCGTGCTTGACGAAGTTCTGGGCGAACCTCGCCGCGCGGGATAATTTGTTCAGACTCTTTCAAGTTGCAGATACCAAACCACTTGGTGGGCATTAAAGACCTGCAAGAAAAACCTTGAGAACCCGGCCATGCTGGGTTATTTTACAGATCGGCACCGGACCGCACTTTTCTCCCTGTTCAGCCGGCAGAGCCAAATAGGGCGTCCAGCAAGCTTTGAACAGATTTCAGTATTGGATTGTTACATCAAAGGAACTCAAATGACTCGATTGTCGCGCAGGTTCTTCCAAGTAAGTCGGATTCTCGTATTTCCCGTTGTTTCGCTCGTAGCCTGCCTCCTGGTTCTCGCATTAGCGGCCCCGGCGCAGACCGCAGCTTCCCCGGCTGCACCGAAAGGATTTACGGGAATCTTTGGCGGTGGCCCGTTTTATAAGACGGCGAATTTCAATATCCCAAAAAACATTGCCGAAATCGAACACTCCGGTTTCTCCGAAGCCATTGTTTGGAGCGTTGAGGTCAATAGCACGGGCGACTTGAATTTCAATGGAGAATTTCCGTTGACCTCAAACGGCGTCTATGTCGGCAACCAGACTTACCCCGACTTCCCTGCGGATATGGCAAAGCTAAAGAAGGCTGGCCTGGTCAAAAGAGTCACCTTCAGCATCGGCTCCTCAAACTATGGAGACTGGGAAGACATCACTGCTCTGGTCAACGCCCAAGGAGTCGGACCGAAGAGCATTCTTTACAAGGATTTTGCGGCTTTGAAGAAAGCGATTCCGGCTCTCGATGCCCTCGATTTCGACGACGAAAATAGCTACGATCTCGCCACCACGGTTAAGTTCGGCGTGATGGTGGGCAAGCTCGGTTACCACGTCTTGCCGGATCCTTATGTCGACGCGAGCTATTGGCAGAGTGTCGTTTCGGAAATCAACAAGAAACGCCCAGGCACCGTAGATGGCGTCCACCTTCAGGCCTATGCCGGCGGTCAAGGAAACAGCCCGTGCTCGGGCTGGGACTTTGGAAAGGTGCCTGTTTTCCCCGGCCTGTGGGACAAGAACTACACTCCCAGCCAGGTGGAAACTATCATGCGCGGCTGGCACAAACAGTGCGGCATTCTCGGCGGCTTCATGTGGATCTACGACGACTTCGTCGGCAACGGCCTAGCCAAGCAGTACGCTGCCGCGATCAACAAGGCAGTGAAGTAGGCGACTACTGCGCTGAGCAGAAAACGTCCCGTGCACCCGTTCCACCGCAGCTTTCAAACACGGTGGAGCGAGTGTGCGAGCGATCCCTTTATCGCGTATTGGGAAAGATCGACAGCGAAAACAACCCCTCGCCTTGCTCGTTGATGGTGGTGGTGGAGAGCACCTTCAGCGAGCCGTCCTTCTTGATGCGAAATACCGAAATCTGATTGGGGTATTGAGCGACGACCATGGTATTGCCTGTCACGGCAATGTTTCCCACCTCGGGATTAGCAACGGTCGAGTTGGTGACGGCGAACTTCACAGGCCTCTCTGTGAAACCCGCTGTGAGAATTCCTGGCGTGTATTGCCCACCACCGGTAGTTACACCTAGGTAGATGGGCCCGTTTCCTTCGTACCCCGCGGCACTCAAGAAAGGAAAGTCGTTGAGGCGGAGGTTATTCTCGATTGTCAGGTCGCGCACGGTCGGGTACATGAGCCCTGTCGGCGTGATTCGTGCAGTCAGGATAACTGGAATCATCTGTTCCCGGCGCACGTCTGGCGCGAAACTGGAGAACACGGCCAGCTTGCTATCTTGCGAGATCTGTATCCCGTACGGAAGGCATGCGCCCTGTCGAGCACAGGCGCCTCCCATAAACTGTACCGCGTTCAACTCTGTGAGGCTCCCTGTGACCTGATCGATCGCGAACGGTAGCATCGCGCCTAACCCCCTAGCGAGCAGATACTCCTGGCTAGGTGTTACTTCGAGGGGCCCGACTTGAGAAAACGCCACTGATATGGCGATAAGTGTGAGCGAGCAATCCGAACCTACCTTCCATGCCCCTAAGTTACCCGTACGCGTGTAGCTGGCGTACAAAAATCTACCGTCTGGGCTGAGAGCAATGCTATCGCCCTCAGCGCCAGATATTAGATTTTGATCGAAGTAGTTCCCGACACGCTGATAGCCTGTTGCCTCGGAAAAAGCCACGATATCGCTTGAGTATATGTTCAGACCAAAGATGCAACGCTTGTCTGCTGAGATGGCCTGCTGCACTCCTGAAAGATCCCGTTCGCCTCCCAAACCCTGGCCGCCGGTGCGCAGTACCGAAATTTTGCGCAGCTGCCCCGTATTAGTTTTGAGCTCATAGATGATAAGCGAGTTTGCGTTCAATTTGTTGTTATTGACGAGAACGTACTCGGTCACCGATTGGCCCAGCACGAACCCACCCGCCAGTATGTACATTCCGAGAATTGTCGATAGTATGCGCACGAGAACCCTCCTTACACTATTTGCTGACTCTGACGTTGTAATACGTTGGCGCAGGCGTTGTTTGCACAATGGCACATACTTCCACGGTGACTTGATCCGTTGCTGATACGTAGGCCCAAATCGCAAGGCCTTGGGCTGAACCGGCGAGCGGATTGTTAACCGGACTTACAACGGCTGTCATGGCGGAAGTTGCACCGCTAACCGTGGCCGTCCCGCTTGCGCATACACCGGCCCCGAGCCGACTACCTCCGATCGTGTTGGCGGTAACGCCGGTCAGGGAAAGTCCTTGTGCGGATTGCGCAGTGAGGCTCTGTACTGGCGTACTGCTCAAAACGGAAAAGGAGCGGTCCCTTGTCCCACGTTCGAGATGATCTGCGCATTGGCCGTAACTGGCTGGTTCGCTGTGACCGGTGTATTGAAGGTCTTGCCGGCCGTGGTCAACTGCTCTTTCCAACTCGTGCCATCCGGCATACTGTTGATGTAGTTAGAAATCGAGAACGGGCAGCGGAACGCGAGTCCCCATTGTGTAGTGTTTCCGTTATCGGCAGAGATCGCACAGTCTCCCGCATCGGCTTGCGGACGAAGGCCCGGGGAAGCGAACAACTTTTTGCCGTTATCCGAATCTCCGAAGGTGATCAGATCCTGCTGTCCTATGCTGAGCCCGTATCCTTCGAAGATGACACGACCTTTGGGATTTGGGGTCTGGAACCCTCCGCTGTTTGCTCCGTTCTGCAAGACTGTCGGCCCGTCGTTTTGATTGTTCCCGCCCGCAGGGTCTGTGGCTAGGCACGACATCCACAGCGGACTGCCAATCGTCGGTCCGCCGCTGCAATCCTGCGCATATACAGTAGGCACCCCACCGATTCCCGCCACGCTGGAAACAATTGGGCTCACGTTCTAAGGCAGCACGTCAGTATAAAAACGAGCACCGTATTGCCAACCCTCGTTCTCTGCATTGCCGGTTAGAATAAAGCCCCCTGGCCAGTACGCTAAGGCATCGTTCCAGAAGGGCGGGGAGGCTATCGTAAAAGACTGCAGTAAACCAAAGTTGTCGGTATATGAACAGACCCCGGTTGTCGTGCAGTTCCCCGGCGTGTTGGCTACAATTCCGCCGTCACTTCCGCCAGTCAGGCTGGTTGGCACTGTTAACTGATCGGAAATACTCCCAGGTACGCGAATGACATCGTAGCTCACCGTGCCGCAATTACCGGCCGAGAGTTGGCACATTTGAGGCCAGTATACGGTTGTGTGTGCGTTGGCAGAGGAGGCGTTGATGGAAACGGAACCAGCCAGCAGAGGAGGTGTGGTCCCTAGCGCCGGGGTACCTTTGCTGTGTCCAACGATCCAGTAAACATAGTTGTTCGAGCCAGCAGGATTGGGAACAAATATCGGCATGTTCCCAGCCCCAGCCGCTCTACCAGTGTTGCGGACTATCGGTCCCAGGGCGATTAGGCCAGCTTGCGACTGCAAATACTGAGGGCTGTGGGAGGGCGGTGTTGGGTAGATCGGGTTCGCGCAGTTGCCGACCTCCTGAGAAACATTGTCCAAAACAACGCCGAGGTTAGGATACGTTGCTAGATAGCGAATTCCGAACTGCGGATACGCCTGGACGATAGAGTCCGTAATTTTCAAGGTGTTCGCAAATCCGCCCCCGAAACCAACGGTTGCCGATGTGTACCCGCTGCCTCCGCGCGTAATCACTACCCCTTGCACAACTCCATTCGCAACGGTGGCAAAGCCGGTAGCGATGACAGTAGGCGGCTGTTGCGGCGGCGTGGCAAAGCTAACCGGGAAAACCGAGGTATACCCCGTCCCCCCGGACCGAGATTAACGCCCGTTATCGAGCCATTCGTAATAACGACTGTACCTGCCGCGCCGTAACCGCCCCCTCCAGTCCCTAAATCCACACCATTGGCGTAACATTCAGCGTCGAGCACCGAATTTTTTATGGAGATTACGGGTGCGGGGCCGGTATTGTTGGCACCCTGCACGATGTTTGAGCAAAAGCTGAAACTTCCCGAAGGCGAACAAGAAGCCCAGCTCTTTCCCCCTACGGTGGAAGGGTAACTATTGGCGTCCAGTCCTTCGATAACGGTGGACTCGTCGTTATCGATTTGCAGCATAGTGTCGAAGCGGCCCGTCCCGGTAGGGTCCTGGCCCCTGATGTTGCGGATCGTCGTATGCTGTGCATTGTCTTCGATCATGGCGAAATGATCACTGGGCATCCCGGATCCGGGCTCGCCGGGCCGGAAGCTGAGACCATTTACAACCACATCGCTGGTAAAATTCGCGTTGTTGTAGTCACCAATGAAGAGGCAGGAATCGGCCATGTAGTAAGTAAGGATAGCCCCGCTCCCCTCTATATTCTGCCGGTTTCCAAGCACCGTAATTCGGGCATTGACCGCGTATTCTCCAGGCGGAATCACAACCGCACCGTTTTGTGGAGAATAGGCCCCAGTGAGATTGTTGGTGGTAATGAAGTTTCCAGCATTGATTGCTTCCTGTATGCCCGACGAAGCTGAGCCGATGGTGTATCCGATATGGACGTACGCGGCCACAAACGAGATATTGCCCCCACTCGCACTTCCCTGTAGCGGACAAGTCGTAGAGGTGACCAAAACAGCTTCCGGGTTCCCTCCACCACCTGTGAGCCAAAATTCTGTGCTCGGTTGGAATACTCCTCCGCTTGGTGGGGCAAGTATTCCAGCGGGACAAGAGTTTAGGGTCACTACGTTTTGGCCTACGGTAATCGAGCCAGTCGATGTCTGCGACCAATTGTAGCTGCTCGGGGGGTTCGGAAGTGCGCAACTGCTATTTGCACAAGCATCCAGGTACACGATGCCGTCTAAATTGTTTGAACTAAAAATTGTATTAGGAGACTGGACTATTTTTGGTGAACGCCTGCCGCGGGGCTTTGGTACACGGGATTCGTCTGGCCCGACGCGGCAATCGAAATGAGAGCCATTGCAATTAAATTCCAGATGCTTCTTGTCATTGTGCCCTCCCGCTCAGGAAACGTCAGACCTCAAACTGACTTCGAATCATCATCTATCGTTCGTCCCAAAACCGGGAATAACTTCCCCGGTTCGAGTCGTTTGAGACGATGGTGCCGGAGATCACCGAGCAACTTTTCTCATAATTATCCACCAGTGACCAAAGTCGCTGGCAACCCGAGTGCCAACTATTTACGGTTTCCCCCTTGCGAATCGTCTCCGCTTTGCCTAGCATCCAAAGTTGAAAGCCGACCTGCTCGGTTGGTGATGGTAGCAACCGATTTTTGAACCAATGCCGAATGAACGGGGACTCGACTCGTAATACGATCCGGTGTGCCATGCTCCGCCATGCGGAGACGCCTAAAGGGTCGCGGCGGGTTCCCACCGTCTAAGACGGGTTCATTTTCGGCCTACCACACGGCTAGCGTGGGTCGGCTCTTCATTTTTTCGTTATTTTTTCGTTTCGACGGCTACTAATCGAGCCAACGACGAACGGCCATCGGTCAAGCACGCTTTCTGCTAAACTCCAGATAGCAAATCCTAAACCGCCGGCATCTAATTAACAGTGCTTCCCAGACTCTTTCATATTGGCAACTTCAGTTTGCCCACCTACGGACTGCTGGTATCCATAGGGGTCCTGACCGGGCTCTGGATCAGCGTCCGCAACTCCGAAAAGCAGGGAATCGATCCCGAAAATGCCTGGAACCTCGGCATTTTGGTGGTGTTGGCTGGAATCATCGGCGCCAAGGTCCTTTACATTCTTGTCGACTGGACATATTACTCATCGCATCCCGGAGAGATTTTCAGCTTTTCGACCTTGCAAGCCGGAGGCGTGTTCTCCGGCGGATTGGTCGCCGGCCTCGCCGCCGCCGCTTGGTACGTCCGCAAGCACCAAATGCCGGCGCTGGCCACCTGTGACGCATTCGCCCCCGGCCTGGCCATGGGACACGCCATCGGCCGCGTCGGCTGTTTCGCCGCTGGATGCTGCTACGGCAAACCCACCGATCATTTCTGGGGAGTGACCTTTACCAATCCGCTGGCCCAACTCTGGGTAGGAACTCCGCTGCACGAGGCCCTCGAACCCACTCAACTGATCGAGTCAGCCGCCGAGCTCCTGATCTTTGCCATCCTGATGTGGCTCCTGAAGCGCAAGAAATTCGATGGCCAGGTCTTCGGCACTTATCTATTTCTCTACGGCATCGCCCGCTATTTCATCGAATTTCTCCGCGGCGATCCCGGGCGCGGTTCCGTTTTCGGAGGGATTATGTCTGGAACTCAACTGATCGCCATCGGTCTGGTGATCATGGGCGGCCTGATCTGGTGGCTGCGCCCCGGAATGAAGTCCGCGCCCGTGCCCGCCACGCGATAATTCCCAATTGTCATTCCGAGCCGCTCGTAGGCGACGCGAAGCGACGCCGAGAGCGAGCGAGGAATCTGCTATTGCTACTCACCCTGGCACAATCAAGTAAACTTCTCCCAACCCGAATGCCCGAAAAGTTTCCTATCACGATCTCAGCCACCGAAGACGCCGCGGGCAAACGTCTTGACCAATTCCTCGTCTCGCAACTTCCCGACACCAGCCGCGCCCGCGTTCAGCAACTGATTCAGGAAGAAAAAATCCTGGTGAACGGCATCTCGTCAAAGGCGTCGTTTCGCCTTCTTGGTGATGAGAGCATCGAAATCATCGGCGAAATCCATCGCCCAGAAATGCGCGCCATTGCTGAGAACATCCCACTCGATGTCGTCTACGAAGACGACGACTTGGCTGTCGTCAACAAACCTGCTGGAATGATGGTCCACGCCGGCGCTGGCGCCACCGAAGACGATCGCAACCGGGGAACGCTGGTCAATGCGCTATTGCACCGCTTCGCCGGACTCTCCGGCGTCAATGGCGATCTGCGTCCGGGAATCGTGCATCGCCTCGACAAAGAAACCAGCGGCCTCATCATTGTTGCCAAAAACGATTCAGCCCATACCAAGCTGGCGGCCCAATTTTCCCAAAGAAAGGTAAAGAAGACTTACCTCGCGCTGGTTCACGGATGGCTCAAACTTGACCGTGGCACTATCAATAGCGCCATCAGCCGCGACCGAATAAAACGGACCCGTATGACCACGCGAGGATTTGCCGGACGCGAAGCCATTACTCACTACAAAGTGACCCAGCGAATCGATTCCGCTTACGGCAAATTCACACTTGTCGATGTACGCATCGATACAGGGCGGACTCATCAAATACGAGTTCACATGTCGTCGCTTGGACATCCGGTAGTGGGCGATACTCTCTATGGAGCGCCCGCTGAGATCAGGGGCCGGAATAAGCCCACAGTGGCTCTCCCAAGAAATTTCCTGCATGCAGCGGCTCTCCAATTTCAGCATCCGCAGTCATTGGCAGACCTCTCCTTTTCACGCCCGATCCCAGCTGCGCTGCAAGGCTTTCTTGATCAGATCGATGCCCCCTGATTCACGGCCTATCTTTGCTGGCCGGAACTGCCACCACCTCAACAAGACAATTCAACATGTGTGTTGTTGACGCTCCAAGAAATTGCGGTTTTGTTGGACATCACGGAACACTTCGTCAATTTCTGACGTATATGATCTAGGACGGTGACCACCATGGCGACACCTTCAAACCTAGCCGAGATTCTTCCCGCAGAGCAACCCACTTCAACTGTTCACAAAATATTTTTGGGCTCCAGTGGGCTTCGCGCCGGCTGGCGACTGCTGATCTTCCTAGTTCTTTTCTCCGCCCTGGTGTTCGTAGCCCGCAGCTTGATGGTTCGGGTTCCAGTGATTCACCAAGTTCTGCGCGAGGGCCAGCGCGGCACGGTGTCGCCGCTATTCGAATTTGTCTTTGAAACCTCGGTAATCCTGGCCCTTCTGATAGCCACCGCGACCATGTCTCGGATCGAGCACCGATCCTTTGCTGACTATGGACTACCGCTAAAAAACGCATTCGGAATGCGGTTCTGGCAAGGCGCAGTGTGGGGGCTGGCGATGGAAAGTTTGATCATCTTGGCCATTTCAGCTTTCCACGGCTTCACGTTTGGGCCACTCGCACTGTCTGGAATTGAAATCGTGAAATACGGCATCCTATGGGCGCTTGCCTTCGTATTGGTGGGCGTGTTTGAGGAGTTCCTATTTCGTGGCTATGCCCAGTTCACCTCGGCCACCGGCATAGGCTTCTGGCCAGCCGCGATTTCACTATCGGCGCTTTTCGGCGCAGTGCACCTCGGCAACCCGGGCGAGGGGTGGATTGGGGCGCTTTCGGTGATGCTGTTTGCATTGTTTGCCTGCCTGACCCTGAAGAGAACCGGTAGCTTGTGGTTTGCCATCGGCCTCCACGCCGCTGTCGACTACGCGGAGACATTCCTCTTTTCAGTGCCAGACAGTGGCATGCTCGCCAGAGGGCACTTGTTGAACTCGACTTTGCAGGGCCCGCGCTGGCTTACGGGAGGCAGCATTGGTCCCGAAGGTAGCGTGATGGATTTTCTTGTTGTCTTACTGGCATTTGCCCTGTTCGCATGGCTCTATCCTGCCCATAAGGCGGGCGTAGCTCCAATGGTGCCAGAAGTTGGTGTCCAGCCGGTCTGAGCCAAAGGGCCGCTTGCGGATATAATTGCTTCATTCATGCGATTTCGTAATATTTCCTTCGTGCTCGCTGCTCTGTGTGTTTTCGTGTCTGCTGTTCAGGCGCAAGACGCCGGACAGGATCTGCCATCCGCGCCTTCAGCGACGCAGCAAAAGCCCAAGCCACAACCGCCGCCGCCCAGCGTGCAAACTGCGCCTCCTGTCGCCCGTCCTACAACTGCGCCTGCCGCGAGCGACGCTGCCGGAACTATCCCAGGCGCCGACGCGCAAGATTCCGCTGCTCCACAGGCCCAGACGCCGCCTGCGCGTCCGCCAGAGGCAGAAACCCCTCCGCCCGACGATTCGGTTGCCACTTTTCGCAAAACCGTAAACGAGGTCCACGTCGTCTTTACAGTTACAGACAAGCACGGCCGTTACGTGAAGGACCTGAAAAAAGACGACTTCAAGATCGTCGACGACAACCGGCCACCGGAGCAGATCAACAGTTTTTTCAGCGAGACCGACCTACCCCTGCAAGTTGGATTGCTCATTGACGCCAGCAACTCAGTACGCGACCGCTTCAAGTTCGAGCAGGAAGCCGCCACCGAGTTCTTGAACCAGACCATCCGCCGCAAGTACGACGAAGCTTTCGTCATCGGATTCGACGTCACTCCTGAAGTCACGCAAGACTTCACCGACGATACCGAGAAGCTCTCAATCGGCATCCGCTCCCTGCGTCCCGGGGGCGGAACGGCGCTCTACGACGCGCTCTACTTCGCCTGCCGCGATAAACTGATGAAGCACGAGAAAAATGTGGCCGTCCGCCGCGCCATCATTCTCCTCAGCGATGGCGACGACAATCAGAGCCACGTCTCCCGCGAAGAGGCCATCGAGATGGCCCAGCGCGCCGAAGTTTCGGTATACACCATCAGCACCAACCTGACCGGCTCGGGCTCGCACGGAGATAAAATTCTTGAGCGCATCTCCGAAGCCACCGGCGGACGCTCCTACGTTCCCTTCCAGATCACCGAAGTCGCCAATGCATTCGCCTCGATTCAGGAAGAATTGCGCAGCCAGTACGCCATCGCCTACAAACCGGCCGACTTCAAAGCCGACGGGCGCTACCGCACCATCGAGATCGCTGCCGTCACTCAGAAAAGTCTGCACATCCGAAGTCGCAAAGGCTACTTCGCCCCCAACCGATAGCAAACCCATGCCCGGATACTCAGGCACTCCTTTACCGAAGAAGCTGGGAATCAAACCAGGATTCCGCGTCGCCTTCTCTGATCTACCCACAGACGTATACGCAGAATTGAAGGCGGCTCTGTCCGAGTGCTCTATTGTAAAGAATGGAAATGGCCCGCTCGACTTCGCCATGATTTTCGTTCGTAGCCTGCCGGAGTTGGAGAAGCGCTTCCCTTCTTTTGCAAAGAAATTAGCGCCCCCGGGAATGTTGTGGGTGAGTTGGCCGAAAAAGTCCTCCGGAGTCAAGACCGACCTCGATGACAATGTGGTCCGGGCCTTCGGGCTCGACCAGGGATTAGTCGACGTCAAAGTCTGCGCTGTATCCGAGGTCTGGTCCGGACTGAAGTTCGTCGTTCGCGTCAAAGACCGGAAGCCCTAAATCCGACCGGCGAAATCCGCAACGACCTTCCGATCGTGACCGCTTACAGCCGCCTGCATCTGTAGCCTCAATGTTTTTTTCATTCAGTCCAACCCAAAAAGCCGGAAAATCTGAGGTATAATTGCCGCCCTTGAACCGCGACTCTAGTGGTTCAACTCCAAGGAGGAGACTTACCATGCCCAGGGAGAACCTGCACACAATTCTTCTGACCCTCGTGATCGCAGTTGCCGCAACCGCGTTCGCAGCAGACGCCACGCCACCCCGCTCCGCCGGAACGGACGCAACCCGGTATACCGACTATGCCACTCAACGCCCGGCCAAGACCATCAACGCAGTAATCGTCAAATCCTGGGGTGACAACCCAGTTTGGGCCGACCTGAATACGAATTGGTCGACCTATGGGAAAATCCCCGTCTCCATCGACCATACAACTTACATCAAAAGCGATTTCACTTATCAGGACCTGGTGAACTCCAAAGCCAACGTAGTCATCATCAGCGATGCCGCCGGTGGCACCGAACAGTACACCACGGCCGAAATCGCTGCCGTCGCCAAGTATGCTAAAAAAGGACACTCCGTACTGGCCACCTACGCTAGCTTTGAATACGACTCCTACGACAACCGCGGTCTCGCGCCTGTTTTTGGACTAAGCTCCACGCTTACTTACACCACTACTGGCATTTCAGGCGACTTCAAAAAAGACGCATCGCATGCCTGCCTGCTGACGAAAATCAAAGGCAGCTCATGGCAGTCCATGGGCTTCAACACCAGTCAGGTCCCCGAATCCGGATCGTGGACCGGCAATCTCGGCAAAGCCAAAGCGCAGGCTGATTCTGACTCGTTCATAGGTGTCATCAGCTTGTACAAGACGGCAAAATACGCCGGCGTCTATGTCTCGAATATGCCCGAGTACAGTAATGTCGGCGGCCCCGATGAGCAGTTCCTCTACAACGCCATCACCTGCTACGCGAAGTAGTTCGCCTGCTCCAGCATAAAACTACCCGGCCTATTGCGGTCTAAGCAGAGGCCGGGTTTGTTGTTGTGCAAAGGAAAGTCTTGCAGTGGTTCCGGGGACCATAAGTGTAATAGCTGATTGCGGAAGTGACGGGACACTCTTCTAACAAACCGCATCTTGCGCATGCCTGGTACCAGTCGCCTGCGCTGCCGCGGTCGCCGAACGTCGCGACCAGGCTTCGAATATCTCAAAAAGGCCGCCGAGCTTGGAAACAAAGACCTCGCCAGCAGATGTCGCTCGTTGACCAACAATCGAGACGTGCAATGGCGTGTTTCAAACCATCGTAAGTGCGGTTGCCTCTCGCTCTCTGCTTCATAAGCTTCGATCCCCTTGTCTTTTGAAGGCTGATCGCTATTTCGTCATCGTGATGCTGTTTTGCAGGCCGCACGCGGCCTGAGAATAATTGCCACAAGTGATCACATTAGAACAGTTCCTTCGTTGGATTGGCCCGACAATTGAGATGCGCTCTCCACCCAGTTTCTAAGCAACTGATGCTCCAAGACGCGGGCCGCGTCACATGAAAGCAGGGAAGGAAAATGTCCAGATTCCAAAGCTCCTACAAACCAACGATGTTTATGGCATTACTATTCGCCGCCCTGCTGGCAGGTGGCGGAATCCTAAGGGTCTTTGCGGCCGTTGACTCCGGCATTCGCGCTGCGCCCGGCGCACCGACAGTGATTTCATCAAGCCCAAGCAACCGGGCCACAAACGTACCGACCAGCACAAATACCAGTGGGAACGTTGTAACCGGCGCCGCGGCCACCGCGACCTTCAGCCAACCGATGGATCCGGAAACGATTAACTCGTCCGCGGCGGGAAATTTGCTCACGTTCACGGTTGCGGAGGCAAATGGAAACGACGTACCCGGCACCGTCAGCATGAATGCCTCAAACACGGTGGCAACCTTTACGCCAACCTCGGTCGCTCTCAACCCGGATACCAGCTACACCGCCACGCTCACGACGGCGGCGAGAAATGCAATTGGAGTTGCCATGGACAATCCCATTGCATGGACGTTTACCACCAACGCAGTCGAGTTCACCGGACAGACACCTGTATCTCTTGGGAAAGCCGGCCCTTTCGCAATTCTGACCAAATCCGGAATCACCGATGTTTTCCCCTCTGTTATCAATGGAGATGTTGGAGCTAGTCCAATCACGGGGGCGGCTATCCATCTGAAATGTTCAGAAATTAAGACGGGGACAGTTTACTCCGTCAATAAGGCGGGCCCTCTTCCGTGCAGAGTGACCGACCCCTCATTACTCACAAAGGCCGTAAGCGACATGGAAATCGCATACACCGACGCCGCCGGACGAAAGAACCCAAATTTCATCAATCGGGGAGCCGGACTGATTGGCGGGTTGACCCTCGTTCCCGGGCTCTACAAGTGGACTACCCGGGTTTTAATCACAAAGAACGTTACGATCTCAGGCGGCCCAGACGCGGTTTGGATATTTCAGATAGCGGGATCTCTTACTCAAGCCAACGCTACGCGGGTGATCCTGAAAGGCGGCGCTCGGTCCAAGAACATCTTCTGGCAGACTTCCGGTGAGGTGGTCATTGGAACGACTGCGCACTTTGAAGGAGTAACACTGGCTAAGACCAAGATCGCCATGAAGACGGGCGCATCGGCAAACGGTAGACTGTTAGCGCAGACCGCCGTCACTCTTCAAATGAATGCGGTTACACAACCCGCCCGGTAAAGGCCGAATTCGGGACAAGAGAGAATCACTTCTCGATGGTCGGCAGCGGAAACTATACCTCGCGTAACCCAGCCCCGGGTGGGACTTGCGCCGGTTTACGCGAAATCTCTATTACGCTGAAAACCACGCGGGAGACTGTGGTTGCCAGTTATTGCGGGTTGCTGTGGGCCTTCAAGATTCGCAGGACGGCAGCGATGGTGTTCCAGTTCCGCGTCGTGGCGGGCGCACCGTAGAGTTTGTCGATCCGGCCGAGGTAGCCGATGGTTTTCATGTGGCGTCGGTACCTGCCAAACACGAACTGCCCTTCGGATGCGATTACCTGTACCAACCACTGGCCATCTGAGGGAAACGCGACTGGCAGCGATGGAGGGACAGCATCCGCCTTCGAGAGGATGCTTACAAAGCGAACGACATCCGGCGGGCAGGGCTGGTTCCCAAACGGATTCTCCGTTTCCAGGCGCAGAAGGTCGCGCCCCTCGCACAGCATCACGTCCGCTGCGAATGGCAGCTTGGGAAGCAGAGCCGCCCGGAGTTTTGTTCGCGACTGCGGCTTGCGGACGATGAAGGTTCCCGCGGCGCCCACGTTCACCACATCGTATTCGCTCAGCGCCCTTGCGAGGACGCTGGGACGAAAGGTCCGGTGTCCTCCAACATTGACGCCGCGAAGGAACACGACGAGAGCCATACCCCGGATTATGAAGAAAAATGCCGAGACACGCTATAGCGGCTTACGTCTGCAGGTGGATGGCCTGGCGCCGTTGCCGGTTCGCATAACCTCTCGGTTACGCATCTCGACCCGCCCTGAGGCGACAGGCCCAGAGTTGAGGTGCCGGTGCCTCGTTGCGGGCCATTCCTCTTGAAATGTTAGAAACTCACTTTCACTGGCACAGCGTAGATGTTGGAGTTGCTGCCCCAGCTTAAGACGAGGCTGTTGGGATTCCTGATCGAAATGCCAAAGGTGTCGCCGGGCCACGTTCCGCTGTCCCCAAACTGCTTCGATATGCGAACCGCTTTACCAAGCCATCCTTTGGTGATGGAAAATGTCCGCAGGTAAAGTGCGTATCCGCTTGGATCGCTGTCGGAGAGCCAAGCCACATAGGCAATTCCGTTCGCTCCGCCTACAACTTCAACGATATGCGGAACGTTGAGTTTATCGGCGATCGGCTTGATGGGCTTGGACCAGGTTTTGCCATGGTCGGTCGAATAAGAGAGGTAGGCGATGTCGTTCGGACTGCCGTCGGAGTTCTTGTCCTGAACGTCCCAGGTCGCGTAAAGATTATCGCCGGCATCGATGCCGATCGCTCCGTCGATCCACCACACCTGTAGCGCTACTTTTCCCGTACGGGAAGTAAGGAAAAGTGGCTTGGACCAGTCTTCGCCGCCATCTTCGGACGACGTGACGTGTCCGCCGCCGGGCGCTAACTGGAAGTTCTGCTGGTTGAGGGTCTTGTCCGCCTGGTAGTAGGCGTCGACTTGACCGCTCGATTCCACCACCATGGGAGCGGCCTCGGCCCCGCCTCCGGGGAAATTCGGACTCACATGAACCATGTCGCTGAACGTTTTTCCTCCGTCCGTCGACTTTTGCACCACGGCATTTAGATCGCCATAGGAATAGGAGCAACTCCCCCCTTGCGAACAGATCAGCTGTATGTAGGAATCGAATGGGCCGTAATCCCATGTGGCGTAGAGCGCGCCATCGGACCCGCTGGCGAGGAAGACGCGGTCGCCCCAGTTGTTCTGATCAGGCGGAAGAAGTTGCGTCACCTGCGGGAAGCTATTTCCATGATCAGACGACGCAGCTACAACCGGGAATATTTGCGTGCTCCCCTCCACCATATAGCCAACGTAAACAGTGCCGTCGGGCCCGACTGCAACGGTAGGGTCCCAGGAATAGCCTAAATAGGGCATTGATATCGGCGCCGAGAATGTGACTCCGCCGTTGGTCGAGCGGGCAAAGCCGATGCCTCCGCATCCGATCCACGCCTCATACACATACTTGCTGTGGCTTGGATCGACCGCTTGCTCCACTTCCGCACTCCCATTGCATCCCTGGCTGATTTCCTGAATGGAGCCGACATGATAGGTGACCGCTGCCGCCACGTAGTTGGTTAATGCGGCCGTGGCTAGGACGAAGGACATGAGGATGGCTCTAAACATCGTTTGGTCTCCTGGCTTACCAAGGTGAGTATAATGACGCTCGGCCAATGCCACAGGAATGTTAACCCACCGTCGACCCGCTTGTCTGTGAGAAAAATCGCGAAATCGCTGATTGACCGACCTAAACGCAACTCGCTCAGACAAAGTGGACCGGCCTTATCAGCGTACCGGTTGCTCAGTTGTCTCGAAGTGCGGCATTGAGTGCCTCAAGCAATGCCGTGTCGCTAAATGGTTTGAACAGGCACTCCACCGCGCCTTTTTCGAGCAGTCCGGGGCGAACGGTCTTATCGGTGCTAGCGGTGATAAAGATGATTGGAATCTCCTGTCCACGAAGCTTCAATTCCCGCTGGAGGTCGGGTCCGCTCATCCCCGGCATGGCTATGTCGAGGATCAGGCAGCTGGTTTGGCCAACGCAACCGGACACCAAGAACTCCTCCGGCGACGAGAACGCTCGGGATGCAAAGCCGAATTCCGTCAGCAAATCGGGGAGCGACTCGCGCACAGATTCGTCGTCATCGACCACTGAGACAAGCGAACGCATGACCGTCATAGATTTTTCACGCCGCGCCAGGGTCCACAGGCTTCCCCAATGCTAAAGCCGCATATGCTTGCACCGGCGGTGGTGAGGAAATCGATGTGTCCGTCGTGGTGGGCCGTCCATCCCAATCCGGGCGGGGCATCGACGACGAGGCTAAATTCGTTTTCGGAAGGACCTTTGCCTCGCGGTGCCCCACAGCACTAGGGTGCGCCACTCCAGGAAGCACTGTCTATTGCACTTTAGTATCGGTTGCCGCAAGCAGATGCAAAACAGGGGTTCTTCGTTGGCCTGTTTCCTCAATTCACCGGACAATTTAGCGGCAGCGTTGCATTCTTCGCCGCCTGCATGCCCTTGAGTGCCAGCGATGCGCCGGTGGACGGCATATCCTCAGTGTCGAAGTTGTCCTTTAGCACCACCTGTATGCACTCTAGCGGCTTGAGATTAGTACCGCGTTTGAGCAGCATGTCCATGGCATCGGCTTGCTTTAGCACCGTGGGGTTCACTTATAGCACGGCACGGATTCCTCACGCCGCATCCGTCAGGTCACGAGTTTGAATCTCCCGGATACTGTCGGTGCTCGTCGCAACCCCGGATGCGCGCGGAATAGAGAATGAAAACGTTACCCCCGGACCATTATTCGGTGTTGCCCATAGACGACCATGATGACTCTCGATAATGGAGCGGCTGATGGAGAGTCCGATTCCCATACCGTCATGCTTCGTCGTGTAGAACGACTCGAAGAGTCTGTCCACCACCTGAGGGTCGAACCCGACCCCCGCGTCTTGCACGTTCAGACACACCTGATCGTCTTCGTCCCGTTCAGTTCTAATCAGCAACTGCCGCGGACGATCGTCAACCGCCCTCATCGCATCGGATGCATTCCGGATCAGGTTCAGGATGACCTGCTGCAGTTGAATGCGATCGCCGGTGACAAGAGGAAGTTCCTCGGCAAGTTCCGCCCGCAGGATTACCCGATTTCGCTGGAGTTCGCTCAATGAAAGCGCCAGCACTTCCCGTGTAGCCTCGTTCAGATCGACAGATTCAGTCGTTGGAGCCTTCTTCCCATAGAGCCCGCGCAAGCGAGTGATCACTTCAGAGGCGCGGTTGCCATCGCGAATCGTGCGCCGCGCAGTTTCGCGAGCGCCATCCACGTTGGGCGGATCAGCGGCCAGCATACGAAGACAGGTGCTGGCGTTGGTGACAATGCCCGAAAGTGGCTGATTGACTTCGTGCGCGATCGACGCCGTCAATACTCCAAGGCTCGTAACCCTGGCCACGTGTGAGAGCGCCGACCGGGCCTTGCTGAGTGCCGCTTCCGAGGATCGCCGTTCCGTCACGTCTTGAACTGCGCCGATGTACTCCAGTTGGCCCTGATCGCCCCGGATGTGAGCAACGACGTGTACGTGCTTGACCGCTCCGTCCGGCATCTGCAGGCGGAACTCGAGTTGTACATCGCTGCCATCCCGTCGAGATCGCTCAATATGTTCGCGGAATGCTGATAAATCTTCAGGGTGGATTCGAGTACTGATCAGTTCAAAGGTCACCCGCGCATTCCGGTCAATCTGGAAGATGCGATAAAGCTGCTCCGACCAGGTGAGTTCGTCCGTCGCTACACGCCAGGAAAAACTGCCGATTCGACTCAGATGCTGAGCTTCCGCGAGAAACGCCTCGCTGCGCCGCAGTTCCTGCTCTGCCCGTTTGCGTTCCGTAATGTCTCGTAGATAGCCGGTGAACGACGGCGGCCCTTCCAACGGAATGCGTGTAACGGCGAGCTCAACAGGAAATTCGCTTCCGTCAGCACGTATCGCAGTCATCTCGACGCGTTTCCCGAGCACCCGCGCCTCCCCGGTGGCAAGATATCGGGCAAAGCCCTCCCCGTGCTTCTTCCGCAGAGACGGCGGAACGATTACGTCGGCCAGTTGCCTTCCCACAACGTCATCCCGACGGTGCCCGAAGGTCCGCTCCGCAGCCCGATTGAACTCGGTGATGCAACCTTCGTGATCGATCGTCACAATGCAATCGAGGGCCGATTCCAGAATGGCTGCATTGCGCGCCTCACTGCGCTTGAGCTCCCTTTCCTCTTGACGCAGCTTCTCTTCCACCAGACCACGTTCGACTGTTTTCTTTCCCAGCTCTTCGTGGGCTTCGCCAAGCTCTATAGTTCGTTGCGTCACCCGTTGATCAAGTTCGCTGGCAACCCGCTTTTGTTGGCTCAGGAGCCTTGCCTCTTGTAGCCCGATCGATGCCTGATTCGCCGCTACGCTCAGAAGAAGTTTCTCGGTCTGGCACGGAAAATCCGCACGTTCAGACCCAGCTACGATGACACCGATTTCACCGTCGAGCCCCAGCCTCTGGGTGACGATCGAAACGTCCTGGTCTCCAAAGCAGATCCGTACCAGCGAAGGCCATTTCTGGGTGTCATCTCCCAAACTGTGCCTGATCACCTCGCCCACCTGTTGCGGCCGAGTCTTCAGTTTCCGCGATTGACCGACTCGGCCCATCTCGACAGGTACCGCGCCGACTGGGTTCTGCAAGCGCACATAAACGAAATCGAGGTGGAGCATACCCAGGAGCGCCTCCAGCAGGGTATGAACAATCTGGGACGGCTCGGCACCGCTCCACATGGCAGGGAGCGCGAGAACGCCGAGCAGATCATTCATACAACGCTGTAGGCGCTTGATCTCCTCCGCGGGTTGTTCAACATGCACTTCCATTTTTAGACCAGGATGTTCGGACTGTCAGGCCGCAGCCGGAGGCGATGCGGTCCTCTTCGCCCGCCGGCCGCGAATTTCGCGCAAAAACTCTTCCGGCGGCACAAAAAACGGATTCTGCTGAAGAATACCGCCGATAACGATCAGTGGATGTGTCCGCATGATGTCGATCACCGTGTCTCCTCCAAATTTCCCAAGATGGTAGGTGCAAATAACCGCGTCGTCGTGGCGGGTCCACACATCATTCACCCGCGATTCGAACTCGATGAGGTCGTCGACATACGATCGATCTTCCACTGCCCAGTCCATCCGGCAGCAAATGCGACTACGTGGAAATCCTCCCTTGGCATTGCCGCTGGCCATCTGCTCGAATGCGGTAAGCATCCGGTCCTGATCAAAACGGCCGTCCCGAATGTAAGCTTCGGTGTTGATCCGAACCTCCAGTTGTCCACTCTGCTCGGCGGCGGCTGGATCGATGCCTACCGCGGCCAACCGTTGCAAATGGTCATGACGTTGGTCCGGATTCACGACGTGGATGGCCTTGTCTCCGCAAGCAAACCCGTCCTTAATAAACGGAAGCAGCACGCGATACTCTTCGTCGTCGCTATTGAAGAACGCGCAGACATGCCGAACTTCGCCCAAATGGGAGCCGGCAAGGGAAATCGGCGCTGTATTTTTCTTCATGTTGTTCTGCTCTAATTACGATGGTCAATCATCGTCGCAAGGCCTCCGCAACCGCGGCCGGCGCGACGCGGAGTCTGGTAGCCATCTTCACCAACTCCGCAAGAGAATCGGCCTTCATCTTCTGCATCACCTTGCCTCGGTGGGCCTTTACCGTGACCTCGCTGATGCCAAGTTCCCCACCGACTTGTTTGTTCAACAGGCCGGAGACCACCAAGGCCATAACCTGCCGTTCGCGCTGCGACAGTGACGCATAAGAGTCTGCCAGCGCCCGCATCTCCGCTGCCAGACTTAGAGCAACTCGACTGCGTTCAAGGGCCGCCCGGATCGCACTCACCAGCACGTCATCATTGAATGGCTTTGTCAGGAATTCGGCAGCCCCCGCTTTCATGGCTTGGACTGTCATGGGCACATCGCCGTGGCCGGTGATGAAGATGATCGGCATATCCGTCCGTTCTCTGGCGATAAGCCCTTGGAGATCCAGACCATTGAGACCAGGAAGAGAAACGTCGAGTACGAGGCAGTTCGGAATAAAAACTCGTGGATAGTCGAGGAATTCTTGTGCGGAAGCGAATGTTAACGGCCGCCATCCTTCACAGCGGATCAGCAATTCCAGCGATTCGCGCACCGATACGTCGTCGTCGACAACGAAGACAATAGGTGTGGTTAGCAACATGTGCGGTCACCCCGTTCATGGCCAAGCGCGTGCGCCCAACCTCATACTTTACTGTGCACAATTCACTGATGATGCCCCACCGTTGGAGGCAATTCTAGAACGGCGATGCGATGGAAATCAACCTGAGAGGGTCGTGCGGTGCGATTCTTGCGCGGCGAGAGCACAATACCGTGCAGTTAGAAGTGTGGATCGCCTGACGCCGGGTCTGGGGAGGTCCTCCCGGAGGATCAAAATCCGAAAAACCTGGGGAAATGCGTCCGCTTGGCCACCCCGCATTGGCGCACGCTTCTCCGGCGGCATACGATTTTCTGAAGACAGCGCCAAATACCATGGTTCCGGTAGACTAAAACGGCATCTCAATGCTGTCCCAGAACCGATGACCAACAAAATGCAGACATCCCTATCGAATACCCGCTTCGATGTTTCTTTGCTGACGCCCGAAGACTTGTACCTTTTCAATGAAGGCCACCACTACCGGGCCTATCAGAAACTGGGCGCGCACTTAATGCACGACGGAACTGATCCGGGCGCTGGTTTCAGCGTATGGGCTCCGAACGCCCGCGAGGTCAGCGTGATTGGCAGCTTCAATGGATGGGACCGCAAGATCAATCCGCTCAAGCCCCAAGGCAACTCCGGGATATGGGACGGCTTTATTCCAGGTGTTGAGAAAGGCAATCTCTACAAGTACCACATTCGCTCACAGCATCACGGGCACGTGGTGGACAAGGCTGACCCGTTCGGGCTTCTCCATGAGAAACCGCCGCGGACCGCTTCCGTGGTGTGGGACCTCGAGTACCAGTGGAACGATCAGTCATGGATGGAAAATCGCAAAGCCAAGAACTCGGTGCGTGCTCCCATGTCAATCTACGAGGTGCATATTGGTTCGTGGATGCGAGTGGCGGAGGAGCACAACCGGCCGCTGACCTATCGCGAACTGGCGCCTCGGCTGGCCGACTACGTTCAGCGCATGTACTTCACGCACGTTGAATTTCTTCCCGTGATGGAGCATCCCTTTTACGGGTCCTGGGGTTACCAGACGACAGGTTATTTCGCTCCTACTTCACGCTTTGGGACGCCGCAGGATTTCATGTACCTGGTCGATTATCTGCACCAGCATGGGATCGGTGTGATCCTCGATTGGGTCCCGTCGCACTTCCCTACCGATGCACATGGATTGGCATACTTTGATGGGACACATCTGTTCGAACATTCGGATTCACGACAGGGATTTCACCCGGACTGGAAAACGCTGATTTTTAATTACGGGCGAAATGAGGTCCGAAGTTTCCTGATGTCGAGTGGCCTGTTCTGGCTGGATAAGTACCACGCCGACGGCCTACGCGTGGATGCGGTCGCGTCGATGCTGTATCTCGACTACTCACGCAAGGAGGGCGAGTGGCTGCCAAACAAATATGGAGGCCGGGAGAACCTGGAAGCCATCGACTTTTTGCGCGAGTTCAATCGCGAGGCCTATGGCGAGCACTCTGACATTCAGACCTTTGCCGAAGAATCGACCGCCTGGCCTATGGTTTCTCGCCCAATTTATGTGGGGGGATTAGGTTTCGGACTGAAGTGGGACATGGGCTGGATGCATGACACACTGGAATACTTCGAGCACGACCCCATCCACCGCAAGTATCACCATGACAAACTGACCTTCCGCATGCTATACGGTTTCACCGAGAACTTTGTGCTGCCGCTCTCGCATGATGAAGTGGTGCACGGCAAGGGTTCTCTCATCGGGAAAATGCCAGGCGACGAATGGCAAAGGTTTGCCAATCTGAGACTGCTTTTCGGATACATGTTCGCGCAATCGGGAAAGAAGCTCTTGTTCATGGGCGACGAGTTCGGCCAGGTGCGGGAGTGGTCCCACGATATGGGATTGGAATGGTTCGTCCTGCAATATCCGCTGCACAAGGGCTTGCAGAGTTGGGTGGAGCAGGTAAACCGGGCATATCGCGAAAACCCAGCGTTGCACGAATTGGACACTGAAAGCGCTGGGTTCGAATGGATCGACTGCAATGACAGTGCGAACGGTACCATTTCCCTGCTGCGAAAGACGAAAAGCCCAAAAGACAATGTGGTTGTAGTTTGCAATTTCACGCCGGTTCCGCGCCTGGCCTATCACCTGGGCGTGCCCCACGGAGGATACTGGCGGGAAATTTTGAACAGTGACGCAAGAGAGTACGGTGGAAGCGGGATGGGAAATCTAGGCGGAGTTATGGCGGAAGAAGATCCCGTCCACGGCCGCCCGTATTCTCTGACCATGACCTTGCCGCCGCTGGCAGCGGTGTACTTGAAAGCCGAATAATCGGCAGCCTGCCGAAGTTTCGGCTCTGGGAAGCAGTTTAATCGGGCGCGGGAGGAACTGGGGTTGATCGGTCGATCAGTTAGATCTCCCAGATTAACTGGGCAACTGGATTTGTGACGGCTCCCGACGTCCGGCGATAAGGGTTTCAATTCGGTCCAAGATGTTCCGAATTGGAACTCCCTTCATAATCGCGGCGTCGACAAAAGGAGACACCTTCCCCGGGTCCGGATTACTACCCGACACCATCAGGATCGGCAGTAATGGATTCAATGCTTTAAGGCGTTCCGCGAGCTCAAATCCATTCATTCCAGGCATCTCCAAGTCTAGAACGACCGCATCCACCTTGGCTCCAAACTCGTAGATTGTAAGTGCATGGCTGCCGTTACTGACAGCGATGACCTCATATCCATTGCGACTCAGGATGGCCTCATAGAGACCCCGAATGCCTGGATCGTCGTCGACACACAATACAAGAGGATCCTTCATAAGAACAGACTGCCCCTTCGCATTAGTACAGCTTAAGAAATCACGCGCTTCCCGATTACAAGAGCACTCAAAGTGCCAAACTGCGACGCGTGCTAGACTGCATTTCATCGGCCTCTCATGCGAATTCTGACCCGCTACATTCTGCGCGAGGTGACGTCGCACGCCCTAATCGGCATCGTGGTGTTTACGTTCGTCCTGTTCACTCGCGACCTGGGCCGAATTCTGGAATTGGTGGTCAGAAACAGCGCTCCGCTGCCGAGCGTGGCAGAGATTTTCTTCTTCATCGTTCCAGTCACGCTCACCATTAGCATCCCTGCGGGAGTGCTGGTGGGGATTCTGATCGGGTTGAGCCGTCTCGCCGCAGACAGCGAAATCACTGCCATGCGCGCCAGCGGAATCGGAGTTTGGACGTTCTTACGCATCATCTCGATTTTTGCCTTCTGCGCATGGACCCTGGCCATGGCGAATGGACTCTATCTCGCCCCGCGCTCCCAGGCGGCCATGGCACGCCTCGAAGACAAGCTGAAATCTTCGCAGGTTTCATTTGAAGTGCAGCCGCGAGTCTTCTATGAAGGCTTTCCGCAACTTGTCCTGTACGTGCAGAACGTGAAGGCGGCTCAAGGGGCTGCGATCTGGAAGGGGGTGTTTATTGCAGACACCAGCACGCCGCAGAACCCTCGCATCACTCTGGCGCAACAAGGCATTCTGGTCAGTGAGGGCCCCGACACCCTTCATCTGCACTTGACCAGCGGTTCAACCCACGAGATGGATCCGCAGGACCCCAGTCACTATCAAATTTCGACGTTTGAGCAGACCGACATCCCCATTACGGTGCCCGCCGCCGAGACCTCCAAGGACCAGGAACCGGCTCCGGTGACCCAGTTAAGTACTCCGGACCTTTGGCGTAAAGGACACTCCGGTGATTCGGCCGCCGCCCGTTGGGCATTGATCGAGTTTCATCGGCGTCTGGCCCTGTCGACCGCTTGCCTGGTGCTGGCTTTGGTGGGCATCCCCTTGGGACTGTCGTCTAAAAAGGGCGGAAAGTCCAGCGGCTTCGTCCTCACCATCCTTCTGGTTTTTGCATACTACTTTGTCTCACTGGTGGGAGTTTCCTTGGCGCGGCAGGGGAAGCTTTCGGCGGGAGTTGGAGTATGGCTGGCTGACATCGTTTTCTTTTTGACAGGGGCATTTCTGCTGTGGCGGGCCGAACGCAAACCCTTCGAGATTTCCGCCCTGCGTGGATTTTGGAAGTTTGGCAGCACCGACAAGAGTGGTTTTGTGTTGCGGACGAATCGCAGCGAAGACGCTTTCGAGCGAGCAGCGGGCCGGCGGCGTTTCTTGAGCGCGCGCTTCCCCATGATCCTGGACGATTACGTCTTGCGGGACTTCTTCATGAATCTTGCCATGGTCTTGGCAACCTTCATCATGCTGCTGCTGGTGTTCACGCTCTTTGAACTGTTGGGCGACATTTTGCGCAACCAGATTTCCCCGCTGGTGGTTGGCGAATATCTGTTGAATGTCACGCCGTATTTCCTTTACAACATCACCCCTCTCAGCATTCTTCTGGCGGTGTTGATCACTCTCGGCGTGATGCAGCGGGCAAACGAAATTACCGCCATGAAGGCCACCGGCATCAGCATTTACCGGGTCATCGTGCCGGTCCTGGTGGCGACGGCGCTGTTGGCTACGGGCCTGTTTTTCTTCGATCAGGTCTATCTGCCGCATGCCAACAAACGGCAAGACGCATTGCGGAACCTGATCAAAGGCAAGCCCCCGCAGACTTACTTGAATCCCGATCGTAAGTGGATTTTTGGGCAAAACTCAGACATTTACTACTACCAACTTTTCGATTCCGACCGCGACCAGTTTGGCCGCCTGTCGGTGTTCCAGTTCGATCCGGCGAGTTTCCAGTTGACCAAGCGCATCTATGCTGACCGGGCACACTGGGAGGACAGCGTGCATCGTTGGGTCTGTACCCAAGGATGGGAGCGCGATCTGCGAGGCCCAGCGATCGAAAACTATCGCACCTTTGTCGTGGATACTTTTCCGGTGGTGAGCGAGCCTCCCGGCTACTTTAAGAAGGAAGTGAAGCAGTCGTCGGAGATGAACTATGAAGAGCTGCGCCGCTATATCCGCGACTTGCAGCAGAGCGGCTTCGACGTGGTGCGCCTGCGGGTACAACTGGCCAAGAAATTTGCGTTTCCACTCATTACGGTGGTGATGGCAGTCCTGGCTATCCCATTCGCTCTAGCGGCGGGACGGCGAGGCACTGTAACCGGAGTGGCAATGGCGGTCGGAATTGCGGTGGTTTACTGGACGGTCTCAGGACTATTTGAAGCGATGGGCAACATCAGCCAACTGCCTCCGGTGCTGGCAGCATGGTCGCCGGACCTTATCTTCGCGCTTGTCGGCGGATACCTGATTCTGAAAGTTCCAACATAGCAGTCACGCGACCAGGTTTCTGAAAACCGCGGCGCGGATGCTGCTACACATTTGAATGCCCCTCGGAAATGGTTTGGGAATCCGGAACTGCTGTGTGCGTGACCCGCTTCCACGTTCCAAGGTTTGGAGACCACGCAGCATCAGACGTCGCCGGCTAGCTTGAGGCGGATCCGCTCTTCAATGGTGACGCAGTTTGCCAATTTCTTGC
>CAVOWN010000013.1:0-636530 GCA_963700175.1 Terriglobales bacterium
GGCGGAATATCCAGGCTCCGGGAATATATCCGCCGCGAACAAGAACTGGGCCGTATCCATTCGGCGATAGACGCGGAAATGGCGGCAACCATCCTGATGGCATCCTCTCAATTCCAAGTATTCATGCAGGAACTCTTCGGTCATGCCGTAGCCTTTGACCGATTTTCGAGACGCCTGGTTTCTGCAGTTCTTTCGACCCGAGACTTCCAAGAGGAACGTAAGGTGTGAAACATGAGAACAATACTCCGGTGCATCGCCCAAGCAATAATGATCGTGCTGTTCGCGGTCAGCCTCAACATTCAGTCTCTAGCACAGCCGCAGGTCGCGGATGAGAACAAATTCTGCGGAAGCGTCTCTATGTTTGTGTTCATGGTCTTCTGCCGACACTATTTTTGGAGCTGGTCTTTGCGGCCATCATTGCATCTAGACTTCATTTCATGATTCCTGGGCCAAACGCCCGGACGTTCAGCAAGCATTCTCCGATATCCGAACGACCGTCAGCGGCGTATCGAAGACAACCGAGGTTGCTGGATTGCAGTTGACCAGTAAAGGATGGGAAGTGCCGGGACAATGACCTGTCCAAAAGCTCTCGCCGAGTGACTCGGCCTTCTCATCCCATCTGTGGTTACCAGTTGAGAACCACTCGCATTCAGGGCGACGGGCACCGGAGGGCTTGTAAGGACTAATCCAGAAGTCTACTTGCGCCTTCGTTTCCTTATCCTAGGAGACCGTGACGACCTGCTAAGCGTCGCAGAAGACTGTCCAGAGTTTGGCGGAAGATCTCATAGGTCATACTCTGCTCCATCTGCTCGAGAAGAAAGGCATTCAGCCCACCTGGCGTTGCATGTTCTCTAGCTACACTTGCGAAATCCTCTTGTACAGAATCGAAGGCGCCGGCGAGCAGTCCGGCTGTATAGGCATGTGCGGCCTTGTTTGCAATACCCTGCGTCTGAAGCCAGTTCACAGAGAGACTCGCCAATTTGTAGTAGTTCGCAAGAGTACCTGTCAGCGCGCATATTGCGAGGTATGGTTCCAACTCAGTCAACTGCAACACCGAACCGACGCGGGAGAATAATGTGGATGCAACCTCGTTCGGCGGGAAGATCGCGGTCACACTTTTCTGCCTCGCTGCTGCTGGTAGTGGAACAGCGTAGCATAGCGTGGAAGCTGCGGGCACAAATATCCGGAGGCGCTCAAGGCTTAGTCCAGAGACGAGGTTTATGACCGTCTGCGCGTCGCGAAACGTCAGCGCTGCGAGTGCCTCATCAACGTGGGACAACCTCAACGCGAGCACCACAGTGTCACATGCGTTCAGGAGGTCCTGGTTTGAGGGCGCAACTGTCACGTTAGGGAACGAAGCGGCAAGCTTTCTGGCAACGCTCTGGCTCCTCGGGGAGACCACGATGCTTGGTGGCATTGGTTGGCCGCTCAGTCCTGCTATGATCGCAGCCGCAATTCTCCCAGTCCCAAGGAAGCCGATTGTGGTATATGGAGACACTTGTTCTTTAATGGATCTCACCATCTCACGAGGATATCGAATCGGACCACTTGCGGAGCACGCAGTATACATTGATCTGGAGGCCTTCCATGACTTGCGATATCGATCTATCCAAGATCCACTCTGCCCACAATGTGATTGATCCTGTATTCCTGAACACCCCAATCGCGTCCCATCCCTCGTTATCAGTCCGATTTGCTCGACTGGGTGTAACACGGCGACCGCGGGCTGCTCCGAATAATTCAGGCGTATGTAGTTTGAAACTCTGCGTATGCGCCCTTGAAATCGGTAATCCGATGATCGTTCTCAAAGTGCCAGATCCTGGTGGCGACTTCGTCGATCAGATCGTGATCGTGCGTGACCAGCAGGACTGTTCCTTGATAGCGTTGCAGTGCGATGTTCAGCGCGTTGATGGATTCGAGGTCCAGGTGGTTGGTCGGTTCGTCCAGCACCAGCACGTTCGGCTTCAGTAACATCAGCTTGCAGAAGATGAGTCGCGCCGCTTCCCCGCCGGAGAGCACCTCGGTACGCTTGTCGGCATCTTCGCGGGGAAAGAGCATCTGTCCGAGCAGGCCGCGAATTTCCTCATGCGACGCCGAAGGGTCCCACTGATGGAGCCATTCGAAGGAGGTCATGCCGGGCTGAATCAGCGCCTTGTGGTCCTGGGCAAAGTAGCCAACGGACGCTTCGTGCCCCCAGAGGACTTTGCCGCCGGTCAGAAAAGGGCCATCGTAGCCGCTGGTTTTGCGAAGTTCAGACTCGGAAATCGTCGGAGAGTTTGCCAGCAGCGCGTTCACCAGCGTAGTTTTGCCAGCGCCGTTCCTGCCCATCAGCGCGAGTTTCTCTCCGCGAATGACGCTGGCAGTAAAACCGCGCACAACATGGGCGTCGCCGTAGGATTTCTTCACACCTTCCAACTCTAAAATATGTTTGCCGGAAGGCCGCTTCTGTTCGAACTTCAAGAAAGGACGCTGAATGTTCGACTTCGCAAGTTCCGTCACCTGAAGGCGTTCGACTTCCTTGCGCCGCGACTGCACTTGGCTGGAACGGGTTCCGGCGGAGAAACGCGCGATAAACTCGTTCAACTGGGAAATTTTCTTTTCGCGCTGGGCGTTCTGCGACTCGATCTGCGAGCGGACCTGGGTCTTAGCGACGACCATGTCATCGTAGGTGCCCGTGTAGGTAATGATGGTTTGGTAATCAATATCCGCGATGTGGGTGCAGATACTGTTGAGGAAATGGCGGTCATGCGAGATGGCGATCAGCACTCCGTCGTAGGTATTCAAAAATCCCTGAAGCCAGTGGATGGAATCCAAGTCCAGGTTGTTGGTAGGCTCGTCGAGGAGCAACGCCTGGGGATGACCAAAGAGCGCCTGGGCCAACAGTACCCGGACTTTTTGTCCGCCCTGTAACTCGCCCATTTGTTTCTCATGAAGATGATCGGCGATATCGAGTCCCTGGAGAAGAATCGCGGCGTCGCTCTCTGCCGTGTAACCATCTTCTTCTCCGACTATGCCTTCGAGTTCACCGAGCTTCATGCCGTCTTCGTCGGTCATTTCCAGCTTGGCGTAAATTTTATCGCGCTCTTCGAGTGCCGCCCAAAGCCGCTTGTTGCCCATAATGACCGTATCGATCACGCGATAGGCATCAAACGCGAACTGGTCCTGGCTCAAAACTCCCAGCTTTCGAGGACGAACGACGGTCCCCTTCTGTGGGTCGATTTCACCCGTCAGCAGCTTCATGAAAGTGGATTTGCCGGCGCCGTTGGGGCCAGTAAGTCCGTAGCGCTTGCCGACTGTGAACGCGGTCGAGACATCGTCGAACAGAATTTTAGCGCCGAAGCGCATAGAAACATTGCTGACTGAAATCATGATGTATTTTGGGAACTGCGGAAGTTGCCTTAAGGCGGGACGCAGCCACTGGATATAAGGATATCACGACGACTGCTCGAATTTTGGCGTCCCCAGTGACGGCACTTCACCGCGGTAATTGGCTGACATGGTAGGCTTTCTGTGCTCCAGATAGGCTTTCGTTCGAAATTCAATTTAGGGTGACTATGGGCAATTCTCAGCCTTCTCATTTCGATCTTCAGGCAATGGCAAAGCAAGTGGTGCTGGGATATGGTTTTGAGCCGGATTTTCCGCAGGGAGTGACTGAGCAGCTCGCCGCGATTAAGGCAAATCCTCCAGATGCCAGACCTTCAAGCGGAGTTCGCGACTTGCGGCCGTTACTGTGGTCGTCGATCGATAACGACACTTCACGCGACCTCGACCAGATTGAAGTTGCCGAGCGCCTGCCCAACGGCGACGTTAAGGTGATGGTCGGAATCGCGGATGTGGATGCATTCGTTTCGAAAGACTCTGCCATTGACCAACACGCCGCGCGGGAAACTACCAGCGTGTATACGGGAGTACGAATCTTTCCGATGCTGCCCGAAGAGCTTTCCACAGGCGCGAGTTCCCTGCTGGAAGGCGCCGACAAACTGGCCGTGGTGACCGAGTTCGCGGTTGGGGCAGACGGTTCCATCAAATCCAGCAACGTCTACCGAGCCATCGTGCGAAATCAGGCGCAACTGGCTTATAACGCAGTGGGCGGTTGGCTGGCTGGCGCCAGCGCGGCACTGCCTAAGGTTGCGTCATCGCAAGCATTGCAAGCGCAGCTTCGATTGCAAGACGAGGTAGCGCAGGCCCTTAGGAAGCGGCGTTTCGAACACGGGGCCTTGAATTTGGAAACCAATGAACTTCAGCCGATCCTGGTCGACCAGCAAGTGGTCGATGTTGAAACACACGAACGAAACCACGCGACCGACCTGATTGAAGATTTCATGGTTGCAGCGAACGGTGTGGTCGCACGGTTGCTGGAGAAAGTGTCATCGATTCGACGCATCGTCAAAACTCCAAAGCGCTGGGACCGAATCGTTCAACTCGCCGCGCTGCATGGAGTGGCCCTTCCGCCTAAAGCCGATTCGAAAGCTCTGAATGATTTCTTGCTCAAACGGCGGGCAGCCGACCCCGATCACTTCGCAGACCTGTCACTGGCAGTGATCAAGTTGATTGGCCCGGGCGAATACGTACTGGAGCGGCCCGGCGAACCCGTGTCCGGACACTTTGGACTGGCAGTGCAGGACTATACGCACTCCACTGCGCCGAACCGGCGCTTTGCCGATGTCGTCACACAGCGCTTGATCAAAACGCTGCTGGCGGGAAAGCCTAGCCCTTATTCCGACGAGGAATTGTCGGCGATCGCCGCAAACTGCACCGAGAAAGGCGACGCGGCACGAAAAGTCGAGCGCGGGATGGCCAAGCGCCTGGCTGCGATTGCAATGAGCCGGCGCATCGGAGAGACGTTCGATGCCATTGTGACGGGGGTGACTCCGAATGGGACATTCGTCCGAGTGTTGAAGCCGCTGGTGGAGGGCCTGCTGGCCCAGGGACAGCAAGGGTTAGACGTAGGAGACCGGTTACGCGTTAAACTGGTCCGCACCGATGTGCAGCATGGCTACATTGATTTCGCGCGGGTCAGTCCTTAGCAATTCGTTATGCTTTCGTATGCCTTGTTCTGCACTCATTCCGCAGGACCGAAAACTGATCCAGATCGCCGACGCGGCGTTCGCGGATGCTGCACGAAGAAGTGGCGAGTGGCTGGTATGCCGTCCGGGATGCACGCAATGTTGCGTCGGCGTCTTCGCGATCAATCAGCTCGATGCGCTTCGTTTGCAGCAAGGCTTGATGGAACTGGAGATCAAGGATCCGACGCGAGCAGAGGGAATCAAACGGCGCACACGGAACTCCATATCCCGATTGTCGAAAGATTTTCCCGGCGATCCTGAGAGCGGAATGCTGGACGAAGGCGCCGAAGCCACGCAGCGCTTCGCGGAATTCGCCAACGACGAGCCTTGTCCGGTGCTCGATCCGCTCACCGGAACCTGCGACCTCTACGAATCGCGACCCATGACGTGCCGCGTCTTTGGCCCGCCGGTGCGGTCGGAGGAGGGACTGGGTGCGTGCGAACTTTGCTATCACGGGGCAACGGACGAAGAAATCATAGCGTGTGAAATCAGGCCCGATCCAGAAGATGTGGAATCGGCGCTGGTTGATGAATTGAAAAGAACAACCGGAAAGAAAGGTCAGACGATCGTGGCCTACGCGCTGGCGCTCCGCTCAGGCTAACGCGCTGGCAACGCACACGAACCGTGGGACTTCGCCGGACTGATGGATGGATCTCACCCGGAAAAGCGAAGCCAGACGCCTCCTTATCTGGTGATTGTGGCAAGAGACTTTGAAAACATCCAGGGAAACAGCTTGGGCTCATCGTAGGCTTTGTTCCACGAAGGATGCCCCACGCCGGGGTATTCGGTGTAGTGAACCTCGCCGCCAACCTGCTTCAGCGCTTCATACATCCGTTGCGATTCGGTGACCGGAACAATATCGTCGACGGTGCCGTGAAAGATCCACACTGGTACCTTGCCGACGCGCTCGGCTGCGACCGCATAGCTGTTGGGCGAATCCGGCGGTATTACCTTCTTAAGATCGGGATAGGCTTTCAACACAGAGGCGCTAGGAAGAATCCCGCCGCAGATCACGACCAGCGCCGCGAATCGGCCAGGATACTTCTGCGCCAAATGCCACGCGCCGAAACCTCCCATCGACAAACCGGTCAGATAGGTGTGTTGAGGGTCGCCATGGAACTCCTTCGTAGCTTCGTCCAATGAGTTCATGGCCAATTCGTCCATGGGTGGCAGCATCCACCAAAGAGTTTTCGGGCACTGCGGCATAACGACGATTGCTCGCAGCGCACTTCGGTTGGTGCGAATCGCAGTACCGATGCCTACGTCGGTTTGCAGCAGTCCATCGTCGCCCCGCTCTCCGGCGCCGTGCAGAGCAAGAATCACTGGCCAGTTTTGACGAGGAGTCCAATCGTCCGGCAGGAAAACCTGATATTTGTATTGAATACCCTGGATGGTAATGACGCGGTCGAGGAACCCAGTCTCGTGTTTCTTGCCGTATGCTGAGACCGGTATGAGGAGAAAAAGAACCAGCGATGCAACCAGCATTCTCAAAAAAACAGCCAAAGTTCCTCCGCCGTTAAACTTTAGCACGGAATTTTCCGGTAAAAGCTTGTAAAGCTGCATGATTTTTGCCTTCGAGGGTCAAATTCCAGTGACGCCTGGCGCCCGGATGGCGTCTAAGAAACATGAGCGCTGGACGCCGGCTGGAACTGGATGCGATGCGAGGAGTGATGCTGGTTTGGATCGCCCTTACCCACCTGCCAACGGCCGTCAGCGCATACGTCAATCAGCCTTTTGGTTTCGTGGGAGCGGCAGAAGGTTTCATTTTTCTTTCCGCGCTCTTCACGGGACGAATTTACTTCCGCATCGCCGAGCGTGACGGCTACGGAACAATGGCGCGAAGGCTGTGGGCGCGAACCATGCGTTTATATGGGTACCATGCGCTCTTGCTGGCGTTTGCCTTCGTGGTGGCCGTGCCCATCGCCTCTCATGGTGACCGCCCGGGGCTCCACAATCTTCTGGATTTCTACTTCATGGCGGGCGCTAAACAAGCTGTCACCGAAGCTGCTTTGCTCATTTATAGGCCACCCTTACTCGACATCTTGCCGATGTACATCATCTTTCTGGCGCTGACGTCGGCGGTAATTCCTTTGGCCCGCAGAATCGGGTGGAAAACAATTTTGTGGACGTCCTTCGCTTTCTGGGTGCTCGCGCAATTCGGCTTTCGCGCCGCGGAACACACTTTCATGATGCGATACATTCCTACGCGGATTCCGTTGAACGAAATGGGATCGTTCGACCTGTGGGCTTGGCAATTGCTGTGGTTCGTAGGAGTGTGGCTTGGCGTGCGTTGGGCCGAGGACAATCTGCCCATCGAAAGATGGGCGCGTTGGGCGATGGTTCCAGCCGTTGCGATCTCTGTTCTTTGTTTTGTCATGCGACGCAAGGTCATCCATGGATTAGAACTCGGGGCATTCGAGTTTCTCTTCGATAAGTGGCATCTCGGACTGCTGCGCTTGCTCGATTTCGCTTCGGTGGCGGCGTTGTTGATCGTGTCGCAACCCGTAACCAAGATTGCAGCGGTCCGGCCCCTGGTACGGTTGGGCCAGTCTTCCCTGCAAGTCTTTTGCGTGCATCTTCTATTTTGCTTTGCCGGGCTCACACTGATGGGCAACGCTTCGATGCTGAATGGATGGCGGCAATTCGCACTTTTGAGTGTGACATTGGCAGCGATGTGGATGACCGCAAAGATTTTCTCAAAGAGTGAGGCGAAGAACGAACCGCAAAAGGAGACACAGATCTCGTCTCCAGCACGTCTGGCGGCGTAACCGACCGCCAAGGAGCGAATCACTCCTCAGCCCTTCTTCTTCTCCAACTCGGCCCACCGGGCGTAAAGTTCATCGACAACTTTTTGTGCGGCATCCAGTTGGGCGTGCGCAGCCAGCAGTTTGGGGCCGTCGCTGGCAATCGCTGGATCATCCAGTTGCTCGCGTTTGGCCTGCAGAATCTCTTCCGCTTTAGCCACGCGCCCTTCGATGACCTCGTAGTCGCGGGCTTCGAGATAAGAAAGCTTCTTGCGGCTTTGAGCCTGGGGCTGCAACGCGCCAGCGTCCTTTGGGCGCCCATCACGGTTGTTAGTCGTCTTGCCAGCCTGCTTCTGCTGCGATTGCCAGACTTCCCACTGCGAGTAATCGGCAAACGGTTCGGCAGCGCCCTGTCCATCCAACCCAAGAACGATGCCCGAGACGCGGTCCAGCATATAGCGGTCGTGCGTTACCAACACCAGCGCTCCGGGATACTCCAGTAGACTTTCTTCCAAGATTTCGAGCGTCGGAATATCGAGATCGTTGGTCGGCTCGTCGAGCAGCAGAACATCGGCTGGCTGAAGCATCAATTGCGCAATCAGCACCCGGGCGCGCTCTCCCCCAGAAAGCCGGCCCACCGGTTGATTCAACTGTTCGCCGCTGAATAAAAACCTCGCCGCCCAGGACGCTACGTGAACAACTCGGTCACGATAAATAACAGAATCGCTGTCTGGAGCGAGAGCGCGGCGCAGGGTGACGTCCGGATCGAGCTGCCGGCTCTGATCGAAATAAACAATGCGCAGAAATTCGGCGCGTTTGATCTCGCCGCTGGTGACCTCCCATTCGCCGCGTAGCAGCCGAAGTAAGGTTGTCTTGCCGCTGCCGTTCGGCCCGACAAGTCCTACTTTCATTCCTGCTGTCAGAACAAAGTTGAGGTCTTGCATAAGGACGCGGCCGCCAACTTGATAACCGACGCCGTTTAACTCGATCAGCCGTTTGCTCTTGCGGGCCGTGGCGGAAAAATCGATGTCGGCGGAGGCGGTACGCGTTCGCGAATTCAGGTCCGCCAGCTCTCCCATCAGTTCGTGGGCCTTGTCAATTCGAGCTTTCGACTTCGTGGTACGCGCCTTGGGTCCGCGCCGCAACCATTCAATCTCGGTATGGACACGGTTCTCCAACGCCTCCTGCCGCTTCGATTGCGCATGCAGGAACTCTTCTTTCTTTTCGAGAAAAGTGCTGTAATTTCCCCGCACCCGCAGCAAGCCGCTGGGATACGCGCGATTCAACTCAGCCATCTCGGTGGCAACATTTTCCAGAAAATAACGGTCATGGCTGACCACTACGCACGAGAATGCCAACGTCTGAAGAATTTCTTCCAACCACTCGATTCCAGCCAGGTCCAAGTGGTTGGTGGGCTCGTCCACCAGCAAAACGTCGGGCGATCGCACCAAGGCCTCCACCAGCGCTAAGCGCTTCTGCCAGCCGCCTGACAGCTCTGACGCATTCGCGTCCAGAGCATCAAATCCGGCCCGCCCCAATGTTTCCGCGAAGAGCGTGCCACGATCAGACGTGGGTGCTCCGGCGGACTCCAGCGCATTCTCCACCACCCGGCGTACCGTAATGCCCGTATCAAATCGCGAGTCCTGTTCTACGTAGCTGAAGCGTGTGCGCTTCCTGACCGCGATTTCACCACCGTCTGAATCGACAGATCCCGCGAGTATTCGCAGAAGCGTCGACTTCCCGGAACCATTGGGACCAACCAGGCCGATGCGGTCCCCTACTGCGACTGTAAAGGAAATCTCCTCGAAGAGAGGATTCGCCCCGAAGGCCTTTGAGATACCCTGTGCGTTGATAATTAGAGACAATGACTGACCGATCTCCTCAGCGGATTCTGCTTTGAGATTATCAGCAAGCGAAGGGAGACTTCATCTGTTCTTCACAAACTGGCGGGCTAGCGCTTGGCCACCGACCCGGCATTCTGGTCATCATGGTGTCCGAAATCCAGACCAAAGTGCGGCTCTGATTCCGTACCCGTGATCTTTACCGGGATTTCGGTTTCGCCGTGCTTGTTGAAGAATGGATCCACCGGCTTCAGCACCATCGATTTCCAACCCGAAACCATCTGCGACAATTTGGCATCCAGGCGAGCTTTACCGTGAAAATCGAAAGTCTTTCCATCCAGGCCGTAGTCGCCGGTCATATCTACGCTCGTCCCCGGCACATGAAAATGAAGCTGGGAGAAAGACAGGGTTCCACTTTTCAAGTTGAACACACCGCTCAAATCGGTTTGTACATTTTCAACAATGCTGCCGCGCGCATTGTCCTGCGCCAACTTTAGCTTACCCTGGCTGCGCAGGCTCAGGGCGTCAAGCTTGCTCTGGATCTTCGGTTTCGTGAAATGTGCTCCCGAAACATGAAAGTTCCCCGCCAGTCTTAATCTCTCGACAATATCGGGATTTCCAGGTAGCAGCTCAAGCCTCGTCATCGATCGTATCTCCCCGGTCATGATGGGCGGATCGGTACGAACGCCCAGTTTTAACAAATCCTCGATGCGGGCATTACCAATCGAGACATCAAGGACGATCCGGTGCCCTTGGGGATCCTTCACTCGTACGACTGATCCCGTCGCAGTAAACGAGGAGTTGAGCATCTTGGCATCGACTGGGCGAAGATAAGTATTGCCGCTGGTTCCGTCCACAATCGCATGAAATTCAGTATGTAGCGGCACGGGATGCCCGCTGATGGCGAGATGAAAGTCCGGGGTGTCAGTCTGACCATGGACAACGATATTCCCCAGGGTGCCCGTATATTCGCCGGTCGACGAAAGGATGCCCCCTATTCCCTTGATCGTTCCCAAGTCCGCATTGCTGAACGAGTAAGATCCCTGCACCGGCGTCTCGCGGGGCAGGTCTGCCTGCCACGGCCCAAACAGCCCGCTTGAAGAAATATCTCCTATGGGCTTTGGGTTCACCAATGTCGCATCAAAGTGCATCGGTTGGCCGGGGCCGATGTCTTTCATCTTCAGGCTTCCAATGTCAAACTCCAGTGGAAGCTTGTCAGGCCGGGAGGTATTAATGATTAACTGCGCCCCCTCACTGATGAACTCATCGACGAAGATTTTGATTTTGGCGCCGCCGATATCTCCCATCTGTCGCCGCTCTCCCGCAGGTGGGATGTTCAACACTAAACCCTTCAGTTGAACCGTTCGGATATGCATAGGGGAATGAAACAGGCTGAGCAGGCCGGCCTGGAAGCGAAATTCCCCGATTTCAATAATCGGCTGATATCCCGGCTGGTGAATATTGGGGTCGGTGTCGCCGTAGATTTTCAGCCCTTCGCCGGAAACCTCGAGTGGCCCGTCAATCCACACATGGAACCCGGCAATTTCGACTCGGCTGTGATAACAACTCTCCAACGTCTCGATGACACGCGATCGAAGGATTGGCTCGGCATGCGAGATGAGGATTTTCGCCGTTACTGCGGAGCCCATCAGGAGAAGCAGCACAATCAAGCCAACCCACCACCAACGCGAACGGCCGTTATGAGGCACGCGAGTATCTCCAGATTTCCGTAGCGAGATGGGCTGGCAGATTGAGTTTTCTCACGAAGATGGCCACTGCGACGGTAAGGCGAGTCGCCGCCGCAGTATGTCCGCTCTCACTATAGGCGACCCGTGAGCAAGAGGACGATCAAAATGATCACGACGAGTCCCAGGCCGCCGCTTGGATAATATCCCCAGCCGGTGCTATACGGCCACGTGGGCAGGGCGCCGATCAGCAATAGAACCAATAGAACGACCAGAATGGTTGACATAAAGACTTTCTCCGTTAAGCTGAAGTCACCTGGCGCGCGAAGCCGGTGCTCGTGCCATACCGGGTCAGTTCAAGGCTCGCTCGCGTCCGCCCCCGGGTGGTTAACGGAAGACTGACTGGTTCCGTTGTTTCGCCACGAATGCAGCCTATAAGATTCATGTGTCACTTTAGTATCGGGTCAAGTCTGCACTTCTGTGAGTTTGAATCCCTACTTTACATGCCGAAGATGCTGCAGGATCGGAGTTCCCTCGCCTGCGGTTGCTAAAAGAGGAACGGCCGAGCCAGGTTCGGCTCAGCCGTTGTTGGACCCACCGAGTTTCAGGGGTTGCCCTGGACTAATGCCCAGTGGCGAAACGTCGTGGCTACTTTTGCGCTTGAATCGAATACTTTTTCACGGCACTCTCCAAGGCGGAGCTGCCGCTCGGGGCGGGCACCGTCCCTTGTAAAATCGCCGGGAAAGGAATCATCTTCCCGTAGAGGATCCGAGTCGAGTCTTTGTCCTGTGTAATCGCCGCGCCGTTCAGGTCAATGCCGGCAAACACGCCGCGAGCGCGGGAGTAGGTCAAGACTTCGGCGCGCATTTTCCAATCGGTATCGCCGGCTGCGTCGCGTCCTACAGGTCCGGCTGCCGCAGAGGCTTCAGCGCCGAGTTTGAATTTACTTTGGAGCAAATGCTGCATGCCTTGGTCATTGGTTACCACCATGACCAAGTCAATCGCCTGCCCACCGAGTTGCAAACCCCAGCTTCCACCGGTAATCGTGATGGGAGCGGGAGCGCTCCAGCCATTGGTGGTTCGGCAGATAGCTACGCCTTTACCGTGACTCCCCCCGAAGCCGATCGCAATCTTAACCAATGAGGGCACAACTGCAATGCACTTCGCGTCATTCATGATCTTGTCGGGTATTGCTTTGTCTGGAACACCCATGATTTCATTCAAAACTGAGGCCGAGGTATCGATACGCTTGGCGATATCGGACTGATCTTTGTCGTCGTCTTTCGCCCAACCCATACTGGTTAAGATCAGAACTATGGCACCCAGCGCCACGATGGCTTTCTGTCTGGCTCCGTTCACTGACATCACTTGAAGTCCTCTTTTCTGCGCCCCCACGGGCGACATCGTTTTTCCGTGCCGACTTGCTGTCACCGCACTATCTCCCTCACTCTAGTCGCCAGGAGTGAGAGGTTCTATCCGTGGCATCATGTAGGTTGCCGCCGGACATGCTTTAGTCGATCCCCTTCACCGGATCCGGAAGGAAATGCAGGATTCGCCCGGATTTGCCCTGATCCAGTGGAATCCGGGCTTCGGATTTGGCGATGTTGTGTACTATGGAACGTTCTCAGCGGCGACGTATCCACGTGGGAATGTGCTCGCGTCAGTGCTCCCTTGAAGCGGCATTTAATTTATTCCGGGAGTTGTTTGCGGCGACTGAGGTCCGTTTTTATGAAGCGATCTATTTTTGTGTGCCTACTCTTATTCTGCTTTTGCATTTGCCGAGCATCGAGCCAGGATGCGAGCTCCCCGGTGCATCCGCCGTCCAACCCGTACGCGGCGACAATTGATCGGCTCGACTCACTCACACATGTCTGGCTGGAAGATTGGAAGATGCACAGCGACCTATCGCATCCGGAGGATCCGCAGCTCGACGATTCAGGTTGGCAAGTAGTCACCTTGCACAAAACCGGGGGAGATCAACGCAATGACCCTCCGCAGTGGAATGGGCTACGGGTACTGCGCCGTTGGATCACGATTCCAGACCAGGTTCAAGGATATAGCTTGGCTGGTGCCCGTGTACGCCTCGATTTGCGATTTGGAAGCGATGGCGATGCAACGATCACTGTCTTCTCCAACGGCTCATTAATCAGCCGTGGCGATGAAGACATGCAGGAACCGATTCTGCTGACTGAGAATGCGCAGCCAGGGCAGAAATTTCTGATCGCCGCCCGGGTGAATGCCGGTGACGTAAAGACGGTCTTACTTCATAGTGAACTGATAGTCGACCCGTCGGCCAGCCGGCCCGATCCGGGATTGCTCCGAACCGAAATTCTCTCTGCCCTTCCCATGGTTAACGCGTACGAAGAAGGGCAACAAGAGCGCAAGGAGAAACTCGCTGCCGCCGTCAACACCATTGACTTCTCTTCCCTCGATGGGGGGAACCAATCCGCTTTCGATGCATCCTTGCGGCAAGCGCAGGAACAACTCCAACTGCTAAGCCCTTGGCTAAAGCAATTCAAGATCAGCGCTATCGGAAATTCGCACATCGACATGGCTTGGTTGTGGCCTTGGACAGAAACGGTGGAAGTGGTTCGAAACACTTTCCAAAGCGTGCTCGATTTGATGAGTGAGTATCCCGACTTTAAGTTCACCATGTCGTCGGCCCGCACATATGAGTGGATGCAAGAGAAGTATCCGGATCTATTTAAGCAAATCGAAGCACGCGTCCGCGAAGGCCGCTGGGAGGTGGTCGGCGGCATGTGGGTGGAACCCGACCTGAACATGCCGGATGGAGAATCGCTAGTCCGCCAGATTCTGGTCGGCAAAGGATATTTTCAGAAGAATTTTGGTGCCGATATCCACATTGGGTGGAACCCGGATTCTTTCGGGTACAACTGGCAGCTTCCGCAAATTTACAAGAAATCCGGGATCGACTATTTCGTCACCAGCAAGCTTTTGTGGGCAACGGATTACACCAAGTTTCCTTATCGGCTCTTCTGGTGGGAGGCGCCGGACGGTAGCCGGCTGCTCACCTATTTTCCGCACGAGTATGACAACGATTTCGACGCTCCGAAAATCGCCAAAGATCTCGCGCAATACTCGCCGCTGATTTACGGTCCCAAGGTTACGGACTCGCCGGGGATGCTCTATCTTTACGGAGTTGGCGACCACGGCGGTGGGCCGACCAGAACTATGCTGGATCGAGCCAACCAGTTGCGCTCGCCAGAAACTATGTTTCCGACGATAGAATTCACCACTGCCAAAGACTTCTTCGCAAACCTTCAACAAGAGTTGCCATCACTCAAAGTGCCAACTTGGAAAGACGAACTGTATTTTGAATATCACCGTGGCGTTTTGACCACACAGGCGGAGACAAAACGGCGCATTCGCCACGATGAAGAGGTCCTGCTCAATGCCGAGAAATATTCTTCCATCGCTCTGCTCTATGGACGTGCATATCCGCAAGGCGACCTGCAACTCGCGTGGAAGAATCTTCTGTTCGACCACTTCCACGACATTATGCCGGGATCCGGCATTGCGGTGAATTATCTCGACGCACAACGCAATTTGGAAGATGTGGCGCGAACGGGCGGCCAGATAACGGAATCGGCGCTCGGTGAGATTTCCGCGCACATCAACACCCAAGGCAAAGGTGTGCCCGTCGTCGTATTCAATTCCCTTTCCTGGCCACGCACCGAGGTCATTGAAAGCGACGTACAATTACCCACCCCGGCACATCAGGTCGAAGTGGTCGATGCAAGTGGAAAGCCTGTCGCTTCGCAGGTTCTGTCGATGGATCCGGCGACAAGCCGTGTGCATTTATTGATTCAGGCGAAGATTCCCTCGATGGGCTACAAAACATATTTTGTTCGCGCAGCCTCGAATGCGCCGAACGTCTCTTCGGCAGTCAAGGCCACGCCGACCTCACTGGAAAACCAATTCATTCGCCTCACAATCGATGCCAAGACCGGCTGTATGACCAGTCTGTTTGACAAACGCAGCCGAACCGAAGCGCTGGCGCCGGCGGAGACTGACACGGGAGGTCCGAAGAATTCTATTTGTGGAAACCTGCTTCAAACTTTCTACGACAAACCCAAGCGCTGGGACGCCTGGAACATCGACGCCGATTTCGAAAACAAGCGTTGGGACCTGGACCAGGCAGACGAGGTAAGCCTGGTAGAGAGCGGCCCGCTGCGTGCCGTAATTCGCATCAAGAACCATTTTCAGAATTCGACTTTCGCGCGTGATATCACGATGTACGCTGGCGTGCCCAGAGTCGACGTAAAGATGCAAGCCGACTGGCATGAAAAGCACATTCTGTTAAAGGTTGCATTTCCGCTGAGCGCGCACAACCAGAAGGCAACCTTCGAAATTCCCTACGGATCAATCGAACGCCCGACCACCCGCAATACTCCGGCCGAGCAGGCGAAATTCGAAGTCCCTGCACAGCGCTGGGCAGATATCTCAGACTCCACGCACGGATTTAGCTTGTTGAACGATTGCAAGTATGGCTACGACGCCAAAGGTAACGTCCTACGTTTGTCGCTTTTGCGCTCGCCGGACTGGCCCGATCCGCATGCCGATGAAGGACTGCACGAATTCACATATTCGCTGTACCCCCATGGTGGAGATTGGCGGGAAGCTCAGGCCATACGACAAGGCTATGAACTGAACTATCCGCCGACGGCGTTGCAAGCCCAGAATCATGCAGGGACAATTGGGCCCGAACATTCGTTCCTGCAAGTAGTAGGGAATAACGTTCTGGTCAGCGCGTTGAAAAAGTCGGAAAACGACGACGGGCTGGTAATTCGGTTCTACGAATGGGAAGGTAAAGAGAACGACGTTCAGTTGCACTTCGCATCAGCTACGCAGTCCGCCACGGAAACTAATCTGATGGAAGCGCCGATTCAGGCCTTGCCACTTAAGAATGACGTCGTCACCGTCCACACCAAGCCTTACGAGATCAAAACGGTGGAGGTACAATTCGCCTTCACTCCTCCTACGGAACCGCCGGTGATCGCGAAGTGAACATGGACGACCATGAATAATTATCTGGCCAGAAGCACGTTTGTAGCCTCTCTCGGCGGCCTTTTATTTGGCTTCGATACCGCCGTCATATCTGGCACAACGAGCGCGCTAACAGCAACCTATCACCTCTCGCCTGGGTTGAAAGGGGCGACGGTGGCCAGCGCGATTGCCGGTACCGTCATTGGCGCCATGGTGGCGGGCTTCCCCGGAGAGCGTTTTGGACGGCGTGACAGTCTGCGCGGGCTTGCAGTCCTGTATTTGATCTCGGCCGTCGGATGCGCAAGTTCGTGGAGTTGGCCTGTGCTGCTGGTATTCCGTTTCATCGGAGGTCTCGCGATCGGCGGATCGTCCGTGCTTGGCCCCATGTACATTGCCGAAATCGCACCCGCTCGCTTACGCGGACGGCTGGTCGGGTTTTTTCAGTTCAATGTAGTCTTCGGCATTCTCGTGGCATACTTTTCAAATTACTTGATCGGATTGCGTCACCTGGGAGACGCCGAGTGGCGATGGGAGCTAGGCGTGACTGCCATTCCGGCGGCAATCTTCTTCATCTTGTTATTCGGTATTCCGCGCAGCCCCCGATGGTTGGTGAAACAGGCCCGGGTTGACGAGGCCCGCGAAGTACTTCAGCGAACCGGCGACCAAGACTACCAAGAGGACCTGAGAGCGATTGTCGAATCCATAGATGTTGAGCGTACTCAGACCAAGGAGAAGCTCTTCTCGGCCAAGTACCGCTTCCCTATCTTCCTGGCGGTCAGCATCGGCATCTTCAATCAACTTTCCGGCATCAACGCCATCCTCTATTACCTGAACGACATTTTCGCCTATGCCGGATTCAGCAAAGTCTCTGGCAACCTGCAAGCGGTGGCGATCGGCGCGACGAACCTGCTGTTCACCATGATCGCCATGTCAGTCATAGACCGGATTGGCCGGAAGACGCTCTTGCTGGTGGGCTCGGTCGGCACAGCAGTCTGCCTCGCCGGAGTTGCGGCCATTTTTCTAACCTCCCGCCATCAGAATCTGCTGGTATGGCTGCTCATCGGCTATATCGCTTTCTTCGCCTTCTCCCAGGGCGCGGTGATCTGGGTTTATTTGGCCGAGGTCTTTCCTAACGCCGTGAGGGCTCAAGGGCAGAGCTTGGGAAGCTTTTCTCATTGGTTGATGAATGCCGCTATTTCGTTTACATTCCCGCTGATGGCTGCGTCTTCCGGCGGATATCCATTCGTCTTCTTTTCCATGATGATGGTTGTGCAATTCCTCGTGGTACTGTTCGTTTATCCCGAAACCAAAGGTCTGACCTTGGAAGCAATGCAAAAGAAAATCGCGGATGGGTAGGCATTTTATCGACCCAGACAGTTGCGCCACTGGCGGCCACGGAAAGAACGAGATACCAGTTTGCTTCGAATGCCTGTATAAGCGCCTTGTCCCACCAGTCGTAATGCTGATATGGTGACCACCGGCGGTACTCCAATCCGCTTGCCTGCGATGCACGTACTTTAAGGGAGAGAGAGCAACTCATTGTCCGGCACTGAGTCTATCGGAGTGTCCCCCGACTTCGCTTTGTTGTCGGCGGTCCGGTCAGGAAGCGAGAGCGCGATGGCGGCCCTATACGATCGGTATTCATCGGTCGTATACGCTGTAGCGTTGCGCGTTCTTGGGGACACCGGCGTTGCCGAGGATGTTCTGCAAGAAGTTTTTATGCAGTTGTGGCGCAATCCCGGAATGTTCGATTCCAGCCGCGGGGACCTTGCTCCTTGGTTGGCGGTGATCACCCGAAATCGCGCCATCGATCAGTTGCGCAAGCGCCGTCCGGAAACGGACATCGAAGACATCGTCGTTTCGGTCGAACCGGACATGAGCGGGGAGGCGGAGCGTTCGCAAGCCATGGAGAAGGTGCGCGGGGTGCTAGGCAACATGCCGGCCCCACAGCGTGACGCGCTGGAGATGGCATATTTTCAAGGACTCTCCCATACAGAGATCTCTGAAAAAACTGGCGAGCCGCTGGGTACGATCAAGACGCGCATTCGGGCTGGACTGACTACCTTGCGTAAGGCATTTCAAATATGAGCGGGCACGAACAATTCGCGGACGATCTCGCTTTGCATGCTCTCGGTGCATTGCAGGGCAGCGCCCGCACTGCGCTGGAGACGCATTTGCAAGAGTGTGCCGGTTGCCGTCGTGAACTCGAATTGCTGCGGGGAGACACCGCGCTGCTGGCATTGTCGGTATCTGGCCCGAGGCCCCCGGCGCGAGCACGCCAGCGACTGATGAGCGCGATTGCGAAAGAGCCGGGTAAGAAAAGCGATCCAAAGACCGTTGGCTGGTGGACCCTGGTAAGCGCCTTCGCAATCTTCATGCTGGCCTCCGTGGCCATTTTCCTGTGGAACGAAAAAGCCGACTTGCAAGTGAAAGTGGCGGAACTGCAGAATGAAGCCGTCGATCAACAGTCTGAGCTACAACGCGCGCGGGACATTGTCTCAACTTTGACCGCGACCGATGCCATGCGTGTCACCCTGGTCGCTGCCAAGACGCCTCCGCAACCCCAAGGTCGGGCGATCTACGATCGCGGGCGCTCTTCGCTCATCTTCCTGGCCAGCAATATGCCTTCCTTGCCGGACAAGAAGGCTTACGAGTTGTGGCTGATCCCAACGCAAGGAGCGCCGATTCCGGCTGGAGTTTTCAAGCCTGATGCCCACGGCAGTGCGACGGTGGTCAACCCGCCAGTACCGAAGGATGTCCAGGCGAAGGCGTTCGCTATCACGGTAGAAAGCGAAGAAGGATCGCCCGCTCCCACCTCTCCTGTTCTCATGATCGGCCAAGGGGAGTAACCTGAGAGCAATGCGTTTTCTTCTTTGGCCCGTCCGGGCAATCGCAATCATCGCCGTCGTCGCTTGCCTGACGCTAGCTGGCGCTCAACAGACCCATTCGCATGAATCCACCGCCCAAGAGAAACACTCGATGGCACGCCGACTCGAAGTGCCAGACCTCAACAATCTCGCGGAGGTAACTCCGAATCTTTATCGCGGCGCGCAGCCGAGTTCTAAAGGCTTGCAGAAGCTGGCAAAAATGGGAGTCAACATCGTGGTCGATCTGCGAGGCGACCGGGCGGGGGAGCGCGCACAGGTCGAGAAACTTGGAATGACCTACGTCGCAATTCCATGGCACTGTCCCTTTCCCAAAGACGAGGCGTTTGCGAAATTCATCGCCCTCACCAGGGCCAATCCGAACAAGAAAATATTCGTACACTGCCGGTTGGGCGACGATCGCGCCGGAATGACGATTGCTTCGTATCGCATGGCCGAACAGGGTTGGAGCGCGGAAGAGGCGATGAACGAGATGGAGTCATTCGGCTTCACCCGGTCGCACCATTTCATTTGTCCAAGTTTGGCTGGGTACGAAAAAGGCTTTCCAGGCAGGTTCAAGGATGATTCGGCTTTCAAAGGATTGCGCTAAGGGCCGTTCGTCGGCCGAGGTTCCGCATACTTTGCCCGCAGGCGTCGCCGCTTGAGGAATCGCCTCAGGCGCGGCCGGCGAACTCTCGCGTTTCGGTGGACACCTTGACCCGTTCGCCCTCTTTAATGAACAGGGGAACGCGGATCTCGACACCAGTCTCCAGTTTGGCGGGCTTGGTCACATTGCCACCTGAGGAGTCGCCACGCGCTCCTGGCTCGGTTTGAGTGACAATAAGCTCCACATGGGTCGGCATCTGCAGTCCGATGGGGTTGCTATTGTACTTATGCACCTGGATGACAAGTCCTTCCGCGAGAAAATCCTGAGCATCTCCGACCATGTCTTGGGACAGAGTGAGAGTTTCAAAGCTCTCCTGGTCCATGAAGTAGAAACCGTCTCCGTCGCTGTACAGGAAAGACGCAGGAACCATCTCCAGATCCGGCTCCTTGAACTTGTCGCTGGCCTTGAAGGTCTTGTCGAAGACCGCGCGGGTCAGGAGATTGCGCATCTTGAGCCGGACCAAAGTCTGGGCGCCTCGGGCGGTCGGGGTTGAAACCTCCGCGTCCAGGCAGTGAAAGGGCGTGCCCTCAAACTCGAAGAACATTTTTCGCTTGATATCTATGGCATCGATCAGTGCGGCCATGGTTCCTCGAGGACAAGACTGGATTTCTGGACTCCAGCCGATCCAGCGTCCCATTGATTAGTTACGAGCATCCATAGCATACCAGTTGAAAAGCTGGTTAATTCCTCAACTCTGATCGTCCAACCAACCTCTAAGCTTGGCTTCAATCCAAGGAAGGCGGAGATCGAATCCCTCCGACACCTCTCTTGCTGGTCAGCGATACCTCGGCTCGTTTATGTTTTCGCCGGCGGAGTGAGCGCAACCGCCGCCTCGGCAGTGAGCAGCAGGAAGGTAAACGTCTCCTGCAGGTAGAGTCGGACGGCGGCATCGGTATGGTTCAAATAGCCGATGGAAACGTCCTGGCCGATGTGAAGATCGAAATCGCCGCCACGGGTGGTCACCACAAAGGCGCCTTGAATGGCAGGCGCCCAGATGATCTTATCGTCGACAAGCCTCTTCACGTGTTCCAGCACGGGATATCCGTGATCGCTGGTCTCGGCCAGCGCAGTATACGCGTCGGCCCCCAGGAGCACGGCGTAGGGACCGTTCACACCGACGATCCGCAAACGGCTGAGGCCCTGGGCAATCGCATCCGGGTACTCTCGCACATCGGCGGGGAGGGTCATCTTCGGATTACTGGTTCCCTGCCGGACGCCTACGATGCCCGCAGCGTCATAGCCTTCGAATATGGCAACGTCCTCGGCGAAAGCTAGCTGGCGTGCCGCGTCCTTCGCCGGTTGCCAGTCGGAGTCGTTGGCCCCACGCTCGACATCGTCAATCGCCTGACGCTTGAGCTCGAATGGAATGCGGAGTTCGACCAGCGATTTCACCTCCCGCTGTCGGGCTACAATGCCTTCCTTGGGAGCCGCAATTTCCCGCAGGTGGCCGGTGCCGATGGCGGAAAGCACTGTACCGGACGGTCCTTGCACGTCGACAACCCGCCGGCCCGCGAGGTGGCGCTTAATGGTGCGTGATGTTTCCTCTTCGATCTCGGCCCAAGCGGCATCGGAAATAGGAGCGAGGTCGCGATGCAAGTTATTCATTAGGGATATCTCCTTTAAGAGAACCAATACCGAGCGAACCATCATTCGCCCGCGAGACGGATGTTGTGGGTTGAACGGCCGCCATGTCGGAGGGCTGAAGCGTTGAAGCCGAGTCCTCGGTTATATTTTCGAGAAATGTCGCAGACGGCACAAAGAATAAATTGCCGGTAACAGCGCGGCTGAAGTCCAACAGACGGTCGTAGTTTCCGGGTGGGTTGCCAATGAACATGTTCTCGAGCATCTGCTCGGTGGTGCGGGGCGAACGGCTATAGCCGATGAAATAAGTGCCGAATTCCCCCTGCGAAACTTGGCCAAAAGGCATATTATCGCGCAGAATCTTGACCTCTTTTCCATCCTCGACAATCGTCGTGAGCGCGTTGTGGGCCGACGTTGGTTTGATGGAGTCATCCAATTCGATGTCGGATAACTTCTTGCGGCCGATGATTTTTTCCTGGGCTTCGGTGGACAAGGTGTTCCAGCCGTCGAGATCGTGCAGATACTTTTGCGTGATCACGTAGCTGCCTCCAGCAAATGCCGGATCTTCCTGGGCGACGAGCACAGCCGCCATCGCTGCTTGGCCTCTGGGATTCTCGGTTCCGTCCACAAAGCCCATGAGATCGCGGTCGTCGAAGTAACGGAAGCCATGCACCTCGTCTACCGGCGAAACGGCCCCACCGATTCGCGCCATGATTTGCGTCGCCAGTTCGAAGCATAAATCCATACGCTTGGCGCGGATGTGAAAGAGCAAGTCGCCCGGCGTGGAGACGGCGTGGCGCGTCCCGGCGCGGATCTCCCGAAAAGGATGCAGGTGCGTGGGACGAGGCGCACCAAAAAGCCTGTTCCAGGCCTCGGACCCGAACCCCATGACACAGGAAAGTCCGGCTTCAATATCGCGAAATTCCACGGCGCGCAATATTGCAGCCAGGTCTGCGCAGAACGACCGAATAGTCGTGCGACTGTCGGGACCAGGTTTTATGGTCACGACCATGAAGACTGCGGCGCGGGAGAGCGGTGCGTCTACCGGCTGGGAGATGCTACCCGTGCCATTCGGCGCTTCTGGTTCACCAATCAGATCTGACTTCATCGGATATCGTTCAGTCCTTTGAATTCTCCTGGCGTGCTAAAGATCGGAACGAAAGCTTACCCTCCCCTTGGGTGGGGAGGGTTTCTGCACTTCAAGAAGTGAGTGATTATCCGCGGCTTACGTTCGCTGCCTGGAATCCTTTGGGGCCCTTGAGCAGGTCGAACTCGACGGTCTCGCCCTCATTGAGCGTCCGGTAACCGTTCTCTTGAATCGCGGAGAAATGAACGAACACATCCTCCCCTGTGGAGCGTTGGATGAAACCGTACCCCTTGGCCCCGTTGAACCACTTGACTGTACCTTTCTCTCTCACAAGTACTCCTTTCGCCTCCAGTGAAATACGGTCCAGCATTCCCCGCGAAGTGACGCCAACTGCCCTCAGTTAGAGACGCTGTGACCGGAGGTCGAAGCTTCGAGCGCTGCTGAACCTGGGCGCAACAAGAAAGGCCCCTGAGTTTTGTACCCTGCCGACAGCAAGGCACAAAGCTCCGGAGCCCGTCGTGAAGCGCGAGTTTCGACTGCTATCACGAAACATCAACCCAACGAATAGAACGTCGTTGCCTATGTTGCGCAACGAGCAGAGAATAATATTCAGGAATGTCCCATTTTGGCAAGAAAAGAATTTTACTTTCGAGGATTTCGGGCGTTCTGACCCTCCGCCGGGAGTGAGGTAGGCCCGACCGACCAACTCCTTCGGTCACGCAGGGTTCGATGTAAGTGTCTGATAATATTAGAGAAACTTGTGAGCACACCAGCGACATCTTCGACCGCGATCGCAGAAGCTCATCTCGAGGCAGACGCACCTGTTGAGGCAACAAAGCCCGCCGGGTTGATGGCTTCAGCGGTGAAGTACATTCTGCGGACGGACGTGCACACGTTCGCCTTCTCGGTGGCGGCGAATGCGATTCTGTCGTTTTTTCCTTTCGTGCTGTTGCTGCTGACCCTGATCCGGCGGGTGTTTCACTCGGCGGCGATGAACGAAGTGATCGTCGATCTCTTGCGGGATTATTTGCCGGCGGGGCAAGATTTTGTGATCCGCAATTTGAATGCGCTGGCGGGAGCGCGGCAGCGGGCGCAATTATTCTCACTGCTGATTCTGCTGATCACCTCCACCGGCATTTTTATGCCGCTGGAAGTGGCCTTGAATCGAGTATGGCGGTTTCCCAATAATCGTTCATACCTAGGCAACCAATTGATTGCATTAGGTTTAGCGTTTGGCTGTGGCGCGCTGGCGCTATTGTCGATCGCCTTAACGGCGGGAAATGTCATCCTGTTGCGCACCATGACCTTCGGGCACGATATTTACATGGCGCGGTTGGTCGGATTTCTAGTGATGAAAGTTTTTGCCATCGCCACCAGCATTGCGATCTTCTTCCTTATTTATTGGTTGCTTCCCAATGGCAAGGTGCAAGCGAAAACCGTGCTGCCGACGGCGATTATCATGGGATTGTTGGCGGAGATACTGAAGTACGCTTACATTCTGGCTCTGCCCCGGCTGAACTTTCAGGAAGTCTATGGCCCATTCGCGCTCTCGGTGAGCATGATGTTCTGGGCATTCTTGACTGGACTATTGCTTTTGACCGGCGCCTACCTGTCGGCCGAGCAGCATTTACGGCGCAGACGCTAGTTAGCGCGATTTCCTTCGAGCTGTGAATAAGTTCGTTTGTCACAATTTTCGCGTGACCGCAGTCACTGGCGAATCCTCTCCTTGTAACTAACATTAAGCTCTCCCGTCAGAGGCTGGCCTCGAGACACAGCGAGGCCGCATGTTTTCGTTTCGTTCTACACTCACATTTTTTGTAGTTGGAATTTTCTGGGTTGCGATACCTTCGGGGGCCGAGCGTTTGCCTGTCTCAGGCCAGCCGCCAACCCTGCCGGCCGGAACCCATCCTCTGACGCAAAACTCGGGTTATGAGTTCGCCGGAACGGTTGAAGCGGTTGAACACGTCACCGCGGCCGGGCGCGGAGTGAGCACCACCCGGATCACGTTTCACGTGGACGCGGCAGTGCGCGGGGTACATACCGGCCAGACGGTAGTGATTACAGAGTGGGGCGGATTGTGGGGATCGCGGGAACAATACAGCGCCGGCGAACGCGTCTTTCTCTTTCTATATCCGCTGAGCAAACTCGGGCTGACCAGCCCGGTCCAAGGAACCGGCGGAAGATTCCGGATTGCCGGGAACGGCCGAGTTGTGGTGCGCCCCGAGCAAAAGGGAGTCCTGCCAGAGCGGGTTACAAGAATCATGGGGGAGCAGCGGGCGATTGAACTTAGCGAATTCGCCAATGCCTTGCGCATGGCGGACAAGGAGCTGCCATGAAACACCACGTTCTTTTCCCCGACCGAGTATTGGCCAACACAGACAGGTGTCTTCTGGAAATGTCCCCAGCCGGCAGCCCGCGGCGGGAACCCACGCTGCCAAGGATGCGGATCGTTATATGTGCTCTGCTGGGAGCGTTCGGCCTGCTGATTTTGTTCGTGCCGCCGGCACAGGCGGGCGGTCCCAAATATGTAGCCGGAGTGACCTATTTTAACCAGGGACTTGCCGGAACCCCTGTAACCTGGGCACAAGGTACCGTGAACTACTACACCGACCAGGGAGACCTGAGCCCCATCCTGCCGGGGCCGAGCGCCGACGCTCTGGTCGCCGACGCTTTCAGCCAATGGACTTCGATCCCGACCGCAGCTGTCGTGGCCACACACGGCGGCCAATTGGCGGAAGACGTCAACGGAAGCAACGTTTACCGTAACAGCGACGGCACAATCACAATGCCCGCCGACATCGAGCCCAGCGCCGTAGACAAGCCGGTGGGAATCGTTTACGACGAAGATGGCTCCGTGACCGATGCGTTCCTAGGTCAAGGGGCCGGTGATCCCTCACAATGTTTTGGAAACGCCGTTTTCGGTGGCACCGACAATTACAGCGTCGATGCGCAGTTCCTGCACGCCCTCGTCATTATGAATGGGAATTGTGCACAAAGTTCGTCACAGCTGACAGACGTCGAGTATCGTCTGGTGCGGGTTCTGGGAAGCGTGCTCGGGCTAGGCTGGTCGCAAGCCAATCTGAATGCAATTACCGGCAACCCACGTCCCACCCAGGACGACTTCGCAGGCTTTCCGGTCATGCACTATACCGATCCGATGAACTGCATCCCGATCACCCTGTGCTATCCGAATCCGTACCTGCCGAAGATGGACGATCAGGAGGCGTTGTCACGGCTATATCCGGTGGCCGGCTTCTCTGCCAACACGGCCCGGGTATACGGCAACGTCTACTTCACCGGCACAGGCGGCCAAGCAGGACAGGGCATGCAAGGCGTGAACGTGGTCGCGCGTTGGATCGACCCCTCGACCGGACTACCCTCGCGGGCTTACGTGGCTACCTCGGTTTCTGGATTCTTGTTTTCCGGAAATGCTGGAAACATAGCAACCGGTTTTTATGACCCATGGGGAAACCTGTTTACCAACTGGGGATCGGGCGACACTACTCTCGAAGGATTTTTCGATCTGGCTGGACTACAGATTCCGAACGGGCAGAACAGCGCGCAATTTCAATTGTCGGTCGAAGCGCTGGATCCCATGTGGTCGGCCGATGTTGGCCCCTACACCGTAGTTCAAGTCGAGCCCTCGGGATCTTTTCAGGCGGTAATTGTCACGGTGAGTCTCGGCGGCGAGGTGGAACAGGACATCCCGATGCAAGATAGCTCGATACAAACTGCAAACTGGTTTGGGCCAACCAGCTATGGCGCTCCTGCTGCGGTTCCGGCGCCGGGAGATTGGGCGGGGGCGTTAAGTCCGTATCGAGATCTGGACTACTTCTGGTTCTCTGGTCAGGTAGACCGGACGATGGCGGTATTGGTGACCGCGCTCGACGACTACGGAAATGTAACCGAAAGCAAGGCGCAGCCGGTAATTGGGATGTGGGCGCTGGCAAATCCGGGAAGCTCGCCGGCACCGGCAAATACGCCTTCAGCTTTCAATTCTTCCACCTTTGGCATGACGGTATTGAACGCACAGCTGTTGCAAACCACGAATTTCCGCATCGGCATCTCGGACTACCGCGGCGACGGGCGACCCGACTATCGATACCACGCGCGCGTTTTCTACGGAGACCACACCAGTCCGGCGCGGGCCAGCGTAGCTGGCGGTACGGGCGTGGCAATCGTGGGTTTGGGATTCGAGCAGAACACACAAACTCAGGTTGCGAGTACGGCGGCCACAGTCATGGCGGCATCCGCAACACAGTTGCTGGTCGCAGCGCCGCCAGCCACGGACGGGTTGCAAAACGTGGCACTTGTTGATCCACCTAGCAATGCTAGTTCGGTGCTAAGCGCGGCGTTAACATATGGCGCGGGTCCAACCGACACCCTGAGGCTAGTGGCGGGATCGAACCCGGGAACGCCGGTGGGTGGACAGACTCCGAACCCCATCGTGGTTCAGGTCGTCCAATCGGACGGCAAAACTGCGGTGAGCGGAGCGAGTGTTTTTCTCACTTCATCGCCTGCCTTGGCCTTCTCAGCTTGTTCCGGCGCCACCAGTTGCACGGTGGTGAGTGACGCGGGTGGGTTGGTTTCAACGCTGGGAACCGTGCTTACATCGGGCGTAATGACGATTACCGCGCAACTCGCACCGGCTTCATACCCGAGTCCGCAGCAGGTACAAACCACGTTGCTAGGAACATCGTCGCCGCTGGATCTGTCCCTGCTTGCTCCCTATCGCTGGATTGTGCAAGGGGCGAATGTGAATCTAACGCTTACTGCACGAGTCCTGTCGAATGGCGTTCCGCTGAATGGACGGACGGTAAATTATTATCTTACGAAGGGATCCGGAACGCTCAGCCCCGCGAGCGCGAATACGAATGGCAACGGCTATGCCAGCAGCGTGCTTCAGATTTCAGCTATGGCCGGCGACGAGCGGGTGAGCGTATGCGTGGAGCCGGGTGACAACCCATGCCAAACTTTTTATGGAACGGCAGTACCCAGTTCCTCGCTCCAGTTGCAAGTGGTCAGTGGCCAGGTACAATTTTCGAATTCTGCAAATGGCCTGCTATTGATCGGTATGCGCGTTACGGATTCTGCCGCTCCACCCAACCCGGTCCAAGGCGCTGATGTGGTTTATCAGGCGATCATCGGACGCAGCGCTGGCGACGAGCCCATCATCCCAGCGGGGGACGGATTATTCGGCCCCAATTCCCTTCCAATCATCCTGGGATCATGGGAACTTCCCGCAGTCTCTGATGGCAACGGTCTGGTAGGCGTTCAACCTTCGACCGGAGGCTATCTTGGAAGCTTGGCGATTGAAGGCACGGCCACAGCAGGGCCTTCGTCGCTACCATTTCTGTTGCAAGTTTTCGGGCAAGGAGGAAACTGAATCGTGGGCTGAATCGATGCCGGTTCATCTCCACGGAAAAATGACGAAGACGTACTCGTAGACTCGCCGAATCGGAACCATTGCGCGCTGGTGTTTTCTTATTTCGTTCCTTTGTGATATACACTTCGTGTTCATTCCTTACATTGCAAACACTGAGCTAGGAGAAGACGACCTCCATGGATCTTTTTCATAGGAAGTCTCAAGCCGCTGATACGCGTACGGGGCGCGATTGCCAGTTCTGTTTTCACTCTGACCCCGATTTTTCAAGTCGTAGACCGATTGACCGCATGGTGCTTCCCAGGCAGGACGACAGTGCGTCCGCACATTTAACCGAGGACGGTTATGTGAAACACCGACTGGCGGAGTTGGCGAAATTGCGGGCCCGGCTTTCGCCACGTATGCTGGCAAAATCCGCATGATCGCGTGGTGGTCGAGAAATCGGCCAGATTATTCTCGTTTTGCCGGAACTTACTTTCTGCCAGCGGCTGATTCGATAGGACTTGCGGGATCTCACAGCGGTTTGTGACCGCCATGCAGGATTCCGCTTCTGAAATCAGCTAGAATATATTCATCGTGGATAACGAAATGACTCCGATGACCCAGCAAACCCAACAACTCAATGACCTTTGCGACCGGCTCAAAGAGATGGGGTACGCACAATCGAAGAGAATTCGCATCTATGGTGAAGATTTCGAGGTAATTTCCAACCCATTCCCGCAGGGCAATGGAGTCGCGGTGCGGGCACAATCCCGGCGAGAAAATCAATCGCGGGTGCTCCAGTTGCCTCTGCCAATCTTACAAATGTTATCGCACAGAAAAACTGCCTAGAAGTCGGTCGAATTCAGTGGGTCTAGACGATTCTTTCCCGGCACGGCACGCAAAACCATCCCTCTTTCAGATCGATCCATTCGACGGCGTGGGAGGGCGCCATGGCACAGTTATAGTCGTCACAGTGGGTGAGGTTTACGGTGTGTCCCACCTCGTGAACGGCCTCCTTCAGCAGGCGTTGGTTCAGAATATTCTTGTCGCGGGGCAAACCATAAAATTCTTGCCGCAACCGATGTAGCGACACCACAGCACACGGGCCGCCAATCTGCGCCTCGCCGAAAACAAAAGTGAGAATCGGGATGTACAGGTCGACTGCAGTCACTCCCAGTATCCGCCACGAGTCTGAGGTGACGTAACTCTGCATGCGGGCCAGTATCTCTGAGGAATGGTACTGCTGGCGCTCACCATGAAAGGCGAACTCGGGATCGAGCGCTGTGCTTAGAATTTCGCAGGGAACCTGAAAGGTATTTGCCAAATCCGGCGCCAAGTCCATGAGCAGGCCGCCATCGAGCTTTCCGATTGGGAGCAACTGTAGATTCATCGCGTCTCAACTTGCTGCCGGCTCCATCCATATTTTTTCAGTTTGTGATGCAGTGTGACGCGGTCGATGTTCAGCACTTCCGCCGCGCGGCTCTGGTTCCAGTTGCAGGTTTCCAGGACGCGTAAAATGTGCGATTTCTCCATTTCGTCGAGGCTCTTGGGCGCACCGTTGGTGGTTGGTGACCGGAACGAGAAATCCGACTCGCGAATTTCGGGCTCCTGCGAAACCACCATGGCCCGTTCCACGGCGTTCTCCAATTCACGGACGTTACCCGCCCATGGTTGCTGTTGCAAAAGATTCATCGCCGCGGGAGAAACTCGATTGATCTTCTTGTTCATCTGTAACGAGAACTTGCGCACAAAATGATTGACCAGCAGAGGAATGTCATCGCGACGATCGCACAGCGCCGGCATTTCAATACGAAACACATTAAGCCGGTAAAACAGATCAGGACGAAACTTCCCCTCCTCGATCAGCACCTCCAGGTCCTTGTTGGTGGCCGCAACGCAGCGAAAATCGACTTTGAACGACTGGTTTCCGCCAACCCGGACAATCTCGTGTTCCTGCAAAACGCGCAGCAAATCGGTCTGCGTCTTTAAACTTATATCGCCGATTTCATCCAAAAACACTGTCCCGCCTTCGGCGATTTCGAACTTTCCCTTCTTGCGATACTGTGCGCCTGTAAAAGCGCCTTTTTCGTGTCCGAACAACTCACTTTCCAAAAGCGTTTCGGTAAGGGCGCCGCAATGAATCACGACCAGGGGATGAAAGCGGCGAGGGCTGGCTTGATGAACGGCGCGGGCAACGAGCTCTTTACCGGTTCCGCTAGCGCCCGTTATCAGAACGGTGGCGTCGGTGGGACCTACGGTCTCAACCGCGTCGAACACTTTCTTCATGGCCACGCTTTGGCCGACCATCTCTTCCGGACGCGCCACTTCGGCCACAGTTTCGCGGAGCAATACATTTTCCTGCTCGGTGCGTTTGTGCGCCAGGGCCTTCTTCACAAGATGCGCGATTTCTTCCGGATCGAGCGGCTTGGTCACGTAATCGTAAGCGCCATTCTTGAGCGCGGCCACTGCGGTTTCAACCGACGCATAACCGGTCATCATAATTACGGCGAGATCGGGATCGATCTCGTGAATACGGCGTTGCAGTTCAATACCGTCGGTGCCACGCATCTTGATATCCACGAGTGCGACATCGCAGCGCTTCCCGGCCAGAATGGTCAACGCTTCATTCGCGCTTTCGGCTGTCGAAACCTCATAGCCTTCTTCGTGGAACCACTTGTCAAGTGAATCGCGCACGCTGAGCTCATCGTCAACAATCAGCAATTTTCCTGGCGAAGCCACGTTGTTACCTCGCATTCGTTGTTAAGGCCGCAGTACGGCTGGCGGCTGCTGCTTCAACTGGTACGTTCAGCGGAAGGGTCACGAAGAAGGTCGTGCCTTTACCCAACTCGGATTGCACTTCGATCTTTCCGCTGTGCCGCTCAATAATGCTGTGGCTCACCGCCAACCCCAGGCCCACGCCGCGACCGGTCTCTTTGGTGGTGAGAAAAGGTTCAAAGATTCTAGGAAGAATTTCCGGTGGAATTCCACTACCATCGTCGCGCACTTCTATCTGCACTTGATCGCAATTGCTGAATCTGGTTTGCAGCCACAAATTCCCTCCATGGGGCATGGCATCGATAGCATTCATGATGAGCGCCAGCAGCACCTGCTCTATGTGCCCGGGATCGCATTGGACCAAGGGCAACCCATCGGCGAGGTCAAGTTGCAACTGGATGCCGCCCATTTCCAACTGGTGCTTCACCAGACGAATCGAGCGATCGACGATAACATTCAGGTCGGTGGTTTCGACATTCATGGGAGCGGAGCGCGAGAAGGTAAGAAGGTTTTTCACGATCTCGCCGCAGCGGCGACTCTCTCCGGCAATCAGTTCGAGACACTGGACCGCCTCTTCCTCTTTGTTTTCGATCTCATGCCGCTTCAGCCACTTCTCCAACAGCTTGGCGTAGGTGAGAATTCCCGACAGTGGGTTGTTGATTTCGTGCGCCACTACTGCCGCCAGCTTTCCGATCGAGGCCATTTTCTCGACCTGGAGCACATGGTCGTGGGCGCTCTTGAGTTCCCTGGTCTTTTCGGTGACGCGGTCTTCCAGGGTCCTTGCCCAGGCGATGATTTCTTCATTCGCCGCCCGCAATTCGAGGCTCATCGAGTTGAACGAGCGCGCCAGATCTCCGACTTCATCCTGGGAACGCACGTCGATCTGATATCCCAACTCGCCTTGCGCCAGATGTTGCGTGCCGGTGGTCAGCGCCTTGAAGGGACCGCCGACCACGCGCAGGATGAAGAGCCAACTTAGCATCGCCACGATCAGCATCGCCGCGACGGTGTAGGCCAAAGTGCGATTGCTGCTTTGCGCGAGTTGCTCGTCGGCTTTGGCCAGAGAAAGGTCGGTGTCCAGCACCCCCAACACCTGCTCGCTGGCCGGGTGGGCATGGCAGGTCGCGTTCGAACAAGACGGTTGATTATCGATCGCAGTGAGGACCCGGAGAACACGCCGGCCCGTGCCGTCACGATAAATACGAAAGCGGTCGGCTTCCTGAAGTGGCCCACTTGGAAGCATGCAGGTGTCGCAGTCCGCGGTCTTATCCAGAACGTGGTTGACTTCCAACGGATCGGTAGAGTAGCCGATGCGTCCAGTCTGGTCGAACACGCGAACCTTGGCGATGCCAGGCTCCTCTGCCATGGTTTGGATGGTGTGGTACAGACCTTCGCGGTCATTGCGCAACATGTAATACGCCGTACTGCGGCGGATGACGTCGCTGACCCGCTGCGCGCTAGTGAGGGTTGTGGCCTCCAGATGCTGGCGGTGCAATCGAATGTTCAGGTAGCCAAGCAGCGAAAAGATCACCAGCATGGTGCCCAACAACAATGTGATGAGCTTTGCGCTCAGGCTATGTGTTAAGCGCGTCCAACGTCGAGTTGGATCAATCTCCGGCATGGCCCAATATCGGAGCAGCAGAAACCGGCACATTCTCGGACTCCGGGTGCTGCTCGGTCGTGGCGTGTTCCGGCGGAAAGATCGGCAGATATTTCACTGCCAGACCAAACAGCGCAAAGCCCGCTGCAATGATGGCTCCGGTCACGGCGAGTTCGGTCCACTTGGGGATGTAGTGCGCCCCGGCCGCAGTCTCAAAACCGGTAATGCTGACGTTCATACGGTTGGTGATGAATCCGAGCAACACCAGGACGGAGACCAAATACAGCCCGCCGGAGCTTTCACGAACTTTGCGAGACGTAAGCAAAGCCAGCGGAACAATGATGGCAAGAGACACCTCGAGCCAGAACAAATACATCTCATAGCCGGGTTGGATGGCCAGTTTGAGAGCACCGCGATGCAGTAGATCTTCGAAGCGCAGGATGGCATAAACCGAAAGCACCACCACCAGTACGCGACCGAGTTCCTGAAGAATCGGCAATTCGAGTTGACGACCGAAATGTTTAGAACTCATTGAGGATTCGAAAATGGTCATCGCCAGACCCACTGCGACGGCCGAAATAAAGAAGAAGACGGGCAGCAGCGGTGTGTACCAGAAAGGATGCAGCTTTTCCGGCATGATGAGGTAAAGAGTTCCCAGCGAAGACTGGTGCAGCGTCGACAGAATGACTCCGAAAATAACCAGCGGCACAAGGATGGCACGAATGACCTTCAGGGGTTTTTGCAGGTTGAAGCGTTCCAGCACAATTGGGGCGAATTCAAGCGACAGCACCGTCGTATAGAGCATCACGCAATAGGCAACTTCAAACATGACGGAGTGCGGATTGCGCATGACCAGCGGGTGCCAGATGTTGTAGGGCTTTCCCAGGTCGTACATCAAGGCAACGCAGACCAGCATGTATCCCAAGAACGCGGTGAGGATGGTGGGTCGGACAATATCGTGCAGACGCTTGATGTTGAAGATGTGGACAGCGGCGGTGAGTGTGAAGCCTCCCGCCGCAAGCATCACCCCACAAAGCACGTCAAAGCTGATCCATATACCCCAGGGAAACTGGTCGTTAAGGTTGGTCGAAGCGCCCAGGCCGCGGGTGAAACGGATGACTGTGGCATAGAAGCCGGCGACCATCAAGGCCAGGAAGACGACCTTCCAGAAAGTGAATTTGATCTTCATTGCTTCCTCCCGTTCTTGCCGTCGGCCCCAGACTTGGCGCCATGCCCTTCAACCGCTGCGACTTCTTCGCGCCGGTGCGAGATCCACCACACGCCACCCAGCAACATTCCACCTAGAGGGACGAAATCCGGAATGCGAGAGAGAACGCGATAAGTCAACATAGGCAGCGGGTCTTTCGAGAGATCGGTGTGATAGCCGAACTGTTCGAAAGGCACACCGGAGAGCAGCAGTACAGAGGTCCCGCCGACTTCGTTCAATCCATAGATGTGATTCACGTACTTTCCTTGATTGTCGCGAAGGCGCTGCTGGGCTTCGGCAATCAGGTCGTCTCGTTCGCCGAACTTGGTGGCACCTGTGGGGCAAATTTCGGCGCAGGCCGTTTGTTTCCCGGCACTGACGCGATCCGGGCACATCACACACTTGCGCACTTTCGGAAAAAGTTTGTTCCACTCGTACTTCGGAACACTGAAAGGACAGGCAACCATGCAGTAACGGCAGCCCATACATTTGTCGGCGTCGTAGGTGACGGGGCCAAGCGCCGTCTTCTGCAAAGCGCCGACGGGACATACCGAGGCGCATGCGGGCTCCTGGCAGTTCATGCAGAGGCGGCGCATGAATTTATCGTCCTTGGTAAGAACAACGGTGAACTTGTGGTCGGACTGGCGCTGTTCAGCTGCTACGGCGTCGTTATACTCGAGCTTGTTCTGATCGGCACAGGCCTGCTCACACTGCTTGCATCCGATACAGACGGTGGCGTCATACAACAGGGCCTTGCTCATTAGAATCTCTCCTTGCCGTTCCCGTGCGGGTCTTCCGTTCCAAGGGAATGAGATAAGAGATCAATGCAGATAGCGATGGAACGGACGCGGGAACCGGACAACGAAACTGGCCGTCTAAAGAAAAGCCGGGTCCGGACGTGAGTTCCGGACCCGTGTAGACTGTTCCCGACTGTTCGAAGACGCGAGGACTTTCACGACCGGGTACGCTTCGGCCGATTTGCCGTACCCTGCGTCGAATTGAGCCGGACTGTTTCACGACCCATGCCTCGGTCTTACCAGTCGCCACTGCGAGACGGTTTTCTCTGGGGGGCCCAGTGGCGGTGCGCGTCAGGAAACAGCGAGCTTACTTTTTCTGTAAATCGCGAACTGCCGCAACCACTGCCTTGATGTCATCAGCGCTCAAGCCTTTGGTCGAGAATGCGTGGGAGGCTTTCTTGGTTGCGCCCCCGTTGGCGACCATGTCGGTAATCTGCGCGTCGGTGAGTTTCTTGGCGTCGTCAGAGACCAGACTGGGAATCTTGGCCGCCGGTTTACCAGCTCCGTCAGCGCCATGGCACATGGCACACTTTGCTTTGTAAAGGCCAGCGCCATCGTCGGCCCAAGAGAGGTTGGGAATCAGGATGAACAGCCCCACTGCGATGGTCATCACCAGAGCTACCAGCTTCGTCGTCTTCATGATTGCTTTTCTCCGTAAATGAAATTTATGACCGAGGATCCGTAGCCGCGCACGCCCGGTTCGGCGGTGTTGCGAAATTGACTAAGGACGAGCCCCATAAACTGTAAAGAATCGCCACAGCATTGCTGTAACTGATGAAATTCTCTACGGAAGAGCAATTATGTGCTGTGATTGCCATCACTTAAGATCGTGACCCTGAGAGTGAGGCAATATGACACGCCTCACAACGCGAATGCGTCAGAAAACGATGAAGGAGAAGGACTTGCGATGGAATATGGTCCGGTCGACGGACGAGGCGTCCGTCGCGTCGCTCGGGGATGCCACTTCAGGTTCAGGGACAATTTCGGCAGGTCAGAAACGTGATCTTCGCCGCTAACGGTCAGAAAACATTCGATTAAGGCACTATCTTGAATACGACACCGCAGCCCAAGCCGCCGCACCCGTCGCCGCCGCCATATTGGGTAGTGCCGAACAAATTCCCCTTATGGTCTAAGACCAGGCCGGAATACGGCCCGTCTCCATCACTCAAATTGAGACTATACAGAATTTTTTCCGTCCATTTTCCATTTTGAGCGGGTGCTAGGTGGAAGATAGCGCCATACCCGTGAACACCTCCCGAGTAGCCGGTGCCATACAACTCTCCGCCCGCCCCGAGAACAAGTGGGCCATAGGGGTGGGAGGCGTCCTTCTCCTGGTTAAAGCTGTGCAGCATGGTTTCAGTCCATGGGCCCTTCCCGGCTGACGTCAAACGGAAAACTGCGCCGCGGTCGTGGGCACCGCCCGAGTAGGCAGTGCCGTATAAGTTCCCCTTGGTATCGAAAACCACACCCGCATAAGGATTGATTCCATCTTTCTTTTTGCCCAGGCTGTGGAGCACGGTTTCGGTCCAATTGCCGTTGCCTGCGCGCGTCAACTGGAAAACTGTCCCCCCGTTAGTCGCGCCGCCCGAATAGGTTGTTCCATAGAGGTTCCCTGCCGCATCAAAAACAACGCCGCTATAGGGATAACTCCCGTCGGTGCCGTTGCCGGCGAGGCTATACAGTGTTGCCTCGGTCCAATTGCCATTCCCATCGGGGATCAACTGGAAGATGTTCCCGTACCCAAAATCACCGCCGTAGAGCGTGGTGCCATACAGGTTCCCAGACTTGTCGAAGACCATGCCAGCGACTGGATTAAGCCCGTCATTGCCGTCAAAACTATGCAGGACCTTCTCCGTCCACGTGCCACTTTGGCCGCGCGTCAATTCAAAAACGGTGCCGTAGCCGAAGTCGCCGCCAGCCTTGGTTGTGCCGTATAAATTTCCCCCGCCATCCAAGATCAGGCCCGCGTAGGGAAGAACGCCGTCCGCGCCAAAGTTGAAGCTGTACAGGAGCGTCTCAATCCATTTCCCCTCGGCGGACGGGGCTAACTTGAAAACACAGCCGTAACCATAAGCGCCACCCCCATAGGTAGTGCCATACAGATTACCAGCTGGATCAAAGGCCAAGCCGGCATAAGGGGCAAGACCGTCATCGCCGCTGAAACTGAGCAGGACCTTCTCTTTACTGGCTGCAAACGCTGCAGTTACGGCCATGGAAAGTGTGACGAAAAGTGCGACCATCAGTGGCAACGTGTTCGGTCTCATTGATGACTCCTGCGTTTCACTGGGAAAACTCTCGCATGCACTGCGAGACCAGTTAACCGCATACGGAGATGATTGTCGGTGACTAAGGTCACCCCATACCCAGCGGTTCCGCGCGATGCACAGAACTGCGTTCCACTTGACCGTCGCATTGCGCAGTACTGCAAAAAGCGACGCTTCGCTGCACTTTGCAGTGTTCTGAGCTTTAACGATTTCTTAGGTTTAGGCTAAAGCCTCTGCCTGCAACACCTTCTCATGACACCAACTTTTGCCCGCGGCGTGCACTGATAGAGACTGAATGAAAGGTGCGTAGCCCGTCCGAAGGCTCGAAGGCCCGCGCCATGAGGAGGTCTTATGTCGATCTTATTTGTCCTGTTGATGTTTCTTCTGATCATGAGCGTCAGCTATCTGCGGCAACCGCAAGAACAGACGGTAAAACCCGAGGCGTGGAAGGCACAAACACCGCGAATTGGGCGGGAATTGGGGTTCGAAATCCCACAGGGATATTGTTTTCACCCCGGCCACACCTGGGTGATGAAGGAGAGCACGGAGAACGCCCGGGTTGGGGTTGACAGCTTCGCCACCAACTTGCTGGGAAAGATTGACCATATCGATGTGGTCGGCCCGAACCGCTGGGTACGTCAAGGCCAGAAGTTGATGACGATTTCGAGCGGGGACACGACGGTCGATCTGCTGTCTCCGGTGGAAGGCGTGGTCACAGCAATTAACAATGAAGCCCTCCAAGACCCGAATCTGGTGACCCGCGATCCTTATAAGGACGGCTGGATCGCCCTGGTGAAGTCGCCAGAACTTGCCATCAATCAGAAGAACCTGGTGCAAGGCCAAATGGTTGCGCCGTGGATGCAGAACAATGTGGCGCGTCTGAACGCAACCCTCTCGCAACTTTCGCCGACGCTTGCCCAAGACGGGGGAGTTCCGGTGAATGGCCTGCTTCCCCGGCTTGCCGTCGATCTGCGGGCGAAGCTGCTGAAGGACATTTTCCTGTCATAGCTGGACCAGAACGAAGAAAGGAGAGATACCATGGCCAGCACAAGATCCATTCTGATCGACGTGACGAAGTGCGTTGGATGCAGGAGTTGCGAACAGGCTTGCAAGGACATACACGGTTTCCCAAAAGATACGGAACTGAAACTATCGGCTACGGCACTCACGGTAGTCGAGGAGCGCGGCGACCACTTCGTGCGGCGAATGTGCATGCACTGTCAAGACCCGGCCTGCGCTTCGGCCTGTCTGGTGGGCGCACTGAAGAAGACAGCGGCTGGTCCGGTCACCTATGACGGGTCCAAGTGTATTGGTTGCAGGTATTGCATTGTGGCGTGTCCGTTCAACGTGCCGAAATATGAGTGGAACAAACTGGTTCCGTACGTGAAGAAGTGCGACATGTGCGCGATCCGGCAGGCTGCCGGTCAGAAGCCGGCGTGTGTCGAGGCATGCCCGGTACAAGCTTCGATTGCAGGGACGCGCGACGAGATGCTTGACGAAGCCCAGAGGCGGATCTTGAATGACTCGAAATACGTCCGCCACATTTACGGTAGCGAGGAAGCGGGCGGGACCTCGGTATTTTTCATCTCCGATGTACCCTTTGAGAAGCTGGGATTTGTGTCGCCACCGAAACAGCCTATGCCCATATTGACTGCAACTGCACTGGGTGACGGGCCGACGGTGATTCTGGTCGGCGGCGCTCTGCTCTCCGGACTTTACTGGATTACGCAACGCCGGGCCGAAGTTGCATTGGCCGAGGCACGCGAAAACGCCGCGCGCCGTGAAGGAAGGAGCTAGTCATGACAACCGATCATTTTCCAAAAGTGACTCTGTGGCGAACCATCGTAGCCCTGATATTCGTCGCCGGACTCTATGCGACCTACGCCCGCTTCGCATTGGGCTTTCAGGCTGCGACCAACCTCAGCGATCCACAACCCTGGGGACTGTGGGTCGGGCTGGGAACGCTTTGCGGAGTTGGCCTTTCAGCGGGCGGCTTTGCCCTGGCAGCAGCCGTTTATCTACTGGGATTCGAGCGCTATCGTCCGATCCTGCGAACGGCAGTGCTGATCTCGTTCCTGGGATATTCCTCGGTTATCGTCGGCATGATGTATGAGTTAGGGCTGCCGTGGAGGATATGGCATCCCATGGTGATGTGGAACCGGCACTCGGTACTGTTTGAGGTCTGCTGGTGCGTGATCCTTTATACGACGGTGCTAGCGCTGGAATTTTCTCCGGCGTTGGTCGAGAAGATTCCCTGGGTGGGTGCGCGGCAACTGTACTTGCGCTGGCACCATAACATTCTGATCGGACTGGTCCTGGCGGGCACGCTGCTCTCTTCGATGCACCAGTCATTTCTGGGCGGCCTATACCTGATCACCAAAGGCAAGCTCGATCCACTCTGGTATAGCCCGTATCTGACCACCCTGTTCTACTTGTCGGCAATTCCGGCCGGATTGGCAGTAACTATCATCGCTCTATATCTTTGCGTGCGGTCGCTTAATGTGAAAGTTGATATGAGCATCTGCAGCGAAGTGAGCCGGGTGATTATTCCTATGTTGGGACTTTATGGCATGTTTCGGCTGGTCGATTTGATTCGCAACGACGCTACTCCTTATCTATGGATGTGGCGAGAGGAGACACTGTCATTCTGGCTGGAAATAGCATTGCTGGTAGTCGCGCCGATTATTTTGTTGAGCCAGGACAAGGTGCGCAACCATCCGCAATCCCTGTACTGGACCTGCTCCCTGGTTGTTATGGGATTTATGGCTAACCGGCTGAATGTCTCGATTACCGGGTTGCAGGCCAGCTCAGGGGTGTATTACGTGCCGAAGTGGACGGAGCTTGCGGCGACGCTGGCGGTGCTTACAGCCGCAGTGATGGCATTCCGATATGCGGTGATTTACTTGGACATTTTACCCAAGAACCCGCCCCAGACACGATGGATGATCTCAAGCGCTGCGGCGGAAGCGTAGACGGTTCGAGACCTCCATCAACGCACCCGGAGGACGGACACCTCCGGGGCTTTTCTTGCCCAGAAACAAGAAATAGCGGCACAAACTTCAGGCAGCAGGCGAGACGCCGCTGGCGCCTGACCTGGCAAGCTTACGGGAGGCTGGCTGACACTCTTCGGTCTGTCGCCAGACTTGAAGCACTTGTTGCACTTCACGCAATAGCTTCGATTTCTTTTCCAGATCGCGCTCCGCAAACGCTGCGCGATACAGCTTTCCAAAATCGTGGATGCTGCCTTGACTCATGAGAGCCTCCAACTGTACTTCACCTATTTTGGGTACGGCAAACCGGTAGACGGACCGAAGGCTACGTTTAGAACTTTCCTGCCTACTCTTCAATACCATAAGAGCTGTAGATGTACTTAGATCACTTCTGGACGTACGTGATTCGAATCAATTTCAGGAGACAACTTCGCGGGATGTCTTGGTAGTGTACCGGGCCAGGGCCATGTCGACGATCTCGCCGATCAGATCACTGTATGAGCGGCCCGAGGATTTGGCGGCCATGGCAAATTCGTGCTTGCTGGAGAGCCATGGGTTGGGATTTGCCTCGATCACATAAACTTCGCCTTGGGGAGTGAGGCGCATGTCGATACGACCATAATCACGCAATTTCACGGCGTTATACGCCGCCAGACCCACTTCCTGTAGTTTTGCCGTGACGTCATCGTCGAGGTCGGCCACTAAGTGCGACTTGGTGAGTTTGTAACCTTGCGTGTCCTTTTCAAATTTCACGTCGTAGCTGGCAATTTTCGGCGTTCCCTCCGGCAACTTTGAGAGATCGAGTTCCACCAGGGGCAACGCGCGGGCACTTTCATAGCTTCCCAGAACTCCCACGTAGATTTCCCGCCCCTCGATGTATTCCTCAATCAGCGCGGGGGAATCGAACTGGTTTTGGATGTATTCGACGCGCTCCATCAACTCCTTGATGCTGTCGACAACGGCACCGGCATCGATACCGATTGAACCATCCTCCCAAACCGGTTTTACGATCAGCGGGAACTCAACGTCGTGCGCGTGTTCGATTCGGCCACGATAGGCATGCGCGAAATAAGGCGTCTTAATGCCATGGAACGCGAACATCTTCTTGGCGGTGGCTTTGTCCTGTGCCAGAAAGTGGGCGTGTGGGCCGCCTCCGGTATAGCGGATTCCGAGCAGGTCCATGTAGGCGGCGATGTTCATCTCTTTGGTATCGTCGCCGGCGAAGGACTCGGTCAGGTTGAACATGAGGTCGGCGCCGCACTTGGCGAGCGAAGTCAGACACTGGGGAGTGCCGTCGAGCACCTGATAAAAAGGCTCGTGACCGATTTTTTCGAGGGCCTCGAAAATCTCTTCGCGATCCTCTTTGATTCTGCGGGTCTTGCCGGGCCGCTTCCGCTTTTTTACCGGCTTCTCTTCCGGGGTCTCGGCGAGGACCGCGTCTTCTCCCCAAACGTCATACAGGATGCCGACTTTCAGCTTGGCGCTGGTCATTGCGAAATCTCCGCAGGCGCGTGATTTGTTGTCAGCTTCCGGATCATGGCTGGACGAACTTTCCCCGCGCCATATAGTTCATGGCCAGCGCAGTCAGGTACACGGAAATTTGGACGACGTGCTCGGATTCCCGGTGGGGATCGGCAATGAGCTTCAGTTCGTCCACTTTGTTAGCGATCAATTCGAGCAATTCTTTAATCACCGGGCGCTGCGCACCGGTCCAGTAGGCAACTTTGTCGGTGATCGCCTTACGATGCCGGTTTAAGAAAGCCTGTGCCGGAATTCCTTTTTTTCGGCGCTTCGATCCATCGAAGATGTCCTGTAGATCCGTATCGAGAGTCAGATTGCCAAGCGGAGCATCCGTTCCATTGGACCGATAGAACTCGCCAACAGTCATCTCCATCTCATCTACGGTGATGTCGGTCTGCCCGCGGCGGCGGATGGGGTCGACATTGCCGAGCTCGCGGCCAATGCGATCCATATATCTTAGTTTGGTGAGCGCTCCCCAACCGTGATAACGCTTACGCCAAGCGGAGCGGGGCGTCAACCATACGGCGAAGGTTTCCGCAAAATCCTCATCCGGGTGCTTCTGCGCATACCATCCCGCAAGATGCCGAACGTAGTTTCGCGAAAACGGAACAGGCCGATAGTTGTCGTGATAAGGGCGGCGAAAAGGGCCGAACAGTTCTTTCCACTCCGGTGTACGGTGAAGCTTATAGGCGTAATTGAAAGCGTGTCCAGCTTCATGCCGCAGATACATCATGATCTCGCGGGAATCTTCCAGATCATTATGTTCTTTTTCTAACTGAGAAAGCTCATGGTCTGCCAGATAAAACGGAATACCGATCACCGGCTCACCGGAGGGGCAACCCCATTCGTCGGAGAGATAACAATGCGGATGAAACTTTTTCAGGCGTTTGCTTTCCAGTTCACGATACAGTTGCTGCACGAAACGCTCCAGCGGTGAGCCCTCGATCTTCAGGCCCAGTTCGCGGATTGGTTTCTCGAGGATCGATTGCCGATCCACGTTTCGTTTCTCTGGTTCTATATCGTGCACGCAAATTCGCCTGGAAAGAGCGAGATATGTTTCGAACAGACCGGGGAATCAATGAAACAGTCTGCTACAACTCAAACTTTAACAGACCTCGCGTAACGCTTCGAAGATTACGAAGGTCATTGAATACAATCGCACACCGCGATTCCGTCTCCTCTGAGAACTTATCTTGCGTTGTTCTGCAAAGCATCTAGAGAGGCCAGAACCTGCTGGCTGTGCAGATTAGGATCGACTTTGATGAAACAGCGAGCGATGAGGCCTGCGGGGTCGATGATGAAAGTATGGCGCGACGCGACTTTGAGAAATCCGAGGTTGAGCAGAGAGCCGTAGGCACGCGATGCTTGATGGCCGGTGTCCGCCAGCAATTTGAAGTTCAGATTTTCCTTAGCGCAGAAGCGCTTGTGAGAATCGGCGCTATCGAGGCTAACGCCCAGGACCACCGCATGGCGCTGCGAGTACTGGGACTGGTCGCGTTGAAAATTGTGCGCCTCGCGAGTGCAACCGCTGGTGAAGTCCTTAGGGTAGAAGTAGAGGACCACCCATTGTCCACGATAATTCTTCAGACTAACTGGAGTTCCCTCTTGCGAACTGAGAGTAAAATCGGGCGCCACGCTGCCGACTGCCGGGACCGCACCGGCAAACAGTGATCGAGCCGCCCATAAGGCTCCGACAGCCAAGACGATGAAAATCAGCAGAACACGCCAGATCACGGTGCCTCCTTCGAATCGCACGATTCTGCCCGCAGCACACTGATCTTACAACGACATCGTGAAAGCAATGACCTCAGTTTGGCCATCAGAGGGACACCGTTAGAAAAAGCGCGCCTTGAATTGCTGATGGCGTTGCCGCGCCTGTTCCATCAACAAGTTGAAACCGGGTTCTCCACGGAGGCCGGCAAGCAGAGGATCATTCATGAAGTAAGGGTAGGGGAAGAAGCCGCCGTCGATGCTTCGCCGCAGCATGCGCAGCGCCGAGGGATTGTCGCCTAATAGAGCGTAGGCCTGCGCCACTTTGTAAATGCCTTCGGCATCGCTGACTCCAGTCTGCTCGATTTTGTTTTCGGTCTGATGAAGAATCTCGAGACCCGCTTTACCATTGCCCGCAATCGCATCACTCAGCGCTTTGCCGACGTCGGCGGGAAGCAGCGTCGGATCGACGTCATAAGCCCGGTTAAAGTCCCTCGCCGCTTCCGGAAAATTGTGCAGGTAGTAATTTCCGAAGCCGCGGTAAAAGAGAATGTAGACGGAATCGTTGGCGGGCAGACTCTGTAGAAAATTCGTGTATTGCCCCAGGTAGAGATAGCTATTCAGGGCGGAGCTATTCATCTTGACGTTAGGGTCATTTTGCCGGGCGCGTTCGCACTCTGCCAACGATGCCTGCAACATGCCCCCAAAGCGATAGGCGTAACCGAGTTCCCAATGGACTTCGGCGTTGTTGGGATAGCTTTGAAGCGCGGTGCGAAGCAGCGGGACGGCGTCTTCCACCCGGCCGGTGTCGGTGAGAAGGTTCGCCATATAGGTGCGCGGCTCGATGAGCGCGGGATTGAGGGCCAAGGCCTTCTCATAGGCGGACTGCGCTTGTCGATATTGGTCCCGTCCGCCGAAATGCAGCGATGCGCTGGTAGTGTAGGCGCGGCCAAGGTGGGCCCAGGTAAGAGCGTAGTTCGGTTCAATCGCCGCGGATTTCTCGAGCATCTTGATCGCCATGGGAAAATTATTGGTCGAATAGAAGTCGACTCCGCGCAAGTAATACTCGTATGCGAGGCTATTGATGGGATTCTCCGGCTTAAGGTTCTGGGCCTCGGTCGCGGACAAGTTGAGTTCGAGCCCTTTGATGATCTGCTGTGCGACCCGGTCTTGCACGGTGAGCAGCTTGTCATACTTGAGGTCGATGGTGTCCTGCCAGAGAATCTTGTCGGGCTTAACGTCGATCAACTGGGTAGTGATGCGGAGATCATTGCCATCCTTGATAAAACTTCCGGTCAGCAGCGTGTCGACGTCTAAATCAGATGCCACTTTAGCTGGATCAACGGCCTGATCGCGATACTTGTCGACTGAAGACGATGGCCGGACGGTGAGAGCGCTGACAAAGCCAAGTTTGGAAATGACGGCATCAGCGAGGGAAAATCCCAGAAAATCGGTTTGCGGATCTTGCTTCAAATTGCGGAATGGAAGGATGGCAAGACTGCGGGCACGAACTGGCACCGCAGCGACAGTTACGGCACGGGGATGGTAATAGCGAAGGCTCAGAGCTGCGGCGGCGAGCAAAACGATGAGAATTATGGTGGTCGCGATATTAAAGATGGTGAAGAAACCGCGACGTGCCATCCGTGTGGTGTCAGTGCCCGAGCGCGCTACCAGATTCAGTCCGCCCCGGCCGGCGATCGGCGCGGAGACCGGTGTATTGCGGAGGCGGCCATCGCCTTCGCGTCCGGCTTTCCGCAATGTCGCTTCGAAGACCAGTTCGCGTTGCAGATCTTCCAGGTCCGAGCGAAGCTCCCTTGCGGTCTGATACCGATCATCGCAATTCTTACGCATGGCCTTGTTGATGATCGCTTCCAGATCGGCAGGCACTTGCGGACAAACTGAAGAGAGTGGCGCCGGATCTTCCTTTAGGATTTCGGCAATGATGTCGCTGCGTGTCCCGCCATTAAAAGCGGGCCGGCCAGACACTAACTCGTACATAACCGTCCCCAGGCTGAAGAGATCGCTGCGAGAATCAATGGCCAATCCGCGGGCCTGTTCGGGGGACATATAGCGGGCGGTGCCGAGGACTAATCCCGGCTGCGTGGTCGAGGTTGCCTGGACCGATTCAGTGCGGCGGATGCTTTCCGCGACAAGTTCCTCGTTGAGTTTGGCAATGCCAAAGTCGAGGACCTTCACGATCCCGTCAGGGCGGACAATAATGTTTTCAGGCTTGATGTCGCGATGTACAATTCGCGCCGCGTGCGCCACCTCCAGAGCACCGGCAATGTGCAATGAGAAGTCCACACAACTGGCAAGGTCGAGTCCGCCGCCGGCTAGTTTGTCACGGAGGGTAACACCATCGATAAACTCGGAAGCGATAAAATGCAGCCCGTCGCTTTCTCCGAATTCATAAATTGTAAGAATATTCGGATGGTTAAGTGCGGATGCCGCATGGGCTTCGTTCTCAAACCTGCGAAGGGCCCTTATGTCATGGGTAAGTTCCGGCCGCAAAGTCTTAAGCGCGACTCTACGTTTCAGGCGAGGGTCGATGGCGAGGTAAACATCGCCCATGCCGCCCGATCCGAGCAAGGCGGTAATCTCATAACTTCCCAGACGGGCGCCGGGGGTGACCACTCTGGACTGCGGTTCGGTGACGATGTTCCGCGCAGCCTCAAAGATGCGGTGCTGCAAGTAATCCATCGGTGTGTCGGCGGCCTTCAGTAAGGCTTCAACCTCCGAGCGCAGTTCGGTATCGCCAGCGCAATGCACGTCGAGGAACGCCGAGCGCGCATCGGCGGGCAACTCGGAGGCTTGGTGGAACAAGGCCTCAAGCCGACGCCAGCGATCCGATGAGGAAGCAGCCGCCATTACCCACTAATCCTCAGGAGTGGAGGTTCGACCCTCAAAATCAAGCGGGCCGCAAATGACATCGAGCATTTCCCAACGCGCGGGAACCGGAAAGGACTACAGCGCAATTCTAACTGCAACTCCCGACGCGATCCAAGGAGCGGAATCCGCACTGAGAGCCAAACCGGATCCGAGGTTTAAACACGCGAGTTGTCTCGAAGTGCCGTCATACGATTTATCCAAATACGCGCCGAACGCCCTTCGGGAAGAAGCGTCGCGGCATGGTTTCGCGATTATAGCTTAACTATGTGACAGGATTGATAAATCTGAGGCAGATGTGCGCCGTCAGTTACCGGGATCAAGAAGGATTGGCCCAGGATTCGAGCGTCAGGAGCAGGGCGGACCGATTAATCACAGCCAAGGGCAGACGAATGCGCACCGGAACAACCGCCTGCGAACATCAAAACGGAGCAAGGCTCTTAAAGAAGCTGAGCGGTTGGACTACTGAGTCGTGCCGCCCCAAATCGCGGTGGCATGCAACACAGGCAATTCTTCCGATGTCACGGGTGGCTCCCACTGCGAAATGCGACCGCCCCATACGGCGGAGGTAGTCAGGCCGGCACCTCCCCAAACGGCGGGGCCGACGGCCACATCTTCAGTTTCGTGGTGACAAGCCAGCTGGCACTCCACTTCCATGGTCTCAAGTTCCAATTCCTTCATACTTGGGAGCTCCGGGCACGACAACGTTACCCGCTGGGATAGAAAGCAATCGAACCGCCACCGGCCGACGCTTGCAAGCTGGTGATTCCAAGTATGAAACGGAATGAATACAGCGATTCGGATTGGGCCATTCTGTCCCTGCCACGGCGGTTCAGGACAATTTGGCGAGGAGGGTCACGGATTACCTTCGTCATCCGATGGGCAGGGCTGAGCAGGCGAGTTGCGACGCCCTATGGTAGCGTTTGTCTAAGCCTCGGGCACACGGCAAGGCAACAGAATTGCGCGGACCGGGAGAGACCGGCTGGAGATGAATTTGAACGCGGGTACCGCCGTCCAACGCGAAATTAACGGCACGAAGTTCATCGTTGCCAGTCCCGTGATGCAGCAGTTCATCGCGACCGTGCAGCGGGTAGCTACGCAAAGCGAGACCGTGCTCATTACGGGCGAAACTGGCACGGGCAAAGAGATGATCGCCTGCACCATTCACGAATTCTCCAACCGCAACAGCCGTCCATGGGTCGATATCAATTGCGCAGCACTTCCCGAACACCTGGTTGAAAGCGAATTTTTTGGCTATGAAAAAGGCGCCTTCAGCGGGGCGGACAATTCCAAACCTGGTTTGTTCGAACTGGCTGACAAAGGCACCCTGTTCTTGGATGAAATCGGCGAACTAGAGCCGCAAATCCAGGTAAAACTGCTGCGCGTTCTGGACGGAGCTCCTTACTACCGGTTGGGCGGACATCGAAAGATCACGATTGATGTGCGCATTGTGGCGGCGACAAACCAGGACCTTGAGCTGGCGGTGCGTGAAGGACGCTTCCGCAAAGACCTCTTCCATCGTCTCAGCCAGTTTCAATTGAATGTCCCGCCATTGCGCGAACGACCCGAGGACATCATTGCTCTGGCCGAGCATTTCCTGCAGTCGAAGTGCCCGGAAAAACAGTTTAATGCCGAAGCCTTTCGGGCCCTGCAAGCTTACTCCTGGCCCGGCAACATTCGAGAACTGCGCAACGTCGTCGCCAAGTGCGCGATGGAATCGATGGGAGCAGAGATCGGAGGAGCAGAGATTCACAAGGAACTGTCTGCCGGCTCCGGTAAAACCGAGACCATCAGCGCGTTAAGGGGACTGGACGGCATGGAGCGCCAAATGGTCTTGAAGGCGCTCGAAAACACTGGCGGACATCGTGCCAAAGCGGCCGACCAACTGGGCATATCGCGCCGCACCCTGAGCCGGAAATTGCGGGAATACAACGTCACGCCCGGCCCGGGACGAAGAAGCGCGGATCCGGCAGCGGCCGATTTGCAGCAGCAGAAATTTTTCCGCGGACAAGTTGCTTTTCCAGTTCAGCTGCGCACTAGCCAGGGGAATGAGATTGCCGTCACGGCGGTGAATCTGAGTGTTGGCGGGATGGGCCTCGAGGGCCTCAGCGATCCGCATCGGCTGCGCGGAATCATGGCAGCGCATTTTGTGTTACCTGGGACTGAGACCCATGTCGATGCTAAGGTGCAGGTGGTATGGGCCGATCCCGACGGCCGGGCGGGTGTTACTTTTGTAGTCATCGAGCCGGCAATCTACGAACAACTCCAGCATTGGACCGACCGAAGAATGAAGGAAGACGGTTGGGACTCTTAGGCTGCCGGACGCAATCAGGCCGTAATCATACGCATTCTTCCGTCACTTTGCCCTGCAACGCCTGCTGTTCCGCCTGATTACTCCGCCATTCATGGGTCAGACCCGATTCGACCAGTATCGGCGATTACCGAAGTTTATCAAAACTACTGCAAGTACTTCATTGCCTTCGAGTTAGCTGATATATCTACCGTTATCGAGTAGTCATATGTGGGCCCGTATGTGAGGTCTTCGCTTACGTTTTCTGGAGTCATCAAACTCGCTGCCAAAATCCTGATCACCGTCTTGCTAGGCGGCTTTTTGGGTGCGGCACTGGTGTGCCTGGCTCCGGGCTTGGGGGTTGACGAAGAAGAATTGGACTCGCGGCTGAACTCGAAAAGTATCGAGGCTTTGCGGCAAGCACATCCGCAGGACAGCAATTTTCTAACGTTTTATTTTCACTACCTGGGGCGCGTCGCGCATGGAGACCTTGGAATTTCGCGCACCTTACAACAGCCAGTCTCGCAGCTGATTGCGGAGAGATTGCCCGAGACGCTGAAGTCAGTGGGGATGGGCTTAGCTCTGGGATGGGGTCTGGGATTTCTGCTGGCCGTCGCGGTGGTGATGTCGCGCGCATGGTATCTCGACTTGCTGGGAAGCATGCTTGCGGGACTTTTGCTCTGTTTGCCGGCGGCGGTCCTAGCGTTGCTGTTCGCTCTGACTCAGGCTCCGGTGCGATTGGTGCTGGGCTGCGTGGTATTTCCCAAGGTCTTCCGCTATTCGCTGAATCTGTTGGCACGCAGTTCAAACTTGCCGCATGTGTTAATGGCACGGGCCAAAGGGCTGGGAGAGACGCGGATATTTTTCTGGCACGTTCTGCCGACCGCAGCGCCGCAGTTGCTGGCATTGGCTGGCGTGTCGGTGAGCCTGGCATTCACCGCTGCGATTCCGATGGAAGCCCTGTGCGACATTCCGGGAATCGGGCAACTCGCATGGAAAGCCGCGCTGGGACGCGATCTATGGTTGCTGGTTAATCTGACGATTGTCGTCACTCTGGTGACGCTGATTTCAAATTCGCTTCCGGATTTCTTTGGACCGCGGCATCGGGTAAGCGAAGCATGAAGTGGGCAAGGACCATCGCGATGGGATTTGTATTGGTAATTTCGGCTGCCTGCCTGCTGGCAAACTTTATTGCGCCGGCTTCTTATGCTTATCAGTTCCGAGAGCTGCCCGATAGTCCGCCGTCACACCAGCACTGGCTGGGCACCGACGATCTGGGGCGTGACCGGTTTTCGCGGATGCTTTATGGAGCGCGCATTTCCCTGCTGCTGGCCCCCGCAGCGGCATTGCTCACAACTCTGCTTGCGGCACTGATCGGAGGATCAGCGGGCTTCGCAGGCGGCTGGATCGGACGCGGCGTGATGGCGGGGACGGACCTGTTCCTCTCGTTGCCGTGGTTGTTCTTGTTAATCACGGTGCGAGCGTTGCTGCCTCTGAATGTTTCTCCGCTGACTTCAGTGCTGGTCACTTTTGCCCTGCTCGGCTGTCTGGGATGGGCTGGCGCGGCGCGCGTGATCTGCGCCGATGCACAGGCTCTATCGCGAGCTGACTTCGTTCTGCTGGCGCGGGCCTCGGGAATTAGCGGGTTCCGGTTATTGTGGCGGCATCTCATTCCGAATCTCAAACCGATTCTTTACGCGCAGTTCTGGATCTCGATCCCGGTTTTCATCCTCACCGAAGCGAACCTGGGAATTCTAGGTCTGGGCATCGCCGAGCCGTTGCCTTCGTGGGGAAGTCTATTGCGGGAGCTGGAAAGTTTCTCCAGCCTCTCGGGACAGCCCTGGAAGTTCGTTCCGCTCGTTTTATTCATTGTTGTCATCAGCAGCTTTCATCTTGTTTTGAGCAAAGAGGAGTTACCGGCATGAAGAAACATTTGGCTTGTCTCATCAACGTCGTTTCGATCGCCCTGCTATCGACGGCTGCGTGGGCGCAATCGGGCAACGAATTGCGCTTCTGCTTGCGCACGGAACCGAAGTCGCTCAACCCAGTGCTCGCGGAGAACGATTCGGACGAAACCATCCGCTATTTGACCGGAGGCGTGTTGGTTCGGGTCAACCGCCTCACGCAGGACCTTGAGCCCGAACTGGCAACCTCATGGAAAGTGACCGACGGCGGTAAGACCATCACCTTCAAATTGCGCGAGGGTGTGCGCTTCTCCGACGGAACTCCGTTCTCCGCCGAGGACGTTGCCTACACCATGCAGCAACTCATGGATCCGGCGTTGCACTCGCCGACTGGCGACGCCTTCCGTTCGGGCGACGGGAAGGTCGAGACCCACGTGGACAAGAACCGGGTGAGCATTACTTTCCCTGCCCCGCTCGCCGGGCTCGACCGGCTGTTTGACCAGGTCGCCATCATGTCCGCGAAATCGCCGCAAAAGGAATTAGCGGTCCTTGGCTCCTATTACGTCGCGGAAAATAAAGCTGGCGCATACCTGCTTCTTAAGAAGAATCCGAACTACTGGAAGAAAGATTCATCGGGACACGCGCTGCCCTACATTGAATCCGTCAGGTTAGACATTGAATCGAATCGCGACATCGAGATGCTCCGGCTTTCGCGCGGCGAAATCAGCTTCATCAATTCGCTCGATGCCGAGTACTACGACAGGATCGCAACCCAGAATGCATCCTTGGCGCACGATGCCGGAGCGTCGCTCGATAGCGAGCAGATGTGGTTCAACCAGGTGGCCAGCTCGCCGCTGCCTGCCTACGAAAAAGCCTGGTTCACTTCCACCAACTTCCGGCGTGCGGTATCGGAATCCATCAATCGCGCGGACATGGCGCGAATCGTCTTCCGCGGGCATGCCCAACCCGCTGTGGGAGCGATCTCTCCCGCCAATAAATTCTGGTTCAACGCGAAGCTCCAGCCGCATCCGTTCGATCAGAAGTCCGGCCTGCAACGCTTGAATCAAGACGGATTCAAATTGCAGAACGGTGTGCTCCACGATCGCGACGGACATGCGGTCGAGTTCTCCATCATCACCAACGCTGGAAACAAATATCGCGAGCGCATGGCTACGATGATCCAGCAAGACTTACAGGGTGTCGGCATCAAGGTAAACGTAGTGACGCTGGACTTCCCTTCCCTGATCGAACGGATCACGCGGAGCTACAACTACGAGGCTTGCCTGCTGGGGTTGACCAACGTCGATCTCGATCCCAATGGCATGATGAATGTCTGGCTCAGCTCCTCGGAGAACCATCAATGGAATCCGAGCGAAAAATCCCCGGCCACAGCTTGGGAAGCTGAGATTGACAAGCTGATGCGAGAGCAGGCTTCTTCCTCCGATGCGAAGACGCGCAAGCAGGATTTCGACAAGCTTCAGCAAATCGCCTGGGAGCAGGAGCCGTTCATCTATCTGGTAAACAAGAACGCGTTGTCGGCGGTTGCCAGCTCTGTGCATAACGCACAGCCCGTGGTGCTGCGCCCGCAAGTGTACTGGAACATCGATCAGCTCTGGCTGGGTACCGAGGTTGCCAAGAAGTAATGGAGTCGAAGCCTCTTCTATCCTTGCAGCTCTCGGTGGACTATCCGGGGAAACCCGATGTGCTGCGAGGATTGTCTCTGGATGTGGGCGAGCGCGAGATTGTCGGCCTTGTGGGGCAGAGCGGATGCGGCAAAAGCACTCTTGCGCTGGCCATCCTTCGGCTGCTCTACCTCAAAAAAGCCCAGGCCCGCGGATCCATTCATTTCAACGGACGCGATCTGATGGCGCTGTCTGAAGGCGAGTTGCGAAAGCTGCGGGGAAAAGAAATTGGGCTGATTTTACAAAGTCCGATTTCTTCTTTAAATCCGGCACTGCGAATCGGCACCCAATTAGCGGAAGCTTGGCATGCACATCGCCGGGGGTCTCGGCAGGAGTGTCGCGAAACCCTTTTAGACTCACTCAAGACTGTCTCGCTGCCCGCGGAAGAAAACTTCCTGAGACGCTATCCTTCGCAATTAAGTGTGGGCCAAGCGCAACGCGTCCTGATTGCAATGGCGATATTGCATCGACCCCCTCTGTTGATCGCCGATGAGGCTACGAGCGCACTCGACCTGATCACACAGGCAGAAATCTTGCAGCTATTTTCAGAACTCAGCGCGAGATTCGGGATGAGCATTCTTTATATTTCACACGATCTGCTTTCAGTCGCTACCATCAGCCACCGCGTGGCAGTCATGCATCAAGGGGAGATCGTGGAATGCCGCAAGACCAGTGAAATTTTCCGCGATCCCACTCATCCGTATACGCGCCAACTCATCCAATCGCTGCCGGTGCTTCCGCAAAGTTTCTCCGCCGCATCCGGCAATTGATTCGGATATTTAGTGAGAACCCGCCCTCTCCGCACCTAATCCAGTGTTTGAGCGCACCAGCAGCTCGTTGAATTTATGCTGGGAGGTTGGTTCGTGACTAAGCAGCGTGCCCAGAATTGCCCCCAGAAACCCGAGAGGAATGCTGAGAATCCCTGGATTTTCCAGGGGGAACAGAGCTTTCGCCTGAATCAAATGGCGGGCCGCCCCGACCACTGTCGGTGGATCGACGGCCATCAGACTTGGACTCACCAAGATCAGTCCGATGGAGGCCAGCAAGCCGACTCCGAGGCCGGCAACTGCTCCCGTCGTATTGAAGCGGCGCCAGAAGATGGACAACACAATCACTGGCAAGTTCGCCGAGGCTGCCACCGCAAATGCCAGGGCAACCAGGAATGCGACGTTGGCGGTAGGGCCGAGGAGTATTGCAATGAAAATCGCGACTGCTCCGACCACAAACGCGGAAATGCGCGCCACTAAGACTTCTTCTCCCGCTTTTCGCTCGACCCCTTTATGGATTACATTGGTCCAGAAATCGTGCGCAAAGGAGGTGGACGCGCTGATCGTGAGGCCGGCAACCACCGCCAGAATGGTGGCGAATGCGATTGCCGAAATAAAGGCGAAGAACACATCGCCTGCAAGACTTTGCGCCAGTAGCGGCGCGCTCATGTTGGTGCCACCGTGGGTCGAGATGTAATCGCGTCCCACGATGGTAGCTGCGCCGAACCCGAGGAATGTAGTCATGATGTAAAAAGTGCCAATTAGGACCATTGCCCAGACCACGCTGTTGCGCGCGGTCTTAGCGTCGGGGACGGTATAGAAGCGCACCAGGATATGCGGCAATCCGGCGGTGCCGAAGATCAGCGCCAGGCCCAGTGAAATCAGGTCCAGCGGCCCATAGGGAGGCTTGTAACGCAATCCTGGCTGGAGGAAATCTTTGACCACCACTTGTCCCTTGTCGTGATAAGTGACGTGTGCGATGGCATCGAAGAACGCGCCAAAACTGAAGTGGAAGTGCGCCATCACCAGAATACTCAAAAGAAAAGTTCCCGCCATCAGAAGGATGGCCTTGATGATCTGCACCCACGTGGTGGCAAGCATGCCGCCGAAGACCACATAGACAATCATCAGAATTCCCACGCCGATCACGGCGGTTTGATAGCTGATGCCTGAGCCCTTTAACAACAATGCCACCAGGGCGCCGGCGCCCACCATTTGCGCAATCATGTAGAAGGTGCTGACCGTTAGCGTACTGATTGACGCCATGGCCCTTACAGGTCGCGGCTTTAGGCGATAGGCGAGCACGTCGGCCATGGTGTACTTTCCGGCATTTCGCAGCGGCTCTGCAATGACCAGCAAAACTGTCAAGTACGCCACCAACCAGCCCACGGAGAACAGGAAGCCGTCGTATCCCTGGAAAGCGATGATCCCGGCAATCCCAAGAAACGACGCCGCGCTCATGTAGTCTCCGGCCACGGCGATACCGTTTTGCCAACCTTTAATTTGCCGGCTCGCCGCAAAGTAGGCGGTCGATCCGCTCGAACGCCGTGAAGCCCAATAGGTGATACCCAGGGTAACGGCGATGAATCCCAGAAACATCAGAAGAGGCGTTGACATGGCTCAGTTTTCTCCTTGGCGCTTCTCGGCCTTCTCAATGATGTCCTTCGCAAGACGGTCGAAGTCTCCCGCCGCTTTGACATAAAGCCCGGCGATAGTCCACGCCATAAAAAATTGAGACAGGGCAAACAGATAAGCAAGGTTCACTTCTCCAATAACCTTGGTCGCCATGAACTGTGGCGCGTATCCAACCAGGATCGGCAGCGCGAAATAGTAGACGACGAAGAAAACGAACGCAGGAATAATGAATATTTTCTTCGTGGCCATCAGGTCCTTAAATTCCTGGCTCTCCGCCACCTGGTCCCATACTGACGAACTGGCTTCAAAACGCTTGAGTGCTTCTGCCATGTCATCCTCTTTTCATCGAGCGGTACGCCTCTTCAATCGACGATGAGTTGTCGTCCCAGGTGCGCCTACATGACGCGAAGCTGGCTTCCCTTATTGCGACTGTTCTAAATTCGCATGTACCGTGACTTCCGATCCCGGCGAGACCGTGAGTTCCTTCTTCCACTGCGAAAATCCGGGGACAACGAAAACCACGACGTGCGTCCCGGTCGTAAGCCCCAGGACGGAAGGCGTGTTGCCTGAGTAGCGTCCATCGACTGTGATCTCCGCTCCTTCGGGGATTGAACTGAAGCTGCACTTCACCGTTTCTCGAATGCTTTCGCTCGTGGCCTGAGGGGCTACAGGTTGAGCAACTTCCGTAACCGGCGGCGATTCGGGTTGCAAAATGCTCGCAAGCGCTGCCGGACTGACCTCCTTCTTAGAGGCGACGACGGTATACAGCTGTTTTTGCGGCTTCCCTTTCTCGCTCAGGAAGAAAATGGTGATTCCCTGTTTCGCTCGGCGCGCATCGAACGTCGATCCCACTGGCAAGGTGTCGCACTTCGACCATCGCGTGTCGACCGTACACATGATGCGGAACGATTTTCCATCGCTCTCTTCTACCAGCATGACGTTTTGGACAGCTTGAGTCCGTGTCCCATGGCAGTAGCCGGAATAGTTGGCCAGGTCGCAATCCCGCGGCCCTTCGTCGGGAGCAAGGCTGGTTTGATGGGTCTCCGCGCTGAGGACTGTGACGCGGAGCGTCGGCTCTCGCGAGGCAGCATTCGCCATGCTAGCGCCAACGATCAGAAATCCGAACGCAAATCCAAGCAAGTTATCTCTAGAGATCATGTTTCCCTCTGGCCAGCAGCCGCCGGGCTATCTAATTCCGATCTTGAATCGGAACAACTTCGGGACAGGGTCGAACAATCCCTAACTTGCCCGACCTGTCCAAGATTTGGCCGCCATTCTATTCCCGAAACTCGAATGACGGCCATGTTTATTCCTAGAAGGTAAAGATCGGACCGAATTCCGAACGGTGGTCTTGCCATTCGAACGATGGTTTGCCCGCAATGACGTAAATCGTTCCGAGGTCCGGCACGGTTCGAGTGCCGTAATATGACTGCTCGAAGCCGAAAGTGCACCATTGGTTGAGCTTGTAATACAGGGTTGCGGCCGCCATCTTCCCCTGCTGTAGAGGCAGAAAAGCCAGCGGATCGGTTGTTGGATTGTCACACGGCGTCAGACCATCCGCACTACCACAGCCGATGCCCAGCGCGTGCTGCGCGTCGTGATGCACAACCTGGTCCTTGCCCACGTCAAAATAAAGTTGCCAGCCCGCATTGCGTCCTTTGGGGTCCGCATGGAACCAGCGCGACAGAGGCAGCCCCAGGTTAACGAAGCCACCGAATGCACCAATCGGGTGCTCGCGCGCAACCTGATTCAGTCCGCCAGCAGCCGTACAAGCGCTGCCAATAGGGGCATTCACGGTGCAGCCAAGTAAAGATGGGCCGGCAGCTGTCCCCGCAACTCCGTCCACTGTGCCAAACTGTTGCACCTGGTACAGGCTAGTGGTGTCGGTAAAGTACGTGGCGAGCTGACCACCGAGCATGAAGCGCATATCACCGCCCCGGTAAGCGCTGGCTACGATCGTGAACCAGCGGGTGGGTAGCTGCACTGCGAGCTGGTTGCCGTACATGTGGCTGCTCGCTGTGAAGCCTTTCGCGAATGTAGTTCCCGCGAGCAAGGTTGTTTGCGCCGCGCTGAAATCGCCGTTGGTGGTGATGGATGTGCGTTGCCCTTCGTAGCCGCTCCAGATCAGCTGCGCGGGAGTAACCCCCGGCGCCTTATCGAGTTGGAATTGAAGCACCGTCCTAGCTTCAAGTTCAGGCTTGCCTGAGTCAGCACCCTGACGTTCGCCTTCTCCCAGCTGCGCTCCCAGGCTTCCACCCAGCTTTAGAATCTCGCCCGTACTCGGCATCATGAGTGCCACTTCCGGAGAAAATTTGAGATTCCGCCACGGGCTCAGCTTTTGCACCATGCCGAGTCGAAACTGCGGGGTTCGCTCCCAGATGTTCCCCCAATAAGCCCCAAGAAATGTGGTGTCGAGTAGATTAGGAAGCGCGCTCGATCCGAACAGCGACCAGTCCTGCCCGCCTTCGAAAAACAAGTCGGTCCGGTCGGTGGCCGCGTAGTCCAGTCTTACGTACCCGAGTCGTAGCCGCGGCGCCGGGTTTCGAATTGACGAAACGTCGGCATTGTCGACCTCACTGAAGTTTTGCTCGAAATCGCCTTCGACGCGTCCCGTGATGGTCAGCTTCGGTGAGATATCGGGCCATTCGAAGTTGGCGCCGAAGCGGGTGGAGCGTGCTTTGAGGTGAAACGACGGGTCGGTGGTTGGGCCGGTGTTGAATGGCGAGCTCGAATTGAGAAAAATTCCCGGAAAGGGAAAGTCGTCACCATTGGGCGCGCTTGAATCATGAACGGCGGTCGCTTTGATGAAGCCGTAAGGCGTCACGCTAATCCCGCCGATCTTGAACGCAGCAACCAAGCCGCCCTTGACCGGCGGATCGACCGGAAGCACTCGCACCACGGCGACGGCATTGACAACTTTCGGACCTTCCGCCTTGGTTTGTCCGGTTGCAACCTGCGGAGCCGAAGACGGATCGGCGTTTGGAAGTCCTGGAGGTGTAGCCGGTTGTGAGCCTGAAGGACTCGCTACTGCCACCGAGGTCAGATCGGATGCGCTCACCACGCCCTTGCGCGTGAGTGTATCAACCAGAGCCTGAAATTCAGTGCCGGGAGCCGAAGTCTCGATCGATCGGGCTTCCGCGGGCGCAAGAACTCCCTTCATTACCAGCACGCCCAGCAAAGCAGTTATATTGCCGGCGCCTGCGGGCGCCAAGTTCATGGCCGAAGGGCTGGCGGGTGCGACTGTGGCATCTGCAACTGTCGGATTTTTGGCAGTGGCAGTTTCATCGGATCCGGCGAATGCCGGTGCGGCGGCCACGGCTACAAGTAGTAAGCACGGTAACCAGTAATTCACTCTTGCCATAGACGGTCCTCTCCTGTTGTCTTTCGGTTATGAAGGCTTTCCTTGATACTCAAATCGGACGTTTTCGGAACCCGTAATGATGGAGACAAACATGAATCGCTTTGCGGGAGGTTGCTGTCGCTTGATCGGAGGGCGGCCAGGGCAATTTTTCGGTATTGCCTGCTTCGCGCCTACTTGCCGCGACCCCGCGGGGTGTCGCAATTTCTGCATGGGGATCTCCTGAAAACCATTCAGGAACCGAACAATTTCGCACTGCAATATGGGGCGTAATCTATGGGCTTTGTGAACAACAGTGCGGTGATACCCGTCATGCATCGGTGTGATCAATGTCACGAAGAGCGGTCAGTCAATTCCCCCGGAGCGAGCAGAGGTCAACCCTCAGAACATCGTTTCGAGGGCCATTTACGGGTACTTGCAAACATCCGAACAAAATGCTTTCCCAGGGATCAGCGGTCTATCAGGCTTCGCCTGTGAATAAAAATGAGTTCCATTTCGGGAAACTTTGTTTGGCATGGTTGCATCTTTTCCGGATTCTGGCCTTCGATCAAAGGTCGGAGGAATCGGCCACGCCATCCTCTAACGGGTTCCTGAGGGTGCACATTGCCGTGTGATCTGCGTCACTGAACTGGGGTCGAGGTCGCCGCAAAATCACAGCGTCCTCTCGCCAACGCACGGTACCTCGTCTTTAGGAGCACAAACGTGAATGCCAGACCGCTCATCGCCCCCAGCCAGAACATCTCAAGTCTTCAAACCACGGAGCAGGAATATCCCGCGCCACAAATCGTGGCCCGTCACGCTTTGCAGCAGAATTGGGCCGCGGAATACCGGCGATCCATCGCAGATCCAGATTCGTTCTGGGGTGAGTACGCCGAGCATTTCCAGTGGACACAGCCCTGGCGAAAAGTCCTGGAGTGGGACGGGGTACATCACCAATGGTTCGTCGGCGGGAAGACCAACATCACGTTAAACGCACTCGATCGACACGCAAACTCCGAGCGCTGCAATCGGGCCGCGTACATCTGGCTGGGTGAGGATGGCAGCGAAAGAATCGTCACCTACGGGCAGCTTTACCGCATGGTGTGCCGCTTCGCCAATGGGCTGAAATCTCTAGGCGTGCGCAAGGGCGATCGCGTCGTTGTTTATATGCCGCTCACCATTGAAGGCGTGGTCGCCATGCTGGCATGCGCGCGCATCGGCGCCATCCATTCGGTTGTGTATGCCGGACTGGGACACACCGCGCTGCGGGACCGCATCACTGATGCACAGGCGAAGATCGTAATCGCCGGCGATGTCGGCTTTCGCAGAGGCAAAGTCGTGCCTCTCAAAACCGTGGTAGACGAAGCCGTGGACGGGTTGGATTTCGTAGAGAAAATAGTTGTGTTTTCGCGTCGTGAAACCGAATTAACTAGCGCCCGCGAAATCGACTTCAACCAATTGATGAAGTTTCCTGCTGACTGCCCGGCTGAAGAAATGGATGCAGAGGACCCACTCTTTCTTCTTTATACCTCAGGGTCGACCGGCAAGCCGAAGGGGGTGGTCCACGTGCACGGTGGCTTCATGGTGGGAACCACCTACCATCTGGACAGCTTCTTCGATGTCGGGGAGCGGGACGTTTTCTGGTGCACCTCCGACATTGGATGGGTAGTTGGACACTCTTACATCGTGTATGCCCCGTTATGCGCTGGCACAACTACCTTGTTTCGCGAGGGCGCAATCGACTATCCGAATCCCGGGACGGCGTGGGAAATCGTCGAACGCTACGCCGTAACCAAGATGTTCACTGCTCCGACCGCATTGCGAATGTTCATGCGATACGGCGAAAGTCATTTGCAGGGACACGACCTGACCAGTTTGCGGGTGATTGCCTGCGCCGGGGAGCCGCTGAATCCGGAAGCATGGCATTGGGCGCAGAAACACATCGCTGGCGACGGCGCGTGGGGATATGTGATCGACAACTGGTGGCAGACCGAACTCGGCGCTCCAACACTGGGTACGCCCCCAACCATGGCGATGCGTCCCGGTAAAGCCGGTGTGGCAGTGCAAGGCGCGGAGGCCGACGTGCTGGATGAAAACGGCATTCCCGCAGAGCCGGGCGTCGGTGGACGTCTCGGTCTTGAAACGCCCCTTTCCTTCCATGCTGCGAACGGTCTGGCGCGACCCGGCCCGCTATGAACGCGATTGGCTGCAAATCCCCGGTTGCTACGTGACGGGTAACGTCGCGGTGAAGGACAAAGATGGATATATCACCGTGCTCGGCCGCGCCGACGATGTACTGAACGTCGCGGGACATCGCATCGGTACCGCCGAAGTGGAAAGCGCGCTGGTCTCCCATCCCGCGGTGGCGGAAGCAGCAGCCATCGGTATTCCCGACGCACTCAAAGGCGAAACCATCAAAGCATTCGTACAGGTGAGGAGCGATCACGTGCCGTCCGACGCGCTGGCCGCAGCCCTGATTGAGCACGTTCGCAGAGAACTCGGACCAATCGCCACTCCCTCCGCCCTGGAATTCGTGACCGCCCTGCCGAAGACAAGATCGGGAAAAATTCTGCGACGCTTCCTGAAGGCCAAGGAGACCGGGGCTGACGTAGGTGACGTTTCCACAATGGAAGGATAGTCCTCGAAAGAAACGCGACGTCTCATGCGACCTGAAAATTGATGGCCATTTGCAACTCATCGGGCAAGTACTCGCCTGATGATCGGAAGACACCCGCCCGTGAAGATTTGCGCTTGACAGACGCCCAAGAACTTTTTAATCTTATGCATAAATATTCATTATGGTGAATACTTATGCATCATGAATAAAACTCTTCGCCAACGCGCCATCCTTGAATTGCTGAAGACTGCAACTGTCAGCAGTCAGGAGGAGCTTCAGCGTGCGCTCCGCAAACGCGGCATTAAGGTCGGTCAAGCGACGCTTTCGCGGGACATCCGCGATTTAGGACTAAGCAAGACAGCCGAAGGATACACGCTGCCTCAAGGCGACGATTCCTCCCCCGCCTTGCCTCCGGTATCTCGACTGGTACAGGAATTCGTGCTGGAAGTCCGCTCCGCGCAAAATCTGCTGGTCATCAAGACTACCGTTGGAAGCGCCGCTCCGGTTGCGGCGGCGCTCGACGAAGAAGACTGGCCGGAGGCGGTCGGAACCATCGCCGGTGATGACACCATTCTGATTGCGTGCCCCGATAAAGAAGATGCAGCGAGACTGGCCGAGCGTGTGGAGAAAATGCTCGCCTGATGCCAGCCAAACTCAAAACGGCGGTCTTAGGCGTGACCGGATACTCCGGCTTCGAGCTGGTGCGTTTGCTATTGCGGCATCCACATTTGGAAAATCCTGTACTGGTGGGACGCAAAGGCGATTCTGAAAATCCAGTCAACCTCGCGGACCTTTTTCCTAAGCTCTCAGGAAACGGGGGCTATCCCGTAGAGCCGCTCTCCTGGGAGTCTCTAAAACAGAAGGGTGTGGATTTGCTGTTCATGGCCACGCCGCATCAAATTTCGCGGTCCATTGCACCCGATGCGATTGCTCACGGGCTGCGGGTGATTGACCTCAGTGGCGCATGGCGACTTAAAGAGCAGCAGCACAGTGCAGTTTACAACTTTCAGGATACCGACATGGTAACTGCTGCGGAATTGACGCGCCGAGCAGTCTACGGTCTGCCCGAGTTGAATGGCGATTCCATCCGCACCGCGACCTTGGTCGCGAATCCTGGATGCTATGCGACTTCGATCATCCTGGCGCTCGCGCCGCTGATCAAAGCGGGCGTCATCGACCGCGAACGCGGAATTATTTCCGACTCGAAGTCCGGAGTTTCCGGTGCGGGCAAAGAACCGACCTCGCGCACTCACTTTGTTTCGGTCGCGGACAATCTGTCCGCCTACTCGGTTTTCAATCATCGTCATGTAGGCGAAATTCTTGAGCAGTTGGGGTTGAGTTCCCCGGAGTTGATCTTTACTCCGCACTTACTGCCAATTCCGCGAGGCATTCTTTCCACACTTTATGTTCACTTGCGGAATGAGATGAAGTCCGCGGAAGTGGAAGCCCTTTTCCGCGATTTCTACCGGGGCAAGCACTGGGTGCGGGTTTTCTCGACTCCCAAACTTCCAGAAATCCAGTTTTCCGTTCAGACCAACTATTGCGATCTGGGATTTTGTCTGGCAGAAGACGGCCGGCGGTTGGTGCTGGTTTCCTGCATCGACAACTTGCTGAAAGGTGCGGCTGGACAAGCGGTACAGAACATGAATCTGATGTACAGCTGGAACGAGGAAGAAGGTCTGCGGTGAAGATTGTCGTCAAACTCGGTGGCGCAGCCCTGGAAGAAGCATCCACGCTCAAGAAGTGTGCCAAAGCGATCGTGGAACTGGCGCAGGATGGTCACAAGGTGGCCGTCGTTCATGGCGGTGGAAGCGCTCTGACACGCACTCTAGAATTACTGGGCAGGAAGAGCACTTTCGTAAACGGCTTGCGCATCACCGACGCCGAGACGCGCGATGTCGCGCTGATGGTGTTGGCCGGCATCGTCAACAAGAAATTAGTGGCAGCGATCGCGGGTGCGGGGAATCCGGCGATAGGCCTGTGCGGTGGCGACGGCATGACCTTTCGCGCTCGCAAAAAGCATACGCCTGGGTGCGACCTGGGATTTGTTGGAGAGATCATTTCCTCGGACCCACGCTGGCTTGAGGCAATCTGGGCGGGCGGTGCAATTCCCGTGGTTTCATCCGTCGCGCTCGGCAGCGATGGCGAGTATTACAACATCAATGCAGACCAGATTGCCGCGGCCTGCGCAGCAGCCAGCCATGCCGACGCGCTCATCTTTCTGACCGATGTTGCCGGAGTAAAAAACGCCGAAGGCGCGGTGATTCCGTGGCTGAGCACTAAACAAGTGCCAGCGATGATTGAGGAGTCCGTGATTCGCGGCGGAATGCTCCCAAAACTTGACGCCTGTAATCAGGCGCTCAAGCGCGGCGTAGGTCGAGTTCGCATTTTCCCCGCCGCGCAGGCTGACGTTCTCTCGCAATTTTATTTCACCCGCCTCGACTGCGGCACGGAGGTAACTTGCGCATGAGTCTGGCCTCCATCATTCGCTCTGAGGAAAAGTTGTTGGTTCCTACCTACGATCGACACAAGGTGCTGTTTGAACGGGGGCGCGGAGTTTACCTGTGGGATTCGCGCGGCAAGAAGTATCTCGATTTTCTCAGCGGCATCGGCGTCAATGCGCTGGGACACAATCATCCGGCAATCCAAGCGGCCTTGAAAAGGCAGGCGGGACGTTTGATTCACGTCTCCAACCTTTTTTTTCACGCGTATCAATCGGCACTGGCCAAACGTCTGGCAAAGATCTCCGGACTCGATCGTGCTTTCTTCTCGAATAGCGGCACCGAAGCGTGGGAAGGCGCGCTGAAATTTGCGCGTGCCTATGCCCGAGCTAACAATTCGAATGGCCACGGGCCGAAGTGGCGGATTCTCGCGCTGGAAAACTCCTTTCACGGGCGCACCTTCGGCGCCTTAGCGACCACCGCCGCCGCGAAATATCGCGATCCGTTCGCGCCTCTGCTGCCCGGAGTCGATTTCGTCCGCTTTAACGATGTTGAGGACCTGAAACGTCAACTTGACGGCACCGTATGTGCGATTTGCATTGAACCAATCCAAGGTGAAGGCGGCATTCGGCCAGTTAGTGCGGAATTTCTTCGCGCCGCCCGCGAGATTTCCCAACAACAAGGCGCATTACTCCTTCTCGACGAGATTCAATCCGGCCTCGGTCGCACGGGACGCTATTTCGCCTACCAGCACTATGGCATTCGGCCTGATGTCGTCACCGTGGCAAAGCCGCTTGCCGCAGGGCTTCCGCTCGGAGCCATTCTGACTACCAATCGTGTGGCCAGCAGCATGCATGCCGGCCTGCACGGAACTACTTTTGGCGGAGGACCGCTGGCCTGCGCGGTAGCCATCGAATTCTTACATCAACTCGACGGGTTACTCAACCACGTCCAACAGGTCGGACACTATTTCCACGGCAAACTGGAAGCGCTCCAGGCCAAACATGATTCGGTGCGAGATGTCCGCGGCATGGGACTTATGTTGGCGATAGAGTTGGAATCGGCTGATCTAGCCAAAGCCGTCGCCGCCCAATTATTGCGAAACGGAATCCTAATCAATCGTACGCATGAAACTGTTTTACGCTTCCTGCCGCCTTACATCATTCAAGAAAGACATGTAGACGTAGTGGTCCGTTCGCTCGATGCTGCCTTGCAAACGGCAACAGCGAAATCCAGCCGCGAGCGCCCCACCAAAGCTAAATCGAAGGGGAGTCAAAGTTGAGCACTCAATCTGTCAATGCAACTCTAACAACGCCGAAAGCAGGTCCGGCAAAGACTTTCTGGTGTCCTGATCTGGTGTCGATCGGCGATCTCGGTGCGAGCGGCGTGCAAGCCATTCTGCAACTCGCCAAAGTCATCAAGGCACGCCCCAGCGACTTTCGCAATGCGCTGGACGGCAAACAAGTCGTAATGTTTTTCGAGAAGCCCTCGCTGAGAACCCGCCTGACATTTCAGAGCGGTGTTGCCAGCATGGGCGGCGCAGCACATTTCGTCGACCAGACGAGCGGGCGCCTGGACGCTCGTGAAAAGCTGAGCGACATCGCGCACAATCTTGAACGCTGGATGGATGCGATCGTGCTTCGCACTTTTTCTCAGGCGACGATTGAGGGTATGGCGGAATACGCGTCCATTCCGGTGATCAACGCGCTCAGCGATCACGAGCACCCCTGCCAGGCCCTGGCCGACTATCTCACGCTCACCGAGCAATTTGGCGACGTACGCAATATCACGCTCGCCTACATCGGAGACGGCAACAACGTTGCGCACTCGTTGCTGCTCACCGCCGCATGCCTTGGGTCGACGATTCGCATTGGCACGCCCGAGGGCTATGCTCCCAATCCAACCGTGGTTGCGGCCGCGCGGGCCATCGCCGCCAAGACCGGTGCATCCATCGAATTGTTTACCGATCCCCTGGAAGCGGTCGCTGGAGTCGATGCCATCTACACCGACGCGTGGGCCAGCATGGGTCAGGAGCACGAGGCTGAACAGCGTGCGCTGATTTTCCCGCCCTACCAGGTCAATGACACTCTCGTCACGCATGCCGCGCCAGGCGCCGTGGTGATGCACTGCTTGCCGGCGCACCGTGGCGAAGAGATCACCGATGCCGTGATCGATTCGGAACGTTCGGTCGTTTTCGATCAGGCGGAGAATCGCCTCCACGTGCAGAAAGCTATTCTTCATTTATTGCTGCGGGGCGGAAAGAACCGCATGCCTGCAAGGAGTGCTCATGTCTGAAAAAGTTGTGCTTGCCTATTCCGGTGGATTGGACACCTCCATCATTATTCCTTGGCTCAAGGAAAACTACTCTTACGACGTCATTGCCATGATCGGCGATGTCGGCCAAGGTGACGACATTGCGGCCGTCGTGGACAAAGCTTACGCAACCGGAGCCAGCAAAGTCGTGGTTGAGGACCTGCGCGAGGAATTTCTCACCGGATACGTGTTTCCCGCCCTGAAGGCCGGCGCAGTCTATGAACACAAATATCTGTTGGGGACTTCGCTGGCCCGCCCGGTGATCGCGAAACATCAGGTCGAAGTGGCATTGCGGGAAGGTGCCACTGCCGTTGCTCACGGATGCACCGGCAAAGGTAACGATCAAGTCCGCTTTGAGATGACCTACCAAGCGCTGGCACCCGAGTTGAAAGTCATTGCGCCGTGGCGCGAATGGTCGCTGAAATCGCGTGAAGATTGTTTGGACTACGCTGAGCAGCATGGAATTCCCGTGGAGGCGAGCCGCCAGAAGATTCATAGCCGCGACCGCAATCTTTGGCACGTCAGCCACGAAGGCGGAGAACTGGAAGACGCGGCCAATGCGCCTTTACCCACTACCTGGCAACTCACTCAATCGCCACAAGACGCGCCCGACCACAACGAACAATTAACCATCGGTTTTGAAAAAGGGATACCTGTATCCGTGAACGGGGCGTCGCTGGATCCCGTGTCTCTGGTCGAACTCTTGAACGAAATCGGCGGTCGAAATGCCATTGGGCGCGTCGACCTGGTGGAGAACCGCTTCGTCGGGATCAAGTCTCGCGGCTGCTATGAGACACCCGGTGGGACCTTGCTGATCACGGCCCATCGTGAGTTGGAGGCGTTATGCCTGGAGCGTGATGTCGTTCACTTCAAGCAGCACATTGGCTTGAAATATGCGGAACTGGTTTACTTCGGGCTTTGGTTTAATCCATTGCGGGAGGCATTGGATGCCTTCGTCGATTCCACCCAAAAAGAGATGACCGGCACGATCACGCTTTCCTTATATAAAGGAAATGTGTCTATTGTCAGCCGCGAGTCCGAATACTCGCTCTATCGGACCGACCTTTCTTCGTTCACCATGGACGACAGTTACGATCAGAAGGACGCCGCAGGCTTCATACGGATTTTAGGGCTGCCCTCACGTTCGCGCGCGCGCGCCCGCGCGGAGGTGGCGCAATGAAAATGTGGTCTGGGCGGTTTCGGCAGCCGCTGGACCCAGCATTCGAACGCTGGCAGAGGTCTTTTGACTTCGACCGTCGTCTTCTGGCGCATGAGGTTGCCGCCAGCTGCGCGCATGCTCGGGCCCTCAAAGAGGCTGGCGTGCTGACTTCTAACGAACTCATCTCGGTCCTTCAAGGACTGGATCAGATCGCAAATCAGGCCACCGCCTCTCCTGGATTTCTTGAAGATGCTGAGGCAGAAGACGTGCATCACTTCGTGGAAAAGCATCTTGTCGAGATCATTGGGGATGCCGGATACAAGCTGCACAGTGGTCGCAGCCGCAACGAACAGATTGCGACCGATCTGCGGCTGTATGTGCGGGCGGCAATTGATCAGCTGCGCGAGGAATTGGCGTCGCTTTGCGGAGTGTTCCTGGATAGAGCGGAACAAGCCCGCGACCAGGTTCTGCCCGCCTACACACACCTGCAACGCGCAGAACCTGTGTTGGTAGCGCACTGGCTGCTCGCGTACGTGGAAATGTTCTTGCGCGATTCCGACAGGCTAGCCGATTGCCGCAAGCGGGTGAATCTCTGTCCCTTGGGGTCGGGCGCGGTTGCGGGAGCGACCTTGCCGCTGGATCGCAAAAGCATGGCATCGGGCTTGGGCTTCGGCGCTCCCACCACGAATAGTATCGACGCCACCAGCGATCGCGATTTTGCTCTGGAGTTCGTTAGCGCGCTTTCTCTCATCGCCCTGCATCTGAGCCGCTGGGCCGAAGAGATGATTCTGTTTTCATCCCAGGAATTCGGCTACCTGCACTTGCCTGAAGCCTATTCGACCGGCAGCAGCGCCATGCCGCAAAAGAAAAATCCGGACTTACTGGAACTGACGCGCGGCAAGTCGGGCCGCGTGATTGGCAGTGCAACCGCTCTCATGATTACCATGAAAGGACTTCCGCTCGCCTACGACAAAGACATGCAGGAATCGCAGGAGCCGCTTTTCGATGCGGCGGACACCGTCATGCGCCTCGTGCCGCTGGTTTCCGGATGGATGAAGGCGGTTGAGTTTAACTACGACGCCATGCAAACCGCAGCCGAAACAGGATTTATGAATGCTTTCGCGGCGGCGACGTATCTGGTCGATCGCAGCGTGCCGTTTCGGCTGGCGCACGAGCAGATCGGAAAAGCGGTGCGGCTTTGTTTAGAAAGAGGCTGCGAACTTCAAGCGCTTCCGCTCGAAGACTTGCGTTCACTGAATCCCAGCTTCGACCAAGACTTCTACGAGTGTCTCAAGGTGGAATCGGTGCTCGCCATTCACGACGTGCAAGGCGGCACCGCGCCATCGCGAGTCCAGCAGGCGCTGAAGCAAGCCCGCGAAAAGCTTCAATCGACTTTCGAGGAAGTCCATGCACACGCGTAACGCAATCCTGCCGGATGCGCAGGCGATCTACAACCTGATCGCTTCCTACTCAGGCGATGGGACGCTTTTGCCGCGCACGCTGCCGGAAATCTGCGAAAATGTCCGCGATTTTGTCGTCCTCGAAGACCGGGGCGAGATCGTGGGATGCGGCGCGCTCCATCTTTATGGCGTACACCTCGCGGAGATCCGCTCGATCACGGTCGCTCCCTGGCGGCAGCGCGGCGGCGGCGGAAGACTATTGGTAAAAACTCTGCTCGCTGAAGCCAAGCGGCATCGCGTAAGTTGCATCTGTCTCTTCACTCGCACCCCAGATTTTTTTGCTCGCGTGGGGTTTGAAACTGCGCGCCGTGAAGATCTTCCCGACAAAATCTACAAAGACTGTTGCGTCTGTCCGCGTTTCCACTCCTGCGACGAAGTTGCCATGGTGCGCGGCGAGTTGCCCAAATTCGCCATTCTCCCCGAGCCTGTCAGCTCCCTGGTGAAAATTCACGTATGAGGTCGCGCGGCCTCACCGAACAGATTTGTCTCCCGAAGGGCTTCGCATTTTCGGCCGCGTGCGCGGGGATCAAAGTCAGTGGCCGTCCCGATTTGGCTTTTGTAGAAGCGGCTTCCGGAACTACTGCCGCTGCACTTTTCACCCGCAATCAAGTGACTGCCGCTCCGCTGCAAGTTGGCCGTGCAATCTTGGAGAAAACTGGCGGACATCTCCGGGCGGTCATCATCAACTCCGGCAATGCCAATTGTGCAACCGGCGCACCGGGGATCCGTGCGGCACAGCGCGTCTGCGCCAGCGTCGCCCGTCTCCTGAAAGTGAAGCACGAAGAAGTCTTCCCTTCCTCGACCGGCATCATCGGCGTCCCCTTGCCTACGGAAAAGATTCTGGCCCATCTTCCGGCGTTGCTTTCTGCCCGTACTGCCTCTGAGGCTGGTGTGGACCAATTCGCGAGCGCCATCATGACCACCGACACTCGCCCCAAGACTGCCTCCGCGAGTTTCCGTTCAAGCAAGTCGACCGTCAATTTGCTGGGCATCGCCAAGGGTTCGGGAATGATTCACCCGCAATTGGCTACCATGCTTGTCTATCTATTCACCGATATCGTCGCGCAGCCAGCCAAATTGAGGCGGGCCCTGAAACTCGCCTGCGCGGATACCTTCGAATGTATTTCCGTGGACGGCGACACTTCGACCAATGACACAGTCTTACTGCTTGCCTCCGGGCAAAGCGGGGTCCATCTGAAATCGGCTACAGAAAGCCTTCGCTGCTTCTCTATCAAACATTTGCCAGTCTCTGGCCAATCAAATTATTCGCGATGGTGAAGGCGTACAGCACATCATTCACTTGACCGTCGATCAGGCAAAGACGCGCGCAGAGGCGCTTGCAGGTCGCCCGCGCTATCGCACATTCGTTGTTGGTAAAAACCGCATGGGCCGGCGCCGATCCCAACTGGGGACGCATCCTCGCCGCTGCGGGATACTCAGGCGTGCCCATCGATCCCGAGAAAGTGAGCATTTTTATTGCGAAGCAGATGGTCTGCCGCAATGGCGCAGCACATGCGTTCAATGAAGCGCAAGCCCATCGCGACCTGTCGCAGCCGAACTGCGATATCCGAGTGCGGCTCGGCCGCGGACGCTCCTCCGTGGCATTCATCACCACCGATCTCACCGCTGAATACGTCCGCATTAACGCGGACTACTCCACGTAGTCTGCCGTCCATCGAGCGTTAATCGGCAGTTGCCCGAATTTACGAAAACAGAACGCCCCGCAGTCACAAAGCTGTCTGTCTGAGGTTTGGACGCGCTATCTCATCGAAACTAAACGCCCGCAATACCCTGTTCGTTTTTTGTAACAAAACTCAATTTACTCGTGCTCGATCATGGGTAGGCCGGTAGTATTTCTCCCACTCACTCGCCCTGCCTCAGGAAAGTATTCGCGCGAAGTGTCATCTTGCCATTTCTGCCTTTGCGTCCTGCCGGAGCAGTTGCGGTATGGACCGACGAGTTGTCAGTCTTATAGAAGCGATCAACGCCATAGCGGAGCTATGGACTGGAACTTGGAACGCGCCTGCCACGAGCTTCAACTTGATATCTCCTCCGCCTACGCCGCACGGATTTTCAAGCGTGACACGGGGATCGGCATAAGGGAATACGCCAACCAACAACGTCTGCGGATGGCTACCCAGCGTTTAACTGCGACAGACGTGCCAATAAAAGCGATTGCGACCGACCTGGGGTACCGGAAGGCATCTGACTTCACGCGGTTCTTTAGAAGACAGCAACTTATGAGCCCCGCGCGATTTCGCAGACTGGCCTCGTAACCTTTGGGCAGAACATGCTTCCCACAGAAAAAGCAGAAAATGCATGTCGAATTGCAGAAAATGCATAGTGTTCGCAGTTGACGAATTCACCCGCCGGACGGAGGATCACCTTCACCGGACGGCAATTACGCACTTGCCCAACGACTCAAATCCAAAGGGGGATTTTATGAAACGTCAACTGTTAGCTGTTCTGTTCGTTCTTGCTCTGTCCAGCCTAGCGCTCGGACAGTCAGCGCTCCCGATACCAAACATCGTCGACCACCAGACTTCTAGCGACTTTGGGGGGGCCTCATACCAGTTCACTGAGGACATCGCGTCCGCCTATAACATTCTCATCCTCGTAGTTACTTGCGATTGGACGCACTATACTGGCGGTGGAGGCCCCCAAGATGGATGCGGTGCGACCGGAGCGAGCCTCCCATCTGACTCGAACGGTAACGTCTTCACGCCCATCGAGCATCACGCCAATACTGCAAACAAATGGGCTGAGGAAGATTACTACGTAATAGTCTCTCAGACCGGGACGGACACGATAACCTTCACCCCCGTGATGACCTGCACCCCATCCTGTACCTTTAAGGCGATGATCCAACAAGTACAGGGCATTGGGGCTGACAATTAAACGCAAACCTTCTGTCGAGTACGCGTGGTCGAGCTACTGGGTTCGGCCACGCGGATTCTTCAAGGACGTTATCTCGAATATCGTTCCCCAGCCGTAGACCCCACCCCCGCCCGTCGTGCCGTAGAGAGTTCCCGTTTTCTCGTCAAAACTCAGAAGTCCGGGACTGTTTCCGTCGCTGTCTTTGAACTTGTGCAGAACGGAGAACTTGCCCGCCGTATCGTAGACGTACACAAGCCCGCATCCAGCTTCACACTTGGAATTCCCGCCAAGCATTGAGCCATACAGGTTACCCGCCGCATCCACGATCACATCCTGAGGCGATTCTCCATCGCTATAGGCAAAACTGTGAAGCACTGTAAAGCACCGTTCACGTCCAGCTTATACAATGTGCCGCAACCGCCTATGCACTTGGAGTTTCCACCAAACGTGGCGATCCCGTAGAGGTTCCCTTGGCGGTCGATGGCCAGAGCCCGTCCTGTTCGACCACCGTTCCGTCAAGAACTGTAGAGTATGCTCTCTGTCCAAGTTCCATCGGAATTGGGCGACAACTTGAAGATGGCTCCGCAGTTCCACCCGTAGTTGTCCCCGAGGCCACCGCAGACCGTTCCCGGATAGGAGCCACCGCCGAAAGTCGTGCCATAGAGGTTGCCTTGCGTGTCCTCGAACCAAGCTTCCGATGGGCCCCATACCATCGTCAGGGCTTCCTTGGAAGTTGTAATGATCTTCTCGTTCCCAGAGGTGTCAACTGTGAACACAACGCCGCAAATAGCCTTGCTTGCCCGTAAACGCACACGCCGTTCCCCCCTCAAACGCAAGCCCATAGAACAGAGATGACCGGGAGAACAGAGCCGACATTGCCGCCGCCCCATCGCTCGGAGGGCTTTGAAAGTCATGAATCACATTTCGTTGCCCGATGGCGACAATTTGAACATCACTCCACACCGCCCGTATATAGCCCCCGCCGAACGGTTATGCCGTAAAGGTGCCATCGGAGTTCGCGAACCAAGCCCGTGTTCGGGCTGTGCTCCATTTTCCCCATTGCCGCCCTGACCCGGAAAAGGGTACAAAACTGTCAATTACCGTTCGGACTCAGCTCGAACACGTTTCCGTTCCCGCCCATTCGCCCTATTCCCGGCTGTCCCATACAGATTCCCGCTCGGGTCCCAAATAATAGGGCTGTCGGGCCCGCGCCATCGTTACCGCCCGTAAATGAATAGAGCGACTTGAAAGTCTGTGCCCGCGCTGGCCATGCGTGGCAATCGCTGCCAACAGTACCGCCCAGGCCAAAGTAATGACTGTCGCTCGCCCAACTTGCCTCAGAATTGCCTGTTTTCGTGTTGTTGCCATCTTGCACCTCGTACCTCAAAATCGGACTACTGCTAGACTCGGCCCAAACCCGCCCCACGCGGGCTTTCAGCATCCTATCATGCGGATGACCGCCATTAAAGTGGAGACAAAAGGCTCCCGGAAACGGCCTTGTTATGACCAAAAAGGATGCTAGGTATCCGGGTGGCCCCGGTTTGGCAAAGCCCGCTTGGCAGTACTCTTATATCTACCCTGAGTGGATACGTGCACTCCGATTGCTGAACCCAGGCTGCTACGCCGAGAATTAGTCTTACTTGTTAGGCTCGACGTATACCGCCGTGCCGTAGGCCAGAACTTCTGTCACGCCCTGCATCACTTCCGTCGCATCGTAACGCGCGCCCACCACGGCATTTCCACCCAACTCCGCCGCATGTTGCAACATGATGTCGAAAGCCTCAGCCCGCGTCTTTTCGCAAAGGTTGGTCAGCAGCGTAATGTTGCCGCCTACAATCGTCTGCAATCCAGCGCCGATGGTCCCCAGAATGGAGCGCGAGCGCACCACGATTCCCCGCACCACCCCTAGCGTACGAACTACTCGAAAGCCGTCTAACTCGAACTGCGTGGTGACCATGTTGTGGGCCACCATTCGGCCCGATGCTGTGCTGGCGCTCATGACTTGCTCTCCTTTGACTCAATGAACAAAGAACTCGGCTATACGCTATTCCAATTCCGCGGCAATCACAAATTCATTCTCCGCAGTATCATATGCGATGTGAAGAACGTTCGGTTTGCAACAGGTCTGACAGTCTTCGATATAGGATTGCCGGCGACCCGCGGAGCTATCGACCGTAGTCTCATTCCATTCTCCACAACCCGCGCATTGAAAACCAGTGCTCACCAGTAAATTCTACGGCGTTTGGACGTTCTCGCGACGCATCTTCAGAACGCTTCGTTCGAACAAAAGCGAAAATGATATCCAGCCGCTATAATTTCCTCGCAGCCAGAGAGGTTTCCCGGAGAGCGGATGATCTCACGACGTTGACTACTGGAATTAGGCACCATCGCGGGAGCGTCGCTCGGCGCTCGCGCCTTCGGACAAGCCCCACCAACGAATGTGTCCACCGCACTTCCGCCATCCATCGCGGCTTTGAAGTCCATGCGCGATCAGGCGATGCCGATCACTAAAGACGAGCGCGGCGCCCGGCAAGCAAAGGCCCGCGAACTCCTGGCCTCTAACCATCTGGACGCAATTCTTCTGATGGAAGGTATTTCGCTCACTTACTTCACCGGAATCCACTGGTGGGGTGGCGAGCGCATGTTTGCCATGGTGTTGCCCGCGAAGGGCCGCGCTTTTTATGTGTGCCCCGCCTTCGAAGAAGACCGGGCCAGAGAGCAAATCGCGAATGCGCCCAATGGCGGCGACGCCGACGTACGAACCTGGCAGGAAGATGAAAGCCCCTACGCGCTGGTCGCCCAAGGGCTCAAAGACCGCGGGAATCTCGGCAGGGAATTCTGGGCATTGAAGAGACCGTCCGCTTCGTTTTTCGCGAAGGAATTGCTAAAGCTGCGCCGCAAGCAAAATTGACGAGTGCCACTCCCGTGACCGCCGGATGCCGCATGATTAAGAGCGAGCACGAGATCGCCCTGATGCGCCTGGCAGCGAAAGTTACCCTCACCGCCTATGAAGCCGCGTATCGCGCCCTGACGGAAGGAATGACTCAGCAGGATTTCGAGAGTCTGGTCCACGTGGCGCACGAACGCCTGGGATTTTCTGGTGAGGCCGATGCCCAAGTCGGCGAGTACTCCGCGTTCCCTCACGGATCGGTCACTCCGCAAGTGATTCACGAAGGCACGATCGTCCTCATGGATGGCGGTTGCAAAGTCGAAGACTACAGCTCCGATATTTCGCGCACCTTCGTGCTCGGAAAAGCTTCCGGCAAGATGAAGTCAGTCTTTGAGGTCGTGCACCGCGCACAAAGCGCCGCGTTGAAGACAGCAAGACCGGGCGTTGAGTGTCAGGCAGTCGACGCCGCCGCGCGCAAAATTATTCAGGATTCCGGATTCGGCCCGAGTTACAAATTCTTTACCCATCGACTGGGCCATGGAATGGGCATGGACGGACACGAGTGGCCCTACCTGGTGCGCGGAAATGCCACTATCCTCGCTCCAAACATGACTTTCAGCGACGAGCCCGGCATCTATATCCGCGGCGAGTTCGGCATTCGTCTGGAAGACGATATGCACATTACCGAAAACGGAGCCGAGTTATTCACTCCGCAAAGTCCCTCGCTTGAAGATCCATTTGGACGCGGTTAGTACTTTTCTTCACACCGCATGCACCGCGTGTATCTCGTGCAACTGGTGCTTCACCGCCACCGCTAACCGGCGAATTCCCTCGCGAATCTGTTCCGGTTGCCCGTAAGAGAAGTTCAGCCTAAAGTGGCGTGAGCCATCCGCGCTGTGTCCGTTACTCGCATAAAAACAATTGCCGGACACGAATGCAACGTTTTCTTTCAACGCCGCCTGAAACAAAGTCTCGCAATCCATGCCGACCGGCAAGGTCACCCACAGGAACAGTCCGCCCTTCGGATGGGTCCATTTCACCTCAGACGGGAAATTGCGCTTCAGCGAATCCAGCATTACGTCGCGGCGCTCGCGATAGACCTTGCGGATCAGTTTCACATGTTCGTCGAGGAAGCCGTCCTTGGCCACTTCGTAGGCAATCACCTGTGTAAACGTAGAGGTATGCAGATCGGCCCCCTGTTTCAATTGCACCAGTTTGGCCACCACGTCGGCAGGAGCCACAATCCAGCCGAGGCGCAATCCAGGAGCCAGCGTCTTGGAAAATGTGCTCAGGTAAAGTACATTTCCAATGGAATAGCCTTCGTCACGTCGCAAATTCTCCCGATCAATGACCACCAGCGGCTGCAAGTGCTCGCCTTCATAGCGCAATTGCCCATAAGGATCGTCTTCAACAATCGGAATTCCGTACTTGTCTGCCAGCAGCACCAGTTCGTGACGCCGCCCTTCGGAGAGCGTTGTGCCGCCCGGGTTCTGGAAGTTGGGAAGCACGTACATGAACTTGGGGCCGGAGCGTAAAGGTTGTTCCAATAACTCGGTACGCAGGCCATCATCGTCGCTCTCTACGCTCACATATTCAGCGCCATAGACGTTGAATGCCTGCAACGCGCCCAAGTATGTAGGCGCCTCCACCAACACGCTATCACCAGGATTGATCAACAGCTTTCCGATCAGGTCCAAGGCCTGCTGCGAGCCCGAAGTAATCAGAACATTCTCAGCCTTGGCGCAGATACCGTAGCGAGCGATATTGTGGGCAATCATTTCGCGTAACGGTTCATACCCTTCACTGGCCCCATATTGCAGCGCCTGATGTCCGTTAAGCTCAAGCACCCGGCGACAGGCTTCCTGAAAGCGGTCCAAAGGAAATACATCGGGGGCCGGCAGACCACCTGCAAACGAAATGATTTCTGGCTTTTGGGTGATCTTTAACAACTCACGGATGGCAGAACTCTTGAGTGACTTCGTTCGCTGCGCGTATCGCGACTTCCATGTAGTCGACATAAGTGCACCTCCCACACTACAGATCGACTTTAGTGGAGAGGCCGGTCCCCCGCAGTGACCCTGCAACGGCTAGTCAGTGACGCTAGTCACCTACAAACTGTGACTAGCCGCTCCTCTTTTCAGGCCTGTTATGAGGTCCGCTGCCAGCAATCGATGAAACAAATGTTCGCCCGCTTCACGCCGCACCGATAACCGCCCGGCCTGATAGGCGCGGGACTTGAGGCCACGCTGCACCGCTTCACATATGCCCAAATCTTCGTCCTGCACTCGTGCGCCCACTGCAACGCTCTGCTGATTGTAGGCGCGAGCCTGCTCGCTAATATCGGAAAAATAGAAGTCGAAAATCACACGGCAATGATCGGCATCGATCGGCAACACTAGGTTCGTGTCCATATAACCTTCGTAACAGTTGATCATCAGGTTGGGATATTGCCAGAAATACCATGCTCGGTCGCCTTTGCGCGTCGCCCCAGTCGCGGCGTCTTCGCTCGACGAAACCATCGGAGTCGACTGGAGACAAAAGCGGTCTTCATTCTCAATCGTGTATTCCTTGTAATCGAGCACCGAACTCAAACCCTTATGCAGGTGCGGAACGTGATACCCGCCGTCCAGGTAGTTATCGACGAATACCTTCCAATTACACGCGATGTCATACGAGCGCGAGTCAAAGTAGTGGAGCATGCCGACTTTGAGGGGCGCGACCCGCTTCACTAATCCGCCCAGGAAATCGCGCAATGACCCGGCTTGCGGATCGAGGTTCACAAAAACAAACTTCTCCCAAGTCTCCACTTTGACCGGAACCAGGCCGTTCTGCTGGCGATCGAAGTTCTCTACGCCATCGAATTCCGGCATTCCTTTGAGCGAACCATCCAAGCCATAGTTCCATCCGTGGTAAGGACAGTGCAGAATCGACGCGATGCCACACGGCTCGGTCACGACGGCGGCCGCGTGATGGCGGCAAACATTGTAGAAGGCCCGCAACACCCCATCATTCCCGCGCACTCCAACAATCGGTTCGCCAGCCACCGTGGCCGTAACGAATTGTCCGGACTTTTCCATCTGGTCGACCCGGCCAATCAGTTGCCAGGTTCGGGCAAACACCGCGTCTCGCTCGAGTTCCGCGATGCGCGAGTCAACGTACCACGGCGCCGGAATTGTGGACGCCTCGGCCAGAGGCGCTTGTTCGCTATAGCTGGAAAGAATGTCCTCGAGTGAACGATGCATAGAATCGCTAACGGCAGTGTATACCGGGCTCAACCTTTAATTCTTCTTTGAGCTTTAAGGCCTTGAATAAGGAGGGTCGCCCGGCTTGGGCGGCGGATAATCCTTGCCATACATGTTTTTGTGGCCAATCGGCGCACCGGGAGCCAGCAGTCGCACCAAGCCAAGCGAAGCCGTCTCGCGGTCTACCGTGATCTCGCGAGTCATGGCGGCCAACGCTTCGGGCGTGGCCGTTTCATACCACACCCGCAACGTATATCGTCCGGGTGGAACGTGCTGAATCGTAACCCTTCCCTTGCGGTCCGAAACACCATAGTAAGGAGTATTGAGTGAGATCACCACCGCGCTCATCTCAGCGTGGATGTTGCAGAAAATATAAGAAATCCCCGGCTTATCGAACAGAACGTCGCGCGTGCTGCCCGCCTCATACAATCCCAAATCGAAGCGCTTGCCCTCGAAAAGCGAAAATACGTTGTGAAAAAAGGGATCGCGATTGGGAAATTCGACCTCCGTGCCCACCGGAACCACCAGCACATGCGGCTCGAAGCTTTTGTCTTTTTGCATCAGTCGAGGATGCTGAGCAGGCTGCGGAGAAATTGCCGGCGCCATTCCTTCGACGGGAGTCAGCCAAAACACAATATTGCTCGCGTCGCGCGTCCTGGAATTCTTCGCATCGTCTCCAATGGCCGCTTTCGCTGTTACATCAAGCTGCGCATAACACGAGCCAACGCAGATCATCAAAAGGCCCACCCACAACAGCCGCGAGGTCAATCGTTTCATCTTAAAAAAAGATTCCCATCATAAGATTGATTTGCTGCGCCGTGTTATTGGGATTGTATAGCTCGAGGGTACGCAAGTGCCTGTACTCCGCCGAGAACAGCAGGTTGGAACGCGGCCGGTAAATCACGTTGCCCAACTCGCTGCGATTCTGCAAGTACAAAGCTCCCAGCATCTGCTGGCTTGCCACCGCAAGCCGCACTTCCGAGTCCGTGGGATTGTCCATTCCAAAGCCGGCGTTGAACTCAAGTTTTGCAGTGGCGCGAAGCTTCACTTGCGACCACCCGCCAACCGTATCCAGTCCATGGATGGGTGTATTGGGGTCCGACGGATCTCCGTCGTACAAAACGCTGCGACCGAAACCGCCATTGAGTCCACCCAGCGCCCGGCCCCGGTAGAACTCTCCGGAAATAGAAAATCGTTGCACCAGCGGCACCTGCCAATCGACGAGTCCCGCCCAACTATCGATGTTCTGGTTGATTCCCCAGTGCTGGCGCCCGTAATACCCCGCGACTCCCAACGTGAACGGTAAATCTCTTCGATTTTGCGACCAGGCCACACGCGTTGCGTAAGCCGGTTGTCCTGATTCTTCTCCTGGTCCGGGATAGCGAAAATATGAATCGGCGGGAAACTCCCCCGTCAGGTTGTCCAGGATCCCGCCCTGAACGCTGACAGTTTCATCCGTCCCGACATCAAACCGGTGTTCGATGCGCAATTGCGGTGTCCACGCCCATAGATTGCCCGCATAGTTGAACGCCGGAATCGCCAGCGACGCATAGGAACTGGGAGAAAACGGCGAGATGAACAATTCATCCTGCCCCACAACGACCGAGGTATGCTCCCAATCCAGCCGCGCGCTGGCCGTCCGCAGACGGAAGATTCCCGCATCCACGCCATTCCACGTCGAAGGGAAACCGCCAGAAAAATCAGCCTGTAAACTAGCGGAGGTCTTGGCTCCCGCAATCGCCGGACCGAATACTTCCAGACCGATCTCCGATTGCCGCACCGTCGCCCCAAAATTGCTTTCTGCGTTCGGCCCAGCGGCGTAGCTCGGAATGTCCTGGTTATCGGTTGCTCCGTGATTGTTGAACAGATTGAACAGCACCAACCCCGAAAGCCTTACCCGGTACTTCGATCCACTCTCGACTTTCGTCTGATATTGATCGTCCAGCTTGCTGTTCAGGAGTTGAGTAGTCTCCTCAAGCGCCGCAACCCGATTCTCCGCACGTTGGTCCGTCACCGGTGCAGCCGAGGCGGTCTGTGGAAGCACCTGCGGGTCAGTGTGATCGTCACTCGCGGACGCCCCACCATAAGCCCCTTTTTCTGCGACCGGCCTTACCGTCTTGCCTTGCAACCCTTGCACCTGATTCCGTAATTCGCGGTTTTCGGCCTGCATCGCTCCCATGGCGGCGCGCAGTTCGCGCACTTGCTGCTGAAGGTCCTGGATGGCCGCGGCGGTCGCGTCATTCGGCGGGGAGGCGTTAGAAGACGAGTTAGAAGCGGAATTCTGCGCGCCAGCCACCATGCACGCGCCCAGCATCACTCCTACGAGAACCAAGTTTCGACGCCGACCTGACAAACCCGTACCTTGTTTCACAAAGAGCCCCCAACAAATTAAGGAAGTACCCCAAGCGTTTTCCTTCGCGCGTTCTTCGAATCCGCCAACCAACGCACGCAAAATCCCACTTATCCTACTCCGATTGCAAATGCTTGGCGCGTGCCAGCGGCGGCAACCCTACTTTTCCTTGACCGCCGGTGTTCGCACTGGAGGAGGAAATCAAAGGCAAGTTGATGCAAAACACTGTTCCCGCCGCCGATGTGCTCTCCACAATCACATCTCCTCCATGGTCTTGGACGATCTTCTGCACCACCGTAAGCCCCAGCCCTGTCCCATTCTCTTTGCCATAGCTGACAAAGGGATCGAACAGCTTGCCGCGAATCGATTCCGGAATGCCCCGTCCGTTGTCGGCAAAACGTATTTCCACTCCCCCGGTCACCTCGCGCAACTCTACTCTCATTTCGCCGCCGTCACCGGCAATCGCCTCACAGGAATTCAGCAGCAGATTGTAGAACGCGCGTTCCAATTTGCGGGAGTCGAACCATCCTTTACTATCGCCCTCTTGAACCACCGTCACCTTCATCGGCCGGTAGTGCGGATGCGATCGCACCGCAGCTACCACCCGGTCCACCGTATCCTTCACACTGCCATAAGTCGGCCGCAAAGACTCGCGGGTGCGCGAGAACTCCAGCAACGAGTCGATCAATTCCGTCATCTGATTGACCGCGACTCGCACTTCCCCATAAAGCTCTTCGCGCTGCTCCCCCGACAAACGTCCTTCACAAAGAAATTCCGCATTGGCTACAATCGCCGCCAGCGAGTGTCGCAAGTCGTGCGAAATAGAACTCGCCATGCGCCCGATGGTCGCCAATCGTTCCGACTCCAGCAACTCCTGCTGCGTCTTTAGCAGGTTCGCGCGCATTCGATTGAAGGCCCGCGTCACCTCGGCCGCTTCATCTCCTCCACGCGCCTCCAATACATAATGGAAGTCGCCCTTCTCCAAAGCTCTTACGCCTGCAACCAGGTTCCCCAAGGGACGCGTAAAGGTGTGCGAAAGGAAGAACACCAGCAAGCTTCCCCCCAAGATCGCCGTCAATCCGACTGCCAACAAAAGACTGTTCAGACTATTCAGAAACACCGTAGCCTGGTCGTAAGATTTCAGCACGTACAACCGGACCGAAGGCGTCTTGCCAGAGGCTAACTCCAGCGACGTGGCCAGAAATCTCTCTTCCCCCAGTTGCATCTCTTCCGGCGCGAGCGCGCCCGCCGGCGACGCATGGATGGGATGCCGGACCAGTTCCGCCTCGCGCGATGAATCGAGCGTGCTTCGCACAATATCATCGCCATAGAAAAACGCCACCTGACTCGCCGCAATGCGACTCACTTGCGACGCGACGGTATCGTCAATCTCGTAGCCAATCACCAGGTATCCAAGCAGATGGTTCTCGGCCGCCGGACCAAAATAAATGGGTTTCTGAAACACTTGGTAAAGATGCTGCGCTCCAAACCACCACTGCCCCGCTTCCTGATTGAAAGAATTCCCCAGGGACTGCTGCGCCATCTCTCGCGTAAATCCCGGAGAAGACGTATGCAGCGCCTCCACCGTGCCGCTGCGGTCCACCAGCACGAACAAGTCGCTGCCCGCCAACTGCCATAACGAAGTCGACGCATCCTGAATCGTGGCTGGATGCTCGGTGGTCATCAACGCCCGCAAATTAGGGAGGTCCGCCAGCAACTCCGCAAGGTGCGAAAGCGTCAGTTCGCGTTCGCGCTGGAAGTTTTGGAAGGTCGTAACCGAATTATGCAAATCGGCAAAGATACTCTTGCGCACTTGCGCCTGCACGCTACGGCGCACCAGCAGCAGGCTGCTACAGGTCAATCCCGCCGTGATCAGCAGCATGGAGAGCAAAAACTTCGTGCGCATGCGAAGTTTCATCATGCCTGCTCCTCCTCGGCCCCGTGAACCGCGAAAAATATCATCGAAGGGTGGTCATCAACGAACAAACTTGTACCCCATGCCATGAACGGTTCGGAAATGCGTGGGGTTGGCGGGATCGCGCTCCAACTTCTGCCGCAATTTCAAAATGTGATTGTCCACCGTGCGAGTGGTCGGATAATTATGGTATCCCCAAACTTCATTCAGCAATTCGTCTCGCGAAATCACCCGGTCCGCGTTCTGGGCCAGAAATTTCAATGTCTTAAACTCTTGCGCCGTCAAAATCACCGGCTCCCCGTCGCGCATTACTTCCATCTTCAGGAAGTCGACGGAGATCCCATCAAACGTCACCGCGTCCGGACTCGGTTGCTTGACCGTTCGCCGCAACGCCGCCCGCACCCGCGCCAGCAACTCCCGAGGACTGAATGGCTTGGTGACATAGTCGTCCGCGCCAAGTTCCAGCAGCAGAACTTTGTCCGATACGTCGCTGGCCGCGCTGAGCACGATGATCGGCAATGTCGGCGCCTGCTGTTTGATCTCCCGGCAAACGTCGCGCCCCGACATCAGCGGCAACCGCAGATCAAGAACAATCACCGACGGCGGCGCCTTGCGGAACGAATCCACCGCCGCCTGCCCATCGGCTGCGATCTCCGTCTGGAATCCCTCCGTCTCAAAGAGCCGGCGCAACGCTTTTTGCACAGCATAATCGTCCTCGACGACCAGTATCCGTTCCACTGTAGTTGACCTCGCGACGTTGAAAGTAGCATCCTTATTTATCACGGCTGGCAATCGTTGTCCCGCAGTCTCACGGACATTGTCTACTCGAAGCATAAGACTCTCCTGTGACATCCATCCTCAAAATACTGCACCAGCTTACTACCAGTTCGCCCCGGAAACACTGTCGAATGAGATTGTTAACCACGTTTTTACAACCAGGAGACAAATTAGAGACACTGCGGTTTGGCTCCTTGCCAATGCCATCCGGACCGTCCTTTTCCAGAAGTAACGGCGGCCTGTTAACTCTTACTTCTCCGAATCGGCTAAACCTTGTATAGGCGTAGCCTGCCACTCCTCCTTATTCCGTTGACTCCAATGGGTCCTGACCCTCCGGCACTATTGTCTTGCCCCGTGGATTAGGTTCTACTGAGTTGAACGAAGGCGCTTGCTTTCAGCGGCTTAGTGGGGACGGGATTGGTCGAAGATCCAAAGTGGGAACTGGCCATTTTGGCCACGGTGCAGGGCTTCTACGAGAAGCTCTTGCAGGAACACGTTGGCGGCGAAGTCCCTGTCCCTCAGGGACTTGAAACTGTATCCCTGCAAGAAACCGACGACAATATTGTTGGCACCTTGAGTAGTATGCATCGTTGGCTGCGTCTACTCGATATGGCCATCACTCCGGCCATGCTTCGCCGCAGTCTCACAGAGGATACCGACCCCGAAATCGCCGAAGCCATCCTGCGCTACTTTTCGCGCAAAAGAGACAGCGGCGACAGCAATCGCGACAAGACTGACCTGGTTACCACATTCTTATACCGCCATCCCCGCGTTCCCGGCCAATGGGACCAACGCGGCTATGGCCTCGACGGTTCGCTTCCGCTGTCCCCTTTCGAGATCGCCCTGATTGAGATTCTTGCCGACGCCGAAGTTCCGCCGTTGCTCGATGAGCACGTTCAGATTCTTCGCGAGTTCGATCCCCTGCAACATGAGGCCATGGCGTTTCATGACCTGAACGGCCTGCTGGATTCCGACATCATTTCGCGCGTTCGCAAGCTGAAAGAAATGTTGGGTCCATCGTTCTTCCATCCCGGAGTTCTGGCCACGATCGCGCCCTACAACGCCGCCTTCGGAAGAAAGTTCGATCAGTTGTTCTTAAAAGCCGCCACCGAGATCAAATCTTTCGCCGAGGCCCTCGAAGAGCAAGGCGGAAATATTCTCGGCACCGTTGACGGCGTCGACGTGACCGTCGAGCACATCGCCGCCCTGAAGGAACGTGACTTGCTGAAGATCGATTACGGCACCGCCCTCGACAAGTTCCGCCGGGTCTCGAAACTAAGGAAGACCCTGGAACAACGGCCGCCGCTCAAGATGGTTCCCAAACTGGTGCGGCCGCCCGCCAAGTCTTCGCTGCTTCCCTTTTCTGCGCCTTATCTGGATGTGGCTTCTCTGCAAGCCGACGTTACGCCGCAACAGATCAGCAACGAAGAAGGCAAACTGCTGCGCATCGAAGAATCAATTCGCGCCTTCGTCCGTGTCGCCGATAGCCGGTCGCGCCGCATCGTTCCCATGCGCTACTTCAATCTGGTACTGAGCGACGCCGAAGCCGACGCCTTCTGTGCCGACTATCTGGAGGAAAAAAGTCTCCGCGCCGGCATCGCTCGCGTCCTTCTGCGACTGGCTTCTTTGGTCGCCCGCATGACCACCGAACTCGAAGAACTCAAGCGCTCGCAGAATTCGCAGTCCCTCTGGAAACTCCACGCGGACTCTCTGATCGTTCTGCTCGCCGTCGCCCGAACCGGACACGAGAACGCAGCACGTCTCCTTACTCTGGCCAGACAACACGGCAGCGAAGATCAGGTCAAAGCCATCGAGCTTTCTCTACAAAAGCTGCACACCTCATCCGCCGAGGTAGAAAAGACCCTCACCGGCACCGCCAACTTCCGGGCCGCCGGCGCCTCCGTCTAATTGTTCCATCCGCTACCTCCGTAATGCTGCCTCGCCTCCCAAATTCAACTCCCTCCACTTCTTGCCGATACAAATGGCATGAACTTGCGTAGCATCGAACCACGCACTGCCATGTGGGCCGTAGCTGAAGTTTCCTGGGAGGACCCAACTGGGAAACCATATCGTGCCGCCGCGACGATTGAAGATACATCTCTTTCTGGTGCATGTATTCGGATCAAGACCGCGATCGCGGTCGGCTCGACTCTACGCGTGAAATGGCACCGCGAGCAGTTTTCCGGCATTGCCAGAAATTGCCGTCTCGATGGCAGAGAATTCCTTTTGGGAATTCAGAGAGAAGCCACGCAACCCCGCATCCAAGGCGCTCCGCCCACGCCCAAAAAAGCAGCAGAGCCGGCGACTGAATTGGCCGACATTAAGCAAACTGAACTTTCCTGGAAGGATAAACGCGGAACTGCCTACGTCGCCGCCGCAACCGTCGAATCCGACGCACCCTCATGGACGAGTCTTCGTCTCCAAACACTCATTCCCGCAGGCACAAAACTAAACATCAAACGGTGCAACCAGCAGTTTCCTGGCATCGTCAAATACTGCCGCAAGGAAGGTGGGGCATATCTGTTGGGTGTCCACCACCACCCACCCAAGAGTCACGTCCAATCTGCATCGCCAGTCGCCAACCCGCCCGATGAGGATCTCGATCTGCCTTCTGCGCTGATCCTAAACCCATCCGTCAAACCGGAGTCAGAACAGAACAACCTCCACCCGCACAGCTCTCAACTCGATCTCGCTCCCCTCTCTGCCCCGGATCAACATCCTCGGGGCCAAACTGAAAAAGCGTCACCTCGTAAAGAAAGGAAAGCCATGTCAACCACCAATCTTCTCCCCAGGTTTTGGCGCAGCCTGCGGAGTGGCTCCAGCGCACCCCATCACGGCACATTAACGGAGGTTCCAGTGAACAAGCCGCAATCCGATTTCTCTGAAGTCCCGATTCGCCCACAAACCGCTCTCCTGTCTTGCGAAGATATCTACCACGCATCTGGGATTCTGGGCGCGCGCAACGGCTACGGGATTGGCAAAATCGTCGAAATGCTCAACAGTACACATATTCGCGAGTTGGCGAATGACGTCAAACGCGCTTCGGTGCTCATGGCCCTCGATGCCGCGGGCACAACCGTCGAAGATGTCCTACAGGATGCGACCCGTCGTCAGCATGCCCTCAGTTCCTACGAAACCGGGCAAAGGAAACAGATCGAAGAATTCGAAACCGCCAAGCAGCGGGAAAATGCCCAACTCCAGGCAGAAATGGAACGCGTCACCGCTCACTACGCAGACCGTATCAAGCACAACCTCGAGCAAGTGGCCCAGGAAAAAGACGCTCTTTGCCAGTGGCAAAAAACCAAGGAAGAGGAAAGCCAGAGGATCTCCCAAGCCGCCGACCTCTGCGCCAAGCATCCGGCTCCCGTGACCGTCGGCGAAGCCGACCCGGTTCTGCCACGGACCCACGCCGCCGTCGGATCGGCATAAGTCCGCCCACGTATTGACGGGGCGCCTCGCGACCCGCCGTGACCTGTGACATGGCGGAACCGCTGGTCGATGAGATCGCCGCCGCGGATCACTTTGCACCGGACAATCGAACCCGCTGCGGGACTTCTTCTGCTACCCCAGCGACGGGTGCCAGAACCCGCGGCAATTCACCCCGATTACACTGCAGTATTCGCCAGCATGCACTTCAACTCAGCCGCCGAACGGCTGTGGGGCCACCCAATGCAACCAGCAAGAACAGCGTGCCAGTGCAGCCCCTCGTGTTTCATGAATTACCCGGGAAGCCCCGAAGACGCCGACAATAACTGATGCCTGTTGACTGACCTGAAGGCGGTCGGAACATCCACCCGGCTGCCTTCGGTAAGCCTAAGGGGTGATCTCGTAGATGATGCTAAGAGCGGTGCCGTAGAGGTTACCCTTGGAGTCCAAGATCAGCCGCCCATCGGGCGGACTCTGGTTGGGGCTCGTAAACTTGTATAACACGGTATATTTCCACCTACCACCAGCAGCAGGAGAGAGCTCGTATACCACTCCGCACCCCTCGAAGCACGATCCGATCCCGCCTGTCGCGGTAGTCCCATATAGGTTACCGGCCTCGTCAATTACCAACTTAGTGATTGGCTCAAATCCATCCGCAGGCACCGAGAAACCGTAAAGCACCTTGTGGGTCCAGCGCCCGTTTGCATCGTGGGTTAGGCTGAAAACAGTGCCGCACCCTCCATAGCACGCATCCCCGCCAGTGATAGTCGTGCCAAAAAGACTGCCTTTGCTCTGAAATATGACTGGCGCATCCGGCCAGTTTCCGCCGGGACAAGGGAAGCCGCCGAGACAGAAACTATAAAGCAAGCGGTCGGCGGAGCCCTTGTTGGACAGCCTGAAGACGGTACCCGCGCCGTACATCCCCCCTCTCTGCGTGGTTCCGTAGATGTTACCTTTGGCATCAAGCGTAGGCGTGTCCAGCGGGTCAGAGCCATCATCCGGTCGGGAGCCGAAGTCATAAAGAATGCTGTAGCTCCACCCACCGGCCCCCGGCGCCAGCTCGAATACGACCCCCATGTCATACTGGCCCCCACCGGCAGTGCCCAATAGGTTCCCATCCTTATCCTCAGCTAACCCAGCAACTGGCCGACTCCCTTCTGAGCAGCCGTCCTCGCAAAAGGCGTACAGCACGGTGAAGGTCCAGCCGCTCGGCCCCGGGGCTAGCTCGAACACCGTGCCACCATCGTAGGCACCCCCATCTGGAGTCGTGCCGTACAAATTCCCCTTCGCATCAAAGATCAAGTCTCCGTTTGGGGCTTCCCCGTCCGGGTTGAAGTTGAAGCTATGCAACGTAGTAACGGCCCACTTGCCATTCAAGCCCCGCGTCATCTTGAAGATTGAGCCATCTCGGTATGCCCCGCCGCCCGTGGTCAGGCCATACAGGTTGCCTTGCTTGTCGAAGGTCAGGCCGCTCCACAGCCCGCCGGGAATACTTGCAAGCACTTTGAATTTCGGCTTCGCCCAAACATGAGAGGGCGACGAAAGGCCAATCAGGGCAACGAGCAGGCTGGTCACAACCCAGGACGTTACTTTCACCTGCACACCTTCTCTAAGGACGCTCACGCGGGGAGCGCAAGGCCGGAATCCCTCACTGGGCACGAAGTAAATCATCGTTATCCCGCTGATTCCATGGCGCTTGACCGTGAAATTTTTGATGAGTGATAAACCTTTGCCCCTCAGCCACATCTTCGCGGAAACACTACCCAACATTGTTCTTGCGTTCTTGCCTTGACAAAGCTGTAGTAGACTGTGCTGCCTCGGATTTTCGTAACAATGGACGTATGCCATGCCTGAAACACCTGCAAGAAAAGTCCTGCTGATCGGCTGGGACGCGGCCGATTGGAAAATCGCCAACCCGCTGCTTGACCAGGGATTAATGCCCACGCTCGACGACTTCATCAACCATGGAGTCATGGGGAATCTGGCCACCCTGCGGCCCGTGCTTTCGCCGATGCTATGGAATTCCATCGCTACCGGCAAACGTCCTGATAAACACGGAATTTTGGGCTTCATGGAACCCGATCCGCACACCGGCGCTGTGCGCCCGGTCACCAGCACCTCGCGGAAGGTGAAGGCGATCTGGAACATCCTGACGCAACGGGGATATAAGACGCATGTTCTGGGATGGTTTGCCGGCCATCCGGCGGAACCGATCAATGGAATTTCAGTTTCAGACTTGTTTCCCTACGCCACGGCGCCCCTGGACAAGGAATGGCCGCTGCCGCCGGGCGCGGTTTATCCCGAGAATATGCGCGAGACGTTTGCTAAGTTGCGCATGCATCCCGCGGAAGTCAGCGAAGCCGCGATTCTGCCATGGATTCCGAAGGCTGCCGAGATCGATCAGGAAAAAGACAAGGGGCTACAGTCGTTCGCCAAGATTCTCTCGGAGAATTGCTCCATCCATAACGCGGCGACCTGGATCCTCCAGAACGAGCCGTGGGATTTTTTGGCTGTCTATTACAACGGTATCGACCATTTTTGCCACGGATTCATGCACTACCATCCGCCACGAATGGATGGAATTCCGGAAGAGAAGTTCGGGATATATAAGGATGTGGTTAACGGCGCCTATCGCTTTCACGACATGATGCTGGAAACGTTGCTGGAACTGGCCGGCCCCGAGACGACCGTCATCCTGGTTTCCGATCATGGGTTCCACTCCGACCACCTGCGGCCACGTGGTATCCCGGATGAGCCGGCCGGGCCTGCGGTACAGCACCGGAACTTCGGCATTGTGGTGATGAAAGGCGAGGGGCTCCGGCAGGATGAGCGCATTTATGGGGCGACCCTGCTTGATGTGACGCCAACCATTTTGACGCTCTATGGATTGCCGGTGGCTGATGACATGGATGGCCGCGTACTGGTGCAGGCCTTCGAGGAGCCGCCAGTCATCAAACGCGTTCCCAGTTGGGAAAAGGAGGAAGGCGCGTGCGGAATGCATCCCGCCGACCTTCGCATGGACCCAGCCGCGGCCCAAGCCGTACTGCAACAGTTCGTGGCGCTCGGCTACATTCAGCCTCCCAGTGAAGACCAGGCCAAAGCGGTCGAGATCGCCGTGCGTGAACAACAGTACAATCTGGCACGCGTTTATCTCGACTCGCGGCGATATCACGACGCTTTGCCGATCTTTGAAGAGCTGCGCACCAAGTGGCCGGACGAGACCCGTTTCGCCCAGCACCTGGCGCAGTGCTACCTGGCGCTGGGGCGCCGGGCTGAGGCAAAGACTTTGCTCGAATTCTTGATGACCTACAAGCCGAAACCGAAGCCGGTAAAACCAAGCACCGGAGATGGTGCGGGGAACCCCGGACAGCAAGAGCAAGCCCATGCCGAGCCAACGCCGCCCGGGCAACAGGCGCAGCCCGACGCCGACGATGCAACTGTGGAAGTCGCGGCGCTCGCGGAAGTTCCTCCGGCAGAGGGCGAGACGGTTCGTCCCCGGCCGTGGGCCGACTTGTTGATGGGCATCATCCATTTTGAAGAAGGAAATATGGATGACGCTCTGGCTTGCCTGCTGAAATCCGAGCAGGCAGACCCGCGCTTGCCGGACTTGCATCTGCGCATCGGAGAAACTTATCTGCGGCAGAAGCGTACGGTGGAAGCCGAGCGCGCATTTCAACGAGCGCTGGAGATTGATGGAGACAGTCCGGAGGCGCACCTGGGATTGGCCATGGCGTACCTGCGTCAACGGCGGAATGAAGAAGCGGCGGAGCAAGCGTTGCTGGCGGTTGGCCTACAGCACTTCCTACCGACGGGACATTTCTACTTAGGAGTTGCGTTGGCACGGTTGGGGCATCGGGATCGCGCCATTCTGGCCTTCGAAACTGCGCTGAGTATGCTGCCGGGGCTGATGGCCGCTCATCGTTGGCTGGCGACGTTGCACGTGCAACCGGGAGGCGATCCGGGAAAAGCGGCGCGTCATCGGGAAATCTTTCTACAGATGCGGCGGCAACGACAAGTCCCTGCACAAGCCTGAAGGATGCTGTTACCTCAACCGCCCGGGGACATTCTTTGCACCTCAACCGCAAACTATTGCACATAGTTGCAAAATCGCAAAATGAGTATAGAATTGCGCGTGGTTTCGAAACTCCCCTTCCACTGCACCGGTTCTTGAAGTCAAATAAGGAGATACGCGCAATGAAAAAAATGACCCCAGCCACTACCCTTTCTGGTTTGCTGTTAGGGGCAGGGCTACTACTGCTGATCGTTCCAGCCTTCGCCACAAACCGGCCACGCCAACCTTTTGTCATTAAGGCCGACAAGTTCATGGTCACGCAACCGCTTAGCGTAATGCTGAAGAACACTCCGCCGCCACAGTTCAACGGCCACTGGATCATTCGTAAAGAGCACGAAGGTCCGAATCCTTTGACCACGATCTATGACCTCCCAGATCCGGTCATTCAAGACAGTTCCGAGGCCCCGACCAAGCTCGGCGTCACTCTCGGCTTCAACTTTGACGGCCCAGATGGTGAGCAGGCTGGCGGTGTAATTCCGCCCGACACCAACGGCGCGGTAGGAGACAAGCAGTACTTCATGATGACCAACTTCGCCTTCCAGATTTTCAACAAGGCAACCGGCAAGTCGGAAATGGGCCCGCTGCTCATCAATACTATCTGGGCAAATTTTGGCGGCCAGTGCCAGTCATACAATGGCGGCGATCCGGTGGTCCTCTACGACAAAATGGCGAATGTTTGGCTGATCGAGCAGCTTGAGTACACCAGCAGCTACCAGATCTGCGTTGCCGTTTCGCAAACTGACGATGCCACTGGCAAATGGAACCTGTACTCGTTTACCTTCACCAACGGATTGACCGATTATCCGAAGCTGGGTATCTGGCCCGACGCCTACTACCTTTCCTTTAACTCGTTCGGGGCCGGTTACGGCGAACCCTGCGCCATGGACCGCACAGCCATGATCGCCGGTAAGGCGAATCCTGCGATAATCTGCTTCAACCCGAATAGTTCGGACCAGAGTTTCTTGCCTTCTGACGTAGACGGCGCCACTGCTCCACCGAGCGGCGCTCCCAATCATTACGTCGAACTGGGCAACTCCAATACGACGCTCAAAGAGTATGACTTCCACGTCGACTTTGTGCACCCCAAGAAATCCACATTCACGGGACCGAACACCATTAAGGTACCGGCTTACACAACCCTTTGCGGCGGCGGCAATGGAGCTTGTATTCCTGAACCCCCGGGCGGAGGCGTATTGGACGCGTTGGGCGATCGCATGATGTTCCGCAACGCCTATCGCAACTTTGGCGACCACGAAGCAATGGTGTTCTCTCATTCGGTGGCTCCGGGAAAAAACTCCAAAGCCGTAGCGGCGGAACGCTGGTATGAACTGCGTTCGACGCCGGTGGGAGGAAGTTTCTCGCTCTACCAGGCGGGCACATTCCAGAACAAGACCGACAACTACTGGATGGGCAGCGCGGCCATGGACAAGAATGGGGACATGGCGTTGGGCTTCAGCGTCGATAACACCAAGAAGCTTGATCCGTCGATCTGGTTAACCGGCCGTCTGCCAACCGATCCGTTAAACAAGCTGGAAGCTCCCCTGCTGATTTGGAAGGGTACCGCCGTGCAGGGCAACGTCAACCGTTGGGGCGACTACAGCAACATGAGTGTCGATCCCACGGACGATTGCACGATGTGGTACACGCAAGAGTACAGCATGGGCGGATTCAACTGGCAGTCGCACGTTGCATCCTTCAAGTTCAACGGATGCCAGTAGAACAATTTCTGGTAGCACTAACCTCAGCGCGCTTGCCTAACAGCAGGCGCGCTTTTTTAATGGAATCTGCGAAAATAAAACAATGACTGAGTCGAGCGGAATCACAGTCGTCTCTGGATTGCCGCGATCCGGCACATCGCTGATGATGCAGATGCTGGCCGCAGGCGGCATGGCCGTCGTAACCGATGGTCAGCGCCTCGCGGACGAGGACAATCCCCGCGGGTATTTCGAGTGGGAGCGGGTCAAACTGCTTCCGCGGCAGCCGGAACTCATTGCCGAAGCCGAGGGCAAAGCGGTAAAAGTAATTTCGCAATTACTGTTCTCGCTGCCTGCCGGCCGGGATTATCGCATCGTCTTTATGGAGCGCCCGCTTGCCGAAGTTGTGGCTTCGCAAGCCGAGATGATCCGTCGCCGCGGCTCGGCCGCGCCCGCTGTGACCCCGGCGATTCTTCTTCAGGCATTGCAGGCGCACCTCAATCAGGTCAATGTCTGGCTGAAGCAAAGGCCGAGCGCATCGCTTTGCCGAATCGATTACCGCCAGCTCATCGCGGACCCAGGCGGCGCTTCCCGCGCCATTCAGCAGTTCGTGCAAGCCGCACTTGACGTTGCCGCCATGGAGCGGCAAGTGGATAGCTCTCTTTATCGCCATCGGTCCGGTTAAAGAGGACTGATCTCTCGAACCAGGCGTAGGCTTTAGAATCAATACCTTGTTAGGCTTCGGCACCGGCGGCCGCCAAACGAAAGTACCGTTTACCGAATTCTGTCCGATCATTAGATTAGAGCTTCGTCTGTTGCGCAGATGTGTGGAAGTGGGGCCTCGGCGTTCATGTGGGCCGAACCATGCACCTTCCAGCGGCTGCGGCTGAACGACTCTTGATCCATGGCAGAACTGAAGACACTTCCGAAAAACAGTCCTCTGGTTCGCGTACTGGTTGCCGACAGCAACCGAATGAACACCCAACTGCTGGTAGAAGCCTTGGCGCGCGATCTAACTTTACAGGTCACCGAGGTGGAACCGAGCGAGGCGGCGATTCTCATGCAAACCGCCGAGCAACAGGCGGACGTGCTGCTTTTGAGTTCCACCCTCGGCGAAACTCCCAAGCTGGGCTTTCAGGTCGCCAAGCGCTTGACTGAAGAACAATCCAAGACTCGCGTGGTCATGCTGCTCGATGCCTCCGATCGGCTTTCGGTACTGGAAGCGTTTCGGGCGGGAGTGCGCGGCGTGTTCTGCCGCACCGAGCCGCTGGAGTTGCTGGGCAGGTGCATACACGCAGCCCATGCCGGACAGGTTTGGGCAAACAGCCGCGAGCTGGGCTATTTACTGGAAGCAGTTTCGCAAGCGATGCCGCGCATGGTGGATGCGAAAGGGTTGACCCTGCTTTCGAAACGCGAGCAGGAAGTTGTGCATTGCGTTGCCGAAGGCATGTCGAACCGTGAGATCGCCAAACGCCTGACGCTGACCGAGCATACGGTCAAGAACTACCTGTTTCGGATCTTCGATAAACTGGGAGTCTCCAGCCGGGTGGAAGTCGTGCTCTACGCCTTCAGCCACGGACAGATGGGTCTGGCTACCGAATCCCAAAAGAGCCAGTGAGAGATCGGCCTGCCGTCGTCTCGAAGGCTTTCAACGAATAAAAGCAAAGCGCCACCGACCCAGCGTCCGGCTTTAAGGATGCTACGGCAGCGCTGCCAATACAAAGCCCGATTACTGCCTCTAGCCTATGGTGGAAAAAACCGCGCTTCCAGTGTGTTTCGGGATACTGGGAATCAGCCTGGTAACGGCCCCAACTGCTGTCCGGATCGAAGTGTTGAACCAGGGAAAGGTGTATTCGGCCCATTTCCTCGCGAATGAATTGACAGCATCGCCGACCTGCACAACAATAGGGCAACACCCATCCCAAGCATTAATTGGAGAAAAAGTTCTATGCCCGACGAATCTGCTCCGGTTACGCACGTGATTCCCGCCGCTGAAGGCACTGCGGGAAAGTGGATTCTTCTTGTGCTCGCGGTTGTCTACGTCGCGGGATCGCTGTTCTTCATGTTCACGCTGAGATCGCATATTGAAGATTTAAGCAAAGTGCAAAGTGTGAGCGACGCACAAATCGCGCAACTCGGGCAGCAGATTCGCTCCGCGGAAGCGGATTCCGAAACCCTGGCCAAACAACTGGGCATGACCAAGAAAGAGTTGGCGGACCGTTCCGAGGAATTGCAGAAGCAGCAGCGCGCCGCAGTGCAGAAACTTTCAGCCGAGCAGAAAGAGCAACTGGGCGAAATCAGCAAGGTCAGTGGCGACGTTGCCAATGTCAAAACGGATGTGGGCGGCGTAAAGACCGATGTGGCGTCCACCAGGGCCGATCTGGCGGCGACCCAGGCGAAGCTACAGAGCACCATTGGCGATTTGGGCATGCAGAGCGGATTGATCGCCCACACCCGCGACGACCTGGAAGTCCTGAAACATAAGGGCGATCGAAACTATTACGAATTCACTTTGACCAAAGGTGCGAAGCCGCAGCCGGTCTCGACCGTCTCACTTCAGTTGAAGAAGACCGATCCTAGGCGGGGCAAGTTCACGCTCAACGTTACCTCCGACGATAAGACGATTGAGAAGAAAGACCGCAACATCGCCGAACCGATCCAGTTCTATAGCGGCCGCGACCACATGCTGTTCGAATTGGTGGTTTGGACGGTGGACAAGAAATCCGCCGTCGGTTACCTCAGCACTCCGAAGGGTGCGCCGGTTCCGGTGACCGCCGGCGAATGACGTTTCCCGGCGTCCACGTTCTTCTCGAGATCGCGCTGCGAACGTCGGTGATTTACGTCGTCGTGCTGGCGGGGGTCCGACTGAGCGGCAAACGCGAAGTCGGGCAGATGACGCCCTTTGACCTCACGCTCCTGCTGCTGATCAGCAACGCCGTGCAGAACGCCATGACCGGGCCGGACACATCGCTTATGGGCGGAGTCGTCGCCGCCGTCACCCTTCTGGTCATCAACTATTTGGTTGCCGACGTTTCCGGACTCAACCGCGGCTTTCGTAGGTTCATCCAAGGACAGCCCAGCTTATTAGTGCACGACGGCGAGGTCATTGAAGCGCACATGGCCAAAGAACATGTCAGCATCGACGAACTGGAGCGCGCCATGCGCGAGCACGGCATTTCCAGCATGAAGGACGTCGCCCTTTCGGTGCTTGAGGTCGACGGTTCCATCAGCTTTTTGAAGTTCGATGAGATCAAGCCCGACGCCAACACCCATCTGGCGCGCCGAAGATTCATCCAGAAACATCAGTAGATCGCTATTTCGTTAACACCAACGGCACCGGCTGATCGTAGGGCTGAATGGTCACCGTCAACGATTTCCGCGCCGCAAAGGCGTCGGGCAATACCGGGAACGTCACGACAATCGTGCCAGCAATCTGCTCACCGGGAAGGACCTTGGTCTCCGCTTTCAGCGGCGCAAGAGCATGTTGCTTCAGCTCGGGAAAAGCCTGAAAGTAGCGATCAAAGTCGACGGCTGCGGCGGGTTGATCGGTGAACCTGCCGGACGGCGTTTCTAGTGCGGCTTCGATGGTGTGAATCCAGTAGGGCTTCTTTCCATTATTTGTCATGGAAACATTGATGGCCACCATCACCGAATTCTGATTGGGAATTTCGACCGAGGAGATGTCGCCAATCGCGCCGCTGGCATTCGATACCGACCGCTGCGTGAGCGCATAAATAAAGAACGCGATCGCTACCGCAACGATGGTGATAGCCAGCATTTTGAGCGGCGGAAGGTTTTTCTTGGCCGTGCCAAATTCTTCGCCGATGTTGAATGGGATCGGAGACGGTTGGCTCAGATGTGGAAACGGGAGTCGAAGATGTGCCGCCACTTTCCGGGGCTGGCGAGGGATTGCTTTCGTCGGGCATGGTTTCGGTGATTGTACTGCGTTCTAAGAGGGCGCGGGTCGGCGATTCGTGGTTCTACCTTGACCAGAATGAATTAGCAGAACAACCGCCTCTGAGAGCGAACCGAACGGAGACAAAAGACCCCATTCTTCCTTTGTTCATTTTGTTGGTGGAATCTCGCCGTTTCCTTGGTACCCTTTATGGGAGATGCGGGCTTAGATTCCCCCTTTCCCCGACCCACTCATCGAATCGAGGTAACGAGCCATGCAATCAAAAAGAGTCTATTCTGCGACCAAGGCGTTTTTCGCCATCTCTGTAATCTTCTTGCTGGCGGCAACGCTTGCGATCCAACCAGCACAGGCGAAGACGAAGTTCAAGGTATTGCACAGGTTCAACGGGCTGGATGGGGCCTACCCGACAGGAGCATTAATCCGCGATTCGGCTGGAGATTTCTATGGGATTACCAGCGAGGGTGGCACTTCCAAAGCGTGTCCGAACGGCTGCGGGACGTTATTCAAACTTTTCCAAAGCGGTGTAGAGACCGTTCGATACAGTTTTACGGGAAAGAAACACGGGAATTACCCCGCCAATGGGATGTCGCCGGTGCAAGATGCCGCAGGTAACATCTATGGGACAACCTACGATGGCGGCGATCTGACAACTTGCGACGGCTTCGGCTGCGGAATTATCTTCAAAGTGGATAAAAGAGGCAGCGAGACGATTTTGCACACCTTCGGAAAAGGTACGGATGGAGGCCAGCCAGCATCCGGCCTTGTCCGAGATTCCAACGGGAATCTTTATGGGACCACCGAGTCAGGCGGTGCTAACAATGGTGGAACGGTTTTCGAGCTGGACAGAAGCGGCAACTATTCTCTGCTTTATAGCTTTGCGTTTTCGGGTGGATCGGATGGGAGTGTCCCCGTGGGGGGCTTGGTTCGAGACCCAGCAGGTAATCTTTACGGTACCACTTTGTATGGTGGAGGTGGATGCACATTCGGCTGCGGCACCGTTTTTGAGATAAACACCGACGGAGACGAATCCATACTTTACCGTTTCACAGGCGGTACGGATGGCGCTTTTCCGGCCGCAGGTCTGCTACGCGACAAGGCAGGCAACCTTTACGGTACTGCTTCGGCGGGCGGGAATTCCGGGTGTTTCAACGGCGAGGGCTGCGGAGTGGTGTTCAAGCTCGATACAAGTGGCGGGGAAAACGTGCTCTATTCGTTCACTGGGGGCACAGACGGGAAGTATCCTTTCTCTGTGCTGGTTATGGACGAGTCCGGGAACCTCTATGGAACGACAATAAATGGTGGTCGGGCCGGTGTGGGGGCGGTGTTCAAAGTGAACGCGAGTGGCAGCGAGGCTGTCCTTCACAGCTTTAGCGGCGGGTCTGATGGATCATTCCCCAGAGATTTACTGAGGGACTCTGTCGGCGATCTGTATGGGCTCGCTGGGGGTGGTGGCAATACTGCCTGTCAGAGCGGCTGCGGTACTGTATTTAGAATTAGTCCTTCAGTTCGTTGAGTGGGTATGCAGGGGCGGCCTTTTAATCGCGATCTCCGAGTCTGTCGCCCCTTCGTTTTAAGACGTACCTTTGTGTGTACTTGTCTGCTGTGTGGCGTTGATGCTATCTGTCGAGGGCAACTGAAACGGCTGTGTTCCACGTCTGCCGATTCTGGAGACACCCATGAGAAGAAATGTTTTACTCTGTATCATTCTCGCCACTGTGCCAGCATTCGCAACCATTTCGCCCGTTCAGAACAACAAAACTTGGAACAGTAGTCCTACGACGAGTTGCGGCGTTACGCTCAGTTCCGCGCCGGGGAGCACCCACCTGCTCGCGCTTTGGACTTACTGGAAAACGAGCAGCACGAACTCAATTACGGCGACAGTGGTGGATACCCAGACTAACCATTTCTCTACAGCTGTGGGACCAACTCTTCAAACCGCGTCGAATACAATGGCACAAAGTTTCTATGCGGTGAGCAATGGAAATACCGGGCTTTATCAAGCGACGGTGAACTACACCGGAGCTGGACCGAACTCATCCGGTTGTGTGATTTCTGAATGGAGCGGAACCGATCCGAACTACCCACTCGATAGTGCCTCCGCCGGATACAGCTATAGCGCGGGTAATCTATTGGACAGCGGCACCGTAGCGCCAGCGAACGCGAACCTGATGTTATTCGGCGGCGGTAACTCGGATGGCGGAAACGCTGGCGTTGGCAGCGGATTTACGCTCCTCCAATTGAACGCCGGCAGTGTTACTGAATATCAGGTCCTGTCCTCAGTAGACAACACGCTTCAGCGGGCGACAGCAGGCATCAGCGGGGGTTTCAACGGTAACTGGGTCATGCAGATGGCGGTCTTCCGGGATGCCTCGTGGAGCGTCGCAGGTGGTTGGGGCCCGACCCGCCCGCCTGATGAGGTTAACGCTGCCCAATATCCGGGCATTGATATTTGCGTGCAAGCGCTCAATGCGGCTAATGCCAATCCTTACGCTACTGTCCTCATGCCTGTGAATGGCGAAGTAGCTTGTTCCCTCGATCCGACTGGTGGTTGGTCCGATCTGCAAGTCACGAGCGCTCCGGCCTTTGGAGGCAATATCAGGATAGTCCCGATTGGTAGTTCGCAGGCCATTTTGGATGTGGACACACCGTGGGTTGTCGGCCAAGGCATGAACAATAACATGGTCGTGAACTTCGGTAGCGTGGAACTGAAGACTACGAGCAAGTTTCGCCACTTGCGTTCAGGGCAGCGTTGTTGGACGGTAGGCAGCGCTGATACTACCGGGGATATTGGGGATTGCGAAAATGGAGGCAATGCGTTGAGTTTTTCTATCGTACTGGGTACTGGAACGCAAGCAGGTTGCGCCAAAATCGCCTATCCAGCCACGACGGACAAGTTAATGATTCGCGGTGGGGAACTTATCAATATTCTAGGCGCAGCGGACATGCGGAACGATGGTGTGTTCCGCGTGATTCCTTCAGGCGATAATACCTGCGGCGGTCCCAGTCCTGGCAATTACAGCAATCCGTGGGTTTGGGTTTGGGGACCGGATATGCAAGCGTGTTCAGGTTCAGGTTGCGGTACTTCAACTTTAGCAAATTTTACTCTAATCGCGCCAACGGCAATGCTTTATATGGGAGCGCGTCCTTGGGATGCTTCGGGTTCGGACTCTACGCAAGATTGCATTTACTACAATGGGAATCCAGATAACGACGATTGCCATAGTCAAGGGATTAAGCTTCTGAACATCGGCACTTTAGTGGGCAACGGTTTTGGGGTTGCCGGTATTGACAACTCCGAGTGCCAAGAACAATGCTCGGTAGACGCTTACGGTGCGCGAACGATCTTCCGCACGTCCATGTTCAACTATGAATCGTGGTCGATCAGAAGTCAAAACAACAACACAATCCGGCACTGGGAAGGTTACTGCAATAATTTGATGAGCCAAAACTGCGCTTCGCAAGACCCCTACTATCCAGGGGCGTTTCACGTCGGAGTCTCAATTCGCGATGCTTGGACCCACCAAGGGATTGACGACTTCACCAACAACGACAGCAGCTACATCGGAATCGATCTCGAAAGCCTGATGCGATCAAGGCTGGAATTGCGGTCAATAATGGGTATTTCCAGAACTCGACGACCGGAAGTACGACCACAACCCAGGCCGGGAACCTGGCTAACATCTGTATCGGCTGCCAAGCCAGAACAAGCAACGTTCTTCTTAGCAAGAACATTGGCGGAGACGACCCTGCCATTCTGGCTCACGTTTTAATCGGGGGATCGAACACCCCGCCGGTGTCCAACATGCCGGACTGGGCGGCAATGACCGGGTATCGAGCCTATGGAGCGATTTTGCCGGGGACTGGAAATACAGGATGTAGCGGTCCCTGTATCTTCGAGCCTTTCAACAAAGGAACTTCCGGTTCTGGAAGTCACCCGAATTGGAACAGTGTTTCGGTTGGGAATTGCTCGAATACATCGTTTGACAACGGCCTGATCTGGTGCAACGTCGGAGGGCACTTACCTAATTCGTCCGGGCCTGAGAGCGGACCAGTGGGGCTAGCGTAAAAGTGCTTGCTTTAACCAATATGCCCTCAAATTCACCGACGCTGTTTAATGGTCTGACAAATGAAACCTGGAGCGATCCGTATTACTCGGACTATACCTACCAGGCCGATACCGGCGGGACTTACGAATGCGCTTCTGGTACGGATCATCCTTGCCGCATGGACCAGGGATTGAATACGGCGGGAACTGTGACTGCTGGAGCATTAGTAGGCACGAACATAAATCTATCCGGCGTTCCGCTCATGTCGGTTACCTCACCGACAATCTCCGGGTTCTGCACTTCTCCATCTATTACGAGCAATGGCACGGCTACGTTGCAAATCAATGTGGGGAGCTTATGCTCTGTCAGTTCCGGGACCATCACATTGCCACTAGCACTTAATGGCTGGAATTGTAATGCGGAAAACTTGACGGCTAAAAGTAGCGGCAGGTCTGACAATACGTGGATGACCGCGTTTACGACAACTACCGTAACTCTAACGAATCAGACGAGCTCGGGAGGCATTGCGAATTGGCACTCTAGCGATGTTGTAATCGCGAATTGTATGGCCTTCTAGAGCGATCCACATAGTATCCTGCTCCTTGGTCAAGCTCGCCGGTGGCGGGGGCTGAAAATGTAGGCCTTCCCGCATCCGACATCTGCCCATCGAACATACTGTGAAGCGCACCTACATTTTTCTGAAGGCCATCGTCCCCGTGCTGGCCATGGCCGCCGCCCCCCCGCCCGATGTCCGCGCCACCGCCCGGGCGGTCGATGATAAGTACAACCATCTCCAGACCTTGCAAGCTGACTTTTCCGAAGTTTACCGGGGTGCGGGCGCGGAACGCACGGAGTCGGGGACGCTTTGGCTGAAAAAACCTGGCAAGATGCGGTGGGAGTACCGTTCTCCAAAGGAGAAGTTGTTTTTGAGCGACGGCCGGAGTGCGTGGTTTTGGGTGGTAGGCGAGCGGCAGGTACAACGGACGCAACTGAAGCAATTAGAGGACTTACGGTCTCCGATTGCGCTTCTACTGGGTAAAACTAAATTGGAGAAGGAATTGCAAGCTTTGTCGTTTGCCCCCGATATCGAGCCCTTGGAACCGGGTGATGTAGTGCTTCGGGGGGTGCCGAGAGCACTGGCGGACCGGGTGGCTCAGATTGTCCTGGAGATTACGCCTGAGCACTGGATTCGGCGAATTTTGATCGAGGAAATGGACGCTTCGACCACGGAATATCGCTTTACTGATCAGAAGGAGAATTTGGCGGTGACCGACCAGAAATTCCAGTTTCAGTTGCCCGCGGGGGCTGAAGTGATTGACGGGCAGATTGGGCCGTAAGATCGGGGTCTGGATGTGAGAGTTGCAACGTTACCCAAGGCATCTTTTGAACCTCAATTGACGTGTGTTGAGGTTGTGGAATGTTAAACTTAGGTAGTAACCGGGTATCCGTAACCGGTGAATAAGGTCCAATGTGGCTGAATTCCTGATAAAAGTCGCCGACGAGAAGGGCAACCTGGTGCAGCAGGTGGAGACCGGCTACTCGGAAGCCGAGGTCCGCGACCGCTATCAGCAGCAGGGCTACCTGGTTTATTGGGTCAAGCCTCGCGGAATTATGGCGGGGGACTTTCGCCTTTCGGGTGGTCGGAAGGTCAAACAATCAACGTTTCTGATCTACAACCAGCAGTTTCTGACGTTGATTAAGGCCGGCCTGCCGATCTTGAATTCCCTGGATTTGCTGATCAAGCGGCAAAGAGACCCGTACCTGGGATCGTTGTTGCAAAATGTTCGCGAGCGGGTCAAAGGAGGAGAGTCGCTGTCCGAGGCGTTTGCCGGACAACGGGCGTTTCCGAAAATCTATACCACCACGCTGATGGCCGGAGAAAAGAGCGGCAATCTCGAAGAGGTGTTGGGCCGCTACATCGCCTTCCAGCGGATGGCCCTGACTTTCAAGAAAAAGCTGGTGGTCTCGCTGGTGTATCCGACTTTGCTGGTCACGGTCGTCATGGTGATGCTCGTCTTCCTGGTCACTTACGTGGTGCCGCAGTTCGCCAAGCTTTATGAGGACATGGACGCACAACTGCCAGCCATCACCATGTTCATGCTGGCGGTGGGGACGCACGCGCAGAAGTACGGACCGTTTGTAGGCGTCGGATTGGTGGTGGCAATCCTGGGCTTTTTGCAGTGGAAGAAGACCGACCGCGGCACGGAGCGGATCGACTCAGTTATCTTGTCGTTGCCTATGCTCGGCAACATCTGGCTGAAGTATCAGGTGGCGAATTTTTCGCGCATGCTTTCGACCCTGCTCACGGGCGGAATGCCTCTGGTGCCGTCCATGGAAACAGCGGCCGCATCCATGAGCAGCCGGCGCATTCTGAATGGAATTAACGAGGCGGCCATCCGGGTGCGCGAAGGGCAAGGGCTGGCCAAGAGCCTTGATGAACAGAAGATGTTTCCTGAGTTGTCAGTCGAGATGATCGAGGTCGGCGAATCGACGGGCGCGCTACCCGCCATGCTGAACTCGGTGGCGGAGTTTTACGAAGAAGACGTGCAGAACGCGCTGGCGGCCGCCATGGCGCTGATTGAACCGGTTATTTTGATGATTATGGCGGTAGTAGTGGGCGGAATTTTGATATCACTATATCTGCCCATCTTTACGTTGGGATCGAGCATTCACTAAGCAGCCCCGGCATAGGCCGGGGGCAGACGGGTTCAAGAGCTCAGTCACTGCCGCTAAACGGCGGCCTTACGAGGTCAAGCAGAAAAATGGCGAGTACTGCAGACAATAAAACGGTTCTGGTTCCCCCAGTCAATGGCGGCCGTCCGGGAGCAAATGACGAAATTGAGAAGGCGCAGGACATTGCGCGGCGCTATCGCTGCCAGTTCATCGACTTGCGCAACTTCCAGTTGCATCACGATCTATTTAAGAAAATTCCCGTCCACCTGATGTTCCGTTACAACTTCGTCCCCCTTGAGGAAACCGACGATGGACGCCTGACGGTGGCCATTGCCGATCCCAGCCAGTTGATGATGATCGACGAGATCAGCTTGCTGCTGGGCAAGCGGATTCTGACCAAAGTTTCGACGCTCGGCCAGATCAGCGAAATCCTGAAGAAGACGGAGCAGTCGAAGCGCGTCCTGGAAGACGCGAGCGAAGGCTTTGCGCTTAACGTTGTCCGCGAAGACGAAGCCGGCAACGACGAGAGTATCTCGATTGACCGGCTAACGGCGCAGGGCGACACCAGCCCGATCATTCGCCTGGTCGATACCACGATCTTTACCGCTCTACAGCGCCGCGCCAGTGATATTCACATCGAGACCCGCGACGATTCGGTGAGCATCAAGTTCCGTATCGACGGCGTGCTCACGCAGGCCATGCCTCCGATTGCGAAAGAACATCATTCGACGATCATTTCGCGTATCAAAGTCATGAGCGAACTCGACATCTCCGAGCGCCGCGTGCCGCAGGACGGCCGTTTTCGGGTGAAGTACGGCAGCCCGGAGCGCCCTATCGACTTCCGTGTTTCGATCATGCCGTCGATTCACGGCGAAGATGCCGTGCTTCGTGTTCTCGACAAAGAATCGATGAGCGAGAAGTTCCACAAACTTGTGCTCGACGTTGTGGGCTTCGACGAAGAAGATTTGAAGCGCTTCCGTCGCTACATCAAAGAGCCTTACGGCATGGTGTTGGTGACGGGCCCAACGGGTTCCGGTAAGACGACGACTCTGTACGCGGCGGTCAATGAAATCAAGACCGACGAAGACAAGATCATCACCATTGAAGACCCGGTGGAGTACCAGATTCGCGGTATCACGCAGATTCCGGTCAACGAAAAGAAAGGCCTGACGTTTGCCCGCGGATTGCGATCCATTTTGCGTCACGATCCCGACAAGATCATGGTCGGCGAAATCCGCGACTCGGAAACCGCGCAGATCGCCATTCAGTCCGCGCTAACTGGACACCTGGTATTCACTACGGTCCACGCCAACAATGTGGTGGACGTTATCGGCCGGTTCCTGAACATGGGTGTCGAACCGTATAACTTCGTTTCCGCGTTGAACTGCATTCTGGCGCAGAGACTGGTCCGCTTGATTTGCGAATCCTGCCGCGCGGAAAAGCAACCCACCAGTGAGGAACTCGAGGCCAGCGGCCTGAACGCCGAGCAATGGTCGAAAGTCACTTTCTATGAAGGCCAGGGCTGCATCGAGTGCGCCGGGACGGGCTTCCGCGGACGAACCGCGATCCACGAACTGTTGGACCTGAGCGACCGTATCCGCGAAATGATTTTGCTGAAGAAGCCAACGTCGGAGATCCGGCGCGCGGCGCGGGAAGAAGGCATGCGATTTTTGCGCGAATCGGCGCTCGACAAAGTCAGGCTGGGACTGACCACGCTGAAGGAAATCAATAAGGTTACCTTCATTGAGAGCAACCGATAACCCTGGGAAGTGTGGCGATTGCCCGTTAGTTCATTGCGGGCAGTTCCCTTCCAGATATTGCATTTACAGGCTTCGAAGTGTCTCATAAGTAACTGGGTAAGTAAGGGGAGAAGTGTCGGACAATGAGTCCTGGCTTCAAATTAAAATCAAGGCCGAAGCTGGCTTGCGAGATTGCCGCCGACCGTGTATTGGCGGCGCGGGTCGCCGATCGCGGCGATGTGGTGGAGATGTGCGCGGCCAGCGAATTGGCGCCTGGAAGCGTAGTCCCCGACCTGACCGAAACCAACCTGCGTGAACGCACGGGTGTGGTCGAGGCAGTACGGCAGATACTGGCCGACGTTGGCGGACGCTCGCGGGATGTGATTGCGGTGCTCCCCGACGCGGCGGTCCGCGTCATGTTGCTGGATTTTGAGGCCCTGCCGGCCAAGCACGATGAGGCCGAAGGCGTGATTCGTTTCCGGCTGAAAAAGTCCCTTCCATTTGATGTCGATAAGTCCATGGTCTCCTACCACGCGCAACCTCCCCTAAACGGAGAAAAAGGCGTGAAAGTAGTGGCAGCCGTGGCATTGAGCACGGTAGTAGAGGACTACGAATCGATTTTTCGCGATGCCGGATACACTCCAGGCGTAGTGATGCCTTCGATGCTCGCGGCCCTGGGCGCGGCCGATGCCGAGCGACCCACGCTGGTGGTGAAGGTCGACGCTCGCACGACCAGCATCGCCATTCTCGACAAGCATCAAGTCTTATTGTTCCGGACGCTGGAAAACTCACGCGGAGTCACCATCAGCGGCGATCAACTGGCGGAAGAAATCTATCCTTCCATCGTCTTTTTTCAGGACACGTACACTTTAAGTATTGCTCAAATTCTTGTGGCTGGACTCTCGGATTCAGGGGGTGCGATTCCGGCGCTGCGCGCCGCTACTGATGTCGAGGTAAAGGAACTGGTCAGTTCCTCTCAACTGGGCGGCACGGTGGGTTCGATTCCGCGGTGGCGAATGGCGGGAGTGGTGGGGGCCCTGGTTTCCTAATGCGCATCGATATCAATCTGGCGACCCGCCCTTACGAAGACTCAGCGCAATTCTGGGTGCGTTGGGGAAGCGGTCTGGTGTTGCTGTCGATCGTTACTCTGCTTCTGATTTCGGTGACTGCATCGGGCTGGGTGGCGGCACGAAAAGACCGGCGACTGATGCAGAATTATCGCGACCAGATTGCGGAGCGTGACAAAGAAAAGTCTGACGCGGCTGCCTTGATGAACTTGCCGCAGAACAGCAGCACGCGGGACCGCTCGCAATTTCTGAATGATCTGTTTTATCGCAAGGCATTTTCATGGACCAAAGCATTTGAATCCATGGAACAGGTGATGCCTCCGGGATTGCATGTCGTCTCCATACATCCTGACGTAGCGGTGGAGAATGGACTGTTGCTGAAGCTCATCGTTGCAGGCGAATCCCGGGAACGAGCCTTGGAACTAGTACGAAAAATGGAAGAGTCGCAACGCTTTCAACAGACGCAGATCGACCAGGAAACCTCGGGCGCGGGCAACGGATCGACTCCCGGTGACAATGTAATGTTCAGTATCACCGCCGTCTACGTTCCGGAAGCGGAAACTGCGGCGACTGCGAGGAACGTCCACTAATGCCCGATCTGCAACAAACCCGGAAAAAGGTCAAGACAGCGATGGCCGTACTGGCGATCGTAGACCTGGTCGCGATTGGCATCTATCTTTCTCCGCTGGTGGGATCGCAACACTCGCGCAACGAACAACTGAGTCAATTATGGAAAGAATTGCAGCAGAAGACGCGCGAAGTCGAACCGCTGCGGGGCCTGGACAAGAAAATCCCGGTAGCACACAAGCAAATCGATACTTTCTATAAGGACCGCCTGCCATCGCAGGAATCGGTTATTTCGGAACAAATCGGTAAACTGGCGCAACAAAGCGGAGTACGGCTGGGCAGCGTCAAATATACCGCCAAAGACCAGGAATCGGTCGGGCTGACCCCGATTGAGATTGAAGCGGACCTCTCGGGCGACTATTTGCAGTTAGTACGCTTCATTAATTCCCTGGAGCGCGATCAGATGTTTTTCCTGGTCAACAGCGTAGTGCTGGGCGGAGAGCAAGGCGGAGTGGTCAAGCTGGAATTGAAAATGAACACCTACCTGAAGACTGGGCCGGGGACGGCCTAGGTGATGAGCGGGGCGCATAGGCAACATAGAGATCGGGAATCATGAAACTGGGAACTGAAAACCGGACAAAGCTGATCGCAGCCGTCGCGCTAGCCGTTCTGGCTATTGTGCTGGTCGCGCGTATGTTGATGGGGCCGGGCGATTCAACGCCGGTGTCAACCGCGTCCGCGCCGGGCGCGGTTCCTAGTGCTATTCCGGCGAAAAAGGTTTCGACTCGAAACAAGAATTCGGCAAAGAAGCCAAACAAAGCCCCGAGTTCGCTCGATCCGGAACTTCGTTACGATTGGTTGCAGGCCAGCGAAGATACGAAATATGAAGGTGCGGGCCGAAATATATTCAAGGCCCAGGCTGAAATTCCTGAACCGGTTGCGAAGGTGAACACTGAAGAAGAGGAAGCCGCGAAGGGGCCACCGCCGCCTCCACCGCCGCCTCCGATCAATTTGAAGTTCTTCGGATTTGCCAACAAACCCGGAGAAGCCAAGCGCATCTTCCTTTCGCAGGGTGAAGACGTGTTCATCGCCAGTGAAGGCGACACCGTCGACCGGCGCTACAAGGTCATGCGGATTTCGCCGACGTCGGTAGAAATTGAAGACGAGATGAACAATAACCGCCAGAGTATTCCTCTGACACAGGGATAGAAAGAATTGAGTCATTGTGTCATCGGGTGATTGAGTGATTTGAAGGCAGTCGTGGTTTCCTCTCTCCGGCTTTCAATTACTGAATTACCGATCTTTCATTCGTATGCTTTTTCGCCGTCCAATTCGCTCCACTCGCCGTCCGGACGACGGTTATATCCTGATCACGCTCATCATGTTTGTTGCAGTGCTCGCGATTGCGATGACGGTGACGGCGCCGGCACTTCTGTTCCAACTGAGGCGGGACCGCGAAGAAGAACTCATCCATCGCGGCACGCAATATACGCGGGCGATCCAGCACTATTACAAGAAGTTCAATAGTTACCCGAATACTCTGGAGAATCTGGAAAGTTCCAACCAACTCCGTTTTCTGCGACGCCGCTATAAGGACCCGCTTACCGGCAAGGACTTTAAGATCTTGCATATACAGGATGTTCAAGGCATGTCGGGTCCCGGCCTCAACGGGGCCACATCGGCGAGCAATTTGGCAGGTGGCGCAGGGGCCAATGGGCCGATTGGGTTGAACTCGCCGGGGGGCGCTGGTGGAGCATTCGGCGGCTTTGGGAACCAGGGCGGGCCGGGTGGTCTGAGCGGTGGCCCTAACGGGCCGAATAGCGGCGGTATTGGTGCGAATCAGATTTTGCAGCAGGCCCCAACCGGAGCCGGGGGTACCGCCGGAAGCGCTGGCGCAAATAATCAGGCCGGGCCAGCGGGGTCCGAAAGCGAGGACGAAGGCACGCCTCAGCAAGGTGGTACGAGCAATTCGTCCGGCCCAGGCTCCGGTGCGCCGGGGACGGGGTCAGGCGCTGGATCGAGCTTCGGATCGAGTTCCGGATCGAACAATCAAACATTTGGCGGAGGTCCCATTCTGGGAGTCGCCAGCACCAGTAAAGATAAGACGATCCGCATCTTCAACAAAAAAGAGCGGTATTACCAGTGGCAGTTTGTCTACGATCCGACCCTCGACCAGGGCGGACTCATCAAAACGCCGTACCAGCAGATTTCAGCCGGCAGCAGCACAATTCAAGGGGCCACCCCGGCTGGCGGAGTGCAAGGCCAGACCCCCGGAGGCGGCCAAGCGCCCGGAACTCCGGGCGCGGGTGGACTGCTTGGTCAGCCGAATCAACCGGTGACCCAACCCAATCAGCCAAGTCAGTCAAATCAGGGCATTACGCCGAACATGCCTCCGGAGCAGGAACAATAAGAACTTGGCGTGAAAAAAGGCCTCGTCACCGGACGAGGCCTTTTCTATTCGAAGTGAAGTTCGCGAATCTACACGCTAAACGACGATCCGCAGCCACAGGTGCTCTTTACGTTCGGATTCTCAAACTTAAAACCCGCACCTTCCAGAGTCTCAACGTAATCGACAATGCAGCCATTCAGGTACATGACCGAGGTAGCGTCGACGAAGACTTTCAACTCACCCATGTCGAAAACTTTGTCCATCATGCCGGGCGCATTCTCAAAGGACATGGAGTAGGAAAACCCGGAGCAACCGCCGCCCACGACACCAACTCGCAGGCCAGCCGGGACAGGATTTTGCTGCCCCATAATTTCTTTCACCTTGCTTACCGCATTCGGGGTGAGGCTGATGGGCGCAACCTTCGGCATTGATTCTACTGGCTTTACTTCCGGAGTGGTTGTGGTGGCCATTTCGAGGTTTCTCCTTCTAAGCGACATTATAGCAAACTGAGCAAAAATGCTCGATAAAACGGATGTTCTTTAGCTGTCTATTCGATGGCGCGAAAAGCCCTCCGGATACATTGAATGCAACCGCACAAAAAGTGCTCGCAGGTTCGCATTATAGGGCTATAATCCGGTTTTATAGGGGCCTGACCGTTTGCAGCGCTCTGGAAACTGCCTCGACGGCGCAGCCCCCGACCGTGCCAAAGATCAATAACGAGGTGGCTTATGTCAAACATAATGTGGTCACTGGTTGCATGGGGAGTTGTCACCGGAATTCTGATCATCCTCCTGATTTACCGCAGCACGCTCACCATGCAAGAAGACGATCAGCTGTTCCTTGGCGAGTCCGAATCGCACATGGAAAAAGAGCAGATCGAGCTCATGCAAAAGGTGAATAAAGTCACCCCGCTGGTAAGAGCGCTGGGAGCGCTCTCCGGGGTCATGATTTTGGTCATCGCCGGCGTGGCGGTCTATCAGGGACTACAGCAAGTGCAATAAGATCAGGGCATCGGCAGCCGGGCGGATTACGGCTCCGACGAGTACTGACGTGTGACGTAGATCACCAAGCCATTGGCCAGGCAACCTGCATACTTGCGGGACATGCAGAGGACCTTGGCTGTGCTGGCTCGGATCGTCTTGCTCTGCAGCATTCTGGTTCTGCTGTTTCTCGCCCCGTGGCATCGGTTGCATCCCAACGATCCTAAATTAGTGGTTTCGACCTTCCGAGCGCCATTGTGGCAGCAAACTCATCCCGACGGGCGACTCGACCTAATTGAGATCGCCATCGAAGTAGCGTTTGTGGGGACTGTTTCGGGGGTCCTGCTGGCAAGCGCGCGGCGGATGGATTAACGGTGTCGAAAATCGCTCTTGGGGCTGGCTGCTACGGAGTCCGGCACGACCCGGTTCGATGTAGGGCCAGAGACGACGGTTGCCAATTCGATTCATCGATCTAAGTAACTGTAGAAACAATTGATCAACGAGCGGGAGTAAGGAGCGGACACATGGTGCCGGGAACAGGACTTGAACCTGCACGCCTTTAGGGCACTGGATCCTAAGTCCAGCGCGTCTGCCAATTCCGCCATCCCGGCTTCCTGGCTATTTTAACGCGTCTACGCGGAATTGCGCGTTTCGACAGTCTCGCCTTTCTCCACAAAAGACTGCATCCATCCCAGCACTGTGGGCCAGCCTCCGCTATAGTGCTTGCCGGTCTCCGGCTGGTTCGCGAATCCGCTGTGCCGAAGTTTGACCAACGTGCCCTCTCCGCTGCGCACCAGTTCAAAGCGAACCGTGCTCTTGGTCCCTCCATCCCAGTCGGCAAGCCATGTGTAGACGAGGAGACGCGGAGGATCGACCTCCAGATATTCTCCGCTCGTCTGAAAAGACTTGCCGTCGGCGCCGACGCCACGCGATTGCCACGCGCCGCCCGGTCGAACGTCGGCACGGCAGTCGGTAAGGCGATACTGTCCTTCCTGGCCCCACCATTGCGCGAGCTGGTTAGGATCGGTGAGCGCTTGAAAGACGCGTTCAGGAGGCGCGGCGATGTGGATTTCGCAAACAATCGCGTCCTGATCGGGCGTGACGAAGATCGTGGTCATGGCGGCGTCTCCAGATAAAACCCACAAAGCAAGATTGGCGTGATGTGATCGGTTTTTTTTCGCCCAGTAAAGGGCACGATCGAAGCCGTGCCCCTTGCATACTCACTTCTCGACGTAATTCTTGATTGCATCAACGAAGCCGACCCAGCCTCCGCTGTAGCCTTTCAATGCAGCAGGCATTGGGGTCAGGCCGCTGTGCGTGACTTTCAGCCTGGTTCCCTTCGCCGTGGGTGTGAGTTCCCAACGTAACACGGTTTGTTGCGATGGATTCTCATGCCAGCTGGCATACCAGGTTTGAACCAGCAGTCGCGGAGGATCAAGCTCAAGTATCTCGCCGTGGTGATCGAATCCGGCGCTTCCGGACTCGTTCTTAGGGTTCTTCTCCCGCGATATGAAGCGCCAGCTTCCGCCAACCCGCGCATCGATCTCCCAAAGCTTGATCTCGAAGGCCGCAGTGTTTCCCCACTGCCGAGTTTGCTCAGGGTCGATCAGTGCCTGAAAGACCCTTGGCGGAGGCGCCGCGATCTCGATTTCCGTGACTACCGCGTCCTGATCTGGAGTGATGGTTGCAATCGCCATTTTTTTCATTCTCCTCTGGGAATGTGAGCGCCGCTATTTACGAGCGAGATCGAACACCTCATGCATGGTCGTGCCCTTGTCGGTCGCGAAGGTCCAGTCTTCGGTGTGATGGTCGGCATCAAGGATGGTGACAACCAGGTGCGCCATGTGGCCTCCTTGCGCGGGCAGAATGTTGGTGCCATCAACAAAGTCGAACTTGACGGTCTTGCCATCGGGCGAAATGGTTCCGACCATGCGCGGCTGGTTGCCGGCGCCGCAATAGTGCGTCATCAGCAGGCGGTCGCCATCCATGTGGAACATGGAAATCATGTCTTCATGGCCCATAATCTCGCTCATTAGGGCAGAGCCTCCGGAGGTGACGCGATAGGAGACTTGCACCGCCATGCCGTCGGAGCCTTTGCCTTCCCACGATCCGGCGAGCGACTTCATTTTTTCGAACGCGGGTGCGCTGGACTCGGCCATGGCTGCGGCGGCAAGCAGAACGACGAGAACGGCAAAAAACATGCGAACCGATTTCATTGTTTATTCTCCTTGGTGTGGTTTTTTTTGGTTTGGGGACACGGATGTTTCCTTTGCGTATTCGTTCTCCACAAACGTTTTAAGCTGGCGAGGTTAGCGGTCCAGAAGCCACGGTAGTGATCGAGCCAGGAGTCAACCGCTTTCAAGAGGCTCGGGATTGAGATGGTAAAAACGGTTGCGTCCCTCGCGGCGCTCTTCGACCAGGTGCGCGCTGCGGAGCAGGCGCAGGTGCTTGGAAATAGCGGGCCGGGAAATGGGAAATGCTTGGGCGATTTTACCGGCAGGCTGGCTTCCCTGCCGGAGGAGGTCGAGGACGGCGCGACGAGTGGGATCGGCCAGAGCGCTGAAGGCCATTTCCGCGGAATATGTAACCGAACGGTGACGCATAATGCGTAACTTTACGGTTACGCGATGCCTGATGTCAAGGGGAATTCATGGCTTACATGCTATACTTGAGTAAGACGCTATGACTCAGATCACCACAGTAAGCACAAAGGGGCAATTTGTGATTCCAGCCGAGATGCGGGAATCGTTGGGCATCGGTCCGGGTACGCGGATTGCCGTCACCTTACAGGAATCGCGCATCATCCTCGAACCGGTTTCGGAGAAACTCGTGGATGAAACCTGCGGGATTCTGGCCGGCGGCCCCTCGCTGTCGAAGCTTCTGAAGAAGGAACGCGACAAGGACAAATGGTGACCTACGCGCTCGACTCCAGCGCAGTTCTTCGCTATCTCGACCGAGAGGCCGGAGCGTTACGGGTCGCGGAGATCATTAAAGGGCACCTTGCCGACCGGCACAAAGTCATCATCTCGGCGATTCATTGGGGTGAAGTGGCGCTCATAACTGCTAAAGGGCGCGGCCGCCAAGCAGTCGAGTTGGTTCTTGGGCGGCTTTCGTCGTTCGGATTCGAGATTGTGCCGGCCACGGCGGAACGGGCAGTTCGCGCTTCAATGATTAAGTTCAAGTGCGATATTCCCTATGCGGATGCGTTTGGCGTCGAGCTTGTGTCCGATTCCGCCGACTATGTTTTGGTCACCGCCGAACTTCGACCTCAAAGCCGCCGCCCACGACGTCAAGATCGAGTTCTTATCGAGAAAGTAAACAGGCATGGAATAACATCGGACGTAAGTTCGCCGGAGGAACTAATGAAGGTCACCAAGAAAGGCGCAGAAGGCAAGTCGGCGGATACCAAGAAACAACTGCAAGGCTTCATCGCCAAATTCGACACGAAGCATCAGACGTTGATTCGCGCCGTGCGCAAAGCTTTGCGGAAGCGGCTGCCGACTGCCAATGAGTTGGTTTGGGATAACTACAATTTCTTTGTGATCGGCTACTCAGCGACCGAGCGCCCCTCCGACAGTATCGTCACCATCGCTGCCGGGGCGAACGGCGTAGGACTGTCTTTCTACCGGGGTGCCACGCTTCCCGATCCACACAGGATTCTGCTGGGCTCGGGCAGTCAGAATCGTTTCATACGGCTTGAGTCGGCGGGGATATTGAGCCGGCCGGAAGTCAAAGATCTGATCTCCGCGGCGGTTGATCAGGCTAAGACTCCCTTTGCGCCCACTGGCGGACGGCAGGTCATCATTCGTTCGGTATCGGCGAAGCAGAGGCCACGGCGCAAACCTGTGAAGTGACGTTCCATTAGCGCTTCGTTCCTTTTCCCACCAAGTCCAGGAACGCCTGATGCACGCGGGGATCTTCTGACAATTCGGGGTGGAAAGTGGCCGCCATGGCTCGTCCCTGCCGCACGGCGACCGGATCGTTGCCTTCGGTGGCAATGACTTCGACTTCTGGACCGACGCGCTCAATCTTAGGAGCGCGAATAAAGACCATCTCGATGGGCGAGCCGTTTGGCGTCCCTTCGATAAATCGGCCTTCACGGATGGAGCTGTCGACTTGGCGGCCATAGGCATTGCGGCGGATGCGAATGTCGAGTGCGCCGAGGCCGGACTGCTTGGGATTTTCGACTTCGCTGGCCAGGAGGATGGCTCCGGCACAGGTCCCGAATGTGGGCTTCGAGTGGACGAATTGCTTGAGCTTTTCGAATCCGGCTTCGCCGAGGAGCTTCAGGAAGGTACCGGACTCGCCTCCTGGGATTACGAGGCCGTCGATCTGATCGAGTTGTTCGGGCTTTTTGAGCAGCACAACTTCAGCGCCGAGTTGCTTCAGACGGCGGCGGTGGGCGTCGAAATCGCCTTGCAGGGCCAAGACACCGATGTTCATAAATGCACCTGTGTTAGAATGTGTTCATGGCGAACACATCGAGCACTACGCTTAGCATCCGACTAAAACCTGAGGTCAAGAAACGTCTCGCGCGATTGGCCAAGGCGTCTGGACGCAGCTCGAATTTCCTGATTTCCGATGCCGTCGAATCCTACGTTGCCGATCAGGAGCGGATGCTGGCGGAGGTCGAACAAGCGGACCGCCAAGTGAAATCAGGTCATTATATTAAGCGCGAAGACATGAAGGCCTGGCTGCTCTCCTGGGGCACCGGCCACGAAATTCCTGTGCCGAAATGCGTTTGCGGCAAGGCCCACGAAGCCGAGGAACTTTGCCGATAGAAATCGTCTGGTCTCCTTTGGCGCTCTCACGCCTACAAGAGATTCAGACCTACGTTGCCAAAGACAAGCCTGAAGCGGCCGCCAGACTGGCCACGCGCCTCGTCGCCATAGTCGAAGCATTAAGTGAGCATCCTTATCTTGGCCGCATGGGCGCAGAGTCCGGCCTCTGGGAACTGGTTATCGGTGGCACACCTTATGTCGTTCTGTATCGCGTGCGAGCGAACCGTGTGATTATCAACACAATCTGGCATGTGGCGCAACAAAGGCCTGCAAAATAAAACGATCGAGTCGTCATCCTTACCAGCCCCTGGTTTGCAGCATGTGGGCTTCGTCTATCCCCGCTATTGCCAGGCCTTTCATCGCGCCGGTTAAATCTTCGCTAACTTCGAGTAGCACTTTGGGATCGTTGAAGTGTGTGGCGGCTTGCACGATGGCGCGGGCTCGCTTGGCGGCTTCTTCGGGCTGGGCGAAGGTGGTGGAATCCTGCATGAAGATGCCGGAGCCTACGAACACCGCTTCCGCGCCGAGTTGCATGACGAGCGACGCGTCGGCGGGGGTGGCAATTCCTCCAGCGGAAAAATTCGGCACGGGGAGCTTGCCCAGTTTGGCCACTATCCTCACCAGTTCATACGGTGCGCCGTGCTCTTTCGCTTTGGCGTAGAGTTCTTCTTCGCCAAGCACGGTGAGGATTTTCATCTCCTGCACGATCTGCCGGATGTGTTTCACAGCGTGTACGACGTCGCCGGTACCGGCTTCGCCCTTGGTGCGAATCATCGCCGCGCCTTCTGCAATGCGACGAAGTGCTTCGCCCAGGTTGCGTGCGCCGCAGACAAATGGAACCTTGAACGCGTGCTTATCGACGTGATGGGCTTCGTCGGCGGGAGTAAGAACTTCCGACTCGTCAATGTAATCAACACCGAGTTCTTGCAGAATTTGCGCTTCGGCGAAGTGGCCGATGCGGCATTTTGCCATCACCGGAATCGACACGGCAGCCATAATCTCGCGGATCTTTTTGGGCGAGGCCATGCGGGCGACTCCGCCTTCGGCGCGGATCTGCGAGGGAACACGCTCCAGGGCCATAACGGCCACGGCACCGGCTTTCTCGGCAATCTCAGCCTGCTTGGCATCGGTTACATCCATAATTACGCCACCCTTGAGCATTTCGGCGAGGCCGGTCTTCAGACGCAGGCTGGTAGAGTTTCCGTTACTTTGAGACATAAGTCTTTTCTCCTTCGGAAGTGCGATCAGAATACGTCATAGAATGGCTAGTTTGGAATGTCCATTTTCTTACATTGCTGGCATACCATTTATAATGGCTTTTCGTTAATTTTATCGGCGAGAATACTCGACCGCAAAAAGCGAACCAAACTCGCGAAGATTGCAGAAGGAAAAACGGACAGACCCTTGTGGCCAAGAAATCCAGCGTCTTGCCTTTGAACCTGCGCGGACCGGCGCCCGGCACCACGCTTTACCGGTGGTTATATGACGAGGTCCGCTCGGCCATTTTGGCGGGGCATCTGCGGCCGGAAGCGCGATTACCGGCCACGCGGGACCTGGCCGCGCAGTACGGACTTTCGCGGCCCACCATCGTATCGGCATTTGAGCAACTGCGGTCCGAAGGATACTTGGAAGGAAGAGTTGGTTCGGGAACTTATGTCAGCAAGATTCTGCCGGATGAATTGCTACAGGCTCCCCGCTCGCAAAGCACCGCGGCAACTCGGCGGCGCAAGGTGCGGCTGTCACGGTATGCGTACAAGCTACGGGTCCCGGCGCGGGCGGAATATCGTCCAGCACGCGCTTTTCGGGCGAATCAACCAGCGCTTGACGAGTTCCCGACTACTTTGTGGGCGCAGGTTGCGTCGCGACGTTTGCGGCGTATGTCCGCACGGCTTTTAGCAGGTGGCGACGCTTTGGGGCATCCGCCGCTGCGCGAAGCCGTGGCCGAATATTTGAACACTTCGCGGGGAGTGAAATGCACGACGGAGCAGGTGCTCATCATTTCGGGAGTGCGGCAGGCGTTAGGGCGAGCGGCACAGGTCTTGCTGGACCGAGGCGATACGGTGTGGATGGAGGATCCCGGGTATCCCGGCGCGGCGGCCGCGTTCGATGCGGCGGATGCGAAGATTTGCCCGGTGCCGGTAGATATGGAAGGATTCAATTTAGAAATCGGCAAAAAGCGCTGGCCCGCGCCGCGACTGGTTTATGTGACACCGGCGCACCAGTTCCCTCTCGGCGTAACCATGAGCTTGCGAAGGAGACTGTCACTGCTGGAATGGGCGCGCAAATCCGGTACGATGATATTTGAAGACGATTACGATAGCGAGTATCGATATTCCGGAAGACCCGTACCGGCACTCCAGGGATTGGATCGTTCGCAATCCGTAATCTTCGCGGGGAGTTTCAGCGATGTCCTGTTCCAGGGCCTGCGCCTTGGCTACATGGTTTTGCCTGCGGACCTGGTTGATATTTTCGCGGCGGCGGAAGCGGTGAGCACGCATCATCCTCCGCTGATCGATCAAGCGATTCTATGCGACTTCATTCGCGAAGGACACTTCGCACGGCACGTCCGGCGCATGCGCGAGTTGTATGCAGAGAGGCTGGGCGTCTTTCTGGAGGCGGCGGAGGAACGGCTAAGGGGACTGCTAGAGATCCCGCCGGTGGAAGCGGGCCTGCGTACCGTGGGATGGCTGAGGGACGGCATTCGGGCCGAAGAGGTTGCTAAGAAAGCTGCGGAGCGCGAAGTGGAAGCAGTACCGCTCAGCAAATATGCGTACGGTCGGGGGCGTCGCGAGGGCCTGGTGCTGGGCTTTGCGGCAGTAGACGGACCCGAAATTCGACGCGGCATTGAAGGGCTGGCGCGGGCGCTGGAGGAATTGGCTTGACAAAACGTGGCGGACGATCGGATCGCAGCCCCGGGCCGTGGATCGACTACCAGCGAATTAAGCCTTCAGGGTCGTCCACGAGCACGACTTCGTATTTTTCCAACATCGGCATCAGGAGGCTCTCCAGTTCGTCCTTCCAAAGTTTCCCTTCGTAAAACTTTGCCTTCATTGGCTCGCGCGATGGCAGATCTGGGAATCCGCGCATAAAGAAAAAACTGTCGGCATCCTCGATGGAGAGAAATGGCCCCAGGATTTTCATACCAATCTCCGCATGCGCCGGAACGGACCTGGTGCGGAATATTTCAAGAAACTCAGTCCGTTTGCCGGGCTTAGTTTTGTAGGTACGCATTTCAATGATCATTACGGCCCTCGGCGGCAAGATTCTCTGGGTAAGTGCAACCGACAATTACTGCAGAATTCAGTGCGGCTTACTCGGACCTTCATGAACGTGCGACTTCCTAGCGATCCACGAACTTGGCGAACATTTTATGCGGATCGATGGCAATGAAAAGGCCCTTGCTGCGCGCCAGAACATCTCCTTTTCGGTTGACAATCTCAGCCACGTTTTCGTGTCGGCGGCCCCGCACACGAAGTTCCCGCGACTCGACACGCAAGGGTTGATTCAAGGGCACGGGCCGCAGATAGTCAACGGTGATCTGTTTGGTGAGCGCGACCACCTCGCGGAGTTTGTTCACTTTACCCATCGCCTCATCCAGTACCGTCGCAATAACGCCGCCGTGGGCGTGTCCGGGCGGCCCAGTGTAACGTTTGCTCAGGCGAAAGCGGCAGACGAAGCAGTCGCTCTCTTCGTCGTAGGTGAACTTCAGGCGCATGCCCTCGGGATTGTTCTTGCCGCATCCGAAGCAGAAGTTTTTTTGCAGGCGAATATATTGGGTGCTGTGGCCGCGGCCAGCGGATTTCTTGGGCATGTTAAGAAATTAAACCACAAAGGACATTAAGGTTCACGCACGAGTGCTTTTGAGCAAGGGGCAGGCCGCCCTCGAAACGCTGATGCGCACTCACTCTATGCTGTCCCTGCCAGCCCACGAAAAATATTGGGTGACGACCCGGGCGTCCGGTTGCATCCAATGCAGTGGCCCTTCAGGCGAAGCGTCGCTGGATCGACTCCGAAATGGTACGTTCCAAAGATTAAATCGGCACGGTGCCTGGTAGTGAAGGCCTTTCTAAATCAGTTGTGGGATGGCGACTTTGACAGGATCGGTTTTGGATGCGGGACAGCGACTCGGCCGGGGTGGAAGCGGGACGCCGCCGCCGGTGAACCGCGGCGGCGGTGATGGCGGACACGGTGACGGCTACCCGGACTATGGACAGCGGCTGCGACGAGCACGCCTGGCGCTGGCGTTTGTGCTGGCGCCAATCGCAATGTTCTTCGCGGTCATCGCAGGAACCTGTCTTTATCGTTCCGCCTCAGAAACCCTGGATGGTCGCACCGACACCTATGTCCGCGAGTGGGTAACGGTGCAATTGCCGATCGGGCTGCTATGGATCAATACGGCACTATTGCTGGCGAGCAGCCTTACGGCGGAGTTGGCACGAAGACAAGTCACGCGGCAAGCGGCGCTGGCCCCGCTGCGATCGATTCCGGGAGTTTCTTTGGGACACGAGAGAAATATCCCATGGCTGGCAGTGACCCTGATGTTGGGCACGATTTTTCTCTTCGGTCAGGGAATGGCATGGCGAGCGCTCGAGCAGCGAGGGTTTTATCTGGCGACCAGCGCCAGTAGTTCGTTCGTGTATTTGTTCACGGCAGCACATGCGGTGCATCTTCTGGGAGGAATGGCCGTGCTGTTTTATGCCGCGACGGTTTCCATGCTGCATAAGCCGATCGAAGTGCGTCGCATTGTGGTAGACGTCACCGCACTGTATTGGCACTTCATGTTTGTGCTTTGGATTGGCATCTTTGCTTTTCTATGGTGGGCGCGGTAAGCCGATTAGCCGCTGGACACAAGTTAACGAAGGGAGACCGATGCAACTGGCTTGGGACCGGCGTTGTGCGATGATTGGTGGTGGCCACTCCGCTAAAAGCGATCTTTTTTGACGTAGGCAACACGCTTCTGTTTCCCAATCAATCCGTCATCCTCGCTCCCCTTCATGAGCGCGGGATTAGTCCTACGATCGAGCAATGGCATGCCATAGAGCGTAAGACCAAACATGAGTTTGACGGCATACTGGAGCGCGATGGTCAAGCAGACCATGGATTCTGGTATCTATTTTACGAACACTTGTTGGAAGAACTGAATGTTCGCGACGATGCGATCCACCGCTCTCTTGTAGAGTCGACACGGATCTCGGCGAATTGGTCGAACCTGCGGCCAAGAACCCGGGATATTTTGGACCGCCTGCGGCGCCGCTATCGGCTGGCAGTGATTTCCAACGCCGACGGCAAGATCGAGGCGCTTCTGCAACGAAATCGCATCGCCGACTGCTTCGAGTCGATCACCGATTCGGGACTGGTCGGTTGCGAGAAGCCAGCCCCACGGATCTTTCACCAGGCGCTAGCTGCAATGGGCGTCGATGCCAGGGAGAGCCTTTATGTGGGCGACGTTTACTCGGTCGATTATATGGGTGCGACCCGCGCAGGAATGCAGGCGGTGGTGTTTGACGTGGCGGGTGCGTATCGAGAGAACGGAGCGGAACGAGTGGCGTCGCTGGAAGAGCTGGAAACCACGCTGCAATGCCGGTGATCGTGGAGGCTAAAGGCTGATGACCTGATGGCCCATACAATCAGGATTCAGGGTCCGGCAAAGATCGTCCAGTAATTCCGGGCCGATTCGCGCCAGCATACTGATTCCCGCGATAGAGCGCTCCTGCAAAGTCCGGTTGGGATAAATCGAGTTGCTGAGACGTTGCGCGTGACGATGCAGGATCTCCGTTTTGCGCAGCTCGGCGCGCGCAGCTCGGGCGCGCATTTTATTAAGCTGGTATCGCATTTTGGATTCGGAGATGCGCGAAGAATCGACGAGGGTTGGATCGAGTTGGGCCAGCGCACCGCGCACATCGCTCAGCGATCTTTCGAGCGAAGCCGTCGCCTCGGAAAGCGCGGCCTGAAGGTCCTGGGGCAAGGCCTGCGCGGCAAGAAAATCGCCCAATGCGTCTTCTCCGCGAAAGAAATCGGGTAAGCGGAGTGCATATTTCTCCATCAGAGATTGCGTTTTCTGTTCCACCAACGTCGCCGAAAATCTGGGCACGATGGGCGTAACGCGCCCCAGAATCGCCTGATAAACGACCGCAGCCTGCGCAAAATAGGCGATCTCCGCCGCGCCGCCGCAATAGGCAAGGGTCGGCAGCAGATAGTCCTGCACCACCGGCCTAAGCAAAACGTTGGCGCTGAAATCCTGCGGGGCTTCCTGAATGCGCTGCAACAGACTTGAGGGAGATAACTTCTTGTCTCCAACTACAAACTCGCCGTTGCCCTCACGGCCATTGGAATGACGGTGGACCGGAATACGGCTTCCCGACCCCATATCGAAGAGCAATGTCGAGCTGGAGGTGACTTTGACCTGCTGATGGTATCCGGCTGACTCGATCACTTTGCCACGCTCCAGCAGGGTCAAGTTAAGTTCGGCAGCGCGCTCGGCAGCAGCAGTGTAGATCGGTTTGGCAATGCGATGAAGCTCAGGGTCGCCCGCATCGAGCAATATCACACCCTGCTGGGCGAAAAGCCGGGCCAACAAGACTGCGAAGGCACTGCCGAAAGTCTCGCCCACGCGATAACTTTGTCGTAACGCGTCGGTCAAGTCACCTTCACCTAAGAGCTTGGCCGCCTCCTCGACTGCAACATTGATCTCCTCACCGAAAACCATCGTTCCAACCGGGGCATCTTCGATCCCACTGGTGGGCACCGATAATGTCTGCAGCGTTCCATCGGACGCCAGGAGCGTAGTGTTGGCGACCTCAGCGAGATCATGGTCTTCGGTGGCAAGCCAGAAGACGGGCACGCAGTCGATGCCATCTTCGGTGGCGAACTCCGCCAGGCGCACCGCCGTAAGCGCCTTGAAGATCGAGAACATTGGGCCGCCAAAAAGTCCGACCTGCTGTCCGGTTACGACCGTCAATGCGCCATTTTTAAGGCGAGCGAGATTTTCAAGGGTCCGGGGTGAAGCATTCCAAGAGCGGTTTTGCCGCTCCAGCACTGCGTAGACCTGCTGGCGACGAGTAGCGTCGTACTCAACTTTAGCGGACTCGTCCTTGAGCCATGATGTGAAAAAAGGAGAACGAGGGTAGAAATTCCGGAGTTTCGGATCGGCGGACAGGAAATCCACAAAAAGCCTGGTGCTATGCGGGATTTGACTGAACGGTATACATTCCGATTTCAACGGCGATTCTCCTGACAACCTTGGACGGAAAACTGCATGCGAGGTCACCGACATTCTACAGTGCCCGTAGATCAGATGACGAAAGTCCGCCGGAGATGCACAGCCGCTAACGTGGCGCTCTGGATGAGCCGGTCGGCTATTTTTCAGTTTCGGCAAGGGCAAATGTGCCAAGCAAAAATGGATGCGATGTCGGCGGAGTAGTATTAGTGCCAGCGCTAGGATAAGGATCTTGCGTCAGGGTTGGAAAACCCCAAATATTTCCGTCACGGAGGGCGACTACTAGCTTGCCAAGCGCTTGGCTGCTGCCGTCGGGAGCGCATAGCATGTTGGTGCCGGGATTGACTTAGAACTGTGCGTCACAGGACCACGTCATCACTGGAGTCGGAGTGCCAAAGGGGCGCACAGCGATGCACAAAGCGATAATGCGATCACGAAAAGAAGAAAGTTCACGGGATGCTCAATTTTCAGAAAAAGCTCATTTCGGGAACGGAATTAACAACCGAGGATGTAAATCAAGTGCGCGGAAGGCAGCCAAGCTGCAGATTCGAAAGGGGTAACCATCCCTTCGAAGCGTCGAATGGAGTGGGGCGCTCTGCGAGCCTGGGTCGTGTCCTCCGTGTCCTCCATTAACACGATAGGATTACTCTTGTTTTTAGGGTATGCTGTATCCGACCGCGATCTCGGGGCATTCCACCCTAGTTGCCACCTGAAGCGGCGGATTCGAAAAACGGAGCATGGCATGCACAATAAGACCTTTGCAGCAATGGCAGTTCTTCTTTTGAGCGCGGCGGCTTTGGCACAACAAAATGCGATGCAAGCACAGGCCGCAAACAATTCCACCTCGTCCTCAAGCACTACAACCGTCCGCGGGTGCTTGACCCGCGATCGCGGTAACTACGTCCTGGTAGAGGACAAAACCGGACTGGCCTATGTTCTGAAAGGCGTGGCTGACAAAGTGTCGACTAAGGTCGGGCGCGTAGTGGAGGTGACCGGTCAGTTGCATCCGGGAACGGTGAAGACCGGTGTGCGTTCGAGCAAGTCGGGGAGCAATCCCGCAGACACGGTCCATGGCGTGGACGGCGTTCCCATTCAGGTCGCAAACGTCGACACGGATGTGAAAACAGTAGCCGATAAATGTACCGCTGCGGACGACAAGTAGCCGAACACTCGGTCACATGAGAGCACGCCGACGACCTGCGAAGATCGTCGGCGTTTTTTATTGGCGCGATGAGTCAGTCAGCAGAACCACATCCCGAACAACTTCGCCTCGCGAGACCGCAAGATACTTTCCGTCGCGCGACCAATCGTGATCGAAAATCTGGAGCGATTTGAAATCCGTAACCGGTTGCGGAGCGCCTCCGCTCAGCGGCTGCTCCCATATGTTTTCCACTCCTTGACCGTCTCTCACTGGGTAGCTCACGCCTCGGGAGTCAGACGTAAATCGAAGACGCGAACTATAGTTCGGCGGTAGTTCGTATTCATGGATCGATGCGCCGCCGGTAGCTGCAATCACAGCCAGCTTTACCTGGAAATTGCTGGCATCGCCTTGTGCATACATGAATGCCACTAGCCGGCCATCCGGCGAAATCACCGGCCGGGAATCGATAGACTTGTCGGAAAGAAGGGCAGCCGAACTCCCATCCATGGAAACTCGCCACAGGGTGGCTGCGCCCGCTCCTGAGCCGTTGGCATAAGCCAGCCAAGTACCATCCGGCGAGCAAGCGGGGAATTTGTCAACCGACCCGTGGGTAACTTCCACCGGGTCGCCTCCACTACTGTCAATTTTCCAGACGTTGAGCGCTTTCTGGCTGCGGAGCGATTCGAATACAACATGACGGCCATCGCCGCAAGGCGACGGCCCCTCCCCATACCAATCATCCTGCCACAACCTGGTTTTGCCTGAACCGTCCACATTGTGAAGGTCTAATTCAAAGCCGCTGCTGTGGGGCACGCTCAGAATTCGTCCGTCAGGCATCCAATTTAATTCGGCAGCCTCGGCTTCTCCCGAGGTAATCTGCACAGCCTGCTGCGAATTGCTCCCGGTTGGCATGATCCAGATATTGTTCGTGGGTTCGGCAGCTACTGTCACTACTGACCGTCCGTCGCGCGTCGTGCTGATAGTCTCGGCGTAATGGTTCAGATCGTTCGTCACCCGGTGAAATTCGCCCGAAGGGTATGCCAGATAGCCAATTTGCCGGTCCCAGCGGGTGCTTTGGTTGGCGTAGATAATCAGCAACCCGGAGGCGTCCGGCATCCAAGCCGAATCGTTGGCCACGCCGATCAGGGATGTTGGAGCGATGTCTTTCACCTTGCCCGTGTTCGCGTCCACGGCGACCAATGCTCCCAAGCTCCCCTTGAAGGAAATGTGCATGACGGCAATCACTTTTCCGTCAGGCGACCAAGTCGCCGAACCCTGAAAGCCCCCACCCGCCGGGGCCGAGGTTAGAAGATGTTCGTTCCCGCCTGAAGCGTCCGCGATCAGCATCGAACTAATCCCGTGGACCACGTCCTGGCGTAGAAAAACGAAGCGCCCCCCATCAGGCGAAAAACTAATACGCGAGTCCACATCGGTGGCAATCAGCCGGGGCGTGCCTCCCAGGACAGGAATTGAGTACAGCAGCCCAACCCCCCAACGAGGATGCTCATGGCGAAGGAAATAGATGTAGTCGCCGTCGGGCGAAAAAGTGATGCCGCGATAACTCGCATCGAGAGGAGCAACGATCTGCGTATTGCTCCCCGTAGCGACGTGCCGGATCCAGAGGCTTTGTTCACCTAGATCCTGCGAAACGTGAACCACATACTTTCCATCGGGAGCAATGGCGGCCATGAAGGCATGACCCGTATCGGTGAGCTTGCTGATGTTCATGCTTTGAAACGGCACTGGACGGGCACGATGAAGGAAGGCGTAGACTCCGTAGCTGGCGGCCGCAATGACGAAGCCGGCCAGCAGAATGATGAAGCTCGCGCTGAACTTGTGACGGGCCGCGTCGGCGGCGATGCTCACGCTACGTGATGACGCCGGAATTGGCGCAGTAGCTGACGCGGAATCCTGAACGCCGACCATGGAAGACGATGCCGGGAAGCGACTCGAATCGGTGTCGCGCTTCAGGCGTTTCAAATCGCTGCGCAATTCAGCGGCGGTTTGGTAGCGAAGGTCGCGGTCCTTTTCCAGAGACTTCGATATGATGCGTTCCAATTCCGCGGGCAGTGCAGGATTGAGCCGCACCGGCGAAACCGGCGCCCGGTGCAGGATCGCGTCAAACGTCGCGGCCGTAGTCACGCCGCGAAACGGCACGGTGCCGGACGCCATCTCATAGAGCACCGCCCCGAATGAGAACAGATCGCTCCGCGCATCCAGTTCCTCGCCGAGCGCCTGTTCTGGCGACATGTAGGCGACCGTGCCCACGGCCATGCCCGGACTGGTGAGATGCGTCGCCATGGTGACGGCGCTTGACCCCACCGTTTCCAGTTCCCTTTCGCCGGCAACCAGCTTGGCCAAGCCGAAGTCCAGAATTTTCGCCTGGCCACGCTCGGTAACGAAGAGATTGGCCGGCTTTATGTCGCGATGCAGGATGCGCTTGGCGTGAGCGGCGTCGAGCGCGTCGGAAATCTGTATCCCCAATTCAAGAATCTGTGGCATCGACAAGTTTCGACCAGCGATCTTGTGATCGAGTGAGACGCCTTCCAGCATTTCCATGGCAATGAAGTGCTGGCCCTGGAATTCGTCGATCTCGTAGATGGTGCAAATATTGGGGTGATTCAGCGCCGACGCGGAACGGGCCTCGCGTTGCAAGCGGTCAAGCGCCTGTTTATCGTTTTCCAGTTCTTTGGGAAGAAACTTGAGGGCAACGCGGCGTCCGAGTTTAAGGTCCTCGGCTTCGTACACCACGCCCATGCCGCCCGCGCCGAGGTTGCCAGTAATTTTGTAATGGGAGACGACTTCTCCAACCATGCCAGACCCTATCAGGCATCGTATGGGCCAAAAGAAGGAGTGTCAAACGTAGCGACCCGAATTTCGCGACTAATATCCAGCGGATTTATTGACGACGGCAATCAATGGCTGCCCGGAAAGATAGCGGCGCAGATTTTCGGTAAACAAAACATAGTGTCGCTCCCACATTTGACGAGAAAGGCCGGCGGTGTGGGGCGTGATGAGCAGATTGTCCAGGTCCCAGAATGCCGAATCGGCCGGCAGCGGTTCTTTTTCGAAGACGTCCAGCGCTGCTCCGGCAATTCGTTGATTGCGCAGGACGTCAATTAGAGCAGGTTCATCGATAAGTTCGCCACGTCCCACGTTGATCAGATACGCGTCGGGCTTCATCTGCGCAAGACCAGCGGCATCGATCAGATTTCGCGTGAGGGACGTGACTGGAGCGCACAGGACGACGAAGTCGGACTGAATAAGAAGCTTTTCCAGCTGTGACGATGGGAATACTTGCCGAATCCCTTCAGGCGCCCCTTTCTGCGGATTTTCACGCGCCGCGATGACCTTCATACCCAACCCATTGGCGTGGCGGGCCACTTCCCTGCCGATCGTACCCAGCCCAATCAATCCCAAAGTAGCGCCAGCAATCTCGCGGGTCTGTGGAGGCGCTTCCCAAATGTTATGTTGTCCCCATGCATGTTTTTGCTGCATGCGGACGGCCTGCGGAATTTTCTTTGCCAGCGCGAAAATCAGCGCGATGACATGCTCGGCGACGACTGGACCGTGAACGTCGCGTGCGTTGGTGAGAATGATGCCACTGTCGATCAACTCGGGGAACATCAGCGTATGCACTGCGGCGGCGGTGGAGTGAATCCAGCGAAGCTTCCTGGCGGCACGAATTTGTTGCGGACGGAACGCCCAGCCGATGGCGATGTCGGTGTCGCGAAGCTCAGCATCGATCGCGTTGTAATCGTCAAGATTGATCACCCGCAGATTGGGGAAATCTGACTGCAGTTTCGGGACAAACCAATCAGGCAAGCTCCAGAGATTGAACGGATGCCGGACCGCGATGAGGAGCTTGAGAATCGGTTGATCGAGTGATGAAGTCATCGCGTAAATGCTTTGGCTTTAAATCCCTGTCCTGGTAGCAAGGATTGTCCGGTTTCGAAACTCCTCCGGCCTGCTTAAAGACCCAACCATTTCTCTACTCCGCTCTAAACAATCGCCCGATGGCCCGATCACCAGATCACCCGATCCTCTTCACTCTCAGGTCGCGCCCGGTCATCTCTTTTGGCTCATCGACTCCTAGCATGCCCAGCATTGTTGGCGAAATATCGCGCAGCGAGCCGTTCGGCTTCAAGGTAAATTGGCCGGCATTTTCCGCAACCACAATAAATGGAACTGGGTTGGTGGTGTGCGCGGTGTGCGGACCGCCCGTCGCAGGGTCAATCATCATTTCAGCGTTGCCGTGGTCGGCGGTAATCAACATAGCTCCGCCTTTCAGACGGACAGCCGGCTCGATGCGGCCCAGGCATGCATCGACAACTTCGACAGCCTTGACGGTCGGCTCAATCTTGCCCGAGTGGCCCACCATATCTGCGTTGGCGAAATTCACAATCATCACGTCGAAGGTGCCGTCGTTAATTGCCTTGACCACCGCATCGGCGATGCCCGCAGCGGACATCTCAGGCTTCAGATCGTAAGTGGCAACCTTAGGAGATTGCACCATCACGCGCTCTTCGCCGGGAAACGGCTGTTCGACGCCTCCGTTAAAGAAGTAAGTAACGTGGGCATACTTCTCAGTTTCGGCCACGCGGAGATTACGCATATTCTGCGCGCCCATCACATTTGCCAGAATGTTGGCCATGGATTCGGGCCGAATCACCACCGGCAGGCTGAAGTTCTTGTCGTACTGCGTCATGCAGACGTAGTGCAGATTCTTTGGCACGCGAGCCAGCGGGATGGTTGCATCGAGATCTTCGGCGCCGGGAAGGTCGCGTCCGCCTTTTTCGTTCAATCCGCTGTTGCGAGTAAGAGCGCGAGTGATCTCGCGGACACGGTCAGCACGGAAGTTGAAGCATATGCAGGAATCATTGTCGCGAATGGTAGCGAGCGGCTCACCCCGGCTATCAACACAAACGAAAGGCACGATGAATTCGTCAGTAATGCCCCGGTTATAGAAATCTTTCACTCCCTGGACTGGGTCGGCGAATTTGCCGCCCTCACCGTCTCCGTTGACCATCGCATTGAAGGCCTTCGCGATGCGCTCCCAACGGCGGTCGCGGTCCATGGCGTAGTAGCGGCCGCTGACGCTGGCGATCCTGCCGATGCTGTACTCGCGCATTTTCTGCTGAAGTTGTTCAAGATATCCGGCGCCATTGGTCGGCAGGGTGTCGCGGCCGTCCATGAATGGGTGCACAAAGACGCGGTCCACGCCGTTTTCTTTGGCCATGCGTAGCAATGCGTAGAGATGCGTCTGATAGGAATGCACGCCGCCATCAGAGAGCAGTCCGAAGAGGTGAAGTTGGCGGCTTTCCTGGCGCGCGTTTTTCATGGCTGCCAACAGAGTAGGATCGGAAAAGAATTCTCCATTCTGGATCATCAGCTCGATGCGGGTGCTGTCCATATGAACAATTCGCCCGGCGCCGATATTGAGGTGACCTACTTCACTGTTGCCCATTTGCCCTTCAGGAAGACCGACGAACGGACCGCTGGTGTGAATGAGCGTGTTGGGATATTCGCGCAGCAGGCGGTCGTAAGTTGGCTTGCGTGCCAGCGCAATAGCATTGGCCTTGATTTCGGGGCTGAATCCCCAGCCATCAAGGATGACGAGAACGAGAGGTTTAGGACGCAAGTGCATCTCCCTAATGCTGCTGGTTCTGGTTTCTGGATAATTTAAAATGGCGCGAATTCAGCCGTATCAGAACGGATTCTAGCAGTTCATCGATAAACTCTGCGCAACCGCAGACTTCTTCTGCGGCTCTCTCCGTCGCTGGGAGGCAACTCTACTTTCTCTGTGCACCTCTGTGCTCTCTAGGATGAGTGCGTCGTCCCCAGTAACACCTGAGTTTGTCGGCTCCGCAATCGGCGGAAGTCCATGGCCTTATTTATACTGGCGTCGGAGGAATTCATGTCTATCAGCGAACTCTTACTGCCAGAATTCGACCAGGAAATGAAAACCACGCGGATTATGTTAGAGCGTGTTCCATTCGACAAGAAAGGTTTCGCACCCCATCCCAAATCTATGCCGCTGGACAAACTGGCGCCACACGTAGCTGAGTTGGCGGGCTTCGGCGCTGCCGTCTTGACAACTCCGGAGTTAGACTTTTCCGGGGCCCCCAACCGCGAACGTCCGCCCTTCGAACTGGTTGGACTCCTGAAAGCGTTCGACGAGAATGCCGCCAAGGTCCGCGCCGCGTTGCAGAGCCTGAAGGATGGCGCCTGGACCGAGCCCTGGAAACTGAGCTTTCAGGGCAAGCCGCTTTTCAACGGATCGCGGTTCATGGCCTACCGTCAGATGTTCCTCAACCATCTGGTGCACCACCGCGCTCAGTTGGGGGTCTATTTGCGGTTAAACGACAAACCGCTGCCGGCGACTTATGGGCCATCAGCGGATGACAAAATGGGATTCTGAGCCACGAATTACTAGATCGGGATACTCTTCGAGCAGATTTGGGGAGAGATCGGCAACGCCCGTTTGCCAATATCGAGTAATTTTTCAACGATAAGTGAAATGGGCCTTTCCAGTTATCGTGGAATTCTTACGCGATATGGGAAACGGGCCTTTGCCCATATCGAGCAAGTTTTACGCGATATGGGCCATGGGCTTTTGCTCATCGACGTCTCATTTCGGGGTGGGTGAAGTCGTGGTACTGTGCTGGGTTGCGTCCGGTTTGGTGGACTCCTCGGCCTTACGCCGGATCTCATCCATTTGCTTCATCAGGCGAGGCTGCACGGCTTGCATGCCTTCAGCCGCGATCGCCGGCATTTCGTGCAGAAGCTTCTGTCCGGTCGGAGTCGCGTAGAAAGCGATCATGGCGTCGACATCCGACTTGGCCAGATGCCTCTGATAAACCGGGACCATGTCATCGAGCATGCCTTCAATCGGCATGGATTTGATCAGTTCTTCCGACTTGGCATCGATTTTGACGAGGTCGGCCTCGGTCATCTCCGGGTTCTGCTTTTTCATTTGCGCGCGATTCATGCTGCGCATCTGGGCCATTATTTGATTCATCACCGAATTCATTTGCGATCGAACCTGCATGACTTCAAATAGCTTGAGAATGTCGTCGCGGCTGGCGGGCGCGTCGGAGGCGGTTGATAATGCGACTTGGCCGACCATCGTAGGAACAGTGAAGCAAAGTAGAACTGCGGCGAGAAATACGCGATTTTTCATATGGACCCCGTCGAACCTAGCCTTTGTAGTTGAGCGCCTTCAACCCAAGAAACCTGGCGGTATCGCCCAATTCTTCCTCAATCCGTAGCAACTGGTTGTACTTGGCGATGCGGTCGGTGCGCGACGCCGATCCGGTCTTGATTTGGCCTGCGCCAGTGGCGACTGCGAGATCGGCAATGAAGGTGTCTTCGGTTTCGCCGCTGCGATGTGAGATCACCGACGTGTATCCGTTGCGCCGTCCCAGGTCGATTGCATCGATGGTCTCGCTCACCGTGCCAATCTGATTCAGCTTGATTAAAATCGAATTCGCAATCCCCTTTTCGATTCCCTTCTGGAAGATCGAGATGTTCGTGACAAAAATGTCGTCGCCAACCAACTGAATCTTGCCTCCCAGCTCCTTCGTCAGATTCTGCCAGCCCTCCCAGTCATCTTCGGACAAACCATCTTCAAGGGAAACGATCGGATAATCTTTCACCCACTTCGCCCAAAATTTGACCATTTCATCCGAGCTCTTAGCGGACTTGTCGGATTTCTTGAAGACGTACTTGCCGTCCTGGAAGAACTCACTGGCTGCGGGATCAAGCGCGATGGCGATCTGCTCGCCGGGCTTGTAGCCCGCCTGCTGAATGGCTTCCAGTATGACCTCGATGGCCTCGACGTTTGACTTGACCGAGGGCGCAAAGCCGCCTTCGTCGCCGACAGCGGTATTGTATCCGCGCTTCTTGAGAACGCCCTTTAGCGTGTGAAAGACTTCGACGCCCCATCGCAGAGCTTCAGAAAAAGACTTTGCGCCGACCGGCATGACCATGAATTCCTGGAAGTCGACGTTATTGTCGGCATGCGCGCCGCCGTTGAGGATGTTCATCATGGGCAGCGGGCAGCAGGTTGGCGGCAGCTCCGCCCAAATAGCGGTAAAGCTCCATGTCAAAGTAAACGGCGGATGCGCGCGCGGCCGCCATGGAGACCGCCAAGATCGCATTGGCACCCAATCGGCTTTTTGTGGGGGTGCCATCGAGTTCGATCATTTTCTGGTCGAGCGCGCGCTGGTCGGCGGCGTCAAAGTCTTCGAGGGCGTCGGCAATTTCGCCATTCACGTTTTCCACGGCCTTGAGCACGCCTTTGCCCTGAAAGCGATGCTTATCGCCATCGCGAAGCTCCACCGCTTCATGCTCGCCGGTCGATGCCCCACTGGGAACAATGGCCGTGCCGATGGAACCATCGTGAAGAAAAACTTCCGCTTCCACCGTAGGATTGCCGCGAGAATCGAGCACTTCGCGGCCATGAATTTCTGCAATCGCGCTCATGAATGAGTCCTCTTTCGTTTTAAAGGCGATCAGGCCGCAATTCGATTGCGCCGCAGCCTGTGTTTCTCAAGAGCGGCGATTATAAATCACTGGGAACGGCAGGACGGTGACAGATGAACCTTTAGTAGGCCGACGAAACAAGCCGCGGCGATCCCCGATTTGAAAAGGCGCGGCTTCAGCCGTGCCGCTAAGTGCCCCAGAATCAATCCGGCTTGACGCCGCTGTGGGACTCTCTCCAGGTTCGAAGAGGGTTTTTCAGCCGCAACTCAGAACTCAAGGCGAGGCCCTTCTCCGCGGGTTGAGAAAATTACCTCGCTTCCGCAAGTACCTTTTGCACGTGGATTTTCGCGGTATCCAGGAACGGAATATCGGACGAGACGCCTCGCAGCAGCAGGGGCAATTCCGTGCCTCCAAGGATCAGCGCCTGGATTGCATGGCGTTGCTTCATCCTGTCCGCGATGGCCATAAATTCGTCGCGAGTCTCGGGCAGAAACACGCCTTTCACCAGTTCGCCCATGTAGTGGGCGTGGATCCAGTCCTGCTCCGCGGCGGGCGGTGTAATCAGTTCAATGCCATTTTTCGAGAAAACATCGGGAAAGAACCGGCCTTGCATGGTGTAGCGCGAACCGATCAGCCCCACACGCGTCAAGTGGATGGCTTGGACAGCCTGGCACGTGGCCTCGACGATGCTGACCAGAGGAATGTTCGAGCGCCGGCGGAGTTCATCAAAAACAATGTGGGGAGTGTTGGCGCCGATGAATCCGATCTCGGCTCCAGCCGCTTCCAGACTGCGTAGCTCCGTGATCAAATATTCGACCAGGCCCGCGTGGTCGCTGGCGTCCAACCGCCTGACGACATTTTGCAGGTTGATGCTGTTGATAAGCAGATGCGGATAGCTGTCATCGGTAATCCGCTCGCGGTAAGAGGCAATCAGGAGCTTGTAATAGTCAACGGTAGACTCCGGCCCCAAGCCGCCGATCATGCCAATGGTCTTCATGTCTGTACAGATGAGGCGCTAGGGTGGCGCGATTCACGAGGCACGCGACGTGGAATTTGGGCCGTGCCGATGACTGTTAGGGAGTGATCTTGAACACTGTACCGCACCCACCATATTTGGCTTGGCAATTCAGGTCGCCGCCCCACGTCGCGACGCCATACAAGGTCCCGGCGCTGTCCATCACCAATCCTTCATAAGGTGTTGATCCGTCAGAACCACCGGTAAAGGCGTGAAGCACGGTTTCGTGACCCGTCGGGTCCAACTTGAACACCACCCCGCAGCAGTCTTGCTGTGAGACACCGCCACGGCTTGCAGTACCGTACAGGTTTCCGGCCTTGTCTCGAATTAAGTTGGCACGAGGCTCCGAACCACTTGAGCAATCCCCTCCAGAGCAGAACTCGTAGAGAGTCGTGTACGTCCAGGTTCCGTCAGCGTTAGGGGAGAGTTCGAATACTACGCCGCAACCTGCCTGTGCTCCGCAATAATAGGACTGCGTGCTTCCCCCGATTCCCGTCGTACCGTACAAATTCCCCTCGGAATCTCGTATCAGCCCTCCGATTGGCAACGAACCGTCGCTTCCTCCAAATGAGGGGAAACTGTACAACACTGTTTCCGTCCCGTTTGGATCCACCTTGAAAACCGTTCCACAGCCCGCATCCTCCTGGTACCCGCAGCCGAGGTCGCCGCCCATAAAGGTAGCCCCGTACAGATTTCCTGCCGAATCTCTGACGACACCGGCGACGGGGTCCCATCCGTCTGTTCCGCACTGAAAGTTATAGAGAACCGTCTCTCGTCCGCTACGATCTACCTTAAATACGACTCCACAGGGCGCATCGCCGCCGCTGGCGACACCATACAGAGCGCCCGATGAGTCCTCGACCAGAGATCCGAAGGGATTATAACCGTCGGTCGGGGGAACGCCGGTGAACTTGTACAGCACGGTCTCCTTTTTTCCGGTCTTGTCGAGCTTATAGAGTAGGCCGCATCCGACATCACACGCACCATTGCGTCCGATTTCCTTACCACCGTCCCCGGTCGCGCCCAACAGGTCACCCGCAGAGTCCCGCAGTAGAGCGCCGCCAGGTCCCCACCCGTCGGGGCCATCAAAGCGATAGGTCCATAGCAGCTTGCCAGTCTTGTTCATCTTGAACACGGTGCCGCCTGCATTGGCGTACCACCATCCTGTTATTAGGCCGCCTCCAGCGACACCGTACAGATTGCCTTCCTTATCAAGAATCAACTGGCCCGTGGGGTTTTGTGGTCCCTTGCCGTTATGAAACGTGTGGATCACCTCGAACTTCTGCGCCCGCGCCGGTCGAGCAGCGACAATCGCGAGAACGAAGCAGAGGACGGCGGCGACTTTTGTCATTAGTGAATTCGTCATTGAGCACGCTTCAGTAGGCAGGATTCAACGTCGGTTGGCGGGGGACGACCGATGCCGACTTATTCTAGCCGTCAGGACGGCTCGAATCAATGACCAGGGGAAAGATCACTCCCTCGCATGGCGAGGCCTAAACGTCGAGCGCGAAGACGTATCACGCATGGTTCGCCTGCTGTCTGGTCCCTTGTTCTGGCTTCACGACTCCCTTAGAGTCGCCTTTAAGAGAATTCAGGAGGAGACCATGAAAAAGCTCATCATTTTGTTGTGTAGCGGATTGCTGGCCACGGCGGCCATGGCCCAGGACAATCTTTCCCTGCCCGAAGGCACCGCGCTGAAAGTGAAACTGGAAAGCACGATTGCGACGTTTTCGAGCAAGACGGGCGATCCGTTCTCAGGACGCGTCATGGCGGACGTGCAGTCCAATGGTAAGACCGTCATACCAGTGGGAGCCACGGTGCAAGGCAGGGTTACACAGGTCAGCGAGCCACGGCGCATCGCTGGCAGGCCCACTTTGGGAATTTTCCCCGAGGCGGTCATTCTGCCCAACGGCGAGCGCTACATGCTGAATGCCACCTTGGTGGACACCAGCGTCCGCAACGGCAGCGACGTCAACGACGAAGGCCAGTTCAAAGGCAAGGGACACACTGGCAGCGACATGGCGGAGATCGGCGTCGGGACCGGTGGCGGCATGCTGGTTGGGGGATTGATTGGCGGTGGCAAGGGATTGTTGATTGGCGGCGCGATTGGCGCGACGGCAACCGTGGCCCACTGGCTGGGCAAACACAATTCAGCAATGCTTCCGGCGGGAACCGAACTGGACATGGAACTGAGTCGTCCGCTGGTAATGACAGCGGCCGCAACGGGCCAATAGCGGCAATTTATCGGGATCTCGCTAGGGGAGATCTGAGTAAGTTCGACAAAAAGATAAAAGCAGGTTTCTCGACTCCGCAAAATCGCCCCGTAAATGGGGGATTTTGCTGCGCTCGAAATGGCACACGAGATTGGGGTTAGTCAGGATTTCCCTAGACGGAGTTCGACAAGAGTTCTTCTTCGCTGACCAGGGGTAATTCGATCCAGCCTTCCAGCGGTAGCGCGTCCACGGGCAGGCGGTTCTGCCAAAGGGCGAAGCGCAGGCGGAGTCTGGTGGCGATGGGGCCCGCCGTTTTGTCGGTTGCGGAGCTTGGCCCTTGGACAGGCTTGGCGAGGAGCCATTCCAGCGGCAACTTCAATTCAAAATTCCTAAGAAGAGCGAATTTCAGGTTCGGGTCCGGGTTCAGATTCGGCTGGCCGGAAGAAGCTATAGGAGGCTCGCCGTCTGGGGCATTGACTTGCCAGCCTTCGATCCGGCCAGCGTTGGCTTGAACGGCAACTCGCAGCGCGCGTCGCGGGCGTTGTGAGTCGTTTGCCCAAGACTCAAGGTTGACCACAATCTCAAAGTCGGTATCGGGAGGTTTTCCAGCGAAATCGAGGCGTCCGTAGACATGGGACTCGTCGATTCCGGCATAGACTGAATCCACCAGAAAGCGCTTGCCGTGCATGGCCCCGGCGCGGTGATCGGCGGTGTAGGCGGCAGCCCCCATCCATTCGAAGTAGCGCACCATGTCACCCTTGATCTTGGGATGAATGTAGGAAGTCTGCGGAGTGAACTCGGGACGGGTCGGAGCTCCTGAGATCGGCTGAGAAAGATAGTCGGGCGCAGTCGCACCCAAGGCCTGATAGACGTTCGAAAGATGTTTGCGATAGAGTTCGTCGAATTCCCGATCATTGGCGGAGTGATGTTCGGGGCCATACCACCAATTCCAGTCGCTGCCCTCGGCAATCAGCAACTCCTCGAATGCCAGATTGCGCTGGGATTCGCTCGCCTTAGGCGACGATTCCTCGTAGAACTTGCGAGCGTTGTAAAGATACTCCCATGACTTATTGTCTTCGGGCGCGCCGATCCAGACGTTAAAGTTGGCGCTGATCCAGGAGCCGGGAACCACAGTGCTGAGCCTGGGGAAATTCTTTTGCTGGGCGATGGCTTCGGAGACGGTGACTGCCTGGATTCCGGGAGTGTTCTCCAAGGCGTGGTAGAAGCGGCGGAGGAATTCGCGGCCGGAGTTGGGGTAATATTCCCAGGCATTTTCGCCATCCAGAATGATCGGAACAACGGCATCCAGCCCTTTGGCACAAACCGATTGCGCGGCTCTTTGAATGTTATGGATGAGGTGGGCGGCGGCGTCTTGCGGAGGCATTCCCGAATACACGAAACCAATCAAATCAGAAATGGTGTGATCGCGGAAAATCAGGTGCATTTGAGTGCTTCCACTCTCAAACTGATAAACGGTGTAGAGCTTTTCGGCCGCATAATCGGAGGGACGGCCTTCGCCGTCTCGTCCGAAATTTATCCCCAAAGTACGACCTAATACACCTTCGTCGGTTGCCATCCAGCGGACACCTAAGTCCTGTGCGATGGCAAAAACCTCGTCCGAGACGCTTCCTTCCGAAGGCCAGACGCCTTGCGGGCGCACTCCGAAGACCTGTTGATGGAGGTCGAGACCGCGCTGGAGCTGGGTGCGGGCATCCTCAGGACGACGGAAACGGTTCGGCGGCAAGGTTAGGCCGGGCGAAGAAACGCCCCCCATATTGCTGTCGCAGACCAGCGGAAGAATCGGATGATAGAAGGGCGAAGTAGAGATTTCGATGCTACCCTGCTTGGCGGCCTTGGCGTGGGCGGGCAAAACCTTCTCAATCGATTCGCGTTCGCGGGCTATGACGAATCGCTGGTCTTCAAAGCTGAAGCCCTGGCCTTTCTTGATCAATTCCGCTATGCCCGGATCCTCTAGAAAGAATTCGTCAAACCATGCGATTTGGGACAGCACCTGCAGATCGGTGAAGTCCTGGGGCTGAAAATGCTTGGCGGCACGTTCTGGGTTATCCCCCGAGCCTCGGAAGCGGTCCCACAGTTCACGATAGCGCGGATATCGCCCGATCATATTGACCGGATTGGCTTGAAACAGATATTGCAGAGCGAAACGCCGTTCTTCGTGAGTTAGGTCCTGAGCTGGGCAGGCGGCGACTTGAAGAAACGGGTCCTGGGCCTTTCCCGACACGTAGTCCTGAATCTGGGTAATGAGCGACGGAACCAGGTTGAAGGTTTGGTGGACGTTGGGGAACTCGTCCAACAGCTTGACCATGCCGTAATAGTCCTTCAGGGCATGCAGACGGACCCAAGGCAGGCGGTATTCGCCAGTGACCAGGTCTTTGTAAAACGGCTGGTGCTGGTGCCAGAGAATGACGACGCGTATGAGAGGCATGAAAAAGGTAAGTCTAGCACGGGGGCCAGCGGCTGCTTTCGCCGTGACTGCACGAATGGACTGAGAAACCCGTTCGATTCTCCCATTTCGACATAAGGAAGATGGAATGCCTAGCAGGCTGCTGGAAAACACATTTCGCTGGCCGCGAGCGTCCGGCAGGCGCTGAAGCGCGGCTAGTTTTAAAGCACTTAACGGCACGAGTGAACTCGTGCCCTTCCCGAAATCAGTCCGCCGCGGGGTTTTTCAGCAGCCTGCTAGGCAATGCGAGATCCGAAATCGATGCGCGAATGATGTCTACGAAGGCGCCCGTTGGCCTAGTTAATGGACCGCATCCGCCACCCGATCAGTGGCAAAAACAATCTTGGGACGAAAGAGCGTGCCGGCGACGCGGGTGGCAACGGCGATAAGGTCGCGTTGCCCTGCGAACACTTTGACCAGTGGGGCGTCGGAGTATTCGGGGAGATTCACAGATCGGCCGTTACGAATGCGGGCGGTCATTTCTTCATTGGCAGTGACGCAAGGAAGTTGGGGCAGAATGCGCCGCGGGTGAATGAACAGATCTTCGGTGCGATCGTCTTTGGCGGCAGCATCGAGTTCTTCCAGGCTATGGGCCTGGGAGATATCAAACTCGCCGGAGGCGGTCCGCCGCAAAGACTCAAGGTGGGCGCCGCATCCTGCGCGTTGGCCCATCTGATGAGCGATACTGCGCATGTATGTGCCCGATGAGACGCGGGCGCGAAACTGGACGTGACACCCTTCCACGCTGAGAATGGTGAATTCTCTGATCTCAACCTCGACAGCTTTGAGGACCACTTCCTGATTCTTGCGGGCCAGTTTGTAGGCGGGAACACCCTGGATTTTCTTGGCGGAAAAAGCCGGCGGAACCTGTTCGATTCTGCCTTGGAAATCTGACGCCCATTCCTGGACTTGCGACAGCGACAAGTTGATCGGCTGGTCGGCGCCCGCAGGTTCGCCGTCGGCGTCATAGGTGTCGGTCGCGAAGCCGAAACGCACGGTGCCTTCGTAGCTCTTTTCCGATGCAGTAAAGAATGGCGCCAATCGGGTGAGCGCGCCGATGAGGAGCGGCAGAACGCCGGTCGCCAGGGGATCCAGTGTTCCCAGGTGCCCGACAGAGCGTTCTCGCAGAATGCGGCGGACGCGGTGGACGACATCGTGCGAGGTCAGTCCCGAGGGCTTATCGATGATGAGAACAGCGTTCATGGAGAGATTGGGTAATTGTACAATCGCGTAATCGGGAAATTTGTTAGCGGGGAAAATAGTCTATAGTCTAATTCGTCCTGCCGTCGGGTCGCTTCGTCATCGGGTCATTTAAGATCATTAGCAGTTGCGTTTTCGGTCGAAACCGAGTGATTGAATCCGGCTTTGGGTTTCAATTGCTCAATTACAAATTACTCAATTACTCAATCTAAATGCTCCCTATACGCGACGAAACTCCGCGCTACAGTACGCCCTACGTGACGTACTTCATTATCGCGCTGAATGTGCTGGTTTTCCTATTCGAATTGTCGATTGAGGCGGAGGGCCCGCGGGCGCTCGACAGTTTTATCCGCACATTCGGCGTAGTCCCGCTGCATTTCGAGCGGGCTGCGTCAGCCGGGCATTTCTCACTGGTAGGGATGTTCTTGCCGGTCTTGACGTCGATGTTTCTGCACGGATCGTGGATGCACATCCTCGGGAACATGTGGTTCCTTTGGATTTTTGGGGACAACATTGAAGACTATCTAGGGCATTTCACGTATCTGCTGTTTTATCTGCTAAGTGGAGTGGCGGCGGCGCTTGCGTATATCGCGCTGGATGCGGGATCGAACGTGCCGACAGTGGGCGCGAGCGGGGCGATTGCCGGGAGTGATGGGCGCCTACTTCGTGCTGTATCCGAAGGCGCGCGTACTGATGTGGTTCCCGCCGATCTTCTTTTTCCACCTTCCTGCCTGGCTCATGCTGGGATATTGGTTTGTGTACCAGTTTCTGAGCGGGACCGCGGTTTCTCTGGGGACAGAGAACCAGAACATGGGCGGTGTCGCGTTCTGGGCGCACGTAGGCGGATTCATCGCGGGGATCGTTCTGATCAAGATTCTGCCGGAGCGGCAACAGCGCTCCCGATACGCGACCTGGTGAGCACCGTCAGTGCGAGCGAGAGGCCGCGCCAGGAATGGGCGCCGCTCTGCATCGGCTGGCTGCCGCCTTATAATGGTCTTGTGAGATCTGATTCGGTGAAGCAAGTGGCGTCGGCTGACTTCCCCACGCGATGGGGAAAGTTTCGGATTTATGGCTTCCGGGGAGAGTTCGGCGACAAAGTCGAAGAGGCGGTTGCGCTGGTGATGGGTGACGTACAGGCGGTGCCGGTGCTGCTGCGGATCCATTCGCAGTGCCTGACGGGGGATGTCTTCGGATCTCTGCGGTGTGATTGCCGGGACCAACTGGAGATGGCTTTGTCCATGATTGGCGAGGCGGGCGCGGGCATCCTGATCTACGAACAGCAGGAAGGTCGCGGCATTGGCCTGATGGCAAAGCTACAGGCGTACGAGTTACAGGATTCCGGGCTCGACACGGTGGAAGCGAACGAGCGGCTGGGATTCAAGGCAGACCAGCGGGAGTTTGCGCTGCCAGCGGAGATATTGAAATTGTTGGGCGTGCGGCAAGTGCGGCTGTTGTCGAATAATCCCGATAAGGTTGCGGCCCTGGAACGCGGCGGAATCAAAGTGACGGAGCGGGTGCCCTGCGAGGTGGCTTCGAGCGCCTATGCGGAAGATTATATGAAGACGAAGAAAGAGAAGCTGGGACACTTATTTACTTCGCGGTAATCGCCCACCAATCGCTCGTTTTGCCGTCTCGCGAAGAACCTGAAACACCGAAACACTCTCCTGTGTAAAGGGCCCGAGAAGTAGTATTCTGGTGTCCGCCTGCGGAGGCTAAGGCATGACAGAATCTAAGCGCTATCGGGGTCGAGTTAGGGCTGCAATGGTCATTGCAGTCAGTCTGGTAGCTGCGAGTGTTTCGCTCCAACTGGCACAAGCCCAGACGTTCGAAGTGCTACACACGTTTTCTCACCTCGCGGATGGGGCACGCCCGCTCGCCACTGTTGCGATCGATACTGATGGAAATCTCTACGGCACGACCGCGTATGGAGGTGAGCACGAGCGTAGCTGCGGGCTAGGATGCGGCACGGCGTTTAAGTTTAGTTCAACGGGCGAGCAAGTCTGGCTGCATAGTTTCGCGATCTCAACGGGCGAAATTCCTGATGCCACTCTTTTTCGCGACGCGGCGGGAAATCTTTTTGGCACTACCTATTATGGCGGCCATCTAAACTGTGAGGGTCAAGACCAAGGCTGCGGCACTGTATTCGAATTGAATGGGAAAACTGGGAAAGAGACTCTGCTCTACAAGTTTACCGGGCCTCCTGACGGCGAAGATCCAGATTCACTATTGGTCGAAGATCAAGCAGGCAACCTGTACGGAACGACCTGGGAGGGCGGTACTGGGTGTCCCGGGATAGGATCTTCAGGGTGCGGGACGGTGTTTAAGCTGGATTCGAGCGGCAAGGAGACTGTTCTTTACAGCTTCAGCGGTGGGTTCGACGGATGCGAACCCGGCCCCGGCGTTACTCTCGACTCGGCTGGCAATATCTATGGCGTGACGACCTATGGAGGGGCTGGCGTCTGTCGTATGCGCGGAAACTATGGCGTCGTTTTTGAATTAGACACGGCCGGTAACGAAACTGTTCTCCATACTTTTAGCGGCGGCACGGATGGTGCGTACCCGATGTCAGTCTTACTTCTGGATTCTCAGGGTAACCTGTATGGAACTACGGCAGGCGGAGGCAGCGATGGGGGCGGAACCGTTTTTAAGCTAGATTCAAGCGGCAATGAGACGGTGCTGTACAACTTCCGCGGTGGCTCGGATGGTGCAGACCCCTATGCAGGTGTGGTTGAGGATGCCGCGGGCAACTTCTATGGAACTACGGCAGGCGGAGGCACTTACAACCTTGGAACGGTCTTCGAATTGAGTACTGCCGGCGTTGAGACGGTGATGCACAGTTTCACAGGGGGGACGGATGGCACTGAGCCATTTGCGGGGTTGACCATAGATGCCTCTGGAGCACTATACGGTACAACCTATAGCGGCGGCGACCCTAACTGCCACCGCGGCGGACGCATTGGCTGTGGAGTGGTGTTTAAGGTCACGCCTTGACTCAGAGCAACATGCGAGCCGCAGGCCTACTCTGGCCAGATGCTTAGGGCTGTTTGGCTGAGGATTTGGTTCTGGATTTCGGGCTTCAGCGGGAGTGCTCGAAATTCGTCGAGATTTTTCTTGATGTCGGGGACGCCGGGCCCCGGCCAATCGGTTCCGAAGAGCGTCTTGTGAGCAATTTCTTCCAGGCGCGGAAAATATTCCAGCAGAGTTTTCGGCGGGATGCCACTGATGTCGAGATAGACGTTGCGATGTCGGCGGAGCAGGAAGAAGGCTGTATCCATCCAAAGCGGACGGCCTCCGTGGGCGAGAAGGATTTTGAGTTTAGGGAAATCGACGGCGACGTCGTCGATGTACATGGGGTCGCCGTACTTGTTGCGAGCGCCGGGAAAAATCGATGTGCCGGTGTGGAACATGACAGGGATGCCGTTGCCCTCGGCGGCGCGATAGATGATTTCGAGCTCGTTCACTCCATTGAGATAATCGTTGGGAAAAAGAAGCTGGTGCGGCGGGTGGATTTTGATCATGCGAATCCCGAGGCGCAGCAGATGTTCCATGTCCGCCATAACGTTGGTAGTGTGACGGGGATGGAGGCTGCCGCAGGAGATGAGCCGCCGGGGATTCTCTTTGGTGTAGTCGGCGATGAACTGGTTGACGCCGTTGGTAAATCCGATGACTTCAGGGGCAACGTAGTTGATGAGGACGGCACGGTCGATGCCGGCGGCGTCCATGTACTTGAGGAAGGCTTTGGGATTGCGGCAAAACTCGGCGATTTCATCGTAGTTGGCGCGCTTCTTCTTCATGAGTTCAAGCGCGTGCGGCTTGAACATTTCGAGCGGCTGGATGTGGATGTGGCAATCGGTAATCATTCACTTGCCGGTCTCGCGGCACTCCTGGAGTCGTAAAGGCTACTTCACTACCGGCATCTCCGTGAAAATCTGCGTTGGATCGGCCCAGAGTCGGGGATCGAACGAAGGATCGTTGTACTGGAAAATCTTGCCGTCGGATTGGCGCTGCATGGTGTGGCTGTACTGATTGCTTACATTTGTCGTCTGACCGGTGTTTGGGTCAACCACAGTTTGAACACCCAAGGCGTATTTTTCCGTTTCGACTGCACTTCGGTCCAGGGAATTCTGCTGGGCCCGTGCATTGGCGATGGAATTATCGACAGAGGTCTGGCGGGCTGCTTCATTGGCCTGCCACTGTCGCGTCCGGGCGTCGGCGGCCGCCTGCGATTGCTGCATCAACTGGTTATGCTGTCTCCAGGATTGGTCGATAAGCTGTTGGCTTTGCCGAGACTGGATTTCGGCGACTCTCTGGTCCCAGGCTGGGTTCACGGTCAGCGTAACTTTGCTGAATACCGGCATCAGGTTACTGAGCTGGCCCTTGGGTGCGCGGAAGATCTCCATTTCACGCGTCCCGCACATGGCGGTCTGCGCCGGCGGACGATTCAGTCCCGTGGGTTGGTGACCCGTCGTACATGAAATGATAGCGCGCAAAATCTCTTCAACCGGCTGTCCCCCACGAGTATAGGTAACGCGTGCCCGCGCCCCATCGAGGATGGAGCCGGCGATCCACTCACTTCGCTCCGGCGAATACCCATATTGCGCGCCCATGCGAATAGAGTTTGCGCGCATCTGCTTGAGTTGCGCGTCGAGCTGCGCCTGGACCTCAGGGACCAAAGGGCCGATTTCGAGAACTTGGGCATTGGGCCGTAAATTGGGAATCATGATTTGTTTCAGAAAATCCGCAGCGGTCAAAATGGGCGCAACCGTGCAGCCACGCTGCCTCATCCCGTCGGCAAAGTTCGGATTGCTGTTCCAGGACCAAGCGTAGTTCGGAAACTTCACGAAAGCGGTATTGCCGTCGACGCTTTGGGCCGAATAGCGGATGCCGCCGTTGGAAGTACAGTTTCCGGCTTGGGCGACGGTGCCGGCAAACCTCCATTCGGCAGGAAACTGCAAGCTTGCGGCGGTCATACCCAGTGCAGGATCGCTGATGTCGGCGGTGCGCATTCCCGAGGTAGCGACGGGAGCGGAACTTTGGGCCGTCGCCATGACCGATTGCATCTTTGCGTCATACTCAGCGGCGCTCAAAACACCGCCGTCGCGCAATTTCCTAAGGGCGGCGAGTTGTTCTTGTTGGGCTGGGCTCGGTTGCTGTTGGCCTAAGGCGAAGGCAACGACGGTCAACATGATTGCGACGACCGCCGCTAGAAACGTCAATCTACGCTTCATATTGTCCTCACATTCAGCGGGGTTGGCCTCATCTGCGGCTGTCTGCGTAAATAACGTTCTAATTTGTGGCAGCCGCCATTAGAGCCCGTTTCGTAAACGTGCGAATGATCTCACGGCGATACTCTGGAGTCAAAGCGGAAGTGGTCAGGGGTTTGGCGGTTTTGGCGGCCAAATCGCCGACAGCCTCAGCCAGTTCTTCGCTTAACAGCTTCCCTGCCAAGAGTTGGGTCGCTCCTTTTACCAGTACCGGCGCAGGATTGACGGCAGTGAGCGCTATGCGAGCGTCTTCAATATGCCCGTTTGAGCGCTTCATCGCGATGGCGACTCCGGCTAGCGGGTAGTCGATCGAGCCACGGACGCGAAGTTTTCTGTACACGCCGCGGTATCCGGCGGTCGACTCGGGCAGGAAGATCCGCGTGAGAATTTCGTTTGATTCGAGCTTGCGATAGTGGATGCCGTCTCCGGTGTAAAAGCCTTGCAGCGGCAGGCGGCGGGTGCCTTGCGGGCCAGCGATCTCGATTTCTGCGTTCAGGCAAAGCAGGGCCGGCGGAGTGTCGGCGGAGAAAGCCGCCCAGCATTTGTCGCCTCCGGGGGCGACGTGGCAAAGCTCGCCGTCTTTCTTGATGCAAAAACCGCAGCCTTTGCGCCAAGTGAGCGACTGGTTGTACCAGAGGCAGCGCGTGTCCAGGCAGATGTTGCCGCCGATCGTACCCATATTTCGCAGCACGGGAGAAGCGACCGTGCCAGCGGCTTCGGTCAGGACAGGGTAGCGATCACGCAAGAACTTGGAGTGCTCGATCTCAGTGAGCGAGGTGAGGGCTCCGATTTCGACTTCGCTTCCCTTCTGGCGAATGCCTTTCAGTTCGGCGATATGGCGGATGTCTAAGACGTAATCCGGCTCGAAGAGCTTTTGCCGCATGGAGGGAATGAGGTCGGTGCCTCCGGCGATGATGCGAAGTTTGGGCTGCTGTGGGCCGTGTTCGGGCAGCACGGGCGTGACGCCCGCGCCGACATTGAACAAATACCCGACGGCTTCGGATAGCGTTCGCGGGCGGAGCAGTTTGAATTGGGGGAGGCTCAATCGTCACCTCCAACGGAAGCTTGGACTTCTTTGCGCGAGGGATCCAGCGGATGGCGTTCGGGACCTTTACCTCGAAACCAGAGCGAGCCTCCATGTTCGCGGAAGGTGGTTGGCGCGGTGGGGTCGACGCCTTCGGTGAGGTTGAGCTTCTTTTGGGATTTCTTGGCACGTAACCCGGATAACACTCGCTCCGGCGTAAATGGCGATTCGTGGAGACGAACTCCGACAGCGTCGTAGATCGCATTCGCGATGGCCGGGATGGTTGCAGCCAGTGACCCTTCGCTGCATTCTTTGGCTCCGAATGGGCCTTCGGGGTCGATGCTCTCGACGATGATGGGCTCGATCTCCGGCGATTCGACCGACGACGGGCTGCGGTATTCGAGCATGCCGGGATTCATCAGCATTCCATCTTTCCAGATCATTTCTTCGGTGAGGGCCTGGCCCATGCCCATCCAGACAGATCCGATGATTTGGCCCTCGACGGAAACGGGATTAAGGGCGCGCCCGCAGTCGTGCGAGGCCCAGACTTTGTGAACGGTAACTTCTCCGGTGTCTTCGTCGACGCTGACCTCGGCAACCTGTGCGGAATAAGAGTACGCCGGGGACGGGCCGACGCCTCCGCCTTTGTGCTTGCCGCCACGGGCCTCGGGCGGTGGAGCATAGGAACCGGTGCCCGAGAGCGCTCCGTGGAAATCAATGGCGGCGACGACCGCTTCTTCGAAGCTGAGGGAATCTTTGGGGCCTTCGTCTTTGCGCTTTTGTTGAAGCGAGCCACGGAGGATTTGACCTTCGACCCGTCCGGAGACCGACGCGGTGACCACCGGCGAGACGCCCGCGCCTACATCGACTGAGCGAGTCGCCAGCGGTGCGGCATCTTTCTTGCTGACCTTGTCGCTTCGGAAGACTAAGTCCTCGGGAGCGCAGTTCATTTTCTTCGCCGCGGCGAGGGTTATTTGTTTCTTCACGTCTTGCGCGGCGCGGAGAGTCGCGTTGCCATTCATGAATGTCACGCGGCTGGAGTAGGAACCGATGTCGATGGGAGTGAGATCAGTATCCGCGGCGATGATTTTCACGCGATTGAGCGAGCAGCCGAGAACCTCGCTGGCGATCTGCGCAACCATGGTGTCGGAGCCCTGACCAATGTCGGAGGCTCCGGTGTAGACGACGATTCCTCCATCGCGATCGATCTTGATGTTGACCGTGGAGTGCGGCATATCAGAACGGATGATCGAGTTGGCGGCCCCACTCACATAGTGACTACAGGCGATGCCGAGGCCGCGCCCTTTCGGCAGATGGCCCTTGCGATCCTTCCAGCCAGATCGGTTGACGACCTGATCGATACATTCGGGGAGTCCGTAGCTTTGGACGCGCAGGCCGTTCACCGTGACGCAGGGCGGCTTCAGCAGATTGCGACGCCTAACTTCGGCAGGATCCATGCCAATTTTGAGCGAGAGTTCGTCGAGTTGCGATTCGAAGGCGAAGCGGACGTTGACGGTGCCGTGTCCGCGCATCGCGCCACAGACGGGTTTATTGGTCAGGACGCGGTATCCGTCGTATTGAATGTTAGGAATGTCGTAAAGCGCGCCGAGAAGTGCACCAGAATAGAGGATGGTCACGACTCCGTAGGAACAGTAAGCACCGCCATCCTGAATGACTTTGGCTTTGACGGCGGTGATGCGGCCGTCTTTGGTGATTCCGGTCTTGAGATCGACGATGGTGCGCGGGCGTCCGCGATGGGCCCAGAAAACTTCTTCGCGAGAATAGGTGATTTTGACCGGTGCCTTGGCTTTGCGCGCGGCGACGGCGGCGATGATCTCAAGCGGGATGACTTCGCTCTTGCCGCCGAAGCCTCCGCCGACGAGCGGCTTGATGACGCGGATTTGCGACATCGGCATTTCTAGGACGAGCGAAAGTTTGTGTTGCAGATAGTACGGAACCTGGGTCGACGATTGCACCGTCAGACGGCCCATATTGCCGGTGTAAGGATCGATTTCAAATGCTGCAAGTGTGCAATGCGGCTCCATGGCACCGTGGGTGACTTCGTTGGCGATGAAGCGAGCTTCGGCGATCTGGTCGGCTTCGGCGAAACCTTTGTCAGGGTCGCCGAAAACGTGGTGATAGTCCTTCTCCAAATTGTGTGGCTTGTTGTCGTGGATGAAGTCGCTCTCCGCTTTCATGGAGTCTTCGGGATCGAAGTAGGCGGGAAGCACTTCATATTCGACGTCGATGAGTTCGAGGGCGCGCTCGGCGGTGTACTCGTCTACAGCGGCGACGCAGGCAACGTTGTCTCCGACATAGCGTACCTTGTCAGTCGCCATGGCGTGCTCGTCGTGACCGACGGGAAGGATGCCGTAGGGATTGGGAGCGTCTTTGCCGGTAACGACGGCGACGACTCCATCGAGCTTCTCAGCGCGGGTGGTGTCGATGCTCTTGATGATGGCGTGCGGATAGGGCGAGTGCAGGATCTTGCCAATCAGCATGCCGGGTAAAGTGAGGTCGTCCGCATATTTGCCGGAGCCCGTGGACTTGCCGGCAGCGTCGACCATGGCGATCGGCTTGCCGATGATGGAAAAATTCCCGGTCGTTGGTCGCTGGCTGTTGGTCGTCGGCTCTTGATCGTTAATCATGCGCTCCTACTGGCTGCCGGATTGATGAAACAGCGACTATCCCTTTTTTCTCGGCTTCGATTGCGGCGCGGACCGCCTGGTACATCTGGTTATAGCCGGTGCAACGGCAGAGATTACTGCTTAGAGCGCTGCGGATGTCGGCGTCGCTTGGATCGGCATTTTGCGACATCAAGTGCGTGACCGTGATCATGAAACCGGGTGTGCAGAATCCGCACTGCGAGCCTCCCCAGTCTCCGTAGGCTTTCTGAATGGCGGCCAGACTGCCGTGTTCGGTGATGCCCTCAACGGTGGTGATCTCCTGACCTTCGCAACTCGCAGCTAACAGCGCACAGGAAAGCATGGGCGTTCCGTCGACGAGGACGGAGCAAGCGCCGCAAGAGGACTCGTCGCACCCACGCTTGGATCCGGTGAGCTGCAGGTCCTCCCGCAAGGTATCGAGGAGAAGTTTGCACGACTCGATCGCGAGTTCGTGGGTGCGTCCGTTGACCCTTAGTTCGATGAGTTCTTTTTTCATACAAAGCTTTTGGCTCTTAGCTACTAGCTCTTAGCTTTGAACATTCCGAGCCGACTGCTAAGAGCTGAGGGCTAAGAGCGCTCTTCAGTACAACGGTATTTTCGGGTCCACCGTTTTCGCCCAGCCGTCGATTCCTCCTCGGACGGATTGGACTTTTTCGAATCCTTGCTGACGCAGCCAATTGGTGACCGTCAATGAACGCACACCATGATGACACAGCACGACGATGTGGGCCTCCGGGTCCAGTTCCTGGTGGGCCCGGGTGGGAATGTCACCCATGGGAATATCCTTGCTGCCTTCGATCCTGGACTTCTCCAGTTCCCATGGTTCGCGCACGTCGAGCAGGGTGAACCGGTCACCACGTTTGAGCATGTCCTTTACTTCACTGGCGCTGATTTCGAAATCCATGGCTACTTCTTTCTCTTCTCTGGCGGGTGAGACACCCTCGCTATGCGATCTTTTGTTCAATATCCGAAGTCGGTCTGGGCGGCGTAGGCGTGATGCTTGACGCCTAACGCTTCGGTGCGGCCTTCTCCAAGATTGACTGCATATTCCTCACGCCCCGCGAGTTTGTAGATCCATCGATCCAGCCAAGCATCGGTATCGGCCTTGGTTTTCGTTTGTTCATGATACTCGCGAAAGAAGGCGTCGTCGCGGTTGTAATATCCTTGAACCGGTGAGGGATGGGCGCCTAGCGAACACTCGACAACCGCATTCACCAGAAATCCGGGAATGACAGTGCGGTTGGGGTCGCTGGCGATCACTTCAGGCTCGACGATTTCTTCGGCAGTGACGATAACTCGCTTGGCGGCGCGGACGCCTTCAAGCATGACTCCAAAATTTCCCCAACAGTGGGCGTTGCCCTCGCGGTCGGCGCGCTGTACGTGGACGATGGTGACGTCGGGAGCAAGAGCGCGCACGGCCCAGAGAGTTTCCTTCGGCTCAAACGGGGAGATGATCTGATAGAAAAAATGATTGCCTTTTGTGGTCTCGCTGCCGAGCGCGCTGCGCGTCGGCAAAAAAGGCACACCCATGGCCGCCGCTTGCAGCGCCAGCGCGACCGTGAAATTGGTCATATTGAAAATCTTCAGGCCTTGCTCCTCGACAGCGCGGCGGAAGTTGTACGCAGAGCCCATCATGACGTTTCCGACCCATGCAGCGATGACTTTTTCTGCACAGCCCGCGCCGATGAGTTGGTCGAAAAGGATGTCGGAGATGGGGCCTATTAACGTGAGGCCGCGCTTTTTCTGGCGGATGATTTCGTGGCCGGCGGCGAAGGGGATCATCTGCTCCATTTGCAGACCAAGGGCGACGGACGCGCCGTCGGGAACGAAGGCGGTGATGGCCTCGGACATGGAGAGAACCTTAGACATCTATCTGCCCCTCCACTCTGGCTCCCGCTTTTGCAGGAAGGCGCTAATGCCCTCTTGTGCGTCTTCCGTCTTCATCAGATCTTCGAAATAAATCTTTTCGGCGCGGGCCAGGCCTTTGTCGAAATGGATCGAGTCCCAGGCGTAGATTGCCTTCTTGGCAATCGCGAGCGCGGCGGGGCTGAGCTTGCGAAGATGATCGACGGCTTCGTTGACTGTGCGTTCGAGATCGATTTCCGGTACTACGGCATTGGCGAGTCCGATGGCTGCGGCTTCCTTGCCGGTGATGCTTCGTCCGGTAAGGATGAGATCAGCGGCGTGCTTTTGCCCTACGAGCGCAGCAAGGGCGGTGGCTGCGACCGGCGGATAACAGCCTAATTTGATTTCGGGGAAACCCCAAGTAGCCAACTCCGAGGTGTACACCATGTCGCACACCATGGCCAACTCAGCTCCGCCGCCAAGGCAATGGCCGTGGACGGCGGCAATTGTGACCTTCTTCGAGGCAACTATCGCGCGGATGACCGCATGGAATTTGGTCAGCATCTCCTCGACCTTGTCGGGCGTATGGGCGGCGACGTCGACGCCGACGGAGAAAGCTTTTTGCGCGCCGGAGAAAATTATAGTTGTTATGTCTGGACGCACCTCGATCTCAGCTAGGGCTGCGGTCAACTCTTCCATCATGGGGATGTCGATGACGTTAAGTGGAGGGTGCCGGAGAGCTATACGGGCAATCGGCGCCTCGATCCCAAAGTCGACTCTTGAGTAAGAAGACATACAGTTTGCACTACCAGCGGTTCAGCTTGTCCAAAAACCTTCTCTGTCGTATTCCCGGATCGCTCTCAACTCCTCCGTCGTGGGCTCGGGCGTTGCCGTAACGTTTTCGCTCACGCGCAGCTTCCAGCCGGTGTGGCGCAAAACATCTTCCACATCGATTCCGGGATGGGTGGATGCCAGGTAGGCTTCTCCATCGGGATCAAAGTGCAAGATTGCTTTAGTCGTGATAACAGCGGACGGCCCGCCACGGGGCAAGCCCATGCGCTCACGCCACCCTGGACCGTCCCCGTTGCCGGGGCTCGTGAGAAACGAAACGCGCTCGGGAAGACGCTGCTTGCTGTGATCGAGCAATACTACGAATCGGTAAGCGAGCGAGGCGATATCGCAAGCGCCGCCGGAGCCAGGAAGACGAATCATTCCCTTAGGGCCGCGGACTTCGGTGGAATTCAAGTTTCCGAAACGATCGACTTCTGCGGCCCCAAGAAATCCCAGATGCACGCGGCCCGATTGCAGCAGGCTCATGACGCTCAGCATGTCGAGACACTGGGTGGCTCCCAGAATGTTCGGCGGATCGGCCATGGTGTAGATGAGTTCGGGTGCGGGCGTGGCACGAACGACGCCATTTTCAAACAAGCCGATGGCCCTGGGCGCATGGGTCCGCTTGGCGACGACAAAGGCGATCAGGGGAAGGCGCATACCGACGAAGACGACTTCCCCGTCTTTAATTTCGCGCGCAGCGCTGGCGACCATAAGTTCGCCCATGGTATAGGCGGTGGTGGTCGTCTCTGGGGATGCAGTCGTGGTTGTCACTATTCGCTTCGTCTCTTTTGATTCCTAAAACGCTTTTCGATTGGACAGCCGAAGGCAGCTGTCTCGACGTGCTCCCCTATTTTCCTTTGAAATTCGGGGCTCGTTTTTCCATATACGCTGACAGGCCTTCTTTGGCGTCAGCGCTCTCAAAGAGTAGTTGCTGATTTTCGCGCTCCATGGCGAGACCCGATTCCAAGCCAACCTCCCAGCCGCTTTGAACGGACCGCTTGATGCGGCCTACGGCCTTCGCCGCCTTGTGCGGTGGACAGAACTGGCGCGCGTACTCCAGAACGTCGTCCATGAAGCCGTCACGTTCGAAAATCTTGTTCACAATTCCCCACCCCTGCGCATCTTCAAAGGTGAAGGTTGAGCCAGTGACCATCAGTTCGATGGCTTTGCTTTTCCCTACCAGGCGCGAGAGGCGCTGGGTACCGCCAGTTCCCGGCAAAACGCCAAGAGATACTTCGGGGAGACCAATTTTACCAGCATCTTTTCTGGCGATGCGGATGTCGGCGGCCATGGCGACTTCGAGGCCTCCGCCAACGCAGTGACCGTTGATGGCGGCGATGACGAGCTTCGGTGTGTTTTCGAGGCGAAGCAGGGTTTCGTTGGCATGCAGGCAGAAATAGTATTTGTAGTTAGGATCGACCTTAGCGAGCATGTTGATGTTCGCGCCCGCGCAGAAGAACTTTTCGCCAGCCCCGGTCAGGACGATGACGTGGACAGACTCATCCATGCGGGCCTTAAGGATGGCCTCGTCGAGCTGGCGGTTCATCTCGTAGCTATAAGTATTGGCGGGCGGATCGGAGAGTTCGATGATCGCTACGCCGGAGTCCGCGCTGTAGTTGATCAGGCGCTTCACTCCCGCATCAGCTGTGGTTTGATGTGTCGTGCTCATTGGCACCCCTTTGACAATATCTTACCCGATGATCAATGCGGACGCGGCTCCGGGAGCCGCAGACCACTGGTGGGGGTTGGTTGCAGGTCGTTCGACACACTCAGTTGCGAATGTCGGACATGAGTTGTTCGACTTCAGACTTAACCTCGGCAGTGGTCGGCAAAAGCGGCAGACGGGGTGGCCCTCCGTAGTAGCCGTTTAGATCGGCGGCGTATTTGGTAGCGGCGATGCCCAGGTCTCCGATGATACGGGTCGCAGCTTTGGCGATTTTTTCCTGTTTCAGTTTGGCCAGTTCGTGGTCGCCTTCCTTGAAGGCAGCGTAAATTTCGTAGCAGGCGGTGGGCGCAGGAGCGGCGAAACCGAGAACGGCGCCGACCGCACCAACCTGTAGCGACGGTTCCAGCTTTTGTGCGGCACCGACCAGCACTTGAAATCCAACTTCTTTCTGGCGAGTCTTGAGCCCAGCAACCACGGTGACTGCGGACGAGGACGGCTTCCCTGCACCGAGTGCGCCTCCAATGCTAACCAGTTCTCCGCCGCCGTTGCCGGCACTGGCGGCCCGCAACATGCGGGGCGTGACCGCTTCAAACGTTTCGGTGACGGCAGCGCCGCGCTTTACCTGGCGAGTTCCCTCCACCATCCGTCGGATTTTCTCGACGTCACCGCCGGATTCTTTGATTCCGATGATGTTCGGATGTCCGGAGAGTTCTATGACCAGTTCAGCCGGAATGTCGTAGCCGGTGAACGGAGGAACGCTATAAATGAGAACTGGCAGCGGAGATCGGTCGGCCACGGTGCGATAGAAGGCCAGAATGTTGGCGGGCTGCATCAGCTTCTTGTAATAGAACGGGGTCCGCACCAGAGCGACATCGTAGCCCTGCTCCGCGGCGTATTCGGTCATCCGCTGCGTGTTGACGGCGGACTCGCTACCGGTGCCGGCGATGAGGACTTTATTCGGCGCGGCGGCTTCGCGAGCGGTTCTTAGGACATCGCGTTGTTCCTGATCAGAGAGAAAAATGGCTTCGCCCGTCGAGCCCAGCACGACGATCCCGGCAGCCGGAGTTTTCGAGTAGCGATCGACATTATGCTCGATCTTCTTGTAGTAGACGTTGCCGTCAGCATAAAAGGGCGTGGTAATAGGTGGAAAAATTCCGGAAAGTAGCATGGCAATCCCCGGGCCGACTAGACTTGCGGCCGGTTTCCAGCTTACCAGTTCTGAATGACACTGGGCCTAGACGTGTGACGAAACCGCGCTCTTGATCTCGATGGTCATCGCCGGCGGGTACAACAACGTGTTGTGAATCAAACAGTGATGCACGGCCTGCTCAAGACCGTTACGGTGTTTTTGCGAAAGGTCGGCGGGAACATCCAGCTCGATAAGAAAGTTGCCCATGCGAGCTGGATCCTTCATTTTTTCAGCTGACACTTTCACGCGCGTACCCTCATCTGCCAGTTTGTGTTTGCGAAGGTACATGGCGGCGTAAAATCCTGCACAGGATCCGAGCGATGCCAGAAGAAGCTCAGGAGGAGTCATTCCTTCATCAAATCCGCCATTCTCAAGCGGTTGGTCGCAAGCGATGGTGTGTTGACGAGCTTTGATTTCAAATTGGACGGCCCCCAGATGCTCGATGAGAACTTCCATTGTTTCCTCCATGCCTCAAGATCCAAAGTTATTGTGTCACTACTCCGCCGGGTGCGATGTGATCCCGGTTACACTGTCAAGGCCGCGAAGGCGGTTGCGCTTTCAAGCACCACGCCGCAAGCGGAGCGACTGTAGTGCTATCACGGGGACATTTCTATTGTGGTATGACACGGTAAGCCCCTCGCGTTGACATTTTCACGGTGAACGGGCGAAACTACTGAAATCGCTACCTTTGCGGTTTTCGCGAGGTCTCTGGTTCGTCGTGATGGCCAGATGGGCGAACGGGCAGGTTTACGGGCGTGCTGACGAATCGCTGGCCATGACTGAGCAACGGGAATCCTATACGCTGGATTCGACGCTGGAGACTGTCGACAACGCCGAACAGGCGGCCACCCGTATTGCGGCGGCCGCGGGATTCGATGAAGATCAGGTCATGCAGATTTCGATGGCGGTGCGTGAGGCCGCAGTCAACGCAGTCCTGCATGGCAACGCCTACGATCCAGGGAAGAAGGTCAGCCTTGAATTTGAGCAGACGGCCGCGGATTTGGTGATTACGATTCGCGATCAGGGTAAAGGTCTGGATCCGGCCTGCATTCCCGACCCGCTCGCGCCCGAAAATCTGTTGAAACGTTCGGGCCGGGGCATTTTTCTAATTCGCTCGTTTATGGATGAAGTACAGATTCAACCGTCTCAAACGGGCACCGAAATTAAACTCGTAAAGCACGTCCCCGGCCAGTCCGGCGGCGCCAAGGAGGTTTCTCAGTGACCATGAAGATCAGTCCACGCCAGGTTGACGGCGTTACCATTCTCGATTGTAGCGGCCGGATTACGCTCGGCGAAGGCAGCGTGGTTCTGCGCGATGCGGTCCGTGACCTGCTCTCCAAGGGCCAGAAGAAGATTCTGCTCAACCTTGGGGAGGTCAACTATATCGACAGCTCGGGCATCGGTGAACTGGTGAGCGCCTTCACCACCGTGCGCAATCAGGGCGGCGAACTCAAACTGCTCAACCTGACCAAGAAAGTCCACGATCTTCTCCAGATCACCAAGCTGTACACCGTCTTCGATATCCGGGACGATGAAGCCAGCGCTGTCCAAGCTTTTAAGTAAAAAGCGAGCGATTCTTGCGGCGACGAGGACCGTCCTCCGGGGCGGTCGTCGTGCATGCTTGTCCCTTTTGGGGAATGGCGTGAGTTTTTTTGCGGTGGGTCCCATCCCGGCTCGCCGCTTTTGCCTACAATCTCAGTATGCGGGCAGCTCTGTTCACGCTGGTTTTAATCGGTTGTGCTTTGTCCATGCATGGCCGGGCGACAGAGTGTTTTCCCATTGACCAAGCCCATGCTCACCTCGGTGAGGACCAATGCATCACCGGAAAAGTCGTTCGCGTGAAACACGGCAGTCGAGGAACTACGTACTTTGATTTCTGCGAAGACTTCCGGATTTGCCCCTTCAGCGTCGTGATTTTTCCTGGACATTTGAAGGACATCGGAGATGTCCGGCAACTCACGAATCGCGTGGTCGAAATCCACGGAACATTGAAGCAGTTCGACGGACGCGCGGAGATCGTGGTGCAGGACGCGCGTCAACTGGGCGGAGAAGGCGCGCACATCCCGAAACTGCCCAAGAATTACGACGTGGAAAATAAAGGTCACTACAGCGCAGGAACGTTCAGCCTGCCGAAGGCCCCGCGAGCTACCTATAAAAAGAAGCAACTTCCCACATTTCCGGTTGAGACGAAAGACGAAAACGCCACCGCGGAAGCTCAAGCCGAGAATTAGACACGCCTCACACCATCCCCTTCCTCAGCTCCTCAAGTGGATAGAATGTTCCGCGCCAGGTTATGCCGCCATTGCTCAACGTTAAGAACATCGATCGCAACAAGGTGTAGACGAACAGCGTGGTGCTGATGGGATGGAGAAAAAAATAATAAGGCGGCACGTCAGATTTCCACGACATGCCAATGTAAATCGAAAACATTGAGAACAGGGCGAGGCCGTAACCCGTGCGTGCCCAGCCGTGGGCAAGCCAAATTCCCAGAAATGGTCCCAGATTCAGAAATGCCAGCGCGAACGCCGAGGCCGTAGCCCGCCACCACTGAAACGACACGATGGCGAAGAAATTCTTGGTGAGATTGTTCACCACGCCCATGGCGCCCTGCGCCCAACGAATGGAGATCAGGTCTTCCCCGAAAACATTGCGCTGAGCGTAGCCGGCGTTCTTGACGATCTTGCCCAGCTTCATGTCGTCAAGCACCTCCAGGCGCAAAGTCTTGTAAGTCCCTAATTCGACATACACTTGCCGGCGGACCATATTGAAGGCCCCCACTCCCATGTGATCTTTCGCTTTGGGATCGGCGACCTTCCACGGCCGGTGTCCGAAGACGAACAGAGTCTGGAAGAACGCAATCATCATTCTCTCGCCAGCATGCTTCATAATCATGCGCGGGAAGAGCACCAAATGGTCTGCACGTTCGGCTTCGGCGTAGGCGATGGCACGACGGGGGGCGTCTGGCTTGAACAGGACGTCGGCGTCGGTGAATAGGAGCCAGTCGCCACGCGCCTGTTCGGCGGCGCTCCACATCGCGTGGACTTTACCCAGCCAACCTGACGGCAGGGTCTCGACATGGATGATTTTCAGGATTTTCTTCGGATCCGAAGTCGATGCGACACGATCCATGACTTCACCGGTGCGGTCCGTAGACCGGTCATTCACGGCGATCACCTCATACTTCTGGTAATCCAGCCTTAAAAGGCGTTCGAGCGTTGCCTGGATGTGGTCTTCCTCGTTACAGGCGGGAACAATGATGCTCAGAAACGGACTCTTCGGAGGCTGAAGGTCCCACTGAGACCGGGAGAGGTCGGCAATGTGCCGCATCCCAAAGGCGGCAGCAAGCAGCCGCGAAAACCATGCCAGACCAAGCAGTCCGCCAACGATCCAATGAAAATAAATCATCCCGAGGCGGGACCCGTCTCAAGCGCAGAATTTTGCCGTCGCACTACTGGAGCGAATCTCATCCCGTAAAACAGTATCGCAGATGAGACGCCCATTGCGATCACGGGCAGAATGAACGCCGCTTGCAGCGAGCGTTTGTCTGCCACATACCCCATAAGCGTGGGCGATGGCACATCTCCGAACAGGTGGAACAGGAAGATGTTGATCGCGATCGCCGTGGCCCGAATGTGCGCTCCGACGGAGTTGACCAAGGCAGTGTTGAGCGGCGAAGTGTTAAGAAGAAGGAGGAACGCGGCAATGGCAATCGCGGGTAACATCAGTCGACCGCGATTGAACAGCGCCACGATCATTACCGGCACGCCCAGCCCCATGCTAACGGCGGAGACAAAGTAGTACGAACCCTTCATCCGCGGCAGCAGGCGGTCCCCCAGCCAGCCGCCGATCAGCGAGGCCAAAATCCCGTCAACCACAACGATCGCGCCGAACATCAGGTTGGCTGATTCCAGGCTGTAGCCGCGGGAACGGGAGAGAAAAGTCGGCATCCAGACCTGGATTCCGCCAAGGGAAAACGTGCCCGCAGCCATGCCCAGTGTGACCGTCCAGAAAGACGGATTGCGGGCCAGTCCGAGCAGGGTTCCCCGCTCAGCAGTTTCCTTGATCGAGTCAAACTGCCCACGCTGTGGCTCGGGGATGAAGAACATTGCGATGGCCAGGAGAAATCCTGGAACGGCTGCAATGTAAAAGGGAAAGCGCCATCCAAAATGAGGGCCAAGTTTGCCGCCCAACAGATAGCCCGCAGCAGTGCCGACAGGAATAGCGAGATAAAAGATCCCGAATATGCGTCCCCGCTTTTCTTCCGGAAACAAGTCGGCAACAAAAGTGGGCGCGATGGTTACGAATGTCGCTTCGCCAATGCCCACCAGCGTGTGACGCACCAGCAATTCTGCATAGGTATGCGTCACGGCGGTCAGCAAGGTCAGCGCGCTCCAGAAGATTGCTCCCAGAGCGATGATTCTCTTGCGCGAATACCTGTCGGCCAGCGGACCGGTAAAGGGCGCGGCCACCATGTAAAAGCCGAGGAAGGCGCTGGTAAGATATCCGACTTGGGTATTGGTAAGATGGAATTCACCCTGAACCAAAGGCTGGACTGCGAACAGCACGGACCGGTCGATATAGTTCAGCAGGTTCAGCGTCGTGAGAATCGCGAGCGCCGTCCAAGGGTAGAGTTTGGCGGAAGTCACTGAGCGATGGTTATATCAGATTGTCCGTCCGCGTATCGACCGGAAGACTTGACGATACAATAAAACGGTCGTATTTCTTGTCAACGTTCTGGGAACCCTACCCGGGTCTGGTCCTGAAATAACGTTTAGTTCATCCTGCGGGCATTGCGATAAGGAGCTAGAAAGTGAGAGTTTTGGTGGTGGGAGGGGCCGGGTATATAGGAAGTCATGCGGCGCGTGCTTTGCGACGGTCTGGTCTTGATGTATTGATTTACGACAACCTGTCCACTGGCTTTGATTTTCTCGCTAAGGGTTTCGAGATGGTGGTGGGCGACATCCAGGACGGAGACAAGCTCTCGCAGGCGCTGAAACAAACGGATGCGGTCATGCATTTCGCTGCCCACGCTTATGTTGGGGAGTCGGTGGTGAATCCCCGAAAGTACTATCGCAATAATCTGGAAGGCGGGTTGGCGCTGTTAAACACGATGATTGATTCAGGTCGGAGCCTGCCGATCATTTTCTCCTCGACTTGCGCGGTGTATGGCGTGCCGAAGAAGATGCCGCTCACGGAGGACCATCCGCTGGCGCCGATCAATCCTTACGGCGTGTCGAAGTTTTTTTTCGAACAGGCGCTCGAATCCTATGACACGGCGTATGGGCTGAAGTCAGCGCGGCTGCGCTACTTTAATGCAGCAGGCGCGGACGAGAATGGAGAGACTGGCGAATGCCACGATCCTGAGCCACACCTGATCCCTCTTGCTCTGCGGGCGGCTACTGGCGCGGGAGAACTACAGGTCTTCGGCGACGACTATCCGACCCCGGACGGCACCTGTATTCGGGACTACATCAACGTGGACGACCTGGCTGAGGCGCACGTGATCGCCCTGCAACACCTACAAGCTGGTAATCCGTCATTTACGGTGAATTTAGGGACCGGACAAGGAACGTCGGTGAAGGAAGTGATTCACGCGGTCGAAGAAGCGACCGGAAGGAAGGTGCCGACGAAGATTGTGCCACGCCGGGCAGGGGATCCGCCGGCGCTGGTGGCTGATCCGACGCAAGCGCAACAACTCTTGCGCTGGAGGGCGAGGCGTCCGCTAAAAGATAGTGTGGCTACGGCGTGGAAGTGGATGCAGCAACACGGGAAATAATTTAAGGGTGGCCAGCTGCCGAGCCAGGCTACGACTTGAGTTTCTGCTTGCGCTCTTCCAGGTAGCGAGGGAGGGCATCTTGCCAGTCCGGGATCGACAAGCCCAGACTTCGAAACTTGGCTTTGCTCAGCACTGAATACGCAGGACGTCTTACTGCGCTGAAGAATTCGCTTGTCTTTATGGGCGAAAGATTGGCCTCGATACCTGCGCTCTTAAAGATGTGGCGGGTAAAGTCGTACCACGAGCACTCCCCTTCCGAGCTCAAGTGATATAACCCATATTCCTTGGTCTCAAGGAGTTCGCGGACCGCCTTGGCGAGATCGCCGGTGTAGGTGGGAGTGAGGACTTGGTCGGCGACGACCTTGATTGCGTCTCCCGCAGACGCCTTTTTCAGCATAGTCTCGACAAAATTCCCGCCTTTGCCGCTGCTGCCTGCCGTACCGTACAAGCCGCAGACGCGCAGCAGGAAATAGCGCTCGGCGTAGGTGGAGGTAAGATATTCGCCGGCAAGCTTGGAGGTTCCGTAGACATTGACCGGCGCGGGCCGGTCGGTCTCGATGAAGGGCCGGTTGTGAGCGTATCCACCGAAAACGTAATCGGTGCTGAAGTGAACCAGCGTTGCGCCAACTTGATTGCAGGCCAGAGACAGCTTCATGGGCGCGATGGTGTTTACTTCGAACGAGCGCGCCTGCTGGGTTTCGCACTCCTCCACCCGGTGATAAGCGGCCGTGCTGATGACAACCTCAGGCCTCTGTTCGGCCAATACTTCCGTGACCCGCTCGCTGGAGCAAACGTCGAGCTGAGCATGGGTCATGGGGACCACCGTGTCCCCTGCGGCTTGACAGACTCTCGCTAGATCGGTGCCAAGCTGGCCGTTAGAGCCGATCAACAACACCTTCATTCAATATCCTCGTTCTGAGGACGGTCAGTTCGTCCTGACAACAGTGTAATGGCAGGCGAAGGGGATCAACAATTCATCCAGCGCACAATAAAAATGCCCGAGCCGGAACCGCCTCGGGCATATTCGTATCAGCACTGCTGACCGCATGATTCAGATTCCAATTTTTTCAGCCGACATGGACAGCTACGGGCGCATCGTTGGCCGCCACGTCGGTAGCCACGACCGGATACTCCAGCCTGCGCAAAAGATCGGCGGTATGCTTCTCAACAAAAATCATTTGCCCATGACTGAGTTTTTCCTGCCAGCCGCCAGTCTTGCCTGAACGCACAAAGCGGCCACCGGATTCAACTCCGCGCTGCGGCATGCGGGGCACACTGGAATAATTCTCCTGTTTGTAGAGCCGATCTTCCTTCTCCCGCATTTTCTGGATGTTGTTATTGGCGATGGCTGCCTCAACGGCGCTTCTAGTTGTAGGAACTCCGAGAAAATCGGCCACCTTCATCAGCGTCTCCGGTCCGTCCCGCCGAAGGTCTTCATAACGAATCAACAGGAGTTTCCCATTGCTTCCAAGCGGCGAATCGAGCCAGGACTTCACATGGTTTGGCCACGTACCGTGCCGCTTCCCCGATACCAGCATGTCCTTCAGATGCTCATTAAGATCTTTGCGCCCAATCCCCAGGTTTTTTTCGAAAGCGAATTCGGAAAGCGCCACATCGCGAACGTCCCGCACCATATAAATCGCCTTCTTGTAGGCCGTGCGATACGGTTCATGCGTGCCAATGAGCTCTGCCGTCGCCGGGCAGCAAAGGCCATCCATGGCGATGGTCTTTCAGTCCCCGCAGGGCCGAGTTTACGTCTTCGAAACTGGATGGCTTTCCCGTCAGGATCTCAAACAAGGTGAATCGGAACCACGTGCTGCCCGAGCGGGGATAGCTTGCCAGAATGGCATCCGCAGGCTTAAATCCGTGATGCCGCCACCAGACAATCGGTGCACGCACCCCGGTCGACGTGATCCGGTGACGCATGCGACGCAGCAGAATCGCGGCGGGGTTTACCTTTGCTGGCTTGGACGAGGAGTCGTTCCGATCATCTGACATTTTGCTAATCTCCGGGAGTTGGAGTGAAATCTCTTGCTTGCGGACTTGGGCGATTCAGCCGATTTAACATTGCCCGACGCGAATCCAAAACATCGCTCGGGTCAGCTAAACGTAGCCCAAACCTGCCAAGCGGTCGTGAATAATTCTTTCGGCTTCTGAGTCGCCGTCTTCCGGCTTGCGCTTTTCCATCCCTGCGACCAGCGACTTGCCTTGCATGCTGTCGGGAATGTCGTAGCCGGCGAGATCGAGAAGCGTTGGAGCGATGTCCAGCAACTTGGCGCCGTCATACTCGCCATTGATCGGGCAATTCGGCGCAGCCATCACAAACATTCCGTATTGTGCGTGGTTACAGCCGTCGGGACCAGTGTCGTTTTCCTGCACGTAAATGCTCGGATAACCGACTGTCCCAATCGAACGCCAATAGAGCCCGCCGAAATGGACGATCAAATCAGGCGCGACGTTGCGCACCGTGGGATAGATCTCCTTCGGCTTGAAGACGAGCGAATTGAGGGGCTGACCTTTGTCATCCTTCATCGCCTCGAATTTGGCCTTGATCTCATTCTGGAAGGACTCGTATTCCGCCGCCGGAATGACCCCCTGCGGTTCGCGGCCTTGCACGTTGAAGAAAACGCGCGCGTAGTAACCGCCTTCGCTCCAGACCTTGGTCTTTGCCCAATTCACTTTTAGCTTGTCGAAAGGGGTGATTTCCTTCGGATATTCGTCGAGCACCAGCAAGCCTTCGTCGATTAGCCACTGGTTGACGACGATGCCGCCGTCCAGACGTTGCGCGCCATGATCGGAGACCAGCAGCAGAATCGTCTCGCTGTCGAGCATTTCCATGACGCTGCCAATCTGCTCATCAAGCCAGAGATAGTAATCGGGAATCACGTTCTCGTAGGGATTGCCCGGTTCATAGAGGACGTGGTTTTTATCGAAATGGTTCCAAAAACCGTGATGAACACGGTCCAGGCCGATATCGACGTAATGGAAATAGTCCCACTCCTGCTCGGCAAGAAGCCACTTGACGACCTTCCACTGTTTCTGGCTCATGGCGAAGATTTCGTCGCGCAGCCAGTCTTTGCGGTCGGTGCGGAAATTCTTAACGTCTACGGGGTACTCACCCACTAGTTCGTTTATTTTCGTCTTGATATTGGCGGGGTAAGTGAACTCGTCTTTCGCCGGATTGGGCGTCAGGAAGCAGCCTACGCTAATGCCATTGATGCGGCGGGGCGGAAAGTTCGGGTGGCACTCCCACGATGATCGATTTCCTGCCTTCACGCGCCAAGTGGTCCCACATGGCATAGGCTTTGATTGAATTCGAATTGGTGAAGCCCAGCTTGTCATAGGAGTGGTCCATGCGGTTGCGGAAGCCATAGATCCCAAGCGCGCCGGGGTCCTGGCTGGTGCTCATGCACATCCACGCCGGAACCGTGATAGGCGGGACCACGCTTTCCAGCTTGCCGTAGAGTCCCACTTCCATCAGACGGCGAATATTCACCAGGCGCTCGTCCTGAAAAATCACATCGGGAGCGGCGCAATCCAGTCCAAGTATGCAAATCTTCATTAGGTTGAGTCGAGCGCGTTACAGCAGCGATTTCCCTTCCATGGATTGATGGTCCGTCACGCCCAGATAGTTAAGAATGGTCGGCGCAAGGTCCGTAATGTGGGCGTGGTTGTGTACCACGGGACGATTCAGGAACAGTATACCGGGGACCGCATCGGGGTCGACGATGTGGTCGCCGCTCCAGCGCCGGTTATTGTTTTCCAATAGCGAATCGGCGAAGCCTCCCAGAGAACTCATCCACGAGACGCGAAAGCCAGGATAAAAATTCACCAGCAAGTCGGGAGCGTCTTTGGCAAAGGCGCCGGAATAAATGTCATTCTTGTGCACCACGCTGCGTATGGACGGCCGGCTGGTCTCTTTGTCGGCAAATTCGGCCAACCCGTTCTGAATCGCTGAACAAACCCTCTGGTGCTCGCCCGTCCCGTCTTCCAAAATGCCATCGCGCTCGCGGCCTTTGATGTTCAAATAGATTCCGCCGAGGCCCACGGCGTACGCGTAGGTCTTGGACCAGTCGACGCATTTGAAACTGTCACCCATCTCCGCTTGCGGCTTTTGGCTGTCTTTCAGCACCAGCAAGTTGTTTTGCCACAACCAGGTATTCGTATCGAAGGCGCGGCGGAAGGTATTGAATCCGTGGTCGGAGAGAACGATCAACAGCGTGTTCTCATCGACCTTATCCAGAACGCGGCCCACCAGGGCGTCACAGCGTCGATAAAGTTCGTCGACCTCGGGTCCAAGACTAGCGGCCAGTTCCGCATCATAGTTCGGATGACTGGGGTCGATGAATCGCCAGAACATGTGCTGCAAACGATCTGGTGTGTCGAAGACAGTGAACAGGAAGCCTTCGTTGAAGCGCGCGAGTTCGTGCTGCATCATTTTCTCGCGCTCTTCGAAAATTAACTCGCACTGGGCCTCGTAAGCCTTCTCGTCGAAGCGGCCATTGTTGTGGCCGGTATGGTCTTCGGCCATGCCCAGCGTCGAAAACAGGCCAATGCTCTCCGACAATGTCTTGCCGTAATCCACAGGCGAAGAGATTGGAAACAGCGGCGCAGCCGGGTCGAAACACACCGGCGAAGCGTAGAACTCAACATGCGGATCGATTCGCTTGCAATAAAACCGGACAATTCCGGTGACCGACTGCAACATCGACAGCTTAAATTTTATGCGTACCCACGGGCTCCAACCATTCTCCGCAACCGAGATCGGCGGGTTCGAACCGGCAACAATAGTCAACTTGCGCGCGGCACGATCGACCCTAACCTTCATTTCGGTAGTGATGTCAGAAATAGGATTGGTCTTGGGGTTCCGCGGACCAATGATCCGCGTGATGATTTCCGGGCCTCCGTCGAGGTAGAGGACCTGTTCGTGTTCCTTGGGTTGGACGGTGCGGTCTTCGGTATAGAACGTTCCCGTGCCCTGGCTGCCTCGAATGTCCGGCACGCCCACACCTGAAAGCATCTTGCCCAACAGCTCTTCCGCTGGGAACGTCACGGGACAGCGCAGGACGATGCTGGGAACTCCCGCTTTCGAGAGATATTGCCACAGAGGAACGCCCTTCCGCTTGTTGACCGCGCGCGGCGGCGTCAGGATGTTCTTGGGTCTTTCGAAACCGCTGAGGGCGATGTCCGGGAAGTAGGTTTTCGGGTCACGGCAAATAAAATCAAAGATTCCGTGACCGCCCGGGTTAGTCCCGGTTACGAAGGAAGACCACGCCACGGGGGTCTGCGCGGGGTAGGTCGTGCCCAACCGGCCGTAATAGCCGGCGGAGCGGATCTTCTGGAGGTTGGGGAGTTCATTTCGCTGGAGCAGGCGTTCTACAATAGACGGTTCCAGCCCGTCCAGCCCGACTACAATCACCTTTTTCTTCACGAATTAGTCCTGGACGGGGGCATCCTTGGGTGTTTTGTCGACCGCGCCCGAGGGATGGATCTTGTTGGCAATCTTGCCAAAGAAAACCAGGATCTTGTTCCAGAACATGAGGGCCAGCCCAGCGATCGTGGCAAGGCCGGAGGTCACACCCATGATTTGGTCGGGACCGCCATATAAGGCGAGGAATTCGGGTCTCATTGCATTCTCCTTCAGTACATTCTGATAGTTCGAGTTAGGGTTGGCGGACTGAGTTTAGTTCAGTGGTTCTTAGCTATTGTACTTTCTTTGATCGGAGCCGTTGATAAAGCTCCGGTTAAAATCGGGGGAGTTACCTGGTTCCACAACTGGGTCTGAATGCCGCTTTCCACCGCTTTCCCTTGCGAACTATCCACCTGGTTCCGCAACTCAGCGGGGTCGTCTGAGTAATGATACAACTCTTGCGGGTCGGTTTGCGACACAATTAAGTGCCATTGCGGGTCAGTTACGGACTTCAGCCAGCCTCGGTAGGCCGGGAAATTGCTCGGAATATAGAGGTCTTGCGCCATTTCGGAGAGTGGATCCGGCCAATTCGGGTCTACTCCGGGCTGCCTCCAGAGTTGTGCCACCGAAGGCACCGGAAACTGCTTCTGACCGGCATCCCCCACCAGATCCAGAATGGTGGCAGGCAGCGAGGCCGAGGTGATGGGGTGGTCGATCCGCGTTCCGGCAGGGACATGCCCCGGCCACCAGTAGACCAGCGGCACCCAAAGCTGCTCCCGATAAAGTGAGGTGCCGTGCGAAACCAGCCCATGTTCGCGGAACGATTCGCCGTGGTCGGAGGTGATCACAACCAGGGTGTCCTTATCCAGGCCGCGCCGGGTGAGTTCGGCGAACAAGTCGGCTATCTGGTCGTCTATGTAGGAGATGCCGCCGTCATATGCATCCACCTGCCTTTGAAAGCATGGCGGACTCAGCTGCATCATTTGCAGGAATTCGCCCGGACGGTGGAATGGATTCAGTCGATGCAGAAGAGTCGACGAGCACAGTCTAGATTGATCTGGGTTCGCGAATTTCTCGCGGTACGGATGCTCGGGCACGTAGGGCCCATGAACATCGAAGTAGTTAATAAATGCAAAGAAAGGCCGGTCGTGGTCGCGGTCAACCCACTGAAGCAGCGCACGATTGACGTCCGCGGCCTTCTTTCTGGCTGGCAGTTCATCGACTCCCACAAGCTTCGCGAAATAATCGTGGGCAAACACTCGGCCCCAGAAGGTGCGGTAGACCATGTCCCCCAAGGAATAGAAGTAATCCTCGAAATGCAGGAATCCGCGGGCAAAACCGGCACGTCGACAGAAGAAATCGGTGTTCGCCGAGAAAGCGCCGGTGCGGTAGCCAAGGTTATCCATCGCCTCAGCCAGAGTAGGATATTTGGGATTTACCGGCTGCTCGCGTAATGGACCCTGCTCATGTGGATAACGTCCGGTCAGGAAACCTTGATGCGCCGGCAGCGTCCACGACGAAGTGGAAATGGCGTCTTCAAACGATGCTCCCTGCCGCGCAATCGCGTCCACATGCGGACTGGTCGGACGCGTGTACCCGAATAACGACAGGTGATCCGCACGTAAAGTGTCGACCACGATTACCAGCACGTTGGGCGAAGCCTTGCTTGCGACCGGCAGATGATTGGTGGCCGCACTTTCCTGTGCTCGAAGGCTGCCTTCGACCGCGACAAACGTCAGCAGCGTCACCAGACATCCCCACACAACGACTTTCGGGGTTGCCCGCAATATCGTTGCGCGTCGCGGGAACATCCAGCGGCTGACGACAACGCCCAACCCGACGCCCAGCGCGAGAATTCCGATAACGGCAATGTGACCGGTCAAACCTATCCAGTCTACGATCGCCAGGAAGGTAAATAGGAACAATGCCGCATGCAGCACTTGAAGGCGCGGCAGCAGTAGACGGATCCCGGCGAGAACCAGGCCGAGACCCAAGAAAAGAAGTAGATTCACCACCGGCGAGATCCAAAGAATTTGAATGGATACGCCTTCCGGAATTCTGGAATTCAGCTTGAACCAGGGCAAACCGTGGAAGATCAGGAGTCCGAGGCCTTCGACCAGCCCAACGATTACTCCGAAGGCTGCGGACAATAGCAAGATTCGTCCGGCAGACACGCTTTGCTCTGGCCCATTTTGGGAAACGCTTCCAGCCGTGGCCATCATCTACCGAATTGCTCCCAGGTTCGTCCCATGGTTTCCCTTTTTGGTACTCCAAAGCTCAAACAATTCGCCGTTTGTCACTCTAGTTAGCGAGGGCCGGTCCGCAATGCTGGCGAAAACCGACTCCAGAACGTCCCACTGCTGAAGTTCGTCGGTCTCCCAGCTGTGCATATACAGGTGCGCGATGCCGCCATGTTCGACGACATGATCGAGTGCGTACAAGAAATGCTGCCGCCAGGGTCGACTCCCCTTATTGATTTTCCAGTAGTTCCAGAGTCCAACCAAGTTGCGTTCAAGCACGGCGTGCCGCATCTGCACGGTAGGGCTGTGTGAGTACGCTTGTGTACTGACACCCCAAAAATACGGGTCCTCGGGAAAGTCGTAGAGGTTGAACTGGCAGGTGCGAGCGCCCTTGAACCCGGCTTTCTCGACCAATCCGGCCACAAAGCGGTTAAACTTCCCCTTCGGATAACAGAAAGAAATCGCCGGCTTACCGGTTATGTCTTCCAGCCAGTTCTTGCCGTCAACAATTTCCGTCCAAGCCTGGTTCTGGGACAGATAGAGCAACGAAACGTGGTTTAAAGTGTGACCTCCCAGCTCGAAAGTCCCACAAAGCTCCCGCAAAGCGCCCGTCGGCATTACTTCGCGTTCTGAGTTTCTCGCGGGAACATAGAAAGTCGCCTTAAGTCCATATTTATGAACCAGTTCCGCTGTTTTCAGATCAGTGGGATGGCCATCATCGACACTGATCGTGACGAAAGCGTGCCGATCAGGTCCGATAGAGGCGCTCATTCCGCTGAGCGTCCTCCCTCAGGCCAACTCATATTTTCTTAATCCCAAGAGCTGAGATGTGATCCGAGCAATGAACCGCGGATTGTTGTAAAGATAACGCTTCCACAGCCGGCGCGGGTCCTGGTAAATGCGGTGCACCCACTGCAACCCGATGGCTTGTATCCAGTCCGGCGAATCCTTAATTCTGCCGGTATGAATATCGAAAGCCGCGCCCACGCCGATCATGAGCTTGGTGTCGAGTTTGGAAATATATTCGGCCATAAACCGTTCCTGTTTGGGAGTGCTCAGGCCGACCCAGAACATATCTGGCTTGAGGCGTGCGACCGTGTCCTGGAGTTCTTTTTCTTCCGATGGATTCAGCGGGCGGAAGGGCGGCGTGTAGGTGCCGACGACCCGCAGGCCGGGATATCTGGATTCGAGACTGGCCTTCAGCTGTTCGGCCACACCCACATCTCCTCCGTAGAAGAAATGGGTATGTCCAGTCTTTGCGGAGTCCTCGCATACTTGCAGCATGAGGTCGGGTCCAGTGACCTGGGTCATGCGATGGAAGCCCTGGAGCCATCCCACCCAGACGGTTGGCCTGCCGTCCGGGGTGGTTAACAGAGAGTGATTAATGATGCTGCGCAGACCGCTGTCGGTCTGCGCCTCCATGACTCCGTGGACGCCAGTTACACAGATATAGCCCTTGGCGCCATCCGCGATGGCCGCTGCCATGCGCTGCAGCGCTTCGCCCTTTTGAAGGGGAGTGACCCCGACTCCGAGGATGTTGACGCGGCGTTGGTTGGTTGCTTCCATCGTTGGGACCGGGGACTAGACTGCGACTGTGTTCTTGACCTCGGACTCGATCCACTTATAAGTGGGAACTAGGCCGGTCTTGAGATCAATTTTTGGTTCCCAGCCAAGCACCTGACGCAGGCGATTGTTATCGCTGTTACGTCCGCGGACGCCCTGGGGCTTGGAGAGGTCGTGCGCCTTCACCAGTTTCTTGCCGGCGATGGCGCTGATCATGTCCACCAGGCCGTCAATTGTAACCAGTTCATCGGTGCCTAGATTAAGGGCTTCGTGATATTCGGAGTGCATCAGGCGAAGCAGGCCTTCAACGCAATCGTCCACATGCATGAAAGACCGGGTCTGCTGGCCGTCGCCCCAAATTTCAATCTTGTCGCCGGTGTTGGCTAGAGCAACCTTGCGGGAAATGGCCGCAGGCGCCTTCTCCTTGCCGCCTTCATAGGTTCCAAGCGGCCCGTACACGTTGTGGAAGCGCACAATGCGGGTCTCAAGCTTGTAGTCTTTGCGGTAGTAGTGACACATTTCCTCGGTGTAGAGCTTCTCCCAGCCATAACCGGGTTCAGGATCGGCCGGGTAGGCATCTTCTTCCTTCAACGGCGCCACATTCGCTTCTTTCTGTTTGAAGCCGGCATAGACGCAAGCGGACGACGAGAACAGGAAGCGATTCACTTTGTTCACGCGGGCGGCTTCCAGCATGTGCACATTGATGAGGATGTTATTGCGGGCGATGGCGGCGAGGAAAGCCGTGATGTAGCCGATGCCACCCATGTCCGCGGCCAAGTTGTAAACGCGATCGATGCCCTTGGTGGCCTTTTCGCAGTTGTCATACTCGCGCAGATCGAGGACCTGAAAGTCGTCGGCAGGAGAGGCTTCGTATTCCGTCTCTTTAATGTCTACGCCGCGGACCCAATAGCCGTCCGCCTTCAATCGCTTTACCAAGTGGTGCCCAATAAAACCGCCAGCCCCAGTTACCAGAATGCGTTCAGAGTTTTTCATTACCGTTGCTCTCCTTCGAGGAATTGATATGTTGACTTCGATTACTGCAAATCACGCACAAGAACGTAAACACGACAAAACTGACTTGAACCCGAACCGCGCAGGCTAAATCTTTCTACGTTGAACTGGGGGAAGGTGCCGAAAAACGCTCCTGCCAGAGCGCTACGGCGCGCACCGGCTTGGCCGGTTGCTCCTCTACCTGCCGGGCAAACTTTCGCAGCGCCACGCTTGAACCAAGTATCGATAGAAACACCATGAAGTGCACCGTCGGACGCCCACCAAATGCAGGTGTAACCAATCCATAGATGAACAGATCCAAATACAGGGCAAAGCAGCCCACGATCAGAGTGTTGGCTTGGTCGGACCCTCCAGCTTTCTGGTAGGTTTGCACCGTCTTCTTGGCGTAAAACAGATTCGCCAGAATCGCCACATGGATCCCGATCAGGAAAACCAGTCCGACGATGCCATTATTGTAGAGGGCTTCCAAAAATCCGTTGTGCAGGTGGCCCACGTCGGCCAGCGGCCCTCTCTCCATGGTCCACATGAATTTGGCGGCCAGGTAGCCGTTGCCAAGCCACGGGTGCTGCTTAATGACATCGAACCCCATCCGCCAGATTTCAGTTCTTCCGGTGAGAGTGCCCCCGCCCTGGTACCCAGTGAAGTATTTTGCCAGCGGCGAAATGGTTGTCATCAGGATTGCGGACAGCACGCCCATACCGCCGAGCAGGCCGACACTGGAAGCCAGTTTCTTCTGAAACAGCATGAACACGGTGGCGGCAATCACCGTTGCCAGAATTCCGGACTTGCCAAAAGCCAGGATCATGATCAGGAAGCCCACAATGGCGATGATCTTTAGCCAGTATCGTGGCTTGAGCGCGTTCAGAACCAGAGCGATGAGCAACAGACAGCCGGCGCTACCGGACAAGACGACTGGGTCAGCATTGAATCGTCCGCCCACGCCCTGGAACATGGTGAGAGGATCGGCTACGGCCTCAGCGACGGCGAGAACACACACGAACAGCAAGGCCCACATCGTGCTCCACAGCAGGGCGGCCACATCGCTGAGCTTCTCCATGCAACTGGCACAAAGTCCGAGCACCAAGGCAGTGACGACAAGCTTAAAAGACCAACCGAGCGAATACGAAGGACTGGGTGAATACGTGGATGCCACTACGCATGAGAGCACGAACAGCGAGAGCCACTTAAAAGAACCGGTAAACATCTGTCCCAGATAGCCGGGCTTGCTTAGCGAAATCAACGCTAGAACCAAAAGGGAAACGATCCAGACAAAAACTTCGCCATAGGCGTCAACCGAAAACTGGCCTTCATAGGTGTTGGCCACCTCGCTGATGCGGTCGAACAATTTGTCGGAAATCAGCAGAAACCACCACACCAGAAGTCCCAACAGAAAAGTGGTTCGCGCGGCATCAAGAGCACGGGCCTTGGCCACGGCCAATACCAGACAGAGCGGAATCGCCAGCATGGCAAGGGCCGCCACGGTTTTCAGCGATCCGTCGGATACCAGCCAGACCGGTCCCAACCCGATCACAGCCGCCGCCAGCACAGCCACAACGATCCCCGGCAAGATGCTCTTCATGCGGGAGGCGCGCGGGTGATCCAGGATTACGCTGTGATTCATGGCTTGCGGCCTACTCTGCGGACTGGCATGTCGAGGGGTTGAGCTGTGGTGGTCCGGTAACAAGCTAGCATGCAAGGCTCCGGGCGGGAGCAAGCTTTTTCCGCATCAGATACATCAGAACGACGAACGACGCCACCTCAGTGACGTTGCTGGCCCAAACCGCACCCTTCAAGCCGTACAAGCGGGTCGCGGGAATCCCCACGATCACAGAAATCGCTGTGGTCGACAAGTACGCGACGAAAATAGACGCCGGAGATTCTATGGCGCGTAGCGCGATCGCAGGGCCGTAGCCTGCGCTCCAGAAAATCGATCCGAAGGCAAGCACCGGAAGCAGGTATGCCACGTTGGTATATTTGCCACCGTAGAGCGCGTGGAAAATCGGGCCGCTGAACTTAACAATCAAAGCCCAATAGATCACCGCACCGACAATGGAAAGCACCATCAAGTTGCGGGTGAGTACCGCCAAGCCTTTGCTTCCCTGCTCGGCCTGAATCCGGGCGGCGTAAGGAAGAAACAACAACGACAGCGCACTGAGGGTCTGATCAAGAGGCGAAAAGAAATTCATCAGGGCGCGGAGTTCTCCCGACTGCGCGATGCCGGAGAATGTGCTCAGCAGCGGATAAAAAATATAAGTCGGCACCCATGACGCGATGCAACTGGCGAGCGCCCAGCGTCCATAGCGCCAATGCCGTTGCAGGGTCTCACTCATGGCCGGAGCCGAGTCGCCGTGTGGCAATTCCGAGCGCAGGCGAAGCAATAACCAGAACGTCCGCCAGCAGAGCACCTGCACCCATCAGCAAGAACACGCGCAGGGGTGAAACCGAGGCGTAGCGGTGGAGCAGAAACAGACCCCCCAACAATAAGAGGCAATAAAGGAAGGATCCAGTGGCGGCCTGGGCCGGGGACATTTCCAAGTAGAAAGCACGCCGGGCAAGCCAAAGTAACAATAGACAGGGCGACGCCAGCCCGACTCCAAGAAGCGCACCGGGCAAGCCACCATGCCAGCCGAGACTCTGCGTCACGGCGGCGGTGCTGCCCATCAGTACAAGTATCACCAATGACAGGACGAGGTGGATCCAGAGCAGCGAGCCGCAATACTTGCGCTGGCAAGACCGGTAAGCCGCGCCACCGAACACCGCCATCGGTTCCAAGACCAGCGCACCGTAGATCAGCATCAGCAATACATAAATGCCGAAGGCGACCGCATACGCGCCGTAGGATTCCGGCGTCAACCAGCGGGCCAGCAGGATGCTGATTACGAAGTTTGAGCCGGAGATCAGTCCCTGGTCCATCAAGGCGAGCCCGCCTTTGTGGATCCAGTTCGTGGCCTTTCCCAATAGCGATCGATTTTCTACCGCCGCGGTTTGCGAGACGTCTTGCACCTGCGAATTGACAATAGGAACCGGCGACAGCGCATCCGTGTCGGCTGCAGTGAGGACGGTTTCTTGTGTCTTGGAATTCGGCAAGATTTTCCTGGCTAACGCGACGTTTGAAGTTCAACTGCTGTCATGGACTGGCTTATATCGATTTTCGAAGTCCCGTTTGGCCCGCCGGCCGCGGCAGATTTCGCATTCTGCGCACCTTCGTCGAGGAGAGCTTTATCGATACAAGTCTTCAAAGCCTCGGCGAGTTGATCGATTTGCGGGCGAACCAGGATGCCGCCATGGTTGCCCGTGATCTCGTGGACCTCTACGCCATCGGCTGCCAGTTCGTCCCAAGCCGCGTACAGGTCGGCGGGGCTGCGAAGCGAGGCTTCACTGGCGCGAAACAGATGGATTCGTCCGCCATAGGGCTGCAACCGATAGCGATCAGCGGCGGTCTGATTGGTTTGGAGGACGTTCTTCAAGATCGGAGACATCAACATAAACTTGACCCGGCGCTGTACCATTTCTTTCGCGATCTCAGGCAGATCGCGAAATAACCTTTTGCCGGTCGGATGCAATAGCAACTGGACGACGGTGCTTGAGACGGATTTCAAATTCCCGGCATAGGTATCAAGCAATGCCAGCATTCCGATCTGCTCTCCGCTGGCGCGAAGTTGTTGCGCCATTTCGTAAGCCACGGTCCCGCCGAAAGAATAGCCGCCAATGAAGTAGGGTCCGCGCGGTTGAACGCTCTTGATCTGCTGGATATAGTGGGCGGCAATTTCCTCAATGCGAGCAAAGCAGGGACGCGCTCCGTCGAGTCCTTGGGCCTGAAAACCGTAGAAGGGATGGTCAGGGCCCATACGTTTAGCAAGTTCGCGAAAATTGAGCACGTTACCGCCGACTCCGTGCACACAGAAGAATGCGGGCCGCGAACCCACAGGCTGCATGGGCACCAGCGAGGACCATTTTTCTGCCCAACCATCCTCGCGCAAAGCTGCAGCCAATTGCTCGATGGTGGGGGCTTGCAGAAGCATCGCCAAGGGCACGGTTTTGCCGATAGCCTGACCGATGCGATGCATGAGTCTGGCGGCCAAAAGAGAGTGTCCGCCTAATTCGAAGAAATTGTCGTGAATGCCAATCGGACGGCGACCGAGAAGATCTTCCCAGATCTTGACCAATTGCGCCTGAAAAGCGTCCACGGGAGGAGCGATTTGCTGAGTGGAAGAAGATTCAGCCGAGGGCGCCGGCAGGCCGCGGCGATTGATTTTGCCATTCGGAGTGAGCGGCATGTTCTCGAGCAGGACCGTGGCCGATGGAAGCATGTACTCGGGCAGGTGCTGCCGCAGATATCCCCGCAATTCGGTTTCGGACAATTGCGTCCCTCGTACCGGTACGATGTAGGCAACCAGACGCTTTTCGCCGGGCACATCCTCGCGCGCAACGACTACGCCTTCGCGGACCGCAGGATGTTTGCACAATACCGATTCAATCTCTCCCAGTTCGATACGGAAGCCGCGAATCTTGACTTGGCCATCAGCCCGGCCCAAGAATTCGATATCGCCGCTCGGCAGATAGCGGGCCATATCTCCGGTCTTGTACAGGCGGGCATTGCCATCTGAAGAGAAAGGATCAGGAATGAATTTTTCCGCGGTCAATTCCGGACGGTTGAGGTAACCTCGCGCCACGCAGACCCCGCCAATGTGCAACTCGCCAGGGATCCCAACGGGGACGGGGTTGAGATGGCGGTCGAGGATGTAGAGGCGGCAGTTCGCGAGCGGCTTTCCGATGGGAAGATTTTCCGGAATCGGATCTGCGGCGTGCTGAATGCCCTCCCATGCGGTGACGCTGATGCTGGCCTCGGTCGGACCGTAGGTATTGAGCCAGCGGACTTTGTGGCCGATGGCACGCATCCACGCGGAGTACGCGCTGGCCAAGGCTTTCTCTCCTCCGACAATCACCACCCGGACGGCAGGCGGGACTGGCCGGCGCAATTCAGGAAGAGCATGAACCCACTCATGCCAGTATGCCGTGGGCAAATCGAGCATCGTGATACCTTGCCGCTCGACCCAGTCCATGAACTCGGGCACGGCCAAGGGCATATCCGGTGAACGTAGCACCAAAGTTGCGCCGCTCACCCAGGTCGCGAACAACTCTTCCACCGCGATGTCGAAACTGGTCGAACAAAACTGGAGCACGCGGTCCGTGGGTTCCATGCAATATCGCAACAGCATGGTCGTAAAGTAATTCACCAAGCCGGCATGGGCGAGTAGAACGCCGCGCGGTTTTCCGGTCGAGCCCGAAGTATAAATTACGTAAGCGGTGTCTCGCGGAGTGGCGCCACTTAAAGGCTTGGTCTGGGACTGGCGGGACAACTCTTCCGTTTTCTCGGTCAGCGAGAGCACTTCGCAGCCGGCCGGAATTGCGTCCGGCAACAAACCTTTTTCGGTGATGACGACTTTCGCCTGTACGTCTTCCAGCATGTAGGCAAGACGCTCGCCGGGATACTTGGGATCAAGCGGAACACAAGCCCCACCGGCTTTCAGAACGGCCAAAACAGCCACGGCAAACTCTAGGGTAGGTTCGAGGCAAATCGCAACCCGGACGTCGGGCCCAATTCCGCGTCCTTTTAAATAATGAGCCAACTGATTGGCGCGGGAGTTGAAATCGCGATAAGTAAGCTGAAACTCCCCATAAACGACCGCGATGGCGTCAGGCGCGCGTTGTACCGCCGCCTCCACCAGCTCGTGCATGCACTTGTCGCGCGGATAGATACAAACCGAATGGTTCCAGTCGGTCAATATCTGCTGGCGCTCTCGGTCGCTCAGAATGGACAACTTCGATGCCGGCAAATCAGGGCACTCCGCACTACTACGCAAGACAGTTCCAAGATTCGTGAGCGCACGATCGACGGTCGCAATCTCAAACAGATCGGCGTTGTACAGGAGGTGCAGAACGACGTCTTCCCCGGTTTGCTGGACCGCTAGATGTAAGTCGACTGGCACTCCCGCGACCAGCATACGATCCAAATAGTTCTCTGAATCGACTTCCGGATTCGATGGCTCGATGGAAAACGCTGCCTGAAAGGCCGGACCATGGTCCACCCAGTCGCAGGCAGAATCATTGAGAACCTGGCGCAGGGAAACGCCGGAGTGGGCCATCGCAACGAGGGTCGATTGGTGGACTTTTGTCAGCCAGGCGCGGAATGGGACATCGCCGGCCAAATCCATACGCAGCGCAAACTCCGAGTATTCGGGCGCAGAGCCATTCTTGCTGGTTGGATCGTTATCGGGAAGTCTGCAGCCCAGCAGAAGATCGGATTGGGCGCAATAGCGCAGCAACAGAACCTGGAAGGCACCTATCAGAGCAGTGGAAAGCGGTACATTCTCAGCCTGGCAGAGCCCCCGCAATGACTGAGACAACTCATTCGAAAGGCGGGACGAGCGCCACAAAAAGCGGGGTGCAGGTGTAGCTTTCCTTGCTTTGTCGGCGGGCAGGTTCAGGATAGGCGCATCCGCAAACTGGCGCTTCCAATCGCTGGGGGAAGATCCGGAACTTTGCGGCACAGCTGTTCCCGAACCGGAGACACCGCCAGTTTTAGGATCGGATAGCTTAGTCATGGAAGAGATTCATTTCTGGCCAGGAAGCGGCGGGGTGAGTGGTTCAAAGACCAGCGCCAGACCAACACCAATTACGCGGCGCCAGAACCGCGAAGGACCGCGGGTACGGTCCGTGCCAGAATCTGTAGGTCAAGCCATAGCGACCAAGTGCGCACGTATTGCAGATCGAGTTCCATCCAGCGGTGAAAAGGAAGAGAACTCCGGCCATTGACCTGCCATAAACAAGTAATTCCTGGACGCACGCTGAAGCGGCAACGCTGCCAATCCTCGCCAGTTTCGGTCAGGAGTTCGTAGTCGCGCAATTGCAGCGGGCGCGGGCCGACCAGGCTCATATCACCGGCCAGAACGTTGAACAACTGGGGCAGTTCGTCGAAGCTGGTCTTGCGTAAGAAGCGTCCGATCGAGGTCATTCGAGGATCGTTCTTAATTTTGAAGACCGGGCCGGAGACCTCATTGAGGTGTTCGATTTCCTGTAGCTTCTGCTCCGCATCCACCACCATGGTGCGGAATTTATAAATATTGAAGATCCGCTTGTTCAGGCCGATTCGTTTTTGCACAAAAAACACCGGCCCGGGAGAAGTCAGCTTCACCAGGATGGCGGTCAGCAACAGCGCTGGAGACACGGCGATCAGCAGGAGCATGGATAGCGTCAGGTCGATCGCGCGCTTGATCATCGTCGGCCAGCCTTCCACAATTCCGGCGGCATGCGTAACGATGGTGGCGCCCTCGAATTCCTCCGCCATCGGTCGTGCATTCTTCATATTGAACAGATCGGACAATACCCGGAAAAGGATGCCTTGCTGTTCGCACATGGCGGCAATCGTCGCACCCAGATCGTGAAACGAACGTAAAGGCACGGCCAATACGACTTCATCGACCACGCTGCGCCGCAAGAACGTATGGACGTCTTCCAGGCTGCAAACCCGCGACCAACCATGCTTTTGGAGTTCGTCGACTCCCGTCCAGTCTTCGTCCGCAAACCCGATAATGCGGTAGCCCAATTCCGGTTTGGACTGGATCATTCCGGCAAACTGAATGGCACGTTTATTGGAGCCGACGATGAGCATATTGCGCATGTCGCGCCCATGCAGGCGAAGACGCCGTAACCAAGTCCTGATTGCAAATCTGCTGGTCGCAACCACGCCGGTACTCACTACCCAAAAAATCCCCACGAAGGCCGGGGTCACCATCTGGAAACTAAGCAGATACGAGAAAATGAGCAGGACGAGCGCTCCCAGAGAGGTGGCTTGAAGCACATCCCATGCTTCTGCCCTCCGGCCACTCAATCGCTTCGAATCATAGAGGCCGAGCATCGAAAAAAGAAAGTGCCACAGCGCCAGCAGGCCGACGAACACCAGGATGTTCTCCAGCTTGACCTTGATTTCGAGCAGCTGCGCAAACGAAACCAGTCCGTCTTTTGCCGGAACTGGCAGCGCTGCAACGCCAAAGGAAACTGTCATGAGCGCCAAGTCGAACCACTTCATGGCGCCGGTCATCATCTGTCGTCGAGTCTTATGCATTCTGAGGGTTCCTGGAAAAACCGTGGTGCAGGGTCATGATTGTAGTTGTTTGAATATGGCGGCTTGGCGCCGGTAATGATCGCTCAGAGCCGTCTATAGATAGCTTCAGGAATCGGGAATACCCGCCGATTCAGCACCACACCGCGGACCACAACACCCGCGGCTTGCAGTTCGTGCACGGCCTTGCGGGCGGAATCGCGGCGCGACGTGCTTGCCCGCAGCACCAAGACGGTCCCATCGGCCAGTCCCCCTAAAACAATGCCGTCGTTTCCTGCATCCAGCGCTGCTGCATCCATGATCACGTAATCGAATTCGTTGCGCAATTCCTGCAAGCGAAACCGCATGCGGTCCGATCCGAGCAATGCGAGCCCGCCCTCGGTTGGCGCTCCGCTGGTCATAAGCCAAAGGTTAGGCCGTGCCAATGGTTGCAGGTATTGCCGGATCCCCGAATTCTGCATCAACGCCTCGGAAAGGCCGTATTGGTTCTCCAAGCCGAATTCCTTGTGAAGACTTGGATTGCGAAAATTGCAGTCCACCAGACATACCGTCCGGTTCACTTGGGATGCCAGCAGTTCACCGATTCGAGCACAGAGCCAACTGGACCCATTGCCGCCTTCGGTCGAGCTCAGGACTATGGCGTGGGGCGCATCAGTTCCCCCTTGCGTCAGAAAAAGCCGCTGCACCAGTTTTGTGATCTCGTCACGCGCCGTTCCCGCTATATGTAAGGCGGGAGTAGACGCTGGCGGAGCTTCCACTGGGGCCACAGGCGCCGCCGGGACGGGTTCCGCAACTCCAAACATCTTGTCGACTTGCTGCAGCAACTCGAAATTCTTGCTCATGGAGACCCCTAGGACAGCTTCTTTCCTGAAAAACCGTATAACCGATAGCTGATACCGTCCTGGTCCGGCACTGCGGCCAACACTGGCCGGTTCAGGAATATCTCTACTTCCTCGGGGGTATGGAAGGAAGGATCTAAGTACTCCAGGGTGAACATCGCGCCCGCACTGATGGTGATGGCCAAGAAGATACCTACGACCCCATACATAAGCAGCGACTGGCTGGGAAGACTCGGGACCGTGGGTTGTTCCGCTATGGCGACATTCAGAATGCGCTGTACATCGAGAGCATCCGTAATGCGCGCTTCCTCACGTTTGCGAAGGTAAAGCAGATAATTTTCCTCGGCCGCTTTCGCGGTCCGAATTAAGTCCTGCTGATCGACGCCCTCAACGTCCAATTTCTGCGCCGATGCGATAGTTTGCCGGACCAGTTCTTCGGTCTCCGCCGCTTTGGCTTCATAACCGCGCAGTTCCGACTTGTCCTTCACCAACTCGGAACTCATCCACGCGTAAGCGGGATTCTGGTCGGTAGTCACATCGCTCAACGGCTTTTCTCCGTCGACGGTGGCCTGGGTATTGGCGATCTCGCGGTTCAGTTCCTGCAGAGGCGGATAGTCGGCCTGATATTTCGAGGCCATGTCGCTGCGCTTCAACTGCAACGCCAGCAGGGTCGATTTCATCTGCTGCAACACCGGGGCGTCGTCCAGTTGGCGCATCTGCGTGGTCAGCCGGGGAGCGGTGGTTGTCGACAACTGCTCGATGGCATCGATTTTCTTTTTCGATTCTGCGATCGATGCCTGGGTCTGCGCCAAGCTGAGGTTCATGTCGTTGATTTTTTGCAGGGTAATGTCGCGCCCCAGCGTTGGGTTGGCGGTGCCCGTCTGTTGGGGGAAGGCCCTTAAGCGCGCTTCCGCGGTAGCCAAGTCCCCCTTGGCTATTTCCACCTGGCGATTAAAGAAATCAAACTGACCGGGAGTGCGCTGCACTTCAGCATGCTTTTGCAGGTAAGCGCTGTCCAACGCATTCAGCACTTGGGCGGCTTGGGCAGGGTTCCGCGAGCTGTAGGTGATCCGAATGACGTCGGTTTTCGGCAACGAATCTACGCCGAGCTTAGAACGCAAATTCTTCACCGCTTTCGCGATGCGTACTTCGGGGTCGCGGGACGAGAAGACCGAGAAAATGGAGGCGTGCGGCTTGTCGAGACCACACTGTTGCACCACTTTGCGCAGTACATCCTCGTTGGTGATGAGTTCCACTTCGGAGTTGAGTTCCTCTTCGCTCACCTCACTGCTCACCACCATAGGGTTGGTTGGCTGCGATGTGACCACGGGATCCACGCGCTGACGGCGGACCAGGATTTCGGTTTCCGCCCGGTACGTCGGCCAGAGTACGCCGGCCAGCAACGAACCCAGAAGAATGCCAAAGAAACAAAACATCAATGTCCGGCTGCGCCGGAACGCCATCGCGGCGAAGTCACGCACCGTGAAGGTCACAATCTTGTTGGGGTTTTGAAGAACTATTTCCTGTCCTTCCATCTGCTATCTCCTTGGAATTCGTCTCGCGCTACGGCCGGGCAAGCGGGATCATGCTGACGTTCGCCGACGGAATGGGTAAGAAGGGCATCGCCTTGGAAATACCGTTCTTGGGAACGAACACCATGTCCCCCGGTTGCAAGTGAGCATCTTCACTCAAGTCGTGGCTCTTCTCCATCTTCTTGACGTCAATCAGAGTGCCCTGCATCCATTTATCGGAAACGCGTCGGTAAAGCACGACCTGCGAATGTTTGGCGCTGGGTAAGAAGCCGCCAGCCATGGCAATGGCCTGCGATACCGTTGTATCGTCACGCAATTCAAACTTGCCCGGGTGCCCAACTTGACCGTCCGCGACAAAGTACGGTTTTTGAAAGTCTTTTAGCACAACCGAGATTTGTGGGTGATTCAAGAGTTTCTCGTAGCTGGCTCGAATGGCTTCGGTCACCTGTTCGACAGTCTTGCCAACAACCTCAACGTCGCCAACGCTCCGCATGGTCACATAGCCGTCGGGCTGGACCGTCACCGTTTGATTAAACTCGGGGGTATATTCAAAGCTGACGTTGAAAACATCCGAAGGTTTAACCTCGTAGCGGGGATGGCGCTGCGAAAACCACGGTTCTTGTTGGTTCGAAGCTGGCGCGGTGGTCGACGCGCTCACCGGAGCCGGAGACGCTGCTTTGTCTTGGCCAATCGCCAATCCGGCAGTCAACGAGACGATCGCAACAACAATCAAAATTTTGCCCATTAGTACTCTCCCAGTCCGCATCATACTGACCTGATTCTGTGAATTTGTTGCGCCCGGCCTCATCGCGAGGACCTTAATGCAGCGCGACCCCGGATAGCTGCGCTTGTAGCTCCGCCCTCTGAGTCACATTGAGCGACTCCTGATCCCCTTTTCCACCACCGGAGGAGTCAATTGTCCCTCAGGGTCACACCCGGTGCTTCCAACCTGAGCCACCTCGGACCACAGGAGGAAGAGCTATCGCCGAACTTGTCTTACACTCTCGAAGGGGAGGAAAGTTATTGCACTAGAGCGAGAGGGCTTCGTCCGCCACTACTTCTGTTCAGAATACACAGAGACGTTAGCTTGTTCAAGAGTCAAAGGGCCTTGTAGTGCGAAAGTGCCTGTACTGCTCAAATTCTAGAGACTAAAGGCTCTAACGCCCGACTTGGGATAGTTTCTGAGGCCCGAAAGCGGGTAAAAGACCTCCAAATTCCGCGCATATTTTGGTTGACATTTTGCACTAGAGATGCAGCCCAGTGGCCCGTTGGTTTAAGCAATCACGCCCACATCGCATACCAATTATCGCTGATCTCAGGGCCTCATCGATGAACAACCCTTTGCGGGATGTTGACCACTCGACTTCCCTTGACATTGCAATGCCACCGGGGTAACCAGGCAAAGTTCTGCTAGCAAAATCCCCACCAAGTTATGTCTTATTGGTTCTGAAGCAAGATCGGCTTGAAACTGATGCTAACTTTTTGCCCGCTCATGGCACCCGTATCCCCGCTCAAATCGCGGACCTTCTTATAAACCCCATCGGGAGTGTAGGTCTGGTCTCCGGCCGTGCTCCAAACCAGCAATCCCTCGTATCCGCCTTCCCTTTTTAAGCCGCAAGTCCAGACGCCGCCAGAAGTTGACGTGCATCGAGGCTGCATTCGGGCGCCCACCATCCAATCATAGATCTGCTCGTAAGCTACAGCTGCTTTGTGCTCCGACCCAGGCTTAGCTGGATCCGCGGGATCGGGACTCCACAACGTGCCGAATTCCTGGTTGTTCCATGCGTACCAGTAGAAGCGCTCGATACCGGCAGACCGGTGCAGAATATAAAACTGCGCCAAAAAACCGGCCTCAAAGTCCTCATCGGCTTCGAAACCCATGGTGCTGGCTCGTCCCCAACTCGCCTCCGTATCAAAGACTGGCTTGGAGCTCAACTCCCGGCCCTGCATCATCTGACGCAAGGCGTCTGTAGCGGGAATAATGTCCGCTGCCACGGGATATTCATGCTCTCTTCCCGTGTGTATGTATCCATGAAATGCAATTACGTCGGCCGTTTCCCCGCCGCCATCGTGCAAATACTGAGCCATCCAATCCTGTTGTTTAGGAGTCTTCATGTCCGAACTTGGACTGACAATGATCGCGTTAGGATCGACGCCCAGAATAATCCGGCGAGCATCCTCGGCCATTCGTATCAGTTGGGCATTGGTGCCCTTCCATTGATTGGGGGTGTGCGGTTCATTCCATATTTCCCAATAACGGATATGTGCATCCACGCTGTTTTTGTTGTGGGTGACGATGGCGCTTACGAAATCTTTCCAGGATTGATCCGATCCGGAGCCATCCGGCTTCAGATCGCTCGGTGGATCGCATTGTCCTTTTCCGTTGAACGCACAATCGGCATCGTTGGGTTTTGAGGTTGCCCATTGTGGAACGCGTCCAAATGTATAAAGAATATCGTCGATGCGGTGCTCATGATACTTGGCCAGCCATTTGTCCAATAATTCCCAGTCGTAGACCCCTTTCGCGGTGTTGACCTCTGACCAGGAAACGCCGCTGTCCCAGAGCCGAACCGCACCGAATGGGATGGCAGGCCAGGGTTGCTGGCCTTGTGCAATAGGTTTATGCATCTGCAATCCAAAAAAGCTGGCAGGAATGGGGCCACTTAAAGGCGGCGATGCGGCAGAGGATGAAAATACGAGCCACATCGATAGACCGATGAGACCGCAACTCAAGAAAACCCACAGGCTCAACTTGCGTCTGACAGGGGGCAAGCAAATCCTCCTACGAGCAATTCCTTAGGTACCGGAAGGTTCATCGCGACCCATTGCTTGGGCATAAATATCCATCAGCAGTTTGTAGTTTGTCGCAGCCGTATATTTCGTTTCGTATTCACGGCGCGACTCCATTCCCATTTCATTCATGCGCTCCGGGTGCGCCCAGGCCCAGTCCATCTTCTCGGCGAGGTCCTCGATCCGTCCAGGTGCGTAATGCAGCCCGGTGCGGCCATCCGATACAATTTCCTGCATCGCTCCCATCCGTGAACAGATAACGGGAGTGCCGCAGGCGAAAGCTTCGGCCAAGGTCACGGGAAAATTCTCGTAGTACTCGCTCGAAAAAAGCAGAAAACGGGCCCGCCGGATCGTACTAATAACTTCGTCGCGCGCCACCTGCCCTCGGAATTGGACCCCCGTCAACTTTCGGTCGCTTACCATTTTCTCCAATGCTTCACGCTCCGGCCCACCCCCCAGAATCAGAAGCGGAAAACGCGCCTTCGCGCGCTCCCATCCCTCCAGCAACGCACCGACACATTTTTCGGGAGACAGGCGGCCAACGTAAAGGGCGTACGAATCCTTTTCTGCTTCAAAACCTGGGTCCGGATCCACGAAATTGGGCTTCACGAAGATCCTGTCTGTCGGCAAGCCCGCGTCTATGAATTTCTGGCGAGAAAACTGAGTCAGTGCGATATAGAAATGATGTGGCTGCGTCCAGGTACCGAGACTGCGGTGCACCGCGATCATTCCCGCGACTACTGCAGTCGCCGACTTCGAACCTCGATAACACCCGTAGCGAATTCCCGACCATAAACTTTTTTCCGCGCACTCCTCACAAACCCGCCCGCCGCGGAAAAATGTGCCCGCGGGACACATCAGACGATAATTGTGCAGCGTCTGCACCACCGGAATTCCCGCCTTTTCGCAGACCGAGAAAATCGACGGCGAAATCATAATGAAAGTATTGTGTACGTGGACGATGTCCGGCTTCTCGCGATATACGATCGCCGCGAATTCCCTTCGCGAGTCGCGGGCCCAAATCGTCCGCGGAATGAGCGCCAGCCGCTCCATGCCCTTGTACCCGTCAACGTCGTCGTTGTCGCGCAGATAAGTGACGACTTCGTGGCCGGCCTGTCGCAGCAGGGCACACTCCTGGTCGAAGACCACATCTTCACCACCCCAGTGTTGGTACCGGTTGTGTACGACCAGGATTTTCACTTGCGGAAAGACACTCCTCGAGTCTTGCCAAGTAGGCTGACGGGCATCGGTCTCAAACAGCCCCGCAGGCTGTCGGTTATGCCATTAGGGAACAGTTAGTGTAACACGCGGTTGGGTGCCCTTCGCACGGGAAGGCCCGCGTAATGGCCCGGCTGACGCTGCGCGACGACGTGAACCTGTCAGCTTCGAGAGTACCTGACTTTAGCCAGCTCGTGCGCCCGACCTTTGATCGGCTTTCGCGCTTTCTGCATACTCGCTCTCGAGTTCCCTGTCGGTCCCTCTTAACTTCCAAGGTGCGATTCACATACCTTTAACGGAACCGTCACACTTTAGACATCGACCTCTATTACCTTGAAATTTCCTCCGACCGAGCACGCGGCTTTTGAACGCGAGCAAGCAAGTTGGAGGATGGAGGAAAACTCAGATGTTCCACAGACTTCAAGCATCGTCCACCCCCAGGAAAGTGCTCGCTTTCGTCACGGCGCTCACCACGGCCCTGGGACCGAGCGTTGCGCCGGCCTTTGCAGCTTCCAATGCAGCGCTACCCGCAAAGACCGCGACACCTATCCAGCACCTGGTAGTGATTTTCCAGGAGAACGTTTCGTTCGATCACTATTTCGGGACCTATCCGGTGGCAACCAATCCGCATGGCGAGCCGTCATTCCACGCTCGACCGGGAACGCCCACGGTAAACGGTCTATCGACGGCACTGGCAAATTACAATCCAAACCTGAATCCTACAAACGGAGCAGGAGCCAGCAATCCCTTCCGGTTCGACCGCAGCCAGGCGGTGACCTCCGACCAGGACCATGACTATACTGCCGAGCAGTCGGCGTTCGATGCTGGATTGTTAGACTTGTTCCCGCTTGACACCGGCAGCGGCGACACTACGGTGATGGGATACTTCGACGGTAACACGGTCACTGGGCTGTGGAATTACGCTCAGCATTTTTCCATGAACGATAACTCCTACAGCAGCACGTTTGGGCCATCCACTGTAGGAGTAATCAACTTGACCTCGGGCCAGACGAACGGGGTCGCGCAGACAATGAATGGAACGGGCGAAGAGGTCGCCGGCGGCAATGGTTCGCTGACTGTGATTGGCGATCCCGATCCGATTGGAGATGTTTGCTCGAATCCCGCCGGCAACCAGGTGCAGATGGAAAGCAAGAACATTGGCGATCTGCTGACCGCTGCTAACGTTACCTGGGGATCGTTCATGGGTGGCTTCAATCTGAATAAAACGAACAAGAACGGGACGACGGGCTGCCTTAGAAGCTCGACCGGGCTGGCAGGAACGACAAACGATTACATCCCGCACCATTCCTTCTTCGGATACTGGGCGACGACGGCGAATCCGAATCACACGCGTCCCCAGTCGATTTCAGAAATCGGGAACGCCGGTCCGGCAAACCACAACTACGACACTGACGACTTTTTTGCCGCCGTCAAGGCGGGGAACTTCCCTGCTGTGAACTTTCTGAAGGCGCCGGGGTACGAAGACGGTCACGCGGGCTATTCGGACCCACTTGATGAGCAGCGCTTCCTGGTCGAAACCCTCAACTTCCTGCAACAACAGGACACCTGGAAGTCGACCGCCGTCATCATTATGTATGACGATTCCGACGGTTGGTATGACCACCAGATGGGTCCGATCGTGAATCAGTCCACAGGTCCGGCCGACTCTTTGAGTGGTCCGAACGCTTGCGGAAATGCGGCAAATTCACTTCCCGGGGTCGATTCCGGCAATACTCACGCACTGGGACGCTGCGGCTATGGGATGCGCCAGCCGTTTGTGGTGATCTCTCCATACGCACTGGAAAACTCGGTCGACCACACCGTCACCGACCAGACCTCAGTGATTCGCTTTGTTGAGGACAACTGGTTGGGAGGGCAGAGGATTGGGCAAGGATCGTTTGACGGAATTGCCAGTCCCATCAACCAGATGTTCGACTTCAATCATCGAAGAGCGGATGGCGTTCTTATCCTGGATCCCACTACGGGAGAACCCCGGCGGTAAGTTTGAGTTTCCTTCACGGGCATGCGAGACACCAATCTCGCATGCCTTTTTTTTGGCGGAAAACATCCGTCGCGGCTTTGGGGAGTGATCAGCGGCGAACAGTTCGCCGGCCATGTTGTGCGGGTCTGGCCAGGCACCCGACTGAATTCTGGCTTTCAAGCAGCCACGGCTTTGGGTAGAATAGCGCGTTACGCGAGTGTCCCGGCGAGAGGATTCGCTCGCATCATTCGCTCGCATCAAGGAGTATCGCCCTGAAGTCTTTAGCCACGCCTTACAACCACGCTTATCACCGCTTTGCGGTGGTCTTGGCCTGCTGGACTTTTTTACTTATCATCGCGGGCGCTTTGGTGACCAGCAACGACGCGGGATTGTCGGTGCCGGATTGGCCGACTTCATTTGGCTCGTTATATAAGATTCCGCGGCTGGTGGGAGGCGTTAAGTTTGAGCATACGCATCGCATGATCGCACAGGGAGCGGGGCTCCTCACCATCATCCTGGCGATTTGGACATGGCGCACTGAACGACGCCGCTGGATGAAGTACTTGGGCTGGGGAGCGCTGGGCACGGTGATTGCGCAAGGCATTCTTGGCGGGCTGACGGTGCTGTTCTTTCTTCCTCCGGCCATCTCTTCGGCGCACGCAGCTCTTGCACAGACTTTCTTCTGCCTTACGGTTGCGGTCGCCGTGTTTACCGGGAAGAAATGGGTAGAAGAAGTACCGAAGGTGGATTTCGATGTGCGCCGACCGAGCTTGATTACGCTGACTCTGCTCTCGATTTTTGTGCTCTATGTCCAGCTCATTCTAGGAGCAATGTTTCGGCATCATGGAATGAGCTGGTGGCCGCACGTAGTGCACGCGGCCCTGGTGGCGTTTGTGCTGACTTGGACTGCCGTCCGGGCGCTTTCCCAGTTTTCTAAGATTGAAGCCGTGCGAAAACCGGCGATCCTAATGTTGGGCCTTCTCATCACACAGCTCTGCCTGGGCTTTACAGCGTTTCTGACCCGCGTGGCCTGGGGCAGAGACGCAGTGCAACCGGAGTTGCCGATGGTGGTCTCAACCGTAGCGCATGTGGCCGTGGGCGCATTACTGCTGGCAACGGCGGTGGTGCTGGCGATCCAGGTCTGGAGGCACGTTCCGGTTGTAGCAGAAGAGCGGTTGCCGAGCCGGGAGCGGCGGCCAGTGACCGCGTAGAAGTAGAGCAATTCTTTCTGAGTAAACACCGACTCTCGCCGTCTCGTCGTAGAATGATGTGTGGCCTCCACGACTCCTTCATATCCTGCAGTTCGCGCCGATCATGACCTTTCCGCCGGCCCTCCTGTCATTTCCGTAGAGAATGTGGTCCATCAATATGGCGAGCGGACCGCTCTGAATGGCGTGACTTTCGAGGTGCGTCCGGCGGAGTTGTTTGGGCTTCTGGGGCCAAACGGCAGTGGCAAGACAACGTTATTCAGGATTCTCTCGACGCTGATGATTCCTAGCGGCGGTCGCGCGACCATCATGGGGTTCGATGTAGCCCGCGATCCGAACGGATTACGCCGGCAGATCGGCGTGGTGTTTCAGGCGCAGAGCATCGATGTGAAACTTACTGCGCGGGAGAATCTTTGGCATCAAGGACACCTTTACGGTCTACGCGGCGCAGCTTTGACTTCGCGCATTCGAGAAATGCTGGAGCGGGTCAAGCTGGCGGACCGGGCGAATGACAAGGCGGAAACATTCTCGGGCGGAATGCAGAGGCGTCTGGAGTTGGCCAAGGGACTCCTGCATCATCCGGCGGTGCTTCTACTCGATGAGCCGACGACTGGGCTGGATCCGGGCGCGCGGCGCGATCTTTGGCAGTATCTGGCGAATCTTCGGGATGAAGAACACGTGACGGTCATCGTGACCACGCACCTGATGGAGGAAGCCGAGCGTTGCGACCGCTTGGCCATTCTGAATGAGGGCAAAGTGGTCGCTCTCGGCACACCGGACGAGCTGAAGCATGAGATCGGCGGAGATGTGATCCTGCTGGACACAAAAAATCCGGAGTCGCTGGCGGAACGAATGCGCAGCCGGTTTAATGTTGACGCCCAGGTTTTGCATGGTCAGATCCGACTGGAGCGAGAGAGTGGACACCGTTTCATCACCGATGTGGTGGAAGCCTTCCCCGGCGAGATTGAGGCGATTTCGGTGAGCAAGCCGACGCTGGAGGATGTGTTCATCCATCGCACCGGGCACAGGTTTTGGACGGAAGCTAGTCCGGAGGCCGATGCTGTTAAAAAAAACAAAGGCGGCCATTAAAGGAAGTAGCGCAATTGGCGCGAAAGTGAGTTGACTTGGCTACACGAGCTGCGACATTACCGGTTCCGATGGCTCCAATTTCCGCGGGCCTCATGCTGCCGGCGTTTACCCTGTGGTGGCGCGAAGTTGTTCGGTTTTACCGCCAGCGGTCCCGGGTAGTTGGAGTGATCGCTTCTCCGCTGCTGTTTTGGCTGGTGATCGGGTCGGGCTTTGGGACTTCGTTTCGCTCGGGCAATGCTGCGGGCCAGCAGCATTATCTGGACTATTTTTATCCCGGCGCGCTGATCATGATCGTGCTGTTTACTTCGATTTTCACCATGATGTCGGTAATCGAAGATCGCAAAGAAGGATTCCTGTTGTCGGTGATGGTTGCGCCGGTTCCGCGTTCGGCGATTGTGCTTGGTAAGGTCTTGGGCGGAACGACGCTGGCGACGATCCAGGGATTGATATTTCTGGCGTTCGCGCCTTTTGTCGGCGTCCACATGACGGTGGAGTCGTTTCTGCTGGTAGTGGTTGTCGTGTTTCTGGTTTCTTTCGCTCTGACGGCCCTGGGCTTTGCGATTGCCTGGCCGATGGATTCGAGCCAAGCCTTCCACGCGATCATCAATCTTTTCCTGATTCCGTTGTGGCTGCTTTCGGGATCTCTGTTCCCACTATCCGGCGCATCGGGATGGCTGCGACTGCTCATGCGCATCAATCCGCTGACCTATGGGGTGGAGGCTTTGCGGAGTTTGCTCTATCCGGAGGGACCGGCGGCGTGGCCGTTATCGACCTCCATGGGAGCGTTGGGGGGCTTTACGCTCGTCATGTTCGGCGTGGCTTTTGTAATGGTGAACCGGCGCAGCACCAAGCCGGCGGCGTGACCCTTCGAAAATTCCTAGATTGGTCATTGGACCGGTAATAAGTCGCGCAGTGCAGGCTTTTCCCATGTCGCTTTCTGTTATATTGAGCGGTCAGCCCCCAGAATTTTTCTCCCGGCGCGAGGCCTTAGCGCATCCCACGCCGAATTTAACTCAGTTTGAAGAACGGGGCGGAAGGAGCGGCAATCATGGCAGGAAAGAGCGTCAATAAAGTTATTCTGCTCGGTAACTTAGGAAAAGATCCTGAGGTAAAACACACTCCGCAGGGAACGGCGGTGGCAAAGTTCTCGCTGGCCACTAATGACCGCTACAAAGATAAAGAAGGCAACTGGCAGGACCGCACCGAGTGGCACAACATTACGGCCTGGGCGCGCACCGCGGAGATTGCCGGAGAGTATTTAAAGAAGGGCAGCAAGGTATACATCGAAGGCAGCCTGAGAACACATTCCTGGGACGACAAACAAAGTGGGCAAAAAAAATATATGACCGAAGTTGTGGTCAATGACCTGGTGCTGCTGAGCGGCCGTGGCGAGGGAGTCGGCGCCGGTGAATCGTCCGGCGGACGCTCAAGTGGCGCGGGGAATGGATTTGATCAGCGCTCTACCGAGGATGAGCCGCAGCACGCTTCAGCATCGTCCCCGATCAGCGACGAAGACATACCGTTCTAGCTACAACAAGCGCAAGGTCCGGCTGCCTGCCTTGTTCGCTCAATGGCTCATGGGATGAAGAGCAATTATTTTGATGCCGCCGGGCGCTCTCTTTTGCCAAAAATCAATGTCATCCTGCCGGTTGGTTTCTTTTGCGATCTGAAGGGCCAAGGCGGCAAATTCATCAGCGTGATAGGCGACGTTGACGGGGTGCAGTGGATCTTGCGGTCTTAACGGGTACGCAGTAAAGAATTCCCCGGCTTTCGACAGAGCGGTGTCGGTTTCGCCTTGCTGGTAGTACGCAATCACCAGGTTATATTGGGCCCAATTCTTCGCCACCGAGAGGTTGCTTGACTGTTGCTGAGTGTTCGCCCTATCGCACACCTCAATAGCATGGAGCAGAGCCTGTTCGACTCCATGCCAATCCTTTTCGTCCGCGTAAGAGCTGGAGAGTCCCAAATAAGCCTGCGCAAGTGCCGGGTCAGAATCGTCGGCCACGGATTTTAGATAGTCAATCAGCCGTAACTGCGCTTGCGCCACCTCAGCAGGGCGGTGCAGCATGTTGAGAGAGACTACCAATAGATAGTAGGACGCCTGGACGGAATCGCGCTTACCGTCGGTAAGATGATCGGAGAACTGCACGGCGTCTTGCGCAAACGCGAGGGTGTCGTCGTAGCGCTTGGCGTCGTAGCGAGCCTGCCCTTCACGCATTGCACAACTGACTAAACTGCGGTAAACGCTCTGGACCGCCGAAGTGTCCCCTGAGGTTTCATAGAGTTGCGCAATTTGCAGTCGAGATTTTTTCAATGATTCGTACTGATCATCGGTCAATTGGTCGGCGGACCGCTCCGCCTCCAGGAGTTTGTCGAGCGCGGTGCTGTTTAGACCGTCTCGTAGAGCTTGGTTTCCTGCGTCGTAAAGAGATCTAAATCTGGCTTCGTTGGCGGCAGGGTGCGCTGCTTCACTCTTCGCATCGGTCGGAAGAATGGTAGGCGCCGAAGTCGCGTGTTCGATGAGATACGTGGATCCCAGATAGACAGCCAGTGCCATCAGAGATCCTTGTGCAAACCAGCGTACGCCTTTCGAAACGGGCATAAATGTACCTCAGGAACTTCTGGCTCGATCCGATAACAATCACTATAGCGACGGCATTGTGTGGCCGGCCGTCATACTCGACCCAACACCTATCCAAAGTAACTATTTGAGGCAGCCGGCCAAGGTCTAAAGTAGGCGAAATACGCTGCCACGAACCCGAAGGAGTCGCTTGAAGGCAAGAACCGCCATTCTGTGTTTGCTGTGCCTCGTGATTTTGGTTGCAGGCGCGCGCGTTTTCTATTGGACGAACATGCCCAAGTGGAAAACGCGTGACTCCCGGATCAAGTGGAAGCAGACATTGCCCGATGCACCTAGCAGTGCCCTTGCGTTGGGAAGGGATGGAACTCTCTACGTGGCGACTCGGGGTGGCGTGGTATATGCCCTGGCTCCTTCGGGCGCAGTGCGATGGGCATACCGGGCGGACTTGTATGAAATCCCAAGCGGGCTGTTGTTGGACAGAGATGAGAATCTTTATTTCTTCACTCTAAAAAAAGCCGTTTCTTTGTCGTCGACTGGAACAAAGCGGTGGGAGACGGCATGCTCGCCAGAAAAGACATTCCGGCCAGTCCAAGCGGCAGCGCTCGGCGAGGGCGTGGTGTACGCGACCTGCGGGGAAAACTTTGTCGCACTGAATACCGCCGACGGTCGGGACCTGTGGCGACTGCCTCTATTCGAAGATGAGCCGAAGCCCGTGGTTCTGAGGAATGGAGCGGTCGTCTCTTCTCGCCAATGGCGACTCGAAGCGGTCGACGCGAACGGCAATCCGTTGTGGAACTTCCCGCCTTCCAACTATGAGCCCCAGCCCAAACGTCCCGGCTTGGTGGTCGATCAACCTTTTTTTTCTTCTCCGATCGCAATCGGCGCAGACGAGAGCCTGTATGCGGGTTCGGGCATTGGCGAGTTTTCGGCCTTCAGCGCGGCGGGTACGCGCAAGTGGACCTATGACGCTGGGACGCTGCGAGGGATCAACTTCGTCGCATCTCCTGTGATTGCGGCGGATGGCACGGTGATTGCGGTTTCGAACGAAGCCACCGTCTATGCATTTTCGCCGGATGGCGCATTGCGTTGGAGCGTTCCGGTGGGTGACCCCGTCAGGGACAACGTTCAACCGTCGCCCTTACTCGGCATGGATGGAACGATCTACGTTTTTGCAGCTCGAAAGCTGGTGGCATTGACTTCCACGGGGAACAAAATGTGGGAACTGGCCCTGAGGGAGGATTCCGTAGTGTCCCCGACCTTGGCGCCCGACGGAACGCTCTACGTCGCCACCAGCGACGGAGTTATTTATGCCGTGCAAACGGCCAGCCACGGACTCATGAAGTGCCCATGGCCCAAGTATCAACGCGACTTGGGAAACTCCGGGGGATCCGCCAACGCGATCGCCAAATAGGCGATGGCATCGGTCGTCATTTTCCACTACACTGTGCCGCTAGGCCAGGAGGCACGCTGTGGATCCATCTTTCCCGCCGGAGGCGGATTTTGCTCCGCTGCCAGAACATCATCGGATCGATCCGCTATAAAGCCCGCAGGCCATGTCGGCAGACACGCCCTTGAAATCACTCTGTAGTGCGCTATTTCGCGTTATACTTTACTGTTTTGTTGCACGACCGCTTTCCATCGGAGATAAATCTATGACGACCCTGGCCTCTACCGACCCCACGACGCATTTTGAGCTTCACTTGGCCCAGCGCATGTCGCGCCTCGGCACTGAAACCGCCTTTGAAGTCCTGAACAAAGCGCGCGCGTTGGAGCGGCAAGGTAAGGACATCGTCCATCTGGAAATCGGCGAGCCCGATTTCGATACGCCTAAGAATATTGTTCAAGCGGCGGTCGACGCCTTGCATAAAGGCTGGACGCACTACGGGCCGTCGGCCGGATTGCCGGAATTGCGGCAAGCCATTGCGGAAGATGTCAGTAAATCTCGCGGCGTGCCCGTCTCGAGCGACGAAGTGGTGGTTGTGCCAGGCGGCAAGCCTATTATTTTCTTTACCTTACTCACCTTAGCTGATGTCGGCGATGAGGTCATTTACCCCAATCCCGGCTTCCCTATTTATGAATCGATGATTCAATACGTGGGCGCGAAGGCGGTGCCGGTCCAGTTGCACGAGTCGCGCGATTTCGGACTGGATGTGAACGAACTGGCCTCGCTGATTACCGACCGCACGCGCCTGATCATTCTGAATTCTCCGCAGAACCCGACCGGCGGAATTATGACTAAACAGGATGTCAACAAGGTGGCCGAGGCCATCGGTGATCGCAACATTATGGTTCTTTCGGACGAAATCTACAGTCGACTGCTGTTTGAAGGCTCACATTACTCGATCATGTCGGTGCCGGGATTCAAGGAACGCACCCTCCTGCTGGACGGCTTCTCGAAGACTTACGCGATGACTGGCTGGCGCATGGGCTACGGGGTCATGCGGCCCGACTTGGCGGCGCAGATTACGCGGCTGATGACGAATTCGAACTCCTGCACGGCGAGCTTTACGCAGATCGCCGGGGTCGAGGCGCTTCGCGGCGATCAGAGTTCGGTAGACCACATGCGCGATGAGTTCAAGCGGCGGCGCGACGTTTTTGTGGCCGGGCTGAACAAGATAAAGGGCTTCTCTTGCCGCCTGCCCAAAGGTGCGTTTTACGTCTTCCCGAATATCACGGGCACGGGATGGAAGTCGAAGAAGCTGGCCGATGCGTTGCTGGACGACGCTGGAATTGCTGGCCTCTCGGGAACTGCGTTCGGCGCCTACGGCGAAGGTTATCTGCGCTTCAGCGTGGCCAATTCGCTGGAGAACCTGAACAAGGCGCTGGAGCGGATCGACGCTTGGACGAAGAAGAACCTGTAGGGTTCCCGTCGAAGTCGGACTACAGTCTTAACTGCATATGAAATAAGGCATTTAACAGCGTATCCTTACTCGCAAGATTCGGCATCCAAGCCGCCTAGAATCCTTGTAGCAGGACAGGGGGCTGAAATGTTATCCTGTTCAGCACCTGCAGCCCTAGCAGGAAGAATTCTGGGAGAATTGATCGTTATGACTTGGACAACGCCGACATTTGAAGAGATCTCACTTTGCTGCGAAATCAACTCCTACGCGAGTGCACAGCTGAAGTAATCCCCGGATGCATGTAAAAATCCTCGGCTCCGCTGCCGGAGGAGGATTTCCGCAGTGGAACTGCGCCTGCCAGAACTGCCGGTTCGTACGCCAAGGTCAGTTCGCGGGAAAGGCCCGCTCGCAGACGCAAGTCTCTCTCAGCGAAGACGGCCATTCTTGGTTCCTGCTCGGAGCATCGCCCGACTTGCGCATGCAAATTGAGAATTCCCCCGAATTACATCCGACCGATGGAGTGCGCGATTCGCCGCTGAGCGGCGTCGTTCTGCCGGGAGCGGACGTTGACCAAACCCTGGGACTTCTGCTGCTGCGCGAGTTGCAGCCTTTCTACGTCTATGCGACGAGCTCCGTCATCCGAATACTGCGCGAACAGAACAGCATGTTCCGTATGCTAAATCGGACGGGTGACCAAGTGCGATGGAAGACAATCCGCGCTAGTAAGAGCTTTCCTCTTTGCACGGTCGGCGATAAACCGACTGGAATTACCTGTATGCCGTTGGCGCTATCAAGTCGATATCCGGCATACGTGGATAGCTCAGGGCTCGAGCCAAAAGACGCAGTATTGGGATTGATTCTGACATCGGCTTCTGGAAGGAAGCTGGCTTATCTTCCCAGTGTCGCCAGCGTTTCGCACGAGCTTCGAGATCAACTGAACCACGTAGACTTATTGTTGTTCGACGGGACTTTTTATAGCGACGATGAGTTGGTGCGTCTGCAAGGATCGGGGCAGCAGGCTCACGAGATGGGGCACATGGCAGTCGGCGGCAAAGACGGAAGTCTGCATCAATTGGCGACTTTGAAAAAACCGCGCAAGCTTTATATTCATATCAACAACACGAATCCTATGTTGAACGAGGCTGGGCCGGAATTTCGAGAGGTGCGTGAAGCAGGGTGGGAACTGGCGGAGGATGGATGGCAGACTACGCTCTAGACGCTTCCCTGCTTTCGTTGGAGCAGCTGCGCGCGGCCTTGCGCCGCGTGGGGGAAGAACGTTATCACCATCGACATCCATTTCACCTGCTGATGCATGAGGGTAAGCTCAATCGGGGCCAGTTGCAGGCTTGGGCGCTGAACCGCTACTACTACCAAAGCATGATCCCTATCAAAGACGCGATTATTTTGTCGCGCAGCGAGGACCCTGGATTTCGCAGAGCATGGCGCAAAAGAATTGTCGATCACGACGGAGACGGCAGCGCTGGCGGCATCCAGAAATGGTTGAAATTGGCGGAGGCTGCGGGGCTGGACGCGAAACGGGTAGCTAGCGGGGAAGAAGTCCTGCCCGCAACGCGATTTGCGGTGAATGAATACCTCAACCTGGTGCGGACACGTCCATTGCTGGAAGCAGTGGCATCGTCTCTTACCGAATTGTTTTCGCGGGACCTGATCTCGCTGCGCATGGACAAGTTGCGCGAGCACTATCCTTGGATCGCCGGTGGGCTGGATTATTTCGAAGCCCGGCTGCATCAGGCGCCGGAGGATGCTGCGTTCGCGACTCAATATGTCTTCGATCATGCGGAAACACGTAAGGAACAGGAAAAAGTAATCCAGGCGCTGCGCGATAAGTGCGATATTTTGTGGGCACAGTTAGACGCTTTGTACTTTGCTTATGTACAGCCGGGATGGCCTCCGCCGGGCGCGTTTAGGATGGAGGCGTAGACATGCCCGGCCCTGACGATGCCAACGTGCCGAAACTCGCAGTCGGCTGCCGATGGGGAGGGACTGAGGAAGACCGTATGGTTTTGTTTCCCGAGGGGGCGGTACGTTTGCAGGGCACGGGCCGGAAGATTGTGGAACTCTGCGACGGGAATCGGACCTTCGCCGAGTTGGTAACGCAACTCCGCCAGGAATTTTGGCAAGTGGACGGGACGCGCATACGAGACGAGGCTGCGCACTTTCTGGAGCAGTTGCGCGAAAAGCGAATCATTGACTACTAGAATCATCGACTACTAAGGAGGGCGAACCGCGGTGCTACCTAATCCTCTCGCCCTGATCGCTGAGATCACGCATCGCTGCCCTTTGCATTGCGTGTACTGCTCGAATCCGCTGGAAATGGCGGCGGCGAAGTCTGAACTATCAACCGACGACTGGCTGCGGGTTTTTGGCGAGGCAGCCCTTCTAGGCGTATTACACCTGCATTTAACCGGCGGAGAGCCGCTGGCGCGGCCCGATCTGGCTCAATTGACCTCAGGAGCACATCACGCGGGGCTATATACCAATCTGATCACGTCTGGTGTGGGGCTTTCGCAGGCCCGCCTGAAGAATCTGGTCGAGAGCGGCCTGGATCATATCCAACTCAGTTTTCAGGATTCCTCCGAAGATCGGGCCAACTGGATCGCGGGCACTAAAGCGCACGCTCTGAAGATCGAACTCGCGAGCTGGATTCGAGAACAGCGTATCGCCTTCACTGCGAACTTGGTGGTTCATCGCCAGAATCTCGATCACCTCGCGGAAATGCTCGCCTTCTTGCGGGGATTGAAGCCCTACCGGATTGAAATCGCCAATACTCAATACTACGGCTGGGCGCTCAAAAACCGTTCGGCGCTGATGCCCACGTGGGCGCAGGTTGAGCGGGCGGTGGAAATCGTCGCTGATTTTGAAAACGCGATGAAGGGAGAAATTCGCGTCGACTTTGTGGTTCCCGACTATTATGCGCGGTATCCGAAAGCCTGCATGGGTGGATGGGGCCGGAAACTGCTGCTGATCGATCCGAAAGGCCAGGCGCTTCCCTGCCATGCTGCCGGCGTGATTCCCGGGCTCGTATTTGACAATGTCCGCGAACATTCTTTGGAGTGGATATGGCGCGAATCTTCCGCCTTCCAGAAATTTCGTGGAGAGTCGTGGATGCCCGAACCCTGCCGCGGCTGCGACCGGCGTAGCGAGGATTTTGGCGGATGCCGCTGCCAGGCCTTCCTTTTGACCGGGGACACGACAGCCACGGATCCCGCGTGTTCTCTGGCGCCGTTGCACTACATCGTCGAAGACGCGGTGCAGTCGGCGCAGCTTCAAACTGACAGCGAATCCACGTGGCAGTACCGCACTGATCCGAAGTAAGACGATCCGAAATAAGACGTTGAAACTGGCCTGGTTCCGCCTCGGTCTGCGAATCGTGCATCTCGCTTGCTCTCCACACAATGCTATGATTTCCCGTTGATTAGCTGTGGCCGGCTTCTAACACTTCCATTCAAGGAAACAATGACTGCTAAATTCCGCGTCTTTGCCACCTGTGATATTGGGGAATCGATCGAACTGCTTCGGCGGCGAGGATACGAAGTGGAAGTCTATCCCAAGCCGGAAGCTCCGCCGAAGGGTTTGATTCTCGAAAAGGTGAAATCTGGAATCGATGGTCTGATCACTACACTGCGCGATTCCATTGACGCCGAAGTGTTCGAGGCGGGCAAGGGACATCTGAAAGTAGTTGCGCAGATTGCAGTGGGATTCGACAACATCAACCGCGCCGACGCAAACCGCTACAAAATTCCTTTCACCCACACCGCCGATGTGCTGACGGAAGCGACCGCTGAGTTTGCCTTCTTCATGATGGGAGCATTGGCCCGCCGGTTGTGGACGGCGGAGCACCTTACCCGGGAGAACAAATGGGGATACTGGCATCCCTATCTCCCCTTCCTGGGCGACGAGGTGACCGGAAAAACGATCGCGGTGGTTGGCACCGGTCGAATTGGTCTGGCCATGATTAAGAAATGTGTCGGCTTCGACATGAATATTCTCTGTTACGACCCGGCGTACCAGAATCACGAGTACGTAAAGGCCACGCAGGAGGTACAGGACCTGGGTTTTGCACGCGGGATCTCCCCGCAAAAGGCATGGATTCGGTATGCAGAGTTTGAGGAAGCGCTGGTTGAATCTGACTTTGTGACCATACATGTTCCGTTGCTGCGCGAAGGGGAAAGCAGCACATCGACCTATCATCTGTTCAACGAACGAACTTTGCGCATGATGAAACCCTCGGCGTTTCTGGTCAACACATCGCGGGGCCCAGTCGTGGATGAGGCGGCACTGGCAAAAGCGTTGCGTGAAAACTGGATCGCTGGAGCGGCCCTCAACGTCTATGAAAAAGAGCCGCTCCCACCCGACTCTCCTTTGCGCGATCCCGTGATCGAAGATCGATGCCGACTGTATCCGCATTTTGCCAGCGCGGCGCGCATCACTCGACTATCGACCGATCCGAATCTGGGAATGGCTGGACGTACCGTACAAGGATTGATCGACGTGCTCGAAGCGAACTACGGTGGGGACCTGACCAAGATGCCTTATGTGGTGAACAAAGAGGCCTTCGCCAACTAGCTTGGCAAAACGATGCAGGGATTGCAGCCTGCCGGCGGTGGAACGCTCGCTACTGGACTACGGCCGTGGGATGCTCGACCTGGACCCCAGTTTTATCCAGGTCGCCCCAATCCGTCGGGCCCATGTGCATCATAAAGAATGTTCGGACTTGCAGGTTTTCGCGTTCCACGGCATGTTTCACCTCCCAGACGGTTTGTGGATAAAAATAGGCTCCGGTTTCATCCTTCTGGAAAGCATCGCTTCCGTACAGAAGTTTCTGTCCAGGCAAGTAGACCATCATTTGCCGCTCGGAGGTCTCTCCGCGTAGTGGGTAAATTTCCAGGCGGTTGGACCCGTCGCCAATGACCATTTTGCCGGTCACGATGTGAAAGATGGGCTTTCTGTTTGTCCGCGCCAGTTGGTCGGGAAAAAATGTTCGGGGCGAATCGATCAGTCGTTGTAGGATGGGAAGATTTACGTCCAGTGCGTACACCGGGATGCCGCGCGCCACATATTCGCGCACGCCTCCGATGTGGGGCCACGCGTCTGAAGTGGAAATCACCCCCTTAATGCGGACGCCGGGCCAGCGACGTTCCACTTCGGCGATGACTTTGGCCGAATATCCGGACGAGATTGGCGCCTCGATTACGATGATGCCGTTACTTTGCCGAACCAGCGTGACATTCCAGGCACCGGGAATGTGGACAACATCTTTGACGATCTCGAGAACTGGTTGATCGGGCAATCCGACAGAATGGTCCTCGACGGTACGTCCCGGATTCGCCAGATACTTGGAGCGTACATCCTGGGGAATCGCAAACTCGTCAGCCGGAAATGTAGGGTTCAACGTAATTTCAGAGATCGTCACCTCTCGATCAGGCAGGCCATTGCGGAACGTGTCCCACTGGCGCGGATAGTGAATGCCTCCGGGAAGAAGCCACCAGAAGGAATAATAGACGCGAGTCGTCACATCGCCCCACGGGCTCCAGTACATATTGTAAGGATAGGCGCGTTTCCACTCGACGGCGGTGGGCAGAGCCGTGTCGGTGTTCAGAAAAATGCGGACGGTTAAACCTTTCCAGGTAAAGGCAACGACATGATGTGCGACCGCTTGCACAACAGTCTCTGGCTCAGTGCGCAGATCGGGCGCGGCAGACGCGATCAGTAAAATTCGCTCTGGGCCGAGATCAAGGGCTTCCTCGGCGTCTTGGAGCTGTTGACCCCCGCCAGGACCCACCTGACTGCCGAAGACCTGGGCGGCAGCCCCATTGGCGACGATCACAGTGGACTTGACTGGTGCTTGAATCACCCAATTCATCTCCTGCTGCTGCTTCCAACTTCCGTGTTCGAAATCGCGAGACTCCGAAATTCGGTCATACTCGACAATGTATGGCCCCTCTGGCCGCTCCGACTGCTCCAGCGCATTGCGGTAGCTCACAGCCTCAAAGTGAACGGCATGCAACGCCCTTAATTGCTGTTCGCCACCCATCTGACGGATCGCATCATCTACCAAGCCGGTTGGGGATTGGGACTTGACGGCGGCGCCAAACGTGAAGGATGGCGAAAACAAACAGCACATGACAACGGCTAAGAGGGCTCTGTCTCGATTCATGGGCTTTTTTCGGGCGAACGAGAACTTAGAACGTCATCGCCAAGAATGAGTTAGCCGGGCGATTTCAGAAGGTTTTGTAAACTATTCGGAAATGGTATGCTCTTCGCTGCTCTGCGCGCGTAGCACCCGATCGACGGAATAGGGGGCGCGATGAGTAGGAGCGTAGTAGTGGCGCACCTGCATTTCGCCCAATAGGCCGATAGCCAACATATTGAAGCCCGCCAGTAGTAACACCGCTCCAAAGATCATGAGAGGGCCATGTTGCGCCATGACACTCTTATGGTTTAAGAATTTTTCAGTGAGCAGCCAACCGGCAACACCCGTACCGCTCAGGATGCTCAACATCCCTACTGTACCGAAGAAGTGTAGTGGGCGAGAGAGGTAGCGCAGCAGGAAGCGAATCGTAATCAGATCAAAAAATACGCGGAAGGTTCGGGAAATGCCGTAGTGCGAAGCGCCGCGCTCACGGTTTATGTTGCGGATCGGCACTTCGCAGATCGATGCCCCGTACCAGGATGCGAGCGCGGGAATGAACCGGTGCAATTCACCGTAAAGCGGGACCTGCTCCAGAATTTCGCGGCGATAAGCCTTGAAAGTCGTGCCGAAATCGTGGATATCCACGCCACTGAGCTTAGCCATCAACCAGTTGGCGCAAAGCGAAGGAATTCGGCGCAGCCAGAAATTGTCGATTCTTTGCTTTCGCCAGCCGCTGACAATGTCGTAACCCTCAGCAATTTTCTCCAGAAAAATCGGGATGTCGGCGGGGTCGTGTTGCAGGTCGCCATCCATGGCGATAATGTACTCTCCGCGGGCATGATCGAAGCCGGCGGCCAGCGCCGAGGTCTGCCCAAAGTTTCGGCGCAACTTCACCACGGTCACCCGGCTATCAACCGCGGCGATTTCGCGCAGCAACGCAAAAGTACGATCGCGGGAACCATCGTCCACCAGCACGATCTCGAAACTTTCGCCGTGGATTTCCATCACCGCCTTCAGACGGTCATAGAGGTCAGTGACATTTTCCTGCTCATTGTGCAGGGGAACGACAATCGAAAATTTGGGCATGGACTCAACTATTATACCGGGGTTGGACGACTTTTTGCTTTGCCGCCGGCTACAGGCCATGAGATTCCGAGCCTTAAATGCTAACAGCGGGACATGTCTTTTAGTGTATTTTCAAGTGTTGGATCTGTTATCTCGTGCTGGCCCGGGCGTTCACCGGGAGGAGAAACCCGCAAATGGACTCGATCTTGATGATCATGTTCGGATCTGTGCTTTGCACCATGACGGCGCTGACTTTTATGGAAGCCCGCCGCATTCGTAAAAAGCTCGAATCGAAGCAGCAGTAATCGTTTCGCCTCAAGCCGCTGGAGCACCGCAAGGGTGATCGATTGCCCTGAACTGGTTGTGTCTGTTTCTTCCCCCGATCCTCCCCGGCTTTCAGCGCTCCCGCCTTCCCGCTCTGCAAATCGCCTATAATTCCGGTTTCGCCCCAGAGTCCGCAATTCAGGAGGCCGGAATTGAATCCTTCAAACACCGAGATCCGCGCGAGCAATCCTTCGCGCCGGCGTTTTCTCCAGACCAGTGCCATTGCCAGCCTGAGTGCCGCATCGCTGCCCGCGTTGGCAGGTGCGCGAGAGATCATCAACTCTCCCTCGCCGTCACCGGCGGTCGCCGGCTTTGAATTGGACGAACTAGGTATCGCGGACCTGCAGTCTGGCATGGAAACTGGTAAATACACTGCACGCCAGATCACGCAATTATTTTTGGCGAGGATCCGCCAGATCGATCAACAAGGTCCCAAGCTGAACAGTGTCATCCAAATCAATCCCGATGCGGAAGCATTGGCCGATGCGGCGGACCGCGAACGCAAGGCTGGCCACGTTCGCGGTCCTCTCCACGGTATTCCAATACTCATTAAAGACAACATCGATACCGCGGACCGGCAGGAAACCACCGCGGGATCCTTGGCCCTGTTGGGTTCGCGACCCAAGCAGGATTCCTTTGTCGCCGCGAAACTACGGGATGCAGGCGCGGTGTTATTGGGAAAAACCAATTTGAGCGAGTGGGCAAATATTAGATCCAGCCGTTCCAGCAGCGGCTGGAGCGGACGCGGCGGTCAAACAAGAAATCCGTACGCTTTGGACAGGAACCCCTGCGGATCGAGTTCCGGCTCGGGCGCTGCAGTTTCAGCGAATCTCTGCGCCGTGGCTGTGGGCACTGAGACGGACGGGTCGGTGGTTTGTCCGGCCTCGGCGAACGGCATTGTCGGACTGAAGCCCACTCTCGGTCTGATCAGTCGTGCGGGAATCATCCCGATTGCGCACAGTCAGGATACGGCGGGCCCGATGGCGCGCACCGTACGCGATGCGGCAATTCTACTGGGCGTGCTGTCGGGAGTTGATGCTCGAGACCCTGCGACCGCAGCCGGCACTGGCAAGAACGCTACCGACTACACAAAGTTTCTTGATCCTGACGGCCTTCGCGGCGCACGCTTAGGAGTCGCGCGGAAGTATTTTGGCTTCAGTGACACAGTGGACCGTCTGATGAACGACGTCATTTCCGAAATGAAGAACGCCGGGGCGGAGATCATCGACCCAGCCGACCTGTCATCGCACGGAAAGTTCGACGACACCGAATTCACGGTCTTGCTCTATGAATTAAAGGCTGACCTTAATGCATACCTGGCCGCGCGCCCTGGCGCCATTGGATCTTTGAAGGAAGTCATCGATTTCAATGATCGCAACCACGACAAAGAGATGTTCTACTTCGGGCAGGACATTTTCTTGAAAGCACAGGCCAAGGGCCCGCTGACCGAGAAAGAGTATACCGACGCCATCGCAGCCAATTTGCGCCTCTCGCGGAAGGAAGGTATCGACGCAATCATGGACCAGTACAGGCTGGATGCAATCGTTGCGCCGACGGCTGGTCCAGCCTGGTTGACCGACCTGGTCACCGGAGATCACTCGACTGGCGGAAGTTCGAACGCCGCCGCAGTCGCCGGCTATCCCGACATTTCAGTTCCCGCGGGCTTTATTTCGGGCCTGCCAGTGGGTATGTCTTTTTTTGGCCGGGCATGGAGCGAACCCGCCCTGCTGAAGATCGCTTATGGCTTTGAGCAGACCATCAAAGCCCGCAAGCCGCCTAACTTTTTTTCCACCGCAAGCCTTTAGCTGGAGCTTGTTTTCAACGCGCTACTCGTATCGCAAGGCCTCGATCGGATCGAGATTAGCAGCGCGCATGGCAGGGAACATTCCGCTGGCAATGCCTACGACTGCCAGAATTGCCGTCGCAATGAGCAGAGTTTCGGGAGCCACCGCCAGGCGAATATCCCCGGCTGAGGCGTGCTTGGCAAGTGCACTATACAAGGTCAGTGTTCCGACCGAGAATGAAACGACGTAAGAGAGTAATACTCCCAGAACGCCTCCGACTGCGGTGATGACCAACGCCTCCGCCAGAAACTGAAACAGGATATCTTTCTTGCGCGCGCCCAGCGCCTTCTCCACGCCAATCTCGCGAGTGCGCTGGGTCACTGATACCAGCATAATATTCATGAGCCCGATGCCGCCGATGCCCAGCGTCACAGTGCCGATAAAGGCCAGCAGAATCTTCAACCCCAGGCTGATGATATTGAATTGATCCAACTGCTTCTGCGCATCGAAAATGAAGATGGCCCGCATATCCGTGGGCTTGAAACTGTGCGCCAAAGCAAGAGATTCGCGGATCGTAGTGGTTAGCTTGGAGTGATCAAGTCCTTCCGAGTCGAGCCAAATGCCGCTCAAATAGTGATTATCCATCAAGGTATCAATGGAGTTATAAGGCAGGTAAACCACGCGATTATCGTCGTCATCTCCTTCTTGCATGCGGGGTTGCAAAACGCCAACCACCTGGAAAGATACGCCGTCGACCCGAATCGATTCGCCCACAGCGGGCTGTCCGGAAAACAATTTGTCTTTCGCCTCGGAGCCGAGCACTGCGTACAGGCCGTGGCTCAAGTTGTCCTTATCGTTCAGAAAGCGCCCGTCGTCGATGTGCAGGTTCCAGATGCTGTCCATCGTCGGATCGATCCCCATGATCGGGAGACTAAAGGTCCTGGACCCATACTGGACCTTTCCCTGCTTGTCGGCTTCACGAGAGATGTGACGAGTCAGGGGAACCGTGTTGCGCAGCAACTCAATGTCGTCATTGGTGAAGCGCACCTGCACGCCCGCTTTGTTTCCGCCCGCCTGCTCGGAGGTCCGATTGGGAAAAATTCCTACCGCCGTAGCGCCGAAACTGTGAAAGATATTCTCAATTGCGCGCCCGAATCCATTCCCGTAAGCCAGCAGCAACACAACCGTAGCAATGCCCCAAGCCATCCCCAGCATGGTGAGAATGGTTTTGCGCAGGTCGTGCCTCATGGCGCTGTAGGCTTGCTCCAGTAAATCGCGCTTCACGTTACTCTCTCCTCAGAGCTTCCACGGGCTGTAAAAGAGCTGCTTTGCGGGCCGGATACAAGCCGGCGATAATACCGGCAACGGCCAATGACCCGATGGCCAAAGCTGCCGTCGATGGGACTAGTTTTGGAGTGTCCCATCCCGGGGGCGATGGAAGAAATGATAGGGCGGCCATCAGCAGGGCCGCCGCCCCCATGCCAATCCCACCACTCAACAGTGTGAGAAAAGCTCCCTCCACAAAGAATTGGAACATGATGCTCCGGTTGGTCGCGCCCAGGGCCTTGCGCAGACCAATTTCGCGGGTCCGGTCGGCGACCGCCACCAGCATGATGTTGATAATACCGATCGCGCCCAGAGCCAGCGTAACCAAGCCTACGCTCCCTAAAAACATATTCATTGCGTCGAAGATCTTCCCCACTTGGTCCGAAGTGCGAACTGTGTCCCACTCATCGAAAGAATCGAGCACTGTGTAATCAAAGCCGTGATTGCGGGCCACGATTTTGTGTACTTCCAACTTCGCGACTTCGTTCAAGTCACGCAACCGAGGTTGATAGTTGATGAACGAAATGGCGTTGTTGATTTCACCGACGTTCAATGGCGGAAAATTCTGCTGCATGGTGTGGAACGGGATGAATATCCGAAGATTCATGGTGTTGTCATCTCCGTGCCCGATGCGCTTCGCCACCCCGATCACCTGGAAACGGATGTCCCCCAAAAGAATAGTACTGCCAATCGCGGGACGGCCAGGAAACAGGTTGCGTTTCGCTTCGTCCCCCAGAACCACCACATCGCGCTTCTGCGAATCGTCCAGATCGTCGATCCACCGGCCATCCGCGATGGGCATATAACGCACCTTGGGGAAATCCGGAGGCACGCCCATCAATCGACCGCTGCTCTGGTAGAAATCGCTGACTGCGCGTATGTCGTCGCGGGCGATGATGGGCGACGCCATTCCGACATCTGGACACTCCGCAACAATATCCCGGTAGTCTTTGTAGGTCAGATAGTACTGACGAAGACTGGTGAAATCTCCGTTCATGGCGGGGGCGCGGCCTCCGAAAATGAAGAGCACGTTCTCGCCAATCTGATCGAATTGCTTGCGGTTGCCGGAGCGAAATCCCTCCCCTAAACCCACCAGTAAAAGCAATGAGCCCACTCCCCATGCAATGCCAAACATGGTCAGAAAGGAGCGCAACTTGTGCGCCCAAAGCGTCCGCAGGGTCTGGGCAAAGATGTCAAACACCAGGCGCATGATTTAACCGCAACTCTCTGGATAGGAGAACGCTATAGGGTACGTTGTTATGCAGTCATTTGTTCGGTTCGAAATGGCTGAAAACCCTGAACGTCCCCAATAGATGGACTGCCGAACGTCCAAAAGGATAGGACGAAGGCCCTAACTTTGCATCTTTTGAGAAAACATTTGCACTATTCTCAGTGCACCATTTCTTCCCTATAATGCCGACGGTGGCACTCGGAACAATTTCCGCAGGGGCAACAGATTATGCATTTAATCAAATTAGTTTTCCTGGTGTGGCTTGCATTTGGCGTGATTACGACGGCTGGCTTTCTTTGGCTCTGCAAACGCAGCGCGCGATCGCTCGACGTTTCCACTAAGAAAACTCCAGCTTTCGCGCATCGCGGCGAAACTGCATCACGCGCAATCGCAAATTCTCACGCAGCCTAGTCTAAACGGCTCCCCCAACCGGAGCGTGCGGAGTGACTATGGTAATGCGGTGATCTATCCAATCGTTATCTAAAATCATCATGTGGATATGCGACTCATCTCGCGAGAGAAGGGCTGGGCGCTGGTCTGTCTTCTGGTGCTGCTTAACGTTTCGGTCGCGGTCTTCGTTTCACCGCGACCACTTCTGACCGCCTACGGGGATGTCAGCCAATGCGCGCTGCTCCTGATCGTGCTTGCGTCATTTGTTCGAAACATCAGGGCGAGTGAGCCACGAACTCGTCTTTTCTGGATCTTCCTGTCTTTGGGCTGCGGCATCTGGCTTGGCGCTCAGCTCTTATGGACTTACTTCGAGGTCATTCTTCGCCAGGATGTTCCCAATCCCTTTGTCGGAGATGTAATCCTATTTCTGCACTTGGTTCCGATGATGGGGGCCTTGGCCGTGCAACCTCACCGGGAACGGGACGAACAGGCCACCCATGTTGGCGTGTTGGATTTCTTGCTCTTGCTGGTGTGGTGGCTGTATCTGTATATGTTCGTTGTCATTCCCTGGCAGTACATATCACCTGACCAGGCCAATTATGGACGTAGCTTCAATCTCTTATATTTCCTGGAACACCTGGTGTTCGTGATCGCAGCTTCAAGAGTATGGGACGCCAGCAGCGGAGCGTGGCGAAAGATCTATGGGAATTTGTTGGGCGCAAGTATCCTCTACGCTTTCGCTTCCATTGCCGCAGGATTGGCCATTGACTCCAACCGGTATTACACCGGGAGCCTATACGATGTTCCCTTGCTCGCCTCTATGGCCTGGTTCGCAAGAACTGGATTTATCGCCAAGGGATTAAAGCCTTCGCCGGACCCAGCATCCCAGCCGGAGGTGCGGCGCTCTCCGTGGATCTCAAGTTCAGCAATGCTCACCCTTTTGTCCCTCCCGGCCCTGGCCGCATGGAGCTCGCTATGGAGCATCGCTCCACTGCCGGTGAGAAGCTACCGGCTGCTGCTTACATTGCTGACCATGCTGTTTATGGGAATTCTGGTTTGGATTAAACAGCACCGGCTCGACAACGAAATATTGCGTGTCACCCAGGGACTGCGCGAAGATTCACTCACCGACATCCTCACCGGAGCAAAAAACCGGCGATTCTTAAGCACCACGATCGAGGCAGACGTCCGTTTCGCCGTAAGATCGCATTTTCCCGACGCTACCGGCAATAAGCGAAACCGCGACCTCCTCTTTTATTTAGTCGACTCGGATTCCTTTAAGGACGTGAATGACCGATATGGGCACGACATCGGCGACCAAGTCCTGGTAGAAACCGCCCGCCGCATCAGCTCGGCGATCCGTCACTCCGACGTCCTTATTCGTTGGGGTGGTGACGAGTTTCTGGTGGTTTCCAGGTACAGCGATCGCGAGGATGCGGCAACCTTAGCTTCCCGCATACTGACCAACGTGGGCAGTGAACCTTTCGAACTTAAAGGCGGAATCCGGATTTTCCGCACCTGCTCGATAGGCTGGGCGGCGTTTCCCTGGTTCACCGGCGACCCTGGAAGCGTCAGCTATCGCGAAGTTCTAGGCTTGGCGGATTGTGCGCTCTACGATGCGAAAAACGGTGGACGAAATCAGGCGGTGGGAATGCTGCCGGCGCGTGAGTCACCACTGGCGTCCGCAGTCGTCTTTACCGGAAAAGAGAGCCGGCTGACTGAAAAGCTTGTGGCCCGAAGCATCACCACTCCGGGACCGAAAGTAGAACATGCCACGCAGGATGCCTCCGCATCTGCGTCCCATTATCTGGGAGCATGACGTTATACTTCGGAAACCTGCTCGCGTGCCAACGACGATTACCCCGGTAACCATTACGCGGTGATCGAGGTGATTGGCAGGTTGTTGTCCGCTCTGGTAGACCTAGAACAGTGATCCGCCAACTCATGTTTTACGCGTTTCAGACGACAGCCCTGGTATGGGCAGTGGCCGTGGTCTTGCGCACCCTCGACTTGGGCTGGGACCCGTTCGCCGGCTTGGGCCTGGGAATGTTTGGAGCTCTGCCGATCGCCTTCTTAGGCATCCGCATCAACTCTAAAGACAATTGACCGAACACGCTCTTACTTACCAAATACCCCGAAGTTCGTGAGTTGCTGAATGCTTTGTTGTTGCCATCCGGAGCCAATATCGTTCGAAAACGGCCCTTGCTCCCCGTCACTGTCGTTGTTCCAGACATCATAAGTGTCTTGGAACTTCTGCTCCGGACTCACCACTACCCAGTACAATTTGCCTTTCTTCACCGGAATGCCTTGCGAAACCTTGGCAACTTGCAGCCCGCAGCACGTCCCGAAGTCCGGTAAATTCTCGAATTTCCAGGAATGGAGCGCCTTCCCCGGCAATCCATGATCGTCTTCGTTCAAACTCAGGACTGCAATGTTTGTTCCCTGTACGTAAGTAAGACCTACCTCGAGCTCAGTCACGGTATAGCCCGCCTTTGGGCGAAAGCCGCATGCTACCGATTGAGGCCACATCTGTCCGGCATTCTTGCCAAGAATGCCGTATCCGGAGACCCCGTCGTATACGTGGCTACCCGTGCCCAAATTGCTGTAGATCTTGACCAGCTTGGAGTCTGACGAAAGAACTGGAGTGACCAAATGGGCTGGCGCACGCAGAAAAATCACGTTGCGGCCGCCGTTCACGGTCGCAACGCCTGCCTGAGTTTGCTGCCCGGCGGCTGAGGGAGCTTGCGTGAAAGAAGCGATAACCACAGAAGCCACGAGCAGTAAGCGTTTTGATGGCATAGGATGGGTCCCCACGCCGCTGGCGCGGCGAAGGCCTCAGCTTAACACAGCGGCACAGGCGCTCGGAAATGGTGGGGCCGGGGATCACCGGGTCGGACCGCCGTTTGGCTGCAGGAATGATCCTTAGTTGTTCTAGCCGCGTGCCACCGACTTCGCTCGAATTGCTCATCCTCGTCCGGTCGCGGTATCATCGTGAGTACACCTCAGGTTAGCTTTCATCCTTTAGAATTTTGCCGGATTATGTATTTTTGCGGGTGACGAGCGTGTGCGAACTCGTTTCAGCGGCCGGGGCGGCCGTAGCGAACATTCCATGGAGTCTGCATTGAAGGGTAAAACCGCGGTCATAGTTGGCGCCCAGTGGGGCGACGAAGGTAAGGGCAAGATCGTCGACGTGCTTTCGGAGAATTTCTCCGTGGTCGCGCGCTATGCCGGTGGCCACAACGCCGGCCATACCGTCATCATCAACGGGAAAAAGTTCATTTTGCAACTGGTGCCCTGCGGAATTCTGCGCGCCGGATGTCGCAGCGTAATCGGCAACGGGGTGGTGCTCGACCCCATGGCGTTCCTGAAAGAGGTTGCAGCGCTGCGGGAGACCGGCGTGCAGGTTGACGGGAGTCTGTTCGTCAGCAATCGAGCCCATGTGATTCTGCCCTATCACCGCATGATCGAATTGGCATCCGAGAATGCTCCAGGACGAGTGAAAATCGGCACCACCTCGCGCGGCATTGGCCCCGCCTACGAGGACAAAATGGGACGCCGCGGCCTGCGGGTTGCCGACCTGCTGGACCTGGCATTGTTAAAGACACATATCCACAACGCCTGTCGCGAAAAGAACATGATCGCGCACGCGCTCTTCAATTCTGAGCCCCTCGATCCCGACAAAATGTACGACGACTACGCTGCCGCATCCGCGAAGATTGCACCTTTCGTCTGCGATACCGCGGCGCTGTTAAATAAGGCGATTGCAAACGGCGAATCGGTGGTCTTCGAAGGCGCCCAGGGAACGATGCTCGACATCGACCACGGGACCTATCCCTTTGTGACCTCTTCAAGCGCGACGTTCTGGCGGCGCAGTGATCGGTACGGGAGTAGCGCCGACAGCGATTGACACCGTAATTGGAGTCACCAAGGCATATTGCACGCGAGTCGGCGGCGGGCCTTTTCCGACCGAAGCTCATGACCACTTCGGCGAGCTTCTGCGCGCCAAGGGCAATGAGTTTGGCGCAGTCACCGGACGTCCGAGGCGATGTGGTTGGATTGATCTGCCGTTGCTGCGCTACTCGGCGATGATCAATGGAATCTCGTGGCTGGTGGTGACCAAGCTCGATGTCCTGGACGAAATGGAAGAAATTCCCGTCTGCGTTGGTTATAAAATGGACGGCAACAAGATCGATGAAATCCCCGCGCAGGACAGCGGGTATTCGAGAATTGAGTGTATTTATCAGAAGATGCCGGGTTGGCGCACTTCGACTGAAGGGATCACGAAAATGGAGAAACTCCCTAAAGCCGCGCGCGAGTATCTGGCATTTCTGGAGAAAGAATCCGGCGCGCGCATCGGCATGGTGTCGACTGGCCCCGGTCGCGAACAGACCATGGTGGTGGAGGAGTTCGCTGCCAAACTCGGTGACTTGACCGGATCCCAGACCGGATCCAAGAAAAGAGCGCGGGCGTAAAACTACAAACGGGAGCAGGCGATGGTCGTTCTAGCGGTAACCTGGATGGCGAAAGCAGGTCGTGAATCCGAAGTAGAAGCAGTCTTTGCCAAGCTGACGGAAGAGTCCCGCAAAGAGCCGGGCTGCCTCATGTATCAGGTACACCGGCACAAAACCGAAGCGCGCCGCTTCTTCATCTACGAGCAATATAAAGACGATGCGGCTTTGGAGGCGCATCGCGCCGCCCCGCACTTCCTGCAATATGCGAAGAAAGATTTGCCCAAGCTGGGCGAACGCATTGAGGGAAACTTGTACCAGTCGTTGGGATAATCGCGGAGGCTCTTGCTCGCAATTAACGTCACTACCTATTCGTCAATGCTTTCCTGCATCGTACGGGCGCAAGAAATCGGCGGGATCAAACTTGAAATACTCAGGTCCGACCGGAACCTTCTTGCCATCGACCAACAGCACATTAAAGTGCGTCCCCAGTTCTCTTGCCGAATGGTTCAGTATTGAAGAATCAAGGGTTGGCCAGTTTCCTTTGTCCAGTCGATAGGTCAGCGCTGCGAAAGCCGCGATCGTTTCCGCCGGGGTAAATTCGCAGTGTCCCGCACGATGCACAAATAGTTCACGCAGCAACTCGTCCTTGCCCGCGTCGTGGACCACATTCGCGTACGCGTTCTCGTTTTCCACCACCGCCAAGCCGTCGCCTTTGGTGTGCAGAGTCAATACAGGAATGCCAATCTCGCCGTTGTAGATGATGTTCTGTTTCAAATAATCCACAGCCGATTGATTGGCTTTGATGCGTTTGGCACTCTCCAGGCTGGCAAGGTCGTCGTACAGATTCAGCCCGGCTTTCTGGTAAAGTGCTTTCACTTCGGAGTAATCGACGGAAGCCTGCAACTTCTTCCGATAGGGAACTCTGTCGTTCCACGATGGATTGCCCCCAGCGCGTCCCTCAAGCTCTGCGCGCAAATAAAACGCAAATGGAAAATCGACTTGCGAAAGCCAATCGTACTGGTTCTTTTCCTGTGCAGTGTAGTCCGTGGAAGCAGGCTCTTTCGACAGCGGGTCAAACCATCCGGGGAGATCGCCGAGCGCGGCAGCTAAGGCGATCCGGGCTCGCCCTTGCGCCGTCTTTTGCGCTTTGGTCAGGACCTTTTCCGCCTTGGACAGATTGCCCGCTGGATTCTTGATGTTCACCAGTTGCAACCCGGACTTCGGCCCCAGCAGAATGTCGAAGCTGAAGGCCGAGTCCAGCGCCTCATTCCAAACCCCCACGCCACCCGCCACCACGCCGCACATCGGCAGCGCTGCATCAAATCGCTTCGGATATCTCTGCACCAATCCCGCCGTAACCATGCCGCCAAGGGAATGTCCCCAGGCAATCGTGCGCTTCGGAGTTCCCACTAAGGATTGGAATTTATTCAATGTTTGGATCTGGTCGGGCAAGGCCTGTTGCACGGCCCAACCAGTAGTTGCGTAGGAAGATCCGGCAAGGGCGTAGCCCTTCGACAACAAATAGCCACCGGTGATGGGATCGCCAACGTCCATCGCAGGATTGCTGGAGCCCGGCAGAACGTATCCGTGACTGTACAAAATCACCGTCCCGTTCCAGTTCGATGGAACCTGAATCAGGTAAGTCGCGCCATCCGAGAACTTGCCTTTGTACTTGGTATCGCCGGCTGTTTCGGCAACGGCTGCGGCCAGCAGCGCAAACATCGCGACCACGAATGCGGCCGTCTTTAGGGCGCTCCACATGGCATTCCCCCGGGCTAATGAATTTTGGGATCTATCGAGTTAAAGTCGCGTCCGCGATTTTCGCGAATTTTCAGCGAGAAAACTCACTTTCCCTTGTCCGCCATCAGGACCCCACCTGAGGCGTAACTCTCGGCTGAAACTTCGACGAATGTTACCACGATCGCTTCCCGGCGCGCTCCTGCTTCTTCCACCATGGCGTCAGTAATGCGCTGCGCCAGTTTGCGCTTCTGGTCGGCCGTACGGCCGTTGAGCATTGTGACTTGGACTAAGGGCATAGAATATCTGCTCTCGACTTCCCGACTGGCGCTAATTCGCCAGTTCGTATCCGGCAAAGAAGTAGCTCAGCTCGAAGCGTGCCGTCTCGTCGGCATCCGATCCGTGTATGGCGTTGTGCTCGATGTCGCTCGCCCATTTCTTTCGGATCGTGCCTTCTTCCGCCGTTGCCGGATTGGTGGCGCCCATCAATTTGCGAAGGTCCGCGATCGCATTTTCTTTTTCCAGTGCCAGCACCACAATCGAACCACTCGACATGAACTCAGTCAGCGAATGGAAAAATGGCCGGCTGGCGTGCACCGCGTAAAACTGCTCAGCCTGATGCTTGGTGATTTCAAGCATCTTCATCGCCAGGATGCGGAAACCGTTGTTCTCAAATTGCTCAATAATGTCGCCGACGGCATTCTTCTTCACCGCGTCGGGCTTGATAATAGTAAAAGTACGTTGCAGAGTTTTCATGAGTAGATCGTCAGGTCCTTTTTATTTTTTATTATCCGTCGTTTAAAGCGAATTGTTTGCTCGCCGATTGCTATACCTTCACGCCCATGGCCGCGACTAGCGTATCGCCGATATCGGCAGGCGATTTCGCCACACGAATCCCCGCAGCTTCCATGGCCTTGATCTTCTCCTCGGCAGTCCCTTTGCCGCCGGAGATGATTGCGCCCGCGTGACCCATGCGACGTCCCGGAGGCGCCGTCTGGCCTGCGATAAAGCCCACCACCGGTTTCTTCATTCGCGTCCGCACATATTCGGCCGCGGTCTCTTCCGCGTTGCCGCCGATTTCCCCGATCATGATCACGGCTTCGGTCTGCGGATCTTTATTGAATAGTTCCAGCGCGTCCAGAAAGGTGGTCCCAATAATGGGATCGCCGCCGATTCCAATTGCCGTCGACTGTCCTATATTCCGCGTCGTGAGCTGGTACACCGCTTCATAGGTCAGCGTGCCCGAACGTGAAACGATCCCCACCGGCCCTTCGCGATGAATATGACCGGGCATAATGCCGATCTTGCACTTCCCCGGCGAAATAATTCCAGGACAATTTGGCCCAATCAGCCGGGAGCGTCGCGTCTGCAAAAATTCCCACGCACGCACCATGTCGAGCGTCGGAATACCTTCCGTGATGCATACAATCAACTCAATCTCGGCGTCGGCCGCTTCCATAATTGCGTCGGCCGCACCTGGCGGTGGAACGAAAATCACCGAAGCATCGGCACCGGTCTTGTCCACGGCTTCCTGCACGGTATTGAAAATTGGCCAGCCTTCATGCGTCGTGCCGCCTTTTCCCGGAGTCACTCCTCCTACGACATTGGTGCCGTATGCAGCGGCGGCCTTCGCGTGAAACGTGCCTTCCCTGCCCGTCAGCCCCTGCACAATCAACTTCGTCGATTTATCGATAAGAATGCTCATAATTCCTTCTTTACTTTCCCCTGTGGGCGGCGGCTATCGCGCCGCGGCTACTACTTTCTCCGCAGCGTCCTTCATAGTTTCCGCTACGATAAAATTCAATCCGGATTCCTTCAGAATCTGGCGCCCCGCCTCAACGTTTGTGCCTTCAAGGCGCAGAACAATTGGCAACTGAATCTGCGTTTTCCGCGCCGCCTCCACCACGCCCGTGGCCAGCGTATCTACGCGAAGAATTCCCCCAAAAATATTGATCAGAACCGCCTTCACACTTTTGTCGCTCAGCAGAATCTCGAATGCGTGGGTAACCTGCTCAGCGTTCGCGCCCCCGCCCACATCCAGAAAGTTGGCAGGCATCCCGCCCGCGTACTTAATAATGTCCATGGTCGCCATCGCCAGGCCTGCGCCATTCACCATGCAGCCCACCGTGCCGTCGAGTTTGATGTAGTTGAGACCATATTTCGAGGCTTCGACTTCCAGCGGATCTTCTTCCGTGGTATCGCGCAGCGCCTTGATGTCAGGATGGCGGAACAGCGCGTTGTCGTCAAAATTCAGCTTGGCATCAAGCGCGAATAGCCGGCCGTCGGTGCAGGTGATAAACGGATTGATTTCCAGCAACGAGGCATCCGTCTCCAAAAACGCGCGGTAGAGGCCGGTCATAAACTTCACTGCTTCGCCAATCTGCTGCGGTTTCAAGCCAAGAGCGAACGCCAGTTTGCGGGCCTGAAATGCCTCAAGACCCTGCCCCGGAGCTACATGTTCCTTCAGGATCGCATCGGGATTTTCCGCCGCCACTTGCTCGATCTCCATTCCACCCGCCGCCGACGCCATAAAAACCGGCCTCGCCTCGGCACGGTCGATCACAATGCCAAGATAAAGTTCTTTTTCAATCGGCAAAGTTTCTTCGATCAACAAACGCCGCACCACGCGGCCCTCAGGCCCCGTCTGATGAGTCACCAGCGTCATCCCAAGAATCTTGCCCGCCAACTCCCGGGCTTCGGCAACCGACTTCGCAATCTTCACGCCACCGCCTTTGCCGCGGCCTCCGGCGTGAATTTGCGCTTTTACCACCACCCCAGTCGAACCAGCGTCAAACAGGCTCTTGGCCACGGTTTCAGCCTGTTCGACGGTCTCCGCCATTTCTCCGCGAGGCACCGGCACACCGTACTTCTTCAGGATCGCCTTGCCCTGATACTCATGAATTTTCATAATGATTCCTAACTCAAATAATCTACGGAAGGACTCGCTCGCAGCTTCAAACCACGGGCAGCAAACTCATAATTCTATAGAACCGCACCGCATACGGCAAACGTAAGTCGTCACCTGGAAGAGTGATTTTCGTCATGCAGTACCGTTCTGGATTTCGTGGCGATGCTACCCTAATCTTCATCCATGATCCTCGTCGCCCTTCATCGCATCGCCAACCATCGCCAGTCGCTTTCGCGCCAAGAATCGCGCGAGGTGATGACCGAGGTGCTCACCGGCAACTGCACCGACGCGCAGATCGCCGCGCTGCTCGTCGCTCTGCACATGAAGGGCGAGACGGTGGAAGAAATTGTCGGATTTGCCGAAGCCATCCGCGCCGCAGCCACTCCGCTCATTCTTCAACAAAAATCGACCCTCGATGTAAGCGGCACCGAACGCGATGCGCTAGTCGACACCTGCGGCACCGGCGGCGATACCAGTGGCACCTTCAACATCTCGACAGCTACGGCCCTGGTGGCCGCCGGAGCTGGCGTTCGCGTCGCCAAACACGGCAACCGCAGCGTCACCTCGAAATGCGGCTCGGCCGATGTGATGGAGGCGCTCGGAGTAAATATCAATCTGTCTCCCGCGCGACTGGCCGCGTGCCTCGAAGCTGTCGGCATCGCGTTCCTGTTCGCGCCTGCCATGCACTCGGCGATGAAGTACGTTCAACCCGCGCGGCGTGAACTGCGTATGCGGACGGTCTTCAACCTGCTTGGGCCGCTAACCAATCCGGCGCGAGCGTCGGCGCAAGTCGTTGGAGTCTATTCCGCCGCCTTGGTCGAGAAACTCGCTGAGGCGCTCAGCGTGCTGGGAGCACGTCGTGCTCTAGTCGTCCACGGGCTCGATGGACTCGACGAAATCACCATTAGCGCTCCCACACGAATCGCCGAAGTTCGCGAGGGCACTGTCCACACCTACGAAGTCACTCCGGAAGAGTTCGGGATGAATCGCGCATCGCTCGCGGACATCTCAGGAGGAGATGCCGCTGAAAATGCAGCCATCATCCGCCAGGTTCTCGAAGCAAAGAAATCGCCGCGCCGTGACATCGTGCTACTGAACACGGCCGCAGCCCTGGTCGCCGCAGGCAGAGCAGACCATCTGAAAGACGCCTTGCCCCTCGCTGAGAACTCGATCGACTCAGGAGCAGCGCAGAAACGCCTGCATGCGTTGATCCAATTCACCAACCAAAAGGCGTGAGGCCACTCACTTCGCCGATTTCTTCAGCTTCTCGATCTGCTCCAAATGGCTGGCGCTGTGCCCATCCAGCTTTAACACCATCTCTTCCAAAGTCACGTCCCGATTGAGTTCTGGATGGTGCGCGCCTTTCTTCAGATCTTCGACTTTCACCCCTCGCAGCAAACGCAAATTGTGATGCCGGTTCACCCCGAACAGTGCGATCATTTCCGGTACCGGCGTATCCATGTAGCCTAGGCTTCGCGCCCAGGCATTTACTTCCATCGGCGCGATCACCGGCTTGGTATCGGCCAGCATCTGGCGAATGCGATACGCATAGACAATTTCTACGTCGGCGAGATGACCCACAATTTCGCGGATCGACCATTTTTCAGGCGAAGGCTTGTGGCGCAGAATTCCTTCCGGTAGCCCGGCCACCGCCGCCGCCAGTTGCTTCGGACTCTTCTCCGCCGCATCGAGATGAGACTTCAATTCAGGTTCAGTCATAAGAGGATTGGGCAATTGAGAAACTTGGTAATTGGGTAATTGAAAAGCATTCCACCCAGATTTTCAATTGCTCAATTACCCAATTACTCAATTGTTTGTATGCCGCACAAATCAATGGTCGCCCGCGTCGGGCCATTCAGAGGCTACGATCCCGGCCCTCAGTGAACGTCCAGTTTGTAGCTGTTATTGCTCACGTCGCTCTCGGGCACGCTGCCGTCGTTTACCACAACGTCGCTCGGAATCGTCGGAGACCCAATCCGTATGGAAGCTTTTGACCTGGCGCGTACCTCAAGCCGCTTGTTGATATCGCCGTCGCTATTTCGCAACCTGAAGGAAACTTCGGCTCCGGCATCGCCCAGGTTCTCGATTTCGACAGTCACCATATATCCGCCGGTCACGATTTCTCGCGGATAGACCGAAGCCACCCGAAAATCCGGCAACCCACGATCGCGATAGACCCAATCGTCAAAGAACCATTCCAGATCGCGATGACCTGCCTTCTCGATCAGTCGCTGCATATAACCAGTTTCCTTGTCGTCTTCCGGCCGGTAAGCCGCAAGCGCAGCCTTGAGCGCCGCATCGCCGACCATCTCCCTTAACATCCACCAGACATACATGGCTTTGGTTTGCCCATACAAATCATCGGCCGCGTTGATCAGCGAATGGGCCGCTTGCGAGCCGCTTGTCGCATCCTTCGCCCATCGTCCTTCGCCGGCCACCAGCGCCGGAGTGTGAGCATCCAGGTAGTCGAGCGCCCGCTGCCGTCCCTGCTGCGCTTCGATAAATAGCGCTTGTGCGTAGTGCGCCAGCCCTTCCTGAATCCACGCCCTCGGCGAAGCCACTCTCTGCCGCGCCTCGGCATATACGATACTCAACTCAGCATCATTCGTCATCGGCTTGAGCGGAGTCAGCAATATTCCATCTGTGACGAACGACGACGCCTCTGCATCTGGCAGTCCGAGGATCTGAAGCTTCCCCGAAGCCCCGCCCACCGCGGGAATACCGGGATCGATACCTTCTGCGACCTCCGCGTAAGTTTGCGCCGCGTCCTCTTGCTCCCGAAGATACTGCACGGTGAGAGGTCCTTTGGGCGTCAACGTCTGATAGTCGGCAATCACGAAGGTTGGAACACTTGCCCCCAGCCGGCCGCTGGTGAACTCAGCAGAGTTTGTGTTCGGCTCGGCGTGCGCCGCGGCACTGAGTACGCCACTAAAGAAAATTGGTTGCCGCGTGCTGCACTCGAACTGAACCTGCATTGTTGAATCGCGTTGCCGCGCGTTCCATCGCCCCACCGTTTCCGGCACGCTGTCGCCATCGGACAGGCTGGCCGCCTCCGTGCTCACCGGATACCAGACCACATAGCCCACTCCGCGCACCGCCGTGAACGACTTGCTGACTTGGTCCCAATCGGTGTGCTTGGCCTTTTCTCCCGGCGCTCCGATTCGCGTCAGGCGCGTCGCATCCTGCAGAATCACGCCTTCATAGCCGATCTCGATGTCGAGCGTGCCGCCGGGGGCAATCTCCTGCGGAAGCGTCACCACAGCTTCGGAAAGCGCGCCCGTATGATCAATATCGGAAGCGTATGGATGCGTCGTAAAATCCACGGGCTTGCCCGCGACCTTGATCGACTGCCAAGCGAGCGCCGACGAAATCTGTAGAGTGATAATTTTCTGCGGCGACGCAGAATCGTCTCGCAGCGAGATCTTTCCGCGAACCGCCAGTCGCTGCTGCTCTGGCTCAACTCTTACATCAAGATCGTACTTCGTGAAAGTGAAAGCTTCGCGATCGATCGCAAGCGCCGGAACGGCCAGCCCCAACAGGACACAAAACACACACACAAACTTCATGCCGATTTCTTTCGCCGCTGCCGCACCAACTCATACAGAACGACTCCCGCAGCCACCGACACATTCAACGATGCCACTTTCCCCAACATTGGAATCGAGACCAGGAAGTCGCACTTTCTCGCCACCAGATCGTGCAGACCTTTGCCCTCCGCGCCCAGCACAATCGCACAATCCATGTTGTAGTCGATCGAATCGTATGTCTGCTTCCCGCGCTCATCCAGGCCAACAATCCAAATATTGCGTTCTTTCAAGTCCTCCAGAGTGCGGGCGATGTTGGTGACTTTCGCCACTGGCATGTGCTCGCTCGCCCCCGCCGAGACCTTGGTCACAATCGCGGTGACGCTAGCCGCGCGGCGTTCCGGGATCACCACTCCATCCGAGCCGGCCGCATCCGCCGTGCGCAGAATCGCCCCCAGGTTGTGCGGATCTTCAATTCCGTCCAGCACCACAATCAGCGAATGTACGCCGCGTTTTGCAGCGATCACATCTTCCAGGTCGATATACTGTTTGGCCGATGTGACCGCAACCACTCCTTGATGCGCGTTGTTACCCGACATCCGTTCCAGTTCGGCGCGCGTCACAAAGCGCACCGCAACCCCTTGCCGCCGGCACTCTTCCACCACACGCTGCAAACGGATATCATGGCGGTCCTTCGAAACTCCCACCCAGGCGAACGACCGTCCCCGCGCCTTCAGCGCCTCCGCCACCGAATTCACCCCGTAGATATAATTCATGAAGTTTAAGTGTAATGCCTCCGCGGCCACGCGCGAAGTGCCCTACAAACAACCCGCTCTCCTTAGTGAACCTTCGCGTCCTTGGTGGTTGTAGTTTTTTGTCTTCACCTTTACACAACACCAGAGCATCCCATAAAACGAACGCGACGTTTCCCCGTTGTAAACTAAAACTCGGAGTCATTCCATGCACCAGGTGTATATTCTTTCCGCGGTCCGCACGCCCATCGGCAAGTTCGGAGGCGCATTGGCCTCGCAGACCGCGGCCGATATGGGCGTAGTCGCCGCCAAAGCCGCGATTGACCACGCCCACGTCCGTCCCGATCAAATCGAAGAAACCATCTTCGGCAACGCGCGCCAGGCTGGCGGAGGTCCCAACGTCGCCCGCCAGATTTCCACCCGCAGCGGCATTCCTCAGGAAGTCCCTGCTTACACCGTCAACAAAGCCTGCGCCTCGGGCTTGAAATCCATCGCTCTTGGATTTCAGGAAATCGCCACCGGGAATCTCGACTGCGTTCTCGCCGGAGGCACCGAGTCCATGTCGCGCCTTCCTTATTATTTAGAAGGGGCGCGTTGGGGATACCGTCTCGGCAACCAAGCTCTCGTCGATGGCATGCATCGCGACGGATTTTTCTGTCCCCTGGCCGAGATGTTGATGGGTGAAACCGCTGAAGTGCTCGCCGAACAATACAAAATCAGCCGTGAAGAGCAGGACCAATTTGCCCTCACCTCGCAAACCCGCGCCGCCGCCGCGCTTGAAGCCAACCGCTTCGCCGATGAACTGGCCCCCGTGACCCTTGAAAGCAAAAAAGGCACGCAGGTTTTCAGCCGCGACGAACATCCTTTGATCGGCGCTACGCTCGACAAAATGGCCAAGCTCGCGCCCGTCTTCTCCAAGTCCGGAACTATTACCGCAGGAAATTCTTCGGGCATCACCGACGGAGCCGCGGCGGTCGTTCTTGGAAGCGAGGATTTCGCCCGGCAGAACAATCTAGAACCGCTGGCCCGCATCATGGCCGTGACCTCGGCGGGTGTCGATCCACGAATCATGGGCATTGGTCCCGTGCCCGCTCTAAAAAAGATGGAGCAAAAGCACCAACTCAGCTTGAACGATTTTGATCTGGTCGAGCTGAACGAAGCCTTCGCAGCGCAGGTGCTGGCCTGCGACCGCGAACTGCACTTCGACCACGCCAAATTGAATGTCAACGGTGGCGCAATCGCCCTCGGACATCCCATCGGCGCCACCGGTACGCGCATCACCGTGACCCTTCTGCATGAAATGCTGCGTCGTAAAGCGAAGCGCGGCGTCGCCACTCTGTGCGTCAGCGGCGGTATGGGCATGGCCTTGGCCATCGAAAACGTCGCCTGACCGTCGTTTCCGCCACTTCGTCAACCACATGAAGCGCTAGAGAGCACCTTGAGGCACAGCCTCTCCTTAGTGCGACTTCGTGACCTTCGTGGTTAAGATCTCGTGATCTTTCCTTCTTCCCGCGCCAATCCTTCCTTTTGGCGGCAAGCGCCAACTCTGATATTCTTCCTGCGCTTGTATCTGGATCAAAGCGTTTCTCCACTTCACCAACTCAAGGAGCCTCTCATGCCGCGACACTTTGTTCGTCTTCTGTGCCTGGTTTTATTTTCACTGAGCGTATTGGCCTGCGCTCAGGATGAATTCTCCGGCGACCTATACAACGCGAATGCCGGCAAAGATCTTACGATCCAAGCCAGAATTTCGATGGCCAAAGACAAGATGCGCATCGAGCCGCAACAACAGCACGGCGGCATGGGAGGTGTGGCCATCTTCAATTTCACCACTCAAACCACCGATGTCCTGATGCCGGAGCGCAAGATGTACATCGAATTCGCCTCCGGACAAGGCCCCCAACAGCGCAACTTCAACTACTTCCGGCCTCTTGATGTGCAGAACGCCTGCGGCGACTGGCAAAAGCTGGCCACCAATCGCGGAGCCACCTGCAAGAAGATTGGCGATGAAAACGTCAATGGCCGTAGTACCGTGAAATATGAAGGCACCGCCGCGGACGGCACTGTTACCGATGTTTGGCTCGATCCCGCCTTGCGTTTTCCGGTGAAATGGCAAGGCAAGAACTCCGCCGGCGAGCTGCGCAACATCAGCGTTGGCTCCCAGCCCTCCAGCTTGTTTGAAATTCCAGCCGGCTTTCAGAAAATGGACATGGGCGCCATGGGCATGCCTCAGAACATGCAGCATCCCTAGGGAAGTTCTGACTAAGTCCCCGAGGGCCTCTGTGCACCCCTGTGTACCCTGTGGTGAATGCCTTTCGCCGGCATTTAGTCGGAGATTCCTTATCAGGCTGCTTGAAAGCCTCGCTGCGGACCGATTTCCAGAAGGGTACGGGTTCACTCGTGCCGTTAAGTCTTCTAAAACTAGCCGCGCTTCAGCGCCTGCGGGACGCTCTCGGCCGCCGAAATGTGTTTTCCAGCAGCCTGCCAGAGCTCCCGCGAGGCGAGTGACTGGCCCAACATAACAGTTCAGCCAGTACTCGCCTCGCCCGCATTGCGCTTGCAAAACTCCTTTCTATATACTTTTTCCAGGTGTAGGAGAAGCAATGCCTCTTTCCGCCATGATTGTGGACGATGAAGAACTCGCCCGCGACGAACTGGCTTTCTTACTCAAGGGCGTGGGCGATGTTGACGTTGTGGCCCAGGGCAAAAACGGTCTTGAGGCGGTCACTTTGATCCGCGAACTCGCTCCCGACCTTGTCTTCCTTGATGTGCAGATGCCTGGGCTGGACGGCTTCGGCGTCATCAAGAAGCTTCTTGATCGCAAAGTCTCCCTGCCCAAAATAGTTTTCGCCACTGCTTTCGACCAGTACGCGGTGAAGGCCTTTGAAGTCAATGCCATCGACTACTTGCTCAAACCTTTCGACAAGAAACGCGTCGCCCAGTCGGTGCAAAAGGCCCGCGCGAAAATCGAGACCAACGGAGCACCTTCCGACAAGTTCGATGCCCTGTTGAAAATGCTCGAGTCGCAGAAACCGCAAACCGCCAAACTCTTGCTGAAGGCCGCCGGACGCCTCTTTCTGGTCAACCAGAAAGACATCTGTTTCGCCTCCATCGAAGACGGCGTTATCAGCGTTGCCACCACCGGGGTGAACGGCATGGAAGGTCAATCCAACTGCCGCACTCTTGAGGAATTGTTCGACAGCCTCGACCCCAACCAGTTCTGGCGCGCCCATCGCTCTTATTTGGTGAACATCAACCGCATCAAAGAGGTTGTGCCCTGGTTCAAGAGTTCCTATCAGTTGCGCATGGATGATAAGAAGCAAACCGAAATCCCCGTGAGTCGCGCTCAAACTAAGCGGCTAAGGGAACTTTTCGGGCTTTAGCATCTTTGTGGAAGGGCACGGCTTAAGCCGTGCCGTTTAGCATCAATAACACGCGGGCTTTAGCCCCTGAGGGCCGGACAGGTTCATGCAGTCACTCTCGAAACGTGTAGCGTCGTTGTGCCTGCTGCTGACCTTGTGGTCGGCGGTTGCACTCGTCCTGCACCACCATTCGAGCGCGGATGAAGCCTCCAGTTGCCAGGTTTGCGTCTCTACCCATTCCACCGCGCCAACCAGTATTACCGCCGCCCCCAAGCCGGTATTCCACAAAATATTCATCGCACAAAAGCAGCCCCGCTCCACCGAACAACGCCTCATTGCCTTCGCGTTGTCTGTCCGTCCCCCTCCAGTCGCCTAAAAGATCAAACTTCATTTCCGACGTAGGCCCGGTCCGTGTCCCATGACCGGCGCCTCTTGATCTTCACTCAGACAACTTTTCCTGGAGGAATTTATGCTGGCTTCTTACAAACAGTCGCTCTCTGCGGCTTTGATAGCAATTCTTTATTTAGCCGTAGCTTCACGCGTCAACGCGCAGTCCGGCGGGAACTCGGGTTCCATCAACGGTACCATTGCAGACCCCTCGGGGGCGGTCATCCCCAACGCGAGCGTTGAGATTCATAACCCGGTCAGCGGTTATGACCGGATTACCACCACCGACAGCAAAGGCATTTTCAGCTTCCCCAACATCCCATTCAACCCGTACCACATGACAGCGAAGGCTGAGGGTTTCGATCAAAGCGCCCAAGACGTAGATGTTCGGTCAGTCGTGTCCGTCACTGTCAAAGTCAGCCTTCAAGTCTCCGGCTCTTCCACCACTGTCTCGGTTGAGGCCAACGGAGGCGACCTTGTCGAGAACGATCCCACCTTCCACTCCGACATCGACAAAGCCTTGATCGACAAGCTTCCCCTGGAAAGCGCTTCATCGTCCCTGAGTTCGCTTGTCACTCTTTCCACGCCCGGAATCGCCGCCGATTCCAACGGCCTCTTTCACGGCATTGGCGATCACGCCGAAAACTCGTTCTCTGTCGATGGCCAGCCGATCACCGATCAGCAAAGCAAGGTATTTTCCAATCAGATTCCCATCGATTCCATCGAATCGCTGGAAGTGATTTCTGGCGCGCCGCCCGCGGAATATGGAGGCAAGACCAGCGTCGTGATCGTCGCGACCACCCGCTCCGGACAGGGCGTCACTACACCTCACGGCAGCGTCACCACTTCCTACGGATCGTTCGGCACCTCCAACTTCGCCGCCGATCTCGCTTACGGCGGCAAAAACTGGGGAAACTACATCTCCGTAAGCGGCATGAACACCGGCCGCTTCCTCGACCCGCCAGAACTCGCCGTGTTCCACGACAAAGGCAATGAACAAAACCTCTTCGACCGCGTGGACTATCAACTCTCCACCACCGACTCGATTCATTTCAACTTCGGTTACAGTCGAAGCTGGTTCCAGACACCGAATTCTCTTGACGCCGAAAACGCGACTCCATGGAGCGGGCTGGGCGGCATTGAGCCACAAATGGCGGCCTTCAGCGGCATCGGTCCCAACGGAACCCTCGTCGGACCAGCCGACCAGCGCTCCAAGATCGGCACGTTCAACATCGCTCCTTCTTGGACCCACGTGGCGAGCGTGCACTCTGTACTTACTTTGGGCGCATTCGTTCGCCGCGACGACTACAACTATTACCCCAGCACCAATCCGTTCTCCGACCTTGGCCCACCCAGCTTGCAAAGGCAATCCGTAGGGCAGAACCGCACCCTGACCAACGCCGGGCTGCGGTCCGATCTCTCCTATGTGAACGGCATTCATCAGGTCAAGGCGGGAGTCACCTACGAACAAACATTTCTCAATGAAGACGACACCCTCGGCATCGTCGATCCCACCTACAACGCGCCCTGCATTACGGCCGTATCCACGAGCGCGGTGAATCCGTTTCCATTTGTCGCCGCCCCGGGACTCAGTTCCGCGGCCTGCCCCGGCAACGTTGGCACCTATCAGCAAAATAACGGTTCCAATCCGAACGCGCCCGGCAACGCTCTTTACCCGTACTACAATCCCACCCTCGCTCCCTACGACTTGACCCGCGGCGGAGGCCTTTACACCTTCAACGGTCGCACCGACGTGAAGGAACTTGCCTTGTACGTGCGCGACAACATCACGAAAGGAAACTGGTCGCTGAACCTGGGCATACGAGGCGACCTCTACAATGGAATCACTACGGCACGGCAAGCCGAACCTCGTGTCGGTGTCGCTTACAACATCAAGAAGACCAACACCATTCTTCGCGTTTCCTACGCCCGGACCTTGGAATCGCCCTTTAACGAAAACCTGTTGCTCTCCAGCGTCGGATGCGCCAATCCTGTTCTGAACCCGCTTCTACTTTGTACTTCAAACGCGCTTACCCCGTTGAGTCCCGGCTTTCGCAATGAATTCCATGCCGGTCTGGAACAAGCCTTCGGCAAGTACTTGGTTTTCTCCGGCGAGTGGATCACCAAATACACTCACAATGGCTACGATTTCAGTGTGCTCGGAAATACGCCGATCACTTTCCCCATCGAGTGGCACAACTCCAAAATCCCCGGATATGCAGGTCGGGTAAGCGTGCCCAACTTGCACGGCTTTACTGCTCTGATGGTTTTCTCCAGCGTCGCAGCGCGCTTCTTCCAGCCACAAATCGGGGGCGCAGGTGCAACCGTCGCGACCGCCTCTGGACTTCCCTTCCGTATCGACCACGACGAGCATTTCAATCAGACCACGCACCTGCAATATCAGCCTTGGAAGCTTGGCCCATGGGTTGGCTTCAACTGGCGTTACGACAGCGGTTTGGTCGCGGGCGCAACCCCATGCTATGGCATCCTTGCGGGCAACAATTGTCCACAGTCGCTGCTCATTGGAGGCGTGCCCAACGTAAGCCTGATCGCGGCCAATGTCGGTGGCGTGCCTCTATCTGCCGATCAGGAGTATGAAGCCGGATTCTCCTGCGGCTCGCAGCGTGCCACTCCTACCGCTCCCCTGCCCTTTAATTGTCCGGCGTCGCAGTTTGGATCGAACCTGATCCAAGTGCCGGGGATTAACGCGGAGAATGATGACAAAAATCCTCCGCGCATCGCCTCACGCAACCTGTTTGACGTTTCGGTGGGCCATGACAACCTGTTCAAAGGCGAACGCTATAAATGGAGTCTCACTCTGACCGCCATCAATATCACTGACAAGACGGCGCTTTACAACTTTCTGTCGACTTTCAGCGGTACGCACTACGTCACCCCGCGCGCGTTGACCGCCCAACTCGGATTCCACTTTTGAGACACTAGGGGGAGGAACTCGATAAATGTTCCACGTGGAACACTTCGCCGTAATGTTCCACGTGGAACATATCGTCACCATCAGGTGGCCAGTACAGCATCGTCATGACATGTAAGACGAAGAAAGCAAAGGCCGACCAGTGGCAGGCGTTTCCGTCATGACAGGCTAAAAGGCACGGGCCGAAAGACTCCATGACGTTCGGTCGGGCGTGGGAAGGCCTGTCATGCTCCGACCCTAGGTCTCGGCGGATCAGATTCTAGATTCCCGTGATATGCTTTGCGTGCCGTGGCGGCAAATGTTGTTTCCCCCTCGCCGCCGCGCCTGCGTACCTCGGAGGTATCACTGCAATGCGACCAAGACAATCCCACTTTGCACCGAGAGCTTCTTTTGCGCTGTTCTGGCTTTTCTTGCTGGCGTCGATATTGGCGGCCCAACCGGCGCGGGCGCAGAATTATAAGTTCAAGGTACTGCACACGTTTCATGGGTCGCCGAAGGACGGCGCGGGCCCCGGTGGCCAAGGTTCTCTGGCCAGAGACGGTGCAGGGAACCTCTACGGAACTACCGGAAGTGGTGGGGAGCAGGCGTGTGGAAAATACCCGTGCGGCACTGCGTTCAAGCTTGATAAGAACGGCAAGGAGGTGTGGGTCCACACATTTCAGCGCAAAAACGGCCTGGGTCCCCAGGCGGGACTTTTGCTTGATGCCACTGGAAACCTTTACGGGACTACCGAGCGACGGCGGGGTTACAATCATGCGGAAATAAAATTGGTTGCGGAACAGTGTTCAGACTGGATGGGGCGGGACATGAAACCGTGCTCTACAAGCTAAAAGGTGGAATGTCGGATGGATGGGCTGCAGATTCGCCTGTGACTCGGGACTCGGCAGGTAATTTATATGGAACAACCGAGTATGGGGGACCCGCCCAGGCCGGGGTCATCTTCAAGGTTGCTCCCGACGGGAAGGAGACAATTCTGCATAGCTTCACCGCCGGATCAGACGGTTGCACACCCGTCGGTGTGACCCTGGACGGTAGCGGTAACCTGTACGGCGTAGCCGAGGAAGGGGGCGGGGGATCGACTTGCAGTGACGGCGTGGGCGTTTTGTTCAAGCTGGACACAGCGGGTAACAACTTTACAGTGCTTTGTGGATTCGGTGGGTCAAGCGGCGCATATCCGGATTCGCCTTTGCTCCTTGATTCTAACGGGAACCTCTACGGAGAAACCGCCGAGGGCGGAAACAGCACCGGCTGTTCCGATGGCTGCGGTACGGTTTTCGAGTTTTCGGCTACAGGGCAAGAGACTGTTCTTTATAGCTTCTGTTCGCTCTCGAATTGTGAGGACGGACAAGGGCCGGGCGGCGGACTGGTGCGGGACAGCTCTGGTAACCTATACGGCATTACTGAGTTCGGGGGTAAATTCCGCAATTGCAACGGGGACACGTGTGGTGTCGTTTTCAAGCTGGCTGCCAACGGCACGGAGACGGTACTCCATACATTCACGGGCGGGACCGACGGAGCGCTTCCGGCAGGGGGGCCGGTCATGGATGGCTTGGGAAATCTTTACGGCACTGCCTCGGAAGGTGGAGATGCGAACTGCAGGTTCAACGGCATACCAGGCTGCGGAGTCGTGTTCAAGATCACGCCGTGAGTTCCCGCGTTCTGAGCGACGCGCTCTTATGGCCACCTGGATGGAATTCGGAGGTATCACTGGCGGGTGGCCGAGGTTTTCGCCGGGCACCGCAATCCTGAGGGTGCCCCGTCCTTGCGTTCTAGGCAAGGGCGGGAAGCAATGCCCTCATTTCAGCAGGCCCTGCCACCCAGTGCGGTCGCGAAATAAAATCTCCGGCTAGCCTTCATTCACTCGCACTCGGCCCCGGTTCCTGGAGCGCACAACTGCGGTAACTGCTCCATAGCCATTGCTTAGGTCGGGATCACTAATCCGCGCACGATGCAGGCTGCGTGACATGCACGACTCGTATCAGCAGCATCGTTCCCGCCCTTGCAAAAAGCGCAAGGACGGGGCACCCTCAGTTTCATTATGGGAAAGGAAGAACAAACCCAGGTTGGTCCGGCCACGGCTACGACGTACCAAAACGGGACGGCCGGGGAGGATGGCTCGGCCGTCCCAGGATTTACCTCTCCAGCCTACGCAGCTAACGCCTCCAGCGCGACTCGATCGCGGATCACCAGCGTCGACCCTTCGAGCCGGATCAGGTCTCTTTTTTTCAAACTTCCCAGAAGACGCGTTACCGTTTCGCGCGACGAGCCAATCCGTTGCGCCATCTCTTCATGGGTGAGGCCGGAGGGAATGCGGATTTCCGCGGCTTCCGGTGAATGCAGCAACGGTCTTGCCCAGGAGAGCAGCAATCTGGCCAACTTTCCAGTCGAAGAACGGGCCAGCATCAGATCGTGGATGTCGCGATAGACCGCGTGAAATTCGCGGCTCAGGGCAAGCGAAGTTCGCAGTCCGAACTCCGCGCTGCTTTCGATTGCCGATAAGAGAGCCTTACGTTCCAGGAAGTTGACATGGCACGGCCCCAGAGTTTCAGCGGATAGTTCGTGGTTTTCGCCGGAAATCGTGGCACTCAGCCCCAGAACGTCACCCTCTTCCGCAATGCGCAGAATCAGGACCTTGCCTTCGCGCGAGGTGGTGGACAGTTTCACCTGTCCAGAACACAGGACGAAAGCGCCGCGCGGGGCGTGGCCTTCGACAAAAAGCAGCGCATCCCCCGGATAGCTGCTGGGGTGGCGTACCGATTCGAGGACGTTCAAGCCCTCGCCTGAAAACCGGCAAAAGATATGTTCCTTCTTGCCTTCGCACTTCATACAGCCCTCCGCCGCGCCCATCCCGCATCGGATTTTCGTTTCGTTGGCATCTTCTGGCTCGTTCGGTCGCGGCGATCTGGGCGCGGAATCGATTCGCCGGACTGCCTGGGCCGGAAGATGAACGTGCTCGGTCTTGGCCAACAATTCTGCGGCGACCGCCCGGGCACGGGGATCGGCGGATCGCAAGGCGCGCACCAGTTCCCAACCGGCTCCAGCCTCTCGCTCTTGGTGCCAGCGCTGGCTACAACTGTAAAGATGGACCGGATCGAACATGGCCGCTGAGGTGGGCTGGCGTTTGCCAGCATTCGCGGCCTGCACCGGCTCCGCCGGCGCATGGATCCACTCGTGGGGTTCATTGATGGCCAGTTCGTGCCCTACATACATGGCTGCTGGTACGGTGCCCCGGATCGCCTCGGTTGATGTCGACACAAAACTCCTTTGGAATGCCGATTAAACTCGAATCCGGCACTTCAAATCCTGTACTTGCGAGCCGATGTGTTGGGGGAAGGCTGCATTTTGATGTGGCACGTCGACCGCCAACCCACTCATTCGGCTAAAGATAAGAAACTATTGTGAACAGGGGCTCGGCAGGGGGGACGTGCAGGATCATTTTGCCGAGCCCTCGGCAGGGGTGCCGAGGGCTCGACAGCCTCAACATTCATAGTCGGTGCGGCAAATTCCCATACGCAGCATTTTCGATTGCAGGGTGGTGCGTTTCATTCCCAGGCGCGCAGCGGCCCCGTGAATTCCCGCGATGACTCCGCCGGTATCGCGCAGTACGTGGAGAATATGTTCACGCTCCACTTTGATCAGGGCAGATTGGGGTATATCCGATTCGTCGTGAATTAAAAATTCTGAAAGCGGGACATTTAGGGTTGTTCCCTCGGAAAGAATAACCGACCGTTCCATGAAATTTTCCAGTTCTCGGACATTGCCTGGCCAATGCCAGGCGATTAGCGCGTTCATAGCGTCCGATGGAATGTCGTCGATCACCTTGTTCATACGGCGGGCAAATTTCTGGATGAAATAACGCACCAAGGGAGGAATGTCCACAGTCCGTTCGCGAAGCGGAGGCAGACGCACTGGAAATACGTGCAGGCGGTAAAAAAGATCACTGCGAAAATCACCCTTGGCAACACTCTTGGGCAGGTCGCGGTTGGTGGCTGCCACCAGACGGATATTGACCCGAATGGTGCGTGTTCCGCCTAACCGCTCGAACTCCTGGTCTTGAAGAACGCGCAGCAGTTTAGGCTGGAGCTCCAGCGGGATCTCTCCCACTTCGTCCAGGAACAGCGTTCCCTTGTCGGCAAGCTCCAGGCGTCCCACTTTCTGGTTCACCGCACCAGTAAAGGCGCCCTTCTCATGGCCGAACAGTTCGCTCTCCAGCAGTCCGGTGGGAATGGCGGCACAGTTCAGTTTGATGAAGCTGCCTTCCCGGCGAGTGCTCATGCGATGAATGGCCCGCGCGATCAATTCCTTACCGGTGCCGGTCTCACCCAGAATTAGTACCGTGGCATCACTCGGGGCGACGGTCTGCACATGTCCCAGTACCCGGCGCAGGGCAGGGCTGTCGCCCACGATCTCTTCAAAGTTGAGGGTAGAGCAGATCTCATCCTGCAAATAGACCTTTTCGGTCCTAAGCTTGTCAGTCAGAGTCTGAATCTCGCGGTAGGCGGATGCGTTGTCCAAAGCAATCGCAATTTGCGTTCCGACTTGCGCGAGATAAGTAAGGTCCCGGCGCGTGATGGCATGTTCGTCGACGCTGCCCAGGAACAAGGCGCCCAGGATTCCTTTGCGGTTGACCAACGGCACCATGCAAAACGATTTCACGCCCAATGACAGGATGTGCTCGAAAAACGGCAAACCGCTTCGCCGCATCTCCTCAGCAGTGCACAACCTGCTCTCACCATGTAAGAAACTTTCGCGGTAGGGGAAATCGCATAGTGGGAACCCGACGGGAGGCTCCTCCGCGTCCGCCGGTTGGCCCTGCAACGGATGCAGGCGAAAACTCCTGGTCCCGGCGTCGTAAAACGCAAGCGTGGAAACGCTTTGCCGGACAGCCCGGCGCACAAACTCAGCAATGGCTGGAAGAACATCTTTCTCATCGGGATTGGAGAGTAAATCTTTGCTGGCGTCGAGGAGAACGTCGAGCCGCTCTTTCTCATACTGAAGTGCGGCGCGGGTAATGACGTTCTCGGCGGCCAGACCCTCTAACTTGGCGATTCTCCCCAACAAGATGAGGTCCGCATCGGTGAAACTGTCGGATCTCGAACTGCCGAGGCCGAGCGCGCCCATTCGCCGTTCAGCGCCGGTTAAGGGCAGAACATAATACGAATTGACTCCCCGCTGTCGGAGAATCTCAACGGCCTCGGGGAATCGATCGTCCCTGGTCAGATCGGGAAGACTAATCGGCCTTTGATTGATCCAAGCCGCAAGTGACGGTGAATTGACCGGACTCAATTCGGGGGCGTCGGAGAGTTTTCCCTGCTGCCAAAGGTGCGCTCGCATTCGGTCGCGCACCGGATCGGAGAGGGAGAAGATCACCACCTCGATGCCAAGAACTCGATTCAACAGCGAGGCGAGCGATGACAAGAGTGGAGAAAGATCGCGATGCTCGACGACCAGATCGGCCGTCTCCAGCAACGTCGCGTAGCGATTGAAGTCTTCTTCTTCTTCTTCGAAGCGGCGAAGCAGGGGCATACTTTCACCTCAATCGTGTGAGCTCCGCCCCCCTCGAGCGCGCCCGCACTTATCGATCAGCCAGATTGGCTGATAATAGACATCCGTTTACCAGGTCTGCAACATAAATTTACGTTTTGTTCGCATTTTTATTGTCTTTTTGGGACACTTCACCAAAGTGGGTGGTCTGACCACGTTTACTGTCCAGAAAATAGACACTCTGACAACTTCCGGGCAGGGACTTGAGGCGTCTGCGTATAATTTTTGCATGGCCCGCGGATGGGAAAGTAAGGCGATTGAGCAACAACAAGACGACGCAAACTCGCGTCGCAGCGGATCGAAAGTTCGACTGACTCCGGCACAACAAGAAAAGCAGCGTAAGCGACAAGGACTCTTACTGTCGCGCCGCCGCACCGAACAGCAACTGGGGGCGACACAGAATGCTCGTCACCGGGAGATTTTGTTGGCGGCGCTGGCTGAGCTGGATACCCAGATTTCACGGCTGGACTAATCCTCCCGTTCCATGATTCTCCGATACCGGTGACGTATAATGGAGGTATCCATGAAAGCTTATGTCTACGTCTCGCTGAAGAAGAGCGTGCTGGATCCCCAGGGCAAGACGATCCATGGCGCCCTAACGAAAATGGGGTACAAAGGCCTGGAGGAAGTCCGGCAGGGCAAGTATTTCGAGCTGCAGCTCGATAACCAGCTCAACCGGGCTGATGCGGAGAGCGAAGTTAACCGGATGGCGCGCGAAGTGCTCACTAATCCGGTGATTGAGGAGTTCCGCTACTCCATTGAAGAGTAATTGCCCGCCTCATGCCATCGGTTTCCCCCGCCGAATCAGGAGTTAAATTATGTGCGGTATTGTCGGCTATGTCGGTAAGAAGAGTGTAGTGCCGGTCATCATTGAAGGTCTGCGAAAGCTGGAATACCGGGGCTACGATTCGGCGGGAATCGCAGTTTGCGGCAACGGCCAGGGTCTGCAAATCCGGCGTGCTGAAGGGAAATTGCGCAACCTCGAAGAAGTCATCCGCCAGCAGCCGCTCGATGGCAGCTACGGCATTGGGCACACGCGCTGGGCCACGCACGGCCGTCCCACGGAAGAAAACGCGCATCCTCATCGCGACTGTACCGGGCGCATTGTCGTGGTCCATAACGGCATCATCGAGAACTACGTCAGCCTGAAAAAGAAACTGATCGAGCAGGGACACAAGTTCGTCACCGAGACGGATACGGAAGTGATCGCGCACCTGGTGGAAGATTATTTCCTGAAAACGGGCACCGGCCATCGCCCGACGCTGGAAGAGGCGGTGCGAAAGACGGTGTTGCAACTCACCGGAGTATTCGCGCTTTCGGTGATTGCGGTGGACGATCCGGACAAAATCGTGAGCGCGCGGAACGGCCCGCCAGCGGTGATTGGGTTGGGCAAGGACGAGTACTTTGTCGCCTCTGATGTTCCAGCGATTCTTTATCACACGCGCGACCTGTTTTTTCTCGGCGACGGCGACTTGGCGGTCATTACGCCGTCGGGAGTGAAGCTCACCGACTTTCAGGGCAATCCCGTGACGCGTGAAGTGCAGCACGTGACCTGGGACCCGATCATGGCGGAAAAGGGCGGGTTCAAGCACTTCATGCTCAAGGAAATCTATGAGCAGCCGCGCGCCGTCCGCGATACCACCCTGGGCCGGATTTCGCAGGAAACTGGCCACATATTTCTGGATGAGATGGCCATCACGGAAGCGGAATTCAAGGCGGCCAAAAAGATCAACATCGCCGCTTGTGGCACCAGTTGGCACGCCGCGCAAGCGGGTAAATTCATGATCGAGCGGCTGGCGCGTGTACCGGTGGAAGTGGATTACGCCAGCGAGTGGCGTTACCGCGATCCAATTATCGCTCCTGAGACGATCACTATTCTGATTTCGCAGTCGGGCGAGACGGCGGACACCATTGCCGCGCAACGTGAAGCCGTTGCCAAAGGATCGAAGACCCTGGCCATTTGCAACGTGGTGGGATCAATGCTGACGCGTGAGGCGTCGGGCGCAATTTATACCCACGCGGGGCCGGAGATCGGCGTGGCCTCGACGAAAGCATTTACGGGACAACTGACCGCCCTCTATTTGTTCGCGCTGTATCTGGGAGAACTTCGCGGTCATATCACGGAAGACCAGGCGCGGAAATTCGTTCATGAGCTGACCCGCATTCCGGGAAAAATCGAAAGCATTCTTACGCATGACGAAGCTTGTGAAGCGCTGGCCCGCGAGTATGGGCGCGCCCACGACTTTTTGTTCCTGGGCCGCGGCATTCACTACCCCATTGCGCTCGAAGGCGCGTTGAAGCTGAAAGAAATTTCCTACATCCACGCCGAAGGCTATCCCGCAGGCGAGATGAAACATGGTCCAAACGCATTGATCGACGAGAATCTTCCGGTAGTGATCATCGCCACGCGTGACGTCAATGACCCGCTTTCCATGACGCGCTATGAGAAGACGATGTCGAACTTGAAGGAAGTAAAAGCGCGGTCGGGAAAAGTAATCGCCCTGGCAACCGAGGGAGACGACGAGATTAAAGACGCGGCTGACCATGTCCTGTTTATTCCGCCGGCGCCTGACGAACTGGCTCCGATCCTTGAAATCGTGCCGCTGCAATTGCTGGCTTATCACATTGCCGTCCGCCGTGGCTGCGACGTCGACCAACCAAGGAACTTGGCAAAGTCGGTGACGGTAGAGTAAGACAGGGCATCGGCAGTGACAGCCAAGGCTTGGCCTTGTGCTCCTCGCATCGCACGAGCGGCTTCTGTCAGGCGCACCCTTCGGTGAAGCATTTTCTGAGTTGCCCTCCTCCCGGTCACTATATGATTGAGGCATGCCAAAGGCGTTCCTCGGCGTGCTGACTGCGTTCGTGCTGCTGTTGCTTTTCGGCATCGCCAAGCTGATTTATTCAGCGATTGACTGGAAATTGTGGCCTGTTATTCGCCGTGCAAAAGGCGAAATCAAGAAACTTGCGCGCCACCGTTACCATGACGCAAACGTGTTTACCTTCGGCGCAACTGAAATAGATCCTCGACATCTTGCTATCTGGATCACAACTAAGACTGACGAACAACGCGACTTGCTTCGTCAAGATCAAGATTTCCAGAACCAACTGCGCGATGTCTTGCTCGTGGCGGGTTATCCACCCGCTGCGATTCCCCTCGTAGCGTTCGCTTTTGAGTCTCAGGAAACAGTTAGCCGCGACTTTGGAGGTAACTGGTACTACGCTACTAAGTGATATTCATTTGCATTCAGCGTTAACGGAGACTGGGCTGCGACAATTGGCAAACAAATCGTCGTGATGCCGAAAAACCCCGTTCTGCTAAGGGATCTGGTCAGCCTCGCTCATCACGTTTTTATCATCTAATAACCAGATGGCATTTCAGACTTATTCTGCGCGACTTGTCGGCTCGACCTCTTTGAACGAATTCACCAAGCACCTCGAATTCGAGTTTCAGGGAGCGCGGCATGTCGGCTTTGTAGCGGGACAGTGGTTTTCGGTCAAGCATACCCTTCCGGACGGCGAAGAGCTTACTCGTGCCTACTCGGCTGCCTCGCCGCCGTCGGAGAACGGACACTTTGCCTTTTGCCTGAACCGGGTGCAGGACGGATACATGTCGAACTTCCTGTGCGACATGAAGGAAGGCGACGAGATTCGATGCCAGGGGCCGTTCGGAAGCTTTACCCTCAGGCCGCCGCTCCGGGACACAGTGTTCATCGCGACCGGAACCGGGATCGCGCCTTTACGCTCGATGCTGCAGTGGCTGTTGGTGGAGGAATCCCGGCATCAAGGCAAACAGTTCTGGTTGCTCTATGGAAACCGCACGGAGAAAGACATCTATTATCACCGCGAATTTTTGGGGTTGGCAAAACGGCACCGGAACTTTCACTATCTGCCGACACTCAGCCGAGGCGACGATGGCTGGCGGGGGTTGCGCGGCTACGTACAGGACCATGTGCCGGGAGTCGTAGGCGATCGCAAGGACATGCACGCCTACATCTGCGGGCTGGCCAAAATGGTGAAGGCGAATCGGGATTTGCTGAAGGGCCTCGGCTGGGATCGCCAGTCGATATTGTATGAACGGTACGACTAATTTGGCGCCGTCCAGTCATCAATGCGATCTGCGTTCTTCCCGAACCATCCGAGCGGTGTCGAGTTGTGCCAGAACAGGCTCGCGTTGGTGAAGACGCTCTCGCATTTCAGCCAAAGTGGGGCGTTCGGCGATCTCTTTGATTTCGGCGAGCAGATAGTCCGAGAGAGACATCCCCGCCATCGCGGCGCGGGCCTTCAGCGTGCGATGAAGATGGTCGGGCACATGGCGGAGTTGGATCATCTTTGGCATCTTATTAACATGGTTGCATGTGCATAACATGCAAGTCGAGGAATTTGCGACGCACGCTACGTCTCACATTTTCCCCCAAGACTTTCCCGGAACGGGAAGCACCCCGCATTAATTTCCTGCGATGCGTCTCCGAGCGTTGCGCCGCTCATACAATTCCTTTAGCGGACAGCGTTTGGAGGGTGTTTCCAGTGGGTACTGGACGCCGTCCGCGAAACGGTCGAGTGGCAAACCAGCCATTAGGGTTCGAGTCCCTCGCCCTCCGCGGTCACTCGACACATCGGAATTTCCTTGACTCGGCCAGCCGAGGAGTTATCCTATAAGTGTTTCGCGGACGGTGTTTCGGTACCAATTTCAAAGCCCCGGATAACCTCTGGGGCTTTTGGTATTTGGGTGGATGCGGAGTCACTCAGGAAAGCAGTCCCTCTCAGCCTCCGCGTAGAACGTTGTAGTTTGCTTAGTTCACCGCGCCGCGGGCCGAAGATTCCGGTGGTTGCATATCGCTTGTTTATCGTACTTCCCCACGATTGGGCAGATCTCACACGGCATGCGCAGCAGGCACTCTATTATTCGCTGAGAAGCTTCCTCCAGCGTCACAATAGCAATGGGAATCGCCAACACTTTTTCAATAAGCACGACTATCTCCGCCCGACCGCGGATGCCCTTGAGATGCGGTTGCAGGGCAAACATAAAACACGGCTCGTCGCTATGTACCACGCGAATCAGCGATAGCTTGCGGTCGAACCGTAATGTGAGTGACACCACCTCGGTGAACACATCATGCGGCGGATAGGGCTTGGAAGGAGGAAGTGAAATCACGAATCTATCCCGTCCCTTCGTGCATTTGATAAGCTCTTCGCGCCATTCGGTGTTAAACGCTGATACCTTGAGTTGCAGACACCCCAGCAGGTTTGTCCAAAACGAGGGCGTCCGGGCCGGCCGTGTCTTTTCTCGTTCTTCTAGCCTCTTCTGTTCGTCTATACAGGCACGGAGAACTTCTGGATCGCCGTATCGAGCAGCGGTTGTCCTGGCCCAATCAACTCCGGCAGTCTTTTTCATCTTGTAAGCTCGTTGTACGATCGTGGGCCTAAACTGAGGGCTCTATATTAAGTTGAAGAACCATAGGGCCGCCGATCCACTCCGCTCATGATGACCAGAGGCACATCAAGTCTCTTAATTAGCAAGGAATTCAACGAATCTATGCCCCCATTTTCCGCATCTAAACCTTGACAACGATTCGCTCAACTCTCATAATACTGCGGAGCGCAATCATAAGTGCACTGATAACACAGCACTTATCTAGTTTTCGGAGGATAGTTTATGGCTAAAATTATTGGAATCGACCTCGGCACCACCAATTCCTGCGTGGCTGTGATGGAAGGCGGCGAGCCCAAGGTCATTCCTAATGAAGAAGGAGGGCGGACGACGCCCTCGGTGGTCGGTTTTACCAAGACCGGCGAGCGGTTGGTGGGGCAGGTGGCGAAGCGCCAGGCCATTACCAATCCAGAAAACACGGTGTATTCGATCAAGCGGTTTATGGGACGCCGCTTCGACGAAGTCAACGAAGAAATGAAGATGGTCCCGTACAAGGTCGAGCGCGATGGCGACAATGTAGCCATTGTGGCCCAGGGCAAGCGGTATACGCCGCCTGAGGTCTCGGCCATGATCCTACAGAAGCTGAAGAAGGCGTCTGAGGATTATCTGGGCGAAAAGGTCACCGAAGCTGTCATCACAGTTCCGGCATACTTTAACGACGCCCAGCGGCAGGCGACCAAGGACGCGGGCAAGATTGCCGGCCTGGACGTAAAGCGCATCATCAATGAGCCAACAGCGGCGGCGTTGGCCTACGGCTTGGACAAGAAAAAGGACGAGACCATCGCGGTGTACGACTTCGGCGGCGGCACCTTTGATATCTCGGTGCTGGAAGTCGGAGAAGGCGTGATCGAAGTCAAAGCCACCAACGGTGATACTCACCTGGGCGGCGACAACATCGATCAACGGCTGGTGGATTGGCTGATCGACGAATTCAAGAAAGACGAAGGCCTCGACCTGCGTGGCAAGGGCAACGAGATGGCGCTGCAACGTCTGCGAGATGCAGCCGAGCGGGCCAAGATCGAACTCTCCACCACCATGGAGACCGAGATCAATCTGCCATTTATTACGGCCGATGCCAGCGGACCGAAGCACCTGGTCAAGAAATTGACGCGTGCGAAGCTGGAATCGATGGTGGAAGACATCATCCAGAAGTCGGTCGGACCGTGCAAGCAGTGCATGAAAGATGCGGGCGTCGATGCCAGCAAGATCAACGAGGTCGTTCTTGTAGGCGGTCAGACTCGTATGCCGCGCATTCAGGCGCTGGTGAAGGAACTGTTCGGAAAAGAGCCCCATAAGGGCGTCAATCCGGACGAGGTTGTGGCGATTGGAGCGGCGATCCAAGGTGGCGTGCTGGGCGGAGAAGTGAAAGACCTTCTGTTGCTCGACGTGACTCCGCTGACCCTGGCGATTGAAACGCTGGGTGGAGTGGCGACTCCGATGATTCCGCGGAACACGACGATTCCAACTCGCAAGACGGAAACGTTCTCCACCGCGGCGGACAGCCAGACTTCGGTCGAAGTGCACGTGCTGCAAGGCGAACGGCCCATGGCAGCGCAGAACCGGACACTCGGTAAATTCCATTTGACGGGAATTCCGCCAGCACCACGCGGAGTGCCGCAGGTGGAAGTGACGTTCGACATTGATGCGAACGGCATTTTGAATGTGACGGCGAAAGACAATGCCACCGGCAAAGATCAGAAGATCACGATTACGTCGTCTTCCGGTCTGAGCAAAGAGGAAGTCGAGCGCATGGCCAAGGAAGCCGATTCGCATTCGGCGGAAGATAAGGCCCAGCGCGAAGCGATCGAAGCCAAGAACCAGCTCGACTCCATGGTCTATAGCGTGGAGAAGATGCTGAAAGAGCAAGGCGACAAAATCTCCGGCTCGGAACGTGGCGACGTCGAGAATGCGCTGGCCGATGCCAAGAAAGCGTTGGAAGGTGGCGAGAAGTCAGCCATGGATAAAGCTCGCGAGACGCTGACGCAGGCTTCCCACAAGCTGGCCGAGCAGATGTATAAGGCTGCTCAGCCGGGCACCGGAGCAGGTGCGGCGCCGGGAGCAGGCGCTGGGCCGCAACCGGGCGCTGACGGCAACGGTCAGAAGAAAGATGAAGGCGTCATCGATGCGGAGTACGTAGACGTCGAAGACAAGAAGTGATCGCGATTAAGCTGCGATCAGAGCAAAGCGAGGGATCAGCTTTGCAGCTTCAGACGGCAGAAAGAAGCAAGTGACTTTAATGAGGGGCGCTGCGGCGCCCCTTCATTTCCAGGATTTCTGGAAGTAGGGAGACCCAAGGTGCAGTTTAAAGTGAAAGATCAGGAATATTTTTTGGCGTTCGTGGAGGATGAAAAACGCTGGTACGTGTTCGCTCCGTCGGCGACGGAGATGCAGAGGATGCCGGTGTACGTAGATGCGGTGAGCTGGGAACGGAGCAACGCGTTCGGAAATAGCGCGGGCAAACAAAATTGATGTCATCCTGAGCGGAGTGGCTGCTTCGCGAAGCGAAGCTGGCGCGAAGTCCGAAGGAGCCCTTTCAATCAATTTACGACGATAGACATAGAAGGGCTTTTTACTACACAGCACCGGAAGAATTCCCCGAGAGGCCGGTGGTTGTGTCGAGGAACATGGGGTCCTTCGACTGCGTTGTCGCGCTTCGCGCACGACAACTTCGCTCAGGATGACAGGTTGGTTTTCGAACAGTAGGCAGATTTGTTTTCGGGCACTCATTTAAATGGCGACGACCACCAAGAAAGACTATTACGAACTGCTTGGCGTAAAGAAGACTGCCTCGGCGGACGAGATCCGCAAGGCGTTCCGCAAGCTGGCGCGCAAATATCATCCCAACGTCAATCCCGGTGACAAGTCAGCGGAAGAGAAGTTTAAGGCGATGTCGGAAGCCAACGACGTCCTAAGCGATCCGAAGAAACGCAAAATCTACGATCAAGTTGGCTACTATTCCGACAACATCGACCCGGCAACTGCCGAAGCGTATGCGCGCGCCGGTGGGGGCGGAGGGACAGCGGGTCAGGGTTTTCCGGGCGGAGGCTTTCCTGGCGGTCAGCCCGCGGGCAATCAGGGTGGCACTCATTTTGATTTTGGCGGCTTCGACTTCTCAGATTTGTTCGAAGGCGGACGCGGACGTAAGGCGAGTTCGTCGGCTGGAGCGGGGGGCTTCAAGGACATTTTCTCGGGAATGTTCAGCGGAGGCCGCGGTGCGCCGGCCGAAACCGGTCCCGAACCCGGCTCCGATCTGGAGTATCAGGTCAATGTTCCCTTCTGGACGGCGATTCGCGGCGGCGTCATGCGGCTGAACATCACGCGCCGCGATGTCTGCGGAAATTGTCATGGGCAAGGATTCATCGAAGCTCCGGGCAAATGCACGGACTGCGACGGCACGGGGCAGGTCACGCAGACCGGTGGACGCATGAAGTTCAACGCGGCCTGCCCGCGATGTCATGGAACGGGCAGGAACATTTCGGTGTGCCCGGTCTGCCATGGCGAGGGCACGGTGGATCGAACCGAGCCGTTGGAAGTCCGCATTAAAGCGGGAACGCGCGACGGGCAGCGAATCCGGCTGGCTGGACGGGGAAACGCTGGGGTGCGCGGCGGCAGTGCAGGCGATCTCTACGTCATCATACGGATGGGCGAACATCCGGTGTTTCGCCGTGAGGGCGACGACATTTATTTGACGGTCCCAGTAACGGTGACGGAAGCAGCCTTGGGCGCCAAAGTCGAGGTGCCTACCATTGATGGGCGCGCTCAGTTGCGAATTCCGCCGGGAACACAATCCGGTCAAAAGCTGCGTCTGCGTGAAAAGGGTGTGCCCTCAGCCACCAAAGAGGGCGTTCGCGGAGACGAGATCGTGGAAGTAAAACTCACTGTGCCCACGCCACGAGACGAAGAAACCAAGGAACTGCTGCGCGAGCTGGCGAAACTCAATCCGGAAGATCCACGAGCGGAATTATTCAAAGAACTCTAGCAGGCGGCTGAAAAACACATTTCGCTGGCCGCGAGCGTCCGGCAGGCGCCGAAGCGCGCCTGGTATTAAAGGACCTAACGGCACGAGTGAACCCATGCCCTTCCCGAAATCAGCCGCCGCGGGGTTTTTCAGCAGCCTGCTAGGAAAAGTCATAACCACAGGGAACACAGGGGTTCACAGGCCGGCAACTCGCTTTTGACGAACTGTGTACCCCTGTGTCCCCTGTGGTTAGGTTTTTCCACAGCGCTCGATAGTCCAGAGATCACGGCAGAGGCGCCGTCATCCTGCTAGAAGTTCTGCATGGACAGCATCGCAATCGCTGCACCTCGGGTCAACAAGATCACGGGTGCCGTGGTAAGTTCCGCGATGAAAGTCCACTCCGTTCTCGGGATTGGTGGAAAGCGCTTACCAAGCCTGCCTGGCGCACGAGTTGCGAAAGCGTGGGGTGCGTGTAGCGACGCAAGTTGGGCTGCCGGTCGTCTACGACGGCGAAAAAATAGAACTCGGATATCGCATGGATCTGGTCGTCGAGAACGCGGTCATTGTCGAGGTAAAGTCCGTCGAAGCGATCCATCCCGTGCACGAGGCGCAACTCCTGTCCTACATGCGCCTGAGCGGAATCCCGGTCGGCCTGCTGATCAATTTCCATGTGTGCCACCTACGCGACGGGATCAAGCGCATGGTTGACGGACACGACTGGGAAAAGTAATTCACAAGAAAACCATCACCACAGGGAACACAGGGGCTTACAGAGAAATTTCCCTTGGTGCACCAAAGCAGCTTCTCTGTGCCCCTCTGTGTCCCCTGTGGTTGAGTTCTTTCGAACTTACTACGAACCTGGGACGGAATTCCGTCTCATTTTTTACTAGGATCGTCCGCCGGATTCACGTAATTGAATTGAAGCGGCGACATTCCGTGTACCTGGACCACGGTGGGACCGACTGCCTGGGCGTAATGGTGCATGTCGGGGTCTAAGTAGACGAAACTGCCCGCCGGGAAAGTCATCATTTTGGTGGCTTCGAACTTGTCTCCCATGCCCGCCTTGAAGGTCCCGGAGATGACGGTGACATTCTCCCGCTTGGGATGCCAGTGTGGAGCGATCTTGTAGCCGGGCGGCATCTTCAATCGGATCGTGAAGTCGCCGGAACTGGCAGTCGGGTCGCCTTCCAGCACTGCCAATTTCGCGCCAGCGGCGACGAACGGTGGCGCCGGACCCCACTTGATTTGGGCCGGTGTAAATGCGTTCTGGGGCGTTCCGCCTTGGCCGAACAGCGGTGCGACACAGATCAACAATGCAAGAACCAATCTCTTCATCATAAATCTCACCCTCCTTAGAGAAACGGATTCGAATGGGAAGCAATATATACCAAATCAGGTGGTGATTGAAATTCAAACTTCCCGGTGCTTTTGTCGTTTGGCTTTGAGCAGCGGTTGACGGTCACGACTGGGATTCACAAAACACCTGCACCACAGGGAGCACGGGGATTTACAGGGAAATTCTTTCGGCGGCACAAATGCGGCTTCTCTGTGTCCCTTCGGTTGCGCCTGTCTCCATTACCTCGGTACCCGCGCTCTCACGAAGAATTTTTCAAATATTTTGTTGCATCCGTGGAAATTTCCCGTAATCTCTACACTGCGAACTAACTCCGGCGTAATTCCTGGAATCTGAATCAACTGGGAAGCCCGACAGCGAACCAGCCGCGCAGAGTAGCTGAGAGTGAGTCGCCCGAGGAGGAAGACATCGAAATTGGCAACAGCTAACGCAACCCACCCGCGGATCCCGCAGCCTTCCCTGGTTCCCAGCCGAAAAAAATCGGTTCGCCTCACCCTTTGGCCGCTTGTCGCCGCCACCTTCTTTATGGTGTCCGGCGGAACCTACGGCACCGAGGACATCGTGCATGGCGCAGGCTACGGCAAAGCGATCCTGATTCTGCTGCTGACTCCGGTTCTCTGGAGTCTTCCCACCGCGTTCATGATCGGCGAACTCTCCAGCGCACTGCCCTACGAGGGCGGCTATTACGCGTGGGTGCGCCGCGCCATGGGCAATTTCTGGGGATTTCAGGAGGCATGGCTCTCACTGGTTGCGTCGATTTTCGATATGGCGATCTATCCCACCCTTTTTGTGCTCTACCTCGACCGGTTGTTCCCCTGGTTTGCCGAGGGACATCGCGGCGTAATGGTGGCACTGGGCGTCGTGATTCTCTGCGCTCTGCTTAATATTGCCGGTGTGCGTGTGGTGTCGACCACGTCGCTGTGGCTGTTCTTTATCTTGTCGGCTCCGTTTCTGGCGATTGTGGTGCTGGCTCCGTGGAAGGTCGGCGCTCTCGTGCACGCCACGACTGCGCCCGTCGGCTCGAATGTCGGAATCTTGACCGGACTGCTCATCTGCATGTGGAATTACATGGGCTGGGACAACGCTTCGACGATCGCTACTGAGGTTGAGCGGCCGCAGCGGACCTATCCGCGTGCCATGCTGGTGGCGGTGGCGATTGTGAGCGTCAGTTATGTTGTGCCGGTGGCTGCGATGTGGGTGACGGGACTCCCTGCAAGTGCCTGGGAAACCGGCTTCTGGGCAGACATCGCTGGACTGCTCGGCGGCCCGCTGCTTCGAATCGGTCTGGCTCTCGGCGGAATGATCAGCGGCTTTGGCATGTTCAACGCGCTGGTAATGAGCTACTCCCGCCTGCCGCTGGCGATGGCGGAAGACGGCATGTTGCCTAAGGTCTTTGGCAAGCTGCATCCGAAGACTCGCGCGCCGTGGGTTGCGATCATCGGATTGGCGACTTGCTGGGCCATGTGCCTCGGCCTGGGCTTTGAACGTCTGGTTACGCTCGACATTCTTTTATATGGCGGAAGTCTGGGCTTGGAGTTCCTGGCGCTGATCTGGCTGCGCTTCCGCGAGCCTGACCTGCCGCGCGCCTTTCGCGTTCCGGGAGGCACGTTCGGCGCGATTGCCGTCGGAATTGCCCCTATGATGCTGCTCGGCTTCTCGGTCGTAAGAAGTGAGAGCGAGCAGGTATGGGGGATGAGTTCCTTCGCTTTCGGAATGATACTGGTCGGAGCGGGCGTGGTGGCTTACTTCATCAACCATGCGCTTAGGCCCGGCGGCTGGACGGAACCCGCCAAACAAGGGGCGCAATTGGCCGCGGGCGACTAAAACGGCATCCTTCTAATTACTCCGGAGAGGCGCAGCGTGCTGCGCCTCTTACTCTTTTTGGATATGATCGGAGCACCAAGCAAACTTTATGACCAAGCGTAAATCCAAAGGCGCTTACATGATCTCGGCGGTGGCGGAGATGTATGGGATCCATCCCCAAACGCTTCGTCTCTACGAGCGTGAGGGACTGCTTAAGCCGTCGCGTACCGAGGGCAACACGCGCCTCTATACGGACGAGGACCTACAGCGGCTGGAATTTATTCTTTCCCTGGCGCGCGACCTCGGCGTCAACATCAGCGGGATGGCGATCATCCTGCAAATGCGCGAGCGCATGGAAGAGATGCAGCGCCAGATCCAGGAGTTCGTTCAGTATCTTCAGCAAGAGGTCATGGCGCGGGCGACGGCGGCGGACGCCTCGCGCGGCGCCATTGTCCCGGTCCGCCGGCCTTTGGTGACCATGAATCCCCCCACCCGCAAGAAGTAGCCCGACAACGATTCAAACTTCGCCAACTCGCAGCCCGCCTTCTGTACAATCACCCTTTCATGGATAGGAACCCCCATCCGAAGTCGTCTTCAACTCCGACGTTTCAGTACGTCTGCCTGGCGGTTCTTTTTGCTGGCGCCATGCTGTTTCAGGTCCGCTATGCCCGCGACATCTGGCGTTCGGAGAATATTGACGTTGCGTTCGTAGTTCCCGCCGCCGCCAGTGCTTCGCTGGAAATCGTAAAACCGGAGGCTGTACAACTGGGCATTCATCCCGGCGACACACTGCTGGAGGTCAACGGGCAGAAATATTCGGGCTCGGCGATTCTTTCGGAAGCATATACCAAAGCCCGTCCGGGAGATCAGATTGAGATCAAGGTTAGATCGGCTTCCGGCGAACATTCGATTGTTCTCCCTGTAACGCGTGAGGCCACTCCGCTGACCCGTGTCGTCTTCGATGTGCTGCTCAACATCGCGGCGCCGATCGGCTGTGTCCTGCTCGGCTCATGGGTAGTGCTGGTCCGGCCCCGCGACCGGTTGGCATGGATCTTGCTCGGATTGATGTTCTGCTTTTCCCAGCTGTTCGGTTCGTTCAAGATTGAGAGCTGGGGCCCCGGTTACCGCGAACTGGCGATGGCCTATCGCATGGCGCTCTCGGCCGGGTGGCCAATCTTCATGTTTCTGTTCGGCTTTTATTTCCCGGAACCTTTTCCGTTCTACGCGAAGATGCGCCCCGGGAGGAAGTGGATCCCGGTACTGGTCATCTTACCTATTGCTGTAAATATTTATTTCGCGGTTGTAGTCTCCATTACGGAGATGACCGACTATTCCCGCGCTCACCAAATTGTCATGCGGTTCCATTCGCTGGCAATGCCGTTGCGGATTTATATGTATTGCGTGGTGGGATTTGGCTTCTTCAGTTCGATCTTTACCAAATCGTCGATGGCCATCTCGCCAGACGCCAAGCGACGGCTTCGTTTGCTGTATTGGGGTGCGACGGTCGCCATGGTGCCGCTATTTCTGATCACTCTGGCGGAGGCGGTCCGCGGCAAATCGATGTACGACATTTTTCCCGAGTGGTTCATCGCGCTGGCATTGATTATGACCACGATTTTTCCGCTCACGCTGGCCTATGTGATCGTCGTACAGCGGGCGATCGATGTACGGGTTGCCATCCGACAGGGATTGAAATACGCGCTGGCGAAGAGCGGGATCCGGGTGCTGCAAGTGGTCATAACTCTGGGCTTGGCGTATCCAGCGGTGAAACTGGCCTACGACCCGAGCATGAATCTGGTGTGGAAGGTGGGAGCGGCTGTAATTGCGGCCATCGCAGTCTGGCGAATCAGCCGCCATGCGGAAAGGCTGCGCAACTGGATCGACCGTCGCTTTTTCCGCGAAGCCTACAACGCCGAGCAAGTGCTCAGCGATTTAAGCGACCAGGTACGCAGCATTGTCGAGACGCGTCCGCTGATCGAGACTGTGGCGGCGCGAATCTCTGAAACTCTGCACATTCCACAAGTCGCCGTCCTGCTCGGCGGCAGTAGCCCCTATCGTCCCGCGTATGCGCTGGGGTATGCCGCATCTCCCGATGTGTCGTTCGCGCTGGGCACGGGCACCGTGAAAGTCCTGCAAAAACAGAACGAGCCGGCAAGGGTCTATTTCGACGATCCCGATTCGTGGCTTTATCGCGAGCCCGGCATCGGCGACAAGGACCGGTCTCAACTCGAACAACTGCACTCTGAGCTATTGCTCCCACTCAGCGCGCGTAACAAGTTGCTGGGGTTCATCAGCCTCGGTCCCAAGCGCTCCGACGAACCGTATTCCCGCAGCGATGTGCGTCTGCTGAAATCGGTGGCCGCACAGACTGGCTTGGCGCTCGAGAATGCGCGGCTCATGTCCGCCATTGCCGACGAGGTGGCGCAGCGCGAGCGCTTGAACCGTGAAGTTGAGATCGCGCGCGAAGTTCAGGAGCGCCTCTTTCCACAAACTTTGCCGCCAATCGAGGGAGTGGCCTACGCCGGAGCATGCCGTCCCGCGCTCGGAGTGGGTGGTGACTACTATGACTTTCTTGCCTTGCCCGGTGGACAGCTCGGTATTGCCATCGGCGACGTCTCTGGGAAAGGAATCGCTGCCGCGCTCATGATGGCCAGCCTGCAGGCTTCGCTTCGCGGCGAGGCCACGCGCGCGCCTGACAACCTCGCCTCCCTCATCGCCAACGTCAACCGGCTGGTCTACGAAGCTTCGTCGTCGAACCGCTATGCGACATTTTTTTATGGCCAATACAATCCCGCTACCCGGCTGCTGACTTACGTGAACGCGGGACACAATCCGCCGATGCTGTTTCACAGAAACGGCGCAGATTGGCAGGTGACACGGCTGGAGACTGGAGGCACGGTGGTGGGCTTGCTCGAAAGCTTCCCTTATGAGCAAGCCGTCGTAAGCATCCTTGCCGGAGACATTCTGGTGGCCTTCACCGACGGCATCAGCGAGGCCATGAACAATGCGGATGAAGAATGGGGCGAAGAACAGTTGAAAGAAGCGGTTCAATCTTGCAGTGGCTTGACGCCTTCAGAGATCATTGCCCAGATGATGCGCGCGGCCGACGCCTTCGCCAATGGCGCCAAGCAGCATGATGACATGACGCTGGTGGTACTGTGCTCGCAGGCGGAAAAATCGAGAGTAGACGCTCGCCCCTAGACTGGCCGTCAAAATCCTGCCATCACAAGTCTGCAATAATGGATTCTCTGTGAGATCGTCATGAGTGCTCCGCAACGCCATGTCGCGCCATCTTCTCCTCCGCCAAGAGCGCGCCATCGGTCGCAATTTCTGGCCGAACTCGATAGATTCTGGCTGCGCGTTACCGAAGGACTCGAGATCAGCCAGCTTTGGAAGCAGTTCAGCGCCGATGCCCGCGCCAGTTTCCGGCTTTATCGGAGAGATTTCGACGCCCGTGCTCCGCAGGAGGGCCGTCGCCACGGCTTTCTCCACACGGCGCAAGAACTGATCTGGGCAATTCTGGGAAAATTGACTCCGGCGCGCCGTGTACTGCTTTTGTTTGGACTGCTGTTCCTGCTGTTTCCTACCGGCAGCTTTAACACCCACGACAGCTCGGGCGACGCACACGTTGTCGAACTCGATTTTCATTTTGCCGGGGGCGCGTTGTTATTTGTCCTGCTGATGCTGGAGATCGCCGACCGCGTGGTGATGAAGCGCGATCTCGAAATCGCCCGCGACATCCAGCGTTGGCTACTGCCCGCCAGTCCGCCGAAAGTGCCGGGAGTCGATATCGCTTTCGCAACCCGTCCGGCAAACACGGTCGCGGGGGACTACTACGACGTGTTTGCCCGACCGGGAACGGAGCCTGGGGCCTCATCCTACTTGTTGGCGGTCGCCGACGTAGCCGGCAAAAGCATCCCGGCGGCGCTGCTAATGGCGACCTTTCAAGCCAGTCTGAAAACTCTTTCCGAGACTCCCTGCTCTCTGCTCGAGTTGGTTGCAGGTATGAATCGTTATGCCTGCACCAACAGCCAGGACGGTCTGCGGTTTACTACGGCATTCGTCGGAGAATTCGACCCCGGAACTCGCAAGCTGACCTATGTCAACGCTGGCCACAACGAGCCGATTGTGATCCGCAAGGCGGGAGCGGTCGAGCGCCTGTCCGCCGGCGGGCTGCCGCTGGGGATTCTCGCCGAGGCGGCTTATGAGTCCGGTGGAATTAGACTCGACCGCGGCGATTGGCTGGTGGTTTTCACCGACGGTCTGGTCGAAGCCGTGAACGCTCAAGATGAAGAATTTGGCGAGGCAAGGCTTTTCGAAGCCCTTAAACTCAATGTGGACACAACTCCCAGCGTGATGTTGCAAAGGGTCATGACCCTGCTGGATGCATTCGTGGGCGTCACCCCCCAGCACGACGATGTGACCTGCCTGCTCCTGAAGGTGGATTGATCCTCTCGGCAACGATCCCGAACATGCGAAGACAAGCCACGGCCATGCAGAAACGCCGCATTTTGTCATATTAGGCCATCGCATTCAGCGCATCGATGAGCAGGCTTTCACCGCCCAGGTCGAAGTATGTGCACAAAACAATGGGGTTAGTCTAAAACCTCCCAGGATGTGCTCTTTGGTCGTTCCCAGTGGCCTACCAATTGCAAGAATATTCGAGAATGACTCACCCTGAATAGGAGAAAGCCGGCAAATGCGGACACAAAAGGGTTTCTCTCTAATAGAGCTGTTGATCGTGGTCGCGATTATTCTGATCATCGCTGCGATCGCAATTCCGAACTTGCTGAGAGCGCGGATCTCGGCCAACGAAGCGTCGGCGGTTGGCTCCATTCGTACCATCAACAGTTCCAATATGACATACGTCTCCACATTCCCGACGGTGGGATATGCCCCGAATCTGGCATCCCTGGGGCCCTCGGCGGTAACGGGGTGCACGACCCCGAGCTCGACCAATGCCTGCCTGCTGGATTGGGTCCTGGCACAGGCCAATGCCCCGGCAACGGCGAAGAGTGGCTACTACTTCAATCTGACGCCCGCCGCTGCAGGAACCGTTTATACGGATTACACGGTGGGAGGCGGTCCCGCTGCACCGAACCAGAGCGGCGTGCGCAGTTTCTGCTCTAACTCGGATGGTGTCATTCGATTTCTGGCGACTAGCGCGACCCCTGTGACCACTACGGCCGCGTGCTTAGGTTATACCGCCCTGCAATAGCCCGATTTTCGACCGGCTCGGCAGAGATTCAAGCCTTAGGGAGCGACGGGATCTGTCCCGTCGCCTTTTTGTTTTTTCGGCACATTCCGTCTCACGGTGAGTTCCAAAATGACACAACTTGTCATTTTTCCGACAAAAATCGGCACTATGACTCGCTCGGACAGCAGGCGCTCACATCTCCGCGGTTACCATAGTTTGATGATTTGTTGAAAACAAAACATCTCATTCTCTCGGTTCTATCCCATCGGTAACTTCAGCATCTGGCCGCCAAAGTGCGATCATTCATCAGCAATTGGGTCTACTAAGACCACACTTTGATAACGGAGAAGAGGGAAACGAGATGCGTAAACAGAAGGGTTTTTCACTGATTGAGTTGTTGATTGTGGTCGCGATCATTCTGATCATCGCCGCCATCGCCATTCCGAACTTGCTGCGTGCACGTATTGCAGCCAACGAGTCGTCTGCGGTCGGCTCCATTCGTACCATCAATACTTCCAACGTCACTTACCAGTCCACATTCCCGACGGTAGGCTATGCGCCGACACTGGCGTCCCTTGGGCCGACGGCCGTGACCGGTTGCACCACTCCGGCCTCCACCAACGCTTGCCTGTTGGATTACGTTCTGGCACAGGCGAACGCCCCGGCGACCGCCAAAAGCGGCTACTACTTTAATCTGACTCCGGTTGCGGTCGGCGGTTTGAACCTCGGCTACACGGTCGGCAGCGGTCCAGCAGCCCCGAACCAGAGCGGCGTGCGTAGCTTCTGCTCCAACGAAGACGGCGTCATCCGCTTCCTGGCCACCAGCGCCACCCCGGTTACCACCAACGCTGCTTGCTCGGCCTACACCGCCCTGCAGTAGTCAGAACTTGGCGAAGTACCTGGGGGAGGGTACAAGCCTTGGGGAGCGACGGAGCAATCCGTCGCTCCTCTCGTTTTTTGGGGGCAGATTACAGAGATATCGCCCTCTTGGCAAGTCCCAAAATGACAACGGTTGTCATCTTTTCAGGCAAAAACCAGCAACGGGAACGTTCTTAAGATGTGGATTACGGGCGGAGATTGGTTACCATAGTCTATCGGCTGGTTGATAATGAAACTGATGGCGAAATTAAGGTTCGCGACGTTGGTAACTTCTGCGTCCGGCCACTAGAATGCAATCATTATCTGCAATTGGGTCACTTAAGACCACACTTTGATAAACGGAGAAGAGGGAAACGAGATGCGTAAACAAAAGGGTTTTTCACTGATTGAGTTGTTGATTGTGGTCGCGATCATTCTGATCATCGCCGCCATCGCCATTCCGAACTTGCTGCGTGCACGTATTGCAGCCAACGAGTCGTCTGCGGTCGGCTCCATTCGTACCATCAATACTTCCAACGTCACTTACCAGTCCACATTCCCGACGGTAGGCTATGCGCCGACACTGGCGTCCCTTGGGCCGACGGCCGTGACCGGTTGCACCACTCCGGCCTCCACCAACGCTTGCCTGTTGGATTACGTTCTGGCACAGGCGAACGCCCCGGCGACCGCCAAGAGCGGCTACTACTTTAATCTGACTCCGGTTGCCGTCGGCGGTTTGAACCTCGGCTACACCGTAGGCAGCGGTCCAGCAGCCCCGAACCAGAGCGGCGTGCGTAGCTTCTGCTCCAACGAAGACGGCGTCATCCGCTTCCTGGCCACCAGCGCCACCCCGGTCACCACCAACGCTGCTTGCTCGGCCTACACCGCCCTGCAGTAGTCAGAACTTGGCGAAGTACCTGGGAGCGACGGAGCAATCCGTCGCTCCTTTATTTTTCGATCTCAAACCCGCTCCACTCGCCTTACTTTGGTAATTCTCTCCAGGGTAACTGATTGCTTATAATTGACTCATCAAGAGACGATAGACCAGCAACCCCATTTCTCTCTCGCCAATGAATGCAATCGAAATCCGTGAACTGGAAAAGACTTACTCGGTGGGGTTTTGGCACAAGACCCCCAAACGGGCGTTGCGTTCGTTGTCACTGAGCGTTGCGGTGGGGGAGATCTTTGGGTTTCTTGGTCCCAATGGCGCCGGCAAAACGACCACTTTGAAGCTCTTAATGGGCCTGGTCTTCCCTTCCAGTGGCGGAGCGGAAATTCTTGGACGTCCTATTGGCGATCCCCAAGTAAAAGCGCGGATTGGGTTTCTCCCCGAACAGCCTTATTTCTACGATTACCTTACCGCGCGCGAACTGCTGGAATACTACGCCCAGCTCTCGGGAGTGGAGACCAAGTCCCGCACCGAGAAAGTCGAGAAAGTACTGCATCGCGTGGGTTTGCAGAATGCAGGTTCGATGCAACTCCGGAAGTTTTCCAAGGGAATGTTGCAACGCGTCGGAATTGCGCAGGCCATCCTGCATGAGCCCGAAGTCCTCTTCTTTGACGAGCCTATGTCGGGACTTGATCCGATCGGCCGACGCGAGGTCCGCGACTTAATGGAGGAACTGAAGCAGGAAGGCCGCACTGTTTTCTTTTCGACTCACATTCTTTCCGATGCCGAATCCTTGTGCGACCGTGTGGCGATCATTCATCAAGGTGAACTCCGTGGCGTGGGCGCCGTGGCCGATCTTACATCCAGCGTTCAAGGCAAAGTCGAGATCGTGTGGCGAGGCCGTTCTTTGCCCGATGGACTAAAGAACCTGGTGACCGAGTGGCACCTGGCCGGCGAGACTGTGCGCGCAGTTTTTCCGGAGCCTGACCAGGAAGTGGCAATCGAAGCCCTCCGCCGCGAACGCTTGAAGATCATCTCACTCGCACCTTTGCGAACCACGCTGGAAGAGTATTACGTCAGCAACGTTAAGCCTTCCGAGGCTGCGGCTGGGGCCCGATCATGAACGAGCGCATCGGCCATATTGCATCCAACACGTTTCGCGAAGCGGTGCGCGATCGCGTACTTTACAATCTGATCGCGTTTGCCGTGCTCATGTCGGCGGCGGCCATCCTCGTGGGTCAAATCTCCATCGGCATCGAACGGCTGGTCGTGATCAACCTGGGCCTCTCCGCAGTATCGATTTTCGGCGTGGTGATCGCGATCTTTATCGGGATTGGTCTGGTCTCAAAAGAAATCGAGAAAAAGACTTTATACACAGTGCTTTCGCGGCCAGTGCGACGCTGGGAATTTATTGTCGGAAAATTCTTCGGGCTGGCGGGGACGTTGGTAGTGAATACGTTTTTCATGGCGATTGGAGTTTTCGCCTCGCTCCTCTACGTTTCCCATCACTTTCAGGCGTCGGATGGCTGGATTTTCGTGGCGCTGTATTTCGTCATCCTGCAATTTTTGATCGTGACTGCGCTGGCCCTGTTGTTCTCCGCCTTCTCTTCGCCAATCTTGTCTGCGGTGTTTGCGTTCGCTCTGTTTGTGATAGGCAGTTTTGCCGAGGACCTGCGAGGGTTTGCCGGGATGACGCACGGTGGCATGAGATGGCTGACCGCAGGGATTGTTTACCTGGTGCCTAACCTCTCCGCTCTGAACGTGATCAGTTCGGTGGCGCATGCTCAGCCCGTCGCCGCGCAGTTGATCGTATTCAACACAGCATACGCATTACTTTATTCGGCCATGGTATTGTGCGGTGCAATTCTGATTTTCGATCGTCGGAACTTGAAATGAACTCCGGTTCGCGAAGCAAGGTCGTCGTCATTTCCCTGCTCCTGTTTTGCATGTTCGCTTCGGCGCTGCTGGTTCGGCGCATTGATGGAATGCGCCAGCAGACGACCTTGAGCGAGGTGCTCTATATTCCATCTCCTAAGGTGCTGAAGCGTCTGAGTCTGGGCTATAGCGGGTTGATGGCCGACGTTTATTGGACGCGGGCCGTCCAATATTTCGGATATCGGCACTACGCCGGAGCACAGGATTATCCCTTGCTGGCGCCATTGCTCACCATCGCCACGGCTCTCGATCCGCATCTTACGGTGGCTTACGAATTTGGCGCCAATTTTTTGGCTCCAAAGCCTCCCAATGGGGCCGGGTTGCCGGAGCAGGCAGTTCAACTTGCCGAATTTGGAGTTCGCAACAATCCGGACGAGTGGCGACTGTACTACGATCTGGGCTTCATCGACTACATCGAACTCAAAGACTACGCCAAGGCGTCGCAAGCTTTCGCACAAGGCGCTAAAATACCGGGCGCCCATCCCTGGCTAAAGCTCATGGCTGCGTTAATGGCCGAGCACGCCGGCGAGATAAAAACCGCGCGCCTGCTTTGGACGACCACTTACCAGACGAGCCAGGATCCCGATGTCCGTGCCAACGCCGTTGCCCATTTGCGGGCCCTGCAAGTTGACGAAGATGTGACCAATCTTGAGACCTTAGCTTCCCAATACCAACAAAACAACGGCCAGTTTCCGAAGAGTTTTGCGGACCTCGAAGCAGCCGGCTTGTTGCACCGGACACCGATAGATCCTCTGGGACACGCTTATAAACTGTTGCCGGAAGGCCAGGTCGAGGTGCGGCAACCGGACGATCTACCGTTCATCCAGAAGGGCTTGCCGGCGGACTACAAGCCGCCCAAGAAGCCGAAATTCCTGCCCAACGATTAGTTCCTTCTCCGCCCGCGATACCATTGGATGGGATGACCCCCGCGATCCGCGAAAAAGTCAGTTTGCCTGCTACCGTGAAATCATGGTGGCGCACCGAGACCGTGCGACTCGGAAAGTGGCGCACGCTGTGGCTCTTTGCCTCTTTGCTGGGGCAGTTCCTCTGCGACTCAACTCCGTCCAAAAGAAAGCAGCGGTATGGCGACGTCGATTTCGATTGGGACTATCGGGTGGACACCACCGGAGCTACGGTTGGCGGGCGCGATCGGCTGCTCGGCTTGTTTCACTCTCCGTACCAGCCGACCGATCCCAGTTTATTCCACGAAATGCTTGCCAGCCTGCGGATCGACTTTGAGGAGTTTACTTTCATCGACGTTGGCTCAGGAAAAGGCCGAGCGCTGCTGATGGCGGCGGACTATCCCTTCCGGCGGATCCTCGGGATTGAGCTCTTCCCTGCCCTGCACCGCATCGCGATCGACAATATTCGCCACTATGAAAGCGATACGCAGAAATGCTTTGCGCTTGAATCCGTATGTGAGGATGCGCGTCGTTTCGAATTTCCGCCGGAACCGATCCTGCTCTATTTGTTCAATCCGCTACCTGAAACTGGGTTGCGTGAGCTGCTGCGGAATCTTGAGCGATCCTTCGACGAACATCCGCGGCCGGTGTTGGTTCTGTACAGCAATCCGATTTTGGGGGACGTTTTCGAAAAGGGCAGCCGTTACATCAAGACAGCCGGAACGCATCAGTACTCCATCTATGAGATGAAGCAGTCTTAGCTTCGCGTCCCTCCAGGGATTCGATCGCACCTGGCCTGATACATGTCTTCTACCGGTTGGTCGCCTTAACGATTTCCTTTGACTCGCCTGCAAGCCGGGACGATACTTGGAGCCGCGATCTGTGGAGGCAGTATGAAGCGCGCGTCGAGAAAGCCGTCGAACATTTCCGAATCCCTACATCGGCAACTCAATTCGTATGCTCTGGCGGCGGGGGCCGCGGGGGTCGGGGTGCTTGCACTTGCGCGACCCGCCGAAGGAAGGATCGTCTACACCCACACTCTTAAAAAAATAGTCAACGGCCTCGCAATCGATCTCAACCACGACGGCATAGCCGACTTCAGCCTTAGTTTCAGTCGGAAGACGAATGGCAACGGAAGCTGGACAATCTACCTTCAAGCCGTCCCCGCAGGTACGAATCGAGTATTGGGGATGAGCACGCGAGGAAGATTCGCATCCGATTTGGCTTCCGGGGCGACAATCGGTTCCCAGCAAAACTTTGCTTCCGGTCGCAAGGTTATGGTCACGCTGGGCTACAGTCACGGGACCTCTGCTTGTTTTGGGCCGTGGGTTGATAAGAAACGCTACTTGGGGTTCAAATTCGATATCAAGGGAGAGACGCACTATGGTTGGGCTAGGCTGGGAGTCTGGTGCGATCAAATCTTTGGGTCGGGGAAAATATTCGGCCATCTCAGAGGCTACGCTTACGAAACCGTCCCGAACAAACCGATTGTAACGGGCAAGACCAAAGGCCCGGATGTCATCACACTGGAACCCGGCAGCCTAGGAGCGTTAGCAGCAGGAGCCTTGAAGCCTCGCCGGGTTGGCCCGTAGGCACTGGCACAGACGAACGATTACACTCTGCTCCCAATTTTTTCGCGATGCAGCGACGGTTCTACCTCTTTGATCATTGCATCCAAATCAAAGTCATAGCCTACAAACTCGGCGATCTTGGAAGCTTCCTGCCGCGGATTCTGCAACACCGCCGAATACTCGGTATAAAGCACGGCGATGTTCGGCTGTTCGGAGAGCCACTTCTGAATTTTTTTCAGGTGATCGTTGAAGGCGGAAGTCACGGCACGCTCGGGCGTGTCTGGCACTTTTTGGCCTAGTCGCTCGAGCATCCGGTTCTGCGAGGTCACGATCTGTTCGATCGGACGGCGCATGAAGATCACCCGATACTTGTGCTCTTTGGGCAAGGAGAACAGCAGCGAAGAAATCACCTTTACGACTTTGCCTTCGGCTGCGGCGATGATTTCGGGCGTTTGCGGCAGGCTTTTCGCGGCCTCCCATTCTTTATAGCCTCGCGGATTATTTTCGTCGGCCGAGCGCAGGCCGTCGGTAAGCACGGGCATTCCGCCGGCTGCAATCATTTGCATCATTAGGGAAGTTCCGGATCGTGGTATGCCGGAGACGACAGTAATCATGGGTCCGTCCTATCTTTGTGAGTCCTGGAGATTTGTAGCTCCGTGCCCGTGCTTTGCTCGATAACCTTTATTTGATTCGCCGCTAGGATGTGCACTTTGGTTTCCATTCGCCGAAGTGATGGCCATGGTCAGTGCTTGGTCAAATGGCGGTCGGCATGTAGCCTTTGCAAAGCATGGACATTGACTTCTCCGCGCTGGAGGGCAGCTATGCCTTCCGCAGCGGCACGGGCCGCGGCAAGGGTTGTGATGGTCGGAATGCGCGCGCTCACAGCGGCGCGACGGATGGCTTTTTCGTCGAAGAACGGATCGACTCCGTGCGGAGTGTTGACGATAAGTTGAATCCGCTCGCCCTTGATTAAGTCGACCACGTTCGGCCGTCCTTCTTTCACTTTAAAGACGCGTTCGACCGTCATGCCGGCTTCTTCCAGCACATCGGCGGTGCCAGCGGTGGCGACTATTTTGAACCCCATGTCGACGAACTTGCGTGCGACCTCAGCCACCGCTGGTTTGTCGTGGTCGGTGACGCTGACAAAGACCGTACCTTGCGTCGGCAATTTCTGTCCGGCGGCGGTCTGCGCTTTCGCGAAGGCTTCGCCGAAGTTGTCAGCGACTCCCATGACTTCGCCGGTGGACTTCATCTCCGGGCCGAGGACGGTATCGACACCGGGGAACTTATTCCAGGGAAATACCGGGGACTTCACGTAATAGTAGCGGCCGGTATCCAGATCGCTGCGGCGGTCGATATTTTCCGGAAGGAATTCGCGGAGTTTGCGTCCAGTCATGAGGCGCGCGGCGATCTTCGCCATGGGAACGCCGGTGGCCTTTGAAACGTAGGGCACGGTCCGCGACGCGCGAGGATTGACTTCCAGCACGTAGACTTTGCCGCCATCGGCACCGTTACCCTTAGAGTTATTGGTACGCGGAATGGCAAATTGAATGTTCATCAGGCCGATGACTTTCAACGCGCGCGCCAGCTTGAATGTGTAGTCGCGCATGCGATTCATGAGCGGCTCCGGGATGTCGACCGCAGGCAGGACACACGACGAGTCGCCGGAGTGGATGCCAGCCTCCTCGATGTGTTGCATAATTCCGCCGATGACAACGTCTTCCCCGTCACAAAGCGCGTCAACGTCGACTTCAATCGCGTCTTCGAGGAAATGGTCGATCAGGACCGGGCGGTCCTGCGAATATTCGACCGCTTCCTTCATATAGCGAGTGACGCTTTCGTCGTCATAGGCAATCACCATGGCGCGTCCGCCGAGAACGTAGGAAGGGCGTACCAGCACTGGATATCCGACGCGGTTGGCACCAGCAACAGCTTCTTCGATCGATGCAGCCATGGCGCCGGGAGCTTGCGGAATGTCGAGTTCGTCAAGAAGCTTTCCGAAGCGCTTGCGGTCCTCGGCCAAGTCGATCGACTCAGGCGATGTGCCGATGATGTTCACCCCCGCAGCTTTGAGCGGAAGCGAAAGATTCAGCGGAGTCTGGCCGCCAAACTGCACGATCACGCCAACGGGCGCGCCCGAACTGGCCTCATGCTCGCAGATGGCGAAAACATCTTCCAGCGTGAGCGGTTCGAAGTAAAGGCGGTCGCTGGTGTCGTAATCGGTGGACACGGTCTCAGGATTGCAGTTGACCATGATCGTCTCGTAGCCGTCGTCGCGCAGTGCGAATGCAGCATGGCAGCAGCAGTAATCGAACTCGATGCCCTGCCCAATGCGATTGGGGCCACTGCCCAGGATGATCACTTTTTTCTTGGAAGTCGGCGTGGCCTCGTCTTCTTCTTCGTAAGTCGAGTACAGGTAGGGAGTGAAGCTTTCGAACTCGGCCGCGCAAGTATCCACGCGCTTATAGACAGGCTTGATACCGTGCTTCTTGCGCATGTGCCGAACTTTTTCCTGCGCGCCTTTTCCATTCAGGCGCCACACGCCGGCCAGTCGGCCATCGGAGAAACCCATGCGCTTGGCGTCGCGCAGCACCTCGGTGGGAATCGACTCCATGGGGTGCTTCTCCAACTCCAACTGCATGTCATTTATTTCTTTGAGTTGGTAGAGAAACCAGGGGTCAATCGAGGTCATCTTTGCAATCTGCTTGACGGTGTGTCCCTGGCGTAGCGCGTAACGGATATAGGAAAGGCGCTCTGGATGTGGCGTTACCAGACGCTGGGTGAGGATTTTTGGCTCAATTTTTTCCGATCCGACTTTCTTGCCGGTATCGAGCGCCCGCACGCCTTTCAGCAGAGCTTCCTTGAAAGTTCGCCCGATGGCCATGACCTCACCGACGGACTTCATTTGCGGGCCAAGGTTTTCGTCCGCACCGGGGAATTTCTCGAACTGCCACTTGGGAATCTTTACGACGACGTAATCCAACGTGGGTTCGAAACATGCCGGAGTTTTCTGGGTGATGTCGTTGCGAATCTCGTCGAGAGTGTATCCCACAGCCAGCTTGGCGGCAATTTTGGCGATGGGGAATCCGGTGGCTTTCGAGGCCAACGCCGATGAGCGTGAGACGCGCGGGTTCATCTCGATTACGACCATGCGGCCCGAAGCAGGATGGATTCCAAACTGAATGTTCGAGCCACCGGTATCGACACCGATTTCACGGATGACGGCAATCGAAGCATCGCGCATCGCCTGATATTCGCGGTCGCTCAAAGTTTGGGCGGGAGCGACAGTAATGGAGTCACCGGTGTGGACGCCCATGGGATCGAAGTTCTCGATGGAGCAGATGATGATGACGTTGTCTTTGGTATCACGCATCACCTCAAGCTCGTATTCTTTCCATCCCAACACGGATTCTTCGATCAGCGCTTCGTGGACGGGTGAAAAATCGAGGCCGCGAGCGAGAACCTCCATAAGCTCTTCACGGTTATAGGCAATGCCCCCGCCAGAACCGCCGAGCGTGAAGGATGGACGAATGATGACCGGAAAGCCGATTTTGCCGGCAAACTCCACGCCATCTTTCAGGTTGTTGACCAGCGCGGAGCGGGGAACGTCGAGGCCGATCTTCTGCATTGCGTCTTTAAAGTAAAGACGGTCTTCGGCTTTCTTGATGGCGCCGACGTTGGCGCCAATGAGCTTGACATCGTATTTTTCGAGGATGCCCGAGTCGGAAAGTTCGATGGCAAGATTCAACGCGGTCTGGCCACCGACGGTGGGCAGCACGGCAAAGCCGGTGTTCGGCGACATGGCGCGCTCGATGCGAATGATCTCTTCGAGATATTCGCGAGTGAGCGGCTCGATGTATGTGCGATCGGCGGACTCGGGGTCAGTCATGATGGTGGCTGGGTTGGAATTGGCCAGCACCACTTCGAATCCTTCCGCCTTGAGCGCCTTGCAGGCCTGCGTGCCGGAGTAGTCGAACTCCGCCGACTGGCCAATAATGATGGGGCCAGAGCCGAGGATCAGGATTTTCGAGATATCAGTTCGTTTGGGCATTGGCTATGCAATTTTGTCCTTGCTTTGAGATGTTGCAGTCTTGGGTGCACTGTCTGGCGACTTGCTCGGAGGAGGGGCAACCTCGACGATCCGATCTAGGGTGCTGTTTTGAAGGGGCGCGGCTTTAGCCGCGCCGACAGCCGCCGCTAAGACTAGGGGCTTTAGCCCCTGAGGCGCGTCGTCTAACTCGAAACCGGCGTGGGCGGACGAATATGGATAATCTTGCGTGCGCTCACACAATCGTGCCCTTACAGGATTCTCACGAACGTATGTGACATGGGCGTCGTAGTCCGCTGCATCGCGGATGCGATGATCTTGGAAACCCTTCTGCCATATCTCCATGTTCGATCCCAGTTCCTTCTTTGCCCGATACGAGAATCCACCCTTGATGAATTGGACAGCTTTCTCGAGGCTGGTAGCTGGTGTGATCAACACGTGGATGTGGTCGGGCATGATCACGAATTCGTGCAAGAGGTAGGTCGAGCCACGATAGTGATAAATCGTGTCAATCAGGAGCTTGGCCCAGCGCTCGTTGCGAAACAGAGCCCGCCGCTGCCATGTCTCCGTCGTAATCATATAGGTCTGACGATTATTCGTTGCGTGCTCTCGTGTTGGCCTCAACGTCCTACCTCAGGGGCTAAAGCCCGTCTCTTTTTGTGCTTTTACGGCGCGCCTGAAGGCGCGCCCCTTCAAAACTGTTGTTTCTCTTTATATCTCGTGCGTCTCTCGGGGCACAGCCACGCGAGGGTCCCGCCAAATATCCCTGCCTCAACAACGGTAATTGGCCAGAACCAAATCACGCGCCAGTCCAGATATATCCGCAGAATGGCAACGAATGCAAGACAGTGAATCGTCAGTAAGCAGCCGATAGCAAACCAGAAACTCCAGTGGTGCCACCGTCGGCGCGATTGGCGCACTGTGATCCAGAAGAGCAGGGCAGTATATGCAACGAATCCTATCCAGCCGCCCTTAAACCAACTATTTACCTTCTCTGTAATGCCGAGGTGAACAGTCAACGCGAAAAATAGTGCAAATACCGTGAGGGCGGCTAAGGCCAAACCGATATAAAGCAGGATTCGTCGCACAACCCAGCCGAAAGTTCGTTGCCTAGACTGGACGTTTGCGACTGGCGAAGCCATCACCCCTTCCACTCCTCCATCATCTTCACAAAGTCTTTGAACAGGTAATGCGAATCGTGGGGGCCAGGCGACGCCTCCGGATGATATTGCACCGTGAACAATGGCAGGTTTCTGTGCCGCATGCCTTCCAGCGTGTTGTCGTTCAGGTCGATGTGCGTAAACTCGACTTCGCTTTGCGGGAGCGAGTCGGGATCGACGGCGTAATTGTGATTGTGGGCGGTGATCTCGACTTTGCCGCCTTGCAACTGTTTCACTGGATGGTTTCCGCCGTGGTGGCCGAATTTCAACTTGTAGGTCTTGCCGCCCAACGCGATCCCCGTCAGTTGATGGCCAAGGCATATCCCAAAGATGGGCTGACGGCCCATGAGCCGGCGAATATTATCGACCGCATAAGTGCACGGCTCAGGATCGCCGGGACCGTTCGACAGGAATACTCCGTTCGGCTTGAGGCCAAGAACATCTTCGGCGGTCGTCTCGGCGGGAACGACTGTGACCTTGCAACCTTCTCCACGCAGTTTGCGCAGGATGCTGTGCTTAATTCCGTAGTCGTAGGCGACCACGTGGAAGCGCTCCGGAGCGTCTTTCACGCCGACTATTTCGTCGGGCAAGTGCGAACGGTCGCCGGTCTCCCAAACGTAGGTGTGCTTTGTGGTCACGACTTTGGCGAGGTCGGTGCCATCCATCTTGGGGAACGACCGGGCCTTGGCGATCAGCTTTTCGGTGTCAGCCTCAAGAGTTGAGATCACGCCGCGCATGACGCCGTTGTCGCGCAGGTGGCGGACCAGGGCACGGGTGTCGATTTCAGCCAGCACCGGAATCTGAAACTGCTCCAGATATTCTTCAGCAACCTGTTGGGAGCGCCAGTTGGAGCTGACTTTCGAAAATTCACGGACAATCAGCCCTTCGATATAGGGGCGCGTGGCTTCGTTGTCCTCGGGGTTGGTGCCGTAATTTCCGATTTCAGGGTTGGTGAGAACTACGATTTGGCCGGCGTAGGAAGGGTCAGTGAAAATTTCCTGGTAGCCGGTGATGGAAGTATTAAAAACAACTTCGCCGTGACATTCGCCTTTGGCACCGTAACCTTTGCCTCGGAAGATCCTACCGTCTTCCAGCGCAAGGATTGCTTGCATTCTGACTCCAAGGAGTGGATTTTAAGGATTCTAGCAGGGAACGCCGCCAGGGGCCAAGCACGGAATGTCGCTAATAGAATTTTTCTGTCTTGCGCAGTCGCGCTTACCGACTTACGGCAGGCAAGATGTAGTCAGTGAGTAGCTTTTCCGTCTGCTCGTGCATACCTGGGGTATTGTAGTTTGTACTGGTCAAAACTACCGCAAGCTCCAATTCGGGGACCACGACTACTTTATTTCCTCCGTTTCCACTCATGAAAAATGCCGGATAGCTTTTCTCGCCAGCCTTGAACGACTTAAGCCACCACAAATAGCCGTACTCGGTTTCGTTATCGATCCGGGCATGAGGCTGTGTCGACTTCTTCACCCAAGCCTCGTCCACAATGCGCGTTCCCTGCCACTGGCCACCGTTCCTGCAAAGCTCAGCAATCTTCAGCAAATCGCGGCTTGCCAGCCGTAATCCTCCTCCGGTCTGGGGAACATTCAGAGGCGAGTACACCCACTCCACCTGGCTAATTCCAAGAGGCCCAAAAAGTTTCTCTTGGGCGTAGCGGTCTGTGCGCAAGCCGGACGCCTTTTGCAGTACCTCGCTCAAGGTGAACACTCCGCCTGTGCAATAGCTGAAATTTCTCCCATAGAGCGGAGGATCAATCTTTTCGCCCACATGCATCCGTCCGCCAATTGGCAGATCGAGAATGAACTGCGCCCAATCCTCGATTACGTACATGCGCTCTTCGTTTCCCCGCGAAGCATCGTTCCAGTCGTCGCACTCGAGCGGCGAACTCATGGTCAGAAAGTCTTCGATCGTGATTTTGTCTTTTCGCGGATCGGGATTTTGTATTCTCCGGGCCCGATCCGGCAGCAAAGCAAGCACACGCGCATCCACCCCGCTCAGAATCTTTTCGTCAATAGCGATTCCAATGAGGATATCCGTTATGCTCTTGGTCGCCGACCTCGTATCGCGCAAAGTGCTGCCATCGCCATCAAAGTAAGCTTCATATGCCAACCTTCCGTGCCGGGCAATCAGAACGCTAGTGATCTTCTTGAATTGGTTCGAGCGGATCGCCGATTCCATCGCCTGTAGTTTGTCCGCGGCAATGCCGCTTTCCGAGGCCGAGGCGCGGGGCCATTCGCGGCCCGCGGGCTGAGTTTGGGCTGTGGCCAGAGCACCAGAGCAGAGCAAAATGAAGATGAGGAATCTGGAGTGGACCGAGGTCATAGTTCTCCTAAAGTTTAGAGATATCCCTTAAGTATGCCTTCGCAATGATTTGACGTCTTGTCTTATTCAAACCTTGCTGCCCGCTGAAGCCTCACTGCTGGAACTGTCGCCGGTATTGCCCCGGGGAGACTCCAAATTCATCGGTGAAAGCTCGCGTCATACCACTCTGCTCGGCAAAACCGGATCGGAAGGCGATCTCCACCAGCGGCAGTTTACTTTTTGCCAGCAATCGTTGTACGCGAAGCAGACGGTTGCGACGAAGATATTCTCCTGGGGAGGAGCCAAAATGCCGGCGGAAGGCACGCGCCAAGTAAACCGGATGCACCCGCGCGACTGACGCCAGTTCAGCGACTGTGAACTCTTGCATAGTGCAATCGTCGATCCTCTCTTTCGTGCGCAGAAGCCACGAGGGCACGCATCTCGAGTAGGTCGCATTCCCTGACCCCGTCACCTGCCCGACTAGTTCCAACCCCAGGCCCTCCAAGATGAGAGCTGTGGGCCCTGTGTTACCCCGCATTTCTCGAAAGAGTCGGTTCGCGATTCGATCACCCTCCACCGAATGCGCACTCGTTCCGGAGACAACGAGTTGTACTGGCGCCGCCTGATCGAGGTGGTTTGACATCGAGACAGCAGGGCTTATGCTGAGAAACTTGCCACCCGGCCTGCAGAAGCGATCACGGTGCGTAATGCCACCAGGGTTGAAAATCAGCGTCGCACTGGAGCAAGGCCCGTCTTGATTACGAGCCTCCGTAGAGTAGAGTCCGCGTAAGATCAAAATGAAGTGTGGCCTGTCATGAGTATGCTGCGGCACCTCTCGTTCGGGGACGCTTGCTTCCATTCCGGCAAAGCGGAATGAATCTGTCGTCAGAGTTCGGAAAGTGGTGCCGAAGAACGATCCAGGGCCAAGGGTTGGAACGGACGCGGAAGTCATACAGCGGGTCGCACCTCGTGTTTCCATGATGTTGAAAGTTAATCCGAGCGTGCGGTGCCAGCGGGAGAAACTAGCGCACTCTTCCCATTTTGTCCATGGGCCAGTAGCCGAAGACGGCTTTGCCATAAATATAACTTTGGTTGACAGAACCGAAGTCGCGGCTGTCGTTGGAGAGGCTGCGATGATCTCCGAGCACAAAATAACTGTTGGGCGGCACCACGATCTCGGAGTAGGAGCGTTCGTCCTCGTAGGCACTGGGCACGTAGTCTTCGTCCAGCAGACGCCCATTTACATAAACCCGCCCGTTGTCGATTTGCACGTGGTCGCCCGCCAAGCCGATCACCCGCTTGATGAAGCTTTTCGAAGGATCGCGCGGATAACGGAACACGACAATGTCTCCACGCTGAATCGATTCCAGCCGATAAACGAACTTATTGACGAAAATCCGTTCCTGGTCCTCGAGGGAGGGCATCATGCTCGTGCCTTCGACCTTTACGGGTTGATACAGAAAAATAATGATGAAACAGGAGATAGCCAGCGAAATCACCAAATCGCGTAGCCAGACGGAGAAAACCATCTTCCGCGAGCCGGCGGCGGGACTTACTTGATCAATTTGCCCTGGACTGCTCTCGACGGGTTGGCCGGAATCGGACATGTCTCTCTATCATTCTAATACGCGAAGGGACAATCCATAGGAGTTTTGCAGCCTCCAGGAAGGTGCGGGCGCGGCGTCAGGTAGACGCCCCGTCTGGGGGTGGTGGATGTGAATAATAATTTCGGGTTACAATATAGGAACCGGGGGAATTTCGGTATGTTGAAGCGCGGACTGGTTTTGTTCTTACTGTTTCTGGTCACATTAGCGGTTTCTGCGCCGTTTGCAACGTCCGAGCAGGAGGGCGGAGGCATTCCTGCATTCAATGCGGGGCCACCGGCCAAAGGGACCAAGCTGCCCGCCATTCTGACCAAAGAGCAGCTTTGGGGCGATGACGCCCAATATCCGTATCAGACTCACGCCTACGAACTTGCCTCCAAAATCCCGGTGATTCTACACCAGCAGCCGTGCTATTGCTTCTGCGACCGGATGGGGCACAATAGCCTCCATAGCTGTTTTGAAGGAACTCACGGGGCGCGCTGCGGCACGTGTCTGAAAGAGCTGTATTACTCCTATGTTCAATATAAGAAAGGCCGTACCGCGGCACAGATTCGCAAGGGCATTATTGCTGGCGAGTGGCAACAGGTAGACCTACAGACAGCCACATCGATCAATTAGCAACAAAACGACCCGGCCGTGGTCTACGGCATCCAAGAACGGCAGTATCTTGACCCGAATCAATGGTTGGATGGTTATGTTTGAGCAATGCTCCAAGTAAGCTGCTCCAACCCTAAGAAAGAGGAAGACTTACGAAAAGCACAGGAAGAGTCTTGCAGATGACACAAAAAGGTGCGCCCAAGAAAGTAGTGAAGGACGATCCCCAGCACACGCAGGCGGTACAAAATTATGAGGCCGGTTTGCGGGCCATGCAGGAACACAAGTTCGACAAGGCCAAAGGTTATTTGCAAAAAGTTCTGTCCAGTCCCACCCGCGAGCTCGCGGACCGCGCCAACGTGCACATGAATGCCTGCAATCAGCAGGGGGAGAAGGCAGCCAACCAATTCAAGAGCCCCGAAGAACACTATGATTACGCGGTGTCTCTGCTGAATGTGGGCGATTACGTGAGTGCCCGCGAGCATTTGGATAAACTTTCCAGACAGGTGCCCAAAGCGGATTATGTCGCCTACGGATTGGCGGCCCTCGATTGCCTCACCGGTCACGCAGAAGATTCCTTGCGCCACCTCGATGAGGCCATTCGCATCAACCCAGCGCTCCGATTTCAGGCGCGCAACGATTCGGATTTTCAGAACCTGTCGGAAGATCCGCGCTTCACGGAACTGCTGTATCCGGATCCAGGGTCGGAAATCTCGTCGGGAAACTTCGACGAGGACCGTTAAGAGTTTCCCATGGCCCCGCGCGACGTTTTGCGTCGAAGTACGGACAAACCGTCGGCAACCGGATATTTACGTGTGGTTGCGATTGGTGGAGGGACCGGCCTTTCAACTCTGCTGAAAGGTCTGAAGCAGTACGTGACTCTGCCCGGGGAGGCGCCATCGCCTTCTAATCCTTCCGGAATTTCCATTTCTAATCTAAGTGCGGTCGTCACAGTCAGCGATGACGGTGGTTCGAGCGGGCGATTGCGTAAGGAACTGAATATGTTGCCGCCGGGCGACATCCGCAACTGTATTGTGGCGCTTTCCCAGGATGAAGCCCTGCTCTCCCGCCTGTTTCAACATCGATTTGTGAAGGGTTCGGGTCTTGAGGGACACAGCTTTGGCAACCTTTTTCTGGCCGCGCTCACGTCGATTACGAAGGACTTTGGCGAGGCGGTGCGGCTTTCGTCGGAGATCTTGCTGACGCGCGGCCACATTTATCCAGCTACGACTTCTAACATCGAATTGGAAGCATGGATGGACGATGGAACGCGGGTGCGTGGCGAGACCAAGATCACCGCCAGCAAAGGGCGAATCAAGGAATTATTCATGGTCCCGCCGGACGCGCAGCCGCTTCCAGAGACGCTCCAGGCGATCGCCCACGCCGACTTGATTACCGTCGGCCCGGGATCGTTGTTCACCAGCCTGATCCCGAACCTGCTGGTAGGGGGAATTGCCCGAGCCATCGCGAACTCGTCCGCCATCAAAGTTTACGTTTGCAATCTGATGACGCAGGCAAACGAGAGTTTGGGACGAACTGCCGCCGATCATATTCGGGCCCTGAACCATCACGCCAAAGGACGGATTTTTGATTACGCGTTGATCAACGCCAAGCCGATTTCCCAGCAGCTAAAGGCCAAATATGCGATCGAGGGATCGACGCAAGTCGTGGTGGACACCGAGGCCATTCAAGAACTGGGCGTGAAACCGGTGCTCGGCGATTACTTAGACGAGGGCGAGGTCGCCCGCCATGCGACCGATCGTATCGCAGAAGACGTGCTGCGACTGGCAACGCAAACCCTTGGCGCCAGAGCCTAACAGGGATTCCGGGTGACCCTTTCCCGCTTGTATTTCCCTGAGGTTCCATTCTTGGTCTGCTATTTCTTCGGCGGTCGCGGTATATTGGCTTGGAATGGCAAAACCTAGCGCAAGCAAAGTCCGGGGCACTGCAGAACCGTGTCGCGTCGCGATCGCCATCATGGCAGCGGGCAAAGGGACGCGGCTCAAGTCCAAACATCCCAAAGTGCTGCATGAAGTGGGTGGCCAGCCATTACTGGCACACGTGATCGCCGCGGCCCTGAAAGTTGTTCCGGCGAAAGACGTTTACGCGATCATTGGCCACGAGGCGCAGCGTGTGCGCGAAGCGGTTGCCCACACCGGGATCGGCTTTGTCTTGCAAAAGGACCAACGAGGCACGGGACACGCTTTGATGGCGGCTCGCGACGCGCTTGCCGGCTATGACACAGTGATCGTACTTTCTGGCGACGCCCCACTCATCTCCCCACAAACCATCGAGCGACTACGTGATTTTCATGCCGAGAAGCGGCCTGCCATGACGATCCTGACCGCGCCCATGGAGGATCCTACTGGGTACGGCCGCGTGATCCGCAAGAGTGCAAAGAGTGATGAGGTCAGCGGCATCGTTGAAGAGAAATCCGCTTCTTCGGCACAAAAGAGGGTCCGCGAAATTAATTCTGGTTTCTATGGATTCTCGGTGCCACAGCTTTACAAGTTCATCGACAAGTTGAACACCGACAACCCTCACGGCGAGTTTTACCTCACCGATATGGCTTCAGTTTTCCAGAAAGCCAAGGAACGCGTCGTGGCAGTCGAGGCCCAAGATGCGGAAGAGATCGTTGGCGGAAATACTCGCGCCGACCTGGTGGAAATCGATCAATACATGCGCATGGCAAAGTGCCAGAAACTGATGGCAAACGGAGTCACGGTCTTTTATCCACAAACCTGCGTGATCGATAACGATGTCGAAGTTGGCGCGGACACGGTCATCGAGCCCTTTGTGCAGCTTCTGGGCGCCACTCGCGTCGGCTCGGACTGCCGAATTCGATCATACAGCGTTATAAAAGATTCGGTCATCGGAGACGGCGTGCTGGTGCGTCCGGGTTGCGTGGTTGATGAGTCGCGGGTGGAAGCAGGGGCGGTGCTGGGGCCATATTCGCATCTTCGTCCGGGAAGTGAAATTGGCGAGCGGGCGCACGTGGGAAATTTCGTCGAGACCAAGAAAGTTCGCCTCGGCAAGGGATCGAAAGCCAACCACCTTACTTACCTGGGAGACGCGGAAATCGGGGACGGCGTCAACATTGGGGCAGGCACAATTACCTGCAACTATGACGGCACGCACAAACATACAACCATCATTGAGGATGGGGTGTTTGTGGGAAGCGATTCAACGCTGGTTGCTCCGGTGCGAATTCGGAAGGGCGCTTATATCGCCGCGGCGTCGTGCATCACGGAGGAAGTCCCAGAGGACTCACTCGCAGTGGGGCGGGCCCGACAGATCGTCAAGCAAGGCTGGGTAAAAGAGAAAAAGGCGCAAAGAGCGCAAGCCGGAAAAGCCAAGTAACTAGGCGTGGCCCGAGGTTGTGAGGGCGGTGATTGCGTCGTCGAAGGTTGGAAAAATCAGGAATAGCGGTTCCACCCGCGTAATTTCGAAGAGCTTGAGCACACGGTCGTTCACTCCGCTGAGCGCAACTCGCTGACCGGCCTTTTGGCGCGTCACATAGGCGCTCACCAACGAACCCAGGCCGGAAGAGTCCAGATAAGGAACGTCGGTCAAATCCAGGATCATGGTTTGAAATCTATCTTCCCGTCGGACCGCATTTTGAAAGGGCTGAGTATTTTCATAGGTGAGCGGGCCGCGCAGGCACAGGACGCCCGGCCCCGTCATTTCGCCCAAGCGTTCGATCTCAAATGCTTCAGACATGTTGGCAGATTCTAGAGCAGCGTGAGGGAGGACGCAAGCGCCGGCGGTTGCAGAATGTCGTGCATGCCGACATAAGATGGTCTATCCGCCAAATCACTTGCGTCTCTGACGGACGCGCAGTTCAAAACTGATGACCCCGTTGTAATCGCGGATTCCGAGAATGGAGACGTTGCGGGTGAAGTTGTACTCCGCCTGAATAATTTGCTGCGAGGTCTGGGAGACATTCGTACTGTAAGTGATGGTGAAATTGTCTTTGACCTGCTGTTCAATGGTGACGGCGGGCGCTGAAGTGGTGGGAGAAGTTTCCGTGTTCAGCCCCTGGGGATCGACTTTGATGTGACTGATGCCGAAGAGGCTTCGCGAACGACTGCTGAGCGCGGAGTTGAGCGCCTCAGCCAAGGCTGCGCTGGAGGCCTGTTGAGTAAAGTTCTGCTGCCCTGAAGATTGCAATTGCGCCGACTGCGCCTGGGTTTGACCTAGGGCCAGCAAACTGATGATATCGGAACTCGGCAATGGCGGTTCGGAGTGGTAGGTCAGATTCAGCTTGTCGAATTCGCCGTTCAAGTTGACAGTAATATCGTATTCCCGGACATGGGTTGCGGCCTGTAGATCAAGCACAGGCGTAGTAGTGACGGGATTGGTGAAGGTGACCTCGCCCCGCTCCATTCGATATTTCTGGCCGTTGAAATAAATCTGGCCCTCGATCACATCGGCGCGTCCCAGCAGTACCGGCTTGGCCAAGGTGCCTCTGAGATGAAGATCGGCGTCTCCGGAGAGGCGCAGTGCGGCAGTCTGCATTTGCAACTCCGGCAAAGTTACGATGTGCAGGTCAAGACGAATCCGGTTGAGCAAGGGATTGGTCTGCGGCAAAGCCGCGCCTTGTGCGCTGCTTGCCAAGTAGCCTCCAAAATCAAAGCCTGGCGTGACCGCTAGTTTTGTAATGGTGGCATCGCCGGTGAGCGTGCTGGCGGAGGAAGTGCCAGCCAAGCGCAAGTTCGCGTTGGTCACCGAACTGACACCCGGAGGATAGCGTAACCGAACGTCCCGCCCTGCCAGCGTAAGGTCGAAATTCAAAACCCGGTTATAGGCCGATGCATATCCCCCGAAGCTAACGGTGCCGCCGCCCACTCGCGCAGTAAGTGTCTCGATTTGCAAACGGTTCTGGTCGAACACGAAAGACCCATTGAGATCGCTGAGCGAACTGGGCAGGTCGGCATACGCAATCGATCCACCGCTGAGTTGCAACCGGCCCTGTAAAGAGGGACTGGCGATCGTGCCACCCGCCTCCACGTTAACGGCAACTGTCCCCGAGGTCGTGAAGTCGGGATTGAAGCTCTCAATCAGTTGCAAGCTGGCATTGCCTTCGGCACGCAGCCGCAGAGAGTGTTCGCCGTCCAACTGCACACTGCCGGTCAACGAGAGATCGGTGCCTTGGCCGACCAGTCGGAATTGCTCAATCTGTAGAACGTCGTGGGTGACATTGAAACGAATGGCGCCGTTGTTGCGAACCTGAATGTGGTCGACGTCGGCGTACAGGTCGCTCAGGCTGCCGGTCAGTTGAAGATCCTGCGGTCGGCGAAGCGGACCTGTGAGGCGCAGGTCTCCCGCGGTTGCGGAGTGGCCAGTGACTTTCCCTTCTGTATAGCTGCGCAGGAGCGGATCCACATCGAGATGGTTGAAGTGCAGTGTGACATCAGCGGGCAAATCGTCATGGAGGTGCACATCTCCGTCAAGCGAGAGTTCCGCGTCTTTGAATTGCGAGCGTCCCGTTAAATGCATGTCAGAACCATGGGTCACCGCATTAAGGATATAGTCGCCGGAAAGTTCATGGTCGAAGGTCAAATCACGAAAATGTAAAACGGCATTCACCGCCGGAGCCTCCAGGGTGCCGGCCCCTTCGGCGCTCACGTCGAGCTTTCCTTCGACTTGCAAGCGTCGGTTTTGCGTTTGCGGAAACTTAGTCAGATCGAACCCTTTGGCGTCAGCGGACAAGTGGAATGCGTGAGTCGCGAGGTCGTATCTTGCAGCGCCGGTCACTGGAGTGTCGTAATATGCCAGGCGAATATTTGTCAGGGAAAGATCGTCCCCAAGCAGTTCCAGTTTCGATTCGAAGCGAGGGATGAATTGGTTATAGACATGCGCCTCGTGGGCCTGAATGAATCCGGACGCGTGGGGCGAATTCCTGGTGCCGCTGACCTGCACGAATAGGTTTGCCGTGCCGGTCGCCGGAAAAGTAGAACCGGCAATGTCCAGAATTTCGGCGATTTGCACGTTCTGCACATTCAGGCGGGCGGAAATCGGACTGTTGCCGGAAAATTCGCGCTCCTGCAAACCAGTGGTGAGATCGAAGTTTACCGTCGCATCGCCGTGCCGAAGACTTCCATTGTGCGCGGCGAACCCGTCGGGAGAGAGCTGAATGTCGGCAACCAGTGAATCCCAACGGACCTCTTTTTGCGGAGCGTGCCTGGTCGCGGGGATGAGAAAGTCAAAATGCTGCGATTCAAGCTTGCCGGCGAATTGGATCGCGGAGAGTTTGCCGGTGGCAGTTCCTTCAAATGAAGCCGCGCCTTGTAAAGTGACGGGAATCGGTTCTCGATAGCCTAGAGCAATCAACTCCGGTTGCCACTCTGCCAAATTGGTGGTGTGGACGAAGACTCGCATGGCGGCACGCGAAGAGAGAATGCCTTGCGCTCGAACCTGGGTAGCTGGTGTGGAGGCGTTGAACTCGCGGATCTCCAATTCCTCATTGGATCTTCGATAGACGGCTCGAGCGTGGGCATTCAGGGCCAATTGTCCAGGTGGGACCCTTGAAGGCGGACGGACGTCGGCTGCGATTTCAGTCTCGGCATTGCGCGGCGACCCCGTCCATCGCGATTCCAGAGTGCCGTCGACGTTGCCGGCCAATCGCAGGCGATCCAATGGACGAGCAGTCGAGGCCAGAGCTGCCGCAATCTCACCGATGGAGACATTTTTCAGCCGCAGACTGACGCTACCCTTTTGTTCGCCGCCTTTCCTGGAGGGCGCTTTCGTGGACGGCGGCGGAGTGAGCCAGTTGACAACCTCTGCCTGTCCTGAAACGCCACCGCCCCACAACTGGGCCTCAAAGCGGGAAAGGGTGATCCTTTGCGGATCGATGGAAAAGTCCGTATCTACGCCGGCGTTCTTCACTGCGAATTGAGCGTTCCGCCAGTCCAAGTCTTTAACAGAAAGCTTGCCGCTTGATGAAAACTCCGCCGCACTCCACTTCCCCGTTCCCGAAAGCTGGACAGTTCCACGGCGCGCTTCGGGTTGGCGCAGAATGGCCGCAGCTTCGGCCACATCTGCAACTACTTTGTAATTTCCATCAATGGCGGGCTTGCGGAAGTCATCCCAGCGGCCGCTCACTTCCAGGCTCGACCGCCCGGTTTCCGCCAACAGATGGCTGATCTCGAGGCGGTTTGAACCCAACAGGAAATGGGTCTTGATAGTCCAGGCTACTGGCCGAAAGTCCTGATATCGCGAGCCCAGCTTGCCAATGGACAGGTCCCCCTCATAACGACGATGCAGGAACGAATAACTCAAGGTCGCGGCAACGTCATTCCCATCGAAGTCAAAGGGGACCTTCCGATTGTTGATCAGGAATTCGCCCCTTTGCACTTGCAGGCGCCCAATGGAAAGAGAAATCAGCTGCTCAACCGCGCTCTTGTCCGACCTCACCAGAGGTTGTGGCTGGTTGGTGGTCCCGTCCGCATTGACAATCACGTGAATGATGGGACGTTCCAAGACCACTGAATGGAACCCAAACTCGGCGCCCAAGACGGAGATCAGTTTTACCTCGGCCGTCAGCCGATCGACATGGGCATACGGAACTTCGCCGGCGGCTTCCTTGCCGTGAATGGTTAGGTCGCGGACTTCCACCTGAAAACGGAATGGAATGCTGTGGAAGCTTCCCAGCTCCACTCGTCCGCCAGTCACGCGTTCCAGTTCAGCAATCAGGCGGCCACGTACCCATGTTTGAAACAAAGCAGTGGTGCTGAACCAGGCGAGCGCCCCTAGCATAACCAATCCTGCTGTCAGAACAATCAGCAGGTATTTCCACATCCTTCGCCGACGCGGCGTCGCGCCGGATTCGGTCATCGCAGCTCCCCTCCAGAATCGGGCGATTCAGCGGAGGTGCGGATTTCGCTGCCGGTGCGCAAATTATGCAACCAGGCCACGAGCAATTCATTTACTTTCTGTTGGGTCAGCAATTCCCGGATTTGCGGCGTCACCTGGGCCAGCGGCACTGCCTGCGCACCGGATTGTCGAAGTTGGGGCAAAAGCTCCTGATTGTAGTAGCTCTCGATGCTCTTGGAATCGATATTGACGTTGGGGCGAAGCCGGGAATCCACCAGCCGCATAAGATCGATTTCCAAGGCCACATGCTGTCGCAAGCCGGCTTCGGTGAAGCCGTATTGTGCCAGAACTGCTTGCCATCTTTCCGGGGTGGCAGAGTTCGGATACTGCTGACGGATCTCCTGAATTCGCTTTGCCACCTGTTCGTCTGTCGCCTGATGGAAATCCGAGGAGTGGATCTGCTCGCGTAGCAATTCCTGATCGATCAAGTGGTCGAGCGCGGATTTCTGTTCCTCGACGGTCAGAGCTTGCGGGGCATGACCGTCTACAAACGCCTGATAACGAAGAGCGTCGTCCCAATCGCTTTGCAGAATAATTTGGCCGTTGACGGTAGCGACGATGCGGTCCACAACTTCGCCCCCGAACCCAAGCGCGGGAAAGATTGCGAAACCAATAGCGAAAAGGAAAAGGGCGAAACGTCGGATCATCAGAAACTTTGTCCAATACTAAAATAAACGTTAAAGTGACTTAGATGCTGCGGTACGAAAGTGTTAATCTCCTGGCCTGTGCTACTGGTGGTGGTTTGGGTACTAGGAAATGCCGGCGGATTTAAATTGTACCCGAAATCGAAGCGCACAGGACCAATCGGTGTGCGATAGCGTACCCCCACTCCCACCGCGTGTGAAATATAACTGTAATCGCACTGGCTGGCGGTGCTCTGTTGAAGGCAAAGCTGAGGGTCTTTCTGTTTCCAACGCAATAAGTTATCGAGCATACTTCGACCATCGATGAACACGTTCCCAGCATCTTCGAAGATGGCAAAACTGATGTTGTCGTGGAAGAAGGGCAACGCCGTGGGAGGAAAGCGAAGTTCGAGATTGTTGACGATCAAAGCGCTGCCCCCCAAGGGAAAGCCGGTTATCGGGTCCCTCGGACCTGCCTGATTTAACCCAAACCCGCGGTCCGAGTTGCCGCCGCCGGAAAAAAAGCGCTCGGCCAAGGGAATGATGGTTTGGCCGGGACAACTGCTTTGCAAAGGATTGGCGCACGCCTGCCCCGGAGGCAGCACCGCCGTAGTTCCGAACGGGGTCTGGACGCCAATCCTGAGGGAGCGGGCGAAGACAAATTTCTTATCGCTGGGACGATTTTTGCCGAACGCGTGATACGTCGAATTCTGCGCCAATATGCGGCTGAAATTCGCTTCCGACCCGAAATAACTGGCCGCCACGCCAGCGTCAACGGTGGTATAGCTGCCTTTTGTGCTCTCCAAATCATTATCGCGTTTGTTGCGAATGTAGCTGAAACCGGGTTCTCCCACTCGGACGGGAAGCGAAAGCAATGGAATTTCTGCCGGACTGATTTCAATATTGCTAGCCTTTACACGCCGATAGGTAAACCTGTAGTTGAGAATGCTGGCTTTGCTGATGGTCTGAGAGGCTTGAACGGAGCCTTCCAGCCGCTGGGAAGTAAAGGTTGTCACATCGAGCGTATTGTCATAGAAGGCCGTTAGGGAGAGCGCCCATTTGGGATTGTTGAACCAACGTGGCGCGTTGTAGCTGAGCAGGCCGCGTTGCTGAAGGCTACCCACATCGGCCTTGAACGTAATGGTGTGATCGCGACCGCGAAAGTTTAATCGCGTAATATCGAGCGACACCCGCGGACTTACTCCCGTCTGGCCCTGCGCCTGGTTCGTTCCCACGGCCGAGGGTTGCCCGGTTTGAAATTCAAAACCGAATCCGTAGCTGAACGTGTAGCGCTTGGCCTCTTGTACGCTAACCAGGACGTTCTTTTCGGCCTCATTCCCGTTCGGATTTTGGATGGCGGTGTCGACCTGGCTGAAAATGCCCAAATCATAAAGCCGGCGCTGAGTCTCCAGCATATCGATCTGACTCAGGGGATCTCCCGCTTTGACTTGCAATTCGCGATTCACCACGAACGGCCTGGTGTAATGCAATCCGGAGACGTATACCCGGTCGACAAATAACTGGTCGCCCTCATGAAGCGTGAAAGTCACATCCATGCGATGGACTTCCCCCGCCATCGGTTTGGCGGATGCTTCAAAGGTCGCGTGCGGAAAACCACGATTGTAATAGTAGTTCAACAGATTATCGCGGTCCTGAGCAATCGAAGCCTCGGAAAAGGGCTGCCCTTTTGCGGTACTGATGTAGGAGTCAAGCTGATCGGCCGAAAAAGAGTCGTTTCCAGCCAAATTGAAAGCTCCGACCAAAGTTTGCTGCCCTTCGTTCACTTCGATATCGATGGCCAAAGAGTTTGGCTTTCCCCCGAAATTATCAATGACCTTGCTGGTGACTTTTACATCCTGGAATCCGTTGGCCTTATAGAGCTGTTCGAAGCCGCGAAGGTCGTTAGTTAAGAGCGTTTGGTTGAAACGGCCACTTTCAAAAAAACGGCCAGCGGGCTGCACCCGCATGCGTGCGCGGAGATCATTGGCAAAAAAATACTTATTGCCTTCGATCTCAATCTTCACCAGTCTGTGGCGGGGACCCGCATCGATGACGTAGATGATTTGCAGGTCGTTCCCGTTTTCAGCGGTGTTCTTGCGCACCCCAACTTTAGCTTCGAAGTACCCTCGCGCCTGTAGATAATTCAGCAGGTTTCGCCGCCCTTCATTCAGCAAGTCTTCATCTACTGCATTTTCTTCGAAGACGGGCACATTTTGCTGCAAGGCCCCGCGTCTCACCTTGAATCCTTCCGACAGAATTTCCACCTTGGGTCCGGGCTGAATGTCGAAGCTGTAATCGACCAGGTTCGATGAATTGTGATAAAGCTTGCTGGCAATGGAAACCTGGGCGAGGAGGCGGTTCTGCTTCTGATACTTTTTACGCAAGCGATCAAGTGCATTGCTGACCCGTTGCACCGATACCAAGTCACCAGGGCGCAGCCTGGCAATTTTCGCGACCTGCGCATCGGGATAGCCCGGACTGCCTGTGACGGTAACCTTGCCTACTTTCGCCTGTGCTCCCGGACGTACGACAAAAACGATCGCAATCTGTTGGCGCTCCGGATCGGCTTGCTCTTCGGTCTCCACCTCCGCGTTGTAGTATCCGTTCTCCTGAAACAGTTCCTTGATGCTCTCGAGGGCGCGTTCGAGGAGGCTCCGGTTGAACAATTCTCCCAGTTGCAGCTTCGATGCGTTTACCACCTGTCCGCGTGTGGGCCGTGCCGCATTGCCCACGACATCAATACTTTCGACAAAATAGTTCGGTTTAGTGACGAACGAGAGATTGAGCAGTCCATCGGCTGTGCGATCGATCTCGGCTTGAATGTCTTCGAATCTACCTGTGGCATAGAGCTTCTGAATGCTTAGGCGGACCAGGTCGCGGTCGAAGGGCATGCCCGGCTGTTGCGCCACCAAACGCAGCATGTTCTTTTGGTCGGCTGCGGAATCGAGGTTGGGAAAGCGAACATCTCTTACGACAACACCCTGGTAAGAAACGGAAGGTCCTGAGACAGACACAGTTTGGCCGGGAATGGACAGCGCCTTCAGCGGAGACGCGAAAATGGCCGCGACCAGCGTCAGCCCCGCAAAGCTTGCGAGCAGACCTCCCCTTAGACCCAAACCGGCTCCTCAATGCGAATGGTGATCACTCAGTAGATGAATCGATTCTTGCCAGTGTTGCATTCGGCCTTGCCCTCGCCAACCGTATGCTCCCGGCTGGCACCTATAATAAAGGTTTGCAAGCCGAAGAAGGATGGCAGCTTTGGAACTCAACGAACGATATTCGCGGCAGGTGCTGTTTACGGGCATCGGGGCGGAAGGCCAAAGGAAACTGAGCGCCTCGACCGTGGCCGTCATCGGATGCGGCGCCACAGGCTCGGCGATCGCCTCCCTGCTGGCACGCGCCGGCGTTGGCACCATCCGCATCATTGATCGCGATTACGTTGAGCCCAGCAATCTCCAACGCCAGTCCTTATTTGACGAGGCCGACGCAGCCGAGTCGATGCCCAAAGCCGTCGCCGCCGCTCGCCAGATCGCCCGGTTCAACTCCCAGATCGTGGTCGAACCTCACGTCGCTGATCTTGTGCCATCGAACGCGGAAGCCCTGCTGCACGGAGCGCAAGTGCTTCTGGATGGTACCGACAACTTTGAAACCCGCTACCTGATTAACGACTATGCGGTGCAGACCTCCCTGCCATGGATCTATACCGCGGCTGTAGGCAGCTACGGGGTGACGCTGAACGTTCTGCCCGGCCAAACGTCCTGTCTGGCTTGCATTTTTCCGGAGTTGCCGCAGGGTACCTTCGAGACCTGCGAGACCGCAGGAATCCTCAATTCGGCAGTGAATCTGGCAGCGTCGATTTCGGCGACCGAGGCCATGAAGATTCTGGTGGGGGCCATTGACCGGCTCCGCCGCACTCTGCTGTCGTTCGACGTCTGGCAGAACGAGCGCGCGGAGGTAGCCGCAGACCGTCCTCGAACCGATTGCCGGGTGTGCGGAGCGCGTGAATTCGCGCACTTGGCTGGAGAGGGCCGACCTCACATCACCTTATGCGGACGTAATTCTGTGCAAATTCACGAACGTCATCGGCCGGTGGATTTCACCGAGATGAGCCAGCGCCTCACGCCTCACGGGGCCGTCCGCCATAACGACTTCGTCCTGAAGTTTTGGCGTGAGCCGTACGAAATGACCCTTTTCCCGGATGGCCGGGCCATCATCAAGGGCACCACCGATTCGGCCATAGCCAGAAGTCTCTATGCCCGCTTTGTCGGCTCCTAGAAACTTAAGACTCCAATAAAAGCCGCTCCCAGAGCGGCATTTCGGGTGTATGATGCTGTTCGCCCAGGTTTCCGGGGGCTGCTCTCAGCCCCGACCGGTGCCGCCACAGGCGTAAGCATCCTGCGCTGCGGTCCGGGGAATCTGAGGGATTGTAGACATTTGAAGTTCTGTGGAGGATCTATGCGTTTTCTGAATGTTATATGCCTGGTTCTACTGCTCTCCGGACTCGCCGCGACCCAAGCCACAACCATTGGCGGCACGGCCAGCAATTGGGCTCCGGCCTATGGGGTGTACCTTGCGCCGTATGTCCCGCTCGTTATCACGCCTTCCGTCACGCTTTCGAACGGCGCGCCCTCGCCCGCAGGGGCCAGCAGCAGCGCGTTTGGAATGGTGGCCGGTGCCACGAATTCCACCCTCTCCATCCCCACTCAAGCGCCAACCTCCACCTACACCGACGTAGTGTGGTATGGGTCATCTGGCCCGGCGGAAGCGCCAAGCGCACCCGAGCCCCGCAGGGGGCACGAACATGCGGCGGCGTTCGATTTCGTGACATCGTCCGATGCCATCGGAATCGCCCAGACGAGCGCGAACAGTATGGGCCAGGTGCGCAAGGCGAGCCGCACTTACACGAATCAGGACGTGGACCAGGTGAACCAGACCAACGGCACCGTCAAGTACGGCGGCAAAACCGAGCATATCTAGGAAACACCTGTTTCAATGTGGCAAAGACTTTCGCCCGCGAAGGGCTGAAGGCGGGGTCTGCGCGCCGGAATTGAACTTTGTGAACCGGCGCAGATCGCCTTTTGGCCCAGAAGGAAGAAAGACCCTGCGAATGCGGCGCGCTGGAGCGTGAATGACACGCCGATCGGACTGTTCCTTACGGATCAGCGAGCGATGTTGCAGAACCCTGGAACCGCGCTAATTCTTTAGGGCGATCTCGAACACGGTGCCTGCATTTTGCGCGCCGCCGGCTTGGGTGGTGCCGTAGAGTGCGCCCGTCGCATCCATAATCAGCCGGCCACTCGGATGATAGCCATCCTCACCTCGTCCAAAAACGTGCCGCGCCTTGAACGTCCATGGACCGCTGGGATTCGGCACGAGTTCAAAGAGCGTTCCGCAACCGCCTGCACATGAAGTGAGCGCAGCGCCGCCCAGGGTTGTGCCGTAAAGATTCCCGTTCGCGTCAAAGACCATGGTCGCCGACGGGTTTGCTGCCGGAGCGTTCCCGAAACTATGAAGAACATTTTCTTGCCAGGTGCCGCTGGAGTTCGGACTCAATCTAAAGACCACGCCATACCCCAAATCGCCGCCTTGGAAGGTGGTCCCATAAAGATTGCCTGTCGCATCGAACACCATTCCGCCGACGGGGGACGCTCCATCCCCCGCACCCGTAAAAGTACGCAGCACGCTTTCCGTCCATCCATTCGCCGAGTTGCTCAGTTCGAAGACGGTCCCTTTGTCATAGGCGCCGCCAGAATACGTGGAGCCATATAGATTTCCCTGCGCGTCAAAGGTCAGCGCATCGTATGGCGAGGCGCCGTCATTTCCGCCGCCAAAGCTGTAGAGCACGCTTTGGGTCCAACTCCCGGACGACCCGGGTGCCAGCTCGAAAATTACGCCACAACCCGAACTGCAATTAGAACCGCTGTTGCCTCCGCTCTCGGTGGTACCGTACAGATTCCCACTGGCGTCCATCACCAATCCGGCATAAGGCTGGCTGCCGTCGCTGCCACCGGTAAAGGTGTAAAGCACGGTTTCCGTCCAATTGCCGGAGGATGAGGTCAACTCAAAAACGGCGCCGCATCCCCCATTACAAGAGCCAGAACCACCGGCGCTCGTGGTGCCGTAGAGATTCCCCAAAGCGTCAATGACAACCTCGGCGATCGGCTGGCCTCCATCCGCCCCGCCGGTAAAGCTGTAAAGCACGGTTTCAACCCATCCATTCGCGCCCATCGCCAACTGAAAGACCGTCCCCTGGTTATTTGCGCCACCGCTCTTCGAGGTGCCGTATAAATTGCCTGCCTTATCGAAGGTCAGACCAGCTTGAGGCAGCGTCGGCCCCTGCTCGCCTTGTTGACCGAATACGTAAAGGAGTTGCTCATGACCCCCGCCTTCATGTCCCGGCAAAGAGACCTGGGTTTCGTTCGAGTAACCGCTCTCTTGTCCCTGCGAATTGACCGCGGTCGTCACGTAGTAATAAGTGTGGTTCGACTGCACCGCCGTGTCGGTATACGAAGAGACTGGATCGAGGTTCGCGTTGAGTTTGGAATACGGTCCGCCGGAAACATCGGCGCGATAGATATTATAGCCAGCGATCTGGCCGTTATCGGCGTTCCACGACAGGTCGACGAACTTCTGCGCAGCCAGGAATGGCGCAAATGAAAGGAAATTCAGCAGTACGAGTCCTGCAAGCACACTCCTGCGGGGGACCGGAGCCTTCACCTATTACCTCTCTTGCCCCGTGCCAAGGCACGGTGGGGGATGACGGACAAACTGCCAGCGCGCTCCCCGATCGAAAGATCAGGGGAATTCGGCTCACAGCATGGTCATTGTCAACTCCCAGCGAGAGTCTGGATAGATTCCAGAAGGTCATCCGGAAACCAATTCGGGACTCCGCCGAAGTTGTCCGGATGGACAGTGGCAAAACGCTCAATTACCGTGATGGGCTTTACTTTTGGGCCTGATTCTCCTCTTTAAGATACGCGGGGCTCAGAGTCGATTTGGCTTTCGCGATGTCGATCAGCGTTGGATAAAACTGCACGAACGTCGTGTCGACGGCTGCGTGTTGCTGGTGGCAGGAGTAGCAGGCTGCCTCTTTCGGCACCTGTTTCGAAGGAGTCGTCTCGTCGAAGCCGAAAAACGCCCATCCGCCATCGGGGAACCGCGCGGTATCCTTCACGTGAACTTCCCTTCCCATCAGTTCAGAGGTCTGAAAGTGTCCGCTCTTATTGATGGACGCGTTGCTGCCCGCCACCCGCACTTCCAGAACCAGCATCGTCTTATCCGGCCACTTGCCGGTTTCAACGAATGCCCGATAAGAGTCTGGATTCACGAAGACATTGTCGAACATGGAGTGGCCCATATTCATGGCGTTGGGCGAATAGCTCATATCCACCCCGGAACTTAGATAAATCCACTCCCGATATTTCGCTGGGAACTCCAGGCGTCCGTCCGTCGTATAAGTTGGTGTCTGGGCAGTCGAGCCAGCATCACTACTCTGATTGGTGGCGGGCACAGCGCCGTATTGCAACACAAGGAAAATGCAAAGCATCCAGACGTACATTCGGGCCTCCGTTTTATGGGCTAACTGAATCTCGAAGAGCAAGTCTAATCGTGCAATGCGGCTCCGTCTTGAACAAATGCAACTTTGGGGGATGCGCTGATGGGCGTGGAGACTTTAGGGGGAGGCAGTTTTTACGGCGCGGTGCAGAGTAAGCAGGAGTTCGCGGACGTTATCTTCACCGATCTGCACCATCGCACCGCCCGCAAGATGCCGCTGCATTCGCATGAACTGCCATTCTTCGCGCTCATTTTGGAGGGCAATTATGCCGAGCGCTACGGCCGCCGGCAGAACCAGTTTGACCCGTTCACGCTTTCGTTCCGTCCGGCGGGCATTCCTCACCAGGACGAAGTTGGTCCGTACGGGGTCAAGTTCTTTGAGATGGAGATTCGGCCCGAATGGAATAGACGACTCCGGGATTGCAGAGGAAGTTTGGACTCTCCCTTGGACGATTGTGGTGGCGGAAGTCTGCTCTGGCTGGCGCTGAGGTTCTTCCGCGAAACCCGCGCTACCGTACCTGCCGGGGATCTCTGCGTTGAAAGTCTGGTCGCCGAGCTACTGGACGCGGTGGCACACATGCCATCGGAAAAGATCAAAGGCGCTCCGAGTTGGCTGCGCCGCGTGATCGACAAAATCGAAGCCCAACATTGCCAGAAGCTTACCCTCACGGAACTCAGCGCGGAAGCTGGCGTTCACCCCGTACATCTGTCGCGGGTCTTCCGCAAATGCAAACGTAACGGAATTGGCGACTACATCCGTCGCCTGCGAATCAAGGCAGCCTGCGAAAAAATGTTGACGCCAGAAAACACGCTGGCCGAAATCAGCTTCGACACTGGCTTCGCCGATCAAAGCCATTTCACAAGAGTTTTTAAAGGGTTCACTGGAATGAGTCCGCAGAAGTTCCGCAAGATCATGGGGACGACCTGAGTTACTTAGCAAACGGGAGAGCCGCGAAGGCCCTCCCGTCATTATTCTGATGGAAACCAACCTTACCGCCGATCCGCCGGAATATACTTCTGCGGGTACGCCGGGCCAATGTAGTCAGCGCGGGGACGGATCAGGCGGTTGTCGTCGAGTTGTTCGATCACGTGAGCGGTCCAGCCGCCCACACGCGAAACCGCGAACACCGGCGTAAACAGGTCCACGTCGATGCCGAGCGTATGGTATGTCGATGCCGAATAGAAGTCGACGTTGGCGTTAAGCTTTTTGTCCGCCTTTACAAACTCCTCAATGGCGTGCGAAAAATCGAACCACTTGGTCTGACCGCTGGAATTACCTAAGTCCCGCGACATCTCCCGGAGATGCGTCGCCCGCGGATCTTCGGTGTGATAGACGCGATGGCCGAAGCCGGGTATTTTCTTTTTCTGCGCCAGCATTCCTTTGACGTACTCGACCGGATCAGCCCCCGAAGCGTCAATGGCCTCCAGGATGCGGAATACGGCTTCATTCGCTCCGCCGTGCAGTGGCCCCTTCAGCGTGCCAATCGCGGAAACGACGGCCGAATGCATGTCTGAGAGCGTGGCCGCCGTGACCCGGGCTGCAAAGGTCGATGCATTCAGTTCGTGGTCGGCGTGCAGGATCAGCGCGATGTCGAGGGCGCGCTCTGCGGTCTTCGATGGAACCACGCCGTTCAGCATCCAGAGAAAGTTCGCCGCGTGCGAGAGCGACCGGTCCGGCTCAATCACCGGTTTCCCTTTGCGGATGCGGTCATACGCCGCCACAATCATCGCAATCTGCGAGGTCAAACGGATCGCTTTGTGAATGTTGGCTTCGCGGTCATTATTTTTTTCTTCAGGATCAAAGAAAGACAGCGTCGATACCATGGTGCGCAACACGTCCATGGCGAGCGCATGCTTCGGCACCAGGTTCATGCGGTGAATAATGGAGGCATCCAGCTTACGCTCTTCCGCGAAACGGTCGGCCAAATGTCGCAGTTCGTCGCGGCTGGGCAGTTTGCCAAACCACAGCAGGTAGCAGGTCTCTTCAAAGGTGGACTTTTCCGCCAGTTCGTGAATATCGATGCCTCGATAGGCCAAAACGCCCTGTTCGCCGTCGATGTAGCAGATCTTGGAGGTGGTGGCAACCACTCCCTCGAGCCCCTTAGGGGCGTGCATGGTTGTCGTGCTGGACATGGTTCCTCGCTTAAGATCTCAGGAAATCGGTTGTGGCCGCACGGAAGGTTCAATACGCGGGTCGCAACTAACTTTTATACGCTAAACCGGCACCGGTTTCCAAGTCACGTCCCGTCATTTTGACCGATTCCATCCAGAAAGCGAACTCCGTGAGTTCCGCAAGATACTTCCTTCCGCCTGGCAAGAAAGGCATCCCGAAGCGTTCCTTGAAAGGTACTCGAAGGTACTCTGGGGCCGGCGGTTAAGCTCTGGACACCGGCGATTCCCATTTACAATCGAAATACGTATGCGCTGGGCCTATCTGACTCTCGTAATGTGCTGTCTATCGGCCGCCGCCCTCGGGACCGATCAGACCCAGTCGCTGCTCGCCCTGCCCTGCGGAACGGCCGCCTCTCCCGCCGCGGCATGCGAGCCTTCGAAGGCAGACAAGAAGAAAGCCAAACAGGCCTTTTCCAGGGGAGTTAAGCTCGAGAAATCCAAGCACCTCGACGAAGCCTACGACGAGTTCCAAACCGCTGCCGAACTTGCACCCAAGAACGTCGACTATCTGACCGTGCTCGCCATGACCCGCGAGCAACTGGTCTACGAGCATCTACAGCGCGGAAACGACGATCTTCTCAAGTCGAAGGATATTGAAGCGCAGGCCGAATTTCATAACGCCCTGTCACTCGATCCGGAGAATGATTTCGCCCAGCAGCGAATGAAAGAATCCCTAGGCGAATGGGCGCCGAAGGTGAACGGCGACATCCGAGTTGTTCAGGATTCGGGCGAACTGCATGTCCTGCCTAAAGATAATCGTGCTGAATTCCATTTCCGTGGCGACTCGCGTGCACTACTGGCCCAAGTGGCCAGCACTTATGGTGTAGCGGCAGACGTGGACGATTCCGTTGTTTCCCGCCGGGTCCATTTCGATATCGATGCAGTGGATTTTTTCACCGCCATGAATGCGGCATGCCTGGTGACGGGTTCCTTCTGGACTCCGCTAGCGGAAAAACAGCTCTATCTGCTCAAGGACACCACAGAAAACCACCGGCAATTCGATCGAATGGCGCTGCGCACGTTTTATGTTCCAACCTCCGCACCGCAGGAATTCAACGACATCGTAAACATGTTGCGGGTGATTTTTGAGGTCAGGTTTGTGAGCTCATCGGTCCCGGCAGGAGAGATCACGGTACGGGCGCCGGTCCCTGCGCTGGACGCGATTACCCAGCTCATGGGTACTTTGGGAGGCGCCCGCCCACAGGTGATGCTCGACGTTAAGGTCTATCAGATCGACCATCAATTGACTCGAAACATGGGAATACACATTCCCAATCAATTCAATCTGTTTAACATCCCAGCCGTAGCATTAGCGGCATTGGGCGGACAGAACCTGCAAAGCCTGATCAATCAGTTGATCTCAAGCGGAGGCATTAATCAGGCAAATTCGTCGGCCGTTTCTGCACTGCTTGCGCAATTGCAAGGCCAGGGCGGCCAAGGCGGGATTTTTAGCCAGCCGTTAGCCACCTTCGGTGGCGGCCTGACTCTGTTCGGACTCAGTTTGGACCAACTCAGCGCCCAACTATCGCTCAACGAGAGTTGGGTCAAGGACCTTCAGCATTCCACCATACGGGCGGCGCAGAATGTGGACACCAACTTCCGCATCGGCGAACGTTATCCCATCTTGAATGCGAGTTTCGCCCCTGCTTTCAACTCGCCTGCGATCTCCTCGGTGCTTGGGAACAATACTTTTCAGGCGCCATTCCCTTCCTTCACCTATGAGGACCTGGGACTGGTCGTGAAAGCGAAACCATCCGTAGACTCGAATCTGGATGTAAGTCTGGCTTTGGAGATCGAACTGCGCACGCTGGCGGGACAAAGTATCAACGGCGTGCCTGTCCTCGCAAACCGTCAGTACAAAGGGAGCATTACACTGGCCAATGGCGAACCCGCCATCGTCGCCGGACAGATTAGCCACAGCGAACAACTCAGCCTCACCGGGATCCCAGGGCTTGGAGGGGTACCGGGCCTGAATAAGATCCTGAGCACCAATACTAAGACGGAGGAAGAGGACGAGATCTTGATCGTCATTACGCCTCAAGTGCTCAACGCCAAGGACAATCAGGAATCGGAAATCTACATGCCCCGACCTTAGCGGCGCCTTCCCGGCGAAAATTCCGGGCGGTGTCGGTCCACCCGGCAGAATGTCACGCTGTTTGCGTCTCCACGGTTACTGCCCTTTAACAGCAAAGTCCACCAACTTTTGCAGCGTTTCGTAGGGCACGCCTGGAACTCTGCGGCCATTGATGAAGAAGGTGGGAGTCGAATTCACGTCCATCTTCTTTCCCAGGTTCTCGGATTGTTCAACCCGGGTTGTCGTTTCCGGCTTGGCTGCGCATGCGGCGATTTCCGTGCCCTTCACTCCCGCGGCATCGGCCAATCCTGTCAACTTTTCGTCGGCGTTAGAGGCCGTAATGTCCGATTGCGCTGCGAAGATACCGTCAATAAACTTCCAGAAGGCGTCGTTAGAACTGTGCGCCACACAATCCGCGTAAAGGGCTCCTTTCATCGCCCAATCATGCATGGGCAAAGGAAAGCTCTGAAAAACAACGCGAATGTTCTTATCTTCCGCCAGAAGTTTTTCGATGTTGGGCTGTGCATCCTTACAGTGCGGGCACTGGAGATCGCTGAATTCCACCAGCGTTACCGGGGCATTGGCCGGGCCGCGACTGGGGCCATTCACGCCCTTTTCCAGTACTTTCTGATCGTCCGCAAACGGATGGGCGCCAAACGGAAGGATGTCGCCAATCACCACATGCTTATTGTCGGGGGTTACGTAGAATTTTTGCGATTGCGTGCCTTGGCTGCCACTCAGCAGAACATCCACTTCGGCAAGACCTGCGGCCTCCGACGGCTTAACACTTGTGATCTTCCAGGTTAGAGTTGGATCGTATCCAAAGGTGGCCTTTAAGAACGAGTTCACAGTCGCTTCCGACGGCAGGGCGCTGGATTCCGCCGGTTTTTGTTGGGCAACGGCCCCCGCACCCAGCAACAGTAGGACCACAAGAGAGATCAGGCGACGATACATAAGTTCCTTTCAATTGTTCTGAAGATGCCCTAGCAACAGACTGGACGGCTAGTCCGAGCGTAAAGTTCCAATTTCCCGCCCGACTCCGCCCATATTTTACACGTCGGACTTGGCAGCAATGGGAAAGCGCCGTCCATATCCAAAAGCTTTCATGGAAATCTTGATCCCCGGAGCCGCTTGCTGCCTCTTGTATTCGCTACGCTCGACCATGCGCACTACGCGGCGGACCAGATCAATGTCAAATCCACGTTCCTCCGCAATCTGCTCCGGCCCGCGCAATTCCTCGATATAGTCCTCCAGAATTACATCCAGGACTTCATAAGGAGGCAGGCTATCACTGTCCTTCTGATTGGCCCGTAACTCGGCCGAGGGCGGCTTCTCCAGACTGGCACGGGGAATCAATTCTCCCCGCGAGTTCACGTAACGGCTCAAACGGTAAACCATGGTCTTGGAGACGTCTGAAATTACCGCCAGGCCACCGACCATATCTCCGTACAGCGTGCAGTATCCCACGCCCAGTTCACTTTTATTGCCCGTGCTCAGAACAATCGCGCCGAACTTATTGGAGAGCGCCATAAGCAGCATTCCGCGGGCGCGTGATTGCAGATTTTCCTCGGTTTCATCTTCTTTGCGTCCCGCAAATACCTGCGCCAGTGTTTTCTTGTAGCTGGCGAAAATATCGCCGATAGGCAAAAGTTCAGAGCGAATCTTAAGGTTCTTCGCCAGCGAGCGAGCATCCTCAAGCGAACCTTCGGATGAATACGGTCCAGGCATACCCACTCCGATTACATTTTCCGCACCCAACGCATCGACGGCAATGGCCGCAGTGAGCGCTGAATCGATGCCCCCGCTTAATCCAACGATGACCTGTCGAAATCCGCACTTGCGAACATAATCGCGAGTTCCCAGTACCAGGGCCGCATAGGCGCTCGCTTCGTCGCCCGGAACCTGCTCGTGGACTTCGCCGGCCATGCGGTCGGAATCAAAATAAACGATGTCCTCCTCGAACGACTTGCCTTGCGCGATAACTTCTCCGTCCGCGTTTAATACCAGGCTCGATCCATCGAACACCAGGCTATCGTTCCCGCCCACCTGATTCACCATCGCAACCGGCGTGCCATGTTGACGCGCAATGGCCCCGAGCATGTCCCGACGCAGTTCCCGTTTCCCCAGCCAAAATGGCGAAGCAGAAATATTCAGCAGAAAATTGCCGCCGGCGTGGATAAGCGATTCCACAGGATCGACGGTATAGAGCCGCTTGTCCCAATACTGTTTGTCGTTCCACGCGTCTTCGCAGATGGTGAGCGCCATCTGCTTGCCACTGAATGGAAATAGCGACTGACTTCTGGCTGGGGCAAAATTTCGCTGCTCATCAAAAACGTCGTAGGTGGGCAGCAGCATCTTGGATTGCAGGAAAGCCACACGGCCATCTTTCAGCAGAGCGGCCGAGTTCATCACCGACTTCCCGGTTTCAGCCTGGGCCGGCGTCACCAAGCCACAGATCACAGCAATTCCCTGTGTGCCCTGAGCAATGCGGTCGGCACTCCGGCGGCAATGGGCGACGAAAGATGGGCGTTCGACCAGATCGCGAGGCGGATACCCACAAATCGACAATTCTGGAAAGAGAATTAATCCTGCGCCCTCGGCTTGGGCGCGGCGAGAGAATTCGATGATCTTCGCCGCATTTCCCTCAAAATCCCCCACCGTGGGATTGATCTGACCCAACGCAATCTTCACACTTCTAGTGTAAAGGCCCGTCTTGTGTCAGCCAAGTCGGAGGAAGGCTCAGGGCTTGGATATATCCCTGCAACGGGTGCGTGGAAGGCGGAGTGTCCGTTCCCGCGGGCGGTACTACTGGATTTGTCCCTAAGTCGCGCTGCGTGTCTGGGGCCTCTTCTCCCGGACGGCGAAGAGTGGGCGCATTGGCCGGGCGGGCTTCACCACTTGCCTTGGCCACACTCGGCTGCGGCGTCAGGTCCACTTCTCTTTCCGTGCGCACCATCTTGGTGCCATCGACTTTCATGGTTTCAACTCGAACCACATCATCCCCCACAAAACGCACGAAGTTCACATCCTGCGGAGGATCTCCGTAGACCCAGTCCTCGTACTCCGTCTCCCCGTCCTTCTCGCGGATCTTTCTTGGCGGACGTCCCAGGGAATAGATCACCATCTCGCGATCCATGCCTACCAGCACACGATGGTTCTTAATCGCATCGGCGACTTTCGGAGGTACAGTGTCAAGAAACGCCTCCAGCGCGGTCTTGGCGTCAAAGTCGAAAACCGGATGCAGCAAGGCTTTCAGTTGCGGCGGATCCAGTTCCGGCACGTAATGATCGAACACCAGATCAACGTACGACCCCCGCGGATTCGCATTCGCATCGCTCGGCGAGACCGAACTCGTTCCCCCCACTCCTACCTGAATGTGGTTGTACCATTTCTGCTTCTTGACGGGACCGCCATTGATCTCAAACCGGATCTTGTCTTCTTTAATAACGATCGCTGTAAGACGGGCTTCGTCGCCCGCCTTCACCGAAGGCCCCCACATGGAAAGTTCCTGTTGAAGTTTCTGTCCAGTCGGGGAGACAACGCCGTCCTTGAGCGTAAGCCCCGTCTTGCCCATGGGGAAAAACGTCCGTATATAGACCAGTTCCGAAGTGAATGCCCCGATCAGTTCTTCGCGCGTTTTCTTCGAAAGGTGAGCCGGAGCAGAGTTCGAGGAAGCACTCGTCGAAGTCTGGCCGGAAAGAGATGGAAGCGAGAAAATCAGCGCACAGGCCAGAGCGAGCAGGAATCGCCACTTCATAAGAGCACCCCGTACAGCATTATCCCGATTATAGCGCTGGCGGGCGGGTTGAGGCGGAAATCGGGGCGCTAAGAATCCGCTCGGGGCTACGCCACTCTCACCCCGTTCCTGGCCAGTTTCAGCGGCAGAACATGCCCGCCATTTTCGCCCAGCGCGGTCTCCACTCGGCTCACGCTACCTTTTTCCACCAGGAAAATCACGCAACCGCCACCGCCCGCCCCGCACACCTTGGCCGCCCGTCCTCCATGCTGCGCCGAAACCGCGATCAATTTGTCGATCAGGGGCGTTGTGATTCCCGGAGCATTCGTCCGCCGCAACTTCCACTCCTCGCGCAGCAGGTGAGCCACGTCGTCCCACCGGCCGCGAAGCAACGCCTGGTGCATCGAGCGCGCAATCTCCGCGATACGTTCGAAATTGCGGAAGACTTGCCGGTCCCCATTGATATGTGCCTTAAATACCTCCCAATTATTGATTCCCGATTTTCGCGGCGCTCCCGTGTAGGCCAGAACGAAGCGCGACTCAATGTCTTCCGCAAGTACCGGGACCACCTCACGATAAATGCCGTCCACGTCCAGATGAATCGCGCTGACCCCGCCGTAAAGCGCCGGATAATAGTCCTGGCAGCCGGTGGGAACCTCGATGACCTGGGCTTCGACGTTCTGCGCGATCACCCGCATCTGCTCCAGCGTCAGGTGCCGCTCCGTGAAACGCGCCAAGGCCGCCGTCGCCGCAATCATCAGCGCCGAAGATCCTGAGATGCCAGCGCCCGCGGGTGATTCCGAATTCGTCTCAATCAAAAAACCCTGCCGCGGCGCGAAGAACTGAATCAGCCTCGCCGCCAGGGGCAACTTGAATCGGCGCGCGTCCCGCAACGCTTCGAAGCTCGGAAACGCTTCTTGTTTCTTGGTGTCCAAAGAGCGCACATGGATCCGCTTGCCACTTTGCGGGGTAATCCGGCAAGTCGTTTGAATGTTCAAGGCAAAATTCAAAGTCATCGCCCCAGGATGGAACAGGTAAAGCGGCCAGAGATCCATCGTTCCTCCGGCCAAGTCAGCACGGCAGGGCGCTTGCGCGGTGATGACGTGACGGCTGACCGCACGGCCAGTTTTTCGCATGAAGCGTTTTTACCACGGGAAGGGCCAAGAGGTCAGTGCCTCGCAAGGCCCTTAGAGGGGAGACCAAGCGATGTTACATCCGGTAAACCGCCCTACGTCGTCAGATTCAGCGCCCGCTTGATCGTGCCGCGTTCTTTCTGAATTTTGTCCTGCAAAAGCGTGATGGCATAGATCAGCTGCTCCGGACGCGGCGGGCAGCCCGGAACATATACATCCACAGGAATGACCTGATTCACGCTCTGCACCAGAGCGTAATTATTAAAGACGCCGCCCGAGGTCGCGCACGCCCCCATCGAGATCACCCACTTCGGCTCCGGCATCTGCTCCCAGAGTTGGCGGATGACGGGGGCCATCTTGTTCGAAACCCGCCCGGCAATAATCATTAAATCCGACTGCCGCGGAGAAGGACGAAACACCTCTGCTCCGAAACGAGCAATATCAAAGCGCGACGCCCCCATCGACATCATTTCAATCGCGCAGCACGCCAGTCCAAATGTCATCGGCCATATGGAGTTCTTGCGCATCCAATTCACGGCAGAATCGAGCGTCGTCAGCACCAATCCCTCGGGAGCGGGGTTCCCGTAAGTCAGGTCTTTCACCACTCGCTTGCCGTTCTCGACCGCTACATAAGGACCGTAGTTCAAATCGCTAGCCATACCTTGATTTTACTTGTTGCGTTGTGCCGTGTCCAAAATCAACTCAGCTCCGTTCGTCATAAACTTCTCCAGAGCTCCCTTAACCAGTCCGGCGGTTCAACGCGCGGCTAAACCGACGATGTCCGTTAAAGACAATCATCGTGGAGACTTCACACGCCAATGCTGAACAAATTGACTTCGGGAGCATTCTCAACTTCATTGAGTAAGACTTCGAGTTGACACCCGTCGGAATCGCGTTCGCCAGCCAATGCCGACAAGAAAAAATAGCTAAGGGTTCAGCAGAATCTTCCCGAACATCTTGCTGGATTGCATGTATTCGTGGGCCGCGCGAGTCTGGCTCAGAGGGAACACGCGGTCCACGACTGGTTTCAAGCTCCCGTCAAATACGAACTTCAGGACTTGATGCAGATCGCCCATCGTCCCCATATAAGAACCAAGAAACGATAACTGCCGCGCAAACAGGAAGCGCAAATCGAATCCCACATTCGGCCCGGTGGTCGCGCCGCAGGTCACAATCGTGCCCCCGGGCTTCACAGACTTCAGACTCTCATCCCAAGTCGCCTCGCCCACATGCTCCACCACAATATCCACACCTTCTTTGTTCGTGATCTTGCGCACTTCCTGCGAGATCTTCTGTTTATAGTGGTCAATTCCATAATCCGCACCCAGGGCCCGAGCTTTCTCCAACTTCTGCTCGTCGCCCGCGGTCGTGATCACGCGAGCATGAAACAACTTGGCAATCTGGATCGCTGCAATCCCCACGCCCGATCCTGCGCCCAGCACCAGAATAGTCTGTCCCTGGCGAATATGCGCACGCCCAACCAGCATGTGCCACGCCGTCAGAAACACCAGCGGCACGCTCGCCGCTTGATCGAAACTCAAATGGTCGGGAATAGGAATGACATTGATGGCAGGAACGGCGATCAACTCGCAGTTTCCGCCGTCTACTGCATTTCCCAGGGCCGTGAACTCACGACAAAGATTTTGCTCTCCCGATGCGCAGTAGTAGCAGTGATTGCAGAAATGCATGGGTGCAAGCAGCACCCGCTGCCCCGCAGAAATGCCGGTCACGTACTCACCCACCTCGACCACTTCTCCGGCAACGTCACTGCCCAGAATGTGCGGAAGCTTTACCCCGGGAAGGCCCGCCCGCACCCACAGGTCGAGATGATTCAGCGAGCAGGCTTTGACCCGCACCAAGACTTGATCTTTGCGAGGCCGCGCATCGGCGACCTCTTCGTACCGCAGAACTTCCGGCCCACCGAATTCGTGAAGGCGAACAGCTTTCATGACGTTGAGAAGACAACGTCACTACAATACCAGAATCCTCGCGGCCCGCTGCAAGCGGCCCTCTCAATGCATCTTCTGTCCCAGCGAGCAGTCCCGATTCACATTCTGAATGTAGATCCCGTTATTGCCCAGGCGGTCGTCCTCAAAGGCCACCGCAGCCAGCCCAGCGGAAGTGATGTCCGCCGCCAGCCGCGCCTTGTCGGCTGGGATCGACGAAACCGGGAACTGCGCACACGTCGCCTTGCCCGCCGCATTCAATCGAGTCGCCTGGATGGTAGCATTGCCGAAGCCCAACTCATCTACCCAGAACACCAGCGCGCCACTGCCAATCTGCACACTTTCCACAAAGATCTGCTGGTCCGATCCCAAAGCGACGATCGCCAGCCCGCTATCGCCCCACTCCAGCGCGCCCTTGCCATTGAGTCTTTGCCCGTACACGCCGTTCATCACCTGATTCGAGTCTTCCTCCGTCCAGAACACGAAAGTCGTATCGCTTGACGCCCGATAGGATGCCGACGGCGCGACTCGCACATCCGTGCCATTCGTCGACACCGCAGAACCGTTATGCGGAAACGCTTCGCTGCCGTCCACCCGGATATGCTGCGCGAACACCTGTAATGTGGGACTGCTGGTGTACCAGGAGAATACTGCGCCGCCTTTTCCATCTGGAATGAAATAGGGGAAATTCCCGAACTGTAGTGAGCCGGTATCGAAAATCGTCACGTTCTTCTTGCCCCACAGCAGCTTCCCTTTGGCCGACAACTTATTGGCGCGTAGCTGAGAATCGCTGCCGAAGCCCTGAGCTCTCGCCCACGAAAGAATCACGCTACCGTCTTCCGCAGCGTGCAAGTCCGCCAGCGTATAGTCGTAGCCCGACTCGCTGAAGACCACTCCCTTCCCCCACAGGGGTTTTCCGTTTGCATTCAGCTTCTGTACAACTACATTGCTGTTACTCGTCCAAGCCACCACAACGTCGCCGTCGCTAGTACCCGCGATCTTGGGAATCGCGTTCGAGTTCGCGCTGCCGCTGGTCAGTTGCACGCCCTTTTTCCCCCACAGGGCCTTGCCCTTGCTGTCCATTTTGGCCGCGGTCACCTGCTGGTTCGAACCTTCTCGCGTGTCGAGGAAGGCAATCAACGCGTTGCCTTTGGTATCGATATCCAGACCGTAGTCCTCCGTCGAAGAGTTGCTCAGGTGGGCCACTTCCAAGCCGTCATGCTTGAATTGCTCCACCCCGCCCGCGCTCAGCCGCTGGTAATACACGCTGTAACCTACCGGCGGAGGGCTATTCGGGTCCGCGTCAAACCAGCTCACATACCAGGCATGGTTGGGCAAAGGCTTGACCTTGGGTTGTACCTGATCGGCCCCATCCGGGTTGTCGGCGAGCGGAAGATTTTTCGTCGGATCGGACGACCACTGCGCGAACGCGCTCGAAGCCCATACAACCATCCATAAAAGTGCCAGCGAAACCGATAATTTGCTTTTCACGAATTCTCCTGAACCCGTCTGGCGCCTGCGATCTGGCCAAGAAACCGGAGCACCGAATCTACTCCCCGTCAGTCCCATGGTCAATGCTCCCAGTAGTTTGGAGCCATCCGGCCCTAAGCATGAATGATTCTGGACGAACCCTCGTGATCCTTAGTGTCCCTTCGTGGTCCAAGTTCTGACCTGATCCAACCGGCCCCGATTGACGCGCGCGCCCAAAACTCCAATAATCAATAGTAGATGGACATTTACGAAGAGATCGTCAGCCTTCGGCAGCAAGGACGCCGTGGCGCCGTGGCTACCATCGTGAATGTGCGTGGCTCGATTCCTTCGTTTGAAACCGCCAAAATGCTGGTGCGTGACGACGGCTCCATCGCCGGAACCATCGGAGGCGGCTGCGTCGAAGCCGAGGTTTGGCAGGCCGCCCGCGAGGTCATGGAAAGCGAAAAGCCCCGCAGCCTCACCTTCAATCTCAACGAAAATCCCAAGTACGACACTGGCCTTGTCTGCGGCGGTACGCTGGACATTTTTATCGAGCCCATCCTACCTCCAGCGTTACTTTATATTTTCGGCGCAGGTCACGTGTCCATCAACCTTTACGAAGTCGCCCGTAAAGCCGGCTTCAACGTCAGCATCATCGACGACCGCAATGCTTACGCCAGCCGCGACCGTTTTCCCCACGCCCGAGAGGTCATTGCCGAAGACTTCGAATCGGCCATGGCCCGCATCACGCCCAACGAATCGTCCTATATCGTCATCGTCACTCGCGGACATCGCGACGACATGCGCGTCCTTCGCTGGGCGGTGCAGACTCCGGCCCGATACATTGGCATGATTGGCTCAAAGCGAAAGACCATTACCATCTTCCGCGAACTCACCCAGGAGGGCCTTGCAGAATCACTTTTCCAAAAGGTCCACGCCCCCGTTGGACTGGATATCGGCGCAATCACCCCCGAAGAAATTGCTGTAGCCATTACCGCCGAGCTCATCGCCGTCCGGCGCCATGCCGAACGAGCGTTACCCCACATGAGCTGGTTCCACCGCCACAACGCAGTCTCAGATCCCGACGCGAGTATCGACTGCGAAGAACAGCCTGAAAAAATCTGATCCTGCTCGCATCCCCGCCGTCTTCACCGCGAATGGCTCACTGACTTCCCCACCTCATTCTGCTATCTTCCACTCATGAGGCAATCGCCCGGATTTTGCGGAATCATTCTGGCCGCGGGCGAGTCTACTCGTATGGGCACCGACAAAGCCCTCCTGCCATGGCCTCCGAGTGCGACGACCGTGGGACAGACTTTTCTTTCCGGCGCCATCCGCGCACTCTCGTTATTCAGCGACATGGTCATTGTGGTCGTCGGCGCCAACGAACCGAACGTCACACCTATTGCCTATGCCAGCGGAGCGTCCGTAGTACGAAATCCTGCCCCCGAAAACGGCCAGTTCAGCTCCCTCAAAGTCGGATTGCAGCAGGCCTTGAATTACGGCCGCGATGCCGCGATGGTCACGCTCGTCGACCGTCCTCCAGCCAGTTCGCCGACTCTGGAAGCGCTGACCTCGGCCTTTGTCGCAGCTCCCAACGAAATTTGGGCGATCATACCCGAGGTCAAGGGAAAGCACGGGCACCCCATCCTGCTGGCCCGAGAGATGATTGAAGCCTTCCTGCGCGCCCCGGACAATGCGATTGCCCGCGACATCGAGCACCAGAACCAGCAACACATTCAGTACGTCCCGGTCGAAGACCAAACTGTTACGCTGAATGTGAATACACCCGAGGACTATGCGACCCTGACGTCCGCCATGGCTCGGCCAAAATAATTAAGGATGAACCACTTCGTGAGCGAACGATTCTCCCCAAACGCACTGCAATTCATAAACGAAGTTCTCCGCCGTGAACCAAAGCTGGCCGTCTTCGACTGCGATGGCACCTTGTGGTCGGGCGATGCCGGTGAAGGCTTTTTCGATTGGGAATTGAAACGAGGAATCTTTCCAGACGAAGTAGTGCGCCGGGCCCGCGCCCGCTACGCCGACTATAGAGCCGGCAAAGTCCCTGAAGACGTGATGTGCGGAGAAATGGTCACCCTGCATCGCGGACTGCCGGAATCGCAGGTACAGGAATTGGCCCGCGAATACTTCGAAACCACATTCGTCTCGCGAATCTTCCCCGAACTGCAAGAGTTGATCGTAAGACTCAAGAAATCCGCCTGCGAAGTCTGGGCCGTTTCCTCAAGTAATATCTGGATCATTCGCGCCGCGGCAAAACATTTCGCCATCGATGAAAATAACATTCTGGCCGCCGCCGTTGAAATCGACAACGGAATCATCACCGACCGGCTCATCCGGGTTCCCAGCGGCGAAGGCAAGCCGCTCGCCATTCGCGAAGTCATCGCCCGCACACCAGATGCCGCATTCGGCAACTCGCGATGGGACACTGAAATGCTGGCCATGGCGAAATCGGGATTCGCCGTCAACCCCAACCCCGATCTCAAGCAAACCGCCGAAACCCGGGGCTGGACAATTTATCAACCAGAAATTTCCGCAGCCGTGCGTTGAGCGATATTGCAGAAGAAGGTTGCCGTCCCCCTGTGGCCCTCTCTGACCCCCTGTGGTTGAGCCTCTTCGTAGCCTGCTTAACAAACTTAACTTGCCGATTCTTTCAAAGAGTTCAACGCCGCCGTCAAGGCTTCGACGGCCAGATGGCTGGCATGCATAGACGCCGCCGGCAATCCGCCGACCGCCGCGACAACATCTTCTCGCTTAAGACGTCCCGCCTCTTCGATTGTCCTTCCCTGTATAAGTTCCGTCAGCGCCGAACCGCATGCCATCGCCGCCACGCAGCCTTTGGCCAGAAAACGGGCCGCCCTAATTGTGTTGTCTGATATTTTCAGCGACAGCTTGAGAATGTCGCCGCACGCCGGGTTCTCGATCTGAGCCACGCCATCCGGATTCTCCAATTCCCCGGCATTCCGAGGATGCTCAAAATGATCCAGAACCTGAGAAGAATACATCGCAACGATTGTACCGTGCGACGCCACGAAACCCGGAGCTGGCGCAATCTTGTCCAACAGCCAAAAACTCAATAAGCCCGGTTTCTCCGAATCGCGTTATTTCCGCTCCTGCTGCAGGCCGAAAGCGTACACATTGCCGTCGTTCGAGCCGACATAAACCACCCCATTCACCACGGCGGGCGAGGCAACACCGCCGCCCGTGCTGTAGCTCCAATTCAAGCCGAGATTCCCAACATTGTTAACGTTTAGCACCTTTTCAAACGGATTCCAGCGCACCATGTTGAGCCTGTGGAACTCGGTCCAATCCGCGCGGCTCGCTGGCTGCTGCCCCCATGCCGCGGATACGAAGCACACACAGAGAATCAAAACCAAGATACGAACTCGTTTCATTTCGAGCCTCCTCAAGACAAATTTGTCCGACGTAAATCCGTTTCCCTACGACCAGCGCAGGTGCTGGTCACCGTCCGGTTAGTTAATGCCGGCCAAGGTCGCGCCCGGGGCGCCGGCGCGGTTGGGGATCCGCACCGGTTTCTCCGGATCGCGTTACTTCTTCAGGCCGAAGGCGTACACGCTGGCCTGGCTGTTAGTGAATCCGCCGTTGTCGCCGACATAAACTACTCCGTTCACCACGGCGGGTGAGGTGGGTAGTCTGGTTTGATAGCTCCACAGCAGGGCGCCCGTGCTCGCGTTCAGCGCGGACGTGTTGCCGGTGTTCGCGGTGACATAAACCACGCCATTGGCCACGGCCAGCCCCGCGTCCGGAGAGTCGGCGAGGTCGTAGCTCCAGAGCAGGGCTCCGGTGCTGGCGTTCAGCGCGTACGCGTTGTAGTCGTCCGCGCTGAAATAAACCACCCCATTGGCCACAGTGGGAGAGGAGCTCACACCGCTGCCGCCGGTGGTGTAGCTCCACAGCAGGGCGCCGTTGCTGGCGTCCAGCGCGTAAAAGTTGCTGTCGGCCGAGCCGACATACACCACCCCGTCCGCTAAGGCGGGCGAGGAAGACACCTTGGCACCCGTGAGGTAGCTCCAGAGCAGAGCGCCGGTCTTGGCGTCCAGCGCGTACACGCTGTTGTCGTTGGAGCCGACGTAAACTATCCCATTCGCCACGGCGGGTGAGGAGTCCACCCCGCCGCCGGTCGCGTAGCTCCACAGCTTGGCACCGGTGCTGGCGTCCAACGCATAGATGTTGTCGTCGTCGGAGCCGATGTAAACTACCCCATTCGCCACGGCAGGCGAGGAGAACTCGATCGGGCCGCCGGTCGTGTAGCTCCATAGCTTGTGGCCGTTGCTGGCCCGCAGGGCGTAGACATTGCCGTCGCGTGAGCCGAAATACACCGCCCCACTCGCCACCGCAGGTAAGGAATACACCGCGGCGCCGGTCTGGTAGCTCCACAGCTTGTGGCCGTTGCCGGCTTTGAGCGCATAGATTCGGCCGTCGCCAAAGCCGACGTAAACCACTCCATTCGCCACGGCGGTTGAGGAACACCCATAATCGCCGATGCTGTAGCTCCACTTCAGTTGAAGGTTTCCAACATTGTCAACGTTCAGCACTTTCTCATACGGGTTAAAGCGCGCCATGTTCCCCCGGTGGAACTCGCTCCAGTTGTTGCCGCTCTTGTCCGCTGGCTGCTGCCCCCATGCCGCGGATACGAAACATGCGCAGAGAATCAAAACCTTAACACTGGTTCGTTTCATTTCGAGCCTCCTGAAGAAAAACTTGTTGGACGGAAATATCTACGCGAAAGGTTCTTTTCGATCTCGGGCAGCCCAAGTCTAGGCCCAGTCTGCGTTTGCGTCAGTGATGTGTGTCACCGCTGCTATGACTCGCTCCCTGTTCGCGTCGATGTTAGACATTTCCAAATAGATTTAAGATAGCCTCTGTGACTCCCGACCACACTCCGCGCCGCATCGTCTCCCTGCAACCCAGCGCCACCGTCATTCTTGCCGCCGTCGGAAAAATCGATCGCCTCGTAGCTTGCACCAAGTATTGTCTCGATGTTTGCCCTGAACTCGCAGCCCTCGACCTCGCCATCGTTCACGATTCCTGGACCGCGAACACCGAGCAGATCGTTGCCACAAAGCCAGATCTCGTCATCGCCTCGGTGCCCTACCAGGAAAAGGCGGTCACAGAAATTTTGAAGTGTGGCGCCAGATTCCTCGGCCTGGCGCCCAAGACTTTAGAAGACATCTACTGCGACATCGCGGCCATCGCCGGAATCGTCGGCGCCAGCGCCCCAGCCGAAGCCGTCATCGCCGGCATGCAACACGCCATCGAAGAAGTGCGCAGCCGCTCAAAAAATGCTCCGCGCAGGCGTGTCTTCTGCGAAGAGTGGGGCAAGCCCTTGATCGCCTCCCAGCCCTGGGTCGCCGAATTAGTGGAAGCCGCCGGCGGAGAATTCGTCGGCAATCCCGGCGCACAAACTTCGGCAGAAGCCGTTGCCGCGGCCAATCCAGAAGTCATAATCGCGGCGTGGTGCGGCGCAGGCGACCGTGTTCCGCTGGAAAAAATCGTGCGTGATCGCGGCTGGCACGAAATCGCCGCAGCCAAGACCGGTCGCGTCGTCTGCATAAACGATGAATTTCTGAATACACCTGCCCCAACTCTGGTGCAGGGATTGCACGCCCTTGCCACCGCGATTCACCCCGAACTGTTCCCACCAGTCCGTGGCATGCGATACATTAGAGATGTCCCGATCGAGTCGCTGAACTCAACTGTATAGCCCTGTGTACCCTGTGGATTGAATCTTTCGCAGGCAGTAAGTCAGGGTTTCTTGGGCGTACTCCGATCAGTGAGTTGACGACGATTCTTTATGCCTCCGACCCTCAAACTCGCTGATGTAAAACAGGAGTTGTCGCAACTTTCCCAACAAGCCGCGACCGCCGACGAGCTGATGTCGGCCATCGCCAAGCTCTTGCATACACGTCTACCGAATTACAACTGGGTCGGATTTTACTTGCTCGAACAAGTGTTAGGATCGCAGCCGATGTTGGCCCTCGGCCCATTCCAGGGCGCGCCCACGCCGCATACGCGCATTCCTCTCCACCAGGGAATCTGTGGCGCGGCCGCCTCCAGCGGGCAAACCGTCGTTGTCGACGATGTCGCTGCCGATCCTCGCTACCTATCTTGCTCCTTAGAAACTAAATCGGAAATCGTGGCCCCGGTATTCGTTCACGGACGCGTCGTCGGTGAGCTCGACATCGACAGCCACTCTCCCGCTACCTTCGGCGCCGAGGACCGTGAACTGGTCGAATATGCTGCCGCGCTGGTCGGCGCGCATCTGGAAAAGACCCGCGCATGAAGCAAGTCGTGGCCGCTCTCATCGTCAAAGACGACAAGATTCTGGTGTGCCAGCGCACCAAGCATCAGACCATGCCGCTGAAATGGGAGTTCCCCGGAGGCAAGATCGAAGAAGGCGAACAGCCCCGCGACGCTCTCCGCCGCGAACTAGAAGAAGAACTCGGAATCGACGCCACCATCGGCGAAGAGGTCGCCCGTTTCCGCCACGAATATCCCAACGGAGGCGCCGTCGAGCTTCGCTTCTACGTCGTCAAAGAATACAAAGGACAGCTTGAAAACAAGATTTTTCGCGACCTCCGCTGGGCCACCCGTGCCGAACTTCCCACCTTCGACTTCCTCGAAGCCGACCTGACTTTGGTCCGCGACCTAGCCAGCGGAAAGCTTTTATAGTCCTCAGCTCGGCGAAAAGTTCTCCTATGCCTCGAAAGTCGACCCTGTGTACTCCGTGGTGGACTCTTCTAAGCTGGAACCACCCTAGTTCTGCGTAGAGTCCGCACCCCGCCGCTTCAGCGTCGGATGATCATCGGGAACCGTAGCGCTAGAAGCTGTATCATCGCTGCCCGCGTGACTCGCCTTTCGCAGCACCGGGCGGTCGACTTTCCCCCCATCGATCTTATGACGGTTCTGCAACTCTGAAAGCCGGGTCTTCACATCCTCAAAATCCGAAGTATCCAGCTTGTACTCCACTTTCGCCGGCAGCAGCGTGCTGATTTCCTGCTGCGTCTTTTCAATGCGGTCCGGCGTCTGTGGATGCGTGGCGAACGCCTTGGCAATGCTGCCCGGTTTATGTTTCTCCAGCGCCTTCACTTTTTCGAAAAACGAAGTCAGCGCCTGCGGATCGTAGCCTGACTTGTACATGTATTCCACGCCCAGGAAGTCCGCCTCGGATTCGAACGACCGCGAGAAACTCAAAAAGCCCATCGGCATGGCCAAACCCACCAGGTTCTGCGCCACAATTCCCACGCCGCCGCCCACAAAAATCAGCGGGATCGACGCCAGGTTCATCAACTGCCCGCGCGTATTCTCGCGCGCCACGTGACACGCGGCAACATGCGCAATCTCGTGCGCCATCACTCCCGCCAGCTCGGCTTCATCGTCCGCGGCCAAAATCAATCCCGAATCGACGTAGAAAAACCCACCCGGCAAGGCGAACGCATTGATGTCGTCGGTATCAACCACTTTGATCGTGAACGGCACCTGCGCATCGGAATTGCGCACAATGTTCTGTCCCACCCGATTCACATACTCGGTAATCACCGGGTCGGTAATCAATTTGGCCGAAGATTCCACCTGCCGCGAATACTGCTTCCCCATCTCAATCTGTTTTTCCAGGCTGTACCAGTTCGTCAGCCCACGATCGCAACCCACTTTTCGATTGCCGATGGCGTCAATGTCGCGCAAACTCCCGTCGTGATAACTCTTCACAGGCTTGGAAGCTGGCGGAGCGGGAACCGACGCAGTCGAACTGCTCTCTGCGGTAGCCACGCTATCCGGAGATGACGCCGGGACGTCCTGGGAGATTCCAAACAGGCTGGCTACAAGAACGAACGACCCGCACAGGATGGCAAAACGGCGCATACACCCCTACTTGGAGCAATCTTCCCACACTTGGAGGCAAAAGACTAGACAAGAGCTAGCTAAAATCGGGCGAAATGGCCGAAAACGCTGGCCGGCAAGACTCCGGCAGCTACCTTCTGGCACCCCGAGGCATTTGAACTCCTGCCGCCAGTTCTCCCAGGCTGCCCGGCTGCACCTTAATAACGTCCGGCCCCTTCGTTTTACCCGCAATGGTCGGTTTGTTTGGAACCGTCTCATAGGCGTAGCCGGTCAGTATTGCGGTAATCGTACCCGGGTAGTTGTGGACCTGAACGCTGAGTCGCGCCCATCCATAATGTATCTTTCCTGCAATCTTGAACTTGAAACCAAGATAGCGGTTCTTCACGTTAAGCCAGCTTCCTCCGCTGACGCTGCCTCCGTCGCCGGTGGTACCCACCCAAGCCATAAATCTGCCGGGAAAATATCGGCGCGTGCCGATCTCCGCACCGCGCATCAGGGCAGAAGCTGAACCCGGGCCTCGGCTGAAACTCCTGAATCCGCTGACGCCGTTACCTCCGGCGGGTATCACGGACAGGTCTTCGCCGCGACAGCTCATTGTGCAAGGAATATTCTGCAGGGTGAAGTCGGTGGTCCCGTCGTGGTTGAGATCGAGTTTGTAGTGCATGCCCAGATCAATGCTGTGACGGACGGGCGTGTACACGATCTTGGCCTCGCTGACCGGCGGCAGTGCGAGCATGCCGATTCCCGCAGCGCTGGCCGCGAGAGCGTAGGCGTCTAAGCGAAGCTGGATTGGGTTGGACAGCCTCGACACTGGCCTGGGAAGAAAAGAACGACTCATCGCGGCCCCCAGCAAATTGGATTTTTCGTTCGCATGGTGATGGGGCATAGCACGGTCCCCCGCTGACAAAACCGCGTCATGGCGTCACCTCGAATATAACGCCCAGTCCATTGGCGCCGCCGACTTCTGCCGTTCCATATAGGTTGCCGTTTTGGTCGAAAACGAGATTGCCTCCCGGATCGCCGCCATCAGAGCCACCAGTAAACGTGTAAAGCTCAGTGTATTTCCACCGCTCGTGTTGCCCAGGAGACAATTTGTATATCACCCCACATTTCGAGCCGGTGCAGTCGCCGTAGCCGCCCGTCGACCATGCGGTACCGTATAGGTTCCCTTCCTTATCGAACACCAGGCCGCTGTTGAAACCATTTCCCTCCAACTCGCCTAGCCGAAATTCGTGCAACACTGTGTATTTCCAATGGCCATGTGAGGCGCGCGACAACTCATAAATCGTTCCGTTCCCAAACGCGCCATCGTTCACGGTTGTGCCGTACAGATTTCCGTGGGAGTCAAAGATAGGGCCGCTGGCCGGATTGGTCCCGTCCGCGCCGAGGAAAACATGGAGGACCCTCTCTTTCCACTCGCCAGTTTGCCGGGGAACCAGCTTGAAAACCACACCGCATCCGGCATAGCAGGCGCCGGTGCTGCGGCCGTAAGTGGTCGCACCGTACAGATCGCCGTCTGCCCCCCAGACTAATCCCGGCGCAGGACCGTAGCCGCCGCTGCACTCGCTGTCTGAACTGAAGCTGCAAATCACGCTCTCTGCCCATGTGCCGGAATTTGGAGTCAAAACAAAAGCCGCAACACCAGTGCCGTAAAGATTGCCCTTCCGATCGAAAATCAGGCCGCCATTGGGAAATGCGCCATCGCTTCCTCCCATGAAGTCGTAGAGCGCGCCGTACTGCCAGTTTCCGTTCGAACCGAGTGTCAACTGAAACGCCGTGCCATAACCGCAGAAACCATTACACGTTCCGCCGTAGAGAGTTGTACCGTACAGCGTTCCGGTCGCGTCGAAGATCAGGTTGCCATTGGCGGCCGCGCCGTCCGTACAATTGTTCTGGGAGCAGAATAGATAAAGTGGGCTCTCCGTCCATCCGCTCGCGCCGGGGGTGAGCCTGAAAATCATGCCGCATCCCGTCTTACCACCGCCGCTATCGCACCGGTCACCATCATTGTTACCGCCGAAATAGGTTGATCCATAGAGATTGCCCGTAGTGTCGAAAGTCAGCGCTCCTACGGGATATGCGCCGTCGCCGCCTCCCCCTTGGAAGGAGTACAACACCTGGTACTTAGTGGCCGCGGAGGCATTCGAAGGCAGTAGTCCAAACAACAAAAGCCCTGCCAGTAAACTCGCCACGAGGGCATACAAATTCAACTGTCGCTGGCTTGTTTCAGAGAGGGTCTTTCGATAGCGGGCCGTTTTCACGGTTGACTCCTTGCGCGGACGCAAGGATTATCCGCCGCACCCAGGTCTCTGTCAATCGCAATCGCTGCTAGGTTGTGGCCTGGTTTCACCATTAGGACGCAAGCACAAAGGAAATCCTGGTGGTCGAGAACCTAGTGAACCTTCGTGCCCTTCGTGGTTAATCATTCAGGGAATACCCTTCATCTATCCCCCGTTGCGCAGTGTCCAGATAAACCCGAGGCTCAACAGCGTCATGATCACCGTGGTCGCCCAGGCAATCGCATTGTAAACACGGGAGTTAACGTACTCCCCCATCAGCTCTTTCTTGTTCACCAGCAACAACATAAAGACCAGCACCGGAGGAATCGCAATGCCATTCACCACCTGCGACAGGATTGCGATCTTTACCAGCGGAAGGTTCGGGACCAGAATCACCCCCGCTCCGGCAATGATCAGCACCGTGTACAGCCAATAAAAGACCGGCGCTTCCCCAAACTTCTTGCCTACACCAGACTCGAACCCCAGCCCTTCACAGACCGTGTAGGCCGTCGAAAGCGGCAAAATCGACGCCGCAAACAGCGACGCATTGAACAGCCCGACCGCAAACAGAATGTAAGCGTACTTCCCTGCCAGCGGCAACAAAGCCTGCGCCGCATCCGCCGCATCGGCAATATTGTGATATCCGTGGACGTAAAGCGTCGCCGCGCAGGCCACAATGATGAACCATGCCACTATATCCGTGAAGATGCATCCCGAGATAACGTCCCACTGCGACGCCTTATATTGCCGCTTGGTAACCCCTTTCTCCACGATGGAAGATTGCAGGTAAAACTGCATCCAGGGAGCAATCGTCGTCCCGACGACGCCGATCGCCATATAGAGGTAGCCGGGCAGGAAAAACGCCTCCTTGGGCGGAGGCCTTACCGTCGCCACCAGCGCATCCATCCACGCCGGTTTGGCAAAAAATCCTGCCAGAATATATGTCACGTAGAAAAAAGATGCCGCCAGAAAGACTTTTTCTACGCTCTTATACTGACCCTTTACCACGATCAGCCACACAATCACGGCGCAGATCGGAACGGTAATGTACTTGGAAAGCCCGAAAAGTTCGAGACTGCCCGCAATTCCCGCAAACTCTCCCACCACGTTTCCAAAGTTGATCAGCAGAATCCCGATCATCATGAAGAAAGTGATGCGGAACCCGAACTCCTCGCGGATCAGATCGCTCAAGCCCTTGCCGGTGACCGCTCCCATGCGGGCGCTGATTTCCTGCACCACAATCAACGCCAGCGTGATCGGAATCAGCGTCCACAGCAGTAAATGCCCAAATTGCGCGCCGGCAGCGGAGTACGTATAGATGCCGTTAGCATCATTGTCGACGTTCGCGGTAATAAAGCCCGGTCCCACTACCGCAAAAAACAGCAGGATCCGGATCTTCCAGCGCTTCAAAAAAGTCATGGGCACAATTCGCCGACATAGATAACAAGGTGTGCAACGATCAAACAGAATAAACGCGATCCGGATATCTGGATAGGATAAAGTGGAAATTCCGACAATTATTGAATCGCTATTGTTGCGGAATCGAGAGGCCCGGGTTTTTCTATCCATATGACCAGAGCTTCCTTGGTCCCGCACCGTATCGAAGGGTTCCCTGTGGACCTCTGTGTCCCCTGTGGTTAAGCTCTTGGCGAACTGAATCAAAACTTCGTTAGATCGGCAATTGTTCAGTGGTTGGAAAGTGGTGCTGTTCGCGCCCCACCTTGCCGTCGTACTTGGTCGTCATCTTGAACAGCTCATATCGTCCATCGGCCGCAATTCGCTTGCACTGATCGCTCAAGGCCTGCACCTCGGCCGCGCTCAAAGGTTCAAAATTCACCGTGACCCTCAAGTTTTGCTCCAGCACTTCCATCGAATCAATTTCGGATTTCTTTCTTCGACACCACGCCCAAAGAATCACCCAAAGCCGTGACTGGCATCACGGCAAATTCCGCTGCCTTGGACGACACTCAAACCTGCAGGCAGCAGGCCTCGGCAGACGGGCGCCCTCTGTGATACTCCGTGACCTCTGTAGTTAAGCCTCTGAATTCGACCCGCCAGCCGACTGTCTTTAGGTCTTTAAAACTTCATTCTTAAGGAGCAGCGATTTCCATGAAACTGAAATCAGTTCTTTTCGTTGCAATACTGTCGATCGTTCTATCTCTGGCGCTTCCTCGGGTCGCCGCAGCTGACGACGGCGCTGGTCTCTACAAAGCAAAGTGCGCCATGTGCCACGGCGCCAATGGCGCGGGAAAGCCCGCCGCCAAAATCCCCAGTCTGATCGCCGATGACACCAAAAAAGCCTCCGACGCCATGCTTACCGACGACATCGCCAACGGAGGCGCAGACAAGAAAACTTCGCACGCCTTCCAAACCAAGGGTCTTACGCCCGACCAGATCAACATGATCGTCACTTACATCCGCGATCTGCAAACAAAGTAGATAGCCAGATGTGTGGGGCGGACACTCCTGTCCGCCCATTCGGAATCGTAAAATCAAGCAACTGCGTAGCTGTCTGAAGTTTGAGCCCGCCGCTTGGCGGATGCCAGTACCACTCCGGTGGCAACTCGATCATCAATGTGGTACCCTTGGCCGAGTTCAACCGGAGTGCCTCCCCTTATCTCACGTTCTGGAAGAGGTGTGAAATGTCGACCCCATCCCTCTCGCATCAACTGCGAGTTCCAACTATTCTGGCCGCGATCCTGACCTCTGCTATCGCTGCATGTGCGGGTACGCTATACAACTTTAAGGCGTTCCGCACAGGACAGTATCCGACTACAAATTTGGTCTCCGATTCGCAAGGGAACCTTTATGGCATGACTTCTGGCGGGGGAAGCTACGGCGCAGGCACCATTTTCGAATTGGAGCCCACGTCCGACGGCGGTTGGAAGCACGATATCCTATATGAGTTTCGAGGTCGGACCGATGGGACTGGGCCACAGGGTGGTCTGACATTCGGTCCTGATGGCAACTTGTATGGACCAACGGCCGCCGGAGGCCAATACGGCTACGGCACGGTGTTTGAACTTGCCCGCAACAACGGCAAGTGGCAGGAAGCGGTGCTCTTCAGTTTCAGCGGCGGCACGAACGGTTATCGACCAGGTTCTCGCCTTGCGTTCGACACGGAAGGCAACATCTACGGCACCACCCCAGAAGGAGACCCTTGCGGCAGCGGGATCGTTTTCCAACTCAGCAAATCACAGGGACGCTGGGCCGAGCAGGTACTCTTCTCAACCTGCAATAATGACAGTGGCTATCCCAACTCTGTAATTGTCGGGAAGGACGGGAACCTCTATGGTACAACCTCGTTTTACGGACCGTATGACGGGGGGGTGGCCTTCGAAATCGTTCGCGAGCAAGACAATAAGTGGTTCGAACGGACCATCTACGCGTTCGGAAAGACTGATTCGGATGCGAGCAGACCCGACGGCGGTCTAATCTTCGACGCAGATGGCAATCTCTACGGCACAAGCAGCGCAGGGGGAAACCACTGTAACCCGATTGGCTGCGGAGCTGTGTTTGAATTGTCCCCCACCAGTGTAGGGGCGTGGAGGGAAACCCTACTCTACAGCTTCACCGGCGGTAGCGACGGCGGTAGACCGGAAGGCGGACTGGTTTTTGGCACCGACGGCAATTTGTATGGGACCACCTCTCAAGGTGGTGACGTTAAGTGTGTTATCCACGGGTCTACAGGTTGTGGCACCCTATTCAAGCTCGCCCCAGAATCGTCCCATCAATGGACTGAAACCGTGCTCCATGAATTCGAGCGGGATGCCCGCGGAACGACGCCTTTCAGCACACCCATCCTCGATTCGTCCGGCAATCTCTATGCCACAACCCAGGGAGGATATAACGAAGGAGTGGTTTTTGAGGTGACTCAGAAGAATGGCCAGTGGCAGGAGCGTGTCTTGGAAAACTTTCGCGCGGGAGACGGCGGATTCCCAACCGCCCCGCCAACCCTGGCGGAAGGCGGCAAGATGTTTGGCACCACCAGTGGAGATGGCGCCTATGGCGACATTGAGATTGGCGGGTATGGCGCTGTGTACGAATTACTACCCGGCGAGCACGAAACCGTGCGAGAGGTCGTGATCCACAACTTCAACGGCAAGGACGGCGCAGTTCCGCTGTCGAGTGTGATTCTCGACGGCAAGGGCAACTTGTATGGGACCACCCAACGGGGAGGAGGCACCGGCTGCGGCGTCGTATTCCAGCTCTCTCAAACGTCGGGAACGTGGCATGAGACCGTTCTTCACTCCTTTTCCCAAAGCGACGGCTGCGGCCCGCAGGACCGTTTGGTGTTCGACTCTGCCGGAAATTTGTATGGAACAACCGGCAACGGTGGCGCCACCGGTGACGGCCTGGTCTTTGAGTTATCGCCCGGTTCAAATGGCGCATGGTCGGAAAGGGTCTTGTACACCTTCACCGGCGGCAGCGACGGTAGTGGTCCGGTTGGAGGACTCATTTTCGACAACGCCGGCAACCTGTACGGCACTGCGGCCTACGGCGGTAACAATGGATGCCAGACAAATTGGACGACCGGCTGCGGGACGGTTTTCGAAATGAACCCATCTTCGAACGGGTGGACTTTCACCGTGCTTTACACCTTTAACGGCAATGATGGGGGAAACCCTCTGGCGGCTCTCGCCTTCGATCATGATGGCAATCTTTACGGCACCACGATGAATGGCGGAACCAGCGAATGCGACAGCTGCGGAACGGCGTTCGAATTGTCCTCCGGTTCGGGAGGGTGGATCGAGAGCAATCTGTATAGTTTCGACGGGCTGTTGGATGGGATCTATCCAAACAGCACGCTGGTTCTGGATCAACATGGAAATGTTTACGGCACAACTCCCGGGTACAAGAATTATCCCGGCTCGCTATTTGAGTTGACCCCCACAAGCGGTAGCTGGACGGAAACCACGTTGCAGGATTTCGACACCGGTCCGCAAGGGGGAGTAGTGTTCAACGGCGCCGGCCATTTGATCGGAACAACGGAAGGCGGGGGTACGATCTACGATGGCACGGTGTTCGAGTTTATTCCATAGTTTCGCCATTGGCGAGCATGGTCGAGACCTAAGCTAGGCGGTCAAGGGTAAGAAACCGCCTCCACCGTGAAAGTGGACGAGGGTGCGTTTTCCCGTTGTGAAACCGCCGAAGGTGCCGGGTTGCCCCGTACGACATCAAGCCTTCGGTCTTGCCCGGCGATGGCTTGCCGGGGTAAATGGGCGATCTTTAAAGCATGCCTTCGTCGGGCTCGGCTGCGGGCCAATCAAGTGGAGGGCACGTTCGAAATCGACCTTAAGGTGGCCCTGGTTCCGTCGCTCCCCAACTGGCTTCCATCGAACTCGCCCTGCGACGACCCTTCGTCACCATTGACCACAGGTCGGCACTCCCTCGCTCACGCGAGCCACCGACAACTCTCGCAATCCGCCCTTGGAGCCGCTTCGTTACGTTAAAGCGCCTCTTCTTCCGTGGCAGCATGCGTGCTCAAGCACAGTTACCCTTGTTGCCCGTAATCGGGTGGAGGAATTTCTGTGCTGCACAAATGCGCCAACCCCAGCTGCGAGAATGCCTTTCTGAAACTGACCCAAGGCAAGCTTTTCATTGTCGAGACCGACCAAGCCTCCGCCCATGGACTGTCCATCGTTTCGAAAAAGACGACCCAGCGCAGAATCGAGCATTACTGGCTATGCGACGCCTGTGCTCCCGTTTTGACCCTGGCCTATGAGCGTGGCCGTGGCATCGTCGCCATTCCTCTGACGACTCCACCCCCGAAGATGCCATCCACGGCTGAATTCCATACCGGATTGCCAGCAACTGGCGCAACCCCGGCCAGCCATCCTGATTACAGGAGGGCCTGACGTGGAACCGCTCGGCAATCCATCCTGCACCATTTGCGGAAGACTCTTAAACATATCGGGCAAAGCCTTCGCCCTGATCCAGACGCCGAGCGGCGACCGGCTAAGAATTTACCATTGGGACCAACGGACGGAGCGCGCCGGACTCCGCGGCGCCTGTTGCGCGTCGCATGTCCGTGAGCTTGTCATTCACTGGATGGTGACCGCAAATCTCAACTACCCCTTCGCCAATTCCAGGATGAATCCCGAATCGGGACAAGACTGCCACGCCCCATTACACCCGGACGCGGCTGCACCTACCGCCACGCCAGTCGGCGAGCTCGCCGTCGATCACGACAGCGTCAGCCGGCTCCTGCAAACCAATCCCGCTTCCCTGGTCGTCATCCTCGACGAGCTCCACGACGCGTTGCAGAGATCGTTAGAAGAGAATTCAGAGACCCTGGCGCTTGCCGACTTACCCGATAGCGTAATTCATCACATCTAGTGCCGACGGATCGTCACCGCCGCTTTGCCTTCTTCCATGCTCGCCAGTCGCGTTTGACCGCTGTGGCCATTTCCTCCGCAGCCGCCAGCAGCCAGCCCGCCTTCAGCCGTTCCATGTGCCGCCTTATATACTTACCTGCCTCAACGCTACCCATCTGAATGTTGGCTGTCTCCCATCCCATAGCATGCAAAAGCTTTAGCTCGTCACGATTGGACGGAAGCACGCTCAACTCGATGCGCGAGCAATGCGGCGAGAGCCGCCGCACAATCCAGTGCCCGCGAAGCTGCGCGAACGGGTCTGGACACCTCACCGCCCGGCTGATGATGGCTTGATACAAAATTTCATGCGGACCGTTCTGTTTCTGTGCCCAGTGCACCGAAGACGGCACCAGCGCCTTCGCTTCCCGGGCGACTTTTCCACCGCGGCACTCCGCCACCGCGACCACCCGCACATGTCCAAGGCTTCCCAACCCCGCCACCCGCCTTACAGTCTTATAGCCAAGACCGTGCTCCGGCATGACGTGTTCGAGCGCCTCTTGTGCACTGGCCGGCACGCGTTCCATTTTGGGAAGGCCCGCCATCTTTTCCCAAAAATGCACCGGATCCCGCAACTCTCCCAACGCCATCTGCCGCAGCCAGCCATGCTCTTCTTCCAGAACAAAAGGACGTCCATGCGCGGCCAGTGACTCCCGAAAGCCCTCAAGAATCACGTCGCAAGCGGCCTTGAGTTTTAGCCGCATGTGGCCCGCTTCGGTCGCCAGAGCAACACTCACCGCCAGCCGTACCAGATCAAGCGTAAAAGGTAGCACCGCAGCTTCGTCAAAATCGTTCACCCCCCAAATCAGTCGGCCTTCAACGTCACGCCATGTCCCGAAATTTTCAATATGCAGATCGCCCACAGCCAGAACCCGCGGGGCCTTATCCAATGCCGGACACACCTCGGGCCAGAGCTGCATCCATCGATAAAACGTCGCCCGCAGAAATGAAAATGGAGACTCCGCCATGCGCGCGTGCTTCAGGCGAAGATCGGGTTGAACGATTGCCGTATGCCGCGCCAGCCACTCCTCAAAGCGGTCCGTCGACTTAATAATGTTCATGGGTCTCGCATCTTCACGATCAATCTGGACAAAGATCAGACCATATCAATATAGCGTGAGGTTGAACCCTCGGACGCCCGCCCCCATGGCAAATCATTCATTCCAAGCAACGCGGCACCTCGGCGTAAGAATAAGGTAAACTTAGTTGTGTCCCATTTGTCCAGGTTAGGGGGTGATCAGATTGGCAGAAGTTCGACTGCAAGAAGGTGAATCCGTCGAGAATGCTCTGCGCCGTTTCAAGCGCAAGGTGCAGACCGAAGACATCATCAAGGAAGTGAAACGTCACTCCTATTACCTGAAGCCGGGCGAGAAGCGCCGCGTGAAGGAAGCGCTGGCGAGGAAGCGCGCCCGAAAAAAGATCCGCAAAGAGTCCGACTAACCAACCACCGTATCAGGGTCGCTGCCGCCCGGCAGCGGCCTTTTTTCCGCCCCATCTTTTTCCCTTGCGATCGTTTCCCCGCCCGGTGCCGACGATTTTTTTAGGCCGTCTTATTAACCCTTGCATTGTCCAGCGCCGTGCGTGCGGATTCGACCAGCAGCTGCGGGGTGTAGGGCTTTTGCAGAAAGAACGCTCCGGTGCGGATGCGCGAAGTCAGCGCAGTGGTCTCGGCGGTATGGCCGGAGGTAAAAATCACCGGAACATCGGGCCGGATCGCAGCCATTCGGTCGAACGCCTCCGGACCTCCCACATTGGGCATGACCACATCCAGAATCACCAGCCCGATCTCGTCCACCTTTTCGCGGAATAGCTGTACCGCCTCCCACCCGTCTCTGGCCGCGATTACGGTGTAGCCTCGTGAACCAAACACCTCTTGCACCAACTCAACCAGCGCCGGGTTATCTTCCGCCACCAGAATCGTCTCCGTTCCAGCGGTTGAGCCGGGCACAACCTTCGTGATCGGAGGCACGACATTCGGCACCCCACTGCCAGTGAACGCCGGCAGGTAAATGCGGAACGTGGTGCCCTGGTCGATCTCGCTGTAGACGTTGATGAAACCGTTATGCTGCTTAACAATTCCATAGACCGTGGCCAGGCCCAGTCCCGTCCCCTTGCCCATTTTCTTGGTAGTGAAGAACGGTTCGAACATGTGCTCCTGGGTCCCGGCATCCATTCCGGTTCCGTTGTCGGAAACGATCAGCATCGCGTACGAACCGGGATGGCCGTAAGAGTGCATCCGGCAGAACTCCTCGTCCATCTCGGTATTCATGGTCTTGACCACCAGAGTTCCACCCTCAGGCATCGCATCCCGGGCGTTCAAACACAGGTTGAGGATGACTTGCTCAATCTGTGTAGGATCGGCTTCCACCACGTCGATATCGGGTTCCAAACAACACTTGAATTGGATGTTCGCTCCCAGGGCACTTAACAGGACGCCTTCAATTCGCGAGATCGCGCTATTCAGATCGATCTTTTCAGGTCGCAGGACCTGTTTTCGCGCGAAGGCCAGCAATTGGCGCGTCAGATTCGCGGCGAGTTCCGATTGCCGGCTGATGGTACGGAAGCGCTCTCGGATGACCGGGTACTCCGCCGCCTGTTCCTCTCCCAGTTCCGCCGAATTGAGAATCACTCCCATGACGTTGTTAAAGTCATGCGCGATTCCTCCCGCCAGTTTGCCGATCGCTTCGAACCGCTCCATGTGCCGTACCCGCTGTTCCAGGTGGGCATGCTCCTTGCGCTGCGCCGCTTCCTTGAGTTCCCGCTCGATGGCCGGCAGCAGGCGCTTGGTGCTGCCTTTCATGATGTAGTCCTGCGCGCCTTGCCGCAACGCGGAAATCGCCTTGTCTTCCTCCCAATCGCTGGCGAGAAAAATAAACGGCATATCCAGCCCACTGCTGCGCAGAATCCGTAATGCGCCGAACCCGTCACAACGCGGCATCGAGTAATCGCATATCACGATGTCCCACGCTTCCCGCGCCAGGGCATCTTGCATGCCAACTTGCGTCTCCACTCGGTGCCACGTCACGTCGTAGCCCCCTTGTTGCAGTTGGCGGAGAAGCAACTGCGCGTCGTCTTGCGAATCCTCGATCATCAGCACCCGCAGCGGAACACTCATGGCGTTCTCCGTCGGCTGGGCGCCAGCGCATTCCAGCCCGGCTGCCACGCTGCCTCAATTCCTGACAGCCAAATCGCCCAGGCCTCAACGCTGGTCACCGCGATTTCGGCACTTGGCAATACGACGCTTTGTCTGCAGGAAGAATCGAAAGGGTGGAGTAAGACAGCGGCCACGAGCACTCCCCAAAACAAATTTGCGGCCTGGGTCCCTGGGACGCTTGTAGGGATTACGCGTTAATCCGCGAGCGTAAACGCCAATTCGTCCAGTCGTTAGCGAATTCTCAAACATCCCTCGATCTGAAGTCAAGATGATTCTGTACGCTAGCGTACAAATTTACAACGACATGATCCTTACTAGTGATTATTTGTCGGCGATCGATGAATAAATTCCAGAAAACAGACAAAAGCAGAGGAAATGGAAGGAATAATGTAGGGACGGGCGTCCCCGCCGAGCCTGCCCTGAAAAGCCGGAGGGTCCAAGCCGAGCAAAGCTCTGCGGCTTTTTCGCCGGCACCGCCTATTGCGCGCGGCCAACGACCAACGACGAACGACCTGCGACCGTTCCAAAACAAACGGGGCAGCCGAAGCCGCCCCGCAAAGCCAACGACGAACCACGGTTCTTAAGTTCCCTCGTTCCATCCCGCCAGATATTCTTCCTGCTCTGGCGTCAGCCGGTCGATCTTGATTCCCATCGACTCCAGTTTCAACTTCGCCACGCGCTTGTCGAGTTCTTCAGGGACGCGATAAACCCGCTTGTCCAGCGTCTTCGCGTTCTTCACAACGTACTCCACTGACAACGCCTGGTCCGCGAAGCTCATATCCATCACCGAAGCCGGATGCCCTTCGGCGGCCGCCAGATTGATCAACCGGCCTTCGCCCAGCAGGTTAATCTTGCGGCCATCTTTCATCGAATACTCTTCGACAAAATTACGCGTCGTTCGCTTCGACGACGACAACTTCTCCAGCGCGGGAATATCGATCTCCACGTTGAAGTGTCCCGAGTTCGAAACGATGGCGCCATCCTTCATGACTTCGAAGTGCTCGCGTGCCAGCACGTTCTTGTTACCGGTGACCGTGCAGAACACGTCGCCCAACTTCGCCGCCTCGGCCATCGACATCACGCGGAAGCCGTCCATCACCGCTTCCAAAGCCTTCGTCGGATCGATTTCCGTCACAATCACTTCCGCGCCCGCGCCTCGCGCTCGACTGGCCAGTCCGCGTCCGCACCATCCATAACCGGCAATCACAAACTTGCTGCCCGCCAGCAGGAAATTGGTGGCGCGGATGATCCCATCGATCGTCGACTGCCCCGTACCATAGCGGTTGTCAAACAAGTGCTTGGTATCGGCATCGTTCACTGCGACAATGGGAAACTTCAACACACCTTCCTTGGCCATCGCCCGCAGACGAATCACGCCGGTAGTCGTCTCTTCCGTTCCGCCAATCACATCCGGCAAAACGTCGGTGCGCTTAGTGTGCAGAATGCCGACCAGGTCGGCGCCGTCATCCATGGTGATGTGCGGCCGGTGATCGATCGCCGCCAGAATATGGCTGTAGTAGGTGTCGTTGTCCTCGCCCTTGATGGCAAACACAGGAATGCCGTGATCGCGTACCAGGCTGGCCGCCACGTCGTCCTGCGTAGACAGAGGATTCGATCCGCACAGTACCACATCCGCGCCGCCATCACGCAGTGCAATGGCCAGGTTGGCGGTTTCAGCAGTCACGTGCAGGCAGGCGGAAATCCGCGTCCCGCGCAGCGGTTGGTTCTTGATGAACTCTTTACGGATGATCTGTAAGACTTTCATCGACTGGTTCGCCCAGTCAATGCGCTTCTTGCCCAGGTCCGCCAATTCCATGTTCTTAATGTCGCACTTCATTGCTGTCGGTGTCGTCGCCATGTTTCTCCTGAAATAAAAACGTTATTAGAGGGTGGGGGAATTCCCTGAATTCAAAGGCCAATCTATAGGGTGCCCCACTCTAGCGCGCCTTTTGCGCTAGGGTGAGGATTTTTCTCGAAACCAGAATCGTACTTCCGATGTGCCGGGTGCCCCATTCATTCGCGTTCTCTGCGAATGAGTGGGGTGTCACCAAACTCAGCCTACTTGTGGTGAGCGTGAGCGTGAGCCGGCTCCCGCACTCCCGCATCACTCGCCAGCTTCGGCGCCTTATCCACCGCTTCCCATGTGAAGTCCGGATCATTTCGTCCAAAGTGTCCGTAAGCCGCCGTCTTGCAGTAAATCGGACGCCGCAAATTCAACGATTCAATGATTCCCTTCGGAGTCAGCTTGAAGTGCGCGCGTACCAAGTCCTGGATCGTCTTACTGTCCACTTTGCCGGTTCCAAACGTATCCACCAGCACGCTGACCGGGTCCGCTACGCCAATCGCGTAGGCCAACTGCACTTCGCAGCGATCGGCCAATCCCGCAGCCACAATGTTCTTGGCAATGTGCCGCGCCATGTATGCCGCCGAACGGTCGACCTTCGTCGGATCCTTTCCGCTGAACGCGCCGCCGCCGTGCCGCCCCATGCCACCGTAAGTATCCACGATGATCTTTCGACCGGTCAGCCCGGTATCACCCATCGGCCCACCGATCACAAAACGTCCCGTCGGATTGATATGGTATTTGGTATCTTCATCCAGCAACTGCGCCGGAATCGTCGTCTGAATCACATGCTTCAGGATGTCGCCACGCAGCTCGTCGTTGCCGACCGTCTCCGCATGCTGGGTCGAGATTACGACCGCATCCACGCGCACCGGCTTGCGGTGCTCATCATATTCGACTGTAACTTGGGATTTTCCATCCGGACGCAGGTAGGAGAGTTTGCCGTTCTTACGCACCGCCGAAAGCCGCATCGTCAGCTTGTGCGCCAACGATATCGGCATGGGCATAAGCTCAGCCGTCTCATTGCAAGCATACCCAAACATCATTCCCTGGTCGCCGGCTCCTCCGGTGTCGACTCCCATCGCAATGTCTCCGGACTGTTTGTTGATGCTGGAGATGACGGCGCAGGTGTTCGAATCGAATCCGTAGATAGCGTTGTTGTAGCCGATGGAGGAAATGGTGCCGCGAACCAGGGTCTGGAAGTCGACGTAGGCCTTGGTGGTGATTTCTCCGGCGATGACGACCAATCCGGTGGCGGTGAGGGTCTCGCAGGCGACGCGGCTGGAGGGATCTTCGCTCAGGCAGGCATCCAGAATGGCGTCGGAAATCTGGTCGGCGATCTTATCGGGATGCCCTTCGGTCACAGATTCAGAGGTGAAAAGAGTGCGGTTTTTCGAGGTCAATGATGCGTCTCCTTTAGAAAACTAGACTGCAAACCGGGCGGGGTCTACCGGGAGTAGAACAGTCATAAAATGAGTTGTTTGCAATCACTAAAAGGCTATCAGAGAAAGCTTCGTCTAAGCAACGAATTTAAGCCTCCCTGCTCCTTCGGTCAGCCAAGCGTCACCAGAGCGCTTTGGACGGCGACGCAGACGCGGCGAATGGAACGGCCTCCAGAAGCTGGCAACGATCATGGCTGCGTCGGCTTGGCGTTTGTAGTGCCGGGAACGATGGTTTGCACCGCCTCCAAGCCGTCCGCACCGAAGACCAAATTCTTTACTTCGCCCAGATTTCCTTGCGGAGGCAATTTTTGACCGTTAAAGTCGAACTCCAGTGCGCCGACGTTGCCGGCCTTCACCACAATCTGATTGCGCGCCCGCACGGATTTGACCGCCGGGGCCACAATGGTTCCCTGCAATACGTTCTTTCCGTCGGAACTGAGCGAGAGCCATGAATCTTTCTCTACCTTCACATGCAGGCTGAAGTACGCGGAGTCGGCGGATGAACCTGTGGCGGATGAACCGGCGGGGGAATTCATTGCCGCAAGCGTTGCAGGATTGCTGGACGAATTCTCCGGCTTCGCAGGGGAGCCTGCATTTGAAGACAACAGCGGCGAACTGGCTGAGTTCGGATTGTTCGTAGCGGCGGAACTGGCTTGCTTCAACTGCGCGGTAGGATTCGTCTGAGTTTCCGCGGCCGCCGTGGCCGGCAGATTCGAACTGGAAGCTGCGCCGCTCTGCTGGGCTGACTGCGCCTTGCGCTCTTCGCGTGTCCAGAGTCCCCATGCGGCAAAAGCGAGCGCCAGCAGGATCAGCGCCAGAGCCAGCCATCCCCAGGGCAAATCGCCGGGACCGCCCGCTTCGGACTGCGCTCGCAGCTCAATTCCCTGCCGCAACTCAGCGTCGCCTTTTGCGTCGGGCTGCGCGGGCTCTGTGGCGGCCAGATAGTCCTCGATGGCTTTGTCTTCGTCGACGCCGACGGCGCGGGCGAAGGCGCGCACGAATCCTTTATTGAAGATGCCGCCGGGAAGCTGATCGTAATGGTCGGCCTCAATGGCGCGGAGCATGCGGGTGCCGATTTTGGTGGACGAGGAAATGTCCTCGAGGGTTACGCCGCGCTTCTCGCGCGCCAGCTTGAGTTGTGCACCCAACGATGCCATTCGACGGATCTCCCAGCTCTAACGGACTCCGCACAGGCCAGTACTGAGAACAGTCTATGGTATGCCACGGAGGGGGGAGATGGAAAACCGGGGGGAGGCAGACCATGGCGAGACGGCGAAGAACTCGTGCATAAGCCCCGAGCCCCGCATGGAAAAATCAGGGGACGCGCATAAAACCGCTGTAGAATTCCTCGGGGGGTTATGCGAATGGCTGGCAAGCCCAGATGGGTCCGCCTTGCGACCGTTGTCGCGGTAGCCTTGTGTCTATTGAGGTCGCGTACCGCGGGCCAGGCAGAGCTGACCGCAAACGCAGCCGACCGATCCGATGCCAACGCGTGCCGCCCCTTTACCCCAGCGACATCCTATCTTTCGGGCACTCTTCCAGGGTATATCGCGGCGGGAGATCTTAACGGCGACGGCATCCTCGATATTGTTACGGACGAGTGGTACACGGGTAATTTGGACGTGTTGCTTGGCGAGAAGGATGGCACTTTCAAGCGGGCGGGGAGTTACCCGACAGAAGCAAAGCATCCTCGTAAGCTTGTGGTCGGAGATTTTAATAATGACGGCAACTTGGACGTTGCCGTAGCCAACGAGAGTGCTCCCGGCGGAGTAAATGTTCTCCTCGGAAACGGAGACGGAACTTTTCAGTCGCCCATCGTAACCCCCACTAGCAACGGGCCAACTTTTATCGCCGTGGGTGACTTCAACCACGACGGAAAGTTGGATTTGGTAGCGACGGGATATGGCTACAGCAATGTCCTCGTCTTTCTCGGGAAGGGTGATGGCACTTTCCGTTCACCTGCCAGTTATCCGGTTGACAATAGTCCGAGTTCGATTGCCATTGCGGACTTCAACGGGGACGGCGATCTCGACTTAGCCGTCGCAAATGCGGGATGGGATTGCTCCTCTGGCCGAGCGGTAAGTGTGCTTCTCGGCAAACGCGACGGTACCTTTCGGCCTAAAGTCGACTATGACGTTGGGTGTGAGCCCTTCAACGTCACTGCGGCGGACCTGAACGGCGACGGTAAAATCGACCTGGCTACAGCGAATTACGTGGACGGCACAGTGTCGGTGCTCTTAAACAAAGGTAATGGAACGTTTCGTCCAGCGGTAAGCTACACAGCGGGCCATCCATATGCGACGGATCGTGTCGCGCCCGTAAAGTTTGAGAACGACCGGCTTCCGAGCTTGGCCGTCGGGACAACCGCCGGTACCTACATCCTAGCGAACAGCGGAAACGGCACCTTCAGAAATATAGGAGGTTACGAGCCACCATACGGGGATCTGCTCGTGGCAGACTTCAATAGGGATGGCAAGCCCGACCTAGCGCTGGCCGATTCAAATTACGAAGGAACCGAGGGTGTCAGCATACTTTTTGGAACGAAACATGGATTTGCTGGTTCGACGGCATACGTGGCAGCGCCAGAAGTCTTTAATGTTCGGGCGGGTGACTTCAATAAAGACGGCAAGCTCGACCTGCTGGTGAGCGGCGACGCCACCAACGGCAGTGACGTCGGCATCCTTTGGGGCTTGGGTGACGGGCGCTTCTCGTCGCAGACGGAGTACTTCGGAATGTTGACCCCGGGAGCACTCGCGATTGGGGACCTGAACGGCGACGGCAGCCTGGATTTTATCGTGGCGAGCCCGAGTCAAATTCAGGTGATGCTAGGGAACGGCGACGGTAGTTTTACCCAGGCACCTGCGGTGACTGTAGAGGGAGTATCTCAGATAGCGCTCACGGACCTTAATGGCGACGGAGTTCTCGACTTAATAGCGATGGTCTCTGCGGACTTCAGCGGCGAGCAAAACGCGGTCGAAGTTTTTCTTGGCCTCGGAGATGGCACGTTCAAATTGGAACACCGCTATCAGCTTCCAAGCTACCCGAACTACGCGATAGGTTTGGCCCTCGCTGACTTTAACGGCGACGGCAAGCCGGACGCGGCGGTTTCTAACTGGAATGCCGGAACGGGGCAGAGTGAGATGGATGTCTTTCTCGGCAAGGGTGATGGCAGCTTTAAGCGACCAATGAAATCACCGGCCGGAACTGGGGGCAGTGATCCCGCAGTTGGTGATTTCAATGGCGATGGAATGCCAGACTTGGCGGTAATCATTCCCGGACAACCGCAGGACTTGGTCCAGATTTTGCTGGGCCTCGGGAACGGCAGGTTTCGATTTGGAAACAGCATTACAGCTGGGAATGCGTCCGGCATCGCAGCAGGGGATTTCAATGGCGATGGCTTTATAGACCTGGCGGTGCCATCGCGTGACGTGGGACTCGTGAATGTTTTTCTTAACAAGGGCGATGGCACCTTCCGGCCCGGCCTGAGCTCCTATATTGGCGAAAATTCATATAACCCGGTCGGTGCCGACCTGAATGGGGATGGTGCCCTTGATCTCGTCATTCCGAATGTAGATGGAGGCGAGGTTAGCATTCTTCTTAACCACTGTCCGCATAAATAGGGCTTCCTAACAGCCAGGACGGGCGGCCCCATTCAAGCCTGGTTTTGGCTTGAGTGGGGCAGTTCGATAGCGGGACAATGTCGGCCCGCGGCGCGTTCGCGTTTTCGTGCCGTCCATTCTGACTCGATCTCTACCCGCCCGTCACAGCCGAGCTGCACCCTCGGACGTTTCTTTCTGATTACACGGCCGGGTTCACCTTGTTATAGGGATCCTTCGCTTCGCTCAGGATGACAAGGTCGGGGGATGTTTGTTGGGTCGGGACAGCAGATTTCCTCACTCCGCTGGGAATGACAAGAATCGGGTGTGTGACGGCGGTTCGGTGGGGGCGGGACTACCAGGGCTGCCCGCATCCGATCGAAATCAAAATCCCCACTCTAGCGCAAAGGGCGCGCTAGGATGGGCACTCGGCGCCTACGGGGACGAAAACATTCATCAAGCTTGCGATGCATCGAGGGCGATATTGCCGGTTGGCACCGACCTCCGTAGTATGTTGATACCGCCTATGATTCCGGCTTCCTACAAACCGAAAAAGAAGTTCATGCAACTCGCCATTGCTGAGGCGAAGCGCGCTCGCGACCGAGGCGACTATGCCATTGGCGCGGTGGTCACGCGGCTTACTGGAAGAGAAGAAGTGGTGATTGCCAACGCAGGCAATCGGGTAAAAACTTCGGGGTCAAGCATCAAGCACGTCGAGTTGGAGACGCTGAAATACGTGTCGAGCGGCTACGGGCGCTACTTGCCCGATTTTGTCCTGTACTCGACCCACGAGCCTTGTGCGATGTGCGCCGGGGCCTGCGTTTGGTCCAGAATCGGCGCGGTGGTGTACGGCGTGTCCCAGGAAGATATCGCTGCGTATGGGCGCAAGCGCGGGACGGAAGACTACAAGTGGCGAGCTTGTCTGATCTCGTGCAGTGAGGTGCTCACCAAGGGCAATCACCGAGTGCCGATTATTGGAGGCTTTCTGCGATCGCAATGCCAGGAGTTATTCAGTTATAAGGCTGAAGCGACGTAAGGTCGTTGGAAGTGGCGAGATTTAGCGCGCCAGCAAAATATCCAGCGTCTCGAAGAATGCCGGATACGAAATACCGGCGACATCGGCTCCGCGAATTATGGTCTCTCCTTCGGCGCGAAGGGCGGCTACGGCGAATGCCATAGCGATGCGGTGATCGCCAAACGAATCGATTTCAGCGCCGTGCAATTTCTGCTGGCCGGCAATCTTGAGCCCATCTTCACGCTCCTCGACCTCGGCCCCCATAGCGCGCAGATTGGCGGCGACGGCGGCAATGCGATCGGATTCTTTGACGCGTAACTCACGCGCATCGCGGATTTCGATACCATCGCTCGTATAAGGCGCAATTGCCGCAAGTACGGGGACCTCGTCGATCAAGGCGGCGCTGTCGGCGCCGAACAGGCTCATTCCCCGCAGATGGCGGCCCTCGACATTGATTGTGCCAATTAGTTCTCCGTGCTGTTCTTCGAGTTGGGTCACGGTGATGCCCACACCCATCAGGATAAGAACATCGAGCAGACGGGCTCGCGTAGGATTCATCAAGACATGCGAGATGACTAATCGAGATCCGGGAAAGATGGCCGCGGCGCACAGGAAGAACGCGGCACTGGAGGCGTCGCCGGGGATCACGGCCTCGATGGCATGGAGTTGCTGTCTGCCTTGAATGCTCGCGGCGTTGCCCTGTTGTTTGACTTGCGCGCCGAATGCGCGCAGCGCGAGTTCTCCGTGGTCGCGGGTGCGAGTAGGCTCGACCACGCGAGTTTCTTCATCGGCAAACAGGCCAGCGAACAATAATGCTGTCTTCACCTGCGCGCTGGCCATCGGCATTTCGTAATTGATGGCTTTGAGTGTCGCTCCGGTAATTCGCAGCGGCGGACGTCCTCCGGGTTGCGAGGCAATCTTTGCGCCCATGGCTTCGAGTGGAGCGATAATTCGCGCCATGGGCCGGCGAGAGAGCGATTCGTCACCGAAGAGTTCCGAGGCGAATTCCTGAGCGGCGAGAATTCCGCTGAGCATCCGCATGGTCGAGCCGGAATTGCCGCAATCGAGCGGCGCTTGAGGCGCGGATAGTTTCATTCCACGACCTTGAATGACGACGCGTCCCGCGTCGCGTTCCCAGGGAACTCCGAGACTGCGCAGACAGCTTAGAGTGCTGGCGCAATCCGCTCCGGCGGAAAAGTTTTCTAGTGTAGTAGTGCCCTGAGCAATGGCGGCGAGCATGGCGTAGCGATGGGAAATGGATTTGTCGCCCGGCAACTGCACCGCCCCAGCCAGATTGCGCGCCGGGCGAATTACGATTTTGGATGCGTTCTGCACTGGCCCGATTTCGAGCTTTCCGAAATTCATGCGGCGAGGAATCCAGCCTTAAGCGGGAATCTTCGCTTCCAGGCTGGCTTGCTGCAAAATGTCGGGCGGGACTTCCTTGAGCCGCAATTGAAATTCGAACATGGGCTTGCTGTCTCCCCTGCCCCAGCGATTGACTTCCCAATGAGCGCGTACAGTTTTAATCTCCGGGAGTCCGCGAAGGTCGAGCAACAGGGGTTGTTCGCCGCGGTAGAATTTCTGCGGAAAACTCACGAGAGGCTTGGGATTCCACGTCGATCCATCGCCGGAGCCCGCAATCCCTACATCGAGCGATTCCTGCTCGATCATGTTGGTGATTTCAAGGCTCAGCAAAAAGACGCGACTCTGCGCGCTGGAAACGTCCACGGCGGGCCCGTCGCCCTTGCTGTCGACGACGGTTTTGGCGCCAACCAGAAATGCATCAATCATAGCCAAGAGATTCTATCAGAGAGGAAGACACCCGCAGGCAATAGTCGGCAGAAATTGTAAAATCGTGGTATGCCCCGCCAGAAGCCCGATTCCGGAGATTCGGTCTCCTCCATTTCCGTTCGTATCGCGAGTACCACCGATGTCCCCGCCATCATCTCGCTTGCCAATGCGGCCTTTGCTATTGAAACGTTTCTCGAAGGCACGCGCACGGACCAAGAGCGTATGGCTGAGATGATGCAGAGCGGCGCGTTCCTGGTGGCAGAAGATACTCAGGGCACAATCCTGGCATCGGTTTACATCGAACTTCGCGGTGCACGAGGATACTTTGGGATGCTGGCGGTGGATCCGGCACGCCAAGGAAGTGGACTCGGACGACTATTGACGGCGGCCGCGGAAGATCATTGCCGCCAGTGTGGTTGCAAGCACATGGACCTTACCGTTCTTACGCTTCGACCCGAACTCCCTGGGTTGTATGGCAAGCTCGGATATGTGGAGACCCGCAGAGAACCGTTCCTGCCGCCGCGCAAACTCAAGCCCGGAGTGGAGTGTGAGTGCATCGTTATGTCGAAGGCGTTGTGATTTGGAACAGGCGAAACGCGGCGCGCGGACACTGCACAACTCTTTAGCCTTCTCCGCCAATCGTATCGACAAACTGCCGCAGCACTTTGCCGACTTCTTCGGGCTGTTCCCACGGAGAATAATGCGCGGCCTGAGCGATCACTTTCAATTCGCTGCCGCGAATGTGTTTGCGCATGAATTCGGCTTCCGGGGGCCCAGTCATCGAATCTTCATTTCCCGTAATCAGGAGCGTCGGCACATTGATGGTCTTCAGCGTCTCAATGGAATCGGGACGCTCGGCCATGCCTCGTTGCACGGAGGCAACATCTTCAGCCGACATTTTTCGCATCATGCGCAGTGCTCCGTCTACCAGGTCAGGCCGCCGGGCGCGAGTGGTTGGCCCAAGCAATTTCGGAATCATGCTTTCAAAAAACGGCTCTGTGCCGCGCTCCAGCACATCGGCAGCGGCTTGCAAACGTCCAGCACGGGCTTCCGCGCTGTCAGCTTGAGCTTTAGTGTTGCACAATACCAAGCCCGCGACGCGCCCGCGAAAGCGCCTCCAGAATTCGAAAAGCACATATCCGCCAATGGAGACGCCGATCAATGGCGCCCGGCCGACATTTTCTTTGTCGAGGAGATGCGCCAAGTCGAGAGCATGCTTGGCCATGGTCGCTGGACCCTCGCCGGCGTCGGAATCGCCATGCCCGCGCAGATCGGGCAGAATAACGCGATACCGGGTAATCAGGGCCTGTGCGGCGGGCTTCCAAAATTCGTGGTTTACTGGAAACGGATGCAACAAGACAATGGGCGCTCCCGTACCGATGCTTTCGTAAGCGACTTCCGCGTCTCCGCTTCGCATACGGTCCATGGCGATCATTTAAGCACAATGGTGGAAGAATCGCGCAATGCCGCCCCTCGGCCCGTGTCACTATCTCGCAGGAAACAGGAAGGATTGGGGGATTTCCCGCCTGGCGGGAGTCCCATCCGCGCAACATCTCTCCAGTTTTCGCGTTTATATACAAGGTGGTTGGTTCAGACAGTCACAGATTGAAAACTGTCGCGCCGTCATCGGGTCAATGACCAGCGGCTTATTGTTTGGAAAAAGGGAAACTTATGAAAATTCGCAAATCCATTCGCTTGCTGGTCCTGGCTGTAATGTGTGCAGGTTTTTCTGCCGCGGCCTCAGCACAATTGTCGATCTCGGTCGGCTTTGGGCCGCCAGCGCTCCCGGTGTACGCTCAACCCCCTTGCCCGCAACCCGGCTATCTTTGGACGCCCGGCTACTGGAATTATGGACCAGCCGGATATTTCTGGGTTCCCGGAACATGGGTCATGGCGCCGCAGCCTGGCTTGTTGTGGACACCCGGCTATTGGGGCTGGGGCGGCAGCGCATTCCTGTTTCACGTTGGATATTGGGGCCCGACCATCGGGTTCTACGGTGGCATTAACTACGGATTTGGCTATTTTGGCAGCGGCTATGCCGGCGGCGAATGGCGCGGCGGGAATTTCTATTACAACCGCAGCGTGACGAATGTGACGAACGTTACCAATGTCACGAACGTGTACAACCAGAACGTGACGAATAATGTGACGGAAAACCACGTCAGCTACAACGGAGGCGAAGGCGGCATCACCCAACGGCCCACGCCTCAAGAGGAAGCGGCCGCACGTGCGCCCCACGTTGCCCCTACCGCGATGCAGGTTCAACACGAGCAACTGGCGAGCAACAATCCGCAGCTTCGCGCTTCGGTAAATCAGGGCAGGCCGCCGATCGCCGCCACGGCCAAACCGGGCGAATTTAAAGGCCCCGGAGTGCAAGCGGCCAGCCGGCCAGGAGCTACGTATAAGGCGCCTCCGGCAGCAGCGGAGAACAACCGAACAGCGACTCCAACCAACAGCGCTCACGAAGTTCCGCGTCCGCCATCAAGCGCGGGAAGCACAAACCCTCCGTCTGCCACGGAACGAAACAGCCCCGCTGCGGGGAATGCGACACCGCGACCGGGAGGCGATGTGCCGCGTCCTGGCAACACCAGCGCGACACCGCGGCCCGGCGCAGCATCAGCAGGCGCAGCTTCCCCGAGCGCATCACGCTCAAACGTTCCGCGGCCACCGAGTACAAGTACGCCTCGGACAAATGCTTCGCCCCAGGGTGAGTCGTCTTCGCAGAACAGCTCGCGAGCGGCAGCGGCACCGCGGCCGAATAACTCCGCGTCGAGTCCGTCCACATCGCGTCCGCAGAACACGACGCAAAATCAGTCTGCGCCGCGTCCCAGCAATACTCCACGGCCGCAATCTCAGGCTGCGCCGCGCCAGTCTACACCTCACGAATCAACTCCGCGTGAAGCGTCGCCAAAACAATCCACGCCTCATTCGGCGGGACATGCGGAAGAACCACACCGGGAGTCCTCGCGCCCGTAGGGCTGCGAGGGACTCCGGCGGTCGAGGGCTCGCCCTTACTGCGGATGCGATCGCGATTGACTAACGGATGGCTTTCTTCTCGTAGGGGTTCGGGCGCGCACTTCTCGGTGGCCGCCTGACCCCTGCGCGAAGTTGACGGACGTCGATCTTCAACTCAGAGATGGTGCGGCTCAAAGTGTTGCGGTGCATGCCGAGCTGGCGCGCGGCGCGGCACTGGTTTCCTTTGTTCTCCTGCAGCACCGTCAGGATAAAGCGCTTCTTGAATTCGCGAACGGCCTCAGAGTACAAAATATTGCTTTTGTACATCTGCATAATGAGGGCTTCGAGCTGATCTCTCACGGCATCTCTCTTTCCCGGAAAAGCGGCCTAACCACTCTTCCTCACGTGCCAATATTTTTTGGTGGGACACCGCCAAATCGCCGGAGAACTGCGCTACGTCTTTCGCGGTTCGTGTCGCAATAAGTCGAGTCCCTGATAAAACCGTGCCCGCAGTTCCGATGGAGCCAGCCAGATTGCGGCCCGTCCCACCACCAGGAAATACGGTGCTATCTCTGAACCCTCCAACCACTTCGAGGTTGGCGTAAACGCGGCCATGCTGGTCAGGACCACGGCGACCATCAGACATCCCCGCAGCAGTCCCAGCGCTCCGCCCAACAAACGATCGACAAAACTCAGTCCCGCTTCTTTGACTGCCCATCGCGTGATGCGACCGGCGATACCCGCCAACACCATCACGGCAACGAAGATGATCAAAAACGCCGTGATCTCGCCAAACCACGGCGAATTTACGTAAGGTGCGAATCGTTGGGCCAACTGGCGGTATTGCCAGGCGGCCAGCAAATACCCGCATACCAAGCCCGCAATGCCGAAAGCTTCATGAAAGAATCCTGCGCTCGCCGCGTGCACCACCGACACTAAAACCACTGCGACGATGATCCAGTCAGCCGGCGTCAAGTCGTTCTCCCACACTCTGCGGGGTCACTAAACATCCAGCTCGCGTCCGGTGAGCTGGCGATACGCCTCCAGGTATTTTTCGCTGGTCTTGAGCGCCACGTCCTGGGGGAGGGCTGGTGCGGGCGGCTGCTTGTTCCAGCGAATCTGTTCCAGATAGTCGCGGACATACTGCTTGTCATACGACTCCTGTGCCGCTCCCGGCTTGTACTTGTCAGCCGGCCAGAAGCGGGATGAATCGGGTGTCAGAACTTCGTCCGCGAGGGTGATTCCCTTCGGCGTCAGTCCAAACTCAAATTTTGTATCCGCAATGATGATGCCCTTTTGCCGCGCATAGTCCGCTGCCTTGGTATAGACCTTCAGGGTGATGTCGCGCAGTTCCCGGCTGCGGTCCGGGCCGACAATGCGAATCATCTCCTCAAACGAAATATTCTCATCGTGTCCGCTGGTCGCCTTGGTGGACGGAGTAAAAATCGGTTCGGGAAGCTTGTCGGATTCGTGCAGGCCCTTGGGTAGTTCAATCCCGCAAACCTTGCCGGTGGCCTTGTATTCCTTCCAAGCCGAACCTGAGATGTAGCCGCGGACCACGCATTCCACGGGGACCATATTCGCGCGCATCACCAGCATCGAGCGTCCGCGTAACTGGTCGGCATACTTGCGCACCGCTGCGGGATACTTCTCCACGTCGGCAGTGACCAAGTGATTGGGCACCGTGTCACGGAGAAAATCGAACCAGAACATTGAGATCTGCGTTAGCACACGGCCCTTGTGGGGAATGCCGGTGGCCAACACGTAATCAAATGCCGAGATGCGGTCAGTGGCGACGAACAAGAGCTGATCGTTGCCAAGATCGTAAACGTCGCGCACTTTTCCGCTGGCATGCAGTTTGAGGTCGGGGAAATCTGTACGAAGCAAAACGGAGTCGATAAGTTCGGGGCTCATCATTAAATTTTATGTTAGAAACGTGGCGTATTTTAACTTGTGATAAATTTTTGTCAACGAATTTACTGCCGCGTCCGGACAAGATTTCTCCCAATCAACGCTCGAAAAACATTGACAGTTATGAGGAGCGTTGAATCGCCCGACTGGCAACGGTTTTAAAGCATGCCGCTTGTGGAAAAACTGAGGAGAGCAGAGGATAACTGGACGGAGACGAGATTGCGTCTCCCGCGAAAATTCTACACTCACCTTAGCCGGGAACGACCCGTTCGCCCATTGGAACGCTACTCCGGGTCGATTCCCTAGCCGCCTCAGCTAAGCTGTCGCCCCAAACCGCACCGATACCAGCTTTGAGACGCCGGGTTCCTGCATGGTCACACCATAAAGTACGGGCGCGATGCTCATCGTCTTTTTGCTGTGGGTGATCAGCACAAACTGCGTCTCCGCGCTCATTTCCTTCACCAATTCGGTGAAGCGCCCAATGTTCGATTCATCGAGCGGTGCATCGACTTCGTCGAGAATGCAGAACGGGCTGGGCTGGTATTGAAAAATTCCCACCAGCAAAGCCAGCGCGGTCAGCGCTTTTTCGCCACCCGAGAGCAACAGCACGCTCTGTAGCTTCTTGCCCGGCGGCGATGCGATCACATCAATTCCGCTGTCCGCACTGTTTTCCTCATCCGTCAGCCGCATAAAGGCATGGCCGCCGCCAAACAGCTTCTTGAATGTGGTCTGGAAATTCTCGTTGATTTTGCCAAATGCCTCGTCAAACTTCTGCCGGGAGAACGCATCAATCTCTTTGATGGTCGCCTGCGTATTCTCAATCGAATCGAAAAGGTCTTTGCGCTGGCCTTCCAGAAAGCCGTGGCGCTCCGCCGACTCCTTGTACTCTTCAAGGGCCATCATATTGACCGGGCCCATGCCATCCAGACGGGCGCGCATTTCGCGGTAAGCCTGGTCTTCAGCGCCGAGTTCGTCGCCGCTTACTGTCGCCACCGTGCTGTCCGCCATCAGTTCATGGCGCTGCACTCCCAACTCGTTTAGACAGGTCTCCGCCATATACTGCGCGTCCGACTGCAACTTCGCCAGCGCGGTTGACAGTTCGGCTTTACGGTCGCGCGCCTGGTCGAGTAACAAGCGGGCATTTCGCAGGGCCTCTTCGATTTCACCGATGCGTGCCCGCACCTGTTCCGATTCGAACTGCAGTAAACCGTCGCGCGCCTCGCTGGCATTGCGTTCCGCCTCACGGTCGGCCAGCAAAACTGCCAGTTGTTCGTTCTCGGTCTCGCGCTGCAGCTTTTCCGCCGCCGCCGATTCAAGTTGCGCCCGCAATGCATCCACACGTCCACGCATGTCGCTGATCAGCGACTCGATCCTTGCCATGATGGCCGCCGCCGAGCGGTGCCGTTCTTCCATGGTGGCAACCCGCGCCAGATGTTGCGATGCATTCTGACTCGCCGAATCGCGTTCCTGCCGCAATACGATCAGCCGATCGTTCGCGCTCTCCGTCAGCCGTTCCAGTTCTTCGCGCTTCTGCTGTTGGGTGAGTAGTTCCGACCCTCGCGATGCAACGAGACCAGCCTGGTCCTTGCGTTCCAGTTCAAGACGATGAAGTTCTTTGCGCGCGGTATCCAGTCGCTCGCCGACCCTGGCCATCTCCGAGTCGAGTTGGCGCAACATATGCCCCGAAGACATCGCCTGTTTTTCGGCGTCTCGCAAATCTTCTTCCAGCCGTCCCAGCACAGACGTGAGTTCTTTAATTTCACGCCCCAGCGTCAGCACCTTGGCGGACTCGCTGCGCAGAGCGCCTTCCAGATCGGCCAGCAATGCCATCACATCGCGCAGTTCGCGCTTCATCGAGAGCGGCCCCTCGGAGCGCTGCTTGCCGCCAGTCACGGTTACGTTGTGAAAACACTCTCCCGATTGCGATAGAAAAAACGCATCGGGATTTTCCAAAGCCAAATCGCGCGCCGCGCCGGACTCGGGCACGATATATCCATCGCGCAATTTTGGCAGGACAACCTCAAGCGACCGCCCGAACCCGTTCAACACACGGATTGCATTCTTCAGTGGAATTACGGGAGCATGGTTCGGCGTGTCATTCCTCGCCGCCTCGTTCACCGCAAAAGAAAACTTTGCCTGCGCGTCCTCGGGATGGACCAGAAACGTGGCGCGTCCGTCCACATCGCTCCGCAAGAGCCGCAAACCTTCATCGGCCGCATCCCATGACTTCACAACAATGTAGTTCAGTTCATCGCGCAGAAAGTCTTCCACCACGCCTTCGAACTTCTGGTCGACTTCAAGAAAATCTGCGAGCACACCCGCGGGCGCGAGCCCACCATGCAATCCGCCAGACTGGAAAAGCCGCCGCACTGATTCCGTCGAATATCCGTGCTCGGCGATCACCGCTTCCAGCGACCCTTTCTTTCCGATTGCCGAAGCGTATTCCGCGCGCAAGCCGTCCAATCGGCTCTTGGCTTCGGCTTCTTCGCTGCGCTTCGATTCAAGAGACTGCCGCACTCGCGAAATTTCTGTGGTCAGCCCTGCCACTTTTTGTGAAACCGATTCGAACTCCAGCGCGAACTGTCCACGTTGGCTGCCAAAGGCCTGCTCTTGAGAAGAGGCGATTGCACTCTCATCTTGAAGGCGCTGCGCTTCGCGGTCCATCGAAGCCATGCGCTCTTCCGACTGGGTCAACTGATTGCGCAAAGCGGATTCGGTCGCCACGACTTCCATGATTGCGGCGCGCGACCGCTCCTGCTGCCGTTCGAGTACCGAGAGTGCCTCAGCCGCGGCGCCAGCTTCTTGTTGGCTCTGCGCCAGTTCCTGCTGCGCGACTGCCAGTTCTTCGGCTGCCGACTCCAGAATCTGAATATTTGAATCGCGTTCCGCCTCCACGCCGGCCAACCGGTGCAGGGACTGGGCCACCTCCGCCTCAGACGAGGCGGATTGAATGATCAACTCGCCGCAGCGTTCCTCATTATTTCGCCGCTTACCAAGAGCGCGATCAGTCTCAATTTTGATCTGACTCAAGCGTTCGCGGTTCTCGCGCAACTCGGATTCAATCGCGTACCCGCGCTGCGTGCGCTCGGTCTGTTCGGACTCAAACTGCTGCACCTCTTGCCAGTGCTGGCGCATTTCTTCGGACAGCACATTCACCTGGCCGTCCAATGCCACTGCTTCAGCATCCACCTGGGTAAACTTGCTGGCCAGCACCAGGCGCAGCTTGGCCCGCATTTCCTCCCGCAGCTTGGCGTAGCGCTCCGCCTTAGACGCCTGCCGCTTCAGCGAATTCATCTGCCGCGTGACTTCGTCAAAAATATCGTTGATGCGCGCCAGATTCTGTTTCGCATCTTCCAGCCTCGCCTCGGCGAGCCGCTTCTTGGTCTTGAACTTGGTAATCCCCGCCGCCTCTTCCAGAATCGCGCGCCGGTCCGTGGGACGGCTGCTCAGAATCTGTCCAATGCGTCCCTGCTCGATCAGCGCATAAGATTCCGGCCCCAGACCCGTGCCCATGAACAATTCCTGAATGTCTCGCAGACGGCAGAGTTTTCCATTCAGCAGATATTCCGAATCGCCTGAGCGAAACAGTCGCCGCGTAACGGCGATTTCCCCGGCTCGAAACTGTTGCTGAAACTTGCGACGCCGGATCTTCAACACCACTTGGGATCCCTGCGCGCTTCCGGCCTGTTCCGCACCCGCAGTAACCGCAGCTTCATCCTCAAGCTCCTCTGTCCGGCCGGGTTGCGCCTCCTCGGTCAGCCGTTCGCCCTCTTCAGCTGCCTTCGCGCGAACTGCGGCCTCGTCCCAATCGCCCTCTTCCGGCAGTTCATCCTGAATCTCCACTTCAATCGGCGCATCGGCGTCCGGCCCGTCATAGACCGTAGGATCCACCAGCGTCAGCGCCACCTCCGCCATGCCGGTCGGTTTGCGGTCGCGTGTGCCCCCAAAAATCACGTCTTCCATCCGCGAACCACGCAACGTCTTGGCGGATTGCTCCCCCAGCACCCATGAAATGGCGTCGGCAATATTCGATTTCCCGCAACCATTGGGACCAATGATTGCAGCCACTCCCTCGCCGTGAAACTTCAGCTCGGTGCGGTCGCAGAATGATTTAAATCCCAGGATTTGGAGCTTTTTCAGTTTGAGCAACGTCTACTCCTTCGCGTTAGCCAGCTTCGATGGGTACGCATCGTCTTCGATGTCCCGTTAAAAGTGAGGTCTCTGCCGGGGTTAACTAATCAGATGCCTTCACCAGTTGCTCCAACGGTCGCCCTCGTCCTGGCTGGAAGGATGGGCACAGATTGGAGTTACTCTAACGGCCTGATAGGGCCGGGGTCAAGTATGAAAACACCATATATGGTGTCCCCTTTTGCACAGACCCGTCATTTTGCACACCTAATGCAGCAAATGACGAATTTTCGGGGTGAGGACGGGAAAGGACGGGAGGATCGCGAGAGCGAATTAAGCCTAACTCAGAAGCGGGGTGCGATCAATCGCCGAATTTCGCGTCTGTCGTTGCGACCAGTCGGTTGACTGCTCGATCCGGAGGCCATCCGGGGCGGAAGGCTATAATTGCTCTGAGAACAGCGCGAAGCCAGACCAGGTTCCATGGAAGACAGGACGATACGATGACAAATCAAGATCAGCCCGAACAGCATGCCGAAAAGGCGCCTGCCGCGGAACACGTTTCCGGGGCGCGCGAATTACTCATTAATCTGCAAGAAAAGGTGGGCCGGCATCCGGAGTTGGCAGCTGCCATCGACAAGTTGGAATCGGCGCTAAATATCCTGACCGTCCGAACCGGCGGCCTGCTCTAGCAGGCTGCTGAAAAACCCCGCGGCGGACTGATTTCGGGAAGGGCACGAGTTCACTCGTGCCGTTAAGTGCTTTAAAACTAGCCGCGCTTCAGCGCCTTCCGGAGGCTCGCGGCCAGCGAAATGTGTTTTTCAGCAGCCTGCTAGGACTCTGGCCACAAACTTCTAATCAGCGGGCGTTACTGGCACCGAAGGCAAACTGTAGTCGAGAGAACGCTTTCTAAGACCCGTGATATAGTCTTTTCCCTCCCCCCAATGCTCTGCATTGTGGCCGGTTCCACTCACCAGGTTAAGGAGGCACCCACCATGAAGTTCAACCGGCGCTCTGGCAGAATAATCCTTAATTTGGCGACACTTGCCGCTACCGTTCTATTGACAAGCACAGCCCGCGCGCGGAATAAGTCCTACCGGGTGCTCTACGATTTTGGGCAAGGAAAATCCGATGGCTGGAATCCTGTGGGTGTTCCCGGCTGTGGCCAAGAATGGCGATCTGTATGGCGTCACCGTGGCAGGAGGTACCTACAATTCGGGGAACAGTCTATCAAGCTGACCGCGCCGCAAACTCGCGGCGGGGTGTGGACGAGAATCCGTTCTTTACGACTTTCCCGAGCAATAACCACGAGTTCCCGACCTCGCTGGTGGTCTACAAGGACGGCAATCTGTACGGAGCGGGTGGCGGGCCGAACACTCGCGGCTTCATTTTCCGGCTGACTCCACCCAGCCCGGGAGGGGACACGTGGCAGTACGCCGTGCTCTACACGCTGCAATCCAGTGACGACGGGAGCGCAATTCAGGGCAACTTGGCCTTCGACGCCGAAGGAAACCTCTATGGCGCAACCGAGTTGGGGGGCGACATGAGCTGTTTAAACGGCCAGAGTTGCGGCACGGTTTTTGAGTTGAAGCGACCCACGAAGACCGGGGGAAAGTGGCATTTTAGCTTGCTTCACACGTTCACGGGAGAGCCTGATGGAGCACAGCCTTTCGCCGGAGTAACGTTTGATCAAGAGGGAAATCTCTACGGCACAACCTTCAGCGGAGGGGACTTCAATTGGGGCGCAGTGTACCGTCTCGAGAAGCCGACAAAAAAAGGCCAACCCTGGACTGAAACTGTGCTTCATTCCTTCAATGTAGGCGGCGACGACAACACCGGCCCCGCAAGCCCATTAATCTTTGATAAATCCGGCAACATATACGGGACAGCAGGCGGAGGTGACCTCAACTGTCAGGGTGGCTTCGGGTGCGGGGTCGTATTCGAACTTTCACCTCCGGCGAACAAGCACGGAACTTGGGCTTACGCCAATCTGTATGCCTTTCAAGGTGGGAACGACGGTATCAATCCATCGGGATACATGGTGTTCGACAGCGTCGGAAATCTTTACGGTACAACCGAAGCTGGCGGAGGAACGAACGGTGGTACTGCCTATCGCCTGAGCCCGCCCATAAGCGGGGAAGCCTGGAGTGAAACCTTGCTATACGCGTTCACTGGCAGCAACGGAGATCCGATCTTGCCCGACGGCCTGACGTGGGGAAAGTGGAACGACCTTTATGGGGTGACCATAGATGGCGGATTAGGATGTCAGTCGGGCTGCGGCACAGCATTTGAGATTCGACCGTGAGAACATACTTTGCTGTTGTCGTCCTCAAACGGTGATCACCAGGGCCACACTCCGATTCCAGATTAAGACGTTGGCGAGAGGCGGCTGACGCAGCGAAATCTTGTAGGAGTTAAGCCAAATTCCTTCTCAAAGCTACAGTGGTGGCACATTGTCATGCCAAGCGAAGCTCCCTATTCCGCCTCAAGGCACCGCTGCCGCAGCCAGCGGATGCGCTTGCAATCCCGACATCTCTTTTCGGACTGCATCCGCCCTTACTCCCGAGGGTTCTTCCACCAGAAAAGTCTGGAATTCGGTGACGGCGTCATCCTGACGGTTCTGATGCTCAAAGGCCCGCGCCGCGATGTAATGAGCTAATGCATGAGCAGTGTTGGCGATGGAATGCAGCCTGCGGCTGCTGGCAATCGCTTGATCGTAATTGTGGTTCAAAAGCTGGACATTTGCGAGTAACAACATAGTTTGCGGGTCGGTCGGATCGGCGCTGCTGGCGTGGTTCAACATGGTTTCCGCTTCAGGAAAGTTGCGGTCTGTGATGTCCATTTTCGCCAGGTTTACATAAGCTGCCGCGAACTTATCGTTCAAAGCCACTGCCTGTTGCAGGGCTTGCCGTTCTGCCGCGCGGTCGCCCATGTGTCCGTAAGCCACGCCCAGGTTGTTATAGGCGGCGGCATACTTGGGATAGATTTCAAGTGCTTTCTTCAGCCGCTCGGCTGCCTTCTTCCAATTTTCTTTGGCGATCAAATCACTGGCACTGTCAAATTCCTTGCGGGCATTGTCGGGAATGTTAAGGTCGATCGCGGCAATCGAGGGACCTCCCTGCTCTTTCGGTTTGGTGGCATCGGGTTCTCCGGCGCGCTTCACAGAGATGTAGACCATTTGCGTGCTCTTACGCGCGTCCACTTCGAATGTTCCGCTGTCGGTCGTCTCAATCCCTTCGCCCGAGACTACGATGTGATATTCCCCCACCCTCAGTCCGTTAAATTCCGTCATTCCGGAGTCGTTGCTGAAGGCTTCACCAATCGATGAGTTCCCCGATCCTCCCATCAATTGCACGTGTGCCTGCCCGGTGAAATGGCGGCCGTCGGTGGTTGTAACTCGGACCTTCAAGTTGCCCATATCGGCATTTTGAAATTGCGCGAATGCGCAAGGCGCAAGAAAGGGGAGAAGAAACAAAGCGGACAGGTGGCGGGCCATGGTGCGTGCCTCCTGATGCGTATCGACTACAAAACAACCCAACAGTGCGTCATCCCACACCGCGCTGTCGAGTTCTGTGAATTCTACTCTGGAAGTTAACCGAGTCAAGCCCCAAATTAGGAAGATACAGGGGTTTACAGCCTGAAATACCGGGGTCAACTTAGAAAAACTTTCCCAGCGGCGATCGCAGTTTCTGCGTCATTCGCTGTGGATTTCCCGCTAAGTGCAAGCTTCCTCGTTTTGGTCGCCGGGATGCATTACCCATCGGAGAATGAAAGGTCAAGAGATGGACGGAAGTATGGGCGAGACGCGATGGAAAGAGCTATGCCATGCCATCATGCATGAGACTGATCCCGCTGCTTTGACTGGGCTGGTCGAACAACTAAACCGGGTACTCGAATATCGCCATGCGGAGCTGCATCGCCGCAATTCGCTGCGCGAACATTCGCGCAATGATTGAGTTTGAGTGACCACCCTATCGGGTCGATTGGTACCCGCTGATCTTGGGTAAGTTAGATGTCCTTCAACCTGCGAATTAGCTCTGAAGGTGACCAATCTTTCTCCAGCCCTTCAGCAATGAGGCTCAGGTGTTCCTTTCCTTGTTGCACTTGATACCGATCTGGTTTTGTCCTAATGAGCAACAGGTTTCGTTCGTGGAAGTTCCCCCAAAAGTGAGTGGCGGTCTCGAAAGCAACGTTTGAAAAAGTGTCGTTAGCAGACACTTCTAGTGTCTTGAACTTGTCCCAAAAGTCCTGCTCTGAAATCGTCTGGCTAGCGGCAGCCCGCAGTAAATCAGCAAATTGTTTTCTGATGTCGAGGTCCATAGAACATCCTCCCACAGCCAATGTGGTATAGCTTGAAGAGGCTGCCGCCGGGACATCCGCGCCCTTATAACCATCCGCGAGTTCTCGCAATCCGCGCCGCCTCAATGCGATTGCCCGCGCCCAGCTTGCTGATCGCCTCCGAAAGATAATTGCGCACCGTGCCTTCGGAGAGATTCAGTTCCGCCGCGATATCTCCGCTAGCTTGTCCATCGCCTGCCATACGCAACACCTGGCGCTCGCGATCGGTCAGAGGATCGGGATCGGCCCAGGCTTCGGTGGCCAATTCCGGATCGATCACGCGCAGACCCTGTTGCACGCGCCGCACCGCCTCCGCCAATTTTTCCGCGCGCATGTCCTTAAGCAGATAGCCGGACGCGCCCGCATCCAGTGCGCGGCGGAGATAGCCGGCCCGCGCGAAGGTGGTCAGAATGATCACGCGGGTGGCAATGCGCCGGCGCTTCAACTCGCCGGCGACCTCGAGGCCAGTCATTTTCGGCATCTCGATGTCGGTGATCAGGACGTCGGGCTTCTGGGCCAACACCGATTTCAAAGCTTCCGACCCATCGCGGCACTGCGCCACCACGGTAATGTCGCCTTCAATCTCCAACAAGGCGGCCAGCGCTCCCAGCACCATACCTTGATCTTCAGCGAGAACAACTCGGATTGTCTTTCGATCGTCCTTTGACGGATTCATAATCTGCGTTCTCGCCTCGAACTGTCAGCGGAAACTGAAACAGCAGCCGGGTGCCTTGGTTGCTCTCCTGTTGCAGCGTACCCCCCAAGGCTTCGATGCGTTCCCGCATTCCTCTCAGACCGTTTCCCTCTACTCGCAGGCCGCCGCGTCCATCATCGTGTATCTCCAGCAGGCAGCTTCCATTTACGTTTGCTAGACGCACCTTGCAGTTACGCGCCGCGGCGTGCCGCACCACGTTGGTGACGGCTTCCCGCAGCAGCATCGACAGAACACCTTCCTGTGCCGGAGTCAACGCGACCAAGCTCGTCTCCTCGTGCACCGCAACGCCCGCCAGTTTGAGGGTGGAAGCCGCCTGTTTGAGCTCCGATTGCAAACTCATGGCCCGGTAGCCGCGGATGGTGTGCCGCACCTCAGCCAGCGCGTCACGCGAGGTTTGTTCGACATCCTGGATTTCTGCCTTGGCCCGCACCGGATCGCGGTCAATCAACTTTCCCGCAAGTTCCGACTTCAGAATGATGACCGACAACGTATGCCCCAGCACGTCGTGCAGATCGCGGGCGATCCGCTCCCGTTCCGCCACCTTCGCCAGATGCTCGATCTGGTCATTGGCCAGACGCAGCTTGTCGTACATGCGCTCGCGTCCGGCGAAGAAAATATTGCCGCCCCCAACCACCAAAGGCAGCATGGCCGAATAAATCAGCGCCCAAAGCGGCTGGTGCAGCCACCACCACTGGAACACCGCGATCGCTGAAATCGACGCCATGCCCAGAAGCGCGTAAGTCTCTTTTTCAAACGCGTAAGGCATGAAAGCCGCAGCATAGATAAAGAAGCACGCCGACTCCCCGTTGTACAGGCCAAAGCCGATGCCCAACAGAACCATCAACCCCAGGTCAACTCGCTGCCAGCGATCTTCCAACCAGAAGAACCCGAAGTACAAAACCAGAAACGCGAGGGTCCCAAGGCCGACGACGAGCCACTGCTTCCAGCCCACGTGGTCCACAATGGGCTGGATGTAGAAGAACCCGAAATAGGCGAGCCAGGTGTAAGGCGCCCATCCGTGATTTTGTCTCTTGGGCAGCAGTCTCATATCAGAAGGCTAAGCTTGCATCTCCCGAGGCCAACGAGATCAACCATACATCTTTCCCTCATCGCGCTGGAAGCCGATCCGCGCCACTCCCAGACAGACCAAGGAGAATCCGATCAGGTACGCCCAATGGCCCCAATTCGATTCATGCTGTCCCGCACCCACGATGCTGAGCGCCAATTGCGCAAGGTGGTAGGGCGGCAGCGCATGAGCAAAGCTCCGCAGCACCTTAGGCAGAAACATCAGAGGGACCCACAGACCCGATAAGAACGAGAGCGGGAGATAGACAAGGTTGATAATTCCCGTCGCTGAATTGGGCCCGGCAAAATAGCCCATCGCCATTCCCATGGCGCAGAATGGCAGCGATCCTGCCACCAATGTCGCCATCAGTTTCAAGCCCACGAACAGCGACAAACGCACGCCCCCGAATGCGACTCCGAGCGCCAATAGCGCCACCACCACGGTCGCGCTGAATATAACGCTCATCATCACTTTTCCGAAGAAATATGCGAACGGGGGCATCGGACTCGCCCGCTTCACCTGGAGCCATCCCAATCCACGCTCCGCCGCCAACCCGGCAGCCGTGCCAAACAACGAGGCGCCCATGATGCCAAACGTTCCGTAAGTCGCGACCAGGTAAGTGGTGAATCGGGTGTCGCCGATCATCTCTCCCCGGTTCAGCACCAGTCCGAATAGAACGTAAAACATCAGCGGAAACATCATTACCGAAAGCGAATACGCTCGCAGACGAAAATTCTTTAGAAATTCGTACTTCGCTTCCTTCATATAGATTGTCACAGTCCGCGCCCCTAAACTCTCCGGACTCGTGGTCATTGCCATCGTTGCAGTCGCCATAAGATCTCCTATGCCTTTCGTGAGTTTCCGTTGTTGTCGCTGGTCAAGGCCAGAAAAGCATCTTCCAAACCCGCGCTGCTTACATCAATGCCAGAGATTGCCGGGTCTCGCAGCAGCAGCTCGCGCAGTACCGGCTCGGCTTCGATCACGCGGATCTCGAACTGGTTCCGGTCTTTCTCAACCTGTACCACTCCCGGTAATCCGCGCACTACTTCAATCGCAAGCCCGCTGCGGCAGCGGATGCGCTTTCCAGAAGTTTTCGCCTTGATCTCAGACGGCGTACCCTCCGCGATGATCTCTCCTCGATTGATCACCACCACCCGGTCGGCGAGGGAGTCGGCTTCTTCCAAATAATGAGTTGTCAGCAGGACGGTTTTTCCGCGTCCCACCAGCTTGCGGATCTGCTGCCACAGCAATCGCCGCGCCTCCACGTCCAGGCCGACTGTCGGTTCATCGAGAAACAGAAGGTCGGGATCGCCACACACCGCCAGCCCGAACAATACCCGTTGCTTCTGCCCGCCTGAGAGCTCGCCGAATTCCCGGTCCTTGATCTCTTCCAACCCGGCGAGAGCCAATGTTTCCTGCATTGTCAGAGGAGCCGGGTAATAGGACGAAAACAAGTCGATGTGTTCCCGAACGCGCAGTGTCTCCGGCACCCTCGCCACCTGCAACATGGCCCCTGTCCTCATTCGTACTTGCGGATGCACCGGATTGCCTCCGAACACGTTTACCGTCCCCGTCGTCGGTCCCGCCAGACCCAGAAGCATCTTTACCGCAGTCGTCTTCCCCGCCCCGTTCGGGCCGAGCAGCGCCAGTAGTTCTCCCGCTCGAATATCAAGATTGACGTTGTCGAGCGCTTTCACATCCCCAAAGCTCTTGCTTACATTTCTCAGCGACGCGATTACCGGCTTGTTCTCCGCCACATATACTTCGTCTTCGAATTGCGTTTGGACTGCGATCATTCGGCCCTCCGCCGCCCGAGTGTGAAATCCAACCCCGGCGTGAATTCATCTTCGGCGAACTCAGCAGTCCGAACCAGTGGAGATCATCATGGCGAAGCGGTGACAATTGTCACCTCGCGAATCGCAAAACTGTCTCGACTGAAATTCCCTGTCCGTGACGAATCCAGCGAAAGCTCCGTATAATCGCAGACTGGATGGAAATCAGGACAGGGGTCGAGGCAGCCAGCCTCACCGATATCGGCTGCCAGCGCGACAATAATGAGGATTGCCTCGTCTATTGGGAATCAGACTCCGATCAGCAGTTGCGGCATAAGGGCAGGCTCGCCATTGTGGCCGACGGCATGGGTGGCCATGAGGGCGGACAGGAAGCCAGTCGCCTAGCCGTGGAGTCGATCAAAGAAGTTTATCTGGCAGGCCCGGACGGCGATCCACAGGCCCTGCTGGTTGCCGGCTTCGGAATTGCCCACCAACGCATCCAGGAGTTCGCCCATCGCAATCCAAAATTTCAAGGCATGGGTACCACTGCCACCGCGGTTGCGATTTTTCCGCAACAACTTTTTTTCGCGCACATCGGCGACAGCCGTCTGTACCTTGCGCGCGACGGCCACATCTCCCGCCTTACTCAGGACCACTCCTACGTCGCCCGGCTCGTCGAGAATGGCGTCATCACTCCCGAAGAAGCGGATGAGCACCCGCAGCGTCATATTCTGACGGCTGCACTGGGCGCTGGGCCGGAAGTTTTACCCGATGTGCCCTCTGCTGCCGTTCCTCTCCGGTCATCCGACGTGCTCGTGCTTTGTACCGATGGTCTGTGGAGCCTGCTTGACGACTCGGAAATCCTGGAGGCGGTCGCATCCAATCCGCCGCCTGTGGCGTGTCGCAAACTGGTGGATCGAGCCCGGCAACTCGGTGGTCCCGACAACATTACCGTGCAAGTCGTCAGAATCTCCTGAGACTCGGGTCAACTTCCCCGCAAGCGTTAGCGGAATGAAATCTCTGGCGAGCACAATTAAAGGAAACCTTTTGCTTGGTCATCATGTGCAAGATGGTTGCACATCAAGGTTCGAGGGACTTCGCTACGATGCTGCTAACTTGCTGAAAATAAAGTCATAGGTCGGCTGTACTTGCGTCTCGACCCTGGTATCCGGATTGCTAACAGGATAGCTTGGTCAATAAACTCTATTAAAAACATCGAGTTTGTGGCAAACTCTGACACTATGAAAATTTCGCAAAAAGGCCTTTACGCGCTGCAAGCCATGATGATGCTCGCCCGTCATGCCGATCAGGGCGCCATTCGCATTCGCGATGTCGCCTATGAAGAGGCCTTGCCGGAAAAATTCCTGGAACTCATTCTCCTGGAGCTGAAGAACGCTCGCATGGTGGAAAGCGTTCGCGGCGCCAAAGGCGGCTACCAGTTACGCCGTCCACCTTCTGACATTCGCCTTGCGGAGATCATCCGTTTGATCGACGGTCCGCTGGCGCCCTTCGGCGATGCCGATCAACTCCGCACCCTGATCGATCGCGACGCCGAGCACCGCGCGCTCTACCAGATTTTTCTCGATGTGCGCGACGCCGCCGCGAAAATCCTGGAGAACACCTCGCTGGCTGACATTATCGCCAAGGGAGCGAACCTGCCGAAGAAAGGTCTGAAAAAACGCAAGACCGATCCCACCGGCCTGCTTCCCATGGTCGTCCACGGCAACCCGAATCGAGGACAGGGATGAGTCTGCGGACCTTGTTGTGCCGATTCGTTGCCTGGTTGTTCTTTTGTCTTCCCATGGCCGCTCAAACGGTCGTTCGCGTGGGCGCGTTTCCCAACATCACGCACGCGCAAGCCATGGTGGGCAAGGCCAACGGATGGTTCGACAAGTCGATGGGCCCGAACGTCAAAATTCAATGGACAAGTTTTAACGCGGGGCCGTCCGCGATCGAAGCTCTTTATGCGGGTGCCATCGATATGGCGTACATCGGCCCCAATCCCACCATTAGCGGATACGTTCGTTCCAACGGAGAGGCGCTGCGCGTGGTTGCCGGCGCCGCCAGCGGCGGAGTCGCCTTGGTGGTGCGCAACGATTCGGGAATCCAGAAGCCGGAAGACTTCCACGGCAAGCGCGTGGGTTCACCGCAGCTCGGCAACACGCAAGATGTCGCTCTCCGCGCCTGGTTGAAGGCGCACGGCATGAAGTCGATCGATAAGGGTGGGGACGTACAAGTCGTGCCTTTGGCGAACCCCGATCAGCTGACGCTGTTCCTTAAGAAACAACTGGATGCTTCCTGGGCCCCCGAGCCCTGGGCCTCCCGCCTGATTCACGAAGGCAATGCACATCTGTTTCTCGACGAGCGCGATCTCTGGCCACAGGGCCAGTTTGTGATTACCAACCTGATTGTCAGCACAAAATTCCTGCACGATCATCCCGATGTGGTGAGGCATTGGCTTGCCTGTCATGTCGAGCTAACCGATTGGATAAATAGTCATCTGCCTGAGGCCAAACAAGTATTGAATGGCCAGATCGCCAAAGAAACCGGCAAGGCGCTTTCGCCGGTCGTCCTCGATGAAGCCTTTGCGCGCCTGCAAATTACCTACGATCCCCTGAAGACCACACTTTATAGCTCCGCCAAGTCCGCATTCGATGCCGGATTCCTGGGCAAACAAATGCCCGACCTCTCAGGAATCTACGATCTTTCGCTCTTGAACCAGGTCCTGACTGAAAAAGGAAGGAAACCAATCCTGTGAGCACTAATCCAGTAGCGCAAACTTCTTATCCCATCCAGCCTGTGAGTCCGCTGCGGTCCATCGGCCGCAAGCCGCCGGTCAACGCGAGTGTGTTCCCGTTGCGTCAACCGCATCATGAAGCTCGGCCCAAGGTATCGCTCAAGAACATTTCTTTGAGCTACCAGACTAATGCCAGCACGCGCCTGCTTGCTTTGGACGACATCAACCTGAACGTCAGTCCCGGCGAGTTCCTTTGCATCGTCGGACCCTCTGGCTGCGGCAAGTCGACCCTGCTCCATTTGATCGCCGGCTTGCAACCAGCCACCTCAGGAGAGATCCTGATCGACGGTAAAGTCGTAAAAGAACCCGGCACCGATCGCATCCTGATCTTCCAGGAACTCGGCCTCTTTCCATGGCTCACCGTGGCACAAAACGTTGAGTTCGGAATGAAAATGAAGGGCATCCCGCAGCAACAGCGAAAAGAGAAGATGGAGTACTATCTTCGCCTCGTTCATCTCGGCCAATTTAAGGACAGCTATACTCATCAGCTTTCCGGTGGCATGCGCCAGCGCGTCGCCTTGGCGCGCGCCCTTGCCGCCGAGCCCGACGTATTGCTCATGGACGAGCCTTTCGCCGCGCTGGACGCACAGACTCGCGACCTGCTGCACGATGAGTTGGAACGACTTTGGGCCGAAACCGGGCGCACCATCATTTTCGTGACTCACAACGTTACCGAAGCCGTCCGACTGGGAGATCGCGTGGCCTTGTTCAGCTTCCGCCCCGGACGCGTAAAGCGCGAGTATTTCGTCGACCTTCCCCGCCCCCGCCAATTGGAAGATGTCACCGTAGCGAAAGCTGCGGGCGAAGTTCTGCAAGATCTGCGGGAAGAGATCAACAAGTCGTTAAAGGAGCAGTACAGCCATGAAGCGGTTCTCTAAGCACGTCGTTTTCTATGGCGTCCTCATTGGACTCTGGGCGCTTCTGGCCGCCCTCAAGATATGGCCGCCTTATGTCTTCCCGACCCCGAAAGGCGTCTTCGAATCGCTATGGGCCGGCTTCGCCGACCACAGTTTCTGGATCGCCATCGCCGTCAGCATGAAGCGCATGATCATCGGCTACGCGCTCTCGGTTGTTCTCGGCATGATTCTGGGTCTGGGAGTTGCCAGCAACAAGTTCCTCGAAGAAACCATGGGAGGCCTGCTCGTCAGCCTGCAAAGTCTGCCCAGCATCTGCTGGCTCCCTTTGGCGGTCCTGTGGTTCGGATTGAGCGAGAAAGCGATTTTATTCGTCGTGGTCATGGGTTCGCTGCTGTCGGTCACCATTGCCATGGAAACCGGCCGCCAACAGATGCCCAAGATTTACGGCATGGCAGGGCGCAACCTGGGAGCGCGAGGATTTCCTCTTTTCTGGTATGTCCTGCTTCCAGCCAGTTTGCCCTACATCGTTTCCGGATTAAAGCAGGGATGGGCCTTCGCCTGGCGGTCGCTCATCTCCGGAGAAATGATCTTCGTCAGCCTGGGCCTCGGCCAGTTATTGATGATGGGCCGGGACCTGAATGACATGAGTCAGGTGATCGCAGTCATGCTCTTGATCATTGCCATCGGCTACGTGGTCGACGGCCTGGTCTTCAAGACCATCGAGCGCCATCTGCAACGCAAGTGGGGACTGGCCCCAGCGTAAGCACGCAACCGTTTTTTTGTGACGTTGTTGTGAAAAGCGGCCGACCCCCGTGGCCGGGTTGTAGTTATAATGCCGAGTTACACGATTGAGATGATGGATGTAATCGATACTCTGCGGATTGGGAGTGTCGTACGTTTGCCACAAAACTTAACAAGGAGCACGACTCATGCAACCGAAGTTGAAACCTCTGGCCTCCGCCCTCGTGACGCTGTCATTGAGCGCGGGGCTTTTTGCCCAATCGCCGGCGCCTTCTTCGTCGTCAAAAACCGCGAAGAAGAAAGCCTCCACCGCTGTGACAACCCAGACCCAAATCGAGCAGTTGAAACAGTTGGTGCAGACCCAACAACAACAGATTTCCCAACAGAACAACCAAGTCCAGCAATTGCAGACCCAAGTGCAACAGCTGTTGGACTCCACCACCCAGGCCAACACCGCCGCCCAGAAGGCGCAAAGCAGCGTTGACCAGGCCCAGGCCACGGCCACGCAGGCCCAGCAGACCGCAGCTGACGCCCAACGTGCCGCTCAACAAGCCACCGCAACCTCGGCCGATGTCCAGACTGCTCTGACCTCTGTCGCCACCAAGAGCCAGGACCAGGACCGTCAGTTGAGCGCCATTGAAGCCCTGGTCGGACGCTTCCGCTTCAGCGGTGACGTTCGTATCCGCTTTGAGAATTTCAACCAGGAAGACGCTCAGGACCGTAACCGGGCCCGCATCCGCGTCCGCTTCGGTGTCGATGGCCGCCTTAACGAGGACTTCCAGGCCGGCTTTGCCTTGGCCACCGGCTCACTCGGGGATCCCAGTTCCACCAACGAAACCCTGACCAACGCGTTCGATCGCAAAACCATTGCCTTGGACCGGGGCTTCATCACTTACAATCCAGTCGAGCACAACTGGTTATCGCTGACCGGTGGAAAGTTCGCTTACACATGGCAACGTACCTCCGTCACCTTCGATCCTGACCTGAATCCAGAAGGCTTCGACGAAAAGGCATCGTTCAATTTCAACGGCCCGGTGCAGAACTTCACCGTCCAGGGAATTGAACTTCTTTATAACGAGTCCAGCGCCGGCCAGGATTCCTACGCCCTGGGCGGTCAAGTTTCAGGCAGGCTGAAGTTCGGCCCCTGGACCACCACGCCGTCGTTCCTCACCTTGAAGTGGAACCGTCCGGACGCGCTTCTATCGGAGAGCGCTTTTGCCACGCAGACCGCTACCACCGGCTTTGCGGGCAGCACCACAATCCCCGCCGCCGGTCCTTTCCCCACTCCGGGAGAGAACCCAGCTTCCGGCGGCTGCGCCAAAGGGCTGAACCTGCCCGCCTACGCGCCCTGCGCCTTCGCGCCCAACGGCATGACCAATGCTACCTACGTCGACTCCAAGGGCGTGGCGCATTTCTATTCCGGGTTCAACTACGCCGACTTCATCTTGAACAACCAGATTCAGGATGGCTTGGCGCGGCTGCCCATCAACCTGCTGATTGAGTTCCTCGACAACCTTGATGCTGAGGCCCATCCGCTCAGCACCAAGGGTAAAATCCTGACCAACCTCGGTTCGCAGAACAAAGAATATGGGGCCGACTTCAGTCTCGGCCAGCTCAAGAACAAGAACGACGTTCAGGTCGGATACGCCTGGGATCGCGAAGAACAGGATGCCGCCATCGCCTCTTTCGTGGAAAGCGATCAGCGCGCACCCACCAACATTCTCCAGAACCGCATTTACGCTCTGTGGAAGCTGCGTGCCAACACCATTGCCAGCTTCACCTGGTGGCGCGGTCGCGTTCTCAACACTTACCTGGAGAACAACGCCGCCCTGTTCAATACCTGGGGCGGAGCTTCCAAGACGATCAGCGCTGCCGGCCAGCAGGAAGGAGACCTGAACCGCTTGCAGTTCGATCTGATCTATAGCTTCTAACAGTGTTGAGTCGTGTCCTCCATCGTCCCGCCGGCTGGTCCAGTCGTTTGGATCAGCCGGCGGGGTCTTTCGTTTAGAAAATCGACGTGCCCGGATTGCCTAGGAATATGCCCATGATTTCACGCAGACATTTCTTGACCGCGGTTTCCGCCGCCCTCGCCGCCGGAGCCACGTTCCATCCTTATCTCGGCTGGGCGCTCGACGAGTTTTCCGGTCACGAGGGAATGATCGTACGTTCCGACCGCTTCCTCGATCTCGAAGCTCCGCCCGAATTTCTTAATCAATGGATCACCCCAGTCCCGCATTTTTTTGTCCGCAATCATATGCATGAACCCAGCACGCTCGACGCCAGCGACTGGCAGCTCACCATCAGTGGACAAGTCGAGAGACCGCTTAAGCTCAATCTCAAAGACCTGAGCAAACTCCACGCTCACGAAGTTATTAATACGCTCGAATGTGCGGGCAATGGGCGCGGACTTCACCGGCCACAGGTCCCCGGCATTCAATGGGAAAAAGGTGCCCTAGGCAATGCTCGATTCGCCGGACCTCGCCTCAAAGACATTCTTGATCGCGCCGGCGTCAAGACTGCCGGCAAACATGTGATGTTCCACGGCCTCGACGATGTTCCCGGAAGAGTCCCGCCCTTCATTCGCAGCATTCCGATCAATAAGGCCATGGACCCCGATACCCTCCTCGCTACCCACATGAACGGCGCGCCGTTGACCAGGGACCACGGCTTCCCTGCTCGCTCGCTGGTCCCAGGATGGATCGGCTCCGCCTCCGTAAAGTGGCTCAGCCAAATTCAAGTTCTCGATAAAGAGTTCGAAGGCAATTTCATGAAGCCGGGATACCGCTTGCCCAACCATCCGGTGAAACCGGGCGAAGCGGTCAATCCCGACGACACCCACCCGGTAACGTCGCTGACCGTGAAATCGCTCATCGCGACTCCTACAGGCGGCAAAGTTTCAAACTCGCGCACTCTTCAGATTCAAGGTGTGGCGTGGGCCGGCGAAACCCAGATCGCCAAAGTCGAAGTCTCCACCGATTCCGGATCAACCTGGCAACCCGCCCAACTTGGGCGCGAACAAGCCAAGTATGCGTGGAGACTATGGCATTACAAATGGAAGGCGCCAAAGTCGGGAGACTACACAATCATGTCGCGTGCCACTGACACTCAAGGCCGCACACAGCCGCAAGTCGCCGAGTGGAACCCCAGCGGCTATCTGTACAACGCCGTCGATCAGGTGAAGATCAATGTCCAAACCTAGATTCTTGGCAGCCGCCACTGTGTTTCTTGCGACCTTATTGATTACGCGGTTGCACGCCGAGTCGCCCGCACTCCCAGCAGGCCCCATGCAGGGGAAAGTCACCACCGCCTGCACAGAATGTCATTCCTCACGGATCATTCTCCAACAGCGCCTCGGCAAAGGCGCTTGGGTCAAGGAAGTCGACAAGATGATTAAATGGGGAGCGCTCGTCGAAGCATCCGACCACGACAAATTCGTCGACTACCTAAGCACCAATTTCCCCGCCGACAAATCGCCAGAACCGCCGCTCCGCGCCGCCGGAGGGAAGTAGGCGTCTGCGCTCTCTCAGGCAACGATTGCGCTACCGAACGGGCGTTGTGTTGGGCTGCATTCGCCAGGCAGGAATCGCCACCGCGCCACGAGCCAGGTGCCCAATACTCCCAGGCTGGACCGCGATGACATCTGGCCCTTTGGTTTTGCCCGCGATAATTGTCTTACCAGGGACGGTTTCGTACGCATAGCCGGTGAGGGTAGCCGTGATGTCATTGACAAAGTTATCGACGCTCAGGCGAGCCCAGCCGTAGTGGATTTTACCCTTGATCTTGAACTTCAGCCGAGGTAACGGTTGGTCACGTTGGTCCACTTGCCGTAGGTCTGATAGGTCACAAAGTCCGGGTCATACCAAACCCGGATCATGGTCTCGCCACCATTCCCGCCGCTGATGAAGTGCCGACGAGGACCGATGCGCCCCCCGCGCTTCAGCGCAGACGCGTAGTGCATGCCCTCAGTGATCGTACCCTGAACGGCGTTTCCGAACTTCTCCTTCGCCAAGAGGCGAGTGGACGAGCTTCCGTTTCCGATTTCCTGGATCAGAAAGTCAGTCGTTCCATCATGGTCGAGGTCAAGCTTGTAAATGCCGCTAGGCCCAATCACCTCTTGGGTCTTGGTGTAGACAAGCTTCGCCTCGCTAGGCAGTGCTAACGCAAGAAGGGCAAATATATACTTGACTAATCCTGACTGAGGGGCACGACGATGTATCCACGATTTCGCGGCCAATTGATGGGTCTTGGAAAGTTGCAATATGGACATTCGGCAGTGAGATCGACATCTGGTATGTCGGGCGTTTCATCGCCTTCTGCTTGAACCGCGAAAGTTCGCCTACAGCGGGCTTGAATACACTGAAACTGTCGTTGCATTTTCAGCCCTCCTTTTTCTTGGCGCGTTTACGTGCGTTGCGATGCTTCTCCTTCTTTTCCCGCCTCAGCATTTCAGTCTTTGAAACCGACATGACCGTGTTGAACAAACGCTCAAAGTTATCGAACTGATTGTCCGCATTGCATCGAGCCTTCAATTTGTCCGTTATTCCCGCAGGTTCCTTTGACATTAATACCTCTGTTTTGATCACAGAACAAAACTGCTCTCACCTGCATGACTTTTGATTCGAACTTCCTTTTCGTTGATAAAAGTGACAGCGTCTTGAGCGGATTTTCTGTGGCCAGAGAGCAGGAAACGCTTGAAAATATCCGCTTGTGCAGCCTCGTGTCTGTGTCGCCCTGACAACACAATGATGCCAGGATGGCTGCAAACCGGAAATGACTTGTGATTCATGGCTGTTTCTGTCGTAACCGTTATACGTGACTCCTTGCGCGCATAATCAATTACTCCCTTATCGCTTATTCCGCGAATGGGAAGCTCCCTGACACACTCGACGCTAATGGCAGACGATGATGTTTTGATCAACTCGGCCAGAACGTCAGTCACTGATTCGTCCATTAGAAGTCTAAGGTTCGTATTCAACAGGTTGCTCCAAGACAGCGCCCGCGAAGGACAGCGCGTCTCGCACCTGCTCTATTGTTAAGTGCGGATATGACTTTAGCGCACCGTCAAGGTTCCCGTAATACTGTACCGCGTCAACAACCATATACACTGGCACGCGAGTACCAGCTATTCTTGGCGTACCGCAAAGCACGTCATAATCCATCGCGATTGCAGGAAAATCCACTGCGGCATTCTTTAGCACCATGCCAAACGGGACGCTTAAGTCTTTCCCAAAGAATCGACATTCCTCGCCGTGGCTATCGGGGAACGACCATCTGCTTTCGGTCATTCTTGAACGGAGGTGTTGTTGCGAGTAGGAGAGTGCGCAACGATTTAAGCGTTTGGCTGATAATTGGCTCATGTTGTTTTCTCCTCCATCAGAGTCCCGACGATTGACCATATGGTCTTAACGTCGTTGAATACAGAAAATGCTTTGAATGTGATTCGTCGATTTGCTATAGCCTCTATGTGCCAATTGTTCTTGCCTAACGTCAGTCTTACCTTGTTTACACCGTCCGCGCGAGTAGGTAGCCTCAAAGAAATACCGTCTATCTCGGCTCCGCCTTCAATCGCCGTTGTTAGGGGAAGAGGGAATTTGCTCACACGAGAAGCAAGCGGAAACTCAAAGTATGCATGAATGTGAGACTCGGAGGTCTCATATTTGAAGAATTTCCCTAGCCATTCCATGAATTCCTCAGCGGCCAAGGAGCCCTCATCTTCTTCCAGTTTTCGTTTTTCGTTAAGCATGTAAACGACACGCATATTCATTTCTTTATTTTCAGGTTCTTCAGTCCAACTGAAATGAATACAGAAGTCACTTGTCGAATATTTCGGCCAGACCTCAACGCAGTAATCCATCCCCTTGCCTTCGTTGCTAGCCTCGGTACGGAACTTCTTTAAGTCGAATTTCTCATAACTTACCCTGATCCAGTATCGGATCTCGTCAAGGCCGAGTGACGAAAGTGTTTCTGTTGGGAGAGGATTCGCCATTATTTTTGTCTCTTTTACGTTGGCCACGATTTTGTCGGCTTTTTCTAAGCCCGTCCCCCTGCCCTCCCGATCAGCGCTTGGTACGTAACTCGCTTTCCGACAATGTGCGACAAGGCCAAGTTAAATCGGTCGGAATCGGTTGCCTTCCGATTGTTAAATCGGAAAGATTGCTCATCAAGGTACCGGAACAAATGGAACGGCTCTACGCTGACATATGTTCCCGAAATACCGCGCTTGAGAAGCGACCAGAAATTCTCAAGACCATTGGTGTGCACACGGCCATCTACATATTGAACGGCATGGTCTACAACTTGATGGGCATAGTCGGTAGCCAATCCCTCATACGAAAGCAATGCGTCGGTGTAGAGTGCGGCACCAGCCTCAACATGCTTTCTAACCTCGGCTTGTAGAGTGCCTTTGCGGCGATCCGCGACAACAGTTGCACGAACCTTGCCACCGCGTTCCAAAATTCCCATGACCGTCGTTTTATCCTTTGTTCCAGTCCCGGTGATTCTACGCTTCCGCTCGCTTACGTGCATATTCCGGGCCTTGCCTCCGATGAACGATTCATCGGCTTCGACCTCGCCCCCGAGTTTGCTACCGAAGACATCATCTTGCATGGATAAGCGAATGCGGTGCATCAGATGCCATGCCGACTTTTGCGTTATCCCAAGGGCGCGTTCAATTTCACAACTACTGATCCCATTCTTGCAGTTGGCAACCAACCACATCGCGATCAACCATTTATCCAAGCCGAGCGGTGAGTCCTCCATAATGGTGCCGACCTTAACCGAAAACTTCCGCTTAGCGTGGTGCTTATTGCATTGCCAAAGCTTCTGATTCGGATTGAACTTCGCCTTCTCGCTACCGCAGGTCGGACAAACCACAATTCCGTCCGGCCAGCGCCAAGCCTTCACATAGTTCAGGCAATTGTCAGGGTCGGCAAAGTATACAATCGCCTCTTGAAGGGTTCGGGGCTGATTTGACGGCATTTCCATGTTCAAATCCTACCCCACATTAGTGGATTAGTCAAGTATATATTTGCCCTAAATAGGAGTCAATCGACGTTTACCAGAATCTCAGCGCAAGCTTCAGCCTCTGCGAACCGATTCCTCGGGCGGCAATATCTCAACATCTCCCACTTTGCGTCCCGAATCCATCGTGTCCGCCGGTTCGGCGCTTAACTGGCGGCTGACGTACCACACCGCCGCGGTCCATGTTGGGAATAGATCGAAGCCCGGGAGCAGTTCGACGGCAAACGTGGGCAGGAACGCCCAATGCCATCCGAGGAGCCGCACCAAAACAGCCCCGACGACCAGATCGAGCACGGTGTCGGCCGGAGAGACGGCACCCTCGGCAAATAGAGGCAGCGCGGCAATCTGGATTGCGTCCGCCGCCAGCGCCACCATCCACGCCAGCCGTATCTCGGGAGTCTTCAGGAACTTGAAGTGGTCAAGCACGCCCATCGTTTCCCGTCACAATCTCACCGCCATAATAAGGTTAGATGCGTCAGCACACGGCGGTCTTCAAAGATCTAGGGTCAATGTAGGCGCGGGCGTCCCCGCCCGTGCAGGTTCCTGCGACGCTGCGTGCTCGAACAAAATTACCTTGGTCAACCGCACCCCTAAGCTGCTGGCTCTAAGCGGGATCCACGTCGTAGCCCTCCAAGTCGATGGAAAGCGAACGGTGAATCGGTTCGACCGATACAACAAGGATGCGTTCGCTTTTCTGCGAGACGAAGAAACCTTCCACGCCATCGAGGGCGCCGCCGCGGATTCTGACTCTTTGTCCAACTTGCAGAAACTTATGATTTTTGAAAGGAATTTTGTGCGTGAGCAAAATCTTAATGTCGTCAATCTGTCCGTCAGGGATGGCGATGGCCTCGCTGGAGGTGCCGACGAAACTGACCACCCCGGGAGTGCGAATCACCCGCATGCGCTGCTCCGAGGTGTAGATGAGGCGGACGAAGGCGTATCCGGGAAATAGTGGCAGTTCCACGACCTTGCGACGGTCGGCCCAGCTATGTACCTGAGTGAGTAGGGGCAGAAAGATTTCCACCTGCAAGCCTTCGAGTTGCCGGACGACCATTTTTTCATGGCGCGAGCGGGTGCGGATGGCGTACCAAGACGGCCCCTTGGCCTCTTCGGCGGGGTCACTGCCAGAATTTGAATGATTCACGGTTTGGCTGCTGCTCATAAGTTCGCCTGAGGCGCGAGCGTGGCGCGTCCCTGGAAAAACAATGCAACCCTCGGGTATGTTGCAGCTTTTATTTTACTGCGTCGAATGCTCTCCGACGATACGGCGGCTGCATTTCAGCGGTGGTTTGGGAGACTTCACCTTGACCATGCGCAGCCACATGATCGAGTAACTCATTCATTTGAGAATAAATGGCCAGCGAAATTACTGCAAGCGGACGACTTTAGAGAACGCACGCATTAGGATGACTTCTGCGCTATGCTCCATGGTTGACCAAGCCGTATAGACGGAATTGTCTGCACCATCTATTCGTTGCGCAGTGCAAGCTGGCGTTCGTCGGGCGTCATCTGGTTCCATAGGACTCTCAGGTCCTGCGATAGGCGGTCGTTGTTCGGGTCCTGGTGCAGCGCCTTGGCGAACCACTTATAGGCCAGCGGTAGGTCGCGGGGAGCGCAGTGTCCGGTGGCGTACATGGTGCCGAGCACGCTTTGGGCTTTGGCATCGGAACGGCTGGCGGCGGCCATCAGGCTTTTCTGGGCGCGATCGCAATTCTGCGGGACTCCGCTTCCATACAGATATTTTTCACCTTCGGCTTCGCTGGAGTCGCCGGCGTTGGCTGCCGGCGTTGAGGAACTGACCGGCGCCAGGCTTGCCTTGCGGGCGGCGCGCGCGGCCTTGGCCGCATCCTGCTGACGCATAGTCTTTTCGGCGGATGAACCATCGTCAGTTTGAGAGGTAGCGGCTTGAGGAGTGGTCGTTTGCGGAGTGGCGGGAGCCGGAACCTTCGCAGCCGGAGTTGAGGGTTCCGAGGTGACAGTGGTTTGGTCCGGCACAGGCGTTCCTGCGGTTGGAGTTTGAGCAGGTGCGGCTCCGGCCCCGAAATTTGGTGTAGCTGGAGCTTGACCATTCTGCACCGGCGCGGACTGGCCCGGAGTCGTCGTGGCTTCACCGGCCGCCGCCTTAGCGGCGTCGGGCGGCGTTACTTGAGAGCTATCCGAGGGCGACGCGGCAGAAGTGTCGGCGGGTTGGGTGGTGGTCTGCGATCCGCGGCCCAGAATGCGATCGCTCAAGCCTCCGACCTGCTGTCGCCAATGCCATACCGCACCGCTGAGAGCGACGGCGATGAGGAAGATCAGCAATAGCGCAAATCTGCCGGGATGGCTGGAACTTTGCTCGTCGTCGAGCAGATAGCTGGCGCGCTCGCGATCGGAATTCGGCTCGGCGGCAAGGCCTAAAAACGACGGCCCGCTTACGGCACTTGACGATGGCGCCTCGCTGCGCGTGGCGACGGGACGGTCGAATTCGGTCTTGCGGCTGGGCGGACTTTGTGGCGGCGCGGAATTACGCTGCGCTGCCGGCTCAGAGCGTTCGACTGCCGGCCGCGGTGCGCCATCGTCGGACGAGACGGGCGCCATGAATTCATCGAGGCCGACCGCGGGCTGGGCGGTTGGCTTAGGCGGACGGACATCGCCGGAGGGGGTTTCGGGCAGCGGGAAGCCGCACATGCCGCAAAATCGATGCTGGGGAAAGTTTTCGTATCCGCAGCCGCCGCACGGTACCAGGATGGAACGCGCCATAGACTCCTTACCTGAAAAGTTTACCTTTTTTAGATGGCAAAAGTGGCAATCAGGAGTGCAACGCTTTGCCCATGCTGGATAACTTCTTTAGAACTTAGAGGTTACTCTGGTTAATTGCGGTGGCCGGGCACGGGTGCTGTAATCCGGATGGGTTTCGTCTGGGCCCCGGAGCAGCCATGATCTCGATGTTCTCCAAAGGAATGGACCAAGCGGTAGAGCGTCAGTTCAGAAAAGATCCCAACGGACGGCTGGTCTTTCTTCCCTTTGGGCCCAAGAAGGCGGCGTACTTCGTCGATTCCAAAGCGGACGAAGAGAAGATCAAGGCGCTGGTGAAGATGTATCGCAGCTTCCTGGCGCTGCTTTCTGTAATGACGTACCCCCTGATTTATTTCCCCGGTTGGATCGTGATGTGGTTCGCGGACAAGATTCCGCTGCAAAACAAGCTGAAAATTTATCTGGGAATCGCCGCGGTTTTCACGCTGGTCATACTCGGGTTCATGTGGATGCTTTGGAGCATTTACAAACAAAGCATCCAGGGAATGACAGCTTCGCTGACGGAGGTCGGACCAGAGCTAAAAGATCATCTCAGCGAAATCTTGCCTCCGCCACAGCGCCTGAAAAGTGTGGCACTCGCGTGTCTTTTCGCCGGCCTTCTCATTGCGGCTGGAGCGATTTTGCTGGCCACGCGCTATGCTCGGCCGAAAGTGATCTGTCCACCCAAGAGCGCGTCGAGTAGTTTGGCGACGCGACCTTAACGGCATCGCATTACAGTTCCATCGCGGCTCTGGTTATGTTGCCATGGAGCCAGGTGCTCCATGTCGGCATGAAATGAATGGGGCCGTCCAGGCGGTCCGCGCATTCTTCTGCAGACCGGACGTTCCCCCGTTTTTTTCGAACGGTGAAGACCGGCGAACGTCCGGCTGTCCCAGTTTTCCAGTTAGCTACTACAGCTGCCCTTCTTGCCGAACTTCAGTTGACCGATGTCGGTTATGCCAAGAGCATTGAAGACCCCGGTGCCGATCTGGCCCTTACTGGCCCGAGCGGTGAACACCTGGTACGCACAACAGTCGCCTTCACCCGACACATAGGTGAAAACAACAGTAATGAACCCATCAACCACTGTGAAATACCCAGGATACGGATTGTTATAGCCATTCAGCTTGGCCCCACCGCTGTGCGGAAAGCCGTAGCTGCCATCGTCGGTCAGAGATATGCAGTTCTTGCCGTTGTCGCGCTGCGAGTGGGTCACGTTCGCCGGCCAATCGCCAGTGTAGCTCTGCGCCATGGCAGCGCTGGTGAGGGCGGAAACCGCAACTACGAAAGTCATTACGATCAATCTGATGTGTCTGGTCATTTTGTTCCTCGACATAAGAGTTGTAGGTTTCTCTTGCTGCGTGAAGCGTAAGTGAGGACGACTCAGCCGCTTGTCATGAGAATGTAAAACCGCTGTAAAACTCCGATGGGGTGGAAGACCGGTGGATAGACGGAAGGTTTGCCGATTTTTTGGGGAATGCACGACCCGGCTGTCCCGGCAGTCTTCAGCCCCCGGATAAAAAGCCGACGTTCCGCCTCGATTTTTGCGGAAAATGGGCAGAAAGTGCAAATTGTTCCACGTGGAACATATCGTCACGCCGATTCGGTGCGTACAGCAGTGTCATGACGACAATCCCAAAATGGAACCGGCCAGCCCAGGCTCACCCGACGTTAGGAAGGGGCACCGGGCCGCAATGGATGGCGCGGAAACGCGAGCGCTTCGGAGTATATGCTGGAAGAGGCGTTCGCCAATCGGCATAACAGCCCCAGCCTCCGCAGAGAGCGCGGAAGGCCACCGCCATGCCGCCGTATAATAGGCGGTTCCAAATCTGACGGCGGAGGCCAACCATCATGGTGATCAATCGGGTAATGTCGATCGTCGCGCTCCTCCTTTCATTGGCAGCGGTTGCGTTGTCGGTTCGGGCAATGCAACGAGACCCGCTCGGAACAGATCTCTCTAGGTACGATCTTTCAAGCCCGGAACAGACGCTTCGCTCCGTAAACAGAATGGTTACAAGCCAGGATATTCGTGCCGCTCTTCAGCTCCTCAAGAACGAACTTCAGGATGAGGGAAAGGACATCAGGCTCTTTCTGTCGGACGGCGTAACTTTGACGGTGCTCAAGTCTGTAGAGATATCGAACTCGGGAGCCCCAAGGAACAACGGCTTGGTTGTGTCGTTCGTCAAGTTTACCGTGTCCGGCGTCGACTATTACACTGTGCAGTACTTCCGCAGAGACCAGTCGAACCGGTTCCAACTTGCCGAGAGGTTGGGGACATACGGTGCCGAAAAGACCGAAAACGACAAGAACCTAGATGCTGTAATCGAGGAGTTTGAGAAGACAGGAAAGCTCAATTAGGCGGCGACTTCTCCCATATCGGAAAGCTATGCGAGACCCTTCGACAAGCTCAGGGCAGGCCGTGGGGCACCGCCGCTTCTTTACACTCCGCTTCGACCCCGTGTTAACCTCATAAGCGTTACAAAAGACAATCGAATAGAGACAGGAGTGCATCAGGTTAGTGCTAGCCAGAGAGCAAAAAAAGTCCCTCATTGATTCGTACGGTACGCATGCTACCGACACCGGGAGTCCGGAAGTCCAGATCGCGTTGTTAAGCGAGCGTATCGGTCAATTGACGGAGCACTTCAAAACGCACCAGAAAGACCACGGTTCGCGCCGCGGCCTTCTAATGTTGGTGAGCAAGCGGCGGCGTTTGCTCGACTACCTCAAGACCTACAGTTCCGATCGATATAAGACCGTGGTTCAGAAACTTGGACTCCGCAAGTAATTGCGGTCCCGCCTGATTCTGGAACTTCGCGATCGCTCGAAAGCATCGGAATTTGTCAGCCGTCATGGGACGGCCCAGGCCCAACCGGGAAGCTGCGGCAGGTGCGTTTCCGTCGCATTCCCACAAAGAACTGGCGCACTATTGCTGCGCGACTCCGAGACCGGCACGGTGTGTGCCCTCCTGCCCAGAAGGAAATACCTATGAAACATGAAGTAACTGTTGAACTCTCCGGCGGTAAGCGGATCTCATTTGAAACCGGAAAACTGGCCAAGCAGGCCCATGGCGCAACCGTGGTTCGCATGGGCGACAACGTTGTTCTGGCCACTGCGGTGGCGAACGCCGACCCGCGCGAAGGCATCGATTTCTTCCCCCTGACTGTCGATTATCGCGAATACACATACGCCGGCGGGCGTTTTCCCGGCGGATTCATCAAACGTGAAGGGCGTCCGAGCGAACGCGAAATTCTGACCAGCCGGCAAATCGACCGGCCGGTGCGTCCGCTGTTTCCCGATGGATTCCGTTGCGAGACACAGGTGATTGCGTTTGTGCTCTCCGCCGATACGGAGAACGATCCTGACGTTTTGGGGATCAATGGCGCGTCCTGCTCGTTGACGATTTCCGATATTCCCTTCCATGGACCGATTGGCGCGGTGCGGGTCGGGTTGGTGAACGGTGCGTTCGTGGTGAATCCCACTTACACCGAGATGCGCGAGAGCCTGTTGAACATTATGGTGGTCGGCACGGCCGACGGCATTGTGATGATTGAGTCAGGCGCGAAAGAAGTGAAAGAAGAGACGGTGGTGGACGCGATTGAGTTCGGACACATCGAGATCAAAAAGATCTGCGCCGCGATCAACCAACTGCGCGAAAAAGCCGGCAAGCCGAAGCGCGAAGTCACGCCGCCGGAGTTCGATCAGGCCTATTACGACAAGTTGAAGAAGCAGATTGGCGCCGATTTGACCGATCGCCTGGATACCGAGAAGCATCCCAAGGCGGAAAGCTACGCGCTGGTCAAAGAGCTGAAGAAGGCATTGGCCGCCGCTCTGCCCGAAGGCGATGAAGCCGCCGCAGCCAAGCTCAAGACTTATTACGAAGCGTTGCGGGAGCGCATTTTCCGCGAGCAGGTGATCAAGCAGAAACGGCGTCCGGATGGACGTTCGTTCGATCAGGTGCGCGAGATCTGGGTGGAAGTTGGCGTTCTGCCGCGCACTCACGGGTCGGCGATCTTTACTCGCGGCGAAACGCAAGCGCTGGTCACAACCACGCTGGGCACAAGCGATGACATGCAGCGTCTTGAGGTCTTCGAAGGCGAAGCCAAGAAGCGCTTCATGCTGCATTACAACTTCCCGCCATTCTCGGTGGGAGAAGTGCAGTTCCTGCGCGGAGCGGGACGGCGCGAGATTGGCCACGGAGCGTTGGCGGAGCGCGCAATTTCAGCCATGCTTCCGGATGAGGACAACTGGCCGTACGCGATGCGGGTGGTATCCGACATTCTGGAATCGAATGGATCGTCGTCAATGGCTACGGTTTGCGGCGCGTCGCTCTCACTGATGGATGCGGGCGTCCCGCTGAAATCTCCGGTGGCGGGCGTGGCGATGGGACTGGTGAAGGAAGGCGAGGATTACGCGATTCTTACCGACATTGCCGGAGCGGAAGATCATTACGGCGATATGGACTTCAAAGTCGCGGGCACGAAGGATGGCATCACCGCGCTGCAGATGGACATTAAAGTCGGCGGAATCACGGCGCAGATCATGCGTGAAGCGCTGTCACAGGCGCAACGCGGGCGGTTGCATATTCTCGACAAGATGCAGGAAGCGATCTCGACGCCGCGCGAGAAAGTGTCTTCATTTGCGCCGAGAATCTACACCCTGCAGATTCCGGTCGATAAGATCCGCGACGTGATTGGCCCCGGCGGCAAGATGATTCGTTCCATCATCGAGCAGACCGGAGTCAAGATCGATGTAGAAGATTCCGGCAAGGTCAATGTTGCGTCGAACGATGAAACTTCGGCGAACAAGGCATTGCAGATCATCCGCGACTTGACGGCGAGCGCCGAAGTAGGAAAGACATACCTCGGCAAAGTCACGCGGCTGGCGGATTTCGGCGCATTCGTCGAGATCATTCCCGGCACCGATGGATTGCTGCACATCAGCGAAGTGGCGGAGCACAGGATTAAAGACGTCCGCGACGAACTGAAAGAAGGCGACCAGGTGCTGGTGAAAGTTCTGGCCGTCGAAGGCAATCGCATCAAGCTGTCGCGTAAGGCAATCCTTAAGGAACAGCGGGCCAAGATGGGCGGCGGAGAAGCGCCTCCCGAAACGGAAGGCGGCGAAGAATCTCACGGCGAAGACGCTCCTCCGCGGAGAACGTCGCAGGAACCGTCTTTGACGATTGAAGGCGGGGGCGACTTCGACGACGAACCGGCGTCAGCCGAGCCGAATTTTAATCGCGACCCCCAGCCTGTGGGTGATCGTGGGCCTGGCGGAGATAGGGGTGGCAGTGACCGTCCGCGCGGACCTCGTCCCGGAGGCGGCGGTGGTGGTCGGCCCGGCGGTGGCGGTCGTCGGCATGGTCGCGGGCCACGCGGCGGAGGTGGTGGCGGCGGCCGATCCAGCGGCGGAGGCGGCGGCGGAAGACACTAACCGGCAAAGTTGCTGGTGAATAACGAAAGGCCGCGACTTGAGTCGCGGCCTTTTTTCATGGCTCCGGTTGACGGATTTCACTTCACTCGTTCGGCGATGGTAAGGATCCAGCCCTCGGCGTCTTCGAACGCGAATTCGCGCATGCCGTAAAACTGCGTTTTGAGCGGCATCACTATTTTCGCACCCGCTTTTTGCACGCGTTGCAAAACTTCTTCGATTCCTTCGACCTCAATAAATAGCGTCAAAGTCCCGCCCAGTGGGCGAGCGGCAAGCGGTGGATAGTCTTCCGCAACCGCTTTGGCGTCATTAAAGAAAACTTCAACGTTCCCGCCGGTCACGGAGGCGAAAACATAGGGTGGTTTCTCAGGGACGCTGATCCCCAGCGCGAAACCGAGGGTTGAACGATAGAACTCCACGGCGGCGGCGACATCGCGCACCACCAGATTTGGCGTCAGCTTTTGATATTGCATGTCCTCTCCTTAGATAGTGAGGTGAACGCGAATTGAAAGAGTGCACGCACACCTCGGGTGTGTTCGCAACTCCTCCATCCACGGCCCCTGCGAGGAGGAACGTAGGTAAGGTCCCCGGCTAAAATCGACGAAGCGGGACCTGCGAGGTACGGGGGGAGAATAGCACACTCCTGTTATTTAATCGAGAAAAGGTATGCGGCCATGTCGCGACTGTCTTTTTCACTCACGTTCATGTTGGGCATCTGCGTTCCCGGCTTCATATGCGCGGGATTGTGCAGCCACTGCATAAGGTTCTCCGGAGTATTCGGACGGGTGCCAATGAACTGGTGATGCTTCGACCAATGCGCCAAGCTGGGGGCGGAATTGCCGTCACCCTTCGGAACGCCGGGAATGGTATGACAGGAAATACAGGAGTGCAGCGCGAGGGCGTGGCGGCCGAGCTCGGGATCTCCGCCGGTAAGGCGAGCGCCCTGGGCAAAATCGAAAGGGCGAAACCAACTACATCCCAGTCCGCTCAGGAGCGAGAGCAGAATTATCCCAAGAAGCGCTCTTGTCAGTCCTCTGCGGGGTCCTAATTGGCTTGCCACCCTTTGGACTCTACGGGCATAGCACGAATCCGGTCAGTGACCCGCATCACGAAGGCGAAGAGTTAGCGCGTTGCCACGGACGCAGACTACGGATCGAAAATCGGTATGCCGCGAAGAAAAATGGCCCGGAAGAATCCGGGCCACGGTAGCTTTTGGTTGCTGTGCGTTGTTGGTGGAAGGCTATTGGCCAGTCCGCTTATGGACGGGCGGCTTCTTGGTGACCGGTGCGGCCTTGGTCAGCAGCGAACCCTTTTCCATGGTCATAACGAACGGGCTCGGGGTGTAGGAATCCGGCGTTCCCTGAAAGTCCAGCGTGGCGCCTTCTTTTGGCAACAGCCGGGCGGGAATTGTGCCGTCCATGTTCAGGATGATGTCAGTACGTTTCTGGTCGATGTCATCCTGACTGCCGGCGATTTCGAGTTGGGTTGGGCTGACTTTTGTGACCAGGCCCTCCATCTGAAGCGAAACGCCCTTGATCGTCGACCAAACCTTGTCGGTATCGGCTGGTTGCCCGGCAGAGAGCACCAGTTCCCACTCGGCGAAGCTCATGTCCTTAGGGGCTTTGGTCTTGACCAAGTCCGCAGCCTGCTGGGCCGGGGTGGGGGGAACATATTGGGTGACGGCAAAGCCTTGCGGCGGCATGGGATTGGTCTTGGCCGAGGCCAGCACATCGGTCCATCCCTGATCGGAACCGTGATAAACCGTGTATTTATTTTTTCCGTAGGCTTCGATCTGGGCTTGCCCGGGCGATCCGGCAGCGAGAGCGGCAGCGCGGGCGATAAAGAACAAGCCCTCGACTGCATTGGGCGGAGTGCCAGTCAGATCTGCCAACGCCAGAGGATATACGTTGCGAAGATCGGTGGGATCAGACTCGACGGCTGCGCGTAGGCTCTGCTGGGCCTGGGGATAGTTCTTGCTTTGCAGCGCGTTGATGCCAACCGCTCCGTTGAAAATGCTGCCGAGTTGCTTCTTTAATTTGTCGAAGTCGGCATCGGACATTCCGTCAGGCTTGGTGGCGACCTTCAGAGCATCCAGGCCTTTGCTGCCGTATTGGGCTGCGTCGGCAAGATTTTGTTGCGGAGTGGTGCCAGCTTCGGCCGCCTGCCGCTTCATGTACGTCAGAAGGGCCAGTGCGCGATAATTATTTGGATTGACTTGCAGCAGGCGCTGAGCGGCATCCAGCGTCTTGGCCACGTCTCCGGTTTGCTGATAGGCGCCCATCAGCAACTCCAGGGCGTCTTCCTTCATGACGCTATTGGGATACTGGGTCAGAAAGGCTTCAACACCACTGATCTTGGCCTTGGGGTCCGTCTGTTGCACCGCGCCCACATAAGCGTTGTATTCCGCGGGATCTTTGATTTCCTTCTTCTGTTGAGGCGGCGCCGAGGCGGCGCCTTGGGCCGGTTGGGTTCCTGTCGATGGCGATTGCGGCGCTGCTGGCTGCTGACCGAAGGCGACTCCGGCAAATGCGAGCACACACGCCACTAGACTGTTCTTCATTTTCAAAAGGCTCCTTAAAAGTCTGCGGATGGCAATTTCAGGAAATCAACGACTTCGTGCCACTTGGCCGCCCCATGCAGCGAACCAAGCGCCTCGGACCATAGGCCTCAATTGCCCATGCGAAAGGCCCGGAACCTGCGCTCGCCTACACGGTAACTCGACCGAGCCAAGAAATCCGGTTGAGCCGGATTATAAGTATGTGCATCGACGAAGGCAAGCTTGCTTTCGCGGACCCGAGACTTCCCTGCTGCTAAGATGCGGACGAGTTGCCTTCAGGTAGTCTGAATCGGAGCGGGAAGGACGAAAGCAATGGAGATAAAAGATAGGCGCTTGGCGGGCCAAGTGGCCGTAATTACCGGTGCCGGACAGGGGATTGGGGCCGCGATCAGCGCAACATTGGCCGGAATGGGAGCGACCGCGGTGCTTTCCGGACGGTCACGGGACAGCTTGGCCGCCACTGCACGGGCGATTGTAGAGGCCGGCGGACTCGCGGAGGCGTTCGAATGCGACGTGACCGACATTAGTTCAGTCCAGAGGGTTTCCGCCGAGGTGCAGGCGCGTTTCGGTCGGACCGACATTCTGGTCAATAACGCCGGAGTTGGCAGTTTCGGGGCGCCTTTGCATGAGATGGCCCCGGATGCCTGGGACAGCGTGCTCAACACCAACCTGCGGGGTGTGTATCACTGTATACGCGGTTTTGCCCCGGCGATGATTCGAGCGGGACAGGGCCACATCATCAATATTTCTTCGCTGGCAGGCAAGAACGCTTTGCCCAACGGCGCGGCCTATGCGGCATCGAAATGGGGACTGAACGGCCTTACCTACTCAGTAGCAGAAGAGCTGCGCGGGCATGGGATTCGGGTGGCCGTCGTTTGTCCAGGCTCGGTGTATACCGATTTCGGAGGTCCACGGGCGGGCAGGAATCCGGATAAGATGTTGCACGCCGAAGACGTGGCCCACGTGGTCGCTATGCTGGTAACACAGGCGCCGCAATCGTTCGCCAGCGAAGTACTGTTGCGTCCGACACAGAAACCTTAAAGCTTCGGGCGGCACCTCGGGGTCACTTCTTGAAAAGATTCTCGAAGGCTTGGCGCGCGTCCTGCGGCTTGGCGGCGATTGGGGTGGACGTTTCCTTCTCCACCCGAACCCGCATGGAGTAAAAGCTGCACTGGTTGGACGCGTCTTTGCGGGCGATCCTTTCTGGGATGGGCTGCGAACATTCGAAACGGCTCGAAGTGTCGAAGTAGGTGCATTGCCGGCAGGAGTGCAGCGCAAAGCCGCACTTCGGACACTTGGCAGCGGGATCGACAGTCTCGGCCAACAGGGCCCCGCAATCGGCGCAACGCGAGACTGTATGCGTGCCGGGCATCTGCATCGGACGCGGACCGAAGGTATCTTTTTTGGCCGGACGATCGGAAGACTTGTCAAAAGACGGCTTCTGGCGATCGCGGTCGTTGTCCTGATACCCGTGTTGTCGATACTTGGCTGCCACGCTGCGTCCTTTGGCGAACGCCTATTGTCTCCCTTGCCGCGCCTCCCGACAAGGGGGCGAGAAAGTTAATAGGCCAATACGGTCGCCAGTGCTTGCGCCGGGTCACTGACGGGCCAGCAACTGATCCCCTCACTACATAATCCCCTTAATTGTAATTCGCCGCATTGAGGTGCTACCATCCGGTTAGTCATACAGAGTTTGGAGGACGCAATTATGGCAAACAGAGACGGCAGTTTTCTTTGGTTTTTGGCTGGACTGGGAATCGGCGCAATGGCCGGTGTGCTTTACGCTCCGCGCTCGGGAGCGGAAACCCGCGACGCATTACGCGCAAGGGCCGAAGAAGGCAGCGAATACATGCGCAATCGCGCCAGGGTGGCGCGCGAGCAGGCTGCGGAATGGGCCGATAAAGGCCGCGACGTGGTGAGCCGGCAAAAAGACCAGTTTCGTTCGGCCTATGAAGCGGGACGGCAGGCGTACCAGGAGGCGACACGTCCCGAGGATGTGGCCACTCCTCCGAAGCAACAATGATCGATTGCGTCTCCGCCCTGATGCGGAGCAATGAATATGGAAAACTCAAACTATCTGATTTTCTTTGTGGCTTTGACTGCCATCGCGTTGCTGGTCCAGGCGGGGATGCTCGTCGGCATGTATCTGGCAATGCGGAAGACGGGCGCGCGAATGGAAGCCTTGGCGGATGAGGTCAAGACGAAGCTCTTGCCCACGGCCGAGACCGCGCAGGCGATGATGATCGATTTGCGTCCTAAGATCGAGAACATTCTCACCAATGCCAGCGATTCCAGTTCGCTGATCCGCGCCCAGATGCAGCGCATGGACGCGGTCCTCAACGACATCCTCGACCGAACACGTCTTCAGGTAATACGGGCCGACGAACTCGTCACTCGCACCATCGACCGGGTGGAAAATACGACTGAGATCGTGCACAAGACGGTGGTTTCGCCGGTGCGGCAGATTTCGGGATTGGTGCAAGGGGTAACCACAGGACTGGAATTTCTGATCGGCGGCAGGCGCAACCGCGATGGTTCACGAGTCGCGCAGGACGAGATGTTTATTTAGATTGGTTTCAGGGAACCGGTGAGGCGGCGCGAGTGCGCCGCCTTTTCTATTGGCGCCGCGGTCACAGGCCGGATCATTGCGTGCGCAGGATGATCTGTGTGCCGCTATCGAGTTTCACGTTGTGCTTTGGGGATGTCAGCACGGAATCGCCTGCACTGCCAGAAGCCAGCGATATACCCGACATTCCGATCACTCCCTGGCTGCTGGTGGTGAGCTGTCCATTGATGATCTGCGGTTCAGGGTTCGAGGAAGGACTTCCGGGTGGACCGGGAATCTGTGGCGCGGTCGAGGGCATTCCAACTCCCGGCGACGTACGTCCGCCCATGGTTCCCGAGGACGAAGGCAGGTTATTGCCCTGATTCATTCCGCCGGGTCCCATGCCGCCCATCGATGGGTTCTGCCCGAAGGTATTCGTCTCCGGATTTCCAATGGCTTGAATGGTGCCGCTGAGCGGGACTTCCTGGTTGTTCACGAGGATTTTGTCGAACGCGATCCCCAGCGTTGATGGCGTGTCGCCCTGATGCGGGGCAACTTCCGCGACGTGGCCCAATACTTTCGCGCCGCGTGGGGCCACCACTTGATCGCCGGCCAGCAACTCGTCCATCATCTTCGCCATGACTGGATCGCCGACCTTCGCTTTCTTGGCGTCAACGGACTTGTCGAGCTCAAGACGCAGCAGAGTGCCGGGCGCGAATAGTGCGCGGGTGTGAGTCGCCGAGGCATCGGAACCGGAGGGAGGATTTAGGGAGGGCGACGGCGTTTGCGCCGCGCCGAGTCCAGCCAGAAATAACATCAGCAGTAATGTCCAATGCTTATTCATAAGGGTTGTATCCTTGCTATTCCTGAGGCGAGTGGCGGGCAAAAGGTTTTCTGGGACAAATATTTTTCGGGTGTGGGCAAGCTATGAGATCCAGCCTCCGCCCACCACGACTTCGCCATCGTAAAAGACGGCTGCTTGCCCGGGGGTGATGGCACGCTGTGGCTCATCGAATGTCGCCAGAATTTCATCAGGACCGACACTTTGAATCGTAGCCGGGGCACCTTCGTGACGATGACGAATCTTCACGGTGACCCGCATCGGCTCGCGAAGTTCTTCGACGGAGATGAGATTGATGCGCCGCGCACGCAGGGTCTTCGTGTAAAGATCTTCCTGACCTCCGACCACGACCTGGCGCGCGTCTCCCTTGATCTGAATGACGTATAGCGGCGAACCGGTGGCTACGCCCAGCCCCTTGCGCTGTCCGACGGTAAAGTTGTGAATGCCGGTGTGCTCACCGATCACTTCCCCACTGCTGGTCACCAATTCGCCCGCGGTGTCAGGCAAAGCCTCGCCCTTCTCCGCCAGATAGGCATCGAGAAACTTCTTGTAGTCGCCGCCGGGAACAAAACAAATTTCCTGCGAGTCGGGCTTCTCGGCGAGCGCGAGCTCATGATGCCGGGCAAGCTCTCGGACCTCCGGCTTAGTCATTTCGCCCAACGGAAAAAGCGTATGGCTGAGTTGCGCCTGGGTCAACCCAAACAGAAAATATGTCTGGTCCTTGGCTGCGTCCGCCGGGCGCTTGAGCAACCAGCGATTTCGATCCTCGTCGAATGCGACGCGAGCATAGTGACCGGTGGCCAGGGCGTCGGCACCGATCTGCTGAGCGACGATCAACAACTGATCGAACTTCAAATGATTGTTGCAAAGACTGCACGGAATGGGAGTTCGTCCCGAAAGATACTCCTCGACGAACGGCCGCACCACTTCCTGCTCGAAGCGCTCTTCGTGATTGACGACGTAATACGGAATGCCGAGGGTCTCGGCAACGCGGCGGGCGTCATACACATCGTCCAGCGAACAGCATCGGCCTTGCACCGCCTCGGGCATGCCGGGATGTCCGGCGAGCCGGCGCTGGTTCCAGAGTTGCATAGTCAGCCCGATGACCTGATGGCCTTCGGCGCGCAGCATGGCCGCAACAGTCGAAGAATCGACTCCACCGGACATGGCGACGGCAATGGTCTGAGTTTGCGGCATCGGGGCTTTACTTCAATAGGATAGCATTCGGCGGTCAGCGATCAAGTGGGGAGCGTCGTCGCAGCGCTAAGTGCTGAGCGCTTGTTTTCTGCCGTAAACCGGCGACAACTCTCGCAAACGAGCTACGGTGGCGGGAACGAGGTCGAGCGCAAACTGGACGTCATCGGGAGTATTCTGTTTACCCAAGCTGAAGCGTATGCTGGCGCGGGCACGGTCCGGACGCAGGCCCATGGCGGTGAGCACGTGGGACGGTTCAATCGCGCCAGACGAACAAGCAGCCCCGGTTGAAACTGCCAGGCCCTTCAGGTCGAGTGCGATCACCAGCGCTTCGCCTTCGATGTAATCGAAATAAATATTCGTCGTATTCGGCACGCGCGGAGCGCCTGCGCCGTTCACTCCGATACTCTCCATTTCAACCAGAAAGGTTTGCTCGATGCGATCGCGCATCTCCGCCATGCGGAGCAAGTCGCCGGACTCCAAGGCCCGTTTCGCGATTTCCGCTGCTTTGCCTAAACCTGCAATGCCGGCGACGTTCTCCGTGCCGGCGCGGCGGGAGCGTTCATGACTGCCACCATAGAACAGCGGGTGCAGCAGCGTGCCCTTGCGAACGTAGAGCGCGCCGACCCCTTGCGGAGCGTGAATTTTGTGGCCAGAGATCGAAAGCAGATCGCAGCCGATCTGTTTCACATCGACGGGGACCTTGCCGGCAGCTTGCACCGCGTCAGTATGAAAATAAACGTCGGCCTCGGCGGCAATTCTGCCAATCTCCTCGACTGGCTGAAGAACTCCCGTCTCGTTGTTCGCCATCATGATGCTGATCAGCTTGGTGTTCGGTCGAAGAGCGCGGCGGACATCGTCGGGATCGACCAATCCGCGGCCATCGACAGGAACGTAGGTGACCTCGCAACCGGCCGATTGGAGTTGTTTGCAGGAATTCAAAACCGCGTGGTGCTCAATGGTGGAACTGATCAGGTGATCGCCAGGACGGGCGAGTCCAAAAAGAGCGAGATTGTCGGCTTCGGTGCCGCCGCTGGTGAAAACGATTTCCGACGGCCGGCAGCCCAGTAATTCAACCACCGACTCACGGGCCCGTTCGACCGCCGCGCGCGTCTCCTGTCCATGATGGTGAATAGAGGAGGCGTTGCCGAAGTGCTCCACGAAATAAGGCTGCATCGCCTCGAATACTTCGGGGAGCAAGGGCGTGGTCGCGTTATTGTCGAAATAGACCCGGCGCATCACTGGCTTCTATCTTACGCTGCCTGGGATGCGGGAAGCGTCATTCGGAGCGCCGGAACAGATTTGCTCGTCGACGTATCACGCCTCGCCCGCGATTTCCGCCTCGATTATTTTTTCTTCGGAGTCATGGGAGTCTCAGACCCACTACCATTCGCAGAGGCTCGCCTGGGCCGGCGGACGGCCCTCACCTTGCCGCTCTTTCCTCCTCCGCAGAAGAACTGATCGCCGCCGTCGGACTCCAGTCCCGAGACGCCCACCCCAGCTGGCATCACGAGCGCCTCAAGAACCTCTCCGGTTTGAGGATCGATTCGCCTCACATCGCTCTCATTACCTTCCCAGGTGCCATGCCACAGCTCCCCGTCGACCCATGTGACCCCGGTGACGAAGCGATTGGATTCGATGGTGCGAAGAATCGCTCCAGTGTCAGGATCGATTTGATGAATCTTCCGGTCCCGATACTGCCCCACCCAAAGCGTCCCTTCGGCCCACGCGAGGCCGGAGTCGCGGCCGCCACCGGGTGATGGAATCGTGGCCAGCACCTGGCCGGTTTTGGGATCGATCTTCTGGATGCGATCCTCGGCAAGTTGAAAGAAGTGATGGCCGTCAAAGGCCGTTCCTGCATGCCCGGCGATATCGAGGGAGGTCACGGCCTTCCCGCTCTCTGGATCGAAGGCGTTCAGTTTGTTTCCGGAGGCGAACCAGACTTGCTGACCGTCGAAGGTAACCCCATGCACGTGGTCGACGCCCGGGAAGGACCCGTACTCGCGGAGGATTTCAGCGGCTGATCGATTCATACTTCCATCCTAATCACTCGGCAGTAGAGCAGGGAGTAACAAAGTTGTCGTGAATCCCGGCAGGGGCGGGGTCATCCAACGCTGCGCTCGTCCGCGACCAAATGACTGCACCTTATCGGTTGCCGCAAGCGACTCGAGTGCCCGCTGCATGGTGCGCTGGCTGGCGCCCAGCGCCAGGGCGAGAGCGGAGCTCGACCACGCCTCACCGTCGGCGAGAAAAGCCAGCACTGCGGCGTTCTGATCTTCGACGGGCGGCGCCAGCACAACGACTTCGCGTGCGCGGCGCGGTGCCAGCGCAAATCCTCGCTTGGTCGCGCTAATGCCAGCCAACGTCCGAAGTATTCTGCGAAGCCGCGCGACTTCTACTCGCAAACGCGCGCGATGCGACTCGTCGGCGAGTTTGGCTCCAAATGCTCGCGCCAGCAGCACATCCCTCGGCACGTCACCGGGCCATGCTTCGCCCAGTGTACGGGCGAGCGCGAATAACACCGGGCGTCTGGCGAGCGAAACCACCGTGCCCGCGTGACACACCACATGACGGCACGCGTCCACGACGAGCGCTTTCGACGCCAGCAACGCTTCGACCTCTTCGAGCCGGAGGAGTCTCTCTTCGCCACTCGCAATCAGACGAGCCACCGGCGTGTTTAAGGCGAGGGATGCACTTTCCACCTCTGCCATCAGTGCAGGGATACCTGCCTGGCGGGCTGCGCTCGCTGCCCGAATGAGCGCAGCCCGTGCCGCCTTGGTCCGGAGCCGCCGCATTGCAATTCCCGCGACGACCAGCTCGTGGGCGGTCCTTGATGCGGGCGGGAAGGGTTCAGGGTCGAGGTCGGCGAGCGAACGTTCGGCCTCATCAATGCGTCCGATCAGGAGAAGGCGCCGGACCTTAAGATACCTGGCATGCGCGGCATTCAGCCGGTCACCGTGCGCTTCAAGCGTCATCCGCGCGGCGTCAAGGGCCTTCGCAGACCAGCCCAGGTCACGCGAGACGAGTGCGATCTCGGCCTCGGCAACGGTGCATCGGGCACGGGCCACGACCTCTTTTGCACCAAAGGCCCGAGCAGCGCGTCGCAGAAGCGCCTTGGCTCGCACCAGATCGCCGAGCTGCGCCATCGCGATGCCTCGAAGCGCCAGAGCAGGCGCATCGTCGCGCAGCGCGACTCGCTTCAATGCGCCGAGGGGATCACCGGCTGCGAGCGCCCGCGCCGCGGCAGTGATCAGCGAGTCCATTGGAATCCCGCCACACTTGTCACTCCCACCCTTCGGCTCATGAGCGCTAATTTTATCTCACGGCCGGCAGACAACATTCCGGACCGAGCAAGAAACAAAATAAGTAGAGGAGAACCGATATGACAACGAGCAAAAGCAATATCGCGATAAAGACACCAGCGATCGTATCGCAACAGGAGTGGGAGGCGGCGCGGCAGCAGCTCCTGGTGAAGGAGAAGGCCTTGACCCGCTCCCGTGATGCGCTCGCCGCGGAGCGTCGAAGGATGCCGTGGACGGCGGTCGAGAACAAGTACGAGTTCGAAGGGCCGAAAGGTAAGGTTAGCCTGCTCGATTTATTCGAGGGCCGGCCTCAGTTGATTGTCTATCGCGCCTTCTTCGAGCCCGGCGTATTCGGCTGGCCGGAACACGCCTGCCGCGGCTGCTCCCTGGGCGCCGATCAGGTCTCGAACCTGGCGCACCTGAACGCTCGCGACACCACTCTCGCTTATGCGTCACGCGCGCCGCAAACAGATATCGCGCGCCTGAAAGCGCGGATGGGCTGGGAGCAGATACCGTGGTACACCATGACCGACAGCTTCGACGTGGACTTCGGCGTCGATCAATGGCACGGCCACAACCTGTTCTTCCGCGACGGCGATCGTGTGTTCCGCACTTACTTCATCAACAACCGTGGTGACGAGGCTATGGGGACAACGTGGAGCTACCTCGACCTCACGCCGCTCGGACGTCAGGAGACCTGGGAAGACTCGCCAGAGGGTTATCCGCAGAGCGCGCCCTACAAGTGGTGGAACTGGCACGACAACTACGCGGCTGAGGCCGCCGCGCCTCACCCGAAGTGGGTAGACATCACCACTGACCCCGAAGGAGCCGCCGCACGAAGGCGCGCCGAAGAAGAGAAATCGAAATAAACAAAAGGCGAGATTGTAGTCATGCAGTTCCGGACAGGAGGTCACACCCATGGTTTATGAGCGAGCTTCACGACAAGCCTTCTTTGGCACCTCAGCGCTCGTCTTCGTCGCCGGCGCAGCGCTGACGACCGTTTGGTGCGCGTCCATGTCGGCGATGGGCGAAATGCCGATGCCGGGCGGTTGGACGATGTCAATGACGTGGGTGCGGATGCCCGGACAAACCTGGCCGGGCGCCGCCGCGTCGTTCCTGGGCATGTGGATGGTGATGATGGTGGCGATGATGTTGCCATCCCTGGTCCCGATGTTGCAGCGCTATCGCCTGGCCATTGGCGGATCGGGCGAGGCGCACCTCGGATGGCTGACCGCGGTCGTGGGCATTGCTTACTTCTTGGTTTGGTCCTTGCTCGGAGTAGCCGTCTATCCGCTGGGCGCCGCCCTCGCGATCGTCGAGATGCATCACACGGCCCTGGCGCGCGCTGTTCCGATCTTGGTTGGTGTGGTGGCGGTGATCGCCGGCGCGCTCCAGTTCACCGCTTGGAAGGCACATCACCTTGCCAGCTGGCGGGATGCTCTGGGGCACGACCAGACGATGCCAGCGGACTCCCGCTCGGCGTGGCGGCATGGCCTGCGCCTGGGCCTCGATTGCATCTATTGCTGCGCCGGCTTGACAGCGGTTCTGCTGATGGCTGGTGTGATGGATCTGCGCGCCATGGCGATGGTCACGGCAGCCGTCACAATCGAGCGTGTCGCACCCGACGCCAAGCGCATGGCGCATGGGATTGGCGTCGTCGTGGTTACAGCAGGATTGTTTCTGATCGCGCGCGTAGCCAGGCTCGGATGATGCATCACACGGGCAGTCTCGACTTTGCCCACCGCGGCTTGCGATTGGCCGCGACGGCCAAGCCGAAGTCGAGCGATTGATCCGGCTATGTCTGGACCGGTCTCCTCACGCTAAGTTGCACGACCTCCAAGTTTATCGAGGTTGGCGACCACTTCCGGAGGAAGTCTTAGTGTTGCAGCCTGGAGATTCTCGCGAAGATGTTCGATCGATGAAGTACCGGGAATCAACAGGATGTTGGACGAGCGTTGCAGAAGCCAGGCAAGCGCCACCCGCATGGGTGTGGCCTCGAGAGTTGCCGCTGCGGCGTCAAGCGCCGAAGACTGCAAGGGAGTAAACCCTCCTAGCGGGAAAAACGGCACATAGGCGATGCCTTGCTTCGCCAGTTGGTCAATGAAGCCGTCATCGTTTCGCTGCGCCACGTTGTACAGGTTCTGAACGCAAACGATCTGGGTGATTTTCTGGCCTTCAGCCAACTGCTTAGGACTGATATTGCTGAGGCCGAGATGACGAATGAGTCCTTGACTCTTAAGCTCGGCAAGCACGCTCAGCGGCGCTTCGATGGATCCTTCCGATGGCGCCTCTATTCCTCCAACTCGCAAATTGACGACATCAAGCCTGTCGACCCCAAGATTTCGCAGATTGTCATGAACGGCATCGATGATTTCCTGGCGTGAAAGAGCGTGAATCCAGGACTTGTCGGCTCCGCGGCGTGCGCCGACCTTGGTGACGATCGCCAGGCCATCGGGATAAGGATGGAGCGCCCGCTTGATGAGTTGATTGGTCACATGAGGGCCGTAGAAGTCGCTGGTATCGATATGGTTTACCCCGCTGGCAACCGCCTCTCGCAAAATGGCGATGGCGCCGTCAACGTCACGCGGCGGGCCCCACACCTGTGGACCGGCCAGCTTCATGGCGCCATAGCCCATGCGGCTTACGGTGATCGATGTATTGGGAAGCGTGAAGGTGCCGCCCAACCTGGCGCTAAAATCCGTTTGTGTCGTCATTTCATTAGTCCTCTTAAATTCCTTTCTTTTCGTTTGCTGAAATCCGGTGTGGTCTCAATAGAAAACGTAGCATCCAATCGGACTTTTCACTTTTCAAAATCGCGCGCGTGTTCAAGATCGGCAATCAGCCCAGGCCCGGTCGGGTGCCATCCCAGCCGTTCCTGCGTTTGCGCGCTTGACGCCGGAAGGTCCAGACCAACGAACATGGCGAGCCAGCCAAAATGGTCAGCAGCTTGTTCGGGGGATTGGGACACGACCGGAACATTCAGGCCGCGACCGATGACCTGAGCGATCTCCCGGCACGGTACTCCCTGTTCCGCGACAGCGTGATACCGGGATCCTGCGCCCCTTTTCTCCAAGGCGAGCCGGTAGAGGCGAGCGGCATCGAGCCGGTGCACCGCGGGCCAGCGGTTGAGCCCATCGCCGACATACGCCGAGATACCCTTTTCGCGGGCTACAGCAATCATGTAGGTGACGAGGCCTTGCTTGATTGGATCGTGGACCTGAGGAAGGCGTACCACTGACACTCGCACACCCCTCGCCGCGACTGAAGTGGCCGCTTCCTCCGAAGCTACCCGCGGAATCGCGTTGGGACCGGATGCGGGTACTTCCTCTTCGGTCACGGGAGCTCCGGTTGCACTTCTCGCCATCCCGGTCCCAGAGGTGACAATCAACGGGCGGTCAGAGCCAGCGAGTGCGGAACCGAGGGCCTCAATGACGCGTCGATCGGTCTCACAGATGGCCACGAATTTCGAGAAGTCGTGGTTGAAGGCGGTGTGAATCACTCCATCCGACATTCTTGCTCCACTGCGCAGACTTTCAAGGTCTTCAAGATCGCCTCGATGCACCTGAGCGCCAGCGGCGGCAAGCGACTTGGCGGACACATCCGAGCGAGCCAGGCCGAGCACCTGATGGCCCGCGCCGATTAACTCCTTAACAATGGCCGATCCGACGAAACCGGAAGCGCCGGTAACGAATACACGCATATTTTAGTTCCCCTCAGCTGCTGGTTGCTTATCTCGTGTGTCCCGTGTTTAGATGAAGAAAGCTTCAGTTTAGGAGTTCGCATTTGCCTCCCGCTTCCCATGGGCTCTTGGATCCCCGTAAATCGCCCGTGCAAGCGCGTTCCACGGCAAGTGTGGAAGCCATTCTGCATGCGACCATTCAGGTTTTGCTGCGGGTCGGAAAGGAACGGCTGACAACTACCAGAGTGGCGGCCCGGGCCGGAGTGTCCGTCGGGACCTTGTATCAATACTTCCCAAACAAGAAAGCACTTTTGCAGGCTGCTTTGAAACTTCATCTCGAGGGAGTTACCCAGACGGTTGAGCGGGAGTGCCGGGAACAAAGAGGCAACAGTCTGGAACAGATGGGAACAACTCTCGTCACGTCATTCCTCCGGGCCAAGATGCGCGACGTTAAAACCAGTGCCGCGCTTTATTCCGTAAGCTCCGACGTGGATGGGGCCAAGATCGTGCAGCAGATCGGCGTACGAATCAACCAGGCGATTGTCGAAATGCTGGCCAGCGCACGTGAGCCGCTCACCAAAGACCCAGAACTCGTCGCTTCAATGGTGCAGAGCGCCATAACCGGAGTCACCCGGAAATTGCTGGAATCCAGCGCTCCCGAGCAGGAGTTCACCGCTTTGCAACAAGAACTTATCTTTTTTGTATGTTCATACCTTGAAGCTTGTTCCGCGCATCCGTCGACTTGATAAACATCGGGCGCAAGATCGAACGTCGAAGCCGTGTCCGGCAAGAGAACGGCTATGTGATGGATTGAACGTCGCTGCTGTGCTCCGAAGAATCGCAAGGCGGAGTGAGCAATAATTTAAGAGAAATGCAGTGACGGGGTCGATTTTTCTACGTCTTATTCGACATATAGGTGGGGGAATCAGCGGTTGGACCTCGTGACGAAGAAATGGTGAAATGGCGCTTCACGTAAGGCTGTGAATCCATTTGCCTATTTGTGAAATCTTATCCCCAAAGGCTTGTGGGCCCCGAAGAGTTTTGTCGGAATCCAGACCGGAATCAAGCTCAATAGGGCGTTTGCAAACTATTGAATTTGCATGTAGTTGTAGGTTTATTTTTGAGGAGACCTGATGGCGAAGAGATTAATCCTGGTGCTGGTGGTGACAGCCGTAGTCCTGGCAAGCCTGGGCTTTTTTAAATTTCGGCAAATTCAATCGGCCGTACAAGCCTCCGCTTTTCAGCCACCTCCAGAGGCTGTAACCAGCCTTGTGGTGCACCAGGAGCAGTGGCCGGCAGTCATGACCGCCATCGGAACGACCGAAGCAGTGCACGGAGTCATGGTGAGTGCTGACCTTCCCGGGACCGTGACCCAAATCAATTTTGACTCGGGGAAGGCCGTCCGCGAAGGGGACATTCTGGTCGAACTTGACACCCGGCAAGAGCGGGCACAACTGGCTTCGCTTGAGGCCCAGCGCGACCTCGCAAAAGTCAATTTCGACCGCAGCCAGCAACTGGTGAATGAGGGTGTCGTCTCCCGCATGGATTTCGATCAGGCGGTGTCCCAGCAAAAGGCGACGCAAGCGAATGTGGCGGAGGTCCGTGCCATCATCGCGCGCAAAACAATTCGCGCCCCGTTCTCCGGAATTCTCGGCATTCGCAAGGTCAACCTCGGGCAATACTTGTCGGCGGGTAGTCCGATCGTATCGAACCAGTCCCTTAATCCCATCTACGTGAATATCGGCATACCGCAACAAGTGGCCGCTCAGGTGCAGGTCGGCCGGAAACTCCAGGTCACCACCGAAGACGTTGCGGGAAAGGTGTTTGCCGGCACGGTCACGGCCGTCGACTCGGAGGTGGACCCCTCCACGCGAAATATCCAGGTGCAAGCTACGCTGTCGAATCCGGATGCTCGGTTGCGCCCCGGAATGTTTGTGCAGGTGCAACTGACGGTGGGCGCAAGCCGCTCCGTTGTCGCGCTGCCAGCCTCCGCCATCAACTACGCCCCGTACGGCGATTCAGTCTTCGTCATTACCGACCTCAAGGACCCCAAGGGCCAGACGTATCGCGGAGTGCGCCAGCAATTTGTCAAAGTCGACGGCTCGCGTGGAGATCAGGTGGCCATCGTTTCAGGATTGAATCCCGGAGACGAAGTGGTGACCTCCGGCGTGTTCAAGCTGCGCAATGGCGCCGCCGTCCAGGTCAACAATAAGGTCCAGCCAGGAAATAGTCCGGCCCCAAAGCCCGAGGACAGCTAAATGAAGTTTACGGATCTATTTATAAAGCGGCCGGTGCTGTCGATCGTGGTGAGTTTAGTCATCGTGATTGCCGGCCTTCAGTCCATCCGCTCGCTGAGTGTTCGGCAGTATCCGCGCAGCGACATCGCGGTCATCCAGGTGACCACGGTCTATGTCGGCGCCAACGCCGACCTGGTCCGAGGTTTTATTACGACCCCGTTGGAGCGGGTGATCGCCAGCGCCGATGGCATCGACTACATGGAATCGTCGAGCGCCCAGGGCCTCAGCACCATCACGGTGCACCTGAAGCTCAACTACGATACCAATGCAGCGCTCACGCAGATCCAGGCAAAGCTGGCGCAGGTGCGCAATGATCTGCCTCCGGAATCTCAGGCCCCGGTCATCGACCTGCAAACGGCGGACAACGAGTTCGCCGCCATGTACCTCGGCTTTTCATCCGCCAGTCTCGATCAGAACCAGATTACCGACTATCTGACCCGCGTGGTTCAGCCCAAATTAAGCGCCATCAGCGGGGTGCAGCGCGCCGACATCCTGGGCGACCGCACTTTCGCCATGCGAATCTGGCTGAAGCCGGACAAAATGGCCGCACTTGGTATCTCCGCTTCCGCCGTGCGCGACGCACTCTCGAAGAACAATCACCTTTCCGCGCTCGGCCAGACCAAGGGATCCATGGTGTCGGTAAACCTGATCGCCAACACCGACCTGCGCACTGCCGACGAATTCCGCCAACTCGTAGTCAAGGAAGATAAAGGCGTCGTCGTCAGGCTCGGCGAAATCGCGGATGTAGTGCTGGGCGCGCAGAATTACGAACAGGATGTCCGTTTCAATGGAGAAACCGCGACCTTCATGGGCATATGGGTCTTGCCCACGGCCAACTCGCTTGAGGTGATCAAAAAGGTCCGCGCAGCCATACCGGAAATCCAGGCCCAGCTTCCCCCCGGAATGAAGGCCGGCATTCCCTACGATTCGACCGCCTACATCCAGGACGCGATCAACGAAGTGCTCAGCACGCTGACGGAGACGCTGATCATCGTTATCATCGTGATCTTCCTCTTCCTGGGCTCGTTTCGATCAGTTCTCATCCCTGTGGTCGCGATCCCAATTTCACTGGTGGGCGCAGTCTTTTTGATGCAACTGGCCGGTTTCACCATCAATCTTCTGACGCTATTGGCCATCGTGCTCTCGGTCGGATTGGTGGTGGACGACGCTATCGTTATGGTCGAAAACGTTGAACGCCACATTCAACTGGGCGCCAGCCCGTTTCAGGCGGCCATCGATGCGGCCCGCGAGTTGGTTGGCCCCATCATCGCGATGACCATTACGCTGGCCGCGGTATATGCGCCGGTTGGCATTCAAGGTGGACTGACGGGAGCGTTGTTCCGCGAGTTTGCATTTACGCTGGCCGGCGCAGTCATCGTCTCCGGCGTTGTGGCGCTCACGCTTTCTCCCATGATGGGATCAAAGCTGTTGCGAGCCGGGGACGCCGAACGCGGCTTTGCTGGAATGATCAATCGCCATTTCGAGAAACTCCGCGGTCTTTATACGCGGCTGCTGGCGGGAACGCTTCAGTACCGTCCGATTGTGTTCGTTCTTTGGGCGATTGTGGTCTCATTGATTGTGCCGTTCTACATGTTCTCGCAACACGAATTGGCTCCGGCGGAGGATCAAGGCGTGGTTTTCGGCGTCATCCAGAGCGCGGCGAACTCCACCATTGATCAGACCAACCTGTTCACCTCCGAGGTTTACGACGTCTATCATTCGTTCCCGGAGAGCGAGAGCATTTTTCAGATCACGTCCCCCAGCGGGGGCTTTGGCGGCATGGTTACGAAACCGTGGAGCCAGCGGAAAAAGACTGCTCAACAATTACTGGTGGAATCGGTCGGACCGCTCTCAAAAATCCCCGGCATTCGGGTGATCCCGTTAACTCCGCCTCCGCTGCCTGGCGGCGGAAACTTCCCTGTTGAATTCGTAATTGTCTCGGCGGCGGAGCCTAAGCAACTCGACGTGTTCGCCAAAGAACTGGTCGCGAAGGCATTTGCCAGCGGGTTGTTCATTTTTGCCGACTCCGACTTGAAGTTCGACCAGCCCCAGACCGAAGTCGTCTTCGACCGCGATAAGCTTCGCTCTCAAGGAGTGGACTTGACCCAGGCCGGCGATGACCTATCCACCATGCTGGGCGGGGACTATGTGAATCGCTTCAGTATCCAAGGGCGCAGTTATAAAGTGATCCCGCAGATCAAGCGCGCCGACCGTTTGACTCCCGAGCAGATTGAACAGATCTATGTCAAGGGATCTGACGACAAACTCGTCCCGCTATCGACCTTCGCGACGTTGAAGACCACGACCGAACCGCGAGAGCTGAAGAAATTCCAGCAACTCAACGCGGTGACCATCCAGGGAGTGATTCCGCCCAATGTACCGCTCGATAAAGCGCTGAAATTCCTGGAGGACGAGTCCAAAACCATCCTGCCCCAGGGATTCACCGTGGACTACTCCGGCGAGTCACGCCAGCTTCGCGTAGAAGGCAGCAAGTTCCTGAGCACGTTCCTGTTGTCCGCGATTCTGATCTACCTTGTCCTGGCCGCCCAGTTCGAGAGCTTCCGCGACCCTTTCATCATTTTGGCGGGATCGGTGCCGCTGGCAATTTCGGGCGCCTTGATGTTCTCCTTTTTAGGTTTCACCACGCTCAACATATACAGCCAAGTCGGCCTTATCACTCTGGTCGGGCTTATTTCAAAGAACGGCATCCTTATTGTGGAGTTTGCGAACCATCTCCAGCAAACCGGGAAAGACAAATTGGAGGCGGTGATTGGTGCGGCCGGAACCAGGTTGCGGCCGATTCTGATGACCACTGCGGCCACGGTCATGGGTCACTTTCCACTGGTGTTTGCCAAGGGTCCCGGAGCCGGGGCCCGCAATAGCATCGGCATCATGCTGGTCAGCGGAATGATTATTGGAACCGCATTCACGCTGTTCGTCGTACCCTCCATCTATATGCTGGTGGCGACCACCCACGGGCGTGAATCCGAAGATCTGGCTGACGTGGAGGTCGAGGTTCGCCAGCACGCGGGAACTGTGGCCTAGTAGGAGGAATTAGCGACTCGTCTGTACTAGTAGCACTTCCAGAAATAAGGGAGGCGACAAGTGAAGTTTGGGCGAATCTTCTTGCAGATTGTTCATCGCTGACAAAGCCCTTCTCCGTTCTTGTCCGGATTTCGTAACGAATCCACTTTTTTCGGCGTTCTGATCGGAATCGTGCTAAACTCCGCGCGTTATTGGGCCCCTGTTGTTCGCTCTCCACAATCGACAAAACCTTCACCTGTGATCACCCCCCCGCAAGGGGATCGAGACTAGGAGGTCCCGACATGAAACGCCTTTTCAAGCTGTCGCTGCTGTTTAGTTTCCTGGCGGCAATCGCGTCCGCCCAAAACCAATATGTCAAGAACGTAATCGTGGTTATTCAGGAGAACCGCACACCCGACAACCTATTTCAGGACTCAACCTTGATCACCGCAGGTGCAGATATCCAAGCTCCCGCCACGGGTGGGTTGTGTGGCAGCACATCGCAACCACTTGGGGGCCGCACCCTGGCAGATTGCGTTGACCCTGACCACTCCCACATTCCTTCATGGAAGAACAGTTACGATGGCGGGGCTATGGATGGGGCCTGCACCGTCTCGATACAATACGGGCCACATTGTTCGTTCAAGAACAATGGGTTTCAATGCAATACGAACTCGAAGGGCGAGCAGGATTGTACGCAGTACGCGTACGTCTCCGATCCAGTGATCCAACCATACTGGGACATTGCCGAGAAATACGGCTTCGCCAATTACATGTTTCAAACCAACCAGGGCCCAGCTATCCAGCACACCAGTTCCTCTTTACAGGCACTTCGGAGCCCAGCGTAAATACCCCGCTATACCAATACTTCGCTGCGGAGAACACACCCAGCGCCGACGACGCCGGATGCGTCGCGACTTCCGGTACACTCGTCGCCCTGGTGGATCCATCCGGAGCCGAATCGACTTCGCAGTATCCGTGCTTTTCCCATCCTACATTGGCGACGCTACTGGATAACGCAGGAGTCGCCTGGCGTTACTACAGCGATAAAGAAGCGTCAATCTGGACTGCCCCGAATACCATCACCACTATCTGCAGCCCCAGCGGCGGCCATTGTACCGGCTCCGAGTGGAACAGCAACGTGAAGCCGAACCTTGAGGGAGCGCAGCGTAACGGTAAGGCAACCTTAGCTCCGTTCATGTATGACCTGACAAACTGTAATTTGTCCAGCTCAGGTGGAGTGTACTTTGTGGTCCCGGATGGAAAGTGGTCGGACCACGCGCTGAACAACATTGGGCTTGGGCCGGACTGGGTTGCGGACATCGTGAACGGCGTCGGCAACAGCACTTGCACAGGCGGGCAACCCAACTGGTCAAACACCGTGATTCTGATTGTTTGGGACGACTGGGGCGGATGGTATGACCACCTAAATCCGATCAACGCCATAGGCCAAGGACATCCGGGTTACCTCAATGGCAGTGGTAACGGTCAGGCATATGTATACGGCTTTCGCGTGCCACCACTCGTTGTCTCGGCGTACGTGAAGGAAACCGGTGGACAGCCGGGTTATATTTAGGGAACCAAGCAGAGCCCGATCTACTACGACTTCGGAAGCATCCTGAAGTTCATCGAGAACACTTATGGAATTACGGGCGACATTGACCCGTTCTATCACTATGCGGATTACTTCGCCGGCATCTATCAACCCCTGCCCTCGGATCTCTCGGATTTTTTCCAGTTCTGCCAGAGCTGCCAGCGAGCGTTCTTGCCGATCACGCGGTCGAGCAACTCACATTGCAGCCAGAGCGCTTGCGGATCGAATCAATGCGACGCGGCGTGTTTTATCAACTACGGCGGAGGAGTGACTGACCCGGATACGGAATGAAACCTCGACAACTACAGGTGCTGGCTCTAGCCAGCGCCTGTTTCCTCCTTCGACTGACCTAGGGAGTGATCTCAAAGACGACGTTGTAGGCGGTGCCATAAAGGTTGCCTGACTTGTCAAGGGCGACGCCACCCATCGGGAAACCTCCATCTGTGCCCGTGAAACCGTGTAGAACCGTGTACTTCCATTTCCCGTTCGATTGCGGTGCGAGCTGGTAAATCACGCCGCAGCCGCCGTTGCAATTCGGTGACCCACCCCGGGCTGCCGTCCCGTACATGTTGCCTTTTCTGTCGAAAATCACGGGCCCGCTCGGGATATTGCCCGTCTGCCCGCTCTCGAAGCTGTACAAAACGGCCTCCTTCCATTTGCCGTTCCGAGCCTGCAAGAGCTTATAGACGGTGCCGCAGTGGGCTTCGCCGCAGCCATTCGCCCCGCCGCCCGGCGTTGTGCCGTAAAGATCTCCCGCGCCGTGAAAAATCACACCACTGGGAGATGCTCCGTCGATGCAGGGAAATCCTCCCGGGCAGAACTGGTATAACAAGTGCTCTTTCCATTCGCCGGAGGTGTGGGTCAGCTCGAAGACCGTCCCCGAATGGTAACGGCCAAAAGCGCCTGTCCCATAGAGGTTGCCATTTCGGTCGAAGATCAGCGGAGCGTCCGAACGAGTCGTGTCGTAATTCCGGCAACCCCAATCGAACAAGATATTTTCGTTCCAACCGCCAGATCCCGGCGTAAATTCGAATGCCACTCCATATCCGTGGCAGGTGCCGCCCCCGGCGGAGTTATAGAGGTTCCCCGCACCGTCTAACACGAAGCCAGCCGCAGGATTCTGCCCGTCATCGCAGTTGTAGGGGTAGTTTTTGCAGAAATCGTAAAAATCGGTGAAAGTCCAGCCACTTGCCCCGGGCGTCCAGCTCGAAGGCAGTGCCGTGGGTGTGCGCCCCTCCGTCGGGAGTTGTGCCGTATAGATTTCCCTTCGAGTCGAAGATCATCCCGCCATTGGGTTCTGACCCGTCCGTCCCATCGAAGGTATGTAGCGTGGTAAGTTTCCAGCCGCCATTCGAATTTCGCGCCAACTCAAAAACGGTCCCCGCCTGGTAAGGCCCTCCGCCATTGGTCACGCCGTATAAGATTTCCCTCCGCGTCGAGCGTGAGCCCGCTGAATAGCGCCCCAGGAACATTTTTCAATACCTTGAATTTAGGCTTCGCGGACACGCCGGGTACCAGAACCAGAGTTATTGCAGCCGCGAGAAGGGCATGAATTAAAGCGAAGGACCATTGCTTCGAACACATGGGAAAACACCTTATTTGAGGAGCCTCGCAGGGGGATGCGAGGGGGAAACTCCTCGTCAGCCACGAAGTGTAGCACAGACTCCTCCGGGCTGGAACCATTTCTAGCGAATACCGAATAGTGGGACCTGGTGATGCCCGACGGGGCCTTGACTCTCGCGTCCGTGCCGTAGATTGTGGCTTTCGCTGTCGTTAACAGATGGGATGAGAAGGCCGGTCTCCAACGGGATGCTGTAGGCTCCCAAGTTATCGACGTGCTTAAAGCACAAGAGATAAAGGAGACCGGCAATGAAGAAGATTAGCACTAGGGCGGTAGCAGTGACGAAAAATTTCCGCAGCGACAAACTGACCATCGGACTAGACTTGGGCGACCGCAACAGTTGGTATTGCATGCTCGATGAAGCCGGTCAGGTGTTACTGGAGCAGAAGCTGAGTACAACGGCAAAGGCGGGTGGCCCGGCCTTTCGCGTTCTGTGCGAAGGCTGGGGCTTTTGGCCGACACGACGAACTGTCGGAATCATAGAACGGCGCCCAAAGCTGCGGATGTGACACGTGAACACTCGGGAATGGTTTCCTCTTTCGGACTCGGTTCTGCGCGCCCAACGCGAATTTCGTCGTGAGGCAATTGAAGTGCCCCAGCTTCCGCAAAGAACGCGGCAGGCCGGGCCACCCGCCAGTCCCCCATCCGAATAGCCACGCGAGCCTAGGCGAACCAGTTCCATTTTGGGATTTCCGTCATGACATCGCTGTACATATTGCATTGACGTGACGATATGTTCCACGTGGAACATTTTGCACATTCTGCCCATTTTCTGCAAAAAATGGGGGCGCCCGCTTCTATCACTCTGGCAGCGCGACGGAATCGGGGGCGAGTTGCGCGAACCGCCTCCACATGGGTTCGTTCTGCCTCAGAAGTTGGCGGACAGGAGTGTCCGCCCTACGCTATCTGGCGGCGACGGCGGAGGGTTGGCCATTGGTGGTGAAGGGCGCACCGAGGACGGTGAGAAGTCCAGAGCCGGTCGTCAAAGTATAGATGGAAAGCGAAGTGCCCCCAATGTTGGCGACGTAGGCGTAGTCGGTCAGATTCAACGTAGGGTTTCCGATATCGGCACTGGTGGCGCCGGAACGAATCGCAATGGAGACCGGGGTGGTCCCGGTGGAAACTGCCGCTGGAGAAAGCGGGGTCAGCATGCCAGAGCCGGTACCGAACGAATATTGCGACACTTGGTTCGATTGCTGATCGACGACGTAAACGAAATTGAAGCCTGGGTCAAAGGCGATGGCGCCAGGTCCCAGGCCGGCGGAAAATGGAGAGCCGGAAACCTGGCTCATACTTCCATCGGGCGAGGCGCAGGTGGCAGAAACGGTAACGCAAATGGCGTAGCTGCCGACATTGCTCGATCCGGAATTCGATACCAGTAGAAAAGCTCCGTTCGGGGAGATCGCAACGGCTGAAGGCGCCGTGCCAACGGCGTAAGGCGAACCTGGGGCCGGGGCCAATGCGCCAGAGGCGCTGTCATAAGTGAAAACTGAAACGCTGTTGGTGAATTGGTTTGCCACGTAGAGATAGTTTCCCACTGGCGGGACAGCGACTGAAACCGGGCCCGTCGGGGCAGTTGTTCCAGGGGCGATCGTTGTAAATGGCGAATTCGGGACCGGCGTCAAAGCGGTCCCGCTGATGGTATAGACCGAGATGTTGCTGGACGCCTGGTTTGCGACGAAGAGGAATTTTCCTGACGGGTCGACAGTCAGTCCCAGCGGGGTCGAACCGGTGTTGGTGTTGGAGCCAACGGTCAGCGAGCCGTCGGAGCCGACGGAATAGCTGGTGACGAAATTTGATGAGCTGTTGGTCAGGAAAAGTGCATCCAGGGCAGGTGTGATGGCGATCGCGACCGGGTTGGTTCCGGTAGAAACTTCATTGATGCCGGTGAGGCCGCCGGAGCCGAGCGTTATTCCGTAGCCGGTGAGGCTGGAATTTCCTTGCGTGGCGAGATAGAGCAGGCCGGTACCCGAAGTTGCGGCAGTGGAATTATTCGAGCTGCATGAGATCGTGAAAAAGGCCTCTAAAACCAGAGCCAGCACTATCAGGAAACGAAACTTCATCCTTATTCTTTCTCCCGTATTTCTTTGTCACTTTGCGCGGAGGCCGATGTAGCAAGACAGATTTCGGGGCCCAAAGGCGCAATCATTTGTGTAACAGGAATCACCGCGAAGAGCAAACTTCTCAAGTGGTTGGAACCAGCGTTGGCGAGGAACGTTGCCCGGTAACCCAGGTTCGCGTCCGTTCTTTGGGCGCTAACCTGGGTGAAGGTGGAGCGGAGCAGACCCTGCCGGCTCGATGTGGCCATTTATCCGGCCGCAGTGCAAGCATTTGCATCTTGACCGGGTGCGGGGGGCACGGGATAATCACAACCTGAAGCCTCGCCGCACTCCCCGCCTGCGAGACCTAGCCTGGAGGAACCTATGAACGTGAGCCTGCATTCCAGAATCCACATAACAGTCCGCGCACTGCTGATTGGCCTCGCGATGGCTGCCGTACTTTGCACCACAACTTGGGCGGCTTCGGAGAAGGTGCTGTATCGCTTCCACGGGAAGGACGGGGGACGGCCGACAGCGTGGTTCTCGGGCCGGACGGCGCGATGTACGGCACAACCGTGCCGGCGGGAAGGCGACGAAGAGCTGTGACTACAATGGCTGCGGCGTTATTTTCCGGTTGGCTCGCGGCACCGATGGCAAGTGGCATGAGACCGTTCTGCACAGGTTCGCCGGCACGGACGGATGGTTTCCCGAGGGGCCCTTGGTCGCCGACAAGGCGGGAAATTTGTATGGCACAACGGTGTATGGCGGTAGCAACGGCTGCTCAATCTGGGCTGCGGCGTGGTCTTTGAATTGGTCCGGGGGACAGGGGGCAAGTGGACTTCAAGATGCTGTACAACTTTCAGAACGGAGGAGGCTTGGATCCATATGCCGGCATGATTTTCGATTCCCAGGGGAACTTGTATGGCACCGCGTCGGGAGGTGGGAATTTTAATGTCGTGCACGGGTGGATGCGGGGTGGTATTCAAGATCAGCCCGACGGCAAGGGGAACTGGACAGAGTCCGTGCTGTACGCATTTCAAGGAACAGACGGCGCGACACCTATGGCACCGTTGACCTTCGACTCTTCTGGCAGCTTGTACGGCACAACGCAATGGGGCACCGACGCCGCGTCGGGAACCGTATTCAAGCTGAGCCCGGGGCAGAATGGGCAGTGGAGTGAGGAGGTGTTGCACTCCTTCAGCTTCGCGACCAAGGACGGGGATGAGCCCACATACGGCGTGGTCTTCGACAGCGCAGGCAACTTATACGGAACCACTCAGTTCGGCGGAACAAAAAACCAGCAAGGCTGGGGCACGGCCTTCAGGCTCACGCCGGCCGGAGGCAGCAAGTGGAAGGAAACCATCCTGCGGTCGTTTAACCGCGACAAGGGGGTGGGGGGTGGGTTCGTTTCGTCTGGGCTTATTCTCGATGCTCAGGGGAATTTGTACGGCACCGCTGGCGCAGGCGGCAGGTACAACAATTGCGGGGCCGCCTTTAGGCTGACGCAGCGAGCCAAGGGGAAGTGGGACGAAATCGTGCTGCATTCCTTCGGTAAGCGGAACGACGGGTGTGACCCCATAGGTGGCCTTGTTTTCGGCCCATCGGGTCGCCTGTTGGGGGCGGCATCCATCGGCGGCCTCACCGGAGGCGCGTGCGGGCAAGGCGGTTGCGGTATGGTCTTTGAAATCGCTCCATAGCACTCGCGCCAAACTGTGGATATCTTGGCCGTTCCGACTTGTGATTTCTCCTGTAGAATCGCTGCGCACGCGGAAGGCCTGTGGGCGAAATCGCTCCGAGGGGGAACGGGCGCTGAGGCGTGATCCCAAATCCACAGGAGAACAATATGAAGAAAGCCTTCACTCGGGGGGGGGAGTGTCTCTCTCGTCCTTCTCGCAGTACTTCTGAGCAGTGCGCAAGCGCTTGCTCAAACCCAACCGCCCGCGATTCCTAGCACGTTCTTTGGCATCCACGTCAACAATCCCACACTAAATGGACAGAGCAGCTACCCGCTCGGATACGGCGGGCAGTTTCTCTACGGCGAGTTCAGAAACTGGGACGTTTATCAAGTCTCGTGGCCGGATATAGAAACCTGCGAGGCTAAGACACCGGTGAAGCTGACGGACACCTGTTTCGGCAAAACTGGCAATGCCGAAAACCTCCAGCCGCTTCAGACGGAACTAGTGGCCTTGAACTCTGCGGGCATCAGCAATGTGATGTTCACGCTTTCTCGAACGCCCGCGTGGGCTGTCAGAAACGCTACGGGAGACGACCAGGCGGCTGACAAAAACTGCGTTTACTACGACCCGGACGACACGCAGCACAACCACTACGGCGGGGCCTGCTACGCTCCGAACGGAATTGAGGGCGAAAATCATCTCGCGCAGAATGGCACTGGCGACGACCAGATCTGGATCAACTGGGTTGCTGCCGTCGCCACTTATGTGAACAACTACGGCGGGACGTGGTGCGGCTCCAACTGCGCCCACGTAAAGTATTGGGAGATCTGGAACGAATTCAACCGCAACAGCACGGACCCGTCCGATATTGATCCCAGCGGCAAAAACCCGCAGAAGGTCTCCTGGTTCACCGCGACGGATCAGTACGGGTGCACGCTGACGCCCTGCCCGACGGTGGAGCAGTTGATCCGCATGACCGAGGATGCGCGCTGCGTCATTGTTGGCGACAACTATGTCGATAACGCGCTTGGTGCGGGAGTGGGCGACCAATGCTCCGACCTTCGGGCGCACCACGGCTACCCCGGCCCGATTGACCCTACCGCCAAGATCGTGCAACCTTCCATTACCGGTCCGGGCTCCGTAGCCCCGCTGCGATGCTACCTATACTGCGACTCGGGGATGACCACTGGATGCCCCGCCTGGCACGGTGCCAATTCATGCGCCAACACCTGGTCGAATCTGACGGCGGCAGTCAACGTCATGAACTTCCACTACTACGCAACCACCAGCAATCCCGAGGACCTGAATATCACACAGAAAGGGGACATCCGCTATCCAGGAAACCTGAACCAGTCGGAGCTAAGCAAACCACTGTGGGTGGGCGAAGGCAGTTGGGGTGACACCCTGTCAAGTGGGGCATGGTGGCAGGATCCGTACGCACAAGGAGGCGTTATTCCCCGCTGGTTTGCGACGATCTGGTCGCAAACGCTGCCCTTTAGTTCGAAAGCCCTGTAGCTTGCAAAATGATGGTGGTGTGCCGTGCTTGCAGGCGTTCTGGTACGGCTACGACTACGACACCACGACGGTAAATGACCCGACGAACTTTAAGCCGTCGCAAACTGGCGCTTTGTACTGTCCCGGGGAGACGGCGAGGGGGTACTGCAGTCCGCCCAAGGAGGGCTACCCGCCGTTTCTGATCACGCCGCAGGCCGACATGTGGAACGTGGCCGTGGGCTGGTTGAGCAACGCCCAGATTCCTCAGGGCGCAACCACTTTATGCAGCCTCCTCACGGGAAGCAACACAGTGTGGCACTGCGATTTCACCAATAACGGCGCGGCCTACAGCATGGTCTGGGACAACAGCTACTCCGCAGGCGCCAAGGCCAACGATTACTGCACGAAGAACTTTCCCAGCAATCCCTATGTTTGCGGGAACACGACCTACACCGTTTTACCGCAGTACACGGCGTGGGAGGATCTGAGCGGGACGACGCGCAGCATTAGCTGGTCGGTGCCTCTGCCGGTCGGCCTGAATCCGATCCTATTGTGCTCGAACTCCGCGTGCCTGCCGTAAGAATTAAAACGCTGTTACCTTCCCTCAAACGACTCGCGCGGCCTTCGGGCCGCGCATTTTTGTTTGTGCCCCAAGTTGGAGGGGTGGTGACGCGGGCGCTAACGCGCGGGATCATCTCGTGGATCGCGTTGACGCAGTCCTGAAGGGCCGCTCTTCCACGGCGGTGCGAGCGGCATTCGGGCTTTCCACAGGGGCAAGCGGCGTGGTAATCAGCGTAGAATGCCCCGGCCTTCGCACAGAACGCGAAAGGCCGGGACACCCCGTAAGATTCCCCACTCATTCGCAAAGAGCGCGAATGAATGGGCCACCCGGCGATCTTTCGATGTGAAGGAAGGTTGTCTAATTTGTGCTGTCGGAGGAGAGAACAGCCTCAGTGGGTGGTAGAAGAGTTTGGGCGGAGCGCGAGGTGTCCATGGGGATGCGCATTTCGACCATGAGGCCGCCTCCGGGACGATTGGAGGCGCGTACTGTGCCTCCGTGGAGACGTATGGCGCGATCGGTGATGGCGAGGCCCAGGCCGACGCCGCCGGTCTGGCGTCCGCGAGCGTCGTCGAGGCGATAAAAAGGCTGAAAGAGTTTCTCCAGGGCGTCCTCGGGAACTCCCGGCCCAGAATCGGTCACGCGAACCACCGCGTAAGAAGTCTGCATCCCTTGAACGTCTTCGAGCCGTATGTCGACCGCACTTCCCTCTTGGGTATAGCGAATGGCATTGCGGACCACATTTTCGATTGCACTGTGCAGCAATGACGGGCTGCCCACCACTTCGCAGTCATTCAAGACGGAAACTTCGACCCTGCACCGCCGGCATTGAGCTTCGAAAGCTGCATCTTTGGCAATCTCGCGAATTAATTCTTCAAGAGCGACCGGCGTCTTTTCGACAGTTTGATCGCTCCCTTCGAGTCGCGCAATGGTCAGCAGCCGCTGAATGAGTTCGTTGAGCCGGGTGGTTTCGCGATCGATGCGGTCGAGCGCGCTCTTGGCGTCGTCGCCGCTGCGTTGCCGGGCGAGTTCGAGAGCGACGGTGAGGCGTGCCAACGGAGAACGTAATTCGTGTGAAATATCGGTAAGTAAACGATTTTGCGCGTTGACCAGAGTCTCGATGCGCTCCGCCATCTGATTAAAATCGCGCAGCAGACCGGCCATTTCGTCGCGACGGGTAGAACGTGGAAGGTCGGCGCGGGCGGTAAGGTCGCCAGATGCAAGCTTGCGAGTTGCGGTGCGCAGTTGCAGGATCGGAGAGGTCAGATAGCGTGCGATGACAAAACATACCAGCCCGGACGAAATAACCGCCATGAAAATGCCGAGGCCGGGAACGCCGTGCGGGCCGAACAGCGGGTGCTGCTCGGGAAGTTCCATGATCAGAACGTAGCGATGGCCGTCGGCCAAAGTTGCCGAGCTGCGCAAGAACTGAAAGGGATGTAATCGCCCCCAGAAGCTATCGGCGGTCCGCATTTCTCCGCGCTGCGCTCGTGCCACCCATTCCGGTGGTTTGCGGCCCAATAAATCGCGGCCACTCTCATCGGCGATGTAGATCCTTACATGCTGATTGTCGTGGAGGTTGCGCAGATACTTCCAAGCTCCGGTCTCACCGCCGGCCTGATACGCCTGCACTGCTTCGCTGAGAATTCTCGATTGCTGCGCCTCCAGATTCGCGATCTCAGCCGAGGGCCGGAGACTCGAGGTTGCCACGATCGCCAGCACCATGAAGAGCGCCTGCGCGATCCAGTAGGAGAGGAAGATTCTGACGAAAAGACTTCTCATTCGCTTCTACTTCCGGCGTGCTCGCGAGGATGCGCAAAGATGTAGCCAACGCCGCGCACCGTCTTAATGTGGTCGGTGCCGTTCTCAGAGTCGCCCAACTTTTTGCGGACCTTGCTGACGTGCATATCGATGCTGCGGTCGAAGGGAGAAAACTTCCGGCTTAGAACGGCGTCCACCAGATGTTCGCGGGTAACGACGCGTCCGGCCTCGCTCAGCAGCACATGCAGCAAGTTGAATTCAACGGAGGTCAACTCCACCGGTTGACCATTCTGGAGTACAGTGCGCGTCGCAGGATCGAGTTCGATATCGCCAACTTGAACCACGTCGGGAATAGAGTCATCCGGATTACGCACGGCCTGGGTACGGCGCAGGACAGCACGAATACGGGCCACCAGTTCACGCGGATTGAAGGGCTTGGGGAGGTAATCGTCGGCGCCGATTTCAAGGCCCACGATACGGTCAACGTCCTCGCCACGCGCAGTGAGCAGAAGCACTGGTATGCGGGATACAGCGCGAATGCGCCGCAGCACGTCGAAGCCATTCAATCCGGGGAGCATAACGTCGAGAACAATCAGGAGGTGTTCGTTGCTGAGAGCCCGATCCAAACCGCGAATACCGTCGGAGACGGCCTCGATCTGGAAGCCTTCCGGTTCGAGATACTCAGCCACCAGGCTGGAGAGTTCTACGTCGTCGTCAATAACCAGGATTCGATCCACGTTTCTCATAACAGTTTTACAGCACAGCGATCTGCACGGGGGTAAAGAATTGTCAAAGCTGGGGTTGTTCCCATTTTACAAAACTTTACTCCGGTTGACCGTCTTTTTACCACAATCGTTCCGCAGAGGTGTTTACATGCTACAGAGAGTGAGTTTCCGAAAGGAAACGAAGGAGAAGTTCATGAAGATAGGTGGTTCGAAGATTTTGTCAGCTGCGCTTGCGGTCGCGTTACTTGGCTCCGTAGCCATTGCTCAAGGCCCGCGGCCTGGAATGCACGGTGGTGGGATGTTCAGCGAACACTCGCTGGAATTTTTTGCCGACATCCTCAACCTTTCCGACGCACAACAAGCACAAATCAAACAGATCACAACCGCATCCAAAGCCACGATGGAGCCGTTGTTCCAGCAGGAGATGCAAAACCGGAAGGCCATGATGCAACTGGCCATGAGTGGGGCCTTCGACGACGCCAAGGCGCAGACCATCGCGCAACAATCGGCGCAGGTCAATTCGCAGATCGAACTGGAGCATGCCCGCGTTATTTCCCAGGCCTATCAGGTCCTGACAGCTGCCCAAAAGACCCAACTGAGCCAACTTCTGGCGAAGCGCGAACAGCGGATGCAGGAACACATGCAAGGAAAGACTGGTTCGGAATAAGAGACGATTCCGGATTCACGATAGGGTGAGTAGAAGAAGGCCTCTTCTTCTACTCACCACAGGGTTCTTAGCGATCAGGGGGGAAGCACATGGCGAGCACTGCGGTGAGTGCGGATGTGGTCGACATTATCGCCGGCGAAGTGTCGCGCAGCGTGGAACGAGCGGTGGACCGCTGGATGGCTGAACTCGAAAGCGTATTAATGGATTCCAGCCTGACTTCGCTAGGCCGTCTAAATGCCATCCAAGAGATTGTAGAAAACTACAATTGCATGACCGGCAAGAGTGGGATGAAAACCCGAAGGCAATAGACCTCTGGCAAAGGCAACCTTCATGGACCTTGATTTTCTTTATTCCTGTGTGATTGACTGCACCTGGTTCTTTCTGGGGACTTGGCTCATGGTGTTGCTGGGCGCATGCATCGTCGCTTTCCGGCGCGATGCGAGTGGAGTGGTTGGCGCGGGGGCGCTGCGATCGGTCGCCAGCGGCCCTCGATCGAACCCCAACGTGCGGGTCGAGCTTTCGCGCTAAGCGGCGAAACTGAAGCGTGTGCTGTTAAAATCGATCCAATAAAGGCACATGCTTCTCAACGGTCTCCGTCCGCTATTTCCCTATCTCAAGAAGTATCGCCGCAGCTATTGGATTGGGACGCTCTGCGTCTTCGTCAACAACGGCGTATGGATTCTTTTCCCACAAATCATCCGCCGGGCGATTGACGACCTGCACTTGGGCGTGACCCGCCACAAATTAATGACCTATGCCCTGCTGCTGCTCTCGGTCGCGGCAGTGAAGGGGGTGTTTCAATTTCTGACACGATGGATTGTGATTGGAGTATCGCGGGAAATCGAGTTCGATTTGAGAAACGACCTCTTCCGCCATTTGGAGCGGCTTTCGTACTCGTATTATCAACGGACTCGCACCGGCGATGTTATGGCGCGGGCGACGAATGACTTGAACGCGGTGCGGATGCTGCTGGGTCCTGCCATTATGTACTCAGCCAACACCGTGGTGTTCACCGCCGGGGCGTTGGCATTCATGCTTTCGATCAGCCCCAAGCTCACCCTGTATGCCTTTCTGCCGCTGCCGGTGGTGAGCATCACCATCCAGTATTTTGGCCGCCAGATTCACGAGCGCTTCGAACGTATTCAGGCGATGTTTTCGGACATTTCGGCGCGGGCGCAGGAGAATTTCTCTGGCGCGAGGGTAATCCGCGCCTATGTACAGGAGGAAGCGGAAATCGCGGCGTTTGAGACTTCCAACAAGGAATACATCGCGCGCAGCCTGAAGTTGGTCCGATTGATGGGAATGCTCTGGCCGACGCTCGAGACCATGCTCGGATTTGCCATTGTCCTGGTGCTCTGGCTGGGAGGGCGCGAGGTCATACAGCACCGCATTTCGGTCGGGGAGTTTGTGGCTTTCAACACATACATGGTGCAACTCACATGGCCGGTGATTGCTTTGGGATGGGTGATTAACATCTTCCAGCGCGGAACTGCTTCCATGAGTCGCATCAATGAGATTCTCTCGGAGAAGCCTGAGATTGAGGATGATCGCGGGCTGGCGGACAATCCCAACCTGCCGGCCGAGATCATCGGGGACATTGAATTTCGCAATCTTAACTTTTCTTACAACGGTGTTCCGGTCCTGCACAATATCCAACTACGAATTCCGGCAGGCAGCAGTCTGGCGATTGTAGGGCCGACGGGGTCGGGAAAAACGACGCTGGTTGACCTCATTCCTCGAATTTACGACGCTGAGCCGGGCACGGTACTGATCGACGGCAGGCCGATCCGCGAATATCCGCTGCCGTTCTTGCATCGCAACATCGGGTTCGTTCCGCAGGAGACGTTTCTGTTCAGCGAGAGCATTCGGGAAAATATTGCCTTTGGAGTTCCGGATGCGAAAGATGAGGACGTGCAAGCGGCCGCGCAGGCAGCCAACATCGCCGAGGACATCGACGGATTTCCCGAGAAGTACCGGACGTTGATTGGCGAAAGAGGATTGACGCTCTCCGGCGGCCAGAAGCAGAGAACGGCGATCGCGCGCGCCGTAATCCGGGATCCGCGCATCCTGGTGCTCGATGACGCCCTTTCGAGCGTCGACACGCATACCGAAGATAAAATTCTTAACCACCTTCGGGAGATCATGCGGGGACGCACGACCATTTTTATTTCCCACCGGGTCTCGACTGTACGCAACGCAGATCAGATTGCCGTGCTATACAGTGGGCGCATCGTGGAGTTAGGCACGCACGATGAACTGTTGGCCAAGAACGGATACTATTCCGATCTTTACAACAAACAGTTGCTGGAAGAAGAACTGGCCGAAGTCTAGTTCTCGGGCGTGTATTTCGTGATCGATCCATGAAAAGAGTGGTGATTCCCGAACTGCTGGACGTGGATGCGGGCACTCCGGTAGAGATTGCGGCTGCTCTACGGGACCTGCGGCACATCAACTCATGGTTCGGCGGAGCGCGGACCACCATGTTGATGGTGATGGATGTGGCCCGGAAACTTGGCGTCGATCGCCTCTCCCTGTTGGAGGTGGCGGCCGGAGCGGGATTTGTGCCACAGGCTGCGGCGCGAGGAGTTGGGCGGAAGGGCGTCGAATTGAAAGTTACGTTGCTCGATCGTGCGGCTTCGCATCTGAGCAACGGAGACGGGAATGGAATTGGCCGGGTCTCAGCGGATGCGCTGGTGCTTCCCTTTCGTGACGCGAGTTTCGATCTGGCGAGTTGCTGTCTATTCGCGCATCACTTGTCCCCGGAACAGATCGTAAGCTTCGTGAATGAGGGGTTGCGAGTGGCAAGGCACGCGTTGCTCATTAACGACCTGGTGCGCAGTCCTTTGCATCTTGCGTTGGCTTGCGCAAGCCTGCCGCTGTACCGAAGCAGGATCACGCGTCATGACGCGCCAGCGTCGGTGAAGCGGGCTTACACTGTCGATGAGATGCGCGCAATTTTGGGTAATACGCGGGCGCGCAGCGTGGATGTGCAGCGGCGGGCGATCTATCGTATGGGCGTGGTAGCGTGGAAATGAGGAGTTGAGAAGCCGGAAATGCACGACCTGATCGTCATTGGCGGAGGCCCGGCGGGAACATCGGCTGCGATCACCGCTGCGCAACTTGGGGCACGAGTGCTATTGCTGGAGCGCGGGAAGTTTCCGCGGCAAAAGGTCTGCGGAGAGTTCACTTCCGCTGAGTCGCTCGATTTGTTGCGCAGCTTGCTTGGAATTGCACACGAGGCGGTGTTACGGAATGCGGTGCGCATTCATGACGCGCGCGTCTTCCTTGACGATGGAGTTATTGCGACCCTGGTAAATCCTGCGGCGGCGAGTATTGCCCGCTTTGACCTCGATTTCGCTTTATGGAAATCGGCCCTGGATCTTGGAGTTGATGGACAGCAGGAAGTGACGGTGGAGAGCATTGCGGGCCAGGGCCCATTTCGCGTGATGACGGATGCGGGCGAGTTCGAGTGTCGCGCAGTCGTGAATGCGGCCGGCCGGTGGTCCAAGCTGATGGCACCGGTCGCGGACGCCGCTCTGCCCAGTACGAGATGGATCGGCTTAAAAGCCCATTTTCTGGAACCGGACGCTCCGGCCTCGACCGACCTGTATTTTTTTGAAGGTGGATATTGCGGTGTCCAGCCCGTCGGCGGACCCGAAGAGGGTCGACATTGTTCTCGAATTAATGCCTGTGGCATGGTTCGCGCGGATGTCGCCAGGACCCTTCCCGAGATATTCGATCGCCATCCCGCGCTGAAGCAACGTTCGCAGAAATGGGAGCTTCTTTTCAAGCCGGTCAGCACGTCACCGCTCATCTTTCAGACGCCAGAACCTGTGCGCGACCGAATGCTGATGTCCGGAGATGCGGCGGGATTTGTGGATCCTTTTGTAGGCGATGGAATATCACTGGCTTTGCGCAGTGGCGCCATGGCTGCAAAGTGTTTGGGGGCATTTTTTGCTGGGAGAACTTCATTGGATGCGGCAATCGAGCGTTATCGAGCCGAATACCGGCGAGGATTGGCGCCGGTGTTTCGTGCATCTTCTGCGATTCGGCGAGTGCTCCGACTGCCACGCGGCGTGAGGAGACCTCTTATTTCCCTGGTCAATTCTAGTCCGATGATGGCTCGACTCATGGTGAGCGCCACAAGATAGGAGTCGAAGCGATTAGCGGATGACGAGCACTTCGCGAATATTGTCGCGCGTGAGGAAGAACTTGATCGATCCGAAGTCGCGGAAAAGATTCTCGATATGCCGGTTATTGAACACGCGCTGCAAGCGAAAACTCTTCTCGATCGCGGTGTGGGCAACTCCGGTTGGCCCCTTGCGCACATCCCGCCGGGCTTCGATATGTTGCATCTCGAGCGTATCTTTGTCGAGAATGTGGTAACGGTAGCAGGGTGCGTCCGGTCCGGCTTCGTGGGTATGAAAGAATGCCAGAAGCATTCCACCGGGCTTAAGCGTCGACCAAAGACGCGCCATCACTGGCTTTACCAGACTCTCATCCAGATAGTCGGCCAAATTCCAGCAAAGAACCAGGTCGAAATGCGCGTTGGGAAAAACCAGGTTGTCGGCAAGGAACCGCGTACTGTCGAGGACCGCATTGCCCTGCTCATCCTTGGTGGCCAGCGCAGGATCGGTAGAGGCTTCCAGCAGATCTTCGCTATAGATGCGGTGACCGCGTTCGGTCAGATAGCGGATGTTCGAAGCAGAGGTGGAACCGAGGTCGAGAATGCAGAGTGGTTCGTCGGATTCAAAGGCGCGCGAGACTTCGCCCAGTCCGCTGGAGCGGCGGGTCAGTTTGCGTCCCGCGTGGGCCGACTGCGCTCCTTCACCTGAGCTGGACGAACCTCGAAATAGTTTCATGACGCTATTTGTGACCGATGCCATACTAACCGAGTTCAGAAGTCATTTCGATTACTTCGGGAGTAATCACACTGAGGGAACTGTTCTGCTGGCCCGGAGTCGCCCTCCCAGGTACTGAAAAACATCGTGCAGTGCCAGTCGCTTTCACGCGGCCTATGTTCCCGCCGCCTCAGCGCGCGATTCGGATTTGGACGACGCCTTGTCCGCATCTCTCTGAATATCAATTTTACCCTTGAAATACGCACCTTCTTCAATGGCGACTCGCTGGGTGGAAATATCGCCCACAATGACCGCGGATTTGCGCAATTCGACCCGCTCAACCGCCCGGATATTTCCCTCTACCCGTCCTTGGACGGTGACGTTTTTGGCGTTGACCTTGGCCCGCACTTGTCCGTTGGGTCCGACGACCAAGCTGTTGGATTGCAATTCGATGGTGCCTTCCACCACGCCATCCACGTACAAATCCTCGCTGCCGGAGAGTTCGCCCTTTATAATGACGGACTTGCCGATGTGAGCAAAGCCTTCCGTTTTGGTCGCGTCCATAGCCACCATCTCCTGCCCGGCATAACGTGGAAAAGCCAGTCGGGATATTGATTCTAAATCATTTGCGTCTCTTTCGGCGGCTAAAGGGGCTAAATCGGATGGAATATTGGCCCGAGGCGCAACAGGCATCGGGTGAGGTCAGCAGGCAACGCGGGCGAAAACGTCTTCGTCTAAGGCAGCGGGTGGACTATGATATTCGCCGGTGCTCGAGCAATGAGGGGAATGCTAGTTGCGGTGCTCGCGATGGCGGGTGGAAGGTTAGCGTTGGCCCAGGGTGCATCTTCACTTGCGCCGTCGCAACTGGTGCGCGAAACCGCAAAGAACGAAGTCGCTGGCAATCGTGGGAACGCCAAGTTCATGTATTTGGACCGCAAGGACGACGAACGCGGATCCAAGACCCGGCTTACCGTGGAAACAGCCCAGGCCGCCGCAAGCATCCTGATAGCGGAAAATGGGAAACCCATTCCCCCTGAATATCGCCGGTCGGAGGAAGCACGTCTGCAAGGGATGCTGGACCATCCCGAGGAAATCGTAAAAAAACAGAAAAGCGAGCGAGAAGACGACGAACGCACAAACCGGATCATGCAGGCGTTGCCGGAGGCATTTCTTTACGAACCCGACGGCGAAGAACCCAGCCAAGGCGGATACGGCAAGGTCGGAGACACGCTGGTGCGGTTGAAGTTCCGTCCAAATCCTAATTACAGGGCCCCCACTCACACGGAACAGGTTCTCACCGGGCTGCAAGGCGTACTTCTGATAGATGCCAAAGCACATCGCATAGCAAGAATTGACGGCACATTGATCAAAGAAGTGGGTTTTGGCTGGGGAGTTCTCGGTCACCTGAATCCGGGCGGGCACTTTCTGGTGGAACAGGCCGAGGTCGGGCAAGGAGCGTGGGAAGTCACCCGCATGACGCTTGAATTCAGCGGAAAGATTCTGATGGTGAAGAGCCTGAAGATCGAGTCGACCGAAGTGTGCAGCAACTTCAGGACGGTCCCATCGAACATCACATTTGCTCAGGCAACGGAATTGTTGAAGAAGCACGAATTCGAGGCCGCAGAAAATAAGTTACCCGCACTCGGCCAATGATGGCCGGGTCGCCTCGCAACTACAACACTATCAATCGGGCTGAATTATTTCCTTGCGCTTCGTAAGTTGCTCGATTCGATCCTCGCGCACGCGATAGCCGGTCCCGGGTTCGTCTCGAATGACGATCGTCCCCTGGGGCGTAACTTCGACTTCGGGTTCGATAATATCTTCCTTCCAATAACGCTTAGAAGCGGAAACATCGCCGGGAAGTCGAAAATTGTGCAAGGTGGAAAGGGCTATGTTCTGCGAGCGGCCGACGCCCGATTCGAGCATTCCGCCACACCAAACCGGCACCTCGTGCGAGGCACAGACATCGTGAACTTTCCTGGCCTCGCTGAATCCGCCGACGCGTCCGACTTTGATGTTGACGATGCGGCAGGCGCCGGTCTCGACGGCTTGAGTGGCGTCGCGGGCGTTGTGGATCGATTCATCCAGGCAAATCGCGGTGCGCAGCTCTTTTTGCAGCCGCGCATGGTAATAGATATCGTCGTTCCAGAGTGGCTGTTCGATCATGAGCAGATTGAAACGATCAAATTCCCGGAGATGTTCAACATGGTCAAGCGTGTAAGCGGAGTTGGCATCGCAACTCAACGTGATGTTCGGCCAGCGCGAGCGAATGCGCTCCAGAATGTTGACGTCCCAACCGGGCTTGACTTTCACTTTGATGCGACGGTAACCGGCCGCCAGTTCGACCTCGATTTTGTCGAGCAACTGCTCGACCGAGTCTTGAATGCCGATCGATACGCCGCACGGAATCTCCTTCAGAGTTCCGCCGAGTAGCTTCCATAGTGGCTGCTGACGGTGTTTGGCCTCTGCGTCCCAGACCGCATTTTCAATCGCCGCTTTCGCCATGCGGTGTCCGCGGACCTTCGCCATCAGGGCCGGACAATCCGCGCCTGTCGCGACCTGCCGTCCCACAACAGCGGGGCCAAGATAGCGCTGGATCGTAATCCAAGAGGAGTCAAACCATTCGGAGCTGTAGAACGGAGCTCCGTCGCATACGCACTCGCCCCATCCGTCGATTCCGTCGCAACGCACCGTCACCAGGAGAATACGGCGGTCGTGGACGCGGCCAAAGCTTGTCTCGAAGAAATGTACGAGCGGCATGCGTATTTCACGCAGCGTAATGCTTTCAATTTTCATTGATCAACCGGTGTCGGCGGAAATCAGCGCTTCGTAGTGGGCTCGACCGTCTCCGCTAGGCACATAGGTATATCAGCTTAAGGAGCCGGGTAAAAGAAATTTTCATCCCATTTACCGAGAAGAAAGGTACCGTCCCCTTCAGGGCCGCGCTGGTAGCCGAGAAGCGAGAGGCCAGAGGCAAAGGCCCGTTGAAACGTTTCACTATTGCGCTGCTGCACCGCGCGGGCCTGGTCACGCGTGGCAGGCGAGGTTTTCCATTGGTAAATCTGCGATGGGACATTGATCTCCAAGGCGGGCTGTTGCGGTGGAATTCTCCCTGTATTTACAACGCTCTGGACCCGCTTGGATTTCAGCCACCATTCCGCGATCAGCCGGTCGCTGGGCAGACCGCCCTGCAAAGGAGAAGAAGTGATTCCGTATTGATTCATGTTGTAACGGCGCGCAATGGCACCGAGCTTTGCGATATTCAGATATGCGTTCTTGATTTCTAACGGATCAAAGGTCCATTCGATCAACTCGAATCCCCGATTCAAAGCGTCATCCCGTTGAAAGAACTTGATGCGCTGCCCCAGTCCGGCGTTGCGATAGGCCTTCCGGACCGCCAGCATGTGGGAATGCAAGTAGCAATGACCGCCGCGCTCTCCGGGAATGGCGAGCGCGAAGGCAACCATGTCAGGCCCGTCGAAGGCGCCTATTACCTGGCCGCCAATCTTTTCAGCCACCACGAACATACGCAGAGGGACCAGTTCGATGTCGGTAAAATTCCACACTTCTTTCTGAAGAGAAAGGCAGGAGTGCATTTCCTCGAGGCTATGGCACTTGCGGATGGCCACCGATTGAAGGCTCACGGATCGGATCTCTCTGCTTGTTTGGCCTGTGTCCACAGGCGATCCAACTCATCCATCGATGCTTGCTGGGGAGAGCGATTGGAGTTTCTGAGTTGCTGCTCCATCCATTGGAAGCGGCGTTTAAACTTGCGGTTGGTCTTGCGCAGCGCAGATTCGGGATCGAGCCAGAGATAGCGCGCAATATTCACCAGAACGAAGAACAGGTCTCCCACTTCGTCTTCCAATCGGGCCCGCAGATCATCAGGAATTGACGCGCGCCCTGAGCCTGCGACGCCGCGATGCTGCGGCTGCGGACCGGGTTCTGGAAATAAAGTGAGTTGCTCCTGGAGTTCTTCGGTTTCTTCTCTGAGTTTGTCGAAGAGTCCCTGGATGTTGGGCCAGTCGAATCCGACTTGGGCGGCGCGCGAACTTAATTTATAAGCCTCGAGCAAGGCGGGCATGGCAGAAGAGACTCCAGCCAGCACGGACTCCGCGTCGGGCTTCTGCGCGGTGAAATCGCCCGAAGTCGCGTCCTGCCCGCTCTTCTTCTCTGCCGCCTTGAGCGCTTCCCAATTGCGAAGAACATCGGAAGAAGTTTCGGCCTTCACATCACCGAAGACATGGGGATGGCGGCGAACCAGCTTATCGGAGAGACGGTCAAGAACGTCATCGATGGAGAAGGTCGCCTGCTCCTGGGCCATTTCTGCGTAAAACAGCACTTGCAGTAAAAGGTCGCCGAGTTCGCCTGTGAGTTCATCCCAATCACGATTGTCGATCGCCTCAAGGACTTCGTAGGTTTCTTCGAGGGTGTACGGCTTGATGGAATCAAAGGTCTGCTCGCGATCCCAAGGACAGCCTCCCGGACCTCGAAGGCGGGCCATGATGGAAACCGTCCGCTCAAAGCGTTCGCCGGTAGTGGGCATAGAGTGCATTTCACTGTAAACGAGAGACGCGGGAGTCGCAACGGTGGTACACGAACTGGTTAGGCCCTGACTGAGGATCTGAGTTTCGTTTCGGCTGCTGGCCGAGTTAGGAAGGTCCCGATCCGAATTGCGGGGGAATGTCCGGAATGCGACGACCGAAAGTTTGCACCATCAATTCCGGATCGTCCGAAATGATGCCATCGACACCCCAATCTGCGAAGCGGAGCATTGAGTCACGGTCGTTGACCGTCCAAACCATTGAGCTTTTTCCCACGGAGGCGATTTCACGGACCAAGTCCTTCTTCACAAGCGAGTGGTGCGGGATTAGGTATTGCACCGCCATTTCTAGTCCGGGGGGTACTTGATCGGATCGATCGCAAATGAGCCCGAGCGGAATGCCTTGGTTTCGAAGTCTGAGTTGCTGGAGTACTGCGGGAAGAAAAGATGAGACGACAAATCCGCGTTCGGGCGGATGTGCGATTAGAGCTCGCAGCAATTGAGACTCAATTCCGGGCACCTTCAACTCGATATCGAGGAACGCGCACTTTTCGTATCGCCGAAGAATGTCGAATAGTTCCGGCAGGAGAAGTTGGTCGTTGGAGGTTTGAGCCACCTTGAGGCCGGCGACCGTCGGATCATGGCAGACGACGGCCTTCCCGGATCGCTCCAATCGTAGATCGAACTCAAAACCATCACAGCCGTGTTGCAACGCGGCGTCAAACGACGGAAGGGTATTCTCAGGAAAGTGCGGAGAGATACGGTTTCCGCGGTGTCCTAGGAGGAGAGGTCGTTTGGGCATGCGATTTGATTTTACGCTGTGACGCAGAAGTAATTGGCGGGCCGGATTCGGCTGGCCAACGGCCGTAGCGGCTTGGTCAGTCCAGGTCAAAATCGCGAATGGGCTTGCCAGTATCGGGAGACTCTTTGGCTTTCCTGACGGCTTCCTGAAACTTCTTTTCCAGCACCTCGGAGGCGTTTTTCTGTGCCTCGACAGACTGACGAAAGACGGAGTCGCGACGCGAGTCTTGTTCCCGCATGGAGCGCGCGGCCTCTTCCATGTCGGCAAAAGTTTTTGGCTTGACTGCGGCGGTGTGCGCGATCACAGCCCGGGTTTCGGGGTCGACTTTCATGACCGCGTGGCAGCAGGGACAGGTAACTTCGAACGGCGATGACTTTCCTGCCATATCGGAATCATACCGCAAAACGTCGGCCCTACCCGGCAAGTTTCAGAGGCAAGACGTGGAATAGGTACAGCATCTCCCATGTGAGCAGAATCACAGCGACGACGACGACCGTGATGGCGAGAATTTCGCCGAGATTCAGGTTCGAACGCCGGCGGGGCTCAAAGCGCCGTGCGATCAAGCCGAGAATGTTCAGCGTGGCGAAGCCGAACACCAACACCCATAAAATATTGTAGATGTTGCCCTTCTTGTCGGTGAAATATTGATCATATTGCAAGGCGCAGAACAGCACCGACGGCGCAGATAAAACGCCGGCCGCCAGGTGTCCGGTGACGCGAACAATCGCGGGAGTGAAAGTTGACGCCATGTTCCCAAGTCCTAAAGAGATCTGGATTCCGCCCTGCTAAAGATTCCGATGATACCTGTTTCCAGCGCTTAAAGTCAGCGCTGGAAGTGAATATGTCCTTTTCGATGCAGGATGGCAGACCAGGAGTTTCTCGACCCCCGCTGTTCGGTTAGAGCAGATTGGCCGGTCTCTACCCTGTTAAAATAGGAAGATTCGCTGGTCTCATTGAAGCCTCCAGGGGAGCACCGGTGCAGACGAGGCTGGGGAAGGCAGATTCCGGAAATCGATGTCGACGGAAACCATCGTTGTTCGCGGTGCACGCGTTCACAACCTGAAAAACATAGATTTTGAGGTCCCGCACAACTCATTGACGGTGGTCACGGGTGTGTCGGGATCGGGGAAGTCTTCGCTCGCTTTTGACACCATCTACGCCGAGGGCCAGCGGCGGTACGTCGAATCGCTCTCAGCCTATGCGCGCCAGTTTCTGGAGCGCATTGAGAAACCCGATGTGGATGTAATTGATGGCATTGCACCGGCGGTGGCGATCCGGCAGAAAAATTCGACCCGCAACCCGCGATCGACGGTCGGAACGGCCACCGAAATCTACGACTACTTTCGACTGCTCTTCGCCCGCATCGGCCATACCTTTTGTCTGCAATGCGGACGCGAGGTCAAGAAAGATAAGGTGGACGAGGTGACGGGCGCGGTGCTGGCTTTGGGCGAAGGCACGCGCCTGAACGTGATGTTCCCGCTACTCAGCGGTGCCGCGAAAGCGAGTCCGGTGGCCCCCAAGAACGGAGCACAAAAGAAGAAGAAAAATGCCACAAAAATCACTGAGCCGTCGGAGGCGCTTAAGAGCCGCCTGCTCGAGTTGCGTACACGGGGATTCAACCGGCTTTATCAGAATGGACAGATTTATGAATTTTCCACGCCGGAGTCGCTGCTCGATGTAAATTTCTCGGAGCCAGTGTTCATCCTGGTGGACCGGCTGGCGGTTTCGGTCGAGGGCAGACCCCGCATAGTGGATGCGATTGAAATCAGCTATCGAGAAGCGGGAGAAGTGATTTTCGAAGCTCCCGCGCAAGACGGCCCAGCAGGGCAGCGTCTGCGCTTTTCACAGAGGTTCGAATGCAAGTATGACGGCACCCGTTACGAGGAACCTGAGCCCCGGCTGTTCTCCTTCAACAACCCGTATGGCGCCTGTCCGCGTTGCCAGGGCTTTGGCAATACCATCGATTTCGATCTTGACCTGGTCATTCCCGACAAAAACAAGTCTTTAAACGAAGGCGCCATTGAACCTTGGACCAAGCCGAAGTATCGCACCATCTGCACTGAATTGAAGCGCTTTGCCCGGCAGGCGGACATCCCGCTCGACATTCCCTGGATCGATCTGGGCAGCGAGCAGCAGCGGATGGTGATTGAGGGCGACGGAAAGTTTTATGGAGTGCGCGGTTTCTTCAGTTATCTGGAGCGCAAGAAATACAAGCTCCACGTGCGCGTGTTCCTGAGCCGCTATCGCGGATATTCGGTTTGCTCGGCGTGCAATGGCGCACGGCTGCGGGTCGAGGCCCGCCAAGTCAGGATCGGAGGGAAGAACCCCTGCGAAGTCTCCGCCATGACGGTTGAGCAAGCGCTCAAGTTTTTTGAGGGTCTGCAACTGACCGAGGAGGAGGCCGCGATTGCCGACCGGCTTCTACAAGAGATTCGTGAGCGGCTCGGATTCCTCAATGAAGTAGGCCTGGAATACCTCACTCTGGATCGGTTATCGTCTACGCTCTCCGGCGGGGAGGCCCAGCGGATCCAGCTTGCGACCTCGCTAGGCTCGCGCCTGGTGGGCACGCTTTATGTGCTCGATGAGCCGTCCATTGGCCTGCATCCACGCGATACACATCGCCTCATCAAGATCCTGCATGGCTTGCGCGACCTGGGAAACACCATCCTGGTGGTGGAACACGACCCCGACGTGATGCGGGCGTCGGACACAATTCTGGACCTTGGACCCGGAGCGGGCGAGAACGGCGGAAGGCTGATTGCTTCCGGCACATATGAGCAGATAAAGAAGCTACCGGCGTCTTTGACCGGACGTTATCTATCGGGCGATCTGCGAATTCAATCGCCGAATGGCCGCAGGAAACCCGGCAATCAGTGGATCGAGGTGCGGGGCGCGCGCGCCCATAATCTTAAGCGGGTCGATGTTTCCGTGCCCCTCCGAATGATGGTAGCGATCACCGGCGTTTCGGGCTCTGGAAAGTCGACGCTGCTGCACGATGTTCTTTACAAGGCGCTGGCTGGGGCTAAAGTGCATCCAGATGGAGCGACGCCAGACTCGCCTTCCTGGGAAAGTGTCGCAGGGGCAGAGTTCCTTGACGAGGTGGTGCTTGTCGATCAATCTCCCATCGGCCGAACGCCGCGCTCGAATCCAGTCACCTATATCAAGGCATTCGATGGGATCCGGGAACTTTACGCATCCTTGGCTGAGTCCAAGAAGCGGGGGTTGTCGCCGGGCCATTTCTCCTTCAACATTCCGGGCGGGCGTTGCGAGAATTGCCAGGGAGACGGTACGGTGACGGTGGAGATGCAGTTTCTGGCCGATGTGGAGCTGGTTTGCGAAGAATGCAAAGGCTCGCGCTATAAGCCGCAGATTCTCGAAATTCGTTACAAGGGCAGGAATATCCACGAGGCGCTGAATCTAACGGTGAAGGAGTCTTTGCAATTCTTTGCGGGGATTCCGAAGATTGTCGAAAAGCTGCGAGTGCTCGAGGAAGTCGGGTTGGGGTATCTGCGATTGGGGCAGTCGGCTACAACTCTTTCCGGAGGCGAGGCGCAAAGAATGAAGCTGGCGGCGCATTTGCAGCCGGCGGCGCGAGAAATTGGACGGCCGGCGTCGGAGCGGCGTCGCAAGCGTCAAGTTCTCTATATTTTTGACGAGCCTACGACTGGCCTGCATTTCGACGACATCAGCAAGCTGCTTTCCGCATTTCGGCGTCTAATCGAGGCAGGCGGGTCGATTCTGGTGATCGAACATAATCTTGAGGTCATCAAGACCGCGGATTGGGTGATTGACTTGGGGCCGGAGGGTGGTCAGCGAGGTGGGTACGTAGTCGGAGCGGGCACGCCCGAGGCCATTGCCAAGCTGCCGGAATCGTATACTGGGAAATTCCTGGCGGAGGTTTTAGAGGCGGATAGGGCCTCGCGGAATGGGAGTCACTAGGCCAATTCTGGTTTTGTGGATTGCGGTTTTCGTGGCTTCGAGCTCCGGCGCTCAATCCACCGGGAAGACCGTGCGTCATTACAAAGTCCCCGACAGTCCAGCCGTAGCACCGGAATTGACCCAAGCCGAAAGCGATATCGACAAGAAAGACTACGCGGCTGCCCTACCTTTGCTGCAAACTGTCGTTGCGGGCGACCCAGCGAATTACGAAGCCTGGTTCGATCTGGGCTTTGTCTGCAATGCGCTGGGCAAGACGCAGGAATCCATTGATGCCTACAAGAAATCGGTCACGGCCAAAGCCGACGTGTTCGAGTCGAACTTGAATTTGGGATTGATGCTGGCCAAAGCAGGACAGCCGGGCGCAGAGGAGTATCTGCGGGCCGCCACGGCGCTGACGCCAACCGCCCACGTTGACGAAGGACGCGCGCGGGCTTGGTTGTCCCTGGCCCACGTCCTCGAGGGTAGCAAGCCGGATGAAGCCATCACCGCCTACCAGAACGAGGCTGCGTTGCAGCCCGGAGATATCGAGCCCCATCTCTCAGCCGGCGAGCTTCTGGAAAAACAAAACCGTTTTGCCGATGCTCGGCAGGAATATAAACGAGCTCAAGCGATCGATCCCAACTCGGCAGACGCGCTGACCGGGCTGGCGAATATTGCGATGCGAGGCCAGCAGTTCGCCGAAGCCGAAGAAGTCCTCCACATGCTGATTGCGTTGCATCCCGACGATGCGGCAGCCCATCTCCAACTGGGTCGGGTGATGGTGACCGCCGGCCACGACGAGGAGGCGGTTCAAGAGTTTCAAACCGCAATGAAGCTTGCGCCCGGCGATTTGACGGCTCAACGCGATCTCGCCGACCTTTACATGGCGCTCAAAAAGTACGACCTGGCGGCGGCGCAGTATCGCGAGCTGCTGGCGGGAAAACCGAATGACGCAGACCTGCATCATTCGCTGGGCATGAGCCTGTTGAAGCAAGACAAATACGCCGACGCGCTTCCAGAGTTCCTGACCACAGTCAAACTCAGGCCGAACGACGGCGCCGCCTATTGGGATCTGGCCGTAGCGGCAGATAGCAACAAGGACTACCAACTGGCGCTGCGTGCGGTTGATGCCCGCGCTCAACTTCTATCGGATACTGCGTTAAGCTATTTTCTACGCGCAACGGCTTATGATCACCTGCGGGCCTTCAAACCGGCGTCGGAGAACTATCATAAATTTCTCGACGCAGCGAATGGCAAGTATCCAGACCAGGAGTGGCAGGCCCGGCATCGGTTGATAGCGATCGAACCCAAGAAATAGTATGCGATGGCAAGCCAAGTCCGCGATCTTATGTTTGTTGCTCTCGGTTGCGCCGGCATTTGCCGCCAACGATCAAACCTTGCAACAACTGGAAGCAAAAGCGAGTTCGGCCAGTCTGGAAGACCGCGTACAGATTTGCCTGGAGGTTGCGGAGCGCCAACTTAAGGCCGCAGATAATGAGTTCAAGGCGGGCCAAGTCGAAGAAGCCCATGCCACGATAAAGGACGTTGTCCGGTACGCTGGCCAGGCGCGCGACGCCTCCATCCAATCCGGCAAGCGGGTAAAAAATACCGAGATCGGGGTGCGCAAGCTGGCCACGAAGGTGCGCGAGATTAAACGCACGGTCAACTTCGACGATCAGGCGCCACTCCAGAGTGCGTCCGACGAGCTGGAAAAGATAAGGACCGACTTGCTCTCGCATATGTTCGCCAAGGAAGGACGATGAGTTTGCGTCTTCGCGTCTGGGCAGGTGCCCTGCTGTTACTATCTCTTGTTTCCGTTGCCTGGACACAGGCCCGGCGAGAACCGCTCACGGAGACGGAAATCGGCGAACTGCGGGACGCCGCCCAGGACCCGGAGATCCGCCTCAACCTCTTCGTGAAATTCGCCCGCACCCGGCTGACCGCGCTCGAGCAATTGAATTCCGATCCTAAGGCGACCGATCGAGCGCAGAAAATCCGCGAGAACCTCCAGGACTTTGTGGATATTTACGACGAACTGAACGACAACATCGACACTTTCCTGGATCGCAAATCGGACTTGCGTAAACCACTCAAGGTTGTCATTGAGGGTGACAACGAGTTCCAAGCTAAGCTGCGGGCGTTGAAGTCTTCCGCCGAAGCCCGCCCTGCGGAGGCCACCACATTTGAATTCCTGTTGAGTACTGCCTTGGATAGCGTCGATACCAGCGTCAATGAACACCGCCAATTACTGACGGAACAAGAAGAAGCAGCCAAACACAAGAAAAAGTAATCGAATGAAAATTCGGTCCGCGAGCGGGGCCTCAAGTGCGGTTCCGCTCGCGGACCGCTAACTGGCGTCTGCGCTATTTGTAGGTAGCGCTGGTACGAGCTAGATAGTCGCGGTGTTCAGTCATGTCGGTCATGGAACCAAATGCCGGCCCGCTCAGCGGGTTCACCTTCAAGGTCTCCCGCAGCGCGGCATTGACCTTGTCCAGACCCTCCGCATTCGCGGCCAAATAGAAAATCCAAAACGTGCCGGGCGATTCGGTGTGGATGGCTTCGGTGTCGATCTCGTATTCGTGAATGGTGCCATCGGCCAACATCTTTTCCAGCAGCGGCCCTACCATGTTCTTGGCGAGTGTTTCGACGGCGTCGGACGGTGCGTCCGCCTTCAATTTATAGGACGATCCGTGAGTGTACAGGTCTTTCCACGATCCGGAATGCCAGTTGTAATAGCGGCTGACGAAAATACCGTCCCAATGCTTCGTGGCGCTGGCCAGAACGGGAGTAGTCGCGCTTCCGGACTTATAGAACTCGTCTAGCACGTTGAGCAATCCGGCCATAGACATGGCGGACCACCACTCATCGTGAGTCGAGCCGTCGGGCTGGTGGACCAGATTGATGTCGTGGCCGTATCCCACTAGCACGTTATTGGCGATATCCTTGTCCAGAATCTTCTGGTCTGCTGCGTCGGCCTTTGCCATGTCCGCCCACTGCCCGCGGGGGATGCTCCAAAAACCCACGTAGGAGTACATGGGCGGTTTTTCTTTGAGCTCGGATGTTTGAGCCTGTACGGGCGCGGAACAGACGGCGAACGTCGCCAGCAAGCACAGCCCTACAAAAACTCTCCCCAACATTTTGTTCATTGTTTTCTCCTCCAGAGTGCCCAAGGATCACTATTCTTGTTGTCTTGCTGTTATGTAGTCCTTGAGTCCCCGAAGTGTACACCTAGAGGCCCTCCGGCACTAGTTGCTTGCGCCGGGTGCCGGGGATTCATCAACTTGTTGGCAGTGCGCAGATTCCGGCCCGCTCTATGCCTTGCCAGAATTTATTGCTACTCTAGCTCCAACGTGAGTGAAGCCCTGCTGGGAATTTTTCAGGAAACTTACCGGGAATTGCGTCCCCGTGCGCCCATTCCCGAGTTGCAGGTCGAATTTTTCGCCTTCGCGAGCGTTAACAACACCATCCGCCTTCGAGAAGGCAAGCTGTTCGCCAGGCTTTCGGACCTGCTTGAGGGTGCTCCCCATCCAGTGTTGAAGGCAATCGCTCACATTCTTCTCGCCAAGATGTATCGCAAGCCGGTCGAAAAAGAGCAAGCGACGCGTTATCGACGTTACATTTCTTCCCACGACATAACGCAGAAGGCGCATCTGGTCAGGCAGTTGCGCGGGCGGAAACGCATCGGGAGTCCCCGGGGCCACGTATACGATCTGGAAGAGATTTTCGAGGAGTTGAATACTCAACACTTCCACGGATTACTGGCGCGCCCGCAAATGACTTGGAGTCGCGACCAGGCGCGCAACAGTCTGGGCCACTACGATCCGGCCCACAACGCGATCGTCGTAAGCCGGATCTTCGACCATCCGCGGGTTCCCCGCTTCGCCGTGCAATATCTGGTGTATCACGAGATGCTCCATCTAAAGCATCCGGTAAAGTTGCGCGGTAGCCGCCGCTGTGTGCACTCCGCTGAGTTTCAGGCGGAGGAACGCCTGTTCCCCCATTTGAAGGAAGCTAAGGCGTTTCTGAAGCAGTTATAGCCGCTTGGTTTTCGACATCATTCAAAGCTGGACAACTCCATTCGCTGCCCGGAAATGCTGTGTGATGCAAATCACACCGGGTCGTGACTCGTCGCGTTGACGCCCGGCGCGGCGTCCGGCTATCCTGTAAAGTTGAAATTGAAATTCATTTTCATAATCATAGGGATGGGTTTTCAACATGTTGCAGGCCTTTATCGTCACGCTTAGGGAGGGGGTAGAAGCGGCCCTTATCGTCGGCATTACGCTCGCTTACCTGGCAAAGATCAATCGTCCGGAGCTGCGGAAAACAGTTTATGCCGCGCTGGTCGCCGCCTTCTTCGGAAGCATTGGGGTGGCTGTTCTTCTATCACGCACGCACTTGAACGAAGACATTTTCGAAGGCTGGGTCATGCTAGTCGCGGCCTTCTTCGTCATCACCATGATCATTTTCATGATGAAGACGGGACGCAAATTGAAAGGCCAGATTGAGGGGAAGGTTGGATTGCTGGCCGGCCAGGACGCATGGTTGGGCCTCTTTGTTTTCGTCTTTTTGATGGTGTTACGCGAGGGGGCCGAGACCGTGCTGATCCTGTCGGCGGTGTCGCTGAATTCTGGTGAACTCGGAAGCTTTCTGGGAACGTTGATGGGAATCGCGGTGGCGATTTTATTCGGGGTCATGTTCGTGAAGGGCAGCGTCCGGGTCAACTTGCAGAAGTTCTTCAAAATTACCACGGCAATTCTGTTTTTCGTTGCGGCGCAGTTGGTCATTTCCGGATTGCATGAGCTTTCTGAGAACGGGGTACTCCCGTCGTCGAAAACTGAAATGGCGATTGTCGGTCCCATCGTTCGCAACGATGTCTTCTTCTTCGTCACGATTCTGGCCTTGGCGGCGCTGATGGTGCTATTCGAATACAAACGGCGCGAGCCGGATGCGGTAGCCGCTTCGCCCGCCGAGCGTCGCAAGGCAACGTGGAGCGCACGCCGCGAGCGGCTTTGGATGGCCTCCGTCTATGCGAGCGCTTTCGTTTTCATATTTCTGGTGACGGCGGAGTTCATCTATGCCAAAAGCGTGAGTGCTCTTTCTCCCGCGACCGAAGTCGTTTTCCAGAACGGACAAGTTGCCATCCCTTTGAACCAGGTGCGCGACGGGGACCTTCACCGCTATCAGGCCAATGAGCAGGGCACCACGGTGCGCTTCTGGCTGTATCAAAAACCGGATGGCAATATCGCCAGCGTATTGGACGCTTGTGAGATCTGTGGAGCGGTCGGCTTTTACAAAAAGGGAAATAGCGTGATTTGCAAGAATTGCGCTGCCCCCATCAATCCGCAGTCGGTTGGTATGCCCGGCGGTTGCAATCCAATTCCACTGAAAGCGATGACCACTGCGGATGCTGTGATCATTCAGGAAGCCGACGTCATAGCGCACCAGAAGGTATTTGAGAAATAGCCATGTTTGTTCGCCTGGTCTATCAGTCCTTCCGGAGGCAGAAACGCAGGAAGTTGCTGGCGGGCATCGCGATTACGCTGGGTGTGGGTGTTGCTACGGCAATGATTGCCGTGGCGACGGATATCGGGGACAAGATCAGCCGCGAACTCCGTACTTACGGCGCGAATCTGCTGGTCACGCCTCAGGAAGACACTCTTGATCTTCAGATCGGCGGAGTCGACCTGAAGCCTCCGAGCGATGGAACCTACCTCAATGAAGCGGACCTGCCCAAGATTCGTGGGACCTTCTGGCATCACAACATCGTCGGTTTCGCCCCCATGTTGCCGGTCAATGTCAGCGTCGCCGCAGGACCCTCTGCCGCGCCGAGCGACGTCACTTTGGTCGGAACATATTTTGCGAAAAAGCTCAGATTTGGCACGGAAGATTTTACGACCGGGGTCCGCATCACTCATCCATGGTGGAAAGTGCAGGGCGCGTGGCCGGACGATGAATCGCAAGACGTTCTTTTAGGCGGGGATTTGGCGGCTAAACTGGGCCACAACGTGGGCGACACTGTCGAAGTTGCCGGGGTGCCAAGAAGAGTCGTTGGCATCCTGTCAACCGGCGGAGCCGAAGATAGTCAGATCGTGGCCCCTCTTAATCTTGCTCAACAGATTCTAGGTAAGCCCGGAGCGGTGCGTCGCCTTTATGTGAGTGCGATGACCAAACCGGAAGATGCTTTGGCCAGACGCGATCCGAAGACCATGAATCCGGAGATGTTCGACCGCTGGTATTGCTCCCCTTATGTGCAGTCAATTGCCTTTCAATTGCAGGAGGCCATTCCGCATTCGCACGCTGAGCAGATTCGGCAAGTGGCACAGAACGAGGGCACGGTCTTGTCGCGCATCAACGGACTCATGCTGCTGGTGACTTTCGCCGCGCTCTTGGCCTCTTCCTTGGCGGTATCGGCAGCGATGGCGACTGCGATCTTCGAACGGCGAAGCGAAGTGGGCTTGATGAAAGCACTGGGGGCGGGAAACTTCGCGGTGGCCGCAGTGTTTTTTGCGGAGGCAACTTTGCTGGCCCTGATGGGAGGGGTCGTCGGCTTTGCCGGAGGCGCCTGGCTGGCGCGCGAAATCGGCTGGTCAATTTTCAACTCGCAGATCGCTATCGAACCAATTCTTTTCCCCATCATTTTGGGAATTGCGGTGATCGTCACGTTCGCGGGTAGCGCGCTGGCGATTCGGCGCGCTGTGAAGTTCGATCCGGTCTACGCGCTGCGAGGTGCCGCGTGAAGACGCCTGCCACGACTGAATTGGCGAGCCACCGCGCCGGCGTTCCGCATACATCCATGTTCTTGCGTATGCTGCTGCGAGCTGCGGTGTTGCGCCGTGGACGAGCGGCCTCCGCCTTACTCGCCATGATCGTGGCAGCGGCGGTCGCCACCGCCATGTTAAATCTCTACGTCAACGTCCAAACCAAATTGCGGAAAGAGTTTCGCAATTACGGCGCTAACATCGTTGTGCTGGGAAGAGATGGCCAGGCGTTGCCGCCTGAGTCGTTACAGCGGGTCAACGCAACACTGTCCGGACGGGGACTCGCGGTTCCGTTCGCCTATGTCGTCGCCCGTACTTCGGATGGCCAGTCAGTTGTGGTTTCCGGGACCGATTTCGGCGAGGTGAAGAAACTCAACCGTTGGTGGTCTGTAACCGCGTGGCCGGTGAATCCCGGAGAAGGCCTGCTGGGTACGCGCGCCGCCGCGGTCGTCAGTTCCGCAGGCAAGCCTTTCGATTTGAGTTTCGACGGCCGTGTTATTCATATTGATCCGGTGGGACGATTGCAAACCGGTGCGGCTGAGGAAAGCCGTGTCTACATTCCATTGGGCGACTTTGAAGAGTGGACGGGCATTCAACCTTCGACGATCGAGATTGCAGCTTCCGGCTCGCCGCAGGAAGTCAGTGGAGTTGTTCAGCAGTTGACGCAGGCGCTTCCTATGGCCGAAGTGCGTCCGATACGGCAGATCATGGAAGGCGAAGCCCGGGTCCTAGGGAAGACTCGCGCTACCTTGCTGGCCTCGGCAGTGCTGATTATTCTAACTTCCGCTTTGTGCGTGCTCTCGACGTTGATGGGTTGGGTCTTCGATCGCCGTCGCGATTTTGCGATCATGAAGGCTCTCGGTGCTTCCGAACGGCTGATCGGCGGGTTTTTCGCGGCTGAAGCAGCGGCCCTAGGTGCGGTGGGAGCGCTGGTCGGATTCGTGGTGGGGATTGGCGTGGCAGCCTGGATTGGACGTGCCAACTTCCATTCTCCGGTTGAGCCCCGCCTGAGCGTGCTGCCAGTCGTGCTGGTGGGCAGCATTCTAGTAGCGTTGATTTCGGCGGCGCTGCCTATAGGTCTGCTGCGACGTGTGGAACCCGCTATGATTCTGAGGGGAGACTGAGATGATTAAGCTGAAACATGTCGGGCGCTATTACCCAGCAAGGGCTGAAGCGAATGGCGGGCTCATCCGCGCGCTTGACGACTTTTGCCTGACAGTCGATCCGGGAGAGTGGATCTCAATCATGGGCCCGTCCGGATCGGGGAAGTCGACCCTGGTAAATCTGATCGGGTGCCTCGATCGCCCCAGCTCCGGCGAGATTTGGCTGGACGGACAGGATGTTGCCAATATTTCAGCCTCTGAACTAAATCGCGTTCGGGCCGAGAAAATCGGCTTTGTCTTCCAGCAATTTCACCTGATTCCCTACCTCACCTCGGTTGAGAACGTCATGCTGGCACAGTACTTTCATAGCATGACGGATGAGCAAGAGGCTCTGGAGGCACTCGACCGCGTCGGGCTGAAAGATCGTGCACATCATCTGCCGTCTCAGTTGTCGGGAGGCGAGCAGCAGCGGGTCTGCATCGCGCGGGCGCTTATCAACGATCCTAAGATCGTGCTTGCGGACGAGCCGACGGGCAATCTCGATGCTGTAAACGAGGAAATTGTTCTGCGGCTTTTGCGGGAGTTGCACCAACAGGGCCGGACTATCGTGATGGTGACTCATGATCCCGTAGTGGCCCGCCTGGCGGACCGACGCATCGAGTTGCACCACGGTAAGATTGCCGCGCAAGAAGTCTTCGCCATGGCCGACGAAGAGCAGTTCGATGAGGTGCTGGAGGAGTTATGGGCGCTAGGTGAGCACGGCGAGATCGCGGAAATTGGCCGCATGGAAGTTCACGGAGCGCTGCCGGTGAGCATCGCCGTCGAAAAAATGTGCGACCTGGGCCTGGTCACTTGCTCCCCGCATCCGCCCGAGGCGCACGATCACAAATCGTTCGTCAATCCGTGCCACGACGCTTTGAAGCCAGCGTCAGTCTCTGTGGGCGACGGCAGCGCGATTGTGGAGCTCACACCACGCGGTCGACAGCGCGCGGGCGACATTATTCGACGCCATCGACTGGCGGAACGGCTGTTTACCGATAGCCTCGCCATGGACAGCGAAACAGAAATCGAGCAGCAAGCCTGCAAATTCGAACATATCCTGTCGCCAGAGGCCACCGACAAGATCTGCGCTTTCCTCGGACACCCCCGCACCTGCCCCCACGGCGCGCCCATTCCCCCGGGGGCGTGTTGCGGCAGGAAGTTGACCTCTGAGTTCACGCCAAACGTTACCGTGCGCTCGCGTCGGTGATTGACAATGGCAGATAACCGCCGACAATTTCAGCAACTCGCCAGAATGAGGTTGAGCGACGCACGCGCGCTCATCAAGAGTGGGAATCTCGAAGGCGCCTACTATCTGACGGGCCTAGCGGTGGAATGCGCCCTGAAAGCCTGCATAGCAAAGAACACTAAGCGCAATGACGTTCCGCCGAACCTGAATATCGTCAGAGACATCTACTCGCACGAGTTAGGTAAACTGATAACGGCGGCAAGACTCGAAACGGCCCTCGGCGAGGAGCGAAGGAGGAACGCTGCTCTTGATAACAAGTGGGCGGTGGTTATCAAGGATTGGAACATTAACAGCAGATATGCAGTGGGTGGACTGAACGCAAGAGACTTGTATCGAGCGGTTGCCGGCAGAAACGGAGTGATGCAATGGCTACGGCGACGTTGGTGAATAGCGACATCGAGATCGGCCGGCAGATCGTAGCGGCTCTGACCCGGGCGAATCTGCCCGTGACTGTTTACCTATGGGCGTTTGTACCGCAACTTCAAGAATGGCAGTTCATAGTCGCCACACCGTTAGTTGACAGCAAAGGCCCTCTTGCCGCCTATAGTGAAGTCAATAAGGTACTGCGGAAAGAGGGGGTATTTGACGACGCACCACTTCGAAGAATTTTCCTGCGGAGTCCCAATGACCGAGTACTGAAGACACTTGAAAGGGAAAGCAGGGTTGTCCCACAAGAGTCGTTCAGGGTTGTTAATGAGCAGATTGCCGGCAACTTCATTGAGGACGCCTATGTTTACCATGGATCCATTGACATCGTCGCGGTCGAGAATTCCAGAGGTGTTGTGCCCAATACATACTCCGTCATCTACTTTCCATACTCAGGGCCGGGCGGTGCCGTACCGTCAAGGCGGATCGAAGGTGGGGAGAACCTGAAGGATTTCCTAGAGGTCAAAATCCGGCTCCGGAAGGACGTTGTGGACTCGGCCGTGAAGGAATTGTCTGAAAGCGGCAGCGCCTCAGTTCCCAACGTGCAACTGCGATCCCAAGAGCTCAAACGCCTGGGACTTGCCTAACCAATGGCAACGCATCGAACCACGATCGGCGTCTTCGACTCCGGCTTCGGTGGGCTAACAGTTCTTAAAGCTTTACTTGAACTCAATCCCGATTCTGACTACTTGTACTTTGGAGATACTGCTCGCCTCCCTTACGGGTCAAAGTCCGCGGAGACGGTCTCAAAATATGCGATTGAAGCAGCACATTTCCTCGAAGAGCAAGGCGCCGAGAAGCTTGTGATCGCCTGCAATACGGCGACGGCCCTCTCACTGGATCGCATCAAGGAAGCGTCCCGCATACCGGTAATTGGGGTGGTCGAACCGGGAGCCGAGCGGGCTGCCGCAGTCAGCCAGAACAAGAGAGTTGTAGTGATCGGGACCGAAGCCACGGTAAGCAGCCACGCCTACCTGAAAGCATTGCAGGCGCGCGGAGTCATGGCGAGAGAGAAAGCCTGTCCGTTACTGGTGCCGTTGGTCGAGGAAGGTTGGGTGAAGCATCCCGTGACCGAGGAGGTAGCGCGGATCTACTTAGGGGAAGCATTCGCCGACGGATTTGAGGAGGCTAACGTCCTTGTGCTGGGCTGTACGCATTACCCTTTGATAAGTCCGGTACTCCGCCGGGTCGCGCCGCCGCACGTGAAGATTGTAGACTCGGCCGAGTCGACTGCCCGGGCGGTCCACGATGGATTGCAAAGCGAACCCAAGCCTGCCCCTTCGAAAGCGGAAAAACGACAGCCACCCAGACTGAAATTCTTTGCTACCGATTCGGTCGAAAAGTTTCGCCGGCTGGGAGCAATCTTTTTGGGACGTGCGACCGATGATGTGCAACATGTGGACTTGAAAGAATAAGACCCGATTGTGGCCGCCGAGGTCCAGATAGATGCTAGGCCGTGGCGGTTCCGCCGTGGATCCTCGCAGGTTCGCGTTCGCCTTTGCTTTGCCGCAACTCTTCCGGCAATCCGCTATTGATTGCTCGCCGCACGTTTTCTATGAGGCAATCCCTGCCACCGAAATCTCTGGGTTCGATGGGATGGTGGAAGATCAAATCAACCTTACCCGGCTTGATAGCGAAGCGTCCTTTCGGCATCACGTGGTGGGTTCCTGTAATGGTCACCGGGACCACTGCCACGTTGCAGGCCTCCGCCAAATAGAAAGGACCTTTCTTGAAGGGCAACAGTCTACCGTCGAAGGAACGCTTCCCTTCCACGTAGATCGTCATATTAACGCCGCTTTGTACTACCTCGGTGGCCGCTCGAACCGCCGCGATACCCGCATCGCGGTTCCCACGGTCGACTGGTACCAGCGATCCCAATCGCATAATCTTGCCCAATAACGGATAACTAAATAGTTCCTTCTTGGCCATTACCGAGGTCCGACGAGGAATTCGCGGCAGCATGATTGGCGGGTCGATATTGGAAACATGGTTCGACATGTAAATGTACGTTCGCGTGGGATCGATCCTCTCCAGGCCGTGCATCTCTACGCGCACGCCCGCCATGTAGGCCCCCGCAGAGGCGCAGAACATACAGAACCGATAAAGAAACCCGATGTCACCGCTAATGAAAGTCCAGGGAAAGCAGACCACGGCAGCGACGGGCAGAGCTACCGCCCAAAACGTCAGCATGAGGACGGTGCGAATCACGAGCGCTCCATAAGCTCGCGACCGACCGCCTCGGACCGGCTCGCATGGATTAGCTTCAGGCGCTCCGGCAGCTTTTCATAGATAGCGCCGAAGCCGCCATTGGAAAGTATTGCCACCACATCGCCAGAACGCATCTCCGGAGCTACCAGTTGTACGATTCCGTCAGCCGTAGGCACAATCCGCGCTCGCCGGCCGTAGTGCTGAATCTGCGATGCGAGTTCTGTAATATCCAAGCGCTCCGCTTCGGGAATCGCTTCCGACTTGAAAACATTGGTCACAACAACCTCGTCCGCCAGCGCCAGGCTCTTCGCCAACTCATCCTGAAGAACCTTGCGCCGCAGAGTATTCGAGCGCGGCTCCAGGATCGCCCATAGGCGCGCGCCAGGATAGCGCGAACGGAGCGCCGTGAGAGTACCTGCAATCGCTGTGGGATGATGCGCGAAGTCGTCAATGATGGTGATGCCATTGACGCACGCACGCACTTCAAGGCGTCGCTTCACGCTCTTGAAAGACTTTAGTGCAGCCGAAATTTCCGCCACCGGAACATTGCAATCGGAAGCCAGGGCAGCCGCCGCAGTCGCATTCCAAACGTTGTATTCCCCGCCCAAAGCGAACTCGAAATCAGCCCAGTACTTGCCGTCCCGCAACACGGACCAGCGCGTGCGGTCGGGATCAAGACGCAGGTTAGTTACGCGCCACATGGCTGCCTGGCACGTGCCATACCGTTCCACCGGGCAAAACGACTTTGCCAAACATCGTTCGATGCTGCTGCCCGAGTCGAACCCAATAATCCGTCCTCGTCCCGGCACCAGGTTTACCAATCGTTGGAAGGCGGTCTCCACCGCATCGAGATCTTTATAGATATCGGCATGGTCGAATTCCACTGACGTGAGAATCACGCTGTCAGGAAAGTAGTGTAGAAACTTCGGACCTTTGTCGAAGAACGCGGTATCGTACTCGTCACCTTCCAGGATGAAATGCCTGCCATTGCCCAGCCTGAAGCTGCTGCCAAAGTTCTCCGCAATTCCTCCGATTAGGAAGGATGGCCGCAATCCCGCCGAATGAAAGATCCAAGCCAGCATCGAAGTGGTTGTTGTCTTGCCGTGCGTCCCGGCAACTACCAGAACTTTCTTGCCCACCAGAAATTCGTCATGCAGAAGTTGCGGCAACGAGCAGAATGGGATCCGCTCGTTCAATAGATACTCGAGTTCTACGTTGCCGCGAGACATCGCGTTTCCCACGACGACCAAGTCCGGGTGGGGCTGCAAGTTCTGGGCGGCGAAGGGCTGGGCCACGGGAATTCCCAGGGAGGCCAAGAAATCCGACATAGGCGGATATGCCGCGGCATCGGAGCCCGTCACGCGAAAGCCGCGCTCCTGCAACATTCCAGCTAAGGACGCCATCGCGGTCCCACAAATGCCAATCAAATGAATGTGTTTTGCTTTTGCCATAAACTACGACTAGCCAGGGTTTACGCACACAATTTCAACGGTCCGCAACCGTTGCAGATTCCAGAAACTGCAAGTCGACCGATTGGCTCTGCACCTTCAGTGAAACCCGTACACCGAACGGCAGCGTTACATTCTGCCGCGACACGTGTCCCGAGCGCAGGCCGTAAGCCACCGGCACGCCCAAATCTCCGACGACCCGCAACATTACTTCTTCCAAAGTGTAATCCTGTTCCTTGTTCTGATGGCAATCGAGCATCTCACCGAAAACAATCCCGCGAACGCCGGCGAACTTCCCGGCCAGTTTCAATTGCATCAGCATGCGGTCGATCTGGAAAGGTTTGGTGGCAACATCTTCGATAAATAGAATCGTGCCATGGGTGCGAATTTCGTAAGGCGTCCCGAGCGACGCTGCCAACATGGACAAGCATCCGCCATAGAGCACACCCTCCGCAACGCCTTCGACAAGTGGCCTAACAGCAAGTGCGGATTCGTCGCTCAGCCCCCACTCCGCTAGCCCGGTCAGTGCTGCGCTCCACGAGGCAATGTCGACTCCGTCTGTAAGCGCGAAATCCTTCGCCACCATGGGCCCGTGGAAGGTCACGAATCCCGCCTTGTCCGAAAACCAAGTCAGCAGCGACGTAATGTCGCTATATCCCACGAATATTTTCGGGTGGGCCGCGATCCTGGCAACGTCGATCGTCGGCAGGAGATAATTCGCCCCGTACCCGCCGCGGGCGCAAATGATCGCCCGAACATCGTCGCGCAGAAACATCTCCTCCAGTTCGTGCGTCCGCCGCTGGGTTGGCCCTGCGAAATAAAGATCGAGCTCCAGAATCGACTCCAGATAAAGCGGCGTATATCCCAGCCCTCGCAGCGCATCACATCCAGCGTCTAGAATCGTCCGCTTGATGTTGCTCGCGGGAGCGACGATTGCCACGGTGTCGCCGGGGCGCAGCGCAGGTGGCTTGATTCGCGGAGTGTCGGCCGAAGTCGGCATCAGATTTTATGTTAAAGCAGATATTCTCCTCGGCAGACCAACCGCGCCGGGCCGCGCAGATAAACCTGGTCCTCCCAGCACACAGTTTGGATACCGCCCGCCGCACTCACTCGGACTGGAGAAGCGACTTGTTTCGTCGCGATCGAGGCAACGGCTGAGGCGCAGGATCCCGTCCCCGATGACTGGGTCTCCCCAACGCCGCGCTCATAAAACCGAACACTAATGTTCTGCTTATCTACGACATGAATAAACTCGACGTTAATCCCCAGTTTGAAGTTATTTGACTGCTGGATCTCTGCTCCCAAGGCTTGCCATTGGGCCGGAAAATCCTCCACAAAGATGGCGAAATGTGGGTTGCCCATCGATACCGGAATTCCCCTGACTTCAATCGACGGCAGCCTAACGGCGAACTCATTTCCCACTTCTGGTTGTCCCATGGCCGTTTCAAACACATATTCGTTGCCATTGACGGATGCTAGCGTACAGACCTTCAAGCCGGCGCCGGTTCGAATCACAACTCTTTCGCGAGGCTGCTCGGAGCAAAGGAATGCGGCAACGCACCGCGTACCGTTGCCGGAAATCTCCGCTTCCGAACCATCCGCATTCAGCAACCGGGCTTCGATGTCGGCATCCGTGGCCGGGAAAAGCCACTCGACGCCATCGGCTCCCGCGCCCTGGTGGCGATCGCAGATTTGGCGGGTAAATTCAGCTAGTTTCGGGGGAGCACACGAGCCATCGATGATCAGGAAATCGTTTCCGCAGGCGTTGGCCTTGACGAAGGGGATGCTGAAACGAGGACTCACTCGGGAAGCACCACGCCTAATGGTATCGCAGTCGATAAAACTGGCGACGATTTCAGCCCTTCCAAAACCTGCCGATGCTGTTTACGCGTACCTTCTACTTCGAACTGCACCCGGATATGCTGCTTAGCAGGGGCAACGTGGACGTTCAACATCACGGCGTGGATTCGCTCCAACACGCTATTGACCTCGATGGTAATGTCGTCTGTACTTGCGCCCGTGACCTCGTAGCTATGCAGTGCCAGTTTCAGACTGAATAGATCCTCCGCACGGCCGAGCACAAAGAGGCAAACCAAGATTAGTCCCGTGGCAAACGATGCTGTCCAATAAAGGCCGCCTCCGACGGCCATGCCGATCGACGCCACCACGAACAATGTGGCTGCCGAGGTAATGCCCGTGACCAGGTCGCCACGCGCGTGAAGAATTGTTCCTGCGCCGATGAAACCGATTCCGGGGATGATTTGTGCTGCAATCCGCGTGTGATCACCAATGTGTTCGACCGCTAATTCGTCTGAGAGCAGCGTATACATCGCCGCTCCCATGCAGATAAACATTGTGGTGCGCAAACCGGCAGGGCGATGTTTAAGCTCGCGCTCCAGTCCGATCAAACCTCCCAAGACCGCAGCCACGAGCAACCGGGCGAGCGAACTTCCAACGAATGACGCGACCCCGGTCTGAGAAAGCTCATAAAGATGGCGGATGGTTTCCATGGGATGATTTGGCTAGATTCTACTACCTGCAAACTCCGATTGAACCGTAAGCTCGGAGTGACCGTTAACCGGCCTGATTACCGTTCGTCGCGGTGAGTCCAATAGATTGTCGCCGGAGCCTGTCCACCGGCTCGAATCACCACCATTGAGGTCAGGTCGTGCCGATTGACTGCATGGGAGACCGCGTCATCGTCAAAGGCCACTACATAATCCGCATACACCTTAGGGTTTGCCAACGCGCGTTCCCACAAGCCCTCGGGGTCGGTCGGCTTGATCCAGGGGCGATGGTTTCCTTCATTGATCGTCCGGTGCAGCGGAATTCCCGCATCCTGCAAGGCACCCACATGCCCACCGAGATACATCAACAGAGTTGAGTCATGGGGAAGCAATTGTAGGGTTCGAGCCACTTCCGTTTCGAGCGCGATTCGCGCTTTTCCGTTGGCCCAGGCTTCACGAAAGCAAATCGGTTGGGCCCGCCAAACGAAGGCGTAACTACCGATGACCAGCAGCAGAAATCCGGCGACGGCAGCGGCCTTAGCCCGAGGACCACTCACCAAAGTCAAAACAAAGTGGACGGTAACCGCGGCGAAGACCGCGAATGCGGGAAGAAGTTCGAGGCCGAACCGCACGTTGTAATAAGCGTGTGGCCACCACCCGGGCAGGTAGACCGGCACACTGCCGTAAGCGATTGACAAGACGTAAAACGGAAGTGGAATCCAGAGCAGAAGCACCGGCCAGCGCCTTGGCTCACGCCACAAGATCAGGAGTGTTCCGCCTAACAGCAGCACCACCCACGCTCTGCCCCAATTCCCTTCTCCTAACATCTGTTGGGCAGCCTTGAAGAAGTACGCAAAAGCAAGCGGCGGGTCATGCAATCCCGGGTACGACGGCACGGCCAGGTTCGCGACCCTTTGCTCAATCGCCTTCGCAGAATACGGACCGTTCGCAAACTCCAGAGGATTCCGGTAGACAATGGCGTTGTAAGTCAGCCAAGGAACGGGCGCGGCTGCGGCAATCAGCACGAATTTCGCGAAAGCCCGCCGCAAGGGCGGGTTGTCCCTTCCATATTTCGCGACAACGGCAACTATCGCGATGCAGAGTACTCCAGTCAAGAACCATCCGTCATAACGAGTCAAACTCGCGCCCGCCAGGCAAACTCCGCACTTGATTAGAGATCGGGCCCCACTTTGGGCGTCGGCATGTGTTTTGTAAACAAATTCGCTGAAGTGCACCAACGCCCAAACAAACCATGCCAGGTACAAGGACTCCGTCATGGCAGTGGATTGCATGTACATCAAGTTCGGATTCGCCGCGTAAATAGCCGCGGCGAGCCACGCCACCATCCGAGCAGAAGAGTCCACAGAATCGAAGGAACTCAGCGTCCCGCGAACCAAACGGAAGATGCCGATCGTACCCAGGACGTAGCCGACCATGGATGGCAAAGCGCCGCCAATTCCCGTACGCCAAGCCGCGTCGAAATATAGGAATGGAATCATGAAAATGTGGGGCAAAGGCAGCCACACGGTGCCCAGTTGCAGCAATCCCGGAGTTCGCGAGTCGAGGACCCGACGCGCAATGTTGATGTGCGCGACTGCATCTCCGTAAAGCAGCAAATCGTTGTGGCGGAGATAAACCAGCAGAGTCAGCAATGAAATGCCGGCCGTGATTTGTCCGACCAGCGTCGGTTCGCGATCCCAGCGTCGTAGAGCGGAGGATTTCATTCCAAGTGGGTCAGTTCGCGAAAGACCTGGAACCGGGCTTCAATCTCTTCGCGAGTTACAGTCTGCAAGCGCTCGGTACCGAACATTTCGACGGCAAACGAACCCATAACGCCGCCGTAAAATAGCGCACGTTTCAACACTTCGCGGTTGATGTCAGGCTGGGACGCGAGGTATCCCATGAATCCTCCGGCAAACGAGTCGCCCGCGCCCGTCGGGTCTTTCACTTCCTCGATTGGCAAAGTTGGAGCGCGGAAAGGATGCCGCCCAATTCCGAAAGCGCCCTCACGGAAAAAAATAGTCGCTCCGTATTCTCCATGCTTTACCACCAGCGCCTGCGGGCCCATCGCGAGCACTTTTTGCGCCGCTCGTGGCAAGCTGCGCTCTCCCGCCAGCATCTTGGTCTCACCGTCGTTGATCAGCAAGATATTTACCAGCTTCAGGGTTTCCAGTAACTCCGAACGGAAGCCCTGAATCCAGTAATTCATGGTGTCGCCACCAGTGAGCTTCACGCTGCCCATCTTTCGTCGCACATTGGCCTGCAACGTTGGCTGGATATTAGCCAGAAAAAGAAACTCCGAGGCCTCGTACTCCTTGGGAATTTGCGGCTGAAAATGCTCGAATACATTGAGTTCGGTGAAATCTGTCTTCGCTTCGTTCAGATTGTCCAGGTATTGGCCGCCCCAGCGAAAAGTCTTGCCGACCGCGTGCTCGATGCCACGCGTATCGATGTGACGTTTCTTGAAGATCGCTTCGTACTCCGGGGTAAAATCATCGCCGACTATGGCCACCACACGCACATCCGTAAAATGGCTGGCTGCCAGCGAGAAATACGTGGCTGCACCACCCAGAACGTTGTCAACTTTGCCTGACGGCGTTGCAATGCAATCGAAGGCCACAGAACCAACAACCAGTATGCTCATGAATTAGTTCTTCGCTTCCAGGTATTTTTCCAAAATCAAACTTAGCTTGGCTATTGTTGCCGCGGGAATCTTGCTACGGTCGGTCAGAATGGCATGGGCGAGGGCCGAACCGCATTTGCATCCTCGCTGGTGAGGCATTTGCGCAACAGTGGCGGTCACCACCTTGGCGGCATTGGCGGCGTTCTTGGCCAAAACTGCAACAATCTGGTCGACTGTCACCGAATCGTGATGCGGGTGCCAGCAATCATAATCAGTGACCATGCCAATGGTTACATAACAAATTTCCGCTTCCCGCGCCAGCTTCGCTTCCTGTAAGTTGGTCATGCCGATTACATCCATGCCCCAACTACGATAGACGTTCGACTCCGCCTTGGTCGAAAACTGCGGGCCTTCCATACACAAGTAGGTTCCGCCGCGCTTTCCCGTTATGCCAGACGTTTTGCACGCCGTCTGAACGATTTGCGACAGTTCCGGGCAGACCGGGTCGGCAAAGCTGATATGTGCCACAACGCCTTCCCCGAAGAACGTATCGATGCGATGCCGCGTGCGATCGAAAAATTGATCGGGAATCACAAAGTCCAACGGCTTGTGCTCTTCCTTCAGCGATCCTACCGCAGAAACCGAAATGATCCGTTCCACGCCCAGTTGCTTGAACCCATAAATATTCGCTCGGAAATTCAGTTCAGTCGGAAGAAGCCGATGTCCCCGTCCATGCCGCGCCAGAAACGCTACTTTCCGTCCCTCAAGATTTCCGAGAACATACGCGTCGGAAGGATCGCCAAACGGCGTTTCTTGCCGGACTTCGCGTGCGTCTTTGAATCCCGGCATGGAGTAGAGCCCGCTCCCACCAATGATGCCGATCTCCGCTTGCGACACACGCCCCCCTTGCTGGATTTCCGAACGCTGACGAATTCTTGATTATACAAAATGGCCCGCGCGACCGGCCTTCCGCTATTTAGCGGCCCTGCTCGGAAGCAGCTCTTGTCTTAGGCGATCAACGGTGGATTGGTCGAGACTTTCTACGACAAGAACTTTATTACTCTCAACACAAATCTGGACGATTCCTTCTTCGGTCAGCCATGAATGCGACCCTGACAATATGACGAGTCTCTGAAGGTCGATGGGCTTTTCGTCGCCCTCCTGCACATCATGGACGTGCTTATAACGTTGTAGAAGGGCTTTGGCATAAATCGCCGCGAACTTACCCGCGCTCTCCGCATCCGCCCACCGTGAGAAATACAAAATGCCCAGCGGCCCTGCGGCGTCGGACTTGCGGCGAACTGCATAGTAGTATCCGCCGCGCCACTGCGGGTATATCTTCCCCGAAACCTCGCGGCTGGCATACTGATCCACCAGCACGGCAACATCGAATTCTCCCATCGCCCCGATGTCGAAACGCTCGTAATCTTTAAAGTCGCGCTTAAAGTCCGGCAACTGCATGGGCTCTATCTTTTCGCCGGAGAGATACGTCTTCGGTTCCATCACCTGGCGCGTATTGAGCGGAGGATTCTTGAATACTCCTGAAAAAGCTTTCTCCTTGCCGCCGTTCTGCAGTAACGCCGCCTCAAAATCCAAGCCGTAGCGATACGGAAACGTCAGCATCTCCTGCAAGAATACCGGCGCATTCTTGAATTCCGGAGAATCCGCCGTGCCCTCCACCATTCCTTTCTTCAGGACCTCCGTCAACTCGGGCGAAGTAAGCATCGACTTTCCCAGCGGCGCCAACATGTAGTCCACCAGCGTGACCATCGCCTGACCTTCGACTACTCCTTCCCGCGCTTCGCCGATTTCGTCGCTTTCAAAATCCTCAGGGCTCGGGTCTTTAATTTCATCGAGGTCCTTGTCGCCGGCCTTCATCCACTTTTCCAGATTGAACGACTGGTCCTGAAGGGCGTGTGTCAACTCATGGGCCAACACAGGTTTTTGTTGTTCGGCATCCAGCCAATCCAGAAGGTTGACGGCCTTGGTCTTGGGATCGTAGTAACCCGCCACCTGCTCACGCAGCAAAGCGACTAGAAAAGATTGCAGATCGAAATCGCGAGGCAACAGTCCAAATTTCTTCAACACCAGTTCAGAACGTTTCAGACGCTTCGCACTCTTGTCTTCGGACATATTTTTCTGCAGATATGCGACGACTTGGTCCCGGCTCACCAACTGGCGTTTCACTGGATGTTGATTCGGCAAGTCGGTGTCTTTGCTGACAAACTCCAAAATTTCGTCGACCGAGCGAAAAAGTTCTTCGGCTTCTTTCGGAGAAATCTTCTTTTCCCGCGATGCCGGCACATCACTCGGCGGCGTCTTGGGGAGGGGAGCCTCCGACGTTTGCCCCGCAGAGATGGCAACCAGCAGTATGCAAAGAACGGGCAACAATCGCCAAGTCCCAGCCCAGCGGCGCAGTTCGTAGGGAAGAGTTTTTCTCATGAGAGAGAACTCATTCTGCCACAGATTGCGCTCGGTCCAACATTCATTGCCGCCTGACCCGCTCTGCCACCCAGGCTCCTGCTTCGCGCGTCGCTAAGGTTCCTCCCACATCGACGGTCGTCTTCTTCTGCCGCACCGCGTCCAGTACCGCTGCTTCGATTCGGGCCGCCTCGGAAGCCAGCCCTAAATGGTTCAGCATCATTGCCGCCGTCAAGATCGCCCCAAATGGATTGGCAATATTCTTCCCGGCAATTGGAGGCGCCGACCCGTGCACTGGCTCAAACATCGAAGTCTTGCCGGGGTGAATGTTCCCGCTGGCCGCCATTCCCAGTCCACCCTGCAATCCCGCCGCCAGATCGGTGATGATGTCGCCAAACATATTGTTGGTCACAATCATGTCGAACTGCCGCGGATCGTGCACCATCTGCATACAAAGCGCATCCACGTACATGTGCTCGGCCTTGATCTGCGGGTATTCACTACTCACTTCCTTAAAGACGCGCTGCCATAGCCCGCCGGCATGCGTCATGGCATTCGATTTATCGCACATCAGCACGCGATTGCGAAGAGTGCCATCCAGTTTGGTGTGGCGCTCACAGTAATCAAATGCAAAGCGCACCACGCGCTCCACGCCCTTGCGGGTGTTGATATCTTCTTGAGTGGCGATTTCATCGGGCGTTCCTTTCTTGAATACTCCTCCCAAGTCGCCGTAGACGCCCTCGGTGTTTTCGCGAATCACCACAAAATCCACGTCCTTGGGCTCAATGCCCTTGAGCGGACACAGGCCCGCATCCAGCAAGCGAACGGGACGCACGTTGGCGTACAGATCCATCTGAAATCTCATGCCCAGCAAAATCTCTTTAGCGTGGATATTGCTCTTCACGCGGGGATCGCCGAACGCTCCCAGCAGGATGGCGTCGAAATCGCGCTCCAGGATTGCGAATCCTTCAGGAGGAACGGTCACACCATCGGCAAGATATCGGTTTGCGCTCCAATCGAAGAAGGAAAGGTCGAGGTCCGCGCCAGAGGCTTCGAGCACTCTAACGGCTTCAGGGATGACGTCTTGTCCGATTCCATCCCCAGGAATGACGGCAATGCGCTTTTTCTGGCTCACCTCTGCAAAATAACATAGCCAGCCATCGCCTTGGCCGGACATGGTCGCGAAGATGTCGCATTAACTTGGGAACAACTTAGGCGTTCAGGCGTTAGCTTTGATCATCTGCTCGGCGTGTTTGCGTGATGTATCGGTTAACTTGGCTCCACTCAGCATGCGAGCCACTTCCTCGGTGCGCTCTTCGCCCTCGATCAGCCGAACCGTGGTGCGAGACCGTCCCGCAGCTTGCTTCTTCTCAATGAGGTAATGATGATCGGCGAAGGTTGCGATCTGCGCCAAATGGGTGACACAAATCACCTGATTGGCCTTGGATAGGGTCTTGAGTTTCTTCCCAACGGCATCAGCCGCGCGCCCACCAATGCCGATGTCGATCTCGTCAAACACCATGGTGCGTGGAGGGTTCTTGCGCCCTTTGTGATTGCCGGAATCCGCCTTTTCCACACTTGCTTTCAGCGCCAACATTACCCGCGACAATTCTCCGCCGGAGGCAATCTCCTCCAATGGCCGCATCGGTTCGCCGGGGTTGGTCGCGATCACGTAAACGATCTGGTCGAAGCCGGAGGCGCTCCAATTCCTTTCTTCGTCGTTGCCGCCCGCCTCAATGTGGAAATGGGACCTCATTGCTAGGTCGTTGATCTCACTTTCGACGATCTTCTCCAACTTGCGCCCCGCGTCAAACCTCTTCTTCGAAATGGCCTGGGCCACTTGCAGATATTCTGCCGCTGCCGCTGCCAGATCGCGACGCAGTCCCGCCAGTATCTCGTCCTTGTTTTCCATTTCATTGAGCTTGCCCGCCACGTTCTCGCCGTGCCGAATCACGTCTTCTAAAGCTGGTCCGTATTTGCGCTTGAGTCCGTCAAGTTCCGCGAGACGATCTTCGACCTTCGCCAGATGTTCAGGAGAAGCCTGGATTCCGCCGGCGTAGTCGCGGAGAGTCGCACCCACATCTTCAACGCTAATCCGGGCACTCTCAATGGCAGCCAGGGCCTCCAGAAATTTCGGCTCGTAGCCGGACAGTTCCTCAATATTCTTCTGCGCTGCTCGCAGTGAGGACGAGGTCGACGCCGAACCCTCGTACAGCAGATCGAAGGCATTCATTGCGGCGGAATAGATTTTCTCGGCATTGGCCAGAACGCGTTTCTCTGTCTCCAATCGTTCGTCTTCGCCCGCCTGCAACTTGGCGTCTTCGATTTCTCGCCTCTGGAAACTCCACAGATCGAGCAAACGCAAGCGGTCCTGTTCACCCTGCTCAAGCTCCTGAATTCTGACTGCGATCCCTTTCCATCGGCCAAACGCATCAGCGACCAAATCGATCTGAATTCCCGCAAAAGTGTCCAGCAGCTTCAGCCGAGTGGAGGCATCGAATGACAGCAACGATTCACTTTGGGCGTGGACTATCGCAAGGTGTGGCGCCAACTGCCGAAGGACTGCGACCGTCGCGGGTTGATTGTTCACAAAGACACGGCCCTTGCCTCCGGGGGAAATCTCGCGGCGTAAAATAACCGATTCGTCGGCGGGATCGATGCCGTGGTTCCGGAGGATCTCTGCGACAGCCTTCTCGCTCGTGGAATCAAATTCGAATACTGCGGAAATCACCGCCCGCTCCGCCCCCGACCGAATTACTTCCGACGAAGCCTTCTCCCCTAGCAGAAGTGCAAGTGCATCGATCAGAATCGACTTCCCAGCACCTGTTTCGCCGGTAAGAAGGTTGAGACCGGCCGAAAACTCAACTGCAAGATTGTCTATCACCGCGTAATTTTCAAGGCGTAGTTCGCAGAGCACGCTGACCCCCGCGCGAAGAATTTGAGCGAAGAATAGCACGAAATCAGGCGAGCAGGGCCACAGGTTTCTTGGCCGACGTCCTGTTTCCGGCGCATACACCAACAAATCCGTAGTCGCCCGTCGACGGGACCATTGTGCCGGAATCTACAACGATGCCGGCCTTCCTCCAGAGCGTCAGCGGAGCAGAAAACCCAACGTGCGAGAGGCACCGCGTGATGTCTGGCCACTCTTGCGGCGTATAATCCGGGTTATCACAATCGAAAGAGGATTCGAATTTATGGCACCCACGAATGGCGCTTCCACTGGCGGCAACGGCAATAACGGGCACAATCACGATGCAAGCGGGACTTCACCGCGTAGGGCGGAATGGATTGTCCAGCGCAAGGCAGCCAATAAATCCGGCAATTTCTCGCAGATGCATTACGCTCGCAAGGGCGTCGTAACCGAGGAAATGGAGTACGTCGCGCTGCGTGAAAAGCTTTCGCCGGAACTGGTGCGAGAAGAAGTCGCCATCGGTCGAATGATTATTCCCGCCAATGTTAACCACCCGGAACTGGAGCCGATGTGCATTGGTGTGGCGTCGCTTTGCAAGATCAATTCGAACATCGGGAACTCTGCCGTCACTTCGAACATCGACGAGGAACTGAAGAAGTTGCATACCTCGGTCCACTATGGTGCCGATACGGTCATGGATCTTTCGACGGGTGGCAATATCCATGAGATTCGCGAAGCCATTTTGCGACATTCTCCGGTGCCGATTGGCACGGTGCCGATCTATGAAGCGATTTCGCGGGTGAAGCGGATCGAGGACCTTACCGCCAGGGTGATGCTTGAAGTCATCGAAGAGCAGGCCGAGCAAGGCGTGGACTACATGACGATCCATGCTGGCGTGCTCATTCAGTATCTGCCGATGGTCTCAAAGCGAATCACCGGCATTGTGAGTCGTGGCGGCGCGATCCTTGCGCAATGGATGGCACACCATCACAAACAGAATTTCCTTTACGAGTGCTTCGATGACATTTGCAAGATTTTTGCCAAGCACGACGTCAGTTTCTCACTCGGCGATGGATTGCGTCCGGGCTGCATAGCGGACGCAAGCGATCAAGCCCAGTTTGCAGAGTTGAAGACCCTGGGTGAATTGACCAAGAAAGCCTGGGAGCACGACGTGCAGGTCATGATCGAAGGCCCTGGTCATGTGCCTTTGGACAAAATCAAAGAGCAGGTCGACAAGGAGAAAGAGCTTTGTTACGAAGCTCCGTTCTACACGCTCGGTCCACTCGTGACCGACATCGCACCAGGATACGATCACATTACATCGGCGATTGGCGCGGCCATGATCGGATGGCATGGAGCGGCCATGCTCTGCTACGTCACCCCAAAAGAACACCTGGGTCTACCGAACGAGAAAGACGTGAAGGACGGAATTATTGCCTACAAGATTGCTGCCCACGCTGCGGACCTGGCGCGGCATCGTCCGGGCGTTCAGGATCGCGATGACGCGCTTAGCTATGCCCGTTACAAGTTCGACTGGGAGAAGCAGTTCGCGCTCTCGCTCGATCCGGAAACCGCGCGTGCAATGCACGACGAAACCCTGCCTGACGAGCACTACAAGGAAGCCGCATTCTGCTCGATGTGCGGCCCGAAATTCTGCTCGATGAACTACTCCAGCAAAGTCGACGAGTACAACAAGAAGGAACACGGGCTTGAGAAAAAGGATTACTCGGAGTTGGTGGAGAAGTTAGTGACGCTGAAATAGCCCGACGGGGAGTTGCTTACGCCACCTTCTTGAGTCGCAGTCGCGCTCGCCACTCGTGAGCCTTCCGGACGACTCTGCGCCAAAAAGGAAGAAAGTCAATAGGGTAGCTCATCTGCACCTCGTTCTCATAGATGCCGGAAGCGTTTAGACGGCGGAGGAAGCAAAATTGATGTCGACCGCCAGCGCTGTCTGTTCCCTCTAACACGAGGAGCACCCGCGATTGAGAAGCATCTACGTCAGTGTTGAGAACGCGCCCTTCGCCCCTTAGCATCGAGCCGCCAAAAGAATGGCCTACAGCCGACGGGCGCTCAAGAAAGGTTCCCGCTAGCTCGAAGCGTTCCGAGACAGGTTGCCCCCACTGGAAGACATTCAGCATGGGACCCGCTCCGACATTCTTAATCGCCAGATCCATAGATCCGTTCTTCATAACTACGTCCTGAACCGTCAGTATCGGGTAGAGCTCGGCACGTCGGGTTTGCTGGGCCAGTAGCATCATGCGACGTGTGTAAATCGTGTAGAACACAACTACGATCAAGCCGACTACGGCTGCGTTTTGGCCATATGTAAGCCAGTGCCATGGATGCAGGAACTGATAAGTTCATGGTCCGACAGCAAGCTTGGAAGCCACGATGCCCAAACTCTAACACCGTTGCCTCGCGGGCAGCTAGGGGCCCGGGACAGGCGTCCCAGCGTGACCAAATCGCGGGCGAGGGCAACCAAGCCACACGGACTATCCACATTCTCCGCAAGTAATTCTCACGGCGTGCATCCCTAGAAATAGCATACGGTTCGGGTTGAGTGGCCCCGCTCAAGCCCGTTTCAGGCCGGGAGCGTCCGTGCTAGCATAACCGCATGGCAAAGGCGAAGAAATTCGAGCTAGAGAGTCCTGCTCCTCTCCGTGACGACGAAGACGAGCAAACCCTGGCCGCCATCGACGAAGGCACTCGTGACGCCAAAGCTGGCCGGATCGTCCCTGCGGAGGAAGTCCGCAAACGGCTGCCCAAGTGGATTACCGACTCCTCTACACGCAAAGAGCGCTAAACGACCTCGCTGAAATCGTCGGCCATATCGCCGAAGATGACGCGGACGCCGCCTTGCGATTCGGCAGGTCCTTGCTGGACCACCTTGATTTACTCCCCCGCTTTCCGCGCATGGGTGCCATCATCTGAAAACGGTTGCGGGTTCGCAAACTGCTGCACAGCCCAATCCTGGTTTACTACCAAGTCCACGAGAATAAGCGCGTAATCGAGGTTCTTCACTTCCGGCACGGAGCGCGGAAGCCACCGGAATCTGAATTTCGATCTACCCATGGCTGAGTGCCAGGTGGCCCGCGCAATGACTCCCGAACTCCCCTGCCAACGCCGGTAAAGATCGGCTGATCCTAGTCCACTCAACAGCGGGTAAAGGGATTCACGACCTCCACCCTGAAATGGGTGAAGTCCCGAACATTGCGCGTGGCTACCGCGAGCCGGTGAACGTGAGCGGTAGCGGCTATCATGGCATCCTCTAACAGCTCATCCGATTTGCCCGCAATCAGGCGCGCCCACTCGCGAAAGCAAGCTGAATCCATGGGAATCACGGCCATGGAACCTGCAATCGAGTCGAGCCAGCTCTCTATTTCAGAGGCCTTTTGAGCATCCCGCTGTCGAACCCGTTCGACGCCGATCTGCAACTCTCCCAGGGTGACCGATGACAAGAAAATTTGATCGGGGCGCAATCCGGCGACCCATGAAACGACTGCGCCGTGTGGCTTCGGCTTTCGCAGTTCCGAGATAATGTTGGTGTCGAGCAGATATTGTGTCACTCGATATCCTGTGATTGCCGACGCCGCTGCTTGCCACGGCGGGAGGCGATATCTTCAAAGCGAGGCCCTTCGTGCAAGAGCAATCCCTTAATGTCTGGCGCGGATCGGCGTTGCAGTCGGCGCCACTCTTCGATCGGGACCAACACGGCTTCCGCAATGCCCCTCCGCGTGACTACCTGCGGGCCCAAGCGCAAAGCTGCCTCGAGAAATTCGCTGAACCGGGCTTTGGCGTGTTGCAGCTGCCACGAACTTGCACGATTTTCTTTCATGTTTTCTTATTATGACTAGTCATATGACTAGAGTCAACAATTATTATTAACGGTGGTCTCCGACCACGGCACGATTCCTCCGGGAAAAGAAACCGCGATCTCCAAGTTCAAGGCGACCTGGTGGGCCGTGCTGGCGGAACGCTTTGGCGAGCCTTTCGCAAGTCAGGCAGCGCGTCATCCCAGCTTAAACTCGGCCACCCCATCCCACACCAACTGCACGGCAATCGCCAGGATCAGAAACCCGAAAATGCGGTTGATGGCGCCAGTACCCGTCGGCCCCAGGCGCTTCACCAGCGGACCGCCGAGACGAAGAAAAAAATAGACAACTAAGCCAAGCGCTACAATTCCAATCACCATCCCCAGGTATGCGGAGGTGGAACTGGCGTGCGCTGCCAAGCCCATCACGACACCAATCGAGCCGGGTCCGGAAAGCATCGGCATTGCCATCGGCGTAAGAGAAATATCTTCCTTCGTGCTGGCCTCGGTGCTCTCGGCCTGCGTCATTCGACTGCTCGCAGTAACCATGCCCCACGCGGTGTTGGCAACGATAAGGCCGCCAGCAATATTCAGGACTGGGAGTGAAATTCCAAAAAAGTTGAGCACAAACCGTCCGAAGAACAGAAATACAACCAGTATCCCAATCACATACAAGGCCGTCCGCAAAGCGGTGAAGCTCCGCTCTCTGGCAGAAAAATCCGAGGTCAGTGAGAAGAAAAGGGGCACTCCCCCGAACGGATTCACGATTGGAAATAGCGCGAGAAACGTCGCAATCGCCGCCGACGGCAGGTCCTGCAGAATATGTTGTACGACGTGGGCAGGCATCCTCCTAAAGCTTACCAGCAGCAGCCGCAGGGGCGCTTTCAGACGTGACCTTTAAAGCCGCGGCAGAGTAAGGACGCATCAGCGATAATTCTCCAGAGTCTTCGTGGCCCGACTCAGGGCCTCGGCTAGGGAATCAATCTGGGCATGGGCGCGCGGCAAATCGTGCGCGTCGATCGCTTCATTGATTCCTGGCACCACCACCGCCGCGTATCCGGTGTACACCCCCGGAGCGTAAATCGAATGGCGAAACCATGGACGATTTGGCAATCCGTCGGGCAACAGCAGCGCACGCTCCGTTTGAAGCAACGCGTTGTTGAGCTTTAGCGGATCGCTTGGTGGGTTGTTTTGCCGGGTCAACGATTTTCCACCGATCTGCTGAAAGCGCTGTGCCGCCTTAATGACGGTAGAAAAATTCAAGGCATCGCCGCCGAACTCAGCCTCTGCTTTTTTCTGGGCCGCGTCCAGATATACGACAATCTCTTTCCCGTATTCTTCGTAATCGTAGGGAAGCACATCGGCGTCCGCGATGCGAATCGTCTCCAGGCCGAAGACCCTCGCCATCTCCTGCTCGTAAAGGAACTCCGGATCGCCGAACTTCTTGAACCAGTTGAAATTATCGAAAGCGGAGTGATAAACGCCATATGGTCCGGTGGACCCGATGTCCGCGGCGGGCACACCTAGGTGCTGGAGGAAAACCGTGTAATCGGAACCGCTTCCCAGGTCTCCAACCGGCGTGTCCCGCTTGGTCTGAGACCCGAGTGGTTTGTGGCCGAGACCGGAGTCTTCCTGTTGCGGCAAGCCTTCGTGGATTTGGCCAGTCTTCTGCCACTCGTCGTATACCGTTCCACCTTTTGGACTCGTCACCGAGTCCGTCACACTGCGAATAAACTGCTTCAGGCTTGGAACGGCCGAAGCTCCAAAGTTCGGGCCTGACACCGCCACGTCCATGTTGAAATAGGCCGCAGCACTGTCCAGTTCCTTCTGGTGTTCCTCGCCCCACTCGGTAGAGCCGATCAATCCTTCTTCTTCACCATCCCAACTCCCAAAAATCATGGTTCGCTTCGGCTTCCACCCTGACTTCAGCAGTTCTCCGATTCCATGTACCGCTTCCAGCATGGCGGCCGTGCCGCTGTTAGGATCGACAGCGCCAAACACCCATGCATCTCGATGATTGCCTGCGATCACTAACTGATCAGGGAACTCGCTACCGCGCACCGTACCGATCACATCCCAGATGGCGCGCAACTGGAAATCCTGTTTCAAATGCATTTTCACCTTCACCGGCCCCGGTCCCAAGTGATAAGTGAATGGCAACGCACCTTGCCAGTCGCGAGGAGAGTCTGGCCCGCCCAGATGTTCCAGAATCGGCCAGGCATCCGCATATGACAACGGAGTGGCTGGAATCTTCGGCAGCTGCGAAGATTTTCCCGGAGGAACACGCTGCTCCATTCCGAGCGTAGGGAGCGATGCGATCCCGGGTGTTGTCGGGTCGCCCGAATACTGAAAGATGAAGCCTACCGATCCGCGCTGAACAGCCGTATCGGGCCGCCAAGGGCCGTCGGGGTACTTATCGCCTTTCTTCCATCCATCGTCTGAAGGGTCCGAGTAGAGAATTACGCCCGCCGCGCCATGTTCCTGCGCCAGGTAGACCTTGACGCCACGAAAGTTCTGTCCGTAGCGCATGAGCACGATCTTGCCGTGCACATCCACTTTCATCTGATCGAGCTTCTTGAAATCGTCCGGAGATCCGTAGTTCGCATAGACGACATCCGCTTCCACGTCGCCGGAGGGGGACATGCTGCTGAACGGAGTTACGATGCGAGAATCGTCCTGATATGGATCGCTGCTGACGTGTTCAGGCGTCGGCCCGTGCATGTGGAGGCCAGCGGGCGCGGTAACGTCCACGCTAATTTCGATCGGGTAATTCATCCACACTTTGTACTCTTCGATGACGGTATCGAGTCCAGCCTCACGAAATCTCTGGGCGACATATTCCGCTGTGGCCTTGTCTTCCGGAGTACCTGCCATGTGTGGGGCTTGCGTGAGCGTACGCAAGTGTTCTTCCGCACGCTTCGGGTCAGGCACGGCAAGAAACTGTTTTTCAATCAGAAGTTCGGGCGAGGGGTTGCGATATCCAAAGATGTTTACTTGTCCTAACACCTTGGCAGCGTTATCAGCGCTGAAGTCAGCAGTGCTGGAATTGCCTGGGTTGATCAGCAGCGTGGACAAAATCAAGAAGGGAAAAATTCGCATCGTGCTCCCTGCGAAAAGTGAGATTCGTTTTTGATCGACATTGAGTCAGGTTAATAGTATCGCAGGAAGGTTGCCGGACGATTATTTCATCGGAACCTTCGTCGAAACGAAGAAAACTTTCTACCGATTCAGCAAACGAAGGACGCGTTCAATCCCTGTTTTGAATTGCGCGGACTGGGTGATGAGGCTTAACACCAGATAGCCATCGCTCGGAAAATCATAAAAGTGGCCGGGGTGGACTAACACGCTTTCCTTGTGCAGGATTTCAATCGCGAGGTCTTCATCGGATTGCAGCGCCGGCACGCGGAGGATGGCGTACCAACCGCCGTCAAGGAGCAGTCGTTCACAGGTTTTCTGTGCGGATACTTGACGATCGAGTTCCGCCCAGTTTTCCTTAACGCGATCAAACAATTGCACTTGGATACCATCTTGCTGTTCCAGCAGCACCGGTGCGGCCAACTGAATTGGAGCATTCATGGAGAGATAAGTATCCGCAATGATTTCCAGCCGATCCAGAGCGACGGTCGCCTGCGTCGATGGCCCCGACGTTACCACCCAAGAAAGTTTCATTTGCGGGAGTCCGCAGATCTTGGAAATTCCGCTCAGAGTAAATGTCAGCGTTTCGCGGTTGGCTGCGAAGCTCTGGCGTCGGCAACCGTCGATCGCGTAATCGAGAAACACTTCGTCCACAATCAGAGACAGGTCATGTTCCCGGCAGAAATCGTTCAATTTTCTTGCTTCAGATTCCGAAATATAAGAACCGGTGGGATTATTGGGATGCACGATCACAACAGCTCGCGTGCGATGATTCACGGCTTTGTACAACGACGGAAAGTCAATCTGCCACCCGTGATCATAGATCAGGGTGTAAGGCACGAGTTTTACATCCTGAAGGTCCGCCAGAAAATCGAACAGCGGGTAGCTCGGTTTCGGAACAAGGATTTCATCGTCCGGATTGCAAAGCAGGCGGAAAACAAAGGAATATCCCTCGCTCGTGCTCGTAGTCAGCACTAGAGCTTCGGGGTCAAGGTCGGCTTGCCTTCGGTAATAGGCTGCCACGGCATCGCGAGCGCTCCGAAGCCCTTTAGGTTGGGGATCGTAATCCAAGGACGCTGGGTCCGTCAGCGCCTGCACGATCGCTTGTTGGTCATATTGGAAGCCGGCTCGAGTAGGATTCGAAATGGTTAGATCGAGCACTTCGCCGCCCTTAGCCAAGAGTTGGCGATGGGCCTCGGTAAAACGGTTCGGTGTGAGCTTCCAGTCCGTTCGTTTGGAAAACATGACCGACCATCATAACTGCTTGGCTCGCTAACCTGTGCGCCGTGTGCTTGTGCCGCCTTCAGGCTAGCGCAAGATCGCCTTGATAAATACGCAAACGGATTTCGGATGCCGCCGGACGTTCCCATTACCAAAGGAACTGGCGGAAATATTACGTTTTACTTCCCCGCGCCCCGGTGGTGCATAATCGAAGGGACTCTTTCGGAGAATCGAATCCGTCGCGTTGAGGACTGACCGTTATGGCGTGGGAACAGTGGAAGACATCCAGTTCTGAGAGCAAGTTGCTGTCCGCAGTTGGCAGCGTCGTTTGGCTTGGCTTGCTCCTCGCTGCCGCGCGATTTCTGGATTTGGGTGAGCCGTACTTGCCTTTTGCGATCGCTGGCGGGCTGATCTTCTATCTTCGCACCGGCCCAAAATTGCCGGAAGTCGTTGTCTGGCTTTTGTGTTCCGCTGTCTTCGCCGAAATAGTGCGCTTTCCACATTCTGAAAATTGGATTATCACCGGCTCCAGCGTGCTCGCGCTGGGCGGTTTCGCGGGCTTCCTAATGCTCGGATTGCGGTGGATTTGGTCCGACCCTTCGAACCGCCGTCAGAGCTGGGCCATGTTGGCGCCGGCTGCCGGAATGGTCTTCTTCGTTTTCTCCGCGCAACGCGCGCTGAGCTTTGCCAACCTGCTTCATCCCAAGACCTATGACTTGTATCTCTACATAGTCGATGGTTCCCTGGGATTTCAACCGAGTTTTATCGCAGGGAAGGCGATGGCCGCCTCATATCTTTTCCGCGCGGCTTGCCTGGTCGCCTACCTGTCGTTGCCATTTGTCATGGCGTTGGTTTATGCACTGCGCCTACCTAAAGGAACCGAGCGGCCGTCTTGGGACATCATCGTTCTTCTAATGACCGCTGGCTTTGGCGGTTGGGCACTCTATAACATCGTTCCAGCGACGGGCCCGATTTATCTGTTTGGAAGCGCATTCCCCTTTCAAACTCTGCCGTACCAAAGCCTCTCAAAACTCTTTTTGGAAACGGTCCCTGTCCGGCCAGACGTGCCTCGAAATGCTATCCCCTCGCTTCACGTGGCGTGGGTCGTTCTGCTTTATTGGAGCAGCAAAGGGTTTTCTCGCAGCTTGCGGATTTTTCTCGCGATCTACCTTGCACTGACTGTGGTTTCAACCCTCGGTACCGGCGAACATTACTTCGTCGATCTGGTTGCGGGATTGCCGTTTGCTCTGTTCGTCCAGGCCTTGGTTTCGCCGGGAATAAAAACTGCGTTCTCGCGGCGCGCGATTGTCGCGGGTTCGGGATTGGGCCTTACTTTCGCATGGCTCCTGATTGTCCGATTCGCACCGAAGGCAATGTTGATTTCTCCGATCCTTCCTTGGACTTTGGTCGCCGCGACCGTGCTAACCGTCTGGATGCTCAACTCGTGGTATAGCGCTTCTCCCGGCCAATCGTCCGAAGTTCCCAGCGCTATGCCGCTTCCCAACGGAAGTCCGCAGACGAAGACGATGAGCGCCGGATCGCAAGCTTAAAACATTCTAGTTCTCGTCTTTGCAGTTCGGGAACGTCTCCGCTAACCTATGCTTGGTTGCATATCGGAGAATCTTTATGTCCGAGTTAGCCAGCAAGACCTGCGTTCCCTGCCGTGGCGGCGTTCCCGCACTTAAGGGCGAACATCTGCACAACTACAGTCATCAACTTCCGCAATGGAATGTCGTCGAGGAGCACCACATCACTCGCACCTTCACCTTTCCCGATTTCAAGAGCGCGCTGGAGTTTGTAAACCGCGTGGGTGCGGTTGCCGAGGAACAGGGGCACCACCCTGATTTATTGTTGACGTGGGGCAAGGTAGAAGTCACTTTGTGGACCCACAAAGTGGGCGGCCTCACAGAAAGCGATTTCATCATGGCGGCGAAGGTCGACTCGCTTTACATCGTTCCACAAATCTAACGAATCAAGATCCACGCCATTTTCTGTAAAGGTTAGATGAGAGACAGTGCAAAGACCGACTCGAAGGTGATCGATTACATCCGTCTAGTGATGCCAGAATTTTCCAATCCCCAACCGCACCTGAACCGTGTTTACGCCTGGATTTGGCGAAGACAAGCCCGCATTCGAAATGTGCATGTAACGCGCCTCCAACGTCCATGCCCACTTGTCACCAAGCAAGTGAAGTCCGAAGGCAGCCGCATCCGTAAAGTTAACGCTAGAAGTTCCGGTGGGTACTTCATGGTTGGTGAAAAGAGTTCCACCATTTAGTTCCAAGTAAGGCTCAACTCGTCCCCGCGCGGCAAAGTCCCACTTAAGCCCGAGGGGACTGACTCCCGCGCCATAAGCGGTATTGTATTTCTGCAATACGACGAACGCAGGCACAGCGTCCAGTACATATTCAAAGCGGCCTTTTAGAAATGCGGGGCCGTGGGGACGCGTCAGAATCCAGCCGTAGCGCACTCCGGCATTCCATACACTGGTGTCGCGCGTTCCGCCGGAGACGGAGTGGCCACCGCCCGTCCAAATCTGGAATTCGTTTCCGCCATCCTCGGGTCGAGACTGGGCCCAAACCGTCGGGCTCACACACAACATCAGGCAGGCGACGAGACATTTCTTTGCACGACTCACAAGCTGGCAACATACAGCAAAGTATTGCGCTCTGACAAATCCGGCATCGCGAACTGCATGAATCGAAACCTGGGACCCCAGTTTCCGCTACTAGCATTCCTGGATCGGCTTTTCAAGCTACCCTGCTTAGCGGTATAGTCGGAGTCCGGCGTTTTACGGGAGATCCCAATGGCTACGCAATCGCACCCCCAGACGAAAGAAAGTAAAGTACGTAGTTTTGGCGAAAACATTGAGAGCGATCTGGCGTCTCGCTTTCTTCGCGTTGTGGAAATCGCCGCCATTGCCTCCGCCCGCACCATGGGCCAGGGCGAGCGAAAACTTTCGGATCAGGTGGCGACTGAAGCGATGCGCCAGACGATGGATAGTATCCCGATGCGCGGGACAATCGTCATTGGCGAAGGTGAGCGCGATGAAGCTCCCATGTTGTACATCGGCGAACGCGTCGGCGCCGAATTCCCGGATGGACGGGATGTCCCCGAGGTCGATATCGCGGTCGATCCCCTCGAAGGAACAAACCTGTGCGCGACCGGATCGCCAGGGTCGATTACGGTGCTTGCCGCCTCTGAACACGGTGGTCTGCTGCACGCCCCGGACTGCTACATGGAGAAGATCGTGGTTGGTCCATCCTGCAAGAATGCCGTGGACATTGACGCACCCGTCTCACAGAATCTGAAGAACATCGCTAAGCGACTGGATCGTGACGTGGAAGATTTAGTAGTGATTGTGCTGGACCGGCCCCGGCACGAAAAGCTCATTTCCGAAATTCGCGCGGCGGGCGCCCGCATCAAGCTGATTGGAGACGGCGATCTTTCGGCTGGCATCGCTGCAGCCGTGATCGGGACCGGCGTGCATGCCGTCATGGGATCGGGCGGGGCGCCAGAAGGCGTGATCACAGCCGCCGCCATTCGCTGCCTTAACGGCTACATGCAGGGCAGACTCATCATCGACAGGCCCGAATTGGAAGAGCGCATCGCCAAGATGGGGATCAAAGACAAGAACCGCGTCTATGAGGCGGAAGACCTTGCGCCCGGCAAGCAACTCATCTTCGCCGCCACTGGTGTGACCGAAGGCGCACTGCTGCAAGGGGTTCGATTCTTTGGAGAAGGCACGCGGACGCACTCTATCATTCTCACGTACCGTACGGGCAAGGTGCGTTTTATCGACAGCATACATCTAGAAAAGAGCCCGGATGTGAAGGTGCGTTTCTCATAAGACCATCGCTTTCACTTTGTTGCGAGCGAGCCCCGATAAACCTTGTACGACACAGCTGCGCAAGCTAAGGATTCCCATTGGCACTGGACGAGAAAATCTATGATCTTCGGCGCGAGAAGCTAAAGCAGATTGAAGCGCTGGGACAGCAATCCTACCCGACGAAGTACGAATTCACCCATACCATTCCCGCCATTTTGGCGGAATATTCGCTGAAATCCGCGGAGGAACTCGAAGCTTCTCGCGTGAACGTACGCGTCGCGGGCAGGATCATGGCGATCCGCCTCATGGGCAAAGCCGGGTTCGCACATCTTCAGCAGGCGGGACAACGTCTGCAAATCTACGTCAAGAAAGACGCCGTTGGCGACAGGGGATTTGAACTCTATAAACTGCTTGATCTCGGCGACCACATTGGGGTGAGCGGGTATCTGTTCCGTACGCGCACTGGGGAACTGAGCATTCACGTTGAAGAGATTACTTTCCTCTCCAAAGACCTGTTGCCACTGCCGATTGGGAAAGACTTTGAAACCGAAAATGCGGGACCGAGCGCTGTCGAAAAAAAATACGGGCTAAGCAACGTCGAGGCGCGGTATCGGCAGAGATACGTTGACTTGATTGTGAATCCCGAAGTTCGCGAAGTCTTTTTGAAGCGCAGCAAGCTGGTGCAATCCATGAGGCGCTTCCTCGACTCAAAAGGATTCATTGAGGTCGAGACGCCGATGATGCAACCCATCGCCGGTGGAGCAGTCGCGCGGCCTTTCGTCACGCACCACAACACGCTCGATATGGATCTCTACCTGCGCATTGCGCCAGAGCTTTATCTGAAGAGATTGACCGTGGGCGGGATGGACCGCGTGTACGAGATCAACCGCAATTTTCGTAATGAGGGTATTGGATGGCGGTGGAATCCTGAATTTACCATGCTCGAGTTCTACCAGGCCTACACCGACTATCGCGGCGTGATGGACTTGACCCAGAAATTGATTGAGCAAGCCGCCAGTGACGTGACTGGTGGAACGAGGACAAAGTGGGGAGAGCATGAGATCGACTGGGCCGAATCGAATTGGACTCGACTCACGATGCGGGAGGCGATCATTCAGTATTGGCCTGAGGCGGCGGGGGCGAAGCCAACCATCGACGAATTCCTCACTCATGATTCCATCAAGGCCCTGGTGCAGCGCTTCAATAGCGGACATGCACACGTCGCGTACGATCCTAATGAGCCGGTAGGAAAGACAATTGCCAACCTTTTCGAAGCCGTGGCCGAAGAGCACCTTATTCAACCGACCATCATTTACGAGTTTCCTACCGCCGTCTCGCCGCTCTCCAAGCAGAAGGCCGACGATCCGGACTTTGTGGAGCGCTGGGAGATTTTCGCCGGACAGATGGAACTTTCTAACGGCTTCAGCGAATTGAACGATCCTGAAGACCAGCGCCGCCGCTTTGAGGCGCAGTTGAAAGAGCGGGAACGCGGCGACGAAGAGGCCCACCAAATGGATGAAGACTACATTCGCGCCTTGGCATACGGAATGCCACCTGCGGGAGGAGTCGGGGTGGGCGTAGATCGCTTGGCGATGCTGTTCACCGACTCGCACACCATTCGCGACGTTATTCTGTTTCCGCTGCTGAGACCTGAGAAAGCCGATGCGACGGAAGAAAGCTCGACACCAGGGAAGGACGCGTGATGGACGACATCCAGTTCCGCAATCACGCCGACGCTGCTCTTGAGTCGCTCAAGCAGAGTCTGATCACAGCTGAAGAATCAGCGGACATCGAAGTCGAGGACCAATCCGGCGCGCTGCATATTTCATTCGACGACGGCGCACGCTTCGTGATCTCCCCCAACGCGGCGGCCCGCCAGATATGGATTTCGGCGCTTTCGACCAGTTTCAAGCTGGATTGGTCGGATGCGGAACAAGATTTTGTCGCGCTGAAGACGCATGAGAAATTGAAGCCTCTGGTGGCCCGCGTGATCAACCAGCAATTGGGCGAAGAGAGCGTGACACTGGTCTGACTGAACGTAAAGGCCGCAATGAACCGCCGCAAGGGACTAGAGCCGGGCAAGCGAGCAATTACCCCTGCCCTAACTTCTGCCTCAGATGTTTGGCAATCTGCTGGCCATGGAAGCGTCCATTTTCGATAAATATTTCGTTGGTGCGCGACCCGGCTACGATCACTCCCGCCACATAAATTCCCGGAACGTTCGACTCCAGCGTTTCAGGATCGCACACCGGGCGGCATTGGTCCTTTGACAACTCCAATCCCATCGATCGCAAGAAATCATAGTCGGGATGATATCCCGTCAACGCGAACACGAAATCATTCTTGACGCGAATCAGCCCTTTCGGAGTATTCACGGTAACGCAATCGGGGGCGATGTCCTGCACGGTGCTATTAAAGCAGGCGGCGATCTCTCCGTTGCGGATGCGGTTTTCGATGTCCGGAAGAATCCAGTACTTCACGTGCGAATGTAGAGCCGCTCCACGGTGCACCAGGGTTACGCGGGCTCCGTGCCGCCATAAATCGAGCGCGGCAATTGCCGCCGAATTCTTGCCTCCGATGACCAATATGTCCTGATTAAAGTACGGATGCGGCTCGTGATAATAATGCGAAACCTTGGGCAGATCTTCTCCCGGAATATTCAGCAAGTTGGGCAGGTCATAATATCCCGTAGCCACCACGATCTTTTTCGTAAAGTAATCGTAAATCCGGCCTAATCGGTCGGTCGTAGTGACTTGAAAATGGTCCTCCTGCTTCATGACTGTTTTCACCCACTGGTACTGGGCAATCGGCACATGATAGTGCTCGGCGACCTTGCGGTAATATTCCAGCGCCTCTTGGCGTGTGGGTTTCTGATGCGGGCTGGTGAAAGGAATATCCCCGATCTCCAGCAGTTCCGGCGTCGTGAAAAACGTCATATTCGCGGGATAATTGAAGATTGAATTCACCAGGCATCCCTTGTCAACCACCATGGCCCTGAAACCGGCGCGCTGTGCCTCAATCCCACAAGCCAGTCCCGTAGGGCCCGCGCCGATCACCAGAAGGTCGAGTCCGGGATTGGGCTTTTCTTCTACTTGAGCTCGCGGCAACGTCTCCGGAATATGCGAAGTATCGGCGAGTCCTTTAATCAAGGGGGTCCCTGAATTCCTGATGTTGACGGAGTGACAATCGTACAGTCATGGGGCGCTGGAGCTAAAGATTCTAGCATGCGGGCTCCAGGCCACGCCCCAAGATATAATTCTCATGTAACTTTCATCGGAAAACCTTCATGCCGACTTCCATTGAACCCGCCTCCCGAATGCGCGTCGAATCTGACAGCATGGGACAGATTGAGGTCCCTTCAAACGTTTACTGGGGGGCGCAAACCCAACGCTCGTTGCTGCACTTCGACATCGGCCGCGACACCATGCCCCCGGAGTTGATTCGCGCCTTTGCCATTCTCAAAAAGGCAGCCGCGCTGGTCAATCAGGACCTGGGAAAGCTCCCATCTGACAAGGCAAAACTCATCGCGCAAGCCGCCGACGAGATCATCGCCGGCAAACTTCAAGACCAGTTCCCGCTTCGCATCTGGCAGACCGGGAGCGGGACGCAGACAAACATGAACGTCAACGAGGTGATCTCCAATCGCGCCATCGAGATTGCGGGAGGAGAGATGGGGTCGAAAAAACCGATCCATCCCAATGATCAAGTCAACATGTCGCAATCCTCGAATGACACATTTCCGACGGCAATGCACATCGCGGCCGCGGACCGCGTGAAGAACACCCTAATTCCCGCCATCAGGCAGGTCCATAGTGCGATCTCAGCCAAGGCGAAAGAATATAATGACGTGGTAAAGATAGGTCGTACGCACCTGCAAGATGCTGTGCCTTTGACCTTCGGCCAGGAATTCGGAGGTTGGGCCAGCTTATTAGAGCGTGATATCAAACGGCTGGAGCAAGCGCTGGACGGCCTCTATGATCTCGCGATCGGCGGGACCGCGGTCGGTACCGGGTTAAATACTCATCCTGAATTCGCGGAACGGGCTGCGAAGAAAATCTCCGAACTCACCGGCCTTCCCTTCCGCTCGCATCCCAACAAATTCGGCGCTTTGTCGGCTCATGACGAGATTGTCTTTGCCCAGGGCGCGCTGGAAACGCTGGCCGCTTCGCTGATGAAGATTTCCAATGACATCCGCTGGCTGGCTTCCGGCCCACGCTGCGGATTGGGCGAGTTGTCCATTCCGGAAAATGAACCCGGCTCGTCGATCATGCCGGGGAAAGTGAATCCCACGCAATGTGAGGCCATGACCATGGTCTGCGCCCAAGTTCATGGCGCAACCGCCGCCGTCGGGTTTGCCGGCTCACAAGGCAACTTTGAACTCAACGTTTTCAAACCAGTGATCATCTACAACTTTCTGCACTCAGTTACGTTGCTCTCCGACGCCTGTCACGGATACGTCGAATACATGATTAACGGCATTCAAGTTGATCGCGCCAAAGTTGACTGGTATGTGAAGAATTCCCTCATGCTGGTGACTGCGCTGGCGCCCAAAGTCGGGTACGACAAGGCCGCCCACATTGCCCACACGGCGCACATTGAGCGTTCCAGTTTGCTGGAAGCCGCGTTGAAGCTGGGATATCTTACCGCCGAGGAGTTCAATGATCTCATGAAGCCGGAGAACATGACGCACCCATAACCACCACAGCGATTCGCCGCGCGCGCCTGTTGCATGTATGCAATTGCCTTCACAACGCGTGCATCGGGGCTCTCCACCGATGCGGACAGGCGCGTTGGCCAGATATTGAAAGGAATCCGAATACTTTTGAAAGCGTTGCCATGTATTTTTCCTAACCAATATAGAGCGGAGCTGCGTGGCTTCATGTTGCTGGCCCTCATGCTGGTTGGTTCAGTCTGTGCGCGCGCTCAAGGCGGACCTCCCTATTACACCAACGACCCGGGAACACCCGGCAACAAGGACTGGGAGATCAATCTCGGCTACATGCCGTTTCTGTATACCGATCAGTCCGTATCCCACACTCCGGATGTAGATATCAATTTTGGTTTGGGAGACCGCATCCAACTCACCTACGAAAACGCCTGGCTGCGGGTGCAGCCCCCGTCTGAGAAGACGAGGTACGGACTTGGGCAAGACCAGCTTGGAGTGAAATGGCGTTTCTATGACGCGGGAGAAGACGGGATGTCGATTTCAGTTTTTCCCCAGCTCTCCATCAACAATCCCGACCACGCGGTCCAGAGGGACATTACTCCGCCCGGCGCGAGTCTGATCCTTCCTGTCGAGTTCACCAAGAAGGTTGGACCGGTTGACGTCAATCTCGAGGCTGGATATAACCTGGTTCACTTAGGTCCGGATGGTTGGCTTTCGGGCCTTGTCATAGGGCACGAGTTCACCAAGGCCCTGGAAATGGATGCCGAAGTCTATACGACGGGCACATTTCGCCCGTTATACGCCCAAACTACAATTGAGGCGGGAGGGCGGTACCAGATGCGCAAGCCTTTCATTCTCCTATTCATGGCGGGACGGAGCGTAGAGCCAGCACGAACCAACCAACCGTATTTCGTCGGCTACTTTGGCGTCCAAATGCTGTTACCGATCAAGAAGTCCGACAAAGAATAATCGAATAAACCGAGCGCACCAGCGTACTTCGCGGGGCTGCCATTCCCAGATGAAAAATGATAGGTAGTCCAACAAATCCAGGCTACTTCTGTAACAGGCTGGTGTGGCTGGCTACGCATTGCCAGGTTACCGTGTCGCTTGAAACCCACGTATCGGTAAAGCGACCATTATGGTCGTACGGCTTGCCCTGATAGGTGCCTTTGGCGTGATATCCGCCCGTGACCACAGCGGCTCGTCCGTAGAAAATGACTTTCACGTTCTGGATGGTGAGCGCCGCAGGCTTGAATCGGGGATCCGCAATGTCGGCCAGAAACTTTCCCCGCTCGCTCACTTCCCCGTCCCACTCGGTATTTACGAATTTATCGCCGATCATCCGGCTCAACGCATTGGCGTCGCGATTCACCTGGGCTTCGTTCCAAAGCCGCTCGAGCGAAACCAGCCGGTTCTCCTGCGAATGAGAGTCTTCGCCGCCACCCTGCCCAAATGAACCGAGCGTGAGCAGCAGACACCACAATAACGTACCTGCCGCCCATCCCTTGGCGCGTCTTCTCATCGTGACATTCTTGCGTAATCTGGCGCGGTGCACAATGCCCATCGGTACTGGCCTCGCGACTACACTCCTGGCACGTTACCAATGTCATGCAAGAGTCCCAACTCCCGGGTCTTGCCGAAACTGAGGCCACTCAGGCCCTCCACGGCGGAGAGGTTGATTCCCTTGCTCGCCAGCAGCACTTGAAAGCTTTCCCCCATGCCCGCGGGAGTGATCAGATGTTTGAGCTGCAAGGCAACTTTGGCGTGCTCCTGCGGCGATCTGCATTGCTGGAAGACATCGGCAAATTGGGTCTTTTCCCCAATGCCCAGCAAGAAATTAGACTGCGAATGCAGGGTCTGAACCTGCATCCCCCCCTTTTCCGCAGCTGCCGCCAGCGCGGTGAAATTCACATGCGCCGTGATGTCCTGGTCGCCCGGAGCTTGGTAAGGATCGGCAGTCGCCGATTGGCGGCGATAAGTCATCAGCGTGTCGCGATGCCGCCCTGAGAGCTGCTCCTGGCGGGTATAGCCGTAATCGATCGCGATGAGAAAACCACGCTGTACAGACCCCGCAATCTCTAGCATGGTTTGCTGGCCAATCAGCGGAACCTCGACCTGTTCCCCGGCCACCGGATGCACTCCGTAGCGGTCAAGAAACTCCAACTGAGAGGCTAACGTCGGCGACCAAAGTTCGACAAACCGGCCCTGCTGCTCTCCGACATCCAATGTACCCTGCTGACTGACGACCTCTACCGGCAGAGCATCGAAGAACTCATTGGCAAACACGATAACTGCCGAGGAAGAAGATCTCTCCGACAAGCTCTGCGCCTCGCAGAGCGATGCCTTCTTCGTCGCAATATGCTCGCCTAATATGGCTTGCAATCGCATCCGCAGCGCCGGCGATGCCTCTACCAGTGAATAATGCAGCGCACGAAAAAACTCCGGGAACTTTTTCCCCGACCAATCCAGCACGTCCTGGGCGAACAATCCTCGCCCTGGTCCGAGTTCCGCAATTTCTATCTGCTCGGGACAATCGAGAGCGCGCCACATCTCCTCGAATTGCCGCGCCAACAGGCGTCCGAAGACGGCGTGCACGTCGCTTGAAGTATAAAAATCCCCCGCCTTGCCAAACTGTTCCGCATTTCGCGAATAGTAGCCAAGCTCGGGATCGTAGAGGCACATCTCCATGTAACGCGAAAATCGAACCGGCCCGCGCTCACGGATCTCCTGAACGATCTTCTCGCGAAGCGTCACAAACCCTCTCGTTGACGCTCCGCTCTGTCCTGGGGAGTGCGAATGAACATTTCGATCAGGTAGTCGTGCAGACAATCGTAGAGCTGGCGCTGAAATGTCCACTCAAATTGCGGATGGTCCAAGTCCCGCGCATGCATTTCAAAAATATAGGTGTGCACCGGGGCAACCGGGCTCTTGAATTGGATGATCAGCTCTACGGCATCATCCTTCGCGCGGGCGTCGAAATCCAGCAGAGGGTGTTCGTAGAGGCGAAGCTGGCCGCGTACGCGTTCTAAGCGATTATTGGATGAAGTGGGCACGGAAGTATTGTACAAACCGCGAATCCTTCCGTGCCCAATTTGTTACCAGACGCGGCAAACATTCTGCGGCATCATCGGTTGGCCCACCTTACAGCCAAATGCCTGACCGAATTCCGGAATGTTCTGTACCACGCCATTGACTCGAAATTGACGGGGCGAGTGCGGATCGGTCTGTACTTGCATGCGCAACTGCTCGGGTCGGGTGCTGCCACACCAGCTCTGCCCATGGCCCAGGAAGAACTGCTGAACTGGCGTATAGCCATCCTGTTTTTGACTCAAGTCGATGCTCTTCCGCTTTGCATCTTCCAGGAACGCGATATAAGCCAGGCGGAGCCCGCCATTGTCAGCCGTGTTCTCCCCTAGAGTCAGCTTGCCGTTCACCTTGGCGTCCGCGGCAACGGAAAAACCGCTGTACTCTTTCACCGTACAATCGGCCTTTTCTTCGAACTTCTTCGCATCCTCGGCTGTCCACCAGTCGGACAGATTTCCGTTTCCATCAAACTGACGGCCTTGGTCGTCAAAACCGTGGGTCAATTCGTGTCCAACGACTCCGCCAATATGGCCGTAGTTCTCAGCATCCGTCGATTCCGGGTTGTATAGCGGCGACTGCAGTATGCCGGCGGGGAAATTGATGTCATTCATGCTGGGGTTGTAGTAGGCATTCACCGTCGGAGGGCTCATGCCGAACTCTCCGCGGTCTACGGGCCTGCCGATCTTCGAAATTTGCCGGATATTTTCAAAGATGATTCCCCGTTGGACATTGCCGAACGCATCGTTGCGTTCGACGGTCAGCTTGGAATAATCTCGCCAGTGGTCTGGATATCCTATCTTGTCCGCGACTGCGTGAAGCTTCGCCTTCGCTCGGACTTTCGTCTCCGGACTCATCCAATCAAGCGTTTCGAGGTCCTGGTCCATGGCGGATTCGATATCCTTCACCATTTGCAGGGTCGCCGCCTTACTCGACGGTGGGAATTCCTGCGCGACATACACCTGCCCCAGGGCCTCACCCAAGGCGCCATCCGTGGCCTGTACGCAGCGCTTCCATCGGGCGCGCTGCTCAGGTTGTCCGCGCATTTTCCGGCCGTAGAAGTCGAAAGCTTCGTCGTCGAAAGCCTTCGGCAATGCGATTCCTTCAGTCGCGTAAATCAATTGCCAACGTAGGTAGGTCTTGATGGTCTTCAAGTCAGTGGAATCGAGCAGAGTACTCAATCCTTTGAAGAAGTCCGGATTAGCGACATTTAACTCCGTTACCGGAGGAGCGCCGGCTTCGGCCAGAAAGCGCGGCCAGTCCAGGTTCGGCGTCAATTTTTCGAGTTCAGTCAACTGCTTCATGTGGTAAACGTTCTTGGGGTCGCGTTGTGATGTGATATCCATCGAAATTTTGGCCAACGCTGTTTCCAACTGCATGGTGCTCTGAGCGTCGGCAGACGCATCGCCATCCGGCTCGCCCATCAGCTTGAATACGTTGGTGATGTGCTGCACGTATTCTTTACGGGTCTTTTCGGCCGCCTCGCCGGTACGGAAGTAGTAATCTCGCTCGGGCAGCCCGAGACCGCCCTGATCGACCGCGGCAATCTGTTTGGTCGCATCTTTGAAATCCTGTTGCTCGCCAAAACCCATGAACGCATTCACATTGATTAACTGAAAATGCGCCAGCAGCGAAGTCAACTCGCGTTTGTCTTTGAGAGCCGCAATTCGATCGAAGTCCGGCTGCAAGGGTCGCAAACCCAACTTGTTGATCGCGTCAGTATCCACGCAAGCTGCGTAATAATCGCCGATTTTCTGCTCGTTGGCGGTGCGTTCCGCGCCTCCTGCAGCCGCCTTTTCCAGCATCGTGTGTAGTACATACTCGTTGTACTCGGCCAGCATTGTGCCGGTCCCGTACGACGACCGGTCCCTGGGGATCGGGTGGAGCTTCGAGAAATTTCCGCATGCATACTGGAAAAAGTCCGTGCAGGGGTCGGCGGAGGTGTCAATGGCAGTCTTGTCCAATCCCGGCGGAAGTTCTGGTTTGTTCCCCATTGCAGAACCGGGGGCCTGCGTTTGGGCCAAGGAAGCTGCGCTTAACATTCCGAGCACGGCAAGGATGAAACAAACTCTCGTTGCAATTCGCTGAATCATTTTTGTCCTTTAGGGTGGAGATACTGGTGCATGCACCGACTCAACATAATACGCGGGTTGAGCGCAAAGTTTCCGGCGTTGTTCGACCTAACCGCCTTTACTCGTATCGCAGAGACTCAATGGGATCCAATCCCGCTGCTTTAATTGCCGGCAGCATGCCACTGACAATTCCGACAAATGCCAGGATCCCGGTCGACCACAGAAGAATAGCCGTATCGATCTTGAGACGGATGTCCCCCTCACTGGCATCCTCCATAAATGCGCTCCACAGAGTAAGCGATCCAACCGACCACGAAATCAAATAAGCCAGAGCTACGCCGAGCAATCCACCCATCAGAGTGATCACCATCGCCTCCGCCAGGAATTGGAGCAGGATGTGCCAGCGACGCGCACCGAGCGCCTTCTCCACTCCTATCTCGCGAGTACGCTGCGTGACCGAAACCAGCATAATGTTCATCAACCCGACGCCTCCGATGCCCAGCGTCAACATGCCAATGAATCCCAGCAAAATCTTGATCCCAACTGAAATCACGTTAAGGTCCGCTAGATCTTTGTTCGCGTCGAAAAGAAACACTGCGCGTTCGTCCTTCGGATCGAAGCCATGATGGAAAGCCATTGAGTTCCGGACCGCACGCGCCACCTTGGTGTGGTCTCCCTCGTAATCCATGAAAATTCCATCGAGGTAAAACGTGTCTTTCAGGTCGCTCATCGCGCTGTAAGGCACATATACGAGGGCATTGATGTCTTCATCGCCGTTGGAGATCGTATGCTTGAGCACTCCCACTACTTTGTACGAAATTCCATCGACACGAATATTTTCACCTATCGCGTTCTGCCCGGAGAACAGCTTCTTTTTCGCCGATGCTCCGATGACCGCGACCCGGCTGTGGATGAAGTCTTCTTGCTCCCCGAAAAAACTCCCCTCGCCGATGTCGAGAGCGCGGATCTTCTGGTAATTGGAATAGATTCCATGGACGTTGTAACTGGCACTCCTGGTGCCGAATGCGACCAGGCTCTGCTTGTCCACTTCCGGCGAAATTCTCGTCAGCATGGGAATTTCCGCGCGCAAGTAATCCAGGTCGTCCCGCGTAATTCGGACTTGCGTCCCCGCCTTGCTGCCCCCAGCTTGCAACGAGGTGCGTCCGGGAAAGATGCCGATCAGGTTTCCACCAAACGTCCGGAAGGCGCTCATCAATGCGGTTTCAAAGCCTGATCCGTAGGCCAGCAGTAGAACCACCGTCGCGATACCCCAAGCCATGCCCAAGGTGGTCAGTACGGAACGGCGCCGGTTGTGTTTCAGTGCCGTATACGCTTGTTGTCCCAGATCGCCAAACATAGCTACTCCTGTCGTAGCGCTTCCACCGGGGGAAGCAAGGCCGCTTTTCGTGCCGGATAAAGGCCCGCCACAATTCCCGCAATCGAAAGTGAAAGAATCGCAATGACCGCCGATGCCGGAACGATGCGCGGTGTATCAAACCCCTCCGGCGACGGCAGTTGCGCCAGCATCGCGACAAATGCTCCGGAAATCGCCAGCCCGATAGCACCGCTAAACGCGGTCAGAAACGCCCCCTCCACAAAAAATTGCGTCATGATATTGCGGTGCGTGGCTCCTAACGCTTTCCTTAAGCCAATCTCCCGGGTGCGCTCCGTCACCGATACCAGCATGATGTTAATAATGCCGATCGCCCCCAGGCCCAGCGTCACCAGCCCTACTACGCCAAGAAAATAGTCCATGGCGTCGAATATTTTGGCGACGCGAATCGATCCGTCGATGGTGTCCCAGTCCATGAATGCGTCGTCCACCTTGGGGTCGAAGCCATGCAAGCGTCCAATGATGGTGTGGACTTCGTTCTTTGCTTCTATGTGAAGCTCCTTTTTCACAGGACGATAGTTGATAAACGAGATCGCATTTTCCGAATTCTCACCGGTCAACGGGAACGATTCTCGCATGGTCTCGAAGGGCATGAAGATGCGCTTGTTGGTGCCGTTTTCTCCTTCTTTGCCAATCTTCGGGACAACGCCAATGATCTTGAACTCGATGTTATTCAGCATGATGGTGTTGCCCACGGCCGGCTGGCCGGGAAACATGTTCTTAAGCAACTCCCATCCCACTACTGCGACGCGGCGGCGCTCGGTATTGTCTTCGTTGTTGAACCAACGCCCCGGTTCCGTGGGGACGTTCCGGATCTGGTTGTACTCCGGCATCACGCCGAAAACCTGCCCGTTCGTCGATCCAAAATCGCTGACCGCGCGAATATCATCACGCTCCAGCACCGGAGACACCGCGCGCAAAAGTTTCGCATCGCTGCGGATCGCCGTGTAGTCGGCGTAAGTAAAGTGATAGGGCTGCCCAGACTGAAAGCTGCCTGCGACCGCCGGGACCCTGCCCGGAAAGACAAACATGATCTCTTGCCCGAGTTGGGCCAATTGCTTGTCTTGCCCGCTGCGAAAGCCTTCTCCCAGGCCCACCAGTAAGAGCAAAGATCCAACCCCCCATGCGATCCCGAACATGGTAAGGAATGAGCGCAACTTATGCGCCCACAGCGTCGCCATGGACTGTTTCACGATATCGAGAAGAGTTCTCATGTGATTTCAACGATCGCCTGGGCCGATCCAAGGCAGGCTGCGGCTGCACTGTTATTGATACGGCTGGCCACCTGATTTTGTTCCGTTCTCTTAGGAGATCCGGTGTGGGGTTAGACTCCAAACTTATGCAAAAAGATAGCCAAGTGGATGGTTTTTCAGCCGAGGAGAAAAAGTTTGCTACCCGCCGCGTTTCTCCTACCGTCTAAACGGTCGTTTTGCCAAGCCACAAGTTTGAAGGGAGATCTGCCATGCCGAAGCGTTTCGTTGTTGCCTGCTTGTTGATCGCGGGGTTATCGTCCGTCGCCACCCTGGCTTCCGCGCAATCCGCAGTACTGGACCTGCCACGTGACAGCCAGCACTCCGTGGTCGTCCAGAGAATTGGGATCACCGATATCACGATCAACTATCATCGCCCGCTGGTGAAGGGTCGGACGATTTGGGGCAAAGTGGTTCCCTACGGAGAGGTCTGGCGCGCGGGCGCCAACGAAAATACAACGATCACCTTCACTGATCCCGTTATAGTCGAAGGCAAGTCGCTGGACAAAGGAACTTATGGCCTGCACATGATCCCCGGCGAGAACGAATGGACCGTGATCTTCTCAAAAGATCACACCTCCTGGGGAAGTTTCACCTACAAGCAGGCTGATGACGCTTTGCGCGTCATCGTAAAGCCTTCTGCTTCCGACTTTCACGAGGTCTTGACCTACGATTTCGACGACGTGAAGGCCGACTCCGCCACCGCGACGCTTCGTTGGGAGAAGGTTGCAATTCCGGTCAAGGTGAGTGTGAATGTCCACGACATCGTCCAAGCCAGCTTACATAACCAACTTCAGGGACTGGCGCAATACACATGGGAAGGCTGGGACGACGCGGCTAATTATCTCCTGGCCAACAAGTACGACCTTGATGAGGCGCTCAAATACGAGGAGACCTCGATTGGTACCGAACCGCGCTTCGACAACTTCCTGACCAAGTCGCAGATCCTTGATGCGATGGGCCACAAGGACGGAGCTGCCGCCGCGAAAAACGAGGCCCTGCAAAGGGCCACCGCAGGCCAGCTTTATGCCTATGGCCGGCAGTTGCAAGGTCAAGGGAAACAGAGTGAAGCATTCGATCTGTTCCGGCAAGCCGCTAAGAAAGATCCAGGCGATTGGCTGGCCCATGACGGGACGGCGAGAATCTATTCTGCCAGCGGTGACTTCGACAATGCTCTGAAGGAAATGAAGCTCTCGTACGCCGGTGCTCCCGACAATCAAAAAATATTTCTGGAGCCAAGCCTCAAGAAGCTGGAAGCAAAGCAGGACATCAACAAGAACTAACTCAAGGCGTGGGGAGCCGGTCGCTAATCGCCCGTTTGGGCGGCTGGCTCTCTCTTTTTGCTCTGTTCTTCCGGATACTCGTAGACGCCCCGCCCTGACTTCTTTCCAACTCGTCCAGCTTTTACGTATTGCACCAGCAAAGGCGCTGGCCGATATTTCTCTCCTAGACTCTTGTGGAGATACTCCAGAATGCTCAGGCGTGTGTCCAGGCCCACCAGATCCACCAATTCAAACGGTCCCATGGGATGATTCAGGCCAAGCTTCAGCGCCTTGTCAATGTCGGCAGCTGACGCAATTCCCTCCTGCAACATGTAGAACGCCTCATTACCGATCATGGCATTGATGCGGCTGGTGATGAAGCCCGGCGATTCCTTGATGGCGACGATTTCTTTTCCCATCCGGCGGCCGACTGCACTGCAAGTTGCCAAAGTGTCGTCATCCGTTTCGAGAGCACGCACGATCTCCAGCAGCTTCATCTTGTGCACTGGATTGAAAAAGTGCATCCCAATGCATTTGCGCGCACGGTAAGTAACGCTGGCAATCTCAGTAACGCTGAGCGATGAAGTATTCGAAGCCAGAATTGTTCCTGGCCGGCAGATCTTATCGAGCAAGGTGAAAATTTCGATCTTGGATTCCATCTCCTCCGGGACGGCCTCGATCACCAGGTCGGCTTCGCGGGCGGCCTCCTCGACGCTGCCGGCATACTCCAATCTCGCCATCGTGCCTTTGGCGTCGTCGACCGAAACTTTTCCCAGTTCGATCGCTTTATCGAGGTTGGTGCGGATTTCCGTTTCCGCTCTCCGCAAAGCATTCGGCAGAAGGTCTTCGAGAATGGTGCGATAGCCGCCCAATGCCGCTACGTGGGCAATACCGCGTCCCATGGTGCCCGCCCCGATCACGGCAATGGTCTTTACTTGCGCCACTACGCCAGTCCTCCCTTGTCGAGCTGGCCGATGACGTTATTCAAATTCGTGCTCGTCTCGCGCATACGGTCCGCCAGACGTTTTCGCTCATCCGCCTCCATTAACGGGATGGAAGCACTGATGCGTCGAAGGGTAGTGGCAATATCATCCACATAATTGATCAAACGAATAAGTTCTCCAGATGTTCCCACGATGATTAACTCCTGCTTCCCGCGCACGGGAAATGAATTTTGATCACACTCACCAGACAAACTTCGCTCTAAACACGAACTGTCTATTCTCAATCGTAGGAGAGAATTAGTAAAGCAGCGGTCGGGAGCAAGAATATAGTCCGATTGTTTTGTGGCAAGCAAAGAGCCGGACGCGGGGCGTCCGGCTTTGTCAGGAACAGTCGACCGGGAGGCGATTAGGGCACTAAGCCAAAAATGATCCCGTCGCCAAAACTGCCGCCCTTGCCCGCTGTACCGTACAGGTCTCCTTTGCCTCCAACGATCAAGCCGCCAACCGGCACAGCACCGTCGGACTTCTTTCCCGTGAATGTGTGTAAAACAGTTTCCTTGTGACTCGCATTCACTTCAAAGACCACTCCGTCCCCGGAAGTTCCGCCCGCGATGGTTGTGCCGAACAGATCTCCCTTGGCATTCCTATACATCGCCCCACCCTCAGGGTATATGCCGTCTTTGTTCCCACCAAAGCTATGTAGCACGGTCTCCTTGCCGGTAGCCTCCAACTCGAACACTGTCCCCTTATTAAGTGTGCCACCGAAGTATGTTGTACCGTAAAGGTTGCCCTTAGCGTCAATCGTCAGGCCCGCAAAAGGGCTGGAGCCGTCGGCGCAACCCGACTTGGCGCAAAAGTTGTAGATCACACTATAGTTGCCGCTGGTGTCATATTTGAACACCGTGCCGCCCTGCAGCACCACCCCGCCGAGAGCTGTGGTGCCATAAATATTTCCCGACGCGCCCAAGACTAATCCCCCGTAGGGCTGCGCTCCGTCAGTACACTCGCCCACGGTGCAGAAGTTATAGAGCACGGAGTAGGTGCCACTCTTATCTATTTTGAACAAAACCCCAGCTCCCATTGCACCGGCGCCACTGCCTCCATAATTCGTAACTCCGTAGAGGTTTCCCGCCGCGTCCATGACCAGTCCCGCAGTGGGCGTCTGCCCGTCATCCGGATATCCGGTGAAGTTGTGCAGCACGGTTTCCTTATTCCCGGTCACGACAAAGACGGTACCGCAACCCATCGGAGACCCGCTTTGAGAGCAGCCGCCGCTGCCCCCATATGCAGTTGTACCGTAAAGGTTGCCGGTAGAGTCTTCGGTCAAGCTTCCGAAGCCAGGTTCGGCCCCATCGTTTGGGTAACCGCCAAATCTGTACAACGTGGTCACCGTTTTTCCCTTCATCTTGAATACCGTTCCGCAACCACCGTACCCTGCGCAACCCGCGCCCCCTCCTACAGTGGTGCCGAAGAAATCTCCCTTCCCGTCCATCGTCAGGCCTGCGGCAGGTCCCGCCCCGGCAGGAGATCCCTTAAAACTGTAAAGGGAGGTGAAGGTCTGCGCCTGCGCCAAGGACGTCGTACACAGCGCCAGAGCAACTGTTAAGAGCACAAAAAGGCTGAATTTCGGTTGAGCCGTTCGAGAGAATCGCGCAGCAACTGAAACGCGCAGGCCGTTGATGAGTATCGGTCGATCTTTCATCGCAGGTAACATCCTTTCAAATTCCAATTTTATTGGGCTGACACGCTAAGGACTCGCGCCGGGGGCAGACGTAATCGAGTGCTACAAGTTTCTTACGGCACTCGAACCTTGTCAACGATTCAACATATTTTGCCGAGGTTTTACTGAATATTAATGGCGATCCGCTCACTCCGGAATTAGACTTGTATATGGTCGACAAACCAGTGAAACGATATCTGTTCGCCAGCGACTTCGATCAGACGCTCACTTTCAACGACTCGGGTTACGTCCTGAGTGAGTTGGCGGGAATTTCTCCGGAAGAGTTCGAACGCAAAGCCAAGGGCATGGCAAAGCTAAACCTGGTTCAGCAGGGGGCGGAACTTGCCTATCTGCTTCTTCACGATCCCGAATTCCAATCCCGCGTTCGAAAAGAACATCTCCACGAGGTCGGAAAGCGCATTCGCTTGAAGGAGAATATCGCACTGCTCTATAAAATTCTCGAAGGTGGCATCGATGGCTATCACTTCGATTTCTTCGTTCTCTCCGCCGCACCGGTCGAAATCGTGAGATCTGCCCTTGAAGGGATGGTTCCTCCGGAGCACATTTTCGGGACCCAATTCCGCTATACCTCCGGGGGCCAGATCGAATCGCTCACTCGCGCCACCGCCGGATACGGAAAAGTCGCCGTGCTCGACGAATTGCAAGCCAGCCAGCAAATCGGCCCCGACCACGTGATCTACGTGGGCGACGGCAGCTCCGATGTGCACGTCATGCTGCATGTCAACGTGCGCGACGGTTTCACAATCGCCGTTTCCGAAGCCCGTCATGTTTCCCAAGTCGCCAAGCGCACCATCCTCAGCACCAATGCGCTCAGCGTTCTGACGCCGATTCTCGAGGAGATCGTTTGCTGGGAACGTCCGCGAATTCGCCAATTCTTCGAGTCCCACGGTCTGTTGATTCAGGAGTGGGATCGCGTGCGCACCGACTGGCTTACCCTCAAACCCATCGCCGAAGATGCCGCTACCGCCGAGGTCAGTTAACTTTTCCGTCGAAATTCAGCTTGCGGGCATCATAATGGGTATCGATGCTTCGCGATCGCAATCTGGTTCCACTGTCGCACCAGCACCAGCGTGTGCTGGCCCTTTGCGTGCGTTTGGATCGGGCCGTACATGCGGGCGAAGTCGACCTGGAGAGCTGGCAAGCGGAGATTCAGCAGCACTTCGAAAGTGAAGTCTCGGTCCACTTTGCGGCCGAAGAAAAAGTGATCTTCCCGGCGGCCGGTCAAGTCCAGGAGCTGAAATCTATCATTACCGAGCTGCGGGCCGAACACGATTCCCTACGCCGACTCTTCAGCCAGGCAGCACAGCGGGAACTTGACCTCACACGCCTTACCGAATTTATTGAGAAGCTCGCACAACATATTCGCAAAGAGGAACGTCAATTGTTCGAAGGCATGCAGGCTGCCATGACCCCCGAACAACTCACTCGCTTAGGAACGGAATTAAACCAAGCCTTGGGCGAAGCGCATAAGAGTTGTGCATTGCCTCTTCGGCGTGCTCCGCTGTGAAATCTCCTCTGCGCCCCAAATCCCGCGCTGAATCTCCACGCCTGATTACCCGGGTAACCCTGAGGCTCCGAATGGCGTTGTCCGGGGTCTCGGCGTGCCGCAGCCTAGAACCATGTCGCAGCCCCAAGATTCATTTAAGGCCAAACTCGTAGGGAAAACGGTAGTGGTCAAGGTATCTTTATTCAGCCGGCCGTTTCGGGGCAGCATCACATCCACGGACGAAACCGGATTCTGCTTCATCAGTCAGGAAATGATCGCGGCGCTGCGCGAAACCACAGGCAGTATTATGGCCGACATGCAGGATCCCAGCGTCTATCTTCCCTTTTCCAAGCTGGAATGGCTGGTGTCCGCGGAAACAGAAACGACCAAACCAAAAACCGCCGCGGCGCACGCATAGAATCTGAACGTCCGAACCGAAGCTGAGTAGCACACCCGTTTGCGACTTCAGGCCCACCTGCGCCGCCCAGCGATTTGCCGCAGATGCTCCAGCAATGGGACAATACCTGATGCAAAAATCCTTCACCCTCACCTTTCATCTGTTCGCGGCAGGAAGCATTCTGCTTGGACAAACCTTGGCGCAACAGACACCGGCAACACCCGCGCCGCAATCGGGGTCGCCAGCAGCTTCGCAACCGGCTCCCACCTTAAAGACGCGCGACGTCCCCGAACTCCCGACGGAAAAAGACAAATTCAGCTATGCCCTGGGAATGAATCTGGGAAACAGCCTGCACCGGCAATCCGTACCTGTCGACCCCAACGTCCTGCTGCGGGGCATGAAGGACGCACTGGCGGGCGGCAAGACGTTGCTGACAGAGGAAGAAACCCGGGCGGCAATCACCGACATGCAGAACAAGTTGCGCAAAGAGGCGCAGGAAAAGGCTGCAGTGGCTGGCGAGGCCAACAAGAAAGAAGGCGCCGCATTCCTGGCCGCGAACAAAGCGAAGGAAGGCGTCGTCACCCTGCCTGACGGTCTGCAATATAAGATAGTAACGGCGGGTACCGGGGCAAAGCCCTCGTCCACGGATACGGTAAAGGTCAATTATGAAGGGACGCTGATCAATGGAACGGTGTTTGACAGCTCCTACAAGCGCGGCGAGCCCGTCGAGTTCCCAGTAAACGGCGTCATCAAAGGCTGGACGGAAGCCCTGCAGTTGATGCCGGTGGGATCCAAGTGGCAACTCTTCATCCCCTCCGATCTGGCCTATGGTGAGCATGCTCCCGGCGGCGAGATCGGGCCGAACGATACGCTAATCTTTCAAGTAGAACTGCTTTCAATCGAGAAGAAAGCCGCGGCCGCACCGCCCAATGTACCGGCCAGCGAGAAGAAGTCAGCTCCGGCGAAGGCGGCTCCGCCGAAATAGCAAGATTGTTGCCGGCGGTGGGACAGCCGAGACGGCTGTCCCGTCGCGAAGGTTGGCGCTTCCACCACTCAGCGTCTATTGGTATTCTTTTTCCATCCCGGCCGGAGCCTTCGGCTGGGGCGGAAAGTCCTGTGAATAGCCCTTAAATAGAAACTCTGTCTTCTCAGCCCGCTTTTTGCCGTCGTGCACGGCGATTTTGTGCAAGTGATCTGGATCGTATCCTTCCCAGAGAGAAACTCCGGCGTAGGCCCCATCTTTGCGCAAAATGTAATACGTCATGTCAACCAAGCGAAGCTTGTTCATGTCGTTGTTGTAATTGCGCACAATTCGCTTGAGCGTCTCCATCCCCGCATCGTGGGGTGACATTCCGTGGCGCATATTTTCGATAATGGTGTGCGCGCCCGCCACTTTAATATTCTCTTCTCCACTTCCAGTCGCGCCGGCCGAGCCCACATCCTGATCGGTATAGCAACCGGCACCGATAATCGGCGAATCGCCAACCCGTCCGGGCAATTTGTAAGCCAGGCCGCTGGTGGTGGTGCATCCCGAGATCTCACCTTTCTCGTTCAGAGCTGAGCAATGGATAGTCCCCGTAGGCGGGAACAAAACTTTGTGAATGGCTTCGACGCGCAACTCGGGTGCAATTTCCAGTTCCGCGGCGCGCTCTTCCAGTCGCCGGTATCGCTCCCGCCACAAATCAGCTTGCGGAACATCCTTGGACGGCTCCCAATGCGGATCCGCGAGCCCCGGCCCCCACCAATCGTTCGTAGAGTGATATTCCTTCCACAGCAGCCATATCTTTCGCGAATGGTCGGTCAACAGATTCTCCCGGGGAAAACCCATCGCCACAGCGAAGCGCTCTGCGCCCTCCCCCACCAATATGACGTGGCCCGTATGGTTCATGACCGCTTTCGAGACCAGCGAAACGTTTTTGATGTTGCGCACACCGCCGACCGAGCCAGCACGTCGCGTAGGTCCATGCATGCAGCAGGCATCAAGTTCGACGACCCCGTCCTCGTTGGGAATCCCTCCCAGACCGACGGACGTGTCGTTGGGATCGTCCTCGGGCCCTTTGACGACGCGCAGCGCTGCGTCCAAGGTGTCGCCGCCGGAAGTGAGAAACGCATAGGCGTCGTCGAGATAATTCAACCCGTTGTGAGCGCAAACGATGATGGGTCGCTTGCCAGAGGACGTTGCGCCATTGCTATTAGAACCCTGCCCCTTATCGTCAGGAGCGAGCCCCAACGAAAGCGAACCCACCACGGCGGTAGCGAGAAAATCACGGCGAGAAACAGACATGAGGCCTCCAAGGAACGTTGGCCAGAATAACAGCTTCGAGAGATTGACGTTCAATGGTAGCGAGCCAACATATAAAAAGCCCACCCTCGCGGGTGGGCTATTTGACCGAGAAGTTTGCTACGAGGCCGCCCGTAGCGCCGAGTTTGTATTCTGATCGGCGCGAAAGCGCAGAAGGGCGGCGATGTTTCCAGCGCCGTCGAATTCCGGATTGTCTTTGATGTAAAAGAGTTCTAGATCGCGCTCGATGGCCATGGGGATAATGGCCTCACACACGTCATCAATCTCGCGTGTCGCATGTCCGCAGGCCGGACAGTGGCTCACCAAATGAGCATCCAGATGGCCGCAATTCGAACACACCGTGGCTGCACGAGAGAAACCATCCCCAACCAGCAAAGTCTGCACTTCTCCCATTTCCAGTGACTTCAAGACCCGGCGCAGACCGGTCACCCCGCGACTGTTGCTCTTGGCTTCATCGAGGACCTGTTTTACCAATTCGTGGCGACGGTTCTCCTGCGCCTCAGTCATCAAGCGGTTAGCATGCTCGCGGATAGAATCGCTGCTCATCTTGCCGACGTCGGCAGAAAATCTGCCGAGAAGACGGCGCTTCACGTAGGGATGTAATTGCTCTTCGAAGTCGCGCCAGTTTACGTCGTGGCAACCGACGATGACTTTCTCATACCAGCCTTTTTCCTGCGCTTCATGCAAATGGGCGGCAGTGTCTTTGTAATGATGTAAGGCTTCGTCCTCGATGCGGCGCTGCGCGTGACCACCGTCGTAACCGGCATAACCGTCACTTTTTCCCTCGTGGGCCGGCGGAGTTCGGAAGAGCGCCACGCGTTCGGTCAACTCATTCATGCGCAGATCGAAGAAGCGGGCCTTATGCCGATCGACGAGTACCACCCATACCTTGGGCTGCGCGCCCAGTACTTGGGCGAGCGGCTTAAGATGGAATTGCCGATTGACGAATAGTTGAGTACCGGAGTCGAGAGACGGCAGATCGAACTCCCTCCAGAACCCCCGGCCGCCACATGCAAATACCGCTTTCGGGTGTGAGTACTTTCCCGGCAGACTCTCCGCAAGCTCGAGAATCCGCTCAAGATCGGCGCGCGCAGGGCCGTTCTTCCCCTGCTTTTCCGACTCGACAATTGCGTTCTTTACTAAGTCTTTGGCAAAGATGATTTCTTCTTTATGAGACTTGTTTTGTGGTGTGCGTGGCTCGAAATAGAAGCTCAACGCGCAGTCGTGTTTTCCGTCGGCGTGGAATCGAGCCAGCTCACGGATGTCTTCGCGTGTAATCATCACGAGTTCTCCTGAGTGCTGAGATGCTTATTTGACCGCAGTCGTTTGTAGAGTTTTATCCTTGAATCCGTTGGCGAGTGGAACCGAGTGCCGAAGCCGCTCCCCGGCAGCTTCTATCGAGCCTCTCACAAGGTCAGGCTTGCGCGCCGTAATTACGCTGATCTCTTCGACCGTGAAGCCCTCGACGGCGTGAAGTATGAAAGCCTCTCGATCCGCCCGGTCCGCGCCCTTCAACGCGAACTGCACCAGCATGACCATTTCATCCGAATACGCCAGGTCTTCCGGTGTAGAAAGGCGGCGATCGGCGATCACGTTTTCTTCAGTCAGGCTTTCGTCGGGCTGATGATATTGAAGTCCATGCTCGTCACTGCCACGCACATTTTGTTTGCGGGCCGAATCTCCAAGATGGACGGACGGGCCGTTCTCCCGATTTTCGTCAGCCAGATCTCCGATCGCTTGAATCGCGAGGCGGTAAAGCCACGGTTCGAGCGCGATCCGTTCGGGCTTCTCCGATTCGTCGTCTAACGCGCGTGCAATGGCCTCGTCGATTACTTCGTCCTTACTGATGGAATCGACGGCGAATTCGTCGTCGGTCTCGCGGAATGCCAGCTCACGTTCAACGAAGCGCTCCAGACGCGGCAGATTTGCATTGACGTAGGAACGGACATCGTCGCCAGAAGCAGTGGGCACCTGCACGGCCGCCAAGGTTTGTTCAAACGGGACCAGCGCGGGAGCGCGGCCGCTCTGAGCGCGTCGCCGTTGCCATTTGTGAGAACTGCGGAGCAAATCCTTGTGCTTATTAATCTGCTGGACCAGGTCCTCGAACGCGGCCTTCACCGCCGATTGAGGATTGTTGGCCGATTTCTGCACCGCCATCTGTCCTGACGGCAGCCGAAGATTGAGCGACACCACGGTGTCGGAACGTGTTGAACTTTGTTCAACCGATCCTTTCAGATGCACCAGATCGGGACGGAAGACCTGCAACCGCTTCTGCAATTTTTCTATCTGATGGTTGATTTCTTTTTCGACTTCTGGAGGTTTGCGATCTTTATAACTAACGTGGACATTCATTCCAGGCCTCGGAACGCGGGAACAGAGTCCCGCGCGAATTTCCGGTTCCTTACAAGCCGATTCTACACCCGCGGGAATGAGCGCAGTAAGTATTCGGTTGAGACAGCAGGGAAATTGCAGACTCGGGAATGAGTAATCGTAACGCGCTGCGGCTTGGGCGGATACCCTAGTCTCGATATTCGCGCGTTGTACATACAATAGTATTGACATCGCTTTCGCTTCTTGCTATCGTTGGAATATGCCGTTTAGCGGCCATGCGCTTTGAATGGGACACGAATAAGAATCGGAAGAATCTGCTCAAGCATGATGCTCGCTTTGAGACCGCCGTGCTTGCTTTCGATGATCCCTATGCCCTGACGCAGCGCGACGACTCATCCGGCGAAGAAGAACGTTGGATCACTTTAGGGGCGATTGGCCCTGGAGCCGTTCTGCTGGTTGTGCACACTTGTCGCGGCGCAGAGCGCGACGAAGTTATCCGCATCATTTCGGCACGAGCTGCAGCAGCACACGAGAAAAGAAAATATGAGGAAGCTAACAAAACAGCAAAAGCGGAGACGTCGGCGCCATCGCGACAAAGAACGACGCAGACATTGATTTCTCCGATATGCCAGAGGTTCTGGATTGGAGTGGCGCGGAGATGGGTAAGTTTTATCGCCCGGCGAAGAAATCTGTGACCCTACGTCTGGACCAGGATGTTCTCGAATGGCTGAAGACTTACGGCAAAGGGTATCAGACCAGGGCGAACTGGCTGTTGAGGCACGCGATGGCAAGCGCGAGGGGACGATCGCGAAAAACGTCCCGCCAATCGCGTACCGGTGCGTAGCGAGAAGCTGGAGGACAAACGATGTCCCATCTTGGAAGATTCCGCAAAGGTTGCGAGAAAGAGCACCTCCCGCGGGCTCTCGCGTCCTTCGTTTGTTACCGCGCTAACCCTTGCCGAGAATGTTGGATCGGCCCTGGCTCCGCATTAATGCAGCCTAGACCGCAACCGTAACCGAGGTCTCAGTCCGGATAACCGGCCGGTACAACGTGTCTCGCTCCACTGGTTCGCGGCCGGCTTCGCGGATCAACCTCACCAACTCTTCCCGTCGCATGCCCTGTGGTGTGGTCGCGCCCGCGTCATGGTAGATCTTTTCTTCGATGACAGTACCGTCGATGTCATCAGCCCCGAAACGCAAGGCGATCTGGGCAATTTTCGCGGTCATCATTTGCCAGTACGCCTTGATGTGCGGGAAGTTGTCGAGCACCAGGCGGCTGACCGCAATCTGCTTGAGGTCCAGCATGCCGGTGGTTTTCGGCAAGTGCTGCAGCGGCGTGTTGTCGGGATGGAACGCCAGCGGAATGAACGTCTGGAATCCACCCGTTTCATCTTGCAGGTCGCGCAGCTTAAGCAGATGATCGACCCGGTCCTCGTCGTTCTCGACGTGCCCGTAGAGCATAGTGGCGTTCGATTTCAAACCAATCTGATGGGCCAGCCTCGCGGTGTCGAGCCACTGATCTCCATCGATTTTGTGATCGCAGATAATATGGCGCACACGATCGGCGAAAATTTCCGCACCTCCGCCAGGAAGCGAATCGACTCCGGCAGCCTTCAGTTGCTTCAGCGTTTCTCGAATCGAAAGTTTGGCGCGCTTGGCCAAGTACGCCACCTCAACCATGGTAAACGCCTTGAGATGCACTTGCGGGAAGCGCTGCTTCAGCCCGGAACAGAGATCAAGAAAATATTGAAATGGCAGGTCGGGATGCAGCCCTCCAACAATGTGAAACTCGGTGACGGCTTCCGTGTAACCGCTCGCGGCGGTCTCAAAAGCCTCTTCCAGCGCCATGGTGTAGGCGCCCGGAGTATCTTTCTTGCGTCCGAAGGCGCAAAGACGACAGGCAGCGACGCAAACGTTGGTTGGGTTGATGTGCCGATTCACGTTGAAGTAGGCCGTGTCGCCATGCAGGCGCTCCCGCACTGAGTTCGCCAGCCAGCCGACTGCGAGAATGTCGCCAGTGCGGTAGAGAGTCAGCGCATCATCGGCGCTTAATCGTATGCCGGAAATCACCTTATCGTGGATCGGCAGGAGTCGGAGATCGTCAGCCTGAAAAGGGTGCAGGTTCGCCATCAACTTGATGATACCGCAGTGCCGGTACGCGGGTCACGAATATGAGGTATGTTGCTACAACCTTCTCCAACGCTATGTGGCGTATGCTGCGCGGTCGGCTGCGGATCTAGTTCCCAATGCAGAGAGATGACACGACCGTAATTAAGTAACGCGCTTTCCGACGCTAACGCCGCAGCAGAAGGTCGGCAGCCATGCATACGAAGAATACGATGGAGATGACGCCATTCATCGTGAAAAAGGCTGCGTTCAAGCTTGAAAGATCCTGCGGCGAAACCAGCGAGTGTTCGTAGACCAATAGCAGCGCGACGATGACCACTCCCGCAATCGCGAGCTTGCCTAATCCGAACGACATGACAACTGCGATCAATAACAGAAGCATCAAAACGTGGAATACGCGAGAGATATACAGCGACTTCGCGATCCCAAAATAGCGCGGGACCGAGTGCAGTCCCGAGTCGCGATCGAAATCGTAATCCTGGCAGGCGTATAGGATGTCGAAGCCCGCGCCCCAAAAAGTCACCGCCGCAGTCAGCAAAAGAATGCGGGGATCGAGCGAACCGCGGACCGCAATCCACGCAGCCGTGGGTGCGATCCCCATGGCGAATCCGAGAACGAGATGCGACCAGCGCGTGAAGCGTTTGGTGTATGAATACAGCAGAATGATGCCTAGCGCGACTGGCGAGAGCAAAAACGTAGTCCGATTCAACCGCTCCGCTGCGAAGATAAATACAGCGCAAGAAATGGCGACGAAGCTCGCGACGAAGACTGGAGTCAACGCTCCGGCCGGCAGAGCACGAGCCAGTGTACGTGGATTCGCCGCGTCTATCGAAGCATCCGCCAGTCGATTGAAGGCCATCGCGGCCGAGCGCGCAGAAACCATCGCTACGATGATCCACGCCAATTGATGTGCGCTGGGAAGTCCACCGGCAGCCAACATCGCTCCGCATAAAGCGAACGGGAGCACAAAAATCGAGTGCTCCCACTTAATCATTTCCAGGGTTACGCGCAGGTCGTGAAAAACCGCCACTTAAAGAGTCTAAAACACTTCCCCGCTGCACTGCTTTTGCGCAATGTACGCTTACCTGCCCCTTTCTCAGGCGATGCGCCGGGATCAACCCTGCCAGCCTGTTTTGTAACCTCGCTCCCCAATGAGTGGAACAAAGCGGCAGGCATGCAAAGTTTTTGCTTCAGCTTTGTCTTGCTGTTGGCTTACCAATTGAAGTCTCTGGGCCTGTGCAGGACCAACCGGAACAACCATCCGCCCGCCGTTTTTCAGTTGTTGAACCAGCGGCTCGGGGATCTGCGGCGCGGCAGCTGAGACGACGATGGCATCGAAAGGCGCATATTGTGGAAGCCCGACGGATCCGTCACCTACTTGAATGGTCACATTTGTGTAGTTCAATGCCCCCAAGATCGACTCGGCGGATTGCGCCAGTCGCGGCAGACGTTCTACTGAGTAAACGTGACCTGCAAGTTCCGCGAGCAGGGCGGTGAGATAGCCGGATCCAGTGCCGACTTCGAGCACAGCGAAGGATGGCTCAACCGCAAGAGCGTCCAGCATTGCAGCCACAATGAACGGCTGCGAAACGGTCTGCTCTTCGCCAATCGGCAAGGCATTGTCTTCGTAAGCTTGGTCGCGAAGGTCGGTGGCAACGAAGAGGTGGCGCGGCACCCGCGCCATGGCTTGAAGAACGCGCTCATCTTTGATTCCGCGATCGCGCAGTTGGCGATCGACCATATTCTGACGCTGCCGAGCGAAGCCATCGACTTGGAATTCCGTGGTCATGCGTTATCTCGATCAGGATAACCCAGTCGAATGTCGCCTAATGTTCCGCGGGAATCAGCCCACATGGTGCATCATTTTTGACTTTCGATCATCTCACTTGGGTCGACGCTTTCCGCCCGGCAGCTTGTAAGATGTAGCACACTCCATAAACTTCAGCCGCAAGAGAGGATGACCGGCAGTGAGCGATGAAGAACGTTTTGCACCGGGCTGGCCGGGAATTCCGGCCCGCTGGACTTCGAGCGCGAAAAGCGGGATCGGCACTGCGCTGAACCTGCACAGCCGGGTTTGGTTCACCATGAGCCACGGCATTGTGAATGAGATTTACTATCCGCGCGTCGACCAGGCCTGCACCCGCGACCTCGGCCTGATGGTCAGCGATGGGCGCAACTACTTCTCCGAAGAAAAACGTCACTGCCGTTTCGAAAACAGTCCTATTGAGCCGGGAGTTCCAGTTTATGAATCGACCTCTACCGAACTCCACGGCCGCTATCGTATTTGGAAAGAAATATCTTGCGACCCATTCCGCGACGTGGTCCTACAGAAGATTCGTTTTGAGGTGCTTGAGGGCGAACTGTCGGACTACAAGCTCTTCGCGTTGCTTTCTCCCCATCTGGCGAACTGTGGCATGGGCAATACCGGTTGGGCGGGAGACTACAAGGGCGTTTCAATGATGTTCGCGGAACACGACGGATGCGCGCTCGCGTTTGGGTGTTGGGTGCCATGGGCAAGAATGTCGGTAGGATTTGTCGGCACTTCTGACGGCTGGCAGGACGTCTCCAGGAACTATCACATGTCGTGGGATTACACTCGCGCGGAGAACGGCAACATCGCGCTCACAGGCGAGATCGATCTGGCGGCGTGCGGCGGTGAGTTCGTGCTTGCGGTGGGGTTCGGCGAAATCTGGTCGGAGGCGGGCCAGCAGGTGCGCTCGAGTTTGACTGAGCCTTACGACGAATTAAGAGATGAATACATCCGTCAATGGAAGCATTGGCAGGATGGGCTTTTAGAACTCGGCGACCCGAAAAATGATCGCGATCTGTACCGTGCGAGCATGGCTGTACTGCGCTCCCATGAATCGAAGGATTTCCTTGGCGGGGTCATCGCCAGCCTTTCAATCCCGTGGGGATTCAATAAAGGCGACGAGGATCTGGGCGGATACCACCTGGTGTGGCCGCGCGACCTGGTGGAAACAGCGCTGGGATTCCTGGCGGCAGGCGCTTCGAGGGACGCGATGCGTGTGCTCCGCTACCTGGAGTCCACTCAGGAGGCCGACGGTCACTGGGCACAAAACATGTGGCTGGACGGACGTCCGTATTGGATGGGCTTGCAAATGGACGAAGCGGCCTTCCCCATCCTTTTGGTCGATGTCCTGCGGCGGAATTCTCCCCAGGAATTAGGCGACCTGAAACGCTGGTGGGTGCTGGTGCGCGCAGCAGCAGCGTTTCTGGTACGCAATGGCCCGGTAACCCAGCAGGACCGTTGGGAAGAAGATGCGGGGTATTCTCCGTTTACTCTGGCAGTGGAGATTTCGGGCCTGCTCGCGGCGGCCGACCTGGCAGACGCCGTGGGCGAAAAAACCACTGCGACATTCTTGCGCGACACTGCCGACACATGGAACGACAAAATCGAAGATTGGACCTACGCCACCAATTCCGATTTGGCCAAGCAACTCGGGGTTAATGGATATTACGTTCGCATCGCCCCACCTGAAACCGACAATGCCGCTTCCCCGTTGGAGGGTTTCGTTCCCATCAAGAACCGGCCGATTGGCCAGAACATGCAGCGGTCGATCCACATGATCAGTCCGGATGCCTTGGCCTTGGTGCGTTTCGGTCTGCGTGCTCCGGACGATCCGCGGATACTGAATACCATCAAAGCTATCGATGCGCTACTGAAGATTCCACTTCCGCAGGGGCCCTGCTGGTATCGGTACAACGGCGATGGCTATGGCGAACACGAAGACGGCTCTCCGTTTGACGGCAGTGGAATTGGGCGTCCGTGGCCGCTGCTGGCGGGTGAGCGGGCACACTACGAATTGGCAGCGGGCCGACCTAAGTTCGCCGAAGACCTCTTGCGGGTGATGGAGTATTCAACCGAGGGCGGTCGACTGATTCCCGAACAGATTTGGGACGACCGCGACATCCCGGAGCGCGAACTATTCACCGGAAAACCTACTGGGTCGGCTTGTCCTTTGGTGTGGGCGCATTCCGAATACATTAAGCTGCGGCGCTCGCTGCGTGATGGAAAAATATTCGACCAGCCTCCACAACCAGTGCAACGTTACCAGGTGGAAAAACGCACCTCTCCTTATTGCGGCTGGCGTTTCAATAACAAATGCCGCACCATGGCGCAAGGCAAGATCTTGCGGATTGTGTTGCTCTCGCCAGCGCTCATACATTGGAGTTTCGACGGCTGGCAGACTTCGCAGAACAGCTCGACGCGCGACAGCGGACTAGGAATGTACTTAGCAGATTTGCCCAGTCAGAACATCCCCTCCGGTGGAGATGTCGTCTTTACGATCTTCTGGCAGGAAGAGCAGCGCTGGGAAGGCGTCGATTTCCGTGTCTACGTGGACAAGCACTGAGCACCAGTTCGAATCGCGCTACCCGGTGTAGACCATCTCCACCACCGTGCAGTCGTCGCTCAGTGGCGTACCGCCGCAAAATGTCGTAATCGCCTTGAAGATATCGTCCATGTGGCCTGACTTCGCAGCCTGCTCGAGCCGCGAGTCTTCGAAAAAATCGCCCTTGGCATTTTCCGCTTCGGTAACACCATCCGTCACCAGAATCAGGCGGTCCCCGGACTTTAACTGGCAGCGCGCGCTTTCGTAAACTGCATCGGGCAAAAGACCCACGGGAAGATTGCCGTGCGCGGGACGCTCAATTCCTCCATTGGAAACAACCAGCGGAAGGATGTGTCCGCAGTTCACGTATTCCAACTCGCCTCCGTCGCTCAACAGGGCCACGATGCAAGTCGCATATTTCTCGCCAATATGCTTATGCGTGAAAAAGCGATTTACCGCCGTCACAATGTCTACCAGCGGCATTCCGGCGGACAACTGCGAATAAATCATTCCCTGTAAAGTCGACGCCAGCAATGCAGCCGAGACTCCCTTACCGCTGACGTTGGCCAGAACCACCGCCAGGCCCTTCGCGGTCTGCACCGCATCGAAAAAGTCACCGCCGATCTCTTTACATGAAAGGTTCTTTCCAGCCAGTCGCGCGAACGGAACCTCCGGGATGGTCACCGCCATCAGGCGTTGCTGAATCGAGGCTGCAATCGAAAGTTCCTGCTGGTAGCGTCGTCCAGCTTCTTCGGCTTGCACCAATCGAGCGTTCTCAATCAACGAAGCCGCTTCGGTCGCGATCGCATGCAGAATGTCGTGGCTTACGCTTGAAATATCGCGCGAGGCAAAGCGCGAGTCCACATAGAGCGCCCCCATTGGCTCAGACACACTGGGCTGCGGAGAATCGGCCTCCCGCGTGGTCTGCACCTGCGGCTTACGCAATGGCACACAGAGCACCGTTCGCAAATCGTATGCCACGATGCTGTTTCTTCCCGCAAGATCCAGCGAGCGACTGGTATCCGACAAAAGAAATTCGGAGTTCGACTTCATGGCGTCATCCAGAATCGAATGGGAGATCGTGGTGTCATCGAGTAACGGCTCTCCACGCGAGTTCCGTCCCGCAGAAAGGCGCAAATCGCCCGCGCCGTTCTTCATGAAAACATAGGCCCGTTCCGCACGGGTCAGCTTCAAAGTGACATCCAGCAATGTCATCAGAATTTCATCGAGGACGCCTATGGTGTTTAGTTTGCGCGCGGCTTCCAGAAATAGGACCAATTTCTCCAGGTCGGTAGTTTCGTCGGAGATGTGCATCCCCGAAATCTGGCTCAGGAATTCGCGGGCCGAATTTGAACTGGAATGGCGGGGATTGAAAATAACGTAGGCAACCTCGCGCACCCCGAACTCCAGGCGGTCGTTGCGCTCCAGCACCTTGCGCTGCACGCGTTCCCCGTTGACGAATGTGCCGTGTTTGCTGCCTTGATCGTCAACCGTGAACTGCCCGTTCTCCGAAACGATCACCGCATGATCGCGGGAGACGCGCGGATCGGCGATGACTAAATCTTTATCCACTTTGCGGCCGACCGTGAAAGGACTGTGGTCCAGATTGATGGTGCGTTGCTCATTTCCCTGCACGAAAATGAGAACGGGGAAAATCCCCGAACCGGCTTCCGCCGGAGGTCCGACAATGGTTTGAAACGACATGGCGCGGTCGCGGTTCTCCTCGGCTTATTGAAATAATGACAGCATCAGAGGAAGGACGGAAGAGGCGCATATCGAAGGCCTCTCTGTGGACCTCTGTGTCCCCTGTGGTTAAGCCCTTGTATCGTCGCTTCAAGCGAACATAATCACAGTTTCCCAAGCTACTTGCGGTTTTCACCAAAGGCGGTAATCGCCTGCTGCTCGGTGTCGTAGACCTCGAAAACGGTGACCAGTTTGGTGATCTGCAGGACATCCTTAATTCGCTGATTGAGGCCGGTGAGCTTCACATCGGCGCCTGCCGCACGGGCCGATGAATATACTCCCACCAACGTTCCAAGGCCGCCGCTATCGATATAGGTAACATCCGAGAGATCCAGAATCACCTTGGGGCTGGAACTCAGAATCTGCTTGAGTTGCTCTCGTAGGTAAGTCGATTCATCTCCGAATACGATTCGTCCATGGCAGGACGCAATGGTCACTCCGTTGACCAAACGGGTGTCGATTTTAAGAGTCATGACTGTCTCACGCCTGATGTTTTGGATTGCCGCAAAAGCCTATCCTGAGCGGACGGGGATTGCAAGCGCATCTCCGGTGTCATGGCAAAGGCCGGTTTCCTGAGGCGCCAACCGGGCCAGCAACGGCCACTGTTCGATGGAGAACAGAATGTACCGCAGTGATCTGATAGCTTCCTCTCGCTCATGGAGGAACGAATGCCCGATGCGGAGTGGCGTCAACTTTGTGAACAAGCGAGCAAAGAGACCGATCCCGACAAATTGATTAAAATTATCGAGCGGCTCAACGAAGTCCTGGAACGGCGAGAGCGGCAACTGCGCCAGCGATTGAACCGTCCGCCCGACTCGACTGACAAGTGATTGGGTAGGCGGGGCATGAATCATGACGCTTAATCCCCGCGGCCCGCCTCCAGGAGTATGATCCGCCTAGTTTGACTGAGCTCTTCCAGACACGGCGTCTGTTCGTGGTGATTTTCGCCATGGGGCTGTTCGTCATGGCGTGCCGTAACGCTACTGACCCAGACGTGTGGTGGCACCTGCGCACGGGCCAACTCATCCTGCAACAGCACCATGTGCCGACAACCGATCCGTTTTCCTTTACCCGCGCGGGCGCGCCTTGGTTGGACCACGAGTGGCTTTCGCAAGTCGCGATTTTCGGGTTGTACCGGCTGGGAGGCTGGGGGGCTCTCATCGTAGTTTTCGGAGCACTGATTGCGACTGGATTGATGCTGGTCTTCGCCCGCTCGCCGGGAAAACCCTACATCGCCGGAATTGTAACCTTGCTGGCCGCATTTGCCGCTGCGCCAAGTTGGGGCGTGCGTCCGCAGATGCTCACATTCTTGCTGGCCAGCATTTTCCTGTTTCTGCTGGAGCGCTCGTATCGGCATCCGAAGCTGTTGTGGTCTATCCCTCCTCTGATGCTGCTTTGGGCAAATCTGCACGCGGGCTTTGCATTGGGAATCGGACTGGTGATTCTCTTTGCCGCCGGCGATTTGCTCGACGTTGTTTTCGGATACGCTTCGTGGAACGAGGCGAGGAAGCGCACCCGCGCACTGGCGGTCATCATTGTTCTCAGCGCCGCAGTGGTCGTTGTCAATCCTTATGGCGCACAGCTCTATTCCTATCCGTTTGCCACGCTGCACTCCCCGGCGATGCTGGGCTATATCGGCGAGTGGCAATCGCCCGACTTCCACGACGCCACCTACCTGCCATTTCTCATAATGATTCTGGCGACGTTGCTGGTACCGGCAATTTCACCCCGAAAGCTTTCTCCGCGCGAATTGCTGCTGCTGGTCACCTTAACCTATGCTGCGTTGCGATCCGTCCGGCATATCCCACTGTATGTTCTGGTGGCTGCTCCCGTCCTGTGCGCGACCATTGACGCTTGGTTGGCGGAGAAGCGGCGGATTGCCGGACGGGCAGAACCCCCTATTTTCAGCCGGGCAAAGATAACCTTCAATGCGACCCTCTTCGCGTTTTTCGTGATTTTTGTTGTGGCCAGGCTCGGATACGTCGTCGGCAATCAGTCTCGAGTGGAGGCGAAAGAGTTTCCCGCCGCTGCGGCTGGGTTCATTAGGTCCCACGCCTTGCCCGGGCCCATGCTAAACCATTACAACTGGGGCGGATATTTCATTTGGAAGCTATATCCCGAATATCGGGTTTTCATCGATGGTCGTGCGGATATGTACGGGGACGCCTTTATGGACGAATACGCTGCTACCTATGCCGTAAAAGGCGAGAATTGGCAAGAACCTCTCAGACAATGGGATATTCGAACCATCGTGCTGCCGCCGGAAAGCCCCCTGCTAGCGGCGGTTCGGACACTCCCGGCCTGGAAGCAGGTCTATTCCGACGCCCAAGTTACGATTCTTAGCCAGCGGTAGCAGACGCTTGTTCGACGGCGATGCGAGCTGGTAGGTAGCTGATTCTGTTCATTGTCCAACCACGATGAACAAACTATAGTTACACAAATAGTCACTTCCCCGGCTATAGTGTGCAACAATTTATCGCTAAAATCAGCATACATAGAGGTATCATGTGGTCGGGAGAGGGCTAAACCCTTTCTCACTCACAAAATATTGAGCTGTAAGGGTCTGGGCGGGGCCGTCCAGAATCTGGGATGCCGGCGTCAACAGGTTAGCGGCGGCATTACCTCAACAAGGAGAGAAACTATGCGGAAGTTCTTGGGCACTTTATGGACGCAGGAGGAAGGGCAGGACATCGCCGAGTATGCGGTCATGCTGGCCGTCATTTTGGTGATTGTGGTCGGTACGATCCGGCTGATCGGCAGCAATGCCAACAACGTCTTCTCTTCGGTCGCAAGCTCAATCCAGTAGAGATTTGCGACGCCGGGCCCAAACTCATGCGAGGTTGGCAGGGCAGGATCAGTGTGCCGTGGTAACCGGCTAGGAGCGACACGAGAAGGCTTCGGGAGATTGCGACGAAGATATTCAAGGAATCTAGATGAATCGCAATAGACTTTTGCTGATTGGGGCGGTGGCGCTGGTTCTGGGCGCATTCGTGAGCTTGTCCGTCTACAAGAATCTGCAATCGAAAGCGGGATCCAAGGCCGTTCCTGGCGAAGACGTGATCGTCGCCGCCGAGGACCTGCAAGTAGGCGCGAAGATCGGCGAAAAGGACATCAAGATCGTCCACTTCCCCACTGCGGATTTGCCCTCAGGTTGCTTTCATATACCGAGCAAGGTCATCGGACGCGGAGTCGTCCTGCCAATTCAGCGGGGCGAGTTCATTTTGACCAACAAAATCGCCGGCGAAAATGCAGGATACGGATTGCCTGCCCTAATTCCGCCCGGCATGCGCGCAGTGTCCGTGCGGGTGAACGATACTAGTTCAGTGGCTGGGTTCGTGTTGCCCGGGACCCGCGTGGACGTTCTGTTGACGGGAAACCCCGAGGGCTCCAGCGAACAACAGACCACGACGGTGCTGGAAAATGTAGTGGTGCTGGCCAACGGTTCCCGGTTGGAGCGCAACTCTTCGGGTGAGCCGCAGGCGACGCCAGTAATTACTCTGCTGGTTTCGCCAGACGACGCCCAAACCCTTACTCTAGCCACCAGCCAGGGACACATTCAACTGGCCTTGCGAAATCCGACGGACACAAAACAGGAGCAATTGGCGGGGGTCAAATCGCGAAGTCTTTACGGATCAACTCCTGAAGCCCCGAAAGCCAGCGCAGGTCCAGTCCACAAGCGCGCGGCCCCGGTCCCGCCGCCCCCAGTGCCAACCTCCTACACCATTGAAGTGTATAAGGGCGACAAAAAGGAAGAAACGAAGTTCTGATGATGAAGCGTTCGAGGACACAACCAATGGCTACTTCCTCCCGGATTCCGGGAATTCGAGGAATGAGAATCGGCCAGCTGCCGATCAAGACTGCGGGCCTGTTGGTTCTGCTGTTATCGACGGGAGGCTGGCTGCAAACGCCTCAAACGTCCACCTCGCCGCAGTCTGCGCCGCCGGCGGAACAGCAAGTTACTTCTCCGCCGGCCCAGAACCCGGCCTCTTCGCTTTCAACTGCCCCGCCCACCGAAACCGAATCGCAAGGCTCGGCGCCGTTGCGCGTTATGGTCGGCAAGTCGCTGCTGATCAATACCACGGAGCGCCTGAAGCGCGTATCGGTGACCGATCCTGCCATTGTCGATGCCATTGTCGTCACGCCGACGCAAATTCTGGTGCATGGCCGTGCAGCCGGCGAAGTCTCACTACTCATTTGGGATGAACTGGAGCGCTCGCGCAGCTTTGACCTGCGAGTGGATGTAGATGTCAGCGCCGCCGCTGAAGAAGAACGCCGGGTTTTCCCCGACGAACAAATTACGGTGACACCCTCGCGCTCGGCGATCGTCCTCTCCGGCCATGTCTCTACGGAAGACATCTCCAAACGCGCGGGAATGATTGCCGAGGCCTACTCAAAAAATGTGGTAAATGTCCTGACCTTCGGCCCCGTCGGAGCGCAGGAAGTTCTACTGGAAGTAAAGTTCGCGGAAGTGGATCGCACTGCGGTCACGCAACTCGGAGTCAATTTTCTTTCGACCGGCGCAGCCAATACCTTGGGCACGGCTACTACCGGCCAATTCGGCGGATTCGGTCAGCAGACCATCACCGATGCCATTCCCACTCCGAGCCCAAGTACGTTCACCACCAATGAAACCATCGGCAACGTACTGAATATGTTTTTGTTTCGCCCCGATATCCATTTCGGCGCGGTGATCGAAGCCCTACAGCAGAAGAATCTTCTGCAAATTCTTGCCGAGCCGAACCTGATCGCGGTCAACGGCAAGGAAGCCAGCTTCCTCGCCGGCGGACAGTTTCCCTTCCCCATCGTCCAGCCCGGTGCCGGATTCACCGCGGTCACCATCGCCTTCAAAGATTTCGGCGTCAAACTGCAATTTACTCCCGTCATTATGCCGAACGGGAACATCCACCTGAAGGTCGCTCCCGAAGTAAGTACCCTGGATTTCACCAACGCTTTGACCATCTCCGGATTTACCGTACCCGCTCTGACCACGCGCAAGGCAGAGACCGAATTCGAACTGCAAGATGGACAAAGCTTTGTCATCGCCGGACTGATGGACAACCGGGTCACCAATATCGGCAGCAAGATACCAGGGCTGGGAGATATTCCCATCATTGGAACTTTTTTCAAGAGCAAGAACAATCAGAAAACCAATTCGGAATTGATGGTGTTGTGCACGGCACATCGCATTTCGGCATCGGTGCAGTCCCCCGCTTTACCGAAGGCCCCGCAACCGTACATGGATCAACGAAAATTTGATGGATCGAAATCTTCCGGAGACGGAAAATAAAAAGCGCGACGTTTAACTTCAAGCGATCGGCAGGGAGCAGTAAGCGGGTATGGCGGGCCTATCAGTAGTTCTGGTCGCAGTCGACAATGAACAACGCGCGGTCTTGCAGGTATTGATCGACGGTACCAGCGTGGCGCGGGTGGTGCATAGTTGTGCGACTTATCCAGCCGCCGCCGATCCGGTGATGCGCCGCATTCAAAGCGCCAGTCCCGACGTTGTCATGGTCGACATTCCCGCCAACCAGCCTGCTCCAGCTCTAAGTGCCATTGAATTACTGCGCCGCGAATTGCCCGATGTGGCCTTGTTCGTGATCGGAAACATGTCGCGCCCACAAGTTATCGTGGACGCCATGCGGGCGGGCGCGCGCGAATTTCTGGAGCGCCCCACCACCACCACTGATGTGCTCGAGGCCTTCGTCCGGCTCAGCGCCGTGCAGCGCAAGAGCCGCGATGAATCACGAGCGCAGATCTTCACCGTTCTCAACGCCAAGGGCGGAAGCGGAGCAACCACGATTGCCGTCAACCTGGCCATGGCTCTGCAAGCCGCCCATGGCAACGTCGCACTCGTGGATATGGCCTCATTAGGCCACGCGGCCCTTCACTTGAACCTTAAGCCGACATTCACCATTGCGGACGCGATTCGCAACCTGCATCGCCTCGACAGTTCCCTGCTTGAAAGTTTTATGACGCGCGCTGGCGAAGGCCTGCACTTGCTCGCCGGCGCTACCAGTCCGCTGATGGTGGAGCCCTCGACTGCCGAATTTGCGCGCCTCTTCGAAATGCTGGCGGCACACTTCCGCTACGTCGTTGTCGACGCTTCTTCCCGTCTCGACCCGACTACACGTTTAATATGTAACCTGTCTCAGACCGTCCTGTTGGTTGCGACCGCCGACGTGGCTTGTATGTGGAGCGCGTCCCGCATCCAACACTATCTGGGCGAAGGCATCGGCAAAGAGAAGTTTCAGTTAGTGCTGAATCGCTTCCGCAAGATGCCCGGATTCAACGAGGACGATGCCGAGGAGGCTTCCGGACTGCGACTTTTCTGGAAGATCCCCAACCAGTACTTTGCAATATCGAGCGCGATTGATCGCGGCGTGCCGGTGATGACCCAGAACCACTCGGAAATCGCCCGCGCCTACAGCGGACTGGCGACCCGCCTGACGGAAAATGATCTGGATGTGAAGCGACGGGCATGGTCGCTGTTTAAAACGGTCTAGCAAGCAACAGTGTAAGCACTCATGGCGAATTTGCAGAGTTTCGAGAGGACCGAATACCAGCAGGTCAAGGCCGACCTCCATCGCAAGATCCTGGACCGCCTGGACCTGGAGAAACTGGGCCGCACCCCGGGTGAAGCGGCGCGCGAGGAAGTACTGCTGCTGATCCGCAACACGGTCAACAGCGAGGCCGTGCCTCTCAGCTTTGCCGAGCGCGAGCAACTCGCCCGCGAAATTCTGGACGAAATTTTTGGCCTCGGACCACTCGAGCCTTTGTTGAAAGATCCCACGGTTTCCGACATTCTGGTCAATCGTTTCGATCAGGTATTCGTGGAGCGGGCCGGCAAAATCGAACCTACCGGACTAAGTTTCAAGGACGACGCCCACCTCATGCAGATCATCGACCGCATTGTTTCGCGGGTGGGCAGGCGCGTCGATGAATCGTCTCCGATGGTGGACGCCCGGCTGGCCGACGGCTCCCGTGTCAACGCAATCATTCCGCCGCTCGCCATCGACGGTCCTTGTCTGTCCATCCGCCGTTTCGGACGCGACCCGGTTACCGCCCGCAACATGATTGAGAACCAGACGCTGACCGAATCCATGCTGGAATTGTTGTCGGCGATGGTGAAGGGACGTTTGAACCTGCTGATCTCCGGCGGCACCGGCGCCGGTAAAACCACCTTGCTCAACGTGCTTTCCGGATATATTCCAAACTCCGACCGCATCGTCACCATTGAAGACGCCGCCGAATTGCAGCTCAAACAGCAGCATGTAGTACGTCTCGAAACACGGCCGCCCAATATCGAAGGTAAAGGCGCGGTACGGCAACGCCAGTTAGTGATCAACAGTTTGCGTATGCGTCCCGACCGCATCGTGGTTGGCGAGGTGCGTGGCGAGGAAGCCTTCGACATGTTGCAGGCCATGAACACAGGCCACGAGGGTTCGTTGACCACCGTGCACGCCAATTCTCCGCGTGATGCCTTGGCCCGCTTGGAGAGCATGTTCTCCATGGCCAACCTGAACCTTCCAGAACGGGCCATGCGTCAGCAGATTGCGTCGGCGATCCATGCTGTAGTCCAGATCGCGCGCCTTACCGACGGCACCCGCAAAGTGATCTCTATTTCCGAAGTCACGGGAATGGAAGGCGACGTCCTCATGATGCAGGAAATTTTCGTTTTTGAACGCCGTGCCATCGATGAAAGCGGAAAGGTAAAGGGTTCCTTTCGCGCCACGGGGATTCGTCCCAAGTTCGCCGAGCGCCTCGCCACCGGCGGTTTACGTTTGCGGCCGGCGCTATTCGATTCGCGGATGGACGTGTAACCGTACATGAAAATGCAATGATTGCGATTGTCTCGATCCTCATATTCGTCGTGGTTGCGGCTGCGGTCTTCCTGATCGCCTCGGCGCTGGACCAGCGGAGCGCGCAGGCCAGGTTGCTGCGCGATCGTCTGGCCTCTGTCCAGCAGAGCGCCGCGCGCGCCCCCAGCGAAGAACTCGCCCTGCTGCGGGACGAGATGTTGAGCAAGATTCCGGCCCTCGACACTCTCCTGCGACGGTCGGAACGCATCACCAATCTCCAGGAGTTTCTGGAGCAGGCCAATCTCAAAATACGCGCCGGCAATATCCTGTTCCTGTGCGCGCTAAGTTCGATCGCATTTGGGGGCGCAGGCCTTTTGTTGGCGGGTGCATCGTTCCCCGCCAATCAGACTGCACTGTTCGGTGTGGTGGGGGCGGTGCTTGGCGCCATCCTGCCCTATTCGTACGCTTCCTATCGCCGCACCAAGCGCTTCGCCAAGTTCGAAGAGATCTTCCCCGAAGCGATTGACACCTTGGCCCGTGCGGTCCGCGCCGGACATGCATTTACCACTGCTTTGGAACTCATCGCCAGCGAAGTTTCCGAACCCGTCGCAGGGGAATTCCGCAAACTTTTTGAAGAGCAAAAATTTGGTTTGCCCGTCCGCGACGCCCTCGTAAACTTGACCGAGCGAGTTCCCCTGGTCGACGTTAAATTCTTTGTGACTGCGGTCATGCTGCAACGCGAGACCGGAGGCAATCTCGCGGAAATTCTTGATAACTTATCGTATGTGATCCGCGAGCGCTTTAAAATCATGCGCCAGGTGCGGGTCTATACGGCCCAGGGGCGCCTGACCATGATGCTGCTGATGGGCATGCCCCCAATTATTGTCGCAGTCATGTTGACCACCAATCGCTTGTTCATCATGCCGCTTTTTGCCGATCCTATTGGACACGCATTGCTGGTCGGTGGCATTGTGCTCCAGACCATTGGCTACTTCGTAATTCGGAAGATTATTCAGATTCACGTTTGATATGGCGCTGACACTTACCATTATCATTTTTTTGACGGTCGTCCTGGCAGTGTTCTCCTTCGGAGCGGCGGCCTATGCACCTTCCTCACTGCTGGGTGCTCGCCTGCGTGCTCTTGGATGGCAACGCCCCAAGCCCGAACCGAAAGCGGCGTTCCGCGAGCGTGTGGAACAGGCCCTGGATCCGCTCAGCAAGGCCATCCCGCTTTCTCCGAGCGACGTCTCGCGGACCAGAAAGTGGCTGATTCAAGCGGGTTATCGGGAACCGCGGCACTTGACCATCTACGTCGGCAGCCGCCTCGTGTGCGCCATGCTTGGCTTCGCCGTGGCCGTGGCCATCAGTGGCTTTAACAATTCGGTCCTCCTGGTGGGTCTTGCAGGATTGGGCTTTTTTCTTCCCCGCTTTCTGTTGAAGCGCAAAATCCGGGCACGCCAATTGCGCATCAAGCTGGGACTGCCCGATGCCCTCGATCTGACGGTGATTTGCGTCGAAGCTGGATTGGCCCTCGACCAGGCCATGATGCGCGTAGGCCAGGACCTTCACCATGCGCATATCGAATTGAGCGAGGAACTTTATTTAGTCAACCTCGAAATGCGGGCTGGCAAGCCCCGGGCGGAAGCCCTGCGGAACCTGGTCGAACGGACCGGCGTAGATGACATCCGTTCCTTGGTCGGGACCTTAATCCAAACCGATCGTTTTGGCACTAGCGTTGCCCAAGCCTTACGGGTACACTCGGATTCGCTACGCACCGAGCGGCGGCAACGGGCCGAAGAACAAGCTGCTAAGACCACCATCAAGATGGTCATCCCCCTTGTACTATTTGTCCTCCCCTCGATTATCTTCGTCACTCTCGGGCCGGCTGTAATTGCAATGATTCGAACTCTGGCGCCAGCCGCAAAATGAGGTTGGTGGTCGGAGAGTGACGCCAGGAGCGGTAATGCAGGTCGCGAATTCCTCAGGTTATGCGTTCAACCGGACGCGCAGTACTTACTTGGCCACGGCGCTGCGGATTGCCGACACGCACTGGTCGCGCTTTCGTGGACTCATGTGCACCGAGCCCGCAAGATTTGGCTCCGGAAACGGTCTCTGGATAGTGCCCTGCCACGGTGTCCATACTTTTGGCATGAAGTTTCCCATCGACGTTCTTTATCTCAGTTCAGCGAAGACCGTGGTCCATATGGAGCGCCACCTGAAACCCTGGCGCATGGCGCAGGTTAGCATGAAGACAGCCTCGGTGCTGGAGTTGCCGGCAAACACCTTGCAGGACAGCGGAACCGCCGTAGGCGACCAGATTGAGATCGGACAGGGCGAGGCACTAGGATTAACCCAGGCATGACAGAAGTCCTCAATGGCGAAGCGCAGGAAGTGCAGTACGAAGCTCTGCACGACGCGCCTAAACTCCTGATCGAGTGGGCCTCGCCATGGGAGGAGTTTCGTACCTCGATTGGCCCTGCCGTGCAGCGCTCTCCCGAGCGATTGGCTGGCGAAGCTCCGGTAGGAATATTTCCTTACAAGGGCATGACCGCCGGATGGATTCTGGAAGCCCTACTTCTCATCGCTTTGATCGTCATTCCGGCCAAGCTGGCCAGTCTGCGACCACATCTGCCGCCCGCCATACCGAAATACGACGTGATTTACTACTCAGGGGACGAGCTTCCGCAGACTGAAGACACCGGTGGAGCGCGGGCTGGCTATTCCGGTCGGGCCGGCGGTCATGAGGCCCATCACCGGACGCAGACCATCCGCGTAGCACGAGGCGAGTCGCTACGTGAAAAAGTGGTGGACGCCCCCAAGCTGAACCTGCCCCGCTCCGATTCGGCCATGGCGAATTTACTGGCCTACAAACCCATTCCAGGGCCAGCGCCTGCCGAAGGGTTAAAGCCGTCCATGCGAGCTCCGTCGGTAACCGAAACCGCCGTAGCGCCGCCTCCTCAGGTACAGCGGGACAAGTTCCGGTCAGCTATCGCCTTGAATCCGAACGTAGTTGCGCCCAGCCCGCAAGTCCAAGCGGACAGGATGCGTACCTTGAAGGCATCAAACCCGACGGTAGTGCCGCCCAGCCCCAGTAACCCGCAGCGCGATCTGACCTCGGTCAGAGTTCCGGGATCGCAAGTCGTAACTGTGGTGCCGCCCGCGGTTTCGGCGCCGGAGCAGATTACAAACCTGCACCCCAAGCTCACCTTGCCGGCATCCGTCATCGCTCCCCCACCGAGTGAAGTAGCGCGTGACTTCAAGTCTCGCGGGCCGGGATTCAGTTCGGGGCCCATGCAGAACCAGATCGTCCCTCCTCCAGTCCAGGTAACTGGCGCAACCGAGCGGCGATCAATGACCAGTTTGGGAAATTCAGCAACCGCCGTCGTGCCTCCGCCTGTGCAACTCAACGGTGCAACAAATGGCGGACGAGCCATGGTCGGTACAATTCAGACCGACAAAGTTGTCGCTCCTCCGGTGCAAATTGGAGCAGGATCTGGCCAAGGTCGTCGAGCGGCCGGCATGGCTGGCTCAAGCAATGTTGTACCGCCTGCTCCTGTATTTACTGCAGATAGCTCATCCGGAGGTTTAGGTCGCGGAAACCGCGGCGCTGGCCTTGGCGGCCCGCTCGATGCCGGTTCGGTCAGTGCCCCTCCCAGCCCATCCGGAGGCAGCGCCGGCGGCAACGGCGTAATTGTATCCAGCCAGCCGGGTACCAAGGCTGGCGTTCCGCTGAATGGCGGACCGGGATCGCTAGCAATGTCACCCACCGGAGGCAACACCCCCGGAGTGGGTGGTACCGGAGGTGGCGCTGGATTGGGGCGAGGCACCGGGCCGGGCAGCGGGTTGGCGGAAGATGGATCGGGAGCGGCCAAGGCAGGAACGGGCCGCGGATCGGACACGGTGGCGCGGGCCGGAATTTCGCCTTATCCGGGGAGTGGTGGCGCGGGCACGGGCGCAGTCACGCAGCCGGCGATGCCGGGAGTCTCCGTCCATGGCGGCAGCAATATCATCACTTTGCCCAGCTTTGGCAGTGGGGGCGGCGGCGGCCCGAATGTACCAGGACGCACCACATCTCCTAAAGCCCCCCAAGGACCTGCCATTACCATTGTGGGAACGTCCCGCTCCGGCGGCGCTCTGAACATGTATGGCAGTCTCAAGGGAGACAAGGTTTATACGATTTATATTGATACGTCGCTGGGGACGGCGGTGATGGAGTATGCCGACCCGTCGTCGGCCGCCCATCCCTATGCCGAAGACCTGGTCGCGCCTCAGCCCATGCGCGCCGAATTGCCGGCGAACCTGAAAGCATCGCGGCTGATTATTGCTTGCGTGCTCGACCGCTCGGGCATGATTAAGAATGCAAAGGTGTTAGAGTCAGCCGGCAGCGAACTGGCTCCCAAGGTGCTCGCCTCGCTCGCCAGTTGGAAGTTCCGACCCGTGTTTCGCGGAGAAGAGCCGGTAGAAGTGAACGCGATTCTCGGCTTCGCGATCAATACCAACTAAAATTCGCGGATTTTGGGCAGAAAGTGCAAATTGTTCCACGTGGAACATATCGTCATCATGTCGACGACAGGGCGATATTGTCATGACGTTCCGTCCCAAGGAAGCAAACGCGAGAAGGTTGGCCGGCTCACCTGCCTCGGTGGAGTGAACTTTTTGCTGCTGTCGGATGCAGTAGAAGATTTCGGACTCCCAAATGCAACTCCACCCCGCCTCGAGGGTCGTCGTACCCGAAACACACTTGCTCATTAAGGATGCGGACAGTGCCGGCTGACTGGCTCTGTCCGCATCCCGTGAATCGAGGTAAATGATTATTCTGACGCGGGGACCCGAGTTAGGTACCCGTGCCACTCAGTGGGGCCTGTTGCGGGCCGCCGCCTCCATTGTCGTAAACCGAGACATCGGCCGCGCGCACTCCCTTTACCAGGGGTTTGAAGCGGACCGTGATAGAACAACTCGCCCCGGCCGCCACCGACTTGCCGCAATTGTTGGATTGCGAAAAGTCTCCACCGTCGGCCCCCGTGATCCCGATGCTTGTAATTTTCAGGGCTCCGCTGCCCTTGTTGGTAAGGGTGATCTTCTTGGGCTTGCTATTGGTACCAACTTTCTGATTTCCGAAACTCAATTTTGCTGGAACCAGTTGGACAACAGTTCCGATGCCCTGTAGCGGTACCTTCTGTGGACTTCCCGGGGCGTTGTCCGTGATGCTCACGGCTCCGGTTGCGGGCCCTTTTTTTTGGGGCGTAAACGTGACCTTAATGGTGCACTGCTGGCCGGAATTCAGACCACTGCCGCAGTTATTGGTTTGGGTAAATGGACCACTGACGGTGATCCCGCTGATGGTCAGGGTGCTGCCACCGGTATTAGTCAATGTGACCGGCTGCGCTGGACTGGTGGTGAGGATTACTTGATTGGGAAAGGTGAGGCTAGTGGGAGAAAGCGACACCAACGGACCTCCGGGAGTGGAGGTTTCGAAGATTCCCAGCGCGGGTTGGGCGTCGGTTTCTACAAACAAGCCCAGTGTGCTGTTGATGATGTAAAACGCTTCGGCATCCGCGTTGAAAACTGTTCCTGCGGTGAGCGTGCCGGTGAAGCGACCGTTCGAATTCGCGGTGTAGTTGCCGGACAGGGTCTGGTCCGAGAGCGGCGCGAAGTTATAGTTGACGTCGACGGTACCGGAAATATTGCTGACGCCGTCGGATGCAATTTCGCCCGTCCCATCATCCTCGCCGCCAGCACCCGGGAAGGCAGTGAAATTGGTGGCATAAGGCCCATCAAATGAGGACGCTCCGAAGGAGCCGGATGCCTGGGTATAGACTTCGCCGGCGGTTTCGATGAAAGGCGCGGAGTTGACCTCAAGTGCCAACGCGGGGACATCGGCGGCCCCGGTGAGATAGAAGATGAAAGACGGACCCGGTCCGCTGCTGCCATAGAACATGCGGCTGGTTACGGTGCGTCCAGTTCCGCTGGAATCGACGGCGTAGTTTCCAGTGAGCGTATCGTCGATGACATTGCCGAACTCGTTCTGATCGGTATAGCCGTTGGTGACATCGCCCGCACCGTCGGCGGTAAACAATCCACCATAGACCGTAGGCAGCAATGTGTTGCCGTTTTGCGTGCCGTAACCCTGGGTGCCGTAAACGAATGTGCCCTGGAACGAGCTATTCGATGTAAATGTCCCGGTAGCGCTGCCTTGGGCGTAGGCAGTGCCGACTGTAGTACCGAAGGTGGTGTCATTTTCGATCAACTTCACATGGGCCGGATCCAAGATGAAGCCTACCAACGTGAGGAAGGTGGATGAATTCAGGGTCAAATTGACGACGACTTTTCCGAACTGATCGGGATTGGCGACTGTTCCGGAGAGGCTGGCGGCCCGGGAGACAAAACCGTTGTCATTTATATCGGCCACGCTGCCGTTTCCGGAGATTGTACCGGTGCCATCCACGTTGATAACGCCGCCAAAACCAAGCGCGCCTCTGGGATCATTTACGTCCACACCCGAGCTCACAAAGGCGTAGCCCTGTGAGAGCGGCGTGTGCGAAGCCTGCGAGTTCTGAAGATCCAGCGTGCCGCTCGAAGTCGCCGATGTATCAAACTGTGCGATCAGCCCGTGCGAGCCGGAGGTCAGGGCAACACTGAAGGTTTCGACACCATTCACACCAATCTTGGTGTCTCCGGTATTGAGGGTTATCGTTCCGCGTCCGTCGGCGCCAATGGTATACGTACCCGTGAAGGTATCCAGTGCGCTGCGAGGCTGATCGACGTAAACCTGTTCTCCGCCGGTGATGTTTCCATTTCCATCTGCATCCAAGACACCGACAATGCCGTAGGCGCCTGGGGGAACTTTGGCAAAGGTATCTCGCCCCGCAACCTGAAATACGTAAGCCCCGCTCAGCACGGAGTTGGAAAAGCCGGGAGCATAGCGCGAAAGGCTGGTTGAGGATTGATGCTTGAGCGATGCGGAGGGTGCCGATGGGTTTTGTGACAGCAACACCGCACTACTGCATACGAGAAACGAAAGTATACGGACCCACTTCATACTGCCCTCCAAGAATTTGATCTGTGTGAAGAAATGTAACGTCCTAGTTCGAGTGCAGCGCCGCAAGGACTGCGCGGAAATGAACTCAAGTCCCAGACTGCCGGATGGGTTAGGATGCCAGCTTCTGCTGTCGAGATGGCCTGCCAGAGCGGCAATTGGGGAGTTTCATTCATAGGGAAAGTGCGCAGCAATACGGCTAAAGTCAAAGTCCCGGGGGGTGGACTGGGTGTTGGAATTAAAGGATTAGGAACCAGTTGGGGCCAAAATGCAGAAAGGCGACCGGCACGACTGTCGATCGCCCTTTGGGAGAAAATCGTCGCCTAGAGCGGGCGAACGTTTTCGGCCTGCCAGCCTTTGGGTCCCTTGGTCACGTCAAACTCTACGGCTTGGCCCTCCTGGAGGCTTTTAAAACCGCCGGCCTGGATAGCCGAGAAATGGACAAAAACATCTTCGCCACTCTGTCGGCTGATAAAGCCGTAGCCTTTGGCGTCATTGAACCACTTTACTGTTCCTTGTTCTGCCATGTGAGTACAAGTGTTCCTTTCAATCGATTTACGCTGGAGGGAGTCGGAGGTATTGCTGGCAGGCGACTAGCTGATGAAGCGAGAGCTGCTCACAACCGATTCAATCTAACGTACATTGGCATGGTACTCGGGCGGTTGAATGTTGGCAAGCGGGGATAGTTGGCCAAGATGTCGGGGCGCAGCGTATACTGGGAGGGCTTAACCACGGAGACACTGCAGACACTTGGCGCCTTCGCGATTGAGAGGTCGGGCGGCCAGGTAAATACCTGCGAGCACACTCTTCTCTCGTTCCGGGGGCGGATGTGCGTGCTGAAGTTTCAATAACGTGCAATTCCGCCGCAAACAGGAGGCAACATGTCCGGAGTGAATGGGGACAAGTCCAGATTCAATGTGGACCGTAAACAGAAAATCGCCCGCCGCACGCGGACTCGCAAGCTAATGGCGAAACTGCAGGCGCAGCCCAAAGCTGGCAGCCCAGCATCGGTATCCAAGCCCAAAGCTGTGGCGTCTTGACGAGGTCTCTGGAGGCGCAGCGAAGCGAGTACTGTGCGTTGGAACTGGGAGCTCTACCTGATTTCCGAAGAGGCGAACTGCTATGAAGAACCTTTATGTTGGCAACCTGTCACCGAGCACTTCCGAGACGGAACTGCGCGGCGCATTTGAGGCACACGGCAAAGTCGACAAGGTGAGCATTGTAATGGACCGGGAGACAGGCCGGGCGAGAGGTTTTGCGTTTGTTGAAATGAGCGATGCCGCGGAAGCGGACAAGGCGGTTGCAGCTTTGAACGGAACCGACCTTGGCGGACGACCGCTGAAGATCAACGAAGCCAAGCCCAAGACTGACCGTCCACGTAGCGGTGGTGGCGGCGGGCAGCGGTTCGGTGGCGGAGGCGGTGGAGGGCGCGACGACTATCGCGACCACGCACGGCAACCGCGTGAACCGCGCTGGTAGTTTTCTGAATCACCAAGATCGCCGGCGCAAGACATTGCCGGCCAGCACCAGGAACATCGAGAAACGGGAGATTGTGAATGCCACGAGGCCGATCGACGTTTACCAAGCGTCAGAAAGAACAAGCACGACAACAGAAACAACGTGACAAGACCGAGCGCAAGAACCAGCGCAAACAAGAGGAAAAACCCGAAGGCGGCGTGGACGAGATGAATGAATTACGGGAGCATGCTGAAGCACAAGCGGCCCTGTTCCGTGTGGGACTCGACGATGAACCGGAGCCGGACGAGGTCCTGACTCCCAGCGTTCACAAGGGACTGGCGCGCTAAGACCCAGCAGGAACTGAGCTGGTTTATCGCTGATCGGGGAGGTTGTGGCTGGAGCAAATCCCTGGGTTACGCACTTGGCTTGAAATCTGAGGATGCTTCCCTGCTCAAGCGGCTACGGCGGCGTGGGTTTCGTCTCGCCTGAGCAGATTCTGCAATACCGTGATGTAACGCGAGGCGGTTTGCTGTCGAGAGAATTGGCGGACAACATACGCCCGGCCATTTCGGGCAAGCACTTCGCGCAGGCCAGGGTTGGCTGCGAGCTGAACGATCTTGTCGGCCAGATCTTCCGCGTTCTCAGGCTCGACAAAAATTCCGGCACCGGCATCGTCCATGATTCTTCGTGCTTCTCCGTTAACCCCCAGCAAAACCGGCCTGCCACACGCCATGAATTCCAGCAATTTGCTCGGCAACACGGTCTTGAACAGCTCGGCCTTCTTGAGCATGACCAGGCAAACGTCGGATGAACAGATGAAGGCCGGAACCTTTTCGCGGTCTTGCTGATCCAAAAACGTCAAATTATCAAGGCCCATGGAAATAGCCCGGGAGACGAGCGCTTGCTTTTCCGCTCCCTCGCCGACGAGCATGAATCTGACGTTTGGGGCCCGACTTTGCAAGATGCGGGCTGCGTCCAGCACGGTCTCCAATCCCTGGGCCATACCCATAGTCCCAATGTACGAGACGACGAACTTGTCCTCGGCGGCAATTTGCCGGCGAATTTCTTCGCTGGGAGAATGCGGACAAAATAAATGGGTGTTAACACCGTTCTCGATTACAGAAATCTTTTCTTCGGCGACCTGGCCATGCTCGACGAGATATGTCTTGAAAGCGGAAGTTACCACCACGATGTGGTCGGCGTTCCGATAGAGAAAGTTTGCCACAGCAGCCAATGTGCGGTGCAGAATGGAATTTGGATTCCCCACCCCCACGGCGGCCAAAGATTCGGGCCAGAGATCGCGGACTTCGAATACGAATGGAACCGCCTTGAGCCGCGAAATCCACCAGCCAGCCAGTCCGACCAGCAATTGAGGCGAGGTTGCAATCACGACGTCGGGACGTTCTAAAAACGACCCGACCACTGCCGCCGAAAATAAGAACGAACTGTAATTCAAAACGCGCTCGTAACTCCTGCGATTGGGCAATGGCAGCAGCCATGTGCGTAATACATCGACGCCATCGAGGTATTCTCGGACGACCATGCGGCGCAATTGCTTGCGGTATACCGGCGGCACCACCCCAGTGGGATGATTGGGGAATCCCGTAAGCACTGTGATTTCGTGACCTTCGCGGGCCCACAAGCGGGACAACTCGGCAGCTCGTGCGGCGGGCGCCCCCATTTCAGGCGGAAAATATTGCGATATGTAAAGAATTCTCAATGACGTTTCAGTAATAGCAAAGTTTGAACACACTCTTGTAGCAAAGGGCACGCGTACGTTTGGAGCGGCTGCCGGCGTAGGACTCCCATTTGTCGGCGAACTGGGCGAAGGTCTCAATCCCAGTCATCGAATACAAGACGCGAAGCTGCACGATATGAAGACGATGGTAAAAAGGGCTAGCCACCATGGGCAATAACGTTCCGGACTGTTCGTAGAGCGACCAGAAGCCGAGGTCGTAGCGATGAAGATTGGTGCGCAAGGTTTCAACCGCGGCCTCAAACAAGTGGAGTGCGCGGTCGTTGCGGGTGGCAAGAAAATAGTCGTACACTCCCCAGACAGCCCAGATGAATCCGTTGAGAATGTGCGTCGCCGGAGTGACGAGATACTCTTCGAACCACAGGTTGTGGTCCGCGTCGGTGAAGGTGACGCCACCCCCGGTAACGGGCGCGACGAATGCCGCAAAGGCGGTGGCCGCCGATTCAGAATATTTCTGCAAACCGGTTTCCAGATGGGCGCGAAGTAGAAGTGAGGTGCCTTGTCCCTGGGCCAGAGCCGAATACCAAGGAGCGGTGAGCGTATTGCGATATTCCCAATCGAAGTGGTGGTTCCAGACATAAATTCCGTATGGATTCGCTTCCAGGTGGGAACATAGCCACTCAGCGGCGGCCAAAAACTTCTTCTTGGCATCGCGACTACGACCACGGACGAAAAGGTTGTAGTTGCCCAGTCCCCATTGCGCTACAGCGATCGGATTGTATTGCAGGCCGATTCGTCCGCGGTAATCGAGCAAGGGAATGCCCGCAGAGTCGGAATATCTGGCGTAGTCCGCTTTCTGCGAGAACGGCATGTAGTACTCGCCCAAAGCCCCGAATGTCGCGCGTGGATTGATTTCTGGCGTGTCGTGCCAGAAGGTGAGCTGGCTTTGGCCAGGGCCAAGATAAGCCTGAAAGATGCGCCGGTAATACTGGAGTCGACTCATGCAAATGGAACGGAATCGAGGGGACTATAACATGCGTCGGGGCCGGCAACCGTTGCACATTGGGGTTCCCTTTTGTAGGAGACCGGCTAGCGACGAGTGACCTGGAAAAAGGCCGTTTTGAGATGGGCGTTCTTGACGGCAACCGTGGTCACTGCCAGCACGTCAGTACGGCTTGTGCCATCCGGTAGAAACGCATTGCCATACTGGAAAAGCTTCATTGGCCAAATATCTTTCTTCCATTGCAAGAGGGTTTCCCAGCGTTGGCCGTCAGCGCTGCCGAGCAGAGATACGTTTCGTGCTCTATTGACCGGGCTGGGCTCGACCATCGTAGAAAAGAACATGCAATCGCCCACCCGGCAACCATAGATTGACGAACCGGCATTGCCGGCAACGTTTGCTAAAGATCCCCGACGGTCAAGACGGTAAATGTGGTTCGCCTCCGACGGAGTATCGGAGGCCCAGTAAACGGCATCGACAGTCGGAATGAGCGCGGCGGCGCGATTTTGCTGGGTCCCGGAGCAAACCGTCTCCACCTGCGCAAAGTCGAGGCTCGCACGCAGGATGCGACATTCCGGACCGGCATCGCCGGTCAGAACCCAGTAACAATTTTCCCATCGGTCATAAACAATGTTGTGCACGTGGCGTATTTGGCCTTTCGGAAAGGCGTAGGCCACATCCCAATGATTGCCTTGATCGGTAGAACCGTAGATGTAAACTTCGTTGCGCCGCGGGTTATCGAAATATTCTCCCCAAAAGACATGATCGTTCGGAGCTACAGTGATATGCAGCGGACGGGTCCCGCGAACAATATTATGAGTAACGCGAAACCCGGTTTCGCCCGGAGCAAGAGTGAGAATTCGACCGGGTACAGCCCCAACGATGTGACCTGACGAGAGCACCGCGAGTGCGTGGAATCCGCCGCGGAAGAGCCGAGATGTGAGTCTAGTTGAAGCGGCGAGGCGGTTTCGAATCGGCGGGCGATAGACGCCGGCATTTTGCCAAACGAAGTCGAGGCAGTCTGGGCGCACCTCGAGTTTCAGCAAAGAATATCCGCGAGATGCGTAGAGATTGTTTTTGTCCCAGCAAAGAACGCGGAGATTGGAAAATTCCGCAAGCTTGACGAGGTGCGGAGACTTGACCTGAAAGCCGGTGGACTGAGTCGTCGGCAATGTCGTGGCGCGGGTCGCCATATTTTGCTCAGTTCTCCGATCTGGTCACGAGAAACGGACCGATTGCAAGCGCGTCCATGCGAGTGCGTTTGAAGCAGTCGATGGCCTCTTCTGGGGTGCAGACGATGGGCTCGTTCTCGTTGAAACTGGTATTTAATAGCACCGGGATGCCCGTCCTGCGTTCGAACGACCGGATCAAATCGTAAAAAAGCGGATTTTCATGGTGACTGACGGTCTGAAGCCGCCCGGTATCGTCCACATGATTTACGGCGGAGAGTTGCTGGCGCTTCTCCGGGCGAATCTTGTAAACATGGAGCATGAACGGCGAGGGGTGATCGTTTTCGAAGTATTCGTGCTGCCGCTCGGCGAGGATCGCTGGAGCAAACGGACGAAACCATTCGCGGTGTTTGATACGGGCATTCAGGATTTCCTTCATATCGGGCAAACCGGGATGGGTCAGGATCGAGCGATTGCCCAAGGCGCGAGGACCCCATTCCATGCGGCCCTGAAACCATCCTACAACGTCGCCTCGGGCAATTTTATCGGCGACGGAATCGAGCAGGGGCTGCCGTTCCATGTGAGTGTATTTCATTCCCCCTTTGTTCAAGCTCGCTTCAATTAGCGGTGCGGAAAACTCGGGGCCCAAGTAGGAATTCTGCATGACATAATTGCGGGGATTATTTAGAAGAGCGTGCCAGGCGTACAAGGCGGCGCCGATTGCCAGCCCTTCGTCCCCGGCGGCGGGCTGGATCCAAGTCTGTCGAAACGGAGTCCGCTCGAAGATTTTTCCATTGGTGACACTGTTCAGCGCACAGCCTCCCGCCATGGCGAGATTTTCTGACGGAGCTTCTCGATGCAGTTGGTCGAGGAGATGAAAGCACACATCTTCAAATCGGCGCTGCATCGCATAGGCTAGATCCATGTCACGTGGCGCGATTTCACTGTGGGGCTGGCGTGGTTCTCCGAATTCATCCACCATGCGGTCCGAAAAGTGTCGCGCAAGTTTGACGGTCCCATCGTCCTGGATTTGCATGCCTTGATTGCTGCCCAGCGGCTGGAAGTACGACTGCTCCAGGCGAAATCCTTTGTCGCTGGAAGTCACGAGATCTCGTATCTTTTCGTAAAGGGTCTCATTGCCGTAGGGCGCCAATCCCATGACTTTTCCCTCATCGCCATATTTGTTGTAGCCGATGAATTCGCAGATCATGGTATAGAAACTGCCCAGCGAGTCGGGCAAAAAAACGCGGTCCAGCACGTCGATCCGATTGCCCTCACAGCGCGCCATCATGGTGGAAACGAAATCGCCCGAACCGTCATAGCTGAAGCCTGCGCACTTGTCCCACGGCGAGCAGAAGTAGGCGCTGGCAATGTGGGCGATGTGATGCTCGACGCGATGCTCCTCGAATTTCAATGATTGCTCATCCACATTGAAAGACGCTGCCATGAGCTTGCGAACATCGCGCATGGCTTGTTTACGCTGACGTAGTTGTATGAAATTTAAAATGTTCGTCGGGTTTGCGAGCGCATAGCGAACTTTCCTGCTCAGATTGGCGTCGCTGTCCTGACCAACGGCGATGTGACTCAGATCGGTGAGCTTTGCGCCAACGAAGTCGAGACATGCCTGTATGGCGAGATTGGGAAATCCGGCGTAGTGTTTCACGCGGTTGAGCCGTTCTTCGGCGATTGCGAAGACGACTTTACCGTTCTGAACCATCGCGGCAGAAGCGTCGGCGTGAAACAGGTTGAGTCCGAGAACAAGCATGTGCGAGTTCATCTTAACTTCCGGTCGAGAGATTCGATATGACAGAAGAGTGACTCAATCCCTGTCATTTTGCAGAAGAGCGGCGGACAACCCAACCAACTCGTCGACGTGTTTGGCCCAGGAGAAATCCTTGGCGCGTTTGAGGCCCGCGAGAGTCTGGCCCAATCTCAAGGAGTCCGATGCAGCGAGCTCGAACACACGATTCGCAAGTCCCTCTGCCGAGAACGCGTTGAAAAATTGGGCCGCGCCCGCTGTGATCTCACGATGCACGGGCAGGTCGGAGGCGACGATCGCCAACCCGCTTGCCATTGCTTCGACCAGCGGATGCGCAAAAGTCTCCGCATAGGCGGCGGTAACGTACATATCGCAGGCGCGGTAAAGCTTGTGGAGATGCCGATAAGGGACTGCTCCCAGTTCAACAACCTGTTCGGAAATGTTCAATTGTCGAACCAGGGCTCTGGCGGCGGAAGGATCGAATGATCCGGGGTTGTCTTGCGATCGCAGTTTGCAGGTCAAGTACAACTTCAGCCTTCTCGGAGCGAGTCGCCGAATGAGCAACGGCAGGGCCTGGAACAACGTTTCAAAGTTGCGGTAATAGTTGTAATGACTGACGAACAACAGGCGCAGCGTGTCAGGGACGGTATTCAACTCAGCCTGTATATCCGCCGGAAGGGGCGTCGTATCGGCGGAAAACATTTCCGGATCAAAACCGTGGTGGATGCAGACGATCTGACCTCCGGTCCACCTACGAAGTTGTTCTGCGAATGCCGCGCTTGGGGCGACGGTTCGATCGGCCCAATGGATGGATCGGCGGGCGTAATAGCCTCTGAGTTGAGTATTCAGGCCCATGCTATAGGCGCGACGTCTGCGAAGATCGCGATAGAAATGTGGCGAAACGTACAGAGAATTGCCGGAAAGCAGAATCTGCGGAACGGGAGAGCGGCGGAGGGCAAAATTTCCGGTGGAAATCAGCACGTCGGCGCGGCTTTCGCGGAGAAGGCTTGGCAGCCCTGTCTGTTCGAAAAAAAAGCGGGCGGCGGCATGGTCCGGAATCTTGATTCTCTTGAGTGAAAGGTTGGCGGCGGGTTCAATGTCGAGATCAAGATTGGCCTGCACCGCCAGGGTAATTTTGAGGCCGGAACGTTGGGCGAGATGTGGAATTGCATTGCGTAAGTAAGTCACGCCACCGCCCGCGCTCGCGGCCAAACAGTTAAGAAACAGATGCATGGGGCGTGGAAGAGTAGGTCGGACGAGGACTGCTCCAAACAGGCGCAGTCTGGAACAATGGAGGCGCAAAGACAGGTAAGGGTCGAGCAACCAGATCAATCAAAATGAAAGCGAACGCCCAGAAAAAGATGCATAGGTAATATCCAACAGCGAAGAGCCAGTCTTCAAAGGCTGCATGGACCAAGCCGGCAGCCAGCACCATGGCGACCGGAACAGCGGGGGACGAGGCATGACCAACACGACGCATCCACACTACCACGCGACCGATGTTCAGTAGCACAAGCAGCAGAAGACCAAGAAAAGGCACGTCTCCCAACAGACCCACCCATTCGGTAATGGCCAAATAACTGTTGCCATGCTCGCGAGTCACCAGAGCCGCCGATGTAAAGGCACCCAGTGCGGAGGGAGTCTCTTCGTCGCTCGTCTTACTGGTTCCGAATCCGCTGCCAAACCAGGGATGCCGGCGGATCTCGGCCACCGTGGAGTTCCACACCGAATGCCGCGAGGCAAAGACTCCTTGATCTCGCCGGCCTTTGTAGATGAAGGTTGAGGCCAAAGAATCGGAAGGCTGATCGAGACGCGGTACCACGGTGGCAACCGCCGTTGCCAACAAGAGGGAGAGGCAGATGCCTTTCAAAAAGAGCTGATAGCGGCGCAAGCTGAAGCACATTAATATACCGGCAAATGCCGCGGCGACGATTCCAGCTCGTGCGTAGCTACTGAATAACAAGAGTAGCGACAAGATGAAGGCGCAGAGATAGCGAGAACGTTGGGAAGGTTGATGGGCGACCAGAATCCCCCAAAGCAAGACCGGCACTGCGACCACTCCCATCACAACTCCAAGCGAGTTCGGGTTTCCAAACACGGCAACTCGAAAAATGAAATATGCAATGGCGGACAGGTAAACCATCCACTCACAGCCGAGCAGGAGGTGGGAGAAGAACTCTTTCTCCCGTCCCAGCACGGCCAAACGCGCGCCGGTGGCCCCGTAGAGAAAAAGCAGCAGCAAGCTGAGGGCCTTGAGTAACGCAACATCCGGGTGTGTAGACACCAAGGCGGAGATAAGGGCTGCCGCGATGCAGGCCAGAGCCACGAGGTGGAACGCCGTCAGACGGAGTTCACACTCCTTCGCGTAAACGATGAATCCAACCACAGCCGCCACAGCGAGCACCACCCAGCGACCGCTGGTCCAAGCAAGGTTCAGCGGAGCGTCGATGCCCGCCCACAAGAAAGCGGCCAGCAGCACGGGGAAAAAGCGGCTGCGATAGTTCCAAACTGCAGCCAATATCAGTTCCCCCACGATAAGGGTCGCCAGCATATTGGGATCGGTGAAAGTCGCCGAACCATGAACGAGAAATAAAATCAGCGCCAGCAGGCCTGCCGCGACGCAAGCAATAGTGAGGGGAGTCAATCGCACGCCGGTCATGCGACGCACGCTTCCTTCATGAATACTGCTTCGGCAATACCCGCGGCACAAATGTCAGGTGAATACCGTGCGATTCTTTGCCGAGCGTTCCGGCCCATGCTGATTCTCAGATCGTGGTCAGAGGCCAGTTCGGCCATCGCTGCGCTCAGCGAGTCGACATCGTGGGCGGGGAAAATCCGCCCGTTCGATTGCAGAACCAGGTCCTCGGCGCATCCGGCTGCGTCGGAGCAGAGCACAGGCAAACCGCAGGCCATCGCCTCATTCACAACCATTCCCCAAGCATCGGCGTGGGTGGGAAATACCAAAGCTTCCGCCAAGCCGTAATAGGCAGCCAATTCTGCCCGTTGGGCAAAACCCGCAAACACAATCGTCCCTAGCGAGTAGTTCGATTCGCGGATGAGGCCGGCTCGGGCAGGCCCGTCGCCTGCGAACACCAATCCGATTTCACGTTTCAGTTCCACTGGAAGCGTGGAATATGCACGCAGAACATCGAATGTTCCTTTTTCCGGAACCAATCGTCCAGAGAAAAGAAAATATCGCGGTGGCAAGCGGAGGTCGCGCCGAAGAGTGGAGTCGTTGCTTCGGGCAGCGGAACTTTCCGTTTCGAAAAAAAGATTATCAACCGCGTTCGGAGCGATACTCAATCTTTGCGCTGGAATGTCGTAGGAGGAAAGATACCGCGACGAAGCCTCACCAGGCACAATGAAACCTGCACAACGGCTTATAAAGTTGGACTTTAGGGATTCCATCCAACCATGGCCGCCGCGGAAATTCTTGGCCGTGCTTTCAACCCAAAGATATAGTGGGACGCGATTTCGCTCAGCCCAGCGCAGAGACACCCATGAAGCGAAGTAGTTGTAGCCTCCGCAGACGATTGCATCTGGCGACGCCAAAGCCAGAGACTTCTCGACGCCCCAATTTAAGAGAAGCGTGTGCCTCCCTGCGCGCTTTCGCAGGCCCGGCAGAATCTGGTAGGAAAAGCGAATCTCTTCCCGATCGACTTCCCACTGTCGTTGCGTGGGATCGGTTTCCGCGAGGAAAATAACATGCAGATCGACATCACCTCTTGCGGCCAAGGCATTGAAGACGGGGATGCGGTAAGGAGCGATGATCTCAGTAATGACGACAAGGCGGCAACTCACGCGACGCACTCCCGATACAACTCGGCCAATCGTTGGGCCTGATGATTCAAGGTAAAGCTCCCGAGGACGGTGTTTCGCGCCTGCTGTCCGAGTCGTCGCCGCAGTGGCGCATCTTCCAAAAGTGCCGTGAGCGCATGCGCAAGGTCTTCAGGATCGTCAGGCTTCACCAATATCCCATTTTGGCCGTGCCGGATGATTTCGTCGATGCCCTGTCCGCGACACGCGATGACCGCCTTTTGCGCGGACATTGCCTCCAGGTAGACACAGCCCAAGCCTTCATAAGAACTGGGAAGTGCGAAGATCGAGCAGGCTCGCATTGCCTCTGCAACCTGATTACGGCTTTGCCGACCGAGGAACTTCACGTTTGAGGCAATGCCAAGATTTTGCGCTAATTGTTCGAGTGGCGATCTTTCAGGGCCATCGCCAATCATGTGACATTGTGTTCCTGGAAATTTCTCATGAATGCTGGCGAATGCCCGTAAAAGCACGTTCTGCCCCTTGATCGGGATCAGGTTCCCAACGCTGAGGATCGTTTGATCTTCCCTCACAAGCTCCGGCGGACTGAAACGGTCAGGGTCGACACCGTTATAAATTACGGTCGTGCGGACCAGAGAAGACCCTCCATTGACAATCTGATCGCGCACCCGCCCACTGATTCCAATAACGCTGGCAGCGGTCTGGTAGACGAAGCGGGAGAGCCGCTCGCACCACTTTCCCGCTCGTCCTCGTACCTGCCGCGTGAAGTACGCATCGAGACCATGCACGGTGACCACAGAGGGAACGTCCAAGTCTCGACCTAGCAGCATGGCAGCATGCCCGCACGGGAGAGCGGCATGAGCGTGGATCAGCTCGAAGGGGCAAGCCCGATGGAGGTTGCGGACTTGTGAAATGAGTCGCGAGTACAGGAATGTTCCCGCTGACGAGAGGCCTAACCCACCGGGAAGACATGGATAGCGTACCCAGTCGGCGGGAAAGTTTTGACGATCGGGCTTGAGTGCCGCGCGGAAAAAAGGTTGAACCGCAATGACGTGGGACTCAACCCCAAACTTTCCCAGCGCGGACAAGGGCTCGGCGGTGAAGCAGCCGCCCGCATCGTCAGAAGCGCTGGGATAGAAAGGTGTAAGAGTCAATACCCGCATCAGGCCGCCTCGGCGTCAGTATGCAATGTTCGCTCACTCCAAGGAACCACATCGGGACGGGCGAGACAATGGTTATCTAGGTTCCCGTAACCGGTGATATTCGATCAGCTGAATCGTTTTTGCTGGGCGTAGAGCCACTTTCTGACAAACCAGGCGCAGGTTGCGAGGTACACACAAGCGCCACCCACTATCAATACCGGAAGGCGCAGATCATACGCGCCTCCGATCCTGACTGCGATCACCATCAAGCAACCGGACGCAAACGCGTATGCAATCACCGGACTCTTCCAAAGTTGTCGCAATGAGGAAGGAAGGAACCCGAAGCCGATCAACGCGACGATCAATTCTGCGAGAACGAACGCGACCGCAGCCCCTTTTAGGCCAAAGGAAGGAATCAGCAGTAAATAGAGCAGTACGCCGCTGAGGGCGCCGCCAGCCGTAGCCGAGAGGCAAGCGCGATGGCGTCCCATGGCATAGAGGATAGTCCCTGAACAAAGAGATGCCGCGGAAGCCGTGATCAAATAGGGGGACATCCATTTCACCAGCGAAACATCGGGGATATAGTTGGCCCCCAGAACCAACGGCACTGCCAGGTTCGCGGTCGCGAACAATCCAAAGCTCATCGGAATACTGGTAGCTGACATGGCGGCAATCGCAAGGCGGGAAACCCGGCGCAATCCGTCGACGGAGTGTGCGTTGACCGCAAGCCTGGGTACCAGCACCGCGACCACGGTCGTCACCAAACCACGCAACAAGTCCACCAAGCGAACCGCGGCCGCGTAAAGGCCAAGGGCGTAATCTCCCAGGAACCAACGCACCAACAAGTGGCCGCTGCGGTGGTAAAGACTCGACATGAGCGTGGATGCAGCGTAGTGAAGGCTCGGAACCAGAATCTGCTTCCAATGACTCATGCGGATGGCGCGCGGTGGGCGAAACCCCGCGCGGACGAGAATTACCCAACCGACGATTGCCGTCAAAGCCGACGACGAAAGAATGCTAATCGGCACCCACTTTACGTCGGCTGGGTGGTGAACCAGAAGAAATATGGAGATCGCATAGACTGCCTGCTGGCCGACCACAAGGACCGATCGCGCATGGAAGAATTCCAACGCTCCAAGAAAGTGGTCCGACGAAATGAGATTCAAAAGCAGCAGTCCGATGCAATAGAGCAGCAGCAGATGACCAACGCCGTGGCGAGTTTCGAAACGCGCCACTCCGAGCGCACAAATTGTGGCGACAGCTGCGCCGCACAAGCGAAGCGCGAAATAATCGGGCAGGAGTTCGCATGCATCTTGCCGCCGCGCCGCAACTTGCTGCGTGACGTAAGTGGTGATGCCTGGATCGGCAACGATATCCAGGAAAGCGGTCAGGACTAAGACGTAGCTCCATAACCCGTAGGCTTCCACGCCGAGGGCTCGCACCATATACGGGAAGGTCAACGCGCTGATTAGAATGCCCGCGACCCGCGCGCCAGTGACGGAGAACACATAACCGCCGTAGCGAATGAGTGAGCCGGGTTTCACAATTCTTCCTTTAGGGGCGAAGCCGGGATGGGTTCCGGGTAAGCAGCTCCAGACAATTTCTGGCGGCGCGCGACAACTTGCGAAAACAGGTTCGCCCACTTTCCTGCGATGCAGTCCCAATCGAACTTTTGAGCGAGTCGTGCAGCCGCAACGGCCATTCTTCGGCGGATTTCCGGATTCACCAGAAGTACTGCCAGACCCTGGGAAAGCTCCTCGTCGGTCGCCGCAAGGAACCCGGTCTGGCCGTCGATTACGCAATCTGGATGGTACGTGTTCATCGCGACCACCGGCAGTCCACAGGCTGTAGCTTGAATCAGGACTTGGGGATGTCCTTCCAGGATGCTTGGAAACAGAAACACGTCGGCTTTTCTCATCTCATCGGCCAATTCTGTCGACGACAAGTGGCCAAGGAATTGGACATTATGGATGCCGTACTGTAAGCACAGTTGGCGGCAACGATCTTCGGTTGGACCTTTTCCCGCCAACCGAAACTGCACTTCGGGCCAACGAGCAGCCTGTTCGATCACTTGCTCCACCCGCTTACGCGGGCTGAATGACCCGGCATAGAGCACCGACAAATGCGCCGGACTTTTGTCATGGGGCCGGGCAAAATAAAAGCGGGCGTCGACGCCATCGTGCAATACGTCTGGACTTACGTTGAATCGCTGTTTGACAGTCTCTGCAACGTAATGGGAATTCGCGCAGACCGCATCGCCTTCAACGATCGATCTGCCAATTAATCCTCGGCTGGTATCTTCATCCATCGCCATGACGATGTAGGTGACCAGGGCGGTCGAGGGGTGGCAGTACTTGCGAAAGTCGAAGAATGCGCGATCCAGCGGACCACAACGTGGAAAAAAATATATATCAGGCCGCGAAAACATGCAGTGGCGAATAAGCCGTAATGTGTTCCCTTTTTTGGTCCATCGGATCAGAGAGGTGTTCGGCCGAAAGGCAAGTCGTGGATCGGGACCGCCCTCCAGAATCATGGTCACGTGAAATCGATCCGGCGGCAGACGGGCGACGAGTTCTTTTACGGTCAGATTTTGCGCGTTGGAATCGCTCTCGTCGGCGCAGGACGGGGTGAAGATTTTGATGGGACGGCTTTTGTGAATCGTTTTCATTTATATCCGTCAAACCCGCTCGTTTTTCTCAGCAGAGAGTTGCGACCTCGTTCGATTCGCTAATTGCGAACAGCTCGTTTAGCCGATTCGTGCCATCCGATTGCGCTTGCTTGCCAAGCGGAACTTGTCTTGCGGGCGCCCGGTCGAGCAACTCTGGAATATCAGCGATCTCAACAGCGGATGCCAGCGGGTGACCGACGCCAAAACGGATGAACTGGGCCACATATCCGGAGTATGAATCGCGCAACCAGGCGCAAAGAAAAACCGGTATGCCCCGCCTTGCACATTCGAGCGCGGTCGTGGATTGCACGGTGATCGCGATGCGCGTCTTTCGATACAACTCGTCCACTGGGGGCGCAGCGATTATTTCTATGTTCTTCGCGTCGTCCCCGGCAAAGCGCTGAAGTCGGCGGCGGTGCGCTTTCACGCTCTCAAAGGGATGAATCTTGAATACTAACTTCAGCCCCAGTCTGCTCGAGAGTGCAATTAACTGCGGGATCAACTCCGCGTAAACGTCATCACTGCGCCAGTATTTATCTTCGTAGGGCTCGCTGAAGAACACCAGCCAATCGCCATCGAGCGAAGGCTTCAACGAATCGGCGACCTTTTTCGGTGGACTGGGTAGTTCCGATATTTTGTCCGCAGGCAAACGACAGACTCTTTCGAGGTAATCGCGCTCGAGGCTGCTCTTAGCGATGTATGAATCCGCACAGAACGGTTTCACCGCCATCAGATAGTCGAGGGCCCCGTGATGACAAATCGCCGTCGGCAAACCGCGCGTCCGGGCAAGAGCCAGCGGAATTCTGGTGGGCGGATTGCTGTCATCGGTGCAGATCAACCCCGTCACGTTAGCGGAATCGAAGACGCGCATCCAGGCGTCTCGCATGGAGATCCCACGGCGCAATAGGGTTGGGAGGCCGTCAAAGGCCCCAAGGGAGTCTGCGAGGATGAATCCCTCGGATTGCGTGGTCAGCTTCGCTTTTGAAGCTTCCCAGCCAGCCAGTAACCCTGCCATCTCAGACGAATCGGCGGAAGTCGAATCTACCCGCAGGGCGTTCATGCGAACATTCGCGGGCAGGGATGAAAGCTTTCCGCTAGTTCTGGTGTACATGAGCAAGAAATCGTGTTGCGGCAGCCGCTCCGCTAAGTTGATGGCGGTACGTGAACCATTCACGTAAGCGCTGGGCAGAAGAATCACCGGTCGTGGATCGCCTGAGAACACGTCCGCAAAGCGATGGGTGCGGAACTTGTCTTCGAAGAGCTGTGCGAGTTGTTTGCCGTCTAAGCGTCTCAGCAGGTCGGTGTATCTGAGGCGACGCTTCCACCAACTGGAGCCAGCCGTTCTCAGCCAAACGCCGAGTCTCGCGGCCAAAGCGTTTGCGATCCACGAAGGCCGGGTCGCGCACAACTCGCACCCGGGGTCAAGCAAGCGAGCTTGGCGCTCGACTAACATCAAGGTCAGGGTGTTGGGCAGTAGCTCCGGCACAAGAATGTCCCACCAGTCGATGCCGTGCCGATCAACCATTTCTCCGAAACCGGGTTGCAATAACCGCCGCGCGAGATAAAGATCCTCGATTTCCTGCGCGCAATCATGGAGAGAACGTACTTCGCACCCGGCCAGTTGCTGCCAGCGATGGTAAGTGGCGACGGGAGCGCGGCCCATATCGATGATGAGGTCCCATGTTTTCCCATGGACATTCTTGAAGTCGTCGTCGGGATGGATGAGTAACACTCTCACGCCCGCGCCCCGTTCTGCGCCGGCTTTTTTAACAGCCATCTGACACATTGCTCTAGATGTGGAGAGGATTTGATGGCGGATGCCGCACGATAGCGGAGCTTCTCCCGAACGTGGTGCATGGTCGACTGACTGAGCGTAACATCGACGGTTTCGCGAAAGTCCGTGGCGAAGCGTTCCTTGTAGCCTTCATCTCCCAGACCAAGGTCGACGCGATGCACCTCCGGCGTGTCGCAAGCCTCTTCGATTATCCCGGCCAGCAGACAGAGACCGGGAGATAAGCCAGGCGACTGACTGCAAAAGGCTTCATCAAAGGCAGGTTGATACCAGAACCAGCTGCCACTGAAACGGAATCCGTAGTTCCAAGCGATCGACTGACCCCCGACTGACAACACCGAAAGAACCATCCAGCCCTGCCCGGAAAGAAGTTGAGCCAATTCCTGGAGAAAACGCCACCTTCGCTGGTCCGCAAGGTTGCTGGTCCGTCCCTGCGCGCAAAAACGGTCGACATGGGCCTTCCGGAACTTCGGCAGCTCAGCTGCAATCTCACGCCATTGCGTTATGTGTCGAACCATGACAGGTCCGAGCAGGGAAAGTCTCTTGCGTTGTCGTTCAAACCTCTTGCTTTTGATCGAGCGTCTGACCGAGCCCCGCTGTTGCGGCGAGGCAAACCTCGTTTGAGCGCATCTGCATGAAGGTCGCGAGAAATGGCTTGAGTCGTTTTGGCGCGCGGATTCTCGCAGGGCATGCCCCGTCGTGGAGGACACCGGGACGCTTGCCAGGACAACATTCGAAGCGATGGCACGCAACTCAGAAAGAACAAGACAGGTGAATTCGCCGACTCTGTCCGGAGCACATACGAAATCGCAATAGTCCGCAGTTGTGGCCGCCAGGAAAGTTACATTCTTTTGCGCCAAATCGGTGGCCAACGAAGCGATGCCGGCAACACAGTCGCCTTCATAGCCGATCAAGAGTAGAGGCTGCAATGAACTCCCATACGCCGTAGCGACCGCGCGCGCCCACTCGTAGGTATAGAAAACTTCAGGAGAATCCATTTGCTGCACCAGGTTGTTCCACTGGAGGCGCAGGACCTCATTTTCCGGAATCTCGCGATGTACAACCAATCTCATTCCAACCTCGAATCGTTTCGACCTGTTATGCGAGCCATTGCTTGAGCGATGCGTGCAAGCCAGAGATTCTGGCATCGATCTCAGCCAAAGTCATTCGTCTGGTCACGTGCGTCCGAGGCAAAGCGAACAAGCTTGCATCGTTCTCACCCGGACCTTCTACGTTCAGGAAAGCACAGGTGAAGCCGCATTGTTCCGCTAAAGCGATCTCGCGGACAGAGACCGCCGATGGATTCCCGAAGGGATAAGCGAAAGCCCAAACCTCCGTGTTCAAAGTTCTGGACAACGCTTCGCGGCTGCCCATGATCTCCGTCGCCGCCAGTTGATCGGACATTCGGGCCAGATTGGGATGTGAAACTGTGTGCGCTCCAATACACATGCCAGCATCGACCAGTTGCCTTAACTCGGAAACGCCCAGGGTTTGAAATCGACCCGCTAACGGACCGCCTCGCTGGTCTGCAGAGAGCCACGGCTCCGAAAGGCCAAGCTGGCTTTGGATTTCTTCCAAAATTGTGCTGCGCACCTCGGCCGATTGCGATGAAAGCGTTTCCATCAACTGTCGCCCAACGTCGTACTTCGCCCTTTCATCACGGACATCGGCATGGATTCCAAGGTCGCTCAAGTGCAGGGTGAAGGGGTCGGCTGCGTAATGTAGTTGCAGGCACAGCCGCTCGTGCCACAAGACGGCGCCCTTTGCCTCCGTGCAAGCGTTGGTGACGAAGAAAATACATTTCACGTCAAACTCGCGAAGCACGGGTAACATCACGGTCAGGTTATTGCATAGACCGTCGTCACAGGTCAGCAGTAGCGCACGTGGAGGCAACGAGATTTTCCCGTGGCACCAGTTACGAAAATCCTCGGGTGAAATGAATTCATATTGCTTTTTTAAAAACTGCAACTGGGAACGCAGTTGTTGGGCCGACACCAGATTGCCGTCCAATCGTTCATCAACGATGGCATAATCTTGCGGAAAAACTCCGTGGTAAGTAAGAGTTGCCGGCCCTTCGGTTGCGAGCTTCCGCAGATATCCTGACTTGGAAAAACCAGGGTAGATTACGTGCTTCAGCAGCGGACTGATGAGCCTCATTTCATCCTGCCTGCAGAGCTTTCTGCGCAACATGTCGATTCAATTCCGCGAGTTCTGGTTCTCTGTCCAATAACTCCAGCACATCGCGCCACGAGAAATGGTCCTTATCAGGCATCTGTTCATAAACCGCTTGCATGAACATATAGTCCTCGCGCGTATCGAGGGTCCATCGATGGCCGGTGTGGTCGACCTCTCCAGTCACGCGCAGAATCCCGAAGAGCCGCGGATTTTCATAAATATACGCGGTCACATGGGAGCGCTGATAAAACAACTTCGCTTCGCGCCAGCAGCGTTCCAGCGCCTTGTAAGTCAGGACTTCAACGTCCAGGCCGCGAGGATAGGTTCGATCCAGCGCATTGCTCGCGTAGTCGGAGGACGATTCCAGAAACGCTTCGACTGTTCGGTCGATGATTTCAGGATCGATCAAAGGGCAATCCGAACAAATGCGCACCACCACATCGGCAACGGCTGTGCTGGCGGCTTGATAGTAACGGTCCAATACGTCGTCTTCGCCTCCTCGGAAGGTCTCGACGCCCAATCGCTGGCTTTCTTCGACCACGAGGTTGTCGTCCGCTCCAAACGTCGTCGCGACGACGACCTGAGATGCCGTTCTCGATCGGCGCACGCGTTCGACAACTCTTGCCAGCACAGTTTTGCCGCCCAGGTCGAGCAGTACCTTGCCCGGCAAGCGCGTGCTCCCCATTCGCGCCTGGATAATTGTGACAACCCGCATATGGATGGTCTTCAGAATTTCAGGCCGTAGTATAGGCGGAAAATTGGCAAAACACCCTGGCAGGAACCCCTGTTAACACTAGGGAATGGCTGAAATTGCTGGGAGTTCCTCACGCACGATGCGATGCTAGGGGTGAGCGGCACCACCCCGATGGGTGTTGCCGCCAGCCGGATCTTGGAGCGCGTGTGCGCCGTTGAGTTTTCGGTGCGCAGCGCGATAGGTCTTTCGATTGCCGAGGAGCACTCATGGAGTTCGGCCCCATAGTTCCAATGAACGGCCAGATTTTGCGTGACAGCAACACGCTGCCAGCCGAATTTGGCAGACCGGTATCGAATGGATACACATCATTACCGTCGCAAGAATCCATGCTACAGGATTACTTGCGGATTCTATCCAAGCGCAAGTGGATCATCGCGGTAAGTGCTCTATTGATCGTGAGTGTGGTCGGCCTTTCGACCTTGCGCGCAACGCCGGTATATGTAGCGGTCGGCAGTATCGCAATCAACAAAGTCGATCCCATGATGTTCTCGCTCAAAGATTCTTCGGCCGGGGAATCCGAATATTACGATCCTGCGGACTTAGATACAGAAGTTCGGATTTTAAAGAGCGACCTTCTCGCCTTACAGGTCATCCGGCAACTGAACCTGGACAAGAGCAACGGAGATGCGAGCGGCACGGCCGGCCTCGGGTTGGCGACCGATTCAGCGGCTGACACGGCAAGAACATCGGCGGCACTGGCCAATTTCAAAGGCAATCTTCAGGTCTCGCTCGTGCCCAACACGCGAATCATCGAAATCCGCTACCGCAGCCCCAACAAGGACCTGACCGCTCGCGCCGTCAACACGCTGACCAGCACATATGTAGAGCAAAACTTCAAGACTCGATTTGAATCCACTATGCAGGCCTCGGACTGGCTCTCCAAGCAACTTGTCGATCTGCAAATCAAGGTCGAGACTTCGCAGGAGAAGCTGGTGAAGTACCAGAAGGAACATGAAATTCTGGGCATCGACGATAAGCAGAACATTACCACTGCCAAGCTAGACGAACTGAATCGCGAATTGACGGCGGCAGAGGCCGCTCGCATGGACAAGGAGGCAATCTATCGATCGATCCAAACTAACGATCCCGAAGCGATCTCCAGCGGGTCTGCCGACAACTCCAACAAGCCAAGCATGGCGGGAACCGGCCTGCTGGAAAAATTGCGGGAACAAGAAGCGGACCTGAAAATACAGATCGCCCAGATGAACACCCAGTTCGGCCCGTCGTATCCGAAGCTGGCTCAGTTGAACAGTCAACTGAAAGAAGTGGGATCGCAAATTCAGATCGAGACGAAAAAGGCCCTTTCGCGATTACATGGGGAGTACGTTGCCGCCCAGCAGCGGGAAAACATGCTGCATGCGGCGCTCGACCAGCAGAAAGCAGAAGCCAACAAGCTGAATGAAAGCGCGATCGAGTACAGTCTGCTAAAGCGCGACCTTGACTCCAACCGCACGCTCTACGAGGGACTGCTGGAGAAACTAAAGGAGGCCGGCGTTACCGCGGGTCTGCGCTCCAATAATTTCCGCATCGTGGACGTCGCCCGGGTCCCCACCTCGCCAGCCGAGCCAAACATGCCGCGAAACTTGGCCTACGCTTTGGCGCTCGGACTGACCACTGGCATTGGGCTCGCCTTCGTGCTCGAAGGTATGGACAACACAGTGCGCACGCCGGAGCAGGCGCAAGCGATCTCCGCATTGCCCTCATTGGGAATGATCCCGCTGGGATCGCGGAATCGGGGAGAGATCCCCAGCGCCAAGCGTCTCGCTCTGGCTTCATCCCGTGAGGCGGTCGAACTCGTAACGCAGGAACGCCCTAAGTCGCAGATGGCGGAGTCCTACCGCGCCTTGCGGACTTCCCTGCTGCTGACTTCGCTCGGTGGACCGCCCAAGGTGATTCTCATCACCAGTGCTTTGCCCGAAGAAGGCAAAACGACAACCAGTCTGAATTGCGCCATTGTGCTCGCTCAAAGGGGCACGCGTGTCCTGCTGATCGACGCCGATCTGCGTCGTCCCAGCATCCACAAGACACTCGGAATGGGGCCACGCATTGGGCTTAGCAATGTCCTGACTGGAAGCTCAACCGTGGAGCAAGCGATTGTGCCCTCCGGCGTCCTTGCGAATCTCTTTGTGCTGCCGGCGGGCACGCCTCCGCCAAACCCCGCGGAGTTGCTCGGCTCCAAGAACATGAAAGACATCCTCGACCAACTCCGGGAACAGTACGACCACATCATCGTGGACACACCCCCGACACTTTCCGTGACCGATGCTGTCATTATGTCGATCTGGGCGGACCGGGTGGTTCTAGTGATCCGCTCGGGGCACACCACCAAGCAGGCGTTACGTCGGGCCCGCGACACTTTGATGCAGGTCAATGCCCGGGTCTGCGGAGTCTTGATGAATGCCGTGGACCTGCACTCTCCGGACTATTACTACTACCACGAATATCGCGGAAAGTACGGGAATGGTTACTACCATGAGGATCGCACCGCGCCAGTGGCGGAAGCCGCGTCAGGCGGAGTGTGAGGCCCGCATAAATACATGGATTCGGGGCAAGAGATTCGCATCCAGATAGCGCTTGCGGGCCCCGTGAAGAAGTGCCTGACATGCGCGGCGTTTCTTTTGCCGGTTGCGTTTTACGTCGCGGTAGCGGCAATTCATTTTCAGTCGAATCGATTGTCGAGCAGGCCAAGTCTCGCCAGCCTTGAATTGGCCTCGCGACTGGATCCATGGAACGATCAATATCGCGCTTTGATTGGCGAATACTACCTGCTCATTCCCCGGGAACCCTCCGTCGCTGCCACGTTCTTCGATTCAGCGCTTGCGCTCAATCCGCGTGCGTCGCGTTCCTGGCTCGACCTCGCCGCAGCAAACCAATTATTGGGCAAGTCACGTCAGCAGATGGTCGCTCTTGCAAATGCGCTAGTGGTTGATCCGAAAACTCCACAAACGGCGTGGGAAGCAGCCAACGCCTATACCGCACTGGGCGAAACCAACATGGCCCTCATAGCCTTTCGGACGGTCATGGAAGGCTCGCCATCCTTGCAACCCGCGGCGCTTCAGTTTTGCTGGCGCTTAAGGCCCGACGCGCAAGCTCTCTTACGAGACACCATTCCCATGAACGGGCCGGCTCCTGCTGCCTTCCTCGAGTTGCTCGTGTCCAAGAATGAAGGTGCTGCAGCGGCTGAAGCCTGGAACGATATCGTCAGAAATCGGCAACCGCTCGAGCCAAGAGACCTGCTTAACTATGTGCAGTTTCTGATTGCCGACCATGATTTCTCCTCTTTAAGCCAGGTTTGGCTTGAGGGTACTCGGCTTGCTGGCCTGGGCGACTATCAGTCCTCGCCGGCCAATTTGGTGGTGAACGGAAATTTTCGTCTCGCGATCCTGAACGCCGGCCTCGATTGGAGATATCAGCAATCCCCGGACGTTTCGCTCGCCCTCGATCCTGCACAGTCTTACTCGGGCCTGGGCTCGCTTCGGCTGCGATTCGACAGCCGCGGATTGGAAGACGGAGGAATTCGGCAATACATTCCTGTCATCCCCAACGCCCGCTATATGTTTTCCTCGTTCATTAAATCGGAGCAATTACAGGGTGCCGGAGGTCCTCATTTTGTAATTGAAGACTTTATCAGCGGCGCCGACTATTTCTCGAGCGACATACTCGCCACCGATGGCTCATGGAAGCAGTGCAGTGGAGAATTTACCACCGGACCCGATACTCGCCTGGTAACTCTGCGAATTAAGCGCGTCCCCGCCGGTGATGCGATTCGCGGCACGCTCTGGATTGACGGCATGCGCCTGGTTCAAGAACCGTTCGCCGAGGCACAACCATGACCTCGCCCATGGCGGCGGCAATACTCATTGAACCCTCCGCGGCCAGCGCGCCTTCCGTTGGTTTCCCTGAACGCTTTGTTTTTTATGGCACGCTCGGACTGTTGCTCTTTGGGCCCCTTGCCTTTGGCGCGACGGATCCATGGTCGGTACTGGTCTTGGAGTCTGGCACCGCCTTGCTATTCGGGATGTGGGCTGTGGGCCAGTTGCGTACCGGCACCCTATGCATCCGCATCAGTCGCCTCTTTTTTCCCATGACGGCATTCGCGTTGCTGGTCGCCATTCAAATACCCGGCTCCCGCACTGCCTCAAAAGAAAAGACATTTTTCATGGCGATGCTGTTGGTTTCTTACGCCCTGTTATCGTTTCTGATCGTGCAGTCATTGCGCCACACCCAGCAAGTCCGAAGGACGGCGAGGGTGATCGGCTGCTACGGTTCTGCCATCGCGATCTTCGCGTTAGTCCAGGGCCTTACTTCGGAGGGCAAGATATATTGGCGTTTCACGCCACACTTTGGAGGCTGGACGTACGGACCGTATGTCAATCACAATCATTATGCGGGGTTGATGGAGATGCTCACTCCCATACCTCTGGTCGCGTTCTTGTCCCCGCACACCTCCGCTCACAATCGATGGCTCGCCGGCGGTGCTGCGGCATTGATGGGAGGTTCGATCCTGCTTTCCGGATCGCGCGGTGGAATGATTTCTTTCGCTTTAGAATTAGCGCTGCTGATCTTCATTCTGTTCTGGCAACGCGCCTCCAGGAATATCATCGCCAGTGTGGCGGCACTTGCATGTGTCATTGTCGGCTTATTTTTGTGGATCGGAAGTTCGCAGCTGACCGAACGTCTGTCCAGTATTCGCAGCGCTGCAAACAATGAAATCTCAAGTGGCACGCGGCTCGCCATCGATCGCGATGGGTTAAGAATGTTTGCCCAACGGCCTACGCTCGGCTGGGGACTGGGTACCTTCCCAGTCGTATACCCGCAGTTTCGCAGCTTTTATACGGACCTGTACGTGGACCATGCGCATAACGACTATATCCAGATGCTGGTCGAAATGGGCGCGGCAGGATTTGCTTGCGCATTGTGGTTTCTCGCTGTCGCCATAGCGGGCGCGGTGAGAAAAGTTAAGCACTACGGCTTTCATACGAATGGTTTAGTCGGGTTGGCATGCCTGCTCGGGATCACTGGCATTCTTGTACACAGTCTGGTGGACTTTAATCTTGAGATTCCCGCCAACGCTGCGCTATTTTTTTCGCTGTGCGCCGCCGCTGCGTCGGAAGCCAAATTTGGCCTTCATCACGTACGATCGCGTATGATATAGCCGCATTGCGTAAAGCGCACCGTGCCGGCTTATTTTCCGGTCGTGTTGGAGGGGCTCATCGGCGGGTTCGAGCCTCCACCTTCACCTAAACAGAATACGGCACACAATATTCCGCCGATTACGCCAGCCGTTCCCCACGTCCAAGGATTGCTCCAAATCGGGTCATAATCGGGAACATAGGCACCGTTGTATTTGGTCGCTTTCCTGCAATGTCCACGCTCATCGCGAATCACTTCCTCGCCCGCCACCAGGTGAAACGACTCGGCCCGGCAGACAACATTCAGGTCGCTCCTCCTGGCAATTACGTGCATCTCGACTCCCGCTTGAAAGACCTCGAACTCCGTTTCATTGCTGGATGCTGGCACTGAAGAAATGCCCTCGGCGTTCACCGTAATCGCTTTGGAAGCTACGACGCTCACCCTACCTCGCTCCAGCAAGATGGCGTTCGATCCGTACCTGATAAGTGAGTCCGGATCAAGCGAGACACTCGCCCCAGGGGCATTGACGTTTGCCGTCGAGCCGGTCTTGGTCTCGATCGAATCGCCCGCAAAGACAGCCAAGGTAAAGGCCGGCATGGGGCTCCCGTTCACCTGCACCATACCCTTGCCGTACACCATGGCGGCTTCATTTGACTGAGCCACGGTGAATACCGGGAAAACGATAATCAGGCAAACGCAAACGACTTTTCGGAGCATATGCAAAAGGCCAATGGGACTCTGCTTGCGATCATAAGATTTAAAGCGGAATCCAACAATTGCCTTCCCTGATCACCCATGCCTATCCCCGACCCTCACCAGCGGTCAACCGCCTCCCACCAGATCAGTTTGGCCCATTCGGTGAGCGCGGTTTTGGCCCATTCGCGATGTTGCCACCAACTGACTCCAAAGGTTTTAGGATCGAAAACCGCCGCAACCTCAAAGTCGTAATTCGGCAGCATCTTCCGGAAAACGCTCAGGGCCCGCCGGGTGTGATAGTCGGAGGTGACCAGCAGGACTCTTCGAACGCCACTGGTTTCCAAACATCGAAACACATCCTGGCTTTCGCGCTTGGTGGAAAAGCCATAAATCGTACAAAGACGGATAGCAGAGGCCTCCGGCAGTTGGTCAACGTAAGCCTGGGCGATTTCCATCTGGGTGTGCTGGTAAATCACGGCGCTGGCCGGCACATCGATCACCAAGTGCCCGGCGTAGCCCCGCCTCAGCAATTCCACTCCGAAATCGGGACGCAGCTTGGTCTCGCCCGCCAGCACCACGATGGCATCCGCCCGAGCGGGATGGTCGATTACCAGCGCCCGCCCGGACAACAGGAGAAATGCGAGAAGAACCGCTGGAGTTGAGATCAGTAATAGCACTTTTTTTCGCAATGATTTTCACCGGCTGCACCCGACAACCCCACCCAGCGTCGCCCGACCTTCAGGGCCGCCGTCACGGTTGTAAAGCCTCTCGCATGCTAGAATTTTGCTCTGGTTAAAATTACATATGAATACTGATGCCGCAGTTACTTCGCATTTCTCCGCGCTGAAGAACCGAGTCGAAAAGCAGCAAGCCAAGGTTGGCATCATTGGCCTGGGATATGTCGGCCTGCCCTTGGCTCTTCTTTATTCCGAGCAGAAATTCGCGGTTACCGGGTTCGACATCGATGCTCGCAAGGTTTCCACTTTGGATCAGGGTGGCTCCTATATTGTCCGCATCGCGCCCGCGGAAATCCAGGCAGCGAAAGCGCACGGATTCAGCGCGACCGCCGACTACTCACGCATCACTGAAATGGACGCCATTATTATTTGCGTGCCCACGCCTCTCAATGAATATCATGAGCCTGACCTAAGTTACATTACCGACACGGCGAAGGCGATCGCCCCCTATTTACGGTCAGGACATTTGGTCATTCTTGAGAGCACCACTTATCCAGGAACTACGGAAGAAGTCCTGATTCCGATCCTCGAAAAGGGCAATCCTTCCGGTCTAAAAGCGTCCCGTGGCGACGACTCCGACAGTACCCGATTTTATGTGGCTTTTTCTCCCGAGCGCGAGGACCCCGGCAACACCACGGTGGCGCGACGGGACATTCCCAAAGTGATCGGCGGACTCGACCAGCGGGCCTCGGAGCTCGCTGCCGCGTTGTACGGGGCGATTTTCAATCGCACCGTCAAAGTCTCGTCTCCGGCCGCGGCAGAGATGACAAAGTTGCTGGAAAACATCTATCGCTGCGTAAACATCGCGCTGGTCAACGAGTTGAAGCTATTGTCGCTGCGCATGGGATTGGACATCTGGGAAGTGATCGAGGCGGCGGCTACCAAGCCCTTCGGATTTCAGCCTTTTTATCCCGGCCCCGGCTTGGGCGGCCATTGCATCCCGGTCGACCCGTTCTATCTTTCATGGAAGGCGAAGGAATGGGATTTTCGCACCCGCTTTATCGAACTGGCCGGTGAGATCAACGTGAACATGCCGTATCACGTTCTGGATTCGGTGGCGAAAGCTCTCAACCAGCAAAAGAAAGCGCTGAATGGATCCAAGGTTCTGGTCCTCGGTCTGGCCTATAAGAAAGACATCGACGACCTGCGCGAGTCTCCCTCTCTGGTCATCATTGAGCTGCTTCAAAAGGAAGGCGCACTGGTCAGCTACAACGATCCCTACTTCCCCACCGTGGGTAAAGGCCGCAAGTACGATCTTCAGATGAAGTGTTCGCCCCTGGATGACCTGGCCCAGTACGATTGTGTACTCATCGTCACCGACCACTCGGACTATGATTTCGGCCGGATCGTGCGTGAGTCAAAGCTGGTGGTCGATACCCGCAATGCAACCAAGGGGATATCAAGTCCGAAGATTGTGCGCTGCTGAGATTGGTCGCTGGCTGGACGAGATTGCAGTGAAGGAGGCGCCGAACGGCTTGCTGTGGCGGAAGGAAACGCTGCGAGTCGGGGTCTTCGACCCGCGAGAAATATAGTGCTACTGAATCGAGCTCGCTACTTCCGAGAAAACGTTGTTGGCGTTTGATCCGATGAGCCGAACCGTGCCAATGACGATCACCAGCACCACGGCCAGCATCACGGCGTATTCAGCAATATCCTGACCACGCTCGTCTGACCAAAGACTTTGTAGGAACGATCCCACTAAACGTCCTCCTTCGCGGCAGAACCCCAAAAAGCCGAAAATTGCGAACAAAGCCGCTTGTACGCGATATCCTATGGCGGGCGGTAGAGGACGTACAATAGCCGATTAGTGTCATCCTATGGCACGAAAGTGCCATAGGGCTCGTTGCCGGTTAAATGATCGTTTTGAGCGGAAGCGATTGATTCACCGCAAAAAGCGCCAACTCCAGACGGGTTGAGACCCCCAATTTATCGAAAATATTGCTCAGGTGGTGTTTGACCGTGTCTTCGCTGATCTTGAAGTACTCCGCGATCTCTTTATTCGAGTAACCCGCAACCACTGCTGACACGATTTCCAACTCACGAGGCGTCAATCCGAACTTTCGCTGCTTCGCTTCCTCGCCGGAGGACTGAACCAGGGTGCGGAGATACTGCACCAGATTCGAAACGCTCTCGCGTCCCACCCAATATTCTCCCGACATGACCGTATGAATGCTTTTCAATAAGAGCTGGGTGGCGGAGTCCTTCAACACGACTCCGCGAGCGCCGAGTTGCAATGCCTCTACAATCTGGTTCTTCTCGGCGGCTGCGGTCAGCAGAATCACTCGCACCCCGTCCGACCCGTTGCTCAGTTCGCGCAAGGCTTCCAGTCCCGGATGGCGCGGCATCGCCAAATCGAGCAGTAGAATATCGGGCTTCAACTGGCGCGCCAGCTTTACCGCCTCGGCTCCGTCGCACGCCTCGCCGATCACCTTAAGATCGGCTTCGGTTTCCAACAGCCGGCGCAATCCATCGCGAAAAATTGGATGGTCGTCGGCAATGACAATTCGTACGGTCTGAGATCTTCGATTATCCATAAGCCGCCTCCCGCTGCTGTGGAACTGTGATCTCCAGGCGTGCACCCTGGCCCGGTTTCGATTCTATCGTGAGATCTCCTTCAATCAAACGTACCCGCTCCTTAATCACGACTGGTCCCTTGCCCAGCGATTCCAAATCGGCCTGCGCAAGACGGCCTGAAAATGGAAAACCGCTGCCATCGTCCTCTACAATCAGCACCCACCTTCCGTTCTTGGCACCCAGTCTCACCAGCACCTGTTTGGCACCGCTATGTTTGCGGACGTTCACCAGCGCTTCTTGGACAATGCGGGCAATCTCCCGGCAGATCTGTTGCGGCATCTCGAATGCTTCCAATTCCGACAGGAAACGGGCGCTAATTCCCGTTTCCCGTTGAAAACGTTCCACTGTGTCGGACAACACACCAATCAATTTCTTGGAGTCGACATCCAGGCTCTTCAATTGCTGCATGAGTTCGCGGAGCTTGAGAACCTCCTCGCGAAGCAGGTCTTGGATGCGGCCCAACTCCGGAATCACCAGCTCGGGTTTGGCCGCGGACTGGCGTCGCAGAACGTCTACCTGCATCTCCACCGCAATCAGGGATTGTACCGCACCATCGTGTAGTTCTCGCGCGAAGCGCGCCCGCTCCACTGCGCCCGCCCGCAACCGTAAGCGCCGAAGCAGCAGCACATTGTGGACAGCCGGGCCCACCTGTCGAATCAACTCCTGTAAGAAACGAAGCTCCTCTTCCGTGTCGCCGGCAAGCGCAGGATCCAAAAGAAAGACGCGCCCCGACCACTCCCGCCCGAAGCAGAACGAAACCGCCAGCAGACCGTCGAAATCGAGCTTTTTGTTGAGACGCTCAAAAGGCTCGACATTTCCGTTTTTTATCCGAACTCCCTCCTCGTCAAGACCAATCTGCACAAACTCCGGCTGCCCGTTGTGGCGGGCGCGCGAGACATAGCAACAGCTGGCCTCGGACGGGTAGAGATAGATTTCTCCGTCGCTGGCCGAGGGTTCCAGCCATTTAAAAGAGGTATCGGTTTTCGTGCGCTTTGCTTCGGCCAAGAATACGCGATGACTGTGTCCCTCTTGGGATGCGACCACCAGTTGGCGGGCCTTGTAGGTCGACAGTAATTCTCCGGAGATCTCCTGCAAGGTGCCTGTCACGCCGGTTTCTACACGGGCTTTGCCGACCGCGCGCGCAATGACTGTTTTTTCCGCGCGCAGCTGCTTTTGTTGCTCGGCAAGAAATCCCAATAGCAGGCCCAACACCAGCAAGTAGACCGATCGCATGAACAGCCGCTTGGGCTCGAAATCCGTCGTATCGATCTGCAATAACGGAAGATGGTGGCCGAGAAAAAACTGGTCCAGCCAGCGCATCATTCCAAGATAAATGCTCAGACTCTCCAGCCACAGCAGAAGCACCGCGGCCACAGCGGTCCCAACCGTCTCCCACAAACCCCATCGGTAGGCGGCCGCCGCCAGCACAAACACAAAGAACAGAAAAAAAGGATTGCTTTGACCAACCGCAAAAAGCGAGATCAGCGCCGGCCACAATACGTCCGCGCTGTGGGCCAGCCAGCGAAACGATGCGGTCGACTGTTGGTGCCGCCGCAGGAAGATAATAATGAAAACGCCCTGAATGATGTAAAAGGCGAGCAGCCCAAATGCCCAGATCGAATAGCGTATTTCGGCGGGGTCCATCCAAACTGTGACCAGAGCGGAGATTGCCAGAAAAACGCGAGCGCTCGCCAGCCAGCGTTCGGTACGGCGTATTTCCCCCGGGCCCATTGGGGCTCGCAGGCGCCACAGGAAACGGTCTCGAATTGCGCGGAATTCCAAAGTGAATGTGGCCCAAAAATAGGGTTCTCTGGGATATTAAGGCTAAGCCACGGCGAGAGCAAGCGACTGCTCCCGTCCACGAAATCGGCCCGAAGCGTCTTAGCAATCAGCAGGTTTCATGTTCGCCCTGAGTTCGCGTATTACCGAAGTAACTTTGCCGTAACAGTTTTGTGACTAAGAATAGAGCAAATGAACCTCTCCCGGCTCTCGCGATTATGGATTTTCGGCGTCTGCGCGCTGGTGAGCGCCCAGGCAGTCGTATCTCTATCGCTCCAGCGTGGTTTCGCGCTGATCGCTCTCAGTGACATCACTCAGTTAGTCCTCCTCTTCTCCGGAACTGCCGTCCTGTTATTAAATGCCCTACGAACTCAGGGCCGCACTCGCGTCTTCTGGACCCTGATGACTCTGGGACTGATCTTCTGGTCTTCTTATCAATGTTTGTGGACCTTCTTCGAGATTTACCTGCGAAGAGATGTTCCCAACCCTTTCGGGGGAGACGTAGTGCTGTTCCTCCATCTGGTTCCAATGATGGCGGCACTGGCGGTCCAGCCCCATCGCGAATCCGGAGAGCGGTCGATACGCGCAGGTTCGCTCGACTTCGCTATGCTGCTGTTCTGGTGGATCTACCTGTATCTGTTCACGGTAATTCCCTGGCAATACGTCTTTCGCAACGAGACGCTGTACGAGCATAACCTCAACGTGGTTTACCTGACGGAAAAGCTCGTGTTCCTCGCCGGACTGGGAACGCTTTGGTGGTGCGCTTCCGGGTCATGGAAAACCATCTACGCCAACTGGTTCGGAGCCAGCATTACTTACGCTTTGAGTTCCTATTTGGCGAACTGGGCGATTGAAAGACACGTCTATTTTTCGGGCAGCATCTACAACGTCCCTCTGGCAGCGTCCATGGCCTGGATCACCTGGATCGGGCTAATCGCGCTGCGCTCTTCGACAGAAGCTCCACGCAAGGCGCGCACGGATGGTTATGGGGTCTGGATCGCGCGGGTCGGAATGATTTGCGTATTCTCGCTCCCTCTGTTCGCGGCCTGCACATTGTTCGACAAAATACCTCCGCAATCAGTGCGCACCTTCCGCATGGCTGTGACCTTGGCCAGCATGATGGCGATGGGCGTGATGGTGTTCTTTAAGCAGCACCTGCTGGATCGTGAACTGCTCCGCTTGCTGTCCCGCTCGCGAGAATCGTTCGACGACCTGAAGCGCGTGCAGGCCCAGCTCGTGCAATCGGAAAAACTTGCGTCGCTGGGACAACTTGTCGGCGGCGCGGCTCATGAGTTGAACAACCCTATCGCGGCCATGATGGGTTATTCCGAGATGCTGGCCGCGACCCCGCTCAGCACCGAACAGAGAAAACTTTCCCAGAAAATTGACCAGCAAATCCGGCGCACTCGAACTCTGGTTTCAAGCCTGCTCAGCTTTGCCAAACAAGCTCCCGCCGAAAAAACGCTTCTCGATATAAACTCGATGGTCCTCACCGCGGTAAAACTTTGTCCGCCTCAGCTGCGCGCGGCCCCCATCCAGGTCCAGACGAACCTTACCCCGGACCTGCCAAAGGTATTCGGGGATTCCAACCAGTTGCTGCAGGTCTGCCTGCACATCACCAACAATGCGCTGCACGCCATGGACGAAACCGGCGGCACCCTGACGGTTGAGACCCTTGTGCACGAGAACTGGGTCGTTTTGGAATTCTCCGACGAAGGCCGCGGAATCCAGGAACCTGACAGGGTCTTTGATCCTTTTTATACGACTCGGCCCGTGGGCCAGGGCCTTGGGCTCGGGCTGAGTGCCTGCTACGGCATTATTCAGGAGCACGGTGGGCGAATCTCAGGCCAGAACCGTCCTGAAGGCGGCGCAACCTTTCGCATCGAGTTGCCGGCAGCGAACCAATCCGCAGACGTTGTCTCGCAAGCATCCATCACCTTCGCCTAAACCAGTCGCAGTCTCTAGCCAAGCTTGACTTCTAACTGCAGCGTTCTCTTCAACTGTCCGCATGCGGCATAGATATCTCGTCCGCGTGGCCGCCGAATAAACGCCGGAATCCCCGCCGCAACCAGTATCTTCTGAAACGCAAACACGCGGTCGGCCTCCGGCGTCTTGAAATCGACTCCCGGTCCGGGATTCCAGGCAATCAGATTCACCTTGGCACGCAGGCCCCGAACCAGCTCCGCCAATTCACGCGCATGATGATCGCAGTCGTTCAGTCCGCCGAGCAACACATATTCAAACGTCATGCGCTCCCGCGATCGAAGTGGAAAATCCCTGGCCGCTGCCATCAGCTTTCCAAGGTCCCATTTCTTGTTGACGGGCATGATCTGCGAACGTAGCTCATCATTCGGCGCGTTCAGCGAAATCGCCAGCTTCGGGCGGACCGGCTCTGTCCCAAAGTCGGTAATTCTGGGGACAATCCCCGCCGTTGAAACCGTCATGCGAGATTCCGGAATCCCGACGCCTTCTACCAGCAGCCTCACCGAAGCAATAAAGTTGTCAAAATTGAGGAAAGGCTCGCCCATGCCCATGAACACCACGTTCACCCTGTCCTGCGGTGGATTTACCTGCCAGTCTGCGAGTACGGCGCAGATCTGGCCCACAATCTCGCCCGCAGTTAGGTTGCGCTTCACGCCCAGGAGCGCCGTCAGGCAAAACTGGCAATCGACCGCACAACCGACCTGGCTCGACACACAGATGGTCGCTCGCTGCCAAGTCCTGGCGGACCGGGATTCCAACTCGTCCCCAGCCTCGCTGCCGTCTCCTGCTTCCCCGTCGTCTCCCTCCGGCATCCAGACGGTTTCGACACTCTGGCCGTCGCTCAGCTTGATCAGATAGCGAATGGTCCCGTCGCTGGACGCAAAACGTTTTTCGATCTCCGGATGGCCGACCGTCAATCCCCCTTGCACTAGGTTTCGGCGCAGCTCCAGCGGCAGGGTCGAGATCTCCTCAATCCGAGGAATCCTCTCGCGATAAAGCGCTCCAAAGAGTTGCCGTGCCCGATAGGAGGGCTGGCTAAACTCCTCCAAAAGCGCTGTAAGCTCTTGAATATTAAGGCCTAATAGTGATCTGTCTTTTGTACTCGTCATGCATCTAATTCTCTTACTGGGGTCGAAGTCCTGATTGTACGGTAGCTCTTGGCTAGTGGCGTGGATTTTCAATCGGCGAAGTAAGTGTTTCTAGCTTAACGAACTGTTTTTAAAGGATTTAGGTTCGCCTTCGCGTGCCTCCCCCGGGTGTGTAACAATAGAAGGGATCGATTGCGTTGGCTGCCAAATCGTCCAACGGCCGTTGGGGCATAAATCATGGTTGAAGAATTAAGAAATATACATCGCGAGGTTCTGCCCAACGGGCTGACGGTGATCACCGAGGAGATGCAGCACATCCGTTCGGTTTCGATCGGGATCTGGATCAAGAGCGGCTCGCGCGACGAGGAGCCACAGTGGAACGGCATATCGCATTTCGTCGAACACATGGTATTCAAAGGCACCAAGCACCGCTCGGCGGAGGACATTGCCCGCCAAGTCGACTCCATTGGCGGAAATATGGACGCCTTTACCGCTAAAGAGTGCATCTGCTTCAACATAAAGCTGCTTGACGAGCATCTGCCGATTGCCATGGACGTGCTTAGCGACCTCGTACTGAATCCGGTTTTCAATAGGCCGGACATCACACGGGAACGCGGTGTGATCCTAGAAGAGATCAAAATGGACGAGGACAGCCCAGATTATCTCGTTCACGAGATTTTCACGCAGAATTTCTGGAAGGACCACCCTTTGGGCAAGCCCATCCTTGGCACCAAGGACACGGTCAAGAAATTCGAACGCGAGCCGGTCCTGGACTTTTACTCGAAGAGATTCTCGCCGGGAAATGTGATCATTTGCGCCGCCGGGCACCTGAAACATCAGGAATTCGTCGACTTGGTGGCAAAACACTTCCAACACATGCAACCGGCAAAAAACGGCCTGCATGGCTCCAAGCCCGCAGTGGTACCGCGCATTATCATGCGCAACAAGAAGTCGCTTGAGCAGGTGCAGATTTGTGTGGGAGTTCCGTCGCATCCCATCGCCCACGAGCGGCGGCACGCCTCTTATATTTTGAATACACTGCTGGGCGGCGGTATGAGTTCGCGGCTGTTTCAGAACATTCGCGAACGCCAAGGGCTGGCTTACGCGATCTATAGCGATCTGAACCCCTACCGCGACACCGGATGCCTCTCGGTTTACGCCGGTACGTCCCGCGAATCGGCGGGAAAAGTCGTGCAATGCGTGGTGAACGAATTCCACAAACTTAAAGTGGAAGACGTTCCTGCTGAAGAGCTTCGCCGCTGTAAAGACCAGCTCAAAGGCAGCTTGATGCTTTCGCTGGAGTCGTCCACTGCCCGCATGTCAAATCTGGCGCGGCAGGAGATGTACTTTGAGCGCTTCTACACCATGGATGAGCTGCTGGAAAAGATCGAAGCCGTCACCTCGGACGACATCCGGCAACTGGCCAATGAATTCTTCCATACCGAATCGATAGCGGTCACGGTTCTCGGCAACTTGAACGGACTCAAGCTTACCCGCGAACAACTGGCCTGCTGAACGGCCGTTAGACTCCTTGAAGACGCGGCAATTATTCACCGTAGGCGACTCGTTTTTCAATCTCCGTTCTGGGGAAGGGCCCGTTCCTCGGTGGCGCGCACCGTCCACTCGCCCTCCGCCACAAAGCCCCGCTCGTCATAGGAGTGGCCGGTTAGCAATCCGAGCACGAACCAACCGAGCACCAGCGCTCCTAAGGCGAAGATGGTGTCGCCGATCATGCGCATCCAGCGCAGACGGTTCATCAGAGGCGTTTGCATGAATTCCGCCGAGCGCGCGTACCAGGTCCCGTACTCGACGGACGCCCAGACCTGCATCAGCCCGATAGGAAGGACGCTTATGAGAACCATCAGAGCCAGCCCAATATTGATGGTCCAAAAAGCGAACCAGAGCGGGCCATTCTTCCAGGCTTTGCCGGGGCGCAAGGCACGGAGGCAGAACAGCATGAGGCCCAAACCCAACATGCCATACACTCCAAACAGCGCGGTGTGGGCATGCACCGCAGTCGTATTGAGGCCCTGCATGTAGTAAAGCGCGATCGGCGGATTGATGAGAAAACCGAACAGGCCCGCACCCACGAAGTTCCAGAATGCGACCGCGACGAAGAAGTAAATCGGCCATTTGTAGGCGGCCAGCCAGATATGCTGTTCGCGGGCCCGGGCCAGGCGAATATTCTCCCAGGCTTCGAAGCCGATCAGCACCAGAGGCACAACCTCCAGCGCACTGAATACTGCCCCTAACCCCAGGACCACATTAGGCGTCCCGGCAAAATAGAGATGGTGGAATGTGCCAATAATTCCGCCGGATAGAAACACGACCGTGGAAAACAAGACCCCTCGCGTCGCCGTCACCACCGAGAGCAGTTTCAGGCGGGTCAGCAGGAAGGCGATGACCACCGTGGCAAAAACTTCGAAGAACCCCTCTACCCACAGATGCACCACCCACCAGCGCCAGTATTCGGCGGTGACCAGATTGCTGCGCTGCCCATACATCAGCCCGGCGGCATAGAACAGGGGAATTGCGATGCTCGAGATCAGGAACATCATCAGCAAAGCATGATTTTCGTCGTTTTTTGCCAGAGCTGGTCGCAACCCGCGCCACATCAACCACAGCCAGAAAGCCAATCCGCCAAACAACAGAATTTGCCAGAACCGGCCAAGGTCAACGTACTCATAACCCTGCGTGCCGAACCAGAACCACAGATTCCCCAGCTTGTGTTGAATACTCATCCACTCGCCGGCCAGCGAGCCTAAGACCACGAACAGCAACGCGCTGAACAGGATATTTACGCCTAGCCGCTGTCCCTTGGGCTCGATCCCGCTGACCGCGGGAACAACGTAGAGGCCGGTCGCCAGCCACGAGGTCGCGATCCAGAAGATACCGATTTGCAGATGCCAGGTCCGCGTCACGGCATACGGCAGCCAGCGGTCCAGTGGGATACCATAAAATCCCGAGCCTTCGACGCCGTAATGGGCGGTAATTGCGCCAAGTCCCACCTGCACCACCCACAGCGCCGCCACCACGAAGAAGTATTTCATCGTGGCGCGCTGCGATGGGGTGGGTTGGAATCCAAGCAGGGGATCGCGCTCCGGCAGCAGTTCATGGGCAACGGTGCGCGGCTGCGAAGCGAAGTACCAGACCATGCCGCCAACGCCCGCCAGCAGCAGGACAAAGCTGATCACCGTCCAAACAACCGCCGCACCTGTCGGCTGGTTGCCGATCAATGGCTCATGCGGCCAGTTCTGCGTGTAGGTCACGGTGCCGCCCGGACGATCGGTCGAAGCCGCCCACGCCGTCCACCAGAAGAAAGCGCTCATATCGCGAAGTTGCCCGGGATCGCTGAGGGCATTTTTGGGAATCGCATACTGGTTGCGTCCGTTCGAGAAAACATCCGCATAGTAGCGTTGCAAGCTTTCAAACGCCTCACCTACCACCGGATCAACGATGATGGTGTTCGCGCCGGAATCGTAGCCATTGTGACGAAGAGTAAGCTGCAAGCGCTCACGCAGCCCTGCCTGCTGTTCCGCCGGGAGGGCCGCGTAGCTGGCCGCTCCGGTGTCCTGTGCCCAGCGTTCGAGAATAAAAACGCACTCACGGTGCAACCAGTCCGCCGTCCAGTCCGGGGCGACGTAGGCCCCGTGTCCCCAGATCGTACCCACTTCCTGGCCGCCAATCGACTGCCACGCTCCCTGCCCATCTTGGATATCGGTGCCGGTGAACAAAACCTGCCCGTTGGAGGTGACAACCTGGGCCGGTATGGGCGGGGCCGCGCGTAGAATCTTGATGCCAACTCCGCCCAGTACGGCAAACGAAATTGTCATGACCAAGCCGAGCGCGATCCATAATTTTTTGTAAGACATTGCTTCCTCTTTCATATATATCGCAACACGATACATTTGCCAAGAAACGCACGGCTAACGTTTTGGACGAGGCAACTTCACTTCAAGGTTTCTAGTCCGCCATTATGCGCTCTTGCGGCTCAAATTGCGTGCCATGTCAATGGCCCGCGGGAACAACGAATTGTTTTCCTTGTGGATGTGCTGGTGCAGGTCGGCTTCGAAGCCTTCCAGCGCCGCGTAGAGCGTCCGATAACTGAGGCAGGCATCGTCAGGGACGCGGAAGTTGTTGCTGAAAGAACGAATCGCCCGCAAAGCGGCGCCCGCTGAGTCGTGCTCCTCGCTCATCATGCGGATTGGGTTTTCCACGCTGCCGAATGGCGCCGGCGGAAGGGGATCGTGTTGCACGGAGGCCTCTTCAACACGAATGATATAGGGAAACAAGACCTGCTCTTCTTTCATTAAGTGCATAAGGAGCTCTTGCATTAGGCCGGCGAATGTATCTTGAATCTGCTGTAGCTCCGGATGATTCTTGCCATGTACGGACCCCACCTTGGCCGTCAGCGCTTGCAGTCGCGCCAGTTCTTCGCGGGTAAATTTGTGGTGGGTCTTGACGATGTGGTCAATCAGTTCCGCCAGCGGACCGCTCGCCAGATCTTGACCGCCGACTGGGGGCGTTTGCGCCGCAGCGTCCAGCGCCTTCATCACGTCATCCAACTTCAAACTGGCGGCTTCGCAAACTTCGTTTAGCGGCTTCTTGCCGCCGCAGCAATAATCGATGCCAAATTTTTCGAATACGCGGGTCGCGTTGGGGACCTCAATTGCCCATTCGCGGACCGTCTTTGTCTCAGTTGCGTTCATAGGTTCCTCCGTGACGCGGATTACTTCCGTCGCCCACGTAGACAAGCGTATGTTCGGCGAAGTCGCTTGCCGATGACTTTTGTCACACAGATCACAAGATGGTGTGATCAATGAAGCGAGCCGCTCCGTCGCTCGCGCAACCCGTTCTACCCTTCTTCCGCGAGCTCGGTCTGCAGCTTCTTGAGATCGGGAATGACCACGGAACGGCCATCCATTTTAATCAGGCCCTCCGCTTGCAGGCGGCTGAGATTGCGTGAAACCAGTTCCCGCACCGTGCCGATTTGCGCAGCCAGCTCCTGATTGCTGGCCGGCAAGACGATCTCGGTACCGGCGGCAGTAATCGTTCCGTGCTGTCCCAAGCGAACCAGGAGGGCGGCCAGGCGATGGCGCACCGTGGTGAACGACAATTCCTCGATGATCCCCACCAACCGGCGCAATCGCGCTCCCACGACCCTAAGCACCTTCAGCGCTACCTGTGGATGTGCCAGACACAGCGCCTGGAAGTCGGCCTTGCTGACAAACAGCAGCGTAGCTTCGTCTACGGCGGACACCGATGCTGGGTAATTGCCCCCATCGAACACCGGCAATTCCGCCACCGAGCTTCCCGGGCCCTCGATGTTGAGGACTTGCTCCCGCCCGTTGGCCGAGCTTTTGAAGATGCGCACGTGGCCGGATTCAACCACATACATGCCCACGCAAGGCTCTCCCTCGCTGAATACGGTTTGGCCGGTAGAAAAATGGCGTGGCACTGAACGCTGCGCCAGAAAGCCCAGTTCACTTTCCGTAAGTCCAGAAAAAATCGCGGTCCGCGAAAGAGTTGCAGCGGGATTGGTCTTGGCCTCTGGCACGCCGTCGATTGTACCGGAGGTCAAGCTCCGTCAGTTATGAATGGTGACCAGGTTCGTTTCTTTTGTTTCTTTATTCGCCTTTAAGCTCGGCGTGTGTGGTTCATATACGCAGAACGGCTCCTCGGCCATGTAATCGCCGCTGGCGGCATAGGCGCGCGCGCGGCAACCCATGCACACGTTGCGGAACTCGCAGCATCCACATTTGCCAGTCAGGTTTCCTGTGTCGCGCAAGGCGTTGAATACCGCGGAACCTTCCCAGATCTCGGTAAAGTTTTGCTTGCGTAGGTCTCCTGCGATGACTGGCAGATATCCGCAAGGATAGACTTCGCCTTCGTGAGAGATGAAGCAGACACCGGTTCCCGCCAGACATCCTTTCGTCATGGCATTCATGTCGCCGGGATGTCCACTATGATTTCCGGCTGGATGTCCACCGGGGTGGCTTGCCGTCTGTGGCTTCAGCAGAATGCCGGTTGAACCCGGCATAATCATTTCGGCCGGGCCGATCGCAGGCGTCTCACGAACATTTTGCGCCGCTTGAGCGCTGGCCGCTGAAGCTGCTTCGGCCGACCGATGCTCGGCGGCACGCCGTTGCCTGACCACGCGGAAATAGTGCGGAGCACAGGTGGCCTTCAGTTCGATCCCGCCTTCGAGCGACTGATCGTAGAACCAGTTCAGCATACGTTCATATTCTTCCGGGGGAACCATCTGTTCGGCGGCAATGTCCACGCCGCATCCGACGGGGACCAGCAAGAATGTGTGCAGTGCATCGGCGCCCAGCGACTTGGCAAGCTCCAGGACCTCGGGCAACTGATGAGCGTTATGGCGTGCAATGGTGGTATTGATCTGTGTCGACATGCCCAGCGCTTGGAGATTGCGTAGTCCTTGCACGGCTGCATCGAATGCACCGGGTATGGAGCGAAAAGCGTCGTGGGTCGCGGCGTCCGCGCCGTCAAGGCTGATGGAGACCCGTTTGACGCCCGCATCCACGATCATGCGCGCGACTTCTTTGGTCACCAGTGTCCCGTTAGTTGCCAGGGCAACACGCAGGCCTTTGTCAGTGCCGTAGCGGGCCAATTGAAAAATATCGGACCGGTAAAGCGGTTCGCCGCCGCTTAGGACAAGAATCGGATTGGCGGCCGCCGCGATCTGGTCGATAATTCCCAGCGCCGTACTGGTGGGCAAATCGGTGGGTGAACTGAGTTCCGTGGCCGTCGCCCGGCAGTGGACGCAGCGAAGATTGCATCCCTTGGTGACTTCCCAAAATATAAGACGCGCCTTACCTACGCCTGTGGGTTGATGACCGTTGCCATTTGCCGAATCCATCTGCGGCCTTCCTTTCCTATCCGAAGAACCTTGGGGATTGGTGCTCACCCGTAAATCAACGATAGAAAAGGAATGAACAAACAGGCCGTGATGGGAGTCACGAGCAATTGTGACACCCATCACACGGCCAAGGAATTGGGCCTGAAGGGTTTACGGGCTGACGCCGCCTGTGTGGCAGTCGCTGCAGTTCACTTGCGTGAGATCTCCGATGTCTACAGGATGCTGGAATCCCGGCTTTTGGGCTGCTGCGAGGCTCACACCGCCTTCCGACTGGCTTAAGACCGTGTGGCAGGTGTCACACTCTTTGGGCACGACCTTGCCATCGGCGCTGACGTGGTTGCCGTCATGGCAGCGGAAGCATCCGTTGGTGTAAAGGTGCCCAATATTGTTGGGATGAGTCTGCCATGTGATTTTCATCTCCGGAAACATCGTGCGACCGTAGATTTTTTGCACTTCGTCAATGGCGTTGCGGATCTCCAGTTCCCGGTTCTTGGCCAGGTCGGGATACTTGGTCTCATAAAAGCTCCGCATGCTTTTGGCAATGCCGGCGTTCGCGGCATCCGTGGTGTCGTAACTGCCGGTCAGGGCCGCAACGGCCTGCTGTTTTACGAATGGCAAACTGATATCAATTCGTTTCGCCAGAAGAGATTGATCGACCGACTGGTCCGGCGGCACGTAAATATGCGATGGGCGATTGTGGCAATCGATGCAATCCATACGGCGCTTGGCAGCCTTCGCAATCTCATCCCTGCTTGGCGGCGAGTCCTTCGCAAAATACTCGGTCACCCGGCCTTGGGTATCTTTTACGTGAATATACGAAACGACTTGTCGCTCTTCGTCCTTGGCGACATAAGTGATTTCATTCGAAATATTCATGTGCCAGTGGATGCCCTCAGGCGACCCCGTGGCCGGATCGCCGCCACCGGTCTTGATCAGCAACTGGATTTGCCGCGGTGTGTTCTTTTCGTCGCTGGCGTAGTGATTGAATACTTTCAGCTGCGCGCCGTAAAACTTTTTTGGCCAGTGGCATTCCTCGCAAGTATCGGGAGCAGGACGCAGGTTATGCACGGGAGTTGGAATTGGACGGGGATACGTCTTGAAGGCGGTCGCGAAGACCTGCCGCGCGCCCGACATTTTCGATTTCACATACCACGTTGCACCGGCTCCGACATGGCATTCAACGCAGGCGACCCGGGCATGCGGCGAGTCCCTATATGCGGTGAACTCGGGATTCATCACCGAATGGCAAAGCTGACCGCAGAATTTGACCGAGTCGGTGAATTCGTAAGCTTTGTAACTTCCAACAGCACTCATCAGAACGAATACCATCATGAACGTGCCAAAAAAGGCGATCAATCCGCGCTGGTGAGGGTCGTTCAAATCGATCCGCGGATACTTCGGAGTATTGGCGGATTCAACGATTTTCTTTTTGCGTTCGCGCCAGAAACCGAAAGCTACCAGAAACAATCCCGCAATCAGGAAAGCCGGCATCACCATATATCCGAGAATGCCGACATAGGGGCTGGACTTCGTCGAAATTACGTCAATGATGAACAGGAACAGAATGTTCGCCAGGGCCACCACCGTGACCGCGAGTCCAAGTAAACTGATCGGATTTCGGGTCACCATCCTGAGATTGGCCCATCGGTTGTACTGGTTCGCCTGAGGTTTCATGTCTTCCGCGCTCATTCACAATCTCCGTTCGAATTCAGCACTGCGTCGCCTTTTCGGCACAGACGAATCTAGTTCCTGTATCGCGTAGATCTAGAGGTCGCCGAAGTTTTTTTTCCGCTAAGTTTCACTTCGCGCTGTCGATGGTTTCAGGATGCGCCTCGGCCAGCTTACTCTCATTTCCGTTGGCGTTGGTCTGGCCGGCTTCATGGCCCGGCACTTCGGCCGCATCCTTCCGGGCTGCGTCGAGCAGGGTCTCCGCGTCAAGTCCGTGCTCTTCGCTGTAGTGCTCGAATGACATCTTTCCGTCCCACCATGCCCAGTTCATGGGGTAGGTATCGGGATCCAGGAACACCTGATAGAAGTGCCAGACGACGATTGCGAGGGTCGCCAGGACGGCCTCATAGAAGTGAATGGCGGTCGCGATGTCCAGCCACCAGCGCGGCAGCAGGTCGCCGACAAAGACCTTGGCCCATAGCATGACGCCGGTCCCGGCCATGACGAACATTCCCCATACCAGGGCCCAGTACTCGGCCTTTTCGGCGTAATTGAAACGCTTAAACTCCGGTTTATGAGACTTGAGACCAAGATAGTACAGCATGGTACCGAGCGCGTCCGTCGCATCCTTCGGAGACGGCAGGAAATCCCGGAACAACCGGCGCCCGTCTTTTGTCAAGATGAGGTACGCCGTGTGATAAAGGCCCGCCGCGACTAAGATGATCGCCGCAACCCGGTGCGTAATGCTGCGAACGCGTTCACTGCTTAACCCCAGCAGCGACGAAAACCATGACTCCGGGAACTTGAGCGCGAAACCGGTAAGCACCAACACGATGAAACTGGTGAACAAGAACATATGCTGATAACGCTGGTTGGCGGTCATGCGGGTCACCACGCGGTGCGCTTGTTTGCGCCGCATAATCGCCTTGTGGCGCCAGATGATCAGGTTGTGCAGCAACATGCCGCCAATGACCGCGAAGATCATCAGCAAATAGAATTTTCGAATCACGCGCACTGCGACGCTTCCCGTGTCGGCCGAGAGCGGGGCGTCCACGTGCACCTTCGCAGTTATAAATTTCTCGTTTACTCCGGGATGGCATTGCCCGCAGGTCTTGACTAAATTCGCATGGTTGACCGTGGACCGGGGATCGCTCGACGGCAAGATGTTATGGATCCCGTGGCAACTGGCGCAATTGGCCACTACTTGTGACCCGAGTTTTGCGGCCAATCCGTGGTAGCTAGCCAGATAAGTGGTGGCGCGGCGCCCCTCAAAACCGAATTCCTGGGAGAGGCGTACGCCTTCGTGGCAACGGGCGCAGGTAACCAGCGCTACATTTTGCGCGGCCACGGGAGAATTGGGATCGCCATGCGACTTGATGGAGTGGATGCCATGACAATCAGTGCACACCGGCGCTTGCCAGTTGCCACGCGTGATGGCCTGGCCGTGAATGCTGGCCATGAATTCCTGTGCGACTGGACCGTGGCACTTGGCGCAAGTTGCCGGAACGTTGAATTTGAAAATCGAAGACTTGGGATCGCTGGCCTGGAGAATTTCATGGCTTCCATGGCAATCGGTGCACACCGCGGCCTTATCGGAGCCTGCTGCAACCGCTTTCCCGTGAACGCTCTCCTGGTAGGAAAGATAGGGCTGGTTGCTGTGACCGCTGGCTTCCATGACGAACTTCTGCCCGTGGCAGGAGCCGCAAGTGGCCGGAATGTTGGCGTGGTTGACTCGCGACTGGGGATCGCTGGCAGGCAATAATTCGTGCGCACTGCCATGGCAATCGGTACAGGTAGCCGCTTTCATGTCACCGGACTGAATCGCTTTGGCGTGGAAGCTCTTGTCATAAACAGCCTGCTCATCAGCGTGGCACTTGGCACAAGAAACCTTGGCCGGCGTGGTCTCGTGAGGAGATGACTTGAGGTCGGCATGGCAGTCGACACAGGTGAACATGCCCCCGTGAATCGAGTCCTTGAACTTGGCAGGGTTCACGTAAAGGCTTACCGGCTTGCCGTTCACGTCGTGGGTCAGAGTCGTGTCGCTATGGCAGGCGAGACAGTCGTCGCTGGTGGGTTTCGGTGCCGGTTTGTTGGCGGCTTGGGCGGTGATGGCGAAAATCAGGCCGAGCCCAACCGCCAGGGTCACAACCCAGCGCTTGTGTCCTTGGTCACCACCACTGCGGTCATCGTCCCGGCTTGCCATGATTGCGTCCTCCACCAACAGTTCATTGTTTCGGGAGTCGTCCTCAGCGGCAATGAGTCGTCTCACTCGGCGTCGTGACATTGGTCACACCGTTGATGTTCGTCTGAATGACGAGAATGTGATGTGAGCCGCGTCACACCGGAAGCCGGGATGTCGGACGGAGATTTTTCGGAATCGGGAAAAGCACGCAGAGAAATGCCCGGGGATTGCCGATTTCAGCCCAGACGGTGAGCGAAGCTAGTGAACCTGGAAGGTACGTGGGCGACGGCTCTTTCCCATCCCAACGGCCCGCACGCGGTCGTACGCCTGGTGCAGGTCCTGGCTAAGAAGATTGACCACCTGCATACACGCCTCCCTATGGTCATGCAGGAAACCCATCAGGTCCTGGCGCTTGACCATGGCGATTTGGGCGTTGTCCAGCAATTCCGCTGTGAGCTCGTGCTGGGTTCCCGCCAGGCAGGCGCTCAAGCCGAGGATCTCCCCGGGCCCGGCGATGCACACGGTCATCCGACGCCCGGATTCTGAGCACACGGTGAGCCGGGCGCGGCCATCGCACAGCACAAAGATTCCCCTGGGCAGAGTGCCTTCCCGGAAGAGCACACTTCCGCGAGGATATATGGCGATGGATTTCAATGCATCGAAGGCTTTCAGCGCTTCCGCCGGCAGGTCGCAAAAAAGCCGGTCGGAACGCTCAAGACACTCCAGGCAGCTTTGCTCAACAATGCTTTCCATGTTCCAGTTGATAGTACGGTGGAGGGGGAAAAACAGTGATTACAGTCACCGCTAATCGTGACCCGTCCCCAGGAGCGCTAATTGTTTGTGGCGATCAGCCGCAAAGCGCTCTTGTTGCGAATAATCAACGTGGAACCTTTGGCCTGCACGATCTGTTTCTTCTTCAGGTCGGCAAAGAGCCGGGTCACGGTTTCGCGCGAAGTACCGATCATCTGCGCGATCTCTTCGTGCGTGAGCGCCAGTTTCAACCTGGGCTCCTGCTTGGCGGCTTCGCCGTTCTTGGAACTCCACTCCAGCAAGAGCTTAGCCAGCTTTTCTCCCGCGGAATGCGATAGCCCCAGTGCCCGGACCTCATGGCATGCCGTATTGTACTTTTCACTTAACTGCTCTGCCACTTTGAAACAGGCCTCGGAGTGCTCTTTCAAAAAACGCAGGAACTCCTCCCGTTTCACGAAGTTGACCTGGCATGGATCGATGGTTTCGGCAGTCAGCTCATAGGGTTTGCCAGAAACAGTGGCGCTGAGGCCCAGCACTTCGCCCGGCTCGGCGATTTTGACAATCAAGGTCTTGCCGTCGGTAGCGCAGATGGACAGTTTTACCCGCCCTTTGCAGAGCACAAAGATGCCACGGGGAGACTGCCCTTCGACGAAAAGTACGGCCCCCTTGGGATAAGCGGTTGCGTACTTAATGTTTTCAAAAGCTTGCAAGGCCGATCCCGGAAGATCGCAGAACAAGTGTTCGGTCCGCGTCTTGCATGTCAGACAGCTTTCGATAATGTCGAGTCCATACGGTGAGAGCATTGAACACCCCCCTGCGGTGTCGATCGTTTGTGGTTGCGCCGGTACACTCCGCACGGCCACCTGTGACCTATGTCACGAGCCTAGTGTCCGCCCTTGCCCCCGGCGTGGCTGTGACTGTGAGCACAAGAATTTGTGACTTGGCTCACAAAACAGGTGAGGAACTACTAGGAGCTAGCTTTAGGGCCGATTTCGAGGCATACTATGCGGCGAGATCCTGTTACGGGATCGAAGTTCACATGGCAATCGTGCCCGAAGCTCGGCAAACCGAATTGGAGGGGATGCATTCGTATGAGCATCGGCAGCGGCGCCGCATGCTGGTTGCCCTGCTCGTCCTGCTGCTAGCCCTGGTTTTGGTGCTGGTCAAGGACCGGCAAGTGCTGTTTCCGGCGCAAAGCATCGATTCGGAAACGGGTGAGCCTGAACCCCTGCAATCGCCGAGTCCGGTCGTTTCCAGCCAACTGCCCGCACTTTCGGTTCCCCAAACCGCCGACGCCAAGAAGTCAGAAATCCACCGCCCGCAGCGGAAGCCGATCGTGGCTACGATTTTGCCGAACCTCAAACAGTCCGGCCCGCCCATCGTTGTGGCCACTAGCCGTGCTTTATTGCCACCATTACAGGTTGAAGTGGTGGCCGGAAATCAGCGCCACCCGGTCGATACCGGGACGACTTCGGTGAGCGTCAAGATGCAGGATGGGATCTCGCCTTTGCCGCAAACCGCGGCAGGTGCGCCGGTAAACGCTTCGGAACGCGTGCAGCTTTCGCCGGATGCAGCGCAGGTCATCTCTCATCCGGTCGATCCCAGCTATCCGCTTCTGGCCAAGCAAATGAAGGTGCAGGGTGCCGTGGTGTTAGAGGCACTGATCAGCAGCGGTGGATCGATCCAGGAAATACAGGTCTTGAGCGGACCTGCCATACTCTCCGCCGCGGCCCGCGAAGCGGTGCGGCAGTGGCGATTCAAACCTTATATGCAGTCGGGACGGCCCGTCGATAGCGAAGCCAGGATCACGGTCAACTTCACGATTTCGACCTACTAAGCGAAGGAACGTCCGGGGCAAAATTGCCGCAAAATTGAAGAGCGCCCAAGACCCTTTCGGGTCTCGGACGCTCGGGCAGCCCTCCCCCAGAACTGCTCACTTCGGAAGATAACCAGGTTATCCAGACTCTAGAATGGCACGGCTGTGCCGATGTTCTCCAGCAAGGTGCCATTGCGTTCAAAGCATTGATTTTGAATAGTTTATCAAATCGCCGCTCTATCCAAAGAGCGCCGGTTTTCGCCACCTCCGCTCCTGCGATCCCTTTGCCATAGCAACCCATAGCGAATCTGAACCTCCACGCGCATGGGGATGAAGTTCTGCCGCAGTGCTGCCGATGTCATCTATGGCGGTTAAGCCCCCATGCCCAACGTCGAGGAGTACGAAATCTATCGCACCGTCCTGGAGAATTTGGAAACAGGAGTTTACGTCTTGGATCGGCACGGCAAGATCTTACTCTGGAACCGTGGGGCAGCGAGGATTACGGGATATTTACAGCATGAAGTGCTGGGTCGGCCTTGTCAGGACAACGTTCTGGCACAGTGTGACCGAGAGGGCTGTGTGGCATGCCGTGGCACCTGTCCATTCAGCCGTGCCCTGCAGGATGGGCGCCCGGGCGAATGCCGCGTCCAGTTGCGCCATAAGCAAGGCCATCCACTCTCGGTAGCGATGCGGATCGCACCGGTTCGCGACGCGCACGGCGCAATAATTGGGCTGGCACAGAGCTTCGATGAGCACAATATTTCCTCAATCGGCGAGCGCAACCAATACAACCTGGCCACCCATGGCGCGCTGGACGAGGCGACGGAGATTCCCAACCACCGCTATCTGCAATTTCAGTTGCGGGAGAACCTTGCCGGATTCCAGGAGTACCACGTTCCGTTCGGCATCATGTTGGTGCAACTCCGGCGTCTGACGGAGTTTCGTTCGGTGTACGGCCACCATGCCGGGGACGCCATTTTGCGGGTGGTCGCACAGACGGTCCGAACCAGCCTGCGTCCGGGGGACATCCTGGGCAGATGGTCCGAAGAACAATTTCTTGCTGTTCTCCCCAACTGCGGGTTGACGGGCGCCCACATGGCGGCAAGCCGTATTGCGAAGCTGGTGAATTACGCGAAATTGCAGTGGTGGGGCGATCAATTGTCGGTGACCACCGGGATTGCGCACGCCGCAATTCAAAGCGGCGACTCGGTGGATTCGCTGGTGCAGCGGGCCGAGAATCGACTGGCACATGGCCCCGGTTTGGGCGCCGAAAAGTCACGGCCAGCCGTCCTGGCCCACGGAAAGAGCTGAATTTTTATGTTCGCGATAATCGGAATTGTCGTGGTTTTCGGGTGCGTCCTGGGCGGATTTCTGATGGAGCACGGCCATGTTCGTGTCCTGATTCAACCCGCCGAATTGCTGATTATTGGCGGGGCGGCGGCCGGCACGGTACTGATCGCGAATCCGCTTTACATTCTGAAGCAACTGGTAGGAGGAATTGGCGGGGTTTTCGGGGGCTCGAAGTACACCAAACAACGTTACCTGAACACCCTCCAGATGACTTACGAACTGCTCAACAAGGCGCGCCGCGAAGGGCTCATGGCGCTCGAAAACGACATCGAGCAGCCCGACCAGAGCCCGGTTTTTTCGAAGTATCCGGAGTTTCTCAAGAACCACCACGTGCGCGATTTTTTCTGCGACACCATGCGCATGGCCATCAGCGGCGTCGAAGCCTTCGACCTCGATCAACTACTGGATCTAGACATGGAAGTCCATCACCACTGCGCCAGCCAGCCGATCTCTTCCTTGTCCTCTACCGCCGATTCCCTGCCGGGGCTGGGGATTGTTGCCGCGGTGCTGGGAGTGGTCATTACGATGGGCGCTCTGGGCGGACCTCCGGAAGAAATTGGAGAAAAGGTCGCGGCGGCGCTGGTCGGCACCTTCCTGGGAATTTTGTTGTGCTACGGACTGGTAGGGCCGATCGCCGCCAATATGGCAAAAATCTCCGATGACGAACACGCTTACTTACAAGTCCTGCGAGTGGTGATTGTGGCCTTTTTGAAAGGTACGGCGCCGATTCTAGCGGTGGAATTCGCACGCCGGGCCATTCCCGGACACGTCCGGCCGTCCTTCCAAGAGGTCGAGGCGATCTGCCGCGGCTCTGCACCGGCCGCGGCTGCCGCTGAGGCAGCCTCGGCCTGAGTGAATCATGGCAAATGCCCATCCCATTATCATCAAGAAGAAAGTGGTCCATGGAGGACACCACGGCGGCGCGTGGAAAGTGGCGTACGCCGATTTCGTTACCGCCATGATGGCACTATTCATCGTTTTGTGGCTTTTGAACAGCAGCAAGCAGATACAGGTCGCGGTGGGCGGCTACTTCAAAGACCCGTCGGGCAATTCCAAGATGGTTGGCAGTGACGCCAGAGGCTCCGGCGAGAACCTCACCATCACCAAAGACGATATGCCCAAGTTGAAAGAGGAGTTGGAGAAGCGGGTCAGCAAAATCAACAACTTCGACAAACTCAAGAGCCAGATCGAAATGACGGTGACTCCGGAGGGCCTGCGCATTGAGCTGTTAGAGAGTTCAACCGGGACATTTTTTGACGTGGGAGAACAGAACCCGAACGCAAACGGCCAAGAACTCTTGTCGTTGCTGGCCCAGGAATTGGGCAAACTTCCCAACCGGCTGTCGATTGAAGGCCACACCGACTCGAAGCCTTTTGCCGGGAAACGCGATTACGGGAACTGGGAGCTTTCGACCGACCGCGCCAATGCCGCGCGACGCATGATGCAGCGCGATGGAGTCCGCGCCGACCAGGTTTCGCAGGTGCGCGGATATGCAGACCAGATGTTGCGGAAAAAGGACGATGCGTTCGATCCCTCGAATCGCCGTATTTCAGTGATTGTGCAGTATCTCGAGAAAGACCCCAAGGCAGCGCCAGCACCGGAAAGTCCGCCTGCTGAAAAAGGTGCGGAGAAGAAACCCGAGTCGAAATAACGGCCGAAGGTTGGGCGATGTTTTTTCTTCCGCTGCTGGAATTGCTATTCCGGGCACCTTTGTTCATTGCTCACACCACAATTCCGCATTGATCCGCTACAATGTGCGCTTAGCTTTCGATCCAAGCAAAAGAAAAGGCCTACTCCGTGATCATCGGTGTCCCGAAGGAGAGTTATCCGGGCGAGCGGCGCGTGGCGCTGGTACCGGCCGTCGTTCCTATTCTCGCGAAAGCCGGATTCCAGGTAGTGGTTGAAGGCAATGCCGGCGACGAAGCCGGCTACCCAGACGCGCAATATACCGGCAAGGGCGCAACCATCGCCGCTGATCGTTCGTCGATATTCGCGACTGCCGACATAATTGTTCAGGTGCTCTGCTACGGCGCCAATGACCTTACCGGCAAAGGCGATCTTCCATTGTTGAAGCGGGGTCAGATTCTGCTGGGTTTCATGCGCCCGTTGGGGTCGGCGGAAGTTGTTCAACAGTTGGCGCGAACGGGCGTAAAAGCATTCGCGGTCGAACTTGTTCCACGCACCACGCGGGCACAGAGCATGGACGCGTTGTCGTCAATGGCAACCATTTCGGGGTATAAAGCGGTTTTGACGACAGCGGATTATCTGCCGCGCATTTTCCCCATGTTAACGACGGCAGCGGGAACGATTACTCCAGCTCGGGTGCTGATTCTGGGCGTAGGCGTGGCGGGATTACAGGCGATCGCTACGGCGCGCCGGTTAGGGGCCGTTGTCTCAGCCTATGACGTACGTCCGGCGGTAAAGGAACAAGTACAGAGCCTGGGCGCACGTTTCGTCGAACTGGCCATTGAAGCCATAGATGCGCAGGACGCACGCGGCTATGCGACGGCGCAGGATGAGAGCTTCTACCAGAAACAGCGCGAACTTCTGGGAAAGGTCATCGCTGAACACGACATCGTAATCACCACCGCCGTCATTCCGGGGAAAAAGGCCCCTATTCTCGTCACGGCTGACATGGTCAAGGGAATGGCGCCGCGCTCCATCATCCTGGATCTGGCAGCGGAACGTGGCGGCAACTGCGAGCTTACGCGTGCAGGCGAGAGCGTTGTCGAGCACGGCGTGACAATCATGGGGCCGATCAACCTGGCGAGCACGGTGCCATATCATGCGAGCCAGATGTACTCGAAGAACTTAACCAATTTTCTCTTGAATCTGGTGAAGGACGGCAAGCTGCGGCCGGCTTCAGAAGATGACATTATTCGCGAGACGCTGCTGGCAGACGGTGGCGAGATTGTGAATGTGCGCGTGCGGGAAGCTTTCAAGCTGCCGCAACTGGCGGCGCAGAGCACCTAGTCAAAGCACGGGCGAGAACGCATGCGCCTACATCGGATTTTAAGTTCCGCAGGAGGCAGGATGGGTACCACGTTAATCGATGGACTCTTCGTATTCATGCTGGCAGGCTTCATCGGATTCGAAGTCATCCGGCGAGTCTCACCTTTACTACACACTCCGCTGATGTCGTTGACCAATGCGTTGGATGCAATTGCGGTTGTGGGCGCCATCGTGCTGGTCGGCGAACATAAGAGCACATTGTCATTCGTGCTCGGGTTTATCGCCGTGGTCGCCGCCACCAGCAACGTTGTAGGCGGCTTCTTCATCACCGATCGAATGCTCAAAATGTTCAAGTCCAGCCGTCCCACAAAGCCATGAACGAATTCGCGGGCAGTCAAACACTGATCGAGAGTATTTACCTCATCGCCAGTATTCTCTTCATTCTTTCGCTGAAGTGGATGAGTTCGCCGAAGAGCGCTCGTCACGGCATATGGGCCGGCGAGATCGGGATGGTACTGGCAATCGCGGGCACGATGCTGCATCACGGCATGGTCGATTACAAGTGGATCGTGATTGCGCTGGTGTTGGGGACGGGCATCGGCATTCCCCTCGGAATGGTGCAGATGACCGCCGTCCCGCAGCGGACCGCACTCAGCCATGCCTTTGGAGCACTGTGCGTGACGCTGGTCGGATCAGCGGAGTTTTATCTGCGCTCGCCGGAGGTTCCGCCGTTCATGATGGCGGTGCTGTCGATGGAAGTGATTCTCGGGTCGCTGACGTTTACGGGCAGTCTGATGGCTGCTGGAAAATTGCAGGAAGTGCTGCCGCAGCGGCCGATCACTTATAAGGGACAGAACTTCGTCAACCTTTTCTTTCTTGCCATCTCGGTGGTGATTGCCGGATATCTCGTGATGCATCCGGGCGCGAAGCAATTATTTCCTTTCATGATTGGCGTTCCACTGATCTTCGGCGTTCTGATGATTGTCCCCATCGGCGGGGCGGACATGCCCACGGTCATTTCCTTGTTGAATTCTTACGCTGGACTTTCTGCTGCGGCCATGGGCTTCGTAGTCGGCAGCAAGCTGTTGATCATTGCCGGCGCTTTGGACGGATCATCGGGATTCATTCTCTCCGTCATTATGTCGAAGGCAATGAACCGGTCGTTCACTAACGTCCTATTTGGCGCCTTTGGACAGGTTGCAGCCAAAGCGGCTGCGGGGCAGGAAGAAAAAACCGTCCGCAGCGCGACGGCCGAAGAAGCGGCGGGGATTCTGGCGGCGGCAAACAAAGTTGTGGTCGTCCCCGGCTATGGAATGGCGGTCGCGCAGGCGCAACACAAAGTTCGAGAACTCTTCGACGCGCTCACCAAGCGTGGCGTGGATGTTCGTTTTGCCATCCACCCCGTGGCGGGCCGTATGCCAGGACACATGAATGTTTTGCTGGCGGAAGCTGACATTCCCTACGACCGGCTCATGGAGATGGACGATATTAATGGTGACTTTCCGCAAACGGACGTTGCTCTGGTGATCGGCGCGAACGATGTGACGAATCCGGCGGCGCGCACCGATAAATCCAGCCCGATTTACGGGATGCCGATTCTCGATGTGGACAAGGCGCGTACCGTGATGGTGATTAAGCGCAGCATGAGTCCGGGATTCGCCGGCATCGACAACCCGCTCTATTATCTGGACAACACGCTGATGCTGTTTGGCGACGCGAAAGCTTTTGTGAGCAGCATTGTTCATGAGTTGGCGGGGGATAATCACTAGTCGAAGCGGCGTTTCATGCGCATGTAAGCTATTCCTGGACAAGCAGTTCCGCAGAACTCCGAACTTCGGAAAAAGGAGGTTGGCGAAGCCAGCGCCATGGTGTAGCCTTACTTTGCTGGCGCGGATTTGGCCCTCTCCCCTTGCTGGTCCCCGGCAATACTTCTGTAGTGAGGTTCCTCTATGCGGTGTAAATCTCTCTCGGCAAGTTTTTTATTCTTAAGGGCTCTTGCGGCGATGTTGCTGCTTATCTCCGCCGGCGCAGTCTCTGGCTGGGCGGCGACGGAGACGGTTATATATGACTTCAAGGACCGGACGGACGGGTATTCGCCTGTCAGCGTAATTATGGTTGACGGCAAGCTGTACGGCACGACAGCTACAGGCGGCAAGTACGACAATGGAACCGTTTTCGAGCTCGTGAATACGAAGTCGGGTTGGGTTAAGAACGCGCTGCACGCGTTTACAGGCAAAGCTGACGGCTATAACCCGGGTGCGCTAACTGCCGATACGTCGGGGAACCTGTATGGTGCTGCGGGTCAAGGTCCTGGCGGGTTGATTTTCGAGTTATCCCGGCGGCCAGCCGGCTGGCAGTTTAAGGTAATCCATGCGTTCACGGGCAGCGATGGCGATGGTCCGTCAAACCTGATCGTCGACGAAGCCGGGATCTTGTACGGCGGCACAGGCGGCGGCGGTGGCAAGGGATGTCCAGAGCATAACGGCTGCGGGACCTTGTTCAGGCTTTCGCCGGTTCGCGGCAAGTGGAAACTGACTACGCTTCACCGCTTCGATGGGGAGGATGGCAATCAGCCGCTCCCTCCTCTTTATCGCGATGCAAAGGGCAACCTCTACGGCACCACTGAAATTGGCGGCGGCCGCGGATGTTTCGGCAATGGTTGCGGTACGGTGTTTGAAGTGTCGCCCGTGGGAAATCGCTGGAAGTTCGCCGTGTTGCGCCGATTTAGCGGGCCGGATGGGGCCAGCCCAACGGGCGCGCTTGTAATGGATAGCTCGGGGAGCCTCTATGGGACAGTGTCGTCGTCTCCCGGCGCCGGGGCGGTCTTCAAATTGGATCCGACTGGCAACCGATGGAAGGAGACACTTGTGCATCGGTTTTCCGGTAGTCCCGATGGTTTCGGTCCAACGGACGGGGTCGTGTTCGATGGAAGCAGGAATATGTATGGGACCACGGTAGAGGGCGGGGCGTTTTATGACGGTGCAATCTTCGAGTTGTCTCCATCCGGCAGCGGTTGGCAGGAGTCTGTACCCTTCAGTTTCGATGAGTCCGATGGGGATGACCCGGTCTCGCTTGTTCCAAGAGGTGATGGGAAGTACTACGGCACAACGTGGATCGGTGGTAGCGGCACGTGCCAGGGCCCGGGTTGTGGCTTGGTGTACGAGTTTGTTCCCTAGCGGTTGTCGAGATAATGAGGAGGAGATTTGCATCCCCTCCCCGGGCTAACGTCCGTTCTAATTTGTTACTGGCAGAAGGCCTGACTGCCGGTGCGGCCAGCACGGCAGAGAAACACTTGCGTGTTCCAGTTCAGCGTGCTGTTCCCTTGGTTGGAGGGAAGCCACTCACCCACCCCCCAGAACGTTAGGCTGTCCTGAGGATCAATGGCGACGGTTGTGGCCTCCTCCCAATACTGGTTGCTCCCGGTTTCGTCGTTTCCCCCGGCTACCACCGTGTTCGTTGGAGTGTCCGCGACCCCGAGGTTGCTGATTCGAGCCATATAGGGCTGGGGAAAAACTTCCGATTGGCCCGTCTGGTTATTGCTTCCCGTAAATGTGTAACCCACGTTTGCGCTTTCGTCGATGGCATTGCTGGACACGAAGTAGTAGATATCCTTGCCCGATGTGTCTTGAAAGGTGCCCTGAAAGGCGACTGTGGGCGGCGCGGGGGTAGCAGGATTTCCGGCGAACGTATAGTAGCGAATTCCCGTCTGGCCACCGGAGCCGTCGGAATTGGCCTGCACTGAGATTGTCTGGGTGACGGCCATATACTCGCACGTTGGGAAAGAGGCACTGCCCTCATCGCAGGGCGACATGTATCTGTAGGCCAACGGGCCCATTAGGCGGTCGCCCACCGAGTCGATTTGGGTTGCTGGTTCCGGGCTGCGGAATGCACTTGGTCTAGGTGGGATTGTGTTGACCCCAACTAGGGCCTTTTGTCTCCTTATCTCAGGGCGTAGGTTTGGGGTATGCTGGGTTTCTGGCGGTGGGCAGGACTCTCCCTCCTCGGTTCCCCGGTTGTCCGCAATGCCCGCGCGGAGGGCAGGTTTTATGCAACGCAAATTCGCATCGATCGTGGTTACGCTCCCGACTGTTTTGGCAACCGTATTGGCGCTAGCGATTAGCGCCTGGGCCGCGAAGAGAGAAGTCCTTTACAGCTTCAAAGGCGGAGACGACGGCAAATACCCGACCTATCCCGGGCTGGTTTTCGACAAAAGCGGGAACGCATACGGGATGACGTTTGACGGCGGCAAGTACGGACTGGGCACGGTTTTCGAGTTGAAACCGAGTAAAGACGGCAGTTGGGCTGAAACCGTGATCCACGCATTTGCCGGGAGCCGCGATGGCGCGGAACCGTACTCGGGATTGGTCATGGATTCTGCGGGAAATCTGTACGGGACGACTCTCTTTGGAGGGGGGCTGGGGACCTGCACAAATGGGGGATGTGGGACGGTTTTCAGGCTGAGCCGTGGGCAAAACGGGAGGTGGAAGGAGACTATCCTGCGCCGTTTCGATCTCGGAAGCCGCGGGGGTGAGCCGACGGTCAACCTGACCCTGGACAGCTCGGGGAATTTATATGATGTCGCCGAAGGCGGCGACGGATGCCAGCAGCATAATTGTGGTGTCGTGTTCGAACTGGTTCATGGATCCGGAGCGCCGTGGGAAGAGAAAGTTCTGTATGCCTTCCACAATGGGGACGGAGGGGATCCTAGTGGCCCGCTAATGTTCGATGTCGCGGGAAATCTGTACGGAGTGACGATCGGGGGGGGGCCAAGCAACGCGGGGGTTGTATTCGAGTTGCAGCCCGCCAAGCGTGGGCCGTGGAAAGAGACGGTTTTATTCACATTTACGCAAGTGGCGCAAGGATTTCGTCCGAGCGGGTCGTTGGCCCTCGATAAGCAAGGCAATCTCTATGGGTCAACCCAAGATGGGGGCAAGCATCCCTGCGACGGTCCGGGTTGCGGGGTCATTTACGAGCTTGCGCACGGCACTTGGCAGGAAAGCATCATTCTCGATTTCAACGGCCACCAGGGCGGGAACTTCAAGGGGATCGCCGACCCTACGCAGGGGGTAGCTTTCGATTCGTCGGGAAACCTTTATGGCACGGCGACCGGTACAACGCTATATCCCGGGGGAATATTTCAACTCATCCCGCAGCAGGAAGGAACGTGGAAGGAGAACGTGGTCTCTAAGTTTCCTGTCGACGCTTCCCCCGGCATGGTGGTGTATGGTCCGGGTGGAGGTTTGTACGGCATGTCCTTTGCTGGCGGGAAGTATAACCTGGGCGTCGTGTTCCGGATCGCGCCGTAGCGCGCGAAGCATTCACGTGGAGTGAAAAAGGGGAAGGGCACAGCCCTTCCCCTTTCGTGCGTGCTATGGACAGTTGCTGTCTCCCTTCTTGCAGCTGAAGATCGCAGTGAACCAGCTGCACCCTTGAAAATTGTTGCCACCTCTGCAGCCCGATTGATCCTTCTCAAAGTACTCACCGACGCTCCAGAACGTCAGATCGTCCGTGGGGTCGATGGTTGTGCTGACATATTCGCCCCAGTATTGATTTCCGTCGTTGTTAGAGGAGGTGTTCTCCGAGCCGTCGAAGGCCAGGCCGGGCACAAGTTTCGCGGTTCCTTGTCCTCCAGCTGGATTGAGTGTGTCAAAATAAAGCTGGGGATGGGTCGTGGCCCCGCTGCCGGTGAACGTGTACCCGATGTCGCCGTTCTTGTCGATGGCATTGCTAGGCATGTAGAAAAAAAGCGAGCTGTCGGAGATCTGCCCTTGGTATTCGACGGTTGGGTAGGGCGGCACCGTGAGATTGTTGAGCGTGTAGTAGCGTATCTGGGTTTGGCCAAAGGGCTGGCTGACGGCGGTGGTTTGCGTGACCGCGAGCAGCTCGCCACAGGGCGTGCGCGGGGTAACGCATATCGTTGGCAGATTCCTGTATGCCAGCCTGCTCATCAGGCGGTCGCCTAGCCCGTCCACGAGCGTGCTCGAATCGCTCTGCGGGGCGCAGAAAGTGTTTTCGAGTTGGCCCTGGCCGTTGTCATAGCACCCCGGCGTGAAAGAGTTTACCGGGATGTCGATTTCGGCATCCAGGGCAGCGATCATGCTCCAGGTCCAGAAGGCAAGCTGGCTCGACGAGTTGCCGCTGCTCGGGTTTTCCGTGGCGAGGAAATACTCTCCGGCCGTACCGTTGGCAAACGAGTTAGAGTCCGCGTCCGCGGGCAGCAGCGTGTGGATCAAGCTCGGATGCTGAGTCAATTGCGCCGCAGGAACCACATACCGGTAGCAGGTAATTGTCGGCGAATTAGTGCCGCTTCCTTGCAGCTGTGCCTGAGGAATCTGGCACACAGCGAAGCCCTCAAGCCCGTAGGAACCGGTGGGCGGATTCTGGTTGATCAGGTCGAAGGCAATGTAATAAGACCCGCTCGTGGGCCCACCGAAGGCACCGAACCGTGCGTAGTCTGCGATATCCGGAACGTTCTGGCCGTTGACGAGGTGGGTCGGCAGCAGCCCGCCATTAACATCCAGTCCAAGATCAAAGGCATAGCCGTTCCAGAAGCTCTGGTACCCTCCACCAGCGTTCTGAAGGTCTTCCCCGAGGCTCACGGCGATGCATACGAAGCTGTCCGTGTTCTGACTGCCAGTTATGAGGTTGGCCGTGGTCGAAAGGATCCAGATTGAGTTTCCCGGGTCATGAGAGGCGGTCACGTCCACCTGCACCTGGCCGCATTTGCCCTTGCCCAGATTCGGCTCCCAAACGGAGTTGGCCGCCTGAGGCGCGGGAGCGCCCTTTTGGCCATTCGAGAAAATCGGGAGACCTGACGAGTTTCTTTCGTAAGCTTGGACGTAGCGGCTCGCCACCTCCAGGAATTGGTCCTGCCCCATGGCGCCATTCGGTACGACATCGGCGCCCGGGATGAGCCCGGTCACGAGAAAGTCGTTGGCCGCAAGTCCCCAGGAGTTTTGTTTGCTTGACTGTGGGTTGGTGGTCTGAAACGCGGCATGATTAAGCTGCGCGTAGCTTGCGGGAGTGTAAGGCCCGCACCAGTTGGTATTGGCGTTGCATGGTACGTTCTGCCCCCAGCCGGGGCTAGTTAACGCGAGGAAAAACGCGAAGAGAGAGAGAGAAGAGAGAGAGAGAGAGAGAGAGAGAGAGAGAGAGAGAGAGGACTTTCGCTTCATGGTTCTGCTCCTTGAGGGACTGCCTCGTTGTAAAGCGGTGAATGTTAGGCTGTGCGCGTAGCACGGTCGTAACGGTTCGGCGCCCTGGGGTCAACAGCAGTTACGAGCGGTGATCAATTGTGAGGAGACGGAGCGGCTCACAGCGGATCGCTGGGAGTAACGGGAGAATTTCTATCAGCGAGCGGGCTGTGGAAAACATGGTCGATGATTTTGTCCGGATTTCGTAACAAGCGGGTTCAAATCGGGAACCTCTCTTCCGAACCTCAAAATAAGAGAAACGCTTTTTCTTCCACAGGCTTACGTCCTTCCGTAACTCAAGAATCACCTCTCAGCGTGACCTTCAGCACAATGTGCCGCGCCCGAAAGCGCGACACTAGATAGTTCCAGCAGAAGCTAGTTCCAGCAGAGGAAAATCATGCAAGCGTATCCCGCTGTCGCTCCACCCTCCGATGACAAGCGCTGGCGCATTGTGGAAGGCACCATGCGACGGCATGGGCGAGCGCCCGACTCGCTGATTGAGGTGCTGCATACCGTGCAAGAGTCGTTCGGGTTCCTGGACGACCACGCCTTGCGTTTTGTGGCGCAAAGCCTGCGCGTGCCCTACAGCAACGTCTACGGAGTCGCCACGTTTTATCACTTTTTCACCTTGAAGCCGAAGGGTACGCACACCTGCGTGGTGTGTACCGGAACGGCCTGCTATATCAAGGGGTCGGCCGCGCTGCTCCGCTCCGTGCAAGATAGCGCGCAGATCAAACCGGGAGAAACGACGCCTGACAATGCCGTCTCGCTCCTGACCGCGCGCTGTATCGGTTCTTGCGGATTGGCCCCGGCGGTGGTTTTCGACGGCGAAATCGCGGGCAGAGTTCAACCCGAAGAAATGGGCAAGCGCATGTGGAGGTGGTTGCACCATGATGCTTGAAGAACTGCAAGAGATCGCGCGCGTGGAAAAAGAGCGGCAGCAGAGCTTTACCCGCCGGATTCACGTGTGCACGGCGGCGGCTTGTCTCTCCCAGCGCAGCGATCAGGTCAAAGCTGGCCTCGAGGAAAAGGTCAAAGAAGGTGGATTGGCAAAAAGCTGCATGGTGAAGGGCGTGGGCTGTATGGGCTTGTGCGCAGCCGGTCCGCTCGTATCAGTGGAACCGGGCGAGGTGCTCTATCAAGGGGTTCGACCCTCCGATGAAAACTCCGATGTCAGTGAAATCATCGCCAGCCTGCATGCGACTCCAGTTGCCCGCCTTCAGCTTTCACAAGACATACCGTTCTTCCGCTCGCAGAAAAAAATTGTGCTGGAAAATTCGGGGACCATCGATCCGGAGCGAATTGAAGATTATGTCGCCGCTGGAGGATACGAAGCGCTTCTGAAGGCCATCACTTCCATGTCCCCGATGGAAGTCATCGATCAGGTTTCCAAAAGCGGCCTTCGGGGGCGGGGTGGCGCCGGCTATCCGACCGGTCTCAAGTGGAGCACGGTGGCGAAAGCGCGGGCCAACGGGGGCGTGAAATATGTGATTTGCAATGCCGATGAGGGCGATCCCGGTGCCTTCATGGACCGCAGCGTGTTGGAGAGCGATCCGCAACGCGTTCTCGAAGGCATGACGATTGCGGCTTACGCGGTGGGCGCCTCGCGCGGCTACATCTATGTGCGGGCCGAATATCCTTTGGCGATCAAACGTCTGAAGATCGCGATCCGGCAAGCCGAACAATTGGGCGCGCTCGGCGATCGGATCGGCGACAGCAACTTTACTTTTCGCATTGAGATCCGGCTGGGAGCGGGCGCCTTTGTCTGCGGCGAAGAAACTGCGTTGATTGCCTCCGTCGAAGGACGCCGCGGCCAGCCTCGCCCACGGCCACCGTATCCGGCGCAAGAGGGACTATGGGGCGCGCCGACGTTGATCAACAACGTGGAGACTTACGCCAATATCGCCCCCATTATTCGTAATGGGGGGCAGTGGTACGCCTCGATTGGAACGGAAAAGAGTAAAGGCACGAAGGTCTTCGCGCTGGCTGGCACGGTGGTCAATACTGGGCTCATCGAAGTCCCCATGGGCATGCCTCTGCGGGAAATCATTTTCGATCTGGGAGGCGGAATTCCAAACGGACGCCGCTTCAAAGCTGCGCAAACCGGCGGCCCCTCGGGCGGCTGCGTTCCGGAACAGTTTCTCGATATGCCGGTCGACTACGAATCGCTCGCCAAGGTGGGTTCAATCATGGGTTCGGGGGGCTTGATCGTGATGGACGAGACCTCCTGCATGGTGGATGTCGCCAAGTTCTTTATGGATTTCTGTCAAAGCGAGTCTTGTGGCAAGTGTGTCCCTTGCCGCGTGGGCACGGTTCACATGCATCACATTCTGGAGAAGATCACGAACGGTGTGTCGTCGATGGCCGAACTGGCGTTGATGGAAGATCTCTGTGAGAGCGTGAAGGCCACTTCCTTGTGCGGTCTGGGGCAGACCGCTCCGAACCCGGTTTTGAGCACGTTGCGCTACTTCCGCGAGGAGTATTTGAAGCACATAGAGGAGCACCGATGCCCAGCCGGCGTCTGTAGCGTGCAGCAAGCGGAGGAGGTGGGCGCATGAAACCGCCAGCGGTCGAAATCATCACACTGCAAATCGACGGTAAAGACTACAGCGCCCGCGCGGGAGAAACCATCCTGGATGTCGCCCGCGAGAACAAGATTTTTATTCCCACGTTGTGCCATCTGGAGGGCCTCGAGGATGTTGGGGCGTGCCGGCTTTGTCTGGTCGAGGTCAAGGGGAGCAACAAGCTGCTACCCGCCTGCCTGACCGCAGTGCAGGAGGGAATGGAAGTCTGTGTCGATTCCCCAAAACTGGAAAATTACCGCCGTACCATTCTGGAGTTACTGTTCTCTGAGCGAAATCATATTTGCTCGGTCTGCGTTTCGAACGGACATTGTGAACTACAATTCCTGGCGGCGAAGTTGGGCGTCACACATGTTCGAGTGCCTTACCTGTGTCCCAAGTTAGACGTAGATGCCACGAACCGGCGCTTTGTAATCGACCACAACCGCTGCATCCTGTGCGGACGTTGCGTGCGAGTCTGCGATGAGATCGAGGGCGCACATACCTGGGACGTCATGGGACGCGGAATCGATTGCCGCGTCATCACCGACCTTAATCAGCCTTGGGGAAAATCGGAAAGCTGTACCGGATGTGGCAAGTGCATTCACGTATGTCCGACGGGCGCGCTGGTGGAAAAGGGCCGCGCCGCCGGTGAGATGTTGAAACGCCAGGGCTTTCTGCCTTATCTGACGCTGATGCGCGAGGGACGGCGATGAGCAAACTCAGGCTCGCCACCGTCTGGCTGGACGGTTGCTCGGGCTGCCATATGTCGTTTCTCGATCTCGATGAACGCCTTCTCAATCTCGCCGAGAAAGTCGACCTGGTCTACAGTCCGCTGGTGGACCGCAAGGACTTCCCTGCTGAGGTGGACGTCACCCTGGTGGAAGGGGCCGTCAGTTCAACCGAAGATCTGGAGAAGATCAAGAAGGTCCGCGCTCATACCAAAATTCTGGTTTCGCTCGGCGATTGCGCTGTCACTGCCAATGTGCCGTCCATGCGGAATCCGTTCCCGGTTGAGGACGTACTGAAAAAGGCCTACGTTGAGAACGCCACTCTCAATCAAGGAATCGTTTTTCAGGTGATCCCGAAGCTTCTCGCGAAGAGCACTCCGATCCACGAAATCGTCACGGTTGACATCTTCGTGCCGGGTTGTCCGCCGCACCGCGACATCATTCATCAACTGCTGTGCGATTTACTGGAGGGCCGTACGCCCGACCTCTCGCATTGCCGCTTTGGGGCCTAGGAGGCTGGGTTGAACATCATCATCGATCCTGTCACACGAATCGAAGGGCACTCCAAGATCACCATCGAATTGGACAAGCATGGCGACGTTCAATCGGCGCATTTTCACGTGACCCAGTTCCGCGGATTTGAGAAGTTGTGCGAAGGCCGGCCATTCTATGAAATGCCTTCGTTGATGGCGCGAATCTGTGGAATCTGTCCGGTTTCGCACCTGATCGCTTCGGCCAAAGCCTGCGATGCGATCCTGGCGGTGCGTATTCCAGAGGCGGCCGAGAAGTTGCGCCGCATTATGAATCTGGCGCAAATCGTGCAATCGCACGCGCTCAGCTTCTTTCATCTGTCGTCACCCGATCTGCTTCTGGGGATGGATTCCGACCCGGTCAAACGCAACCTTTTTGGTGTCGCCGAACACTCACCGGAACTCGCACGCGATGGCATTCGCATGCGCAAGTTCGGCCAAGAGATCATCGAAACCCTGGGAGGCAAGCGGATTCATCCGGCTTGGGTGGTTCCCGGGGGCGTGAGCGAACCATTGACCATCGAGCGCCGGGACAAGATCCTCGCCACGATTCCAGAGAGTAAAGCGATCGTGCTGCGAACGCTGGTCTGGTTCAAACGGCAACTCGAGGAATTTCGTGAGGAGATCCGGACCTTTGCGAATTTCCCTTCGCTCTTCATGGCACTCACCAAAGACGACGGCGGATTGGCCTTCTACAAAGGCTGGATTCGAATCGTCGATGCAGAAGGCGAAGTTTTACAAAATTTTAACGCGGAAGATTACCAGGAGTTTATTGGCGAAGCGGTCGAGTCCTGGTCCTACATGAAATCACCGTACTTCAAACCGCTCGGATACACGAACGGCATGTACCGCGTGGGCCCGCTTGCGCGGTTGAATATGGCGCGTCATTGCGGCACGCCACTGGCCGACCAGGAACTGGCGGAATTCCGCGAACTGGGCCGTCATATGGTCCTGAGTTCGTTTTATAACCATTACGCGCGGCTGATTGAAATGCTATTTGCGGTGGAGCGCATCGAAGTGCTGCTAAACGATTCTGAGATTCTTTCCACACACGTGCGCGCGCATGCTGGACCGAACAATTTTGAAGGCGTGGGCGTCGCCGAAGCACCCCGCGGCACCTTGATCCATCATTACAAAATTGACGAAAGCGGGCTGATCAAGTCGGCAAACCTGATCATCGCCACGGGCCACAACAATCTGGCGATGAATCGCGGGATTTTGCAGGCGGCCAAACATTTCATCAAAGGCCCGGCCGTTCCCGAAGGGATGCTGAATCGTGTGGAAGCTGTAATTCGGACATTCGATCCCTGTCTGAGTTGCTCGACACATGCGGTTGGCCGGATGAACTTAGCCATCCAGTTAATCGATTCCGAAGGCAACATTTTGGCCGAGAGGCGGAGATAATATGACCCACATCTTGATTATTGGATACGGCAATCCATTGCGCGGCGATGACGGCATCGGCTGGCACGCGGCTGGATTGCTTCAGCAGCATTACGCGCACGACCGCCGGATCCGGGTTCTCCAGTGCCGCCAGTTGGCTCCGGAACTCGCCGCTGACATCGCGAATTCAGATCACGTCATCTTCATCGATGCAGTCGAGGCAGGGCCGGCCGGGAACATTCGTCACTGTACAGTTTGCGGTGAAGCCCACCTGACATTTACCACCCATAGCTGCGACCCCCAATCGCTACTTGCATCTTGTCTTGATTTGTATGGAAAATGTCCGACCGCTGCTTTAGTCGCCGTTACAGGCGAGAGTTTCGCTGTGCAGCAGCAACTCACTCCAACTCTGGAACGAGCGCTGCCGCTGGTTGTCAGCCGCACCGAGAAGATGGTCAACGAGTATTTGGCGCAGGCGGATCTCGACCATACGCGTCACTGCGTTGCCACTGGAACGTAGACGCCGTCCGCCGCGACTAACTCGGCATTCGGCACTTCGGTCTGCAACTTCACCCTTTGAATGCCGGCCTTTTTCTCCGGCTTCGCCGCGAAGGTCAGCAGAAACTGGTGCCCGAGTTTGTGCGCCATGTCATCGAGATAGGGGCTAAAGGCAACAGGTGCGCCATAGGCCAGGTAGTACGACTCGCCACCAGTTTCATCCGACAGTTGCGAAAGGTAATTTTGTCCCCAGTTGGTCCGCCAATAACTGTGGCTATAGTGACCTACGCCGGGGTTGTAAATTGAAAAAACAATGACCCCAGCCTTTTGTGCCTGAACTACCGCCTCATCGACGTAGGGGTCGTCACCTGGGCCGCCATAGAGGCGGTCGATGCCATCGGTGATCATTAGGACTTCGCGCCGCACAGCTGCTTCCGGCCAACGCTTAATCAAATCGGTCACCGCGAGATATGGACTTCCGTTGATCCCGGATTGGCCGATCGGCAACCGCAACGCCTTTGCCGCCAGAGCGTGGTCGAGCGTGGGATTCTGGAGAACTTGTGCTACGCCGTCCCGCATATAGGCGACACCGATGGCGGTAGTGGCAGGCTGCCCTCCGATAAAGTCTCGCAGGTCCTCCAACTGTGAGCCCAGGCTGGTACCGGCGCCGTCATCGATCAGGATGAAGAGTTCGAGTCCGGCGTGGTCACCTTGTAACGCGAGCCAATCCAACGTCGGACGGCGGTCTTTGCCTTGGTAGACCATCACGTCGTCCTTGTACACAGTTGGTGGCTCCTTGCCATGCCGAGCTTCCACCGTTACCACCATATGTACCGCAACGCCGTCCGCCGGCGGGGCTTGTGCTGCCGCTGAGAGGCACATGCCCAACACGGCACCAAAGAGCAATGTCTGAATTAGCTGTTTCATGGTTATGATCCTCTACGATTCCTACATCCATTTCCTACAGATATGGATTCCGGGAAGCGCGCCTGGGATGCACAGGGGACATCCGGCAAGGATCATTGACTGCGGGCGCTCGGAACCCGTAGGCTAGCCGCTTCGGCGACAAGACCAAATTGATTCTCGACTTGTTCGACGAGCACTCTGAATGGATCGAGCTACCAAGAGCCAGCCCACTAAGAAATCGGATTCCACAATCCAGCGATCGATGCTGGCTGTGGGCATTCTTCTCTTTGCTCTGGGCGCACTTTTGCCATTTTTCGCCATTCCGCATCATTGGTTCGCCGCATTGCGGTGGACCGGGCTGATTGTAATCGGATTGGCGAACCCTAACCGCGGTTCACTGACGGGCTGGATCTTCTTCTCCATGCTGCTGGGCGGTGAAATTGGATTAGACCAGCCGCAGTTCGGTCAGCACCTGCGAATTCTTGGCGACATTTTCCTGCGGCTGATCAAAGTGATCGTCGCCCCGCTGATTTTCGGCACTCTGGTGACCGGAATCGCCGGACATGCCAACCTGCGCAGCGTAGGGCGAATGGGACTGAAGAGCTTGATCTATTTCGAGGTCATCACCACGCTGGCCCTATTCATTGGCCTCGCGGCGATCAACCTTAGCCGGGCGGGCGAGGGGATCGCGTTTCCGCAGGTTGTGCCATCTGCGGCATTGCCCAGTTCCCCAGCTCCGCATTGGGATGATTTCTTGCTCCATGTTTTCCCCGAGAACATCGCCAAATCGGTAGCGGAAAACCAGATTCTTCAGGTTGCTGTATTTTCGTTTCTGTTCGGGCTTGCGTTGTTACGGGTTCCGGAAGTCAAGCGAGCGCCGATTCTGCGTTTATGCGAGTCACTGACTGAAACCATGTTCTCCTTCACCAATCTGGTGATGTACTTTGCTCCCATCGGCGTTGGCGGAGCAATGGCTTACACCGTCGGACACATGGGCATTGGCGTCTTGGTGCCTTTGGGACGTTTGTTACTCACCGGGTATGGCGCACTGATCGCCTTCTGGCTTCTGGTATTTCTGCCGGTCGCGATGATTGCGCGCCTTCCGTTGCGGCGCTTGGCCGGCGCGATCGCCGAACCGGCCTCCATCGCCTTCGCGACCAGCACCTCGGAGGCAGCCCTACCCCGCGCCATGGAGGCCATGGAAGAATTCGGCGTCCCGCGGCAGATTGTCGCGTTCGTCATTCCCCTGGGATACAGCTTCAACCTCGATGGATCGACCCTCTATCTGGCGCTCGCCTCAATTTTTGTGGCACAGGCGGCGGGCATCCACATGACGTGGACGGCCCAGCTTTTTATGGTTTTCACATTGATGCTGACCAGCAAGGGAGTCGCAGGTGTTCCGCGGGCAGTGTTAGTCGTGCTCTTGGCGACCGCTGCGAGTTTTCAACTTCCGACAGAACCGATCTTTCTGATTCTGGGAATTGACGTGCTCATGGACATGGCGCGCACTGCAACCAATGTGGCCGGAAATTGTTTGGCATCAGCCGTGATTGCCCGGTGGGAAGGGCAGTTGACCGATCCGGCGGTAACTGCGTCCGGCGCGGCGCCACTAACTTAGCGATATCTCGAGCTCAAGTTTGTTCCTTCAACTCCAAACGCAAACCTTCGCCAAGCCCGGCGCCCCGAACTGAAATCGACCGGCAATCCTTGACGATCCAAGTGGCACCGGCTTGCCGCAAGCCTTCTGGATGAAATGTGGTCGTGAAGGCGATCACTCGAGAACCGGCCGCCACACCCGCACGCGCGCCAGCGGGCGCGTCCTCCACCACTACGCAGTTGGACGGCAGCAGGCCCAGTACTTCCGCGCCTTTTAAGAATGGCTCTGGATGCGGTTTCCCTTTATTGACGTCGCTCGCGGTGATGAACCGCGCCGGAACTGGCAGACCAGCCGCCCGCAGTCGAACTCTGGCTAGAGGTCGCGTGCATGAAGTCACGATCGTCCATCGCTCCGGTGGTAGCGCATGAAGCAATTCTTCGGCCCCCGGTAAAGCTACAACATCGCGCAAGTCTTCGATTTCCGCGTGCTCCACTTTAGCGTTTTCCTCTTCAGCATCGGCATGGGGCAAATACTCGCGGATCGTGGAAATACTTGGCCGTCCATGGGCCCTGGCAACAACGTCTTTTGGATCGAACCCGTGCTGCTTCGCCCAGTTTGTCCAAACCCGTGCAACCGCCGGAGTTGAGTCGATCAACACTCCGTCGAGATCGAACAGGAATCCGCCACAACTGATTTCGGCCATGCTTTCACCATAGCAAATTACTGGCGAGTTGCTTTTTCGGTCCGAACTTCGGCCGTCATTCCCGTTTCCGTCCGTACAGGTTATCCTTGGCGCGTGACACTGTCGATTGTGCTAATCACACAAAACGAAGAGAAGAACCTTGGCGGAACGTTAGCTAGCGTAATGCCGCTGCTCGTGGATGAAGGTGGCGAGATCATCATCGTGGACTCGGGCTCGACGGACCGCACTTTGGAAATCGCGGACTCCTACGGCGCCAAGATTTTTCCCGAAGCATGGAAGGGCTTCGCAGCACAGAAGAATTCGGCGATGGAGAAAGCATCTTGCGATTGGGTGCTGCAATTGGATGCAGATGAGGCGCTGGAACCTGAGTTGGCGACAGAGATCAAAACTGTCCTGGCAACCGCAGCAGGAGTACAGGGTTTCTGGATACCGCGCAAGAATTTCTTCATGGGCCGCTGGATCAAGCATGGCGGTTTCTATCCCGACCCAAAGCTGCGTCTGATCCGACGCGGCTCAGGAAAGTTCGAGGAGTATGGCGCACACCCCACAATCAAAATCGTCGGCCCAACGAAACGACTAAGACATGCCCTCATCCATAATGCCTATCCCACGTTGCGAGGCTACATCGACCATATGAACAGTTACTCATCCATGGGGGCGCAGGTCGCGGTGGAGAACGGCAAGCGTGAATTCAGCTTGGCCGATATCGCCATTCGCCCATGGCTGACTTTCGTCTACAACTACGTCCTGCGTCTGGGATTTCTCGATGGCCGAGAGGGCTTGCTACTGCATCTCTATCACTCCGTCTACGTCTCGTGGAAATATGCGAAGGCCTGGGAGCTCGCCCGAGGCAACCAAGGCTGGGACGGCTAACGGAACTGCTCCCTGGGCGTCTTATCAGCGGAGAACCTCATGAGTTTTCGTCACTTCGCCGTAATCACAACCTTCTTTATCTTGTGCTCCGGCCTAAGCTTGGCCGAGGCGGCCAAGTCCAATGCGAACCGTATCCAACTGAAGCTGAACACAGACGAGTCAGAGGCCGTGCTGGGAATTTTGGCAAAAAATGCTATGGGCCATGCGATTCCCGAAGACGACTGGCAGCACCTTTTTGCCACCGAACCTTACATTCGCTTGAAGAAGCGCGAGGCCAGCATGAAGCGTGATTTCACGGATGACGATTTCAAGAAATTCGTTCTGTCGCCGGAACTGGCAGCAAAAGCTCAATCGCTTCGTCATACCCTCGAGGACTGGGAAAAAACCGACCTAAACGCTTCCGCCGCGCGTGTGCTCACCTACCTGCCGGAACAAGCGATGATTCGTGCGAAGGTCTTTCCGATGATCAAACCGAAGATCAACAGCTTTGTCTTCGATACCGAGACCGACCCGGCTATTTTTCTCTACCTGGACCCTCAGGAATCTGCGGCCAAGTTCGAAAATACGGTTGCACATGAACTGCACCATATCGGTTTTGCGAGTGTGCGTTCGTTGTCAGAAGCTAAACTCAACGGCTTGCCGGCCAATGTGAAATCCGCAGTGGAGTGGATGGGCGCCTTCGGCGAAGGCTTCGCCATGCTGGCGGCAGCTGGAGGCCCAGACGTCCATCCGCACACCGTCAGTTCGCCCGAAGAGCGCGCGCGATGGGACCACGACATGGCGAACTTCAATCAGGATTTGGCAACTGTGCAGAGTTTCTTTTTGAATGTAATCAATGGAAAGTTCAAGAACGACGATGAAATCCGGGCCAAAGCTTCGGAATTTTATGGCGAACAAGGTCCCTGGTACACAGTCGGCTATGAGATGGCGGTAATTGTGGAAAGAAAATATGGCCGCGCTACTCTGATTGATTGCATGGTTGATCCTCGCGACCTTTTGTCGCGTTACAATTCTGCCGCTGCTGGGCTCAACAGTCGGCGGGCGGAACAGCTCGCGCTTTGGTCTCCGGAGCTGCTAACGAAAATCGGACTGGCAAAATAACTCTCGGATCAAGGATTCTTTCTCGAGCACTGGTCGGAACTTCCATTTCAACCTCTCACCTTACCCTTAATGAGTGCGACGCTCGTGTATACGACGGCCTTGGCTAGCAATGGATCGCTCACATGAGTGACCAAGACGGTGAAAGACCTAATCTAACTCGAAAAGGGGCTGTCTTCGGGGAGCCCTGGTTTCACGATGTTGGTGAGGCGCTCTCGAAACAGCTTTTTCAGCCAAACGTTGCGGGCCCTGAGCGGCTCCTCTATGATTGAGGTGGGTGGGTGAGCATGACGGATAAGAAGATTTCCAAGCCGCAAGTCGCCGAAAATCCAGTCTCGGATGTTTTTGAGGGCCGGCATCCTTCCGAGAGCGAAAAGCAATGGGCAGAGAAGACGCTCACTCCGACGTTGGAGAAGGCCCCGGAACGCCCTATCGGTGCGCCCACTGGCGTCAATCGCGACGAAGACGGCGGCGCACGCTATACCACCATCTCGGGCGTTCCCATCCGCCGGCTTTACACGCAAGCCGATCTCCCTCAAGACTGGACTTACGACAAGTATCTCGGGTTTCCAGGGCAGCCGCCTTTTACGCGCGGGATTCACGCCACCGGCTATCGAGGCAAACTTTATACGATGCGCCAGTTCTCCGGCTTTGCCTCCCCGGAAGAAACAAATCAGCGCTACAAGTATCTGCTTGAGCACGGCGGTGGCGGGCTCTCGGTAGCATTCGATCTGCCTACGCTGATGGGTTATGACTCCGATCATCCTGCGAGTGAGGGCGAAGTTGGAAAGTGTGGAGTCGCCATCGATTCGCTCGAGGACATGGAGATTCTGTTCGGCGGGATTGACCTGGAGAAAACAACTGTCTCCATGACCATCAATTCACCTGCGTCCGTTTTGTGGGCTATGTACTTGGTTGTGGCAGAGAAGCAGGGCGCCGACTGGAACAAAATTTCCGGGACCATTCAAAACGACATTTTGAAGGAGTACATCGCGCAAAAGGAATACATCTATCCTCCGGCGCCTTCAATGCGCTTGGTCATTGATACTTTCGAGTTCGGATCGAGGTTCACACCGCGCTTCAATACCATTTCGATCAGTGGCTACCACATTCGGGAAGCCGGTTCGACCGCGCTTCAAGAGTTGGCATTCACTCTTTACGATGGAATCGAGTATGTGGAATGGGCACGCCGTCGCGGATTGGATGTTGACGACTTTGGACCGCGACTCAGCTTCTTCTTCAACGCCCACAACGACTTCTTCGAAGAAATTGCCAAGTACCGGGCCGCTCGCAAGATCTGGTATCAAGTAATGAAGGACCGCTTCGGCGCTAAGAATCAACGCAGTACCCTATTGCGCTTCCACACGCAGACCGCTGGAGTTTCGCTACCTGCGCAGCAACCCATGAACAACATCGCGCGCGTTGCGCTCCAGGCGCTGGCAGCCGTGCTAGGAGGAACACAGTCCCTGCATTGCGACTCGTACGACGAGGCGCTTGCCCTGCCCACTGAAGAGGCGGCACGCATTGCGCTACGCACTCAGCAGATCATTGCTTATGAATCAGGTGTAACTCACACCGTCGACCCGCTCGGCGGTTCGTACTTCCTGGAGAACCTCACCCTTCAAATGGAGCAGGGGGCATGGAATTATTTCGGAAAGCTCGATGCTATGGGTGGCATGGTCCGAGCGATTGAACGCGGATATCCGCAGAAAGAAGTTGCCGAGGCTTCGTACCAGTTTCAGCGTGCCGCCGAGGCCAAGGAAAAGATTGTGGTGGGCGTCAATGAGTTCGTGATCGAAGAAGAATCTCCGCATATTCTTTACATCGACGAAAGCGTCGCCCGCCAGCAGTCGGCCAAGCTGAAAGCGTTGCGCGAGCGACGCTCGAACGAGGAGGTCCAGCGAAGACTCGACGCCCTCAAGAAAGCAGCGGCCCAGGAACCTAGAGCCGGCGCCAACGGTGAAGTCTCACCCGCAAATACGATGCCGTTCATCGTGGACGCGGTTCGCGCGTATGCGACCGTAGGCGAGATTTGCGAGGCCTTGAGGGAAGTGTACGGAACTTATACGGAAGTGAGTATTACTTAGGATTCTGTTAATAAAAACACCCACGCCGCTGCTGACTTGTTTCTTTCACGTCCCGCCAGCGCCGGCAAGTCTTTTTCGCGCTTCCCGAATTGGTAATCGACCAAACATCTTGTGCTTTGAACGCTGCCCAGTGTGTTCCTTTGGATTACGCTATTCACAGGTACAGTTTTGAGGTCACAATTTGTGACCTCAAAACTTGAATATCGAATCACCGGGCACATGCCAATGTCAAAGCGTCGCCAACTTATTCCAATTCCTGTTGAATCCCGAATATTCGTACTTCGTCATCACAAGGTCATCCTTGATTCAGATCTGGCCGGCCTCTACGCGGTTCCAGTAAAGCAGCTCAATCAGCAAGTGAAACGCAATCAGGGTCGCTTCCCGCCGGACTTCATGTTCCAAATGTCGCCGAAGGAATACAAGAGTTTGAGGTCACAATTTGTGACCTCAAACACGGAACGCGGCGGCCGGCGTTATCGGCCCTATGCGTTTACGGAGCACGGGGCCGTGATGGCCGCGACCGTGCTGAACTCCGAACGTGCCGTCCGAATGAGCATAGTGGTTGTTCGTGCCTTCGTGCATCTACGGGACACCTTAGCGAGTAATCGCCAACTGGCCACCAAAGTCGCGGAACTTGAACTCCACATGGAAACTCATGACGACGTAATCCGGGATCTTTTTCGGGAGATCAAGAAGCTCACCAGTTCTCGGAAAACACCGCACAATAAACTCGGTTTTCAGCTCCCCGCCGCGAACCGATCAACAGAAACGCGCGAAAAGAACTCGCGGCCCGAGACTGCGGCGCGCGAGCTGTTGAAGCTTCGTTTTGGGTGAGCTTTGACCGCCCGATGGGAATCCAAGCCAGACCGAGTATGGCCCTCCCAGAATTCACACCCGAGCGTCGCGGCGAACCAGCGTCGAGTCGACAAAGAATCCAACTCCAACGCAAAGCGGAATGATGCCAAACGCGGCAGCGACCCAAGCGTCGGAATCGGTCCGCGCAATCAGGGCGAAAGTCGCCATGTACCCGATCGCTGCCGCTACCAGCAAAATTCCCGACCTTCGGGAGCGAGCCGCTTGCGACAGCTCGGGCTCCATAGGCACGCTGACTCCACGAGCGATCGCCGCTTGCCTTTCCTCTGAGCGCAATTTCCGCACGCGGTAGTAGGTATACATCGCCGCCAATGGAATCCCCAAAACCATCGTCACCGCTACCAACCCAGTCATCTCATTCATTTTTCTGCCTCCCCCGGCCTTCTTTGATTCGTCCGCAATGGCATTTACGGAAAACCGAGGTCAAAAGTTCCTCTAGTATGGCAATTTGTTAACTGCCAATTTATTCGTCTTTTGTTCGCCATGAGTCAAAGAAATGTGATACAAATGTTTGCAAATGCGCCAAGCCCTGAACCACCTAAGAAAAGTTGATCCCACGCTGGCAGCGATCATTGAGCGTGTTGGCCCGTATCGCATCAATTATGACGAACCTGCGTTTGCCAGCCTCGCTGAAGCCATCGTTTACCAACAGTTGCATGGAAAGGCAGCAGCCACCATCTTTAATCGCCTGACCGATCTCGCTGGATTGCCTCTCACTCCGCAGGGGATTCTGAAGCTCAGCGAGGAGCAGCTGCGCGCCGCGGGTCTCTCCAAGCAGAAGTCAAGCTATCTGCGCGATCTGGCGACGAAAACTCAATCTGGCGAAGTGCAGTTCGCCCACTTGCCCGATCTTTCCGATGAGGAAGTCACCAAAGAACTTACCAAGATCAAAGGAATCGGGGTCTGGACCGCTCACATGTTTCTAATGTTTTCCCTGCGAAGAGCGAACATACTCCCAACCGGCGATCTTGGCATACAGATGGCGATGCGCAAACACTATCGCAAACGGAAACTGCCCAAGCCTGCACAAATGGAGAAAATCGCAAAATGCTGGGAACCATATCGGAGCGTGGCCTGCTGGTATTTGTGGCGAAGCTTGGACATCAAGACTCCCTGATAAACGTGCGCGTCATAGCCCCCGCTGTGCCCTCTGTGGTTAAATGGTAGCGATGGCTGATCCGAAAATTCGCGTCCTGGTGGCGAAGCCCGGCCTCGATGGACATGACCGAGGCGCCAAGGTGATTGCCCGCGCCTTGCGCGATGCTGGAATGGAGGTCATCTATACCGGCCTGCGCCAGACTCCAGAGATGATCGTCAGCGCATCGCTTCAAGAAGATGTCAATGTCATCGGACTATCGATTTTGTCCGGCGCTCATAATGCAATCGTCCCGCGCGTGATGGATCTGCTGAAGCAGCACAAAATGGATGATGTCTTGGTCATCGTCGGAGGAATCATCCCCGACCAGGACATTGCCAACCTTAAGCAGATTGGAGTCGCTGCTATCTTTCAACCTGGCACCGCGATGGACGAAATCGTCCAGTTCATCCGCGGAAATGTGAAGCCCCACGGCGTACCGGCCGCCGGTTAATGGCAGAGATCGAGACCTCCCGCCTTCGCGATCTTCTTTCCTGCACTGTCGGCCCCACGCCCTGGTATTGGCAGACTTTTTCGGCGTTCACATCCACCGCAGGACAGCGCTATGTTTGGACCCACCACGGCGAGGAAGGGCCAGTCGGTTACCTGGTCACCCTCGGCCTTGAACAGGAACCGAATCAGCCGCGATTGGCGTTGAACACCTATTGCCGTCCGTTCTTCGTCGCGCCCTCCTATCTCGGAATCTGGTGCCCAGAGGGTCGCAACCTCCGCTTAAGCTGCTTTGATCCGGATACTCTCCAGACATTCGACATGGCAGAAATCGCGGGGTGGTTTAAACCTTCTGCTGAGCGCATCTATGCTCGCACGCAACCGCTGGCCGACTTCGAAGTTCCTCTTGACTTCAAGCCGGGCACGCACAAAATTGATGTGCCGCCCGAATTAGCAACGGTCGAGGAATTGATAGTCCCCACCAGTTACAAAGCGCTCGGTAAAGATGAACCGGCCTTCGCGCTCTTCGTTTTCTACCTGCACGCCGGATTGCTGGAGGTTCTTCCGCAAAAGTGGTTTACCGCAGCGCAGTATCACATCGGGGAGCGGTGGATCACACGCGCCGTACGCGACCCAGACTCGCATCGCATTGTCGGAGAGTGTTTCGGCGTGGGTGATTTCCTGCTCGAAGAGGATGGATGCAGCCTGGCGCGCTGGATCACAAAACTTGCATAAAACCACCCGATTTATGAGGCTTGCAAGCGCTGGATGAGTGAACCCCGTCCCTTCTTTGACCTCGATGAGATCGCTGGCGTCAACGTGTTAAAGTTGGTCTCGCGTGACGGAACGAACTGTCTGACGAGCGCACGCGTGTCCGCGCTGACAAATCAGATTCGCAATTTAGCTACGAATCCGCGTCCGCTCATGATCACTGGAAATTCTAAATTCTTCTCCGCCGGCGCCGACCTCAATGAAATTGCGTCCCTGACCGGGCCCGATGCCTACGCGTTCTCAAAAATGGGTCAGGATTTGATGAACGCGGTCGCAAATTTTCCCGCGACTGTCTGCGCCGCGATAACAGGCTACTGCATGGGAGGCGGCCTCGATCTGGCCTTGGCGTGTCATCGAAGAATAGCTTCGCCAAATGCGATATTCGGTCACCGCGGTGCAGCCCTCGGCTTGATTACCGGCTGGGGAGGCACGCAGCGGTTGCCGCGCTTAGTCGGGAAGGCGCGGGCCTTGCAAATGTTCGTCGCTGCCGACAAGATTCATGCGCCAGAGGCGCTGCAAATCGGATTGATCGATAGCGTGGTGGCCAATCCCATATCGTTTGCGGCTCAGACCTTGGCCGTCCAACCGCAACATTTCTGAGGCGCTCAATTTGCGATGACCCGCCGCGCTGATATACCGTTAAAGAGTTTCCGACTTCTCATTCACTCATGGCAGACCGTATCGAATCCAGTCCCGCTCCGACTTCCAGCGTGCTTGAAACGCGCGTGGACCCGACTTCTCCAGGCTTTGAAGCGAACATGCGTTTCCTCGCGGACATAGTTTCACAGGTCCGCAACGAAGAGGAAAAGATCCGTGAAGGCGGCGGCCCAAAGGCCATAGAGAATCAGCATGGAAAAGGCCGCCTCACCGCCCGCGAGCGCATTAATTTGCTCGTCGATCCAGGCAGCTTTTTCGAACTTGGCTCCTACACAGCGTTTGGAATGTACGAAGAATGGGGCGGCGCTCCCGCCGCCGGCGTAATCACCGGTCTAGGGCGCATTCACACTCGCCTGGTGATGATCGTCGCCAACGACGCCACGGTCAAGGCGGGCGCCTTCTTTCCCATGACCTCCAAGAAGGTCATCCGCGCGCAAAACATTGCCATTGAGAATCGTGTCCCGACGGTCTATCTGGTCGATTCCGCGGGGGTCTTCCTTCCGTTGCAAGAAGATGTTTTTCCGGACACTGACGACTTTGGCCGGGTATTTCGCAACAACGCCGTCATGTCGGGAATGGGTATTCCGCAAATCGCTGCCATTATGGGAATGTGCGTGGCGGGCGGAGGCTACCTCCCGGTCATGTGCGATCACGTTCTTATGACCGACGGCAGCGGCCTCTTCCTGGCCGGCCCAGCACTGGTGCAGGCTGCCATCGGACAAAAAGTTTCCGCTGACGAATTGGGCGGCGCCGCCATGCATTCTGCGATCAGCGGCACCGTCGATTTTCGCGAACTGAATGACGAGGCTTGCTTGCTCAAAATCCGCGCTATCATCGACAAGTGGGGCTACCGCCGACAGTCCCCATGGGACCGCAGGAAACCGGAGGAACCTCTCTTCGCGGCCGAAGAAATCTACGGCATCTACGATTCATCTCCCGCCCGCCCCTACGATATGAAGGAGATTATTGCGCGCGTCGTCGACGGAAGTTGTTTCGACGAATATAAGCCCGAATATGGCAAGACCCTGATCTGTGGATATGCGCGCATCGGCGGATTCGCCGTCGGGATCGTTGCGAATCAAAAGTTACACGCGCAGCAGATTGACCACGAAGGCCATAAGCGGGTCGAATTCGGCGGTGTCATCTACACCGAGTCCGCTGAGAAAGCTGCACGCTTCATTATGGATTGCAATCAGAACCTGATTCCCCTGGTCTTCCTGCACGACGTGAACGGATTCATGGTAGGCCGTGATGCGGAATGGAGTGGGATTATTAAAGCGGGCGCAAAAATGGTGAATGCGGTCTCGAATTCGGTCGTGCCTAAAATTACCGTGATTGTGGGTGGTTCTTTCGGCGCTGGACACTACGCCATGTGCGGTAAGGCGTACGATCCACGATTTGTCTTTGCCTGGCCCACTGCGCGCTACGCAGTGATGGGTGGCGATGCGGCCGCCGGAACACTGGTGGAAATCAAAGTGAAACAATTGGAGCGCGGCGGCAAGAATCTAAGCGAGGAAGAAAAAAAAGAACTTTACGATTCGGTAAAGCGCACCTATGACGAACAGACTGACCCACGCTATGGCGCGGCGCGCTTGTGGATCGACAAGATTATCGATCCGGTTGAGACTCGCGACGCCATCACTCAGGCGCTGGAAGCGGCGGCCTTAAATCCAGACGTGGCGGAGTTTAGAGTGGGAGTGCTGCAAACGTAGTTCTCTCGTGGCCGGGGTAACCTGACAATCGGATCGTCGACATTTCGCCCGACGACCAGACAGCCCGATCACCCGAATGCACCTTGCATATGTCTGACTCAGTCAAATTGATCGAATGTCCCCGTGACGCCTGGCAAGGGCTCAAGGTGCAGATCCCCGCTCATTTGAAGACTGATTATCTGAAGGCCCTTATTACCGCGGGTTTCAAGCACATCGACGCAGCCTCTTTCGTCTCGCCGAAGGCAGTACCGCAGATGGCGGACTCTGAAGAGGTTCTGAAAGAACTCGATCCGCCCGATGACGTTGAGATCATCGGCATCGTGGTCAACGAAAAAGGCGCCCAGCGGGCCATCGATACCAATACAGTCAGCACGCTCGGCTTCCCGTACTCGGTTTCGCCGACATTCTTGCGCAACAACCAGCACCAAACTCTTGAAGAAGCCCTTGATCAGTTGGATAAGGTTCAGAACAAAGCCGAAGAAGGCGGCCTGGAAGTAGTCACCTATATCTCGATGGCATTTGGCAACCCGTATGGCGACGAGTGGAGCGTCCAAGAGGTGGTTGATGCTGTCGATGTGCTCGAATCCAATGGCATTCGCATGATTTCCCTGGCTGACACTGTAGGGATTGCGGAACCAGCCAAAATTCACAAGCTCGTTTCTGCGGTCCTGGACAAGTACTGCTTTCTCGACATTGGTGTGCATCTGCATAGCCGTCCCGATGAGGCGGAAGAAAAAGTCATTGCCGCTTACGACGCAGGCTGCCGGCGTTTTGATTCCGCTCTTGGCGGCCTCGGCGGCTGCCCGTTCGCGCAAGACTCGCTGATCGGCAACATCCCCACAGAAAAGGTAATCGCGGCCTTGAATACTCGAAGGGCCAACCTTCCTCCGCTGAAGCCATTGGATGTTCTTCTGCGCATCACGGCGGAGATCGGAGCGCGCTACAGCGAGTCTTCGGCCGCGGACTAACTCATGAACTACAAGACGATCCTACTCAGCAGCGATTCACGAGTGGCTACCCTGACGCTGAACCGTCCGGACAAGCGAAACGCCATCAGCTACGACTTAATTGAAGAACTAGTTCAGGCGCTCGATGAAGTCGCCAAATCGTCCGCCCTGGTGCTGATTCTCACTGGATCAGGCAAGGCCTTCTGCTCCGGCATGGACCTGGAAAACTTGAAGACGCTGCTGGGACGCACGCCCGAGCAGAGCCTGCAAGATTCGGAGACGATGGCCGGCCTGTTTCGATCGCTCTATGATTTCCCAAAGCCTACCATTGCAGCTGTGAACGGTTCCGCAATCGCCGGTGGTTGCGGCTTGGCCACGCTCTGCGACTTTACGCTGGCCGTTCCGGAAGCGAAATTCGGCTATACCGAGGTAAGGATCGGGTTTGTTCCCGCTATCGTATCCACCTTCCTGCTGCGTCAGGTCGGAGAGAAACATGCCCGCGACCTTTTGTTGACCGGACGAATCATCAGCGCCGATGAAGCTTTTCGAATTGGATTGATTAATGAGGTCGTCGCACCCGAAAAGCTTTCCGCTCGGGCACTGGAGCTCGCCGCCCAACTTATGGAAAGCAGCCCTGCATCGCTGCTGTACACTAAGCGACTGTTGAGCGAGCAGGCGGGTGAGGAACTCGATATTCAGATTAAATCTGCAGTACGGGAAAACGCTGCAATTCGCGCCACTCCCGACTTTCGCGAGGGTATCTCGTCATTCTTGGAAAAGCGCAAGCCGAACTGGACCGGCAAATGACCGGCAGGCACAGGATTCAGGACTTCCCGAAGACTGGTTCGCTCAACCGCTTAGCACGTTGTTTGCTGTCTCTGAAAAAGCGGCCAGCAGCCACGCCCTACCTCAACTACCAGACACAAACCGAGCTGTCATTGCCCTTTACCGGCGAATGGTATGTGTATTGGGGAGGCCGAAGCATAGCCCAGAACTACCACTCCGCCTACCGCGACCAGCGCTTCGCGTATGACTTCATGATTCTGCGCAATGGCAAATCACATTCCCGCACGGGTGAGGATAATTCGGACTACTTTTGTTTTGGTCGGCCCATCCTTGCTCCCGGAGCCGGGGAGGTTGTGGACGCAGGGAACGAGGAAGCCGACCGCACGCCAGGAGAGATGTTGACCGAGAATCCTTTCGGCAACTACGTGATCATTGACCACGGTTGCAGCGAGTTTTCTTTTCTCGCGCACCTAAGGCAGGGCAGCGTTATCGTGCGTCCTGGAGACACTGTCGCTCCACGCCAACCAATTGGCGAGTGCGGAAACAGCGGTCATTCGTCTGAGGCCCATCTCCATTATCATTTCCAAACCACCGCAGTTCCATTTAAGGGTGATGGTTTGCCGGCACAGTTTGTAAACTACGCCGCGAACGGTCACCTGATCGCACGAGGCGAACCGGTGGCGGGGCAGAACGTAGGGAATGCGGCATGAGCGTCGCAGTCAGCGAGGCTCGGGTACGCGTTCGCTATGCCGAGACCGACCAGATGGGCATTGTCTATCACGCCAACTATTTCGTATGGTTTGAGGTTGGGCGCGTAGAATTGCTGCGGCAGTTGGGTTTCTCTTATCGCGATATGGAGGAGCGGGATGGTTGCGGAATCGCCGTCATTGACGCGCGTTGCCGGTATAAGGCTCCCGCGCGGTATGACGATGAGATCATCGTTCGCACCCGTTTGCGATTATTGCGCGAGTCGTTGATCCAGTTCGAATACGATGTGTTGCGAGCAGACGGTGAAACGCTACTTGCCGAAGGCGATACGACGCACATCGTGGTAGATCGACAGATGAAGAGAACTCCGTTGCCGGAAAAATACTCGATTGCATTCCGCCACGCGATGGGGAAATGAACATTGCCATGTTTGGATGTCCGTTACTTGAACCTTGAAACTGGGAACTGACTTGAAAGCCCTGCACATCAACGGTAACGATCTCACGCTGGAAGCCGTCCGCGAAGTCGCGGTCGAGCACCGCTCCGTTTTACTTGCACCTGATGCCCGCGATGCAGTCGGACGTGCCCGCGCGGTCGTTGACGCGTTGGTCACTGGGAATAAGCTCGCCTATGCAATCACGACCGGCGTCGGCAAGCTCAGCGATGTGCGCATCGCCGGCGATCAAATCCGGGAGATGCAAATCAACCTCGTCCGTTCGCATTCGGTTGGAGTCGGCGAACCGCTTTCAGTTGCGGACACTCGTGCGATGATGCTGTTGCGCGCCAATTCCCTTTCCAAGGGCTTTTCCGGCGTCCGCGCCCTCATCGTGGACACGCTTTGCGAGATGCTGAACCGTGGCGTGACCGCTTACGTCCCGTCTCAAGGCAGCGTCGGTGCCAGCGGCGATCTTGCACCGCTCGCCCACCTTGCCCTCGCGCTCATTGGCGAAGGCGAATGCATTGACGATAAAGGCAACCGCGTTCCCAGCGCGGAGGCCATGAAACTCGCTGAGGTCGGTCCGGTGGTTCTCGAAGCCAAAGAGGCCATCTCCCTGATTAACGGTACGCAAGCCATGTTGGCCATCGGTATCGCCGCCATATTGTCGGCCGAAACTCTGGTCAATTCGGCCGACGTCATCGGCTCTCTTTCGGCCGACGCCCTCAAGGGGACGGATGCGGCGTTCGATGAGCGCCTGCACTTGGCTCGTCCGCACGCTGGCCAGATCTCGACCGCGGCGAATCTGCGGAAAATGCTCGACGGCAGCCAGATTCGCGATTCCCACCGGGATTGCGGACGCGTGCAGGATGCCTATTCATTGCGCTGCATCCCTCAGGTTCATGGTGCGGTCCGCGACACTCTGGTCCACTGTCGCCACATCTTCGAGATTGAAGTCAATTCCGCGGTCGACAATCCGCTGGTGTTCGTCAAGAATCCTAAGCAATCGGACGGCGAAGGCGATGTCATTTCTGGAGGCAACTTCCATGGTGAGCCTCTCGCGTTCGCGCTCGACTTTCTGGCGATCGCTTTGAGTGCGCTCGCTGGAATTTCCGAGCGGCGGCTGGAGCGACTGGTGAATCCGGCGCTCAGTGAAGGGCTACCGCCATTTCTCGCTCCCGGCGCCGGATTGAACTCAGGATATATGATGGCGCAGGTTACGGCGGCGGCTTTGGTCAGTGAGAACAAGGTTTATGCGCATCCCGCGTCGGTCGATTCGATTACCACGTCGGGGAACAAAGAAGATTACGTTTCCATGGGCATGACGGCGGCGTTGAAGTTGAGGCGCGTCGTCGACAACACTCGTAACGTGCTCGCGATTGAGGCGATGGCGGCCGCGCAGGCGCTGGATTTTCTCGCTCCGCTCAAGACCGGAAAGCGGGGACAGGCGGCGCATGCTGCAATTCGCTCGGTCTGCGCCACCATGGACAAAGACCGCGTGATGTACCAGGACTTTGCCCGGCTAGCAGAGCTGATTGCCAGCGGCAAAATCGCGGCTGCGCTGCGGTAATGTCGCCTCTCAAAGGCGCTAGGCCTACGCCTTTATCAGGAAGCCTTCGCCGCACTGCCGTCGAGTCCCAACTCTCCCGCGATCCCCTTCATTGCCTCAATGCAGAAGGCGATATGTTCTTCCAGATCGACGCCCAGTTCTACCGCGCCGTTTACAATGTCGTCGCGACTGACGCTGCGGGCGAATGCTTTGTCTTTCATTTTTCTTCTCACCGATTTCGCATCGACTTCAGCCAATGACTTACCGGGCTTTACCAGCGTGCATGCTGTGATGAATCCGGCCAACTCGTCACAGGCGAACAAAACCTTCTCCATCGGGCTCTCACGTGTGACCCCGGTGTACTCCGCGTGCGACAGAATGGCGCGGCGAATTTCTTCCGAGTATCCGCGCGCTTGTAATATCTCGTTTCCGCGATAGGGATGGTCCTCGCGCCTGGGATACTTCTCATAATCGAAGTCATGGATCAGTCCAACCAACGCCCAAAGCTGCTCCTGTTCCGGCGAACTGGGGGCGAGTTTTTGCGCGTAAGCGCGCATGCACGCCTCCACCGCCAAGGCATGTTTACGCAAACTTTCCGACTGGGTGAACTCAGTTAGTAAACACCATGCGGATTCCCGATCCAGCATCGTTTCGCCTCGATTTTTCGACTTTTACTCCATTCATTTTATCTTCACGCAGAAGTTTGCCGGAATGCTGCAAGATTTTTCTTGACTTCCACAGGCCGTATGCCGCAGAGTACGCACCAGGTTTGGAACCAGTATTTAGTTTGGTTCCCCGGGACGCCCGCTCTGGCCCCTCCCACACCTAAATGGCTACAACATTAGCCCCAGTAGATTCACGGGAAGTCGTCCGTTGTGATCGCTGTCTTCTGGTTCAATTCCGGACCACTAACAATGCCTGCCGCCGCTGTCACGGATCGTTGGACGAGGACGAACCGGAACTGGTAGCGCCGACACCGTTGCCCGTCATGATGCCGGTGAATGGACGCCGTGGTCATTTGAACCTGGCATCTTCTATCCGGTCCATGCGGCTGCGCAATGGGCTGAGCCAGCGTCAACTGGCTTTGCGGATGTCTGTGCCGCGGACTTACGTCTCGAAGATCGAGAACGAAAAGGCCACACCCACACTCTCATCGCTCGAAAGGCTGGCCAGAGCGCTCGAAGTCACCGTGCCAGACTTGCTGAGTGGCAGCGAGCGCAACCGTCAGGATGAGATTCGCGAGTTGATGCACGACGAATTTGTGGCGGAGATGCTGCCATTCGTGAACCAACTCAACGGTATGCAGATGTCGAGCGTCCTCACGCAGGTGCGAGATCTGACGCTACGGCCCAGAAGGAACGTGAGCTAAACCGGGATGCCGCCTCGCGTTTCAAAGTTTATCCGGGCGAACCTAGCCAACTGCAAGCCGGGATCGCAAGATCCCGGCCTTTTTACGTCTCGAGCTTGAATCGCGTCTCGGCCAAGGTGTACATTCGGCGCCATACCAATCGATTTACGGTTACAACCACAGCGGCCATCACAATGGTGGAACCAATCAATAAGTCGAAGTTACCGGCATCGCTCGCTTGACTTATGGTTGCACCCAAGCCGGTGGTAGAAAAAATCTGTCCTTTGAAGTGAAAATACTCCGCCACGATGCTGGCATTCCAGGCTCCGCCAGAAGCCGTCACCATGCCGGTAACCAGGTAGGGGAAGATTCCCGGCAGAATCAGCTTGCGCCAGCGCTCCCAGCCGTTGATGCGGCAAATCGAGCAAGCTTCCTTCAAGTCCGTTGGGATCGCGATTGCCCCGGCAATCACATTGAACAGGATGTACCACTGGGTGCCGAGCAAGAGCAGCACGATCGAGCCAACGCCCAAACCTCCGCCCAACTGAACCAGAACCAGCAAAACGACGGGAAACAGCGCCGTCGCTGGGACTGAAGCCGCGATCTGTGCCAGTGGCTGAGCGATACGCGCAAGTTTTGGATTGAAACCGATTTTGACGCCTACGGGAATCGTCCAAGCTGCGCCGATCAGCAGGGCCACATTCACGCGCAGGAATGTCGCACCCAGGCCCCAACCGATTTCTTTAAACTCCGCGCCGGTGAGTCCGGTGAGGAGCATGGCTACGCGCACCAGGGAATATCCCACAGCGCCGAGCGCGACAATGCCGATCACGCGCGCGGTCCATAGTTTCCAGGCTGCAAGCGGCTCGCGGGACGTTCGAACTGGAATGCTGACGTGAGAAGTACAACATGAGTCTTTCTCGTAACGGAAACAGAGCACGCCTTCGAAGTTGCGCCAGGCCTCGCGAATGCTGCATTAAATCCAGCACCCATGACCGCGGCAGATTCGTGCTTTCCACCTGCTCGACTTTGAATTTCTCCGCCCACGCGATGACCGGGCGCCACACGAATTGATCGAGCAGAACAATCACCGCAATCATGGTCGTGATGCCCAGCAGGATGGAACGCGTGTCTCCGGCACTGGCTGCGGTTTGCAGGTATGAGCCCAAGCCAGGAAGGCGGAAGTCGCGCGAACCGAGGACGAACATCTCGCAGGCCATCAGGAAAAACCAACCGCCGGCGACTGACATCATGGAGTTCCACACCAGTCCTATGACCGCAAACGGCAGTTCCACCTCGGTAAATCGCTGCCACCAACTGAAGCCGTAAATCTTGGCCGCTTCCCGCATTTCTCTGGGGATATTTTTCAGCGACGCATAAAAACTAAACGCCATGTTCCACACTTGGCCGGTAAAAATCAGCAGAATCGCACCGAGTTCTACGCCGAGTTGGCGACTGGGAAACAAGGCGACCATTGCCAGCATGACACCGGGCAAAAAGCTCAGCACTGGAATGGATTGCAGAACGTCAAGAAGTGGCACCATGAAGCGCTCGGCTTTCGCGTTGTACGCCGCGATATATCCGTAAACCAGCGTAAAGGCGAGACTTAAGATGTAGGCTATGGTGATGCGGAGTAAAGATAAGGCGGCGTATCCCGGAAGGGCCCACGGACTACGCGAGATCTCAACCGAGGGCGTGAAGGGTCCCAGCCACGTACGCGAAACCATGAGGACGCCATAGAACAGTGCCAGAGCCGCGGAGAACATCAGCAGATCGGGAAGACGGGAGGCCCCAATCCTCGGCAACTGAGACCACAGCCGATAGGGTGACAAGCTGCTGAAGCCGACCGATCGCCTCATGATTTGACCGTGGCCGCCGCATGGTTGGCGTCGGGCGCATGCTCGGTGTGCACCAGGCGGCCCTTTTCGGGATCATGGTCGAAAATCTCAGCGTAACGGCCCCAGTTCATCGCCGTCTCAAACTGGCGTTCGACTTCGTCCTGGCTGAAGTGCTCGTCGAGAATGTCATGAAAGAATTCATCGGGAATCGAGTGGTCCGACTTGGCTTTCAGCACGTTGTCGATGCATTGCAGGATCGCGATGTGTTTCAAAGCAGCCTCGCGAAAGAGCGTTTTGCGATGGAGAATATCAGCGTCGGCAAAGGCAACCCCTTCAGGGCTGATCTCCACGTCGCCTTCCTTCAAGGTTGCGAAGCCAAGCATCACGCAAGATTCAACGATCGGGAAAAGATCGTCGACATCCATGGCTAACTCGTCGGCCAGTTTGTACAGATCGTCTTTACCACCACGATCGTGCAGCAACTCCAGCAGTCCGGCAATACCTCCGGGACGCGCGTGAGGCAGCATCTGATATTTTTCTTTAGGACCGCGCGCCGGCCGCGCGTTGCTGCCCATCGCCGGCATGGAATGTTCCAGGTCCGGCTGCGTCATAATCTTGTAGATGTAGTCAACGTACTCCACAAAGCGCGGGGATTTGCGATCGCGGGGATAAGGAATCGCGACTTCAAAATCCGACCGGATTCGCCCAGGATTTTTGCCCAGGACAATGACCCGGTCAGCCAGCAAAACAGCCTCTTCGATATTGTGCGTGACCACGAAAATCGCACTGGTCGGCATTTTTTTGTTGAGCCACAATTCCAGCAGTTCGCCGCGGAGGTTCTCGGCCGTCAAAACATCCAGCGCAGAGAAAGGCTCGTCCATGAAAAGGACCTCTGGTTCCACAACCAGCGCACGAGCAAACCCCACGCGTTGTTTCATGCCTCCCGAGAGCTCCTTGGGATAGGCTGTCTCGAAGCCATCGAGTCCTACCGTGTCCAGCATTTTGAGGGCGCGCTTCCGCCGTTCAATCGCCGCGATTCCACGGGCCTCCAGTGGAGCTTCTACGTTCTCCAGAACATTCAACCAAGGGAACAGCGCGAAGCTTTGAAATACGATGGCGACATTCGGAGGCTCGACACCTAGAGGTTTTCCATGCCAGAGGACTTCTCCCGATGAAGGGATCGAAAGTCCGGTCAACATTCTCAATAAGGTAGATTTGCCAGAGCCGGAGGGTCCAAGGAGGGCCACGATTTTTCCGGGAGAGATTTCGAGATCGGTTGGGGCGATAACTTCAATGCGAGCGCCGTCGGGCTGGACATAGAACTTCTCCACCGCGCGGGCTTGTACGATCGCGTTCTCCACTGGGCCTCACTTCAACCTCACTTAAATCTATACACGATTATGCAACGGCGCTCAAAGGCTTTAGGCAACTTTGTAACCTGACGTTAATAAATCGCGGTTGGTTTCCTTCCGTCATCGTTCCGAAACCCGGGCGGGTGGGCCGGGATGATATCCTGACTGCACCTCAGAATTGAGACCTGAAACCTGTTATGCCAAACCAACCCACTCCCGAACCTCAACTCTCGCCTGAAACCAGCGAGTCTTTCACAGATCTTCTCTCCCAGTACGAGAAGAGTCACTCGCGCAAGTCCGAAGACGGCTCAAGACAACTCGAAGGTACAGTAATTGCCGTTACCGTCGACTCGGTCTTGCTCGATATCGGCTTTAAGAGTGAAGGAATTTTGCCGCTGGCGATATTTCAAAACGCCGGCCAAGCGGTCAAGCCCGGCGATAAAATGTCGGTCACAGTCAAGAGCCGCGATCCTGAAGGCTACTACGAATTGGTCCGCGGCAAGATTGCACAACCCGCCGACTGGGCGTCGCTAGAGAAGGCCTTTTCCGACAAGACCACCATTGCGGGAACCGTGTCCGGAGTGGTCAAAGGCGGATTCAGTGTGGACATTGGCGTCCGGGCATTTATGCCCGCATCCCGTAGCGGTACACGGGACGCCTCCGAGATGGAGAAACTGGTCGGACAGGAGATCCGCTGCCGGATTATTAAACTCGACGCCACCGAGGAAGATGTCGTCGTCGATCGTCGGGCGGTTGCTGAGGAAGAAGAGAACGCAGCTCGAGGCCGTCGTTATTCGGAGATCCGCGAAGGCGATACGGTGTCGGGCTCGGTCAGAAGCCTGATGGATTACGGGGCGTTCGTCGATATTGGTGGAGTCGATGCGTTGTTGCATATCTCCGATATTTCATGGAGCCGCATTAACAAGCCGGAGGACGCGCTTTCCCTCGGACAGCAGATCGAAATAAAGGTTCTGAAGATTGATCCTGAGAAGAAACGCATCTCGGTCGGCCTGAAGCAACTTCAGCCCCATCCCTGGGATGCGGTCGCGGACAAGTATAAAGTTGGCGAGCGCGTGCGGGGAACCGTGACGCGTCTTATGGAGTTTGGCGCGTTCGTGGAACTCGATCCGGGAATCGAAGGATTGATCCACCTTTCCGAAATGTCATGGGCCAAAAGAGTGCGCAGCGCCGGTGACGTGGTAAAGCCGGGCGATACGGTGGAAGCTGTAGTTTTGGGCGTTAGCCCCGCGGAACATCGTATATCTCTAGGGCTCAAGCAAGCACTCGGCGATCCTTGGGCCGACATTTCTCAGAAACTGTGGGTCGGCTCTGCGGTGGAGGGTCCGGTCACCAGCCTGACCAAGTTCGGCGCATTCGTTCAGCTTTCCGAAGGCGTTGAAGGGATGATCCACATCAGCGACATGAGTGCCGAAAAGCGGCTCAATCATCCGCAGGATCTGTTGAAGACCGGCCAACTGGTCAAGGCGCAAGTGCTCGAAATCGATATCGAGAAGCGACGTATCAAGCTTGGCATGAAGCAGATGGCGCCGAGCAGCCTGCAGGAATACATGGCCGAGCACCAGGTCGGCGATGTGGTCACCGGACGCGTTGTGGAGGCGTCAGAACAGCAGGCTCGCATCGAGATAGGAGAAGGCATCCAGGGCACGTGTGTGATGAGGGCCGAGCAGCCAGCAAAAGTCGCAGTCGAAAAGCCTTCTACATCTAATGCCGATCTGTCATCGCTGGGTTCGATGTTACAGGCGCGCTGGAAGAACGGCGCCGCGCCGAGCGATACTAAGCCAGACGCCGTCCACGCTGGACAGATTCGCAAGTTCAAGATTACTAAGCTGGATGAAACCACCAAGCAAGTCGAGTTGGAGTTAGCTTAGACGGGGAGTTAGCTTAGACGGGCAGTCAGCTTCGGGATAGCCGTAACTAAGCAATAAAGTCTTCCGCTGGTGGTATCGGAACCGGCTGCGGCAGCCGGTCCGTCACTTCGGCCAGATTTGCCAGTTTCTCTGCCATCTGGCTCGTCAGCGCCCCGGGCTGCATTCTCCAGTGATAGTTTCCGTGCTGGTGACTGGGCGTGTTCATGCGGGCTTCACTGCCCAATCCGAGCACATCCTGGACAGGGGACACGGAGAAGCTCGCAGGCGAACCTTGCGCCGTCCGGATGAGCGCCCAGTTGATCCCATCTTCGACCGGCCCGACCAATGCTGACGCTGACCGCTTCTCATATTCCGTCGCTGAAGAGTTCCACCAGCCCACCGTCGTGTCATTATCGTGCGTACCGGTGTACACCACGCGATCGGGAGTCAATCGATGTGGCAGGTATGCGTGGGCGCCAACATCTCCGAAGGCGAACTGCAATACAGCCATTCCCGGAATCTGGTGATCGTCACGAAGCTTATGCACATCTGGCGTGATGTAACCCAAGTCTTCCGCAAAAAACGGCAGCCCACCCAGCTCTTGTTTCAGCGTATTGAACAGGTCGTCGCGCGGCCCGTCGACCCAGTGTCCGTTCATCGCGGTTTCGTCTTCCGCGGGAATCTCCCAGAATTGCGCGAAGCCGCGAAAATGGTCCAGTCGGATGAAGTCGCAAGTCTGAGTCGCCCAGCGCAGACGCTGCACCCACCATTCGTAGCCTTGGGCACGCATGGCATCCCAATCGTAGAGTGGATTTCCCCAGCGCTGCCCGGTCGCACTGAAGGCATCTGGAGGCACTCCTGACACGACTTGTGGCTCAAGGTCGTCCTTCAGGCGCCACAGTTCACGATGCGCCCACACGTCGGCGCTGTCGTAGTCGACAAAAATCGCAATATCCCCGACCACCCGAATCGACTTCTGGGCGCAGTAACGGCGCAATGCGCGCCATTGTTCGTAGAAAAAGAACTGAATCACGCGACGTGCCGCCATGTCGGGAGCAAGTTTGGTTCGCGCTGCCGCAATCGCTGGTGGATCGCGACGAGCAAGTTCCCTGGGCCACTCTTTCCAGCAGGCTTGGTGGTGCTGTTCTCGCAGGGAGTCGTAGAGTACAAAATCTTCCAGCCACCATCCATTCTCGGCGACGAATCCATCGAAACGCGCGCGCACGCTATCCGAGGCCGCGGTCAAGAATCTTTCTGCGGCTGCCCACAGCAGTGGCAGCTTATGCTGGCGCACCTCTTCGTAGTCGATCGGATTGACCGTGGCCGGCAGTTTGGCCACCGCTGTCGGATCGATCCAGCCACGTTCCGCCAGCCTCTCCAGACTAATCAACAGAGGATTCCCCGCGAACGCAGAAGTGGAAGAGTACGGGGAGTTCCCGTTCGCAGGCGGCCCCAATGGCAAAACCTGCCAAAGACCTTGGCGCGCGGAAGCCAGAGAATCCAAGAACTCGTATGCGGCCGGACCAAAGTCCCCGATCCCACCCCGAGACGGCAGAGAAATTGGGTGAAGCAAAATTCCGGTGAGGCGCGGAAGAAGCATAAAAGTTGCCGACGGACCCTTTTGGTTGAATGACGAATCGTTAAGGAATCGATCCCAGTGACGAGGCCTCGGAGTTCAGACCTCGTGTAGAGAAATTTCACTACGTTCTTGAGCGCCAGCCCAGGTAACCCCGGATTACTCGCCGCCCTCATCGCCTTCGCTGTTCGGCGGCCGGGTCAAGCCCTTCAATTCTTCCTGATTGATCTTGATCTTGCCCGTTTTCTCCATCTGGGCACGAGCATTTTCGACAAACAGTCCGAATAGCTCAGACTGTTTTTGCTCGAGAATTTCGCTACGGATTTCATCCCGCTTAGTCGCGAAGTCCTGATCGCTTGGATCTTGCTTCTCGACGATGGTTAGCACCGCACCAGAACTGACCGACTCAATCGGGCCACTGATGTCGCCCTGCTTCATTGTAAAGGCGACCGCCGCTGGGCCGGTCATTGAACCGATATCGGGGACTTGTCCATTGGGCAGCACCAAGTCGCTGGTTTTCATGGTCGCCCCCAGTTCCTTCGCCGCCTTCTTCAGATCATGGTCTGTTTTTGCGCGGTCGGATAACTCTTGCGTCTTCTGCGCTAGAAGAGTTCGCGCTTGTTCGCTCTTGAATTCGGTCTCTACCCGGCTGCGAATCTGGTCAAACGTTGGAGTCGACGGAGGTTGGATGGCCGTTACCTGATAAATCGCAGAACCCTGCGGCACAGTGGCCTGGTCCGGGGGAGCCTTATCGGTTGCAGTAAATACAGCATCCATCAGTTGCGGAGCGGCCCCGACGCCGGGCAGCGAATCACTCCTACCCACAAAATCCGTCGTAACCACTGAATAGCCGTTTGCCGCCGCAGCCTTCTCCAGACCATCGCTACGCGCCTTGGTCAATAGGTTATTAGCAACGTCTTGCGTTTTTTGTGCGGCCTTCTGCTGTTTAAGAATCGGCTCAATCTCGGGCTTTACCTCGTCCAGGCTCTTTACGTGCGCATCCTGCTTGTCGTCGACATGCACGATGTCGAAGCCGGAACCGGTCGCGATAACGTCACTGGTGCCGCCCTTCGGAAGCGCAAAAACCACTTTGTCCTCGTCGGCTGAACCAAATCGTCCCCTCTGGATCCACCCTAACGACCCTCCGGTCTTCGCGCTGGACGCATCATCCGAATTCTTCTTGGCCAAGTCCGCGAAATTGCCGCCCGCCTTCAACTGTTTCAAAACGTCGCCAGCTTTTTGCTTGGCCGCGTCCACACCTTTTTGGTCCACTTTGCCATCCGCGCCAGGCAATGGCGTTTTGAACAAAATGTGGCGGACGTTCACCTGGTCTGGCACCCGGTACTCGTCCTGATGCTGGCTGTAGTAGCCTTGCAACTCCTGCTGGCTGATAGAAGTTTCCGCCTGCAACTTGGAGGTATCTACCACCACATAGCTTACTTTCCGCTTCTCCGGAATCGAGTTGTTGTAGGTGGCTTTATTCTTTTCGTAATAGGCTTTCAGCTCCGGATCGGTCGGATGCAGGCCTTTCTCAATATCGTCTTTTTTCAGCACCGCATAGTCAAACTTGACCTTGGTATTTTCCTTCAAGAACCTGTCTCGAACCTCGGCGTCGGTGACGCTGGCGCTCCCGCCTACCATGCTTCGCACTTTCTCGAAAAGAATCTGGTCTTTCACGTCTTTCTCGAATTGCGGAACGGTCAGATCGTAGCGCTGCAGGTTCTCCTGGTAAGCATCCTGTCCAATGAAGTTGCCGTTGGGAAAAAACATCTGTCCATATTGTCCGTGGCGCAGTTCGTCGCGGACATCCTCATCCGTGGCGCGCAGACCGAGCCGCTGTGCTTCCGCGAAAACGACTTTCTGGTCGATCAGTTGTTCGGCCGCCTGCTGTGAAAAATAAGGGACAAGCATCGCTGCCTGTGCCCCGCCACGCGGGAACTGCCGCTGAATCATGGCCTTAGCGGCCTTCTGCACCTCCAGCGTGGTGACGTCGTTGCCGTCGACGGTGGCAACCACTCCGCGGGTCGGCGTCGCCGTACCCAGGAAGCTGGAACTGCCGAAGCCCGGCACCAGCGTAATCACCATGAATACACAGATAATCGTTAGTAGACCGCCAAGAAGGACCTTCTTGATCGGCCCAGGGGTTTGCAGAAATCGGATCATTTCTCGTCACTCCAGGGAAATCAGCGCAGAATCCGAAATTATAAACTAATAGGGAGCCGATTGCCCGAGCGGAGGGTAAGCTCTCATCGACCTCATCTATTCCGGTGTTGGCCCAGCGAGAGGGTATTCCTGTCGGGGTTCGTAGAATGCAGCGCCGCGTCGAATCCGCCGTGATGACGAAAGCGACGAGCATTGCCTCGTTTAACATTCTTAGGCCCCTCGTAATACTTCGGCCCGTAGACTCGCCGGCAAATCGCCAGATTGCTCAACTACCGATTTTCCTAGGTTTCTTCCGGGGGCACATCGAAGTTCACCAGGTCGCTTTGGAAGCCCCGGGTCTTCCATGCTCCGTAGGCGATGCCCGCCACCATCCAGATCGATCCCGCGATCAGGGCAAGGTTGGAAAGGTGAATCCAAATGAACAGGCAGATGAGAAATCCGAGAATCGGTGGAAGCAACTGCCCCAGCGTACGGTCCGCGCCGCGAATGTAATAGTGAGTAAGCGCGGCCAGATTTACGCCCATGAAAGCGATGAGCGCGCCAAAATTCAGCAACTCGGCGCCATTGTCGTAGGTAATCAAGAAAGCGCCGATGAGGGCGATGACGCCAACAAAGAGCACGTTATTGGCGGGAATGTGGGTCTTCGGATGGATTGCCCCAAAGAATTTTCTCGGGATGGCGTCGCTACGGCCCATGCCATAGAGAAGCCGTGCTGCGCCAAGTTGCGAACCCATTCCAGAGCCGATGGTAGCAACCAGAAGCGTAATGCTGATCGCCTTGGTCATCAGCATGCCGCCCGCAACGGCCGCTACATGGCTGAAAGCATTCTCCACTTCGCTGGCCGGAAACTGGTATTGCGGGCTCAACAACTGCGCTCCGTAGACCTCTGCAGCCGCTAGAAACCCGGTGATGACGCAGACCAGAACGGTGGCCAGAAAAATATTGCGTCGCGGATTTTCGACTTCCTCCGACAGCGTCGAGATGCCATCGAAACCGATGTAGGTGAGCACGGCGACCGAAGTACCGTGGAAAACGCGATTGACAGTGAAAGTCTCAGGGTTATAGAACGGCCGCAGAAAATACGCCTCAGGATACTGTGGTAGGTGGAAAATATAGCGCACCGTGTACCAGAAAAACGCCAGGATCACCGCGCCCATTGCGGCACAGAGTATTTGATTGATGCGTGCCGAGGTTTGCACTCCGCGCAGGTTGAGCAAGGTGAAGAGCACGGCAAAGAATATCGGCCACAGCAGTCCAGGATAGGGAATCTGGTATTGCGTTCCGCTCAAAAGATCGGACATTGCCTTGGCTGACCAGATGGTACAGATCAACGGATTCAGAATGTAATCCATTGTCATGCTCCAACCGGTGACGTAGCCGAGTGAGGGATGCAGCTCGCGACCTACATAGGTGTAGGCCGAACCCGCGCTGGGGTAGACGCGTGCCATCCGGCCATAACTCATCGCGGTGAAAACCATCGCGATCATGGCGATCAGGATTGAGGTAACCACATGGCCCTGGCCGGCGTTGCTAAAAACTCCATATGCAGGCATGGGCGCGGTCGGCTGTATGACGATGATGCCGTAGAGGATCAGGTCCCACAGAGTCAGCGTACGACGCAGACGCGCGGGGGCCGATACAGGCGTGGGAGCGGTGGCCATCTCGGGTATTGGATTATGATCAGCTTGAGTTGTCAACAGAATTGAAACGATTTAATGATGTCGTTGTACCACAATGTAAGTTCCCGCCTCAGGACTGGAAGACCGGAATTCACGTTGTCGCGGTGCCGGGTAAAAGGACGCCCTTCGATTTCCGTAGGGCGTTTTTTGGGAAACTATCCAAGAGCCGCCCGAATTTGCTCAACCTCACTTCAACGCATATCCAAACGAATATCCCTTCGCTTCGTGCCCCGACATATATCGCGTGTTGTACTCCAGCAGATATTTCAGATGGTCTTCATCAAGAGGAAACGATTTACCCGGATACGGGTAAGATCCCATCGACTGAAATGGGAGGGGCTCGACATCGCTGAAGTCGTAGGCATAGAAATCCATGTCTTTTTCGTAGCCGTGGGCCGCGAAGAAGTAATCGCGCGCCCAGCCATGAGGCAGCGGCGGAAGACCAGCGGGATCGAAATCGAGCGCGACTTCATCTCCCGAACCGAACACCGCCAGTTTGTCGTCGATCGAAGTGAGCAGCGGAAGTACGTCGCCATAACGAGTGTAGCTTCCAGCGGGACGAGTGTATGGGCCGGTGGCGCTGGCCTTTTCGTAGGTGTATTTCACATTTCCTGGCGGCTTGCCCTCAATCTTGAGGGGAAAACCGTGAAAATTGAGGTCCGCACGGACAAGCCGAACTTCATTGGTGTGCGCCACCTGCTTCTGCGGCGTGCGATCAATCAGAATATTGTCCCAATAGATTTGCAGGTTGGTCGAGATGCGAATTCGCTGCGTTCCTCGCGGCAGCCTCTCACTCAGGTCAACGGTGATGGTACGAGGCCCGCCGGCAGGAAAGCCCATGTCGTCCAGCACGCGAATCCATCTTCCCTGCGAATCGAGCGCCTCGAGGTACGGCGCAATCGGCCGCAAGCCCGACTGATCTGCCGCGTACATGCTGGTTGCACTGAAATACTCCACCTCGCCATGCATGAGAAGCCAGAGCGCGCCACCCTCGTAAGGCTGGCCAAGAGCGAGTTCCAAGCTGTGCAACTTAGTGAAACCGGCGAATGGCAGCACTTCAAAATCGCCGAAGTAACGATGCGCAAGCAGGTCCGATAAAACATCGTGTCCATGCTCGTCGGTTGCAGCCGCGGGAAGCCGTGCATTCTGGCTGAACACTACTTTAAACGGAGCGTATGGCGGATTGCTTGCAAAATATTCGTTGGGATAAACATCGACCTCGCGCGGATGGTCGACTGCCAGCAATTCAACTTGATCGAGGTATACCGATTCCTCCAGCGGTTCCATGAAGCGGAAGCTCAACTTGCCGTCTTTCTCGCGAAGCACTTCTCTATCCACCTTCACGTATTCCGTTGGCCGCGGAATATCGCGCTCGCCCGGCGCAATCCAGTGCCCAACCACGCCGGCACCCAACATGTCCGCAACCAGCGAATAACGCTTACCATCCCACATGAAAAGTGTGGGACACGAACTGCCCCGCCGGTCAAGCTCCAGGAACTTCTGCTCGCGGTCGGCCGCAACATCGACCTCATCCTGCAATACGCCGGTTGGCCACAGCATGCGAACGATGTCCGCCTGCTTCGCCTGCCCCAGACCGACTGTAAGATACGGAGAATTTTGCCCCAGATAGCCGGACGATCCTGCAATCTCGAATTTCTGCCGGTTGCCGCCGGCGAATACCTCAACCTTGGTTCCGATGGCACTTTTGTTGTCGGCAAGCCCCTTCAGATTCAACCGCAGCCAGTGGTTTCGATTGCCGCCCTCGTTGCGCAGCAATACCGCAGGAGCATTGTTCTGGGTGATGAGAAGATCAGTGGCGCCGTCGTTGTCGAAGTCACCGGTGATAATGGCCCGCGGTTCTTTCAGTTGAATTTTGTCCAGACCAACGTCGGCGGTAACGTCTTTGAAACCATCGGGGCCAAGATTGCGGAAGAGACGGGCTTCCCCTTTGCCCTCTGCTGTTTCACCCACGGCAACGAGGTCGACCCAACCATCGTTATCGTAATCGATGGCGGCAACCCCAAAAGCGCGCACCCAGTTTGTTGCAGGCAATGCCATCGGTTCGAAGCTCTTGCCGTGATTGTTGCGCCAGAGCGTCAAACCGCCTGCGTCCCACTGAGTGAATGTCAAGTCCATCCAGCCATCATGATCGAAGTCAAGTACCGCAACGCCATTGGTCAAGCGTGACATCGACCCGGGCCATGGATTTTGCGGAACAAACTTCCCTTCCCGCGGATTTTCATAGATTACCGGCACATCATTCCATTGCGTCATCACCAAGTCGACAGCACGATCATTATTGAAATCGGTTCCGACGGACTCGAGGTTCGGCGCAGCCCCTGCCAGTCCGACAGAAGCCGTAACGTCGGTAAAGGTTCCATTCCCGTTGTTGCGCCACATGACGCTCGGCACGTGTTGGCCCGTGTAGTTCAGAGCGGAAGGTTTGTGACTTCCTCTTTCCGCATCGGGAAGCAGGCGTGTTACAAAAAGATCCAGATCACCATCGTGGTCATAATCAACGAACGTCACACCGAAGTCGAACATTGCACCTCCCGCGCGATTGACTCCTGCAGCCTCTCTGACCTCCCGAAAGGTGCCGTTCTTCTCATTGTGGAAGAGCAACAAACCGCGATTTGATGTAATCGCCAAGTCGGTAGCGCCGTCGTTGTCATAGTCGCCTGCGGCGCAGTCCTGAGCGAATATATTTTTCTCGATCCCCGCTTTGGCGGTCACTTCCTTAAATTTTCCGTTGCCAAGATTGTGATAGAGCGCCGCATAGCCGAACCGAGGCAGGAAAATATCAATCAAACCATCGCCGTCGTAATCGAGCAAACACGCGCCAAAACCTAGCCGAAGGCCAGGATTACCGGCAAATCCGGCCGACAAGGTCGTCGGCAGACCTGCGTCTTTCGTCACATCCACGAACCGCGCATTGATTTGCTGAGGAACCTTCTGCGGCGCGCTCGCTGCTTCCTCCGCCAGCGAATACTTCCCCTGCTCCCCATAGGCAAGACTTATGGGCTGGCCCAACTTCGCATCCTTGATGTATTGAAATCGTTCCAGGTGTTCGCGAGCTTGCGCGGAATCGCCGGCTTGCTGATACCCGCGCGCGAGTCCGAATTCCGCGGAAGCATGTTGCGGATTCAACTTCAGGGCATGCTGAAATGCATCCATCGCGTCGGAATATTGTTTATTCTCCGCATAGGCAGCGCCAAGAAAATACCAGCTATCGGCGTCGTTTAGATCGATCTCTGTGACTCTCCGAAAACATTCCGCGGCCTTCAGCCCGTCTCCGCTGTTCTTGTAGAGGAGCCCGAAGTTGTACCAGGCGAACGCGTCGCCAGGATTCTCTTTTACCGCCTGCTCAAGAAGGTCCCGAGCGGCATCGACCTTCGCAAGATTGAGAAGCGCGATGCCCATGTTCACTCGCGCAATCCGCAACTTTGGGTCAAGCGCATATGCATCCTGAAAAGATTTCAGCGCCTTCTCAAACAACTGCTGGTTCATGTAGGCCGTGCCCAGGTTATTTAGGCGCCCCGCTTCGGCGGATTTATCGGAGTTGGATATTGAGTGGCTTTGCGGAGCCGCAGCCTGCAAAGAAATTGCCAGCGTGAAGATGATGCATAGCTTGAGAATTGATGGCCGCATGAGCAGAACCAGTAAACCACAAACGATATCGAGAAATCGTATCCTTGATGTCCGTTGGGTCTTAATTCGCTCTTTTCTTTGCAGAAGTCCAGGGCTTGCTATAGGGCAAACTCTTCACAATCCCGCTGCCTTCCTGGACGATGACCGTTTGTCCGGCTGCAACATTCGCGAGTTTGTCCACTTGACCGCTGGGCCACTGAATCTCGATCGAATCCGCCTTGGCCTGCGTCCCCAAACCGAACGTCAAAACCAGTTCGCTTGCCGAAAGATAACTTGATCCACTGTGGACAGTCTGCGATTGCTGGTCCTTGCTGGAACTCACCCGCACCGCAGCCCCAATCCCGTCGCGATTCGACTTCGTCCCCACCAGTTTGATCCGCAGACTGCGATCTGTTCCGCCTTCGTTGTGATAAAGATAAGCGCGCCCGCCATTTGTCGTCATCAGCACATCGAGAAAGCCGTCGTTATCGATGTCCGCGTAAGCCGCTCCCCGCGCCACTTTTGCGCTGGCAAATTCTGTTCCTACCGAGGCAGTAACTTCCTGAAATTTTCCTCCTCCCATATTCCGGAACAGATGCGGCGGTTCGCGGTAGCTCACCCGTTTCTGCACTCGCTCGATCGCATCTTCGATATGTCCGTCGGCGACCAGGATGTCTGGCCAGCCATCGTTATCGTAATCGAAGAAGAAACATCCAAACCCGAGCGTGACCAGTGTGGCCCTACCCACTTCGGATTGCGGCGCCTCATCCACAAACAGGCCGTTGCCCTCATTGTGATAGAGCGATAACATCTGGTTCGCAAAATTTGTGATGATAACGCTAGCGTGCCCTGAGCGATCATAGTCCGCCGAGTCCACCCCCATGCCGGCCCGCGCTACTCCGTCTTCGCTGAATGCAATCCCGGCAGCAATGCCTTTTCCTTCGAATGTTCCGTCCCGTTTGTTCAGATAAAGTTTGTTGGGCTGCGTATCGTTGGCCAACAAAATATCGGGCCAACCGTCGCCGTTGTAGTCCAGAATCGCAACTCCCAAGCCTTTCGAGGTGGAATCGAACAACTTCGATTTTTGGGTCGCGTCTTCGAACCTTCCATTTCCCAGGTTGTGCCATAGCCGTACTGACGCTCCCTTATAGGATTCTGGCGTGCAGTAAGACTTGTGTGTTCCGTCGAGCGTGCAATACAAATCGCCCTTCTCGGACCACTGCACGTAGTTTGCAACTACCAAGTCCAGTTTCCCGTCGCGGTCGTAGTCGACCCACGCTGCGCTGGTGGAGAACTCGCTTGGCCCCCACAACCCGGCGGTTTTTGTGGCATCGGTGAAAGTGCCGTTGCCGTTATTGTGAAACAGACGGTTCTGGCCAAGCGAGCTAATAAAGATGTCGTCGAAGCCGTCATTGTCGTAATCCCCGACGGCGACTCCCATGCCGAACATCGGGACCGCAAGCCCGGCTTTGCGAGTCACGTCGGTAAATGTGCCGTCGTGATTGTTGTGGTAAAGCTTAGGGGTCGTCGCTCCCGCCTCTGCATGACCCGGCCAATCTTCGCCATTGATCAGCAGAATATCGGGCCAGCCATCATTGTCAAAGTCTATGAACGCGCAGCCCGGTCCCATCGTTTCCGGCAGATATTTTTTTCCGAACGCACCGCGGTTGTGGACAAAGCGAATTCCAGATCGCGCCGTAATGTCAGCGAAAGTAATTGACTGTTGCGCAGTGACGTTCCGTGAGAAAACACCAAAGAGTAGAACGCCTAGCAACCAGACTGCTCTCATTGGCTGCCTCCCGCCGGCGGATTTGGCTTCGGCATTGCTGGGCGTCGCGTATCGTGGCTGTTTAGGACCTTCGGCGCAGCCTGATCGCCGGGTAATTTGACGGATACGTGCTCGTGCACCGCCTGCCGTTCGTTGTTGTCTTCTGGATTCAGCAGTCGGTAAGGGCCGGTGATTGCCTGCGCTGCCTCATCAGCCTTGAAGCGCAAATAACGCACCTCATGTTCATGGGCCAACTTCTCGTCACCTAGGCCGTTGTAGCAAAGCATGAGGTTGTAGTGCGCCTGCAAGTCTTCCGGATCCACGGTCAGCACCCGTTCTAGTGTTGCAACGGCATCTTTGTACTTACGTTGCAGAAACAGGATCCGTCCCAGATCATTCAACGCGACGCGGTCTCGCGAATATTGCACCAGCACCTTCCGTAAATACTCGGCCGCACCATCGTAGTTGCCATCGCTGCGTAAGACTTTGGCGTAGAAGAAATTCGCACGGGCCAAGTCTGGCTCTAGTTTCAGCGCAGTCTCCAGCACCTTCCGCGCCCGCTCCATATCGCCTTCTTGCACCGCCGCGCGCCCAATGTTAATCCATCCATCGGGATTTTGCGGATCGATTTCCGTCACCTTCCCAAATGCTTCCTGCGCGCCTTTCAGATCACCCTGCAACAGAAGGCCGATGCCGTAATCATTCCAGCGCTGCCAATCGTCCGACTGTAGGGCAACCAATCCGCTGGCAATGCCGGTCCCGCGTGGCGCGACCTGTACCGTGACTTCGTCTTCAGCGACGGCCACGATCGGCAAGTCGGGGATTTTCTCCTGTTTCGCCGATACCCCCTGCAACGCACCCGTAAAGGTAAACTTCCGGTCGTCGTAATCCTGAGTCACACCTGCCAGATCAGTCGTGTCGGGAACCCCAGCGAATGAGAACTGAGTATTCCACCAGGCGAACTTCCGGTAACAAAGCCGGGCATGAAGCGTGATCTTGTCGCCCGCATTTTCTGGGACGTGCAAACGATAGTGCACCGTGTCCGCTGCTCCGGGAGGAATCAGATGGACGTAAACCACCGACCTCGTCGCCCAAGCATTGCGCTTATTGATCGCGTTGCCGTGCCCATCGATCTGGAGCGACCGGTAAAAGTGCGCACCTTTTTCGACAGGACCTTTGCCGCCATCCTCGATCATCCCACTCCAGAAGATCGTGCGGTTCTTGTCATCGGTGGCTTTCAGTTCCAGCCAGGTATCGTAGGCATCCACCGTCCCGCCGGGAAAGAAATGACCGACTTTTTTGGTACGGACGACTACATCCACGCGCACCGTGTCACCGCGACGGACAATCGCATCGACCTGATTGAGCGGCGCCATGATTGGCACAACCGAATTCGTCTGCGCCACGATCTTGTTCTCCGCTTCTTCACCGACTGCAAAGGTGGTTGACAGTTCTGATCGGCCCGCGGTCGCCGACTTTAGCGGCTCCGCCTCCTGCGACATAGCAAAAATGTCCACGCTCAGCGCGCCACTCTTCAAGAACTCTTCGGTGATTTTCAGCTGATCGGCATCCTCGCTTGCCGTTGGAAGGGCGGTATTCGCCCCCGGAAATCGATGCGAATGGACCATCCCATTTACGTTGCCCTGATCGTTCGATTTCGTCAGCGGCATGTGGCAATCCGCGCACTGTGCCGGTTTCGCCGGATAATAGAACGACCGAGCACCCTGCCCGGAAACTCCGCTGGCCTGCCAGTTGTCGTACTCGTTGAAGCCGCGGATCCATCTGTAGTGATTCACCGGCACATCCAGATGCACTTTATGGCAACTCGAGCAAAACTCTGCCGTCTGATCGCGCATGAAAGGCTTCAGGAAAACCCGCCGATGCGGCTCGGGATTTAGTTGAATGAGAAAGTCGTGCAGCGTGCGCACCATCGGATTCTGACTCGCCGCAAACTCATGCAGCTTCGGATACTCCAGATAAAAGTCTCCCTGTCCCATCGTGCTCTTCACGTGGGCAATCGAGTGGCACATCATGCAACCCAGGCCGGCTTGCGACTCTGGACGATGTACGATCTGCTTGATCGGCGTATCCATCAGCCCGCTATATAACACTGCCGGATCATGGCAGCCTCCGCACCACTTTGAGGGCTGCGTGCCAACGGTGTCCTGCATATACTCAATCGACTTCCGATACCACTGATTGTTGAACGAGGAAAAATGGTGGGCCGAACTGGACCACTGTTGGTAGATGTCGGCGTGGCAGCGCTTACAGGAGTCCGATTCCATAAAGAACTTGCCGGGAATCTTCTGGCCTCCATACACCTGCGCCGAGCTGGGGAAAAAAGGTCCGCCCGGACCGTCGCCTTCGCCATTCATTTCGGCCGGCGGCATCGCCGGATTCTCGATGCGAGACTGGCTCCGCCAGCGGTTCCGCAGATGATGAGCGCCCCATCCAATCAAGAACACTGACAGCAAACAAACGGCACAACGCAGCCAGAGCCCATGCCGCCCGCCGAGATTGCCAGCGAAAACGAGTGCGCCGCCCACAAGGCACAGCAAGATATGCCCGTACAGCAGATTCCATTCAGCTCGCGGCGTGCCTGTCTTTATCAGTAGCACGCCGATCAACGCTCCGGCGGCAAAACAAATCCACCCTAGTCGGCCCGCCGGACTGGCACTCCTGAATAAGCGACCCAGACAAAAGATCAATAGAACCCCTGCGACCACCCCTGCGGCAGCGTGCAGCAAAACAACGCCGGCATAGAAGACATTTGCCTGCGGGAAGGCATACAAATAGAGTGCCGAGACGAAAAGAAAACCAAGCAATGCAACAAATGCGCGCATGCCGTTGCCGCTTGATTCCACGTTTGTCACGTTTGGCACCTACCTACGCCGAGTTGCAAGCTTCGACCCCAAGAAATCTCGAACAGTATACGATCAGTTGCGTACGTTCTCGGGTTTTCGCCTAGGATTATCCAATTCAATGGTTCCGATCCATAACACAGCGGGCGGCGTTTGCTTTGCCGTCAAACTGCACCCTCGCGCCAAGCGTAGTGCTATTACCGGAGAAATCGGCGACGCGCTCAAGCTGTCTCTCACTGCGCCACCCGTTGATGGCCGCGCAAACCAGGCCTGTATCGAATTCTTTGCAAATCTTTTGGAGGTTCCGCGTTCCTCCGTTACCATAGCGTCCGGTGAAACCAGTCGCAATAAAGTGATTCGGATTGCAGGCCTATCGGCTGGAGACGTGAAGATGCGATTGGCCATATAGTCGATTAGACATCGGTGGTGGACCGCGTTGTACCGGAAGCAACTTCGGAGTTGAAATAACTTAAGGAGCCACTCTTGAGCTTTTCTGAACGTTTAGGAGAGATTCGTGACGGTTTCGAATTGCCCTTCTGGGTCGCAAACACCACCGAGATATTCGAGCGACTCTCCTACTACGGCGCATTCGCGTCACTCGCGCTCTATCTGCAAGAGCAGTTAAATTTCTCCACAGAGCAGACCGGGACCTTGACCGGAATATTCGGCGGAATGGTGTGGTTCCTGGCGATATTCGGGGGCGCCGCGGCTGATCGTCTGGGCTTCCGCCGTGCCCTGTCAATTGCATACCTCATTCTGGCGGCGGCATATTTCCTGATCGGTTCCATCGGATCGTCCTGGCTGGCACCGGTCCGCAACGCCGTGCCGTTAAGCATTTTCGTCGGCTTCATCCTAATCCTGCCGGCCCTCGGCATCTCCCTGGTAAAGCCTTGCGTGGTCGGCACCACGGCGCGCGCGTCGAAAGAGAACGTCCGTTCCATCGGTTACTCGATTTATTACACCATGGTGAACATCGGCGGCGCCATGGGCCCCTATTTCGCCTCGTGGGCGCATCGTCACCTCGGCATCCAGAATGTATACCGGTTGGCGGCGATCAGCGTCTTTGCCATGTTCTTTGTGGTCCTCTTGTTTTTTCGTGAACCGCGCAAGGCGGGAGATGCCCCGCCACCTTCGATCGCGACGGTCGCCCGCAATTTCTGTGTGGTGGTAGGAAATTATCGCCTGGTTTTGCCGGTGCTGCTGCTCGCACTTGTGTTGCGCATTGGCCTTTGGATCTATCCTCAATACAACGTGCCATGGTGGATCTGGGTGGGATTCCTGATACTGGTGCTCGCCGGCATCAGTCGCTTTATGTGGTTCCTAATTATTTTCACTGGTTACTGGATTGTTTTCTGGCAGCAGTACATCAGCCTTCCCGGCTACATACATCGCTACATCAATCCCAACGCAGATGTTGAGATCATCCTGGTCACGGATGGCCTCACGGTCATCTGTCTCACCCTCGCCGTCAATCTACTGACGCGAAAAATTCCAGCCTTTCAAGCGGTTATCTTAGGCACTGTGATCACATCTGCCTCATGGCTGATCCTCGCTTTCCGGCCCACAACTTGGGGCGCCATTCTTTCGCTTTTCGTCCTGGCCCTCGGCGAAATCATTCAATCGCCGCGGTATTACGAATACATTTCGCGCCTGGCGCCCCCCGGACAGCAGGGCACATATATGGGGTTCGCCTTCATGCCGATCGGAATCGGCTCACTCATCGGCGGCTGGTTCGGCGGCAAACTCATGCACCATTTCGGGGAAGTCCAGCAACAACCAGCTCGCATATGGTGGACAGTTACAGGGGTAGGGCTGGCGACGGCGGTCGTGTTGTGGATTTACGACAGGATTGTGCGTACACCAGCAACCGCGCAATCTAACTGAGTCGCCGAGGTCACAGTACTTTTTACCCTTTTCGTGTTATGAATGCCGTCGGACTGTTTATGCCCAGACGCAAGATTACCCCTGCCTACATCGCCACTCACATTCGCCGCGTTCTAAAGAACGGCGGCTCGGCGCCCCATTCTGAAGAGGTCCAGTGGTTCTTCAAAAAAGAAATCAAATCGAGAGGTTGGTACACGGCCGAACTGCGCAAAGTCGCCGTGCGCTTCCGGCGGACAATTTTAACGGAACTGGGTCTTCCTTTCCTGCTCCAGGTCGCTGACAGATTGTTCTCCGGACGAATGCTCGAAGAAAAGGTATTTGCGGTGTTTCTTCTTGAAACCCTTACCGACGATTTCGAAGTTGCCGAGTTTCGTCTGTTCGAATCATGGCTATCCCGCATCAGCAGTTGGGCTGATCACGACGCTGTGGTGCATTGCCTGATTGCACCCATGGTCGTAACCGATCCCGAGCGGACGCGCTACATTTTTCGTTGGGCGAAATCCCGCAGACGCTGGCACCGGCGCGCGGCGTGTGTCGCCCTGATTCGGGGCGCACGAAAGAGGATGTTCTTTCCTGAGATCAAGCGCTTAGCGGACCTGCTTCTGGCCGATGAAGACGACATGGTGCAAAAAGGACTGGGCTGGCTGTTACGGGAAACCGCGAAATTCGATCCCAGGAGGACCGTGCCTTACTTGATGAGGATTCGAAAAACAGCCCCCCGCCTGGTTCTGCGCACCGCTTGTGAGACTTTGCCAAAAAACCTAAGGAGCCAAGTCCTGCGAAAAGTTTAACCGATGACCATGACTTGCTTCTGTTAGGATACGGTACCGATTTTGCATTCTGTGGGGGCTCTATGCGTCGCAACTCAGCCGTCTTAACTACATTTTTTGTGATAGCAATTGTTACCACTTCGTGGGCCGCTACGAAGTCGGCGACGCAATCTGCCGCCCCCGATCCACGTCTGAAGAATGCATTTAGGCGCCCGGAGAACAACGGCTGGACTTTTGTCCATCTCGCTGGCACTCCCGCGGAAATCGGCTTCCAGCACGGCTTCCTGCTGGCCCCTGAAATTGACGACGCCCTTAAAGCCATCGTGTTGGAGGAAACCCACGATGATCAGAAAGACTGGCGGTTCTTCCGCGATGCCGCTCAAAATATGATGTGGCCGCGTATCGAAGCCGAGTACCGTCAAGAATTGCAAGGCATAACCGACGGCGCTAACGCCGCCGGGGTCAAGCTCGATTTGTGGGACGTCGTCGCTTTAAACGGTGCCGAGGAGTGGAGCTATTACGTGAAGCAATACGACAAGGAGCACGGCATCAGGTCCTCGGCCTCGCTGGTTGCGCCGGAGCATTGCAGTGCATTTGTCGCGACTGGCAGCTACACTGCCGACGGCAAAATCGTCATCGCCCACAACAACTGGACGGGTTACCTCGACGGCGAGCGCTGGACCATCATGTTCGATATCGTCCCCACCAATGGCCACCACTTCATCATGGACGGCTTCCCCGGCATGATCCACAGCGCAGATGACTTCGGCATAAACGACGCCGGGATCGTCATCACCGAAACAACCATTAGCGGATTTTTCGGCTACGATCCCAACGGAATTCCTGAGTTCGTCCGCGCTCGAAAAGCCATGCAGTACTCGAAGTCAATCGACGATTTCGCCCGCATTATGGAGAAGGGTAATAACGGCGGCTATGCCAACACCTGGTTGATTGCCGACATTAAGACGAATGAAATTGCGAGCCTTGAGCTTGGCCTCAAGAACGTAACTCTCGAACGCAAGAAGGACGGGTATTTCGCGGGATCCAATTTTCCCATCAACCGGAAGCTCGCGCGGGAAGAAACCGATTTCGATTTAAACGACCCCAGCCGAAGCGCCAACGCCCGCCATGTGCGCTGGGACCAACTGATGGCTGAGAACAAGGGAAAGATCGACCTCGCCGCGGCGGAGAGGTTCGAGTCCGACCACTACGACACATTCAGCAAGAAGACCGAACCCAGCGAACGCACTTTGTGCGGCCACATCGACCTTTCGTCGCGAGGCTCGGAGCCGTGGCAGCCGCCTTTCGGGACCGCCGGCACTGTCCAGAACAAGGCCACCACCGCCGCCATGGCGGCAAGAATGGAACTCGTTGCGGCCGCCGGCCACGCTTGCGGAATCGATTTCAAGGCTGGCGCGCATGTGCAATCTCATCCAGAATTCGCCTGGGAAAAGGATCTCCTGCGCGACATGGACTCGCGTCCCTGGACGACATTTTCCGCAGTGAAATAACCCGGCAATCGCCCCTGGTCCGTTGCATGCGAGAAAACGGTACTCTGATTCGCTCAAATCCCGACTCCCGGTTAGAATAGTTATTTGCCCATGAACCTCAGCGCCCTTCAGTCTGCTCTCCGCGAGCGTAACATCGACGCTTGGCTGTTTTACGATCACCATCACCGTGATCCGATCGCCTACCGCGTGCTCGGATTGCCGGGCAGTCTGATGGTGACCCGGCGCTGGTACTACCTCGTCCCCGCGCAAGGTGAGCCGCTAAAGCTCGTCCATCGCATTGAAGCCGGCCATCTCGACACGCTTCCGGGCAAGAAAATGCAGTATTCGGGATGGCAGGAACTGTTCGAGCAGATCAAGACCCTGCTTGCCAGCCATCGCGACATCGCGATGCAGTATTCGCCCAACAATCTGGTCTTCACCGTGTCGCTGGTCGACGCCGGCACTATCGAGATGATTCGCGGCCTCGGCAAGAACGTGATCAGTTCGGGCGATCTGGTCGCCCAGTTTGAAGCGACCATGACCGATGAGCAAATCAAGACCCACTTCGCCGCGCGCGATGCTGTCGATTCCATCACTGCCGCAGCCTTTCAGGAGATCGGCCATCGTGTGCGCAATGGGGGCACGACTGAGTATCAAATCCAACAGTGGTTCATGGAGGCATTTGCCCGCGAGAACCTGGTCACCGACGACCCGCCTATCGTCGCCGTCAATGCCAATAGCGGCAATCCGCACTACGAGCCACATGCGGAAGGCTCCGTGCCCATCCGCGAAGGCGACTTCGTTTTGCTCGACGTTTGGGCGAAAAAGAATACCCCTGGCGCCGTCTATTACGACATCACCTGGACCGGTTTCGTCGGCAAGGCCCCTTCCGACCGCACGCGAGAGATTTTCACCATCGTGCGTGACGCTCGAGAACGTCGGCATTAATACGGTGATCGAGGGTATCTCCAGCGGACGCGCCATGGCGGGATGGGAAGTCGATCGCGCCGTCCGCAACCACATCAAAAAATCCGGGTACGGCGACTATTTCATTCACCGCACTGGACACTCGATCTGCACCGAAGTCCATTCCAACGGCGCCAATATGGACGACCTTGAGATTCACGACGAACGCCGCATCTTACAGAACTCCTGTTTCTCGATCGAGCCCGGCATCTACCTGCCCGAGTTCGGCGTGCGCAGTGAGGTCAACATGCTGGTTCGCCCCAAAAGCGCCGAAGTTACAGGTAAAATACAACGCGAGATCGTAATCATCTGAATGGCAAATACTCCGACTGACACAAAAGCAACTCCGCCACAGACTTCGGCCATGTCCGTGATTGCCCCGGCCATTGGCTGGCTCATTCCTGGCGCCGGACACCTCATTCAACGCCGCTGGATCCGCGGTCTGCTCCTCATGGTTTCTATCGTCACCATGTTCCTGCTCGGCCTAGCCATGCAGGGTCACATTTATCATCCGAATGGCGGCGACATTCTGGACATTCTCGGCTTCGTCGGGGACGTCGGCGCAGGCGGTCTTTACGTGATTTCCCAAGCTATGGATTGGGGCCAAGGCGCCATCGCTCACGCCGTTTCCGATTACGGCACCAAATACTTGATTGTCGCCGGACTGCTCAATCTCATCAGCGTGGCGGACGCTTACCACATCGCGATCGGGAAAAAGCCATGAACCTGCAACTTTCCCATTTCAGCGCCGCCGTTCTGTTCGCCGTCTTCGCCTCGGTAGTCTTCGGCATCACCCAACGCAGCACGTCGCGCGAACAGATCCGCTACGGCCTCTATTGCTTTGTCCTGTTCGTGGGAGGCGTATTTCTAGCCGGCTGGGCGATGTGGCTGCTAAGGCGGTAGCGGCCCGGGGGGGCCGGCCCCCAGCTTCAGCCTTCCCAAACAAAGGCATCAAACACGCGTTGCTTCTCGAATCCCATGTGCAAATAGAGTTCCACTGCTTTGGCATTTGCTTCGGTGACCGTTAGCGAAAGCAAAGAGAATTTTCTCTTCCGCAAATTCTCCCCAGTTGCAGACAGTAGCGATTCCCCAATTCCATGGGAACGAGATTCGGGCAAAACGCATACCTGAGTAACGTGGCCAACGTCGTTGCGCACTTTTGAACACAGGATCAATCCCATCAGGTTTTTCGTCGATTTGTGAATGGCAACAAACGAAGATTCTGGATCGAAAATCCCACATCCCGGAAAGCGCACGATGTTATTGAGAAAGCGCAGTGAGCCGCTCAGCGTGCGGTACTGGTCGTTGATCTCCGAATCCACGTGTCCGCGGTAAGCCGTCGTAATCACCGCAGCGGCAGGCTGGTAGTCCGGTTCACTCCACGCCCGGATTTCGATCTCACCATGCAGCGGGTGGAGCGTCTTCACCGTCTGCGCCAACGGCAACGCCATAAACAGCCTTGCATGGCGATGAAAGCCCTGGCTCACGAATGGCCGCGCCATGACTCCCGCATCATGGGCCAGAAGTTGCGATTCCACACGATGGATACCCGGTGACTGCTGAAGTGTCTCAATCACGTGTGTGAGCAGGCGTGACTCAACCGCGTGGGTCTCAGGAAGGCGTCCGCCGTTTGCAACAAACAAGTCCCCAATCACGCCCTTGTTGCCTTCATACACGAAGAACGAATAGCCGAAAACCCGGCCCCGCTCGACCGCCGCATAACCGGGCAGAATCTTCGCATCGACATAGCGCAGGATCATCTCCGCCGACCCGGCATAGTCCCAAGATAAGAGCCGCGACCAAGCCGCGATCTCGTCATCGAGCAAGGACCGAAGGTCCTGCGAAGAAAAATGCCTGAGGTCGAGAATCTCCAACGGGACTCCTGCGGAATCGCGAGAAACGATGCCGAAAACTGGAGTCTATTCGTTCAGAGCGCGCGGAGGCAAACCATCCGAACACGTTCAATCACGTGGCGTAGGCGGTTCTCCAGATTGAAACCGAATGACCTGTGTTGACCTAGCCGGTCGAGCTCGACCCTTTTAGGGCTGAGCGCTCACCCAGAAATAGTCAACTTGTTGCGGGGCGAATTCTCCCAGATAACTCACCCGGCGTCCTGCAACCTGCTTCGCCACGTCTGCCTGGGAACCCGCTGGCGCCACCACAAAATGCTTTCCGCTAGGGATCTGGCCGAACTCATAACGATCGATGTTTTGATTCAAATAAAACGCCAGGCCGAATTCAGTTTCACGTCTAAGATGAAATATAGCGACCGGCAAATGCTTCAAATCCATGCGCACGATCTCATCGGCGATCGGGCGTGCGGAGAGGTTGTCATTCAGTTGCGCAGACCCAAGGCGGAGCACGATCCCAACCACCAGCACCGCCGGAGCCAGGGTCACAAATCGCAGCGTCGCAAAGCCCGTCCGGCCGCGCAGCGTGAGAAATATCGCTATCCCAAGTATGAGTGCAACCACTGCGGAAAGAAGCGCGGCTTTGTTCCAGGGTAGCCGCGGTTGGAGCAGTAGATAGCGAATCATCAGCGCTGGCACAATTGGCAGAGCTCCCACCATGGCGTGCAACGCCGAGGCAAAACGTCCGGGCAATCTCTCCGCTTCGATTTGTCGGCGCACATACTCAGCCAGCAGCAGCGTCCCCGCGGGAATTGCGGGCGCAATATATCCCGGCAACTTTGATTGCGAGATCGAGAAGAATGCAACCGGCACGACCCACCAGATGATCAGAAACACATTCCAGGCATCTGCCGATTGCAGCAGCGCACGCCGTTCTCTCCACCACGCGCCCACCGTCTCAAAGAATGCAGCGAGCACAAACGCCGTCCATGGCACTAATGCCAAAAGCATGACCGGCATGTAGTACCAGAATGGTTCCTTGTGGTGATACAGGTTCGACCCAAAGCGCGCCAGATTGTGTTGCAGAATGAACTCGCGAAAGAACTGCGGATTCCGCACTTGGACCGCCGCATACCACGGCAAGCTCACGGCACAGAAGAGCACGATGCCGGGCATCCAAAGAGTCCGGGTAATGAGCCGGAGATCGCCCTTAGCGATTGCGAACACCACAAGGACAGCCGCTGCTAAAAACGGCGCCACCGGCCCCTTGGCGAGCATCCCCAACGCCACAAAGACATAAAAGACAGCCAGGGCCTTCCGATCCTCGCCCTCAAACCACGCGTACCAAGCCAACATGGCGATGCTGAACATGGCGGCGAGGGGCATATCGGTCGAGGCGGCACGCGCAAAACCGACGACTCCCGCCGCCGAGGCAATCATCACTGCACCATTCAATTCTGAGCCGCTGCGATATCGCCGCAGAAACATATAGGCGGCAAGGACCATCAGCGTAGCGTCAATGGCCGATGGCAAACGCGCTGCCCAATCGCTCACCCCAAAGACGCTGTAAGCCAGCATCGCCTGCCAATAATAGAGTGGAGGCTTTTCCAGCCAAGGTTTGCCACCTAACGTAGGTGTAATCCAGTCGTGCCGCGCCAGCATCTCGCGGGCTACCTGCGCGTACCGAGGCTCATCGGCCCCGAAAAGGCCGAACCACGCTAGTCCGAAGAAGAAAAAGAAGCCGCAAACTCCAGCGAGCAAGGGCCAATCAGTCCGTAATATCGAGCGCTGCTTCAAGCGCGGCATCCTGACGGCGAATCCTTATGAATTGACAAGAGAGCAAGTCCTGAAAAAAGTGATACGGTCGGAACAGTGCACGATGCCGAATCTATTCTTGCGGTCTTGGCCGCGTCAGCGCATAAACGCTGAGAACCGCCCAGGTGACTTCCATGACCACAAAACCCACTTGAAAGGGATGGAACGCAATATAAGCCAGGATTGCCGATCCCACCGCATTCAAAATGTTATACGTGGCTTTTCGCGCATCCATCCACTTCAGTTGATGCCCGGTGTAGCCGATCAGAATCAGCATCGCTCCAAAGAAAGAAACGATCTGCCTTGCTAGAGAGATCTCCATAACTCTTATTGTACGGAGAGGCCGCGGCGAAGTTGCCCAATGACTTGTGCGACTGCTGCGGTGAGGGGCCCATCCACCGATAGGCCGCTGGCACACTCGTGGCCGCCGCCCCCAAATTTCTCTGCAATCGCCGCCACATTGAGTTGTCCTTTACTGCGCAAGCTCACACGAAAGCGCTCATCTGGAAGCTCGCGAAAGAACGCCGCCACTTCCACATCCTGAATGGAGAGCACATAATTCACCAGGCCCTCACAATCTTCTTCTTTCGCTCCCGCACGCTCCATCTGCTCCTGTGTGACCCAGATCCACGCTAGATGTTCCTCGCGATGCAGGTTCGAAAGCGCCGCGCCCAGCAACCGCATCTTTGCCGTGGAATGCGCGAAGTAAATATTGCGCGCGCAACGTACAGGATCGGCCCCGGCCAACACCAACTCCCGGGCCAGCGCAAATGTACGTTCATTGGTGCCCTCGAACATGAACGACCCCGTGTCGGTCATGACCGCAGTGTAAAGGCAGGTCGCGATTTCCGGAGAAATCTTAATTCCCGCCTCGCGCCCCAGGCGGTATACAAGTTCGGCGGTCGCCACTGCTTTCGGATCGATCCAGTTCACGTCCGCAAAAGGCCGCCCACTCGGATGGTGATCGATGTTGATCAGGAATCTGTTCTGCAGACCCTCGAGACCGGTACGCCGAATGCCGTCGCACTCCAGAATGATGGCAGCGTCGTAACTGCCATTCACATGGTCGGCCCGCACCACTTCTCCGGCAAATGGAAGTGGTTCATAAATCCTCGGCACCCCATCGCGGAGCACCACGTCAGCGTACTTTCCCATGCCTCGCAGAATCTGGCAGCAGGCCAAGGCAGAGCCCACCGCGTCGCCATCTGGACGCGCGTGCGACGTCAGAAGAAACCTACGCCGCCCCTCGATTTGTCTCAGGACCTCGCTCAGCATGACCAGCCGTGCTCCCTACTTCTTCCGTTTCTTAGACCGATTCAGAAGCTCATCGATTCGTGCCACGTACTTCTGCGAACGGTCGAGTTGGAAATGCAATTCCGGCGCGCGCCGCAATTTCAGCCGTTCCGCCAGCTCGTGCCGAACGTAACCCACTGCGGCCGCCAACCCCTCCATTGTCCGCTCCGCCTCCGCATCGTCGCCATCCACCACAACCATCACGCGGGCTCCCTTGGAGTTACCTATCAACACTTCACTGACATTCACCAGCCCTATACGTGGGTCCGCCAGTTCACCCTCCAGGATGGTTTCGATCTCTTCGCGAAGCGCTTCCGCCAGCCGCTCGCGATGGTATTTCTGGCCCCGCTTTTCCACCTTAATTCACCTCGGGTAAAACGAATGAGAATATCAGAAATGGGCCGTCTTCGCCCGACCCATAGTCACACTCCTGGGTACAAAACCCGGGGAGCACTGCAAGTTGCTTGTCTCTTATGATTTGAGATGCAAACCGGAATGGGCTCAGAGCAGCGTCTGGGCAGAGCTACAGGTATTCCACGAAGGAGTCCGTAACGTCGGCACCGCCGTTGTTGGCGACGCGCGTGGCATGACGCTCCACATTCTTCATAAGGCCATCCAGGTAGTCCCGCGAACTGGAAATGCTCACCACTCCGATGGTCGCCCGGTTCCACAATTCTGAGGGATCCAGTTCCGCGACCGCAACATTAAAGTGCGCCCGAAGACGGTCCTTCAGGCTGCGCACCACCTGCCGCTTGTCTTTGAGCGATTGCGCCGCTTCAATGCTCAGTTCGAGGGTGAGGAAAGCGATCATGGCAGATACCATATCGAATACTGGTATTCGATATGGTATAATCTACCAGATTATGGAGACGGCCAGGAAGATTACGGTTGAGATCCCGCGAGACTTGCTGGATAAAGCCCAGAAAGCCAGCGGAACCGGTATCACCCAAACTGTCCGCACCGGGCTGCAACTCTTAGCGGCCTCCCAGACCTACGCCCAGCTGCTGGAATTTCGCGGTAAAGTGCGTTTCTCGCGCAGCTTAGCCGAACTGAAAACTGATCGATGATCGCAGCCGACACCAGCACATGGATCGCCTTTCTCCAAGGAGATAAAGGCGATGATGTGGAATTGCTCGACAGCGCCCTTAGGGATCGCCATGTTCTGATGGTGCCCATCGTACTCACCGAATTACTCAGCGATCCCAAACTGCCTTCCGCCGTCGCCGATACACTTTCAGGCGTTCCTATGATCGAAATCGAGGCAGGGTTTTGGCTGCGGGCGGGCAGATTGCGGGCAAAGGTCTTATCCAAGCATCGAAAGGCGCGCCTTGGAGACGCCCTCATCGCCCAAACTTGCGTCGATCAAGACATTCCTCTGCTTACGCGCGACCGGGACTTTCGAGCCTTTGTGGATGCCGCCGGCTTGGATATTGTTGACGGCGCGGTTGCAGGATAGGCCGATCAGTCGGCGTTGGCAAGAGCGCGGACCCATCGACAGGCGGAACTTTTACCCAGAAGTCCTGGGCCAACGACCAAGGACGAACGACCGACGACGCTGTTCCTACGCCATCGCTTCAGCCGCGACTCGCTCGGTGACAAACGCCTCAATCACGTCATGCGCCTTGATATCGCCGTAGTTCGCAATGGAGATGCCGCACTCCATGCCGTTAGTGACCTGGCTGGCATCGTCTTTGAACCGCCGCAACGAGCTGACCTTGCCCTTGAACACGACGATGTTGTCGCGCAGTAGCCGTACTTCGGAATCGCGCTTGATCAACCCATCCGTCACGCGACATCCCGCGATCGTACCCACCTTCGGAATGCGGAAAGTTTCGAGCACTTCGGCGCGGCCCTGATAGGTTTCCTTGATGATCGGCTCAAGCAAGCCAGTCATGGCGCGCTTGATCTCATCCTGCAACTCGTAAATGATCGAGTGCAGGCGGATGTCGACCTTCTCCTGCTCGGCCAATTCCTGCGCCTTGCGCTCCGGCCGCACGTTGAAGCCGATGATGATCGCGTTCGAAGCCGACGCCAGCAGCACATCGCTTTCAGTAATCGCGCCGACGCCGGTGCGAAGCACCTTGAGCCGGACTTTGTCGTTGGAGAGCCTAGCCAGCAGGTCGCTCAGCACTTCGACCGAGCCTCCCACATCACCCTTAAGAATGATGTTCAGTTCCTTGGTGCCCGCGGTCTTGATCTGTTCCGCCAAACCTTCCAGCGAAACTCGTGAACTCTTGGCAAGCGTGGCTTCCCGCGCCTTTTGTTCGCGGTATTCCGAGATCCCACGTGCTTTGTCGCGATCAGCGACCACAACAAATTGATCGCCCGCTTGCGGCAACCCTTCCATGCCGAGAATTTCCACCGGAGTCGATGGCGGCGCTTCATCCAACTGGTTGCCGCGATCGTCGAACATGGCACGGATCTTTCCAAACACGTTTCCGACAACGAAATTCTCGCCGGCTCTTAGAGTGCCGTTTTGTACCAGGAGCGTCGCCACTGGACCGCGGCCGCGGTCCAGTTTCGCTTCCAGCACCACTCCACTCGCCGGACGGTCGGGATTCGCCTTCAGCTCTTGCAAATCAGCCACCAGGCAGATCATTTCCATCAGCAGATTCAGGTTTGTCTTCTGCTTGGCGGAAACATCGACGAAGACGGTTGTGCCGCCCCAGTCTTCGGGCATCAGTCCGCGATCGGCCAACTGCTTCTTCACGCGATCAGCCATGGCATCCGGCTTGTCAATTTTGTTGACAGCCACAATGATCGGAACTTCGGCTGCGTGTGCGTGATCGATGGCCTCGAGCGTCTGGGGCATCACTCCGTCGTCTGCTGCCACTACCAGCACAACGATGTCCGTCGCCTTGGCTCCGCGTGACCGCATGCGGGTGAAAGCCTCGTGACCAGGGGTATCTAGAAATACGATCTGCCGGCCGTACGCTGGAGATGCAGCGTCTCCAATCGTAACTTTGTAAGCTCCAATGTGCTGGGTGATGCCGCCCGCCTCCCCACCAGCAACATCCGTGGACCGAATCGAATCCAGCAGCGTGGTCTTACCGTGGTCCACATGACCCATAATCGTGACCACCGGCGGACGCGTCACATTTTCTGCCGATCCGCCCTCCTCGCCAGCGGCGGCTTCGGTCACCTCCTTCGCGGCTTGCTCCTCAAACGTGATGACGTTGGTGTCGGCCCCGAAGAAGCGGGCCATTTCGCTGGCCAGTTCCGCATCCAAACTCTGATTAATAGTCGCGAACACTCCCCGCGTCAATAAACGCGCGATAAGGTCTTTCGCGCGCAGTCCCAACATCTCCGCCAGGTCTTTTACGCTGATTCCCTCTGTAATCGTGATGCTTCGCGTAATCGGCTGTGGCTCATTCGATATCGAAACCCTGGAGGGCGGTACGAAGCCCTTCATTGGCCCTTCTTTGACTCCCCTCGGAACATAGCGCTGCCCCGGCCTGCGCGATGGCCCTCCCGGGCGACTGCCGGGCCGCGTCGATCCCGGAGGCGGCAATCCCGGTCCAACTCCAATCGGTCGTGCTCCCGCCGGTGACTGCCGGGTCGGATGCATAGGGCGACGCTCGCCAGGACGCAATGCCGGTCGTGCTCCCGGAGGCCCTCCCGGACGCGGACGCTGGAAAATCGGCTGACCTGGCACCGGACGCCCCGGAGCCGGTCGACCCTGCATCGTCGGACGCGGTGGCACACCTGTGCTCGCAGTCGGCGGTGCCATCGGTCTTGGAGGTGGCGCTTTGTATACGGGCCGCGGACCGGTTTGCGGAACAATCATGCGCGGGGGCGGCGCCTGTGGCCGCTGAGGAGCCGCGGGTCGCGTCGCAACAGGAGCCTGCTGCGGGGGCGCCTGAACCTGATCTACGGTTGGTGCCATCGCCACTGGCGGAGTCGCCGCTGGGGGTGCAACTTGTTGTGTCGTAACCGCGGCAGGCGGAGTATGTTCCGTAATCACCGGTGTTAGCGGCACGGGCACTGTGTGGGTTGGCCTGGGACCGGTTGCAGGTACAACCAACCGCGGTGCTGGCGGAGGCGTGGGCGGAACAGACGGCGTAGCTACGGGGGCTTTCGGCGCGACTGGCGCGCTGGCCACTGGCTTCGCCTCGACCGGCGAAGGCACTACAGTGGGCCGCGCCGGGGCCGGGGGAGCGGCGGGAGCCGTTTGCTGCTTGCGAATTGCGTTTAACACATCGCCTGGCCTTGAAATCTGTGAGAGATCAATTTTAGTCTTGATCTCGTCGCTTTCGGCGCGACTCGGCCGCGAAGTCCTGCCGGCGGGATGGGCCGATTCACTTTTCGACTTAAAATGCGCCCGGACCTTGTCGGCATCGCCCTCATCAAGAGAACTGGAGTGGGTCTTCTTCTCAGTCACTCCCGCCTCGACAAGCACGTCGAGAATGGCTTTGCTCTTGACTTCCAATTCTCTGGCCAGATCGTTAATTCGAATCTTACTCATCCGCCGTCTATTCCCTCCGGAATTCGCCGCTAAGTCTTCATATCAACCTCACGGTGTCACTTTCCCAGTTCGCACACCTCCCACGGGCGGTCGCGAACAAATTGTACTCATCACTCCCCGCCGGAGGAAGCGTGTTCCTCCGAAGGCTTTTCCTCGGTGTCAACTTCGGCTGGCGCGTTCTCGGAAGCTTCCGCCGCCTTGTCTGCATTTCCAGCTTCCACCGCCTCGCCTTCAGTCGGTGCGGCTGAAACCTCCTCGCCGGACGCCTGCTCGGAAGCAGCTTCTTGAACCTCCGCATCCCCCGCCGGAGCTTCGCCGTCCGCCACGACTTCGCCGCCTTCAAGACTGGCAAAATAATTATTGACGGCCAAACTGATCTTTTCCACCGTCTTCGGACCAATCCCCTCGATCGCTTCCAGTTGCTCCGGAGTCATGTCCGCCAGCGCTTCCACGGTCGTTACTCCGGCAGCGGCCAGCTTCTCGACTAGGCCTTCACCCAAACCCGGCACGCTATCCAGCGGCGTGGTCGTAGTGACCAGTCGCGACATCTCCTGCTCAACTTCCTGCCGCTTTTCTTCTTCGCTCTTGATGTCGATCTTCCAACCCAGCAACTTCGCGGCCAGGCGAACATTCTGCCCTTTCTTGCCGATGGCAAGCGATAGTTGGCTGTCGTCAACCACCACTTCCAGGTGCTTGTCCGCGGCGTCCACCACGGTCACTCGACTCACCTTCGCGGGCTGTAGGGCCTTCTCGGCGAAGGTTACGGCATCTTCGTGATACTCGATGATGTCAATCTTCTCTCCACGCAATTCGCGGATGATCGACTGCACTCGCATTCCCTTCATGCCAACGCACGCGCCCACCGCGTCCACGTCTTTGTCTTTCGACATGACGGCAATCTTGGTACGCTCGCCGGACTCGCGAGCAATCGCGCGAATCACCACTGTGCCATCGTAAATTTCCGGAACTTCGGTCTGGAACAGGTGCTGCACCAGTTCCGGCGCCGCACGGGAAACCACGACGGCCGGCCCCTTGGAAGCACGCTCCACGCGGGCAATCACCACGCGCACGCGTTCACCCATGGCAAACGACTCCAGTCGCGATTGCTCCTTGCGCGGCATCCGCGCCTCGGCTTTGCCGATATCGAAAATCACATCCGGACCTTCGATCCGCTTCACCGTCGCATTCACAATCTCATTCACGCGTCCGATGTATTCGTTGTAAACCGTGTCCCGCTCAGCTTCCCGGACTTTCTGAAAAATCACCTGCTTGGCCAGTTGCGCCGCAATCCGCCCCAGAATTCCTTCCGTTGGCTTCGCGATTTGCAGTTCGCCTCCAATCTCCAGATTGGGATCGACCTTCCGGGCGTCCTCAAGCGTGATCTGCAATAGCGGATCTTCCACCTGCTCCGGCGTCTCGACCACCGTTTTCACTGCGAAGGCGCGGATCTTTCCAGTGTCCCGGTCCAATTCAGCGCGCAGGTTCTCCTGCGTCTTGTAATACTTGCGCGTGGCCACCACGATGGCGTCTTCCACCGCGCTCACCACAATCCGCGGATCAATTCCCTTCTCACGGCTCAGGGCGTCAATCGTGTTGTAAAGCTCACTTGCCATATAATTAAGAGGATTCCGTATGGGTCCGAGTCTGAAAACTGCGAGACTCGAAACTTCTAACTAAATTTCTGGTACTAGGTTCGCCTTCTCAATATCGGCGAACTCAATCTCTAATTTCTGCGGCGCCACTTGCTCGATCTTTTTTCCCGGCTTCGGTTTCGCCTTGATCCGCTTCGATGCGATATCCAGCGTCAATCGCCCGCCCTCAAACCTCTCCAACCGTCCTTCAAACTTGCGCGTTCCATTTACTGGATTCCACGTCGTCAACTTCACCCGGCTACCGACGAAGCGCTCAAAATCCGCCGGCTTTGATAACTTTCGATCCAATCCCGGCGAGGAAACTTCCAAAATATACGACTCGCCTGGAATCGCATCCTCAACATCAAGGATCGTTCCTACTTCGCGGCTCAAGTCTGCACAATCCTGGTGCGTCACTCCGTCGGGCTTGTCGATAAAAATCCGCAATATCCGCGATTTGCCGACCCCGAGAAGCTCAACTTCCACCACTTCCAAACCACTCGAGGAAGCGACCCGTTCTACTACTTCGCGCACGTGTTCGAGCTCAACACCCATGAATCCAGTAACTTACCCACTTGCTATCCAGATGCGAAAGCCCCACAAACTAAAATGTGGGCTTTCGCCCACTGGTGTGCTTCGCCACATGCTGGTAACACCTACACAACAGTTCCAGACCCAACTATACGCCGCCTACCCACAAAAGACAAACCGCCTCCGGCTCGGAAAAGTTATAATCTTAGCGGCCGAAGGGAGCGCCCTGCGCGCCAAGAATTCGTATCCGTGCGTCCCTGGAAGATATAAATTCGCCGCCCCATCGGAGATTCAGCTATGCCCCGCCTATCGTCACGCTCGCCACTTGTATTCCTTCTTCTGTCGATCTGCGTACTTCTAACTTGCTCGCTGTCATGGTCGCAGCGCGGCGGAGGTGGATCAAATACCCCGCGCACTGTTCCTGACATCGGCGCACGCTATGGAGTTTCTCCTACCGCGCCGCCGTCCACTTCTTCCGGCGCCTCGAAGCGCCATGCCGATGACGAGGGTACAGTCGAGTTCCACTCCGACATCGTCCTGGTGCAAGTCCCGGCAATCGTCACCGACAAGTCGGGCAAGCATGTGACCGGACTCACTCGCGACAACTTTCATGTTTTCGAAAACGGGAAAGAGCAGAAGATCGGCAGCTTCGAGGAAGTCGAGACGCTGCGCACGCCTCTGGAGGCTCCCGCTTCCAAGGACGGCGAGTTTACCAATCTTTCACCGGTGCAGAACAAGGCCCACACCGCCATCATGGTCGCGCTCGACACCGTCAATACCCCGTTCCTCGACCAGGCATACGGTCGCAAGCAGCTCATCAAATATTTTGCCGAGCACATGGATGCCTCGCAACCCGTCGGCTTAGTGCAGATCACCGGCAAAGGGATGAAAGTCGTCAGCCCCCTTAGCACGGATGCGAACGTTTTGATCGCCGCGCTAAAGAAGGTCAACGGCGAAATCCCCGCGCTGCAGGGTGTGGATATCGACTCTCAGGCCGCAGCCGCTGTCGGCGCCGATCTCGCCTTGGCTTCACAATCATCCGACCTGGCTTTAGGCGCGGCCGCCTCCGCTGGCTTTGATGGCAGCGGAATGGAGGCTCTGACCGGACAACTTCAGCAGTTCATCTTGAACGGCGATGCGACCATCGTTCGCATGCAACAGAGTCACGCCATCGAAATCACCATGCGAGCGTTTCTCGACATCGCGTCTTCCCTTTCGGGAATTCCCGGACGCAAGGCGCTCATCTGGGCCACGGGAAGCTTCCCGTTCTACATCGATTCTTTTTCCGCGGTTCCCGGCGGATATCTTTCGCTGCTATACGAACACACCTTGCAGGCTCTCAACGACGCGGAAATCTCCGTTTATCCTGTCGACGTCCGCGGTCTGGTCAGTACATCTCCCGCCGGAGACCCCAATTATTCCGGCGGTCTGACAGGCCCGGCCTTCAGCCGTAGCATCGTCGCCCGCGCTTGGCTCCAGAACTCCACCATCGACACGCTTCGGGATTTCGCCGAAATGACCGGCGGACGCGCGTTCTACAACAGTAACGACGTTGCCGGTGGCTTTCAGCGCGCCGCGGACGATTCCACTCAGTACTACCTCCTGGGCTATTATCTCGACACCAAGAATACCAAGGCCGGTTGGCGTCAGCTGAAAGTCAAGTCTTCCAAGTCGGGCACGGAGGTCCGTTCGCGCGTCGGTTTCTTCGTTACCAACGCCACCACCAATCTTGCAGCCACCCGCCAGGTGGACGTGGAAGCCGCCCTCGCCTCGCCGTTCGACAGCACCGGTATTCCAATCACCGTAAAGTGGACCGGCAAATCAGCCGAGGGCGAAAAGAAGAAGGTCGATTTCAATGTTCACCTCGCGGGCGGTAGCGTCTTGATCGACGAAGCTCACGCCAACCGTTTCGATATCGAGTTTGATGCGGTCGCGTTCAAGACCGCCGACGGAAATCCGGCTGGGACCTTCGGCAAGGTGATGGACGGTTCAATTCTCGCCGCCTCGCTCGATAGCGTGAAGGCCACCGGCGTGGGCTTTCACAATTCCATCGATCTTTCGCCCGGTCAATACACCGTTCGCTTCGTCGTGCGGGACAACTTGACCGGAAAACTGGGTAGCGTGACAGCGCCTCTGACCGTGAATTGACGCCGTAAGCCGATTTTGTCATTTCGAGCGGAGCGGAATCCCCCGGTTACGGGCGATTCTGCGGAGTCGAGAAACCTGCTTATTGCTAGCTTATTGCTTCGCCGCCGGTGCAGCGGGATGACGCGCCTGAATCGCGGCGATAAACTGTTCCACCTGCGGCCCTGACGCGGTGTCCGGTGCGCTTTGCAGATAGGTCTTGAGCGTCTGGATCGCCTCGTCGTCACGACCCAGATTGGCTAGCGCCTGTCCGCGCACAATATGGGCGCTGCTGGCTCCGCTGTTACCTTTCGCGATCGCCATGTCGGCCTCGGCCAGCGCGTTCTTAAAATCACCCTGATTCAGGTAAGCGTCGGCCAAAAGACCGTGCGCCGTCGCATTGTCGGGGCTGGCAGCAATGGCTTGTTCCGCCGTGGTCTTCGCTCCCGGATAATCGCGCTGCGCCAGACGCAGCCGGCTAACTAAATTCAGCGCCTGAACATCGTGCGGGTCCAGCGTCGTCGCTTTGGTAAGGTAGGTTTGTGACTGATCGACCTTGTTCTGTAGAAAATACAAGTAGCCAAGCAGAAAATTCGGATACGCGCTGCTGGGCGCCTGGCTGGAAGCGGATTCAATATGCTTCTGCGCTTCCGGAAGTTTGCCGGACTTGAGGTCAGAGAGACCGCGCTCGACTTCTTTACTCGCCTTCGGTGTCATGCCCGCGTCGCTGCCGCTCAAATCAGCCGCGTCCGGATCGGGATGAAGCACTATCGTCAACTTCGTCGGATCAAGCTGGCGCTTGCCCACAATCTCGAAATCCTTGCGCGCAGTCAGGTATCCAATCGCGCTGACCTCCAGGTCGTACTTCCCTACGCTTAAACCGTCGAAGGTGGTGTCGGAATTCTTCGATGTTGGCTGCCAAGTGGGATGCTTCATGGTTTCGTCGTACAGCTTCACCACCGCCTGACGATCAAGTCGAGCGTTGCCTGGGTCCACAACAGACAACGATAGGGTCTGGCCACCGCCCGTACCGCGCGACGAAACGCCGGCCGTAGCCGTCGCTACCCCTGCGGGAAGCGGGGAACTCGGCTGCTGCGCCGCGGCAGTTATGGCAGTGACTGACAAAACAATGGCGAGAATATTCTTGCAGTAGGTCATAATGCCCCACATCATCTCATGTTCCAGCCGGAGCCGTCATTCCGAAATTTCCTCCGACAACAACCCTCACCGCAAACGCGAATCCATGAAACTGACGACGCGCTCGTTAGCGTCTCTTTGCGAGTCGCCATCCAATATGTGGCCCTGATGCGGGTAGACTTGGATCAGGTAGGGCGACTCTTTCTTCTTAAGCAAAGTTTCCAGGTCAAGCGCCTCCCTCACCGAGATATAGGGATCGTCTTGGCCATGCAGAATCAGGACGGGCGGCATTGTAGCCATGCGCTCCTTGGCAAACTGCGGAATCCCCCCTGAAATATCCACTACAGCCTTGATCTCCGGCGATTTTAACGGCGGAGGATGGCTGCGGACTTCTTCGCTCAGGCCCAAAGCCAGATAAGCACCGAGCGAGACGCCGACCAGTCCAATGCCTCGGTTGTGGACGTTGGGCTGCCGGGCAATGTAGCGGGAGGCGTCGTTCAGAATGCGAACGTAACTGAGAAATTGGGCATTGTCGTCGGGTCTCCACTGACCAGCACCGTCGAAGTAGTGCGGCAGAAAGACCGAATATCCGGCTGCGACAAGCGCCTCAAGTACCCCGGACTTTCTCCAATCGGCCTCCGGGCCGCTGCCACTATGAATCACCATCACTGCGGTATGTGAGTTTCCTCTTGTCGGATCAAACCGCTCAATCGTGACTTCATGACCATCGCTGGGGAATGCGGTCTTGGTGCCAACCATTTTCTGCGCGAACGCCGGCGAAGCCGCTAGCGCCATCAGTATCGCCGATAGCACGACCCTTATGCTCATAAAACCTGGTGATTTCAATGGATGGCGCAGTTTTGCCGCAACACGCCCCGTGTCAGCTTAGACGTAAAGCGCGAAATTAGTGTTGCCAGGAAAATTGTTAGCCGAACAGATTTTCGGGCTCGAAGAACCATCTGCCGCTTATTTCAGGACGGCTTATTGTCCGGCGGCGGCACCTTGGGCATGGTTGCTGGCTTCGTTCTCCAGCACATTCAATTCTTTTTCCAGCGAGGAGAAGCGTTGGATGACTTCGTGCATGCGCAGCGCCATGTTGCGGATGGTCTCGATTTGCGAGCGGCAGTTGGCGGAAAGCGATCCCGGTTCGAGTAGCAAAAGCTCCGAATTTCCCAGCACTGAAGTCAGTGCATTGTTGAGGCCGTGACGCATCTCGAGCATGTAGCGCCCCAGCATGGCCTGGCGCTCGAGCACGGCTTGTGAAGATTCGGCGCGCCGCGCGCGCTCCTCGGCATGAGCGCGATGCAGGCTCTCGGTCGCCAGCAGAATTAGCGTGTCCAGCCAGTTGTCCTGTAGCTTCAGCACCAGGGTGCCAGGCCAGCGTTCGCGCACTGTTGCCAGGGTTTGCGGATCGTCGGAGAGAAACACCACCCGCTTCCCCGCGCCATCCATCGATTCCATGACGACGGAGAGTGATTGGGGACGGATCAGTCCCACAATGACGGCTTGAAAACCGTCGCGATCGAAGCCCAAACTCACGTCGCTGCTGACCAGCGTAAATGGCGGCAGGGTTCGCTCAGATTGCCAGCGCGCCGTGACGGTACGCGAAAATTCCGAATCGTCGGAGACGATCAACATCGCGGGAGAATCAAGACTGGGTTCATCCCGGCTGGTTCCTTCTCTATGCCGGCGGTTCATCGGGAAGGGTCGTCCGGTATGCCCGGCACATGGCTCGAAACTTCGAACTCCGGAACATCCGCCATACCGCCTCCGGCAGCTGCAGCGTGGCTGCGGGCGGGCGTCGATTTCCGGGTGCGAGCCAGCGCCGCCTCTACAACTCCGCGCAGGTCGCCCAGCATGGTCAACGGCTGTCCGGAGGAGTATTCAGCATGGAACATCACCTTCCATGACTGGCAGATCATACGCAAGCGGGAGATCGGTTCCTCGGCGGAAAACTGCGCGCGACGGCAATCCAGCGTGCTAACGCCCTGTTGTTCGAGGGTGCGCAGGCCGTCGAGAATGGCATTCAGGTCCTGATGCATCAAACGGAAGAAAACCCGTCGCATCATAAAGCTGAACCGCGTAAAAGCAACCATGGCAACCGGCTGGTAGTAATCATCTCCCGCCCCGGTCTTGATCTTGCGGCCTTTGTCCAGAATGCGGCTGGTTAGCAGAGACCTCAGATCCTTGCATGCAAAAGCTTCGGCCACCAACGGATTCAACGGTGCCAGCCATTCCGGAACACTCAGATCGACACTGCCAAGCACTGGCTCCAGCGTCTGCGCGACATATTCCAGGTCTACGTCGGTGTCCTCCAGACGCGAGGGTGCACAGTGCGAAAAATATTGCACCAGCAGGAAATCGATCTTGTCCCGATCGGAGTCGCTATGTTTCTGCTTGGTCAAATGATGGACCAGAAGCACGCGTAGCGCTTCATCGCTGCCGATCGTCGTGGTCTGCAGGAACTGGCGAAGTTGGTGCACCTGCACCCGGCTATCTACATCCAGCAACCACTGCCGCGCCATCTCAATGGATTCCTGCGGTGGGGTATCAATGCCGGCTTCCAGGTCGGCGCAGGACGGCATCTCGATTACAAACTCGCGTCCCATGGCAGCGTACAAAGGGTAAAGCATCCGAGCGTCGCGCCATTCGGCAACCAGTTCGGCCAATCCAGTCGATGGAGTCATGGTTTCACAATCCAGTTGGAAACTTCACGGGTAAAGCGCGCCGCCACTGCCGTACGCCCGCCGTTGTATTGCAAGGCGACTACGCAAGCTTCGGCATCGAGTGAGCCGTCGGAGTTCCGTAAACGCAACTTGTCGGCAAATTCCAAAGGCAAAGTCGAGGCAAATAGCACTTCGTTCGGAGTGCCATACTCAATCACCGTGCTTTCGCAGAATGGAGTGGTTGCGTTGGAAACGCAGGTCAAGCGAACTGCGATGCGCACCGGCGTCGCTTCCGGGAAAAACTTGGCCAATTTCGCTGTTGAGCTCTCGCGAATCGCACTCGCTAAAGCTGTCGCCGCCTTCGACACAACGCCTCGATTCCCAGGGTCAACACGGTCCAGGATCCCGGGTCTGCCGGTTAGCACGACTCGGGTACCCTGACCGCATCGCTAAGGAATATGCACGGGAAAGGCCAAAGTGGATTGGAAATCTGCAATCGACAAGATATTGCAGACAAATGACTTACTTTGCGCACGCCCTCCGCTCGCCGTCCTGTTCCGGGTGTTTTGTCTCAAAATAAAACAAGTCTCAGATTCAGAACGTCGAATAAACCATCACTGAAGAGACTGGCTCGGCAATCCCAGCCCTTCCTGCCCCCCGATGTTATAGCGCTTGAGCTTGCGATAGAGCGTGGCGCGGCTGATGCCCAACATCTTGCCCGCCAGCGCCTTATCGCCTTTCACTTGCTCAAAAACTCGCTGGATGGTCGCGCGCTCAATGTCTTCGAGGTCGGTCGTGGAGATTGGCCCACTTGTCGTCCCGGAAACTCCCTCCATCGACGGCGAAGAGGACGCAATCGCAGGCGGAAGGTCGCCCACATCAATTTTCTTGCTGTCGCCCAACGCGACCGCCCGCTCGACGCAGTTCTCCAGCTCGCGGATATTGCCCGGCCAGTCATACTGCAACAGCGATTTCATCGCCGCATTCGTCACCTGAAACGGCAGCCCCGGGGCATAGCGATCCAAGAACCAATGCGCCAGCATGGGAATGTCCGACCGGCGCTCACGCAACGCCGGCAAATGCACGGTCACCACATTCAACCGGAAGTAAAGGTCCTTGCGAAACATTCCGGTGCGATATTCGGCCTCAAGGTCGCGGTTGGTCGCGGCAATCACACGCACATCCACCTTAATCTTCTGGTTGCTCCCGACTGGCCTGACTTCTTTTTCCTGAAGCACGCGCAACAACTTGGCTTGCATCTCCAGCGGCAGTTCGCCGATTTCATCGAGGAAAATCGTACCTCCGCTCGCCGACTGGAACAGTCCCGCTTTGGAACGGAGCGCTCCAGTAAAAGCGCCTTTTTCGTATCCAAAGAGTTCACTTTCAATCAGCGTTGGCACCAGCGACCCACAGTCGACGGCGACAAATGGGCGGGTCGCAAATGCCCCGCGGAAATGAATCGCCCGTGCCACCAACTCTTTGCCAGTCCCACTTTCGCCGGTGATCAGCACCGGCGTGCGCGTGTCTTTCAGCCGCGAGATCATGCGCAACACATCCTGGATCTTGGCCGACGAGCCGACAATGCCGTGCAGATCGCTATCGTTATGCATGCGCTCGCGCAGGAACTGGTTCTCGTCCACCAGGCGAATCTTCTCCGCCATGCGCCGCAGGAACAGACGCAACTCCTCAAGGGGAGAAAAAGGCTTGCTGATATAGTCGTAGGCCCCCAACTTCATGGCTTGGACCGCGGTTTCCACCGATCCATGGCCGGTCATCACCGCAACTTCAGTGCGGGGAAACATCCGCTTCACTTTTTCCAGGAATTCGATGCCCGACATGTTCGGCATGACCATATCGGTCAGCACCATCTGCGCCGGTGAATCTTCGAGCAAGGCCAGCGCGCTTTCGCCGCTATTGGCTTCCATGCAGATAAAACCCAGGGCTTCCCCCACCGTCATGCAGAGCTTACGGATGCTCTGCTCGTCGTCGACGATCAGCAGGCGAATTCGTAGATCTTCACTCACCGGCTTTCCCCATGGTTTGTTCGACCACTGAGATAAACTGCTGCACCCGAAACGGCTTCTCCACGCACGGCGCACCGGTCTTACGCAAAGTCGCCACCGTATCGTCATTGGCGACGTCACCGGTGATGAACACAATCCGCCCCGCCAGTTCCGGACGGTGTTGCGTCAGCCAGGTATGAACGTCGGCCCCGTCCACGCCCCCCGGCGTGCGCATGTCGGAAACCACGCCCAGAAATTTCCCCGTTTCCAGCAATTTCAAGCCCTCAGCGCCGGATTCCGTCGAAAGCACGCTGTAACCCGCACGTTCCAACGCCGCGCGCACATATGCCATCACTGCCGGCTCGTCTTCAATCAACAGAATCGGCAATTGTGACTGTTTTGGCGCCGCCGTCGTCATGGGGGACCTCCACCCGCAGCGCCCGCCGTGGCCTCTTCCGGCATGATGGGCAAACGCACTGCAAACGTCGCACCATCTTCTCCGCGATTGTTGTAGCAGGAGATGTCCCCGCCGTGCTCGCGCACAATGCCGTAACAGATGCTCAACCCCAAGCCAGTCCCTTTTCCGATTTCTTTGGTGGTGAAAAAGGGGTCGAAAATGCGCTCGGGAAATGAAATGCCGTGGCCATTGTCGCGGAACACGATCTCCACCGAATTGCCGACTTTAGCGGAGCTAACCACGATCTTCGCCGCCCGCCCGGAATCGCGCACCGCATCGTAGGCGTTATTGACGATATTCAGAAAAACCTGCTGCAACTGGTGCGAGTCTCCAATGACCTGGGGCAGATTCTCATCCAGTTGTTCGACGATTTCAACGCCGCGGCTATGGAAGTCATAGGCCCGCAATTGCAGGGTACGACGCACAATCAAATTCAACTGCACCGGCTTGCGCTGCGGAGGCATCTGCCGCGCAAAACTCAGCAGATTCTGCACGATCTGCTTGGTCCGCTGCGCCTCTTGCAGGATCACCCGCAGGTCCTTGCGGGCGCTTTCCGGCACCTCGGGGTTTTCCATCAGTAGATCCGAAAAGCCAAGAATCGCGGTCAAAGGATTATTGACCTCATGGGCCACGCCGGAAACCAGTTGTCCCACGGCCGCCATCTTCTCGGCATGCATGAGCTTGGCTTGCAAGGTGGCGGCATCGGTGACGTCGCTCATTACCACAACGATGCTGGCGACGCTTCCCTGCTCGTCGCGCATGGGGCTCAGATTGACCGAGAAGCGTCCCACTCGACCCTCGCCCCGCACCAATTGCAGATCGAGATTATCGACCTGCTGGCCGGCCAGCACTTGGGCGAATCCATCGTTTAAGGCCTTGCGCCGTGCCGGGGCCACCAGGTCCTCCAGTGGCTGTCCCAGCAGTTGGGGCTGCTCGAAACCCATATCATACCAGCGGCGGTTGGCGTAGCTGATCAAACCCGCCGTATCCGCCACCAGAATCAAGCTTTGGGTATTGTTAAGGATTTTTCCCGAAAAATCACGTTCCCGTTGCAGTTCGGATTGGAACGACTTCAACCCGCTGATGTCGAGCATCACCCCACGATATTGAGTGACTCGCTGATGCGCGTCGCGAACCGCGAAGGCATTCACCAGCACGTGAATCAGCGATCCGTCTTGCCGCAATAAGGTTTGCTCGTGGTTCCGGACCGCCCCGTTTCGCTCCATCTGCCCGGCCATCTCATCGTAATGGTTCGGTGAGACGCACACCTGTGTCCGAATGTCGGCCTGCAAGAGTATTTCCCGCCCCGCATATCCCAGCATACGGACCAGCGCGTCGTTCACTTCAATGAACCTTCCATCCGGAGTGGAGAAGAAAACCCCTTCCTGTATGTTGTCGAAAAGCTCGCGATACCGGCGCTCGGCTTCGCGCCGGTCGGTGATGTCCCTCAAGACGTGGACGGTTTGCAGGCCGTCGTTTCCTGCCGCGCCTCGCACGCGGGAAGTGGACACCAGATAAATTCGGTCGAGCACCAAATGAATGCGCTCGCCGGTATCGTCCTCGACCACCGGCCGGCAAAAGGGACAGCCATCCTGCGGCGCTTCTTCTCCCGACACCAGTATCGCGCCCATATGTACCCCGATTAACTCTTGCGGCTGCGCCCCAATAAAATCCGCCAACGGGCGGTTGACCCGTAACACATTGTCCCCGCTGTCGTGCGCCACAATGAAATCGGTGATCGCATCGAAAATCTCCATCCAGTGCCGATTGGCCTGGTCCATGCGGGTAAAGCGGCATGAGTTTTCCAAGGCCGTAGCAGCGAAGGCGGTAATCGCGCGCACCAGTTGCTCGTCTTCCGCGCCACCCTTGCGCTCCCGATTTGCCAGACAGAATGCTCCGATCAACTCTCCGTTGCCGTTTTTCAGCCGAACCAGGCTGACATCGCCCCACTCCAGTGTCCGCGCCAGTCCCGTCCCCAATAGTTCAATTGCGTTCCCGGAAACCATCGGCTCCGTGTGATTGGCCAGAATCTCTAAGACGGCTTCTCCCAGGTTGTGGCGCAGCGACTCTTTGTCCGCAGCCGGCACTGGCACTCCGCGAAGGCCGATGACTTCCAGCTTTCCATCCTGATTGACCAAAAGGGCGGCCGATTTCGCTTCGGTTAACTCTAAGCAGCGCGCTGCAAAACTTTTGCCGAACTCAGGAAGCTGAAGTTTCGAATTGAGATCGACCGCCAGGCGCATCAGCGATTCGGCCCGCTGCGCGTGCTGCCGGGAGAGATGCAGGTTCCTGGTCGCTTCCAACGCAATCGATACCTGCGCGGCCAAGGCTTGCGCGGACCGAAGGTGCTCCGGTGAGATCGGTTTACCGTCTACTCGATCCAGCCCCCCCAGCATGCCCAGTACGCCTGAGTCCGGTCCCTGCAGCGGAACCACCAGCAGTTGGTGAACATCGAAGCGCTGCAAGAACTCAAGATCGACTCCCGGCAATTGCGCAGCATCGTCGCTGTAAAAAGTCTCTCGATTCATCAACGCACGAGTGATGGGTCCCTCCGGCAATACGACATCTTCCAACCCGCTGAGCCCGTCGACGCACTTCCAATGGATGCGAAAGGTCCCTTCTTCCAACAGACCAACCACGGCCCGTCGAAATCCCAGAAAACCCGCGGCCCGCACCACAAATTGCCGCAGAAACTCTTCCAGTTTTCCCACTGAGCTTAGTTGAGAAAGGATCTCCAGCAACTGGTGTAAGTCATGCGCCTGGGCCCGAGCCGTGCCATACAATTCGAGATTGCTGATGGCTACCGAAGCGAACGCCACGACCGCCGAGACCAGCGACTTCTCCTGGCTGGTGAACGCACCCGCCGGCCGGGGATAGATGAGGACCGTACCATCGGCGTGCGATGATCGCAGCGGGGCCGCCAGCAATATGCCTGCCGGCACCAGTTCCCCCAAAGCCAGGGTCTCCGGATTGGTCGCAACCGTGATCGGCTCTCCCGCTGCGGCGGCTCTGGCAGCAAGGTCGGCTGCGAACCGTAACCCATTGGTTTGATAACCCGACCGGATCGATTCCTCAAGTTCCGGGGTATTAGCGGATATGGCAAGGACCGAAGTATCCTGTCCCCGGTGCTGCAAAACCGTCACCAATGGAGTTTGCAAATGGATTCGAATTCGCTCGGCGATCCCCAGCGCTACCGCCTCCGCATCCGGAAGCGCTTGCACCGCTTCCGCAATTTCAACTAGAACTGCGGTGCGGCTGTGCTCCTCGTGAGATAACTGATTCAATCGGTTAGCCTCGATCAGCCCTCCCAATTGGCCCGTCAGAACGGTGGCTTTCGCCGCTAAGTCCTCGGTGAAGAAGTCCACATCCGAATTACACAGAAAAACCAGCGCACCGATGACCGATTTGGAGACCACCAGAGGGGCAGCCATCACCGAGCCTCTACCCATCTCAAGCGCCCAGGAAAAAATCGCGGTCTCCGGTCGATTCACATAAATCGTTTTACGCTGCCGAATTGCCTGCGCCAGAATCGAATCGCCGCGTACTGCGATGCGTTGCCCAACAAACTCCGACGCCTTCCATCCGTCCGCTACCTCGCCCACCAACTCATCCTCGGAGATCGTTCGCCAAAAATACACACCATCGGTGCCGAAGAGCTCGCGGGTGCCTCGGCAAAAGCGCTCCAGCAAACGCTCCAGCGAGGTTTCTGTGGCCGCCGCTTCCGAAAAACGAAGCACCAGCTTTTGAAATGCGTCGTCCGACCTGCGCGAGGAGTTTTCGATGACCGAGATCTGTCCGGCAGACATAGTTTGGAAAGCGTCACGTGCTAGTGCGCAAAAAATTACAAGTAATTGATTACATTGGAAAATAGCCTGCGATCTCATTTTGAGTCAAGTGAATAAGGATCGGAAGTGCCCAAGTGTGAAATCCGCTCCAAATCGGGAAAAGTGTTTCATTCTGAGAACCAGCCCGTGCCGTGAGACTCCAAATGGGAACTTGGCTAGCCCCCCATCATCTTCAAGGTAAACATCAAGTCATTTAGTTTCATATGTTTACACGTAATTCCTTCGGCTAAACTTTCTATCTTCGCACATGGCATCGGCATTGCAATTGTGAAGGTCGGGAAGAAGTGTCCGAGGAGGAATTGTGTTCAGGCTAATTAAGAGGTGGTCTGAGACGGTCATGATCGCGCTGGCAGCGACGGCCATGGCGGCGGTGTTTCTCCAAACTCCCCCCGCGTACGCACAGGCCGAACTGACTCGCAAGGTCAAAACGAAGGTTCCCCCTGCTTATCCCGATCTTGCACGCCGGATGAATATCGCGGGAACGGTCAAGGTGCTCGTGGTGGTCTCCCCCAATGGCAGCGTCAAGGATTCGAAAGTAGTGGGCGGAAATCCGGTGCTGGCGAACGCCGCAATGGATGCCCTGAAGAAATGGAAGTTTGAAACGGCCAGCGAGGATAGCACCGGTACGGTGGAATTCAAGTTTCAACCCCAGTAGTTAGCATGCTCCACGGTGAAAGATTCCGGCGGAGACTCGGGGCACGGGACGGCAGTTGAGCGGAGGCAATGGCAGCATTATGACTTTACGAAAAAAGCTTTACATGAACTTCGGAGCCGTCCTGGCGATGGTGGTGGTTCTTTTCCTCGTCAATCTGGTCGCCGTACAGCGCGAACACAGTGCCAAGGCCGCGGCCTCGCAGGCACTCGAAATGGCCGAGACCACCGACAAGATTACATTCCAGATGATGCAGGACCGTCTCTTCCTCAGCAACTACCTGCTCAGCGGCGACACCCGCGAGGTCGACCGGCTGAATGACGGATTTAAGACCTTGACCGAGAGCCTGGCCACCGGCGAAGGCAAGGCCAACTCCGAGCAACAAAAAGCCGCATTGGAAAAACTCGAAAAGAATGAAAACGCCTGGATGAACGAATTTTCCACTCCCCTGATCGACAAGCGCAAAGATGTGGACGCCGGCAATGCGACCGTCGCGGAACTCCAGATCTTCTACTTGCAAAAAGACGCCTCGTCCTGGGTAAAGAACTCGACCGAGTTTCTACAGATGGCGGACCTGGAAAACAAGAAGATCCTGGAGGAACGCCGAAAATCGGACGAAACAGCGGCCACCGCCACCATCCTGGTGGCCCTGTTCAGCACCCTTGCGGCCCTGGGATTGGGTATTGCCATCGCATTCTCCACCGCCCGCTCCATCACCGGCCCGCTCGAAGACCTGATGAAGGTTGCCAAACAGATTGGCACGGCCGGCGATCTGGACCATGAAATCGATTTGACCCGCAAAGACGAAATTGGAGAACTGGCCCGCACCTTCGCCGGAATGGTCACCTATCTGAAAGAAATGGCGGCGGTGTCTGAGGCGATTGCCGGCGGCAACCTGACGGTGCAAGTTGAACCTCGCTCGAAGAATGACACCTTGGGCAACGCTTTCGCCCGCATGATCGAAGGACTCCGCACCCTTGTCCGCAGTGTCCGCGACGCCGCCTCGCAAGTCGCCAGCGCCTCCAACCAGGTGGCCGGCGCCTCCGACGAATCGGCCAAAATCAGTTTGCAGACCTCCTCCGCCATCGACGAAGTCACCAGCACCATGCACGAGATCAGCGTCAACGTGCAGAACATGGTAAAGAGCACGCAAGTGCAGGCTTCGAGCGTCAGCGAAACTTCCGCCTCCATCGACCAGATGGTGGCTTCCATTCAGCGCGTCGCCGATACGGCCAAAGTGCTTCTCGATATTTCCAACCGCTCGCGCGAAGAGGTCCACAGCGGCATCACCACCATGGAAAAAGCCACGGAAGGCCTTAACAAGATCAATGTCACCATCCAGTCTTCGGGAGAAATCATCGATGTGCTGGGCCAGCGCGCCGACGACATCGGCAAGATCATTGAGGTGATCGACGACCTGGCGGAGCAGACCAACCTGCTGGCTCTCAACGCCGCGATTGAAGCCGCCCGCGCCGGGGAACACGGACTGGGATTTGCCGTGGTCGCCGACGAAGTCCGCAAACTCGCCGAGAAGTCCGCGCAATCCACCAAAGAAATTTCGGACCTGATCCAAAGCATCCAGAAAGAAGCCCGCAAAGCGGTGGAGAACATGGACCGTAGCACCGGCATTGTGAATGAAGGCCTCGGTCTGGGCCAGGAATTGAGCACGGCACTGCGCAAGATTTCAAACGTTGTCACCGAAGTTTACAAGTTCGCCCAGGAAATCGGCGCCGCCACCAACGAACAATCGCACGGATCTTCGCAGATCGCGCGCGCCACCACCCGCTTGAATGAAATCACCCACGAGATCAACTCCGCGGTCGAAGAACAGGCTTCCGGCGCGCATGCCGTGGTGAAGGCGATGGAGCAGATGCGCGAACTGGTGCAGCAAACCACTTCAGGCTCAACCGAATTGGCGGCCTCAGCGGAACAAATGTCGAAAATGTCGCGCGACCTGCTCGATTCCATGGACCGTTTCGCGCTGGAGCAAATTGAGCGCGTCGCTTTCCGCCGAGACGATCGTAGCCCTGTTCGGACTGGCGCGAGGGCTTCAGCGGCCAGGGCATGACCGAGACTCACATGCTGAATCATGAATGGCACATTGTCGGATTCAAAGTAGGACGCGAGACCTACGGCGTCCCCATCACTTCTCTGCATGAGATCGTGCGGGTGCCGGAGGTGACCGCTGTGCCCGACGCTCCCGACTACATGGAAGGGGTCATTAACCTGCGCGGCAAAATCGTTTCCGTCCTCGACCTGCGCAAGCGCCTGGGAGAGCCCGCCATCGAACCGACGCGCAGCAACCGCATCCTGGTGGTGGAACATAAAGGCAAGTTGTCGGGATTGATCGTCGATTCCGCATCGGAAGTCCTCAAGATTCCAGCCGCCGATGTGGAGCCGTCGCCGACCGAGTCTCTTTCCGGCGGCTTGAATTGTGTTACCGGGCTGGGGAAATACCAGGGCCGTCTGATCGTAATGCTCGATATGGCGAAATTGCTGGAATACAGCTTGGTCCGCCGCGAGAACACCGACGGTGAATCCAAGAAAACCGTGAAATCGGCAGGGGAAGCGCGCAGCATCGCAGCCGCGAAGTAAAGAGCAGAGAGTCGACTAAACCATGAGCGCAGCCGGCACAGGCACACAGGCACAACTGAGCGATTCAGAACTCAAGCTGTTGCAGACCCTGGTCTACCAGGAATGTGGCATGTATTTCGATTCGCGCCGCGCCCACTTTCTCCAGGACCGCCTGCACCGCCGCCTTAAAGAGTGCCGCATGGACTCCTTCTACGCCTACTACCGCCTGCTGATCAGCAAAGAAGGCAAAGACGAACTGGCCAAACTGCTGGAACACCTTACCGTGAACGAGACCAGTTTCTTCCGCAACAAGGCCCAACTCGATCTGTTTCACCGGCACATCTTGAACGACCTGCTGGCGCGCAAACAAGAACAGCGCGATTACTCCCTGCGCATGTGGAGCGCCGGCTGCTCCACCGGACAAGAACCTTACACCATGGCCATGCTGGTGGCCGACGCACTCTCGTATCATGTGCTGCGCAATCCCTCAGGTTACGATTCGACCTTTCCCAAGCCTCTGGTTCCTCCACCGTGGAAAGTGGAGATCCTGGCCAGCGACATCAGTTATTCCGCGCTGCGCGCCGCCCAGGAAGGACTCTACTCCGAGCAACACATGTCCTCGGTCGACTACAGCTACCGTCTTCGTCACTTTGACAAGGTCGGAGAGCGTTATTCGGTAAAGAAAACTCTGCGCGAAATGGTCCACTTCGATTTTCACAATCTGAAGACCGAATATCTCCCGCAACGCAACGACGTCATTTTCTGCCGCAACGTCATGATGTATTTCGACGAAGCCGAACAGCGGCGGTTGATCGAGAAATTCTTCCGCTGCCTGAACGGCGGCGGATACCTGCTGGTAGGCCATGCCGAGAGCCTGCTCGGCCTCACCGAGAAGTTCAACATGATCTATCGTGAAACCGGGACTGCGTACCAACAGATCGAGGTGGCGCTGTGAGCCAGTTCCAGGACGAACGCGGCGCGGAATTGCGGCAGCTGTTCTTCGAAAGCGCGCGCGAAATTCTGCAAAGCCTTAACGATGAGGCGTTGCAACTCGAGAAGCATCCCGGCGACGAAGAAGTCATCCGCAGCATTCGCCGTCATGTTCACACTTTAAAAGGAGATGCTGCCGCCGTAGGCTTTCGCGAACTCAGCGAACTGGCGCACGAACTGGAAGACGCTCTCGCCCTCGACGCGGTAAAAGCGCACATCCCCTTGGCCGACATTGCATTCACCGCGGCCGATCTATTTGCGGCGATGCTGGACTCGTACTCGAAGAATTCCAAACTACCTTCGTCGGCCCCTCTGAAGAAACTGGTTGCCGAGCTTGCCCTCGCGCCCAAAGCAGCCAAGACCCGCAAGAAGAAGCCGGCCGCGACCGCGACGGTGGCGGACAATTGTTGGACGGAATACGAAAAGCTTTCCATCCACGAGGCTTCGGCGAGGGGCAAGTTTGTGTATCACATTCGCGCCCAGGTCGATCCCGCCTGTGCCATGCCGATTGCCGCCCGTCAATTGGTGGTCAATGCGCTCGCCGAGTCGGGGGAACTTCTTGCCAGCCGCCCTGAACCCGGATCGACTGCAAGTGTAAAAGAACTCCAGGCATTGCTCGCCAGCGATCGAACCGGCGAGCAAATCACACAGAAATGCCGGATTCCAACCGTCATCTCTCAGGTAACCGTGGAAACGTTGGCCAAGCCGTCAAGCCAACCGGAAAAATCGAAGGACCTCGCGCCCGCCAAGTCCGCCGACCAGGCCAATCGCACCCAGAACCTGCCTTCGGCTGTGCCTGAGGCCCCGCAGCCCGCGCCTCCAGCCGAAGATGAGAACGCGAAAAACAGCCATACCCCGGAGACTACTCTGCGCGTCGATGCCGAACGGATCGACAACGTGCTCAATCTGGTGGGAGAACTGATTATTGGCAAGTCCATGCTTCAGCAGGCGCTCAATGAGTTTGCAGCGCAATCGCCAAAAGATCCCATGCGCGCGCGCTTTGCCGATGCCATGTCATTTCAGGCGCGAGTATTGAACGATCTGCAGCGCGCCGTCATGAAGGTCCGCATGGTGCCCGTCGAGCAGCTTTTCCGGCGCTTCCCGAGGATGGTGCGCGACGTCGCCAAGCAGTGCGGCAAGGAGGTTGAAATCGCCCTGCACGGACAGGACACCGATCTCGATAAGAGCCTGCTCGATGCCATCGCTGAACCTATCACCCATCTGGTGCGGAACGCGGTCGGCCATGGCATTGAGTCTCCGGAAGATCGGATTCGCCACGGCAAGCCGGCCAAAGGGACCATTCACCTCGATGCCTTCCATCAGGCGAACCAGGTCATCATTCAGATCGGCGACGATGGCGGCGGCATCGACACGCAGAAAGTAAAATCGCGCGCCGTAGAACGCGGACTGTTGAGCTCCGACTCAGCGACGCGGCTGAACGACAACGACGTGCTCGATCTGATCTTCCGCCCCGGATTCAGTACTGCCGACGAGATCACCGAGATCGCCGGCCGCGGCGTAGGTCTCGACGTCGTGCAAAGCGTTCTTCACCGTTTGAAAGGCACAGTCGAAGTAGAGACTCAACTCGGCAAAGGCACGCGCTTTCAGCTGCGCATGCCGCTCACTCTGGCCATCATCAAAGCACTGCTGTTCCGCGTGGAAGATCGCACTTACGCGCTTCCCCTGAACGCAGTGGCTGAAATTGCGCGGGCCCGCGAGTCCGACCTGCACCAGGTGGACCACCGCGAAGTCCTCCAACTTCGCAACTACGTTTTACCGGTGGTCCGCCTGGGACGCAGCAACCGTGCGCGCCCCGGAGACCGTGACGCCAGAATCTTTATTCTGGTGATTGCCGTGGGCGAGCGCAAATTCGGATTGCTGGTCGATTCCCTCAATGGCGAAGAAGAACTCGTAATCAAACCGCTTAACGATCAGACGGTCGAGACCGACCTGGTCAGCGGCGCTTCAATCTTGGGAGATGGCAGAGTAGTCCTGATCGTCAATCTGGCCGCGATCGTGGAACGCTTCACCCGCTTGGGTCCCGATGCCAGCCATCGACCGGGATTCGGATTACTGCTCTCACAGTCCGAAAAAACGCAGGAATCGAGTACCAATGAGGTGCGCCAATGAACTCCCCCGTACGTGTTCTCGTAGTCGACGATTCCGCGCTCATGCGCAAGTTGATTCCGCAGATTCTGGCCAGCGACAGCTCAATCCAGGTCGTCGGCACTGCGATGGACGGCAATTTCGGCTTGAAGAAAATCGAAGATCTAAAGCCGCAAGTCGTGACCCTCGATCTCGAAATGCCCGGCATGGGCGGACTCGACATGTTGAAGGAGATCATGCGGCGTCACCGCGTACCGGTGATTGTGGTCAGCTCGCACAGTACTGAGGGAGCGTCAGTCACTCTGAAAGCCCTGTCCATGGGGGCCTTCGACTTTGTGGCCAAGCCGGCGGATGTTTCCGCGCGTATGCCGGAAATTGCCGCCGAACTCATCTCCAAGATCAAGGCCGCGGCCCACAGCCGGGGATTCAGTCTTCCAGTGGCGGGATCGCTTCCCGTCCGGCAAACGAAAGAATCTCCGGACAAGCGGCGGGCGCCCAGCCGCGTAGTCGCCATCGGCGTATCGACGGGCGGGCCGCAAGCGTTGCAATATGCCCTACCCCAGTTGCCGAAAGATTTTCCGGGCACGATTCTGATCGTTCAGCACATGCCGGAAGGCTTCACCGAAATGTTTTCCCGCCGGCTGGATGAAATTTGCGCCATCTCGGTAAAAGAAGCTCAGTCGGGCGATCTTCTTCTCGCCGGCCGGGCATTGATTTGTCCCGGCAGTCGCCACATGAAGGTGAAAAGACTGCCTTTGGGTGAGGTCGCCGTTTTGACGGACGATCCTCGCGTCAACGGACACCGTCCGTCGGTGGATGTTCTGTTCAAAAGTGTGGCTGAAGAGTTTCGCGACCAGGCCGTGGGAGTGCTGATGACCGGCATGGGTGAAGACGGCGCCCGCGGCCTGGGAGAGATCAAAGCTGTCGGCGGAATGACCATCGCGCAGAGTGAAGAATCTTGCGTGGTCTACGGCATGCCCAAGGCCGCCATTGAACACGGCTTTGCGGTCCGCGTGGTCGCACTCGAGGCGCTCTCCAACACAATTATGGCGCAGTGCGCCCAGGAACGGCGCCCCGCCGATGCCGGCGAAGGCAAGAAGGCCACCGGAGCCGGACGAATTTAGATTTGCTCCGCCAGGCAGCTATTGCTGGCGGCAAAGAACAAAAACAGCGGGAGGTAGTTATGGAGCAGTTCGCACCAGTCCGACGCAGCAAAGACGGGCAGCCAGTCCGTTACCTGGTTGTCGATGATTCCGTCTTCGCACGCAAGAACCTGGCCCGAATGATCGAAACATTCGGTGGCCAGCTTGCCGGCGAAGCGGGCGATGGCATGACCGCCATCACGGAATATGAACGCATTAAACCGGACATCGTCCTGATGGACATCACCATGCCGCAGATGGAAGGCATCGAGGCCGCCGAAAAAATCGTGCAGCAGCATCCCGAAGCGCGCATCGTTATGGTCTCTTCGGTCGGGTATCAGGAAAACATTGTGGCAGCGTTGCAGCGTGGCGCGCGCCATTTCGTCCAGAAACCCGTCAAGCCGGAAGTGCTCTACGAAGTCATTAAGTACGTGATGGGCGAAGATGGCGCCGTGGCCAATACCGCCACCGCCGGAGTCTAAGCCGGGAGCCTGGAATGAAGATGGAGTTGATCCAACCGTTCATCAATGCGGCGGATGCCGTACTGGCGCAGGGACTCAAGAGCCCCACGTCGATCGCCAACCTCACCATGGAAGAGGAAGCGTATCGCCGCAAGGGCGTAGCTGCGCTCGTGGTAGTAACCGGAGACATCGAAGGCCGCATGGTCATCGATCTCGATCCCGGCACCGCAGTACGGGTCGCCCGGCACTTCTCGGGCGAGGACCTGGCCGCTTCCGAAGAACTGGTCGGCGAAACTGTCTGTGAACTGGCCAATCAGGTCGTTGGCAACGCGGTCACTTCACTGAACGATCAGGGATTCCACTTTCACGTGCACCCCCCCGCCTTGCACACCTCGGAGCACGGACCAAAATGCAGCGAGGATACCGAAGCTCTGGTGATTTGCTTCGAGACCTCCAGTGGCGACGTCTACATGAACATCGCCCTGCGCCATAATCTCTCTCACGCTCAGAAACGTACCACGGCGGTTGGCCAATGAACAATTAGTAATGATCGGCCCAGATCTTGCTCGCCCGCTTTACCCATCTGAGCGGTAGGACAACCGAGCGTTGAGTGCCGGCGTCCGGCCCCGCAGCATCCCCCGAGCCACGCCCGCCGAAGCTTGTCCGGATTTCGTAACAAAACGAACTTTCAAATGCGTTTTCCTCAAAAGCGCGATCACTCTCGCGCGTAATTGGAACCCCACGCTCGCCCTCTCTTAAACAAACAGTAGGCCAACCAACTCCCCGCTCGGGGCACCGACAACCTCAAAGGAGGTTCCGTATGAAACGCCCAGGAAGTATTCTGTTACTGGTATTTACGCTGACGGCGACGTTCGCAGTCGCTCAGAGCCAACTGCCTCACTTCGACCACATCATCATCGTGTTTCAGGAAAACCGCACGCCTGACAATCTGTTTGGGAGTGCTCCAACGTCAACGACCAAATGTGGTGGAAACGATCCATTCGAGCAGGGAGTGGATATTGAAAACTGCGGTCAACACTATGGTGTCAACCAATGGCTCCAGTCCATTTCGCTGGGCGACAAGAGTGTTGACCCGGGTCATGCCCATAGCGATTGGACTACCCAGTGCGATGCCGATCCAATAACTGGAGTTTGCCACATGGACCAAACATGCGGCCAGAATACCAATTGGCAGAACTGCTTCGCCTACGTTCCGGCGTCTGAGGTGGCGCCGTACGTCGACATCGCCAAGAAATATGGCTTCGCAAATTACATGTTTCAGACAAACCAGGGGCCGAGCTTTCCCGCGCACCAATTCATTTTCGCCGGTACCTCCGCGCCCGTGCCTTACAATGACCCGAGCGGGCAGTGGACATGGTTCGTAGCCGACAACCCAGAGGGGATCGACTATCCGGGCCAGAACACCGGGTGTACGACCCTCGTCACTGAACCAAACGAATTCGCCCGGACGATCGATCCGACCGGGATCGAAAAGAGTTCGAACTACTGCTCGACCCGTGAGGGCACCCCGTATTGTTTAAGGACATGTTATGAAAGGGCCCCATCGCCGTATAACTACGGCAGCCTGGCTGACCTGCTCAATTACCACGGCATTAGCTGGAAGTACTACACGCCTAAATTCGACGCCGGAACCGAGAACATTGACAATGGGCTGTGGGTGGCGCCCATCGCGATCAATCATCTTTGCCAAGCGGGGTATAACGGCGCCAATTACGAGTGCCTCGGGCTGCTGCCAGGCGGGCAGTACTACGGCAATATGAGGTATGAAACCACGGCACACCCCTATCCTGTCGTCGACGACATCAACGGCTGTAACCTGGCAGCCGTGAACTGGGCGATCCCGGATGCCAAATGGTCTGACCATGGCGGGGAAACCAACGGCTCTGGGCCGGCCTATGTGGCTAATATCATCAACGCCCTGGGTGCCAGCACCAACTGTGACGGCGGGGCGGGATATTGGAAGAATACCGCTGTTTTCATTGCGTGGGACGACTGGGGAGGCTGGTTTGACCACGTTCCTTCCTTCTCAAACCTGGATCAGACAAACTGCAACCAGTGGGGCTGCCACTACGTGTATGGTTTCCGCGTGCCCATGTTGGTGGTTTCGGCCTATACTCCGGCGGGTTACGTCTCGGGTGCGATTTCCGGGCCTCCGTCCTATCCGCCCCCGCCTCAGTTCACGCACGATTTTGGCAGCATTTTGGCTTTTATCGAGAACAATTTTGGGCTGACGATTGGGAGCATTGGTCCGCCGCAGTATCAGTTTGCCGATGCGTTCGCACCGGAACTAGCGAAGGGCGTCATCCCGCTTGCGGATTTCTTTCCGAACACACAACCAGCAGCTTTCGTGCCGATCACGGTACCGGCCGGGTACGACACAAGTTACTTCCAGAACTATTTCACCAACAACCCAAGCGAGACCCCGGATGGGCCGGATGCCAATGATGACTGAGTAGTGACGTGTGGTACTATACGCGGGGGCTGTTTCGGTTCCGAACCAGCCCCCGTTTGGCGGAATCGGTGGACCGATTCCCGGCGACCAGAAGTGCGTTCTCCTAGCTACTCCGGGTCGTATCTTTCAATCATGAGGTGTCGCATGAATCCCTCTCAGTTACTACTCCGAAGCAAGCGATTTGCGCTGACGATAGCCGTAGTATCTCTGCTATCGGCTAGCGTATCAGCCAATCCCAAATTCAAGGTGTTGAGCCACTTTTACGCTGGCAAGCACAACAATGGCGGATTATATAGCCCCCTGACGCTCGACAAGGAAGGTAATCTGTACGGAACCACTTGGGGCGGGGGAGTCAATAGCGAGGGTACGGCCTTTGAGTTGTCGCCCTCGGCCCAAGGTGCCTGGAAGAGGAGGGTGCTACATAGTTTCGATCCGTATACCGACGGCAATGATCCCAGGGGTGCACTTCTTTTTGATGGAGACTCCATTCTTTACGGAACGACAAGTTTAAACGGCCCTAATATTGGGGGTACGGTTTTCAAGATGGCGCGTTCCTCTAAAGGCTGGGCGTTTAGCGTAATCGACAATTACGGTTCGGATGGTGGCCTGAGTTTGGATGGGGCGGGCGCTCTCTACGGCACAATAGGTCCGGGCGAGTATAACGAAGGCGCGGTCACGGAGTTGACACCCGGCTCCGGAGGCTGGACGCAGAGCTACCTGTACAGCTTTTGCCCCAACATCAACCCGTGCCCAGACGGAGACGCTCCCGTTTCGGGCGTCATCTTCGACAGCGCGGGGAACCTCTATGGCACCACCGAATACGGCGGGACAGGCGAGGGTGGCGACTGGGGTACGGCATACGAATTGAAACACAAGCCGGACGGAACGTGGGAACATGAGGTGTTGTACAACTTCCCGGGATACTATGGCGATGGCCTGCGCTTGCTAGCCGGGCTCGTGTTGGACAAGTCGGGAAATCTTTATGGGGCGACCGTCCAGGGCGGCAGCATCGATTGCGGCGTCGTGTTCAAGCTGACCCACGGTGCCACGGGCTGGAAGGAAAGTATCATCCACGATTTCAAGCAAGCCCAAAGCGGTTGTGTGTCGAGCGCGCTCACGTTCGATGCCGCCGGAAACCTGTATGGCACGGCAGGCGGCGGAACCGGGCAATGCGAGTCCGGTTGCGGCGTGGCATTCAAGCTGACGCCCAGCGCAGGCGGGAAGTGGAAGTACAGCGTGCTGCACCACTTCACGGGAAACGACGGCGCGTATCCTGACGCGGGCGTAATCCTCGACAAAAACGGAAACCTCTACGGCACCACTGAACTCGGCGGCGGGGGCAGCAGCGTAGGCGTCGTCTTCGAAATCACGCCGTAACCTACGCTATTCACAACTCTCGAGTCGTTCCTGCCACGCCAAGAAGCCCCGAACAATCTTACGGTCCGGCCACCACAAATACTGGGTTCTGCGGAGTTGTCGCCGTTCCTGTACCGCTCTGCCCGCCGGCCGTCACCCCATTGGGGTTCACAACAGTAAATGTCCCAGCGCCCACCGCGAGAATCGGGAACGTCCCGTCGTCTCCAACGTTCTCCATATTTTCCACCACAACATTCATCCCCAAGCGGAGCGCTGGCCCCGAAGTCAATACATAGCCGTAAGTCGTATTCAACCCACTTTGCACGGTGCCAGTTACGCTGATCGTCGACGCCGGCGCTGCGCTTGTGGGCGCTGGAAGGTTGGTGACAACTGTGTCGGTACTGGTTTGGATGATCGTGGTGTTTCCCGCATCGCAATTTCCCACATACACTCTGGTGCCATCCGCCGACGCCGCAACCGATAGTTCGAATCTCGAACTGACGCAGCTCTGCGCCACGCTCGCCAAGGGAATCGTCGTCGCAATCGAAAGATTTCCCGCATTCACTACCGAAACCGAAGAGTTCACAATTCCGCCGCTCACCGCCGCACTGGCCACATAGATGCGGCTGCCATCCGGCAGCACCGCAACCGAGATGGGTGCTGCAACGGCCACCGTCGAAGTCGTCAATGTGTCGTTAGAAACATCAATAATAGAAAGCAGGTTGGTGGCTGGATTGGTAACATAAAGACGATTTCGGATCGGGTCGTAGGCCATAAAATTGGCCTCGGCACCCACCGAAGCTGTCGTCGGCAGTTCGGTGTCGTGCGCGGTATCGATCGCGGAAACCGTCCCCGCTCCGCTATCCAGAATGTAGACGCGGTTCGCGTCCGAGCGCGCTGCCGCCCACACCGGCGACGTCCATGTACCGATTGCGGTCGAAACGCTTTTGTCGAGCGAGCTAATCACGCTGACAGTGCCGCTGCCCTGGTTTGCCACGTAGACTTTCTGTGGTCCCGACACCGATGTCAACGGCGTCTCCACCAGCGCCACCGGGTTCGCTCCCACCGGAATTGTGTTCGTGATCACGTTGCTAGCGATGGAGATTGCAGCGACATTTCCCGCGCCCGAATTTACGACGTAGACAGTTGATGTCTCCCCCGTTCCCGCAAATGTCGGGACCGATCCGGCTGGCAGACTGAGCGTCGTCACCGGCGTGGGACTGGACGGCGAAAACTCCGAAACTGTGTCGTCGAGAGAGTTCGTCACATACGCCCGCGTGCCGCTAGCAGCCAGCGCCGCATACGATGGCATCAAGCCCACCGTAGCCTGGGAAACCGCCGTATCTCCCGATACATCGATTGAAGTGCCCGCTCCGGGATTATTGGCGCCGTTCCCACTAATCACCAACGCCACATGAGAGAATTCCGGATTCGGCGGGTTGGGCGTAACCGGGTTGGCGACCGGCCGGTAGGTTTCTCCGCAGCTGAGGCAAATCAGCGGCAGTAATACCGTGGCGGCACGTTTCAAACGGCTTACATTCCTCGACACAGCAGTTCGTAACACCATGCAGTTCTAGGTTCCTGGAAGATTTCCTATTCTAACTGTGAAAGTCCCGGAATCCCAAACCGGCGCCGGATCGCCCCCGAAAACAATCGCGCAAAAAGGTACAATTCTATGGGGATTTCCTGGCCCATAATTCTAAGGCGCCGTTGTAACTTCATACCCGCCGGGGAATCATATCCGCCAGAAGCACGTTTGAGATGGGAGCGCATTCGTGACTACCACCATCGACAGCCGGAAGTTTAAGAAGCTGAACCGTCGTGAACTCCTCAAACTAGCGCCGGTGCTGGCGTTGGGCGCGTTTGCCATTCCCAAATTCCAGGAATCGCTGCTGAAGGCCGGCCTCGCCACCAGCGACTGGATGTCCTCGAAGATGTTCCGCTCCGGTCACCTCGCCACCACATTTTCCGATGCCGACCTTACGCCCTTCAACAAGTTCCCCATTAATGGCTACGACGTGGCCGATCCCGGAGTCGATTTCGAAACCTGGAGCCTTACGGTAAGCGGCGCGGTGCAGAAACCGGGAGATTACAAGCTCGCCGCATTCCAGGCGCTGCCCAAAGTCCGGCAGAACACGCGCCATGTGTGCGTGGAAGGTTGGGACGTCATCGGACGCTTCGGCGGCGTGCGCCTCTCCGATTTCTTGCAGAGCATCGGCGCAGACACCTCGGCTCGCTTCGTCTACGTCGAATGCGCCGACGACTATTACGAATCGCTCGACATGGCGACGGCCCTGCATCCTCAGACCCTGCTCTGCTACGAAATGTACGATCAGCCGCTGACCCGCGAGCATGGCGCGCCGCTGCGTTTAACCATTCCCACCAAGGTGGGTTACAAACAGGCCAAATACCTGACCGATCTCAAAGTCACCAACCTGCTGCAACGGGCCGGCTACTGGGAAGATCAGGGATACCCGCACTATTACGGTTTGTAGCCGGGCCCGCGGAGACCTCATGGCAACCCACTCAATCGCAATCGAAAATGTTAAAACCGGCGAAGTCGCCACCGCTGTATACGAACACCCCTTCATCGTGCGCCTGTGCCACTGGGTCAACGCGGTCGCTCTGTTCGTAATGATCGGTAGCGGGTTGCAGATCTTCCGCGCCTTTCCCAGCTTCGGCGCCAAGATTCCGCAAAAGGACCTCATCAACTGGCCCAGGTCTTTTGCCATCGGTGGATGGCTCGGCGGCGCCTTGCAATGGCACCTGACTTTCATGTGGATTTACATCGCCACCGGCCTGCTCTATCTGGGATATCAGCTCTTCAGCGGGAACTATCGCCAGGTCCTCTTCGTACCGCGCGACATTCCCGGCGTCTGGCCCATGGTGCGGCATTACTTCTTGTTCGGTCCCAAGCCGCCCGCCACCGAAGCCTACAACCCGCTGCAAAAACACGCGTACACTTCGGCGATTATTCTGGGCGCGCTTTCCGTCATCACCGGATTCGCCGCCTGGAAGCCGATACAGTTTTCCTGGCTGGCATGGCTGATGGGTGGATTTCACTGGGCACGGTTATGGCACTTTGTGATTATGTGGGCGATCATCGCCTTCACCTTCGGCCATCTCGTAATGGTGGTGTTGCATGGTTGGAATAATTTTGTTTCCATGCTGACCGGCTGGAAAAAAGATCCAGACTATCCGGCAGAATAGAAGATCGTAGCGGCCCGACAAATCTCGCATTGCGGTGAGGTACATGCCCGCAGAGGCAGCGTCGCTGGGGCAGCCAGCGCAACAACCCGACGAGCAGTCGCTCATCCGCCGGATTCGCGCGGGCGAGCACGAGCTTTTTTATGAACTCATCCGGCCCTACGAGCGCCGGGTTTACGCCGCCGCCTTTGCCATCCTGCGCAACCAGGCCGATGCCGAAGACGCCGCGCAGGAGGCGGTACTCAAGGCCTTCAAGAATATCCGGCAATTCCGGGCGGAGGCACGCTTCAGCACATGGCTGATCCAGATCACGATTAACGAGGCACGTATGCGGAGAAGAAAAGAACACGCCGACGTGATGCAACCCATGGTTGACCAGCCGGATGAAGAAGGCAATTACATCCCCCGCGACTTCGCCGATTGGCGGGAGATCCCTTCAGAAACCCTGGAGCGCAAAGAAGTCCGCGAAAAACTTGCGGAGGCCCTGGCTTCTCTCGGAGAAAAATATCGTGACGTATTTGTGTTGCGCGATATGCAACAACTCAGCATCGAAGACACCGCCAAGACCCTGAGAATTTCGGCCGCCTCGGTGAAAACGCGCTTGCTGCGGGCGCGCCTCATGCTGCGCGACTTGTTGGCGCCAGGCCTCGGCGGTGCCTGGAGTAGTCGCTTATTTTTTGAAAAGGGGGAGAAGCCATGGTAATCAGATGCGAAGAAGTCTGGCTTCAAGTTTCGAACTATCTTGACGGAGAGATCGCCCCCGAACTCCGCGCGTCGCTCGACGAGCACTTGCGCGGTTGCCAGCGCTGTCGCGCAGTCCTGGATGGGACCCGCAACGTGGTCGAAATTTACGGCGACGAGCGCATGGTGCAGGTGCCACTCGGATTCAGTTCACGCCTGCATCGCAAACTCGAAGAAAACATGCCGCGTCGTCGTAGCGTGGCCTGGGGATGGATGGTCGCGCTGACAGCCGCAGCCATGCTTCTGGGCGTCTTCGAAATCGGCGACACCTCGGCCTCCAGCCGCCAGTATTTGCGCTCACTCCTCGCCCAGCCGGGTAAACGAATTCCGCCAGAGATGATCGTTGTGGTCACGTCTGAGGGCAAGACCTTCCACGTTCCCGGATGCCGCTTCATTCACGACAAGACCCACGAACAGACGATGACCGCCGCTGAGGCCGAGCGTGCGGGCTACGTGCCTTGCGTCCGCTGCCTGGGAAAGTATTTGAGTCAGGCGCAACTCAAAGCGCTCCCACAATCGGAACCAGAAACCGAAGCCGACGCGGACACCGAGTAACCTGAGTTGTCTTGAACTTTAAGGTGCTCTGCCGCCGGCAGGCGTTGACCCGGCCTGCTAGGTTAGTTCGCGGCTTGGCAGGCCGTAACTCTCGCTATCGTCGGGAAGCGTGAAGAAAATAATCAGCATGATCAGAACGAAGGCTCCAAGAATCATCACACTGCCCTCGGGTCCGGTTGTCCCGCCGCTCAGAATCGGTCTGCCGACTGGATGGGTCGCCATCAGATGGTGTTGCGTCATCAGGCCGCTGTCCGCAACGCCGTAGACGAACGATTGCGCCCAATCCCACGAGGTGTGAAATCCGATGGCCCACCATAGCGATCCCGTGCGCCAAAGGCTCAAACAGAAAACCATGCCCGCCAGACCGGCCGAGAGTAATCCAATGGGCGATTCGCCGGGATTGCCTTTGTGCCCCATACCAAAAAGCACCGAGAAAACGATGGCGGAAGTCCAGAATCCCAAGGCAGCCCCATGCCGTGTCTTAAACGCCCACTGATAGATGGCAGCCAATCCTCGGGTGAGCGTGTACTGTACATAGCCGCGAGTGACGTACTCCTCGAGCAGGCCGACCGTGAAGAAGCCGAATAGCCAGATCGCTCCGTAACGGAGAATCTCGGCGCCAAACAATAGCCGGCCATCGAAGACCAGAAGGCCTGTTTTCCAGAGTGTAAGGACCAGCAGCGAAAGACAGGCGATGCCCCAAGCCAGGCCGGCGAGGAAGTGCGGCATCCGCCGGCGTCCGCCCAAGCCGTAAACGGAGTTGCGACGGCCCTCGATCTTCGACATGATCCAGGTAACAAACCAGACCAGCAAGAAAGAGACTGCCTCGCTCATGATCCCGATGAGCGGGGGAATTTCATCGCCGGGCTTCATCGTGTGCGGATCAGGCCCTCCCAACTTGCGGATCGTGAAGTTAATGCAAAACCCGAGGCCGCCAACTATCACAGCAAAGATGAGCAGACCCCAGCCCGCGCGCAGCCCGTCGGCACCGAGGAAGATCTTGCGCAGGGTCGATGGAGGCCCTGCGGAGAACTGGCCGTCCGGGTGTTGTGCCGTACCGTCATGCGGATCAAGAGCTTCGGTCGTCGCATCCATGGTGAGGTCCTCGTCGTCAATACTGTATACGATGCGCGGGCGACCGCAGTTCCAAGGTGTTTATTGCCGCTCCAACATCTGCACCTGTCCGAGAACTTTGCAGCTTCCTCAAAGGTCGGAGGATGAGGACCCGTCCTTGCATTTTTGAGGATTCTTATCCTCTTATCCCCCATTCGACAATGGCAGATCACCTTCTCGAGATTGCAACTTTCTTGCTTTCTTCCTCTGGACGGCAATCAGTTTCTTGATTGGTTCTTCGGTTGGAAGATTTTCAGGCATCGTACCGCTGAAATCCTGAAAGCTCTCGGAAAACCATCCGACAAGGAGCACCGGACATCCTTGGCTGGCACATTATCCGGGTATGCACGAGATGGGAAAGTGTTCACAAAAACCGCACCGAATACATTCGGACTTCTCGAGTTCAAGTCAGTTCAGCGCGAAGAAGAGGAACTACCGGAGGAATTTGGAACGATGGCAAGATAGACAAGGCCAGTACTACAGGGACCGCGGAACGATCCGAACCCGAGTCGAGGCAGCACCCGGGGCAGCACCTAAGCTGCCCCGGAAGGCTTAACTGAGGGAACCGCCTAATTCTTCTTCATGCTGTCGTCGCTCTTCATATTGTCGTTTTTCATGTTGTCGTTCTTCATGGCATCGCTCGACTTGGTCTTCTTCTTGGTTTTCTTTGAATCTTTCTTGGCCTGGTCGGCGCTCGGAGTGCCGCTCTTCATTTGGTCGTTCTTCATCTGGTCATGGGACATGCTGTCTTGCTTCATGCTGTTGTCGGGTTGCTGCATGGAGCCGGATTGGGCAAATGCGGAAAGCGATGCGGCGAAAAGACAAATGGCCAACAGCTTGGTAATTTTATTCATACTTCCTCCTGGAAAATGTCTTATTGGATTGTACCGGTAGACCGGCGTGCCAATGGGATGTGCGATTCGGGAAGAAGTTACGAGCAGGCTCAATTGCAGAAGGACATTTACCACTTAGCGCACTTTTTGCGTAGCAAGTCTAAATCCTAAATATCCAGGATCAACACCTTAACGAAAAATATCCAGCTAAGTACATTTTTTCAATCACCTGACTGCACAATATTGTAAATAAATGACTTAGCTCTTGGCCCGTGCCTTCTTGGCGGCACCTGGCGCTCGAGCGGCGGGCTTCTTCTTCCCTTCCATCTCGGCCAAGCTGGCCTTCAAGGCGGACATCAGATCGACCACCGGAGCAAGTTTCTTCGGCTTCTCAACTTCGACGATTTTCCCACCTTCAAGCTTGGTCTGGATCAGGTTTTTCAAATTGTCCTGAAATTCGTCGTGAAATTTCTCCGGCTCCCATTCGGTGGCCAGCGCCTCGATCAACTGATGTGCCACTTTCACCTCGGCCTCCTTAAGTTCAACGTCGGGCGCGCCAAAACCCTCGACTTTGCGGACCTCTTCTGCGTAGTACATAGTGTGTAACATCATTCCGTGTTCGTGGGGACGAAGGAATACCGTGTATTCGCGGTTGTGCATGGTAAGTTTCGCGATGGCGACGTAATCGCTCTCTTCCATGGCCTTGGTCAACAGAGCGTAGGGGCGACGGCCAGCCTCTTCCGGCATCATGTAGTAAGACGATTCGAAGTAGACGGGATCGACTTCCGCGGCTTTCACGAACTCCAGAATCTCCATCGTTTTGGCGGTTTTGGGCTCGATTTTCTTGATTTCTTCGGGATCGATGACAAGATATTCACCCTTGCGGAACTCGAAAGCCTTTGACGATATCGTTGCGGTCGACGACCTGACCGTCGAGCGAGCAAACGTACTGCTGCTTTACCCGCTGATTGTCTTCGCGATGCAGCATATTGAAGGAGATGCCGGAACTGCGCGCGCCAGAAAACAAGCGCACCGGCATAGAGATCAGTCCAAAGGTTAAATAACCAGTCCAAACGGAGGCTGCCATAGTTCACCCCGAAGAATTCGTCCCGCGCCAGAGCCAAGCCCGGAACGGTGAGTTTAAACTACATGGAAGTCTTTGATGCATAAAGGTCGCACCGGTAACCGAGAGTGCAAGCACGAGCCGGTGGGGCCCGACGACGTTCGACCCCATAGATAGTAGTTACAGACGTGGTTCGAGGGCAAGGCAGATCGAGAATGCATTTTGCAGCGGTCCAGATGTACTCAATTCCGGCGTTTTATGCGGGTTCCCGACCGTTTTCCGGCCCGTGGGCCGCAGCCGTGATCACGCTGATCTTCGCAATTTTGGGGCGTTTGGTGCATGGAGTGACCATTTCTGGCGCATTTGCGGGCGCAGTTGTCTGTTTTGCGATTTATGCAGGAGTTGGCCCGGGGGCGTTTCTGGCGGTTGTTTTCGTCTTTAGCATCACCTGGCTCGCGACTCGTTTAGGGTACCGCCGGAAGCTCAAGCTGGGGACGGCGGAAAAGAAGGACGGCCGCCGGGCGTCGCAAGTGCTGGCAAATCTGGCGGTTGCCGGCGCCTGCGCAGCGGTCTACGGGTATCTGCACAGAGACATCTTATTGCTAGGCTTGGCGGCCGCGCTCGCGGAAGCTGCGGCGGATACCGTTTCCAGTGAAGTCGGGCAACTGTCGCTTCATAACGCTCGCCTCATTACGAACTGGCAGGCGGTCCCGGCCGGGACGGATGGCGGGGTGAGTTGGGCCGGAAGCCTGGCGGGCCTGGGGGCCGCAACCGCAGTAAGCGTGGTTTGTTTTCTAACCGACGTTATTCCTGGGAGATTCGTCGCGCCGGCAATTCTGGCCGGTGTGGCCGGAATGATCGCGGACAGCTATATGGGGGCGGTCCTGGAGCGCCGGAGATTGCTGAACAATGACGCTGTCAATTTTCTTGGTACCGTCACCGCGGTTGCTGCCGCCTTCCTGATGGGCTAGCCGATTACGGCCGGTTCAAACCTCCCATCCGTTGACTTCAAAGGTGCATGTACTGTGGTTCCTTGAGGATACAAGCCCATCACGGGCAGAATGATGTAGAACCGCCGCGCCAGGTGGCCGCATCTTAAATGTTGTTAACGTGCTCCGCGCGGCGTTTTGGCAAACAAATTCTAAGGGGAATGCATTGCAACTGGCGAAGATCCGTACATTTATCGTTGCCTACATTCTGGCGTTAGCGCTGTTTGTTTTCGCGCAGCGACCATCGAACGGGCTGCAACCTTCCGGATTCAGCGGGGTGGTGGATCTTACGCATACGCTGAATGCCGAAACTCCGACGTACGAGCCTCCCGCCAAACCCACTTATCGCGTCAAAACGGTCGCCACGATCGAAAAAGACGGATACTTCGCGCGCGAGGTTTCGCTGCCCGAACACTTCGGTACCCATCTGGATGCGCCGGCACATTTCGTGGGAGGCTTGTGGACCGTCGATCAGATTCCGCCAGACCGTCTGGTCGCGCCACTGGCGGTCATTGACGTCAGCCTGAACGTGAAGGGTAACGGGGATTATCAAATTTCGGTCGACGACATTGCGCAATGGGAGAAAGCCCATGGCCAGGTCCCGCTGGGCGCGGTTGTCATGGTGCGAACGGGCTGGGATGCGCGCTGGAACTCCGCCAAGGACTACCGCAATGCCGACAGCAAGGGAGTGATGCACTTCCCCGGCTACTCCGAGGACGCCGCGCGCTTCCTGGTGGAAGGGCGAAAAGTGCTGGGTCTGGGAATCGACACGTTAAGCATCGATTACGGGCCGTCGAAGGACTTTCCGGTACATCAGTACGATTTACATCGCAGCGTGTACCAATTGGAAAACGTCGCGAACCTGGATCACGCTCCGGTCACCGGCGGCCTGGTCGTGATCGCGCCGATGAAGCTCGAGGGCGGTTCGGGGGCTCCGGTACGCATTCTCGCCTTGGCACGGTAAGCCTCCTTCGCGAAAGCGCCCACACCACCGTTCGCGATAGGGATGCTTCGCTTCGCTCAGCATGAAGTGTTCACTTTAGCTTGAGAAGCGGTTCGGCCTAACTCGAACAAAGTTTCGGAACGCCAGCCGTCTCAGGCCAATTTCTTAATCAGGGACTTGAGTCTGGGTGGGTACGTTCTCACGGCCGAATCTCGAAGGTCGTGCCACAACCTAAGCCCTGGCATTCAGAACCGCCTTCGAACGTCAGACCGTAGAGGTCGTTCCACTTTCCCGAGGTCAGGCCATCGGGATAGGCGCCGTCACCGTTGCTGCCAGTAAAGCCATGCAGCACACTTTCAGTCCACCCGCCTCCGCTGCCTCCGGGTGGGCTGAGACGATAGACGGTGCCCCCGTTCGCTTCTCCTCCGGTTTGGGTCGTGCCATAAAGATTTCCGGCGCTGTCGAACACGATGTCACCTATGGGAGTAATACCGTCGCTGCCGCCTTGGAAGGCATGGAGGATGGTGTAGCCCGAGGTTGCTCTGTCTCTGGCCGCAGCCGAGAGCTCAAATACGACCCCGCAACCGAAGCCCCCCTGGCAGTTGAGATCCCCCCCCCTGCCGTTGTGCCATAAATGTTGCCTGAGCTGTCGAAAATCACCGGACTATCAGGGCTATAGCCAGTGTTCTGGCTGCGATCAAAGGAGTAAAGCACGGTTTCAGCCCAAGGTCGCCCCTTCCTCGTGGGTGGGTCCAAGCAGTAAACCGTGCCGTTTCCCATAGTCCCACCGGCACT
>CAVOWN010000014.1:0-269570 GCA_963700175.1 Terriglobales bacterium
TGAAATCAGAAGCGTCAGCTTAGTTGCGAATTTCATGGGCGCGAATCTCCTTGTTTAAAACTGTGAGTTGAGATATTTCCCTGGGGCCCCCGGACCTAGATTCGGAGAAAAGTCATTGAATCGCAGTCGCACAAATTATGCGCTGGGAATTTTAGTTGTCAACAGAAATCGTTACCGGATTGAAAATGTCTAAATCTTGGACAACGTGTGCAGACATCGCAGTCAGAGTAGTGCCTTGGTAGAGCAACGGTACAACGTGCCCCGAGTACGATGGATGTCGTTATGCGGGCGTGGAACGCTGAGCTTCGACTCCGCATGGCTCGGCGGGTACGGCGGGTACGGCGGGTATTTCTACTTCGACAAGTGTTCCAGGATTGGCGTTGCTTACGCGCAGTTCTCCCCCGAGTTCCCGAACCCGCTGTTTCATGCCTCCGATGCCTACCCCAATGCTGTCAGGCCGCAACTGGGCGACTGGCTCCGCGATACCTTTTCCATCGTCTCTGACCGTGACTACCAGAGACTGATCGTCGCTATGTAGCGTGACCCATCCCTTTTGCGCGCCGGAATGGCGGAATACATTGGTCAAAGCTTCCTGGACGATGCGGAAGATCGCAGTTTCTAATTCCGACGCTAGGCGGGGGAACTCCTTCGGTTGCACATTCAGAGAAGTCTTGATTCCGCTGCGGCTGCTGAGGCCATCGAGGTACCAGCGCAGCGCGGAAAGCAGGCCGACTTCGTCTAGCAGAGGAGGATGAAGAAGATGAGAAATCGTGCGGACCTGTTGCAGCGCCCGTTCGATCAATTTGCTCACTTCGGTCATGGTCGCGGATTCCGCTGGTTTTTTGGTGAGTATCGAATCCACCATCATTTTGGCGGCGACTAATTCCTGGCCAAGCCCGTCATGGATCTCGCGGGCCATACGCCGCCGCTCTTCGTCCTGCATCGTCAACAGGCGGCCTGACAACTGGCGTAGCTCCACCGTTCTTTTGTCGACCATCTGTTCGAGCTTGACGGCACTCTCACGTATGGATTGCTCAAGCAGCTTACTGTCATGAATGTCGGAGCAAGTCCCGTACCAGCGAATGATTTGTCCGTGGTTGTCACGAATGGGGACAGCCCGGGCCCGGAACCAGCGGTAGTCGCCATCCTTTCCGCGCAAGCGGTACTCCGCTTCATAGGAGCCGCCCTGCTCAAGGCATCGCTCCCAAATTGACCGGCTCTCCGGCAGATCTTCCTCGTGGACCCGATGGAACAGCCCAAGTCCATTGAACGATTCGGGGGAGATGCCAGCATATTGCTGGAATTGTTCGCTGATGTAGTCGCTCGACCCATCGGCTTTAGTGCTGAAGATAATGGTTGGCGCGGTCTTGACGATGGCGTCGAGTTCCTGATGTTTGCGCCCGAGTTGTTCGTTGGCCGCTTGCAGCGCCTTGGCCCGTCTTTCCACTTCTTCGGTGCGCTCGACGACCCGTTGTTCCAACTCGTGGTTTAGCGTTTGCAACTGCCGTGTCTTGCGATGAAGTTCCGCAAAAACCGTGACCTTAGCGCGCAGCAATTCCGGAATGACCGGGACTGAGATATAGTCGACCGCCCCCAGTTGATACCCCTTCAGGCGGTCCAGGTCGGTGAGGTGGACGGCGGAAATGAAAATAATAGCAGTCTTTTGAAAGCGCGGATGCTGCCGGATCATGTGGGCCAGTTCAAAGCCGTCCATCTCCGGCATGCTGACGTCCATAAGGACGACGGCCACATCGTTCTTCAGGAGTTCTTCGAGCGCTTCGCGTCCTGACGTGGCTTTGATGAGGTTCTCATCCAGTTCCGCGAGCATGACCTCGTAGCTGAGCAGCTTGCCCGGGTGGTCGTCCACCATCAGGATGTTGACCTTATCGTGCATTCTTGCTTTCTATCGGCCCCAGTCGGCCGGTCCCTACCTATGCAGCCACATGCGCAACGCGGAGAGCAGTTGTTCGGTATTGACCGGTTTGGCCAGATACTCGGAGGCCCCTGCTTCCAGGCACTTCTCTCGATCGCCCTTCATGGCTTTCGCCGTTAGGGCGATAATCGGCAACCGCCGGAATGACACGTTCTGCCGGATCACCTGCATGGTCTCGTAGCCATCCATCTCCGGCATCATAATATCCATTAGGACGATTGCCACGTCTGGCGTGGATTCGAGCGTAGCGATGGCTTCGCGTCCGGTCCCAGCCGTCAGTACAGTCATGCCACGACGTTCGAGTACGCTGCTGAGGGCGAAGATGTTGCGAACATCGTCGTCCACGACCAGCACTTTTCGTCCCACCAGAGCATCGTCGGAACGGTGCAACCGGTCGAGCATCCGCTGCTTCTCCGGCGGCAGGTTCGAAACCACCCGGTGCAGGAAGAGCGCGGTTTCATCCAACAGCCGCTCCGGAGATTCGACTCCCTTAACTACAACGCTGCGGGCCAAGGTATGCAGCCGGGCGTCTTCTTCGGACGACAGCTCTTTTCCGGTGAAGACGACTACGGGCAGATCGGCGAGTTTATTATTTTGTTCAATGCCTTCCAGTACTTCGAAGCCGGACATGTCCGGCAATCGAAGGTCGAGCACGACGCAGTCAAAGGGTTGCTCATCGAGTTGAGCGAGCGCGCCCGCTCCGGTTTCCGCAATGCTGACATCGATGTCATCATGACCCAGCAGTTCCCGAATGCTGAATTGTTCGGCGGGATTGTCTTCGACCACCAGCAGGCGTTTGCGGCGAGGCATAGCGTATTCCTTGATTCGCGACAGCGCCGCTTCGAGCCCCTCCGGGGTGGTTGGTTTGGTTACAAAAGCGAAGGCGCCCCGCGCCAAACCGTGTTGCCGATCTTCATCGAGAGTCAGCATCTGGACCGGAATGTGCCGCGTGGCCGCATCCTGTTTCAGATGGTTGAGCACCGTCCAGCCCAGCATGTCGGGAAGAAAGACATCGAGCGAGACGGCGGTGGGATGGAACTCACGGGCCAAGGCAAGCGCCTCAGAGCCCCGGTTCGCGACTAGGATTTTGAATCCCTTATCACGCGAGAGGTCACACAAAACGCGAGCGTAGTGCGGATCGTCCTCCACGATGAGCAGAACGGCATCATCCGGCTGGAGGGTTTCACGATCGTCTGGAAGATGCTCGATCGCATGTTCCGGCACACCGGCAACGGAAAGCTGGGCGACCGTGCTCGAAGACGGCACTCTTCGATCTGCGATTGCGCCGCCGAAGCTGGCCGGTCCGACATAGGTTTGCGGCAAATACAGCGTGAACGTGCTGCCCTTGCCGGGAGCGCTGCGCAACTGGATTTCTCCGCCGAGCAAGCTGGCCAGTTCGCGGCTGATGGCGAGACCCAGACCGGTGCCACCGTACTTGCGGCTGGTCCCTGCATCCGCCTGTTGGAAGGCCTCAAAGATGATGCGCTGCTTGTCGAGAGGAATGCCGATGCCGCTGTCTGCCACTTCGAAGGCGACGACCGAGGCGGCTTTCCCTAAGACCGGGTGATCCTCGTTCCAGCCGCTTGCGGCAATTGAGACGGAGAGCCGTACTCCACCTTGCTCGGTGAACTTGAAGGCGTTCGACAGCAGGTTCTTCAGCACCTGCTGCAAGCGCTTGGCGTCGGTGACCAGGCTACGCGAGAGATGCGGATCGGTCTGCACCTCGAAGTTGAGCTTGCGATTTTCCGCTTCGTGGCGGAACGGACGGCCGACTCCGTCGAGCAGGCTGGCGAAGAATACCTCCTCGGCTTCCACCGAAACCGTTCCCGATTCAATTTTGGAAAGGTCAAGAATATCGCTGATGAGGTTGAGTAAGTCCGTTCCTGCGCCGTGAATGGTGCGGGCAAATTCGACTTGCTTCGGCGTCAAGTTGCCGTCTGGATTGTCTGTAAGCTGCTGGCCCAGTACCAGAATACTGTTGAGCGGCGTGCGCAATTCGTGCGACATGTTGGCCAGGAATTCCGACTTGTACTTCGAGGTCAGCGCGAGCTCTTTGGCTTTCTCTTCCAGAGCGCGGCGCGCTTGTTCGATTTCCTGGTTCTTGCGTTCGACTTCGACGTTCTGTTCAGCGAGCTGTTGGGCTTTTTGCGCCAACTGTTCGTTGGTCTGCTGCAACTCTTTTTGTTGAGTCTGGAGTTCGGCAGCTAATTGCTGAGATTGTTTGAGCAGGCCTTCGGTCTGCATCGTGGCTTCAATGCTGTTCAGCACGATCCCGATGCTGGCGGTCAACTGCTCCAGAAATGCTAGGTGCGACGCGGTAAAGTTGCTCAACGTCGCCAGTTCGATGACCGCCTTTACGCGGTCTTCGAATAATACGGGCAGGACGATCACATTTCGTGGAACGGCCTCGAAGAGCCCGGAGCGGATGGTAATGGTGTCGGGCGGCAGATCGCTGATCAGCATGCGCTGCTTTTCCGCCGCGCACTGTCCGACCAGACCTTCGCCGATTTGCAAGCGGCGCAAGCGTCCATCTTCTCCGTCCGCGGCGAACGCCGACAGCAAGACCATACCGGCGGATTCTTCGGCTTCCATCTGGTAGATGACGCCCTGTTGTGCGTTCACCAGCGGCGCGAGTTCAGACAGCAACATCCGGCCGACGGTTGTGAGATCGCGCTGGCCCTGCAACATTCCGGTAAAGCGGGCCAGGTTGGTCTTTAGCCAATCTTGTTCGGTGTTGCGCTCCGTCGTAAGGCGGAGGTTGTTAATCATGGTGTTGATGTTGTCTTTAAGTTCGGCGACCTCGCCGCTGGCTTCCACCTGAATCGATCGGGTCAAGTCACCTTTCGTAACGGCGGTTGCGACCTCGGCGATAGCGCGAACCTGATTGGTAAGGTTGTCGGCCAGCAGGTTGACGTTGCCCGTGAGATCTTTCCACGTTCCGGCCGCGCCGGGGACGTTGGCTTGTCCGCCGAGTCGCCCTTCCACGCCCACTTCGCGAGCGACTGTCGTTACCTGATCGGCGAACGTTGCCAGCGTGTCAGTCATGTTGTTGATGGTCTCGGCCAAGGCGGCAACTTCGCCTTTGGCGTTTACCGTCAGTTTTTGCGTGAGCACGCCGTTGGCGACGGCGGTCACGACTTTCACAATGCCTCGCACCTGTTCGGTGAGGTTGGCAGCCATCACGTTGACGTTGTCGGTGAGATCTTTCCAGGTTCCAGCGACTCCGGGCACCTGGGCCTGACCGCCAAGTTTGCCGTCGGTACCCACTTCGCGGGCCACGCGGGTCACTTCGGCAGCGAACGCGTTGAGCTGGTCCACCATCGTGTTAATGGTGTTCTTGAGTTCAAGAATCTCGCCTTTCACGTCCACCGTAATTTTGCGGGACAAGTCGCCACGAGCCACAGCGGTCGTGACTTCGGCGATGTTTCGCACCTGCGCCGTGAGATTACCGGCCATGGCGTTTACCGAGTCGGTGAGATCTTTCCATGTCCCTGCCACACCGGGTACGTTCGCCTGTCCGCCAAGGCGGCCTTCCGAACCGACTTCGCGGGCCACGCGGGTCACTTCAGCAGCGAATGAGCGAAGCTGCTCAACCATGGTGTTGAGCGTTTCTTTCAACTGCAAAATTTCGCCGCGGACATCGACCGTAATTTTCTTCGACAAGTCGCCGTTCGCAATAGCGGTTGCGACTTCTGCGATGTTCCGCACCTGGCCAGTCAAGTTGCTGGCCATGAAGTTCACGTTATCGGTGAGATCTTTCCAGGTCCCGGCAACTCCCGGCACCTGCGCCTGTCCGCCGAGTTTGCCGTCCGTACCGACTTCGCGTGCCACACGGGTGACTTCTCCAGCGAAGGCATTGAGCTGATCGACCATGGTGTTAATGGTGTTCTTCAGCTCGAGAATTTCGCCTTTAACGTCCACCGTGATTTTGCGCGACAAGTCGCCGCGAGCCACGGCTGTCGTTACTTCGGCAATGTTTCGAACTTGGCCGGTCAAGTTTCCGGCCATGGAGTTGACCGAGTCAGTAAGATCTTTCCAAGTTCCGGCGACGCCCGGCACGTTGGCTTGGCCGCCGAGTCGCCCTTCCGTTCCAACTTCACGAGCCACACGGGTGACTTCGCCCGCGAATGCGTTGAGCTGATCGACCATGGTGTTGATGGTTTCTTTCAGCAGCAAGATTTCGCCGCTGACGTTGACCGTAATTTTCTTGGACAGGTTGCCGCTGGCGATGGCCGTTGCGACTTCGGCAATGTTTCGGACTTGTCCTGTCAGGTTGCTGGCCATGGAGTTCACCGAGTCGGTGAGATCTTTCCAGGTTCCCGCAACACCTGGCACCTGCGCCTGACCCCCCAAACGCCCATCGGTACCAACTTCGCGGGCCACGCGCGTGACTTCAGAAGCGAAGGCCCGAAGTTGGTCCACCATGGTGTTGATGGTGTCTTTGAGTTCGAGAATTTCACCCTTTACGTCGACCGTGATCTTGCGCGACAAGTCGCCGCGAGCTACGGCGGTTGCGACCTCAGCGATGTTTCGTACCTGACCAGTCAAGTTGCTGGCCATGAAGTTCACGTTGTCAGTGAGATCTTTCCAGGTTCCGGCGACACCCGGCACTTGCGCTTGTCCGCCAAGTTTGCCTTCCGTACCGACTTCGCGGGCCACACGCGTGACTTCTCCGGCGAAGGCGTTGAGCTGATCCACCATCGTATTGATGGTGTTCTTCAGCTCAAGAATTTCGCCTTTCACGTCGACCGTGATTTTGCGTGACAGGTCGCCGCGGGCCACGGCTGTGGTCACTTCGGCGATGTTTCGCACTTGGCCAGTGAGGTTTCCGGCCATAGAGTTTACTGAATCCGTTAAATCTTTCCAGGTTCCTGCTACACCGGGCACGTTGGCCTGACCGCCAAGGCGTCCTTCAGTACCTACCTCGCGGGCCACACGAGTAACTTCGCCGGCGAACCGATTAAGCTGGTCCACCATGGTGTTCAGCGTTTCTTTGAGCTGGAGAATTTCTCCGCGGACGTCGACCGTGATTTTGCGAGATAAGTCGCCGCTGGCGATAGCCGTTGCGACTTCAGCGATGTTGCGGACCTGGCCAGTCAGGTTGCTGGCCATGAAATTGACATTGTCAGTGAGATCTTTCCAGGTTCCACCGACGCCGGGTACCTGCGCTTGTCCGCCGAGTTTGCCTTCCGTACCGACTTCGCGGGCCACGCGCGTCACTTCACCAGCGAACGCGTTTAACTGGTCCACCATCGTGTTGATGGTGTCTTTCAGTTCGAGAATTTCGCCCTTCACGTCGACGGTAATTTTGCGCGACAAGTCGCCTCGGGCCACGGCCGTCGTCACCTCGGCAATATTTCGCACTTGGGCCGTGAGGTTTCCGGCCATAGCGTTTACGGAGTCGGTGAGATCTTTCCAGGTTCCCGCCACGCCGGGGACGACTGCCTGACCGCCGAGTTTTCCATCCGTACCCACTTCGCGGGCAACGCGGGTCACTTCGGAAGCGAACGAGCGGAGCTGGTCCACCATGGTGTTGATGGCTTCTTTGAGTTGCAGAATTTCACCGCGTACGTCGACGGTGATTTTGCGGGACAAGTCGCCGCTGGCGACAGCGGTAGCAACCTCAGCGATATTTCGCACCTGGCCAGTGAGGTTGCTGGCCATTGAGTTGACCGAATCCGTTAGGTCTTTCCACGTCCCCGCTACGCCTGGCACCTGTGCCTGGCCACCAAGTTTTCCGTCCGTACCTACTTCGCGGGCAACGCGTGTCACTTCCGCCGTGAACACACCGAGCTGCTGAATCATGGTGTTCACGATTTCGGCAGAGCGCAGGAATTCGCCTTCCAGCGGGCGTCCATCCACGTCCAGGCGGACGGTTTGGGTAAGGTTTCCCTGGGCGACGGCGGCGATTGCGCGCGTCACTTCAGTCGTTGGACGCAGCAAATCATCCACCAGGGTATTGACGGAACCCTCCATCTCGCCCCAAGAGCCTCGTGACTCATAAAAGTGTGTCCGCTCACGGGTCTTGCCTTCTTTTCCCACGACCTGTCCCACGCGCTTCAGTTCGCGCGCCATGTGCTGGTTGGCAGCGGCGATCTCGTTAAAGGTATCTGCGATTTTGCCCGCAAGCCCGGTCCACGAGCCGGGAAGCCGCGCGGAGAAGTCTCCATCGCGCATGGAGCCTAAACCTGCCAGCACAAGGCTCAAATCGGCGTCTGTGGACCTTTCCATGACGGCGATACTGGATCCGTTGCCGTTTTCAGGGGTCGTTTTTGGCTGGCCGTTTTTCGGCTCTTTTGTTGTCGCTGGGTTTCGTTTCATCTGCATTCCTGTTCGGACTCCGGCATTGCGGGCACGGGCGAATCCGGCATTTTAAAACAGCACAGAATCATCGGATGGCAGCCCCCGGCATTTCCATTCCTGCCAGCCTCGTTCTCCCGCCTGGAACCACGCGGACCCTAGCCTGTCGGGCGGAAGTCGGCTCCAAAATCTCTCTTAGAAATACACTACCGAGCCTTTTTGATACCACAAGCTCAAGGCGGATGACTGTAGGGTCTTTACTGTAGGCCAGCATTCCAGCGGAGTTTCCACCGGAAATCGGTTAAACTAATGGGTTAAGATCGACCGACGAGTGACTCCCCCGTACACCGTCCTAAGCGAAACGCCCACGCCTCACCAATCGGCAAGTCGGGCTTGAGCGGAAGGAACCAGCATATGTCAAACCTAAGACCTGCAATTCTGGTTTGTGCGGTCTTTGCAGCTCTGGCTACCACTGCGACTCTTCAGGCCCAAGTTCCGGCTTCTCTCTTCGACATGCAGATGGAACATGCCACGGTGACCGGTGAACCATGGCCGGTGGATTCGTTCGGGAACATTCGTCTGTGGGACACAGCGACGGCTTGGACAGTGATCAATACCGCCCCCGGGCAATATGACTGGAGCATGCTTGACGCCTGGCTCAAGGCGGCGAAAGAACACAATGCGGATGTCGAGTATACGTTTGGGCGGGTTCCGCAATGGGCATCCTCCAATCCTAATGATGCCGTCTGTTCGAGTGCTCCGGGCAGTTGCGATCCCCCTAACGATCTCAACAGCGACGGGAGCGGCACCAACCAGCATTGGAAGGATTTCGTTTCCGCGATCGCAACCCACGTGAACGACCCCACGTACTTGCAGACCCATGCACCCATAAAATATTGGGAAGTCTGGGACGAAGCGCCCAACCCCGGCCGCTGGAACCCGAGTTCACAAACCGCCGGCATTGCGCAAATGTTGCGGATGGCGGGCGATGCGCGCAATATCATTCTGTCCTTCGACAGCTCAGCGGTCATCTTGAGTCCATCGACCGGCATCAGGTTTCCTTCGCAGCTACAGTGGTTTAAGGCCTATCTGGCGGCGGGCGGCGGAGCCTATGCCGATATGATCGCGATTCACGGATATCTGCAGAGCATTAACCAGCCGCCTGTGCCCGAACAGTTCCTCACATACTTGTCCCAGTTTGTCACCACCGTTCTAAAGCCTTACGGTCAGGACATCAAGCCGGAGTGGGATACCGAGGACAGTTGGGGTATCGGCTCGTGCTGCGACTTTACGAACGCCGACCTGCAAGCGGGATTTGTCGCCCGTTATCACCTGATGCACTGGCTGGGCAATGTGCAACGCTTCTATTGGTATGCATGGAACGACACTCCAGCGGGCACCCTGTGGGTGGCGAACCAAAAATACCTATGGAAGCCCGGAACTCTACTCAAACCTGGGAAGGCTTACGGCCAGATTTACAACTGGATGGTCGGCAACACAGTCGATCAATCCTGCACTCCTGTCAATACGGTGTGGGCTTGCAATGTCACCGGGCCGAATGGCTTCCAAGGACAAATTGTCTGGGACACTTCACAGACTTGCAGCCACGGTAAATGTACTTTTAGCAATTACACATATAACCCAATCTATATCCAATACGTGACAGTGCTGGGCAAAGTGACGCCAGTCAAGGGTTCGACGGTGCCAATCGGGTACCAACCAATATTTTTGCAGAATCAAAATCAGTAGTACACAATGGCCGGATGAAAGTAGTGAGGTGGATGATGAATCGGAAAATGCTTTCGGGGATGGCTCTGCTGGCGATCGTTTCCTGGTGCGCCCAGTCCAGTGGACAAGTCACGCCGGACACATTCGCGCAAGAAGCCGAGTTGACCGATTCTGGCGGGGCCTCGTTCGACGATCTGGGCTTTTCCGTGTCCAGCAACGGCAACACCGTCGAGGTCACGACGGGAGGGGCGGTAGACATTTATCTCGAGCCGAGCGGCGGTTGGGCGAACACGACGGCACCCGCGGCCCAGTTGACCGTTTCCGGCGACTCGTTGACGCAAGTTTCGATCAATGGCGACAACCTCGCGGCCGTCGGAGCCTCAGGTGCAGCTTATGTATACGTGATGCCAGCGAGCGGTTGGGTGAGTACCTCTCGACCGAACGCCACACTGACGGCATCAGACAAGGCGGTGTTCACCAACGTCGCCATCAATGGCAACGTGGTGGTTGCCGGATCTCCGACCGCCGATGGTGGACAGCCTCAGCAAGGCGCGGCGTACGTTTTCGTCATGCCGACGAAAGGTTGGACAAGCATGACCCAGATCGCCAAATTGACCGCCTCAGATGGAGTGACCAATGATCGACTCGGCGTATCCGTGAGTGCCAATAACGGTGTCGTTCTGGCCGGAGCGCCGGACGCTACCGTCGGCGCCAGTTGCCCGAAGAACTGCCATCTCTTTCAGGGGGCAGCTTACCTATTCGTCAAACCGGCCAGCGGCTGGGCAAATATGAACCAGACGGCCAAGTTAACCACCGTGGATGGCGGCCCGGGAGACAATTTCGGAGGCGCGGTTTCCATTAACGATAGCGGAGGCACGGCGTTGATCGGGGCCTCCCAACAAGATACCGTTGTCGGGCCTGGAGCTGCCTACATATTTGTGAAAGCTCCGACCGGTTGGCAAAATACGTCGGCATATGTCGCCAAGTTGACCGCATCGGACGGCGTCAAATACGCATATTTCGGATGGTCTGTCGCGCTGAGCGGCACTTCCACCAACACAGCAGTCGTTGGCGCTACCAACGCTCAGGTTGGGAGCAACGTCGCACAAGGTGAGGTTTACGCGTTTGTCGAACCCTCCGGAGGCTGGAAGACGACGACAGAAACCTCCAAACTCACCGCCTCCGATGGCATTCAGGGCGACGTGTTCGGCTACTCCGTCGCCATCAATGGCACGACGTTGGCGGTTGGAGCGCCGTACCACGCAGTAGGCTCTAATAAAGGGCAGGGAACAGCCTATATATTCTGATGGTCGCGCAGATCGTTCGCCTCAGTTTTTCCTGACCTGTATGCCCAAGTCTTTCAATTGCGATTCGCCGACTGGAGTAGGCGCGTCGACCATCAAATCCACCGCGCGCGCTGTCTTTGGGAACGGGATCACTTCGCGCAAGCTGTCGGCTCCCGCAAGAATCATCACGATGCGATCAAGGCCAAGCGCAATGCCGCCGTGCGGAGGCGTGCCGTACTCCAGCGCTTCAAGGAAGAATCCAAAGCGGCTGCGAGCTTCCTCCTCGGTCATGCCGAGCGCGCGAAAAATTTTATTCTGTATGTCCTGGCGATGGATGCGGATCGATCCCGAGCCGAGTTCGGTGCCGTTGAGCACCACATCGTAGGCCAGGGCGCGAACCGCGCTCAGAGGTGACAGAGGGTCCTTCACCCCAGACTCCACGCCCGTCTCTAGCAAAGGCAGATCTTCTTGATGAGGCGACGTAAACGGATGGTGTGCGGCGTTCCATTGTAGGTTGCTTTCGTCCCACTCAAACATGGGGAAATTCGTGACCCATAGAAAGCGGAAATCCTTCGCCGGATCGCCGGTCTTCTTGAAAATACCGTGCCGCTCCGCATACTTTTGCGCTAAGGCAATGCGCAGCAGCCCCGCCGACATGTAGATAGCCAATTCCTGGGGCGTAACCTTGCGATGTGCGAACCTCTCGCCTGTTCCCCCCGATCCAGCGACAATCACAAGTAGATCTCCCGCTTCGGCCCCGGCTTTGGCCGCAATCATCTTCGTCGCAGCGGGAAAATTCTTCTCGATCCGTTTAAAGTCCTCAAATAACTTCGCGCCCCCCTTGGCCACAAACAGCGGCTTGATCGCGTCCCGCTCGGCCCGAGAAAGCTCACCCACTTTCGGGACCCGGATCGCGACCATCGGCAAGTTCGCATTCACTCCCAACTGCTGCAGATTTTCCGGCGCAAAACATTCCCGCACGTCTGTAAACGCCGGCAGGCGTAAATCCGGCTTATCAATCCCGTAGCTTCGGATTGCTTCGTCATAATCCATACGCGGGAATGGCGTCTTTATATCGTGTCCGGCGACTTTGAAGGCCGCAGTCAGAAATCCTTCAACCACTCCCCACACCGTCTCCGGCTGCGGATACGACATCTCCAAATCGATCTGCGTGAACTCCGGTTGGCGGTCGGCGCGCAAGTCTTCATCGCGGAAGCAGCGCACAATCTGGAAATACTTGTCGAAGCCCGAGATCATCAGGATCTGTTTGAAGAGCTGCGGCGATTGCGGCAACGCATAAAAGCTGCCAGGCTGCACGCGGCTGGGGACGAGGTAATCGCGTGCACCCTCAGGTGTCGAGCGCGTCATGAAAGGCGTTTCGATTTCGAAGAATCCCTGCGCAGAAAGATTTTCACGGATCGCGATCGAGACCTTGTGGCGAAGTTCGATATTGCGCTGAAGAGCGTCGCGTCGCAGATCGATGTAGCGATACTTCAGCCGCATCTCCTCGTTGGGCAAAACGGCATCGCCGGGCAGGAATGGCGGCTGTTTCGATTCGTTCAGCAAACGCAATTCTTCGACGACCAATTCGACTTCGCCAGTGGCGACATTCTTGTTGATCGTGTTGGCACCGCGCAGTTTGACGGTGCCGATAGCGGCGATAACGTACTCGTTGCGCAGTTGTCCGGCCTTTTCATGCAGCGCGGGATTGCGCTCTTTATCGAAAACAATCTGAGTGATGCCTGATCGGTCACGCACATCGACGAATACCAGATCGCCGAAGTCGCGGCGGCGGTTGACCCAGCCCATCAGAACGACCTTTTGGCCGGCATCGGAGGCGCGCAACGCACCGCACATGTGTGTCCTTCGTAGATCGCCAAGAAAATCCAGCAAGTTATGCCTTTCAGTAAAAAATACGGAGATGTGCTGAATCAGAAATTATAAATGGTGGGGCGGAAATAGGGTGGAATGGGCGCAATCCGCGGCTTTCGAGTGAGGAGTAAAGAAGAACGGGACGAGCGTCCCGTCCTTCAGATTCGTGCAGGCCGGCTATTTCTTCGTGGCTTTTCCGTCCATCACGGTGGTCCAAGCAGTCCCGTCTGGCGACATCTCGAACTTAAAGTTGTAAACCGTGCCGGAAACCACCTTGACGGTGAATCGGCCCTTCATGGTCTGCCCGCCCATTTTTTCCTCGCTGTTCCACGTCCAAGTATCGCCATCGACTGTGCCCTTGGAATGGTCGCTCTCACCCAGAGTGTTGAAGGAGTCATAGGTATAGACCTTGTCGCCTGAGTCGTAGCCCATGTAGGACGTTTCTGCACCGTTGCCCATGACACTCTTGAAATCGGTGTGGGTCACAAGGAAGTACCCGCCATCCATCCACTGGACGTGGTCGGTCCCGCCGAACTTGCCGCCTGCACCCATCGGTCCCGGCTTAATATCGCCTACGGTGGTCCATGTGCCCGCGAAGTAGTCGAGTTTCTTTAGCTCAGGTCCGGGCTTGGGCATCGCCATCTGCGCCTGCGCCGAAAGAGCAATCCCGAGCAAAAGCGTCATGCAGGTGAGGATCGTGAAACGCGTTTTCATTGTTCTCTCCTTAAATTGAATGAGAATTCGGATTCCGAGAAACTGCGTCCAAAACAGTCGAGGCGATATTAGGACGAGGACGACGCGGTGTCAAATGGGCCAGCGTCTGCGTGGGCCAGCGTCTGCGGCGGGCACATTTCCCGCGCTTGGACTTTGCGCAGACTTAGCTTTCGCTTTCGCTCTGGATTACTTTACTACCGGCTCTTCTTCAGCCCGAAGGCGTAAAAACAACTTCTGCCGGGGTCGTCCGCGGCGACGTAAACCATTCCGTTCGCCACCGCGGGCGAACCAACACCACGACCCGTTCGCTCAACGGTTTTGTAACTCCACAACTGGGCGCCGGTGTTGGCGTTCAGCGCGTATAGATAGCCGTTGACCGAGCCGATAAAAACCACTCCATTGGCCACTGCGGGCGAGGAAGGAATCCATTCTTCGTTCCACCCGCCGGCCTTGTGGCTCCAAAGCTGGGCGCCGGTGCCGGCGTCTAGCGCGTACAGACTGTTGCCGTTGCGGATATAAACCACGCCATTCGCTACGGCAGGAGAGGCCCCCCATAAGTTTTCCATGGGGTCACTCCACAGCAGGGTCCCGGTGCTGGCGTTCAGCGCGTATAGGTTGCCCCCGCCGCCGACATAAGCTACCCCATCCGCCACTGCGGGTGAAGAATACCCGCCGTCGGTGGGGTAGGTCCACAACAGAGTTCCGGTGCTGGCATCCAGTGCGTACAGTTCGCCGTCGCCGCCATTAACGAAGGAATTGACATACACCACCCCGTTGGCCACTGCGGGCGAGGAATCCACTTCACCGCTTGGGTAAGTCCACAGCAGGGCCCCGGTCTTCGCGTTCAGCGCGTATACGTTATAGTCTTGGGATCCCCCCCCGATATAAACCACCCCATTCGCTACAGTCGGCGAGGATTCCACTCCGTAACCGCCGACGGCGTAACTCCATAGCTTGGTGCCGGTGTTGGCGTCCAACGCGTACACGTTGGAGTCGGTAATGCTGCCGACATAAACTACACCGTCCGCTACGGCAGGTGACGCAGTAGTGAAGACTTCTAATGCGTAACTCCATAGCCTGGTGCCGGTGCGGGCATTGAGCGCATACAGGTTGCCGCCGTCCCCGAAATAAACCACACCTTTCGCTACCGCAGATAAGGAAGCCACTGAACTCCTCTCATTCAAGCTCCACTTCGGCCGCAGGCTCCCGACATTGTTGATATTGAGGACGTGCTCATCCGGGTTCCAGCGCTGCATGTTGCGGTTGTGAAACTCGCTCCAGTCAGCGTTACCGCCGGGCTGCTGACTCCACGCCACGGATACGAAGCACGCACAGAGAATCAAAACCAAGATACGGATGTGTTTCATGACGAACCTCCTGAATATCGTCGAACGCGGCCTGAAAACCGTGCGCCCGCTCACTTATACGCCGTTTGCTCGGTAAATAGAACCGGAGCAGCGCTGACCCGCCGCTCCGGTAAGTCTCGGAAGGGAAGTTATTCCAGCACGAAGATATTCTTCTTCGCACACATATCTTTCAGGACTTTTGGCCAAACCGTGACGCTGACTTCGCCGAGATGCGCTTTGCGAAGGAGTTGCATCATCGTTCGTGACTGGCCGATTCCTCCACCAATCGATAGCGGAATCTGGTTGTTCACAATCGCCTGATGGTAGGGCAGCTTCTCGAAGTCTTGCTGCTTCGCCAGGGTCAGTTGCTTCTTCAACGTCTCCGCCGTTACTCGGATTCCCATGGAAGTCAGTTCATGGCGGCGCTTGGTCACGTGGTTCCAGACCAGAATGTCGCCGTTAAGCCCATGGGTATCTTTGCCGGTCTGATCGTGCGTGTCGGTGACCCAGTCGTCGTAGTCGGCGGCGCGCATCTCATGCGGGTATCCGTCTTTTAATGGCCAGCCGATGCCAATAATGAAGACTGCAGGATACTTCTGGAGAACTTCCGTCTCCCGCTGCTTGCGCGGCAAGTCCGGATACATCTCCAGAATTTCTTCCGCGTGCAGGAATTTTAGTTCCTGTGGCAGATCGGGATAACGGGCATCTTTGAGCTGCGGGAAAAGTGATTGCGCAAATTTCTCCGCGCCAACAATCACACTCCAAATCTTCGACACAATTTCTTTCAGGAAGTTGAGATTGCGCTGTTCGGCGGTAATCACGCGCTCCCAATCCCATTGATCGACGTAAGCGGAGTGGTCGTGGTCAAGAAAATAATCCTTGCGGACGGCGCGCATATCGGTGCAAATGCCTTCGCCAACTTTGCAATCAAACTGCTTCAACGCGACCCGCTTCCACTTGGTCGCCGCTTGCACAACTTGAGCGTCGATGGGATGCAGATTGCGATCGTTCGAGATATGAAATTGAATCGGCGTGCGCGAGCCGTCGCGGTCGAGCATGTCGTTGACACCACTCTCCACGTCGACGATCAGCGGGACCTCGACCATCATCAGCTTTAGTTGCTTGCAGAGGTTGTCTTCAATGTAGCGCTTGGTTTGGAAGAGGGCTTCTTGCGTTTCCTTCGGGGTCAGAAGCGAGCGATAATCCTTCGGCAGGATTTTTTCCAGTTCTTTATAATCGCCGATTCCCGGCCCAGCCAGATCTGCTTTCTTATCTAATACAAGAGTGCTCATGATTGTCTCCTCGCGGGCGGAGTTCTCCACCGGCGGATTTTCTCCAACCGACCATTGAAGTCCGCTAAGGGACATGCGGTCTGTGCGGGAGGTCACAAAGGTGGGTGAGGCGACGGCGCCATCTTTATAGTGGCCAGCACTTAGCGTCGAATACTTGAGGCCTCTAATTTAAACGGCGAGGACTATCCCGCCCACGCCCGCAGCCGCGGCAGCCAGCGGTGCACATTCTTACAGTACTCTTCATAATCGCCGTCGAAGAGTTTTCGCAGTGTCGGCTCCTCATACAACATCACAAAGAGATTGACACCCAGCACCACAAGGCACGCGCCAATGATTGCGGCCACGCTTCCCCTGCCGAAGATGATCCACAGCCCGATCCATCCCACGAAGAAGCCGACATACATCGGATTTCGTACATAGCGATAAAAGCCCACAACCACCAGCTTTTTTGGCGGAGCAATGGGCACGGGGGTTCCGTGTCCCGTTCGTCCAAAGTCCCACACGCAGCGGATTGCCACCGCAAAACCCAGCACCGACGGTACGAGCGCAATCCAGCGCCATCGCGCTACTCCCGCGGTGTCAACACGAAAACCCAGCCAAGGTGGCAACAGCCAGAACCAGAGCGCGAAAAACGCTGACCCCACCATCAAGGAAGCGATGGTCGTAAGCCAGCTATCGCGATTGTGGTCTTCCGGGTGAATTGCAGAATGAGGGATCGACATGGAACGCCTCCCCACCGAGAGTATGAACCGGCGGAGACCTGTTCGCAACACTGTTCAACAGCTAATTGTTCCGGCGTGATTGTTGGTTCTGTGCGCTGTCGGATCTCATCTCAAGAGCTTTTGTCGTACTCCAGCTCACAGCGCTCACTTCCAGGACGAGGCGCCCGAAGTAGCAAAACGGTTAGCTCTTCGCTTTGGAATCGGTCTTGTCGGCGGCTCCAGCCTTCTTTTCCCGTTGCTCTTCTTTTTCTTTCTTCAGCTTGTCGGCTTCGGCGTCGGTCACATAGCGAAATTGTTGTACTCGTCCGGGGTATATCTCCGAAGTAAAGATTCGGTTCTGGTTGTCGCTGGCGATGCTGACCAGTCCCTGGAACTGTCCCGGCAGAATGCCGTGGCCGCCAAAGGTGATCAGCAGTTGTGTCTCCTGGTTGAAAACCTGCACCCGGTCCTGCATCCCGTCCGCCACCCATATATGGTTGTCCGAGTCGATGGCCACGCCTTTGGGACGCGCGAAGTAGCCGGGACCGTCACCGGATTTGCCAAAAGTCCGGATGAACTTGCCGTCTGCATCGAAGATCTCAATGCGATTATTCAGAGTGTCGCAGACGTAGAGATTGCCGTCTGCATCGACCGCCAGTCCCGAAGGCTTGGCCAAGTCACCCGGCGTTGTGAGTTCATGTTTGTGCCCCGTGGTGCCGATCTTGCGCTTCAACTTGAGCGAGTCGGCGTCATAAACCAGTACTTGGTCCAGTTCCACGTCCGCGACGTACAGAAGGCGGTTTTCCTTGTCGATGGCCAACCCGCCCGGCTCCGACATTCCGTCGGTAATCACGTCCTCGGCTTTGTGGGCGGCGTTAAACACCAGGACGTGGCGCAGTCCGGGGTCGGAAACAAACAGGCGGTCGTTGTCGTCCATGGCCAGGCCGATGATGCGAACAAAATGCGCGTGCTCTTTATTCTTGATGAGTTCTACGTCGCGGGTTTCCGTGTTAAAGATGAAGATGGCTCCAACTTTTTGATCGGCCACATAAAGATTTCCCTTGGAGTCGACTGCCATGCCATATGGCTCTCCAAGCTGGTAGAGGACTTTCGTGTTCTCGCTGGCAGGCTGTGTGCCGGCCAAACGGTCCATCCATTTTTGTTTCTTGGTGGGCGTGGTGTCGACTTGCGAGAGCTTTTGCGCCGCATAAAATGCCTGGTAACGAATCCGGGCGACGGCCGGCGGGTTCGGCCACACGATGTTCGAGTAGTCGATCACCGGAATTTTCGTCGGAGCGGCGTCCGTCGCCTTCTTCTTGCCGGCAAAAACAAGGAGGGGTGACAGAATTGTCAGACCGAGAAGAGCGCCCGTCATTACGAGCCTCTTGCGGTTGCGAATCGAGCTTGATTTTGCGTCCCACATCGTAATCATTCTCCTCATTCGAACTAGCGCTTCGTCAGGTCCTTGTGGCAACTGGCGCAGAACGCCATATTGTTCACCTGGTCCTTGATCAGCAGATCGGGCTGGGCCGATGAATGTGGCTGATGGCAGGTCAGGCAGTTGATCTGGGTCTTCGTCTTGGTGATGTCCGTGGGATCGATCACGTCAGAAACTGGATGGCCGTCCACTGGATGTCCCCGCCCGTACTTCAGAGGCAGCACCACTACTTTGTTCTTGGTGAAATAGTCCTCGGGCAGTCTTACGGTGCCGTTGAAAATCGCGATCATGTGCTCGGCTTCGAGCTTTTTTGGCTGAGCATCGGGTCCGTGGCACTCCAGGCAGAGCGAGTCCACAGTCTTGGTTCGCAGCAGGTGCAGATTATCGCCTCCATGCGGCTCGTGGCAGGTGGCACAGCCTTGCCCAAATGCCGGCTGGTGCAAGTGCGCCTTCTTGAACTGCTCGGCCTGATCGGAATGGCAGGCCAGGCAGGCGCTCACCGGATCGGGTTGCAAGAATCCCGGCGATTTTCCGGCATGCGGATTATGGCAGGACACACATTCGCCCTGCGCCCCCGGATGTTGCACCTTTGCCTTGTCGATCTTTTCGGCTTGTTCGCTATGGCAGGTCACGCAAAGAGCTTTGGTGTCGGCGTTTGTCAGCACAACTTTGCCATCCTTCGCGGGAGCGTGGCAGGTGTCGCAGGATTTGTCCGCGAACGGCGGATGAGTGAATGCCTGCATCAATTTCGGTTGCGCCGACTGGTGTGGACTATGGCATTGGGTGCAGTTCGCGGTGCCGAATGGCTGTCCTTGATGCGACTTGATGAGTCCGGCGTCCTTGGGGTCGTGGCAGTCAATGCACAGCGCCGGGGCGGCTTTGGTCAGGTGAAAATCAAACTCCTGCTTGCCCTTTTCACCAGTCTTATGTGTTACATGGCAGGTGTCACACCCCATATCGAGTGCGGCGTGATGGCTTCCCTTTGCGGGAACGTTCAACCCTTGGGTGTGGCAGTCGAGGCAAAGATTCTGACCTTTATCTCCCGAAGTCGCCTTCAATAACTGGTTTTTGTTGTCGGAACTGTGCGGGTCGTGACACTTGACGCAATCGCGCACCGCCGGCGGATGGATCGTCCCCTTTAAGGTGGCAGCGTCCTTGTCCGCATGACAAGTGATGCACAGCGCTTGCGGCGTTGAAGTGATGAGCTTTACGCGAGTGACATCCTTATTGACGCGGATCTCGTGGCAGCTGGTACAGCCCATTGCCATTGCCGAGTGGACCGATTTTCCTTTGGTCTTGTCTTCGTGGCAAGCCAGGCAAGTGGAGGAGTCGGCCTTGGGGTCGAGCGGTACGGGATGCTTGGCCGCAAACGCCGCGGCTCCCAGGGTCAGAAAAACGATGGCGTACGCAAGACTTCGAAGACCGACTCGGGGTTTCGTGCTGGACGTTCGGACTGCCACGATGGGGGAACCCTCCACAACTGTATGTGCACGAAGGTCACCGCTCAGCGAAGCGTCGGTGAAATTCATTTTATTGCCCGTAAGTGCTTGAATCGAAGCGATTATCTTTGGGGCCTCGGAACGGTTCACAGGAAGTTGTTCGAGAATCATACTCCAGCAATGGGCATTCTCCCACAGTGGGAAACGCAAAAAAACGCACGTCCGCTGGATTGATTGGGCAAGTTTTCGAGATGGTCGAGCGGTCATTGGAGAGCCATTTCCAGCCAAAGAACTATGTGACGCCTGATCGGCAAGGATGCCGTAGGAGCATGCTCACATCGGCCTGTGATCCAGATCACTTCCAGCGTTCTAAAGCGAGTGTGCTGAACAAAACCGGCACTCCCCACGGGTCAGTCGCATCCTGTTTTCGAGCCCCCAATTGCGCCAAATCCCCGCCTGACCTCACTTCTGTGTGTGATATCGCCCAAGCTGGAAGTCGTCACGGATCACAAAATGCCGCGCATCCTTCTCGATAGAAACGACTTATGAGAATTTCCCGATTCTGGCGCGGAACGTGCACTTTGGTGTACCGAAGGAACGAGGGCAGATATGGCTGAAAATCATTCAGCAGTTCGCAAACTCTGGCAGACCATCGGAGCTATCAAGACTGGCGTCATCTTATTGATCCTGGTGGTGATCGTTTCCGCCGCCGGCACGGTCATCCTGCAACGGCCAGTCACCGACCTGGAAGATATCCAGCGGGCGTATTCGCCGCAGACGCTCCGCCTACTGGACGCACTCAGTTTGACCAACGTCTTCCACGCGTGGTGGTTCGTCCTGCTGCTGATTCTGGTCAGCCTGAGCATCGTGGCCGCTTCGGTGCAACGTTTTCCCAACGCGTGGCGGTTCTATTCACGTCCTTATAAAAGCCCTAATGATTCGTTTCAGAAGGCCCTCCCTTTACAAGCGCAGATTCCAATTGAAGACGAAGACCGCGGCCTGGCGATCGCCGAACGCGCCTTCCAGAAAGCCGGCTTCCATCCCGAGCGCATTGTGCGTGAAAGCAGTTTCTCTTTGTTCGCCGAGCGCAACCGCATTTCGGAGATGGCGGTTTACATCGTCCATGCCAGCCTGCTGCTCATTTTCTTCGGCGGGATTGTCGACGCGATCTACGGTTGGAGCGGCTTCCTCGAACTGACCCGCGGACAACAATCCAGCCAGGTCGAGATGCGCAACGGCAAGATCCATAGCTTTCCCTTCGCCATCCGTTGTGACGGCGCAGGTCAGGAAAACTACGCCGACGGATCGCCCAAAAAATGGTGGTCGGACTTGACGGTGTTGGACAACGGCGTCGAGGTGCAACACAAACAGATCGTCGTGAACGATCCATTGGTATATCACAGCGTGCGCTTCTATCAGGCGAGCTACGGGCCCACCGGTAAAGTCGACAAGATACTGCTCACCGCCAAGCCCAGCGCCGGAGGCCCAAATAAAGAAATCGCAGTTGGCCCGGACGATCCAGTGCAGATCGACTCCGACACGACCATCCGACTCGTGGAATTTATTCCTGACTACGTCGTCAGCAATGGCAGCGTCTACACGCGCTCGAAAAACGTCGAGAATCCTGCCGCCCATTTTCTGGTCGAATCGAAGCAGTCGGGCAAACGAGTGAACGTTTGGCTGCCGCCGATTGAAGGCTTCGAGCAGAATGCGGATTCGCCCTACCAGTTCGAGCCGCACGATCTGCAAATGGCGCACTACACCGGATTGCAGGTGTCGCATGAGCCCGGTCAATGGGGCGTGTGGGGCGGAGTTTTGCTCATGGGTCTGGGACTTGGCGTGGTCTTTTATATGGTCCACCAACGCGTTTGGGTCGTGCCTGTGCGTGAACCCAGCGGACGCCTGGTTCTATGGATTGGTGGAGCAGCCAACAAGAACAAGGACGTTTTCGAACAGCGCTTTCGCAAGCTGGTGAGCGAGGTCGAAGCGCAAATCAAAATTCAACCAAAGTTAAGCGCTGCGGCGCGTGAAACATCACTGGCCGGAGATTGATTCCGGATACGGAGGAAGGTTTATGGCACCTGCAAGAACTGAACCACATCCCGCAGCCACGGGGATGACCCTGGTGGTATTAGTGGGACTGAGTGTCGCTTTTCTGCTTTTCATGGCTTTTCTGAATGTGGTGAAGAGCGGCAATCTTCTCAGCGAGCCCAACCTTCTTTATGCGGCATTGATATTTTATGCCGGCGCCGGGACCCTCTACCTGGGCTTCGGCGTTACTGGAACTCCGGCGTATATCCGCTTTGCGTCGCTTGCGACGTGGGCTGGACTGATCGCCAACACAGGAGCGGTAGCGCATCGCTGGTATGAAGCGGGACATCCGCCGTTCGCCAGCATTTATGAAATGCTGTTGAGCTTCGTCTGGACTTTGGCGGTGCTGACGTTAATCGCCGAAAAACATTACGGCGTGAAAGTCATTGGTACCGTGACTATGCCGGTGGCGATTGTCGGCGTGGTGCTGATGCAACTGTTGCGCACCGAAGTTCATCCGCTGGTGCCGGCCCTGCAATCCACCTGGCTGCATGTGCATGTGACGCTGGCCATGCTGGCGTATGCAGCCTGTGCGCTGAGTTTTGCGCTGGCGATGATGTTCCTGATCCAGGACAAGGTAAAAACAGAAACCTTTCTTGCCGCCACCAGCCTCTTCAGCATTGGCGTTTATCTGGGTGTCCTGACCCGCTTCGAACGCTGGGGTGGACTTAACGTCATCGCGTGGGACGCGGATCGCAAGGCGGAAGTCTTCGTGGGTCGAGGAGTTCGGTTAATGGTGACCATCCCCGACTTGGGTTGGTTGATGGTGTTGGTGCTCACGGCCGTGTCGGTGCCGCTGGTGCTTTACCTGGTATGGCGCAAGACGAACCAGGACAGTTTGATCAACACGGCCAACCGCGCAGTGTTTATCAGCATTCTTTTGCAAGGATTGGCGCTGGTGTTCTTCCTGCTGCGAGTGCGCGAAGGCAGTTACTCGTCCCTCGACGCAGAAGGACTTTATGCCACCAGCCTGCCGGCCAGTCCTTTTATTCTCTCGGGCCTGGTGGGCGGAATCTTTGTCTCGCTCATGTACTTGTTGCTGTTGTGGCGGCGCACCGACCTGGAGCGCATGTTGCCCAGTGCAGACGAACTCGATCGCATCACTTACAAAACCATTGCCATTGCCTTTCCACTCCTTACTCTGATGATTGCCGCCGGAGCCTACTGGGCGAACAAGACCTGGGGATCGTACTGGAGCTGGGACCCGAAGGAAACCTGGGCGGCCATCACCTGGCTGGTCTATGCAGGATACCTCCACATGCGCATTACCCGGGGCTGGCGCGGACGGCGAGCCGCCTACTTCGCCATCCTTGGATTTGCAGTCGTCATGTTCACATTCTTCGGCGTGACCTATCTGCTGCCGGGGTTGCACGCTTACGCCTGAGCCTGGCCGACGCGTGAGCGGCAACGGAGGTTTTATGAATAGCGCAGTTGCAAATTTCGACGAATCGGGACTCTCACCAGTCCGGCTGAACTGGCAGATTAAAGCAGTATTGCCCATCGTCTTCGTTCTACTCAATGGGCTGCTGCTGTTCACGCTGGCGACAGTCTCCTGGCAGAATCCTGAGCGGCACATGGTCCTGGTAGTTGCTGGCGCCGGGGCCATCGCGATTTGTATCGTTCTTCTGCTGGTGATGACATATGTCATTCAACGTCCCCTGGTCGAGTTGCAGGAAAAAATCGCTTCCGTGGGAGACGGCAACCTGGATGTATCGGTCGCCTTCGCGCGACGCAACGACGAAATCGGCGACCTCGGTCGCAACTTCAACCGCATGGTCACCCAACTCAAAGACAGCCGCGAAGAAATCGAACGGCTCCATCGCACACAGATGTCACGCGCCGAACATCTGGCGACCCTCGGGGAACTGGCCGCGGGACTGGCCCACGAAATCCGCAATCCGCTGGCCGGCATCGCCGGAGTGGTCGAGATCATTGGGCGCGATCTGCCCTCTACTAGTCCGGCACGGGCGGTCGTCAAAGATGTGCGACAGGAGATCACGCAGATCAATAACATCCTCACTGACCTATTGCAGACGGCGCGTCCGCATCCGCCGGAAATTCGTCTGAGTGACTTGAACGTCACCGTCGAACATGCGGTCATGCTGGCGCGGCAGCAGGCGCTGTCGAAGCCCATCGAAATTGTATTGAAAAAAAATCCCGACCTACCGGAAGTGGAGCACGACAGCAGCCAGATTCATCAGGTGCTGTTAAATCTACTGCTGAATTCGTTGCAGGCGATCGACGGGCCAGGGCGGATCACGATTGCCATCGAAGCCCGCAATTTCCAGGCTGCAATTCATGTAAGGGATTCCGGACGCGGTATCGCGCCCGAGCATTTGCCCAATATCTTCCGGCCTTTCTACACCACCAAAGGAAACGGGACCGGGCTTGGGCTGTCGCTGGCGCGTCGGATCGTCGAGGAGCATCAAGGCGCGGTCGAAGTAACTAGCACGGTAGGGAAGGGAACGCAGTTCACGGTCCTGTTGCCCATCAGGCGCACGACCGAAACCGCTGACGTAGCCTGAAGGAGCGGCTCTTATGCCTGAGTTCGCCATTATCACCAACCGCAAGCGCGCCAAGATTGCGCTGGTACACTCCGTCATTTTCTGGCTGATTGCCTTGCGCGGCGCCGCCACCGCCAGTGTCTTGACTCCCATCTGGGCGAAAAATCCCGTACCCACCCCCACCATTCTGCTGGTTGCTATTTATCTGATCGTGGCGACCGTGCTTACGCAGTTGGTACGAGTTTCGCGGTGCGCAAGGGAAAAACTCTATTTCGGATTTTGTGCCACCAGCGCCAGCATCGGATTACTGCGCTATCTGTTTGGAGATCCGGTGCTGCACGCGGGACTCTACCTGCGCGTGCTTCTGTTGACCTGCGCCGTGGTCACGGGAGCCATCATTCTGTTGCGGCATCCGCGCGAAGTGCTGGTGACGGCTTAGGCCAACGGCGTTAAAAGGCCAAAAGCGCGAAGCCGCCCGAGCCCCTTGTGAAATGCGACTTTCGACGTATCCGGGCATCTAATCGAAGTGTTACGATAGTGGGTTCGCCGGACGACCGGCGCCCATCTGCGGACCGCCAAGCGGTCTCAAACTTAAGGAGAATTCATGGCAGGCAACGGTATTATAGAAGTGAATGATGCGAATTTCGATCAGGACGTGCTTAAGTCCGAGACTCCAGTCCTGGTGGACTTTTGGGCGACCTGGTGCGGACCTTGTCGCGCCATTGCCCCCATCGTCGAAGAATTGGCCAAGGAATATCAAGGCAAAGTGAAGATCGGCAAAATGGATGTGGACCGTAATAGCGCTACCCCGATGCGCTACGGCGTTCGAGGCATTCCGACCCTGCTGGTGTTCAAAGGCGGCGAGGTCAAAGAGCAGATCGTGGGTTATGTGCCGAAAGAACAGATCCAGAAGGCTCTGGACAAGCATCTCGGATAAATACAAGGTTTTCTGACCAAGCGCCCCGGCTCAAAGCTGGGGCGCTTTTATGTGCTTTGGATTCCAATGAATCGCGTTGGTCGCAGGCCGGCGCTAGTGGCCTGGTTTCAATACTTCCGCAATACTCCGATTACTTTCCCCTGAATCTCGACTGCGGCCGCTGGAACCATGATGGGCTGCATCTTTGCGTTGGAAGGCTGCAATCGGATATTGTCGCCTTCGCGATAAAAGCGCTTCAGCGTCGCATCGCTTCCGTTCACCAGGGCAACGACAATGTCGCCGTTGTGAGCCGTTTTGGATTTCTCCACCAGCACATAATCCCCGTCCATAATGTGTTCGTCCTGCATCGACTCGCCACTCACTTCAAGCACGAAGACGTCTTTGCTGCGGACAAAATCGGCGAGGGAAATAGTCTCCGGATTCTGTATGGCTTCAATCGGCTGGCCGGCGGCAATTCTGCCTACTAACGGCAACACCATGGTGGAATTCACCGCCATGGCCTGCTTCAGGCGGCCTTTGGGCGCCACCAGGTCGATCGAACGGCTGCGGTTGTAATCGCGGGTAAGCAAGCCCTTTTTTTCCAGGTTCGAAATGTGTTTGTGCACGGTGGCCAGCGAACTCAGGCCCAAACCTTCGCCAATCTCTTCGAACGAAGGAGAATACTGGTTCTTCTGCACAAAGTCGGAGATGAAGTCATAAACTTCCCGCTGCCGCCGAGTGATCGCCATGCTCAGATTTTAGGCGAATATAAAGCGAAGTCAAGTGGAAATAGCTGCGATCGGGAACTCCGCGTACACGGCTGGTCATCTCTCGACAGCGCCGCCTAATCCCCGGCGACTTCGCAAAGCTCGTCTCCGCTGAGCCGCATTTCTGCTTTCACCGGCGCACTTCCTCGAGCCCGAGTCACCAACCCCACTCCCGCCAGAATGACCGCAGTCGCCACAATCGTGCGCACTCCGAGCCCTTCTCCCGCCAGCGACCAACCCAGAAACACCGCCACCACCGGATTCACATACGCATACGTCGAAAGCATCGAAGGCGAACTCACCGATACCAGCCACGTATAGACTGTGAACGCAATCACCGATCCGAAAATAATCAGATATGCCAGTGCCAGCACCGACCGCAACGTGATGTTCCCGGCATGTATCCGGCCCGTTTCACCCGCCAGCGCCCCTGCAATCAGCAGGATGCTTCCGCCGCAAATCATCTGCATCGCCGCCGACAGAACTTTCGACTCAGGCAGCGCCACCCGCCGGCTGTAGCTCGTCCCAATCGCCCATAGCAATGCGCTGCTTAGTACCACCCCCGCTGCCAGCATATTCAAGTGTTGCCCCAGCGCGTCGGGACCCGCCAATTTCTACCGCATCCCCACTACGCAATAGCTGCAAAACCTGTTGCGGATTCGCGCTGAGCATGACTTTGCACATCACCATCAAAGAGTTATTAACTGGTGATAATAATTTATCGGCTACGATCTAACTTGTCAAGAACGTTTTAAAGGTTAGATAATAGAAGGTCCAATGTCAGCACCCAATTCCAACCCGCCCTTCGAATACACCGGAGGCCATATCGCCATCGATTTTGTCGACACGGTGAACGGCCGCCATCGCGAAAATCCCCACAATCTTCTCAGCGATTACTCTCGTCTCCTGCAGTGGTCCGAGGAATCGGGAACACTTCCCCGCAAGCTTGTCGATCAACTACGAAAGCTGGCGGCCGACCAGCCCGCCCGCGCCCAATCCGTGCTGCGCCAAGCCATCCATCTGCGCGAGGCGCTTTATGAGGTCTTCACCGCGATTGTCGTGCGCAGCGCCGTCCCTCCTTCCGCATTGGCCACGTTGAATAAGGCGATCCAGCACGCGGCCGCTCATGCCGAGGTGGCGTTTGCTACGAATCATTTTTCGCGCGAATGGATCGACTCGCAGAACCACCTCGACGCCATGCTCTGGCGAGTGGCTCAATCCGCGGGAGAACTTTTAACTTCGGGGGACATCAATGAAATCCGCCAGTGCGCAGCCGACGACTGTCTGTGGCTTTTTCTCGACAAGACCAAGAACCATCGCCGCCGTTGGTGCGAAATGAAAACCTGCGGCAACCGCGACAAGGCCCGCCGCTACTACCATCGCCAAAAACAGGCCTGATCACAAAACGGCGGACGCCTCGTCCGCCCCATTTCCACCCAGACAGATTCCGGGGCCACGCGCCCGTCCCTCCATTGTCATTCCGAGCCGTTCGCAGCCGCGAAGCGGCGAGAACGTGCGAGGAATCCGCTGTCCCCGCCCTTACGCCTTCTTCAATCTCCGCAACAGCGACGTCGGATGTATCCCCAGAATTCTCGCCGCCGCCGTCTTATTGTTTCCCGTCGCCGCCAGCACTCGCTCCATGTAGTTGTCTTCCAGTTCCCGCAGGCTGATGAACGGTTTCTCATCCGTTCCCATATTTCCATCGACGCTGGCTTCGCTCTTCGCGGTCGCCTGGTGGTCGCGAATCTCCTGTGGTAAATATCCCGAGTGAATGTCACCCTCCGGCGCCAGAATCATCGTCCGCTCCACCACATTCTTCAGTTCGCGGATGTTCCCCGGCCACCAATATTGCTGCAACAGTTCTGCCGCCCCTTGCGTGAATCCCGTAAATTTCTTGTTCAATTCGCCATTGAAGTGCTTCATTAGGTCCAGCGCAATCGGCACAATGTCTTCCACCCGGTCTCGCAGCGGAGGTATAAAGACCGGCACAACATTCAGCCGGTAATAAAGGTCCTCACGAAACCGTCCCTGCGCGACTTCTTCTTTCAAATTCGAATTTGTCGCCGCAATCAGCCGCACATCAATCTTGATCTCGCGCGTCCCGCCCAGCCGTATGAAGGTCCCTTCTTCCAGCACGCGCAACAGCTTCGCCTGCACGCTCGCCGACATGTTTCCAATTTCATCCAGAAACACCGTCCCGCTGCTGGCCCGCTCCAGCAAACCTTCTTTGCGCTTGCGAGCGTCGGTAAAGGCCCCCGCTTCATAGCCAAACAACTCGCTCTCCAGCAACGTTTCTGGCAGGGAAGCGCAATTCAATTCCAGCAGCGGCATCGACGCTCGCGGACTGTTGTAGTGGATCGACTTCGCCAGCACCCCTTTGCCCGTGCCGCTGTCACCCAGAATCAAAATTGTCGTATGGTCCGACTCCGCCGCTTTCCGCGCCATCTCCAGTACTTTCATCATGGCTTCGTTATGCGTTACCACGCGCCCAAAGTCGTATCGCCCCTTGGCCACTTCCACCGTGTCGCGCAGCCGCACTCGCAGGGCCAGCATCTCTGTAGCACGCCGCATGGTCGCCACCATGTCCGCCAGATGAAACGGCTTAATCAAATAGTCGTGCGCGCCCAGTTTCATCGCTTCCACAGCCCGGTCCACCATGTGGTACGCGCTCATCATCACCACCACCGCGCCCGGGTTGATTTCCTTGATCTGCCGCAGCACCTCAACCCCATCGATGCCTGGCAACACAATGTCCAACAGCGTAAGGTCGGGCTTCTCTTCCTGAAAAAGTTTTACCCCATCCTCTCCCGATCCCGCTGTCGCGACTTCGAAGCCCTCCTGCCGCAGCCCACGCGAAATCGTGCGCAGCGTCAGGTCTTCGTCGTCAACCACCAGCACCGAATACGCCATCAGGCTTTACCTTTCATTGCCCAGCCTTTCAAACTCCGCCTCACATCACTACCTCCGAAGCTTCTTCGGATTTGCCTTCTTCCTCCAGCGCCGCCTGCCGGATCGGCAGTGTCAACGTGATCGTGGTTCCATGGTCGATGACGCTGTCTGCACGGATTTCGCCGTTATGACTGCGCACATACGCCTGGCAAATACTCAGCCCCAGCCCCGTCCCCTTGCCGCGCTTGGTGGTAAAGAACGGTTCGAACACGCGCGGCAGCACCTCCGGAGAAATTCCGCTTCCCGTATCGCTCACTCGAAGTTCCACGCTCTCCACAAACGTCAATTTGCTCGCCGCAATCGTGATCGCGCCGCCCTCCGCCGTGGCCTCTGCCGCATTCAGCAGCAGGTTCATCAGCACTTGCGAAAGCTGGTTCGCGTCGGCGCGAATGTGCGGCAGGTCCGAAGGAACCAGGTTCTTCACTTCTTTTCCCCGCAACATCGGTTGCCCTTCGACAAAGCTGAGGGTGTCGGCAACCAGCCGGTGCAGGCTGATTTTGCTCAACAGCAGCGGCCCCGGACGCGCATAGTTCACCAGCCCACGCAGGGTAGTCGAAATCCGCTTCGCTCCCGCAATGCATTGTTCAATCTCGGATCGCGTCTCCGCATCGCGCTCGATTTTCAGTTGCAGCTCCAGATGCGACAGGATCCCCAGCAGTGGGTTATTGATCTCATGCGCCGCGCCCAGCGCCAGTTGCGCCAGAGCGGCATATTTTTCGTACTCAGCCAGTTGCGCCTGGAACTGTATCTTTTCTTTGGTCAGCTCGCGTTCTTCGCGCAACCTCGGCCAGAGTTCCTGCTGTGCCAGATCGCGTTCCCGTTCCAGTTGCCGCGCCTGCTGCTGGACGGCTTCGCACCTCAGCCGCAGGATGGAATTCTTCCGCCATTGCTGCCACAAAAGCGCAACCGCCAACAGGCTGACCCCGCCCATAGCCAGCAAAGCTACGGCCACCGAGGCTCCTCCCGCCGCAACTCCACCCGCGCCCAGCCACACCGCGACCGACACTTCCATACACTAAGGATTGACCTTAGGAGCCTGACCCGCAGTGACCACAATCACCCGAAGCCGTACCCGCTGAGTCGCCAACCTGTGACTAATTCGAGAGCCGGAAGTGATGCTCGTCAGCGTGTATAGGAGCCAGAATTAGGGCGGAAATGGGGACTTTGTTCAGGCAAGAATTGGATCGAAATGAACTGGCAGCAGCAAGGGTGAGCAATGTGCAGCCAGGAATGTGGATTTGCGGGAAGCCCTCATCCTATTGTGCCCATGTGGTTTGGCGTCGACGCGAGCCTCATTACGGACTGGAGATTGGTCAAGCTGTTAGGCGAGCTTCGCTTCGCTCAGCATGATAAAATGTTACTATCGATGTTACTGGCGATGTCACTAACGTTGTCACTAATTATTCTCGTTCCGAACGAAGTGAGGAATTCTATGGCCGGCAGGCTGCCACGCGCGAGCGCTGAGGTCTCGGATAGCGACAGGGATGTTTCGCTCAGCATGACAATGCCGTATCGCTGTAGCTTTGAGAGGCGGTTCGGCCTAACTTCGAAAAGGTTTCGCAACGCCAGCCGCCTTAGGCTGATGTCTTAAGCGGCGATTGGAGTTCCAGTGGATACATTTTCAAGGGCGAAGCTCAAACGCTGTGCCGCAGCCGATGCCCTCGCAACCAGACCCGCCCTCCCAAGTTAAACCGTAAATGTCGTTCCACTTCCCCCAAGTGAGGCCGTCATTGGGCCCGCCGCCTTCAGGGGCGACAAATCTGTGGAGCACGCTTTCAGTCCAAGCGCCACGTTGTTCGGTCGGGCGGGCTCAGTCGATAGGCGGTGCCGCCCTGCGCCTCCCCGCCTACCTGCGGTCGTGCCATAGAGATTTCCTTTGCCGTCAAATACCGATGTAGCCTGTGGGCTTGATTCCGTCGTCGCCGCCCTGGAAGGCATAAAGCGTAGCGTAGGTCCAATATTTCCCTTTCTTGGACGGAGGCGAAAGCTCGAATACTACTCCGCACCCGTACCCGCCCTGACAGTTATGATCGCCTCCGCACCCGTAGTCCCATACATGTTGCCGAATACATCAAAGGTCACAGGGCCTATCGGGGTTGGCGCCTATGTCATTACTCACTATCAAAAGAGTAAAGCACAGTTTCAGTCCAGGTCTTGCTTTTCTTTTGTGGCGGGCTCACACGGTACACAGCGCCCCACCCGTAAGCCCCGTCCAAAATGGTTGTGCCGTAGAGGTTTCCCTTCCGATCAAACGTTATGCCCGCAAAAGGTTGCGCTCCGTCAGGGGTTCCCGTGAATGTGTAGAGCACACTCAAGCGCCACTTCCCGCCATCTTTCGTCGGCCGCTTCAGCTCAAAGACCGTGCCGCAGCCGTGCTGCCTACAAGAAAGGTCGCCGCCAAGCTCGGTCGCGCCGTAGAGGTTTCCATCGGCATCGAAAACCAAGTTGCCCTCAATTCCGCGCCCTGGTTGCATTTGATTGAGCGTATACAGCGCGGTCGTAGATCCAGGCACCATCGTCGGCGACCGGGCGGCGTCAGCTGAAAAATGGTTTGGCTATCAGTCAACCCCATACAAATTGCCGTCTTTACCGAAGACGAGCGACGTTGGGTATCTGCCTCCCTTGCCCCCAGGAAAGTCGTAGAGCTTGGTTTTCGTCCAGGTCCCGCCGCGAGTTTGCGGTGCAGTCAGCTTATAGACCGTTCCCCACGTTGTGGTTGCCACCAGAAGTGGTGACGCCATAGAGATCGCCATTTTTTGCGACGGCGAGTGTACCCTCTGGCTCCCAACCATCCGTCCTTTGGCGTCCGAACTCGTAGATTTGCTGGTATGCCTTGTTCTGCCCGTGGGCTGTGGCCGTGAGCAGAACGGTGGCGGCGAGGGTAGTCAAGATCAGGACCATTCTGCCGGAGCGCCCGCTGAGTTTCATGATGGCTGCCTCCTTCCTAAGGTGAGTAAAACCGGTCAAACAGGCCAAAGTGTTGGCGAGGGAGGGAAAACACTATATCACGGGCCTGTCGCCACATGGTTTAGCAAAATGACGGCAGTATTGAAGCGACATCCGCAAGACCTTTGGACGGTTGAGCGAACAGGCCGGGCGAATCGGGCTGCTCAACCCAGAATCCATCAACCCGCCCTCGTCGACGTTAGGACTCGTTTCATCAATGATTTTGTGGAAGGGCACGGCTTTGAGCCGTGCTATTCAGGGCCAATTAGGGCCAATAGGATGCGGGCTTCAGCCCCTGGGGCCCGGTCGAAAATCCACTGACGAGTCCAGTTCCGGTGTCTTCCCCGGGCAGCAACCATGTGGGCTCCCAATCTTCTGCGCGTAGTTTGGCCCGGGTTTTTGCCGCCCGGCGACCCCAAAATAAATGTCTAGCAATTCGATAGACTATGTGGTACTATCCGTGAAGTTTGAGGCAGAGACCTCACGTTTTATGGCCAGTCCACTTCAATTCAGGGAGCTTCGTATGACCCAGATTTTGTCGGAAATACTCGAATCGAACCAGCGATACAGCAACAATTTTCAAGACCTTGCTGACCTCGCGTTGCCCCCGGCGCGCCGCTTTGCCATCCTTACCTGCATGGATGCGCGTCTCGACCCGGCCAAGTTTGCCGGCCTCGCCGAAGGCGATGCACACGTCATCCGCAACGCCGGTGGACGCGCCAGCGACGACGCCATCCGCTCCCTCATCATCAGCTACAAACTCCTCGGCACCCGCGAGTTCTTCGTCATCCACCACACCGATTGTGGTATGGAACTGTTTTCCGACGACACCATCCGCGGACTCCTCGCCTCCAGCCTTGAGCCCGCCGAACTCACTCCCCGAGGTTTCCGTGACATTGGCATCGGCCCCGGATCGCGCGCCGGAGAGTACATCAACTGGCTCACCATCCGCGACCAGGCACAGGCCGTCATTGACGATGTCGAGCGCATCCGCAACCATCCGTTGATTCCCGTGTCTATTCCCGTACACGGGTTTGTGTATGACGTGCGTTCCGGCCGGCTGCTCGAGGTGGAAGACGCCGCCCTCATCGACCAGGCCGCCTGAGCGAAATTCCAAGTTTTCCCTTTACCACTGCCAAGAGTTGTCCTCCTAGAAGCAAGCAGAGTGCATGGGCTGGTTGAGGAGACAAAGTTCTCCTCAACCTTTTTTTATTGGCCGGCTTTATGACATCCGCGCGCCGTATCCAGCAGCGTCTTCTTTCTGGGAATAATTCTGTTTCCCGAAGCGGGCTGGCGAAGAACTTTGCTTCGATTCTTGCTTGACTTCAACTCCCACGAAGCGAAGCATAGAGAGATCGTTCTTGCGAAAGATACGCGAGTGAAGCCATGTCCCGTGGCCGCCTGACCCACGCGATCATCCTCGTCCTTGATTGGCTCGCGGCTCGCAGTCTGCCGCATCGAGAGATCCCCGCCCATCAGAGGACCGGCCGGCGTGGCGAAGAAGCCGCATATTTTCACCTGCGACGCGCGGGATACGTCATGGTGGCTCGGAATTACCGCTCGCCGAACCATCGCGGAGAAATCGATCTGATTGGTTGGGACGGCGATGTTCTCTGTTTCATTGAAGTGAAGACGCGGACCACCCACGACGTGAAGCCCGCCGAAGCCGCGGTTGACCGCGACAAACAGCGCTCCCTGGCCGCGGTGGCCCGCGATTATCTTCGTCATCTACCGACTTCGTGCCAGTGGCGTTTCGATGTGCTCTCCATATATTATGAGCAGCACCGCAGTACGCCCACATTCGAGCTGTTTCAGAATGCCTTCCCGGTGGCGTAGAATGTCTTTTTTGGTTCGCCCTTATTGAAAGGATTTAGTCTTTTGCCTGAGCTTAGAAAAGATCCCATTGTTGGACGCTGGGTCATCATCTCGACCGACCGCGCTAAACGCCCCACTGACTTCGCCCGCGATGCTTTCCGCATCAAAGGCGGCTTTTGTCCCTTTTGCTATGGCAATGAGAATAAAACTCCGCCGGAGGTCCAAGCCTACCGCCCCAATCCCAACGGAGGCCCGCCGCCGCAGCGTGACACCCCCGGATGGACGGTGCGCGTGGTTCCGAATAAATTTCCCGCTTTGGGAATTGAAGGCAGCCTGAACCGCCAAGCCGAAGGTATGTTTGACCGGATGAACGGCATCGGCGCCCACGAAGTGATTATCGAAACCCCGGACCACAACGCGACCCTAGCGATGCTGACACCGAAGCGTATTGAAGATGTTCTGTGGACATTCCGCGACCGTATTCTCGATCTGAAGAAGGACCGCCGCTTCAAGTACATTCTGTTATTCAAGAACCACGGAGAAGCTGCGGGCGCATCGCTCGAGCATGCTCATTCGCAACTGATTGCGTTGCCGATTCTGCCCAAGTACGTGGTCGAAGAATTGGACGGCGCCAAACAATACTTCATCTACAAAGAGCGGTGCGTTTTTTGCGACATTATTCGCCAGGAGTCGGAGGCCGGGGTCCGCGTGGTCGCGGAAAACGAGGATTTTCTGACCATTGCGCCGTATGCTCCGCGATTCCCCTTCGAAACATGGATTCTGCCTAAACAGCATGAGTCGGCGTTCGAGAATTCGTCGACCCACATGTTTGAGAATTTAGCCAAAGCCTTGAAGACGCTGCTGACCAAGGCCGACCAGGTGCTGGACAACCCTCCATACAATCTCGTGATTCACAGCTCGCCGGCGCAAGATCCCATTAACGATCACTACCACTGGCACATCGAATTCATGCCGAAGCTGACCAAAACGGCCGGCTTCGAGTGGGGCACGGGTTTCTATATCAATCCCACGCCACCGGAAGAGGCGGCCAAGTTCATGCGCGAAGCGACGGTGGAAGAGCCATCCGCTTCGGCGGTCGGATAGCCAACCTCCCATAAACAATTCAAAGGCGCGATGCAAATCGTGCCTTTTTTATTTGCTGGTATGAGCGCTGCGGTGAAACCTACTGCTTGTCTTTGAACTCCTCGTGCCAAGCCATTTGGATGGCCTCGAGCTTGCCCTCCGTCGACTTCTGCGGATCGTCTTTGAAGTCAGGCAATTCGGTCACGTAGCGGTGCAGGTCGGTAAAACGCACAGTGAGAGGATCAAGGTCGGGATGTTTTTCGGACAATGCGATTCCCAAATCTTCAGCATCGTCCCAGGTAAGAGGTCGCGGCATAGTTCTCCAGAATCAGTCTCGAGTTTCTCGTTTCAATTGTAATCGTTTGAACTCAACCTTGCGGATAGCATTGGCAATGCTGCATATGTCGGCAAAGCACATATGGGACTTGACTCCGACCGGCCTTCTCGTGGAAGGCGATAGTGCTTAAAACCCCAGCTGGCGGCTATAATGGCGGTGTTTCGGAAGATTGATCATGGGCAGGTGGAGACATTTATGAAAATCGTACTAGCAGTTCTTGTTGCAGCACTTCTGGCTACCGCGGCACCGGCCCAGACTTTTAAGGTTTTTCATTCGTTCAGTTTCACCGATGGCAGCCAGCCTAACGGCGACTTACTGCGTGACAGTGCGGGCAATTTCTACGGCACAACGGTAGAAGGAGGAAGTTCCAATCGAGGAGTTATCTTCAAGCTCGATTCCCAGGGCAACGACACGACTCTCTACACCTTTACCGGGGGGACGGACGGAGGGTTCCCGATTGGCCGCGTGATTCGCGACGCTGCGGGTAACTTGTACGGGGTCACGTCTCTCGGGGGCGATCCTACGTGCAGTTGCGGTACGGTGTATGAACTGAAGACGGATGGCACGCTGACCGTACTGCACGCGTTTAAGGGAGGCACCGACGGATCACAGAACCAGGGCCAGCCCGAGCTTGGATTGGTCGACATCGGCGGCGCTTTCTACGGCTCGGCCAGTTTCGGCGGCGTTTCCGGCTGCGACGGCAACCTGGGGTGCGGAGTGGTCTATAAGGTCACCGCATCCGGCAAGGAGACGGTCTTACACCGATTCGCGGGAAAGAGCGATGGTGCATTTCCGCAGGACTTGATCGGCGATCAGAAGGGTAATCTTTACGGAGCCGTGGAGAGCTACACCGATGGTGGCAGCATTTTTGAGATGACCACAAGCGGCAAGCTTAAGAATCTTTATGTTTTCCCCGGCGGTGCGGGTGGGACCTCGCCGCGATGGCGACTGATCCGCCACGCGAATGGCGTCTTTTATGGGGTCACCCAGTTCGGTGGCAATACCAGTACTTGCCCGACCGGCTCTTCCGGCTGCGGGGTGGTTTTCACCGTGAACGCCAAGGCGAAAGAGCGGGTTCTGCACACGTTTGGGGTGAAAGCGAATGACGGCGCAATCCCGTCCGGAGGGCTGTTGGATATGGCGGGCAACCTCTACGGTGTGACCGTCTACGGTGGAACGACGAACGGGACATGTTCGTTCGGTTGCGGAACCGTTTATCGGGCAAGCACCAGCGGAAAGTATGAGGTGGTGTATCGCTTTACCGGCGGGAACGACGGCTGGCTCCCCAGCGGAGGTTTGACTCAGGACAGCGCCGGCAACCTCTACGGTGCGGTCTCCCTCGGCGGCAGCGATAATCAAGGAGTGATCTTTGAGATTACGCCGTAATTGGATTTTGGATTGTACGGGACGCCAGCGACGAGGTTATGGATGGACTCCATCATGAGTGTTATGGAGATTTTGCGGCATTTACTACTATCGTAAAGAGCTGCCGTCCCCGGTTTCCGGAAGTGACATTCCTTGAAACATCCCGTCTCCGGTTACGTCCGCTTGAACTGGCGGACGCGGAGCAGACCCAAATACTCTTTCCACAGTGGGATATCGTACGTTTTCTTACGAAGGCGGTGCCTTGGCCATACCCTCCCGACGGGGTGCTGACCTACTATCGCAACATTGCGCTTCCAGCGATGGAACGCGGCGATGCCTGGCACTGGACGCTGCGGTTGAAAACAAGTCCGAACCAACTGATCGGCCGCATTTCGCTACTGCGTTCGGAGGAAGAGAATCGCGGATTTTGGCTCGGGTCTTCCGTGGCAGCGTCAGGGTCTAATGAGCGAGGCGTGCGAGATCGTGACTGATTTTTGGTTCAACGTTTTGGCCTTTTCCGTTTTGCGTGTACCTAAGGCCATCTTGAATGTAGCTTCACGTCGTATTTCTGAAGAGCAAGGCATGCGCGTGATTGCCACCGTGGAGCGCGATTATGTCGCCGGACGGCTCCCCGCTGAGATATGGGAGATCACCGCGGAAGAATGGAACGCCCGAAGGCAAGTGTCATCCTGAATGGTCTGAAATCGTTTGCGCAAGCGTCCGCTTTTCATCCGCCTTTTCAAGGTATTCTGAGCGTAATGGGGATGTTGCAACACTTGACATTCTGAGATTGAAGGGCCATTATCCCCATTGACTTGGAAAGCGCTACAGCAAGGCGTTTCAACCTTAACAATCGGGTGAGCGACAGGAGAAAACATTGGCGAACAAAGACAGAATACTCTGGTGGGCTGGGTTCGCGATCTTGGTGGGAGTGGTGTGCGTCCTTCAGCCAACCTTGGCCAATGCGCAAATGACATCTGTGGGCATTGACTGCTCGCAGATTCAAGCTCTGCACCTGATGGAACAGGAAAACATGGGTGCCGGACGGGTTCTGATTGAGTGCGGCATTCTGTCCGGCGGACACCCCGCGGACCCCGAAAGCGTGCCGGCCGGGGCGCCCAATATTCGCGTCAGTAACCGGAAGTGCAAGAGCGCGAGCGGTTGTACCCATGCGGAGAGCATGGTTTGGGGCAGCACGAAAGATGGGGGCCAGACCGTCGTGGTGAATTACAACGATGATTACTACGGCGATGGCACAGACTATTCCGGCACATCGTATTCCACCGACGGGGGAGCGACGTTCCACGAGATTTCACCGCCGCCTTTCGCCACCGGACACGGCACCAACTGGGGAGACCCGATTGTGGTGTTCAATTCCAAGCTCAATCTGTTCTTCGCTGGAAACTTGGTAGAAGGTTGTGGAGGTGGCAGCATCGGCGGTACTGGCTTGTGGACTTCCAGTAACGGCAAGAAGTGGACGGTTGGGGCGTGTGCCCATCTCGGTACCGTTGATGACCGTGAGTCCATGTGGGTGGACAACGAGCCCACCAGCGGAACCTATGGCCGCATGTATATCTCTTACAATGATTTCGCTCCCTTCTTCCCAACTCTTAACGTAGTTTATTCGGACGATGGTTCGACCTGGAGTTCCCCGGTCACAATCGCGAAGGAAAACGGGAGCGACCTGATCCGCAACGTGCAAATCACCGGCACGCCTGGCGGCACACAACGGTACGAGGGGAATAACAGCACCGTGTTCGTTGCCGCCATGGCCGAAGGCGGAGGAGAGTGGAACGAACGTCAGAACATCATGTACAAGTCGCTCGATGGCGGCAACACCTGGACATCCGCCACCTTGGGGCCGCCTTTCAATCCGACCGGAGATATACTCTGCGGCTATTTTGCGGCGGTGGCCCCGACGTGGATGCACATGGGATGGGGAGAACCGGCCGTCGGCCCGAATGGAGTGGTTCACTACGACTACTCCGGAGACGGAGCCAAGAAAACCGATCATGGAGACATTTACTACGTTCGTTCCACCGACAACGGAAATACCTGGTCAGCACCGATCAAGCTGAATCCGGATTCCGACGGCAAGTACAAGACGCAGTGGATGCCCACACTGTCGGCTGATCTGAAGGGAAGACTGACGGCTTCCTGGTACGACCGGCGCAAAGCCCGCTCAGAATGCGTCAAGGCGACCGATCCGGGATGCAGGTACGAGGAGGTCGGACGCCAGTCGAAAGACAATGGCGCGACGTGGGGTTCGTCAATCACGATCAGCAAAAGTCTCATCCCCCAGGCGACACAGCAGGATCCCAACATTAATGCTTGCTGGTCTGGAGACTACAACTACGATACGTCTCAAGGCAGCTCTGCCTACGTAACCTGGACGGATGGTCACCGCGCTGTTGGCGGAACCCACGTGGAGGACGTCGATTTCGCCAAAGTTCCGTTGCCGTAAGACGCCTATGTGACCAAACTTCTGTAGACAGGCCGATTACGCTCAGAACACCTGCCGAGGATCTATCTGACTCTAGCGTGCCCATGCGACAGCGCGTACGCACATCAAGTCTTAGCGATCAGATTTCTACTACTCTGCAGCTCGAACCTGCTTCCTAGTGTTCTTCCGAAACGTAGTTGCGGTTCCACGCGGGAATCTCGACCACAACCTTGCCCGGCTTATTAATCACGGCCTGGCATCCCAGGCGTGAATTCAGTTGCAGATCGGCCGCCATGTCGAGACGGTCGGCTTCGTCGTCGTCCATTTCGCTGAGATTTTCGGCGCCCTCTTTGACCCACACGTGGCAGGTGGTACAAGCGCAATTGCCGCCGCATGCATGGTCCAACCGGATGCCGTTGTTCAAGGCGACATCGAGGATGGACTGCTCTTTGCCGTGGTCTTTGTAAGGCAGCTTGCCACATTCAAACTCCACGGTCTTGCCCTCAGGGAGGAATGTAAGCTGGATCATATTTTCGCCGGGTTGATCCACCGTGAGCGTTCCGGTTTCTTCAGTTTTCTCGTTTGCCATAAAAATCTCCCTACTCAAAATCTGCTTTTGCCATGGGATGCGGTGCGGTTGGGCCTTCGCCCATATCGGTGTCGTCCATGTTCTTGCCCTTCAGAGCGCTGCTGACGGCGGTGTCCATCATCAGTTCCGCCAGACGCATGGTGCCGTGATTCAGCGCGTCGATCGCGCTACGAATCGCCTGATAATCGTCATTGCCCGCTACGTCGTTGAGCGCCGCTTCCAGTTTTGCGATCTTTTTCTTTTCGTCGGTGGTTAACTGTCCCCACCCGGGACCTTTGCGGCCTTTTTCTAACGCAGCCAGAATCGTGTCGGCTTCGTGGCGCGCCTCGATCACCTGACGCTGGCGGAAATCGTCTTCCGCGTAGTCGAACGAATCCAGAATCATGGTCTCGACTTGCTCGTCGGTGAGGCCGTAGCTGGGCTGGACTTCGATCTCAGATTCCTTCCCGCTACGTTGCTCGCGGGCAGAGACATGCAAAATACCGTTCGCGTCGATGAGAAACTTCACTTCGATCCGCGGAATTCCGGCGGGCATGGGCGGAATGCCTTTGAGATCGAAGCGCGCGAGCGAGCGGCAGTCCTTCGCCATTTCGCGCTCGCCCTGCAAAACGTGGATGGCGACATTCGCCTGTCCGTCGACTTGCGTGGTGTAATGCTGCGTCGCCGAGGCAGGGATGGTCGAATTGCGAAGAATGATTTTGTCGGTGACTCCGCCGGCAACTTCAATTCCCAGTGACAGAGGCGTGACGTCGAGCAGCAGCATGTTCTCGGTAGTGGCCGAGCCTCCACCGAGAATCTTGGCTTGGACGGCCGCGCCCAGGGCCACGACTTCATCGGGATTCAAATCAGTGTGCGGCTTGCGGTGAAATAGAGATTCGACGAGCGCGCGGACCTTGGGGATGCGCGTCGATCCGCCCACCAGGACGACTTCATCGATCTGTTCCGGCTTGAGGCCTGCGTCCTTTAATGCCTGCTTGCAGGGTTGAAGCGTGCGCTCAATGATCGACTGGATCAGAGCTTCAAATTGTTCGCGAGTGATTTCGCGCTGGTAATGTTTGCCATCATTGAGTTCGATATCGAAAGCGGTTGCAGGTTGCGATGAGAGCGCGATCTTGGCTTCAATGACGGCTTTGCGGATGGTTGCGACGGCTTCGGCGTTGCGGAAAAGATCAAGGTTCATATCACCGCGAATGTCGTCGAGCGCCAGGCGGATCAGAAGGTTGTCGATGTCGTCGCCGCCGAGATGCGTGTCGCCATTGGTCGAGATCACTTCGAAGATTCCGTCGTGCAGCTTGAGGATCGAAATATCGAAAGTGCCGCCGCCGAAGTCGTAGACGGCCACGATGCCGTTTTGTTTCTGGTCGAGTCCGTAAGCGAGCGAGGCGGCAGTTGGCTCGTTTACGAGGCGAAGGACTTCAAGTCCGGCGATACGGCCCGCATCTTTCGTGGCCTGCCGCTGCGCGTCGTTGAAGTAGGCGGGAACGGTGATCACCGCCTTGGATACCGGGGCATTAAAGAAGCGCTCGGCATTGCGTTTGAGTTGCCGCAGGATGAATGCGGAAATCTCCGGTGGGGTGAAGGTCTTTTCGCCGAGTTTGATGCGCAGCACTTCTCCTGCTTGAAGGTCGCCGGCGAGGCGGAACGGGAAGAGTTTCAGTTCGTCCTGGATGTCTTCAATTCCGCGTCCCATGAGGCGTTTGATCGAATAGACGGAGCGCTCGGGAGTTTCAATCAAATATTTTCGCGCGGCGTTGCCAACGATGATCTGGTCTTTTTCGTCGAGCGCTACCACGGAAGGCACAAGATTGACGCCGTCTTCGCCGGGAATCACCGCGGGACGGTCGTCTTGCATGAACGCCACCAGAGAGTTGGTGGTTCCAAGATCGATGCCGATAATGCGCTCAGACATAGGAGAAATTTGTAATTTAGTAATTGGGGAATTGAGTAATTGAAAATCCAATGCAGCCCGCGCTCTTCAATTACCCGATTACCCAATTGCTCAATGCTCTAAGACCTCGTTCACGTCTCTTACCAGGTTGCGGATGTAGTTTCTACGGTTGAGCAGGTCGACCATTCTGTCCCGGATCTTTCGTCGATCATCTTCGCTGCCTTGGTCGACCAATTTGTCCCACTTGCTCCAGTTGCTTTTCAGCTCATCGAGTAGAGCTTCGTTCTTTTCTTCGAGGTCGAACTTCTGCTGCCCAATTTCTTCAAGCAACGCAGGATCGTCTTCTCCGGCCGCTTTCTGGGTGCGCAGTTCTTCCAGTTGCAGGTTCAGCTCAAAGACTTCTTCAAGAAGGTCCGGAGGAACAACCTGCTTTTTCTGTTCGCCCGAGGCGCGGGCTTTTTCGGTGGCCGACTTCGACTGCTCTTCCAGTTCAACGCCTTCGAGGCGCAACAGATATTGCGTGCGCTTGATCGGATCTTTGAGCGTGCGATAAGCGTCATTGAGCAGCGAACTCTGCTCCAGGCTCCATTCCTGCTCGCGGCCATCGCCGCTGGCATAAACGTCGGGATGTAGACGCCGGCTTAATTCGTAAAATTCACGCTCCAGATGGGCAGGATCGATGGTCAGTTTTCTCGGCAGGCCGAAAAAAGTGAAGTAATCGACCGGCATGGGCGGCTGCACCTTGCCGCACGCGCTGCAGAAATGGGCAGCCCGCATGTCTCCGCACGACCAGCATTTGCTGGTCGCCTCGGCGGCGTCGGACTGCATCACCATCTTGGAAATATCAGTCATAAACAAGTTCACCACGGCGGCTGCCAGCCCAGGAGCGCGGGCGCACCGTGGTGAGGTCTCCTGCTGAAAGCGTCACGAACAGCGACCGACCCAACTGCTAGCCGGAGAACGACGTTCCGCAGCCGCAAGACTTCGTGGAATTCGGATTCACGAAGACGAATCCCTGCTGCATCAAAGTTTCCTGATAGTCCAGGGTCATACCGTGCAGATAAATGAACGACTTCGGATCGACAAAAACGCGGACGTCGTCGAACTGGAACACGCGATCGCGTTCGCGCGGCTGCGTGTCGAAGCGTATGTTGTAGCTCAGTCCCGAACAGCCGCCGCCTTGCACGCCCAAGCGCAGGCCGCCCTGCTCCGGCGAAATGCCCTCTTTGACGATCGCCGTCCGAATTTTCGCCAGCGCCTTGTCCGTCACCAGGATTCCCTTGCCGGTCGCCGTCGGCGCGGCGGTTTGAGTAGCTTCTGCCATGTCGGTCCGGTCTTACTTTGCTGCGACGGCCACCGGAGTCGTGGTCTCCTGCTTCTTCTTCCAGTCATGGATCGCAGCGCGGATGGCGTCTTCGGCCAGGACCGAGCAGTGAATCTTGACCGGAGGAAGCGAGAGCTCCTTCACGATTTCGGTGTTCTTGATCTGTAGCGCTTCGTCGACCGTCTTGCCCTTGACCCATTCGGTGGCGAGCGAGGACGATGCGATCGCGGAGCCGCAACCGAAAGTCTTGAATTTCGCGTCTTCGATAATGTTGGTCTGCGGATTTACTTTGATCTGCAGTTTCATGACGTCGCCGCACTCCGGCGCGCCGACGAGTCCGGTGCCGACTTCAGCGCTCTTTTTGTCGAGCGAGCCTACGTTGCGCGGATTGTTGTAGTGATCGATTACCTTATCGCTGTATGACATGTTTTCTCCTCACCCTTAAATTCGTTGCGCTTACTCTGCTGCCCACTTTACTTGCGTCAAGTCGATGCCTTCTTTCGCCATTTCATAGAGCGGCGAAAGTTCGCGCAGGCGGGTCACGGTTTCAACTACGCGATCAGCCACGTAATCCACTTCGGCTTCGGTGTTGAAACGGCCGATGCCGAAACGAATCGAGCTATGGGCCAAATCGTCGCCCGTGCCGAGAGCCTTTAATACATAAGATGGCTCAAGCGTTGCGGAGGTGCAGGCCGAACCGCTGGAAACCGCGATATCGTTGATGCCCATCAGCAGCGATTCGCCCTCTACGTAGGCAAAGCTGATATTCAGGTTGCCCGGAAGGCGATGTTCCATAGAGCCGTTAATGTAAGTCTCGTCGAGGTGACTCATAATTCGATCACGCAGACGATCGCGCAATCCCGCCAATTTCTTGGCTTCCTGCGCCATTTCTTCGGTGGCGATGGCGCAGGCTTTGCCGAGGCCGACGATTCCGGGAACGTTGAGCGTCCCCGAGCGCATACCGCGTTCGTGGCCGCCGCCGTCGATGATCGCGGAAAGCTGAACCCGCGGATTCTTGCGCCGTACGTAAAGTGCTCCGACGCCCTTTGGTCCGTAAAGCTTGTGCGCCGTGATCGACATAACGTCGATGTTTTGCTTGTTCACGTCGACCGGGACTTTACCGATGGCCTGCACCGCGTCGGTGTGGAAGATGACTCCGCGTTCACGGCACAGCTTGCCGATCTCGGTGACCGGCTGGATGACTCCGATTTCGTTGTTCGCGAACATAATGCTGACCAGGATGGTTTTGTCATCCATGGCGCGCTTCAGGTCTTCCAGGTCGATCATTCCGTTTTTCTGCACGGGCAGATAGGTGACGCGGAATCCGTTTTTCTCCAGCCGCTTGCAGGTATCGAGGACGGCCTTGTGCTCTGTCACCGCCGTAATAATGTGGTTACCCTTTTCGCGGTACATTTCGGCAACGCCCTTAATGGCGAGGTTGTCGCTCTCGGTTGCGCCCGATGTGAAAATGATTTCCTTGGCTGTCGCGCCCACTAGTTTCGCGACTTGCTCGCGGGCTGTCTCGACGCCTTCTTCCGCGGCCCATCCGAATGGGTGGTTGCGGCTGGCAGCGTTGCCAAATCTTTCCATGAAGTAGGGAAGCATAGCTTCCAACACCCGCGGATCCATCGGCGTAGTGGCATGGTTGTCCATGTAAATGGGCAGCTTGATTCCGTCAGGTACGGTGGTGTGGGTTGCGGGGAATGTCTTTACATCCGTGCTCATGATTGCTCTCCGGCTTTATTCTTTTAAAGTCTTGAATCTATGTGATGCTCACAAACTCGATCGGTCTCTTGTCTTCGTTCTCCGCGACTTCTTCTTTTTCTTTCATCTCAGAGATCGTGATCCTGCGCAAAACGTCTTCAATACTCTGGTTGACCCGACGCAACGGTTCGCGGATGGTGCAGCGGTCCGTCTGTCCACATTCTCCCCGCACCGTAATGCAGGAGGTGATAAACAGCGGCCCATCAATCGCCCGAATCACCTCAAACGCGCTGATCAAGCCAGGCTCACGCGCAAGCGTGTATCCGCCGTTGGTTCCGTGCTGCGACTGCAACAGTCCGGCCTTGACCAGGCGCTGAAGAATCTTTGCCAGCGCTTCCGACGGAATACCATACGCCTCCGCAACATCTTTGGCGCTCAAAGCTCCCTGGTCGCCATGCTCGGCAAGATGCTTCATTGCCATCAGACCGTAATCGGCTTTCTTGGTAAGCTTCAGCATTCAAATGCGACCTATTCAGTCGGATATCGTTATTCTAGGGCGAATCGAGGAAGAGTGCAACTGGTAGCAGCCAGTGGCAAGCCACAGCATTAAATGGTAAGTCTTTATTAGTTAACGGTTTAAGGCAATCCGATAAAATCGGTCGCATTTCGAAGATGTCAAATTCGCAGGGGTCGCAGGATTTCACGCAAAGAGGGCTTGACAAGGCCATAGGGCGGGCTAAAATACCCGCAATTACGGCAATCGTCGGCGCCCTACAGAGCCCGACGGTGAGCCAGCTTTATGACGCCGACCCCGCCGCAAGTCCCCGAGAAGAGCCAGTGTAAGCATCCTCGCGTGCAAATGGTGTCCCGAGAAGAAGATGCGGAATTCGTCGAATGTATCGAGTGTGGCGATATTTTCGAGTCCAGCGAACTAGAGGACATGACCATCGAGGAGACTAACCTCGACAAGGAGTTGTAGGTCGCGCCGGTCGTGGACCGATCTAACTCTTCGCAGGTACACGTTTCACGGCACTTGACCGCTAAAACCAGCCTTTAGGATGACGACGGTAACTGCGACTGGTCCCTTTTTGCTTGAGACGGGCCGCGGGAGTTGTTAACGTCCTGCGAGGCACAGTTCGTTTATCGCACGCGTGAAAAGCATGCCCAAAGTGGCTTTAGTCGTTGATGACTCGATGCTGATACGGCATACCGTGTGCCGGTTTCTCGAAGAACGCGGCTTTGAAGTGGAGTCTGCCACCAATGGAGTCGAAGCGCTGGACTCATTGCGGCACCTCTCGCCAGATATCATCATTACCGACATGCAGATGCCACGGATGACCGGCAGCGAGTTAATCACCGAACTCAAGGCCAAGCCGGAAACCGTCAACATCCCGATTGTGATTGTGGCGGGGAGGCAGAGCGGCTTCGAGAACACTGAAAAGCGTGCCAATTTCGCCATCTTCAAAGACATTGACATTGAATTGCAGCTGGCCAAGGCATTAGCCGCCGTTCTTGGGCCCGGTGGTGTGAAAGCCGTAACCGCAGGCAAGTAATTCGCGGAATCACATTAGAGATAGTCCCGCCTCAGCCGAAAAATCCATGGGCGCAAAATCCTTGAGCAGGAATTTTGGATACGCCGCGGCCGCGATCATGGCCGCGTTGTCGGTGGAAAGCGGACGCGAAGGAAAAAACACCGGCAGGCCCTCCAAGGCAGATTCTCTTTCAAAGCGCTGTCGCAGTTCGTTGTTGGCCGCGACTCCGCCCGTCACGAATAGTGTCGAAACATTGTACGCGCGGGTTGCGGCAAGGGTCTTGGCGATCAGGTCTTCCACCATGGCACGCTGAAATGAAGCCACCAGATCAAGGACCGGCTGGTCGCAAAGGCGAAGATAATCTTCGAGCTGGGGCTTGGAGATGGCGGCCAACTCTTTTCGCCGGACCTCGATTGCCTCTTTCATTCCGTGGGTTTCAATGTAGCGCAGGACGGAGGTCTTGATTCCGCTGTAAGAAAAATCAAAGCGCGGACGGCCGGATTCGAGCGCTGGCCCTTTCTTGTTACGGTCTGGATGTTTGAGCTGAGAAGGCGGAAACTTGACCGCGTTGGAATCGCCGTGCGGCGCGAGATTGTCGATGATTGGTCCTCCGGGATATCCCAGCGCAAGCAGCCGGGCAACTTTGTCGAAAGCCTCGCCGGCCGCGTCGTCACGGGTATGACCGATATTCTGGTACGACCAACTCTCGCCGCTGCGCTCGGTCAGATACAGATGGGTGTGGCCGCCGGAAACCACCAGCGCCAAAACCGGGAAATTCAGGTCATGATTTCCCTTTTGCCGCTCTTCCAGAATGACGGCATGGATGTGGCCTTCAATATGGTTCACTGCAATCAGCGGCTTATCGAGTGCGAAGGCGAGGGCCTTTGCGAAACTAATGCCCACCAACAGCGCTCCGGCCAGTCCGGGCCCCTGGGTTACGGCCAAGGCGTCGACGGATCGGTAAGTCTGCCCGGCATTCACCAGCGCCTTGCGAACCACGGGCACGATGGCCCGCAAATGCTCTCGCGACGCCAACTCGGGCACGACTCCACCGTAAGGCTGGTGGGTGGCAATCTGCGAGAAGACCACGTTGGAGACGATCGTTTCGCCTGACCGCACGACCGCGGCCGCGGTTTCATCGCAAGAACTCTCAATGCCGAGAATGTATGTTTCGTTCATTCATGGCATGCGCGAGAAGGTTTACCGCGCAGGCCCTCCCTTCCGGTTTCTTTAGACATCATAACGCGGCGCTCTATGGGCATTCTCGCCAGAGCCGTTGTAGCGGATTACGCCGAGTATCGAAATTTCTGTGGGAAACGCTATTCTAAGGGCACGTGACGGAAAGGGACTTTGCCATCTCGTTGGTTATGGAACTGCGCCGACGCGGCCATCAGGCCTACTTGGCGGGCGGATGTGTGCGCGATCTGCTGCTTGGCCGTGAGCCAGCGGACTATGACGTGGCGACGGACGCGGTACCCGACGAGGTCATGCGGATTTTTCCTAATACCTTCGCCGTGGGAGCGCAATTCGGAGTGGTGCTGGTTCCGCTAGCTTCGCGACCCCACCCACTTCGTCATTGCGAGCGCAGCGAGGAATCTGCTGTTTCCTCCCGCCCCGGCGTCATCGAAGTCGCCACTTTTCGCAGCGACCTTGGATATAGCGATGGACGGCATCCCGACCAGGTGCGTTACAGCAAGGACCCGAGCGAGGATGTGCAGCGCCGCGATTTCAGCATCAATGGCATGCTGCTCGATCCGGCGAACGATGCGGTCCTCGATTTTGTCGGAGGACAGGCTGACCTGCAAGCGGGAATCGTGCGGACCATTGGCGATCCGGCGCGGCGCTTCGCAGAAGACAAGTTGCGGATGCTGCGCGCGGTCCGCTTCGCGGCGCGGTTTGGATATGAGATAGAAGCTGAGACATTTGCCGCAATTCGCAAGTATGCAGTCGATATCCGTCAAGTCTCGCGCGAGCGGGTCCGCGAAGAGCTTACCAAGATGTTGACCGAAGGCCACGCTCGGCGGGCTTTTCTGTTGCTCGACGAGACGGCTCTGCTGCACGAGGTCTTGCCTGAGATTGAAGCCATGAAGGGTGTGCAGCAGCCTCCACAGTTTCACCCGGAGGGTGACGTTTTTGTCCATACACTTTTACTTTTGGAGAATCTGCCACAACCTTGTCCTCCGACACTGGCATGGGGAGCGTTGTTGCACGATGTCGGCAAGCCTCCAACGTTTCGGGTGGCGCCGGACCGCATACGCTTCGACGGGCACGTGCAAGTCGGCGTAAAGATGGCGGAGGAGATTTGCCGGCGTCTGCGCTTCTCAAATGACGACACTGAGCAGATCCTTGCGCTGGTGGACAACCACATGCGCTTTGGCCAGGCCGATGGCATGAAAGACTCCACATTCAAGAAGTTTGTGCGGATGCCTTACTTCGAGGAGCACTTGGACCTGCATCGCATGGATTGTCTCGCGTCGTTCGGTAGCCTGGCATCCTATGAATTCGTCCGCCACAGAATGGCGCAGATTCCGCCGGAAGTCATGCGCCCGGCTCCGCTGATCAGCGGCGATGACCTGATCGCCGCAGGCTACAGTCCAGGTCCACGGTTCAAGGCGATTCTTTCGGCGGTCGAAGATGGGCAACTTGATGGACAACTCAGCAATAAAGGGGACGCGTTGCGGTTCGTAGAGCGTGAGTTCCCGCTGGAAAAGTCGAGTGCAGAGGGTTGAGAACAAGCCAAGAGAAGAGGAGTTTTCCCGTTTTGGGAATTTCTTGTCAAGCCCCCAAAACGTCGCAAAATCGCGTAACTCGATGAATCGAAGTGAAAAATAATGTTGTCCAAGACTTCTCAGGGGGTGGGGGCAAACTGATATGCTGATTGTAGATCGAAGAAATTCCGCTTTACCCACGCCAGATCCGAAATCAACATGAAAGTCAGCGAAAAAGAAGTTCTTTACGTGGCAGACCTCGCCAACTTGGAGTTGAGCGGCGAGGAACGCGAGCCCATGGTGCGCGACTTGAATTCCATCCTCGAATATATGGACCGGCTGAACAAGGTGGATACGACGTCGGTCGAGCCCATGGCGCAAGTTATAGACCGGCTGGGAACGGACTGCACGAAGAGCGGCGGCGATCCTTTTGCCTACGCAACTCGCCCAGATGTTCGCGAAGGATTGCGGAAGTCGCTGCCGCATGAGGTGGCTTTACAGAATGCACCGGAATCCGATGGAACATTCTTTAAAGTCCCCAAAGTGATCGAGAGATAGCCGGCGACCTGCAAAATGAATCCGACCCCATTCACGATTGACGGTGCTCGCTCCGCGATTCAGGAACGAAGGACCACGGCTGCCGCGCTGGCGGAAGCCTATTACGCGAGGATTCAGAAAGACGATCCTGCGATCGGCGCTTATTTGACCTTATGCAAAGATCGAGCGTTGGCAAAGGCCCTCGAAATGGACGAAATGGTTGCCAAAGGGGAAACTTTGCCGCCACTGGGAGGCGTGCCGATTGCGGTCAAGGATGTAATGGTCACGAACGGCGTACGAACCACAGCTGGATCGAAAATTCTGGGAAATTACATTCCCCCCTACGATTGCACGGCGGTCGCTCGGCTGGAAGCGGCGGGCGCGGTCATCCTGGGCAAAGTGAATTGCGACGAATTTGCCATGGGTTCGTCGAATGAGAATTCGGCGTGGCATCCGGTGCATAATCCGCTAGACTTGAGTCGCGTCCCAGGAGGGTCATCCGGTGGATCGGCTGCTGCTGTAGCGGCGAACATGGCCGTGGCCGCGTTGGGGTCGGACACCGGCGGCTCGATTCGACAGCCGGCGTCGTTTTGCGGTGTGGTCGGTTTGATGCCTACCTATGGGCGCGTTTCTCGCTATGGACTGATCGCATTTGCGTCGTCGCTCGATCACATTGGGCCGCTCACCACGACGGTGAAAGATGCGGCAATCGTATTGAAGATGATTGCCGGCCGCGATCCGATGGATGCGACTTCTGCCGATCTTCCGGTGCCTGACTACGTTAGCGAACTTGAGAAGCCGGTGCGCGGGCTCAAGATCGGAGTGCCGAAAGAATATTTTGGCGAAGGTCTCGACGTGGAAGTGCGAAACGCGGCGGAGGCAGCGATTCAGAAGCTGGCGAAACTGGGATGCGAAGTCGTACCGATTTCATTGCCACATACGAAATATGCGGTGCCGACTTATTATGTTGTGGCGACGGCGGAAGCGTCGTCGAATTTGGCACGTTTCGATGGGGTGCGCTATGGCTATCGGGCCAAGGACGCGCGAACGCTGTCGGAGATGTATCGCAAGACTCGCGATCAGGGATTTGGCGCCGAGGTGAAGCGCCGCATCATGCTGGGAACCTATGTTTTGAGCGCGGGATATTACGACGCGTACTATCTGAAAGCACAGAAAGTTCGGACGTTGCTGGCGCGTGATTTTGAGGAGGCGTTCAAGAAAGTCGACGCAATCGTAACTCCGACGTGCCCGACGCCGGCGTTCAAGTTAGGCGAGAAAGTGGATGATCCCCTGGCAATGTATTTGGCGGATATTTATACGGTAACGGCGGATTTGGTGGGGATTCCGGGGATCAGCATACCGTGTGGCGAGAGGAACGAAAAATTGCCGATTGGATTGCAGATTCTGGGCAAGCATTTCGATGAAGCGACAATTCTAAGAGTGGCTCAAGGGGTCGAGCAGGGCTCGTAAAGCTCAGATCGACGAGTAATAGCTCTCCCCGGCGCAGGCGCGACAGAGCACTTTGCCGTCGCGCTGCACTTCGCGGCGGAAGTTGATGCCTTCGCCGCATTTTTCACAGACAATTCGTTCGCCTTTGTATCCGGGAAATTCTTCGGGAGGAAGGTCGACCTTCACCCATTGCGTGGTGAACAGGTCGTCGTCCGACATTTCGCGATAGGCCATCATCTGCTGCTGGTTCTTGCTTTCGAGTTCGGGATGCATTTGACGAGCTAGATTTTTCGACGACTCTTTGGCGGCAATACGAATTGCTTTGCCGCTGCTGACGTTGACGAATGTCGCCGCCATCTTGCCCCAGTCACGGAACTTTAGCGCGCGCTTTCCGAGGCGACAGCCAGTGACCACGCCGACCGCATCGGTCGCGCAACGATCAATCTCAACAAAAGTGACGAGTCGCTTGCGGTCTTTGCCGCGAGGGTCGTCGATCTCCAGTTTGGCTAAGCCAAGCATGGCGAGGCGAACGCCAAGAACCTGGCCTGCGCACAGGTGTCCGTGGGCTTGTTCGGCCTCGCGAAGATATTCGTCCAAAGAATTCATTTCCAAGAAGTCAGCGCCCGGCGCGTCCAAGCGTCGCCCGGCGCGTGACTTGAATTGTAAACGACCGACAAAACGGAACGCTCGCGATGCGTCCCATAAGGAAGGAAGACGTCTTATGCGATTGAACTTTAAACCAACCATCATTCTCAGCCTGTTGCTTTGCATTTCGCTGCTGGCCACGGGTTGCAGTGCCAACTGGATCAGTGTGGCCCTGGAAGATCTGCCCGTATTGACGCAGATGGCGCTCAACATTGGGAGCCTGGCGACCACCTTGCAATCCGGCCAACAACTCACTCCGGCGGAGAGTGCAGCCATCCAGAATATTTCCGCGCAGGCCGGCAAAGACCTCAACCTGGTGCAGGCGCTCTACACGGAGTACAAGCAGAGCCCGAACCCGGCCACCATCCAGAAGATTCAGGCCGCAATCACTGACATCAATCAGAACTTGCCGGCGCTGTTGCAAGCCGCACACATAGGCAATGCCGCTTTGTCCGCCAAGATTTCAGCGGCGGTCAATCTGATCTTGACCACGGTGGACAGTTTCGCGCTGCTGATCCCGGCGAATGTTTCGCAAGGAGCGGCGATCCAGGCGAGCGCTCAGAAGTCGGCTTTGCCTCACGCCGCCGATTTGAAAAAACAGTGGAACCAGCAGATTTGCGGGCCGAACCCGAACCCGCCAAGCGGCTCTGTGGTGGCCGCATGTGCGGTGAAGGAATAGGTCGAGAGTAGATCGGGTCGATGACGGCGGCCTCTGCGCGTGGTATTAACACGATCCGCGCAGGGGCCGCCTATTTCCGCTTCCAGCGTGCGCCGTCTTTGGTGATCTCTACGATGATTCCGGCAGCGGTTAGTTCATTGCGGATTGCGTCCGATGCTTTGAAGCTGCGTGCTTTCCGTGCCACTTCTATTTCGGCAATCTTCTGGTTGATGTCGTTGTCGGAAAGTTGCTGCGCCGCGACCAGCTCCAGAAGTTCGGGGCTGATCTCTGGTTCGCGGCCGTCGGCCTTGGCCCATTCCACGATGCTCGCCACCTTGGCCGCGTCATCGTCTTTCAAGACAGCGAACAGCTCTTCGAATTGCTGGAGAGCAGCGAGTAACGCCGGCGCATCGTCTTTATGGAATTGACCAGCATCAATCGCGGCGTTCGCTTTGCGCACCATATCAAAAATGGCCGCCTGCGCCTGAGCGGTGTTGAGATCGTCTTCCATGCCGCCGCGCATGCGATCGGTGGTCTCACGGGCTAGCGCGGTCATCGATTCAGTCGCGCCCGCGGAGAATTGGCCAGTGGTCAAACGACTTTGAAAATTGCGCAGTCGCTCGACCGAGACGGCGGCTTGCTTGAGTCCGTCGAAAGTAAAGTTCAATTGATTGCGGTAGGGAACTGAGGCCAGGAGGAATCGAATGGACGATGGCTTATGTCCCTTCAACACCAGGTCGCGCAAGGTATAGAAGTTGCCGAGACTTTTCGACATCTTCTCGCCTTCCACCAGTAAAAATCGCACGTGAAACCAGAAGCGGGCGAATTGCTTTCCGGTCAGCGATTCGGATTGCGCGATCTCATTTTCATGATGCGGAAAAATCAAGTCCTCGCCGCCGCCATGCAGGTCGAAGCTGTCGCCAAGTTCCTCCATCGACATCACCGAGCACTCGATGTGCCAGCCGGGGCGGCCGGGACCGATCGACGTATCCCACGAAGCCTCGCCGGGTTTGGGCGCTTTCCATAATGCGAAGTCGCGGGCACTGTCCTTCTCGTATTCATCGACATCGACGCGCGCGCCGTCTTCCATCCCGGCGAAATCTTTTTTGGAGAGCTTGCCGTACTCGGGAAATTTCACAATGCGAAAATAATACGACCCATCGTCGGTGCGATAGGCGAATCCCTTTTGCACCAACGCAGCGATAAACTTTGCCATCTCCTCGATGTGGTCGGTGGCGCGGACCAGGATTGGCCGGTCAATATTGAGCGCAGCCGAATCCTCAAGGAAGGCCTTTTCATATTTCGCGGTGTATTGCTTTACGCTGACGCCGTCGCGCGCCGCGTTGCGGATGATCTTGTCATCCACGTCGGTGATGTTCATGACGTAACGAACCTTGTATCCGCTTTGCCGCAGAAAGCGGTGCAGCACATCGACAGCGACGAATGTCCGAAAATTTCCGATGTGGCCGTAATCGTAAACCGTGGGTCCGCAGGAATACATGCGGACTTCATCGTTCTTGAGAGAGTGGAACTCCTCGATCTTGCCCGAAAGTGTGTTGTAGAGCTGAAGCGCCATAGTGAATGCCAGAGGACCGTCGAGAATCTTTCATTCTAGGGGGAGGGAAGAAAGAGGGTCAACCTCTCGGAATCCTTCCAGCGTGCAGAAGTGGGGTGATAGACTTCCACGACCAAAGGGGATAGAATCGGCGGCGCTCACGAAGGAGGCCGCGATGGCAGAGTCGCAACGGCATATTTCAGGAAAACGTAGGCGAACGACGAGTTCGTCCGTATTGCCAGCCATTTTGTTGTTGCTCGCAGTTATTTACGCCGGGCCGGTTCAGGCAAGGTCCTACAACCTGCTTTACAGCTTTAGTGGACCTCCCGATGGATGGGGTCCGCACGGGGGGCCCGTTATGGACGCGGCGGGGAATATATTTGGTGTAACCAACAACGGCGGTACCTATACCTATGGGAACGTTTTCAAGCTGGAACCAGACGGCACCAACGTCCTGCTACACAGCTTCGCGGGGCCGCCGACGGATGGGATATCTCCAGTGGGTCTAGTCTGGAACGCGGAGAATAACCTCTTCTATGGCACTACGAACCTCGGCGGCAATGGCCCATGCGAGAACGGCTGCGGTACGGTATTCACCATCGATACAACGGGCGACGAAACCGTGATACACAATTTCACCGGGTATCCCGGCGATGGGCAGAATCCGAACTCGATCTTGGCCGTCGACGCCGACGGTGATGTTTACGGCACTACCACCTCCGGCGGGCGTTCGGGCAGCGGCGCCGGTGGCGTGGTGTTTAAAATCGACACAGCGGGCAATGAGAGCATCGTATACACCTTTTGCTCTCTTACGAACTGCAAAGACGGCAATGTCCCCAACAGTGTAACGCTGGGGAGCGACGGTAATCTCTACGGCACAACTCTCATTGGCGGAGCTAATCAGCGTCTCGCTTGCTCTGACGGGTGCGGAACAGTATTTAAAGTGACTACAACGGGAGCGGAGACAGTGTTATACAGTTTCAGAGGAGGAAAGCGAGCAGGAGGCGCGCCCGTTGGGGGGGTGCTTCGAGACAAAGCCGGCAACCTTTACGGGGCCGCGTCCTGGGGCGGATACTCAGAGTACGGCATCATATTTAGGTTGAGTCCGACTGGCACAGAAACCAAGATGCATATTTTTACCGGCGGGGCAGACGGAGGTGACCCAGAGGGAAGCTTGGTTCAAGATAAGCATGGCAATTTCTACGGTGTCACAGGTTCTGGCGGAACCTCGGGCCTCGGAGTGTTATTTAAGCTCAATGGCAGGCGTCGCGAGACGGTTTTGCATAGTTTTTCGGGTTCACCTAATGATGGATCGCGGCCCGCAGCTCCCGTGCTGCTGGACGGCAGCGGTAATATCTACGGCACCTCCGACGAGGGTGGCAGCCATCAATTTGGAACCGTGTGGAAGTTGACGCCGTAATTTGTCAATAAATCACTGAACGCGTTAGCCTAGTCGCGATTGACCCGCCCCTTCAACTCTTTCCTGGCGCCACGCTCGCGGGATGATGGCTGGCGCGCAAGCGCTGTCCCACCAGAAGAACGTAGTGCAATGCGGAAATTATGGTGAATGCGAAGGTCGCGCGCAGGAACGTCAGTCGGGTGATCGCTACCCAGCGGGTGTGATCGATCTCATAGAACAGCACAAAAAAGACTGCGGCAATCTGCGCGAAGGTATTGGCTTTGCCGAAGATACTGGGGCGGAAGTCGCGCAGTCCGGCGATCATGTACAGCACGGCGCTGGCGCAAAGAATCGAAATGTCGCGGCTGAATACCAGCACGGTGAACTTCCACGGAATTTTGTGCAGGATGGAAAGCACCATGAACACGGTGCTCAGAAGAAGCTTGTCGGCGATGGGGTCGAGATATTGTCCGAGGACCGTCTGCTGTTTGAGGGCGCGGGCGAGCAGGCCGTCGAGGCCATCGCTGATGCCGGCCAGAACGAACAGAATCAGCGCCCAGTTGTAATGGCCCTCCACCATGTTGATGACGATGAAAGGCACAAACGTCATGCGCAGCAGGGTGAGCTGGTTGGGCGCGGTGAGCAGTTGAGAAAACTTCACGCGCGGTCCTTCGCCGCAGGGAGTGCGGCTGCGATGTGTCCGGCAAGCAGGTCAAAAGGACTCTTGCCCGTCTTGCTCTCGAAGCGCTGCGAAAGCGAAGGAATGTTTCCGTCGGGAAGGTCCAGTTCCATGCGCTCAATGCGATGCATGGGAAAAAATACCGCGGCGGGCGTGAACGGCTCGCCATCTTTCACCAGTGAGATCAGATCGTCGAATGAGGCCAGTTCGGCACCCGTGAGGCTCAGGCCTTCGGCAGTCAACGCCAGGATGGCGCCCCAGAATTTCTCGCGCGGGTTTCCCAGCGTGACTACGACCATGGCTCCCGCATGGAAGGGATTTGCATTCGCTTGCTTGATCGCGTCAGGACTGGTGGGGGGCACGAAAGAATTGTCGCCGGGAGTGCGACAGTTTGCAACTGGCGGAGGCGGCGGGCACGTAACGGAAGGCTGAGGCCTCGCCAAATAGTAGGATGAAGTGGGATGGCGTTTTTCTACATTCTGCTGATCGTTTGTCTCGCCGCTAACGCGGCTGGGCAGCAATCTCCGGCCGTCGGGGCGTCAGGGCAGGACCCGGATTCCGCGCACGCAATGAACATGGAAGCTATCTCGGAGTACGAACTGCCATCGCCGCATGTTTCCTCAGGCACTGGATGGCAGCCAGCTTCGGTGCCGCAGCCGATGTGGATGACCTCACGTGGCGGGTGGGATTTGATGGCCCACGGCCAATTGTTTGTCACCTACAACCAGCAGGGCGGGCCGCGCGGCGAGGGCAAAGCCGAGTCGGTGAATTACCTGATGACGATGGAACAACATCGTTTATGGGGCGGTACGCTGCTATTGCGGCAAATGTTTTCAGCGGAGTCGCTGACATCACCGCACCCGGGATTTCCGGAGTTGTTTCAAACGGGCGAGACTTATCATGGCGAGCCGCTGGTCGATCATCAACATCCGCACAATGTTTTTGCGGAACTGGCGGCGCAGTACACGCTCCCGATTAGCAAGAATCTTTCATGGCTGCTTTATGGCGGGCCAGTTGCGGAGCCGGCGCTCGGTCCAGTGACGTATCTGCATCGCGAGTCGGCGTCGGAAAATCCAGCCGCGCCGCTCAGCCATCATTTGCAGGATTCGACGCACACCAGTTTTGGCGTGGTGACCACGGGGTTTGTCATCTATCGCTTCAAGATTGAAGGCTCGATGTTCAACGCACATGAACCGAATGAAGAGCGATGGAGCATCCAACTTGCGCCGCTCGATTCCTGGTCGGTGCGCGGAAGTGTGGCGCCTACGCGCAATTGGACGGCGCAATACAGCTACGGGCGGCTCAGTCATCCGGAGGCGCTGGAGCCGGGCGATCAGACCCGGCAAACCGCGTCGGTCGAATACAACCGGCCGTTCGCGCAAGGGAACTGGGCGACCTCGGTGGTCTGGGGACGTGTACAAAAAGAGTTCGAAGCCTTTCCGCTGAACGGTTATCTGGCGGAGTCGACGGTGAATTTCCTGACGAAGAATTACGCATACACCCGCGTCGAGTTGGTGGACAAGGACGAGCTTTTTCCGGATGCTCCGGTCCATCCGTCTTATCGGATCGGGGCATACACGTTTGGCGGCGTGCGAGATTTTATTCACAACCAGCATTGGCAGATCGGTCTGGGCGGGGACGTGACGTTCTACTCCAAGCCCGCAGTGCTGGATAGTGCCTACGGGAATGATCCAGTTTCGTTCCACGTGTTTGTGAGGGTACGGCCGGGGTTGATGGAGCAACGGATGCACTAGACTGACACCTACGGACTAACTCTTGAGCATGAGTTCATTGGGTGCTTTGTCCAAGATTGAGATAATTTTCAATCCGTAACGATTCCGGTTGGCAACTGAAATTCCCAGCGCATAATTTGTGCGACTGCGATTCAAAGGCTTTTCTTCGAATCAAGGTCCGGGCCCCTGGGAATATCTCAACTCAATTTTGAACAAGGAGATTCGTGCCCATGAAACCGGCAACCAAGCTGATGCTTCTGATTTCACTGGCGGGGACGTTCGCAGCCGCTCAAACCGTTCCGGCCGGAACGTTCAAACACATCATCATCCTCGTGATGGAAAACCGCACCCCAGACAACTTGTTCGGCAGCACTCCTGGTATTGGAGCGCAATGTGGGGGCGAGGACCCCTTCGAAGCAGGCGTCGACATCGAAAACGGCGGCTATGTAAAAGGGCAGCAGAACCCGATTTGCACTATAGCCACGCACCTTAACGCAGGCACTGACCCGGGTCACCAGTACGCGGACTGGACCACCGACTACGACAGCGGACACATGGATGGGTTTTGCCATAAAGACCCCGGTACGTGCGCGGAGTACGCCTTTGTCGACAAGTCCGACGTGCAGCCTTACTTCGATATTGCGACGGGTTACGGCTTCGCAAATTACATGTTTCAGACGAACGAAGGCCCCAGCTTCGAGGCGCACCAGTTCCTCTTCACTGGAACCTCGGCGCCAGTCGCGCCGAATGACCCAAACAACTACTACCAGTGGTTCGTGGCCGACAACGCTGTGCCCGACACCAACAGCGGTTGTCCGGTGAGCTCGGGTCCCTACCCGGACTGGGTCAATCCCGTCGGCGCGGAGAAGGGCGATCCCCGCCAGACGGGCAAGAATGAGTGCTACCCTCACGATAGCCTGGTAACGTCCGCCACCGAGTGCGCCAATAATCACTGCGACAAGGGGTTTAGCTGGGCGTATTACACTCTAACCCCCGACTTTATTTGGACAGCGCCCGCGGGCATTCCCGAAGTCTGCTATGGCGAGAATGATCTCAATTACCTCGGTCAGCCCTGTGGCGGCACGATTAATGGCGGGACGGAATGGAACAATCACGTCCGCCTTCCGGGCGTTAACGGCTATAGCGGTGCGCCGATATTCGACGATCTCTATAACTGCAACCTACCATCCATCAGTTGGGTCATTCCCGATGTACAGTGGTCTGATCACGGCGGCGAAACCGGGCCCTACGGGCCATCCTGGGTCGGCGACATTATTGATGCCGTCGGGGGAGGGATGGCCGGGAGCACCTGCAACGGTACGAACAGCGGCAAGTATTGGACGACGGAGCCGACCGCGATTTTCGTCGTTTGGGATGACTGGGGCGGCTGGTTCGACCACGTTCAGCCGCCTGTCGTCTACGAGGGAAAGATCGTCAATAATCAGCCGGTCTGCACTTCGGACAAGGCTCCAAACGCTTGGGGGTGCGGCTACGTCTACGGCTTCCGTGTGCCATTGCTCGTGGTGTCGCCTTACACCCAGGCCGGATACGTCTCCGGCGCCTGTAGCGGAGGTACCTGCCAGAATAACGTGTTTCCTTACCGGCATGATTTTGGCAGCATATTGGCATTTACGGAGTACAACTTCAACATGCCCTTCATCGACGTGAGCGGCGATAAAGGATACGCGGACTTCAATGCGCTGGACTGGTCACCCGACCACAAAACGACCGTGCCACTTTCGGATTTCTTTGGTCTAAACAACCAGCGCAACTTTACCGGCATTACGACCGAGAAGCCTTACACATACTTCCAGGGTGCCTATGAGGCAACTGGAACTGTCCCAACCGGCCCGGATGACGACTCGGAGTGATTTGTCACGATGCCAGCCTGCGGCTGGCCCAAGAATCCGGCCGCAGCAATTCTTCAAGTCCGTGGTATAGTGGCGGTTGGCGGGGGGTTGTGTGCCCTCGCCACCTTCCCTCACCAGCCATTCGGGCTTGGAAGAAGGCGGTGCCATTGGACTCGAAACCTCGAACTGCGATAGCCGCGTGTGTGCTGGCCCTTCTCGCTTACGCCCTTCTGTCGCCCGCCGCATGGGCTGGCGCGAAGTACAAAGTTTTGCATAATTTTGGCGGTGGCAAGGACGGACAAGTTCCTTCCGGCCCGCTTCTCTTAGCGGGCGGCCACGGAAGCGTTTACGGCATCACCGGGGGCGGTCCCGGTAACTACGGCTACGGCACAGTCTTCGAGTTGACCCCTGGGCCTCGCGGTAGGTGGGAGGAGTCGATGATTCACACCTTTACTGCGGGCAACGATGGTGCCCTTCCCTGGGGCAGCCTGACTTCCGGATCCGGGGACCTCTACGGCACCCTGCTGGGCGATAACGGACTGGGCGGCAGCGGAGTATTCCGGATAGCTCATGGCTCCAGCGGTTGGACCAATACCCTGATCTATACTGATGGATCCGGCCCGGGTCTCCTGATCGATGGCGCTGGCAATCTGTATGGAGCAATGGGGCCTGGCGAGTACAAGTACTATGGGGCCATGGCTGAGCTCTCTCCCGGCTCACAGGATTGGAACTACACGGCGCTCTACAGCTTTTGCAGTGTCTTCTGCCCGGATGGATTCAGCCCGCCGGGCCCACCGATCTGGGACGGCAAAGGTAACATGTTCGGCACTACGACAGAGGGCGGCGTGAGGCAGTCTCCGTGCTGGAGCACGAACGGCTGCGGAGTGGCCTTTGAGATGTCCCCTAACGGCGACGGCACCTGGAGCTACAACGTCCTGCACCGCTTCGCGTCCACTCCGGCGGACGGCCAAAGTCCGAACGGGAGCCTGGTGATGAATGCTTCGGGCACCTTCTACGGAACGACCGGCAGAGGCGGCGAAAAAGGCAACGGAACGGTCTTCAAACTTACTTCCACAGGTGGCCACTGGAAAGAGACAGCGGTGTACGACTTTCCCAACTGCTCCAACGGATGCGCACCCTGGGATACGCTGGTCTTTGACAAGGCTGGCAATCTTTATGGAGCAGCGAGCGGCGGTAACACAACCTGCGGGCTATATTTTTGCGGCGTCATCTTCAAGCTGACGCCAGAGAAGAATGGCAAATGGAGGTACGGTATCGTGCACAAATTCAGCGGCCCGGACGGCAACTTTCCCCTTGGAGTAATCCTTGACGGCAAAGGTAACATATTTGGCGTGACCGAGAACGGCGGTACCTACAACACCGGCGTCGCTTTCGAGATCACACCGTAGCTGCCGCATCCCCGCAAATGACCGACCGAACGGATTTGCCGCGGCAGGCTACTTTCACGAGACGTGGCGCCGGGGTGCAGGATGGTCGCCTTATTTTGCGCAAACCATCCCCCCCACTAAGCTCAGGCCGCGTTAGCGACGTCCACCACCGCCGCCTCCATGGAACCCGCCGCCACCGGCGCCGTGAAAGGCGCTACCGCCGCGGAAGCCGCCTCCACCTTGGACTCCACCGCGGTACGCACCACCACCCCAGCCGCCGCGATTGTAGCCATATCCGCCGCCCCAGCCGTGGCCATATCCATATCCGCCGCCCCAACCGCGCCCGTAACCCCAGCCGCGTCCATAACCCCAACCCGCGCCGTAATAGCCGCGACCCCAGCCACCACCCCAACCCCAGCCACGGCCCCAATAGCCGCGATACCAAGGGCCTGCGCCGATGAACACCCCGCCCGCGAACCAGCTTGGACCGTAATAACCGTAAGGCGCGCATGCATACGGAGCATATCCGTAGTAGCCATAGGCACATGCGGGGGCAGCGCCATATCCGGGCCCAACCCCAACGCCTACGGCAACTTGCGCCTGGGAGTAAATTGCAGGAATCGCCAACATCGCTAACAGAAGTGCTAAATACTTGACGCGTTTCATAGTCCCCACCTCTTTTTCGGCCCGAACTCAACGGGTTTTGACCGTTTGTCCCGCCTCAGTGATTAAGAACCCTGTATTGGAGAGAAAGTTGCTCGCCGGGGATGCTGGCCAGCGCCGAAATTCCGCCTTAGACGGGCATTCTAGCAGGGACAAGAGCGGGATCTCCGGTAATCGCATCCAACGCTTCGTCCGCAACTCACGGACCGATTCTGGGTTAGTGTGGATAGCGGTTCTAATGCCGCAAACCGAGTTTGCCAGGACGGTGCGATAATTGGTTTTTGCGCCCACGAGGCCGACGGTTTGCCGAGGGGGCCGGGTTACTCAAGGAGACTCATGAACTTTATTGGGCGCGCGTTTCGTGCCATCTTTCTTTTAGCTGCGTTGACTTCCATGGTTGCATCGGTGGCGGCACAAAATCCCTCGATGCGGGGTGCGCCACGCCAGAATGCTTCTGGCGGAATGTGCCATTTGCGGTATCTGAATGGGTCGGTCTCCATTCAACCGCATGGGACTGGCGATTGGGTCACGGGTTTTGCCCACCAGGCGCTCGGCAATGCTGACAACGTTTGGGCCGACAAGGATTCGCGCGCGGAACTGAACTTCGGCACCGGCTTTATGCGGATTGATGCCGAAAGCAGCCTTACGCTGACCGAGGTAAGGGAAGGGGTTCGGGTCTTCCTGCATCAGGGCTCGCTGAACGTGCGCGTTCATCGGCTTGGGAGCGGCTACGAAGTTGATACTCCTAACTTGTCATTTACCTTGAGTCAGCCGGGCGACTACCGATTTGATGTCCCGTCGGATGGAAATTCTGCCGTCGTCACAGTTCGGGAAGGCGAAGCCGCCGTTGCTGGCCAAGGTGCGGCTGCGATCCGTGCCGGCCAACAGGCGCATTTTAGCGGTAGCAACGCTCAGGCTCAGATCCAGGATGCTCCGAAGCCCGACGGTTTTGACGACTGGGGCGCGCTGCGCGATCGGACCGTCGACAGTCGAGGCGGCGATCGGAACGAAGATCTTGCTGGCCCGCCTCCGGGCTATTCGCCGAATGGCGGTCCGGGAGGCCCACCACCGGGATATCCGCCGAATGGTGGTCCACAAGCAGGCATGGGACCGGGCGGTCCCCCTCCGGGTGGGCCGCAGGGTGAAATGGGGCCGGGTGGTCCGCCTCCGGCGCCCGAAGATGAGGCCGACGACCGATCCGCGGCTGTGAGTGCGGGCGGAAAATGGCGGAAGTTCGAGACACGTGACCCCATGACGAATGTGCAACGGGTTCGCTTCCAGTTGGAGGCAGACAATCCGCTGCGCGACAGCATCAGCAATGCCAAAATCAATGTCCTTTGTGCAAAGGGGGACTACGTGATTGGCCGCTTTGTGCCGAACGTCAGGACTCGGCCGACCAATCCCGGTTTCTGGGGACAGCCCCAGGTGCAGGTCGTAACTCGTGAGGACAATCATCACGATACCCACGGTTGGAATTGGGATGGCCGTTTTCTTGCCATGGACAAGGACACGGTGCGCAGGCTGGTTGGATCGAGCGTATTCAAAGTGGAATTGCCGGGGCCACAAGAAGGCAATATCGCGTCATTTTCACCGGCTGGCCTCGATCTTACGCAGTTTGAGAACGCCTGCCACTTGAAGCCGAAGAATTAGGGCCATAGCGACTTTGCGAAGCTAGGTAACTAAATAACTTGCCACAGCGGTGACCGCCGCTGTGGCATTTTCTTGCCTCCCGTCTCTTGGGTGAAACCACACCACATTCCGGTTAGAATCGTCGGGTGTTTGATTTTCGAAGTTGATTGAATCCTGCATGAAGAGTGTGGAAACAGCGGGCAGCAGGCGCGAGAGACGGCGGCAGACGGCGGTGGCGCGAAAGGCTGGTGTTGTCAGAGCTCCAGTCGCGCCATTCTGGACGCGGGACTACGTCATTTGCCTTCTGCTGGCGATTGCCACCTTCGCTCTCTATAGCCGCGCCCTTGGCTATCCGTTCATTGAGCATTATGACGACGAGCTTTACGTCATCTCCAATCCTCACGTGCAGGCCGGATTGACATGGCAAACCGTTACTTGGGCCATGACGTCCACGGAGTATTCGAACTGGCATCCGCTGACTTGGCTGTCGCACTCCCTGGATGTGGACCTGTATGGCCAGAATGCGGGAGGGCATCACTTTACCAACATTGTTCTTCACGTGCTGAGCGTCGTGCTGTTGTTCCTGCTGCTGAAGCGGGCCACTGGCGCTACCGGACGCAGCCTGTTGGTGGCGGCGCTATTCGCGGTTCATCCGTTAAATGTAGAGTCGGTTGCCTGGATTGCAGAACGCAAGAACGTTCTCAGCATGCTTTTCTTTTTGCTCACTCTGGGCGCGTATGGATGGTATGCGCTCAAACCCGAGGTAAAGCGATATCTGCTTGTAGCTTTACTGTTCGTTCTCGCTCTCGCGGCAAAACCTATGGTTGTCACCCTGCCGTGCGTGCTTCTGTTGCTCGATTACTGGCCGTTGCGACGCGTCGCGGGCTGGGGGCAATCGGAGCGCGAAAGCCAATCTGAGGAAGGTGAAAATCCTGCTGAAGGCTTAGGTTCGGGCACTGCGCTGTTCGTTCCCAAATTTCCTTTGTACTGGCTTGTCCTTGAGAAGCTGCCGCTCTTAGCGCTGTCAGCCGCGAATTGCGTCGTCACCATTTTCGCGCAACGGTCGTACGGCTCCATGCGTCTGGTGTTGCCAATAGGGGTACGGCTGGAAAACGCGGTTTATGCCTACGCAATGTATATATGGAAGGCATTTTGGCCAGCGCAGCTGACGGTGTTTTATCCTCATCCTGGAAATACGCTCGCGAGCTGGCAAGTCGGGCTGGCCACACTATTCGTGGGCGCGATGAGCGCTCTGGTGTGGATGGAGCGCGACTCCCGGCCTTATCTTGTGACCGGTTGGCTCTGGTATCTGGGTACATTGGTCCCGGTGATTGGGCTGGTCCAGGTTGGCGAACAGGCGATGGCCGACCGCTACGCTTATCTGCCTCTAATCGGAATCTTTGTAATGGTGGCGTGGGGCGCTGCTGATTTGGCGGATCGCTGGCAAGTCAGCGGCCCGGCTCGGGTAAAGGCGGCGGCCGTCGTTCTGGCCGTTTTCGCCGTCTTTACCTGGGAGCAGGTCACGTACTGGCGCAGCGCCGAAGATCTCTGGTCGCATGCGGTACAGGTCACAAAAAACAACTTTCTCGCGGAAATGAACCTCGGCGCAGCATTGATGACTTCTGATCGTGTTGCAGAGGCGGTGCCGCACCTGGAGAATGCCACGCGCATCAAGCCCAAAGACCCGGGCGGTCACCTAACTCTGGCAGGGGCTTTGCAGTTCAGCGGGCACCCCCGGGACGCAATCGTGGAATATCAGACTGGGATCCAACTCTCTCCGAATCCTAGTATGCTGGCCGGGGCGTACGAAAATTTGGGCAGAGCGTACGAGCAAACCGGAGACTACAAAGATGCGCGAGCAAGCTACGAACAGGCGTTGCAAACTGAACCAGCGCGGCAAAGTACGAAAGATGCGTTAGGCAGGCTCGATTTCTCCGAGGCCATGCGAAATGTCGCCGAAGCGCCTTCCGCCGCAGGGTTTCTGCGGCTAGGCCAGCTCTTGCAGAGGGATGGCCGGGTCGCGCAAGCGCGCTCTGCCTATGAGCAGGCGCTGGAACTCGATCCTAAACTGGAGGAAGCGCACAAAGCGCTCGCGAGTTTAGGGGCGCAGTGATCTCGGAGAGCTTCGCGACCCAGGCTGCGCTCGCTCCGTTAGGCCGGGTACTTTCCCGAGATGTAATGCTCCAGGTGTTGGATGGTCATTTCGTGGGCAGAGATGATCCATTTCACCAGGTCGCCGATGGAGATGACGCTCACCACCGTTGCTCCTTCCACGACCGCCAAATGGCGGATGTGATGGTTGGTCATAATGGCCATGCATTCGTCCAGCGTGTGTTGCCGGGTCACGCAGATGACGGGACTCGTCATGACTTCGGCTACCGGCGTGTCCTTAGAGGACCTTCCCTTCAGAATGACCTTGCGGGCGTAGTCTCTTTCTGAGACAACGCCTACCAGTGTGTCGTCGGAAATTACCATCAGGGCGCCGACGCCGCGGTGGCACATCTCTTCGATGGCCTCATAGACGGATTTTTCGGGAGTGACTGACCAAACTTCGTGTTTCTTCTGCTGCTTCAACATCAGCTCGACCGTATCACTGTGCTTCATGGGCTCCTCCAGCATTGCCGTAAACATGGCCGTCACCAGCCATGCCTTTTACACTACGCCTCGCGGCGGATCGACCCAAGCGCAAGGAATGCGGTCCTCCCCACCGGGCCAAATAATACATAGAAGATTGGCGCTTGCAAAGCGTAAAAGCACGGATATAATCCCTCAGGATGGCCACACAACAGGAAGCCGCAAAATCTGCCGGGATGGTGCCCGACGAGTTGAAGCAAGAGCCCCGTTCCAAGGGCCTGACCACCCCTCGCAAGAAGAAACCGAAGGAATTAGCGGTCATCACCGAGTGCTGCACGGGCTGCGCGGGTTCGCCCGCGTGCGTGGAGTATTGTCCGGTGGAAGATTGCATGTTCTGGATCGCGGACGAGGACAATCCGCCATTCGGCCGCATCGACGTTGACCCTCTGCTGTGCATCGGATGCAAGAAGTGCCTCAGCAAAGGTCCGGATGGGTCGTTCCTCGACGGCTGTCCCTGGGATGCGATCGTGATGGTGGACATTGCGGAAGTGGAAGAAAAAGTCGGTCCGATGAGCTTCTGACCTCTGTCCAGGTGGCCCTGCTACGCTTTGGCGCGCTCCTGAATTGCCCGTTCGGTGTCGATGGCCTGCTGGCGCAACCGGCCGGGAATCTCCGGCAACTCTCGTTGGTAGGGACGGATTGCGGTCAAGTCATCGGGCTGGCCAATCAGATATAAGGCGCGCAGCGCCTCCCAAACCTGCTCTTCACCCGGTTCGACGATCGCAACGGCATTGCCGGGAAGCACATTCGAACCCGCCGGCATCAAGAGGACGCGAACCCGACCTGTGATGGGCGAGCGCACCTCCTGAATCTGCGCGTTGCCTTTCTGCAGTTTTGCGATTAGCCCGCCTTGGCGGATTGCCGTTCCTACGCCCGCGGTATCGGTTACCCGGCCAGCGTCGGCTGTGGTGACCGTCACCGGCTGCAATAAAGAAACGATCTGCTGTCTGCCTGAACTATCGCCGAAACGGACCAGTGACAGCGCAGCATTGCCGCGAACCAGCAGGGAAGGGTCATTCAACATCTTCAGCAGAGCCTCATGGAAACCGGGGCCGGCAGTATCCTGGCCCATCACCCAGGCATCGGTACTGCGGACTTCCTCGCGCGGATAAGTCGCCAGGCGCGGCAGATCGGCGTACCAGCGGGCAGCGCCGATGTCGTGCTGGCCCATGCGCTCGCCGAGTTGCACCAGAGCATGCTGGATGTGCCGGGGATGGTCGTCGGCGCTCAGGTATTCCGTCATTTGCTTGGGGGTGAGCGTGCGGCCGAACCAGGTGTTCCACCAAAACAGAAATGGCATGAGCACGATCAGCCAGCCGGTGAGGAAGAACAGCAGGCGGTTCCGCGTGGACATGCGGCGCTTGGGCTTTGGCTCGGCGCTAGCATCCACCATGGCGATTGGAGGCCCGGCGGGCGCTGGCAGGATGGGACACTCACTCATGCTGCGGTCCTAAGTTTCCTTGGCGCTTGGAGCTTTCGCAGCGGCAGGGGCCTTTTTCTTGTCGAGAAAGGCCAGAGCGCCGCGGTCGCGCAACTCCCAGAAAGCATTCAAGAAAAAAATTCCGGAGAGTGTCAACAGGATGAGAGTCATGAACAAACCGTCAACCGTGGTGATGGTCCCGGTCACGATGGTCCAGACAATCCCCAATAGAGGGACCACGCCCATGACAATAGAAATTAGTAGCATCATCGGAGCAAGCGCTTTCCTGGTTCCTACGTCAATCCCTTCGCTAATGGCTTCCACCCTGGCGTTAAAGCCGCCGGTTCAACCGTGATGCGGCCTCATTGGCACATGCTATTTGGTTGCCCTGCCGGTCAGAGCGATCTCTAACACGGAAAAGTCGCCCTGGCTATTGCAGGGGACGTAGTTCAGCCCAAAGTTTGCGCCGTTGAAGTAGCAATCGTTGGGGTCATTCCTCCAGCCCTGGTGATTGGGGTGGTAAGGCGGCACGTTCATCAGGAATCCCGCTCCGTTTTGGTTGGTCGGCAGCAGGTTCACATAGTACACTTTGCCTTTTATGAGTCTGCAGGGCTTCGCCAGTTTTTGGACGGTGTAGGCGTAGGCGTCGACTAAATCGCCAATGTCGTACTGGGAGTATGCGGCTGTACCGCTGGTCGAACAGACGGTTTTACCGGCCTTGCCGGGCCTGATGCCAACCTGCACGGCAAAGGAAGTGGGGTTTTCCCAGCCCTCCTCAATTTGGAGCGCTTCGACAAAAGTGGCGCCGGTCACGGTTACATCGCGATCCGGCCTCACACCGACCCACGCTTGGCCGTCCATCTGGGCGCCGGTGTCGTTAGCATTGTACAGGCCGTTTTCCCCGGTCCAGTTTGGATCATAGTCACCGGCGTAGTACAGGCAGCTGCTCGGCGGACAAAAGTACGGAAAGGGCGCGGCGTTGTGCGTCCACATGTGCTCGGCTGAGTTGGACGGAGCACCCAAGGTGTTGCGATTTAGTGTGGCCGCAGGCGTGGGGAAACCCCCCTGCGCCGCCGCAAAAACGGCGAACACTACGACTAACCCGGCTATTGGAACTATCCTTTCCACGTTGCCCTCCCTGACGCTGTCTTCAATTCGCCGCTTCGGGGCGCTGCGAACCGGTTTGCTTGACGATCATTATAGTGCCGGCCCCTGGAAGATCAAGAGGTGCCACAGTAATTTTCCTTCAGGTTGAAGAAGGTAACCTGGCTGTTGTAAGCCCACATCGGTCAGAAGTGGTTGGTCGGGTCAACACCGCAGGCTGATCAGAAATCGATTCACAGTTCCTTTCCGGTTCTCACGCTAATTTATTCCGGCTTGAATGCTGCGTCCACCGTCTTGCTATCTTTGGCCGCCAACGTCACCTTCTGGTCTTGTTCGCCCAGTTTTTCGTGCACAAAGGCCAGCGTGTAATCGCCCGGAGGCAGTCCCTTGATTTCAAATTTGCCGTCTGGACCGGTGACCGCATAGAACGGCGTCTTCACCACATTGACGTACATCCTCATCCAGGGATGCTGGTTGCACTTGACCGGCAACATGATTTCTTCACGGGCGAAGTTCTTCTCCAAAGGAGCGGATTGCGGAGGTTGTGACTCGTTCCACTCCCGGTTGTCCTTGGGAGTAGGGTGAATGTTATGCGTGGTCGGGTCGCTGTTGACGATCTTCAAATTCTGCCCCGCCATGAGGCCCAGAACATGCGGATGGTACTGACAGCCACTTTGATTGATCGTGACCTCCTGCGTGGGGACATCAAAGGTCCGATCGCCCAAACCATCTTTTACGTACACGAAAACATTGGCGAGCTTGCCGTTATCGACGACAACTGTTTCCGCCATGTTCATGCCCTTGCAGGCCTGGTCCTGGCTCATATCGATCTTCGCCTGCTTGGGCGCGGTGCCGTTAAAGCTCACGGTGCCGGTGACGCTGGCGGCGGTTGCCGGATCGATCGGCGTTGCCGCTGCTGCTGGCGCAGCCGTGGTGGCTGGAGCGGCGGATGACTCTTCCGTACTCTGTTTCTTACTGCACGCAGTCGAGAGAACGAGGCCTAGCACCATACATAGGCTGAGAACCGCTATCGATTGTTTCTGATTCATTGATGTCACTGCACCTTTCCTCTTCGGATGAAATTTAATTGCGTTCCGTTCTTTATCGTCCACCGTCAAATTCTTTAAGGCTGGTTCGCCATTGACGACGAATTGCGCTGACCGCCTCCGCTGGCTTGCTGAACTCGGGGAAGGCCCTTGCCAATGCTGGCCCGGTTCTTGCCCATGGCGCTTGCTACCCGGCGCTGCTCCTCCGGAGTCAGTTGGAAAATATAATCCACCAGCAAGCGCGTCTGATCTTTATCATATCCCGCGAATGACGGCGGCGTCGGACCCGCGAATACCCAGTGGTCGTTCTCGCGCTTGAACAGTCCTGAAGGCATTGCCGTGCCTGGGCTGATGGCCTGAGGATCAATGATCCAGCGCTCCACCCAATCCGGCTTCAAGCGATCCTTGGCCAGCAGGAAATTCGGCGCCGTAGCATTGCGATCATGGGCCGCATCGCCCGTGGCATGGCACTTCAGACAAGGGGCCGCGTTGCTTGAGAACAAGCTGCGCGCCATGTCCGTTTCCTTCGCCGTCAAAGTCGGCATCGGCTCCGGAATATAGGGGAACGGCTGCCGCGACAGGGCTTCGAAGAAGCGTACCAGCTTGCCGAGTTCATTTTCTGAGAAGCTGAAAGTCGGCATGCGAACCTGCAAATACGAACGCACGCCGTTGCGGTCGGTGTCGGTTTCGCTCAATGAAGGATTGTTAAGGAAATGCAGCAACCACGCGGGGTCGACCCTTGCGCCTTCGGTCAAAAGTTTGGGCGGAAGCTGCTCTTGCGCATCCTGATAATGCTTCATTCCCATCAGCGCGGTTTGCTGGCCAGGGATGAATTGATGACAGCCCATGCAGTTGTACTTTTTGACTACCCACCAGCCTTCCTGAATGTCACGGCGATAGTCGAGTGGCCGATACTGGTACGACGCAGGGAGCGCGCTCTCCTGACTGCCCAACAGGAACGTTGTCAGCGCGCGGATTTGCTCCTGAGTCAGGTGCACGTTCGGCATACGGAGTTTTTCCGTCTCCGATTTAATCTTGCCCTGGTCCCAAACATTTGGTTCTGCAAGCTTGTGCTCGAAGAATCCTAGATTGGAGTACCACGGTCCGGTCGCGGGACCCTCCGGCAGACGGGCGCGGTCATCGGGATCGGTAATCGGTTCGCCAGTGCCACGCTGAGCCATTTGAGTCAGCAGCGAGAAGTCTAAACGCTCGATGGGCTTGCTGCCTTCAAAGGTCAACTCCGTACCGATTCTGCCTTCCTCTTCAAAGCCGGAAATCTCGTGACATCCGGCGCAACCGAAGTGACGAATCCACTTTTTCCCTTCGTCCTTGAGCGCAGGATCGTCCATGAAAGCCGCTTCAGGATAGGAACTCGGCTCTTGCTTCTTCAGGGTCACCAGGTAAGAGGCGATGTCCGACGCATCCTGATCGGTCAGGCGCAGGCTGGGCATTACCGTCATGTTCTGCACTTGCAGTTCGTGGCCGTCGTTCGGGCACTTGCTGTGTTGCAGATCGAAGACGTAGGGAAGGCCCTTCTTTGCGTAGTCCTCAGGGCCGATGTCTTTCTTTTCGTATATGCAGTAAGGCCGCGTGCGCTGCCGCGCATTGTGTACCCAGCGCACCAGGTAATCGTAGTTCGCCTTCTCACCGACGCGGGTCAGATTGGCGGCAAATGTTCCACCGATCATCTCAGAGCCTTCGCCGGCGGAATGGCACGCCAGACAACCGCGGACCTCGAACAGGTCCTTGCCATGGGCCGCATTGCCCGCAGCGTGCTTGACCGGCGGGTCGGCTATGGCTGACTGCCACAGATATGCCGAGATCGCCTTAATCTGATCGTCATTCAGACGGAAGTTGGGCATCCGGGTCATGGGACGGAAATCCGTGGGCTTCTTCAACCAGACTGGAATCCAGTTCTTATTGAGTTTCAGCCGGACATCCTTCAGGTTGGGCCCAACTTTTTTTACGTCCTGGAGCAGGCTCTTAGTGGTTCGATCAAGCTGGACGATCCGCAGATTAAGTTTGCTGTTCTCGACCTGAAGGGCCACGGCTCGGCCGTTCAGTTGATTGGCCTCCTGGTTCGACTGCGAGGCATCGGCCTCTTTCATCAGATATGCAGCCTGCTTGAGGTTCTCTTTTTTCTCCTGCTCCATCTGCTTGATCTGTTGCGCCATGGAGAGGAGATCTTCAGGTTCTTTGTCGTAACCTTCGTAGCGGTGGCAGCCGACGCATCCGCGCTGGCGAAATAGATCTTTGCCCTCGGTCAGGGTCCAGCCCACATCTCCGCTGACCAGCACCATGTCCGCGGCGTGGCATGTCTGGCAGCCAGCCTCGACGTTGGGCTTGGGGAACATCGGCCATAGCCAATGCTCGTAGTTGCCATGCGCCTTCTCAACGCTGGTGGTGGCGCGCCCGTTTCCTTGATGACACGGCGAGCAGCCGAACTTATCGGGATCGTGGACTTTCAGCAGCCCCGGCTCCGGATGGCTGGTGAACGCACGGGCATAGTAGTCAGGCTGTTTTCCCTTGGGCGCCATCAGCGCAGGAGTCAACTTCACCGGTTCGCGAATTCCCATGTGGCAGGATTCGCAGCGGTCCACAATGTTCGCGTCGGCTACGTTGATCTGTAGAATCTTCGGGTCCCAAGCTTCGGTCTTGTCCTCTAGTCCACGAATTTGCGGCGGGGTCAGGTCCACCATGTGGTCGGTCACATAGGCGTCGAGTTTGGCCTTCCGCTCGCTGAGCGGTTTGATGGTTTCCCCAAGTTCCGCGCTCAGGGCCGAGCGTTCCGACTTTAGCTCGTTATAGGTTTCCTCGAGTTGCGGATAGGTATAGGTCGCCTTGCTGCCATCCGGATACTCGACAACCGCAGTCTCTTGCTTGTACTTATCCAGGTCCTTAAGCTTGCTTTGCTTGGACGACGCGCTCTTGGTGGTTTCAATATCATAAGTAAGAGCGCCCACGTAAGCGCGGCGGTCGGTGAACACGTTCTGCACGGCCAGGATCTTGGCGCTCAAGGCGCGTAGTTTGTCGTTAATCTCGGTCGCGCGCGGCGTGATCTGTTTGTTGGCCTGGTCGTAATCCTGCTTCAGTTTCTGGTAGTCGGCATTGCTCTCAACTTCCTTTTCCGACTGCGCTGAAGAGGAACGGGCGATTTTCAGAAACGCGGTGTAGCGTTCCTTCCAAACATGTTGATAGTCTTTCCATGGGCGCTGTCCGAAATCCTCGTCCCACAGGGCCCAGAACAACGTGGCCATCAGGATGACTAACGCCCAAACGTAGTACGACGCCAGGGATTTATTGACCAGCGGATCGTTATTGGGAACTGGCTTTTCAGGCACCGGTTTCTCCGAGTGTTAGGCGCATCTACACATTGAACCAGGGCGTAATCCACACGTACTTAATGTGAAACAAGAGCCGCAACAGCATCTTGATGGGCAGAGCGAGCATTGTGAGCAGAAAAAACATCATCACCGAATACTGCAAGATGCTCATGCGTTTGTAGCTGCGCGGACTGTAGCGCCGGAAGATGGCATGTACGATGAATCCTCCAAGTAAGTAGAATCCGCCCACCACAATTGCACCGAAGATGGCTTTCACCAGGTTCGACGTGATTCCGAAAAGGTCGGGCAAGTCCCGATTGACTTCATAAATCAAACGATTATGGTCCCAGGTTTGCCCCGGCCAGAACCACTGCCAACCGGGTCCGCGAATGAATGTTCCAATCAGGATCATCGCGACCCACAAAATAATGAAGCCGAACAGAAACGTTCCGATCGAGAATTTGCGTTGTTTCCAGGTGTAGTAGCCGCTGCCCAGCGGATTGGTGTCGATGTAAGGAACAACCATCAGCCCCACGATAATGAGCGTAGGCATTACGACGCCGGCAATCCAGGGATCGAAGTACACCAGCATTTCCTGAAGGCCCAGAAAGTACCAGGGAGCCTTGGCCGGATTCATGGTCAAATTCGGATTGGCCGGCTCTTCGAGCGGTGCATTGAGAGTGATGGACCAGACCATCAGAATGATGGTGACGATGATCGCGGCCAGAAACTCCACGCGCAGCAGAAACGGCCAAACGTGGATTTCCTTCTGCCATCCCGGCTGAAACGGCCAGGTCTTTCGATGATGGGTCTTGGCAAGAGCAGCGTCGCCTTCCAGTTGCTCGATCAATTGATCGTTGGCGTGCGCCTGCTTCCAAGCCAGGTAAATATAAAACGCGAGCAACGGAATCAATCCGACGATGGGGACATTGTCAGGGGCAGAGGCGATTTCCCACAGCTGCTTCCAGTCCATATTAGGACTTCGCCTCCTTTACCTCAGACTCAAGCACCACGGCCGCAGGGCCGGAGATGCCGCCATCCTTGCGGACGCGCCAGAAGTGCACGACCATCAGCACCGAAGCGACCAGCGGAATGCCGATACAGTGCCATATATATGAACGTAGAAGCGCGTTCGCATCCACGATGGAACCGCCCAGCAATCCGAAACGGACGTCGTTATATGGCGTCATGCCCAACTGCGGCCCGAATGGACCCTCATGTCCTAAACCCGGCGTGGCGCGCGCCATGTTGGTCCCGACCGTTACTGCCCAGAAGCCCAGTTGATCGTCGGGCAGAAGATACCCGGTGAACGAAAGCAGCAGCGTGAATACCAGCAGCAGTACGCCGATGTTCCAGTTGAACTCGCGGGGCTTTTTATAGGATCCGGTGAGGTACACACGAAACATGTGCAGCCAGACCGCGATCACCATCAAGTGCGCAGCCCAGCGATGCATGTTGCGCAACAGTTTCCCGAAGGGAACGTCATGCTCGAGGTACAACACATCGCGAAACGCCTGCACCTTGGTGGGGTGGTAATAAAACATCAACAGCACCCCAGTAAATGTGAGCACCAGAAACAGGTAGAACGTGATTCCACCCATGCCCCAGGTGTAGCTATAGCGAACGGCGTCGCGATTGATTTTGGCGGGATGCAAATGCAGGAAGACGTTGGACAGCACGCCCAGAGCGCGATTGCGTGGAGTGTCATCGTGCTTGTGACGGAAAATGGACTTGTAGACCTGCGTCTTGGTCGGGTCCTTGAGCAGTTCAACCTGCTCCTTGGCCTTGGCGGGCATATCGACTTTGAGCGACTGCACATCCGCCTTCACCCCGGCGGTTACGCGCTCCAGGATGCCCGCGCTCTTGCCATTCTTTCCGTTCTTTCCATTCCCACCCGGGTTAGTCTCGTCAGGCATTGGGTCTCTTTTCTCCTGCTGCGTTGGCCGATTGCGCACACCGTGGTACAGCGGGCGGAATCAACCTGCGATGCGCATCACACCTGCAAAAAAGCTCCTGGTTCATTGAAACGGCTCGTTTGACCCTTCGGCCACTGATAAAGGCGTGAGGTGTCCACGATGATCTGACCATCGGGCGCAAGTTCCACGAAAGCCCGGTCCATGGGGCGCGGCGCGGGTCCTTCGAAATTAATTCCTTCGTCGTCGTAGCCGCTGCCATGGCACGGACACTTAAATTTGTTCTCGCTGGACTTCCAATCCGGAGTGCAGCCAAGATGCGTGCAACGCGCGTAGATGACAAACAGGCGGTCCGGCCTGCGGTCTACCCAGATGCGGTATTTTTGTTGCCACTTGGTGTCCACGCCCAACCCGTAATCCGAGGGATAGCCGATCTTGAAGACGGTGGATGGCTCGAAAAGAGTGCGCGGCAGGAAGAAGCGGAAGAAGGCGAGAAACCACGCGGTAAGAAACGCCGTTACACCGACCCACACCAAGCGGCGGCGATGCTGATTAATAACGTTGTCTTCGGGACCGACGGAGGCGACTCCGGCCGCAGCCGCAGCCTTCGAGGTACCCACAACGCTCGATCCGACATAGCTGGCGGCGTCGCCTTTTTTCTCCGCGGGCTTATTGCCCGCATCCGGGTTCTCAGCCATGATCCTCCTCCTAAAAGCAGTTCAGGATTTCAATCAGCAGCCATCAGTTGGGCCGCGGATTCCCTCCTTGAATCTTGACAACTTGGTCCAGTCTCACCCATCGATGCCAGCACCGAGTGGGCAAGGGCCTGAATAAACTTTGGCGAGTCATTGAGTCCCTGGGTCATCTCGAAATTCTGGAAGCCAAGAGCGCGGGCTTCCTCCCTTGCTTCATGATCGATCTCACCCAGGGTCTCGACATGATCGGAGACAAACGAAATCGGAATGATGCACGCGTCGAGCCGCTTTTCCGCGGCCAATTCCCGCAGGGTCTTGTGCAGAGAAGGCTGCAACCATCGGCTGGCGCCGACCTTACTCTGATAGCAAAGCCGGTGTGCATTGGGCCACGCGCCCTGCTGCATTACCAAAGCCACCGTCTCTTGGATCTGGCGCTGGTAAGGATCGCCCTTTTCGATCACCGATACCGGGACGCTGTGCGCGCTAAACACCAGTTCCGCCGCTGATGGGTTGGGGAAGCGGGCAAGCGCCTCGTCGATCCTCTCTACTACGGCGGCGATATAGAGCAGATCCCGGTACAAATCGGTAACGCATGAACTCGGAACTGTTCCACGCCATTGCCGTTGCCATTCGTTCAGGCTGCTTCCCGTCGTCGTTCGGGAATATTGCGGATAAAGGGGCAGCAACACCACTTGATCCACTTCCGCCTCTTCAAGTTGAGCGATGGCCGCAGCGGTAAACGGATGCCAGTAGCGCATCGCTACCACGCAGCGCGCATCGACTCCTTCGCTGGCAAGGCGACCTTGGAGCGCGCGCGCCTGCTGCTCAGTGAACTTGCGGATCGGAGAACCCCCGCCGATGGACGCATAGTGGTGCCCGGCTTTTTTTGCTCGAGTGCTCGAAATGAGCTTGGCCAGCGGTTTTCTTCCGATGCGGGAGAACGGAAAATCGATAATATCGGGGTCGCAAAAGAGGTTATATAGAAACGGCTCGACGGCTGCGAGCGAATCGGGTCCTCCGAGTTGGAATAGCACTACACCAACAGGTCTAGAAATCCCCACCATTTCCCCGATCCCTACAAAATCGAAGCGATGTTACTGAAAACATCCGCGTTCGTCAATACGAGCTTTGATCATTGGCGATTTTTGTTTCTCCATCCGAACTCTGCGACCGGTCGGAAAGATGGAAGATCGTCACGACTCGAACACCGCGACGAAAGTCTGTTGCGTAAGTCACAACTGGCTGTGATACACTCCCTTGCGTTCACAGCTTGTTAAGTCGTTTTCGGCGATCTCGTGCAAGCGGGAGGACCGATTTTCTCGAATCGGACATCGTATCGAACTACGGATCGAACAAGGGGGCTGTGCAGATGGGCCTCGTTCTTCTTTGTGTTATCTGGCTGATAACTTTTGCCAGCACATACTTTTTCGTCGCCAAGACCTGGTGGCTGCCGGCCGGCATGTCCGCTGCCGCCGCCGCCATCGATCACCAGTTCGCCGTTACCTTTGTCCTGATGGGCGTTATTTTTGTGGCCGCTCAAATGGCGCTGGGATATGTCGTTTGGCGCTATCAAGACAAGCCTTCCGCAGCCAAAGCCGCATACTCCCATGGCAACACCAAGCTGGAAATCATCTGGACGACGCTCACCGCCATTTTGTTCGTCGGGCTCAACCTGATGGGAAGTCCGATCTGGGCCAATGAACGTTTTCGTCCCGCGGTTGACGACGCCACTCGCGTTGAAGTCACTGGCATGCAGTTCGCCTGGTACTTCCGCTATCCCGGCCCTGACGGCAAGTTTGGAATTACCAAGCCTGAACTCGAGGACGCATCCTCGGGCGGCGAAGCGGCCCTGGGCCTCGACCCGGCCGATCCAGCGTCGAAGGATGACGTGGTCACCGGCATCATGGAAGTCCCCGTCGGCCGCGAAGTGGAAGTCATTCTGCGGGCGCACGACGTGATCCACAGTTTCTTTGTTCCATCGATGCGCTTCAAGCAAGACGCCGTGCCCGGCCTGGCGATCCATATGCACTTTACTCCGACACAGATCGGCGATTACGAAATTGCCTGCGCGGAATTGTGCGGGCTCGGTCACTACAAGATGCACGGCATGTTAAAGGTCGTGAGCCAGGATGACTTTACCCAATGGCTGGCGGCGCGGGAGGCGGAGAAACAATAGTCATGCTTGCCCAGGAAACCCATCAACACTCAGCACCTCAGGGCTTCATCCGGAAATACGTTTTCAGTCTCGACCACAAGGTCATCGGGCTTCAGTATTACTTTCTTGCCCTGACCGCGGTCTTCGTTGGCATGTTTCTCTCGCTGCTGATGCGGATCCACCTCGTGTGGCCTTCCGCAGTTCTTCCCTTGCTGGGCGAGATCAAGCCGGAGACTTACCTCACACTGGTCACCATGCACGGCACAATCATGGTGTTTTTCGTGTTGACCACGGCGCCGCAAGGCGGCTTCGGCAACTATTTTCTGCCCATACAAATCGGCGCGCCCGACATGGCGTTCCCCGTCCTCAACATGTTGTCGTTTTGGACGACGTTTCTCGCCTATCTCGTCATGCTGGCGGCCTTCTTTGTGGTCGGCGGAGCGCCGCTCCATGGCTGGACCGGCTACGCGCCTCTAAGCGCCTTGCAATCTTCGGGGCCGGGCGAAGGGTTAGGCGCGGACCTCTGGATCACCAGTATCGCCATCTTCTGCATCGCGTCGCTGATGGGCGCTCTCAACTTCATCACCACCACGCTCGACATGCGCGCCCGCGGCATGAGCATGATGCGTATGCCGCTCACTTGCTGGTCGTGGTTCATCACGGCAATCCTTGGATTGTTGGCCTTCGGAGTTCTGCTCTCCGCCGGCATCCTACTGCTGATGGATCGTAACCTGGGCAGCAGTTTCTACGTCCCCCTCGGAACCATCAACGGGCAGCTCACCGGACATAAAGGCGGTTCGCCACTGTTGTGGCAGCACCTGTTCTGGTTCTTCGGTCATCCCGAGGTTTACATCGCCATCCTGCCTGGAATGGGCGTAGCTTCGCAGATACTCTCGACGTTTTCGCGCAAACCAATCTTCGGCTACAAAGCGATGGTCTATGCCATGCTTGCCATCGGTTTGCTGGGATTCATGGTGTGGGGACATCACATGTTTATGAGCGGCATGAGCCCGTATTCGGCTTTTGCCTTCTCCATCATGACCATGGCGATCGGCGTTCCGTCGGCAATTAAGACATTCAACTGGCTGGGAACTCTGTGGCATGGACGCATCCGTTTTAGTTCGCCCATGCTCTTCGCCATCGGCTTTGTCTCCCTGTTTGTTTCAGGCGGACTGAGTGGCCCGTTCCTGGCCCAGCCCACGCTCGATATCCCGCTGCATGACACCGCTTTCGTGCCGGCGCACTTTCACCTGATCATGGGAGTGGCGGCGATTTTCGGAATTTTTGCCGCCACGTATTATTGGTTCCCCAAAATGTTCGGCCACATGATGAATGAGAAGCTGGCGCGAATCCACTTCTTCTTCACCCTGATCGGGACTTATTGCATCTTCATGCCGATGCACTATCTGGGCCTGGCGGGTCAGCCCCGGCGCTACTCGCAACTCACGGAAGTCTCCTACCTGCACCATCTGATTCCGCTGAACACATTCATCACCTACGCGGCGATCGTTACCGTGACCGCGCAGTTGGTGTTTCTGATCAATCTGTTCTGGAGCATGTTCAAGGGACCGAAGGCGAGCGACAATCCGTGGGAGGCAACGACTTTAGAGTGGATTACCGCGACACCGCCGCCACATGACAATTTCGGCGGACATACACCGGTTGTCTACCACGGTCCGTATGAATACAGCGTCCCCGGAGCGCCCAAGGATTACGTGATGCAGACCGATCCCGCGACCGTGGCGACGCATTAGAGACTGTATGGCGAGTTACACTCCAACAATTCCGTCGTCTCCACCCTTCACGTCGCGGGGCAAGGGCGGGAATCCGCCGCCCACCGCTGGAGGCGAGGACGATTTTCGCCATGATCCCTCATCGCCGGATTTCCGCACACGCTTGCGCCGCGCGCGCCTGGGATTGGCTGTTGCGCTCACCCCGGTCATCATGCTGTTCGTCTCATTCACCAGCGCATACATCGTGCGCCAAGGGCTGCCCACGCTGGATCCCAATACCAATTCCATGGTGCGCGACTGGCTGCCGGTGCCGCTGCCGACTTTGCTGTTCCTGATCAATACCTGCGTGCTGCTATTCGGCAGCGCCACCATCGAACTCGCGCGGCGACAACTAGCGCGGGAAGCAGCGCTTGCGCCCGCGAGCGGCATTCCCGGGGTATCTCTCGGGACCGAACGAAAATTTCCCTGGCTGGCTTTGACCATCGCACTTGGCTTCTGCTTCCTGGCCGGCCAGTGGATGGTGTGGCGAACTTTGGCGGATCGCGGCTTCTTTGTCGCCACTGCTCCTAGCAGTTCGTTCGTTTACCTGCTCACCGCGGGCCACGCGGTTCATCTAATGGGCGGAATTCTGGCCCTGCTCGTGGCCGGTGCCGCCAGCCTCCTGCACAGGTCTTTGGAATCGCGCCGCATCGTGGTCGATGTCACGGCCTGGTACTGGCATTTCATGGCGCTGCTGTGGATCTACATTTTGGCTTTGCTGGAGTTCGCCCACTAGCTTGGGCAAGGAGAACCGAACACATGGCGGAAGTCGCGGTGCAACAGAACGTAGCGGCTATCTATGAGCCGTCGCTGTTTGGCACGTATTCAAAGAAAATCGGGATGTGGCTGTTTCTGCTCTCGGATTCGCTGACCTTCGGAGCATTGTTGTACGCGTACAGCTACGGTCGAATCTCGAACCCGGATTGGCCGACTCCGTTCCACTCCACCAGCATCCTGAATGCGACGATCATGACTGCGTTCCTGCTGACCAGTTCCTTGACCATGGTTCTGGCGGTCGGCGCAGCGGCCCGCGGGGAGGCGAAGACGCAGCGTCTATGGCTGCTGGCCACCATGGCGTGTGGCATCGGCTTCATTGTTCTTCACGGCCGCGAATGGAGCAACCTGATCGCCGAAGGTCTACGGCTACCGATCTTTCCTCCCGTGCCGGGCCACGAGGTTTCCCCCGAATTCGTCAATGTATCGAAAAACGTTCCGCAGTTCGCGGCGACTTTCTTTGGCCTGACCGGCATGCACATGCTGCACGTCACGCTGGGCGTGGTTTATCTGGGGATCATCGCGCTGCGTAAATGGTTTATTCCGATCCTGCTGGGATTCTGGCTGCTGGCGTGGCTCGGAACGCCGGACTATAGCCCGTTTCACTATGGCGCTCATGTATTGCTCATCGCCGCGCTAGTTTGTTCGCTGATTCTTTGGCTAAAACCCAAGGTTTATGACGCCGCCGACGTTGAAGTCGCCGGCCTCTACTGGCACTTTGTAGACTTGGTGTGGATGTTCATCTTTCCGCTGGTCTATTTGATGTCGACCAAGATCATCTAGGAGCCTTACGAGCTATGGATCCAGTCCAGCACGCCATCGAAGAACGAGTCGCCGAACAGCATCGCCACCATCCGGCCATGCAGTTTTTCTGGGTCTGGGGCGGGCTTCTCATCCTGACCGCCATTGAGGTGTACCTGGGTTACCAGAACATGGAACCGAAGCGCATGCTGGCCATCCTGCTCTGCCTGTCGTTTGTGAAGGCGGCGCTGATCATCGGCTACTTCATGCACATGAAGTTCGAAGTCTCAACCATGAAGTGGCTGACCATGTGTTCGCTGATCTTCTGCCTGGCGATGATGATGGTCTTCTTTCCCGATGCGCTACGCATCGTCTCCCTGGGAGTGCGATGAGACGCCGAATCCTCATATTCGCGGGATTTCTATGGTTGTGGGCTGTGCCCGCATTCGCGCAGGGTTGCGCCATGTGTTACAGTTCGGCCTCCGCCGCCACTAAGGCCGGACAAAACGCCATCAGCAAGGCAGTGATCGTCCTACTGCTGCCGCCTGTCGGATTCATGACCGTGGGTATCGGCGCGGCACTTCGCTATGGCTGGAAGCGCGATCAGGAACAGAATCCCACCCACGACTCCCCGCAAAGTTAGCTCACCTGTAGGGCGGATACTCCTGTCCGCCGTTTTTAGCTTTTCCTTTAGGTAGTAGCTGATCGCGCCCACGGGGATACAATGTTGGTGTTTGACAAGAGGAATGTATGAAAACGTCCTCGCAATTGCCTGGAGTATCTTCCAAGCTCTCGGGTCCAGTAATGACGTTCTTGGTTGTGGTTGGGTTGGCCGCTCTCGTACAAGCTCAGGGAGCGTTTACTGTACTTTACAATTTTACCGGCCCGCCTGACGGTACGGACTTGTATGCGGGCCTGGTCAAAGACGGTGCCGGCAATCTCTACAGCGCTACCGGGCAGGGCGGCGATTTAACCTGTAAGAATCCGTATGAACCGGATGGCTGTGGCGTGGCGTTCGCGGTGAACGCCGCGGGCACCGAAACCATGCTTTATCGATTCGCAGGACCACCGCTCGACGGCGAATTCTCTTATGCTCCTCTGCTGCTGGATCGGGATGGCACACTCTACGGTACCACCGTGCAAGGCGGGACTGGGAGCTGCACAACGGACTTTGGTGGGAGCGGGTGCGGTGTGGTGTTTAAGATTGACGCTGCTGGGAACGAGAGCATTCTGTACAACTTCAAGGGCGGCGCGACCGACGGCTGCTACCCTCAGCAAGGTCTGATTACGGATAAGCGGGGCAACCTCTTCGGCACCACCGCCGGGTGTGGCTCCGCCGATGCCGGGATTGTGCTCAAGCTCAGCAAGAGCGGCAAGGAAGTCGTGCTCCACAACTTCACAGGAGCGGACGGCCGCCATGCTATCTACGGGCATCTGCTGCTGGATACCGACGGGACCCTTTACGGCCTGACCTCAAGTGGAGGAAATGGCGACGGAACGCTTTACAAGCTCTCCAAGACTGGAAAGGTTACGGTTTTGTATACCTTTGCTGGTGGCCTGGACGGACAGTCGCCCGGGGGAACGCCGGCCCGCGACAAGTCGGGAAACTTCTACGGGACTGCCGTGGAGGGTGGTCAGTACCATTGCGGGACGATCTGGAAGGTAAGTGAGAAGGGCGCTGAAACTACTCTGCACAGTTTCGACGACAGCCTGCAGGATGGGGCCTTCCCTTACGAGGGCGTGATTCTGGACTCGAAGGGCAACCTGCTTGGAACTACCGCCTATGGCGGTGCTTACGGCCGTGTTTATGGTGACGGAACGTTGTGGGAATTCAGCAGGCAGGGCAGGTTCACTCTGCTGCACAGTTTTGACTATACCGGCGGGGCGGCCCCGTTCGGAGAATTGCTGCGCGATCAAAGTGGCACGCTGTATGGAACCGCCGGTGGCGGGATCTACGGCTACGGCACGGTGTGGAAATACGTCCCTTGAATCGCGGCCTGATGAGGGGCGGTCAGCGCGGAGGCCTCGCAAGCGACGGCAAGTCCTTCGTTTTCTTGTGTCAACCTGACGCAAGAATCGCCATAACACTCAAACCCCCGGAACGCGGGGCGATGTTCCGTCCTCAAACTCTTGGTTGCTTTTGAGCAGCGATCTGTCCCACGCGGCGGCTCCCAGCAGCCGCATCCCGGTAGAAATAGCAGACAAACCCAGCGTCCATTACTCCAAGTCAGACATCCCCAGACAAGCCTGCGCGAAGGTCAGCCGCTCTAAGGATCTTCAGAATTTGTTGAGTGCAGAATTTGGCATAGAACTTCACCTTAGGCATGCTCGCTGGAGTATGTCTCGAGATTTCTGACATCTGTCAGGACTTAATCGTGCTGACGCTTACCAGTTGGTTAAATGCACAACGGCGTAGTAAGTCAGTACAGCAACCAGCCCTATGTCACAAATCAAAAACACGGTGAAAACCCACGTATTCCGGTCCTCATGACGGACAGGATGTGGATTCTCGGACTTCGTTCCCACGGCGGACGTTGCATTCATGCAGAGCTCCTAAACCCGCTGAGTCCGACTTCGTCCGCGAACGCAAATCCGCATCGACCACCCCACACGGACGACTGCCGCGCATTATATCCCGGAGAATGGAATTTGAGAAGCACGAAATTGCGGAAAAATTGCCGGGCCGGCATAACGACCCTAGCCCACGTTAAGCGTGTGATGTTACGAGGACGCGTGCTCGTCTACCGCGGATCAGGCGCTAAGCTCACCACTTAATTCCGGCACCACCACGTCTTGATAAGGGGTCTGGCTGTCGGGGCCGCTGGGACGCGCCTTGCGCCCGAATACGGCTTCCTTCACCAGTTTGAAGATTGTCCGATGATTTTGCGCAATCATTTTGGGCCAGGCCATCCGGCCCATCATGGGGAAATAGATGCCGCGGAAACACAGGCGCGCCAGGAAAATATTCACTCGATAGCCTAGCGGTTGGTCATCGAGCGCTTCTACGGCCTTCGCCAGGGCCTTGGGGCTATAGGCTTCCGCCCATCCATATTTCACCTCTGCATGAGCCTCCTCAACGGTCATTCTCAGCGGCGTGTGGGCCATGGTGAAGGGGATGAACTCCTGCCAGTGCTTAGGTCGTGTAAGGCGGCCGGATGTTTCCAGCCGCTTGTAAAGCGGGGTTGCGGGCAGCGGCGTCAGCAGGCCGAAGATGGGTAGGCCCGGAGGCCAAGTGCGCACTTGCTCGAGCGTGCGTTCGGCCACGCCGGTAGTGTCGTTGTCCATGCCGAAAATAAATGAGGTAATCGCATAAACATTGCGTTTGGCCAACCGCTCCAGCACGGTGGCGTACTCGCCGGGCTTATTGAAGCCTTTATTTACGTCTTTGAGATTTGCCGGATCAATCGACTCCATGCCGATGAAGACCCACTTCCCACCCGACGCCGCAATCAAATCCACCAGTTCCTCGTCACGCAACAGGTTTGCGCTGATCTGCGCCACCCAGTGGACCTGCGCTCCGGCGGCAATGATGTCGCGCAGCAACGACTTGGTGCGCTTTACATTGATGGCGAAATTGTCGTCGATAAAGAACACCGCCATCTGCCCTTTCTCGCTGCGGGCCCGCGCCTTCAGTTGAAGCAGTTCATCGACTACGCTCTTGTTGGTACGGAAGCGAATCGAGTCGCCGAAAAATCCAGTTACCGTGCAGAACTCGCAGCCATACGGACAGCCTCGTCCAGACTCAACCGGAATGATTCGAAATGTGCCCCAGCCTTCGCCAATTTTTTGCAGCATGGCATGGGCTGCATGGGGTACCAGATTGAACTGATCGAGATCGATCGACTGCCAGGGAATCGCGGGATAGTTTTGCAGCGATGGCTTGCTGTCTTTGCCTGCGGCGTCGACCGGCGCATAGATTTCTTTCAACTGGCCGCGGGCTGCGTCATTCACAATCAGCGGCCAGGTTTCGTCGGCTTCGCCCAGAGCGACGGCGTCGGCGTGACGTGGGCCTCCGTCGCGGCCGAGCGCTTCATCGGCCAACTCGGTCACATGAGGTCCGCCCATTACGACTGGCACTCCGGTGGCGCGGATGGCGTCGGCAATGCGATAGGCCTTGGCGATCATTCGGGTCATGGCGCCGATGCCGACTAAATCAATTTTCCGATCGCGCACATATTGCGCGATTTGCGTCTCATCCATCGGCTGCGCGTTGCCGTCGATCAGCTCTACCTCATGGCCGGCTGGGGTCAGTGCTTGCAGCAGAAACATCCAGAGGTGCGGCATGAAGTTGCGGGTCACCCCGTTGTCGGGGTTGTAGAGCAGGATTTTCATGATGGCTCTCCAAGATGTTCTGAAAGAGATGTTCTGAATAGGACGCGATGAGGAACGCCAGACCGAAATCTAGCATTTCTTAGGGATAATGATATTCAGAGATTATCGAGACACTATACGCCAGTTCTGTACCCTAGGCGACAATTACTTTGTACGGTAACGCACAATCGGGAACTATGATTGACATATTGGCCCAATATGGGACGGATTGCCGAAAGTGGATCTTGACATTTGATCCGCCTATCAGAGGTGCTCAGGCCTTGATGTGGCAGCTCGCCATGCCTCGCTTTTCCAGATACTGCTGATGGTAGTCTTCAGCCTCCCAAAAAGTGACAGCCGGGACGATCTGGGTCGCGATTGGCTTGCTAAAGCGTTTTGAATCATCGAGCTTTTGTTTGCTGGCTTTAGCCTGCGCTTCCTGCTCCGCATCATGAAAGAAGATCGCAGTGCGGTATTGGGTGCCGAAATCTGGACCCTGCCGGTTTACCTGGGTGGGGTCGTGATTCTCCCAAAAAACCTGTAAAAGCTCGTCGTACGAGACTTTAGCCGGATCGTAGTCAACTTCGACCGCCTCGGCGTGGCCAGTCGTGTCGGTGCATACATCCTTATAAGAGGGATTCTGTGTCTTTCCCCCGATATACCCCACCCGTGTGGAATTGACGCCGGGAAGGGCTCGGAAGGTCGCTTCTACTCCCCAAAAACAGCCTGCCGCGAATGTGGCTTTTGCCATCCAAGTTCTCCGTGTAAGTAATGATTCTATTGGATGTCTCAGCGAACGGAAAGTAACATAAAGAGAGTTGCTGGTTGACGCGGCCTGACGCTCCGCGCTACAGTCCAGAAGCGGCATTCCCCCCGGCCCGCCCGAGGTTTTGTGACCCCAATCGATACCAGCCATCGTCGGAGTTTGTGGTTCGCGATTGCGCTATGGCTGCTGGTTCTGGTTCCGGCGGCGTTCGCAGCTAGTCCAAACTTCACTCCACAGTCCCGAATCGGTTTCCCGGTCGGGGACCAGTGGGAGCCGGCGCTTGCCGCCGACGGCTTCGGTCACATTTATGTCCTTTATCCTCAATACGGACGTGTTCCGGGCTGCCCCAGATGTCCGCTTCCCTCGATGATTTTGGTCACCAGCAAAGACAACGGCGTTTCATGGCAGCCCTCCCGCGAAATCACCCCTCCCGGAACAGGACAATATGATCCGCAAATCGTGATTGATCCCGTCGACCATCGCACCGTTTACGCGGCATGGCTGCAAAACCGCAAATTGGACATGATCCTGGCCAAATCGGTCGACTTCGGTCAGAGTTGGTCGGTGGTGATCGCGAACCGCGGCACCGTGGATGCCGACAAGCCCGTGCTTGCCGTGCGTGGGCAGGACGTTTATGTAGGCTTCAACCGCGCCAGAAAAATCTGGGTTGCGGCCTCGCACGACGGCGGAGTGACCTTCACCCAGTCGGATGTGGGTCAGAATCTGCGTCTGGTGCGGGCGCTGGCCGGGGGTGCCACCGTCGATCCCGCAGGCAACGTCTTCGTTGCCTGGGCTGGCTACACGCCGCGCGATGGCGTCAAAGGTCACGTCAATCTTTACGTCAGTAAATCTCCCGATGGCGGCAAATCGTGGACGAGCACGCTCATGGACACCTCCGGCGCGCCGCCCGATTGCTCGGCCCAACGTTGTGAGTGGGGATATCTGGGCGCGCAGATCGCGATGACCTCGGATTCTGTTGGGACGCTCTACGCGCTATGGAATTCCGGCAAGGCTGACAAGAGTCCACAGCGGATTTATTTCTCGTCGTCCACCACCCAAGGCGACACATGGTCGCCCAAGAAGAACATTTCCGAGGCCCCGGTCGGCGTCGAACACGCTTTCCCGGCGATTACCGCCGGCGAAGCAGACGACGTTCGCATCGCCTGGATGGACACGCGCCACTCGCCGCTGTGGAATACGTTCTATCGCAGTTCGACCAACGGCGGCGCCACATGGTCGACCGAGTCCAGGCTCTCCAGTTATGTCGAGGGATATCGCTATGTCCGTCTCAAGGGGTTCAGCTTTCCCTTCGGAGACTACTTCGGCATCGCCATCGACAGCAAAGGAAATACTCACGTCGCCTGGGGCGAAGGCCTGAACTTCCGCTCTCCCGGCTCGATCTGGCACAGCCGCGGCAAGTAACTCCGGCTTCGCTAATCTCGCTTCCACAACCCCAAACCCTTATGCCGCCTAATCACTCAATGGACAGCCCGCCCGTAAGGCCCGCCAAATTCTCCACTTTGTGCTCGACGCACCAGGTCTGCAATTCGTTCACGATTTTTTCCGTGGCGCAGGGGTCCCAATAACTCGCCGTGCCGATCTCGACCGCGTTCGCGCCCGCCAGCATGAACTCCACAACGTCGGTTGCAGTTGATATGCCGCCTATCCCAATTACTGGAATCTTAACTGCCTTGGCGGCATCGTAAACCATGCGCACCGCAATCGGTTTGATGGCTGGACCCGAGAGCCCGGCCGTCACATTGGCAATGCGCGGCTTACGGGTCTCAGCATCGATGGCCATGGCGACGAACGTATTGATGAGCGAGATGGCATCCGCGCCCGCTTCCTCGGCGACATGCGCCATTTGGGCGATGCTGGTGACATTCGGCGATAGTTTCACAATCAGCGGGCGAGTGGAGATCCGCTTGGCCGTAGTCACAACTTCGTCGAGCGACCGCGGATCGCTGCCGAATTGAATTCCTCCATGCGCGGTATTCGGGCAGGAAACGTTCAACTCGTAGGCGGCGATGCCTTCGCCCTGATTCAAAATCTCGATGGTCCGTTCATAGTCTTCGCGCGTGTAGCCGAACACGTTGGCGAACACGACGATATTTTTCAGCTCGCGCAGCTTGGGCAGTTTCTCGTCGATGAAGGCCTGAGCGCCGATGTTCTGCAATCCAATCGCATTCAGCATTCCGGCTGGAGTTTCATAAAGACGCGGTGGCGGATTGCCCGCCATCGGCTCCTTCGAGAGCCCCTTGACGACGAATCCGCCAAGCTTATCCAGATGGACCACGTCTTCAAACTCAATGCCATAGCCAAACGTGCCGCTGGCTGCGATCACTGGGTTTTTCAGTTGAATACCGGCGAAGCTCACGCTCAGATTGGGAGTGCTGCCGTTCGACGCAGAAGAAGCGCTCATCGCGATGTAGTGTACCGCGCGTGAGCGAAACCAACAAAATCAGCGATACAACGCGCGCTGCAAGATTCGTATGGGTTTGCGGAAGTTCTGAAGAGTCCTAGCTGTCCTTACGATAGAGAAGATTGCGCATCGCATCTCTCCGCGCCTGGTTCACTTCTTTCGTACTCTTACGTTCGTCCGCGTCCATGCGCTGCTTCGACGTAGACTCGGCGCTCTCAGACTCACTGCAAGCCGGACAGCGATTGGCGAACCCAGGCTTACCCGGCTTTAGCTCAAACTCCTCACAGCAGACCACGCAAACTTTGATCGGAAACGACATACTCCGTTATTTTACTAGGCCCGACTTCAACCCGGAACAATACCCTGCCGTATATAATTGCGCGCACGCATGGCTCTTTCCCCGGGCACAACACTCGGACCGTATGAAATCGTTTCTCCGCTGGGCGCCGGCGGAATGGGGGAAGTGTATCGTGCCCGCGACTCGCGTTTGGGACGCGAAGTTGCACTAAAAATCCTGCCCGAGTCTTTCGCGCGCGACGCCGACCGCCTGCGCCGATTTGAGCAAGAGGCGCGTGCTGTCGCTGCGCTTAACCATCCGAACATTCTTGCGATTCACGACATCGGTGAACAAAATGGGTCGCCCTTCCTGGTGTCAGAGTTGCTGGAAGGCGCGAGTCTGCGGGCCGAGCTTGAACATGGTCCACTGTTGACGCGGAAGACCGTGGATTACGGAGTGCAGATTGCACACGGTTTGGCGGCCGCCCATGAGAAGGGAATTGTCCATCGCGACCTGAAGCCTGAGAACATTTTCATTACCCGCGAAGGGCGGGTAAAAATTCTCGACTTTGGTCTGGCAAAGCTGGCACCAGCCATGTCTGGGGTTGGTGAATCCGCCGGACTGACGCTGACAAGTTCTCCAACGGAAGCCGGGACGGTCATGGGCACGGCGGGTTACATGGCGCCGGAACAAATACGTGGCGCCGCCGTCGATTCGCGTACCGATATCTTCGCATTCGGATCGGTATTGTACGAAATGGTGTCGGGAGTCCGCGCGTTTCGCCGTGACACCGCCGCCGAAACCATGACGGCGATTCTCAAAGAAGATCCGCCTGAGCTTAGCCAGTTGACCCAGTCGGTGTCGCCGGGGATGGAACGGATCATCCTGCGCTGCCTGGAGAAACAGCCCGAGCAACGCTTCCAGTCTGCCAAAGATCTGGCCTTTGCGCTCGAAGCTCTGAGCGGCACAGGTTCGAAGAGTGGAAAGCAGGTCGCCGCCGAGCCTGCCCCACGTAGTCGTCGCTGGATCGTCACTGCCGCGGCGGCCCTCTTCGGCTTGGCCGCGGGGGCCGCGATCGCCTGGTATTTGCACCCCACTCCCACCCCACCGCCCACTTTCAATCGCGTCTCCTTCCATCGTGGCAATGTAATTCGTGGCCGCTTCGCACCCGACGGAAAAACTATCGTCTATAGCGGATTTCTTAACGGGAGCCCTGCTGATACTTACATCATTCGCGGTGAGTATCCCGAGTCTTCTCCGATCGGGATTCATGGAGCTTTGCTGCTGGCTTTGTCGCGGCAGGGGCAGATGGCGGTGCTCGTCCGACCCCAGCCGTTCGCTCACTATCAGTACCTGGGCACGCTGGCCACCGCGCCTCTGGGTGGTGGCGCGCCTCGTGAACTTCTTGAAAATGTCTATGACGCGGATTGGTCGCCGGGCGGCAACGAACTCGCGGTCCTCACTCGCGATCGTGGTCAAATGGAGGTGCAATATCCCATCGGCAAAATTTTGCTGTCGGTCAGCAATTGGCTGAGCGATGTTCGCGTCTCCCCCGATGGCAAGCAAGTCGCGCTTTTCCGGCATCCGGGCGGTACCAGCGATGATCGCGGCGATGTCATCGTGGTTGACGCCTCTGGCCAGACTCACGTGGTTTCATCAGGCTGGGAGTCTCTTGAGGGGCTGGCTTGGTCACCCTCGGGGAACGAAGTGTGGTTCTCAGGCTCGGACCAGGGCGAGCAGTATTGTATTCACGCCAGTAACCTCGCCGGCAAGACGCGGACAGTCTACTGCGGGACCTCGGCTTCCATAATTCTGGATATCACGGCCACGGGGCGTAGCCTGGTAATGGCGGGAGAACGCCATTCCGGACTATCGCTTATCGAGCACGGCTCCTCTGAGGGGCGAGACCTGAGCTTGCTGGATTTTCCCTACGGTCCGCGCCTGTCGCGTGATGGAAGCGAAGTCTTGTTTACCGACCAGTCCGGGCAATCCGGCAATGGATACAGCATCTATGTTCGCAAGACCGACGGATCCCTCCCGGTGCGTATCGCTTCCGGCGGCTTTGGCACCGACCTCAGTCCCGATGGTAAATGGGCGCTGGTGGTGTTGCCCGGAGATCCTGGGGCGCGCATTCGGATTGTGCCCACCGGCCCCGGCCAGGCGCGCGCTCTGCACTGGGACGGATTTCAACCCGCATGGGGCCACTGGACGCCCGATGGGCACCACATTCTGATGCGCGCCAGTCAAGGCGATCATGGCTCTGGCGTTTATCTGACCGATAGCGACGGCTCGGCCCCGAAATTTCTGGGACCACGTGGTGAGTGGCCCGGAATCGCTCCCGACGGCGACACTTACATCCCGTTGGTGGACGGAAAGTCGGTGCTGAAATCGATATCGCAAGACACCATCAAAGCAATTCCGCAAGTCAACGATCTGGATCAGGAAGAGTTTGCATCTGCCTGGGCCTCCGATGCACAGCACGTTTTTTGCCAGCTAGCGACCGCGACCGGCGTCGACATCTACAAACTGGACCTCACAGACGGCCGTCGGCAACTTTGGCAGACAATCAAACCGAAAGATCAGATAGGCCTCACGCCCATGAATGCGCCAGTCGCAATTAGCCCGGATGGCCGATGGATGGCGTTCACTTATACGGTGCAACTGACTCAGCTTTATCGCAGCGACACGCTGAAGTAATCGTGGGTGGATTCAACAGGCTACTGCGGTACCTTGTTCTCGCGCAGGGAATCCACCTTCTGCTTGGCTTCCCCTAAACTGCACCCGTAGAGTTTGCGGGCGGTGTCGATGGCCGTAACGTTTTGGCCACGGGCGCTGAGTTCGCGGAGTTTCTGCTGTTGGTCTTCAGTAGTCAAAGTGGGACCAGAATACAGTACGACTCACGTCTACGTTGGACCGGCTGACATGGATGCGCTGGTGAACAGCTTCTTGACTACAACTCTGACGTAAAGGCTCACGGTCATTGTTCTCCTAGAGCCCAATACTGCGAACTCAAGAAGAACAGAGAATTTGGTAGCCACTGTTGGTAGCCACCCTTGTAAGTCTGTGTATTGAAAGGAACTGGCGGAGAGAGTGGGATTCGAACCCACGTTAGAGTTTCCCCTAAACACGCTTTCCAAGCGTGCGCCTTCAGCCACTCGGCCATCTCTCCCGCTGGCGATCGAACGCCCAGAAACCGCTTGCAGGATGCAAAACTTGGGAAGCTTTGCGATCTCCCGAACTCGGGAACGACTGTCCCAAATCTAGGCAGTCTTGATTCTATGGGTCACCTTCAAGAACCGCAAGGCGAGCCTCGGCGAACTCGACTCGTGGTCCAGGGAATCCCTGATTGAGTGCGGTCGAAAGGCGCAGACCACAGGGTTACAGAGGATGCACGGAGGCCCTCGGGGACTAAATCAGAACTTCCCGAGGCCGCAAAAACTATGGGTGTAAACAGGAATCGGCTAACGGACTCAATGAATGCACAACTCGCCGAAACCACGCACAGTCCTAGCTGCTTTTTTCTTCGTGCAACTGCTGCGCCAGATAGTTTTCGATCCCCATCTCGCCGATGGAATGCAGTTGGCCTTCCAGCCAGTCGATGTGTTCTTCTTCGTCGGTCAGGATTTCCTCGAGCAGTTCTCGCGAGCCATTGTCGGCGGCCTTCACGCAAGTCGCAATGCCTTCGTTCAGGCGCTTCACCGCGTCGTACTCGACTTGAAGGTCGTTCTCCAGTTGAGCCTTCACGTTCGTTCCGATGTTGATCTTGAAGTAGTCGCTCATGTTCGGAGTCGCGTCCAGATAGAGAATATGCTCCATCAGCTTCTCGGCATGCTGCATCTCTTCAATGGATTCCTTGCGGGTATGCTTGGCCAGTCGCTGATAGCCCCAGTTTTCGCACATCTCAGCGTGCAGGAAATACTGGTTGATGGCGGTAAGTTCCGCCTTAAGGACCTGGCTCAAGACTTCAACCACTTTTGGATCGCCCTTCATACTTCACCTCATCGCAAGATGGCTGTCAATTTTTCGCTGAATTACTCCAGGCACGCGAAAATAGCCCCGCAGAAAATATAGCACTGCCGTCGAAAGCGTGCTGAGGTGAGTTAGGAAAGCTTGCTGGGATTGGGGTTGGAAGCAGCGCCTGCCCCTGCAGACGCAGCGGCGGCTGAGGGATAGGTTTCCGGCGTTGCGATGGGCGCGGCTTCTTTTTGCGATGGATGCTCGTTGGGCGCTACCGAGGTCTGGCCTTCGACCACGCGATTGTTCAAGCAGTAGAGCGCAAGTTCCAGGCGATCGGCGACACCCAGCTTGTCATAGACTTTGCGCAAGTAATTCTTTACCACTTGTTCGGTCGTGCCCACGCGATGGGCGATTTCTTTGTTCTTCATCCCTTGCGTGACGCAGGAGACAATGGCGGACTCCTTGGGAGTGAGCTGCACTTTGGCCCGCACGCCCGCTCCGCGCGCCCCTTGGGAACGGAATGCCTCCATCACCCAGTGCATGCCGCGGCTATCCAGCCAAGGCTCTCCCCGGGAAACTTTGCGCAGACAATCAATCAACAGTTCAGGTTCAACCTCGCGGGGCACAATGGCATGCGCGCCCCGTCGAAATAATTCCAGGGTGAGTTCTTCTTCCGGTTCGGCGGTGATGACCACGATACGGAGCGAAGGATTATGTTTGATCAGTTCAGAAACCGATTCCACGGGATTGGTGGAGAGTGCCGCTTCGAAGAGCAGTATGTCGGCGGAAAATTTCTTGGCGGCGGAAAATGTTTGTGGCATGGTTTCCGCTTGTCCCACTACGCGTACATCGTCTTCCAGGGCAAAGATTTTACGCAATCCGGCGCGAAAGATGGCCTGAGTGTCGGCCACGATCACGCGGATGTAGGTTCCCGCGTCTTCTCCGTCAGTCGGCTTGCCGAGATTTTCTTCCATTCCTAAAGGAATGCTTGCCATGGCTGCTCGCCCCTCAACGGCGGTCGAAGCGGTATTCGTCGATCACGACTCCAATGCCTTTACGCCCATCCTCGTCCGAGCTGCGAACTACTCGTCCTCGGCAATCCAGCTGCACATCGCATTCGGTCCCCAAGACGCCTGCGGGCAGTGAAATTGTGAAATCCACGATAGAACCCAACGGCATATCGGACTCCGCGCGGAACAGCACTCCGTTCGCGGAAATGTTTTCCGTCTCCGTTTGACTTTCTCCTAAGGTCGACTTCACCGAGATCGGCAGTTTGATAGGGAAACGCGTAGCGCTTTGCATGTCCTGGAAGGCCGCCCGAGCCGCCCCAGTTTCGGCAGGCTCAGCCGTTGCCTTTCCGGAAGCGGCGGCGGTCGCATTCTTGTCACAGGACGTTTGCGAATTTCCACTGTTCGTAAAGGGGCCCGTATTAGGCATCACGCATGCAGAGTACACCGCGCTATGGGTCGCGCAAAGTTACCGAAGTCATTGAACCGATAGCGCCCAACTGCTTGAAGGACAGGTACTTGTGCGAGCAAAGCGCAACTTTTTGCGGGCTTGCGAAAGCCCCCAAAGAGGAAGAAAACCGAACTCGCCGAGCGCATCCTGCTCCGGCTGAGTGCGGTCGCTGGCGGCTAGTCTTAAAACTTCGTGACTTCGGTAAAATTGAAGTCCTTCACCTTCATCGCGGGGACGACCATGTCGAAGGATTCCTCGCCGCTGGCGCGGACCGGGGTTCCCATGGCCTCTACATTGGAAAGCATGTGGAGCAGGCTTTCGTTAAACCGGAAATTTAAGATTCCGCTGCGGACTTCTCCATCTTCAACCGAAAACGTTCCGTCGCGGGTCATTCCGGTCAGGATTTTCTCGTAGGGATCGACTTCGCGGATGTACCACAGCCGCGTCACCAGCACCCCCCGTTCGGTGGAGGCGATCATCTGTTCCCGCGTCTGCGGAGGTCCGGTCGTGTCGAAGACAATGTTCGCCGGAGCCTCCCCCATTTCGTTGGGCAGGGGAAATCCATGGCCGGTGGGTTCGATCGGTCCCACCTTATTCTTGTCATCCGAATTCGCCATCTTCTCCGCTGATGCACGGGCATATACCAAGCGCTTCACCACGCCATTTTCGACCAGTTGAACGCGCTTGCGGCGCACGCCTTCGCCGTCAAATGGAGATCCCGATTGCAACGGATGCGCTACGTCATCCCAAATATTGATGTTGTCGCCGAATAATTTCGTGCCCACACGATTGTTCAGAAACGAGCGCTGGTCGAGGACCGCCAATCCTCCGAAGTCGTAGAACATGAATCCCACCAGATCGAGCACCGCCGCAGGTTCCAGAATCACCGTGTATTTTCCCGCAGGGAGTTCCTTTGGAGATGCCGATCGCGACGCCTTTTGCGCGGCGATTTCGGCCAGGGTCTTGGCATCCAGGTTGGCCGCGTTCGGCGAGTTCGCCTTCTGCCATCCCGAGGAGTCGCCCGCCAGCATGGTGATGGAAATCTCGGACAACGTCTGGGTGTACCAGTCGGCCAATCCACGCGAATTGAAAATTCCCTCAACTGACTCGGAATTAGAGAAGACTCCGGCGGTTGTGAGTTTGTGCCTTTCAGCGACTGCAACCATCGTCTTCACGGTTTCGGCCCGCTGCCCGGCGGAAATTTCCGCGGTCCCGGCAAAATACCGGCTGGGGACCGCATCCCGGGAAACTCCAGCTTCAGTGGGACTCGGCACAGGAAGAAGCTCCGAGTCCGGATGCTGCACTTTGGCCAGACTCTCCGCTGCGTGCACTACGCGCTTCAGGCTTTCGTTGTCGAGTTTGTTCGTCGTGGCCCGCGCCGTCCGCCCGCCAAAGACGGTGCGTACGGAAACCGCAGCATTTTCCTCCGCGACGTTCTGGTGAATCACATTGTTAGCGAAGCGGGTCAGCGCATTGTTGGTGCCATAGTAGAGCACCTCGACCTCGTCCGCGGTCGAGTGCTTGCGAATGCGAGCAAAGATGTCGGCGGCTTGTTCCTGATTTAGCATTCAGTATTCAACGGCTAGCACTCAGCCGACCCGGCGTTCAGAGCCGACTTTGCAGTGACAACAATCACGTCCCTTTGTACGCCGATCCCACTTTGATCTTCCGAAATCGCGCTGGGCTGGCGCCGTGTCCGGTTCCCATCACCTGCTGCGGTTGCCCTTTGCCGCAGTGAGGCACTCCCCAAAGCACCCACTCATCGCGCGAGCAGATCGCGTCCATGGCATTCCAGAACTCGGTCGTGATTCCCGAATACGAAGAATTCTTCAGCATGCGCACCCGCTTGCCGTTCTTGATTTCCCACCCAATCTCGCATCCAAACTGGAAGTTGTAACGCTTGTCGTCGATGGACCAAGAGCGGTTCGTCTCCATCTCAATGCCATGATCGGTGTCGGAGATCAATTGCGCGTGCGTAAGCGGATCCTTGCCGGGCAAGATGCTGACGTTGGTCATGCGAATGATGGGCAGCCGGTTCCAGCCCTCAGCTCGCAGAGTGCCGCCCGAGCGGTTCAGTCCAATAGTGTGCGCCGTCTCTCGAGAACTCAGATATCCCATGAAAAGTCCATCGGTGATGATCGGAGTGCACTGCGCCGGAACACCTTCTTCATCGAATGCGAAGGTTCCCAGCCCCGGACCGTGCTCCTGTCGCGCGTCGGCGACGACGTTTACTAATTCGCTGCCATAACGCAGTTTTCGCAGCTTGTCGAGCGTAAGAAACGACGTGCCGGCAAAATTCGCTTCCATGCCCAGCACGCGGTCAAGTTCGATCGGATGCCCGATGGACTCATGAATTTGGAGCCCCAACTGGGAGCCGTCCAAAATAATGTCGAACACGCCTTGCGGACACTGGTCCGCCTTCAGCAGCGCGACGGCCTCTTCGCCCACGCGGCGTGCATTTTCAACCAGCTTCAGTTCGTGGACCAGTTCGTATCCCTTGTTCTGAAACTGCCCGCCATAGGAATTCGGGTAGGAACGCTTCTGAATTTCGCTGCCGGCAAACGCGTAGGCGGTGTAGCCTGCGCCCGTGGTGTACTTGGTCTGATGAATGTTCGCGCCCTCCGAGGAGTAAAACCACTGTTCCTCTCGGCGAAAATTCATGTTCGTCTCGGCCAGCGTAACTCCGGCAACCGAGCGCAATTCCGAATCCACGTTCAGCAACAGTTCGATGTTTTGTTCAACCGAAGTCGCGAAGGGATCAATCTGAAAAGGGCTTGTCCAATTCGCCGTTGCCGGCTTTTCCGGGGCCAGGAGAATCGGCTGTTTTTTGACCCGCGCCGAAGCCTTGGCGATCTCCACTGCCCGCGCGGCGGTCGCTTCCACCGGCACCCGGCTCAAGTCGTCGGACGCAGCAAATCCCCAGGCCCCATCGACGATTACCCGAACTCCGACGCCGAACGACTCCGAATCCGACGCGCCGCCAACTCTGCCGTTCTTGGTTGAAAGAGCCCGGCTACGGTCATCCGCCAGCCGCACGTCGGCATAGGACGCCCGCTGCAACATGGCTACATTCAGGGCCCAGGAGGCAATGTCTTTCATGACAGAAAATCCAATCTACCATAGTGCCGTCGAGACTCGTCTAATAGGCAGCCCACATCTTTATGTTTCTTTACATTTACTGCCTATATGATTTCAATTTGGCCTAGCGGGCCTGGGCATGTTCTTCAAATACCGAATGCATACTCGCGCATTCAATGCCCGCTTGTTCTTTAGCCCGCCCATGCTGGTTCTTATAATGCTGATCCTTATTATGGAGTGGAGGAGTTGAAAATGATCTTGTTTAAATCGGAGTTGTCCTGGCGTGCGGTTGTTTCTTTGGCGCTTTCGCTGGCGCTCGCCGCGCCGGCTTGGTCGCAGGATGCAATGCCCCAAGCCCCCCAACCAGCGCCCGCTCAAGTCGTTCTGCCGCAGGCTCCGGCCCCAGCACCGCAAGCTCCAAGCCAGTACGCGCCTCGAGATTACTCCAAGTCCCGCTCCCAGTTTCCGAATATGGTCGCGCCTTACAGCGCCGAACACGTTCCGCCTCCGAACCTCGCCAACACTGCACGCATTGACTCGCTGATTCGTGACGGCAGAATTTATTTGTCCATCAATGACGCGATTGCGCTGACGCTGGAAAATAATCTGGACATCGTGCTCGCCCGCTATAACCTGAACATCGCCGATACCGACGTGCTTCGGGCCAAGGCTGGATCGAACATTCTCGGCGTGAATACCGGCATTGTGCAGAACACCCCCGGCGGAGGCACCGGCGGCCTGAGCGGTATCGTCGGGTCGGGCGCCGGTGGCACTAGCGTGGCCGCGGGCGGCGTGGGCACCGGAACCAACGGTCTGGTGAGTTCCACCCTGGGCATCGGCGCACCCATCACGAGCTTCGATCCTGTGGTTGTCGGCACTCTGCAAATGGACCGCGATTACGCCGAATCCACCAGCATCTTGACTCCCACTCCAATCATCAATACCAATACCGGCACCGCGAATATTTCTTATCTTCAAGGCTTTCATACCGGGACTGATGTTTCCGTCGGATTCAACAACACCCACATCACCACCAATAGTTCCACCAACAGCTATACGCCCTTACTGGGTTCGAACTTCCAGGCCCGAGTGACGCAGGAGTTGCTGCAAGGTTTCGGATTTCTTCCCAATACGCGCTTTATTCGCATCGCGAAAAACAATCGCGAGATTTCCGACGTGGCATTCCGTCTACAAATCATCACCACGGTAGACCAGATCGAAAATCTCTACTGGAACCTTGTCTATGCTTATGAAAATGTAAGGGTGCAGCAGGAGGCTCTGGCCTTTGCGCAAAGCACGCTAGAGGACAACAAGAAGCAAGTCCAAATGGGCACGCTGGCTCCCATTCAGGTGGTCAGCGCCCAAAGCACGGTTTCCACCGATCAGCAGAACGTGATCCTGGCCCGCACCAATCTTGAGCTACAGGTCCTGCTGATGAAGAACGCGCTGAGCCGCAATCTCCAGGACCCCATCCTCGCCGCCGCCGAGGTGATCCCTACATCCACCATGTCGCTGCCCGATCAGGAACCGGTCACGCCGACCCAGGACTTGATTCAGGATGCGTTGGGCCATCGCGCCGAATTGTCGGAGTCGCGCATCGACCTGAACAGCCGCGAACTCAACAACAAGGCCGTCCGCAACGCCATGCTGCCCACGCTAAATCTCTACGCCTATTACGGAGGATCGGGCATTGGCGGCGACGTGAACCCAGGTGTGACCTTCAATCCCAACAATGCAGCACCGCCATTTCGCAATGGCGGCCCGGTTGGCTACGGCGCAACTCTACAGCAATTGGTGAACTCAACCGCACCGGACAAGGGAGTCGGAATCTCTTTGAACATTCCGGTGCTGAACCGCACCGCGCAAGCCGACCAGGTGCGTGCTGAACTCGAATACCGTCAGGCGCAGGTACGCTTGCAGCAACTCGAAAATCAGGTTCGCATCGAGGTCCAAAACGCCCAGTTCGACGTCCAGCAAAATCGCGCCAGTGTCGATGCCGCCCAGGCCGCCGTCGATTACGCCCGCCAGACCCTCGACGCGGAACAGAAGAAACTTGCTGCCGGCGTCTCTAATCCGACGGCTGTCCTGCAAGATCAGGCGTCGCTGACTTCAGTCGAATCAAATCTGGTGTCCGCCAAGGCCTCCTACGAAAAAGCTGAAGTTGAGTTGGACCGCTCCACTGGCCTGTTGCTGGACCACTCCGGAATCGTCATGGCCGACGCCGAGAGCGGCCAGGTTACGCACATGCCCAACGTCCCGCTGGTGGCCCCGCGTCAAGACTCGCAGCCGGTCATGCCGCCTCCACCGAACCGGACGCCATGAAGCGAAAGATTTATCAGGGCCGGTCTCATAAATGGATTTGAAAGGGTGCGGCTTCAAGCCGCGCCGTCCCACTGCCAGGAAAAAACGCGGGCTTCAGCGATTATGCGAGACAGTGGTTCCAGAAACGATTTATGAGGCCAGATCGAGTGACGAAGGTTCCATCTAAAGAAGCGGTTCGCAAGCCTGCTAAGAAAAAGGTCCCGGCCCTCATTTCGCCGCCGAACTACGAGGATCGGGTATACCGGAGGTGCTGACCTTCTGCACGAACCGATGCCAGCGTCGCATCGAAAAAATCATGGTTACGCCGCCATTCCCGTTCCCACCCTTTCGCAAGAGAGCGCGAAAGGATGGGGCACCCCCGCTCAGGCTGTGCCAGCGAAATCAAACTCAGCGAAGCCGGGGCCACCCGCCCCCTGGCGCACAGGAACAGCCGCGTCGAGAGTAGGATGGCGGGATTCGACCCGATGCGCAATACGCCAGAGTCTAAAGTCTCATTGTGCGGTGCGCGAAAAGGCGGGGTGAAAAGGCCATTGCTCGGGCTAATTCCGTGGTGTAGTCTTATTGCGCTGGTGTGGATTTGGTTGTAACTCCCTTCCCTGGTCCCCGGCAAGACTCCTGCGGTGAGGTAGGACTATGCAACGGAAATTCTGTTCGCAAATAATGGCGATTTTCGCTGTTCTGACGGTAGGTTTGGCGCTGGTGCCCGGTGCTTGGGCTGGCGGCAAGAAGCAGGTTCTCTACGGTTTTAAGGGTGGAAACGATGGTAAATATCCTACTTATCCCGGGTTGATTTTCGACAAGGCCGGAAATTTGTACGGCACGACCTTCGATGGAGGAAAGCACGGGTTTGGCACCGCGTTCGAATTGAAAGTCAACTCGGAGGGCGGATGGACCGAAGTTGTGCTGCACAGCTTTGCTGGTGGTTTGGATGGTGCAGATCCTTCTGCCGGACTGGTTTTCGACGAGGCTGGTAACCTGTACGGTATAACGACGTTTGGGGGTGGCCTCGGGTCATGCTCCATTCAGGGGACTAGCGGCTGCGGCACTGTATTCGAGTTGAAGCCCAAGGGAAACGGTCAATGGGCCGAAACGATACTCTTGCGCTTCGATGGCGCGTCGCATGGGGGCAACCCGACCGCCAATGTCACTCTTGACAGCGCTGGCAACCTCTACGGAGTAGCTGCACTTGGCACAGGCTGTGGAGGCGGAGGTTGCGGCATGGTCTTTGAGCTAATTCCAACGACAAAGGGCCTTTGGAAGGAACAAATTCTTTACAGCTTTAGCGGGCCCGATGGGGCCGCACCCCAGGGTCCACTGATTTTTGATGGAAAGGGGATTCTGTACGGAACGACCATTAGTGGAGGGTCTGCCGATGAGGGCGCGGTGTTCGAGTTGGAGCCCACTCAGAGCGGCCCGTGGAAGGAGATCTTGCTGCATTCCTTCACTCCACAAAACTATGACGGATCGCGTCCGTGTGGAAGGCTGGCGCTCGATGCGGCAGGCAACCTCTATGGCTCAACGCAAAATGGTGGAAGATATTCCTGCAATGGTCAGGGCTGCGGCATGGTCTACGAGCTTGCTGGCGGTACATGGGACGAAACCGTCCTTTTCAATTTTAGGGGACGCCACTTCAAAGGGATATCGAATGACGAGCAAGGAGTGGCCTTCGACTCGGCGGGAAACCTCTACGGCACCGCGGCGGGTACGGGGCTTTTCCCAGGCGGGATATTCGAGCTCATACCACAGAGAGGAGGATGGAAAGAGCATCTGATTTACGGATTTGCCGCGGACGTGTTTCCGGGAATGGCCTTGTACGGGGCCGATGGAAATCTGTATGGGATGAGCTACTTTGGAGGCGCGAATAACCTCGGGGTCGCATTCAGGATCACACCATAGCTTATTCTTTTCAGAGCGTTGGAAGATCAGGGGAGGGAGGGCGACCACATCCGCCGCAAAGTATAGCACGAGAACCCGCGCTCCAGAAGCGCTATTCGCTAAGCCCAAGACCCCGTCCCGTCGCACCCAGCACGCCTAATGCGCCGCAAAATCACGAGACATAGAGAATAAAAAAGCCTCAGCACGAACTGGCACTGAGGCTGGTTAGTTGTGTCGAAAGCCGGGCGCGTCGCTTACTTATGCGCCATCGCCGGTTCCTGGTGCGACTTGAACATCTCCAGGCGCTTATTGATTTCGTCCCAGTTGACGACATTCCACCACGCGGCCAGATATTCGGGACGCCGGTTGTTGTACTTCAAATAGTAGGCGTGCTCCCAAACGTCGTTGCCCAGAATGGCAAAAAGTCCCTGCGAAATCGGATTGTCCTGATTGGGAGTGCTGATGACCTGCACCTCGCCGTTCGGCTTGCCGACCAGCCATGCCCATCCGCTGCCGAATTGCTTGGTGCCCGCGTCATTGAATTTGGCCTGAAAGTCTTTGAAGTTTCCAAAGCCCTTCGTGATCACATCCGCGATCGCGCCCGTGGGTTCGCCGCCACCACCCGGCTTCATGATTTTCCAGAACATGGAATGGTTCAAGTGGCCGCCGCCATTATTGCGGACGGTGGTTCGAATGTCTTCCGGGACGGCATTCAGGTCACGAAGCAACTCCGCCACCGGTTTCGCTTGCAGATTCGGATATTTCTCCAGCGCCGCGTTCAGGTTTTTCACGTATGCGGCGTGATGCATATCGTGATGCAACTTCATGGTTTGCGTATCGATCACAGGCTCAAGCGCCGCATAGTCATACGGCAAGGGGGGTAATTCGTGCGCCATTTTCGTCAGTCCTCCAAAGCTCAAAAGATGATGGTTTTACCCAGAAAGATTCAGCGACCGGCCAGAATCAAGTCGCAAGTCAGGCCGCCGCATTTACCGCCAAGCGGCCACCTGAGTATTCTCTACCAATCCGGGCCATCGCAGCAAACTCAAGACAATGTGGATGGTGCCCTCTAGCAGGCTGCTGAAAAACCCCGCGGCGGACTGATTTCGGGAAGGGCACGAGTTCACTCGTGCCGTTAAGTGCTTTAAAACTAGGCGCGCTTCAGCGCCTGCGGGACGCTCTCGGCCTGGCGAAATGTGTTTTCCAGCAGCCTGCTAGGCCACCTTCCGCAGGTCGCACCTAGCATGCGCAATCCTCACCCCCCGGCAATGGCCCCCAGAACAATAAATGGTTCTTTGCCCGCCGCAACCGCCTCAGGGAGTGGATCGTCGGGCGATCCGTGCGACAAATCCTGCTCGCAGGCGAAGAAGCGCAAGAACGGCCGGCGTTGTGATGTTACGTGGTCGCGAATCGTTCCCCGCAACATGGGATAGCGTTCCTCCAGCGCGTCGAGCACCGACCGCTGCGTGACTGGGCCGATGATTTCAAGTTCCACGTCACCGCGGACCTGCGCCAGCGTTCGCAAATGGGGCGGCAGTGAGATTCGGATCGTCATGATTGCCGACTTCCTCGCAAAACCTCCGATGCACTGATGGGATCCCTGGTCGTGACAGAATCAGGATCCAAGAACAGATTCGGATGAAACTTCGATATGTAGTGGTGCTGCGCAGCCAAGGTCCACCATATGCAGGAACAGACCTGGAACAAACGTCATCGGAACGGATTTCGAATCGTCAATTGTCGATTGATGATCTGGCCATCCTGCAAATCTTCAGAGTAAAGCGTCTTACAACCCGCCTCCAGAGCCGCTGCCGTTACCAGTGCATCGTAGATGCCATATCCGTACTTTTCTGCAATGGCCACCGCTACTTTATGCGTAGCGAGCAAAATTGGCACTGGGCCGGGGCACAGAATGCAAATGAGGTTCAAAAACTCTTTTACCTCTTTCCACGGCATACCCAGCTTGCGACGTGCCACCGAGACAAACTCATTCAATGACTGAATACTAACAATCCCGCCGCTTGCCAACAGGGCCTCGGCTTTGGCAGCGCGGGGATCGTTCTTCGCCACCGCATAGATCAAAACGTTTGTATCGAGGAAGTCCTTAGCGGGCATTCGCTTCCGCCCTGTCGAATACAAAGCCAGTCGGCAAAGGACGACGCAGCTTGCGTAAGCGATCGATCGCCCGCTGCCGGGCGGGATCGCGGCGCACCTCGAATTCTCGCGCGTTGGCGATCCTGATTTCGATCTGGTCGCCCTCTTTCAACTCGAGAGCTTCGACAACTTCCGACGGTAGCCGCACCGCGAGACTGTTACCCCATTTTGAAACCTGCATAGTCCCTCCAACCAGAAATGATATACATTTTAATTGTATATCATTCGGTCATGGAGGCTAAAGGGCCCGTTCCAGGAACGGTCTCACCCCAGCGTCTGCACTTCCACGCTCAGCACCGCCGGCAAATCCCGCACAATCGCGTTCCAGCTGTCGCCTGCATCGGCGGAGGCGTACACCTGTCCACCCGTGGTGCCGAAATATACCCCGCACTTGTCGAGCGAATCGACGGCCATGGCGTCGCGCAAAACATTCACATAGCAATCTTTTTGCGGCAGGCCCTTGGTGAGCGGCTCCCACTCGTTGCCGCCGCTGCGGCTGCGGTAGACCCGCAACTTTCCATCCGGAGGGAAATGTTCGCCATCGCTTTTGATCGGCACCACGTAAATCGTTTCCGGCTCATGCGCGTGCACATCGATCACGAATCCAAAGTCAGTCGGCAAATTTCCGCTGACCTCCTTCCAATTGTCGCCGGCATCGTCCGAACGCATGACGTCCCAATGCTTCTGCATGAACAGCACGCCGGGCCGCGACGGATGCATCGCAACATGATGTACGCAATGCCCAATCTCGGCGTTAGGGTCCGGAATGTACTGCGACCTCAATCCCCGATTGATCGGCTTCCACGTCGCGCCGCCATCGTCCGTCCGAAAAGCCCCCGCTGCCGAAATCGCAATAAAGATCCGCTGCGGATCGCTCGGATCGAGGATGATCGTGTGCAAACACATGCCGCCCGCCCCCGGCTGCCAATGCGGACCCGTGCCGTGGCCGCGCAATCCGGAGAGCTCCTTCCAATTCTCGCCGCCATCGGTCGAACGAAAAATGGCGGCATCCTCGACCCCGGCATACACGATCTCGGGATCGGTCAAAGACGGCTCCAGATGCCACACTCGCTTGAACTCCCAGGGATGCTGCGTGCCGTCGTACCACTGATGCGTGGTGAGTGCTTTGCCAGTTTCCGCAGTCGCGTCATAAATAAATTTGTTGCTCGCCGCCTTCGGGGGGCCTGCCGCCGCGGGCTTTTCGCCGGGAGGCGTTCCGGGCTGGTGCCACGTTTTGCCGCCATCGTCCGAACGCTGGATGATTTGCCCAAACCATCCGCTCGTCTGCGAAGCGTAAATCCGATTCGGATCGGCCGGCGAGCCTTTCAGGTGATACATTTCCCATCCCGCGAAGTGCGGCCCGCTCACCTCCCAATTCTCCCGCTTGCCGTCTGACGTCAACACGAATGCGCCCTTGCGCGTGCCCACCAGAACTCGTACTCGACTCATGTTTCCTCCGCTCCTAGATTTCGCTTCTCCACAGCGCAACACATGCACGCGAGAATTAGATAACCTTCACTGCTTTGCGGTTAGTTGCGCCAGGATTTTTCCCAAGCGCCGTTCCCGCGTCTCCGGACGTTTCGCCTGAAGTATCGCCTCGGCATGTTCCTTCTTGTTTGAGTAGCTGAGTTTTTCCCACCGCGCTTTTGCCGTTTTATTACGCGCCAGCACTGCTGCAATTTCCGGCGGGGCCTCAACCTGGCGGATATCGCTGTCCGCCGCGATCGTCACCTTGACGACCTCGCCCGCCTTAACCCCCGCCGCTTCCTGGTTCGACTTGCGAACTGGCACAAAGTACTTGCCGCCATAAACACACACCGTCGAACGGTAACTGTGACCATTGATCGAAATCCTTATCGGCGGACGGGCCCGGCCAAACTCCTTCCTCACGTCAAACGGCAATTCTACGAAGCCATCCTCCAGCATCAGCTTCAGAGTTTTCATCGCGCCCTCCGAGATTGTGACCAGAATTTTACGACAATCTCGTCAATTCTTGACCTTTGTCTCGTGGGTCAACACCGACTTCCACCCTCCGTTATGTTGATGTCCATTGCTGGACGCCCCGCATATATTCCGGGAAGCCCCACCCCTCAACTCGCAAAGGGGCGGGGCTCCGCGCGCGGACCGGCCTTTACGCCGCTTTCGTTATCTGCGGGCGCATTTGTTTCATGAACTCGCGCATGGCGGCGATGTGTCCTGGCGACCGGCTTTCGATCCAGGCCTCGTAACGATGCGCGGCCCTCTCCATCTCCGCCGCATACAGTGTGTAGGAGAATTTCTTGCGGCCTTCCGGCACCGCTGCCTTGATGCGCTCCCAAACTCCGAAAAATTCTCCGCTGGTCTGGAAGAACAGGTCGTCGTGCAGCAGTCCGGCATTGAGCAATGCGCAAGCCTGCTCCCAATAACCGATCACCATCCCGTAGAATATGCCGCCTTCGGTCCCGGGCCCGGCGATGCGCATGGCCTCGTCGAAGGTTTCCGCAAAATAGTTCTTGAAGAACCAGTCGCGTGCTTGCCGCAGCCGCGTTTCGCGCCGCATCTCGTATACCTGCAAGTGAAGTTGCGCTTGTTCGTGTGTGGGTTTGCTTTCCATTGTTTCTCTCCTTTTGAGTTGATAGCTAAATAAATCTCTGCCGGTTGCTACGGTTTCTCGTAAGCCCGTTTGAGTCCTGCGATGTCGATTCTCTTCATCTGCAGCATCGCTTTCATTACATTTGCCGATTTCCGCGGATCTTTGTCCCCCAGCATCTGGCTCAGAGCGGACGGGATGATCTGCCACGACAAGCCAAACTTGTCCTTCAGCCAGCCGCATTGACTTTCCGTTCCACCCTCGACCAGCTTGTTCCACAACTCATCGACCTCCTGCTGGGTTTCGCAATTGACCATGAACGAAATCGATTCGCTGAACTTAAACATCGGACCGCCATTGAGTGCGATGAACTTCTGTCCGTCGAGTTCAAATTCTGCGGTCATCACTGATCCTTTGGGGCCAGGTCCAGCATCTCCGTATCGAGAAACTTTGCCAATCCTTGAGTTCTTGAAAATTGAGACATAAAAATTCATTGCCTCCTCAGCTTGTCCGTCGAACCATAAAAACGGCGTGATCTTTTGCATGAAATCTGCTCCTTAGGAATGTTGTGTGGCCGGCCGAATCGCCGGCCATGCGCAGCCTCAATCCGCTTTCTCGCAGTTAATCATCCAGGGGATGCCGAAGCGGTCCACCACCATACCGAAACCGGGCGCCCAGAAAGTCGGCCCAAAGACCATCACCACGCTTCCGTTCTCCGCCAATGTTTCGAAGATTGTCTTGCCCTCAGCAACGGTCTTAAGGCCGATGTTCACGTGGAAACCTTGTGGCTTCCGATAGCGAGGAGGCGGAGCGTCCATGCCCATCAATGCCTGGTCGCCCACCGTCATCCGGGCATGCGCGATCTTTGTTCGCCACTCCGGACTCATTTTCTCCGAGTCTGGCGTGCCCGCATAAGGAAAAATCCCCTCGATTTTCCCTCCGAGGCATTTCTCGTAGAACTTAAATGCCTCCTCGCACTGACCGTTGAAATGCAGTAAAGAATTCAATTGCATCACACTCTCCTTAATTGATTGCCGAAAGTTGTCATCCTGTTTTAATTGCGCTTCGGGACGTGCGGGGGTGTCCCAAACATCGGACGAACCTCCAAAACTCCTTCGTAGGCGGGGCCAAGAATGTCCGCGTGGACCCGCATGAACTCGGTCGCCATCTGCACTGCCTCTTCTTTCGATCCCAACTCGAAAATCGCAAAGCCGCCAATTAGCTCTTTTGTCTCAGCGAACGGGCCGTCGATCATGGACGTCTTCCCGTTCGCCACCTGTATTCGCGCGCCCGCGGAACTCGGCATGAGTCCTCCTGCATCGATCAACTGTCCGCGCTTGCTTGCCTCTTCCGCCATCTTGGCGGTCGCGGCCGCCAATTCAGGGTTGCCGAGGCCTCCCGCTTCCGAATCTTGGGTCGCTTTGAGCAACATCATGAATCGCATCTTCGGTTCTTTCCTCGTGAGTTCTCAATCGCCGTCTACGTTGTTTTCGATGCCAGTTTCTTTCGCAGTTCACGCGCCCGCTTCGCACGATCAGGGGGAAGGAATTCCTCCGGTTCAAACACCTGACGAATCTCGATCTCGCAATCCTCCTCGTGTGGATTCGGGGAGCGCTTCGCCCATTCGATCGCTTCTTCTTTCGATTTCACTTCCCACATCCAGAAGCCCGCGATCAATTCCTTGGTTTCGGCAAATGGTCCGTCGATCACCGTCCGGTTCTTACCCGAGAATTTCACGCGTGCGCCCTTTGAGCTTGCGTGCAGCCCATCCATGCCCAGCAGCACGCCGGCTTTCGCGAGTTCCTCGTTGAACTTTCCCATCTCGGCAAGGATTTTTTCGTCGGGCTTCTTCCCAGATTCCGATTCTTTACTCGCTTTGACGATCACCATGAAACGCATTTTTAATGTCTCCTTTAAGAAATTCGAAGCCGTTAAGCCTCTGTGAACCTCTGTGTCCCCTGTGACTAAGCACTTGCGGCCACTTTCCAATCAACAGTAGGTCGAACCGTGCGCGTTGAAATCGACGTGTGGAGAAAACTATTTTTTCGGCAGATTTGGGATCTCTACCACCGGACGGATTTCGACCGTCCCCCACTTCCCGGCGGGAATGCGCCCTGCGATGTCGATCGCTTCATCCAGGTCTTTTGCTTCAATGAGAAAATAGCCGCCCAGTTGCTCGCGCGTCTCGGCAAACGGACCATCTGTGACCAGCCTTTTCCCCTCGCGAGTGCGAACGCTGGTTGCCGTCGAAGTAGGATGTAGAGGCCCCGCAGCCAAGAACTGTTTCTGCGAGTCGAGTTCGTGCGCGAATTGCGTCGACTCCACATAACACCGCTCCCGCTCCGCCTCGCTCAGGCCATTTTCATCGAGATAAATCAGCAACATATATTTCATAGCTTCCGTCCTCATAAGTGAATCGACTGGCGAACGCCCAAATCGACACCCAAGCGAAAAAATAATTACAATCGAGTATGTCCGCCGACGCCGCTGCTGCGGCAGTGGAATCAGTGTATCGCTCCGATTGGGGCCGCATCGTCGCCACCCTGATCGGGTTGGTGGGCGACTTTGAACTCGCCGAAGAGTCCGCCCAGGAGGCGTTTACCGCCGCCGTCGACCAATGGCGGTCCGCCGGCGTTCCAGAATTCCCGCGGGCATGGATCGTCCAGACCGCCCGCCACAAAGCCATTGACCGCATCCGCCGACAGACCAATTTTTCGGAAAAACTCGAAACCTATACCAAGGAGCTCGGTCCCGACTTCGAAGAGCCAGATTACGACACCACCGAAATCCCTGACGATCGCCTGCGATTGATCTTCACATGTTGCCATCCCGCGCTCGCTCCGGAAGCGCAGGTGGCGCTCACCCTCCGCACATTGTGCGGCCTTGAGACCGACGAGATCGCCCGCGCATTTCTGGTTCCTTCCATCACCATGGCGCAGCGTTTGGTGCGCGCCAAGCGCAAAATCCGCGACGCCGGCATTCCCTATGTGGTGCCCGGAACCCCTGACATGGCTGCGCGCCTCGATGCCGTCCTAACCGCCATTTATCTGGTATTCAACGAAGGCTATGCCGCCACTCGCGGCGGTTCGTTAGTCAGGACCGACCTCTGCTCAGAGGCCATCCGCCTGGGACGTTTAGTCAGAGCGTTGATGGCGCCAAAGCCTCCCGCGGAAGTGAGTGGCTTGGTCGCGCTCATGCTGCTTCATGATGCGCGTCGTGATGCCCGCCTCGACGACGCCGGAGATCTCATCGTTCTTGAGGAGCAGGACCGCAGCCGTTGGAGCCAGCCGCAAATTGCCGAAGCGCTTCCCCTGGTCGATGAAGCGCTGCGCGATCGTCCGGGTTCTTTCGCGTTGCAAGCCGCCATCGCCGCCCTGCACTGCCGTGCGTCGCGCCCGGAAGATACCGACTGGCCGCAGATCGTGCGCCTTTACACTCTTCTCGAACGCTTGCAACCTTCGCCCATCGTTTCGCTGAATCGTGCAGTCGCCGTCGCCATGGCGGAGGGTCCCCAACCTGCGCTCAAACTGATCGACGGCCTGGTCGCTTCCGGCGAGCTCGAGAATTATTATCTTCTGCATGCCGCGCGTGCGGACCTTCTTCGCCGCCTCGGTTCCTCCAACGATGCGGCAAACAGCTATCGGCGTGCTCTGACGCTGGTCACAAATGACAGCGAGCGCCGGTTCCTTGAACGTCGTCTGCGCGAACTCCCGCCTTCGGCAATCTGAGCTTTCTACGTTGAGATTCGGAAATGTTTTGGGCCAAGGCTGGCGACGGCGGTCCCAAGTACAAATCAACAAGGTCGCAAATTGCATGCCCTCTGCCATCCTGCTAAAGTTCTCTACTGCGGATTGCACCATCGTTGTGGATACTAAATCGTTTCTTTCACCGTCTGCGGTCAAGTTTCTCGTCTCATGCCAGAAGCCCAAGCAACCCTCGTAGTCTGGCTCCGAAGTCGGTGGCTAAGATATTGTGCCGCATTCGCTTTGGCCGGCGCTGGCGTAATCGTTTGCCTGGCTTGGCCGGTGATGCATGACGCGCCCTTCATTATTTTTCTGGCCGCCGTCATAATTACCGCCCGCTTGTTCGGCTTCGGCCCCGCGCTGGTCTGCACCGCCTGTTCATCGATCGCCATCGATTACTTTTTTCTCGAACCGCGCTTCAGCTTCTTCATCAGTCGCGACGATTACGCCAGACTCGCGGTCTTCGTTGCGGTTTCCGTAATCACCGCCGGCCTGGCCCGCAAGCGCTGGCAGGCTGAAACCCGCGCCGGACAGACCCAACGCTGGATGGCTTCCATTGTTGAGTCCTCCGACGACGCCATTCTCACCAAAGACAAAAACGGCGTCATCACCAGTTGGAATCCCGGCGCCGAGAGGCTATACGGCTACACCGCTGCCGAAGCCATCGGCCAGCACGTCTCTATCCTCGCTCCCCCCTCGCAGTCCGATGAAATGGCGGCTTCCATGCGCAAGTTATGGCAGGGAGGATCGCTGCAACAGCACGGAATCGAGCGCATCCGTAAGGACGGCTCCCGCATTCTGGTCGCGCTCTCGCTTTCTCCAGTACGCAACGAGCGCGGAGAGATTATTGGTGCCAGCAGCATCGCGCACGACATCACCATGCAACGCCGCGCCGAAGAAGCCCTGCGACGCAATGAGAAGCTCGCCACCGCCGGCCGCATGGCTGCCGCCGTCGCCCATGAGATTAACAATCCACTCGAGGCCGTTACCAACCTGCTCTACCTCGCCCGCCATCAGCCCGACCGCGCCGCCGAATACCTGGATATGGCCGACAAGGAAGTGCATCGCATCGCCGAAGTCGCCCAGCAAATGCTCGGATTCGTGCGCGAGCCCTCCGCACCCGCCCTGCTCGATGTTTCCGAAAACATCGACCAGGTACTCCAACTCTCTTTGCGCAAGCTCAGTCTCAAACACATTAAGGTCGACAAACACTATGACGGCAATCCCCGGATCTGGGGCTTTGTCGGCGAGTTGCGCCAGCTTTTTTCCAACCTGATCATCAACGCCGTCGATGCCATGGACACCGGTGGACGCCTGGTCGTTCACGTTTCCAAGTCACGCGAATGGCGTAACGGTAGCCGGCCGGGCGTCCGCGTCACCATCGCCGACAATGGCACCGGCATTCCGCCCCGCGAGTTGGGCCGGATCTTCGAGCCTTTCTATACCACTAAGGCCGAATTCGGCACTGGCCTTGGACTGTGGGTCTCCCATGCCATCGTCCAAAAGCATGAAGGATCCATTCGCGTGCGCAGCCGTGCCATACCCGGATCGAGTGGGACGGTTTTTTCCGTCTTCCTGCCCCTTTCGGCAGGCAAGCCAGCCAACAACTGACCGCAAGAAGGCCGGTATCTCCTCAAATCGGCTGGCATTGCGAACCTTTGTCGGAGTCGGGCCGAACTGGCTTCTCAATGCGCGTGGTGACATATTGTCATCCTGAGCGAAGTTGCCGTGCGCGAAGCGAACGGCAATGCAGTCGAAGGACCCCGGACAAACCAGCCAACGGCTGCCGCGTAGAGCGTTTTTTTAAGGGCGAACATCGGGTGTCCTGACGACCTGCACCGTGAGAACGCCTTGACGCCTCCCAGACTGAACAATCACTCGCGAGGTCCTTCGACTGCACATCGACTTCGCTATCGCGAAGCAGATGCTCCGCTTGATTGGATGACAATTGAGACAAGCCGCCGCTAACCCTCTCATAATCTTTCTGATTTGACCCGCTTCGTCCCGTGGTACACGGCCTTCGGTGCCTGCCTCCCGTATCGGGAGCCGCCATATAATGAAGGCGTAACTCCGATCACTCGGCACGGTTACTTAAAGGGAAGCATTGGATCCTGCATTGGCAATTGCGATTTTCGCTCTCGGGCTGGCCTTTGGCAGCTTCCTGAATGTGTGTATCTATCGCTTTCCGAAAGGGTTGGCGGTAAGCCATCCCCGTTCCGCATGTCCTTCCTGCCAGCAGCCGATCGCCGCTTATGACAATATTCCGGTGTTGAGCTGGCTGGTCCTGCGCGGCCATTGCCGCAAGTGCAACGCCTGGATCTCTCCCAGATATTTGGTCGTCGAACTGCTTTGTGGCGGGATGTTTCTCGCCTGCTATGCCCAGTTCGGCTATGGCCTGTCAATGTTGAAGTATTGCGCGCTCGGCTTTCTACTCTTGGGATTGATTTTTACCGACGCTGAGACCCAACTTCTTCCCGATCAACTGACTTTGACCGGCGTCGGTATCGGACTTGCCTTCAGCGTGTTCGTCCCAGTCGATGACTTGATTTCACGCGTCTTACCGATCTTCGCCCCCGAATCGCTCGCCCATGCTTCGCGTTGGCTCTCCGTCGGCGACTCTCTGACCGGCGCTATCGTAGGCGCATCATTTATCTACGGCGCAGGAGCGATTTACCTGCGCGCCCGCGGTGTCGAAGGCATGGGCTTCGGAGACGTCAAGCTGATGGCCATGGTGGGAGCATTCCTGGGTACCAAACTCACCATCTTTACCATTTTTGCCGGTTCCGTCGCTGGCTCGCTCGTCGGACTCGGCACCGTGCTTGCGGTCTGGATCAAGCGCACGAACCGGCGCATGCTTCGCAATCATGAACCGGTCGGCATCGCCCGCCGCCATGCCTGGAATTCAGCGTCGATTATGCTGCGCCGCTTTCCCATCCCGTTCGGAGTTTTTCTCGGCAGCATGGCGATCGTCGCCTTCTTTTTTGGCAACCAGTTCTTCCACTGGTACTGGAGGCTGGCATGACGCTGGCGAATCCTGTCATGCTCGCAGTCACGCTGGCCGTCTTGTTTTCGGTGCTGGCATTGATGACCGTGATTGCGGTGGCCCGCCAGTTGCGACGCCATTCCCCGGGCGATAATTTCATGGCGCAGAATGCGCCTTCGCTCGAGCAGTTGCCGCTGCACACCTACAACGAAGTCATCCAACAGCTCAAACAGCAAAAACATGAGCTGCTCTCTGCCCAGCTGTCGGAGCGCCGCCGCGCCAAGACCTCTGAGAACATCAGCTCGGCCGTATTGTCCAATCTTTCCAGCGGCGTCGTGTTCCTGACCCCAAACGGGCTGGTACGGCGCACCAATGCCGCGGCGCGCGACATTTTAGGCTATGGCTCACCCGGAGGAATGAATGTCGCTGAGTTGTTCCGCGATGCGCAAGTCATTTCCTCCGTGTTGCAAGCTCCACTCTCTGAGGTGGTTCAGGCCGCCGTCCGTGGGCAGACCGCATCCCAGTCTGCCACCGCCCACTACACAACCCCCACCGGAGAAGAGCGCATCCTCGATGTGACCATCACTTGCGTACGCTCGCAGTCCGGTGACGTTCTCGGTGTAGCGTGCCTGATCAATGACAAAACAGAAATGACTTTGCTGCAGCAGCAACAGGAGTTGCGTGGAGAAATGTCCTCCGAAATGGCCTTGACCCTGCGCACCTCGCTGGCCACCATTTCCGGATACGCCAAGCAACTGGCGGGCACCAGAGATCCCGACCTCGCCGTGCAACTGGCCACCGACATCGTTTCAGAGGCGGCAGAACTAGACCACACCATCGGCGGATTTTTGGCAGGCGGTAAGGCGTCGGCCAAAGCTGCTGGTGGTTAATTTCAAATTGGGAGTGAGCATGAAGCGCATCATTAATCTTTGTCTAGTAACCGTTCTTCTCGCCGGCGGAGCATGCCTCAATGCGTTCGCCCAGACCCCCGCCGCACCGGAACCCTCGTTAGGCGACTACGCCCGTAACGTAAAGAAAGACAAGAAAACCGTTGCCAAGACCTTCGACAACGATAATCTCCCCATGCAAGATACTCTGAGCGGGGTCGGCGGCCAAACTTCGCAGAGCGCCAGCGCGCAGACTCCGGCCCAAACCTCAGCCGATACGCCGGCGCCCACTGAAAACGCCGATGGCTCGATCACCAGCGGCACCAAGCCCGCGCCCGGCAGTCACGCCGCCAAAGCCAACGTCGACAAGGACAAAGAAGAGATCACTCCCGGAGAGTCGGCGGACGACCGTAAGAAGGTCTTCGATAAGTGGCAGGACAAACTCGGCGACCAGCAGCAGAAAGTCGAATTGCTGAACCGCGAAATCAACGTCATGCAACGCGAGTACAAACTCAAAGTCGCCGATATGTACGGGGATGCCGGCAGCCGTTTGCGTAACGAGTCCAACTGGGACAAGCAGGACGCCGACTACAAGACGAAGCTGGAAGAGAAACAAAAGGCCCTGACCGACGCCAAGACAAGCATGGACGATATGCAGGAAGATGCCCGCAAATCAGGCGTGCCCTCCTCGGTCATCGAGAACGCCCAAAAACCGGCGCCAAGCACTGCGCCGCAGAATTAAGTAGCGCCCCTGTCCCCGGCGGCTGTCCGGCGGGTCTCCATGTTTGCCGCGCCACAAGCAACTCTGGCGAATTGCAGGGTTGTGGACGATCAAGCAAGAGTCAACTACTACAGCTAGGCATTTACACTAAAATCCTGTCCACATAAGAAGCCGAGGTGGGGTTACTTCCTTCCGGCCGCGAGGTGGCCCAAGCTTCTTTCTTGCACCGTGAACGCGTCTGGACCGTTGGTCTTGCCGGCGATGATGGGCTTGTTGGGGATGGTTTCGTAGGCGTAACCGGTGAGGGTCGCAGTTATGTGATATCTCCGGACCTTCACACCAAAACGCGCCCAACCGTAATGCCGCTTGCCATCCACCACAAACTCCAGCCCAAGGTATCGATTCTTAACATTGCCCCAATGGCCCAACATCGTACCGCTGCTGTCGAGGACATCACACATGACGGCACGAGAATTGAACACACCTTGCCGGCCGATCACTGCGCCGCGACGCAACACTGCCGCATCGAAAGAACTGGCATTCCTTGTGCCTTCGACACCGTTGCCCGCGCCCCCGTTTGCGTTCAGATATCCATTGCACTGGAAAGGTCGGGGGGAGCTTGCAGATGCATCCGCCGTGCGAACTGCCGAACAGTTGATAAAATCCACGATCTCAAAATCACGCGCTCCACCCAGCTTGAGGAAGTAGTTGTGGTCTCCCTTAATGACACGGTGCGCGGGTGAATAAACGATCTTCGCCTCGCTCGGCTGCGTCAGCGCTAGAATGCCCACCCCCGCTGCACTTGCAGCGAGGGCGTAAGAGTTGAGTTGACGATTGAGTGATTTCGCGAGATTAGCAGGTTTTCGGAGCCGGGTGGATCGATTCACGGTGCCCCCTAACGCGAGGAGGGGATTATCCCTTAAATCGGTTCGTCGGTCAATCCATACTTCGCTTTTATGATCTGTTTCACATGGTGACGTCCATGCACCCAATGAAACTTCCTCCATTGGGTACAAGTCAACGGGCCAAGAATGGGATGGTCAAGCACCAGCGTGCGTTTCCCGAAGCGCCTTTCGCATTCCGCTATGACCTGGTCCATGTCGGCGATGTTCCCGGTAACTTGCGCACAAATATCTTTCGCCGCCATGCCTCGCGGACGCGTCCGCTCCGGCGCGCTTCGTCCTTCGGGAAAATATCCCGCTTCCACCACCAGGAATATCTTGAAAAGTTCTGCCACCTTCCGCTTTCGGGCGCGCGGTTTACCACCATCCAGGCACAGCTGCATTCCTTTCACCGTACCGGTATAAGTAAGGAGCAAATGCTCAAGAATCTCAGTCGTGCTCCATTTGCCCTCGCGATGCCGCTCCAGTTGTTCCACAGTCAGGTCGCAGGTGGCGGATGTAATCGCGTTGTGCAACCTCTGCAAGTGGGAATCCATGCCAGCCTCCAACCTCCATCTAGTAGAATGAACGGCGAAATCCTTTTCGCAAATCTAACATGCATCATGGAAGGTGCTATGAAAAAGCTGTTCATGACGATGCTTGCCCTGGCCTTGCTGGCCGGATGCACCTCGCAGAAGTCGCCCGCCGAGAAGCCTCAGCCCAAGCCGGCCGAATTTGAAACCGGACGCGTCGCCTTCCAGAAAATGTATGTCGCCGCCCACGGCTGGGCCCGCGACGCGCAGCCCTTCCGTATGCAGTCCAGAATCACGGCCGACTGCAACGGCCATGACGGAAAATCGGCGGTCTGGTGGCTGGGCCTCGCCTCGCCCAGCCAGAAAGGTGTGAAACCCTACACCTGGTCGGGCACCGACGTGGCCGAAGCGCCTGCCCGCGGAATTACTCCCGGCAGCGAAGACAATTACAGTCCCACCAACTCCTCGACTGCCATCTTCGACATCGCGTATCTAAAAGTCGATTCCGACCAGGCATTCCAGGTCGCCCAAAAGCATGGCGGCGACAAATTACTGGAGAAAGCCGCGGATACTCCCGTCACCTATCTGCTCGACTGGAGTGTTCCGACCAGTGAATTGATCTGGCATGTCATCTACGGCCCCAGTCGCGAAGACGCCAAGCTGGTAGTCGACGTAAACGCCAGCAGCGGAGACTTCATCCGGGTTGAAAAATGAGGATTTGGGATGTCCCAAGAGGGAATGCCTTGAAGGGGCGCGGCTTCAGCCGCGCCAATAAACCCTTGAAACTTCTGGCTTTAGCCTCTGCAAGCCGCGCTGACCAAAGTCTATGGAATGCAACCAGTTTAGTGACATGATCAGTGACATATTGTTACTGGCCATGTAACTAATCGCACCATGGCAACGAGCTTTATAAGGCCGCTTCCAGTGGTGCCGAAGAGTCTCTGAGAACCGGGGCGTATTAGCCCTTGCGCCGTGCGCGTCGAGGGCGTCGATATGAGCGATTTTAGTAACATCACTAGTGACATGTTGTTACTGGCCATGTTACTGATCACACCATGGTTTTAGATCAACCGCGCGTAATAGATCCGCGTGTCGTAATCGAGTGAGACACGCCCGTTTACCTGATAAGTGTCGAAAATCCGGCGGAGGTCTTTGAGCATCGGTTCGTGCTTCGGGTCTCCGCGCGGCGGGGTGTAGGAAGAAGACGTGAGCCGGCCCGCCAGTCCCGCATAGTCAAGGTTCTGGCAAAGCTCCAGAGAACTGGTTTGATGGGGCGACGGGGTGAAGAAGTTCTCGATGGCCGCCATGGTGCGCTCGTGCCTCACCACTTTGTAATCGGTGCCGTAGTTCAGTAGCAGTTGTTCGTAGTCGCGGAGAAACGGCGTCGAAGCCGTGCGCCGTTCATTCCATAGCAGCACGACCCATCCGTCCGGCTTTAGGATGCGGACGAACTCCCGGCGCGCCTCGGCGAGCTTGAACCAATGTGCCGCCTGCGCGGCGGTGACCAGATCGACGCTGTGATCGGGCAGGCTGGTCGCCTCGGCGGTTCCGGCGACGCTGGTGAATTTCGGATACTCCTTTAAAAACTGCTCTCCCGCCCGGCGCATTTCCGCGTTCGGCTCGACTCCGAAGACCCGATTTCCGTTTTCGAGCAGAAGACGCGTGAAGAGGCCGGTGCCTGACGCAATGTCGGTAATCTTGGACTGCGGAGTGAGCCCACATGCGCGGGTCAAAAGATCAATCACTGCTGGCGGATAAGTTGGGCGGTAGCGGACGTAGTCGTCGACGCGATTGGAGAAGCGCTCGGTAGGATTGGGCATGCTTCAATTCTAATGGAGGCTGACGGGGGCGCTACTTAGAGGCGATTTTGAAGACCACGCCGCAGCCGTAGGGAGGGTTACAGGCGAGATTCCCGCCGTAGAAGGTTGTTCCGTAGAGGTTACCCGCCGCGTCCTGTATCAGGTTCGAAAAGGGCGTCGCCCCGTCGGTATTCTTAAAGCTATGCAGGATCGTCAATTTGTGGCGCTTATCCAACTTAAAGACCGTTCCATAGCCGAAAGCGCCACCAAAGGTGGTGGTACCGTAGAGGCTGCCTGCCTTGTCTCGGAGCAGGCCAGCATGTGGGAGGGCGCCATCCTGGCCGTTAAAAGCATGGAGCACGGTCTCTTTTCCCATTGGACTCAATTCGTACACCACCCCGCATCCGCTTCCTTGGTCATAAGCGCAGTTTGGGTCGCCGCCGTTAAAAGTTGTGCCATACAGATGACCCTCGGTATCGGAGATCACACCCCCGTAGGGAACTTCTCCACTTGTACCACTGGCGAAGGTGTACAGCGTTCGGGCCGGCACGGAGTTGTCCTTGTTTAACTCGAATACTGTCCCCAACGCCGAGTAACCGTCGCCGGATGTAGTGCCATAAAAATCCCCGCTCGCACCCTTGGTCAAGGATGCGGTCGGATATTCGGCAGGTGGATAGAAGCTGAGCAGCACAGTTTCGTTGCCGGCCTTGTCCAGTTTGAAGACAGTTCCACAGCCGCCCCAGCATGCATCACTGGCACCACCTTCTTGCGTAGTACCGTAGAGAGTGCCATCTTCGTCCCGAATGATTCCACCAGACAGGCTGAAACCAAAAGGGCTGCCACCGAATCCGTGAAGCGTAGTCTCTTTGCCGGACGGGTCAATCTTGAATACCGTTCCGTAATTCATCCCGATGCCGCCAAAGGTCGTGCCATACAGGTTGCCGTACTTGTCCATGATTAAACCGGCAAAGGGGAACGACCCATCTGAGTTCCCCGCGAAACGATGAAGCACGGTCTCATTGTCGCTCGCGTCTACCATGAATACCGTTCCGCAACCGTAACCGTCGTCGCAACCTGTGTCGCCACCGCCATAGGTGGTGCCATAAAAGTTGCTCTTACCATCTGTCGCCAGCCCCGCTTGTGGATTCGCCCCGTCCGTTCCCCCACTAAATTGATAGAGGACGGTGAAGGTTTGTGCTCGCAGCGGAAGAGTCAAACAAAACGCCACACCAACCAAGACCACGAACGCCGCCGCAGAGTTACTCAACCGTACCCGCGAAGCCGAAGCGTTGGGTTGCCCTGGGTTTCTCATGGATGCCCTCTTTAAATCCCCATCTTTCGGTCGGCCTTTCGGCGCTCCGATTTCACTCGGTGCCTGTCAGCGCAATCGAAAGCTCGGCTAGCCCCGAGCCTTGACTGTCACAGGTAGCGTAGTCTATTCCAGATTCAGCGCTGTTGTAATAGCAATCGTTAAGGTCGTTCTTCCAACCATGATGATTCGGAGGAGACTTCGGGGGTACGTTCATGACATAGCCGTAGCCGTTGTTGCTTGCCGGCAGTAGGTTCACATAGTAGACCTTGTCTTTTTTCAGTTTGCAAGGCTGCGAAAGCTTCTTAATGGCATAGCTATAAGTCTGGGCAATTTGAAAGTCCTGGTAAAGTGAAATTGTGGCATTGCCGCTAGTGGAACAGACAGTCTGGCCAGCCTGGCCCGGTTTGATACCGATCTGTACTGCGAACGCTGTCGGATTTATGCCCATGAAGTTACCAGTGAGCTCCTGAAGAAAAGTAGCCCCAGTCACAGTAACATCCCGATCCGGTTTTATCCCGACCCAGGCCTGGCCCTCAAGTTGACCGTTGTTGTAGTCGGTATTAAACAACCCGTTAACATCGGAGTAACTGCTTTCGAAGTCGCCAGCATAGTACAGACATGTTTTCGGTGGGCAAAATGGCGGATAGTGTGCACCCATCTTCGTGGCTGGCTCTTTGTTGGCGCCGGAAGCGATGGATGGGGCGAACCCTCTCAGGGTTACTGGCGGACTAACCTTGGCATCTTGCGCGAGCGCGAAAGTAGAAATCACCACTGTCAAGGTCAACGCGATCATTATTCTTGTCGTCATAGCACCCCCTTACGCCTTTTGCAATCTTCCTGCCCTGTCGCCCGGGCCCTCCGAAACGGCCCGGGTGTGGGCTTCTCGGCTTAACCAACAAAGTTTACCGTGGGGCCCCCCGTCATTCAACACCAAATAAAGAATCGACATGTTGACTGAGCGGCCCAGCGAGGTCGATTTATCCGCCATTCACGCAATAAGTTAAGTTCTCACCCTGAAACGTAGTCCAATTGTTCCACGACGTGCCAGTTGGTGCTCCGAAATAGGGCAGCATGACAAGATCTTGTAAGTGATAGATAAAATTGTTGTTGGCCCCGGTATAGGTGTAAAAGTACTGGGGCGCATCGAGTGGATCGCCCACTTCTAAGAATGATGTACCACAGGGCGACGGGGTGTGGCCGTTTGGGTCGTCCGCCCACTCGCCCACCTCATGCGATAAACCCGCCACATCTTGTGCAAAGCATAGTCCGTTTTGCCCATGCGGGCATGATCCGTCGCTGTAGACTGCCCAAATGTAAGATTGTGGGTCAAGGGCGCCGTTCGACAGATGGAAGCCGGTGTTAGCTGGGGACAAAAAGGCGTCATCAGTGAGGAAAATCGGCAACGTGTTGGGCTGGACCTGTGATAGCGAGCTGATGTACAGGAGAATCTCGGCTTCAAACCAATTCCAGTCGGTTACCATCCCGACGCAGCCACCGTCGAGGTTCCCTAGCTGGTCTTTTTCAGCCAAACCGTGGGCAGAAGATACCTCTAAGTAGGGCACTTGCAGCACCGAATTGGCTGTGAGTTTCAATTCTAGGTGGTAGTTTGGATTGCTCTGAACATACTTCAGCCAGAAGTTGGCTCTCTGGAAGGCGTCAATGTACTGCAGGACCCCGCCCCCTTGGGTAAAGGTCACAGGCGTAAAGATTGGCGACGAAATTACGTTTTGCACTACCGTCTCACCATTCGGCAGAACTTTGTTAGCGTCAAATGTAACGGGTGCCGATCCGCATACCGAAGAGTTGTCAGAGGCATCAAAAACCAGCTTAAGGGGGATTAGGTATGTCGTGATGTTTGTCGTTTCAGTGTTCTGCGGGCTGCCGCCAGCCATGATGAACCCGTAGTTCTGGTTATTCTGCGTGTCAGTGAACGATCCGTTCCACGTGGGTAGGTTCTGAGCATGTGCTCCGTCTACGACGGCCAGAGCCGCGCAAATCGTAATGGCCAGCGCAGACTAGCATGCGCGACCTAAGTAAGCTTTGCTTCATAGGACATTTCTCCTTGTCTGGTTTTTCTGACAACGTTTCTGCATCGAGCACACAACCGCCCGCGCGGCAAAATGCCGCAACCGCAAAACCGTCTACCTATGGGAGAAGCAGCGAGTCAGAACTACGACGGAATCTGAGAATCCGTCGCCCCCCTGGCAAATCCTGATTCACTGAGGTCAGAATATATGCGTGGGGGGGGGGATCTGTGTCAAGAACTTTTTATCCACGATTAGTTGCGCGGTAGCTTCTGCGCGTCTGAGATCTAGAACGTCGCGCCTTGATATTGAAAATATTGAGAATGGCGCGGAGTTCGATACTTCTGGGCCGCGGTAAGTTCTCTGCCGCGGGCGAAGAGGTTTTGTCTGAGGGTTGGAATCAGAACTGTCGTTGTCTTCGGATTGTTGCGGGGACGGAAGAGCACGAGCGAGGACGCTCGCGCCTACATGGCGGCTCGCGTCTACGACCTACTTCAGGAAGGGATTGTTCTGGCGTTCTTCGCCGATGTTGGTGAGGGGGCCGTGGCCGGGGACGACTACGGTTTCGTCGGGCAACGCCATCAGCTTTTCGTGCAGGGACGCGATGATTTTGTCGAAGGATCCGCCGGGAAGGTCGGTACGGCCGATGCTTCCGGCAAAAAGCGTGTCGCCGGCGATCAGTTTTTTTTCGGCAGGGAAGAAGAGGCAAACGCTGCCTTCGGTGTGTCCGGGAGTGTGGAGAACGTTGGCCACCAGGGACCCGGCTTTGACGGTGTCGGCGGCGCCGATGGTCTGGTCGATCTCGATTTTCCCCGGCGAGGCCATCCCGATCCATGACGCCTGCACGTCCATCATCTTCAACAGGGCGTAGTCGTTTTCATTCAGCAGGATGGGCGCACCGGTGGCGGCGCGAAGCTTCATCGCTCCGCCCACGTGGTCGATGTGAGCGTGGGTGATGACGATCTGCTTGATCTTGAGATTGTGCTTCTTGATGAGCGCCAGAATGTCGGCAATGTCGTCGCCGGGATCAATTACCATACCTTCCCGCGTGCTCTCGTCTCCAATGACGGAGCAGTTGCATTGCAGCGGGCCGACGGGAAGGATTTCGTGGATCATCGCGGAGAGCTTTCGGCGATCAGGCGCCAGCTTTCAGCGTGGTCTGGCTGTCTGAAAGCTGGGCCGATGCTATTTCTGTGGAGCCGAAGGCGCTGGATTCGTTGGTCCGGGGACCGGTGGAGCAGCCTTTGGCGGTGTACCCTTGACGCCCTGGAAGACCGACTGAGGTCCGGCATGGCGGGAGGCAAAAACCGACAGCGTAATGGACGTCACCATAAAGATGATGGCCGACCATGTGGTGGCGCGGGAGAGCACGGTGGCGGAGCCGCGAGGGCCGAAGGCGGTCTGACTGCCTTGACCACCGAAAGCCGCCGCAATATCACCACTTTGGCCGCTTTGCAGCAGCACCACGATGATGAGAAACAAACAAACCATGATGTGAATGAGCGTAATCAGAATCAGCATTGAATTAGCTTTATTGGCCGGACGAGCCAGCCATTGTCCTTTTCTACGGATACAGCCTGCGCGGGCAGGCCAAAAATCTTGTGCAAAATCCTGGTGCGGAAGGGGAGATTTGAAAGGCCGCCCAAATGCACCTTCAACAACTTGCGGAGAGCCAGGATGCACGCTTCCACCGCTAAGACATTGTAAGGCACTGCTATCAGGCTGTAAACCGACAGCACGGGCCATCATTTATTGAGACAGGATATTGGGACAGGATTGCGGGCCGCATCTTAAACAACACGCTTAATTCGCCGGCGTTCCACCGCAGCATTTTCTCGCATTTCATGCCGGACCGCAGAGGCGAGGCACACATCATAAGCCAGCCCTCTGCTGGATTCCACAGGAAAGGGAACATGCGGGCAGATCGATCATTTTTAGAAATCCCGGCAGGTTTTTATCCATGCTCGCCAGTTTGCTCGTTTGATCGCGTTTTCATTAGCGCGCACATTCTGATGATCACGGTGCCTTGGTGTTGTATGCTCTTGATCACTCGCGGGTGACGCCTGAAGGAGCAGTCCCTATGGGCATGTTTGCTCGATACGTCGAGGAATCGAAGCGGACGATAGTTCGCGCAAAGCACGAGGCAGACAGTTTTGGATCGCTCGAAATTGAGCCTGAGCACATTCTTCTGTCCTTGCTAAGTGACTCGGTCCTGATTAGACGGACCATGGAACGGAGTTCTGCTGAGGGAATTCGGAAGACAATCAACGCCCATCTCCCTCGGCGCGAACCGAACACCCTGCCGCATGACCTGCCGTTGAGTGGGGCAGCCCGCGAGGCGCTGGTTTTGGCAGAAGAAGAAGCCGACAAGCTCAATCATCGATCCATTGGGAACGGGCACCTGCTGCTGGGTTTGCTCGAATCTGGGGATAGCTTTGCATCTGTGTTGTTGATGAAGGAAGGACTCTCTGCCGATCAGCTTCGACGCCAACTAGAAACTTCCTCCTCTTGAGCCCGCGATGCCTGTGGCAGACAGGCGATCGCGCGTTTTGACGGCTGGTCAATGAGCGTAATGGGGATTTTTCAACAACCATTCAGCTCTGCGCCCGCCCCGGAGGTCGCTTGCCTTCCCAATTCAAATCGGGGCGTGAGCAGCCGGAGCTCTGAAGTTAGGGCAGGCGCACGCGGTGGAGCAGCTAAGACCGAAGTGTTTCAAAAACCCAGAGCCATCCTAGTGTCTGAAGTATTGACGAAATGTGCGGTTTTGGCCGTTTCATTTGAGCGGGACGCGTGATAGTATCCGCTGGAATTCGGGGGGCCCAAGTCTAAAGGCGGAACAGTAAGTTTGGTAGGAGGCAGTAATGTGACGAGGCACAGGATTCTGAAACAAATCGGTCGAGTTACATTGATCGCTCTGGCTTGGGCGCTAACACTGGCGGCGGTTGCGGTGTCGCCTGCGCGGGCGCAAACTTTTAAGACGCTTTACAAGTTCACGGAGCAGGATCAGGGCACGCTCCCTGACAGCACTTTGGTCTGGGATTCGGCTGGAAATCTATACGGCACGGCGGGGGACTCAGCGAACGGCGATGGGAACGGCGCTGTATTCAAGCTGAGCCCGAGCGGTGACCTGACCTTCTTGTACGTTTTTGCGGGAGAGGGCGGCAACGGGGAAAACGGAGCACAACCCGAAGGTGTAGTTTTCGGCAACGATGGTAATCTCTACGGCCAAACAGCTGATGGCGGCTATAACGGGCTCGGGTTGATATACAAGCTGCCGCTCGATGGCCAGTTCACGGTATTGCACAATTATCTTGGGCCTCCAGGCGATGGAGTGTTTCCGCTCGGGAACGCCCCACTATACCTTGCGCCGTCCGGCCTCTTCTACGGAGTGACATTCGAGGGAGGGGACGGATACTGCAATGGGTACAACTTTCAAGGCTACTGCGGCGTCGCATTCCAAGTGGACAGCAGTGGAAATGAGAGCGTCATCTACAACTTCAGTGGGAGTCCGGACGGCTATGCCCCGCCCGGAGGCTTGATCCAAGATGCGCACGGCAATTTGTACGGTGTCACTTTTGGCGGCGGTGCCAACGCGGGGGCGGTGTGCGGCGGGCTAGGGGGCGACTACGGGGAGAATTGCGGGAGCGTTTTTAAGTTGTCGCCGAACTCCGGTGGCGGCTGGACCCATAGCACGATCTATAGCTTCAAGGGCGGGGCGGACGGATCGACGCCGACAGCGAGTCCGCTAACGATGGATGCGCAGGGTAACATTTATGGTTCTGCGGTTTTCCACGCAAACCCGCAGTGCCTGGGAGGTTGCGGCACGTTGTTCAAGATTGATACCACGGGCAACTTCACAGTGCTCCATAGCTTCGCCGGAGGCAACGACGGCGACCATCCCCAGAGCGTAGTCTCGGACGCATCTGGCAATTTGTACGTGGCAACGGAGGGCGGGAACCCGTCATGTGCTGACGGATGCGGACTTGTAGCCAAGTTGGATACAACGGGCAAATACACGGTGCTGCACAAGTTCAACGGAAAGGACGGGTCCGCGCTGGGCAGCTTGCACCTGAACGAGAACACCGGAATCCTCTATGGGACAGCCGGCGAGGGCGGTTTGTGCAGTTTCTGCGGAACGATATTCGAAATCGCGCCTTAGCCGGGCGAGTGTCAAAAAGGGCCGAGCCTCACAGGGTTCAGCCCACATAGAGCGATCAAAATTCCCCCATGCATGGTCAGTTGTCGGCCCTGATTCCCTGCGCCTGTTCTGCCGAACTCTCGCCTGTACTTACAAGGTGACGTAGGCCGGACGACAAGCGTATTCCGCGATCTGCGTGAGAAAGATCGGTCAAATTCCGTTAACAGATGGGATGAGAAGGCCGGTCTCCAACGGGATGCTGTAGGCTCCCAAGTTATCGACGTGCTTAAAGCACAGATAAAAAGGAGACCGGCAATGAAGAAGATTAGCACTGCGGCAGTGAGCAGAGCAAGAATTTTTCGCAGCGAGAAACTGACCATTGGGTTGGATCTGGGAGATCGCAACAGCTGGTACTGCGTGGTGGATGAAGCAGGCCAGGTCTAGTTGGAGCAAAGGTGCGGACGACAGCGAAGGCCCTGCAAGAAGTCTTCGGCGCCATGCCGCGCAGTCGGGTCGCTTTGGAAATCGGGACGCATTCACCCTGGATCAGTCGCTTGCTCAGCGAGTTGGGGCATGAAGTGATCGTGGCGAATGCACGCAAGGTGCGGCTGATCGGGGAGAGCCGTAAGAAAGACGATCGGCTGGATGCGCAGACGCTGGCGCGACTGGCCCGGATCGATCCGGAGTTGTTGTATCCGGTGAAGCATCGCAGTGCGCAGGCGCAAACGGATCTCCTGATGATTCGGGGGCGAGCCGGACTGGTGCGGTCACGGACAGCGCTGGTCAACACGGCCCGGGGACTCGCCAAGAGCTACGGCGAGCGGTTGCGGGGCTGCAATGTGCGCAATATGAATCCGGAGAAAGCTCAGCAACTGAGCCCGGAATTGCAGAAGCGCATTGGAACCGCTATTGGCAGCAATCGAGTCGCTGAGCGAACGCATCGTGGAATACAACGAGCGCATCGAGAATCTGGCACTGCAGAGTTATCCGCAGGTGGCGCTGCTGAAACAGGTGAAGGGCGTGGGCACGCTGATCGCGCTGACGTACATGCTGACGCTGGAAGATCCGCATCGCTTTGGTAAAAGTCGAGACGTGGGTTGCTACCTGGGATTGCAGCCAGGACGGCGCAACTCGGGGCGAAGCGAGCCACAGTTGCATATCAGCAAAGAAGGCGATCCCTATTTGCGAACACTGCTGGTGCAGGGAGCGCAACACATCTTGGGACCATTCGGCATCGACTCTGACCTGCGACGCTGGGGACTGAGGCTGGCCGAACGCGGCGGGAAGAGCGGGAAGAAGCGAGCGATCGTCGCCACCGCAAGAAAGCTGGCGGTGCTGCTGCATCACCTGTGGGTGAGCGGAGAAGCGTACGAACCATTGCACAACAGCAGCCGAACGACAGTGGCGGCGGCCGCCTAGAACGAAGAGACAAAACAAAAGACAAAACAAAAGTCAAAATCGCTCCAGGAAGAGAAAAATCAAAAGCCCAAAGCCGAGTTCCGGTGACTGCGTTAATCGCCTGGCCCAGGTTCCACTCTGCAAGAGCAGAACCACAGGGCGCCAAACAGATGGCAGCACCGGCTGAATCAAGAACGCCCAACATGCACCGAGCGACGAAAATCGCTCCTCGAGAGTGCGGATGGAAGCATGGCGACAGTGGCCACTCGGCGGGAGAACAAACGTTGTTTCACAAATTGAGAGAAGAATCCTCTTGACTCCGACCGGCCTTCTCATGGAAGGCGATTTCACTCATTGACCCGTATGGGATCTAAGACGGGAAGACCCATGAAGGAAGTAATGCAAAACGAGAGCGTTGAGGGTTTTCCTGGCCCTGCCAGCCGGCTGGTTCGGAAGGGGCGGAGTTTCGAGTTCTTTTTATGCGGCCTTTTGCCCCTGTTTTGTCCAAACCGACGATGGCCAGCCCCCTATACTTTTTGAGTCTCAATGAGGGACAAAGACGGGCATTGAAACCTGACCGAGCTTTCCATCCAGCCCGGGGCCCGTCCCTAATCCGGAAATAGTGTCCCGGCCGGGGACGATCCGGGGCCCCCCAATTCCGCGCGAGTCTGGGAGCGTGCGAGTCGCGTCAATGACTTAGCTGTAGAGGCACAATTGGTCATTCAGTTGCTCATTACTCCGTCGGAGTCGGAGCCTTCCTTTGCACGGATTTCCTCGTTTGGGTTCACAGAATGGACAACGACTCGTCGGATTTACGCGGCACACAAGCGCGTGCCCTCTCGCGTAACTGTCCGATTTGAGGAGAAGTATTGTTGGAAAGCGAACCGCCTTCTCGGGGACCAACGCCTGGGTTCTTTTCTAAACACTTAATTGTTGTGTCCAGCGCTTTAGTCGCATGCCAAGTTCTGGTGATCGGCACCTTGGGTCACCGGACACCCGGACCTTTGCTTTCCGATAGCACCCAGTTTGTGCTCGGGCTCATTTGCATTCTGGGTTGCACGGCGGCATTTCGGCGATCTCGTGGCCTGGCGCGATACGCTTGGCGATTACTGGCGGTCGCTTTCGTGGTGTGGGCGGTTGCTCAAGCGCTCACAGTTTACTCAAGTATTTCCGGCGACCACAGACTCGACGGTTTCGACGACATCCTGTTCTTTCTCTCGGTCATCCCGTTTGGCATGCTGGCTTTCCTCGACCCGGAGGGTGAACCAAGTTCTTTTGACAGACTGCACGTTCTAGACTTCGTCCAGATATGTATCTTCTCGGTGTCGATATTTCTCTGCTTTTCTCCGAGAATGTGGTCACCGGCAGATGCTTTTCGCATCGGTCATTTCACATGGTCCCGAAATATCGCCTTTGATGGACTGTTGGTCGTGACGTTCGTTCTCCGCGCTTTGCTATCAACGTCGAAAGCAATCCGCGGGCTGTTCGGGCGCATGGCACTATTCCTGTTCCTCTCAGGGTCAGCCGATGCTTATGCTCTTAGTCCGGGGCAAGATCTGCGTTCGGGGGGATGGTTCGACCTGGTCTGGAGCGCCTTGCTGGTGCTTCCCATTCTGATCGCGGCGAAGTGGGAGAACGGTGAGGACGAAAAGGGCGAAGCCGATGGTTCTGCAAAGTCCCAAAAAATCGTGGTTGACGAGATCTTCCCGCTCATCTATCCACTCATTACCTTCCTGATCCTAGCTCGCGTCAATCGAGGGTACCCCGTCCTGTCTGCGATACTGTTCGCGCTCGCCTTCGCGACTTTTGCGGCACGGGTGTTGGTCATCCAGCATCGGCAGGGAGAAAGCAAAGAGGCGTTGCGCCAGTCAGAGACGGCGTACCGGCTTCTATTTGACAGCAATCCGCTTCCGATGTGGGTCTTTGAACGCAAGACCCTTAAGTTTCTGGCGGTGAATGAGGCCGCATCCCGACAATATGGTTTTTCAAGTCAGGAATTTCTGGCGATGACCATTGCGGACATAAGGCCGGAGGAAGACATTCCTCATCTATTGGAAGCCACTGCGAAACGAATCCACGGGCTGCAGACAGCCGAGACTTGGAGGCACCGGAAAAAAGACCGCACAATCATCGATGTCGAGATCGTCGGTCACAACCTGAATTTTCATGGAATCGAAGCAGAACTGATAGCGGCACGCGACGTTACGGAGCGCAAGAAGGCAGAAGAAACGGTACAGAGGCTGGCTTCCATTGTGGAGTTCTCTGAGGACGCCATTATCGGGAAGAACCTTGACCGCATGATCACAAGTTGGAACCGGGCAGCGGAGAAGATGTATGGATATACGAGCGTAGAAGCGATAGGCCGGGACTTGTCCTTCTTGTTGCCGTTAAGTAGACAAGCTGAGTTACGGGCCATCATGGAACAGATACGGAGGGGACAGTCGATCGACAACCTCGAAACCGAACGACTCACGAAGGCAGGCCGCAAACTGGATGTGTCACTGTCGATCTCGCCGATCAAGGACGCAAGCGGCCGAGTGATAGGGGCGTCGGCAATCGCTCGGGACGTCACGGCACGCAAACGTGCCGAAGAGCAATTGAAGTTGCGTTCGGCAGCGCTGGAGGCGGCGGCCAATGCCATCGTGATCACCGATTCCATCGGTGCAATCGTCTGGGTGAATCGCGCATTCACCACAATGGCTGGGTACAGCAAGGAAGAGGTGCTGGGCAAGAACCCTCGGATGTTGAAATCGGGGGCCCAGTCAGAACGCTACTATGCCGACCTCTGGTCGACTATTTCATCGGGCAAGGTCTGGCATGGCGAGATTTTGAACAAGCGAAAAGATGGAACCGAATACACAGAAGAGATGACAATCACTCCTGTGACACTCCCTACCGGAGATACGACGGTCACGTATTTTATCGCTATCAAACAAGACATCAGTGAACGGAAACAAGTTGAGGAAGCGGTGCTGTTCAAGACCGCGCTGCTGGAGGCGCAAGCCGAGACCACCATCGACGGCATTCTTGTGGTGGACGAGTCCGACCACATCGTTCTGGCAAACCGGCAATTTGGGCTGCAGTTCGAAATACCGGATGAGCTGCTGCTCACCCGAGACGATCAGATTGTGCTGGAGCATTTTATCGGCAAAATCGACGCCCCCGACGCCTTTGTCGAGAGGGTCAAGTATCTTTATCAACACCGGGAGGAAAAGAGCCGGGATGAATTCAAGTTGAAGAATGGGAAGGTCTTCGACCGGTACTCCGCGCCTCTGGTTGACTCAAGAAAAGAGTATCGCGGCCGAATCTGGTACTTTCGCGACATCACCGACCACAAAGTCGCGGAGGAGCGGGTGCAATTCCTCGCCTATTACGATGCTCTCACCGAATTGCCCAATCGAATTCTTCTTCAGGACCGGCTAGCGAAGGCACTGGCGGGCGCTCGCCGGCAAAAGGACAAGGTTGCACTTCTATTCGTCGATCTCGACAGATTCAAGGACATCAACGACTCGCTGGGGCACTCGGTCGGCGATCTCGTGTTGCAAGAAGTTGCGGAACGACTCAAGCGGGGAGCGCGTGAATTAGACACCGTGGCCCGGCTCGGTGGAGACGAATTCCTCATCGTTTTGACGGCCGTAAAAGGCGTGGCCGACGCAGCGGTAGCCGCTGACAGAATCGTGAAGTCATTGAGCGCCGGATTTGTGGCCCAAGGTCATTCGATCAGCATTAGTTGCAGCCTGGGCATCAGCATTTTCCCGGAACATGGCGTGGACGGCGAAACCCTGATCAAGGCCGCCGATGCGGCTATGTATTGCGCCAAACAGAATGGCCGCAACAACTTTCGGTTCTTCACCGAAGACATGAACGCTCAGGCTGCGGAGCGATTGACGGTGGAGAACAGCTTGCGACTGGCGCTCGGTAAAAAAGAACTGTTTCTGGTGTATCAACCGCAGATAGATATGGCGAGTGGAAAGATAGTCGGGTTGGAAGCACTGCTGCGTTGGCAGCATCCGGAATTGGGCCTCGTGCCTCCTGACAAGTTCATACGAATTGCCGAGAACAGCGGCCAGATCATGGCAATCGGCGAATGGGTGCTTCGGACGGCCTGCGCTCAAGCCCAGAAATGGCAAGATGCAGGGGTCCCGGCTGTGTCGGTAGCGGTGAATGTATCTGCGATCCAGTTTCGTCAAGAGGGGTTCTGCGATCTCATTCGGAGCGTGCTCCACGAAACGGGACTCGCCCCGCAGTACCTCGAACTTGAACTCACAGAAAGCCTTTTGCTGGCCAACGCAGACGTTACATTCTCAGTTCTTCAGGAGCTAAAAGCAATGGGGCTGACCCTGGCGATCGACGATTTCGGGACCGGCTATTCCAGCTTCGACTATTTGAGACATTTCCGGGTCAGTAAACTGAAAATAGACCGCACGTTTATACAGAATGTCGCCGTAGACCCTGACGATGCGGCAATTACTTCCGCCATCATTGGCATGGCGAAGAGCCTGAACTTGAAGGTGATTGCCGAAGGGGTGGAAAACGAAGCCCAAATGTCATTCCTGCGGGCACACCAGTGCGATGAAATCCAAGGCTACTACTTCAGCAAGCCCCTAGCCGCAGACCAAGTGCCTGACAAATTACGGGGCAACACGATGCGTGGTTTATCTGCGACCTCAGGGGCGCGATAAAACGAGCGCACAGGCTGGCGCGAGCCTAGGGTTCGGGGCAGGCGCATCAGTTTCTTTACTGCACCACTTTCGCGTCAAACAGGTCTATGTTGTTAAGTGGCATTAAACAACTGCAATTTCAGATGGAGATTGTCACAAGGATTTGCACTGCTCGGTGCAAAACTTAGATTGGTGCGGAAGGGGGGATTTGAACCCCCACGCCTTTCGGCGCCACCCCCTCAAGATGGTGTGTCTGCCAGTTCCACCACTTCCGCGGGTCTCTAAAGCGACTCCGTACAGACGTTTCGGTCAATACGGGAGGTTGAGTCGAAGCCCTTGGCGACTGCGAGCAGGAAGAGCCGGGGGCATTCGAACCGTCCTCCATCCTATCATGCAGTGGACGATCTCTGGCAAAACTGCGCGAACAACTTCATGAGGCCGAATAGGGGAGGCGTCGGGCTTTTTCATTCCAGATGTTCGGGCGGCGCTTCGGAGTTCCTGTTGGCCCGTCTGGAGACTTGGGCCTTCGAGCGCCCTTCGCAATGAGTGCAATGGAGATTTACGCCAGCCATCCTCTTGAGCTACCACCATCTCCCCCACTTTCATTGACTTGCCGGTTTTGCCCAAGTAAGATTTGCCCCTAATGATCGGCCAGACGATTTCGCACTACCGCATCGTTGAGAGGATCGGTGGTGGCGGGATGGGTGTGGTGTACAAGGCCGAAGATATTAAGCTGCACCGCTTTGTGGCTCTCAAGTTCCTCCCCGACGACGTAGCCAAAGACCCACAGGCACTCAGCCGCTTTCAGCGCGAAGCCAAGGCGGCGTCTGCACTGAATCACCCGAACATCTGTACCATCCATGAAATTGATGACCAGCACGGACAAAGCTTCATCGCCATGGAGTTTCTGGATGGCATGACGCTGAAGCACTGCATCGGCGGCCGACCGATGGAAACCGAGTTGATATTGTCGCTCGCCATCGAGATGGCGGATGCACTGGATGCTGCGCATTCCAAAGGAATCATCCATCGCGACATCAAGCCTGCCAACCTGTTCGTGAGCGAGCGCGGACATGCCAAGATCCTTGATTTTGGTCTGGCGAAGGTCAGTCTGGCGGGCAGTTCTGCGAGCCAGATTGGGTCTCTTAACACGCAGACGGGTTCGGTGGACGCGGACCATCTCACTAGCCCCGGTTCAACGCTGGGCACGGTTGCTTATATGTCGCCGGAGCAGGCGCGAGCGAAAGAACTTGACGCCCGAAGCGACTTATTCTCGTTTGGAGCGGTCCTCTATGAGATGTCCACCGGGCAGTTGCCGTTCCGTGGCGACAGTACGGCCGCGATTTTCGATTCGATCTTGAATCGCGGACCTGTTCCTGCCGTGCGGCTGAATCCCGAGGTACCTTCCGAACTGGAACACATCATCAACCGGGCGCTGGAGAAAGATCGGGAACTGCGGTATCAGCACGCTTCGGAAATGCGATCCGAGTTGCAGCGCCTGAAGCGGGATAGAGAGATAGGACGAGCCATAGCTGCTGGTCCCGGTACGGCGGCGGTGGCGCAGGGAAGCGGCCCCCAGGTTGCCCAACCGTCATCGAGTGCGGTTAAAGCTGCTGAAGTTCCTGTTGCAGGCAGGAAACTGTGGAAGGTCCTGGTTCCGGTAGTCATGGTTGTAGCTGCAATCGCGGGAACGTTCTACATCCGCTCGCGCCAGACCCAGTCGCTTACCGACAGGGACACGATCGTGCTCGCCGATTTCGCCAACAGCACGGGCGATGCGGTGTTCGATGACACGCTGAAAACAGCACTCAACGTTTCCTTGCGGCAATCGCCTTTCTTAAATGTGCTCTCCGACAGCGACGTTGCGAAGACCTTGAAATTGATGACACGCCCCGCCGACACGAAACTGAAGCCCGAGGTAGCCCACGAGCTTTGCCAGCGGGCTGGCAGCAGGGCTTATCTAGCTGGGTCAATTGCCAGTCTGGGCAGCCAATACGTGCTGGGGTTGAAGGCGGTGAATTGCCAGAGCGGCGACATGCTGGCGCAGGAGCAGGTGACGGCAGCGTCCAAAGAGAAGGTGCTGGACGCGCTGGGCGAGGCGGCATCCAAGCTGCGAACTGAATTGGGCGAATCGCTCGCTACGGTGCAGAAGTTTGACGTTTCGCTCGAACAGGCGACCACGTCTTCGCTGGAGGCTCTGAAGGCGTACAGCCTTGGCGTAAAGGCTTCACACGGGGAGGGCACACCCGCGGCCCTCGGTTACCATCAACGTGCCATCGAGCTTGATCCAAATTTTGCCATGGCCTACTGGGCGGTCGGTAACGACTACTTCAGTCTCGCCGAGATAGGGCGGGCCAGCGATTACTACACCAAGGCATTTCAGTTGCGGGAACATGCCAGCGAGCGGGAAAAGCTGGCGATCACCGCCAACTACTATCAGGATGTAACCGGAGAACTGGACAAAGCGGCCCAGACGTCTCAGGAAGATATTGAAAGCTATCCGCGAGACGCCCGAGCATATGTTGGTTTGGGCGTTGTGTACGCTGAACAAGGACAGTATGAGAAGGCTACGGAGTCGTTTCGCCAAAGCCACCGCCTCGCCCCAGACAATGACGCCCCCTACACAGACCTTGTCAACAGTCTGATGTCCCTGCAACGCTTCGACGAAACGCGGCAACTGATCCGCGAAGGGCAGACGCGAAAACTGGATAACGTCATATTCCACAATGCTCTCTACGCTCTTGCCTTTCTCGGTTCGGACTCAGCGGCGATGGCGGAAGAGCAACAGTGGTTTGCGGGCAAACCCAATTATGAGAACTTTGAGCTGGCGCTTGCATCCGACACCGAGGCGTATCGCGGTCATCGGGGCAAGGCGCGGGAACTGGCCAAGCGGGCTGTGGACTCGGCCATTCGGGCGGACAGCAAGGAAAATGGGGCGATCTGGCAGGAGAATGCCGCTCTGCGCGAAGCCGCCTACGGGAATTCTGCCGAAGCGCGGCAGTCGGCGGCAGAGGCCTTGAAGTTGGCTCCTACGAGTCAGGGCGTCGAAGGCGAAGCCGCGCTTGCGTTTGCCATGGCGGGCGATGCGGGGCGAGCCGAATCCTTGGCGCAAGACTTAGGGAAACGTTTCCCTTTGGACACACAGATCCAATCGATCTGGTTGCCGGCGATTCAGGGACAATTGGCGCTGGACAAGAAGAACCCTACTGCTGCCCTTAATGTGCTGCAAGCGGCTTCTCCCATTGAGTTGGGGCAGATTCAGTTCGTTGTCAACATTTCCTGCCTTTATCACACTTACATACGCGGACAGGCATACCTGGCAGCCGGACAAGGCAAAGAATCCGCCATCGAGTTTCAGAAGATCATCGATCACAGCGGCATCGTCTGGAACTGCTGGACGGGAGCGCTGGCGCATCTGGGCGTGGCTCGAGCGAATGCTCAGCAAGCGAAAACCTCGCAGGGAGCGGATGCCGATCTCGCCCGCGTCCGGGCGCTTGCCGCCTACAAAGACTTTCTCACCCTCTGGAAAGACGGCGACCCCGACATTCCCATCCTGAAAGAAGCCAAAGTGGAGTATGCGAAGCTGCAATAGCAGCGTGGCGATCTTCCAACCATGGCTGACCCGCTGCGGAAGATCGGTCAACTGACGAAAACCAGGCGTTAGCGCAAGCGTGCGCTTTTCGTTTGCCTTTTCAGGTATTTTGAGAGCGCAAGTTTTTGGCTGGTCAGACACGCAGCCTCACGAACCAGGGGGTCGCGGCGGGCGCGGAATTTGCTCATGGCTTGAAGGGAGTGTAGTTTCTTGGATTATGTCTTCCAAGTTTGCCCAGGCTCTCACTTTGCTACTGGCTTCCTGTGTGTTCTGTGGCATCGGCTTCACACAGACTTACCAATACATACGCATCGGAGAGAAAAAGGACGTGCGGACGACGCCTTCGGCGGGCGTTGCCATGATGGGCGGAGGGACGGACCTGGACGACGCGTTCCGCTGGCTGTGCCAAAAGGCGAATGGCGGGGACTTTCTGATTCTGCGGGCGGCGGGCGGCGACGACTACAACTCCTACGTCAATGGCCTTTGCAAGTTGAACTCGGTGGCGACGCTGATTATTCCGGACCGCGCGTCGGCGCTTGATCCGGCGGTGATGGAGATCATTCGGCACGCGGAGGCGCTGTTCATTGCTGGTGGCGACCAGGCGCGCTATGTGAACTTCTGGAAGACGACTCCTGTGCAGGAGGCGATCAATGATGCGGTTGCCGCGGGCAAACCGATCGGGGGCACCAGCGCCGGTTTAGCGGTGGAAGGCGAATTCGCTTATAGTGCGATGAACGATCCTCCGGATGATAGCGAGCTGGTGTCGAAGGATGCGCTGGCCAATCCATTCTTTACGCGGGTTGCGGTGGTGCGGGACTTCGTCAAGATTCCGATTCTGCAAAATACGCTCACTGACAGCCACTTCGCGAAGCGGGACCGCATGGGCCGGACACTGGTATTTCTGGCGCGCATCATGCAGAGCGGCTGGTCGAGAAGTCCGCGCGAGATTGCGGTCGACGAAAAATCTGCCGTACTGGTTGAGCCGGATGGCAAGGGACTCGTGGTCGGGACGGGAAAGGGTGCGTACTTTTTGAAGCCGACGCGCGTGCCTGAAGTCTGCCAAGAAAACGTGCCGTTGACGTTTCGAGAGGTTGCCGTTTCCAGAGTCGCGACGGGATCACATTTCGATCTTGCGATGTGGACGGGTGAAAATAGCTTTAATTACTCGCTCTCGGTGGAAAAAGGTGCGATTCAATCGAGCGCGGCGGACCGTTCGGTTTACTAGGACAAGTCTCATAAACAGTTTCTCCAGAAGGCTAGATAGCCTCAGGGGCTAAAGCCCAACGTTTTATTGGACGTAAACGGCACGGCTAAAAGCCGTGCCCTTCCAAAAATCATTTATGAGGCCAGTTCTAACAAAGAGGTCTTATGGCAGGGAATCGCGCAGCCGGCTCGGGGCGACGAACACTTCGTCGACGAACACTTCGTGGTTGACTTCGTATCGCATCTTTGACAAACTTTCGCGATTAGACCGTTGCGGGGGCGCAACCGGTAATGCTCGGGACCTACTTTCACTTCGCGAGACTACGCGACAATCTGGAACAGATTGTCCATTTGGTCGACTCGGGCAAACGGGTCTCCGGTCTGTGATCCTCTCCTTTCGCTAGTTCCGGTTGTGCGCTGATTTCTCAGTTGCAGCTCTCCACAGAAAATCTGTTACTTGCGGTTCAGGGGACGTCCTATGAAATTGCGGAACGCAGTTTTCATGATTGCCGTAGTGCTGATACTTCAACTTCTGCTTGCGGCGCAAACCTATCAAGGCAGGATCCTCGGAACAGTAACTGACGCTTCGGGCGCGGTTGTACCCAACGCGAAAATCACCATCATCAACGTCGCGACCAACATCAGTCGTACGCTGCTGACGAACAGCGTGGGAGAGTATTCGGCGCCGAATCTGGAGCCGGGCGGGTACACGGTGAGCGCAGAGCTGGCGGGATTTAAGAAGACGGAGAGCACTTCGGTGACTCTGGAGGTGGGCCGGGATGTGCGCATCGACTTGAAACTCGAAGCGGGGGCGGCCGGCGAAACGGTGGAAGTGACGGCGCAGGACACATTGGTGGATACCAGCGACAGCACGCTGAATGGCGTCATATCGAACAAAGCAATCAACGAGCTTCCGCTGGAGGGCCGGGACTTTCAAAACCTATTGCCGCTGCATCCGGGGGTGCAGCGCACGCCGGGCGGAGGGTTTCAATCGATCACCTCAGACGGGAACCGGCCGGATGAGAACAATTTTTTCATCGATGGGGCGGTCGATAACGACGTTTACTACGGCGAATCGGTGTTAAATGAAGCGGGGATTGCGGGCACTCCGGCGAGCTTTCTGCCGCTGGATGCGATTCAGGAGTTCAACACGCAGGAGAGCCCATCGGCTGAGTTTGGCAACAAACCCGGAGTCGTGATGAATCTGGGCATTAAGTCAGGGACGAACGATATTCACGGCACAGCGTACTATTTCACGCGAAATAGCGCGTTCGATGCGCGAAATTATTTCGACCAGGCGCCGGGGCCGGTATCCGCGCTGATCATGCATCAATTTGGGGCGTCGGTGGGTGGGCCCATCAAGAAAGATAAGTGGTTCTATTTCGTCAATTACGAGGGGATCCGCGATAAGGTGGGAAATCCTGGCGTCTATGACAGTCCGGTGACGGTCTCGCTGGCGCCGCTGGCGAATGAGTTGCCCACGGGGACGGTCCCGGCCAATTACAGCATTGTCGACGCGATTGCGGGCTGCGAGGCAACGTCCAGTTGCAGCCCGCTGAGCCTTCATTTGGCGCAGTTGTTTCTACCGAATCCCGGATTCAGCCTGAAGCAATCGGATCCGGCGGCGGTCAACTTCGATTTCAACAATACGAATCGCGGCGACAACCTGGTGGCAAAGACCGACTATCACCTGAACGATCACAACGTTTTCAGTGCGCGGTATTTTTACGGCAATAGCGATCTGGTGGAAATGGACACCACGCCGCTGCGTCCGCAATGGCTTTCGACGACCAGTCCGACGACGCAGGTGTTCGGTGCAGACTGGACCTATACGCCGAACTCGGCGTGGGTGAATGAAGCGCGGTTCAGCTTTAATAAATTCAATGAAGGAATTTTTCCACTCGATCACAATGTTCCAGCATCGGCTTACGGTCTGGATACGGGGGTGACGAATCCTGCGCTGTTTGGATTTCCGCGAATTAATCCCGGCTTAGACAACTTCAACTATATGGGTGGAAATTCGGGATGGCCGCTGGAAACGACGCCCAGCCAAACCTACAACGCGTCCGACACGGTTTCGTATACGGCGGGCCGGCACTCGCTGCGGTTCGGCGGACAATATATGTACGGCGATGTGCAATATTTTCGCGCGACCGAAGGACGAGGGCGAGTGGACTTCAGCGATCTGACGGATTTTGTATCTGGCACTCCCGATCGCTGGGAGTTTCTGTATGGCGATCCTGGCAGAGATGTCAGCATGAAATCATTCGGGCTCTTCGCGCAGGATGGTTTCCGCGCAACCCGGCGCCTGACGCTGAACTTCGGACTTCGCTACGACGTGACATTCCCGATCAAAGATTCCCGCAATCTGCTGGCGAATTATTTGCCGACGCTTCCCAATGGGCAACCGGGCGGAATTGTGCAGGTGGGGCGTGGAATCGATTCGCCGTATGCGACGCGGTACAACAACGTTTCTCCGAGGTTGGGATTTGCTTACGACGTGTTCGGAAACGGAAAAACGATTTTGCGCGGCGGAGGTGGCATTGTTTTCGAACAGCCGGCGATTCGGACGTTTATGTTCAGCGGCGGCGGGCTGAATCTGAATCCGAGTGGCATACCGTACGTCGATCAGTTTGGAAATGTGGTCCAGCCGAATGGAACGATCAATGCGTTCCTGGTGAGTTCCAGAAATACGGACCCAACGAATGGCGGAGTGAATTGGGGAGCCATTCCGGGGCAGCCGATTTTTCCGGCATCGGCAGGGCAGCAATGCAATTTGAACAACCAGTGCTCGGTATTCGCGGTCAATCCACATTTGGCCACGCCTTATGTGGAGAATTGGAACTTGAATCTGCAACAGTCGCTGTCGGCGAATTCACTGTTACAGGTTGCGTATGTGGCCAATCACGGAGTCGATCTGTACAGCGTGGTCGACATCAACCAGGTGGATCCCATGTCTCCGTTGGAAGGTCCGTTGGGTTGCGACCACTGCGAGGAATCCGGCCGGCCACTTAACGAGAATTGCGCGGTTGGGGGATTGGGACTGGGTGGACCATGTTTTCCATATCTGGGATTTGTGACCAAGCTGGGCAATCAAGGGAATTCGATTTATCAGGCGTTGCAAGTGACCTTCACCAAGCGGTATTCGCATGGACTTTATCTGCTGGCCGGATACACGTGGGCGCACGCGATTGACACGGCCAGCAATAATGTGCCAAACCTGACTCCGCAGAACAGCTTTGATTACGCAGCGGAGCGCGGCAACGGTGACTTCGATATACGAAACCGCTTCACGCTTTCGGTCGCTTATGATTTGCCTTCGAGAAAAGCTCCGTTGCAAATGCTGGAGGGTTGGGAGGTGGCGTCGATCGCTACGTTGGAGGGTGGCGAGCCATATACGCTGAACGATTTCACCAATGACGTTAGCTTAACCGGCGAGTTCGCGGACCGCTGGGATTTCACGGGGAATCCGGGAGATGTGCATTGGTCGCCCAGCACGCCGATACCATTCATTGACGCGTCACAGTTTCTAGCGGATGCGAATGGAAACGTCACCGGCGGGAGCACGCCGGCGGCAGAAAAATGTTATGCTGCCGCCATTGCCGCAGGAGGACAGGCGGCGGCCAACCAGCTTAATGGGAATCCGAACTTTGCGAATGCGACAGGATTCAGCAGCCTGGAGCAGCCGGGCTGTTACGTTTCCGGAAGTGCAGTGATTACGCCTCCGGCACCCGGAACTTTTGGCAATATGGGGCGAAACATCTTTCGGGGACCGGGCTTAAGGGATTGGGACTTGTCGCTGTCCAAGGTCTGGAAACTCAACGACCGACTGAAGATGCAGTTTCGCGGAGAGGTGTTCAATATTCTGAACCATCCGAACTTCGACGATTTCTCGCTGAACACCGATGTCGGGGTTCCAGCGGCGGTGGGGACGGCGTCGTTCACGCCCGATTTGGGCGCGGCGTCGAATCCGGTATTGGGCTCGGGAGGATCGCGGCACATCCAACTGGGTGCCAAAGTGATCTGGTAGGTCAGAGTGCTGGCCGATGTCAGTCCTTGACGCTCAGTATTTCACAATGGCGGCGAAGGACTTGGGATCAAGGCTGGCGCCGCCGACCAGTGCGCCGTCGATTTCTTCTTCGGACATCAGCGACTTGGCGTTCTCGGGCTTGACGGAGCCTCCGTAAAGAATGCGCAAGTTGGCGGCGAACTCGTCGCCGAAGGTCCTGGCGGCCTCACCCCGGATGACAAGGTGCGCCTCGCTGGCTAGCTGCGGAGTAGCCGTTTTACCGGTCCCAATGGCCCAAACCGGCTCGTAGGCAATCACCAATTTCCCGGCTTTTTTTGTTGAGACCTTATGGAAGGCGCGCGTGCATTGGCGGCGGAGGACGTCTTCGGTAAGGCCGGACTCGCGCTCCTCAAGCACTTCGCCCACACAGAGAATGGGAGTCAGCCCGGCTTCGAGGGCGGCTTTCAGTTTGAAATTTACCATGTCGTCGGTTTCGCCCAAATAATTGCGGCGTTCGGAGTGGCCGATGATGACGTGTGTGCAGCCGGCGTCCAGCAACATGCTGGGGCAGATCTCGCCGGTGTAAGCGCCCTCTTTTTCCCAATAAACGTCTTGGGCGCCGATGGCGACGTTCGAACCTTTGCTGGCTTCGACGGCGGCGCAAATGTCGATCATGGGAGGACAAACTGCGATCTCATCGCGGGTGTGGGCGGCGACGAGGGGAAGGAACTGGCCAAAAAACTCGGAGGTCTGCTGCGGGTTCTTGTACATCTTCCAATTGGCGGTAATGAGTTTCTTGCGCGGCATAAGTTCCTTTCCAGAAAGGCTTTAACCAACCATCATCATAAAGGACAGAAGAAGCTGAAAAGTGTTCGAGTCCAAATTCCATTGGCCGACGGCGCCAATTTGGGTCAGGTACACCCCTGGACCGGCCCACTACGTCGTTCAGAGCAAGCCCGGCTTTTGAGGGATTTTTGACAATCCGGTGACAAACGCTCCTCAATAAAATAGCATCATCGCGTAGACTGGGTGTTTTTTAGCCTTTTCTTGACCCCTTGGTAAAGCAACGGACTCGGCTGGATTCAGGAGGGTGGGATATGAAGAGCGCGGAACATAGAATCATGCAGTCGTTGCTCACAGGTTTTTGCGCAGTGCCGGTTCTGGGCTTGATGTTTTCGCTGGCCAGCGGAGCCGCCGCCCAATCTTCGCCGGACGTGGCATCAGTGGGACAAGTCCCGCCGGTTGGTCCTGGCAATGTCTTTGTCACGCCGAGATTCGGGGGCTCCATTCTGGGCTACGCGATTGATCCGACCGGCACCGAGGGCCTGCTGAGTGAGTTCCTGACGTTGCAAGATGGCAACTTCTTTATCGCGACCGAAACCTTTGACCAGAAGACCGGCAAGATCCTTAAGGTGCTGGCGAAACAGAATGAGACTCAAGACAACTACGTCACTTGGGGAGTCTTCGGCAAGCAGGTGGGGCTGGATGAATTTCAGCAGCCGACGGGAAATGTGTTCCCAGTGGCGAATCCTTTAGACGGAAACAAGTTCACGAGTGCGTGGAAGCCGCCGCTCAAGACGGGTGATTTGCTGTGGACGGTGCGCGGCGATCAGGAGTCTACGGAAGTCGCGGTTTTGAAGTTCCACATCAAGGATGGCGGCAATGAATACGCCACGGTTTTCTCGTCGGATGTGGGAGCGAACACCTTTGGACGGGAAATCGTGGTGAAGAACGATTCTTTTAGTCTGTATGTGGTCCCGGTTATGGCGTACGACAGTAAGACCAATGAGGCCGTGCTGTCGGGGGCGTGCGCCAATTGCGCTCCGGAGGTTGCGGCGGTCGACCTGAAAACGGGCAAAGTTCGGGAGTTTAAGGGACTGGGGAACTCAACCGTCAACGGCATTGCGGTGGATTCGAGAACTGGGGTGGCAGTGACGACCACAGTTGGGGACAATGGGGTGGAGTTTTACGACCTGGTCAAGCAAACCGGGTTTGAGGTAATACTGCCGTGCGCGGAGCAGTTGGTGGCGGATTCCGGGGAAGATGTCGAGTTCGATTCCTTGCACAAGTTGTTTTTCGTCCAGCAGGTCTTCAATTCCTGCGACGATTTCAGCCGTCTCTACGCCTACGACGAGAAGGGCAATGTAGTCGAAACGCTTACCGGTTTTCAGATACTTCCGATCAGTCCCACTTTGATTGCGTTGCATCCCAGTGACCGGAGCGGGTTCATGTACAGCAATCGGTTGGGGGAAGCGCTTCAGTCGTTTACTTATTGAGCGCACTCAAATTGAAGCTTTGAAGGGCGAAATAGTATCTAATTAAGACCAGTGGCCGCCCACCATCATCTGCCCCAAGTTCCTCACGCGTCGCGTCCGAAACTTCGGGCGGTCTGGCCGATGGTGTGGGAACTGATCCGTCCGCGTCGCGGATTGCTCGCTCTCGGCTTCCTGCTGATGGTCATCAATCGCGTTGCGTCCCTCGTATTGCCATATTCGACGCGCTATTTGATTGACAGCGTCATCATCAAGCGCCAAGTCTATTTGCTCAAGCCGTTGGTGCTGGGCGTTCTGCTGGCAACGGTGATCCAAGGGATCACGTCATTCTCCCTGACACAGTTGCTTTCCAAGGCGGCGCAGCGCCTGATTACCGAGTTGCGGCAAAAAGTGCAAGCCCACGTCGGCCGTTTGTCGGTGGCATTTCACGATTCCACCAAGAGCGGGGTGCTGGTGTCGCGCATCATGAACGATGTGGAAGGGGTGCGTAACCTGATAGGTACCGGGCTGGTAGACCTGGTTGGCGGGTTGCTGACGGCGAGCATTGCTCTGGTCGTTCTATTTCGCATCAGCGCGTTGATGACGGTACTTGCTTTCGCATTCCTGCTGGGGTTTGCGCTGGCGTTGAAGAAGGCCTTTCAGACGATCAGGCCGATTTTTCGCGAGCGCAGCAAAATCACGGCTGAAGTCACGGGGCGCTTGTCGGAATCATTGGGCGGCATTCGTGTGGTCAAGGGCTATCACGCAGAAGACCGCGAGGAGACTGTGTTTGCCCATGGCGTGACGCGGCTTCTGAACAACGTGATGCGGACCTTGACCGCAACCTCGGTGATGAGTTTCTCGGCCAGCCTGCTGCTGGGCGTGGTTGGCTCGGTGATCATGTTCGTGGGCGCGCGGCAAATTCTGGCCGGTTCGCTGACCATTGGAGGGTTTTTCACATACACGCTGTTTATGGGATTTCTGGTCGCGCCGATCATGCAGATTGTTCAGATCGGTACGCAATTGACCGAAGCGCTTGCGGGCCTGGAGCGAACGCATGAAATCCTGAAGGAAAACGCGGAAGATAAGGACCCGCGACGCACTTATATTTTGCCGGAAATTGTGGGCGACATCGATTTTGAGGATGTCAGCTTCAGTTACGACGGCGCGCGGATGGTGCTGAACGATGTTTCTTTTCACTCGTCGCCAGGCACGGTGACGGCGCTGGTCGGATCGTCTGGCTCCGGTAAATCGACCACGATTGGACTGATCTCTGCTTTCTACGTTCCGACCAAGGGCAAGATATTGGTGGATGGCATCGACCTCAGTACGGTGCGGTTGGACTCCTACCGCACACAGCTTGGCGTGGTGCTACAGGAATCATTTCTGTTCGACGGAACCATTCGCGAGAATGTGGCTTTCTCACGTCCTGATGCCAGCGAGGAAGAACTAATGCGAGCCTGCCGCATCGCCCGCGTCGATGAGTTCGCGGAGAGTTTCGCAGATAAATACGATACGATCGTCGGTGAACGTGGAGTGAAACTTTCCGGGGGACAGCGGCAACGAATATCGATTGCTCGCGCCATCCTGGCCGAACCCCGCATCCTGATTCTCGACGAGGCCACTTCAAGCCTGGATTCTGAATCCGAGCAGATGATCCAGCAAGGGCTCTCTTATCTGATGCAGGGGCGGACGACATTCGTGATTGCGCATCGGCTGTCGACCATTCGCCGCGCCGACCAGATTCTGGTAGTGGAGCAAGGACGCGTAGTGGAACGGGGAACGCATGACGCGCTCTACGCGCTACACGGCCGTTATTACGACCTGTACACCAAGCAGCACGGACTGGAGAGCAATCTCTTTCTGGCTCCGGGAGAAGGCGACGGCGCGACCGTTCCCGCAGATCAGTCCTCGGCAAAGCGAGGCGCGGACGATCCCGGGGTCGCCGAAGCGCTGCGTTTAGTGAGAGGGAATTAGTTTAATGACCGTCGCCACCTCCGCGGCCGCTGGCCTTGCCGCAATTCACATCGAAAATGTTTCACGGCACTACGCAATGGGCGATTCGGTAATTCGCGCCGTCGATGGGATCTCCCTGCGCATTCAAGCTGGCGAATTTGTGGCGCTGCTTGGCACCTCAGGCTCGGGTAAGTCGTCGTTGCTGAACCTGATTGCCGGTCTGGACCGGCCGACGTCCGGTAGCGTAGTAGTCAAGAACGATCTGGCGCAACTTTCCCGTGAACAATTGGCCAAATATCGTTTGCATACCGTCGGCATGGTTTTTCAATCGTTCAACCTGATTCCCAGCATGAATGTGCTGGAGAATGTCGAGCTTCCGCTGCGCTTTGCGGAAGTCGATCGGCGGAAGCGGGAGGAGTTGGCAAAACAAGCATTGGATCGAGTCGGGCTAGGTTCGCGGCTTCGGCATCGTCCGGCGGAACTTTCCGGGGGCGAGCAGCAACGCGCGTCATTGGCACGAGCTTTGATCAATCAGCCGCAGATTCTGCTGGCGGACGAGCCTACCGGCAATCTCGACAGCCGTACCGGGACGGAGATCATGAACCTGATTCGCGAATTTAATCAGGGCCTTAACATGACGGTCGTCATGGTGACCCATGAACGAGCGCTGGCCGAGCGCTATGCGCGGCGCATGATTTTTCTTGCGGATGGCAAACTCGTGGACGACCAGCCGAATACTCCCAGCGAGCAAGGGAGCCGATCGTGAAGAATTACGACGTGTTCGAACTCGCGGTGCGGAACCTGCGCGAATCCCTGCTGCGCAATTCGCTGACCACGATTGGTATTTCGGTCGGTGTCGCGTCTCTGGTCGCCATGCTTTCGCTAGGCATCGGCCTGCAACAACTGGCCGGGCGAAGACTGGAGAAGTCCGGCTTGTTCGATACGGTGGTAGTTACGTCGCGGCGCGATCTGCGGGGCTTTGGACGCGAACAGGAGCAGAACGGCCCGATTCCGGCGGAGAGTCCGTCGCTGGATGAGCCCTCGCGGCAGAAGTTTCAGCAAATCGCGGATGTAGTGGAGGCTTATCCGGACGTTCGGTTCATCACCGAACTTAATTACGACGACAAGCCACACCTCACGATGGTGTCTGGAATTCCGTTTTCCGCGAAGAATAACGAGGCGTTCGACGGAATGCAGGGCGGCTTTTTTTCTTCCGATACGGCGACAGAAATTGTGTTGCAGAAATCGTTTGCCGCAGAGCTGCTGGGCAAGCGGTCAACTGACGACGATGCCTTGAACGTCGCCGAATTGGCCAAGCCCCTTCTCGGCAAGCAACTGACCATGCGCTATGCGGAGCGGACAGCTTCTCGCGAACCAACGGTTCCGTCTGGACTGCCTGCGGACGCGGGCATCGCCGCCGCATCGTATTCGGTGGTTTCCCGCGAGCAAAAGCTGACAATTGTCGGCATCTCCGATCTCGATCCGGACAGTATGCGCGGACCGATACGGGCGAAGGTCTTCATACCGCTGAAACTTGCCCAGACCCTGCATGTAATGCAACCTTCGGACTTGCGTGATACGACTCTCGCCGGCGGTCCTGCCGCGTATTCGAGCGTTGAAGTGCGGGTGAAGAACCCAAAGAATGTGCCGGAGGTGGAGGGCGCGATCAAGAAGATGGGCTTCAACACATTTTCAATCGTCGACGCGACCAAGAGCCTCCGTCAGTTTTTTGCGGTGCTCGACCTGTTTCTGGGAATTTTTGGGAGCCTGGCTCTGGCCGTCGCTTCCATCGGCATCATCAATACGCTGGTGATGGCCATTCTGGAAAGGCGCCGTGAAATCGGCATCATGAAAGCGATTGGCGCCAGCGATGGAGATCTGCGCGGACTTTTTTTCGCAGAAGCGGGCGCGATGGGAATGTTTGGCGGCGTGCTCGGAGTTGCGCTGGGATGGACCATCGGCCGCATTATCAACATCGGAACGAACGTCTATCTCAAGCGGCAGCACTTTCCACCGGAACAAATATGGTCGGTGCCGTGGTGGCTGGTGGCGTCGGCGATTGGGTTTTCCATCGTCGTCAGTCTGCTCTCCGGGCTCTATCCCGCTAGCCGCGCGGCAAAGCTGGATCCGGTGCAGGCCCTGCGCTACGAATAAAGTTATGGTCCGTTGCTTGCATTGGGTTCTGATTTTCTTTCTGTGCGCAGTTCCTGCGCTGTGCCAGAGCAGGGTTGAATGCGGCGCGCTGAAAAGCCGCATCCTGCACGATGCGGTTCATTACTGCGCGCTTCTGCCGCCGGGATACGATAGCGTCGACCCTAAGCATCCGGCCCAGCGGTTTCCGGTCTTATATTTTCTTCATGGGCTCGGCGACAACGAGCAGACCCTGTTCAAGAGCGGCGGACTCAGTGTGATCGACGATTTCCGCGTGCAACATAAGATCGGCAATTTCATTATGGTCACTCCTGAAGCCCGGGCCAGTTTCTACGTGAACTCCGCGGACGGCAAGGTCCGCTATAGCGATTTCTTTCTTCAGGAATTTATTCCTTACATCGAAACTAAATTCCGGATTGATCGCGAACGCCAAGCGCGGGCGATCACCGGGATCTCCATGGGAGGTTATGGCGCGTTGCGATTCGCGTTCGCGCATCCCGAATTGTTTTCTGCTGTGAGCGCTCAGAGCGCTGCCCTGATGACGGAATCTGCTGAGGAACTCAATGCCGCGGCCCGTGCGGGATCTCCGAAGGCCAAACTTTTGGGGTCGGTTTTCGGAACGCCGGTGAATGCGAAGCACTGGAAGGAAAACGATCCCATCTTATTGGCAGAGAAGAACCGGGTGCAGCTGCGAGGATTGGCCATCTACTTCAATTGCGGAGATCGCGATGATTTCCAATTCGACGTGGGGGCCAAGAAGCTTGATCAGGAATTACAGGCTGAGAACATCAAGCACGAATACCACTTATACCCCGGTCGGCATGACGCTGAATATTTCTTCTCGCATCTGGGTGAGGTCTTGCAGTTTCATAGCAAAGCATTCGCCGCTTCCAATCCCAAATAAAAAGCAGACTGGCGCGTCGCCAGCCTGCCCTGAGATGCAACGATTATTGCTTTTTTTCTTCGGAGGGTTCTTGGGCTCCGGGCATAACATTTTTCAGTGGGGCCAACCGCTGCTCTTCAAGTTCCGGATGTGGCAAGGGTTTGCGCGGTAACATCTGGTCGCGCATTGCCGTGTTATAAACGAAGATCGCTTCGACTGTCGCGGCCTGCGCCAGGTCGGCGGGCTGCAAACGCTCGTAAACGTCCATATTCGAGTGGTGCGTACGCGAGCCATAATCCATTTCATCCTGAATGAACTGGAAGCCCGGAATGCCGACGGCATCGAACGATTCGTGGTCAGTGCCACCGGTGTTGCGCATGGTAATGGTTGTGACTCCGAGGTCTTTCAACGGCTCCATCCACTGTTCGAAGATCGGCCGTACCGCTGCGTTCTGCTGCAAATAAATTCCCAGAATCTTGCCGGTGCCGTTGTCGACGTTGAAGTAGCCGGAGATTTTGGGTTGTTCGGGTTTCAGTTCGATCGGGCCCGCCGGCTTGCGCATCCACTCGGGCAATTTCATCTGGTCCGGCGCCGTGGACAGTGGGATGTTGCCAAAGTGCAGCTTCACGTATCCAGCCGATCCGAAGAGTCCTTGTTCTTCACCTGTCCAGAGGCCGATGCGAATGGTGCGCCGCGGCTTGACCTTCAGTGCATTCAGAATGCGCATCACTTCCATGGAGACGAGGGTTCCGGCCCCATTGTCAGTCGCGCCGGTTCCGGATGCCCATGAATCCAGGTGCCCACCTACCATCACCACTTCGTCTTTCAGTTTTGGGTCCGTTCCTGGAATCTCTGCAATGGTGTCGAAGCCGTGTTCATGGTCGCCAAAAAACTTGGTTTCGACGTCCATTTCCAGCGTGACCGGAACGTTCGCCTTCAACAATCGATAGACGCGTCCATAATTCTCGATTGCCATCACCACCACAGGTACCGGCATTACGTGGTCGCGCTTGTAGATGTCGCGCCCGATTCCGCGGTCGTCGAAAATGGTCCCTCCCGAGCCGCCGCCATTCTTGCCGTCGCGACTGGGAAGAACAACCGCTGCTACGTGCTCCGAGGTGATCAACGCGATGACCTTCTGTTGCAATTCGACGCGCTTGGCGTAGTCCTTCATGTACTGTTCGTACTCGTGTTCGGGCGTCAGCGGATAATCGGCAATCTTCGCCAGGTCTTTTTCGTCGGAGCGTTCGAAAAGCGGTTTGTCGACCGGTTTGACCTCGCGCATGTCGCCGTAGAGAACGATTTTTCCGTTGAGCTTACCCTTGTATTTGTCGATGTCTTCGTCTTTCTTGATGTCCACCCAAACAGCCTGGCCGCTCACTGCGCCACTGGTTGCGGGAGACCAAGGTGACGCTTGAGCAATGAACACTGCCGTGTCCGGCGAAGCCATACGCACCCACGTGTTGAGCTGTTGCCATCCCATGCCGAATTCGCCCCAATCTTCCAAATGGGCATTCGTGCATCCCATGGCGGCCAACTGGTCGCGCGTCCAGTCGTTGGCGCGCTTCACGTTTGGCGAGCCGGTCAACCGTGGTCCAATGCCGTCGGCCAGCGCGGAGGCGTATTCCATGATGTGAGAATGCCCTAGGCCTTCCTCGCGAATCTGCTGGTAGACGGTGTAATCGATATTCTCTTTCGCAGGCTGAGGCAGTTCGTACGATGGTTTGTTGGAATCGGGTGAGTTGGTATTTGATTTGTTTTTGTCGGCGGCTGTTCCCGTCAGGGATGCAGCCAGAATGAGCAGAATCGCGGCGAGTAAAGACGGGTTGCTAAGATGCATTGATGGAAATTTCCTCATACTTAAAGAAACACACGGAGATTAACAGATTGTTGGCGAGGCATACAAACCGCAATTCGAAGCGAAGTTAGATCCACAGTAGCGTGCGGGAAAGAAACATTTGTTGAGTGTTATGGGAGTCTGCCGCGCGCTAAATCAGGACAGGGGCTCAGCGATTTTTCGGCCCACCGCCGGCGCGATGATCCTAAGCTCGTCCATGAGCCTGGAAAACTGTTCGGGATAGAGCGACTGTGCGCCGTCGGAAAGCGCCTTCTCCGGATCGTGATGGACCTCAATCAGCAGCGCATCGGCGCCCGCCGCAACGGAGGCCCTGGCCATCGGCGCAACTTTGTCGCGGCGACCAGTCCCATGTGAGGGGTCGGATGCGATCGGCAGGTGCGACAGTTTGTGAATGATGGGAATCGCCGAGATGTCGAGCGTATTGCGAGTGTAGGTTTCGAAGGTACGAATGCCGCGTTCACACAGCATGACGTCGTAGTTTCCGCCCGCAAGAATGTACTCGGAGGAGAGCAGCAATTCCTCAAAGGTGGCGGAAATGCCGCGTTTCAACATTACTGGTTTGCGGACCTTTCCCAGTTCGCGCAGCAGATTGAAATTCTGCATGTTGCGAGCGCCGACCTGGAAAATATCGATATAAGGCTGCATGATCTCGATCTGCGAAATCTCCATGACCTCGCTGATCACCAGCAGCTTGAACCGGTCTCCGGCTTCGCGCAATATTTTCAACCCTTCGAGGCCCAGGCCTTGGAAGGAGTAGGGTGAGCTGCGCGGCTTGAATGCGCCTCCGCGAAGCGCTTTTGCGCCCGCCTTGGCAACCACCTCGGCCACGGTGAACAACTGCTCGCGCGATTCCACCGAGCAGGGGCCGGCCATGACTATGACTTCTTCGCCACCCACCTTTACACCGTTCGGGAAACGAAACGATTGTGCCTTCCGGACGAAAACTGCGCCCAGCCAACTTGTAAGGCGAGCTGATGCGATGAACTTCCTGCACTCCGGCAAACACCGCGAGGTCCCGCGTGTCGAAATTGACGCGAGCGCCAACCGCGCCGAGCAGAGTTTGTTGCACTCCGGTGCTGCGGTGCACCGAAAAGCCCAACTCCAACAGATGTTGGATCACCTGCTGGATCTGCGCTTCGGTCGCCTTTTCCTGCATTACGACAATCATAGGAATTCTTAGGCCAATGGCGGCTCGCGACCGGCGCTAGTCGTCTGTTTCTGAATCCAGTTCCGTGTCGTGGATCGTCCCTTCGGACCGCCGGGGCGAAATTTCTTCCTGCTGAATTTGACGCATGATGTCCATGATGCGCTCGTAAATGTTCAGAAGATCGTGGTCGGGCAATGGTCCCGAGTTCACTTTTCGCACATGATCGAAGACAGCCCGCTCGCGGTCGGGTTCGTAGATGGGAAGACCCGCGTCGCGCTTCAGCTTGCCGATCTCGTGCGCAGCCTGAGCGCGCCGGCTGATCAACTCCACCAGCTTGCCGTCGAGCTCATCGATCTTCTTGCGCCAGTCGGAGATATCCATAGAAAACAGTTCTTTGATTCCGGGTAAATTGCGGTCAGTTCAACTAGTGACCTGCCATCAGCTGACCTATAAATTGTGCCACAGCTTTGGCCTCCTGCTTGGGATTTCGCTCGATTGTTTGTACGATGGCGCTGCCGACCACGGCGGCATCCGCAAACTTACCCACCGCGACGAACTGAGCGGGCGTCGAAATGCCGAAGCCCACCGCAATCGGAAGTTTCGTACGCTTCCGCAATCGCCTAACTAACTGCTGCGCATCGTCCGGCAGTTGCTGGCGCGTTCCGGTCACTCCAGTTCGCGAGACTGCATAAATAAAGCCGCTGGAGGCTGCCGCTATCGCTTTCAACCGATCGTCGGTGCTGGTTGGCGCTGCAAGAAATACGGTCGCCAGTTCGCGTCGCCCCATCTCTTTTAAGTAGTTAGCCGCCTCTTCAATGGGCAGATCGGTAATCAGTGCTCCATCAATTCCGGCGTCCTGCGCCGCAGTGCTGAACCTGCCCATCCCCATACGCAGGACCGGATTCAAGTATGAAAAAATGATCAGCCCCGCCTGCGACTTCTTGCGAATCTCCCTTGCCAACTCGATGACCTGTTCGATGGTGGTTCCGTGCTGCAATGCTCTCTGACTGGCGCGCTGGATCACCGGCCCATCCGCCAGCGGATCGCTGAACGGAACGCCCAGTTCGATCACGCTCGCGCCCGCATCAATCGCGGCCAGAATGATCTCCCTCGAGGTGGCGAGATCGGGGTCGCCACAAGTGACGTAGGCCACCAGCGACGGCTTCTTTTCGAAAGAAAGAGTCATGACGCGTCTGACCAGTCGTAAGTGCCTGCCGCGAAAGCCGCGGTGATCATCGGAATGCGGATCATAGGCTGAGAGCCTCCCGCAGAATCCCAATATCTTTATCGCCGCGACCCGAAATATTCACGATTACAATGTCGGACTTCTTCATCTTCGGCGCTCGCTTGATCACCTCCGCCACCGCATGCGCAGATTCCAGCGCGGGAATAATTCCTTCAGTGAGCGCCAGTCTAGTGCAGGCCCCCAGCGCATCGGCATCGGAGGCGGTCACATATTGGGCGCGACCCGAGTCTTTCAAATACGCGTGCTCCGGCCCAATCGAGGGATAGTCAAGGCCGGCCGAGACCGAATGTGTATTCGAAACCTGTCCCGCCTCGTCCTGCAAAAGGTAGGAATAGGTTCCCTGTAGCACGCCTGGCGAGCCACCATCAAAGCGCGCCGCATGTTCGCCCAGAGCGTGCCCTCGTCCGCCTGCCTCCACGCCAATCAGTTTCACTCGTTTGTCTTTGATAAATTCAAAGAAAATTCCGATGGCGTTCGATCCGCCGCCCACACAAGCCACAACCGCGGCAGGCAGCCTGCCTTCGGTTTTGAGGATTTGCGAGCGCGCCTCTCGTCCAATCACCCGGTGAAAGTCCCTCACCATCGTCGGATAAGGATGGGCCCCGAGCACGCTGCCCAGCAGGTAGTGGGTTGTGCGAACGTTGGTGACCCAGTCGCGCATCGCCTCGTTGATGGCGTCTTTCAACGTGCGCGAGCCGGATTCAACCCCTCGCACTTCAGCGCCCAGCAGACGCATACGAAAAACGTTCAGCTCTTGCCGGCGCATGTCCTCGGTGCCCATGTAGATGACGCACTCAAAACCGAGCAGGGCGCATACCGTAGCCGTTGCCACTCCGTGTTGACCCGCGCCCGTTTCGGCGATGATCCGCCGTTTCCCCATCCGCTCCGCCAACAATCCCTGACCCAGACAATTGTTGATCTTGTGAGCGCCAGTGTGCAGCAGATCTTCGCGCTTCAGATAAACCTTTGCGCCACCGAGTTCTTTGGTTAAACGCTGGGCAAAGAACAGCGGCGTCGGACGCCCTGCAAAATTCCTCAGCAGCTCGTCCAACCGGATTTGAAACTTGCGGTCCCGCTTGGCCTTCTCGTACGCACGCTCCAGTTCCTCCAAAGCGGCCATCAAGGTTTCGGGCACGTAGCGTCCGCCGTAGGCGCCAAAGCGTCCGCGCTCGGGAGTCGCGGTCACCGAGGAGGCTCTTTTTCGCGAATTGATCGGTGCTGCCATGTGATTCAACTATCCTTTATTCGCGTTGCGGACTGCGGCGATGAACGCCCGAACTTTCTCCGGATCTTTTTTCCCCGGCCGCGCTTCCACTCCTGACGAAACGTCAACTCCCCAAGGTCTTAGCGTCCGCATGGCTAAAGCGACATTTTCCGGATTCAAGCCGCCCGCAACTACCAATTTGAATCCTGCCTTCTGAATCGTCTCGCCCACAGGGAGGGCCTTTCCCCAATCAAAGACCTGCCCCGTGCCCCCAGGTTTCTGCGATGTGCCGGAATCGAGAAAAATGGCATCCGCGCGATTTTTCACGCCGCGATCAGCTCTCGACATCAGGAACGCCTCTAAGTCCTCCAACCGGTCGAAGAAACTATGCGCCGATAAAGCAATGTATTGCCTTACGCTGTCGGGCGCCAGCCACTGCCCAGTGTGCGCATTCTCGGAGAAAGCATCCACGTGGGTCTGGATTGCAGTTAGTCCAACTTCGTCTGCGATCTGGACGACGAACTTACCCGGACTGCCCACAAAAACCCCGACTTTTTCGATTGTATCGGGTATGTCGCGCGCGATGTCACGCGCCGTCTGCGGAGACACATGCCTCGCGCTTTTTTCATAGAAGACAAAGCCCAGCGCGTCGGCGCCTGCCTCGACGGCATTACGAGCGTCTTCCAAATTCGTGATCCCGCAGATTTTCACCCAGGTCATGCAGCAATCCTATCTCTTGCTTCTGGCGCTCGCGGCTTCTGCAAGCAACTTCCGCAATGCTTGCCCCGGCGAAGCCGCCTTCATCAAGGATTCGCCAATCAGAAACGCGTCATACCCCGCCGCCTTCAATCGGGCAATATCGGCGCCATCGTGGATTCCGCTCTCTGCCACTCGCACCACGTTGTCCGGAATCTGTTCACCCAATCGCAATGCGGTTTCCACGTCGACTTTAAATGTTCGCAAGTCCCGGCTGTTTACTCCGATCAAGTCGCATTCCGCATCCATAGCCCGCTGCAATTGATCTCGATCATGCACTTCACACAAAACATCCAGGCCCCAGTCCTTAGCCGATTTCGCAAGTCCGAGCAGTTCTTCTTGGGTCAAAGCAGCGACAATCAGTAGAATCGCGTCCGCCCCGTTTGCACGGGCCTCCACGATTTGGAATTCATCGACAATAAAGTCCTTGCGCAGACACGGCAGCGTTACTTTGGCCGAAGCGAGTTGCAGATTCCGCAGCGATCCCTGAAAGAACTCTGCATCGGTCAAAACGGACAGTGCAGCGGCCCCAGCCTCCTCCAACTCCTTGGCCAGGATTTCGGGATCAAAATCGGCGCGAATCATCCCGCGTGACGGAGAAGCTTTCTTCAGCTCGGCGATCACCGCCGGTCCTGTGCCGCTTCGCGAGGTGAGGGCGCGACGAAATCCTCGCGGGACATGGATTTCGGCCTTCTTCTCAAGCTCCAAAAGATCTGCCCAAGCCCGCGATTCCGCCAGTCCTCGCCGCGTAGCAGCAACGATCTGCGCAAGGTTTGCAGGCATGGCGTGTTCGGAGATTATACGAGACTGGCTAGGGGAAAAGCCTGTCGACGCTCGGCTAGTGAATTTTCACGAAGGCTTTTTGTTTCAGGTCAGGCCAAAATTCGGTGAAAGCGTTTTTGCTCATCAGCCCAACAAAGCCCCAAACCGTTCGCAAAGCGGCCGCCCGGTTTGTGGACTCGCTGTCGACGCGCCATGTATTGGAAAGAAAATTATTTCCCGGGGTTGCCACATAGCGGGCGAAGGCCGGCGTGAGGTGTCCTTCGCGGTCATGAGCAGTGAAAGTCATGAGCACCACATGCCTAATCCTGAGTTTGAGGGGATCTGTGCCGTCCCTGAAATACCTCGGATCTTCTCCCCAGATCGATCCCAGGCTGGCTTCAATGGCGTTGCCGGTCGAAACTCCCGTCAGGCGCATCCCATAGCGCTTTGCAAAGCCTTCCCAGTGTGGCCCATATTCGTAGGGAGCGTCGCGAGCGGTTCCGATGGCGGCGCTAAAAAGGCCCACAGTCAACGTCTCCGCACCCACGGTACTGTCCAGAAACCAAGTCAGTCGCTGCTTCCCAGTAATAAATTGATAGTTGCTGGTGTGGCGAACTCGATCCGGCGCCTGTGGAAGCGACCCATCCTGGGCGAGAGCCTGCGTAACGCAGGCCAAGATAAGAAGAAGGATAATGGAGAGCGATTTCGTCACGGATAATTGATGCAGTTCTCAGCCAGAAGTTGCTTGTGAAAAAGATTGGAATGATGACGAATCAGTCATCAGAGTTATCGACCGCCCATATTTCGTCCAACGTCATTTTCGTCTACACTATTTAAGAACAATGGGTTCGTCACTCAATTTTTCTGATCCGCAAGAAAGCCTGCCGGCGCAGGAGCATTCACTCGACCTGCTGCTGACTGACAGTTGGGAAGCGCCCCTGTGGAAGCGGCTGGCGGAGAATATTCGCGAGACCGTCGCGCCCGAGAAGCTGCCGCCTTTGCATCTTACCTCGCGTCCCGTGGATGTCGGAATGCTGGCCAGCGATCGCCTAGGACTGCCGTGGTTCCGAACGGTATTCACCAATATCGGCGATGTGATTTCGCCCGAGGTCCTTCCGCCGCTCGAACTCGAATCGCGCCCGGCAGACGTGGGTGAATTGATCTCCGATCAAATGAGCCACATGTGGTGGAGTTCGCTCTTGCGCAGCCTAGCGGACGCCGCGGCGCCAGAGCGGCAGCCGGCCTTACAACTTAGTTCTGCTCCCATGGACATCAGCGGCCTGAACGGAATGATGCTCCTTCCCGGTTGGTCGTCGGTGATCAGTACGCCCAAGGTATTTCTTCCGGACAAGCCCAAGACAGAATATATTCTGGCCCCAATCCGTGCAGCATCTGCCAAGCCGAAACCGGACGCCGCAGAGATTGAATTCGTGCACGTCTTGCAGGCAGATTTGAAGCGGGATTTGCGACGCTCCGTTTTGCGGCAGCGCCTATGGGTTTCACTCGCCGTCCTCGAAGTCGCCGCCCTCATCAGCTCAGCGATCTGGTGGAAATAGCCGGGCCCCGTTCTCCGAATACTCGAGTTTCGCTCCTAATGCAACGTTGTCCCCGCTGGGGCGCCCTTGCAGGCTGCGTCAACCAGTTTTTGCACTGGATCGACCACCATCAGCAGCAACTGCGCCTTCGGCTGCCGCGCTTGTTGCAAGATCGCCGTTTGGCTCGATGTCCATTCGGCGGTCGGACGCTCTCCCCGCTCAAGATGGTCGAGCGCCTCTAAGCCCGAGGCAGCTACAGAGGAAAGCTCCTGCGATCGCTCAACATCCTCTTGCAACAGAAACGATCCTTCGAGTGGTTTCAGTCGCCCATCGTTATCTCGCCAGCGCATCAACCAAGCTCGGATTTGATCTTTTGTCGTTGCATCACCGCCCGCCAAATATGCATTCGCAAGAATTGAAAACTGACGGGCCGTCATGCTCTCAGGATGCGCTGCGTCGACCAAGCGATTTAAAGGCATCAGGCTGGTCGCTTCGACTCGTGCCGTTTCCTCGCGCGTGTAATCTTTCACCGGCTCAATCACATCCGCCAAGGTTTCAAGCGCTGAAATGTCGTCCAATCCCGCGATCCGCCGTAGCATCGGCTGGTAGTAAGTGTTCTGCGTTAGCCCGAGCCATTCCAGCCAATGATTCGTTTTCTCCATGCGCCGGTACATAGAGTCGACGTCTTTCACGTTCTGCGGCGACCATAGCCTTTCCGCGATGGACGCCATGCGCGGCCATATGCGCGAATCGACACTCTCCGGCGAAACGTACTCCGACCACATACAAGCTTCGCCGCCGAGGATGCGCTGCTTCTCTTCGTCATTCAAATTCGCCGCGCCATCCTCCAAAGGATCGACCGCGTAGTGCTGCGACGCCGGCCACATCAAATCGAGGTAATAGCCGAAGGAGAGGATTCCGCGGTAGCCCTGCGTCGCAGCTTGCGCCAGCGAAGCCTGTCCGCGCCACGACTGCACGACGACATCCTTGGGTAAATCGGGCCGCAGAACCTCGTCCCAGCCGATCATGATTTTGCCGTGCTTGCTCACGATCTTCTGTACGCGCGTATTGAAGTACGCTTGTAGGTCTTGATTGCTCTTGAATCCGTGTGCGTGCATGAACGCCCGGATCTTCGGATTCGCGTCCCATTCCTTGCCGTTGACCTCGTCCCCGCCAATATGAAGATACTTGTCGGGGAAGAGACGCGCCATCTCGCCGATAAACTTGTCGAGAAATTCGTAAGTGCTCTCTTTGGTCGGATCCATCGCGGGATCGAAAACGCCCCATTTGCGCTCGATGGCGTACGGCCCGGCACCGCTCCCGAGCCACGGATATCCGACCAGCCACGCCGTGCTGTGCCCCGGCATATCGAACTCGGGGACGACGCGAATTCCGCGATCGCGCGCGTACACAATCAAATCGCGCACTTCAGTTTGCGTGTAGAAAAATCCGTCCGAGCCCATCTCATGCAGCTTGGGAAATTCTTTGCTCTCGATGCGAAATCCCTGGTTCTCCGAAAGGTGCCAGTGAAAGACGTTCAGTTTCACCGCAGCCATGCCGTCGATGTTGCGCTTTAGCACGTCGAGCGGCATAAAGTGGCGTCCAACGTCAATCATGAGCCCACGCCACGGAAAACGCGGCTGGTCGTGAATTTGCACCGCTGGCACAGCAAAGCCAGAAGCAGTCGTTTGTACCAATTGAAGAAATGTTTGCAGGCCGCGCATCACACCCAGCGCAGTCGGGGCGCCAAGTTTGGCGCCCGACGAAGTGATCTCCAGCGAATAAGATTCGTCCTCGCCGAGATCGTGGGCAGGCTTCGCCGGATGTTCGGCCCTCAATTGCAAGGTCGCTGCCGAATTGTTCGTGATCGTAAATGCGGAGGCCGGCATTCCCGTTTGCCGTCGAAGCTGTTCGATAAAGCGTTCCGCCGCCCGCTGAAGGCGAAGGTCAGGGTGTTCGCCGATGTTCACCGTAAGGGAAGAGTCGATAATCAGCTGTCCTGAGCCACGCTGCATTGTGGCTGGCTGGGGCATCAATGAAGGCGATGGTGGTTCGGCGTTAACGGATGCCAACAGCCAGGGGCATAATCCAAAAAACAGCGCGAGAATCCGCAAGTTTTGACTCTCCAGAAATGGCGAAGTCAGAATAGAGGAAGCGGGCCCAGGTCGCAACAACCAGGCCAGCTCGAGGCGTCCGCGCATCAGAAGGAATTATCTTTCGCTGGTTGGTTCGCTTATCCTTTTCCGGCGATCTCGCCGCAATGGATGAGGTTGACGTCCCAGATGTCCGGTTCGCTCGGAATTGCGGCAACCCCCAACTCGCCCTGACGTGGGCTTCCAAGCGCCCCAACCCAAACCACACGAAATTCGGCTTGCTGCCGCCCTAGTTGCAAATGCAAGCTTTCGCCGACCTTCATGGTGCGTAGCATGCCTTGCAGCACAGCCCCGTTTTTGCTGATGTTCTTGGCCCGGGTGAGTTGGGTGAAGGGTTGGCCGTGGGCATCCACGCCCCATGTGCGCACGGGAAGCAAAGCGGTAACACGCCGGTTGCGTCGACGATCCAAAGTTGGTCTCTGTGACGGTTCTATGGGATGGTAAGTCGATTCCAGGGAAGGACGAAGATTACCCCGGTCACCCGCGAGGATGCCGGAAGTGCTAGGGGAGAACTGGGATGCCGACGGCTAGGGTCCGGCGTTAGTCGAAATCACGCATGGAACAGGCCCCCGACCCGCGAGCGTCGCCGCAGCTTCCACACGGTCCGGCTGCCGGAGCGGCGGATCTCGGTGTGCCCTTGGCGGAAACGGCGAACACCGAAAGCTGCGGAGCCAGTTTCTTGCCGTGGCACTTGGGGCACAAGGCTTTCTCGTTGCCGTACACCAAGGCTTCAAATTCATGGTCGCACGCTTTGCAGATGTATTCGAAAATCGGCATATTCCAGCTCTCCTCAGTCACAACTGTAATCTTTATTTAAAATCAATGGGTGGGGAGTTCGCAAACTACGCTGCCGAAATTTGTCGCTCGCCGTTATTTGAGCGGCGGACATGTGCAGACGCTGGCCAGCTTTTTCCTACAGCGCAGGCTGGTGCTGCCGCCCGGCGAGGACAGGCTGATCGAAGTCGAGCCAGGAGCGAAGGTCCTTTGCCACTGTCACTGGCAGCCCGACCCAGCCGCCGCGCTAACCGTAATCGTGGTACACGGACTCGAAGGCTCCAGCGATTCTCAGTACATGGTCGGGATGGCCGCGAAAGGCGTGGCGATGGGGATGAATGTAATCCGCTTCAACCAGCGCAACTGCGGCGGTACAGACGACCTTTCTCCAACCCTTTATCATTCGGGACGCTCGCAGGACATTGCCGCGGTCACGCAATATCTGATCGAGCACGACAAACTTTCTCGCATCGCTTTGGCGGGATTCTCGATGGGCGGCAATCTCGTGCTAAAACTGGCTGGAGAATGGGGCGCCAACGGGCCGCGACAGTTTCGTGCTGTCGCTGCGGTCTGTCCGGCGATCGATCTGGCGGCTTCGGCGGACGCACTCCATCTGCCGAGCAACCGGTTGTACGAATACTATTTTTTATGGAGGCTGCGCCGTCGATTGCTGGCGAAGGCCCGGCATTTTCCCGGAACATTCGACCCATCGCGCGGCAAAGGCGTGCGAAGTCTGCGTGATTTCGACGATCGGGTCACGGCGTTTTACTCTGGATTCACCGGCGCGTCCGACTACTACGCGCGTGCCGCCGCGGCGAATGTCGTGGACCGCATCGCGGTGCCAGCCCTCATTCTGCACGCTGCCAACGATCCCTTCATCAGAATTCTTCCTGAAACGCGAAAGAAAATTCTGGCCAACCCTAACATCACATTCAACGAAACCGAAGATGGCGGACACTGCTCGTTCGTTGGCGAGGCCAATGGCGACGACGGCCATTGGGCGGAAACCCAAGTGTTGAATTTCTTGAGCAAATCCTGAACCGGTTACAACCGCTCTCGCCCAGATGAAGGGCAACGCCGGTTGCGGGCATTGCGCCCGACCAGTCCTATACAATCAAACTTCGAATGAAGCTGGCTTGCAAAGCGACCGCTTTGATCTTCGGTATCGTGACGCTTGCGCTGCTCGTACAAGCGCAGCCAGTAGCCCAGCTTCACCCCACCGACTACGTCAACGATTTCGCCCACGTCCTGGATCAGAACACGATTGCGCAGCTAGACAACATCGCCCAACAGATTGACCAAAAAGCGCACGCGCAGATTGCGGTTGTGACCATCCCTACGCTCAACGACTCGGACATAGAGAGCTACGCAGCCGATCTTTACAAACAATGGGGCATCGGCAGCAAGTCCACGAATAAAGGCGTTCTGATTCTGGTGGTCACGCAGGACCGTCGCTACCGAACCGAAGTTGGCTATGGGCTTGAGCCAATCCTGCCCGACGGTAAAGTCGGCGGCTTCGGCCGGGAAGCTGTGCCGCTGCTGCGGCAGAACGATTTCAATGGCGCGATTTCGCTGATGACCTCGCGGGTTGCGGATGTCATCGCACAGGATGCGGGCATTCAGTTGACCGGCGCTCGTCCGCAGGTTCCTGACGAACCCACGGAGACGCGACCGCATTCCGGGCCGCCCGTCATCGTCATCATCGTCATTATTCTGATCGTGCTGTTCGTTCCACCGCTGCGGCGACTGCTGTTCTGGACGCTGATATTTGGCGGAGGCGGGGGGCGCGGCGGTGGTTGGGGCGGCGGAGGTTTTGGTGGAGGCGGTGGAGGGTTCGGCGGCTTTGGGGGTGGAAGTTCCGGTGGCGGCGGCGCGAGCGGTAGTTGGTGATTGGATCGGAAGGTGAAGAGGTAACTATGGTCCCACAACAGCAAATCGACGAATTCATCAAACGACTGCGCGAGGCCGCAGGCGAGAACCTGCAAAGCGTGATTCTCTACGGTTCGGCGGCATCGGGCGAGTTTCATCCCGAGTTTTCAAACATAAATCTTCTGTGCATTGTGCGCGAGAGTTCGTTTCTTGTTCTGACCGCGATGGCGCCCGCCGTCGAGTGGTGGTCCCGCCAGAAACACCGCGCACCGTTGTTTCTGACGCGCGACGAGTTGGAGCGCTCAACCGATGTGTTCTCCATTGAATATCTCGATATGCAGCAGCGCCACACAGTCCTCTTCGGAGACGACGTTCTGAACGGGCTGTCGATTCCGATGGGCTTTCATCGCGCACAGCTCGAATATGAACTGCGCGAGAAGGTGATTCTGCTTCGAGAACGCCTGCTCGTCTCTGCGAACGATACGAAAGCGTTATGGAAGCTCATGCTGGGGTCGGTTTCGACGTTTGCGACGCTATTTCGCCACGCGTTGATTGCCGCCGGCATTCCCGTGCCGCCTTCCAAGCGCGAGTCCATCCAGGCTTTGGCAGCCAGGTTCCAGTTCGATCCCGCAGTGTTTCAGCAGTTGTTCGACATTCGCGAGCGAAAAGCTGATCCCAAACAGTTTGATTGCGGGGAAGTGTTCAGTAAATATTTGATCGCTATTGAGCACGTGACGGACGCAGTCGATAAAATGCTGGATTCAGAAGAAAGCAGCAAAAAGTAGTTCAAAGATTTTCGCCAAGGGAGGCGCTATGGGTAAGGCGGTAATTGTGATTGTTCTGATTGCGGTCATTGCGCTGCTGGGGTTTGGGCAGTACGTCGGCGTGCGAAATGCCCTGGTCACGAAAAACGAATCGGTTAAATCGGCATGGTCGCAGGTCGACGTGGTGCTGCAACGCCGTGCCGATCTGATCCCCAACCTGGTCGAGACCGTCAAGGGGTACGCACAGCAAGAGGTCACGGTGTTCGGCGACATCGCGAAGGCGCGTTCCGCGCTGCTATCGGCCGGTTCTCCGCAGGAAAAGATCAATGCCAACGGGCAACTCGACGGTGCGCTGGGACGACTGCTGTTGATCGTCGAGAACTATCCGCAACTCAAGTCCAATGAGAATTTTCTGCGTTTGCAGGATGAGTTAGCGGGAACGGAAAACCGGATTGCGATCGAACGCAAACGCTACAACGATACTTTGCAGGACTACAACACCTATGTGCAGAAGTTCCCCAACAATATCTTCGCCGGTTGGGCCGGGTTCAAAGTAAACGATGCCTACTTCCAAGCGAGCCCCGAGTCACGTCAGGTGCCGAAAGTGAACTTCACGCCTGCGCCCGCGGCCCCTGCACAAACTCAGCAGCCTGCTCCGGCGCACTAGCCGTGGAGGCCGACTTCGCGGTTGAACTTGGTCCGGACGATGAGACGCTCGAATTTCCCTGGAGCGACGAATCGTCCGGACTGCGCTACTTCAATCTCAAGCGCCAGCCCGAATTGCTGTCTGAAATCGAAGAAGCTCGCGTCTTTCCGGAACTGGCGGAGTTCCTTCGTGCCATGAACGGCGCCGCCAGCCTGCTCGAAACAGCGAAGTGCGACGCTTGGCACACCGATAAAATGAATGTCGAAGATGAAATCTTCGGCGCTGCTTGCAAGTTCGGGTCGTACGTTGACCTTGTGTTCGTGGACGATTCCGCACGATTTTCGTTTGCGGAGATTGAGGGCTTTGCAGACTGCCTGGTCACCCTGCTCAAGAAAGTGCCGGAGATCCCGGCATCGGCCGAATTCCTTATCCGCAGATGCTTTTTTCGAAGTGGCGAACAAACGCGAGATGGCTTCTATATGACTTTTTATTTGTTTGGATACGGAGAGGACGAAGATCAGTGCCGGCAGCGTTGGGGGATAGCCCTGACGCTGGTACAGAACGCGATTTTGCAGCTGTCGCGCGCGGATTCAGCCAGCACGGGCTCGCAGCGGGCGTAACATCCATGTGCGCACTTCACTGCCTCGGCCTTTCAGTCCGGTGCGCAAAAGCGACAGCACCAACATGCACAAGAATATGGTGAACAGGCCCACGCTCGCGCCACGAATGTCTTGAACTTTTTTGGGCAGGATTGAAAAGCGCCCATACACCAGTTCGATGTGCACCCAGTAAACCAGTAGTGAAGTTTGTCCGAGTTGGATGAGCGGGCTGAATCCCCATTGCCCCGCGCCCCAGCGGCACCAGGTATAAACAGCAGCCAGAATTATCAGGAGTAATCCCAGACGAATCAGGAAGAAGTTGGGGCTGGTGTGCCAGAAGTCAGAGACAGGATAGATTTGCGGACGCGCATCCAGCCAGCGTCCGGCGAAGATCAGGGCCAGCCCCGCAGTACCGGCAAGGAACATCGGCAAACTGCCATGCGAACGCGACCAGTCGCTGAGCAGGAAGAATCCGAGCGCGAGTCCGAGGAATGCGAATGCGGCCCAGGGAAAGATGGGGAAGAGCCAGGCTTGAGGTTCGCCGAGATTGTGAACGCCATTGATGTACGATTCGATTGGCCAAGGCAGAAAGCGTGGCCGCCATGTTGTCCAAAGTAGCGGAGAGAGCAGGGAAATAGTAAGGCCGGTGCCGGCTGCGCTCAGTCCTAACGCGAGTCTGCTATAAGTGCCGGGTCTCATGCTTAGGACCAGCCAGCAGAGCACACCCATCAGCATCATGGAAAGGCCGATGGTGTTCAACACATCGACGCGTAACAGGTCGCTCTTGGGCGCCCATCCCCAGGCGATCAAGTATTCCTGCAAGCGGAATAGCAGGCCCATGCCGAAGATTTCTGCACCGCGCCGGATGGTGCTTGCCGCGATTTGGTTGGGAGGCAAGCCCTTTTGCCGAAGCTTGTCGGTGGCGAGGGCAAAGGAAATTCCTGCGAGAAAAAGAAAGAGTGGCGCAGGCAAAGTTCCGCCGAGTTGCGACCACATAAAAAAAGTGGTCTTACGCGCATCAGGCGAAAGCCACGCGTCATAGCAGTGCGTCTGAAACATCAGAACGCAGGCCAAGCCGCGCATCCAGTCGATATAAGCTAGCCGCGATGATGGGGAAGGTGACATTCGCCGTCGAATGGATCAGCGAAAGTATACGGCATGGATCGCGTACAGTTCCGGAAATCCGTTGAAGGTGCCGGATAAGCCTTTCCTTGCCACTGGTAAAAGGCGCAAAAAATCGGCGGGAGATGTTCCCGCCGATCGCCCGAGTAATCGCCGGAACGCGGATTTTTACTGCGTCGCGCCGGTAGCCTCGCCGATGGACTGGCCTGATACCACCATCTCGACACGGCGGTTCTGTTGACGTCCGGAGGCCGTCGCATTGGAGGCGATGGGATTACTTGGCCCGAAGCCCTGCGTCGTCATGGAATTGGAAGTCACGCCCTGGCTGCCGAGGTAGGTGTGGACTGCCTCGGCGCGCTCTTGCGACAGCCGCTCGTTGAATTCGAGGCTTCCGGTGCTGTCGGTGTAGCCATCGATTTCAACTTTGATGTCGGGATATGCGAGCAGAATACCAGCGACCTTGGCCAATCGCTCTCGGGCCGCGGGTTTGAGGTCGGACTTGCCGGTATCGAATAGGACGTCGGGCATATTCACGATCAGGCCGCGCGCCGTGTCCCGCGTCTCCAGCACCTGATTGAGCTGTTGCAGAAGACGAGCACGCATCTGCTGTTTTTCGTTCTCTGCCTGCTGGCGGGCCTGGTCGGCCTGCTGCGCTTGCATCTGGGCTTGCTGTTGGGCTTGCTCCGCTTGCAATCTGGCCTGCTCCGCGGCCTGTCGATCAGCCTGCGCCTGCTGTGCCTGCTGTTGGGCTTGTGCTGCCTCTTGTTGATGTTGCTGGGCTTCGGCCTGCGCTTGCGCCGTCTGGTCGGCCTGGGCTTGCCGTTCGCGGGCTAACTCTTCCTCCTGTTCACGCTTGATGGTGATCACGCGCGCTTCTTCCGCAGTTTGTGCCGCCTGCCGCGCCACCGTCCCGATGGGCCCGCTTCCTTGTTTCCGGCGGTAGTAATCCTCGGCCTGGTTCAATAGCATTTTGGCCTTTTCAAACTCGGCCGGGGCATATTGCTGGGCGTTGGCATCTCTCGCGATGCGCACCGCATTGCGCGCTTGCAGCAAATCAACCGGGAGCTTGGGATCGATGCCGTACATTGGCTGGTCGACCGGCTGGACTTGCGCATTGTAAGTATCCCGTGAGATCAGTTCGTACTTCACGTCCACCGGCTCGACACCGGCGTTGAAGTTGGCTTTCACTTCGTTCTGTGCCACCACCAGATCGCTCGGCTGGGTGACGGCGAAGTAGGGTTCGGCCGTGAGAATCAATGCGAAGGCCTGAAGATCGCTGGTCGTTTTCACTTCGCCTTTGCCATCATGCACAATCATTTCACCCAAGTTCCTGGGGCGTCCTTCGGGCGTTATGGCCCACAGCACATAAGTAAGGTAGGCGAGGCCGAAGGTGTTCGCGGGTTGCAGGTGCTCCACATTAACGTCGAGCTTCACTCCGGCGGGCTTGCCCTCCACGTCGGCTTTCCCTTTTGCCTGAGGCATCAAATCTGTGCCACGAATGTCCACCTTCAGCGAACCTTTGTGGTGATAGTCGATCGCCTCCGTACTACGGGAGACGACTTTCATGCGATACCCGGTATCGGAAGCGCCGGTTACCGATGCTTGAAGCGAGAACGAAGGAACGGCCAACAGCATGACTGCAAAACCGGCTGCAAACGAAAATCCAGAACGTCTCAAGGAACACCTCCAATTAGTCTTCATTGACTCGATACGGCAACCCGGCCGCAGCCTAGACCACTGGTCGTCGGCCTTCGATGATGCGAATCAACAGCACTACCAGCGCCAGAACCAGCAGAATGTGGATAAATCCGCCTAACGTATAGGAACTGACGATGCCGAGCAACCAAAGAACCAGCAGAATTACAAAAATCGTCCACAGCATTTTGGTTTCCCCTTTTCACAAAACCCGCTCCAGTTAGCGCATTGCGACTGGGCAACAAAAATCATAGAGTGATATGGGTAGAGAAACGATAGGGCATTTACCGTAGGTTCGGGAAAGAAGTACCGGACAAAAGGGGGATGAAGAAACGCAGGCGGAATCGCGGATGAAATTCGAAAACTGCGACCAATCCGATTTCCGCGAGCCAGCGTACATAGCACAGACCGCTTCCCCAAGGGCGGCCCTAGACTGTGGAGGAAATAATGAAGACGGCAATTCCCCGGCTGCTGGCTGTGCTTACCATCGCCCTGCTCGCAACCCTTGCATCCGCGCAAGAAGGTCCCGCAACCCTCAAGCCCAACCAAACCTACGGATACGGCGGTGGCAATGTCCTCACCTTTCGTTATGGCATGAATTTCGATTGCATTGACCAGCCCACTGACGATCTCAATTACAACAAGATTCCCGCAGACCAGGATCCTGGTGAAATGCAAACTCCCATTTGCCAAGTAGGGACTGAACCCAACGTCAACCCGCCTGGACAGCACGGCAAAGTGATTGTCACTACGGAGCCGCTTTACGTGCTGGTCCCCATGTTCTCGGTCGACAAGGACCAGAACCCGAACGACGCCATCTCCTGTAAACATGTCGTCCAAGGCACGATCTGTGGCGTGACCCTGGGCAAGACCCTGATTAAACTCTTCGGCGCCATTCCTGAAGGCTTCAAAGAGAAGCCCCTCGTTTATACCCAATGTCCGGCTCCGACCGATGCTCCGGGTACATGCACCATGCACGCTTCGCGTCTGGACTTGGGCCCGGTGCTAGCGGCTCTGGGATACATTCAATCTCCGACATCGAATATTTTTCTGCCCACACCGAACCACAGCCACATCGTGATCAACATGGACGAGAAGATCAAATCCATCTGGTGGCAAGTGCGCCCGGTGCTGGTACTCGATCAGAACGATTGGCCGAATCAGGGAGGCACCTCAGGAATTACTTCTTTTGCGGACATGCAGAAAGCGATCAAGGCGAAGGCGGCAGTGGAAGCGCCCTCGAATTTCTTCCTCTTCTTTAGTTCTTATCTGCACTAAGAAAATTCAAGTTGCCGGCCCCAGCCCTTCGCATTCTGCATTCTGAATGCAGGGCTGGGGTCTATTTGCCTGCATAGTTCATTGAGCGATGGGCTCCGCCCGGGGAGTAACATGAGCTATGGTGCCAACGTCCCGGGAGATTCTCGAACCAGATCCTCAGTATTCCTTCGTTACGGCTGGTATGGTGCTTCGCAATCCGCCGGACGATGAAGAGGACGAAGAAGAGGACGACAAGGAAGATGAAGCAGACGACGACAACAACGGAAACGATGACGGCTACTCGGAATGAAGGTGTCCGCGGCCAGTCATTATAAAACGCGCCCGATTCACCGCGACCTCATTTACGAAGCCCGCGTATCCATCCTCGAGCGTTGCAGACTTGCCTCCAAAGCGCTCCACTGTCAAGATAGGTGAGACTTGCCGAGGGCGCGTAGCTCAAACGGATAGAGCATCAGATTTCTAATCTGAGGGTTGCAGGTTCAATTCCTGCCGCGCCTACCATTCTTTTCAATAACGTAGAGGCAAATCTCACTCTGGGTCATTGCAAGTTTGGGCGAACTCGCGGCCGCAACTCCTTTACTTCTGAGTTGCCGATGATACCTTATCCGATTTAGCGCAATGCTGGTGGCGAATTTTCAAGGCCCTTGGCATCAAAGCATTTGCGAGGATTGGTTGATTCGGCAACCGCGCTAGAGGGGACGCTGCGCCATCCATGTTTGCCGACCGCAAGCGAGAGACGGTTTCCGGAGTTGTCGCGGTACTCACATCCACGTTGCGTTTATGAGTAGGTTATTCCGCAAGGAACGCACCGCTACCGATCCGGAATTCTGTGAGGGGTCTGAGATTTTTCTTGTAACCGTTCGTAACGGCGTATTCCTTTCCACCTTTAACGCGGAGACCACACTTTCCCATCGAGTATGGCTTGATCTCCACCACGAATGAGGTATTCACGAGCGCAGATCGATGGATCCGAATGAATCCGTACGGCTTCAGCTTTTCTGCCACCATCGAGATTGACTCGCGCAGCAGATAGGAGTCCGATTCGCGTTGCAGTGACACATAATTGCCCTCGGCTTGAACCGCGACCACATCGCCAGGATTGATGAAGAGTATCCTCCCTTTAGCCTTTATCGCGATCATCGGGTGACCCGGAGGAGAAAGCTTCTGCAACTGCGGCAAAGCTTCGATCAATTTTGCGGCGCGCTCGCCCTTTGCCCTCCGAGAGGCGCGGTCCAAGGCCCGGTTGATGCTTTCGTTCGAGAAGGGCTTTAGCACGTAGTCTACGGTGTGCCGCTCGAAAGCTGCGACTGCATGTTCAATGTGTGCCGTTACAAACACGAGAGACGGCAACGGAAGGCTTCGTTCCCTAAGTTCGCCTGCCAGTTCCGTGCTTGACAGGTCTGGCATATTGATGTCAAGAAGCAAAACATCGTAAGAGTCCGTGACCAACTTGTCGAGCGCTTCGATCGCATCGTTGGCCAAATCGAAATGCTCTACGTCGCTCCGTGCCGACAGGACATTTGCCAAGACCGTTCGGTCCAACCGCTCATCCTCCACGATCAGCACTCTCATGGTTTCCACTCACCGTCCATCGCTGTTTCCTTAGTTGCCAACGGTTTGGCGGACCGCTCCGGGCCCGTTCCTCAGAGCCAGGCAAATCTGCGCCAGGCGAACCGTCCATGAACGCCGATCTGCAGGGCCGAACGCGCGGCTGGCCGCTGGGTCTCCACTGGCCGACTTCATGTCAGGGCACAATGTCGTATCCTTTCTGATCAACCTTTGCAAAGAATTCCCGAATATCCTCAAGCAAGAGGTCGGGCTGTTCCAGAGCCGCGAAGTGTCCGCCCTTTGGCATTTCCGTCCTTTGCACTATGTTGTAAGTCCGAGTCAGCCAGCTAAACGGACACGCAAATACCTCCTTTGGAAAATCTGCGTACGCCACGGGAGTCTCCAGCCGAGGAAGAGGCGCCATTTCTCTGTTGGCGAGCCGGTGCTCGCGATAGATTCGCATGGCGGAGCCAATCGTCCCGGTTGCCCAATAGAGCGTGACATCGGTGAGAAATGTGTCTCGGTCAACCGCGGTCAGAAAATCCCCGTTATTGTCAGTCAGTAGTTGAAATCGAGCGATCATCCAGGCCAACCACCCAACCGCGGAGTCCGTCAGGGCATAGGCAAGTGTCTGCGGTTCGGCGGACTGAATTCTGAAAAAGCTGCTTTCTTCGTGGTCAAAGAACGAAAACCGTCGCCGCTCGGGATCGCTCATTTGCGTAACCGCCTCCGAGTTCGGCGGGTCCGCATAAAGAAGGTTCAGATGGAGTCCAATCACGTGCGCGGGTGATTGGTAAGCCATGTCGCGCGCGATCTCCGAACCCCAATCGCCGCCTTGGATACCGTACCTGGAGTAGCCCAAACGATCCATGAGAACGACGAGAGCCTTGGCCATTCGCCGTGGGTCCCAGCCTGGAGTCGTGGTGGGCCCGGAAAACCCAAAGCCAGGAAGCGAAGGAATGATGACGTGAAACGCCGGGCTATGGCTGTCTTTAGGTCGGGTGAGCGGCTCAATCATTGCGAGGAATTCAACAATCGAACCGGGCCAGCCGTGAATTAACAGCAAGGGTATTGCGTCGGAACGGGGCGAGCGCTGATGGATAAAATGAATCCGCTGTCCATCAATTTCCGTAGTGAACTGGTCGAAACGGTTGATCCTGGCTTCTTGTGTGCGCCAGTCGTAGCCGTTCTGCCAGTAATCCGCCAACTCTCGGACCTTTTTGATGTCGGCGCCGTATTCCCAGGTCGTGCCCGGAAGTTGATCGGGCCATTTGGTTTCCGCCAGACGGCGCCGAAGGTCAGTGAGAACGTGGTCGGAAACGTGCACTTTGAACGGACGAGTAGTTGCTGCCGCCGATTCTGGATCGGCTTTCGACTTCGGCGCTTGCGCACGCCCTGGAACACTCGACGAAAGCAGAAATAAAGCGACGCAAATTACCGATCCTGGGAGCCACCCGGCCTTCCCCGTGCGAGTGCGGACCTGCGTAGCGATTTTGTGACTGTGCATTGGCTTGCTGTTTGTCACGATTCCTCCCCTTGATCTGCAACTGTGCATCAACTGAGGGGGGCAGGCGATCCATCCGACCACGTGCCGGTGAGCATCATGAATGTATTGATCGGTTCCGGGTCGTTCTTGGCCCGTGGATCGATAACAATGGGAGAGTTATCCAGGTTCGCGCCCCAGTCCCCAGGGGTGATTCGTGGGGTGTAAAACATCATATGAGCCATGTTGTGGGCGCCGTCGTGGGTGATACCTGTGTCGGTAAGGTAGGCCTGTTTCGACATCATGTAAGACATCGCGCCCGGTTCCAGGGTCGGCAGTTCTTTTTTCTCGAGGGCGGCCTTCATGCCTTCCTTAATTTCATCCTTCGATTTTCCGGCCAGCGCTAGTTTGGTCCTCATATAGGTAATCGGCAGGATGGTTCGCGCAGCCTGCGGGTTGTAGCAAATCGGACTGCGATTCTTCGGGTTCCAAAACTCTACACTCTCGAATGGACTTGTCCATGCGCGTTCGACGATGCAGATAAATCCGTTCTTGCCTTCGGCTCCGTTCTCAAAGCCCTGCGGCCCAAGCACCACGACAGTCGCATCCTGGGAAATGGATGACGGGGCCGCAGTCCGCGCCAACGCGATTTCGGCATTGCGGTCCCCGATGAGGTACTGATCGAGCGGAGCCATGCTGGGATAAGGAGTCGTGGAGTTCTGTGCTCGCGCTTGTCGCGCCGCGCCCACAGCGAGGGCCAGCGTAAAGAATCCCAACGCCATCACTTTGACCGACTTTCGTCTCATTGATTCTCTCCTTCAATGCGGATTCGAAGCACCTGACGGCCTCTCGAATAAATCGAACGGCAAACCCCGAAATCGACACACAGCTTCAATGGCCGCCTGCCATCTGCGGCGCCGGCGTTCCGTCCGACCAATTGCTTACCGGAACGTCAATGGTGGTATAGCGGCCTATTTTTTCTTCGTGCGCGTCCAATGGGACGTCATCTCCCAAGTCGGATCCCAAAGCTTTAGGGTCGATTTCGTGGACAAAAAACATCACGTGGGGAAGCCATGGCCCTTTGATGCCGGCATTCAAGTACCCTTGCTTCGACAGCATGTAGGAGAGCGAACCGGGTTCGGGTGTGGGCAACTCACCTTTGGCGATGCCGTCTATGATGGCGTCCTCTATCTGAGTGTTCGAACGTCCGGCAAGCGCCAGTTCGGTTTTCTTGAAGTAGATCGGAAGAAATGAACGCGCACCCGGAGCGCTCAGGCAGATCGGACCGTGTATCTTTGGATCCCAGAAAGCCGGATTGTTTTTCGGCAAATCCCAGGATCGTCCCACCGCGCATACAAAACCGTTCTTGCCCTCCACGGCCGTTTCATAGCCATGCCTTCCCAGGACCATAACCGTGGCGCCCTTGGCAACGGATGGCGGAGCGGCGCTGCGGGCCATCGCAATCTCTGCATCGCGGTCCATTAGGTACTGCTCGATCGGAGCCATGCTGGGATACTCGATTTTGGACTGTGCTTGTATTTGCGAGATCGCCCCCAGCGCGACCGCAATCACGGAGCTTGCGAATACGATTACCTTGAGTGGTCTTCGGCCCATTAAGTTTGCCCCTTCGGCACAAATGTCAATACCATCCGACTCGTGTGATGCGGTCATTCTATTTGATGGTTGCATCATTCATACCGACTGGTATGTACGTTATCGTCAACTTGCACGGCTACCGAGGGAGTGCGAGGACTGGCGACAAGTGTCGGCGGACGCGACGGCGGCCTGAAATCCGGACACGAATGCCCCAGATCAGTCAGTCTCGCGCGATCATGGGAACTGGCGTGCACGCCGGGAAGGTTTTACGGGCTCAAACAAAAGGGAGAGCTAGCTCCGGTCGGCGGGCCGCTCCCGGCCGCGTGTCGGACGCAGCGACTCCAAATGGCGAATCACGCTTCTTTGCCCGGATCGCAGCATCCGTGCATCCTGCGCATTCTTTGATAAAGCGGCGTACCCTTCCCACGCCGCGAGCAGAAAGGTAGCCGTCTCATTTGCGCTTATGTCATCCCGCACAATCCGGCGTTTCTGTCCTTCGCGCAGCGCGTCCGCCATGCCGTCGTGCCAGTCCTTATAAACTCTTGCCGTCCTTTTGCGGAATCCCTCATCAAGACCTGACATCTCTTGAGAAAGGTTAAGCAAGTAGCAACCACGCTGAACGTCTTCTTTGTTCAACGATTCCGACCGGAAAATGCGGATCAGGGCGTCGATGGGGTCCTTGGCATTCCGTAAGGGCTGCACCCACTTCTGGTGAACTTTACTTGCGATGACCTCGTCCACGACCGCATAGCCGAGTGCTTCCTTGTTGTCGAAGTGGTAGTACAACGCGCCTTTAGTCACGCCGGCTTTGGCCAGAATGGCATCCAGGTCAGCGCTTCGAAATCCCGAGTGGTGTATCTCCTGGAAGGCAGCCTGCAATAAGCGCGTTCGCGTGCGCTCTGGATCGCGCGGCGCGGTCGTGCTACGTTTCGGCCCGTTTCTGCCTGCTAACATACCAATTAGTATGCTTGTTGCGAACTGCAATTGTCGAGGCCAATGCGCTTCCGGCGTCCCGAATCCCATAGCACCCGCCGGCGATCTCTACCGATATCCGTATGAATTAGCCAACGAGATTGTTTTGCTTCGTTTCACCGACCTGACAATTCGTCACCTTTTTCAACCCGGAACCCGCACCTGAAGGGTTCTGAAACCGTGTATTTTCCCACAAAGGCGGCTCTCGGCTTGCCTTCTTCCCCACCAGCACTCCGCCGATAGGCCCACCACTGTCGTCAGCATGACAAGCGGTCGCACGGCGAAGTGAGCAAGTCAATCCAGTGTGATGGAGGAAGCAATGAGTTGTAAGTCTAAATCTTTATCTACGTTAGCCGGCGTGCTATGCGTGGTTATCCTGACTCTTGTCAGCCAGGCACAAAACATTGTGACCGGCGGCATATCGGGCACAGTCACCGACCCGTCGGGCGCGGTGGTACCAAATGCGAACGTGACCCTGAAGAGCAATAGCACCGGGGAAACCCAGACAACCAACAGCGGTGCCACCGGTTTGTACAATTTCCCGCTCCTGAAGCCGGGATCTTACACAGTGTCTATCAGCCAGTCCGGATTCCGCTCGGAAAATGAAACCATCGACGTGCCGCTGGGGCAGATCGCCACTGCCAACATCAAGCTCGTTGTTGGCAACACGTCAGAATCCGTTGAAGTCTCGGGGCAGGCTCCCTTGCTGCAGACCGAAGATGCAAACATCAGCACGACCTATAACCAAGCCCAGATCACAGCGCTGCCGAATCCCGGCGGGGACATCACGAGTTACGCCCAAACCGCTCCCGGCGTTCTGATGAACACCGGCGGCAATTTCGGCAACTTTAGCGCTTTCGGATTACCGGCAACCTCGAACCTGTTCACATTGAACGGCAACGACGAAAACGATCCCTTCTTGAACCTGAATAACTCCGGCTCCAGCAATTTGTTGATTGGCCAAAACGAAGTGCAGGAAGTTGCAGTGGTAAGCAACGGCTACACCGCTCAGTATGGCCGCCAAGCCGGCGTGCAGGTTGATTATTCGACCAAGTCCGGCAGCAACGCCTTCCACGGCAACGCGAGCTTCTTCTTCAACAGCAGCGGCTTCAATGCCAATGACTGGTTCCAGAAGCAAAGCGAGATCGCGAACGGAACACCCAACCAACAACCGTTCGCCGTGAACCATATGTGGGCGGGCTCCGTCGGCGGTCCCATTGTGAAGAACAAGCTGTTCTTCTACGTGGACCAGGAGGGCTTGTACTATGCTCTACCCAGCGTGCAGACGACATTTCTGCCAACTCCGGCGTTCAGCACGGCAATCCAGAACAACATTAATTCGATTTACGGCGCCGGTTCTGCTCAGTCCAATTTCTACCAGCAGGAATTGGCCCTGTATGCGGGCTCTCCGGTTGCTGGCGTCGCTGTCCCGACAGGGGGCGGCTGCGGTGACGTAAAGTCGCTTCCAGGGTTCAACCTGGCCCAGGGTTGCCTGATGTCAGCCGTGGCCTCGGGCGTGAACCACAATAAGGAGTGGTTGCTGACCGAGCGTATCGACTACAACATCAGCAACAACGACAAACTCTTTGGCCGATTTAAGGCGGACCATGGGGAACAGCCAACCTCAACCGACCTTATTGATCCGAAGATATTCAGCACCCAGAGCAATCAGCCGGAGTACGAAGGCCAGATCAACGAGACCCACATCTTTTCGCCGACCACAGTCAACAACTTTATCGTTTCCGGTCTGTGGTACAGCGCGATCTTCCTGCCCGACAGCGGCGCGGCTGCGGTGATTGCGACCAACGGTTACGGCGACATCACATTTAATGACAACACGCTCTCCGCTTTGGGCGGCAGTAACGTTGGCGACAACAACTTCCCCCAGGGCCGAAATTCAACCATGGGACAAGTCACGGACGATTTGTCGATCACTCGTGGCGCGCACACCTTCAAGATGGGACTTAACTTCCGGCGCGACGATCTCACCGACTACGACGCCCAAGCCGAAACCAATGGCTTGGCGATATTTGGATCCCTGAACGATTTCGCCAATGGTACCCTCATCGGCGGTAACGGCGACAGTTACACTCAGGTCTACACCCAAAATGGAGATGTACGAATCGGTTTCTACAGCCTGGGTCTGTACTTCCAGGACGAATACCGTGTAACCCCAAACCTGAAACTGACCCTCGCGCTTCGCGGCGATCGAAACTCCAATCCCATCTGCGCGAGCGATTGCTACTCGCGTTTCGAAACCGCCTTCTCCGGCATGACTCACGACGTCAACACGCCGTACAACCAGGCGATCCTGGCTGGCACGCACAGCGCCTTCCCTAACATTGAGAAGGTAGCCTTGCAGCCCCGCTTTGGTTTCACCTGGAGTCCGCTCGGACATACCAATACCGTCCTCCGCGGCGGCGTCGGCGTGTTCTCCGATCTCTATCAGGGCGTCCTGATGGACGAACTGCTTGAAAACTCGCCACTGACCAACATCTTTGTGGTTAAGCCGACTGCTAACGCCGCTGGCTTTGGGGCGCCACTGGCACCACTTGCTCCAGGCAGCATTCAAGCATTGGCAAACAACTCCAATACTTCATTCGTGAACGCGTTTACCGGCGGCGGAACCTTAGGCTCGATTTTGGCGAGCAATCCGTTCTTCTCCCCGCCCGCCATGACCTCGATTGGCAACCAAATCAACAATCCGAAGTACCTGGAATGGAACTTCGAGATCCAGCAGGCCATTGGCCAGAAAATGTCCCTGAACGTCGATTATGTGGGGACTCATGGCTACAACACGATGATTCAGAACGGCGACTTGAATGCTTCGAACATGACCGGAATCCCGGCCTTTGGCGCAGGACCGTATACACCGTTCGGGCAATTGCCTCAGGGCTCTCTGACCGCTAGCGGCATTCCCTTGTCTGGCTTGGATTCGCGCTTCGCCGCGGTTCGAGAGCTCGAAAGTGTCGGTGTCTCGAACTACGACGGACTGGTGACCTCGTTCACTCGGAAGTTCAGTCATGGATTCCAAGGCAGCGTGAACTATACCTGGGCGCACGCATTGGACGACTTGACGTCCACCAACCCGTCAACGCCGCTCAACGGCTTCGGAAGCCTCCTGTACCAGATCAATCCGAATTGCCTGCGATGCAACAACTATGGCAACTCGGACACAGATGCCCGGCACAACTTGACCGCGAACTATGTTTGGGCGCTGCCGTTCAAGGCGCAGAACAAGTTCCTAAACGAGACTGTCGGCGGATGGACGGTGGCTGGCACATTCTTCGCTCACAGCGGCCTGCCCTACACTCCGGAGACAATTGAAGGAGGTCTTGACTTTACCAACGCGCCCTTCCAAGTCACCGGCATGGTGCCTGCCAACAGCATTGGTAGCGTACCTGTCAATTGCCAGGCTTCAGGCCCGGGTCCCATTGGCGCTCCCACACCGTGCGTTACGGCAGCCCAGTTCTCAGCGCCTACTGGTGGCGTTAACCAGTCCGGTTTCGGAAACGTTGTGCGGAACACCTTCCGTGGTCTGGGCTACTTTGACACGGACATGAACATCAACAAGAGCTTCGCAGTCACCGAGCGCGTGCAGTTTGAACTTGGTGGAAGCTTCTTCAACATTCTTAACCATCCGAACTTTGGTTTGCCGAATCAGCTCACTTTCGAGAACTTTGGCGCAATGTGCTCCGTTGGCCCCTTCGGGTGCCAGGGCATGGCAACCCAGCCTACAACCCCGTATGGCGCTTTCCAAGGCGCTGGCGTGGAAGGCAGGTTGGTCCAAGTTCATGGAAAGGTAACCTTCTAGCAAGGATGGATCGATGTTCATGGGCCGCAATGGGCCATGACACTTCGACGCAGGATTCTTTAGCCACGGTCGATAGTTCGTTTTCGACCGTGGCCTCTTCTCCATCGAATAGCCGCGTCGCCAGGTAAAACGCGACGAGTCGCTGAGGCCGCTGCTGTTTCTGCAACTTGTCCATGACTGCTTCGGCGGCAGCAGCGGGCCCTTATCGCAGGCAGTTCGTTACCAGTGGCGGAATCACCGTTCATACTTGCACGCCTCCAGACGAAACAGTATTTGTACTATATTCGCCCAGAATCAGTCAGGAAGGAACCTTGGAAAACCTACGCTGCTTACGATGCGGTTGAGAACTTGAAAGCGGACAAAAGTCGGTAGCGGTCTATATATTTGCTCAGACGGTCGGAATCAGACCGCGCCAGAAGTCTTCCGCGCAGCGTATCTGCTTCTGTCCCCAATGTTCGGTTTCTCTGGCTATGGGCCTCTGCCCTGACGGCGCTCTTAACACCGCCGCGTGGCAAATGATCCGCGACTTGGTTGGCGCCGGCCCCGCACTCAATGAAACTGCATGGGTCAACCTTCGCGGCAACATCCATTTGCTGCGAGCGTCCGATGCTACTGAAGAAGCCGGTTATGGTGGCGATTCTTGGGTGACGTTCCGTCGCGCCTAAACAGCGGGTCCTTTGAGACATATCAGGCTGTTCTGATTGCGTCGAATAATTCTCTTGAATCTCATGGAAGAGTAAACGCTCGAAAACCCGTCACTCTAGAGTTCGGGTTTGCTAGATACCTGTCATTTTCGATTGCTGGGCGACATTTTCAGGATTAACGACTTGGAGCTCAATCCCCGCGCGAGGCAAGAGATTCTTCGTGCGATGGTTAATCAAACCAATTGCGCCTACGGCGATTGCCAAACTGATGACAAACATTACACCGTACCAGCCGATCTCTTTAAGAAGTCGCGTCATATATTCCAATCTCCGATCAGCCGGTTGCTGCCTCGAAAAACGCCTGCCCCGACACCGATGGCGATCAGCCCCCCGCCCCCGACGAAGTGATCGTTGCACGTTGGGTTCCAGCGAGCAGGTTCATAACCGCATGGAGATAAACCCTGTTCGAGAATTCATGTCGAGCAAAAAGGGACGTTTTGTCCCAACTGCCTTCGCGGGGGTCAAATTGTCTCGCTTACATCTCGGGTCCGACTCCCTTTGCTGGGAGTGCTGGTGGCCACGCCGGTACCTTCGCTTCCGGTCCGCGCGGAAGAGTTTTCCTATTCCTGGCCAGCGGCGCGGGCCGAGACGGAAACCGGAGGTGGCTCGAAACCCTCGTTGAATTGCAGACCGGTATCCCGACTGCTTTTGGCGAGTTCGGCGCTGCGGGTGACGTGGCCCAAGCCGTGAATTATACTGATAGCTACATGAAGAATCGCCCGGTTTTCGCTGCCTTGGTATTGATTCTGCTTCTGCACTTGAACTTGCGGGCGGCTGAAAAACAGTACGAGACCGGCAAAATCGTCGATGTACTGCAGAAGGTGAATACCCGAATTCTCTATTACATCGCGGATACGCCGGTCACCAAAGATGAGCCGTACTATGAGGTATCGGTGCAATCCAAAAGTATTTTGTACCTGGGAAAGTACATTCCCCGCCACGCGGACGAGACTTTGCCGGTGGAGTGGCAGCCCGGAGCGAACGTCGACCTGCGGACCGATGCGCACCACATTTATTTGAGGAAATACAGTGGAGTTGAGATTGAGTTCGCGGTGGTAAAGCGTACCGCGATTATGCAGGTCGACTCAAAACCAAGTCCGACGCCTGACGGGAAATGATTTCCCCAAGACCGAAAGTTTTCTGAGCATTCCCTCGATTCAAGAATATGGCCCGCACTACTCTTGACAATCCGGCCTACTACATCAACCGTGAGCTGTCATGGCTCGCATTTAATCGTCGCGTGCTGGAGGAAGCGGAAGATGCTTCGAATCCGGTCCTGGAGCGAGTGAAGTTCCTCTCGATTACCGCCAGTAATCTTGACGAATTCTTTGAAGTCCGGGTTTCGGGCCTGGTGCAGCAGATCGAGGATGGCTATACCGAGGCCGGCGCGGACGGCCTCACGCTTCTGCAGGAACGCGACCGGCTGGCAAAAGAAACCCATGAGTTCGTCGACGACCAGTACGAATGCTGGAACGAGCGGCTGAAGCCGCTGCTGGCGCAGAACGGAATCCGAGTTCTGGGAGTCGAGCAACTCGACCCCAAGGCCAGGGCTTTTATCGAAGAATATTGCGAGAAGGAACTGGATCTGCTTCTGACCCCGGTTACGGTAGATCCGTCACACCCTTTTCCGCGAGTGATCAACAAGGCGCTGTGTGTGGCATTCCTGCTGCGCCGCCGCCGCCGCTCGTCGATGACTTACACCGGAGTTGTGACGGTACCGCGAGCTTTGCCCCGGCTGGTCCGTTTGCCGTCCGAAGGCACCGTGGACTTCATTTTCCTGGCCGACCTGGTGGCGTATCACGCCTCTCGCATGTATCACGGATACGACATCGTTTCATCGGCGGCATTTCGTGTGACCCGCAATAGCAATCTCTATCTGGCGGAAGAAGAGTCGCGAAGTCTGCTGGAATCGGTCCGCACCGAGTTACACAACCGCCGCAAGGGTGATGCGGTACGGCTGGAAATTGATTCTGACGCCGATCCGGAAATCATTGAGCGCCTGCGCACAAATTTCGACCTTGAGCCCTGGCAAGTGTTTTCGGTCAACGGTCCGGTGAACTTGTCCCGCTTGTTCAACATCTATGACCAAACCGACCATTCCGAACTGAAGTTCAAACCGTTCGTCGCGCGTGAACTGCGCCTCACCGGGAAATCGCAAGACCAGTTCGAAGAGTTGCGTCGCCACGATATTTTGCTGCATCATCCGTTCGACTCTTACGACGCCGTTATTTCATTCATCGAGTCGGCGGCCGAAGACGAGCGAGTGGTTTCGATTAAGCAAACGCTCTACCGCACCAATGAGCACTCGGCGATTGTCCCATCATTAATGGCGGCGGCCGAGAAAATGAAAGAAGTCACGGCCGTGGTGGAACTTAAGGCACGCTTCGACGAGGCCCCGAACATCCGCTGGGCGCGCGAGTTGGAAGATGCGGGCGTGCAGGTTTTTTATGGACTGGTTGGATTGAAAACTCATTGCAAGCTCTGCTTGCTTGTGCGCCACGATCCGGACGGAGTGACGCGACGCTATGCTCACCTGGGGACCGGCAACTACAATGCGAGTACGGCACGCCTCTATACGGATCTGAGCCTTCTGACGGCTGATCCGGAAATCACCGGCGCAGTGCACGACGTTTTCAGTTTCCTGACCGCCTACGCGGAGCATCCCAATTATGATCCGTTGCTGGTGGCGCCGCTCGACCTGGCAGAGCACTGTCTGGCGCTGATCGCACGGGAAGCCGAGCATGCCAGACACGGACGTCCGGCGCGGATTGTCGCCAAGATGAATGCTCTGCTCGACAAGAACATCATCATGGCGCTGTACCGGGCGTCTCAGGCCGGAGTCAAGATCGACCTCATTGTACGCGGTATCTGTGCCTTGCGGCCTGGCATCCGGGGAGTGAGCGACCATATCCGCGTGCGCAGCATCGTGGGACGGTTTCTCGAGCACAGCCGCATCTACAATTTCGCCAACGGCGGCAACGAAGAAACCTATCTCGGTAGCGCCGACTGGATGCCACGAAATCTGTATGAACGTGTTGAAGTTTTATTTCCCGTAAGGGATGAGTTATTGCGCGACCGCATCCAGCAGGAGATCCTTGAAACCTATCTTGCTGACAACCTGAAATCGCGAATCCTCCAGAAGGACGGAAGTTATATCCGCGCTTGGAAGGCGCAAGGCAAGCGCCGGCCTCCAACCGGGGCCGCGGCATTTAATTCGCAGGAATTCCTCATTAGTTTGGCGGAAGGCAAGCAATCCCTGGACGGCATCCCGGCGGCGGCGCCATCGCGAACAAGAAAAACTACAGTAGAACGCAATCGATAGGGGCCCAATGATTATCTATTTTTTTCGCCACGCGAATGCCGGGGAGAGTTTGAGCAACCCCAAGAAAGACGAGAGGCGGGCGCTCGATCGAGACGGAATCGAACAATGCGGGCTGGTTGGTCGTGCGCTGGTTGCGCTGGATGCGTCGGTTGATGTGATCATTTCGAGTCCTTTGAAACGGGCCACTCAGACCGCATCCCTGGTGGGGAACGAATTGGGTTACGAAGGCAAATTGCAACTGGAAGATGCGTTGCGGCCGGGCGCGTCGTTTGCGGACTTTCGCCGGCTGCTGGAAAAATACGCCAAGCAGGAGGCGATTATGGTGGTCGGACATAATCCGAACTTGAGCGAATTCCTGGGTCGCACCATCAGCGAGCCCGGCTGCGAAGCGGCAATCGAATTAAAAAAAGGTTCGGTGGCGAAAGTGGAATTGGGCCGCGGCGGGGCAGTGCTGCACTGGTGCATTTCGCCGAAGGTGCTGCGTCTGCTTTACAGCGCGGCCGCCGAAAGCTCACGGCCAAAAACCTCACGGAAGTAATCTTTTTCTTTTTCTACCGCCCACAGTTCCAGGTCGACGCTGCCCCGTGCCTTTCGCGTCAGCGTAAATTTCACGGTCCCTTCCCGCGTCGACACGCCGGTTTGGCGCACCGCAGCGCTCCGGCTAAGGTTCAGGGCGCGTGCGAGACGGAGAAGCAACGAGGCCTTCTTCACGAAATCCTGATCGACAGCGGGCAACAACTTGATGGCTCCGTCGGTTGGCGTGGGACGCGATTTCCCCAAATACCTTGCAATGGCGGCAATGGTCTTTCTCTGTTCCGGCGTATAGCCCAGGATTTCCGAGTGGGAAATGATGTAGTAGGTATGGCGATGTCGGCCGTTCCGGTTTACGTAGTCGCCGACCTCGTAGAGCATGGCGGCGGCGGAAAGCCACTCGGCATATTGCGGCGGCAAATGGTGGACCGAGCGCAGTGTGGAAAACAGGTGCATGGCCGAATCGCGCACTCGCAGGGCATGGTCCATATCCACGTGATAGTGGGCGACGGCGGCGCGAACTGAATCCCACCGCTCCGATTTAATCTGTTTTCCCGACCGGGTGCTTTGATCGTATTCCGCGGCCATCTGCTCCAGCAATCCGTCCCGCAACCCGAGTGGAGAATAGCGAAATCCTAACAATTGACACCGGTCTAACAGAGCTGCGTACACAGCTGCCCCGGCCACCACAATTTCCGCGCGTCGCGGACCTACTCCGGAAAGGTTTCTGCGTGCCTCGAGCGACAGCCGGGAAAGAAGTTTGGCCAGGCGTCGCATCTGCGTGCGAGATACCACAGAGGCGCGGGCGCCTTTGGTCTTATAAAGACCATGGGAGACTGCCGCGAGCGATTCGGCGGTCCCGGAAGTTGCAACCACCGTCTTGGGGCGGGCCCGCCGGATGCGGTCGGCGGCGCGCTCGATTTCGCGCGCGATGAAACCCTGCATTTGTAGCAATTCCGATTTTCGCGGCGGGTCGTGGTGCAGAAATTCATTGGTCAGGCGGACTGCGCCAAGCGGCAAACTCACCGTGTTCCGAATATGTCCCGCCACTGAGACTGTCAATTCGCAGCTTCCGCCGCCCAGATCGATCATGAGCACAGGCGTTGCGGTGGAGCGGATTTTCGAAACCAGTCCAAGATGGATCAGGCGGGCTTCTTCCACTCCGGAAATAATCTCCACGTCCCAGCCCGTGGCGGAGCGAACCCACTCCATGAAGGCATGAGAATTGCGCGCGTCGCGCAGTGCGCTGGTGGCCACCACGCGAACCGACTCAGCGCCGGTCCGCTGTACCGCGCGGTGAAAGCGGCGCAATACTTTTACGGTATTGGCGATGGCATCCGGAGAAAGAAAACCGCTGCGAAAAACCGAGTCGCCCAGGCGGGTTACTTCGCGGTCTTCATGAATTTCAGTGAGATGATGTTTGGTGAGACGAGCGACCTTGAGTCGAACCGAGTTGGAACCAATGTCAACGGCGGCGAAGGTCGGCATGAGCTAAGGGCAACAGTGTAACGCCTTCCGCGAGCCAGTGGGGAAACGATCCGTCCGGATGACCTATGCCGCGGCGCGCGGCTGGAACTGTTCTCGGGCGGACGACTTACGGAGCGGGGCGTCCTGCGATGAGACCGCCTTCGAGAGGAAGGTGCGCATACCTGCAACGGCATCCAGCGCTTGGCGGTACTTGGCCCGCGTCACATTCTGCAACATGGCTACCAAAGCCGAGTCGCGAGCGCCGCCAAGCAGGTCTTGGGCCTTCTGTGTCATCTTCAACCAATCGTGCCAATCCCCGATGACGTCCTGCACCGGCTTCAATTTACCGATCAGAAATTTGGCTTGTGGATCGTGGCCGTCCAACTCCGCGATATAGCGGGCACGTTTACCCACGATCCGATACGCGTGCAGTTTTTTCTCCGTCAACGGTCCATGGTCTTTGGCAAGTTGAACGAGTCGATTCTCGGCCAGTGAGAACGGTACCGAATCCTTTATCCCGTCGAGTTGTTTCGCTGCTCGAGCCAGGCGTTGGCGAAGGTCTTTTTCGACTTTGCGGTGGCAGGCTCTGGCCAATTTTTTTTCGCCTTTCAACCGCTGCGCAATCAGGGATTCAACCAGCTTTGTCTTATCTCCGTTGCCCCCGGAAATCTTCAACGCTGCAAGCGCGGCAACTTGTACGTCTAAATCCCGGATCCTGCCCGCCTTGTGCCGAAGTTCTTCCAATCTCTTCAGTAACTTTTTATCGTTGCTGGAAGGATTGCAGACAACTTCGCCCAGGACCGTTTCCACCCTCCGGCTCGCGGTCCGGAACTTGTGGACAGCATCGGGCGAAGTGTTCTGTCGCAGTTTGGAAAGTTGCATTTCCAGACGCGAAAAAATATTGCGGGTCCGTTTCAGTTCAATCGGCATGGCTCTTTCGAAAACAAGGAAAAAATACTAGGGAAGGCGGAGAAACGCAATCGCTTATGTTACGATTTATCCGCGGTGCCTCGAAGGCCGGTACCGGGCCATTTTAACACTCCTGTAACACGTCTCTGCTAGCCTCGTTTGGATGGCCAACCATGCCCTAGGAGCGCCTCGCGTGGACGGACCGCAACCTATTGCTAAACCAGAGGTTGTACCAAAGACCGAAGCCAAGCCACAGCTCCTGCAAAACGCTGGAAATAGTCACGTGGCCGACCAGCTTTTTTACTATCTCATGCTGGCCTGCGGTCTTTGTGTACTGGCGTTGGTGGGAGTCATTATTTATGAATTGGTGACCCGCTCCAGCTTGTCATGGCATGCCTCCGGGGTAAAATTTTTCTATCGCAGCGATTGGGACCCGGTGAACGAACAGTTCGGCGCGCTGCCATTCGTTTACGGAACCGTTGTTTCTTCCGTCCTTGCCTTGGTTCTGGCAGTTCCGCTGGCGCTCGGCGTCGCTATTTTCATCACCGAAATGTGCCCTCGCTGGCTGAAGGGACCGCTGGCGTTCACCACCGAACTTCTAGCTGCCATCCCGAGCGTCATTTACGGGTTGTGGGCGATTTTCGTGCTGGTTCCTCTGCTCCGCCAATTTGTCGAGCCATTTCTGATGAAGACATTCGGATGGACGGGCTTCTTCGAAGGGCCGCCCTACGGAATCGGCATGTTGGCGGCGGGAGTGATTTTGGCGATCATGGTCGTGCCCATCGTATCTTCGATCACCCGCGAAGTGATGACCGCCGTTCCTCAGCAGCAGAGAGAAGCAATGTTAGCCCTGGGAGCAACTCGCTGGGAGATGATTCGCACCGGTGTTCTGCGGAACGCGCGCGCCGGAATCCTGGGTGGAGTTATTCTTGGACTCGGTCGGGCTTTGGGCGAAACCATGGCCGTCACCATGGTGATTGGCAACCGTCCTGAGATCGCCAAGTCATTGCTCGCCCCCGGCTACACCATGGCGAGCGTCATCGCCAACGAGTTTAGCGAAGCCACCTCCGACACTTACCTGAGTGCCCTGGTGGAGGTCGGCTTAGCGCTGTTCCTGGTCACGATTATCGTCAACATTTTCGCCCAGATTCTGGTGTGGAGCGTCACTCGCGGCACCCCTGCGAGGGTCAATGGCTGAGCGTGGCGAAGTTTCTACGCGCTTCACGACAGCTCCGGTAAGTCTCTATCGGCGCACCGTGAATTTTGCGATGACGTCTGCCGCAGTTTTGGCGGTCGTCTTAGTGCTGCTGCCTTTGGGGGCGATTTTCGTTTATCTCGTATACAAAGGGATTGGCTCGTTAAACTGGGCCTTCTTGACCCAGACCCCGAAGCCCGTCGGCGAACCGGGTGGCGGCATGGCCAATGCGATTGCTGGGAGCGGCCTGATTCTGCTGATTGCCAGTTCGATGGGCGTGCCAATCGGGATCGGTGCAGGAATCTATCTTTCGGAATACGGTCACGGACGCCTCGGAGATCTGATCCGCTTCACCGCGGATGTATTGAATGGTGTGCCGTCGATCGTCGTCGGAATCGTCGCTTACTCCATTGTCGTATTGACCCAAGGTCACTTCTCAGCCTTGGCCGGCGGGGTCGCCCTGGCAATCATGATGATTCCCACCATTACGCGCACCACGGAAGAGATGCTTCTTCTGGTGCCGCACGCAGTGCGGGAGGCAGCGTATGGGTTGGGTGTGTCCAAATGGCGCACGACGTTGTCGATCACCCTGCGCACCGCGACCTCAGGAGTGATCACGGGCGTCATGCTGGCCTTCGCACGAGTGGCCGGAGAAACCGCGCCGCTTCTATTCACCGCATTCGGAAACCAGTACTGGAACTGGAAAATCAATCAGCCCACCGCGGCATTGTCTCTCCAGGTTTTCACCTACGCGATTTCGCCGTTCGATGAATGGCATCGCCAGGCATGGGCAGGAGCCCTGATCCTGATCATTTTGATCGTGACTGCAGTGAGCGCCGTACGCATCGCCGCCGGGCGCGGTATGCTCAAGGGAGCGAACTGAGCTATGGGAGTTGGCATCAAGGTCGAGAAATTGAATGCCTGGTTTGGCAAAACCCAGGCCTTGTACGACATTGACATGGATGCTCCTGCCAATCGCGCGACTGCCGTGATTGGTCCCTCGGGATGCGGCAAGTCCACCTTTGTGCGCTGCCTGAATCGCATGCACGAAACCGTTCCCGATGCGCGTGCTACGGGAAGAGTCGCCATCGGCGAACTCGATGTTTACAACGGGACCTCAGCGGTACAAATTCGGCGCCGCATCGGCATGGTTTTCCAGAAGCCGAATCCGTTTCCCACCATGTCGATCTACGACAATGTTGCCGCCGGATTGAAGTTGAATGGCTTTCGCGACCGGCGCCGACTGGACGAAATTGTAGAGCGTTCGTTGAAGGTTTCCGCGCTGTGGGACGAAGTGAAAGACACGCTGCGCAAGAAGTCAGGCGCCAGTCTCTCCGGCGGCCAGCAGCAGCGTCTATGCATCGCCCGCGCATTGGCCGTCGAGCCTGAAGTGCTGCTGATGGACGAACCTTGCTCGGCGCTTGACCCGATTTCGACCGGCAAAATCGAAGAACTCATCTTTCAACTCAAGGAAAAGTTTACAATCGTAATCGTGACTCACAACATGCAACAAGCGTCGCGCGTAGCGGAGTTCACGGGATTCTTCCTTTTGGGCAAATTAATCGAATTCGACAGAACCGAAAAAATTTTTACCACCCCGTCAGACAAGCGGACGGAAGACTACATCACAGGCAGGTTTGGATAATGCGTACCCGCTTTCAGCAGAATCTGGACGATCTCCGGACGCGTTTGTTGCGAATGGGTGGTCTGGCCGAACAGGCGGTGGATCGTGCCTGCCAGGCGTACATTGACAGGGACCTGGCGCGTTGCCAGATGGTGCTGGAAAACGAATCCCTGATTAATGTCGCCGAACGCGAGATCGACGAACTGGCTTTCGACCTTCTCGCCATGCAACAGCCCATGGCGGTCGATTTGCGGTTCATTCTGGCCGTCACCAAGATCAACTCGGACCTGGAGCGCGTGGGCGACCAGGCGGTGAACATCGCGGAACGGGTCATGGACATGGTGGAACTGCCTAAGGTTGAATTGCCGGTCGATATCGCGCGCATGGCGGCCGCGGTTTCGGCCATGGTGCGGCGCGCCTTGGAATCGTTTATCGAAGGCAAAGCAGAGTTAGCGCAGGCCGTCCTTGAGATGGACAACGTCGTGGACCGTATGAAGGACGAAGCTTTCATCACCCTGGTGAAAGAAATGAATGACCGCCCCGAGGTGACCCGTCAGGCGCTGGATGCTTTGCTCATTGCGCGAAATCTGGAGCGGGTCGCCGATCACGCCACCAACGTAGCGGAGGATGTGATTTTCTGGGTCCGCGGAGCGGATGTTCGCCACAATGTTTCTGCGGGCACTTCAGCACAACAGGAAATCTCGGACAGTCATTAGACTTTTGATTGAAGGAAACAGGGACGCCAATTAGCGGCGTCCCTGTTTTCTTGGATGAGATATTGTGCCTGCTTTCTCTACACATCCGAATGCTGAACGGGCTAAAGTTAACTGAGGAGATATCCATGCGGAAAGTTCTGCCGGTATTTGGAATGATCGTGGCGGCGCTCTCACTGGTGATTGCGCAGAAGAGCGACTTGGTTCAACGGCGCGTCCTATTGCCCACGAGCAAGGCACTTATCGGTCCGACGCCCGGCGTGTTAGGGCAACTGCAAGGCTTCGCGGCGGCCATGGCCGTGTCTCCCGATGGACGTTACACCGCAGTCCTTAACGATGGTTACGGAAGCCAGAAGAACCAGGTACACCAGTCGATCGCAATCCTGGATCTAAGCACCAACCAAATCACGGATTTCCCCGATGATCGGCTGGCCGAGAAGGCGGGCCAGAGTTATTTTCTCGGCCTGGCTTTTGCCTCGGATGGAAAACATCTCTACGCCTCTATGGGCTCGATCAGTGATCCGACCGGAAAGAAACCAGGCAACACTGGCAATGGGATCGCAGTTTACCGCTTCGCGGATGGTAAAGTTTCGCCGGAACGGTTCCTCCCGATTCCCCCGCAAAAATTGGCAGCAGGGAAAAAAGTTGCTTTTGCTCTGCGCAAGATGGAAGACGGAACGGCGCTCCCATACCCGGCCGGGTTGGCGGTGATCCCCGATGGAAAAACCGCCGACCAGTTCTTGGTGGCAAACAATTACTCGGACAATGTCGTTCTGCTGGATGCGACTGGCAAAACTCTGAAGCAATTCGATCTTAGCGTCAGTCGATCAATACCGTCGTCGTTTCCGTATACCGTCGTTGTAAGTAGTGACGGCCGTCACGCCTGGTGCAGTTTGTGGAATGCATCGCAAGTGGTGGAACTGGACCTGAAAAACGGCAGCGTCGTACGTTGGGTCCCCTTGCTGAAACCCGAGGATCCTCTCGTGCCAGGATCTCATCCCACCGCAATGCTTCTCAGCAAAGATGAAAAAGAACTTTATGTTGCACTGTCGAACACGGATCGCGTGGCGGCGATTGGGACAGAAAACGGTAATGTGATTAGGTGGCTGGATACCAGTATCCCGGGACAGAAGTATCCCGGGACTTCTCCCAATGCATTGGCACTCTCGCCCAACGGCGACAAGCTATTTGTTGCCGACGCGTCAATCAATGCGATCGCTGTGTTCGACCTGAACGCAGGCAAACGCGATGCAAAAATTCAGACCCAAGCGGCCTCCGGATTTGTTCCTACCGACTGGTATCCAAGTGCGGTGGCCATGTCGGGGCAGGATCTTCTGGTTGCAACCTCCAAAGGTCAGGGAACCGGTCCTAACAATGGTCCGAACCATGCCGATGGGAGCGCCAACCGCCACCAGCACGTTTACATCGGAATATTGCTTTACGGCTCGTTGGCGCGGCTGGGCATCAGCGAACTCGATAAACACCTTCCTGAATTGACCGAGCGCGTGAAGGAAAACAATTTACTGAATTCCGACCCTGGTGAGATGCGCTTTGTCCGCGGTTCGAATCCGATCAAGCACGTAATCTACATCATCAAAGAAAATCGCACCTATGATCAGGTGTTGGGCGACCTTAAAGTCGGCAACGGAGACCCCACGCTCGTCATGTACGGGGCGGATGTCACTCCGAACCAGCACAAACTCGCTGTGCAATTTGGCGTTCTCGACAATTTTTACGATAGCGGAGAGGTATCCGGCGACGGCCATAATTGGTCGACTGCGGCCATCACCAGCGACTACAACGAAAAGACATGGCAGATCGCATATCGCAGCCGGGAGCGGACCTACGACTTTCAGGGCCTCGTCGCGGATCAACTGGCGCTCGAAGATGGCGTCCCTGACTTGGACGATCCAGCCACCGGCTATCTGTGGGACAATGTCGCCCGCCACGGAATCAGTTATCGCGACTACGGTGAGTTCGTGACCACGGTTTGGTGCAAGAATGAATCGGTTTCTTCCCCCATGGAGGGAACTCCCTCTCCATTAATAGGCAAGTGCTCGCCGACCGCATTCAATAAAGGCGACCACCTGCCTGCGAATGTAGGGATGCCACATGGTTCGAGCAGTCCTTGGCCGTGGGGAGTGCCCGCGGTAAAAGAGACCAAGGCCACCAAAGCCGCGCTGCATGGTCACTTCGACGCGAATTTTCCCGATTTCAACACCGATTACCCCGACCAATTGCGTGCCGATGAATTTCTGAACGAGTTCGAAGGATTTGTGCAAGCTCGCAAGAACGGCAAGGGAACCCTCCTGCCTGCGTTCGTCCTGCTCTATCTTCCGGACGATCACACGCACGGTACGACTCCGGGAGCACCTCGTCCCGCAGCCAGCGTAGCGGACAACGATCTGGCAGTCGGCCGCGTGATCGAAGCGATCTCCCACAGTCCTTACTGGGACGACACGGCAATCTTCATTCTGGAAGACGACGCTCAGAATGGCGCGGACCACGTCGATGCCCATCGATCGACCGCACTCGTGATAAGCAAATATGCTCCGGGATCAACCGCCCAGTCTTTGGTGGACCATCGCTTCTACACCACCGTGAATATGATTCATACGATGGAGTCGATCCTCGGTCTTCCACCTATGAATCAGAACGACGGATGGGCGCCGTTGATGGCGACGGAATTTTCCGGCGAAGGGAAGCAGGAGCCATTCAATGCGGATTGGAGCAATCGGGACAACGGTCTCATCTACCAGACCAACCCCCCTAAGGGTCAAGGGGCCGAGCAGTCGTCCAAGATGGATTTTTCGCGGCCGGATGCCGTAAATTCTTCTGAGCTGAATGCAATTCTCTGGCGCGACCGGAGAGGAAATGCCCCAATGCCGGCTGCCCGCCACACTGTGATTGCAGTATCAACCGGCGACGCAATTCCAAAACACGCCGATTGACGCTGCTTCAGCCAGCGGGACTCTGATGTACTGCTGGGTTCAGACCATCGCCGGGACCCATGTTATGCTCTTGCCATCGCTCTAAGTATTTCGCCACAGGTCACTGCAAGCCCTGCGCTGTTGTGCTTAATTCGACGCTATGTACATCGTTTAGAGTGCTTTAACGCATCAGAGAAGCGAAATGTGGGCCCCCGCGAAAGAACGCGTCTATTCGCCATTTCTGGATAAGCTCCGCTCGGCTGAGACCCGGACGTTGATGCTCGACTATGACGGTACTCTCGCTCCGTTTCAAACCGACCGTGGTCACGCTTTTCCATATCCTGAAATACCGCCGCTGCTGACGCGCATCATTGAAAAAGGTACCCGGGTGGTTCTCGTCAGCGGCCGTCCCGCAAGAGAAGTTGTGCTTCTGAGTGGCATTCATCCTCATCCGGAAATTTGGGGAAGTCACGGCATGGAGCGCTTGAAACCAGACGGAACCTATCACGTCGACGAATTGTCGGAAGACGTGGAATCCCGCCTCCTGCAAGCCGCCGATCTGCTGCGCGCTGCCGGATTCGAAGACCGCATGGAGTTGAAGACCGGCGGCGTTGCTCTGCATTGGCGCGGTCTCGAAGCTGACGACATTCGCGCTTCGGAGCAAGCTGTAAAGCAGTTGTGGATCCCTATTGCCGCTCAACATGGCATGCGCTTACTTGAGTTCGATAGTGGCATCGAACTTCGCGATCCCAGCAAGGACAAAGGTAAAGCAGTCGCAACCATCCTAAGTGAGACGGCGCCAAATGCAGCCATCGCTTATCTCGGCGACGATCATACCGACGAAGACGCATTTAAGGCACTGAAAGGAATCGGTCTCACGGTACTGGTTCGGGCCCAGTATCGCCCCACGGCGGCTGAGATCTGGCTGAAGCCGCCCCAACAGTTGGTCCAATTTCTCGAGGACTGGCTGGAAGTTTCCGGAGAAAAGCCATGACGACAACCAAAAAGCGCTTGATCAATATCTCGAACCGGCTACCCGTCACAATCAAGGAGATCGCCACAGGAACGAGAGTGGAGCACAGCTCCGGCGGGCTGGCAAGCGCAATGGAAAGCGCGTGGGGAAACCGTCCGGGAACTTGGATCGGTTGGGCCGGCAACTCTGAAGATCAGCCGGTCGATGAACTCCTTGCCAAGGCTTCGCGGCGCCGTCCGTACCATTTGCGGGGCGTGGTTTTGACGCCGGATGAGATCGCCAAATTTTATTCCGGGTTTGCCAATGAAATCGTCTGGCCGCTTTTCCATGACATGCCAACCCGCTGTAATTTCGACCCCGATTACTGGGAAGTCTATCAACAGGTCAACCGGAAGTTCGCCGCCGCTGCGGCTCAAGAAGCCAGAGACGATGACTTTATGTGGGTGCACGACTACCACCTGATGCTGGTGGCGCAATACCTGCGACAAATGGCCCGGCAATCCAAAATAGGATTTTTTCTGCATATTCCGTTTCCATCTCCCGATATTTTCGAGAAACTGCCGTGGCGGGAGCCAATCCTGAATGCGCTGCTCGATTTCGACCTGATTGGCTTTCAGACCAATCGTGACCGCGCGAATTTCATGGCATGTCTCCACCATCACCGCCCCAATCTTCGACCGCAAACCGTCGACACGCGCGAAACGCTAGATCTCGGCGAACGCCGAGTGCTGGTGGGAACATTCCCCATCAGCATCGACTTTGACGAGTTCGCCAATCGAGCCGCAAAACCGGAAGTCGCGGCACGGGCGGAAACGGTGCGTCACGAATTCGCAGAGAATATTTTGGTCCTGGGAGTCGATCGGCTCGACTATACCAAAGGCATCCCCGAACGATTGAAGGCATTTCGCATTTTGCTGCGTGACTTTCCGGAATTGCGACGCCAAATTACGCTTGCTCAAGTGGTCGTTCCCAGCCGCGAAGACATTCCACGTTATAAGGACCTGCGTCGGGACATCGAATTACTGGTCAGCAAGATTAATGGCGAATTTACTGAACGCGGATGGGTTCCCGTGCACTACATGCATCGCAACCTCGGACGCGACGAGTTGCTGGCTTATTACCGGGCCGCGGACGTAGCGCTACTCACGCCGTTGCGCGATGGAATGAACCTGGTTGCAAAAGAGTTTTGCGCAGCCCAGGTCGACGAGCGGGGCGTCTTGGTGATCAGCGAATTTGCCGGGGCCAGCGAGGAGTTGAAGCATGGTGCGATTCTGGTGAATCCCAACGACATAGCCGGGACCGCGAAGGCCTTGCGCGAAGCCGCCTTAATGCCGCCCGAGGAAAAAAGTATACGCATGCGCCTGCTGCGGAACATTGTTAAACAGAACGACGTGCATCGCTGGGCCCTGTCATTTCTTGAGGCGGCAGGCGAAGTGTCTGCCAAGTCCGGCAACGGAAACGGTAGCGGAACTGCCAATCTGGAGTTGATTCCCGGTGGCCGCTCCCGAACGCAAGTGCCAGGTCTCGCACTGGTGGCTGCACCGGGAACGCTCGGATTGCACCCTGCGCTCGCGCACCCACATTCCCACCGGAAGCGAACCGCGGCTTCGCGATGAATCGCCCATGTCACAAGAGACCTTCCCCAACTCAGTTGCAGGCGGATTCTCGCCGGTGATACTCTCGCATTGAACATCCTTGAGCGGGAGTAGTTCAGCGGTAGAACGCCAGCTTCCCAAGCTGGATGTCGCCGGTTCGATCCCGGTCTCCCGCTCCAATCTTCTATCGTCTCCCCGGCTCCGTAGCTCGTCGTGATTCATAAAGAAACGCGCACCGGACCGGTTGCTCACGCCGGCTCCTTTGAACCACCAAACCCACTGCGTCCTTAACCACTTACCGAAGTAATGCCAGTCAAGCCGTTCTCCCAACTTACAATTGATTGGAATTTGCCTATCCTGTGGCATGTAAATATGTCGCGCAAATCACCTGTAAACTCGGCCCGCATTTACCAATGGACCCTTTTGCTTATTGTGTCCTGCAGGATGGCAGCCTCGGCTCAGACGGTGCCCTCAGCGAACCAGGATCCGCTCCAATCCACTCCCAATCCGCAATCATCGTCACCAAGCGATCTTTCGGCGGCCGCGCAGGACGCACGGCAGGCAAGGGACCACGAGCGCTCGCAACGCTCCGCCGGATCGGAAGCTGTGAAGCAAATGGCGGACGAACTAGCCGAGGGCCCAGACCAACCTATCGCGGGCGCGCCCGTAGGCTATCGTTACTACGTTTTTAAGCCTGGAAACTACACCATCCTGGTTCCAGAGGATGCACAGCCTGAGGCGCATGATTACTATGGGCTGAGATTGCTATCTTCCGAATTGATTACCTCGCGACTGGAAGTGATCTTGGGCGACCCAATTCCAGCTCAGGGTGACACGCCGGAGGAGATGCTCCGCAACGCAGGCAAACGATATTTTGCCGGCTGCAACTTGAACCCGCTGGGCTTGTCGCCCCCCCTGGCCGGACATCCCGCCCAATTGGTCCCAAGTTTCTCCTTGTGCGCCATGCACAACGAGTTGCTGGGAAGCGCCGAGTTTGTTCTGGCCGACGGTTTCGTCATGCCAATTGTGTGCGGCTATCCATATAAGCCAGGAGACTTGGACGGAAGTCCAAATCAGCCGATTCGTAAAATTACCGCCAAGTACGATCGCGAGCGCAACGGCATGCGAGTTTGCGATTTGATCCTGCCTTCCGTGCGTTTCGATATTCAGCAGACGCTGGTCATTACCAAGCCAGCATCGGCGCCCGTGAAAAAGCCAGAAGCCACAACCGCCTTGCTACCATCCAGCGAGGTACCCGACAACGCCAATCCAGCGGATACTTCGCTGGGCGCCTTTGCCCGATCACACAAAAAAACTACCTCGACGGAAGCACTCACCGACCTTAAGCACAGTGCCCCGGGCTTCAATCCGCATTCGTTCCGCTACTGCATTAAGGATGAATGTTTTTCCGCGACTTTGCAGGTCCCGGTGAATGCCAGGAGAAATGAGCAATACCGCCAGGACTACATTGGCTTATTCGAATTTGATGTTCCCATCGCTGACACCACCGCGGTCATCGAAGCCACATCCGGAGCGCCCACCAAGCTGGGATTTCTGACCCGTGAGCAATTCATCAACACGAAAGTGGATTGGTGGATCGGCTATATTCCAGCGTCCTATTTCTCGGGCGCGGGGAAAGCGGAGATATTCAGCGAAGAACTGACAACTCTGTCGGGAATTCCGGCGCGGCTCGCCACCTTCCGCTCCCCGACCGCCCTTAATCCGGTCGTCACACATCAGGCAGTCTACATGGCCCCGGGAATGTTCTTGCAAATCCGCTGCAGCGTTGCGGAGAGTGCTTCCGGAGATGCGCAGAAAATGTGTGAACACGTGGTGCACTCCCTTGAGGTTCCTCACCCCAGCGGGCAGAACGGTCCAGAGTCTGACGGTCCGTCGGAGGACGATGATCCCTAGCGGCAAATCTTCGAAGTGGTTCGTTCCAGCCAGCGCTCTGATCGGCTTGCTATGGATTTCCGGCGCTTTGGCGCAGGAGTCGACAGGAGGGGCAACGCCAACGCTGGGCGAGGTCGCGCGTCATCAGCGCCAGCAGCCAAAGACCGCCAAGTTGGTGATCGGCGATGACGATATTCCTTCCAGCCACACTCATCGGATCACAGGCATGGCAGGCACCACCAAAATGATCCCCTACATCACGTTCACAGGGCTGGTTCCGGACGTTCATTACGGTAAGCACAGTGCTGGACCCGAAGCAGAAAATCCATGTTCGATTCGGACCCCAAGCCGTGGAATCCTGTTATGACTTGGATTGCGCCGAGACCACTTACCTGCAAACCTTCCCCAAAACATTTGGCGGGACGGTGCGCATTCTGTTCGATACCAACGAAACCATCCAGAACTATCAGGCGCGCGTGGCACACATTGAAATTATCCACGACGTGCTCGGGAAGCTCACCGGCAGCGTGGTATTCGTCAGGGCCCCAGTCGTGGTTGTGACTGCCACCTGCATTTATCGGGCGGAGGACCGTTCCGATGCCGAATCCGACTGCAATACCTACATCGAATCGTTACAGATCAATGTTCCCGCGAAATATATCGATGCTCAAGGCAATCGTTAACACCGGGCGGCAGCTTGTCGCATGCATACTGCTTTTGACGCCAGCGCTCGCCTTGGCCCAATCTGCCCCACCGTCAGTTATAAAGGCGGAGTTCTTGCCCGGACAAAGCGTGCGCTATGAATTCGAGGGCATCGTGCAAATTTCCACGGAAAACGCCCCCAACGTTAAGCTATCAACTCCCACCGATTGTTCTTACCATTTGCAGTCGGTCTTGAGATTCGATTTCGGACCATCGAGTCCCGGCGGAGCACTTCCAGGCGTGGTTCACTTTCAAGGTGTCAGGGCAACCCCTCCGGAATGTTCGGGGGCGGCAAAGGGCCAGGAGCTCTCCAACATTCTTCGGGAGCTGGAGGCAAACGGAACGGAGTTCGAAATTCACCCGGCCGGCGATGTAAGTTTGAAGCGCCCAACTAGTAGTCGCGAACCGGAGATCGTCAATGTTCTGCTGAAAGCGGCGTGGGACCTGCTTCAGCCCAGGCTGAGCGAAGGGCCGCGCGCGGCCGGATCCCCCTGGGTGGCCAGCCGCCGCTATCTCTACTGGCCGGATACTTTTGTCGAAGAGATGGAGGTCGCGGCCTCGTCCATGCAGTACGCGCGCGACGTTGCCGTTGCTGGAAAGCCCTATTCGCTGCTCCAGTACAAACAAGTCTTCTCGCCAGCTGACATGCCGGCTTATGTGGATGCGCGCAGTCGCGCCCGGGATTTTACTGGCACGACATTCGTCACCGGACGCTCCAACATCTCCTTGCTTTGGGACCGTTCCGCCCAACGAGTCGTCTACGCGCACCGCCAGCGTTCGGTCGACAATCGTCTAATGCTGAAATATGAATCCAGCCAACCTGCGCTTCCGGTCGCAAGGGTAGCCATCGAAGAGGAATCGACAGTTCGCTGGCTGCCGGAAGAGAATTCTGAATCTTGGTTGGCGGACTTACATCGTTTCGAGAGTTCGGCTGGCGAGATCACGCCCAGCACACCCCAGTCACCGCAAACAGAGAATCCACTCGTCGCGCTCGCCGCGGCGTCACGCAAGAAAGAAACCGCCGAAACCGCCGAACACCGTGAACTCTCGGACCTGTTGGACCGCACACCCAAAGGTTTCGAGCGATGGCAAAAAGACTACTGTAGTGGTCTGTATTGCTTCGAGTTGTCCATCGCTGTGCCTGCAGGAACGACAGTCGCCGATTCAACCGAATCAACCGTGCTTCTGTTAGGTGGCCCCACGGGCCATACCATTACGGTCGCGGTCGGTCCCATGCTTGATCAACAGGCCTCGGGTCTGGCTGACGAAGACCTGCTCCGCCAACAAACCTCGCGCTTCGTTGCGAATAATCTATGGTTCGCGGCCGGCGCAGGTCAACCCATCAACTTCTCGATTGAAAACTTGAGCGATCGTCCGGCTGGAGTGAGCGACTTCACCTCCAAGGCCCGTGACCTGACTCCGATTCGCGGACGCCTCGCTATGGTCATCGCTCCTTACCGCCGGCTGGCTCCGGTGGCCTGCTCCTATGCCGAGGCACAGCGGCAGGAATCGGACGCGATCTGTCAGAGTGTCACCGAATCTGTGGTCATTCGCTGACCAGCAAAAAAATCCCAGCTAGTTGAGAGGATGTAAGTTCAGGAACGGAGCAGATCTTCGGATATGTGGTCCGCTGCCGCCGGTAGATCGTCGCGCAACGGGATACTCACCGCGATTACGGTCTTACCCACAGCAGAGTGGATCTCAAAATCTCCGCCTATATCTCGAATTCGCTCGCGCATCGCCGTCAACCCCACGCCGCTCGATCCGTTGTTGTTGTGCCGTACTAAAACCTCTTCCGGTATGCCAACTCCGAAATCGGTGATCGTCAGCCGCACTTCTTTCTGCAGCGTAGTCAACTTGATCAGGGCCGTGGAACTCTTGGAATGGCGATGAATATTGGTGAGCCCTTCCTGCAAAACGCGAAACAGGGCGATTTCGACGGAAATTGGCAGGCGCACGGTCGCATCGGGGATTTCTGCCTTCACGTCAATTCCGCTTCGTTTCGAGAAGCCATCGACGAACCATCGCGCCGCCGAAGAAAATCCGGCCACTTCCAGCAGTGGCGGATGCAGCAGGTGTGAGATGGTGCGGGTTTCGGAAATGCATTGATCCAATAAACTCATGCAATCGGCGTAGCGCCGGTCCTCCGAATGGTTCGCCGACAACATACCGAAAGTCATTTTGAGAGCAGCCAGATATTGGCCGAGGCTGTCGTGCAGATCCCGAGAAAACTTCCGCCGTTCCTCGTCCTGCACGTGCATCAACCGGGTGCTGAGAACTCGCAGTCCCTGTTCAGCCCGCTCGCGGGCCGAAAGTTCGGCGGTCAACAGCCAATAGTGGATCCCTAGCATGGCGAAAGCCAGAAGAACGGTGGAAACCAGGACGCTCAGGACGATAACGGACAATCTGGACGCTTCTTGTTCGCGCAGAAGCAACAATTGTTCTTCATGCTCGCGCATGTCTTGCGTCACGGAAGTGGTTTGATTGAGCAAGGGAATGCTTTGGCGCGTAAGGTTTTCCTGGCCTGTTAGATCGTCAGGGTGCGCTCTCTTCAGTTCAATGGCTTGCCGCGCGAGTGCGATTCTCTGCTCGGTGACTGAACGCAAAAGGTCGCACAGCGCCTGCTGGCGAGGATTGTCGCTGGTGGCTTGCTTGAGCGCTTGCAATTCCTGCTCGGCGCTGGAGACGCCGTTCTCGAAGTCCTTCAGAATCGATTCATCTCCCGTCGCCACGAAGTACACGCGAACCCGACCGAAGCGTGCATTCGCCGACTCTACTCGGCCAATGTCGGCCTGCACCTCACGGGTATGGGATACCCAGCGTTCGCTCTTGAGGAGCTGAACCATGGATAAATAAGCTGCGATTCCGCTCACAAAGAGTAGGAGCAAAGCGGAAACAAAAGCTAATAGCGCCTTCTTACGCGGAGACATTGGAAGCTGTAAGGGCCCTTTTTTCCGAACCTGACACCATTTGATGATACTGCACTTTCCCGTCCCCCGAAGCGCCATATCGGTCGATTGGCTGGATCTGCTCGATGATTCATGTGGAAGGAGCAAGTTTTGCAAAACTATTTGAGTATCGGGAAAGAAGAGGGAGAAATCCTTCGGATCTGAACTTCTGATTACGGGTTCGAGTAGCACATCTTCTGCGCCTTAGCTCCTCGTGAACAGTCATCCAAGAACCTCATAAGCCGCTCTGTCCGGATTGTGGAGATGCCTGTCTCGAAAATGGAACGATCCGTCTCGCTTCTCCGCCCGCTGTCGCTAACTGATTCATACTAAAGGCTAAGACTCCAGCCTTCGGAAGCCATAGTTGGCGATAGACGTGCCCCGAAACGGGTGAGGCTTCGTGCGCATGAAATCCGTTGAATCCAAAGGTCCAGGTACTCGTGGCCTCCCCGAACAATCGCTCTTGCGAGGCATGCGGAAGATCGAGAGGCGGGAGTGGTGGCTTTGGGCCTCCGCCGTAACCATTACTCTTATATTGACCTCCGGCTTGGTGTCATTCGTCCTCCCCCTGCTACATCAGCAAGAGTGGGACTGGTACCAAATCACCCATTCCATCCGTGGCCTGGTCGGCCTGGTCCTGCTGTTCAACGTCTACGTCATCTACCAGCAGTTGCAGATATACCGGATTCGGCGCCAGTTGATCCAACGGGAAGAGTTGTTCCGGCTCATTACGGAAAACGCAGCCGACATGATTGCCGTGGTCGACGGCAACGAGAATCGCCTTTATAACAGTCCTTCTTACGAGCGCGTGTTGGGATATACGCCGGAAGAGATACTCAAGACGAACGCGCTCGAGCAGGTGCATCCGGAAGACCTTGCCGTCGTCAAAGCCGCGGCTGCGGAGTCGCGCACCAAGGGCTTCGGACGAAGAATCGAATACCGCATGCGCCACAAGGATGGCAGTTGGCGTCTGCTCGAATCGACTTCCAACACCATTCTCGATTCCGAGGGTGCGGGGCGTCTGGTGATCGTGAACCGCGACATCACCGACCGGCGCCGTCTGGAAGAGCAATTCCGCCAGTCGCAGAAGATGGAAGCGGTGGGCCGATTGTCAGGCGGAATCGCGCACGACTTCAATAATATCCTGGGTGTCATCACCGGCTACGGCGAGATTCTCCAGGAGCGGATGAAAAAAGACGATGCTCTGGCCGGCTGCGTGGACGAAATTCTGAATGCCAGCCGCCGCGCCGCCCAATTGACCCGCCAATTGCTGGCATTCAGCCGACAACAGGTATTGGAGCCGAAAGTCGTCGAGTTGAACATGATCGTACGCGACACCGAAAAGATGTTAAGGCGGGTCATCGGCGAAGACATCGAGTTCAATACCGTACTCGATCCGCTGCTTTCCAACATCAGAGCCGACCAGGGACAGATCGAGCAGGTGATCTTGAATCTTGCAGTCAACGCCCGGGACGCCATGCCCGACGGCGGCGAACTGAAGATCACGACTCAAAACGCCGTCATGAGCGACCTCGACGTGCAACGCTACTCCTACCCGGTCAAGCCCGGACGCTATGTTCTATTGACGGTGAGCGACACCGGAATTGGCATGGCACAGGCCACACAGGCGCACATCTTTGAACCCTTTTTTACTACCAAAGAGAAGGGAAAAGGCACGGGATTGGGCCTCGCCACTGTCTACGGCGTAGTGAAACAGAGCGATGGTTATATCGAAGTGCACAGCGAACTTGGGGTCGGCACCACTTTTAAAATTTACCTCCCAAGAGTCGAAGCCGCCGTAGATGTGGAAAAAGACAACAGCCTCCCGTCGGCATCGCTAAACGGACAAGAAACCATCCTTCTGGTAGAGGATGAGGACGCGCTGCGCATTCTGACCCGCAACGTTCTGCGGTCCATGGAATACACCGTGTTGGAAGCCTGCGACGGAGAGAAAGCGTGCGAAGTAAGCCGTCAATTTGGTGCCGAGATCCACTTGCTGGTCTCTGACGTCGTCATGCCGGGCATGAATGGTCCAGCCCTCGCCGAAAAACTTGTGGTCGAGAGGCCCACCATAAAAGTACTTTACATTTCCGGTTATACCGGTCAGGCGGTCGGACAGGGAGTTTTGCCCGCAGGGTGCAACTTTCTTACTAAACCCTTTACCCGCGATCAATTGGCACACAAAGTTCGGGAAGCATTGCAAGCCGAAAAAGCAAGTTCGGCCAAATCGGGAAATTAGAAGGCTGAGGAACCATGAAGAAGCTCTTGATCGTAGACGATGACAATGCGATGCGTGGAATGATGCGCATGCGCCTCTCCGACTGCTATGAAGTATTCGATACCGGAGACCCGGAGCAGGCCCTGGCGATGGCCTTGGAGCACAAACCCGACGCCGTGCTGATGGATCTAATGATGCCCAAGTTCTCCGGATTCGAGCTCTGCCAGAGTTTTCATGCACTTAGCTATACATCCTCGCTGCCGATATTCGTCATTACTGGGGAAGCTGGGCTGAAGTTCAGGGAGCAATGTGGGTCTCTCGGTGCCAGCGGCTATTTCGAGAAGCCCATCGACTTCGTCAAGCTGAAGGAACGACTGGCCATCGAGCTGCGTGACAGCCGTCCCGAACGCCGTACCGAGGTGCGGGTGCGAATGCGGGTGCCACTGAAACTGCGCGGCGCGGACGTGGATGGTAATTCCTTCGAAGAACTGGCAGAAACAGAAAATGTCAGCGCCAGCGGTTTTATGTGCAATTGTGTACGGCTCCTCACTAAAGATAGCGTCGTGGAGGTGTTTGTCGCGGGAGAAAAGGAACGCCCCGTAGGCCGGGCCCGCGTAGTGCGAAAGGAGTCGCCCGGAGCGGCGTGGCAGCGCTATGGCATGCATTTCGATGAATTGCCCAAGGACTGGGTGCTTCAACATTGAGCTAAGCCGCAGAAAATATTGGATTTATCCCCGCCTGCGTCTTTCCCTGTCGATCCGCTCCCGTTTCCCTCCTTGGAGCCGGGAAAAATTGCTCGCCCTACTCGATTTGCTCGTAAGCCTATGAATTCACTATCCATTGTCCATTACCTTGCCCTATTCGGATTCCTGCCTCCGAGTAAGGGAGTTCGTAGTTCGCGAGCATTTGTCTCCAGGTTGAGCGGCTAAACGTTGTGATTCGACTATTTCTGGCGCTGGACGCGGGAATGATACAATTCGGGCACGCTCGCCCATGGGGTCGCGCCATGGACTCACCCTCGTCGTCGATATTTCGCTTCGGCCCGTACGAACTTGAAACGGGCGCCCGCCAATTGTCCAAGAATGGGACGAAGCTGAAGCTGCGTGGTCAACCTTACCTGATTCTGGAACTGCTCTTGCAGCAAGCGGGTGAAGTTGTCACCCGCGACCAAATCCGGCAGATAATCTGGTCCTCCGATACGTTCGTCGATTTTGAGCATGGGCTCAATACTTCGGTAAAGAAGTTGCGACAGATCTTGTGCGATTCGGCGACCGAACCTCGATATATAGAAACCCTGCCTCGCTTGGGATATCGATTCATCGCACCTGTGGAAATCGAAGAGGCGGACAGGAAAGGCCAAGGCGAGGTCGAAAGGGCGAAAATTCCGCTCCCGCCTTCTTCGGAGGCCTTTCAACCGGACCAGTTGGTTCCAGTTTCGACGCAACGACATTCCGGATCCAGGTGGGCTGGGTTCAGCTTGGCCGTTTTTGCCTTACTGGCAGTCGTTTTGTTGTTTAAAACCGCAGGCCGCTCGAATTGGCTGGGCTTCTCGCGCTCCGGAAATCCCACAGCGGATGCGTCCGCATTGCCGGTTCCGCAGCCGATTCGCTCAATTGCAGTCTTGCCATTGCAGAACCTCTCAAATGATCCGTCGCAGGATTACTTCGCCGATGGCATGAGCGATGAGTTGATCACCGATCTGGCGCAGTTGGGCGGCCTAAGAGTCATTTCCCGTACTTCCACCATTCAATATAAGGGCACAACAAAAATAGTCCCCCAAATTGGGCGTGAACTGGGAGTTGATGCGCTGGTGGAGGGGACGGTGGAACGCGCCGAGAACCGTGTCCGCATTCGAGTGCAGCTGATTGAATGCGCGACCGACCGCCATCTGTGGGCGCAGAGCTATGACCGTGAACTGAGCGACATTCTGAGGTTACAGGGGACAGCGGCGCGCGACATCGCGGAAGAAATTGAGGGCCGCGTGATTGCACCCCAAGTTGCGGCTCGGGCGGCGAGCGTGAGGCGAGTGAAGGGCGGGGCCTACGATGCCTATCTCAAAGGAAGATATTTCTGGAACAAGCGGTCTCCGGGAGGGCTGCAAACCAGCATTCGCTACTATCAGGAGGCGATCTCGGAAGATCCGGATTTCGCGGCTCCCTACGCTGGTCTTGCCGATGTGTATTCAATTCTCGGTTCCGATGTACTGCCGGCGTCCGAAGCTCGGGAGCGAGCGCAAGCGGCTGCCAGTAAGGCCCTGGAACTGGATCCCAGTTTGGCCGAGGGGCACGCCACTCTTGGCTTACTGGAGTTTTACTATAACTGGAATTGGACGAAGGCCGAGCAGGAGTTCCGTCAGGCGATCCAGCTAAATCCCAACTATGCGACTGGCCACCAGTGGTACAGCAGTTTTTTGGATGCCATGGGCCGCGTCCAGGAAGCCGTGAATGAGGCGGAGACCGCCAAGCAACTGGATCCTTTGTCGCTGGCCATCAGTACCACGCTCGCTTCCAAGTATTACTATGCCGGACAGTACGATCGTGCCATCGCGTTGAATCTTCGTTCACTTGAGATGGATCCGAGTTTCCTTCCGGCCCATATTGCGCTGGCTGCCGAGTATCAGACCGTCGGAAAATTACCGGAAGCGTTCCAGCAGGCGCGCGAGGCGGTGCGACTTTCGGACAGCGGGACGACGGCTTTGGTGGAACTAGGCAAGTTGTACGCTCTGTCTGGTCAGACCGGCGAGGCGCGGAAGGTGGTGCAGAGATTGCGCGTAAGGTCGGCCACCCAGTTCGTTTCTCCTTTTGAGATTGCCGAAGTTTATGCGACCTTGGGCGACCGGGACAACGCCATGGTGTGGTTGGAGAAATCCTATTCACAGCGCGAAAGTCGCATTCCATATTTGGAGGTCGACAAACGCTTCGATCCGGTGAGAACGGACCCCAGATTCCAGGACCTGCTGCGTCGCGTAGGACTTGTGCAATAACCGAGCACCCTCAGTGTAGTGCGTCGGAAAATAGTGAATCGTTCCTTTTGTGCGTCGATCCGCATGATCCGCGGTGTGCCGGCGAGGAGATCAAAGGCTTTAACCACTGAGGACACAGAGGATCACAGGGGAAACTGGTGACTTATAAACGTCGACGTATTCGACGCGCTACATTAGTCATGGTTGGAATCCGTTCTACAAATGGAGTTTGCTGTCTTTCTCTTGGCAACTACGTCCAATCGGAGTAGAGTGTCGTTTTCCCCAAAGAACCTTTTCAGGAGCCCGTCCTCAATGCGAATGAGACTCGCGCTGATTGTCCTCATCCTTTCCACAGTTTCTTTCAGTTTTTGCTCAAACCGCGGATGAATTGGTGGCCAAGAACATCCAGGCCAAAGGTGGTGTCGACAAAATCAAAGCGGTCCAGACTTACCGGATGACTGGCAAATTGGTGGCGGGCGGAGGCTTTACGGGCATCGTAAGCCAGGAAAATATGCGTCCCGAACCTGGTTCGCGAAACATTTGCCTTTCAGGGACTTACGGCCGTACAAGCCTATGATGGAACTACCGGCTGGCAGATTCAACCCTTCGGTGGCCGAAAAGACCCGCAATTGATGGGAGAGGACGATCTTCCCGATTTGCTGATCGACTCCGACTTCGACGGACCCATGGTGGATTACAAGGAGAAGGGGAATTCCGTTGAATACCTGGGCCACGATGTGGTCGACGGGGACGATGCATTGCGTCTGAAGGTCACACTTAAGAGCGGAAACATCATTTATTACTACCTCGACCCGGACACTTTCCTCGAGATCCGCAAAGAGACGCAGGAATTTATACGTGGCTCGGTCAAGGAGAATGTGACCGACCTTGGCTCTTACAAACCGGTGGCAGGCGTCATGTATCCCTTTTCAATTGCCTCCGGGCCGAAGACCGATCCCACTTCGTGGCAAACCGTCACTGTGGAAAAAATTGAAGTGAATGTTCCCATGGAGCGCTCTGAGTTCGCCGTGCCGGCATCGCTTAAGAAATAGGCGGCTGGCCGACTCAATGCACGCAAAGATCACCACACACTCAAAAAAGGACTGGGCGAAAATGAGAATTCGCGTTGGCCGTTTGCAAGACACATCCATCTGCTTCCTAGTCATGTTGAGTCTGGCGTTGTCTCTGGGCAGCGTTCAAGCGCTCGGCCAGCAAGAGGTCAAGTTTGATGCCGCAACGGTTTCAGGCTTGCCGGCACGAAACATCGGGTCGGCGACCATGAGCGGACGTATTGCCGCGATTGACGCGGTAAACCAGGACGGCCGGTTGACTCTGTTTGTGGGTGCGGCCAGCGGCGGGGTGTGGAAGTCGGTGAACGGAGGAACGACATTCAAGCCCGTATTCGACCGGCAAGGGGTGCAATCGATCGGGGCAATCACGATCGACCCGTCAAATCCTAAAGTGGTTTGGGTGGGGACCGGCGAATCGTGGGCGCGGAACAGTGTTTCGATTGGCGACGGCGTCTACAAATCGACAGACGGCGGCGAGAACTGGACCAATGTTGGATTGAAGGACTCGGAACACATTGCGAAGATTCTTGTAGATCCGCGTGATGGCAACTCTGTGCTGGCATGCGCGGTGGGGCACATCTGGGATGACAACGACGAGCGGGGAGTGTTCAAAAGCTCCGACGGCGGCAAGACTTGGCACAAGGTGTTGGCGGGAGCGAATGCTTCGACCGGATGCGGAATGCTGGCCTATAGCCGGCAGCAACCGGGAACAATCTTTGCCTCGCTGTGGGATTTTCGCCGTCAGGGATGGACATTCCGTTCCGGAGGGCCGGGCAGTGCGATGTATCGATCGACCGATGGCGGCGATCATTGGACTGAACTGAATGAGGCGAACAGCAAGGGACTTCCGGCAAAGCCCTGGGGACGGACTGCGTTGGCAGTGGCGCCATCGAAGCCGCAAACCGTGTATGCCATGATCGAATCGAAGTCCAGCGCTCTGTTTCGGTCCGACGATGGTGGGAACAACTGGAAACGCCTCGATGCGAGTCAGTTCGTGGTATGGCGTCCGTTTTATTTCGCCAATTTGATCGTTGATCCCAAGAATCCCAACAAAGTTTTTAAACCGGATGGGCCTCTTTTGCTGAGCGTCAACGGCGGGGAAAGCTTCAGTTCGGTCGCTAACACGCACGGCGACAATCACGATATTTGGTTTAACCCCGACAATCCGAACATTGTTTATACGGGCGATGACGGCGGTCTGTGGCGCAGCGAAGACGGGGGAACGCGCTGGAAGCACCAGATCAACTTGCCGGTATCGCAGTTCTATCACGTGAGCACCGATGACTCGGACCCCTACCACGTCTATGGCGGACTCCAGGACAACAGCACATGGGTGGGCGATTCCTCCTATCCGGGCGGCGAAACCAATTCGCGCTGGGAAAACCTTTACGGTGGAGATGGGTTCTGGGCGTTTCAGGATCCCGCGGACCCGGACTACGTTTATGTCGAATATCAAGGCGGCACGATCTCGCGGGTGAACCGGAAGACGCTGGAAGACCGGAACATACAGCCGCTGCCCAATTACGGCGAGAAGAAGTTGCGCTTCAACTGGAACACGCCGATTCACATGAGTCCGAATGAAAAGGGAACCTTATATATTGGCGCGCAGTTCCTGTTTCGTTCCCGCGATCACGGGCAATCCTGGGAGCGCATTTCTCCCGACTTGACGACCAACGATCCGGAGAAGCAGAGGCAGGAAGAATCGGGTGGCGTGACGGTCGACAACTCGTCGGCGGAAATGCACACAACAATCTACTCGATCTCCGAGTCTCCGAAGAGCGGGCAGATTATCTGGGTGGGAACGGACGACGGGAACTTGCAAATCACTCGCGACGGAGCCAGGACGTGGACGAATGTGGTTGGCAATGTTCCGGGCCTGGCGAAGAATTCATGGGTGTCAACCGTCGAAGCCAGCCGATTCAATGAGGGCACGGCTTACGTCACGTTCGATCGGCACACTTTTGGCGACATGAAGCCATACGCTTACAAGACGACCGATTACGGTCAGACATGGACGTCGCTGAACTTACAGGAAAGCGGGGTCACAGGCTATGCGCACGTGATCAAGGAAGATTCGGTTGATCCTAGTCTGCTCTTCGTTGGAACCGAGTTCGGCCTATGGATTTCGGTGGATGGCGGACAGCGCTGGGGGCAGTACAAAGGTAGCGACTTCCCCTCGGTTGCGGTGCGAGACATTGCGGTACAGGCGCGGGAGTCCGATCTGGTGCTGGCAACTCACGGACGCGGTATTTGGATCATTGACGACATTTCGCCCTTGCGTTCACTTACTCCCGACATGATGACGAAAACGGCGGCTTTGATTCAGGGGCCACCCGCGATTCAATATTTCAACGCCAATGGCGGATGGTCGGAAGGCGACGAGTCTTTCACGGGACCTCCGCGTCCGACCGACGCGTTTATCGATTATTACCAGCGGAGCCGGCATATTTTCGGCGATTTGAAAATCGAAATCTTCGATCAGGACGGCAAGTTGGTCGACACGGTTCCCGGCAGCAAACACCGCGGATTGAACCGCGCGACCTGGTCGATGCGAATCAAACCACCCACGGTTCCTCCGGCCGCCAGCGCCATGTTCCAGGCAAACCAGGGCCCTCGCGTGCTGCCCGGGACCTATACCGTGAAAATGACCAAGGGCGACCAGGTCTATACCGAGCCACTGCAAGTGGTTCTCGATCCGCGGGCCAAATATACGGAGGCAGACCGCAGAGAGCAATATCAGCTTGCCATGAAGGTTTATGGAATGCTTGGCCACATGAGCTATGCCGTGGATGCGATCAAGAGCGTTCGCGATGATGCACGGTCGCGCGCTGCGAAGCTGCCAGAGAAAGATCCGCTACGAGCTGCGTTGCAGAAGTTCTCAGAACAGGTCGATGAGTTGCGGTCAAAGATTGTAGCGACCAAAGAAGGCGGAATGATCACTGGCGAAGAGCGAATCCGCGAGCATATGGGGCAACTCTACGGTTCGATCAATACTTATGAAGGGCGTCCTACGGACTATCAAGTGGGCCGCGCCGATTCTTTGAGCAGGGAACTAGAAGACGTGATTACCGATTTCCGTAAACTGACGGACAAAGATCTGCGGACCATCAATTCCGCTTTGAGTAAAAAGAAGGCCGCGCCCATTACAGTGATAGGCGAAACGGATTGGCAAGCGAGTCAGGCGGGATCCTCGGCGAATACAGCCAGCAAGACCGATGTTCGCGAGATGGATTAAGCGAGTGCGCGGTCGCGGTTATCTGTCGCTGTGCGTGGTTGTGTTCGGGGTCTCGATCTTCAGCCAGGCACAACTGGTTCGCAATGCCGTGGAATTCCCCGGGGCCAACCTCGGCGAAAAAATTCACGCGGCGGCCCTTTCGCTTCCCAACGGAGGGACGGTCGATGCGACCGCCTTGACCGGCCCACAAACCATCACCACCGATATTTTTTCTGGCGTTGATGCGCCGATTACTTTGCTGCTGGGTGACGCCACTATCGCTTGCCAGAAAGTTGGGCCGAGTTGGTGCATACAGATTCCCAAGACTGGCAATGTCACCATTAAGGGGCACGGTCGCGGCAAAACGGTATTGCGTTTGCCAACGCTCGGAACGACACAAGTGCGACTGCTGGCGACTGCGGATGGCGCTGCGAACCTTGAGATCACAGGGCTTGAATTAGACGGCAACTCCGAAAACCGCGACTCTTTAATGCAGGACCACTGCATCTTTCTCTATGGAGTCAAGCACGGCAGGATCCACGGCAACGTTTTCCACAACTGCAACGGAGATGGCATTACTCTGCATGGCGAGGACGCGGCGAATGCGGTCCGCGACTCGAAGATTTACGACAATGTCGGATACGGACGTTTTCGCCAGTTCATTGCCATCATCGATGCCGAGAATGTCGAAATGTGGAATAACGTTTCCACGCAATCGATGGGCGACTGCATTCACAGTGAACCTTATCAGAAGTCACAGATCATCCGGAACATCGATATCCACAACAATGAATGCAAACCGACGGCCGGTCAGGGGAATATTTCATTTACCAGTCCAGTGCCCGGCGGCAATGAGAACTACTCGGGATACGGGATCCATGACAATATCCTGGTCGGCGCCGATCAGATCCTGGTGATCAACAGTTGGAAGGCGGCAATTTACGGTAACTCCGTGATTGACTCCGGAAACCGCGGTGATTATTTTCTCGGGGCGATCAGTGTTGCGGCGCGTGATTCCAGCATCGAGAACAACGTCGTCGAGTGGAAGGGCAGCCGGGCAACCATGGGCAGCCAGGGTGGGATTTACGTTTGGGCGCCGAACGTCAAAGTCTCGCAGAATACTGTAAAGCGCGCAAATGGCGCGGGGATCGTTCTGCACAGCGCTCCGGGCGCGGTGGTCGCAGGAAATACGATAGACGGAGTCCTTCCGAACTCAGGAGGTGCAGCAGCTTGTTTTTATATTGACGGCGCAGGCAGCGGGAACAATGTCTTGGAAGGAAATCGCTGTGAGGATACTCAAGCAGTTCCGACGACCAAGTACATGATCTCGGGGTTCAACAACGACGCGGGGCCGACTACGGATTCCGGAAACACGTACGAACACTTACTAAAAGGCAAATCGTCGGGAAGCATCCGTCTTGTCCCCAAGTCTGAAAAATAAATCGCCAGCTTCCGGCGAGCGCTAAGCGATGGAGGTTGCCGTACTCGGCCGTTCCATGAATTTCGATACCCAGTCTTCCAGGACCGGCAGCGCCCCGCGCCCATCCGGCTCGCTCAGGAATTTTACGTTGCTGTATTTCGATTCCTGGTAGTTGCGTACTTTGCCGCTACTGATCGCGTCCAGCACTTGTTGGATGCCGGCTTCCAACGTCCAAACCGGTTCAAATCCAAGCGTCTGGCGAATGCGCGCGAACTCGACCCGGTAGTTACGCCGATCGACATTATCTTCGGTGCAGTGGAGCGCGGAGCCGGGAACCATGCGCTGGATCAGTTCGCCCACCTGTCCCAGAGTGCGATTCTGATCGTCGCAGCCCACGTTGAAAATAAGCGGCGCCACGTTTTCGGAACGCGCTTCCAAGGCGGCCATTACGGATCGCCCCGCATCGTGCACGTGTAAAAAAGGTCTCCACTGATCTCTGCCGAAGACCGTGATGATTTTATCGACGGCCGCTTTGGCCGCGAGCAGATTTACCACCAGGTCGAACCGGGTGCGTCCCGACAAGCCATAAATTGTGCCAAACCTCAAGATGACCGGCTCGAAAGCCGCGTCCCGCATGGCGAGTAACACGCTCTCAGAGGCGATCTTGCTTCTGGCATAGAGTGAGACCGGGTTCAAGGACGAGCGTTCATTCAGTATCAGGTCGCTCGCACCGTATACCGAGCAACTGCTGGCAAACACGAAACGTGAGATGCCATTGCCTTTTGCCACCTGCGCAATCATGCGGGTGGCAATCAGGTTGATCTGGATGGTCAGTTCCTCATCGAGAGCGCATGCCGGATCACCCACCAGTCCGCCGAGGTGAATCACGGACTTCATATCGCGCATGGCAGCGACTACGGTATCGACGTTGCGGAAATCCCCGCGTTGAATCTCAAGGTTAGGGTGCTGGATCAGCGGTTGAATCGGTTCTTCACCGTAAAGGAAGCAGTCCAACAAACGGACACGGCACCCACGGTCCAGCAGCTTCGGAAGTAATGCGGACCCAATATAACCGGCCCCGCCGATCAACAAAACTCCGCCCGGCTCGGCCTTGACAGAGACATGTGGCAGTTTTTCTTCCATAATGACCCGGGTCCATATGTGCGACCACAGACGCGAGCCCAGCAATACAAGAGAGCATGATATCCACGCTAATAGGAATGATGAACGGGGAAACTCCGGACGCAATCTCAGGAAATACAATCCCGCTCCGGCAATGACAAATAGAATGAGCGCTCCTTCGGCAACCACCAGGAATTTGAACTTCCCGCTGTAGGAGCGGCCTTTCGTATAAAAGCCCATTTCATAGAAAAGATAGGGCCCGGCGAAACTGAGGACAAATGCCATGGGCAGCCACATGTTGAATGCGGAGGTCAAACTCCAGCTCCGAAAGAACATTTGCGGCAGGATTGCAATAAGCGAAGCCGAATTCAACATGATGAGATCGGCCAGGACTCGTACGACAATCTGACTGCGGACAGTGGTCTTGCGCATGTTAGCTTGCTCCAGCGGAATTCAGAAAACTGAATGCTTGTTGGAAGACGTTTATGCCGTAGCGCGTTCCAGAACGCGCCGCACCGTTTCACAGGTCATTTCAATATGAACGTCAAGAAGCGTGGGGTGGACCAGGAACATCAGGCTCGTCTCCCCTAGTTCGCGTGCCACGGGCAAGGGATTGAGCGGACGCATTTGCGGAGGGAACGCCTGTTCCAGATAGATTTCGCTGCAACTGCCTGAGAAACACGGGACCCCGGTGGCGTTGATTTCCGCTATGATGCGGTCGCGGTTCCATCCGCGTCGCAGGCGGTCGCGCTGCACAAACGTGTAGTACTTGTAGTAAGAATGACCGATTGCGGACGGTGTTTCGGTGACTCGAAGTGCCGGCAATGAACGAAAACATTGGGTCAGCTTAGCGGCATGCTGGCGACGAGCCGATACCCACTCTGGAAGCTTTTTGAGGATGACCCTCCCCAGCGCGGATTGCATTTCCGTCAGCCGCCAATTTGTTCCGAAGGACTCATGGAGCCAGCGGAAGCCCGCGGGATGTTGGCGTCGAAAGACGGCATCGTAACTCTTACCGTGGTCTTTGTAGCTCCATGCCCGGTTCCATAAATCCTCGTCATTGGTTGTTACCATGCCGCCTTCGCCTCCCGTGGTCAGGATCTTGTCCTGGCAAAAAGAGAAGGCGGCCACGTGTCCGATCGATCCAACTTGTTTTCCTTTGTAGGTGGCGCCGTGGGCCTGCGCGCAGTCTTCGACCACGCTCAGACCGTGTTCTTCGGCGAGTTGCAGGATCGGATCCATATCGCAGGGCCAGCCGGCAAGGTGGACGGCGATGATTGCCTTGCTGCGTGGAGTAATCGCCTTGCGGATGGTGTCGGCCGTGATGTTCTGGCTATTTTCATCCACATCGACAAAAACCGGGCGCGCGCCGCGAGCAACGACGCAACTCGCGGATGCGATGAAAGTTCGCGAAGTGGTGATCACTTCATCGCCCACTCCAATCCCCAACGCGTACAGGGCCAACTCCAAAGCCACCGTGCCATTGGCCAGGCAGATGGCATGCTTCGCGTCCACAAACTTGGCGAACTCTTGTTCAAACAGAACGTCCTTCCTGCCCGGTCCAGTAATTTACCTTGCCAGTACTGAGAACCGAAGCAACGGCTTCAATTTCATCGACGGCAAAATACGGCCACGGGGAAAAAGGCAAAGGCTGCATTGTTGGTGGAGTCGTGAGTTTTCTTTGGACCGCTGCTGTCGTCATGGGATCGTCTCAAAAGTACTTAGAATTGATATTGTTGTTCCTGCATTGTCGTGGAAGTGCGAACCGCCGGGCGCTGTTTCGCTGGAATGCCGACCACGGTAGCACCATCCGGCACATCGCGTGTCACCACCGCTCCGGCTCCCACAGTCGCTCCCGCGCCCACGCGGAGATACTGGAGGATTTGTGCGCCCGATCCTATCAACGTTCTCTCATCAATGACTACGCCACCATTTACGTTGGCACCGGGATTCACCACCGATCCACGGCCGATCAAGGCCTCGTGACCACATGTTGAGCCGAAATTGAGCAGGGCAAATGCCTCTAATGTTACGTTGACTGTAGCCACCACTCGCGCTCCGATGAAACTTCCTCTTCCCAGCCGGGCGGAGTCCAGGTCGATCACCGCAGACGGGTGCATCAGAGCCGGCCATTCCATCTCAGGCAGCAAAGACGACAATTCAGAGGACATCTTCACTCGGATTGCCGGACTTCCAATGCCCATCGCCAGACCATCGATAGAGTTCTTATGCGCGGCCAGCCAGTCCACATCGCCGGCCACCTGTTCGCGGCTATCTCTTGGCCCAAGTTTCGACAGGTCGCTGACAACAAATCCAGCAAATTCGAAGCGCGGCTCGACCTGATTCATGGCGCGCAGGGCCGATTCGACTTCGCGCGCCATGCCGCCCGCACCGATAATGGCGATTCGTTGGCGTTTCATTTCTGCCAATTCCCCGCGATTTCGGATCGCGCTCCCATGAATTCCGGCATGGTCGTGTGGCCAGGTTGTGAGATGCCCTCCCTGCGGATCGCCTTCCAGATTGTCAGGAATAGAATCTTAAGATCGAGGCGCAAGCTTTGATGATCGACATACCAGAGGTCGCAGGCGAATTTCTGCTCCCAGCTTGCCGCATTTCGGCCGTTGATCTGCGCCCATCCCGTGATGCCGGGAAGAACATTGTGGCGACGCATCTGCTCGGGCGAATATCGCTCCAGATACCGTGCGAGTAGAGGACGCGGACCGACCAAACTCATTTCTCCGCGGATGACGTTAATCAACTCTGGAAGTTCATCGAGACTGGTGTCGCGCAGAAAACGGCCAAGCCGGGTCAGGCGGTCTGCGTCCGGCAAAAGTTGTCCGCTTGCGTCCTGTTCGTCCGTCATGGTGCGAAACTTCAGGCATTCAAATCGGATACCCCGAAATCCCGCGCGTTCCTGGCGAAAAAGAACAGGTGAGCCAAGGCAGAGTCTGATCATGGCTGCAATCGCCAGCAGCAGTGGGGACAGGAACAACAGACCCAACAACGATAGCGTCACATCGAAGCAACGCTTGGCCCATCTCGCAGAAGGAGAAGAAAGGAGGTGACGTTCCACCATCAGGTCGCGATAAAGAGCGACCTTAGCGTCCCAAATCACCTGCGGAAGAAATTCACGTTCCACGCGTAAGCGTCCCGCTTCGCCCATGCGGCTCCGCATTTCCGGATCCGCCAGCAGTTTGCCAATCGCGTTGGTTAAAGCGTTCGCATCTCCCGCGGGCACGATGAGTCCGGTAACTGGATCGACCACCGAATCGATCGCTCCCGTTGCCGAGGTCGTAACCACAGGAACGCCACTGGCCTGCGCTTCCAGAGGAACTCCCGGAAATCCTTCTCGATAGGTTGGCAAGGCTAGAACATCCATCAAGCCGTAATAGGGTGAAGAATCCAAGACAAAGCCTGGGCGGATAATAGCGGGTTCGGACTCGATGTAACGGCGAACGGCGGGATTCACGGGGTCGCCGTCTTCAAAGTCCCCGACTAATAGAAGATGAAGGTCAGGGTAGGTGCTGCGCAGATTTCGGAAGGCTTCCACCAGCTCCCCAATGCCCTTGTCCCGGACGAAGCGGCCTACAAATCCCACGACCGGCGCCGTGTCCGGAATGCCGAGCGACTGACGAAGTTCGGTCGTCGCCGCCGAGTGCCGATCGCGAGGGAAGAACCGTCTCGGATCGACAATTCCGCTGCCTTTTCCCGGTGCAGTCGCTTTGCGTGGAGAAACGAATCCCAGTTCGATCGCGCGCGCCCTCAAACTGGGGCTCACACAAATTACCTTGTGCGAACAAGCACAGGAAATCCATTCTGCCGCCCACAAGACGGACCGCTTGATGCCGGTTGTTGTTTCCAGTCGCAATCCCCGGAGCGTATAGACACGACAGGGAACTCGGGCGGCCCAAGCTGCAACGCTGACAAGCAGGCCGGCCTTCGGGGTGCTCGCATCCACCAGGTAAGGATGAATGTTACGAATAGCGCGATAAATCCTGACCAGTGAAATCGCGTCTGCAAAAGGCGCAATCTCCCGCTCCATAGGAATTGCTACACAGGGTACTCTCTCATCGGCTGCTAACGTCGTCAGGCCCTCGCCCGGTCCCGACATCATCGTAGGCTCAAAGCCCGCGCGCTGCAGATGTCCGATAACGCCCTTATAAAACGTACACGCCAGGGGCGAGGTGACGGCTATCAGCAATCGATTATTTGTCGAACTGGGGTTGGTCATTGTTCTTGACGGCGAAAGTGTCGAAAATTCTATGTCAGCGCTGGAGCGTAAACTCCGCGCAGAACTTGCGGCGTATTGCGAAGCACCCTTTGCGCAAAATACTCGCGTCGCGAATGTATCCACATCAACTCGGAAATAGCGAGCAGAATCCAAAAGTGGTGGTGGTACATGCCTTCTACCGTCATGCTCCAGAACATGGTGGTGACCAAAGCGCAAAAGCATCCCGCGGTGGCATATCGGAGAGAGGGCACTCTCTTATAGACCCAAAGGTTGTTACGCAATGCACGGAAAAGAACCAGCAGATACGCTACAAACAGAACGGGTCCACCCTCGACCAGTAGCCAGACGTAGGTGTTGTGGATCTGGTGATTGTCGCCAAAATACTTTGGCGACTCTTCCACGAAGGTCCCGATTCCGATACCGGTAACGAGCGTCCTCGGTGAACTCAAGTACATCCGCATACCCTGTTCCATGTAGTCGATACGTGACTCGATATTTCCGCGATCGTTGGCGCGTTGCTCTACCGAGTCGGCAAAGTCGCTGTGCGAGGAGAGCCAAAATATCGAGACGGCGATCGCCGCCAACGCAAGCACAATGCTGTAGCTGGAGCGTGCCTTGGAGAAGTAGAAAAACACCAACCCGCCCGCCACCAGTGAGAGCACGCCACCGCGTGAGAGTGTAAGTAAACAGCCTGCTACCAGCATGAAACAGTTCAACATTCCCAGTAGCGACTTGGACCCTCGTTTGGTGTTCAGGTTTAGAATCGCGAATTGCAGAATGGCCGTGCTCCCTGCCAATCCTGCATATCCGTTTGGGTCAAGCATGAAACCCTTGAAGCGCATTCCACCGTAATTCACAATGCTGCCAAAACTTGTGAACATCGAAGAAATGTAAAGGGCCACTCCAATCGCATTGACCACCGAGACTGAGGAAACGAACGTCTGAATCAGTTTTTTCGTGTCCTCCTCGTCCCGGCACAGCACCAGCATCGCCCAGAAGGGAATGATGAGCGCAATCAACCCTAGGTCCTTATTTAGCCAGGTCCACTGGGGAAGCCTTCCCAATGTCAGCGCGGTGACGATGTTACCAGCGGTCAGAAATACAAATGCGAAGACCAGCACGGTCGACGGTATTGCCACACTCCTGTCTTTTCGCGCAATCCAGTAAATAAATGTTCCCAGAGCAAGCGGAAGAAGGAAAACGTCGGAAAGACTCAGGTGAAACGATCCTAAGCTGAATTGAATAGAGAATGTGACGAGCCACGCCGTTAACGCGCGCTGCGGACTGGCATTCCACGCAATAAAAAAGCCTCCCAGGATCAAAGCAATAAGGAGCAGCGTCAGCTGCTCTGCGGAATGCAGATCACCGAGAAGTCCGCGCAGGGTTTCCAATGCTTCTGTCATATCGCTCGCTGGACCCCCCTCCGGTTCGAACGCCCAGTTTCGATAAGCACGCGCCCCAGAATTGTGCTGGCGCACGCAATCAGAATCAGCGCTGAAATCAGCAGCGCACACGCCGCGCCAACCAGCTTGAAGCGGGGAACGAGCGCGACGGAAAGCACAAAAGTGGACAGCATGCAGAGCAAGCTGATGGGAAGTTGCACACGAAATTGCCTGGCTGCGGTGAGCGCGTAGCTGAGAAAACATGCAATCGCATTTAAACCGGCCGTAATCGCCAGAAGAGCAAAAAGGTTCCCCTGCTTCGCATACTCGGGCGTATAGATGACGCTGAGCAACCGGTTGCCGCATGTCAACACAACCGTGACCGCCAGGATCGCGATGCCGGCGCCAAATGCCACCAGCTTAATGACCAGTTTGGTGAACTCCTTCAGTCGATGCTCAACAAACAGCCGTGACAGCCGTGCCAGCGCCGATTGTCCCAACGAATTCGCAACAATTGTGGCTGCTGTCACCGGATAAGCAACTGAGGCAAAGATCCCGAGGTCGCTTACGCTAAGCACCCGCTCGATGGTGTAGCGCGGGATATTCGTATTAAAAGATGCGATGGCGCTCACCAGGCCCAACGGCAGGCTCGTGATGGCGAGCGACCGCAGTGTCGGCCAATGGAATCGAAGGCAGATTCCGCCTTCCGAACGCGCCAGTTTGCGCGCGACCGAAAAATCATAGGCGGCGATCACCATGCCCGCCGAGCAGATCCACACCAGCAAGGCCAACGGCAGATTCCGCCAGATCGCAAATGCGACGCCGAACGACCCGATCCCGATTCCACCGCGCAGTAAAACGGCAATCGAGGCCGAGTCCAGCATCTCAAACTTCTGCATCAGCCCGGCGATCACGTCGCCAATCGACTCCAGCGATTTGAAGATGGCTACGAGAATCACGACCAGACCAGCAGTCCATGAAAGCTTCAAAAATGCGCCTGCGATAAGAATGAAGCCAACCGCGAGCACCGATCCCATCACCCTCAGGGTCACGTAATCGGGGAACGAATACTCGTTTCGCGCGTCGGTGCTCTGTACTCCCCGGAGTTGCAGGTTGGTCAGCATGAATACCGGCGCCGAAATGGCAAGAGCGAAGGCGAACCGGCCCACGATTGTCGGGTTGCCCAACTTAGCCATGACCGACAACATCAGCCATTGACAAGCTGCATATCCGACCCAGCCCACAAGCGACCAACTGAAGCCAATCCGCAGGGGCACAACCCGGCGACCGGTGGCGGCAGCAGGGTCAAAACTTACTGGCCGGGACAAAGTTTGGGAGGTGGATGACATGCCTTGATTTCTTGCGTTTGATCTCTTTGAATTTGTGCGGAGCCGTCGAGGCTACGGTACTCGGTAAATGCTGGCTGCTGAGGCTGCCGGCAGTGCATTCTCGAAGTCTCGCAGTGTCAACTTGGCGGTGCTGCTCGGCACAAACAGGATGTCGTTGTCTTGCAGTTCCAAATCTGTCGCTTTCGAGGTCAGGATCTTTTTCAAATTAACCGGAATCTCCTGGCGGCCTTGGGCACTGGTGCGGATCAATCGTGCCGACGATCTTGCCGCGGTAGAGTTCGTGCCTTGCGCCAAGGCGATGGCCTGAAGAATGGTTAGTTGGTCATCGTGGTCCATGGGAAAACCGCCGGGATGAGCAACGTCGCCCACTACGTAAACCACGCCGGTCCGCTCAACATAGATCGTGTCGCCCGGCTGGATCACGGGATTATTTTCCGGTTTCGGAGTTGCGCCCGCCTGCAGTTTCACCCGCTGTGGCGCGCCTTGTGTTTCATGCGTGATCGTGACCGCTGTCCCTGCCAGCGGAGTCAGACCTTGGGCCTGCGAAATATAGTCCAGAAGATGATGGGAACCGAACGCCGGATAGATTCCCGGATTCTTCACTTCACCCAGACACCGACACTCCCTGCGTGGCGTATTCGGCGACGAAGACTGAAACCTGCGGATCCTTCAGAAATCCACCGTCGATGAATTTCTGCCGGATCAGGTTTTGTGCTTCTTCGGCCTTCATACCTGCAACATGCAGCGAGCCGACCAGCGGCACCAGAATATCTCCCGTGTTGCTGACGCGCATCTTGCCGCTCAGTTCCGGAGTATCGAAGACGCTCATTTCCAGCAGGTCCCCGGCGCCAATCGGGCCGGCGGCCCCGCTTCCGAAGCCGCTACTGGTGGGGGTGGTCATCATTTGTGGAATGTTTTGCGGGCCGGAATAGGTCCGCTGCTGCCCCAAAACCGTGGCGGACGCCGCTCCCAGAATGAGGAGCAATCCTGCCAGATGCCGAATGTCATTTTTCAGTTTTTTGCTGGCCAGTTCTTTATGCATGGTGTGCCTTACCGTTTCCATTGCCGTTTCCGTTGCCATTTCCGTTTCCATTTCCATTGTGGTGACCATTGCTGGGCAATGCGGCGTTATCGTGGTAGTAGTACGAGTATTCGGAGCCGTAGTGTCCGTAGTACTGGCGGTACTCCACCGAGTTGAATGAGAGATCGTTTACCACAACGCCCGCGATATTGGCGTGTACTTTTCGCAGAATATCTCGCGTGCGAACCAGCGATTGCCTGCCCGTCTGCTCGGAACGGGCGATCAGCACCACCACATCCGCGATGCCCGCACAGACCACTGCGTCTGTGACCGCCAGAACCGGAGGAGTATCGATCACGATGTAACGATACTGTCCGCGCCAGCGCTGTACCAGTTGTGGCATGGCCTCAGAGGCCAGCATTTCCGACGGGTAAGGCGGCATGTGGCCTGCCGGAACGACATGCAGCCCAGGAATCTCGTCGATCTTCAGCACCACATCTTCCGATTGTTCGGTGCCCGCCAGACATGCGCTCAATCCCCGGTTCATCGGAACTCCAAGGTAACGATGCACTGCCGGACGACGCATGTCCGAGTCCACCAGCAAGACGCTCTGCCCAGTCTGGGCCAGTACCACCGCCAAATTCAGCGCGGTAAAACTCTTGCCTTCCTGCATCATCGCACTGGTCACCATGATCACTTGCGGCGGTGAGCCAGGAGACGATAGAAGAAGAGAAGTCCGGAGCGCGCGAAACGCCTCCGCGATGCCGGAATTCCGTTGTTCCATGGTCACCGGCAATATGAACCGCGAAGGATTCGGCTGCTCAAGAACTCTGCTGGTATTGCGTCCGTTCAAAGCCACGCTGGGAATCACGCCCAACGACGGCAGCCCGCAATAGGTTTCAATGTCTTGCGGCGTGCGGATCGAGTTGTCGACATTCTCCACAATGAACGCCGTAGCAATTCCACCCAGCAAACCGCCCATCAGTCCCAGGCTGATGTTTAAAGGAATGTTGGGCTCTATCGGTTCTACCGGAATGCTGGCTTGGTCGACGATATTGATATTGCTGGATTTCAGTCCGGCCGTAACTCCCGCTTCCTTCAATTTCTTCAGCAGGCCATCGTAGAGGTCGCGGCTGGATTCGACATCGCGGCGGAGGATGGCATACTGAATCGCATCCTCGTTGAGCTTGTAGGCCTCGCCTTTCTGCCTATCGAAACTGGATTGCAGCATTTGTTCCGATTTCAAAGCCGCGCGATATTCAGCGCGGACCCCTTGCCCCACCTTTACCACTTCCTGGTTGATGCTGGTATCCAGTTCGTTGAGTTGGGACTGAAGTTGAACTACCCGGGGATAGGCGGTGCCGTACTTCGCGGAGAGTTGCGCATACTCGGAGCGGACTTCGGCGCGTTCTTTATATAACGCGCCCAGAACGCTCTCAGGAGCGATGTTCGCGATCAATTCCGGATTTTCCGTCATCGCAATGCGATACTTCGCCTCTTTTAATATGCGGTCGCCTTCAGCAGCCGACAGAGCTTTGTTCAGATCTTCCAGTTTGTCGATGATGATGTTGTGCGTTTCATCGGTGCCCAGAATTCCTGTCTTCTTTTGATACGCGGTAAGGGACTCTTGAGACGATTCTGCGTGCTTTTTCAAGTCATCCAGCTGTTTGGTCAGCCAGTCCGAGGTTTGTTGCGTTGCTTTGTACTTGGTTTGAAAATTATGTTCGATATAAGTTGCGGCCACTGCATTGGTGATTTGCGCTGCCAGTTGGGGGTCGTGGTTGCGGAAATGTACTTCCACGATCTGCGTTTTTGGGATGAGTTGGACATTTAGCGCCTTATGAAACGCTTTGTTCAGTCGCGCGCGCTCTTGAATGTCCAAAGTGTCGAAATCGCGCCCGGGTGCTGAGGCTTCCGTGCCGGCAAAGCTTTTGTTGCTCTGTAGCCCCAGTTGCTTGATCACGCTGTTCGCAATGGTGTCGCTTTGCACAATGCGGATCTGGGTCTCGAGTTTTGTATTCAGGTCCAGGCCGATTGGCATCACTACCTGTTCCAGGCCCAGACCGTCGTTTCCTTCCAGGTCCAGAAGGATGCGGGCCGAAGCGTCGTAGCGCTTGGGCAGAAGGAAAGAAATGGCGGCGACCAGCAGGGTTACGCTCGCCAGACAAATCAAGACCAGCCAGCGTCGCTTCTGGAGGACCCGCCAGAATTGCATGAGGGAGATCTGCTCGTCCTGGGCGTCAATGGCGATGCGATGGGCATCGGCAAAGGCCGTTTTGTCGAACTGCATGGTCTTGGGGAGCGCGATTGCGTTATCGTCGTTCATAGCTTCCTTCGGTGTTCCTGGACCGCGAATTTTGCTGCATTTGGGGCGCTGCTTTTGTGACCATCACGGCAGGGCCGCGACACATGCTGTAGCTTCCGGAACCAGCGCTTTCATCCAAAAATTCGAATAGATGGCGACTGCCGCTTCCGGGCTGGTGTAAGAACCTTCGTCAATGCTTAACATCTGGTGTAGATTCTGATGGGCAGCGACCGAAGCGGCCAGTCCCAGGGCCGCGACACCCGGTTCGAGGTTGCGGATTGAACCCTTCGCAACGCAACGTGCGAGATATTTTTGTACCGGGTCGAAGACTTGGCTCAAGTGTCTGCGCAGGATTCGTTCCGCGCCGTCTTCCAGTTCAAACAGGCTTACGTACAGAAGACGAATCGTCTCCGGCTGATGCTGAAAGGTGTCAACCAGCAGGCTGACAATGCCGGGCAGGATGGTGCTCGGACTCTCATCGTTGTCTAACCGCGTGCGCAATTCCTTGCTTATACGCAGCCGGCGCAAGCGGGACTCCGTCGCCGTCCAGAAAAGATCGCGCTTCCGCGGAAAGTGACGGAACACCGTGACCTCGCTGACTCCCGCGAGCCGGGCAATTTCGGAGGTACTGGTGCCGGTAAAGCCCTGCCGCGAGAAAAGTTTGGCGGCTGCTTCGACGATCCGTTCCTGGGTTGAATTCTTTCCCTGGCGCTTCGTGATTGGCATTGACTACACGGTTCCTTTGGACGGATACGGCGCATTCGAGCGGGGTTCAACGGGATCGACGTTTTGCAGATTGACTTCGACGGCGATACTTTGACGAAGCAATTCAACCGTCAGCACAACTCGCAAGCCCGCGGCATTGCGAACCATGACGCCAGCCATTCCGGAAAGCGGGCCCCTCTTAATGTGGACGTGCTGGCCGATCGCCAGTTGCGGGTAAGGCTCTGCCCGTTGTAGGTGCAGGCCGCTGCGAAGCGTTTCGATTTCGGGTTCATTCAGTTCCGATGGCCCGCCGCGAGTGCCTACAAATGAAATCACTCCCGGCAGTCCCAAAACTGGAATCCGCTGCTTCTGATCGATTCTCACAAAGAGATATCCCGGAAACAGTGGAAGTTCCAATTGAGCGGTACATCCGTTTTTCCAGCGATGAGAGACTTGATACAGCGGAAGAAAGTGTTCTACCTGACGTTGCGCCAGAAACAGCGCGACGCGCTTCTCATGCCGCGGCACAGTGCAGACCGCGAACCAATGGGGCCGCTGCTTCGCGGGCAAAAAGGTCGTTGAAACGACCGAAGTAGCAACTTCTCCCTGTATTTCTTGGACTTGCGGCAAGGCTTCGCCCCTCTCGCTTAGATCAGCGGTTTTGGAATCGTTGAATTTTAGAGATTTCACGCCGAATACTTCCCAGCGGCGTCAATCGCCGGGACGGCCTGGATCGCTCGCTGCTCGATTGCGATCACAGAGGGGGACCTATACCCGATTTCCGCGACTCTTTGCGACTCGTTCCGATCTGGGTCTTGCTCGTTTCTCCCAGATGTAAGTAGTCGCTTACACTCGCGAACGCGCTATTGTAAGCAGCCCGCGTGCCATTTTGGTCCTCCTGCCGGCATCTATTGTTATGAATGACTTACCTGAATCAAATTGGGAAAGACCCCAATAGGGTTCGTCTCAAAGCGAGAGAATCGTCTTAAAACTGAATACGGCGCAGCGGATATCGAGCACGTGAGAAGGTTCATTGGTCGTGATCTTCTCAGCCCGGAACCAGCAACTCGTGACGAGGGTCACATTATCGGCGAATGCGGTCTAACTCGGCAATTCCTCAGAGGTTAGGACGCTATTAAAGGATCGGCCGGCGAGCGTTCAGAAGTGCTAGGTCCTCAGCTACTAGCCAGGAAGATTAGCGCAGTTTAATCTCGGCGATTGAAGTGCAGTAGGTTGCTTCGAAGCTCTGCCATAGCGATTTCGTCACGGGCGATTCATTTGTCCATAGTAAGGATTGTTTCGTTGCGAAATAAAGGTCGAGCACCATGGAGGATTGGGGTGCGAAATCGCCATAAGTTCTATTTGTTATCGAGTTTGCTAATACTTTCTGCGCTGTCGTTGTCGGCGCAGTCCTCAGCGCAGACCGCTGCATCGGCCGGGGCAGCGGATCGTCACGCTCAGCCAGTTTTGTCCGCCAGTCTCAGCGGAGGGCCTACGCTCACTCCAGCGCCCAGCGATTCCAGTCTTCCGGACGCACCCAGCGCCAAGCAACCGGATACCGCCGCGACCACAGATGGCCAGTCTCTGGTTGCGCCTTCCTACTCCAAGAAACACTCCCAGGGTGCGCCCCCCGCAGCTTTGGGTGGACCTTTCGGAATGGAAGGCCGCACCGCCGACAAGAAATTCTGGGGAGTTAATACAGCGATGTTTGGAGCGACCGTCGCCAATATCGAACTGACTCAGCGCTGCCAGAAAAATGAGACTTGCAGCTACGTACCTTCGTCAATCAGAAGTCGTTTCGCCATGTACGGCATCGCTTTACCCGCCGAGGTGGGTGTGATGTACCTGACCTATCATGAGAAGGAGAGGCATCGGTCCTGGTGGTACATGCCACCCGTACTGTTAGCGGCCGCTAACGCATACGTGGCAATCCATGCCTATCACCGCGGTCAAGAGGCGTTTGCCCACTAACCATGTGTAAGAAACCGTTGGCCTCAGACGAGGACTTTTAGGACGCCGGCCTGCATTTCTCATTTTTGCCTTCCAGTACAACCTTAGTCTGGGCTCGTCGCAACTAAATAATTAGTTGACGTTCGCCACTCTTTTGCGTCTAATAAGCAAGTTAAGGAGAATAGCCCGTGCCACCCAGAAGGTCCGCGACTCTAACCGAGGCGGAATTGCGCTTGATGGATGTGCTCTGGCAGAGGGGGCCGTGCACTGTACAGCAGGTTCTAGAGGCCCTGACGGATAAGCCAAGCCTGGCTTACAACTCCGTGCTGACGACCATCCGGGTTTTGGAGCGGAAAGGCTATCTTGAACATTCTAAAGACGGTCGGGCGCACATTTATGTTCCGCTAGTGGAACGGCAAGAGGCCACCCGGACCGAAATCGGCCACCTCGTGAGCCGTTTCTTCAAGAATTCAAAGGATTTATTGGTATTGAACATTCTGGAAGACCGCGGTCTTGAGGAGGACGAAATTCGCCGTTTGCGCGAATTGTTGGCCTCGGCCGGAGGACGGGGGCAATGACATTGCCTGGATTGGACTTAGTTGCACGCCTGTCGGCCACCGGACTCATCGCCTCGCTGGTGGAAGGCTCTGTCATCGCGTTCCTTGCCTGGGTGTTTCTGAAGTTGCGGGGCGGGCGTGACTCAAAAGCCCGCTTTGCTATCTGGTTTTCATCTCTATTTCTGATTGCCGCCACCACATGCTTGGGCGCGTTTTTCTCGAATGGTGCTCATTCTACTGCTGCCAAGCCGGCAACAGCCCTGACTTTGCCGAGTTCATGGGCCCGCGATATCTTCTATTTATGGGCAGTGGGCGCCAGCCTGGCATTCCTGAGAGTAGCCATCGGATTTTGGCAGCTCTTGAGATTAAGGCGGAGTTGCAAGCCGCTCGGCGTAGAAGTGCTGTCTCCCGACGTGCTGGAGGTTCTGCGAAAGCAGACACGTGGGCGATCGGCGAAAATTTGTGTTTCCAGCGAGATTCGCGTCCCTACCGCAATTGGCTTTTTTAAACCGCTTATTCTGATTCCTGCCTGGGCGATCGGCGAACTCTCCAGCGCAGAACTGGATGCGGTACTAATTCATGAGTTCGAGCACTTGCGGCGGCGCGACGACTGGACGAATTTGGCGCAGAAGTTGCTGGGATCCCTCCTGTTCTTCCATCCGGCGGTGTGGTGGATTGAAGACAAACTCGCGTTGGAGCGTGAGATGGCCTGCGATGACGCGGTGCTGGCGCGAACGGAAAATCCTCAGGCTTACGCGGCGTGCCTGGTGACCGTCGCCGAAAAGGGATTGCTAGGTCGCGGACTGGCGTTGGCACAAGCGGCGGTGGGCCGGCTGCGGCAGACGACGCTGCGCGTGAAGCAGATTTTGAGCGGCGATCGCAATGACCTTCCCAAAATGGGAAAGCCAGCGGCTTACCTTCTGGCGGCGACTTCACTGGCTGGCCTATTGATGGTTTCGCAAGCCCCGCCATTGGTGGTTTTCCAGGCACAAGCAGTAGCGTCGGCTAAGTCCGAAGCGGCCCCATTTATTTCAGCCGCATCGTTGATTCCAACCTCGTTCAAAGTTCAATCTTCTATGAAGGCTGAACCGATGGTAAGAAGGTTAAATTTCGTTCATGGGCCAGCGAGGCAGATTCCCGTGCAGCAAAAACAGGTCGCGTCTCACGGAGACGTCGTTCTTTCCGCCATGCGTCCCGACGACCGAGCGATGGGACGGCTGGTTCAGCAGGTGAATGCGCCTGCCATGATGCCGATGCCCGTGAATGCGGTTTTTGTAGTCATGCACACCGAGCAGTACGGCGATTTCAGCAGAACGTTTTGGACTATCTGTGTTTGGCAAGTCAATGCGCCACGCATGATTCCGTTGGATCCGAGCAAGACAACCCCCGCGAAATCGATTTAAGGAACACTTGAAAAACGAACCGCGGATTTGCATTACAACAAACTAAATAATTAGTTACAGGAGAAGCGAGCACCATGAAAGTATCAACTGAACAAAAAAATACATTGCGCCGATGGCTCTCGGTATCGGTTCTGGCCATCGCAACCTTAGGATCGTTGATCGCCTACGAATCCTTCCGGCCGACCGCAGCGAGCGCGGCGGCAATCACGCCAGCTGCCGCCGCCCTGGATGACAATACTGTCAACCCTTTGCTATCGCTCGATAAAGCGATGGAAGCCCTTGCGGCGCGGGTGACTCCCGCCATCGTGAACGTTGCCGTGACTTCAAAACACAAGGCTGACTCCGACGACGGGGAAATGCCGGAAGACATGCAACGATTCTTCGGGCAGCAATTCGGACAACGAATGATGCCGCAGCAACCGCGCATGGAACACGGAATCGGCAGCGGAGTAATTATTTCTCCCGATGGTTACATTGTGACCAACAACCACGTAATCGACGGAGCGGTCGAAATGCGGGTAACCATGAGTGACCGCAGAATTCTGAACGCCAAGCTGATCGGCGCCGATCCGCTGACCGACATTGCGGTGATCAAAATCGAAGGCAGCAACTTCCCCAGCGTGCCGATGGGTGATTCGACGACGCTCGAGCCGGGGCAATTGGTCCTGGCGTTTGGCAATCCCTACGGCTTTCGCTTCACGGTGACGCGCGGGATCGTGAGCGCGCTGAACCGTCCGGCGCCATTCGGCGATAATCCGCGTAAGCCCGGCCAGTATATTCAGACGGACGCGGCGATTAATCCCGGCAACTCCGGCGGGCCGCTGGTCGACGCTCGCGGTGAAGTCGTCGGCATCAATACTTTTCTGGTCTCGCCGTCCGGAACATTTTCCGGGATGGGCTTCGCCATTCCGACGCAGATCATTCGTCCTACGGTCGATAGCCTGATTAAGTACGGCAAAGTGGAACACGGATACATGGGCATCGGCATCAGCGATGTGACTCCGGAAAACTCAAAGTTTTTCGAGGTCCATGACGCCAACGGTGCGTTGGTCACGCAAGTGGAGAGCGATTCGCCAGCCGCGAAAGCGGGATTGAAGGTCGGCGACGTGATCACCGAACTCGATGGCCACAAGATCACCGACGCTGGACAGTTGCAGGTGCAGGTCGGACAGAAGCGTCCGGGGACCGAAATCAAGCTGAGCGTTCTGCGCGATGGAAAGGCGATGAACTTTCCCGTCACTTTGCAGGACATGAGTGCGAAGGACGACGAAACCAAGGAAGCCAATGCGGAAGGCCACGGCAAAATGCGCTGGGGACTCGGCTTGGCTGACATCACTCCCGACGTGCGCGAGCAACTGCAAGCTCCAAAAGAAATTCACGGAGCGGTGGTCGAGCAGGTCGCGCCCGGCAGCTCCGCTGAAGATGCTGGTCTACAGCGCGGCGATGTGATCGAGCAGGTCAACCGTCACGACGTGCAAAGCGCGTCGGATGTGCAACAGGCGCTTTCTAAAGTAGAGAAAGGTCAGGATGCGCTGGTGCTGGTGTGGTCGAACGGAGGGAATACGTTCAGAGTGCTGCACGCGCCGGCAGGGTCGTAAGGGCTGGGCATGCGTGTCCGCAATCAGATTGCAGAAGTCACCATCCTTTATGCATGGCTTCGTGCAAAGAGTGATGCTGGACAGGTTAACTTTGCGACTGCCGACCGCCTATCTCAGTCAATGACGGTCAACGAAAGTATAACCAGCTAGCGGTTCCCTTGTCCTGAGTCTTCGATATCGAATGATTGCCGAGATCGTCGCCGGCTGGACCCATTTGTGAGTGGCAGTGTCCGTCGACGGACTCGCTGCCGAGTTTCCTGAAGCGGCTGGGATGGCTTCAGTGTCCGGCTCCGATCCCGAGCCGCTGACGCGATCGTCTGGCCCTTGATCGGCCTTCTTAAAATGGTCACGCCAGCCCAGTCCCAGCGCCGTACGGCTCGAAGATGATCTGTCGACCTGCCGGTTGCGCAGCCGACGAATAGCCATCACGTGCCGCACGCAACTGGCGTCCTCGTTTCGGTACTTGGCCCTGGCATGCCACGGGCAACGCGTTGCTCGGCCCTGCGCGATGGCTGAACGACCATGTGCTGTCGGTCGAAGAAATTCTTGGTCAGTCGAGAATTAACTCCGGTGGTCCCGTGGCAAGTGCGTTAGGATCGCGTCTTGATCGGAGCGACGTGCCTGTGTCGCAGCTAAGCCAGTGAGCCTCAGTATTCAGCATCGTCCGGTCAAGCACTAAGCGCCTTTGCCGGTAACAAGATCCTGAGAACAGCCCGAGTAAGCATTGATCTATTACGGCCATGAAGTCCGTAGAATCTGGTTCGGCGGTTCGTCTTGGCCAACTGTCCGATCTGCCTTGTGACGTCACGTTAAGCTTTAATACTTGGAGAGCTCATCGGCGGCTGGACTTGGCTCTTCAGTATGGGTGGCGATATAGTTCTGAGGACGGATATCTTGCGACAGTCTGATTGCGACACAATAGCGCAACGATGACCGAGCAATACGAGCGCTGCAGAGCCATGACGAATCTCTTTCTAGATATCGACCGTCCGTGAGTTCGCAGCCGAATATTATTCCTGTAACAGCCAGATCTCCGCTCCGGCGGCATCGCTATCGTGCCACTGGTTTGGCGGCGGAGATGAATTTATCCGTCCGTCGCGACGCACACGCCGACCTTTGACTGCTCGGACGGTTAAATTTTCCTGGGGAAAGAGAACGCAGTGAGAAGCGCTAAACAGAGCCCCCTCGACTAGCCACATCTCAATGCGAGTTTGCAAATTACTCGCGAGATGGATTCGTGTCAAGAAAAAAAATTGCAAAAAGTTAAGTTGATGATTTTATGGGATGGGTCTGTCCAACCATTGGACAAATCGTCCGTCGAGGGACAACAAAACACAATTGGCCTCATCGATGCGTCGCTTGTTCGCGATATTTCAGGGCGGACTAGCGGCAGCAGATTCCTCGCAGGCTCTCGCCGCGCTTCACGCGGCTGCGAACCGCTCGGAATGACAATGTGTTTGTGGAGGGTCGGCGGGGCTGAAGCCTCGCCCTTTCAAAGCTGGATATTTTTTCTGATTGGCTGTGTGGCTATTTCGGTACTAGCGACATCGGATTCCTCGCAGGTTCTCGCCGCGCTTCGCTTGGCTGCGAACCGCTCGGAATGACAATGCATATTTAAGACAGCAGCGGCGGGCCTGAGTTTCGCTCGGTTTGACGGGCTTGGCACGGGCGAGGACGCCCGCGCCTACATCGTGGTCGAATCTCTAGAATGCGGAGCCGGAGCCTAGCAAGGAATAGAGCAGGATGGCCAGGACGAGCAGCGTGAAGCCGACGTACATTTTATCTTTTTCGGCGGCGAAGCCCCAGACGGAAAATGCGACTCGCGCGACTGGCGTGGCGATTAATAACACGAGGCCGAGTTGAATGAAGCCGCGTCCGCGAAGAGTGACAACGTCTCGCCAAATTCCGGGAATGTTCCTGTACTCCGCGGGTTCGCCGCGGAAGACGTTGTAGGCGACTGGCTCGCGTCCATGGCGGAAGAGGTAGATGGAAGCTCCGATCAGGACCACGAGTGCGGAGAGCAGTACGCCCGTGATCAGGAGGTTTCCTACGATCTCCTCGATTTCTTGGTCTTTCCACGCCCCGAACTTCGCCATGTCAGATCTTCCCCATGAAGCCGTTGTAGATCATTTGCAAGCCAAGGAACGCAATCACGACGCTGAAGACGATGCGGAGAATCCTGGTTTCCGCCTTCATCAGGATGCGCACGCCGAGAAGCGATCCGGCCAGCACGCCAAGCATGACTGGCATGGAGAGGCCGGGGTCGATGTATCCGCGGTTCAGGTAAATGCCGGCGCTGGCAGCGGCGGTGACGCCGATCATGAAGTTGCTGGTGGTGGTTGAAACCTTGAAGGGAATTCGCATCGCCTGGTCCATGGCGAGGACTTTTACCGCGCCCGATCCGATGCCCAATAAGCCCGACAATGCTCCGGCACCGAACATCAGGCCGAATCCCGTAGGCACGTGCTGCACGTTGTAGCTGCGCATGCCGCCCTCTTCGGAGGGGAAGCTGCCGTTCATACGCAGACGGGTCGCGAGCGGATCAGGCGGAGAGTTACGCTCGGCGCGTTTGCGCGGCTTGCGCGACAGATATGCGGAGTAGAGCAACATCACACCGAACACTATGGCGAGAGCTTTGGTGGGGACAAACGCCGCTAGAAATGCTCCGCATAGAGCGCCCAGCGTGGTCGCAATCTCCAGAAACATTCCGATGCGAATGTTGGAGAAGCCTTCTTTGACGTAGGCGGCGGCTGCGCCGGAGGAGGTTGCGATCACCGAGACCAGCGACGCGCCGATGGCGTAACGGATGTCGACTTTAAAGAACAGGGTCAGCAGCGGCACGAGGACGACGCCTCCGCCGAGGCCGGTCAGCGACCCCAGCAGTCCTGCGCCGAACGATCCCAAAGCCACCAGAGCGGTGAACTCAATAACGTTCATTAAGCCTCAACTTAGAGTGTGCCACACTTCGGGAAAAACGGAGCCGGATGAGTACCGGCTATGCAACCGGCAGGGTGAAATAAAAAACCGATCCGTGTCCGGGCTGGCTGGTGACGCCGATCTCGCCGCCGTGGGCCTCGACAATGGCTTTGGCGATTGCCAGCCCCATGCCAGTGCCCTGCACTTGCAGACGTTGATTGCGTCCGCGGTAGAACTTCTCAAAAATCAAGCCTTGTTCGAAATCGTCGATTCCCGGTCCGCGATCGGCCACGCTGGTCATGAGCATGCGGTTGCGGACCTCGGCGGTGATGTAAATCGAAGAGTCGTCGGGGGAATATTTCGCTGCATTTTCGAGTAACTGCAAGACCACTTCGGAGATGCGGCCGAGATCCATGGGAACGTCAGGCAGCTCTTGAGGAAGCGATAATTCCACTTTATGTTTTCCCAGCGAGGATTTGGCGCGTTCGATGGCGTCATTGATTGCATCCGCAATGCGATGGGTGCCAACGTGCAATTCAAATCTGCCGGCGTCGAGTTGGGCCATTTCCGCGGCTTCGCCGACCAGCCTGTTCAAGCGATCGCTTTCCTCGTTGATCACGGTGAGGAGCTCAGTTCTTGCGCCCTCGGTGAGGCCGGAACTGGTGAGTAGAGATGACGCAGAAGCTTTAATGGCGGTGAGCGGAGTGCGAAACTCGTGGGTCACGGAATCGAGCAGGGCCGACCGTAATTGTTCGCTTTCGCGGGAGGCTTCGGCGCGCGCCAGTTTTTCAACCGCGCCCGCGCGCTCGATGGAAATGGCAATCAGGCTGCCCATGGCCTCCATGGTTTCGCGGGAAAGTGGTGGCCCCGATAAGCCCATGCTGCCGACAACGCGCAAGCCCATGCGAAGCGGGACGAAGGCGGCACGGCCTTCGAGATCGATTTTCGGTTCACCGCGCATGCAGACCATTTGCAGATCTTGCATGTCAAGAACGTCGCGCGAAGTATTGGAGCGGTAGATGTCGGGACGGTTAGGCAGCGCGATGGCCGCGGCTTCTATGCCGAAGCAGTCGACGATGTAACGTGGAATGGCATTGAGAAGTTCGGCTACGTTGTCATTGGATAGAAGTTGCTGGCTGAAGCGATACAGGCGTTCGGTCTCGGCCCGACGAGCGTGGGCGCTCAGGGCCTCGCGACGGGCGCGTTCAGCGAGTTCGCTGGCGATGACGGCGGTGACCAAAAATGCGACTAATGCCACCCAGTTCTGGGGATCGGAAATGGTGAAGGTCCCGATGGGTGGGAGAAAATAATAGTTGAAGCCCAGCGTGGCGAGAACGGCCATAAAGACCGCCGGCCGCAGTCCCCAGTTGGCCGAAACTACCAGCACCCATAGCAAGAAGGTGAGCGCCACCGTTGTAGGATTGGCGTGGATTACGAAGCGGTACAGTAGAACGGTCAGGGACACTGCGACCGCAGTTGCGGTGCAGCGTAATCCTAATTTGACCAACGGATTCTTCACGCGCCGATTGTAACTGACATCGACATTTTCGGCCCACTCGACGACAATAGCCGCGATGCCAAAAAGTCCCGAACAGTGGTTGGAGGAGACGTCACCCACCAAGAAAGGTGGAGTGTTCAAACTCTTTCTGGGTTATGCCCCGGGTGTGGGCAAGACTTACAGTATGTTGAGCGAGGCGATACGGCGACACGCCCGCGGCGAAGACGTGGTGATTGCGGTGATCGAGTCGCATGGACGTAAGGCGACCGCTGAACTGGCCGCACAACTTGAGACCGTACCACGCAAGAAACTTGAGTACAAAGGGACTCTATTCGAGGAGATGGACGTCGACGCCATTCTGGCGCGCAATCCCAGGGTCGCGCTGGTCGATGAACTTGCCCACACCAATGTTGAGGGCAGCAAGCACGCAAAGCGCTATCAGGATGTCTTGGAGTTGCTGGACGCGGGAATCGACGTGCTGTCGACGATGAACATCCAGCACCTGGAGAGTATCACTCCTACCGTGCAGAGCATTACCGGAATTACCGTCCGCGAAACAGTACCGGATTGGGTGCTCAAGCGGGTGAACGAAGTCGTGATGTCTGACCTGACTCCGGAAGCGCTGCAAAGTCGCATGCGGCGGGGAGACATCTATCCCATGGATCGGGTGGGGCGGGCGCTGGGAAATTTCTTTCGTCCGGGGAATCTAATTGCATTGCGCGAGCTTGCCTTGCGACAGGTGGCACACGCGGTCGATCGCAGCCTGGAGTCGTATCGGGAGAAGGATGAAAACAGCGGATCGGTGGCGGTGCGCGAGCGCATTGGAGTTTGCATCAGCTCGAATCCCGCGGCCCAGTACCTGATTGCACGGGGCGCGCGCATGGCGCAAGCGCTGGATGGCGAACTGTACGTCGTTTATGTCGATACCGGCCAGGATGCCAGCGAGAAAAACCAGAAAACGTTGGCAGCCAATGTTCAATTTGCGGAGAATGTGGGCGCCGAGATTGCAAAATTAGAGGGCAAAAGCGTCGCCGAAGTCGTTGCCGATTACGTTCGCGAGAAGCACATCACTCAAATTGTCTTTGGCCGGTCGGCGACCTCTGGGTGGAAGCGCTACTTATACCTCTCGGCGATCCATAAATTCTTGCGCGATGCACCGCCGGTAGACGTGCACATTGTCACGCAAGAGCCTTCGTGATCTCTATGAATGACCGACATCGGATACTTGTAGTGGATGACGAATCGCAAATCACGCGAGTGCTGCGGACCAGTTTATCCAGCCAAGGCTATGACCTTCGGGTCGCCAATGACGGCGAGACTGCGCTGGAGATCATGAAGGACTGGTCGCCAGAGCTCGTGATCACCGATCTCTGCATGCCCAACATGGATGGGCTGGAGCTTTGCCGCAAGCTGCGTTTGACGACCCAGATTCCGATCATCGTGCTCTCCGTGCGCGGCGAGGAGAAGACCAAGGTGCAGGCGCTGGATGCGGGAGCAGACGACTATGTCACGAAGCCGTTCGGCATTGAGGAATTGCTGGCGCGAGTGCGGGCCAATCTGCGACGTGCGCCGGCATCGGATGGTATAGGAGAGCCGTTGATTCACACTGGCGATTTCCATATCGATTTGGGCGCGCACAAAGCTATCGTGCAAGGAAGGGAAGTCCACTTAACGCCCAAAGAGTTCGATCTGCTGGTGTATCTGGCCCGGCATCCCGGCAAGGTCATCACGCACCGCAATCTACTTGCCGCCATTTGGGGCGGGCAAAGCACGGAGCAGGTGGAATATCTGCGAGTGTTTGTAGGTCAGTTGCGAAAAAAGTTGGAGCCCGAGAACGTCGTCTCCGCGCTACATCATTACTGAGCCTTGGGTCGGATACAGGTTCGAACCAGGCGTGTAGCGCCTGCGGGTTAAAAGGGCCTGGTGAAATACGTTGCATCAATATTGGTATAGCTCACGTTCTGAGTGTAAATCCCGATCACGACATTTGACCTCCGGTTTGCCCGAGGTTGTTAGACCGTTCCCTTGCCTTCTTGCACTCTTTAAATTAACTGTGGTTAACTATATGAAATAACCTCTGGTTAATAGATCAGGACAGTGGCATTGTGCCATTTCAGAGAAGTGGGGGCATTCATGGCGCGGGCAGCTAACTTTGCTTTTCTTGTTTTGACGGTGGCGTGTCTTCTTCCGGCGAGAGCGCTCGCACAAGGGGAAACCACCAGTGCCATCGTCGGCCAAGTGCGAGACACAACCGACGCAGTTGTGCCGGATGTGACTGTGACGATTACGAATCGCGAGACGGGACTCAGGCGCAGTGCCCGGACCGATGACACCGGCCGGTTCAACTTTCCGCAACTAAAACCGGGCACTTACTCGGTTAGGGCGGAAGCACAGGGATTCGATCCGGGACAAAATGACAATGTCGTTTCGGGCCTGGGGCAGAAGCAAACTGTGGATTTCACGCTCAAGGTGGCGCGGTCCAATGAGGCGGTTGAGGTAAGCAGCGAAGCCCCGATCATCAATCCGGAGAACGCCAACACATCCACGACCCTGACTGCTCGCGCACTGGAGGACTTGCCGAACCCGGGAGGTGATCTGACCTACCCTCTGCAATTTGCACCCGGGGCTCTGATCAATACGGCGGGGAGCAGTAACGATTTTGTCGGCGGCAGCAACGGGTACGGCAACGTGGAGTTCAACGGACTCCCCGCTCTCTCCAATGGATACATCGTGGACGGGCTAGAAACGAACGACCCGCTCACCAATCTCAACAGCGGGCTCTCGACCAATCTCGTGCTGGGATTGAATTCGATTTCGGAGGTGACCGTCAACACACTTTCCTATTCTGTAGATCAAGGTCGGTATGGTGCATCCCAAGTCGACTATGTCACCAAGTCTGGCACGAATCAGTTTCACGGGAATCTCTACGAGCTGTGGAATGGTTCGCTGCTGAATGCGGCGGACTATTTCACCAATGCGACTCCGGGAAACCACAAGCCCAGATCAACCGTGAATCACTTTGGAGGAAGCCTGGGTGGACCGATCGCGCACGACAAGCTTTTTTTCTTCTTCGACAGCGAATGGGTACGGATCGCACTGCCCATCGTCACGCCCACGATTGTTCCAACTGCGGCATTCCAACAATACGTGCTGCAGCAACTTCCCCCTGCGTCGGTCCCGTTCTATCGGCGAATGTTTTCGCTCTATGGAAACACCAGCGGCGCACCGACCGCGATACTCGGATGCCCGCTTGGTGCCGCCGAGGATGGCTGCGCGAACCGGCAAAGCGTCTCGCATTCCAGCGACGACCACGAACAGGTGCAGACGGTACGCGTCGACTACAACATGAGTCCGAAAGATACGAGTTGGTTTCGTTTCCAGGCCGACACGGGTGTGCAAGCTGCCTACACTGACCCCATCAACTCTTTGTTTGACGCGGTCTCGCCTCAGCCTCTCTACTCGTTCGCCGCGGGATACACGCACGTCTTCTCGCAGAACCTCGTGAACTACTTCAATCCGGCGTTCTCCTGGTACGAGAGTCTGTTCGGGCCGAGCAACCTTGCAGAAGACCTTGTCGGCGTTTCCGATTGTGTTGCAGGGCGCCGGCGCCAATGCCTTCACGCCCATGGGAGGGCTTGACAACACATGGGTTCAAGGGCGACGCGCCTCCCGCTTTTTTATCAACGACAACCTCGCCTGGAGCCATCGTGCTCACGAACTGCGGTTCGGAACCAATACCCGAATTTTCCGGCTGAACGACTATGACTTCGGAGAAGGTACAGTTCCCACGGTAACCTATGCGAATTTGCAGCAATTCATATACGGAGTAGCAAACACCGCGTCGGAGACATTCCCTTCGAACGCAAACGAACCTTTCAACTTTCTCAATCTCGATGTCTACGCGCAGGATACCTGGAAAGTGACTCGCACCCTGACCTGGACGTTCGGTCTGCGCGACACCTACAACTCCAATCCGCTGAATCCCCATGATCAAGTCGCCCGTCTTCGCGGTTCTTTCGGTTCTATCTCGCATGATGTCAATCAACCGTTGAACGAGGCCATTCAGACTCATCTCGGCAATCTGTTTTCGTCCACGCCTCTGGCCATTCTCCAGCCGAGAACGGCGATTGCGTGGCAGTTCGAGCCAAAATCCGTGCTGCGCAGCGGCTTCGGAATTTTCAGCGATATCCTGCCGGGTAGCGTTGCCGACCTGATCGGCGCGAATCCTCCCTACGACAAGACGTTTCAGGGAGGTCTGCTTGGCACTGTTGGGGGAACGGCAATCGCGCCGGGGGTGACCGGCAGCGCAGTCGATGCCACCGTTGCCGCGAACCAGAGGTTTGCCTCGGGATTTTCCCAGGGCCAGCTTTCCTGCGCATCTCCACTGGCGAATTCCGCAAATTGTCTCCCTCCAGTTGCGATAACGGCCGTCCCGGACGGAAAACTCCACGCACCCTACTTCATGGAGTGGAGCCTGGGAATCGAACATCAATTTGGAACGACGGCTAGTGTGCAGGCGCAGTACGTAGGCACGCGGGCCGTGAATCAGCCGTACTCAACCCAAGTCAACGGCTACCAAACCGTGTGCCAGGGCTGTTTTGCCCCGTTCCCCTATATGCAGCCGACCGATCCGCGATTCGGCGCGGTGACGCAGTTCTCCACCGGCGCGAACAGCCACTATAACGGCCTTCAACTGACTGCGATGAAGCGCCTCGGACATGGTCTGCAAGGGCAGGTCAACTACACCTGGAGCCGTTGCATGGATGCGGTGTCGAACGGTGGGTTCCTTCCGTTTTCCGCGGGAGGGATTCTCTCGCCTCTGCCTGGAGACCTGGCCCGCGATTATGGCCCCTGTGACTACGACATCCGGCATAATCTCAATGCTCAGTATGTCTATCAACTGCCAGTCAAAGTGCGCAGTCAGTTCGCTGGGCTACGCGCTCAACGGCTGGCAGATTTCTGGAACGGCGTTCTGGCACAGCGGAGTTCCATTCTCGGTGCTGAGTACGCCTTATTCAGCAAACGGGAACGGCATTGTGCAGGGAAGTGGGCCGCAGTTCGCCAGTATCGTTCCCGGCGTTCCGCTATACGAGCATCATCCGATTCCCGGTGTAACTCCGGCGGGAACCATCCAGTGGCTTAATCCGGACGCATTTGTATCAGCGGTCGATCCGAGCACTGGGCAGTGCTATGGCGGCGACAGCCCGCAGAATTGCCAATTCGGAAGCCTCGGCCGCAATGCGTTGCGTGGTCCCGATTTCTTCTGGAGCGACTTCTACCTTACAAAGTGGTTTCCATTGAGCGAGCACATCAAGCTGCGATTTGAGGCTCAGTTTTTTAACGTTTTCAATCATTCGAATTTTGCGCTTCCCACAATGGTGCAGGCCGGGCATTCCAGGGAGTCCTTCCACCCAGACTGGATTCGGCGCACTCACGTCAACCACGTCTCCGCCGACTGGTTTGCTGGGTGTCGGTTTGGGCGGCGATAGCAGTCCACGCATGATCGCCTTTCAGGCGCGGTTGGAGTTCTGAGCGTACACGGCGATTCTGCGGTCTGGTTCGCCGGCCTTAAGCCCCCCGTTTTCAGCTTAAATCTGCTTTACGAAGATTCTATGCAAGCTTTATTCATTCCTTACGCCTCCTGATATCCAATGAACAGAGTGTGGAACGGCAACGGAGAAGGGATTCGGCCGGCCCGCTTGCACCACGGAAAGGTCAGGGGATATGTCGATCCAGGAAGTTTCAGCGGTAGAACTTGCGAAACTGTTTCACCACTATAAGGAAGCGCTGGCGGAGGATTTTCACGGCTTGGCGGCTGAAGATGCGTCCTTGTCGTGGGACCGCACTCCGCAGAATGAACGCAAGTTGATGGTTGCGGCGGCGCGGCTCGCGCTGCTGGAGCTGGCGGCGACCGATCAACATCCCGGCCGCAAGTACTTCGCCACTCCGGGCGAAGCCGACTGGGGATGTTGATCTTTCGCACAGCTTATCGATGACGGGGCGTCGGTCGCCGGACATGACGACCGAACCGTAATCGTCCTGCGTCTCCTTACGAAATCTTTATAGATTATTTACCCCAACTTTATGGTGCAGGGATTTGAATGGCTTCAATTCAGAAAAATGCAGGTGTGTACGGGCGGTCGGAATGAGACTGGTGCTTGCGATCGTGTGTGGCGGCGGCGTGATCTTTCTGCTCCGTTGTCTGGTCATGATGGCGAAGGACCTGGTAAATCCGCGAGCCAAGCCCACAAAAGTTTACTTTGCGAAAATTCATGTGCCAAAACGGCGTGGAGAACTCATTGTGATTCATCCAGAGACTCGAGAGAGAAAATTTCCGATGGCAGGCGGCAGGCGGAGTGCGCTGATTGCGCTCGTAGCATTCGCCTTGATGTCCACCGCAAAAGCGCAGCAATCCAGCAATGCTGCGAATCGCCAAACTTCCACTCAGGTTTCCAGTAACAATTCACAAATTCCGCAGGCCGTAATGGATGAACTGGAGGCCATGAAGAAGCGGATCGAGCAATTGGAGTCGCAACTCAAGCAGCACGAGGCTGAAGGACAGCCGTCGACGGCGGTCAATAGCGCGAAGGCGACAGCTCCGGTGTCCACGCCACCGAGCGCTTCTGGTGCGCCCGCGCCGGCTGAGGCGGAGCAGACGGTGTCGGAATCGGTTGCGACTGAGGCCAAGCCGGCCAAGGCTGAGCCATTCGCATTCGCAGATTGGACCTGGCTGAATGGGAATGCACGCACCAAGACGCCGGCCTTTGATTCGAAATTCTTTACCCCGGAGATTCGGGCGGACATTGACTACATCTACGACCTGAACCATCCCAAGGACGATACGATCGGCGGATCGAGCGAAGTCTTCCGCTCGAACGAAATTCAAGTCACCCAGCTCGGCGTAGGCGGCGACTTTCATTATGACAACGTTCGCGCCCGCCTGATGACGCAGTTCGGCATGTACTCGACCACCACGCCACGCAATGACGCCAGTCCCTCGCGCGGACAATGGGACCTGGCCGACGCTTATCGATATGTTTCTGAAGCATACGGTGGGTACCACATCAATGCATTGCACGGAATCAATATCGACGCCGGAATCTTCATGTCGTACATCGGCCTGTTCAGTTACTACAACTTCGATAACTGGGCCTACCAACCCTCGTACGTTTCATCCAACACGCCGTGGTTCTTTAACGGGATGCGGGTGCAGATCTTCCCTACTGAGCACCTCAAGATTGAGCCTTGGATCGTCAATGGATGGCAATCCTACGGAAGATTCAACGGTCGAATGGGAGTTGGAGGCCAGATCTTGTGGCGCCCTGTCGGCTGGTTTTCAATCCTGGGAAATCAGTATGCCTTGGGCGAGGATGCATTGAATACGCCGGGCCGCGTGCGTTACCACACCGACGACAGCATGGAGGTCAAGTACTACGACCATGCAGAACGTAGGTTGTCAAAGGCGGCCTTTTCGTTGACGGGCGACATGGGATGCGAACATGGCGGCGGCGTTAGCTGCGCCGGAGACTCCGCCAAGGGGCCGAAGCAGGACTTCCTGGGATTCATGGTGTACAACCGTTTGTGGTTCGATAAAGACCGCTACGGATTCACCTTGGGTGGCGGCAAAATCAACAATCCTGGGCGCTACCTGGTTCTGCTCCCGCCGATCAACGGTGCCAATGCGGCCTCTGGCACTCCTTACTTTACGGAAAATCCTGGCGATCCTTACAAAGCCTGGGACGCGTCCGCAACGTTTGATTACATGCCGAGCCAATACATCACTTTCCGCTGGGAGTTCGATCACCGTGCGGCGAGCGTTCCATATTTTTCGGGATCGGGTGGCGTAACTCCACCGGGAGGAAATACGGGTGCAGCGGGTTCGGCCGTGCCGGGATGGACGCCTGACTTGGTTAAAGACGAGAACCGTCTTGATCTGGCCATTCTGGTCAAGTTTTAAGCGAACTGAATTTCGGAGGGCGAAAAGTGCGGGACGTCATTTTCGTAGCGGTCACGATTGTGTTTTTTCTAATTTCGATCGCCTACGTGCGATTTTGCGATCGGATGCATTGAGATGAACAGTATGAGTTTCGAATCGATAGTCATGCTGGTAATCAGCATACTGGTCATGGGCTATTTGCTCTATGCCCTCCTGATGCCGGAGAAATTCTGATGACCGTAAACGGGTGGTTTCAGGTCTTCTTTTTTCTGGCGCTGATTTTGCTGGTTACTAAGCCTCTCGGCGTTTTCATGGCGCGGGTGTTCAACCGCGAGAGGACATTCCTGGATCCCGTGGCCCGTCCGGTTGAGCGGTTGCTCTATCGCTTGACCGGCGTCGACGAGAACCACGAAATGGGATGGATGGAATATGCCGTCGCGATGCTGTTATTCAGCGGCAGTTCCATGCTGGTGCTGTACCTGATCCAGCGGCTGCAACTGCATTTGCCGTGGAATCCGCAGAAGTTCGCGGCTGTGGGTCAGGACCTGGCTTTCAACACTGCGGCGTCGTTTACCACCAACACAAATTGGCAGAACTATACGGGCGAGGCCGTGATGAGTTACTTCACGCAGATGGTCGGCCTCGCTTATCACAACTTCACCTCCGCCGCGGTCGGTATCGCACTGGCAATCGCGTTCATCCGGGGCGTTGCGCGGCGAGAGAAAGATACGATTGGGAATTTCTGGGTCGACATGACCCGGGCGACTCTGTGGGTGCTGCTGCCGTGGTGCGTGGTTGGCGCGCTGCTTCTGGTCTCGCAAGGAGTTGTGCAAAATCTCAAGCCTTACGACACTGCGAAATTGGTGGAGTCGCAGCAGGTGCAGAAAGTCGGAGCCGACGGCAAGCCGATGGTCGACTGGGGCGGCAAGCCGGTCATGGACACGGTGACGGACCAGACGATCGCGCAGGGGCCGGTCGCTTCGCAGGAGATCATCAAAGAGTGGGGCACGAACGGCGGCGGTTTTTTCAACGCCAACAGCGCACATCCCTTCGAGAATCCAACGCCTTTCACCAATCTCATCGAGATGTTCGCCATATTCGCCGTGTCGGCTGGACTGACTTACACGCTGGGCCGCATGACAGGCTCGCAGCGGCACGGTTGGGCGGTGTGGGCTGCCATGGCGGCACTGTTCCTCGCCGGAGTGACTGCAGCCTACACGGCGGAAGCGCGAGGAAATCCGCTGCTTAAAACGGTAGACCAGCGCGCAACGGCCACGCAGTGCGGCGGCAACATGGAGGGCAAAGAAGTCCGCTTTGGAATTGCCAATTCGGCGCTATTCGCTACTGTTACAACGGATGCCAGTTGCGGTGCAATCAATGGTTGGCACGATTCTTTCACTCCCCTCGGCGGAATGGTTCCGCTGGTCAACATCATGCTCAGCGAGGTGGTGTTCGGAGGCGTGGGAGCCGGTCTTTATGGAGTCTTGATCTACGTAATTCTGGCAGTCTTCATTGCCGGATTAATGGTGGGACGCACGCCGGAGTATTTAGGAAAGAAGATTGAAGCCTACGACGTGAAAATGGCAATGCTGGTGGTGCTGGTGTTCCCGTTTGTGATTCTGGTGTTGACGGGGGTTTCAGCGGTCGAGCCCTTCGGGACTTCGAGCATCAGCAATCCGGGGCCGCATGGGTTCACGCAGATCATTTATGCATTTACTTCGCAGGCAGGAAACAACGGCTCGGCCTTCGGCGGACTGAACGGAAATACGCTGTGGTACAACGCGTCCGGCGCAATGACGATGTTGATCGGACGATTCATGATGATCATTCCCATGCTGGCCATTGCGGGAAACCTGGCGAAGAAGAAGTATGTTCCACCATCGCTGGGAACTTTTCCGGTAACTACGCCGCTGTTTTCGCTTTTACTGGTGGGCGTGATTCTGATTGTGGGTGCGCTGACTTTTTTCCCCGCCCTCAGCCTCGGCCCGATTCTTGAGCACTTGCAGATGGTGGCAGGCAGGACATTCTAAACATGGCAGACAAGAGCGCAAAGAAAAAATCGATTTGGGACCTGAAGATCGTTCGCGGGGCCTTGCTGGATTCGTTCGTGAAACTTGACCCCCGCAACATGATGAAGAACCCCGTCATGTTTGTGGTGGAAGTCGGCAGTGTTGCGACCAGCGTCTTACTGGTTCGCGACTGGATACGACATCAAGGCGCGTTCGGTTTCAACCTCCAGATCACGCTTTGGCTATGGTTCACTGTCATGTTCGCTAACTTTGCCGAAGCCATGGCTGAAGGTCGCGGTAAGGCCCAAGCCGAAACATTGCGCAAGGCGCGTGCGGAAACCATTGCGCATCGGTTGCTTGCGGACGGAAGAACTGAGGAAGTCCCAAGCTCTAAACTGCGCGCCGGTGATTTCGTAATGGTTAGTGCTGGAGCTTTGATTCCCAGCGATGGCGAGATTATCGAAGGCGTGGCTTCGGTGGACGAATCGGCCATTACCGGAGAATCGGCGCCGGTGATTCGCGAGGCTGGAGGCGATCGCTCGGCTGTGACCGGCGGCACGCGCGTTCTGTCGGATTGGCTCAAGGTCAAGATTACGTCGAATCCAGGGGAAACTTTTCTTGACAGAATGATTGCCTTAGTCGAGGGTGCAGAACGGCAGAAAACTCCAAACGAAATTGCGTTGAATATCTTGCTGGCCGGTCTGACAATCGTTTTCTTGTTAGCTGTCGTAACGCTCCAGCCTTTTGCAATTTATGCCGGCTCTCCGCAAACCGTGTTTGTGTTGGTATCGCTGCTGGTTTGTCTGATTCCTACAACCATTGGCGGCCTTCTCTCCGCCATCGGCATTGCTGGCATGGACCGCCTGGTACAGCACAATGTTCTCGCCATGTCCGGTCGCGCAGTGGAAGCGGCTGGCGACGTCAACACGCTGTTGCTCGACAAGACCGGAACTATAACGCTGGGCAATCGGCAAGCCTCGGAATTTGTTCCGGCGCCCGGGATTACGGAAGCTCAAATGGCTGACGCCGCACAACTTTCTTCGCTCGCGGATGAAACTCCGGAGGGCCGGTCGATTGTGGTGCTGGCGAAAGAACGATACAACTTGCGAGGTCGGGAATTGGCGTCGCAAGAAGCAGAGTTTGTGCCCTTCACCGCGCAGACGCGCATGTCGGGCGTAAATCTGGACGGCCGTGAGATTCGCAAAGGCGCCGTCGATGCGATTACCAAGTATCTCGCCAAGCATGGCACCATGCTCCCGAAGGAAGTCCAGGCCAGCGTTGAGGCAATTGCGCGCTCCGGCGGTACGCCGCTGGTGGTTGCGGAGAATCGTCGCGCCCTCGGAGTGATCCATCTTAAGGACATCGTAAAAGGTGGAATGCGCGAACGGTTTAATCAGCTGCGGGCGATGGGCATCAAGACCGTCATGATTACCGGCGACAATCCGCTGACCGCGGCGGCCATCGCGAACGAAGCCGGAGTCGATGACTTCCTTGCTGAAGCGACCCCCAAAGACAAAATGGATTTGATTCGCAGCGAGCAAAAGAGCGGAAAGCTGGTGGCGATGACCGGCGATGGGACCAATGACGCCCCTGCCCTTGCCCAGGCCGACGTTGGCGTCGCCATGAACACTGGCACGCAGGCCGCCAAGGAAGCCGGCAACATGGTCGACTTGGATTCGAATCCCACGAAGCTGATTGAGATCGTGGAAATCGGCAAGCAACTCCTGATGACGCGCGGCGCACTGACCACGTTTTCGATTTCGAACGATGTCGCGAAGTATTTCGCGATCATTCCGGCGATGTTCGCGGGCACTTTCCCGGTGTTGAATGCCTTGAACATCATGCGTCTGCAAACGCCGCAGTCCGCCGTACTCTCGGCGGTGATCTTCAATGCGCTGATTATCGTCGCGCTGATTCCCCTGGCGCTGCGTGGGGTGAAATACCGGCCCATGGGTGCGGCTGCCTTGTTGCGGCGAAATCTGTGGATTTACGGCGTCGGCGGAATCGTTGTGCCGTTTGTTGGAATCAAGCTTATCGATATGGTGATTACGCACGTAGGGATGGCCTGAGGACGCAATGAAAAAGAATTTGATCACTTCCGTACTCATGACGATTGTCACAACCGTTCTGTTAGGCGTGATCTACCCGCTGGTTGTAACCGGGCTTTCGCAGTTGTTGTTCAAGGACAAAGCCAACGGCCAACTGATTTCACGGAATGGCAGGGTCGTGGGTTCGCGCATCATCGGGCAGCCTTTCGTGGGTACCGCATATTTTCATTCCCGGCCATCCGCAGCGGGCAATGGATACGACGCGGCGAACTCTGGTGGGTCGAACCTGGCTCCGACGAACAAGCAGTTGATCGATCGTGTCCATTCAGCCGTTGCCGCAAATCAGCCGGACAATCCTTCGCAGCCTGTGCCGGTAGACTTGGTCACGACTTCCGCGTCCGGGCTTGATCCGGACATTTCACCGGCCGCGGCAGAATTTCAGATCGCCAGGGTAGCGAAGCAACGCGGGGTGTCGGGAGCTGAAATTCGGCAAGCGGTGGAGCGCCATACCCAGGGTCGCCAGTTCGGATTCCTGGGCGAGCCGCGCGTTAATGTACTGGAGCTGAACCTGGAGATTGACGCCAAGTTTCCACAAAAGTAGAGCCAGCTTTACAGGATGTCAATTTGCCTGTCGCTATCTGGTGAGCCCCGGGTTGAGGTAATGCTAAACTCGCATTCGTGGCCCGAATTACTTATCTGGAATGCACCAAGTGCGGCGAGCATCTTGACGCCGGCCAACCCCAAACACTTTGCCCAAAAGACGGCGGGGTGCTGTATGTCCGCTATGATCTTGCGGACCTGAAGCGACACCTTTCTCGCGATTCGCTGGTCCGCAAGGGCGCCAGCATGTGGCGCTATGCGGATGTTCTTCCCGACGCGCTGCCGGTCACCTTGGGCGAAGGCTTCACGCCCATGTTGCCAAGCCGCGAATATCCTAATGTTTATATAAAAGATGAGGGGCTGAATCCCACTGGCTCGTTTAAGGCGCGAGGCCTCTCGGCGGCTGTCACCATGGCGAAACATTACGGGCTGAAAAAGCTGGCAATCCCGTCGGCGGGGAACGCCGCAAGTGCAATGGCAGCGTACTCGGCGGCTGCGGGGATTGAAGCCTACATCTTTATGCCGAAGGATGTCCCGCTCGCCAATCGCGTGGAGTGCGAAAGCTATGGCGCCCATGTCACGCTGGTCGACGGCCTGATCAGCGACTGCGCTCGCATGGTGGCCGAGCGCAAAGAAAAAGAGGGCTGGTTCGACATCTCAACTTTGAAAGAGCCGTACCGCGTGGAAGGCAAGAAGACCATGGGCTACGAGGTGGCCGAACAGTTGGGATGGCGGTTGCCAAGCGCCATCATTTATCCCACGGGCGGCGGGGTCGGATTGCTCGGTATGTGGAAAGCGTTCGATGAGATGGAGGAATTGGGATGGATCGGACGGGAACGGCCGCGTATGGTGGTCGTCCAGTCGAGTGGTTGTGCGCCGGTGGTGAAAGCGTGGGAGGAGCACAAGCCGACTTCGGAATTCTGGGTGAACGCCGATACTCTTGCCTCTGGCCTGCGCGTCCCGAAGGCCTACGGAGATTACCTGATTCTGGATATTTTGAAGAAAAGCGGCGGGACGGCTGTGGCCGCTACCGACGACGAAATCATGGACGCATTCCGTCACTGGGCGAAAATCGAGGGCGTTTTCGCCGCACCCGAGGGGGCGGCTGCGCTGGTCGCCTATCAAAAACTTCGCGCCAGCGGATATTTCAAGGCCGAAGACTCTGTCGTATTGTTCAATACCGGGTCTGGGCTGAAATATCTGGACGTGATCGAAGGGCACAAGAAATTAGCTCCGAAGCCCGCATCGCGTCAAATCGCCGGAATTATTGGGCCATACTGAGGAATCTATCGCGGGCTTGGTGCGTAGGCGAACGGAAAGCGAATAACACTGGGCGAACTTTCTTGGCGCCAGTTTCGTACATACAATCATGACAACCTGTCTTCGTCGTCAGAACGTCTTGTTGTATTGCGTCTCCGCCGCCTGCCTGCTTTTAGCGGCCCATGCCTACGCCGAATCCCAGTCGATGGACTGCGACGATGATTCGCCGAAGAAGCATATAGAACTTGCCTTAGGCGACCAAAACAGCGGCAATCACCTTCAACTGAGTCGCAATATTGCGACTGCGGCCGCGATCGATATTGACGTTCGTTCTGCCGATCTTACGGTTGTTGGAAGTAAGAGCGACGTTCTGCAAGTCACCCTGGACATTGCGAACCCCGCGCCGAAAATGACCGCAGTCGATTACGTGCAGAAATTGGATGTCAATTCCAGAGAAGTGAAACTGCAATTGCGTTTGCCCAAGCACGCACAAGCCAAGGTCTTGGTCGCAGTTCCTACCGGGACCCCGAATCTTAAGGTCAACCTTGTCCGGGGCGATCTCACATTCGAGACTGACCGGATCACCGGCGACCGCGATGTCAACGTTGTCCGCGGACACGTCGACATCGAAGCCAATCCGGATTCCTTCGCTTCCATGAAAGTGAATACCGTGATGGGCAGTTTTCATGACCATCGCCTGAACAAATCCGCGCACGGTCTGGTATCACAATCGGTCGAGGGGACAGGCAAAGGATCGGTCAACGTCAATGTAGTGATGGGCAGCGTAGATCTGAAGCCCTGGGATTGATGTCCTTTGTCAACGCCCGCAACAGAAGGTAATGGTTCTCCATACCAGGGCAAAGACATACCCATCAAGCCGATCGAGTAATTCTTGGTGTTGACGAGCTGTGAGACGATAGTCGGTATGACTGACCGCCTCTATTACAACGACTCTTTTCTCCACGAATTCGATGCCGAGGTGATTGAGATCCGACCGCCGAACGGTGCGGAACTCCGGTCTGCCGTGATTCTAGATCGAACGTCGTTTTATCCAACTAGCGGCGGACAAGTCTTCGATACCGGGTACATCGTTCCAGCGCAACCATCGACGCAATCGGACAGGCTTCGGATCGTCGAAGCGGCCGACGCAGACGACGGGCGAATCCTGCATTATCTTGGCGGCGAGTCGCAGCTTAAGTCAGGAGATCGGGTCTACGGGATCATTGATATCGATCGAACGTCGCGACCACATGCAGCAGCACTCGGGGCAACACGTGCTCTCGGCGGCGTTTGTAAGTCTGTTCAATATGTCGACGGTGTCATTTCACATGGGGGAGGAGTCCTGTTCGATCGATTTGGACGCTCGAAGCTTAAGTAGCGGCCAAGCGGAAGCGGCCGAATCTTTGGCAAACGATGTCATCCGTCAGGACCGCAGGGTCAGTATTCGGTACGTAACCCAGGAAGAAGCCAAGGAGTTGGGACTGCGGAAGTTGCCGCCTGCCGGGCGCGATAAGTTGCGATTAATCGATATCCATGACTTCGATCTGTCGGCCTGCGGCGGCACACACGTTGCGGTTACCGGCCAAATTGGATGCATCCTGCTTCGCAAGACCGAAAAAGTCCGCCAGGGTTGGCGCGTGGAATTCGTTTGCGGGAACCGTGCCGTTTCGACGGCCCGACGTGACTATGTTGCGTTGGCGGAAGCCGCCGGACTCAGCTCCAGCGGGCTCTGGGAGGTTCCGCAACAAGTCCGCAAACTGCAAGACGACTCACGAACTGCGCGCAAGTCTCGCGAGCATCTTCTTGAAGAAATCGCCAACCTGCACGCAGAGCAGTTGATCGCGAACACTCCAAAAACCGGCCAACGAGCCGTTATCGTGCGCAGTTTTGCCGACCGCGATTCGGCATTTATCAAACTTCTTGCCCAGCGACTGGTCCGCCAAGATGTGCGAGTGGTCACGTTACTAGCTAGTACCTTCGATCCGGCTGGACTGGTATTCGCCCAATCCACGAGTGAGCCCTTCGATATGGGTGCGCTAATGAAAGAGGCTCTGGCGCAGCTCGGGGGGCGTGGCGGGGGCAGCAAGGACTTGGCGCAAGGTGGGCCGCTCCTAACGGACCACCTTGATGCGGTTTTGGCCCAAATTGCCACCAAATTGCAAGGCTAATTCTTCCAAAAGCGGCCGCCGAAGATCACTCCGCTTTCGTTCAGGAGTCACAGCGCCGCATTCTGCCTGGGGGCTATAAACAAGAGAGCACGAAGGAGGCGGTTATGATTCGCAGCGCAGTGGCACTTTGGAAGGGAAGTCCCGCGGCTGGTGAGGGTTCGGTCTCAACCACCAGCGGCATCATGTCGAAAGCTTTGTATTCATTCGGTTCCAGCACCGGCAATGAGCCGTGCACCAGCCCGTCGGAGATGTTGGCGGCGTCGGTGGCCTCTTGCATGTCGTTGATGTTGGCACAGGAGTTGGCCAAAGTGGGGATTCGCAACGATGTGGTCAAAACCGAGGCCGAATTGACCCTGGAAGAGCACAAGGGACGCTGGCAGATCACCGGCATCGAATTGCAGGTCACAGCCACACTACCCGAGATTGACGCGGAAAAGTTTCATCGGGCGACCAAGGCCGCGAAGACCCGTTGTCCCATTTCCCACGCGCTGAATGTGCCGGTCAAGCTGACCTCGACGATCGAGCCGGCAATACATGCCATCGCATAAGACGGCGATAAGCCACGAAACGGTTTGCGGGCAGCCAAGGGTGGACGATTTTGGAGATGTCTTTATGAAGGCCAAAGAGAAGGTAGAAGAGCCAGCAGTTCCGGTCGAGAAGACGGTTCTGCCGTCCTCGGTTTGCGTGGTTTGCGGAAAACCCGCAACCAACACGCTCGACGGAGAGTGCACTTGCGACGAACATGTCGAACTCGTCTATGAGGACCAGGTAGAGAACTATACTCAAAAGCACATGGTCCATGACGAGTGGCTGGAGAAGAAAAGCTGAACTGCTCGTGATCTTGAACTCCGGCTGATGAAGCCGCGAAACCATGGTCGCCGCTGGGGGAATGCCTCCTTCGTGCTACATTTCTCTCAGCGGCCTCCATGGAACAACGCCTTATCCTTATCAACCTGCTGATTAAGCTTGCCGTCGCGGCTGCGGTGGCCAGCGCCCTGGTTCGCTCGATCGAGTTCAAATCATTGCTGTTCCGTGAGGACCGCAGCCTCAAACAGCGGATCTACCTCGTCCTTTGGCTGTGTATCGCGGAATGGATAGGGATCCATCTTGCGCTCGGAGTATGGATCCGCATCGGCGCTGAAAGCTCTTTCGCCGGCGACCTATCGTTTGAAACCGTAGTACTGCTGGGAGTGTTTGCCGGACGTTTTGCCGGAGTTCTCGGCGGAGTTCTTTTGGCGCTGCCGGTGGTTTTCAATGGACAATGGGTGGTGCTTCCCCTCAATGCCCTGGTAGGGCTGGTCGCCGGGCAATTGCGGACCATGGTCCCCAGCGATGAGATATGGGCATTTTCCCCGTTTAATTATTTCAGCTTGTTTCGCTGGTTGCGCCGCAATCTGGTGCGGCCGCAGTTGTTCGACTGGCAAGTCATTTTCTTCCTCACCATTATAGGTCTACGTTTCCTGTACACCGAGGTCTCTCATTTTCTGCCGAACGCGACGAACAGCCTGGAAAGTCCGAATATATGGGTTGAAATCCTGATCTATGCGGCTTCCTTGATCGCGATTGTGATTGAGTTAAAAATTTGGAATGGCGTGCGCCTTCAGATTCAGTTGGAAGAACAAGGCCGCCTGCTGCTACAGGCCCGCATGGACGCTCTGAAAAACCAGATCAATCCTCATTTTCTGTTCAATACCTTGAATTCAGTTTCTTCACTGGTGCGCTTCGATCCGGACACGGCGCGCGAATTGATTATTAAGCTGGCGACTATCCTGCGACGATTGCTGAACAGCAGCGAGGCGTTCGTTGCGCTGCGAGAAGAAGTGGAATTTATCGACAACTATCTTGACATCGAAGTTGTCCGTTTCGGCCGCGATAAATTGCGGGTGGTGAAGGATTTGGATGCGGCCTCGCTCGATGTCATGATTCCGAGTATGCTGTTGCAGCCGCTGGTGGAGAATTCCATCAAGCACGGATTATCGTCAAAAATTGAAGGTGGAAGCATTTATTTGCGCAGCCGCATTACCGACACCAAGCTTGTGATTGAGGTCGAAGATGATGGCATCGGAATGGGCGCCGCGCATTTGCTGGAGAAACCGACTGGGCTGGGTGGGACCGGGATTGGGATGGCGAATGTTGCGGAACGGCTAAAGGTTCTTTATGGCGACACAGCGCGGATGACAATCGAAAGCAATAACGGTACCGGAACCTTGATCCGGCTTCGCTTGCCCCTCTTGCAAAATGACGATCTGCTCCCGACTGCACTCTACGACGAGCGTTCCAGCACCCGACGGTAGAAGTTCTCGTATTCGGGGACAATCTTGGAGGAGCAGAATCTCGATTGAGCAACTGCTCGACAAGCTTTGCCCATGGCCCGCAGACGCGACTCGTCGCTCAATAAATCGATTGAATAGCGGGCCATCGTATCGAACGTCGCCGACATCTGCCAAGTATCCGCTTTGACCGTGCTCGATGAGTTCCGGAATTCCTCCGACGCGCGTGGCAATCGGGACAACTTCGCACGCCATGCCTTCCAGGGCCGCTAATCCGAAAGACTCCAGTTCGCTTGGCAATAGCAGGATGTCGGCGATCGCCAGTTTCTCGCTTACATCGTCCTGCTTGCCAAGAAACAGAACATCGTTATGAATACCTTTCTGGACGGCCAGCCATTCGGCGCGCGAGCGGTCCGGCCCGTCACCCATCAACAGCAGTTTTGCCGGGAGCTTCTTGCGCACACGATCGAAGATCTCAATCGTGTCGGTCACCCGCTTGACGGGACGGAAGTTCGACAGGTGGACGAGGATGCGTTCGTCATCCTTCGCATATTCCCGTCTCTGTTCTACCGTCGCTGCGCTACGACAGTACAGATCGCAGTTCACAAAGTTGTAGATGACCTGAATCTGATTGCTAATGTCGAATTCGCGCAACGTCCGTTCCCGCAGATAGTTAGAAACAGCCGTGACCCCGTCGCTTTGTTCGATGGAGAAACGCGTAATCGGCAAATACGATCGATCAAGCCCCACCAGGGTGATGTCGGTCCCATGCAGCGTGGTCACGAAGGGCAGGTGCTGCTTCTGAGGTTTGGCCGCCAGCATTTGCCGGGCGAGCAGCGCGCTCACCGAGTGCGGAATTGCATAGTGAACATGCAGTAGGTCGAGCGCATAAAGTTCCGACACCTCCGCCATCCGCGTGGCTAGGGCGAGATCGTACGGAGGATAGTCGAACAGAGGATAACGCGAGACATCGACCTCGTGATAGTGGATATTGGGATGGAGTTCTGTCAGCCGGATGGGCTGAGCATAGGAAATGAAGTGGATCTCGTGCCCGCGTTGCGCCAATTCGACGCCCAGTTCAGTCGCGACCACGCCGCTGCCGCCGTACGTCGGATAACAGGTAATTCCAATCTTCATCCGTCCGGTCCCTTCGAACCTACACAACTCTTTCGATTCGATGGTAACTCAGACGGCGGGATTCAGTATTTGGATAGCAAAGCGAAGTGTGGACCGCGGTGACGTGCCCTAGTCGGCGCTGCTGGCACCCTTGGCTGCGTCGCGCGCGGCGGACGCCAGGCCTTCATTCATTTTGTCGAGGTGCCGCTGAAGGGTCTCTTGAACCTTGTTCTCCAGGTCGGTAAACTCAATGCCCATGCCGACGCCGGGATCGCTGGCGCGCACGATTCCCCCAGTCTGGACTTTTTCAGAATCGATCCAGAACTTCACCTTGACCCGAGTGCCCATGGCAAGCGGAAGAAGGGTTTCCACATAGCAGCCACGGCCTCCAATGTCGGTCGCATTGGTCTGCATGTGGGTGCGCCGGGAATCCTCAAAGCCGATCTCGATCGGGTAATGGATTTTGTGGCGAGTGAAACGGCGTCTGTTTTTGCCGGAGACCGACTTTTCTACTTCTCCGCCTGCTAACTCGTGCCATGGGGTGCGCTGACCGTGCAAAACCTGGATTCCAATATCGATACGCCGGGCTGCGCCGCCATCCATGACCCAGATCACTTTGAAACGGGCTTTCCGCTCTTCATGCTGCACGCCCACCACGTCGCCGACTTTCAGCGGATGATTGATTCCAGAGAGCAGCGCGCCTTCACTATTAACGTTGGCGGCTTTGACGTTCTGAAAAAAGGGACGACCGTCCGAGTCCATACCCCAGACTCGTACCTGAATTTGAGTTTCGACGCGGTTTTCTGGGCGCTTTTCCATAGAGCAGGTGAAAAAGGATGAGTTCTAAGTTACTTGCTAATGATACCCCGCAACCTGCCCAATTGCGCCCAGAAGACGGTTACCGGCAGATATCCAAAGGCCGTGTACGTCCGGGGGAGATATGGGCAGGAATCACCCAAGATCCCGGTATGAAATGAGCTGAACCCCGCTGCTAGCGAGCATTTCGCGGACGTTTGGCGAAGTCAATACGCGTAACTCTTCCGCCCGCGACTCTCGCAGGCGCGTTTTGGTCGCTTTGAGCGCGGCGTCGTTGTAGCCAGGGTGGCAGACCAGTTCCCATGTGCCCTCGGGAAGGGCATCGATCATTCGGCGGAGGAGAACTTCGTCCATGAAGCCGGTCGCGACAATTCCTATCGTGCCATCGGTTGTCGTCATTCCGGCGCGTGCGACCTCTTCGCGAAACCTGCCCGCCAAGATTTGGAGCAACTTGACTTTGCCATACTGTCCCCACATTCCCGTGTACCCTCGAAGCCAGGACCTGCGAATCGGTTCGAAAGGATTCCGCACCGCCCGCACTTCGCAACCGCGCGCTGCACGAAGTAGCGGTCGCAAAACTTGTGGCAGCACATGTGTATGTTTGTGGGTGTCAATATGAGTGATTGCAATGCCCGAGCTCTGGAGCTTGCGGATCTGGGCGGACGCTTCAGCTTCGATCTCCGACGGATCGATTCGACCGGTTGCTACTCGCACCGCAAAGCCGGACAAGCTCTCGGTGAAGCGACCACTTCCCGAGGAGACGAGGCCGCGGACCCGATCTCTGGGCAAGACCGGGCAGCCGTCCACCAGCACCACGTGACAACCGACTGCGAGTTTCGTCTGCGACCTTGCCAGAGCCGCCGCATCGTCAAAGGCGGTGGAGTTGGCCATCAAGGTTGCGGAAGTCACGATGCCTTCCGCACGGGCCTCCACGATGGCTCGATTCACACCGGGCGTGAGGCCGAAATCGTCCGCGTTTACAATGAGACGCCGCAACGCGTCAGTCTAGCAGGAGAGTGGCCTTCGCCGATTGACCGCCGTTTTCGTGCCGGTATAGAACTTCCAGCGCGACCTCGAAGTTGAGACCACTGGCCCTCAGCAGATGACAATTCTGCGCTGCATGTTCGCTGAAAAATGACAATCAATAGCGCCACGGAGCAGGCGCAAGGTGGGACATGCCCCTACTTGGTTTTCTGACCGCCAGCAGTCTCCTCGTGGTGCTCATCAGCTTGTTGCCAACTGGAATCGGGGTCGTATCCCTTCATGGCCTTGGCGAGAGGATTGGTCCTTCCCCCGAAATCCTTCTGACGCACCACACCATCCTCAGTAACGATGAAGGTCATGACTCCGGACGACCTGTATTCTGCGGGATACGCCACGAACGCGACGCCGCCTGTCATTTTCCCGTTTGCGATATAACTTTTTGCCCCGCCCGGAGCGTTTTTCCCCTGCCGCACCAGAATGCGGTAATGGTAACCGCGATAAGGAGTTGGAGCCTGTTCTCGACCGGGGACGTTGGCGTCAGTGAAGGCCGCAGCCACCAGCGGTCCAACCGGACTTTGGAGGCCATCGCCAGGTTTCCAATAGAGGCCGTTATGCTGCCCTTCATCGCTGAAGATTTTCTGCGCGTATTCGCCGTGCTGCGTCGAGTATTCCTTTTCTGCTGCTATCAACTCCTGGCAAACACGGATAGCCGACATTTCATTCCGGCCAATTCGCCGGTATAGAATCTCCTGCTTACCTGCCTCGGTGTCGAAATACCACGCGTTGTCTTTGTGCAGAAGTGGTATGGGGGTAGGCCAATTCTCCGCGCCAATGTACATGGTCGTGGTTCCATTCGGTTCTTTTACCAGACGATGCATTTCCTCATACTTATGTACGAAGTTGGCGCGGCTTTCGGCGTCCTCAGCGTCGTCTCCGGACGAGACGATATGCTTCCCATCAGGACCGAGGATCTCGATCATGGCCTTTTCGTCATTACTTTGCGCTGCGTTGAACAATGCGTGGCTCGCGTCTTCCGCCGATGGAAACGTCTTCTGGCCCGGTTGCTGCGCTCCGGAACGGGAGGGAAAAGACAGCGTCAAAAGAATCGCGGCCGCAGCGAATTTGGCAAGAGTGGTTTTAGGAAGATTGGTTCCACGAGACTTGTCGGGGTTCTGCTTCGTTCGCAGCATGTGGCTTCTCTCCAGTTCTCTTAACAAGCGAGTAGAAACTTCTCCCCTAAATTACCGGCGCCCACCACCGCCACCGTGAAAGCCGCCACCGCCGTGAAAGCCCCCTCCAAAGCTGGCGCTGCCGCGCGACGAAAAGCCCCTCGCTTCTCCCCCCGGCCCGAAGCCGCTGAAGGCACCCGACCGGACGCCGCTTTGACCGCGAGGTTCAGCGTATCCGCGGGCGGCGAGGTTATTTCCGCCGAACGGCCTGGCCGCCGCACCGGGATGATTGAAAGCTCCGCCACGGGTCGCTCCGCCCCGATAGAAAGTGTTCCGATTGTAGAACGTGGTGCTCCGGGAGACATACCTGCCATGATCAAACAGAACTGCGTGATTGCGCCAGTCGAATCCCCAATGCCCCCATCCCCACCCAAATCCGCCCCACCACCCGATTCCGAAGCCGCTTCCAAACGAGAGGTACGGTCCGCCAAACCAGATTCCAGGGTAGGGATACCATCCCGGCCAAGCTACGATGGGAAAGCCATAAATCAGCCAGGGATCATACGCGGGAATATACACGACGTCGGGATCAGTAGGCTCAATATCAATCGCCGAATCTTGCTCCGTAACCTTTAGCTGAGGCGTGGTCGTAAGATTCCCTGCTCCTTGCGCTTTCCGGCGCATCACTTGCACCGCATCCATGACGTCCTGTTGCTGGTTGTAGTAGGCATCGCCCAGAGATGATGTCCAGGAAAGGTTCTTGTCCATATTTCCCAGAACGGATGGAAATGCCGTGAGTGCTTTGACGCTCGGGTCCCAAGGTTGCGGGTCCACAGCTTGACCCAAAGCCTGGTCCTTCAAATCGGGGTGCGCCTGCACCCAACGGTCAGCTTCGACAACCTGCTCAGGGAAGGTGGATGCCGCCAGAATCTGCGCCACCAGCGAATCCGGATACAGCGCGATCGGCGCGACCAACTGCTGCAACTGCTCGGTAGTCTGTTGCGAGTAGGGCGCCGCCGGCGCCGCCTGAGCCGGGGCTTGCGCATCTTGATCCGCCGTCTGATCCTCCACTTGATTAGGAGGACACCCAGCCAGCAACACCGCCAAGGACAGCACGCAAACCAAACCTTGCTTGCGCAGTCCAGGCGTTGAATACTCTCCGGCACGTCCGACAACTTTCATATTCCTTACCCTCCGTTGTCGATTGTTCGCCTCAAGTCACGAACACACCTTCAGATGACCAAGGCCTAGTCTAAGCTGTACTTTTCGTTTGATCACCCTAAGTCACTCATTTTTTCAAATTCCTGACTCTACGTAAGATGGCCTCGTATCGACGCACGTATCGCCAATCTGGTGACATAAATTCGCAGCGAACGCGCCGCTAGCTTTCTTTGACTTTCTGCGCTAGCTCGCGAAAGTCCTTGGCTTGTTTGTGACTGGCCTTTATTTGGAGCTGTGCGAGCTGTCGGGATTGCTCACTGGGTAGGAGAGGAACCAAAGCCTCAAGTTCGGTTGCTGCTTCGAGAGCATGGTCAGCCTCCTTGAGCATCAAATGTTCGAATTTCCGGACTGCCTCATTGTGGTCCATATCTCCCCTCTTTCATGAAAGTGTGGCCGAAACAAGAAATCTGGTATGGCAGTTTATTGCGCATTTCCGATCGTTTCGGACGTAACCAGACGATTTGACCAGACGCGCGGCTGCAAAACAATTGGACCATAGTATCGCCGACACCTTTGTATTGGTTGAGGCGTGAGGCGTCGATGGCACAGGGCGCCGATCGGGCTGCCTTTCCGCTCTTGAACTTCTGGTCAGGTTCCTAACAGGTTGATTTGTAGTTTCTCGTATCCATGTTCGCGTGCCCATACGTCCAGAGGTATGGTTGCCAGCTCATCTACAACGGCAACGGCCAGCCCCGTTTTCGTCAAATCGATGCTCTTCAGATAGGTATGGCATGTGTCGCATACGTCCACGCGGACGTGCGCGATCTCGGGCGCTGAATAATAGGCCATCTGCGGTTCCCGTTCTTCTCCGCACGCCGGGCAATAAATTCGTCGAAAAAGCCATTCGTGAGCGCAGAGCATACAAATCAGCGACTTTTTCGCGCCGTCTCCTTCACTCCGCAATACGCCGACGGCAGGCTTTCCGCCACAAAGGGGGCAGGTCGATGGAGTTCCGTCCACAATCGAGACTTCGCGGTGATCCGCTAGATATTCAGCGTAGGGCTGAAGAAAAATCCACGCGAGCGCTCGTTCGGAATTAGTTGCAGCGTAATGATCGTGGGATAGGTTCTGATCGGCATCATCCGCGCCGACGGATAATTCTGGATCGCTGTACCAGAAATCTTCAATCGCGTGTTGCCATGCCGCCGATCCTTTCACCGCCAAAGTGGCGGCGGCCTGGGCCAAGCGGCGCCGGCGCAATCTTCTGAATTACCGACAGAAATCCCGGAAACTTTGGGAGAAGGAGGAAAACATCCAATTCATCTCGCAGTGGGCGGTCCGAGGAAACCTTCGGCGAATCCGCGAGAGCTTTCTGGATTTCGTCGTAAACTCCCTTCTGAAATGTTGCGATGCGGGCGTAGTAACGCAGCCCTTCGGCGGAGAATGGGTAAGACGAGGCTAGTTCGTTGGCACGGCGAATGCGGCGATCCCACTTCGCACCGCTCACTTTCGCGCAGCCGAGTCGCGAAGGAGTTGCTCATACCACGTGTGGTGGTGCTGGTTGGCCCAGGCGCGCGAGACGTCGCCGCGAATGACAGAACCAAAGGCACCGCGCTCCATCGCAGTACCCATATAGACATGAATGATAAAGAGCGCGATGGTAGCGAGCGCGCACACGGGATGTACGAAAACGGCGACGAGGCGCAGGAACCGCAGGTTCCAGGGAATGTACTGCGGAAGCCAGAGAATCAAGCCGGAAAGCAGAAGCACTATGCCGTTCCAAAAGAAGCCCCAAAACAGTAACTTCTGGCCCGGGTTGAAGCGGTCGGCGGAGGGCACCTGATCGTCTTCATTGCGAATGTAATGTCCGATGGCGGCCCACCAGGCCTTGTCGGCGGGTGTTTCCTTCATCTGCCCGTGCCACATGCTGTACATCAGCGAGACCCCGACAATGAAGACGAGGCCGAACCAAGGATGCAACTCGCGCGAAATCGTTGCCCCACCGAGGACGATGGCGATCCAAAACAGCCAGGGGCTCCAGAAGGCGAGACCGGTAAGCAGGAGGTATACGTAGGAGATGCCCGTCAACCAGTGCACGAGTCGCTCGTGGAACGAATAGCGCAGCACGCGTCCGTTCGGAAGGAGATAAGGTTCGCGGCTCATTGGGTTCCTCCAGTGAGACTCCTGCTCGTCTTCTTTTACGACCTTAGGGCCAAATCGCAAGTAGTGAATGAAAACACCGACCACTCCGAAGATAATGCCAAAGTTCCCAATCCACTTCAGCGGATCTTTCCACAGCCGTACCGACAGAGGGATGCGCGGATCTTTCGGCAACCCGCCGTATAACTCCGGATTCTTCGCATCGTGCAGAACGTAGATCACGTGCGTTCCGCCTACTCCGGCGGGATCGTAGACTCCAGCATCCTGGAATCCGGAATTGTCGCGAAGCTGCGCTGCGCGAGTCTCCGCGAGTTCCTTCATCTCCGGCTTCGTCCCAAAATGCAGGCAGCCGGTGGGGCACGCTTTGATGCAGGCTGGCTCCAGGCCCACCGACACGCGGTCATTGCACAGCGTGCACTTGAAAACTTTGCGCGACGGAGGATCGAATTTCGGAATGTTGAACGGGCAGCCCGTCATGCAATACCCACAACCAATGCAATTGGCTTCCTGGAAATCGACGATGCCGTTGGCATACTGGACGATGGCGGCATCGGCCGGGCAGGCCGCGAGGCAGCCCGGATCGGCGCAGTGCATGCACTGGTCTTTGCGCATCAGCAGCATCATGGTGCCGTCGGCGCGCTCATGCTCGTTGAACTTGATCAGGTTCCAGTAATTCCATGCCGTCTCGGGCATCGTCTGGTAGGTGTTATCGAAGGTCGTTTCGCTGAAGGTGTAACCATTCCATTCTAGGCAGGCAACTTCGCACGCTTTGCAGCCAATGCAGGTGGTCGTGTCCACCAGTTTGCAGACCTGGAATTCACGGTTCAGACCTTTGCCCGGAACGACCCCGGCGTGACCGGAAATTCGGATTAGCTCTGTTGCGGCCTGGCTCATGGTCGCTCCTTATGCTTTCTCGACTTTCACTAAGAAGCCCTTGGATTCGGGAGTGTGGGCATTCGGATCGGTGACAGCGGGCGTCAACAAATTCGCCGGCGTCCGCGCATTTCTTCCTTCATCCTCACCGATACCGCGGAAGCCCTGGTGAATCGGCAATCCGATCTGATAGACCTTTTTGCCGTCGATCATCATCGGCTTCAGCCGGCGGGTGACAAAGGCTTTCGCGATGTAGGTTCCGCGGGCACTGATGACTTTGATCTTGTCGGTTCCGCGAATTCCTTTTTCGTCCGCCAACTCTACCGGAATTTCCACGAACGGTTCCGGGATCAGCTGAACGTTCATCGGATTATTTTTCGTCCAGTAGTGATATTGCTCGGTCAGCCGGTAAGTAGTGCAGACGATGCTGTACTCCTCCGGCGATCCGAATTTATCGAACGGCGTGTTGAACTTCTTTACCAGCGGATTATTCGACTGGTCGGGGTGGAACAGGATTCTTGATCGGGCTTTCGATCGGTTCGTAATGTTCGGGGAACGGGCCGTCGGCGAGCACTCCGATCGGAGCGAATAATCGTCCGACGCCTTCCGGATTCATGATGAAAGGTCCCATATGGTCTTTGGGATGGGAGTCGGGTTTGAAGTCCGGCACGTCGTTGCCAACCCATTTCCCCGCCGCTTCATTCCACCACACCTGCTTGCGAGTCGGATCCCACGGCTTCCCATCTGGATTGCAGGAGGCGCGATTGTAAAGCACGCGCCGGTTGGCAGGCCACGACCACGCCCAGTTGGGATAAACGCCCGAGCCCGGAAGGATCTTCTGTGCCTCGCCGCTGGACTTGCGATCCGGCTTCGGTCCACATGCCGGAATAAATCCAGTTGCCGCACATCGTTGTGCCGTCGTCTTTCAACCACGCAAATCCCGGTAACTGTTGTCCGGCCTTGATCACCTGTCCTGTTGCATCGTCTTTCAGGTCCGCTAGAGCCTTGCCATTAAGCTCCATGGCTACCTGGGAAAGTGGAGGATGAGCCGCGTCGGCATACGCCCAACTCAGATTCAGAATCGGGTCAGGGAATTTTCCGCCGTCCTTCTTATAGAGATCGCGAACCCGCAGGAAAATCTGCGCGACGATGTCCTGGTCGAGCCGCGCTTGTCCCGGAGGTGGAACCGCGGCATATTTCCAGGTGACCCAACGCGCGGAGTTGGTCATGCTGCCGTCTTTTTCGGCAAAACCCGCGCAGGGCAAACGATAAACCGTGGTCTTGATGTTCTTTTGTTCTTCGGTCGTAATTCCCGGTGCTCGCCAGAACTCACTGGTTTCATCCTCGTAAATTTCGCCCACCACCAGCCAGTCGGCCTTTTTCAGCGCATTGATGTTCTTGTTCGTGTCCGGGCCAATCATTACTCCATTCATTCCGAAGGCCAACATGCCCTTAATCTTGCCGTTGTACATGTCGTCCCAGATATGTGTCCACGAGCAATCCTGCCCGGCCTTGGGCAGGTAATCGAAGGCAAATCCGTTTTCTTTCGTGGCCGCGTCTCCATAGAACGACTTGAGCAGCGACACCACGAATTTCGGCGTGTTCGCGTAGTAGTTCAACGAATCCCACGGCGAGGGTTTTGACGCGGTCGGCGTGGTCCGCTTTAGATAGGTGGCCAAATCCGTGTCAGTGGGGACGGGAGCTTTCAGATATCCAGGCAGTGAATCGTACAGGCCGGCCATGTCCGTCGCGCCCTGAATGTTGGAATGGCCGCGAAGGCGTTCACGCCGCCGCCCGCTCTGCCGACGTTGCCGAGCAAGAAGTTGAATCATGGCGGCAGTGCGGATGATCTGCGTTCCGAAAGTATGCTGCGTCCAGCCCACCGCGTAGATGATGGTGGCGACTTTCTTCATGTCGCCATCTTTGCGGACTGAGGTAAACAGATCGATGGCCTTCAGGTACTGGTCCTTGGGGATGCCGGTGATCCGCTCGACTACTTCGGGGGTGTAACGGGAATACTGCTGCTTCATCAATTGGAAGACGCAGCGCGGATGCTGAAGGGTGAGGTCGTAGGCGACATTCGGAGGCAGATGCGGGCGGCGGTGCAGCCCCTCCTACCTTGCCCGGCAGTCGGTTCGGGAGCGTGACCGGTCGCCCCGGCTTGGCCCGATCCCCCGCCAGAACCTCCGCTCCTTCATAATTCCACGTGGAGAGATCGTACTTGCCCGATGCGGAGTCAAATCCGGAGTACAAACCGTCCTCGGGAAGTTTGAAACCCTCCTTCACGATGAAGGCGGCGTTGGTGTAGTTGACGAGATATTCCTTGGCGATCCGGTTGTTCTCGATGGCATAGCGGATCAGGCCGCCGAGGAACGCAATGTCGGTGCCGGCGCGAATTTGCAGGAAGAGATCGGCGGTAGACGGAGGTGCGCGTGAATCGAGGATCAACGGAAATCAGCTTGGCGTTGCGGTTGCGCTTCGCCTCCATCGCCCACTTGAATCCGCAGGGGTGGTTTTCGGCGGGATTGCCGCCCATGATCAACATCATGTCGGTGTTCTTGATGTCGATCCAGCCATTGGTCATGGCCCCGCGTCCAAATGTTGGTCCCAAACTTGAGACCGTGGGGCCGTGTCAAACACGGGCTTGGTTTTCTAAATAAACCAAGCCCAACCCCCTCATGGCCTTGACGGCCAAAAAATTGAATTCATTGGTATCGGTGCAGCCGCCGATAAACGAGATGCCTTCGCACCGATTCACGGTGTGGCCGTTGCGCATCCTTCTCGACGAAGGAACTATCGCGCGTTTTCTTGGTCCACTGCGCAATCTCATTCAGAGCGTCGTCCCAGGAAATATCCTGCCAGTCGGTCGCGCCCGGGCGCCGAACTTGCGGCTTCGTGAGTCGCCGCGGGTTCAGCATGTCCTGTTCGAGCGAAGAGCCCTTGGGGCACAATGTTCCGCGGTTGGTGGGATGATCGGGGTCGCCTTCGACGTGGATCACCTGCGGCGTGACGTTCTTTGCCCGATCGCCGATCGTGTAAATAAGGACGCCACAGCCCACCGCGCAATAAGGACAGGTCGAGCGCGTTTCAGCTGCGCGTGCAATCTTTAACTCTTTGAGCTGTGCGTAGGCGGGCTTGAGGTCGAAGCCGAAGACGGTGGCGGCGACGGCGCCGACCGTTGCTGACTTGAAGAAATCTCTGCGCGTTGTAGACATCGAAGAATCTCCGCAACCATCCACAAATCGTGGGACTCTTATCGTCCCGTATTCTAACGCATCTCCGCGAATCCGAAAACTGTGTTTTCTACTCTCGCGGCGTCCTGATCCCCGGTGAGCTTGCCGGCGACGTTCGTGACCTCGAAGCGGCATTAGAGCTGCCACTATTCAGGAAGAACAGCAATGGGCCACGCATTCGGACGATGGTATGGCTTCCGTATCGACTGCAGTGTCTTCGCGCCTGAGGCGTGCGGCTTTTCTTCACCCGGCTAGCTCTGGAAATCGATCAAACCGAAAGAAATTCCATTCCCGACACTTGATGCGAAGGTATTGTTGATACCATTGTCCAATTGTTTTACTTCCTCCCCTCTGGCTTAATAGTGGCGGGTTCGTTAGAAAACTGCTTTGTTAGGAGAACACACCATGTCTGAGCTTGTGACGAAATCTGTGGCGCAAGAACAACAAAAGAAGATAGAAACACGCACCGCCGTGGAACGTATTGTGGGCTTTTTCATCGTTGCGACAACCGTCGGGGTGCTCGCTGTCCTCGTTGCCACTGCCCTTTACGGGCAGGACAAGTACTCGCTGAAATCGCCGGGCGGAATCGCGTTCTCCGACTTCAGGGGATACGAGGACTGGGCCGTCGTCTCTTCTGCTCACACCGACGAAAGGCTCAAGGTGATCGTTGGCAATCCGACCATGATCAAGGCGTTCAAGGCCGGCATTCCGCTTAGCGGCCAGCCTTTCCCGGATGGCTCCATGATCGTGAAGCTCCAGTGGACGCCGAAGAAGAGCACGGAGGCTCCCTTCGTCGTGGATGTGCCAGACGTCTTTAAAGAAGCTTTCGTCATGGAAAAGGACAGTAAGAGGTTCCCAAAAAGTGGCGGGTGGGGCTACGCGGTGTTCAACTACGATGCCGCATCGGACAAGTTCACCCCCGATCCCAAAAGTCCCTCGGACTGCGGATACGCTTGCCATACGCCGGTGAAGGCGAAGGACTACATCTTCCACCCGTACCAAAAGCGTTGAACCGCGTACTCTTGAGTGGCGTAGCTTTAAAGATCTAACAGGAACGGAAGGCGATCTTGAACGTCGCCAGCTTTTCGAGCGACCGCTCGATTGCCGAATACGCAAGCGAGATCTGGAAGGTGGAACCATGCCCGGTAGTTTAGAAACCGAGTCCATGGCAGGCGAACCAAAGATTTCGCCGCTGGCAGGCAAACCAGCGCCGAAGGATTTGCTGGTGGATGTGGCTCGCCTGGAGAAGGAGTACTTTCAGCGGCGTCCCGACTTGGACGATCCAAACCAGCTCGTCAGCTTCGGCACCAGCGGACACCGGGGCTCGCCGCTGCGCGGCACATTTCACGAAGCGCACATCCTCGCAATTACCCAGGCAATCTGCGAATACCGGCGCGAGCAGGGTATCGACGGCCCGCTTTACATGGGGAAAGACACCCACGCAGTCTCGGGGCCCGCGCAGCGCACCGCCCTCGAGGTGCTGGCGGCAAACAACGTGGACACGATCATTCAACAAGAGGACGGGATAACTCCGACGCCGGTCATCTCGCGAGCGATCCTCGTTTACAACCGTGGCCGCAAAGACCATCTAGCCGACGGCATCGTGGTTACGCCGTCGCACAATCCGCCCGAAGATGGAGGCTTCAAGTACAACCCGCCCACCGGCGGCCCGGCTGATACCGGCGTGACCCGCTGGGTACAGAATCGTGCGAACGAATTGTTGCGAGCGAAGAATGCAGGGGTCAAGCGAATTCCATTTGCTAAGGCGATCCGGTCCGCGACCACTCACCAGGAGGATTTCGTCCTGCCATATGTTCGGGATCTCAAGAATGTCGTTGACATGGATGCGATTCGCGGCGCCCATCTTAAGCTTGGTGTCGATCCATTAGGAGGAGCCTCCCTGCCTTATTGGGAACCGATCAACTCGATTTACGGGTTGGACATCGTCGTCACCAATCCAATCGTCGACCCGACATTTTCGTTTATGACGGTTGACCACGACGGCAAAATTCGCATGGACTGTTCGAGTCCTTATGCGATGGCCAGGCTGGTCGGTCTGAAGGACCAATACCAGGTTGCTTTCGGGAACGATACCGACGCTGATCGGCACGGGATCGTAACTCCGGTTGCGGGTTTGATGAATCCAAATCATTACCTGGCCGTTGCCATCTGCTATTTGCTCGAGCACCGCCCCCAGTGGAGCAACACAGTTGCGGTGGGAAAGACGCTGGTGAGCAGCAGCATGATTGACCGGGTCGTCAAAAAGCTCGGACGTAAGCTCCGCGAAGTGCCGGTGGGTTTCAAGTGGTTTGTGCCGGGCCTGGTCGATGGCTCGTACTGTTTTGGCGGAGAAGAAAGCGCTGGTGCGAGTTTTCTTCGTCTTGACGGAAGCGTATGGACAACCGACAAGGACGGCCCAATTATGGACTTGCTGGCGGCAGAGATTATGGCCCGCACCGGCAAAGATCCTGGCGAACATTACCGCGAGCTGACGGTGGAGTTCGGCACCCCGTACTACACGCGCATTGACGCGCCCGCGACGCCCGAGCAGAAAGCAAAGCTAGAAAAACTCACCCCGGACGCGGTAAAGGAGTCAGACCTGGCGGGCGAGCCAATCACCGCCAAGCTGACCAAAGCCCCAGGCAACGATGCCCTAATCGGCGGTCTGAAAGTTGTGGCGGAGAACGGATGGTTTGCAGCACGACCCTCCGGTACCGAGAACATTTATAAAATTTATGCCGAGAGTTTCAAGAGTCAGACCCATCTGAACGCGATCCTTAGCGAGGCCCAGGAGATGGTGAATAATGCGCTGGGTCCGTCCGGTCGTTCCTGAGCCGGGAGACCAGAGATGAGCGGCGACGGCGGGCTCAGCAGCGGTCGCGGTTTAATCCGGTGCGCCATCAGACCTCGCGGAGCACAGTCCGGCGCAAGCTGCGTGCCGCAGCCAGGCTTCGCGGTCCCGCAAGCGATGGTCGGTGGCCTTGGCGAATTGTTCACCAGGCGTTACACTCATATTTCCGACAGTGCGGCTCGCGCCGTAGTTGAGAAACTGGACCGGAATCGGAGCACTTTTGTGGATGTTTTTGTGGATACGATCCCAATCTAGGAAAAAACCGTCGCTAAGTCGTTGAATTGAAGCCGCGGGCGGTTAGCTCAGTTGGTTAGAGCGCCTGCCTTACAAGCAGGAGGTCGCAGGTTCGAGCCCTGCACTGCCCACCACTTAAATTCAGGCGGTTCATGCAGTTAGGAGTGGATCGCCACTCTCCTCGTCGAATGCACTTTTTGTGCTGTGCCCAGAATTGTGCTCACCAAGGCGAGACATGGCTGTAAGAGACTGCATCCTCGGAAGGGTGAAGAATTAGCGGAAGGTTTAAAAGGGACAGCGAGGGATTCATCCCGTTGCCAAGACTAGGATTCCAGCAGCGCCCGTAACTTGTGAGCGTATCTGCGGCTCGACGTGACCACCGTTCCTTCTGCCAGTACGATGTCGTATACCCCATCGAACATCGGACGAATCTCGCTAATGCGGGCACCGTTCACGATGGCCGATTTCCGCACGCGGATGAAGTGGTGTGGCGTCAGCTTCTCTTCCAGGTGTGCCAGGGTTTCCCGCAACAGGTGACTGTCGCTGGCGGTGTGTATGCAGGCATAGTTTCCCGTGGCTTCGATCCACAAAACGTTGGGAAACGGGAACAAAGAAAATCCGCTTCTTGTCCTTTACTACAAAACGTTCCAACGGGCGGAGACTACGGAGGGATTGGAGCAGGTGTTCGAGACCTCGATTTGCTTTCCCGCGCTGTTCGAGGACCTGGCGTGCGTGAACCAGGGCCTTGGCAAATCGCTCCTTATCATACGGTTTCAAGAGATAGTCGACAGCGTGCACTTCGAATGCACGAATGGCGTGCGCATCGTGGGCCGTGGCGAAGATATATACGGGAGCAGGATCGGTCGATGGCTCCACATTTTCGATGACTCCAAAACCATCCAGATCAGGCATCTGCACATCGAGAAAAACGATGTCGGGATGAAGTTCATTGATCTGTTCCACCGCACTTATTCCGTTCGCCGCCTCGCCTACAATTTCAATGCCGTCGTGTTCGGCCAGATAGCGACGGATACCGCGGCGGGCAATCGGTTCGTCATCGACGATGAGGACTCGCGTCTTCAAGGGACCTCCTCAGTGGAATGGTAATGATGGCCTCACAGCCTCGGCCGTTGCCGGAGTTGAGTTCCAACGACGACTCGTCCCCGTAGAGCTGTTTCAAGCGTGACTGGACGTTGGTGAGTCCGACGCCGAATCGCAGGCGCGAGCCCGGTGCTGGACCCGGGCCATCATCGCGGACGCAGAGCCAAACTCTGCCGTTGTGGCGTTTGGCAGCGATCTCCAGCCGGCCTGCGCCGGAATCGACGCTGATGCCGTGCTTAATGGCATTCTCAACCAGTGGCTGAAGCGCCAGGCTCGGCACATAGACTGCCAGCAGTTCAGCTGGCACGTCCATGTGAACTTTCAAGCGATCATGAAAGCGTGTCTGTTCGATCTCCAGATACTTGCCGACGAACTCGAGCTCGCTCTGCAAGGTGATCTCGTTCTCCCGCCGTTCGAGGGCCATGCGCAGCAAGTCGCCAAGGCAAACCAGCAGATGGCTCGCAGCACCGACGTCTTCCTGCATCAGGACTCCAATGGTGTGAAGGCTGTTGAACAAAAAGTGCGGATGTAACTGGCTCTTAAGGTTCTCAAGTTCCGCATGGGAGAGCTGCGTCTCCAGCTGCGCCGCTCTAGTCTGGCGCTCCATAGCGGCCTGGTAAAAGTGGATCGACTGATACAGTCCCACAACTAACCAGTACGTAAGCACGCCAGTCAAGCTCATCGATATAAGACTGCCTGTCAACGTCGGGAGTCGGTGTGGCCCACCAGTGTCGATGATGCGGAAAAGTAACCCCAGAAGTCCACGGCTCACAAAGGCTTCCGTGACAGCGACCAGGGGAGCGATTAGGAACGACGCTATGGCGTGGATCGCTATATGCGATACAAACTTTGGTCCGGTCAACTGGAACCGCTTGGCCACACCGATCACCAGCGGTGTGTACGCCGCCCATACGTACCAGTAGACGAACTCGATCACCACGAATACCCAGTTGACGTGCCCGCCCTGCGCCTTCGCCACCACCATCTCTTGCGCCGTGAACAACAGTCCTACCGTCGTCCACGCGCACAGGATTAAAATCCACCTCTTGCGTCCCATATTTGGTGTGGCCTCGAGCAATGGCTGCGTTGCCCCTCCCGGCACGGATTATAGCTGAGCCTTCGAAAGAGTCATCACTGCGAAGCGGCCGCTTATCTCATTTCGCACGCCGCATGTCACTTTTCCTCTGAACCCTGCTTGTTCGCGGCATATTGTCCGGTGAGCAGGAGCATCGACGAAAGGAGATTCACATGAAAAAGATTCTGACTCAGTACGCAGTGTTCGCGGTTGCCATCGCTCTGATCGTGCCGTTGGCACTGGCGCACCCCGCAGGACCACAGGACGCGTTCGCAAAAGATGCCGGAAAGCTTTCCGACAAATTCACCGGACTGGCCCGCGTCATGTCGGGCAAGTACGACTGGAAGCCCGGTCAGGGCGTTCGCTCCGTCGGCGACGTCTTAAACCTGATCGTTGAGGAAAACGGCGCGCTCGCCGCTGTGCTTTCCGGCAAACCGGATGCCGGCGAAAAGCCGCCCATCACCGATCCGGCAAAAATGCAGGAAGCTCTGAAGACTTCCTACGCCGATCTGCAAGAAACCATCGCCGGACTTTCCGACACCGACCTCCAGACGGCGGTAAAACTGTGGGGACATGACCTGACCAAACAGAGCGCGATCATGCTGGTTCTCAATGACCAACACGAGCATCTAGGGCAGTCGATCGCCTACGCGCGCAGCAACGGCGTCGTTCCGCCCTGGTCTAAGTAGGAGCGTCGCGCGCCGTGGGACCTCATTTCGCGTCCTCTAGAAAGGGGTATCGATGACACTCAACTGTTGGAAATTCAAAGTCGGGAAATCCAGGGGATGCAGTCTTTTCGCCATTGCCCTGCTTTCTTTCACCGCCGGATCGCTCATGACTGCGCGCCTCGCTCACATGGACCACGTGAGGGCCGAAAGCAATCGCGTCTTCGAGCTTCGCATTTATCACACTGTACCGGGCAAATTGCCGGCACTCGAATCGCGGTTTCGAGACATCTATTCAAAGCTGTTGGCCAAACACGATCTGCAGGTCGTGGGTTACTGGGTACCTGAGGGGGCAGCCGATTGGGACAACACGTTCGTTTACCTCGTGGCTCATTCCAACCGGGAGGAAGCAAAAAAGAACTGGGACGCGATGCTGGCCGACCCGGAGGTTCAGGAGGCGATCAAATCCGAGGAAGCCAACAAGCTGGTGGAAAAGATAGACCGAATGTACATGCGGTCGACGGATTTTTCGCCGATGAAGTAGCGTCGCATTTCGCGAAAGGAAAATGCCATATGAAGAAAAAGAGAATGAGCGCAGTATTCGTTGCACTTCTTATGTGGGGTTTGGCCTCTCAAGTGTCAGCGCAGGACGCGGAACCAAAATTCAACTCCAATGCCGATGACCTCGCGAAGATTCGCGGCGTATTGGAGGAGTACCGTCAGGATATTATTCGCAAAGACGGCTACGCCATAACGAAGCTCGTGCTGAACCACAATGTGCTCTTTCACCACATCAACACCCAGGAAGAGATTGATAGCGCCCGCAAACGTAACGCTCAATTCGATGGGATTGGCCCGAGCCATCTCGATGAACTTGTGGAAATCTTCGCTACGTCGAAGGACAAGCTCGAAGGGAAATTGCAGAACATCGAGATTCGCCAGGACGGCCCTCTGGGGATGGTGACATTTAACTACGATTTTTACGTCAACGACAAGCTTACCCATTCAGGCCTCGAGCACTGGCAGTTGTGCAAAATTGATGGGCAGTGGAAGATCTTGTCCGTTACCTGGACGAGCTATCCTCGCAACTGACTTTCTGTGTGATTGTTCCTCTGGAGAGGAGAAGAAGCGAATGAAATCGAGATTGCCGAGTAGAGATATATCACAACAGGTGAAGAGAAAATGATCAAGGCCATTCTTTTATCCGTGTGTCTCGCAGCTTCTTCACTTTCGCTTAATGCACGTGCCCAGCAAGATGATGAGCGCCAGTATACTGACGGTCCGGTCACTGAGGTGGACTACATACAAGTTGAGTACGGGCATTTTCAAGAGTATATCGATTGGCTGAATTCGACATGGAAGCCGACCATGGAAGCCACGAAGAAAGCTGGGCTAATCATCGATTACAAGGTCTTCAGTGCCGCTCCAAAATCACCGGATCAGCCCAATATATTTCTCTGGATCACTTATAAAAACGCGGCTGCTGCTTTAGATAAAGGCGTCGAGTTGGAAGCAGTGGCCCGGCAAGTAATCTGTAGCACCGAGTGTCAGAACAAGGCAAGAGTGGCCCGGAATGAATACAGAAAAGTTCTGGGCACCGAATTGATTCGTGAACTTATTTTGAAATGAACACTGGCCATTAGGTACCTAAGGAGTTTCAGGCTTCATGGTAAAGCGATCCCAAATTTTTTGTGCCTTGATTCTGCTGTTCGCCCCGTTCGCAACTGGAGAGGCCAACAAGAAGATCCAGGTTAAAGAGCAGAGCGATCTGCTCCGATTCACGTATCCCTTGTCTGGGCCTGCGTCCGTCCTATTGCAAGCGGATGCCGCGACCTTTAACGCCTTTGCCGTCAAGGTAAGAACTGATCTGGATGCAATCCTTCGTGACTATGAAATCGAGGATAAGGCTACGTTGAGGTCTCTTCTGAGCGCTAAGCTGGATCTTCACCACCTGGCTGGTGAAGACGCGGCTGCGCTGGCGACCGTCAAAGCGCTGCGCGCGCTCGAGGAGAAACCGTCTCCGCGTCTGACCGCAGGGCTGTATATGCAGTGTGTGCTGGAAAGCGAGATCGCGACGAACAGCGCAAGCGGTCCCGCTTTTGAGCAGGACTTTGCCAAGCGCTACGGGCAGGCAGTCGATTCGCTGCCATGGGATGTGGTGCAGGACTGGGCCAAGTCGGCTCGGGCCAATGCTCAGCTGTCGTCGAAGGCCGTCATTGTGGGTTCTGCGAAAACGAAGATCGATCCTGCAGTCGAGAAATCGGGTGTGGTGGATAACCAGCAAGCCTGGGCATTGATCCACGACCGAGCGGCGCTGCAGTTCGAACTGCCCTTGAAAAATATACAGGCGGATGTGTTGAGTGGTTACATCGGCACCCATAACGTGACCAAGCCGGATATTTGGGCCGCGAGAGAAGTCACGCTCAACGCGAAGGAAAACCTGACGCCGGTTTTGGTCGGGATCTGGGACGCAGGCGTTGACGTGTCGATATTCGGAGACCAAGTATTCACCGACCCTCATCCTTCTGCCAGCGGGACGCACGGATTGGCGTACGCGGAAGATGGTAGCCCGTCGACTTCGTGGCTGCAGCCTCTTACTCCCGCGCAGCAACTGCAATACCCTGACTTTCGCGCCCAACTCAAGGGCTTTGTCGACCTGAGCAATGGCATCGATTCACCAGAATCGGGCGCGCTGCGGCTGAAGTTTAGCACTTTGAGCTCGGATCAAATCAATGAACTATCCAATCTGGCTAAGGCTTTCGATCCCTATATTCACGGGACGCATGTTGCCGGAATTGCGATACGAGGAAATCCGGCAGCCCGCCTGGTGGTGGCGCGGTTTGACGATCAACTGCCCGATTTTACGTTCCAGCCGACTACGGGATGGGCGCACAAAATGGCATCAGACTTCGAGCAAATATCGAATTACTTTCGCACTCGCAACGTTCGAGTAGTCAACATGAGCTTTGGCGACGATGCTTCTGAGTTTGAAACGTGGCTTTCGAACACAGGCGCGGGAGCGGACCCGGCGGAACGCAAGCGGCGCGCGCTTGAGCTCTTCAATATCTGGCATGACGCAGTTGAGATGGCGATCAAGAACGCTCCTAATATTCTATTTATTTGTGCCGGGGGCAATAGCGACAGCAACACGGGATTCGAAAAAGACGTGCCGTCCTCGCTGCACTTGCCCAATCTCATCGCAGTTGGAGCCGTGAACCAGGCGGGCGATGAGACTTCGTTCACCAGCTACGGCGATACGGTCGTTGTGTACGCCGATGGCTACAACGTTGAGAGCTATCTGCCGGGCGGCAGCAAACTCCAACTGTCAGGTACGTCGATGGCATCGCCGAATGTCACCAATCTGGCGGCTAAGCTGTTCGCGCTGCAACCTTCATTGACGCCCGCGCAAGTCATTGACCTGATCAAACGCGGCTCCACCACCAGCGAGGATGGGCGTCGGCACCTGATTGACGAAAAGCGCTCGGTTTCGCTGCTGCGGGAAGGGA
>CAVOWN010000015.1:0-1462500 GCA_963700175.1 Terriglobales bacterium
CTCATGGCGACATTCACAGTCGCCCAAACCATCCCAGCCGGAACCTTCAAACACATCATTATCCTCGTTATGGAGAACCGCACCCCGGACAACTTATTCGGAGCCACCCCGAGCACGGCGAAGTGCGGCATCGAAGATCCGTTCGAAACAGGCGTGGACATCGAGAACGGCGGCTACATAAAGGACAGCAACAGCCCGTCTGCAACACGCCCAGGCACCTCTATAAACCGGGGCCGGATCCGGGCCACCAGTTTGAGGACTGGACCGCCGATTACGATTCCACAGGTAGAGGTATGGACGGGTTCTGCCACAAGGATCCCGGAACCTGCGCCGCGTACTCCTACGTCTACAAGTCGGACGTGCAGCCGTACTTCGACATCGCGACGAATTACGGCTACGCGAATTATATGTTTCAGACAAACCAGGGGCCAAGTTTCGAGGCGCACCAGTTCCTCTTCACCGGGACCTCCGCGCCGGTCGCGCCAAACGATTCCAGCGGCTACGGGATAGACTTCGTGGCAGACAACGCCATACCCGACACTTACAGTGGCTGCTCTGTGAACTCCGGCTCCTACCCGAACTGGGCCCTCCCTAACGGCGCTCCGGAGAATAGCCCCACTTCCAACGAATGTTACACTCACGACAGCTTGGTTACGGCTGGCGCCAACTGCCCCGGCTGCGACCGAGGAGAAGTTAGCTGGGCTTATTTCGCCCCCACGCCGAATTTCATCTGGACAGCGCCTGCTGCCATCCCGGAAGTTTGTTACGGTCAGAACAGCTTGGCCGATGTTGGCCAAGCCTGCGGTTACGGCTCCTACGGGAGCGAATGGACCAACCATGTCGGCAACTACCTCGAGACTTCCGAGGACATGGCGCCGATATTTGACGCTCTGTACAAGTGCACGTTGCCGCAGGTCAGTTGGGTCATTCCGGATCTCAAATGGTCGGACCACGGCGGCGAAACCGAGCCTTACGGTCCGTCGTTTGTCGGCGACATTATTGACGCCGTCGGCGGCGGCATGAGCGGAAGTACCTGCAACGGAGCCAACAGCGGTAAGTACTGGTCGACGGAGCCGACGGCCATCCTTCTCGTTTGGGATGACTGGGGCGGCTGGTTCGACCACATCAACCCTAGCCAGAACCAATACCCAGGGGTCTACGAGAGTCCCAACTCAACTTCATGCCCCACAAACATCCAGCCGAACAACTGGGGCTGCGGCTACACCTATGGCTTCCGGGTGCCGTTCCTTGCGATTTCCGAGTACACCAAGGCAGGCACCATCTCCGGGGCCTGTGGCGGGACAGGAAATCCGAGTTGCCCGAACAACGCTTTCCCTTACGTGCATGACTTCGGAAGTATTCTGGCTTTTACCGAGTACAACTTCGGGATGCAGACCGTCTACCCGGATACCACGATTTACGCCGACGTGAACGCGCCCGATAACCGGAGGGGCAACGTTCCGCTGTCGGAGTTCTTCAATCTACCGATAAACAACCCACGCGCGTTCACCTCCATCGCCACGGAGGAGCCATACTGCTACTTCCAGAACAAGTGCCAGTACGACCCAAGCTGGGTGCCGGAAGGCCCAGACGACGATTCGCCGAGCGACTAGTGCGCTATTTGCAGCGGCCGGAACCAAGATTTCGGCCGCTACAATTCTTCCGAAAACGTGGTATAGTTCCGACGGACGCTTAGGATGTTTTCCCTGCCGCCCGCTCCCCTATTAGCCGGTCCGCATAGCGAGGTGCGCCAATGAGATCGAACTCACACGCGACGATGAGGATCGTGGCCCTCATTGCGCTTCTTGTCCTCATGCCCTGTGCATGGTCCCAGACTAAATACAAAGTGCTGCATAATTTTGGCGCCAGCGGCGATGGAACCGAACCGTTCGGTCCGCCCACCATGGACAAGAAAGGAAGCTTGTACGGCATAACCTACGGCGGCGGGGCTGCGCAGTGCGACTGTGGTACGGTCTTCGAGATCACTCCGCAGGGGGACGGGAGGTTTGCGGAGGACGTCCTCCACAGCTTCGCTGCGGGCAGCGACGGAAGCAATCCTTGGGGAGGGGTTATCTTTGACGAATCGGGCAACCTCTACGGCACGCTACGCGGGGAGTTAAGTTACGCGGTGGGCGGAGTCTTCGAGTTGAGCCTGGGCTCACCGGCTGGGACATGAACCTAATTTACACGGGCTTCAACGGCGACGCTGGCCCCGGTCTCGTCTTTGACAAGCGCGGCAACCTGTATGGAGACATTGGGCCCGGCAATAACGATGCGAGTGCAATCGGCGAATTGTCCCAGGGCTCCAATACCTGGAATTACACCCAGCTTTATAGCTTTTGTCAGGAACAATACTGCGAAGACGGTTTCGATCCCCAAGCCCCCCCGATCTGGGACCAGCATGGAAATCTATACGGCACCACCTACTATGGAGGCCTTCGCGATTGTTACTGTGGGGTGGTGTTCCAGATGGCGCCCAACGGCGACGGCACCTGGTCTTATCACATCCTGCACTACTTTGGCACTTCGAGAGGTGACGGCGAAAGGCCGGCGGCTGGGTTGGTCATGGATGCCGCCGGGAACATGTATGGCAATACCTCGTCTGGCGGCGCCTACAACCAAGGCACCATATTCAAGTTTGCCCACACCGGCGGCCACTGGAAGGAAACCGTGCTCTACGACTTCCCCGATTGCGCGAAGGGATGCTTGCCCGGCGGGACCATGGCGTTCGATAAAGCGGGAAATCTCTATGGCGTAAGCAGCGGTGGCCGGCCGGATTGCGGCGGCTACACCTGCGGGGTAGTGTTTAAAATGACTCCGCAGAAGAACGGAAAATGGAAATACAGTGTGGTTCACACCTTCAATGGCACTGACGGCGATAGCCCCGCCGGCCTGATCGTCGACGATAAGGCGCGCATTTTCGGGACCACTTCCATGGGCGGGACCTACAACTGGGGCGTCGCCTTCGAGATCACGCCGTAGGCAGATACTAAGCTCGCCCAGCAATCTCAACGGTATTCGAAACCCGAGAAGGTTGAAAAGGGGCAAGTGGAGAAGAACTTGCCCCTATATCTACTAAGCGGCTTGTCTCTGTCTTGCCCATCGTGCCCGTTGCGCCGCGGCAATCTTTCGTCGCGTTGCAATGGATGTGGTTCTGCGCGGAACCGCTGCCTTGCCACCACCTGAAGCATTTGCAGCCCTTACCTTTGCCCAGCGTGCCTGTTGCGCGAGTTGCATCTTCCGTCTGGATTCCGCTGAAACCAACGGCGATCCACCCCGGTTCGCGCTCGATGTGTGGTGCGAACCGTTCAAGCGTTCGAGAACTGTGATTGCTTCGCGTATCTTACTGAGTTGCTGTTCGGCTTTACTGCGCTCCAAGCGTAGTTGGCTCAAAGCACTAGACAGATTGACCATGGGGCCCCCCTCGATTTGAGTAACGAATGTTATTGTCGAACTGACACCATTCTAGAGGACACATCGGTTTCTGTCTCGGGGAAGACCAAAGAAAGACAGCCTCCTCCGGGCGATATAGAACCTTCACATAGTCAGGGAATCTCCGATGAAGTGCTGTCGAAAGGCATTAACCACAGGGTACACAGAGGTGCACGGAGGCCCCCTGGGACTTAATCAGAACTTCCTAACTATTGGCCTGTCGCGCTGAGTTCGTTACCGGTCGGAATCCCCTCAGGGGCTAAAGCCCGCGTCCTTATTGGCTTTGGGCGGCACGGCTCGAAGCCGTGCCCTTCCACAGGGCAAATATACAGTCGGCTTCATACTTGCAGTAATGATTTCTCCGCGACAGGCCGCTAGGGGCGATGAGTCTTAGCCAGGCTTTAGCCTTCACTTCTTATGAGCATTCATCTTGGGATACGGGGTAACGGTCCTTCAAACCTCCGCGCCATATTCCTTCAGCTTGCGGTAGAGCGTGGTCTTGCCGATCCCGAGCAGCCGCGCCGCCAGCAGTTTATCGCCGTTCAGTTGTGTGATGGTGCTGAGAATGGTGTGCTTCTCTAATTCCGACATGGGGACGATCTTCGTCGAACCGTTTCCGTCCATCGCGGCATGCCCATTGGTCCCGCTGATGGTGGAAGGCAAGTCGATCACTTGCAGTACTGGCCCGCTGCTTAAGGCGCAAGCACGCTCCAGGCAATTTTCCAACTCCCGGACATTACCCGGCCAATCGAAGGCCAGAATCGCCTTGATGGCGGCATCGCTCAGGGTGCGGACCCGCCCTGACTCGCGCGCGATGCGGTCCAGAAAGTAAGCGATCAGCAAGGGGATGTCCTGACGCCGCTCTCGCAATGGCGGGATTCTGAGGTTCAGCACATTCAGGCGGAAATACAGGTCGCGCCGGAACGAGCCTTGCGCCACCGCTTGTTCCAGATCGCGGTTGGTGGCCGCCAGGATCCTTACATTCATGCTGATCCGCTTGGTACTTCCCACCGGACGGATTTCTTTCTCCTGGATCGCGCGTAGCAGCTTGGCCTGTAGATCAACCGGCATTTCGCCGATTTCGTCCAGAAAAACCGTTCCCCCTTCGGCCACCGCCAGTAGTCCGTCTTTCGATTGTGCCGCGCCAGTGAATGCGCCTTTTACATAGCCGAACAGTTCACTCTCGATCAAGGTCGGCACTAGCGATCCGCAGTCCACCGGAATGAAGGGCTTGTCGTGGGCCGGCCCGGAAAAATGGATCGACCGCGCTACCAACTCCTTCCCCGTCCCGCTCTCGCCCAGAATCAGCACCGGATGCACGCTCTGCGCCGCCTTGGAGATCATGCGATACAGCTTCTCCATCTCCGGCGCCCGTCCCACGATTCCGCCGTACCCTTGTTTGGACTTGATCTTTTCGCGCAAGGTGCGGTTCTCTGTTTTCAGCTTCAGATGGGCCGAAACCCGGTCCAATATGAGGCGCAATTCATCCATGCTGAACGGTTTGGTCATGTAATCATAGGCGCCGCATTTCATGGCTTGCACGGCGGATTGCACGGTCGCATGCCCAGTGATCACAATCACTTCAACGTCCGGACGCAGCGCCTTGATCTGGTGCAGGGCCTCCAGTCCGCCGGCCCCCGGCAACTTCAGATCCAGCAACACCACGTCGATGGCCTGCGCCTCCAGGACGCGGTACGCGTGTTCCGCCGACTCGGCCACCACCGCATGGAACCCCAGCGACTGGGCCACCTCACGGCATACGTCGCGAATGGCGCGCTCGTCGTCGACGATCGCCAGGTTCAGATAATTCGCTCCCTCAATGCTGGGAGTCATGGCAGTACTTGCTGCAGCTGTCATACGTTTACCCTCATTCTCTTCAGGCTCTTACTGCGTTGGGTTACGGCGCCCGGCAAGTAAATTGCGATCCGCGTGCCTTTGCCCGGCCCAGTCGCGACTTCAATGGTTCCCCTGGCCCGCTTTACGATTTGCTTCACCGTCGCCAATCCAAGTCCGTTGCCGATTGTCTTTGTGGTAAAAAACGGCTCAAAAATTCGCGCCTGCGTTGTGTTGTCCATCCCGCAGCCGGTGTCAGCCACTTCCAGCCGGACCCAGTTTTTTGGAGTTCGCTCACTTGCGGGCTTATTGACTGGCGGGTCCGCTGCGGGGACACAATTCCTGGTCATCAGGGAGATTTGGCCACCGTCCGGCATTGCGTCCCGCGCGTTCAAAACCAAATTGAGTACGATTTGCTCGGCCTGGGCCGCCTCCAACTTCACCGAACGCAACCCTCGTTCCAGCTTCAGCTTGAGTACGATGCTTTCGCCGATCAGCCTTGCCAGCAGGTCTCCCATGCCCCCGATCACTTCGTTCAGGCAAACAACGTTCTCGGCGCTTGAAGTTCGCGGACGCGCGATAGACAGCAACTGCTGGATCAACTTCGTCCCATGCGATCCCGCCCCACGCATCTCCTCCGCATACCGCCGCAACGGGCTGCCCGGTTCCAACTTGATCAGCAGCAAGTCGCAGCACAGCAAGATTCCAGTCAGGAGGTTATTGAAATCGTGCGCTACGCCTCCCACCAGCCGGCCCACTGCCTCCAGCCGTTGCGACTGCTCGAACTCAGGCTTGCTGTCGTCCTGCGGCTGCATAAGATGTACCTGAAATTCACGCCCTTTGACGGTGAAATTAGTGGACGATCTCGGCATCCGTTGCGCGGCCCCAGGAGCCGTCATTTCGACCAGAGTTCTACCTAGCATCTCGGCAGGTGACGCGGTTCCCACTAGCTGGCCGAGTGCCTCGTTCCCATACACAATGCGGCCCGCTTCCACAATCGCCAGAGCCACTGGACTGGCATCGACCGCAGCGCGGACGATCGTGGGATCGATCCCTTCGGTGGCCTGCGGACGGATTTGTGTAATCGCGCTCATCGCTCAGTCTTGTCGAGAAAATCCCAGGTTGGAACTGTTCTCGCTTGCTAACTTCTCCTCATTTGGGAAGTTTAGACACGCGAGTTCGCCTAGCTTATGACACAGGTCACATAAAAAAAGTGACAGGTGAACACGTCGGCAAATGGGCTCGGTTGGGTAGGAAATCCGTCAAATCGGGCGCGGATAAAGGGGCAAGGCCTCGCTCGGAGGTGCGCCACGAATAGCATGTGAAAGGCACAAACCGCTCGCGTCAAGCAAATATCTGTGGAAAACCTTCCGCCACTCCCAAAAAGAGAACCAGATTTGGGAAGCAATCAAAAAAAGGACCGGCGGTTTCGCCGGTCCTGAAGTGAACGAGATTTGCGCGAACTAGTTCTGGGAAGCTCCGTAGTCGGCGGCGGCGCTGCGGTCGGCATTCTCCGGCTGCACAACTACACCGTCAAACGGAGTAGCCGCGACATAGTGTCCGTGTACGAAGCTGACGCTGCGTAGCGGATAGCCAGCATCCGGACCGCGGTTCCAGCTCTGTCCACCGTCCTGGCTCATGAACACCACGCCGGTTTCCGTGCTGGTCGCCAATAGCTTGCCGCTGTTGGCATCGTAGGCAATCGAGCTGATGTTTTTGTCGGGCAGGCCATTCTGCATGTGCTCCCAGCCTGCGCCGCCATTGGGACTGCGGAAGGCGCCTTCGCGAGACGCCATCAAAATCTGCCCATCCGGCGTGATCGCCAGGTTGCGGATGCTGCTGACAAAGGTCGAAAGCTTTGCCGACTCCTGCCAGGTTGCTCCGTTGTCCTTGGAGACCAATACGGTGTTGCGCGTCGCCAGAGCCATGGTGTCGTCCTTGGCTCGCACCGAAACGAAGTCCGTCTTACCCACCACCGGACCGCCGTTCCAGCTCTTGCCATCGTTCGAACTGACGAACAAGCCAGCCGAGGTTGCGGCCAGCCAGCGCTTGGGCGTGATCTCGATGTCATTCACGCGGGCCGTCAGAATTGACTTGACGGCTGTCTTGCCGGCGACCGTGCGGGTCTTACCGGACTTGGTTTTTACGGTGCGCGGAGAGATCTTTTCCTCCACGATGTCGTTGATCGGACTCCAGGAAGTTGCGTTGTGCGCCAGCACGAACATGCCGCGATTGGTGCCCGCGACCAGTTCTCCGCCGGCCGTCTGCTTCAGAGTGAAGACGTCGCGCCCGTCGAGGCCACTGCTCTTCTGCATCCAGTGTTGACCGGCATCGTGCGAAACGAAGACACCGCCCATTTCGCGGTCGTTGACGACGCCCACGTACATGGTGTCAGCATCTTTGTTGTCGGCCAGGATTGCGGTCACATAACGATGCGTGTAACCGTGATTTGACGCCAGCCAGTTTGCTGCGCCGTCATCGCTTGCCAGAATGCCGCTGCGGTCGGTCGCCAGCATCACCCGGTTCGAGTTTCGCGGATCGATTGCCACATCATTGACCACGACTTCAGGATTGCTGACCCGTTTCCAGCTCTTGCCGGCGTCGCTGGTCTTCCACAATCCTTCGGTAGTTCCGGCATAAACAATCTCCGGATGGTTGGGGTCCTGCTTCAATACGCGGGTACGGCGCGCCGAGAATGGCATGCCTTGGATCTTCGAGAAAAGGTCGCCACCATTCGTGCTCTTGTAGATGCCCGAGCAAGCGCTGGCAAACACGACCGATGGATTGGTGGAATCGACGATGATCGAGAACACGTCGGAATCTTCGATCATGCCCTTGCTGATGTGCTTCCAGTTGACGCCGCCATCTTCAGTCTTCCATGCCAAGTGCCATGTCCCGGCGTAAATCACGTTCGGGTCCTTGGGATCGGCCGCGATGGATTCAATGTTATGGATCTCGGAGTTCGAGTTAGAAATCTTGCTCCAGCTGGCCCCGCCGTCGGAGGTGCGGTAGACGCCATCCAGCGCGCCCGCCACCATCACCTTGGAATCGTAGGCCGCGATCGTCATCGCCCGGATCGATTTATTGTGCATCGCCGGAACCGAGTCCCAGTTCTTGCCGTTGTCATGCGAAATGAAAAAGTCGCCCGCCTGTTGGTTGTCCACGCTCCAGGTTGCGGCAAACATATTGGCCGGGTTCTGCGGATCGAAGGCCAAGTGGTCGATTACATAGTCGTCGCCTGCGCCCAGGTGCGCGAGATGCGACCAGCTGTGTCCACCGTCCATGGACTGAAAGATCGATCCCGTACTGGTGCCCAGGAAAACATGGTCGGGGTTCTTCGGATCGTAGCTGAGACTGCGAACGTCGCCGCCATCCGGCCCCATCGCCGTCCACTGGCCCGCCCATGCGGCCCCGCAGAACAGCACAATCGTCAAAGCTGTGAATAATTTACGGCTCACGAGGTTGCTTGCTCCCAAACTCATAGATTCTATGCCCCTTGACAAAGCGAAATTCCGTCGAGGCCCAGACTGACAGGGTAACATCCCGCGATCAAGTTACCGAAGGGATGGAACGTTGACCGTTCCGGTGTGGTAAATCGCGCTTCTAAGATGCTGAAAGAGTAGGAGAAGTCTAAGGTATCAAGCAAAGAAACCGCGCTCTGGATTCCAGGTTCGGAGTCAGAGCGCGGCAGGTGAGTGGAGATATTTTGAATCGAGTCAGCTACTTCGCATCCCGCAGGGTGGAGGTGCCGGCCAGTTGCTTCACTCCCGGTTTGTGGCCGTTCGGAATGTTTCCGCCGGGAACGAAGTACATCCCTTCCGCGTACAGGTTGTGGCCGCTGAACAGATCCGAGTTGTAGTAGTAGCAGATGACCTCGCTGCTGCTGTAGTTTTCAGCGGCGACGAGGTACATGCTTGCGGAATCGGTGGCGCAGCTGACAGACAGGAAAGTAATGCCGCTGCCAGTCCAACCGGTCGAACAGGTGTTCAGAGGACCGCAGCCAGTGCCACCCGAGAAGCCGGTGTCGGCGATCGAAGCTGTACCAGACTGACCCTGTGGGCCTTGCGGACCCTGAGAACCCTGGGGACCCTGGGGACCTTGCGGACCCTGAGAACCGGTCTGACCAGCTGGACCCTGAGCACCCTGCGGGCCTTGCACACCCTGAGGACCGGTGGCGCCCAGCGTAACGTCGAAAGCTACTTTCACGCCGGTGCTGGCGTTGGTGAGCGTGAGCAGGTAGGCTCCCGGCGCAGTGCCGTTATTCAGGTCTGCGACAACCGTGGTGGTGCTGTTGCTGACGATTTTAAGGGCGCTTCCATCCAGCGCGACCGAAGGCGTGGCCTTGCCGAAGTTGGAACCGGTAATGGTGATCTGGTTGGTCTGGAAGTTGGCTACAGCGCTGACGATTGCTGGCTTCGGGGCGCTGGGCGAGTCTTGCGCCATCGATCCGATGCTGGCGACTGTGAGCAGAGTGGAAAGCATGAGAACTGAGGAAAATAGCGTACGTTTTGCAGCGTTCATTTGAGTTTCTCCGTTTCTAGAGTTATGAGTTTGTGAGTCGCTTTTATCGGAACGCCCTAGTCAACCTCTTAAATAGTTCTGATTTGGCGAACCGTTTATTTGCGCTCACTGATGAAAGCGATACTGGGAGGCAAATCCCCTCACGGATGCAACTTTTTCGTGGAAATACTTTCTCGGCAGGTGCGTGTGATCGACTTCGGCCATGGCTTGGCGGTCCGATCTGGGTCAAAATTCCTTCCCAGAATGGGACTGGCGGAGGATTTCGCCGCGATAAGCCACGCATTTTCAACTACCATCGAAATGGCCGACGATTTGCAGGAGTGAGGTCATGATTCTACTAATCACGTCTTTGTCGAACGCTCATAAGTGCGCAGGTTCGCTACAGGAATCAGCGGATGAGGCCACGGTGGTAGCATCCAATTCAGCCGAGGCCATTGCCCAGTTGCAGGCGCAGGAGTTTTCCGCTGTGGTCATCGATCAATTGCTGCTCGACTCCGAACCTGAGGGAAGCGAGGTTATTTTCAAGCACTTGGGCGGGGCTGTGCCGGTCTATGTGAATTTCGCGCTGGCTGGATTGGACCGAATCAGGCGCGAGTTACGCTCGGCCCTGAACCGTCGCAGCCGCGAGGTGCTGGTGGCCCGGGGCGAAGCTGAGCAAGCCTTGCGCCACGAGTTAAATGACAAAGTGACTGCTCTCCTGCTCTCCTGCGAAATGGCGCTTCGGGTTCCGGACTTGCCGGCCCAGGCTGAAACTAAGATCCGAGTGGTTGACGACCTCGCCAAAGAGATGCGAGAAACGCTGGGCGTGAACGCGTAGTCAACCCAAGCTGGTGCCTGCGCGCAAACTTGCTGGGAACTGTCGAACCGACGGTGCCTTCGGTGAGGGAACATTATTCGCGGTAGGCGCGGCCATCCCCGCACGTTGCCCGGTCCGAGATCCCCACCAGCAGCAAGAGCGCGGACGCTCGCGCCTGGATCGACTCATTCAGCAGACGAGTGCTGGCCATTTTCCGCCCAATAATCATTACCCATTGCTGAGGGAAGAGTTTTTGGTATATATTATTGGTATATATCAATTGAGGCGTGGGTAATATGCGCAAATCCGATATCGCCAAGCTCTTCCAAAACGGGCGCAGTCAGGCGGTGCGACTACCGCGGGAGTTTCGCTTTGAGGGCGACCGCGTGCGCATTCGCCGGGTCGGCCAGGGAGTCCTGCTTGAGCCAATGGTCTCAAATCCGAAGGATTGGTTCGCAAAGCTGGACGAGTTGAATTCCGAGCCGTTCCCTCCCCCGGGCATTGGACCCTCGACGCCCAAGCGCACCATCTTCCCGTGAACTACTTGCTGGACACAAACGCTTGCATTGCGCTCATCACTGGGCAACCGGCCTCGGTTAGAAATCGCCTTCAGAAGGCTATCAGGGACGGTGCCGACCTGTTCATTTCCTCGGTCGCGCTCTTTGAACTTTGGTATGGAGTAACCAAAAGCTCGCGCCAGGAATTCAATCGTCAGCGCTTGGAAGCTTTCCTTGCAGGCCCTGTGCTGGTCCTTCCGTTTGAGGAAGAGGATGCCCGCGCCGCAGGTTCGGTTCGCGCGGTGCTGGCGGCCTCGGGCAATCTGATCGGCGCTTACGACTTGCTAATTGCGGGGCAGGCCCTCAACCGCCAACTAACTCTGGTCACCGCAAATGTAGCAGAATTCTCCCGGGTAGCTGGCCTTGCATGGCAGGATTGGACGAAGCGATAGATTCGGATCAGGCTGTCATTGAATTTCTCCCTGCAAGAAGCGGACAATAACGAATATGAGAGAAGTCGTCATCGTGTCTTCCGTTCGCACTCCAGTGGGACGCGCCTTCAAAGGAACGCTCCGCGCGACTCGTCCCGACGAGTTGGCCGCCACCGCCATCAGAGGCGCGCTGGAACGCGTGCCGCAGCTCGATCCCAAAGAAATTGAAGATGTCGTTCTGGGTTGTGCTATGCCTGAGGCTGAGCAGGGTATGAATGTCGCCAGGATCGCCTCGCTACGGGCTGGATTGCCGGTCGAGGTTTCCGCGCTCACCATCAATCGATTCTGCTCCTCGGGATTGCAAGCGATTGTCATGGCTGCCGAGCGCATCATGGCGGGGGGCGCGGAGGTAGTAGTTGCCGGGGGAACGGAATCGATGTCGATGATCCCCATGGGTGGCCACAAAATCTCCCCGAATCCGTGGTTAGTCGATCACTATCCGGATGCCTATCTGACCATGGGGCTGACCGCCGAACGAGTGGCGAACCGCTTCGGCATCACTCGCGAGCAGGCGGACGAGTTTTCTTATCACAGCCACCAGAAGGCGCTGGCGGCTATTCAGGCGGGCAGATTCGACGACGAGACCGTCGTGGTTCCGGTAAGTTTCACGACTCCAAACGGCTCCAAGCCCAAGCGTCAAGAAATTGCGTTCAAGGTGGACGAAGGGCCGCGCGCCGATACGTCTCGCGAAGCTCTGCGATCGCTCAAGCCGGCTTTTCATGTCAAGGGTACAGTGACGGCGGGCAATTCTTCGCAGATGTCGGACGGGGCGGCAGCGGCGGTTGTGATGTCCGCCGACCGGGCGAAAGCGCTCGGGATTAAGCCGCTCGCACGCTACGTTGCCTTCGCTACCGCGGGCTACAAACCGGAGGAAATGGGTCTCGGCCCGGTATTCGCGATTCCGAAGGTACTGAAACTTGCGGGATTAAAGCTGTCGGACATCGACGTAATCGAATTGAACGAAGCGTTCGCGGCACAATCTCTAGCTGTGATCAAAGAAGCCGGGTTGGACCCGGACAAGGTGAATCCCAACGGCGGGGCGATCGCTTTAGGGCATCCGTTGGGCTGTACAGGGGCCAAGCTGACGGCAACCATCATCCGCGAACTCCAGCGGCGCAAGGGACGGTACGGGATGGTGACGATGTGCGTCGGCGGAGGCATGGGTGCGGCGGGGATCTTCGAAAATTTGGCGAGTTGAAGCCTAAAGCGATGCGAAGAAAAACGTACTGTACGGTTGTTACTTCGTGAACCTTCGTGTCCTTAGTGGTTTTCAGAAAACCATTCAACCACGAAGAACACGAAGTTCCACGAAGGGAAACCATCGACATTTTGTGATGGGTGACCTTTGCCCCAGCCCTCGCAGGCCGATAATTCTTGGCATGGCCACAGCAACAATCCGCAGTCCGTGTGCCCAGGAAGTTAGCCACGCTGTCATCACCGCTGCAATGAAAGTCCACACTGAGCTAGGCCCCGGCCTACTGGAGAGCACTTATACCGCTTGCTTGTAGTACGAACTCAGCCAAGCCGGGTTCCGGGGCGCCGCTCAGGTCGGTTTACCCGTTATCTACAGGCAGGTGAAACTCGAACTAGGTTATCGAATGGATCTGCTCGTCGAGAGACCTGGTAGTGGTCGAGAGTCAAGTCGGTCGACACAATCTCCCCCGTCCATCAGGCCCAAATACTTTCGTACCTGAAGCTGAGTGGCAAATCCCTCGGCTTACTTATAAACTTCAATGTTGTTCATCTAAAAGATGGCATCCGGCGTTTTGTGAATGGCACCGGATGGCAGTAAGAAGCAATCAACCACAAAGGGCACGAAGGTACACGAAGGTCGCCATGTTCGGGGCTTTTGTAAACTTCGTGTCCTCAACGGTTCAACTAGGGGTGTAAATGGCGACAACAGCGAGTTCCTAAGAGCAAGATCTCCGGCGGCAGCTTTCTGCTTGAAACTCGCAGCACCGACGAGGTTTTCACTCCGGAAGACTTCACGGAGCAGCATCAACTGATCGGCCAGACCGCCGAGGAATTCGCGCTCAACGAAATTCTGCCGAATGCCGAGAAGATCGAGCACAAGGATTTCTCCGTGACTCGCGACCTGCTGAAGAAGGCGGGCGAGTTGGGCCTGAGTTCGGTCGAGATTCCTGAGGCGTACGGCGGCCTGGAAATGGATAAAGTCACCGCCGCGGTGATCGCCGACCACATCGCGAAGTATGCCGGCTTCGCCACAACCTGGGGCGGACACACGGGCATTGGCACGCTTCCCATCGTCTACTTCGGCACTGAAGAGCAGAAGAAGAAATATTTGCCGCGATTGGCGGCGGGCGAAATCGTTGGCGCCTACGCGCTCTCCGAAGCATCGTCGGGATCAGACGCGCTCAACTGTCGCACCCGCGCCACGCTATCAGCAGATGGCAAGCACTATGTCTTAAACGGTGAAAAGATGTGGATCACCAACGCCGGCTTCGCCGATCTTTTCACCGTCTTCGCCAAGATTGGCGGCGAGAAGTTCACGGCATTTTTGGTAGAGCGCACGTTTCCCGGATTCTCCGTGGGCGCAGAAGAGCACAAGATGGGCATACGCGGATCGTCCACTTGCCCCATTATTCTGAACGACTGCATGGTCCCCGTTGAAAATCTGTTGGGCGAGATTGGCAAAGGCCACGTCATCGCATTCAATATCCTGAACGTCGGACGCTTCAAGCTGGGCGCCATGTGCGTAGGCGGTGCGCGCCTCGCCCTGGAAAATGCCACCGGATATGCCAAACAGCGTAAGGCGTTCAATAAAGTCATCGCCGACTTCGGATTGGTCCGCGAGAAGCTCGCGAACATGGCAACTTTGCTTTTTGTCGGCGAAGCGCTGGTGTATCGCACGGTCGCGCTGATGGACGAAGCTCTGAACGAAGTCGACAAGTCGGCTCCAGACGCGGCGAAGCAGACTCTCAAAGCCATCGAAGAATACGCGGTCGAATGTTCCATCCTGAAAGTCTGGGGATCGGAGATGATCGACTACGTAGTCGACGAGACGGTGCAGATTTACGGCGGCTACGGCTTCGTCGAGGAATATCCCGCCGAACGGACTTACCGCGATGCGCGCATCAACCGCATCTTCGAAGGAACCAACGAAATCAACCGGCTGATCATTACGGGATTTCTGCTGAAGCGCGCGATGTCAGGCCAGTTGCCGCTGATGCCGGCAATCAAAAAGCTCATGGATGAAGTTCTCTCCGGCCCGTCGACTGGGGACGAATTTGAAGGTCCGCTGGCTGAGGAGCGCAAACTTGTGGCACAAGCCAAGAAACTCGCATTATTTGTGGCCGGTGCGGCAACGCAGAAATACATGCAGGCAATTCAGGACCAGCAGGAGGTCATGGGCGCCATTGCCGATATGACCATCGAAACCTATGCCATGGAATCGGCCGTGCTGCGTGCCCAGAAGATCACTGAAGCCAAAGGCGAAGCGGCGGCCACAATTCCAGTCGCCATGGCACGGGTGTATCTAACCCAAGCGTTCGAAAAAGTGGAATCTGCCGCTCGAAAAGTCATCTCCGCGGTTGCGGAAGGCGATATGCTGCGTACTCAGCTCGCGATCCTGCGTCGATTGGCGAAGTACGAGCCATTCAATACCATCGAATTACGCCAGTTGATTGCGCAGAAGGTGATTGAGCGGGGGAAGTACACGCTGGCGTAGAATACCGGACCGGCTGAACGTTTGTCTTCCTCTGGGCGACGGGCGGACGGCCACGTGATAACTTAACCACAGGCGAAAGAGAAGGGACTCGTCCATGCCCATCGGCACATTTACCGCCGTCTTGCATAAGGAAGGCAATCTCTACGTGACTGAGTGTCCCGACGTCGGCACGACCAGCCAAGGCGAAAGCGTCGAAGAAGCGGTCGCCAATCTAAAAGAAGCTACCGAGCTATATCTGGAAGAATTCCCGACTAAGCTCTAATCTTTACTTTTCAGCTCTTCCATCACACTTTGGATCAATTCCTTGGCATCGGTCAGACTTTTCATGACCATACGGATATCGAGGACTGGCTTGCCGGGCCAGCGCTGGCTTTGGCAATAGACTCCATGCTGCCCAATCAAGGCCATGGCATCGGTGATGGTGTCCAGGGTAACGGCCAGGCGGCCGCGGGGGACGCCCATCATGGTCTCGTAATGTTCGAGTTCATCCTGTTTTTCGTCAAAGACCGCCATGGCCAGATTGTAACCTTCCGCGTCCCGGCAAACCGCTCCTCCAAGAATTGGGGACAGTTGCTATCCATTTGTACTTCTATGTAGTCTAAGAGTTCCGGAATATCTCAATCTAAATTATCGAACATCAAAGGAGATTTGCATGCAAACACGCATCCCTACTCTCGCGTTTCTTTTGTTGGCCCTCACGCTCTACACCTCGGCACAGATGAAAGACAAGAGCCAGCGTCCCAGTCCTCCCGCGCAAGCAAAGTGCAATTTTTCCGATGGCAAGAGCATCACGGTGAACTACTCCAGCCCGCGGGCCAAGGGACGAAAGATTTTCGGCGATCTTGTTCCTTTCGGCGAGGTTTGGCGCACTGGCGCGAACGAAGCGACCACCTTTGTCAATACCGCCAGCCTCAGCATCGGCGGCAAAGACATTCCAGCCGGCACCTATACGATGTTCACGGTCCCTACTCAGGACAAATGGACGTTGATCATTAACAAGAAGACCGGTGAATGGGGAATTCCCTACAAATACGAATCCGACGAACTGGCCCGCGCCGACATGTCGGTCTCAAAGACTTCGGGCCCGGTGGAGAATTTCACTATATCGTTCCATGAAATGGGTACCGGCTGCCATATGTATTTGGATTGGGAAAACACACGCGCCACCATAGAAATCTCAGAGAAGAAATAGTAACAGTCTTTCAGATTGCCACACAGATGAGACTGCCCCGATTTCAGATGAAATTCGGGGCAGTTTTCTTTTGATTCTTTTTTGCGACACCGGCGAGTCGGGTCGATTTTCAGCGTCCGCCGGAAAGCGTGCGGAGCGCTTCCTGCGCGCCCCGCATCTCTGGAGCCAGCTTAAGCGCCTGCTGATACGCCGCAATAGCCTCATACTTTTGCGAATTTTTCTGTAGTGCTTGTCCCAGGCGGAAGTACCCCCCGGGGGTTGGGGTGATTTCGACTGCATGCGCGTAGTCCTGGATGGCCTCTGCCAGATTGCCCCGCTTCTCTAAAAACGCGCCCTTGCCTAAGTACGCGTTGAACTGAAGCGGATTCAACTGTAGCGCCTCGTCGAAGCTCGCCAGTGCCATGTCATCGTCGCCCATTTCCGAGTAGTCCGATCCAAGATTGGCGTAAGTCGAAGCCAGTAATCCACGATCGGAGGTCAAGTTGATCGCGATCTGATACTCCTGCATCGCCTCCTGACGCTGCCCATGTTCTTGAAGATATGCTCCTAGGTTCGAATGGCTCATCGGGTCGCGTGGATTGATTTCGGAAGCCAGTCGAAAATAGGGATAGGCTTCATCGACCTTGCCCATCAGGACCAAAGCGCCGCCTAGATTGTCTTGCGCGATGAAGTTCGGACCCGTAACCGCCACGGTGTGCGACCACAAATCGTAATTGCTTCTCCAATAACCGAGTTGCTTGATCGTTCCAAGCCCTAATAGGACCACTACGCAAATTGCCATGACGGCACGCCACATCGTGCTTATCTTCAGACGGTTGGCAAGTTGGTCGAAGCCAAAGGCGACGATAACGAAAATTCCAATCGATGGGATGTGGGCATAACGATCAGCCATGGCTGCATCCCCTACTTGCAGCAATCCAATTACCGGGACCAATGTTCCTAAGAACCACAGCCATCCGACGACGTAAAAGCTCTTAGCCCGCAGCATCACGATGCTGACGCAGACCAGTAGAACTAAGGCCACTGCGACGCGCCAACCTTCCAACGAATCTCCGGCATACGGATACAGTGGCGCCAACCGCGCTGGCCAGACCATTTTCCACAAATACATGGCGTATGCGACCACGGCGTTCTCCACCCGGACGCCCAATGGATAAACCATTGCGGAACGCATCGCGCCACCCGCCTGCTGGGCGTGCAGCGTGATCAAAGAACTGGCCGCGGACAAACCAAGCAGCGGAATTTTTTCTAGGATGAGGTTAGAGAGTTTCGATTGCGGGACTTCGAGCGGTCCACCTGCGCCGCCTGCAATTCTTCCGAGCGGCCAGTAGTCCCAGAGCAGGAGAACAAAGGGAAGGGTTACCGCCATAGGCTTCGACATCAAACTACAGGCAAACAGCGCCGTCACCGCAAGGTATCTGCGCCAATGCCGCTTTCGCGCATACCATCCGTAGGCTGCCAGCGTGGCGAGAAAGAAGAGCGTGCTCAGAACATTTTTTCTCTCCGCGACCCATGCTACGGACTCAACTTGAATCGGATGCAGCGCAAACATCATTGCCGCCAGCCAACTCGGGCCTATACGCCCGGTGGCCCACACCAACAACAGAAACAACAATGCGGCATTCATTGCGTGAATCAAAAGGCTGGTAAAGTGATGGCCAGCGGGATTCAATCCGAATAACTGACAGTCGAACTCATGCGAGATCCAGGTCAACGGATGCCAGTTGGCCTGCTCAGTCGAAGTGAAAGCCCAGCGAACCGTGTCCCAACTCAGGCCAGCACGGACGTGTGGACTCTCGGTGACGTAACGATCATCGTCATAGTTAACGAACGGATGGCTATTGACCGGGTTGTAAACTGCAAGCGTCGCCGCTACGATCAGAAGCGCGAAGATGAGACGTCGTTTACTCTCGGAAGCAAACAAGCCGTCAGAATCGCCCGCGCGCTTTGGAGTGATAGTCAATCACAGCGATTTAACCACAGAGGACACGGAGCGTCACAGGGTTCGCAACGCAGATAACCACGAAGGGCACTACGAGCTCCAAAGCAAGAAAAACCGCCGAGCGCATCGGCGGTCTCACATCCGAACAACGATCTCAATCGAACTACGACGCGGCCGGCTTCCAGCGCAGAATCGGCTTTCTGGCTGCTCCGACTTCATCCAGCCGCGAAACCCGCGTAGTATGCGGCGCCGCCAGCACCATCTCCGCATCTTCTTCTACTTCTTGCGCGATGGACTTCATGGCGTCGATAAACAAATCCAACTCTTCTTTCGATTCGCTCTCGGTAGGCTCAATCATTAGCGCGCCCGGGACGATCAGTGGAAACGCCGTGGTATAGGGATGGAATCCGTAGTCGATCAGGCGCTTGGCGATGTCCATCGTCCTCACGCCTTTTTTACCCTGTAGTTTGTCGCTGAATACGACTTCGTGCATCGATGGAGTTGAATACGGCAGATCGTAAACGCCCTCCAGGCCTTTGCGAATATAGTTGGCGTTGAGCACCGCGTCTTCGGTAGTCTGACGCAGCCCATCCGGCCCATTGGCCAACGTGTAGGCCAAGGCCCGGGTAAACATCCCAAAATTGCCATAGAACGAACGCACGCGCCCGACCGATTCTGGCCGGTTGTAGTCAAAGCCGAGCGTCCCGTCGGATTTCGCGATCACCACCGGAGTCGGCAGAAACGGCTCCAGAATTTTCTTGACCGCAACCGGCCCCGATCCCGGACCTCCGCCACCGTGCGGAGTCGAAAACGTCTTATGCAGATTCAGGTGCATAAGGTCGACGCCGAAATCGCCCGGCCGGACCTTTCCCACCAAAGCGTTCATGTTCGCGCCGTCCATGTACAGCAAACCACCCTTGGCGTGCATGATCTCGGCGATTTTGTGAATGTCTTGCTCAAAAACGCCCAACGTGTTCGGATTGGTGAGCATCAGCGCGGCGACATCCTCATTCATCTGAGCTTCGAGCGCTGCCACGTCCACCATGCCTTGCGCGTTCGACTTCAGATTTTCAACCGCGTATCCAACCATCGCCGCAGTCGCCGGGTTTGTGCCGTGGGCCGAATCTGGAATCAGAATTTTCTTTCGTGGACGTCCCTTCGATTGGTGATACGCACGCACCATCAGCAAGCCAGTCAGTTCTCCGTGGGCGCCGGCGGCAGGCTGCAAAGTGATTGCATCCATGCCAGTGATTTCGAGCAGGCAATCGCTCAGTGTTTTCATAATCCGCAAAGCGCCTTGCGAAACCTTTTCTGGTTGATACGGATGCCCATTGGCCAACCCGTCCATACGCGTCACGACTTCATTGACGCGCGGATTGTATTTCATGGTGCAAGAGCCCAGCGGATACATGCCCAGATCAATCGCGTAATTCCACGTCGACATGCGCGTGAAATGCCGGATGATTTCAATCTCGCTTACCTCCGGCATGTTCCCCAAGTCTTTTCTCTCGGCCGAACCGAGCAACTGTTTGCTGTCCACTTCCGGAACATCCAGCGGAGGCAACTTCCAGGCCGCCTTGCCTGGCGACGACTTCTCGAAAATCAGCCCTTCGTTTTGATTCACGTGACGCGTGGCTTTTGGTGTGTCGTGCTTCATCGCGTCACCTCCTGTGCATCCACTTCTTCCTTGGCCGATTTCACTGACCTCTCACTCTCCGCTACCAGCCCTACCACCGTGTCAATCGACGATCGGGTCGTCATCTCGGTACAACACCAGAGCGCTGCGTTGCCCAGTTCCGGATAGAACTTCTTCAACGGCAATCCACCAACAATCTTATGCCCCAGGATGCGGTTGTTGATCGCGTACGGGTCTTCGCTGGTCTGCACGATAAACTCATTAAACTTCGGTGCCCCAGGGAACAATACTTTGGCATGTTTCGCAAACTGCTGTTGCGCATAAGCCGCTTTGGCCAGATTCTGTTTCGCGAGCTCGCGCAGCCCAACCTTGCCGTAGATGGTCATGAAAGATGTTCGCCATGAGCGCGATCAATGCCTGGTTGGTGCAGATATTCGAAGTCGCTTTCTCACGCCGGATATGCTGCTCGCGCGTGGCCAGCGTCAATACAAATCCGCGCTTTCCATTCTTGTCGGAAGTTTGCCCCACTAGGCGCCCCGGCATCTGACGCACAAATTGTTCGCGCGTGGCAATCACGCCGCAATAGGGGCCGCCATAGCCCAGAGGTACTCCGAACGATTGAGCTTCCATGGCGATAATGTCGGCCCGCCGCGGCGGCTCGACGATTCCGAGCGATACCGCCTCCGCAATCGAAACGACCAGCATCGCGCCATGCTTATGAGCAATCTCAGCAATCGCGTCGACATCTTCAATCGTCCCAAAGAAGTTCGGCGACTGAATCAATACGCAAGCCGTGTCCGGAGTAATCGAATTTTCCAGCGCCTTCATGTCGATTCGTCCGGTGTCGGTATATCCAACGGTGGACAGTGGCATGCTCTGGTGAAACGCGTAGGTCGACAGCACTTCACGATATTCCGGATGCACACTCCGCGCAATCACCACGGAACGCCGGCCAGTCAGCCGGACCGCCATCATCACCGCTTCGGCCGCTGCCGTCGAACCGTCATACATGGACGCGTTCGCCACTTCCATGCCGGTCAACTCGCAGATCATCGACTGAAATTCGAAGATCGATTGCAGCGTTCCCTGCGAAATCTCCGCCTGGTAAGGCGTGTAGGCGGTCAGGAATTCTCCGCGGGAAATCAACGAATCGATAATTACCGGACGATAGTGGTAATAGGCGCCGGCACCGAGAAATGTCGCGTAGCCATCGCCATTTTCTCGCGATCGTTCGCGGAACCAATCCACGATTTCCGACTCGGCCATTTGCCGCGGGACTTTAAGGTCGCGGTCCAACCGATACTCCGCCGGGATCGAGGAAAACAAGTCGTTAATCGACCGCGCGCCAATTGCCTTCAACATGGCTTCGCGGTCGGCAGGAGATTTGGGAAGATAGCGCATAAAGTTTAGATGAAGCTCGAGGCCACTTTGATTGTGACCTTGACGCAGACCGTTTGACCCAGACTCAAAGAAACCGGTCCGGGATATGGCCAATACCGCCAACCGCGCGAAATCACAGCAACTTCAGTGCCCGCCTTCTTCCGCCACGAACTTCTCGTAATCGGCGGCCGAAAGCAGTCCACTCAACTCAGCGGGATTCTTTAGGGTGACTTTGATCATCCACGCGCTGTGAGCGTCTTTGTTGACCTTTTCCGGCGCAGTCGCCAGTTCCCCGTTCACCTCGGTCACCGTGCCGGTAGCAGGCGCATAGAGGTCCGAAACCGCCTTTACCGATTCGACCGAGCCAAAGGTCTTGCCAGCGGTAATCTCCGCGCCCGGCTTGGGTAGTTCCACGAATACGATGTCCCCCAGCGAATCCTGCGCGTAGCTGGTAATGCCGATGGTTGCCTTGCCTCCATCGACTTTGATCCACTCATGCTCTTTGGTGTACTTGAAGTCTGCCGGATATGACATAGAACGCTCTTCGCTCCTGGCTTTTAGCTTTTAGCTGTCAGCTATCAACAAAACTCGGGACTCTCCCGGTTATGATTTTTTCGGACGCTTATAAAAGGGCGTCGGAACCACACGCGCAGCCACGCCCTGCCCACGAATTTCGACTTTCACAGTCGCCCCAACATTTCCAAACTCCGGAGGCACGTACGCCAACGCGATATTTTTCTTCAAAAATGGGGCGTACGATCCGCTAGTCACGTACCCAATTTCGCGACCGGCCTCGTCCTGCACTTTGTAGCCATCGCGCGCAATGCCCCGTTCCACCATTTCCAACCCAACCAGCGTCCGCTTCAGCCCGGCGCCGTGCGCTTTCTCCAGCGCGGCCCGTCCAATGAACTCTGGCTTGTCCATTTTTATGAACCGGTCAAGTCCAGCTTCCCAGACATTGATGGTATCGGAAATCTCATGCCCGTAGAGCGGTAGCTTGCCTTCAAGGCGAAGCGTGTTGCGGGAGCCGAGGCCGCAGGGGACAGCGCCGAATTCCTTGCCCGCTTCCAGCACTTTGTTCCAGACCATTGCGCCAGTCGCTTCGTCGGATGGAACGTAGATCTCGAATCCGTCTTCTGCCGTATAACCGGTGCGTGCAATCAGAATATTTTTCAGCCCGCAAACCGTTCCGCGCGTTACCCAGTAGAACTTAACTTTCGACAGATCGGCATCCGTAAGCTTTTGCAGCAGATCGACCCCTTTCGGCCCCTGGATCGCTATCTGCGTAAAATCGTCCGAGAGATGCTCAACCTTGCAGTTGAACTGGCGGGTGTTGTCGCGGACCCAGTTGAAGTCCTTTTCGCGGGTGCCGGCGTTAATGACAAGGAGATACTCGTCCTCGCCCAACCGGTGCACGATCACGTCGTCGACGAATGTTCCCCCCGGATAAAGCAGCGCAGAATATTGCGCCTGCCCCACCGCCAGCTTGGAGGCATCATTCATAGAAATATGTTGCACCGCCGCCAGCGCCTCGGGACCCTGCAAGCGGATGTCGCCCATGTGGCTGACATCGAAAATCCCTACGCCGGTACGCACCGCATTGTGCTCGGCAATGATTCCCCCGACCGACGGGTATTCGACCGGCATGTCCCAGCCGTTGAATTCGACCATTTTGGCGCCCATCTGGCGATGGACCGCGTTGAGTGCAGTCTTTCGAATGGCTGGAATGGCTTCAACAGCGGACAATTTTCCCTCAATTAGAAAGCAGTGGCTGGGCTGCTGGGATGGCCGAACCAATTACCCTAACACGCAGCGGCAAGAAGCTTCAACCGGCGGGTGCGGCCAGTAGTCCGCGATGCCCCGGTTTAAGTCCGTCCGCCCTTACACTAACGTTACTTTCCCCGGCTGCGACACCACGTTACGCTCTTGCATGGCCACTGCGACCAAGAACAAGTACCGCTGCATGCAGTGTGAGATGACCGAAGACCGCTGCGCTTGTGAAAAGTACTGCTGCTTGTGCGAATCGATGCTGGAGGTGCGGCTCTGCCAGGACGGGCTTTACTATTGTGAGCCATGCCGCGAAGCTTGCGACTACAAGACTGCGGATTAGCCTCCTGCCAGGTTTTCTTCGCCTTTACGCCACTCTTGTTTTGCTAAAATACGCGAGACTTCCCGGGCCCGAATCTGCCGACTGGCGTGGGCCGGGCATTTCAAATTGCCGTTAGCGCACCGAATCAAGTAGTCTGATTACCAAGGTCACCGCATCCCTGCTCCTCCCATTCCAATAAGAGGCAGCGGCGATGCATAATGAAGGTCCCAGCCATGCATGGCATAGCGGTCACGCTGCTTGCGGAAGATAAAGAACGGCTGACTGTCCTCCAAAATCGTCTGGAGACCAGCCAGATGGGCCGCAATGTCTTCAGCCACGTCGGCTTCCCAGCGAGCGCAAGCGATTCCGTAATGCGCCAGATCCAGGACGTGCACGCGGAAGTGGTCCTGGTTGACATAGACCCGCATAACGTAGAGCGCGCCATCCGCACCATTGAACTCATCCACGGCAATACTATTGAGATCGTGATTTTTGCCGTCGGACCGATGAATGACCCGGCAACCATCGTCGCGGCCATGCGCGCCGGGGCCCGAGAGTATCTGGAGCGGAACTCGAGCGTTGAGGGCTTGGTAGAGGCCTTTACACGGTTTTCCGCTTCGCGTTCGAAGCACCGCAGCAGCACCGGGCGGGCCCGTGTATTTACCTTCACCGGCGCCAAGGGCGGCTCAGGCGCGACTACGGTGGCCGTAAATACGGCGATCGCCCTGCAAGAGTTACACGGGGGCGTTCTACTGGTGGATTTCGCTCCTTTAGGCCACACTTCTCTGCATCTCAATGCGCGGCCCAGCTTCGGAATCGCCGACGCCCTGCAAAACCTGCATCGCATGGATACTTCGCTTTTGCAAGGTCTTCTGACCATGTGCAAGGGTGGGCTACAACTGCTTGCCGGGCCGCAGGAGCCTTACGTCGCTACGCCAACAGCGGCTGAACTGGCACGACTTTTCGACCTGCTGGTCACCCAATTCCGCTACGTTGTGGTGGACTGCTCAGGCCGCATGGACGGCACCGCCCGTCTGTTGAGCGACCTGTCCAATGCCGTTCTGGTCGTGGCCCAAACCGACGTCGTTTCGCTGTGGAGCGCAGGCCGCATGCGGACTTTTCTTGAGGAGGGCGCTGGTCGCGACCGCGTCCGGCTGGTCCTGAATCGCTACAAGAAAATCCCCGGCTTCGGCGACGAAGACGTGGAAACCGCCACCAACTGCAAACTTCTGTGGAAGGTTCCCAACAATTATCAGTCGATTTCACCCTCCATTGACAAAGGTGTTCCGGTGGCGTTTCAGGAGAATGTTGACGTGGCACGCTCTTATCGCGCGCTCGCCGCTGCCCTTGCTGAGGCCTCCACTCCCGTGGAAGGGTCCATGGACTTGGTCTACCAGCAGGATAAAGCCGATTCCAAGAAAAAGCCGGCCGGCCGCCTGCTCATCACCCCACTACGAGCCGGCCAATAACGCCTTACCCAGCCTCAATTCTCAGCCGGAAGATTCATTTTCATCAGCAAATCCCGATAAGGCGGCTCCCCGTGCAGGATGTCTAACGCGCGATAATCCTTAAGCGAAAGCAGTAACCCGTCGTGCTGATCGTAGGCGGCCTTCAAATACTGCAGAGCTTCGTCTTTTTTTCCCAAATCGGCACAGGTCTCAGCCACCGCAACCGGTGAAACCAATCTCTGGGCATAATATTTCTTCTGCGCCCGCAGCATACTCTCGAACATGGCATTCGCCCCGCCCGCGGCGAAGCCCTTCTCAGCCGCGGTAGCGATCGCCAATGCAGAATGGTCATGCAGCAACAGGGCGTCCTTCTTCGATTCAATCAGAAAGTCAGAATAGTCGGCCGTGTCCAGGTAATAGTATTTCAGATACAGATGAGGAGAGCGGAAAGCTGGCTCTGTCACTTCCATCTGTTTCAACAGAGTGATGCCTTCGTCTTGCCGGCCCGCCTGGATGAGGATGTTGGCTTTGTCCGCCAAAATGGAAGCGGAGCTCGGATCAAGGGCCTGGGATCGTTCGATTTCCGTCACCGCTTCGGGCAAGCGATGTACCGTCATTAAATAATTGGCATACCAGTGGTGCGCTACGGCGTTATTGGGGTCAAGATCGATGGCGCGTCTGAATTCCGCGTCGGCATTGGCAATATCCCATTTTCCATAGAACAGAACAAATGCCAGTGAGGCGTGCGCCGCGGACGATCGATCGTCCAATTCCACCGCCTTTTTCGCCGCCGCCAGCGCCCGAGGGTATGCTTCCGCACCTGGCATCGCCGTATACTCACGCAGCAGGTTATAACTGTCCGCCAATCCGACGTATGCTGATGCGTAACCCGGATCGTGAACGATGGCCTGTGTAAAGTAATCCACCGCCCTATTCAAGTCTTCGGGAGTCCGCTTGTTCCAGTAATACCTACCCTTGAGGTAAAGCTGCTCAGCTTCGGGATTATGGGCGGGAGACGATGCCTGGACCACTCCACGCGACTCGCTCTGTGAGGTAGTCGCAGCGTTTCGTCCCGTTCCGAATTGGGAATAATGGGTGTCGACATGTCTAATCAACACCAGCGCACAAGCGACTACCAGGATCAGAAGCGCTGCCACCAGCCAGCCGCGCTCCCTGGGTTGCCCGACAGGACTCCCTATTGGAAGCTTTGCCAACGTCTCCAGTTGGGTTGTGGCGGGAGGGACTGCGACGGAATGATTCCGGCCGGTGATGACGGTAAGCCGCGCGCCAGGCGGCTCGGCATCGGACTGGAGCGTCGAGTTCAGCTTGGACGGAGCCGCCTCGACATTTCGAGAGGCTGCGAGCCAATCCGACAGCTCGTCAGTATAGGCGTAGACCCGCCCTTTGGTTCCCGGTAAACGATGGACTGGAAGGCCTAACTCTTTCTCCCAGCGATTGACCGTGCGTTCGTCCCGCCCAAAAAAAGCCGCGATCTCCTTCCAGGAGTCGAGGCGTTGCCGATTTGATGACGCATTCGTCCCCACCATATGTCACGAAGTGTCCGGTTCTGTCGGGTAATGCCTGTTGCAGGGTGGGGGAACTGCGGCCCAGTATATGGGAAAGCCACGGTGGGAAGGAAGCAATTTTATCCCATTCCCTGGCCTTCCCCCAGATTGTTTTACACAAACAGAACAGTAAGTATTTTGGTGTCATCGACTTACGAAAAACTGCGCGGATTATCACGCTCCGAAATGAGCCGCTAAAACTGGCGCTCAAACAGAACCGGGACCCGCCTGAGTGCGCCGGACACCATAAATGCCCCGAAGCATCGCGAACATTCTCATCACCATGTCCCGGAGGACACGCATGAATATCAAAAACATACACGCTCAGTTCAGGCTATGCCCGCTGAGCCTGCGGTCGAATCTAGCAACCCTGCTTTTTCTGGCGCCGTTTCTGTTCCTGATCAGCGCACAAACCATACTCGGACAAGGCTTTAAGGTGACCCAACTGAACGCGCCCGGCAATGCATCGGGGACATTCCCAAGCGGCCTCAACACCGCTGAATCCGTCGTAGGCGAGTACACGAACTCCTCCGGCTCAGTCGTGGGATTCTCTTACATTGGCGGAAAATATGCCAATCTGGTTTTCCCGGGATCGGACAATTTCACCCGCGCCAACAGCATCAACGATTCGGGCACCATTGTCGGCGATTTCTTCGGCACCGACGGCGGCTACCACGGCTATACCTATATCGGCGGCAACTACACCCAGTTCGACGTAGATAAGGGGGTAGTTTCGACTTCCATCTTCGGAATCAACAATGCGGGGGACTTCGTCGGAACGGCTGGCTCCAACGGCTTTATCGACATTGGCGGCAACATCACCCAGTTCAGCGCCAACAGCAACGCCACCATCAGTTACCCCTACAACGTAAACAGTTCCGACGAATCCGTCGGTCAGTGGTTCGACGCCAGCGGTAACTCTCACGGCTTTTACCGCGACGGTTCCGGCAACATCACCGAAACCGACTACCCTGGCGCCTCCCAGACGGGATGCATCGGAATCAACAACTCCGGCGAAATTACCGGCTATTACGTCGACAGTTCGGGAAATACCCACGGCTTCACCGATGTGGGCGGCAAGTTTGCCACCAACGACTTCCCATTCACCAACGGTGTCAGCAGCAAAGGGGCATACGTCGGATACTACGTGGGACCGGACGGCGTGGTCTTCGGCTATCTCGCGGCGCCGCAAGCCTTCAAGTTAAGCCAGGTAACGATTCCGAAAGATCAGCAAGGCGCGCTTGACGGCGTCAACAATGCCGGAGTTTACGTGGGCAGCTACGTCGACTCGAGTGGCAAATCCCACGGCGTTATGATCTCGGGCAAGAAGGTCACGAACATCGACGATCCCAAGGGCACCACTACCTGCCTCGGCATTAATTCGAAGAACGACATCGTCGGCTTCTACCTGGATAGCGCCGGTAACCCGCAGGGGTTCCAATACGCTTCTGGTAAATTCAAGGACGTACTCGGCCCAACCGGATCGACTTCGAGCGAAGCCAGCGGAATCAACGACGCCGGAGAGATCGCCGGGGAATTCTCCGACTCAGCCGGCAACAACCACGGGTTCGTCCTGAAAGGCACCAAATATACCCAACTGGATGTGCCCGGCTCAATCGCAACTTTCGCGTGGGGCATCAATAAAGGTGGCACGGTCAGTTTGCAGTGGTACGACTCGAACGGCTACCTTGAGTCGGCGGTTTATAACGGAAAGAAGTACACCACGATCAACGTTCCCGGAGCTATTTTCACCGGCGTACATTCGATCAATACGGCCGGCGACCTGGTATTCAGCTGGGATGACCTGGAGGGAAACACTCACGGCGCTTTGAAGAAGGGTTCCTCTTACTTTGTCTTCGATTACCCCAAGGGCTCCAACACTGGCGCCGAAGGGATCAATGACAGCGGACTTCTGGTGGGACATTTCACCCCGTCCGGTAAGAGCGTGCCTCAGCCTTATAAGGGCACGGAATAGGAAGGTTGGGGAGTCGAGCGCAGAAAGTTTGCGACTCGAACAGTAGAGTACAGTCCGCCGCGTTCAGTCGCGGCGGACTTCTTCTTTCGCGAGAATTTCGGCCAGATCCGGAATTCCCGTCGTAGGTGGTCGATTCGTAGCTTACTTGGCTGCGGCCTTCTTGCCTTCCAGCTTGGCGTAGACGTCGGGATGGGAGCAGACCTCGTAGTACCACTTGTCGGTCCACTTCAAGACTGAAAAATCGTGGGGATCGATTTGCGCCATCCGAGTGCCCCGCACCACGATCTTGCGGAAGATATCATTGCCGATGGGGACAAGGCCGCTCCATAACTTGCACTCCTCCCCGTTCCACGGGGTGGGTAATTTTAACTGCACTGCTTCCAGAGTGATCTCGTTCTTCAGTTTTTCGAAGGCGGCAGCACTCATCCGAATTCCACTCACGTTGTACTTCAAAATAAAGTCGTCCGGACTATCCTGCACGTCGGCGTCATTCACCGTCTGAAATGCATAGACACGGAAGGGCGTCTCCATTGGCTTCATCGACTTGCGCACTCGCTTGCTGCATGACGACAGGCGGTCGCTTTCGTTGAGCGCGTCCGAGATCATGATTCGCTGCTCCCCGTCCATGAGGTACATGGGCGCCGAATCCTGATAGGAGATCCCCACTCCAAGTTCGATGGTGGGCAGGCCGGCGCGCTCGATGAGTTGGTTGTATCCGTGTACGATCTCGATCATCTCGTGCGCCAGCACAGCCGTACGGCTGACCGCAAGCGCCGGTTCGCCATCGCGCTCCAGGATGGTCAGAATGATGGCGTCGCCTTCGAGAAAGACTTTGGCAGCGCCGTACTTGGCCAGCAACTTATTCACCGGATCGTAAAAATTCAGACTGAAATACGAGGCGGGATTCATGCCGCGTTCCAGCAGGGAGCGGGTGAGTTTTGAGGAGTCGCGCACGTCGGCTTTCAGGATGACGTGGCGGACAACTTTGTCCTCCAGCGGTTTCTGCTCTTCAGCCAACAGATATTCGTACAGCGTCCCATTCATCGCCGACAATTGCCGCATTTTGTCGTTGGCGATCAGGTTTACGCTGTCCATGGCGCTGTTCAGGGCTTCGAATTGCCGCAAGTCCCGGTGATAGCGCATGAAGTCGCGGAGAAACCTTCCCGCCACTTTAGCGCGTTCGGCACCCCGGCAATTCGCCACCCGGTCGATGGCGGCGAATAAACTGTCGGGCGAAACCCGATGCTCGGAAATCAATTTTTCCACGCGTTGCCGTTCTTCGCGTGAGATAAGGGCGTTCTTGAGCTGTTGCGCATTGATGCGCGGTGAGTATTCGGCCAGTAAGGGCGTCGCTTCGTAGGACGCCACCACGCATTCCAGCACGTTCTCGCGCTCCAGGCGGTCGGCCCAGTCGCTCAAGCGCGCCTTTTGCGAGCGGCCGGCGGGCGTGGATTCGTCGGGCGAGCCTCCTCCCACCAGTTCATGCGCATTTTCCGGAACGTTGAGCCATTCGTTGAACACCCGGTCCAAATCCGCTTCGCTGGTCAACTTCAGGGATTCCAGAAAATCGCCGGCGATGCGCCGCACATTGCCAAAGCGGTCCGGATCGCGGTCGAAGTTGCCGAGCATCACATACTGCTCCGCATTCAAATAGGTGTCGCAGCCGTCGTCGGTAAACATCAGCGGATTAAGGAAGAGCTTGTAAGGCTCGTCGGCATTGCCCAACAGAGAGCGACGCATGCGCGACAGCGTTTCTTTTTCGATCTCCCGCAACGTGCGGAAGAACTCCTGTCCGGTCTTGCGCAGGATGATTTTCTTGGCCACCTGAAACGCGGCCACCTTTTCCCGGTACTCCAGCGCCTTCTGTGCCCGAAAACCCTCGTATCCTTTCAGCGTCATACGGCAACGTTCCAGGATTTGGGCGAACTGCGCGTGCAGTTCGATCCGCAGAAACTTCAGGATGGCAACCCGCGCTAACAGATCCAGCGCATGATTGTTTTCCGCCTTGGCGCGGTTCAGGGCGGTGATGTGGATCTCGGCCAGCAGAGGCTTCAACTCCGGCGTCTCCACTTTCGCTTGCGATTTCCCGCCAGAACTCAGAATGTTCGATGGCCGGCGCGCCTGGGGCACAGCCTCCGCCGCCAGCAGTCCCTCTACATCGCCGTGGCGGGCGATGAGCCGAGCCATGTGCCAGCGGGTGAATTCGACAAATTTCGGGCTGAGGTGCACATCGTGGCGCAGGTTGTCGACGCCGAGTTGGAGACCTTCCAGAGAGATTGCAGGCACGTAGCTGGCAAGATGCGGGGGGACGGTTTCCTCCGCCGCATGCCCGAACCGAAAGAGTGGAATGCGTGGCATTTTCTTAGGACTTTTTCCAGTTACTGCTGGCCGGCCTCGCTTAAAAGGCTGGCCCGAAATTGTGGGACCACTAGCGCCTGCTCTGCGCTCGGTACATTCAACGATGATAGTTTCGCCGCCAGCAACTCCGCCTGCGAAGCTTTCCCTGAGCTGCTGTAAGCCCGCCACAGCAACTTCATCGAAAGCGGGTCGTCGGAGTCTTCCTCCAGATACGCAATTGCCTCCGAGTGTTGACCCTGCGCCTCTAATACAGCGCCGGCCGCTCCCTGATAGCAAAGTTGAATGACCAGGCTGCGGCTATTCCCCGCCATGGTTTCCAACCGATCCACCGCGTCGGCAGCGGACTTGAAATCCTGCTCCTCGGCCAACCGCAGGGCCCGCACCTGGAGAATCCTGGCGCGCTCTGAATCGCGATCATTGTCCGAAATCAGGTGTTTCTCATCCAGCGCGGCATCCGCCTCACGAAGTTGCGCGAGCGCGGCCTTCGGATCTGAATCGTACATGGCCAGTACCCGATGCGCCTCCGCTTCCACCCGGGCCAAGTCTGCCGCATGCGCATGTCTTGCGACTTCAATCAACGACCGTTCTGCTTGCTTGCGGTTGCCCTCGCGAATCCAGGTGACGGCGGCTTGCAATTCGTAGGAGACCTTGTCGTACGGGGAGCCGGCAAAGACTTCCGCGCGCCCGTATTCCTCGCGTGCGTCCTCTTCCCTCCCCATCAAGGCCAGAGTGTCGGCCACGCCCACTTCTGAGCCGAAATTCGGGTCTATGCGAATGCTGGTGCGGTATTGCTCAAGCGCCGCATCGAACTTGCCTGCCATACGGAGAATCTCCCCGTAGGAATCGTGCGGGTTCGGTTCGTCCGGGGCCAATGCGACATAGCGATCCATCACCGTAAAGGCTTTCGTAGACTCACCGGAAAATGCGTAGGTGTACGCCAAGTCGTTCAAGGCGGCAGGGTAATCGGGAAACAGCGTCAAAGCCTGTTGCAGCACTACGGCCGCTTGCTCATATCGCTGCTGCAGCACCAGCCAGTCGCCGGCCAAAAAAGCCAGGCGATGGTCCTGCGGGTACTTTTCCAGCAAGTCATTCATGGCAGCGATGGCTGGCAGGTAGTTGTTTTCCTGAGCGCTCGCCAGCCAGCGGACCAGCAACTGCTCCCCGGGGCTTGATTCTGCGGCAAATTGCTTGGCCTTCTGACAGGCTTTCTGCTGTTCGTCAGGATCTTTGCTGACCTTGGCGATCAGGATGTAAGCCTGGGCAAATTTTGGATCGGCTTGGGTCGCCGCTCTCAGGTCCTGAATGGTCTCCGTAAGGCGATATTGCTCGAAATTGCGCATCGCGTGGTCAAAATCCCTCCGCGCAGCAGTCGAAGGGGTCGAAACCGGCAGACGGGCTGGCTTTCGTCCGGATTTCGGACTGTCCTTAGCGAAGGCTAACGAAGAGGCCAGAAGGAACAAGCTGATCCAGCCGCGGTAGCGCATGGGGATCCCTCGGAAATTGCTTATTTTGCAACTTCTTAAGGGTCGAGCGTAGCACGCAGGTGGAGGGCCCAGAAAGTTACGCAAGTTACGTCCCATCGGTGTGATTTTGATGGGAGTTATTGGACGTTTATGCCTCGCTGGTCAGACCAATTTTATACCTTCAAGAAGATCCCTTTTCGATACAGAACGAGCATGGCGAGCCAACAGATCAGGACAAAGCTCAGCGAAAACAGCAATGACGAGAATGCGGGACTGCCGAGCGGCGAAAAAATCTGCTGATAAATGAATTCTTGCAAGGTCCGATCGCCGATGTGGACAGCGTCCAGCGCGTTTGACAGAAGTCCGGCGAACACGTAAGCGGCGATGGCGTTCATTCCAAAAACTAGAATGGGATCGACCCACCTGCCGCGCCATTTCCGGACATCAAGCACCGCGTAACAGAAGGCCAGACAAAGCAGAGCCATTCCGGTAGTAAAAACGACGAAAGAGCTGGTCCAGAGCTTCTTGTTGATAGGAAACCAGATAGCGAAGATCTCCCCTAGCGCGAGACATAGCATTCCGGCCAGCGCCATCGCCTGCGCCTTCACCGGTCCGGTGCGCGGGGAGCGCAGCCAATCGCCAGTCAGCAAACCGAGCAGACTGGTGGCAATCGCTGGAATTGTGCTAAGTACACCCTCAGGATCGCGGGTTCCTTCATACAAATGTCCCATCAAGAGTTTGCGGTCGAGCCACGCCACAATATTTCTGTCCGGATCGAGCAGCGGAACGTCGCGTCCGGGCATTCCGATTCCCGGAATGGGAATATAGCGCACCAGAATCCAGTACCCAGCCAGGCAGGCGATCACGCCGACGATCCAGGTCTTGCGTCCGGCAAACAAGGCGAGAATCGCAGTGATTACATAACAGATGGCGATACGTTGCAAAACGCCATAGATGCGCCAAGTGTTCAGGTGGAAACCGTCGCCGGAACCGTTCAAAATCAATCCAATGGCGAAGATGACCGCGCCGCGCCACAGGATATGCCCTAGCAAGTCGGTCTTCGAAGCCCCGTGCTTTTGCCGTGAGCTGAAGGAAAACCCCATGGCCACTCCGACGATGAACAGGAAAAAGGGAAAGATCAGGTCGGTGGGAGTCCATCCGTTCCACTTAGCGTGTTGCAGCGGCCAATAGGAGGCCGGTTCGTCCCCGGCGTTGTTCACCAGAATCATGGCGGCAATGGTGACGCCGCGAAAGACGTCGAGCGACAGCAGCCGCGAAGACTTGACATCGGAAGAACTGTTCACCGGCGGTTTGGTTTGCGGTATGACGACGGACATTTCCTCAACCATTAGACACTATCTTGCCACCAAGAAACCGGTACCTCGAAACATCTGCCGCGCGGATTCTAGCACCACGGTCTTATCGAGTCGGATGGGTCAAAAGGCGCCTTGGTTTGAGCCGAAGGCGGTTACTCCAGTCACCAGCGGTCCGGTTTTTATGGTCGTATGATTGCAAGAACGAGTTGTACTTATGAAAAAGCTGAAGTTCGTCGTGTCTCTCACCAACGATGACAACGACTATCAGGTCGAACAGGCGGCGGCAGCGGAAGATGCAGCCAAGCGGCTGGGCGTCGACCTGGAACTGATTCACGCAGACAACGATTCCATCGAGCAGAGCCAGCAGCTTCTACAGCGGATCCAGTCCGGTTCAGTGGCGCATCCGGATGCGATTCTGTTCGAGCCGGTTGGGACTGCTTTGCCGCAGGTAGCGCGGGCCGCCGCGGTAGCCGGGATTGGATGGGGGGTATTAAACCGGGAAGTCAATTACTTGGCGGAACTTCGTAAGGCCTCACAGGCACCGGCGTTTTGTGTCACTTCCAATCACGAAGAAATCGGCCGCATTCAGGGACGGCAGATTGGGTTGCTGCTGCCGCAGGGCGGAACGGTCCTCTATATCCAGGGGCCAGCGGAGAATTCGGCGGCCAAAGAACGCACCGCCGGGATGTACGAAGTGAAGCCGGTGGCGGTTCAAGTCAAGCAAATGCGCGCCCAGTGGACGGAAGCCAGCGCATACAAAGTGGTCCACTCGTGGCTGCGCTTGTCGACCTCGCAGTCGGCTTCGTTCGACATGGTGGCCGCGCAGGACGACTCGATGGCGATGGGGGCAAGGAAGGCGTTCCAGGAAGTGCTCGACACTGACACCAGAGAGCGCTGGCTGCGGTTGCCGCTTCTGGGTTGCGACGGACTGCCCGGCAGCGGCCAAACCTGGGTGCGCCAAGGACTGCTAACCGCGACGATCTACGTGCCACCGAACGCCGGTCAAGCGATGGAAATGATGGCCAAGGCGATCCAGGGCGGAGCGATGCCCGCGGAGACAACGCTGACGACGGCCGTTTCCTATCCGGCCCTGGATAAGCTGGCGCAGAACGATTCCGGTTCCAAGACATTTTCCGCGTTCTCTGGCTAGGCTGGACACAGGCAGCCGCTCCGGTCTGATAAATTTGAGCCATGCCGACGCTGATTTCTCAACCTACTCGCATTACTTCCGCGGGTAATAAACCGAAACTGATCGACGAGTATATCGGACGCGTGAACAGCAAGACTTCGGGCGCGAGCGTGGCGCACATGCACAGCCCGCAAGGTTGGGAAGAACCGGGTCAGACCCCGGAGTTCGACGAATTCACCATCGTCCTAAGGGGAATGGTGCGCGTGCAACACAAGGGCGGATACCTCGAGGTGCGTGCGGGTCAGGCAGTGATAACGCACGGCGGCGAGTGGATATGCTACTCAACCCCAGAGGAAGGCGGCGCGGAATACATTGCCGTCTGCCTGCCGGCGTTTTCCATGGAGACCGTGCATCGCGATGCGTGAAGCCGCCGCGAATTAATGCACTGCCAACCCATATTACTGGGTTGTTGGCGGGACAATCGCCGATGGTCTTTGGCACTTGGTCGGACTGCGCGAGCGCGGCAATGGAGAAAAACAGAAAGCAAGTTACGCCGACGACGGTGCGTGTCATAAAACGCTCCTGATCGCGAACAGGATACAACGGAGGGGTAGCGACTATGTAGTTCGGAGCGAAAAAGGCCCGCTGGAGAAGCGCGGGCCTTTGGGATGCGTCGGTCGCGGATGTGCCGAATAACGACGCAGCCGTTACTTGAGGAAGATTTCTTGCAGCAGGTCTGAGCTCACGGTTTCACGTATCTCAGCGCGCTTCTCGCTCAACTGCTGGGCTTGCGGTTTGCCGCCAAGAATCTTGTCGCGGACCGTTTCGGCCTTGGCAGCCAGACCGTCCATGGCGGCATGGTTTTTGTACTCGATGGCAACACAAATGTCCCAATCTTCCGGACCATTCTTGGTTTCCTTCAGAAAAATTTTGTAATCCACGATCATGCCCGCGCGCTTCTCTTCGTCGAAGAAGGGTTTGCTGGATTGCTGAAGCGTGGTGAGATAAGCGTCCATGGCAGTGGGCTTGACGCGAATCAGCGAAGTGCGCCAGACGGGGCCCTCGGTGTAGTGTTCTTGCGCCAAAACCGCGGGGACGAGCAACAACATGAAAGCAGCGGCCAGAAACATGTTCTTCATGCCTGATCTCCTGTGGATCGATTTGACGACTGAACGAGCGAGGCGATCATACACGGTGCGGCGAAGTTACACACAGGAAAAGCTGGTGGCAGTTTCATTACGGAACTGACGAAGAGCTTGAAACTAACCAGGCCACTCAGGGGTGCGAGGGTCTTCTTGCCGACGCCGCTGGCACTACCGATGGGCGCGTTCACTTCCCGGTATACAAGTCGGGAAACTGCTGCTTGAGATTGGCTACTTTCGGTGCATCGTTGAACATAATGTAGGGATTGCCGGGATGCTCCTCGGCGTAATTCTGGTGGTAGCTTTCGGCGGTGTAGAAGCCCTTGAGCGGAGTGACCTGGGTCACGATCGGGCGGGGGAAGATCTTCGCCTTGTCGAGCTGGGCAATATAGGCTTCGGCAACTTTCTTCTGCTCGTCATTGGCGAAAAAAATCGCCGAGCGGTATTGGGTACCGCTGTCGGGTCCCTGCCGGTTTAATTGCGTAGGATCGTGGGCGACGGAAAAGAACACTCGCAACAGTTCGCCATAGGTGATCTTCGATGGGTCGTAGGTGATTTGAACGGATTCGGCGTGGCCAGTTTCGCCGGTACTCACGGTCTCATATTCGGCGGTCTTGGCGGAGCCTCCCGCGTACCCTGATGTAGCGCTGATGACACCCTTCACATGCTGAAATACAGCCTGGATTCCCCAGAAACAGCCGCCAGCGATGACCGCGGTCTGGCGACTGGAAGCCGTGGCCATCGGCGAATCTACAGCCGGACTGGGCACGGCAGTGCCTACTGCGGCGCCAAAGCCGCGGGTTGCCAACCCGTAAATCATTAGTGCAACGATCGCGATCGCAACCAAGCCAAGTTTTTTCATAGTTTCCGCCAATTTTCAGACTGTCAGTGAATTAGAGCCGTGGCGGGGTGAAAAGTTTCGTGGTCAGGAAGGAATTTTGGCGGTTCTCTAAGGCTGCAATGGGAGGAAATCGGCTTAATCGCCTGCTAGATCGCGATAAGCCCCGCGGAAATAGAGCAGCGGATCGCCACGGTGAACGACGACATCTTCGACCTCGGCGATGAAAATGGTGTGATCGCCGGCATCGTGCGCGGTATGCAAACGGCATTCCAGGTACGCCAGTGCGCCGTGAAGGATGGGGGTGCCCTGCGGCGTGCGGTCAAAGCGCGCGCCGGCTTTTCGCTGAGCCTCCGGATGCGTGGCGGCGGCCAGGGCATAGTATTCGGATATCGCGCGCTGATCCTTCGCTAGGACGTTCACTCCGAAGCGCTGACGGGCGTGAAGGTGAGCGTGAGTGCGGGCTTTGTGATTGACGCAGACCAATATCAACGGAGGTTCGAGCGAGACTGAAGAAAAAGCGTTCGCAGTCATGCCATGCACCTCGCCCTCGTGGTCGACCGTGATGACCGTGACTCCGGTGGCGAAGCTGCCAAGAGCACTTCGAAAATCAGCTGGTGAGACGGTCATGGTTCGGCAGCCACGATGCCAGGCAGAACGGTGGAACGCCGAAGCACCTTCCAGAGTTTTACCATTAAAGTGGACCCCAATGGTATCGGCAGCGTGAAACCTGGAAGGCGTCATGTATCATTCCGTGATTGAAGACGTTGAAGCGCACAGCATTGCAGACTGGCAAGGAATCATGGTTGCACGGTTCAAGTACACTCATGGTGAACGGGGTTGAAGTGGACGTAACGACCACAACTCGGCCGCGGCAAACTTCGCCTGACATGGCGGATGTGCTTGCGGGCCAGCCATCTCGAGAGGCAGCTTACCGGCTCATGCGCTGCGGTGATGACGAACTTCCCCAGCTTCTGACGGCTGCGCGCGCAGCGGCGGACCGCTTCAAACCCGGGGTGATCACCTATTCGCGCAAAGTCTTCATTCCGCTGACGAACCTTTGCCGAGATTACTGCGGATATTGCATCTTCCGGCGCGATCCCGGTGAAGCGGGCGCACACACCATGACTCCAGAAGAGGTGTTGCGGGTAGCCGCGGCGGGTGAAAAACTGGGTTGCACCGAGGCGCTTTTCAGTCTGGGCGATAAGCCGGAGTTGCTGTTTCCTGAGATGCGGGAGACTTTGCGCCATCTGGGCTACAAGTCAACGCTGCACTATTTGGAAGCGATGTGTGAGATGGTGCTGCGAGAAACGAGTCTGCTGCCGCATCCGAATCCGGGGCTGGTGAGCGCGGAGTGGATTTCGCGGCTGGCGGCGGTGTCGCCGAGCATGGGGCTGATGCTGGAAAGCACAAATATTTCACTGCTTGGACCGGGCGGCGCGCACGACAATGCTCCGGATAAGGTCCCAGCGAAGCGGCTGCGGACCATTGCCGAGGCTGGAAAGCAGGGCGTGCCGTTCACCACCGGGATTCTGATTGGGATCGGGGAATCGGCTGAAGATCGAGTGGATTCTCTGCTGGCCATTCGCGAATTGCACCGCCGCTATGGGCACATACAGGAAGTCATCATTCAGAATTTTCGCAGTAAACCGGAGATTCCGATGCACGCTTCGCCCGAGCCTTCGGCGGGCGATATGAATCGAACCATTGCAGTTGCCCGGCTGCTGATGCCGGAGATGAATATCCAAGCGCCGCCGAACCTTTCCGATCCGTATTACGCGGACTTCATCAATGCTGGAATCAACGATTGGGGCGGGGTTTCGCCGCTGACTCCCGACTACATCAATCCCGAAAGGCCTTGGCCGCATCTTGAACAACTGCGGCAGAGAACAGAAGCCAAGGGATTCGACTTGCGACAACGTTTGCCGGTCTACCCGGAGTTCGTTCCGGCGGCGTTGCGGCGCCCGGGGCTGGTCGCAGAGAAACTCATGGCGGCCGGCGATACCCGAGGATATGCGCGGAGGGCGGCGTGATCGTTGTGCTCACAGGCGGCACAGGCGGCGCGAAATTTGTGGAGGGCCTACGCCAGATTGCCCCTCCGCGTGAGCTGACCTTCGTGGTAAATACGGCGGATGATTTGCAGTGGTGGGGATTGCACGTTTCGCCCGACCTAGATTCGATTACCTACGGATTGGCGGGCCTGTTGAGCCGGGAACGTGGCTGGGGCGTGAAGGGTGACACTTTCTACTGCCTGCAGGCGATGGGCGAACTCGACGAGCCCATATGGTTCCACGTGGGCGACCGCGACCTTGCGATCCATCTACTTCGTTCCCGATTGCTGGCGGAAGGAAAAACGCTGAGCGAGGCGACAGCGGTGATTGCCCAGAAGCTTGGCGTCGAGTCGCGTATTCTGCCGATGAGCGATGCGCGCGTCGAAACGCGCGTCGATACTCCCGCGGGAGACCTCAGCTTTCAGGAATATTTTGTGCAGCGCTGGTATCAGGATCCCGTAAAAGCGGTGCGTTTTGAGGGGGCAGCGAGCGCCACACCGGCACCCGGAGTGGTGGAAGCGATCCGGTCAGCGAGCGTGGTGATTTTGGCGCCAAGTAATCCGATTACCAGCATTGGGCCGATTCTGGCGGTCCGGGCCATTCGCGAAGCCTTGCGGACGACGGCGGCACCGGTGGCGGCGGTGAGTCCGATTGTGGGGAACGCGGCATTCTCAGGTCCCGCAGGAATTCTGATGGCAGCGCAAGGTCTGCCGGTTTCGATTGCAGGAGTGGCACAGGCTTACGAAGATTTTCTGGATTTGCTGATCGTCGATCTGCGGGACGCGGAGGCGGCGAACGCGTTGAACCGCCCCGGATTCCGCGTCCATTGCGCAAATACCAACATGCGAACGGCGGACGATAAAATGAAACTGGCACGAACGGTGCTGGCGCTGCTGGCAACCGGGGGGTCGGTTCGTGCCGCATCGGAGCCAACATGATTCTAGTACCGGTCAAAAAACTTGCGAATGCGAAGCAGCGGCTGGCCTCGCTGCTCGACCAATCTACCCGCACCCAGCTTGCGCAAGCCATGCTGTCTGACGTTTTGGAAATGCTAAATGGGTGGGCGGAGCATCCGGAAGTCACAGTGGTCAGCAGCGATCGCTATGCGACGGACCTGGCCCGCAAGCTTGGTTTTCAGGTGATGGCGGACGCGAACAAAGGCGAGACGGAAGCCATCGCCACGGCGACGAAGACTTGCATCGAACGTGGACTCGATGACGTGCTGGTGCTGCCGGCGGACATTCCGCTCATTCAAGTCTGGGAGTTGGAGAAAATCTTCGCGACCGCGCCACATGAGGGCTCGGTGCTGGTGCCGTCCGCCGACCGGCGTGGGACCAATGCCGCCTGGCGAAGGCCGGCAGGATTATTTCCGCTGCGCTTTGGCAACGACAGTTTTGTTCCCCACCTGGCAGCGGCCCGAGCGAGCCGGAAGCCGTGCGTGGTCTTGACGCTGCCGGGCATTGCGCTGGACATCGATAATCCGGAAGACTTGCGCGCGCTGGCTGAGGCCCCAGGCGAAACCCGCGCCCAACGCCTTGCCCGGCGATGCGATCTCAGCGATCTTCCCAGCGCGGCAAACCAGTGAGCCTGGCATGAAACAGGCTGGGCCTTCGCGGGAATTGCGAATCATTCCTTTGCCGCTTAAGGATGAGATTCGCGCCGGAGATGTGCTGATCGATAAACTTCTGTCCGCGCTCAAGCTGTCGCGAATCACGTTGCGGGACGGCGACATTCTAATTGTGAAGCACAAGATCGTTTCGAAGGCCGAAGGACAGTTCGTCGAACTCGATACGGTGCGGGCTTCGGCTAAATCGAGACGATGGGCGCGGCGCTACAAGCTTGACGCCCGTGTGGTCGAACTTGCGCTCGCGCAAAGCAAGCGAATTGTGCGTCGCAAGAATGGCGTCTTGATTACCGAAACGAACCACGGTTTTGTCTGCACCAATAGCGGCATCAACGTCTCCAACGTGGATGGCGGCGCGCACGCTTTGCTTTTGCCGGACGACCCGGATCGATCGGCGGCCCGGCTTCATCGGCAAATCAAGAATCGTTTGCAGCGTTATGTCCCCGTTATCATCACAGATACGTTTGGGCGGCCTTGGCGAGAAGGGCTGACGGAGGCAGCGATTGGCGTGGCCGGCATGAAGGCGGCGCATGACTATCGCGGCGCGCGCGACTCGCATGGCTATCCGCTTCGTGTGAGCATTGAAGCTGTCGCCGACGAATTAGCTTGCGCGGCCGGATTGGTATGCGGCAAACTGGCGCGCACTCCGGCATGCATTGTGCGGGGCTTCCCGTACCAGCGAGGACGTGGAAGCGCTGTCGATCTCATTCGTCCCCGAGCAACAGATTTGTTTCGCTGATAGGATTTCGTGTAGGAGGCGCCTGTGAATCGCGTGCTGTCGCAGTCAGAACTGGAAAGTTTCCCTTCGCTCGATTGGTCGAACATCGCTTCGCGGATGTCACATGAAGTTCGCGGCGCGCTCGAGCAGTTAATGGATAACCTAAATGGTGGCACGCTGACGCGCGAGCAGTGCCTGCGATTGGCGAACGCCGAAGGCGACGACCTGCTTGGGCTGCTGGTAGCAGCGGACTGGGTGCGATCCGAACTGGCCGGAAATATTGTGACCTACGTGGTGAATCGCAACATTAATTTCACAAATATTTGTTTTGTGGGGTGCAAGTTCTGCGCCTTCAGCCGCGGACCGCGAGAGACCGACACCTATTTCCATTCTCTAGATGAGATGGCGCAGCGGGCGACGGAAGCCTGGCAGATGGGTGCTACCGAAGTTTGCATACAAGGCGGACTGCCGCGCGATCTCGATCCTTTTTACTATCGCGATATTCTGCGCGCCGTAAAAAAAACTGTGCCAGGCATGCATATTCACGCGTTTTCGCCCATGGAGATTGTTTATGGAGTCGAACTCACCGGCATGCCGCTGGGCGATTATCTATCCATGTTACGCGATAACGGTCTCGATACGCTGCCGGGGACGGCGGCCGAAATTCTCGATGACAGCGTCCGCCACATTCTTTCGCGAAATAAGCTTTCAACTGCGCAGTGGCAAGAGGTAATCCTCACGGCGCACCGTTGTGGAATTCGCAGTACATCGACTCTGATGTACGGACACGTCGAAAAAACCGAACACTGGGTGGATCAGATTTTGCTGCTGCGCGATATCCAGGCGGAAACTGGTGGCTTTACGGAATTCGTTCCACTCGGGTTCGTGCATCAGAATACGATTCTGTTTCAACAAGGCCTGTCGCGCACCGGTCCAACTCTTGCCGAGCACCTGAAAATCCATGCTCTGGCGCGTGTTCTGTTGGCCGGGTCGATCCAAAACATTCAGGTTTCATGGGTAAAACTTAACCGCAAACTATCGCAACTGTGCTTGCATGCGGGGGCCAACGATTACGGCGGCACGCTGATGGAGGAAAACATTTCGCGCGAAGCGGGGGCGACGGCGGGTCAGTACACAAGTCCGGAGGATTTTCAGGCGTTGATTTTGGAAGCGGGGAAAATTCCAGCGGAGCGCAACACTGTATACACGCGCATCCAAATCAAAGTGCGGCCGGAGGAGTTCATCGTCGAGCAGGCGCTGGCGCCGGAGTTCGCGTGAGCCGAAAGATTGCCGTAATCGGCGGAACCGGGGCGGAGGGCTTCGGACTAGCCTCGCGTTGGGCACAGGCGGGAGAAACAGTAATCATCGGTTCGCGAGATGCGAAGCGGGCGCAGGATGCGGCTGAAAAAATCAAGGAGAAGTTTGGTCAGCAAGCGGCTGTCTCCGGAAACGAAAACAGCGCGGCATGTGCCGCCTCTGACCTGATCGTTCTAACCGTCCCCTTCGAAAGCCATGCGGCACTATTAAAACAGCTCAAGCCATCGATTCGTGCAGCGAGTATTGTAGTGGATACAACCGTACCGCTGGCAGCATCGGTTGGGGGACGTGCCACGCGCACACTGGGAATTTGGCAAGGGTCGGTCGCGCAACAGACCGCGGAACTGGTCCCGGACGCAGTATCGGTGGTTGCCGCCTTCCATAATCTCGGCTCGGAGATGCTGGCGGCCGAGGGACCCGTCGACTGCGATGTGGTTGTATGCAGTGACAATCCGCAATCCGCGGCAATCGTACGTCAGTTGGCTGCGAAGATCGCCGGAGTCCGCGCTTTGGATGGCGGGAAGCTGGAGAACGCAAGGATTCTGGAACAGATCACGGCGTTGCTGATCGGATTTAATATTCGCAACAAAGCGCACTCCGGCATTCGGATTACGGGCCTGCCGCCGGCGGCCTACACAGTGGAGTAGCGTCGTGGCTTTGCCCTGAACACTTTGCGCTGGGCTAGACGACCAAATATCCTCCGGATTCGCATGAATGACGCCGGCCATCCCGCCATCGAATTCCGTAATGTCTCCTATCTCTTGCCGAATGGCCGTGAGCTTGTTATGCCGGGCTTCAATCTTCAGATCGCGCGCGGCGAAACGCTCATGCTTTTGGGGCGCAGCGGCTCCGGCAAAACCACTACGCTCAAGTTGATCAATCGTCTACTGACTGCCAGCGCCGGAGAAATTCTTATCGAGAATCGATCCCAGCACGATTGGGATTTGATTAAGCTGCGACGAAGCATCGGCTACGTGATCCAGGAAATCGGCCTATTCCCGCATTTCACCATTGAACGGAATATTGGCCTGGTACCGAAAATTGAGAATTGGCCAGCGGAGAAGATCCGCAACCGGGTTCACGAATTGTTGCAATTGGTTGGATTGGATGCAAAGATCGCGGGGCGCTATCCGCGTGAACTTTCCGGCGGCCAACGGCAACGGGTCGGCGTCGCCCGTGCGCTCGCGGCCGATCCTCCGATTCTGTTGATGGATGAGCCGTTTGGCGCGTTGGACCCGATCACGCGCAACGAGGTGCAACGGGAATTCCGCGACTTGCAGAAACGGCTAGGGAAAACGGTCGTTTTTGTCACCCACGATCTTCGCGAGGCTTTGTTGTTGGGCACGCGAATCGCCGTCATGGAAGAAGGCAAACTTCTCAGCATTCTAACTCCGCAAGAATTTCTGAATTCCTCCGAGCCGCTGATTGCCTCATATCTCGAATCGCTCGATGTCGGCGGGGGAACTGCGTCGCAAGGAGATTGCGGATGAACTTCTGGCATTTCATATCGCAGAACCGCGCTCAGGTGATCGAACTCACGCTGGAACACTTGTGGCTGGTAGGGATTTCGACGGTGCTCGCGGTGATGATCGGCATTCCGCTGGGAATTCTCATCACGCGCTGGCCGCCGCTCAACAAGCCAGTGCTGGGCGCGGCCAACATTATTCAGACAATTCCGAGTCTGGCGCTATTCGGGTTTCTTTTGCCGGCGCCCTGGATTGGCGCTCGCGCAGACCGCTTGGCCATCCTTGCCCTGACTCTTTACGCGCTTCTGCCGCTTATTCGGAACACGTACGTCGGCATCAAGGGAGTCGATCCAGCCGTGATCGAAGCGGGGCGGGGCATGGGACTGACCGACCGCCAGCTTCTTCTCCATGTGCAACTTCCGTTGGCATCGGGCGTCATCGTTGCCGGAGTGCGAGTGGCAACTGTCATTTCCGTTGGACTGGCGACGATCGCTGCCGCCATTGGCGCGGGTGGGCTCGGTGAATTCATCTTTCGGGGCCTGGCCATGGTCGACAATTCGGTAATTCTGGCGGGCGCGGTTCCAGCAGCGGCTATGGCACTGGCGGCCGACTTCGGTCTCGGCTGGATCGAGAAGCGATTAACGTCGACTTGACTTACATACCGTCGTAATTTGGTCCGCCCCCACCTTCCGGCGGGACCCATGTAATGATCTGGTAGGGATCGGCAATATCGCAGGTCTTGCAGTGCACGCAGTTCGACGGATTCAGGCTGATGCGCTTGCCATTCGGCTGCTCCGGGTCGTCCACCATCTCATAAACATTCGCGGGACAAAACTTCTCGCACGGACTGCCGTACTCTTTCACGCATTTCGTGTTGCAGATGTTGGTGTCGTGAATCACCAGATGCGCCGGCTGGTCCTCCTCGTGCTTGGTGCCGGAGTGATAAAGGTCGGTCAGCTTGTCGAAGGTGAGCTTGCCGTCGCCCTTTGCGGCGCCGATTAACTGTGCCTCCGCGCCACCGTCCGCCGGGACGTCGCGCAACTTCTTCATGTGCTGATATCCCGCTGTTCCCGGGTAGCGATTGTGCAGCCCGCGTCCGCCGGTGACCATCTGCAATCCGGTGTGAAACATGCCAGCGTAGAATCCGTGTTCGAAGCCCTGGTGCATGTTGCGGACTTTCCATAGCTCGTCTTTGATCCAACTGTTTTCCACGCTCTTTTGATAGCTGGAGAGCGCCGCCGCCGATGAATCGTCTCGCTTCAGCGCTTCGAATGCCGTCTCTGCGGCCAACATGCCGCTCTTGATGGCAAGATGAATTCCTTTCAGCCGTGCGGAATTCAGCAAGCCCGCGGAGTCTCCCAAAATCATCCAGCCATTTCCGGAAACTGGAGGAACGGCCCACCAGCCACCATAGGGCATCGACTTGGCCCCATAGCGAATCATTTTGCCGCCTTCGAGCAACCTTGCGACAAAGGGATGCTGTTTAAAGGTCTGCAACACGTGTTGCGGATCAAGCCGCGGATCGGGATAGTCGAGGCCAGTGACGAAGCCGAGCGAAACCACATTATCTTTGCTGCCGTAAATCCATGCACCGCCGTATTCTTTCGGAGTCAACGGCCAGCCCATGGTGTAGATGACTTCTCCGGGGCCGATGCGACCGGAAGGAACTTCCCACAACTCTTTGATTCCCTGCCCATAGGTCTGCGGATTGCGGTCTTTCATCAGGTCAAATTTCGAGATGAGTTGTTTGGTCAGCGATCCGCGCGTGCCCTCGGCAAGAATCACGACCTTGGCTTGCAGGTCGTAACCCGGCTCGAAATTGGACTTAGGCTGGTTATTCTTGTCGACACCTTTATCGTCAGTGCGTACGCCCGTGACTTTGTCTCCGTCGAACAGCAATTCCGAACCGGCAAACCCGGTGAACACCGTGACTCCGGCTTCTTCTACTTTGCTGCCCAGCCACTTCACAAAGCGGTTGATGGAGATTACGTAATTTCCGTGATCGCGCATGGGCGGCGGCGTGATGGGAAATTTGAACCTACTCTTCTCGGTGAGGAAGTAAACGGCTTCTTTGCTTACTGGCGCATCGAGCGGCGCTTCTTTTTCGAAGCCGGGCAGCAGTTCGCGCATGGAGCGCGGGTCAAGCAGTGCGCCGGAGAGGCAATGCTGGCCTACCTCGCGTGCCTTTTCGAGAACATAGATATTTTCCTTGCTCAGTTGCGAGTCGGGATGCTGCGCGTTGTGCTGGTCGATCAACTGCGAAAGCCGCAGTGCGCAGGCCATGCCAGCAGGTCCGCCACCGACGATGACCACGTCGGCTGGCATCTGCGGGCGTTCAATTCCTTCGAGAGGTTTGCGGAAAACTAGCATAGGGACTCTTGCTTCAATATTTCCACGATTCGATTCTCAGCGATTCGCCAAGCTCATGATCTCACCCAGGCCGAGTAGCCGGTGGTCCGCCGTGACCAGCGTGAGATCCAGTACCTTCGCCGTCGCGGCCAGGAATCGGTCAGCCGGGTCCGCATGGGATAACGGGAGGGCCAAGCCGGTGCTTACGATTTCGTGGGTCAGCGGGGCCTCACGCAACTGTTCGGCTGCACGCTTCACCCAAACGAAAGGCTTCTCGACGAGGATCTTGCCCTTTTGCATCAGAACCAGAGTTTCCCAAACACTGACTGGAGACAACCACAATTCATTCGTTGGGTTAGACAACTCCGCGCGGACCTGGCGCCCTAAGCGTTTCGGCTCCAACTTACTCCATATCCAAATGTGAGTATCGAGGAGCAGATTCAATCGCGGTAGGCCTCGATTTCGTCCAAGTCGATGACCGGCGACAGAATATCACCGACAATCTTCGCGGTGCCGACCATATCGCCCACGAACTGACGCTTGCGGTCGGGACCGGACGGAATTATCTCAGCAACCGGCTTTCCGTGGCGTGTAATGCGCAGAGGCTGGCGTGTCTTTTGCACTTGCTCAATCAATCCGAGGCACTTGGCTTTGAATTCAGAGATCGAAACGTCCTGCATGACCTATATTCTAACTATAGTCATAATATAGGTCAAATCATTTTTTAGCTTCCCGCTTTCGCCTTTTTCACTTCCTCAATCAGCGGCGGCACGATGTCAAACAAATTTCCCACCACAGCGTAATCGGCAATCTCGAAGATCGGGGCTTCGGAATCTTTATTAATGGCAACAATGGTGCGGGAGCCCTTCATCCCGACAATATGCTGAATCGCGCCACTGATGCCGAGAGCGAGATAGAGCTTAGGCGCAACCGTTTGGCCGGAAGATCCGATCTGGCGGTCCATGGGCAACCACCCCGAGTCGCAGATCGGACGCGATGCCGCCAGTTCCCCGCCCAACGCCTCGGCGAGTTGCTTCGCCAGTTCAATATTTTTCTGCTCTTTGATTCCACGTCCGACGGAGACGATGATTTCGGCTTGCGTCAGATCGACGGCCTGCTTGGCCTCTTTAAACTCTTCCTGCGGCTTATTGCGGATGACTCCATCTGCGATTTCGACGTTGACCGTCTCGACGGGAGCGGCGCTGGCCCCGGCTTCGAGTTTGTCGGCCCGGAAAGCACCGTTCTGGAAAGTCACGAACCACGGAGCATCGCAGGTAAAACTCACATCCGCAGCCAACTTGCCTTGGAACATCTGACGCGTGAACACGATCTTATCGCCGCCCTTCTTATATCCGATGCAATCGGTGATAGCAGTCCTTCCCATTGCCGTCGCCAGCTTGGGGATGAAGTCGCGCACCTGGTATGTGTGCGGCATCAAGACGATCTTTGGCTGCTTGGACTCGATGAACTGTTTGAGTCCAGCGGCGAATGCATCGGGAGTGTAAGGCTGGAACTTCGCCGATTCAACCCCGTAAACTTTCGAGACTTTTTTCGAAGCCACTTCGGACGCAAGGTCTCCTACGCCGCTGCCCACGACCGCAGCTTCAAGCGGCCATCCGGTTTCGGCAGCCAAGGCCTGTCCCGCTGCAAGAGTCTCCCACGAAACGCGATTCAGCTTTCCTCCGCGCTGTTCGACGACCACCAGAATTGTGTCTGCCATGATTTCGATTTAGCTCCCGATGCGTAGCGAGACGCCCGCGCGACAAATGACGCTACTATTAAAGGACACGCACTTCGTTGCGTAATTTGTCGACCAATTTCTTCGCCACTTCGCCGGCCGACCCCTCGAGAAATTCCGTGTTCTTGGTTTTCTCGGGCACGTACAGCCGTTCGACTTTCTGCAGATTGGGGGTCAATGCGGACTGCACCTCCGCCATCGCCACCTTGCGCAGCGGCTTGTTCTTGGCCTGCTTGATGCCGATCAGTGTCGCGTAGCGCAGCTTATTAATGCCCGACTGGATGGTCAGCACAGCGGGCAGCGGCATGTCCACGAATTGAAAGTATCCGGCTTCAAGTTCACGCTTGACCCGGATTCCGCCATCGGTTTTTGCAATCTGCATGATGATCGTGGCATGTGGCCATCTCAGAAGTTCGGCCAGTACGACGCCGGTTTGGGCATAACCATAATCGTCGGATTGCAGCCCGGTGAAGATCAGATCGAATTTTTCGTCTTTAATTGAGGCCGCAAAAGCCCGGGCTGTATTCAAGGCATCGAGGCCAACAAATGCATTGTCTTCCAAATGAATGGCTCGGTCCCCGCCTTTAGCAAGGGCTTCGCGCAACACCTGCTGCGCACGCGCCGGGCCGGAAGTGATCACGACGACTTCCCCGCCGTGCTTCTCCTTCTGCCGAAGGGCCTCTTCGAGCGCGAACGCGTCCGGCTCATTCACTTCGTAGGAGACGTCTTCGCGGATCCAATTCCCCGCTTCATTCAATTTCAGTGGCGCATCTTTCTGCGGCACTTGCTTCATGCAAACCAGAATCTTCAAGCTACGCTCCGCGCCCCGACCGGTCGCCAAGCGCCAGGGCAAACCACTTAGTATAAATGAGCGATGCGATAGAGAGGAAATGCAGTTGGCCCGCGCTTGAAGTGCGTGCGCTTGATCGTCCTACTAAGGCTTCACTCGCAACTGCCAAAACAAAAACGAATAGACGTCGGTCAACTCTTCAATCTGCTTGGCCACAGGCTTGCCGGCGCCGTGTCCGGCGCTGGGTTCGATGCGAAGCAGGATCGGCCGCTCGCGGCTTTGCCCGTTGGCCGCTTCGGCTTGCATCAGTGCAGCCATTTTCTTGGCATGCATCGGATCGACGCGCGTGTCGGTGTCCGCTGTAGTAAACAAGATGGCCGGATATTCGGTTCCGGCTTTCACGTGATGGTAAGGCGAGTAGGCGTAGAGCCAGTTGAACTGTGTGGCGTCGTCGCTGCTGCCATATTCGGGAATCCAGAATTTGGCGATTTGAAAACCCTGATAGCGCAGCATGTCGAGCAGCGGGACTGAACAGACCACAGCGCGAAACAGATCGGGACGTTGCGTGAAGGCCGCGCCCATCAGCAGACCGCCGTTTGACCCTCCGCGAATGGCGAGGTAATTCTTGTCGGTATATTTCTGGGCGATGAGAAATTCGGCAGCTGCGATGAAATCGTCGAAAGTGTTTTGCTTCTTGTCGAGCATGCCGCCGCGATGCCAGTCTTCTCCGAACTCTGCACCGCCCCGCAAATTAGCGACGGCAAACACGCCGCCCTCTTCGAGCCACAAATAACGGTCGGCCAGAAAGCTGGGCGTGAGGCTGATGTTAAAGCCGCCGTACCCAGTCAGCAGCGTCGGATTCGCCCCATTGAGCTGCAATCCCTTTTTGTGAAAAACAAACATCGGGACTTTCGTGCCGTCTTTTGAGGTGAACCACAACTGGTGGACTTCGAACGCCGTAGGATCGACTCCGGGAGATTCAACTTTGTCCCACAACTCGGACTTCTGATTGCTCAAATTCACCCGATACACCGAAGGCGGCACGGTGAACGACTGGAAGCCGTAGAATACTTCGTCACGGTCCCACTTTCCGCCCAACGCAGTGACAGTGCCGATCTCCGGCAGAGGCAGCTCCTGAAGGAACTTTCCGTCGAGATCGAAAAGCTTCAGTCCGGAGCTGGCATTTTTCTCATAAAGGGCGAAGAGCTTTCCCCCGAGCACACTCGCATTCTTGAGAACACCGTCACTCGGGGTAATGACTTCCTTCCAGTTCTCGCGCCTGGGATTCGCGGCGTCGACCGAGAACAGACGATAGCGCGACGCATCTTCGTTGGTGAAAATGTAAAGCTTGCCGCGAAAAACTTCGCCGCTATAAAGAAAATTCTTCCCACTGGAAATCTCGATTGGCGCGGTACCGGCTTTGAGATCTTGCAAGAAAAGCTGCGACTTGGCCCAACCTTCGTTGACAGTGACGAGCAACCAGCGGTCATCGTCGTCGGCGAGTTGAGCAGTCGCGATGTCCTGGATTTGCGGCGCTTTATCGAAAATCAGCGCGTCCTTGTCAGGATCGCCGCCTAGCGGATGATAGAAGACCTTGGCATGGTAGCCTTCTTCGCCGGCGGGAACATCGCCTTTTTTCGGCGTTCGCGTATAAAAAAAGCCCGAGCTGTCTTTCTTCCATGTGACATTGGCGTACCGCGTCCGGTCGATCCTTTCGGGCAGAAGCTTGCCGGTTGCGGATTCGATCAAATGTAACGTGCTCTGCTCCGACCCGCCGGGCGAAGTGCCGTAAGCGACATACTTGCCATCCTCAGAGGGAGTCCACCAGTCAAGCGCAACCGTGCCGTCGGCGGAAAGTTGGTTGACGTCGACCAGGACGCGGTCTTTGCCATGCATACCTTCACCTATCAACAACAGGGGCTGATTTTGCGTGCCCTCACGGCGCGTGTAAAAGTAATACGCTCCACCGGGTTGAGGAGTGCCGATCTGTCCGATGGAAAGCAGTTCCGTCAGACGTTGGTGAATCTTTGTCCTTCCGGGCAGGGGGTCAAGGACACTACGCGTAAAGGCAAGTTCATCGCGGACAAACTGCTGCGTGTCGGCATTGTTGGCGTCTTCAAGATAGCGATAAGGATCGGTAATCTTGTGGCCCTGGACGGCGTCTTCGACGATCGCGACTTTCGCCTTGGGCGGAGCGGGATTGCCAGCGTTATCTTGAGCGGACGCGAATGCCGTGATAAGCAACATGGAAACAGCGATCCAAAGCAAGCCCAGACCTCCGGACATGAACCCTCCTGCGAGGGCAGAATGAACCGATTAGCCTATCAGAAAGCAGAACGCAAGAACGTTGGCCGTCGCCATTGCAGAAAGGGGGTAGTGTGGAGAATCCCTTCACATTATTTAAGCTGTGGCGGGCCGCGCATTGAGGCTTTTGCCGGACAGCATGGGAATGGTATGATGAAAGGCGTTCGATCAACGGGGACGCCGCCAGGCATACCCGGCGACACTCCTCAGTAGCTCAATGGCAGAGCATCCGGCTGTTAACCGGAGGGTTGTAGGTTCGAGTCCTACCTGAGGAGCCATTCTTTCAACAACTTACAAAGTCTCAAAATAAAATTTCACCACATTGCACCGCAAGTGACCCGGAAACCGCTCGCTGCCGGTATCGACCCACCTCACTTCAGACTATTAAGTTCCCCCATTTGAAGGTCACTGACAATCAGCTTGGCGGTGTCATTGCGAATGTGTCGTAGGGATGACGCTTGCGCTTACTGACTTCATCACCAAGGCCACCTCCGCCCCCGCAGCGAATGCGTGTGGTGTGTGTAACAGCGCATGAAACTCGTATCCGGGGTCAAAATTTCAGCCTCTGAGAGGCGCGGTTCACCTTGCCGAACGTGAGTGATGGGATTGTCTCAAAATGCCTGTGTCTATGCGGCCAACAGAATCACCCCTCCCCCGAGGAGCCCCTGCGGGGACTAGATTTGTGCTCTGTCGTTGTCGATGGCAAACCATTTCGAGCAACCGTGACCGCCCTCACTGAAAGTGAGGCGGAATCGGAGTATGGTTACGGCGGTAAAGCTTTATGCCGGATCTGTCGGTTATCGAGACAGCACTTCGCCGGTTGAATCCGGAGCAGTTGCGGACAACTCTTGCCGGCTTCCTGCCCAATGATTCCTCAGCAGCTAAGAAGACTGAGGTCATTGAAGCCGCACTGCGAAGCCCGACCGGGCAGGCTTTGCGGGAGGCGATGGCGAGGTGGATCGTCGATGAGATCGTTCCGGTAGAGCGACTGGTTCCCCAGGCTTACTTGAAATGGCGTCCAGCGGTTCGGGATGCCATGATGTTCGTAGTCGCCCACCTTTCGCCAGCGCGCCTTGCCCCCAAGCTGGTAGAGCAACTCGAACTTCCTGCGAAGACGTCACCCGAAGATCGCCTGCTGCGGCTCATTGCAAAGGTACCCGGGCTACAGAAGCTAGGGCAAGTGATCGCGCGGAATCAACATCTTAGCCCTACCCTGCGCAGTGCCCTGTCCCGACTGGAGAATGGAATCCGCGACGTCAAGCCGGAAGACATACAAGCCATCATTCGCCAGGACCTCGGACCGAAGCTTGAAACTTACTCGGTCAAAGTCGCGCCCACCATACTTTCGGAGGCCAGTGTGAGCGCGGTGGTGCGCTTCAGTTGGCGCAATCCGCAATCCGGGCGGAGGGAACGAGGGGTTTTCAAGGTCCTGAAACCCCACATCCCGGAGTACTTCTCCGAGGACATGGAATATTTGCAGGGATTGGCGCAACATTTCGGTAAGAAAAGGCCGCATCCAGGATTTTCTTCGAGCGTAATCCCCGACACCTTTCTAAAAGTACGACGGCTCCTGAAGCACGAAGTCGACTTCGTCCGCGAGCAGAAGACGCTAGTCGAAGCCTGGAAGCTTTATCAATCGATGCCTGGGGTGCGCGTCCCGCAGTTGATGCAACCACTGTGCACCCCGAGAATCACTGCCATGACCGAGGAGCATGGAATCAAAGTAACAAGTGCGGCGGCCCGGCTGCCATCAGACCGGCGCAGGAAAATCGCTGAACAGCTCATAGAGGCGCTGGTTGCATTGCCTCTCCTTTCTGCCCGGCCTGACGAGATATTTCACGGTGATCCGCACGCGGGAAACCTGCTATACAACAACCAGACCGGCAAGCTGATCATGCTTGACTGGGCGTTGCGGGAGAGATTGAGCCGTGACCTGCGCCGTCATCTGGCTCTGCTATTTCTGATGGTCAGCCTGCGCGATCCGGTGGGGACCTGCAACGAAATTTTCGCGCTCAGCCAGCAAGCTATCCGGAAGTCTTCGCCGCAAGGGAGAATGGTGGGTGAGTTAGTCACAACTTTCCTCAACGAAGTGCCGGTAAAACACATCCCCAGCACAGTGGATGCGATGCGACTTCTGGAGCGTATTGCGGTGAAGGGTATCAGGTTCCCAGTATCACTCATCATGTTATCCAAAGTAATCTTCACGCTGGATGGAGTTCTGGGAGATGTCGGCGGTTCAACGTCGAGGATAGGCCTCTCCATCGCACGCCATGTGGCGCAACACTGGATTGCCAATTGGGCCGATTTTCGTTCGCCTCTAATGACCAAAGATTGGATTACCTTGCAATGCAGCGCATGGCTTTATCCCAGCCGGTTGTGGCTGCAATGCGAGGAGGCGATTTTGGACCGACTGGTGCCGCCACCGACTTCGGACGCTTCCACTGGGACAATCTAGTCCGCCGACGCAGCCGCATCATTCCAGCGATTCTCCGCCGCGGGTGGGACCAAGCTCATGGCGCGCTCGGCCAGGGCGGTAATGGTCAAGCTGGGATTCACCCCGAGGTTCGCCGCCACAACCGATCCATCGCAGATATACATGTTTTTATAGCCGAACACGCGATGGTGCGAGTCCACAACACCGTGGGTGAAAGAATCGGCGATTACGCATCCACCAATGCAATGTGCGGTGCCGGGAACGTTGAAGAGGATCTCCGGAAGCATGCTCATGGGGAAGCCGCCGGTGAGTTGGGCGAACTTCTCGGCGAACTGGTTGGCTTTCGGAATGTAGGTCGGGACTTTTTCTCCCCGGCTGACCAGAAACTTCCGGAACGGCCAGAACCAGGGGCGTTGCCAGCACATCTCGATCTCGCCTTCGAGGGCCTGCATGCAAAGCAGTATGACAAACTCGCGGGCCCAGCCAAAGGGTTGCAACACGCGCACGGTCTTGATGGGATGGCGCAGGAAAGAGCGGACGATATTTCCCAGCCACGACGCGATCCGGCTCGGACCGGGGCGGCCATTGGTCAGAATTGTGGTCAAAAATCCCATGGCGTCGGACCCGCGAGGGTAGCGGACAGCCTCAATGTGGGTATGCTCATCAATGTAGACGCCGGAGCCGATAGCTATGCCTTGCGACAAATCTTCGTGGTAAGCCGGCATGCGCGCGCCAATAAGCGATTCTGAATTGGTGCGGACGTGCTTGCCCAACTGCGAACTGATGGCCGGCAACGAACCTTTTTCCTTTAACCGAAACAGCAGTTCCATCGTGCCCAGCGAAGAAGCGGCGAACACTATTCCATGGCAGGTGAAGCGCCGCGGTTGTCGCCGAATCGCGGCGGTGGAACAGACGGTGCGTACTTCATATCCGGCGTCACCATTGCAGCCGTTGGGTAATGGTGTGACATCCGCGACTTGGGTCTCAGGGAAAATTTTGGCACCGTGTTTTTCCGCCAGATACAAGTAGCCAAGATCGAGAGTATTTTTCGCGCCAAACCGGCACCCCATCATGCAACCGCCGCAGCCCTGGCATGTGGTGCGCTCGGGACCTTCCCCTCCGAAAAATGGATCTGGAAGGGTCTGGCTGCGGGGCTGTCCTGCCTGCGCCTGGAAAATGCCGACTTTTGTGCGATAGAAAGTATGCCCGCAGCCCGCAGCTTCCGCCGTTTTCTGAAGCAGACGGTCGGCAGGTCCCAGGATTGTATTTTCCGTGGCCCCCAGCATGCTCGCGGCAGTTTCAAAGTGCTGGGGCATTTCGCCTTTCCAGTTGGCGAGTCCCGTCCACGAACCGGCTTGCCACACTTTCTCGGGAGGCAAAAGTAACGTGCAGGCGTATGTAATTGACCCTCCGCCCACCGCACAACCGTGAAAGATGGTGGCGTGGCGAAAGAACCGAATATTGAAGAAACCACGCAGACCGAGCTTGGGACGCCAGAACCAACGATGAATCGACCAACTGCTACGCGGCAGAGACTCAGGCGTCCAGCGGCGGCCCATCTCCATGACCGCGACCTTATAGCCTTTCTCCACCAAACGATGAGCTGCAACGCTGCCGCCAAAGCCGGAACCGATCACGATAAAGTCGAAATCAAGTGGGTCGTTGCGGTTCGGCATAAGGTCCCTAGGGATACACCGTCGACATAGCTTCTATTCCTTCCCCGCGAGTTCAAATTCTGCATCGTGGCGATAAGAGGTCGGGACCATCAAGCGAATCGGCAAATATGGCGACGGATCGGCTACTAGGGTCCGCATAACCCCGTCCATAACTCGCCACCAGCCTTGGAAGGTTTGGCCAGCGACATAGCGAACACGCAGACTGCTCCAACCAGGAGCAGGGCTGATCAACCCATCCTCTGGAAAGCTCACTATCACATCGCGGGTATCGAGCCGTAGCCCTTGGCGCAGCGCTTTAAGCGCACTTTCTTTCCCGCTCCACAGCAGGGCCAGCACCAGGCTACGCACCGCGGGAGCGGTATGCGCGATCAGTTCATGCTCCTCGGGCGCGAAATAGTCGGCGACAAAAGCGTCGCTACGGGGCTCAATCAACTCCATGTCACAACCTAACTCCACTCCGCAAGGTGCGAGCGCGCAAATCGCCATCCCGGTGGAGTGGCTAAGCGAAATGGCGATGGGGGCGGGCACATTCAGAACAAAAGCCTCGGGCGCCCCCGACGATGCCGGACGGATTTCTATTCCTGCCAGGGCTTGAAAATCAGCCGGAATATCCAGGTAGGATGCTATTGCGAGCTTCGCCGTCCAACGGCCCCGCCGCCAGTCGGCCCGCCGTTTGGCAATGTGCAATCTATTCAAGCAGAGGATCTCACTCGGGCTCAGCCAACTGTTTTCTGCCGGCACGTCGTATTCGGATTGTTCCAACCAACGGAGCTTCATCTCATGCGCACGGTCGCTAAGCTGCCTCGGGTGTCACTTCCAGTTTCCCGAGAATTTCTTCTTCTCTCTCCATCCCGCGCTCCACGGCATCGATCAAGTAAGAGCGCAGGTTCAAAGGAGAAATGATCTGACTCAACGCTCCCACTTTCAGCGCCCGCTGCACGCTGTGCACCCGGTCAAACTCGGAGGCCGTTTCGCCGAGTTTCTCAGAGTGCACGACTTTGAAGAGTTCGTTCCATTGCAGTTGCAACCGGCGCTTCTCCGCGCCGCTTGCCCGGGACAGGGCGTCGTTCAGGGTCAGCAAGCGCGGATCCTTGCGGGCTTTACCTTCTACCTCGCCGGCAAACACAACCGCCGCTGCCGGTGCGCCACCAATCACCGATGCGTAGGTTCCGTCGAGCGCCACTACTTCCATCTGCTCATTCAGCGCGCGGGAGAAAACTACGTACGCGCCGCCGTGATAGCGCGAGATCACGCAAAACACAATGGGGCCTTTGAAGTTCACCACTGCTCTTCCGATCTCGGCACCATACTCCAGTTGCAGCCTACGCATCGATTCAGGCGAACCATCAAAGCCCGATAGATTGGCCAGTACTACCAGCGGCCGATTGTTGCTGGCGGCGTTGACGGCGCGCGCTACTTTTTTCGAGGACTGCGGGAAGAGCGTCCCGGCGGACCACTGGTCCGGCCCATCGGCGGGAATAAATCCCAACCGCAGCACTGGCCGGGATTCGATTCCGAGGAGGCAAACCGCATGGCCGCCCAGATGCGCATCCCAAACCACAACGGTCTCTGCCGCGCGCATGCCGGCCCAGCGTTCCAGGGGCGTATGGTCCTGGTCAACGACGGCCATCATGACCCTGCGAATGTCGAACGACTTCTTCCTGCCGGGGTTCGTTGCATCCGACAAGATGTCACCGATGCGCGCGAAGCCATCCTCACCGTTTTGGCTGTGTGGATAAATCCGCACGTCCCGATCGACGGGATCGATGGTAGAGGCTCGGCGGGGGAAGCGCTCCCCGGGGGCGACGTAGGTATGCTCGTAGTGACGGAGCAGGATATGACAGGCCTCATTGATGTCGTGTGCCCAGTACTGTGCCTGTCCATTGGTGCCCATGATTCGATCGTAGCCACCGATTCCCTGGTTGTCCTCCGCTGAAACACTTCCCGAGTAGTCCAGCGCTCGCTTGCCCGTAAGCACCATGGCGGCTTGCGGCGTCATGACCAAAATACCCCGCGTGTGCATGAGCATGGTGGCTTCCGCGTTCCAGTAGGGCTGGGCTCCGACATTGATCCCATTCACGATCAGATTGACCTCGCCACCGGCTTGAGTAAACTCGATCAGGCGGCGCAGGACACGCGCGATCCAATCCATATTTTCCACGCCGCTCTGCATTGAGATCTTGGCCCCTGCCGAAATGGGGAACCACTCCAGCGGAACCCTTTTCAGTTGTGCCATGTCCAATGCTGCCAGAATGCGCCGGCATTCCGGTTCGGCAATTGCGCCCAAATCCCTGCTCGGATCGCCCAGCAGCAGGACTCTTGCCATGCCTTCGGGATGCTTTGCGGTAAAGTTGCGAATCACGCCAGCGATGATGTTGGCGTTGTTCTTGCCATAGGGACGAACGACAGGCACCAGATTGCCGTTTGCGTCCAGATCGTGTTCGACGAATTCACCTGCGGGAAATTCGGCCCGTGCGTCTTCGCGAGGTGGCGTAAGCATCTTGATTACTTCGTACGGGTAGATCATTCCACGCTGCCGCATTCGAACTACTTTTTGTTCATACTCTCCGAGGGGTCTGATCGTCTGCAACTGGTCGGCAGGCTGGAAGGTAATAAGCATGCCGCTGCCACCCGGGCTGGAGATACGGACCACCGTGTCACGCAACTTTCCGGTTGCCGGATTTGGTATGCGAGCCCGCACAATCACCTGTTCCAATCCCAGGCCTTCGGTAGCAGGTGAAAGTCGCTGCACAATGTCGCGAAGTTCATCCCGCTCGAGGTTGAGGGGAGGCCACACATAGAGAAATATGCGGTTCCAATGCAAACGCTGCTGCGGCCGGCGCCTCCACTGGAATGAACGAATGCTCGCCAAAGCTTCGGTGAGCATCCGCTCCAAGTGAGGGAGTTGCACGACCCGCCCTGATTCATTTCGTAAGGGAGTGACATCTCGCACTTCCACACAGGCAAAGAGCCGTTCGTCCTTCGGATTTTCTCGTGCAGTCCCATGCAACAGGTACACATCTTCGACAGAGGGCAAGCGCTCGATGTTGAAATTGCTGAGCCGCCAGAGGTGTAGCCGTTTGGCCATCATGGGGTGCAAACCGCGGTAGAGCGCTTCCTCTTCATACTGGCTCCCAGAAAGGCGATAAGTGAAATGCTGCATGCCGCCCATCCCTTCAGCGCTTTCCGGACCTGCGACGGTGACCACGATGCGTCGAATCGAGCGCCGCAACTCAACTTCGCTCAGCATCTTTTTGAGTTCCTGTTGGGTAGTTTCCGCTGGATCCAGCGCACCGGCGTGCCAAGTGTAGACATCAATGACGATGTCATGTTCGTCCGGCACGTCGGCAAACAGAGTACTCATCGCTTGCACAGCGTCGGTCAGACGCGAATATTCGGCGTGCGTGGTAAAAACATGGATCCGCTTTCCCTGGTGATCATATTCGGCCGCCGCGTAGCAGTGTGCTCCCACCGCCATCGAGCGCGAATTTGTGAGCATCCGAATCCGGTAATATCGCCAGGTGATCGCTTCCAGCATCAATTTGCGCATCGCGGTATCCGCAGTGGCGAAGCGGCTGGACACTAAACTCACAAGCGGTTGGGGGCATTCCACCAACGCGCGCAGTCTCGCATCACGGTCCGCCGCATTCGGATTCGCGGCCATGTAGTCGAGATGAACTTCCACTTGCTCGTAAACCTTCTTACGAGCTTGCTCAAAGAGCGGCTGATCGAAATAGCGGTACCGGACTTCGCGCGCCAGGTCGCTAACCGCGGGGAAATATCCGTTCGTGATGGCGATCATCCGGTCAAGGAGAGCACGGGAGGATTTCTCCGCCGGAGTTCCAGTCCCCCGGAGGCGCCGCTCAAGGATGTTCAAAACTGGCGCTATTTGCCGATCCAATCTCTGGTGCGATTTGTAAATCCAGAGCAGGCTCTCTTCCAATTGAGGCGAGGGATCCAGAGTTCGCACGCCGTAGTGGGCCAATGCCCGCTGCAGCGAGCTTACAAATTGCGGCGGCAGCCCTTCGCCGCGCGTGTTCAGCATCCGCAGGTAGGCAAACAGGTAGGACTCGGCGCTGGGTTCTTCGGCACTGGGTCGAGGGGCGACTTCCGGTTCGCGTCGGAACAGCGAGCATAGGTCAACGAAAATATTGAGGATCTCATCTTCGTCGTGCCTGATGTTCTGGCTGGCGGCAGAAGAGTCTTGGCTCCACTCAGCGAAAATCCGTTCGCCATGTTTGGGGTCCACATCAAAACCCAGCATAAATCGGCGAAGCTCTTCCAGGCCGCGCTGACAGTTGGATTGGATCGATTCATTGCTGTCTCTAGAGACGGTCGACGAGCCGAACTCGACACGCTCCACGGCGGCCGCCGGGTTGTCACCGGCGTCGGGATCGATCTGCAGCAAGGGTGTGCCCGCGTCTACCTGCACGTTCGGCATGGTCATTACTTGCCGCACTTTTCCCGCAAACGGAGCGACAACCTGCATCTCCATCTTCATAGCTTCCAGCACGGCCAAACGATCACCGGCGGAAACGGTCTCTCCGGGCTTTACCGCGATTGACACGACTACCGAGGGGGACGGCGCGTGGACGATGCCGCCGTCATCGCGATCAATCTTGTGCGAAACACCATCCACTTCGATCCTGAAGTTCAATCCCTGAACTGTTGACACAATGTGGAAACGCCGACCAAAAACGGTGAGCCAATGTTCAAACTGGCCCAGGCGTTCAAGGCGCACGTCGATGCGTGCTTCCTGCAACTCGACGCTGTATTGCTGAGGGCCCACGCGATAGGTCTTGATCGAGTAGCAATTTCCGCGATAACGCAGCTCCACCGTCCGACCTGCCTCATTTCGAACCTGGGGGCGGCCGCGGGCAGCTGATGCGTAGAACTGGGACTGCTCTACGGCAGATTCTGAGGCGTAGACCTCGATGGCAGCCTGTATCAGAGCCACATCGGCGTACCGCCTGGAGACGTGGTTTCCCTCGGCCGCCAATTGGTCCAGCCATTCAACGTTCACCTCCGCTTGCTGCACCTCGGGTCGACCGAGCAGATCCAAAAGGAATGACTTGTTGCTGGCGCCGCCTTCGATGACGACAACGCTCTCACGCAATGCACGTTGCAACCTGGAAAGCGCCTCTTTTCGGTTTTGGCCGTGGGCGATGATTTTTGCGATCATCGAGTCGAACTCCACCGCAATGGAATCGCCTTCCGCAACGCCAGTGTCGATCCGGACTCCTGGCCCCGTCGCTATCCTGAGTTGCTGAATGAGGCCCGGAGCGGGAGCAAAAGAGTTGTCGGGATCTTCCGCATTCAGACGTGCTTCGATTGCGTGACCTGTGGTACGTGGAGCCTCTCCCCGTAGGCGACCGCCGCGCGCAATGTGAATCTGAAGTTTGACGAGGTCGACGCCGGTGGTTAATTCGGTCACTGGGTGTTCGACCTGTAACCGGGTATTCATTTCCATGAACCAGAAGTGGCCGCTCTCGGGTGCGTATAAGAACTCCACAGTGCCAGCATTCTGGTAATTGGCCGCTTTGCTTAGGCGGACTGCTGCTTCGCGCAATGTTGTATCTTGCTCGGCTGAGAGCACGGGCGAGGGTGCTTCTTCGAGGACTTTCTGGTGACGCCGCTGGATGGTGCAATCACGTACTCCGACTGCCCAAGTCGTACCATGGTGGTCCGCCAGAACCTGGACTTCGACGTGATGAGTGCCTCTTACGAGTTGCTCCAGAAACACGGTGGGGTCACCGAACGCTTTGCTTGCTTCGCAACGGGCGCGCTCAAAAGCCTGGGGGACTTCGGCGGGTGAATGAACTTTGCGGATCCCGCGCCCACCACCACCGGCGGTCGCCTTAATCAGGAAAGGATAGCCAAGACGCTCGGCATGCTGAAAGGCCTGATCGAGCGTCTCGACAGGGGCTCCGCTCCACGGCACGACAGGAATTTGTGCGCGTTCGGCTAGGCGTTTGGAGGCGATCTTGTCGCCCACTAATCGCATCGCGTCGCCGCTGGGGCCGATGAAGACAATGCCCATCTCGCGGCACAAGTCCGAGAAAGCCGCATGTTCGGCGACGAACCCCCAGCCTACCCAGACCGCCTCGGCGCGCGCCGACGACAAGGCTTGGGCGAGCCGATGATAGTCGACATAGCTGCTCTTGCGCAGCTGGGTATCACGATCAAGGAATTCAGCGGGCCCAAGACATACGGCTTCTTCTGCTTCGCGTACGAACATGGCCTTGCGATCAGGCTCGGTAAAGAGTGCGATGGTATGCAGAGTAATGCCCTGCTCCAGATTGAGTTCGCGGGCCGCGTGAATGAAGCGCATGGCGGCTTCACCCCGGTTTACGATTGCCACGCGTTGAAATTCGTGGTCCATAAGAACCTCCGATCTGCGGAACGTCGCTTCCAGTCGGGCGAATTACGCTGCGACGGCGTCCAGTGACATTACAGCTTGTAGCATCTTCAACTGCTCCGCATTGATCGCCGTGGGCATCGCGACCGTGCGATAGCCGCTGAGTTGCAGGTAGCGGTTGCCTTGCGTGTCTACGACCTCAGCGTCGAAGCTTCCAGTGGCAAGGTCAGGCGTGACCACCGCATACAAACGGACGTTCCCCTGATCGGGAGTCCTTAATGGGGAGGAGACACAATCAATATGGTGTGGCAAACCCATGCGGCCGAGACTTCCCATTTCCCATATCCCAGCTGTCTGAAAGCAAAGTTCGATCAGACGCGGGTCCATCAGAGTGGGCAACTGAGATGGATGGTGATTGGCAGGCAGTCTTTTCGCCATCAGCCCAACCATCCGATTCCCGTCCGACCACACCCGTTCGAGCACTTGGTAGGCTGGTCCGTGGAAATAGAGGCGATAGATATCGGCGGCTTCGATCGCGCGTCCCGCGTCCAAGGCGGGGGGCGTGCCGACCGAGGCAACAGCGAGAGAATTCGTTAGCCGCACGCAGGCCCTGAAATGGGTTGTGGTTTGTGCATCTACCTGATTAGGCAAATGCCGATTACCAATCAAGCGGCAGTCCGCGACCAAATCGCGCCCATCGGGATGAATGACCGCTTCGACGGTCACGGCACGCGCCTCATTGCGGTAACACTTGAACGGCGTCAGGAAATCTATCGCTTCAACGGTCTCAACATGCCAACCGGGGAGCATGCACAGCGCGGCTTCAGCAAAGGCTTCGATGCCCATGACCCCAGGCAATACCGGGGTACCATCAATTTGGTGGTCTCGAAGGAAAGGTTGCGATTTCGGGTCCAGCGTCGTTTCAATCGTGAGTCCGCTATAGAGACCCATGCCCGCGATTCTGCCGACCATTGGACCCTGGGCTTTCAACCGTTTCTCATCCATGGAATCTGCTGCCGACGTATCCAGCCCACCGGTTTCGTCCCACTCGTTCAGCAACGCGCCGAGGCGCTGGCCGACGACGATTTCACCGCGAGTGCCTCCCGCAGTCAATTCGCGGCGGATCAAGGGAACGCCTGCTTCGGGGGGCAGCATATCGATGCCGGCCTGCTCCATCACCTTGGGGATGGAGCCGCGAGTGGCCATGCCGATTCCGCCCCATGCGGTCCAGTCGATGACGATGCCGCGGGTGGCCGGGCGCGTGGTACGGAAGCTCGACGTGATCTTGCATAGCAGGTCGTTGGCGGAACTGTAGTCGGTTTGCCCAGGATTGCCGAAGCGACCTGCGATGGAACTGAAAGCCACAGTTGCCCCAAGAGGCATGTTGCCAATGGCATGCAGCAGGTTGAAAAAGCCGTCACTCTTAACGTCGAAAACGAGATTGAATTCACGGGGATCTTTGTCCGCAAGAGAATGGCTACGCTCGATGCCAGCGGCATGCAGTAGAACATCGATGCGGCCGCTTTGCTCGCGCACGCGGCTCACCACTTTGGCAATGGCTTCCGGATCGGTAAGATCGACGGCAAAATAATGCGCCGTACCGCCTGCGGCGCGCACAGCATCGATCGCACTGCGCGCAGCTAGGGCACGTTCCAGCGCAGCCAGTTCCTTTTCCACCAATGCAGGCGTGGCCCGTTCGCCGCGCATCTGTATGCGCGAAAACAGATCACGTTTTAGTCCATCTTTGTCGGTGGTGAAGCGTTCGAGGTCTGGGCAATCGGGGCCTGGCTCGGGCACTAGATCGAGCAAATAGAAAGTACCGCCGGAAGCGACCGCCAAGTCAGCGGTGATTGCCGAGACAATACTTCCTGCCGCGCCGGTAATCAAGAATACAGTGCTGAAATCCAATGTGAGACCAGGTTGGCCGTCGGTGGCCGACTGCTCTTGCAGGCCGATTGTCCAGCGAAGGCCGCTCTTGTACCCGATCTCGACCGCTCCGGGATCGCGCAGGGTTTCTTCGATCAGCAGTTCGGCGATCTCTGGTGCCGTCCGCGCTGACTCGAAATCAACCGTCTTTACGACAGCCTCCATGCGTTCACGTTTATAAGTCTTCGTAAAGCCGGATACTGCACCACCAAGTGGGGCAACAGCTCCGGCGTCGTCGTAACCGTGCTGGCCTCCGAGCCGCGTTGCCGACACCAGGAACGTACCCGGCTTCGCGATGTGGTCATACAAAGCGCGCATGGTCGTATAAAGCGACTTGAGACGGACCTGCACCGCTTGATGCCAGGTGACCGAATTCATGTCGAACAGACTTCCCTCATGATCGAGAGCGGGCAGCCAGTACACTCCGTTGATGGGGCCGGCTGCTATCCACTTCTGGAGGTGACTGGTCAGGGCTTCGGCGTCCGCTGATCCGTCGATACGCAGGACTTCCACTCCTTTGGTTCTTAGGAGTTGTGTCAACGCATCTGCTACTCCGGCGGTGTCCGGCATAACAATGACGCGCTGGCCGCGTTCGAGGGTCGCCCCAGTCGGCTTGCAGGCGGTGAGTGGCGGACGCAAGACCGGCACTGGCACGCGCCGTGGAATGCGATTAGCAGCATCGAAGCTGGCGAGCGGCGTTCGTGGCGCTCTCACAGGGATGGCGGTGGAGGCTGCAGGTTTTTTTGCTGCTTGCGATTTTGCGTCTTGCGAGGCAGCCGACCCGTCCTGGGCAAACTTGATCACATGGGCCAGGGTTGGGAAGTCGCGCAACTTAAGATTTTCGTTACGCGGGATGTTGTACGCCGCGCGGATTGCGGCGAACATTTCAGCTTGTTTGACGGTGTCAATGCCAAGATCGGCTTCGAGATCGAGATCGATGTCCAGCATGTCCTTGGGATATCCCGTTTTCTCGGCCACGATTTCGAGCACTTTGTCCTTGATGGAATCGGGTGTGATGGAACGTGCCGAAGCTGTTTGGGCAATGGCTTCAGGCGGCGGCAGTGTGGGTGTCGATGGCTCTTTTATTTTCGGGGACGGTGCTGTCACGGCCACCAAATCGGGGCGATTCTCGTAAACAAACCGAATCACGTGCGCCAAGGTTGGGTAATCGCGGAGCTTGCGATTTTCGTCGCGGGCGATGCTGTAGATTTCGCGAATGGCCGCAAACATCTCGGCCTGTTTGACGGTATCAACCCCTAGGTCGGCTTCGAGATCGAGTTCCAGGTCGAGCATGTCTTGGGGATAGCCCGTCTTTTCTGCCATCAGAGCAAGAATGCGGTCTTTTATGGGGTCGCCGACGGTGTTCTGTGGAGGGGTGGCCGGAGATTCAGGCGACTTGATTTCCTCCTTTATTGTTGTGGGCGCTTGGGATGATGCTGCGGCAGCTAAGTCTGGACGCTTCTCAAACACAAACCGGATCACATGCGCTAAAGTCGGGTAATCGCGGAGCTTGCGATTTTCATCGCGAGGGATGCTGTAGATCTCGCGGATAGCCGCAAACATCTCGGCCTGTTTGACGGTATCAACCCCTAGGTCGGCTTCGAGATCGAGGTCCAGGTCGAGCATGTCTTGGGGATAGCCCGTCTTTTCTGCCATCAGGGCGAGAACGCGGTCTTTCACATCATCGGCAGAACTCTGTGCGGTGGAGACAGGAGCAGTTCGCGACTCCGATGGTTCTCCGTCTTTCTTCAGTGGAATTGCGGGCGGCGGGGCCGGGGTCGACAAATCGGGTCGGTTTTCAAATACAAACCGAATCACGTGCGCCAAGGTGGGGTAATCGCGGAGCTTGCGGTTCTCGTCTCGCGGGATGTTGTAGATCTCGCGAATGGCCGCAAACACTTCCGCTTGTTTCACGGTATCTACTCCAAGGTCCGCTTCGAGATCAAGATCCAGATCGAGCATGTCGACGGGATAGCCGGTTTTTTCGGCCACGATGCGCAACAAGCGCTCTTTCACAGAATCCGCGGATAGGGCAGGTTTTGCTGGTTCTGGAGACGTTACATTGGCAACCTGCAGCGCGGCGACTGACGGGGGAACGTTCATGATCGGCTCCGCGAGCGGGGTAGCAATCGGCGCTGGGGGAGGTGGCGCGGTGACTGGCACCGCCGTTGCTGCGGGCGGCGCCGCCAGGCGCGATTCAACCGTGGCCGCTGCCTTCTGTTGCCGGACACGCAGTGTGCGATGCACGGTTTCCAGATCGGCCGCCGGGTGGCCTGCGATCTCGCCCAGCCAAGCGTTCCAAACGTTGGCATCGGCGATACGGTAGCCATATCCGAGGGCGTTCGGGTTGGGACGGACTCCATCTTTTGTTTGGACCCGGCGCAGCAGGAGCATGCTGATTTGCGAACCGAAACCTGCTCCCAGGTGTATAGCGAATTCGACGGGGTAGGCTCCGCCCTTCGACAGATTCAACGCTCCCAACTCAGGATCCACCTCTTTAAAGTTGGCGACCGGAGGAATACAACCGGTCTCGAGCGCTTTGACGGCGACTACATCCTCGATGCCTGTCGCCATCGCGTGACCCGTAAGGCCCTTGGTATTGGCAATTACGATCCAGTCTGCCATGTCACCGAATACATGGCGTAGTGCGTGGATTTCAGCAGAGGCACTGCCGCCGCGCGCGGGGGTGTAGGTTTCATGGGAAACGAACACAGTCTGGGGCGCGAGTTGTTGCCGGGAAATGCCGGTGCGTGTCTCGGCCTTTGCTACTAGGCCCTCCATTACTTGACCGATGTGCTGCACATCGAGACGAGTGCCGTGGAAAGCGCTGTTGCCGGTTACGGTGGACACGACTTCGCAGATTGGTTGTATGCCGCGTTCCCGGGCGGCGGCGACACTTTCAACGACGAAAGCCGCGGCGCCCATTCCGACGATAAGGCCATGGCGGCGGCGATCAAAGGGAATGGCGGCATCGGCTACAGCTTCGTCGGTGGCGGCCGCTCCGCTGGCCAGGAAACCGGCGCCCATCCAATCCATGAGATGGTCGGAGGTCACGTCGTCGGCGGAAATAATAATCACGCGGCGGCAACGTCCAGCATTGATCCAATCCTCCGCCAAGGAGATGGCCTGGGTGGTGGTTGCGCAGGCGGAGTTGATTTGGGTATTAGGACCGCGGGCGCCGATGAATTCGGCGAATTGCGAATGTCCCATGGCGAGAGTCTTCAGCAGGAAGCGGCGTTCGAAGATGTAGGGATCTTTTTGGATGGCGGCGCGCAGTTCATCGGCCTGCCGGTTTATCTCCTGCACCAGGCTCGACTGTCCATTTGAGTCGGCACGAGAAGCCAGGCTTTCGAGCATGGCCAACTTTTCGCGGCGACTACGGTCTTGGTGGTAACGCGAAATCTCGTCAGCGAAAGAATCGTAGCCGGGGAAGGCGGAGGCGAAAATTACGCCTGTATCGTCGCGCAGAGCGGCTGGTAATGTCCAGCGATCGGGCAGTTGCGTACCTTTACTGGTGGTCTTGTAGCGCATCACCAGTGGGATGCCGGCGTCGCGCAGTGCATCGAGTCCTGCCGCGATAGCGAGTTGGGTTACGCGATCAAACGCGGCCAGACGGTCGGCGGAAATGCCAAATTCAGTTTCCAGATCGAAGGCGCCGCCTCGGCCTGCCAGTTTGATTACGTCTGCGACATCATCAATCGTCTCAAAGGTAGGTCCGCCGTTATCGCTCTTGAGCAGGCGTGTGATGTGCTTGTCGAGCATGGCTTGGCGGAACCGCATGGGGATGGAACCGATAAACTGATCGCCGCGCAAGAGTCGGGCGATATTGCCGTCGTCGAAGATGTGCTCGGTCCCGGGCAGACCCAGGGCTGCCCCGGTGATTACAACCGGTTGGGCAGTGGGGACAGCATTCTGTGGGTGATAGATTTGCCAGCCGCGATCGAGGACATCGGCAAAGAGATGACCGAGCTCGTTATAGTGATTCCCGTTTGTCGGCGTTACCGATTTTGCCGGCGGCTCGGGTGTCGCCACTGGGGTAGCGTTTTGTTGCCTTGCGGAAACTGCCGACTCGGTAACCGCGGAAGATTGTTGCAATGTTTTAGGTGTCCCCCAGCCCAGACCTGCGGCATACAGCGCACATAGCGCTTGGTTAAACGCGGCAATATCGCCGAGTTTTGGATGATTGGTAAAGAGGGAAACGACATCATTGTCGCTACCCAGTACATCTTGGGCGAAACCCTGCAACGCTTTTTTGGGACCGACTTCGACAAAGACGCGCGCGCCAGCGTCGTAGAGAGTACGCAGGCCCTTCACAAATTGCACGGGAGCCGCAACTTGCCGGGTGAGAATATCCAGCATTTGGGACACAACGTCAGGCCCCATGGGATAAAACTCTCCGTTCACGTTGGCAACGATTGGGAGACGTGGTGATTGCAGGTGCAGGCGCTCCAGTTCCTTGCGGAGAGGAACACTGGCCCCGGCGACAATCGATGTATGGAATGCGTGGCTGACGGGCAACGCGACCGGCTCATAGCCGGCTTTCTGGAAACTTTCCATGGCCTGTTCAACGGCGCGGCTGGCGCCGCCGATGACTCCCTGACCGTTGCTGTTGACGTTGGCGATCACGACGTAGCCGTCGATGGTCTTGAGGATGCGTTCGATCTCTGGCAGCGGCGCAAAAACGGCGGCCATTTTACCGTTGTCTTTCATCGCCACCTCAGTCATGCCGCGACCGCGTGCGCTGACAGCTTCCAATGCATCGCGGAAAGGCAGCGCTCCGGCGGCGACCAGGGCCCCGTATTCTCCCAAGCTGTGACCCATCGTCATGTCGGGCACAATGCCGTAAGCGGCGAGGAGCCGGGTCAGGGCCTCATCAGTCGCAAGCACGGCAGGCTGAGTAATGGCAGTCTGCCGCAGGTCTTCGTCGGCTTTGGATAGCGCCGCTGCATCGGATGGATCGACGAAAATAAAATCTGTAAGCGGCTTGCCTAACAACGCTGTCATGACTTGATCGGCTTCAGCAAATGTCGCGGCTACAATGGGCTCGGCCGCGCGCAAAGGTCCGAGCATGTTTACGTACTGTGAACCTTGGCCTGTATAGAGAAACGCTACCTTGGGCGCAGCACCGCTTCCTCTGTAGATGCCTTGCGCGCGCAGCGCTTTCCAGACAGCCGGCTGATTTGCCGTGAAGGCCTTCAGCGCGGAACCCGATTTATTCCCGAGATCGCGGGCATCGGCATAGTCGATGGCAAGACGTTCGGGTGCGCGCAGGTCCGCTTCAGCCGGAGCGGCGAGAGGTGGCACGCGTCCTTCCTTGGCACCTTTTTCTATTTCGCGCAGGCGCTGAACCAGTTCCGCGTCAGAAGCGGCACCGATGACGAGTGCGCCACGCAACGGCGTCTTAGGACAGATTTCAGCCCGGGCAATTTGGGAAGCACGATTCGTATCCATAATCGTCTCTGTTTTCTGCGGTGGCATTTCACTCACCGCCAGTGATCGTTTGCCGTTTCCGTTGAGCCGGTGCGGGACGTACTCCTCAATTACGGCATGAAAATTTGTGCCCCCGAAGCCAAATGCGCTCAGTCCGGCGCGACGCACGCCATCGGCGGGGACCTCCCACGGTTTGAGTTCGGTATTGACGTAAAGAGGCGAGTGGACGAAATCAATTTCAGGATTGGGCCGGTCGCAGTGCACGCTGGGCGGTAAAACCTTGTGATGAAGCGCCAACGCGGCTTTCAGCAGCCCAGCTGCCCCAGCCGCTCCTTTAAGATGTCCGAAATTCGACTTGACCGACCCCATGGCAATCGTGTGCGCGGAGAGATGAAAACTGCCCAGCACGTCGGCCATGCTCTGTACTTCGACAACATCTCCGACGCGTGTTGAGGTGCCGTGCCCTTCGATGTAGGTCACGGTTGCGGGCGAGAGCCCGGCATTCTTCCATGCGCGCTCGATCGCGAGTTTTTGGCCAACGGGGTTGGGTGCGGTGATGCCTTTGCCTTTCCCGTCGCTCGCTCCGGCCATGCCGCGCAGCACTGCGTAGATCTTGTCCTGGTCGCGTTCGGCATCCGCCAGACGCTTGAGCAGGAAGAGCGCCGTGCCTTCACCCATGACGAAGCCATCCGCCCCTTCGGCGTAAGGGCGCGTGCCGGTTCCCGAGAGGGCCCCGATTTTGCAGAACTTTACGAAAGTGGAGGCGCCCATATTGCGGTCGATGCCGCCGGTGACCGCGAAGTCAAAATCTCGTTGCACGAGCCCTTCGACTGCGGCGCTGATGGCTGCCATAGCCGATGCGCATGCGGCGTCGCAAACATAGTTGGGACCGTGGAAATTGAAGAGATTCGCAATGCGGCCAGCGATGCAGTTGGCGAGTTCGCCGGGCATGCTGTCTTCGGTGATCTCCGGCAGATGCTTGCCCATGCGCTCGTGCAATTCGCGGACAATCTCGTCGCGCACGGCCTGCGGTAGAGCGGCAAAGCTGGCACTGGCCTCCAACTCGTGAGCATATTCGGGGAAATACACGCGCAATACAGTGAGGTAATGTTTTTCGCCGCCCATGGCGTTGCCGAGGATTACCGCTGTCCTATCCGCATCCAGCGGCCGTTCGGGGTAACCGTAATCTTCCAAGACTTCGCGCGTACACGCAATCGCCCACTGTTGCGATATATCCATGGCATTGGCCACGCGCGGCGGGATCGGCAGATGCCACTTCATGGGCTCCCAGGGATACTCGCGCACCCATCCCCCGATCTTGGAGTAGGTCTTGTCGGGCGCATGCGGATCGGCGTCGTAGTAAAGAGCGGGGTCCCAGCGCTCGGGCTTGACCTCGGTGATGCTGTAACAGCTGTTCTTTACGTTTGCCCAGAATGTCGGAACGTCCGGTGCGTCGGGCAGGATGGCTCCTACCCCGACAATGGCGATGGCTCGATGTGCTGTGTCTTCCATGATGACGCTCCTCTAGGGACTAAGGAGAGAGGACAGCCGGCTCCTGGCAGCGGGCCGGTATGTGGTCCATCCTTTTTGAAATCTATGCAGCTTTTTCCGCGTGTTTGGCGACGCGGCCGTACAGTACGTCTGCTACAAAATCCATGTCGGAAATGAGGCCCGCTTGGGACTGATGAATGGCCTGCAACCCTAAGCTCTTTTCAAAGCCCGGCAAGTCATGGGCGCTAACTCCTCCAGCGCCGACGATCCAGCGCAGTCCTTCCTCGCCGACTTTGAGCGCAGCATCGCGGGCGAAGATGCGGCTCAGCGACGCCAAGGCCTCAGCATCGAAGCGACGGTTGGCTTTCTCGCTCAGTTTGTTGTCGGCCATCAGCACAGCGCGTCGAGCCAAGCAGGCCGCACATTCCGCATAAGCGATCAATTCGCCCAAGCGCAGCAGAATGTGTTGGTGCCGAGTAAGCCGTGCGATTCGGGCCGTCTCCATAACCTCGGCCAGCGCGTGCAGGGCCAGTGCCGCAGTATCTGCGCCCACTTTGGGATAGCGGGCCTGAAGCGCCTCTAGTTTTTGTGCTTGCTCGTGATAGTGCTGTCCGCGCGTCTTCAAATGAAGCTGCCAACGGTCGCGACTGATGGTCATCTCCATGATTTCGGAGGTGCCCTCATAAATGGTGGTGATGCGGACGTCACGCTTGATCTTCTCCACCATGTATTCGTGGGTGTAACCGTAGCCCCCGAGGGCCTGGATACTGGCGTCGGCAGCCAAATTTCCGGCTTCGGTGGCCATATATTTGGCGATCGCACCTTCCGTGTTCAAGCTGCCTTCGCCGGCGTCGATGCGCTCCGCAGTCTCCTCAATGTAGGAGCGCGCGGCCTCAAGCCGGGCCACATTGGGCACGATCAGCTTGTGCGTGTATCCCTGTTTTTCGGAGAGCGGTGCACCCGCCTGAATGCGCTTGATGGAATAAGGGATGGCGCGGTCGAGCGCGGCCCACCCGGCTCCGAGTCCGAAGGCCGCCACCATCAGCCGCGTGTAGCCGAATACGGCCTGCGCCTGGTTCAGTCCCTGTCCTTCCACTCCACCCAGCAGGCGATCGGCGTCGACGTAAACGTTATCGAATGCCAAGGCTGCGGTGTTGCTGAGGCGAATACCGTGCTTGTCTTCGGGCTTATCGTGGGTGAAACCCTTGGTATCTTTTTCGACGACGAACCAGCTTGGACCGCTGGCAGTGTTGGCCAGGACCGTGTAGGCGCCGGCGATTCCGCCGTTGCTGATCCATTGTTTGTTGCCGGTAATCTTGTAGCCAACGATCTTGCCGTCCTTGGTCACGCGTTCTGCCGTAGTGCGCAGGGCGCCAAGATCGCTGCCAGCTTCGGGCTCAGTCGCTCCGTATGCGAACAGCAACCCTTCTTCCGCAATGCGCGTCAGCCAGAGCTTCTTTTGCTCAGGAGTGGCACCGACAGTGATCGGATCGCTTCCCAGAAACGTCGCTAGAACAGCGGTCGCCACGCCCAGGTCGATGCGCGCCATTTCTTCACAGACGCAGTACACATCAAACGTACCTCCGCCCATGCCACCGAATTCTTCGGGGATGAACAGGAGTTGAATGCCCAGCTTGTCTGGACTGCACATGTGCCGGACGATTTCGAGCGGACATTCGTCGCGGGCATCGAGGTCGATCAAGACCTCATCGGGAAGGCGCTTCTTGGCGAACTCCCGCAGGGACTTGAGACTCAGCTTCAACGTCTTATTTGTGATCATTTGCTTATCCTTCACTTTGCTGAAACGCTGTGCATTTCGCGGACCTTGTTCGTCATTTCGGGCAGGAATTCCAGGACGTCGTCCACGATGCCGACATCGGCCACCTGAAAGATCGGAGCTTTGGGGTTCTTGTTGATGGCGACGATAAAGGGATTCCCTTTAATGCCCGCGAGGTGTTGAAACGATCCACTGATGCCGCACGCGAGATAGACCTTGGGCTTCACGGTTTTCCCGGATGAGCCCACCTGGCGTGACTTCTCCAGCCACTTGGCATCGACCACAGGCCTGGAGCAACTGACCGCCCCACCTATCGCGTCGGCCAACTCTTGGGCAATGGCCACGTTCTCTTTTTCTTGAATGCCGCGTCCAATCGAGACCAGCACGCTGTACTTGGTGATATCCACGTCTCCAGCTTCGGCAGCGATGGTCTGAAGATAGCGTCGTCCTGCCGCCAGAGGGCCAACCTCGGCCGATTTATCGACCACGGAACCGTTGACCGCAGTGCTTTCCAGAGGCCTAAAGGCGCCAGGACGGATGGTTATCACTGCGCCGGATGAAATGTCGCAACGGACGTGAGCGCTGAATTGACCGCCAAATTCCTGACGGACTACCTTGAGAGAATCGCCTTCCAGCGCATCCATCTCCACAACGTCAGAGACAAATGCGGCGTTGAGCTTGATGGAAAGACCGGGCGACAGGTCGATTCCGAAATGGTCATGCGGAACCAGGAGGATACTGCCGGTCGGCAGCGTCTTCAACAACGCTTTGCGAACGAGTTCGGCATTGGGGTAGGCCAATGCCTCACCTGCGATCTTCCAAATTTCCGGGTAGGAGGAGCATATCGAGTGGCAGACGCCATCAAGTTGCGCCCCCCAACCTGTGACCAAAGCCGAAGGCGAAACCATGGGATCGATTTTTTTCGCCGCAGCCAGAAGTTCGGTTGCGGAATCATCCGCCACCCCGTTTCTATGACAGATATAAGCGAAGATTCGAGGCATTATTTCAACCCTCCTTTGGCCGCCACTAATTCGAGCAGTCTTTCGATGTTTTCTTCCCGGCTGCCTTCGAGCATCTCAGCCCCCTTGCCCAGCACCGGCACGAAGTAACCCAATCGCCTTACTTTCGCTGCAGCGTGTCCCACCGTCGTTGCGTCGATCGATAATTCGGTCGCGCCATAAGTTGGGATGGGCACAGAGGCCACCGCGCGAATACCGCGCATACCGACGTAACGCGGCTCGTTGATGCCGGTTTGAATGGAGAGCACGCAAGGCAAATCGATCTCACTAACCTCTTTATTACCCCCTTCGATTTCGCGGCTGATCTTGAGCTTTCTGTTTTCGAGCACTTCGATAGAATTGACCAGCGAGGCGAACGGGTAGTCGAGCATCGCCGCCAGCATTCCTCCGACTTGCGCGGCGCCGTCCTCGGCCTGCACCCCGGTCAAGATAAGGTCATAGCTTCCCTTTTGCACGAGAGCTTTCAGGATGGTCGCGACCCCACGGCCGTCCGACCCTGCGAAGGCGTCGTCGGAGATTAGAACACCGTGAGTCGCTCCCATGGCCATCTCTCTGCGCAAGATTTCCTCATCGTCTTCGCCGCCGACGGTAACCACCGTCACTGTTCCACCAACTCTGGCTATGATCTGCAGCGCCTCTTCGACCGCATAGTTATCCGGCTCGTTCATGGAATAAACCAAATCGTCGCGCTCAATGTCGTTTCCCGCGCCATTGAGCTGGATGTCATTTTCCGAAGTGTCGGGCACTCTTTTTGCGCAAACTAGAATTTCCACGTTCAACCTCCCGCGGAGCTGGCTGCCAGTTCCTTTGAGCTTTCTCGCACGATTTGTTTGTCAACCAATTCCGTCAAATCGATTGCGGTCATCTTTCCTTCGAGGCCTGTGACCTTGATCGCGTCCTCTATGTTGACCATGCAGAACGGGCAGGCAGTTACGATCGCGTTGGCACCGGCTTCTGCGGCCATCTCCACCCGCCTGACCCCCATCCGCTGATCTTCCTTCGGCTCGTAAAACAGCATCAGACCACCGCCGCCGCAGCAGAACGAGCGATCGCGCGAGCGCTCCATCTCGACTCGCTCCATGCCCGGAATCGCATCGAGTACATTTCGCGGGGCGTCGTAGAGGCCGTTGTGCCGCCCGAGATAGCAGGGATCGTGGTATGTGTAGACGTTGCCGCGTTGCAAGGGATTGAACTTGATCGTTCCGGCCTCAACCCCGCGGGCGATCACCTGGCTGATGTGCTCGACTGGCGGCACGTCCTTGTAGTCATGTTTCAGCGCGTTGAAGGCGTGGGGATCCGATGTTACGATCCGTTTCACTCCGGACGCTTTGATCGCGTCAACATTGTGGTCGCGCAAGGCCATGAAAAGGGTTTCCTCGCCGAAGCGGCGGACTTCGTGGCCGCTGTCTTTTTCCACGCCACCCAGGATGCCGAAGTTTTCTCCCATATGATCGAGAATCCTCGCGGTGGCTCGCCCAATCGACTGCATGCGGTCATCGTAGGAAGTGATGCTGTCGACGAAGTACAACGTGTCCTCGCCGTTGGGTTTTGCTACCGTCTTGACACGGCACACTTGTTGAAATTCCTTTGCGTTCGCCCAGTCGGCCCTCTTTTTTTCCAGCTTGCCATAGGGATTGCCGCGGCTTTCGAGGGCCTTCAGCGGTTTCTGTAGCGACTGGGGCACATTACCGTCGTCGATCATGCCGCGCCGCAGGTCGACGATCTTGTCGATATACTCCACGAGCAGCGGACATTCTTCTTCGCACGCACCGCAGGTAGTGCACGACCAGACTTCGTCTTTGGAGTAGACATTGCCGATTAGCGGCTTACCGTTATTCGCTTTGCCAAACATGGGGTAATGCTGGAAGGCATAGTCTCTGGCCTTGATGCCTATGAATCGCGGCGACAATGGTCGCCCCACTGCGTTGGCAGGACAGTTGTCGGAGCAACGCCCACAGTCGGCGCAAGTGTAGAAGTCGAGTATGTGCTTCCAGGTAAAATCCTCAAACCTCTTGACGCCAAAGGATTTGACCTGGTCCAACTGCTCATCGCTGACGCCCCATCGCACCGGTTTTACCGTACCCTTGTCCAACTTCGCGAAATAGACGTTGAATAACGACGTTTCCACATGAAACTGAATCCCGAAGGGGCGATAGCAGAGCAGGAAGTAAAAAGTGATCTCATGGACGAGATAGGCGCCCGTGTAGAGGTGTCTGATTATAAGTAGGGACTCGGATCCGATCATCGCTCGAAGGATCCACGGTAGTGACAACACCGCCAATGCCTCGACTGGCTGGCCTTGTCGCAAATCTCCGGCAGCCTTGGCTGCGGCAAATAGACTGTCAGCCACCATCAGCAGGGCGATCAGCGCGAGCAGAAAAACGGCGTCAGTAGTATGGGCTTTGCCGTATCTTGCCGGGACCGCGTATCGCGCAGGTCGGAAGAGCAACCTACGTACGATGGCGAACACCATACAGAGGAAAACCACGGTGGCAGCGTAGTCAGTGACAATGCCATAGACGTACCCAAACGGCCCTGACAGGCTGGATATCTCAAATTTTTGGGAGACCCCGACCAGCAGTACAGAGAAGGCACGACAAGCCAGGAGAATGAACCCTGCAAAGATAAGGATATGGTTGATCCCGGCAGTGGGATACCGGGGATGCTTCCACTGCCCGAACCAGAACTTCAAGACTTTCCCGACCCGGGCCAACGGCCGGTCGAAACGAGAATCGCGTTCGGCCCGAAGTAGCGGGAGTAGGCGCCTCGAGACGATGTAGGCGAAACACACCAGACCCAACAGGTGAATGATCAGGAAGAGAACTTTCCCCGGCACTAACCAGGATGTCACGAGCGAAAATGACTGTACTGCTTCCATGACTGCACCCGTTCACATTGCTACGCGGACATTTGCCGCAAGCTTTTCTTCTCTTCGACGATCGGCACTGGCACCCCTGCTGACTCGACGGCAGCCTGTGCTATGGGAATTGGAATCGGCAAACGTACAGTTGTTGCCGAGGACACTTCAGCCTTGATTGCTGCCGGCTTCGGCGCGCGAGCACGCTTTCGCGGTGATTTCTCTGGTCGCGGCGCGATCAGGGCAGCATCTCGTAGCTCCGTGAAGCTCAGTTGCAGGAACTTCTCAAGTTTTCTCATGTCTGGGGTAATGTGGACGTCGCCGCTAAAACCGAAATAGACCATGCCGTTGTAGCTCAAAATGGCGCAATTCAGTGCCAACTCGCCGCCGATCGGGACATAGGGATACCAATGCAGCATCTTGTGCCCGAGCACATAGAGGGGGAATTGGGGCCCTGGAACATTGGTGCAAACCATGTTGAACCATGGGATCGGCAACTGACTTATCACGGGACCGGCGATCGATTGCATCGGGCTGGGGAAGACACCGAGTAGACCGCCCGCCAAACTAATCAACTCAGCGGCGTGCGTACGTTTAAGGAACTCGGTCCTTCTGTGAACGGCCGCCAATAATTTCTTGGGGTCGCGGATGTCCAATGGAATGGTGACGGGAACCAGGGAGATGCGGTTCCCCAGGTCAACGGCACTGTCATTATTATTGCCACGAAGATTGACGGGAACCATCACGCGGAACAGCCGGCCCTTAACCGGGTCGCCATGGAGTTCGGAATAGCGTCGTACGGTCGCGGTTACCAGCGCAAGCAGAACGTCGTTGACGCTAGCTTCGCAGGTATGGCGTATAGCCTTTACTTCCTCCAGAGGAATTTCGGTGCAGGCGAATTTCTGCGGTCCGCGGTAGATTACGTTGAAGCGCAATCGATCGGTTGGGGCTGCGAGTTCCGGGAACAGGCGGGAGAATTCGTCGCTCACAGCACCTGCGCGATTGGCGACGGTACGCTCGCTGATGCTGAGTACGTCTCCCCAAGCCGAGAGGATGCGCTCCATAAAATCGGAATAGGAACTGGTCAAGCCGTCCATGAGCGACGTGACCGCATTGACCGGCGGCGGAATGGGCATCCGCACCTTTCGCTTCGGCAGATGCGGTACCTTTGGACTTATGTCCATGAGCAGGCTCATGATGCCCACGCCGGCGATTCCATCCGCCATGCAATGATGCATACGCGCAATCAGTGCGGTACGATTGCCCTTCAACCCGTGAACCAGGGTGAAGTCCCATAACGGATGATTTCGATCCATCATCCTGCTCAGAATTTTTCCCGTCACACTCTTCAACTCCGCATCTGTACCGTGCTTCAGGGTCAAGTCATGCACGTGATTGCGGATATCAAAGCCAGGATCGTAGTCCCAGACGGGGAGTCCGACATTCAACGGCGGGGCAACGACACGCTTAAGATATCGGGGAATGAGCGGCAACCGGGACTCGACGAAGCGGAGATACTCTGCGAAGTGGATCTCACCTTCCAGCACGCAGACACACGCCACGTTGAGCGGCATGCCAGCGCGTTCCAGATTCAAGAAAACGCTGTCACCCCACGACAGACGATCACCGGGCTGCTGGTTCTGCATAACAACTCTCCTCTTTACTTGCCAGCGCAGGCGCCCAGACCCTCAGGTCAGGAAGCAAAATCGCGGCGTTAATTTCGCGAGCTTAAGCACCTTGTAAATGTTGACGTTCACGCCACGCAGTCCGATGCTGACGGACTTAACGTCTGCGAGCCGGGCCAAATCTTCCATCGCATTCAGTCCCTTCGTATCGATCCTTTGAACAGCGGAGAAATCCAGAACTGTCTCACCCGTTGCAACAGTGACCTTCGCGCTGGCTTGTTGTAAGGAATCGGCCACTCGTTCGGCGTCGATTTTGAGAAACACGGCAATTGTGGCCATCGGCATAGCATCCTTAAGCTGTGTGTTCGTGAATTCCAGTGACCGCTTTGGCGACGTTTCTTCCCTCATAGGCCCTCCAAAACAGCTCAATCAGTTCGCTTACCAGCGGCATGCGTGGATTCGAGCGCCACGATGGATCGTCCAAGGCGTTCTTGGACAGATCGGGCATGGCTCGCTCAAACTCCTCGCGTGAAATGCCAAGGTCGGCGATCGAACCTGGAATCTTCAGTTGATCGAGCAATTGCTCCGTCGCCGCTATCAGTCTCTGCACCTTCTCGTCGATCGTGTTCCCACCGAGACCGAGCAAGTCGGCGATGGTCGCATACTTTTTATGCGCGACGTATCCGCGCTGGTTAGGTGACGGCATAAATTTGCTGGGTACGGCGGCGTTATATGCAATGACGTGCGGCAACATCAGTGCATTGGCCCGTCCGTGGGTGATGCCGAACCGGGCTCCGAAGGCATGGGCAAGAGCGTGATTCACCCCGACCGCTGCGTTTGAGAATGCAATGGCGGCAATGCAGGCAGCATTGTGCATCATGCTGCGCGCCTCCTCGTCATGCGGATGCTCGTAGGCGACAGGCAGGTACTTGAACACTAACCGAATGGCTTGCATGGCACTGGCGTCGGTGTAGGGCGAAGCGTAAATCGAAACCGCGGCTTCCAGCGCATGGGTTAGACAATCGATGCCGGTATCGGCCGTAAGCCCCTTCGGCATAGACATCACGAATTGCGGATCGACGATCGCCACATCTGGTGTGAGCGAGTAATCGGCGAGCGTGACTTTGCGCCCGCGTTCTTTATCGGACATGACCGCAAAGGGCGTGACCTCGCTTCCCGTTCCGCTGGTAGTGGAGATGGCAACCAGTCGAGCACGGTGGAGCTTCTCGGTGGGATACTCGACCACTCGCTTGCGGATATCCATGAATGGTGCAGCCAGTTCTTCCAAGTCGGCATCCGGCGACTCGTACATGAGCTTCATGATCTTGGCGGCGTCAATGACCGACCCGCCACCCAGCGCGATGATCTGATCGGCCTGGTAGAAGTTGAGCGCCTCCACACCTTGCATGATCGTCTTGACCTCGGGCTCAGAGTCAGGGATCACCGACACATGAATAAGAGTTTGCGGAGGAATGTGGCGGCGGACGATGTCTACGCATCCCATCTGCTCCATGACCGGATTGGTGATAATGATGGTGGAACGGGACGCGAGGCCCCGCAGATTCTCTACGGCATTCAGGTTGAAGTAAATCTGGTTGGGAACACGGAACCACATATGTGCCTGGGTCCTCCGGGCCACCCGCTTAATGTTGAGGTAGTGGTAGACATTGACGTTGTCAGTGGTAGTGTTGCCTCCGGCGGTCCCACATCCGAAGGAGAAGGTTGGCACCATATCGTTGTAAACGCCGCCGAATGCTCCGATGGATCCTGGCGAATTTACGATGATCCGCCCCGCATTAATGACCTCGCTGAACTTCCGGATCACATCGTCATCCCGCGAGAAAACCACCGCCGTGTGCCCCAGCCCGCCCGCATGATTGACGTTGACGCACACTTTGAGCGCTTCGCCGACGGACTTCGCCCGGTAGACGGCCAGCAGCGGGAACAGTTTCTCAGTTGACAATGGGTGTTCGCGGCCCACCCCTTGAATGGGGGCGATCAGGAGTTTGGTGTCTGGTTTGACCTCGACGCCGCTCATGCGGGCAATATCGATGGCCTTCTGTCCGATTGCCATGGGCTGCATGAATCCCGTCTTCGGATCGATGACCGTGCGCTCCAGTCGCTTCGTCTCATCTTCATTGCAGATGTGAACGCCCAAATCCGCGAATTTCTTCAGCACGATGTCATAGATCTCGTCATCGATCACGACGGTTTGCTCAGAGGCGCAAATCGTTCCGTTATCGAAGGTCTTCGAAGTGATGATGTCCACCACAGCCATGTTCAGGTCGGCGGTTTTTTCCAGATAAACCGGCGTATTGCCCGGCCCGACGCCCAGGGCTGGCTTGCCGGAACTATAGGCCGCCTTGACGACGCCCGGCCCACCAGTCGCATCGATTAAGCCGACGTCTTTGTGGTGCATCAGGTAGGCATTGTCTTCCAGGTCGTGAGACTCCAGACAAGTGAAGACGCCTTCCGGGGCGCCGTGCTTCAATGCCGTCTCGTACATGATTCTTACGGCCTCATGGCAACAATGCCAGGCGCTCGGGTGAGGACTGAAAATCGCGGCGTTGCGCGTCTTGATCGCCATGATGCATTTGAAGAGAACGGTCGATGTGGGATTAGTAATCGGGGTAAGGGACAGGACCACGCCGATCGGTTCGGCGACCTCCACCAGGCAGCGCTCGGGAAACTCGCGTATGACGCCAACCGTCCGTTTGTCTTTCACGTAGTTGTAGACAAACTCGGTCGCCACCATGTTCTTCAGGGCTTTGTCTTCCAAAACTCCGAGGTGGGTTTCCTCCACTGCCAGGCGGGCGAGATACTGGGCTTGTTCAAGGCCGGCCACGACCATCGGCTTGACGATTCGGTCAACTTCTTCCTGGGTATATTGGGTGAAGACGGCGGCGGCGTTTCGGGCCTGCCGAACTAGGCCGTCGAGATAAGCAATTCGCTCTTGGCTGAGGCTTTCTTCGACTGGCGGGAGAGGACCCCGCTGCAGTACTGCTTCCCTTGTGACCATGGCCGCTCCCTTTTTGCTGCGGGGCGGACCACATCGATTTGGGAAACACTCACTTATAGAACCACAGATGCCGCGATCATGAACAGTGACGGCTGATCATCGTCGCTTGCGCAATGTCGTCTTTTTCTAGTCTCTATGCGTAGTCGATTGGATTTCTCTCCAGCCAGTGTTCATCACGCGCCCTACCAATGTTCCTCAAGGCACCGCTGGCGGCGGACGCGGTCAGACCGCGGCTTTGCCAGGCGATACCTAAACTCAGTCCGACAGCCCAGCCCAGAACGCCAAGAGTGAACGCTCGGTTGACCGAGCGCTGGCGATTTCCAGGGTAACTGCTCAGCACGCCGAGGACTGCTCCAACGGCGGCTGGGGTCGATGCACTTCGAACTGCTTCGCTGAGAAACGGAGTAAGAGGTCGTCCTTTAAGGAATGCTTCTCCGCCGGAACGCGCTCCCGCAAGCCCGGAACTGAAAACTCTTCGCCCGTACTCAACTTCAGACTTTGACCAGTTGCGTATCGCCATGGGAGCCTCGCCGAACCGGTAGATGTGGAACCCTGGGTTCAATAGACCATCAGGAGACTTTGGCGTCCACGTCGTGGGTCACGGTTAAACGTGACAGATGTGCCGGAGTGGTGTGAGATGGGCAAAAATCGCGGCACCGCGTTCCCAGAAACTTTCCTGGGAGACTCGCCGACTTGCGCTCCGTCTACCTCGTTCTTTACCTATGTGATGGGTCCCTTGAATAGTTGGCAAGAAGAGCGAACCCATCCATGCCGGTCTGCTTAAAGCATGGGCTTAATTTAAGCCAGCACGTATTTTCCCGCTTCGATTACTCTTAACGCGATCAACTCTCGCAGCGCTATGGTGTTGAACGGCTCATACTTGCAGAGACGCCGTAAGATTGCCACGTGCGTGCGCAACATATCTCCCTCGCTTGCGGCCGCAATCACCATCTTAGCGGCGCTTTCGATTCTCTCCATTGCGCCTGCGACGTAGACGCGGGTCATCGCGACAGCCAGCGAAGCGTTCGGCTCACCGTTTTTTGTGGAAAGCTTCCGCGCACGGAGTGCGGCAGACTCCATGGCATAGGTTTCAATCGTCATGTTGGCGATTGCGCCCATGATTGGCTGCTGGTCCTGGATCGCCTGCATGTATTTCTGGGTGGCAACTCCAGCCGCGAAGAGACTGATTTTCTTGGCCGACGCAACCAGTTTCCTTTCTTCGGCCAGAGGACCTTCAAAACCCTCATCCCGGCTTCCAGAGACCACTTCATCCATGAGTCTCTTGATGGCAGGCATCAGAGGGAGTTGTCCCGACATCGCCCGTTTCAGCAGGAACCCGGTAATGACCAGCCGGTTGATTTCGTTGGTGCCTTCGAAAATCCGGTTCACTCTTGAATCGCGATACGCTCGGTCCGCGGGATACTCTTCCACGAAACCGTAGCCACCGTAGATCTGGACCATTTCATCCACGACGTAGTTGAGGAACTCGGATCCCCAAACCTTGAGGATCGAGCACTCCACGGCGTACTCGTCAATCACCTTGCGCACCGGGGCCATGTCGTTTTGAGCTTCGCCGAGTTGCAAAATAGCAGCGTCCATCTGGCCGACTGTGCGGTACGCCATGGCTTCTCCGACAAAGATGCCGGCGGCCATGTTGGCCAACTTCTCGCGAACCAGTCCAAAGTCGGCAATAACCTTGCCGAATGCCTTGCGTTGTTTCGCATAGCCAATGGCGCTCTCGACGCAATTGCGGGCTGCACCGACGCTCCCCGCGCCCAGCTTGAACCGGCCTACGTTCAACACATTGAACGCAATCAGATGTCCTTTGCCTACTTCACCGAGAACATTTTCGACCGGCACCTTGCAGTCGTTTAGGATCAGCGGACAAGTGGACGAGCCCCGGATTCCCATCTTGTGCTCCTCGGCGCCAACCGAAAAGCCAGGAAAGCTGCGCTCGATAATGAACGCGGTGAATTTCTCGCCCCCGACCTTGGCGAATACGATGAACAGGTCGGCAAAACCGGCGTTGGTGATCCACATCTTCTCGCCGTTCAGCAGATAGTGCTTGCCATCGGCAGAGAGCTGAGCCCGAGTCCGGCAATTGAGCGCATCAGACCCGGATGATGATTCTGAAAGGGCGTAGGCTCCAACCGTTTCGCCGCTCGCCAATCCCGGCAAGTACCTTTTTTTCTGGCCCTCCGTACCGAAGTAAACGATCGGCAGGGTCCCGATGCAGGTGTGAGCTCCCCAAGTCGCACTGAAACCGCCGTATTTTGCCAAACGCTCGGCTATTAGCGCGGAGGTGACTTTGTCCATTTCCATTCCGCCGTACTGTTCGGGAACGTCTGCACCACTTAAACCAAGTTCTCCCGCCTTTCTCACCAGTTCGCGCAATAAACCGAAGTCCTTGCGTTCCAGCTTTTCGATATTGGGGACAATTTCCTTGGTAGCGAATTCCTCTGCAGTTTGCGCGATGAGCAAATGCTGCTCGCTGAAGTCTTCCGGAGTAAATACTTCGTCCGGCGTACGGTCCTCAATCAGGAAGCTGCCGCCAGCAATATGGGCATGGGGCATAGCGATGATCGTTGCCATCTTCTTTAGCTCCTATCGAACCAGTTCGCAAGCGTTTCTTGGGTGTCGAATCTTTTAATGTTTGCCAGCACTTTTCCACTCGACAAAAGAATTCTTGCCGGGCTACGACATAACCTTCTTCTCTTCCGTCCAGTACTTTTGCCGCAGGTCTCGTTTGAGGAGTTTGCCGGTCCCGGTTTTGGGCAGGCTCTCGATAAAGTCGACTGAATGAGGGCACTTGTAATGCGCCAAGTGAGAGCGACAAAATTTTATGAGCTCCGCGGCTGTAACTTGTGCCCCGGCCTTCAAGACCACCAAAGCTTTGGGTACTTCGCCCCATTTTTCGTCGGGAACGGGAATCACGACCACTTCGTAAACGCAGGGATGGGCAAGAATCGCTCTTTCTATTTCCAGGGAAGAGATATTCTCTCCTCCGCTCACGATGATGTCTTTCTTGCGATCAACGATTTGAAGGTAGTTGTGTGGATCTACGGTAGCAATATCGCCGGAGTGAAACCAACCGTCCTGCATAACCGCCCGTGTCGCCTCCGGTTGGCGCCAGTAACCCTCCATAACACCGTCGCCTCTAACGGCAATTTCGCCCGTGGCTGTGCCATTGTGAGGGACCTCGTTTCCGTTGGCGTCCAGCACTCGAAGCTCCACCCCTGGAATGGCAAACCCAGTCATTGCCTGGCTGGCATAACGCTTTTCTTCTTCCCACGGAACATCTACCTTGGGGGCAGATTTCGCTAGGGTCGGACAAGTCTCGGTCAGGCCATAGCCAGAGATAACAGCGCACCCTAACCTTTGTTCCGCTTCCTTCACTAGAGTTGGAGACGAGGCCGCGCCGCCGATGGAGATGACCTCCAAACTGCTCAAGTCATGTTTTTCGCGCTCGGCAGAATTGACCAACGCAGTGACCATGGTTGGGACCATGGCGCAAGATGTCACTCGCTCACGCTCAATCAGGTGGAACACCTCCGCCGGGCTGAAATGATGAATCATGACATGCGTGCCGCCAACCAACGTGATGGTGTGTGCAACGCCCCACCCATTGGCGTGAAACAGCGGAATGGTGTGCAGAAACACCGATCGGCATGACATTTCTCCGAGGGTTGTACGTGACGTTTGACCGGCAGCGATTACCGACAATGCGTGCAGGTACACATTGCGATTTGTCAGCATTACCCCCTTGGGGCGATCGCTGCTGCCGCTGGTGTAGAACAGTTCGGCTACCGAGTCCTCATCGACTTGCATAAAATCGCACTGGAATGGGCAGGCAGCCGACAGCAGACGTTCATAGTTCTGCGCTGCCAGCCATTGGGCCTGAGGCTGGCCGTCCATGAGAAAAAAGAACTCGACGGAAGGAACAGTTGACCGGAGCGATTCCAGTAACGGCAGGAAATGCGATTCTACAAACAGAAATCTTGGCTGCGCATCGTTGATAACGAAGGCCAGCTCTTCGGCACAAAGCCGAATGTTCAGAGGCAGTAAAATGCAGCCCGCTTCCAAAACACCGTAATACGCTTCCAGCAGGCGATGGCAATTGGTGCTCAGAAAGGCAACGCGGTCGCCTGGCTTCGCCCCTGTCGCGATAAGCCCGCCCGCCAGTCGGGACGCTCGCTCGGCGAATTGCTCGTATGTAAAGCGCTGTTCGCCGCATACGACGCCTACCTTGTTGGGAAATTGTTCATTTGCGTATCGCAGGAACCGAACTGGAGTGAGCGGAACGTTCATACACACCTCCCGCGGGTGAAAGGAATTTCACTCCGCAAACATGCGTGCAGGTGTGCACGCGATGAAGAGCGTTAGAAAGAAGGCGGTTCTCATCAAACGCGCCGTCACGAAGCTCGCGACTGCCAGGTTCGCGCAGCCCCGATGGGCCATGACAACGTCATGCAATGAGAACTCGCCCTCGTAACGGAAAGGGCCCGAATAGGCTTGCGGTCGCAGTCGGTCCAGAGACGAAGCTTGCATCCCAGGCGAAGGTGCCCGCTGAAGCGAGGTAAGGATCACAGGGTCCCACACCAGCGAACTGGACCGCGCGTGGGCGATAGCCTCGAATCCGGGCTCCGTCAACCGTCTAAGTCTCGACCCTTCCCGAGCCTTTTTGTCGCCTCAGGCTGCTGTCGCTGCCGACTTCTTCGCGTGCTTAATAACACGGGGCGATTTGACCGGACGTTTGTGTTCCCCGACAGGCTTCGCCATGACATCCATCAGCGACTTCTGGGCGTCGACGTAGCTCTTTACTCCTTCGCGAGTCAATTCAGCCAACGGTACAAAAGGAAATGGTCGCAGCAGCTCCAATGTCTTTCCTGCGGTCTTCACGCTGGCGTTCATTTGCTGGCCAGCCACGTCAACCAGTTTCTTCTGAGCATTGATTAACGACTCGGTCGCTTCCCGTGCCAGCGCTGACAACTCGACCCTCTTCATTTTCTTGCCCGCGCCATTGGAATGTTTGCCCCCGCTGGCTTTGGCGGTCTCCTCGGCGATCACATCGAGGAATTGTTTTTGGGCCTTGATGAAGTTCTCCATGCCTTCCCGAGCGAGTTCGATCACCTGCTCGCTCTGATAGGGCTTGCCCATCCTGGCCGCATCCACCCACATGTGCGTCTGCTTGCTTGCAATCTTTAGAAACTCCTGCTGCATGTGAACGAAAGTTTCCACGCTGCGCCGCAGCATGTCGGTAATCGCTTGTGCCGCAGGCCAGTCCCCGACCCGTTCCTTGACGCCCATCATCAGAATCTCATTCTGTTGCTTGCCTAATTCAAGAAGTATCTTTTGTCCTTCAATAAAATTGCTCATGCCCTCCCCTGCCACATCACTAAGGATTGTCGCGGGAGAATGATGTGGATCGGAGAGTTGCTGCCGAACTGTGTGCATAATATTTGCGTTCTGCCGCATGGCCAGATCGAGAAGAATGCGTTGTGTGGCAAAGAAACTGTGGACCCCTTGCTGTGCCCAACCGGTCAGGATGGACACGAAAGACGACTCCCCGGCGTGTGTCCGGGAACTTTCGGTATGTGTAGCCGCTGCCATATCGTGCCTCCAATTGCTGCATTGCAGCATCGAATTCACTATACGTTTTGGCTGGTTATGTGTCAAGCTTCTATTGACCTTTGTGCACAGCAACATAGAGACACATGATGAAAACAGCTCCGATCATCATCAAGAAGTACGGCAATCGCAGGCTGTACGACAGCGCCAGCAGCCGCTACATAAATCTCGACGACCTAGCCGCACTGGTTCGTGAGGGCAAAGACGTCAAGGTCGTCGACGCAAAAACCGGCCAAGATCTCACCCGTGTCACCTTGACCCAGATCATCACCGAAGATGCCAGGGACAAGCCGACAGGCCTGCCTCTGGAGTTGCTGCGCCAGCTCATCATCGCTTCCGACGAGGTGCGTCAGGAATTCGTCATGTGGTACTTGAAGTCCGCATTCGACACCTACCAACAGGTGCAGGAGGCGGTGCAGAACCGATTGACGGACGTTCAGTCCGCCGTGCTTTCCCCGGTTGATACCATGAAGCGCTTCCTGGGTTCCGTAGCCCCGCCTCCGCAGGATGCAAGATCGGAACGGGAGTTGGACGAGCTGCATAAGCGAGTAGCGGAACTTGAGGCACGGCTCAGGAAAACCACTCCAAAGAAAAAACCCGCGAAGAAGCCGCAGTTACGGAAGAAACATTAATGCGCAAACAATTGCACCTTGGTCGCGAGAGTAGTCTGAGGAGTTGCACCACGGCCAGAACGGGTTATAATCCACGACGGTCAGACACGCTGCCGCCCTGCCGATTGCGTGATACGGGCAGGGAGACCGCACAAACTTAGGACTAACTTGCACACACGCAAAAGAACACAAGGTTCAAACGGCTCCAGTATCCAGAAGCAGACGCAACAATCTCACCACGAATCCGGCGCATCCATTTGGACCGAAGCTCTTTTTGGCGCTGAGGTTCTGCTACTGCACGCCAGTCCTGTTTACTACGGGTTTGGTGTCCCGCGTGGCGACGGCTCGGCGGTCGTAATTATCCCCGGATTTCTCGGCACCGATCTCTACCTCACCGAGTTACACGGTTGGCTGGCGCGAATTGGATACCGGCCATACTTTTCCGGAATCGGCGTCAACGCCGAATGTCCCAACCTTCTGATTCAACGCAATCTTAACCACACTCTGGAGACAGCGCTGGCCGACACCGGTCGAAAGATCCACTTGATCGGCCATAGCCTGGGCGGAGTCATCGCCCGTTCGGTGGCTGGCCAAAGATCGGAAGACGTTGCATCAGTAATCACTCTAGCCTCGCCGATTCGCGGAACTCTTGCCAACCACACCGTCATTCATGCTGCTGAAGCCGTCCGCTTGCGCATCGTGCAGGAGCACGGTCAGAATGTCCTGCCCCACTGCTACACCGGACGCTGCACTTGCAACTTTATTAATTCCCTGCGACGCGAAGTCCCCGCCGCCATGCTCCAGACTGCGATTTATACGCGCCATGACGGCATCGTCGACTGGCGCTACTGTATGACGCGCGACTCCGAAGTGGACTTCGAAGTCCCCGGAACACACATCGGAATGGCCTTCAATCCCGCCGCGTACTCAATTGTTGCGGAACGCCTTGCCAAGGCTCAATCCTGCGAATGACGCTGTGGCCCCACCATCTCCAGAACTGCCCCGTTTGAAGTTTCCAGTCGCCCGGCTGGCTGGTTAATTCGCTGGAGTTGAACCGACGCCTTGCAAAGGCTGTTGTTCGAAACTTCAAAGCTTCCCTTGCAGTCGGTCCTCAGGTACGGCAGCCGATGGACGGCAGTGCCCGTCCCATCGATCTCGACCGCTATTTCGAGGCCATCCTTCGCGGAACAGACAAACTTCCAGGCAAAGGTATGTGGATCGGCACTGACATTTTTTAGATTCCGCAACTCGTATCGCTCTCCATCATGCCAGAGCACGGCTTTGCGAAAGACCAACCCGAAGGGCAAGTCGTAAACCAGAGCTTCGATTGTGCTGGGCGATCCACCGGAGCGGGGAAAATACGCATGCGCCCAAGTCCAAAAACTGCGATGCCTGTACCCACAGTTATGCCCTTGTAGTCCAAACCCCAAAGGAGCACCTTCAAATCGCCTTCCATCGAGCGTGATCCATCCCGAAAACACCGCGTCCGAATGAGGCGTTCGAGAGAAACCGATCCACCCCTTATTGCTCAAAGTTGTGCGAAACGTGGAACCATAATGCAAGTCCCACGAGATTTTATGCCCGTCCAATTCCAGCGCCCCACGGCAAGAGTTCTCCTCAACCCCGTTTGGGCCGATGCGCAAATGGAACGGACTTTGTCCCCGGGCGCTGATACTTAGATCGTCGAGTCGAGATCCTTGAATGAAGCTCTGCGGCTTGCCACCCGCCGGAAACCATGTGGCCCACACCTGCACCGGCAACCCGTTCCCCTCTCGATCACAGCCCATTCTTCCCGGATTCATCAGCAAATAACGGAACCACCATGCCCCGGCCCCATCTGCCAATCCCAACCGCAAGAACCACACTTCGTAGCGGCGCCTCGCCGAGAGCGAGGAATAAAGTTCATTCAGCGTCATCACTGCCCCTAAGGGTTTCCTCATCATCCTAATCTGCCTCGGGTTCAACTCCTACCCCCATCTCCCATCCTTTTTGCGATGTCGCGCTCACCACGTCTTTAGGCCACTGGCCCGATTGCCCATCTTGCGACCCGCATTTGAGCGCGCGCAGCGCCGACTACCGGGAGCGCCAGCTTGAACGGTATGGCGAGTCCGACTCCCGTAGGTTCCATTGGGCGCTCCCGATCCCGTGATCCCTGGTGGCAGGAGTTTATCGGCCCGGTTCTGTCACTTTTTGGCCTAACCCATTCGACAGGGGAGGTTGGTTGATCAGCAGCCAGTACAGTCCTGCGGTCTTCACCGTATCGCGGAACTGGGAGAAGTCGACCGGCTTCTGGATATAGCTGTTGGCTCCCAGGTGATAGCCGTTGAACAGGTCCCGTTCCTCCTTGGAAGAAGTCAGAATTACAACTGGAGTGTTTTTTGTGCGTGGGTCGGATTTGAGCCGCCTGAGGACCTCCATCCCGTCCACTTTGGGCAATTTCAAGTCCAGCAGAACCAGTTTTGGGAGATTCACCAAAGAATTTCCGTTGGCTTGGAGAAACTCCAACGCCTCTTCGCCGTCGCGGGCCACGTGAATGTTGTTCGCCAGGTTCTCTTTCCGGAGTGCGTGGAGGGTAAGCTCCACGTCGTCCTGGTTATCTTCCACCAGCAGGATATCCACTTGAAGTGCCATCATGATTCGCCTCCTACCGCGCTAGCCTTGACTTTAAGTTCGGGAGTTTCCGCTGCACCCAGTGAGAAATAGAAAATTGCACCCCTGTCCAGTTCTGCTTCCGCCCACACGCGTCCGCCGTGTTTCTGAATAATGCGTTGTACGGTAGCGAGGCCGACCCCGGTGCCCTCGAAATCCTCAATCCGGTGCAATCGCTGAAATACGCCGAAGAGTTTTTCGGCATATTTCATACTGAAGCCGACGCCGTTGTCGCGCACGAACACGACCGGGAATCCGTTTTCATCCTTCTTGTGTCCTACTTCAATCACCGCCTGCGGCCGCGGACGTGTGAACTTGATCGCGTTCGAAAGCAGATTCTGGAAGACTTGTTTCATTAAGCCGGGATCGCACTCCACAAAAGGCAATTCCCCAATCTTCCATTGGATCTCCCGGCCTTCGTACTCGCGTTCCAGTTCTGTGATTAGTTCGTCCACCATCGGTGTCAATCCCGCGACCCGCAAACTCAAATCGCGCCGGCCCACGCGCGCCAGATTCAGCAGGTCATCCACCAGCATTCCCATCCGCAAGACGCCTTCCTGAATTCGTTGCAAGTGGTGCTGGGCCTCGGGCGCGAGGCTGGGACCGTATTCCTCGCTCAGTATCTTGGAGAAGCCGCTAATGTGCCGCAAAGGAGCTCGCAGGTCATGCGAGACAGAATAAGTGAAGGCTTCCAGTTCCTGGTTCGCGGCCTGCAACTGGGAGGTTCGCTGCAGCACCCTTTGTTCGAGTTCGTCATTGAGCCGGTGGATCTCCCTTTCCGCCTGCTTGCGAGCTGTGATGTCAATGTTGGTCTCGAGGATGCGGGTTGCCTGTCCTTGGCTATTGCGATGCAAGACCCATGCACTGGAGACGACGATGGTGCTGTCGTCACGCTTGCGGTGTATCAGTTCGCCTTCCCAGATTCCACTTTCGAAGAGCTTCTTCTCTATCTTTTCCAGCGGCTCGGAAAATTGTGTGTGGAACAAATCGTATGAAACGACGCCCAGTGCCTCCTGGGGTGTGAAGCCATAAAGCTTTTCCGCGCCGCCCGGCCAGAACACCACCCGGCTCTGCATGTCGCGTACAAATACCTGGGCCGAGTCAAGGATGTGGGCTTGCTCCCGCAGCGCGTTTTCCGCCTGCTTGCGTTCCGTTACATCGCGCAGAATAACGGTGAATATCTTCTCGCTGGCCGCTTCGACCTGGGAGATGGAGGCTTCCATGGGAAATTCGTCGCCATCGGCGCGGAGGGCGAGAATCGTGCCCAAGTCAGTCACAGACCGGTTTGTCGTACCTGTTTTGCTGAAGTTACGGATGTGCTCGGCATGCGCCGCGCGAAAGTGGTCGGGGATAAAGCGGTCGATCGTCTGCCCCAGCACCTCACTCGCGCGGCAGCGGAACGTTTTTTCCGCCGCGGCGTTGAACAGGACGATGCGCCGCCTCTCGTCCACCGTGATGATCGCATCCATCGCCGACTGGATGACGGCGCTGAATCGTTCCTGGCTGAGGCGAAGGGCGGTCGTCCGTTGCTCGACTCGCTGCTCCAGGGCGGCATTCAAGGCCTTCAAATGCCCACGCAGGCTGGTACTGCGTTTAATCTCACGACGGATGGAAAGTCCAGCGAGCAGCAGGAAAGCAACTCCCGTTAGCGCTCCGCCAAGGGCGATGATGCGGGTTTTGTGGCATGCCTCCCGAGTCCTCGCTACACGCTGATCGAGCAGCCTCGTCTCCTCGCCTTGCATTTCCGCAACCGCTGCGCGCACCTTATCCATCTGGCGATTTCCCTCAAGAAAAGAAGCGCGGGAGGGAATCGTCCCGGCCCGCCGTCTTTCGTTCACGCTCTCTCTCGCGGATTCTATTCTGGAGTTGATTTCCGACTCGAGCAGATCCAGCCACTGCTGTTGCATGGGATTGTCCGCCATCTGGCGGCGTAACCTGTCCAGGTCTTGGACCAGGGCGCCCTGTCCCGCCCAGTAGGGTTCCAGAAATAGGTCTTGGCCGGTCGCATCGTAGCCGCGCACGCCAGTCTCGATGTCGACCGCATGGCCCATCGCGGTCGTGATCATCGCTTTTACCTCGTAGGTGTGAGCAACCCAGTCGGCGTCTTCCTCGGCCATGCGCGACCCGCGCCAGGAGAGAAACCCCATGAAGCTGGTCAGTACCATCGCGAGAACGATCCCACCCGTAACCCACAGCCGGAGCCTAACTTCGACCGGAGAATCTTCGAATCGCCCCAAAAGTCCATCCACCATTTCTTTACTGACCTGCAGTGCCTCCTCGGCCTTTCGTTGTTTCTGCTCGACGCAATCGAGGATGCGAGCACTCCAGGTCACCAGGCCGACCAGCAAGAAACCTGAGACCAGTGCAAGCGCGCTCACTTGTACCCAGGTGAAATGGACCTCCGTCAATAATGGTTTGGAGATCATCCAACCCATTAGGGCAAGAACACCCAACGCGGATGGAACTGCCTTCCGCAGAAGGTGCGCGCCCGCGCTAGTGCTGACCAGAACGCCGCCCAGCGCCCATTCGGCGCGGGAGCAAATCAATCCCAGTGATACGACCGCGAGATCAATCGCTCCTGGTAGGGCGACGTGGGTGTGCGAGATCTCCCGCCCCAGAGCGAAGTCAAGAATTCCAAACGACGAGCCAATGGCAGCGCCAATGGCGAGCCATTGCGCCGGCCAATGGCCTCGCCGCGTCCTCCAGTCCAGAATCAGAAGACCACAACCCAGCAGAAGGAGATTCAACGCAGCGATCGAAGGGATGAGGCCAGGCCGAACGCTGCCTAGTTCCTCTCCAACTCGGACACTGTGCAGGATCTCGTCGAACCCCAGGTTCAACCCGGCCAGGTTTTCCGTCAGCGCCATCAACCCCGCCAGAGCCACTATCGCCGCGGCAATTCTTCCAGCCATTCGCGTGCCATGATCGCCTTGGTTTTTCTTTCGCAACAACCACAGGGCGATGCCCAGCAACAAGAAACACACGCTGGCATTCACCCGCACCGAAGGCTGACCCGGCAACCAACTCTTCAAGACCTGAAGATGAAACCACCATCCCCAGAGCGTGGAGAGGCCAACCCCTGCCGAGATTAGACTTGTGGCGGCGGCAAAGACGCTCAGGCACCGCACCATGCGAGAATCTATACCATCGCTCATAGCGATTCTTCCCATGACAAGAGCCTTGGAAGGACTCCAGGACAGGCGACAGCATTCGAACGAAATGCGGTGTTTAGGCTGTGAATCTTCACTAAAACGCTTCTCGATCCCAGCGCACGAGCTTACCGTACCTTGGGCGCACCATAACAATTGATGATCGCGAGGAGCATGCTGTCGGTGAGGTGACAAGCATCACATCAAACGAATTCGTTTCCCCGAAATGGAACTGCGAGCGGGCGTCAGACTAGAGCCTTATCCCTTATGCTTTTCCCACGACGCCGATAATCCGCATCTGCTCCTCCGGCGTCAAGCCCACAAACTCGAACCCGGAGCAACCGTTCGACGTATGTCGCACGACCGCCATCGTGCTAAGCGGTTGCTCGCGCAGTCGGAAATCAATGGCAACGGTGTCACCCACCACCGCGTTCCCACGAACAATGGCACCCAAACCGCCAACCCCAAGATCGAGACTGAGGCCCTCGGTCGTTCGCACTCCACCCCGGCTTAACTGACGGACCGTGATGGGAACTGTGAACAAAGCTCGCGGGTAACGACGGGCAAATACGTTTGCATTGCTATGCTCAAATGGAGGAACCTGCCCTGCCATCGCGGTCGTCTCCTTTCCGCGGAATACTGCGGTGAACTATCGATCGCTGGGCGGTCCAGGTGCAGACCTGCGCCGCCAAGACTTCTCCTCAACCCTGGAGTGCATAGTCCTTCCCCATCCGGACGCCGCCAGAGGTGGTATGGACCTTGCACTCCTTGCCCGGCCAAGCCGACCCGCAGCACTCAGGAAGGCAGGACCTTTCCCGTCGCCATCTTTGGCAATGTCGCACGAATTACTTCCAGCAATTCCGCGTTGTCGGCCGGCTTCTGAAAGAAAGCGGTTGCTCCAGCCTGCAGAGCGCGCCGCTCGCTGCTCCGCGGGTCGCGGGCCGTTAACACGATCACGGGGATGGTCGAGAGCCTATCGTCCTTTTGCAGTCGCTCGAGCACCACAAAGCCGTCTCCCGCCGGCAAGCCCAGATCAAGAATGATCATGTCGGGATGTTCTTTGTAGGCCAGCGCGATGGCAGAGTAGCCGTCCCCTGCATTGACTGTGTCGTAGTCGTTGGCTCGCAAGCGCAGTCGCAAAGCCTGTCTTAGGTCTGGGTCATCGTCGACGATCATGATTTTTGAGTTTGCCATTTTGTTATTCTCCACTTCGGGATTCACGCCATATGTCGGCGTGTCTTTCATCACCCTTTATTCTTTTCGGAGGGTCCCAATGTCTTTCCAAGGACTGCTCGCACCATTTCGTTTACAGCACACGCCACCTGCTCCACCTGCTCTCCCAGGGGCCCGGCAGCGCGCTCGCCGGCAAGTGGCACCGCCGAGGCTGAGACTTCGAGTTCCCCAGTGCCTTGGAGGTTCGGCACCTTGCCCACCTGCTCGCGGATGCGCGCCATCATAATGTTGGCGCGTTCAAGGTCGGTGGACGCTACCACCAGGAAGGTTTCTTCCGCACCGGTCGCGGCCATGGGAGGCAAGACCAGGTCTTTATCGAGATACACACAACGCTGCAAGACCTCCAGGCAGCGCCAGCACGTCTCCTTCCAGTTCGACCGCACTGCCCCCGAGAGTGGCCGCAACGCGACCTTCACCAGAACAATGTCATCCCGCAGATGTCCCTCATGGGTAATGACCGGGAACAGCAGCTTCGCCAGGGAATACAACGGCAAAGTAAATGAGAAAGTGCTGCCGCTGCCCGCGTCACTGGCAACCCACATGCGTCCTCCATGGAGATTGACCAGCTCCTTAGCAATAAACAGTCCCAGACCTAGGCCTTTGCGATTGTTATCGACCGCGTTGGGATCCTGATACAGACGCTCGAATATCAGCCCCTTGGCCTCAGGACTGATTCCGCAGCCGGTATCCGCGACTGAGATATAAACAAAGCCCGGATCGGTCTGTACCAGGCAGGCCTGCAAAGTGACCGTTCCCCCTGAAGGCGTGAACTTGATGCCGTTCTCGATCAGATTGATCAGTACCTCGAGCATGCGTCCGGGATCGCCATGGACAACCGGAATCTTGGCGTCCAGGCCCACTTCCAACCCGACCCCTTTCTCCTGGGCGCCCGGCTGCATCATTTCGACGGCCTGCTGGATCAGGCCTTCGATGGCGACACAGCGCGGTTCAATGCGGATTTTGCCCGACTCTGCCCGGCTGGCTTCCAACAAGTCGCGGACCATGGCGGTCAGTTGGCTGACGCTCTTCATGATGGTCTTGAGATGATCACGCTGTTCGGGTTTCATCTCTCCGGCCAGGCCATCCAGAAGGAGACTGGTGAATTGATGAATACAGGTCAGCGGCGTGCGCAGTTCGTGCGACACATGAGAGAGGAACTGGTTCTTGAACTCCAATTGCTGCTTCCGGCTCATCTCGAGCGAACGCAAAAGTGCCTGTCGCTCCACGGCGTATCGCATCGCCCGATCAAGGCCACTGCTGGAAAAAGCGCCTTTTACGAGGTAATCCTGCACTCCCTGATGAAGCGCCTTCATGGCCAGCTCTTGGTCATCCTGGCCGGACAGGATGACGACGGGAATATTCGGCGCTTTCTCCAGCACTCTGCGAAACGTATCCGCCCCCTGGCTGTCGGGCAGGTTCAGGTCCAGCAGGATAACCGACGGGGATTGCTCGGCGAGAGAAGCAAGCCCATCCGCCAAACGATTGACACAGCTCACATTCACCGCAGACTTGCCTTCCACCAGCCGCAAGCGCACCAGATCCGCATCACCCGGGTTATCTTCAATCACCAGAACGTGGGTTGATTGGTCCTTCACCGCTTCTCCCCCTGCGGCAGGCTGGCATGGCACAGCCAAAATTCCGCCATGGATTGCACCACCGCGACAAATTCTGGAAGGTTCCCGGGTTTTCGCAGGTAGCAACTGGCTCCCAATTCGTAGCTGCGAGTAATGTCGGAGCTCGCTTGGGAAGTGGTAAAAATCACCACCGGAATCTTTGCCAGAGCTGGATCGGCCTTGATGCTTGAAAGCACCTCGCACCCATGTTTGCCCGGAAGGTTCAGGTCCAGCACCACCAGATTCGGGACCGGCGCCTTGGCGAACTTCCCCCGCCGGCGCAGGAAACAAATTGCCTCCGCTCCATCGTTCACCGCGCTCACATGAAAATGTCCCTTGCTTTGGGCCAGCACTTCGCTGGTTAAGTCGATGTCCGCGGGGTTGTCGTCAACCATCAGAATTTCAGGGTTGTTGTTCATCTTTTTACCGGTCCTCACTGCTCAAAGCCTGGCTTGATGGGAAGAGTGAACCGGAAAATAGAGCCGCGACCAGGTTCCGATTCGACCCAGATCCGTCCGTCGTGTTGTTCGACAATCTTCTTGCAAATGGAGAGCCCGATCCCGTTCCCCGAATATTCGGCATGGCTATGCAGTCGCCGGAAGATGACAAATACGCTCTCCACTTCCTCGGCTGCGATGCCAATCCCGTTGTCCGCCACCGACAAGACCCATTCCTTCCCCTGAACTTCCGCGCCCACACGAATTAAGGGCAGTTCAGAGCGGCGAAATTTAATCGCATTACCAATCAAGTTTTGAAACACCTGCACCAGTTGGGAACTATCGGCCAGGACCGTTGGAAGTTGAGTGTGCTGCACCACTGCACCGCTCTCCCGGATTGTCGCCTCCAGGTTCCTCAGGATTATTTCGAGCACGGCATTGCAGTCAGTGCTTGACCGAGCCCCACCCTGCCTTCCTACGCGTGAAAAAGCCAGCAGGTCCTGCACCAGTTTCTGCATGCGCAGTGCGCCGTCGACCGCATAGTGAATATATTTGTCCGCATCGGCATCGAGTTTGCCCCGATAGCGCTCGCCCAGGAGTTGGGTATAGGTGGCCACCATTCGCAACGGCTCCTGCAAATCGTGTGAGGCCACGTAGGCAAACTGCTCCAGGTCCTGATTGGACCGGGCCAATTCCTCCAGAGAATGCCTGTGTTCTTCGCACAGCTTGTTTTCCCGTATGGCTCGTCGCACCGACTCCGGCAGTCGGGCCAAGTGGTCCTTCAGCACGTAATCGGCCGCGCCTTGCTTGATGCACTCGACCGCGGTCAGTTCGCCCAATGCGCCCGAAACCAGGATCACTGGAACTTCGAGTCCTTCCTGGCGCAGGATCTCTACCGATTCCATTCCGCTCCAGTTCGGCAATTTGGAGTCCGCCAAAACCACGTCATACGAGTTCTTTCGCACCATGTCGGTGAACTCCTCGGCCGTTTGGGCAACGTCCCAGATGGTTTCGAAACCCGCCTGCTGTAATACGCGCAATGCCAGCTCGACATCGGCGGGCTCATCCTCGACGATCAACGCCCGCAATTTGCCGCTGCGTTGGTTCGGCGCCCGCGCCGGGGCTGTTGCATCGCTCGCGAAGATTTCCGTAGCAGTCTCCCATCCATCTGCCGGCTTGAGGAAGCAAACAGAGCAACGACTTTGCGATCTAGTCTGTCGCCTACATTCGCCATCGGCCCCGAGTTTGGAGACTTGAGGCGAAAGCGGCCACCCGCACGCCCACGCGTTCAAAGGCACCCATGGCCCATTGCCGCGCCGACAGCGTGTCCTTTCGTGTATTTTGCTTTCCCACTATGGGATTTTTTAAGGCAATCACTCAAATGTGATCATGCTCACATCGCAACAGAGCTAACAATTGCTAATCTGATTCCAGTAGTGAGTTCTCCTTAATTGAGTCATGAGTTAGCGAACTGAGTTCCCGCCGGTGGGCACCGGCGGGTTTTCTATTTCGGGGCATTGCAAACTCGATTTTGAATCGCCGATTCGCTTCGACCCACGATGGCGCAGGCGAGAAATGCGGGCCAGGGCGATCAAAGGCGCTGACATACGATCATGTCATGACGGCAGTGGGCGGACAGGAGTGTCCGCCCTACAAGTTGAGATCAACGTCTAGCGGCGGTGACCGCGTCTGCCTCGCTGAATGAGAATGCGGTTGATACGTTGGGGTACTCTTTGCCTGCGACTTCGACGTAGGGATCGACGAAATAATTCAATGGCTTGCCCTCCTGCTTGGGGCTCAGATCAAGGTCGCGGCCGAGAGTGAACTGGAAACGGTTGGCGTCGTAGGCCCCAAAGAAATAATCTTTCTTCTCGGGATGCTTCCAGGCTTCAGAGATGTCGACGGGGATCCATCCGTGTTGCGGGTCGAAGAACTCAGCCCAGCAATGGTAGCCGGCGATTTCGGCGGCGTGCTTGTCGGGTGGCAGCGGAAATCCGATCTCGAAGCGGGCGGGAATGCCTTGCGACCGCGCCATGGCGATAAAGAGCGAATGAAAGTCGGTGCAGTTGCCCTTTTTGGCATCGCAGGCATAGAGGACGTCGCCGCGTCCCCAGCCGGTGCCAGATTTGTCGTAGCTCATGTTGGCGAAAACGTAGTCGTAAATCGCTCGGGCTCTCTCGAGTGTCGTAGTTTTGCCGGCAACAGTTTTCGCAGCGAGATCGGCAGGCAGGCCAGTGGTGGGCACGAGCGCGTCGGGAGCGAGATATTCTTTCCGTTCTTTGTCAGGCAGTTTGGCCTCTTCAAGATGTGGGGAATAGACGCCGAGGGTCAGGCGCTCACGGCGGACGACATCGTAGATAATCTCGAAATGCGCTTCCGGCTGCTTGGATTTGGAGGCTTCAGCGTAATACATCTCGTTGCCGTAGCGGGATTCGTGGGTCTTCTTGAGCGGCAGGTCTCCGGTGGCGGAGACGATTTTTACGTCCTGGAAGGCGTCGGAGTGGGCGGCGGGAATCCAGACGCGAAGCTTTTCTCCGGGTGCCACATTTTTGACGGTGAAGGCGTAATGGAAAGTGAAATGACGGCTGGTTTGCGCGGTGGCGATGGTGGCAAGCAATAGCAACGGCAATGCCAGGTAGGGCGAGGCTTTGCGGAGCATGAAGAGTTCCTTTCGTCGAGACTTTGAGGATTGATCCGGAAACGGCGCACGGGCGTTTTAGGCAAAGATCCGTCAAGTAAAGCCGCGACGATGGAATGGGGTGGAAATCAGTGCACCCTTAGAATCCGATTATTGTAGGGGATTGCGACGGCGTGAGCAAAGCGGTCAGCCGGCCCTGGAGACGGTCGACGGCGTTGCGGATTTTATGCGATGAGAGGTGTTCACCAGGATGACTCCGGCCAGCGCAATTGCGCCTCCAACGAGAGAGGTCAGGTGCGGGACTTCGCCGAGCCAGATCCACGCAATAGCGATGGCCAAAACTGGAATGATGTATAGCAACGTGGTGGTGCGTCCGGCAGCTCCGTGGGTCATGACGTAGGCCCATGCGACATAGGCCAAGGCTCCCGGGAAGATTCCGAGATACACGATCGCCAGCGTGGCGGCGGTGGGCGCGGCGTGCAGGTTGTGCCATAGACCTCCGCCAAACGGGACCATGAAGAGCGTTCCCGACCAGATGGAGTAGGCCGTGAATTCGAGCGCGCTGTAGCGTGCGAGAAAACTTTTCTGTTGCACCATGTAGACTGCCGAAGTAATGGCCGCCGCGAGAATGATCAGGGCTTGCGGAGAAAAGCGTAGGCCCTGGCCTTCACCGCTGGCGATAAGGGCAACTCCGGCAAAACTCAGGAAGACGCCGCACCAGGCACGCGGAGCGAGGCGTTCGCCGATTACCATGGCGAAAATCGCAGTCCAGATGGGGGTGGAGGCGATTATGAGGCTGGCGGCCCCGGCGCTGACGCGGGTTTCGCCGTAGTTGAGCGCGAGATTGTAGAAACTGATGCCGATCAGGCCGCAGAAGCAGAGTCCGGGAAGATCACGCCATTGTGGGCGTCGGAAGTGCGCGATGCTGGCGTAGATGGCGAGCACGCACGAAGCGACGAGAAAGCGCAGCAGGGCGACTTGTCCCGGTGAGTAAGCAGTCAGGCCGGCGCGAATCCCGGCGAAGGCCGAGGCCCACAACGCCAGCGCAGCGGCGAGGGCGAGACGCGCGCGGATTGAAAGATGGGCAATCATGAGCCTGGTGCTTGCAGCCAACTACAGATTCCTCGCTCGTTCTGGGCCCGCTACACATCGCTGCGAACGACTCGGAATGACAATTCATAAAAGGCTGGTTGTGGCGCGGCTGAAGCCACGCCCTTTTTCGAAGCACGCCCCAATTGAACTCGGAACCGGCTTCGAAGACTGGAATAAAAAACGGGGACGAGGGAGGACTCCGCCCGTCCCCGAGTGGGCGCTAACGGGCCTTCCCAACTGTGGAGATTGACTCCTCAAGCGCCTCAAGAGCGACATCGGCTTCGTCTTTGGTTACGACCAAGGGCGGAGCGATGCGAATGGTACTCGGACCGGCTCCCAGGAAAAGAATTCCCTTTTCGAAGGCCAGTTGAATAATGCGGTCGCGTTCGGCGGCGCCATATTCGCGGGTCTTCTTGTCCTTCACGATGTCGACGCCAATCATCAGGCCGCGGCCGCGGATGTCTCCGACAATTTCGTACTTGTTGGGCCAGTCGGCCATGCGCTTCATGATGTAGTTGCCGACCTCGGCGGAATGTTGCAGCAATCCCTCGCGCTCGATGACGTCGAGGGTGGCCAGGGCTGCGGCAACGCAAACCGGATTGCCTCCGAAAGTGGAAGCGTGCGAACCCGGAACCCAGTCCATGATTTCGGCTTTGCTCATGGTGATGCCGAGCGGCATACCGGAGGCGATGCCTTTGGCGATGCAAACGATATCAGGCTGAACACCGGTGTGTTCGACGGCCCACCACTTGCCGGTGCGTCCCACGCCGCTTTGGACCTCATCGACTACCAGCAGGATGCCGTGCCGATCGCAGATGCGGCGAAGCTCCTGCATGAAGACGGTGGGAGCGACAACATAACCGCCTTCACCCTGGATGGGCTCCACAAAAATGGCGGCCACTTCTTCCGGGGCGAGTGTGGTCTTGAAGAGCTTGTCTTCAATGAAGCGGGCGCAGCCGAGGGCAAAAGCTTCGGCATTCTGCGGGCCACCTTCACATCCGCGGAAAACGTCGGGATAGCGGATGTGGGTCACCCCGGGAACGCCGGGACCGAAACGGCGTTTCTGCTGCGGCTTGGAAGCGGTCAGCGAAAGGGCGCCCATGGTGCGACCGTGGAAAGCTCCGAAAAAAGCGATGACGTTCTGGCGCTTGGTGTGGTAACGCGAGAGCTTGAGCGCGCACTCGATGGCTTCAGCGCCGGAGTTGCCGTAATAGATTTTGTGCGGGCCGGGCATGGGAGCGATCTTCGAGAGACGCTCCGCGAGCGTGACCATATTCTCGTAGTAGAAATCCGTGCCCGACATGTGAATGAGTTCGCCGGCCTGCTTTTGGATGGCGGCAACCACGTCCGGATGGCAGTGGCCGGTTGAGGTCACGGCGATGCCAGCGGAAAAATCGAAGAATTCGTTGCCATCCACGTCGGTGACGACAACGCCGCGCCCTTTGGCCGCGACCAGCGGATAGGAGCGCGTGTAAGACGGCGAAATGTATTTAGTGTCGTTCTCGAGAACGCGCCGGGCATTTGGTCCGGGTAGTGCGGTCTTTATGCGGGGCCCGGTCAGAGTTTGGGTTGCCATGGAAACCTCCTGAAAATCGGTCGTCGGTCATTGGCCGTAAGTCGTTGGCCTGAAAATTCGCGGATTTAGGCCAAGGCTAAGCAACAAATGGGAGGGATGGACTAGTCGGAACCGAAGAGGCTAGGTCGTCGATTGGAAGGCAGAGTCGCCCGGTAGCGGCGCGGGCATACCAGCATGTGCAGCCAGCACACCGGCAGGTGCGAATTGGAATTTTGTTGATGCATCCAGGGACATTCCATCTTTAGTATAGCTTGAGAGGGGCGGCGGCGTAACCCCCAAAATTGTTGCCGCGGACTGACTTTGGTCGTTGGTCTTTGGTCGTCGGTCGTTGGCGTTTGTTTTCGGTTGGCGAATGTTCTCTCCGCCTGACAAGTCAAAAGCAAAGTCTCTTGATCCAGGCCGTCTAGTACTTCGCAGTTGGGAGGCGAGCGCCGAGCCCCAGCGATAACCTAAAGACCGTGCCACAGCCGCCGAAGTGCTGCTGAAAGTCACATTTCTGCACTTGACCACCGTATGCGGTCGTTCCGTAAAGTATGCCGTTGGCGGCCTGCACGAGCCCTGCGAAGGACGTGTTCGTACGAGGCGGATCGAAGCTGTAAAGGGTCGTTAGTGTCCCACCTGCTGTAATTTTGTAGACTGTGCCATAGCGGTGTGCACCACCTGCGACTGTCGTCCCGTAAAACTTCCCGTCGGTGGCTTGTATCACTTTCGCGTCAGGCCCATCACCGTCTGTACCCTTAAAGGTGTGCAACAGGCTAAAAGTGCCCCCCGATGTGATCGCGAAGATGGTGCCACAGCATGTCCCCCTACCTCCAGGCGTTGTGCCATAGAAAGTCCCACCGGAAGCTTGAATCACTCCAGCCACGGGATAGTTGCCGTCAGTACCATCAAAACTATGAAGCGTGGTCAGAGAGCCGCCCGACGTGATCGTAAAAACTGTACCGCAGGGGCCGTTGCACGCATTGATGGTTCCGCCATATTGTGTCGTCCCGTAGAAGTTGCCGTCGGTAGCCTGCACCACCCCTGCGAAAGGATTCGCGCCGTCCGCGCAGTTCGTCAGGGAACAAAAGCTGTAAAGCGTGGTTAGATTGCCCGCTGGGTTGATTTTGAAGACTGTACCGTCGAAGGGCTCACTGTTCGCCCCTCCGCCGCTCGTCGTCCCATAGAAATTCCCGTCGGTGGCTTGTATAAGCGTGCCGAGGGGAACAGCGCCGTCCGCGCAGTTCGTCAGGGAACAAAAGCTGTAAAGCGTGGTTAGGGTGCCCGCGGGGGTAATTTTGAAGATCGTGCCGCAGCCCCCGGTGCAAGGTTGCACGTCATTGGCCCCGCCACTGTAGGTTGTCCCATAAAAGTTCCCATCAGTGGCTTGAAGCAACCCGGCAACAGGCTGAGAGCCATCCGTGCAGTTCTGCTGCGAGCAGAAACTGTAAAGCCTAGTAAGCTTGCCCGCTGGAGTGATCTTGAAGACCGTGCCGCAACCCTCGCTGCCACAGTCGGTGAGATTGGCTCCGCCAGTTGGCGTCGTCCCGTAAAAGTTCCCGTCGGTGGCTTGAATCAATGCGGCGTAGGGAACAGCCCCGTCGGTTGCATTGAAAGTTGCCAGCCGCTTGAAGTTGGCCGACGAGGCCGTTGCCGCGCAGCACATGAAAACAATGCAGGCAATCTTCGGTAGGTTGGGGATTCGTGCGCTTGTCAATGGAATGCTCCTTGAAAGAACGTCAGACATCCGGAGTTCACTCAGAAAACGCTCCGGCAAGACTAGGGGGAGATAGACAAAAGCCCGAGCAGTCAATTTATATTCTCGGGAAGACCAGCGGTCAAACTCAATACTCGAGCTTCGTCACACAGTAAAAATCTCGGGGCTCTCAACAATAGAGGCCCCTGGCTACAGGTTTACCATGGGTGAAAGCGTGCATTCTTGTCTACTTTTCCGTTAGAGTAGTTGGTTCCCATGCTTGATCTTAGTTTCGTTCGTGACCATCTGCCACTTGTCGAGGAAAAGCTGCGTCAGCGCGGCATGAATCCTGATGAATTGTTGAAGGACTTCGCGCAAGTCGACGCCCAGCGCCGCCAGGCCATCACCAGCGCGGAGACACTGAAAGCGCAACGCAATCGCACCAACGAAGAAATCGCCCGCCTGAAGAAGTCCGCGCAGGACGCCGACGCTTTGGTGCAAGAGTCCAAAGAGACGCGTGAGCATATTCAACAGCTTGAAAAGGCTGCGGAAGAATATGACACTCGCATGCAGGACATTCTGAAAGGCATTCCAAATCTGCCGCATGAGAGCGTTCCGGTCGGCTCAAGCGCCGACGATAACGTCGAAGCCAGGCGCTGGGGTACGCCACCCAAGTTTGATTTCGCTCCCAAACCGCATTGGGAATTAGGAGAGCAGCTTGGCGTGCTCGATTTGGAGCGAGCGGTGAAGCTCACAGGTGCAAGATTTGCCGTCTATTGGGACCTGGGGGCGCGGTTGGAGCGGGCGCTGGCCAATTTCATGCTCGATTTGCATACCGGTCCGCAGGGCTATACGGAGGTCCTGCCACCATACCTGGTGAATTCCGATTCCATGTATGGGACGGGCCAGTTGCCGAAGTTCGCCGCCGACTCGTTCCGGGTGCCGCACGGCGAAAAGGACTTATGGCTAATTCCGACAGCGGAGGTGCCGGTCACCAATCTCTATCGCGACGAAGTGATCGATGGAGCGCGGCTGCCGATTTCTTTGACGGCCTACACGCCGTGTTTTCGCAGTGAAGCCGGATCCTACGGAAGAGATGTGCGGGGAATTATCCGCCAGCATCAATTCCAGAAAGTGGAATTGGTGAAGTTCGCGCGTCCGGAAGACTCCTATGCGGAACTGGAGAAGCTCACACGCGATGCGGAAGAAGTCCTGCAAAAGCTCGGGCTGCACTATCGGGTGATGGCGTTGAGCACCGGCGACATGGGGCCGTCGTCGGCCAAGACTTATGACATTGAGGTCTGGTTGCCGGGCCAGCAGTTATTCCGCGAGATTTCGTCCTGTTCGAACTTTGAGGCGTTTCAGGCGCGGCGGGCCAACATTCGCTACCGGCCTGAAGGTAAGACCAAGAGCACGTACCTGCACACGTTGAATGGCAGTGCCTTAGCGGTGGGACGAACCTGGGTGGCGATTGTGGAAAACTATCAGCAGGCTGACGGTAGTGTATTGATTCCAGAGGTGCTTCGGCCATATATGGGTACGGACCGGATTCTCCCCAGGAAATTCTAAGCAACGAAGCGCAACGAATTTCGATCTACATTGTTATTACCAAGGGCTACACTTAGACTTTGAATAGGGCAGAGGCAAATTCGACAGTTGCGGCGATGCCCGGCGCCGGCGTGCCGATGAACCGGATTTGGGCGACAATCCGCGACTACATTCTCTGGTCTTATGAGCGGGGAACCATCCAGTATGACGTGATGGTGACCCTGATCCTGGCTTGGGTCTTTTTCTCGCCGTACTGGATCAATTTCAAGGACAAACCGGTGGAGCGTAACCCGCATCGAACCGGCGTTCTAGTTACTCCCGATGAAAAAGGCGGAATTGTCTACCAGATCGAGGCGCGGGCCATTGACGGGAAAGACGACGCGGCCGTCCGCGGTCAATTGCTGAGCGTGATCGAGCCGATCTCCGGCGAAGTTTCCATTTCAAATTATGAGGCGGTGCGTGACGGTTCGGGAAAGATTCTGGCATACAAAGTCTGGGTGCACCGGTAGTGAGAAAGTCCCAGTGAATCGGGTTCTACAAATGTCGACTCTGGGGTTCGTTCTTAGCTTTCTGCTGGCCCACGCGGCGGCGCAACAATCGCCTATCGACCAGATCATCCAGAAAATGGACCAGGCCGCGGCGAATTTCCGTTCCACCGAAGCCACCTTTGAGTGGGATCAGTATCAAAAGGTAGTCGACGAGACAGATTCCCAAAAAGGGAAAATCTATTTCCGCAGGAGTGGCGGCGGAATTGAGATGGCTGCCGATGTCACCGATCCTTCGCCGGAGCAGGTCCTGTTCAGCGACAGCAAAGTGCAGATTTTTCAGCCTAAGATCGAGCAAGTGACGGTTTACAACACGGGCAAAGACAAGGCGGCGGTTGAGAGCTTTCTGGTGCTCGGCTTTGGCGGCAGCGGCAAGGACATGCTGAAGTCGTTCGATGTCAAAGACTTGGGCGCGGAAAAGCTGGGCGAAGTCAGCACCGAAAAGCTGGAACTGACTCCTAAGTCACAGAAACTGAAGAACAATATCGATCGGGTTCTGCTGTGGATCGACGGCGCGCGAGGGATTTCGGTGCAACAACAGTTCTTTACATCCTCGGGCGATTACAAGCTGGCCAAATATTCGGATATTAAGGTGAATGAACGGCTTCCGGATGCGGCTTTCAAATTGCGCACGACATCGAAGACCAAGACGGTATCGCCGCAAGGTTAAGTTGTGGTCTGAAATCCAGACCGGTTCGACTTACTTACCGAGTTCGGTCACCAATATTACGGTTGGAAATAGGATTGTGCGGGTTATACTTGCGGGCGGACAATCCCAGACGAATAACGTACGAGAATAACAAGCACCACACGGAAGCTCTAATCCACATGGCCAAGGTTTTTACGATCCCTGTTGCCCCCAAAACTCAAGGACCCAGGCGGCGAGAACGAACTTCGGATTCCCGCTACGTGGACGGACAGAAAATGCTGGTGGAGGCCATGAAATACCTGGCCAAAGCCGATCCTGTATCAAACCGCGGCGCGATCGAATGGATCTCCGAGCATGTGCGCACGCGGTTTCGTATGACCGACTCGCCGCTAGGGTAAGGGCGGTTCTTTCCTTTTCGAGCAATCGGCGCTCGCCAAGGCGCTGCGGTCGGCCGGTGCGACATCATGGTTGGCGAGACGCTTAGACCTTCCTAAGAATTCCTTCGCCACGCGATCTCCGCGAATTTTGGAACAAGGCGCTTGCCAGAACAATCACTACGGGATAGCACTCAAGGGTATAGCGCGGCTCGGGATTTTCCATTGTGCCCAGGAAAAGAGAACGCAATACCGCAAAAGTGAGCAGAAGTCCCAAGTAGGGCGCGAAGTGTCCTCGTATCAAACCTAAGCATGCGGCACCGATGTAGAGCAGATTGATGGCGCCGATCACCACCGCCAGGATCGACCATCGAGTCGTATCGTCAAATTCCCACCAGCGCGAGTCAGAGGGGAGCAGTTCGGTGCGCGGACGGAGCCACATGTCCGCGATACGCAACAGCGGCAGCCAAACGTAATAGCGCAGGGGCGCCGCGCGAATACGTTGCTGGGCCAGGGCGGCGAAGCGCGCGTCGAGGCCGGGCGTCATGCGAAGTTGTTGGTTGTAATCGGCCAACAATTGTTCAGTTTGGTCCTGCTGGTCGGCAGAATCGAAGGCGCGAGAGGGCAACTTGTCGGAATCGATTGGGCTGCCGGGGACCATCCAGTAGACCTCCTCGTTGGAAACGTAGTCGGCCATCCAGGTTTTGGTCCAGCGATTGAATCCCATGGGCACCAGAGAGTCTTCTTCGTTGGCGTAGCGCGGGGCCAGAGGCTGGAATGTATGCAAGGTGTGGAGATTGCGCAACGTCCAAGGAGCGAGCGGGGCGAGCGCGACCAGGGTGAGGATCAATCCCGCCTTCAGTACGGGGATGAGCGGCTGGGCGTGGCGCAGGCGCCGCCCGAGTATCCAGAACAAATAAATGAGGATGGCGGCCAACAGAAGTCCTCCGTCGGGGCGCAGGAGCAGGCAGGCGGCAATAGCAGAACCGCACGCGAGCCAGTGGTCGTATCGCAGCTTGATGATCGGGGCGCTGCTGCCGGCTGGGGGAGCCTGGAGGGTGGCAACACCGGCGAAAGCCAAGTCCAAGGCCAATGCCGTGAAAAAAATCTCCAGAGTCTCGGTCAGGGCTGCGACCGAGTAATTTGCAAAAAATGGGCAAAGCGCGCTCAACAGAAAGGCAACGCGGGCAGCGCGTTCCGAGATCGCGCGCCGAGCGATATCGGCAATGATGAAGCAGGTGCCAAAGTCGACGAAGATCTGAATCAGAAGGGCGGCGCGGTAATGATCCATGCCGAAAATGCGGAAAACCAAAGCCAGGAATGCGGGATATCCTGGCAACCGGATGTAGGTGGGAACAATTTGATCAAGCTCGGTCAGGCCGTAGATGCCGTGTTGCAGCCAGTTCCTGGCGATATCGCCGTAAATGAACGAGTCGGCGGTGATGGCTGGAAAACGGTAGAGAAACAGCAGACGCAAAGCGAGGCCTGCCAGCCCCGAGAACAGAAAGAACCGAGAGTGCTTATGCAGAATTTCGCGCACAGAGGAATATAGCGCGTTTCGCAGTGGCGTCGAAGAGAACGTAGCCAGAGCTGTTCCACCGTGTTTGACCGAGCCGGGAGCGCAGCTTAGGATTAGGCTAACTCACCCGACCATGGCACAACCTGTTTTCTACGATCCCCGGCAAGCACGCTGGAAGCGCCTGCGGCGTCTATTCGACGTTGTCGGCATCGGCTTCATGCTGCTGGTGGTCTTCTTTATATACAACGCGGTGCATGGCGAGCAGTTGCCGGAATTAGCTTTGTCCTGGCAAAAGAAGCCGTTTCGCGCATTGAAAGACAACGAAAAGGGGAAGGGGCGCGAGCGCAAGAAGCTGTCTCCGAAAAAGGGCCACCGCACCAGCAAGTCGGCGGCTTCGCAAGTGAAATTGAATTCCGATGAGGGCATTCGGGCGGCCTTCTATGTTTCCTGGGACGCAGCCAGTTTTTCCTCCTTGCGTGAATATGCCAAGCAGATCGACTTGCTCTACCCGGAGTGGCTGCATGTGGTGACGCCAGATGGACGTCTCGGAGGCAATCGACGAAGACACCGGCAAGTTTTTTGACGTGGTGAATGGGCGGTCCGTCCGCCCGGTTGATCCGAAAGTGATGTCGTTCGTGAAGGCGGAAGACGCCGAGATGGAAGTCTTCCCCATGGTCAATAACTCGGACGGAACGAATTGGGTGGATATTAGCAAGTTTCTGAACGATCCCGCGGCACGGGCTCAGTTTCGCACGCAGGTGGATACTTTCCTGGCGTCCGACAGGTATCGCGGATTGATGGTGGACTTTGAGGAGTTCCCCAAGAAGGGCCAGAAGGGCTATATCGCGCTGCTCAATGAGCTTTCCGCCGACCTGCACCTGAAGGGGCTCAAGCTATACGTCAGCGTGCAGCCGCATAACGAGGACTTCAACTACCAGGCGGTATCGGTCGCAGCGGATGGCGTGGTGGTGATGAACTACGACGAACATTATCCGGGTGGCGAGCCGGGACCGATTGCTTCACAGGACTGGTTTGTGAAGAACCTGCAACTGGCGAAAAGCGCGATCCCGGTCGACAAGTTTATCTGTGCGGTGGGCAACTATGGCTACGATTGGCCAGAAAAGCCCAGACACGGGGCGCTGCTGCCGGGAGTGAAAGATTCAAACTCGTCAGTGCAAGAGGCATGGCTGACGGCGCGAGATTCGGAAGAAGATGTCGATTTCGACAGCGACAGCCTGAACCCACACGTCAGCTACATGGACGAGCACACTATCCAGCATGACATATGGTTTCTGGACGCGGTCACGGCGCTGAATGAGATGCGGGCGGCGCAAACCCTGGGCATTGAGACGTTTGCCCTATGGCGACTGGGCGCGGAGGACCGTTCGCTGTGGAAGATTTGGGACATTCCCGGTGAGGCGGATTCGCCGGATAAGTTGAAAGACGTGCCGCCCGGCCAGGACGTGGACATGGAAGGGAGCGGCGAGATTTTCCGCATTGAGGCACAACCGACGCACGGTGTGCGCAACATTACGGTGAATGGTTCAGGGATTATTACCGATCAGAACTTCGATCCTTTGCCGCAACCCTGGCGCGTGGCGCGCTATGGATATAACGCGAACGAGGTCGCGATCACGTTCGACGATGGGCCCGATCCGGAGTGGACTCCGAAGATTCTTGACGTGCTGAAGCGCGAGAATGCTCCTGCAACGTTCTTCCTGATTGGGATCCAGGCGGACCGCTTTGGCGGGCTTGCGTCACGGATTTACCGCGAAGGACACGAAATCGGGAACCATACGTTTACCCATCCCGATATCAGCAACATGTCTGACCGGTTAATTAAGGTCGAAGTGAATTTGACAGAACAGCTTTTCGCCAGTCGCCTGGGAGTGCGCACAATCCTGTTCCGACCGCCCTATTCGATTGACCAGGAGCCCGATACCGCCGACCAGGTGCGGCCCTTGCAGGTGCCGCAGAACATGGGATACATCACCATCGGCGACAAGATCGATCCCAACGACTGGCGGGACGATCCGCGGCCTTCGGCAGAGGAGATTGCCAACCGCGTCATCACGCACTTACCGCCGTGCGGAGCCGACACACGGTTCTGCGGCAGCATTATCTTGCTGCACGATGGCGGCGGCGACCGCAGTCATACGGTGGCAGCGCTGCCTTTGATCATTGAGGGAGTGCGCGCGAAGGGGTTGCAGATTGTCCCGCTTTACGAATTACTGGGGAAGACCAAAGCCGACGTGATGCCTCCGGTCCCGGCCAACGAGCGCTGGATGGCGATGGTTGACTGGCTGGCATTCTGGCTATGGGACGTGGGGGCAAACGCCATTGTGTGGGTCTTCTTCATTGGCGACTTGCTGATGACGGGACGTCTGCTGTTTGTGGGCGCGTTTGCGATCTTCGATCGTTTTCGTGAGCGGCGATATGGCCCCATGACGCTCGCGGAAGCGCAGTTCTATAAGCCCAAGGTGGCGGTACTGGTCCCCGCATACAACGAGGAAAAGGTAATTGAGCGTACGGTGCGGGCGGTGCTGGCGTCGAACTATCCGGACCTTCAGGTCATCGTGATTGATGACGGATCGAAAGACAAAACTCTGGAGGTGGCGCGAGCGGGGTTCGCGCGCGAGATCGCGTCGGGCAAAGTAATTGTGTTGACCAAGGCGAATTCCGGCAAGGCCGAGGCCCTGAATTATGGGCTGGAGCATTTGCGGGACGAAGAATTTTTCGTCGGCATCGATGCGGATACGGTAATCGACCGCAATGCTATTACGCGACTGGTGCCGCATTTCCTGAACCCCAAAGTCGCGGCGGTTGCCGGCAACGCTAAAGTTGGGAACCGCGTGAACCTGTGGACACGATGGCAGGCGCTGGAATACATCACCAGCCAGAACTTCGAACGCCGCGCGTTGAATACTTTGGGTGCCGTCAGCGTGGTGCCGGGGGCGATTGGCGCATGGCGAGTTTCGGCGGTGCGCGAGGCCGGCGGATACCACACCGACACGGTTGCCGAGGACGCTGACCTGACAATGGCGTTGTTACGCCGTGGATACCGCGTGCAGTACGAGGACCTGGCGCTGGCGTATACCGAAGCGCCCGTCAATGCGAATGGCCTGATGCGGCAACGCTTTCGCTGGTCGTTCGGGATTTTGCAGGCGGTGTGGAAGCATCGAGCTGTGTTTGCCCGCCAAGGGGCATTGGGCTGGGTTGCCTTGCCGAACATCGTCGTTTTCCAAATTTTGCTGCCGCTGGTGTCTCCGTTTATCGACTTGATGTTCGTGTTCGGCGCGCTGTGGTATTTCGTGCAGAAATGGTTTCATCCGGATTCCACCGATCCGGCAAGCTTCCAGCGGTTGGTGATATTCTTCGCGGCTTTCCTGGTAATCGACTTCATCACCTCCGCAATTGCGTTCGCACTGGAGCGGCGACAGCCCGAGGCACGCGAAGATGTCTGGCTGCTCAGCCAGGTTTGGCTACAACGGTTCGCCTACCGGCAACTGTTCTCGGTGGTACTTTTCAAGACGGTGAAGCGCGCGATCTCCGGACAGTCGTTTGCCTGGGACAAGCTGGAACGCACGGCAAAAATGAGCGTCCGAGGGGTGGAAGATCCCGAATCGATGCAAACCCACCCATAGCTTCAAACTCGGCCCATCGATCTGATGGGTGATTCCCGTCACTGACGAAGCTTTATCCACAGTGTCTTCTATTAATTAGGAGAACGTCATGGCCAGAACAATCATTGAGCCCTTTCGGATTAAAAGCGTCGAACCGATTCGCTGGACCACCCGCCAGCAGCGCGAGGAGTTGCTGCGGGCGGCGTACTACAATCTCTTTCTGCTTCCTGCGGACGATGTGCTGATCGATCTGCTGACCGATTCCGGGACTGGCGCTATGTCGACGCATCAATGGGCAGCCATTATGGAAGGCGATGAGAGCTATGCGGGCAGCAAGAGCTTTGATCGCTTTCGCGATTCGGTGCAGGATATTTTCGGCTACCGCCATGTGATTCCGACGCACCAGGGCCGCGCCGCCGAGCGCATTTTGTTCAGCGTGATGTGCAAGAAGGGCGACGTCGTTCCCAACAACACACACTTCGACACTACGCGCGCGAACGTTGAATTTGTAGGCGCGGAGGCGGTCGATCTGGTGATTGAAGAAGGCAAGCATCCGGAGTCTTTGCATCCGTTCAAGGGCAATATGAACGTCGAGTCGCTGGAAAATCTTATTCAAAGAGTTGGGCGGGAGCGGATCCCGCTGGTCATGCTGACGGTGACGAATAATTCCGGCGGTGGGCAGCCGGTATCCATGGAGAATGTGAAGGCGGTCAGCGCCATCTGCCGGCGGCATCGCATTCCTTTATATTTCGACGCTTGCCGGTTTGCTGAAAACGCATACTTCATCAAGTTGCGCGAGGCAGGATATGCGTCGAAGAGTCCGAAGCAAATCGCGCAGCAGATGTTCAGCTATGGCGACGGCTGCACCATGTCGGCCAAGAAAGATGGCATGGCGAACATTGGCGGATTCTTGTGCACGAATGACGATCTGTTGGCGCAGCAAGAGAAGAACCTGCTGATTCTGACTGAAGGGTATCCTACCTATGGCGGGCTTGCTGGACGCGACCTGGAAGCAATTGCGGTCGGCGTGCAGGAGGCGCTGGAAGAGGATTATCTGCGTTATCGCATCGCCTCGACCGCGTATCTGGGAAATCATATTGCCGCGGAAGGCGTGCCCATCGTACAGCCGCCGGGAGGCCATGCCGTCTACATTGATGCGCGGGCCTTCCTGCCGCATATTCCGCTCGACCAGTTTCCGGGAGCAGCGCTGGCGGCAGAACTCTATCTTGAAGGCGGGATTCGGTCGGTCGAAATCGGTGCGCTCATGTTCGGGGCGGCGGCAAAGATGGATCTGGTACGGCTGGCCATTCCCCGGCGCGTATACACGCAGAGCCATATCGACTACGTGGTCGAAGTCATTCTGGAAGTTTGGAAAAATCGCGAGAAGATTCGCGGCATGAAACTCACCTACGAAGCGCCATTCCTGCGGCACTTTACGGCGCGGCTGGAGCCGGTGGAAGTGCCGGTAGCGATTGATTCGTAGGGCTGCTCCCCTGGCTTCGTAAAGTTGGCCCGATTCGCCGCCAAGGTGATGTTTTTCGTTGGGAATAATCCCCGGCTGGTGTATATTTCTGCGCGTGGGTTGCGGCCATCGACTCTCCGGTCCCGAAGCCAGGGGCTGCCGTCGAATCGCCGGGAGGATTTCATGAAAACCTATTGTTTGGTTCTCGCTTGCCTGGCGTTACTTGCCTCGCTAACTGCCGCGCAAGACGACCGCGGATATTCCCCGCCTTTGACTGCACGGGAGAACCCTCAGGCAGCACCTACGGGGTCGGTTAGGGAATCAGTAATTCCGAGCCACTCCAAGAACCTTCCGTTCTGCCCGCCGAAGATTTGTCTATACTACGCTGGCGACTTTGACTCCAGCAACTCGAACGCGAACGCCCTTTTGAATGTCGATGGCGGAGGTTCCTACGGCTACACCTATGTGGGCGTGAAGCCGGCCCAGTCAGTATCCGTGACCGGGGCAACATTTAACGAGCTTCTCAGCGGTGGCTTCATCGGCGACAACCCCACTCCATTTGAAGTTCGGGAGAACATGTCAGCAGGCCAGGGAGGTAACATCGTTTGTAACACCACTGGCAGCGCGGCAATGGCTGCGTACGGTGAATCGGATTTCGGGTATGTGCAGTACAGCTATACGATCAAGAAACTTGCGAAGCCTTGCCCGCTTCGCAAAGGCAAGGTGTACTTCGTAAGCTTGGTCCTGATAACCCAGAACGGGATTGGGTACGTCGTCGACGTGGAGGATAGCCCGGCCCCGAACCACAAGGGGTGGAAAAACGTCCTCGACGATTCCTTCTTTTCCAGTAACCTTTACGGCACACCCTATGAGCCTACTTGGGGTAGCTCTGGCGCCTGTGATGGAACTGGATGCGATGCGTTCTCCATTGCGCTGACCGGCAAGAAGATCCAATGAAGGTTCGAGCTGTGTCCTTGGGCCCAGATCCCGTTGAGAAGCGGGGCCTTGGCATGCCGTCTTAATGATTTCCGACTGAGGAGAACTAGCGTAATGAGACCAACTCATCGCAGGACCGCATGCCTGTATATTTTGGCGTCGCTACTGGGTTTGGCACTGTGCGTTAACGTCTTCGGTCAGTCCGGGACTCTCCCAACGTGGAGCGGTTCGTTCATTTACCAGGGAACCCAGTACACCTACACCATGGTGGGTACAAATCCGGCGGGCGGTGGCTCGACGACGGTTCCGGTTTATCTGATCCCGGTCAAGGTAACGATCGGGAGCGTAGTCTACGACCCAGCGGTTGTGCTGAATAGCGTGCTCGCCTCTCCCATCTTCTGTACTCCGCCGCAGGGTCCGAACCCATGCACGATAGACTTCACCTCCGGTGGCCAAGATTTCGGGGTAACGCAGTATTTAGACGCCTACCAGCGAGCCAATTTCTGGATCGACGACTCGGGCAATAACTATCACCTGTTGCTGGGGGCTCCACGGTGATCAACGAGAGTATCAACCCTCCAACCCCTGCCGACGCGGGAATATTCTCCGATGTATGCAACGTCGGGGGTATCTGTGAAGGCTGGGTGCAGTTTCAATATTGGCAGAACTTCGTTACACAGACTATGAGTTCGCTACTCACCTCAAACCAGATTACGCAAGGGGGGCTGACCGTCTTTCTCACCTATGACGTATGTGCCGGTACCTACATACTTGGCAAAGGAGAGATGTGCTGGTACTGGGGACTACACGGCGACACTGTGTTCGGAGGGAGCACGCCGCAGGTTGTGACGTGGGCGACCGCCGAATACCTCGACATACAAGCTGACTCCCATAGCGACGTCAACGTCCTATCGCATGAGGTTGGTGAGTGGGCGGACGACCCGTACTTCAGCAATTCCTCTCCGTGTGACGGATTTCTCGAGGTCGGGGATCCGCTTGAGGGCCCGCCTCCGCACGACCATACTTACGGAGGCTATCACCTGCAGGATTTGGTGTTTCTGAGATGGTTCGGCGCCAATATCGATACGTCGGTCAACAACCAGTGGAGCTTTCAGAACGAGAATCTCTCGGTTTGTACTCCTCCCAACTGAGTACCGATCTCCGTTCCCGGTGCTAAAATTAAGGGTTCGCCGCCCATTCGGGCAGCATCCATATACTTTAATCACAGTTGAGGTGCATTTATGGCAACCCTTGAAGCTCCCGTAAGACCGCAAACTCGTCCGCACGAAGGCAAATTCGCCAACGAGCCATTCACCGATTTCAGCCGCGAAGAAACCGCGCGCAAAATGCGCTCCGCCATCGAAAAAGTCCGCGGACAACTGGGTCGCGAGTACGACCTGATTATTGGCGGCAAGCGAACCAAAACCGCGGACAAGATCAAGTCTTTGAATCCCGCGAAACCTTCGCAAATCGTTGGGATCCATCAGAAAGCCGGAGCCGAGCACGTTGAGCCCGCCATGCAGGCGGCCCTGAAGGCATTCGAAACCTGGAGCCGTACTTCCATGGAAGAGCGGGCCGGTTTGCTGTTTCGCGTGGCAGACACCATGCGCGAACGCAAGCTTGAATTCTGTGCCTGGCTGGTTTTCGAAGTGAGCAAGAACTGGGCCGAGGCTGACGCCGACATCGCCGAGACCATCGATTTCTGCGATTACTACGCGCGTCTGGCACTGCGTCTGGCGAAGGCTGAGACCGACGTGCAACTTCCTGGCGAGCACGACATGTTGCGCTACATTCCGCTGGGCGTGGGCGCGGTAATTCCGCCATGGAACTTCCCTTGCGCAATTATGGCGGGCATGACTTGCGCGTCGATCGTGGCGGGAAATACCGTCATTCTAAAGCCGTCGAGCGACTCGCCAACGATTGCCGCGAAATTCGTCGAATTGCTGGAAGAGTGCGGCATGCCTGAGGGCGTAGTGAACTTCTGCCCCGGCTCGGGCGCGACGTTTGGCCATGCGGTTGTCTCGCATCCCAAAACCCGCTACATCGCGTTCACCGGGTCGCGCGAAGTCGGGTTAGACATCAACAAGCGGGCGGCGAATGTGGTTCCCGGCCAGGTCTGGATCAAGCGCACGGTGCTTGAAATGGGTGGCAAAGACGCCATCATCGTCGACGCGGATGGAGACTTCAACGCCGCCGTCGAAGGCGTGGCGCAAGCTGCCTTCGGATTCCAGGGGCAGAAGTGCTCGGCGTGTTCGCGCGCCATTGTCGACGAGCGGATCTACGACAAATTCCTCGAAGCTCTGAAGGCGCGAGTGGAGAAGATTACGGTTGGCGATCCCACGGAGAATTTCAACATGGCTGCCGTCATCAACGAGAGCTCGATGAAATCGATTCTCAGCTATATTGCGATTGGCAAGCACGAGGGACGTTCGATCACCGGCGGGTCGCAGGTGGGGACTGAAGGTTACTTCGTGCAACCGACCGTCATTGCCGACATTCTGCCGAAGTCGAAGCTTGAGCAGGAAGAGATTTTCGGGCCGGTTCTCGCGGTGATCAAGTCGAAGAGTTTCGATCATGCGCTGGAAATTGCCAACGATACCGAATTCGGCCTGACCGGCGCGGTCTATACCAGTTCGCCCGACAAGATCGAACGGGCGAAACAGGAATTCCACGTCGGCAATCTCTATATCAATCGCAAATGCACTGGAGCGATGGTGGGCGCGCATCCCTTCGGCGGATTCAACATGTCGGGTACGGATTCAAAGGCGGGCGGCCCGGATTACCTGTACCTGTTTACGCAAGCCAAGTCGATCGGGGAAAAGATCCGGTAAGAACGCACCTTTGGACCGACGCTAAGTTCCACCCGATTTATCGTGCGCGGTTTCGACTTCATGGACCAATTGCAGGAAACGCGGATCGCTCTTCAGCGAATCCATTTCCGGCTGCCATCGGATACCCACCATCATCGGGTCGCGTTGTTCATACGCGCGGCGGAGCCAGATCATGGCTTGATCTGGCTCCCCTAACGCCAGATGAACGCTGGCGATGTAGCTGGGGTTGGGGTCTCCTGGTCGAAACTTGGCTTCGATCTTCTTTAGTGTGACTCGCGCATCTCGGCGGTCTCCAATCAGAATTTTCAATCGCGCTTCCGCCAGCGCAAAAACGTCGGGGCTCCCATCGGGGCCTGCTTTTTGAAAGTTGTCGTAGGCTTCCTGGTATCGGCCTGCGGCCGCCAACGCCCCCGCCAATGGCCACAAGAAGGCCTTCGGGTCTTGTTCTCTCGATCGCAGGCCTTGAAGTACCTGGATCGCATCGTCAAAGCGATGCCAATAATAGAAATTTTCGGCGCGTCCCTCCGAAATCATTGGCGACAGGGGGTCAAGCTCTGCGGCCTTGCGCAATTCGGCGTCGGCTTCCTCGAACTTCCCCATGGCAATTAGATTCAGACCCGCCCAGTGGTGGGCTGTGCCATAGCCGGGGTTGAGTGCCAGCGCGCGATTGAATTCCTCCCGCGCCCCCTGCCAGTCCCATTCCGCAAAGCATTTTAGAAGTCCCAAGGCCGCATGAGGTTCAGCCAGTGTGGGATCCAGATCCATGGCTTTCTTGGCGAACAAGCGGGCCCGCGGAAGCGCTACGCGAACCGGCATAGACTCCGTCCCAGCATTCACGGCATACCAATCCGCGAGTCCCGCGTAGGCCAAGGCATAGTTCTGGTCCTGGGCGATAGCCTGCTGATACAACTCGAGGCTGGTTCGCATTGATGCCTGGTCGCGCTTGGTCCAGTAATAGCGCGCCTGCAGATAAGCCTCGTGAGTTTCCGGGTTCTCGCCAGCCCGTCGTGCGAGGGTCTGCTGTAGCTCAGGCACCACGGGCACACGCAAGACTTGGGCGGTATGGCGAACCACCTGCTCCTCCATGATCGGCAGATCGGAAACCGTCCCGGAGAAAATATTGGACCAAAGTTCGCGACCGTCATTGCCATCGATGAGTTGTACCGCAATTCGATATTGGCTGCCGGAGCGCCGGACGCTCCCTTTAAGGATGCTCCCTACATTGAGTTCATGCGCAAGGGCACGGACATCCCCGTCGCCGGTCTGAAAGCGGGGGCCGCTGGCAACGACTTTCAGAGCGGGTAGCTCGCCCAGTTCGGCGGCCAATTCCTCGCTTAGACCTTGGCCGAGGTACCGATCATGGGGCATGTCATCCAGATCGGCGAAAGGCAGGACGGAAACCGACAGGTGGCGGTTGGGGATGAAGGCGGAGCGGACTTTGGACCAGCGGGTGGGCAGGACGGCGAGGATCAATAACAGTGAAACGGCGAGCATGTAACGCAGGCGTCCGCGTCCAAGGATGGACAAGCGGCGGCCCCAAATGGACCGATGGGTCGCAGGTTCGGGGGTTGCATCTGGCGCTGCCTCAAGCGGCGAGTTCGGTACAACCCGGACCTCGGCGATAAAGCAATAGCCACGTCCGGGCAGCGTCACGATGTAGGTCGGCTGCCGCGAATCGTCCTCAAGCGCCTTCCGAAGAACCGCGATGCACTGGTTCAGGTTATTGCCCCCGGCGCGGGTATCAGGCCAGATTTGAGCGATGAGCTGGGAGCGTTCGAGGACGGCGCCGCGGCTCTCCAGCAGGACGAGCAAAGTATCGAATGCCTTGGGAGTGAGCGAAATTAGACTGTCGCCCCGCAGTAGACGGCGTTTCCCGGGGTCAAGCCGAAACGAACCAAAATCGTATAAGTGGGCGTGCATGTTGAGGATGCGGCAGCTCTAATAAAAATTGATATCTTTTAATTTGCGGCCAAGGGGGAGGGCTGCTATTGATGCCACGCCGAGGTGGCAGGCGCTCCGAATTCTAGCACGCGCCGCGGGCCATGTCGCGCCTCGATACTGGGTGTGCAAATAATTGCAGATACCGGCCAGACCTAGTTGGTTGACCCGGCAAACTTTTTTCAAGGAGTCAGGTATGAAAGCCATGCGTTTTTTTGCTGGAATTATTGCGTTGACACTGATCGGAAGCCTTTCGTGGGCTCAAGATGGTGCGTTAACAAGTCCAGATTGCTCGAACATCGGCGGTAAGAAAATCTGCATCTTCGCGGGCCCGACGGGTCACAACGGAGCAATCAAGATTGCTGCCGGCCTGAACCACGATCTGTGGTTCGGCAGTTCCTCCCTGAATGCGATCGTCCGTTTCACAACCAAAGGCGTGTCGAAAGTCTTCAATGTCGAGAACAGCGGCGCCGAACCTTTCGGAATTGTGGCAGGACCCGACCAGCGCATGTGGTTCACTGAATACGCGACGGGCGATGTCGGTGCCATGACCTCGAAGGGAACAGAGTCGGACTATGCTCTGGGGCTCTCGGCTTCGAATTCCATCGATATCACGGTGGGCTCGGATAAGAACTTGTGGATGGCGACGGACCACAACGGGATCCTCCAGGTAACGCCAAAGGGCGTGGTACAGGAATTCGATCTGCCGAACGGCGGCGACGCCAGCCAGCCGACCTCCGTGACCCTAGGCTCGGACGGCAATATCTGGTTTCTGGAAGCCAATGGGCCATGCTTTGAGGGGCAGAACTATACCGATATCGGCAAAATCACTCCACAAGGGAAATTTACAACCTACCCGGTGATGAATCATGGCAATGGATTCGGCATTGCGAGCGGACCCGACAAACGGATCTGGTTTGCCGATCCCGGCGGCTGCAACAGCTATCCGTCACGCATTGGGGCCATCCAAACCAACGGGAAAGGATTGCACTATTACACTAAAGGACTGCCTCCGCTTGTCGACACTATCATCAATGGCAAGGACGGAAATCTCTATTTTGGGACGTTTACCAATCAGATTGGCCGCATCACTACGAGTGGCAAAGTCACCGTCTGGACGCTGCCCTCGCAGTATTCTCTTGCGATTCTGGGAATGACGGTTGGCCCGGATGGCAACATCTGGTTTGCGGACAACAGCGGCGACTACATTGGAGTGCTTTACCTCAAGTAGCGACGACGAACGAAAATCATGAGGCGTTTCTGCGTTCTTGGCGTCTAAAGTCTCCGTAGGGGCTGGAGACGCCATGAATCTTCAAACCGAAACCAATACCAAAGTAAACGTCAAGCAGGCGGTGCCGTTTTTCCGCGTGGCGAACATGGAGGAGTCCGTGCGCTATTACGTGGACGGCCTCGGCTTTGAGATGACGAATAAGTGGATCGATGATGGCAAGCTGCGCTGGTGCTGGCTGCAACTGGGGGGCGCAGCGCTGATGCTGCAGGAGTTCCGTAAACAGGGCCAGAATTCGTGGACGACGAGTGGAAAGCTCGGCGAGGGCGTGTCAATCTGCTTCCAATGCGAAGACGCGTTGGCGATCTATCACGAGGTGACGGCCCGTGGGATCAAGGCTGGGCGGCCCTTTGTCGGCAACGCGATGTGGGTCACCACCTTGACTGATCCGGACGGGTACAAACTCGAATTCGAGAGTCCCACCGACGTGCCTGAAGAGACGGTATACGAAGACGCGGGGAACTGAGGACGCCGCCGGGCCGTTCTCGCGCAATGATTCGAGTCTTGTCTTAACGAGCGAAGAACTTCCAGGCGACGGCCAGAATTACTACGACCAAACCCAGACCGTATCCCACGATCTTTGCCTTATTCGCTTTTTCCTGTTCGAGCATGGTTGACCTCGCTACGCCAGCTCTAAGTATGGCATGGCTGGCAAGCCCGGGAAAATGGTCAGACGGCTATTCGGGTACCGTTCTGTCCACTTTGACGCTGCGGATTTGGCCCTGTTAGACTGATTAATTGTCAGCCCACCCCTATTTATCTTAGAAGGGAAGTTCGTGCGAGCAGAGACCCGTCATAGACTTAAGCAGGACCGGTTCAATCAGGTCACTATGGATGCCGCGGAAGCGACAGTCCACTGGTCGGTTGAACACAAAGGAAAGCTCACCGCCATCATCGTTGTGGTGGCCGTCGTTGCCGCTGCGGTCGCAGGCGGCTGGTACTACCTGAACATGCAAGACGACAGGGCGAGCCTGGAAGTGAGCCAGGCGGTGCGAGTCCTGGATACGCCAGTCCGTCCCGCGAACATGCCGGCGCAACCGGGCGACACCAGTTATGCCAGCGCCAAGGAACGCGCCGCCGACGCGCAAAAAAAGTTCCAGGCAGTCGTCGATAAATATCCCCACACCCACGCGGCCGAGGTTTCTCGGTATTTCGTGGGCCTTACGGCGATCGATCTAGGTGACAACGCTACCGCTGAGAACACGCTCAAAGAAGTCAGTTCCGCCCGAAACAGTGACATGGCGGCACTGGCCAAAATGGCGCTGGCGTCGGTGTATCGCAATACTAACCGCGTCCCCCAGGCCATTGACCTGTACAAGCAGATCATCGATAAACCGACACAGGCGGTGGGCAAAACGATGGCGCAAATGGAACTGGCGTCGACCTATGAATCCGCTAACCAACCGCTCGAGGCCAAACGGATTTACGAGCAGATTCAAAAGGACAGTCCCGCGAGCCAAGGCGCTCAACTGGCCCAGGCGAAGTTGCGTGAGCTGAAGTAGGCGCGGTTCAGCGGCCAGGGCTGAAGAGGTTTTCCCATTCTGTTTTGGGAGTCGGCGGTACCAGCGCAGGTCTCAGGTTCGCGGCCACATGTTCTTTGTGGCCCATTCCTACCAGAGCAGTCGTAATTCCCGGAGCAGATCGCGCGAATTGAATCGCGTTCTCTGCGTCGGTGTGCAGGCCCAGAACTTTTCCCAGAAACTCCGGCAGGCCGTGGGTCAACTGGCCCTGCCGTAGCGTTGCGCTGCCCATGACGGCAATGCCCAACTCCTCCGCGGCCGAGAATACTGATTCCTTCTTTTTCCCCACACGCTGATTGAGCAATCCAAAGCCCTCAGGCATCGCCAGATTGAAGGGCAGTTGAATGAAGCGGAAATGATGATCTTTTCCACCAGCTTCGATTGCCAACTCAGAAAGCTCGTTAAGGCCGAGATAATCGCGGGACCCCTCTGCCATGCGAAAGCCATTCCATGTGGCGATGCCGTAGAATCCGATGCGGCGCGCTTTGACCTGGGATTCAAGGCCACGGAAGGCATCCAGCACGCGGCCATGGAATACGTCGCGGGGAAGTTCCGCTAACTGCGACTCCGGATTGTGAATATAGAAAACGTCGATGGTTTCGAGTCCAAAGTTGTGGCGGGAGCGTTCAATCTGGTTCGCGAGGTACGCCGGAGCCATGCAATGCATGCCGCCAACAAGTTCCTTCGGATCGAAAACGCCGGGGTCCATGTATTCCCGCATAAAGTAGGCGCGCGGGTCCGCGGGCGGATTGCCGTCGAAGGAAAGATATCCAGCCTTGGTACAGACCAGCGCTTCATCGCGTTTCAATTCGCCGGAATCCACCAACGTCTTGAGGGCCGCGCCAAGGTTGCGCTCCGACCGCTGATGACGATAGTTAATGGCGGTGTCGAGGACGTTGATGCCGGAGCGCAAGGCCACTGTAATGGAATCCGTGTAAGCGCGGTCGGCGGCTTCGTCGGTCTCTCCCAGGTAAGTACCGAGGCCGATCGAGGATAAATGGAGTTCATTGACTCCGGGAACATTCTTAGGAGTCCGAAAGTGTCCAGCATCACGCAGTTGCGGGAAGCGGTCTCGGTAGCGGGCGGTGCCCTCAGCGGTAGCATGACCGGGAAGCATTTATGGGACAGTGTAACAGCCGGTGGGTTTGATCGCGTTTCCCGCGGCCCGATGATTTCCGTTACGATGTGGGCACATGGTGCGCGTTATTCGTGGTCTGACGATTGCTGGCCTAACCGTCTTTTTGCTGACGGCGATTCCATTATTTGCCCAACTGGAGGCCCCTGATGCGCGCCTCGCCCGCTTGCGTCATGGCGTCAACCTTAGCGGATGGTTTGCGCAGGTTTATGACAAACAGGGATATACCAAAGAACACTTTCAATCATGGACTACGCCGGATGACATTGCATTGATCAAAGCGATGGGCTTCGATCATGTTCGGCTAGGAGTGAATCCGCAGCCCATGTTCAATTCTGTCCATCCAGATCAAATCTCTGCTGAATATCTCGCCCAGCTTGACGCCGCCATGCAGATGGCCTTGGACCGCGATCTTGCCGTCATTATCGACATTCATCCCGACGACGATTTCAAAGCGCAAATGAAAGACGATGTGTTTGTGCAGAAGTTCACCGATTTCTGGCGTTCGCTGGCGCGGCATTATGGGAAGTACGATCCGGAGCGCGTGTTTTTGGAAGTCATGAACGAGCCTGTGATGAACGATCCGTATCGCTGGTCCGGGATTCAAGCCAAACTGGTGGCGGCGATCCGTGAAGGCGCGCCACAACACACCGTCCTCGCGACGGGGGCGAAGTGGTCGAACGACGACGAACTGGTATTTCTCGATCCGCTGCGGGATTCCAATGTTATTTATAGCTTCCACTTTTATTTTCCCCATTTGTTTACTCATCAGGGGGCAACTTGGGGCGCGTATTCATGGCAGTGGGTGAAGGGCCTAAGTTATCCATCGACTCCGGAATCGGCCTCCCGAGCCGCGGCCGCAGTGCCGGACGCGCAGGACCGCCTGGCGGTCATCCGCTATGGCTATGAGCATTGGGACGCGGCCCGCATCGATGCGGAGATCAATCAAGTGGCGGAGTGGTCGCGCAGGAACCATGTGCCGGTCATGTGCAATGAGTTTGGCGTCTACCGCGAATACGCCGACCCTCATGATCGCGCAGCGTGGCTGAACGACGTCCGAACTTCACTGGTGAAGAATGGGATTGGTTGGACGGTTTGGGACTATGGCGGCAGCTTTGGCGTGGTCACCAAGGCGAACGGCCGTGCGACGCCGGATGAGTTTGCCGTGTCCGCACTGGGATTGAAGCTGCCCCGTGTTGACAAGAATGGCGTGCCAACCGTGACGGGAAAGAATTGAATATTCTTCCCAAACGAGCTCACATCCACAGTTGGGAACGCCGGATCGTCTTTCTTGAGTTCGTCCGCCAGGGTAACGATCCATCCCGCCTGCGCGACCCAAACTTGATCGCCTGGTTTCAGACCGGCATTGGCGACCAGTTGTTTCCATTGAGCGGAAAACATTTGCCGGTCGAAGGCCCAGAGGTCATTGATGGTCGAAACAATTCTATGACCGGCGCAATTGAAGACCAGAAAGCCGGGAATCGACCCGTCGTAAGCGATCGGTTTTTGGGCGCAAAGGTAGTGGCCGAGTTCGAGCCCGCTTTCGTAATCCACAAAAATGATTTCGGAAGCGGGAATTTGGTCGTGCACAAACATTAGAGCGCGTTCCATCCGAACGCGGCTTTGGTCGACACGATCGATGTAAGGATGGCGGACGGAGCGGAATCCCCAACAAACCAGAATCAATCCCAGGGCGATGCCGAGGCTCCGCGCGATGTTATTGCCAGCAATACGCACCAGGCAAATGCTGACGCCTGCCAAACCGAAGACGACGAGAAAGACCGAGTGGCGCGTGCCACCGTAAGGGTAGGCGTCGCGAAACGCAGCCATGCAATTCACTACGAACGGTAACGTCAGTAGGGCCGCCAATTGCCGCGAACTGACTCGGGAGAGCGGAAGAGTGATCCGGCCGCGCCATAAGAGCACAATCCCCGCCATAAATAGCAGCGCCGCGATGTCTCCGACGACGGATTGGCCGAGCATGAATTGAAAGACGCTGAAAGTGCGTGCCAGCAGGAAGACGATGGGATTGTCGTGCCCGGCGTGGAAATAGCTCTTATAAAGCCAGCTGTCGAAGGCCTGCTCGGCCATGGTAGTTTTCTTGATCTTCGATACCTGTGTCACGTAAAGAAAGACGGTCAACGCCAGCGCCCCAAGTTGCGAGACCAGCCACGTTGTTACGAGCCCGAGCGAATTGCTGCGCTGCCACAATCTCATCAGCCCATAGATGCCCAGGGTCGCGACCCACAGGAGCGCGGAGTAGTGGGACAACATTGCCAAATAGAGACTGGCTGCCGATAGCAACATGAGCGCCGGGGAATTCCGGTCGAACGCCACCTCCAGCAGGGCTGCGGCACTCATACCGAAAAAGAGCAGCAATTCATACTGTCGAACCTCGGCCGATAGAAGCGCCATCGGCGCAAGCAAGGCCGCAAACAACAATCCGGTGAGAGCCACTTCCGGACTGAAGAGCTTGTTCAGCCAGCGGAAGAATACCCAACAGAATGCCGTCCCCAGCAACACCGAGGGCAAGCGCAGCAACATCTCGGAGGTGCCGAGGTTGCGCCACCAGTAAAGAAGAAAGATCAGTAGCGGTGGATGGGCCATGGTCAGGCTGGCGCGATAAGCGCTCGACCATGAGTCCCGATTGGCAATGAAGAAGTGCAGCGCTTCGTCGGGATTCAGGAATGTTCCCGAGGACAAATAAAGGCGCAGGAAGAAACTGGCGGCGATGATGGTCGAGGCCGCGGCGGTGACCTGCTTCTCGGTCCAGTGGGCCGTCAAGGATTTAGGTAGCGTATTCACGCGCGTCGCGGTCGAGCCTCCGAGATCACGTACAAGATCAGAATGCCAAGCTCAGGTTCAATCGGATGGCGGTACCTGGGATGCGGAAACACGAAATAATAAACCAGCGGATAGAAGAGCACCAGCCAGAGGAAGAGCCAGGCGCCCGGTCTGCGCTGACGCAGCGCCCGGCCTAATCCCCAGATAGCCAGGATAGAGGACGCTAGATAAAGCGAATTCTTAAGCGCGCCGACGAGTATGTTCCCCGAGGTGGGCAATCCTCCCCAGTAATAAATGAAACGTTTAAACGAGAGCCATGCAAAGCGTCCGAAGTCCTCACGAATGTAAGCCAGGGCCTCGCGCTTTCGCTCCGCTACGTAGACCATCTCGCCGACTTGTCGATAACGTTCCAACTGCGACGAATTTTTTGTGGGATGCAAGTAATCCATCCACAAGCCGTCGGCGCCGGGGCCGTTGCCGAGGCGAAGCTCCGCGCCGAAATTCGACCGGATGAAGACAAATTGTCCGAAGGTGCGGTCATTGCGAATGAGCCAGGGCGAAACGCACGCGATAAAGAACGCCGACGCCAGCACTACCCCGCCAAACGATCGCTTGCCCAACTTTGCCCGCCGGTACCAGACCCACAATCCTGAGGCCGGCAAAAATGCAAGCAGAGATGTGTTGATGAGCCCTGAAACTCCCCACATCATGCCAAAGGCGATCCATGGCTTCGGGCCATCGAGCTCTTCCATCACCAGCGTCAGCCAGAAAATGACCGCCAGCAGAAGCGCCGCCAGACTCGTTTCCCATATCCAGCGCGTGCACCAGAAGATGACACTGGGCAGGACCGCCCATGTCCATGCCGACCAGACCGCAACTCTTTCGTTACAGCACCGTCGCGCAATCAGAAAAATTGGGATACAAGTCAGCGCTGAAACAAAACTATTAACCGCCAGCAGCACAAAGGCCGATGCGTGCGTGTACACGCCGAAAAGCTTGAACACTCCCGCAATCAGCAGCGGATAAACCGGCGGTTCCCATGCCGTGGGTCCAGTCAAGCCGGAAAAGGGGTTGCTAAATCCCTGGCCTTCAGCCAGCGCCCGTCCGATCCGGCCCATTTCAAATCCGAAGCTGAAATTGTCGTCGATGGTTTTGAACCGGTAGGTATGCCCGATGATGATGTAGGCCAACCGCAGCACAAAAGCAACAACGATCATCCACGAGAAAGATGCGCGCGCCTGTTCCCACCAGCGGAGGATCCCATTCTGATTTTGAGACGGAATGCCCGGAATGGGTGTAGGACGATTGGCCATGAAACCGTTCGTAAAATTGCGGGTCTATGCAGTTGTAGCCGAAGAGGTGGCTTTGAGCAAACTACGCGAGAGAGTGTCGATCCGTCGCTAGAATGCCACTGCAAAAGTTTTCTTCCCTGTTCGGTTTCTGCTCCGGGCGTGATGGCGCTAAAATGGAAACATGATTCCCCAAGACCTGCTTGATATTCTCGTCTGTCCGGCATGCAAGAAACCGCTGACACTGAGAGCGAACCCCGAAAGCCTGAAATGCGCCGAATGTCGCCGGGCGTATCCCGTCAAAGACGGCATTCCCATCCTTCTGATTGACGAGGCGGTTACTGAATCGGTGTAGGTCAATCTGGCCCTATACGGTCGTTCCGCTGTCCCATAACGACACAATTTGTCACAAATCAGACGGCGGGAAGACGCGTGAGCCTGGTACGAAAGTTGTGCCATTTTTCGGTCGAACACCGCAACTCTGCGATGTAGCAGGGGTTTAACTGACTACAGTTCCCTCCCCGTCTTTTATCGACAATCCACTGCATTCCGGCAATCGAATTGCATGCAACGTTCGTGAGTCTGACGGAGTCTAATACGGTAAGAGTAGTCGAGGTCGGAGGCGAGACGGCCATGAAAGAAAGATTTTCAGTTACCGAATTAACGGCTTTACGGAACGATCTGCTGCAGGGCGGATTGGTGGATTCTCGTGAAGCGGCGGAACTCTTACAGGTATTCCTTATGGGACGAGGCTACGGCGTTTCGCCGCAGGCGGCGTTTGATGCCGTCGGACGCGTCGAGATGGCGGGGTGTGCGATTCCGGTGTTGCAGGTCGAACTGGAGAACTTGGCGTTGGTGATGTGACTGCGGCTTTAGGCTGTTAGTTGATTCGAGAAAAAGATGCCCCCGGTGACGGGGCATCTTTTTTTGCGGCAAATGCCTCCAGATATCGCGTGGATGGCAAAATGGAGCTTTTTCCCGTCTTGGGAATGCTGTGCCAGACTTCCCACTTGCATAGAACCCCTGTTATTTGAGAAGGTTATGTGTACTTGGAGGGCGCGCGCGGGATGCAATCCAACAAAGGCCCTCAATAAATTCATCAACATAGCGACGGAGCGAATCAGCAATGACCAAAGCCGACCTGATCGACGAAGTCTCACAACTGGCGGAACTTACCAGAAAAGACAGCGAGGTTATCGTTGAGACCATCTTTGACAGCATCGTGCGCTCACTTCGCGTGGGTGACAAGATTGAGATTCGCGGCTTTGGCAGCTTCCGTACGCGCCAGCGCAAGCCACGCGTCGGCCGCAACCCCAAGACCGGGGAACGCGTGGAAGTTCCCGCCAAAAAGATCCCATTCTTCAAGCCCAGCAAAGAGTTGAAAGACCTGGTAAACACGTCGGGCCAAAGTACTACCGCCGTCGCACCGGCAGCGCCCGCTCCGTCGGTTTAAGTCCGAATCATGTTCGCCCACCGAGTGCGCGTGGAGTACGAAGACAACGGGAAGCGTATTCCCTGCCCGCTCAGGTGGTTGGACAGCTTCTCTATGCGCAACTTCACCAATGCCAGCGTTTTTGACGACACTCTACCCATCGCCGACGGGGTGATTGAGATTGGGACAAATGTGCCGGTCGAGGAACTGAAGGCGGCAATGGAAGACTGGTTTCGCCGCAAGAGCTACCTGCCAAAAAGCGCGCAACTACAGATAATTCCCGATTCGGTATAAGGCCGATCCCCTCTGTGATCTTGCACTTAGAGGCTTCCCCAGTTGAAAATTGCGCATCCAAGTGGACGTTTTCGCTTGATTAGAATTGGATTTCCTGCTATCTGTTTGAAAATACTTGGCGGATAGCAAGTATTTGGTACATACAATTTGAGGAAACGGTTAGGCGTTTGTTTCGCGCCCCCCAGCGTACTATGGCTAACCAGCTCATCTTCGCACGCGTCGACCGACGGCATTCGGGACAGTTGCTCCCGTTTCGGTATCCCGTCACCTTCCCTCAACCATCCCAAGAAACCCACGATTTGGCGTGGAGAATTGTGGGCATAGCGACCGCAGTGGTGGTCAGTGCTGGTGGGTGGATTGGGCTGGTTCTATCGATTCAGCGGTTGATCCGGTAATCGTCGGCGAGACAGGCGCACTACTCCTTGTAGTGCAGCAGCGAAAATACGTCGTAGCCTGGCAACTTGTCCCGTCCTTTCAGAAAATCCAGTTCCACCACGAAGCCCAGGCCCACGATCTCCGCTCCGAGCGAACTGGCAAGCCTGGTCGTAGCTTCGGCCGTACCACCGGTTGCGAGCAGATCGTCGACGATGATTACGCGCTCTCCGTGTTCGATCGCGTCTTTGTGGATCTCCAGGGTGTTGGTGCCATATTCAAGGGCATAGTCATACTTGGCCGTGGCGGCCGGCAGCTTTCCGGGCTTGCGAACCGGAACGAATCCGGCGTTCAGCCGGTATGCCAATGCGGGGCCGAATATAAATCCGCGCGCCTCCATGCCGAGTACGAGATCGACGTTCTGATCGATGTAACGTTCGGCCAGCGCATCGATCAGCATGGCGAAGCCTTTTTTGTCCTTCAGCAGGGTCGTGATGTCGTAAAACAAAATTCCCTTTTTGGGAAAGTCGGGGACCTCGCGGATCAATTTCTTTAATGGCTCGCAATCAATAATCTTTGCATTGGCACGCGCTGCATCGGGCATTACCAGGCTCCTTCGATCCGGAATGTGGTGAGACCAGAAATGGGTTCAGCTTCAGATTCTTGCACATCGTCGACGCGTGCGGCGCGCGGACCTTGCTGCAATCGCGATCGCAATCCTGCGATCTGGTCGTGAGTCCCCATGGCAAGCACTTCCACGCTGCTATCGGAATTATTGCGCACCCAGCCCGCCGCGCCGAGCAGGTGCGCCTCGCGCTCCACAAACCAGCGAAAGCCGACGCCTTGGACGCGACCGCGAACCAGGAATCGGCGGGCTAGGGTGGGTTCGGACATTCGTGGTACTACCAAAATACCAAAGGAGAGCGTCATCGCGCAGATCGTTTCCAATGTTGCGGCGCGAGACTTGGGGGCCGGAGTAGGGCCCGAGTTCGTTAATGCGCTTCTTCCCCGGCGGGGGCGGCGTCGGGGGTATCGACCTTCTTAGCCAAGGAGGTCGACCCGACGTCTGGCGCGGACTGGAAGTCTCCCGGATCTTTTCCCGCGAGGGCGGCTTTCATGAAGTCCATCCAAATGGGAAGCGCGGCGCGGGCGCCGGTTTCTTTTGCACCGAGCGTTTTCTTCTCGTCATAGCCAATCCAGACTCCGGCGGTGGTGGAGGGAGAGAATCCAACGAACCAGGCGTCGGTGAAGTCGTTGGTTGTTCCAGTTTTTCCGGCGAGCGGAAGTTTCATGCTATTGGCGGCGATGGCAGTCCCGTGCAGCACGACTTCGCGCAGCATGGAGGTCATGATTCGAGCGGTGCGCGCGCTGATGACATCTTTTACATCCGGATAATTTTCTTCCAGCACGCGCCCCTCGTAATCCTCGACTTTCTTGATGTAGCGCGGCATGACGCGGACACCGTCGTTAGGGAAGACGCTGAAGGCTGAGGTCTGCTCATACAGGGTGACCTCCGCCGCTCCCAGTGCAACCGGAAGGTAGGGGGGCAAATTCGAGGTGATGCCAAAGCGGTGTGCGTAGTCGATGACAGTCTTTATTCCGATGGAGTCCGCAAGTTTCAGGGCCGGAATATTGCGCGACTGGGCCAACGCGCGCCGCAGCGTGATCGTGCCTTCGAACTTGTCATCGTAATTGTGGGGAGTGTAGGGCCCGGACGCGGTCTGGAAGGTCACGGGAGCGTCGAGAATCGTGTCATCGGGCCTCGCACCTTGATCGATCGCAGCCGTGTAGACGTAGGGCTTGAACGATGACCCCACCTGGCGCAGGGCTTGCGTGGCACGATTGAATTTTGATTCCTCGAAGTCGCGGCCGCCGACCATGGCTTTGATCTCACCGGTGGCGTTGTCGATGGCAATGAGTGCACCCTGCGTGCCGGAGTCCTGTTCGAGGGTGACCTTGGCCTTGCCATCGGGTGCGAGCGACGCGATCTTCACGTAGACGATGTCACCCGGCTTGAGGATTTCCGGCAGCTTCTGCTGGGTCCACGCGGTATCGGCTTGCGTGAGAGTCGCGGTGAAGCGGCCAAATTTGGCGGTGGCCAACCCCGGCACAACCGTCGTCACGAGCGCATGAACATAGTGACTGGCTTCGGGTTCGTCGTCCCAGTCGGGATGCTGATAGCTGGGGAGCGAGGCATTTTCGGTCAACACATTTTCCAGGTGGTTTTTCCATCCGTGGCGGCGCTCGTAGGCGGCCAAGCCGTCGAGCACAGCCTGGTTGGCGGCCCGCTGCAGGTCCATATCGAGCGACGTGTAAACTCGCAGACCGCTTTCCAGTACACTATCGCTGCCGTATTTATTTTCCAGATAGCGGCGAATATCTTCGACGAAATATGGGGCAAGAGAATTGGGATCGTGCTGCAGATGGAGTTGAATCGGTTGGTTACGAGCTTCTACCGCCTGCTGGGCGGTGATTTTGCCGTCCTCAAGCATGGAATTGATTACCAGATTGCGCCGTCGTAGGGCGCGGTCAGGATGATTGATGGGCGAATATGTGCCGGGGCCCTTGGGCAACCCGGCGAGCAGCGCGGCTTCATCGAGCGTAAGCTGCTTGGCGGGCTTGCCGAAGTAATATTCAGAAGCCGCTTCGAAACCGTAAACGCCGGAACCAAGAAAAATCTGGTTGGCGTAGAGGGTGAAAATCTGTTCTTTGGTAAAGCGCCGTTCGATCTGAATAGCGAGCAGGGCTTCCTCAATCTTGCGATGAAAGGAGCGGTCGGGCGATAGGAAAAGATTGCGCGCGAGTTGCATGGTGAGCGTGGATGCCCCCTGCACCCGCCCTCCCGACTCGATGTCGCGATAGGCAGCGCCGGCTATCCGCCAGACGTTGATGCCCCAATGGCGGTAGAAATCCTTGTCTTCGATGGAGATCAGCGCGTCACGCAGCACCTGGGGGAAATCGTTGTAATTGGCAACCACACGGCGTTGCAGGGCGAACGAGCCAATGACACGATTCTGGTCGTCATAGAGCGCGGTGATGGAGCTGGGACGGTAGTGTTCAAGTTGCTCGACCTGGGGCAGGTCGGTGGAGTAAACAAACAGCGCGCCGGCAGCTGCGCCTACCGCGGCCGACAGGAGCACGAGGATGCCAAAAAAAACGCGACCGACGATCTTCCGTCCGGCAATCTCAACCGGGGGAAGATGCTGGTAGATGATCTTCATGCGAGGTAAAGCTCAGAATAGCAGGGCGCGGGCGCGGCCCGGTAGTAACGAGGGGAGTGAGGCTTGCGGTGAAGCGAGTCTGGTGCTCGTTTCGTGATTCGCCTTTGTTATAATCAGGTTCTGCGCCGTGGCGCTATCGTCTAGGGGTTAGGACGGAAGATTCTCAATCTTCAAACACGGGTTCGATTCCCGTTAGCGCTACCAAATCCTGTCTTGCCCGCTATGTTTACATGCTAAGTTTGGGTTCGCGAAGCTTCGGCACTGCTGTTTCTGCCGCGATGTTGTGCGGGGTCAATCCGTGGGCGAAGATCCATTTCGACGCTGGGGCGGGTAAGAGATGTTTCTTTGAACTCCGTAGCAGCGGTGCTTCCATCACAAGCCATGAAACCGCGGCAATTGCAGTGGTGATGGCGAAAGCGGCGACGGCAATGCCAAGGCCTGAATGTAGGTGCTCTCCGATTTTTAAGATTATCGCTTCGTGGTAAAGATAAAAAGTGTAGCTAATCAGGCCTAAATACCTCAGGGGACGCATTGTCAGCGTCCGGTACACCAAGCCACGTGCGGCCCCCAAAACGTAGACCAGCGCGCTGCCGAACAGAATCGCACTTAGAGAGTATCCCACCGAGTTGAAGAAGATGCTATTGGCGCCCGTGCGGAAACGGGGGAAGAAAGAGAACACCACCAATGCAACGCCCGCAAGCAGGAAACTCCGCGAAGCTGCGACGCGGTAGTGGGGACTGGATCCCGTAGACAGAGCGACGGCCGCGCCCATGGCAAGGGTGTCGGCACGGAAAATCGTCAGGCTATAGATCGGGAAATGGTTGGAAAACAGGGGCGTGCACACAGCTCGCAGGATCGGACTCACGAAGACAATGGCGATCGCCAAACGGCGTAGGGTTTGCCTGCTGGTTGCGAGCACGAACCATGGCCATAGCAGATAGAATTGCTCTTCCACGGCCAATGACCAGAGCGGCGTCATGGCGGCCACCATCGTCATGCCAAATGCGAGGGGGAAATTCGCTCCCGGAAAGACATACCAATACCAGGTGTGCCTCCACGGTACAGGGAACATTAATGCTGCAAATAATAGGAACACCGCGTAGGGAGGAACAATTCTTCGAACCCGGCGGAGATAAAAAGGTCCCCAATAATTTTCGCCAAGCGCACGGTTTTCCTTCAATTGCAGCAGGACGTTGGTGATCAGATACCCGCTCAAAACAAAAAACAGATCGACGCCCATCCACATCAAGGGCGCATGAAAAGCGTGGCTGGCAAAGACCATCAAAATGGCCACTCCGCGCAGTCCATCGAGTTGCGGGTTACGTTGCATGCATTGTGTTATGAGCCTCATTCTAAGAGGTTGGCGTGCGATTTACTTGAACTCATCGGCGAGAGTGCCTGATCAATCACCTGTGGACCCAAACCGCGGGTCGCTAGAGATCTTGCGATTGAAGCCAGGTTTGACCACGATAAATCCAATTGCGATAAGATTAGAACGATTGGCTCGGGCTAACACGGCTAACATGATGGATGAACAACAAGTAGATGTGCTTTGCAAGAGTTGTGGGGCGGCGTTTACCGCGTTTCTTCAGCAGATGGCTGATCACAACCAGAAAGTAGTCTGCCCGTGCTGCGGGGCGACCGGCGACTCCTTAAAGGTGGAAGTAAAGAAACATCAGTAGGGAAGCGGGAGTCGACCTACGCTTCCATCCTCTTTAAGTTTGAGCTGGCGATGAGCGGCGCTTCCGTGGCGCGTTGCACGTCTTCGGCGGAGAATCCGGGAGCAACTTCTTCGAGCACCAAGCCTGCCGGCGTTACCCGCATTAACGCCATTTCGGTGACAATGGTGTCGACTACTCTCACTCCGGTGAGGGGCAGCGTGCATTTCTTCAGAATCTTGGGCTGGCCTTCCCGCGTAGTGTGTTCCATCGCGATGATGACGCGGCGTGCGCCCGCCACCAGGTCCATTGCGCCGCCCATGCCTTTCACCATCTTGCCGGGGATCATCCAGTTCGCCAGGTTGCCTTCCTCGTCGACCTCCATCGCCCCTAGCACACTCAGATCGATGTGCCCGCCGCGAATCATGGCAAAGGAATCCGCACTCGAAAAATAAGCGGTGCCCGCCATCTCACTGACGGTTTCCTTGCCAGCATTGATGAGGTCGGCGTCCTCCTGACCTTCTTCCGGATAGGGACCGATGCCGAGCATCCCGTTTTCGCTTTGCAGGATCACATCCATTCCCGCAGGCACGTGGTTGGCAATGAGGGTAGGCAGGCCTATGCCAAGGTTGACGTAGAAGCCGTCGCGCAATTCCTGGGCGATGCGCTTCACGATGCGGTCACGTTTGTCTGTGTCTTTCGCGGGTTTTGACGGGGTGGACATATTTTTCTGATGGGCTTTAGCTGATTGCCGCGTGCTTTCGAACGGTTCTCTTTTCGATTCTTTTTTCGTACGCCGTACCCTGGAAGATCCGTTTCACGTAAACGCTCGGAGTGTGCACGGTCTCGGGATCCAGATCGCCGACTTCGACCAGATGCTCCACTTCCACGATCGTGATTTTGGCGGCGGTTGCCATCATGGGACTGAAATTCCGCGCGGTTTTCCGATAAATCAGGTTTCCCCACTTATCGCCTTTCCAAGCTTTGATGAGCGCAAAGTCGGCCTTTAGCGCGTGCTCCATGAGATATAGGCGCCCGTCAAACTCGCGAGTTTCCTTGTTTTCCGCGACCATGGTTCCTACGCCAGTCGGGGTGTAAAATGCGGGAATTCCCGCGCCGCCAGCACGGATTCGTTCTGAGAATGTTCCTTGCGGCACCAGGTCGAGTTCAACCGTGCCCTGAAGGACCATTTGTTCCAACATCTTATTTTCGCCGACGTATGTGCCGATATGTTTACGAATCTGTCCGGCCGCCAGCAACAAGCCCATGCCAAAACCGTCGACGCCCACGTTGTTGCTGATGGTGGTGAGGTTCATGGTCCCCTTCTTGACTAAAGCACGTATCAGATTTTCTGGAATCCCACAGAGTCCGAAGCCCCCCACCATGATGGTTGCACCGTCAAAAACGTCGCGCACGGCTTCATCCGCACTCGTCACCATTTTATTCATAAACGTAAATTCTAATTGAAGTACAGCTTCGAGTCATTTTTGAGCGCCGTGCCGGCAGAGTTTGCTGTGAAATTCGCAAAAAGCGGATTGGCCAGGTTCAACTTAGTCAGATTGGATCTCTTTGTTTTTGCCGGATGAAAGCTTGCGCAAGTGATGTGCCCGCTCGAACTCCATGGCCAACTCCCGGTTGTCGAGATTTTCGCGGATGTGCGCCAGATGCTGTTCCAGTTTGAGGAGTGCATCCTGAATGTTCTTCTTGTTGGTCAGAGCGATGTCACGCCACATCGAATAGGGGCTCCCAGAGATGCGGGTCATTTCTCGCAGCGCCCGTCCCCCTGCTTCCATCAGCGGCGCACTATCGCCGTATTCTTCTACCAACGCAGCAGCCAGGGCAGTCGAGATCATTTGCGGGACGTGGCTGATCCACGCGCATAATTGATCGTGGGAGTCGGCATCCAGGCTAGCCACTCTGGCTCCAACAAGGTTCACGCAGTCGATGAATTGTCCACTCAATCCAGTGTGAATATTTTGTCCTGCCACCGGAGTAAAAAACCAAGCTGCGCCTTGAAATAAATCTGCGTCGGCGTGTTCGACTCCGGCTTGTTCTTTTCCGGCCATGGGATGCCCCGCAAGAAATCGTTTTCCCACCGAGGGCCCGAAAACCTTACGTGCTGCGGCCACGATCTCCACTTTCGTGCTCCCCACATCGGTAAACAAGGTGTTCACGGGCAGGGCTGGCCCGAGCCTCCCAAGGGTCTCGATAATATTTCCCACCGGCGTCGCCAGAATGATGATCTGGCTCCCGCGCGATGCATCGCCGGGGTGGGTTTCGCCGTGGTCGATTGCCCCTTTTTCGCGTGCCTTTTCCAGCACCGGGGCCCGGTCGCAGCCTATGATTCTCCCTACTAATCGCTGCTTCTTAAGGGCCAGAGCCAAAGAGCCGCCGATCAGTCCACAGCCAATGATCGTGATTTGTCGTATCGCCATGCGCCTCGATTCGCCGCCGCTGAGGCCCGATTGTAAACCGGATCCCTCCGCATATTCTTGCATCTGGCGTAACGTCCTTAGTTCCAGCCACTTGGCGGCCCATTACGCACGTAATGACGCTCCGGCGATTTCTGGAGATTCCATGGCATTGGCCGTCAGAGAATCATAAGAGTCCCAACTTCTAATTCCATTGAACGAGGCTCCATGAAAGCCATTTTCACCCTCGGTGTTTGCGTGTTTGCCGGTGCGCTGGTCTGCAACTCATTAGTGGCACAGGACTCGCCGACCATCCCCTCCAGCCTCAGTAATGACATCGATGCACCGTCGCAGCAGGCACAAAGCCTCGGCGACGCCGCCCGCAAAATGCGGAAGGATGTGACGACGGAAGTGAAAATGACGCCCGAGGACACCAAGAAACTTTTCGAGGCCGTAGATAAGATTCTCGCATTCGCTTCCGAGGACAGTGGATTTCCCAAGCATGGGACGGTAAAGCGGCAATTGGTGAGCCGCGAAGAAGTCGAGAAGTATACCAGCGACCAGTTCAAGAAGGCGCAATTCTTGCAGCGACTGGGCCGCTCCGAACTCACCATGAAGAAGTTTGGATTCCTTCCACGAGATTTCAATCTGCGAGAGTTCCTGGTCAAGGCCAACGGCTCGCAGATTGCCGGATACTATGATCCCGAGACCAAGAGCATCTCGCTGCTGAATTGGGTCCCACCTGACCGCCAGGAACCTATTCTGGCCCATGAACTCACGCATGCCTTGCAAGACCAGAATTACGGCCTGAAAACCTGGATGCAAGGGACTTCCGCGACAGCGCAATCCGGTGATCGCAAACTTACTGATCCGGACGATGAGAGTGCAGCGGCCCGCAAAGCCGTAGTCGAAGGGCAAGCGATGGTGGTTTACGTCGATTACTTGCTCGCTCCCTATGGCCGCACTCTGAAAAACACTCCTGGCCTGATCTATCAGATGGAAGATCCCGCGGTGAAGGCCACGATCGATTCCCAGATGATTCACGACGCGCCCACCATTCTGCGTGAGGCCGGAACATTCCCTTATAAAGAAGGTCTGATTTTCGAGGGCGAAGTCTTGCAGGAAGGCGACAAACAAATGGCCTTCGCCGGAGTCTTTGCTCGTCCGCCGCGCAACAGTCATGAAGTCCTTCAACCGCGGGCATATCTCAACCACGAAGCTCTGTCGGCCGTTCATATTCCCAACCTGCGCGATATTCTTGGGACCCAGTATGAGGTGTATGACGCGGGAGACATTGGCGAACTGGATGTTCGCGCCCTCTTGAAACAATACGGAACCGGCAAAGTTGCCGACGACCTTTCCTCCGCATGGCGGGGCGGCGCATACACCGCTTTTCGCAAAACAGCCCCCACCGCGGGCGGTGATCCAACCACAGCAGACCTGGCTTTGGTGTATGAATCGCACTGGAAATCGCCTGAATCCGCCGCTTACTTCGCCCGTTTCTACGCCAACACGGTCGCTAAGCGCTATCGAACCACGGCAAGCCTCCAATCCGGCAAGTCGTGCGCCGGAAAACAATGTCCGGTGAGTTCCGTCCAGGTTTCGACGGAAGAGGGCCCAGTGATCATCGAACAATGGGCTGACAATCGCGTAGTCGTATGTGAGAGTTTTGACCAGACGCTGGCCGATAAGCTTCACGATGCTTTGCGGGACAACGCCGGCGAAGTTCACGCGCAAAACCTTGCTGCGGACGAGTTGGGGTTACGGCTCTACTTGATCCCAGCGTTTCAGGAGTTCAGCGAACACATCGGAGCACAGGTGATTGAGGATCTTCAGTCGCGGGCGTCAGCCTTCTAATTCTTCGATCCTGGCAGTCAGCCAAAGCCGGAGCGCGCTTTCCAGTTCCGCCGCCGTCCCGGTGCGATAAAAACTATCGACAGTCTCACCCTTGTTATTGAGCGGAATGTAGCGGCAGGGAATGCTTCGTTCGCGTTCTTGTGGAGGGACGAATTGCATCAGCGAGCAGTTCGCTTCCTGGCATCCGAGACTCTCATTTCGCAGGCAGATCGGGGAGTCTTCAAAAATCATTGCTGGACGCCACCCCATCGGTTCCCGGTATTTTCCCTGATCGAGGGAATCGAGTTCGCGTTTCAGGCTGAGCAACAATTTCTCGCGTTCGGAGTCGGGCATGGCGGCCTACCCCCTCACTAATTGTTATCCAATACTGCAAGCATGTCACAGAGCCCTGCAAGAACAAGGACCCACGTCACAAGTCCCTGTTTACCCACCCCATGAATCCAGATTACGATACTCAGCATCTTTGTTGATTTAGTCGCAGGCGGCTGGAAATTTTTTGGAGGGTCATGGCTCCGTCGGGAGCGAAAAATCCGTGGGCGATTGCCGTCTCCGTCATGCTGGCGACTTTTATGGAGGTGCTCGACACCTCCATTGCCGCCGTGGCATTGCCCTACATCGCTGGAAGCCTTTCGGCCTCCAATGATGAGGCTACCTGGGTGCTCACCAGCTATCTAGTGGCCAACGCCATTGTGCTGCCGGCCAGCAGTTGGTTCTCGCTTCGTTTCGGACGCAAGCGCTTTCTCATCATCTGCATCGTCATCTTCACGGTTTCTTCGTTCCTGTGCGGAGCCGCAGGCAGCCTTTTCGTAATCCTGCTGGCGCGTGCCGTGCAGGGCGCTGGCGGCGGCGCGCTGCAACCCCTTTCTCAGGCCATTTTGCTGGAGAGCTTTCCCCCGGACAAGCGCGGCTTAGCCATGGCGGTGTTCGCTTTGGGCGTTGTAGTGGCTCCGGTCCTCGGTCCCACGCTTGGGGGTTGGCTTACCGACACCTATTCCTGGCGCTGGGCTTTTTACATCAATATTCCGATCGGCGCCCTCGCCATTTTCATGATCATGCGTTACGTGGAGGACCCGCCATACATTAAAGACGCAAAGCCCGGCAAAATCGATGCCCTTGGACTTGGCCTGCTTGCCATCTGGCTCGGCGCTCTCCAGATCATCCTCGACAAAGGCCAGGAAGACGATTGGTTCGGCGCCATGTGGATTCGCTGGGCTGCCGCGATTCTGCTGACTGGATTTGTCTCCTTCCTGATCCGCGAATTTCGGGCCAAGAAACCGCTGGTCGATTTGCGCGTCTTCCGCAACCGTAATTTCGCCATCGGCTGCGTGCTGATCGGCCTGCTTGGCGCTCTTCTTTATGGGCTGGTAACGTTGCTGCCACTCTTTTATCAGGAACTGATGGGCTATACCGCTCTCGCCGCCGGATGGGCAGTCAGTCCTCGCGGCGTCGGCGCCATCCTCGCCATGCCCATTATCGGCTTCCTCACCACCAAGCTCGATAACCGCTGGCTGATTGCATTCGGATTTCTGCTCTTCGGCATCAGCGGTTTGTGGTTTGGCGAGGTGTACCTCGGCATTTCCCAGTGGACTTTTCTGTGGGCCATCATCATTTCCGGATTCGGTTCCGGCTGCGTCTTCGTCCCACTTTCCACAACCACCATGGCCGGTCTGCCTAACGAACAAATCGGAAACGCCAGCGGACTTTATAACCTGCTGCGGAATATCGGTGGAAGCGTCGGCATTTCCGTGGTCAACACGATTGTGTACCGACACCAACAGGCGCATCGCAATGAAATCGTCCGCCACGTAAATGCAGGCAGTGTCAGCGTTCAGGGGCAATTACACGCCATGCAGCAATTCCTTATGTCCCAGGGGGCCTCGGCCGAGGACGCACTCAATCGTGCCTATGCTCTGGTGAACCTGACCTTGTCGAGCCAGGCGCGACTGTGGGCCTACGTCGACGATTTTCGCTATATGGCCCTGGTTTCCTTTCTCTGCATCCCGGTGGTATTTCTCTTGAAAAAGGCCGTGGGCAGGGGTGGGATCAGCGCTGGCCATTGAGACTACAGTTCCGACGGTGCAGATTGAGGCTTGGTTTTTCAATCGATCATTAGGGGATGCCAAACGTCCCAAGAAACGCCGGTTGCCCGGCCCCCGGTTCCGCGAGGTTTGCCGCAGCGGGTTTGGCAAAGAAGTAACCCTGCCCAAATTCGCACCCCAGTTTTCGGAGGTGCTCCAACTGTAGCACTCCTTCGATTCCTTCCGCGATCACCAGAACTTCAAGCTTGCGCGCAACCGTAATGATGAGCGACAAAATCTCGCTTGCGGCGCGGTCACTGAGCATGGCGCCGACGAGCGATCGGTCGAGTTTCAATCCATCGATCGGGAAGCGCAACAGCGAAGCCAGCGGCATGCGCCCGGTGCCGAAATGATCGATGATGATACGGACGCCGAGGAGTTTGAGCTGAGACAGCAACTCTGCCGTCAACTTCGGGTCGAGCATGGCTACGCCTTCGGTCAACTCTAGATTCAGAGTTGTTGCCTCGAGTTGCGTTTCGCGAAGGGTGGCTTTGATATCGCGCAAGAAATCCGGATGGCTGAATTGCCGGGCGGAGACTTTTGTCGTAAGGTTCAGGGGAGGGTTGGCGGGATGCGTCGACTGCCAGGTATGAATCTGCTTGCAGGCTTCTTTCATTGCTGATTGGCCGATGGGAACGATGAGCCCGGTTTCTTCGGCCACATCGATGAACTCATTCGGAGAAATCACGCCGCCGGAGCGCTGCCAACGGAGGAGCGCCTCGAAGGCAACCGGTCGCCGCGTTTCCAATTCAACGATCGGTTGATAATGGACGGAGAAATCATGATGATCGAGTGCGCGACGAAGTTCGGCTTCCATGTTCAGCCGGCGCATGGCCCGCGTATGCATGGAAACATCGAAGATCTCGCAGCGTCCTGGGCCCAGAGCGCGCGCTCTCCGCATGGCGATGTCGGCATCGCGGAGCAGGTCCTCGGCCTGCCCGTGGGGAGTTGTGCTCAGGGCGATGCCCACCGCTGCCGAGAGACTGACATCGCGATTTTCGAGAAGGAACGCCTTGGACATGGCCGATTGCACTCGCTTCGCCACGCGCATGGCGTCGCTCGGATCTTTGAGACCCTCAAGCAGGATGGGAAATTCGTCGCCTTCCAATCGCGACAGGACGGTGTCTGTGAGAGATACCCCGCTCTGCGGGCCGGCAACCATGTCGTCGTCGCGCAAAGACTCCGAGAGCCGGCGTCCGGCCTCTACGATTAATGTCTCGGCGACATGCGGCCCCATGGCGTCACCCAGACCTTTGAAATCATCCATGGCCACAAACAGCACGGCATATCTGTCTTCTGGGTTGCGTTGGCTTTGCAGAAATGCATGTTGCAATCGTTCCAGGAAACGGCGCCGGTTTGGCAACCCCGTCAAAGCGTCGTGCGATGAATTGTATTCGAGTTGTTCCTCGACGCGTTTTCGATCGGTGATGTCGCGGTTGACGATGACTAATTTGTCGACCTCGCCGTGTTTGTCGCGAATCACGCTAGCCGACGACTCCAGCACCCGCCACGTGCCGTTGCGGTGACGCATTCGATACTGGAGGGTCTTGCCCACTCCAGTTTCCCGGGCCTGACGGGCGGCTTCCAGCACTTTGAAGCGGTCATCCTGGTGGATCTGCTCAAACGATGTGGTCTCTGAGAGTTCGGCGGGTGAATATCCGAGAATTCGTTTGTACGAAGGACTGTTGTAGAGACGCTTACGCTTCATATCCACCAGCGCAATCATGTCGGCGGCATTTTCGGTGATGATCCGGAAAAGCTCGTCTCGGTTGGCGAACTTGCGGCGCGCCAAATACATCCAGACCTGCTGCGCGGCCAAAAGGAGCAGCAGAATGCCGATCAATCCCCGGCCCAAACCATCGTCGAGAAGCCGGGACCCCGGGGCGACGCTGCGGAAGTGGCCCAGGAAATCAGAGAGGATCGATATCGTGAACAGTCCCATCCAAGGGACAGTTCGGCCCGACATAGGCGGAAGATCAGTAGCATCGCGTTCTCGCCAGCACTTCGGTAATTCCCCGCTGAACGAAGAGGTCTAATACATTCCGTTCCAGCTAATGCGAAGAGGAAACGGGCTTGCTCAAACGGACAACTTCACCGCTATCCAATTTATAGACGGCTTCGATCACCGCTAACTTGCCTTCTTCTTCAAGGTGCTTCAAAACCGGACTGTTGGCAATAACATCCTGCGCGCTCTGGTGAACGTTCTCTTCGATCGCCGCCTGTAGCAATTGGTCGGCAGCAACATGGCCTTTTGCCCGCGTTACTGCCGGAGAGATTTGGTCGACAATGGCTTGCAAGTTCACGGTAGGCATCTTTTCCTGCGAGCAGGCGGCCGAGACCGCTCCACACTTTTCATGCCCGAGGACCACGAGCAGGCTGGATCCCAGGTGTTCAGCGGCATATTCGATGCTGCCAATGCCGATGGCATCGGCAATGTTTCCGGCGGAGCGTACCACGAACAAGTCGCCTAGACTCTTGTCGAAAAGCAATTCGGGTGCGACTCGGCTGTCAGAACACGCGAGGACCATGACATTCGGATGTTGCCCTCCCGCCAAGTCGCGACGCAGTCCCACGATGTCGCCCGTCTTCAGGTGACCGGTCATAAATCGTTGGTTACCCGCCATCAAGTCGGACCACAACTGCTCGGCGGATGGCGCAGTCGCTGACACGGAAGTATGCGCCGGCGCCGCGCGGGTCTGCTGCCCGAACACAAAGCCGGGGAGCAATAGGAAAAGGGAGAAATAGAGATAGAGAACCGCGCGTTTCATTCAAACCCTCCTCGGAAAAAGATTGCCACTTTACTACTGCCGGTGCGGATTTGGCCCTTAGCCATTGCTAGTTTCCGGATGCGCTGGCCAGCCTCGCCCGCTCAAACTCATCGCCTTTTTGCCACTCCACGAGCTTCGATTGGTTGGCGGCTTGCCATCCCAATGCGAACCCGAAACGGGCCATGGCCGCATCGCCAACAAAATTCATGTCGGACCGATATTCGTCGCTCGGCTGATGATAGCGCTTGGCTGTGTACTCGTCTGCCTGCTGCATGCCCCAGGCTATATCGTGCCCTTTGTACTTCATGCCTTCGTTAATCGAGAAAGATGGAATTCCAACTCGCGCCAGGCTGAAATGGTCGGAGCGGTAATAGTGTCCGGCTTCGGGATGCGAGTCCGGACGAATGGCAAGCCGGAAAACTTCCGCCAGAGACTTTACTTCCGGATAAAAAGTCGTTCGCTCAGAACCCGAGACTTCCACCTCCTGCGGTTCGCCGAGAGGAGGAAGATCATCATAGTTTAGGTCTAGGCTGATTTTGCCGGCGGGAATGGGTGGGTGCTTGCCAAGATATTCCGAGCCGAGCAGTCCTTGTTCTTCGCCGGTCACGGCCGCGAAGAGAATGGATCGCCGTGGCCGCTGCGCGGACAAAGCAAAAGCGTGCGCCAGTTCCATCAGGATGCCGCATCCCGTCGCGTTGTCGTCGGCACCGTTATAGATGTTGTCGCCAGGCATTTCTGGACGGATGCCGAGATGGTCATAGTGTGCAGTGTAGAGAACGGCCTGATCTTTCAGGTTCGCGTCGGATCCAGGCAGGATTGCCAACACGTTGTTAGACCAGAAGGGGCGAATCTTGCTGACCATGTGCGCTTTCAGCCTGACAGGCAGCGAGACTGGATGGAAATCGCGGGAGCGGGCATCCTCGATCATCTTGTCCAGGTTCAGCCCCGCGGAAACTGCGATCTGTTGCGCCACCTCGAGAGTGATCCAGGAGGCCGCTTTCAGTTTGGGTGTGCCGTCAAGTTGAAGAAAGGATTTTTCTCCCGAGTTCGAATTCCGTACCACCTCCCACGGATAGCTGGCCATGTCAGTCTTATGAATCAGAATGACGCCGGCCGCGCCCTGGTGTGCCCCTTCTTCGTACTTATAGGTCCAGCGTCCGTAGTAAGTCAGGGCCTTGCCCTTGAAAAAATTAGGGTCGTCCGAAGGCGGTTCGTTCACCAGCATCAACAGCACTTTGCCGCGGACATCCACGCCTTTGTAGTCGTCCCATTTATATTCTGGCGCTTCGATCCCATAACCGACATAGACAATGTCTGCGTCAATCCCCGATTGCGGTTCCTGCGTCTGATCGTAGGCGACATATTGCTCAAGCGGCTTCAAGTCGATGGCCGCGCCGTTCGCCGGAACGATCGAGAACCTGGTGGCGGGATCAGGCGTAATCCCCACCATGGGGACCTTCTGCATATAGCTGCCGTGGTCTCCTGCGGGCTTCAGGCCATCGAGGGCAAACTGCGTGCCAATGTATTCGGCGGCAATATCGCCTCCACGCTGACCAGTCCCGCGGCCCTCCAGCAAGTCATGCGAGAGAAATCGTACATGCTGGCGGATCCGCTCTGGATCGATCTTCTGCATGGCCGCGATCGCGGTACCTGGCAGGCGCGCGGTCGTGGACGTGCTGGACCGCTTAGGTTGGTCTTGCGCTGTCGCGAAGGTCAGAATGAGCAGTACTGTGCAAGACATGGTCACGGTCTTTGGCATGCGTGGAAGCTCCTGAATTCGGCTGCAATGAAGGAATATTCTACGGGATAGAGGCGAAGATTGTAGGTGCGGCTCCAGGTACGGTAGTGCGATCTTGCAGGTAATCCTCGGAACGTATCAACCCGTCATGGATTCCACTTGGATTGCGACTTTCGTGCTCTGGCCTTGAAGTTCTGCACCTTGGCGAAATATGTCCGCGACCGCGGACTAGTTCTTCGATCCTCAACCCGCGCGAAAATCCGGGATATTTTCGCCCGCGAGGAAGACTGGAACCGGCGTGCTGCCGGATGCTTCCGCGGCCCGGCGGTTCATCTCGTCAACCTCTTTACGCATCCAGCCCACCGATGAGATTTCGATATCGCCGTCCTGCCCAATCCAGAAGATGGAGGGAACATTGGTCAACCCATAAGCATTCGAAGCGGGATAAGTCTCCGTATCGTCAAGCAACACCGGGAATGTCCCGCCAAATTCCTTCAGGAACGACGCAGTGTCCTTGCGATTGTTTTGTGACACTCCCACAATCGTCAGGTTGCCGCTGCCGTGCGCTTTATAGATCCGCTCAATGAATGGAAAAGCGAACTGGCAGACCGGGCAGGAGATTTTGAAAAATATCGCAAGAACGGGTCCGCGAGTCAGTGCTTCACTCAGGGAAAACTCTTTGCCGTCTAAAGTGGGCAGAGTGAAGTCCGGGGCCGGCGTTCCGGCAGTGAGTGCCGACATCTTTTTTCCTCCAAACAGGTTCTTAAAGAAAGTCATGCGCGCAAAGATATTTTAATCTCTTCTTGCGGTCGAAACTAAGGGCCCTGCTGAACCTGCATCAATTCGTTGGGGGCAAGCCGGGAGCGATAAATGGAGTTGGTGGCCGCCACCTCGGCAACCACATCGGCATTCAGTTGGTAGACGCCTTTCGGCAAGTTTTCTCCAAACGGAATCTCCAACTCCTCTGTCCCTTTTTTTACGGGGACACGCTGATAGCCAATAGCGGTGGCCCGGCCATTGTCTGCGACCGCCATAATGATTGCGGTGAGATCAAAATCATGCTCGGTTTGGTTTGAGACAAGGATCGATCCTTCAAGTCGCTGGCCATTAACTTTCGGATACTTTCCCCACTTAGCGAGCAACGGAGCGACGACCGTTAAAACCAACGGGTGCTTAATCTGCGCCACAGGCCTTCCGCTATCGCTGAGAACGACGGTGAAAGGGAACTCACCTGTCTCCTCCGGTGCGCCGGCTAATATCCCATCCGATTGAAGCACTATGCCGTGAGGTAAATTTCCCTCAGCAAGTTCCCAATGGAGTGGAAGAATCCCGCCCTTCGCCTCAAGCTGGGCATGGTACGACTGGTGGAAATATCCGCGCGGCAACGTAGTCGTCTGCACCACCAAAGGTTCGCCCGTCGCTGCGCCCTGCTGTGTAAGAACGTAAGGGGAGATCCCTGAGAGAAATAATCCGAGGGCGACGCATGCGGCTATCCTGCGAAATTTGAGATTCATGACGTTTAGATGCTTGGCGAAGCGTGAAGCACCGGGTTCGCCTACTAGAGCCCCTAGCCGATAATAGCCCAAAAGTCTTAGCCCACCCCGCTTCGATGGTGCGCATCTGAAAAACTTCAGTAGAGGAGACCGAATGCGGCTGGGTTGAGAATCGCATGAAAAACCTCCCGAATCCAGAAGAGGCGGAGCGCGACACGCAGGGAAACGGTTCCGCTGAAGGGCTGGCCGAACAGCAATGGCAGCGCCTGATTCGCGGCTTTGAGCTCGACGACGAAGAGTTTAATCGCTTGGGGATGCGGCGGGCTTCCAGAAGATGTCGGAGTTCGGATGCCGAATCTCGAACCCGGGAACGAAAACTGACGTTGTCGTGACCGCCGATCTGCCGGGGCAAGTGATCCGCTATAGCTACAAACCCGAAGATGAAAACACCGCGGTGCCAGAAGACGGAATGTTGACCCTGCGCAGGCGTCCCGGCGGAGTCGATCTGTATTCTTCCGATGAACACCTGACCCTGGAACAGGTCCGTCGGGAAATTCTATCGCCCGTCTTCTTCCCGACGGACACCGATGAACTGCCGGACGAATTGGAAGAGGCGAGTTAGCGGCTCGTCTTAGTGCGATGCTCCGGCATAGCTGCCATGACTTCTGGCCGCCTTTCCGCGCAGAAAGTCGTTGACCGCGGCAATGAACATTCCCGTCTGATCGACGAAAGTCATATGCCCCGCCTTGGGGAAGATCACAAGCTGCGAGGATGAAATTTTGAGATGCATCACTTTCGCCAGCGAGGGATCGCATTCATCATGATCGCCGACCAGAATCAGGGTTGGGATCTTGATGCTCGTCAGACGATCGGTGTACTCCACCGACTTCAAATTGCCGTCGATGATGAATTCTCCGTGTTCGCCCCACATTTGGCGGTACAAATCCCACGCCATAATTCCTTGCGCAATCGGGTCGTAGTTGGGGTCGGGCCGATTCTGGTAGACGTAAGGAAAGTAGCCTTCTCCCCAGGCCGCGACCATATAGTCGTCCGGGTAGCGATTTTTCTGATAGTCCTTGCCATGGCCAAAGAGCCCGTCGGCCTCGAGTTTGTCGATGCGGCCGCGCAGCTCGGGCGTCATGTTCTGTTTCATACGAACGAAAATTTCGTTCATATCGGTGCTACTCGACCAGGTGCTGGCCAAAATTAAATGAGAGAGGTTCTTGTGATACTTGAGCGCATAGGCCTGCGCGAGCGCGCCGCCGTAGGAGTGGCCAAGCAGCGTAATCTTTCCTAGGCCGAGCGCGAGGCGCACTGCTTCAGCATCCTCCACCATATTTTCGATGGTGTAGCCTGACGGATCTTCGAGCTTTTGCGAACGCCCGGAACCGCGCTCATCAATAAAAATAAGTTTGTGAGTGCGCGCCAGCGGCAGCAGGTAGGGAAGAAAATAATCGTGAGACGCGCCAGGCCCGCCATGCACAATCAACAGCGGATCGCCGCGTCCTACGGTCATGTAATAGATCATTAGCCCGTTGGAATCCACAAAGCCTTCCTGCAGCGGATAGACGTTTGAAACTCGGGCTGCGGATGGCGAAGTCTGAGCCTGAACAATACTCGATAGGCAGCCAAACAAAATGGCGAGATCAGCGAGCAAAATAATCGAAAATTTCATGACGAAAACATCCTACGCGGGCCGTGCGACGGATCGCAATCGCAGCACCAACTATAGTGGACCCGCGGTAGGCTAGAATAATCGTTCCTTGAGGATGCCGCCGCGCAGCGATATGCTGATCAACCGCAAAACGATTCACATCGAGTGGGGAGACTGCGATGCCCTCGGCATCGTCTATTATCCGCGTTACATGGCTTATTTTGACAACTGCACCGCCGCGCTTTTTCTCCGTGCCGGTCTGCCCAAGCAGGAGATGCTGGGCAAGTACGGCATCGCTGGCATTCCCATGGTCGACCTGAAAGCCAATTTCAAGATTCCCTCACGCTTCGGCGACGATGTTGTCGTCGAGTCCTGCATCCCGGAGTGGCGAAGGAGCAGTTTTCGCGTGCATCATCGTCTGCTCGCCGCGGGCACCCTCGCCGTCGAATGCTTCGAACTCCGCGTCTGGGTGGGCAAATCCGCCGAGGATCCGGATAAGCTCCAGTCCCGGCCCGTGCCTCAGGAAGTCATCGACCGCTTCACCACGGCGTCAGACCTCAGCGCTGCCGCGCAAAACTCACCGGAGAAATAATGACGATGCAGCGCCTCCGCACTCAAATCGGAATCGTCGGCGCGGGTCCTGCCGGGCTACTTCTCTCGCAACTTCTGCACCTTCGCGGCATTGACTCCATCGTGCTTGAGGCGCGGACGCGCCAGTATTGTGAAGAGCGCATCCGGGCCGGGGTCCTTGAACAAGGCACCGCCGACCTGCTGGTCGAGATCGGAGTCGGCGAGCGTATGAAGCGCGAAGGCCTCGTCCACTATGGCATTGAGCTGCGCTTCGACGGACGTGGTCATCGCATCGACTTCAAAGATCTCACTGGCTCCGGCATCACCGTCTACGCCCAGCACGAAGTGATCAAAGACCTCATCAACGCTCGTCTCGCAGCGGCTGGCCAAATCATCTTCGAGACCGACGCGGTCACCATCCACGACTTCACCACCGACCGTCCACTGATTCGTTTCCAAAAAGAGGGAGTCGAGCATGAACTCCACTGCGATTTCATCGCTGGATGTGACGGCTTTCACGGCATCTGCCGGCCCTCCATTCCTGACGAAGCCCTCAAAATTTACGAGCGCACATATCCTTTCGCATGGCTTGGTATTCTCGCGGAAGCGCCGCCTTCATCCGACGAACTCATCTATGCCTATCACGATCGTGGATTCGCCCTGCTCAGCATGCGATCGCCGAAAATCTCCCGGCTCTATTTGCAGTGCGCCCCCGATGAGGACCTCGCGCTCTGGCCCGATGACCGTATCTGGGACGAACTCCATACACGCTTGTCGGCTGAAGGCTTTGCCCTGACGGAAGGCCCAATTCTGCAGAAAGGCGTGACCGGAATGCGAAGCTTTGTCGCCGAGCCTATGCAATGCGGCAACCTCTTTCTTGCCGGAGACGCCGCACACATTGTGCCTCCCACCGGCGCCAAGGGGCTTAACCTTGCCGCCGCCGACGTCCGCGTTCTCGCCCGCGCATTCGCCGACTTCTACGGGCGAAAAGGTAGACAACCTCTCGATGATTATTCCCGCACTGCCCTACGCCGTGTCTGGAAGGCGCAGCGCTTTTCCTGGTGGATGACTTCAATGCTCCACCGCTTCGATTCCGAGACCCCGTTCGACCGACGCCGCCAGATTGCCGAACTGGACTACGTGACCACTTCCCGGGCCGCGGCGACCGCTTTGGCGGAGAACTACGTCGGCCTTCCTCTGGACTGAACATGAAACAGAAGCCCGTGATTTAGCGGCAAAAACCGAAGCTTCGTCACCGAGCAGTGTGACCTATCGCAGGAGTGCCTGTGCGCTCCTCACTCGACGCGTGTCGATCTCACAAGATAAGCTGGGGTATTCCTGTACGGAGGTCACACGCATGCGTGAGGCAGTCGGCAAGTTGTGGCCTGAGATCCAATGGATCGAACGCACCAAGCTCCGCGAACAGGTCGTGCTCACCTGGGTCAAAGCACTGGAACGCAGTCCACTGAGGCCTGAGGACCTGAACAAGATCCCGTTCACCCTGCTCGTACCCAACTGTCCCATCACTTTCATGGAGCACAAGCGTTGCGTAGTCCACATTGCCCGCCAAAGCGCTGAAGCGATGCAGGAGTTTATGGGACGAGCTCTGCCAATCGACATCGACACCGTAATCGCCGGGGCGATTCTGGCCGATGTCGGCAAACTGCTGGAATATGAGATTGGCCTCGATGGAAAGAGCCGGCAAAGCGAGCGCGGAGAAGCCCTGCGCCATCCGTTTACCGGGGTTGCGCTGGCCATGGAGTGCGACGTTCCCGACGAAGTCTGCCACATCATTGCCGCCCACGCGGCCGAGGGCGACTTGGTAAAGCGCACAACTGAGGCTTACATCGTGCATCACGCCGACTTCATGGCTTTTTTACCATTCAAGAATCCTAAGAACGTGAGGCTGAAATGAGAGTAGCCTACGCAATGTCGAGTGCTCCAATGCCATCGTCGCTTTTCGGGACCACATTTCTTACGAAACATGCAGGAGAATCCGTGGCTACAACCAAAGCTGTCGCACTCAAGGAAACAGTTACCGCCAAGATGGCACGTTGGGCGGCGGCGCTTACCTACAACGAGCTTTCGGACGCGGCCGTACATCAGGCCAAGCGGTTTTTGCTGGATTCGATTGGCTGCGCGCTCGGCGGATATCAGCAGCACGACGTGAAGATTGCTCTATCGGTTTTGGACGAAATCGCCGGCCACGGCTCAGCCACAGTGATCGGCACTGGCAAGCGTATCGATCCCGTCTCCGCTTCGCTGGCTAACGCGTTGATGATCCGTTGCATGGATTACAACGACATCTATTGGAAGCAAGACCCGTCGCATCCTTCGGACATCTTTCCGGCGGCATTCGCCTGCTGCGAGCGCGCCAAAGGCGATGGGAAAGAGTTGATTGTTGGCATGGTACTCGGTCACGAGTTCGAAATGCGGCTCTGTGAAGCTGCATTTCCCGGCATTCGTGAGCGCGGATGGCACCACGCCACCTTGACCGCCTTCGCGTCTCCTTTTGTCGCGGGACGCGCCTTGCATCTTTCGTGGGAACAAATTCAGCACGCTGTAGGAATTTCCGCCAGTCGCCATGCCACTATGGGCGCGGTCACCGCCGGCAAGCTTACCATGATGAAAAATACCGTCGATCCCTTGGCCACGCAGAGCGGCGTTCTGGCGGCGCTGCTTGCTGAAAAGGGCTATACCGGCCCCGAGCACATCATTGATGGGAAAGAAGGCCTGACGCACTGCTTCGGTCCAGAATGGAAACTGAATGTCTTGACCGAAGGTTTGAGCGATTCGTGGCGCATCACGCAGTGCGGCATGAAGGCGTTTCCCACCGAGGCCCTCACGCACACGCCGATCTCGGCCGTGCTCGATCTGGTGAAAGGAAACGACCTCAAACCGGACAACGTCGAGAAGATTCAGATACGCTCGCTGGCCCGGGCGGCCGACATTTTGTCAGACCCAAGCAAGTATGATCCGCACACCCGTGAGACAGCCGACCACTCGCTGCCCTATGTGATTGCCGCGGCATTGGCCGAGCGGCAAGTCACGCCGGTGCAATTCACCATGGAAAAAATCATGGACCCCACGATTCGCGCACAGCTCAGGAAGGTAGAAGTCGTGGCCGACCCGGAGATCGAAAAAGTTTTCCCCGCGTTACAGCGGGTGATTGTAAACATCACTACCAGGGACGGAAGCGTTTATAGCAAACAGTTGGATTATCCCAAGGGCGATCCGCGAAACCCGTTGACGGATGCAGAAATCGAAGAGAAATTCGGGTCGCTCGCCGAGGGTGTATTGTCCTCAGGCGCGCAGAGAAAGCTGAAAGACAGCATCTGGAACTTGGATAAAGTCGGCTCCGTGTCGAAGCTCATGGCGCTGATGAAGACCGATGTGAAGACAAAGAAGTCGGCGCATCGAAGCACGAAGCCCTCCGTCGGCAAACGCAGGAAGCCGTAGGGTGGTTGCTCACAAGGCCTCCCGGGGCAGATCTATGCCGCAGACCATGGTTGAAAAAATCGCGCAGGCCCACCTGGCCGAAGGCCCCAATCGTCCGCTGCGCACCGGCGACTTCATTTCCGTCCGCCCGCATCGCGTGATGACCCACGACAACACCTCGGCCGTGATGAGCAAGTTCAAGGGGATCGGCGCGAAGAAGATTCACAATCCGCGGCAACTGGTTTTCGCTCTCGATCATGACATCCAAAATAAAGACGAATCCAACCAGCAAAAATATCGCTCCATTGAGGCCTTCGCCAAAGAGCACGCTGTGGATTTCTATTCAGCCGGTTCAGGCATCGGCCATCAAATCATGGTCGAACGCGGCTACGTCGTCCCGGGATCATTCGTGGTCGCATCCGATTCTCATTCCAATATGTACGGAGCGCTCGGCGCCATCGGAACGCCCATCGTCCGGACGGATGCAGCCGCAGTCTGGGCCACCGGCGAATTTTGGTGGCAGATTCCGCGCAGTGTGCAGGTCGTCCTCGATGGCAAGTTGCCCCACGGAACGACTGGCAAAGATGTCATCATCACTTTGTGCGGCCTATACAATCATGACGAAGTGCTGAACGCCGCCGTGGAATTCACCGGCCCTGGCGTCGCCAGCCTCTCCATGGATGCCCGCTTCACCATCTCCAACATGAGCACGGAGTGGGGTCCGCTAGTCGGTTGGTTCCCAGTCGATGACGTAACCATTGAGTATCTGAAGGGGGTTCATCGCCGTCTGCAGGCGATTGGCGATGAGAGGTTTTCAGAACAAGACATCGAAAACTGGATGAAGAATCCACCGCATCCCGATCCCCGCGCGCCATACGCCGCCCGCATCGTGCTCGACCTTGCTCAAGTTACGCCCCATGTGTCGGGCCCCGACACAGTTCAGGCGATGGCGTCGCTCGCCGACATGGAACGAAACAAGGTCTCAATCCAGAAGGCCTATCTGCTTTCCTGCGTAAATTCTCGCTTGGAAGATTTGGAAGCGGCGGCAAAAGTCTTGCGCGGGAAGAAAGTCGCACTCGGTGTGAAGTTTTATCTAGGCGCAGCCAGCAAATGGGTGCAGGAAGAAGCGGAACGCCGTGGAGTGTGGCAGACCTTGCTCTCTGCTGGCGCCCATCCGTTGCCCGCCGGTTGCGGGCCCTGCATCGGACTGGGCGTAGGTTTGCTTGAGCCTGGAGAAGTCGGCATTTCCGCGACGAATCGTAATTTCAAAGGACGCATGGGCTCTCGCGACGCCAAATGTTATCTCGCCAGTCCCGAAGTGGTGGCCGCCTCTGCTCTGGCTGGCTATATCTGCGGCTCGTACGAGGCGAACAGCGGTTCTCTCACTCGCCAGTACACCGAGTTCCCGACTGCGTCGTCTGCGGAGAAAGTTGAAATCCTGCCCGGCTTTCCTGAGCGAGTTCGCGGACGCCTCGTCTTCATGCCGCAAGACAACGTCAATACTGACGCTATCTACGGCAAAGACTACACCTATCGTGACGATATGACGGCCGAGATGATGGCCAAGGTTGTCATGGAAAATTACGATCCGCAATTCGCATCGCGAACCGAAGCCGGAGACATAATCGTCGGCGGATTCAACTTCGGCACCGGATCGAGCCGCGAACAAGCCGTGACGTGTCTGAAAGCAAAGAAAATCCCCATGGTGATCGCCGCCAGTTTTTCGCAAACCTACTTGCGTAACGCCTACAACAACGGATTTTTGTGTGTGGAAGTTCCGGCGCTGGTGATGCTTCTGCGTGAGCAATTCGAGAAGCAAATCGCAGCGAAAGAGAAGACCATTATCCCCGGAGAAGAAATTGACGTCGACTTTACCTCCGGCATGATTCACTGGCATGGTGAGAAGTTCGCATTCCCACCGCTGGGCAGCGTGCCACAATCGCTGGTAATCGCGGGAGGAGTGGAGAACCTGGTGGCGAAACGGTTGGGTATGGCGTGATAACAGCTAAACGCAGGGAACAACGGGGAAGTTGCAATAAATCCTCTGTGTGCCCCTGTGCCCCCTGTAGTTAGTTTTTTGGAGATTTCATGGCGAAACACACTGTAGTCACTATGCCCGGAGACGGCATCGGCAACCAGGTTCTCCCCGAATCTCTGCGCGTTTTGCAAGCGGTTGGCTTCGACGCCGACTACGTTCATGCTGACATTGGTTGGGAAGTCTGGCGCACCGAGGGCAACGCGCTCCCACAGCGAACCATCGACCTACTGGCGAAGCACAAGCTCGGTCTCTTTGGCGCAATCACTTCCAAGCCCAACAAAGGGGCCCAGGCGGAACTGAAACCCGAACTGCAAGGCCAGGGCCTCGTCTATTACAGTCCCATCGTCACCATGCGGCAGAAGTTCAATCTGGATGTCTGTATGCGGCCCTGCATCGGATTCACCGGCAATCCCTTGAACTACATCCGCAAACACGCCGGCGGCGGCTCTGACAAACCCGGATTCGACGAGCCCGGCTTTGTCGAACCTAAGATCGACACCACCGTCTTTCGCCAGAACACCGAAGGCATGTATGCCGGCGTGGAGTGGACCAATCCCCCGGAAAACGTTCGCGCCGCCCTCAACAGCCACCCTCGCTTCAAAGCTTTTGCCAACGTTCCGGGGCCCGATCTCGCGGTCAGCGTGCGCATCATTACTCGCAACGCCGCCCGACGCATCGTCACAGCGGCATTCGAGTACGCGAAGAAGCGTGGCTTCAAGGGTGTCACCATCTGCGAGAAGCCCAACGTCGTTCGCGAAACCTCCGGCATGATGGAAGAGACCGCTAAAGACGTAGCGAAGAATTATCCGGGAATCGCGCTGTGGTCCACCAATATCGATGCCCAACTCATGTGGCTGAACAAGAATCCCGAAGACTATAACGTGATTGTCGCCTCCAACCTTTTTGGAGACATTCTTTCCGACGCATTTGCCGGTCTGGTCGGTGGACTGGGGTTTGCGGCCTCCGGCAACATCGGCGAAGAAGTCGCAGTCTTCGAGCCGACGCACGGTTCAGCGCCGAAGTATGCCGAGTTGGATCCACCCATCGTGAATCCGATTGCCATGATTTTGTCCGCCGCCATGATGCTCGACCACGTCGGCGAACAACCGAGAGCAGACCGCATGCGCAAAGCGATCACCAACGTCATCAAAGAAGGCAAAGTGCGTACCTACGACATGATGCGGTTTTCCGGAGGCCCTAAAGCCATCAGTCAGGGCGCGGCATCGACAGTAAAGATGACAGACGCGATTTTGGAGAAGCTGAGGTAACCGAAGAAAGATAGAGGACCAAGAAGAACTCACCGGGAATCAAATTAAGTTCAAAGTTACTTCCCCCTGTGAACCTCTGTGTCCCCCGTGGTTAAAGTCTTATGACGGTCAGCACAAGTACGTCAGCGACGCCACACCCCGCCGAAGCCGGTCAATGGGGCAAGGACGTCCGCTCCGATCTGCACGTGGCGATTGAGCCGCGCGATGATGGCGGTCAAGAGATCGCGCTGCAATCGCGTGTCGGTCTGTATTACGGAGACGCGATCCTCGCGCAGACGCGCGATGTTCTCGGATCGTTGGGCGTAAAAAACGCCCGCGTTTCCATTCATGACGAAGGAGCGCTGCCATTCGTCATCTCCGCGCGCATCGAAGCCGCCGCAAATCGTGCCGGCCTGGCTGACGGAAAGAAGGCGCTCCCCGAACGCCTTCCCGTGCCTCCGCCGTCCGCTCGTGAACGCCTTCGCCGGTCGCGCCTTTACCTCCCCGGCAGCGAGCCAAAATACTTCATCAACGCCGCATTACACGGGCCTGACGCCATCATTCTCGATCTAGAAGATTCGGTTCATCCTGCCGAAAAAGATGCCGCCAGAATCCTGGTTCGCAACGCTCTGCGCGCTGTTGACTTCGGGGCCTGCGAGCGCATGGTGCGCATCAATCAACTACCGCTCGGATTGGACGACCTATCGGAAATTATCCCGGAAGTACCCGACTTAATCCTAATTCCTAAAGTCGAGCACCCCGAACAGGTCGCGGAAGTCGATCGCACCATCGCCGAATTGAAATTGCGTAATGGCATTACCCGCCCGGTCTGGATCATGCCCATCCTCGAATCCGCACTCGGCATCGAGAACGCCTTTGCCATTGCCACGGTTAGTTCAAACGCTTGTGCGTTGACCATCGGCCTGGAAGACTACACGGCGGATCTGGGCGTGGTGAAAACCTCCGAGGGCAGCGAATCAATCTACGCTCGTACTCGTGTTGTGAATGCCGCCAAGGCCGCCGGGATTCAGGCGATCGATTCGGTATTTGGCGATGTTGGAAATACGGATGGATTGCGTCATTGGGGAGAGAATTCACGTGCCCTCGGATTCGAAGGCATGGGCTGCATTCATCCCGCGCAGATTCGCATCATCCACCAAGCCTTTGCGCCTTCGCAAGCGGAAATCGAAAAGGCGATGACGATTGTCGCCGCATTCGAAGAGGCCCAGCAAAGAGGTCTTGGCGTCGTGAGCCTGGGATCGAAGATGATCGATCGCTCCAGTAGTCGAACGCGCAAGGAAGTTGGTAGCGAGAGCGAAACAAATTGGCAGGATTTCCCCCGAATGAAACTTGGTGACCGGAGATTTTAGAACTGAGACCCGAATGTCAGATCTAGCGCAAAACGCCGCCGGGCGCATGGTTCCCATAACGGTGAACGGTAAGCCGCAGATTCCGTATCTCGGAGTCGGCAAGTTCCAGCCACGCGGAAGCAAAGCCGCTCCGCCGGTTCGCTCGACGAAAGATTATCCGGACAACGGCGACAAGCGCGTGCCCGACCTCGAAACTGCTCTCCGCAAGTGCGGCTTGCGCGATGGCATGACGATCTCCAACCACCACCACCTTCGCGACGGAGACGCAGTAGCTCTGATGGCCCTGCAAGCCGCCGCCAGAATCGGCGTCAAAGACCTGCTCTGGTTTCCCAGCGCCTCCTTTCCCTCGCAAAAGAGTGCAATCGAGTTGATGGAGCAAGGCACGATTCATCACATTGAAGGCAGCATGAATGGTCCGTTGGGCGACTACTGCACACAAGGCAAAATGCGAGGCATGGGCGTGTTGCGTTCGCACGGCGGACGCTGGCAGGCGATCCAGGATGGCGAAGTCCACATTGATATCGCTGTAATCGCCGCTCCCACCGCCGATTTTTTCGGAAACGCCGACGGCTCCCATGGCCGGTCCGCCTGCGGATCGCTTGGCTTTGCTTTGGCGGATTCCATGTACGCCGACCATGTCATCGTCGTCACCGACAATCTGGTCCCGTTTCCCTGCATTCCCTGGCAAATTCAGGGCAACAACGTGGATCACGTCGTTCAAGTCGATTCCATTGGAGATCCCACGAAGATAGTCTCTGGCACCACGCAAATCACGCGCTCGCCAGACCGCCTCCGCATTGCCGAATTGGTCGCCCTTTTCATGCGCGAGACCGGCATCATGCGCACCGGATTTTCCTTTCAAGCCGGCGCCGGAGGAATCGCGCTCGCCTTCGTCGATTACCTTCGCTGCATGATGAAAGAAGACGGCGTCAAAGCCCGCTTCGTGCGCGGCGGTTCCACAAAGTTTCTTGTCGAACTACTGCGGGAAGGCTTGACCGACTACATCCTCGACGGGCAGACATTCGATCTCGCCGGAGTCGAGTCCATCGCCAGCGATCCTCGGCATGTCGCCACCTCGCCCTTCACTTCGTACAACTATCACGGCAAAGGAAATTTCGCTTCCATGCTCGACGCCGTCGTGCTGGGCGCAACCGAAGTCGACGTGAACTTCAATGCCAACGTCGTTACGCACTCCGACGGCCGCCTTCTGCACGGTATCGGCGGATGGCAGAACTGCCTTGAATCCCGTTGCACCATCCTGGCGCTGCCGTCGTTTCGCGACCGCATTCCCGTCATCGTCGATCAGGTAACCACCTTGACCGGCCCAGGGGAATTGATTGACGTAGTCGCCACCGAGCGCGGCATAGCGATCAATCCTCGCCGTCAGGATCTGCTCGACGCCCTACAAGGTTCAAAACTTCCAATCCGCCCCATTCAAGACATCAAAGCTGAAGTCGAACGAATTTGCGGTGGAACTCCCGCCAAACCGAAGCTTGGAAATCATCCTGTAGCAATCGTGAAGTGGGTTGACGGAACTGTGCTCGATTCAGTGTGGCCGGTTTAGTTCGTCTGCCCGAAGCGAATAAGGCGAGAGTCTAAATGCCCCTCAACAGGATTGGCTGCTGGGATTTCGCGGAGCCAATCACAGGCAGGGATAGCAAGACCATTCCCAGACGGGGCATCCAGGCTACGCGGTTACTCCATGTCACGCCAATTCCTGCCGACGCCGATTTCCACCAATAGTGGCACACTCAACGGATGCACGTTCTCCATGTGGTCGCAAACCAGTCGCTTCATGGTATCGACTTCCGCCTCCGGAACTTCGAACACCAGTTCATCGTGCACCTGCAAAGTCATTCGGGACTTGAGTCCTTGCTCACGCAGCGCGGCGTCGATGCGGATCATTGCAACCTTGATCAGGTCGGCGGCCGTTCCTTGGAGGGGTGTGTTCACGGCGGTGCGCTCCGCGAATCCGCGGAGGTTGGCGTTCTTGCTGTTGATGTCGGGGATGGGCCGCATGCGACCGAAAAGTGTTGAAACCTTGCCGTCGCGCCGGGCCTCGTCCAATGTCTGATCGATAAACTTCCGGACACCGTTGTATCGCTCAAAATAATTGTTGATGAACTGCTTGGCCTCTGAGGGCTCGATTCCTAAACTTTGCGATAGCCCGAACGCGGACAAACCATAAACAATCCCGAAATTCACAACCTTAGCTTGCCGCCTGTGGTCCGGTGTAACCATCAACGGAGGTACGCCAAACACTTGCGAGGCGGTCAAGGTATGAATGTCGTCGCCGCGTCGGTAGGCTTCGACGAGTAGCGGATCTTTCGAGAAATGGGCAAGCAAGCGCAGTTCGATCTGAGAATAATCAGCCGAGAGAAGAACATTACCCGGTTCAGCGGTGAAGGCGGCGCGAATCTCGCGACCCAATTCCGTGCGGACGGGAATATTCTGCAAATTGGGATTTGTCGACGACAATCTGCCAGTCGCAGTTCCGGTCTGTCCAAAGGTAGTATGCAGCCGTTGGGTCGCCGGATTCAGCAAGGCCGGAAGCGCGTCGACGTAAGTGGATTTTAACTTGGTGAGCTGACGGTACTCGAGCACCATGCGCGGAACCACATGCTCGGAAGCCAGTCCCTCCAGAACGTCGACGGCGGTCGAAATCGTCTTCCCTTTGCCGTATTTCACCGGCTTGGGCAGGTTCAGCTTGTTGAATAGCACGTCGCCAAGTTGCTTGGGAGAGCTGATGTTGAATTCGCATCCACAACAATCGTAAATCTCTTTGGCTTTGATGGCGATCTCGTGCTCAAGGCGCGAAGACATCTCGGCCAGCGCCTTGCGATCGATCTTGACTCCTGCCGCTTCCATGCGGGCCAGCACCGGAACCAGCGGCAGATCGATCTCGTCGTAGACTTTGAGCAGTCCGGCTTGTTCCACGTCATTCCGCAGCGTAGTCGCGAGGCGCCCGGCAATATCGGCTGCTTCGGGTAAAGATCCGCCCAACTTCAGATTGAAGCGTCGCAAAGCGACATCCGCCAAACGGTGCGACGAGTAGGTCGGATCGAGAAGGTAGGAATACAACATGGGATCGTGCTGCACTCCGGCGAGGTGGATGTCTTGGCGGTCAAACACTGGAGTCGCCGCCTTCCAATCATGGATCGCTTTGGGCAGGGCTGGATCGGCGAGGGCGCGGCGTAGGATATCTATAGCTTCGGGCGCAACCGCGGCTGAGATTGTCAGCGCGACGCCGGCCATGGCTGAAATTGCCAGGCTCAAGGGTTTCGCTGGCGCCTCAGGAGTTTCATGGCGCAGCGGCAGCATGCCCGTGGCGGACTCTTCTTCCTCTTCAGCTTCAGGCGCAGAAATATTCGATTCGGCTTCTAATGCGATTGCGAGCGGCATGCCAGAAGCGGCCGCGGAGTTCAATACCCGCCGAATATCTTCCAGGGATGCCGCTTCCGAATACTTCGTCTCGCTGATTTCAACTTCTGGCAGAAGCTCTTTCAAGAGCGAGGTGAACTCCAGTTCCGTGAACAGAGCACGCAGGCCTTCGACGTCCGGGGCCCCGGCCTTCATGGCAGCAACGTCAAGTTCAACTGGCACGTTGCAATCTATGGTCACCAACTGCTTGCTCACCAGAACATTGGCGCGATTGTTTAATAGCGACTCGCGGTAGGACTTCTTTTCGACTTCGGCCGCACGATCCAGCGCTTCCTCGACCGTCCCAAAGCGCTTAATCAACTCAACCGAGCCTTTGTCGCCGATTCCGGGAGCGCCGGGAATGTTGTCGACGGAATCTCCGCGCAACGCCATTACGTCGACAACCCGTTCAGGCGGCACGCCCAGGATCTCCTCTACTTTCATGGCATCCGCGATCAGATTATCTTTCGGCGGATTCAGAACATGCACACGATCATTGACCAGTTGCAACATGTCCTTGTCGCTGGAAACGACATATACCGAATGGCCTCGCTCGACCGATTGGCGCGCCAGGGTTCCGATAACATCGTCGGCCTCATATCCGGCAAGCTCAATGATGGGGATACGATAAGCCTCGAGCGCCCTCCTTATATAGGGCACCTGCTGCACCAGATCGGCAGGCATCTCCGAGCGATTGGCCTTGTAGCCGTGGTAATCGGTCTCCTGAAAGGTCTGGGTCTTGAGATCGAATTTTTTGACCTTCTCGATTGCCGCCGCCTGCTGGTCACGAAAAGTGGGAGCTGCAACGTCGAAGACTGCGGCCAGGTAATGGGGAGAAAAATCGTCCCGCAGCTTCCGCAACATGTTCACAAAAACATAGGTTGCCGCGGTGGGTAGCCCAGTCTTGGTCGACATTCCGCGCTGTCGCGCCATGGCATGATAGGCGCGAAAAATGAACGACATGGTATCGATCAGGAAAATGCGGTCGGCCGCGGACTGCACCTTCTTCGGCTTGGGGGCAGGCGAGGTTTTCGGCGCAACGGCAATCGGGCCGTCTACTGCGATCGTCGAGGACTTTTTCTTGGCAGGCAAGAGCCTAGTTTAGCAGCGAGACGGCATTCCCCGCATTGATGGGCGCTATTCGAAACCGAGGGTGAAGTCCGCGTCTACTATGGTGTTTCGAGACCCTTCTGGAGCGCGGAATACGAGATGATAAGATCGCCTTTCACCGGTGGTTGAGGCAATCGCGTAATCCACCGCTTGGTTGTGGGCCGCCTCTACCGAGTAGGTGGAGTTTCCGGCGCGACCCTGGCGGAAGTCTTCAAATTCGCGATCGTTTAACAGCAAGAAATCAACGTCGACCGCGTCTTTCATGCCGCGGCCATCGACCCAGGAGCGAAAGAGGCCGTGCAGTCGCGGGCAGGCCTGGTTTGGAGGAACGACAAATGGAAACTCGCTATAGGTTTTTAACGCGAAGCGCTTATGCAGGAAATGGTTTGGGGACGGCGTGGGATCAAGGGCGACGTGGTCCGCCGGCAGCGGCGTCGATACTTCCACCAGTTCTTCCGACATCTGCGGGTTCATAGCCCGGCGTGCTGCTTCTCTCTGCCACACTGCCAGCGGGCTGACTACGGTTGCAATCGGGCCGGGATCCTCTGGAGTGGCGGCCTTGATGGGTTCCTCTTTCCCTTCTTCAACGTCTAAGTGTGCTTCTGACTGGTAGGTTTGGGCTTTTTGAGTGGCTGCGGGAGCCACGGCAGGAGCACTCTGCGTCCTGGAAGAGGCGCAGCTCAGCAGCGGAATCAGCAGTAGAAGCTGGAACTTTCTCGTCATGGCGCTCTCGACTAGACGTCCCAAACTTCTATTTTTATGCTTGGCCGCCGCCGGCTCAAGTAACCAAGGTCACCTTATTCCGCAGGCTTTCCGAATTCCGTGGTGTAGTGCAATTGGATTTCTCCGCAGGTCTGCTGCTCCGGCGAATAGACGACACAGGTATCAAATGGTCGGGAGTAAACATGCAGGCTCACCGCCCGTTGGTTGAAGTGTCCGGGATTGTAGACGCGATGGACTGGATCAAGCGGATCTACCGCACAAGGCTGGCTCGGATTCATTTCCACGGTATCGGCGGGTTCCAGTTTGCAGGTGCCGGCCTCCACGTCCTGCGACACCAGATGAAAATTCTCCACCAGCAACTTGCCAATGGGCACGGCCATCCAGCAGTTCTGGTCCTGATGATTGTGCACCGAACTTCCCTGGCCGACCTCCCAACAGATCGCGATCAGCTCGTAAAACGGCGTTTTGTCGATCAGATTGCGTGTGTAGTGTTGCCGGTCCCAGGTTAGATAGGTAGCGAGCGTTTCCGGCAGGACCGGGGTTGTCTCAAGAAACGTCAACAATTCGCCAGTCTGCTCAAAAGCCTGTTCTGGGAACTTTCGCAATTCAGCGACGAAATCGTCAATCGATGTCAGCCGTGCGCCCACTTGTGTTGCCATCTCTCACCTCGCAAACTTCTAAGTATAACGCCCATTCGGCGGCGCAGATAGCGTCATTACGACCTGCTGTTTCGATGTGCAAAGGTTTTCACTCCACCAGCATGCAGTCTCCATAGGAGTAGAACCTATATCCTTCGCGGACCGCATACTCGTAGGCCTTGATCACCTCATCTTTGCCACCAAGTGCGCAAACCAGCATCAGGAGCGTCGATTGCGGAAGGTGGAAGTTTGTAAGCATGGCGCCAACCGCTCGAAATTTGTGGCCCGGGTAGATAAAGAGGTTGGCTTCACCCGAGGCTGCGGCCAATCGACCATCTTTCGCCTGCATTGCTGCGAACTCTAGGGTGCGCACCGTCGTGGTTCCGACCGCGACGACTCTCCGATTGGATTGCAATGCGCGATTGATTTTCTCGGCGGCTTCGGTCGAAATTGAATAGCTCTCCCGGTGCAACTGATGATCTTCCACGCGGTCGACTCGAATCGGTTGGAAGGTACCGAGCCCTACATGCAGAGTGATTTCCGCAGTTTCAATTCCACGGACTCGAAGGCTTTCGAGAACCTGTGGAGTGAAATGCAATCCGGCGGTGGGCGCGGCCACCGAACCGCGTTCCCGCGCATAAACCGTCTGATAGCGCTCGCGGTCTAAATTGCGATCGTCGCGCGAAATGTACGGCGGGATGGGCACATGGCCCAGCCGTTCTACGCTGGCAAAAAAGTCCCCCGTCGGTTGAAAGCGTATCTTGCGCTCGCCGAAACTGCCGCGCTCCACAACTTCCGCCTGTAACTGGTCTCTATCGCCCAGAAATAGCGTTTCACCGACTCCAATTTTTCTTCCAGGACGGACCAAACACTCCCATTCATTGGGGTCGGTGGAAGTCTGGCGCGTCAGCAGCACTTCGACGCGGCCTAGCAAAAAATCCCCTATCGCAGGATTGTGCGGACTTAAAGGTTGTGCGTTGGCCCCACCTCTTCTGCCATAAAGCCGCGCTGGAAAAACGCGGGTATTGTTGAACACCACAAGATCATCTGGCCGGAGCAGTCCGGGAAACTCACGGAAAGTGCAGTCTGTCATGCCTTTACCGCGCCGGAGATGTAGCAGGCGCGAAGCCGAACGATCTGCCAGCGGCTCCTGCGCGATCAGTTCGTCGGGAAGTTGGTAGTGGAATTCGGAAACCAGCACGCTATTCCATTATAGAATTGGCCGTCTGCCTCGCGGGCGGCCCGTAGAAATCGTCATTGTCTTCCACTCCACAACTGGGTTAACATTTCCACGCAGCTTGGGTTCGCTCCCCCCGGTCACCTTCAGACTTTATGTCCACGGATCGCCAATATCGCAGCCAGATTGTCGGTTATAGCAAGAAGCTGCACGATCGGGGCTACGTGGCTGCGACGGATGGAAATCTATCGGTGCGGCTGGGTGAAAATCGGATACTGGTCACGCCAACCTGCATGAGCAAGGGCATGTTGCGTCCTATCGACCTGGTGACGGTGGATATGGGCGGACGTTGGCTGGCGGGGAAGCGAAACGTATCCAGCGAAATTGGAATGCACCTTCTCATTTACAAGCTTCGGCCTGACGTTAAGGCCATCGTGCATGCGCATCCCGCGACGGCGACCGGGTTCGCCGCATCCGGGCTGGCATTGAGCCAGCCATTGGTTTGCGAAGTCGTCATTGGCCTGGGATCGATCCCGCTGGCCCGTTATGGGACTCCTGGAACGTCCGAGTTGGCGGAAAGTCTTGAACCTTTGATTCCGCAATACGATGCGATTCTGATGTCAAACCACGGCGTCGTGACCTACGGCGACACGCTCGACCACGCCTATATGAAGATGGAAACCGTGGAGCACTTCGCCCAGATTGCCTTAGTGACTCATCTCCTCGGCACTCAACAACCACTGGGAGAACGCGACGTGGAGAAACTGATGGCGGTACGTAGCAAGTATCGGGGGACGCACTCCGCCGCGGGTTCGGCTGCGAACGGGAACCATGACGGCCACAACAGCCACCCTTCCGACCAAAGCCAGCGAGCTTCGCGATCGCCGTTCCGTAAGGGCTGATAGGAGACTCCCGCCAGATTCCTGTCCACCGTACAACCGAGCAAAGACCGTATTCGATCCCAGAACCCGACCTCGCTCAGGGAGTTTCCCGCTTCCAGTTAGCTTGCCGAAGTTCGTATGAAACGATGGTTCGGCCAGTGGCCTCTATTCTTTCTTTGCTCTTGTATTGAAAGCCGAATTTCCGTAGCAGATGTTCTGAAACTGCGTTTTCCATGTCGAAATCTGCCAACAAACGGGTCAGGCGCAAGCGGCCGAACGCAACCTCAATGAATGCACGCGAAGCCTCGGTCGCAAAACCTTTTCGCCAGTAGGGCTGTGCTAAGTAGTATCCGAGGTGCGCTGTCTTGTTCTGCCCGGAGCGCAGGCCGCAACTGCCGAGGTACTTCTGTTCTGACTTCAAAATCGTGGCCCACAGTCCGTAAATCTTCGTAGGCTTGCCAAGGTAATTGTTGCGAAAGCGGTACAGCGCTTTCTCCATGGGCCAGCCTCGACCCTGACCTCCGACATAGCGCCGGACCTCCGGGTCGGTATGCATTTGCACAAAATCGGCCTCGTCCTCAAGCTGATGTGTGCGGAACAGCAATCGCTCTGTCTCTAGAAAAATCATTCTCTAGGAAATCATCGATGCATGATCCTTGGCAAAGGGCCTGGCGAAATACTTGACGAATGCCCTTCTCGGTCCTCGTTATTCCCCGCCGATGCGAAAGCGCATTCCAGCACGAAAGTTCGTTCCTAACGCTGGGTAGCCGACGACTTCCTGATAATGTTTGTCGAGCGCGTTCTCAAAGTTTGCATAGGCCGTAATTCGCGAATTGATGGCATACCATCCGCCTAGATCGACCCGAACGTAGCCCGCGGCATGGTCGAATCCGTAACCGAAAAAATCAGAATCCGGACGGCGACCTACGAAGCTGCCCGCAAGATTCCCTCCCCAGCGCTTGCCCCGATAACCGATCAGCGCAGTGGCGGAATGCTTCGGACGGCGCAACAGAGGCATGCCTACGTCATACAGCGAATTGATGGGCGCAGGATTATCGAGAATCTCCGTTGACGTATACGTGTAAGCCGCGTTCAACAGCCAGTGCGAAGTGATGTTCCCTTGGAATCCGATTTCGGCACCCTGAGCAAAAGCCTGGTTCACATTGACGTATTGCCCGACGAACGTGATCGGATCCACCGTGACATAGTTGATTTGATTGTGAAACAAATTGTTGAAGTATGTGGCGCTGAATACAAAGCGGTTGCTGAGCAGGTTCTGAATGACGCCGGCTTCAAAAGCGCGGGTGCGTTCGGGCTGCAATCCTGGATTCGGCAAGCTGTAGGGAGGTCCGGCAAACGTTTCTTCGAGGCGCGGTTCCTTAAAGCCGGTGGCGTATGAAAAACGCAGGCGCGTTCCGGAGAAGAATTGTCCGCCGCGCAGCGCCAGGAACGTAGCGGCCACCCGGGGCAGTCCATCGTCGCCGAAGGCGCTATTGTGAATGAAGCGCGCGCCCGCCACCAGCGAAAAACGTCCAAAATTAAATTGCTGCTGCCCGTAGACATCCTGATTCAGGCGCTGCCCGTGAGTTTGCGGAGGAAAATCGAGGTCGCCGACGAATCCGTTCTCGTTCTCTACCCGATAACCGAATGTCGACCGAGTCCAGCTGCGCTCCATGTAGTCGCCCTGATATTCAAAACCGGCCCGATTGATGTGATCGACTTCGTGTAAGGGAAAGTCGATCTGATCGCCAAAGGCGTCGACACGCGCAGGGTCGCCCGTCAGATTTACGTCCTGGTAACGATATGTGTAATCGAAGCCAGTGAAGCGATGCTGCCATCCCGAGGGCTCATTGACCGTAAGTTCGGCGCTGCCGATCAGAGTGTTGAGCTGGGAAGATTCGCTGGGATCGGGCGGCAAAACTGGATCGCTGTTGAAATTCCACTCTCCCGGAACGCCGGTGTGCGAGTTCGAGTGACGGAAGCGCAGCCGAAGAGATATGCGATCGTTGAGCGCTGCGCCGAGATTCGCTCCTTCGAGCGAATCCGAGTACGGGTTGTTGATGCCTTGTCCGTTGGTATTGAACTGGTTGCCGAACACGTTGTAATCGAATATCCCGTGCGCCCCGGCGAGCGAGGCATATCCACTTGCCGTTCCAAAATTTCCGCCGTCGGCGCCGAAGTGCAGCTCTGGAGTCGCCGTGCTCCCATTGCGCGTCCAGATTTGTACTACGCTGGTCATGGCGTCCGAACCATAGAGCGTGCTCTGCGCGCCGCGAACAAACTCAAGCTGATCGGCTTGAGCGAGTGGCAAAGTGGAAAAATCGAACGTCCCGCCGGGTTCGTTGACGGTCACTCCGTCAACAATCACTTTATTGTAAGTGGAATCGCCTCCGCGCACGAAGAGCGATGACAAGCCTCCCCGTTGGCCGGCCGAGTTGACTACCGCGCCCGGAAGAAACCGAATCGCATCGTTGGCGCCGACCGGATTCATGGTTTGAAGCTGCTCGCCGCTCAAAGTATCAACGCTGGCGTTCGATGATTCACTTTCCACCGGCGTCCGCGTCGCGGTCACGACTACGGTCTCAGCCGCGGTTGCTAGGCGAAGTTGCACGATAGTTTCTGTACGGCTGGAGACTGCGGTGGTTTCGGGCGCGAAACCGCGGGCCAGCACTCGGACCTGATAGTGCTCTGCCGAAACGTTGGGGAAAACGGCTTCTCCTTCGGCATTGGTCTGGACGATGTCTGGAGTGCGGCTTGCGCCCACCTGAGTTAACTCCACCTGCGCGCTGGCAACGGCGGCGGATTGCGGGTCGACGACCTTGATTTTAATTGAACTTGCAGACGCTGCTGCCAGCAGCGACAAAATACTCGCAAGAATCCGAACATGACACATACATCCTCCTTTGACTCGCGAAAGGGGTTACGGTGGAGGGTTCGCGCCGGTCTCCTGGCTTACGAGTAAGGGCAGAACTTGCCCGTGAGCTACAACCGGCCTTCCCAGGTCTCCCCAGTGACCGATTGCGATTTCCTCGTTTACAGTTGCGCGGCAGCGCGGGATTCGACACCCGCTTCCCTCCTCATCGGTGCCGATGAGGATGCGCGAACCAAAGAAGTGTTAAGAAAGAGCGCAAAATTATTCGAGGTCAGACTGTACCCGCCGGGGACTGTAGATGTCAATACTTCCCATACACATTCTTTCGAACATCAATACTGCGAAACAAACCTACACCGTAGTTTGCTCCTTCAGCGGCAGCACCGTCTGCGGCGGCGCTGTGGGATACACATTCTCAGAAGCCCTCGCGCAGCGAACGAATAACATCAGCCCACAAACTCGGATTGACAAATATAATGTCTATAGTATTAATAGACATTAAGGGTACCGATTGCCCGTCTTTGGGCATGCAAGAATAAAGCGACCTCCTCGGGGTCGCTTTATTTTCCCACATTCCTGGGTTTCCTAATTTCCGCCGGAAAACAAATTCCAGACAAAAATAGCCCCCATAAGACGCCAATTCTCGTGAAAATTCTTCACCAAATCGACATCCCATAGGGGCAAAATTGCCCTTTGCAAGGGACGGCCTCGGCAACCGTCCCTGCGCGAGCATTACTACTTTCCTTTGTATGTCCGAACCGAACCGACACCGGCGCACAGGTCCCATCCCGTGGTGCACTGCGAAGCTCCCTGCGTGATGTCGTAGAACTCCGCCTTGTACTCCTTTTGGTTGGCGTATTCGGTGTAGATCATGTTCAACTCGTCGGCCGTTGACTTTTTCAGTTGTCCGGCTGCGTTGACGATCCCGGCCATGGTCGGAGACGACCAACTGGTGCCGCCCACCGCGCCCCAGCCCTGCAAATAAATGGCCGCGCAGCAGAAGTCAGAACCAACGTCGGGATAGCCACGGAACTTGCCCACGATCTTTTCAATGCCATCCTGATAGCTGGGTCGAGGCTCGTAGGGGCTGATGTCGCCGCCGCCGCCGCCGTACACCTCATTAATGAAGTTGCCATTGCCGTCGCGGTTGAATGACGTTCCACCAACCGACACGACGTTGGGCGACGCTCCCGGGTGAATGGAAACACCGATCCCGGAATCGCCGCTGGCCGCGAAGTAAACTACTCCCGGCGTAGTGAAATAATGGTCGAAATTGCGCTCCTGTGGCCATTCTGCGTCGCCCCAACTCATGCTGATCACGCCGCCGCCGTTTTGGGCAACCAGGTTACTGGCCACCTTGACAGCTTGCCAGGTGGGATCGGTATTGCAATTCTTGCTGTTGCATAGCACTGACTCGACCAGGAACAGCTTGGCCTTGGGGGCCATGGCGTGTGCCCATTCGATATCGAGAGCTTCTTCAACCTCCCAGTCGGAATACTCCGGAGGCCGCTTGCCGTCGGCGTACACCACCGTGAAATCCGCCTTTGGAATGCCGAAGTATTTGGAGAAGGCATCGAGATCCGACTTAGCACTCGGATAATATCCCGCGTCAACGATGGCGATGGCTCCTACTCCGCCAAGGGGAACCTTTGTGCTGGTGGAAACCGGGCAGCCCTTGGGTCCTTTCACTAATTCGTAGACGCAAGCCAGGGAACCGGGGGTCTCGGTGCCCGGAGGCGGCTGGGGCGAGTTCCAGGTTTCCGGATCGACGATGAAGTAATTGGTTTGAAGGCGCCCGACCTGCGGGATGCTCGATTGCGGAATGACGATTTTACGGCCGTTAAAAAATGCGTTAGTCCCGGTTTGAGCGGAACCCAGGGAGGCGAATGCGCCGAAAGTCAGTGCGACTCCGGCGGCGAACATGGAAAGCGTGCGACAACATTTCATGAGAAAGCTCCTTGACTGAATGTGTACGGGCACAGCGCTTGCATCCAAGAGTGTCCCTCCAGCAATTCCGGGCCTCGCGGGAGCAAGTGTGGCAGGGGAGTGGCAACTTTTCGACTGCAAAACAACGACGACCAGTGTACACGAGTTCCGGCGTGGGGCCTAGAATTTTGAACCAGCGATAAATGGCGGAATCTGAATTTGAAGTTATAAACTCAGCCACTACCGCGGAAGGCCCGGAATCCAGGCGAACAGGGTTAAACCCAGGGACTCGCCCCGCTCTTGGCGACCCTCCCAGGGGCCGCTGAGAGAAATCGCGACATCCCATGGTTATTGCTTGAAACTGACTGTTTTACTGTGGGCTCTTTTTACTACATACATGCAATCCTTTGCATCTTGACCGGCCGCGGCGTGCGAAGGATAATCACAGCCTGAGCGCCTCGCCGCATTCCCCGCCTGCGAGAGGGTAAACCACGTAAAGGAGTAACGAGATGATCCTACAGTCTGCAAGAAACAGGGCGATGCGTGCACTGTTCGCCGCCTTTGCGCTGATAGCCGCGCTGTCCGGGATGGCTGAGGCTAGCTCTGAGAAGGTGCTGTACGCCTTCCACGGGCAGGACGGAAGGGCCCCGAGCAGCGTGGTTCTTGGCCCGGATGGCACCCTATATGGAACAGCCTGGTGGGGCGGGACGAACAGTTGCCTCGGCCAAGGCTGCGGCGTAGTCTTCCGGTTGGCGCGTGGAGAGGACGGCAAGTGGCATGAGACAGTGCTGCACGACTTCGCCGGCAGCGACGGTTGGTTTCCCAATGGCAGCCTGGTCGCTGACAAGGCAGGAAACTTGTATGGGACAACTGTGTATGGCGGACCGAATGGATGCTCCGGCCTGGGTTGCGGCGTGGCTTTCGAACTGGAGCGGGGGACAGGGGGCAAGTGGACCTACACGATACTGCACTACTTTTTTCAGCAGCAGGGCGACGGGCTGCAGCCCTATGCCGGGATGATTTTCGACATGCTGGGCAACTTGTATGGGACGACCTCCGGCGGGGGCAATCTGTCTGCCTGTGCTGACGAGGGCGGTTGCGGAGTGGTGTTCGAGCTCAGCCCCTACGGGAAAGGCACTTGGACCGAGACCATAGTTTACGCATTTGATGGGAAAGACGGCGTGGGACCTATGGCCCCTGTGATCTTCGACTCGTCCGGTGACTTGTGTGGAACGACGCAGTACGGCGGCGCCAACAAATCAGGCACGGTCTTCAGGCTGGCCTCTGGGGAAAACGGCCAGTGGAGCGAAGAGGTACTGCACTCATTTAATAACTTTGGCACTCGGGACGGGTACGAGCCGATATATGGGGTGACCTTTGATACGTTGGGTGACTTGTTTGGCGCTACACCGTTCGGCGGCACGGTTGGTGAGCAAGGGTGGGGTACGGCCTTTAAGCTCGCACCAGCCGGAGGCGGCAAGTGGAAAGAGACCATACTGCGCACTTTCGATCGTGCGAGGGTGGGAGGCGGGTACGTTTCGTCCGGGCTGCTCTTAGATAATACGGGCAATCTGTACGGTGCTACGGCTGAGGGCGGGAAATACATCTGTCCTAGCGGCGGAACCGTCGGTTGCGGGGTGGCCTTTAGGCTAAGCCCGCAAGCGAGCGGCAAGTGGAAGGAAACCGTGCTGCACTCCTTCGGGCAGGGAAGAGATGGGGCCTTGCCGAATGGGGATTTGTCTCGAGACCCTAGAGGCCGCCTATACGGCGTAACTTTGCAAGGTGGCTATGCTGGGGAACCCTGCACGGGGTACAACGGTTGCGGCGTTGTCTTTGAGGTCACGCCCTAGCGCTCTTCTGTTGCCGCAAAATTCCTGGCTCGCTGTGCTACCGCAGGCTGTGGATATCTTGGCGTTTCAGGTTGCTGATTTCTCTGTAGAATGTACGGAAGCCGAGCGCTTAGGAAGTCTACATCGAGGGGGCCAGCGTTCAGCCCTAAATCAGCATTTCAGGAGAATGTATGAAGAAACTCAGGGGGGGGTAGTGTCCCTCGTCCTGCTCACAGTTTTCTGTAGCTGTGGGTATGTGCTTGCTCAAAGCCAGCAGCAAGCGATTCCTAGCACCTTCTTTGGCATCCACGTCAACAATCCCACCATCACACAGAATGAAACCAGCTATCCCGTGCAAGTCGGCTACGGAGAGTTTAGAAACTGGGATGTGTACCACGTCTCCTGGCCCGATGTCGAGACCTGTGAGGCTGCCACGGATCTCCCAAGCGACACCTGCTTTGGCAGTAGCGCTAACTTTCAACCGCTACAGACAGAACTACTGGACTTGAACTCCGCCGGCGTCAGCAACGTGACGATCACGTTGTCGAGAACGCCGAAATGGGCGGATCAAAATACGAATCAGCAGACGGATCCGAATTGCAATTACTTCGACCCCAACGATCAGACTAACAAGTACGGCGGCGCTTGCTACGCGCCGACCGGGTTTGGCAGCGAATGTCAGAATGGCACGTGCCACCTGAATCCAGATGGCACGGGCGACGACCTGATCTGGCGGAACTGGGTAACCGCTATCGCGACTTACGTGAACAACTACCACCAGACGTGGTGCGGCACGAATTGCGCCCACGTGAAGTATTGGGAAATCTGGAATGAGTTCGATCGCAACAACACCAATTACAGTCTGCTTGATCCCAACAGTCCAAACACGAAGGTCTCATGGTATGCCTCTACGGATCCGACCTACGGGTGCCAGGTTCTTGGGTTTGCTCCCTGCCCCACACCCGATCAGTTGGTTCGTATGACCGAGGACGCCCGCTGCATTATTAATGGTACGGGCTACGTTGATAACTATCCCACTAACGGAGCCCACACTCCTTGTAACCAGCTCGGATCGGGCTGGATCGTCGGCATTGACAACACGGCAGAGATCGTACAGCCTTCCGTCACCTCTCCCAAGGCGACCAACGCGTTGCAGTGCTACCTGTATTGCAATCAGGCTGCCTGCGGGGCTTGGTATAAGAGTCAGTGCGTCAACTCAAATGGCTGGGCCCACGCCTCGCAATCCGTGGACGTCATTGACTTCCACGACTACTTCCTGCAGAGCAACCCAGAGGACCACTCGGCTTCGGGCCTGCGCGGCAAGCTGCAAAGCAATGAGCAGGGCAAGCCCATGTGGATCGGAGAGGGGAGTTGGGGCAACATTTACCAAGGGGGTCAGTTGTGGCAGGACCGCTACGTGAAAGGCGGGCTTGTCCCCCGCTACTTTGCCATCGAGTGGCAGAACACGATCCCGCAATGTGCGCCGGGGACGAACTGTACGCCATGCTCGTGGAACGCCCCAACAACGGTGTGCCAACAGCTCTTTTGGTATGGCTATGACTACGATACCAACGTGCCAAGCGGCAACTACGGCAAGGCAGAGACCGGCGCTATATACTGCCCGGGCAAAACTGCGCACGGCTCGTGCAATGACGGAAGCGGAAGCGGCGGGGCCGGTTTAATCGAGCCCACCGCAAGCATGTGGAACGTGGCCGTCGGAGGTCCAAACGGCGCGCCCGGCTGGCTGACCAACGCCCAGCCGGATTCCACTGGAACCAATCCATTCTGCAATGCCGTCAACCCGAATAACCCGGATGCGAGCATCTGGTACTGCGATTTCACCGTCAGTGGCACGCAGTACCGCATGGTCTGGGACACCACCAACAGCGCGGCGGCCGAAAAACAGACGAACTACTGCGCCGCGAATTTTGTCAATCCCTACGTGTGCGGGACCACGCCGTATTCCCCGGCTGCGCAATACCAGCACTGGGTCGACCTGAGCGGAACGAAGCGCGATGTTTACACCGTGCCCTTTGTGGTCGGGCTGAATCCGGTCCTGCTTGAACCTTAGCTATCAGCCGAAAACAAAGCGTTAGTTCGTTGGGTCCCAACTTCGCGCGGTCTTCGGGCCGCGCTTTTTTATTATTGGTCCCTACGAGAGCCAGGCCGAGAGTGATTGCGCGAATTAAGTTTGTGCGCCGAGCTTTTTTCGTGCCGCCTCATTTTCTTTAGCCCCGCCCAGAGGCCCTGTCGCTACGAGGATCCGTCGTTATCGCCGAAGACCTCCGCGGTGAAGGCTTCGATGGTAGCGCCTTTTTGCCAGGCATTGGCCGGGAGTCCGGCTTTGCGGCAGGTTTCGGCCAGGAAAGTTACACGGTCCCAATTGTGCTCGATGGGAACTTGGGGCAGCAGCAGGCCCCGCTGTCCGTGCAGGCTAATCAGAAGGCCGTGGCGTCCGACCTCGACCTCAGAGGCCTCGATCCGTTGCAGCGAGGAGAGAACGCTAAGGTGGACTTGCAACTCCGGAGCTTCTTCAGGCGAGACGGGCTGAAATCGCGAATCGTCGAAGGCTGCGGCGCAGGCGGTATCAGCGACCGTACGATAGAGAGGTTCGGCGGCGAAGACATAGCCAACGCATCCCCGTAACATGCCTCGAAGATAGATGGTGGTAAACGCGCCGCGCGGTTCGGCGAGATGCGGCGAAGGCGCCGCGAGGTCGAACTTCTCGCGTTTAATCTTGGCCGCGATGGCGCGGTGTGCGATCTCCAGCAAGGCGCGGCGTTCTGCGGCGGAGAACTCATTCTTTTCGGCAGGGGCAGATTGCAGAGTTGCGGTGGAATGCGGCAGGTCAGGTTGCGGGGACATCGCGTTTTCTCCTGCGGCTGAGAACGAACGCGCGGCGGCGACGCTTCACGACCTGGCGGTCGATCTTCGACCAGAAAGCGACAAAGTAATCTCCGGCGGAAACCAGCGAGAGCAGCACCATGAACCATATGGCGAAGCTGGCAATCCAGTGCACGGGAAAAATGTACGGACCGTAGATGGGCCAGGCTTGCCAGCGATGGTCGAGGATGACGGCGACCACGGAAAAAATCTGTACCACCATTTTGAACTTGCCGAGGTCGCTCGCTTCAATGGCGAAGCCTTCGGAGGCTGCAATCGACCGCAGGCCGCTCACCAGAAATTCGCGCCCAATGATGACGACGGCGATCCACGGCGGGACAAGGCCGGGATTGAACTTGACCAGACTGATGAAGGCGGCAGCGATCAGCAGCTTGTCGGCGAGGGGATCAAGCAGCACGCCCATGGTGGTGATTTGCCCGCGCTTGCGGGCCAGATAGCCGTCGATTCCGTCGGTGATGGAAGCGGCGATAAACAGCGCGGCGGCCGCGAGCTCACGGGTTCCGTCGGCGCTGGGAAAGCGGCTGGTCGAAAGGATCCAGATCAGCAGCGGAATGCTGCAAATGCGGGTCAACGTAATGGAGTTGGGAAGATTCACCGGACCGGTCGACCAGAACACACCGAACAACTCAGATTATCCTCCACTGGATGCGGGGAAAGCAATGAAGGAAGAAAAGCGTCAGAACAGACGCCTCAAATTGAGGGCAGGAGCTGAAGCTGCTAGCTCAAAGAGGCAACGCGGTGCGATAGCGCTCGCGTTTAGCGTGACTTGCCTCAAACCCGTTGATGACGGTAACGGAGATTTATCGCCAATTGGACCGCAGCCGGTGTTGAGGTAAAAGATATGGCTTCACGCCGCCGCGCGGGCCGGAGCTGCCGTTTCTTGTAACCGATTTCAGCAGCCGTTTTTCGCGCCGAACGCCGCTACGCCAGAGTCGTCAGGCCCGCCTGCCAGAACGTAGCCACCCTTGCCGATGCGGCCGCCGCTGGCGTGAGCCACAAACACCTGGAACTCAAGCTCGCCGTTGTATGGTCCGGGGATCGTCACTGTGACGATTCCGTGGATGACCGTGAACCAACCCGCGTAACCGTTCGTGGGGACCAGAGAGGCATATCCGCTATGCCGGAAGCCTTGGCTGCCATTGTCGGTCAAAGCCACGCAGTACCTGCCGTTGCCGTAGTGCGACTTGCTGACTGTGATCGGCCAGTTTCCAGTGTAGCTCTGCGCCATGGCGGCGCTAGTCGTGAAGGCGATGGCTGCGACCACAAAGACTCTTGCGATGGATCTGATATGTCTAGTCATTTTGCTGCCTCGGGATGAGGGTCGAAGCTTTCCTTCGCTCCCCAAAAGATAACTAAGGAAGATCTGCCAGTTGTCATGAGAGTGTAAAACCGTTGTAAAAACCCTGAGGACTGGCTCAAATTGTCGAAAGCAGGGGCGTTCTCGCAAGCGCGCTGTGTATCCGCAATTTTTTCGGAGTCAATGAGCGTTATGGCCGTCAAAGTGTCGATTAACGCTTAGTCACGCTTGGCCGCTTTGTAGCCGGCTTTGTTGGCGTCGTCCTCGGTCATGAACTTGCCGTTTTTCGTCTTGCCGTACCAGCGTCCACCCTTGTGGTAAATGCCAGTATCGAGGTTCACCCAGACTTTGTGATTGGCTTTGGCGTCGGCGATGTCGGATGCGGAAACCGCGGCGGCGGTGGATGGAGAAGGCTTGGCCGCAGGCGCGGCGCTTGCCGAGGACGATTGGGGGGAACTGGCTTGCGGGTTGGCCGAGGCGGAACTCGCCATCGCCGCAAGCAGCATGCACAGCACCAGCAGTCGACTCGTCGCCTTCACGCGCATAACATTTTTCTGCGTCCTGAGTTCGCGCGAAAAACAACAGCAGATTCCTCGCTTTGCTCGGAATGACAAAGAGCAAAGCTAATCCTAGATCTCCTACGCGTAGATCCCGCGCTGACGGATGGTGTACGCTACGCGGTCGATGGCCAGCATGTAGGCGGCGATGCGATTGTTGACGTGGTGGGTCTCAGAGTAGCGAACCACGTCGTCGAACGCGGCCACCATAATGGTTTCAAGCTGTTCGTTGACCACCGACTCTTTCCAGAAGTAACCTTGGCGGTCCTGGACCCATTCGAAGTAGGAAGTGGTGACGCCGCCGGCGTTGCAAAGAATGTCGGGGATGACGAATACGCCCTTGTCAGCGAGGATCTCATCGGCAGCGGCGGTGGTTGGACCGTTGGCGCCTTCGGCGAGGATTTTGCACTTTACGCGATCGGCATTGCGGCTGGTGATCTGATTTTCAGTGGCGGCGGGAATCAGGATTTCACATTCGGTCAACAGCAGCTCCGCGGGATCGACTTTCTCAGCTTCCGCGAATCCCTGGATGGTGCCGCTTTTCTGGCGATGCTCCCAAAGTTTCTCCACGTCAATTCCGTTGCGATTGTAGAGCCCGCCATCGACTTCGAGGATTCCGATGACTTTGTAGCCGACCGCGGACATAAGGCGCGCGGCATTTGAGCCGACGTTGCCGAAGCCTTGCACGATCACGCGGGTGGTTTGAGGTTGCAGTCCGAGCTTTTTAATGGCCTCATCGCAAACAATCATAATGCCGCGGCCAGTGGCCTCGCGGCGTCCGCGCGATCCGCCGATGTTGATGGGTTTGCCGGTGACGACGGCGGTGACGGTCTGGCGCATGTGCATGGAATAGGTATCCATGATCCAAGCCATGGTCTGTTCGTTGGTGTTGACGTCAGGCGCGGGAACGTCTTTTTCAGGGCCGATGAATTCAAAGAGCTCGGCCGTGTAGCGGCGCGTCATGCGCTCCAGTTCGCCCATCGACATTTTGTGGGGGTCACAGATTACGCCGCCTTTGGCACCGCCAAAGGGAATGTTTACCACGGCGCACTTCCATGTCATCCAGGCGGCGAGGGCGCGGACTTCGTCGAGCGTGACATCCGGCGCATAGCGAATTCCGCCTTTGGAGGGGCCGCGAGCAATGGAATGCTGAACGCGGAAGCCGGTAAAGACTTCGAGGTGCCCGTTATCCATAGCGACCGGAATATGGACGATGAGCTCGCGAGTGGGATAACGCAGGACCTTCCAGATTCCCTCATCGAGGTTGAGCTTGTGGGCGGCGAAGTCGAAGCGCGTGGCTTGCGCCTCCATGGGATTCAGTTCGTGCTCGAAAGAAACGGGATTGGCGGTCGTGGTCATGGCGATCTCCGATAAGTGCTGTATAGCAACTGGAATGCGAGCCGATGCCGGACAGACTTTTCCGGAAGGGCGCAAACCTAGAAGTATAAGCAGGGGGCCAATGCGAGGCAAGCGAGAGGGTGTCGCCGGGCAACTTCTAGGCTAGTCGGGCGCGGTCTGACGGCTGTTTCCGAACTGCTCGGCGACCACGTGCAGATCCTTGTCTAACTCGACTTGAGCGGAGAGCACATTGCGGCCGATGCGTCCGGGATAGTCGAAACGCTCGTCCCTGAACCTGACGATGTAGCCGCCGGAGTCGAGCGGCTCGGTCTCGGTGATGGGGTATTTCGCCCAGTCTAGATAGACGCGGCCGAGGTATGAGCGCTTGGCCGCGAGGGTCACTGGAGTTTCTTCCGGCTTGTAGTGGATTTGCATCTGCCCGTCGGGATCGACGTCGGAATCCGACGCGTCCACGCGCATGGTGGCGTAGAGCGCGGGGGTTTCGATTACGCCGACCCATTGAAAGGGTGTCCACCAGATGGGGTAGGCGGAAGCGCGCAGCGGATTGGCATCTTCGTAAGTGCGGGCTTCGAGCGCATTGACGGCGTGGCGATGTTCGAAGTCGCGCACGCCCCAATAAGCCACGATCAGGACGAGAACGAAGGTTGCGCCCCAGCGGCCCGGCGGAAATTTACGGCGCACTCCGATGTCGCTATCGACCAGGGCGAATAGCGACGGCACGACCAGCCCACCCGCCAAGAGAAGCAGAAGGACGGGATCGGCGATAAAGACAATGTCCCACGAGTACCATTTTTCGGAAAACGGCCAGAAGGGCCGGACTCCGTAGTTGTTGGTGAAGTCGAGCAAAATATGTGTGAGGCCGGCGATATAGGCGAAGAGGAAGAGCAGTCCCCAGCGCGGCGGCAGGTTGGGATTGTGGGTCTTGCGTCCGCGCATTCGCCAAATCAGATAAATAAAGCCGACAACCAACGCGGAGGTCAGAAACAATCCGAGAAAAGAGTGGGTGAAGCCGCGATGATGGGCGAATCCGAAGACCGGCCCGTGGAATCTGCCGAGGACGTCGAGGTCAGGCGCTTCGGCGGCCAGGGTGACGGTCGCAGTGGCCAGCGCCGTCTTACGATTCAGTCCGGCGCGGCCAAGGCAGGCGCCTGTCAGGAAATGGGTGACGGGTTCCAAGGTGAAATGAGTTTATCGTGACCCGCGATAAAGTGCGTTAGATGTAAAGTCCCCAGCGGTCGATGCAGCGTTCGCCTTTCAACCGCCGCCGTGAGTTGGACGTGCGAAGCCGGAACTCGATTCGGAATGTCGGATGGTCGGCCTAGTCACTTTGACGCGTAGCGGGAGCCGGCGGGGACCAGGATGATGAGCTTTTCCTTTGCCATGCTGATTTTTACCGGGAGGGTACCGAGAAGTTCGCCGTCGGCTTCGACGAATACTCTGGTTGGCACCGCCGCGGCCGGTTGGTCCAGAGCGAAACACGAGGCGGCTGTACTGTTCACCAGTTCAATTCCGGGGTGGTTCCAGGCCGTGCGGAAAAGTCCACGCAGAATGTAGCGCAAATAGACCCAGCGACTGCGAGTGTGGAACAGGACGGCGCGGAAGTCGTTGCGGTCGAGAGCCGCACCGGGTGCGAGTTCGCGCAAGGCGCCTCCAAAGTCATGGATACGCACGGCCAGAAGTTGCGAGACTTGCTCTTTGCGCACGCGACCAGTTTCGGCGATTTCGACGGCGAAGGGTCCGAGGGGATGTGCCATCCAGAGCCAGGTTGCCTTGGCGCAGTATGCGGCCATGCCGAAGGTGCGTTTCATGGAAGCGTTCAGCTTGTAGAACAATTCCGCATCAACGCCGACTCCTACGATAAACACAAAATAGCGGGTTGCGGGGTTGCCGGAGAAATCCCGATACTCGACCCGGCCGACCGCGAAGCTGCGCCGCTGCGCGTTCACGGCGGCCGTGGCCGCTTGCGCCGCTGGGGTTGGCAGTCCCAGGTCGCAGGCAAGTGAATTCGCCGTGCCCAGGGGAATGATCCCTAGTGCCGTTTCGGTTCCAACCAGGCCCTGCAATACATCGTGGATGGTGCCGTCGCCACCGCAGGCAAACACCGTGTCACACCCTTGGGCAATCGCCTCGCGGACTTGTTCAGGGGCGCGTCCGGCTCCGGCGGTGGGCGCGGCGCTGGCATCGATTCCTGCCGCCCGAAGCGTGGTCAGGGCGGTCTTCACGTCGGCTAGGCGACGGTTTCGCCTTCTCCCGGAAAATGGGTTGTACAACAAAATCGCCTTGCGCATGGAAATCAGATGGATTGTACTGGAACGCCCGAAGCGACAGGCCACGGCGTACGCATTTAGCGAGCGTCGACGGCCGGATCAAGGGCCGCGATGAGCGCCGGCTGGTCACTGCTTGCCCCGGCTGCCCCACTCCCACATCCCGAACATGGCTTTTTGCGGCAGGGGATGTCCGGCCTGGCGTGCCAACATGCAGATCTGGCCGCGATGGTGAGCGTCGTGAGCGATCAAGTAGCCGAAGAACCCGGCAACGTCGGGCTTGAAACCCTTGACCTGGCCGTTACTTTCGAGCGCCGCTCGTAAGACTGCGCTCAGAGCCTTGCGGCTCTGCTCAAGCCCTTTGGAGGCTTGCGGAATCGTGACCTTTAGGCGATCCAGTTGTTCGGGGATTTCGCTGCCTTGGGCTGCGGCTTTGAGCCACATCACGCGCACGTTGTGCATGTGAGCGACGATGGCTGCGATCTCACGGCCTTTGTTACTCGGCGGCTCGGCGCGCCAGGCGTCAGCGGGAAGATTCTCCAACAGATATTGATTGATGCGCTCGTTGGCGTCGAATGCTGTGAGCAATGCTTCGGACAATGAGAATGGCGCAGCGGCTTTGGGCACAATCGCCTCCTGAGTAGGCCGATAGCATAGCGCATCCTGCTTCGGTTTGAACTGGCGACAGCCGAAGTTCTTCATTATTGATTCAGTGTTAGCTCGACCGGCTGCCGAAAGAGGGCGCGAACATGGGGCGGATGGTCTTTGTCCATTCGCACGCTACCTTCCTAACGCTAGCGCGCCTAGCCCGCCCGTGGGTGCAAGGAGATCTGGGACACTGACTGAATCTTTGGTTTTGCCGGCGTCGATTGGCTTGCTGGCTATGGTTTCGTATGCGTATCCGGTCAGGGTGGCCGAGATCTTGGAGCCTTTGACGCGAACCGACAGCCGGGCCCATCCATAGTGCGGTTCGCCGTCGATTTGAACCTTCAGCCCAAGATAACGATCGCTCACGTCGACCCACGGTCCGGCAGTGAGCTGGCTCATCTGAATGACCATGTCGGCTGACAAGGTCTTGAAGTCGCGGTCGGGGTCGATGCGGAATCCTTGCCTCAGGGCCGAAGCGTAGGTGAAAAATCTTTGGACGTAGCCAATTTCGCTATTTCCGCGTGTCGGTTGGACTTGAAGAAAATAGCCGCAGATGAGAGCAGTGCAGGACATGAAGTTGGCGACGGTGAAATCGACTATCTTGTCGTGGTTCAGGTCGAGCTTGAAGCTTTCGCCGCGCTGAATGACGGTATGCGCTTTGGTGTAGACGACCCTGCCCTCAGCGGGTTGCGTTAACGCGAGCACGCTTACCCCGGTGGCACCCGCTGCGAGTGCATAGAGGTTGAGCTGATGGTGGAGAGATGGGGCTAGCGCACATGGGGTCCGAAACGCCGGTGAAGATGGCGGCATACAGTCCTCCTGCCGAATGCTGCGGATTATATCTTCCCCGTGGCAGAGGTTTCTGTGACGAACTACCCGAACTCCGAATTGACCAGCAGCCTCCGACGCACCAACATCAATGATTCCTTGACACTATAATTCTGGGAATGACGAACGCAGCCAATGTCATCGAAAAGCGCATCGAAGCCCTGCGCGAACAGATTCGTCACCACGAATATCGCTACTACGGCCTCGACGATCCCGAAATCACCGATGCGCAATTCGATCGGTTAATGAAGCAACTGAAGAAGCTGGAGGCCGAGCATCCCACGCTGATTACGTCCGATTCGCCGACCCAGCGCGTAGGTGGTAAACCGCGCGAGGGATTTCAGAAGGTACCGCATTCCTCACCGATGTTGTCGCTCGACAATACCTACAACGCCGAAGAGTTGCGTAACTGGGAGCGGCGGGTCCATGAATTGACCGGACGCGATGAGGTCGAGTATGTCTGCGAACTCAAGCTGGACGGTATGTCGCTAGCATTGCGTTATGAGGATGGCAACCTGGTACGCGGCATCACCCGTGGCGACGGCTCAACCGGCGAAGACGTCACTTCGAATGTGCGCACGGTGCGGTCGATCCCGTTGTCGATTCCGAAGGAGAAGCTGAAGAAAGCGGGCATTCCTGCCACGTTTGAAGTACGTGGGGAAATGCTGATGCCACTCGCCGGCTTCAAGAAGATGAACGACGATCGCGAGCAGAAGGGACTGCCGGTATTTGCGAATCCGCGGAATGCGACGGCGGGGACCATTCGGCAACTTGATCCCAGTATTACCGCCCAGCGGCGCATGGACTACTTTGCCTACATGCTGCTGGAAAATGGGCGCACATATTTTGACCGGCACTGGCGCGCTTTGGATGCGCTGGCAACTGCCGGATTCAAAGTGAATTCCGCACGAAAACTCGCCAAGAATTTTAACGAAGTGTGGGACTTCATTACTGACGAAGAAACGCGGCGCGAAAAGTTGCCCTACGAAATCGACGGCATTGTGGTGAAGGTCGATCGCACGCCTTTGCAGGATGAATTGGGCTACACCGGCAAGGCGCCGCGCTGGGCCATTGCCTACAAATATGCGGCGCGGTCGGGAATCACCAAGATTGAGGACATTCTGGTGCAGGTCGGGCGGACGGGGAAGTTGACGCCGGTGGCGGCATTACAGCCGGTTTTCATCGGCGGCACCACGGTGAGCCGGGCCACTCTCCATAACATGGATGAGATCGAGCGGCTCGGAGTAAAGATTGGCGATTGGGTCGAAGTGGAGCGTGGCGGCGATGTCATCCCCAAAGTGGTTCGCGTGGTGGAGGACAAGGACCATCCGCGCGGTCACAAGATATTTCACATGCCAGAGAAGTGCCCGGAGTGCGGCACCCACGTGGTCCGAACTGAGGGTGAAGTCGATTATCGCTGCGTGAATGCGAATTGTCCGGCGAAGTTGCGCGAAACTATTTTGCACTTCGCCTCTCGCGGAGTCATGAACATCGACGGCATGGGCGATGCGCTGGTGAATCAACTCACCCAGCGCGGGCTGGTAAAAAACGTTGCCGATATTTATCAGCTGACGAAGGCGGACCTGCTATCGCTCGAACGGATGGGAGACAAGTCGGCTGAAAATATTTTGAAGGAAATTGAAGCTTCCAAGAAGCTCCCCCTGGAACGCGTGATCTACGGACTCGGAATGCGGTTCGTGGGCGAGCGCACTGCACAATTCCTAGCTGAGCATTTTGGCTCGATGGATGCACTGATGAATGCCGGCGAAGAAGAACTACAGGCAGTGAACGAAGTGGGACCGCGGATTGCGAACAGCATCGTAGAATTTTTTCGCGAGCCGGCAAATCGCAAACTGGTCAAGCGGCTGGCAGAAGCTGGGCTCACCTTCTCCGGGAAAAAGAAAGAGCGCGGGAGTCAACTCGCGGGAAAAACCTTTGTGCTCACGGGAACGCTCAGCCGCTACTCCCGCGACGCCGCCAAGAAGATGATCGAAGATTCCGGTGGACGCGTTTCAGGTTCGGTCAGCAAAAAAACAGACTACGTTGTTGCCGGAGAAGATGCGGGGTCGAAACTCGAAAAGGCGAAAGAGTTGGGGGTTAAGGTGATTGATGAAGACGAAATGGAAAAGCTGGCAAAGCCCGTGTAGCGCGGGTTTTGAGGCAGAGTGTGCGGCCTGACGAGGCGTTTACGACGGACGATAGTAGCTGCTCGACAGATTGTTCCGCCGCAAAAAAGACAATTCTTTACATCAAAATGACAACCGCGCTCGGGATCTTGTCTTATTTTATTTCGCAGGCACCGGTAAGGTCCGGCATAGGCGCCTGGGAGCATCGCGGTTTGGAAACAGGCGGCGATTGGCGACTGTGCGTGGTGGCGTCATCCTGAGTGGGACTGGATTTAGTCTTATTCAGGATGTCGCTGCCGATTGCAGAGCTCCCTTAATGCGTACGTAGGTGTTCTCCAGAGTTTCAGGCAATACCCGCGTCTCGCCCACGACCGTCATAAAATTTGAGTCGGCCACCCATCGCGGCAGCACGTGCATGTGGATGTGGCTGGCGATACCCGCTCCGGCCGCCTGCCCAATATTCATTCCCAGGTTAACTCCGTCGGGCGAATACAGCTGGCGCAGCACGCCTTCGAGCCTTTGCGACAATTCGATCATTTCGTGCGCCGCTTCGACCGGTAACTTTTGCAACTCATCCAAATGCTGATAGGGGACAATCATGACGTGGCCGGAGGTATAGGGAAAAGAATTGAGAATGACGAAGCAGGTCTTTCCGCGGTAAACAATGAAAACGCGGGCATCATCGCCGAGTTTTAGAAGTTCGCAGAAGATACATCCGGAGATCTTTTCCGCAGTGGAAACGTAGGCATATCGCCAGGGGGTCCATAGATAGTCCATGGAAAAGGAGCCTAGCAGATGGAGCTCATTTCCAAAACCTGGAGCCAGATTTTGGTGTTTTTGGGCGTATTTGCTCAATCGGGAGATTGTCTGTAACCCGGTATTCATCTTCAGGAAAAGAAAAGTCTTCCCTGGGTTTGACACTGTTCCGAAGCGGTTGTTATAGTCGAAGAGTTCCCTTAGGACGCGGGTTAGCTGTTTAGAAACGTCCGACCGCTGGCATTGTATAGGCCCGTTCGCCAGGACGAGCTCAACGCAAACGAAGTCTCAAACCAGCAGTCTGCTAATGAGCCCCCGCTTCGATCGTGAGCACACCAGAGAGGCCATGACCTTGTTCGACGACAACACCACCAATAACCTGAGTTCGACGACCTCCGCATTGCAGGAGCGCGCCGATTTCCCGGAAGCTTCCAACTCCGAATCCGCCAACCATGAAGCCGCCGCGCAGGCGAATATCCAGGACGAGAAGCCAGCCGCTTCCGGTCCCGACGATTTCGCTACCGCGCTTGAGAGCTTCACCACCGAGACCGAAGAAGCCAAGAGCGAGGACAACGTAATTAAAGGCACTGTCCTGAAGCTTACCGGGACGCACGTTGTGGTCGACATTGGGGCCAAGTCCGAGGGCATGCTTCCGCTCTCCGAAGTTCTGGACCACGAAGGCAATCCCCGCTTCAAGCCGGGTGACGAGATCGACGTCATGCGGGAAAAGGGCCCGGCCGAGGAAGGTTACATCAATCTCTCGCACCAGAAGGCGCAACGGCTGCGCGCCTGGGATGAAATCGAGAAGGCCCACAATGAGAAGCGCCCAATCCAGGCAATCGTCATCGAGCGCATCAAAGGCGGCCTGACCGTCGACATTATGGGCGCGCGCGCGTTTCTGCCGGGTTCGCAGGCTGACCTGCGGCCGACCCGCAATCTGGACGCGTCCAAAGGCCAGACGATTGAAGTCGCGATCATCAAGCTCAACAAGAAGCGCGGCAACATCGTGGTCTCACGCAAGCAGATTCTGGAAGACGAGCAGAGCGAAAAGCGCAGCAAGACACTGGAGCACCTCGAAGAAGGGGCAGTCCTGACCGGGGTGGTCAAGAACCTGACCGAATACGGCGCTTTCGTCGATCTGGGCGGTATCGATGGGCTTCTGCACATTACTGACATGTCGTGGGGACGGCTTACGCATCCTCGGGACTTGGTCAATGTCGGTGACCAGATCCAGGTCAAGGTGCTCAAGTTCGACAAAGACAAGCAGCGGGTTTCGCTGGGCTTCAAACAGCTTACGCCGGATCCGTGGCTTGACGCGGAGCACCGTTATCCCGTGGGCGCGCACGTCGGTGGCCGGGTGATTAGCGTGACCGACTACGGCGCATTCGTAGAGCTTGAGCAGGGGATCGAAGGGCTCGTCCACGTCAGCGAGATGACCTGGTCGAAGCGCATGAAGCATCCCTCAAAACTGGTGAACGTTGGCGACACGGTCGATTGTGTAGTGCTAAACGTTAATCCGCAGGAGCGGCGTATTTCGCTCGGAATGCGGCAACTGGCCAGCAATCCCTGGGACGCGCTGCATGACAAGTATCCGGTAGGCTCGACGGTAGAAGGCCGTGTGCGAAATCTCACCGAGTTCGGTGCCTTCATCGAGATCGAGGACGGCATCGATGGTCTGGTGCACGTCAGCAATCTCAGCTGGACCAAGCGTGTGAAGCATCCTTCGGAAGTTCTGAAGAAGGGCGATCGCGTGAAGGCCATCGTGCTGGCGATTGAGCCGGACAAGCGGCGTCTATCGCTGGGCGTAAAGCAGCTTCAGCCGGATGTTTGGGAGAGTTTCTTCCAGACACATCACATCGGCGATGTGCTGCATGGCAAGGTCCTGCGAGTAGCCAGTTTCGGCGCTTTCATTGAAATTGCCGACGGCATTGAAGGACTTTGTCACAACTCCGAGGCAGTCGATGCCAATGGCCAGCAGATCACTCTGGAAGCTGGACAGGAGCACGACTACAAAATTATCAAGATGAATCCGGAAGAAAAGAAGGTTGGTCTCAGCATCAAGGCGGTCGGTGAAGAAGCGTCGCGCTCCGAAGTGGAGGCTTATAAGCAACCGGTTTCGAGCGCAAGCAGCGGCGGATCGACCATCGGCGACCTGATCACATGGAAGCGCGCCAGTAACGAGAACAACTAAACCGGACACGGAAACTTAAAAAGGCCGCCCGCAAGTCGGGCGGCCTTAGTTTTTTGGAATGAAAGTTTGCCGGCTCACTTTACATCGATTCTTAGGACGATGTTAACTTGCGGCCGGTCGTCAAACTGGCTCACCGTCTTGGTATCGCTTTTCAGGCCCTTGTATTGGGCATAGACTTCGTAGTCGATGTTGGGGGAAAGTTCGGGGAAGCGATAGGCTCCGTCGTTGCTGACGATATAGGACTTGACCGCGCGAGTGCGAGTGTTGGTGAGATAGACCACTGCATCGGGCAGTGGATTATCGTGCTTGTCTAGGATTTTCCCAGTCAGTTGGCGGCCGACCGCAGGCTTGTCTTTCGCGAACGGCGTCGCCGTCGCCGCCAGAGCGCCGAGCAGCACAACCAGAACCAACCATTGGTGCTTTCTCATAGGTCTTCCCCATCCATCAGCTAGTTCACTCGGTTAGATGCACGCCGATGTCGGCCCGCTCATCGTTGTCGATGTGTACCTGCACTGCTTCGGCTTTCGGGGGTTTGCCCGAGGCAAGCTTAACTCCCTTGAGATCGGCCCAGACGACATAATCCTGTTTACCGGCCGGAACGCGTTGCGCGAATTCTCCGCTGTGATCGGAAATTACCTCCCACTTCCCTTTTCGATCACTGGAGCGCCGAATCTGGATTTTGATCCCGTAGACGGGGCGGCTGTCGGGGCCCCACACTGTTCCAAATATTAACGCGTAAGGTTTTTCGGGTCTGATGTTCGCTTGGGCAAGGACGCTGCCGGCAAGGGTTGATGGCGACGATGCAAGAATCGCCAAGGCCAGCCCCGGCAGAAGAACCCGCGCCGCAGCAGGAAAGAAGGTGAGCGACACACGGCCATCCGAGCGACCACTAGGAGAAGTCACCGTCCTCCGCTTCTTCCTCGTCATCGTCGTCTTCCTCGTACTCTTCTTCCCCGACGATTTTCAGCTCAATGGGGCTCACCGTGACCACTTCGAAATCGGTACCGCACTCGGCGCAGGACACGATTTCACCCTCGTCAACTTCATCTTCCGTGATATCGAGATTACTCTCGCACTCTGGACAATAGACCATGATCGGCTCCGTTTTATGAAAGGCTCCCTGTAATATTTAGATTCACTTTGCGTTTCCGGTCAAGTGGGCCCCACCCCACCAACGGGCCACGCAGGCTGTAGATGCAATTGGCGGACAGGGGATTCCTGAAGAAAGGGGAATTTAACCTGCTAAAATTGCCTTGCTTCGCTCTAGATACTAACTTTAGCATCGCATCAGGCGGGACCATCCTTTATGAACCGCGGACGTACGCTCTCGCTGAGCTTCCCTCCGTTCACCTACTGGGTGAAGCGGATTGTCATCGCGTGCGTCGCGATTTATTTCCTCCAAGTCGCCTTGGGTGCCATCGCCCCCGGCATCGCATCCTACCTCATTATCTTTGGCGCCTTAATTCCTGCCTCGGTCATGCATGGCGCGGTCTGGCAACTGGTGACCTACTCGTTTCTGCACGGCGGGGTGGGTCATGTTCTCATCAACATGCTCATGCTGTGGATGTTCGGCGCCCAGGAAGAATTGGACTGGGGTTCGAAAAAATTCTTGGAATACTACCTCTTCTGCGTGGTGGGCGCTGCGCTGGTAACCATTGCCGTAGCATACTCACCGATCCCCGGAGTTCACCCCGGAACACCTACCATCGGCGCATCGGGCGGCGTCTACGGCATTCTGGTCGCCTTTGGCATGCTTTATGGCGATCGCGAGATCTTCATGTTCCCGCTGCCCTTCATGATGAAGGCGAAATATATGGTGATGATCATGGTGTTCCTGGTCATCATTGCGACTTTTCAGCCGTCGCAGGGCGGGGTCGCCAACTTCGCCCATCTTGGCGGCCTGCTCTTCGGCTTTCTCTACATCAAGTTCTTGCCAAAGCGCGGCTTGGGCTTTGCCACCTCAGAGCGGTACTTCAATATTCGCAATTCTTACTATCGATGGAAGCGGCGGCGCGCGGCGCGTAAATTTGAGGTTTATATGAGCAAACACGACCGCAAAGTCACCTTTGACAAGCATGGCAACTACATCCCACCGGAAGACGACGACAAGAAAAATGGTGGCTCGAAGTCGGGCTGGGTGAACTAGAGAAGCTTTCGATGTAGGCGCGGGCGTCCCCGCCCGTGTAGCCGCCCATCCCTCTAGCCGCGGCAACTTCCAGCCGCATCACTACCCAAATAAATCGCGAAGCCGGGCCAGCAATTTTCCCGGCAGATCTTCCGCTCGCGATTTCCCTTTGAATCCCAAGTCGTGTCCTTCTCCTTCGACCTGCAACAGCGTGGTCTTGGCGGGAATCAGTGCCAATGCCTGCTCCATCTCTTCAATCGAGCCGAAGGGATCGCGGGTGCCGTGCACGAACAATGCGGGCGTGTGCAGCTTGGGTAGATGCTGAACACGAAGCTGCTCCGGTTTGCGCGGGGGATGAAGTGGATAAGAGAGCAGCAGCAGGCCCGCAACCAACTCGGGTTGCTCGGCGCAGAGCATGGTGGATTGACGTCCGCCGTAGGAGTGTCCGCCCAGAAAGACTCGAGGCGCAAACTTGCGGAGCGCCGTAACCGCGCGGTCGAGTCCTTCGCGATTATGGGCCGCATCTCCGGGCCGGGGTGGGCCGAAGGGGCGACTTTGGCGGAAAGCCAAGTCACAGCGCAGAACGAAATACCCAGCGTTGGCAAATGTCTCCGCAAGAGCCATTAACAGCGGAGCGCCGCAGTTTCCTCCAGCGCCATGCGTCAGGACGAGCCCAGCGCCGTTGGGAACTGGCGGGTGATGGAGAAAACCGCGGACCGCGGGAGCGCCGGACAAATCCTCGAAAGGCTCACAGCGAGACTGAGCAGCTTGCGGTGGCATCAGCTTCGTCCCAATGCTTCTTCGAGCGACTCGAAGATGCGCACCGTCCGGATCTCTTGAGACAACTTCGACCAACAGCGTAGGGTTTCGGGATCGTCTTGCGCAGCGCGACGCGCCTCTTCCGATTTCCAGTAGCGCAGCAACACGAACTCACCGCTGGGTCCGGAGTCGCGAAACAGCATATCGCGGCTGTAGCCGCCTTTAGCCAACGCGTGGATAAGAGCACGCACCGTTTCCAGAGACTGGCGCTCCATCCCGGGAAGCGGTTCGTAAATTGCGATGGAAAAAATTTCTTGAGACATGCCGATGACTATTGTCTCCGGCGCGTCAAGCGCGCGCGCGATTTTTGGCTTCGGCGGGTCTCTTCGGCGGTAACGGTGTGCAATCGGAAGAAGTTGGTGGAGCCGGAGGCCATCCTGGTGCCGGCGATGACGCCCAGCACGTCGCCGGCGCGAATCGCACCGCGCCGCAATAACTCCTGTTCGGCTGCGGCCAGCATGTTCTCGGCGCTCCGGGCCTGCTCGCGCTGCACGGGACGAACTCCCCAGTAAAGGTTCATGCGGTTGCAGACGGTCGCCACGTGGCTGAAGGCGTAGACGACAGCGCGCGGCCGGTACTTGGAAATCATGCGGGCGGTGTTGCCACTCTCTGTAAAAACGGCGATGGCGCCCATATGCAGGTCTTCGGCGGCATGGGAGACCGATTCGCAGATCGTCTCGGCAATGGTGAGCGCGTGGCGCTCACGGCGGCGACGCGGCGTGGAAAAATCGCGCAAGCTGCGTTCAGCCTCAGTGACGATCTTCGCCATCATGGTCACGGCCTCGCGCGGATAACGTCCGCTGGCGGTTTCCGCCGAGAGCATGACGGCGTCACTGCCATCGAAAACGGCGTTGGCCACATCGCTGGCCTCGGCGCGAGTAGGGCGCGGATTCTCGATCATCGACTCCAGCATCTGCGTGGCCGTGATCACCGGCTTACGCCAATCGGCGGAGCGCCGGATGATGGTCTTCTGAATGACCGGGACCTGCTCGGGCGGCATTTCGACGCCCAGGTCGCCGCGCGCTACCATTACGCCGTCGGCGGCTTCGAGAATCTCCTGTAGATGCTCAACCGCTTGCGGCTTTTCAAGTTTGGCGATCACCGGGACGTCGCTGCCATGTCGAGCAATGAACTGCTTCGCCAACTCCACATCCTTTGCCGAGCGCACGAAGGAGAGCGCGACGATATCGACGCCGTGGTTGAGGCCGAATTTCAGGTCGGCAAAATCTTTTTTCGTCAGCGCGGGGATGGACAGCGCGGTGCCAGGCAGATTAATCCCTTTGTGCTCTCCTAGAACGCCGCCATTAACCACGCTGCATTCGATGTCCTTGCCACGCACCCGGACAATCCGTAACTCGATGAGACCGTCGGAGAGCAGAATACGCCCGCCTGGGGCGACTTCTCGGGCAAGATCGGGGAACGTGGTTGAGATGACGGACGCGTTGCCATCAACGTCCTGCGGAGTGATGGTGACCCGCGCGCCCGATTCCAGCGTTACCGGCTGATGATCTTTTAGACGACCGGTGCGAATCTTGGGACCTTGTAAGTCCTGAAGGATGCAAATGGTCCGTTGTTCACGAGCGGCGGCACGGCGCAGGCGGTCGATGTTGCGGGCGTGTTCCTCGTGCGATCCGTGGGAAAAATTGAGTCGGGCAACGTCCATGCCTAGACGCATCAGTTCGCGCAGCATGGGTTCGGTGTTGCAGGACGGGCCAATCGTGCAAATGATCTTGGCCCGGCGCGCCGCTGCGGAAGCGGCCGCGCCACTCGATGAATTGGGATTCGCCGCAACCTTCCTGTTGTTCAAAGGCTTCCCCATTTGGCTGTTCAGTTTGGTCTACACATTGTATACGGCGGAGCGTCGCCGAACTCGCCACTCGTCCCCCACATCAACGCTTAACAACTCCTTGTCTGGAACGTCTTGTCAGCATGGCCCGGGGATTCACGTCCGAAAACTGCTATCCAAAATTCCGCGAACAGCGTCTAGCAAGATACGCGGCATGAGGTTGACTGTGCCAGCGGTCAAGTTTCCAGAATCGGGCGTAGCTCAACTACGAATCCGAAGGAGGTCAAAGCCATGCGTTCCCATTCATTGATCCGTTTTTCTGTTGCGTTGCTCACGGGGTTGAGCGTTTCTGTGCTGGTTGCGTGCAACCAGACCAGTGCCAGCGGCACCTCTGCCGTCTCGGCCGACAGCGGGAAGGTTCCCATCACAACCAAATCCGAGGAGGCGAAAGCCGCTTACCTTCGGGGTCTCGACCTCTCCGACCGACTTCAAGGCAACGATTCCATTCCATATTTTGACAAAGCGATCGCGCTCGATCCTGATTTCGCCACGGCAGAACTGGCGCGAGCCAATAATTCTCCGACCACGGCGGAGTTCTTCGAACATGAAAAGAAGGCCGTCGCCTTGGCCGACAAAGCTTCGGACGGCGAAAAACTTCTGATCCTGGCAAATCAAGCTGGAACCAACGGAGAAGCCGTCCATCAGATGGAATATTTGACGAAGCTAGTCGCGGCCTTCCCCAACGACGAGCGGGCGCAGTTTGCCTTGGCGAACTGCTATTTCGGCCAGCAGGACGTAACTCCCGCGATCGAGCATTACAAAAAGACCACCGAGATCGCACCCAACTTTACGCCGGTCTACAATTCGCTCGGATACGCCTACCGGCAGCAAGGCGACTATGGTGACGCCGAGCAGGCCTTCAAGAAATACATCGAGCTGATCCCCAACGATCCCAATCCGTACGATTCATACGCGGAATTGTTACTGAAGATGGGCCGGTTTGAAGAATCGATTGCGCAATACCACAAGGCGCTGTCGATCGATCCGCACTTCAACGCATCCCACTTCGGGGTCGCCGCCGACCTGATGTATACCGGTAAACCGAAAGAGGCTGCGGCCGAACTGCAGGCCATGGCGGATGGATCCCAAAATGACGGCCAGCTGCGGACTGCGTTCTTCGGCATGGCGGTAGTCGACTCCGACAGCGGCAACTTTGCCAAGGCGCTGCAAGACATCGACAAAGAATATGCAATCGCGGAAAAGAAGAATGATTCGGCATCGATGGCAGCCGATCTGCAAGCCGAGGGCAATATTCTTGCAGAGATTCCGCGCTACGACGACGCCAAAGCGCAATTCGAGCGCTCGCTAGAACTGGTCCAGGGTTCTAGTTTGTCGCAGGAGATCAAGGACAACGCGACCTTGCTTCATCACTTCAATCTGAGCGCATTGGCAATCGCGAAAAAAGACTACGCCGGAGCAAAAGCTCATGCCGACGAATTCCGCCAGGGCGCGGAAGCAACCAGAAACCCGGTGCAGATCAAGCAGGCACACGAACTTGCCGGCCGGATCGCGCTGGCCCAGAAAGATTACGACACCGCCATCGCCGAACTTCTGCAGGCCAACCAGCAGAATCCGCGTAACCTTTTTCGTTTGGGTCAGGCGTATGAAGGGAAAGGCGATTCGGTCAAGGCGCGTGAATTCTATGTTCAATCGGCCGAGTTTTACCCACTGCCACAGTTGCCCTACGCGTTCATCCGCGTAAAGGCCCAGAAAGTTGCTGGAATCGCAAAAGCTGGATGAGGCGCTCCGGCTATAGCTCTGCAACTATCGTTTGCAAATCCCGGGCAATTTGCTCGGGATTTGCGTCTGGCAGGAAAGTAACCGGCTCGCCAATTAGCATCCGCACCTGACCGTAGCGGGCGAATTTCTTGCCGGCTCGCTTTAATTCGAACAATCCGTCGATGCGCATGGGCACCACCGGTATGCCGAGCTTAGTGGCGAGCAGCCCGGTCCCGGCGCGGAACGGGCGCAGACTGCCGTCCTCGGTGTGGCAGCCTTCAGGAAAGATGAGAATGCTGTAGCCGCGGTCGACTGTCTCTCCAGCGAAAGTAAAGCTGTCGCGAAAACCGGCCTCGCGCGGCAATGGGAAGAGATTGAGCAGTGCGACGCCAAACGTCCATTGCAGGCGTGCGTAAATGCGACGAAGAAATCCCCAAGAGGGCGGAGGTCTGTGCAAGGCCTGAAGCGCTTCGCCACCGGCGGCGGTCGCCAGGTAGTTTCCAATGTGGTGCGGGAGTGCTGCGATAACGAAGCCAACGTCGACATCATCAATGTGGTTGCAAATAACGAGGACTGGGCCGCGAATATCTTGCACGTTGCCACGGCCTTCGACCTTCGGCCTGCCCAGCAGAAACACCGCCGGCCGCAGCAAAAGATAGTTGCTGATGAACCGAATCCATGTCACCGGCCAGCGCTGCGCCCATCGCGGATAGGTGAAGGCTGCGCGAGCTTGCACTTCGCCCTTCAGCATGCGTTCGAGATCGGCAACGGTGTTGGCCGCCGCGAAACGGGATTCGCTGAGATCAAGTTGATAGCGGTCTTCCAGCGCGCTGAGGAGTTCGACGCGATCCAGTGAACTGAGGTCGAGGTCAGACTCGAGATTGACATCTGTCGAGAGCTTCCGACGCGGGCTCCCGGTTATACGCGCTATCAATTCCGCTAACGGGCCGGAATCTGAAGCTTGCTTCCCGAGTCCGGACTGAACTGCCTCCTGAATTGCATTGCGCCGAGGTTTTTGCGTCGATGTGCGGGGGAAATCTTGCTCCGGCCAAACGAACCATGTGTTCATGCGCTGATATTCAGCCAGCCCGTCGTTGGCACGCTTCACCGCCGGCTCTGGGTTCGCACCCTCGCGCAGGATCAGCACTGCGCAGGGTTCCGCGTTTCCGCCGCGAGGGAGTGCGACGACTACGGCATCTTTGATTTCAGGTTGGCGCCGCAGCGCAGCTTCCAGGTCCTGCGGATAAATATTCATGCCCGCCGGCGTAACGATGACTTCTTTCTTGCGCCCCTTGAAATATAGATTTCCGCTGGCGTCGATCGCGCCGACATCGCCGGTCCGGTACCAGCCCGCGTCCGCGGCGACTGGTTGCAGTTGATTGCCGGTCCAGTAGGCTGAAGCAACGCCTCCGCCGCGCACCAGGATTTCACCATCGTCGGCCAGCTTGACTTCGCGTCCAGCGAGGACTTTGCCGATCGATCCCTTACCGAGTCGGAAAGGATGGTTGACGCTCACGAGTGACGTAGTCTCAGTGAGGCCGTAGCCTTGGATCGCAGCATAGCCAAGGCATCCCCAAAACTCTTCGGTGTCGCGGTCGAGGGCCGCACCGCCGGAAATGAAGGCCCAAAACTTCCATCCAAACTGGCGGTGGATACGACGGAATATCCACCATCGGTGAAGAAAGTGCTTGCCGGCAGATGACGTGAAACGCCCCCGAAAATCCTCGATCTCGCCACTTGCTTCGAGATCGCGCTCGATCTTCTCTTTCAAAGATTGCAGAATCCGAGGCACAGCGACCAACACCGATACGCGCTCGCGTCGAATCGTGCCGATGATGTCGCCAGGTTTGAGATTATTGTGGAATACGACTGTGCCACCCATCGTCTGCGGAAGGAAAATCCCAAGGAACTGTCCGAAGACGTGACTCAGAGGGAGCAGATTCAAGAAACTCACGGGGTGGACGAAACGCTCATACTTAAGATACTTTGCGATCTCGACCTCGAGCGGCGCCAGATTCGCCAGCACGTTACCATGAGTCAGGACGACTCCTTTTGGCTCAGCCGTCGCGCCGGAGGTAAAGACGATCTCCAGAATGTCATCCAAGGTGAGCTCGGTCTTAGGGCGCAGGGCCGTGGCGTGACGGCTGACGGTTTCGGCAAGTCCGTCGAGCCGCAACGTTGGTAGTGAGATCTGCACGTGCTCACGCGAGCAGACAATCAACTTTGCGCCCACTTGGCGGCTCACCCGCAGCGCAAAGTCGGAAGCGGCAGTGTCGTCCATGGGTACAACAGCCACCCCGCTGACCACGCAACCCCAGAAAGCCGCAATCCACTCCGCGGAGTTTGGCCCCCAGATCAGGACTCGGTCGCCTTTGGCGATTCCGCGAGACTCCAACTCACGTGCGAACTGAAAGGCTGTCTGTGCGACCCGGGCATACGACCAGCGCTCAGTGCGGTAGCCGCGCCGCTGTACATAGGCGGTTTCTCGATCGAGCCCGAGAAAGCTGTCGAGATATTCGGCGAGTGAGCGAGGCATCAAGGAAAAGGGTAGCGCATCTCCCGATGCGCCATGGCTGACCCGAACGAAGTGGGATCGCACCACGCGCCACATCGTTACATGGGCGGGATCCGCTGACCTACATGAAACTAGGCGGAAGCGAGTCGGAGTCGAATCCGCAAAACAACAAAACACCAATAACATGCGGGGGCTTGGATGACACCAACAACGCCTCTGTGGCACTCTAAGGCACCCTAATTAAATTGCCAATGGATTGCGCTTCAACCGATTAGAAGGATGAGTGAAATCTGATAACACTCCAAAATGCCTGAAAAAGGCGAAACAAAAGCGCAAAGTTGCGCTATCGCCTGTTTTCGACATTTGACCTGATAAAGCGAACTCCCCCTTGGGCGAATGCGTCGGATCTGTGTAGCGAAAAAGGCCGTTGCTCGGCCCAATTTCGTAGTGTAGTCTTGGTGCGGATTTGGCAGTAAATCCCACCATTGTCGCAACGCATTTACCGACGGTTTAGCCGCCCCCCAGCTGACCTCAGAAAGAAGCCGCTTCCTATGACACCCCGCAGATTCTCGGAAATGCTGATCCTTACCTTTGCAATCCTGGTCGCGATCGCTCTATTCGCAAGCCCCGCTCGCGCCAGCCAGAAATTCCGCACGCTCTACACCTTCACCGATGGCTCGGACGGCAGGTTCCCTATCGGTGTCCCGGCTGTGGACAAAGACGGCAACCTGTATGGCGTGACCTGTATTAACTGTAGCAATCCGGGCGGCACAGTTTACAAATTGACTGCCCCCAAAACGCAGGGTGGCAAATGGACGGAAACGACGCTTTATACGTTTCCCAGTGACGGGATTGGCTATCCCACCTCGCTGACCATTGACAAGGATGGCACCCTGTACGGAGCCGGCGGCGGTTACAACGTAAGGGGTTTTATTTTCCGGCTGACGCCGCCGAAGCGCCATGAGGAGAGTTGGGTGTTCGACATGCTGGAAGTGATTCAGGCGGAGAGCGATGGCTCAAACATCGTCGGCAATCTTTTGCTGGATGCGCAGGGGAACCTGTACGGCGCGACTGAGCTCGGTGGAAACGATAGCTGTATGAGCGGTCAAAGCTGCGGAACGGTCTTCGAATTGGAGCGGCCGACGAAAACGAATCTCCAGTGGAATTTCGAGGTGTTGTATACATTCACAGGAGAGCCGGATGGAGCGCAACCTTTCGCGGGCGTGACGTTTGATCAAAAAGGAAATCTCTGGGGCACAACTTGGGAGGGGGGAACAAACGGCTGGGGGTCGGTCTACCGCCTGACACCTCCTCAAGGAAAAGGGCAAGGCTGGACGGAAGAGGTGATTTATTCGTTTAGTGAGAGCAACGATGACATTATCAGCCCTGAAGGTCCGGTGGCATTCGACAGTTCAGGAAATCTTTATGGGACGACGCCGATTGGGGGAGATTCCGCCTGCAACGGCGGCCCTGGCTGCGGAGTTGTATTTGAGCTTGCAGCGCCGAAGTGGACGTATAGCACGTTGTATGGGTTCCAGGGTGGAGACGATGGCACTTATCCAAGGGGCTACATCGTTTTCGATTCGCAAGGGAACTTGTACAGCACGACACCAGAGGGAGGCGGCGGACGAGGTTACTCAGGCATTGCGTTTAAGCTGAGCCCTCCATCAGATGGAGGTGCCTGGGTGGAAACTGTGTTGCACCGCTTCATCGCCGATGACGACGCAGGACCTGACGAGGGGCTGACCTGGGGCAAGTGGGGCTACCTATACGGCGCAACTTGGTTAGGCGGCAAATCCTATGACGGTACAGTCTTCGCGATTCAACCGTGAAGTTGATTCGTCCCCTTCGTCCGTCAGCCACAAGGTGAAGGGCAGGCCTTCCATTCAATTCTGCGAGATTCATGCCGACATTCTAAGCGCCACCTGTCAAATGGCGTAAAATCTCTATTACGCTCACAACGACCCCTTGGCTGGCTGGAAGGCTGTAACCTGCCTTACGGTTGCGCCACCGTCAACTGGCCTGTAGGAGCTTCGACGTTGCGGGCTGCGTAGGCGTTGGCCAAGTACTGCTGCAACATGCGCTGGGTATTAAAGAATGCGCCATTCAATGAGATGGCCGAACGCATGACTTCGTTGTAGCGGTTGCGGCGACCGTAATACATAGGCAGGATCTCGCGCTCCAACTTATCGTAGAGCGTCGAGGCTTCAGACTCCGGGTCCTCCGAGACTTCATCGTTCCCAATAGCCCAACCGGTCACGCCCTCGATGTGGCCTTCCGCCCACCAGCCATCCAGCACGCTGAGGCTGGGAACACCGTTCATGGCGGCCTTCATACCGCTGGTTCCGGAAGCTTCCTGCGGACGCATCGGCGTATTCAGCCAAACATCGACTCCGCTGGTGATGAGCCCTCCGGCCCGCATGTCGTAATTTTCCAGATACACGGTGTGGATCACATCGGAGAGCGCCGCTGCGCCCGCGAATACTTTGCGAATAAGATCTTTGCCGCCATTGTCGTGCGGGTGGGCTTTGCCGGCATACACCAGTTGCAGCGGCCCTACTTCGCGGGCGATTCGCCGCAACCGTTCCCCATCACTGAACAACAGGTCCGCGCGTTTGTAGGTGCTGGCACGACGGGCAAATCCGATGGTGAAGATTTTCCGGTCGAATTGTTGTCCAGTGCGCTCCTGAATAAAATTGAACAGGTTCTGCCGGGCAAGAGCATGGGTCTGGCGGATTTCCTCCAGAGGAATGCTGATCGCATAGCGGAGATAGTTATTGTCGGTGCGCCAGCCGGGGATATAGCGGTCGAACAGTTCGCGAAACGGTTGCGAAGTCCAGGTGACGGCGTGCACGCCGTTGGTGATGGCGCTGATCGAGTAGTTGGGAAACATGCCGCGCGACACTTCACCATGACGCATCGCCACTCCGTTGACGTATCCAGAGAACCGCAGCGCAAGGTAGGTCATGTTGAGGAAGTCGCCGTGCCAGGCCTCCGCCTGGTCAAGCAGCGTGATCTGGTCAGCAGGCAGAACCTGCTCCACCAGTTTGCGCGGGAACTGATCGTGTCCCGCTGGCACCGGCGTGTGCGTGGTAAAGATGCACATTTTGCGGATGCCATCGATATCGAGTTTCTTGACCCGTCCGGAAAAGCTCTGGTCCAACCGGCGTTCCAGAATCTTGAGGGCCAGCAATGCGGAATGGCCTTCATTCATGTGGTACGACTCAATGGTGCTGAGGCCGAGCTTCTGCAAAAGCTTGAAGCCGCCGAAGCCCAGCACCGTCTCCTGGCAGAAGCGGTAATGCTCATCGCCGCCGTAAAGAGAATCCGTAATGGCGCGGTCCGCCGTGGAATTTTCCGGCAAATCGGTGTCCAGCAGGTAGACCGGAATGGTGGCGCCGGTCACACCTTGAATGGTGTATTGCCAGCCGCGAATCCATACCTGACGGCCTTCTATCTCAACCGAAACCTGCTCGCCGATCGGCTTCAGCGTGTTTTCTGGCTGCCAGTTCTGTGGCTGCTCGGACTGATTGCCATTGCCGTCAAGAAATTGCTGGAAATATCCCTTGCGATACACCAGAGACACCGCCACCAGAGGAGCGGCCAAATCAGCCGCCGAACGCAGCGTGTCACCGGCCAGAATTCCCAGGCCGCCGCTATACGTCGGCAGATTGGGATCCAAGGCAATTTCCATGGAAAAGTACGCGATGGTAGGCGGAACCAGTTTGGACTTCATTTGTCTCAATTTTAGTATGAATTGGGCAACGTGCCGGCTCAAAGCAGATAGGAATGCATTACTAAATGCTTAAGCGCGGAAATCACCGGAGGTGGCTGGCCAAAAGTGCGGATCCTGGGATTTTAGCTCCCATTCTGCAAGTGCCTGTTGGACTTCGCTGAGCAAGCGGGATTTCCTCTCGGGATCGCACTCGGCGAAGGCCGCGCGGTACAGTTGGGCGAAATCGTCGAAGATTGCGGTTGCCATATCGTCCCGTCAAGTGCTGCATTCACGCTAACCCAAATACTGTGAAAGCGTTCATTCATAATTTCTATGCCGGCGATAAGGAGAAAGGGTGGGTTTTGGGCGCAATTCGCGCGAATCGCAAGGGCGTGACCCAAGAATCCCGTCCTAGTCAGAGAACCCGGCCAGATCCTGAGAGTTCGGTCGCATTACAAAAATTCGACCGCGGAACTTGCTGGTTGGCAAGCTCCACGGTCGAGATTACATACAGACCAAGGTTTTCGTAATGAAGCTACTGGGCCTTGGGCGTCGCTACGAATCCGGTGTTCACGGGCGAGGTTCCGAAGAACCCAACCAACATGCCGTCGTCGTTGATTCCGTTGACGATGGTTGAGCCGATGCCGTCCGGATCGTCGACGGATTGATAGGTTGCCTTTGCAATGTCGTACACGAACCCGTGCGTGTTGCCGCTGGCGTCCTGATAAGTGCCAACCACACGCCCCAGGTTGTTGATGCCCAGAGCCTGGGTGAAGGTGGAGTTGGGGTAATCAAGCTGGGTGAAGGTCCCCTGGTACAGCAGGAACCCGTGGTTCACCATATTGACGTCGACGAAAAATCCGGTCACCTGGCCGTTGTGGTCGATGCCAGTGGCCTGCGCGCCATTGACTTCGTTCGGAATGGTCAGCACTTCGAAGATGCCGCCGTTTTCGTCATAGATGTACGCGTGATCGCGCCCGGTGCCGTCAGCGGTTTCGCTGTAGTAGCCGGCTGCCTGCTGGACGACGTTCCGCCCCAGTATCTGATTAAAGGGTGTTCCGGGAAGATCAACCGTCTTAAACGTGCCGTTGTCGTCCAGGAAGCCATGCACAACGCCACTCTGGTCGACGTAAAAGCCGCCGGTTTCTCCGGAGTTATTGATCGCGATGACCTGCGTCTGCGCAGAACCAGGGAAATTTTCGTTGGTGAACTTGTGACTGGAGACCTCATAGGTGAACCCCTTGTTGACGTTCACGCCATGATATCCGGCGATCTCGTTGTGATCGTTGATCCCCAACAATTGAGTGAACTTGTCGTGGGGATACTTGATGTTCTTAAAGCTGTAATTGGTCTGGGCCCAGGCCGAGGTGCCGAGCAGGATTGCCATCGTTAGAGTAAGTGCGGACCGCTTCATGTGAATCTCCTTGTTTGGATATGATTTCGATTTGAGCGAGAGATCTAAGAACCCAGCTTCTGGTGGACTACATTCTCCCGCTCACTTATAAAGGCGACGTTTCCAGAAAGATTCCCTCATGGGCAGGAGATTTTTCTTGAACTGGCGGGCCGAATCGGAGAATTGCCGATCAGAATCGAGCACCCGGGCCGATCTTGCAGGAATCATGCCAGGTTCCGCCGCTAACCCACTCGTACACTCCCTTTTGGTAACCCTTGGTAACCATACAGTTCTGGCTGGCCAGCCGTACAATTGGCCTTGTCCGAAGGGCCATCTCCAGAACTGGCGAATGTCAGGGAAGATGGGCCACTCAGCCGCGAACACCCGTTGAGTAGAAGCGTTTTTCTCGGGCAACGAGCGAGAGCTGGAGTCCGCACTTATATGGCGTTCGGTTTTGGTTTCAATAAACAGAAGGTGCTCAGCGCGGCGGAGAAATTCGTCCAGCAGGGGAAGTTGCCTAGCGCAATCACTGAGTACGAAAAAATCCTGAAAGCCGACCCCAAAGACCTTACGGTGATGAATACCGTGGGCGATTTGTACGCTCGCAGCGGCAATAACGAAAAAGCTGTGGAGTGCTTCAAGAGCGTGGGCGATGCCTATGCCTCACAGGGATTCACCGTGAAGGCCATCGCCATGTACAAAAAGCTGGGCAAACTGAAGTCGTCGCTCGAGAGCGTGCTTCGTCTTGCCGAGCTGTACACCCAACAAGGACTGTTTAACGATGCGCGCGCGCAATATTTACAGGTGGCGGAAGAATTCCTGCGCGATGGGCAACTCGAACAAGCTGTCCGGATTTTCCAGAAAACCCTGGAAATGGACCCGGAAAACGTCGCCATGCGCACCCGGCTGGCCGAAGTTTATATCCGCCTCAATAAGAAAAAGGAGGCCTGGGACATTTTCGCCGCCGCCGCGGAAACGCTGCGCAACAAGGGCCAACTCCCTGCGGCGGAAGAAATTCTGCAGCGCATGCTCGTCCTCGACCCGGACAACAGCCAGGCTTTACTGGCGCGCGGTAAAAACGCTTTCGAATCTGGCGATTTGGCCGGGGCCGCGAAATATTTGGAGAAAGTAGCCGATCTCGATAGCCATCCGGATGGCCTCAAGACCCTTCTCCAGGCCTATCTGGAGACCGGAAAGTTGGCGCAAGCTGGTCAGCTTGCCGAAAAACTGCTTTCGGTGCACGACGATATTGAAGCCATCTTGGCTTATGCCGACGCGCTGATTGCGGCCGGCCAGTTCGAAGACGTTCTGCGTGTCTATCAGCAGCACGCCGACCGCCTGCTGGCGGCCAGTTCCGAAAGAGTGCTGGAAAACCTGCACTCTATGATCGGCCATATTCGCGAGAATACGGTCGCTCTTGAAATGGTCCTCGAGCTGCTGAATAAAGCCGGTGACAGTACCCACCTGACCGAGGTCTACGAACTCCTGGCCCATGGCTATGTCCAGGGTGGCGAGTTAGAGAAAGCCCGCGATTTTTACCTGAAATTGACCCAGTTGGAGCCGGAAAACCAGCTCCATGCCAAGAACTACCAACACATTCTCGAGAAATTGGGCGCTCCAGCCCAGGTCCATCTGATTACCCCGGAAGAAGGCGCGGTCATGGTGGACGAACTCGAAGCCACCGCGCCCTTTATCGATCAACGGTACGAAGATGACGTTGCTCTTTCGGTAAGGGCCTCGCTTACTGATGCGGAACTCTTTATCTCCTACAATATGCCCGCCAAGGCGCTGGGCCCGTTGCTTTCCGCGTTGCCCCAGGCGCCACGCGATTTGCGGATCAATCAGAAGCTCGCTGCCCTTTACACGCGGGGGGCAAAATTTACTGAAGCGGCGGTTTGCTGCCGCACCCTGGAAAGCGTATATCACGATGCTGGGCAACCTGAAGAGGCAACCCGTTACTCCGAACTGGCTGAAAAATACGAACATCGTGTCTCTGTGCCGGCCGTGGTCGTGGCTCCGCCCGTCAGCGTACCAATGCCAGTCGAAGAGGCCGTCGAAGTTCCCGAGTTGCATGTGGCCGCCGATATTGCGGAATTGCCGGTTGAACCCGCACCCGTAGTGTCGGAACCCGAACAGGCGTCCCCAGCTTCGGGATTATTTTTCCATGCCCCGTCTGCGCCCACGGTGCCAGAACCGCCGGAGCCGGCGGCGCATGAAGTGAATATAGAGCCGCCCGCTGCCAAGGAAATCGACCTTTCGGAAGAGTGGGAAGGCGCATTCTCGGAAGAACCCGCATCCGCGCCCTCGCATGCGGAAGCCATTGCGGAGGTTCCCGTCCAAGCAACGCCTGCGGCAGCCGATCCTCAAGCGGTTTCGGAAGCGATTGAAGAGATTCGTTTCTATCTCTCCAATGGCATGAAGGAAGAGGCACAGGCCGCCCTGGGTAAGCTTGAGCAACTGCATCCCGAACCCTATGTTCTGGATGGGGTCCGCGATGAAATCGACGCGGCACACTCGCCGGTAGCCGCACCTGAGATCACCGAGGCCACGCCCGAAGAGATCACGATCGAGCCAGCCGAGGCCCCGATCGCGGCTGAAGTCGAGTTGCCGGAAGCTGCGCCGCCAGAGGCCACCGTAGCAGAGCCGATTGCGTCGTCCGAAATTCCGGAGCCTGAGGCCGTTCCCCAACCGAGCCATGGCGTCCTGGATGAGTTTGTCAGCGATCTCGAAACTTCGCTAGGAAACGATTTTCTGCCGCAAACCACGGCGCACGAAGTTCCCATGCCGGAACCGACGCCTGTTCTCGAACCGGAAACGGTGGAAGCTGCCGAGGTTGCTCCAGCGGCGCACGGCGCCGATAACCTCAACGAGTTCGTTTCTGAACTGGAAGCTTCGCTGGGCGATCAATTCTTGCCCGAAGCCCCAGTGGTCCCGATGAAGCCACAAGTTCGAACCGAGTTGCCCGGATGGCCACAGGCACCCGTCGTCAGCCAGCCCGAGCCTCCCATTGCTGCGCCCCTTCGCGCCGCAGCAGCGGCAGCTTCGGCATCGCCCGCGTCGGCACCAGTTGTGCCCGAAGCCGAAGTTCCCTTCAGTTCGCCAACGTTTACTTATCAGCCCTCCAAGATGCGCCCGCTAGCGGGCACACCAGTCCCGGCGCCGGGAGCGGAACCTTCCGCCGGCATCGACCTCGCCGATATGTTTGGCGAGTTGAAACAGGAATTGGAAGAGGATGCGTCGCGGGCCGAGGAAGATCCCGAAACCCATTACAACTTGGGCGTCGCCTTCCGCGAAATGGGCCTGTTGGACGAAGCCATTGGCGAATTGCAAAAAGTTTGCCAGTCGGTGGAACAGGGACATCCTTTCCCGCAGATCATGCAGACCTACACTTGGCTTTCGCAATGTTTCCTGGATAAAGGCGTGCCTGAGGCAGCCGTGCGCTGGTATGAGAAGGCTCTGGCATTGCCCGGGCTGGACGGCGAGGCATACACCGCATTGCATTATGAGCTGGCGTCCGCCTATGAATTAGTGGGCAACAAGCCCGCCGCACTCCAGCATTTCACCGAAGTCTACGGCAGCAACATCGATTATCGGGATGTCGCCGAGCGCATCAAGTCCCTGAAGTCGTAAAATAGCCGGATGGTTCAAATGGCTTCGGCGCTTGGGGTGTCCGTTCGCACAACTGATGAGTTTCCGCTGACGCTCCGTGGGAGCGCGCTTTGATGGGAGAACAGAAAACACCCGTGAGCGGAGCCCCATCGAGCTTTCCTGCCGCAGCGTCAACGTCATCCGAAATCCGTACTGCGCTGCCCGTAGCGCCAGTTCCCTACAACGGATTCGATTTGTGGCTGCATCGCATCACCATGCTGTTGTTTGTGTTCGTTTGCGCGGTCGTCGGAGTGCTGTTGGTCATTCTCCCCTGGAGACCCGAGTGGACCGACAACCATCTCCTAATGTCGTCTCCTGGGCTGCGCGCGTTTGTGGCCAGCGGGTTTGTCCGGGGAATCTGTAGCGGGTTGGGTGTGCTCGATATCTGGATTGGATTCTGGGAAGCCATTCACTATCACGAAATCACATAGAGAGAAACGGCGCAGGCCGAGTTTTTGTGGACCAGCCCGCATGCCAATGAAATACATTCAACACATTAAATGAAATACATTCAACACATTAAAAGAAAGAAACCGCCCCGTCATGAGTGATGAAATCAAGCGCGCACCTCTGGCCTACGAGAATGAACACTTCCTGAACAGTCCCGACGGCCGAGTGATGCGAATCATGTCCGAATATATCGAGCCGCTCGCCCGCTTCCGTCGCGAACAGATACAGGACACCGTCGTCTTTTTTGGTTCGGCGCGGTTTCACAGCAAAGAGACCGCTCAAGCCCAGCTCGATGCTCTGACCGGCATAGGATCGCAACTCGCCCGCGCGGAGTTGGAAACCCGCCACAAACAAGCCACGGCCGGACTGGATATGGCCCGCTATTACGAAGACGCACGCCGTCTCGCCTTCCTGCTCAGCAAGTGGTCCATTGAGATTCCCGCGCGCCGCCGCCGTTTCGTGGTCACTACTGGCGGAGGCCCCGGAATCATGGAAGCTGCGAATCGCGGCGCCAAAGAAGCGGGATCGAAAACCATCGGTCTCAACATCCACCTGCCCTTCGAGCAATCGCCCAATCCGTACATCACGCCGGCGCTCAATTTTGAGTTCCATTACTTCTTCATGCGTAAGTTCTGGTTTGCCTATCTGGCGAAAGCGCTGGTGATTTTTCCCGGCGGCTTTGGCACCATGGACGAACTCTTCGAAATCCTGACCCTGGCGCAAACCCAGAAGCTGGCCAAAAAGATTCTGGTGGTCATCTACGGAAGCGAATACTGGAAGAAGCTGATTAACTTTGACGTGATGGTGGACTCCGGGACCATCTCGCCCGAGGACCTGGAACTCTTCAAGATGGCGGATTCGCCGGAAGAAGGCTTCGAATTTCTCCGCCAGGGACTGACCGAGTACCATCTTGAACCGGACCCCAGGCGCAAGACCCAACCAGCGGTGCCCGAGATCGCGAAGACCAACCCATAGAAAGATCCTGATTAATTCCAAATCTTGTCATTTCGACCCCAGTAGAATCACCCGTTTTAGGGTGATTCTGCGAGTGGAGAAACCTGCTTCCGTTCTCGACGCGACTTGGTTAGAGCTTCCCTGGAAGTAGTCCCGAAGATGTGGTCCCGGCTGCAAATCCGCGCCGCGAGCCATCGTCCCGGCTTAGAATGATGTTTGCTCCTCTACTACATCACTGATCGAAAACAGTTTGCTGGCGGCGACTCCACACGCGAAACGGCTCTCCTCAGTAAAATCGCCGAGGCCGCAGGCTGCGGCGTCGATTTTGTTCAACTCCGCGAAAAAGATCTTCCCAGCCGTGAACTCGAGGCTCTGGCTCACGCGGCCGTACAGGCCGTTCGAGGCAACTCTTCTGCGCAGAGCGGCCAATCCGCCACTCGCATCCTGATCAATTCCCGTACCGATATCGCCATCGCCTGCGCCGCCGACGGCGTGCACCTCACCTCGATGGACATCGATCCCACCATTGCGGGTTCCCTGTGGCCGAGTAACGCAGACGCGTCCTCGGTAATTTCGCAACCAGCTCCCGTCCACAAGATGGCCAGCCCCTTCGTTACGATGTCCTGTCACTCGCAGCAGGAGGTGGCACACGCGGCTTCCTCGGGAGCGGACTTCGCCGTCTTCGCCCCAGTATTCGAGAAGCGGGATTCGCCTAACGTCCGACCGGCAGGACTCGGGACTCTGCGTGACGTTTGCCGCCAGAAAATCCCAGTGATCGCGTTGGGCGGCGTTACCCTTGAAAATGCCCGGCAGTGCGTTGAGGCTGGGGCCGCTGGCATCGCTGGCATCCGACTCTTCCAGGAAAACGACATAGCCAGCCTTGTGCGGCAGTTGCGGGATTGAGACCAATTACCTTGCCGGATTCGAAAAAGGCGACGATCACGATACCAGCACCGCCGGAGCTCGCGACCATTCCCGCGGGCTCTTTCCTTATGGGGTCGGAGCAGGGCCAAGACAATGAGCGCCCCGTGCATCGCGTCTTTGTCGACGGATTTCATCTAGCCCAGGGGCAAGTTACCAACGCCGATTACTCCGCTTATGTGCAAGCCACCCAAGCGCAGCCGCCGCCATTCCTCGGCGACCCAAATTTCAATCATCCCCGGCAACCTGTCGTCGCGGTCTCGTGGTTCGAAGCAGTACAGTACTGCGAGTGGCTCACCGAGATTTTCGGGCGCCCCTATCGCTTGCCCACGGAAGCCGAGTGGGAGTATGCAGCCCGCGGAGGCCTCGAACAAAAACTCTTTCCGTGGGGAGACGATCCTCCGCAGAACCTGCCCGATTACGCTCGCCTGTGGAAAAACGCACCCGAACCAGTGGCTGCGCGGCCACCGAATGGATTCGGCTTATACGATATTTGCGAAAACGTACACGAGTGGTGCAGCGATTGGTTCGATGCGCAATATTATTCGGCTTCCCCGGAGCGCAATCCCCGCGGGCCGGAGAGCGGTCAGCGCAAGTCTTCGCGCGGCGGTTCGTGGCGTCATCACATCAAGGTTACCCGGTGCGCGGCGCGCTCCAGCATCCCTCCTGAATTCAAGTATGCGGATTATGGATTTCGCGTGGTGTGCGATGTCGCCTAAAAGACTTACCGCTTCGCCGAAAGCATGGTCAGAATCTCGCGTAGTCCCTGACGAATGTGCTTGAGGTCGGATATAGGGCGCTCGGGAAACGGAAGGGGCGCCTGGTTCTTTTCGTGCTTCTGATCTTTCAGGTTCTGCCGCGCTCCGGCGATGGTAAAACCCTCTTCGTAGAGTAGTTTCTTAATTCGCAGGACGCTTTCGACATCTTTGCGCCGATACATCCGCTGGCCGGTGCTGCTCTTGACCGGCTTGAGCTGGGGAAACTCAGTTTCCCAGAAACGCAGGACATACGCCGGCAAATGGCAGAGTTCAGAGACTTCGCCGATGCGAAAGTAGAGCTTGTCGGGAATGACGATCTCTTCCGGCGGCAGGACTTTCGACGTCGCTTTGGCGCGTGCGGTCAAGGGGATTGCGGAAGCGGCTTTGGTGGCGTGGTTCGCCGGTTCCATACGTCGTTTCTAGCAGAAGCCGGCGCTGGGAACAACCCCTGACTTACCTTAGAAGGACGGGCGGCGAATCCGCACGTGAAAAAGCCCCTGCAAGAGGTGCTTCTCTTAAAGGGGCTTTTCAAAACTTTGCCACCGCGCGAGGGCATCCTCGCTCGCGGTTAATGTTTCTTTTTTTTCTTAGCTGCCTTTTTCTTTGCGGGCATGAAGTTCCTCCGTTTGGACTGAATTCCCTTGAATTTAATCGGGCCCAATTACCATACGCCGTGCAATGCTTGGTAGCCACGACGAACGTACCACAAGATATTGCGGGTTATTGGCGCCGTTGTCAATAAAATTCGTGGTGCAAATTTTCAATTTCCGCGCCTCGGGCGAGGAGTCGGGATCTGGCGTAGACTCTCTGCGGTTGCCATCATCGATATTTGATGGACGCGAAGGGAGCACCACCATGCGCACCATTCAATCGGTCGGAGTACTGTCAGCAGCGAAGATCATGGGCCTGATCCAGGGATCGCTGGGATTAATTTTCATGCCGTTCTTCCTTCTGTTTGCCGCGCTCGGGATGGCTGCGGGCGGAAAGGCATCGGTGTTTGGCGGTGTGGCCGGGATCGTTCTGGCTGTGTTTATCCCTGTCCTTTATGCCGCGCTCGGATTTATTACCGGCGCGATCGGTGGTCTGCTCTACAATCTGTTCGCGAAGTGGGTGGGCGGAATTGAAGTAGAAGTGGGAGCGGCACAGGCGGTTTCAGTTTCCTACCCCCAGCAGACTTCAATCTAGAACTTTGTTGAGCGAGAAAAACAGGAGGCTGCATCGCCGGTGCGAAGCAGCCTCCTCAAGCGCCAGTTCCGGGTTTCATTTCATTTCGCCGGCGTTGGCTGGTGAAACCGCTGTCGGCGCGCTCGCGGTTTGCTCCGCCGCAGCTTGCGGCTTGATCTTCACCGAGGCCAGAATTTTCTCCAGCTTCTGAAAAACTTCCTCGCGATTGACCGGCTTCAGCTCTTCTTCCGTGCCGTCTTCGGTCTGAAGGCCGAGCGCGAACTCATAGCACGCCGCATTGTCATACACGTGGTAGTACTTCGCGTCCGATTGCATAGTGACCGGCCCACTCAGGTTTTCGACCTCCTGAAACTCCATCACACCAAGCTTCACCTTTGAGGGCGAGGCGGCCGCGTTGTCGGCGCCATCGGCTCCGGGCAGGGCGAACTTGTAGCATTCATCTTCAGTCAGGCTCTTGTTGACATTCAGGTTGAACGCCGCGAATGACAGGTCACTTCCCGGGAACGTCTCCTTGGGAACTTCCACTTTCGCGACCGCGATGCCTCCGGGTTGCACGAAGTTCATGGCCACCTGCTCATGCTCCATCAACTCAACGGTTTGATCGTTGTTCTCGCTACCGGTGAGCGTGTATTTCCGCGGATAGCGGAATGACACCCCGTAAGTTGGGTCGCTGTAGGTGACAGTCGTGGGCGGCTTCTTGGCCACCTTCCTCACCGGCTTCGCAGCGCTTTGTACCGGATCAGCCGGCACGCTTGGCAGCACCGGCGCTGGCGCGGGATTGAACGTCACCGTATTCGGCGATGTACTAGCCACCGGCCTCGTCTCCTCGCGAGAGCAGCCGCCAGTCTGTAGCAGGAAGATTCCCGATACCGCTCCGATCACTACGGTTCCGACGAACGCCATCGCCTTCCTATCGCTAATACCGTGGCGCGAGGGTTTGCTGGTGTCTTCAGTTTTCTTTTCCGCCGGCTTCTTGCTGTCTTGCGGTTTCTTGTCTGATTTTGCCGATAATCCGAGTTGTGTGAACTTTTCCATATTGGTCTCCTGTACTGGTTCCCCCAGTCGCAAGGGACAATGCACGGCTCCGCCCATCAAGACCCCATTGATTCTGCGGGAGTTACAACGCGAAGAGCACACTTCTCCCGTCCTCTGGGGGACACATCGTCGACCGCGGAACACAGGTCGCATCGCGCATTCTGGTTAAAATGCTGGCAGATGTCACGACCATATCGCGGACGTATCGCTCCTTCTCCCACCGGACTTCTGCACCTCGGCCACGCTCGTACTTTCTGGATCGCGGCGCAGCGTGCTGCCGAGCACGCCGGAACTCTCATGCTGCGCAACGAAGACCTCGATCCCCAACGCTGCCGCCCCGAGTTCGTCGACGCGATGATCGAAGATCTGCAATGGCTCGGCATCCATTGGAACGAAGGCCCTGATTGCGGAGGACCGTTCACCCCATATGTCCAGAGCGGCCGTCGAAAGTCATATATCAATGCCTGGCGCAAGTTGCGCGATCGCGGCTTCTTATTTCCCTGTACATGCTCCCGGAAAGATCTGGCTCAAGCGGCGACCGCTCCCAACGACGCCGACGACGAACCAATCTATCCCGGCCACTGCCGCCATCGCACCGACGCCAGCCAGTTCGCCGAACCCAAAGGAGTGAACTGGCGCTTTCGCGTGCCGCCCGGCGAAGCCATCGAGTTCACCGACCTCCATCTCGGCACGCAGCGCTTTCTCGCCGGACAAGATTTCGGGGATTTCATCGTCTGGCGGCGCGACGACGTTCCCGCCTATCAATTCGCAGTGGTCGTGGATGACGCCGAAATGCAAATCACCGAAGTCGTGCGCGGCGCCGATCTGCTGAAATCCACAGCCCGTCAGGTCCTCTTATATCGCGCGCTGGAATCCGCCATCCCCGATTTCCACCATTGCGACCTGGTTCTTGACGAATCCGGTCAACGCCTCGCCAAGCGTCACGATGCCCTCAGTCTGCGTCATTTGCGCGAAACTGGCTGGACACCGGAGCAAGTCCTCTCCCGCACCGGGGTCTTCCTGACGACTACATTCCCGAATAAATCCTCTGAATCCATCCCATAAGGTTTTTTGATTGGCACACAACCAGTCCACGCGTTACTCTTTGTGTTCCTGATATCCCCAAAATTTAACGCCGATCAAAATTCAACCACTTTTGAGGAGGTCCATGTCGAGCGAACTGCGAAATTTTCTGGCCATTTCCTACGATGAACTGGAAGATCTGAACCTGGGTGCCAAAGAGCAGCGCCGCAGCCGGGTCGCGCCGCAGCAAATCCAGGAAGAACGTCTGGAATACCTGGGCGGCGAAAAGCGTATCAAGGCCGTGACCGTCCTGTTCAGCGACCTCGAAGGCCGCCTGCACATGCTCGACTACGACAAGAAATTCCTGATCAAGAGCTGGGACAACCTGACCTTTGACGGCTCCTCCATCCGCGGATTCACCGCCCAGCGCGAGAGCGATCTTCGCCTGGGCATCGACTGGAGCTCATTCTACTGGGCCCCGGCGGACATCTTTGGACCCGGTAAAGTACTGGTTTTCGGGCACGTCATCGACAAAGACGGCGAGCCTTACTCCGCCGACATCCGCGGCGTGCTGAAAAGTTTCGCTGAGGCCCTCTACAAAAAGGAAGGCTACACGCTCAATGCGGCCAATGAAATCGAAGGCTTCCTTTTTCAGGGGCTCGGACGCCGAACAGCGCTACTACGAAACCCACAAGTTCGATTACGTGAACACCGGCGGCTACTATCATTCCCTGCCCGGTGATCCGCTGCGCAGTTTCATCGACACCACCGCCGAAGTGCAACGCGCGATGGGATTCCAGAATGAAAAGGACCATCCCGAGGTCGCGCCTTCGCAATTCGAGATCAATTACAGTTACGGCGAAGTCGTGGCCGCCGCCGATCAGATACAGCTCTACAAACTGATCTGCCGCCAGGTCGCGACGCGCATGGGAATGACCGCCTCGTTCCTGCCGAAACCCGTGGTCGGCGTGAACGGCAACGGCATGCACACCAACGTTTCCATCAGCAAGGCTGGCAAGAACCTGTTCTGGGACGAAAAGGGTGAAGAGAAACTCAGCAAGCTGGGCTACTCGTTCATCGACCGAATTCTTACCCACGGCAACGATCTCTGCCTGATGCTGAATGCCAGCGTCAACGCCTATCGCCGGCTCGACCCGCACTTCGAAGCGCCGAACCAAATCAAGGCATCACCCACCGACCGCGGCTCGATGGTGCGCATTCCGATCGGCAACGAGAAGAGCATGCGCGTCGAAGTGCGGTCCGTCAGCCCTGACGCCAATCCATATATGGTGTTGTACTCGATTTTCAAGACCGGCCTCAGCGGAGACACCGCGAAGATCAAGAACCTCCGCCAAGCCGAACGCTATTTGCCGGACAACATCTATACCGCCCTGGAGAATTTCCGCCAAGCCGAGTGGACAACCAAGCTTCTCGGCGCGGACGTGAAAGCGCGCTATGCCGATCTGAAACAGGCCTCGGCAGACCGCTGTCCACGCCTGCTAGGGACCTTCGTCAAGCCACAGGAGGTCCAGTACCACCACGACGTTTACAACCAGTTCCTGTGGAATTTATTCTAGGCCGTGCTCGAGCGTGATGCAGGCACTTTCGTCCGCGCCGGAGCCCGCTGGTTGAAAACGCGGCCCTTCGGGACGACGCCTTGCGAAATTCAGAGTTCAAGCTGAGCCACGACCGCAACATTGGTAGTGTCCTAGTTTAGGACACTACCGCAACATTTGACCCGTAGCAATTTCCTCGATTCTGCGTTACTCTAAGAGTTCAAACACGGCTCGTGCCTACTGGCACGGGCCGTTTTTCTTTTGAGGAGAAAACAGGATGGAATTTCGCGGAAAAAGAGTCGTCCACCAATACATACAAACCAATCTTGCCCCGCCGGACAAGGTATTTCCCTTACTGTGCCCGGTGGCTGAGGCCAAATGGGTTCCCGGATGGCAGTACCGGCTGATCCATTCGCAATCGGGATTGGTCGAACTAGGATGCGTCTTCATCGCCACCAACGACGCCGGCACCGAGTCAACGTGGATAACCACTGAGCACGATCCGGCAAACTTCCGGGTCGGCTTCGTATGGGTGAACCCAGGCCTAGTAACAGCACAAATTCAGATCGAATTGCATGAAAAGGCAGAATCGAAAACCGAGGCCTGCATCCAGTACACCTACACCGGGCTCTCCGAAAAAGGAAATCGCGAAGTCGAAGGCTACAGCCAAGCCTGGTTCGAGACGAAAATGCAAGGCTGGGAAGCTGCCATCAATCATTACCTGCAAACCGGAATCTTGATAGGTGGAGCAGCGCCGGAATAAGTCTCGAAGTGAGGCCTATGCCTGCACCCGCTTCTCTGGTTTCGCGCCAAGGCTCTGCTGGCTAAGATTCCAGCAATCCCGCGCAATCTCCCAATCCTCTTGCGCGCGGATAATCAGCACGCGCGCCGCCGCCGCGACTGAGATGTCCTGGTCCGGAGGAGATTGCATGTTCTTTTTCGGATCGAGTACTATGCCAGCGTACTTCAGGTTCTCACACGCCGCCGCCCGCACTTGGTGAGAGTTCTCGCCGACGCCAGCTGTAAAAATCAGCGCGTCAATTCCGCCCAGGACAGCAATCATGGCTCCAATGCCCGACTGCAATCGATGAACATAAATATCAAAAGCCAACTTTGCCCGCTCATTTCCGTTCTCGATCGCAGCCTGAATCTCACGCATGTCTCCAGAAATACCCGAGATCCCCAGCAAGCCCGAGTGCTTGTTGAGTACATCATCAAGCTGTTCTCCGGTCAGATGGTTCGCGCGCATCAGGTAGGTGAGTATGCCCGGATCGACTGACCCCGAACGCGTGCCCATCATGAGCCCTTCGAGCGGCGTAAACCCCATCGTGGTGTCCACGCTCTTGCCGTCACGAATGGCCGCCAGAGAACAGCCGTTCCCGAGATGACAACTGACCAGCCTGAGCGAATTCGGGTCTCGGTCCAACAAGTGTGCGGCCCGTCGCGCACAATATTTATGATTGATGCCATGAAAGCCATACCGCCGTATGCCAGCCCCGAACCATTCATAGGGACCGGGATACACCGCTGCGGACAGCGGCATCGTCTTATGGAAGCCGGTATCGAAAACCGCGATTTGCGGCACCGCGCCCAGCAGTTTCTCGACGATCCCCATGCCCTCCAGTTCGGCGCGGTTATGCAGAGGCGCAAACGCGGAAACCGCCGCGATCGCCTTTTTCACTTCAGCAGTGATGACAACTGGGTCTTCAAAGTGCGGACCGCCATGCACCACCCGATGTCCCACCACGTCGACTTGCGATGGCGAGTCCAAGGCGCGTTCTTCGCCATTCCACAATGCGTTCAACAAGTGCTCAGTGGCCCGAGCTCGCGAGGAGACTTTTATCCTGTCGCTTTTACCTTGTCCCCCCGCATTCTTAATTTCCACATCTGCAAACTCTCCGGCCCATTCAACTTTGGCCTGCCAAATGCACGCCGGCGGATCATGCGGAAGAACTTCACCCACCTCGTAAAGACAACTTTTTTGGCTACTAGAACCAGAATTCAAAACCAGCACTTTCATCTGTTGCTCCAGAATTCACCGGCACGTAGTGTGATCGTCTCTACACAGATTGCATCTTAGAAGATGACTGAGCATCAAAGCCAGATGGCCGGTCTCATCCCAGGAGCACATTCTTATGACAACTACTGACCTTATTGGAAAGCAATCGGTCTCCGTCCCGCAGCCACTCAGCCCGGAAGATCTCCGCAAAATCGACGCCTATTGGCGCGCCTGCAATTACATGTCCGCCGGAATGATCTATCTTCGCGACAATCCATTGCTCAGAAAGCCTCTTCGTCCAGAACATTTCAAGAATCGTCTGCTGGGACACTGGGGTTCCGATCCCGGTCAGTCGTTCATCTGGGTGCATCTGAATCGCGTTATCCGAAAATACGACCTCGACATGATCTACATTTCCGGCCCCGGCCACGGCGCACCGGCCGTGCTCTCGAACTGCTATCTGGAAGGAACCTATTCGGAAGTCTATCCCGAAAAAAGCTCGGATGAAGCGGGGATCCTCAAGCTCTTCCGCGCCTTCTCATTTCCCGGCCAACTCGGAAGCCACTGCACGCCGGAGGTTCCCGGCTCGATTCATGAAGGCGGTGAACTGGGCTATAGCGTGTCGCACGCTTTCGGGGCGGCGTTCGATAATCCGGACCTCATCGTGAGTGTAGCCGTCGGCGATGGAGAAGCCGAGACCGGACCGCTGGCCACCTCGTGGCATTCCAATAAGTTTCTCAATCCCATCCGCGATGGCGCCGTATTGCCCATCCTCCATCTAAACGGCTACAAAATCGCCAATCCCACGATACTGGCACGCATCACTCCGCAAGAGCTGGAAGATCTTTTTCACGGATATGGATGGACACCGCACGTAGTCGAAGGAGACGACCCTCTGGAAATGCATCTCAAGATGGCCGTGACGGTCGAGACTTGCGTCCAGCAGATACATTCGATTCAACAGGAGGCCCGCAGCTCCGGCATACCCGGCCGCCCGCGCTGGCCAATGATTATCTTGCGTTCGCCAAAAGGCTGGACCGGACCAAAATTCGTAGACGGACACAAAGTGGAGAATTTCTGGCGCGCCCACCAGGTTCCAGTTTTAGACGTCCAAACGAATCCCGAGCATCTGAAAATCGTTGAACAGTGGATGCGAAGTTATAAACCGGAAGAACTCTTTGACCAGCAAGGCACGCTGATACCCGAACTGCGGGCGCTGCCGCCGACCGGAGAGCGCCGCATGAGCGCCAATCCGCACGCCAACGGAGGCAAGCTACGCAAACCTCTTGATCTGCCAGACTTCCGGGACTATGCGATTGCCATCGACGCCCCCGGCACAAAGAGCGTCTCACCCACCGAGAATCTGGGCAAGTTTCTGCGCGATGTGATGCGGCGCAACATGAGCAATTTTCGGGTTTTCAGCCCCGACGAAAACGCCTCCAACCGTCTTCAGGATATCTATCAGGCAAGCCTCAAGACCTGGCTAGCAGAGATCAAACCGGAGGATGCCGATGGCACCGACATCGCTCCCGATGGCCGCGTCATGGAAATGTTGAGCGAGCACACCCTCGAAGGCTGGATCGAGGGCTATCTTCTGACCGGTCGCCACGGGATCTTCAATACTTACGAGGCATTCGCCCACATTATCGATTCGATGTACAACCAATATGCAAAATGGCTGGAAAAATCGAAGCTCGAACTGGACTGGCGGGTCCCCATCTCATCGCTCAACCTGCTGATTTCCTCACTCGTCTGGCGGCAGGACCACAATGGCTTCACCCACGAGGATCCCGGCTTCCTGGATGTGGTCAGTAACAAGAGCGCGGAAATCACCCGCATTTATCTTCCCCCAGATGCGAATTGCCTGCTCAGCGTGACCGATCACTGCCTGCGTAGCCAGGATTATGTGAATGTAATTGTCGCCGACAAACAATCGCACCTCGTCTATCTCGACATGGATGCCGCGGTCATCCACTGCACCGAGGGCATCGGCATCTGGGATTGGGCCAGCACCGATGGCGGCGCCGAACCAGATGCCGTAGTGGCAAGTGCAGGAGATGTCCTGACGGAAGAGGCGCTGGCCGCCGTCGCCATTCTTCGTGAGCGCCTTCCCGATCTCAAAATTCGCTTCGTCAATGTGGTGGACCTCTATCGTTTACAGCCAAGCACCGAGCACCCGCACGGTCTCTCCGATCGCGACTTCGACTCGCTTTTCACCAAGGACAAGCCCGTCATATTTAACTTTCACGGATATCCCTGGCTCATCCACAAGTTCACCTATCGCCGCACGAACCACGACAACATTCATGTCCGCGGATACAAAGAGAAGGGCAATATCAATACCCCGCTCGAACTGGCGATTCGCAACCAGGTAGATCGCTTCAACCTGGCGATTGACGTCATCGACCGCGTCCCCCGGATGCAGGCCCGCGGCGCTCATCTCAAGGAGTGGCTCAAAGGACAAATCATCGAAAGCATTAACTACGCGTATGCCGAAGGAATAGACAAACCAGAAATTCGAAACTGGAAATGGCCGTCCGCAGGTTAATCTTAGATTCTTGCGTGACCCAATTCGGTGAGGGATTCCCCATGTGCGTTTCAGCGACCGTGAATTTCGTCGGCAGCGGAGTTTTGGCGGCAGTGGGTGTTGTCACCTTGACCAGGGTGAAACACCGGCGCGAACTCCTGTTTGCGTCTCTTCCCACCCTATTTGCCATTCATCAGTTCATCGAAGGCTTTGTCTGGCTTGGACTGGATGGAATTCTATCGCCCAACGTTACCCGCAATATGGGTGCGGCCTTCATGCTTTACGCGCAAGGCCTGCTTCCTTTCCTGCTGCCTCTCAGCGTAATTCTGTTTGAACCGGATGCGCCCAGCTGCCGACGTATGCAACCGTTCCTCGTGGTCGGCGCGTTGACCACTCTGTACATCCTTTGGGCCCTGGTCGCTTATCCTACGCAGATTTTCGTCAAAGGCCACAGCATCGTTTACATCAACCCGGCCACCAACAATACTCTGGTAGCGGTCGTGTACGTGATAGCTACATGCGGGTCGCTTCTGTTCTCCAAGATAAAAGACATGGTGCTCTTCGGAATCGCAAACCTGACGATACTGCTGATCGTGATGGCGGTAAAGCGATACGCATTCACTTCCTTATGGTGCGCCTACGCGGCGGTTGCCAGCGTAATCATTCTGGCTTACTTCTGGACCAGCAGCGAAATCCGGCCCTTTAAATATGCAGCATCGATTCTGCAAAAAGGCGCCGCGTAGAGTCTGGGCTTCGTAGCGCCGTCTCAGACAATTCGGCCATCCCGCGGAGTTTACAGAAAACTCGTCTATTTATTCCTCAATCCGTATACTCTTGGACATAAAAACCGCATTTCATGTACACTTCAAAAACTTCTTCTCAGGGAGACTTGAAATGCGTAGCGCCGTTTTGTGTTCTTTTCTGCTGGTTCTGGGTCTTTCGTCAACCACATCTTTTGCCCAGGACGGATTTATTTCCGACTGGCTCACCATGGTCAGCCAGACCCAGTCCGAACAGCCTCACTGGATCACTCCGCTCAACACCACCACTCCGCGACTCGAGCAGGAGGTACGCTACGACATTCAATGGCAGACCCACAACAGCGGCGTCACCACCGACAACTACGGCGTAAGCAAGGGCCTGGAAATCGTTCCTGCTAAAAATTGGGAGGTGATCCTGGCCATACCGCCCTACATCGTCAACAATCCAGACTCTCCGCGCGATGGATTCGGCGACTGGCAATTCCTGGTGAAGTATCGCATCGCTGCCGGAAACGAGGAGCACGGAAACTACATCCTGACCGCCTTCTACCAGATGACATTCCCCACCGGGCAGTACCAGGAAGGCGCGCTCAGTCCGGTCATTACCCCCACCATTGCTTATGGAAAGGGCTTCGGCAACTTCGACATCCAGGGAACCTTCGGGTACAGTCTGCCGACCGGCAACGTGGCGGTCATTGGACACACTTCGCCGTGGAACAATACTTTTCAGTACAAGGTCTTCAAAAAACTTTGGCCGGAAATGGAAGTCAACTTTAACCACTTTTACGGCGGGAACGGCAATATCGTGCCCACCAGCCATCCCGGCAAGACGTCGGTGTATTTCACGCCCGGCCTCGTGCTCGGCAGGTTTCCTATTCACAATCGCTTCAGCTGCACCTTCGGCGCCGGATTCGAGATCGCCGCAACGAAGTTCCACCCCACCAACCACATTCCTGTTTTCTCTATTCGCTTCCCGTTCTGAGGTCGATGCGCGCGCCAATCCAGATCATCGCATTCCGGATTTCACCAACTTTCGCGCTTCATTCGGCCCTTTCAACCCGATGACTCGGAACTGTTGCGCCGAGAGCCGGTGATAGTTGACGAAGAATTCCTCCAGTTCCTCGCAGAACTTCTTACCCAGGTCGCTGATGGTCCGTATGTCCGCCCAACTGTGCGCGCCCTTTTCTACCGCAATCAGCCGGTCATTGCGCACCTTGCGTTTCTTGTCGCCCTGTTCGCCCTCAATCACTCCGATCAAGCGGCACGTGAGGACGCATCCGGGAAAAGCTGGTTCATCCATCAGCACTAATACATCCACCGGATCGCCGTCCTCGGCCTCGGTGGACGGGACGAAGCCAAAGTCGTAGGGAAATGCCATTCCCGCCGGCAAGACCTTCGTCAATTCGAAGATGTGCAACTCCTGATTGAGAGCAAACTTATTGCGGCTCCCCTTCGGCGTTTCAATCACCACGCGAACTAAATGCTTGTCGTCGGAACCGAAAGGCTTCAGTCGAGTCGGGTCTGCCAGTCCATTTTTCTTGCCCATTTAGATTTTCTGTACCTCCCGTGAACATCGCCCTGACGTGGATGCCCCGCGTACACGAAAGGTTTGTTCTTGTCCACCGACGAAAGTGTGATTCCAGCGTGCCCGAATTTGCTTGCCCTTCGATAGGAATTGCGGAATACTACGCCTGCCATTTCCTGGAGTGACTATGCAACGGACGTCCCGGAAACCCTCTTGCCTTCCCCGATCGTTAAACCGCCACCTCGACCTTTATGCCCTCGCGGCTACTGCTTCTGGAGTAGCTGCGCTTGCGCTCGCGCCGGTCGCCGAGGCAAAGATCATCTATACCCCAACCCATCAAGTCATTAACTCATCTTTTCCGTACTATCTCTTTTTGGGGAACAAGAACGCAGCTTTTACAATAAAAGCCGACACGTGTACGAGCTCTACATATTGTGGGCAGAGCGGTAAATCTGCGTCGGTCTGGATTCGTGGGCAAACAAACAATGGGTCAACTCTCGGAAGTTTCGTCGCTGTTGCGCCAGGCTGCACTACCTGGGACGAAGGCGGATGTGCCCTTGCTTTAAGAAAGGGCTCTAAAATCCCTACACCGCTTGCCAAGGTAGGCGCTGTGATGGCGCAGAGACTGTCCGGAGATCGGGGCTATAGCCGTTATTGGCGTCCAGACATGAAGGATCGCTACCTGGGACTCACGTTCCAGATAAACGGAAAAACGCATTATGGCTGGGCGCGGCTCAAGATCTTGCCCCGTCATCATCCGCCCCAGATTGGTGCCCTGCTGACGGGCTATGCTTACGAGACGATTCCTGGCAAGCCCATCGTCGCAGGTCGAACTGAAGGGCCGGATGTGGTCACGGTGCAACCGACGGCAACGCAAACGGATGCCACACTCGGCGCTTTGGCGCTGGGCAGAAGATAGCAGCGCGGCTAGATGCCACAGCCAGGGGGGGCCTCAATCATGGCTAATCGAATGCACGTAGCGGGGCTCTTGGTGGTGCTTGCGCTGTCGGTCCTCGCACCAGCCCAAAATTTCACCACAATTTACACTTTTACTGGCTTGGACGGCGCTTTCCCCTACCCGGGGGTAATTCGCGACTCTGCCAGCAACCTCTATGGCACCGCATTAAATGGCTCGGGTTTTGACTTGGTTTACAAGTTGGACGCCACCGGAACTGAAACCGTGCTTTACCGCTTCAGTGCGGGCCCAAACGCGTTGATAATTCCTCATGCACCTGTGGTGATGGACAAGGCTGGCGACATCTACGGCACCGGCTCCCAAGGGGGCTCCGCCTTCTTCGGAGACGTTTTTGTCGGTGCTGGAGGGCAGGAGAAAACGCTTTATAGCTTCACAGGAAAGTCGGACGGCTGCTATCCCTTACAAGGCTTGGTCTTGGCCCCACCCGGAACCGTGTATGGCACTACTTCGTCTTGCGGTTCTTCCGGCAACGGGACCATATTCAAGGTCGATTCGGCGGGAAAATTTACGGTTCTCCACCGCTTCTCCGGCTATCCCTCGGACGGCTCCTTCCCGGCCAATGGACATCTGACGATGGACCGATCCGGCAATCTGTATGGTCTAACCGAAAGCGGCGGTGCCTACGGCAACGGAGCGCTCTACCAATTGAGTCCGAAGGGAACGATCACCCTGCTTCACAGCTTTCGCGGGGGCGACGATGGCTGCGGCCCCTTAGGCTCCGCGGCGCGCGACAACTCCGGCAACCTCTATGGAACCACGGCATACTGCGGCTCCCACGGCGCCGGAACGATATGGAAGGTGAGCCAGCAAGGCCAAGAAACCATCTTGCATCAGTTCGCCGGCGGCAAGTCAGACGGCTGCAATCCATACGCAGGCGTGAGCCGGGACCCCAAGGGCAATCTCTATGGGGTCACCGACTCCTGCGGCGCTAACGATTACGGATTACTTTACGAGCTCAGCGCCCAAGGCAAGCTCACCCTGCTGCACAGCTTTGACTTCACGGACGGCTCCGATCCCGACGGCGAAGTATTGCGGACATCCACGGGTACGATCTACGGTACAACCGCACAGGGTGCCGACCAACACTGCTCACAATTCGGCTGCGGCACCGTGTGGTCGTACGTGCCCTGAACCCGCTCTAGTCACCCGGCATTGGCGCTCCTACTTCTTCGCTGCCGGAGGTCCCTGTTCCGCCGGCGGTATCGGACGCTGCCCGTCGTCATCATAGAACTTACGCACCCACGGCGACTTCGCAACCGCCTTCTCGCCCTTCGAACTGAAATGCAATTCCCCGGATATCTCTTCCAACGCCGCATTCGTCGTATACATGCCCTCATTCAGCGTGCTGCCGTTGGGCGCTTTCGCCACCGCGAAAACCCCGAATGCCTTCCCGTTGGAAAAGTCGACTCCCATGTAGTCGCCGACCATCAGCCCGTTGTCCGAAGGTGCAATCCAACTCAACTCCATCGGTCCAGCGATATTTTTGCCCGCCGTCCAAGTTTTCCCGCCATCCTGCGAAGTCGTATAACCTACTTCGAGTTTGCAGGAATTGTTGCACTGCGCGACCGGATAGTAGTAATACGTCAACGCCATGTGGGCCGTCTTCCCCGAGGTAGATCGATCCACGCCCAGTCCGGGGATAAAGTGGTCGACCGTGCTCTTCACCGGATCAATCGGAATGCGGCTCACCGCACTCCACTTCGTTCCGTTGGTGGAAGTGCTCATGACGATGTCGTTCTCTGCACACCCGCTGCGAAATCTGCAGTCACCCCAAACCACGTAGACCGTTCCCGCCCCATCCACTCGAGCCGATGGCAGCGGCCCGCTGCGAATGCCGCCCGCGTCACCCGCATAGTTGATCCCTGCGACCGACACCAGGCCGCTCCAGCTCTTGCCGCCGTTCGTGGAACTGAACGCGCTGATGCCGATCCCCGCTTCGATCGGCACCACGACCGTACCGTTCGGCTGGACCACCGGCTGCCCGCCGATTCCGCCGTCATTGTTGGCCGTCCCCTTGGCTGCTCCCCAGGTCTTTCCACCATCGCTCGAAGTGCTCATCTGGATCTGCCCGGTGCTGAAGCCCAAGTCCCACTCCACATAGCAATTCCCGTAATAAGGACTGGTCGAAGTGTTGTCGCACGTAATCCAGTTTTTGTCGTCGACACCCGATTGATCGACCATCACCGGGTTCGACCAGTTAATGCCGTCCGTGGAAGTGCTCACCCCCACGTCCACGCTACCTTCATTAGTTGTAATCGGGACGTAATTGATCATCCACACGCCGTGTTTGGCGTCGTAAATCACCGCCGGATCACTTGCCGTGTAAAAGCTGCCGCCTTTGTAATTCTGGGTCAGCCCTGGGAGATAGCCGTGTACCCATGTTGTGCCGCCGTCGGTCGAAGTGGAGAATCCAATATCGGCCCCGCCGCCCGAGTACCAGCGCGCCACCTGAAAGGCGCTCACGATCGTGGATCCGTATGCGTAGATGTGCGGTTCAACTTCAGTTTTGTGTTCGCTGTAGCTGTTTGTGAATGTGTCCGTGCTCAACTTCTTTAGCTTCGTCTCCGCACGAGCGTTGCTCGGCCCGACGATATACGATAGTAGAGTGATCGCAAAAAAAAATAGCGAGACGCCTCGCACAACAGAATTGCCAACTCTTTGATTCATTAGGATTCTCCCCTCCCAAAAACAGCACCAAGTGTATCCGATTCGGCCCGGCGGCCATACGTGAAAGATTTTTCACCTTAATGACGATTTCATTCGCACAAACCCTAACAATCCGTCTTACCTAAAATGTGCATGATGCGAGTTTGACCTCTGAATCTAGCCAGGCGTCATCCCGACGAGCCGCGTTTTTTACCAGCGGGCCGAGGGATCTCCCGTTACACAGCGTCGTAGTCGAGTCCCTCGCTCCGCCCAATCTGCCCCACTACAAAAATCCCTTCCGCAGTGTACGAACCTGCCACAGGCGTATACACTTGGGGCGTCGTGAGGTGGTGGGGTGCGTTCTGCCCCCAAAGTCAACCCTGCTCATTCCAAAACGGAGGACAAACAAATGAAGAATCTTCTGGCAGTATGCGTGGCCCTGCTGGTGTTCGCTAGCTTGAGCGCAATGGCCCAAGACAACGCCTCCAGAACCATCACCATCAACGGCGGGAAAACTTCGGTATATATGGGCACCACCGCGCCGCCCCACCGCCTGAATCGGACGATCCACTGCCTCGGCTTCTATGACGATATCTGTGGCCACGGCTATGTGGCAAAAAATGGTTGGACCGTTTCCGACGGCAGCCCCGTCAACTTCGAATGGTCACCCGCCAACCAATTCAAATCTGTGAAGTCAGGCACCACAAAAATGATTACCGTCGGCCTCGGCTTTATTCAGGGCACGAACAGCACCCTCATCGACCTCGTCGAGGATTGCACAAATAAGCCATGCACCAACCCCGACGGCCTGCCCAAGAGCCAGCAACTGTGCCATGGAACCGTAAATAACATGCCCACGTTCGGCAGCACCGGGACGGTCGTGGTCTCGTTCAAGTGCGTCGCGAAGCTTACCAAGGGTAAGAACTACTGGGTCATATTGCAGTCGCCCGCGAACTCATGGCTGGCCTGGAACGTTTCCGACGCGGCCATGGGCCTTGGCTACTTCGGAGAAAATGACAAGTGGGTCAAGGCCGGCACTCAACCCCTGGCCGCACTCACAATCCAATAGTCGGCCGCCTCGCGCCGGGCAACGATCACACTGACGGAATCGAGAACTTCTCAATATAATGGCCAGATTGATCTCTATGTCGGGTTATCAATGGATGGAGTCAGATAAATGGATAAGCCGCGACCCTATGTAACCGCTGCCATGTTGTGCGAAAAGGTTATACAAGAGAAAGACGAATCCATAACGATAGTCCGCATTGCTGACACTCTTCAATACTCAGTTGAAGGCGTGGGACTCCCTGCTGGAATTAAGCCGATGATTAATATCCAAGGGTTTGTCAGTTTGAAGTCTGGCTCGGTTGTTGGCGATCACGCAATTACAATAATCGTGGAAAAGCCTAGCGGAGATCGCAATGAAATATTATCCGTAGCTGTGAATTTTCGAGGAAAAGAGCAAGGGCAGAACATTATCCTCAGACTTGGCCTCGGAGTAGAGCAGGATGGATTGTATTGGTTTGACGTGGCCTTCGATGGCGACGTATTAACCAGAATACCTCTAGCTGTTATGCCGATGCAGAAAGAAACATCGGTCGCGAAGGTGCTGCCTTAAAGGAAACCACAATTTGTGGAGAGTCTGCTTGGCTGACGTTAACAATTTTAATATCAAGGGACTTGTTTAGCGTATCCAACTCTCGAATAAATGCTGCGTCGTCTAATAGAAATTCGTCTCTCTGATCAAGGAGCAGATGAATTTCAGACACCAAGTCCACGGCTCTAAATGAACTGTCTTGATGCATATTCCAGTCGTTTAACAAAATCCAGCGGACGAAATCCGGTATGGATATTTCTCTACTGAGAACATCCGCCATTTTTTGTCTGATGTCGTATTCGCTGATCATGGCTAATTACACTCTCAAAGAAGTCAACGCTTGGACGCTTCGATGCATGTTTAATAGGTCGCGCATACCTCAAAGGATCGCAGCAGGAGAGTTTACGACAATTCCGTCTAAAACGAAATCGTCAAAACTTCCCAACCATCCCAAGCATACCAAGAGTCAGCATATTCGGATTAGTGACCAAAGTGGGGTCGAAGTGGCAACAGCGCATTACTATGTCTGCCCCAGTGGTCCCGTGACCCCCCTTGACCTCAAGACCCTTAAAATAGGGGTGATTCGCTATACTATTGATCCCATTCCAGATAGAGCCAACCCTGAGCACCGGCTTTGGTTCATATGGATGCGAAAGGTTTATGGCTGGATTCGGCGGCGCATCATCTGTCCTGTTTTCGGTCCCTTAGACGTACTTCCATAAAAAGGGTTACCCTGTCCCGGTATCAACAGCTTGGCGGTCTTCGGCTGGCCCGGCCTTCCGCGCCCTTTGCGGAGGCTGAGGCTTTTTTCCCCCGCAGGAGATCCAGCTCATTTTTCACCGCGGAAGAGCGACCATTTATGGCCGCGTTAGCGGCATAGTGAAAATAGCCCTTCAGGGCCTAAGATCGCCGCGCCCCGCCGAACAAGATCCATCCCCGATTTCCTTTGTCTTCCGCAAGCCTCTCGCTTAATTCACAGCTTTTCCTACCTTTTTCCGTATTAACCGAGAGTGTTATCTTTCATTTAGCGTCAAACTACCTCACAATTCCTGCGGGACACTTCTATTCATGCTCAACCCCGGCGATTTCGCTTACACCGTCAAGCAGCAGGCGGACATCGTTCGCGTAATCGGCGACTACGTCAAGCTGAAAAAGGCGGGCGCACAAAATTTCTCTGGGCTCTGTCCTTTTCATGGCGAGAAAACTGCCTCTTTCTCGGTCCACGCCACGCGCCAGTTCTTCCATTGCTTCGGCTGCGGCGTTTCCGGGGATGTTTTTTCCTTCATCCAGAAAATCGAGAACATTACCTTCCCCGAAGCGGTGAGGGCCGTCGCGCAAAAACTGAACATCGCGCTACCCAAGGCTACATTTAGCAGTCCGGCGGAAGCCAAAGAAGCCAAGTTGCGCACCGTCCTGCTCGAGATTCACGAACGCGCGTGCGCATTTTTCCAGGATTGTCTGCGCCGTTCCGAGGGCGCTCGCGCCCGCGAATACCTTGCCGGCCGCGGCTTGAACGAAGAAATGATTCGCACTTTTCGCATTGGGTATGCGCCGGATTCCGGATTTCAGTTGCGCGATCGCCTGCGCGGCGAATTCGACGAAGAAGTCCTGCGAGAAAGTGGCCTGTTTTCCTGGAAAGAAACCGCAGGCGAGGCGAAGCCGAGTACCGCCGAACAGCCGCTTTCAGCCCGCCCTGAGCGAAGCGAAGGAACCAACGACCAACGGCCAGTTGGTAAGGCCTCGGCAGAAGCGGCCCCAGACGGCGAGGCGGAGCCGAGCACCGGCGAACGGCGCACGACGCACGACGCACGACGCACTTCGATCTATTCCAAGTTCCGCAACCGCGTAATGTTCCCCATCACCAGCGAAGCCGGCCGGATCCTCGCTTTCACGGGCCGCACACTTTCAACCGACGAGCGCTCCGGACCCAAGTACTTGAACTCGCCGGAGACGCCGATTTATTCCAAATCGCGCGTGCTCTTCAATCTCGATCAGGCCAAAGAGGCCATCCGCAAGCTCGATTACGCGATCCTCGTCGAAGGCCAAATGGATTGCATCTCGGTGTACGCCGCAGGATTGCACAATGTGATTGCCAGTTCCGGCACGGCTTTCACCGAAATGCAAGCGAAGTTGCTGGCACGTTTCAGCAAGCGGATCGTGGTGAACTTCGATCCCGACACCGCCGGCGCCCGCGCCACCGAACGCACCCTCGGATTACTGATTCAAGAAGAATTCACCGTCAGGGTCCTGACCCTTGAATCGGGGTTCGACCCCGACCTTTTCATTCGCCGCAAAGGCAAGCAGGCGTACGAGCAGGAGTTGAAAAATTCCCAGGCTTATTTCGACTATCTGATCGAGCGGGCGCGCGGACAGTTTCCTGTGCGCACCGCAGACGGCAAAGTGAAAGCTGTCAATTATCTGCTGCCGCATATTCAACGTGTCCCTAGCCGGATTGCGCGCGACGAACTGGCTGCGGAGATCTCCCAGAAGCTCGGCATCGACTCCGCCGTTCTGCGCCAGGAATTGAAACACGCGGCCGCCAACCGGTCTTCTGCTGCGGTTAAGTCTTCGACCCAGGCGCAGATTACAGACGCAGAAAAGATCCTCATCCGCGCTTTGACCTCGGCGCAGGAACTGAGCCTTGCGGAACCTCACATCTCCACCCGCGAGGGCACGGACGAAGAATTCGACCCGGCCCGCCAGGCGCGATTTGCCTTCGAAACCGAGCGCTTACACCTCGGCCTTTCCACTGAATCGCTGGTGGAAACCTTACTCGCCGCCCCGGAGTCGCTGGACCCGGTTTCCCTTGAAATGCCCGATCCGGAGCGGAATCTGCTGGCCGCAATCCTGATGAATGAGGAGGAAGATCTCTCCGCCGAACGTCTGGAAGGCGCGATCCGCGGACTGCGCCGCATCCACCTCAAGCGAAAACTCGAGCACATCCAAGTGGAGCTTCAGTCCCGCCAGGCGCAGGAACCGGAGCGTTTGCGCGGTTTGCTGGAAGAAAAAGAGCGCCTGAAGAGGGCACTGACGAACCCTGGCGTCTTGGAAGGAGGATCGGCCATTCCGGCATAAGCCGGGCCGCTCTGAAACTAAACATACCTATTTGACATCTAAGTCTTTAACGGGAAGGAACATAGCGGACCGGTACCGACAAATCACTCCCCTGCGCCTCGGCGCACATGCTATAATCTGAGGTTTGTGTCGGCGTTTACTCCGCCATATCACGTTCCCACCGTAATTCATTTTGAAGCTGTTGCCGTCCACCTATGGGCAACCGAGGAATCCGTCTTGGCTCTTGACGATAAGTACGAGGATATTAAGAAGCTGATCGATACAGGTAAAGAGAAGGGATATTTGACCTATGACCAGGTCAACGACCTTATCCCGCACGATGTGCATTCTCCCGAGGACCTGGATGATCTGCTGACCACCATCGGCACGCAGGGCATCGATGTGCTGGAAGGACCGAAACTTCCTTCCTCCGCGCTCGACAAGAAGTTTGATGATGACGAGCTCGGCGAAGACGTCGAACTCGATCTCACCCCTGGTGCGCTGGAAAAAACCAATGACCCCGTCCGCATGTACCTGCGCGAGATGGGTACAGTACCGCTGCTCACCCGTGAAGGCGAAGTTGAAATCGCCAAGCGCATTGAGCGCGGTCAATTGCGCGTCCTTAAGTCTCTTTCGCGTTCGCCCATCGTGATCAATGAACTTCTTGCCATGGGCGAAGACCTGAAAAAAGGTGTTCGTTCCATCAAGGAAGTGGTCACCTTCGACGAGGAAGAGATTACCGATGAAATCCTTCAGAACCGCTTGAAGGAATTCACCGGCAAAATCGATGACCTGGCCAAGGCCTACAAAAAGGCCAACCTGCTCATCGAGAAGTTCGCCGCAGTTTCGCAGAAAAAGCGCCCCAAGGACTATCGGCGTTACCGAATTGCCCTGGCGCGCGCCATCGTCCAGGTCTCGTTGTGTGTCCGCAAACTCGGCTTCACCAACGCCGAGCGGAAACGGCTGATCGACCGCGTCAACAAGACCGTCGACATGATGCGTTCGCTCGACCGCCAGTCCATCAATCTGGAGAAGAAGGCCGACGCCACCCGCAGCGAAGATCAGCGCAAGGAGTACCGAAGGCAATCGCGGGCCATCCGGGCGGAGTTAGAAAAGCTCGAAATCGAAGCCGGCGTTTCGTTCCAGGAGCTCAAACGCACACAGCGCGAGATCATCCAGGGCGACATGGACGCCGAACAGGCGAAGCGGGAACTGATTGAAGCCAACCTGCGCCTTGTGGTTTCGATTGCCAAGAAGTACACCAATCGCGGTCTGCAATTTCTGGATTTGATTCAGGAAGGCAACATCGGCTTGATGAAGGCCGTCGATAAGTTCGAATACCGTCGTGGATATAAGTTCTCAACTTACGCCACGTGGTGGATTCGGCAGGCGATTACCCGCGCCATTGCCGACCAGGCGCGTACGATTCGTATCCCGGTGCACATGATCGAAACCATCAACAAGCTGATCCGCACTTCGCGGCAGCTGGTGCAGGAACTGGGACGAGAACCGACGTCGGAAGAAATCGCCAAGCGCATGGACATTCCGGTGGCGAAGGTCCGCAAGGTGCTGAAGATCGCACAGGAACCGATCTCTCTCGAAACGCCGATTGGCGAAGAGGAAGATTCGCATCTGGGCGACTTCATCGAAGACCGCGCCGTAGTTTCGCCCGCGGAAGCTGTGATCAATGTCAACTTGAAAGACCAGACTTCGCAGGTGCTGCGAACGCTGACTCCGCGCGAAGAGAAAGTCATCAAAATGCGCTTTGGCCTGGAAGACGGCAGCGAGCACACCTTGGAAGAAGTCGGGCAATCGTTTGCGGTCACTCGCGAACGCATTCGCCAGATCGAAGCCAAGGCGTTGCGGAAGCTGCGACATCCGTCAAGGTCAAGGAAGCTGCGGGCGTTTATGGATGGGGTAAGGGACTAGCTCAAAGATTGGTCATCCCGAGGGCGGATACTTCTGTCCGCCTTCGGTAATCGGGACGTGGCGTGCTTCGTGCTAGAGTTTGATCAGCTCGACTCTCTTGCGCAGTTCTCACACAAGATTCCACCGCTGCCTGCATTCGTCTCCCGCGAATGGATCTACCAGGACCGCGACTACATGGCGATTGCTTCGTGTTTGGTCGACACGAATATTCTGCTCCGCATTTCACGCCGATCCGATCCGCAACACAAGCTATTGATGCCGCGCTCGCCAAGTTGGCGTTGGCAGGCACCGCTCTTCACTACACTCACCAGAATATTGCCGAATTGTGGAATGTGATGACGCGCCCCGCCGCACGGAATGGGTTTGGGCTAACGGCCGCCGAAGCGGAGAGCGAGACTCGCGTCATCGAGACGGGGATGAGTTTTCTCGCCGAGAACGAAGCCGTTTATCGAGAGTGGCGGAAAGTCGTGGTACAACACTCAGTTTCTGGAGTCCAAGTACACGATGCTCGCTTGGTCGCAGTCATGAGAGTCTACGCCGTGAGCCACATACTCACGCTGAATATAGAGGATTTCGGCCGGTACGGGAGAGATACGGCGATGCATCCGAGTAGTGTTTAGCGGCTATGGTTGCTGAGGCAGTTCCCCCTGCATGTCCTCGGCCTTTAGGCACAGGTCTTGGCTGTGCCTTTTTTCGTCGAGCCACTTTCATCGCGGGTCGCATTCGTGGAATCCCGCGCTTGCGGAGAACGCAAGAATGGGCCCGGCGGGAAACCTTCGATGGGTGCCGGCTTCAACGCCATAGCTTACACTCAAACTACATGCTCAACCGGGGCCATGCCTATACCACCATCATCAGCAGCAAGTATCACGGACGAACCCTGCTCTCACACCTGGCAAGCCTTTACCCACACTCAACCTCACAAGCCTGGCAACAAAGACTGGACAATTGCGAAGTCACCATCAACGGCGTCACCGCGGCCGGAAGCGCATCGCTTATTTCAGGCCAAACTCTGGTGTGGAACCGTCCACCCTGGACCGAACCGGACACTCCTCAGCACTTCGAAGTACTGTTTGATGACCCGCATCTGTTGGCTGTCAACAAGCCCGGCGGACTGCCAACCCTCCCCGGCGGCGGCTTCATGGAAAACACACTCCTGCGGCTGGTGCAAAAGCAAACCCCCAACGCAAACCCTGTCCACCGGTTGGGCCGAGCCACTACCGGCATCGTCCTCTTCGCCAAAACAGCGCAGGCAGCCGCTAAGCTTTCCGCAAACTGGAACACACCCAGAATTCAAAAAATCTACCGAGCGCTGGCTGCAAGACGTTGCACAGCACGACGCCTACGAAATTCTCACACCCATTGGCCTTGTACCGCATCCGCTTATCGGTTCGGTGTGGGCCGCTAGCCCGAGTGGCAAGCCGTCAAAATCGTTGGCGAAGGTGATCTCACGCACCGCAAACACCACAACATTTGAGGTAAGCCTAAATTCGGGACGCGCTCATCAAATCAGAATCCATCTGGCATCCATCGGCCATCCCCTGGTAGGCGATCCTCTGTACGGATTATCCGGCCTGCCTCTTGAAAATCTCCCCGGCCTTCCGGGCGATGGAGGATATTTCCTGCACGCCCGATTTCTGAAATTCCACCACCCCATCACCGGAGAACCAATCAATCTTGAGGCAGCTTTGCCGTCTGGATTCGCATTGCATCAGTAGGTTCACGGCGGGATTCAAATCAAGAAAATTCGGGAAATTCGGGGACAGACGGAACGTTTCCGAGTTTTAAGGCGAATGAAAATTGGTGAACGTCCGTCTGTCCCCGGCTTTTCCCGCCCTCGAGGGCGGAGACTTGGGCTGGTCTGGGCCAGCCCCCGCGCGCCTCTAGATCATTACAGAAGCCGGTCGGGGCGCGACGACATTCCTGCTTCCCGAAGAGTACTGATTCGCTACGTCTAAGCTGTGACCAAGAACCTGGCGCAGAAATCTTCGTATGAAAGAACCTTTGTCTCCAGACCGGCGGCAGTCGCGACCGCTCGCAAGGACTTCTCCTGGTCGCCGTCGTCAGTAACGAACGTATCGCAGTAGGGGAGATACACGCTCATAAACAGGTCGTTACTACCTGCCTTCACCTTTTCTTCCGTTTGATAATCTCGAATCCACTCGTCATACCACGGTATGAACATCGCGTAGACCAGCGCACGAAATGGCGGACAGATGTTCATGAATTCCTCGACAGTTGCGTCGTCGGTGTCCCTTTTCGTAACACGGTCGTAGAACCGCTCTGCCGCAGCCCATACGGACCTGCCGCTTTTCTCCAGTCGTGAGATCGCAGGTTGAAAACTAGTCGGCGGTGCCTCCCCATGCTTTGCGAAGAACGCTTGGATTTCCGAGCGTTTAGTTCGCTTTCGTTCACGGTCCTGTTTGCCCACCATTTTCCGTTCCCACTGGAATGCGCGCTGCTCCCCAGCCGTCTGCTCATCATCGAAGAACCTTGGATCGCGGATCGCTCGCTCGCAATCCGACCACCTAACGTTCAAGGTTTTCCAGTTGAAGCTCTTTGGATCAGCAAAGTGTGCCGAGACCAGTTGCTCTGTCAACAGGTTGCTGGGAAGAAGGCATTCGCTGGGGCCGCGCTGAAGAGACTGGCAACTGGCGAAAAGCTTGTTGCGGTCTTCGGGCCTGGCAGCGGCAGACAACTCTTCAACACACGACCCCGCGAAACGGAACCACAGTTCCGAATTTATTCTTGCGATTATCGGCTCGGCGTCAGGACCAACAAGCCGATTGTGGGCGCTGGTGTCGAAACTAACTATGGGAACTTCGCCGATCATAAAACCACCCTTGAGACTCCAGCATAACTTCCGCGCCATGACGCCTAGGCCAACTCACTGAGGTGTTAGCCTTTCCAAACGCTATTTAGGGCAGCCTCAATCCCGTCAACCTCTTTTCCCCTATCATCTATGGCAGGTTTGTCCTTTCGCCAAGGCCATAAACGCTTCAGCCAGTGCGAAGGCGCGTTGCCGGGACTCTGCGCTTTGAACCACTGATTGTCTAACGTCTGTATCCAGATCGGACAGCGCATTACTTTTGCGACTTCGACCGTCAGGTTCTTACATTTGATCTTAGGTCCATTGAAATTCAGCGGATCACCGCCCGTGGTGCGCTGGTTCGGCAGAAAAAGCGGCGTCAAATCGAGACGCCCATATATCTGCCCCGGATTGCTGATGTCCTTGCGTTCTCTAACCCAGATCGAGTTCACTATCAATTTTGGCGCATTCTTATGGGAGATGATGCCAACGTTGGGGTAAATAATCATGTGAGTGGGATCATTCCTGACTGTTCCTTCCCAACTCCAGTTCGCCCCGATACGCAAGTTCCTTCTGTACCAGCGAAGCCGCAATTCCACATACGCCGCGATGATTATCGCGACGGTCAACCCTGATAACGTCTTTGTCAGGTAGTCAGTCCACAGCGGGTGAGAATTCCTGAATGCGCTCACCCAATCAGGACTTAGAATGTGGCGCAGTATCTGGGCGAACATACGGGAAGTATAGCGCAGGAAAACCTCCGGGTAATTCGGGGACAGACGGACGTTCCACAATTTGTAGACAAATGGAAATCGCCAAACGTCCCGTCTGTCCCCGGTCTTCATGTCCCATTCGCGCAAACGGCGCGCGATAAGGACGGGTACTTGGTCTCTTGAGCTTTACTTCTTGGGCCGCGACTCCGGCGGCACAAGACCTGCGAGGCGGTAGTACACAACGAGCTGGCCGTAGTGTTCACCGCTATGTTCGATGAGGCCGTACGCTATGTCGAGAACGCGCGCTTTCTGGTCAGGCAAATAGACAACCTCCGTGGTCATGCCTTTTTCGCCTTTCGACTGGATGGCGGCTGCGCCATCGGCGAAGGCTTTCTTGACGAACGCAACGATGTCGGCCTTGGACTTGTATTGGTCGCGCTTCGGATCTTCCGCCGGAGGCTTCTGCCCCGTCACAGGATTCGTGAAGTAGTAGATGAACCCGCCGCGTGCAGCAACTGCTCGGCGAAGCTCCGCTCGCGCGGGCGTCGGCTTGAAGTCGTATTTGTCCTCGGGAAAATCTTCGGCCATCGCCGTCAGCTTACCGCCAATCTCATTCCAGGAATCGAGCACGACTTTCAATTCCGGATCGGCAGGTTTGAGGGCTGCATCTTTCTTCATCGCGTCTTTCTTCATTGCGTCCTGGGCATGCGCGGGAAATGCGAATGCCAGCAGGGCGATAGCGAGAAACGGTGTTCTTTTCATTTCTTTCTCCAGGATTGAGTTTCGCGAATCAAAACTCCAACTTCTTATTTCGCCTGCGCCAGCTTCGCAACAACCTCGGCAACTTTATCGAGTATCTGGTTCCAGCCCTCTAGTTGACCGCTATTTTTCGCGCTCTCCATTGGCTCATTTCCGATGTGGGTGAGTTTTGTCTGGCCGTTTCCGAGATCCTCGAAGATGGTCACGTCGTAGGCACCGTCTATGGCCTCATGTTCTATTCCTAATTGCGCAGGGTCAATCTTGTTTCCCTTCGAGTCTGAAAAGTACATAGAGGAAACGATCTTTTCTTGGGGAACAATCTCGTGGTATTCAACCGCATTCCAGAAGTCCTGCCCATCCGGCGTTCTCATGCAGAAGAGGGATTTTCCGCCCACGCGAAAATCCATCTGACATACGGGCGCAGTAAAACCCTTCGGGCCCCACCACTGCATCACGTATTTCGGGTCTGTCCACGCCTTCCACACCAATTCGCGTGGGGCATCAAAAACTCTTGTGACAACCATCCTCTCAATCTCGTTAACCGTGCTTTTTGTCATTTCTGACCTCCGTTTGTTTCATTTGATTCACAACCACATCCAGCTTGTCGAAACTCTCTTCCCAAAATCGGCGATAATATGCCGCCCAGTCGCTGACCGTCTTGATCGTCCCTGGCCTCAGCGTGCACACACTCTCTCGTCCGCGCTTCGTCTTGATGACAATCCGCGCCCGCACCAGGTAGGCAATATGTTTTGAAATCATCTGCTGCGAAAGTGCAAACGGTTCCATCAATCCATGCACAGAGGCAGGCCCACGGGAGAGTCGTTCGATCATTGCCCGCCGGGTTGGATCAGACAAAGCCGCGAATGTTGTACCTAATCGATCCACAACCATATGGTAGTGGATTGTCTGGCAATGTCAAGTGTGAATTTTGCGATCCCTGATTTCTGTTCACTGATCCCCAAAGTGCCAAGCGTTGGCCAGCAATTTTCTGGGCTGATGAGATAACCGTGTCGGCTCCCTTCGGGCGAGTAGACTTGGAAGCGCTCAAGCGACCAAGGCCCGGAGGAAAGGAGCCGACACGGTTATCTCGTCAGCCTTGAAACCATCGCGTGAATGCGACAGAATAGACCGGTGCCGATTGAATTGCGTCCAGCTCTTGAACACGACTTTGATTACTGCCAGACGTCCTCTATTTCGGCGAAATGAGATGGATCATTGAGGAATTACATTTAGACAGAACCTCTCAAGAAACCGGCTTCAGGCAGCAGTGGAACTCGACGCAGGTTCGTCTCATAGCACTCGACGGCACCGACGTAGGCTGGGTGCAGACCATTACGGAAGATGATGAACTGTTTGTCGCTCAGATGTTTGTGGACAGCCGGTTTCAGCGCAACGGCATCGGCACCGAGGTGATGAGGCGACTGATTAGCGAAGCCACTGCGTTCAATCTTGCAGTACGCCTGAATGTAGTGAGAATCAATCCCGCTCGGCGGCTCTACGAGCGCCTCGGCTTCCGAGTCACACATGAAGACGATCGCAAGTTCTATATGAAGCGCGATGCCGATGTCATTTGACGTTTTATCAAATTGACCCACCACGACGTCGCCGGATCACGGGCAAACCTTCAATAATCACCTTGCCATCGTGGGCCCACAATCTTCCAGCCACGCTACACTAGAAGAGGCACCGCACTCCAAGTCGCCCCTCCAAAATGATCTCTTTCGCAAACATCAATAAGCAGTATGGCAAGCAGTTGCTCTTTGTCGATGCTTCGTTTCAGTTGAATCCCGGCGAAAAAGTTCCCGCCAGTGAACTGGCGGGCTATTTTCGGTTGTCCCTGCGGGACGGTGGGGCTTCTTATCCCCGCGACCTCTGGTCCTTAAAGAAACTCTGATTAAGTCGATGGAGAGCGAAAGCAGGTTTCTCCACCTCGCAGATGAATTCGTCCGGCACGCCGATAGGATTCATTCTAAGATTCAGACTTTTGGAAATTTTCCGCAGCTTTCCACAAGGAAGTACGTTCCTCCACAGTTTTCGCACAAGCTGACGTTAGTTTTTTGTTGCGGCCCGCAACATATTGCCGCAGAGTACCGCAAGTGCATGCGTGTGATGTCGAACGCTGCCAAATGATTGTTGTCGAGCGACAGTGACCGGCGGTTCTCGAGGGTGAATTGCCGGAGGTTCCAAAATCGCGTCATGGCGCGTCAAGGATCCTGGGCGTTGCGGCCTCTTCAGAAGTCCTCCTCAAGGCGGACTTAAGCTATCGCGAAATAGCAATCACTGTGGTTTGTGATATGCGGATGCGAATCCGCGATTCGACCGCAGATGCTCTGAGAAATGTGTGCTCTTCGAGAGCGCGGTTTCGATGGGCATAACTCGTTGCCTCGCGCCACGAGCGGCCGGCGAACGATGTCGCACCAGCAAATACGGCCCGGGTGGCTGGCCTGGGCCGTTACTTTTTCCGAGCGCAGGTTCAGGAAGCCGCCGGCAAAACCGCTCCTGCGATGATTCCCTTCGTAGCTTCCTCCGAGCTTTTCCCGTCACTTTCCTCGGCAGTGGGCTTCCCTTCTGTCCGGTCTTTCATCCGCAAAAAGCGCTCTTCGAAGTAGCGGCGCGACAGGTATGCGGCTGTGATCGCGCCTCCGCCGGCAACCGCAAATTTAAGCACGACCAGATCGAAGCGCCCGGCCGTCGGGACCAACATCGGGGAATAGCGCCGGCAAACTTGGGCGTAAATTCGAAATGCCAGCACATGGTCCAGGTAGAGTCCGTAACTGATGTAGCCGAAGAAACGAAGCAGCGCCGAATTTACATAGCGCTTTCTGGAACTTGTGCCCGCTAGAAGAAATAGCAACAGCACTCCGGCGAAAATAACGTTCACCACGCTGTATTGCAGGGCTGCGCCGAGCAGCCGCGCTCGCGTCGTGACGCCGAACGGCTGACCTATGGCACCGATTACGAGACCGCCTAATAAAAGTCCGGCACAAAGGCGTTGCGCTTGGATCCGAGTGATGGAGCTTCTAAGAACAATCGCCAGCAAGCTTCCCGCAGCCAGGCCATCGGCGACAAACCATGTGTACCAATCGAGTCCGCCATAGCCGCGAATGAAACCGATGGCGCGCAGAATTGGAGTGCCCACCAGGATTGCAAACGACAACAGAGCGAGGCGATCCCTGGTCAGATTTCTGACAAACGCCGGCCACACGATGTAGAAGTGCTCTTCGACCGCCAGCGACCACAGCGGGCCATAGCCAGTGGCGACTCCAAACAGCTCCGACAAATTCGCCAAGTAGACGAAACTCAGTCCGAGGAAGGCCGGCTGCGACGATCGCAAAATCAGGAGCAGCGCTAGCAGAAGATAGTAGGCCGGCAGGATGCGCAACGCCCGTCGCGTATAGAAACGCCGGTAGAACGCGGGCTTCTCTTTGGAGTCGAGAAGTATCCCAGTAATCAGGAATCCAGAGAGAACAAAGAAAAGATTGACGCCGAGCCAGCCGAATCCGCTGGTTACAATAAACCCATCCGCCCAACGTCCAAAATGCAGGTTGCCGTACTGCCACTCAAATCCGTGGCAGAACAGCACGCCGAGAATGGCGATTCCCCGAATCGTATTCAGTTCGGGCATCACCGGACGATTCAGGCTTTCCGGCAGTGCGGCATTCTGACCTCGATCTGCGAAGGACTCTTTCAAACTGCCCGGATTATAGGGCGGCGAATCGTCGTATCGTTCGAAAAGTCACGATGTGTCCCCGCCTGGTAAACGGGGTCTGAGAAGAACACCGGTTGCGATTCGCTTTTTGTTCTCCACAATCGCGACTTGGGTCGCAAGCAGTGGGAGCTTGACCCGAAGAAGGCATTCGTCAAGCCGGGAATTTCCGATTTCGGCCCGCATTGCCTGCGGCATCGCACAGTCGTCCACAGCATGCGTTGGTCCATACTGGCGTTCATCAATGGCAACAAAACAGCAAAGCTGGCTACTGGACGCGCGCAGACTTCAGCGCCTGGATACGCAAAGCAGACTGTGGTTTGAAGTCTGCGAGAAGATCACCTTGAGAGCGCTATTATTCGTGTGCTTCATGCTTGAGATCGCCCGATTCGTTGGCTGGCTTTTTCGTTGAAGGGGAGACGGGAGGCGCACAATGACCGAGGAGGACTTCGCGCGGCCTGACGAGCAAGAAAAACTCCCGGATGACCACGGCGGCGGCGATCTGGCTTATACGGACTCATCGGCCTGTGAGTTTTGTGGCGCGGAACTTTACGGAAGCGCTTTTCAGTGTGGCAAATGCAACTCGTTAGTTTGTACGTCGTGCATTTGCGTGGATGGATCGTGTCCTGCCTGTGTAAATTCCGGCAGACCAGACCTGCCCGAGGGCTGAAGATAAAGAAAGGGACCGTTTTTCGAGAGCCGTCCACAACATATCCCCAGTTTCCCCACAGTTTGTCTTGGCGCTTCGCTTCGCATTCGCTGTCGCTAGCTCCGTACCAACCGCCAGACTGAAGCATGTCGTGATCGCCGACGTTGCGGGAACTCTCATCCCTAAACCGCCTTCTACCGTTATTAGATAAACTATACACACTCCGGATACCGAACTTGGCCACTGCCGATTACACACTCGCGCACACTTTACCGGCGAACGTCGAAGCCGAACGCTCCATCCTGGGCGCGATTCTGCTCGACAATTTTTCCTATAACCAGGCCGCTGAGCACCTGAAGCCGGAAGACTTCTCGCTCGATTCGCATCGCCGCATATACTCCCGCATGATCGATCTGGCCGAGTCCTCGCGCGCTATCGACATGATCACGCTGATTGAGGAGCTCTCGCGGCGCAAGGAATTGCAGTCGATCGGCGATGTCGGCTACATCTCCAGCCTGCTCGACGGAGTTCCCGACCGTCCCAGCATTGAGCACTACATCAACATTGTCCGCGACAAGGCGCTGCTGCGCGGATTGATTCATGCTTCCAATGCCGCCATCGCCCGCGCCGCCGACCAGGGCGACTCTGCCGAAGACATTCTGAATGACGCCGAGGCGGCCATCTTCCAACTCGCCGACAAGCGCATCGGCAAAGGCTTCGTCGGCGTGCAGGAGATCATTAAGGAATCATTCGGTTCCATCGATGCATTCCTCCAGCGCGGCCAGCGCATCACCGGCCTCGCAACCCACTACGAAAAGCTCGACGAAATGACCAGCGGATTGCAGCCCGCCGATCTGATCATCATCGCGGCCCGGCCCTCGATGGGTAAGACCGCCTTTGCCATGAACATCGCCGAGAATGCGGCGATTAAAGATAAGAAAGTGGTCGCGGTCTTCTCCCTTGAAATGTCGAAGGAAGCACTGCTGCAACGTTTGCTGTGTTCCACTGCGATTGTCGACTCGCATAAATTCCGCACCGGCTCGCTGTGGAAGGATGACATTGAGAAAGTCCGGCACGCCGTGGGACAACTCGCGGAAGCGCCGATTTTCATCGACGACACCGCCGGCATCTCTTTGAGCGAAATGCGCGCCAAGTCGCGGCGCCTGCTGCAATCGCAAGGCAAACTCGATCTCATTATTGTCGATTACCTCCAACTCATGTCAGGCGGCAGCAAGCGCTTTGAGAATCGTACGCAGGAGGTCTCCGCCATCTCGCGCGGCCTGAAGGGGCTGGCGAAAGAAATGCACGTGCCGGTGATTGCCCTCTCACAGCTGAGCCGCGCACCGGAAAGCCGCGGGTCCTCCGACCATCGCCCACAGCTCGCCGACTTGCGCGAATCTGGCTCGATTGAGCAGGATGCCGACGTGGTGGCGTTCATTTTCCGCGAAGAGATTTATAAGCCGGACGACCCTGAACTCGACGGCATTGCCGAGATCATTATCCGCAAACAACGCAACGGTCCGACCGGTAAAGTGAAGATGGCGTTTCTGAAAAGCTCCACTCGCTTTGAAAACCTTGCGGATGGCGGGATTGAGCCGGAATAACCCCTCCGGGACGCGTCGAATTTAGCTCCCAAACTGTGGAAATTACTGTGGAACGGTGAGCCGCGTCCACGATGGGCCATCGTAGCAATCACTCGGTACGTTCGTATGCAGAGTGCATATCGCGCTAAGTGGCATCGTCTTATACTCTTACGGCTCGTCTTCAGCGCTGAGTAGCGTTTCAGGCGACAGCCGCGAATATAAGGCAACCTTCGGGATTTGCACATCCGGAAGTGTTAGTACTTTGGTTTTTCTTATATTTAGCGGGGTCGCGGGCCGGATGGCCGAGCCCGGAATTGCGTCTTAATTCGAGTCTTCGCCCACCTTGAGCACTGCCAAAAACGCCTCTTGCGGAATGTCCACGCGGCCGATGCGCTTCATGCGTTTCTTGCCTTCTTTCTGCTTTTCCAGCAGCTTACGTTTTCGCGAAATATCGCCGCCGTAGCACTTGGCCAAAACATTCTTGCGGATCGCGCTCACCGTCTCTCGCGCGATGATTTTCGCTCCAATCGATGCCTGAATCGGCACCTCGAACATCTGCCGCGGAATGAGCTGCCGCATCTTCGAAACCAGCGCTTTGCCCCGGTCATAGGCAAAATCGCGATGCACGATGATCGACAATGCGTCGACCGCCTCGCCCGCCACCAGAATGTCGAGCTTCACCATCGGCGACTCCCAATAGTCGGCGAGGTGATAGTCCAGCGACGCGTAGCCGCGCGATACCGATTTCAGACGATCGTAGAAATCCAGCACAATCTCGTTAAGGGGCAGTTCGTAATGCAGCATCACGCGCGACGAGCTGACGTATTCGAAGGTCTTCTGGCGTCCGCGCTTCTCTTCCACCAGCGCGAGAATTCCGCCAACGTATTCTTCTGCGCTCAGGATGGTCGCGAGAATCACCGGCTCTTCGATCTTCGCGATCTCGCTCGGCGACGGCCAGCGGGAAGGATTGTCCACTTCGATCATGCTGCCGTCGGTCTTATAAATTTTGTAGCGGACGCTCGGCGCGGTCGTGATCAGCTCCAGGTTGAACTCGCGTTCCAGCCGCTCCTGGATGATCTCCATGTGCAGCAGCCCGAGAAAGCCGCAGCGGAAGCCGAACCCCAGAGCGACCGAACTTTCCGGCTCGAAGAAGAACGAAGAATCGTTGAGCCGCAATTTCTCCAGGGCTTCGCGAAGTTGGGTGTGCTGGTGCGCGTCCACCGTGTAAATGCCGGCGAACACCATGGGCTTGATCTCTTCAAAGCCGGGGAGCGGTTCGATGGCGGGATTGTTCTCTTCGGTAATGGTGTCGCCGATTTTCGTATCGGCCACATTCTTAATGTTGGCGATGAGGAAGCCGACCTCGCCCGCCTTCAACTCATCGATGACGACGGGCTTCGGAGTAAGCACGCCCAAAGTCTCCACGTCCAGGACACGCCCATTCCACATCAGGCGGATTTTCTGACCGGTCCGCAGCGTGCCTTGAAACACGCGGGTCAGAACAACCACCCCGCGATAGGGATCGAACCAGGAATCGAAAATCAGCGCTTGAAGACGTTTATCGGGATCTCCCTTCGGCGGAGGAACGCGCCGCACCACCGCTTCCAGCACGTCCGGCACGCCTTGACCGGTTTTTGCGCTGATCAGCACCGCATCCGAAGCATCCAGTCCTACGGCGCCTTCGATCATTTCTTTGGTGCGCGGGATATCGGCGCTCGGCAAATCGATCTTATTGATGACCGGAATGATTTCAAGCCCATGATTGATCGCCAAATAAGAGTTCGCCAGCGTCTGCGCTTCCACTCCCTGCGAGGCGTCGACCACCAGCAGCGCGCCTTCGCAAGAAGCTAAGGCACGAGAGACTTCGTAGGAAAAATCTACGTGCCCCGGCGTATCGATCAGATTGAGTTGGTAAGTTTGCCCGTCCAGCGCGGTATACGCCATGCGGACGGCGTGGGCCTTGATGGTGATCCCGCGCTCGCGCTCCAGGTCCATGGAATCAAGCACCTGGGCCTGCATTTCGCGCGCCGTCAGCGACCCGGTCAGCTCCAGCAGGCGGTCCGCCAGCGTGGATTTTCCGTGGTCGATATGCGCAATAATCGCGAAGTTACGTATGAATGCCGCGTCCATGCTGATAGTGGTAAGCTTCGATTCTAACAGGCGGGCTGAGGTGGATACCGCGAGGGAAACCCTGATGAAGTCCAATCTTGTCATTTTGAGCGAAGCAGAACCGCCCGTTTACGGGTGATTCTACGAAGTCGAGAAACCTGCTTTCGATCCCCACTGGTCCCAATTAGGGTTTATCTAGGGAAGTTCTGATTAAGTGCCGGCGAAACGCAATAACCACAGGGGCACACAGATGTGCACGAATATCCCCGCGCCCGAAGGCCATCTCGCCGACGCGCTGTACAATAGAGGATCAGGCTTGGGATGCTCACCTTCTCCCGGCCAGAGGGACCATGTTCGAAGTCACTGTTGAAGATACGTTCGCCGCGGGACACTACCTGCGCAATTACAAGGGCAAGTGCGAGAACCCGCACGGCCATAACTACAAGATCCGCGTGACCCTGGCCGGCCACGATTTGGACAAAGCCGGACTGCTCCTCGACTTCAAAGACCTGCGCGTGGTCATGAAGCATGTCATCGACCGTCTCGACCACCAGATGATCAACGACATCGCGCCCTTCACGGAGATCAATCCTTCCGCCGAAAACCTGGCCAAGTATTTTTACGACGAGACCAATCTCAAACTGAACCACACAACCAGCGGCCGCGTGCATGTGAAAAATGTCACCGTCTTTGAGACGGACACGACTACGGCCACATATTCCGAGTAGCTTCCGGCCGCAAGCCGCATTCCGATGCAGATTACCGAGATATTCAAATCGATCCAGGGCGAGTCGACGCATGTGGGACTGCCCTGCGTCTTTGTGCGGCTCACCGGATGCAACCTGCGCTGCTCATGGTGCGACAGCGAATACACCTTCACCGGTGGCACGCGCATGGCGATCGAAGAAGTCATCGATCGGGTGGAGCAACTCAGCAGCAGCGGGCTGGTGGAAATCACCGGCGGCGAGCCTATGCTCCAGGAAAAAGAAGTCATCCCGCTGATGCAACGCCTGCTCGACGACGGCTACACCGTTCTGCTTGAAACCAGCGGCGAGCGTCCGCTGGATCGTGTGCCTAAGGGCGTCATCAAAGTCGTCGATGTGAAATGTCCCAATTCAGGAGAGCCGGACACCTTCAACCCGGAAAACCTGGAAGCTCTCGACTCCGCCGACGAAGTGAAGTTCGTTCTCAGCGACCATGCCGACTACGAGTTCGCGCGGGATTTCGTCGTCCGCCACAACCTGGCGAGCCGGGTCAACGCTGTCCTGTTTTCGCCGGCATTCAGCAAAGCTGCCACCGGATCGCGCGACACCGGGCACTGCCTGCTCGATCCCCGCGAACTCGCCGAATGGATGTTGGCCGACCAAGTCCCCGCCCGGCTGTCATTGCAGATGCACAAGTTCATCTGGGACCCGGCGACGAAAGGGGTGTAGCTCAATCGCCCCCAGTGACGGCAGTCGTAACACATTGTCATGCTGAGCGAAGCGAAGCATCCCTATCGCCAGCGTCGGCGCTCGCGCGAAGCAGCCAGCGGGTATAGGGGTTCCTCACTTCGTTCGGAATACAAACTGAATGACATTAGAGGAGTAACATCAGATATAACAACATCAGTAACACATTGTTATACTTCGCGGGACGAAGCATCCCCTATCTCGACCGGGGGCGCCTGGCGATAGGCCAAGAGAAGCGGCTGATAACAAGCCAGTTAGCCAAGGTTTCTTCAGCTTTCTAGTCTCGAACTCTGGCCGCTTTCGTGAATCCCGGTTCGATGTCGCCAGGTCCCCCGCCTATGGAAATTACCTGACCGACGAAGGAACCGTCTAAGGATTGGGGGCGGCGAAGTACTCGGTGTTCAAATCAACCGTAGCCGAGTGCTTCACCGCGTCCAAGGCAGCTTCGGTCTTCAACCTGCGAACCTGGGGTTTGGCCTCGCTCAGGGGCATTCTCTGTTTGGAAAGCACCTTGAAGATGCTCCAGCCATTGCTTTCGGGAAGCAGGTCTGAAATCTGGCCGATTTTCAAGGAGAAGATGAGGTCCCGCCGGTCCGCTGGAACTTCGCCACGGGTTAGCTCGCCCATATGCACAGCGGGGGCCTGTTCCGGATTTCCGGCAAGCTTGTAAGCGCTCAACTCCAATTTCTCAAAATCCTTCCCCGCTACCGCCTTGCTATGGATCTTCTGCGCTTCCTGCGCCAATTCATCCTTATCCGCGGCGAGCCGTTCTGGGGGCGGTTGGGGTTCATTCGGTCCAGCCGGGTACGCCTTCAGGCTGGGAATAAAAACGCGCATGAGATCCACCTGGTCAAACAATTCGAGATGGTCTTTGTAGTATGTCGCAGCCTCAGCATCGGAGACATCCTGAGCTTTGTCGCTAATTTGGCGGCTGTAGCTCTGGCTGATGAACTGCAATGCGTTGAACCGGAGCCTGGCCAAAAAAGTTGGATCTTGATCGAAACCCGCCTCATGGGCGCGCTGGGCGAACAATAAAGACTCGGCATAGCGATTTGCAAAATTAGATCCAGTCGAAGGCTGGAGCCCGGGACGGAGCAAGCCGAGTAATTTTTCAAACTCTGCCCGGGTAAAAACGGTCTTGCAACCTGCGTTAGGCGGGATGCCAGAGTCCGGACTTGCTTGGGAAGCCTGCGCGACCGCCGGGGTTGCGGGGGCTGGGGGGTGCAAATTCTCCGCAGAGGCGGGCGGACAAAGGCCTTCGATGGTTAGGACCGGCACATCCGGGCCCACCTGGGGCTTCGCGTTGCTTGACTGATCGACTGGTTGGGCCTGCTGGGCAATTGCCCGAGCCCAAAAGGTCACCGAGCAAAATAAGATCAGCACTAACCACCGCATGAATAAGTCCTCCTGTGAAAGTCATTCAATTGTAATGTGCAGACGGATCAGCCTGAGTGCTGTGCATTGTGCATTCAATTCAGAAGAGTAGCGTTGACAAACTCACTTGGGAACCTTCGCAGGACATCGGCAAGGAAAGTTCAAGCGCTCAGCGGAACTGCACCCACGGAAACCCCATCGTGGCTGAGCTCGCGACACGTCCATCGGCGTGGAGCTTGTCGCATGAAAAAGGGAGAAGCCGAAGCTTCTCCCTACCCGAAAACTGACCGACTGAATCCAGGTTCAATTCAAAACTACTTGGTGCCGTAGACAGCGGCGGCATTCAGCGTTTCGTTAACAGCAGTCCAGCCCGATGCGTGATTGCTGGCTTGGGGCCCAGCGGTATCGCCAACCACATAGTCCCAAGCGCCCGAGGAAGCGGTGCCTTTGGAATCAGTGGTCATTGCAATCCAATACTGCGTGCCCTTCTTTAGCTTGGTGGCCTTGATGGTTACATTCTGGGTTTTGCAGCAGTCGCTAGATTGTCCAGTCCAAGTGGGCAGATTCTTCTTATCGGCGCCGTTGAGTTCTTTGCCCGGAAGGCCGCTAGCATCGCTCCAAATCCCGAAATTGAAATCGTTGCCAGTGCCGCCGCTCGAATAGTAGAACATCGCCGCCCTGACCTGGGTCGCCGTGTGGTTCTTGGTTGGCGTAAACGGCTCCGCAATCCACTGTTGCTCGCCGAATGAAGAATCGGGACCGAGAATCAGCCAGCCGTTGGTGTAGTCGAATGCGTCTGTTTTAGAGCCCAGGTTGCTGAAAATCTTGACCAACCCGGCGGGTTCAGCGTACGGAACGGCATGGCTGCCGACAGTTTGATGAACAGCACTGGATGCGGTTGCACTGCGAGTAGCATTGTCCTGCGCACACAGAGCGGCGCTGACGAACACTACCAAAGCGAGAGTAAAAAGTACCTTCTTCATCTTAGGAATCCTCCTGAGGATCTTGGAACGTGTTATGGCGTTGGGCCCGCCTGCAAAGTTCACAGAAGAAAACGGGCACTCAGCCCGCCGGACAGCATCCTACGCCAGTTCCGCAGGATGTCAAGAATGAAATTCGGCAGACGAATTCCACAGTCAAGCAGTGTACTTTCCTCAGGGACGTTAGCTAAAAACTCCTCGGCTTTATGGTCCCATTTCCGCACGACTTCGACGCGGGCATTTATCATAGTCGCAGAATGTCTCCATCTCCCCCACATACGACCAAGTCCCGCGCCGTCGTCCTTCTCAGTGGAGGCATGGACTCGGCGGTTTGCGCTGCTCTTGCGGTGCGCGATCACGATGTCGCTGCCGTCCATGTGAGCTACGGACAGCGCACCGAAGACCGCGAACGCCGTTCTTTTGTCGCAATTTGCGACCGGCTTGGCATTCGCGACCGGCTGCATTGTCCGCAATGAGGCGCTACGGGCCATCGGCGGCTCAGCCCTTACCGACCCATCCATCTCCGTTCCCGACGCAAAAGAGGTTGGCCGGGAGGTCCCGGTCACCTACGTTCCCTTTCGGAATGCGCATTTCCTGTCGGTGGCTGTGAGCTGGGCGGAAGTTCTGGGGGCCGAAAAGGTCTACATCGGCGCAGTCGAGCCTGACAGTTCCGGATATCCGGATTGCCGTCCCGCCTACTATCGCGCCTTCAATGAAGTGATCAAGGCAGGAACGAAAGAAGGCAGAATCGATATTGTGACGCCACTGATCGCACTGCATAAAGCGGAGATTGTGACCCTTGGCCTTGAACTGGGCGCACCGTTCGATTTAACGTGGTCTTGCTACCGACACCAGGACCGGGCTTGCGGCGTATGCGATAGTTGTGTGCTACGCCTGCGGGGATTTCAACAGGCCGGCGTACCGGACCCAATCGCTTATGGAGCGGTTGGCGCTAAAATCTAGAGTTGGTGGTTTAGGGTTGATGGCGGATTGATGCGGAAACGGCGCATCCTCCCCGATCAAGCGTAAACGACCACAGGAAATTCATTTTGAGCCGGAGGCAAAGGATGAAGCACCGCATTGCAGGACTGCTCTTATTTGCATTCACAATCGCGCTTTTGGCCGTTCCAACATTCGCGCAGGTAACGGGCACGGTACGGGGGGTTTGCAAGGACGTGCAGGGAAAACCGATCGCCGGGGCCGTGGTGGAGTTTGTCAACGCGGAAAATGGGCAGAAGTACACCATGAAAACCAACAATAAAGGCGAGTATTTCTCTCTCGGCATTACTCCGGGGCGCTATACCGCCAAGCTGAGCAAGGACGGCCAGCAGATTTACTACTTCAATAACGTCAGCGTGGAAGCCGATGAAAAAGTCCTCGACTTCGATATGGCGAAGGAGCAGGCGACCAGTGGGCAAGCGCAGGGACTGAGCGCGGAGCAGGTGAAACAGCAGCAGGAGCAACAAGCCAAGTCCTCCAAAGAGAACAATACGGTGAAGGCGTTGAACGAGAAGTTACTGGCGGCCAAGACGGCCAGTGACGCCGGCAACTTCGATCTCGCCGTCAGCACGCTGACCGAAGCCACGCAGATGGATGCGACGCGCGACCTGATCTGGGCGAAGCTGGGCGACGCCTATCTGAACTCCGCCAGCAAACAGACGGACGCAGCCGAAAAGACGACGCGCTACAACTCCGCCTCCGAGGACTTTCAGAAAGCCATCGACCTGAAGCAAAAGGGCATGGACACCGACCCCAAGCAGAAGACCCCCGACGCCACGAAAGTGTTGGCGCAGTACTACAACAATCTGGGACAAGCCTATGGAAAGGCCGGCAAGACGGACGATGCCATTAAAGGCTACAACCAGGCGGCGGCGCTCGATCCGGCCGGGTCGGCGCAATACTACTACAATCTGGGCGCGATCCTGACCAATACCGGCAAGGTGGACGACGCCATCGTGGCTTTCGACAAAGCCATCGCCGCCGACCCCACGCGGGCCGATGCCTATTATTGGAAGGGCGTAAATATGATCGGCAAGGCGACTTTAAGTGGCGACAAGATGGTCGCTCCCGCAGGGACGGCGGAGGCATTCCAGAAGTATCTGGAGCTTCAGCCCACCGGGCAATTTGCCGATCCGGCAAAACAGATGCTGGCCAGCATCGGAGCCACGGTGGAAACCAACTTCGGCAAAAAGAAGGGCAATCCGATCAAGAAATAGTCTGTATTGAGAAGTTATTTTCCAGTCCCCGCTCAAGCTTTTGCCTGGGCGGGGATTTTGTTTGCAGTTCTTGTCTGCCGCAGAGTTTGGATGGGGTTCGCTTTTGCGCTCGCTTCGCTCGCCGAACCCTTCGACTCTGCTCAGGGCAGGCTCCCGAGAACGTCCGCTCTTACGTGGAACTTTTGGTTGCAGTCCTTTCGCTACGTTACGTAAGGCCATGAACATGCCGTTCTTCCTAGAACGCCGCTGTTCGGTCGGCTAGAGTGAAGTTTGACGAGGGGACGCACGATGCAGTCGCGAGCTCCCTCGGTCGAATCTATGGCCGCAACTGGCAGCGCTCCGATCTCCATTTTTCTCGAGGCTTCCGCCTACGCGATAACGGATGATACGCATACTTTACTGGCGGCGATTCTGCGCGCGCACAGCCAGGTCAGCGACCTTATTTTTTCTCCAGGACGTCTGCCGCAAGTCATTATTCATGGTCAATTGATCACCGTGGAGGGCGGCGGACTTCGTCCCATGAGCGCCGACGATACGCGTCGCATTGCGGCCGACGTGATTGGCAACAACAAGCCCGCCATCACACTGCTGCGCGAACAGGGATTCTGCGATGTGTCGTTCAGCCTTCCCGGATGTGCGCGCTTCCGCATCAACACCTTTATTCAGCGCGGCAGTTGCGCGGTGGTGATGCGCGTCATTCCAACGTCGGTCCCAACATTTGCATCGCTGGGCCTGCCGCTCCAATTGGAAGAGACGGCCACGCTGGCCGACGGACTGGTGATGGTGACGGGCGCGCGCGGCTGCGGCAAGTCTTCAACGCTGGCGGCGCTGCTGGACCGCATCAATGAAACCCGCACCTGCCACATCATCACTATCGAAGACCCGATTGAATTTCTGCACAATCATAAGCGCGCCACCATTCACCAACGCGAGTTGCACAGCGACACCCCAAGTATGACGCTGGGATTGCGCGCCGCCTTGCGCCAGTCTCCAGACGTGATTCTGGTGGGCGAGATGCACGATCACGATACTATTGAGATGGCGTTGGAAGCCGCCGAAACCGGGCATCTGGTGCTCTCCAGCATGAACACGATGGATGCCGCTCAGACCATGGAACGGCTGGTCAATGCGTTTTCAGTCCCTGAACAAGGCACCATCCGCAATCGCCTCGCCCGCACTTTCCGCCTGATCGTTTCGCAAAAACTCGTCCCCAGGAAAGACAATACGGGCCGGGTTCCTGTCTTCGAAATCCTCAAAGTGCAGGGCCGCACCATGGCTTGCCTGGACACACATCAGGGATCGGCGGAGGGCCTGCGAAGTTTGATCAAGCAGGAATCGCGCAACGGCATGCAGCATTTCGACGGGGAAATTGAAAAGCTTGTCCGCGCCGGAGTTCTGGACATTGAAACCGCGGTCAACCACGCCACCGATCCTAACGAGTTGCGCCAGGCGCTTGTGTACTAACGTTTTTCTTTTCCAGGGTCGGTCATCGAAAATCCCGCCGCCTACCCGTATGATCTTTCCTAATGCCTAAGACCCTTCCGGCACTGGTAGTGACTTTCGAGCAGGCGCGACACATCGTGGAGCGACATGCGTCCCGCCTGCGTCCCTCAGGAAATGAGAATGTTCCATTGCTGGAATCGTTGGGCCGGGTGCTGGCCACGCCGGTACTCGCGGACCGCGACTTTCCTCCGTTTGCGCGCGCCACGCGCGATGGCTATGCCGTTCGCGCCGCCGACCTATCGACCCTTCCAGCAACTCTGAAAGTGGTGGGAGAAATTAAAGCTGGTGCGGCGAACTCAGAGCTGCAAGTCGGCCAGGGCGAGGCCATCGCGATTATGACTGGAGCCCCTGCGCCGCCGGGCGCCGACGCCGTGGTGATGGTTGAATATACCTCGCTGGCGGGGGATCAAGTCCAAGTCATCAAAGGGGTGAACGCAGGGGACAACATTGTTCCGGTGGGGGCCGAGGCAAAATGCGGCACGACGTTGCTCTCGGCGGGACTTCGCATCGAGCCGGCTGCGATTGCGGCGGCCGCATCCGTAGGCAAATCGCAAATCGCGGTTTATACAAGGCCACGCGTTGCCATACTGGCGACCGGCGATGAATTGGTTGAACTGGATGAGGTGCCCGGGCCCACGCAGATTCGCAACTCGAATACGTATTCGCTGGCGGCGCAGGTGCAGGCTGCCGGCGGAGATCCGATATTGTTGCGGATCGCTCCTGACGAGCCGGACCGCCTGCGCGAACTCATCCGCCAGGGCCTGGATGCCGACTTGCTTCTGCTCTCGGGCGGAGTCTCGATGGGAAAGTACGATCTGGTGGAGCAGGCCCTCGTCGAATTCAAGTCAGAGTTCTTCTTTACCGGCGCCCAAATTCAGCCGGGACGGCCGGTGGTCTTCGGCCGCGCGACTTGGGGTACGGAATCTTCGATCCGGGCCGCCAATCCTCCGCTTCCCGGCCGCAAGTATTTTTTCGGACTGCCGGGAAATCCGGTCTCGACCATGGTGACCTTCGAGTTATTTGTCCGCCCGTTGTTGGAAGCGCTAGCTGGACTATCTGGGCAGAAATTGATTTTTCTGCATGCCACGCTCAAGTCGGAAATCAAAGCCAAGCCCGGACTGAAACGTTTTCTGCCGGCTGTTCTTAGCGGAGAATTCGAGCAGGCAGAAGTGGACCTGGTGCCATGGCACGGCTCCGGCGATATCGCCGCCACCGCGCGCGCCAATTGTTACGTCGTAATTCCGCCGGACCGCGAGGTATTCGAAGCGGGCGAGTGGGTCCCCGTACTTATGCGGTAGAACGATTTTCTGGTAGTGGTGCAGTTTGGTTGTCATCCTCGAACGAGCGCTTTTTGCGAAGTGAAGAGCCTGTCCCGAGCGAAGTCGAGGGAATCTGGGCGAGCCGCGCGGTGTTTCGCGTTTTTCGCGAAACCACAAACGCGTCGCCCAACTCGCTTCCTTACCAAAACTGCACCCCTACAGATTTTCCGTGGCCGCTGCGATGTAAGATAGATCTTCTGCATGCCTCGCAAGCTTTCCCACTACGACGGCGCCGGACGAGCCAGGATGGTCAACGTCTCGTCCAAGCCTGCGACCGAACGCAGCGCCGTGGCCAGCGCATTCGTGGCGCTGAAGCCGAAAGTTCTGCTGGCGCTTCCGAAAAATCCCAAGGGCGATCCCTTCGAAGTCGCCCGGCTGGCTGGAATCATGGCGGCCAAGCGGACCTCCGAACTAATTCCCATGTGTCATCCCCTGCCGCTTTCGCACATTGATGTGAATTTGCGGCTATGCGAAAATGGCGTCGCCATCACCTCAGAAGTGACGACCACGGCGCCCACCGGCGTGGAGATGGAAGCGCTGACTGCGGCCAGCATCGCGGCATTGACCGTGTACGACATGTGCAAAGCACTCGATAAAAGCATCGAGATTCGCGAGATTGCACTGGAACGCAAGTCCGGCGGAAAAAGCGGGGACTACACCCGCAAACCGAAAAAGAAATAAACTGACAGTACATGGCGAAGAACGTCAAGCTGCTGCTGGTGGAAGACAATCCGATGGTGCTCGACCTGCTTCGCGGGGCGCTGACGCCGCTCGCCATTGTCACCACCGCGAGCGATGCGGCGGACGCGTTGCTGAAGGCGGTCGACGATCCGCCCGATCTGCTGGTCAGCGATTACCGCATGCCTGGTATGGATGGCCGCCAACTGGTGGAGAAGTTGAAGAGCCGTCCGCGCACGGCGGGAGCTGCGGTGGTCCTGCTGGCGACCAGAGCCGATATCGCCGATAAGCTCACAACCGCCGACAATCCCATCGATGAGTTTGTCGAAAAACCTTTCTTCCTGAAAGACGCCACGCAGCGCATTAAGCGGCTCATCGACAAGATTTCGCTGGAGAAGATGGCAAAAGCGGTGCCGTCGGACGGCGTCTTGCGCGGCAGCCTGCTCCAGATGAATGTCATCGACCTGGTGCAGTCGCTCGAAATGGGCCGCAAAAGTTGCGCGCTCACGCTTACCAATAAAGATGATAAGTGCCAGCTTTATTTCGTAGAAGGCCAGGTCACGCACGCCGCCTACGGTCCGCTTACTGGCGACAAGGCTGTCTTCAAGGTTTTGCGCTGGGTCGACGGCAACTTTGAAGTCAACTTTGAGGGCAAGACTTCGCAACAAACCACGGAACTGAACACGCAAGGACTTCTGATGGAAGGCTTGCGCCAGCTTGATGAATCGAATCGCGATGGGGACAAGGCCAGCGATCCAGCGCAGGGGGAAGACGATGTCCTCCTCGACTCCTGAAACGCCGTCGGCAGCGGTGCTTACGATCAGCGATTCCTGTGCGCGAGGCGAGCGCGAAGATTTGTCGGGTCCCGCAATCGCGAAAATTCTCGAAGAGCATGGCATCGCGACAATGGGGAAGGCTGTAGTTCCAGATGAGTCTGTACAAATTCAGCAAGCGCTGATCGACTGGACGAAGCGGGTGCGCTTGGTGGTGACGACCGGAGGTACGGGGATTGCGCCGCGCGATGTGACTCCCGAAGCCACCGTTAAAGTTTGCGACCGGATATTGGAAGGCGTCGCTGAACGAATGCGCATCGAAGGCGCGAAAAAAACGCCCTTCGCCGTCCTGAGCCGCGGTGTTTGCGCAGTTCGGGGAGCGTCGCTGATCCTGAATCTGCCGGGGAGTCCGAAAGGCGCGGTCGACTCACTGAACGCGGTCGTTGATCTGTTGCCCCACGCGCTGCAACTGCTGGCGGGAAACACGGAACACGAATAGCGGGAAATTCTTGCCGGATCTGGGCTATCTTGTTCGAAAAAAGATCTGGGCGGTCGTGAGGGTCCGAACGTCGCCTTGCAGCGAACACTAACCCATGACCGCCCTCGAAAAGCGCTTTAGTCGTCCCTCACAACATAGCGCAGGGGCTTTTCGGGCACAATCAGGTGAATCCTGTACATCTGCCTAAGAAAATAAAGTCAATTCATCAATGCGCCGGATAACATCCGCAACGGAATCTGCTTCAAAGGTGGGGTACCGTGGACGGGCTACAGGTTCTGCGGTTGCCAGACGTGGCATGCCAATTTCCCAGGTTCGCCCACGGTCGTAAATTAAGTCGTGCAACTGCATGATCGAGAATCTGGGGGTCGTTCAGATCGGGCCTCTAGCTAGGGGTCGTTTCCGCGGCTGACCCAAAATCCTAGTTCACAATCCAGTAGTCAAAGCATGCTGCGTGAAGTGTGCTTACCGTTCCCAAATTGATTGTGAAGTTGACGCTACCACTCTTGGAAGCCAGTAGCACTCCGGCCGGCAAATCGTTAGTTGTATCGCAAGTCACACCCAGACGCGTACTCTCGGAGCTGTTTTGCAGAATGATAATATCGCTATTCGGGGTGACCTTCGTCGATTGGACGATGCAGGTCCCACCCGAAGCGGCATAGTCGCAGGAAAAAGCTCCAGCGACGGCACTTCCGCAATTCGCCACTGATGGGTTGGCCGCTGAGCCCGCCGTAGAACAGTTGGTGGCAGTATTGTAAGTGGCCGTGCTGAACGTAGTGGTGTTGATGCCCTGGTCTACCCGATGCGCGTGTTCGTGGCTGCTGGATTCTTCATCAATCGAGCCGGAGTCATCCTGGAAGATGTACCACGATATGGATTGGTCGCTCCACGTGTTATTCGTCACCCCGTTAAAAATGTTTCCGGTCGCGCCGGCACCGCCTTCGGTAAGGTTGGTCGCGATGACGTTCCCAGAATTGGACGGCCCTATATCATTTGGGTAGTTCCCCCCAATGTTTTCATATCCCAACCCCCCGTCGCTGCAGGTTCCTCCGGCACTACTACAGCCGGAGGTTGCCCAATTCGGCTGCAGAGTGCTGGAAGTTCCGCCTACCACCGGTGAGATGACCTCCATAATGCAAGGGCCGCCACAGTTATTTGGGTTATTCGCGGTCGGAATGAACATCCCGCCCAAAGACAGGTAGTGGGCGGCGGTCCAGTTAGGCAGGCTCCCTGTCGGTAAATGATTGCTACCGGCGATGCAGATGTTTTCGAGGACGCCTTGAAGTGAGTCGGCCTGTACTTGTTCGAGGATGACCGATTGCGCCTGACTCTGAAAGCCGATGGCGATATCGCAGAGGTTGCCGCCGGTGTACGGGGTGCTTCCACCGCCGCCCGCAACATTTTGTACGGTGCGCTCGTTCTGGAAGTGTAAGTCCTTCAGCGTCCAGCCAGAAGTGAACCCTGTCATCCCATCAAGCATAATGTGCGCGTAGGCGCTGGAGTTGAAGGTCACATCGTCGGCACCGACGCGTCCCCAACCGTCCCTTAGCCAGAGACCCACGTGGTAGAGGCCAAAAGGAATGTGCGTTCCGTCAGAATAACAATCGGTGGTGTCGTGGGGGTCGCCGCAGTAATCTTCCCAATGGCTAAACCCTTCGGTATTCTGTGACCCATTGTTGTTCAGAGCCGCCCCAAACGACATCATGCTCGTTCGTATCACCGCTCGGCTTGCGATGGTGGTGACCCATGTCTGCTCCTGTCCAAAGTGATTATCCAGGGCCACGATGCCGTAGCCGATTCCGTCCACCTCGCCCAGGTTCAAGAGCTTGTTGCCCTGGGAGACCATCTTGCCATCATTTTCAGCGCCGTTAATATCAAGCGCCGAGTCGCCGGTGCAAATCGGTGGCATGCCTGGACAGGCATTCGCCGTCGGCATGTCGAAATCCCGCAGGCTCATGTAGAACATCGGAGATTCGGCGACCACCAGAATTCCGCTGCCGCAGTTGCCAGGCGTGCAGCTCTGTGCCGAGGGCGCGTAGATAAAGAACTGGTTATACGCTCCCGTGACTGTGCCGCTGCAGGGATTTGTATCGCTTTGGGGGACGATACGGAACACGCCGTTGTTTCGCGCGTCCGCGGCATTCATTATATTCACAATCTGGTTGGCGCGGAACACCTGCGGATCACCGTTGCCATTATTACCAACAGAGCCTCCTCCTACGGTGGTTGCGAGAGTTACCTTAGCACAGTTACCCGCAACGCCCGCACTGATGGCGACCTGATTCGTCGTGAAAATGTTATGGGCGCAGTCCGCTTCATCTCCCGTGTTGTCGGAACCGCCTGCGCTGAAACAGCGTGGCCCAGAAATGTTGATACGAAAATTCTTGCTAGCTTGTATCGTAACGCCGCCAATGTCGGTCCACGTGTTACGGGCGTTCGGACCGCGTCCGATCAGCCACGGAACATCAATCTGTAGCGTGGGATTTGTTCCCACAACGCCAACGAGCTTGATGTTCCCATTAAAAGAAGGCCCTTGAGGAGCACCGCCGACGCCAGCATTGTTGTAAAAACCGGAAATCCAGCCACCGCTCGGGTCTACCGAACAGGGCATCGTTCCGGTGATCGTCATTAGAATCGTAGCGTAAGGATTCGCATTAGCCGCGTTCTGTGCCTGCACGCAAATATCGGGCCCGGGATACTGCGCCGCGTTGACCACATCAGGAGGACGCGTCGGACTCCATCCGCCCGCAACGCTCCACGAGGCGTCGCGGAAGATGGCCATCTGCATCAGCCAGTCGGCCGTGCCGCCGGAGCACGACAGGCCCGTGCCAAGGCATGCCGTAGCCCGCTGCAGCACAGTGTTACCGCTGATCGCGGTCGTGCTGTTTTCGACGATGCCCGTGCCCCACGTACCATGGGAAGCCTGCTGGCTGGTGAAGTTGCTGCCGGCGATCAAAGCGCTATTGGTGTCGGCAAACCCGGCAGCGAAGATCATCAGGTTAGAGTTCGCCGGGGCTGCATTGCCGCTGTCCAACAGGTTGGTCGGGTTGCTCGCCGAGCTATAACCCGCCGAAACGCTGTCCAGCGGGTAATTCAAGTCCGCGCCACTGAACTCGACCGTAACGCAGGCCGAGGAGGCAACCGTGCCGCTGAAGGTCAACGTCACGATGTTGCTGGGATACGCCCCAATATTTGCCGCGTACCAGATCTGACCGGCTATGTTGCCTGTAGACTGCACGGTCGGCGCCCCAGCACTACGGTAAGCATTGTGCGAGTCGGATGCCTGCGACACGGTAACCGTATTTGTGCCCGCGGTCTGCCACTCCACCCAGACCGCAAGGAGGTCCTGACCGGTGGTCGTCGAAGGCCCCACGGCGCAGCTCGTCGTGCCGCCGCTCCAGGTGCTGGCGGAGCGAACATACGAGATAGTTGCGGAGGCGGGCAATACTGCCAGCAGGACTACGCAGAGGGCGTACCTTCTCATTGAGCGATCTCCAAAATGTGCGATTGAAATCCGGGGCCCGTGACGCAGATGCGAAAGCTCTTGCAGGAACAGATTCAACCTTGAGGGGGGGGGGGCGTCAAGTAACTAGAAGGGTGCGCTCACATCATGCGACTTGGAATCGCATTCTGTACGGCAAGAGCGATCCGGAAGGACCAATGCGAAGCACAGGCTCACAGAGTCAAGGTACGAGCTCGAAAACCGTGCCGCAGCCATCCGGGTTCCCGTCCGCGCATTTTAAGTCTCCCCCGATTGCGGCAGTGCCGTAGAGGTTGCCTTGTCCATCCATGGTGAGGCCGGCCTGGGGTTCTGCCCCGTCGGCCCCGCCGGTGAAGCTGTACAAGACGGTTTCGTTGCCGCTGGGATCCAGCTTGAAGACCGTGCCGCAACCCCCTCGGCACAGGCCACCATTAACGAAGCCTCCATCGGAGGTCGTGCCATAGATATTTCCCGCTTTGTCCACCACCAGCGGACCTCTGAGGGGGTCGTACCCATCTTTACACTGGGAGAGCTGGCAAAACACATACAACGTCTTCTGGGTCCAGCCACCGCCGCTCGGTGAGAGCTCGAATACGGTGCCGCAACCGTTGACCCCACAGTTGTTGCCGCCGCTCTGCGTCGTCCCGTACAGGTTTCCAGCGCTGTCGAAAGCCAGAACCGACGACGGATCGCTGCCTCCGCCGGCGCCGCCAAGAAAATTCCACAGAACGGTCTCGTTTCCCTGGGTGGTCATGCTGAATGCGGTGCCCAGGTTCGAGTCGCCCCCGCTGGCAGTAACTCCGTAGAGCCCATGGGACCCGCCAAAGACCACGCCCGGCCCCGGACCACCCTGCCCGGAAGCTCCCCCGGGGAAGCTAAATATCGACTTCTCCTTGCCTGTAGCCCCAATCTTAAACACCGTGCCGCCGCAGTTGCCAGTCCCCCCGAAAAATGCCGTCCCATACAGGTTTCCGGAAGGGTCCTCGACCAGCAGCGCATTCGGTGCCCATCCGTCCTGGTTGCCGTTGCAATTACCCGTGAACTTATGAAGCACGGTCTCCTTCTTCCCAGCTGGATCCAACTCGAAAACCACGCCGCAAGCGTAATCGCCCTGATTGGGGCAGTTAGGGGCACCGCCGCTCACCGTCGTCCCAAAGAGGTTTCCCTTCGCATCACGCAATATGCCTGCCTCGGGGGCAGCGCCGTCTTTGCCGTGGAAGCTGTAGGACCACAGCAGTTTGCCAGCACTGTTCATTTTGAAGACCGTTCCGCAGCCCTGGCCCAGGCATACGCCCGTGCCCCCTCCCCCCGTCGTTCCGTAGAGGTCCCCGTCGGCGTCCCTAACCAGTTGGCCCGCAGGCAGCCAGCCGTCCTTTCCGTGGAACGTGTGCAGCACTTTGAACTTATAGTTCTCTGGCCAGGCCGGAGTCGAAGCTACCCCCGCTGCCAGGATCGTAAGGATCGCAAGAGCCCTCGCCCTGCCCCAGTTCAAATTCGCAATCGTCATCACAAGCCTCCTTGATTTGTCGTGGGCGCGGGTTTAGATCCACAGGATCGGCGCAAGCTAAGGCCACCACCCGGCATGCGAAGAGAAACCGGGATCCGGGTCGGCGGCGGGAAGGGGAGAAGCGGCGCTCGGACGGTCGATTCGGGCTGTGGATCTGCCCAGATGGTCGAGGCAATCTCGTCATCGACTCTGCCGACCGGGTCGGGATTCAGCGGACCGCCAGGCCACGGAGCGTCGGGCGTGAGCTCAAAAACCACGCCGCAGCCCTGGCCGCTCCCTTGTGGGCAGTTGAGATCCCCGCCGCGCGTGGCAGTGCCATACAAGTTGCCCTGATCGTCCATAATCAAGCCCGCCTCGGGTGCATTCCCGTCTGCCCCGCCACTAAAGCTATACAGAACTGTCTCACTACCGCTCGGGTCCAGCTTGAAGACCGTGCCGCAGCCGGTGCCGCTGCAATTATACTCGGTCCCGCCAGACTCGGTCGTGCCGTAAATGTTTCCTGCCTGGTCGATCACCAACGGCCCGCTTCGCGGCGTCCAACCGTCGGCGCAGCGCGACAGTTGACAAAATACGTACAGCGTTTTCTGGGTCCAGCCGCCGCCGGTCGGCGAGAGTTCGAACACCGTGCCGCAGCCGTTGACCCCGCAGTTATTGCCGCCGCTCACGGTCGTCCCGTATATATTCCCCGCGCCGTCGGAAACCAGCACCGAAGATGGAGTCGCTCCATTGGAGCCGCCGTTGAAGCTGTAAATGACCGCTTCATTCCCCTTGGTCGTCATGCTAAACACGGTACCAAGGTTCGAGTCGCCGCCGACAGCGGTTACGCCATAAAGGCTATGCGTGTCGGACAAGATCACGCCCGGCCCCGGCCCCCCCTGCCCGGAAGCCCCCCCCGGAAAGCTGTAAAGGAGCTTCTCCTTCCCCGACCTGCTGATCTTGAACACCGTACCGCCGCAGTTACCCGTTCCTCCCCCGAAGGTTGTCCCGTACAGACTCCCCGAGCTATCTCCCACGAGAAGCGAGTCGGCCAAGTATCCATCCTGGTTGCCACTGCAGTTGCCCGTGAATTTATGAAGTACCGTCTCCTTCAGTACGGCGTCCAATTTGAATACGATCCCACTGCCAAGCTCGTTGTCCTTTGGGACGACCCCACCGTAGTTGGTGGTCCCGTACAGGTTCCCATTTGCGTCCTGAAGGACGCCCGCTGTGGGATCCAACCCGTCTTTGCCGTTAAAGTTATATGACCACAAGAGCTTGCCCGCCATACTCAGTTTAAAGACCGTCCCACAGCCGACCCCCAAGCACTGCCCAGAGCCGCCTAGGCTGGTTGTCCCGTAAAGATTCCCAGCGGTATCCCTGGCCAATTGACTAAATGCAAGCGCCCCGTCCTTTCCATGAAAAGTGTGCAGCACCTTGAACTTCTGCGCTTGGGCGGGTTTGGCAGCCTGTGTCGCCACTCCGCAAGAGGATTGTTGAGATGGCGAAAAACGTCTTGGTCACAGAATAGGCTCTTTTAGATTGCATGGCTCGTTACCTCGATTCAGTGGGTGGGGCCGGGAGGGAGGAGGAAATCTACGCCCACATCTGTCGCAGAGTATAACAAGGATACGGGCGGATTCCACCGACAAAATCTACGACGTATGGGTCTTTGGGGCCACTAAAACTTGGCAGAACTTCTTGGAAGTCCCTGCGGGTCCTGAGTTTAGCGGTGGGTTCCGCTGTAGATTACGGCGGGGGCGGAGTAAGAAATCGCTACCAGCGAAGTCATCCGTTCCAAACGATAGTGACCGGTGCGGTGAAACATATAGGCGATACCCATGGTCGCGACGGTTTCTCCGGCGAAGTTCAGAGCGAGGGTGGCAGTGTTGCCGGCAAAAACGCGGGTAACCGGATTCAGTTCCTGGCCGCCACTCTGAAGATTCTGGCGGGTAACGATGAAGTCGGCCGTATTGACAGCGGCTACGCCTGCGAACAGCATGGAATTTGTCTTGTCCCAGAAGCGGTGGGGCTTGGGCGCCTCAGGCAAAGTTGGGCTGGCGGAGTAGATTCCTGGCTCGATGGTTTCGGAAGTGATCGCGGATCCGGGTTGCTCCGCTACTGCGGCGACAGAGAAAACGGCAACGGCGAAGAAAACTGCGGCTGCCTTGGTCAGCTTGTCGGATAAATTTGCCATCGAGAGAGTTTTCATTTTATTTTCCTTCCGACCCGCTTCCTGCGGGAATACTTATGACAAAGCAACTGGCTAGCCGAATGGGAATTCGCCGCGAGACTGTCGAATCAGTGGGATAACGACATCGCTGCTCCGCTGCTTTGGACAACTTGTCCCATGCGAGGCGGGTGCGCCATTTTGTCATGCGCACGTATAGCACGATGGTGCCAGTGAAAGCTGCGGGCGACGAGCGGTGGAAGATTTCTTGGCGGAGATGATCGGAATTCGAGCGTCAATCACCGATATGGCACGATGGTGCCAAACTGCGATCGGCCGGGAGCGAGCGCAGGAATAGCCGGGAAATCGGAGTTTCATCGATGCATACCGCTGTAGATGACCGCCTGGGTTGAAATCGACATAGCGACGGCGGAGGTCATACGCTCCAGACGATGGTGGCCGGTGCGGTGGAACAGGTAGGCGATGGCCATGGTGCCGGCGGTTTCTCCGGCAAAGTTGAAGGCAAGCCCGGCGGTGCTTCCGGCAAAAATGCGGGTAATAGGATTAAGCTCCTTGCCGCCGCTTTGCAGGTTCTGGCGGGTGACGGCAAAGTCGGCTGCATTGATGGCTCCAACCCCAACAAAAAGAAGGGCGTTTGGGGTGTCCCAAAACCTGTGGGCCTGTGGGGCTTCAGGAAGCGGCGGATGAATGGCGGGCGCCGGTTCAATCATGGCATTGGCCACGTTGGCAGAGACAAACTGCTGTGCCGACGCGGTCATGGAGACGGCCATGGCGGACAGCAGGATCGCCGCTCCCAGAACGGTCTTTCGGTGCGACTTTCTACGGAACAACTTACCCCAAGCGCTCATGTATATAAGGAGGGCAAACGGTCTTCCGCTGAGACTTGCACCGATTTTTGTTTAGAATCAGTACTTTGAGGCATTCCCCACATGGCTCCACAGGGAACCTTATGTGCAAAGACTTGCAGCTTTCGTGCATGCCGGCAGGTCGGACATGGGTTTTCGGGCGGAGTCAGGGGTAAACCTTTTCATGGCACAATTTAAGCGTGTTTCAGGCTAGCGGGCGAACAGTCCCAAATAACCTTCGGCCCGAATTGACAGGCGATATTTCCGGGACGAGAATTATGCGGTCTGCCGCAGGAGGATTCTTATGCTACGTCCCCGAAGGCCATCCGCACTCACCGAAGCACTCCATCCACAGCTCAACCTTTACACGCTGGCAGCGAGTGCCGCGGGCGTGAGTTTGCTGGCTTTGGCGCAGCCTGCTGAAGCGAAGATTGTTTACACAAAGGCTGACATCAGGATCTCGCCATACGCTCTTCACCACTACGGGATCGACCTGAACCATGACGGGAAAAATGACTTTGTTCTGAAGAGCACATTTGCGTCGACGACGAACATGTCGGCAGGCACGCAGCGGATGCTGGCGTCCGCGGGCAAAGGCAACGGTGTGACCGGAACCGGTGGCGCTTCGGCATTGAAGCGGGGAACGCGGATCGGTGGGAGCGGCCACTTCTCAGGCCACGTCATGGCATCCGATTTTGGAAGCGCCGGGGCCAGTACCAGCATCAAGAGGGGTCCATGGGTCATATTGCAGCAATGGGAGTTGGGCCGCCACTCTACGAAAGGGCGCAGCCATCAGCGGGCAAAATTTTTGTGAGGTCTCTTTTAGTGGCTATCCCATGCTCCTACACGTAGCCACGACTAAGGGCCGCTCCTATAACCGCGGTCCGTGGAATGATGTAACCGATCGCTATCTAGGCTTCCGGTTTGTCATCAAGGAAGGCTGGCACTACGGTTGGGCGCAATTGAGCGTGAACCTGAACGAGAACGAAAATCTTGAAGGCACCTTGACCGGATATGCGTACGAAAGCGTGCCACTAAAGCCGATCATAGCAGGCAAAATCAAAGGCCCGGATGTCATCACAGTGCAAACCGGCAGCCTCGGAGCCTTAGCAGCGGGAGCGACGAAACCTCGTCGGGTTGGCCCTTAAACCGCGACTCTGTCCGCGCCCGGTTACCTCTCGCATCCTTTTGATCCGCCACGCCCGCGCCGGTTACCCGATGCTTCCCAAGGCAACGTGATTGAAGCGATCTTGCGCGCCACGTGCGATCGGCGGGGATGTCATCGCCGCTCAGTCCGGCGGTCTGGGGCCTTGGCAGCAGGAGCAGCGGCGAGGATTCGGTCGGTTGCGAAATAGCTTGTCCATGCTGAACGGTTACGACCTGCCGTCGCACGCCCGCGGAATCGCCGGGCTGGTAAACTAGGCGAGGCCACGCGGAGGGATGTGTGAGTGGTTGAAACAGGCGGTCTTGAAAACCGCTGTACCTGAAAGGGTACCGGGGGTTCGAATCCCTCTCCCTCCGCCATTGCTTTGTTTTAAGAAACGAGCCGGGTCTTGGCAGGTTCTGAGCGCTCACCTGTCGCGCCTGCCCCGCATTGGTGGTGAGCGCTGCTCGAATAAAGGGGTGCGCGAGTACAAGAAATATGATGGTGGTGCTGCAATCTTTTGTACTTGCGTTCGGGGCATTGTTGCCTCTCATCAACCCTCTGGGATCCGCGCTGCTGTTTCTTGGCGTGGTCGGCGATGCGCCTCCGCAGGTATTTCGTCAGCTGGCACGAAAAGTGGCCTTCAGCACTGTGCTCTTCCTGTTGATCATTGAGCTGGCAGGCGCGACGCTGCTGACGTTTTTTGGGATCTCGCTTCCGGTGGTACAGTTCGCCGGCGGGCTGGTGGTGGCGGCGATGGGATGGCAACTGCTCAACGAGCAGACTAAGAGCGAATCCACTACAAAATCGCAGGCTGCCGAGGACAATACCGGCCCGCTCGAAGATAAAGTTTTCTATCCGCTTACGTTTCCCATCACCGCCGGACCGGGCTGCATTGTGGTCACGGGAACATTGGTGGCACACGCTTCACGGTACGCGACAGAGCAGAATGTGTTGGCTCATCTTGGCATCGCACTCGCGATCGTCGGGTTGGGCTTTTTGATCTGGTTGAGCTACGCCTACGCTCCTCTTATAACGCGGAAGATCGCGCCGCAGACCGTACACGGAATCCTTCGTGTGATTGCGTTCGTTCTGCTGTGCATTGGGGTGCAGATCGGCTGGAATGGTCTGGAAATGATGCTGAAAAGCATGCCTAAATAGAAAAAATAATTTTGCCGTGCAGCGAGCCGATTGCCAGAGTTCAGGGTTAGCTTAAGCCAGTAGGACGATTGGAATTTGCCATGCGACGAATGCTTCCCATTTTGTGTTTTTTGATCCCTAATCGCCGTTTCGGCCTCACAGACAAACCTTGGACGTCAGCGGCCAGACGGCAGCAAGCGACACCCACTGTCAAAGGGACGTTGGTCGGCCCGCGCAAGGCGGTTTTCAAAACTCCCAAGGATTCTTGTGGGCCGAACGACATTCCGGATGCCATGGCCCGCGCGTTTCGCGACTATGACGGAACCATCCACTTCGTGAGTGCGAGCTCGGTGATGTTCCAGAGTCTTGGCCCCGATCTCGACAACCTAAAGCATAGCTGCAAAGCCGCCTACCGGTCGGCGAACGATCCGAATCCCGCGGACTATAGCGATCAAGAATGGCTTGACTCTTTCTACACCTTGGATGGCAAAACCATTGCTGCGTTAGCGCATACGGAGTATCACGGGTGGGCGCACAAAGGCGAGTGTCATTCGCAGAATTACGGGAAGTGCGAGTACGACTCTGACACTTATCATCTTTCGAACGATGGCGGCTATCACTTCGAGTCCTTCAAGGCGCCCAATAACTTTCTGGCGGGAGTTCCCTACAAGTATGAGATCGACCGGGGCCCTATGGGGTACAGCGTCGACACGAACGTGTCGAGTTCGGCGGATGGTACTACGCCGTAGCCACGGATTGGGCGTGGCCCGTGAATTGTTCGGGAGCGGCGGGAACACGACCCCGTCGTTGTCTGGTGCCGAATGGCGGAGCGCCCATCCGTACTCAGGATGTTTTCGATCCTTCCTCATGGCGCGGCTGGAATGGCAGCGATTTCTCGTTGTCTTTTGTCGATCCTTATCTGGGCCCGGTCCAACATCCACGAGACCATATCTACACTCCAGTTCCGTACATGACATTCGTGAATGGCATTTATATTTACCAGCCGTTGAACGTAATCGTGGCCGTCCTGTGGGACTATTGGGACCATGAATTAGGGCCCCCGGGGATGTACTTTACCACTTCGACGGACCTGGTCCACTGGAGCAAGCCGGCGTTGGTGGTGACCTTAAAGCAGATTCTTGCGCACGACCCTAAAGGGAGTTGGCTCTACGCGTATTTTTCGTTGATCGATCCTAGCGCGTCAGACTTGAATTTTTCGACGATCGGCGATCATCCATACCTGTATTATGTGCGCCTCGACAACAACGGACAGGACCGCGTGCTATTCAGGCAACGAATCCGAATCAAGGCGAACCAGTAAGCAGCGCAGGTCGAGGCGAATTCTTCTGCCATCCGCGGATTTTGGTCCGAACCCCAAGCACTCGGAATGGCATCCATAGTCTGCATGCGAGCGCCATGCGACGGCGTAACCCAACCGGCGGCGGAGTACGTTCCGTGCAACGCAAACGACAAACCATGGATACTGGCTGCGACTATCCTCGCCTCCAGCATGGCATTCATTGACAGCACGGTGGTGAATGTCGCTCTGCCGGCGCTGCAAGGGAGCTTCCACGCAACCGTGGTTGGAGTGCAATGGGTAGTCGAGTCGTACGGCCTATTTCTAGGTGCGTTGATCTTAGTGGGAGGATCGCTGGGCGACCTGTTTGGCCGCCGCCTGATTTTTGTCGCGGGTGTGACGATGTTTGCATTGGCCTCCGTTGTATGCGGAGTCGCTTCGAGCATTGATCAACTGATTGCAGCGCGGAGCATCCAGGGCGTAGGCGCGGCGCTTCTGGTGCCGGGGAGTCTGGCAATTATCAGCACCTCGTTCAACGAGAACGATCGTGGCCGCGCGATTGGCACATGGTCAGGTTTTACCGCTATCACAACGGCGGTTGGTCCGGTGCTGGGCGGATGGCTTATCGAGCACGCTTCCTGGCGTTGGGTATTTTTCATCAACGTTCCGCTAGCGACGGTCGTAGTGGCGATCACTATTTGGCGAATCCCGGAGAGCCGCAGCATAAAGGCTGGTCACGTGGATTGGCCGGGGGCGATGCTTGCGACGATTGGACTGGGCGGACTGGTGGGCGGCTTCATCGAGGCCGCCGATCTCGGATGGAGAAATCCCCTGGTTTTCGGAAGTTTGATCGCAGGCGTTGGGTGCCTTGCGGGATTTGAACTGGTTGAAGACCGCGCACCTTCTGCAATGGTTCCGCTTGCATTATTCAAGAATCCGACCTTCAGCGGCGCAAACCTGCTGACCTTATTTCTGTACGCCGCGACTGGCATTTTCTTCTTCCTGTTTCCGTTGAACTTAATCCAAGTCCAGGGGTATTCCTCGACGGCGACCGGCGCCGCCGTGCTCCCGTTGATCGTGTTGATGTTTCTGCTTTCGCGCTGGTCCGGAGGACTGGTGGCGCGCTATGGCCCGAGGATCCCACTGATTGTCGGGCCGCTCGTTGCTGGGTTGGGGTTTGCGCTTTTTGCCGTGCCTTCGATTGCCGATAGTTATTGGAGGGCATTTTTCCCAGCGGTAATGGTTCTGGGGATGGGCATGGCCGTTACTGTGGCGCCGCTTACTACGGTGGTGATGAATTCAGTGGAGCCAGGACCGCGTTGGTACAGCTTCTGGAATCAATAATGCGGTTGCGCGCGTAGCGGGTGTGCTCGCAGTTGCCGTTCTGGGCATTGTGATGGTCTATGCTTTCCGCTCTCGCCTGAATCACACGTTGAGTAGTATCTCGTTGCCCGCGCCCGTACTACAGAGGATTCAAGCTGACGAGATCAAGCTCGCCGGGTTGCAGGTTCCCGCCGACCTCGATCCGGCTACAAACCTGTCCATTCATGTGTCGATTCAGGAAGCATTCATTTTTGGGTTCCGATACGTAATGTTGATTTGCGCATGCCTCTCTGGGGCAAGTGCCGCGGTCGCATGGTACATGATTCCACGGGGTCGCCATCAGCCCAGTTCCGGCTGATCGATGCTGTGTCTATCAACGAACTTCCCGCCCACGGGACGCGAAAGCCTTGCGCGGCGACCCTATGGCAGGCCCATACGATATCCTGCTTGCTGAGGTGGTGCTCGTGGCCGGCAAGAAACTTCCCATTCGACAAAATCAGGATTCCAGCCGTGCCGCCGGTGGCCGAACGATTCTTATCTCCTGCCTGCTTCTCGCGGTAGTCACGTTCGCCGTGTACAGCTCGGCGAGGTTTAGCTCGTTCCTCACCTTCGATGACGATATTTACGTCACTAACAACCTTCATGTACGCGCGGGATTGAACTGGGATACCTTGTCTTGGGCATTTACGAGTACAGAAGCGGAGAACTGGCATCCGCTGACCTGGATTTCTCACGCGCTGGATTGTCAACTTTTCGATTTGAATCCCGCGGGACACCATCTGATGAGCGTGCTATTGCACGTGTTCAACTGCCTGCTTCTATTCTTGCTGTTCACGTGGCTCACGGGGGCAGTGTGGCGCAGCTTGCTGGTTGCGGCGTTATTCGCTTTACATCCCATCAATGTAGAGTCGGTGGCGTGGATAGCAGAGCGAAAGAACGTGTTGAGCACTCTGTTTTTTCTGCTCGCGCTGGGCGCATACGGCTGGTATGCGAGGCTGCCGAATGTACGGCGCTATCTGGCAGTGGCTGCGCTCTTCGTAGCGGGACTTGCGGCGAAGCCCATGGTCATTACTCTTCCCTTTGTATTTCTGTTCCTGGATTTCTGGCCCCTCCGCAGGGTGCAGGGCTGGGGTCGGCCAGTATTACCGCCGCTTGGAAAAAGCCGCAAGAATGTAGAGCCCCTCAAAGCGAATGCGGTCTCGCCGCGAGTTCCACAGTTTCCATTCTGGCGACTGGTGCTGGAGAAACTACCCCTCTTGCCGTTTTGTGTTGCTAGCGCGGTGATCACAGTGATGGCCCAGCGCGCGAATGGGATCGAGAGTTTTCAAAGATTTCCGCTGGAAGCGCGGCTGGAAAATGCGATTTACAGCTATGCCATGTATGTCTGGAAGACATTCTGGCCGACGCGGCTGGCGGCATATTATCCGCACCCAGGAGACACGCTTTCGTCGTGGCAAGTCGGGCTGGCGGCCCTATTCCTATTCGGCGTGAGCGTGTTGGTATGGAAATGGCGCTCGTCGCGCAGCTATCTGGTCACCGGTTGGCTTTGGTACCTGATCACGCTGGTACCGGTGATCGGAGTAGTACAAGTCGGCAATCAGGCCATGGCGGATCGTTATGCCTATGTTCCGCTGATCGGAATTTTCGTGATGTTAGTGTGGGGCGCGGCTGACATCGCCGATGGCATACATCTCGGCGTCCCATGGCGAGTGGCCGCCGCGGCCATCATTATGGCCAGCTTGTCTTCTCTGACCTGGCGTCAAATCAGATATTGGCGCAGCGACTACGATCTGTGGTCTCACACGGTGCAAGTTACGGAGGACAATTTAATCGCTGAAGAATTTCTGAGTAAGGCGCTGGTGTTGCAGGGACGCGACGAGGAGGCGCTGCCGGGACTGGAGAAAGCTGCCGAGTTCAGTCCTGACGACCCGATGAGACACGTACACCTTGCCGGGACACTGGCAAATGTTGGACGCTATCAGGATGCCATTGGCGAGTATCAGAAGGCCATTCAGACGGTATCGGGGATCAGGATCCATCCCAAGTGGAAAGATAAAGCGATGCAAAGCGTGCAAGTGCACGCTTACGAGAGCATGGCGATCGCCTATGGCGAGCTCCGAGATTTTTCGATGGCGCGGGAGAGTTACGGCCAGGCATTGAAGATGGACCCTCAACACATCCCCGACGTGATCGAACAGATGGCCGATTATGCCGATGGTTCACCATCGGGTCCGAGCTATTTTACTTTGGCCATCCTGCTGCAAGAGGCTGGGCAAACATCGGAAGCGCATGCAGCCTATGAGAAAGCGGTTGAACTCGATCCTTCATTGAAAGCATCTGGGCAATTCTAGCAAGGGTTTTCTCGGCAATCGAGGAAGGGCTCTGACCTGTCGCACACCCGAGCGACTAGGGAAGGTATGATCTAAAGACATGACACCGCGATTCAAACGCATGTGCGAAGCCGGCTTTTGGTTTGTCCTGGGATTTCTGGCGCACTATTTACTGCTTCACTTTCACAACCATCCCAGATAAATGAGAGCGGTCGGCGCGCTGAATATTCTTTAGTGGGGGCCCATGGGCGGGGTCAGGATGGTCAACTCACCAACTGTTTGTTTGGCCATTCCGCGCAGATAGGCGGAGCGGTCCATCAGCCAGAGCTCGGGAATGATTTCTCCCACTAGCTTGCCGTGACAGAATAATCGGACGACCGAGCTTTCGGAAACGACAATGCCCACTGCCTTGGTGACCGCACTCATGTTGGCGGCGGCGATGTGCCGGCTCCCCAGTCCCAGCGGGACTTCGACTTCAGCGGCAACAGCGTCGAGGTAGCGACAGGCGGAAAGAAAAACTCCGCTGCGACTCACCACGAACGCGCCATCCAGCTGGGCCAACTCTTTGATCGTTCCGCGGAGATTGAGGCTGGTCACGTGGCGAGACGACTCGGGATGTCCGCTCAATGGATCGAGGATCAATGGCCGGGACTTTGCGAGGACAGCTTTTTCGTCCCCGAGGGTGAACAGCGTGCCGATGCGCCGCCCTTCGCGCCCCTCGCGAGCGATCTCGACCGCCAATTCAATCAGCGGCTCAAGAACCTCAGCATCGTATTCGGTTACCTGGCACAGAATGCTCTCAAACATCAGTTGATTTCCTCTTCCTGAACGCGGTCAGGGTTCAATCAGGCGGAAGCCGGAGCGTCTGACAAGGGCAAATACACTTGAAAGCGAGTATCCCCGGGAACCGACGTTACCTGGATGTTTCCGCGGTGTTTGCGCACAATTCGTTGTACCGTATCGAGGCCAAGTCCGGTGCCTTCACCGACCAGTTTGGTGGTGAAAAAAGGTTCGAAGATGTGCGCCTTCACCTCGGGTGAAATGCCGGGCCCGTTGTCGCCGATTTCAACCACGACGGAGCCATCCTCTTTATAAGTGCGGACTCGCAGGTCGCCCTTGCCACTCATCGCGTCGATTGCATTGTCGATAAGGTTGGTCCAGACCTGGTTCAGTTCGCTGCCGAAAGAATTCACCAGCAGCGGAATGCGCTGGTAGTCACGCTGCACCGTGACACCTTTCTTGAGTTTGTGGTTCATGATGGTGAGGGTGGTCTCCAGACTCTTCACGATGTCCACGTTCTGCACCGGGGACTGGTCCATGTAGGTGTACTGTTTGATCGCAAGCACCAGGTCGGAGATGCGCGAGGTACTGCTCTCGATTTCGTTCACCAAACTGAATATCTCAAGCGAAGTGGCGATCCTTACCAGTGCGGCACGGGCGGTTCCAGGATCGAGGATGGAGAACAGCGACTCCAGCACCTCAGGTTTGATGTTGCGACGCGCGAGATCAGCCGACATTTGCCATAAGTCGTTCTGTCCGTGACTGCGCAAAAGAGAATCGATGCGGTCCTCCAGATCGTTGATGGCAAGCGCGTCGGGCGGAGGCTCGTTACTCTGGACGAAAGAAGCCTCAAGTTTCTCGATTTCCGCCCGCTGAACGGGGGTAAGCTCGTGGCGGCCAAGTTCGTGACTCGCGTCCTTGATTTTCTTGAGAAGGCTGCGAAGCTGGCTGGCGGCGCGCTTGGCGGCGGAGGCGGGATTGTTCAGTTCGTGGGCCAATCCAGCAGAAAGTTTTCCCAGAGAAGCGAGGCGATCACGCTGTTGTTCGATGCGAGTGACTTCGCGGATACGATCGGACATCATGCCGACCAGGCGCTGGGTGAGCTCCGGCATTTTCTGCACCAGATCCGGAAATCGGGCGGCAGGAAATCGCAAGAGGCGGCTGTCGGTAATCGCGCGACCTGAGACGGTGTATTGCTTCATCCTGGAGAAAGGAAGAATTCCGGTTACATCGCCGGCCTTCATGGGAATTACGATGGTTTCGCCTGCAATCTCTCCGCGGGCCTCAAGTTGCCCCTCGAGCACCACCCCCATGGCGTCTGCTGGGTCGCCTTGGCGGGCGTAGACCTCACCCGCCTTCACGTGCAGCTCTTGCGATTGACTCAGGAACCAGTCGAGTTGATCGTCAGGCAGATCTACGAATGCAGGGACGCGAAGTAATTCCGATTTATCGGCCATTTATACCTTGCTCAAGTACTGATGGATGAATTGCACCGCGACCGAACCTTCTCCGACGCCGGAAGCGACGCGCTTGACCGAGCCGTGCCGCACATCGCCGACGGCGAAGATGCCGGGCACATTGGTCTCCAGCAAGAACGGATCGCGGTCGAGCGCCCATCCTTTGGGATGTTGCCCGTCCCGTATCAAGTCCGGGCCAGTCAGAATGAAGCCGCGCTCGTCGCGTTCCACCAATGTTCCCAGCCAGTCGGTGCGCGGTAAGGCGCCGATAAAGATGAACATTGAGCTTGCCGGTACGCGCTCGAGCTTGCCAGTATCGGTGCAAAGGACGGAAATTTCTTCCAGATGGGTTTCACCATGCGCTTCAGCGACGCTGGCGTGCGCCCAGAGCTGGATGTTCAGCGTCTCTTTGATCTGATCGATCAAGTACTGCGACATGGTGCTGGAAAGCGATTCGCCGCGCACCAGGATGACCACGCGATCGGCGTACTTGGCAAAATTCATGGCGGCCTGACCAGCTGAATTCGCGCCGCCCACTACGTAAACGATTTCGCCAGTGCAGGAAAGCGCTTCGGTCGTGCCTCCGCCATAGTAAACGCCAGCGCCCTGGAGGCGGTCGATTCCGGGCGCGTCCAGTCGCCGCCACTGGACGCCGGTTGCGATCATCAAGGCATGGCAGGAAATCTCGCTGCCATCCGCCAGTTTGATAATGCGATAAGGCCCCTCGGCTCTGACAGCGTCAGCGCTTTGCGGGGCCAAAATCTCCACCCCGAAGCGTTTGGCTTGCACGACGGCGCGGCGGGCAAGATCGCCGCCGCTAAGACCGTTTGGAAATCCGAGGTAGTTCTCGATGCGCGAGCTCATCCCTGCCTGACCGCCGGGGGCTTCCCGTTCGATCATGACGGTATGCAGACCTTCCGAAGCGCCATAAACCGCCGCGGCCAGTCCAGCCGGGCCTCCGCCAACGATTGCCAAATCGTAGAAATTGGTTTGCGCGCGCGTTCGCAATCCCACTTTTTGGGCGACATCCGCGGGTAAGCCTTCTAGAAGTTTCGTTCCGTCCGGAAAAAGCACTACCGGAAGACTGGTGCCTTCCGGCCCCAGCGCTTCCATCAGGCGATTAGTTTCCGGATCGTTCGCGGTGGCTTCAACGTCGATCCACTGATAGGGGACGCGATTTCGCGCCATGAAGTCGCGTAGCTCGTAGCATTTCGGCGACCACCGCGTGCCCAGTACGCGAATCCCCTCGAAAGCGGGTCGATAGCCTGCCTGCCAGTCGTCCAGCAAGTCATCGAGTTGCGGATACAGGTGTTCAGAGGGTGGGTCCCACGGTTTGAGGAAAAAGTAGTCGATACTGACCTGGTTGATGGCAGATATAGCCGCATTGGTATCGGCATAGGCGGTCAGCAGCGCACGCTTGGCGTCGGGGAAAATCCGCATCCCTTCCTGTAGAAATCCGACGCCATCCATGTGCGGCATGCGCTGGTCGGCGAGGATGAGCGCAACATGATCGTTGCGCACTTTCAACTGTTTCAACAGGTCAAGAGCGCCTTCGGGAGTGTCGCTCCCAATGACGCGGTATTCGGCACCATACTGCGAACGCAGGTCGCGCTCAATCGCCCGCAGTACATCGGTGTCGTCATCTACGCTGAGTAAGATTGGTTTCGCCATGATCCTCAACAGTCTTACGATTTCCGATAATTCTAACGAAACAGACGATGGCGCAGACTTTGGCAGCCCCAGGTGCTTTGGTTAGATACAGAAAAGTGCAGTTGGTTGCGACAATCAGGAAAAAAGTGGGAATTGTTTGTTAGGAGAACTACAGGCTCATGCGTCTTTAGAGACAGTGGTAAAGGGAGAGTTGGCCGCCAGCGCCTTCGTGGACTGGTGGCCTTCTGGAATCATACTAAGTGTTCCTTTCCTCCTTTGTGTGCCTCTATTTCTCCCCTTTGACGCTTTGGGCGGCTCAAAGGGGAGTTTTTTTGCCCTGCCGGGCCAAGGCGGGCTATTTTCTGATCCAAATCAAGTTATCCGATAGAGCCCGCGCTACTATCGTTAAATAGTAGTGCGGGGTGACACAGATCGGTTGGGAAATGCTCGTTTGCGCCGAATCGCGCAAATTTGCAGAGAATTGGCCCGCGCAGGAAGGAAATGGCGATCGCCGGGTGAACACACTCCGGAAGGCGAGCGGCCCAGGTTCGGGCCGTTTGCTGTTATGCCGTCCCTTGTGCCTGACCACAGATGCGGTCGACCACTTCCTTCATTCGCTGGCGGGCAAAGCGGAGGCGGCGGTTAGCCATGCTGCGGCCTATTCCGAGAATCGCTGCCGCCTCCGAAACGCTGTGTCCCTGCAAATCGCAAAGAAGAAATATATCGCGATGGCTTTGCCGCAGTTGTAGAGCATGCATCAAAACGGCTTGCATCACTCCCGACGGCAGGTTGGACTGATCGTCCGATAGATACTGCACGATTCCCTTTGCATCCGTGGGTTCGGTCATAAGTAAAGTGGACATCCGCATCGCCTCTGAATCGCACGAGAATTCTGGTTTCGGACGGCGGAGCCGCCTTGACACGGCCCCGGCCGAAACTGGAGTACGCTGCCTCTCCCCCCGGAACGGCACGCGTCTCCACCCCCTTTGACTGGCGCCCGGCGAGGCTGTCCGCCTCGGAGCTGCCCGTCCGCAAAGAACCGGAAAGCCAGCCAGTCACGGTGGATCCGCTTCCCTGCTCATTGGGATAGTGTGCCCAGAGCGGATTTCGTTTCATGGGCGATCGATCAAACCGCACATCGGGGTCGCAAGTCGCCCCTTCTTCCCGGGACGGGGTGTAAAATGGCTGGCACCGCGCACGGTCGAGGCCAAGGTCTTTGCAATTCCACACGTTCGACCAAACATATTTGGAACGGCTGTGTTCTGGCGACTTCCGCACAGAGAGCCACTTCGTGGCCTATTTCAGCGAGTTAATCCAGTTGAAGTTGCGGTCGCGCGTGAAATCGCCGCAAGCCATTGAGGACTTGAAACAAGAGACCTTTGCGCGCGTTTTCGCCGCCCTCCGTGTGGGCAAAGTGAGACAACCGGAGCGCTTGGGTGCCTACGTGAATTCGGTTTGTAATAACGTTTTGCTCGAGCACTATCGCTCTGGTTCTCGGGAAGATCCGATTGAGGATGAGGAAGGGACCGATTTCCCTGACACATCGGTGGACATCCTAGGCCTGGTCGCGCACAAACAGATGGCGGAAAAGGTCTGCCAAATTCTGGAGGAATTGCCGGAGCGCGACCGCCGGGTGTTGCGGGAGATATTTCTCGAAGAACGGGACAAGGACGCGGTCTGCCGGGATTTCGGCGTCGATCGGGACTATTTGAGGGTACTGCTGCATCGGGCCCGGCTGGCATTCAAGGCTTTGTACCTAAAGAAGATGGATCCGGGAAGCCGGGGCACGGCTGCGGACTAGCATGAAACGATTTGCAGTTTCGTCGCACTACCCAGATGGAGGTATTTGCGGACATGGATCATAGCGAAGCGATACGCTTGATGGCTGCCGAGAAATACCTGTTAGACGAACTCGATGCTGAACTGCGCGAAGGCTTCGAGGAGCACTTTTTCGAGTGTCAGGAGTGTGCTCTGGATGTGCGTTCGGGCACCGCATTCTTCGAACACTCCAAAGTCCTGCTTGCGCGCCCGGCAATGGACCCACTGCGCGAATTTGTGCCAGTGCCTAGTCCCTTCCCGCGGCCGGGACCAAGATGGCTCCGGCCGGCGCTTCTAGTTCCAATTTTCGCCGTCTTGTTGGCGGTCATCGGATATCAGAATCTGGTTACATTTCCCAAAGTGAAGGGGCCGTTCGCGGCTGGAAATTCGCCGGAATTGCTGGCTTCGGCGTCTTTGATCAGCGTCACCCGAGGAAGCGGCAATCAGCCCGTGATAACGGTGCGAAGCGGCCAGCCATTCCTGCTTTATGTGGATGTCACGCCCGATTCGCGGTTCTCGTCTTATCAGGCTGAACTGCTGGGGCCGGCGGGCAATTCAGAATGGTCGCTTGCAATTCCTGCGGAAAAAGCGAAAGATACATTGCCAATCCGAGTTCCGCCGCCGCGCGATGGAGCTGGCAAGTACACGCTGGTGGTCCACGGAGCTAACGGACGCGACCTGACTGGTGCGGAAGTCGGACGCTATCCTTTTGAGCTGAAGATTGAGAATTAGAAGTTGAATTGGGTGCAGGACGGAGAGCGATGGACAAGAACATCAAGCGAGTTCACTACTACCACGCCGACGCCAGCGCGCTGGGCGGCAAAATCGAAGCGCCTTTTTGCCAACTGATCCCCGTGCAGGCGCCCTTGTCTTTACCCCCGGTAGGCGGATACGCTACAGCGCGTGTCGATCGCTTCCGCTTCGAGGAGATCATTTCTTGTAAAGCCGCGTATACGCAGGTTGCCGGCAGTTCCCTCGACAAGGACGGCCCCTGGTCTACGCTGGTCACTTCAGTGATCGAGGGATTCAACATTCTGAATACCTTTACCGCGGACCGCATCGTGGCGCAGATTGCGACCGAACATCCACGTGAGGGTTACGATCCCAAAGTCACATTTGTGGGAACGCAGTTCGAGAATGTCCGCATCGGTGGCCATCCCGTCGAAATTGTTCTTGATCTTGAAGTCTGCCAGCAAGGAAGTGCCGACGGATATCCCAGCCAACCGTGCATTCGCGACGATCGGTTTCTGGCGCGAGTCGCGGAACAGCGGCGACGCATGACCGATGAAAGATGCATTCCGCAATGGTGCGCCGACAAATCCGTTCCGAACTGGGTACGAGAACGTTATCAGTGGGATAATTCGGACACCAGATCCGGAAAGGATGGCGTCTTATGCACGGTGGTCAAAGAGATTCGGGGACAGTTTCCCGGACGTTTGTTTGGCAACGTGTTCGAGATACCCGAGTTTGGCAAAGGTTTTCTGGGCGAATTGCTGGTGGATGCGACCTCATTCCGGCTGATCATGGCCCGTTTCGAACTGGGATGCGGAGTTTCGGGAACTGCAGGCGGTGGATCGGCGAACATCGAGGGCCGGACCAATCCGTAGTCTGGATTTTCGTGGCGGTAGTCTTAGCGCTTCTTCTGGTGAGCTGTAACCGTGCGCAGGTTGCTCCGGCAGACAAGTTTCGCGAAATTCGCAGCGCCGTTCTCCACGGCCAACTTATCCGCGCCCGGAGTGAAGCCGACCTGCAATACCATCGCTTCGAGGGCCACGATCAGGAATGGGCGTGGCAATTTCGTCTTCTCGAAGGCGACGCCTTGGCCTCGCAGGGCTTGAGCCAGGACATTCTCTCCCTGCTCGCCGCAGACCTTCCGCAGTCTCTTGCCAACAGCAATTTGTCAGCGCGCAAGCACATGCTTCAGTCGCTGGCCTATTCCCACCTTGGCGACTTTCCATCCGCCGACCAGAATCTGCGCGAGGCACAGCGAATCTGCGACGCCTCGAATTGCGAGAGTGCAGGTGAAGTGGCGCGCATCGCAGGCGTTATTGCGGTTGATCGCAACGATCCCGACACCGCCGAAAGTTGTTTTCGCAAGAGCCTGGAAATCTCCCGCCAGCGAGGCGACCAATTTCTTGAGGTGTCGTCACTGTTAAATCTGGGCGTGGTCGCGATTGGCAGAGAGCGTTTTGATGAATCCGTGCAGTGGTCGAGCGATGCGCAAAGAGTCGCGCGAATCATTCCTTCAGGGCTTGATGAGGAAAAGGCGTCAGGCAACCTAGGTTGGGCCTATTACAAAATGGGAGATTTTGACCGATCGCTGGTCCAGTATGCGGACGCCAGCCGCAAGGCCGGCGAACTCGGCGTGCTCATCGATCAGGTCGAGTGGCTAAACAATTTGGGCCTGGTGTATTTTCAAACCGGCCAACTCCCGCTGGCGGAAAACTATTACCGTCAATCGCTCGCACTGGCGCAAAAAAGCGGAAATCGTGGCCAAGTGATCGCGGCGGTTACCGCGTTGGCTTACCTCTCTATCCAGACCAACCAACTGGAAGAAGCGAAACAGTATAGCCAGCAGGCATTTCAGCTGGCACACGGCATTGGCGACCGGACGGGCGAACTTCCTCCGATGGTTGTCGAGGGACAGATCGCAGCACGCTTGGGTGACACACAAACTGCCGAGCGGATTCTTCGGGAAGCAAGCGATGACCCCAAGAGCGACGCGTCCTTAGTTTGGGAAGCGCAGGACGATTTGGCGAAACTGTATGAGGACGAACAACACCCCGATCAGGCCGACAACCAATATCGCAAGGCCCTTGCCAGTTTTGAAAGTGCGCGCTTAGCTCTACAACATGACGAATCGCGCCTTCCGTTCCTTAGCAACGCCACCGGACTCTATGACGACTACCTGCATTTCCTGATTGCTCAAGGGCGGATCGCCCAGGCCCTCGAGTTGGCCGATTACGGCCGGGCCCAGACATTGACCGAAGGCCTTGGAATCTCGGGCAAGGGTCTGTCAAACACTCTGGCAGGTCCAGATCCGAAGCGAATAGCGGCCAAGAGCAACAGCACGATCCTCTATTACTGGCTGGGAACAAAAGCGTCGTACCGCTGGACGGTGACCTCTCACCGGATCACTTTGGCGCTGCTCCCCCCGGCTGCGGAGATCAACGAAATGGCGGAAAAATATCGCAGACAGTTGCTCGGTCCGCGCGATGTGGTGGAGACGCAGAACTCGAATGGCAGCCGGCTTTTCGACTTGCTGGTCGGACCTGCCGCACCCGCTCCGGGCCGCGACTCTCGCGTGGTCATCATTCCGGATGGAAGCCTGAACAATCTTAATTTTGAGACGTTGTTGGTTGCCGCGCCCAAGTCTCACTATTGGATTGAAGACGTCACCGTCGTGAATGCCAGCTCCTTGCGTCTGCTTGCCGCCTCGCATCGAACGTCACCCACCAATGTGCGAAGGCTCCTGCTGATGGGCGACGCGGTGCCTGCGAGTCACGAATACCAGGAACTGCCGGAGGCTGGACTCGAGGTCACGAACATCGCGAAGCACTTTACGTCGACCACCCGCAGTGTTTACACGCGTGCGGACGCGACCCCGCCCGCCTATTTAGCAAGCGCTCCTGAGCGCTTTGACTTTATTCACTTCGTCGCGCACGGCACCAGCACGCGTCTCAGCCCTCTTGACTCTGCCGTCATCTTGTCGAAGGCTTCGGCTGACGAAGAATCCTTCAAGCTGTATGCGCGCGATATCGTTCAGCATCCGTTGCACGCCGAACTGGTGACGATTTCAACCTGTTACGGGGCGGGAACGCGCTCCTACGCCGGGGAGGGTTTGGTCGGACTTTCCTGGGCATTTCTTCGCACCGGGGCCCATAACGTGATCGGCGCATTGTGGGAGGTCAGCGATACTTCGACCCCCCACCTGATGGACGAACTTTACAGCGAACTGCAAGCGGGTCGAAGTCCGGAGGTGGCGCTCCGTTCCGCCAAGCTTGCTCTTTTGCACTCCAACAGCGTATTCCGCAAGCCTTTCTATTGGGCACCTTTCCAACTCTATAGCGGGTCGTAACCGGGCGTGTTTCGGAAAATCGTTGTGCTCTGATGAAACGCGCATCGACCTGCCCGCACTATTCCAGCAGTGGCTAACCAGCCCTCAGTGGGGATGAAATGAACGCAGTGCGAGCGGAAAGAAATTACTTTGCCGGCGGAGAAAACGATTCCAGCGAGATGCCGGGGGAAAGCATCGACCTAACTGCGCAGTTCGGCTCGTCCGAACCACTGTGGGTCAATTCGGACTCGTTTCACGAAGCCGCAACGCCCAGGCTCCGCCAGCCCGTCGCGCTCGCGGCCCGGATGACGGTTGAGCTTGAGTATGTCGGTTCAGGAGCGCTCAAAGCCTTGGGAAACCGCACCGGCCGTCGTTACTGCTTTGGGGGGCCTGGCGCACGCGTGGCCGTCGATGCGCGCGACCGTCCGGCGCTAGCCGCGGTCGCCAGCCTGCGCGAAGTATAGGGCTGAGTTTCGCCGAGAAGACCTGGATTCCTCAGATACTTAGAGTTCCACGAGTTTGAAGGTCGCCAATTTCGCCTCCTTTTGCCGGGGATAGAAGCGTGACCACCTGCCCCCGCCGATGTGCAGATCTCTGCATCCCATTGAACCCGCTTGCAGCCCCGAGCTACGCGCGAAAGTCCCTTTTTACTAACAAGTTAAATAGAAATAAATATTTCTATTGAAGCGTTTGAAAAGCCGTGTTTCAGTGTATATAGTTCTTTGTCCGGTACGTGCCGCCGGGAACATCCCCTGGCGCGACTGTCAGCGTTCCGGCATCGGTTCCGAACATGGGGCAAGAAGGCATTTTTCATCTCTCCCAAGCTTTGGGTTTCGAGCAAGCGGAGAAGCATCGCAAGAGCCAGCATCTGGAGGAACAGGTGGTCGAGCTGTATGCCACCATGCGTCCGCCGCTGTTGGGGTACGCGTATCACATCGTCGGTTCGAGTGGCGAGGCCGAGGACCTGGTTCAAAACGCATTCCTCAAACTCTTCGATCAGTTAAGCCGAGACGCCAAGATCCTGAACTTGCGCAGCTGGTTGTATCGCGTGGTGCATAACTTGGCCATCGACCACTCCCGGCGGCGGGGTATCCAGGAGTCTTTGAACGCCGAATGGCTGTCACAAAAGATGATGAGCGACTCTCCCCGCTCAGCCGAAGACGATCTGATCCGCCGGCAACGGATCGCACTCTCCCTGAAAGCTCTGAATGAACGCGAAAGGCATTGCCTGATGTTGCGGGCCGAAGGCCTCAGCTACCTGGAGATTGGAGATGTTTTGGGAGTCAGTGAAAAATCCGTGAGCGTTTATCTGTCGCGGGGGCTCAAGAAATTCGAGGTGCGCCATGAGAGTGCCTAGAAGGAACTCGCTGGTCGCACCCCACCTGAGCGATCCGCATATGGTTGCCTATCTTGACGGCGAATTGGCACGCCTCGAAATGGACGTGGCGCGAGCCCATCTGGAGAGCTGTTGGAGTTGCCGCAGCCGCATGGGAGAGATTCAGGGGCAGATCGACGGCTTTCTCCGTGCCCGGCCCATCCTGATGCCGAAACCCGCGGCATTCCCTGACAACCGGGTCGAACAATTCCGCCAGCGGCTTGCCCGCCACGCCGGTGAAAGCGAATCCCTGGGCGTGCCCTTGCCGGAGCGAGTTGCCAGGTGGAGTTCCCGCTTTCGCGACGCCCTCGCGCCCGTTTCTCAATATCGCCGGGCCATCATCGCAACCGCTGTGTCTGCTTGCTTGCTGATCGTCATGTTCAGCGACGTGCTGAATACGCGAGTCTCGGCAGACACTGTTCTTCGCCAGGCGGAAAGCTATGAATCTACGCATCTGCCGCTCACCGGACAGGTCACCCGGACGTCCGTCCGCATCGACAAGTTTGAGCACGGGAGCAGCGTCGCCAGACAGCTCGGTACCGTAACTCTTGTGCGGGATTCCATGGGGACTGCCGCGTACGTTAGCGCTCAATCCGTATCAGGTCGAAGCCATACCGCAACCTTCAAGGATGCACACGAAATCTCCGAACCTCTGCTTGGAACCGTGATGTCTGACGACGGAGGCAATCCGGCGGTCGCACACTTCCTCAGCGAAAAGGAATGGGTTCCGGATCTTTCGGTGCGCGAATTTCGAAAACTCATCGACACGCGCGGTAACAGCCCGGTCTCGGCGCGGCGCACCCACGGTGTCTTCGAACTGCGGTATCCGTTCGCACCAGGAAGCGCTTCTGGAATCTCAGAAACGCTCCTTCGAGTCGACGCCACCAACTATGCGACAACCAGCCTGAGCATTTTCACCGCCGCCGCAAATGGTGGCGACGAATACCGTTTCACCCGTGACTCGTTCTCTTTCGAGCCGCGCACCGCCGAGGTGGCGGCAATCTTCGATCCCATCGAATCCTCCAGCCTTTCTTCCGGGGCGGCGCGGTCCTTGCCGCAAGTCAGCAAACCGGTTCCGCTGTCTTACGGAAACTCAATGGCAACCGACGCGGAAGTTTCCCTCGCCGAGGCGTTGCACCAACTCGATTCCTGCCTGGGCGAAGAAGTTTATATTTTCCCCATGTCCGACGGCTCGTTGTTGGTGCAAGGATTGGTAGACAACGCCGCGCGCCGTGATGCGATCCGGCAGAGCTTGCGAGCGGTCGGCGGTAGCTTCCGGGTTGAAATCTACATCCCTCGCGAGGTCAAAAGCGGGTCTGAGCTATATCGACCCCCGGATCGAGCTGAGGACCTGGCGACTTCCGCCCATAATTCCGCTCCCGATACGCTGGCCGATCTTTCCGGAACGAGCGTCCCGCTGCATGACTTGCTCTACCAGCATTTTTTCAAACCCGGGGCCTCGGCGGAAGATACCAACAAACAGGTGGCGTTGTTCTCTGACGAGGTTGTCACCCTGGCGCGGCAGACCTTCCTCCATGCCTGGGCGTTGAAGCGTCTGGAGCGGGAGTTTTCCACCGCGCGTTCCGCGAATCTATCACCTGCCGTTCTGCTCAGCGTGGCACAGATGCGGGAAGACCATCGGCACTGGATTTCGACCATCGCAAATCGTCAAGCTGAAATGCTGGAGCCTTTGGCCGGAGCGGAAGCAACCGCTCGCGCGGCAGAAATGGCAAACCTCCCGGACAGCGACACGCTGCTGCGTCTGGCCCAGGAACAGAATGATCTGGTTCGTTCGCTATTCACCATCTCCCCGCAAAGCCCAGCGACGGCATCGAGCCTGTCCCGCCTGATTACCGTTCTCAAACGAATGGGTGCCTAAGCCTATCGCCAGAAACCACGAAAACCACGCCGTTGCCCACACTTCCATCCAACCTGAATATGCAGACAGGTGCTATGCTTTCGGACTTGTAGATTTGCTTTGCCTGGTTTCCGTTTAATCGATGAAACAGCCGCTAAAGTCCAGAACATGGCGCGTAGTCCCAATTCTCCTGGTTTGTCTCGGGCTGCCCGCGATTGTGTCCGCGCAACGGGCAACTTTATTGGGTACGGTCGACGACCCCAATGGAGCGGTGATTCCGGGTGTGAACATTACCCTGCTGAATCTTGACCAGGGTCTGGAGCGCTCAGCCACTACCAGCGAGAACGGTTACTACACTGTGCCGTTACTTCAGCCGGGAAGGTATGTAGTGACGGCGCAGAAGACGGGTTTCGCTATCGCTGAGATCAGAGACATCATCCTTCACGTAGGAGACGTTCGCGTTTTAAACGTGAAACTCCAGGTGGGAGCCGTACCGGTTTCCGTTCAAGTTTCCGAAAAGTCGCAAACCGTCGAAACCGCCAGTTCAGCCCTGGGCGAAGTGGTGACTGGAGACGTGATCCGAGACGCGCCCCTCAATGGCCGTTATGTTCCGGATTTGGCCTTGCTTCAGCCGGGAGTAACGCCGGTTGACCCAGACGACCGCGGCCCCGGCAACTTCAATGTGGCCGGCAACCGAGAGGACTCGGTTGTCTACTTATTGGACGGTGGACTCAACAACGACCTCATCGATAATCGCGTGGTCTACACTCCGAACCCGGATACCATTGCCGAATTCCGCGTACTGAGCAGCAACTATCCCGCCGAGTACGGTCGCAATTCGGGCGGCGTAATCACCATGGCCACCAGGTCCGGCAGCAACCAATTGCATGGCAGCGTGTTCGACTTCCTGCGCAACGACGCCTTGGATGCCAACAGCTTTTTCAATAAAAACTCCGGCCTGCCGCGTGACGACCTGAAAAGAAACCAGTACGGTGGGACTCTAGGCGGCCCGGTGACCATTCCCGGACTTGTGGCCGGGAAGGACCATTACTTCTTTTTTGTGGGCTACCAGGGAGAACGGCAAGTCAACGTCCAATCCGTGCACAATGCTTCGACCTTTACCCCAACCGAGTTGAATGGAAATTTCTCCCAATCCGGCCCGAACGGAGGGCCTGACCCCGGAGTGGCCAGCCTTTCTCCAGCAGTATCCGTTCTTCCAGCCGAACGCTTCGCTGGCCGCGCAAGCCATTATCGATCCCAATCGCATCAACCCGGTATCTCAGAATTACATTAAGTACGGACTCATTCCCACCTCGCCGACCGGTCTGCTGAGCTGGCAGGGACGGAACACCTACGATTACGACGAATTGACTACCAGACTTGATTTGGACTTCAGCCCTAAAGACAAGCTGGCAGCTACGCTAGGCGTGGACTGGCTTAATGCCTTGACCCCACTCAATGGTTCCGGAGCCACGGTCCCCGGATACTCGGAGAATTCCAGCGAGAAAGATTATTTTGCGAATTTCAACTACATTCACATTTTCTCGCCAACCCTACTGAACGAATTCCGCGTGACTGTCGAGCGCAGCAATGATCAGGCGCTGAATCCCACAACTCAATTGCCCGGCCCCTCCGCCCTGGGGATCAGCGTCACCCCCGACTTAACCACGGGCCCAACCAATCTGGTATTCGACACGGGATTGGAAATCGGCTTCAGCACCCAGGGCCCGCAGCGCATCAGGGACAACACATACAGCTTCGGCGACACACTCACATGGATCCGGGGGAAGCACAATCTCAAGTTCGGCGGAGGCTTCTCCGATTTTCAAAACAACACCTTCTTCGCATTCACCGTCGACGGTCAATTCGAATACCTGGGAGCCGGTGGCATTGGCTCGCAAAACTCCTACGCCGACTTTCTTTTGGGATTACCGCTGGAATACACGCAATCGTCCGCCGCTCCCTCGAACGTGCGCAGCAAGTTTACTTACGGATTCGCCCAGGATGAATGGCGCTTCCGTTCGAACCTGGTGTTGACCGCAGGTTTGCGATATGAGTACAGCACCCCAAAGCTGGATACCGAAGGGCGAACTTTCTCGATCATTCCCGGAGACCAGTCTCACGTCTTCATCAATGCACCCGTGGGGATGGTTTTTCCTGGAGATCCCGGCGCACCGCGGGGAGTGAATTTTCCCGACAAGAACAACTGGGCGCCACGCCTCGGATTCGCATGGGACCCCCGTGGAGACGGCAAAACCAGCTTGCGCGGAGCGTTCGGCGTCTTTTACGACATCCTGAAAGCCGAGGACAATTTACAGTTCAACGGGCAGCCGCCATTCTATGCCAGCGCCGGTCTGTTCTATTCACCTCCGTCGGGTCCTGAGCCGAATTACATGTCGCAGCCATTCGTCGCCGCAGGAGCGGAAAATCCATTTCCCTCCGGCCATGCCCCTCCAAATCTTAACTTTGGGGCCGCCGGATATTTGCCGATCGGCGCCTCCACCAGCGTGTTCGTGGTCGACCCTCACCTGCGCACGCCTTACACCTATCAATATCATCTGACCCTGCAACATGAGATAGCCAAGGAAACCATCGTTGAAGCGAGTTATGTGGGCAGCAGTTCTCACGGGCTCACCGCCTTGCAGGACGTAAATCCTTTTGTGCTTGGGACCTACAACCGTGTGCTGAACCTGACGCCCGGCAACCAGACCTGCACCGTAGAGGATGCCAGTGCGTGCAGCTTTGCCAGCTTGTACGAATTCCGCAATGTGAGCGCAGCTGACTACAACGGTTTGCTCACCAGCCTGCAGAAGCAACTCTCGGGCGATGGGCCTTTCGGACGGTCCTATTTCACGCTCGCGTATACCTTCTCGCACGACATCGACAATGCCTCCGGATTCGTAAATCGCAACAATGTTGTCCCTTCGTACCAGACGGGGCTACTCCGGGCTTCCGCCGACATGGATCTGCGCCACCGCGTCGTCTTCAGCGGAGGGTGGGAACTTCCGTTCGACCGCCTGTCGATGTCCGCATCGAAAAAGCTGACCCGTGGGTGGAAGTTGTTTCCGATTGTGAGTTGGCGCAGCGGCTACCCACTGGACGTATTCGCCAACATTCCCGCCGATTTCAACTTTGCCAGCCCGGGCCCGTCCGCCGCGGGTGACGCGGGACTGGTGCGTGCCAACTTGATCGGGCGCATCGGCAGTTATGATCCGCATAACGCGCAGACTATTGCAGGAGTGAGCGGCTACTACTGGTTTAATCCCACCAGCTTTTCCACGGCGCAGTGCCCGCCCGCTCCCACCAACTGCCAGCCCAGTTCCAGCGTCTTTCCTAATGACGCGCAGGCGGTAAGCGATCCGTCTGTTCGCACCTACGGCACGCTACCGCGGAATTATTTCCGCGGGCCGGGCGTTTATAACATCAATCTGGCATTCTCCAAAACAACCCAGCTTTCGGACCGCTGGAAAATGGAGATTCGGGCCGACATCTTCAATCTGCTGAATAATGCTCAGTTCGAGAATCCTGATACCAACATCGGCAGTCCGACATTCGGTCAGGAGCTGAATACATACGATCCGCGGATCATCCAGCTTGCGTTGCGCTTGAGCTTCTGAAACTTGCGACTGCCTATGCAAGGGTGCTTCGTGCTAGAACTGGTCTCATGAGTGATTTGGGTAGGTTGCCTCTTTAGCCGTTTTAGGACTCGGTCTGGTCTCATCAATGACTTTGTGGAAGGGCACGGCTTTAGCCGTGCCGTTTAGGACCAATAAAAACGCGGGCTTCAGCCCCCGGGGCTGGACCGCCTGTTCGACAAACTATTTATGAGACCAACTCTAGTCGTTCGAAAGAGTGCGATTCAAGGCTCGGGACTCTTCACCGACGCCGCGATAAAGGCCCGGAGCAAGCTGGGGGAGTTTACCGGCGAGCGCATCTCCGTGAGGGAAGCACGACGCCGTGCCAAAGGTGCCAAACGGATTTCGATTGTCGAACTCAGTTCGACGCAGGCCGTAGACGGTGGCGTTGGCGGTGGGCCTTTTCAATTCGTGAACCATTCCTGCGAGCCGAGCACGTTCATCCGCATTGCATATGGACGCATTGAGTTTTATGCCCTCAGAGACCTGCGCCCGGGCGATGAAATCACCTGCGATTACGGAGACTCCCATCACAACGGAAAACTTCCCTGTGGCTGCGGTTCGGCCAGATGCCGCAAATTTATCTAGCGCCCTGATTTTAGCTATGGGGCGACCAGTTCCGGGGGCAAATGCAGGGACACACGGAACTGACCCCAATGCCCAGCCAAGTCAATCGGAGCCAGAGTCGTGCGATTTCGCCTCAGCGGTCGGCCCCACACGGCCCCTTCCTGATCGTACCCAGCTTTCGGATAAACGAGAACCAGATCAATTCCGCACCGGAACGCGTGAACGGTCTGCCGTAAGGCCCTCCTTCGTGTGAGCTTGTCTTCTTCTCACTAAGCTTCAACTTGACCAAGTTGCTTTCTATCGGCGCTACACACCGATAGATCAAAGAATTCCCCGAATTCCATGAATCCTCCTCGCCGAATACTACTCTAAAGTTGTGGTATGGTGGTATGACCACTTTAGGTTTCAAGCTCTTATTCCGCCCGTATATCCGTAAGTCATAGATCAAACGGAGGTTCTACTTCGAAATGGCGATTGCAACCACTAACCCGGCCACCGGAAAAGTCGAAAAGAAATTCGATGCCCTAACCGACGCGCAGATCGAGCAAAAGCTTCAACTGGCCGCCAAGACTTTCTCCACCTATCGAAACGTCCCGTTCGCGGAGCGGGCACGGCTCATGTTGAAGGCTGCGGATCTTTTTGAAGCTGAGAAAGAACAGAATGCTCGCAAAATGACGACCGAAATGGGAAAAACTTACCGGTCGGCATTGGATGAAGCCGCCAAATGCGCCCTTGCCTGCCGCTACTATGCCGAAAACGCCGAGAAATTTCTGGCCGATGAAATCGTAAACACCTCCGCCAAGAAGAGCTTCATTCGCTATCAGCCGATCGGCGTCATTCTCGCGGTCATGCCCTGGAATTTCCCATTTTGGCAAGTCGTGCGCTTTGCCGCGCCGGCACTCATGGCGGGAAATATTGGGCTGCTGAAACATGCCTCGAATGTTCCGCAATGCGCTCTCGCCATTGAAGATACCTTCCGCCGCGCCGGTTTCCCGGAAGGCGCATTTCAGACCTTGCTCATAGGAGCCGACAAAGTTGACGGCATCCTGAACGATCCGCGGGTTGTCGCCGCCACGCTTACGGGCAGCGAACAAGCGGGTATCAAAGTGGGAATTGGCGCGGCGCAGCGCATCAAGAAGGTCGTCCTGGAGCTCGGCGGAAGCGATCCGTTCATCGTGATGCCGAGTGCGAACCTGGACGAAGCCATTGCCACCGCCGTCAAAGCGAGGATCTTCAACAATGGACAATCCTGCATAGCGGCTAAGCGCTTTATTGTGGCGGAGTCGATTGCGAAGGAATTTACCGGCAAGTTTGTCAGCAAGATGGCGGCGCTGAAGGTGGGCGATCCGTTTGATGAAAAGACTGAACTTGGGCCGCTGGCAACCAAGGACGGTGTGGCGGACCTTGACCGAGATGTGAAGAGAACCGTTGCCGAGGGAGCGAAAGTGCTCACCGGAGGCAAACCGTTGGAGGGCGACGGATTTTACTATGCGCCGACCGTGCTGGCGAACATCCCGAAAACATCTCCGGCCTACCGGGAGGAGTTATTTGGACCGGTGGCGAGCATCTTCGTGGTGAAAAATGTCGACGAAGCCATTCAGACTGCCAATGACAGCCGTTTTGGCCTGGGCGCCAGCGCCTGGACGAATGACGACAAGGAGCGCGACCGGTTCATCAACGAACTCGAATCTGGGATGGTTTTTATTAACAAGATGGTATCTTCCGACCCCAGGCTGCCGTTTGGGGGGGTAAAGCAATCGGGCCATGGCCGAGAGTTGGGGCCCTTTGGAATCAGAGAATTCACGAATATCAAGACGATTTGGATTGAGTCGAATTAGCTGAGTCGTGGTACTATGGTTTGGCCATCATACCAATGATCCACTTTTGAGGTTTCTCTAGTGTATAAAGCTGTCCGCACGTCGCGGCTGTATGAACAAATCGTGCAGCAGATCGAAGAGTCGATCATGAATGGGACCCTGAAACCGGGGGATCAATTGCCTGCGGAGCGGGAGCTGGCGGAGAAATTTGGAGTCAGCCGGACGGCGGTCCGGGAAGCGGTGAAGGCCCTGCGCGAGCGAGGTCTGGTGGAGGCATTTTCCGGGCGGGGCACTTTCATCACCAACGGCACTGGTCAGGCCATCCGACAATCATTGGATTTTATGATCCGAAGCGACGTGATCGATGGCTCGGCGAACCTGGCGGAACTGCGGGCGATCCTGGAACCGGAGATTGCGGGCCTTGCGGCAATGCGCGCGGACGAGGGACATCTGGCGGGAATGCGGGAAGCTTTCTCGGTGATGGAAACTTCGGGCAACGACTCGGAGGCGTTCATTGAGGCCGATTTGGATTTTCATCTGACGCTCGCGGAAGCGGCGGCGAATCCTCTGGTGCTGTCTCTGATTGATTCTATTGTGGGATTGCTTCGCGAGCAGCGCATACAGATTTACCACGTTGAAGGCGGCGCCGAGCGTGGGCAATTTCATCACCGACGTATTCTGGAAGCAATCGCAGCAAAAGACGCAATCCGGGCCCGCGCGGCGATGCGGGCGCATCTCGACCAGATTCGAGAGGACTATAAGGCAAGCCAGGAGCAAGGCGAACTGACGAAGGCGAATTCTTGATAGTGGTGCAGTTTGGAAGAGGGAGCGAGCAAACGCGCGTCTGTCGTTTCGCAAAGAACGCGAAACCTCGCACGGCTCGCCCAGATTCCTTCGAGTGCGCTCAGGACAGGCTCTTCATTTCGCAAAAAAGCGCTCGTTTGAGGCTGACAACCAAACTGCACCACTGAAAGCGAGGAACAGTGGCCAAAATAGGATTCATTGGTCTGGGAACGATGGGCGGGAACATGGTGGCGCGGCTGTTGAGCAAGGGCCACAGCGTGACCGGCTACAACCGGACCCGTGCCAAAGCGCGATCATTGGTCGATAAGGGCATGACGCTGGCGGAGACGCCACGCGCCGTCGCGGAGGTATCGGATTTTGTTTTTTCGATGGTGACCAATTCGGCCGCGCTCACGGCGGTGACTGACGGTCCGGACGGGTTGTTGGCCGGCTTGAACAAGGGAAAGCTGTACATCGACATGAGCACGGTGAGTCCGGCGGTAAGTCGGGCGCTGGCTGAAAAAGTCCGCGCCAAAGGGGCGGACATGGTCGACGCTCCGGTCTCGGGCAGCGTGATCACGCTCCAAGAAGGCAAACTGTCGGTGATGGTGGGCGGTAGCAAGGAAACGTTTGAGAGGGTGAAGCCCATTCTTTTGGATATCGGCCCGAAAGTGACACACGTTGGCGACAATGGGCTGGCCTTGGCGATGAAGATCGGCGTGAACCTGGCGCTGGCGGTGCAGATGCTGGCATTTTCAGAAGGCGTTCTGCTCGCCGAGAAAAGTGGCATCAAGCGCGAAACGGCGGTGGACGTAATGATCCACAGCGCGGTGGCTTCTCCGATGATTGTTTATCGCGGACCGTTCATTCTTCAGCAACCGGAAGAGGCTTGGTTCGACGTGAACATGATGCAGAAAGACATGCTGCTGGCGATGGAACTGGGTCGCCAATTAGATGTGCCGGTGCCCACGACCGCGGTAACGAACGAATTCCTCACTGCAGCGCGGGGAATGGGAATGGCGAAGCTGGATTTTGCCTGCGTGTTCGATGTCCTGGCGCAGATGTCGGGAGTTAAGAAATGAACACTGCGGTTGACCGAACCGGGGCGAATTCTGGGGTCGATCCCCAAAAGTGGCTGCGGATTTACCGGCAGATGTTGAGCATCCGGTTGTTCGAAGAGCACGTGAACGATCTCTACACACGAGCGCTGATGCCGGGCTTGGCCCATCTTTACATTGGGCAAGAGGCGGTCGCAGTCGGCGTTTGTGAGGCGTTGCGAAAAGACGATTACATTACCAGCACGCATCGCGGGCATGGTCACTGTCTAGCGAAAGGTGCGGCCCCGGACCGCATGTTCGCCGAATTGCTGGGCAAAGAAGCGGGGTATTGCAAGGGCAAGGGCGGCTCGATGCACATTGCCGATCCGGCTACAGGGAATTTGGGCGCGAATGCGATTGTAGGCGGCAGCCTGGGAATTGCGACCGGCGCGGCGTTGGCAGCGAAGCGTGTGGGTACAGACCGCGTGGCTGTCTCCTTTTTTGGAGAAGGCGCGCTGGGTCAGGGGTTGCTGTATGAAGTGATGAATCTGGCGACCCTGTGGAAGCTTCCGGTCATATACGTCTGCGAAAACAATCAATACAACGAGTACACACATTTTTCCGAAACGACCGCGGGCGACATCGCCGCGCGCGCAACGGCTTTTGGAGTGCACGCCGAGACGGTGGATGGCCAGGACGTTCGCGCAGTTCATGCGGTCGCGTCGAAGCTAGTGCAGCGAGCCCGTAGCGGCGGGGGTCCGGCGTTCCTGTTGTGCAATACATATCGTTATCACGGCCACCACGTTGGCGATATCAATCGCGAATATTACCGGACCAAGAAAGAAGAACAGCTTTGGAAGATCGACCGCGACCCGGTAAAGCTTTTTGCAGCGTGGATGCTTGAGCAGGCAATAGCGGACGCAAAAGCGCTGGAAACCGTGCAGACTGAGGTTCAATCGGAAATGGATGCAGCCGTACAATTTGCAGTTTCGGCGGCTTATCCGAAAGTGGAGGAAGTGGACCAGGATGTCTACGCCTGATTCGAAGCATCGCGAACTGACATTCGCGCAGGCCATTCGCGAGGCGCTAGCGGAAGAGATGCGCCGGGATGCGCGCGTCTGCATTTTTGGGGAAGATGTAGCGGAAGCGGGAACGCCATTCAAAGTATTGAGCGGATTAGTGGAGGAGTTTGGCGTCGATCGCGTGATGGATACGCCGATTTCGGAAGCGGGCTTTACCGGGATTGGCGTAGGCGCTGCGATGACCGGGCTGCGACCGGTGGTCGACATCATGTTTGGAGATTTCATCACACTGACGATGGACCAGATGGTGAACCAGGCCGCGAAGGTGCACTACATGTCGGGCGGAACGTGGAAGGTCCCGATGGTGATGCGCACGACGCTGGGCGCCACTCGGCGTTCCGCGGCGCAACATTCGCAATCTCTGCATGCCTGGTTCAGTCATGTGCCGGGATTGAAGGTCGTTATGCCCTCGACCCCTTACGATGCCAAGGGCCTGCTGAAGACTGCGATTCGGGATGACAATCCGGTGGTCTTCTTCGAAGACAAGATGATGTACAAGTTGAAGGGGCCGGTACCAGAGGGAGAATATACGATTCCCCTGGGGCTGGCTGACGTGAAGCGCGAAGGCGATGACATTACGCTGGTCGCCACAAGCAGCATGGTGCAAGTGGCGCTGGGCGCGGCGGATATGCTGGCAGGAGATGGCATCAGCGCGGAAGTGGTTGATCCGCGCACCATGTGGCCGCTGGACGAGAAGACGATGATCGATTCGGCGAAGAAGACATCCCGAGTTATCGTCCTGGATGAAGGATATGAGCGGTATGGAGTGACGGCAGAGATTGCCGCAGTGATCGCCAGCGGCGCCTTCTACGATTTGGATGCTCCCGTGAAACGGATGGGAGCTATGCATGTTCCGATTCCGTTTTCGCCGCCGTTAGAGGATGTAACGGTGCCGACGGAAAAAACTGTATTCGAGGCGGCCCGCAAACTTTGCGGCCGCTCTTAACGAATCTGGAGGTGAGTGATGGCTCTGCCGACTTATGGAACGATGGCGGTGGATTGGGAGCAGCGGATCGACTTCGATCGACTGCGGCGTGAGCGCCTGGCGCGGGCTAAAGAGCTGCTGGCAAAATCCGAGATGGGCGCGCTGCTTTGCTTCGACATGAACAATGTGCGCTATCTGACGGCCACGCACATCGGCACATGGGCGCAGGACAAGGCGAACCGCTTCACTCTGCTGCCGCAAAATGACGAACCGATTTTGTGGGACTTCGGATCGGCGGCCAAGCATCACCAATTACATTGTCCGTGGTTGGGAGACCGGTCGCGTCCTGGGATCTCGATGCTGCGCGGGACGATGTCGCCGGAGATGGGCCGGGCGGAAGATGTGGCGAAGAAAATCCGCATTGAACTCGAAATGCGCGGCCTGCACAAAGAACCTGTTGGCATCGACATTGTTGAGTTGCCAGTGTTATTTGCTTTACAGAAGGAAGGCATCACGGTGGTCGACGGGCAGCAATTAATGTCCGAAGCACGGGTCATCAAGACGCGGGATGAAATCGCTCTGCTCAACCAATCAGCGTCGATGGTGGATGCCGCTTACGACGAACTCTATCGCGCAATGAAGCCCGGAATGCGCGAAAACGAAGCGGTGGGACTGGTGAGCAAGGTGCTTTACGATCTGGGGTCGGAGTATGTGGAAGCTGTGAATGCGATTTCCGGGGAGCGTTGTAATCCGCACCCACACGTATTTTCGGACCGCATTCTGCGTCCGGGCGATCCGGTGTACTACGACATTTTGCACTCCTACATGGGATACCGCACTTGCTACTACCGTTGCTTCACCATCGGCTACGGCTCGCACGCGATGGTGGACGCGTACAAGCGGTGCCGGGAATATCTGGACGCGGCGATCGAACTGGTGCGACCGGGACGTACCACGGCAGAAATCGCAGCGGTATGGCCGAAGGCGCAGGATTTTGGCTTTCCGAATGAGGAAGCTTGTTTTGCTTTGCAATACGGTCATGGCATTGGGCTGGCAATTTGGGAGAAGCCGGTCATCAGTCGGCTGGTGTCGTTCGAGCATCCGCAGGAAATCAAGCCGGGCATGGTATTTGCGCTGGAGACGTTCTGGCCTTCGACGGATGGATGGAGCGCGGCGCGAATTGAAGAAGAGATCGTGGTGACAGAAACCGGGCACGAAGTGATTACACGCTTCCCGGCGGAAGAGCTGTTGGTAGCGGGAGCCCACTACTTCACAGTGAATGGGCCGCTGGCAACGACGCGAGAAACGGAGAACGCTCCCAGCCAGCGCGTGGTGGAGATGATTGAAGAAAGTTCGAAGAAGGAAAGGGTAGGAGTGTCAGATTAATTTGGCACGCAACCTGGGAAGTTTTGTGGGCAGGGGTAAAGCGGTGGGCGGTTTCCCGCCGTCGTTGATTCATTTCAGAACGCAGTCGACATTCGATGAAAGAGTTCAGCTAACTATGGCTTTCAGTGTAGTCATGCCTGCCCTGGAGATGGCGCAGGAGACAGGCAAACTGGTGTCGTGGATGAAGAAGGAAGGCGATGCGGTTGCCAAAGGCGAGCCCTTGCTCGAGATTGAAACCGACAAGGCTGTCATGGAGATTGAATCGCCTGCGGATGGAATTCTAGCGGGGGTGAAGGCACAGCCTGGCGCTGTGGTACCGGTTGGGCAAACGATTGCGTGGATTGTGCGGCCGGGCGAAGCGCCTCCAGTGGAATCGACAGCGCCCGCAGAGACTGGCCGATATCAGAGCGAAACTAAGCAGTCCGCGGTGGCGGCGGAGGTGCGGCGGACAGAACCAGTGGCGTCGACCGAGGCAAGAATCTCTCCTAAGGCGCGGCGGCTTGCGAAGGAGCACGGGGTTGATATCGCGACATTGAATGGTTCCGGAGCGGAGGGGGAGATTGTAGCGTCCGACATTCTGGCGGCGGCTGAGCTAGAACGAGCCGAGGCGGCAGTCGGCAGTGAAGCTCCGAGTGCGATTGGCCGGCTGATGGCGGAGCGTACGACGCAGAGCTGGACAACTGTCCCACATTTTTTTGTCACACGAGATGTCGATGCAAGCGCACTTCTGAAAGCCCGCGAATTGGAACTGGAGAAAATCGAGAAATCACATGCGGTGCGAGTGACGCATACGGACCTGCTGGTTGCGCTGATTGCGAAGGCTCTGAGTGGAAATCCGCAACTTAATAGCAGCTGGGTGGACGGGAAGGTGCGGACCAATCCGGCGGTTAACATTGGGATCGCGATGGCCGTCGATGACGGGGTGGTCGCGCCGGTCATTCCGAATGCAGACAAGATTTTACTGGCGGAAATCGCGATTCAGCGGCATGAATTGAGTGAGCGAGCGCGGTCGGGACGATTGCGTCCTGCGGACATCTCCGGGGGGACTTTCACCATCAGCAATCTTGGCATGTTCGATGTCGACGCTTTCACGGCGATTATTAGTCCGCCGCAGGTTGCGATTCTGGCGGTGGGAGCGATAGCGGAGCGAGTGATCGCGGTGAACGGCCAGCCTGTAGTTCGACCGATGATGAGCATTACACTCTCCAGCGACCATCGCGTAGTCGATGGCGCGCGCGCGGCAGCTTTTCTGCGGGATGTTGTAAAAAATCTTCGCGAGCCGGAGAAATGGCTGCGATGACGATGCCGGCGCAACGGTGCGCGTGTGCGCCGGCATCGTATATCGACTTGTGAACCTTGCCGCAGCGGCGGGATACTCGCGCGTTACTTTGAAGGGGCTGCTGCCGCAGGCTTGAGGCCATCCGCAGCGGTTTGCAACGCCTTGATCGGGTCATCGTCGATCCAGTAGAGCGCAGTGTCACCTTCGCGCTTGGCAATGTAATCCTCGCCCGATTTCGCCATTGATATTTTCTCGACTCGCTTGCCTTTGCCGGAAGTGACGACGATCTCTATCGTGGGCGACGTGAATCCGGTGGTGACAAACTTTGTCGCGGAGAGGTCGCGGACCGCGGATAGCAAAGTATCGGCGGTATCTGGGTCCAACTTCTTGCCGTCGGCGCCCCACCAGTCTTCCCCACCCTTAGTGAGAAAATACTTCTTGCCACCGCTTTGAAGTTCTATTTTGTCAGGATCGTCGAAGCCAAAATCGAAAAGCTTTTTGTTTCGGAAGGTATCGACGTCTTTGTCCAGCGATTCAGGGAGGTCGGCGGCGATTTTGTAGACTCCTGCTATGACGCTCGATTTCGCGTAGTAGGTGTCTTTGTTCCTGCGGAGTTCGAGTTGCTGCGTCCCGTTGGGTTCGGTGATCTTGGCGACAACTATAGGAGAACCGGCGGAAAAAGCAGCGGCCGTTTTACTCGGGTCGGCGTCGGTGCCGCTTAAGTCCATTTGGGCTTGTGCCAACTTCCTCACGAGTTGGTCGACGCCATAATCATCGGCGCGAGCGGGAACGGGTTTCAGTATCTGCCATTCGTCTTTACTGCGACCAAAAACGATATTTTCTTTCTTCCTAAGAAGCTCGACCTGGCTGATCTTTTCCGGACTCGCAGACAGCAAGCGCTTATCGCGAAGGTCGTTAGGGGTTTTGTCGAGGCTGGTCCTTTGGAAGCTGGCAACCAGGTAAATCTCGGGACTATCGCCAATCTTGGCGTACAGGCTGTTCCCGGTGGGGGCCTCGTCGCCGAGAAGAAATTGGTGCGTTTTTCCGGACTTCTCAGTCATGTCGATCTCAAACGGGGGTGCGCTCAACCCGTATTGGTCGAGATTTGTTGCCTTCTGCTCCACCACGCGCTGCGAAGTGAAAGTTGAAAAAGTTCCCAGCAAGCTGATCACCGCGCTCTGGTCGATAGGCAACGGCTGCGGAGCAGTCATCTGCCATTTTCCGGAGCCATCGCGCTGCAAGGACACCTCGGCTGCGCCCTTCCTTTTCAGGTCGAACTTTACTATGTCGGCTTCTTTGAGCGAGAAAATCGTCGGTCCGGCCTCCGACTCGGCGTCGGCTGGATTCTTGGCTTTGTCCGCTTCGGGATGCTTATTTGACCAGTAGAGCGCGCCCGAAAGGGCCGCAAGAATCACGCCAGCAACAATCAAACCACGCAGTTTCATCTTCAGGATTTCCTAACGTCGCGACGATTCGCCTATCTTCTTTTCCACCACACGGAGAAACCTAGAAAGACCACCGCCATGGGCAGCAGAAATTGACTGACACTTCGTACCATGGACAATTGGCTGCGCGTCATCGTAAGTTTGCGTTCATCCGGCGCCTTGGGACGAATCGAGATAAGGTCCTCGGCCGAAGCCAGCCAGTCAACCGCATTGAGCGCCAGGTCGCTGTTCCCGTTGAAGGGAAGGAAGGAATTCGCGGCCCACGATGAACTGCCCACCACGACAAACCGCCCTTGCGAATCTTGCTTGCCGGTGTTGTATGTGCCGGCAGCAGCGATGGTCAAAGGGCCTTTCTTGTTATTCGGATCGCCGGTATTGACCGAAGCGGAGCTTAGGTTCGTCGTCGCCATGCTGCTGGCAGATGAACTGAACAAGGCTTGCGGCGTCGCCTTGTCACCGGCCTTGATTTCCAAAGAGCGGGCCAGCGGAAATCCGGTGGCGGTGCCTTTGAGTTCGCTCACGATGGGATGCGACTCGTAGCTTGAAACCAGCGTCACCGTAGGGCCAACTCCCAAAAGTTGGCCCATGGGATTGAGGTCAAGCACCAGGTCCTTTTGCGGCGTGACGCCCCAGCTTTGCAGAAGAGCGGTGAAAGCAGAATTGTCGGAGGTTTCGGATTTCCCGATTTTCAACGGAGGATCGACCATGACGAGCGCGCGGCCGCCGTCTTCCACGTATTGTTTGATGGCATCTACTTCCGGCTGCTGATAGTCATGGGTGGGGCCGGCAATGATCAACACCGTGCAATCCGGCGGCACCGCGGCACTCTGGAGCAGATCGATAGACTTGGTCTCGTAATTTTCTTTGGTCAACATGCCCCTAAATTGCGAATAGCCGGTGCGACCGGAATCGTCAATTTGATGCTCACCGCTGCCAGAGGCGAAGCAAGCCGTGCGGGTGGTTTGCTTCAAATCGCGGATGAAGGCGCCGGTGATTCCCTCTTCCGTCATGCTCTTGGCTTCTTCTTTCTTGTCTCCAATTTGAACGATGGCAGTCCCGTAATTCTTGATGCCGGCCTCGCGCGCTTCCTGGGGCTTCTTATCGGGATCCACGTACTCGATGTGGACCCTGGAGGAAAGATTTGTGTATTGATCGAGCAGGTCGTGCGCGTGCAGAAACCGCGAGGCCTGATCGAAATAAGCGATGGTTGCGTCTTGTTTCAATCCCTTCACGACTTTGGCGGTCTGTTCGGAGAGGCTGTAGCGCTTGTTCGCGGTTGCGTCAAAAGACTTGTCGTGGCGATTGGCAAGCACATTCACAATGGCGAGCGCCGCGATTACCACAAGAATGTAGACCGTGGCGTAGGCGGTATATTTCGTCTGTCGGGCTTGCAGCAACTTCGTATTCACTTACGACCTCCAGCGCAGAGATTCCATGGACCGGGCTGTCAGGAAGAGTCCAAAGAAAATCAGCGATAAGTAGAAGATTGCGTCTTTGACATCGAGCACGCCTTTGGCAAACGATTCAAAGTGCGTGACTACGGAGAGATAAGCGAGAACCTGCGCCCAGGTTGCGGTTTCGGACCCACTGATCCATTCCAAGACCCAGAGCAGCAAACATACGCCGAAGGTGACGGCCCCCGCGATGATCTGGTTCTTGGTCAAAGTTGAGATGAAGATACCAATCGCCAGCAAAGCTCCCGCTTGCAGCAGCAGGCCCAGGTATCCGATGGCCAAGGGCTTCCAGTCAGGATTGCCGTACTTGAACAGAAAGGCAAAATTCAGGGCGGTGAAAAGCAGCATGCAAGCATAAAGAGTAAGCGCGGCCAGCCACTTGCCGAGAATGATCTCAATATCGCGGACCGGCGAAGTTGTAAGCAGTTCGATGGTACCGGTGCGCTTTTCTTCAGCAAACAAGCGCATGGTAATCATGGGAATAAAGAAGAGGCCGATCACGCCGGCGTTTGAGAGCAACGGACGAATGACCTCCTCGTTTAGATTCATGGGCGTCGACTGGCCACGCATCTGCATTTCCATGCCATAGACCACGAAATTGGCGAGCATGATCCAGAAGAAATATCCGAAGATGAGCGCAAACATGGCCAACAGGATGTAGGCGATGGGCGATACAAAATAGCTGCTCAGCTCTTTGCGGCAGATCGTCCAAATATTCCGCATCACTGGACTCCTTTCACGGCGATCTCTTGTGGTTCGCCCGGTTGCTTGCCGGTGAGTTGCAAGAAGACCTCTTCCAGGCTCATGGCCGAAGATCGAAGTTCATTCAGGTCCCATCCAGCTTGCACAACCGCGCGCGCCAGGTCTCCGCGCACGAAGCCTTTTTGGCCTTCAATCTCAAGCGTAGTTCCGGTAGGACGGACCTGCCGCAAAGTGACCTGGCTGATGCCTCCGACCTGCCGCAACCGGTTCTGAACTTCGGTGGCGTCTAAGGCGCCATTGCGTCCGGCGATTTCGATGACCATCGATTCCGCGCCACGCGCTCGCTTTTGAAGGTTTTCGACGGAGTCGGTCGTGACCAGCTTACCTTTGTTGATGATGACAACCTGTTGGCAGGTCTGCTCGACCTCAGGCAGGATGTGCGTGCTGAGAATAATGGTATGGTCGCCGGCCAGACCTTTGATCAGATCGCGGGTTTCATTGATCTGTTTCGGATCAAGTCCGGCAGTTGGCTCGTCAAGAATCAGCACCTCGGGGTTGTGAATAATCGCTTGCGCAAGCCCCACCCGCTGCCGATATCCCTTGGACAGCTTTCCTAGAAGCTTGTTCTTTACATCGGCCACCGAGCAGCGCTCGCAAACGTAATCCACACGTTTGCGCAATTCCGGCCCGGAGAGTCCCTTGAGCTTACCGACATAGGTCAAATACTCAGAGGTTTCCATTTCCGGATAGAGCGGCGGCGTCTCCGGCAAATAGCCGATGCGTTTCTTGACTTCGAGAGGCTGTTCCAGCACGTCGAATCCGGCGACGGTCGCGGTCCCCGAACTCGGTGGCATGAAGCAGGTCAACATCCGCATGGTCGTGGTCTTGCCGGCGCCGTTGGGGCCCAGAAATCCGACGATCTGCCCGCGCTGGACCTCGAAAGAGACATGATCGACAGCGGTATTACGAGCGTATCTCTTGGTAAGCTCTTGAACGGTAATCATAAATTTTTCTTAAGGGAAGAAAGGTAACAACCCACACATTACGATGCGTTCCGTCCTTGTGCGCAATATCGCTTGAGGTTAACTCTCTATGTTAGAAATCTGAAGGAAGCATGTCAAACGCGTGAGCCCCGGTTCTAGAGAGGAAATCGATGAACTATCGCAGGTTTGGCCGCACAGATTTTCAGGTCAGTGACATTGCCCACGGCTTGTGGGGCATGAGTGGATGGCCCGATTCCGACGATCGCCAGTCGTTGGAAGCGTTACAGCTTGCGGTGGATATGGGCTGCAATTTCTTCGATACCGCCTGGGCATACGGCGACGGCCGAAGCGACGGCTTGCTCGGCCAGATCCTGGCCCAAAACCGAGGGCGACGGCTGTATGCGGCGTCTAAGGTGCCTCCGATGAATCGCCGGTGGCCTGCGTCGCCGCAGGACAAGTACGCGGACGCCTTTCCGGCAGGGCATGTTTTTGAGCACGCGAAGCTGATCCGCGAAAAACTCGGTGTCGATTGCATCGATCTTCTTCAATTTCACGTTTGGGATGATAGCTGGACGGACGAGCCTGAATTCCGCGAAACCGTGGAACGATTAAAGAGCGAAGGATGGATTCGTTTCTTCGGACTGAGCTTGAACCGGTGGGAGCCGGAAAACGGAATCAAGGCCATCCGAACCGGGCTGGTGGACGCCGTGCAGGTGATCTATAACGTTTTCGACCAGTCTCCGGAAGATAAGCTTTTAGCGGTCTGCCGGGAGTTTGATGTGGGCGTTATCGCCCGGGTTCCGCTCGATGAAGGCAGCTTAGGCGGAAGACTAACGCTGGACACGAAATTTGCGTGGGATGACTGGCGCGCCAAGTACTTTGGTCCAGAAAACTTGACGCAGACGGTGGAGCGGGTAGAAAGATTGAAGGCCGGCCTTCCAGCGGGAATGAGCCTGCCGGAGCTGGCCCTGCGCTTTATTCTATCGAATCCGGTGGTCAGTACGACGATTGCTGGGATGCGAAAGGTGGACCACGTCCGGCAAAATCTGGCGATCAGCGATGCCGGGCCTTTGGATGCCGTTTTGTTGCAGAAACTGAAAGGCCACCGCTGGGACCGTACTCCGCAACCGTGGTCTGACTGAGCGAACGGCGCCTGTAGCGCATCAGGCAGCAGGTGCTTGGTCATCCACGGTGTGCAGCGGATCAGTCGCGATTCGGCTTACCTTGCAAATCTCGTCGGCAACCTTGGCTGCAGCTTCTCCGCGATTGGCTTGGGCTGACATTACCGAGCTTGCCGCCAAAGTGAAGTGCAAAGCATCCTGCTCCGAGTCGAAATAAAGGACCACCTGACTTGCCGACATAGACTACCCCGTAGAAAAGGATTCGTTCTCTGGAGCATAGGACGAACCGCGGCCATTTTTAGGTGTCTTTCTTGGTACGGCGTCACTCGGAAGGGCAATTCATCTGAGAGTCCTACAGGATTTTCTGTAGGGCGATTTTTCGAAGTCGCGAAAGACGGGTTTCGAACGGCCAACCTTTATTACTGCGCTGACCCACCACGACTTAGACGTGGCATTGGTTTTGCTCATCCAAGTCCCGCGAATGAAGACACTGGGCATTTTGGGTTGGCTGCTGATGGCGGGAGTTGCGGTTGCGCAGGATGGCGGCCGCTCCCCACTATTCACTTCGGACTTGATTGCCTGGAGCAGCATGTTCGACCCACAACCCTTACCGCAGACCGCGGGAGCGCAGGGCTCGGACACTTCGACGAACCCGCCCACGAAAAGTTTTTCGGGGACCATCTTGAAGCATGGCCAGGATTACTTTCTGCACATCTCCTCTTCGACTTCTTACCAGCTCGATCACCCAGAGGTTGCCCGCCTGTACGAGGGCAGGCAGGTTCTGGTGTTGGGAGCACTGGATGCTGTGGGAAGGCAGATCCGGATCCGGAAAATCGTGCCCGTGTTCTGACAAACCCGGTCGTCCTCCATGGGCCGGTTAACCACGGGCCTTTCCCCTGATGCGCCACCTCCAAGTCCGAAGCCGCAATGGCCTGTCAGTGAGCGTCATCACAATGGGTGCGGCCTGAAGATGTTAAATTTAATGATTCATGTCTGCCCCTAATTCACGCTTCGTAAGAGCTTGCAAGGCGCAACCGGTCGACCGGACACCAGTTTGGTTCATGCGCCAAGCCGGCCGCTATATGGCCGAGTATCGCGCGGTTCGCAAACAGTACTCGCTTATCGAGATCTGCAAAAAACCGGCGGTCGCGGCGGAAGTGACAATCACGGCCGCCGAGTTTCTTGGCGTCGATGCCGCCATTATCTTCGCCGACCTGTTGCTGCCTTTGGAAGTGATGGGTCTGCCGTTTCATTTCACCGCAGGAGAGGGTCCGGTCATTGAGAAGCCGGTCCGCAGCAAAGAAGACATCGATCAGCTTCGCGTCGACCGCGCCTCTGAACTGGGATATGTGGCTGAAGCGGTCGGCCTGGTGGCGAAACACTTTGGCGCTAAGCTCCCGGTGATCGGATTCTGCGGCGCGCCGTTTACCCTAGCCAGCTACATGATTGAAGGCGGTGGCTCGCGGAATTACGTTCACGCCAAGAAAATGATGTACTCGTCTCCTGCGGCATGGGACCAGCTGCTCAGAAAGCTGGTGGCAGTCACCTCCGCGTACGCCACAGAACAGGCGAGAGCCGGTGCGGACGCGATCCAGGTTTTCGATAGCTGGGTTGGATGTTTAAGCGTGGACGACTACCGCCGCTACGTGTTGCCGCGCACTACCGAACTGGTGAAATCCTTGCAAAAGAGCACCGGAGTCCCGATCATTTATTTCGGCACCGATAGTTCGACGTTGTTGCCGTCGATGCAGGAAACGGGAGCCGAGGTGATCGGCCTCGACTGGCGCATTCCGCTGGACGACGGCTGGCGAACCTTAGGGTTGAAAGGCGCCGTGCAGGGAAATCTTGATCCGGTTGTCTTGTTCGCTGACTGGAAGACGGTGAAGGCGCGCTCCGAAGACATCTTGCTCCGCGCCGCTGCCCGCCCTGGACATATTTTTAACTTGGGCCACGGAATTTTACCCGAGACCCCGGTGGACAACGTGAGAGACTTGGCGAAGTTCGTGCAAGAATACTCGGCGGTAACGAAAAAGTGATCGATCCATCCAGTTCGGGCAAGAATGCCGTATTGTTACTGGCGCACGGCAGCCCCGCCGCGGTTGAAGATATTCCAGAGTTTCTGCTTCAAGTTACAAACGGGCGGGCGCTTCCCGACGCAGTCGTCAAAGAAGTACAACATCGCTATAGCTTGATTGGTGCATCCCCGCTGACTTGTTGGAGCTTTGAGCAACGCGATCTCCTCGCCGGTGAGTTGGGAATTCCGGTCTACGTTGGCATGAGGAATTGGAAGCCTTTCATCAAAGAAGCACTTCTGGCAATGGCAGGCGACGGTATCGAACATGCCGTTGTGATTTGCCTGGCCCCGCAGAACTCCCGTACCAGTGTCGGTCTTTACCGCTCCGCGCTGACGGCCAATGGGCCGTCCTGCACATTTGATTTTGTGGAATCCTGGCACGATCATCCGAAGCTGATTCAGGCCTTTGCCGAGAAATTACGAACCCGGCTCCCGATAGCCGAGCGGGAAATGGGCGACAAGCTACCGATCATTTTCACTGCGCATAGCGTTCCGCAACGAACAATCTCGGAAGGCGATCCCTATGAGATACAGGCCCGTGAGACCGCCGCGCTGGTTGCAAAGCAAGTTGGATTGAAGCCTGGCGATTGGGTCTTCGCTTTTCAGAGCCAAGGGATGTCAGGCGGCGCGTGGCTCGGACCCACTGTGGAAGATACGATCCTGGAGCTGAAAGCGAAGGGTCATCGCGGCGTTTTTATCCAGACCATCGGCTTTCTGTGCGATCACGTCGAAATTCTCTATGACATCGATATCGGATTCAAGCAATTCACCGAAAAGCAAGGCATGCGTTTGTGGCGAACGGAATCTCTGAATAGCTCATCCCTGCTTACGCAAGCTTTGGCCAACATTGCGAGTGCCCGGCTGCTGAAAGCCGCATGAAACGGATTGCCATCATCGGGGGCGGCATCTCGGGGCTGTCCGCCGCATACGCTTTGGAAAAACAACGAGGCGCCGGGTCGGCAATCTGGTACGAACTCTTCGAATCCAGCCCTCGCCTTGGCGGCGTATTGGTCACCGATCAGGTTGATGGATGCCAAATCGAGGCTGGCCCCGATTCGTTCCTCACGGAGAAACCGTGGGCCAGCGATTTATGTCGCGAGCTTGGCCTGGGCGATCAACTGGTCGGTTCCAACGATGCCGATCGAAAAACTTACATTCTGGTCAAAGGACGGCTGGTCGAAATTCCCGACGGGCTCATGTTCATGGTCCCCACCAAGATCTTGCCGACGCTATTGTCGCCGCTATTTTCGCCAGCGACTAAATTAAAGATGGCGCAGGAGTGGTTTCATCCGCCGCGAAAAGGCGAAGCAGACGAAACAGTCGCTTCGTTGGTGGAGAGGCACTACGGTGCGGAAATGGTTGACCGTTTGGCCGATCCGTTACTGTCTGGCGTCTATGGCGGGGAAGCAACCCAACTCAGCGTGCGCGCCGTACTACCTCGCTTCGCCGAGATGGAGGCCAAGTACGGTAGCCTAGGACGTGCCATGCTCGCCGCACGCCGTAAGACCCCGCAAGCCACCAAGGGCGCCGCACGACCGCTGTTCACATCGCTGAAGGGCGGGATGCAGCAGATGGTGGACACCATTGTTTCCAGATTGCCCGGCTCCGTACTCCACACTGGCACGCCGGTCCAAGCAATCCAACAACGAGATGGCGGATGGCTGGTCTCCGCCGGCTTTCACTCTGATCACTTTGACGCGGTTATTGTCGCCGTCCCAACGCCAGTCGCCTCGGGGCTGATTCGAATGACCGTTCCCGAACTTGCCACCGAGCTTGACGGCGTCGATTACACCTCTTCAGTCACGATGAATCTGGGTTACGATGGCAGCCTGCGCTCTGCGCTGCCACCGGGCTTCGGATTTCTGGTTCCGCGCAGCGAAGGCAAGCGCATGATGGCAGCTACATTTGTGCACAACAAGTTTCCGCACCGCGCTTCGGTACAGCGTGCGCTTTTGCGATGTTTCATCGGAGGCGCTCGCAACGAAGCCTTAATGCAGGCTCCCGACGAGGAAATTGTGAGGGTGATCTGTGACGAACTTCGGCAAATTATTGGATTGAAGGCCGAGCCTCTGTTCACACGTATTTACCGATGGAATGGCGCGATGGCCCAGTACCGCGTGGGCCATCTGGAACGCTTGCAGCGGATCGATCAACTGCTGGCCGGCCTTCCCGGCCTTGCTTTGGCCGGTAACGGATACCGCGGAATCGGTGTTCCCGACTGCGTTCGCTCTGGCACGGAAGCATCCAGGAAGTGCCTAACTGCGGTTGGATTGGACGTCGAGAAACTCCCGACTAGCACCTAAACTGGTCCCCCGATTACTCCGGTAATCCTCGGTAACCGCTCAACCGTTGCAGAAACTCACCGCAACGGGCAGGGTTATAACCTTAGGGAGAAAGTGCCATGACAAAACATCTTTTAGCTGCCGCGCTGTTAGCTGTTTGCCCGTTCGTCTTTGCGCAACAATCGAAACCGCAGAGCGATATGTCGAACATGGATATGTCGGGCCAAGCCGCGTCCAATGCAAAGCCCTCTGACATGCACGACATGCCAGGAATGAACGATGGCACCGCGCATGCCATGCAATCCATGGAAAGCCGCCATATGGACATGGGCGCGCACATGAAGATGACCACTTTGCGCGGTCCTCAACCCGGCGATCAGCAAAAGGCGGACCAAGTTGTCGCCGCGGCAAAAAAGGCTGCGGCGAAATATACGGATTACAAAGTCGCACTCGCGGACGGCTACAAAATTTTCATGCCGAATGTTCCCCAAAAACAGTATCACTTCACCAATTACGCCTATGCCTTCGAGGCGCGCCTGCGTTTCAATCCCGAGCATCCCACATCCTTGCTTTATCAAAAGCAAGGTGACGGCTACATACTCATCGGCGTCATGTATACAGCGCAGAAAGATGCGAGCGAAGACGAACTGAATTCGCGTGTCCCGCTGAGCATCGCGCAATGGCATGCCCACGTGAACTTGTGTTTACCTCCAGCGGAGAAAAGGGGGGAGATGCGAACGGAGCATCCGCAGTTCGGCTTACACGGATCGATTGTGACCAAAGAACAGTGCGACGCTGCCGGGGGCAGGTTTATGCCGCAGATCTTCGGATGGATGGTCCATGTCTATCCCTTCGAACAGAAGCCGGAGGACATTTGGTCGGTGGAGCGGCAGGGCGAGAAGCACATGGATTAATGAGTCTGAGTAGAAGCCGCCTGGATTGCGCCGGCCAACTCTCCGACAGCCCATTGGATCTGTTCTCGGGTGATAACTGCAGGCGGAGCAATCAAAATATGGTCCCCCGCGGTCCCGTCCGCACACCCCTGCATGGGATAGACCAGCAAGCCGCGCTCGGTTGCCGCCTGCGCAACACTCCCCGCAAAATTGCTCTCTGAAGCAAATGGTTGACTGCTTTTCTTGTCGGCGACGAATTCGACCGCCCACAGTAATCCGATTCCGCGCACATCGCCAACCGCTGCAAGGTCTTTTAGAGAGCGGAGTGAATCACGCAGTTCGAAGGCCGGGGAGCCGTTCATTTCAGAATCGGCTGCCCGCACCAGATTTCGGTGTTGCACATATCGAAGCACTGCGCGCCCCGCCGCCACGGAGATGGGATGGGAGTTGTAAGTGAAGCCATGGAGAAACGCTCCCGAACCTTCGGCAATCGCATCTGCAACTTTCTTCGTAACGATGACGGCGCCTAACGGGGCGTATCCGCTGGAGAGTCCCTTGGCGGTCACCAGAATATCCGGCGCGACCTCCCAATGCTCGACGGCGAAGTTGCGCCCGGTGCGCCCCATACCGGTCATCACTTCGTCGGCAATCAGCAGGACGTCATTTCGACGGCAGATGCCGGAAATGCTGTGCAAATATCCCGGGGGTGGCACTACCGCGCCAAGCGTCGCGCCACTGACCGGTTCGACGATGAAGGCAGCGGTTTCGCCATTTGAGGCGCGGATGGCCATTTCCAATTCGGTTGCATATTCCTGGCCGCAGATACGGCAACCATCCGTACAGTCGTAAGCGCAGCGGTAGCAGTTCGGAAATCCGACATGGGTGGATTTTCCGACCATTGGCAGGTACATTTCTCTGCGGCGCTTATTTCCTGAAACCGCTAACGCACCGAGAGTTGAGCCATGGTAACTCTGGCCCCGGCTGATGACATGATGGCGCGCAGGGTGGCCAATCTCCACCTGATATTGGCGCGCCAGCTTTAACGCAGTCTCAATGGCTTCGGACCCTCCGCAAGTGAAGTACACGCAACCACCCGCGAAGTTGCTTCCTGCAAAGCTCAGCAATTCTTCCGCAAACTCTTCCGCAACCGGCGTGGTGAACTGGCTGCTATGGACAAATTCAAGATTCCGCGCCTGTTCTGCCATTGCCGATCCGATTTCAGTCACGCCGTGACCAATGAAGTTGACTGCCGCGGAGCCCGAGAAATCCAGGTACTGCTTGCCGTGGGCGTCCCAGAGGTAGACACCCTCGCCGCGGACGGCGGGCGGGAAAGTCTTGCGAAATGAGCGACGCATGAGGGCGGAACGAGCGGAAGACGACGCAGGACGGAACCCAGACACGACTCGGATTATCCGGCGCGAAGCAGTGTGCTGTCAAAACGCATGGCTAGCCGCGGTGAACCATTGCGTCTAACCAACCGCCACAAGCTTCCGTGTAAAATCGCGCTGGATGCCGAATCCCGATACGCCCGCCGCCAGTCCGCGTGGCAACTTCTTGCGTCTACTGCGACCCTCTCACCAGCACAGCGCTTTTTCTGCGACTGTGCTGCTGATGACGGCGGTCATGCTGTCGCGGATCATCGGCTATGTTCGCGAAGCTTACATCGCGTGGGCATTTGGCGCGGGGCCCCAGACCGACGCGTACGTTGCTGGTTTTACGATCCCCGATTGGCTGAATTACATCGTTGCCGGAGGGACGGCTTCGATCACTTTTGTATCCATCTATACGCGCTTTCTCGCCGCGGGGAAAGAAGAGGACGCGCAGAAGACATTTTCTGTGATTATCACCGTCATGACGGTGATGCTCACTTTCGGCGTACTGATCGCCGAGATCTTCACGCCGCAGATGACACGCTATTTTTTTAACGGATTCAGCGCACAGCAGGTCGACCTTTGCGTGCACCTTACGCGGATCCTTCTTCCCGCGCAGATTTTCTTTTATGTGGGCGGGGTGGTTTCAGCAGTGCTGTTGTCGCGACGGCTGTTTCTGTTTCCAGCCTTTGGTCCCTTGCTCTACAACGCCTTCATCATTCTCGGCGGAATCGTTCTTTCTCACAGGCTGGGAATCGCTTCCCTGGCATACGGCGCGCTGATCGGGAGCATGGTTGGACCTTTTCTGATCAATGCGATCGGCGCTGCGAAGATTGGGACCGGCTATCGGCCGTCTTTCGATGTCCGCAATCCAGCATTTCGCGAATGGGTCCGGCTGTCGATTCCATTGATGCTTGGGGTTTCGCTGGTTACCGCCGACGACTGGATTCTTCGCCACTTTGCATCGAACGGCGTGGGAGAGATCACACGGCTGAACTATGCGAAAAGATTGTTCGCGGTTCCCATGGCGGTACTGGGGCAAGCCGCAGGTCAGGCTTCCCTGCCATTTTTCGCCCGCCTGTTCGGCGAAAAGCGCATGCGCGAATTTTCCGGTGTGGTCAGCGCTTCGATTTTTCGCATCAGCGCTACCTCACTGCTGGCCAGCAGCCTGATGATGATCACCGCCTTGCCACTTATCGATCTGGTGTATCGGCGGGGCCGCTTCCACTTTTACGACTCACAAGCGACGGCGATTTATTTTTTCTGGTTTTCTATTTCCCTCGCCTTCTGGGCTGCACAAGCCTTGTATGCGCGCGCTTTCTATGCGGCCGGCAACACGCTCACTCCTATGATTGCCAGCAGCATCGTTACGCTTGCGTCTTTGCCCATGTACGCGGCGTTGTATCGAAGCTTTTCTACGGTTGGCCTCGCCATGGCCTCAGACCTCGGAATCATCGCTAACACCTTGGCATTGGCCATCCTGCTGCATTATCGAAAATTAGTTCCACTGAATGAACTCCCGTGGAACGAACTCGGCAAGGTTGGAATAAGCGCGGTTGTCGCGGGAGTAGTCGGGTATCGGGTTGCGCGCTTGGTCACTCCCGGAGACCGCATCGCCGATCTGGAAACCATTGGTCTTGCCACCGTTACCTGGGGAGCAACCGCTGCGCTCGGACTATGGCTGACCCGCTCCCAACTTGCGCAGGAGTTACGCAGGCGGAAAGGGACAACCTATCCCCGAGTAGCGGAAAAGCAGGCCGAAGACGTTAGCCGAGGAATTGAGCCTTAAGAGTTTTGCGGTTTCGGGTCCTATCGCGGAGTGTCCTTCAACAGACAAAAATTGAACTGTTGGATGGCCCGATAGCACTTACAAGCAGACTTATCCTCGGAATTTACTTCAGCCCCAATCCGCCATTGAGGTTCTGCACTACGTCGTAGCATTCGCAGGCCGAGGCTTCGAGTTGTTTGCGGTTTACGATTTTGATTGTCCCGCGCTGATTCTCAATTGCCCCCGCTCGCTCCAAAGCGCCGACAGCAATGCTGACCGTGGGACGGCCACTGCCCAACATCTGGGCCAGGAATTCATGGGTTAGCCCCAAACTCGCCGAGTCGACCCTGTCCTGGCACATGAGGAGCCAGCGCGCCAGGCGCTCTTCAATCTCATGCAGCCGATTGCAGGCCGCGATTTGCCCGACCTGGAGCCCATGCAGCAGGGTGTAACGGCTCAATTCCTGCCGCAGTACGGGAGCGATACTCAAAGACTCTTCCAATACTTCAGAACGAATTCTCATTCCTTGTCCGCTAATCTGCATAATGGCCCGGAAGGTGCCACGCTGCAAACCAACCGCTAAGGGAGCTCCAACCATGCCTTCGCGGCCCACCAACCCAACTTCGACACTGCGACCGTCACCGGTAAGAACCACGAGCGAAGTCATGCCGTCATTGGGAAAGTACGCGTATTGAATCCGCTCCCCGGGCTCGTGCAGGATCAATTGTCGAGGCAGGTCGACCGCGTCAAGCTCGGGCCGCAACAAGTTGTATTCCTGATCCGGTAAGGACAAAAGGATCACATTCTTGACTGCGCCTCCGGTGATATCGGTGCGAGCGCCGGGTGGTAGTGCCGCCGGTTTGGACAATTTAGGCGTTCTATTAACGGCAAGGTTAACGTCGGCGATCCCCATGAGCGAAGCCTCCCCAAATGAAGCCACTCAAAAGATGTCAGACGAGGGAAGTCGGTTGGCGTAAAGAGGCAGAGGAGCTCAATTTATTGGGCAAAACGGCAGAAACTGATGTGAGACCAAGTATTGAAAGCGGGACTCGGTGGATGGGCGAGTCCCGCCTACGTGAAAGTCCGTCCAAAGCTAGGCGCGAGCGGCCGCAACTTCGGGCGTGACCGTCGCTGGGCTTGTCTTCACTTCTTCGCCATTGGGCTTCTGACCACCCTTGCGGATGTCGATGCCGCCCTTGAAGAAGGCGCCGTCTTCGATGGAAATGCGCGCAGCTACGACATCTCCGGTCAAAGAGCCGTCACTGCGAATGTCAACCCGGTCGCTCGCCGTCAAGTTCCCGCGGACCTTCCCGAGAACCACGATTTCACGGGCATTGATGTTGGCCGAAACTACGCCATTGCGCCCGACAGTGACGCGGTTTCCCGCCAGATTGATCGAGCCTTCCACGCGGCCGTCGATATAGAGCGATTCCGACCCGGTTACTTCGCCCTTAATGACCAACGACTTTCCGATGGTGGCTTGGTCTGCCGTGCTGGTCGGTGCGGCGGTAGGGCGCGGCGTGGTGCTCAACTCTGGGGTCGATGTCACCGGGGTAGGCATTGCGGGACGCTCCGGCTCATTGGGCCGGGTAGGAGTCGTCGAAGGCTGATTTGTGGGTTTCCACATGAGGCAAAAGTCCTTTCCTGTACAACTGGATTAAGGGTCGACCCGCATTTCGGTGACCAAACGCATTCTACTCCGCACCGAGGCGCAAGTCTTGTGGAAATTGCGTTGATTCTGTGGTTTCCCCAGTGTGGTTCGAACTTCTTGCGCGGTGCCACGGCCGACTCAATCGTGTAAATAGCTCACGAGGGGAGAAGTTTTGAACCGTGTTTTCTAGCTGTTTCCCCGACCTACCTAGCTCGACTAGAACAGGGCCGTGGGACGCCGTTTCCAAGGCTTGCCCTTTTCCTGGGAGACTTTCTCCATGTCTGCGACGTAAGCGCCAGCCTGGGTCAAAACGTGGTGCAAGTCGTTGCCCACGCTGATGAAGGTGAATCCCTTTTCGAGGAATTCGCCGACACGGGCGGTGCCGAACAGGAAGAGCCCGAGAATGACGTTGTTCTTGCGGGCGTGGTCGATCAACTTCTTGGTGGCGGCGTCAAGTTCGGGCGAGGTGTACATGTGAGGGAACTCGTATTTGTTGTAGAGGCCCATCGACATGCAGAGATCGTTCTGGCCGAGGAAGAGAATGTCGACGCCGGGTACGGCGGCGATTTCGGCGATATTTTCGATGCAGGACGCAGTCTCGACCTGCAGCGCGACGATGCCGTCGTTGTTATAGTTGCCGGCATACCCGAGCAATCCCGCTTTGTTCATGCTGCGTTGGGGAAAATAGACCGAGCGCGTGCCGACGGTCGGATATTTCGTGCAACTGACGGCTTGAAGTGCCTCTTCGGCGGTGTTGATGTACGGGACGAGAATGCCGTCGGCGCCGAGATCGAGCGCCTGCTGGATGCCGGGACGGTCATCGTATCCGCCAACGCGGACGAGGGACTTGGCGCCTCCATTGGCAATGCCGCTCAGCATGGCCGACAGTTTTTCAAAATTCATGGGCCCGTGCTGCGTGTCGACTAGCAGCCAGTCATAACCGCTGTGGGCGAGTTGCTCGGCGACGGTCGGGCTGTGTGCGTTAAGGAACAGGCCCATCTTCGGGCTTCCGGCACGCAGTTGTTTCTTGAACTCGGCGCCACAGAGGGCGGTTTCGGGCATGGCAAAGTTCTCCTGATTTCGATCTATGAAAGTTCCTTAGTTTAAATGAGAGGAACGGGGTTGTGCGGGCTTTTTTGGGACAGGCCACAAAGGTCCGTCAAGGACCGCGCCGGGCCGCGGCGCGAACAACAGTATCGGATTCATGAAAGCACTGCGCTAAGCAGCAGTAGTCCGCCGCTCATGCGCAGACAAGACGCTAGTTCGCGGTCTTGCCAGATTGCGGACTGGCACGGGGCCGGAGGTCAGGCAATGGCGAGGAAGGCCTTCATTGTGTCTTCGATCGACCGCGATTGCTGGTAGGCGCCTTCCAACGCGTCGGCATTCAAAATGAACTGGCGCATTTTTTCTGCCGGGTCTTCTCCGGCTGGTTCCCCCGTAAGTCCGCTAGGCCGGCCTTGAGCGGCCGCTACCTGTCCCTGCGCACCAAACGCCTCCATCGGTGAGACCTCGCCACTCGCCTTTTTGAGAGCGGTAATCAGTGATGCAGAGTCGTTGTCGATCCCGCTGAGCACTTTCACTCCTTTGCTGCCAACGACTACCAATCCCTGCACCTGCCCCGACTGCAGGTGGTCGGCCAGATATCGGATCAATTCCTTTCGTGCGTAAGCTTGATCGAGGAATGGAGTATTGATGGTATCGAGAGCGATCATGGTGACGGCTCGCGGCGACTGCCCATCGGTGACTAGATTACTGAACGTCCCCGGACCGGGGGTGCGGTTTGCGGCGGGCGCGGCATTGCTTACGGTGATCTCTTCGAAAGCGGCTATGCGCTCCGGCTTGCCATTCTCCAGGATCTTGAAATCATTCTTGCTCAGATTGTGAACATGATTGCCGGATTTATCCGTCACTACGGCGGGTACTTGAACGAGCACCGTTTCCGACTTGAAGATAAGCCTACCTTCCTCGTCGGCATGATGAGAGTTCGAGGAGTCAATTTTGGGCATCGTGACCGGTGGGGGTGGCGGGGGCCCGACAAAGACGTTACCACCTTGCTGGCCGATCTCCTGAGCTGCGAGGACCGGCGCGCATAATACGAGACTAAGGAACAGTGGGGCAGATAGTCCGCGATTCATCACGAATCCCCTCCTGGTCTTGGGTACTTCACCTGGCGCAACCACTTGGCGAAGAGAATCCACCAAATCAAAAATATGATGACATTGGGCCGGCCAGCTTCCACTCCAAATGGCATGCCCGTGGCCCACGCTGGGCCGTGGAAGCTTCCCTGGAACAAGTGGCCTTTGCCCATCAGACCGCTGCTCGGGACGCCGAAGACATACACTTCACCGTAATTCCATCCAGTGTGAAGTCCGATCGGCATCCAGAGATCGCCGGTTCGACGCAACAAAAGGCAGGCAATAAGTCCGAACCCAGCCACAGTTGTTAGGCCGAGCCAGGTCCAACCAGGATTGAAGTGGTGTACCCAGCCCATGAAAATGGAAGTTACGAATGCGGCCGGCCAGAAACCGATGCCCGATGTCAGCGTGTACTGAAGGTAGCCGCGATAGAGAAATTCTTCGTAGATGGCCGCTATGATTACAGCCACAGCCCAGAGAAAAGCATTCGTCCAGATGGCTACGCGATGCAGTTGCAACGATCCAAATGAATAAGCTCCGGCAAGCCACAGCACAAACAGCAACACGGTCACCGAAACGAGACTTATAGCCCCTGCCTGCCAAAACTGTTTGCATAACACCCGCTGCCACGGCAGGCCGTAGTCGGCAACGCTTCGTCCCTCTATCTTTCCCATGATCTCAGAATTCCTTATGCCGACATGATGATGCTCGCCGAGCATGCAGCCAGGATGACGAAGGACGAGGCGTTCGGGCTCCACGTCGGCGAACGGGTGAACCATCATGAGTATGGGGTGGTTGGATATTCGCTGCTGACCAGCTCAACTCTCGGCGAAGCCCTTCGAAGTCTGGTGCGATATCTGCCGATCTGGACGAATGTCGGCGTGTTCAAATTGGAGGTCGAGGGACCGGTCGCGCATTTTCAGTGGGAATATTCGAACGCTTCACTGCCCGAGCCTCGGCACGATTGCGAGACAACGATGGCCGCCCTGATGCGGCTCAACCGACTAACTGCTGGGCCTGCGTGGAGACCGCGAGAAGCCTGGTTTCGGCACGCAAAGCCCCGGGACACGGGCGAACATGCGCGCATTTTTCGGGCTCCGGTACGTTTTGGAATGCCGACCAATGCACTGATTCTGGATCGCCGATTACTCGACGTGCCCTTGAAAAATGCTGAACTTTATCCGCATTCTGCGATCACTGAAGTCGCGGAACGGTTATTAGCAAGAGCCACAGATGAGGCAAGCATTTCCCAGAGCGTCCTCAGCTTCGTAAGGCAAAGACTCAGCAGTGGAGATTTCGACCTGGACGCCGCCGCCCGGCACCTGCGTATGAGTCGGCGCACATTGCAAAGAAAGTTGAGGCAGGAGGCTTCTTCTTCCCACCGCAACCTGGTGCGGCAGGTCCGCCGGGAAATTTCGCAGCATCTACTTCTCGACACTCACATGACGGCCACGGATGCCGCGTATGCACTGGGATACTCCGAGCCCAGCGTGTTCCACCGCGCTTTTTATAAGTGGAACGGGATGCCGCCGCGAGCGTACGGGCGTAGAGAGTTTCACGAGTTCGTGGCTCGCGCGCAACACGAAACTAGCTAGCGGTTTTGTCCAATCCAGACTTGCAGCGAACTGGTAGCCAGCTCACTTCAACTCGGCGTTTTTCCAAACGTAGAAATTCTTCTCATCGGCCAGAGTTTCAATGGAAATCCCTGCCGTTGAGGCCCCACGATGAATCGCCGAGCGCAGGTTGGCTAGGCCAATTCCACCGACATCGTCAAGCGGAATTTCGAGCGCCGACCCGGGTTGCGCCATATTGAGTTCCGCAAGAATTCCTTGCACTAGATCGTGATGTTTTCCTCGCCTGCCTTTATCGAGTTCTGCCACTTCCACGCGACGATATTTGAGTACCGATTGCGGTTGGGATTTCGGCTCTTTTCCCATGTTCTCTCACCCCCGAACGGAACCTTACCAAATCCATAAGTCTGCGTCAAGTATATTTTTATTATTCTTTAATGATGCGAATGTAGTGGACTAGATATGCGTCGGGGGCGGCTCCGCTCTGCGGCTACTTTTTCTTCTTTGCAGGTTCGATAGAGGAACCCAATATCTTCACCTTTTTTTAGTGGCGGAGGTATGCTCGAAACATGGAAGAACATGTGGTGTTGAAAATTACGCAATCGCATAACTGGCGTGAGCTATACGAGGCCGCTCTACTCGAAGTAAATCCGGCGGACTTGCAGAAGGGGATTGAACTAGCCTGCCAGGCAATGCGACAACGAAGTGACGACTTAACGCGCTCCTCCCAACCCGGCGCTCTTGACGAGCTGCGGGCAATCGCCGATGCTCTGCAAAATCTGAGAACCGTGCAACGAATCGAGTCGCGTTCGTCGATCGAGGCGGGCAGCCGTCCATTAAGCCAGTCCAGCACATAGGTAAGGGGGTACACGATGAGACATTCATGTCGCGAGTTAGCATTGCGGTCTTCGCGTAGACTGCACTTGACTTCGGGACTTTTGCGCCACGCGCGAATCGTCAGCGATCCGAAGAAGCTGGCACAGCTCTATGCCGAGGCAGAAAAGTGGAAGTGCTATGCGAGGGAAGAACGCATTAAAGCGGAGAGGCGCTAGCCAGCTCTGCGCGAGAGTAGGGGTCATTGAAGGTCCGAATCTTCAAGGATGCCGTCGAATTTCGCCGTTGGCTGGAGAGCAATCACGCTGCGGTTGAGGAATTCTGGGTCGGTTTCTACAATCAGCGCTCCAGGCAAACCAGCATGAGGTATCCTGAGGCCGTCGACGAAGCCCTGTGTTTTGGCTGGATCGACGGTTTGCGCCAGAGCGTGAATGAGACGACCTACCGGGTGCGCTTCACGCCGCGCAAGGCTCGGAGCAACTGGAGCGCAGTCAACATCCGCCGCGTGCAAGAACTCAAGAGTCTGGGCCGGCTTGCTCCCGCGGGCCTGATAGCGTTCACGAAACGTCCCGAGAAGAAACTGTACTCTTACGAAACACGTCCGCAGCAATTCGAACAGGCCCAAGAAAAGCGGTTCACGGCAAATCCCGAGGCGTGGAAGTTCTTTCGGGCGCAGGCGCCTTGGTATCAGAGGACCGCGACGTATTGGGTGCTCAGTGCAAAGAAAGAAGAAACGCAGCAGAAACGGCTGGAGACTCTGATCGCCGATTCCGCGGCAGGCCAGCGACTTGGCGTGGTGAAGGCGAAGAAGTCGAAGTGATTTGGGCTTCGCTGAAGGCCGGTGGCGTGGCCTACTCGAACTGGCGTCGGAAGCTGGACAACTGCTGCTTGATGTCAGCCAGTTCCTGGCGCAACTCCGTTACTTTAGATTCCAGATAGGCAAGCCGGTCGTTGTTCGTATCGGCGGCGGAGTGCCGCGCGGGCGTATCGATTGCGACCACACCTTCCGCCACGTCGCCCGCGAGCAGGTGCGTATACCGCGCCTCCTTGGTTCCGGGCTGACGAGCGAGCATCTTTACCAGGACCGGGTCGCGCTGCATGAGTTTTTGCAGGGTGGACTGAACATCATCCAAGGTCTCAAAGCGGAACATGCGCTCGGTACGTCCGCGCAACTCGCCGGGAGTCTGCGGGCCGCGCAAGAGCAGGACGCAAAGCACAGCAATCTCGCGGCGGTCGAAGTTGAAGACCTCCTGTAAACGGTGCTCGTACTTGGTAACTCGGCTGTCCGCCCCACCAGCGGGACCGGCGAGGCGTTTTTCCTGGAGCGCGACAAGGGCGTCGCGGACGGCCTCGTCGTTGAGCGACATTACCGGCTCACGATTATTCTTCTGATTGCAAGCATTGACCAGTGCATTCAATGAAAGCGGATAATAATCGGGCGTGGTGATGTCTTTTTCGATCAGCGACCCCAAAGCCCTGACCTCGATTTCATCGAGCAAAATGTCCAATGCGGCGCCCCTTCCTTTAAGCGCGATATTTGCATTGTATAGGCGAATTCGCACCCCAAAATGAACGGCGGTGTACTTTCGTTCTCCACACGTCACTGAGAAAATCCGTACCGGCTGTCATAATGATTGGCCTATGTCTGTCGGGCCAAGTTCGAGTTTTGATGAGCGCTGGCTTCCCAAGTCGGTGCTGTGCCTGCGCGACTACAATCTGAACAAATTTGGCCGGGATGTAATCGCCGGAGTAACGGTGGGTCTGGTGGCGCTGCCGCTGGCGATGGCGTTCTCCATCGCCTCCGGATTAACGCCACAGGCGGGCATTTACTGCGCGGTGGTCACCGGGTTCCTGGTTTCGGCGCTGGGCGGGTCGCGCACTCAGATCGGCGGTCCGACGGGTGCATTCGTGGTGGTGGTGGCTGGGATCGTGGCCGTGCATGGCGTGGATGGCTTGTTCATGTGTACCGTCATGGCAGGGATTTTACTAGTGATTCTGGGCCTGACCGGGATGGGGTCGGCGGTAAAGTTTATTCCGCGTCCAGTGGTCATTGGGTTTACCAATGGCATTGCAGTGTTGATTGCCAGCACGCAGATTAAAGACTTCTTCGGCCTGCATCTCGACAAAGTGCCGGGCGAATTCTACCAGCGCATGAAAGAGTTGCTGGCGGCAGCGCCCACATGGTCGCCGCGGGCAACGATTCTGGCGGCGGCTACGCTCGGAACCCTGCTGGTTTGCCGGGCGCTGTCAAATCGCATTCCCGGACCGATTGTCGCCATGATCGGCGCAACCGTCGCAGTATTTGTCCTCAAGCTGCCGGTGGAGACGATCGGCACGCGCTTCGGTGGAATTCCCAGTGGGATGCCACATCTGGTAATTCCGCGATTTCGTCCAGAACTGATTCATGGACTGCTGGGGCCCGCGTTCACAGTGGCCATGCTGGGGGCGATTGAGTCGCTGATGTCGGCGGTGGTGGCAGACCGCATGAGCAACGACCGGCACAATCCTAATGTGGAACTGATAGCGCAGGGGATTGCGAATGTGGCGTCCCCGATGTTTGGCGGACTGCCGGCGACCGGCGCGATTGCCCGCACCGCGACCAACATACGGGCCGGAGCGCAGACTCCGGTTGCCGGGATGATTCATGCGATCACGCTTTTATGCGTGCTTCTGTTCGCTGCGCCCCTGGCCAGTTACATTCCCATGGCGGCACTGGCCGGGATTCTGCTGGTGGTCGCATACAACATGGGCGAGTGGCGTGAGATTCCCCAGTTGTTGCGGCTGACCAAGACCGACATCAGCGTATGGCTGGTAACATTCGCTTTGACGGTGTTTGCCGACCTTACGGTAGCCGTCGAAGCTGGGATGATCCTGGCGGCGCTACTGTTTATCGCGCGAGTTTCGAATACGACGACGGTTTCGCAAGTGACGGACGACTATGTCGAGGATGGGCGCGTGCACATCCTTCAGGACAAAGACATCCCATACTACGCAACGATTTTCAGGATCCATGGGCCGTTTCTGTTCGGGGCAACGGAAAAGGTCGAGAAAATCACTGAGAAGATCCACGAACTGCCGCCGATCGTCCTCATACGGTTGCGTAACATGACAGCGATCGATGCCACGGGGCTGTTCGCGCTGGAAGAAGTTGCGCGTCGACTCCACGCCAGCGGACGCACGTTGATCCTTTGCGGGGCACGCGAGCAGCCGGCACAGTTGATCCACCAGGCGGAGTTCGAAGAAGTGGTGGGACGCGAGAACATCTGCGCCAACGTACAGGAGGCCATCGATCGGGCCGAAGCAGTGTTCGAGCGGATCGAAGTGAAAGCGCCCGTGAAGTAGCGGCGGGCGGGCGTCGAATCGAAATCGTTGCTGCCTCGGCGCCCGAGACTGAACTCTTCTGCTGCCCCCTGCCCATCTGCCTCAGCAAGCCGCATCCTCTTTGAGTGGTAGAATCTAGGGTTTTCGTCTCCATTCTGCAATATATAAGGTGATTGATGGCAAATACCATGATGGCGGTTGTGAAGCCGGAGTCCGCTCCGGGGATGGAAGTACGCGAGGTAAAGGTGCCCGCCTACGGGCGTACGGACGTGCTGGTGAAGGTGAAAGTCGCATCCATTTGCGGCACCGACTTGCACATTTTCGAATGGGACCGCTGGGCGCAAGGGCGCATTCATCCTCCGCTGATTCCGGGGCACGAGTTCTGCGGCGAAGTCGTTGCATATGGCGATGAAGTCACCAGTGTGAAGGAAGGCGACTTTGTTTCGGCGGAGATGCACGTGGCCTGCGGAAAGTGTTTTCAATGCCGCACTGGCGAGGCGCATATCTGCCAGAACGTGAAAATTATCGGCGTGGACGCCGACGGAGCGTTTGCGGAGTACGTGGTGATTCCCGAGTCGAATATATGGAAGCTCGATTCGGCGATTCCCATGGAGTACGCATCGATTCTCGACCCGCTTGGTAATGCAGTACACACGGTGCTGGCGGGCGAGATCGCTGCTCGTACAGTGGCGATTACCGGCTGCGGGCCCATTGGATTATTTGCCATCGCCGTAGCGAGAGCGGTCGGCGCGGCACAGGTGTTTGCGATCGAGGTGAACGAGCACCGGCGAAATATCGCCAAACAGATGAAGGCGGATGTTGTGATAGATCCCTCGAAGGAGAATGCGACGGAAGTCATCATGCAGCATACCGGCGGGCTGGGAGTCGACGTGGTGCTCGAAATGGCCGGCCATCCGGATGCGATCCGGACTGCGTTCGATTCGGTGCGACGCGGGGGCCGAATTTCCTTGCTGGGGCTCACATCGAAGCCGATCTCTTTGAACTTTTCTGAGGACATCATCTTTAAGGGAATTACCGTGCAGGGCATCAACGGCCGGCGTATGTACCAGACCTGGTATCAGATGACGGCGCTACTGAAGGCGGGCCGGCTCGACTTGCATCCGGTGATTACCGATCGGATTGCCATGAAGGACTTTTCCAAGGCAATGGAGCGCCTGAAGACCGGGGAGTCGAGCAAGATTCTGGTTTATCCGAATGGTGTGAAATAGATGATGCTGCGGGCGAGGGGTGCAGCGGGATTCGTCGCCCCTCCTCGCTTCGCTGGTTGAACGGCCAAGGGCGGCTGTAGTTGCGTCAAGTGCGATGACCCCGATTTTCGCCAGAGCCTCTCCGAAATTTGATGTAAAATTGGTGGCCTCGAAGGACTCCATTCCATCGCTTTAGGAGAAACTTCCATGAACCGCAACCGGTCCTTACCCTTACTGCTCGTACTCACGACCTTGTTCGCCGCCTATACTCCTGCGCAAGAATCCTCGCCGCCCCTGATGATTCACCCGGCGCCCAAGCCAGTTATTGAGGATTCCCGACAGCCAGGCGCCAAACTGGTGAAAGCTGTGCTGGTGAAATCCTGGGGAGCCAGTCCGGTTTGGCCGGATCTGACCCAAAATTGGGCCAAGTACGGAACGATCCCACTTTCTGTCGACGACAAGTCTTTAATTAGCGGTGACTTCACCTACTTCCAACTGGTCGCTTCCCAGGCAGACGTAATCGTCATCAGCGATGCCGCGGGGGGAGACAAACAATACTCCGCCACCGAGTTTGCCGCCATTGCCAAGTATGCAGCCCATGGCCACACCATCGTGGGGACTTACGCCACGCTGCAAAGCGGCCAGTATGACAATCGTGGACTAGCTCCGGTTTTCGGATTTGACCCGACCATCGAGTATGCTACGATCCAAATATCGAACCAGTTTGACAAGGTTGCTCACGGCTGCCTGCTGAATGGAATCCCCGGAAGTTCGTGGCAATCCGCCGGGTACGACTATAGCCAATTGCCCGCGAATAACCCATGGAACCAATCTCTAGATTATGCAAAAGCCATAGCCCAATCGGACAGTTACAACGGGTTGGTGAGCTTGTATCACGGCAACAACCACACTGGCATTTATATTACGAACATGCCCGAGTATGAGGTGACGGGCGGGGTCGACGAGCAACTGCTCTACAACGCCTTGACCTGTTACGTGAAGAAGTAACATCGCTGCATGTTCGCGGAAAACAGACCTCCTCTGCGGGTGGCATTCCGCGTTGCTTCCCCGGCGCATTTCGATTCGGCTAGGTGGGCATTCCTACGATCTTTTTCTGGATGGCGTAGGTGACCAACTGCGCTTTGTTGTGGATGTCGAGCTTGCGCATCAGATTGAATTTGTGGGCTTCGACGGTTTTGATGCTCAAGCCCAGTAGCAGTGCGATTTCTCTTACCGAGTTACCTTCAGCGATCATTTTTACCACTTCGCGTTCCCGGGGAGTAAGGTTGGCTCCCCGGGCCTGACCGCGCGGCGCCTGGGAGCGGGCGCGGAAGTCATCCACCAACTTGCCGAGAATCTGCGGACTCAGGTATTTGCGGCCCTGAGAAACGTCGCGGACGGCGCCGATGAGCTTGGAGGCGGGAGCATCTTTCAAAATGTAACCAGAAGCGCCAACATCCAAGCATCGCAGCAGGTACTCTTCATCCTCATACATGGAAAGAAATATCAGACGGCTGCTGGGCGAATCACGTTGCATGATATGGGCGGCCTCAAAACTCATGCCAATTCCCATAAGGACGACGTTAGGTCGAAGATCGCGAACCCGCTCAATGGCGCCAGTCGCATCGGCAGCCTCGCCCACAACTTGCAGGTCGGACTCACTCTCCAGAATACGGCGCAGTCCGTCGCGAGCCAGCATATGGTCGTCGACGATGAGGCAGGTAATGGCCATAGTTGTCTTGTCAGCTCCAGTTGCGGAGAAACCCCGCTCACTGGTCCCACGGCGCGTCCGCCATGCCTATTGTCAGCGCCGAGTTAGATGGGGATTGCCGCTGCCGGGTTTGCCTGACCTATCAGATACAATCGCAAGAGAGAGAATGTTGCGCTATTACACTGCGGGGGAGTCGCACGGCGAAGCGCTGACGGCATTCCTCTCCGGTCTGCCTGCCGGGTTGAAAATAGAGCAGGCATTTCTTGATCGCGAACTGTGGCGGCGACAGCAGGGCTACGGCCGCGGCGGCCGCATGAAGATTGAGCGCGATAGCGCCCACATTCTGTCGGGAGTGCGCCACGGAGCTACGATCGGATCGCCGATTGCCGTACTTCTGGAAAACAAAGACTGGAAGAATTGGACCGAGTCGCTTCCCGTGGAAGAGGGCGATCCGGCGAAACACAAGAGAGTAGCGTCGCCTCGGCCTGGGCATGCGGACCTGGCGGGGGCCTTAAAATACAATTTCGCTGAAGCGCGCTATGTCCTGGAGCGGGCCTCGGCGCGAGAGAGTGCGGCGCGGGTGGCGATTGGCGCTCTTGCAAAATTATTTCTGCAACAGCTGGGTATTGAAGTCCTCAGCCATGTAGTCGCAGTCGGCGCCGTGACTGCCTCACGGGCAGTCAGCTGGGAAGAAATTGCGGCATGCTGCAAACGAGAAGAAGTGCTATTGAACTGCGCGGATGCATCGGTCGAAGATCGCATGAAAGAAGAAGTCGATCGCGTGCTGAAGTCGGGTGACTCTGTTGGTGGCGTCTTTGAAGCGGTCGCGCACGGCGTGCCGCCCGGATTAGGGACTTACGCGCAGTGGGACGAGCGTCTCGACGCCAAACTGGCCGGCGCTGTCATGTCGTTGCAGGCGGTGAAAGCCGTCGAAATCGGCGCAGGCGTAACCGCGGCCGCTTCGCCGGGTTCCACGGTGCACGATGAAATCGCTTACGACAAGACGACCGGCTTCAGCGGATTTACTCGGCCACGAAACAATGCCGGTGGAATCGAAGGCGGTGTTTCCAACGGCGAGGAGATCCGTGTACGCGGCTATCTGAAGCCGATCTCGACCCTGCGGCGTCCGTTGCAGTCGGTGGATTTCGCCAGCCGCGAACCGGTCAAAGCCGCCTATGAACGCTCCGACGTTTGCGTCGTTCCGGCCGCTGGAGTGGCGGCAGAGGCGATGGTTGCGCTGACGCTGGCGGCCTGCGCGCTGGAGAAGTTCGGTGGCGATTCGATGATCGAAGTACGGCGCAATTATGATGGATACCTAACACAACTGAAAAATTACTGACTCCAAGGTACCGGCCGAACACAAAAATGATCTATCCTATCGTGAAATTTGGCGACCCTGTTCTGGAAACTCCGGCCCAACCGGTCACCGTGTTTGATGATGAACTCAAAAAGCTGGTCGAAGATATGTTTGAGTCGATGTACGAAGCCCGCGGTGTGGGATTGGCAGCGCCGCAGATCGGCATATCAAAGCGATTGGCAGTCATCGACGTGACTTTCAAAGAAGATCCCGAGGCGAAACTGGTACTGGCGAACCCGCAGATCATTCGCACTGAAGGCAGGCACCGGCAATCGGAAGGCTGCCTGAGCATTCCCGAGTTTCGTGAAGAAGTAACGCGTGCGAAAAAAGTTACGGTCCGCGCGCAGGATGTGAACGGAAAGTGGTACGAAGAGACCGGCGAAGAATTGTTGGCCCGTGCGTTTCTGCATGAAACCGACCACTTGAACGGCAAGTTGTACATCAGCCACATAAGCGCGCTGAAACGGGACTTGATGAAACGCAGAATCAAGAAGCTGGTAAAAGCGGGAGAATGGTAGAAAGAACGGGAGATCGGCTCGTCTGGTTGAACTGCCTGATGACTGGATCGACCGATCAACCGATGACTCGATCTCTCAATCTTGTGTTTTGCGGTACGCCCGGCTTCGCCGTCCCCACGCTGACGGCGCTGGTCGATGCCGGTTTTCGCGTGCCTCTGGTAGTTACGCAACCGGACCGACCCCGCGACCGTGGTATGGACCTCGCGGCTTCTCCGGTAAAACAAGAGGCTCTGCGCCTAGGCCTTCCTGTCATCCAGCCTGAGAAAGTCAAGAACAATGAAGAGCTTCGGACGCAACTTGCGGCCATTCGGCCTGATGCAATCATTGTGGTCGGCTACGGACGAATTATTCCGCAATGGATGATCGACCTGCCGCGACTGGGGAACCTGAATCTGCATGCCTCACTGCTGCCGAAGTATCGCGGCGCCGCGCCGATTCAGTGGGCGATTGCGAACGGCGAATCGCTTACGGGCGCGACCACAATGCGCATCGATGCCGGGTTGGATACCGGAGATATTTTGCTGCAGGAGGAGATGCCGATTGAACCGCAAGACACGGCGCTGACCCTCGGCCCTCGCTTGGCGCAGATCGGCGCCGCGCTGATGGTGCTAACACTGCAAGAATTAGCAGCGGGCACGGTTCAATCCCGGCCACAAAATCACTCTCGCGCCAGTCTGGCACCGATTCTGAAAAGAGGAGACGGCCGAATTGATTTCGAGCGGACTGCTGCCGAGATTTCCAATCGTCTGCGCGGATTTCAGCCGTGGCCGGGAGCATTTACGACCTTTCGCGGGAAAACACTAAACGTATGGCAAGCCCGGCCTGTGAACAGATTAGTCGCGCCCGGAGAGTTGTTGGTTGAACCGGAAAGCATGATTGTCGGTTGCACGAACGCCACCGCACTCGAACTCCTGGAGCTACAACCCGAGGGGAGGAAGCGCATGCCCACCAAGGCATTCGTCTCGGGATATCGTCCGCTGAGCGGCGAGAAGTTGGGCTGATGGCGGTTTCTCCGGCACGTGTCGCGGCCTACGAAATCCTGCTCAGGGTTGAACGCGAAGACTCCTATGCAGCCGAACTGCTGCATTCAGTGCAATATCAAAAACTCTCGACCGCAAACCACGGGCTGGCAACGGAACTCGTGATGGGGGTGTTGCGCTGGCGGTTGTTGATCGATTCGCGCATCGCCGAATCCTCCTCGCAGAAGATCAACAAACTGGATCGCGAAGTCCTGACCGCATTGCGGATCGCTGCTTATCAGTTGTTGTTTCTCGACCGTGTTCCCCAACATGCGGCGGTGCATGAAAGCGTGGAACTGGTGAAGCGCGGGCGAAAGCGGTCGGCCGTGCCGTTTGCCAATGCAGTGTTGAGAAAGTTAATTGGCGCAGGAAGTCTGCCCACGGCGACGATTGAGCGAGCAACCAACGCGGCAGAATTGTCCGAAGCCTCGTCCCATCCGCTTTGGATCATTGATCGATGGATATCGGCATTTGGGCTGGAAACCATAAAGGAAATTTGCGCACACAATCAGCGCCCGCCGGAAACCTCGGTGCGAATCTGCGACGCAGTGGCGGAAGAATCTCTCGCGAACCATGGAATCCAGCTTGCACCTGGAACGATGTTGACCACCTCGCGGCGCGTTTTGTCTGGTGACATCACCCACGCGAGCGCTTACCGGGCAGGCCAAGTCTTCATTCAAGACGAAGCATCACAGTTGGTTGCGTTGCTTGTGGGATACGGTGCGAACATTCTCGACTGCTGCGCCGCTCCGGGTGGAAAGACGCGCGTCATGGCGCAACGAAATCCAGATTCGAATGTGATTGCTGTCGAGTTACATCCGCGCCGGGCGCAACTAGTGCGCGATCTGGTGAAGGAGTCCAATGTTCGCGTCATCAGCGCAGACGCGCGCAGCCTTCCATTCCGGTCGTATTTCGAATGCGTGTTGACTGACGTGCCATGCTCCGGCACCGGCACGCTTGCGAAAAATCCCGAGATCAAGTGGCGGCTAAAGCCGGAAGATCTGTTCGACCTGCAAGACCGTCAATTATCGATTCTGCAATCTGGAATGCAACATGTGGCGTCCGGCGGAAGGCTCATCTACTCGACATGCTCGCTGGAGCGCGAAGAGAATGAAGATGTCATTCAGAAAGCGCTTGCTGACGCACCTTCTTTCGAACTGGTAAGTTGCAGTGGGGAACTTGAGCGTCTGCGAGATGAAGGAGTCCTTACAGCGAATCCGGATTCGTTGATGAACGGTCCATTCTTGCGAACGATTCCCGGCGTCCATCACGGCGATGGATTTTTCGCCGCCATTCTCAAGAGAAAGCCTGCCGGCTAACGGCAGGGATCCTGTCTCAACCGTCCGCGCCTCATTTCACTTCGAGACTTATCGCCGCACCCTCTGTAATCTTCCATCCTGCGGGCGGATTCTGCGAGACGATGACACTGGCCGTTGTTGGTAATGACACGGGTATTGACACAGGCGGTGTCGTAGGCGCCGGCTGAAGTGGCGCGGAATTCGGTGAGGTAGGACTCGCTGGCGGTGGAACAACGCTCACTTTCCCCAGCTGGAATCCGGCACTTTTCAGAGTATTCGTGGCATTCCCTAGTTGTTGGCCGATGAAGCTCGGCATAACGAGCGCTTTCGGTGGCGCGGGCTCACCGGTCAGCAAACTGATCTTCGGAGCAGCGACTCCGCTGGCATTGGCCGGCGGATCCTGGGCGATTACCTGATCGGCGGTCGCCCCCGGAACAGCAATCTCTGCCATTGCCCCCACGTCAAGTCCGCGCCGCTTGATGTTGATTTCGGCAGCGCGCTCGCTTTCGCCAATCGCATTCGGAATTTGTACGCGTTGCGGGCCAAGACTTTCCGCAGCGCGAAGCTGCCAACCCCTGCGAGTCAGTGTACCGGCCTCGGGAAGTTGCGAGAGAATCCGTCCCTCCGGCACCGTCGCGCTGTAATACTGCCGTTCGACTTCCAGATCGAAGCCGTTGGCGTCGGCAATCCGCCGAGCTTCCGCAGGTGTTTTCCCAACCAGGTCGGGCACCTTGGTTTCGCGACCATGAATGGCGAAACGCATTGCGGTGAGCGCGGAGAGCAGTGCAACCACCAGCAGAACCAGCCCCAGCAAGGCGAAACGGAAAAACGATTTCATCGGATGCCACGATTATAGTCTTCCCGCCGTGGAACTCAGACACACAGCGGCGTGTGCCATCGCACGCAGGTGGAGCGCGGCACACTTATACTGAAGACAGTGGCAGAATCGGCAGCCGAAAACGAAATTCACCAAGCTCTGCGGCGCTATTGGGGCTACACCTCCTTCCGGCCCATGCAGGAACGGATCGTGCACAGCCTGCTCGCCGGCCACGATACTTGTGTCATCATGCCCACCGGCGGAGGAAAATCGCTCTGCTATCAGTTGCCCGCGTTGGTTTCTGGCAAGACGGCCATTGTGATCTCTCCACTGATTGCGCTGATGCAGGACCAAGCCATGCAACTGGCGCAGATGGGTATTCCCGCGGCGGTGCTCAACAGTTTCCTATCGCAATCGGAGCAGAATGCCGTCATGCGAAAGTCGCGCGCCGGAGAATACCGTCTTCTTTATCTTTCTCCAGAGCGACTGGCGCGGGCTGACACGGTTGCCTGGCTCAGGAGCGTGCCCATAGCGTTTTTCGCGATTGACGAGGCGCACTGCATCTCCGAGTGGGGGCATGAGTTTCGACCGGAGTACCGAAATCTAAACACGCTGCGAGCGAATTTTCCCGATCGTCCAATTGCGGCTTTCACGGCCAGCGCCACCAAGATTGTGCGTCATGACATTCTGAAGCAGTTGCAACTCCGCGACCCGCACCGCTACATCGCCAGCTTCCATCGCTCGAACCTACGCTACATGGTCCGCGAATGTGAATCCGAGCCCGCCCAGTCCGCGTTGCTCATACGCGCGCTGCGGCATCATTCCGCGAGCAACGTGATCGTCTATGCTCCGACCATCAAGCGAGTCGAGGAAACGGTCGACTTTCTGGAAGAGAGTGGAATCGCCGCCATTCCCTACCACGGCAAGATGGACGGCGACGCGCGCCGGCGCAATCAGGAGAAGTGGACGTCGGATGAAGTGCGTGTTCTGGTCGGCACTATCGCCTTTGGGCTCGGGATCAACAAGGCGGACGTTCGCGCGGTCATCCATCTCTCGCTGCCGAAGTCGATTGAACAGTACTATCAGGAGGCCGGACGCGCGGGACGCGATGGTAATCCGGCGGATTGCCTTCTTCTATGGCAGCCCCGAGACGCAGGCCTGTTGGGATTTTTCAATAATCAGATCAGCGATCCGCAAGAAAAAGATCGGGCATGGCAGCGTTATCACGCGGTGCGCCGCTTCGTGGACGCGAGGGAATGCCGGCATCACCAGATTTGCATGCACTTCGGCGAGACTCCCAAGTGGAGCACCTGTGGGTCGTGTGACGTCTGCGGCTGCGACTCGGACTGGCTCGCCAAGCCAGTTCGCACGCCGCGCTCCGGGAAGCGAGGCTCGGCGGAGCTTCCACTGCCCCCCATGCAGTCACCCGCCAATGTTCCGGCCGAACTTTACGCGGACGCCGCGTTGCGCGAATATATGCGGGAGTGGCGGCGTCTCAAGGCCCGCGAACAGGGCGTCTCGGCGTTCATTGTAATGTATGACACGACGCTCGAAGCCGTCTGCCGGCTTCGTCCGAAATCGCTGGGAGACCTGCGCGAAATTCCCGGGTTTGGTGAGCGCAAGACCGAAACCTACGGCCGCGAAGTTCTAAAGGCGTTGCAACGTTTTGAAGATGGCGCCAGAGCAGCCGACCCGCCACTCAAAATCACCAAGCCGGCAGCTGAGACGTTGCGCCTGCTGGCCGCCGGAAATACGTTCGAGCAGATTGCTGCCATGCGCGGACGGCAAATTTCCACTGTCATCAGTGCGGTGGCGGATCTGGTCGAAAAAGGCGAAGTCGAATTCCAGGAAGCCTGGGTCGATAAAGACAGGGTGGCAATCATTGAAGCGGCCTGCGCAAACTTGGGGACTGAGCGTTTAAGCCCATTGAAAGAAGCGCTCCCGCCGGAGTTTACTTATGACGAGATTCGGCTGGTGACAGCGCGCTTGCGCCGGTCGCAGCAACCGAAAACAGCCTAGCGACGCCGCAGTCCAAATGCCTCAAACCCGCGTACGTGCTACCCTTTTCTGTTGTTCGCCGTCTAATTAGGTCGCTTGTGCATCAGCCGCAGCAGACCCTGGAGTGCAATCTATGAAACCCGGCTTTAAATTCTCGAAGTCCCTACTTACCTTTGCCGCAATTTGCGGCCTTATCTCTGCCTTCTCACTCGTAGTCATCGCGCAAGACGCGCCCAAGCAAGAAAGCCACGGCATCGCAGCCGCCAACATGGACACCTCGGTCAAGCCGGGGGATGACTTCTACCAATACGCCAACGGCTCCTGGATCAAGCGCACCGAGATTCCCGCCGACCGACGTGGTATCGGCGTATTTTCCACGCTTGCCGATCTCAGTGAGAAGCGCACCTCTGGCCTGATTGAAGAAGCGGCCAAAGAAAACGCGCCCGCCGGCTCAGGCGCTCGCCGCATCGCAGATCTCTACAACTCGTTCATGGATGAATCCGGCATTGAGGCCAAAGGACTCGCTCCCCTGCGCCTGCATCTGGATGCAATCTCGGCCATCCACGACAAACGCGCACTTGCCCGCGTACTCGGTGAGAGCTTGCGCGCCGACGTCGACGCTCTGAACAACACCAACTTCCATACCCCAAATCTTTTCGGCCTTTGGGTCGCGCCCGGATTCAATGACTCTGAGCACTATGCCGCCTACCTTCTGCAAGGCGGCGTGCAACTGCCGGACCGTGAATACTATCTTTCCGACACCGAGCGCATGAAGAACATTCGCAGCCAGTATCAGGTGCACGTCTCCACCATGCTGAAGCTTGCAGGGTTCACCGACACCGACGCCCGCGCCGCACGGATCGTAGAGTTAGAGCACTCCATTGCCGAAAGACATCTCAGTCTGGCGGACAGTGAAAACATTCAGAAGGCCAACAATACCTGGACGCAGGCGGACTTCGCCGCCAAAGCCCCCGGTCTAGACTGGAAGGAATACTTTCAAGGAGCCGGTCTCGGCAAGCAGGCAAGTTTCATCGTGTGGCAGCCGACCGCCTTCACCGGGGAATCTGCCCTGGTGGCCTCAACCGACCTCGAGACATGGAAGGACTGGCTCGCATTCCACCTGATCGAAGCCTACGCTGGAGTCCTTCCCAAGGCAGTGGCCGACGCACAGTTCGATTTCTTTGGCAAGACCCTTTCCGGGGTAACGGAGCAGCGTCCTCGCTGGAAGCGCGGCGTGGCGTTCGTCAATTTGCTGATCGGCGACGATGTCGGACAGATCTACGCCCAGCGCTACTTCCCGGCCGAGGCCAAAGAGCAAGCGCAAGCCATGGTTGCCAACATCATTGCATCCTTCCGCCAGCGGATCGAGGCGCTCTCCTGGATGGACGCTTCCACCAAAGCGGAGGCCGAGGCCAAACTCTCGACTTTGTATGTCGGCATCGGCTACACCGACACCTGGAAAGATTATTCAAGCTACGAAGTGAAAGCCGATGACATGTTCGGGAACCTGTGGCGCGGACGGCTCTTTGACTATCACCACGATGTCGGACGCCTCGGCAAGCAGATTGATCGCAAGGAATGGTCGATGACCCCGCAGACGGTAAACGCGGTGAATCTCCCCTTGCAGAATGCGCTGAACTTCCCCGCCGCCATCCTGCAACCGCCGTTCTTCGATCCGCAGGCTCCCGCCGCCGCCAATTATGGCGCGATTGGCTCCGTGATCGGACACGAGATCAGCCACACTTTTGACACGGAAGGCGCCGCATTCGATTCCAAGGGCCGTGTGCGCAACTGGTGGACTCCTGCCGACTTCGCGCACTTCGAAGCAGCCACGGCGAAACTGGCAGCTCAGTACGACACCTACAAGCCTTTCCCGGATATTTCCGTAAACGGCAAGCAAACACTCGGGGAGAACATTGCCGATGTCGCGGGCATCTCCGCGGCGTACGACGGCTATCACGCATCCCTTGGTGGCAAGCCCGCGCCCGTTCAGGATGGATTCACCGGTGACCAGCAATTCTTCATCGCCTTCGCCCAGAATTGGGGATCGAAGACACGCGAAGCATCGCTTCGCCAGCAGGTCATGACCGACCCTCACGCACCGGCAGAGTTCCGCGCTGCCACCGTCCGCAACATCGACGCGTGGTATCCCTCGTTTAATATTCAGCCCGGAGATGGGCTCTACCTGGCCCCTGCCGAACGCGTGCGCATCTGGTAGAAGTTTGCTGTAAGGGTGCAACACGAGGCTGGGGCCGGCGTGCGACGAATAGACCGTCGGCTCTTTGCTATCAAGGAGACGTCCGCATTCCTAAATTTTTTCTGAAATAAGCTCGGGAGTTGGCGGCTTCCGACTCGTGGATCGGGGACTGTATTAGAACTTTACGGCTACCGGCTCACGGTCGGCCTCCGCCACTTCAAAGAACTGCCGCAGTTGGAAGCCAAACATTCCAGCCAACATGTTTGTGGGGAAAACTTGGATCTTGGTATTTAAATCTCGAACCACAGCGTTGTAGTATCGCCGCGCATTTTGGATGGTATCTTCGGTCTGGCTGAGTGAGGCTTGTAATTGCAGGAACTGGTCGTTCGCCTTCAGTTCCGGATAGTTCTCCGCCACCGCAAACAGGCTCTTAAGCGCGCCTGTCAACTGATTTTCGGCAACCGCTTTGTCTGCCGGCGTCGTCGCCTGCATGGCCATCGATCGAAACTTGGCGATGTTTTCGAAGGTGCCTTTTTCGTGAGCGGCGTATCCCTTCGCAGTCTCGACGAGGTTCGGAATCAGATCGTGACGCCGCTTCAGTTGGACGTCAATGTCGGACCAGGCCGAATCTGTGCGCACGCGCAATTGCACCAGATTGTTGTACATTCCGACCAGAACGAAGCCGATGACCACCAGAACCACTACTACGATCCAGCCCACCATGAACGGCCCCTCTCGCCTGCAGTAGATTTCAGAAGGACGGTAACATACGCGGGCCAGCGGCGCAATTGACCCAGGTCATTCTGCCGACATCACAACCAGTAATTTTAGAGTGTAAAATTCAAAGTGACCCAAGTGTTCGCAGTCATTGCAGCCCGCATCGCTGAATAGGCATCGTAGAAGACTTGTGGAAACCGTGCCGAAGCATTGTCATTCGGGAGATCTATCAATGAAGGTATTTCGCAAAAGTCTGGTTTATTCCATGGCTGGAGCGGCTTTTGCCTTTTTTCTGTGCATCTTCTCTGGAATTGCCAGCGCGCAAACCTGCTACATGTCCGACGATATGGACGCGGCCACGCGAACCGCTTTGAGCAATGCAGGAAATCGTTATTTCGGAATGATGGCCAAAGGCGACTCAGTCTCCCTCAGGCAAAATGCCATTCCTGGATTGGCCTCCGATTTTTCCAACATCGAGACCGCGGTTGAAGACAACCAGCCGAACTTTGCGGCAGGGCAGGCGACGGCGAGACCGCCGTTTGAGTTGAAAGCCGAAGGCGCCGCTGCCCTGGCGCGAGCGGAGTTTCTCTGCGGCGTGTTTGGGGCCAACGGTCAAACCTCCAACAGCGCCGAGTTCATTATCCCTAACTTGCCACCAGGCAATTATGGCGTTGTGATCGAAGATGTTTCAACCGCGAAGGGTCCCTATTCCGTCACTTTCGTTCTTCAGCAACTGGGAACGGACTGGAAGCTCGGCGGCCTTTACGTCAAGAGCGGTCAAGTTGCAGGTCATGACGGCAAATGGTACGCCGATCAGGCCCGCGTGTATGGAAGCAAGAAGCAGAATCTCAACGCGTGGTTCTACTTCATGGAAGCCCGCGATCTGCTGGTTCCCGTATCGTTCATGTATACCCAAGCCACCGACAAACTATACGACGAATCGCAAGTCGTGAAGCCGGCCGATCTTCCGACTTCAGAGAAGACCGTCGATCTTACTTCTGGTGCCAAGACCTATAAGTTGATCGCACTTTTTTCTTTGGCGGTAGGTGCCGACCTCGATGTGGTTGTAAAGTATCAGGCAGCCGATGTTTCCGACACTGGCAAGACATTTTCGGCGAATATGGAAGTGATGAAGGCGCTCATTGCGAAGTACCCAGAGCTTCGGGATGCCTTCGCTGGCGTTGTGGCCCGCGCGGTCGAGCCTTCTGGACGCGACTACGGATCATTGATGCCAATGAAAGACATCAAGTGAGAAGGTTTCCCGGTTAACGTTTGTGGGGACCTTGTTCTGAAAACGTGCACTCTTTCGGATTTTTGTCTTTCCTCAGCCCAAGGTAAACCGGCGCCCGCAACTTTAACCCGCCTTCCCCCGTCTCATGTGTCCATTCAGTGAACCTGACTTCGGCAACCCGCGAAGGTTTTACCCAGTGCACATTCTTCGCATCCACCCCGCCGTCAAAGGGGATACTTCTTGTTTCCAGCTTTTCCAGCACGTGGTAGACATTTTTCAAGGTCGCGTGGTCAAAACCTGTTCCGACTTGTCCGACATGAATGAGCCTGCGCTTGGCATCGTAAAGCCCCAGTACAAGCGATCCAAAGTATGGCCGTGTTCCTTCCGGATCGGTGTAACCTCCGATTACTGCATCGACCGTCTGCGTGACCTTTATCTTCAACCATTCCCGGCTGCGGCGTTCTTCGTAGCAGCTCTCACGTCGCTTCGCCAGGATTCCCTCCAGCCCCTGCTGCTTGGCCGCGTTGAACAGTGCGTTGCCTTTTTCCGGAAAATGTTCGGAGTAGCGGACAAGTTCGTCGGTGATCAGAATCTGCGCAAGGATTTGCTTACGCTGCTCAAGCGTAACGCGCCGCAAGTCGTAGCCATCCACGTAAATCAGATCAAAGACGTAATAGGCAATTTGCACGTCCGACCGCCCCGCGACACGCCGTCCCCCGCTGCGGATTCCCGTGCGCTGCTGCATGAGGCTGAACGAGGATCGCCCATGTTCATCGAGGGCGACGATTTCGCCGTCCAGGATGGCGGTCTTGGCTTTTACATATTTCGGTAAAACTCCGAGTTCGACATACTGCCCCGTAAGGTCATTTTGATTGCGCGAGACGAATCGTACAGCGCCGCCCTCAAGGAAGGAGACCGCCCGGTAACCGTCCCACTTAATTTCGAACAACCATTCAGCGTCATCGAAAGGCTTTTCGACCGGAGTCGCCAGCATGGGTGTGATCTTGGCTGGCATAGCGCGCCGGACAGGGCCTTTGACAGTCTTTAACAGCAGAGGAACTGAAGACGTAGAGAACTTCGAACCAGTAGATGCAGGCTCGTCGGAAGACCGTACCTCAGCATTCTTCAGTTTTTTTTTACTTTGCGTTCCTTTGTGTCCCCTGTGGCTGCCTGAGCTTTCGAATTATTCCTATCGAGTTTCGCCAGGGTCTCTGCAAGCCACGGCGCTTTGACTTTGCCTGACGCCGCTTTGCTACTTTTCCACTTGGCCGCATCTTCGGCGCCTGCGACCTGCGCCATGGTTTTTCTACTGAGCACCGAAGTATCGAATTTATCGATGTCATATCCCTCGACAACAAACTCATCGTGCTTCTTGATCAGCAACCACTCATTGCCTTTACTGCCCGGACGCCGCGCCTTGATGTGGATCATCGCGAAATCGCCGTTCAGCCGCTTCCCGTGCAGGCGTATCTTGAAGTCGCCCTTCTTCAGCATCGCTTCAGCCTCGGCATCCGTGCCGGCGACATACTTCCCTTTCGCCGGCTCCGGAGCTAGCGGTTCCCATGTCCCCACATCCCAAACCATCACCGTACCCGCACCGTAGTTGTCCTCGGGAATGATGCCTTCGAAATCGAAGTACGACACCGGATGGTCTTCCACCTGCATGGCGAGCCGCTTGTCGGCAGGGTCAAGCGAGGGGCCTTTCGGTACGGCCCACGACTTCAGAACACCATCCATTTCGAGGCGGAAGTCGTAATGCAGTCGGGTCGCACGATGCCTCTGCACCACGAAACGGTGTTTCGATTTTTTTTCGATTTTCGGTGGAGGCTCGGGAGTCTCGGCAAATCGGCGTTTGCGTTTATATTCCTCAAGGGCCATCGAAGCATTTTACCTGCACCGCCAAAGAACCGCCCGAGCGGGGGCTGTGAATGGAACGATGCCGCGCTTGCGGTATAATCCGCGCAAAAGAAGCAGAGAAGTTTTTGCTTCCTGCGATGACCTCATTCTTTGAATGTTCCAGTGGAAGAGCTAATTTATGCCCCCAGACCAACAGTTCGTTACCCAACTCCTTCAGCAATGGGGAGACGGTAACAAAGAGGCCCTCGACCAGTTGATGCCCGTGGTCTATGAGCAATTGCATCGGTTGGCATCGCACTGCCTGCGCGGCGAGCGTTCAGACCACACCTTGCGCGCTACCGATCTGGTCCATGAAGCCTACGTGCGACTCGTGGACGCTGACGTTGCATGGCAAGACCGAGTACACTTCTTTGCGGTCTCGGCGCGGCTCCTCCGCCGTATCCTCGTCGATCACGCAAAGTCGCACAACCGCCAAAAACGAGGAGGCGGTGCCGAAAAAATCCCCCTCGACGAGGCGGTGATGATTGGCCCCCAGGGAACGGGAGGCATCGTCGAGCTCGATGAAGCGCTACAGCGCCTGGCTGCGCTCGATCAACGCAAGAGCGAACTGATCGAGCTGCTGTTTTTCGGTGGCCTCACTTATGACGAGGCGGCGGCGGCACTGAAAATTTCTCCCGCCACGGTACACCGCGAATTGAAAATGGCCAAAGCATGGCTGCATCACGAACTGGCCGAGCCCGCTTAGGGTTGTCGAAGCTCAGCGCGAATGGTACGCGGCGCGCAACAGGAACATCTCATCGACAGATTGCTGTTCCCGCCGAAGCTGTTCCCTTTGATTGGCTTCTCGTTGGTGGCGGAGTAGGGTTTCGACCATTTCGCGCGACTGCCGCGCCTGCAACAAGCATCGCATCTGTAGATTGCGTTGGATCACCTCCGCCGCAAGTTTCGCTTGCAGAATCCGGCCGTGCGCCGCCAGGGTAGATCGGCAAAGTTCATCAAAGTGTAGTTCCGAAGCTCGCAGGATGCCGGCTAGCTTTTCTCGCTCTTGATTCATGTGTCTTCTGAGTCGGCCTTCGATCTCAGAGATTCTCTCTTGTAAGCCTCCGACCCGTTGGTTCAGTTCCTGCAGCAGAAGTTCCTGCTGGCGCTCTTCGCTTAACCGTAATTTCTGAAGTGTTTCGAGTCCCGATCGAGGCGCCATTTCTAGACCGGAATCGCCAGAAGTTGATCGATATTCAGTTGCAGCGCGACCGCCTCGTTCGGGCCTTGTTCAAGAAACGCGTTTAGCCGGGGGAGCACTGCCAGCGCCTTGTCCAGAGTGGGATCGCTTCCTTTTTGATAAGCGCCAATCCGCACCAGGTCCTCCGACGCCGCGTAGGCAGCCAGCAGGCGACGCAATGCCTGGGCCCGTTGAAGATGTGGCGCAGAGCAAACCATTGGCATAAGCCGGCTAATGCTATCGAGAATTGCGATCGGAGGATAATGATTTTGCGCGGCCAGCCTTCGGTCCAGCATGATATGTCCGTCGAGCAGAGCCCGGGCTCCGTCGACCAGGGGATCCTGCTGATCGTCGCCTTCCATCAACACAGTATAAAAAGCTGTAATACTGCCGCTGTCGAATTTTCCTGCCCGCTCAATCAGCCTGGCCATCATGGTGAATACCGAGGGAGTGTAGCCTTTGGCTGTCGGAGGTTCTCCTGCGGCCAATCCGATCTCGCGCTGCGCCATGGCAAGTCGCGTCAGCGAGTCGACTACCAGGAGTACGTTCTTGCCCTGCGAGGAAAAATATTCCGCAATGGTAGTCGCCGCCAGAGCCGCACGAATGCGCAAAAGCGGGGACTGGTCGGAAGTCGAAACCACGACCACGGTGCGCTTTCTTCCTTCCTCGCCCAGAGCCTCCTCCAAAAAGTGTCGCACCTCACGGCCGCGCTCCCCGACCAGCGCCAGAACCGTGAGATCGGCGTTCGTATTACGGGCCATCATCCCGATCAGCGTGCTTTTGCCCACGCCGCTGCCGCCGAAAATTCCGATGCGTTGTCCGCGGCCACATGTCAGGAATCCGTCGACTGCCCGGATGCCGCAACCCAGCGCCTCATGAATCAAACTTCTTTCCAACGGCAAAGGTGCAGCGGTATCCAGCAAGCGGCGGGAGTTTCCGACGCGGGGATTAGAATCCAGCGGCTCCCCAACTCCGTCGATTACGCGTCCCAATAGCCCATCTCCCACGCGCAGCGTGGGACGCTCGCCCCAGGTTACCACCGAGTCTCCAAATCGAATTCCAGTTGGCCGCTCCAGTGGCATGGAGAGTACAGTCGTGCCACGGAACCCGACAATTTCTCCCGGAAAGATGCGCCCCTCTGCATTGACAATTTCGCATTGTTCTCCTACCGAGCAGAAAGGGCCATCCGACTCGACCAGTTGTCCGGTGACTTGGCTGACTCGTCCGCGCCAGCGCAGGGCTGAACAGGCTGCCAAACGGTCGCGATAAGAAGAGAGCGAACTTGAGGGCGTCGTCATTTCGAGGCGTCCGGACGGCTAGCCAGCAGGTCGCACAGGCCCTGTTCGATTTCCTTCAATTGTGCGTTGATCCCGATCTCGGTAGTCCCGAGCGTGGTCTGCAATACACAACATTCCTTCGCTACTGTCGCGTCTTCCAGCACCTCGAAAGTGTCTTGTGTCTCCATGTGATGGGCAAAATAGCTGCGAAACTCGGAAACCTGCTGCGGATGGACCCGCATTGTAGTTTTAGTACTAGACTCAATTCTCTGTAACGCCACGTGTACCATGCCCGCCAGCAATAGCGGATCCAATTGCGACTCGCGGTGCAAGACCTTGCGGGCGATGCTCAAAGCAAGCCGCACCACCTCACCTTCCACTTGCTGGAAATAGATTCGCCGTTCCGCGGCCAAGCTCGCCAGCGCGTCCCGCACGCTCGTCCGAATCTGGGTTAGTCGCGCTTCATACTCGGCCCGAGCCCGGCCTTCGCCCTCCTGGCGGGCTTGTTCCTTAATTGCTGAGTCCCGTCTCGAAGCCTCAGTCGCCAAGTCTTTTTCCGGAACTTGTGTTGATCGCGACCCCGCGTCGGTCGCCGCGGAGAGCGCTGGCAGTTCAGGATAGGGGAAGGAGTCCACACCTGGACTCGGCATCGGCTCGGGAGCCGGACTAGACGACGTATTCATCCTCGTCTCCTCCGAGGCTAATCTTGCCCTCTGCTTCCAACTTACGCGCCACAGCGACAGCCTCCTGCTGCGCTTGATTCACATCCTTCGAGCGGACCGGACCAAGCACCTCCATGTCTTCCTTCAACATCTCGACTGCGCGCGATGACATCGATTTGAAGATATACGTCTTAAGATCTTCGCCCGCTCCCCGCAAAGCCATGGCTAGAGTTTTCTTGTCCAACTGGCCGAGCCATTCGCGAATACCACTCTCCGGAACCCCGATCAGGTCCTGGAAAGTGAACATCAGATTGCGGATATTGAGTGCGACCTTGGGGTCGTCTTTTTCGATGGCCTCAAGAATCACCTTGGTCTGATTGGGGTCCATACCATTCAGCAAATCCGCGACCCCTTGAAACCCTTCGTAGGCCCTGCGGTGCTGTTCGCCGAGGGCCGCCAGACGCTCATGCAACGCCAGCGACACCTTCTGTGCGATTTCCGGCGAGAACATCCGCAGCTGGGCCATACGTTTCACCGATTCTGCTCGCAAGTTTTCCGGAAGCTTCATCAGCAGGGCACAAGCCGGCTTGGCATCCAGGTGGGCGAGGATCAGCGCGATGGTTTGCGGGTGTTCAACCTCCAGAAATTTTGCCAACTGCTGCGGGTCGGCTTTTTGCAGCGAGTCGAGCTTGCCGGCGCTCATCTCGGCGGCTTGTGAAACCTGCTTCAGGAGTTGTTTTGCTCCGTCTTCACCGAATGCCTTCACCAGAAGTTTTCGCGCGTACTCCGTCCCGCCTTGCTGCACATAGTCTTGGGTGATTGCCATGCGATGGTATTCTTCCAGGACGTTCAGGGCCGTCTGCGGATCAATATGGTGCAGTTCCGCGATGGTCTGGGTCAACCGTTCCAGATCCTGTTCGGCGAGATGCCGGTAGATTTGGCTTGCCGTTTCCTCTCCCAGAAGCACTAGCAGGATCGCCGCTTTGGCTGTACCCGAGATGGCATGGCGCGCTGTAGACTCCGTCATTTTGCGGTCTCGCGGATCCAGCCCTGCACCAGCCGGCTGGCAGCTTCTGGCTCAGATTTCACTTTTTCCGCCAGTTGCTTTTTCAGCGCTCCGGCGCGTCTAGCCTGCTCCGCACCCGCCGGCAATTCGACGTCGACTGCGGCGCTTGCCCCAGCCAGATTGTTCACTCCACTCTTGCTGATCCGCGCAGGCAATTCGCGAAACGCGGTTAGGACCTGTTTTTTCAACGGACGCAGCATGAGGAAATACACGATCAAGAAGAGTGCGAAAATGCCCGCATAACGTAGTAGGCCCGACCACTGTACGAGCAGGCTCCGGGTTTTCTCGATCTTGGTTGGAGGGGCCAATTTCTCTACCGGTATTTCCCGGAAAGAAAGGTTCTGCACTGAGATCAAGTCTCCGCGCTGCGGGTCGGTTCCGATGGCCGCGGCGGTCAATTGCTCGATCTGTTTCAGTTCCTCTGGAGTCCGCTTGCGGCGCGCCGCGTTCCCGGTCCCGGCATTTTCGACCGCATCGTCTACCAGCACGGCCGCGGTTATTCTCTTCACGTCCCCCGCCGGACGCACGACGTGATGCACCGTCTTGCTCACAGCGAAGGTTTCGCTTTCCGAACGAGTAGCCTGCGAATCGTTATTCGCGACTATCGTCTTGGCTGGGGTCGAGCCCGGAAGATTACTGGCGGTTCCGGGGATGCCTGCAGGCAAGGCCCCTCCTGCCGTCTCTTCTGATTTCTGTTGTGTAAGCGTCGCGCTCTTAGTGGGATCGTAAATCTCATCGGTATTTTCGCTGGTACTCAGTTCATAGTCCACATGCACGCTGGCTCGCACGTGCTCCGCCCCCACAACAGGCTCCAGCGTTCGCAAAACCGTCTTTTCGAGTTCCTGGTCGAGGTCTGAACCCGATCGTTGCCCACTGCGCCCCCCAGGATGCAGCAAGGGCGTGTTGGTGTCGGCGTCGATGACCGTGACATTCTCCGGGCGCAGTCCATCCACAGCACTCGCCACTAACTGTGGAATTGCCAGTTGTGCGTGCTCGGACAGGTTTCCCCCGCGCGTCTTCAGAATCACCGCCGCCTTGGCCTCTCGTTCTTCCTCGGTGAACAGCGACTCCCGCGGCATCACCAGATGTACCCTCACCGCCTCGACCTCGCTCATGGTTTGCAGCGTCCGCTCCAGTTCCCCTTCCAACGCGCGCTGATAATTTACCTTCTCAGTGAAATCAGAACCTGACCAGTTAGGCGTGTCGAAGATTTCGAACCCCAGGCGCGCATTGTGTGGCAGGCCCTGCGAGGCAGTCTCCAACCGGGCGGCGTCGAGTTGTTCGGAGGCCACCAGAAGGCTGCTGCCGTCCGGCGACAATTCATAAGCGATGCTTTTCGCAGCCAAGCGACTACCCATGGCCTGAGCGTCCGCGGGTTTCAGGCCCGAATAGAGGGTCGTCATTTTCGGTTTCCCGATCAGGTTTACGAAACCCCATAGCGTAATTCCGACCAGGGCGGCGCCAGCGGCCATCAGCATTCTCTGCTTGGTAGTGAGCCCGCGCAACATCTGCCCGGCCTGGTTCACCACATCGCCAAAAGTCTTGGGTGCTGCCATGAAATTCTCCGCGCGGCTACGTCATTAGAACTGCATACGCGAAATCTCCTGATACGCCGACACGATCTTATTGCGCACTTGCATCATCAACTGAAATGAAAGGTCCGCTTTTTCCACCGCAATCATGGCGGAGTGAACGTCCATCCCATTACCGTTTAACAAAGCTGAAACCTTGTTGTCCGCGGCTCCCTGCAACTGCTCCACTTGGTCCATCGCCCCGCGCAGGGTCTCAGTAAATCCCCATTCGCGCGGCGTCACCTTGGAAGATGCGACACCTGATTCGCTTGGCAGGATTCGCAGGCTCGAAACCGGGTCCGTCATGTTCTTCTCCTTCTTGAACTGCTCCGCGTCGCTCCGGACTCGCTATCGCAACAGGTCCAGGGACTGCGAGATCATCGACTTGGTCGCCGCCACGGCCGATGCGTTCAGCTCATAAGCCCGTACCGCGCCCAGCAAGTCAGCCGTTTCCTCCACCGGATCGATCGCCGGATACGCGACATAGCCGTTGGCGTCCGCATCCGGATGGCCGGGCTGATAGCGTTGGACGGCGGGCCGCGGATCGGCGACCACCTGGTCGATGCTTACCCCGGTGGAGGCCCCGCCCGATGCCATTCCCGTCCCCGCCAGCATCATGCCAAAATGTGGCATCCGCTGAGCGCGAAACACCACCAGTTGACGCTGATACGGCCCACCTTGTGGAGTGCGAGTAGTCTCCGCATTCGCCATGTTGCTGGTCACCACCTCAGCCCGTTGCCGCTCCGCAGTCAGAGCCGACGCGCTTACGTCGAGCATGCCGAAAAGATTCATTGCGCGCTCCCTTCGTGAATGGCACTTGACAACATTTTGAAACGGTCGCGTAGAAGTTGTACGCAGGCATTGAAGCGCAACTGCGTGTCAGCCAGCAGCATGCTTTCCCGCTCCAGGTTCACGTTGTTTCCGTCCGGGCGTTCGATCAGTCCGCCGATCTGACGCACCGCCGGGGTGAAGACCGCATCTTGGGGACCGCTCGCCGCTCGTTCCAACTCCTGACTGAAATTCAGGTCGCGGGTGCGATATCCGGGGGTATCGACATTCGCCATATTAGAGAGAATCAGACCGCTGCGAAATACGCTGACATCCAGAAATCGGCTCAACGCATCGATTGAAGGATCATTCAACATGCAGGTAACTCCTTTTTGGAGGCAGTCCGTAGTCGCGGATTTTGTTGCGCACCGTCCGCAAGCTGATACCCAGCATCTCTGCTGTGCGTGAGCGATTGCCGGCAGTCGCATCGAGCGTCATTTCGAGCAGTTGCCGCTCCGCGGCTTCGAGCGAAACTCCAGCCCGAAGGCTTTCCGGCGGCCCGCTGGCCGTCGACGCGGCGGCCATCAGCTCTGAAGGTTCGAGGATGTCTAACCCGATCTCATCAGCGGATAAGGCCACGGCGCGGCGGATCAGATTGGCCAATTGCCGCACATTTCCCGGCCACGAATACTGCGTAAGGCGCGCCACGAAATCCGGACGCATTCGCGGCCGCGGACGGCCCACGGAATAAACTCCCGCAAAGTGTTCCGCCAGCGCCAGAATATCTTCCGGATGTTCGCGCAAGGCCGGCAGGCTGAGAGGAATCACGTTCAAACGGTAGTAGAGATCGGCGCGGAAAGTTCCTTCCCCGACCATCCGCTCTAGCGATCGGTTGGTGGTTGCGATGATGCGGAGGTCGACTTTTACCGGCCGGTTCGATCCCAGCCGATCGAATTCGCGCTCCTGCAACACTCGCAACAACTTTGGCTGCAGGGGCAATGGGATTTCGCCCACCTCATCCAACAGGAGTGTGCCTCCGTCGGCCAGTTCGAATTTCCCTGGCTTCGAACTCTGGGCGCCAGTAAACGCACCTTTTGTATAGCCGAACAATTCGCTTTCCAGAAGTTGCTCAGGAAAAGCCGCACAGTTGACCGCAACCAGGGGACGATCACGGCGCAGGCTCAAACGGTGAATCATCCGCGCCAGCAGTTCCTTCCCGGTGCCGCTCTCCGCCTGAATAAGCACATCGGCATCGCTCGGTGCGACTTGCATGGCCCGTTCGATAGCCCGTCGCAAGGTGGCGGAATGGCCGATGATTTCTGAGCTCCCAGCAATTCCCGCGTGCGTTCTTGCTAGCACCCTTTGTGCCGTTTGTTCGAGTTGTTCGAAGGAGACAGGCTTGACCAGGTAATCGCAAGCGCCGTCCTTAATCGCCGTGACCGCGCCGGGGATACTACCGTAGGCCGTCAGCAAAATCACCGCGGTCCGCGGAGCGCACTCCCGCACCTGCCGCATCACCGCAAACCCGTCGCCATCCGGCATGCGCACATCGGTGACAACCAAGGGAACGTGCGCTTCCTGGAATTTGGCGATGGCTTCCACCGTACCTGCCGCCGTATTGACCCTCCAGCCTCTTCGCACGAAGCTCAATTCCAAGGCCGTTCGCATGCTGTCGTCGTCGTCCACGATGAGGACTTCGTTCGAAGGTGCTGGGTGCAAAGCGTCTGGTGTTGGGTACCACCGGTTCATTGGCCGCTCCTCAAAATGGGTAGTTGGATATGGAATTTGGCTCCGCTCGAACTTGCCGTCGCATGTATCGATCCGCCATGCTGCTCTACGATCGTCTTGCATACTGCTAGCCCCAGGCCCGGGCTGCCGGACCGAGTCGTAAACCCCGCATCGAAAATCCGCTGCAGATTTTCCGTCGCGATCCCCGGACCTGAATCGGCGATCTCAATGAGCGCCTTAGGGGCGTCGTTCTTACCGGCCATTTGACCGAGCACTGCCAATGTACCGCCATGCGGCATGAAACGAAATGCATTCAAGGCAAGGTTCATGATGACTTGCGCGATCCGATGCCGATCCGCACCGATCTGTACTCCGGCGAGCCCATGGTCAACCTGGAGTTTGACCTTGGCCGCTGCGGCCTGCGGTTCCAGAAATTGCGCCACGGAGTCCAATAATCCGCCAAGGTCTACGGGTGTGAGCTCTGGCAGCGGCTGGCTATGGAAGTGCAACACATTGTTGACCGTCGCCGCCAGGGCGCGCAAGCCAGATTGCATCTGTCGTACCCACGCCCTCTCTTCCTCGCCCAGTTCGGCATGCGCCAGAAGCCCTGCGAATAATTCAAGGCTGCCCAGCGGATTTCGAATCTCATGGGCCAGGGTTGCAGACATCTCTGCCAGCGCCTGTTTGCGGCTCAGTAATTCGTGCTCGTTCTCCAGTCGCTTCAACCCGCTGATGTCCTGCACGATGAAAAGCGAAGTCCCGCTTGCGTCCAAATGAGTGCGCCGCACCGCCATCCAGTGCGCGTTTGCTGCAAAGCCAACCTCCAGTTCGCTGCCCTGCGGATGTACACAAGCGAGCAATTTCCCCAGCGGGCCCGGCAGCATGGCGTTTAGCGTCAACCCCAGCAACCGCGCAGCTTCAGGGTTGGCCAGCGAAACCTGTCCCGTCTTTTCAATTGCTATCACCCCACACGGCAGCGCTGCGAGAATGCAGTCAAGGCGTTGCCGCACGGTGCGGTTCGCTTCCAGGCTGCGTCGCAGGTCCCGGTTGGTCTCCTGCAGTTCGCGGCGTAAGCGCGTGACTTCAACCTGTAGTTCGACATACGACCGTTCGAGCGAGGCTGCGGCTTCGGTGAAGGACGAAAAAGCCTGCTCGAGCAGTCCGGGATCCAGTTGCGGAGCTCCCGCAGAGGCAGTCGTCGAAAGTAAGGCGGTTCCCATAGGCAAATTTTGCTCATGCACTGCGGGTACCAGTCCCGATACCCGGCAGATAAAATTCTTCTCAGGAAGCTTTCTTCGCGGCAAACCCTTCCGCGTGACCATCGCATCCCGGAAGCGGCGCGAAATAAATATCTTCCGTAATGATGGTGCCACGACCATCCGCCAGGATCGCTGCCCGTTCCATGACCTGTTGCAACTCGCGCACGTTGCCCTTCCATGTATGCGAAGTCAATATCTGGCCGGCTTCAGCGCTCAGCCGGAGAACCGGTTCGCCGGGACGGTTGAGCGATTGCAAGAAATGTTCGGCCAGCGGAAGGATGTCCGCTTGGCGTTCGGACAGGGGAGGCAGTTCCAGCGGAAACGCCGACAACCGATAGTACAAGTCCTCGCGAAAGGCGCCGCGTTCTACCTGCCTCGGCAGGTCGGCATTGGTGGCGGCCACCACTCGAACATCGACTTTGACAGCTTCCGAGCTGCCGAGACGCTGCACTTCCTTCTGTTCCAGGAAGCGCAGCAGTTTCGCTTGCAAAGCGATAGGTAATTCTCCAATTTCGTCGAGAAACAGTGTCCCCCCTTGGGCTGCATAAATCCGGCCGGCATAAGTTTGCACCGCACCGGTAAACGCTCCGCGTACATAGCCAAACAGCTCCGCCTCGAGTAAAGCTTCCGGAATGGCCGCACAGTTCACGACCACACAGGTGCGCGCCGCGCGCGGACTCAACTGGTGAATCGCTCGCGCCACCAGCTCCTTGCCCGTCCCGGTCGCGCCCAGCACTAACACGGTAGTGGTACGGGGCGCGACTAGCCGGGTCAGACGGTAGAGGCGTTGCATCGCGGACGCTCGCCCGATCATTCCGGGCAAGGCCTTGGTGTCCGCATCCGCGGGCACCAGGACTTGCACTTGGTGCATCATTCCGTTCGATTCCGGACCGCCAAACGCACCGCCTAGTTGGGAGAAGTCTCCGCCTGAATCCAGCAACACAACTTCGATTCCAGGGAACCGAATTTTGATAATCGCCACCAACTCCTCCGCATCCAGATCGCGCAGGCGCCGGTCCAGGAACAATACATCCCATTGCCCGCTTTCAAGGCTGGCAAGCGCATCGGCTCCGCCTTGCACCTCCTGGATGGGTAAGCGCCGTTGCGGCAGACTTCGCCGGACTTGCTCGCGAAATAAAGTACTGGGGCTGGCCACCAGAATGCCACCGACGGAAGAGGAGAGAATTGATGCCGTTGTCATAGCTCCGATTTCATGGCTTCAGGGTTAAAACCAGATTGGAAGAAGATTAAGAACGTCTCACAGCGGCAAATTGTTCCCAGTTTTGGGCAAGGCACCGGGTATGGGAAAATTGTGCCGTCGCACACCGCCACCTTGCCCATTACGCCCGGCGGTGCTCGGCCGCCCTTGCGCCTCTAGCGATTCCCCGTCTTGTTCCACCCGTTCGCGGATCGCACGAGTGAGTTTCATAACGGATTGCGCCTGTTCAAGGGCAATCCCCAAATCGTGACGTAACCTGGTTCCTCGCGCCTGCCTTAAGGAAATTTCCAGACAACAACATAAAGTAGTGATCGGCTGGCTCAAATCATGGAACAGATCCATCAGCGTATGCTCCTTTTTTTCAGCAGTTTGCACACGCCCCAATACTTTCCGTCCTCTCATACCTGCACCGCCCGTAAACTCAGTTCATAACCCACCCCACGCACGGTGTGGATCAAGCGGCTGCCAAAACCATCATCCACTTTTCGGCGCAGATAGTTCACATAAACGTCCACGATGTTCGTCGAGGTGTCGAATGAAATGTTCCACACGTGTTCAATAATCATCGCCCGGGTAATGCGTCGGCCTGCGTTACGCATCATGTATTCGAGCAGGGCGAATTCTTTGGATGTCAGTTCAATCCTCCGCCCCGCACGTTCCACGCGCCGCTCCACCCGATCCAGACGGAGATCATCGACTTTCAACACCGATTCTGCAGGAACATGGCTGCGCCGCAGCAGTGCCCGAATCCGCGCCGACAGCTCGGAAAATGAGAACGGCTTCATCAGGTAATCGTCCGCGCCCATATCCAGACATTGCACACGGTCTTCCACTCGGTTTCGTCCAGTCAATATAAGGATCGGCATGCTTGGTTTCCGTACCCGCACTGAACGCAGAATCGAAATGCCATCCAGTCGCGGCAGGTTGAGATCAAGCATGACCAGGTCGTAATCAAGTTCCGCAGCCATGGCACGCGCCTGTTCGCCGTCCCCCGATAGATCAACCGCATAGTGCTCGGCTTCCAGCCCTTTTCTTACAAAGCTTCCCAGTGCCGAATCGTCTTCCGCCATCAGAATTCGCATGAGGTTCCTCTAATCCTTCGAGTTCGATTCTAGGCAGGAAATGCACGAGAAACACGAAAACCGTACCGCACTAAGGTATTAGCCTCCGCAAATGGGAATGGGCGACGATTGCGCCGACCCACGGGCGTACCAGCCCTGCCACTGACACATCACCTCCAACGCTGGAGATAATCTCCCCAGGAAGGTGCGAGACTCGTGCTCAAGTCTTCCCTCTCATGGACGCTTGGAATAAACAGACGCTAAAGTCCTTATTGTTGCCGGCGGGTGGCCTGCTGCTCTTAGCAGTTGCACTGCTCGAAGGCGGATTTGTCGCGATTTCTGCCTCGACACTCGAATTTTTCTACTATGCAGTGTTCATGGCCGGAGTCCTGCTGGCCTGGCGATTTCAGTCCACTCGCATCCTCTCCGCGCTCATCTTGCTGCTGGTCGCCCACCGCGCTATGGAGTTCTTCTCTGCCGGGAAGGTGGCCGTCGCAGGACCGGGGAGGATCGCATTTGAAGTGATCGCATTTCTTCTGCCGCTCAACTTCGTTGCTCTGGCCTTCGCCCGGGAACGCAGGCTCACCATCGACAGCGTTATTCCGCGATTCTCACTTTTGTTCTTCCAGTCGGTTCTCGTAGCCGTACTCTGCCGCCCCGGCGCGACAACCGCCCCAGCGCTTTTCCGGGTTGCGCTCTTCGGCAAGAGCCTGTCGCATTGGACTCGTGTCCCTCAACCCGCATTTCTGCTCTTCCTCACGGCATTCTTTTTGCTCGCAATGCGCTTCTGGCTCTACCGCAAACCAGCCGAAGCCGGGATGCTTTGGTCGCTGGCCGCGGTTTTCGCCGGGATGCATGCCGGGGGCGTGGGCCGCTTGGGCAGCGCTTACTTCGCCGCATCAGCGCTCATTCTGACCAGTTCCATTATTGAGAATTCTTACACCCTTGCCTATCACGACGAACTCACCACACTTCGCGCCCGCCGCGCTTTTAACGAGGCCTTGCCGCAACTCTCCGCACCTTACAGCGTCGCCGTGGTGGACATCGATCATTTCAAGAGATTCAACGACACCTACGGCCACGATACCGGCGACCAGGTCTTGCGGATGGTGGCCGCGCGCTTAGCGCGGGTCGGAGGAGGAGGACAGGCTTATCGCGTGGGAGGTGAAGAGTTCACCATCCTGTTCCCTGGAAAGACAATCAAAGACGTTCTGCCGCACGCCGAAGAATTACGACGAGCTATCGCGGATTCGCGATTCCGAGTACGCGACCAGCCGGAGCGTCGCACACTGCCTCGCCCAAACACTGATCGTCGCGACAAAAAGTCGACCATGGGCCGCAAGAAGCATCTCGCGTCAGCCCCACAGGTCGACGGAGAATTCTCCGTGACCGTGAGCATCGGGGTCTCTGAGCCGCATCCCAAAACTCAGGACATTGCGCAGGTGATCGAGGCCGCCGATAAGGCGCTCTATCGTGCAAAGCAGTCGGGAAGAAATCGAGTAGAAGTCGCAGGCACAACGCGTCCCCGCACTCGCGCCAAACGAGCGACCGCGTAGAAAACCCACTTTACGAATTTCCGATCAAAACTCCAGTCGCAAAGACCAGCGCACCGCCCAATGCCACCTGCATGGCCGCCGAAAGAGTCGGCGTGTCCATGTAACGATGCCGAATCCACGTGATGACTCCCAGTTCCACTACCACCACGATGGCCGCGACCACCAGTGCAGCCTGAAATCCCGGAATCAGAAATGGCAGCGTGTGTCCAATGCCGCCCAACGCCGTCATGGCCCCACAAATCAAGCCGCGTACCCACGGATGTCCTCGCCCAGTCAAACTTCCATCGTCCGATAGAGCCTCGGCGAATCCCATGCTGATTCCGGCTCCAATCGACGCCGCCAGCCCTACCAGGAATGCATCCCAGCTCTTATGCGTGGCAAACGCCGCCGCAAACACCGGTGCCAGCGTTGACACCGATCCATCCATCAACCCGGCCAAGCCGGGCTGCACAATCTGCAAAACGAATAGTCAACGTCGCGCTTTTTCCTCGTCATGTGCCACGTCCGGCGGCAATTCTTCTTCCTTCAATTCCTGTGCGCGGTCTTCGTGCACCCGCTCTTCCTGCGCCAGATCGTCCAACAATTGCCGGATGCTGGCATCCTGCGACTTGGCTGCCGATTTCTCATAAAAGCGCCGTGTCTCCACTTCATTAGCGCTGGCCTGGGCGCGGACCGCCTCCAGCCGTAGCGGAGTCGCCAGCCATACTGGTTTCCGCTCTACAAATCCTTTAACGTCCTGGCGCCGAATCAGCGGCACGTGTTCGCCGAATTTCTGTTTGAACAACTCCAGCAGCCGACGCCGGTGTCCGGATTCCATCACCCGCATGCCATCGAATACCGCAGCCGACGCTGGAAAGTCCTGCCGCAGGCCCTCGGCATAGTCCGCATAGACGCGTTCGTCTTCTTCTTCCAGCGAAATCGCCAATGCCAAAATCTCGCGCTCAGTCAGGGATTCGAAGTTCTTCATGCGGATCAGTGTAAGGCAGAGCGGGAGTTGCTCCAAGAAGAAGGAAGCAGCGTTTCAGGAGCTAACAACATCCAGTGTTGGTTTTGAAAGGGATGGGCTTCAGCCCATCCGTAGGTACAGGAAAATAGTGCGCGGCTTTCAGCCGCTGAGGGAATGCCAGTCAAGCGGTTTCTGGTTCTCGCAGTCCCACATACATACCATGGTCTCCGACCCACGCTAAGATGCACGCGATCGGCCAAAGCCCCGGCTCTGATCCCCAAGAAAAAAAGCCGGAAGCGAACCGCCTCCGGCCGAAAACACCCTTCGTAACTTTAGTAAGCCCACCAGGGAGCGGCTGGCTGGCCTGTCGGAACGCCCTGCCCATCGATCGAAGTGAAGACCGGTGTGCCGCGGAAGAAGAAGGGCAATCCCCAATCGAAGCTGCATGCCCCCGTATTGTTCGTGCATCCAGGAGTGCCGTTCGGTCCAGCCAGGTCTCCATATGCGGGATTGCTGGAATTGTTGAATAGACTATCCGTATTAGCCACGCTAAAGGACACGGTGCCTGAGCCCTGCGTTACTCCCACGTTCACCGCACGTCAGAGGCAGTCGGTACTCGTAGGGCAATAGAAACTCGTGAAATCCGAACAAACCGGAATCGTCGAGTCAGGAAAGAAGTAAGCGTTCGATCCGCTGTCGATGAAGCTGGACGTAAGCACCTGCCCGCTGTAATTCGTGGTGAACTCGTCGCTCGAGTTCATCGTATAAACGGTTGCGGTTCCCAGCGGATTGTTGTTCTGTGTCCCAATTCCAAAGATCATCGTACCCGTCACGGTCGGTTCTCCGTCGGTCACGGGCTGGAACAGAATGGCCAATCCGTTGTCGTCGCCGGTCGAGGTGAATCCTACGATGGGGCTGGTCACTTGCTGGTTCGTCGGCACACTCGCTGCCGCGCAGCTCGAACCGGCGCATGAGTAATAGGGATCGCCCTGGGGTGGCGCACCGGTACAGAAGTTTTGTCCGCCAAACGTACAATCGGTGGGCTCGGGGCCTACACCGATAATGCCGTTAGCTCCCAAGCCAATCTGGTTGTCCTCGTCGATCCCGCCGTTATCGCAGGTGCTGGGTATTGCGAAGCTCGTGGGATCGGCTACCACCTGGACCGGCAAGCCACTTGCTACTTCACCTGTTCCGGTTGTCAGGCCGTTCAGGTGAACGTCCGCTGGGGCGACTTGGCCCCACAGAAACGAGCCATCCACAAACGCGACGCAATTGTTCAACGTTCCGCTACCGGATGTAAACGGAGTCAGCGCCAGTCCGTTGAGGGAGGACGCCAAGATCCTCAGTCCCACCGATCCCGTGTCAACCAGAATTCCGTCGACGGTCGTGCAATTGCTCGTGCTGCCCGGCGTACATACCGTTACGCTGGTGAATCCGCCGTTGGGATAGATGGGAACGACTCCACCGTCTACGGTCACGTACTGGACGTTCGTTGCCGCTGTACCTGGCAGCACCGCTACTCGTGCCGAACTGGTGGACGCGGAATTAGCGCCAGCCGTCGCGGTAACGTATGCAAGCTCGTTAGTCGTGACCGAGCTGGGCGCATTGTAAGTTACCGAGGTAGCCGTGTTATTCGAAAGCGATCCCGGACCAGTCAGCCCCCAATTCACACCTGCTCCACTTGAGTCGCCAACCACCTTAGCGGTGATATTCGTTGTTCCGGTGCCCGCATTGATGGTCTGGGAAGTGCTTAAGAAAGAGATGCCAAAGACAACCGTGATCTGCCCGTTACCCGTGACACTGGTGTTCGCAACCGACGTTGCGGTAATCGTCGGAGTCTGCGTCCCAGTGACCGTATTGGGCGCGTTGTAAGTTACAGATGCGTTGGTTTCATTACTGAGAGTCCCTGGCCCCGAGAGCGACCAGGTCACTCCTTCGCCGCTATTGTCATTGGCAACCGTCGCCGTCAGATCGGCCGATTGCCCTGCCTGAAGGGTCGTGGCGGTTGTTGTCAGTGACACGGAAAGCGGCAATCCCGACGGCGTACTGCTGCCTCCGCCGCAACCCACCAGCAATCCCAACGTCGCTACTACCGCCAATCCCAAGAAACTGCGCACCAATGATTTCATTACCGTATCTCCCCTGCATTGACTGACTGCGGCACCAATTCGGGCACGTACACTCGGCCGTAGTAGGCCCGCATGTGTCCACTGGTTTCGATGACCAAACCCGGCTGATTAATATTTAGCGGATGGCGTCCCGGTCGCTTTGCATGTTCTTCTTGTACAGCCGCGGAATATTGCGGCAAATAGCTGCCCAGCACCTGATGCAGGTCTGGCATGAACGGCCCCTGCCACGCAACGCCAAAAACCGTGCCCGCAGGCGAAACATATTCGCGGACAACTGTGCCATGCGGTGCCTTGATTTCATGCACGGCGTAGGCATCGGATTGCCTTACCTGGACCGTGGCTTTCATCTGGATTTTATCTTGCTCCACGGAATTCAGATTGCCCCCCAGCGCAGCTCGCGCCGGCAGGCTAGTTACTGAAAACATGAGCCCTATCCCTAACAAAATTATGCAACTTGCATGATTACGAAACTTAATTGAGGCCTGCATCTCCCTACCCTCCGGATTCGCGCGAGCTACACCATGCCCGCGATTCCATTTGAACCCTGCTCGTTTAGATTAGTTGCTGTGACTATTTGGAGTGTGGGCGAGGGGCCGCTGGTTGCATGTCTTTGACAAACGCCAGCGAAATACTCTGCCCAACATCCGCCGTAAACAAATTCTAGGCTCTGCCGCCAAGTTTCAGCATTAGCTACGCTGGTTACCGGGCAAAGCTGAAATACGATACATTTGTGGAACATGGCCTTCTGCGCTTCATGCGGCTCTCCCGCGCCCGCGAATGGACGCTTCTGCTCATCCTGCGGTGCATCGCTGACGTCCCCTGCCTCGCTGACCTCCGACGACCTCGCCACTATGGACTTCGCTGCCGCCGGGAAGCCTCGATCCACACCGAAGCCTTCGTCCGGTTCTTCCGGGTCCAAGCTTTCCAGTTCCGCGGCCATCCTTTTGAACGAGAGCCGATTCCTTCCCGGGCGTTTGCTCGCCGGCCGCTACCGCATCGTCGCCCTTCTGGGCCGAGGCGGCATGGGAGAGGTCTATCGCGCCGACGATCTGACGCTTGGTCAGGCCGTCGCACTGAAATTTCTCCCTGACCAAGCCACTAGCGAGGAGGCATTGCTGGAGCGCTTCCGCAACGAAGTCAGGATCGCGCGTAAAGTTTCCCATCCCAACGTCTGCCGTGTTTACGACGTCGGCGAAGTCGATGGCAACACCTTCTTTACTATGGAATACGTCGACGGCGAAGATTTGGCATCGCTCCTCCGGCGCATTGGCCGCCTGCCGTCCGACAAAGCCCTTGAAATCGCACGCCAACTTTGTGCCGGGCTGGCCGCCGCCCATGCCAAGGGAGTTCTGCATCGCGACCTCAAGCCCGCCAACATCATGCTCGACGGACGCGGCCAGGTCGTAGTCACCGATTTCGGCCTAGCCGGACTGGTCGGCCAGATCGCAGGTGGCGATGTCCGTAGCGGGACGCCTGCGTATATGGCTCCCGAGCAATTAGAGGGCAGAGAGGTCAACGTGCGCAGTGATATCTATGCGCTCGGCCTGGTGCTTTACGAAATTTTCACCGGCAAGCGCGCCTTCGCCGCGGAAACTTTGCCTGAACTGGTGCGCACTCGCAGCACCACCGCTCCCAGCCGTCCGTCGTCGGTCGTCAAGGACATGGATCCCGCTGTCGAGCGCGTAATCTTGCGCTGCCTCGAACCCGATCCCGCAAATCGTCCCAACGCCGTAATGAGCGTCGCCGCAGCTTTACCCGGAGGAGATCCGCTGGCGGCCGCGCTGGCGGCTGGCGAAACGCCATCTCCACAAATGGTCGCCGCCGCCGGCGAAGCCGCTGGAATTGCGCCTCGCTCCGCCGCCATATGCTTCGCTATTGCAATCATCGGACTCCTGCTCGCGACCTATCTCAACATTCACACCAGCGGTCTTGAGAAAATGCACCTCGAGCAGTCACCGGACGTGCTCAATCAGAAGTCCCGTGAGATCGTCCAGAAGCTCGGATACCTCGATCAACCAGTGGACCGCGATGGGCACTTCGACTACGACTACGAGTTCCTGAACTACGTTCCCAAAAACGACAAACCACGTCCCGACTGGAACCGGATTATCGCGGGCCGCCCGACCCTTCTTTATTACTGGTATCGTCAGAGTCCGCAATACATGCTCGGGTCTGACTTTCACGATCTCCTGCTCACGCCGGACATCATTAGCATCAGCGATCCACCGGCCATCACGTCTGGTATGGTTACTCTCAAACTGGACACGCAAGGGCGGTTGCTGTCTTTCCAAGCGATGCCGCCGCAGAAAGAAGATCAATCCATCCCTACCGCGTCAACCGTTGACTGGACGGCGCTATTTTCTGCCGCTGGGCTGGACCAGTCGCAGTTCGCCCCAGCATCGCCGCAATGGAATTCGCTCGCAGCCTCGGATGCCCGAATGGCATGGACAGGGAACTGGCCCGGCAGCAATCGACCATTGCGCATTGAAGCCGCATCATGGCGCGGCAAGCCAGACTTTTTTCTCCTGATCGGCCCCTGGACCAGGCCCAGCCGCATGACAGCGGAGGAGTCCACTACAGGCGAAAAAATCACCCAAGTCGTCTTCTTGACCATCTTCATGCTGGTGCTGGTTGGCTCAAGCTGGCTCGCTCGCCGCAACTACATCCAGGGCAAAGGTGACCGCGACGGCGCTTTCCGGCTGGCTGCGGTGGTGTTTTTTCTGCAGTTGCTCTTATGGCTGTGCCGTGCGCATTTGGCGCCGACGCTCGCTTTGACCATGCCCTTTGTTATCGCCATAAGCACCAGTTTGTTTCTGTCGGGTCTGGTGTTGGTGATGTATCTGGCGCTTGAACCCTATGTGCGCCGAAATTGGCCGCAAGGAATAATTTCCTGGAGCCGTCTTTTGATAGGGCAGTTCCGCGATCCCTTGGTCGGACGCGACCTCCTTTTCGGTGTGTTGCTCGGCTTGACCTGGACGCTTCTCTATCAAGTTCGCCAGCTCCTGACGACCCGCTTGGGCGATTCTCCCGGCCTCTATTCGACGGATTATCTAATGGGTGTTCGCTCGGCGCTCGCTGCCTGGCTGATGCACATCCCGTTGTCCATCCAGTCAACCCTGGTCTTTTTCTTTGTGTTTTTGATCTTTCGAATCGTCTTACGCAGGGAATGGGTTGCCGCCATCGCATTTGTATTGCTATTTGCTTCCATGAAAACGGTCGGCAGCGATTTTCCGAAAGTTGAGGCAGTTCTTCAATTCCTAATCTATTCCACAGCGGTGGTTGTGGTTGTGCGTTTCGGCTTGGTAGCGCTCGCGGCGGGGATGTTCTGTGCCGACGTCCTGTTGAATTTGCCGCTCACCGCCGACACTTCAAATTGGTATGCGGCGAACGGAATCCTCGCCTCGCTGAGTATTCTCGCTCTCGCCAGCTGGGGCTTCTACAATGCCCTCGGAGGACGCAACCCGTGGGCGAACTCCGTTACGGCGCCTACCCTCTCGTCCCGGCCGGAGTAAACGCGCGTTTGTCGTCCGAACCGACGGAACCTCGGCCTACTTCGCACTCCCCACCAACTTCTCTACATCTGTCATTTCCTTCGGCACGCCGGATGACAGAATCTCCGTTCCCGTATCCGTAATCAAAATTGTGTCTTCGATCCGAAAGTGCATTTGCTTGTCGGGGAACTCAACGATCGGTTCGACTGTCACTACCTGTCCGGCCTTGATGGGTCCCGTCACTCGCATCACATCATGCGTGGCCAATCCCACAAAGTGTCCGGGGAATCCGTACCACTGCTTGTCCTCGCCGTACTTCGCCAAGACAGCCTTTCCCGCATCGGACGCCTGATCATACGTGTTGCCCGGCTTCAACAAGGCAATCACCGCTTTCTGACATTCCAGGTCCACCGCGTACCATTTCGCCTGTTCCGGGGTGAATTTCCCGCTGATATTAAATGTTCGCGTGATGTCCATGGTCATATGATCGAGGTCGGCCGCAAAGTCGAACACCACCAGTTCGTTCGGCTGGATCTGTCGCCGGTCGTTGAAGTAATGCCAGGTGTTAATGTTCTCCCCGGAACTCACAATCGCCGGATACGCCCAGCCCTGCGCACCGTTCTTGCGAAAAATGTAGTCGGCTTGCGCCTCAATCTCATATTCGTACATCGGCGGACGCGCATGTGCGATGCCTTGTTTAATGCCTTCGGCGCTCAATGCTCCGTTTCGCCGCAGAACTGCGATCTCCTGTGGAGTCTTTACATTCCGCATTTCGTCGATAAAAGGAGTGGCATCCTTCTGGTGTGCGGCCGGATATCGTAACGCGAGTTTCTGGATTGCCGCCCGGTCGCCCGGCGTCGGATCGCCGTAAGGATTGGTGTACTCCAGCGAATAGTCACCGCCGGTTTCGGATCGCGCGCCGTCGGCTTTGTCCGCAAAACCGAGACGCAGCCACAGGTCGTTCTCTTTGCCGAGTGCGCCGGCCAGTCCGCGATCGAAAAGACTGAGCGGAAGTACCGCTTTGTAACCTAATTTTTCTCGCTGCTCCGGCGTGAGCGACAGCAGGTTTGCACCTAGCACCTGCTTGCCACGGGCCCCCTGGTCAGGCTCAAAAATCATGGTGTTGCCCTTGACAACATCCATCACCATAATTGCGCCTGGGTCGGCCACGCCGGTGTAGTAGTAGAAATCGTTGTCTTCGCGATAGTGGTTCGCTTCCGGCTCAGTCACGCGCGCAAACAGGATCAGGAATCCAGTCTTCAGTTGCTTCGCCAAGTCCGACCGCCGCCGTGCGAATTCCTGTGGGCCACCCAGATCGTTGATGGCCGCAAGATCGGTATACTGCGCAAACGACGGCAGGGCGATGAACAGCGCCAGGGCAGCAACACCCAGCCGCACGCACAATAACGACGAAGAAGCTTTCATGATTTTCTCCTGGGAACTCGCGAGTTTACCGCGTTCGAACGCCCGCTGACAATTAAACTCTCAACTCCACCACCGTCGCTCCACCCCCGCCTTCATTTTGCGGAGGCTCGGTAACCGACTCCACGTGGGGATGCTTCTGCAAAAGTTGCCGCAGCGCTTTGCGCAAAATTCCCATGCCGCTGCCGTGTACCACGCGCACTCGCGGCAGTCCAGCGAGGAATGCGTGATCGACAAACTTCTCAACCTCGCGCGATGCATCATCGACCGTATAGCCGATCACGTTAATCTCCGACGGCGCCGCGTGGTCTTCATCTCGAAGTGAAACCGAAATTCCCCGTGCTCGCGCCGCTTTCACCGGAGACTCCGCCGCCCGGGCCAGCACCTCCGCAATATCATCCCGCGCAATCTTCATCTTCATCGCGCCGATTTCCACTTCGAAATGATTCTCATCGATGCGACGAGCCACCAGCGCAGGCCGCCCCACCGACTTCAACTTGACCGTATCGCCCTCCGACACATGCTTCACCAGCTGCGGCTGAGCATTCGGATCGCCACGGTCCGCTCCAGTCGCATGCGCCACGATGGTCGAATCGAATTGCTCACGAAACTCCCGTCGCAACTTCGAAATCCGCCGCTCCGCGTCTTTTGAGAGCTTCTGTGCCGCCGCCCGGTCTTGCACCGCATTCACCGCTTCGCGGGCCTGGTACTCGAAATCGCGCAATAGGCTGTCCAGCTTTTTCTCCATCTCTTTAATTTTTGCCTGTTGCTCTTTTTTCCCCTCGGAGGCCAACCGATCTTTATCGCGCTGCAGCTCTTCTTCGCGCCGCTTCAACCGCAAACGTTCAGCCGAGGCCTCGCGCAAATCGGCATGCAGTCGATCTAGAAATTCGCTGACGTCCCGTGCCTGCGAGCTCAGGCGCGCCCGTGACGCCTCAATGATCGACGGATTCAGCCCCAACCGCTGCGCAATATTGATGCCTGCCGAAGCGCCCGGTACACCAATCCGCAACTCATAAGTCGGCTGCAACGTAACTTCGTTGAATCCGACTGAAGCGTTCACTACGCCGGCAGTATTCGTCCCGTATATTTTGAGCGAAGTATGGTGGGTCGAAATAATGGCTACACAGCCAATGCTGCGAAAGTGCCCCGCAATCGCCACCGCCAAAGCCGCGCCTTCCTCCGGATCGGTCGCTGAGCCCAGCTCATCGAGCAGCACCAGGGAATCCGGTGTCGCGGTCCGCGAGATGAAATCAATATTCGTTACGTGCGCCGAAAATGTCGAAAGATTCTGCTCGATCGACTGATAGTCCCCGATATCGGCCAGCACCGCATCGAAAATCGGCAACTCAGCCCGGTCGGCAGGCACTGGAACCCCCGACTGTCCCATAAGCGCCAGCAGCCCCATCGTCTTCAGCGCGACCGTCTTGCCGCCCGTATTCGGCCCCGTAATCACCAACTCTCGCGCATCGCCGTCGAGCTCAATGGTAGTGGGGATAATCTTCCCGCCTTTGCCCTTCAAATTCCGCTCCAGCAAAGGATGCCGCGCATTGCGCAAGATAATAGGTTCACGTGGGGATGGACGCCCTTGGGACCCCGCCCTTAGCGAAGTCGAAGCATCCGCACCGAGCACGCCTCGCCTACCTTCGCTCAACACAACCGCGACGCAGTTGTAATCCTCCGCAAACCGCGCCTTAGCAAATTGCAGTTCCAGTTCACTTAACACATCGGCCGCCGCCAGAATTTCCCGCGCCTGCGCGCCGATACGGTGTGTCATCTCCAGCAGAATCCGGTGAATTTCCGACTGTTCTTCTTCGAGCAGGCGCACTAACTCGTTGTTCTGCTCGATTGTCTCCAGCGGCTCGATGAAAACGGTTTGCCCGCTCGAACTCGCCCCGTGGACCACGCCCTGCACCCGGCGCTTCTGCTCCACCTTTACCGGAATCACAAATCGCTCGCCACGGATCGTGACCAGTTCGTCCTGCACCGTCCCGCCTTCTGACAGCCGCCGCAAGTAGCCGCGCAGCGACTCCTGGATCTGCCGCCGCTGCCTTTCCATCTCCCGGCGTACGCGCGCTAGTGCCGGTGAAGCGCGATCATCCAAAGTCCCATCCGGCAGAATCTTGTTGCGGAAGCCCCGCAGAAACTCGGTAAAATCCACCACTCCCGCCGACAACTGCCGGACCGTCGACCACTCGCTCCGCATCGCCGCCGGAGGACTTGCCACAATCTGCCGCCACTCCGCCGCTCGATCAACTAGCGCAATCACATCGCGAATCTCGGTAGTCTCCAACGCTGCCCCGGAGATGCTCGACTTCTCCACCAAGCCCGTTACGTCCTCGAGACCGGAAAAGTCGAACCGCCCACCCACTCGCCGAAACTCGCGGATTTCCGACGTCAACGCATGTTGATTCTCGATCCACACGCGGTCGGTCGAAGGCGCAAGTGTGCCGACGCGGTCCTGCCCCAATGCCGATTGCGTATATCCGCGCAATAGCTCAAGCAGCGATTCAGATTCCAGCACACGGGCGCTGGTATGGGAGAGCAGGCTGGAAGGCATCGTCGCTATTATCGCAGAGGGCAAGCCCGACATTTTCGATCCAACGATTTTCCCTGTGAACCCTGTGCCCTCTGTGGTGAAGCCTTCCCTCAAGCTCGCCTGTGACCCAGATCACACCACGAAGTTTCGCCCAATGCCATGATGAGTAAGAGTTGTCAGCCCCAAGCGGAGTCGAGTGACCCGCTCTGCTAAAATCGCCTTTTAGGAAGGGCCTGTACCCGGCAAAATCTTATGGCATTCCCCATCACACGCCTTCGCCGCCTTCGTCAAAATGAGCAGATCCGCTCTCTGGTCCGCGAAACGCAACTTACTCCGGGCGCTTTCGTCTATCCCATGTTCGTGTGCCCCGGCGAGGGCATTCGCAAAGAAGTTGGCTCCATGCCAGGAGTCTTCAACCTGTCCGTCGATCAGGCGGTAAAGGAAGCTCGCAACGTCTACTCCCTCGGAATCCCATCCATCATTCTTTTCGGATTGCCGACCAAGAAAGACGAAGTTGCCACCGGCGCCTGGGCCGACGATGGCATCGTGCAGCAGGCCACCCGCGCCATCAAGCGCGGAATTCCTAAACTTCTTGTTATGGGAGATGTCTGCCTCTGCGAATACATGTCACACGGCCATTGCGGTATCGTGCGACCGGCGAAAGCTCAATCGCTGGGCGCAGCCGTTGCTGAGCCGCCTGCCGCAGCAACCGATTTTGAAATTGTCAACGACGCCAGCCTCGAACTCCTGGCCCGTACCTCAGTCTCACTGGCGCGAGCTGGAGTCGATGTCATCGCGCCGTCGGACATGATGGACGGCCGCGTTGCCGCTATCCGCAAGGGACTCGACGACGCCGGTTTCATCAATACGCCCATCCTCTCTTATGCGGCCAAGTTCGCCTCCGGCTTCTATGGGCCCTTCCGCGAAGCCGCCGACTCCACGCCGCAGTTCGGAGACCGCCGCTCCTATCAGATGGACGGGGCGAATATTCGCGAGGCCATGCGCGAGATCGAACTCGACATCGAAGAAGGCGCGGACATGATCATGGTGAAACCTGCCATGCCATATCTGGATGTGATAGCTGCGGCTCGCGACCGCTTTGACCTGCCGCTCGCCGCTTATCAAGTCTCCGGCGAGTTCGCCATGATCGAGGCGGCAGCCCGCAATAACTGGATCGACCACGACCGCGTCATGATGGAATCATTGATCTCCATCCGCCGCGCCGGAGCCAGTATCATCCTGACCTATTTCGCCAAGGATGCTGCCAAGTTGTTAGGGTAATCGGGCAATCCGATGTAGGCGCGAGCGTCCCCCCTCGCGCAGGATTACTGCATAATTTAACGACCTATCATCGCGAAATGGAGGGCCTGCGCTGATCGAAGCCCAAGGGGAGCTGCTTTTCCCGGCGCCAACTCAACACCCCACTACCGCGCAATCGCCGGAACATCCTGCTTAAGTGCCCAAACCAGCGCAATTACCCAACCCACAAACGTCCAACCCAGGAACAGGTTGAGCAGCAGGATCGAAGTAGTGTCGCGCTTGTTCCGCGCGAAGGCAAGAATCGCAGGCAGGAAATAAAACAGAAACCCAAAACCGAAGATCGGCAAAAAGAAGAACATCCCCAGAAGCATAAAAAGTTCACCTCCAGCTACCCACAGTCTAGCACCGCATCGAACCCCAGTTCCAAGCCGTAATATGCTTTGCTCACCGCGCTTTTCCCTGTGAAGCCCTGTGTCCACTGTGGTGTAGCGGTTGGTCTTCCCCGAATCCTAATCCACTGTCGTAGAATCAATAGTTTAGGCAGTCATCATTATCCTTTCTGGGGAGCACATTACTTTGGCTGAAATTATTTATGACATTGCTATCATCGGCAGCGGTCCCGCCGGATACACCGCCGCGATCCGCGCCGGTCAACTTGGTCTTAAAACCGCATTGATTGAGAAAGATAGCGTCCTCGGCGGGACCTGTCTGCATGTGGGCTGCATCCCTACCAAGGCACTCCTTTTCAACGCCGAAATTTGGGACCACCTCAAAGACGCGAAAGAATTTGGCATCGATGGCGTCGACAGCCGCAAGCTGAACTGGGCTGCCATTCAAGACCGCAAATCGAAGATCGTCGCCAAGCACACCAAAGGTCTCGACTTCCTGATGCGCAAAAACAAGGTCGAGACGGTGAAGGGATATGGCCAACTCACTGGCCCGGCGCAGGGCGGCATTCATACCGTCGAGGTAAAGACGGCCGACGGCAAAGTCAGCCACCTCAAAGCCAAGCACGTCATTATTTCTACTGGCTCAGAGGCGCGCATGATCCCCGGTCTCACTGCCGATTCCAAGGTTCTCACCAATATCGAAATTCTCAGCCTGAAAGAAATCCCCAAATCGCTGATCATCGTCGGCGCGGGAGCCGTCGGCGTGGAATTCGCGTCCATTTTCCGTTCCTTCGATTCCGAAATCACCATTATCGAAATGCTGCCGCGCCTCGTCCCCGTCGAAGACGAGGAAGTCTCCAAAGAACTCGCCCGCGTCTATCGCAAGCGCGGCATCAACTTCCATACCGGTGCGAAAGTCGACAAAGTCGAAAACACCAAAGCTGGAGTCGCTGTCACCTTCACCGTGGACGGCAAGCAACAGAAAGTCGAAGCCGAGAAAATCCTGATCGCCATCGGACGCAAGCCGCGCACCGAAAACATCGGCCTCGAACGCACCAAAATCAAACCCGACCGCGGATTCATCAAAGTCGATAGCTGGATGCAGACGGATGAGCCCGGCGTCTACGCCATCGGCGACATCGTGCTCGGAACCCCGCAACTCGCCCACGTCGGCGCCATGGAAGGCATCGTAGCCGTCACCAAAATTGCCGGCAAGCCCGCCAAGGCGATCAACCCCGAGCACATTCCCGGCGCGACCTATTGTCATCCCGAAATTGGCAGCGTCGGTCTCACCGAAACCAAGGCCCGCGAGGCCGGCTACAACGTGAAGATCGGAAAATTCCCATTCACCGCCAACTCCCGCGCCTCCATCGTCGGCGAACATGACGGCTTCATCAAAATCGTCTCCGACGCGGACTACGGCGAGATTTTAGGCGTGCATATCATCGGCCCGCAGGCCACCGAACTGATCGCCGAAGCCGTCGCCGCCATGGAAATGGAAGCCACCGCCGAGGACTTGGCCTGGACCATCCACGCCCATCCCACCCTGGCCGAGGCCATGCTCGACGCCTCGAATGCCGTCTTCGGGATGGCCATCAACGCCTAGGAATGCTGACGAATGAAGGTGCGGGCTGTTCTGAAAATGTTGGATGAAGACGGGTGGTACCTGGATCGAACTCGCGGTAGCCACCGCCAGTACAAGCATCCGACAAAACCCGGGCTGGTCACTGTACCGGGCAAGCGTAACGATGATTTGGGGCCGGGCACACTCAGTAGTATTCTGAAGCAGGCAGGTCTAAAGAAATGAAGAAGTATCTGATCGTAATAGAAGAAACTGGCACCGGTTATTCAGCGTATTCGCCCGATCTGGGCGGCTGCATTGCGACGGGAGCAACGCGGGAAGAGGTCGAGAGCCAGATGCGAGAAGCGATCGCTTTTCACCTGGAAGGCATTGCAAAAAGTGGTCAACCCGTTCCGGAACCTCACACTTATTCCGCCTACGTGGAGGTTCCTGCTCACTAGTCGAACCCAAGTTCGACGCCTCCAACGCCGTCTTCGGCATGGCCATCAACGCCTAGGAATTGCAGACTGTGAAATCGGGAAATTGGGTAATTGGATCGAAGCGCGAGTCGCTTTTCGATTCCCAATTACAAATTATCCAACGACTCAATGATCTCCGTTCTCCAACTCGGCCCCCTCGACTACTCGACCGGCCTTGCCCTGCAAAAAAGGCTCGTCGATCTCCGCAAAGCCAACCACATCAGCGACGTCCTCCTTCTGCTCGAGCACACCCCGGTCATCACCCTCGGACGCAACGCGAAAGCCGCGAACATCCTGGCTTCGCCCGACCTGCTCGAGCAACGCGGGGTCGAAGTCTTCGAATCCGACCGCGGAGGTGACGTGACCTTCCACGGCCCCGGTCAACTGGTGGGCTATCCGATCTTCGATCTGCGTGCTCTCTCCTCATCCGAGGAAAATCGCAGGACCGTCGGAGCAGTCGAATACCTTCGCCGCCTCGAAGAAGTTCTCATCCGAACCTGCGCCGACTTCAAAATTCCCACCAAGCGAATCAAGGGCCTCACCGGCGTTTGGACAGAAACGGAACCCGAGGCCAAGATCGCCGCCTTCGGAGTCCACATCTCCCGTGCCGTCACCTCCCACGGCTTCGCTCTAAACGTGAACACCAACCTCAGTTTCTTTAACTTGATCATCCCTTGCGGCATCACGGCAAAGCCTGTCACCAGCATGGAAAAAGAATTGGGCAAACCAATCCCTCTGCAAGACGTCGCCCACAGCATCTCCCGCCATTTCGGATCAGTCTTCAGCAGCCAAATGCTCTGGCTGGAAACCTTGGATGATCTCCTAGGCAACACCGTCGGCGTCCCGCTGCAAGTGCCCGTCGAGTTTCGACAACTCCACCAAGAAGAAGACACCTTCCTGGCATAATCGCGAAGGGACGGCCGCCTCGGGAGCCTCAGCGGAGTCGAAGGAGCTTGCCTTGAGCGGAGTCGAAGGGTCAACCGAGAGTAGCGAGAAATCTGCAAAGTTTGTCGCAACTCCACCATCCGGGTTAGCATCTTCAAAGACCGACCAATTCAATCATGGCAAAGAAAGAGATCAAGAAGCTCAAGGCTGCACAACCTCCCAACGGACGCGATGTAAGCCGTTCTCCCGCGCCGTCCGCCAATACCGCCCTGCGCACCTACTCCATCCCCGACTTTCGACTTGAAAAGCCCAGCTTCACTCTGCGCCAGGTCCGCACCGGAGACTCCGTCCGCTACGAAATCGCAGGCGATCTCAGCGCACCCGTCCCGCCCATCCGCGAATCGAAATATCTCGATAAGAAGCAGCACATCGAAATCTATCGCTGGATGCTACTCAACCGCCGTATGGAGAGCGCCCTCGAAAATCTCTATAAACAGGGCAAAGTCGTCGGTGGAGTTTATTTCGGTCTCGGTCAGGAGGCCTGTTCCTGCGCTTCCGCCTACGCCCTACGTAAAGACGAGTGGCTCGGCCCCATGATCCGTAACCAGGGATCGCTTCTGGTCCGAGGCTTCTCCGCCCGCGACATCATGATGCAATACATGGCGAAGGCCGGATCGCCCACCAAGGGCCGCGACGCGTCGTCGCACTTTGGAGATATAAAGGACAAGAATGTCGTCGCTCCCATCTCAACTCTAGGCGATCTGATTCCCGTGCTTGCAGGAGTCGCACTCGGTGCGCGCTTGCAGGGCCGCAACATCGCCGTCATGACCTATATCGGCGATGGCGGCCAATCCACCGGTGTCACCTACGAAGGCATCAACTTCGCCGCCGTGCAGAACCTCGGCCTTGTGCTTTTCGTCGAGAACAATCTCTGGGGATACTCCACGCCCGCCGACATGCAATTCCGGGTGAAAGACCTTGCCGAGCGAGCCATTGCTTACGGAATTCCCGGAGTAATCATCGATGGCACCGACGCATGCCAAATTTACGACGCGGCTCACGAAGCCTGCGAGCGCGCCCGTCGTGGTGAAGGTCCCACGCTGATTGAAGCCAAGATGATGCGCATGAAGGGTCATGCCATTCACGATGCGGCCGAGTACGTCCCCAAGCCGCTGTTCGAATATTGGCGCAAGCGGGATCCTATTGCCCGCTTTGAAAACTATCTGGTGAATGTGAAGAAGTGGCTGACCAAACAAGAAAATGACAAATTGATCGCCGATGTCGAGCGCGAACTGGAAGCCGACCGCGACTTCGCCGTGAACTCCCCCATGCCTACCCCCGAAAGCGCCGCCGGAGGAACTTGGTGCGAGCCCGGCTGCCACGAAGTGAAGCCGAAATACGGAATCACGAAGGTAAAGCTGCCAAAATCCGGCTCGGTCGCGCCAAAACAGACGGAAGCAGCGGTGCATCTGAAATAACCCAAGCGTCGTCACCGCACCGGAGGACTCGCTCGCAAGAATCGTTCTGTCTTCGTTTCCGGGCGTTTTGGATTCCGCTTCCGCCGGCTGATATTCTGACTTGGCATGTCTGTCATCCCCGCATTGGCGGTCCCGGATGCTGAACTGGCAACCGCGTATGTAATCTTTCTGGCCAGTTATCTGGTCTTCTCGATTGGCAAATTCCCTGGATTAAAAGTTGACCGACCGGGTGCCGCGATTATCGGGGCAGTAGCGATGATTGCATTTCGTATCGTGCCGGCAAGGGATGCGCTGCGCTTTATCGACTTCTCTACAGTAGTGTTGCTGTTCTCGATGATGTTGATCGTGGGGAACCTGCATTTGGTGGGTTTCTTCGAGTGGAACGCAGAGAATGTTCTGCGCCGACTTAAGCCGGGGTATCTGCTGCCGGCGGTGATTTTCACTTGCGGGTTTCTGTCGGCGTTCTTCGTGAACGATATTGTTTGCCTGGTGATGGTGCCCTTCGTGTTGACGATTGCGCGGCGGATGCGGCTGGCGCCTCTGCCTTATTTGTTGGCGGTGGCGACGGCCTCTAATATTGGGAGCGTCGCCACCATCACGGGGAATCCCCAGAATATGCTGATCGGGTCGTCCTCGGGAATTGCCTACCGCGATTTCTTGTTTCATCTGGGACCGGTCGCGGTGGCCGGACTCTTTCTGGATTGGGCGATCCTTCATTGGGTCCACATGCGCTCACCGAAACTGAATGACGAGGGAGAGGATTCGATTCCGCTGCCGGAATTGGATCTGTCGAAATTGACGAAACCGCTGATCGTCGTGTCCGCAGTTGTAGTCGGATTCTTTGCAGGCGTGCCTCCGGCGATGATGGCAGCCTTGGGGGCAGCCGTACTCTTGATAACGCGGACGCTCGATCCGAAACAGATGTACCAGCAGGTGGATTGGGGGCTCCTGGTCTTTTTCATCGGACTTTTTCTGATTGTGGGAGGGGCGGAGAACGCGGGGATCGTCGGCGAGATCCTGCGGGCTGCAGAGCATTGGAATTTGCAGCGCTTGGGCGCGTTTACGGTCGTCGTAGCCCTATTGAGCAATTTAGTGAGCAACCTTCCGGCCGTGATGCTTTTGAAATCGCTGGTGCCGGGATTTCACGATCCGCACCAGGCGTGGCTGGCCTTGGCCATGGCTTCCACGCTGGCGGGAAATCTGACGATCACGGGCAGTGTGGCCAACATTATTGTGGTGGAGACAGCGAAGCCAGAGCTGGAAATCGGATTCTGGGATTACTTCAAAGTCGGTGCTCCGATTACGGCGACCACTTTGCTAGTGGGCTGGATGTGGTTGAGCCAGGTGGGGTGAGCGGGTGAGCCGACCCCGTGGACGTGAAGATAATCTAGATCTGGGGAGATATCATGAGCAAGTTGGGCATTTGGGTCTTGCTGGAATTGGCAAGCCTGTCTTCCGCGCAGAACGTGATCAAGTACCACGCGACCATTCGCGATGTGAAATATGTCTATGGTCCGGCGCAGGCGGTGGCACGGCTGCGACCAGGCGATGTGCTCGATACCAATACTTTGGATTGTTTTGGCAATGCGATCCAGAAGCCGGGCGACACGCTTAGCATGATTAAGGGAGACAACCCGCTGACCGGGCCGTTTTATGTGGAGGGTGCACAACCGGGGGACATGCTCGCGGTGAAGATTCTGGACTTGCAGGTGGACGGCAATCAGGGAATTGGAGCGTTTGCGGCGGGGTTTGGCGCGATCAATTCCACGAATTACACACCGATGCTGGGACCGGCATTGCCGGAGAAGATCTGGTTTTATCCGATCGATCACGCCACCAACACAGCAACGTTCCAGGCGCTCGATTCGAAATTTTCGGTGAAGATTCCACTGCATCCATTCTTTGGGTGTATCGGAGTGGCTCCAGCGAACGGCGAAGTGCGGAGCTCGGTTGTACCGGCGGAATTTGGCGGGAACATGGATTCTCCGGAGGCGAGCGCGGGCAACACAGTTTATTTTCCGGTGAATGTGCCCGGCGCGCTGCTCTATTTGGGCGATGGTCATGCGGCGATGGGAGACGGCGAGGTGGCGGGGACGGCGATTGAAGTTCCTCTGCACGCCCGGGTGCAAGTAAACGTGATCAAAGGAAAGAAGATTGGCTGGCCGCGCTTCGAAAATGACGATGCGATTATGACGGTGGGCGCTTACCGTCCGTTGGACGATTGTGTGCGCATCGCGTTCACGGAGTTGGTGGGTTGGATCCATGAAGAGTACGGGTTGTCGGAGTTTGATGCCTACGAATTGTTGTCAAAAGTGGCGAAGATCCATCTGAATGAAATGGTTGATCCGAACTATGTAGTGGTCGCTTCGGTGGAGAAGAAGTATCTGCCGCCGAAGAAGTGAGCGAAGGAGCGTGAGCAATCCATATGGAATAGGACTGTGAAGCCGCGGTCTCGGTGAACCGGGGTGGAACTTCAGGGGTAGAACCTTCGTTGCGAGGCTTCTCTTGACACCGGGGGCATCGCGAGTGAAACTCACACCATAGTCTAGGCACGTAGCATCCTCATGGAACGATATCCCATCTTCGATCAGAACGCGTCGGGCACGGCAGCCGCTGCGACGACGGCGCGTTTGCCGGAAGGGGAAGCACGTGCAGAAAAAGAGCCACTGCATTTTCCGGCGGACGACGATAGCAAATCATTGGCAGCGATCGCGACACGCGATCTGGAAGCGGCCCTGCAACTGCTGACGGAGCGGGCACAGTTCGTCACTGGCGCGTCAGGGGCGGCGATTGCATTGCTGGACGCGGGCGAGATGGTTTGCCGGGCGAGCGCGGGACCCTCGGCTCCGGAGGTTGGCAGCGAACTGCAAATGCAGGCGGGGCTGACCGGGGAAAGTGTCCGGCTAAAGAAAGTTTTGCAGTGCGACGATGCGGAACGAGACCTGCGAGTAAATCGGGAAAGTTGCCGTGCGCTGGGGATTCTGTCGGCGATGGTAATGCCGCTCGTGCAGGAAGACTCGGTGATTGGCGTGTTCGAGCTGCTGGCGGACCGGACACACGCCTTCGAAGCGAGGGACGTTACGGCATTGACGCGCCTGGCGGACATGGTATTGACGGCGCTGGAGCATGCCGACGCGGCGAAACGGGCATTCGCGGAGATTGTGGTGAAGAGCGAGGAGATCGCGCGTGAGAACACCGCTTCCGCACCCGAGGCTTTGGGGATTGCTGAGCCTGTGCAGGTTCACCCGGTGGAGGAATCCGCGGCGCAATCGACCACAGGAAGCGACTCGGAGAGGCTCGCCAAGGTCCGAACATGCCAGGCTTGCGGGTTTCCGGTGTCCGAGGGGCGAACCTTTTGCGTGGATTGCGAACAGATGCGGCACTCGAGTGATGGACCGACGAGCGCTGCCGGGCCAGATTTCTTGACTCAGCTGGGCGCTCCAGCCAGTAACAAAAGCTGGTTTGATCGGCACATGTACACATTGGGAACGATTGTAATGGCCTTGTTGACAATCTTGGCTTTGTGGATCAAGTTCCGATAAGGTGTGCATTGACCAGCGGCCCGAATTTTGTTGTCTTGCAATCGATCATGTTGTGCGCGCGACCGCGCCACCCGGCTTGGTACTCGGGAAAACATTGCGGGGAACTCCCTCGTTTCGGCGATGGCATGTTTCAGGTGCAATCCTTCATTGCTCAATCTTTCATTGCTCAATCCTTCGACAAATCGAAATTATGACGGCGTAGGGTATCCTCTTAGATTGCATGATCAGAGCCCTACAGCTGCTGTGCGCGGCGGCAACGTGTTGCAGCATTGCTTACTATATTCTCTGCTGGTGGAGCGCGTCGCGGTTTCGGCGTGATTGCCGGCCGGTTGTCCGGGATGCTCCCTCCGGCCTCGCTGCGAACTTTCCCGTATCAATTTTGAAGCCTCTTAAGGGTATCGATCCGGAGATGCTTGAGAGTTTCCGCAGCCATTGTGCGCAAGAGTACGGGGAATACGAAATTCTGTTTGGAGTGAGCGATCCGGAGGATCCGGCGATTGAAGCTGTAGAGAAGCTGAAAAAAGAGTTCCCACAACGCCAGATTCGACTGATCTTCTGCTCAGAGGACCTGGGCGCGAATACGAAAGTCAGCAACCTGGCACAGATGGTACGCCAGGCGCGGCATGAGCAGCTGGTAGTCAGCGACAGCGATATTCGAGTGGAGAGCGACTATTTGCGACGGGTCGTGGCGCCACTTTCCCGCCCCGAGATTGGCCTGGTGACCTGCTTATATCGGGGGATGGCGAATTCGATGCTGGGATCGAAGCTCGAGTCGCTGGGTATTAGTACAGATTTTTGTGCGGGCGTGCTGGTAGCGCGGATGCTGGAAGGGATTAAGTTTGGGTTGGGATCGACGCTGGCGTTCCGGCGGCGCGATCTGGAGAGCGTTGGGGGATTTGAAGCGTTGGCAGACTATCTGGCGGACGATTACCAGTTGGGAAATCGGCTGGCGGCAAAAGGATTGGAAATCGAGTTGTCGGATGTAGTGGTGGCAACTTTTTTGCCGCGCTACTCCGCGGTGGAATTCCTTGGGCACCAGTTGCGCTGGGCACGTACGATTCGCGACTCGCGCTTTTGGGGGTACGTTGGACTCGGATTCACGTTTGGGTTGCCGTGGGCGCTCTTGGGACTGCTGATTTCGCGGGGGGCGCTGTGGGCCTGGGGGCTGTTTGCAATCACCGTAGCATTTAGAGCTGCAATGTCGCTCGAAGTTGGCTCAGCCGTATTGCAGGATCGCCAGCTTATTCCTTTTCTTTATCTTGTTCCACTGCGGGACCTGGTGGCTTTCTTTGTGTGGATTGCAAGTTTTGCAGGACACACCATTCTCTGGCGCGGCGAGAGTTTCCGGTTGCGGCGTGGAAAGCTGGCGCGACTCCGCAGAAACGGCTAGGGCGCGGAGTGGCCGAAGCGGTAAGTGATGAATACGCTGGCGTACGATGGGATGCGGACGCCGACAACTTCCTGAATGTCTGATGGATAGAAGTTTTCGGTAGTCTGCCCGCTGTAGCCGCGAGCGACGAGCAGGTTCACCCCGCCATCCATACGACCATGCAGAAAGGGGCGAAGCAGAGCCGCGCGAAATTCCTTCACCGGTCCGCCAGTACACTCGTTGGTAAGAATGGGCAGACATCCGGTGCCGAGGGGCTTCGTTCCCACATATTCGAATTCTCCACGAGCTTGCAATCGCAAAGGGAGTTTTTGAATTGCGCCGAGAAGGTCGAGGAGGGTGCGCGGCGCCTCGGGTGTGGGATCTCCAGTGGAGAGATCGCGGGCATCGGCTTTGGAGAATGTTGCCAGCAGCGAAGCTTGCGAAAAGGTATGACGAACCGCGATGGTCATGAAGCGCAGGCGTCCGGGGCCTTCGTCAAACTGCAGTCCAGTGTCAGGATCGATTTTCGCGAAGGTGGCGCTGGTCGTGACATGACCCAGAGTGATTTTCGCGTCGGTATGATGAAGTGTCTTGCTGGCGACCAGTTGATACGAATGCGCCGTACTCACTGGAGTTCCGGGCGTGGAACCGGTGCCAATGCGTGGATCGTCAGTGTAGAAAGCCTCGCCAAAGCTGAGCGCGATCAGAGGAACGTACCAGGATTCTTTCGGTAGAAATGTCACCGTCGCCTTGGGCGAGTTCACTCCGACCCATTTCTGAAAAGAGTTTTCCGAGTGCAACAGATCGTCGTTGGTGAAATCGATTTCATCGCGGCGCCAGCCCAGGTAGTAACGGAAGAAGCGGGTGAGCGCGCCCTCAGCGGCGAGGTACGGTGTCAACGAGCCGATGGTGAGGTTGTTTGCCGTGACCGGCGTGAACGAACCATAGTATGCGGGATCGTTGAGATTAAAGAATCCGTAGTGGTCCAGATCGTCGCGGCGGGGCGCTTCGCGCTCGTAGTCGAGTCCGCCCAGCACAGAGAAATATTCAGCCAGATGGTTGAGGTAGTTGGCGCTGCCTCCGGCGACGGTGCGGAACTCGCTTTGACGGATCAGTCCTTGCCCAAAATTCGAGTAGAGCGCGAGATTGTAAGTGCGGAAGAAGCCCGAGAGTTGCAACTGCTGCTTTCCGGTGAGCCGCCAGAACGTCGTTGATGGCAACGATTGCCGTATGGGTCTGATCTTTCTGTCGCGGATCGATGGTGTCGCCCATGTCCGAAATATTCTCGTCGCCGGCGTTCGGAGCGAAAAGGGGAACGAGTCCGGGTACATAACTGCGGCCGTAGTAGCCAATGCCCAGCAAGGTCAGGCGATGGGGGCCGCCGTGAAAGGTCCGTTCCCCGTTGAACTTGTATTGTTGGCGATGCTCCAGGCGATCGAGAAATCCGTTCCCATATGAAGCTTCAAAGGCAATCCATGAATCGGGGCTCGGGCTTAGACCGAGAACGGCGTCAAGATCGCGATAGTCTCCCGTCACGGTGAGAAAGGGATCGAGGCGCGAGCGTAGTCCGTAGGTCGCGGCGAGATTGACGGAATGATTCCCTTCGCGGACATTGAAAGCGCCACCATCGACCTGGACGCTTTCGATGACTTCTGGAACAAAGATGTTGGGGTCGGCGTATCCGTTGCCGTGGGCGTTGGCGGAAAGATTGTTCGGCACCAAATAACCGCCCACTGCGATGAACTGCGCGATCGGCTCGCCGTGGTCGCCCGCGACTCCAGGTGCAAAATACTGCGGCGCCTTGATCCCACTGGAGGCGGTTTCGATGGGATATCCGGGAATGGAGACGGGCGCACCGGGACGTCCGGGGTTAGCGTCAAGCAGATCCTGGCGAACGAAAACCTTCTCCGCCGGATCGGGCGAGAGGACGTCGGTCTCGTTTATGTCAGCCGTGACGGTGATGTTGTCGACGCGTGACGAGAGTTGGGTCATGCGGATCTCGATAGAGTTGCCGGCCGCAATCAGTGTGACTGGTTGCACCACGGTGCGGAAACTGGGAGCGTCGACTTTGATGGTGTAGTCGCCCGGAGATTCGGCTTTTAGATGAAATTTTCCTTCGAAGTCGGTCGTAGCCTGGTCTACGATCGCGTCCTGATTAAGAAGCTGGACGCTGGCTTTCGGCAAGGCGTTGCCTTGAGGGTCAGAGACGCGGCCCTGAAGCGCGAGGTTCTGGGCGAAGAGCGGTAAGGTTAGGAAACATAACAAAGCCAGAAAGACCCATGACTGAAGACGATTCATGTAATCGCAACACCGCGACGGCGCGATTAGAGTATACCCGCCATTCAAGATGGCGCTGGGGGCGAGAACGGTTCACGCTCGGTTCATGGCTCCTGGCGATTGCTCAGGATCGATTTACCACCGCTGTGGGCGATTACGTAACGCGTCGCGCCGTGCAGTTCGCGCGGATCCTCCTGATCGGTCCACAAGAAAATTCGGTCTGCGCCAGACCATAGCTGGTCGAATGAAGCCTGCGTCTCCCAAACCCGGTGTGCGTCGGGGAACTGAGCGCCATACCACATATTTCCGGTGGGACGATGCAGGCTGCGCAGGGGAATGCCCGCATAGAAATTTAGACTGGAAGCATTTTCATATAATCCATCGACAACCACGATGTCTCCCGGATGGTATTGCTGGTGCAGCGCAACCGCGAGTTTTTGCGAGGACAAAATCGGCGAAAAAGTTACGAAGGCAAAATGCACACACCCGAGCACGACCACCATCATCAACGCCAACGCGGCATTTCCCGCGAAAATGTTGCCGCGGCGGCGAAAGAGATAGTTCAAGCCAGTTCCTGCAAGAAAAGCCAGCGAAAAACCCAGCAGGGGACGCTGAAAGGCGCCCATGGCTTGCGGCGTTAGATCCAGAAAGTGGCCGAACGACATGGCGTAATCCTGCGGATTTTTCTTCAGCAGGTCGGCCAAGTCGCTGCCAGCGGCGGGCGCTTTTGATTGCGAAAGAACAAATACTCCGACGGCGAAGATGAGAACTCCGAATACAAACAGCACGAGCGACGAAATTCTTCCAGCGCGGCGCTGACGGCTGTCGGCGGGCGCAGTCTCTTCTAAATCCAGCCAACCGCCCACCAGGAGGGCCAGGCCAGGAATCGCGGGGACCGTATAGTATTCCTGGCGCGTAGAAAAGCTGAAGAATAGCAGGACAACTGCGGCCCAGAGAAAAACCAGCAAATTCGCGCGCTGACGACGGTCGAGCGCGCTTCGCCAATCGCGAAGGCGTAGCGGAATATCCTGCAACGCCTGCGGAAGAAATGCGACCCAGGGCACAAGCCAAAGCAACATCAGTCCCCAGAAGATCAAGAATGGAACCGTATCGTAGTCGCGGGGAACCCGCCTGTTCAGATACCGGAGAAAATGCTCATTGACGAAATAGAACCAGAGGAAGCCGCGGACCGGACCTTGATCGGGATTTCGGATGGCCGCAAGAATATGCCAAGGGGCGGCAACGACAAGAAAGACGAGTGTGCTGGAAAGTGGACGGAGTCGCAGAAGATGCTTGAGGTTGCCGGTGAAAATCAGGTAGAGCCCGATCGCGGCAATGGGGAAAACTAACCCGATCAGACCTTTGGTCAGAACATTCAAGGCGCAACTGATGGCGAGTCCCCAGCAGGTCCAGCGTGAAGGCGGGTCTTCATCGAGGGAACGCTGGAAGAACAGAAACGTCAACGCGAGCCAAAGTCCGACGAGAGTGTCGGGGATCAGGAATCGTGTGAACAGGTAGGGTCCGAGCGATGTACCCAACACCATAGCGGAGAGCAGGCCGCCGCGCTCGCCGAAACTGTGCGCGCCGAGCACGTAGATTGCGAACAGCAGAGCGAGGATTCCCAACATGAGCGGGAGTCGGGTGCTCCAGTCGGCGACACCGAAGACGCGATAACTTGCCGCGACGCCCCAGTACATCAACGGAGCTTTTTCAAGGTAGCGGATTCCGTCGTTAATGTGGAGTGTCACCCGGTCGTGGGTCAAAACCATCTCGCGGGCCGCTTCGGCGTGCACTGTGTCGGCGTCATCGAGCAGGGCGGGAGTAAACATTCCGGCAATGTAAGTGGAGAGCCAGAGAAGAACGATGAGCAGGATTGAGGAACCCCGGAAAGTTTTAGCGGATGAAGTCGGCGAACGAAAATGTGAGGTGTGAATTGGAGTGGCGGGGCGAAGACTCATGCATTTTCCAGTCACTCATTATAAGGGACGTGGAACAAATTCGACCTGGAGTGCGCGATCTTGGAGACGGACAAGGACTTTCTCGCGTTCGAGTTCCAGTCGCGAAGCTGAAAGCCGTGCGCACCTGCCATTCCGCGGAATCGTGGCTGTTACTTAACTCGCGCCGGTGGCGGACGCAATCGGAGCGTTCGCGTCGATGACTCCACGAACTTTGCGCCCGAGGGCACGCAGGGAAAATGGTTTTTGCAGGAAGTTATTTTTTAAGTCAACCTGGCCGTGGGCAAGAACGGTGCTCTCCGCATAACCGGAAACGTAAAGTACGGCCATTTGCGGGCGTTCCTCCGCGAGCTGCTTGGCGAGCGCCGGCCCACCCAATTTAGGCATCACTACATCGCTCACCATGATGTGGATGGGGCCGGAGTGTCCACGCGAAACGCGAAGTGCATCTTCGCCATCTTGCGCATCCAGCACAACGTATCCGTGACGGACCAGAAACTCGCGTTCGGAATCGCGCAGCGCGGGCTCGTCTTCCACCAGCAGCAGAGTCTCGCAACCATGCGGGGATCTCTCGGCAGCGGCGATCCTGGCATGCTCCACGTTGGCCGCGTTCACTTGCGGAAGATAAACTTTGAACGTGGTGCCCATGCCAGGCTCGCTGTAGACCCAGATGTATCCCCCGCTTTGTTTGACAATACCGTACACGGTGGCCAATCCCAGCCCGGTGCCCTTGCCCGCGGCTTTGGTGGTATAGAAAGGCTCGAAGATATGGGCGAGGTGCTCTGGCGCGATGCCTTGGCCGGAATCGCTTACCGAGAGCACCACATAATGACCTAGTGGGACCATCGAGCGCCTTTGCACATACGCTTCGTCGACCGCGACGTTGGCCGTTTCAATCTTGATCTTCCCACCTTGTGGCATGGCGTCGCGTGCGTTTGCGGCCAGGTTCATCAAGACCTGGTTGACTTGCGCTGGATCGGCTTTCACTCTCCAAAGATCGCGGGCTGGCGCGAACACGAGTTCGATATCTTCGCCGATCAGCCGGGGTAACATCTTGCAGGTCTCGCCGACCACAGTATTCACATCCACAACCTGCAACGCTTGCAGCTGTTTGCGCCCGAAGGCCAGCAATTGCCGGGTCAACTCCGCGGCCCGTCGCGACGCGGTCAATATCTCGCCCACGTGACGCCGTGTCGGATCTTCGCCAGTGAGGGCGTCCAGCGACAGCTCCGCGTTGGCGCTGATCACCATTAACAGGTTATTAAAGTCATGCGCCACGCCCCCTGCCAGCCTGCCAATCGCATCCATTTTTTGCGCCTGCTCGAGTTGGACCTCCAATTTCTGGCGTTCCGTAATATCGCGGGCGGTGGAAATGAAGTGCGTGATCAACCCCTGTTCATTCAGCAGCGGGGTCACCGATTTTTCCACCAGAAAACTTTCGCCGTTTTTTTTGCGATTCAGTACGACTCCGCGGAAGGTATTGCCGGCAAGGACCGTGTCCCACATCTCCTCATACAGTTCGCCGGATTGCTGATCAGATTTCAAAATACCCAGGGTCTGGCCGGCGATCTCCTGCTGGGTGTATCCGGAGATGTTCTCAAATGCGGGATTCACATACTCGATGGCGCCGGCGTTATCAGTAATCATGACCAGGTCCGGCGATTGTTCCACAACTTTACGGAGCTTATTGATGGTGTTTTGGGAAAGCCCTTTCCGGTGCGACGCGCGATAGGATTCGATGGCCCCTAAAATCGCCAGCCCCATACAAGGACGGGACGATTGGCACCCGCAGACCTGATTGCAAGCGCTGGCTTGGATGATCGCCTGGATCTGTGCCGGGTCCGATTGGTCATGCATGAAAACCACGAGCGCTTGCGATTTCTTCGCACCGATCGGGGAAAATTGTCCAGGATCAAACTCCTCGCTACTGAGACCACAAAGCAATAGATCGTAGTGCGCGGAAATTAATCGCTCGCCGGCTTCCTGAGGCGAACAGGCTCGCTCAAGCTGAACACGATTGTCCGGACCGCTGATGAGTGCATCCTGGAAACTCCGGTAGTGATCGTCTTGGGCGATCACGGCGAGAATGTGAAGTTGTTTCTCTCCGCTTACGATGGTGTCTCGTCGTTCCATAGGCCCCGCCAAATACATACATCGGACAAGTTCTCCGGAACATCGCTGCGGAAGAAGGATTCCCGCGCAGAAAACCGCTGAGATTCCTCTTACGGGACAGGCGGGAAGTACATTGGTAAGACGCCGATAATCGCGTTGCCAAAGGGCAAAAGCCGACTGTCCCGCGGTGTGACGTACGTCACAATTTCCTGTGATTACCAACGCCGCCCGCTCCCCCCGCCTGGCGTAAGGTATGCGTTGTGGGGGCCAAGTAGCGTTTGCGGAGGCAAAATAATGACCAATCCATCCAATGAAGCGGCGGCAGAGGCAGGCTGGGGCTCGGCGCAAGTCTACATTATGGCGGCGATTTGCCTGTTTCTGGGGGTGGCCCTCGGATATCTATTCCGTGGTTCCGGTCCAGCGACAACTGCTGCAGCGGCGCGAACCGAAACCGCACCGGCGCCCGCCACACCCGCAAGCACGGCGCCCAAAATGCCCTCGCTCGATGAGATGAAGCAAATGGCGGTCAAGAAGGCGGAGCCGCTGATCGAACAATTAAAAAGCGCTCCCGATAATGTCGATTTGTTGACGCAAGTTGCCAAGATTTACGTCTCCACGCACCAGTTTAAAGAAGCTGCCGGCTACTATCAGAAGATTGTCGAGATTCATCCCAAGGACCTGGCGATACGCAACAATGTGGCGTCCTGCCTGTATTACAGCGGCGACGCGGATGGAGCGCTCGGTGAGTTGGAAGGCTCACTCAAGATCGATCCCAAGGATGCGAATTCGCTGTTTAATCTGGGAATGATCCGCTCGCAGGGAAAAAACGACAATCAAGGAGCGGTGACAGCCTGGCGGCTGTTGCTGAAATCGAACCCGAATCTGGATGACAAGAAAAAGGCGCAAGTCGAAAAATTGATCGCCGATGCGAGTCATCAGAATCTTCCAACTCAGAACGCGCAATGAAAGTCGAGGAAGCGAACATGTCTGACAATAAGGCAACGTCTTCAGTCACCAAATGGAGCACGCTACAGGCCTACACTTTGGCCGTCGTCTGCCTGCTGGCGGGAATCGCCGTAGGATGGCTCTTCCGGGCATCCCAATCTCCGGCATCCGCGGCCCCGGTGGAAGCAGCTACAGCCACCGCCCCTAGCGGAATGGGCGATGGCTCAACCACCCAGCCCAGCGCCGAGCAGATGAAGAAAATGGCGGAAACGCAAGCCGCGCCCCTGCTGGATAAATTAAAGTCCGATCCCAATAATGCCGATCTACTGGCGAGCCTCGGTAACATCTACTACGACACCCAGCAGTTTCCGGCGGCTATCGGCTACTACCAACAAGTATTGAAAGCCCAACCATCGAATGCGGCGGTCCGCACCGACATGGCGACCGCTTACTGGTACCAGGGCGATGCCGATAATGCCATCGCAGAATTCAACAAGGCACTCTCTTACGAGCCCAATAAAGCGAACGCTTTATTTAATCTCGGCGTAGTTGAGTGGCAAGGGAAAATGGATGTCCCCAAGGCGGTTGCTACGTGGGAGAAGTTGCTCGCCACCAATCCAACCTACGAAGGCAAGGATAAAGTCGAGATGATGATTGCGCAGGCGAAAAAGCACTCCAACTTGAAGCCGGGAACGCCGGCGAAGCCACTCAACGAGTAATCGTTACCGCCGCGGACGAAAGCACTGTTCTATAACGCCCTTGCCTGACCCACGACGAAAGCCGTGGGTTTTCTTTTGCCGCTTCGGCTAACTAGCGGACACATTTGGCTTTGAGAGTCCGTGACGAACGTAACGGCGGACCGCACTTATAGCTCCTCCCTTTCGACTGAGAGCCGATAACTCTCTCGTGATGAGATTTTCGCTCCCTCGGCACAAGCGTCCCGTGCTCATGGGGTTTGCTGTGCTTCTTAGTCTCTTCCCTCTGGCCCAGACTGCCGATGCCCCGGACCCAATGTATCGCAGCGAGGTCAAGGAAGTTCGCCTGACGTTTTTTGCGACTGATCAGCACAATGACAGTGTAGTCACGATCGTAAAGAGCGATTTCGCCGTGGTCGATTCCGACGGGGTAATTCGCGACTTCCGAAGCTTTGGCCGCTCGCCCGAGACCAAACTCGACTTGGTCGTGCTGATCGACTGCAGTGAATCCGTTCTGCCACGCTTCCAGCAGGAAATCTCCGACGTTCCTGCAACTGATCGGGCAAAGCCGCTGGATCGCGGACGACAAGATTTCCCTGGTTTCGTTCCGCGATTCGGTTCCGGTGATGATATGCAGTGGCGACTGCCGCGATTCGCCGCTGGAAAGCCGATTGGCCACCCTTGATGCCGGCGGCCAGACGCCGCTCTACGACGCCGTCGAACTGGCCGGAAAGCTTCTACAGAGGCGGCGCGATCCAGCGATACGCCCAGTCATTCTACTTTTTTCCGATGGACAAGACACCATCAGCAGAACCTCGGCCATGGACGCGCTGGCCAGCGTATTGAGTGCCGATGCGCCGATCTATTCCGTTGACCTGGATTCCAGCCATTTATCTAAGGGCACATCGGTGCTCCGAGCGTTCTCGTCTGCCACCGGAGGCCGCTATCTGCGCGTGCAGGACGGCGGTGCGAAGGTGCTGGGAGCGTTGCTCGACGATCTGCACTCCGCGTATCTACTGACTTATGCACTACCCAATCAGACGGCGGGATTTCATCCCGTTCGCATTCTTCCCACTCACAACCTGGACCTTCGATTCCGCTGCCGGCGTGGCTATTTTTACGACAACCACGACCGCTAAAGGGAGATTATGAAACAAGGATTGCTTTTGACGCTCGCTGTTTGCAGCATTTCCATCGTGGCCGCTGCGCAAATGGGAATTTATCAGCACGGAACAGTGGTCCGCATGCGCATGGGCGAGTGTAGTTTTTCACACCGGGGATTCGTCTCCATGATGGGCGGCCCGGCGGCCCAGCAGGCCGACGACGATTGTCCGGAGTACACGTTGGTCGCGGACAAAGTCGTCTTCGTGATCGTGGGCAAGTCGTCGAACGAACTGATTCCTCTGGCAGAAGTGACCGATTTTCGCTTCCACAAAAATGAGTTGGAGGTGCGAGTAGATGACGCCCGCAAAGAATCGAAGTTCACCATCAAAGAAATGATGCTGCGTTCGCAATGGGACTTGGTGCAGGGACACCTCGAAGACGAACTGAGTTCACCTCGCCATCACGGCATGCAAGGCGCGGTCGCGATGCGGAACGAGCAGTAACAGAACGTCGGTCACTATGCTATTTTCGCGGTTTGCCCACACGTTGCGCAGTCGCGAACATTTTGGCAACCGTGTCCATATCTTTGGGCTGCACCTTGCCTGCCGGAATGCGCGTGTGGGTGAGGTCTTCGAGCCTTTGCAATAAATCGACCAATGCCATCGAGTCGATCAGTCCGGAGGAAACCAGGGGCGTATTTTCGTCGATCGTGAGATTCGGCTTCCTGACCAACTGAAGAATGTACTCGATCATATGTTGCGCGTCGGCGCTCATGCCAGTTCGCTCCTAACTCTCCAAATTTAGTTCGGGATGCTCTTTTAGTAATTTGTCGCGGGTTGCCGAACGCGACGGCTTCCCGGCGGTACTTTTCACAATCCACTTGGGCGGCTTCAGAAATACCGTGCGCACCGCGACTCCCATGCCAGCCACGACGCGGCTTCGCACCTCCTGTTCAATCTCAGCCGTGCTAGCCAGAACACCTTCCCGTTCGACTTCTGCCACGACGATGATTTCTTCCGTGCCAAGGTCGGCGTTGAGCATCCCCATGGCGACCACGCGGCCATCGTGCACTGCGGGGTGAGTGGCAACTATTTCTTCAATGTCCTGCGGGTAAATGTTCTCACCCCCGATAATAAGCAAGTCCTTCTTCCGGCCCACGACATAGAGTTCGCCTGCCATGTAGAAACCGAGATCGCCGGTATGGTACCAGCCGTCGATGATGGCATTAGCCGTAAGGTCAGGACGGTGGAAGTATCCATCAAATAGGCAGTCGCTTTTCACCAGAATCTCGCCGACGTGGTCGGCGGAAAGAATTTCGCCAGAATCCGATACGATGCGCAGCTCGTGATTGGGCAGCAACCGGCCAGACGACACGAAGCGGATCGAACCTGGAGTATTTTCACATACCGGGACGACGACATGATTGGCTCGGAAGCGCGTACCGTCCGCCCAAACGCACGCCGGACCGAATGGCCGGCCGATGTCCGATTGGGTGACGGAGAAAACATTTTCTGCCATCGCGTAAGAAGATTGCACCGCAGTGGCCTCCAATCCGATGGCAGTGAAAGCATTCTTGAACTCGGCCATGCTGTCGGCGCGGACCGGCTCCGAACAATTAATCAACGCGCGAATCGAAGAAAGATCATACTGCGCCCAGCGGCTTTGCGGCGTACGCCGCGGCACGAATTGAAATGCAAAGTTGGGCATCCATGCTAGCGTGCACCTGCACTCGGTGACGACCTGCAACATGCTTTCAGGTTGCATCACCCAGTCCAGTGGCGATTGCATCACGACAGGCAAGTGGCAAACCATGGGCAGCATGAAGCAGGCGATCAATCCCATGTCGTGATAAAGAGGCAGCCAGGTATAAACGCTGTCGGCGGCATTGATTTTTAGCGCCTGACTCAAATGGTCGACTTGCCTGAGTACCGCGGCATGGGTAAGGGCCACACCTTTCTGCAAGCCAGTGGTGCCTGCGGAATGCTGGATGAAGGCCACGTCGTCCGGCCCGATCGCCGGGGCCGGGAGGTCTGGGTCATCTGCAAAGTCGCCTGCTTCACGCGCCCGAAGCAGTTTGGCCCCTCCCTCCAGCGATACATAACTGAGCATTTCATCGGGAAACTTCTCATCGATGACGACGATTTTCGCGCCCAGGGTGGCAGTCACGCCCGCCAATCCGGAGCGGTACTTGGACGGCTCAATCTTGAAATTCGGATAGGCCAGAAATGCCGGCACCGCGCCCAGCATCATCGCTGCGGCGAAAGTTGTCATCGCCGCAATGCCTTGCGGCATGATCACTACAAGGCGATCTCCTACGTTCAAGCCTTGTTCGTACAGTAAGCGGGCGTGTCCCCGAGCGCGGCGCCGAAACTCGCCGAACGCCACTGCCTCCCGTTCGTCTTCATCTACCCAGAAGGTGATGAACGGACGGTCGAGGGGAGCTGCCTCAAGCGCGTCGATGAGGTTGAGAAAACCGGTCACGGTGTCGCCATTGTAATCGGCGTGAGCAATGCCGTGCTGTGCGCTTGATCATTGACACGGGGATAGCAGCCAACCATACTGAACGCCTTGGCCGGAACCCGCAATGAGTGAAATTCAACGGCTTGCGGCGAAATGAGGAAGGTTGCTAAGGGGAGTCTCGTACGGCGTCGCGCTGCTGCTGTGCTCGGTAGTTTGCGCGAGAGTGCGCTCACGAATCGTGCGGCAGGCGGTCTCGTTGACTGCCAGCTATGCGCTTTACTTTAGTTGGGGAGTGTGGTTCGGGGCTGTCCTGGCCGCTTCCACGGTAATGAACTTTCTTTTCGGCGAATGGCTTCGTCGTAAGCCCTCGTGGCCAGCGCTATCGGTCGGCGTTGCGTCGAACCTGGCCCTGCTGGCGAGTTTCAAATACATGCCTGCATTCGCGGGCAACATTCCCTTCTCGTCTTTGCAGAAGCTCGCCCACTTGGCGCTACCGCTCGGTGTCTCGTTCTGGACCTTCCAGGCAATGAGTTACCTCTTCGATCTTTATCGGGGAGAGGAGCTTGATCCGTCGTTCGTTGAGTTTGCGCTTTATATGGTCTTCTTTCCGATCGCGATTTCAGGACCAATTTGCCGTATGCCCGATATGCTTCCCCAATTTCGCTCCGTAGAACCCACTCGTTGGGGCGATGTGGGCCGCGGCTTTCGGCGAATCGCAACCGGCGTGTTGATGATGCAACTGGCCAAACTATTGGGCCAGGGAATTCTGGCCGGGGACGGCATCAACCGCGGCTTCGACCATGTCGCGCGATGGAGCGGCCCGGACGTGTGGTGCCTGGCATTCGGCTATGGGCTGCAGCTGTTTTTCGATTTCGCCGGCTATTCGCACATCGCGATCGGCACGGCCCAGATCATGGGGTTCACGGTACCGGAGAATTTTACCCGGCCATTTCAGTCCACGACCCCGTCGATCTTCTGGACGCGCTGGCACATGTCCCTGTCGTTCTGGATCCGGGATTACGTTTTCCTGCCCTTGGCAATGATGCGCCGCGAAATTTGGTGGCGAAACTTTGTATTAGTGGTTGCGATGGTCTTATTCGGATTGTGGCACAAAGCCACCGTGCTGTTCGTGCTCTGGGGTTGCTATCACGGCGCCTTGCTGGTGCTGCATCGTCAGGTGCAGCAATTGCAGAGAAAATTGGACTGGACGCCGACGACGCAAGTTTGGACCGCGCTTTCGTGGATTGTGACGATTGCCCTCGTCAGCCTGGGATGGATATTCTTTCGCGCCAATTCTTTGCCCCAGGCGCGGCAGATGCTGTCGGCGATGGGATCAATTTCGAGTTACAGCTCACATTTTCTGACTGGAAGTCTGTATCTTCTGGTGCTGGCGTTGGCCGCAGGATACACGATGGTGCTGCTGGTTGCCGATGCTCTGGAGCGCAGTTCCTCTCAGCCGGAAGCCCAATCGCCCGCGATCCTGGCGATCGCACGCTGGCGCTGGTTCTGGCTTCCTCCGCTATACGCTCTGGCGCTGCTTTTCGTTTTGATCATCACCCTTACTCAGGGAGCCGATACGGCACAATTCATGTATCGCGGGTTCTAGGTCAAAGGCGACCGCCTGTTTACGGCTGCCCATTCAGCACAATGTCTCTCGCGGTTCGGGCGCACATTGCTTCATCCAGATTGCTTCAGCCACATTCTTCAGCATCTCGCCAGACTTGGCCAACCGGATTCTAATCCAGCGGCGTGCCATCCGGCGCAAACACCGGGAACCCGTCCCATGGCCGTGCCATGCGGAGTTGATCGGCTGCGGCGTTTCGGTCGTGGTCGAACAGGAACAGTCCGAAGTTGTAGTGCAGAATACGATCGTCGGGCTCTTGCTTGATCGCCCATTGATATTCGGCGACCGTCTGGTCGGGGTTCTCGTCGGGTGCGCTCGCTTGAATCATCAATCGCATCGACTGATCGGCATGATTTATCTGGTTGGTAAATGGCGCTTTCTGCAATCGCTCGAGCATTTCGTTGGTCATGCGTAAACGATCATGCTCGGTGAGGGCCAGCAACCGTTCGCACACCGCCTGTGAGGGAACATCGCTGTCCTTTACGGGTTGTCCAGCTTGGGCCGGCAATTTGCTCGCGATCTGGATGTACATCGACCGGGCCAGCAAATAGTTCCCCTCGGGAGTAAGGTGCACGTGCTCATAGACCAGATCGCTTCCCGTAACTCCGTTCGGACTGGCACTAGCAAAGATCGCGTCGGCGTCGATCAACTCGGCGCCGGGAGCTGAAGACGCGACTGAGCGGTTGATGTCGTTGATTTTGCTGTCGGCGCGAAAGCGCAATGTATCCAGGTCGCGAGCCCGAGCAAAATGTTCTTTCGCCGCAGGGTAGTTTCCCTGTTGCCAGAAGACTCGGCCAATCCGAAATTCGAGTTCGGCGTACTCGCCGTCAATTTTTCCCGCCGCCAGGTAAGGGTTGAGTGCTTCATCGTAGGATCGAGACGCTTCGAAGTCCGCTCCCTGTTGCACCAGAGATGTCCACAAACGCAAATCGTCGGGCTTCAAGTCCTCGCGGTGCAAGGATGCGAATGGGGCGCAGTCTTTCAGATTTGTAGCCACCGTGCTGACGACCACGCGTGCCCCGGAATTCCGCGCCACGGCAATGGTGTCCCGCAGATTGCTGTCGAAGTTCGCATAAGCATGTTGCATGAGCGGCGAACTGGCGCGCACCTGCTTGTCGAGAAACATTTCCATCCCGCCCCATTCTCTTTTCTGGGTCCCGATCTTGGTCAGAAGCTGCCCGATGCGGGTCGAACGCGCGAAGATACTGCCGCGTATCACGGGAAGACTCATGGCCGAAGAAGTCAGGGCCGTCCCCGGACCATACGGTCCAACGACTTCATTGTTGCCGGAGTAAATGATGAACAAATCCGGCTGCTGCTTCGCCAGACCTCTGGCGATGGGCAATAGGACGTGAGAGTTGACGGCGACGCTGCCGGTATTGATCACCTCGAACTTCATCGAGGGGAAACGCTCACGCAGCATCACCTCCATGTATCGGCTGAATCCGTAGGCAGGGTCGGGATCGCCCATGGCCGCCGATTCTCCCAGCACGAAAATTCTGAAAGTCCCCGGCGGCTTCTCCGCGGGAATGGCGTAAGCTTGCGGCGTTTTTATCATCCCCGGCGGAAAAAACGGGGCGGGGAAAAACAAGTTGTAACACGCTGCCGGGCGGCCCTGGAGCGTGCATGGCACAGTGACGTCGGTCGGGAATCCGACCCCAAAGAGTCGCAAGGCTCCTTCCATCCCAACCAGTAACACGATCGGCAGAACTATGGCCGAGCCGATTCGTGGAGTCCAGTAGCGCCATCCGCGCGTCACGTCGTTTCCAATCGCGTCGTTCCTGGTGATGACCGGCATTTCTCGTTCTTTCGGCTCCTAGGGTCCTTAACGCAATCTACGCCCAAACCGTCTCTCGCAACGCAGCTTTTATTTCGTCAGGGCTGGATGGGGAGCCGTATTCCGCGGGCCTAACCGCAGCGTCCGATTCATAGTCATCCAGCCCTGTCGATTCCCCAGGCAGTTGTCGATCGGCCCGAAAGCCGTCAACGTTATGCCAGAGAAACTGCAGATCGCCACATCTCCATTGAGGGGTGGCCGATCCTGAGACGAAGTACAGACATAGGCACACGGTTAACGGGGTTTCCGTGCACAAGGATTGCCAAAAGGGGCGACTTGAAAAGGCCATCCATGCGTCTTTACTTTCATCACGTTGCGAAACCTGTTGAGCAGAAATCTCCGAAAAGACGCTGAGAAATCGAGCATTTCCCCTCAACGATCGCGTGTTTTGACCCTTCGCGCTCTATCGTAGGAATAAAGTCCGTCCTGCAACTCCTGTTTAATCTTGCAGTTAGCTCCGTGCTCTGGCTGGCCCCGCAATTGCCACTTAAGACACGAGGCTCGGCACGATGGAAGCTCAGACATTCAAAGCGGTGGTTGTGGGCGCGGGCCCCGCGGGTCTCACTGCGGCCTATGAGCTAGCCAAACAACAGGCTTCCGTGGTGGTGCTCGAGAGCGATTCGCAATACGTTGGCGGAATCTCTCGCACCGTCAACTACAAAGGCTTCCGCTTCGATATCGGCGGGCACCGTTTCTTCTCGAAATCGCGTGCGGTCGAAGACCTCTGGACTGAAATCGCCGGCGACGACATGTTGAATCGTCCCCGCTCGTCGCGCATTTACTACGGCGGCCAGTTCTACACCTATCCTCTAAAGCCGTTCGAAGCCTTGTCGAAGCTCGGTCTGGTTGAATCGCTGCGCTGCATGATCTCATTCGCCAAGGCGCGGGTTCGTCCCACTCGCAATCCCGCCACCTTTGAAGACTGGGTCGTCAACCAGTTCGGCCGGCGACTCTTCGAAGTCTTCTTCAAGACTTACACCGAAAAAGTGTGGGGCATGAGCTGCCAGGAGATTTCGGCGGACTGGGCGGCGCAGCGCATCAAGGGATTATCGCTGGCCTCGGCGCTCAAGCACGCTCTGTTCGCCAAACGCAGGCCGAAAGATCGGACCCATGTAGTGAAGACGCTCATCGAAACCTTTCGCTATCCGCGGTTGGGACCGGGAATGATGTGGGAAGCGGCAGCGGAGAAAATTCGCAGGCTGGGTGGAGCGGTGCTGCTGGGCCGCAAAGTCACCGGATGCAGGTTCGACGCCGCCAGCAAGCTCTGGATCGTGACTTCACGCAACGCCGCGGGCCACATCGAAGAATTTCGTGGCGAGCATCTCATCTCATCCATGCCGGTCCGCGACCTGGTAGCCCAAGTTGCACCGCAGTTGCCCGAAGCGGCAATCCAGGCGGCGCGCTCCCTGCGATATCGTGACTTCCTTACCGTGGGACTCATCGTTCGCGAACAGGATCGCGTCACTGACAATTGGATCTACGTGCATGATTCCAGCGTTCATGTGGGCCGTGTGCAAAATTACAAGTCGTGGTCTCCGGAAATGGTGCCCGATCCGGCATATTGCTCCTACGGTCTGGAATACTTTTGTTTCGAGGGCGATGGATTGTGGAACGCCTCCAACCATGAACTGATCGAACTGGCCAAGCGCGAAATCGAGAAAATAAATCTGGCTGCGGCAGCCAACGTCGTCGATGGCTGCGTGATTCGTCAGCCGAAAGCGTATCCGGTGTACGACGACGCCTATCAGCAGCACGTGGAAACCATTCGCGCCGCGATCGAAACCAATTGTCCCGGTTTACATCTCGTGGGACGCAACGGAATGCACAAGTACAACAATCAGGACCACGCCATGATGACCGCAATCCTGACTGCAAGAAACATTCTGGCGGGCACGCAACGCTATGATGTCTGGGCAGTCAACTCGGATGCTGAGTATCATGAAGCAGGCGCGGCGGGCGAAGCACCAGGCGCGGTGACCAGAGACATCGCCATTGGACACACCGTTCCGGCCACTTAAGCCGGGCAGCATAGTCCGGACGCCTGGTCTGGGCGAGGATCGTCACTCATGAACGAATCTGTTGCACCTGCCCCGATCCGGAGTTCTGCGCTTTTGAGTGCAACTACCCAGGACCTTCGAAGGCTTCTGCGAATTCGATTGCTGCAACTGTCGGCGTTGGCGGCGCTGCTGGCCGCAGTGGGAGGCATCGCCTTTCAACGAAGGTTTTGCGTTCTCGATGTTGATTTGTGGTGGCACCTGAAAGTCGGCGACTGGATCTGTGAGCACTTCGCCGTTCCCCACACCGGCATTCTCTCCCGCACCGCTGCGAATCGTCCGTGGGTGGCTTATAGCTGGGGATACGAAGTTCTACTTTCGCGGGCCTATGCATGGTTCGGCTTGTTGGGAATGGGCATCTTCGGGGTGCTGCTCACTGTCGCCATCGCCTATGCTGTTTACTGGATGCTCTTCCGCCTTTCCGGACGCTTCTGGCTCGCGCTGGTGGGGACCGCGATCGTGTGCTGGGCATTCTTATTCACCGGGATGCCGAGGCCTTTCTTCTTCTCCATTATCCTGTTCTGCGTCGTCCTGACTTTACTTCTAGAGGCGAATCGCAGTGGGCGTATGCAACCGCTTTACTGGCTGCCGCCGATTTTCCTGGCGTGGACGAATCTCCACATACAGTTCGTTTACGGATTGTTCGTGGTCGGGCTGTTTGTCGCGATCAACCTCCCTCAGCACTTCGCCGGCAAGGCCGGAATCGCGCCTAATTTCTTGCGCCCGCCCACGCTTCCGGTCAAGAACCTAGTTATTTTATTCGTGGCATGCGTCTTCGCGACTTTAATCGGACCCAATTTCTATCATCCTTATTTCGCCGTGTACGAATATTCCAAGGCGAAGTTCAGCTATGCCGTGATCATCGAACTACAAGCGCTCAACTTCCGCTGGTCGAACCATTATGTGGAACTCATGCTGGCCGCGGCCGCGTTCTTCGCCGTTGGATGGCAGAGAAAGTTCGACCTTTTCAAACTGGCATTGCTGGCCGTCGCCACCGTAGTCGCCTTTCGTACCATGCGCGATGCCTGGTTCCTCTGCGTAATCGCAGCCGCGTGCATCGCCGACTTTCCCGCTCCTGAAGCCGAATCCGACGCGCCCGAAAGCTGGCTGGAGAAAGCTTGCGTCGCAGCCTCAGTTGTTGTGTTGCTGCTGCTGCTGGCCACTGCTACCAACTTCAATCAGCGTGAACTTGATCGGGCGATCAGCGCCCAATTTCCCGTGAACGCGATCAATTTTCTGCGACGCAATCCTGTGCCCGGACCACTCTACAACAACCTCAACTGGGGCGGATTCCTCATGTGGTACATGCCGGAATACCCGGTAGCCATCGATGGGCGCAACGACTTGTATGGGGATGCACTCGATAAGATCTTCTACGCCTCGCAGTCGGCCGAAAAATCCTATGCTACCGATCCGTATCTCAACCAGGCGGGCCTGGTGCTGCTAGACTCCCAGCTTCCATTGGCGAAAATCCTGACCGTCGATCCCCGCTTTGAGTTGGTGTACCACGACGAGATTGCCACGGCGTTTGCGCGCCGTTGACCTCACGCGACAATGCGGACGCGACTGTACAGCCCACTTGTGATGACGACAGATTCCACGTGGAACATTTCTCTGGAACCCGCCGCAGAATCGAGCACCGTGTGCGGTCACCCAGGCAAGGCGATTTTCCGTGACAGATCAAAAACGCTGGGGCATGGTAAGTTGTATTTTCTAAAGGAGTTCCCATGCAACCCTCCTCTCGCTCCGCCAGAACAGCCGCCTACCTGTCCGACTCCATCAACCGGCACCTTAATATGTACACGCTGACGGCAACGGCGGCAGGCGTAGGCATATTGGCATTGGCGCAGCCAGTCCAGGCGAAGATTATTTACACCCCGGCTCATAAAAACTTCAGCCAATACCCGCCGTTGGCCCTCGATCTTAACCACGATGGCATCGGCGATTTCGTATTAGATTTGGGTGGAAAGGCCACCAGCGGCAGTTACGCGTGGCGAGTCGCGTTCGCCTACGCCCCCCGCTCCAATAATATGGACGAAGTCGTCGTAACCGAGAAGGGCCATGCCGCTCCTGCAGTTGCGCTCCGTGCGGGATCGCGAATCGGGCCCGGCAGGCAATTCGGCGGACCGGGCGTTCTGGTGGGACATTTCTCCCGCTTCATGAAGGGGGGCGGAACGTCCACATCATGGCAGGACCAATGGGGAAACGGAGGCAAAGGCCTGAAGGGCCGCTATCTCGGTCTGAAATTTTATATCGACGGGAAAGTTCACTACGGCTGGGCGCGGGTGACCGTCACCACGAAGGGCAAGAACTTCACCGCTACTCTAACTGGCTACGCTTACGAAACCATCCCCAATAAGCCTATTCTCGCTGGCAAAACAAAGGGGCGGGAGGGCGACAGCGGAGTGGAGCGGCTGAGCACAGCGTTTCCCACTGCGGCGGTGCCAACCTCGGCGATGCTCGGGGTGCTTGCTCTGGGTGCGCAAAGCGTCCCACTTTGGCGACAGAAGGACTTGGCGGCAGTGCGCAGGTGATGGCATGGTCTAAGCCAAGGTACACAGGTCGTTGCTGACCGCCAGAGTATTTCGGGGGTTCACCGAATGCGACGGAGCTATCCAACCGCAAATCATTGAATATGAAGTGGTTATCCGCATCCACAAGAACGCTGAGTTAGATTTTTGCACGAAAGTGTGGCTAATCTGCCACATCCAGGCCTCGCCCGGAACCAGTAAACTCCGTGAGACACCAATAGATAGCTAATCTTCCCCTGGAACAGGAACAAACAATCCGCGCAGCCGTGGAGTGCGCTGGCGTCGGTCTGCACAGCGGTGCGTCGGTTTGCCTGCGAATTCTCCCAGCTTCCGCGGGCTCAGGTATTGTCTTTCGCCGAGTCGACCTTGATGGATTCGAACTGGAGGCCACCAGCCGCAATGTCGCCCGCGTGAGCTATGCCACCAGCTTGATGAAAAAAGGCGTTCTTATTTCCACCACCGAGCACCTGCTGTCGGCATTTATCGGTATGGGGATCGACAACGCGCTTGTGGAGCTTGACAACCTCGAGCTGCCCATTCTTGACGGCAGCGCCCAGCCGTTTGTGGACTTGATTCGGAAGGCGGGCATTCGCAAACAACGCCGCCCACGAACTTATCTGCGTATTCGCCGCGAGTTGGAGGTCCGGGAGGGGAATAAATTCATCGGAATCTACCCGGCTGACGGGTATTCGGTGGAGTACTCCATTAACTTTCCCCATCCGCTCATCGGCAAAGAGATATTCACCTTGGACCTTTCTCGGGGAAACTATTTGACGGAGATTGCTCCGGCGCGGACCTTTGGATTTCTGCATGAAGCCGATGCCATGCGCAAACAAGGGCTGATTCGCGGGGCCTCGACGGAGAACGCGGTGGTGCTGACGGCGGACGGTGTGCTGAATCCGCCGCTTCGATTTGCGGACGAATTCGTCCGCCACAAGGTGCTCGACCTGATCGGCGACCTGGCTTTGCTGGGGAAGCAGATTGTGGGAAACGTGGTGGCCGACCGCGCCGGCCATGCCATGCATACCGCGCTGGTTTCGCGCCTGCTGCGCGACCACACGCTATGGGAGGAGACCACGATGGAAGACTCGGCGCCTCCCGCCATTGCCGCGATGCACCTCGCTCAGCGCGTGTAATCGCCCGCGGGCTGCCTAATCTGCCGGCTGAGGAGAGCAGTCATTCGCGTCCCACAAAGGCGCTTCCTGCAACAATCGATCCAGTTCCGCGCGAGCGGTGGCGGTCAGCTTGGACGCAAAGTCTTTGGTGGCGCGCTGGCGCTCTGGAGCCAGGCTCGCGACCCGTATATCTAGTAGGGGAGCATCTTCTTCGAGCAAACGAACCAGACGTTGCGCGCGGTCGATTTTATCGTGAAGGGAAAGCATCCAACCTCCTGTTTGGGGCAGATCAATAGAAGCTTCGCTGTGGATAAGAGTGGCGACAAGTCCCAATCTGGATACCCCGTTCGTTCGATTTATCTGGAAAGCGTTCGCCCAAGACTTGAAACTGTATCTCGTGGGCAAGACCGTATATCTTTCGCTCGGGTCGAACTTAGGCGATCGGGTAGCAAATCTGGAGGCGGCAATCGACCGCCTACGCGCCATTGGCGAGGTCGTCAGGGTTTCTTCTTTTTATGAAACCGAGCCGGTGGAGTTCACCGCGCAACCCTGGTTTTTGAATTGTGTGGTCAAGCTAGAAACCGACAAGACGCCGAAGCAACTTCTGGCTGCCATTGTGCGAATTGAGCGGGAGATGGGGCGGCGGCGCACGCAGAAGAAAGGTCCGCGGCTCATCGATCTGGACATTCTGTTATTTGGCACATCGGTGATCAAGTCGCAAGGCTTGACGGTTCCTCATCCGGCGATGCATGAAAGAAGATTTGTTCTGGAACCGCTGGCGGAGATTGCGCCGGCGGTGCGACATCCGGTTCTAGAACACACCGCCCGCGAACTGTGGGAGGCCCTACCAGCCGGACAAGGCGTAAGAAAACTGAAGGTCGAAAAGAATCATTGAGCGTTCAGCAATATTCCCATCGTGTATCCGAAGTATCCAGTGACCGCGAGGTCGGGCGAACCGTTGTTATCGAAATCGGCGGTAACCAGGGCGTCGCCGCCCTGGTACTTCAAGGCAGTAACGGACGGCTTCCCGAATGTACCGTCTCCTTTGCCATAAAAAATGCCTACGCCGTTTTTCCCGGTCGCTTGTGCGGTCACCGCAATGTCGAGATTTCCATCCTGATTGAAATCGGCGATCACCGCACCCATCGGTGCGTTTCCGATGGCCTTGGTCGAATAGGAGACTGGTTTCCCGAAGGTTCCATCGCCGTTGCCGAGCAGAACTGAAATCCGAGTGGACGATTGTCCGGCAACAACCAGATCCACCTTCCCATTATTCTTTAAATCTCCGGTGGCGATGCTGACTGGATCATTCCCAACTTTGTAATTCACGGGCTTGGCGAACGTGCCGTCCCCTTTGTTTAACAGAACCGACAAGGTTCCTTGGACGCCGCCAATGACCAAGTCGGGAAACTTATCGTGATTTAAGTTAGCTGCGGTGATTGCGGTGGTGTGGAGGGGGGCGGAATATTGCTTCGGATTCTGCAACGTTCCATCGCCATTGCCGAAGAAAACATATACCAAGGCATGCTGATAATCGCTGACGGCGACATCCAGCTTTCCGTCCTGGTTGAAATCGGCAAGGGCCAACACTTGCACGCCATTGCCAATGCTGTAGCTTTTGCTGAGGACAAAGGTCCCATCGCCCTTCCCCAGGTACAGCAAGAGATGGCTCTGCGGCCGGTTAGCAGCGACCACCACTAAATCGGGAATGCCGTCTCCGTTGAGATCACCAGTCGCCAGCGCCACGGTCGCGCCTCCGCCGACTGTGAAGACGTTGGGCGATGCAGAAAAATTCCCGCCGCCCTGATTCAAGAGAACTGCGATGCTATCAAAATTACTCTCGATTGTGGCCAAGTCCGGAAGACCATCTCCATTGAAGTCCGCCGTGACTGCTCCGACTAAACTTGCGCTCTTCGAACCTACCTTGTAATAGGCGGGGGCTTTGAACTGCTGCGCGGAAGCCAGGGAAGAAAGAACAGTTAGCGCCAGTGCAAGCCACGACGTTCCATTTCTGTTTTGCGACATCCTTAAATCTCCCAATCACACCTAGGGGCTTTACCAATGCGGCGAACGCCTGAATTCACGCGATCGGCTATCACCCGGTCCCTGCAGAATTATGGTCCGGCGTTTACGGGTGGTCAATGTGAAAGAATTTGCCACTTTGGGGAGAAAAGTGCAGTCAGCAGTTGGCGAGAAAACAGGACCAACCTACGGAACGATGAGGCGACTGGCAGCTTCATCGGGGCCGGCACCGGTGGGCGAGTTCTCCGGGAACTGGCTGACCACGAAATCCGTGTAAGCACGGGACTTGGGCCGCCCAGAGGTCCTGGCGTAGCCCATGCGGAGAAGAAAGACGAGCGCCCGCAGGACATCGGAATCGCGCAGGCGCGAGTACCCTAGGTGTTTCTCCTCGGCCTCGCGGTACTCCTTGACCATGGATTGGACTTCCGCAGCGATAGCTTGATGGCAGAGATTCGTGGTCGGCGATTGATAGTGCAAGCCAGAATTCACCAGCGTCTCATAGGTTCTAGTCAATGCGTCGAGGGCGGAGATCAAGTCAACATCATGCGCGGAACGATCGTTACGTGCAGCTTTAGCCAAAGCAAAACTCAAGCCTAGAACCAGGTGTTCATGTTCGTAGAGAAACTGGTCGGGGATCTCGACTGCCGGAAACAGGAGAGTCTTGTCCATATCAGCGAGGGATCGCGGCCGTTCATGCGCCCGCGCCTGCTGCAAGTAGATGCAATCGCTTGGACAGTCGAGTGTGATTTCGCGTTGCTCGCCGCAACATTGCGGGCATATGCGGCCATGGACGGCGGGACAGAACCGTTTCTCATGACGTTTCTCGCAGATGGCGCAACTCACCCAGGTCCGCTCCCGAAACTATTATTGCATGTGACCGAGGGCCGACCGGGCGGACGGAGCGGCGCGAGTCCCTGTGCGATACTGAATCTATGGCGCCTTCCGCCGATCCCAAATCCGTAAAGGTCAACCTGACTAGCGGGAGCGGTGTGGACATTGAATGGAAGGGCGGCCATGCTTCGCACTATTCATTCGTGTTCTTGCGGGATGCCTGCCCTTGCGCCCTCTGTGACGAGGAAAGATCGAAGGCCCGGCGCCAGCCGGGAGAAGCGGTGAAACCCGCGCCCGGATCATTGCCTATGTTCAAGGCCGCGGCCAAGGCGCTTTCGGCTGAGGCGGTCGGCAAATATGCCATCAAATTCAATTGGAATGATGGGCACGAGCTGGGGATCTATTCCTGGCAGTTCCTGCGCGACTGGTGTCCGTGCGAGGAGTGTAAAGCCGCGCGCACGGTGAAGGCCGGCTAAGGAAATTTTAATTAAGGACGCAACTGAGTAGAAACCCGCACGGGTGGGCAGAGTCTGTCTAGGATTACTTTCTGAGCAGAGGTCTGGTCAGGCAGGTGGGACCTCCGCTGCCATTGATGCACAATTCCGATCCAGGGAAAGTGCGGACTTCAAATCCAGCGGCAGACAGCCGTTGGTTGGTGCGCGGATTCTCTTCCAGAGCCAACAAGCGGCGGTCGCCGAGTGCCAGTACATTGCAGGCCAGAGTGTCGCGCTCCGAGCTGTCGATCTCGACAAACCGATAGCCGCGCGCCTTCAATAACTCAACGGTCTCTACCGCCAGACAGGCCAAATCGACGAGCACGGTGTCGGCGTCCAAAAGACTCATGAGGCTCATCAGGTGCAAACAGGAACTGGGACCTGCACCATAAGGGAGTGGCGCGGTAAGAACGTCAATCTCCAAGGGGGCGAGCACGGCGCGCAACTGAAAGATTCCCGCATGGTTGGTACGATAACCGTTTCCGGCGAGCAGAGTTTTCGGATCCAGCCAAACCACGTCGCCGGCTTCCACGAATCCCGGGGATTTGATCTCGCCCCAGACGGGAATTCCCAATGCGTGAAGGAACTTCTTTTGAATCTTGGCTTCTTCGACGCGGTTGGCCTTCCCCGGATGCAAGGCAATCAGGCCATGATCGGTCAAAAACGATGGATCATGAGCGTAGACGGCGTCGAGCGATAAGTCGGGCGAACCGGGCAACTCGACAACCTCGGCGCTGGCCTCGGCGAGTTGGCGGCAAAGCTCATGATGCTGAGATTGTGCGGTGGGGAAGTCCGGCGGGTGATGGAAGCCCAGCTCCTTCCACCGGCTGGATTGGCCGGGGGTGTCCCATCCGGCGGCCCGTGGAGAGCAAACCAGCACTCGCCGCAACCGGGCGGTCATGGAGTGTCCGTTGAAATCGCCGCTTCCGGCCACGATCGAAAACGCCTCCGCGTTGCGACACTTTACAGGGACGTGGCATGGAAAAGCAATCCGGAAGAGTCAGAATTCGAGATGAAAGCGTGCTCCGGGAACCAAGACCGGCCCGCGGTCGCGGTTGTAGCCGGGATTATTGGCATGTTGTAAATCGGGTCCAAGAAAAAGGCCGCGCCATATGTGAGCGGTGTAATAACTCTCGACGATGTCTTCCCGTCCGTAGTTGAGGCCGCCGTCGCCGAGGATGAAGCCCAGTCCGCCGAGTTGCAGGTAGCGTTGGTGATCTTTGGAAATCCCGTTGGATACGAAAGCTACACCGAGTTTGTCGAGTTTGCGATGCCAGCGATCTCCTGCTAAATCGGCGCCCACGGCCCAGGTTTGGTCGGTCTCGGTGTAGGCGTAGGATTCGTGCTCGCCTTCATTCCATCCCCAGCGGGCGAAGCCACGGAATCCGTGACGAAATTCTTTTTCCAGATTCACTCCGAATCCATACTTGACGGTGGTGCGGAACGGGTGAGAGGTGATTTCGGGGATGGGAGTTGCTCCGGCAAGATAGTTGGCGATCGCTTGCCGGTAGATGCCCATGTTGGCATGGTTCTCAAAAGCCAGCAGGCGCACCGTGGTGTCACGCAGACCGAAGGCATGAGGATGTAATTGCAACTCATAATTTTCGGCACGCGCCTTGCGCAGGTTCCAAACCAGGTCTGGACCATTGGCCACTGTCGGCATCAGGGCTTCGGCGAATTGGAAGGACCAGTCGCGGTCGTAGTAAGCGGCCAGAGCGCCGTAGGTGTATCCGCGGGTATCGGCAGCGTAATCGTAAGCGCCGTTGTTGTCGATGGTCCAGTTCATAAACTGGAAATGGCTGTCGCTGCCGATGGCGTTGTTGTCGAAGAAATCTGCGGTGCCGAATTTTCCGATTCTGAGTTCGACGCGGCGAACGGGAACGCGTGTGGCCAGCGATAAGGGGCCGCGCTCCGCTTCCACACTCTCGCGGCTCAAGGGAATGATCTGATGCAGCATTACTCGGGCCAGGTAAGGCGCCTTGGATAGAGCTGGGTTACGGACGACATCGAGATTGAAGAAGCCGGCCATGCCCAAAGCGTTACTGAGGCCGCCTCCACTGGCCTCTTCGAAATCGAGTAATACCTCGGTGGTATCGCGCAGTTGGTACCCGAGAAACAGGGTCGAAACGTTGGAGGTGGCGTTCTCAGAACGGGGATCAAGGCTATTGGGGCCGCTGTACTTGGAATAAAAAGACGGATGATACTGGAAAATAATGTTGTCTTGGCCGGAGATCCAGTAGCGCGCGGTTTCAGAATGGGGAAACATGGTCACGGCGGGATTGTCATTTACCGCTTCCACCGATGGAGGTTGGCTGGCCGGCGTTTCGGTGGATTGTGCGGGACTGGCTGGCGTGGAGAACGCCATACAGATCAGGGCGAAGCAGGCATGGCGGAGAAACGAACGGACGTGGAGCGGGGACGAGGCGGCCGGCGGGACGGCGCCATAGCCCGCATTGATATTGAAAATGAATTTCAATTTCATATTCCAAAAGATACGTGCTGGCGCAATCGCCGCCAAGCCCGCCAGTCACCGCCCATTGTGATACGAATCACAGGCGTTGCCCTTTCCTTCGGCACGGTGCTTCATGTTAATGACCATATACTATTCTGGATTAACTATAGTTAATCATTGGAATGAGGAAACAGTCTACCATGGCTTGACACTCGTATCATACCCCCCTATAGTATTGTCAACGGGAAATGGCACACACCATACGCGACAAAGAAAAGCTGATTCTGCGAGTGCGGCGAATCCGCGGGCAGATCGAAGCAGTGGAACGCGCGATCGGATCCGAACAGGATTGCTCGGACGTCATGCAACTGATCACGGCCGCGCGCGGCGCGATGAACGGCCTGATGGCGGAACTGGTGGAAGACCACGTACGCTTTCACGTGCTCGATCCCGGCAAGAAGCCAACCTCGGAGCAGGCGCTGGCGGCCGATGAGTTGATCGACATCATCCGTTCCTATCTGAAGTGAACTTTCCAGCGGGCAGGCAAAAAAATTAGGACAGTCCGGAGCCCCCCGAGACTGTCCTTAAAAACCCTCCCGGTTAGAAGGGCGTCTACTGTTGTCAGACTAGGCGGTACATATTTCAGTAATATTGCGAAACCGTGAATTTTCCGTGAATCGGGCGCATGGGATGGATTGTCCTTAGCCTCCTCTGCACTTGCCTGGGGCGTACTTCCCGCGATGTTCATTGATCACCATCTGCTGTGATAGCGCACGCAGCACCCACCCATCTCGCTGCTACTATGATCAAAGTTTCAGGAGGAGACATGTCCCGCAAGACCGAGATCTCACGAAGGCTGCAGAAGCGCGCCGAGCAGATGATTCCCGGCGGGGTGAATTCTCCGGTGCGCGCATTTCGTGCGGTGGGTGGCGAGGCCCCATTCATCGTAAGCGGCAAGGGTTCTCACATCTTCGATGCCGACGGGAACGACTATATCGACTACATCGGCTCCTGGGGGCCACTGATTCTCGGTCATGCGGCACCCTTCGTGATCGAAGCAATTGTTGCCGCCGCGAAAAATGGAACCAGTTTCGGCGCCTCGACTCCGTCCGAAGCGGACCTGGCCGAGATCGTCCTTTCAGCATTTCCGCATATTCAGAAAGTCCGCTTCGTCAGTTCCGGTACGGAAGCCACCATGTCCGCGATCCGCCTGGCCCGCGCCTATACAAAACGTAAATACATTGTGAAGTTTGAGGGCTGCTATCACGGACATGCCGATGCGCTTTTAGTGAAAGCGGGGTCTGGAATCGCCACCCTGGGGATCCCGGGATCGGCGGGCGTTCCGGAAGAATTTACTCAGTTCACTTTGGCCCTGCCATACAACGACACGGACGCGCTGGATGAAGTGTTCAGGAAGTTCAAGCACCAGATCGCCTGCGTAATCGTGGAGCCGGTGGTTGGCAACATGGGTTGCGTGCCCCCGGCACGTGGGTATCTGGAAGGCCTGCGAGCGATCACCCAGCGCGAGAAAACGGTGCTGATTTTCGATGAGGTCATGACCGGCTTCCGGCTGGCATTCGGCGGTGCACAGGAACTCTATGCGGTCACACCCGATCTGACCACCATGGGCAAGATCATCGGAGGCGGCCTGCCAGTCGGGGCCTATGGGGGACCGTCGGAGATCATGGACATGGTTGCGCCGCTGGGTCCGGTGTATCAGGCGGGCACCTTGTCCGGAAATCCGTTGGCGATGGCAGCCGGACTGGCGAGCCTGCAGTATCTGAGAGAACACAAGAAAGAAGTCTACCCGCGCTTGGACAAGCTTAGCGCCGATTTAGTGAGCGGAGTTGCCGCGGCGGCGAAAGACGCTGGCATTTCCATCTGTTTCAATCGAGTGGGATCGATGTTCACGTGGTTCTTCACGGCTGGACCGGTGACCGATTGGGGGTCTGCCGCCAAGTGCGACACCGAAGCCTTTGGACGTTTCTTTCGGGCCATGCTCGATAGCGGCATCTATCTACCACCATCGCAGTTCGAAGCGGCATTTCTGGGCGCGACGCACACCGAACAGGACATTCGGGCAACGATCAAAGCCGCCAAGCAGGCTTTCGCACTGGCCCACGCTTAAGGCCTTGCGATTCTTTAGCGGATGGCTGGAAGCTGAGAGCTCAAAGCTTCGTTCTGCATCATCTCCGGAATGGTAACGAACTCGTATCCTTCGCTTTTGTATTGCGCAATCAACCGGTCGGTGGCGATGACAGTCTGGGAGCGGTCCGCGCCCATCTTTCGATGTCCGCCGTCGTGCAGCAGAATAACGCTTCCGCCGCGCATTTGGCCCTGGACCTTGCGCTCCACATATTCCGCTGGCTTGGCATTCCAATCCCAGCCGGTAACATTCCACATCACGGGTACCAAGCCCAAGGATCGCGCGACGCGCAACGTCTCCGGCCGGCGGCCTCCGAACGGGGGACGAAACAAGCGCGAATGTTCTCCCACCGCATCGGTCAAAGCTAGAGAGCAGTCGGCGAGTTCCTTGCGGGCCTTCGCCGTCGAGGTATAAATCAGGTTGGGATGGCTGAAGGTGTGATTTGCGCACACATGGCCGGCCTTAACTACACGGCGAGCGATTTCTGGCCGTTCCACGACGAAACGTCCGATCATAAAAAACGTGGCCTTCACATGGTGTCTGGCCAGCACGTCAAGCAAGTGCAGAGTATGCGGATCGTTCGGGCCGTCATCGTAGGTCAGCGCCACCTGTTTGGAGTGGCGATCGAGTCCGGTGAAGGTCCGTCCGTACCATTGCCCGGTTGGCGCCATCGACTGATATCCCGCCGAAACTGCCGCACCCGCGCCAATCAAGCTGAGGAGAGTTCCAAACACAGGTGAATTCTACTAGGATCGAGAGCCCGGCTACGAAACATTGGTCGTGAGATGAGCCAGGCGATCGCCGAAGACAGTTTGTGGCCGAACAGCGAAGTAGGGATGCTCCGCGTCTATGAAATCATGCCCGATACTGGCCTCAAGGAGCGCCGGGAGCGACCTTGAACACAGTTCCCTGTCCGAATTCTCCGCCGCTGAAGGTCGTTCCATAAAGATTGCCTTCGGCGTCAAAGAGCAGCGCACTCTCAGGGACGCTGCCGTCCGTGCCCCCGGTGAAGCTGTAGAGGACTGTCTGATGACCGGCGGGGGTGAGCTTGAATACCACTCCACAACCGGTGCCGTCACAGCCGCTCATATCGCCGCCGCGGGAGGTCGTTCCAAACAGATTTCCCTGGGCATCCAAAATGAGCCCAGCCACCGGACTGGCGCCGTCCCGTTCTCCGCTAAAGCTGTAGAGGACGCTCTCCGCTCCAGATGGGGTCACTTTAAACACCGTACCGCTGGACGAGGTGCCACCTCCACCCGTGGTTCCATATAGGTTTCCCTTAGCGTCGAGAACCAACCCCGAATAGGGAGTATTTCCGTCCGTGCCTCCTCGGAAATTGTGCAGAACTGTTTCCTTCCCTGATGGGGCCAACTTGAATACCGTGCCTTTTCCCGAGGTGCCACCGCCGAGGGTTGTACCGTACATGTTTCCTTGGGCGTCCAGCACGAGTGCCCCCGCCGGGTCAGCCCCGCCGTGTCCGAAACTATAGAGAACGGTTTCTTTGCCGGAGGGTTCCGCCCTGAAAACGACTCCCACCTTGGAATGACGGCCGCCATAATAAGTCGTTCCATACATATTTCCTTTGGCGTCCAGAACCACGGCGGCCCCGGGATTTGCGCCATCAGGACTACTGGTGAAGCGGTGGAGAATGGTCTCGGCGCCGGAAGGGGTCAGCTTGAATAAGGTACCGCACCCGTATTCGTTGTCGTCAAAGCAATGAGTGCCGCCACCATAGTAGGCAGTCCCATACATGTCGCCGGCGGCATCCAGGACGACGCCTGCCATAGGGTTCGACCCATCGGTACCTCCGGTGAAGGTATAGAGAACAGTCTCTGACCCCGATAGGGTCAACTTGAAAACCACTCCACAACTATAACCGTCGCAACCGGTGAGGTCGCCGCCGTCAAACGTGGTTCCGTACAGGGTGCCATCGGTCCCAAACACCAGCGCCCCGACCGGATTGCTCCCGTCCGCTGCACCGGTGAAACTGTAGAGAATGGACTCGGTCTGGGCCCAAGCCGTGCTCAGCACAAGGTTAAATGCGAGAAACGCCAGGATGGTACGAAGGGTTCTTAATTGCACATGTCCTCTTGCCGCCGAAGTTATTACCGTAGCGTCGTCGTTCGGGGGTTAACGAAAGCCGAGTGCTAGGGCGCTCCCGGCTTATTTCAAACGTCACCATCTTAACCCGAGCAACGCACGATGTCTAAGGGGACTTTCGGCCTCGGGATGAAAGTACCAGGTTTTCTCCCTCCGGGCAAAAGATGCGTCTCAGGATCACTTTCCGATGCAGAATGTGCTGAAGATCAGGTTCAGAATGTCGTCGGTGGTGGTAGCTCCGGTGATTTCGTCGAGAGCTCGCAGCGCGTTGTAAAGGTCCATCAAGACCATTTCGTGGGGGACTTTATTCTGCACGGCAGCACGGCTTGCATCAAGGGCGGTGACGGCGTCCTGAACGCGCTCCTGATGACGCAGATTGGTGAGGAAGCCGGGTTCGATTTGTGCGCTGGAATCTCCCCCGATGTGCCTTAGAATTTCGGCCCTCAACTGGGAAATGCCTTCGCCGGTGAGCGCGGAGGTGTGGACATGCGGCAATGCGCCCGTTTCCTGGTTTTCTGCGGCGAGGTCCGACTTATTGGCCACCACAATGGCCGTACGGCCGGCGACTTGCGCGAGCAGATCACGATCTTCCCTAACCGGCGGTTGGGATGAATCCACCACCACCAGCACCAGGTCGGCATCAGCCAAGGCCTCCAGGGATTTGCGAATGCCCATACTCTCGGCTTCGTCGAGGGCGCGACGAATGCCCGCAGTATCGACGAGACGAACTGGAATTCCACCGATGGCAACGGTCTCAGTCACCAGGTCGCGGGTTGTGCCGGGCGTCGCAGTCACTATGGCGCGTTCGAACTCGACTAGCCGATTAAACAAGCTGGACTTGCCGACATTGGGACGTCCGACAATGGCCAAGGTTAATCCTTCATGAACAATCTTTCCGTATGCGAAGGATCGCGCGAGTACGTCCAAAGGCGCGCGGACCGCGGCAATGCGTTCGATGATCTGAGAGGCAGGGAGCACCGAGACATCGTCTTCGGCGAAGTCGATGCCGGCTTCGAGCACGGCGATCAGGTCAATCAATTTTCGCTTCGTGGGTTCGAGGCGCCTGGAGAGCGCTCCATCGAGTTGCTGTGCGGCGATTTTCGCCTGATAGAGGGTCTGCGAATCAATCAAGTCGCGGACCGCTTCGGCCTGCGTTAGATCGATGCGGCCGTTCAGGAAAGCGCGCATGGTGAATTCGCCAGGATCTGCCAGCCTGGCGCCGCGAGCCACGGCGAGTTCAACAATATGGCGCAGGACAACGGGCGAACCGTGAGCGGAGATTTCCACGATGTCGTCGGTCGTATAAGAATGGGGCTTGGCGAAGTAGGTGACAACGACTTCGTCAATGCGACCGGCAGCTGCCTGGCCTGGCTCGGGTGGAAAGCCCCTTCGACTCCGCTCAGGGCAGGCTTGGGCATCTGTCGCCACATCAGCCTCGACCAGTTCCCCGAATATCGCGCGGCCTGGTTCCCACGGGTGCTTCAGACGGAGCATCGGCAGAGCAATGCTCTTGGCCTCCGAACCGGAGAGACGGACAACGCCAATTCCCCCGCGTCCGACCGGCGTGGCGATGGCGACGATGGTGTCGTCGAGGTTCACAGGCAGATTGTAACGGGTATGGCCGTCGAAACCTTAGCGCCGCCGGAAGGTAGGGCTGGCGGTCGGATTGTAGCCCTTCGGATAGACGACCAGGCAACGGCGTGCGCCTTCGCCTTGGCTCTCTGTATGCAAATCGGCGTGATCACGGAGGGCCAGGTGAACGATGCGGCGTTCGCGCGACGACATGGGCGCGAATTCGTAAGGCGTTCCCGATTCTCGAACGCGTCGAGCGGCCACGTCAGCGGCCAGACGAAGTTCTTCGAGGCGGAGCGCGCGATGATTCATGCAATCGAAGTTGATCTTCTCGTGCTCGTTGCCGGGCAGCCGGAGCATTTCAATGGCCAGCAGTTCGATGGCCCGCAGCAGTTCGCCGCCGCGCTCTAGAAGTAATGTAGAGTCGGGGCCAGACAGATCGACGAGGATTTCCGGGCGCTCCCACTCACGCTCATCCGGCAAAGGCGGGTCTACGGTGATGCGGTACCTCAGGTGCAATCCGCCGAGAGTGACGATACCTCGCAAAAACTCATCGATCTTCTTGGCGGCAGCGATTTTGTCGGGTAGAGGCATAAAAAAGCTATCAGCTATCAGCTATCAGCCTTCGGCCACCAGCGAGTATTCGCTGAAAGCCGATAGCTGACCACTGAAAGCTTATTTTTCTTTCTTTTCTTTCTTTCTAGCGCGCTTGGCTTGCAGCTCTCGCATCTCCTGGCCCAGCTTGGTGCGGTTCATCACCGACTGCTGAACGATCATAATCAGGTTGCTTTCGGCGTAATACAGGTTCAGGCCGGCGGCGAGTTTGAAAAAGATGAAACCCATCATTAACGGCATCATCAGGTTCAGCATTTTTTGCTGGGCCGGATCCATGCCGGTTTGCGGCGTCATACGCTGGGTCACGACCATGCTCCCCACCATCAGGATGGGCAGAATAAGATACGGATCAGCCGACGACAGATCGTGGATCCAGAGCCAGTGCGCGTGGCGCAGATCAAGCGCAGACGCCAGCATGCTGTAGTAGGCAAACAGGAACGGCATCTGGATGACCAGCGGTAAGCAGCCGCCAACCGGATTAACGCCCTCGCGCTTCATCAACTCGCCGATTTCCGTGTTCATCTCCTGGCGCCGCGGGTCGCGCATCCCGTACTTCTTATACTTCTCCTTGATGGCGTTCATCTGCGGCTGGACTTTTTGCATCTTCAGCGCCGACTTCATGCTGGAGACGCGCAACGGCACCAGTGCCCCGGTGATGATGAGAGTTTGCAGAACGATGGCCCAACCCCAGTTGGGCACTATGTGCTCGTAGGTCCACTTCAGCCAAAGGAAGAGCGGCCGGGCGATGATTCCGAAGAAACCAAAGTTGATGAGACCGCGCAGATCCGGTTCTGCGCCGGAGATGGTCGGTACGGCCGTAGTTTCCAGGATCTTGAGTTGCTTCGGTCCAACGAACATGCGGAACGAGGTTGTGCCGCTCGGGCTGCCGGCGGCCACACCGAGAACGTCCACTTTGACGCTTTCACCAGAGTCAGGTTTTTGCGGGTCCTTAGGGATATCGAGTGGATTGCGCAGCATGATCGCGGCTGCATCCTGCACATTCTCCGGAAGGAAGACGGCCGTGAAGTACTGGTCGCTGACGCCGATCCAGTTGAAGGGTGCGTGCTGAGTTGCGCCTCCGCTGACTTTCTTGAAAGCGATGCGTTCGATTTTGCTGTTGTCCTGATACTCAATCCGTCCGGCGGCATAGGCGGGAGTGTTGATTTCGTCGCCAAATCCCGAGGGCCACGCGGGGAAAGCCATCACCGGACTTCCGTTGAGAGTCACGGAGGTCTGCACGTGCAGGATGTAGCTGTGGTCGAAGTTGAAGACTTTCCGCACCGACCAACCCTGTTCCCCATATTCGAAGGTCAGCTGCGCCGGAGCGCTGACGGCCCCAGAGGCGGAGGCGACAAAGAGCGCGGAATTTAGCTGTGCACGCTGGCCCTCGTCGTAGGTCCACAAAGAGAGCGGATAGCCATACTTTTCGGAAGCAGCGATGTTGACCAAGTCGAGAGGACGGCCGTGGTCGTCGTCGAAGTTCTTCAGGATCCAGGATTTCACCTGAGCGCCGCGGTTGGTGAAGGTAATGCGATACAGTCCGTTGTCAACGACGGTTTCAGTTTCGGATTGTGCGACTTTGTTTCCGGCTGCCAGCGGAGCAGGCGAAGCGGCGCGACTGACTTGGGCCGCGGGCATGACCGGGGATGCCGCCGCACTCGGTTTATGTTCTTCGCTTTGAGTGGGCGCCGAAGTTCCAGCGATCTGCGGAAAATATTTCTTAAGGACTGGCTGAAAAACAACGATGACCAGGAAAGTCAGCGCAAACACCAGCAGCAGGCGCTTTTCCATTCCGGGTTCTTGTTGAGGATTTTGAAATTCTGGCAAGGTTTCTCTCAGTGACCGCACAGCCCGGGTTTGCAACCGCTTGCCGGGAGTTCGGAATTCTCAACGATTTTTACGGGGTCGTATCCACCGCGGGCCAAGGGATGGCAGCGCAATACGCGCCACGCTGCCATGACGCTCCCCCGCAACGCGCCATAGCGTTCGATGGATTCCATGGCGTACTCGGAACACGTCGGCACATACCGGCATGAAGGAAGAAACATCGGCGAGATCGCCCACTTGTAAGCCCGCAGCAGGTGAAGCGCGAATTTTTGCAAGCAATTCATGTAACCTATTCCGCCGCTGGCGGTAGCTTCTCGGCGAACTTCTGAATCACGTCGAAAGCCCGGGAGACTTCCTTCTCTAGCATGGCGAATTCGATTCCCAGCATCGATTTCTTCGGATTGATCACAACATCCACTGGCGCGGGCTTTTCCGGCAAGAGCAGGCGGACAGCCTCGCGCAATCGGCGTTTCATCCGGTTGCGGTCGACCGCGCCTCCCAGAACGCGTCCCACGGTAAAGCCGACCCGCAGTCCCTGCCCCTGGGAGCGTGCCAGATAAAAGACTGTGATATGGGCGGCAAAATGACGCAATCCCTGTTTATAGACACGCTCAAAATCGGCGTGCTTCAGTAAGCGAATGCGGCGCGGGAACCTGAGCCGCCTCCGGGAAACAGATGGCTTCGAACTGGCGTTGGGAGCAACCACGCTCACGGGAACGACCTGAACTCAGCTACCAGACAAGGACAAACTCTATTCACGGAAACCGGGCTTCACCGCAACCCGCTTGCGTCCCTTGGCGCGCCGGCGAGAAAGCACCGCGCGTCCGCTCTTGGTCTTCATCCGCGTGCGAAACCCGTGGACCTTCGAGCGGCGACGACGGTTGGGTTGGAATGTGCGCTTAGGCATGAAACTTCAATGCTCCTAACTGTTATGGGTAGTCGAGACTGCCAGACAGAAGAGAAAAGTATAAATGACGCGGCTACGCTGGAGCAAACCGGGGTGGACAGAGCCCCTTGCCAAAAACCGACTTGTTTCCCATGGAGCGGCCTGAGCGGCGCCCATTTCGATTGCCGTCTTGCCGCTTCGACAGACGGTGAACACGCTTGGCTGTGAGGACCGTCACCGCACGGAAATTATTTTCAAGGCAAACTTTATTGATTGTGCACCGCTTAAACGCACAACCTGCACAACTCATGCGGCAGTTGCAAAGTCGCTACTTGACAGTTTTTTTGGGAAGCGTTTTGAATCGCCGATGCGGTAAAAAATCTTTCAATAAGTTTTCCACAAACTCATTTTTTTTGTGCTAGTATGCCCGCTGTTCCTGCTCATTGAAATTTATTGCGATCCAGCCAAACCAGCCCCGCGGTGCGGGGGCGACCGGCTGGATAAGCGGCTATTTTTACCGAAACGATCGATATCCGGCGATGACCTAGCGTCCCCGCCATGAAGAAATCTTAATATATGTCTGTTCCAAGTCCAAGCCTTGCTCCCAATCCGTGGCTGCGCATCCTGGATGCGCTGGAAAAGAAAATTAACCGGCACTCCTACGATACTTGGCTGAAGCCAACTCGCTACAGTCACTCGAGCGGAGGAGTTTTATTTGTCCGAGTCCCAAATGCGGAATTTCGTCAGGTGCAGGACAAGTACGCCGACCTGATCCAGGAAGCCCTCGACAATTTGGGGCTGGAATATCAGGATGTGCAATTCGTTGCCCCGGATGACGGCCCTTCCGCGACTCCAGTTCGTCACGACGGAGGTCTCTCCCATCACTCAGTGGCGGTCTCGCATCCCTCGCAATCGCGTTTTGATTGGGACGGCGCCGCGCAACTAAATCCGCGCTACACCTTTGACGCGTTCGTCATCGGCAGCGGCAACCAGTTTGCCCACGCCGCATGCCAGGCGGTGGCCGAGCGTCCGTCCAAAGCCTATAACCCATTGTTCCTCTACGGCGGCGTTGGCATGGGCAAGACCCACCTGATGCAGGCCATCGGCCACGAGATTAATAAGCGTACGCCGCATGCCGCCATCTGTTACGTGTCCAGCGAGAAGTTCACCAATGAGATGATCAACTCTCTGCGCTACGACAAGATGATCAGCTTCCGCGACAAGTTTCGCGGCGTAGATGTTCTGCTGGTCGATGACATACAGTTTCTGGCGCAGAAGGAGCGCACCCAGGAGGAGTTCTTCCATACCTTTAATGCGCTGCACGATTCGATGAAGCAGATCGTGATAGCCAGCGATCGGCCGCCCAAGGAACTGGCGGAGATCGAAGACCGCCTGCGCAGCCGTTTTGAGTGGGGATTGATTGCCGATATTCAACCTCCGGACCTGGAGACCAAGGTTGCCATCCTGCAAAAGAAGGCCGAGCAGGAGAAAGTCACGCTTCCCACCGATGTCGCGTTATACATCGCGTCCAATATCCGCTCCAACGTTCGCGAGCTGGAAGGCGCGCTGATCCGGTTGGTAGCACACTCGTCGCTGATCGGAGCGGAGATCACACTTCCTTATACCCAGCAAGTGCTGAAGAACTTTATCGACTCGCAGGCCCGCAAGGTCACCATAGAGTCGATCCAGAAAGCGGTGGCCGAACAATTCGGACTGCGCCTGGTTGAGATCAAGGCGAAGAACAACGCCCGCGCCATCGTCTATCCACGGCAGATCGCGATGTATCTGGCGAAGCACATGACCGAAGCGTCGCTGCCCGAAATCGGACGGCAGTTTGGCGGAAAGCACCACACCACGGTGCTGCACTCGGTCGAAAAGATCGACGGCGTCCGTAAGAACGACAAAGATTTGAACCGCATGCTCAACAAGCTGACGGAGCAATTGGGCGGATAGAGTTGTGCACCAGTCTCGCGTCCGGTGAGGGCTCCCAGCCACCCCCGAAACCGGTTCCGATCTGGAAAAGTGCTGGCGGCGAAACCGCCAGATGGGGAATTTGGGAAGAATTCCCACTATCCCGAGCATTACTGCTGGTTTTCGTGGTTTTTCTTTTGGTATAAGTGAAGTATTCAAGCTAGACGCGCGCCGAGGGAGCTGGGACATGCCGGTAGAAGCGATCGCATCCGCTGTGGGAACCACAACGATGGAGATAACAGTCAGTAAGTTCGAATTGCTGCGCGAACTGACCGCCACGCAGGGAGTGGTCGAACGCAAGACCACGATTCCGATCCTTTCCAACTATTTGTTCGAGGCCGCGGGCGACAAGCTTTCCCTGACTGCGACCGATCTGGATCTGAGTCTGCGCACCTCATGCGTCGCCAAAGTGAAGAAGGAAGGCTCCTGCACCATTCCGGCACGCAAGCTGCACGACTACGTCAAACTGCTTCCCGACGCCGACATCACCATCAAGCTGCTGGAAAATCACTGGGTCAGCATTCGTTGCGGACGCTCCAATACGAAGATGGTTGGCATGGCAAAGGCGAATTTTCCCAGCCTGCCGTCGTTCCCCACCGCCGGCATCATGAAAATTCCGGCGGGCGTGTTGCGGGCCATGATCGCGAAAACCGGTTTTGCGATCGCCACGGAAGAATCGCGCTACACGCTGAATGGCGCGCTCATGGTGCTGAAGCCGGAATCGATCACCATGGTCGCCACCGACGGCCATCGGCTTTCGCACATCGAGCGTCCTGATACGAAGTTTGACGGAATCTCCGGTGAACTGAAGACGCTGGTCCCGAAAAAGGCGATGGACGAACTGAAGTCGCTGCTCGATTCGACCGATGCCGAAGAGCTCGACTTCGCCAAGGACGATTCGACATTGTTCTTTCGCGTGGGGCCGCGCCTGCTGACTTCGCGCCAGTTGACCGGACAATTCCCCAATTTCGAGGCCGTTCTGCCCAAGGACAACAACAAATCCATCGCCGTCCACGGCGACGAGTTAGCGTCTGCCATCTCGCGCGTGGCCCAGTTCGCCGATGAGCGATCGCGCGCTGTGCGCATGCGACTGGAAAAAGGCGAGCTGAAGCTCTCGGCGTCGTCGACCGAAACCGGCGAGTCAGAGGATTCGCTCGAGATCGATTACAACGGCGACACCATCGCCATCGGCTTCAATGCGCAGTATCTTCTGGACTTCCTGAAAGCCACGGGCGGGGGCGAAATCAAACTCGAATTCAAAGACGCCCAATCCGCCGGCCAAATGCGCCCCGCCGAAGGTGAAGAGTACAAGTACCGCTATGTTGTGATGCCCATGCGGATTTGAGCGGAACGATTCAGACTTCAGTACTCGCGGATTGCGACGTAGAACGTCGATTCGCAATCGCGGCTTTTTCTATTCCAACTTAGTTCTCCGCGGTAGACTTTCCGCGTCTTTCTGTTCCGGAATGGGGCGCGCTCCTTACGAGTTGTTGAGGGGTTCCTATGCTTCGAAAGTTCCTGCTCTTGGTTCCCCTCCTGGCCGTCGCTTCTGCCAACCTTCTGGCACAACCTTCGGTAAAAGACATCATCCCGGCGGGCACGCTCTTGAACTGCACGCTCGACGAACCCAATTTCTCTTCGAAAACGGCCATGGTCGATGATCCAGTGCTTTGCCATCTGGGTCCGCTCGGCTCATTTGGTCACTCGGTGTTCCCGCGCGGTGCCATGCTGGGCGGACATCTCCAAAACTACAAGGATCCGGGCCGCTTTGTGGGCAAGGGATTTATCACGATTGAATTTGATCGCATGATTCTTCCCGGAGCGCAAACTCTGCCGCTGTCGGCAAAAGTAATTTCCGCGCCGCATTACAAAGTCGATCCGCAAGGCGACATTCGCGGGCGCGGACATCCAACGCGCGACGCCGTTGAATGGGCGATCCCCGTTCTGTGGCCCATAAAGCTGCTCACCCTGCCGGCGCGTGGGCCCTACCCCGCGTTGAAGGGTGAGACGCGACTGGCGCTGCGCCTGACGAGACTTCCCGATGAATCTCTCGGGGCGCGTACGAAACCATCAGCGCGAGGTCAAGCGAAACCGTTGTCCTTGACCTCGCCGCCTTTTTCCACGTACATTGGGCCATCTCAACAAGGGGCCTTTCAATGCTCAGCGGATTCAAGCAATTCATCCTTCGCGGCAATGTTGTCGATCTTGCGGTAGGTGTAGTGATTGGCGCGGCTTTCGGGGCAGTGGTGACCGCTTTAACCAAAGATCTGCTCACGCCTTTGATCGCGGCTTTGGTTGGAAAACCGGATTTCTCGGCCATCCACTTCACAATTAACGGATCTTTGTTTCCGGTGGGCGATTTCATCAATGCGGCGATTTCCTTTTTACTGGTGGCCGCAGCGGTCTACTTCTTTGTGGTAACGCCGGTCAACGCGCTCATCGCTCGCATGCGAAAAGCACCGGCGCCGGCCGATCCGACTACCAAGAAGTGCGGGGAATGTCTGAGCGAGATCCCCATTGACGCCAAACGATGTGCCTTCTGCGCACAGCCAGTGCTGGGCCGGGCAGCCTAAGCCTTTCCGTGGAGGCGCCGTTTGCAACTCTTATGAGCGGCGCCACTGTAACATAAGGAAATATGCGCGCTCCGATTCGCTTCTTTTCGTGTCTGGTATGCGTAGTGTTTATTGTCCCAAGCATCCAGGCGCAACAGGCAAACTTATCGGCCAGCTCCGCTTCGTCAAAGCCCTCGGCGGCCAAGTCCCAAGCTCCCGACTTGGGCGAAGTGACCGATGGCGCTTATCGCAATCGTTTCTTTGGATTCACTTTGAAGCTGCCCTACGGCTGGGTGGACCGCACCAGCGATATGCGGCAACAGGACGCCGATGCGGCCCCGGCCGATGCCTCAAAATCTACCGTGCTGCTCGCCACTTTCCAACGCCCACCCGACGCCGCAGGAGATACGGTGAACTCCGCCATCGTGATCGCAGCTGAAAGTGTGGCTTCTTATCCTGGGCTGAAAGATCCCAGTCAATATTTCGGACCCATCGGCGAAATTGCGCAGGCGAAAGAGATGACTGCCATCAATCAGCCCTACGATTTCCCCATTGATGGCATGCCAATTGTGCGCCAGGACTTCAGCAAGAAATTGCACGGAGTGACGATGGTCCAGAGTTCGATGGCGATGCTGCAGAAGGGCTACGCGGTCTCATTCACATTTGTTGCGGGAAGTTTGGATGACATTACGCAAAGTCTGGATGACTTGCGCTTCGGCCGCGTGAAACCGGCCAAACAACCATGAGCTAGGGTTCCAATTCTTTGGGATAAAAATACTCAAGACACAGGGGACAGAGACCGTGGCTGATATTGGTCAGGGTGCGGTCGAGGTGGGCCGGAACGAAGTCCCATTCGGTGGGACGATCGATGCGGCGCGAGCGGCGGCAGTGGCTGCAAATTGTAATCAGGCCGTGTTCGTTGGCGTAGGCGTCGAGTCCATAGCGGACTATGTCGGCATGGGGACGCTCCACCAGTCGAGCATTGGTCACCAGCCAGCCTTCCCCCTGCAATGGCTGAACGCGCATTTGAAACTTGCGGAATAGGTCGGGACTGGAACACTCGTAAACCCACTCCCACGCCGATCCAGTGCGCGCCACTTGATCGATGGCGTGCAAATAGAACGGGCGCAGGCCATCGCCCAAGGCGCGGCGGAAATCCGTGCCGAGAATTGCCCCATGCGTCAGTTCGGGGGCGTCGTTCTCGGTCGCGAAGCGGTCCCAGGCGGCGTTGCAATAAACAATGCGGTAGCCGGAGTTGAGCACATAGCTGATCAACGGACTGACATCGAGCGCGCCAACCATGTCATGCAGTGCCGGGACGGGAGTGCCGAAAGAAGTGTTCACAATCTACATATCGGCGATTCGGGGATACGAATGAGCCTGGCGGCACTCTGCGTTTAGGCCATTAAGACCGTACCGACCGGCAGCCCAAATGAAGGCCCCTCCCGCTCCCTGCAACTCGCTCAAAACAGCAGGTTTATCGCCGGGGTACCACCTCCATTTTCGGTGTGAAATGTGTTAAAATAAAGTCTCTCGTCGAATGGTTCCAAGTATCAGTAATTTCAGTAGTTTGACCTCATTTTGAGGCACGGGAAAAGCGCGCCGGGCCAGAGCCCAAATCCGGCGTGCTCCACGGAGTTGAATGGCAACCAAAGAAATCACAGCGGCAGCAATTGTCGACACGAAAATCAAGAATGGTACAACGGGCGTTGCCGCCGCTAACGGCGACTACAATGCCGATTCGATCAAAGTGCTGGGCGGCATGGAAGCCGTCCGCAAACGCCCCGCCATGTACATCGGTTCGACCGGAGAGATGGGGCTGCACCATCTGGTCTATGAAGTTGTCGATAACTCGGTCGACGAAGCGCTTGCGGGTCACGCCGACAAGATTGAAGTCACCATTTTGCTGGATAACTCGATCACGGTCGTGGACAACGGCCGGGGCATTCCTGTCGACAACATGGACATCGACGGTGAGAAGGTCCCTGCGGCCCAGGTTGTGATGACCACGCTGCACGCGGGCGGCAAGTTCGATTCGTCCACTTATAAAGTTTCCGGCGGTTTGCACGGAGTTGGCGTCTCGTGCGTGAATGCGTTGAGCGAGGAACTCGATCTGGAAATCTGGCGTGATGGATTGACCTGGGAGCAGACTTACTCCAAGGGCGAACCCACCAGCAAGCTTAAGAAAACGGGCGCTGCCAAGCGGCGCGGCACCAAGGTCCACTTTCTTCCGGACCGCAGTATCTTCACCGTGACTGAATACAACTACGACACTTTGGCGCAGCGGTTGCGCGAGTTGGCGTTCCTGAACAAGGGCCTGCTGATTTCGCTTACCGACGAACGCACCACCGATGCCAAGACTGGCCAGCCGAAGACCACGGACTTCAAGTACAACGGCGGCATCGCCGAATTCATCAAGCACCTCAATCGCGGCAAACAAACGCTTCATGAGAAGCCGATCTACATGGAGGCTGAACGAGACAGTGTGGTGATGGAGATCGGCCTGCAATATAACGACGGTTATTCAGAGTCGGTATTCAGCTTCGCCAACAATATCAACACGGTCGATGGCGGCACGCATCTTTCCGGCTTCCGCACGGCGCTGACGCGGACCATCAATTCCGCCGGCCAGCAAATGGGCCTGTTCAAAGACGTCAAAGAGAATCTGACCGGTGACGATGTTCGCGAAGGCCTCGTCGCGGTCATCAGTGTAAAGCTGTCACAGCCCCAGTTTGAAGGCCAGACCAAAGGCAAGCTCAACTCCGATATTGCCGGGACGGTGCAGGCCGTGGTGAATGAAAAGCTGGGCGCGTTCCTGGAGCAGAATCCGACCGTTGGCCGCAAGATCATCAATAAGGCAATCGATGCGGCCCGGGCCCGTGAAGCTGCCAGAAAAGCGCGTGACTTGACGCGCCGCAAAGGCGCGCTGGATGGCGGAGGGCTGCCGGGCAAACTGGCTGACTGCTCTGAACGCCAGCCTGAGCGTTGTGAGTTGTTTCTGGTCGAAGGGGAGTCCGCAGGCGGGACCGCGAAGCAGGGCCGTGATCGGCGTTTTCAGGCCATCCTGCCGCTCAAAGGCAAAATTCTCAACGTGGAAAAGGCCCGTTATGACAAGATGCTGGGCCACGAAGAAATTCGCGCCATGATTACCGCCCTCGGCACCGGCATTTCCAAGGAAGATTTCGATCCGGCCAAACTGCGCTACGGCAAGATCATTTTGATGACCGACGCCGACGTCGACGGCAGCCATATCCGCACGCTGCTCCTGACATTCTTCTTCCGCCACATGCAGGAGTTGATCAAGCGGGGCAATATCTTCATCGCGCAGCCGCCGCTGTACTCCATTAAGAAAGGGCGGTCGCAGCAGTACATCAAGAATGACGATGAGTTCGACAAGGTCATGCTGAAGCGCGCTTCCGACGGACTGGTGGTCCGCTACGGGGATGGCGCGGCCAAACTTGAAGGAACTTCATTGTCGCGCTTCATGACCGTGCTCAAAGAATATCTCGGCTTCTTCGACAAGGTAGACAAGCGCGTGCGCGACGAACAAGTCACCGAACTGTTGGCAAAACTGGATCTCGCCAAGCGCGCCGACTTTGAAGGCGACAAGAAAGTGGCACCCAAGAAGATCGAAAAGCTCGAAAAGGACCTGAAGAAAATTCAGAAGGAGCGTAGCTTCAAGGAAGTGGAGAGCCGCTACGAGGAGGAGCACAACCTGTGGGAAGTGCGCTTCGTCAATTCACAGGGCGCCGAGCACATCATCAACTGGGAACTCGCTTCTACGCCGGAGTATCGGCAGCTGCTCGCTAAATTTAAGCAGATCGAGCCCTACATGGAGCCGCCTTTCATCGTGGAGACGGCCCCAAAAGCCGCGGCAGTGTCGAAAGAAGCGGAAGAAGGCGAATCGCTGGAGGATGCCGAGAAGGTCGCCAAGGCGCCCGCTAAACGCAAGGGCGAGATTGAGACTGTCGAGAAAACGAATGCCCGCGACCTCTTCGACTATGTGAAAAAAGAAGGCAGCCGCGGTTACGACGTACAGCGCTACAAGGGGCTCGGCGAAATGACCGCGCCGCAGCTCTGGGAAACTACCATGGATCCGGAGCGCCGTACTTTGCTCTCTGTCCGACTGGAAGACCTGGCCGAGTGCGAGACCATCTTCACCACGCTGATGGGCGAGGACGTGGAAGCGCGCCGCAAGTTCATCGAAGAAAACGCGTTGGACGTGAAGAACCTGGACATCTAAATTGCCCTTTGCTCGAACTGGGATGGGCCATTTGAGCAAGCGCCGACTCTCTAACCGCGTCGGCGGGCTATGTTACGATTGTTAGCTCAAACTTGAGTTTTCGGAGGCATGAACACGAATGTGGTACGCAACAAAATTATTGCTTCTTTCCCTTTTGATCTTGCAAGTGCAGGCGGTTTCAGCACAGGAGGGCCAGAAGGCCGGTCAGGTGTCAACCGGCGCGTCGGTTTCCGAAGTCCCGCCCGACACGCCGATCATCACGATCAACGGTCTGTGCGCTAATGATCTTATTACGGCCAACATGCCTACCCTGTTGACCCAACGTCCGGATTCGACAACTGAGAAGGCCGTAGACCCAGGGTGCAAAACCGTCATTACGCGGGGGCAGTATGAAAAATTGGTGACCGGGATTGGGGGCAAGCCCAAGCCAGGTGGTCCACCCAATTTTGCCCGGCAATTGATCGACATGCTGCTGTTTACGCAAAAGGCCCGTGAAACCGGCGCTGATGCGACGACTGCTCAGGAGAAATTGCGTTATTCCTATCTGCAAAGCATGGCCCAAATGACCATGGTGCAAATGCAACGTCAGGCCACTGACATTACCGATGCCGACGCTGAGAAATATTTCCAGGAACATCCCGAACGATTTGTGCGAATGCATTTACAGCAGATCTCCGTCCCCAAGCACAAGAGCCATGACGACCAAACCAGTCCCACCAAAGCTGACCCTGCGGAAGAAGAGGAGATGCATCAACTGGCGCTCAAAATTCAAAAAGAGGCCGCGGCGGGTGGAAACATCGATAAGCTAGAGGAGAGGGCGTACAAGGCGGCGCACGACCCGTCGGTCCCCGAGACCGACTTGGGCGAACCCGTAGCGGAGGAAGTGCCACCCGAATTCCGAAAGTTGATTTTCGATTTGCAGCCCGGACAAGTCTCGGTGGTAGTAGCGAATGACCATGAATACCTCATCTACAAGTGTGTGGAAAGACATACCGTCCCGCCGGCCGAGCGCAAGAAGCTTTATGGGTGGTTGCGAATGAGAGACTCGAAACGAGCTCTGCAAGACATGGTTCAAACTCAATTCAACCCCCAGTATTTCGAGGTTACCCCTGTAAAAGGCCAATGAACTGTCTAGTCGGAATGCCGCGATGAGCTGAGAGTAAGTCCATGGTTCAGGAACGGCTGACGGAGAAGTGTTCCGGCACTTCTCCAATCTTTATTTTTATGCGGCCGTTGGCAGTTCGCTAAACTGGTGGCGTAAGACTTCGATTCGTAACCGTAATCGTCGCTGCGCCGTATCGTAAAACCCATCGTATGGATCGCAAACGCACGCACCCCGCCATCGTCGGCTGCCTGGCCTTGGCCGCGGTTACGCTCGCTCTGTACAGTCCGGTGGTAAAGCACTCCTTTATTAATTTCGACGATCAAAGTTATGTTGTGAAAAACCTTCACGTTCGAGCTGGGCCCACCTGGAGCACCTTCACTTGGTCTTTGACCTCCGTCGAAGAGTCCAACTGGCATCCTCTGACTTGGCTTTCCCACGCCGTGGACTGGGAACTCTATGGGCTGAATGCCGGCGGTCATCATTTCACCAACGTAGTGCTTCACGCGTTCAATGTTTTGTTGCTCTTTCTGCTTTTATTGCGAGTCACCGGGTCTGCCGGGCGCAGTTTTCTGGTGGCTGCCTTGTTTGCGGTCCATCCTTTGAACGTAGAATCGGTGGCTTGGGTCGCGGAGCGTAAAAACGTTCTGAGCACGCTGTTCTTTCTACTTGCGATCGGCGCCTACGGCTGGTACGCACAGAAACCTGGCATTCAGCGATATCTGGCTGTGGCAGCTCTGTTCGTATTCGGACTCGCCTCCAAGCCAATGGTAATCACGCTCCCGTTTGTCTTGTTGTTGTTGGACTATTGGCCTTTGCAACGAATTGGGGGCTGGAGCCCGGCGTTAGTATCGGAAGGGAAAATTCGCAAAACTCGCGCCACCCCGATCGCGGACGTGAATGCAAAGACTGCGCTTTTTGTTCCCCAGGCGTCCTTCTCAAGGCTAGTCCTTGAAAAACTGCCGCTTTTGTTATTTTGTCTGGGGAGCGCGGTGATCACCATCATCGCCCAGCGGACCAGTGCCATCCGGACTCTGGAGACATTTCCGCTGGGGGTACGACTGGAAAACGCTTCGTATGCCTATGCGATGTATGTCTGGAAGGCCTTTTGGCCGACTCGGCTTGCGCTCTACTATCCGCACCCCCTTACTTCACTAGCGGCATGGAAGCTGGGAGCGGCGCTGCTGTTTCTTGCGGTCGTGACGGGGCTGGCGTGGAAGCAGCGCTTCGCACATCGTTATTTGATCGTCGGATGGTTGTGGTATGTAGGCACTCTGGTTCCGGTGATTGGACTGGTCCAGGTCGGCGATCAGGCGATGGCAGACCGTTATGCTTACATCCCAATGCTTGGAGTTTTCGTCATGACGGTGTGGGGCCTTGCCGATTGGGCAGACCAGAAGCAGGTCGGTTTCTCCACGCGTGCCACGGTTTCGATCGTGGTTCTCGCCGCACTGTCGTTCCTTACATGGCGTCAGCTTAGCTATTGGCAGAGCAGCTATGACGTCTGGTCGCACACGCTTGCGGTCACCGAAAACAATCCCCTTGCCGAGAGCGACCTCGCGGGCGCGTTGCACGCAACGGAGCGCTTCGAGGAGGCCTTGCCGCATTACCAGAACGCTACTCGAATGCAACCAAGGGACCCCAAACACCACGCGGACCTGGCGGAAGACCTGGCCGAATGCGGTCGACTGCAGGATGCCATACAGGAATACCAGGCCACGGCTCAGTTAAGTTCAGATGCCAAGGAGCAAGCCCGCTCCTACCAAAGCCTTGCCATCTTGCATGGCGAACTGGGCGAGTATCCAGAGGTGCGCGAAAGCTACCGGCAAGCGCTCCGTGCGGACCCGGCATTGGCGGACGAAATGATCCGCAGCCTCTCGTCGGAAGTCGCCCAAACCCGCGTAGGTCAAGGTTATCTGGTACTAGGAATCCTCTTTGAAGAGGCGGGCCGCACGGCCGATGCTCAGTCCGCCTACCAGCAGGCACTCGAACTCGACCCGTCTCTTGGGTACGCGAAGGAGTCACTCGAGGCCTTGGAGAAAAGCCACCGTTAGGTTAGCCAGGAACGGAAGGGTGAATTCTCAATCGGAGTTTCCGGTCCGGCGGATGCTTGCCAATATTCGGGGCAATGGTTCGCCAAGTCCGCCATCGCGGTGCGTCGAATTTTCTACGTTGCTGCTACAATCAAGCCGTCGTGATCCGTTTAAGGGCCCTCCTCTTTGCGGTTTTATGGGCGTTGCTCAGCGCGCAATTGTTTGCGACTCCGCGTAAGCCGCTCGACAAACGCATCGACGCAATCTTGTCCGCACCCGATCTAGCGCGGGGATTTTGGGGAATCGAAATCGTTTCTCTGCCTGAAGGAAAGGTCCTTTATGGGCGAAACTCCGACAAGCTGTTTACTCCCGCTTCGAACACCAAGATTTTCACGACCGCGGCTGCGCTGGCACTGATCGGACCCGACTATACATTTCGCACCTCCGTCGAAACCAGTGGTGTGCTCGATAAGTATGGTCGGCTTAACGGCGACCTCGTTCTGGTGGGGCGGGGCGATCCCAACCTGTCAGGACGCGAGTTGCCCTACGCGCTGCATACTCAGCGTAACGACCATCCCATTGTGGTTCTTGAGCAACTGGCGAACACTCTGGTGCAAAAAGGCGTCAAGTACATCGACGGCGATATCGTCGCAGACGATTCGTATTTCGCCTTCGAACGGTACGGCGAAGGTTGGAGCCAGGACGATCTTGTTCTTGCCGACGGAGCGCCTGTTTCTGCGCTCACGATTAACGACAATGTTGTATTCGTAAACATCCTGCCAGCCGACCATGTGGGAGAGCGTGCATTTGTCAGCGTCACGCCATTTGCGGAGTATTACGAAATTGACAATCGCATCATCACCACTCCCGCCGGTATCCCGCGCAAGATTTTTATCAATCGCGAACCCGGATCGACTTTGCTGACCCTCTGGGGCAGTGTGCCGCTTGACGATCCGGGCGGAAACGAGGCTTTGGCGATCGAAGATCCCGCGCAATTCGCCGCCGCGCTCTTTCATCAATTGCTGGAGAAGCGGGGCATTACCGTCTACGGCAGGCAGCGTACTCACCATACCGAACTCGCCAGCCTCTCAACCATGACCGTCACGGCAACCGCGCCGACCCGCGGTGGGGACGAGCGTGCCCGTCCCTTGCCGACCCAGTCGCTGGTACTCGCCGCATATCAATCCAAGCCATTGCTGGAAGATCTCCGCGTCATCAACAAAGTCAGCCAGAACCTTCATGCGGAGATTTTGCTGCGCCTTCTTGGCCGGGAAAAAGGTGCATCGGGAAGCGTGGAAGGCGGCCTGGAAGTGCTACGAGGCTTCCTGAACCAGGCTGGCGTCCCCGGTGATCAGTACGTTTTCTACGACGGCTCGGGTTTGTCGCGGCAGAATCTGGTCACTCCCCACGCGGTTGTTCAACTACTTAACTTTACCGCGACTCAAACCTGGGGACCCAGCTTTCGGGACACCTTACCGGTGGCCGGCAAGGATGGCTCGCTCGCAGACCGTTTCGCGAACCTGGATTCGCGGGCGCATGTGTATGCGAAGACCGGTTCTCTCGGCGGGGTAAAAACACTTTCGGGATTCGCGACCACGGTGAGCGGAAAATCGGTAGCTTTCTCGATTCTCTCCAATAACTTCAATTTGCCAACCAAACGCATGACGGACACCATCGACAATATTGTCGAAAATGTAGTCGACGACGGGCGTGCGCGAAACAAGTAGAGCCACTCGCAGAATCGATTACTTGCCCGCTTGTAACTGCTCGATTAATCGCCGGACGACTTCCGAATCGGGCTGGGCTTGTAGCGCCAGCTCATATTGGGCAAGCGCCTCCTGCCGCCGGCCCGGCATCTGCGACAGGACATTCCCGAGGTTGATCCGCGCGTGTACGTAATCCGGTTTGAGCCGCAATGCAGCTTGGAACTCGGCAACCGCATCGTCCATTCTGTCCGTCGTCTGCGCCAACGCGATTCCTAAATTGTTATGGGCCTCCGCAAAATCGGGTTGAAGCTGTAGGGCGACTTGGTATTCTGAAATTGCCTCGGGCATTCCTCCCGGTATCTGCGACAAGGCGCGGCCAAGATTGTTGTGCGCCTTGGCCGACCCGGAGTTCGCGCGCACGGCCGCACGGAATTCGGCAATCGCGCCTTCCGTCTTTCCCGGCGTCTGCGCCAATGCAAGTCCCAAATTGTCGTGCGCGTCCGCGTATCCTGGCTGAATTCGCAGCGCCGTCTGATATTCCGCGATGGCCTCCGGCAGTCGTCCTGGTACGCGCGCAAGCGCCATTCCGAAGAAGTTATGTACCTCGGCCAAACCCGGCTGCAAGCGCAATGCAGCCTGAAACTCCTCGATTGCCTCAGGCAGCCCACCCGGCATCTTGGCCAGTGCGGTTCCGAGATTGCTATGAGCCTCTGCGTCGTCGGGATTGATCTGCAAAGCCGCCCTGAATTCGGCGATTGCCTCGGGCAACCGCCCGGGCTCATTTAACAGGACGACGCCAAGGTTATTGTGCGACATCCAACTCGTTGGATTACGCGCCAGCGTGGTGCGGTAAAGTGTCTCCGCGTCGCGGTACATGGCGCTTTGCTGCCAAGTCAGGCCGCCCAGCAATACCGGCAACAGGACCAAAGCCGAAGCCTTGCCATGAGGTATTCGCTGCATCGACTCCGTTAACAAGCACGCGGACGGCACGATGATTCCAAGCGCCGCCAAATATTGGAAGTGGTCAGCGACGTAAGAATAGCGAAACGGATAAACGTTCAGAAAACCAAGTACCGGAAACAGAGTTCCGGCGAAAATCAGGAAACTCGCCAACGGTCCCCTGCGCCCGCTCCTCGCCAGATGCAAAAACCCGAACAAGACGACCACAACACCCGCAAGATACAAATACTGCCACCAAACTGTAGTCTCGATTGCCCAGTGTGGATAGGAGAAGATCAGGTCCGACGGCCACACAATTTTGCCGGCATAGAAGCAAAGAATCCGGCCAGCCAGCAGCAGGTGCTGGCCCAGGGTCAGCGCGTAGGATGCACCCTGGGCACCGACATATCTCTTCTCGATCCAAGCAGTGAACAAGCCCGCCCCTGCGCCGATGGCGAACCATGGAAGCAGTGGACGTATGTCGCGTCGCCAGTCGAGCCTGCCACGCTGCCACCAAAAAATTACCAGCAGCACCGCGGGCAGCGTTGCGGTCACAGTTTTGCTGAGCAGGGCCAATACGAATAAGCCGAGTGCCAGGAAGTAGTGGGACCCCCGGCGCGACCGATCAAAACCCAAATAGGCGAACGCCGACGCCAAATAGAACAATCCCGACAGGGTACTCTTCTGCTCCGAAATCCAGGCCACTGCCTCCACGCACACAGGGTGTAGAGCAAAGAGCAGACCGGCCAGCCATCCTCCTGGCAAGCCAAGGCGACGCACGATCAGTACGATAAAACACGCTGCCAGCGCGTGCTCGGAGACATTCGCCAAATGGTAGCCCAACACGGCATCGCCCCACAGCCGGTGTTCAAGCCAAAACACCGTGTGCAAAAACGGGTAGTACTGGTTCGTGGCCCGGAGTTCGAACCAGATTCGCCACAGCCCGTGAACGGACTCCAAAGCCACTGGTGTTACATGGGCGTCGTCATCCCAAACCAACCCGCCACGGAGAGCGGGCCAGTATGCTGCCACAGCCGCAAAAAAAATAGAGGCCCCGGTAACCAAATCCCGAATACCTGGCCGTGTGGGGGCCCCGGCGGAGAAAAGAGGAGATCGTTGTGCGCCGGGGCCATGCGGCATCTGGCCGCGTTTCTTGATTGCAGGTTTCATGACTTGACGAGAAGATGGTCCTCGGAAAAGGGCTCTTGTTTTGACTCCGAGAACGACGATTATACGAGGAATTGCACGTTCTTACCTTAGCCCACTTCGTTCGGGAAGTCCTTGGTGAATTAGCTGAGGGTTCGTTTGCGAATCACACTGCCGTGAAAATGATCGCGTGGTAGGCCAGGACCTACGATTTTCCGGGCATGCTCTTGACCTGGCGTTCACGCATCGCCCTTATAATGCCCGAACCAGTTCCCGTAGGCGGCTTGCGCATCCCCAACAAGAGATCGCGCAAAACCGTTGCGTTATTTCGTTCTTCGCTCTTCGAGGCAAAAAGCAGAGTCAAGTGTTTCGATCTGCGTTCCAGATCATAAAGTTGGTCCAGCGCGGCTATCGCCTCGGGCCGCGTCAGCTCTTTCAAGTAGCGCCTGCGGAAGGCCGACCAGAACTGCGGATGCTGATGAAACCATTTTCGTAACTCGTTCGAGGGAGCCAAGCCCCGCAGCCATACATCGAGTCCGGCTCTTTCTTTGCTCAGGCCGCGTGGCCAAAGCCGGTCCACTAGCGCACGTGTTCCATCCGACCGCGCAGGCTTTTCGTAGACGCGTTTGACGGCGACCGACATACTATCAATTATGATTGTACTGCGCTTCCGGGGTGAAAATCCGCTTGAGAGTTTTTGACTGTCTAACCCGCGCGGCTCGAATCGATACCCAGATCATCGGCCTTGGTCTGTTAGTGACTGCGATCTTTTTCTTGTCTGGATGTGACGCCCAAATCCGGCACAGTGATGCCGAACTTGGCCTAAATCCGCAACAGAGCGCAGGACGCAAGCTCTATGACAACTATTGCGACCGCTGCCACGCGCCATATTCCTCCCGCGGACGGCAGGGACCTTCCATGAAGGATGTTTTCAAGAAACAGTATTTACCGATGAGCGGAATGCCCGCTAACGACGACCGCGTCGCTGACATTGTTCGCATGGGCCGCGACAAAATGCCGGGTTTCTCGCAAGTGATGGACCAGCAGCAGATCAACGACCTGCTGGCCTATCTGCACACGTTGTAATGGCAGGAATTGTGTTAGCGCACTTCCGCCAGTTGATGGCGCAGCTTGTGGGTGGCCCGGAACAAGGTGTTCTTGACCGTGCCTTCGCTGGTGTTCAGGATGCCTGCGACCGTGCGCAGCCGCATCCCGTGATAGTGCTTCAGTTCGAATACCATGCGCTCCCGTGGCGAAAGTTTCCCCATGGCGCGCTGAATGGTTTTGCGCAATTCGCGGCTGATTAAGCTCCGTTCCGGGCTGGTTCCCGCCCGTTGGTCAGGCAAGCGATCCAGGACTTCTTCGATCTCGCCATCGGCGGAAACGGTGGTAGTCAGATCGCGCGAGCGCGAAGACCTCTTACGCAAATGGTCGAGACATAGATTCGTCACGATGCGATAGATCCACGTGTAGAAAGAGCACTCAAAACGAAAACTCGCCAGATTCATGTAGGCCCGAAGAAATGCCTCCTGATAAATGTCCTGGCCGTCCTCTGGAGAACCCGTCAGGTGCACCGCCAGCCGCAGCACGGCACGATCGTATTGCCTGACCAGTTGTTCGAAGGCCATGACATTTCCCACCTGCGCTTGGCGGATCAGCACGTCATCGTCTGCGCGAACTGAAACCGCGTTTCCAGGCCGTCTCCCGACTTGTAGAGCATTTTCCACTTGCCTTCTCCCTAGCGCCTCAGCCAACAAACTTGTACCCGGTTCCATGCACGGTCAGAATGAACCGCGGATCTTCCGGCTTCGGCTCTACCTTCTGCCGCAACCGAACGATGTGCGCATCCACGGTTCGCGTTGTGGGAAACCGGTCGTAACCCCAGACTTCCTCCAGCAAACGGTCGCGGCTCAAGGTCTCACCCGGATGATTAAGGAAGAACTTCAGCAGATCGAACTCCTTCGATGAGAAATCGACCGCTTTTCCCTTGCGCGAGACCTGACAGCTTTTTACATTCACTTCCACTTCGCCGAATGCGAATCGTTCCGAATCTCTGGCCGGTCCTTGTGCGCGTCGCAGAACGGCCTTTACGCGTGCCAGTAGCTCGCGGATCGAGAACGGCTTGGTGACATAATCGTCAGCGCCCAATTCCAGCCCGAGAACTTTATCCACTTCCTGCCCGCGCGCTGTGAGCATGATGATGGGGATGCCCGGTCGCTTCGCCTTGAGCTGCTTGCACACATCGAGGCCGCTCATCCGCGGCATCATGACATCCAGAATCACCAGATCGGGAGACTCCGAAATCGCTCTTTCCAAACCGGCAACTCCATCGGGTGCGCTGATCACCTGGTGGCCTTCGAATTCAAAGTTGTCGCGCAATCCCGCCACCATGTTCGGTTCGTCTTCAACAATCAGGATCTTCGCCATTTGATTCCGCCTAAATCCCTGCCGTCTTAAGGTCTTCAACTTGCGCATGTGCGGGCAATGAAATCGTAAATCTGCTGCCACGGCCCGGCACGCTATCCACCGTGACCTGTCCGTGATGCGCCTGCACAATGTGCCGCACCAGCGCGAGGCCGAGCCCGCTGCCTTTGGTGTTGTGCACCAGTGGATCGCCTACCCGATAGAATTTTTCAAAAATCCTGGGTTGCTCATTTTCTGGAATCCCGATTCCGTGGTCCACTACTTCCAGCTTCACCGATCCGTTATCGCGGAACAGATGGACTCCGATGAACTTTTGGTCCTGTGAATACTTGAGCGCGTTGTTCACTAGATTCAGCAACGACCGCGCAATCGCTTCCCGGTCGACCACCACTGGCGGCAGGTCCTGCGCAATGTCTTCCTCAAACGCGAATCCCTGCTGCTCGATCTGGTAGCGGTAAGAGTCCAGCGTGCTGTGCACCAGCTCCTTCAGGTCGGTTTGCCGGAAGTCATACTCTTTTCTGCCTGCTTCAATGCGCGAGAAATCCAGGATATTGTTGATCAACCCCGTCAGCCGCTCACTCTCCTTGCGAATGATCGAGTAATATTCCTGATATTTTTCCGGAGACTTTACGCGGCCCATCTCAAGAGTTTCCGCGTAAAGCCGGATTAAGGACAACGGAGTGCGCAATTCATGCGACACATTGGACACAAAGTCTGACTTCAGCCGCGCCAACGCCATCTCGTGGGCGATGTTTCGGTGGGTCAGGAAAATGCCCGCTGCAAGGATCAACGAAATTGCACCCAAAATGAGGAAACTCTGCCGGATGAAGCGTCTCCCCATTGCAGCCAGCGTGGTCCCATGAAGTTTAATGCCGAGCGAGAGTCCGGGGAAAGCGCCTTCCAGTTTGCGTTCCACCTCCGCGTCTCCGCCATCCCAACCGTCAGAAACGGCAATCGGAGTCCACTCGTCCCGCGCATGCAGCATAAGGGCTGCATGGTTTTTTTCACCCTGCTCTTCCTGATGGCTCAGCAGCGAGTTCAGCGCCTGCGGGAAAAATTCGTTGTGCAGATACTCGGCGTCGAAGACGACCCCAGCGATGGCCCCGTGTCCGCCACTATGATCTTCGGCAGGAAAGATTGTGGCGGATTGATAGAGATACTTTTCTCCGCGGGGAGCGCGACTCGGGAAAAAGTAATGCCGGCCCTTTTTCTCATCGGCTGCCAGTTCCTTTACGGTGTCCTTGTATTCGATCTGCATCCAGCCGGTCATCATGTTCGCAAAATCCTCGGATTCCATGCGGAAGTGCGGATCTCCCATGCGCGAAGGCTGTGAACGAAACACCAGGCCCGATTTGGGGTCGTAAACAAAGACGTGAGCGAGATAAGGATGGGTCGCGAGCAGGCGGTCTAAAGTTTCGGTACAAGCCTCTCCGGAGCCGGGAAACTGCGTACGTACATCGTCGGTCAGCTCGTAAGCCTTCTGGTTGAGCTGTTTTTCGGAGATGGCCAGCACCTGATTGAAGTCCCGCTGGAAGGCTGCTTCCACACCGCGGTCGCGCTGGATCGAGCTTAGGTGCATCGCACTCAGAATCACTAACGCGGCGGCCGGCAAAACTACGGCTAGTTCCAGCGTCAGCATCAACCGGGTTTTCTCGTTCCAGCGCCAGAATGCTTTCATCGGTTGTCTTCCTGATTCCGCGAGCTCTCGATCAGCTCGCTACCAACATAGTTGAACGACACTCGCAGGGTGTCAATTCGAAGTGAAAAGACGTAAAAAGTTGTGAAGTGCTTTCTTCTTTAAATTCTGTTGCTTATCGGCCGCTGCTTCGGCGCGGTTTCGCCCTTCTGCGCGCGAGTTGTTCCCCGTGAAACAACGTTTGCCATTCACTTCCCCGAACGCATAAAATCGCTACTTAACTAACGGTTGCTCCTCGCGAGGGTCTTTGAAGAAAGTCACGGCTATCTATCCCGGAACGTTCGATCCGCCCACCAACGGGCATTTAGACCTAATCGCCCGCGGCAGCAAGATTTTCGATGAACTCATTGTCGCTATACTGCGCAACCCGGAAAAATCGCCTCTGTTCGGGCTCGCCGAACGCCAGCATATGCTGGAGGAGATGACCGAAGGCTTCCGCAACGTGACCATCGATACTTTTGATGGGTTGACGGTCGAGTATGCTTCCAAAGTCAAGGCCAGCGCCGTTCTGCGGGGTATTCGTGCCATTAGCGACTATGAGTACGAGCTGCAAATGGCGCTCATGAACCGCAAACTACAGCCTGATCTTGAAACGGTTTTTATGATGCCCGCCGAACAATACTCCTACCTGAGTTCCCGGTTGGTCCGCGAAGTGGCGCAACTCGGCGGCTCCGTCTCCTGCCTGGTCCCGGAGATGGTGGAGCAGCGTTTGAAGGAAAAGCTGGATCCCGCCATCAAGTTACAAAACGTAAAGCAATCCAAAACAAGGAAACGCTCATGACCCCAGTGACCGAAGCTACCCCCGCCCTGAAGCTGACTGATCGCATCAATCGGATCGAACCATCCGCAACCCTGGCGGTCGTCGCGGAAGCCGACAAGCTTCGTCAACAGGGAATCGACGTGGTCGACTTCGGTGCCGGAGAACCGCACTTCGCCACGCCGCAGCATATAAAGGAGGCAGCGATTGCTGCTATCAACGCCAACTTCACCAAATACACCGCCGTGGGTGGCACCGCGGAGTTGCGCGACGCCATAGTGACGCGCCATGCAGCCGATTTCGAATCGTCCTACCGCCGCGAAGAGTCGATCGCCTCGGTCGGAGGCAAGCATGCTCTCTTCAATGCCATCCAGATTTTGGTTGATCACGGCGACGAGGTCATTCTGCCCGTGCCCTACTGGGTGTCGTTTAAGGACATCGTCCGTTATGCCGGCGGAAAGTGCGTCCTGCTCGAGACCAGCGAGGAGGAAGGATTCCGCATTACTGCCGAGATGATCGAACGGCTGGTTACTCCCCGCACCAAGCTGATCATCCTGAATTCGCCGTCCAATCCTTCCGGCGCAGTGATGTCTCCGGAAGATCTGGCGCAGGTGTTGCGTCTGGCCCATGAGCGCGATATCTGGGTCATCTCTGACGAGTGCTATGTATATCTCAATTACACGGGAAAGATTTTTTCGGTTGGCGCCCTCCGCGAATACCGCGACCATATGGTGATCGTCGGATCGCTCTCCAAAACCTATGCCATGACCGGATGGCGACTGGGATACGCGCTCGCGCCCGCACCTTTAGTCAACGCAATGCAAAAGTTGCAAAGCCAGTCCACATCGAATCCAACGTCGATTGTTCAGAAAGCGGCGGTGGCGGCGCTGAACGGTCCGCAACAATGCGTCAGCGACATGCGCACCGAATACATCCAGCTCCGCGAACATGTAGTAAAAGGTCTGCGCTCCATCAACGGAGTGCGATGCACGCTGCCCGAAGGCGCATTCTATGCTTACCCGAATATCTCGGCATTCTTCGGACGCGGTGGGATTAAGTCCGCCTCCGATGTCGCCGGCCGATTGTTGCGCGAGGCCCACGTAGCTACCGTTCCCGGCGAGGGGTTCGGCACGCGTGATCATATTCGGGTCTCGTACGCCACTTCAATCAAAGAGCTTGATCGCGGTTTGGAGCGCATGCGAAAGTTCTTTGAATCTTTGTAGACGATGTTCTAGCCGGAAGATAGCTTCTTTGCCGGATTCCGCTTCCAAAAGGGAGTGGCAATTGATCGGTTTTCCTTCCCGCGCCCTTTGCTGACTTTTTGATGAACGAACTCTATCCATTTCTAATGTCGCCAGTCTTCGATCCGCGCCCTTGGGGCACGCCGGACTTAGCTCCTATCTATCCCAATCATCGTTTCCAGGAGAAGATCGGCGAAGCTTGGCTCACCGGAGACCATTGCAAGGTCGCAAACGGTCCGCTGAAAGGTAAATCGCTTTCCGAGTTGAGTAAGCAATACGGCCGCCCGCTGGTTGGAAGTGCAGCAACCGATCCTACGCGTTTTCCATTGCTCTTGAAATTTCTATTTCCCGCCGAAAAGCTCTCGGTGCAGGTGCATCCCGACGACGACCACGCTCACCGCCTGGGCCAACCCTGCGGCAAAACCGAATGCTGGTACGTGGCCCATGCCAAACCGGGAGCGCAAGTCGGCCTGGGACTGAAAGATGGTGTGACGCGCCAAGCCTTTGAAGCCGCCATTCACGATCAACGCGCCGAAGACTTGCTGAACTGGATCAACGTTTATGCGGGCGAAATGCTGTATGTCCCCGGCGGAACGGTCCATACCCTGGGGCCGGGCGCGGTGATTGTTGAAACTCAACAGCAATCGGACACTACATATCGGCTGTACGATTATGGGCGTCCCCGCGAGTTGCATCTTCAGCAAGGCCTGGCTGTCATGAAGCAGAAGACCGGCGCGGGCAAGGTCCTTCGCCCCGCACCCCAAGCAATGAACGGATCGCGAAACCGCCAATCGCCGTTGGTCGCCTCTCCATGCTTCATGGTCGAAATGTTCGAACTCAAAGATACCCAGAAGTTCCGCGCCAGCGACGCTGATAGCTCAGTCCAGATTCTAGTCGCCGTCGATGGATGCGGTATCGTTGAGACACCCGGCTGCGAACCGGTGACCTTCGCCAAGGGCGATGCGGTCGTGGTTCCGGCGTGCCTGGAAGAGTTTTCCATTCGTCCCCAATGGACGCTCGAAGTGTTGAAGTCTTCGCTTCCCGGCCGGAAAGTACCGGAGCCTGAGGTGCGCTTGTAGATGATCGACCTGTACCAATCATTCGAAACTGTCGCTGGAGATCTGTGAGTAACGAGAAAATAACTTTCTGTCCCGTAATCCTTGCCGGAGGCCGTGGCACGCGCTTCTGGCCCCTTAGCCGTAAACGCCGCGCCAAGCAATTATTGGCGCTTGACGGCAAGACCACAATGATTCAGCAGACCGTCGCCCGGCTCTTGCCCATGGCGCGGGCCAGCCGTTTCTGGATCATTACCAACGAAGATTCGCAACGAGAAATCGCGCGCCAGCTTCCCAAACTCGATCGCAAGCAGATCATCGCTGAACCTGTCGGACGCAACACCGCTCCGGCGATTGGACTGGCCGCTTTTATTTTGATGCGCAGCGCTCCGGATGCGGTGATTGGACTGTTTCCCTCGGACCACGTAATTGCGGACGAGAAAGGCTTTCATCGCGTAGTGGAGCAAGGAATTGGCATCGCCGCCAGCGGTAAAAATATCGTCGTCCTGGGAATTCGCCCTACCCGCGCCGAAACCGGATACGGCTATATCGAGGTCGCAACCGGCCCGAAGCAAGCTGCCGTGCCGGTGCGCCGTTTCACTGAAAAACCCGATGCTGCGCGCGCCGCTGCATTTGTCGAGGCGGGCAACTATTTCTGGAATAGTGGCATGTTTTTATGGAGCGCCCGCACACTGGCTGCAGGGTTGCGCGAGCACCTTCCCAAGACCGCGCCGCTCCTCGAAAAAATCGCGGCGGCTTACGGAACTCGAAACTTCTCCGCCACCTTTCGCCGGCTCTATCCAAAGTGCGAGAACATCAGCATCGACTATGCCGTCCTCGAACCCCGTTCGACCCGCGGCGAAGGCAAGTCCAACATCTTTTGTGTGCCCACCGATTTCGGCTGGAACGACCTCGGTTCATGGACCGCTCTGCACGAGCACCACGTTGCCCGCCGCAAGCCCCCAGATGATAATCTGATCTCCGCCGACGCCGTGTTCACGCTGAATTCGCAAGGCAACTATATTCACGCGCCGGGAAAGTTTGTGGCTGCCGTCGGAGTCAGCAATCTGGTGATCGTCGAAACCGACGACGCGCTTCTGATCACCACACGAGAGCAAGCGCAAGATGTCGGCAAAGTGGTGAAGCATCTGGACCAGAAAAAGATGAAGCACTTGGTGTAGGTGGGCGCAGAACTACAGATCATGCCGGCCCACGACGAACGACTGTACTCATGACCTCATCCATCAAATTCGGGACCGACGGCTGGCGAGGCATCATTGCCGAGGATTTCACCTTCGACAACGTGCGCCGGGTTGCGGGCGCCATTGCTTCCTATGTGCGCAAGTATGAAGACTGCAAGCACAGCGTCATTGTGGGTTACGATACCCGTTTTGCTTCGCCGCGTGCAGCGCGCATTGTCGCGGACCTTCTCGCCCAGGGCGGCATTCCGGTCAGCCTGGCCAACGACTACACGCCCACGCCGGCTGTATCGTTCGCGGTAAAACAAACCGGCGCCGCTGGCGGCGTCGTGATTACCTCCAGTCACAACCCCGGCAGCTGGAATGGAGTGAAGTTTAAGGGCAATTTTGGCGGCTCGGCTACGCCTGCCATCATGAAGAGAATTGAGGAAGAACTCAATGCCGAAGCTATGCCTCAGGGCACCAATGCCGCCGTGCAGGAGGTAGATCTCAAAGCCGCTTACGTAAAGGCCATCTGCCAGTTTGCCGATCTCACCGCCATCAAGAAAGCGAAGTTCAAGTTCGCCATCGACGCCATGTATGGCTCGGGACGTGGAGTCCTTTCCGGTATTTTCGCTGAGCAGGGAATCGATTTCATCGCGATCCGGCAGGAGGTCAATCCGCTCTTCCCAGGTATCAATCCCGAGCCCATTCTGCCCCACATTTCGCTCTTGCAGGAAACGGTCGTGAAGCATCATTGCCATGCGGGCTTGGCCACCGATGGCGACGCTGACCGCATCGGCGCAGTTGCCGAGGATGGCAGCTTTGTCGACTCGCACAAGATTTTCTGCGTCCTCCTGCAATGGCTGTTGACGCGCAAGCAATGGCCGGGGGAAGTGGTTCGCGCCTTTAATACCACCCGTATGCTCGACCGAATTTCGAAAAAGCATGGGCGCAAGCTCATTGAATGTCCCATCGGCTTCAAGTACATCGCCGATCTCATGATGGAGCGCGAGATCATGATTGGTGGCGAGGAGTCCGGCGGAATCGGCTATTCCCGTTTTCTTCCGGAACGTGACGGCATTCTTAATTCCTTATTGCTCGCCAACGTGATGGCCGATGAAGGTAAGCCGCTCGGCCAATTGGTCGCTGACCTGCAGCGCGAATACGGCCCGCACTACTATGGCCGCCGCGATCTCCATATCGCCGAAGAAATCAAACAAAGCGCGATTCAGCGTGCCCGTGCGGCATCCACCAGCCGTTTGGGCGAATATTCTATTCTGAGCAAAGAGAGTCTCGACGGCATCAAGTTCTTTCTCGACGCCCCCACGGAGGGAAACGGAGCGGAGGCTTGGGTGCTGTTTCGCGCCTCCGGGACCGAGCCGCTTTTACGAATCTACGCCGAGGCCGCCTCGCCCGAATTGGTCGACGAAATTCTTTCGTCCGGCGAAAGCTTTGTCCACGCTGGCTAGGCGGGGATTGCTGCGTTCCGCACACTGCCGGCCCCGCGGGTCATGCCGCACTTTTAACTCTCGCGAACTCCGCTATCCACGTACAATATGGACAAGCAGAAGATGAACTCCCCCGCTGCCACATTGACCCAATCCGTCGATTCTCCCGAGGCGCGCCGCTACAACCGCATCCGCCGGAGGCTCGGAATTGCAGATTTCGTCATCGCCCTCGCCATGCTCTGTATCCTTCTGGCCACGGGATGGAATGGCACTCTGCGCGACTTTGCGCTCCGCATCTCATTCCAAACCTATTGGGCCGCCGTCCTTATCTATATCTCGTTGTTGCTGTTACTCGGGAAGGTCCTCGGCATCGGACTGGACTACTATGGCTATCGCCTGGAGCGCCGCTTCAATCTTTCCGATCAAAAGCTGGGGGCATGGCTATGGGACGAAGCGAAAGGTTTTATCGTCGGCCTCGTCCTCGGCGGGATGCTGGTTGAAATACTCTATTTCATCATTCGGCAATCACCGGAATATTGGTGGCTCGTCGCGTGGGCGGCCTTTCTGGGTCTCTTTGTGCTGCTGGCACAGCTCGCTCCGGTCGTACTGTTTCCCATATTTTATAAGTTCGAGCCCTTGCAGGACGAAGGACTCAAGGCGCGCCTCGTGATGCTTAGTGCACGCGCCGGTACGCGGGTTCGCGGCGTTTACAAGTGGAACTTATCGGAAAAAAGTAAGAAAGCCAACGCCGCCTTAACCGGCCTCGGCAATACCCGGCGGATTATCCTGGCGGACAACCTCCTCGACCGCTATTCCGCGGACGAAATCGAAGCGGTCCTCGCCCACGAACTGGGCCATCACGTCCACAAGCACATTTTGAAAAGTATTGTGGTGCAGGCGATCATCACACTGGCAGGATTCTGGGCGGCCAACTGGATCCTTCACTATGCAGTCGAACGCACCCATCTGTTCGAGACTCTTTCCGACTTCGCCAACCTTCCGCTGCTTGTTCTTATTTCCACAGTTCTCTCGTTCCTCTTGCTTCCGGCGATGAATGCTTATTCGCGCTTCAACGAACGCCAGGCCGACCGTTATGCATTCGAGTCAATTTCCAGCATCGGCCCATTCATATCTGCCATGAACAAGCTAGCGGACCAGAATTTGGCCGAGCGGGCGCCGTCTGGCATTGTCGAATGGTATTTCCACTCCCACCCGGCAATCTCGAAACGAGTGGCCGCCGCTCAAGCGTGGGACGAAGCCCAAGCGTCTCACTAGGTTCCGGACCCCCGGTGAACGTCTCGCCCGCCACCGCCAACCTCACCATCGCTGGATTATCTCGCCCGCAGTATCGCTTCCACTCGCCGTACATCGTCTTCGGTGTCGATTCCCACCGTATCGTACGGCGTTTCCGCCACATGGATCGAGGTCCCATTCTCCAGAAACCGCAGTTGCTCCAGCCGTTCGCTTCGTTCCAGCGTCGATTCAGGAAGAGCGCAGAAGCGGTCGAGTGCTACTTTCCGGTAGGCATAAAATCCCAAGTGCTTGAAGTATCGCGGCCCAATCTGATCGCGATCATGTGGGATCGTCGCGCGTGAGAAATAAAGTGCCCGTCCAAACAGGTCGGTCACCACTTTGACCGCATTGGGATTGGCAACATCCTCTTCAGGGCACCGCGTCTTCAGGGTTCCTACTTCAATTGCCGGATCGCGCATCAGTTCCAGCAATGCGGCGATATGCTCGGGGCGACTCAGGGGTTCGTCGCCTTGCACGTTAAGGTAAACGTCGGCTGCTATCAGTCCGGCGATCTCATGCACCCGCTCGGTCCCGCTGCGGTGGGCGGCAGAGGTCATTCGCGCGTCCCATCCCCTCTCCCGGCAAACCTGTAAAATCTCCTCAGAATCTGTCGCCACAATCGTCTGTTCCAGCAAAGGACACGCGCGCGCGGCGTTGTAAACTCGCCCTACCAGCATTTCTCCCGCGATTTCGCGCAACATTTTCCGCGGAAGCCGCGTGGATGCCAAGCGCGCCGGAATTACGGCTATCGCCCTCATTCAATCCAGTTTCAGGTTTTCGCTGCCGGGTTGCAATAGCAGCCTGTGATCGGGCTTAACGTGGGACAACTTCACGGAGCGAAGGGCAGCCTCGGGCTGCGTGCCCTGAGCGGAACTGAAGGATCCACCCGGCGAAACAGAGGCCCTGCGGCTGACCCCCGCTCGCCAGTTTGACATCAACTGGCCCTAGCAGCAGGTCTCGGCACTCTGGTTGTGAACACTGGTGACACAGCCTCTACTGCAAAGCCTTATAGGCCGAGCAAGCAGCGTTGGTGGTGACCGGGGTGGCGCTGGTGGCCAGGAAGCGGATGACGCCGTCTTCGTTGGAGCAGAAGCTACGCACGCCGCTCTGGTTCGGGGCTGCCGGACCGCTGCCTACGGTGTAGCCGAGGTTCAAACCGCCGACGGCAACCGGAGTCAGATTAAAGTAGTAGCCGCTCTTGGCGGTCGCCGGGGCGTTCGCCTGTGCCAGAACGTAATCCAACAGGCAAGCGTTGGTGGAGGCCGGAGTGGTGCAACCGGTCACGGCCGTCGGCCCAAGGGACGCCAGTGTCGGCGCATAGCCTACCGTCGGGAATGTCGACTGGTAAGTGACGTTGGAAGTATTGATGGTACGAATGGAGCCGACCGCAGACGACTCGTTGGCTGCAATACGTGCACGCAGCAAGTTCGGAATGGCGATGGCGGCGATGATCAGAATGATCGCGACCACAATCAACAACTCAATCAGTGAAAAACCCTTTTGTTTACGCATCTCGTTTCCCTCTTCTCCGTTATCTTTTTGACTCAAGAGTTTCTCATCTTGCTAGTCGAAGCCAAAGTTACCTCGGTGTTGCAGCTTTCCCAGAGCATCACGGTGGGAATTGCGTGAACCTGTAGCGTTTTCCGGCGGATTTCGCCATTTTCAGAAGAGTTGTTTTCGACGGAAACTTTGGTAACTTCAAGAAATTGATGATTCAGACTGAATCGGACATCCAAATTGAACGGCATGCAACATTGAGTGCCAATTTTGCGCAATTCCTCGACGCGGCCAATCCAGCGGGTTTGACACTCTTTCCGCGCGCCTCTTAGAATCAACTTGGCTCTATGCGATGTACCCGTGGCACTGCTTGCTTGGGATGGTTCCGGCCGGCCAAGTCGGGCTGTACTCTGTGTGCGTTCCCCTCATCAGCATTGGCACCGTGGCGGTGTAGCTCAGGTGGTTAGAGCGACGGTCTCATAATCCGTAGGTCGTAGGTTCGAGTCCTACCGCCGCCACCAACCTTCAAGCTGTGTTTCCAATGAGTTAGCGGACTGCAAAGAGACTTTGCCCGCGACGAGTAACGTTCGGATTCCCCACGAGTGTAATGAATTTTCAATTTACGAGTTGAGGCTTTCTTTTAAGGCGAATTCCACCTGCTATGACTCGATCGATTGATTCACCTGTTGGTGCATGAACCTTTGTGGAAAACCAAATTGATTTCATTCGCGAAGTTTCGTGGCATAATCCGTTTTATGGAAACTTCAGGTCTCGATTTCGTGTACTTGGAGAGCGATCCAAGGACGAAACCATCCGCTTGCATTTACCTGAAGCATCGGTCGAGCGAAGACTTCGCCGACGTGAAAGCCAACCAACTGCTTTCATCGCACTGCCTCACTTTTATCGAATTGGATGCTGAGATTCGCAGGCTGCATGCGGAACTGGACGAGATTCGCGCCACAGCCAAGAAAAAGTTCTATCGAGCACACGCCGCCGCAGCCGGCGCATAAACGTCCGAAACATATTGTCGCTTTGAAATAATTTCCCCGGCGGTTTCAGTCTTCAATCGATTCCCTGCCCAACTCTTTCTTTCGCTGAATTGCACGCTGTACGCGGGATTGAAAAGGAAGCCGTCGAGCGTCGCTGCTGGAGTCTCCCTCCACACGGCCTACAGCTGCGGCATAGCGTAGATATCAACGAGCATCAGCGGTTCGAGCCGACCTAGTTCCAGGACTGGGTCGGCTCGGACGGTGATCCTGCCTACCACAAACTGTTCGGAACTCGCCAGGTTTCTCGAAGTCGATTTTTGATTCCAAGTCTCAGCAGTGCTATCGTGTCTGTGCCCAGACCTCGTTGGGCAATTCATTGTGTAGCTTTGTTTTCCTCGCATGAAAGTATGCCGGGCAGCCATCTCTAATGAACTTACTTGATCTTGTTGTCGGCAAACCCATCAAAACCAGTGACGAACGCGCCGAGCAGATCGGCCCGATACAAGGCATTCCGATCTTTGGTCTCGATGCGCTTAGCTCGGCCGCTTACGGCCCCGAAGCTGCCCTCAGCCTTCTGATCCCACTTGGCCTTCTCGGCGTTCGCTATATCGTTTTCATCAGCGCAGCCATCATCACATTGCTGGTGATCGTGTATTTCTCCTATCGACAAACCATTGCGGCCTATCCCAATGGCGGCGGCTCTTATACTGTGGCGCGCTTCAACCTCGGCGCACGTTCCGGCCTGCTTGCCGCAGCCGCCCTCCTTGCCGATTACATACTAACGGCCGCGGTGGGTATTTCGGCGGGAGTGGGCGCCCTGATCTCCGCGGTTCCGTCCTTGCTCCCGCACACGGTTTCTCTCTGCATCGGCATTCTGATCGTCATTACCATCCTCAATCTCCGCGGCGTGCGCGAAGCGGGGGCTGCCTTCGCAGTTCCTACCTATCTGTTTGTCGGTACGCTTCTCATCACCATCGTCGCAGGTGTTATCCGTACGCTTCTTAGCGGAGGCCATCCCACACCGGTTGTTTTGCTTCCCGCCCCTCCGCCCGTGACGGAAGCGGTGAGCTACTGGCTGCTGCTGAAGGTGTTCGCCAGCGGTTGTACGGCTTTGACCGGCGTGGAAGCTGTCAGCAACGGTGTCAAGGCATTCCGGGAGCCCACCGTGAAAAATGCCCAACGCACTCTCACGATCATTATCTTTCTCCTAGCGGCGTTGTTGGCGGGAATTTCCTTTCTGGTTAAATCGTACGGGATTACCGCAACCCAGCCGGGTCAGCCCGGGTACCAGAGCGTCCTCTCCATGATCACCGCCGCGGTTTTCGGCAAAGGTTTCTTTTACTATTTGGCCATTGGATCGGTCCTCGTCGTTCTCTCTCTGTCCGCCAATACGGCCTTCGCTGACTTTCCGCGTCTCTGCCGCGCCATCGCGCAAAATAACTACCTCCCGCATATCTTCGGCTACCGCGGCCGGCGGCTCGTCTACACCTACGGCATTATTGTCTTAGCAGTCCTCTGCGGAGGCGTTCTCGTCCTTTTTGGCGGTGTCACGGATCGGCTCATCCCGCTCTATGCGGTTGGTGCCTTTCTGGCATTTACGCTTTCGCAAGCAGGAATGGTCAGCCATTGGTGGAAAAATCGCGGTTCAAATTGGCTGAAGAGTGCATCGGTCAATGGACTCGGCGCCTTCGTCACCGGCATTACCACCGGCGTGGTGCTGGTTGCAAAGTTTGTAGAAGGTGCCTGGATTACGCTGCTTTTCATTCCGTCGACGATTGTCTTCTTCACCGTGGTTCGCCGCCACTATCATTCGGTGAGGCTACTCACTGCTTGCAAGGTCCCGGTCGATGCGGCCGGGCTCAGCAAACATCCCATCGCGGTCATTGCCATCGACCGCTGGAGCAACATCACCCGCCAGGGAATCGAATTTGCCGCGCGCCTCTCCCCGGAGGTGATTGCCTTGCACGTCGAACCCAACGAGCATTCCGAAGTGCTTCAAGATGAGTGGAAACAATATGTCGAGCGGCCCTTTCGCGCGGCAGGCAAAGAGCCGCCGCAACTCCACTTTCTGCCTTCACCGTACCGCTTCGTCATCGTCCCCCTCGTTCAGTTCATCCTTGATCTTTCGAAGAAAAATCCTGCTCGCAGCATTGTTGTGGTCATACCGGAGCTAGTGGAGGACCGATGGTACGAATACTTCCTCCACAATCAGCGCGGCCGCCTTTTGGAATGGGTGCTGCTCGCCCGCGGCAATGAACGCATCTTCACCGTCAGTGCGCCCTGGTACGTCCGCCATCAAACCCCTAAACGCGATTGAGAACGGAAGAATCGGAGACCGGAAGCATGGGAAATTGACCCCTAGCTAGCAGGTGCGGAAAAACTTTATTTCTTGTCGAATACGGGAAGGGCACGAGTTTACTCGTGCCGCTAAGTCGTTGAAAATGTATCCGCGCTTTAGCGCCTGCGGGGCGCTTTTTGGGCCGCTGAAGCCTTTTTTCCGCAGCCTGCTAGGAGTCCACATAAAAGGGCAGAGGAAAGGGTGTTCCGGTTATCGCTCGCAGCAACCGCAGGCGTCGACGGTTGTGCCCGCCCGATTACTTCCCAGGACCAGGGGCAGCCTGATCACGTTCCGAGGCAGGCCGTGTTTTTACGACCGTATCGAGGCCCACGGATAGGCTGAAGACCGTGCCGCTGTCGGCAGCACCTCCTGCACTGGTCGTTCCGTAGAAACGACCGGAGGCGGCTTGCGCCAACGCCGCATGAGGGAAGGAGCCGTCCCTACAGTTCGTTTGCGAGCAAAAACTGTAGAGTGTGGTCAGCTTTCCAGTGGACGCGAGTTTGAAGATCACGCCACTATTGTTTGTCCCCCCAAATGTTGTGGTCCCATAGAAGTATCCGTCACTGGCTTGCAGCAACCCGCTATAAGGATTCGAGCCGTCGGCGCCCTGAAAGCTGTGCACCGTGCTCAGTTTGCCTTTGGCCGTGATCCTGAATACCGTGCCGTCTGCGTTCGCCCCGCCTCCGGAGGTTGTCCCATAGAGGCTCCCGTCACTGGCCTCGATCAGCCCGGCTAAAGGCGTAACGCCGTCGGTGCAGTTGCTGCCGCCCTGGGAGCAAAAGTTGTAAAGCGTCGTCAGCTTCCCGTTGGGTGTAATTGTAAAGACCGTGCCACATCCGATCTTCTCTTCGCCGCGCGTCTTGCAGATGTGAGTCCCCCCGGCCGACGTGGTGCCGTAGAAGTTCCCGTCTTTTTCTATCAGCACGCCCCAGGGGTTGGCTCCGTCAGTGCAGTTTGTCTTGGAGCAGAACTGGTAAAGCGTGCTGAGTTTGCCTCCAGGGCTGACCTTGAAGACAGTTCCGCTAATGTCGGCGCCGCTCCCGCTCCCTCCGGTTGTGCCGTAGAAATTCCCGTCAGGAGCTCGAACCAGCTCGGCGTAAGGAGTAAATCCATCGCTGCCGTCGAAGCTGTGCAGCACGTTCAGCTTTCCCGACGGCGTGAGTTTGAAAACTGAGCCCGCGCTATTAGTCCCGCCAGACTCCGTTGTTCCATAGAAATTGCGGTTGGGAGCTTGTAACAACCCCGCATACGGACCGCTTCCGTCAGCGCAGCCGGTTTGCGAGCAGAAGCTGAAAACCGTTCTGAACTTGCCCTTCATATCGATTCTGAATACCGTACCTCCGTCATTACTCCCGCCCGTGTAGGTCGTCCCAAAGAAACTCCCGTCCCTGGCCTGCAGCAGCTCCGCATATGGCGTAGAGCCGTCTGCACAGCCGGTCTCCGAGCAAAAGCTGTAAAGCGTGGTAAGAGTTTGCGCCTGTGTGAGAGCTGCCAACCCAAGCACGAAAAATGTCAGCGTGAAGAATCTATTGGCCATATGAACCCCTGTTGATCAACCGAATTGTGTGGCGGGAGATAGCAGCCCCATGCACTACAGTGGCAGTCATTCTAACCCAGCTCAGCAAGGGCGTCCCAACAAATTACAGGGTGCTTCACCACTTCCAGGGGAACAAGGGATGGGTTACCACACAGGAAGCCCAGTGCCGCGTGGTGCCAATTCCGAGCAGAATTAAGAAAACAGGGAGGGCAAGGGTACCCTCCCCGGCAAAGAATTCCAGCAATCCTCGAACTCGCGAATCATCCGGACCTCAGTGCAGAGTCAAAGGTTCAAATGGACCTGTAGCGCTACGCCGGAAACCATTACACCACCCAATGAGTCGGTGGGCGTGGGCGACGCCACCCAGTGGTGGGTTGGAGAGGCAGTGATGTATGACGCCCTGCCTCTCCCAACCGGACATGCAGGTTCGCTGTGTCCCGGTGTCCCGGTGTCGCAGCATCAGCCGTCAACTGCTGATGACGGTTTACCCTAGCGCGGAGCCGGGGTCCATATGAAGCCGAAATGCACGTTGTTCGAGTCAATATACTGTCCGGTGATCACCCCGTACACGTTGGGAGTCGCCGGAAGCGTGCCCTGACCAGAGCCCGTTCCCGCCCCCGGAGCGTCGAACGTGGTGGTGTCGCCCGACTTAGTCCGCACAAAGCCGTGATTCGCGCCGCTCGAGTCGACCCATTGTCCCGTAATCTCGCCCCCCAGGTTGATGCCCTCAGGTATGGTGCCCTGGTTGGAGCCATTACCCGCGGCCGCAACATTGAATGTGGTGATGTGGCCGGACCGATCGCGCGCGAAGCCGTGATTCACGCCGTTGGAATCAATGTAGTTTGCTGTGGTTGTCCCGAGGTCGTTGATGCTCGATCCCGAGGTGCCCTGGTTGGGGCCCGTGCCTGCGCCCTTGACATTGTATTCGGTGATTTTGCCGTTCGCAGCGCGCACGAAGCCATGAAACGTTTTGTTCGCGTCCTGGTAAGTTCCCGTGACCTCTCCCTCCTGATTGAGGGCGCTGGCCACCGGGATAAGCGTGTTAGCGGAGCCCTTGGGATCGAATGAGGTGTAGGTGTGGTAAGGCGGAGCGGTGACGAAACCGTGAGATACATTGTTTGAATCAACGTAGGACCCGGCGATCTCCCCTCCTTCGGGCTGGATGTTGCCCGCGATAGTGCCCTGGTTGGAGCCTTTCCCCGCGTCCGGCACGTCCAAAATGATAAAGTGCTTGAACGGAGCGGTTGTCACGAAGCCATGATTCACGTTGTTTGAGTCAATGAAGTATCCAGTAATCACTCCGAACACGTTGACGCTGAAAGTAATCGTGCCCTGGTTCGCGGCTGTACCCGCGCCCGGAGCATTAAATCTGGTGAAGGTGCTGGCCGTACCACACCCCGAAACACACTGGTAGCCGTGGAACACGTTGCCATCGTCAAGGTAGGATCCCACGATCGTCCCCTGCGGGTTAATGCCGAAGCCCCCGGTTCCCTGGCCGGCGCCTGTGCCCGCGCCCGGAGCACTAAATGAGGTGATGGTTTGAGCGCTTGCTAAACCACATGCAAGAAGTACGACACTTACTACCTTCCAAAGCTGCAATCGATTCATAACTCCTCCTGAGTTGATTTGAAGTGTGTAGTCATGGTGCAACCCTTAAAAGCATTGCTAGTGTTGAGTTGTTCGGCGAATGGCTTGGAGACGGAAGACATTCCTGCTGCCAGCTCCGCTTACTTTGCGACACCATTGAGTCTCTAAGCCTTGGCCTTCCGGCCAGGCAAGAGAAGGTTCTCGTTTTAGCCCAGCAGCTGTTGACATCAGGTTCATCTCCTCTCCTTCTGTGCAATCGACCAGTCGGTCTGGTTCGTCTCAAACAAAGACTTCAAGGCCAAAAACTCTCCAACTGCCGTACGTGAGGGGGCGCGGTGGCGATTCGCGCCGCGCGCCCTCGGCACGGACAGGGAGGTCGGCAGCCCGTTTAAAGGCAGATTGTGCAGGCCGATGACCACATGCGGGGCTAATCAGGAAAATGACTTGAGCTGGCTGAATTCCGGGACGGCGCTCACCTAGAAAGAAGGGACGACACGGCTGAGTTTCGCAAGAGACACCCGCGCGCAATGCGCCAGTTTATATGGGTATCGGTAGGCATACCTTGATCGCGCTATGAGGTTTCGTAGCGCACAAAACCGGGGCAAAAGTGAACGGAATCCGGGGCGAATACGATGCGGGACACCATCCAACGGTTGCATCAATCATACCGACTGGTATGTATGGTGGCTAATGATAGCCACCTCCTCGATCGATCTCCACAGGAGAGCGGACAAGTCGATTCTAGTACTTCCTGTTCGTCAAAACTGGCGCATACCTCAGGCAAACTATCCCTCTGGGTCCGATTCAGCCCACTCTTGAGCCCGCTTGTTGCACCATTTGGACCAAGACCGATCGAGACTCTTCCGGATTTCTTACCTCTTGGAGAAATGCGATACGGGCGCCACGCATGCCATCGGGTGTTTTCAAGCGGACATGAAAACCGAGGCGATCAACCGCGGTCATCGTTGCCTCCTGCGACTCGATGCCGGCATATTTCCGCGCCAGTAGGATTAGCGCATCCTTGTGATCAGAGTTCATATGCCGAATGATCTCGGCCATCGAGTCAGCGAGGGGATCGGGCTGGCTCCCGACATAATCGGAGGCAGATACCCAGCCCATCACCCCGAAACCGCCCACGTAGTAAACGTCCACCACATCCATGCCGTAAAAAGAAAAATCCTCAAAATCCACCCAATAGCGGCTATTGGCATGTCGAGCTAAGTAGATCTCTCGGGCGGCGGACACCTCCGGCTCCGCTATGGGCGCCACGTTTCCTACTAACGTCACCCTCGATGCCCCGAGCGGATCGCCCCCGGCGTCCTCCTGCGCCACAAGTAAGCTGGCGCGGGCATCCGCCTTCAGATTCTGCGTGTGCATGGCCATCGTACTTATGAGGAAGATGGGGCGTCCCGGATTGTCCAAGCCGTAAGGCATCACCGATCCGAATGGGAATCCTGGCTGTTTCCGCGAGAGCGTCGAGAGCATACCCACGCGACCCATGTACATCAGGGTGCGCGCACGCTCGGCATACGAAGGCTCGGGAACCGCGGGCTGGTCGCTCGTTGCGCTAGTGTTCGCATGTTTTCTGACGGTTAAAGATGTCATCGTTTGCTATCTCCTTGAAGGGTTAGGCATACGGGCCAACCAGCTTTCTCGACCCCTACAGGACCGTCACGGCTCATCACCGTGCCGCACGTCTGGGAACCGTGGCGTCTCTAGACCGATGGGCCCCTGGCCGCCGAGTTTCGGTGACCGCCGCATCCAATCGCGCTGCGACGTCGGGGAAGCCAGTTGTAGGGCCTTTCCAGCGCAACTCGTCCACATCATCGAATAGAGCGATGTCGGTCCGGAGAGTCGCGAGCCTGCGAAAGAGCAGTGCGCTGTCGCGCTCGCGGGCAAGAGTTTCCGCCAGAACACTCGCATTGGCGGCGTTCACATGCCATTCGCGGTAATCGGTTGGAATCGATTCGAGATGTACAAACTTGGCGAGGACGGCCGCCGAAGACTTCGCACCCCAGCCTTTCAGTCCCGGATAGCCGTCCGCGGCATCGCCGACCAGCGCGAGATAATCGGGAATTGATGCCGGAGAGACGCCGAATTTCTTGATTACACCGGCCTCGTCCAAAGTGACGACTGTCCGGCGATTCAGTTGCACGATGCGGGTTCCTCGTACGCTTTGGGCCAGGTCTTTATCCGGTGTACAAATGATCACGCGATCCACCCGGGCATCTTGAGCCGCGGCCGCCGCTCCCGCTGCGAGCGCGTCGTCCGCTTCGAATTCGACCATTGGCCAGACGACAATGCCAGCCGCTGTAAGGACATCTTCGAGCAGTGGAAATTGTGCCAGCAGGTCGGGCTCGACACCCTCACTGGTCTTGTACCCTGACCACAACTCGTTGCGAAATGATTCAATCACATGATCAGTCGCCACCGCGACGTGTGTGGCGCCATCTTTGATCATGCCCAGCACCGACCGGAGGACCCCACGGACCGCGGCAACCTCGTGTCCATCCGCATCCCGGGCGGAAGGCAATGCGTAATAGTGCCGGAACAACTCGTAAGTGCCGTCGACTAGATAAACGTTCAAGGCGCAACTCCAACACAACCCTATAGGATCGGTCGGCGTGCCATCAACTTCTTGTTGCAGCACCACAGGTCTCTTTCACATGTTGCCCCTTCCTCGAACCCGGCGAGGGCCTGCCGATCTGCGGGCACATTCGTTGTGTCGCATGTGGAAAAAGCGTAGGATGCCCCAGGAGAATTGCGTGCCTTGCCTGGTGCTGATCGTCTTTCTCGCGTTTCCTCGGATCGCACTCGTGTTGCTGTTCCTGTTTTCGAATTATCTGCAACGCGCGTACCACGGGATCATATTGCTTTTGCTCGGATTTCTGTTCTTACCTCTGACCACATTGGCGTATGCGTGGATGGTGAATACCCGACAGCCCATCGCTGGCATTAACCTGGTGATTCTGATTGTCGCGATCGTGATTGACCTCGGCGGTTTAAGCCGTGGCGAATATCATCGACGGAGACGGTGGGAAGACTAGCTCAAATGGGATCGACTCTCGGCGTAGAGTGAGCGGTCGTATCTCCTTTTCTGGCTCCCGGTCTGAACTCGATCTGTCGGCATCGTCTGCCACTCGCCCGATCAGTAATCCCAACCGCACTTCCAAACTCGTCCCAGTAAACGGGTCGACGCTGCTGCGTGAGTGTTATCGGGATTTTACGCCAAGGATCAAACACACAGCCTCACAAACACCGGAACTGCAATGTGACTGACAAACCATGGGCGGCGTTGGAGTGCAAAATATTGCATCTTGACCGGGTGCAAAGGGCACGGGATAATCACAACCTGAAGCCTCGCCGCACTCCCCGCCCGCGAGTTGTCAACTTAGACCGAAAATGTCCCCACAGAGAACAAAGTACACAAGGCCCGTACGCAGCCAATCAACTTGCCTATTTCTGCAGGCGACCAAGGCGCGTTCTCTTAAGCAGACATTTAATTTATGCCTGCTCGTCGTACTGGCTATGATCCTGGTTTTGCCCGGCCTTGCTTGGGCGGGAAGCGAACAAGTCCTGTACCAGTTCAAGAGCCCGCAGGATGGCCAGCACTTATTAAACGGCGTGCTCCTTCTTAACGGCAAGATTTACGGCGTCACGTACGAGGGCGGAACAGCCGGTTGGGGCACTGTTTTCGAACTCACAAATAGCAAAGCCGGATGGACCAAGAAGACGCTTTACAACTTCACTCGCGGAAAGGACGGAGGACTGCCAATAACGGAGCTAGCCGCGGACAAAGCCGGTAACCTGTACGGTACTACCACAGAGGGCGGGTCGCCAACGGCGTGCCAGCGGCTCGTGACGGATTGTGGCACCGTCTTTGTGCTGACCCATCACTCAGATGGCGGGAAGGAAGCAGTGATTCACGACTTCAACGGCAAGGACGGGGCTTATCCCGAAGGAAACCTGGTCTGGGACGACGCTGGAAACCTTTACGGCACAGCATCCGGCGGTAAGAGTTGCGGCGTCGAGTGCGGCGATGGCATAGTTTTCAGGCTGTCTCGCTCGGGCGCGGGCTGGAAGTTTACCATCATTCATCGCTTCACTGGTGGTGCAGACGGAGCCGGCCCAGGGTACTTGTTGAGGGATAGTGACGGCAGCCTCTATGGCGTCACCGGGAGCGGAGGCGCTCACGGCTATGGGACGCTCTTCCGTCTGTCGCCCTCCGGTAGTCGGTGGGATCTTACGACTCCTTGCAGTTTTGCCGGCGGTGCGGAGGGTGTCGGCCCCTCGGGGGAGATCCTGCACAGCGGCGGCGTGTTCTACGGTGCGATGACGGATTACGGCTTTAGCTGCGGTCTCGTTTACCAGGTGGCCCCCTCCAACGGTACCTGGCAGGAGTCGGCCCTGTACACCTTCTCGAACGGTACCGATGGTTGCGACCCTTTCGGCGGTGTGACGATGGACTCGAGAGCTGCAGCACCGTGATCAGCACGATACCGTCCCAGCTAATCCCCCACTGGCCCATCGACCCCACGGCCCAGGTCATCCAGCCCTCGATCAGCCAGCTCGCTAGTGGCTTTTTCTTGTCATACACCGGCGGTTCTTTGGTGCATCGCTCCAGCCAATTCTTCGTGGTCCAGAATGATGATACTACGATCACTTTATCGATTCTTGGATCGTAGAGGGTAAACGCTACTTTGAGCTGCCCCCTGTGCTCTTGCACATACACATGTTTACCCCTGATCTGGCAGCGGCAGTTCACATAAATTCGCTCTGGTAGGCGCAGTAAATTGGGAAGATGGGGCAAAACTCGTGCTCGGCGTGGGTCTTCTGGCGATAGCCGTTCTGATCGAACGTTCCAGCCTTCGATAGTGGCAAGACCTTCGCTGAAGAAGCATCCTGCCAAGTATTTGTGTCTGGGTTGTGCCGCTGCAATTTAATCCAGTAAGTAAAATTCTCGTCGCAGAGGTGAACCGTCTCTGGGAGTGGCGTTTCGATCTTCATACCGCTCATTGAGCGTGCATACTGGTTGTAGACCTGCTGAACATGACAGACAGGCTGGACCTTGACACCCAGCGCCGCTGCTAGTTTTTCCTTCAAGTCTCCGCTCATGGTTTCGGCTCCTCTTCATTGCCGGGCACCAGCACTTCGGCAGGCTCTTCCACCGCAGTTCGCTTCGGCTTTCGGCCACCGCCGCGACCTGGATACCACTCGCGCAAACCCCATTGCCCATTGATCTTCACGAAATCTGGATGTCGTCCAAGAGTGCTCCGCACAACTTCACGAAAGTTGGTGGCGCTGGTCTTAAAGCCGCCCCGCAGGAGCGCATCGCAAAGGTCAGGATGGCGCTTGGTTCCCTTGACCGAGGCTAGATATTTACGAGCAGCATCAGGAATAGTCAGGCCGAAGAATGCGTCGTGTGAGAGCGCCGCGTCAGGCGTAAGAACGGCGGCGGTAGACTCGCCAGAAACAAAAGCGGCTACTTTGTCCAATGGCATTCCTAGCTGCTTCAGCGACTTCAGCGCAACGATAACACTCCACAATTTCTCACGTTGCCCTTCCAAGTCTGCAATCACTGCATCGTAGTGGTTTACCGCGTCCTGATCCATAATGGCTTCTCCTGAGGGCTAAATTGTGCTATAAACAAAAAGAGAGTGTAGGGGCGATCTTTCGACCGCCCTTCGCCCTTATGAGGGGCGCGAGCCTAATATCAACCTGCGCCTCCGTTCCTGACTACTAGCGTGGCTGGTCATCTCTTGGCCGGGAGCCAGCCCGCTGTAATTCCATCTGAAGAATAACCCTAAATCCCAAGATACCGCAAGCGGAAATTACGGCTTGTCAGACTGACCAATTAGTACAAGGTCTATTCGTACCGTCCAATCCGCAACCGGAGGCCCACCGCACCGCATGATGTTCTTGTCAAGAACTAACATCAACCAAACATCATGTAACACTCTGTATTTAAATGATTTGAAGGTTACGGCTAATGCTATCTAATCCAAACATCATGCGGTGCGGTGGGCCTCCGGTTGCGGATTGGACAAAATAAACCTTGACTAACAGTTAGCGCTCAAGCATAATGGTCACATGAATAGGCTAGATAATCTCAAGCGATCACAGATTATCCACTGTTTGGTGGAGGGGAACTCAATTCGCTCCACCGTAAGGCTCACCGGGGCAGCTAAGAACACTGTTACGAAGCTCTTGGTGGAGGTTGGCGAGAAATGCCAAGAATTCCATGATAAACATGTACGCCGAGTATCGGCGCGGCGCGTGCAATGCGATGAAATCTGGAGCTTTGTTGGTGCGAAGGCTAAGAACGTCCCGGAGGAGAAAAAAGACTCGGGAATGGACGACGTATGGACGTGGGTCGCCGTGGACGCCGATTCAAAATTGATCGTGTCTTACCTGTGCGGCGGCAGGGATGCAGGATGGGCTAACGATTTTATGAAGGATGTGGCATCGCGTTTGACCATGCGAGTTCAGATCACCAGTGATGCCCACCGTGCTTATGCGGAAGCTGTTGAGGGTGCATTCGGGATGGACGTGGACTTCGCGATGCTGATAAAGCTGTATGGCGCACCTTCGGAGAAATACGATACGCGCTACAGCCCTTCTGGTTTGATCGGTACGCGCACCGCTACCCTGAGCGGCAATCCTGATCCACGGCACATCTCCACCAGTTTCGTGGAACGCCAGAACCTTACTATGCGAATGAGTATGCGTCGCTTTACTCGGTTGACGAATGGATTCAGCAAGAAATTTGAGAACCACTGTCACTCGGTTGCCCTTCATTATGCCTATTACAATTTCTGCCGCGTGCATCAAAGTTTGAGAGTAACGCCAGCGATGGAGGCGAAGTTGACAGATCATGTATGGTCAATCGAGGAGCTTCTTTCGCGGCTGGATTCAAACTGACCCACTACCTCGCTACGGCGTCGGTTGACGCATTGGAGTGTTTCCTCTACTGCAGCTATCCTCAGGGCGGTGGTAGCGGATGCTCGAAGGACGGCAACGACCACGAGAAATGCGCCCCTCAGAATTCGCGTGCAGGCGCGGATGCAATCAACATCATCGATTTCCACCATTACTCCCAAGGCAGTGCAATAGGCGACGGTAATCCGGAGGACAATCTCAATACGTCAAACAACATTCGCGCCGCAGGGACGATCGAGTCGCAGGAACTTAGCAAGCCACTATGGGTAGGGGAAGGCAGTTGGGGCGATATTCTGCAGAGCGGGGCGTGGTGGGTGGAACGTGAGGGCAAAATACACCGCACTCAGTGCTAGAACCTTCATCCACTCCGATACTGTGCCCATGGTTGAAAGCCTCTGCATGCCACCAGCACGATTTTAATTGCTGCCTGCGAACGAGACTAGGATTTTGAGCGTAATCGAGGCGATGTCACTCGTTGACCGGACGATGAGTGTAATTGCGTTCACACTCAAAACCCCGGTCGATTTGGAGTGGCCGCACGGGAGTGCGGTTATCTGCCCGCCGAGATATTCGAGTTCACAGCCTTCGCGATTGTATATAGCGGCGTAGGAGGCGAGCCTCCGGTGGGGATTGCGGCATATTGGGTGATGAACGCGGTGAGGATTGCGGCATATTTACCGTTGGTAGTTGTGAACACAATGCTATTAATCGTGCTCGAACCTGTGGCCAAAGCACAACTGGAAGCCGGGAATCCGACGATGGTGTCTATTGGAGAACACTTGTATCCTTCCATGCCCAATTGTTTGACGGTAGTGCTATAGGGGCTTTCCATGGAGGCGTCGAATAATTTGAGGCTGATAGTTCCGGAACCGCTTACCCTGTGAGCGCAGTTCATAATCAAGGCGCCGGCAGCTGGTTGGTTCGGCGAAGTACTGGTAGTTTTTCCTGGATACGCGCTTTGCATCAGGGCTATAGGGAAGACGCGGTCACACGATGGACTCGCGATTTGCCGGGACCGCTGCGCTTACCGCACACAAAGCGGCGAAAATCGCGGTCCTCGCCGTCCGTGAAACGCCTCGAATGTAATTTATGTTTTTCATGGGCCAATTCTATCGAACCCCAATTGTGCGCCGGAACCGCAACGAGTATGTGGGCGTAACTGTCGTAACCAGGCGATAGCACACGATTGCGCGGTTTGTTCGCCTTTTTCAGGCATCTCAAGTGCTATCGAGACCCATCCCCACTTGATAGATGGCTTCTGGCCGGCTGTCCGCAATTTATGTTGCATGAGCAACATCTATATGTTGTAATAGCAACATTGAGGGATGGCCATGAACAAAGCCTTGGACGCGATCTTCCACAGACGAGCGGTTAAAGTCTTTGAACCCGTTGAAATTTCCCAAGGACTGCGCGAGCAAATTCTCAATGCGGCTCGCCATGCCCCCTCAAGCTTTAACAGCCAGCCTTACAAGTTTTATTGGGTGGGTTCCGGGGCGAAGAAGGCTGCGGTGGCGAAGCTGTGCCTCGGACAGAAGCCCGCGGAAACCGCCTCCGCACTGGTCGTGGCCGTTGCCGACCTCGGATCGCTGTCTACCACCGCGCAAAGCCAGATGGAGTGGATGCGCCGAAGCAACTTCGCCGAAGAAAAAATTCGCGACTACCAGCGGAATGCAAAGATCGGCCGAATCCTGTTCATGCCGGGGCCATTCGGAATGTTTGCTATGATCAAACGGCTCTTGTTCCGGCTGCTGAATCTGCGGATGGTGATCGGGATGCCGCCGCTCACCCGGCAGGACTTGTTCAAGTGGGCGACCAAGAGTACATCGTTGGCCTGCCAGAATCTGATGATCGCCGCCGAGGCGCTGGGAATGAACACCTGTCCGATGGAAGGTTTTGACGGCCGCAGGCTCTCTCAATATCTGGGGCTGTCTGGCCGGCACCACGAGATTGTGATGGTGATTGCCGTCGGGAAGAAATCGCGTACCCACAATGAGCCACCGCAGTGGCGGCGACCTCTCAATGCCACGGTGACTATCCTATGAACATCCTCCCTAACAAAGAGGTCCCCGATGAAATCCTGAAAGACTCGGTACTGGCCCATATCGCGGCGGCATACTTCTCGGTGGGAAAGAAGCTGGAACGAAGAACCCGGTGCTCGGCCACACGCGGCTTTATCCTGTCGACATTGCGCGACGGAACCGCGCTGAATTCGAATCGGATCGCCACGCTCCTGGGTATCGACCGCACCGTCGTGCACCGGGCCATCAAGTCACTGGCCAAGGAAGAACTGGTGTCAGAGCACAGGGCAAAATCCGGCCGAGCCATTCGAGTCCAGCTGACGGCTAAAGGCAGGAAGTACCGGGAACGGCTGATCAAAGCTCGGGTGACCGCCGATGAGAGTGTCTGGCGGCAAATGACCTCAGAGGAGCGTGAGACGCTGCTTCGGCTTCTAAAGCTAGTTGCGGAATGTGAGTTCTGATGGACGGTTCGCCTTTGGCCTTTCCGACGCGGCTCGGGGCTGCCGCGAGGCATGGTAGAGGCGAAGGTCGGCAGATTTTAGGGATAAGGCGGCGGGATTTGTCGTTTTTTCGATTCGATCCTTTTCGGAATTGTGGTCTTGTCCTTTCGCGGTTTACTGCGGCCGGTTTTTGTGAAAAATGGGCATAATTGTCAAATTGTTCCACGTGGAACATTTCGTCAGAATGCTTCGACTGTACAATGCCGTCATGACAGTATCGCCATCCTTCTAATGTCAGACTGCCGACGTTTCTGGCGAACTTTCGGCGCTGAACGGCAAAGGCCTGTTGCCGATATCGGGTAAAATTTGCACGTTTACTGGAACAGGCGGTTGCAGTTATTGATGAGGTTTTCAACAGTTATGGGAATGGCCTTTTGCCGATAGTGAAAATTGGACCGGGGAAAATAGTCAGAGAACTGTTGGCCGGGCGCGAATCGCCGGAGTATTTCGCGCGAAGTTGACGTTCAAGAATTGGACAGGAACATGGCGAAACGTGAGATGACTGGAGACTAAAGTCTCATGATTCCGTGGGCGAAAAAGGCCGTTGCTCGGGGCTAGGGCCGTGGTATAGGCTTAGTTGCGCTGGTGTGGATTTGGCTGTAACTCCCCTCCCTGGTCCCCGGCAAGACTCCTGCGGTGAGGTAAGACTATGCAATGGAAATTGCGGTCACGAGTAACGGTTCTCACGGTCGTAGTGACGACTCTGGCGCTAGCATCCGTCAGTTGGGCTGCCAGCAAAGAAAAGGTTCTCTATGCCTTCAAAGGCGGCAAGGACGGGACGACTCCGGTCGGTGTTCTCGTCGCCGATCCGGCGGGAAATCTCTATGGTGTCACGCTTTCCGGGGGTGCTTATGGTGGCGGCACGGTATTTAAACTCACGCCATCAGGTGCAGGGTGGAAAGAGACCGTGCTGCACGCCTTTGGTAACGGCAACGACGGAGTCAATCCGTATAATTTGATACTTGACGGTACCGGCAATATTTATGGAACAACCGCTGCCGGCGGAGGTGCGCAGAAGCTGTGCTCGGAAGGCTGTGGAGTCGTGTACGCGGTAACGCGGAACTCGCATGGGAACTGGAGCGAGAAAGTGATCCATCGTTTTCACCCGGAGCAAGGGGACGGCAGCACACCCAACGGAGCACTGATACTGGATGCGACGGGCAACATTTACGGCACCACAACTCAGGGAGGGACGGGAAGCTGCAACGGCGGCTGCGGCACCGTGTTCGAAATGAGTCCTGCTAAGGACAAAGGCTGGAAAGAGCGGGTCTTATACAGCTTTGCAGGAGGCGACGACGGAAGTTTTCCGTATGCGGGATTGCTTTTCGATGCGAAGGGCGACATGTACAGCACAACCAGCGAAGGAGGGCCGTCGAACAACGGAACAGTTTTTCAGCTGGCCTTTTCTGGCGGCAGATGGGTAAAGAACATTCTACATAGCTTCGGCGGCTACCCTGATGGCGAACTGCCGGGCAGTGGCTCTTTGGTTTCTGACAAGGCTGGCAACTTATACGGCTCGACGCAGGTAGGCGGCAGCTACGCCTGCGGCTGCTGTGGGTGTGGCACAGTCTTTGAGTTGCAAGACTCAAACGGCGAATGGTCCGAGAGTATTCTGCACGATTTCAGCGGCAAGAAAGACGATCGATATCCCTTTGGCCCGATTTTTGATGGTAAAGGCGACCTGTACGGGACGACCTCGGGCTCAATCAATGGACAATCAGGAGCAGTCTTCGAACTGGTTCCTTCTTCGGGCAACCAATGGAAGGAACGGACGGTATACGCCTTTAGGCTGGGCAGCGACGGGTATGCGCCAAGCGGCGGTGTGCTAGAAAAAGCGGAGAACTTGTATGGAGTAGCGGCAGAAGGCGGCGACCTAAATTGCGGTGGGGGCCATGGTTGTGGGGTGGTCTACGAGATTGCTCCTTAGCCTTCGACGGGGCCGTCGGGCGCTCGCTCGGCGGGCAGGTCGTCGCAATCTTTTTCGCCCTGGGATGGGCGGGGGAGGGCACCTTTGCCCTCCCCGAAAGAGTCATACGGCGGACTAAGGGCAGAAACCACTGCCCTTTTGACAGGTAAATATCTGAGTTTGCCAACTACAGGTCGTTGAGCCGCCTGATTCTCCAGGACACTCGGTTTGTGTGGGGTTGAAATATTCCCCGGTTCCCCAGAATGTTATGCCGTCCGGAGCGACACTTACACTGACGTATTCGCCCCAGGTAGTGTCCGAGGCGTCTGCGCCATTTGGGGTAACGGTCTGCGCTGGGGTGCTTTGAGTGTTGCTTAAGTCAATCCTAGCCATATAGGGACTAGCATAGGTCGCTCCGTTGCCGACGCTGAATGTGTAGGCGATGTTCTCGTCTTCGTCGATGGCGTTGCTTGGCATCCAGTAATACTGAGAATAAGTTCCGTCGCCAAATTCACCGGAGTATACGAGTGTGGGACTTGTACTGGGGCTGACCGGCGCGGAAAGGGTGTAGTAACGGACGGCGGTAGCGCGATGGGCGTAACCGCTGCTATAAGTGGTGTCCTCCTGCACCGTTTGAGTTACGGCCAGATATTCGCATGATACGTACGAGACGCGGCCCTCCTCGCATGGCGAGATGTACCGGTAGGCCAGCGGACTCATCAGGCGGTCGCCCAATGAGTCTGAATCGCATGGAACGCCACCGGGACAGAGGTCGTAGGTGGAATCGTTTTGCGGAACACATACAGTATCTGTCGCGAGGCCATTGGTGTAGTAGCAGCCAGGAACGAAGGCTGTGACGGGCACCTGAGTGTGTGCGGACTCCGCGACGATGCCGCTCCAGGTCCAATAGGCTAAGTCGCCGATGTGGCAGTTCGGATTTGTCATATTACCCGGTACGCATGGGTTTCCGTTGGTGCCAGGGTTTATGGTGGCCATGAAGAATTCCCCCTGCGTCCCGGCGGGGTAAGAGCTGGTTTCGGCGTTAGCCGGAAGAATGGTGTGGATCATCGGTGGGAGGCTGGAGGGCTCATAGGTGTAGCATGTGGCCGAGTCTGCCCCGGTGTTCGTGCCGTTCCCCTCTTCAATATCAGTCTCGTCTAACTTGCAGACCGCGGAGCCGTCGATGCGGCCATAATTGGGGTTGCTGCCGCCGTCATAGTCGTTGTCAATGAAATCAAAAGTCATGTAGTAACCGTCGTTCCAAACCCCGAACCTCGGGTAGTCGGCAAGGTCGTAGACCTTGGTTCCCCCAGTGCTGTCGCTCGGCAGAATCGGGGTCAAGTCGTAGGCGTAGGCGCTCCAGTTCGTGGATCCAGCCACGCCGCCGTTTCCCAGGTCGTCCGTTGTACTGACGGCTATACACAGAATCCTGGTTCCGTTATAGGGGCCAGAGGTCGGGCCCGAGACTCCCGCGATGATCCAGATGTTTGTTCCGACGGTCGCCGTAGCGAAAGGATCGTAATCGACGTTCGAATCGTCGGTGAGTTGGTTGCATACCCCAACACCAAGCGGAGAATTGAACGGGGTGGTGGCGGCCTGTGGCGTGGCGACATCGCCGGGGCTGGTTATTAAGATCGGATTGCCGGTTGTCGTATTGTAGGCTTGAACATACAGGTTGGCGTACTGAAGATATTGATCAGAACCTACGGCCCCGTTTGGGCTAATATGAGGTCCGGCCAGGGAGATCCCGTGCGTGTTGTTGGGTATTTGGGTCGCGAGGACTCCCGGGAATGAGGTTGAGACCGACCCGGTTCCTTTGACTCTGTTGTAGAACCCGAGATTGTTCGATCCGCCGCTGTTAGCACAATGACTTCCGCCGGTTCCGGTCAGGCAGTTAATCAGTGAAAAGAGTGAGGGGCCGCACCAATTGTTGGCGCAGGGTGGGCTTTGTCCCCAGCCGAGGCTGGTGAGCGCGAGGAGAACGACGCAGAGGGAGATTCTCTGTTGTGTGTGTGTGTGTGTGTGTGTGTGTTGCTTCTGAGTTTCATGGGAAGGCCTTCCTTTTCCGCCTAAATTATCAGGCCGATATCAATCGCGGACGACTACTCGGAGACAGCCCCAGGGGTCTACTGCTGTTACTAAGAAAGTCCGATCAATGAATTGAAGAAGAAATGATGCGAGGGCATTTTTACGACAAATCGTGAGAAGCGCGAAAAATATTTTTGTTTTGTTACGAAAAACGAACAAGGCGTGTGCCAGCGCACCCGCTTGCTCACGAAAATTCACTTCGCCTAGCTTGCGAAGTAGTTGCTGCGCAACAATTTGTCCGGGCGGTTCGTGTCTGGCTGACGAGGGAAGAATTGTCAGATGGGAATTAGAAAACTCTGTCTAGCTTTTGGAATCGTTTTATGGGTTTTACGATTTCGGGAATTCCACAGGCGGGGCGAAAAGACCCGGCCTCGCGAGGAATGCGAAAAGCTGGGGCGGTTCTGGGACGGACTGGGCTGGCTGCGCCGTGTGTTTTTCGATCCGGAGGGGTCTGGTGTTGATGCAACGAGAAGCAACTTGACGCGGCTCCCTTACCGCGCAACAATCAATGATTGAGGTGATTCATGCTGGCTTACTTTTTTGTCCTGCTTGCGGTGGCGGTTCGATTCATGCCCCATCCGTGGATGTTTACTCCGGTGACCGGCTCGCTGCTGTTTTTTGGGGCACGCGGCACGCGCAAACAGCTATGGATCCCATTCGTCCTGCTGGTGGCGTCTGACGTCGTTCTTACGACTGTCTATTACAAGTACCCGTTCACCCTGGACCACTTCGTCGTCTTCGCGTGGTACGCCGGAATTCTGTGGCTGGGCACACGGCTGGGCAAAGAAGCGAAACCTCTGCCTATCATTGGTGCGGCGCTGGCGAGTTCGGTTTCTTTCTATCTGATCACCAACCTGATGGCATGGGCATGGCTCGACATGTATCCCAAGAATTTGGCGGGCGTGCTGATGTCTTACGCGGCGGGGCTGCCGTTCTTTCGGCATGCGCTCGAAGGCGATCTGCTCTTTACCAGCGTGATGTTCGCCACCCCGGTGGTGCTGAAAGCATTAGCGGGATCGATGGGCGAACACGGCGATCACTCACCTGCGGCTTGATTTCAGGCGAAGCTTGAAATAGAAAACGCAGAGCGGCTTATCCGGCCCTCTGCGTTTTTTCTTCTTTAGGGGCTGACGGGGCCTCAGACGTTTGCGAGCGCCGTTGGGCAGCGCTCCGGCGTTGCAAGAGCCAACCAATCAGCGCTGCGGCCGCGATCAACAAGACAACGTAGAGGTGTTGACGGAAGAGGGTTCCGGCAAGCTTGACCACATCCGGCCCAAACGTGAGGGTCAGCGCCGCGAGGATCAGGAAGCGAACCAGTCTGCCAGAGAAGATGGCCAGCAGGAAGCGCGCGAATCTCATCTCTGAAACCGCCGCCGCCAAAACGAACAATTTAAAGGGAGTTGGCGGAGGGAGCATCGCCGGAAACATCAGGCTCCAAAAGGGATGTTTGTCGAAAGCGGTGTGAATTTTCTCAAAGCGCTGGGGCGGGATGCGTTTGCGAAGCAACTCCTCTCCGCCTTTGTATCCAATGGCATAGATGACAATACTGCCCAGTGCCGACCCCGCCGACGCCATCAGGACATACAGCAGAAAGCGTCCGCGGTCGGTATAGACGTAGCTGGCGACCACCGCGTCCATGGGAAGACCGATAAAGCTTCCATCGAGGGCCGCAATCAACAGCACGCCCCAGGCTCCCAGAGGCTTCAAAAGCGCCCACAGGAAGGCCGTATACCGGGCCAGAATGTGCTTGATGAGCTTCAATAGGGTAAGGCTAGAGTGTACTTGAAACTACGGGGGTTGCTCGCACAGTCTGCAATGGCATGGCCAGAGACGAGATTTCTGAATCGGGTAAAGTCTGTATTTTGGACACCGCACCCTGTGCAATAACTGTTGAAACTGTGATATTCGTTGCTGGGCGGGTGGTCAGACCGCACACAGCGGTGCGAACCCTTAGAACTGGTGGCCGCCGCTTGCGAAGAAACGCAATACTTGCGCGGGAACGCTCCTTATTTCCCCTGAATCACCCCACAGGCGATGCGGTCGCCGGAGTTTCCCGACGGGTCGGTTTTCATGTCGTCTGCCTTGGCATGGATCATGAGCGCCGTGCCTCCGTTGGCGAACAGCGAGTGCGGGTCGGTGGAGGGACCAAGCGTGACGTCATTGTTAGAGATTTGCGTCTTTGCCTTGCCGTTCGATCCGACGGTGATGTTCAGCATGTCGCCGGCGTGGTGGCCTTGCGGGTTCTGGAGGCCGTGCTGCCGGGTCTCCGGATTGAAGTGGCCGCCGGCCGACTTGAAGTCTGGCGCATCGCACTTCGCGTTCTGGTGGAAGTGAATGCCATGCTCGCCGGGAGGCAGCCCATGGAGGTCGAGCTTGACTTCAACTCCGGTGTTCATTGGCTCGATTTTGGCGGTGCCGACGCTGTTTCCTTGACCATCCTTGAGTTCAACTTTCACGCCTTTGGCGGCGGCAGTGGTCGAAGCGGCCGCCAACAGGGCAACGGGGAGGGCGATAGCCAGCAATTTGGATTTCATAGCGGGCATTATAGTGCTGGGGCGGCGCGGGAGCAATTGGTGGAATGTCTGGGGTAATTTGTCCAAATCTGAGATTTCCGTTAACAATAAAATATGGACGCCGCCCAAATTCAAATACGACGCCTGCTGCGAGCCGATGCCGCTTTGTATCGGGAGATTCGGCTGGAAGCCCTTCGGTCTCACCCCGAAGCTTTCGGCAGCACATTCGAGGCGGAGAGTGTCCAATCTTTGGGCTGGTTCGCGGAGCGGCTGGATGGCGCTAATATGTTCGGTGCGTTTCTTGGCGCAGAACTCGCCGGGATTGGCGGATTGATGTTTAATGCGCAGGAAAAAAGCGGCCCATAAGGGACGCTTGGTAGCCATGTACGTTCGCCCCGGTGCAAGAAGGAACGGCGTGGGACGACGGCTGGTGGAGAGCATCGTCGAATTTGCGGGATCGAAAGTCGAATTGGTACAACTGGCGGTGGTACGCGGCAATGAAGAAGCGCGGCGCCTGTACGCCAGTTTGGGATTCGAGGAATATGGAGTTGAAAAAAACGCCTTGAAGCAGGATGGCCGATATTACGACGAGATCCTTATGGCGAAAGAACTTACGTCCCCGAAAGAAGAGTGATGCGGAAGGGGCGATTTTTGCCCTACGTTCCGACAAGTGTCCAGTGCTCCACGCAATTGCTCACACGCCAATAAACAGAAGGCAATCGCAATCGTCAAACAAACTCTGTCATCCTGAGCGAAGTTGTCAAGCGGCGAAGCGCTGACAACGCAGTCGAAGGACCCCGACAACGCAAGTTCCCATGTTGCTGCTTCAGGGAGTTCCCGGTGCAACCGTTCTTCAATCCGCATCATAGAAACGCCTCTCAACGCCTTATCCACTGCATGCATTTCCGGGGTCCTTCGACTCCACAACTGCCTCGCTTCGCGAAGCAGTCGTTCCGCTCAGGATGACACGCCATTTTGTTCCTACGGCGCGGCGCTTCTGCACATCTGCTTGAGTTCTTTTCCCAGCATGGCGCGGGGATAGACCAGGGCATTAAATTCCGCGCCGACCAGGATGACCAGAGAGATGAGATACATCCACACGAGGAGTGCAACAGCAACTCCCAGAGATCCATAGAGGATGCTGTAGTCCGCATAGTCCTGGAGATACCATCCAAATAGTGCCGTGGAGAGGAACCAGAGCGCGGTGGCCAATGTCGCTCCTGCGATGACGCTGTGCCAGGGCTGGGTGCGGGGGACGGCGTTGTGGTAGATGAGAGCGATGACGGCGATGCTGGTGAGCGTGGCGATCATCCAGCGGATGACGGTCCACATCAGGAGGATATAAAAGCCGAATTCGTGGCCCAGCTCAAAGAGAATGCGAGTCTCAATGCGATTGCCAAAGGCGACCAGCGAAGTGGCAAAGCACAGCGGGATTCCGGCCAGGATTACGAGCGAGAAGGCGACCAGGCGCTCTTTGAAGAGTCCCCAGATTTTGGGCAGTTGGTAGGCGTTGCGAAAGCCTTCCATCCAGGAAATCATGACGCCAGAGCCGGTCCACAAGGTGATAAGCGAGGCGGAGATCAACAAGCCGACCGGACGCTTGAGGGTCCCGCCGCGGAGATACTGCACCGCCGTACCGGCGCCGGCTGGGAGGATTCGGTTCAGGGCGTAGGAGACTTCGCGCAACGCGCCAGCCGTTCTGCCGGATGTGGCAAGCACTGAGCCAACCACCAGAAGAGCGGGAAAGAACGTAAGGATCAGCGAATAGGCCGAGGCTTTGGCGACGGCGAAGGCGTCATGCTGAAACGCCCGCCAGAAAGCCAGCCGTAACAGACGTAGGAAGCGCAGGATCAACGGTTTAAGGGTAGGCTGATCTGGAAACGAGCGCAATTGGGAAAGCGGCTCGCGACTCAGATTGGGTAAGTGTTGGGGGTTAGCGCTCATCAACGTTTGTGATTGCGTCCTGATAAAGCTATATCGGGCAAAAGCAAAGGGGCGCTATCCGCCCCTTGCAATGCCATTACTAGTTTAACGTGCAGACCGGCATTCTGGCGTGACTTTTGCGATTCCGCGAGATGGTATTTCGTGAACTGGAAGCCCCTACGGTCCTTATCGGCTTCTTCGCTGTTTCGCACCGTAGAGCGTGGTTCAAAGAATCCGCAGGGGCTGAAGCCCAGTAGCTTTGCGGTCTTTGGCGGCCCGGCTGAAGCCGGGCCCTTTCAAATCCTATTCTTAGCATGCGCTATCAGAGCAGGGCGAAACTTGCGGAGCCATATATCGCTGTCAGGAAACCAAAAAAATAAGGGGCGGTCCAGGACCGCCCCTCGGTTGTTATTTTCGCGCTTACTCCGCGGTCAGTTCTTCGGTCTCGCCTTCGTGACGCATCAGCTCGAGCGCGCGCTCGGCCTCCTCGTAGGCTTCTGAGACCTCCTCTTGTACCTTGGCGGCAGCCTCTTCCATTTCCGGCGAGAGGCGCACGTTGCGGTAGTATTCCATGCCGGTTCCGGCAGGGATGAGGCGGCCGACGATGACGTTCTCCTTGAGCCCGCGGAGGTGGTCCACCTTGCCGTTGATGGAGGCTTCGGTGAGCACACGCGTGGTCTCCTGGAAGGACGCCGCGGAGATGAACGAATCGGTGGAGAGCGAGGCTTTGGTGATGCCCAGCAGCAGCGGCCGGCCAGTTGCCGGACGTCCGCCCTGCGCAATCACGCGCTCGTTCTCCAGGGTGAATGCGAACTTGTCCACCTGCTGATCAAGCAGGAAGGCCGTATCGCCGACGTCTTCGACTTTGCGCCAGCGCATCATCTGGCGAACGATCACCTCGATGTGCTTGTCGCTGATGTTGACGCCCTGCAACCGGTAGACTTCCTGGATTTCGTTGACCAGGTAAGACTGGAGTTCTTTTTCACCGAGGACAGCCAGAATGTCGTGCGGATCGAGCGGCCCGTCCATGAGCGGTTCACCCGCTTTGACGCGTTCGCCTTCCTGCACGTTGATGTGGACGCCGCGTGGCACTGAGTATTCCTTTTCGGTGCCGTTGTCGGCCACAACGTACATCTTGCGCTGGCCCTTGGAGACTTCGCCGAATTTGACGGTGCCATCGATTTCGCTGATGACGGCCGTGTCATGCGGCTTGCGGGCTTCGAACAGTTCGACCACGCGTGGCAGACCACCGGTGATGTCTTTCGTCTTGGTGGTTTCACGCGGGATCTTGGCCAGCACGTCGCCCGGGAATACCGTGTCACCGTCCTGAACCATCAAGTGCGAGCGTGAAGGCATCAAGTAGCGCTTGCTGGTCTTGCCGCCCTTGATGACGATTGCCGGCTGACGCTTCTCGTCGGGCGAATCCGCCACGACGTGCCGCGACAGGCCAGTAACTTCGTCGACTTCTTCGTGCAGCGTTACGCCTTCCTGCAAGTCCTTGAACTGAATGGTTCCGCCGATTTCGGTCAGGATCGAGAAAGTGTACGGGTCCCACTCGACCATAACTTGTCCGAGCGTGACCGGATTGCCTTCAGTGACTTTGAGTTTGGCGCCGTAAACCACGGAGTAGCGCTCGCGCTCGCGGCCCTTTTCGTCGACCACGGCAATCGAGCCCTGACGATTCATGACTACCAAGTCGCCGGACTTCGATTTAACCGTCTGTAAATTGACGAATCGCACCAGGCCGTTGTTCTTGGCGTCGAGGCGCGACTGCTCAGAGACTCGCGATGCCGTACCGCCGATGTGGAAGGTACGCATGGTGAGCTGAGTTCCGGGTTCGCCGATGGACTGCGCGGCGATGACGCCGGTGGCTTCGCCGAGTTCGACGAGGCGTCCCGATGCCAGGTTGCGGCCGTAGCACATCACGCAGACTCCGCGCTTTGATTCGCAGGTCAACACGGAGCGAATCTTGACGCGCTCGATGCCGGCAGCCTGAATGGCACCCGCCAGGTCTTCGGTGATTTCCTGGTTGATGTCGACGATGACAGCGCCGTCGTAGTCTTTGATTTTTTCGAGCGAAACGCGGCCCACAATGCGGTCGCGCAACGGCTCGATAATTTCTCCGGCTTCGACGATTCCCGCGACATAGATGCCGTCGACGGTCCCGCAATCGTACTCACTGATGATGACGTCTTGCGCCACGTCCACCAGACGGCGAGTCAGGTAGCCTGAGTCGGCGGTCTTGAGTGCCGTATCAGCCAGACCCTTACGAGCGCCGTGGGTTGAGATGAAGTACTGCAACACGGTCAACCCTTCACGGAAGTTCGCCGTGATGGGCGTTTCGATGATTTCGCCGGAAGGTTTGGCCATCAGTCCGCGCATGCCGGAGAGCTGGCGGATCTGCTGTTTCGATCCTCGAGCGCCCGAGTCGGCCATGACGTAAATCGGATTAATAATTCCTTCCTTGTCGCGCTGCTGCATCTGCCCGAACATCTCGTCGGCGACCTTTTCGGTGATGGCCGACCAGATTTCGATGACCTTGTTGTAGCGTTCGCCGTTGGTGATGGCGCCGTCAAGGTACTGCTGCTGGACTGCGACCACTTGCTTTTCGGCGTCGCGGACAAGGGTCTTCTTGTTGTCAGGGATGACCATGTCGTCGATGCCGATCGACAGGCCGGCTTTGGTGGCAAACTTGAAGCCCAGGTTCTTGACCAAGTCGAGCATCTTGACCGTGACTTCGAGTCCGAACTTCAGGTAGCAGAAGCTGACCAGCGCGCCAATGCCTTTTTTCTTGAGCAAGCCGTTGATGTAGGGCATGCCCTCGGGAAGCTGATCGTTCAGGATGACGCGGCCCACCGTCGTGTTGATGAAGGCGCGGTCAAGGCTGACTGGATCGGTGTGGGTGATGTCCTGATCGTCGTAAGCCTGGGTCAAGTCGATCACTTCGCCGGTGAAGCGCAGACGGATGGGCGAGAGTGTCTCGACTTCTCCGGCTTCGACGGCCAGCAGTACTTCCTCGATGTTGGCAAAAGCGCGGCCTTCGCCCTTGGCGCCGGGACGGCCTTTGGTCAGATAGTAGAGACCGAGAACCATGTCCTGCGTTGGAACGGTGATCGGATGCCCTGATGCCGGCGACAGAATGTTGTGCGAAGACAGCATGAGCACGCTGGCTTCGACTTGAGCTTCCGGAGACAGCGGAATGTGGACCGCCATCTGGTCGCCGTCGAAGTCGGCGTTGAACGCGGTGCAAACCAGCGGATGGATTTTGATCGCTTTGCCTTCCACCAATACCGGCTCGAATGCTTGAATGCCGAGACGATGCAGGGTGGGAGCGCGGTTCAACATCACCGGATGGTCTTTGATGACCTCTTCCAGAATGTCCCAAACGATCGGTTCTTGCTGCTCCACCATTTCTTTGGCTTGCTTGATGGTGGTGCAGTTGCCGGTCTGCTCCAGGCGGTGATAGATGAAGGGCTTGAAGAGTTCGAGCGCCATCTTCTTCGGCAAACCACACTGATGCAGCTTGAGTTCCGGGCCGACTACGATGACCGAACGTCCGGAGTAATCGACGCGCTTGCCGAGCAGGTTCTGACGGAAGCGGCCCTGCTTGCCTTTGAGCGTGTCGGACAAAGACTTCAGCGGACGGTTGTTGGCGCCTCGCAGAATGCGGCCACGGCGTCCGTTATCGAATAGAGCGTCGACCGCCTCCTGCAACATGCGCTTTTCGTTGCGCACGATAACTTCAGGGGCGTGGAGATCCATCAGCTTCTTCAACCGGTTGTTGCGGTTGATGACGCGACGATAGAGGTCGTTCAAGTCGGAGGTCGCGAAACGGCCGCCGTCGAGTGGAACCAGGGGGCGAAGCTCCGGCGGAATGACCGGGATCACGTCAAGAATCATCCAGCTCGGCTTGTTGGCGCTCTTGCGAAAGGCCTCGACTACTTTGAGGCGCTTGGTGTGCTTGAGGCGCTTCTGTAGCGAGTTTTCGTGCTTCATTTTCTCGCGCAGTTCGGTGGACAGGCCTTCGATATCGACCCGCTTCAGCAATTCCTTGATGGCTTCCGCGCCCATCATGGCCTTGAAACCTGCGGGGCGGTATTGTTGATCGAGTTCGCGGTACTTGGCTTCGTCTTTGATGACTTCGCGTTCTTTTACCGGAGCATCGCCCGGTTCAACGACGACGTAGGCCTCGAAGTACAGGACTGATTCGAGGTCACGCAAAGAGATGTCGAGCAGGTGCCCGATACGGCTGGGCAGTCCTTTGAAGAACCACACGTGCGAGCAAGGCGAGGCAAGCTCGATATGGCCGAGGCGTTCGCGACGGACCTTGGACAAGGTGACTTCGACACCGCATTTATCGCAAATGACGCCGCGGTGCTTCATGCGCTTGTACTTGCCGCAGAGACACTCCCAATCTGTTACCGGGCCAAAGATGCGGGCGCAGAACAGTCCGTCCCGCTCCGGCTTGAAGGTGCGGTAGTTAATGGTCTCGGGTTTGGTGACTTCGCCGTGCGACCAGCTCCGGATTTTTTCCGGAGAGGCCAGACTGATGCGGATAGCATCGAAATCGGCGATCGGGTTTGCCAGGTCAAAGGGGCTCGATCGGAACATGTTCCTCCACTTCCTGCGGCTCTTTCGCTGCCGCGGGGCGGCTCTCAATGCGTCATTGGTGGTTGGCCATCGGTTGTTGGCCCACCACCGTAATCCATAGGCCCCAGCCTTGAGAAGCTCAACTGAGGTCCGGTTATGTCAAAAAATCTGCGAATTCCCTGTCGTTCGCCCCGGTCGCGAACGATCAGCGACCGAGGACGAACGACGATGCTCTTAGTCGGCAGCGACTGCGACCGGCTTCTTCTCTCCGGCCTTGATCAATTCCACATCCAAACACAGCGACTGCAATTCACGAATCAAAACGTTGAACGATTCTGGTACGCCAGGCTCCATGGCAGCTTCGCCTTTGACGATGGCCTCATAAATCTTGGTACGGCCGTATACGTCGTCGGACTTCGCCGTGAGCAACTCCTGCAAAATGAAGGCTGCGCCGTAAGCTTCCAGGGCCCAGACTTCCATTTCTCCGAAGCGCTGTCCGCCGAACTGCGCCTTGCCGCCCAGTGGTTGCTGGGTGATGAGCGAGTACGGTCCGATAGAGCGAGCGTGGATCTTGTCGTCCACCAAGTGCGAGAGCTTCAGCATGTAGATGTAGCCCACGGTGACCGGCTGTTCGAACTTGTCGCCCGTCATGCCGTCGAAGAGATACGTCTTGCCCGATTCCGGCAAGCCCGCGCTCTTTAGCAAGGCCTTGATCTCATACTCGCGGGAACCGTCGAACACCGGCGAACCGGTGAACACGCCGCCCTTCAAGGTTGGAGCAACCGCCATGAGCTCTTCATCGCTCATGTCGGTGATCGTTTCCTCTAGAGTGGTGCCTTTGAACAGGGTTTTGAGTTCGCGACGGATCGCGTCCTCGCGCGTGTTCTCGGCCAGCATCTGCGTGATCTTCTCGCCCAGTTTGTGTCCCGCCCATCCGAGGTGGGTCTCAAGAATCTGTCCCACGTTCATACGGGAAGGAACGCCCAACGGATTGAGAACGATCTCGACCGGAGTACCATCTGCCAGATAAGGCATATCTTCATCCGGCAGAATGCGGGCAATGACGCCTTTGTTGCCGTGACGGCCGGCCATTTTGTCGCCAACGCTCAGCTTGCGCTTCATCGCGATGTAGACCTTGACCAGCTTGATAACGCCCGGTGGCAATTCGTCGCCCTTGGTGAGCTTCTCTTTGCGCTCGTTGACGATCTTCTTGAGCACATCGATCTGACGCGAAGTCATTTCTTCGATCTCGTCGATCTGCTCATTCACCCGCGGGTCCTTGTCGGCATACTTAATGCGCTTCAGGTTTCGCGTTGAAATACGTTCAATGGCATCGCGGTCGAGGACGGCGTCTTTGTTCAACAAGCGCTTGTTGGTGCGCTCGTCGTGCAAGTCTGCCTGCACTTCTTTGCCACCCAGAATGTTATCCAGGCGCTTGAGGCGCTCGTCGGTCAGAATTCGGATTTCGTCCGAAAGGTTCTTTTCGAGTTTTGCAATCTGCGTGCCTTCGATGAACTTCGCGCGCTCGTCCTTTTCCTGTCCCTTGCGGGAGAAAATTTTGACGTTGACGATCACGCCTTCGATGCCCGGCGGACAGTAGAGCGACGCGTCGCGCACATCGCCGGCCTTTTCACCGAAGATGGCACGCAACAACTTCTCTTCCGGCGTGAGCTGGGTTTCGCCCTTGGGCGTTACCTTGCCGACCAGAATGTCGCCCTGCTTAATGCTGGCGCCGATGCGGATCACGCCCGCCTCGTCCAGGTTGCGCAGCATGGTTTCGCTGACGTTGGGAATGTCCCGAGTAACTTCCTCCGGTCCCAGCTTGGTGTCGCGGGCTTCGAGTTCGTACTCCTCGATGTGGACAGAGGTGTAGTAGTCCTCTTTCACCAGCTTCTCGGAGACCAGAATCGCGTCCTCGAAGTTGTAACCGCGCCACGGCATGAAGGCCACCAGCACGTTACGGCCAAGCGCCAACTCGCCATGATCGGTGCAGGGTCCGTCGGCGATGACTTGGCCCTTAATGACACGTTGTCCTTTGGAGACAACCGGCTTCTGGTTGATACAAGTGTTCTGGTTGGAACGCTTGAACTTGGTCAGCTGATAAATGTCGCTGCCAACTTCGCGGGAGAGCTGCATGGGATGATGCTCGCCTTCCACGCGAACGATGATGCGTTCCGAGTCGACCGAGTCGATGATGCCGTTGCGACGCGCCAGCACCACCGCGCCAGAATCGCGCGCGGTAACGCCTTCCATTCCGGTGCCCACGATCGGAGCTTCCGCGCGCAGCAGGGGAACTGATTGGCGTTGCATGTTGGCGCCCATCAGCGCTCGGTTGGCGTCATCGTGCTCAAGGAAGGGGACGAGCGATGCGGCGACCGAGACCAGCTGTTTGGGGCTAACGTCGATGTAGTCGACTTCATCCTGAGTGACCAGAACAAAGTTTCCCGCCTTACGAGCGTTGACCAGGTCGCCCTGAATGCGGCCCTTTTCGTCGAGTTCGACGTTGGCCTGCGCGATGACGTGGCGATCCTCTTCCCAAGCCGAAAGATAGAACGAGAAGGGCTCGACTTCGGCCGGCTTCTTGCGCTTTTCTTTCAGATCGGCGTTGATCTTCTGGATCTCGCTCTTCTCCGCGTGATCGCCGACCTTGAAGTCGGCGTCGCCGGCATTCACGATGCTGACATAATCGATCACCCTTCCGCCCTTGACGCGGCGGTAAGGCGATTCGATGAAGCCGTAGTCGTTGATGCGGGCATAGCAGCTTAACGACGAGATCAATCCGATGTTCGGACCTTCCGGCGTTTCAATCGGACAAATGCGTCCATAGTGCGTGGGGTGAACGTCGCGGACTTCGAATCCTGCGCGCTCACGCGACAGACCGCCCGGCCCAAGGGCCGAGAGACGCCGCTTGTGGGTAATTTCCGACAGCGGGTTGGTCTGGTCCATGAACTGCGACAACTGCGACGATCCGAAAAACTCGCGGATTGCCGCCATCACCGGCTTGGCGTTGACCAAGTCATGCGGCATAGCCGTCGACATTTCCTGGTACACGCTCATCTTTTCCTTGATGGCGCGTTCCATGCGGACCAAGCCGATGCGGAACTGGTTTTCCATCAACTCACCAACCGCGCGTACACGACGGTTGCCGAGGTGATCGATGTCATCCACCACGCCGATGTTCTTGCGCAGCTTCAGCAGGTAACGGATGGTGGCGTAGAAGTCGTCCGGCTCGAGAGTGCGATTGTCCAGACTGCTGGCTTCCGCTTTCTCGAACAGCTTGATGTTGAACTTCAGACGGCCCACGCGAGAGAAATCGTACTTGCGCGGGTCGAAGAACATACCATGGAACAGCGAAGTCGCGGTATCGAGTGTCGGCGGATCGCCGGGACGCAGCTTGCGATAGATTTCGATCAGCGCTTCCTGCGGCGTCTTGACCGCATCGCGCTTCAAGGTCGCGCTGATTACCGTGCCGCAATCGTCGCGCTCCGGGAAGAACACGCTCAGCTCAACCACCGCGGACTCGAGGATTTTCGAGACCTTATCGGCGGTGAGCTCGGAATTGGCTTCCATCAGGATTTCGCCGGTCGTGGTGTCGACCACGTCCGCCGCTACCCAGGCGCCTTCGAGGTCGGAAATATCGACTTCGACTTCGCTAATTTTGGCCTTTTGAATTTCCTTCAGCGTAGCGGCATTGATCTTGCGGCCGGAGTGAGCGACTTCGTCCCCGGACTTGTTCTTAATGCTGTGCGCCAGCTTCATGCCGAGCAGGTTCGTCGGCTTGTCTGCCGTGGGGTCGATTGTCCAAAACAGCTTCTTGTCGCGGACCGCGAGACGATCGACGGTGTAGAAAGTGCGCAGAATGTCTTCGCCCGAGCGGAGTCCGAGGGCGCGCAAGAAAATCGTGCCCAGGAATTTGCGCTTGCGGTCGATGCGGACGTAGAGAACGTTTTTCTGGTCGTACTCGAACTCAACCCAGGAACCGCGATAGGGAATGATCTTGCCCAGGAAATATGTACGATTGTTCGCGCTCTCAAAGAACACGCCGGGTGAACGGTGCAACTGGCTCACGATAACGCGCTCGGTACCGTTGATGATGAAGGTGCCGTTGTTGGTCATCAAGGGCACGTCGCCGAAGAAGACTTCCTGCTCCTTGATGTCGCGGATGGAACGGTTGCCGGTTTCCGCGTCCTTGTCAAAAATGGTCAAGCGCATGGTGACCTTGAGCGGCGCGGAATAGGTCATGCCGCGCTCTTCGCACTCGGCCACGTCATACTTCAGTTGCAGGCCAACCGGGTCGCCGCACTTGTTACAGAAATCAGGCGTGTTGGCGTTGTACGTTCCGCACTTCTGGCAAAGCACTTCGCCAGGATGGAACGGGTCGGTAATGACCGTTGATCCGCAATTCTTACAAGTGGTACGGAGGTGGTGCAGGCCCTTCAAATGGCCGCACTTACACTCCCAGTTACCGATCGCGTAGTCGACGAATTCGAGCTGCGAGACGTTGCGGAAGTCGGTAATCGGAAATACCGATTGAAAAACCGCCTGCAATCCGCCGTCGTCGCGCTCGCTGGGCAACCGGTCCATCTGCAGGAAGCGGTCATAGGAGCGCTTCTGCACTTCAATCAAATTCGGAATCTTGATGGTTGCTGGGATCTTAGAGAAATCAAAGCGTTTACGGAATTCGTTCTTTTTCGACATTCAGATACTCCCAATCTTCATTCGCAGCATTGGGCTGCGTGAACCGCAGAATATTGGCGCGCACTTGGCCGCGCCGCGGTACTAAAACGTATTAATATCCAACAGACACGTACGCGCCCACAGGGACGCGACTCCCCGCAGGCGCCAGTTGCGGCGCTTAGCCTCTGTTAAGATGTGTCGTTTCCGCGCCAGTAGTTTTAGGCCTGTTCCTGTTCCGCCCTGCCCGCGGACCAGTCTGCCAACCCGTGCCTACAACCACACTCCGCTTCCCGGGGTTCCCTGTGTGGATGGTCGTAGTCACCTGTATGAAGCAGGAAGCGGTGTTAGTGTTTTAGATGATAACACCGCCCCAAAAGCTTCACCAGAAATAAATGAACGCAAAAACGTTGCCCGGCTAGCGTGAGATCCTACGCAAACTATGCTGGGGATAGCGGTTTCCCGTCCGCTCACACTTAGCTGCCCTGAGATCCCTCGCAAAATACGCTCGGGATGACGCCAGCGGCGTCACTTAACCTCGACGGTGGCTCCGGCCTCGGTGAACTTCTTCTTAATGGTCTCGGCCTCGTCCTTAGTGACGCCCTCTTTAATGCTCTTGGGAGCGCCGTCGACCAGGTCCTTGGCTTCCTTCAAGCCGAGGCTGGTGACTTCACGGACGGCCTTGATTACATTGATCTTATTGGCCCCGACCTCTTTGAGGACGACGGTGAATTCGGTCTTCTCTTCCGCCGGAGCCGCCGCTGCTCCGCCGCCGCCGCCGGCCATCATCACCGGAGCTGCCGCGGCCGCCGAAACGCCGAGCTTCTCTTCGAGCCGCTTCACGAGCTGCGCCGCGTCAAGCAGCGACAACCCTACGATTTGATCTTCCAACTGCTGTAAATCCGCCATGTTCGTATCTCCAATTCGAATGATCTAAATTGCCGATTTTGCCGTCCGGAGCCAAAGTTTCCAGTGCGACCAGGTCGTCCATCCACCGCGCCAGACACGCTGCGGAAGGGAACCGCGCAACCCTTGACTACTGACGACTAAATCTTTTTCGGACGGCTTGCCGTCCCGAAAATTGAGTAATTGAGCAATCGGGTAATTTAGCAATTGAAAAGTTCCATCTGAGAACGCTTTTCAATTGCTAAATTGCAAAATTACCCAATTACCCGATGCTTCTAGGCTCCAGCAGGCGCGTCGTTTGCGAACTTCTGCTTCTCGACGCCCTGGTTGATTACGACTGCCAGGTCTTTTCCAACCGCGTTCATGACCGTCACCAGGCGCTGCGCCGGTGCATTGATCAGGAATAGCAGCTTGGCATAAAGCTCTTCCTTCGACGGCATGGTGGCCAACGCCTGGATCTCATTGATCGAGACCACGCGACCTTCGACAACCCCCGCCTTGAAGGTGAACTCGGGATTGTCCTTGGCGTACTTCGACAGCGCCTTGGCCAAGGCCACCGGGTCCCCTTGGGTGTACGCGATGGAAGTCACGCCGGAAAGGTTTTTCAGCGCCTCTTCGACCTTGGTCCCCTTGGCGGCGCGCTCCGCCAGAGTGTTCTTAACCACCAGGTATTTGGCGCCGGAGGTGCGCAGCGTCTTGCGCAGTTCGTAGTCTTTGGCCACCGTCAACTTGCTGTAGGTGGTGACGATCAGACTGGAAACGCCTTGCAAGTCCTTGGTCAGCTTCTCGACTTGTTCGGTCTTTTTAGCTCTCGTGACTGCCATAATCTCTGTTCCTTCCGAGTTCACGTAGAGACAGCCGCCTCGGCTGTCCTACCAAAATTTTCTTTATGCTTTGGCGGCGGCTTCCACGGCGCTGATGTCGAGCGCAATGCCAGGCCCCATGCTCGAACTGATGTAGCACGCCTTGACGTACTTACCCTTGGCGACGGACGGCTTTGCCTTCACCACGCTGCTGATCAGCACGTTTGCGTTATCGACCAACTTGTCGAGCGAGAACGAAATCTTTCCCACCGGAACGTGCACCAGCGCAGTCTTGTCGGTGCGGAATTCCACCTTGCCAGCCTTCACTTCCTGCACCGCTTTGGCAACGTCAAAGGTCACCGTACCGGTCTTCGGGTTCGGCATGAGCCCCTTCGGTCCCAGCACCTTGCCGAGACGTCCCACTGACTTCATGACGTCGGGGGTAGCGATCAGCGCGTCGAAATCGGTCCAGTTCTCTTTGCTGATCTTCTCGACCATCTCTTCGCCGCCAACGAAATCAGCCCCAGCCGCTTCGGCTTCGCGGATTTTTTCACCGGAGGCGATCACCAGGACTTTCTTCGACTTTCCCAGGCCGTGCGGAAGTACGACAGTGCCGCGGACCATCTGGTCGGCGTGCTTCGGATCGACTCCCAGACGCATGGTGATTTCGACCGTCTCGTCGAACTTGGCAAACTTGACTTTTTGCAGGAGGGTTACAGCGTCCTGCAAAAGATAAGGACGCGGCTCTACAGCCTTCCGCGACTTGGTGATGTTCTTGCCTGACTTTTTCATTGACTCCTCGTCTCCCACCGCCCGGCTTTATTCTGCCGGGCCGTAGTATTTGTGACATTGAGCAATTGTGTAATCGGGTAATTGTGTAAGTGAAAACTCAGTACTTCAATTACCCAATTTCAAAATTACCCAATTACTCAATTCTCGCTACCCAACGACTTCAATTCCCATCGACCTGGCCGTCCCGCGAATGCTGCGGACCGCGCTCTCGACCGATGCGGCATTCAGGTCGGGCATCTTTTGTTTCGCAATGTCCTCAACCTGCTTCAGCGTGACCTTGCCGACCTTATCTTTATTCGGTGTGCCCGCCCCTTTGGCGATGCCGGCCGCCCGTTTCAGCAAAATCGACGCTGGCGGCGTCTTGGTAATGAATGTGAAGGAACGGTCGCTATAGACCGTGACCACCACCGGAATGATGAGCCCTTCCAGTTCCTTGGCGCCGGTGCGCGCGTTGAACTGCTTGCAGAACTCCATGATGTTGATCTGCGCCTGGCCGAGTGCCGGGCCAACTGGAGGCGCCGGAGTTGCCTTGCCTGCCGCGATCTGCAACTTTACTGAACCTGTAGCCTTCTTCGCCATAATTCGTTTCCCTTATCGTCCGCCGCGAGCCGCGGCACAGCAGTTCCTTAAGATGCCTTCTTCTCTACCTGACTGAACTCCAACTCGACTGGCGTGGATCGCCCGAAAATCGTGACCATCACTTTCACGGTCTCGCGATCCTCATTGACTTCATCCACAATACCGTCAAAGGTGGAGAACGGCCCTTCCGTGATGCGCACCTGTTCGTTCTTCTCGAACTTGACCTTGAGCTTAGGTTTGTCTTTCGACTCGCCGACGCGATAAACGATCTGCTGGACCTCTTCCTCGGAAAGCGGCGTGGGCTGCTGCCCGGTGCCGACAAAGCCAGTCACTCGCGGCGTGGACTTCACCACATGCCAGACGTGGTCGTCCATATCCATCTCAACCAGCACGTAGCCGGGATAGAACATGCGCTCGCTGGTGTACTTCTTTCCGCCTCGAACTTCGGTGACCGATTCCGTGGGAATCAGGACTTTGCCGATTTTTTCTTGCAGGCCAAATGCCTGGACGCGCGACTCCAGGGATTCCCTGACCTTGCGCTCAAATCCCGAATAGGAGTGGATGATGTACCACTTCATATTGGGATTGCGCGGAGCTTCGGCCAGAGTACTGCCCTCAGCGGCAGGTGCTTCACCGCCAGTTGCTGCGGGCCCTTTTTTCTCTTCGTCCTGCATAACCGTCAAGTCGCGATTCCTTCCCAGTCCTAGCGGTGGGTCAAGTACTTAAATAGATAGTTGATTCCGGTGCCGATCGTGTTATCGACGGCCCAGAAATAAACTCCGAACAAAAACACCGTAATAATGACCACCGTGGTGGTGGCCTGAACTTCTTTGAACGACGGCGCGGTCACCTTGCGCATTTCGGTGCGCACGTCGTTGTAGAAGGTCTTGATGCGCTCGGGCCAGGATTTAAGCCGGTCCCCGAAATCGCTTGACGCCGTTGCCAGTGAATTAGACATCTTCTTTGTCTCGACTCCCATCACTCCACCCCAGACTCCGTTCCCGTCTTCAAAACTCTGGCAGGGGCGGAGGGATTCGAACCCCCAAGTTCGGTTTTGGAGACCGACAGTTTAACCGTTGAGCTTACGCCCCTGCATGTATCGATTCATTGCTCATTGAGTGATTGATTCACTGTCGATCTGCAGTGAATCAATGACCCGATGAATCAATGACTCAATCTATTTTACTTCCTTATGCGGCGTATGCTTACGGCACCGGTTGCAGAACTTCTTCAGTTCAATGCGGTCCGGGGTCGTCTTACGGTTCTTCATCTTCGAATAGTTCCGCTCTTTGCAATCACCGCACTGCATTGTGATAATTTCTCGGGGCATTTTAGAACCGCTCCTGACTCTTGGCCTCTAGCTGTTGGCCTTTAGCTCTTGCTTAACTATTCACTCTCTTGTGTTCTTGTCATTCCGAACCGCGTCAGCGGCGAGGAATTTGCTTTTGTCTGTAGCCAACGGCTAAGAGCCAAAAGCTAATAGCTTTCTTACTGCACGATCTCCGAGATCGTTCCTGCTCCTACGGTGTGACCGCCTTCGCGGATGGCAAACCGCAAGCCTTTTTCCATCGCCACCGGCGTGATCAGCTCAATCACCAGGCTGACGTTGTCTCCCGGCATCACCATCTCCGTGCCTTCCGGCATCTCCGCCACCCCCGTCACGTCCGTGGTCCGCAGATAAAACTGCGGCCGGTATCCTTTGAAGAACGGCGTATGCCGCCCGCCTTCTTCCTTCGTCAGAATGTAGACCTCAGCCTTGAACTTGGTGTGCGGCGTAATCGATCCCGTCTTTGCCAGCACCATGCCGCGCTCCACATCTTCTTTCGCAATGCCGCGCAGCAGCAAGCCGGCGTTGTCGCCCGCCATGCCTTCGTCCAACTGCTTCTTGAACATTTCTACGCCCGTCACCACCGTCTTGCGGGTGTCGCGGAAGCCCACAATCTCCACTTCCTCGCCCACCTTCACCTTGCCGCGCTCGATCCTGCCCGTCACCACCGTGCCGCGTCCTTGAATCGAAAAAATGTCTTCAATCGGCATCAGGAACGGCTTGTCCAAGTCGCGCGCCGGCTGCGGAACGCTCTTGTCCACCGCCTCCATCAACGCGTCAATCTGCTTTTCCCACTTCTCTTCCCCGTTCAGCGCGCCCAGCGCCGACAAGCGCACTACCGGCAAGTCGTCGCCTGGAAACTGGTACGACTTCAACAGCTCGCGCACTTCCAGTTCCACCAGGTCCAGCAGTTCGGGATCGTCCACCGCATCGCATTTGTTCAACGCCACCACAATGTAGGGCACGCCGACTTGCCGCGCCAAAAGCACGTGTTCGCGGGTCTGCGGCATCGGACCATCGGTCGCCGCCACTACGAGTATGGCACCATCCATCTGCGCCGCGCCCGTAATCATGTTCTTGATGTAGTCCGCGTGACCGGGGCAATCCACGTGCGCATAATGACGGTTCTTGGTCTCATACTCCACGTGCGCCGTGGCGATCGTGATGCCGCGGGCTTTTTCTTCCGGAGCATTATCGATCGAATCGAACGACCGGAACGCGATCTTCGGATTGTTCTTCGACAACACCTTGGTGATCGCCGCCGTCAACGTCGTCTTCCCGTGGTCAATGTGACCAATCGTCCCCACGTTGCAGTGCGGCTTATTGCGCTCAAATTTTTCCTTCGCCATGATTGCTCGTGCCTCTTCTAAAAAATAGTATTCAGTAATACCGGTAAAGCTTCTGAAACCTGGTGCGCAGCGCCGGTTCGACTTGCTCGATGCGGGACAAGTAAAACTCCCGAATCTGCGACTGGTCTGAAACCGTGAGCGACTGATACAAGCTGCCTGCCTGCTTTTTCGCTAAACTCTCGTCACCTTTTTCAAAAACGCCCTTAGCCAGGACCGCGTCGAAGTCCCGGATGCGGACGCCCGAACTTTCCATCTGCTTCAGGAACTTCGCAACCAGATCTGCGCTGAGTGCCCGATCAATCGCACCCCTGAGTTCCTGAAACTGCTGCTCGTTATCGACCTTTAAGGTCGCTTGCTCAAAAACGGCCATAAGCAAAATTCGATGGAGCGGGAGACGGGAATCGAACCCGCGACCAACAGCTTGGAAGGCTGTGACTCTACCACTGAGTTACTCCCGCCCTTCCTGCTCACTACATCCAAGATCCCTCACAAAAAACGCTCGGGATTTCGACTGCGGGCTCCCGCTTCGCTCACGCCCGCAAAACGCCTCAAATTCTGGAGCCGATGATCAGGATTGAACTGATGACCTCTCCCTTACCAAGGGAGTGCTCTACCAACTGAGCTACATCGGCACTAAAACCGCTGCTGGCGATCAACCCTTAGCTGCCAGCTTTCGAAACCTACTCCGGATCACGCGATGCTCCAGAACCTATCGTGTCGTTGCGGCGGACCCAGGTCTTCAGCGCAAACAGCCCCAGTACGGCCAGCGTTGCCAATCGGACTCGCGAATCCGTCAGCGTCATCCAGGAAAGAACCCCTAGGGCGACGTACGCGGCCATGGCCAACCACAAACGATTCGCAACTGTCACAGATCACTCGAAACTCTGGTGCACAGGGAAGGATTCGAACCTTCGTACCTCGCTAGGAGGGACAGATTTACAGTCTGTTGGCTTTAACCACTCACCCACCTGTGCAAATGCTCAATTCGGCGAACCCATTACATCCGGCTGCGCCGCATTGCGCAGGTGAACAACAAATCAAGACGGCAGAAAATACTGATAGAAAAACCAGGCGCGCACAAATACTCGCACGCTAACACCTCACTTGGAAACGATCCTTAATGGAGTGCTTTGGAAAATTATTAAGCCGCCGCGCTGCGCAAGCCCTGCCGTTCCGGAACCGATCATCGATCTCGATACCGGTTTAGATCTATGCTGGAGCTGGCGAAGGGATTTGAACCCCCGACCCTCTGATTACAAATCAGATGCTCTACCAACTGAGCTACGCCAGCAAACGAGAAAAAGGCACCCTCCCGGGCGCATCTCTCCCATAGATCCCTTCCGTATGTCCGGGACAATTTAAAAAGGTACCATAACGGTAATCAGGACGCAAATCGGGGGATTGATTCTCAGAATGCGACTGGGGGCGCGATCGAGGAACTTCCCCGACAGAAGTGTGAGGCCCGAAGGCGGGGGGAAGTTGTCATGTTGCCGCCCATTGCGGCTTGGTCGCAGAAGGGATTGCTCTGCGGAGCGCTCCGCTCGTGCTATGCTCATCATCTCTTAATGCGCTTCCGCCCGCGTTCTTTTCGCCGTTCTTTTCGGAGGTAATAGAGGCAATAAAAGGTGTTATCCCTTAAAGTGCCAGCCCAAGCCAGCCTGCTTTGCGTGACTTTCGCCTTGATCTTCGTCGCGCCCTCCTGGGCGGGCGAGCTACAGGTTCTCTACCAGTTCCAAACCGTGCAGGATGGCTTTGAGGCGCTGTCAGGCGTGCTGCTTTTAAACGGTAAGATCTATGGCGCTACCGAGGAGGGCGGCAGCTCCGGCGAGTATGGAACGATTTACGAACTGACGCCAACAAAGTCGGGCTGGACGAAGAAGACCCTCCACAGCTTCACCCGACGGAGGGACGGCGGGCTGCCGGTAACGGACATGACTGCCGACAAGTCCGGAAACCTCTACGGCAGCACCACACAGGGCGGCTGGCTTCAGTGTCCTGATTCTTACGGCACAGGCTGCGGCACGGTCTTTCGGCTATCCCCTGCCTCGCGCGGCTGGACAGAGACAGTCATTCACGACTTCCGAAGCAAAGACGGCGCTATTCCGATGGGCAATATGGCCTGGGATGATGCCGGCAATCTGTATGGCACGACCGCCGGAGGTGGTAAGAGCTGCGGCGTGGAGTGCGGCAACGGAACCATATTCAAACTGTCACCTTCGGGGAGCGGTTGGAAACTTCAGACCATCCACTTCTTCAGCGGTCCGGATGGCCAGTCCCCGCTGTCTCTCTTCCGAGACGCCCGAGGTAATCTTTATGGCAGCACCAACGGCGGCGGAAAGTACGGGTATGGAACCGTTTACGAGTTGTCGCCCTCCGGCAAGGGCTGGACCCTAATTACCCTATACAGTTTCACCGGCGGCGCGGATGGAAGTGGGCCGTATGGGCCGGTTCTGTACAAAGATGGCGTGATCTACGGGACGACGGTTGACGGTGGCGCATCAGGACTCTGGGGGACCGTCTATCAGTTGAAACGGACGGACGGCGTCTGGCAGGAATCGGTTCTGTATAGCTTTCAGAACGGTGAAGATGGAGGCAATCCGTGCTGTGGCGTGGTCGTGGATGCGAAAGGAAATCTGTACGGCACAACGGAAGGCGGGGGATCAAGCGGGATCGGCGCGATTTTCGAGCTCACGAACTCAAGCGGCAAGTGGACCGAGAACAACGTTTTCAGCTTTAACGGCAGAAGCGACGGTGGTGATCCGGGCAGCCGGCTGGTCCGGGGCAGTCATGGCAACCTGTACGGCACGACGCTGGGTGGTGGCGACTCCTACTGCGGAGGCGGGGGCTGCGGCACGATTTTCAAGTTCACCCCATAACATGGAAATCTGCTCGGTGTCTGTCAAGTCGAGATCGTTAGAACGATCCTAGAAAACAGTCCGATCGGCAGCGAGGACCCGGATGATCGCTTAACAGTTTGCATGCTGATTACCTCCAATTGGCAGCTGTCCCAGTATGGGGCATTCCCTATCACCACCAAATGCTATGATTGGCACTTCTGGCGGTTCCGGCACATCGCCGGGATGGCCATGATGCAATGCGCATTCGACGAAGCCTCCCCATCGTGTTCGGCGTCCTGCTGGTCGCAGCAGCCGTAGCTTTTGTGGTTGTGCTGCGCAAGCACGCTCCTCCTGAAGCCGCACGGCTTCTGCCGGGTGCGGACGGATTTGCCTACATCGACCTGAAGTGGATGCGCCGCGCCAACCTACTGGGCGAGCTACCTCCCGTTCCCCACGATCCTGCATACGAACAATTCATACAGGCGACCGGCATCCAGGCCGAGCGCGATCTGGAAGAAGCCGCAGTCGCAGTCCATTACCCGTCGAATTCACCAGGGCCTGATCAGAACTCGGAACTGCGTTTTTCCGAAGTCATGGTCGGCCATTTCCAGGCGGAGCCTCTTACTGCTTATCTCAGGAAGCTCTCAAACTCGGTCGAGGCCTATCGATCCTCCGACATTTACAGTATTCCGCTGGAGAACCGCACTTTGAGGGTGGCGCTGTTAGGCGTCGATACGGTTGCCGCATCAAACGTTGCCGATCCGCAGGTGATCAAGGGAATCATCGATCGTTCGCGCAAGATGGCGTCGCCGTTTGGCGGGCCGGCGCTCTTGCGGCAATACTATAAGGAGGTGCCGCTGGCGAGCCTGGGATGGGGAATTCTAAGGATCGACCCCACATTGGACAAAGCTAGCGCAACGCCACTCAGTCCTTCTTTCTTGTTCTCCAAGTCGGCGGTGATCGTTGCTTCATTGCGCTACTTGGGATCGATTCATCTCCGCGCGGAAGCTTTCACGGGCAGCGACGACGAGGCAGCCCACCTCACGGAAAAGCTGGGCACATTCCTCGACGTGTTCCGTACGGCGAACATTTCGGTTTCTCCATCGGGAACGGACCCAGATGTGAAAGCGCTGTTCGACAGCATTAAAGTGGAGCAGAAAAAAGATCGGGTTGAGGTCACCGCGATGGCTCCCGTCGGATTTCTTCGAAAAATGCTCTCCGAAGCCCCTACTGCGACGCCGCTTGAGGCGCCGAAAATGCCAACCAGTGCCCCTGCCGTTCCGCCTGCCAAGGGCAAGAAGCGGCACTGATTGCGGGGCTTGAAACTTTTCTCCCCGCCGGACGTTGAACCAAGTGGCATGTTGCGAACTACGATGACCCTCCGGCGATACCCTGGCGCGAATACCGGGAGCGGGTAGAATAGCTCTGGATGAAGAACCTTCCTCTGCCAATCTTGTCTTTCATAGCGGGCCTGTTCTCGTTTCTTTCTCCATGCGTGCTGCCGCTTGTGCCGGGGTACGTCTCGTTGATCTCGGGCGCGGGAGTTGAAGAGATCAAATCGCACGAAGCACGTCTGCTGCGCAAGATAATGCTGAATTCCATCAGCTTTATTCTCGGCTTCAGCGTTGTGTTCATCACGCTGGGGGCGATCTCAACCGAGGTTGGCCAGTTATTGGCCCGGTACAAATCGACCTTAGCGGAAATCGCAGGCGTCGTTATCATCCTATTCGGGCTGCACCTTACGGGGATTTTCCGTATCAATGCGCTTTATTCCGACAAGCGACTGCACGGCGTAAAAGGCGGCAGCACACTGGGCGGCGCGTTTCTGATCGGATTCGCCTTCGCTTTTGGATGGACGCCCTGCGTTGGGCCTATTCTGGCGGTCATTCTGGGTTTTGCCGCGGAGCAGGATTCCGTCTACAAGGGCATTGCGTTGCTGGCCGTCTATTCGCTGGGATTGGCCGTGCCATTCCTGCTGACCGCATTTCTGCTTGAGCGATTTCTCAAGTTTTACAGCCACTTCCGCGCCTTCATGCATGCCATTGAAGTATTCAGTGGAGTCTTGCTGATCGCTTTGGGCGTCCTGCTGGTGTTTGGACGGTTTACCCTTTTGTCGAACTATCTGTCATTCTTAAACCGGTTCGCCCTCTAAATGGAGTATTTGGAATGAAACGTGACCCTGTCGTGCTGATCGTGGTTGTGATGGTCGTCAGCCTGATGCTGGTGCTTGGGTTCAATATGGCGCGTCGGGCGCCTAGGACGGCGAACAACGCCCAAATGAAGAACGGCGAAGCGCCCGATTTTACTTTGCAATCATTGGACGGAAAAAGCGTTCGGCTGTCCGATCTCAGGGGTAAAGCCGTGCTGCTGAATTTCTGGGCAACCTGGTGCGCTCCTTGCAAAATCGAGATGCCATGGTTCGTCGAACTGCAAAAACAATATGGGCCCGATGGACTGCAAATCGTAGGAGTGGCAATGGACGATGCCAGCAGCTCGGACATCGCTGCCTTTGCCAAAGACATGGGCGTGAACTATCCAGTGCTGATCGGCAAGGAATCGGTGGGTGACGCTTATGGGGGCGTACAGTTTTTGCCAGAAAATTTTTACATCGACCGCAACGGCAAGGTCGTGGACAAAGCTTTTGGCCTGAAGGGACGCGGCGAGATTGAGGACGACATCAAGAAAATTCTGGGACCGGCTAAAATCGCTCAAAACTAAAGGATTTGCCTCACTATGATGAGTCGCATGGCAATTGCCGCATTGCTGTTCTCGATTTTGAGCTCGCCCCTACCGGCGCAGGATATGCCCGGGAAAAAAGCGCCATCCGTCACCATGCAGACGCCCGCTACCGCAACCGTTACGCGGGGGAAGGTTGGTTCTACGGAATTACAATTCCGCGTGGGCGCGGGCTTTCACATCAACTCCAACAAGCCGAGCGCCGATTATCTGATTCCCTACAACTTTGAGGTTGGATGCGCCAACCGATCTGGTGGTGGGCAAGATCACATATCCGCCGGGCCAGGAAAGCAGTTTTGCATTCGCACCCGATGAGAAGTTGAGCGTGTATAGCGGAGACTTCGATCTGACCGTGCAAATCCGGCCGATGTCCAGCGTGTTGCCGGGGAAGTACGAATTTCGCGGGGAGTTGAAGTATCAGGCGTGTGACAACGCCGCTTGCTATCCACCCAAGAAACTCCCCGTGCAATTCGAGGTGAAAGTCATAAAAGCCCCGCCGCCGCATCACGCACCGCCGCCGCAGAGTCCTCATACGCACAGCTAATTCCGCACACGGACACCGGCGCAAATTCGGCTTCCAGGGCCTTTTGTCCAAGATTTCTTCCACCCTCGGTCGACCAAAATCGGTGTAAAATGCCCCGTCTGGCCGAGGGATGGCCGGGACGGTGGGGATATGGTGACGATGACGCAAGATCCTGGCTCGCAGTACCTAGCTGTCGCATGGAAGGCGTTGATGGCGTGGACGGTCATTTTTTCCGCGGGAGTCTTGCTCTCGGTTCCGGCCCACGCGCAGACCTTTACTGTGCTGTACACCTTCACCGACACCGATAACGGGTATCAACCGGACGCGGGATTATTTCGCGACTCCTCGGGCAACCTGTATGGGACGACGCAGTATGGCGGGACTGCCGGAGGCTATGGGACGGTGTTCCAACTTGATCCCGATGGGGATGAGTCGGTGCTCTACAGTTTTGCCGGGACGCCAGACGCGGAAGACCCTTATGCGGGGCTGGTTCGCGATCCAGATGGCACGTTTTACGGCACCACGATTTATGGCGGGACCGCCGGAGGCTTCGGGACTGTATTCTCGCTGGACTCCACGGGCAAGGAGACGGTGCTGCATAGTTTCGCTTCGAACCCGGACGGGGCCGATCCGTATGGCGGACTGGTTCGCGATTCGAAAGGCGTTTTGTACGGGACGACGGTTTTTGGCGGTGCCAACGGCGGTTACGGCACTGTCTTCAAACTTAATGCTGCCGGAAAGCTGACGCTGCTGTATAGCTTCTCGGGAACGCCGGATGGGGCCGATCCTTACGGCGGACTGGTCCGTGATGCGGAAGGCAATCTATATGGGACCAGCGTCTATGGCGGTGGCGCCGGTGGTTATGGCACCGTTTTTAAGATCAACAAAGCGAAAAAGTTGACCCTCCTGCACAGTTTCGCGGGGACACCGGACGGAGTAAACCCTCACAGCGGGTTGATTCGCGACCAGCAGGGCGACCTGTTCGGGACCACGGTGTACGGCGGAAACGCAGGCGGGTATGGAACGGTGTTCGAGATCAGCGCGTCCGGCAAGTTCAAGCTGCTACACAGCTTCGCCGGAACGCCGGATGGTGTGAATCCCTATGGAAGCCTGGTTCGCGACGCATCTGGCAATCTCTATGGGACAACCTTTTATGGAGGCACGAGCGGCTACGGATCAGTCTTCAAACTTAGCAAGAGCGGTAAGCTCACTGTTCTGCACTGTTTCAATTACTCTCCGGATGGCGCTCATCCGATCGGCGCCTTAGTCAAGGATAAAGCCGGGAACCTCTACGGCACTACCAGCGCTGGCGGCGATACCAGCTGCGGGTTCAGCGGCTGCGGAACCGTGTTCGAGGTTACACCCTGAAGATGTCGCCTGGAACACCTTCCCGGTGTTCCGCCCGCGGGGCGATCAATGTTGCCGCACTTTCGGTCCCAACTAGCGACAATCGGTCTTTCAGTGCGCAGGTGCGCTAAAATACCAAGCATGTCTCAGGCTGCCTCTGTCATCACGCGCCCGCCGGCGGACGTGGTTCGTCAAACTCCCGTTACGCAAGCGCCCAATGGAATCTGCTATGCGGTTGCCGGCGAAGTTACGGTCTCAGCTGTCGATCTGGAACGAATGGTGGCGGCGGTGCCGGAATTGGCCGCGTCAGCATTGACGCGCAAGGCGTACTATTTCGTTCCGCTTACGGTAAACCAGGGTGACGACACGGTCATCGCAGACCGCTATGACGTTGGACTGAGCGACAATGCAGTGTGCCATCGCAGCCTCGATCTGGGCGGTTCGCAATGCATATTCATTTCGACGCGGTTGATGGACGACAAGTTCTCGGTGGCCTTTGAGTTCTATATTAACGTCGGGCACGCAATAGTGGAGCGCATCGGAGTTTCTCAGGATTTCGCCGAACTGGCGTGGAAGCAGGCGGAGGCCAACGTTCGCGGAGAGACTTCGCTGGATGCCTGGGAGTCGCGAAAAGCGGCCACTAGCCCCGGCCCCGACCGGGAAAAACATAAGAACGACTACCTAGCGGCGGCGTTTTCAGACGCGATTTCAATCTATCTACTCTCGCTGTTTATTGACGTGGACTATTACGATTTGCGCGAGCGCGATTACCCGCTTCTCGCCCCGCCACAGATGGCCGAGCGCCTAAGAAAAATAGCGGAATTATTCCCGCCAAATCCGGGATACGAGTTCGCGGTATTTTACAAGCGTAGAGGCTGAGAAGTTCAGCGCGCGTTTGGGTGGTTTAGTGAAGTTCAGTCAGGCCGGGGAGACCAGGAGTTTCGCCACCTGGGTAAGTTCCATGAAAAAGCACCTACTTCCGCTCCTGCTGGCGTGCGCGGTGCATCTCGTTTCAGCTCGTGATAAGGCCAGCAACTGGCTTGAGGCGAGGAGCCAGCATTTCACCGTCATTACCGACGGCAACGAGAAGCAGGCTCGCCATGTCGCGGGGCAGTTCGAGCGCATGCGTTCCGTCTTTCACTCCAATTTTCCCAGCCTGCAACTAGACCCGGCGGTCCCCATCGTCGTGATCGCGGTCAAAGATCAGAGTGACATGCGGGCGCTTGAGCCCGAGGCATATCTGGCCAAAGGGTCGCTTGAACTGGGCGGAGTTTTTGTGCGCACGCCCGACAAGAATTACGTTCTGATGCGACTGGATGCAAGCGGTGACCATCCTTATCGCATTGTTTACCACGAGTACACGCACTTGGTCTTTAGCAAAGCCGAGGAATGGCTGCCTCTTTGGTTCAAAGAAGGGAACGCGGAGTTCTATGAGAATACGGTGGTGCACGCCCGGGATGCTGACGTCGGCTTGCCTGGCCCGGAGGCCGTTTACGTGTTGCATCACCATCCTCTACTCCCGTTGAATACGCTTTTCGCTGTCGACTGGAAGTCTCCCTATTACCACGACGAGGACAAAGGGACGATCTTTTACGCCGAATCATGGGTCTTGATCCATTACTTGACCATTCGAGATGCGAATCAAAAAACACACTTGATGACTGACTATCTTCATCTCATGGGGGAGAACTTGGATTCGGTCACGGCTGCAACTCGTGCCTTTGGCGATCTGGATCTCTTGCGACGCGAACTCGAAGGGTACGTGGAGCGGGCAACTTTTCACTACAGCACAATACCCATCGAGAGTGCCGCAGATGACAGCTCCTTTGACGTCCATGGTTTCCCCACGCCGCAGGCCGATGCTTACCGCGCCGATTTTCTGGCCAACAGTGGCCGCGAAAAAGACGCACGCGGCCTACTCGATCAGGTGCTGCATCAGGATCCTGATAACGGACTGGCGCACGAAACCCTGGGATATCTGGCTTTCCGGCAGGGGCATACAGACGAGGCGCGCCAGTGGTACGAGCAGGCGGTGAAGCTGGATTCCCAAAGCTATGTTGCCCAGTATTATTTCGCCGCCATGTCGATGAACAGCGGCGCGATGAGTGCGGACGCGGAGAACCAGGTCGAGGCCAGTTTAAAGGCGGCAATCAAACTGAACCCCAATTTTGCGCCGCCGTATGACCGGCTGGCGGTGTTCTACGGCATGCGCCGGAAAAATCTCGGGGATGCACACATGCTGGGCCTACAGGCGATTCAACTTGATCCCACCAACATTGGATATCGCATCAATACCGCCAAAGTCTTGGCCGATATGGACCGCTACGGCGACGCTTTAACGGTGTTTCAGAACGCTCTAAAGATTACTACCGACCCGGACCAGATCACGAACATCCAGTTCGAGATGAACAACATCGAGGAGACGATCGCGGCCAGAAAGAGAGTGGAGGAGCAAAAAGAGAAACTCAAAGAAGAGATGAAGGCTGAACTCGCCATCCCGCCCACGACGGCGGCAACGGACCCACAGGCCGGTTCTGGCGATGTGCCAGGCATTAGGCCCGAGGAAACTCTACGCGGACCGCATGTTTCCGAACTGGGAACGATCAAGAACGTGCAGTGCTCCTATCCGGCGAAGATGGATTTCGAGCTGGAAACGGGCGGCCATTTGATCGCGCTGCACTCGCCAAACTACTACAAAATCCCCTTCAGCGTTCTAAACTTCACTCCAAGATCAGCTTTGAAGCCCTGCTCGGACCTGGAGGGCACGAGGGCGCGGGTGGAGTACGTGGCTCCGTCGGGAAAAACAAAGGCCGGCGGCATTGTGACGATTGAGATGATCAATTAAGGCCGTCGCAATTGCTTCGGTAAGACTTTACAATCATCCGTCCATGCCTGTCACTGTCCGATCCTTCGCCAAGATCAATCTCGGTCTCTTTATTGGCCCTTCGCGGCCTGATGGATTCCACGAACTGCGCACCGTCTATCAAGCCGTGGCTCTGCATGACATTGTTCGGGTACAAGTAAGCCGCGGCACCGGCATTGAGATTCGTTGCGCCGACCCGCGCGTTCCTACGGACGCGTCGAACACTTGCTATCGGATCGTGGAGCGGGGAGTGGCCGCGCTCAAGGCGCGAGGCCGCGTGGTGATCGATATCGAAAAGCGTTTGCCGGTTCAAGGCGGACTGGGCGGCGCCTCGGGAAATGCAGTAGCGGCGTTGCTGGCGCTGGAGATGGCCATCAAGAAATGCCTTCCCCCTTCAGAACAGCTTAGAATCGCGGCGGAAGTCGGCTCAGACCTTCCTTTGTTCCTGATCGGGGGAACGGTTCTGGGAGTGGGGCGCGGCGAGGAAGTCTATCCCCTGCCGGATTTGCCGGGGACTCCGTGTGTGATCGCGACGCCGGAGATTGGCGTTTCAACTCCACAAGCCTTCGCGGATTGGGACAGACTGCTTCGACAAAATGGTGCGAAATTGACGGCCTCGGCTCCGTCCGATAGAATGGTGGAGCTTGGTCGTGTGCTTTCCGCGTGGCTGAGCGGTTCCCAAAGATTTACATCCGGTGTCCCTGCAGGTGGCAGGGTCCGGGCCGAGACCCCGCTTCTCGACCTCGTCCGTACCGGGATTGAAAACGACTTCGAAAGAGTCGTATTTCCTAAATATCCCGAATTACGCGAGGCAAAGCGTGTGCTGGAACGCGCCGGGGCATTTTATGCCTCGCTTTCTGGCTCCGGTTCTGCGATTTACGGGTTGTTCCGGACCCGTGAAGCGGCGAAAAAAGCTGCAACGCGGCTGCGAAATGCCGGGGTGGCGGCGCAGGCGACGGTCACGCTCAACAGGAAGCAGTACTGGAAGAAGTTTCTAGTTACCGGTTTCTAGTTTCAAGTAGACTGGAATTCTCCAGCCGTTCTTGAAGTCAGTACTGGGCCGTCGACTAATGGTAGGTCAAGTGCCTTTGGAGCACTTTGTCTAGGTTCGAATCCTAGCGGCCCAGCCAAAACACCGGCTTTTAGCCATTAGCTTTTAGCTCTTGGCTCAGACGCCAAAGTTGGAGCAGTTTGGTTAAGCTAAAAGCCAAAGGCTAAAAGCTTAAGAGCAGATTTTATGGCAACTCTTGCGACAGCGACGGAAAAGAAGCCTATGGGCCCCGAGGAGAAAACGGAGCGTAAGCCGCAACGCGCGCGAGTCGACGAGAAGTTCAAGATTTTTTGCGGCACCGCCAACGTTCCTCTGGCCGACGAGATCTGCGTGTTCCTTGGCATGACCCGTGGACAGGCCCAGGTCACGCGCTTCAGTGACGGCGAAGCTTACGTGCAGATACAGGAGAATGTTCGCGGCGCAGATACATTCGTCGTGCAGCCGACCTGCTACCGGGTGGACGAACATCTGATGGAATTGTTGCTGATGATTGACGCTCTGAAACGGGCTTCAGCCCGGCGCATTACGGCGGTGATTCCTTATTTCGGCTATGCGCGGCAGGACCGCAAAGACAAGCCGCGGGCCCCGATATCCTCGAAGCTGGTGGCGGACTTGCTGACCACCGCCGGCGCGCAACGCGCTCTGATTGTAGACCTGCACGCGCCGCAGTTGCAGGGCTTTTTCAATATTCCGGTGGACCATTTATTTGCTTCGCCGGTGCTGGTGGATTATTTCCGCAAGCTGAACCTGCCGAACCTCACCGTGGTTTCACCGGATGCGGGCGGCGTGGAGCGGGCCCGGTTCTTCGCCAAGAAAATGGATGCCGCGCTGGCCATCGTCGACAAACGCCGCGTCGAGATGAATGTCGCGGAAGTGATGCACGTGATCGGCGATGTCGACGGCCGGACTTGTCTGGTGATCGACGACTTGATCGATACCGCGGGGACCCTGGTCAAGACGGCAGCAGCCCTGAAGGAAAACGGCGCGGCGGAAGTTTATGCTTGTGCCTCACACCCGGTGCTTTCGGGTCCGGCGGTCAGCAATATCGCGAATTCTTGCATTAAAGAAGTAGTGGTGACCAACACGATCCCGTTGACCGAGACAGCGAGAAAAGAGCCCAAAATCAAGGTGCTCTCTATCGCCGGGCTGATCGGCCGGGCAATCCAGGCGAACCACGAAGAAACATCAGTCAGCAAATTGTTCTTGTAGATAGGAATTTAAAAATTATGGCAACTGCAACCGAAACCACTATTTTAGAAGCCCAGCCGCGTGAGGCGGGAAGCAAGGGCCACGCACGCCGTGTGCGCCGCGGCGGCAAAGTGCCCGGCGTCCTTTACGGTGCCGGCAAGGATGCTCAGTCGGTAAGTCTTGATCCGCGCCAGATTTCGCGCATTCTGCATTCATCGACGGGTTACAACACAATTTTCGACCTGACCTTCGAAGGTGGAGAGCGCACCAAAGCCATGATCGTGGACTCGCAGTACGAGCCCATCAAGGGGTCGCTTCTGCATATCGACCTGAAGCGCATCGCCATGGACAAGAAACTCCAGGTGGGCGTGCCCATCATTCTGAAGGGTGAAGCTATCGGCGTGAAAACCGAGGGCGGGGTTCTGGAACAGAACTTGCGCGAACTGGAAGTCGAGTGCTTCCCGGCCGACATTCCGGCTTCTATCGAAGTCGATATCAGCCATCTGACCTTCGGTATCGTTTTGCGCGTCTCCGACCTGCCGCCGACCGACAAAGTAAAGTACCTGTCGGACGCGAACCAGCCGGTCGCCCACGTCATCTCGATCAAAGAAGAAGTTGTGGCAGCTCCTGAAGTGGTGGCCGATGCGGCTGCGACTCCGGCTGAGCCTGAAGTCATCAAGAAGGGCAAGCAGGAGACTGAAGAAGGCGCCGAGGCCGAGAAGCCCGAGAAGAAAGAAAAGGAAAAGAAATAATTCGAGCTTTGCTCGAATGAACGGAGACGGGTGGCGACGCCCGTCCCTGCATCGGGAGAAATTGAGCCGGCGTGAAACTGATCGTAGGTCTTGGCAATCCAGGAATCGAGTATCAGTTCACGCCGCACAATCTGGGGTTTCTGGCGGTAGATCGCCTTGCCGAGCAATGGGGCATTGAGGTAAGGAATCGGCAGTGCCGGGCGCTGACTGCACGAGTCACGGTCGGTTCGGAAACGGTCCTTCTGGCCAAGCCAGAGACGTTTATGAACCTCAGTGGCTTGTCGGTGCTGGAGTTAGTTAGGAATCACGAGGTCAGGCCGGAGTTTGACCTGATCGTAATTCAGGACGAGCTGGATTTTCCGTTGGGCACCATCCGCCTTCATCAGCGGAGACGTTCGGCGGGGCATAACGGGATTGAGTCGATCGTTGGAGCTTTAGGCACGCAGGATTTTCTGCGGATTCGCATGGGTGTCGCGCCCGAGCACAGGATTTCAGACGGCGCGGGCTACCTGTTATCGCCCATGCGCAAGGCGGACCTGAAGGTAGTCGATGAAATGCTCGACACCACGGCGGATGCCGTGAGAATGATTTTGACGGACGGCCCGGCTGCCGCGATGAATCGCTTCAACCGGAAGCCCGAGACAGAGAAGGATTGACCGAGGACCTTGGCCCTTGGCACAGAATTTGGAGATAACGAATGAATCGTACTTATGAATTGATGTTTATCGTCCGCCCGGACATGCTGGAAGAAGACCAGGACAAACTGATTTCAACGCTGGAAACCGCCGTCACCACTTCCGGCGGTCAGGTCAAAAGCGTGGAGCGTATGGGCAAGCGCCGGCTGGCGTATGTGGTCCGCAGGTTCCACGACGGCCTTTTCATTTTGCTGACTGTCGAAGGCAGCGGCGGATTGATCCACGAATTGGAACGCCGCCTGCGCGTCACCGAGCCGGTGATCAAGTTCTTGACGGTGCGCATCGACGAAGAGCAGAAGCGTCTGGACAAGATCAAGGCGATCAAAGATGCCAAGCGCAAAACGGCCCCCGCACCAGCGGTTGCATCAACCCCTGCCGCCACGGGCGAAGCGCCCGCGGTGACCGCATAACAAATTGACGGTTGGCCGATCACCTTGGCGGTTCGCGAAACACTGAACCATGGCGAAGTGCTGCGGTCAATCACGAACAAAAAGATTCTAAGGAGCAACATGGCTGACGAAATAAGACCGACAACAACACCCGCCGAAGGCGGAACGGACCGGGCAGATCGTCCCGACCGCGAGCGTCGTCCACCCCGCCCTGCAGGCGGAGGTCCCGGCGGCGGACGCGAAGGTGGCCCCGGTGGCAGGAAGTTTTTCCGGCGCAAGAAGGTTTGCAAGTTCTGCGTGGAAAAAATCGAGTCCGTTAACTATAAGGATGTGCGGCTGCTGGCGCAGTTCGTGGCGGAAAGCGGCAAGATCGTTCCGCGGCGTCTGACCGGGGTTTGTACGCCCCATCAAAGGCGGCTGTCACTCGCGATCAAGCAGGCGCGCAACATTGCCTTGTTGCCGTTCGCCGGACGCGCGTCCTAGGCCTCGCGAATGCGCGGATTTCATTCGTGAGGCTTCCAGATAGGCAGTCCCACGGCACGAAGGTCAAGTGGTGCGGATTGTAGGAAGCGCAGCTTTACCAGTAGAGAACTGGATTATGCAGATCCGCGGAAGGGCGCGGCTCTAGGCCGCGCCGCCAAGATCGGCATCGGATGAGGGCTTTGGCCCCTGAGGCAAACTGAAAAAGGGAGTTATTCGTATGGAAGTTATTCTGAAAGAAGATGTAGCCAAGCTCGGCTCGCGTGGAGACGTGGTCAAGGTCGCGGAGGGCTATGGCCGCAATTATTTGCTGCCGCGCAAGCTCGCCATTCAAGCCACCAGCGGCAACAAGGCCGTGGTCGAGCAGATGAAGGCGGCTTCGGTACGCCGCTCCGCCAAAGAGAAGACCCAGGCTGAAGAATTGGCGAAACAGTTCGACGGACTGGCCGTCAGTTTTCAACGCCGCTCCGGCGAGCACGATCAGCTTTTCGGGTCTGTGACTTCGGGCGACATCGCGGAGTCTCTGGAAAAGAAGGGCTTCACCCTCGATCGCCGCAAAATCCAGTTGCACGAAGCGCTACGTACCCTGGGTGAGTTCACCGTCCCCATCAAACTGCACAAGGACGTGACCACGCACCTTAAAGTCGTCATTGAGAAAGAAGCTGTCGCGGAGTAATGAGGTTCGCGTCGCGGGCGGGCGCCTTGCCCGCCCGACGCAGCTGTTCGAAACATCTTCGCATCAATCTACGGGGTGATCTCGAATACGACGCCGTAGTTGTACTTTCCGCCTAAGGTGGTAGTTCCGTAAAGCTTGCCCTTGCTGCCCATGGTCAGACCGTTCGGGTAGTCGCCGTCTGGGCCTCGAAAAATGTGTACGAGGCTGAACTTCCACTTGCCCGTCTTCTGGGGAGCAAGTCTAAAAATCAGGCCGCAGTCGTTACCGCCGCCGGCACATTCTTCGAAGCTCGTCGCCATGCCATAAAGGTTTCCGGCCGCATCGAATACCAGGTTGTTCCCTGGGGCGGCACAATTACACTCGGCTGGGAAGTCGTACAATATTGTTTCCCGCCATGGGCCACCGCTAGACTTAATCAGTTTGAAAACTGTGCCCCTCTTGTGCGAGCCCCCGCGGGTCGTAGTGCCGTAAACGTTCCCCGAGGAGTCTACGCTCAGCGTGCCATAAGGGCTTGACCCATCCCCCTCGAACGCGCCAAACTGGTGCAGAAGGTGGAACGCCCATGTGCCGTCCCCGTTGGGTGTCAGTTGGAAGGCAACTCCGCAATATCCGCCGCACTGTTTGTAATTGACCAAACCACCGGACAAGGTGGTACCGTAGAGGTTGCCCTTATCGTCCCACTTAAGGGGAGCGACGGGCTGGTCCCCGGTCTGGCATTTATCGTTGCGGCAGAACTCGTAGAGCGTGGTAAGGTTCCAGCCGTCGGCTCCCTGCGAGAGTTCTTGGACCCAGTCGCCGAAGAAGCCATAAAGGTTCTTGCCCCCAGCATCGGCGACTAGTCCTACTTTCGTACCCGGATCCTCAACGACGTTGACATTCCATCCGCCCACGTCTGGTGCCAACTGGTAGACCAGGTCTGTTCCCTGCGGCCCACCCTCCGCGCCGCCATACAAGTTTCCAGAGCGGTCAAACACCACCGGCGTGATAGGTTCGCCGTCGACGTAATAACCACTAAAGTTGAAGATTACGCTTTCTTTCCATTTACCATTCGTTTCCGGGGCGAGTTCGAAGACGACGCCACAAGGGCCGTTGCAACCCGTTCCAGTGCCGCCGGCAGCGGGCCCATATAGATTTCCCTTCTTGTCAATGGCAAGGGCGGCAAACAGAGTCGGCCCGCTCCCGTTATTGCCCCCGACGAAGTCGTATATCACCTTGTAGGTGGGACCCGCCCAAGCAGCGGGCACGGCGATCACGAGGAGCATTGCCGTCGTAATGGCCGAGCGCGCGGACACCTTACGCGACCTTCCTTGTGCCCAACCGCTCTAGGAACGGCATCGCCGAGGTCGCCGCCCAAAGATCCTCTGCCAAATGGCGATCAGTCATCGGTACCCCCGTCTGGGCCGGTCGGTACGGGATTTACTCCATTCTGGGGCGTTGTGTAGTAGTTCATGAAGAAATTTGTGTTGTACGGGGCGGAAATCGGTGTAAATGTGCTGCGCGTTCCTAAGAAGAACTCCCATAGCGGAACGACCGCTTGGTTTTGGTAAACCGCGTCGAGCGTGTTTTGGTCGGCGTACGTGTACTGAACAGGAGATTGCGGCGCAATCGGCCCCAAATTGAAGTTGTTCTCGACAAACGCCAGAATGCTACCGAAGTCATGCGTCCATTGCTTGGGGGGTGGATAAGTGGGGATCCCCGAGATGGGGCCCGAAATAGTGTGCGGAGGCGTGTACGCCGAGACTACTAGCAGCGGCACACGAAATCCGTACACGTAACCGCATCCCCAACCGTTAGGTACGTTGTCTTGGACCGTACATTCCCATTGTCCGTTGTTCTCGTCGCCTTCGTATACTGCCGGCGGGGGAACATGGTCGTAAAACCCTCCCCAATCGTCCCATGTGATAAAGATGGCGGTGTCCTGCCAGTACGTGTCGCCATTTGAATCTGTGCAAGCGCTGTTGCCGACGGCGTTGACGATATCCGCAACCCATGACGGCCCAAGGCTTCGAGGATCATCTCCGGGGTGGTCTGACCACGCTTCGTCGGGGGTGACCCAGCTAATCGCGGCGGGTTGACAGCTCTGGATGTCGCTAAATATCGGGGCGGATTTCAGTGCAACGGTCTGTGGGAAAACCACGTGACTGGTAAATTCGGCTGAAGTGCACCCTCCGCTGCCGCTGGTAGCGAAGTAGCAGGTTTGGGGGTCGGATTCCGGCGCATCCCAAATTTTTCCTGGCGATACCGCATAGTACTTCCAACCCCCCGGGATGTTATTCTGAGCAGTCTTGTCCCAAACCACCCCGTTGGCGTCCTGAAAAGTCACCAGCGTGTTGCGGTCGTAGCATTCCGATTTGTTCTGATCGTTCAGCTCGTTACCTCCGGGGTCTATCCACTCCGCGCCCGCGGAGCCGACAGGGCACCCACTTATCGAGGACGGATTTTCCGCCACAAAATATTGGTAATAGCTGTCGCCCGGCCAGACCGGCGCCGAAGTCCCTCCGAAGAGGAATTGGTGCGCCGGGAAACTGGGCCCTTCGTTGGTTTGAAACATGTAGTTCGCGAAGCCGTAGTTCGTGGCGATATCAAAATATGGCTGGACGACCTCCTTGGTCACAAAAGTATAGGGCGGGCAGGTCGGGTAACCGCTGCCGTTGTAATAGTGTATGCAGGCCCCGTCCATGGCACCACCGTCGTACTGATTCGTCCAGTCGAAATCGTGGTGGTGGTTTCCCCCGCCGCCGTTTAGCCCGGACAGCGCCTGCGAACAAGTGATGTACGGCCCGCCATGGTTCTGGGACGCGATGTTCTTGCCGCCGTTTTGGATGTCAACCCCCGTCTCGAATGGATCTTCCTGTCCACATCCAAGCGATGGCGAACTCCCGAAGATGTTATCGGGCGTCCGGTTTTCCTGAACGATGATGACGATATGATTGAAATGCGGCGGTGGCTGGTAAGTTTGGGCGAACACGAAGGCAGTGCAGAGCAATGGCGACAACAAACTTCCGGCAATCAGCTTCATGTCGAACACTCCCGTGAGGTACTGGCTAGCCTGATCAAACTTCGGAGCTTGAGCAAATAGCGGGGCCCGACTGCAAAATCGTGGTCATAATATCGCCGTTCAGGGAAGTCGTAAAGGGAAAGTTTGCCGGTGACGAGGTTCGGGACACTCGTCTTAAGTCAGGCCGCCTCGGCTCGCGTGGTCCGCCCTTGAGCACGAATCCTTCCAAACTCCTATAATTCCTGCTCACGCTTCGGATTCTCGCCCGTCCATAGCTATGCAACCGGGAGGAACGGCTAAGGCGCCCGGTGCAAGTCGAGGATAGAGAACGATATGCCGGCCGAAGCGTTGGCAATACCTTTTGCAGTTGGCGAACGTGCCCCGAGGGATCCCAAACCGGGCCAACGGGAAACTAGAGAAACCCAAGAAGCCCGATCACAGGGCGTTATGGCTGGGCAAAGTCTAGGCCGCATCGACGATACAGTTTTGGTCCGCGAAGCGCAGCGTGGCAATCGCGCCGCCTTCGAGGAGCTAGTACGGCACTACGACCAAGCGGTGCTCCGGCTGGCGATGCATCTGACCGGCTCCGACACCGAGGCCCAGGACATTTATCAGGAAGCGTTCCTGAAGGCATACAAAAACATCGCCAGTTTTCGCTTCGAGTGCTCCTTCTACACCTGGATCTACCGCATCGTCACCAATCTTTGCCTCGATCATCTGCGCAAACGGCAGGTCCGCAAGGAAGACGCGCCGGTAGCGACAGACGCTTCCGGAGAGCAGTACGATGTGTTGGAGCAGATACCGGATGGGCGGGCCGGAGCAAATCCGGAGCGCGACCTGATGCGCCGCGAGCTGGGTGGCCGGATCGGCAAAGCTCTCGAAAAGCTGACCCCGCGCGAGCGCATGGTTTTCGAATTGAAGCATTACCACGGATTGAAGTTGCGCACCGTGGGAGAAGTTTTGAACACAACGGAAGAGACCGCCAAAAACACTTTGTTTCGCGCCACACAAAAACTACGCGGCGCATTGGCGGACATGCGGTAAGGACTGAGTCAAGGGTGACGTTATGAAATGCGATTGGGTCAAAGAAAATATTCTGCTGTACGTCTACAACGAATTGCCGGACGATGCCCGCTATGAACTGGAGCAGCATCTGGCCCGCTGTATGGATTGCGCGGCAGAGCTTAAGGCAACGCGCACTTTCCACGCCGCGCTTTCGGAATCCGTGGTGGAGGAGCCTTCGCCAAACTTGGTGGCCTCCTCACGTATGCGCTTGCAGGAGGCACTGGAGACGACCGAGCAGGGTGGCTGGTGGCGCCGGCTGGCCTTCGATCCGGCAGCATGGTTGCGCGAGATTCGCTTCGCGCCCGCACTGACTGCTGCGCTCTTAATCGTAGGATTTGGTGGCGGCGTTGGCGCAACCTATCAGTACATGGGCAGCCGAATGAACCAGGGAGCGGGTGTCGCTTCTCCCGCCGCAGCCGAATCCTCCATCACCGGCATTCGCTCTGTTTCTCAGGAGCCGGGATCGAACCAGGTCACCATCAAGTACGATACGGTTTCCACGCAAGAAGCTCAGGGATCGATGAATGACCAGCGGATCCAGCAATTGCTTCTGTTCGCCGCGCGCAATAATAATAATTCCGGCGTGCGCATGGACTCCGTCGATCTGCTGACGCAAAAGCCGAATGACAGCCATGTGCGCGAAGCATTGATTTATGCGCTGCGCTATGATTCCAATCCCGGCGTGCGGTTGAAGGCGCTTGAAGGCCTGGGCCCCTATGTCAAGGACGATGCGCAGGTGCGCAATGCGCTGCTGGAGGCGCTGGTGAACGATTCAAATCCGGGAGTGCGAACTTCGTCGTTGCGCCTGCTTGAGCCGGCACGCGCCGATGGCAGCGTTCGCGGGGTCTTGCAGCAACTGGCGTCGAACGATCAGAATCCGTACATTCGGTCGCAGGCACGAACGCTTTTGTCGGAACTTCCGGAGTTAGATTAGTCAGTGGGGAGATGGACTGCGGTCCATCTGGCAGGCATGGTCCAGCCGGTTTGAGGATGAGATTGGAAGGGAAATGTTGAATAAGGTATCCAAAATCGTTGCGCTTATGTTGCTGGGGATCTCTGTCGCAACCGCGCAGCAAGGCCGGGTGTTCAGCGAAAACGGGGGCTGGACGCAGGAGATCACCGGCTCCTTCGCGGCAGTCAAGAACCTCCACGTCAAGCTCGACATGGGTTCGGTGCGGGTAGTTGGCGGTTCCCAGCAAGGCATCAGCTACGTCATTCACAATCATTCGCACACCAACTCTGAAGACCGCGCCCGCCGCGAATTGGACAATTACAAAATCAGCACTTACACCCGCGGAGATACCGCGTGGATTGTTGGCGATTGGGAGGGCGGCCGGTCGCATCGTTTCTCTGGAGATTTCGTGGTCATGGTGCCCCGCGAAATGGACGAAGTCAAAGTCGAGACCGACGGCGGAAATGTTGACGCCTCGGCGATCTCCGGCCGCGTCAGCGCAGAGAGCGGCGGCGGCAGCATTCGTTTCGATGACATTGGTGGGCAAGCCACGGCTGACACCGGCGGCGGAAGCATCGATGTTGGCACTACGGCGTCAGAACGTCAACCTGCAAACCGGCGGTGGCACGATTAAAGTGAACTCGGTCAAGGGTAAGATTGTCGCCGAAAGCGGCGGCGGCAGTATCAACGTAGTCTCCTGCTTCGCGGGAGCGGAGCTGCAGACCGGCGGCGGAAGTATTCAGGTCGAGCATTGCAACGGCAAAGTGCGCGCGTCGACCGGAGGCGGTAGCATCGACTTGGGCGATGTCGGCGGCGCCGCCGAAATCGAGACCGGTGGCGGTAGCATCCGGCTGAATTCCGCCAAGGGATTTGTGAAGGCGGAAACCGGCGGTGGCTCCATCGATTTGGGAAGCGTGCCGGGTGCCCGCGCAGAGACAGGTGCGGGTGGCATCACCGCAAAATTCATAGCTTCGGGCGGCGACCACTCCAGTTCAGTGCTTGAAACCTCCGCTGGCGACATCACCGTTTATCTAGTACCAGGCGTCAACCTCGATGTTCGCGCATCGATCGAGGTCGCCAACGGGCATCGCATTCATTCGGACTTTCCTGAAATCCACGTCACCGCAGAAGGCGGAGACTGGGGCCCAAAGACGATCAGCGCAGAGGGCAATCTGAATGGCGGTGGCCCAGAACTGAAAGTACAAACCATGACGGGAGACATTTCCTTCCGCCGTGCGAACCAGTAGCAAATTATTGAGGGAGGAAGTCATGCGAAATTCGATCCTGTTCTTGATGGCGTTGGCAGCGGCGTTATTTGTTTTCTCGGCGGAGGATTGTCTTTCGGCAACATCCAGTAGCGCCTCCGCCGGATTCTCCAGCGAGGACTGGGGCGCCGACACCTCCTACTTGGGAGTCGACACGCGCGACATTACGCCAGACCGTGTATCCACGCTGCATCTGAAAGATGAGAGCGGGGTTGAAGTCACCATGGTGGACCAGGATGCACCCGCCGGCAAAGCCGGATTGAAAGAACAGGATGTCATCCTCACCCTGAATGGCGACAAGGTTGAGAGCGTGGAGCAACTCCGGCGGATGATCCATGAAACGCCTCCCGGCCGCATCGTCTCTCTCGGAGTAAGCCGGAATGGCCAACCTTTAACGGTGAAGGTACAACTCTCTGAACGCAAGAAAAGCTACGCGTACTCCTTCGGTCCCAATGACAAAGAATTCAAGTTCACCATGCCGGCGATGCCACCGATGCCTGATCTGGACATTCCGATCTCCATCGTGGTCGCCCACTCTTCTGCGCGCAGTGGCCTGATGGTGGAGAACCTTACCCCGCAGTTAGGAGAGTTCTTCGGCACCAAAGATGGCAACGGCGTGCTGGTGCGCTCAGTAGAAAAGAGCAGCCTGGCCGACAAAGCGGGGCTTCGCGCCGGCGACATCATTACCAAGATTAATGGCTCGTTGGTCCACGACACCAGCGATTTCACTCATGCGCTGCGTGCGCGCAAAGCGACTACCGCCAGCATTGTCATTCTTCGCGATAAAAAAGAGCAGACGATCACGCTTACCCTGCCGGAACGCAAGGAATCCGAGCTACGTGAGAGCTTCGAGATTCCAGAAATCAATGCCGAAACCGAGGAAGAGCTTAGCAACTTGGGATCAGAGCTCGCCGATCTTAAGCCCAACATTCAAGACGCTGTGAACCATGCGATGGAACAAATGAAACCCGAGATGGAACGCCAGAAACGGGAATTCGCTAAACACCAGGTCGACATGAAAAAGCATGTGCAGGAAATGCAGCAGGAACTCAAGAAACGTGAACTGGAGATCCAGAAAGAACTAAAAGAGGAATTTCACGCCGGCGACACGAGGATTTAGTTAAACCGCGCAGAATCCGGCGCGGGTCGCGATTCCCTACTTGGCCTGCTCGTGCTTCCTGATCGACGCTAGAAACCGCGGCGCATCTGAAACACTCATGAGGAGCGAATATCCTTCGCCCGTCGGGATATACACAACTGCGGTGGGATCGGTTACGAAAAGCAAAGCTTTTTCTCCGTCCTTCAGCTTGAACCAGCCGGTTTGATACCCCGGCAATCCCACTCCATTAGTTCGCCAACGCGGACGCAATTCCCGGGATTCATCCAGGTTCACGATTTTGGCCGTCGCCAAATTCAGGCTCGACATATCGATGTCGCGTCCGTACAACTCTCCCTGAATACGCAGCGACTTCTGGTCCGTCCAAACTCTCACTCTCCGTGAGGAATAGATGGGAAAGGCAAAAATAGCAATCAGTATCACTCCGAAAAATCCCAACGGGACCATCGCGACTGGAAATTTTCCCGCGGCGTAAGCGATGCACAGCAGCAGAGGTGTGACGAGTGCGAGAGATTTGCCGGATACCGGCGCGATCGAGAAAGCTTCCGTCATGGTGTTCACAATACGCCTCCTGTGACTCGCAGAGAGTAGCCGTTAGCGACCTGCGACGTGAGCCAGTGCCCGCTGGGTGTCCGGCGCGAGACATACCCGATTTCGCCCCGCTTGCTTAGCGGCGTAAAGCCCTGCATCCGCGGCCTTGACGACTTCATCCCGGGTCTTACCGTGGTCGGGGAAGTTCGCTGTTCCCGCGCTGATCGTGACTGCGCGCGGTACGCCGGGGAATTGCCACGACTCCACCGTCTTCCGAAGCTTATCGGCCACTAGCAACGCGTGCTGCGGATTGGTTTGCGAAAGCAGGATCGCGAACTCTTCCCCCCCATAGCGGCAGACCACATCGATTTTTCGCAACTGCTGATGCAGAATCGAGGACACTTGACGCAACACCTCGTCCCCCAGCAAATGACCGAACTCATCGTTGATGCGTTTGAACTGGTCGATGTCGACCATGACGATGGCCATCCCGGTTCCGAAGCGCCGGGCACGTTCCATCTCTTCTTCAATACGCATTTCAAAATAGCGCCGGTTGAAGATGCCGGTCAGACCATCCAAATAGGCCAATTGCTTCACTCGTTCTACGTAATGCGCATTTTGGATAGCAGTGGCGCAGATGTCGGCAACCGATTCCAGAGGCTGCGTATCATGCGCGTTGAAGGCTTTTCGGTCCGCGCTTTCCAGCACCATCACTCCCAGGGTCTGTCCGAACGATACCAGCGGAATGCACATACGAGAACCTGTCTCCGCGTAAAGCGCAGGGGAGTTCGGGCTTTCCACTCCATTCTCGACCAGCGTTTTTCCCCCGCAATAAGCATGCCCCCACGCACCCTCTGCCAACGGGAGACGGCTTCCCGCCTGCATCAGCGGAGTCAGAGTGCCGTCGCTGGCGCGCAAAACCAGGTCGTCTTCGTCTTTAAGCAACACCGAAACCTGGCATAACTGAAACGCCTCCCGAACCTGCGAACAAACTTTATTGAGCAACTGAGGCAAGTCGAGCACCGCCGTCATCTGTTGCGCGATCGCGTTGATCGCTTCCAATTGCGAGGCCCGCCGGCGCTCCAGCGAATACAGCGTCGCATTCTGCAACGCCATCGACGCCTGGGTCGAGAACAAGGTAAGCAAATCGATGGTTTCGGTATCGAAGTGGTCCAGATGGTCGCTCTGGCAATCGAGCACTCCCACCACTTTTTCTCGCACCATGAGCGGAACCGCCAGTTCCGATCGCGTACTTTTCGCAGACACAATGTAACGCGCGTCCTGACTAACATCCGGGGCATAGACCGGCCGCTTACTATGTGCAGCCGTTCCGGCAAGCCCGACGCCAGGCGAAAGACGGATTTTGTCCGCACCTTCGTCCCATCCAAACTGGCATCGCGGATAAAGTTGGCCTTCTTTGTCCATCAACAGAATTGCCACATTCTGCAAATGGAAGTAGTCCCGCGCAATCGACAGGATTTGTTGCAAGACCTCATCCAGGTCGAACGTCGACAGCACCGCCTGACTGGCGTCATAAAGTATGGCGATTCTTTGCATGGGTTCCTGCAAGAGTCTAGCGAGATGTGCCAGAGTTACGTAGGTTCCGAAGGTAACTGTTTCTTGCTTGTGGAATCAGCAGGTTAGGGACAGGTTTTGGCTGGCTTCATTAGCGCCTCAATCAACCCGAAGACGGCTGCGCGTAACAGAAAATCCACCACCAGCCCCGTGTGAATACGCAAGGGCCCGTGCTATGCGGCACTCGGCAGATGCGGCAGCACCAGAGAGAGTAAACGGCGTTTCCGAGGATTCAAGGCTTGCCAATCGGCACAAAATGCCGCCGACTGCACGAGATTCCAGTCGGCAGCAGGATCGGCGGCATCAGCGCAATTTTTCCGCTCAATCCTCTTGGCGACAGTCTCATCCATAGTAATGACTGGGTCTTTCAGCATGTCCCGAAAAGTTGCTTTGGCCGCAAGAACCGGATGGCCCAGCATTTCAGGCAGGGATAAGCTTTCTTCATTATGACAACGAATGCGATACTCAACTCATCGGAGACGGCGGCAATGTCGGCGATTGACTTTCAACGCAAGGAATGGCAAGCGGTCCAGGGCCGCGATCGCAGCCAGGACGGGAAGTTTGTGTTTGCCGTCTCCTCCACCGGAATTTATTGCCGGCCATCTTGTTCGGCCAAGCGCCCCCGGCGGGAGAATGTACAATTTTTCTGCAAACCAGAGGAGGCCGAGGCGGCCGGATATCGCGCCTGCCTGCGCTGCCGTCCCAAGACCGCCGACCTCAACAGTTCAACCGCCGTCGTGCGCGCGATCTGCCGCTATATTGAACAGCATCTGGACGAACCTCTCACGCTCACTCGCCTCGGCGAAGAGTTTCACCAAAGCCCGTTCCATCTGCAACGGCGTTTTAAGGGCGTGTTGGGGATCACTCCGCGTGCCTACGCCGACTCCTGCCGCATGAAACAGCTCAAGAGCAATCTGCGCGCAGGTCACTCGGTCACGCGGGCCATGTATGACGCGGGATACAGTTCCAGCAGTCGTCTTTACGAGCGCACCGCTTCGCAGATGGGCATGACCCCGGACAAGTACCGGCGCGGAGCGATCGCGGCACCCATCCGCTACACCTTTACCGGCTCGCCCCTCGGACGAATGATGATCGCGGCCACCGACAAAGGAATCTGCGCAATCCAATTCGGAGACTCTGACAGTGAACTTGAGCAAGGGCTGCGGCACGAGTTCCCATTCGCCATCCGCAAGCGCGACGACAAAGCGATGCAGGGTTGGAAGGAAGACCTATTGCGCCAAATGCAAGGCAAGCCTTTGGATGCGTCCCTGCCGCTAGACATCCAGGCAACGGCATTTCAGCGCAAAGTCTGGTCGTACCTGCAATCCATTCCTTTTGGGTCCACTCGCTCCTATGCCGCCGTCGCAAAGGGCATTCAACGTCCGACTGCGATCCGGGCAGTAGCCCGCGCCTGCGCAACTAATCCCCTCGCCGTCGCGATTCCCTGTCATCGTGTAGTGCGAACTTCAGGGGAGATGGGCGGCTATCGCTGGGGCCTGGCTCGGAAAAAGACGCTGCTAGAGATCGAACAAGGCGGAACGGCAAATTAGAAGGAAAAAAGCGAACCGTGCAGTTGCCGCAATCGTGGGCTGGAAATCTAGGAAGGGGCAAAATATAAGAGTCCCGAGGTAATGTTGATCTCATTCATCTCGGCCAGTAGCTCGCTTTAGACCCTTGCCAACCTGCGGTCGTCGCTTACCTTGCGGCTCGCGTCAGTTGCGATTGTGTGCTCGGGCTCCGGGCTAACCGCCAACCGGACAAACCTGTTCAACGCCTTCGGGACTCTATCCTGCCTTTGACGTAGGCTCTTGTTCGCCTCAACCAGCGCTTAGCTACAGACCCTTGCTCGCCCTCTCCACTTTTCACCTTGCGATGCCGCAGAGTGACTTTGCTTGGGCCCCGGACGCCGCACCAACCGGGCAAACTCCAGAACGTGTCAAAGAACGATTCTCTTTTTACTCTTTCTAATTTTAGAGTCAACGAAAAATACGCCCGGATATCTTCTTTTAAAACAATCGAGTGCAGACGCTTCACAAGCTAGTGACAGGTTTTTGTGCAACCGCATCGGCCTGCCGCCCGCAACGCCTCTCCCGAGGCAACATTCAGCCCATGTTGACCGTGGAAACCCAAGCGCAAGACCATCCCACGTCATCGGGTCGATATGTGGAAAATGGGTCACAAACCTTGACTGGCTTGGGTTTCACCCGCACCGCCAACTTTCCTCGCAAAGAAAAAAGCCGCCATCCTTCGCGGAATGGCGGCCAGAATTCGCTTTCTTCTTACTTGCTGATCGGTTTCTTCAGTTTCGATGGTGGAATCGGATACTCGCCATCGTCGTCATAGTATTTCCACACATATGTGCCCTTGGCATTGGGCACGGGTTTCTCGTGCTTCGAACTGAAAGTCGCCTCGCCCGGCAGCGGCAGCAAAGGTGCCTTGGTGGTGTACATGGCTTCATTAAGCTTGCTGCCCGTCGGCGCCTGCGCCACCGCAAACACTCCATACGGATTGCCGTTCGCATACGCTACTGCCAGATAATCCGCTACCATAAGTCCATTTTGCGAGTTGGGCAGCCAACTCAGTTGCATCGGCCCGGCCAGCTCTTTGCCCTTGATCCAGGTTTTGCCGCCATTCGTCGTGGTGGTAAACCCGACGTACAGCTTGCACGAGTTCCCGCAACTGGCAACCGGATAGTAGTAGTACGTCACCGTGATGTGTGCGGTCTTTCCCGATGTCGTCCGGTCGATGCCCATCCCCGGAATGAAGTGGTCCACTGTGCTGCTGATGGGATCGATCGGTATCCGCGCCACCTTCGACCACGTCGTGCCATTCGTCGAAGTGCTCATCACCAGGTCATCCGTGCTGCAATCTGAGCGGAACCTACAGTCAGGCCAAACCAGGTAAACCTTCCCGCTGCCATCGATTTGCGCCGTCGGCATTCCAAAACCATCCCGCAAACCACCGTCTTCGCCGCGATAATCCTGGTCGGAGATCAAGGTGCTGCTCGTCCAACTCTTGCCGCCATTGGTCGAACTGAACGCCACCATGCTCGATAACGTGGAGAGCGGCACTACCACCGTTCCGTTGGGCTGCACCAGCGGCTGTCCGCCAAGGCCGGCGACGCCGTCTTGCGAGTTCATCCCGGCGCTCCACGTCTTGCCGCCGTCGCTCGATGTGCTCATAAATACCAGATCGCCGAGTCCGGGTTCGTCCCATTCCGTGTAGCAATTCCCGTAGTGCGGACTGCTCGGAGTGTTATCGCAAGTAATCCAGTTCTTGTCGTCCGAGCCGCTATTGTCAACGATCACCGGCTTGCTCCAGTTCAATCCATCGGTTGAGATGCTGGTGGCCACCGCTTCCCCTTGATCGTTGGTGAGGGGAAGAGTGGAAATCATCCACACCCCGTGCTTCGCATCGTAGGCGACCGCGGCATCGCTCGCCGCCGTAAAGGTCCCGCCCTTGTAGTTGTTAGTCAGTCCCGGCAGATAGCCGCTAGTCCAAGTCGTGCCGCCGTCGGTGGAGGTGGCAAAGCCCACGTCCGCGCCGCCGCCGCCAAATACACGCGCCACCTGGAAGGCGCTCACAATGGTCGAACCCCAGGCGAACGTGTCCGGTTCGACCTCACTGCGATGTTGGCTCTCTGAATTCTTGAATGTGTCGGTACTCAATTTCACCAGGCCGGACTGCGCCTGCGCCTGCATCGATAACATGAGGACGATTGCAAAAGAAAGCATCAAGGCAGGGAGAGCGATCCTGTTCCTGCCACAAAACAACCCGGAGAGAATGCAATTCATTGGTGGTGTCCTTGATCCTTGGAAGTTGATCGTGCCACTAAGACAACTGCGGTTTGAATGGGGAGGGCATTCGCCGACGCAACGAGTGCCAATAGTAGCCGCTCGCTGGCCGAACATACAACGCGGGCGAGCCCGTGTCAATGTGAAGTCTTTTGCACACCGCTCCCACCTCCAAAATGCCAGAGTAAGCGGCTACAATTGTGGCTGGAAGACTGAAAGCCCTCTCAATATGAACAATTTGGCCATTTTTCTGCTCTTCGCCGCTCTTCCCTTTGTTCAAGCCCAGACTGCTCAGCCGGATCAACCACCGCAAGCGGTTTCAGTTGACCAGGAAAACGCCCACAAAGCCAAATCCCTGCTTGATCAAATGGTGCAGGCCCTCGGTGGCCAAGCCTATCTGAACATTCAGGACATCACTCAGGAAGGCCGCACCTACTCTTTCCACATGGGTCAGCCCGAGGGTGTCGGCGTAGTTTTCTGGCGCTTCTATCGATATCCCGATAAGGACCGGATCGAGCTCACCAAAAAGCGCGATGTCATCTACGTCTACAACGGCGACAAGGGCTACGAGATCACATATAAAGGCACTCGCTCCGACGATCCCAAGACCGTGGCCGACACGCTTCGGCGCCGCCAGTTCGCGCTCGATCAAGTCATTCGGCGATGGCTGACAGAGCCCGGTATCGCTCTTTTCTATGAAGGTGCGACCGTGGCCGCGCAGAAAGATACCCAACAAGTCACGATCATGGACGCCCAAAACCGGGCCGTCACCCTGTACATCGATTCCAGCACCCACCTGCCGGTGAAAAAATCGTATTCATGGCGCGATCCTACCGACAAGCAACGCAACATCGAAGACGAAGTCTACGACAATTACCGCCCCGTCCAAGGAATTATGACGCCCTACGACGTGACCCGCTCCTACAACGGGGACATGGCTAGCCAGCGCTTCCTTACTTCTGTGACCTACAACAAGGGACTGAGCGATTCACTATTCGCCGCCCAGGTCAATTACGACCCAAACAAACCCGCCCCGAAGAAGTAAGCTTGGCGCCAGGGAAGGCTGATGAGATAACCATGCTGGCCTATCCAGCTAGTTATTCCGCCCCTGCAACTGAAAACCGCGCTTAGGGCTGTCCCTCTCCCAATTGCTTGAGCTTCTGCTGAGAGTTATCGCGGATGCCGTTGCGACGGGCCTCAGGATCTGTGGTATCGGTAACAAGAAGTTCGAGCGCCTTCTTCGCGTTTTGGCGGGCGAGCTCGTTTTGGCCGTCCGCCACATACGCGTCGGAGAGGCTGTCATAAACGTTGGGCGATTGCGGATACGCCATGACGTTGAGCTTGAAAATCTCAATGGCAGCTTTGCTGTCCCCGACCTGCAAATGATCATAGCCCATGACGTTAACGAGATCTTCAGGGAAAATCTCGCCCTTAGGATCGCTTCGCCGAGCTTCAGTCAATTTCTGTATAACTTCTTCGACGCCGCCCGGCGACTCAACTTTATTCAGCACTTCCGCCAATGTGCACACCGGGGTGGCGTTCTTATCGAAAGGCGCGTTCCCTGGCGTCTTGATGAGAGTTGTGACGAACCAATCGGTAATTACGCCGCGCAGCTCCGGATGGACTTTGAACATATCGGCTCCGTGACCGCCGCTAGCGTAACTTACGAACCTCTTTCCTGGATTGGAGGAAATGCTATACAACCATGGCACGACTTGGGCAGTGGGAGGAAATTCGTCGTTGTCGGCAACGGCAAATAGGATGGGCAATTGCGATGCTTGACGAAGAAAGCGGCGCCCCGCTAGCGTGGTGCCTCCAGAGAGCAACACCAGCGACTTCACCTCCGCGGGATGGCGGCGCGCGGTTTCTATGGAATTGTCGACGCCACAACTGGCGCCGCCTACGCCGATAACGTCGCGGTTCACGCCGGGCTGTGTGACCAGATACTGCAAGGCGACGTTGATATCGCCGGGCCAGTCCTCCGCCTGCACCTGCGCGGCCTGCCGGGGCGTCAGTTTGCCATGAGCAATGCCACCGCTTTCACCAAAGCCGCGCAAATCAAGGGTGAGCACGTTTATTCCTGAGGACGAGAGCTGCGCGGCCAGCTCGTCCCACACCTTGCGCTGGCGATTGCATTGGTGCAGCAGAAGCACTCCAGGGCCGGGGTTCGCGGCGGCGAAGTAGCTAGCCTTTAGAATCGTCCCGTCTGTCGTTTTCAGGTCGACGACGCGCGGGGTGGACGACTGCTGCGCCCAAGCGGCCAGCGTCAACAGCGCGGAAACCAACAATAGCGGGACCAGACGATAGCGGACCATAGAGCACCCCGGGTTTATTTTCCACCCGAGACATTGGCAGGTCAAATGAAGCGAGCAGCTCTGGCAGAGTCGAAACAGGCTGCTGTTACAAAAAAAACGACGGACCGACGCATCGGCTGGCCCGCCGCGTTATCCTGCTACTTGCAGCTCTTTGCCGGCAAGGCCGTCAGACTTGGCGGATCGCCTCCGTTGTTGATGACCGAAAATGGCGACTTGGGAACTTCTTTCACCGCGTTTCCCTTGGGGACGAGAACGCCAATCGTTTCCGGAGTATTGTCCTCGGACACAAAGAGGTCTTTGCCATTACCGCTGAGGGCCATGCCAAGCGCGTACAAGACGTTGCCGTTCAGCTTGGTGGAACTCTCGTAGGTCAGAGCGCCACCGCTGCCGACTGACAATGTAGTAATTTGGTCCGACATGGTGTTGCTCACGTAGAGGGTCTTTTCGTCGGCGCTGAGCAAAACGTTGTTGGAATTGTCGCCGTTGCTGTTGGTGAAGTTGTTGATCTCAGCCAGTTTTCCTGCAGAGCTGACGCTGAAGACTTCCACTTGAGTGTTGGTGCCGGCATCGCCGAAGTAGGCGGTGGAGCTGTCGCAGGAGATGTCAACGCCGGCCGCGGTGCCTTGCGTGTTGACCGCTCCGAGGTCCTTCATCGTTCCTTTCTTGTAATTGATTTGGAAGGAGTCGACGGAGCCGAGCAACCCGACGATCAGGAAGTTTCCATTGGGGGTGACCTTCATGCCGTCAGGGGTTCCGGAAACGGTATAGCTTTTGACGCCTTTAAGGGAGCAATCAGGCTTGATTTTGATCAGGGAGATGCTGCTGAATTGGGTATTCGCGGCGAACAAGAGCTCTCCGTTGCCAGTAGTGAGGCCTATGCCATATTGCTGATCGCCGGAGACTCCGTACGAGAACGGAGACCCTTTGACCGCAGTGAGGTGCCCGTCTTTCAGATCGATGGTGAAGGCGGCGATAGTGCTGTTTCCTCCGTTGGACGCGAAGAGGCAACTGCCAGCGGTGGTGGTGGCGGAAGCCACTTGTGTTTGAGCAAAGTCGCCGCCACCCGAACTGACGGCGCCGGTGGAGTATGTAGCGATGACTTTTACCACTCCCTTGCTGTTCACGGAAAGAGCAGTCGCGCTGTTCAGCGTGTTGCCGGTGCCTTGGTAAACGTTGTCATTGGTGAAAATATATTGCTGGGCTTGCATGGCGGCTGGGGACAGCGCGGCGAGTGCGCCGATTGAAGACAGCAGCAGGCGCGTTCTGAATCGCTTCATGGTTTCTCCTTGATGATTGCTTGATTGGTTGTCCTTAGGATGGCGCTCGAGTCAGGCGAGAACGTCTAGGCTGGACAACTTGGTGATGCAAGAACGAGCCAGTTTCCTCCTTCGGCCTGGCGATGTCAATGGGAATCAGGCGAGGTGTACGGGTTCCCGAGGATAGGCGGGCGAGATGCTCCTTCGCGGAATTGAGGGCGGGCTCTGCCCGACAGCCGGCGCTACGCTCATTCGATTCTGCAGTTCTGTTGGTCGACCAGCACGACTTTGGGCTTATGGCGGGCTGCGTCTTTTTCGTCAAGCCAACAGAAAGTTGTAATGATCACCAGATCGCCGGGTTGCACCAGACGGGCAGCAGCGCCGTTGAGACAGATTTCCCCAGACCCTGCTGGCGCGTTCAAGGCATAAGTTTCCAGGCGCTCGCCATTGTTGATGTTCCAGACATGCACGGACTCGCCAGGAAGAAATCCGGCAGCCTGCATCAGACGTTCGTCGATGGTAATACTGCCTTCGTAGTCAAGGTCCGATCGCGTCACTTTGGCGCGATGGATCTTGGATTTCATCATCTTCAACAACATTCGGTTTCCTAGTTTATCTAGAGAGTGGCGCTATTTCTTCAGCGCGCCAAAGCTTTCATCCAGGATGCGCGTGGCTTCATCCACGTCGGCTTTGGAAATGTTCAGTGGTGGCGACATGCGGAGCACGTTGCCATAAAAGCCACCTTTGCCGATCAGGAGGCCGCGTTTGCGAGCTTCCTCCATGATGGCGTTGGTGCCGGCGGGCGATGGTTTCTTGGTGACGCGATCTTCCACGAGTTCGAGTGCGAGCAAAAGTCCCATGCCGCGCACGTCGCCGATCAGCGCATGCTTTTCTTTCAACTCGTCGAGTTTCTGGCGAAAGTAACCCCCGACGACGTGCGCGTTGGTGCGCAAGTCGTCTTCTTCGATGATGTCGATCACGGCCCTCGCGGTGACACAGGTTACAGGATTGCCTCCGAAAGTAGAGATGGTCAGACCTTGGAATGAATCGGCAATCTCGGGTTTGGCGATGGTGAGGCCGACCGGAACACCATTGCCTAGGCCCTTCGCGGAAGTGATGATGTCGGGCTCGACCTCCCAGTGCTCAATGCCAAACCACTTTTTGCCGGTGCGCCCCCAGGCAGTCTGCACTTCGTCGGAGATGAAGTCCGCGCCGTACTGTTTGACGATGCTGAAAGCCATTTTGAAATATTCTTTCGGCGGAGTAATAAAACCGGCGACGCCCTGGATGGGCTCGGCGAGGAATGCGGCGATGCGGCCGGAGGTCGAAAACTGGATGACGTTCTCGATGTCTTTGACGCATGCGACTTCGCACGACGGATATGTCAGCCCCAGCGGGCAACGGTAGCAGTAAGGATTCATGGCATGAACGATGCCAACTTCAATCGTGCCGCGGCGCCAGGTGTTCATACCGGTCAGGCCGCGGGTGAGCGACGAGCGTCCGCTGTAGCCGTGACGCAGCGCGACTACTTCAAAATTTCCAGTATGCATGCGAGCGGACTGGATCGCAGTCTCGTTGGCCTCAGTGCCGCTGTTGGTGAAGAACGATTTCTTCAGTGCGCCGGGTGTTATTTGTGCCAGCTTTTCGGCGAGCGTCACCATGGGCTCATTGGGGAAGCAGGTCGAGACATGCTGCATCTTGTCGATCTGCGCCTTGGTCTTTTCAATGACGCGTGGATTGCAGTGTCCGACGCTGACGGTCACAATGCCACCGAAGAAATCCAGATACTTTTTGCCTTCGACGTCCCAAACGTGCTGCATGGAGGCGCGGTCCATGGGGACGGGATCGGCGAAGTAGTTGGTGACCGATGGGAAGATGAATTCTTTTTGCTTACGGTTGATCTCTTCACGGGTAAGACGGCTCTGATCGACGGGCGTAGTAGTCATGAATGACCTCGACGGATAGCGATAAGTAATGATAAATCACGCGGAGCCCGAGCGAACCGCCGGATGCCCGAACGGCATAGTCCTTGACCGGAAGCAGAGTCTAGCCGCACTATTCCTCCGGAGCTTGAGTCATGCTTGATCGATGGAAGTGCGTGCGCGTGGGATTACTGTTCCTGCTTCTGTGGGCTTCGCCGTTAGCTGCGCGAAGCTGGCGAATTTCCGATTTCAGCGACCACATTAGCGTGCAGGAAAATGGGTCGGCCGTGGTGCGCGAACGGATCACGCTGGTATTTGATGGAGAGTGGCATGGCATTCACCGGGTGATTCCGGTCGAGTATCCCGGGCCGCGTGGAAGCAACTTCACGCTTTTCCTGGATGTCGCCTCAGTCACCGATGGCAATGGCAACAAACTGAAATACGACTCGTCTACCTCAAACGGCTATCGCGATTTGAAAATCTATCTTCCGGATGCGGTGGACGCGACGCGAATGGTCGAAATTGACTATGCGGTCCGCAACGGCACGCGTTTTTTCGACGACCACGACGAGTTCTACTGGAATGTCACGGGCAACGATTGGCCGGTTCCGATCGATCACGCATCGGCCTCGGTGAATTTTCCATGGGTTGCCGCTGGGTCTTTACGCGCGCAGGCATTCACCGGTGTTTACGGATCGGCGGAGCGAAACGCGACCAGCGACGTGCGTGGAGCCGAGGCCTTGTTCGAGACCGGCAGTCCGCTGCCTGTGCGCGGCGGGTTGACCATCGATATATACGCGCCCAAAGGCATTTTGAAAGAGCCGAACTGGTTTACCCGGCTCGTGTGGTTTCTGGGCAGCAATCCGATTGTCTTCCTGCCATTCTGGACGTTCGCCGTGATGCTCGTTCTCTGGTGGTACAAGGGACGCGATCCCGACCCGGGCGTTTCGGTTGCTCCGATGTATGAGCCGCCGTCCGGAATTTCGCCGGCGGAGTGCGGTACTTTGGTCGAAGACAAGATTCATCCGCGGGACATCACTTCAACACTGGTCGACTTGGCAGTACGAGGATACATCAAGATCGAAGAGACGCAGGAAAAGCTCCTGGTCTTCACCCACAAAGATTACATTTTCCATCTGCTGAAACCACGCGAGCAATGGGGCGCCGATCTGGCTTCGCACGAACGGGTGATGCTGGAGAATGTCTTTTCAGGCGGCGACGAAATACGGCTCTCCAGCCTCAAGAACCGCTTCTACACGGCGATTCCAGTGATCCGGCAAGACATCATGGCGCAACTGAAGAACAAAGGCATGTATCTGCTCGACCCTGAATCGGCGAATGGATATAGCTTTGTCGGGATTCTGGCGATCGTGGCGCCGTTCCTGACTGCGCAATTTACCGGATACAAGGAAGTATTCACTTCGGTCGGGCTGCTCATCATTTCAATTACTGTTTCGGCGATCGTGTGGTGGTTGTTCGCGCGCCAAATGACAGCGAAGACGGTAAAAGGCGGGCGCACCTTGGTCGCGATTCTCGGCTTCCAGGACTTCATGAACTGCGTGGATGCAGACCGGCTGAAGCGTATGCCTCCCGACACCTTCGAAAAATTTCTGGCTTACGCCATGGCGCTTGGCGTGGAACATCACTGGGCACAGGCGTTCGCGGGAATCGTGCAAAATGCACCGAGTTGGTATGTCGGCCCCGGCGGCTACGGACCAGGGGTGGGATTCAATCCGATTCTGTTCTCCAGTTCGATGCACAGCATGGCTGGCGATATGCACCAAGTCTTCGTGTCCTCGCCACGAGCGAGTTCTGGCGGGTCAGGTTTCTCGGGCGGCGGAGGATTCAGCGGCGGTGGTTTTTCCGGTGGAGGGTTTGGTGGTGGCGGCGGCGGCGCATTCTAGCAAGCCTTCCAAGGAGTGACGCCGGGGAACTTGCGAGGGATCTCTATGGTGCGGATTCAGGCAGTCGATGAGATGGGCAACCTTGTCTTCGTCCTTTTTTTGGTGGCCATTGCTATTCTCACGGCATCACTCATCTACCGCAAGCTGCGGGGGCGCGGAATTGGCAGTCTCGCTTTCGCAGTCCTCGCTTGTCTAGCGGCCTACGGGGTTGCTCTGGTTGGGGTCTCTCTCCGCAGCGAAACCCGAAGCCTCAATCCTGGGGACGAAAAATGTTTCGACGACTGGTGCGCAACCCTAAGCAGATCACGGTCTCTTCTCAACCCCCATGGAAATAGCGGCACGAAGCTGGTGGCAATAACGCTGAGCGTGTCTAATCAGGCCCGGCGAGCCGCATTTCGGCCCTCCCAGCCAAGAGTCATCCTGCTGCTAAATTCTGGCGTCACGGTTAGACCTTCTGCCGCCGCACAACACGAACTTGAAAAGTACGCTGGACCACAACAGGACTTGGCAAAACGACTGATCGCAGGTGAGAGCTTCGAAACGGCGTTGGCCTTTGAAGTCCCTAGTGCAACCAAAGAGGCATCCGTCGTGGTGTTCGAAGGGCCGGCCATTGTGACGCGGATCCTCGTCGGCGATGAAAACTCTTTCTTCCACAAGAAAATCGGGTATCCGATCGCGGTGGACTGAGCATGTCATTCCAGTTCGAACGAGACCCACTCTAGTCCGCCATCTCGTTCGACTTGCAGCACGACTGCGCCATTCGGTTTGATAGCACGCAAAGTGGTGCGCAATGCATCGACGGATTCGATGGGCACGGTGTTCACACTATGGATCACGTCACCTGTCTTCAATCCTGTATCTGGGCCAATCAAGTTTGCAGCGCGGGCGATCACGACCACTCCTGTTGAAATTCGCAGATCGCCGATCATGGAACGCAGTTGGTCGTTCAGATCGATGGCCAACACTCCCAAGCGATTGATCAGGCTCTTGGTGGGATCGACCGCATCCATGAGCTTATCGACTTGGTCACGATGCTCCCTGACTGCAACTTCGAGGACTTTCTTCTTCCCGTTGTGCAAGACCACCAGCTTCATGACCTGGTCGGTAGGGTGCAGATACATCGCAGCCGTCAACGCGGGAAGAGTGTCGATAGGACGGTCGTCGGCACTGACCACGATGTCACCTACTTGTAGTCCAGCGGCCTCGGCGGCACCGCCCGGGGTGATGTCGGAGACAATCACACCATAACTCTGGGGAAGTTTCAGACCCTCGGCCAGGGTTGGCGTTATGGTTTGGGCGCCAGCCTGAATTTCGACACGGTGCACATGTCCATACTTTCGCAAGCTCTCGTAGACGAAGCGTACAACCCGCGCCGGAATGGCGAAGCCCAGACCTTCACTGCCGCCGCCTTGCGACAGAATCAAAGTGTTGATGCCGAGGACGTATCCATCCATGTCGACGAGCGGTCCGCCGCTGTTGCCGGGATTGATGGGCGCGTCGGTTTGCAAATAGACCATGGGCTTTGCCGGATCGGGCTGCCTCCCCACGGAACTAATCACTCCCATAGTGACCGAATTTTGCAGGCCCTCCGGGCTACCAATGGCAAACACCAACTGGCCTTGATGCACGCGACGCGCACTGCCCAACTCCAGAACAGGGAGACCCGTGGCCTCAATCTTGAGCAAGGCGAGATCCGAATCCTGATGAAGACCGATCAGCTTCGCCTCCAGAACCCGCTCTTTGCCGGCAGGAGAAACCTGTGGGGTATCGAGGGCGGGGGATGGCAGAACAACGCGAATTCTCTGCGCGCCTTCGACCACGTGCGCATTGGTCATGATGTACCCGTCCGCATCCACGATCACACCCGATCCGACCGCGCTTTGCCGTCCGATGAGAGCGGTCTCGCCGCGACTACCGCCCTCGATCGGTCCGTATCCGCTTACCAGAACCTGAACGACCGCAGGCGATACCTTTTGTACCAACTCCTCTAACGCGGAGTTGAGCTCTTGCAGAATTTGTGGGGCTTCGGCGGGACGCGGAGCGGCTGCCTTGCCAAGTTCCGCGGTCGGAGACGGTTTTTGCGAAGGCGTAGTGGCGTCCTGAGGATTGGCGGGATTCGCCTGGGCTACGCCGAAACACGAGGCCAGAAGAACGATTGCAATCATCCAGCGATGAAACGCCGGGCGGCGTCGGCGCTGCTCGGCAACATTTGCAACCCACATGGCTGAAACTCCTCGATGGAATACTACTCTGGCGTCGTCGACGCCGAGATCACAAGGCATTGTGACAGAAATGGCTTTGAGCTGGAAATCGGGGTCGCGGAGTCGATTCTCTGATGAAACTGGGCTCTTCTCATAGCGGGGGGAACCTAAGTTCTTACAGGTTACTAAAGTCATTCCGCCTTTGCGGGGAGTATCATCCGTGGTATAAGGGCGAGGTATAGTTAATTGCACCGGACTTCATGGGGAGAACCCGCATGGAGCTGGCTTTTGTACGCAGGTAAAGACCCTGAAGAGGAGGTCTTGTGTCCGAAGCGCGGACGGGAAAGCGATTCCCTCTGGAATTGCCCATCAAGATTCATAAGTCCGACGAGGCCGGGCTACACGCCGGCGTCACGGGAAACCTGAGTGCAGCGGGCGTGTACATTCGCGCCGACGCCTCGATGGATGTGGGAACCGCGGTTGAGTTTGAGATCGCGTTGCCGCCCGAAGTTACGGGCGCAAAAGATAGTGTCATTGTGCAATGCCGCGGCCGGGTGGTCCGTACCGACGAACCCACGGGCGGGGTTAATTCGACGGAGGCCCGCGGTGTGGCCTGCGTGATCGATTCTTACGATTTCGTTCGCCACTCGTAGTGCTCGAGGTCTGATGCAATGCTGAAACTGATTCTGGCAGATAACCAGGCGATATTCCGGGCGGGCATCGCCAAAGTGCTCGCGGTCGAAGACGAAATGCGCATCGTGGCGCAGGCGCAAACTCCCGAGCAGATGTTCATGGCGCTCGACAAGTTCCGCGCCGCCGTGTTGGTTGTGGCGGGCGGTTTTCATACTGACTTCAATGCCACCTTGCAGGCTTCCATCAAGGCCAAAACCCGGGTTGTGATCCTTGCCGATACCGGTGAGAGCGCGCAACGTTACATGGGCGCGGGCGCCAACGGCGTAGTCTACCGCAATGTGACCAGCGCAGCGCTTGTAGATTGCGTTCGCAAGGTCGCTCGTGGAGAAAACTGGGTGCAAGACACTGCGGTGCCCAGCGAGCTCACGGAAAACGATATGGTCGGGCTGCGCGTTCGCGACCGCCTGACGGCAAAAGAACTGCGCATCGTGGCGCTGATCGTTCAGGGATACAAGAACAAGGAAATTGCCACCCAGCTGGGAACGACTGAGCAGGTGATCAAGAATTATCTGCGCAACGTTTACGACAAGATCGGCGTTTCCGACCGGTTGGAGCTGGCGCTGTTTACCATCCACCACCGCATCCTGAACGAAGCGGCGGCAGCTACGGCGGCAAATACTCCTCAGCCCAGCCAAGGCCAAGCCGTACCGTCGTAGTTTTTGTGCTGGAAATTTTCAAGGCCGCCTGAGCTTCGGGCGGCCTTTTGAATTTGATTCTGCCTAGACCAAATCTTACCGGCTGGCTTCTTCCAGTTGGCCTTTTTCCAGCTTCTCCTGACATTCGATGCAGTGGCGTGTCCACGGCACCGCTTCCAGACGTTTGGCATTGATCTCTTTGCCGCAGGAGATGCACTCACCGAAACTGCCTTCGCGGATACGCAGGAGCGCGTTGTCCACCATCAACAGGAGCTGGCGATCATTGTTGCTCTGCGAAAACAGGAACTCTTTGGTGTACGAGCTGGCAGCACGGTCGGCAATGTCCTGTGCGGTATCTTCGTCCGCCGTGCGGCCATCCTGCTGCGTGCGGGTGACGGTGCGGTGGAGTTCCTGCCGCCGCGTTTCCAGTCGCTTCTTAAATGCGTCGAGTTTCTTCTTGTCCATGGATGCTAACTTCACTGGCACTTCCCTAATACCGTCGGGCCAGTTGTGGCCAAACGGAAATGATATGCGTGTCGAATAAGATGCGTCAACTCGGCTTGGGGATTCGGAGGCGGACGATTTTGAACGAAGGGTCATTCTGGGCATCGGCGGACTGACCCAATCGTAATGATACGTAAACTTCCCGGAGTGCCGACAATCCAGGAAGCGATGGAACACAGTAGCCATGCGGAATCGCAGGTGATAACCCCTAGAGGTCAAATCCAGAAGTTTTGCACTGCGCTGAAATGCACAAGTACTATGATTTTGTGGGGCCGGAAATGACGACCAGGACAGTGCAAGAAGATCCATTGATCATGGGATTGATGGTGCTGATTGTCCTTTTGGGGCTGTGCGTCATCTTCGCGACGGTGGTAACGGCGGCACAAGCTTGGCAGGAACATGCCCAGGCGCGGTGGCCGGAAGTGACGGCGCACGTTGATGAGTGCGGCCTAAATCGGACGAGCAGCGGTCGGAGAGAAAAGTTCTACATCCGTTGCAGCTTGAGCTACGAGGTAGGCGCTGAGCGGAATGTGGCGAACGTTTATTCTAGAAATGTTTCTTCGCCCAACATTTGGCAATACCCGCCCAACCAGATTGGGCCGTTCGAAGAATGGGTGGCCGAGCATCCGCCGGGGACGCCGATCGTTGTGCATTACGATCCTGCCGACCACACAAAAGTGGCGCTCGTGGCGAACTACATGCCGCTCGGCGGACCGCGAACTCCGAACAATGTGAAGCTGCTGGGATTTCTGGCAGGAGGTTTCCTGGTCCTGCTCACGATTGCACGAATCAGGCGCTCGCGATCTCTTCGGCAATCTTCGACGCCGCTGAACCTATAGGCTGTTGCATTTCCGTCGAGTCCCGGTGATCCATCACCCAAAGAGCCGGCCTATGGACGCATCAATTTCGGCACATCTGCCGGCGTTTTTTCAGCGGGACGAGCCAGTTGGAATGTACGATGAGGAGGACTCATCGGCTGAGCCGTTTGCGCTTGAATCGAATTCCTGGCATACAACCTTTGTTCACGGACCCGAGACCGAAGAGTTCATGACCATCCTCGCCCGCCTGGAGCGCTGGAAGGAGCAGGGCGCGATATCGGTGGAGCAGCACGCGCACTTGGCAGGGCTGGCGCGCGGAGAGCCCTTCTCTGTTTTTCTGGAACTGAACGTTCTTCTCTACGCCGGTGTAGTAGCGTTCGTTGCCGGACTTGGCTGGACTGTCACCACATGGTCGCAGCAACTCGGTGACATCGTTGTCCTGACTGTGCTCTCCGGCATCCTCGCCGCCTGTTCCTGGTACTGCGTTTCGCGTACGCCCGCCTGGTCCCCCACGGAAACACCTACTCCGAGCCCGATTTTCGACTACGTGCTTTACCTCGGCACTCTCGTCTGGTGCGTGGAACTCGCTTACCTGGAGAACCGTTTCCATGTGCTTTCCGGACAATGGGACCTTTATCTGGCGGCGAGCGCTGGCCTCTTCTTCTTTCTCGCTTATCGTTTTGATAATCGCTTCGTGCTGTCGCTTGCGTTGTCGTTACTCGCCGGATGGTTCGGCCTCACCATCTCGCGCTGGCCAACCCATCAGGATGCGGCCTATCGCGAGTATGCCCTTCTCTACTGTCTGATGGTCGGCGTCGGTGGCGCGCTTCTTCAGCGCCGCGGCCTGAAACCGCATTTCCTCGGAACTTATCTGAACGTCGTAGCCAACGTTCTTTTTTGGGCAGTGCTCTCCGGCGTGTTCGAGCGGCAGGGATACGGGCTGTGGTTTCTCGCTCTACTGATCGCGTGTGGCGCGTCTCTTGCCTGGGGCTTGGCGCGCCGGCAGTTCGCTTTCGTTGCTTATGCCGCCGTCTACGGCTATGTGGGCATCAGCACCATGCTCATCCGCGGCATCACTGACGAAACCTTTATTCTAGGTTATTTCGTCATTACTGCGATTACGATGCTTGTAGTGCTGATCCAGATCGCGCGCCGCTTCGGGAGGTCCGCGTGAGAATCTACAGTGCATCCAGCGAAGAAACACTGCGCGCCCGCAAACTTCTGAGCGACTGGGTCGGCGACGGCTTTCTGACCGAAGAGCAGTATCAGCGTTTGAAACAGGAAACGGTTTCCGATCTACGCACTACCAACATTTTTCTACGGCTGGTCTTGTTCCTCTTCACACTGATCGGCGTGGCCGCGGCTGTCGGGCTCTTTTTCGTTGGCTCGGGGCCATCTGAGCAAGCTATCGGCGTTTTCTTGTTGATCTTTGCTGTCGCCTGCTACGTGGCCGCCGAATTTGCCGTTTTACAAGCCGAACTGTATCGCTACGGAATCGAGGAAGCGCTCGCGGTTTGCTCGGTTGGTTTTCTCTGTGTAGGTATACAGTTAGCCTTTTTCAGCGGTGGCTCGCAGTCTCCAAAGCTGGAGTCTTTGGTTCCCGCCGCCGGTGCCATCTTTTCGCTCTGGATATGGCGCCGCTTCGGCCTTTGGTATGCATTTCCAGCCGCGATGATCTTCGCCGTCTTTCTCTCGGGCTACTGGACATCGTCCCACTCGGCACAGCATTTGATCGTCGCCGCGTTTTATGCAATCGGCCTGATATGGGTGGCCGCCGTTCGCACCCGCCACCGCTTCGATTACCTCGACGATGCTTATTCGCTGGTTGAATCGTTCCTTTGGCTTGGCATCTACCTGGCGATCAACCTCCAGCTTTGGTCGCTAGGCCTGCCCGCAGGGTGGTGGGGCGGCACTCGCTCCGCCTCTGAATTTGCAGGGCCCTTCTATTGGACCACGTGGGTGCTGATCTGGTGCTTGCCGCCCCTTGTGTTGACGCGTGGCCTTCGGCAGAAGGACCGCTTCGTCATTGCGGTAGGCGGGATCGTCGCGGTCCTGACCTTCGTCACCAATAAGCCTTATCTGGGCTGGACGCGGCATACATGGGACCCGATGATTCTGGGCATATTGTTGACTGGTGTCGCGATCTTGATCCAGCGCTGGCTGGCCCGCGGAGCGGGCGGAATTCGCCACGGCTTTACCGCCGAGCGCTCATCGGGAAAGGACAAACGCTGGATGAACGCGGGGTCGGCCGTCTTTGGCCTGCTAACTCCCCAGTCAATCACGCCAGCGCCGCAAACCGGGGGCAAAGACTTCCATTTCGGTGGGGGAGCTTCGGGCGGCGGAGGTGCCAGCGGCGATTTTTGAAGAGGCTCGATGGTGCGCTATTTCGCGGACAAGTCTTCTGAAAATTATGGCATCATGGTTCGATGAGTCCAACCGTGAAATACATAGTGTGGGCGGTCGTCTGGTTTGTTCTTGGACATCTTAGTTGCGCCGTCATTCACCATTTCCACCACCACCTGCACATGAATTGAACCGCCGCCGCCGCCCCCCAGCCTTTTCTTGACACCCTCTGCGGGCGCCTTTATCCTTAAAGTATTGCTCCTTGGAGAACATACGCTTCTGTGCGTGCTTCCGCGGGTTCGCGGTCATCAGTAAGGAGTGCGGAGGTGGCGGATGCTGTTGGAAATACGGGAATTGGAAGACGATCCGATTGATTTTGCCGAGCAATTCGCTCCGGGCGTGATCGAGTTTTTGCCTGATGTAACTCAGAAATCTCCGCTCCAGGCCTCCGGACGCGCCCAATTGGTGGAGGAGCATCACGGCAAACGACAGATAATACAGGACATCCGTCTGGCTGGGGAGTTGAAGACAACGGTCGAACTGCCCTGCGCCCGCTGTCTGGAGCCGGTCGTCGAGAAAATCGATCGCCAGTTTGACCTGCTTTATCGGCCATTGGGAGTCGATGCTGGGAAAGAAGAGATGTCGGTGACCGGCGCCGAGGCTGAGATCGGGTATTATCAAGGAGAGGGGCTGCTGCTCGAGGACGCCCTTCGCGAACAGGTGCTGCTCGCGCTGCCCCTGAAGGTAATTTGCCGCGAGGATTGCAAGGGACTCTGTCCGCATTGCGGCGCGAACCTGAATGACGGGCAGTGCTCTTGTGCCGACGACGTGGACGATCCGCGGTGGACGGCGCTGAAAGACCTTCGCAGCAAACTGAATCACTGATCAGAACTTCTGGTCAAATCAGAAATTCTGGCCGAGCGCCTACTGGCCCCGGCCGAAAGAGGTATTGCAATGCCTAATCCGAAACGGCGTCACTCCAAAGCTCGCACTGGCAGCCGCCGCGCTCATGATTCGTTGAAAACTCACTCGCTCTCAGAGTGCCCCAATTGTCACGAGCGCAAGATGCCGCACCGCGCCTGCCCCAAGTGTGGTACCTACAAGGGCCGTGACGTTCTGGAAATTAAAGAGTCATAAGTCAAACTGCCATGCCAAGCGTCATCGCTCTGGACGCGATGGGAACGGACCGCAGTCCCAAGCCTGAGATCGAAGGTGCGATCTTGGCGGCGCGGCAGTATGGCGTCCAAGTGTTGCTGGTCGGCCCTGAGGCAGTGGTGCGAGCCGAACTGTCGCGGCATCACGCCGCGGCTGGCCTTTCTATTCAGGTCGTCCACGCCAGCGAAGTCATCACCATGGAGGACAAAGCCGTGCAGGCGGTTCGCGCCAAGCGCGACTCGTCCATGCGCGTAGGACTTCGTATGGTGCGCGACGGCCGCGCTGCCGGCTTTGTGACCGCCGGAAATACCGGCGCCGCCATGGCGACGGCCAAGATGGTGTTGGGCGCGCTGCCGGGCGTTGACCGGCCAGCGCTGGCTGCGGTTTTTCCCACCGCGCTCGGCACTGCGGCGAGCCTGCTCGACGTTGGCGCCAATGTGGATTGCAAAGCGCACAATCTTGAACAGTTCGCGGTGATGGGCGAAATCTATTTCCGGAGCATGTTTGGTACGCCGCGTCCGCGCGTGGGATTGCTCTCCATCGGCGAAGAAGAAACCAAGGGAAACGAACTCACTCGTGAAGCCTTTCAGTTGCTGAAGCGCCTGCCGCTGAATTTTGTCGGCAATGTCGAGGGTCGCGACCTGTATAACGGACAGGTTGACGTGATTGTGGCGGACGGCTTTGTCGGCAATGTTGCGTTGAAAATTTCCGAGGGCGTGGCGCACCTAGTACGCAACACGCTGAAAGAGACGCTAAAGGCGACCATTACGCGACAAGTGGGATACTTGCTCTCACGCAGCGCTTTCGCGGACTTTAAAAAGCGTCTGGACCATACGGAATACGGCGGCGCGCCGCTGCTGGGACTCAAGGGCGTGTGCTTCATCACGCATGGATCGTCGAACGCGAATGCGATGAAGAATGCCATCCGCGTGGCGGCGGAGTTCTCCGAACGGCGGATCAACGAAGACATTGAAAAAGGATTGGCGCGAATCGCGGCAATGGAAGCGCCCGCACGACTCGCTGAGCAAGAAGTATTGACAGAAGACTGATGACATCCAACATCGCATTTCTTTTCCCCGGACAAGGCTCGCAATCGGTCGGCATGGGCAAAGAACTGGCCGACAAACACGCCATCGCTCGCCAGACCTTTGACGAGGCCGACGAGGCTCTTGGCTATAAGCTCTCGCAAATTTGCTTTGAGGGGCCAGAAGATCAGTTACGCATGACCGAAATCACGCAGCCCGCGATTTTGACGGCTTCGATAGCAGCCTGGCGGGTATTGAATGAAAAAGGCATTAAGCCGAACTTTATCGCCGGGCATAGCCTCGGCGAATATTCGGCGCACGTGGCAGTGGGCACGATGACCTTCGCGGATGCGGTACGCACCGTGCGCAACCGCGGCAAGTATATGCAGGAGGCCGTTCCGGTGGGCGTGGGCACGATGGCCGCCGTGTTGGGAATGGACTTCGAAACGCTCTCAGGCGTGTGCCGCGACGCGGCGCAAGGCGAAGTCTGCGAGCCGGCAAATATCAATTCGCCGGACCAGATTGTAATCTCAGGCAACACCGCGGCGGTCGAACGTGCCGTGAAGTTGGCTGACGAGCGCGGAGCCAAGCGTGCCAAACTGCTCCCGGTCAGCGCACCCTTCCATTGTTCGCTGATGAAACCGGCGCAAGACCGGCTGGCCGACGATTTGACGGCCTTGAGCTTTCAAAATCCAAGCGTCCCCCTGGTGTGCAATGTGGACGCAATGCTGCTCGACAACGCGGACCGCAGCCGCGACGCGCTAGTCCGCCAGGTGACTGGCTCGGTCAAGTGGGACCCATCCATGCGCGTGTTGATCGCTCAGGGCGTTCAATTGTTCGTCGAGGTTGGTCCAGGAAAAGTGCTGTGCGGGCTGATGCGGCAGATTGATCGATCGAAGAGTTGCGCGAATGTGGGCGACGAGGCGTCGTTGCAGAAGACACTGGAGCAAAGTGCAATTGAAGCCTGAGTAGTGTTTCTGTTACTTGCTGCAGGACAACTCACCGCAATTAGTATGGTAGTATGCAGTCCTCCCTACTGGTGAACGATAAACCAGACTCCACTCGAAATCATTAACCTCAACAGGAGATTCACCATGAGTAGGAATATGCGAGGATTGAACAGTTCCCTTCTTGTCGGCTTCGCGGTTCTGGCCGGCATTCTTGTTCTGTCTAGTGCAGTGGGTGCGCAGGCAGACTGGACCAGCAACTTTGCGACTGGAATGCATCGCCCGGCAAACCTGCCGGCGGATTTTGGGATCACTCCGTTCGGTTACTTTCATCCCTCCTGCGTGCTGCCACTGGCAGAAGGAGAAACGCTATTGGCGGATGGAAGCATTGAGCGCACGGATGGAACCACAGAGGCCGCTGCGTCTTGTAGCTATCCGCATTACACGCTCACGGGAGAGTTGGTGGCTGCAGACGCCACGGCGCCTGGCGCAATCGATGCAATCAACTACGGCTGGCTTGAATACGTCAGCGCTACGACGAAAACGTCATACGGCAAGATGTCCACAACTTGGGTAGTGCCGCCAGCACCAAAAAGCGAGGACCAACAGATCATACTTTTGTTTTCCGGCTTCGAAGACAAAAACAACGTTGTCAGTATGCTTGAACCGGTATTGCAATTCGGACCCACGACCGCTGGCGGTGGCAACTTTTGGGCAATGGCGAGTTGGAATTGCTGCATCAACGGTGTTACTCGGAATAGCCCCCTGATGGGCGTCAACCCGGGCGACACCGTGGTTGGGACGATTTCACCCACCTGCAAGTCCGGAAAGGGTTGCGCGACTTGGAACGTCGTAAGCGACGACAAGACCACAAAACAAACGACAACTCTGTCGAAAACTCCCGCTGAAGGACAAGTCTGGAATTGGGCAACCAGCGCCTCAATCCTGCCGTGGGATTTTGTTCAATGCAGCGATTACCCGGCCAATACGGGCGTCACCTTTACCGTCCAACTATTCGACCAAGACCTGAAGCTGATCGAAAATCCCGGATGGGTAGGAACACCTGCGGGTAAGAATGTGAAACCAAAATGTGGCTTTGGCTTGAAGGTGACGAATACAAAGGAGAGGCTCGAATACTCGGCCCATTAAGAAAGCCACGAGCATCCGCGATCGAGTTTGTTGCGAGTCTAGATGAAAGGTTGGCTTTTCCATGCGGGAAAGATTGGCAAATCTTTCCCGCTTGTCTCCTTCGATCATCGGCTATTCGACCACCCAGGCCCACCAGTTTCCACACTGAATTTCATTGGGAGAAAATGACAGCGTCCGGTCGGATTTCTGCACCCACACATAAGGATGGTCCGCCCGGGCGTTGACGGTGGCCTGCACGATGACGCCGCTGCTACCCGGACTGAGCGAGCAATCGACCGAGTAATTTTTCACTAAACCCCACTCACCCCCAGGACCCCAATCCCGATAAAAATCGTTGAACTGGTAATTGGAATACTTCTGCGGATGCTGCCGCCAATCGGGATCGTTGAACCAAATTCCGTAGGCAGATTCGAAATCCTGTTTCTGCACCGCGGCAAAAAACCTGTTTACTGCGACCCGCTCCGGATAGTGACGGAAGTGATAGACGACCCACGCAGCCAGCAAAACTGCAATCAGGGACCAGGTGATGGTCCGTCGACGATGCCGTCCGTCTGTATCGTCGTATTGCTTCGCGTCCAGAAGAGTCATGGCACTTCTAGAATAACGGATGCGGGCAGAATTGAGTAATCGGGCAATTGAGTAATCGGGCAATTACAAATCGACCAGTCACTCAATTGCCCGATTACACAATTACTAAATCCCCGATCACTACAGGGTCCGCTTGAACAACGGAGTCGCGATGCCCAGCGTGACCACCGCAAAAATAGATAAATAGATCACGTCCGGCACAATCGCGCTCAGCCCGGATTCTTTCAGCAACAGCGCTTTGAAGCCGTGCACCGCGTAGGTAAAAGGGTCCGCCTTGGCGATGGCGCGCAACCACCAGGGAAAGGCCTGCACCGGATAAATCGATCCGCTTGGGAAGAACAGCAAGGTGTTCAGTATCCCGAAAATGGCGCGCGGCACCAGCGGGTCCTCGATTCGCACCATCATCAGAAACATCATGGTATTGAACGCGACCGAGGTCAGCAAAATCATGATGAGCAGACCGAGGATTGTGCCGAAATTGAATATGGTTCCGACTCCAGCCAGCAACGAACCAATCACCGTGATGACGACCCCGGTCAGCACCGCCTTGATGGCACCAGCCGCGTTTAATCCGAGCACCAGTTCGGTTTTCTTGATGGGCGTGACCAAATATCCTTCGTGCACGCCGCGCGCCTTGTCGTCGATGTACAACATGCCACCGCCGATCATCACCGAAACGAACATTGCCAGAGTGATGGATCCAGGCAACAGATATTTCATGTATTCGATATAGGGATACAGTTCGACGATTTGCAGGACCGTTTGCTGGAGCAGCCGCGGCGTGATCGCGGGCTGGTTCAGTGAATTCGTGATACTGGTGAGCTCGTCTTCGAGCGTTGAACTCATGAAATTGTCGCTGTTGTCGACCACCAGCGCGATCTTCGGCCCGTCCTGCTCATAAACCCGTCGCGAAAACTGCGGAGGAATAATTACCGCGCCTTGGATGTTGCCGTTGCGCACATCCTCCATGGCTTTTCTCTCATCGTGATAGTAGATCGGCTCGAAGGTCCGCATGTTGGCACGGACTGAGTCAAACGCTTCACGGACCTTCAGCGCTTGGGTGCCGCCGTCTTCGTCAACCAGACCGAGTTTTGCATCGCGAATCTTCCCGCCAAACGCATTCCCCAGCACGATCAACTGCACCAGCGGAAAGATCATCGACGCCATCATGAGCGCGGGTGAGCGGAAGAACTTGCGCATTTCGCGCTCGACAATCGCCATCATCCGGTTCATGGCTGCAGTCCTGGTCTGGTGGGCATTACGAAGGCGTACGCTTTTTGCAGTTCGTCGCGCAATTGCCGTCCGGTGTAGTGGACAAAAACGTCGTCCAGAGTTGTATTTTGTACGGAGAGCGACTTTACCGAAACGCCCGAGTGCACCGCCATTTCGACCAGTTCCGTCGTGGTCTTGGAGCCGTCTCCGGTGAGCACGCGATACATGCCCGCGCCTTCATGTTGAACGGACGTTCACAGCGCTTAACTTGTGCAACCGATCTTCCCAATCCGGCGGGGCATTCTCGAATTGGGCCTCGATCACATTCGATCCTGGAACGCTAGCCTTGAGCGCCATTGGGGTGTCGAGCGCGACCAGTTTTCCGTGATCGACTATGGCGATGCGGTCACACAAGCGGTCGGCTTCATCCATGTAGTGGGTAGTGATTAAGATCGTCAGCTGCCGATGGCTCTTAATGTTGGTGAGCATCTCCCACACCGCGACGCGTGAGACGGGGTCGAGTCCGGTCGTGGGCTCATCCAAGAAGAAAATACGCGGGCTGTGCACTAATCCGCGCGCAATCTCCAAACGACGCCGCATACCGCCGGATAGAGTCTTGGTTTGCGCATGACGCCACTTGGTGAGATCGACCAACTCCAGAAGTTCATCAATGGCCTCTTTGCGCCTTTTGGAGGGCACATCGTAAAGTTTGGCGTAAATATTCAGATTTTCTTCAATGGTGAGGTCCAGATCGCTGGTCAGCGCCTGCGGGATCACACCCATGGACCTGCGGACCGCGTCGGGTTCTTTCTCCACATCGTGCCCATTGATGCGCGCCTTGCCTGCCGTAATCGGAATCAGCGTCGTCATCATGCGAATGAGCGTGGATTTGCCCGCGCCGTTCGGACCCAGCAGCCCGAAGATTTCGCCTTCTTTGACAGTGAACGACACATCGTCCACCGCGGTGAAATCGCCGTATTTCTTGACGATGTGATCGACTTCAATGGCATTCGGCACATTCGGGTCTTCGAACTTTGTAAGTTCGTTCACCGGCGCCGTGCTCGGCTCGAGATCGGCGGCCATCAACGCTGCTCCACCGACGCGCCTTCGGTAGGCACGCCTTTGAGTTGCTCCGGAGAGACAAGTACTTCCGCGGTCATTCCCGGAACGTACGCGCCTTTCGGATTATCGAGACGAATTTTTAGAACGATCGTCTTAATATCGCGCTTAAGGCGATTGACGTCGCGCTGCGTGGCAAAATCTGCCTCGGCCGACTTGAAGAACACTTTGCCTTGTGTGATGGTGCCCCCCGGCAGGCGAACGCGTAGGGCGTCTCCAAGCCCAATTTGATCGGCGTCCGTCTCAGGGATCGCCGCGCGCACCCAGGTATCGCCCAAATCCACAATGGTTACAATCGCCTGTCCTGCATTAAGCACTTCGCCTTCACGGGCCGCGCGCACACTGACTGTCCCGGTGACCGGCGCATAAATTTTGGTGTAGCCCAACCGCACCTCCGCCTCCTTTAACATGCTTTCCGCGTTTTCCAGTTGAGCGCGGTTCGATTCCACCGTCTGGTGTGCGGCATGAGCGGTGTGAGTATTGGCGATGGCTGTATTCAGGTCGGCTTGCGCGGCGCCCACCTGCTGTTGCAGCGACTGCACGACCGCTTTCTGCGCGGCAAGATTGGTTTCCGCCTGCACACGGTCTTGATCGGACGCCACGCCTTCTTTTGCCAGTTCAATCATCCGGCGGCTATCGCTCTCGGTGCGCTCCAAGGTGGCTTCCGACTGCAACAACTGCGCGCGCGCCGAAGCCAGGCGGGCCTGCGCATTGGACACGCCGCTGGTGGTCGAACCCTGCATGGCTTCGAGTGTCGATTGTGTCTCCGCCACTTTGTATTTCTGGCTGTCGATCATGGCCGCTGCGGCTCGCTCTTCGGCTTCGAGTTCCGACGGATCGAGCACTGCGATCAGGTCACCTTGCTTCACTTGCGTTCCCTCGTCCACTAACAGCTTTTGCAATCGGCCTTCAATCTGTGGACTGACAATGACCTGGTTCGAATCGACGGTACCGATGAGAACGAGGTCACGATTGCTGGGCGTAGAAAAAAAGTAGTAGCCCGACGCGACTGCCAAAATGACGCCGAGAATCACTAAGAACTTGTTGCGTACACTCATGGTTGCGCTCCTGACGGCCTTCCCTTGGGCCGCTGCAACAAAACTGCGGAAATAAAGTCCAACACGGCGGCGCGCCGCTCAATGATTTTTTCGGGCGTCAGAGGGTCGACGCCGCTGACTGATTTCATCATTGGCGCGCTGATGAAATAAAACACCACGAGCGCCACCATGGAGGGAACGAATTGCTGAGGATCGATGACGCGAAATTCTCCGCTCGCGACCCCTTCGCGAATCACTTCGCTCAGCTTCATGTAGAGCGGCTGAAAATAGGTTTTCGCGATGCGCTGTAGATGCGGTGAACCGTGTCCCGACCTCAGCATCTCCATCTGGATCAGGTTGCGGTTGAATCCGTGGCTGGCCACGTAGTCGAAGTATGTGCCCACGTAGGTCAGCACTTTCTCGGTCGGTGGCAGTTCCCTGTCGAGAACTTCCATCAGGTGTCCGCCCATTTGTTCAAAAGCGTAATCGAGCGCCGCACCGTAGAGCGTTTCTTTGTCTTTGTAGTAGTAGTAAAGCAGCGCCTTATTGACTCGCGCCGTTTTGGCGATGGCATCGGTTCGTGCTCCTGCCATGCCCTCCTGGGCGAACTCGCGAATGGCCGCCCGCAGGATGGCGGCGCGGCTCTGTTCGGGCTTGCCGCGGGAACCGAGACGGGATTTGAGGGCAACAGCTTTCATGGCTGAATTCAGGGACCTTAGTTAATTAACTGGTTAGTTAGATTATAGATGCGATATGCCTGAAACGCAAATGGATAGTCGGCCTTACTGGAACTTGCAGGATGGCGCCTAGTGCGATCGATTTATCTGAGAATGAGGAGCCGATGGAAGCACGCGGAAGGTTTTGGAAGCCCGGCCCCTAGCCGCCGAGCGGCGGCCGAATGAGTGCACAAGGCACTTAGCGGAGCCGGGCTCATTTCGAGGTATTCAGTTTTTCCCCTCCTGGGAGCAGTTAAAGCTCTCACCAGATTTCTGTCAGTGACGTTCCACCACGAACTTCGGAGGTATTTCGCGATCAGCCAACGGCCCACCCTCACACCGCCGCGTGATAAACGTGTGAGAATAAGGACGACGACGGTCCCGCCAGTTGCACCTAGTCGGCAACCCGCAGCACCAGACTCTTTCCCTCAGGTTCCAGGTCGGCAATGCCCAAGAGTGCAGCATCAATCTTTTCTCGCGATCCAGCGTGAGTAACAACCCGGACCTGGTGCTGGATCGAGCTTCCTTTGGCCCAGACTGCGGCGGCGCGGGCGACTTCGACTCCGTTGCGTTCGAGCACAGTTGTGATGGGTCCGATGGCGCTAGGATCGTCGACCGAAAACCGTAAATAATGCTTGCTCTGGTAATCCGTCTTTAAGGCGCCAATGGACTGACCCTCCATCGGACGGAATCCGCCTTCATGGCACGCGATGTCCACAATATCCGACAAGACTGCACTCGCGCTCGGCATCGATCCAGCGCCCTTGCCGGAGAACAGCATTTCGCCGACGGCGTCTCCGCGCAGTAGCACGGCGTTGTTCTCGTCGCGGATGGCGGCGAGTTGGTGGGTACGCGGCAACATCACTGGCGCCGCCCGCAATGAGACTGAACGGTCAGCCAGTTCGGCCGTTGCCACATGCTTGATCACATATCCAAGTTCATAGGCGGCCTCGATGTCATCGGCGGTAATGCCACTGATGCCCTCGACTTGTACGGCGTCGCTTGCGACCTGGGCATCGAAGGCCAGCTCAGCCAGGATTTTGAGCTTCTGCGCCGCGTCGTGACCTTCCACATCAAGCGTAGGATCAGCCTCGGCAAAACCCTTGGCCTGCGCCTGTTTCAAGGCTTCATCAAAGCCCAACTGATCGTCCGTCATGTGCGTCAAAATATAGTTGCAGGTGCCATTCAGAATTCCGCTGAGGCTTTGAATGCTGTTTCCAACCAGGCCATTGCGAAGCGCACGAATGATCGGGATACCGCCGCAGACGCTGGCCTCAAAGCCCAGACGCAGATTATTGGTCTCAGCGACCTTCATCAGTCCAAATCCGTCGAGGGCCAGCAACGCCTTGTTCGCCGTGACCACATGCTTGCCTCCGGCCAGCGATTCCTGAATGAAGCCGCGCGCCGGCTCGATTCCACCGACCAGTTCCACCACCATGTCGCAGCCATTCTTCAGAACTTTCTCCGGCTGCGTGGTGAGCAGCGTGCGGTCGACTCCGGGGCGCTCTTTTGCCAAGTCGCGCACCAGTATCCTGGTGATGCTCAACTCCACGCCCGAGCGCTGGCGAACCAGGGAGTCGTTTCTGTTGATCAGCTCAACCAGGCCGCGGCCAACATTGCCGCAGCCCAGCAATCCGATTTTCAACTTTCTTCCTGCCATCGTTTCCATCCTTCCGCAGCCAGACGTAGCAAACTACGCCTCTACGGAGCTATAAAGATCCTCCCGCGATCGAGGGCACCAGCAAAACTTCGTCGCCATCCTGAAACGAGTAATCGTTCCCACCCAGAAAGCGAATGTCTTCTTCGTTTACATACACGTTTAAGAAACGCCGGACTTGTCCGGCCTCATCCCGCAAATGCGGCTTCAGATCGGGGAACTGCGAATCCAGAACGGTGAACAGATCACCCAAGTTTTGCGGAGAGCACTCCAGCTTTCCCGTCCCTCCGGTATGGCGGCGCAAGGCAGTTGGAATTTGCACTGTGACTGTCATTTAAGCCTCCACCGTTTCGGGAAGTTCGATCTCTCGCGGTTCCAAGGCTTTGGCCAGAAACGCTTCAAACTCCGCCAGGCGCGGCCGAATCGGCTCCGTCGTCTGGTACTTGTCCGCGAGCACGTCGGTGGTCTTCAATCCGTTGCCTGTAATGCACAGGACGGTGGTTTCCTCTGGTGAAATCCGACCCGACTCGATCAGTTTGCGAGCGCAACCGACCGTTACGCCACCTGCGGTTTCGGTAAAGATTCCTTCGGTTTCAGCCAGGACTTGGATGGACTCGACTACTTGCGCATCTGAGATGTCCTCGGCCCAACCGCCGCTTTTTGAAATTGTCTTGATCGCGTAGTGACCATCCGCGGGATTTCCAATCGCCAGCGATCTCGCGATGGTTGCGGGCTTCTGCGGCTCGATCTCAGCGTTTCCCGCTTTTACTGCGGTGGAGATCGGAGAGCATCCCGTCGCCTGCGCTCCAAAAATCTTCACTGGCTTGCCTTCAACCAGGCCTAGCTGAATGAGTTCGTCGAAGGCTTTCTTGATTTTCGTAATCAGGGACCCACCGGCCATTGGAACCACCACGTTGTCCGGCAGGCGCCAGCCGAGTTGTTCGGCGATTTCGTAACCGACGGTCTTCGATCCTTCGGCGTAATAGGGTCGCAGGTTGACGTTGACGAAACCCCAATTGCGCTCCTCGGCAATCTGCGAACAGAGACGGTTGACTTGGTCGTAGCTTCCCGCAATCCGCACTAAGTTCGCGCCAAAGACTTGTGTACCCAGAATCTTTGCGGGCTCAAGGTCGGCGGGTATGAATATCCACGCCTTGAATCCATTGCGCGCAGCTTGCGCTGCGACCGAATTCGCAAGATTTCCCGTGGACGAACAGGCGACCGTATCAAACCCGAAATTCCGGGCTTGCGACAATGCCACAGCTACCACACGATCTTTAAAGCTCAGCGTAGGCAGGCAGACGGCGTCATTCTTAACGAAAAGGTTGGTTGAACCAATCGACTTTCCGAGCTGCGGCGCGGCCAATAGCGGAGTGAAGCCGGCGGGTACGGTCGGCTGGTAGTTCTCCGGCAATGGCAACAATTCGCTGTATCGCCACATATTGGGGGCCCGGGCCGCAATGCGCTCACGAGTAAACGTGGGACGCACCGCGTCATAGTCGTAGAGAATTTCCAGGGGGGAGAAACAATCTTCGCAAATCGACTGGGGCCGATTGCCCCAGCTTTTGCCGCATTCGCGGCAACGCAATTCGTAATGAGCCATCTTCTCTACTCGCTTTCAACCAGCGAGTAGCCGTGGACGAGCCGGAAAGAGAGTCCCTAAAAAAGCAAGGCCTCTTTTTCCTGAAAATGGGGGAAAAGAGGCATCGGAATGCAAAATACAAAAAGCTCGCATCCGAATCTCATGTACCCTGTTTCCAGGAGAGAGTTGGCACCTGCATCCGGAATGTATGATCCCGGGTCGGTTGCCGTGGCGTCATAGGGCTCGTCCCTCAGCCACTCTGCATGAAATTCAGGCTTACTCCGAAGAGCAAACTTGTTACCACGATACTAATGACCGCTCGAAAGCCTGTCAAGTAACATGGTCACTGATTACCCTTGGGAAAACCCGCCCGTAAGTCCAGAATACCCCACAGGATACGGGCGGTTGAAGCCACAAAGACTTCCGCGGCACCCCCGCCGAATTCTTCACCGTGCCCGAAGATGTCGCAGAAAGTGCATAGGCTTCCCCAGCCCTCACCGGCTGTACTGATTTTTCTTCTTCTCCCGGTAGCGCTCCAACCCCAGTTCAATCAATTTTTCGATGAGTGCGGGATAAGTAACTCCCGTAGCGGCCCACAGCTTGGGATACATGCTGATCGCGGTAAATCCCGGCATGGTGTTGATCTCGTTCAAATAAATCTTCCGCGTCTTGGGCTCCATCAGAAAATCCACGCGCGCCAGACCTGAACAATCCACCGCTTGGAACGCCCCAATCGCCAGCTCTTGAATTTTCTTCGACTCCGCTTTGGTCAACTTCGCCGGAATCATCAGCTGCGAGCCTTCGTCGAGATACTTCGCGTCGTAGTCGTAAAACTCTTTGCTGGGAACAATTTCTCCCGCGACCGACGCCGCAGGCTTGTCATTACCGAGGACCGCGCACTCAATCTCTCGAGCCTTCTGTTTTTTCCCGCCCACCCCCTGTTCAATCACAATCTTGCGATCGAACTTTGCCGCCTCGTCAATCGCCGGGCCAAGTTCTTTCCCATCATGCGCCTTAGAAATTCCCAGCGACGATCCCAGATTCGCCGGCTTCACGAAAACCGGATACTTCAACGTGCTCTCTACCAGCTTTTGGACTTTTTTCGGCTCCGCTTCCCACTGGCTGCGCAGGGCCGTCACGTGCTTGACAATAGGAAGGCCAGCCGCGCGGAACAGCGACTTCATGACGTCTTTATCCATGCCGGCAGCCGAGCCGAGCACGCCAGCGCCGACGTAGGCGATGTCAGCCAGTTCGAGCAATCCCTGAATGGTTCCGTCTTCTCCAAAAGTTCCATGTAATACCGGAAAGATCACATCGACGCTGATGGCACGATCGGCTGCGCGTCGGGTCAGGCCGTGCGTAGCGGCATCCGACTGAAAAACTGTGAGCGAGCCGCCGCCTTTTTGAGGCTCGGGCGGGAAAACCACCGCTTCACCGTTCGCCAGAAGCGCCGCGCCAGCAGTGGCCTCGGGATCGCCAGCGCGCAGCGGACGCTCTTGCGAATGAGAAAATTCGCCCTTCAGCAGCCGTTCCGCATCCGTTGCCGTCACCCACCGGCCCTGCTTGGTGATGCCGATGGGTACGACTTCATACTTGCTTTTATCAATGGCGTTAAACACGGAGGCAGCCGAAAGTAGCGAGACTTCATGCTCTCCGCTGCGCCCCCCGAAAAGAATTCCCACCCGTAGTTTCTTCATTTCGATTAGGGCGTCCCTCTCTGCGGATCATTCTTGCATAGATCGACCAAGCGCCGAGGTGACCATTATTGCACTCCGCGGAAACGCCTCTGAAAGTCGATGAACATCACCTGTTTCTTAAGAAAAGGCGGCACTGAAGATCGCCTGGTAGGTGCAAAGCTCTAAACCTGAAAGACTCTCCTTTCAGGACATCGCTGATGAACAATACACAAACAACCGCCAGGAGTCTTCCTGGCGCGAAGCGGCCAGCCCTAGTTCTCACGCACTCCCTTCAAGCCCCTTCCACTTCACTGCACGTCAGAAACCTTACCGTTTACAAAAGTGACTTTTAGGTCCTTATAGACGTAGATCTTCTTTACTCCCAGATCGACGGTCTTGTCCGGTTGTCCGAGGGCCGCCTGCACCTGGTCGGGAGTCTGTCCGAGTTGAATCGACTGCGGTTGCGCCTGCGACTGCTGCGCCGCTTGCTGGGGCTGCGCCGCCTGTTGCTGACCGCCCTGCTGTTGGCCGCTTCCCTGGTCCGCGCTCTGCTGCGTATCGTCGGTGATCGAGAGCAGCTGTCCAATTACATCTTCCACTCCGCCCGCGCTCGCCTTGGCCAAAGCCCCACTCGGGAACTTAAAGACGATCTGCGCTTTGTTGTAGGTTGGCGGATCGGTCTTATTACAAGTATCGCAAGCGACAATGCTCATCGCCACAATGTCCTTCGCCAGGTTCACGTCGATCTTGGTCGGATAAACCTTGTCTCCCACCGCGAACAGATGCGTTGTCTGCTCCTTACCAAAACGTCCCATGATCGACTTTCGTCCCATTAACGCCAGTCCACTGGGACCGTGGACCTTTCCATCTTCATACATGCTGGAGAGAGCATTCTGGTCGGAATACGGCACGCCCAAAACTCCGCCCTTCTGAATCGCCAACAACGTACCCGCCTCCACCACCGAGTAGCCACCCGTATCCGATCCCACTTTCGCCACTTTGTATTGCGCGGCTAGTTGCTCCTGCAGCGAAACGGCCTGTGCGCAAGCCATCGACCACGGAAAGATCGCGGCAGCTAAAAGCCCGATCACCGGAACTAGGGCTGCGAATTTCCGCAACACCATGACTTCCTCCTCCAAACTGTTCCTGTTAAGTTAAGCACAATTCCCAGCTTCTCCGCCCCCAGTCGTAGGTACGGAACATCCTCCGCCACACACCGCACATTAACCTATCCATCCCGCCCTACTGCGAGCTTGCGACCTCCTGCTTGGCTTGCGCCTCGGCTTGGTCGGCGGCGCTCTGCTGATCTTGCAGCGTCTTGGCAGCCGTGGTATCCGCGGCCGGCGGCGGAACTTCACCAGGCACTGTGCTGGTGTCGGGAGCCTTCGGCAACCCTCCGGTACCTTGTTTTTCGGCCAGCGACTTCATTCCTCCATCCATCTGCTCGCGGAAGTAGTTGTGCATCTCTTGCAGGTCTTCCACCCCCACCAGCACTTCCTTGCCCACCGCGCAATCCGCCTTCTTGCTGCTCATCACTTTCACCGTTACCTTCCGGTCGGCATCCGGTGACTCGCTGGTTCTGGTGATCACGTCTCCGGGCGTAAGCGCGCATTCAACGCTGTCGGCAGTTTCATCCAGAGCGGTAGCCACGACGAATACTTTCCACGCCGGATCTAGCGCGGGCGGAGCCTGGTTACTGGCTGCCGCTGGCGCAGCCGTTGCGCTACCCTTGCCGGCGGCGGCTTTTTCCGCCGCGAGCTCGGCCTTCACCTCATCGGCAAGCGCCTGCTTCACTTCCGCAGACATAGGTGCGGCGGTATCGGCCGCAGGCACCATCGGGGCCAGGCTGGCCACCAGAAATTCCGAGGACGAGTTGTCAAGAAACCCCGTCGTGGCCGCTTCCGCGTTGGCCGCATATGCCGCCCGCAAGCTCGCTGCGATCACAAAGTCGGTGAGCCAGAAGGCGGCCGACGGATACACCGGGTAAGGCGCGTAATACCCGGCATAAGCTCCATACCACGGCGCTCCACCCCAGCCCCAGCCATACGCCACGGGCGCGGGCCACGGATTGTAGGCCCATCCGTAATATCCGGGGTTGTAGTAATACGGCGGAGAGTAACCGTAATACGGATAGCCTCCGTAGTTATAGGAGCGGTAAACGTTGGTGTAACTTACGTTATTCACCACATAGGTGCGCTGCACGTAAGTGTTTCCATTGCGCGACACGTATGGACGCTGCACATATCCTCCGTGCGCCCCCGTCGTTACTACTTGAGCTCCGTTGTGTGTGCTCACGATCTTGCGCCCACCCTGCAATGGATGCTCGATGTGCATTCCACCCCGATCGACGGAGCGAAGCTGGCCGTTGGGACGCACGCTGGCGGTCCCGCCACCCTTTAATGCCACACTTTTCCCCGGAGGCGTGTGCGGAGTCGCCGCTCGCGGGGTCGTCGGCGACGCATGCGGAGCCGCCGGCGATGTACGCGGAGTGTTTGCCCCCGTGTGCGGAGTCGTCGGTGCCGTGTGTGGAGTGCTTCCCCCTGGATGCTGGGCCGTCGGACCGGTATGCGGAGCAGTCGGCGCCGCATGCGGAGTAGTCGAAGGAGTATGCGGGGCGGCAGGTGCCGCGTGCGGAGCCGCTGGTGCATGGGGTGCCGCTGGTGGCGTGCTCGGCTTCGTCTTTTGACCCCATATCAGCGTGGAACCGATAAGCAATAGCAACGACAGGATAGTCTTCCGCAGCATAATCTTCACCTCTTCAGCACAGTTTCATTTGCGGTCTGACGACCAAAAACCAGAGACCCAACTTCCAGGTATACGACTACTTGCCGATTCGATCGGTAAAGGAATGACCGACTCTCAGTTCAAACTTGAGTTAACACGAGTTTTTATTGCTTGAGAAAACGCGATACAGTCTATACCTCGCTCGCCCGCTCTTGTCAACCACCGTTTGCGTGAGGATGTCTAATACCCCGCGGACGATTCGACACCCGATCCTGCAAATCGTGACCAAGGCAGAAAAATCCAACCGACGGGGCTGCCCGGTGGCTGAAACCAGATGCCGCAAAAAGTTGAGTGCCAGCGACGCGAATTGCGACTAATGTGGGCGCACCACGACAGTGCGTTCCCCGACGAGGTCAAGTAACAGTCGTTCCCAACCCGAACGTCGGAGTCTGACGCCGCGGCGGGAAGGTTACAAAATTTTTTTCCCAAACGCCGACAACGACAGCTCTACCGCCAGATCTGCCGTCTGATTACGTTCGTCGATCACGGGATTCACCTCGACGATCTCGAAGCTCAACATGCGCCCGTGATCGGAAATAATTTCCATCGCCAAGTGCGCCTCACGGTAGGTCGCCCCACCCCACACTGGAGTGCCCACGCCCGGCGCATCTTCGGGATCAATCCAATCCATGTCAAGCGATACGTGATAGCCCGCAGTGCCGCGTCCGGCCATGCGCAACGCCTCTTCCATCACCGTGCGCATACCGCGCTCGTCGATATCGCGCATAGTAAAAACCTCGACGCCGGTCTTGCGAATGTTTTCCTTCTCGTGAGCATCGACATCGCGAATGCCAACCAGCACACAATTCTCCGCCTGCACCTTCGGAGAAAACCCGCCGATATTCGCCAGTTCCGCCGGCTCCAGACCCATGATGGCCGCCAGAGGCATACCATGCACATTGCCACTCGGAGAAGTCTCCGGGGTATTGATGTCGCTATGGGCGTCGATCCAGATCAGACCGATTTTCTGATTTTGTCGGCGATAGAATTCCGCCACGCCGGTTACCGTGCCTACGGCTATCGAATGATCGCCACCCAACACCAGCGGCACCCAGCCCGATTCAAGCGCCTTCGACACCAGTTCCGCTTGCTTGGTGCATGAGGCTGTGATCTCTTTCAAATACTTAGCGTGCGGATTGCCCTCTTTTTTTTGCTCCGGTATGGCCACGGCGATATTGCCGGCATCCTCGACCACATGGCCGAGGGCCTCCAGCCGCGCCTCCAGCCCAGCGACGCGCACCGCTGAAGGGCCCATGTCGACACCTCGTCTTGACTGGCCGAGGTCGAGCGGAATACCGATCACGCGAATCTTGCGAGGAGTAATGCTGGAATGCGATTGAGTTGGAGTCATAATCGTTATCTGAATTTATTTGCGTCAAGCGAAATTGAGTGATCGGGTGATCGGGTCATTGAATCATTGAGAAACCTAACAAATTTCAATGATCCGATCGCTCAATGACTCAATGATCCGATGAGTCTACGGGTAGAGCCTGTGCAGCATTCGTGGGAACGGAATGGTTTCCCTTACGTGCTCAAGTCCGCATATCCACGCTACTGCCCGTTCGATTCCCATGCCGAAACCTGCATGCGGGACGGAGCCAAACTTCCGCAAATCCAGGTACCACTTGAATGCCTCCTCCGGCAAACCGTGCTCACGAATTCTTTGCAGCAGCAAGTCATGCGACGCCATACGCTGCGAGCCTCCGATGATTTCCCCGTATCCCTCCGGGGCCAGCACATCGACGCACAGCGCTAAGTCCGGCCGCACCGGATCGGGCTCCATATAAAACGCCTTCACTTTCGCCGGATACCGGTGCACCATGACGGGCTTGTCAAACTGAGAAGAAATGTAAGTCTCGTCCGGAGATCCCAGGTCTCCGCCGTATTCAAACTTGTTTTCCAGCGCACCTTTCGCATGTGCGTCTTGCAGCATCTTGACCGCATCATCGTAGATAATCCGTGGGAATGGCGCTTCAATCTTCTCCAACTTGGCCACGTCGCGCCCAATCGTTTGCAGATCGACACGGCGCTTTTCCAGGCAGCGTTTCACGATGAAGCTGATGAAATTCTCCGCCAGCTCCATGATGTCATCGAGTTGCCCATAAGCGACTTCCGGCTCAACCATCCAAAATTCGGTCAAATGCCGCCGCGTCTTCGACTTTTCCGCGCGAAACGTCGGCCCAAACGAATACACCTTGCCCAACGCCATGGCTGTCGCTTCAATGTATAGCTGTCCTGATTGCGTTAGGAAGGCCTGTTCTTCAAAATAATCCACCGGAAACAGAGTGGAGGTCCCTTCGCAGGCCGCAGGCGTCAGAATCGGAGGATCGGTCAGCGTGAATCCGCGCTCGTCGAAAAAATCACGCGCCGCCTTGATGATCTCAGCCCGCACCCTTAGGATTGCCGCCTGCCGCTGAGACCGCACCCACAGGTGCCGATGCTCCATTAGAAAATCGGTGCCATGCTCCTTGGGAGTGATCGGATAAGGCGTATCTTCCGACACACGCTGCACGACCTGCACGTCCGAGACGTCGAGTTCGTATCCGCCGGGCGCCCGTTTGTCGGCGCGCACTTTGCCTTCTACGATTACGCTCGACTCCTGCGTCAGAGTCTTGATCGCCTCAAACACCTCAGGGGTCACGGCATTTTTCGGAACAACTCCCTGGATGATTCCGGAGCCATCGCGAAATTGCGGAAACAAAAGCTTCCCGCTCTCGCGCAGGTTGTAGAGCCAGCCGCGAATGGTGACCGTCTCGCCCTCGTGCTTGCCGATTTCAACTATGGTTGTAACTAATGATGTCATGATCTTTCAGATTGAGTAATTGTGTAATCGGGTAATTGAGTCATTTGAAACTACGGCTCCGCAGTTTTTCAATTCCTCGATTACCCGATTGCCAATTCCTACGCCTCTTCCAGCTTCTTGAACACTTCCCCCATCTTCTCCACCGCGTTCACCTTCTCGTCCTCCTCGATCTCCAGTAGTAACGGAGGGGTCTGTGGCGCCGTGCGCAACAAATCCATGGTCTGCTTCCAATCGATGCTCCCGGCGCCCGGCCACAAATGCGAATCACGGTCCTTGGTATTGTCGTGCACGTGGGTCGAATGAATATGTTGTTTCAAAGTCTCAAAGGCCTGCGGGATGTCACTCATGATGTGAGCGTGACCCACATCGAAACATACTCCGACATCTTCAAAATGCGCTGCGCGTATGAACTCCACCAGCCTCTCCGGGGTACTGAGTTCATTGGGAATATTCTCCACCAGAATCCGCACGCCCAGTGGTTTGGCGAATGCCCGGAGATGTTCAACCGAAGTCATTGCCGCCTCAAACTTCCGATCATCGAAAGACTCGTCCGGCACGCCCAAATGCTGAATCAGAAATCGAAAAGGAATCTGCTCCGCGATCTCTAGTGCGCGTTTAATTTCGTCCATCGCCTCAATTCGTCCAGCACGGTCGGTGGAAGCCACATTCACCGGCGGCGCGCCGGCCCGTCCCCACTCATAATCTGCGTACAAAGGAGCGTGCACGGAGTTCAACGGAATGCCGCTGCTACGAAACCAGTCGGCAATTTCGCGTACATGCTGCTTCCGGTTGGCGTAATCCATGTGCTGCCGCGCGGCAAAAATTTCGATCGCCTGCGCGCCGCCTCGCACAAATCCATCCAGCAGCCCGGGATGCAGCCGCTCCTTCACGCAAATGAATGTCGAAATCGCCTTCTGCATCAGTAGCCTACTGCCTTTCCATTATTTCTTACGTCGCTCGCGCCCAGGCGATCAGCGGTCTTCGGATCGATCGCAATACATTCGCCGTCGCTCCAATATGCATCCCAATCTTCGCCGGAGCCCTCCCCGAACTTAACAGTATGACCCATTTTCTGAAGTGATTTCACGGTGTCCGGCGAAAACCACTGTTCCACGCTCACCTCATCCGGCAGCCATTGATGATGGAAGCGCGGCGCGTCCACCGCCTCCTGGATATTCATTCCGTAATCCACCACTCCTAACAGTATATTGGCGACCGTCGTAATAATTCTCGGTCCGCCGGGCGAACCGAGGACCATGAACAATTTACCGTCCTTCAACACAATGGTGGGAGTCATCGCCGACAGCGGACGTTTGCCCGGCCCGATCGCATTTGCCGGCCCTTGAATTAGTCCATAAGTGTTCGGAACGCCCTGCTTGGCCGCAAAGTCGTCCATTTCGTCATTCAGCACAAATCCCAAGCCCTCGGCGGTCACTCGCGATCCGAAAGTATCATTGAGGGTGGTAGTGACAGCGACTGCGTTCCCGTCCGCATCCACCACCGAATAGTGCGTCGTATGCTGCGGCTCGCGGCCAGGCGTTACAAACGGACGTTTGGCCGCATACTGCTCCAGTTCGCTGAAAATCTCCGGTCGCTTCAGGTCCTTGCTCGCGCTGGCCCGCGCTGGGTCAATCGATTCTCGCCACGCGGCCGCGTATTTCCTGTCAATCAACTGCGCGACCGGGATCTTCGAGAAATCCGGATCACCTAAAAATTCAGCCCGGTCGAAGAACGCTCGTCGGAACGCTTCCACGATCAGATGGATCGATTCCGCTGATCGGTTCCCGGCAGCGCCCAGATCATATCCCTCAAGAATATTAAGTATCTCAATCAACGCAATTCCGCCCGACGATGGCGGCGGCGCGCCGATGACCTCATATCCGCGATAGCTGCCGCGCACCGGCTCGCGTTCTTTCACCTCGTAGCCCGCCAAGTCCTCGGCGGTTACAATTCCGCCACCCTTCTGGATCGCCGCGGCTAGTTCTTTTGCGATGCTGCCGTGATAAAAGTCGCCCGGATTGTCTGCGATTCGCTCCAAGGTTTTTGCCAGCTCAGGCTGACGAAAAACGTCTCCCTGCTGGTAATCATGCCCGTCGCGCTGAAAAATTCGCTTCGATTCCGCAAACTTCGTCAGGTCTTTGTTCCTGAAATCGTTGGCATCCGACCATGCCAGCGGATACCCATCCCGCGCCAACTTGATGGCAGGCGCAATCACTTGCGCCAAACTTAACTTCCCATACTTCTTCTCGGCGTAAACCATGCCGGCAACCGATCCCGGCACTGAAATCGCTTTGTATCCAATCACGCTCGCATCGCTGACGACGTTCCTTTGCGCATCCAGATACATGTTGGCAGTCGCCGCCGCCGGAGCTTTCTCGCGATAATCCACAAAGTGCGTTTTCCCATCCGCCATGCGAATGAGCATGAACCCGCCTCCGCCCAAATTCCCCGCCTGCGGATGCACGACTGCCAACGTAAACCCCGTGGCAACGGCCGCATCAATGGCATTGCCGCCCGCTTTCATCACGTCCACTCCAGCCCGCGATGCCAGTTCGTGCACGCTTACCACCATCGCGTGCCGCGCATGCACCGGCTCGGTCGCGGAAAATAGCGCCTCCGGACTCGACAGAAGCGTCGCGGCGAACAGCGTCAGGATGAGTTTGCTTTTTCTTCTCATGAAAAATTCGGACTGCGCAGAAAAGCCGAGAGCGGTGCCGCTCGCTACCGCCGGTTAAGGCCAGAAGTACATCGGCTGGACGAACTCCTGAGGCTAGCCCACCAACTTGTGGAGAGTCAAATCATAGCAGGGTGATCACAGGGTGGTCGTGATCGCAACGCGCCGTCTCTGTTGCATCCTGAACGGAATCCTAATGTCCTTTGCGCTTCAATCCTTTTCTCTTGACCGGATTTTTACTTTTGCGCTTGCTCTTCACACCCGCCCGCCCCTTCGCCATCACCATCTCATAAGAAACTCGAATCAACTCCTGCAACTCACCCCCACCCAGCGCATCCAAGCGGTCAAGCCTTACCCACTTGTAACGTCCCACATAGGGCGCTGGATGAATCCCATCCCGCCCGCACAATTCAGCGAAGGTCTCCGGATCGCACTTGAAACAAAGCCGCTGCGGCACCGAATCCAGCCCCAACATCGTGAAGATTTTCCCGTTCACCTTGAAGCACAGATTGTCTTCCCATTGCAGTTTCTCCGTAGCTTCGGGAAACGAGAGACAATATTCGCGAATCGAATCGGCATTCATAGAACGAAACCGGAATCCCTCCCACCGTTCGCTGAATCGAATCCTACTAAGGAGATTGAAATGCAAACCCGCAAGCTTGGCAACTCTGACCTACAAATCACCCCCGTCGGATACGGCGCCTGGGCCATCGGCGGTTCCGGTTGGCAGTTTGGCTGGGGAGCGCAGGACGATTCCGACTCCATTGCCGCCATCCACCACTCCCTCGAACTCGGCGTGAACTGGATCGACACCGCCGCCGTTTATGGCCTGGGCCACTCCGAAGAACTCGTGGCCCGCGCCCTGAAAGATTGGTCCGGCGCCAAACCCTACGTTTTCACCAAATGCGTCCTACGCTGGGACGACCAAGGCAACGTGCTCAAAGTGCACAAGCGCGACTCCATCCGCCGCGAAATCGAAGACAGTTTGCGCCGCCTGCAGCGCGACGTCATCGATCTTTATCAGATGCACTGGCCGCCCGATCCCGATTCCCACGATCTCGAAGAAGCCTGGACGACGATGGCGGAGCTGAAAAAGGAAGGCAAAGTCCGGTGGATCGGTGTCTCGAACTTCGATGTAAAGCAAATGAAGCGTGCCCAGAAGATTGCTCCCATCACTTCATTGCAGCCGCCGTATTCGCTGGTTCATCGTGAAGTTGAAGATGACATCCTGCCGTACTGCCTGCGCGAAGGCATCGGTGTGATCGTCTATTCGCCCATGGCTTCGGGACTTCTCACCGGCGCCATGACCCGGGAACGCGCCACCAAATTGCCCAAAGATGACTGGCGCAGCGCCGCTCCCGATTTCAATGAGCCGCAGCTCTCACGCAATCTCGAACTCGTCGAGCGTCTCCGCGAAATCGCCAAGCGGCACGGACGCACGGTCGGCGAAGTCGCCATTGCGTGGACGCTGCACAACCCTGCCGTCACCGGAGCAATCGTTGGCGCCCGCAATGCCCGTCAAGCCGAAGGCGTAATGAAGGCCGGGGACCTGCGCCTCAACAACAAAGAAATCAGCGAGATTGAAGAATTCATTGCCGAAACCGCTGCGTAAACTCCAATTCGGATGAGCGAACCGCAAGGCGCGCCAGATTTTCTCTGACATTTTCTTGGCGTGCCTTGCGGTTCAAGCTCTCGACTTTCTCATCCCGGACGAAAAGCTTTCAGCATCGTAGCCTTGCTGTAAGCCAGCCGAAATCCCAGCCTCTCCGCGTTATGCTGCGAAGTCGAGCCGCCCTGCGTCACGATGACCGCGTACTCGCATCCCGCTCTGTATGCCGCCGCCATACGCACTCGTAGCAAAGTGGTCTGTATTCCACGCCGCCTAAACTCCGGTAACGTCCCCGCCCCAAACAGGGCCACGACCTTGTGCTCCGGGATTACTAATCCTTCGGCACACGCAACCGGCTTACCGTCCACTTCGGCAACAAACAACATGACGCCTTTGAACTGGAACATCGGGGCCAGCATGGAAACGAACTCCGGTGGCCCATCGCCACCTGGGAAAAAACAGAGCCGCAGGATTCTGGCAAACTCTTCCGCCTCATCCGCACGCCCCACCCGGATTTCCGCTGACGTTTCCTTGCCTGCCGAAGCATCTCCTTCGTCCAACTTTCGAAACAGCACGTTGTTTAACTCCGCCATCGTGTACTCCCGCTGCTTGAGCAATTCGAGCAGCGAAGCGTCGGTCAGCGGACAAACATCGATCTGCGCCGGGGCTTTGTGCGAATAGTAAAACTCCTCCATCCGGTCAAGTTCCGCCGCCGTAAGCGATCCGTCAAATCCGGCGCCGACCGTCCGCCCCATCGGAGAATTCAAGCCGACAAAAATCATGTGACCGCCGCAAAATTCCTCGACAGCCGCGCCGATCTCCGGCCGCACTTTCTGATAAAGCTTTGCGTAATGCACCTGCGGCATCTCCTCGGCCGATTCCAAACGGCGAGCGATTGCCTTATCCACGAAATCCATGGGAAAAATCCTTTCTGGTTTGAAGAAAGCAAGAGGGGCGAAGCCCGCGCACACTTCGGCGCGATCTTCAAAGACACAAACCAGCTGAATTAAAGGACGGCAGTCATAGGCAGAAAGGTGAGCGTACGTGGATTCTTCGTCAAAGTCAAAACTCTTACTGCCGAGCACGCGGAGTCCGCAAAGTCGTTACAGCTGGTCGCGCGCCTCGCCCAGTACCACCTGAACCTGCATTTTCTTTTTCCCACGATAGATGTCGACGCGCACCGTATCCCCCGCGCGATGCTTATTCATCACCTGCGCCAGGTCCTGCTGGCTCTCGATTTTCTGTTCATCGATTCCCACAATCACATCGCCGCCAATCATGATCGGGATGTTTCCCAAATATGCGCGCTCATTCCCGCCGCGCAAGCCGGCTTTATCGGCCGCGCCGCCGGCAAGCGCCTGCACAATCAGCAAGCCCGAATCCTGCGCCAGCCCCAGTTGGTCCGCCAAGTCGGCGTCGACCGGAATCGTTCGCACGCCCAGCGCCGGACGCCGCACCCGTCCCAGCGTCACCAGGTCGTTGATGACCGCCTTGGCCGTGTTAATCGGGATCGCAAATCCAATCCCCGCGCTCTGCCCCGAATTCGACGCAATCATGGTATTGATTCCAATCACGTCGCCATGCCAGTTCAGCAGCGGCCCGCCCGAGTTTCCCGGATTGATCGCCGCATCCGTTTGTATAGCTTCATCAATGGTCATTCCGTCCGGCTCCTGCACCGAGCGAATCGAGCTCACAATGCCCAGCGTCAGCGTACCCGCTAGCCCAAACGGATTCCCGATGGCATACACTTTCTGACCAACTTGCAAATTCGCCGAGTCGCCCAGCGTCATGGGCTGCAAGTCCGGCGCCTTGATCTGGATCACTGCCAAATCATGCGAGCGGTCCGTGCCTACAATGTTCGCCCGATATTTCTTGCGATTGTGCAGCGTTACTTCCACCTGCCGCGCGTCCGCGATCACGTGGTAGTTGGTCAGAATGTGTCCGTCCTTATCGATGACGAATCCCGAGCCTTGCCCTTCTTCCGGCGTCAACCCATAGAAAAAGTCGAAGGTGACCGCGCGCGAAGTGATGTTCACCACCGAGCCAATGTTGCGGCGATAGACGCTGATATTGTTCTGTTCTTCGGCGTCGAGAGAATCGTTGGACGCCTGGCTGATCTCCAGTTGCGTAGGATGGCTGATCCAACTGCCCGGCCATGTCCGCCCGGCCCGGTAAGTCGTGAAATAAAAGAACGCGCCCGCCAGAACAATCGCCAGAATGACCGGTCGCAGCAGTTTCATATTCTCCAAAACCCTAAGCCACAGATTGGCAGGAGTAGGTTTGATTGTAAATCGTATTAATGAGGAGAGGTTGTCTTTGCGGTCTAGGGCTCTTGCCCACTCGCCCGAAGCGATTCATAAACCGCCCGCACCTGGTCCCGGGTCGAATCGAGCGACCCGGAATTATCGATCACATAATCCGCCGCTTTGATCTTCTCTGCATCCGGAAGCTGTGCCGCCATGCGCCGCGTCACCTCGCGCCGTGCCGTTTCCTCATCCACTCCCAAGCGTGCGCCCCAGCGCTCCACCCGCTGCTCCGGCCGGCAAGTGACCACCACAATCCGGTCAAACCGCTTGGCCACCCCTGCCTCCAGCATCAGCGCCGCCTCCACAATCGCAATCGCTTCCGGATCGCGTTTGCCAACTTTTTCCATCCACTCTTCCTGCCGTCGGATCACCGCTGGATGCACGATGCGATTGAGTTCTTCAATCCGCGAAGGCCGGTTCTCAGAAACCGACCCAAAAGCCGCCTCCGCCAGTCGCGCCCGATTCACCGTCCGATCGGCAGCCAGAATCTCGCGCCCAAATCGCAGGACCACTTCGTCATAAACCGCTTCGCCCGGCTGCATCAGTTGATGAGCAATCGAATCGGCCTGGACAAGGTACGCGCCCAGCGCCACAAACATCTCGCCCACCACCGATTTCCCCGCCGCAATGCCACCCGTCAAGCCGACTTTGAGCATAATGTTCCGAGGAAATCCTCGACTGGATCCCCTGTGTCCCTCTGTGACCCCGGTGGTTGATCTTGATCACCCAACAAGAACATCCGGAATGCTCCGCCGCAATCTCGCCGCGCGCACCGTGTTCGCCATCAGCATCGCAATCGTCAAAGGCCCCACGCCACCCGGCACTGGAGTCATCGCCCCGGCCACTTCCGCCACTTCCGGATGAACGTCCCCCGCCAGCGTCGATCCCTTGCTGCGAAACGTCTCTTCTCGCTTCGCATTCCCGTTGAACAGCCGTTCGAATTCCGCGCGATCCGTGACCTTATTCATCCCCACATCGATCACCGTCGCGCCCGGCTTCACAAATTCTCGCGTAATGATTCCCGCGCGTCCAATCGCCGCCACCAGAATGTCGGCTCGCCGGCAAACGCCTGCCAGATCGCGCGTCTTCGAATGACAAACCGTTACGGTAGCGTTTCCATTCAGCAGCAGCATGGCCACCGGCTTCCCCACAATATCGCTGCGCCCCACCACCACAGCCTCCCGCCCCGCCACCGGAATCCTACTGCGCTTCAGAATTTCCATCACACCCGCCGGAGTGCAAGGCACCAGCCCAGGCCGCTGCGTCGAAAGAAACCCAACATTCATCGGATGAAATCCATCAACATCTTTCCCCGGATCGACCGCCATCAGCACTTTCTTTGCATCCACGCGCGCAGGCAGGGGCAGTTGTACCAGGATGCCGTCAATTTCATCGCGCCGGTTCAAGTCCGCAACTAATTCCAGCAACTCTTCGGTCGTCGCGCTTTCCGCCGGCGTATGCTTTTCGCTGTAGATGCCGATCTCTTCGCTGGCCTTCACTTTTCCCCGCACATAAACTTCCGACGCAGCGTCATGTCCGACCAGCACGACGGCCAACCCCGGTCGCATTCCCGCAGCCGCCAGCGCTTTCACCTCCGCCGCAACTTCGCCGCGGATTTCGCTCGCAATCTTCGTCCCATCCAGTACCACAGCCGCCATGAAAGCCTCATTCCTCCCAAACCACCAACCAAAAATTGTAAATGAAGACGGCAGCCGAAGAACTCTCATCGCACGAATTCGGGGCTGACGCAGGGTTGCCATCACGAGGCAGCGTTCTTTGCGTAGCGAAGAGCCTGCCCCCGAGGCGAGTTTAGGCGAGGGCGAGCCGGCGCGGCAGCAATCAGGTCACCCGGTCACCTTTCAATGCCGGTACATCGCGTAAACGAGGATTCCGACGACGACCGCGATGGATATACCGACATAGAGGGCAGCATCCCTGAGTGGAATCCTCGTTGGCGATCGCGCACCTCCGGCAAAGGCGGACGCAATGAGCATTGCAGGAACGCCGACGACGAACACGGCCCAAGTTCCGAACTTAGCAGACGCAATCAGCACCGCGAAGCCAGCCAACGAAATAACAGCTGGGTGTCGTACCTTTCGACGAGGTGATCCGCTGATTGCCGCCAGGGCGACCGGCGAAACCTGCCGCAATTTGAAAAATCGCTCGTAAGCTATGAGTGACAGGCCAACAAAAAAACTGAGAAGGGCTGCCAAACTGCAACACGCGAACAAAACACCAAGCGCGATGCCAAATGCCGCTCCCCAATCCCTGTGGCCCCCTGATCCGGGCTGCCAACTCATTGCGACTGCGGTCGCAAAGAAGAAGGCGCCAGATAGCCCGCTGAGAACAACGCCGAGGGTCGCGGCCTTTTTGGCGGTCCATTCGCTCATAGAGATCCGATACGGCAGGATGGGCAACTCGATCAGGTCATCTCCCTCACCGACCAGTGACCAAACCTGCGGTCCCTCTCAGCGATATTCCTCATACCCAATGGGAAACTCCGCGCTTCCCACTTTCCCCACATTCGCCACCGCAAACTCCCGCACTCGGTCGAGCGCTGCTTGCAGCTCCGCATGAGAACGCTCTTTTTGCGCCTCGTCCGCATCCATCGGGACGGGTATCTTTCGGCTGATCCGCATCAGCGCCCGCGAAAACGGCTTGGGCACCAGCGACCGGTCCCAAGTATTCAGCATCCACGCATTTTCCATCGCAATGTGAAACACCACCATCGGCGTTCCTGTCGCGCGCGCCAGAATCACCGGTCCCGGCTTGGCCACATAACGCGGTCCGCGCGGCCCGTCGATGGTAAACGACACCGTCCAACCCTGCTCCACATCGCGCCGCATCCCGAGCAGCGCCCGCACCGCTCCCTTGCTGCTCGAACCGCGCACTTTCACAAAGCCAAATTTCCGGATGATCCGCCCCGTGTATTCGCCATCGAAGCTGTCGCTGCTCATCACCCGTATCTGCAAGTCGCGCCAAACGTACATCGCTGGAAAAATACAATCGTGCCAAAAAGAATAGATGTATGGACGCTCATTGAGCGACTCCGGAGCGCCATCTTCATAGGACACCGCAACCCGCAAAGTCGGGCCAATCAGACTGATCACCGAGTATCCCGCCCACGTGATCGCCCACAACTGCACTCGTTGCCACCACGTAAACTTCGGCGGCGCCCCCGTTGTCTTCTCGGGGACCTGAGCGGTGGTGGCGGCCTTCATCCCGTCATTGTACCGTCCGCATCCTGCAGACCGCCGAATTGATAAGCGATTTCGGGAGAGTGAGAAACGCTCCTTGCCTTGGGGACTCAAATGCATATATGCTGGCGCCGCTCGATGTGTGCCCCTTGAATCCAATCTCCGTCCTGAGTCGAAAGGATATTTCCATGTTCCTTCGAAAATTTCTGGCGGTTCTGCCCCTTGCTCTTCTTACCTTCGGCGCAACCTATAGCATCGCTGCGGACCGTGCCTCCGATGAAAAAGCCATCCGCGATCTGGACGCGGCTTGGGTAAAAGCCGCGCAAGCCAAGGACGCCGAAACGGCCACGTCGTTCTACGCGGACGACGCCTCCCTGCTTCCGCCGGGATCGCCCATCGTTACTGGCAAAGCTCACATCCGTGAACTCTGGTCAAAACTCATGGCAACGCCTGGCTATGCCATTAGTTTCACTCCCACAAAAATTGTCGTCTCCAAGGCGGGAGACATGGCTTACGACATTGGCACTACCAGCTTGACCCTGAACGACGACAAGGGCCAACCGGTGACCTCCGTGGGCAAGTACGTGGTGGCTTGGGAAAAGCGCGGAGGCCAGTGGAAAGCCGTCGCCGACACCTTTAACGACAACAAGTAATCGACGGCCGCTCAAGGTCGATCGCGAGCGCTCCATTGGCATCTAAGAAAAGCATGAGCACCAATCGAACTCTAGCCCTCGCCGCCGGACTCGGCGCATTAGCGGGACTGCGCACGTTCACGCCGCCGAGCGTCCTCAGCCAGGCTACACACCGCAATCTGCTTCCACTCCGTCGCACCCCGCTGCGATTCTTGCGCTCCGCCACCACTGCGAACACATTGGCCGCGTTGGCCGCCGGAGAATTGGTCGGCGACAAGCTCCCTTTCACGCCAAGCCGCCTCTCACCAGCAGGCTTGACGGCACGCTTCGCGTCCGGCGCGCTCTGCGGAGCCGCGCTCATGGCCGCGCACCGCAACCGCGACAGCAATGCCTTACTGGCCGGAGCAGCCGTTGGAGCGGTGGCCGCCATCGCAGGCGCATTCGCCGGATATCATCTTCGCCGCCAGCTTGGCCAATGGCTCAATGTCCCCGACCCCGCGATTGCTGTCGTTGAAGACATGATCGCCGTCGCTGGCTCAATCGCCCTTGTCCGCCAGAGCGTTAGTCTGCGATCCTACGTCTCAGCAGGCTTGCTATAGCGTTTGCAGGGCATTCAAGACATCCAGGAGAAGCGTTTCTTTGCCACTTTCGTCAGATCCTCTTTGGTATAAAGACGCGGTCATCTATCAAGTGCACGTCCGCGCCTTTTGCGACTCCAACGGCGACGGTATCGGCGACTTTCGTGGCTTGGCGCAAAAAATCGACTATCTGCAAGACCTCGGCATCAACACCATCTGGTTGATGCCCTTCTTCCCGTCTCCGCTGCGCGACGACGGCTACGACATCGCCGACTACCGCTCCGTCCATCCCAATTACGGCACGCTGGACGATTTCAAAGTTTTCCTCAACGTCGCCCATGACCGCGGCATTCGCGTCGTCATCGAGATGGTCCTCAACCATACCTCCGACCAGCATCCCTGGTTCCAGCAATCGCGAAGTTCCCGCGACAATCCCAAGCGCGATTGGTATGTCTGGAGCGACACCGACACCAAATACGCCGGCACGCGCATCATCTTTCTCGATACGGAGCTTTCCAACTGGGCCTGGGATCCGGTCTCAAAGCAGTATTATTGGCACCGTTTCTTCAGTCACCAGCCCGACCTGAATTACGACAATCCTGATGTCCGCGAAGAGATGTGGGACATCATGCGCTTCTGGCTTGAGATGGGTGTCGACGGCTTCCGTCTCGACGCTGTTCCCTATCTAGTCGAGCGCGAGGGCACTAACTGCGAAAATCTTCCTGAAACTCATCTCATCCTCAAAGACCTTCGCGCTCGCCTCGACAAAGAATTTCCCGGGCGCATGCTGCTCGCCGAAGCCAATCAGTGGCCCGCCGATCTGCGTCCCTACTTCGGCAACTCCGACGAGTTCCACATGGCCTTCCATTTCCCTCTCATGCCACGCATGTTCATGGGATTGAAGCTCGAAGACCGCAAGCCGATCACTGAAATTTTGCAGCAGACGCCCGCCATCCCTGAGACTTGCCAGTGGACTCTCTTCCTCCGCAACCATGACGAACTCACCCTTGAAATGGTGACTGACATGGAACGCGATTACATGTACGACGAATACGCGAATGATCGCAGTATGCGGCTCAACCTCGGCATCCGTCGCCGTCTGGCGCCGCTGCTCGATAACGATCGACGCCGCATCGAACTGATGAACGGCCTGCTCATGTCACTCCCCGGCACGCCCATCGTTTATTACGGCGACGAAATCGGCATGGGAGACAATGTCAACCTCGGCGACCGCAACGGAGTCCGCACTCCCATGCAATGGGACGGTGGCTGGAACGGCGGCTTTTCGCCCGCCGATCCCGAAAAACTTTATTCCCCGCTCCTGCTCAACCCGGTGTATGGCTTTTACGCGGTTAACGTCGCCTCGCAGAAGCGCTCCGAACACTCGCTTCTGTCGTGGATGAAACAGATCATCAAAGTTCGCAAGTCGACTCCCGTTTTCGGGCGGGGATCAATCGAATTTCTCTACCCTTCGAATCACCGCGTCCTTGCCTATATTCGCCAGTTCGGCAAGGAAACCATTCTCGTCGTCAACAATCTTTCCAGCACAGCTCAAGCGGTTGAACTGGATCTCCGCCGCTACAAGGGAAACATTCTGGTGGAAATGTTCGGCCGCAACATCTTCCCCCGCATCGGAGATTTGCCCTACCTGTTGACCATGGGTTCCTACCAGTTCTACTGGTTCCGCCTGCGCAAAATTTGAAGAATGAGCCGCACCGGGTCAACCGCCTCGGGAGCCTGCCCTGAGAGAGTCGAAAGGTCTGCCCTGAGCAGAGTCGAAGGGTCCAACCGAGCAACGCGAGGTTAGAAACACACTAGGAGCGATCCTTCCTGCGAACCATCCAGAAACGCGCCCCCCAAAAAGCGCATCCAACACCTTCGAGTAAGCTCTTTATTCATTTCGACCGAAAGCTCTACCAACTTCCTGACAGTTAGTATCATCATTCTCACGGAGGGATTTACTTGGCCGAAGAGACCATTCTTTCGGATGACTTTCTTCGCGAGTTGATGAACGTCGGGGAAGTCGACATTCTCGTCGGCCTTCCCACGTACAATCACGCCGCCACCGTCGGACAGGTGGTGCAGACCATCCGCACCGGCTTGCTGCAATATTTTCCCCGTCAGCGCGCTGTCATCGTCAATGCCGACGGGGGCTCGACCGACGGTACCCAAGACCTTGTCCGCGCCGCCTCCATTAATGACTTACAGCAGTCCGACGGTCTGCGCACTTTGCGCACCCTGCATTCCATCAGCACCAGACATGACGGCGGACCCAGCAGCGGCAAAGCGATCCACACCTTGCTCGCTGCCGCCGATCTTCTGCAAGCTTCCACTTGCGCCATCTTCGCCCCCGATTCCACCAGCATTGAACCTGAATGGGTTGGACGCCTCTTACAACCGATTTTGCACGACGGCCAGGACCTGGTGCTGCCTCTGTATCGCCGTCATAAATTCGACGGCCTGCTGGTCCGCAACCTCGTCTATCCCATGACGCGCGCGGTTTACGGCGAACGCGTGCGCGAACCATATCCTTCGGATTTCGCATTTTCGGGCAGCTTGGGCGCCCATTTTTTCGGACTCGATAACTGGTCGCACGAAGTCGGATGTACCGGTGTCGAATTGCTGCTTACCATTTGCGCGGTGACCAACCAGTTCAAGGTCTCCCAAACATTTCTTGGAACCAAACTGCGAGTTGAGCACGCCCCCGCCGACTTGGTCCCCGCGCTGCGTCAAACCGTCGGCCCTCTGTTTTGGTCGCTCGATCAGCCGCCCTCCAAGTGGCCCGAAGTCGCCGAATCCCGCCCTGTCTCAACCAGCGGCCCGGATTCCGAAGTCACGCTCGATCCCCTGCGCATCAATCGCGAGCGCCTTCACGAAATGTTCGCCACCGGCGTAAGTGAACTGGAGCCCGTGCTGAAGTCCATTTTGCGCCCGCCCACACTCGCCGAACTGCAACGAGTCGCCGCTCTCCCCGAAGCGGAGTGCTGTCTTTCCAATGACTTATGGGTGCGCACCGTCTACGAATTCGCCGCTTCGTACCATCAGGCGGTCATTAGTCGCGATCACATCATCCAAGCATTGGCTCCTCTTTATCGCGGCAAGACGTATTCCTTCATCGTGCAGAACCAGAACGCATCGGGAGAGGAAATCGAAGCCCATGTGGAGGACCTTTGCAAGACCTTCGAGCACTTGAAGCCGTATTTGCTCGAAGTGTGGAATGGCGGGAAGTGAGGCTGTTATGTGGGATAAATTTGTTTTCGACTTGACCCAGGCGACGCAGGAGATCATGCGCAATGTCGCGCAACTCATTCCCCGCCTGATGGTCATGCTCATCATCGTGCTCATTGGCTGGGTGATCGCCTACGCCTTCAAATCCATTCTGCGCAGCATCCTTCGTCTGGCAAAGTTCGATCGCCTTTCGGAAGACACCGGTGCCACCCAGTTCCTGCGACGCGCCGCGCTGCCGTCCTCCACAGAGATTCTCAGCCGCTTCGTCTTCTGGGTCGCATGGATCGGCTTCATCCTGGTCGGTGTCAGCGTTCTCGGAATCGCCGGCCTGCAACCGCACATCTCCAACTTCTTCGGATTTGTCCCCCGCCTCTTCGCCGCGCTTTTCGTCATGTTCTTCGGATTGCTGGCTTCCAGCTTTTTCTCCCGCGCTGCTCTGCTGGCTGCCGTTAATGCTGGACTTCCAGCCCCGCGCATGACCGCATCCATCATCCGCACCATGATCATCGTGTTCACGGTGTCCATGGCCTTCGAAGAGTTGGGCCTCGCCGAGCGCACCGTGCTGGCAGCGTTTATGATCATCTTTGGCGCGCTTATGCTGGGACTGGCCATCGCCTTTGGATTGGGCGGCCGCGACCTCGCCAAACAGTTTCTCGAAAGAAAGTTCCTGCACGAACGCCGGGAAGAAGAACGGGAAGATGAACTTTCGCCCCTCTGAGGCTGTCTTTACTAGCATGCTGCTTCTCATGCTCGTGCAAATCGGTGTGTGTCCGGCAGAAACCACGGCGGCATCTCCGCCCTCGCTCTCCGCCGATGCTATCGTCCAAAAGCTGATGGCCGCCAACGCCACTCGCGCCGCGGCCTTGCGCGCCTATCGTGGCACCCGTCAGTATCGCCTCGATTACCACGGCATATTCGGCTCCCATTCCGCTGAAATGCAGGTGGACGCGACCTACACTGCGCCCTCCAAAAAAGAATTCCGTGTCGTCTCCCAGTCCGGATCCAAACTGCTCTACAATCGCGTGCTCCTGAACCTGCTTAAAAGCGAGCAGGAGGCGCAGCAGGACCAGATCCGTAAAGAACTTGAAATCTCACCCCAAAACTACAATTTCACCCTCGAAGGCCTTCAACACATCTCTGACGGCGACTTCTACGTTCTTCACCTGTCGCCACGCAGCAGCAGCAAGTATGTCTACGACGGCAAAATCTGGGTCGACGCCCACGACTTCGCCGTAGCTCGTATGCAAGGCGACCCGGCCAAGAACCCTTCCATGTGGGTCAGCCACACCCAAATCGAGTATCGCTGGCAAAAATTCGGCATTTTCTGGCTTCCCGTACACACCGAATCCGTCACCCAGGTCCGCCTCGGCGGAAAGGCCACTCTCACCATCGACTACAGCGGCTACCAGCTCTCTGCCATAAACCAAGGCCCCCATTCGGCCGGATCAAATTCCACGCCCATGCCCGATCCTGCCGCTGTCACCGCCGACCCCCACTAGTCCGTCACAAGTAACGCATCCTCATCATCGTTCTAAGGACGGTTCGAAAGGCTGTTCTCACGAAAAAAAGGCACAGCCCTACGGCTGCGCCCTTTTGAATCGATAAGCTTTTCAAACCCACCGCACTTAGGGCTTCACTCGATAAGCGACGCCTTGGTTCGAACTCCCGCCCATCTCGGCCATTCCGTACAATCTGCCCTTGCCGTCGATATAAAGATTGCCCGTGGGCTGGCTTCCGTCGGCGCCTCCGGCAAACTCGTGCAAAGCCGTCTCTTTCCACGCCTTTCCCTGCTTGGTCAGCTGATACACCATCCCGATCCCACTGGTGCCGCCATTCACCGTAGTGCCGTACAGATTTCCCTTGCTGTCCATCACCAGGCCGCCATACGGATTGTTCCCATCCCCGCTGCCGCTGGCCCCAAACTCATACAGAATGCTCTCCGCATAGGTCTTTTTGCTCTTCGAGTAGACCAGTTCCCAAACGTTGCCGGTTGTGTTTGTCCCGCCGAATGACGTCGCCCCATAGATATTGCCCGCGCCATCGCTGATCAGATCGATCCAGTACAATCCGGATCCGTCGCCGTTCTGGTCAGTGAAGTTATGGATCACCGTCTCCGTCCAGCCCTGCTTGCCTTGGCTCAGGCGGTATATAACGCCGTAACCGCTCGAACCTCCCGACGGCGCCGCTCCGTACAAATCGCCACTGGCGTCCATCATCAGCCCATCATAGGGAAAACCGCCATCGCCCGGATAATTCAGGCTGTGAATGACTTTCTGTGTCCACCCTTTGGAGGTCTTCTTCAGGCTGAAAATTGCCCCGGCGCCGCCAGCGCCGCCGTTGGCGGTCGTGCTATACATTGTGCCGTCTTTGGCGAACACGATTCCCGCCGAAGGGTTGGCCCCGTCGGTGCCGGCCGCGCTGAAGGTATAAAGCACCTGCTCCGTCCAGCCGCCGCCTTGCGCGGGCGTCAACTCGTATACCGTCCCGGTGTTGTTGGTGCCGCCACCCTGGGTCGTGCCGTATAAATTGCCTTGAGCATCGAAAGCCAAGCGCCCGTGCGGCGACGCTCCATCCCCATTGCTCTGCCCTTTGAACTCGTAAAGCACAGTCTCCTCGCCCGCGGGCGTCAGCATGAATACCACGCCGGCGGAGTAGCTTCCGCCGCTGGCCGTCACCGAATACAAGTTGCCCTTCGCGTCGGCTATAAAATAATTGCTCCAGGGCTCGCTGCCGTCGCTGCCCCCACTGAAGTTCCATAAGACTTTTTCCGTGCTTGCCCAGGCCGACGTGGCCAGCATCGCTAGGAGTGCCAGTCTTGCCATGATTCTCTTCACAAATCCTCCCCGTTTTTGATATTTGCTTCGTCGTGATTTTGAGCAGGAACCGCTTCGCCCTGCTTGCGGGCCGCCAGTGTAGCACTCCAGGGCCGGGAATGCAGCCCACAATCGAAATGACCGCGACACAATTTTTGGCAATGATTGAGACGCGCCCTACACTTCCGGCGCCTTCGGGTGCGGGCCCAGCCAAATCTACCTTCGGATCACCACCGCCGCAATCGCGACCGGGGCTTTCGTTTGCGCCGAACCGTTAGGCTGTTAATTCCTAACGCGATGATTCTAAAAGTACTTATCGGACAAACTGCGCCTCCTACCGTGCCGGTTACTCTGGTCTGCATTTTCCCCGAACCATTCCTCGAATCCTCCGCATCTTAGTAATATAATCAGTCGCAGGAAGTGAGTCCCTTTCCGAGAAACGAATCCAAATGTCTTTAAAATTGAAGGCTGCAATCCTGGTTCCCTCCGCCGCTGTTCTCCTTTTTATGGTCGTCGGAGGCATGGACGGCGTCCGCGCCTCCAGCAACAGTGACGGCGCATATCGCCAGCTTCAGGTCTATAGCGAAGTCCTCTCCCGCGTCCGTAGCGAGTACGTCGAAGACCCCAACATTCCCGCCGTTACCGACGGCGCTCTGCATGGCCTGCTCGAGTCGCTGGACGCTAATTCCAGCTTCCTGACCGCCGCGGAATATAAAGATTACAAGTCACACAAAAACGCCGGTACCGCGGACATCGGCGCAGCCGTTTCCAAGCGCTTCGGTTACGCAGCCATCATCTCCGTCATTCCCGGTGGCCCGTCCGACAAAGCCGGCTTGCAGGATTCGGACATTATCGAGGCCATCGAAGGCAAAAGTACCCACGAAATGTCCCTCGCCCAGATTCACAACCTTTTATCGGGACCGGCCGGATCGAATGTGACGATTGCCGTCGTCCGCGCCCGCCGTGCCCAGCCTGACAAAATCGTCATTACCCGAACCAATGTCGAAATTCCACCGGCTACCGACAAAATGCTCGCCGATGGCATCGCCGAAATTCACGTCGACGCGCTCACCAAAGGCATGACGCAGGAAATCGCTGCCAAGATCAAGCAGACCCAGAAGGACGGCGCCAAAAAGCTGATCCTCGATCTGCGCAATGTTGCCGAAGGCGACCCGTCCGAAGCCATTGCGACCGCCAACCTCTTCCTGAACCATGGAACCATCACCTACTTGCAGGGTCAGAAATATCCGCGTGAAGCCTTCAATGCCGACCCCGCAAAAGCTATCACCGCTCTTCCGCTGGTCGTGCTGGTGAACAAAGGAACCGCCGGCCCCGGAGAGATCGTGGCAGCGGCTATCCTTGAGAACGCTCGCGGCGACGTTGTCGGCGACAAGACTTTCGGTGACGGCTCCGTCCAGAAGACGCTCGAACTGCAAGATGGATCGGCGCTGATTCTTTCGGTGGCGAAGTATTATTCGCCCAGCGGCAAAGCCATTCAGGATGCGGCCGTCACGCCCAACGTTCTGGTAGCCGATGCCGAGGACGACGGGCCGGTCCCCGACGAAGACGAAAATGCCGTCCCCGCGGACCAGCAGAAAAAGCCCGCAGCTCCCGCGCAGGACGACCAGTTGCAAAAAGCCATCGAAGTGTTGAAAAGCCACAACGGATAAAAGCCAACTCGTCCTAACAGATCGCGCGTCGCATGACGCGCGATTTTGTTTGCGCGAATTCCCAAAATGGTCAACGGCCCCGGCGAGCGCTGGAGCCGGAGGCCAGAAGTCACACCCACACAACCCCTTGGCGTTAAGGCGCATCAAAATTTCGCTTTCGTAATGTCGGATTTAGCCACGACCGTGTGGCCAGAAAGGCAATGCCATTCGAAGGTCCAACGCGGATCCCAATGAATACAAACAAGGGAGACCACTGACGGTTCGGTCTCTCCACGCCAACGGGACACCAACCGCGTGAGCGCAAGTGAGTCGGCGGAGTCGTTTGTTTCTCACTTTCGCGGTAAACTTTTCCAATACCGAGTCTGAGTTGGGAGTCTGGGGTTGGAACTGTATGCGCTTTTCTTATCGAAGGAAGTTGTGCCGCTCGATCCACGCAAACCGGAGCAGCCAGACAGTGCCGGCTAAGCGAGGGATACGGCCAGAAGGAAACTAAATGGTTATGGTGCGATCGATTCGTTCGCTATTGTTAACAGCGGTCGTTATGTTGATTTCCGCGGCATCGTTTGGGCAGATCGGTGTATCGGTCTCGTTCGGCCCGCCGGCGCTGCCGGTCTATGAGCAGCCCCTTTGCCCCGGCGATGGCTATATGTGGACGCCCGGCTATTGGGCGTACGGCGATGCGGGTTACTACTGGGTGCCCGGAACATGGGTATTATCGCCACGAGTTGGCTTCTTGTGGACTCCGCCATGGTGGGGCTGGGGCGGCGGCGGATTTCTTTTCCACGCTGGCTACTGGGGTCCGCATGTCGGGTTCTACGGTGGAATCTCCTACGGCTTCGGCTACTTCGGTGAGGGCTTCGAAGGAGGGCGTTGGGACGGCGGACACTTCTTCTATAACCGTTCCGTCTCCAATGTGAACATCACCAACATCCACAATACTTACAATACGACGGTCGTTAACAATACCAATATCAGCCATGTCAGCTACAACGGCGGAGAAGGCGGAATCACCAGGCAGCCTTCGCCGGCAGAACAACAAGCGGAACGCGAGCAGCATGTTCCACCCGTGGCCGCACAAACCCAGCACGCAGAAGCGGCCCGCTCGAACCCACAACTGAGGGCTTCTGCGAATCAGGGTAGACCACCGATCGCGGCCACTTCCAAGCCGGGAGATTTCCATAGCGCGGTTCCGGCCCGTGAGGCAGGCGGGACTTATCGACCCCCAGCCGAAGCCAACCGTGGCGCGGAAGCAGCGCGTACGGGAAATGGGGAAGCAGCGCGCCCGGAAAATAATGTTCCGAAGCCGCCAAACGCATCTCACGCCAGCGAACTTCAACCTCACACTCCCGCGCAACCTCAAAGTACGGGGAATGCGAAACAGGACCAGAAATACCAGCAGCAACAGCAGAAGCTGGCCGATAAGCAGAACCAGCAGCACCAGAAACTGCAGCAGCAACAGGACAAGGAACATCAGCAGTTAGCAAAACAGAATGCCCCTGAAGCCCAAAAACAACAGGTTGAACAGAGGCACCAACAACAGACACAACAATTGGAACAACGCCACACCCAGCAACAGCAAAAACTGCAGACTAGACAGCAGCCCCGTGGTGGTGGGGGCGGTAAGCGATAGATTAACCCCTATCGTTCACTGGGAGGCTTATGGAACGAGGCATCTGCCAACTAGCAGATGCCTCGTTTTTTGCCTGCGTACGCGCTCAACGCAAGAAATACCCGCCAGGCTATAGGCCCAGAATTAATTCCGCCAAAAGGGCCGTGCGGCGCGGCAATTCTGAGATTGTGATCGATTCATTCGGCGAGTGCGCACCTTCGCCAACTCCACCCAGCCCGTCAAGCGTCGGGATTCCCAGGCCCGCGGTGAAGTTGCCATCCGAGCCTCCGCCTACCGCGGCTTCCTCCAGCTTCCATCCTAATGTTTTGGCAATGCCAACGGCTTGCTGGTACAACTTGGCGGAAGTTGCGCGCTCCATGGGCGGACGATTCAATCCGCCGGTGATTTCGACTCTGCACTTGCGGTTCACAGCCTTCAGCGCGTGAAGCTTGCGATCGATCTCCTTGGCATCCTTCAAATTTGTGATCCGCACATCGAGCACCGCCGAGGCTTCCGCCGGGACCACATTGGTCCGCGTTCCACCCTGCACCGTTCCAACGTTGACCGTCAATCCCCTTTTCAGATCGCTGAGCTTCGAGATTTCCAGCATCTGTCGCGCCAGTTCGATGATTGCGCTTTCACCCTTTTCAAAGTCCAGACCCGAGTGTGCCGCTTGCCCCGTTACCTTTATCGTGTACTCAGCCACTCCCTTGCGCGCGGTCTTCACGGCGCCCTTCGGTCCGTACGACGGCTCAATCACCAGCACCGCCTCGCAGCGTTTGGCAACACTCTCGGTGATGTGCCGCGAAGAGTCGCTGCCCACTTCCTCGTCAGAAACCAGTAGCACGGTCACCGGACGCGGCAGTTTGTCTTCGTGCCATCCGCGCAAGGCCTCAATCGCATGCAGCATAAATGCAATGCCCGACTTCATATCAAAGGCACCCGGCCCGTAAAGCCTTCCGTCGGAGATTCGACACGGCATCCTGCTTAACGTTCCAGCGGGATAAACCGTATCCAGGTGGCCCAGCAACAGCACGGGTTTGCCGCCGTGCTTGCCGGCAAAATCAACTTGCAGGTGATCGCCAAAATCCTTCGCGCGATGAAACATGGAATGTCCGCCCAGCTTCTCAAAACGTCCGGCCAGCATTGCTCCCAACCGGTCCACCGCCGCCTTGCCCTCGGTAGGCGATTCGATCTCCACCAGTTGGCGAATCGTTTGCACGATGTCATCCTTCTTACCTTCGAAGTAATTCAGGTGGGCCGAGAGGTCATCCTGAAGGGGTGCAATGGGAGCGGATTTCCCCGGAAGCACTTTCTTTAAAATCTTTTTGGGAGCAGCGTTCTTGATCTGGACCTGCTTGGCCTTAACTTTCCTGGGCATGAAATCCTTTTCTATTCGGTCTGAACTGTTCGGATTCCAGTATAATCGTCGGTTTTGATGAGAAACGAATGACTGATACCTTCCGCATCGCAGATGAGACAGCCACGCCGGCGAAAACTACGCTGGACATCAACGATATTTGCAAGATTTTGCCGCACCGTTTTCCTTTTCTGCTCATCGATCGCGTGATCGCCCTGAAGCGCCGGGAGCGGATTGTGGCCATCAAGAATGTCACCATCAATGAACCGTTCTTCGCCGGCCATTTTCCAAATCTTCCCATCATGCCCGGAGTGCTCATCGTCGAAGCGATGGCCCAGGCGGGCGGTGTGTTACTGCTGACCGAGTTTGAAGATCGGGATGAGAAGATCGTTTTGTTCACCGGGATCGAGCGCGCGAAGTTTCGGCGGCCAGTGATTCCTGGCGATCAGTTGCGCGTTGAGGTCATAGTAAAAGTTTGGCGCGGCACCGCGGGACGAATGGAAGGCAAGGCCTACGTCGGCGAGAAGTTAGTGGCTGAAGCGAACGTGAGCTGCCGCTTGGTCGATCGTTCGCGCGGGAAGGCACCTTCCCGGAGCGGCGAAGAATAAAATCCTCATCGCATGAGCGTTCATCCCACAGCGATTATCGATCCAGCCGCCAAGGTCCATCCCTCTTGCCAGATCGGTCCTTACTGTGTGATTGGACCGGATGTTGAACTTGGCGAAAACTGTCGGCTGCGGTCGCATGTCGCGATGGAAGGCCCTACCAAAATTGGGGCGAGTAATACATTTTTCCCGTTCTCCTCGATCGGAATGGCGCCGCAAGACCTTACTTATGCAGGCGAGCCCACACGTCTTGAAATTGGCGATCACAACGAGGTCCGCGAATTTGTCACCATCAGTCGCGGCACCGTCAAAGGCGGCGGTGTAACCCGCCTCGGCAGCCATTGCCTGATCATGGCCTACTGTCACATCGCGCACGACTGTGTGGTCGGAGATCACGTCATCATGGCCAACGCCGCCACGCTTGGCGGACACGTGCTGGTCGGTCACTATGCCCAGGTTGGCGCGCTCTGCCCTGTCCACCACTTTGTGCGCATCGGCGATTATGCTTTTATCGGCGGTGGAACCACGGTCACCAAAGATGTTCTTCCCTTTTCGAAGACCGCTGCCGAGCGCGGCACGCGCGCTTACGGACTCAATGCTGTCGGCTTGGAGCGCCGCGGTTTTGACAAGGAACGGATCGCTAAAATCCATCACGCGTACAAGCTTCTGTTGGCGTCCCGGCTCAACACCACGCAAGCCCTGGACAAGTTAAAGTCCGAGAACGCTCGCGGCCAGGATGTTGACATGCTGATTCAGTTCATCGAAAGCTCGGAGCGTGGCGTGGTGAAGTAAAAGTGCACCAATCGCCCTGACGGAATAGAAGTTGCGTGCAGGTATCGCTGACGGCAAAATGCCAACCCCAGAAAAACTCGGCCTGATCGCGGGCAACGGACGCTTTCCGTTTCTGGTCCTCGATGCCGCGCGCGCTCAAGGCTTTGACGTAATCGTGGCCGCGCTGAAAAAGGAAACCGATCCCGCAATCGAATCGTGCGGAGCGTCCGCCATCCACTGGTTCTCTCTCGGAGAACTTTCCAAACTGATTGAGACTTTCCAGCGTGAAGGCGTTCGACGAGCCATCATGGCCGGGCAAGTCAAGCACAAGCAGATTTTCTCCGCCGTCCGCCCCGACTGGCGTCTCGCCAAGTTATTGCTCAATCTGCGTACCCGCAACACCGATGCTCTGCTCGGCGCTGTGGCCAAAGTTCTGGCCGACGAAGGAATCGTTCTCGAAAGCTCCACCAGTCTTCTCGAACCGCTGCTGGCAAAGTCTGGCGTGCTCACCCGCCGTACACCGTCGGGAGCGGAAAAAGCGAACATCGAGTACGGCCGCGCCGTCGCCCGTCACGTCGCGCAGTACGACATTGGCCAGACAGCGGTAGTCGCCGAGGCCGCGTGTGTCGCCATCGAAGCCATGGAAGGCACCGATGCCGCAATCGAGCGAGCTGGACAGATTATGGCATCGCTGGACGCGTCCGCGTCGACTCTCAGCCGTGCTCTGACGGTGGTGAAGATTGCCAAGCCGAATCAGGACATGCGCTTCGATGTGCCGGTGATCGGCCTGAAGACTATTGAGACCATGCGTCTTGCGGGCGCCACCTGCCTCGCTCTGGACGCGGGGAAATGTTTGTTGCTGGACGGACAGGCAATCATCTCTGCCGCAGACGAGGCCGAAATTTCGATCATCGCAACCTGAAACTTGAAACCATGCATCACAAGCACAAGCGAACTTCTGGAGGTTCCGATGTCCGAATCCGCCCGTCTAGCCGATCAGATCCGCCGCGCCTTCAATGGCGAAGCGTGGCACGGTGATTCCTTGCTCAAATTGCTGTCCGATGTCGACGCGAAAACTGCCGCGAAACATCCCATTAAGAACGCTCATAGCATCTGGGAACTGGTTCTGCACATTGCCGCATGGGACGGAGTCGCTCTCCGCCGCAGCCAGGGAGCTGCATCGACACTCACCGACCGCCAGAATTTCCCGCCGGTCAAAGACACTAGCCCTGCCGCATGGAAGCAGGCTTTGGCCAATCTTAAATCGACCCATATCGCCCTCATTGATGCGGTGGCAGCCTTCCCTGAATCGCGCCTGCTCGAACTAGTCCCCGGAAAGAAAGCGAAGCATCAAACTTTCTTCTATCTTTTCAGCGGAATCGTTCAGCACGAGCTTTACCATGCCGGACAAATCGCGCTGCTCAAGAAATTCCGCTGAGGGCCTGCCTATGATCTAATCAAATGTCTCCCGGCAACTGCCGCAAGGAAAAATTCTGGCTAACGATCTGCTTCAGGTCGCGGTGATCGGCGTCGGCGCCTTCGGACGCAACCACGCCCGCGTCTACCACCAACTCGCACAGCTAGACCCCACGGTGCGCCTTGTCGGGGTCGTCGATCCCGATACCGCCCGTGCCGACGCCGTTGCCCGCGAATTTAATTGCCGTGGCTTTGGATCAATCGACCAGTTGCTCACCACGCACAGCGAGGTGCAGGCGGCTTCAGTCGCCGTTCCCACCGTCGATCATCTCAAGGTGTCCTGCCAACTCATGGAAGCGGGCGTCGACGTCCTGATCGAAAAGCCCCTCGCCGCGTCGCTCGCCGAAGCCGACCAGCTTCTCCAATTGACGCAAACCCATAATCGCATCGCCCAGGCCGGCCATCTCGAGCGCTTCAACCCGGCCGTCCGCGCGACAATTCCACTGATAACTCGGCCCATGTTTTTTGAGGTGCATCGCCTCAGCGTTTTCACGCCTCGCTCGCTTGATGTGGACGTGGTTCTCGACCTCATGATCCACGATCTCGACGTAGTTCTTTCTTTCGTAAACTCTCCGGTCACCGAAATTCGCGCCGTCGGCCTTCCCATTCTTTCCGGCAAGACCGACATCGCCAACGTTCGACTGGAGTTCGACTCCGGATGCGTGGCCAACTTCACCGCCAGCCGCGTCTCTACCGAGCGCGTGCGCAAACTGCGATTCTTCCAGCCAAAGCAATATGTTTCGCTCGATTACGGCCGTCAGGATGTCGTCGTTTTCAGCGTCGCAGACAATCCGCAGGATGGAACTCCTTCCGCGAATCCGCAGATCAATTTCACCAAGCCGGCCACCACCACCGAAGAACCTCTCCTCGCCGAGCTGAAATCGTTTCTCGACGCTGTCCGCCAGCGCTCGCGTCCGCTCGTCAGTCTGCAAGATGGCCGTCGCGCCCTGGCCCTTGCCCTCGATATCGTGGCCGCCATCCGCTCACACTCAAAGGAAATCAATCTCGAACAGCTTCGCTAGCAGTTTCGACCCGGATTCAGTCAAGTTTTGTAAAGAATGCACGCCCTCGTTGTCTCTCTGGATACAATCCTAAGTACTTGCACCTTCAGGGCTTCGCACCGCCCTCGAAAAGATGCGACAATAAAAGCACAACCGTGGACGCGAGTCACAGCCGGCGTTTTGTGGGGATGCTGACCGGTTACAACTTATCCCCGCCCACTCGTGTCTAAGCAGGTAAGTTGTTTGATGCCAACCACCCAAATCCCGCCGGGAAACCCAGCCCCACCGCAACCCCCTACCCCGCAGAACTCCGGCTCGCAGAATGAAGAGCTCTATAACTCCCAGTACTGGGAATCGCTCTATTTAGAAGACCGCTCGACCCCGCACCTGATGGTGCAGTTGCAGGATGAGCTCTCCGTCGCCCGCCGCCGGGAGGCCTTCTGGCTGTCGGTCGTCGTCCACATGGTCCTCATCCTCGTCATTTTTAACTCCGACAAGCTGATGCGATTACTTCCCCGTTCGCCGGTGATCGTCGCCAATCTGCCGAACCGCGACAAAGACACCACGTTTCTGGAGATGCCACCCGACGAACAACAATTGACCCAGCGTCCGAAGACCAACATCGCGTCCGACAAAGATCGTGTGGCGATGTCCAAGAGCCCGCAGATTGATCGTCAGGAGCTGAAGAAGATTCTGGATGCCAGCCGCGCCGGAAGGCCCGGCATCAGCAGTCCGCCAGTCCCGCAAACTCCACCCGGTTCGTCGCCTCCTGCGCCCGCGCCCCAAAGCCAGCAACCGAGTGCGCCGCCACCGCCGCAGCCTCAGGAGCAGGCAAAATTGCAGATGCCGGCCAGTACGCCGAATCCGTTTGCCAAAGGCTTCTCAGAGTCTCCGGGTCAGGCCATTGCCGACGCGGCGCGCGCCGTGGCTGCCAATCGCGGCGGAGGCGTTGGCGATAACGGCGACTACGGCTTAGGGACCGGCGCCAAGCCAACCGCTGCCATGGGTCCGCTCGATGTTCTTTCTGACACCATGGGCGTGGATTTCGGTCCATACCTGCAACGCGTGCTCCACGAGGTAAAAGTGCACTGGTACACGCTAATCCCCGAATCCGCGCGGCCTCCCATCATGAAGAAGGGAAACGTCATGATCGAGTTCGCCATCTTAAAAGACGGCAGCGTGAGCGGGATGAAGCTGGTGAGCACCTCCGGAGATGTGGCGCTCGATCGCGGCGCGTGGGGTGGCATTACCTCTTCCAACCCATTTCCGCCGCTTCCTAGTGAGTTCGGCGGTCAATATCTGGCATTGCGATTCAAGTTCCTCTACAATCCCGCCCGCGGCGAACTTCAGTAGTCCTCCGCACAATACAGCTTACAGTTTCTCAATCTCAATCGATCCATCGCCGGTATGGACGGTCAAAAGATTTCCGCCGCCATTTATTTTCCCGTGGATGTTCTTCTCGCCCAGTCTCCCCTCCACCGCAACCGGCAAATCCACGTTGATATGACCATCGCTGGTATGCAGGTCTACATCGGCGGCAAAGTTTTCCGGTAACTGAAGGCGCACGCTGCCATCGCCCGTGCGCAACTCCCAACTGGACGCCATCGTCGAACCCGCCTGCGCCCGCGCCTCAATACGCCCGTCGCCAGTTTCCAGCCGCAGTCCGTCAAACCGCCCGGTGGCCGAAATATGTCCATCCCCCGATCGCGCTTTTAGCAGGCCATCCACTGAGGTGATGTCCTGATGCCCATCGCCCGTCTCCATGTCCATGTCGCCCTTAAGGTTGCTGACTTCAATGCTGCCGTCGCCCGTATGTACCTTCAAGTGGCCTTGGCGCGGCATATGTATCTCTACCTCGATCCGCGTACTTCCGATCTGAACATTGAAGTAGTGATGCGGCTCGCGCACCTCGATCTCGACCGCGTCGCCCGCCTGGTGTTCGACAATCTGTATGCCGCCGCTGCCGATCTTATAGCGCTCGCTCGTTACCCGCGCCTGGATCGAATTCTGGTCCCAGGTTTCTACCTTGATGTTCGCGTCCGAGGTCTCCACCCTCAATTCAGGCTGACCTGAAATTGAGTATGTCTTCGACCATTCGTCCGCATGAAGAAGCGGCGCAGACGCCAGCATTGCTCCCAGCATCAACCATCCCAAGCGTTTCATAGACCCTCCCGTAGCCGAACGGAACTTCGCCCCGCGGCGTTGGACGTATATACGCGGACAATGTCACCCCGGTTCCATCGAATCCGGCGCTACAATGGTCGCATGCCCGCCGCTGGCCCAAGACGGCAGAACCAGAAGCCATCCTCCGATCGCCATTCCAACGAAATTTGCACAGCTGAAACCACCGGCCTGATCGTCATTGCTCTGATTATTCTGATTCTTACTCTCGTCCGTTACTGGCGTTTCATGAACTGGGGTTGGCGCTGACCGTGGCGCTCGATCCGCTGCTCGTAGTCATCCTCGGTCCCACGGCAAGTGGCAAAACTGCTTTATCGCTCGCCATGGCTTCGCACTTTCATACCGAAATCGTCAATTGCGACTCGGTCGCCATGTACCTCGAATTTGAGATAGGCACCGCCAAGCCGGCCCCTGATGAACGCGCCCGTGCGCCGCACCATTTGCTCGATTGCATCCCGCCCACTAGCTACATGACAGCTGGCGAGTACGCGCGCTTGGCACGGCTGACGATTGCAGAGATTCGCTCCCGTCGAAATCTCCCCGTCGTCGTCGGAGGCACCGGCTTATATCTGCGCGCTTTATTAGAGGGACTGTTCCCTGGACCGCAGCGCTCCGAAGAACTCCGCCAACGCCTGCGAGAACGTTCTCAGCAGAAAAGCCCTGCCTACCTGCACCGCATTCTCCAGCGTCTCGATCCGCAAGCCGCCGCCAAAATCCATGCCAATGACGTACCCAAGCTGGTTCGAGCCATCGAAGTCTGCCTCGCCTCCCGACAAAAGATGACTACTCTCTGGGAGCAGCGCGGAGAAGCACTGCAAGGCTTTCGCATTCTGCGGATCGGATTGAATCCGGACCGCAAGCAGCTCTACGAGCGCATCAACCGCCGCGCTAAGCAGATGTTCGATCGCGGATTGCTGGAAGAAACCCGAAACTTGCTGGCGAAGTATCCCGAAGCGTGGCCTCTGAAATCGCTCGGATACAAGCAGTGCGCCCAGCTACTGCGCGGAGAAGTCGACGAACCCGCCGCAATCCTCGCCGCCCAGCAAGCCCATCGCAATTACGCCAAACGTCAAATGACCTGGTTCCGGCGAGAGCCTGAGGTCACTTGGTTGGCCGGATTCGGAGACGATCCAACAATTCAGAGTGGCGCTATCGCGCTGGTGGGGGGCGGATTTTGACGTTCCTATAGAAACTTGGAGCGCTGGCGCACAAAGCTAAAAATCTGTCATCTTGAGCGAAGCAGAAGGTTCGCCCCAAGCGAACCTTCCTGCGCAGTCGAAAGACCTCTCGCCTGTCAGCACAACCCGAGTCCCTAAAAGGGATTTCAACGCAGAATGATGAGAACCAGTTGTCACGCGGCCGCGATTTTCGGCCAGTTCTTTGGCCACTCAATACCGGAGAGATGCAAAACATAATGGCCGCTATTTTCAACGCACTACTCTACTTCCTATCCACAACCCGTCACCGCAGCTTCACATAATGCTCAACATAGTAGTAGTGCTCCAAGTAATACAGCCCGCCGAACGCCAGAACTAACGCGATTGCCGTGAATGCCAACGGCCGCATGTATCGCAAGGGCCTCTCCCAGTCCACTGTGACCAGGAAGAGTAAGGTCACAGGCACCAGCGCCACAATCGACAACTGGAAGATGTGTGCCGCCGATCCCTCGTCGGGTTGAGGAGCCTGAAAGTACCCGCTGATTACCGTCGCCAATGCGATAAGAGACAGAACGATTAAACAATTGCCGCTAATGCGATTGATCTCCCGTCCGCGCATGGTTTCACTCCTGCTCCGGATAGTAATTACGGACATCGTCCCGCTGATCGATCAGTTGGTCGGTTCCCACTGATCGCAAGCGCACTCAGTGCATCCAGATTGCCCTCCCGGCTTACCTGTCTTCCAATCGAACGTCTCCGGCTTTTGATTGAAGGGATGATCTGCCACAGGCCTGACGCGCCTATCGTGTGAAGAAAGTGGATGCTTGCACTCTTTGCAGAGTTGCGTGTCATTCATGGGTTGGATTATACGGGACGCAAGTAGGAGGACGCTCCACATCCGAGCTGAGATCGTCGCTCTACGGGCGTCCTAGCGAGGCGATTCCTGCTTTACCTCGCTGTCGTACAGCGAAACCGGAACCTCTACGTACGGGCTGCCAAAGCAATCTAGGCAGACGCCGACGCGCACAAAGGATTGTCGAGTCTTCACCTGCATGATGAACTTGGCAGGCTTCCCACACGATTTTCCGTGTCCGTGGCTCTCGGTGACGCAGATACAAGACTCTACGTTCATGGCGCGATTCTACACCGAAAATGATTAGATGGTGCTACGATCAGAGGCACCATGCGCCTCTTCTTCGCGCTGTTACTGCTCGCGTCTGCATTGTCGGCACAATCCCAAACTAGAATTCACGTCGAGCATCAAGGCGATGACAGTGTTGGTACTCGATTCGCTTTTGCGTTCAAGGAAGCCGTGCAGAAGTCCGCTTCCTTTGTTCTCGTGGATGAACGTAAGAACGCACTTAACGTGGACATCGCGACGCAAGATGCGTGGGTGGAAGGTGTCAAACTCCAGTCACCGAGGGGCTCGGCATCTTATATTTCTGTGGCGATCTTCTTAAACGCGCCTACCGCCAGCTGTCCGGATGCTCTTCAAGAGGTGTTTGTGGAACACAAACTTAACATAGCCGGGTCAGACCGAGTTGATGAGGCTGCGGACGGCTTACTGGCTCACATTGACAAGATCATGTCTGCGCTTAGGAAGCTACCTCCCCAGAGCAGCTCGCCAGCGAGCCCAAACTGAATGCCCACAGTAGGTGCATCGGCGCGACTGAGCTTGCTCCCATGTTTGTAAGCGCATACCAGACCAATGAGTCAATTGTGTGACTCACCTCCTACGAACCAGGAAGGTCGGGAGTTCGAATCCCTCGGGGCGTAGCTCGCGCACTATTTTCACAATCTAAGCTAATCGAAACTAGCGAGATTATCTGTTTGCACGGGTGAAAACACCACCAAGGTCCGCAACGGTCCCCGCGATCACTTCCCGTCAGGAACAGACCACCGCCGGGGGCTCCCATGCGCATCGAGCTGACCCGCACTTCCGCAGTCAACACCGTACCGCCATCCTCCACCCACACCGCGTGCTATTGTCGCTCCATGCGTGGCAAAGTTTTTTCGCTGCTATTCATCCTGCTCTTAGGGTCGTCGGCGTTCGCCAAGCAAAAATCCCAGCCGCCCGGCCCGGTTCATCTCGACCGCGATGGCGAAAAATGGGCTGAGAAGACCCTCCATAAGATGTCTTTGGAAGAAAAAGTCGGCCAGCTTTTCATGATCTGGGTGCGCGCCGACTTTCTCAACCTCGAAAGTCCGGTTTACATTCAGCTGCGCGACAACATCCTTAAATATCACCTCGGATCCCTCGCCATGACCGTTCGCTGGGAGCCGCCATTCCTCTACCGCAACGAGCCTTACGAAGCTGCCGAATTACTCAACCGCCTGCAGCAGGATTCCCCGCTGCCCCTGATCATCGCCGCCGACTTCGAACGTGGCCTCTCGATGCGTCTGCACGGCGCAACCGAATTTCCCCACGCCATGGCCTTTGGCGCCACTGGCAAGCTCGACTATGCCGAAGCCTTCGGCCGCATCACCGCCCAGGAATCCCGCGCCATCGGCGTTCACTGGAACTTCTTTCCCGACGCCGACGTGAACTCCAATCCCGCCAATCCGATCATCAACACGCGTTCGTTCGGCGAAGATCCGCAACACGTCGGCGCCTTCGCCGCCGCCTACATCCGCGGCGCGCGTGCCAACGGAATGTTGACCACGGCCAAGCACTTTCCCGGACACGGCGACACTTCCACCGATTCGCACCTCGGTCTCGCCGCCGTCAGCGGAGACCTCGCGAACCTCAATGCGGTCGAACTTCCGCCCTTTCGCCAAGCCATCGACTCGGGAGTCGATGCCATCATGGTGGCCCACGTCACCGTTCCTGCGCTCGAACCCGATCCCAACCGCGTGGCAACAACTTCGTCCGCCGTCGTAACCGGCCTGCTCAAAAACCAGCTCGGATTCAAAGGAATCGTCGTCACCGACGCCCTTGACATGGCTGGTCTGACCAGACTCTATGCCGGACACCCCGGCCGCGAAGCCGTCGACGCCTTCAAAGCCGGCTGCGACCTTCTGATTATCCCCGCCGACCTTGACACCTCGTATCGGGCGATGCTCGCAGCCGTTCGCAGCGGTGAAATCTCGACCGCGCAAGTCGATGCATCTGTCCTCAAGATACTGAAAGCAAAGGCATCCGCCGGATTGTACAAGTCGCGCCAGGTAGACATAATGTCTATGTCAGAGACTGTTGGCAAACCCGAAAACCTGGCTTTAGGCCAGCAGATCGCCGACGACGCCATCACCCTGGTCCGCGAAAACGGCAAGGTTCTCCCGCTGAAACGTTCTGGAACTGTTATGAGCGCTCTTCCGTATCAATCATTGCCGTATCAATCGGTGCAAGAGGTGCATAACCATCTGGTCGCCGTCATCATGTCCGACGACGTAAGAACAGAGGCTGGCCGCACCCTTGAGCGTCAACTGAAAGCGCGCGTACCCGACGTTAACGTAATGTACGTCGATCCGCGCATGGCAACCGCAATGTCGCCCGATATTCTCAAAGCCGTCGATCAAGCTGACGCCGTCATTGCCGCCGTCTATGTTGTTCCCACGGCGGGAAAGGCGATTATGGGCGCCAATGGTCTGACCAATTCCGTGGCACTCTCCGACGCTAGCGGAACCCTTTTGACCAATATTCTTGACCATGCCGTTGTGAAAACTGTGGTGGTTGCGATGGGCAGTCCCTATCTCGCTCAGGATTTTCCGGCGGTGGAAAACTATCTTTGCGCGTTCTCCAATGTCTCAATTTCAGAAATCAGCGCGGTCAAAGCGCTCTTTGGGGAAATCCCGATTCGCGGTCATTTGCCGGTGACCATCCCCGGAGTTGCCCAACGCGGCGCAGGAATCGAACGGCCCCGGCAGTTGGCACAAGGAGGCACTTTTCATGCTCATTCCGAAACCACTTCCCATTAAAGCGCGCCTGATGATCGCGGCTGGCTTCATCCTGTGGCTGACGGTCGTCGCATGCAGCGTCAATGTGAAGGACCACGACGCCAACGGCAACGACAAAGTCGACATTACCACGCCCATCGGCGGCATTCACGTCAATGAAAACGTCGATGTCCGCGACACTGGTCTGACGGTCTATCCAGGCGCCCACAAGAAGCCCAAAACGGGAAATGACGAGAAGGGTGCGAACGTCAATATCTCCACCAGCTTCTTCGCCGTGAGGGTGGCCGCCATCGAATTCGTGTCCGACGATCCGCCGAGCAAAGTCATCGCTTTCTATCAAGATCAGCTCAAGAAATACGGCAGCGTCGTCGAGTGCCATACCACCAGCCACGGCGACGACCTCAACGTCAAAGCCGGCGACAAGGACGCCCATTTACCCGTTGCCTGCAAAGGCGACAACAAAGGCAATGTCGTCGAGCTGAAGGTCGGAACCGAAGACCATCAGCACATGGTTTCGATCGAACCGCAAGACAAAGGGACAGACTTCGCGCTGGTATTCATCGAAACCCGCGGCAAAGAAGGCACAATTTGAGCTGAGGGATTTAAATTCATGATCCTGCGGCTCTTGGTGGTCCGAGATTTCGACATGCGATATCCGGCTACGGTTTAGAAATCTATGATTCCGATATACAGACTGTCCATCGAAACTTCCGGTGGCCCTCTGCAGTGATCTGCCTGATCGCCCTTCCCATGTCGGTCGCGGCGCAGGATTCGGACAACCACAACCCGGCAAACAATTCCTTCGACGTGCGCAGCTCGGTCGGTGACATGCACATCGGAGGCGATGCCAAGCCGTCGGACACGGGATTGCCCGTCTATCCGAATGCGCGCTTAAAGCACTCGGAAACCAGCAAAGACGACAGCTCCGCCAATCTATCGCTGTTTACCAGCGCATTCGGCATAAAGCTGGTGGTGGTGAGCTACGTATCCGACGACTCGCAAGACAAGATCGTGTCGTATTACAAAGACCAGCTACAGAAGAAATACGGCAAGGTCCTGGAATGTCATAGCAGCGACGATGGCACGAAGTATCAGGCCCACGACGACGATGACTCGAACTCCTCGAAGCAGCTCAAGTGCGAGGGCGACAACAAGGGACCGAACATCGAACTGAAAGTCGGCACCGAGGACAATGAGCACGTAGTCGCGGTCGAGCCAAACAAATCCGGCAGCGGAGCCACCTTCGCCCTGGTGTATGTTCATGCCCGAGGCAAGCAGGGCGACATCTAAGCGGGCGAAGTGGCCGGGCATCGACGAGTGACAGCGAGGTCAAAGTCTGGGCCGTCCGCCTGCGCAAATATAATGTACACAAACGCCGGGTCGGAATCGCTCGCCTACGCGTGGCATGGAGACGTGCGATTCTCAGAGTTTCTTTTTTAGAGTCGCGTATCTTCCTTTTTCATTGCTGCGTCGGCAGGCACTTAAGATTTCCGACAGTCAGCGACACTGTGAACGCACCTTCTTTCGACAGGATTTCGGGCGGCCCTAACATGTTGCACAGCAGGAAGTCCGAAGAAGTGGTTCAGCAACTTCTCGACGCGATGAAGAGGCTCGTTACGAAATACCACCCTACCGTCAGACAAACCGGATCGACCTTATCTAGTCTCATTCCAGGCACAGCATTCTTCCCTGGTGGGTCCGGTTTATGGAGAGGCCCGGACGCCAGGGGGCCAATGCCAGCCTTGTTCCCAGACGCGCCCGTTATGTTTGTGGGGCACAATTTCGACAGCATTCGCGCCTTTGATAAGTCATTTGACAATGGCGGCGAGGCCGGCGGAGAGTTCTGGAGACGCCTATTGGTAGTCCTGAGGGGAGCATCCCTTCCCCCGCAGAGATGCTTCTTCACAAACGCTTTAATGGGCCTAAAACCTGGTAGCGCCACCGGATCGATGCCGAGCGTCCGCGGGTACAGGGATCAGTGCGCTCGGTTTCTTAAGAAGCAGATCGAAATTGTGAAGCCTTCGGCTGTCGTTGCCCTTGGGGCTAAGGCGGAGGGATTTGTCTCCCATCTTGATCAGCCATGGATGAAGTCGCGCCACCCCACTGACTGGCATTTTCGCGAAAAGATTACCCGGCAACAGAGGTTGAAAGAGCAAGGGGCGATGATTGCCAAGCGCTTTGAAGGCACGGGCGCGTTTGACCTTGAAATGACCGACGACCACTAGGCAGCACTGCGCGAGGAGAAAACATTGTGCCGATGAAAAATCCGCCGCATCCCGGACGCAGTATCCGCAACGCATGACTTGAGCCCCTTGACCTCTCCGCCACAGATATGAAAACGCCCGAACCGTAAGCCCGATCCAGTTGTGATTAGAGGCCCAGTTATGAAGGTTATCAGCGCTAGGCGCGCATCGTTCGCACCCTAGGTGTGCGAAGCACCCAGCGTGCTGTTCATCTCGTACCAAGCGGCTGCCAGAGTTATAGACGCTGTGCCCAATATTCCGGCCGCCTGCTGCCGTGGGCGACGGCCCAGATCGTGATTACGGACTCGCGTTCCGAATAAATGATGACAAAAGGAAAACGCCAGAGCAGGAAGCGCCTAGTGTTGTTTTTTCCTGTAGGCCAGCGTTCCGGCGCTTCACGGACTGCCTCGGTGGCTCGCTGCAATTCTTCGATGAAGTCCAAGGCCGCTTTGGGGCTGCGCTCCTGATACCAGGCGACCGCGCTTCTAAGGTCCGCGGTTGCGCCCTTATGATATTCGACAGCCTTAGGGCTCATTCACCATGGCCAGGAGTTCGCGGTGCAGTTGCTCCCAAGGGACGGTTACAGCCTTCCCCGTTTTCAAATCCTCGATTCTGCGAGCGACCTCATCGTCCCAGGCCTCCTGGACGGATTCATTTGTGCTTTCAAGGCTGTCCAGCAACGTATTGGCGAGCGCAGCGCGCTCGTCAACGGGGAGCGCGAGTGCACGTTTCAGAAGATCGGAAACCTCGGGGCTCATGGCCTCATTGTACCTTGCGGCGGGAGCAATCAGCCATAGGTGCGAGCCCCGCGACCAGAGCCGAAAGGCTCCTTGAGAACTGGCCTCTCCGTGGTATGCTCCGTACTACGGAATGCGCTCCCGCCCGCGTTCTTCCTGGAGGTGACTAGCGTGTTATCCCTTAAGAACCCACCCCTATCCAGCCTGCCTTGCTTGGCTCTCGCCCTTGCGTTAGCCGTGCCCGCATGGGCAGGCAGCGAGGAGGCGCTTTACCAGTTCCAGAGACAGAAGGATGGTTTCCGACCGTTGTCGGGTGTTCTGCTTCTGAACGACAAGATTTACGGCGCCACGAATCAGGGCGGCGGGTCACGTGACGAAGACGGAACCATTTATGAATTGACGCAGGCGAAGTCCGGCTGGACCAGAAAAACCCTGCATAGCTTTACTGGGGGGACCGATGGAAGTCTGCCAATAACTGATCTGACCGCCGACAAGGCAGGTAGCCTGTATGGCAGCACGACACAGGGCGGCCAACCGTTGTGTTATGCGGGAAGCGGGTGTGGCGTGATTTTCACAATAGGCCACGGCCCCAAGGGGTGGAAGGAGAGCGTGATCCACTATTTTGACGAAACAGACGGGTCGAATCCCACTGGGAACCTCGTTTGGGACGACGCGGGGAACCTGTACGGCACAGCAACCGGCGATATAACCAACTATGGGAGCATCTTTAAACTTTCCCCTTCGCGGAAAGGCTGGAAGCTGGTTACTATCCACTTCTTCGATGGGGCCGATGGAGGCGGACCCACGTCGCTGTTCCGGGACAAGAAGGGCAATCTTTATGGCAGCACTGCGGGCGGCGGCGTTTATGGGTATGGCACCGTTTACCGGTTATCACCCTCCGGCAAGACGTGGGTACTTACTACTCTATACAGCTTTACCGGTGGCGCGGACGGAGCCGGGCCATACGGGCCTGTGTTGTACAAAGACGGTGTCATTTATGGAACCACCGTCGACGGTGGCGCATCAGGATTCGGTACGGTGTACCAGGTGAATAACTCGAATGGTACCTGGCAGGAATCGGTTCTATACAGCTTCCAGAGTGGGGAGGACGGAAGCTATCCATGCTGTGGTGTGGTCATGGATTCGATGGGAAATCTCTACGGCACTAACGAGGGGGACACAATTTTCAAGCTCACAAACTCGGGCGACCAGTGGACCGAGAGCAACGCCTGGAGCTTCAACGGCCAGGACGGGAGCATTCCCTATAGCAGGCTGGTCTGGGACAGCCACGGAAATCTCTACGGCACTACCGCCTATGGTGGCGACTATTGCGGAGACGGCGGCTGCGGCACGATTTTCAAGTTCACTCCATGAGCTTAACGTCGCTGCTGAGGGCAGGGCTGGCTTGTTGGGATGCAGACTCTGCCGAAAGGCGCCCGACCCTTCTGCTGAAAAACGCGCACTCTGAAGTCCGGATGAAGCTGGAGGCGGGCGTATCCGCGAGAATCAATTCAGCCGTCCTCCGGTTTTGCCCTGCCGGCGGCGGGGAATGTTCTTCAACTCTGGCATTGTGCCTCCCAGAGACGCCAATCTGCGAGCACTTTCCCGCTCGATCAGAGCTTTGAGGGCTTCACGAACCAGCGCCGTTTTTTCCTCGATCCCAGTAAATTCCTGCGCAATGCGCACGAGATCGTCATCCAGCATAAGGGTCGTTCTCATCAGGAAACCTCAGGTTACTTATTATGGCATCCAGTTATGCCTTCTATGCTCCGACAAATCACGATCAACCCCACCAGCGACGTACAAGCGTCTCCGCACTACACCCCGCTTCCTTGCGCCTGATTCCTTGCCTGCTGTACCTTGAAGTTCTCGTGGAACATGCCTGCTACAAGTGCGGTGCGGCGGTGGAAGACGGCACGCCGTTCTGCAAGCAGTGCGAAGCTCCTCAAATCCGTGTAGCCGGATTCGAGTCGCCGGACTTGCCCTTTTCCAGCCCGATTCTGCTTCCGGCCAACGCCGATCCGCGGGCTTTGCAGTGGTCGAAGGCACTGCCGTCGGCGGCGATTGCGGGACTGGTCGCGGCCGTCCTGATGCTGGTTCCCTTGGGCGGGTTTGGCCTCGGAATGTTGGTGGCGGGATCGCTTTCCGTGCTGCTTTATCGCAGGCGAAATCCGGTTTCAGAGCTTACGCCGGGAATGGGCGCTCGACTGGGCGCGGCGAGCGGCGGGCTGGGCTTTGCCTTTTTTGGCATCTTCACTGCCATCGAAGTCCTGGTATTTCATTCTGGGGGCGAGCTTCACGCAGCGCTGCTTGAAGCGGTCCAGCAGTCGGCTGCCCGAACCACCGATCCGCAAGCGCAGCAAGTTCTCGACTACCTGAAGAGTCCGCCGGGACTGGCCTTGGTGATGATTATGGGGCTGGCGGTGATGCTGGTGGCGTTTCTGGTGTTTTCGAGCATTGGCGGGGCGATTGCCGCATTCCTGTTGCGCCGCAAGCCGCATTCATAAGGCGCTTGCGTGCCGTCCTTGCGTGCTGGCCTTGCTCCCTACCACTCGACCCGCGTATGATGCGACGTTCATGTCTCCCCGAGCCACACCCCGCTTGCCAAACCTGCGCGAGAAGGCGCAGCTCATGTCCGCCTCGGAAATTGAGCGGACGCTGGTGCGATTAGCGCACGAAATTATCGAAAAGAACAATGGCGCCAAGGACATTGGGCTGGTCGGTATACGCCGCCGCGGGGTCTTCATCGCGCAGCGGCTGGGAGAGATGATTTCTCGAATTGAGAAATCGCCGGTCCCGGTGGGCACCCTCGATATCACGCTGTATCGCGACGATCTTTCCACTTTGGGACCGAAGCCGGTGGTGCAGAAGGGCGAGATCGGCTTTCCCATTACGGGAAAGGACATCGTTCTGGTGGACGACGTCTTGTATACCGGTCGGACCACTCGGGCGGCGCTGGATGCTCTTTTTTCGCAGGGGCGTCCGCGGCGGGTGCAGCTCTGTGTGCTGATCGATCGCGGCCACCGCGAGTTGCCCATTGAAGCGTCGTTTGTGGGAAGAAAGATCCAAACCACGGACCGGGAAATCATCGAGGTACAACTGCGCGAGGTCGACGGCGCGGAAAAAGTCCTACTGGTGGAAAAACAAAGTTGAAATCGCGAGCCAGCAGCCGAACAGCCAGGGAGGTCGCGCGCCCCCGGAGCGGGGCGGAAGTCCATCGTGGCTCCTTGCTCGGGATTGAGCACATGCCCGCGGCGGAGATTTCGAGCTTGCTGAATCTCGCACGCCGTATGAATCCCGCAAAGCCGAAAGCGCTGCTCCGCGGCAAGAAGGTTTTGCTTCTCTTCTACGAAGCTTCCACGCGGACCCGCAGTTCGTTCGAAATCGCGGCAAAATCTCTAGGCGCGATGACGACGCTGGTGCTGTCAAGCGGATCGAGCATCGAAAAGGGCGAGTCGCTACTCGATACCGGCTATACGCTGCGCGCGGTGGGCGCGGATGTGATCGTAATTCGGCATCCCCATGCTGGGGCGCCGCTGCTGATGGCCAACAATGTCGATTGTCCAGTCATCAATGCGGGCGATGGGATGCATGAACATCCGTCGCAAGCGCTGCTGGATGCGTACACGATTCTGCGTCACAAGAAAACTTTGAAAGGCCTGCAGGTCGCGATTATCGGGGACATTTATCACAGTCGCGTGGCGCGCTCGGCTTGTCATTTGTTGAGCAAGTTCGGTACGCAGGTGACGCTGTGCGGACCGGCAGAGTTATTGCCTGAGTACGCAACCAGTCTGGCGCCGGGAGTGCACGTCACGCGCAGCGTGGAGGACGCCATTCGCGGGGCCGATGTGGTTACCGTGCTGCGGGTGCAAAAAGAGCGCCTGGCCGGACTTAAGATCAGCCTGCAGGACTACATTGCGCGCTTTCAAATGACGATGCATCGTTTGAAACTCGCTAACCGCGATGCGCTCCTGATGCATCCTGGGCCGATTATTCGAGGCTTGGAGATCACGTCAGAAGTGGCGGATTGCCCGCAGTCGGCGATTGTGGAAGAGGTGCGCAATGGAGTGCCGGTGCGGATGGCAATTCTGGCGAAAGCCCTGGGGAAAGCGCGATGAGCAGCGGGCAAAAGAAAACCGGAAGCCTGCTCATCAAGGGCGGGCAGGTCATCGACCCCGCGTCGCGGATCGATGCCATGATGGATGTTTTATTGCGTGATGGCCGGGTGGCCGAAATTGCACCGGCGGGAAAGATTCGCGTCTCGGCCGATGAGACCCTGGACGCGCGTGGACTGGTGGTCGCTCCCGGCTTCATCGATCTGCATGTGCACCTTCGGGAACCGGGGCAAGGATACAAAGAGACGATCGCAACTGGAACCGCGGCAGCGGCAGCGGGAGGGTTTACATCCGTCTGCTGCATGCCGAACACTACGCCGGTGGTGGATTCGCCGGAGTGGGTGACCTGGATGCAACAACCGCAGCGCGGCGCAGTGGTGAATGTTTTTCCAATTGCCGCCGCCACGCATGCCAGCAAAGGCGCGGTGCTGACCGATTTTCGGGCCTTACAGCGCGCCGGCGCAGTTGCGGTCAGCGATGATGGGAAACCGATTCTTAGCGACGCAATCATGCGCGAAGCTTTGCGGCTGGCGGCGGAGATCAATATTCCGGTGGTGCAGCATGCCGAAGACACACGGGCGACAGAGGGCGCGTCGATGAATGAGGGCGAGACTTCGTTTCGTCTGGGACTGCGCGGCATGAACGCTTCGGCCGAAGCTTCCATCGTGGACCGCGATGTGCATCTGGCGCAGCAGTTCTCCGGAGCGCGGCTGCATGTGGCCCACCTTTCGACGGCGGACGCGTTGAAGGCGGTGCGTAAAGGCAAGCGCAGCAAGGCGCACGTCACTTGCGAAGTGACCCCGCACCATTTCGCGCTGACCGACCGGAACGTGGGCGACTACAACACGAATTGCAAGATGAATCCGCCGCTGCGTGCGTCGGAAGATCGCGAGGCCATACTGGCTGCGCTGGCGGACGGCACGGTGGACGCCATTGCAACTGACCACGCGCCCCACGCGCCCCACGAAAAAGAGGTTGAGTTCGAACGCGCGAGCTTCGGGATCACCGGCCTTGAAACTGCACTAGCTCTGGCCATCACGCAACTGCACCGCGAGCACAAGGTGCCGCTGGTGAGGATCGTGGAACTGTTCACTGCCGGCCCGGCAAGTGTGTTGGATCTGCGGGGGCGCGGCACACTCGCACGCGGCGCCCACGGCGATGTGACGATCTTCGATCCGAAAAGACGCTGGACTTTTGAAGCTGCGAAATCGCGCTCCAAGTCGCATAACTCGCCATTCGACGGCTGGCAACTTACGGGGAAGGTCATAGCGACGATTGTTTCCGGGAAGTTGGTCTACCGAGGCGCATAAGCTGCAATGCAAGTTATGCGGGCTCGAACCCCCTGAGCGCATGCCCGCCCCGTTCGTTCCAATCTGGTACTAGATTTGTGGCACGTCGGTAACCTTCCCCATGATTCACATCATCCGCATTTTCTCTCGACCACCCTACGGTTAACGTTAACGCGTACTCTGCATCCCGCCGATAAGGCTATTAGCGTCAAGCGAGGCTCGCGGGGGCCGGGCCGGATGTTCATGAGAGGAAGTCATGGTGAGTGAGCGATTTGCGGGCGCGGCACTCACCATTGCATTCCTGCTCCTGACCGGCATCGTGGTCGTAGTGGGCCACTTGGGGCTGAGTGGAATGGAGAGACTCCATACCGATGCCCTAAGTATTGCGGACACGCAATGGGAAGATGTGGAACTGGCCATCGAGGCGCTGAATTGCTCCAACCAGAATAGCCGCATCGTGATGCAGATGGTCCTGAGCGGGGACCGAGCTGAGATCGATTCGCTGCTCGCCCAGAGGGCGGAAAACCATCTCAAGATTTCCGCGCTGCTGGAACACCTGCAAGGCAGGGTGGGTTCTGAACAAGAGCAGGAACTCCTCAACACGGTCATCGAGGCGCGCCGTGCCTATGTGGAGAAGTCTCGCCATACCACCGACATTCTGTTGCAGCAAAAAGACGTGGAGCAGGCACGGCGATCGTTGGCTGGTCTGACCCCATTTCTGGCGAAGTATAACGTGGCGTGGAGCGCCTTCATCGGCTTTCAAACCGAGGAGATGAATCGACAGCTGCAATGGAGCGCCGCCCGATATGCGTCGGACCGAACCAGAACCACATACCTCCTGATTTTTGCGGTCGTACTGGCGCTGGGGATTGCAGGCTTTCAAATTCGCAAGACGATGGCCGAGATTCAAGGGCGCGCGCAAGCGGAGAGAAGCATGCGCCGGATGAACCAGGACCTTGAGCGGATCGTACTTCAGCGCACCTCGGCGCTCGATCAATCAAACCAAGAGCTTACGGCGGAAGTTGCGCGACGCAAGCAGATGGAAGAAAGTTTGGTCTCGAAGACCGCCTTTCTGGAAGCGCAGGCGAATTCCACAATCGACGGCATTCTGGTGGTGGACGGCAACCAGCGGAAGCTCTTTCAGAACCAAAGACTCGTGGACTTGTTCCAACTTCCCCGCGCGGTCGCCGAAGAAGACGACGATAACCAGGTACTGCAATTCGTGCTCGGCAGGATCGCGGAGCCGGAGCAGTTTCTTCGTAAGGTGAAATACCTTTATGACCACCAGGATGAGACCAGCCGGGACGAAATCCGGCTCAAAGATGGAACGGTGCTTGACCGATACTCCTCTCCAGTGGTGGGAGCCGACGGCAAACACTATGGAAGAATCTGGGTCTTCCGCGATATCACAGACCGAAAACTGGCGGAGGAGCAAGTACAATTCCTCGCTTACTACGATGCTTTGACCAGACTGCCGAATCGTTCTCTACTCCAGGACCGGTTGGCAAAGGCGCTGGCCGACGCTCGCAGGAGAAACGACACGGTCGCACTGCTGTTCCTTGATCTTGACCGGTTCAAAATCATCAACGACTCGCTGGGTCACTCCGTCGGCGACCTTCTGCTCCAGGAAGTCGGGGAACGCCTTAAGACGTGGGCGCGTGACCAAGATACGGTGGCCAGGGTGGGAGGAGACGAATTCCTTGTGGTACTAACCGGCCTGAAGGATGCATCCGATGCCGCCACTGCTGCCCAACGGATTCTAAATGCCATGCGCGGTGGAGTGATTATTCAAGGTCACGCCCTCACTGTCAGTTGCAGCATTGGCATCAGCATCTTTCCTGAACACGGGGAGAACGCTGAAACCCTCATCAAGAATGCCGATGCGGCCATGTACAGCGTCAAAGACAGTGGACGCAACAATTTCCGGTTCTTCACGGAGAACATGAATGCGCAGGTTGTGGGGCGACTGAATCTGGAGAATAGCCTGCGATTGGCCCTCGAAAAAGGCCAGTTTTTCATGGTGTATCAACCACAAATGGATATCGACAGTGGAAACATCACCGGGGTGGAAGCGCTTCTGCGCTGGAGGCACCCAGCTTTGGGTCTGATATCGCCCGACAAATTCATAGGAGTTGCTGAGAACAGCGGACTCATCATCCCGATCGGCGAGTGGGTGCTGCGAACCGCTTGCGCTCAAGCGCGGGCCTGGCAAGACGAAGGGCTTCCGCCTGTACCAGTCGCGGTCAATGTATCAGCGGTGCAGTTTGGCCAGGAAGGCTTCCGGGAAGTCGTCAGGAGAGTGCTCGATGAGACCGGCCTTGAACCTCAGTATCTCGAACTCGAGCTCACCGAAAGCCTTCTAATGACCAATGAAGCTATGACCTTCTCCGTTCTTCAGGACCTCAAAGACATGGGGTTGAAGCTTGCCATCGACGATTTCGGGACGGGTTATTCCAGTCTCAGCTACTTGAGGAAATTTCCCGTCAGTAAACTCAAAATCGACCGATCGTTTATCCGCGACGTCGGTGTGAACGCTGACGATGAGGCGATCACAATCGCCATCATCAGCATGGCCAACAGCTTGCATCTCAAAGTAATTGCTGAAGGCGTCGAGACCGACGCGCAAATGTCATTCCTGCGCTCCCATCACTGTGATGAGATTCAGGGATACTACTTCAGCAAGCCGGTGTTGGCCGAAGAACTTACTGACAAGCTCGCTCAGCATGGCAGTTCGCAGTCTTTCTGCAAAGCGTAGGCGTTTCGACGCCGAACATGTTCGACACTGAACATGGATGTCCCCATGATCTCCTCAACCCACTGACGAGACGAGCGCGCGTGGAAGATTCAGAAGCAGACGCAACGGTTCGTTCACGGAAAATCGGCATGTGATTTCCATCACATGCGACTGTGATCCTCCCGACCGCTGAACGTGGCGATGCACGGCATACTCGAAACAGATCAAGGTCCTCCCACCAGGAGTTCCGAAGTGAAGGAGTAGCGGTATGGCTTCATTGGCAATTCTTTGGCGAAATCCTAAGCCGGTTAAACATCAGACTCGCTATCGGCAGATTGAGAAATCTTCAGGCCGAAAAGTTTATGTGGTGGAGGAATTGCTCTCCCCAAAGAAGGATTTCTGGGTGAGCACCGCGACCTTCGAACTTGTCGGTTGCGATGCACGCCCCGCTTCCGGCGCCGCCAAAGAGCGCAAATGGCGCATTCGCTTTGATAGTTCGCTTGGGGCTTGAGTAACAAGGCAGCGAACTCTCGATGGGGTGTAAGCCCAAGCCTTCCGATCCGGCTCGACCTCTGTTCCCTCAGCGCTGATCTGGCACTGCCGGTATTTCCGTCGAGCGCATTTCCATGCGCGCTCCTGGCAGGCAGTTCCGGTAACCAATCGCTTCGACTTCGTCGGAGTTCCGGCCCGCCCGTCGTACTAAGTAGCTACGGATCTTATAGCATATCGGGTTGCGCTCCAGGTCGCGATCTCCCGCGCTCCACGGCATGCCCGAACCGTCGAAATGGAGTATACCGTCCCACGCCGGGGTCGCTTCCGCTTGCTGCGGGGCGTGATCGGCCGCCGAGGTTTCGCCGCCAAAGCTCATTCCAGAAAATCCCAGAACCAGAATCCCCAATATCCAGAAGTTGCGCATCATCGACCTCCTTCACGACCAGCAGGATTTTTCACTCATCTTAAGTTATGACGTTCGCCAATTCGCGCGGTTAGCCGAGCGCCGTAGGATGCCGTGGCTGGTAGAGCGCGATTCTGCCCGCCCCGGGAACGTTCACAGAGCTCAGCACGCCCCAGCCGGCGTCTTTTACTGCGCCGCACTTCACGCCCTTTTTCTTGAGCTTGGCCACAGTCGCCTCCAGGTCCTCGCACATCAGGTAGAGCTCATGCGACGGATCCTTGCCCTTTTCTGCGGGATGGATTCCCAGTTCCGCAGGCGGCAGCGCGAAGATCAGCCAGCCGTGTCCTGCGTCCACCGACTTAAACTCCAAAACGTCGCGAAAAAATGCGCGTGTCTTTTCGGCATTCTTCGCATAGATGAGGGCGTGAATTCCGCTGATCATAACGAAAGAATAGTACCGTCGTCAGAACGCGTTCGCAAGCACCGCGATGAAATTCGTTCCCGCATCCATCGCCCGTTTCGAGCAACCAAACATCTTCGATCTCGATTTCTCTTCAGTGCGATAGCGTACCGCCTTGACTATCGCCGTTCGTATACATTCAGGGTGTTAGTTTATGGATCCGGGGTGCCAAAGATGGATGGACCTCTAAGCCAGCGAAAGACCGGGGACGGTCGCAGGAATGACCGGAAGCCTGTTTCCAGTGTAGGCAGATCCCCGCATGGGTATTCCACCAAGCTTCGTGAAGAAATTCTCACTGGTGTCCTCGAAGGACGCGTATCTGAGGACGCCAAAATTCTCGAAACAAGGCGGCACGAGATTCGAGAAGTCGACCTTGCAGACTCGTCCTACCCGGCGCTTGCACATACCTCGAAGTTGAAGGCGGCCTGCGAGAATCTCTGCCAACTGCTCGCCCAGGCCCTCCAGACTCCAAGCGCGGAGCGCGGGCAGCTTGAGCTTGAATTTCAAGCTATCACCGAGCACGCGCTCGCCTTGATCCGGATGAATATCGATACAGTGCTATCGATGCCGCTTACCATCGAAGATCTCAAAGCTGCGGTTGATAACTCGCGATTGATGGATTGCATCGTGCAGGAAATCCGCGCCATTGTCTGCGTTCTACAACATCCTCCGACCGATGATGCCTCGTTCCAGTAGGACTGAATTCGGAACCTGCTCGTCTGGCGATGACAGATTGTGATTGCCTTCCCACCGACGTTCGCTCTTTGCTCCGCCTAGGTGTTCGCCGGGACATGGGCTCGGATCATATCGATCAGATCGCTTCCCAGGCCCTCCGATTTTGATAACACCGCTTTGATCCCGGCGCGGCGCGCTTCCTCGGCCAATTGCGAGGAGTTATGAAGCGTAAACAGCAGGATGGGTAGGTCAGGCACAATCCTGTGAATCTCCCGCGCCGCGTCCAAGCCATTCATGACCGGCATGGAAAGATCCATCAATATGACGTGCGGCGCCGATTGCCGGACCATCTCCACCGCCACGCTGCCATTCTCCGCTTCGCCGCAGACCTCCCAATCGGTTTCGGCTTCCACAAAGGAGCGGACGGACCGCAGCATGACCGGACTATCGTCGACAATCAGAATCTTTATGGACACGTATTCCGCCCCAGCTAAGGGATGCAAGGTTTGGAGCCGGCCGCACGGGCGATAGATTGGGCAGGAAACGTGACGCCCGAGTTGGTCACGCTTGATACTCCAAAACTACAGACTTGTAGCGCCTCTCACCATACCGTAAACACTGTACGCTAACGCACATTAAAATGTGCGTAAAATTACATCTTTCATAGCTTGTTTCCCCCGAAGAGCGTAGTGTGGTTACAGGTCTCGCGCATCTTCCCGTCCAAGCCCTGATCGGGCACGGCTTCTTGCGAATTAGGCAGCACGGCTGTTCGATTCAAAAGGAGTCCTCCTTGGTCAATAAGGTCAATTCTCCGCGGATTGATTCGCGCGCCCCGCAAGTCGACGGAAGTCCTTTATTTAATAAGCTCTTGCTCGGCCTTCCGAACCATGAATCCCGGGCCATTTTCCCCCACTTGGAGTTCGAACGGCTGCGGCTTTCCGATTTGCTTAACGAGATCGGCCAGCCCATCAAGTATGCGTATTTCATGAATAGCGGTCTGGCTTCCATCTTGACGGTCATGGCAGACGGCAAGAGCGTTGAAGTGGGACTGACGGGCAAGGAAGGATTCGTGGGCATTCCGCTGCTGGCTGGCTTTTCATCCAGCCCCACGCGGGTGATTATCCAGATCGAAGGCAGCGCGTTTCGGATGCGGGCTGCGCGCCTGATCGAACTGTTGCGGACCTGTCCTAAGTTCGAGAGGCGGCTCCAGCAGTTTTCCCAAGTCGTGACCTTACAGGCATCGCAAGTGGCGGCTTGTAACCGCCTGCATGAAGTGGATGAGCGGCTCGCCCGCTGGCTATTAATGAGCCAGGACAGAATCGGTTCGAAGCTCGTTCCGCTTACGCAGGAATTCCTCGCTCACATGCTCGGCACACGCCGTTCCAGCGTCACCGTCGCCGCCGGTGTTCTGCAAAAAGCCGGGCTCATCACTTATGCCAGAGGACGTGTGAACATCGTGAATCGCGAGGGTTTGGAAGATGCCACTTGTGAATGTTATCGCGCGCTAGTCGACGCCGCTTCCCGCTGGGACAAAGAGTTGTTGAGGTAATTCGCGGAGAATTGCGTGATTGCGGGCGCGAAGAAACTCGGTTGCCGGATGTCGGCGAAAATTAGGACAGGGCGACCCTGCCCCGAGTTCGTAAAGCTCAGCTCTCGTCAACCAAGCTCTGCCGATCCGCATCCAAGACACGCATGCGGCCGCTCCTCGAGCAGATTATCTATCTTTTTGTGATCGCGATTCCCGTGGCCTGCGTCGCCTGGACAATCACCCACGAGGAGGTTTTTCGCGAGCCGCGCGAGTATTGCCAGCATCGCAGCCAGCAATGTCAAAGCCTCATCCCTCGCAAATTCTTCTATCTGTTTACCTGCGAATATTGTTTCAGCCACTACATCGCGGTTGCGTTCCTCGCCATCTGCCGTTTCCGCCTGCTCTACCCTGGGTGGCGCGGATACCTGTTGGCGCTGTTTGCCCTGGTGTGGGTCGCCAACATTTATATGAACGTCTACAACCGGCTGCGCCTCGACATCAAACACGAACACATTGAGATCAAGGCGGAAGAGGCCCAACTTCCCCGCCGTCGCGCAGTTTGAGCGCCGTCCCGCTCGAAAATACTCCCCTTTGTGATCTTGCTCACAGCGCTTTGGTTCACTTCGCGCGATCATGAATTTAGAGCGAACGGCCCGCCCCGGCGGCCGCTTCCCGCCACCGCGGCTAAGCCGCTCCCTCCGGAGGCTCATCATGGCAACCAGCGCAATCAAATCCAGTATTGGCGTGCAGCAAATTCTGGTCGCGACCGATCTTTCTAAGGCCTCCGATGCGGCCCTGCACTTTGCCCTTGACCTTAGCCGCGCCTTCCACGCCAAGTGCTATATCTTCCACTCCGTTTGCGCCATGGGCTACACGCTCTCCGGGGCCGAGGTCAGCCGTCTGGCCGAAGATGTCGCCAGCCGCGATCTCCACCAACTCGAACTTGACCTCACTCGCACCGGAGACCTCGCCGACGTTCCTCATGAGTTCATCGTCCGCCAAGGCCCGGTTCGCGGTGAGATTGAGGAACTGGTGCGCGAGCGGCACATCGACCTCGTAGTCCTCGGCACGCACGGCCGCACCGGCATGGGTCGCCTGGTCCTCGGATCCATTGCCGAACAAATTTTCCGTGCCGTGCCTTGTCCAGTTCTGACCGTCGGTCCCGAAGCGCATTGCGAACATCCGCCTTCGCCTCCGTCGCATTCTCTTTCCCACGGACCTCAGCGAGGCCAGCTCACGTCGCATTCGCCAAGGCGGTCGAGTTCGCCAATCAGAATGACGCACAACTCGTCGTGCTGCACTCCGTCATGCCATTCTCTGTCGCCGATCCCGGCGCCAACTTGTATCTGGGAGACGATCTTCGCGAGCGCAGCCAGACCACCCGCGCCAGCGTTCTTCAGCGGCTTGAAAAGATGGTCGCCAGCGCCCCCAAGCTCTCGCACTGTCCCGAATACGTGGTCGAGTTCCAATATCCCGCTGAAGCCACCTGCATCGCCGCTGACGCCTATCACGCCGACCTGATCGTGATGGGAGTGAAACACGCGTCCGCATTCCGCGCCGGACACATGCCCTGGGCAACTGCCCACGAAGTAGTCTGCCGAGCCACCTGCCCGGTGCTGACGGTAAAGCACTAACGGGGGCTAGGATGGTGTCCCGCGAAAGTCGGCGCTCTCCCGAAACTCCTTAGCGGCCTTCGCAATCCCTTGCCGCCCTTTGGGTAAAGCTCTCCCCGCGCAACAAATGCCAAGCCTCGCGAAACTCTGCATACTGAGGGGTGCCCCATCCTAAACGCGCTCTTTGCGTTTAGGGTGGGAACCACAAACCTCTGCACCATCGTGGAAGAGTGGCGCTTCAGCGCCACGTTAAAGAAACAAGAAATGATCCCCGCCATGGCAGGACATCAAGAACCGGCGCCAAGACAGAAGCACTATCCCGTACCCTAACCATTGTCATTCCGACCAAAGGGAGGAATCTGTTGTTTTTTCTTCATGGACGAACCCGGGGTACTGGCAGAGTTCGAGTTGGCTTTTTTCTTGGATGACTCAGCATCTCCCGCTGCTCTTTTTCCTTCTGACTGCAGTGACCGGGGATACCGTTTTCAATTTCTCATGCGCAACAGAACTGCCATCGCGATAGACAACGCGTTCCGTGAACTTCTTTACCGCCTCAATCAACTCCCGCGTTCGCGAAGCGGAAACGCCCAGGGTCCCAGCGATATCGCGCGCCGTGGCAAACCGTCCGCGAACTTTGATGGGCTGTGGCATTGTGCTTATTATACCTGCTGGCAAAATCTGGACGAGATGAAATCGTCGTGTAGAAATACTTGCGGCGGTGTGAGAGCGGCATCAATTACAGTTCTTAGACAACCAACAGACGATAGAAGCGACTGCCGCGACCGACCGTTTCCAAGACCTCAAAGACGAGGTCACCAAAACGATAGGCGGCGCTCAAGTATGCGTCCTTCGTTTGTTTGTTACCGAAGAGGTCTGAAAGCTCTTTTTTTGGCGCTTCCGTCGTTGCTAAGAATGTTTCGTATAGCTCGATCAATTCCCGAATCTTGGAGTGAGCGCTCGCTAAGTCCGGCTGTCCAAGAATCCATTCAAGCCGGCGCGTGGGTGTTAATGAGACCATTGTTTCCGCGTCAGTCGGAGAGACGGTCGCAGTCTTATTGAAGAGCACAAGGAGATAGAGAAGCGCAGAGTAGCAGGTCAGCAATCGGCTGTGTTTGAGTTTGTAGTTCTTGATCCTCCGCTTCACTCTCTCCCCTTCAGGTTCCTTTTGGGTCCGGGCCTCATAATTCACACAAAACGTACGCCACATGCGGAGGATGTCATTCGCAAGGAATGCAGGCATGAAGTCACCCTTATGATCCTGATAGTCCTCCCAGTATGCACTGATTACATCGCGGATGATCCGCTTATATGCTGATCCTCCGACAAGCGGGTAGCTCTCCAGGAGAAGAAGAAGGCGGGCGGTGAAAGTGTTATTCACGTCGTCGTCTGGTTCACCCAACGAATCCACCAACTCTCCGACTGTATAGTGCTTTAGGTATTCGCCATCGCCAGAGAAATCCGGAATTCCTAGTTTCCTAGTAGCATCAATGAGATCCGCCTTGATTAAAATCTCGTCGAGTCTCGTTAAAGCCGGCTTTTCTATTGAGCCCTCGCCCGCAATGAAAACGTCGAGATCACTCCGCTCGCTGGTTTCCCTGCGGCCGAAGGATCCCGTCATATAGACGCATACGCGGTCGCCGCAGTGGGCTGCCGAATCGTCCAGTTCGAGCCGCAGCTCCTCAATTCGCTTTTCTGTTTCCTGACGTCGACGCTCAAGGAGTTCGCCCATGCAAGCCCTCCCAGCAAAAAAGATTGCGAAAAACCTCCGCTTGCTCTATGGCATCGTCGAGGGCGTTGTGAGTGTGTGTTCGCTGCGCCCGCAGCGACGGAAGCAACTTCGACTTACCGGATTCCGAAATAGGCATTCCTGCCTTAATGGCAAACGCTGTTTTCAAATCGAAGCATAGAGAATGATTGAATGGGGAGCCTTCCACTGAAAACTGGACGAAATACCAATAAAGCCACGACCAATCGAAACTCAATGGGTAGGCGACCAGGACTGGCTTGTGCTGGCCCGCAATCCTCCTGATCCATTCGAAGGCCTCAGACATCGCGGCCGCGGGGGACTGTCCCTCACGACAGAGTCGCTCTCTGTCAAGACCATTTACGTCCAGCGCCTCTGGCTGATAATTGTCGGAGATTGGCTTGAGCTCCCGATAAAACGATTCCGTGTAGGCCTGCGGCGGAACAAATTGTTGACCGTCAAAAGAACCCGCATACACCAACGCGAAAGAAAGAATTGAGTATGGACCCGGAATCGGACCATCAGTTTCAACGTCAGCAGAGAAATAGATGTCCGTGAAGACATCTCGCCGTTCGGCCATCCGTTTCGAATCGTTTGCCAATGCTTTGTCGCTCGCCCGTTCCGTTATAAGCATGGCACACATCTTAACAAGGGCCAACCTTCCTGGAACCGGAAAACTGGTGGGTAATTGCAAAAGCTGTGCAAGATTCGCAGCTATGCGTTCATCTGCGGTACGACGTTTTCCATCACATAGTGAACAAACTGTTTTCCTAGTGCTGTCAGAACATAAGGCTTCGTGTCTTCGAAGGACGATTCCATAGTGGAACTCGCGGTGCCACGCGGCAGTCCGCGCGTTTCCTTCCGTAGGAAGTGTCCGAATGCATCCGTTTCACGCTCCTGCCCGATAACCCCGCCGGTACTGAGATCACGTATCAAGTATCTGTATAAATCGGCATCGGACGAGTCTTCCCGGGGTCTTGAACCGTGAATCCTACCCCATATTTGACCGCGAGTGCTCCCGGGATAACGATAAATCTCTTTGATGACCAAGAAATGGGCCTCGTGGTACTGATCGATCCATGCGATGAAAAGCCGTACGAGATCGTCGGGGCAAAGCTTTATTGCCGAAGCATTAGTAATGAGCTTCTTCAGCATTTGTTTTTTGTCCTGGCTGTCCGCCTCGTCCCAGGAGTGGAAGCACTTCTTGACTAAGTTAAGGTATCCCGGCGATTCGATCCGGTCTGCGATTTCGTCCCCGAAGCTCTCCAATCTACTGAAAATGTCGACGAAAGCCGCGACCAATTCCCTCGCCTTTTCTTGATGTTCTTCCAGCCACATCCGGTGAAGGTGGTTTATCTCTTCTTGATCCCTTTCGGCACTTAGACTAGCGCCAGCTCCGATCACTCCTCCGATCCAAGGTATACTGCTGAGCGCGGCGATAATAAAACGGGCATATTTCCTAGTCCTGCTGCCGCCTAGCTTCGCGCTCAAGGCCTCTTGCGCGGCTTCCAGTCTGTCTAGCACGATCGAATGGGGAGAAAGCTCTTGATGTTCCATGGGTGTCCCTTCAAAAGCAATGAGGGCGCGGCGTTCGCCATGCCCCCGATTCACAGCTTGCGTCTATTACGGCAACTTTTGTTGACCCCAGCGGCAGACCGCCAGAGGTTTTCCCTACGACATTCTTCTTGGTGCCAGACACCTGGCACCAAGACATATCCGGCCTACGAGCACCCGCTGGTGCTTCCGCAGCTCATGCACTTGTAGCAGCTTCCGTTTCTTACCATGATTGAGCCGCAGACGCTGCAACTGGGGGCGTCTCCTAAATCGATCATGCTGGCGAGCGCGTCTCCTACGTGTCCGGTTTCGAGTTTCGGATTGCGCGGCTCGGCCGATCCGTTCAGATCGCCGATGCCGGTGCCTTCCGGAAGACTTCCGTTCGGACGCGGCCTGAAATTCTCAAACAGGAACTGCTGCTGTCCGGTGAGGAAACGCAACTGCAGCCAGCGGAAGATGTAATCCATGATCGACTTGGCAAAGCCGATCTCCGGATTGCCGCTCCAGCCGCTCGGTTCAAAGCGGGTGTGTGCGAACTTCTCGCATAGCAACTTCAAGGGCACGCCGTGTTGCAGCGCGATGGAGGTGGTCAGCGCAAAGCTGTCCATGAGGCCGGATACAGTCGAACCCTCCTTCGCCATGGTGACGAACAGTTCGCCAGGCTCCCCGGTGGGGTAGAGGCCCACGGTGATGTAGCCTTCGTGCCCGCCGATGTTGAATTTGTGAGTGATCGAGGCGCGCTCTTCCTGCAAGCGGTGACGCACGGCCCGTGGAGGCCCGTTGAGGCTCTGCTCCTCCTGTGGAGGCGGAGTGGCTTGCGAGCGTTCGCCCGAAGCCGTCTTGGTGCCGGCCGCGCTCAGAGGCTGCGACTTCTTGCATCCATCGCGATAGACCGCGACCGCCTTGATCCCCAGCTTCCACGCCTGCAAATACGCTTCCATGATGTCTTCGACAGATGCGTTCTCCGGCAGATTGACGGTCTTGGAGATCGCTCCCGAAATGAATGGCTGCGCCGCCGCCATCATCTTGAGATGACCCATGTAAGAGATGGACCGAGTGCCCTTGGCCGGTTTGAACGAGCAATCAAAGACAGCCAAATGATCGTCTTTAACGTGCGGAGCGCCCTCAATCGTCCCTGTGGCGTCGATGTAGCTGACAATAGCGTCAGCCTGTTCGTGTGTATACCCCAGCTTGAACAAAGCCGTAGGCACGGTATTGTTCACGATTTTGATCATTCCTCCGCCGACCAGCTTCTTATATTTGACGAGCGCCAAATCCGGCTCGACGCCGGTAGTGTCGCAATCCATCATGAAACCTATGGTTCCGGTGGGAGCGAGGACGGTTACCTGGGCGTTTCTGTAGCCAAACTTTTCGCCCAGGGCCAGAGCTTCGTCCCAGCAGGCTTTACTGGCTTCGTAGAGCGGCGCCGGAACGTTGGTGCGGGAGATGTTGTTGACCGAGGCACGATGCATGCGGATCACGTCGAGGAACGGCTCGCGATTGATGTACCAGCCGGGGCAAGCGCCTCCGGGCATGACATTCGATCCGAGATTAGTGTCTGCAAGACCTTTTTGCGTGGGCTCGGTAGCGGGCACCAGCGGCGGACAGAGTTCTGCGATCTTCGATGACTGCAAGTACGCTTCACCGCACATGATGGCGGTGACGCAGGCCGCAAAGTCCCTTCCACCATCGGAGTCGTATGGCAAGCCGGCAGCCATAAGCAATGCCCCCAGGTTGGCGTAGCCGAGGCCGAGCGGGCGGTAATCGTGCGAATTCTTGCCGATCATCTCGGTGGGATATCCGGCGTTGTCGACCAGAATTTCCTGCGCGGTGATCAGGATGTCCACGGCGTGACGATAGGCTTCGATGTCGAAGGTGCCGTTGGGCGCGAACTTCAGCAGGTTGAGGCTGGCCAGGTTGCAGGCCGAGTCATCGAGAAACATGTACTCGGAGCAAGGATTCGACGCATTAATGCGGTCGGTGTTCTTCGATGTGTGCCAGCGGTTTACCGTGCTGTCGAATTGCATGCCCGGATCGCCGCACTGCCAGGTGGCTTCGGCGATCTTCTTCATAAGATCTTTGGCTTTGTAGGTGTTGACTACCCGGCCATCGCGAATGGCTTTGGTGGAGAAATCGGTATCGCGCAGAACGGCGTACATAAAGTCGTCTGTGACACGGACGGAATTATTGGCATTCTGGAAAAAGATGGACGAGTAGGCGTCGGAATCGGGATGCGATCCGTCGTAGCCTTGCGCGACCAGCGCGTGGGCTTTGGCTTCTTCTTTGGATTTGCAATCTACAAAGTCGATGATGTCAGGATGGTCGACGTTAAGGATGACCATCTTGGCGGCGCGGCGAGTCTTGCCGCCGGACTTGATGACGCCGGCGAAGGCGTCGAAGCCCTTCATAAAGCTGAGCGGACCGCTGGCGGTACCGCCGCCACTGAGCTGCTCAGTGGACGAACGCAGCGTGGAGAGATTCGTCCCGGTGCCGCTGCCCCACTTGAAGAGCATGCCTTCGGTCTTGGCCAAAGTGAGGATTGAGTCGAGCGAATCTTTCACCGAGTTGATGAAGCAGGCCGAGCACTGTGGGGTCTTGTAGCCGGTGACGCCGAACTCGATGCGTCCGAGAGCGGGATTCCAGTGCCAGTTGGTGGCGTCAGAGTTGGGCTCAATGCGATCGCATCCTACGTTGAACCAGACGGGAGAGTTGAATGCCGCGAACTGGCGAACCAGAATGTGAGCGAGTTCATCGTGAAAAGTGGCGCCGTCTTCCGGAGTCTTGAAGTAGCCCTGCGACATGCCCCAGTCGCGGATCGTTTCTGCCACGCGAGTGATGAGCTGCCGCACTCCGGTTTCGCGCTCCTTCGTGCCCAATGTGCCGTGCAGATACTTTGAGGCCACGATGTTAGTGGCGGTCATCGACCAATCCTTGGGGACTTCGACGTCTTTCTGTTCGAAGATGATTCCACCCTTGGAGTCGGTGATCTGGGCATGACGCAGCTCCCATTCGACGTCGTCGTAAGGGCTAACGCCGGACTTGGTGAAGAGGCGACGAAAGCTCAGGCCAGGAGCTTTCTTAACGTTAGTGGCGGCGGGGGCTGGCGAAGTGGCGCTGGGAGCAGCGGAGACTTCGGCGGCGTTGGGGGCTCGTTTCTCGGTAACTTCAGACATCTTTCTCTCTCCTGCGGAGTCTTTGCCCCGCTGCGGTTATTCGTAAAAACCCTGTACGTAAAATCTAGACGCAGCAAGCTACGCCTCTACGATAAATCCTGGCGCCTGAGCAGGCCCTCAGAATCCGGAGGGAAACGGCCACTGCGGCCCGTTTCGGGCCTCGTTATTAGATGATCCGGAGGCGGGGGAAGCCTCCAAAATCAGCGGACGCGGCACGCCGGACGTGACTCCGGAGGCCGCCTCCGCTGAGGAGGAAAACCAATTTCGAAAGGCCGCATAGGCGGCGAGACGCTGCTCAGCATCTTCGATTACGGCATAACGCATGAAGCACTTGCCGTTGGCCAAACGCCCACTTTGCGGGGCACGGGGCAGGAAGCAGCGGCCCAGCGCCATACCCAAGTCTTCCGTCTGGGTGATTTCGAACAAAGCCAACATGCGCTTGCCGCCCAACCCGACCGGCTCGGGTGCAATAACCTCTTCACCGAGCGCGAACAGACCGGGCTGGCTGGGTACCAGTAAAACGCTGAATGAATCTTGTATGCGCGACCACGGGGACCACTGCACACGGCGCGGATCGAGATCGGTTGCAACACCGTGGCGGGCCAGAGAGTCGTTGACGAGTTGCGCCAGACTTAACATCAGTAACTCCTTAACCACGCCGCGTTTAGCTGTTAGCTCTTGGCCTTAGCAAGAGCGAATACCTCGCTCTTCGATCTAAGAGCCCAGATTTTAAGAGCCCAAAGCCAAGAGCCAATAGCGATTATTTTGGCGGGACGGAGCGGGCCACCTCGGCCGGCTGCCGTCCCTATTTCGTTCCTGTTCCTTGCATCGAAATCGCCCCGTTTCCGAGGACGATTACATCCCTATGGGATGGCAACAGTACTCCAGCCTGTAGTGGCTGTCAATAGGAAATGACTACATATTGTATCTCAATGTAAATAACGAGGCAGATTCGGGACACGAAATCGATTTCCACAGGATGATTTCGAGTCTGAACTAAGCTGTCGCGTGAGTACGAGTTGCGACCCGCCGGCGCACCGGCGGGGAGATTTCACTTTCCGGCGAAGACCAAGCCTCTTCCGCTCGATCCATTACGACATAGATATCTTCGAAGATCTGGCGAGGAGCGACTCGCCGGTTGCCATCCGACCACTCGACCAAATAGTCTCCGGCGCGACCATTATGTTCCCGGCCGAGCGAGTCGATGAACGACATGGGTTGAGTGAGTTGTTTTGCTTTCACCAGAAAACGCGTGCGATAAATATTCCATTCAGTAGACAATTTCTTCACGAGTTCCACCCCGGGGGAGGGTTACAAAAATCTTGTTTTCGATTTAAGAAATGGTCTGGCGAGTTCCTCAGCACCATTGCAATCTCAGCTCCTTTGCGGAGAAGCTGCACCATGCGGCTGATCGTTTGAAGGTGAATTGAATTTAATTGCCGGAAGGCGCGCGGTCAATTCCAAAAAAATGGTGCAAGTGGTACGAAGCAGCGGTAACGTTTTCTCGAGGTGAAGCCGAGGGGTGATCGATGGAAAACCTTGCAGGACGCGGGGTTCGACGGCCCAGGAGATTTCAGTGAACTGTGGGCGCAAAAAAATTGCGGAGCCGCGGGACGGAATTTCCACATGTCAAGCACAGAATTGAAAAATTCGATGTGGCGAAGAAACGATGTGGCGAGCCGTGCAAGTTATTTGGCCAGAGGTCGGCAACCTGGTTCTTCAGACGATTGTGGCAATTTCGGTTGACTCTACAGAGAAAGATAACGCGAATCTACTTGTGGTGGTTTCGGATTGACGAACTGGGGTGAGCGGCGCTGTTTCAGTTCCGCTTCCCGCTCTTCAAGCGCACGATTCAATTGTTCGACCAGTTCCATAAGCTTCTGAGGGTCCGTTTCGTGGGCGGCGGCCTGGGAGAGTTCTTTCCAGTCTTTCTTGGGCGATGTAATCATTTCCCTACCTCATGCAATGGATTCCGTATACACCTTAGTTTGCACACGGCGTGCCAAACTCAGACTCATTTCGTTTTCATGAATTTAGGGAAAGTGGCCTAAGGTTCATTAGGTAAGAAATTCCTTTCGTCTTGAATCTGGATTGGTCCAACCGCCGGGCCGTTGGGCCAAAAGCCGTGCGCCGGGATCCGGCAGTCAGGTACTCACGGTCGCGGAAAGCGCACAAGAGAGGTTCTGCTACACCACGCAAGTTATTGCACCCATTGGTACATCGTCCCGACGGTCATTGAGGGAATGGCGCCCATCGACGACAATCGGAGGGACTGGTGTGCCATTTTGGGAGGACTCTTGTATTTGCGATGGATAATTGCGCTTGCCGTCATCTTCCTATCCTCGGTAATGGCTGTGGCGCGGGATTTGGCCGTGATCGTCAATAAAGAGAGCACGGTACAGTCCCTGGGCCCGGCGGAGGCGGTGAAAATCTGCAAAGGACAAACCAGCCACTGGCCGGACGGAAAGGCGATCACCCTGATTATGCGCGACCCCGGGGCTGCCGAGATGAAGGTGGCGCTGGAGAAGATTTACGGAATGTCGAAGGAAGAAGTAACGGCATTGATTGCAGGCGCAAATCATGGGCGAACCAACCATCCGGCGATTGAAATTGCGGAAAGCGATGAAGCTCTGGTGAAACGAGTGGAATCGACGCCCGGAGCGGTGGGACTGGTTGATGTGTATTCGATCACCAGCGGAGTGAATGTGGTGAAGATTGGCGGCAAGCTGCCGCTGGAACCGGGATATCCGTGGCATGGCAACTAAAGCCAAGGCGGCAGAAAGTACGAGTGTGAAAACTGAAGCGGGCGCGGCGGCGCGGCGTTATGCCAGGTTCGTGGCGGACGTGAAGCTTTCCGTGGAAGTGTTTCGCTCAGGCGATAGAGTTTCGCTTTGGGGACACGCCAACGAAATTGGCGAAGACGGGGTTGGCGGGACACTCACCGGGCCGTTGGAACCGGGCGAGGTGGTTTCGATGGAGTTGGCGCTGCCGCTGGCCGCGCAGCCCATCAAACTGCGGGCGTTAGTGCGCTATCGCTCGGGGTTGCGTCACGGATTCGAATTCCTGGCAGTAAACCCACAGCAACGCGACATTCTGCGCCGCGTCTGCGAAATGCTATCGAGCAGGCTCTAAGACCTTGCTCATTCCACCGGTGCAAACGTTCCATCTGGCTGCTGGGTCAAGAGCGCGCCGGTTCGAATATCGAACCAGGCTCCGAGCAGGGTGAGTCTCCCGGTGGCGACCGGCTCGGCAATCCAAGGAAAAGTCATAAGGTTGGCGAGGGAGACTTTGATCGCCTCGTGTTCGCAGAATTGCTGGCGATCTTCAGCCGAAGGTAGGCTCTGCGCGCGGATGCGGGCCGGCTCGGCAATGGACATCCAGGGCGCTATAAATTCTTGCGCTTTGGCCGGAGCGCCTTCGAGGAGCGCGCGCACGCCGCCGCAGGAACTGTGACCGAGGACGATGATGTTTCGCACGTCAAGCACTCTTACGCCGAACTCGAGGGCGGCGCTGGTGCCGTGATAGGCGGAGTCCGGAGCGTAGGGCGGAACTAAATTGGCGACGTTGCGGACGGTCAGCACATCGCCAGGCGCGGTATCGAAAATCATCGCCGGGTCGATGCGGCTATCTACACAGGTGACGACCAAGGCTTTAGGGGATTGCCCGTTCTCGGCGAGAGCCGCGAATGCGCGGCTTTGCGCGGGCCAGCCGTGGACGCGGAAGCGTCGATAGCCAGCGAGAAGGTCCTTCACAGTCGATCCGTGCGGGGCAGCGTTTTTGGAAGCAAAGATTCGGTCTCCAATATTCAATTTATCATTGGATTGCGGCGAATTCGGCGTGAAGCTCTAGCAGGCTGCTGAAAAACCCCGCAGCGGACTGATTGCGGGAAGGGCACGAGTTCACTCGTGCCATTAAGTGCTTTAAAACTAGCCGCGCTTCAACGCCTGCCGGACGCTCGCGGCCAGCGAAATGTGTTTTTCAGCAGCCTGCTGGGGTATTCGAGTCCCCAGCTTTGACTCCCTTAGAGCCGAAGCCTAGAATTTTTGCAGGGATGGCGCACCGCTGGCGGTGGTCTACGGTGCCGCAGGGCGCTACCCGGAGGACCTTTTATGGGCGGCAAACTTGGCTTACCGGAACTGCTCCTGATTATTGCGATCGCCCTGCTTCTTTTCGCTCCAAGCAAGTTGGCCGACTTGGGAAAGGGTTTAGGCGAGGGCATCAAGAATTTCAAGACCGCGGTCAAGGATCCCGATGAGGGAGAAAAGAAACCGTAACTCCCTGCATCAAAGCGCCCCGTGTTGCCTTCAGTATCCTGAAAACCAGAGAAACCGGTAGACCCACCACGTTCGCATAGTCTCCTTCGATCCGTGGAACCCAGCGCGAAGCCACACCTTGAATCGCGTAGGCTCCAGCTTTGTCCATCGGTTCGCCGCTGGCGACGTAGGAGAGAATTTCCGATTCGCAGAGAGCGTCCATGTTCACGAGCGTGGTTTCCGAGCGAACGTCGCTCTGACTTTCAAGCTTGAGCTTCGGATTGAGTAAACACACCGCTGTAATAACTTCGTGGCTGCGTCCGGAGAGCAGGCGCAGCATGCGGGCAGCATCGGACGAATCGCGCGGCTTGCCGAGAATCTGATGGTCGACAATCACGATGGTGTCCGCTCCCAGAATGAAATCGTCTGGCCGCAGGCGAGCGACAGCGAACGCTTTTTCACGGGCCATCCGTTCCGCGAACGATCTCGGTAATTCGTCCGGACGGGGTATCTCGGGAACGTCGGCGGCCTGGACCTCAAAAGAGATGCCGGCAGCTTTAAGAAGTTCCTAGACGACGCGGCGATGCAGAAGCGAGCACGAGCATGGAGTTCGATCTTACCTAAGTTTGGGAGCGGACACTCGCAAGCTACCTCGGCGGACGCGGCTCAAGCATGAGCGATCCGTCTCGACAACTGAAGCGCTGCACCACTCGATAGTGACGGGCCATCGCATCCAGTAACGATCGAGGCCAGATACTGGGATCAGTCGGCTGCATATGTTCGGGATCCACGGTCGTGATAATCAAATCAAAGTACTGTTCATTCACCGGACGCTCCAGAATACTGTCTGGCCATATTCCATGTTCGACCAGTTGTCCGTAGATGAATGGATCGGTGACGAAGACGGTCTTTCCGTTGAGCAGCAGGGGGCCGAGACTTTGCGAAAGTATGCGGGAGGAGTTCGAACGGGCGACAAACTCGTAGGCAGCGCTGCAACCTCTCAGTTCGGGCGGCGGACGCAGAGCAGCGCGAGTCTGAACCAGTGCGCCCACTAGAACCGAGGTGCCGAGCGCGATGGTGACGGGCAAGACTTTACGCGGAAAATGGGCGCGGACGGCTCCGAACCCTAATCCAGCACACAGGCAAGCAGCGACAATCCATTCCAGAAAATGATTGGTTGACGACCCGAGTTTGCCGGCCGTCAGACTCGTGGCACACGCTGCCAGGAAATAGAGCGATGCGAAGTCCGGGGCGCGTACGGCAATAGTTCGAGCGACGTGAAAGATGGCCAAGGCGGTGATCACAGGCGCCGTCAACCACACCAGGCCTGCCAATCCTAAGAACTTTGCGAAGGAGTAAGGATCGTGATGGGTGGCAAACATGTGAAATGCGAATGCTCCGGCAGTCTTGTATTGCAGGATGGCAAAGAGCGCCGCGCATAAGCCACCCATGCACGCGGCGAAGCCGATCGCCTTTGTGGGCTTTTTCGTCAGTAGCAGATGAAGAAAAACGGCGACTGGCGCGGCCAGCAACGTGTACTTACAAAACAACGCTGCGGTGAAAAAGGGCACACTCCACCAGAGGTACCGGGGTTTGAAAGTGTAAAAAGCAATGCCAATGACGGAGAATGCAATTCCGATCATGTCGGCCCGCAGAAGATCCAGCCAGAAACAGAAAATCGGAACCGTCAGGAGTGCGACTCCAAAGGTCAATGCGATGGGGACCGAGCGCGTGGACCTCTTCAGAATGATGAACAGGAGCGCCGAGATACAGAGGGCACAAAGCAGCATGAGCACTCTGCCGCCAAGAAACGACGTGCCCCGCGGCGGCAACGTGAGCGACGTAACGGCGTACGCCACGGGACCGAAGTCGTGGAGCACGACGGGCAATCCCGAGGGAACAGGATACAAAGGCTGGCCTTGTCGGATGCGGAGCGCGCCTTCCAGCATCAGGCCTTCGCCGTAATCGACTTGATATGGCAGAGTGGCCTGCCGATACCAGACCTGAATGACACAGATCGAGGCGAGCACAACGCATAGGAGGAGAAGCCATGCGGACGAGCAGGCGATTCCTTGCGAAGCTACGGGCTTAGTGTCCGGGGGTGCAGGTATGCTCATACTGCTCAACGAGATTCGGAGAGCAGCTCGATTCTAGCCGATCAGATTGGATTGCTTCTCTTGCTTTGCTGGGCTGGGCCTTCGACCCCAACTCAGGGCAAGCTCCTGAGGCTAGGGCAGCCCCTGCACCCGGTTTGATACTTGTTCGACCCAAAAGGCGACGGGATAGTCACCATGGGAGATAAGCAAAATCGTGGAGGAATTTCAGGAGAAGCTTATCCGGCCCCAGATGCCGGAGCTCGACTCACTACGGGGAGTCGCGATTCTGCTGGTCCTGTTCTTCCATGGGTTTGGATTCCTCTTCTTCACGGCGCCACTACCCCGGTTGGCACACATATTCGTGGTCGCGACCGCTGGAGGCTGGATGGGTGTCAATCTGTTTTTCGTGTTGTCCGGCTTTCTAATTACGGGAATCTTAATCGACAGTCGGAGCAAGCCGGAGTACTACCGTAAGTTCTATATGCGGCGGGCATTGCGCATATCTGCCAGCCTACTACGCGCTTCTGCTGCTGCTGTTGGTCTTGCCGAAAACAGGATGGTTGGGGGAGCGGCAGATTGGGTGGCAATTCGTTGGACTGAGCGGCATTTACCTGGCCAACGTGACCAACCTATTCGGAGTCGCCATGCGATATGGTGCGCTGTGGTCGCTTGCGGTAGAGGAACATTTTTATTTTGTATGGCCAGTGGTTGTGCGCTCTTTATCGCGGCGAGCCGTCGCCTGGTGCGCGCTTGCAATGGTTCTGATTTGTCCAGCGCTTCGGGCGGTCGCCTATTTGCGAGGCTACGAATACGGGGCAGGCTATACGTGGTTGGTAGCTGACGGATTGGCGATGGGCGCTTTGCTGGGCCTGTTCAGCCGCGGCTGGCTGGCTGATCGAAGGCGGATGAAGCAGGCGGCAATTGTTTGCATGACTGCGGGCGTAGCAATGCTGGCATTCGGCGCTCCGTTTGGAATATTGCTGGGACGAACTTTTCTGGGTGGCACTTTGCGGCCGACGGCGTTGAATTTGTTTTTCGCCGGAGCTTTGGGAGCGACGCTCATCGTGGGCACGAGCCCTCTGAAATGGATGGTGCGGCGACCGGCCCTCCAGTTCTTTGGAGGGATCAGCTATGGGCTTTACTTGATTCAAATGCTGGCTTTCGATTTTGCGGACCATTTACTGGGGCCGGCAACGGTGGTGCGAAGCAGTTTTGTGCTCATCTGTTTGCGCTTCGCGATTGCAGGCAGCATCGCGACGGGAATTGCCGTGCTGTCGAGAAAGTATTTCGAAGAATGGTTCTTGCGATTCAAGGGAAGGTTGAGCGCTCCCGCCGATCGTCCGCGGGCGCTGCGGGCAGCAGCGTAACCGGTCTCCGGGATTCTTTCAGCACATTTCACTCCAAATTTGAATTCCCCACTCCAGCGCAACTTGCAGCACTGGAGCGGGGCACCCGCTGTCCTACTTACTTGTTGCAGCCGCGAGTCGCGGCGGTGAGTTTATTGTTTGCCGCCTGCAATGTGCGGTCGTAGCAGTTTCCATTGGAATTGAACAAGACGTAATGCTGGGAGCTCTTCTGTCCGGAGTGGCTGATAATCTGGCCGGAAGAGGTCAGCAGTAGAGTGTCGGTTGGCGAAACCTGGTTGGCACGGCTGAACGAATTGACCTGCACACCATTGACCTGCACATTGCCGTCGGCGCGGTCTTGCTGTTGGCTGGTTGTCCGCAGGTTGATGGTGCCATTGGAATTCACTACTTCGTGAATGTCGAGGTTGAGCGGATAAGTAATTTCGTCGTAGGTCTGGCGCGAGTTGCTGCCATTGGTTGTGGTGGTCAGGGAGGTGACCGCGTTGGTCTGCGCGATGTTCTGGATGAACTCCGAACTGGTGACTTTGAAGCCTTGCAGGCTAGAGAAGTTAACATTCTGCGTCACCGAAGTTTGAACCGTCCCGGCGCTGGAGACGACATATCCGGCAATGGTGAACTGGCGGTCCGAATTCACGGACACCGTGCCGGTGATGTTGCCGTTATTCGTTTTTAGGTTTTCCTGAATCTGCGGATTCGGATTGGCCGTCAACGTGTCCTGGGTGAGAGCTCCGGTGACGGTATTGGATTTGCTATCCAAGTGCAGCAGGAGGGTAGCGGTTGCGGAGAAATAATCGTCGGAGTTGTAGACGCTGAGCGCAACAGTATGGGGCTGGCCGTTGCTGAGGACGCCGGCAAATGGAGTTAGATTCACGCGATAAGGAATGAAGTTCAGGGTTTGAACGCCGGGTAGCGGGAACCACAAATAAGGATCGATGCCTCCAGTGAAGATCCATGGATAAATCGGCGCGACTCCCGCGGGCTGACCGTCGATGGTGACTTCGCCTTCACGAAACGCCGTGTTGCCGCAACTCTGGAGTTCTCCGCTCACATCGTTGGGAACGCAGGTGTACCAGAATTCGTCGTCGTTCTGGCTTTGCGCGAAGACGTCGAGGTACGCACTGACGACATTGGTTGGCAGGTTGAAGGTCTGCGAAAGTTGACTGGCTCCGTCGGTCAGGGCGACGGTGCCACCATCGGATCCGGCGGACATCGGGAGAACCTGATCGAAAGGATTCGGCGCCTGTTCCTGGGGATCGATCGGATAAAAATACAGGTTGGCAGTCGCGTAAATGATGCCGGTGTATTGCGAGTTGACCAGATTGCCGATGTCGGCCTGGCCATCTTGCGAGATGGTGAATAGCGGACTGTAGTCGGTGAGGTCGGTTTCAACATGCCATTTCGGACTGAGGTTGGGCGAGGGTTCAGCGGTGGTGCCGAAGTAGATGTTGGCGCCGCCGATCCAGAAGTTGGCGGTGCGGTCGTACTGGATTCCCTTGGTGACGGAAATGTCAGCTGTGAAGACGACCTTTTGCCACGGGGCGGGACAGTTGGCCGGCGGCGTGAACTGGAAGTCGTAAGGATTGAAATTCTCGAACGCCACGTTGCTGAACAATTGGACGATGCACGGAGTGGTGCTGGGGCGGGACACGTATGGGTCAGCATCCACGGTGTTGCTGGAACCGATTTTGTATCGCGACGCGGCTGAGGCCGGTGCAGCGAGAGCGAGCAAAATGATTAAGAAAGCTATAGCAAGAACTGAGAGACTTTTTGAACGACGAGCCATGGGAGGAGGTCCTCTCTTTCCTGGATTGGCGATGTCCGGTTGCTTTGGCGGCTGAAATCTCCGGGGAGAAAGCATACTGCGAAGGGCGGCATCTTGAATAGAGAAATTCGGCCTACAGTTGTAGCAACGTGATTTAGTCACCTTGGCGAAGCCAGGGTGCGTTGCAGGCCAATGTCGCCGTAGTAGAGCGAAATGCGTCCGTCGAGAGCTTGGTAGATGTGGATTTTAGCTCCGGCAAAGCTGAAGCGCTGTCTGTGGAATCTGAAGGCGCTGGGCCCTGCCAGTATTGACCAAAAGAAGCGTTTCTTCTTCACGTATTCTCTCGGGCGCTGTCCGTCGGCGAGTTTCCCTTCGCAGAGAATTATTCCTTGCCGCTTGCTGGGCAGTCTACTCGACGACTGGCCGCTCGGTCAGCACGGGCAGGGTTGGCTTCTTGATCTCAGGTACAGGAATGGCGGCAGTAGTGGCAGCGCTCACCGGTCGCGACTCAGTTCGCTGTGTGCCAATCCCCCGCTCGTCCCACTTTCCAAAGATCATTTTTCCGGCGGTGGTTTGCAGCACCGACGTCACGGAAATATCGATGGTTTTTCCGATCATTTTCCGAGCATTATCCACCACCACCATGGTGCCGTCGTCCAGGTAAGCGACTCCCTGGTTATATTCCTTTCCTTCTTTCAGGATGAACACCTTCATGATCTCGCCCGGCAGCACGATTGGCTTTAGCGAATTCGCCAGTTCGTTGATGTTCAGCACTTCGACTCCCTGGAGTTGCGCGACTTTGTTCAAGTTGAAATCGTTGGTGATGATTTTTCCTTCGTAGACCTTGGCCAATTCAATCAGCTTCAGATCGACTTCGCGAACGGCGGGAAAGTCGTCTTCGACGATCTGAATGGTCACACAGGCGCCCTTTTGCAGACGCTGCAAAATGTCGAGGCCGCGGCGGCCGCGATTGCGCTTAAGCGAATCCGCTGAATCGGCGACCAGTTGAAGTTCGCGCAGAACGAACTGAGGTATGACGACGATGCCATCCAGAAAGCCGGTCTCGGCGATGTCGGCAATCCGGCCGTCGATGATGACGCTGGTATCCAAAATTTTGTAGCTTTTCTTCGACTGCTTATCGCCCCCGAAAATTCCGCCGAGGGCCGCCAGATTCAGCAAGTCACCCTTGTTCGCACCCACGATCAGGCCGACATACGCCATCAGAAACATCACCATCAGTTGCAGAAAGCTCTGGGTGTGGCCTTCGGGAATGCTGTTGCGGATGACCAGGGCGAACAGATACGCGCCGAAAATTCCCAGCACGCTTCCAATGGCAGCTCCGATCAGCCGTTTCAGGCTCATCAGGCGCAGTCGCCATTCGAAGATCACGATGGCGACGCCCAAAAGAGCGCCTACGCCAGCATCCACCAGTGGCGGGTTCAGATTAAAGGGTTGCAGCAGGAAGCATGTCGCAGCTACAAATAGAACAAATAAAAACCGAATCAGTATTAAGTCCACGTGATCGACCTTCCTGGAGACTCACCATCGAACGGTAGACAGGGTTGAGTCCCTTATATAAATCGGCACTTCTTAAACGTCAGCACCAAACTATTCGGAGCTTATGAATGAAATATTAAGGAAGCTGCGCTCCGCCAATCTTGTCTTGAAACCAAAAAGCATCTGAAAAGAACGCTAGGCTGAAGTATATACCGCAGACCATAGCCCGAAGATTACGGTGGTCACAGGGTATTGTGAGGTGTCAAACCGCGTGGGCGCTCATCACTTCATAGCGCCAGCCTTCTATTCGGCATGAAGGCTATTCTCATCAGTCGTTTAGGTGGAGGGTGAGTAGCCGACGGCGTGGAGATTTTGGTTCAAACCTGGTATCCGCCTTCTTTGCAATTACATCCCCGTCTCGCTCCGCATATCCAAGAGCACGTGATGATAAAGAAGGGCGGCCTCTCACCGCAGCGTTTTTGTCCGCGCACAACAATTAACACTGCGGTTGTGTGTTCCATGGCGATTGCTAACGGTGCGTGGAGTACCGCGTCCAATTCTGTGAACACGGTGACAAAGTCAGGGAACTTTTAGAGCGGGCGCACCGTATCTTCACCGGTTGCGCAAAGCCGGGCGACTCGACAGTCCGCCCGGCTTGGGGAAAATTTCAGGGTTAAAGGGACTGGCCCACTTTCGGTTTGGCGGCCCAGGTGAGTCCGGTCCTTCGTGCCGAAGCGTGCGGCTGTGTGGCCTGACGCCTTTCGCCTTAACCCCGAGGCAGCATTGTAGAGCTTTCACGGAGAAGCGCAAGTTATTCGTGAAACCAAGTCCAAGCCGCCCACAGCCGCTTCCCGACGGTTTCGGGAAAGAAAAGGAATTCCATGAAGGTTTCAAACGGTTTCAAGGGCTTGCTGTTAGGGCTGGCAGTGCTGCTGGCAACGAGCGCTTTCGCATCCAACAAGGGGTCGATCCAATTTCTGGACACCGTGACCATCGCCGGCCAACAGGTAAAACCCGGCGACTATTCCATCAAGTGGGACGGCACTGGTCCCAACGTCGAGTTGAGCATCTTGAAGGGAAACAAAGTTGTGGCTACCACTCCTGCCCGCTTGGTCGATGTCAATCAGGCGGCCACGCGTGACACCGCAGTCCTAAAGAGCGGCCCCGACGGTTCGCATCAGCTTAGCCAGATCCAGATGGCCGGCAAGAAGTTTGCCATCGCAATTGGCCAGGAATCCGCTGACGCTGGCGGAAACAAGTAAGAGTCTCTCCACAAACGAGCGGGGAGCAAAAGATCGCTCCCCGATTTTATTGCGCGGGACCGTTCAATTGCCTGATGCGAGTACGTCGTCGAAATAATTGACGGTCGCGTTTCTGGGTTTGTCTTTGACTCCCCGAAGCGGCACTTTCTGTTCGATCGACGTATTGCCGATCAAGCGCGCTCTACCGAGCGGCAGCATGCGCCCATCTGCCATCTCCAGGTAGATCGGTACAAGCATTCGAAAGTTCCGATCGACGCCTGACTGGGTGAGCTTAAAGCTCATCACCACATCTCCGTTGGCATCCTTGTCGAAGGACGGCTCAAATTTGTAGGTCGGCAGGGCCGTACCGTACACGTATTCATCGAAAAACCAATCCATCTTCCCGCCCCCGAGAGCGGCCATTTCCGGCGTCTGGTGCTTTTCCACCATCGCCTTGAAGTCCTCGGTGGTAGCGGCACGTCCGGCGTAAGTCTTGACGAAGTCCTGCATGGTCGCCTTGAAATTCTGGTCGCCGGTCTGGCGGTCCCACATCATCATGCGAACCATGTGCAGAATGTAGGCGCCCTTTGGGTAGATCAGCGAACGAGTGACGTTGTAACCGGTGCGAGTATTGTTCAGCCGATATCCCATCGTCAGCGGGCCGGCATCGATGGCGCGAAAGCCCTCTTTGTCCTTCTGCGTCAGCATCCATCGCTCATCGTCCCAGAATTCGATGAACTTTTTCGGATTCTTCTCGACCATCTGGATGAAAAGGGAGGCCGACATATCCGCAAAGCCCTCACTCATCCACTGGTCACGGTAAGAATTAAATCCCACTTCGTGTCCCCACCACTGATGTGCCACTTCATGGGGCGCTACAGTCTTCCAGTATCCCCGGGTCCCCCATTCGATCCCGAGCTGGTTGCGGATATTCGAATCAAAATATGAACAAAGCGGCAAATAAACCAATGTGGGCCAAGACTGTCCAAAGTTGCACGCGCTCTGCTGGGTCATGGCGAGCCGTTTGTAAGGGATTGGGCCGAAATAGTCAGTGAACAACTGGATGGATGACTCTCCGTCGGCCATGGCTTTCTTTTCCAGCCCGGTGGTTCCCATGTTGCCCACGGCGACCTCGGGTTGGATGGCCAAGCCCATGGCCGTCCTGTCATAGTTCAAAGGATTGCCCTCTGCTTCATGGCGTATAGCGCGGACCCAGTCCGGAGGTTCTTCATTCGCATATGACTGCACCAGATACTCCGGCTGGGTCATCTTCGCTTCTACCATTTTGAATTTTCCAAAGTTGAAACCCGCCACTGCTTGAGGGACCTCGCTCTTCCACACAGTGACAGACTGGTCGCCTTCATTTTTTTCGCTTACTAGAGTTCCCGTTGCTGCGATCTTCATTCCCTTTGGAATTCTGAAGGTCATGTCGTAAGAGCTGTAGTTACCAAATCCGGAACCGACGCTCGACGGGTACCAGCTTCCTCGTGCGCCCGGATCGAGGTAGTAATTGCCAAAGCCTTCGCTGAACACAGTCTCCTTGCCGTTATAGGTGGACACTACTGTGAATCTCTCTCCCAGACCCAGCGGCTTCGACAGAATCACGCTGAAATACTCAGAATCGTTGTCTTTGTCTTCCTGAATAAAAGAGAGAGCTTGTCCACTGTCCGTGGTCACACTTTGCACTCGCAGCTTGTGATAAAGATCGAAAGGCACAACCCTCAGCCCATCTACCTGGGATACGAACGTCGTGGTCGCCTTGCCGATCAGGTTTGAGCTCTTCTCAATGGTTGTTTCCAACTGCTGATGTTCGATATGGACGACAGCGTTGTTCTGGGAACCCAGGGCCGTGCGGTTCTTGTACTCGTCCCGCAGATGAAACGCTGTCCACATCCCAACCTTGTTTTCGTCGTAGGTCAGAAATTCGACCTCCTCTGGAGCAACCGATGGCATTACCAATGTAGGGACGTTGCGTGCATCGACGGGAGGCGAGAGGAAGGGTGGCGCGCCATGGGGGTCAATTGCGAAAATCTCTTTGTCGTCGTATTGCTTGCCGCGCACGAAGGCTACAAAGAGGCTGCCTGGCTCCGAGCCGAACACATCTTGCAGGATGCGGGCGTCCAAGTTGAATCTCAACTCGCGATTATGCCGCAATGTGTCCTGTGTGTCCTTCAGTAGGCCAGGGTCGCATCCTCCAGCGGCAGGGGTCCCTGCTTTCTTGATTTCGCTGTCGGTTGCGTCGCTGAACCGAAGCACGAGGTGATCATATTTCTCGACAAATTCATCCGAGCGCGTGAGCAGTTTGAGGCTTTGGCGCTCAGCCGCGATCGGCGGCTCCAGGACCATATTCCCTTCACCGACGAACACCGCTCCTGTGACTTTTCCCTGTACTGGCGACAAGAAACAGACGGTTCCGGATTGCAAATGGAAGGTTGCGGCGTCGCGCTTCAAAGTGAGGTCTTTGACCGACACGGCTTCGCCGCTCAGTCCAATGTGGCGCAACTGCTGGTACGTGGGATCGGAGTTAGGAGCTTGGGCCGCGTTTTCAACCGCCAACGCTGCTCCTGCAAATAGACACACTGCTACTGAAATGCGCACAAAGCGCGACGAATATGGCATGACGCCTCCAATTGAAAATGTCAGGGGAAGGAGGACGTAGAAGATTACCCGCTCTGAGCTCGAAAATCAAGGAATCTGATCACAGTGGCGAGGCAGGGCAAAAGGTTGAACGACTTGAAGGATCCCATCAGGAAAACGGGGAGCCTTGACCCGCACTCCCCCAACTTGAAACTCGGAATCTAACAACCCGAAACTGTCCCTAGTACTTCGGCACTTTCGGGTCGATGCGCTCAGCCCAGGCCGTGATGCCGCCGGTCAGGTTGTGGATCTTGGTGAATCCCGCCTGCTGCAGGAACTGAACAGCCTTGGCGCTACGTCCGCCCATCTTGCAGTGGGCGACGATCTCGGCGCTGGAATCGAGCTCATTGACGCGTTTCGGCAAATCGTTCAGCGGAATCAGATATCCGCCAAGATTGCAGATCTGGTATTCGTGCGGCTCGCGCACGTCGAGCACAAAAAGTTTGTCGCCGGCATCGAGACGACGCTTGAAGTCCTCTACACTAATCTCCGGAACACCTGCTGCCACGGGCTTCTCCTCACCACGAATTCCACAAAACTCGTTGTAGTCTATCAGTTTTGTGATGGTGCGGTGCGTCCCGCACACCGGGCAATCCGGATTCTTACGCAACTTCAACTCGCGAAACTTCATGCCCAGCGCGTCGACGAGCAGCAGCCGTCCGATGAGTGGATCACCCGCGCCGAGGATGAGCTTGATGACCTCTGTCGCCTGAATCACGCCCACTAATCCGGGCAGAATGCCGAGCACTCCACCTTCGGCGCAGGACGGAACTAATCCCGGTGGTGGTGGCTCGGGATAGAGACAGCGATAACAGGGACCGTCTTCTGTCGCGAAGACACTGGCTTGCCCTTCAAAGCGAAAAATCGAACCGTACACGTTCGGCTTGCCGGTGAGCACGCAAGCATCGTTTACCAGGTAGCGAGTGGGAAAGTTATCTGTTCCATCAGCGATGATGTCGAAGTCGCGAAAAAGTTCGAGCGCATTGGCGCTGGTGAGCCGGGTTTCAAACTTGCGAATATTAACGAAGGGATTGATGGCCGTCAGCTTGTCGGCGGCGGAATCCAGCTTCTTGCGGCCAACGTCGGCGGTCGAGTGGATGATCTGCCGCTGCAAATTCGTATAGTCCACCACGTCAAAATCGACCAGCCCAAGTGTTCCCACGCCCGCCGCTGTGAGATACAAAGCCAGTGGAGACCCCAACCCACCGGTACCGATGCACAACACGCGCGCCGCCTTGAGCTTCTGCTGGCCTTCCATGCCGACCTCGGGCATGATCAGGTGCCGCGAGTAGCGCAGGATTTCGTCGTTGTTTAACGGTGCGGCTTCGGGTTTCGCTTCGGTAATGGTAGCCATAGTTGCCTCTTTTGGAATTTGTTTGCGGCTGGATTCGTGTCCGGCGACTAGCAACAGAACATTCGACAACAGCGGGCGCTGTACGTGTACATTCGATGTTCTGTGAGTTGGCGATGCATAAGCTCAACGGCCTCCAGCAATCGAAGGCACTATCGAGATAATATCACTGTCGTTCACCGCAGTGGCCTCTTTTTGCAGGTAACGGACATCTTCGTCGTTCACATAAACATTCACAAATGAACGCAGTTTGCCGTCCTCCGCGTAGAGATGCCTCTTCAACTCAGGATGTTTCGAAATCAGACTGGAAAGGGCCTCGGAAACTGAGCCAGCTATCACCTCGACGGTAGCCTGCTTTCCCGCGTATTGCCGAAGTGGTGTGGGAATTTGAATCTTCATGTAAAGGAGATGCGGCAGGCTGAGCAAGGGATTCAGCTTGTATGTGACATGGACAGTCATGTCGCCGAACTGACGCGACATGTGCGCTTACGTAGCGACAGCCACCTCGATCCTTTCGTCCGCAAATTTCTTGTCACTCTCATCGCTCCCGGTCAATTCGAACGAATTGGTTACCAGTGCCTTGCCCTTTTCCACGCTGGCGATCACATATGAGCAGCCGAACCAATGCGCCTCCGCCAGATCGGTCGACGACCACTGCGCCGGATGGTCGGGATGCGAATGGTAAAAGCCGACGATGTCTTCCCCACGCCCCCGACCTTCGCGCTGAATCCTAACCAGCTCACGCGGATCGATGCTGTAGCGGTTTTGCGGCGAGTCTGTCCGCGTGTTTCCGCAACGCGCAGCGGATGCCACGATGCGCACATCGCCATCCATCCGGCCCAGCAGCACGCCACAGCACTCATGCGGATAAGTCTCCTCACCGTGCTGGCGAATCGCGTCAAAATCGCGCTGCTTCATTCTCAGCATAGATCGAATGTCGACTGCCTTCCCCTGTGGCCCTCTGTGCTCCCTGTGGTAACGCCGTTTCTACTCCTGCCAGAATCTCTCGCTCAAATATTTATCGCCTGAGTCGCAGAGAATGGTCACAATCACCGCCGGCTCGTTCTTATCTATTCGCCGAGCGATCTGCAGGCATCCCACCACCGCCGCAGCCGCTGAAATGCCGACCAGCAGGCCCTCTTCGCGCGCCAGACGCTTGACCATGACGTAGGATTCTTCGGTTGAGATTTCAATGTTCTCGTCGGCCAGCGAGGGGTCATAAATCTTGGGCACGATTGCCGTCGGCATGTACTTGGCGCCTTCGATTCCGTGAAACGCCGAATCCGGTTGCAGCGAAATGCAGCGCACTCGCGGATTCAATTCTTTCAGCCGCCGGGTTGTTCCCATGAAGGTGCCACTGGTGCCCAGCATCGATACGAAATGCGTGATACGACCTTCCGTCTGTTGCCAGATTTCGTTGGCTGTGCCATGGTAATGAGCTTGCCAGTTGGCATGGTTCGAATACTGGTCGGCGTAGAAATAAAGGTCGGGATGTTTGGCGGCAAGCTCGCGCGCGACGCGGATGGCGCCATCGGAGCCGTCAGCCGGATCGGTATAAATGATGTTCGCACCGTAGGCTTGCAGAATGCGTTTGCGCTCGATCGAAACGTTTTCCGGCATGCACAGCGTGACCGGAAAATTTTGCGCGGCGCCGATCATGGCATAGGCAATGCCTGTATTTCCGCTGGTGGAATCCAGCAGAATTTTACCGGATGTTAACTTGCCCTGCGCTCGCGCTTGGGCCACGATGTTCGAGGCGGCACGATCTTTGACCGAGCCTCCGGGATTGAGCCATTCGGCTTTGCCGAGAATTTCAACATGCGGAAGGTCGGCGGCCACGCGGGACAGACGAATGAGCGGAGTATTTCCGATGCGCCCCAGGTTCGGCTGACCTAGAGACGGCGGCGCGGATTGGGGCGGTTTACGACGGTCGTGGTCGGCTGCATCTGCCGGGGAAAGCGGGACTTGCGTCGATTTCGGAGTTGAGGGAACGCATTGAATCAAACTGTCGCGGCGTGACCGTCGTAACGGGAACATACGGTAAAACACACCGCAAACTGTGGGTAGTTAGATTATAAGAAGGACGGATTAGTTCCACGGATGCTTCCGTCGTTTTAAAGATTGACGCATCTAACTTTGCATTAGATAAAGGACCGAATGTCAACCAAAGTCGAACAACGGACTTATGAGGAAGCGGTAAGCTGGCTGCGGGAACACGGTTTTGATTTGATTGAAGCGCCCGGAACGCCGGGCCGGGTGTTTCTTAAGAAATACAACGTTTCGGCCGCCATTCAGAAAGACGGCGACGATGGGGTAAAGATTTTTGCGTATCCCGGATATTTGATTGGAGGCGAGATCTCCAAGCTGGTAAACAAGGGATATCAGCAAGTACTGAAAACTGCGAAGACCGAGGTCGCGGCCACGGCCGACCACTTAAAAGCTTTGCAACAATTTTCCGAAGAGCTCAAAGAAGCCCTCGGTCTGCCCAGCCTTTACAACGAATCACTGGGAACCGTCAGCGAGTCGTATCAGTATGACCGTATTAAAGACCGCGATAAGCCAGCTGCCGACCGCCCCAAGCGTCCCTGGGAGAAAGCTGGAGCCATGGCCGCCGCTGCCACCAAGAAGAGCCGCGCTTAGTCATTTTCTTTTCGAATGGTGCCGTCATCTCGGGATGGCAGCTCGCCCCAGCCTTTGTTCCTTGTGGGTGGCGCATCAAAAGTAGCCAGAGAGTAGGGCTACGGACCAAACACGTAGGCAGCGCCAGTCAAGTTAATGTTTGACCTGTCGGAGCCGATCACAATGGTCTTGCCGCTGATGGCAGCTGAGATACCGAAGTTATCGAATGTTTCGCCATCGGATGCGGTGAGCGTGGCATCGGGACCCGCGTGTTCGTCCACCCGTCCGACGGTTCGATGAATAGATAAGCCGAGCCGAGGTGGTTGTTTCCGTTGTCCCCGTTATTGTTGCCAACTACCAGGTGCCGACCCTGGATCGCAACTGAATAACCGAAATTGGCTGAGCCCTGAAGGTGTCCGTCGGTCAGTTCCGCCGTTTGCGTCATGTCGATCCAGCCATCCGCCGGTTTGACAAATACGTACGATGCGCCGCAGCCCAGACATCCATTCGCAGTGTGGTAGGGTGCGCCCACTGCTATCGCGTCTCCATGGATCGCCACCGACCATCCAAAGTAGTCGTTTGCGGCCCCGTCGGAAGCGGTCAGCTTTGCCGTTTGCGTCTGGATTCTTCGAACATTGGTCATGCCCCATCCCGGCTTGGGCTTCACGAACAGGTACACCGCCCCTTGCTGGTTGTTGTATTCGTTCGCCCCGGCCACAACCACATCGTGACCGACGGCGAGAGAAAAGAAGATATTGCCAGGATCCGTTGCTTCGAGCAGCGCTTCGTAGGTCTTAACTGATCTCCAGCCGGTCCCGGGTTTGACGTACACGGCGTTTCCGCATGCGACCGTGTCGCCACTGATCGCTACCAGGGGACCACAATACAATTTGACCACCTCATGCCTATTTTTCCAGCCCGCCTTCGGTTTCTGGAAAAGATAGCCTCCTGCGGACCCGCCAACCGCTATGGTGTCTCCGCTGATGGCCACTGACACGCCGAGGCGGTCCCCAGTTTTTCCGTCCGAGGCAGTCAGGATGGCGACCTGGGTCATGCTTCCCCAGCCCCGGTCAGGCTTGACGAACACATAGGCCGCGCCCTGGTTCGCGTTGGAGCCAACCTGAGCTCCTGTCGCCCCAACTACAACAGTGTTTCCATCGATGGCCACGGCAAGTCCGAAGTAGTCGGTGCTGGTGCCGTTAGAGGCGGTCAGTTCACCACGCTGTGACCAATCGGCGTTCGGACCCAAGGCTTCAAAGACCGAACCCGACGGTTGTGCAGTGCGGCCCGAACCGGCAGCGAATGCCGGAAGGCTTACCCTCAGCAAGAAGACCAACAGAGTTACGCGAATCATAATTTCCCCTAACCGCCAATCGGCGGTGTCTTTGATGCCAGGTCTTAAAACACCTTCAAATTGAACACCACCGCGAATGCCGTGGTGGTTGACGACGCGCCCGCGTTGCATACTTCTAAGGTCACTGTGCCGGCAGTTGGATTACTCACGTAGGCGTCGACCGCCATGCCTTTAAACCCTGCCGTGCTCAACGAGCTCTGCGGGGTAACGATCAGGGCGTTGAATGTTGATACCGAGCTGATTGTTCCGGTGTAGGCGGTGTTGCACGACCCAGCGTTCACGGCAGTCATCGCCGGGAAAGTGATGGTTGTGCTTCCGAGCGAGAGACCGAGCGTTGCGCTCCCGCCGGGATCTGCAATCGAGAGAGTTCGGGAGGCCGCAGGCGTAATCGGGGAGAGGGTATAGGTGGGATTAGTCGGGGTTTGGGGACCATTTGAAAGCACGAGGGGTACTGTGAATTTCTTGGCGTTCGCAGCTAGTTGCTCTAGCCAGTTCGCTCCATCGGGAAGATGGTCGATATAGCTTGAGACAGTGTTCGCACAACGCAAAGCTAACCCCCCATAGCCGGTCGTTCCGTTGCCATCGCCAGCGATCGCACAGTCTGCCAGTTGAGCGCTTGGCCTTAGTCCGGGCTGGGAAAACAGTGTGGCCCCGTTAACGGAATCACCGAAGGTAATGAAATCTTGTTGCTGAGCAGGGCCAGTGCCCTCAAGAACAATGCGTCCCATCGGACGCGGATATAGGGTGAATCCTACATTTGGGACCCCATTCTGCAGCACCATCGGTCCGTTGTTCTGGCTGTCTCCGCCCACCGGGTCGGCTGCCAGGCACGAGAACCATATCGGGCTTCCGATGGTCGGCCCGCCGCTGCAATCTTGCGCGTAAACAGTAGGCACGATCGGCGCTATGCTGGAGATGAAGGGCGTTCCGTTGACGGGAAGGACGTCTGTGTATAAACGAGCGCCGTACTGCCAACCCTCGTTTTCCTTCTGGCTTGTGAGCACGAAGCCACCCGGCCAGTAAGCCAAAGCATCCCGCCAAGTCGACGCCGGAACGGTGTAGCCCAAAGTGTTTCCGAAGTTCTCCGCCGCCTGACAGACGCCGTTCGAGCAGCTTCCGGAAATGTTTTGCCAAATGTACCCGTTGTTGCCGGCGCCGCCCGGTAGCGTACCGCTCGGCACGACCATGCTGTCGTTAATCGCTCCCGAGGTACGAAGGACGTCATACGAGATAGTAGTGCAGGTCGTTGCGAGCTGGCACATCTGCGGCCAGTAGATCGTGGTCGGGCCAACGGTTGCGGTGCCGACCCAGCCGGCCAGCAACGGGGGCGTGTAGATCTGCGAGCTGCCGCTCGTCTCGTGGCCGACGATCCAATAGAGATATTTTCCCACCGCGCCGCCGGCAAAATCCGGGAAATTTCCAGCGCCAGCCGTGCTATTGGAGCTGTGCACGACGGCCCCGAGGGAGATTACCCCGGCCTGTGACTGAAGGCTGGGATAAAGCGGGTTCGTACAATTCCCGACTTCCTCATAAACATTATCCAAGTTGAGACCAAGGCCGGGATAGTACGGCATATAGCGGATGCCGAACTGCGGATATGCCTGAACAATACTGTCGGAAATTTTAACCGTGTTGCCGAACCCGCCAATGCCAAAATCGACGCCGTTGGCGTTGCACTCAGCGTCAATGACAGAGTTCTTGATCCAGACTGCTGGCGCGTCCGAGTTGCCGTTATTCGCGCCCACGATGACCGTCGAGCAGAACGCAGCCGTGCAGCTTGCCCATTGGCCTCCTCCCGTATTCGCGTCGAGACCGTCGATTAGCGCCGATTCGTCATCATCGAGAAGTACTAGCTGGCCAAAATAATAGCCTGATACGGAGGGGGGTGCAGCCGCTGTAAGCCCAACGATTCGAGTCCGTTGAGCTTTATCTTCGAGACATGCTCCTCGATTGCTTGATTGCGGCTGACACTTGAAGTTGAGAACAGTTACGTCCGAGTAAGTATTTTCGTTTGCGGGGTCGCCGACAAAGATACAGGAAGGATACGGAGAGGAACTAGCGGTCATGTAGCAAGCGGCAATGGACCCGCTGAAATCTACGACTATGCTTGACGCTTGGATGTCTGCGGTAGCGTACATGTTTAGCGTGTAACCGGGTGGAACGACTACCCTTCCACCCATTGGATCGTTGGTTCCGGTTTGGGCCTGCTGGGCATAAGTGACGGCCTCCTGCAATCCGCCCGAGGCGGAGCCCGCAGTGGTATGAGAATAGGTCGTCGCGGCGAAAGTCAGAGTCCCGCCTCCGCTGGTACCGCTAACGCAGGTTCCACCGGTGACCTTCGGCGTCTCCCGGGATTGCTGCCCCCGCTCAGATATATGTAATAGTTAGGGTTTGATCCATTGACGCCTAGAGGGCACGGGTTGAGTGTCACGCTTGTACCACCTGCACCGACCGAGACGGGCTGCGACCAGTTCAACTGAGCAGCGTTGATCACGTTGTTCAGCGAATTTACGTTCAGGGTCGAAGCCTGAGGCTGAGTGACCGTCTGGTTTCCGGTGGGCGCAGTTAGCACGTATTGCAGCCCGAGAGCCTGCCGCGAGAAGAACGTGAGCACAACGACAGCCATAGTCCGCAAGAACACTGCCGCCTCTGCTTGGACACTAACAAGAACCGTTCCTTCCCAACAACAAAGAAAGATCGGAGGTACTGTTTGGTACAACATTCTAAGAACGAGAGCCCTAAGCGGTTTCGAGCGAAACAAGGGGCACATCGGCCCCACTCATTCGCAACGAACGCGAATGGGTGAGCCTTCCGCGTTATATATAGAAAGGGAAATCGGAATCAGGTTTGCATTCCGCTTTCGTTGCGGGTCGCCCACGATCTGCGGCAGCTTGAACGAGCCAAGTTCATCGAAAACATGTTTCAAGTTGCCATTCCACCTTCGTAACCTTCTAGCCTCTTCCGCCAGAAGCGATTCCGCCTTATTCTGTCATTAGAGCCGCCAGTCTGTGGCGAATGGTCTTCGCAGGTTCATGAATTCTTATCGGTTGTATACGTTGTTACTGGGCGGGTCGGGTGTGGCGCTGCTCGCGTACCTACTGTTGCGTCGCAAGCCCAAGACGGCAGCCGAGGTCGAAGGCCAGCGTCGAGTTTGGCTCGATCAGGTCGGACGCATCACCGACGGCACCGTGATCGATGTCCAGGAAATTCAGCTCAACGGCCACAAGCCCGCCACCATGCTGATCTTCCAATACGACGTCGCGGGAGTCTCCTACGAAGCTTCGCAGGACGTGACCTACCTGCGACAGTTGATCAACCTGCACTCCTGCCGTCTCGGACTGCCAACGTCGGTCCGTTACGACCCCCAAAATCCGGGGAATTCGATCGTGATCTCAGAGCGCTGGATGGGGTTAAGGCAGTAGGAAGAAGCTGTCAGCTCTTAACTCTGAAGCTCTTAGCTCTCAGCGCGTGAACCTCGTAGCCAAAGACTGCTGCGGTTTTTAGCTGAAAGCTGAAAGCTAAGAGCCGAAAGCTCTTTTAGCTTCCCGCGGCGAAGCCGCCGGCGTGCGCCATGGTGAGCCGCAGATATTTCTTAGGATTGACCGGGGTGTCGTTGATACGAACTTCGTAGTGAAGATGAGGACCTGTGCTGCGACCGCTAAGGCCAACGTAACCGATGGTATCGCCACGGTGCACCTGCTGTCCGGAGATCACTGCAAAGCTCGCCAGATGTCCATAGCGTGTGCTCACGCTGTGCCCGTGGTCAAGAATCACCGCGCGGCCGTATCCGCTCATAAAATCGGCATACTCGACAATGCCGTCCGCCGGAGCGATCACCGGTTGACCCACAGAAGACGAAATATCCACCCCGCAATGGAAAGCGCCTTCCCCATTAAAGGGGTCAGTGCGTTCGCCGAACGATCCTGTAATGGGCCCCTCGACCGGCCAAATGCTGGGTATGGAGTTTGCCCGGAGCCAGTCGGCCGGAGTCGCGTTGCGCGTCAGGCCAAGAGAAATGCCCGTGGTCGCCGCCCCGCTGAATGCCGTGTCTTTCAGGGTATAAAGACGGTCCAGGGATGAACTCACTTGTGCGTCCTGAATCTCACTTCCCGGTTCGGACACCATGATTGGATCCGACTTGAGGCCATACATCGTCGAAACTTCGCTGGCCAGCGATCCCAGAGATGCAACCTGAATGTCCCGTTCATTGGCAACTTGTTCCAGCCGCGAATAGCGGTTCTTCAGCTCATCCTTTTGTGCGCGCAGTTCGTTATAGTGCGAAACCTTTAGCAACATCCGCAGGTACGAGCTGGCAATTCCGGTGAGACTTAGGGTCCCGATCAGCGCCCCAGCTACGAGAACGTACAGATAGTGCACGGGAATTGGAATCTTGCGGAGCTGGCCGTCCTCGCCCCGAGCCACAAAAAGGATGTAAAAACGCTTACGCAATAGCCAATGCCCCCTTAACCAAATGACCAGGATCGACCGGCCTAGCCGGCTCACAGAAACTTCCAACTGCTTCCTGATTCCAGCAATTCCCGGATCGGGAGTGGCTGGAGTGCTCAAATTCCTACCGGAACCAGGTCAGCCTAATTACCAAGCTCCTGCAATTCCAACGACTTGCAGGATCGAGCTCGGCCAGAGATGTCTGAATTCAGCTTCGTCACGGTAACAAAGTAGGTTCCTGCCTGTCAACGGCGCAGCGCACATCTTTCTGGTTACCAAAGTCCTTGCTCCCAACCCCTCCATTGGCCATATAACTATCCTGATACCTTGGCCGCTTGAAATAGATGAAGGGCAACTGGCCGAAGTTGCCCCTGGGCCCCTAGAACCCGGTCTGGACTGGCCATTTGGCCGATCCGCTCCCTACCTTTATAGTTATGTCGTCTTGTCCCCTCTCGCGGAAAAGTCGCTGATTGCCCGGATTCGTCGTCACGCCTCCGCCGACCGGCGTGTAATCGCTGGTATTGGCGACGACTGCGCGGTCCTGCGCATGCCTCCCGGCCACGAGGCCCTGATCACTACCGATTTCACCTTAGAAGGGATCCATTTCCGCCGCGCCTGGCACTCGCCGCAAGTCGTCGGACATCGTTGCCTGACCCGCGGGCTCAGCGACATTGCCGCCATGGGAGGCGAGCCGATTGCCGCTTTCCTGTCACTCGCGTTGCCCGCGGACCTCCCGCAAAAGTGGGTAGACGGCTTTTTTGCGGGATTCCTGTCGCTGGCGCGCGAGTTCGCCGTCTCACTCGCCGGCGGAGACACGGCCGAGTCGCCGGACGGAATTCTTGCCGATGTCATCGTGCTCGGTTCGGCACCGAGCGGCAAAGCGATTCGCCGTTCGGGTGCACGCCCCGGAGATCGAATTTACGTCACCGGTGAACTTGGCGGTTCCGCTGCAACTCTGGATTTACTTTTTTCCGGCCACAAATTGCGTCCTGCCGATTTCCCCCGGCATTTTCGTCCCCTCCCTCGTATCGAGATTGGGCGCGTTCTCCGTTTAAAGGCCCTGGCCTCCGCGATGATCGATACCAGCGATGGCCTCTCGACCGACCTTGCCCACATCTGCGAAGAAAGCGGAGTCGGCGCCGAGATCGACACCGACCGTCTTCCACTGGCCGAAATCGGAAGGCCCTCGCGCCCTGTGAATCGTAACTTCGCACTACACGGCGGCGAGGACTACGAACTCCTGTTCACCACTCCGAAAAACAAGCGGGTTCCGCGCAGCATCGGCGGAGTGCGAATTACGGAAATCGGCGAAATCCGGCGTTCGCCGAAGATTTATCTGATCAAGGATGGACGACGCTCAATCCTCAAGCCGCTCGGCTGGCAGCACTTCAAAAAGTAGCGAGACCGAAAAACCATCTATTAGGCCAGTGACTTTAGTGCAGTCGTCGCTCTTCTTTCTATATCTGGCGAACGGCCCGGACGGATAAAGTGGTGGTATGTCGTTTCCCCGAATTTCATTTGTGTTCAGCGCTTTGTGGCTTGTCATCGGCGCCGCTGCGCTTCCATCCTTTGGACTGCAAAACGCGCCCCCGGCCATTGACAATGCATTCGTACAAAAACAGTTTGGCTCGAACTGCTCGCTCATCGGAGTGCCGCCGGTCACCGCTGACCTCGATGGCGACGGAGTGGAAGACATCGTAATCCCCGCGCGCTGCACCAGTCCAATGATGGACCAGGCGGAAAACAGCTATCTGGTGATCGATCCCTACGATAGCTTTTTCGGTTATGGCAATCCCGCCGTCACGACCCAGTTTTCCTCGGAAGATCCGCTGCGCAAGGGATACTCGTTGCTAATTATTCATGGCAGCGGCGTCGATGCCTGGCGCTCCGATGTCCCCAAAGCAAAGTTTATGGTGGTCAATCTACCCTTTCGGACCGTAGTTGCGAAGAAGTTCTCCACCAGGAAGAAAATTCAGATGGCGATCTACGCCAATGAAACCGGGGCTGGCGACGACCTCATGTCCATACTCTTCTGGGATGGCAAGAAGTACCGCTACCAGCCCATGGGCGGCAGCCTGGATTAAGAAGCGCCGATCCAGCCCTTCATCTTCTATATCCTTGCAATGTCCTCGCCTTGTCGTGATCCGCTAGACTAACCTCATTCATCTCGTCCGAAAGGATCCTTCGCGGAGTTTGCCATGCCTTTGCCGGCCTCAGAACTGGTTGCCCTGCTTGTGGCCATCAGCTTTGCCGCAGGGTTGAATGTCTACCTGACTGTCGCTGTGTTAGGGTTGCTGGCTCGCTTCGCGGCTTTTCCACTTCCTGCATCTCTGCATGCTTTGACGGGTTGGCCGATCATCGCCGTAAGTTCGGCGCTGTTTGCGCTGGAGTTTTTTGGAGATAAAATCCCTGCGTTCGATCTGGTGTGGAATGCGCTGCATACCTTCATTCGCGTGCCCATTGCGGCGTTGCTCGCGTATCGCGCCACTGCCGCGCTCTCCCCTTGGGAGCAACTGGCCGCTACGCTTGCCGGCGGCCTGATCGCTTTGGCCGCCCATGGCGGAAAAACCGCCGCCCGGGCGCTGGTCACGCCCTCGCCCGAACCACTTTCGAACATCAGCCTGAGTTTAGGGGAGGACGCGCTCGCCTTTTCGTTGACGTGGCTCGCGACGAAACATCCGTACGCGGCCGCGACGATTGCGCTGATGCTCGTGCTGGTGGTGATCGTCGCCGTACGCTGGGTGGTCCGCGCGTTGAAGGCACTATTCCGCGGAGCAGAGCGCGAAGTCACCGCGTAAACCTCCGCGTCCCCGTATAATTTCGCCCATGAACCTGGAACAGAAATTGGCCGAACTGAAACGCCGCGACCACCTGGCCGAAGACGGTGGCGGAGCGCAACGCCGCGAGCGTCAGCACAAAGAAGGCAAAATGTCGGCCCGCGAGCGCATCGAGTTTCTGCTCGACGAAGGCACCTTCGAGGAGACCGACAAACTGGTCACTCACCGCTGCAACGACTTCGGCATGGCCGAGCAGAAATTTTACGGCGACGGTTTTATTACCGGATACGGCCGCATCGAAGGTCGCCTGGTTTTCGTCTTTGCCCAGGATTTCACGGTGTTTGGCGGATCGCTCTCCGAATCGAACGCCGGAAAAATCGTCAAGATCATGGATCTCGCCGCCAAGATGGGCGCACCCGTGATCGGTTTAAACGACTCCGGCGGCGCTCGCATTCAGGAAGGCGTCATGTCGCTCGCCGGATACGCCGACATCTTCCTGCGCAACACGCTCTATAGCGGTGTAGTTCCCCAGATTTCCGCCATTATGGGCCCCTGTGCCGGCGGCGCAGTCTATTCGCCGGCCATTACGGATTTCATCCTCATGGTCGACAAAACTTCGTACATGTTCATCACCGGCCCCGACGTGATCAAGACCGTGACTCATGAAGAAGTCACCAAAGACGAACTCGGCGGCGCGATGACGCATAACGAAACTTCTGGCGTGGCGCACTTTCTTGCGCACGATGACGCCGAGTGCCTGTCCATGGTGCGCGAGTTGCTGAGTTTCGTGCCCTCGAACAACATCGACGATCCGCCGCGCAAGCTGTGTACCGATCCCATCGACCGCGCCGACTCCGCACTCGACAAAATCGTTCCTACCCAATCGAACCTGCCTTACGACATCAAAGACGTCATTCACGGCGTGGTCGATGACGCTTACTTTTTCGAAGTGCAGGAGCACTACGCCAAGAACATTGTCGTAGGATTTGCCCGGTTAAATGGCCGCTCCGTCGGCATTGTCGCCAACCAGCCGGCATTTCTTGCCGGAACGCTCGACATCAATGCGTCGATCAAGGGCGCGCGCTTCGTTCGCTTCTGCGACTGCTTCAATATTCCGCTGGTCACGTTCGAAGACGTTCCGGGATTTCTTCCCGGCACCAATCAGGAATATGGCGGAATTATTAAACACGGGGCCAAGCTGCTCTTCGCTTTCGCCGAAGCCACCGTCCCCAAAGTTACGGTCATTACCCGCAAAGCCTACGGCGGCGCTTATTGCGTGATGGCCTCCAAGCACATTCGCACCGATGTGAACTACGCATGGCCCACCGCCGAAATTGCGGTGATGGGGCCGGAAGGCGCGGTGGACGTGGTCTACAAACGCGAACTGGACCGCGAGGACAATCGCGAAGCAGCTCGGCAGAAGAAGATCGAAGAATTCCGCGACCTGTTCGCGAATCCGTATGTCGCTGCGGATAGAGGATTCGTGGACGCGGTCATTCAACCGCGCGAAACCCGCAAGAAGCTGATCCAGGCGCTAGAAATGCTGCAAACGAAAAGAGATAAGAATCCGCCCAAGAAGCACGGGAATATACCGCTGTAGGGCGCGTAGTGAACGCTGTTGCTGGCGGCGTCTTATGCAGGCGCGGGCGTCCTCGCCCGTGTGGGCCCTCATTCATCCGGTGAGAGCGTTAGCATCGATCCATGCCGCACATGCAGCACGTAGACTATTTGCTCAGCAACGGTGAAGAGAAAACGATAGGTGCCCCGATTACCGGAGCCAAAAAGTAGTTCGCGGATCGGCTTCTCAAAAGCCGCGCTCTCAGGTGCAAGTGGACAGCGCTCCGGGTAACGCGCAAGGCTGCTTGCGGCTTTCCGTGCGTGTTTGAGCCAGTCATTCGCGGCGCGCGGGGCATTACGGCGGATGTATTGATAAATGGTCCTGAGATCGTGCTCCGCCCGCGGCATGACGACGACGCGGTAAGCCATTTATCGGCCCGAAGCTTCTCTTTCCAAAACGTCAAATACTTCTTGAGCGGGCCGGCCCAGACCTTTCTTCATCTGGCTGAGCCCATCCCGGATGCCAGTCACGGCATCGAGATAGTCGGCAACTTGCTGATAAGTAGCAGCGTCGAGGAGCACGGCTTCAGCCTTGCCCTTGATCGTCAGCACCAGCGGACGTCCGGTCTTCTTCATGCGCTTCATCAAGCCGGACGAGTTGCGCTTGAACGTGGTCAGCGAATGAATGTCTTGTGTCACATCAATCATGATGCGATTGTAGCATTGTTCTAGCATCTCAAATGATGCTTATCCTGCGGTACCGCAAAGCGAACTGCTCTGGGCTAACTAACCGGCAACCGACCAAACCCTCCACAGCGAATCTTTGTAGACGCGAAATGCGCCTTCTAGCTGCCCCTGATTTGAAAGCTCTGCCATCACCCCCGTATACTGACTGCCCGCTATGAAAGTGATCGTAATTATTCCGGCTGCGGGCCTGGGAACGCGCATGTCGCCTGCGCCGAGCGCGAAAGGCAAGAAACCGGCAGCGAGCAAGCAGTTCACCGAACTGGGTGGCACGCCCATCCTCATTCATACCTTGCGAACGTTTTCCGCGAGTCCGGATGTATCCGAGATTTATGTCGCGCTCCGCGGGAATGAAATTGCCGGATTTCGCGAGCGTCTGCGCAAAGAATCGCCTGACATTCTGCGGAAAAAAGTGGAGTTGGTGGAAGGTGGCGAGCACCGGCAACATTCTGTGGCCAATGCTCTGGCTGCACTTTCTGCCGCGCCGGATGACATCGTCCTGGTGCACGATGCGGTGCGGCCGTTTGTGAGCGAAGAAATCATCCATGAAGTCATTGAGGCGGCGCGCAAGCACGGCGCGGCCATCGCCGGAATGCCGGCCGTCGATACCGTCAAGCAGGTTGACCGCACCTCTGACGGCGCACTGGTGACCGCGACCATACCCCGCGAAAAAGTCGTGATGGCGCAGACCCCGCAGGGCTTCCGCTATGATGTCATCAAGAAGGCATTCGACGAGGCCACAGCCGACTCGTTTGTGGGCACCGACGAAGCTTCACTGGTGGAACGTTCCGGACATGAGGTTGCCGTAGTCATGGGTTCCCCAAGAAATATAAAAATCACCACGCCGGCGGACATGAAGCTCGCCGAGTTCTATTTGAAATCCGCGTCTTGAACGGGAAACGGGCCTTTGAAACCTGAAATTCGCATAGGCTATGGCTGGGACTCTCACGAGTTCAAAGCTGGAGTTCCGCTAAAAATTGGCGGACTCTTGCTCGCGCACTCTCACGGACTGGCCGGTCATTCCGACGGCGACGTTCTGCTGCATGCCTTGACGGATGCGCTACTCGGCGCGCTGGCGGCTCCAGATATCGGGTCGCTATTTCCACCCTCGGACCCGAAATGGAAGGGCGCGGACTCGGCAGTGTTTCTACAAGAAGCCCTGAAGCGGACTTACGACTCCGGATACGAGTTGATCAACGTGGATTCGACACTGATTCTGGCCGCGCCCAAAATTGGTCCTCATGCTGCGGCGCTTCGCGAAAATGTGGCCAAACTGCTGAAAATCCCCGCCGATTGCGTGGGAATTAAAGCTAAGACACCAGAAGGTATGGGAACGGACAACGCCGCGATCGCGCATGCAGTGGTGCTGCTGAAGCGACGGTAAGGATGCAAGCTGCCGTCCTTGCGTTTTGCGTCTTATTTAGCGTATAAACGGCACCACCATGGAGGCAGCGGCACAGATAGCAGCAATCCCAGCTAGACGTAGCGCGCGTGCCTGGCAAGTTCTGTGGTTCCTGCTCCATCTGGCAGCAGTCTACGTAATCGTGAGGTTCTGCACACCTTGGCTCGCCGGGTGGACTCATGGAACGCTGCTGCCTCTCATGCAATATCCCACGACCTCGAGCAGGTTTGAATTCTTGTTCTCTCACGTTTTCGCATTCAGCTTCGTCTCCGCGTTTCTCGCTGGCCTGATTAATGCGAGATTCAGACACGAAGCCGCGCAATTCGTCTGGATCGTGCCGACCGCGATCCTGGCATATAAGTTGGCGACCTTTCCAGCCGCGTCGGTGTTGCGGAGCCAGTCTTCCAATGCACTCCATCAATATTTTGGGGGTGGGTTCTTGATCCCCGAATTTGGCAACTGGCGCGAGTTCTGGGAAATCGTCAGTTCGAATCCTGACATGACCCGCGGTATGGCGCAAATGGAATTCACCGCCCCGTTCTATGGAGGCGTCGCCTACAGTCTAGCCGCCTGGGTCGGCCGTCGGATTGAGCTAAATCGAATGGTTGCAGATAGGGTCCACACATGGGAGGAATCCAAGTTTGGGACGCCTTCGGAGTCCCACGATCCTCCACTCGCGTCTGCGTTTCCGCCGGAACAAAACTGACAGAGTTATCCCCTAAACTGACTCAAACTCGCCCGTGAGTTCTGTGTGCTTTGCCCGCGCCGCTTCGACCAGGGCGCGAAAGATAGCGCGTGAGGCTTCATCCTCTTTTACCGTTCTTTCCGGATGCCATTGCACGGCCAGCACAAAGTGATCGGGCGATGTTCCTTCCAACGCTTCGACAATTCCATCGTCGGGACACGTCGCCACCACACGCAAGCCATCGCCAACATTCTCTGCCGATTGATGGTGGCTGGAATTGACCGGCAGCGGCGCGCTGCGCGCCGACAATCGACGCCAGCATCGATCCCGGCGCAATCTTGACGTCATGCGCCACGCCACTTTTCGTCCCGCGGCATGATTGATGGGCGACTCGATATGTTGGACCAGCGATCCGGTACGAACGACATTCAGAATCTGCAAGCCATAACAAATGGCCAGCACCGGCTTGCGCATATTGTAGGCATCCTGCAACAGAAGCTCATCCACGGTGTCGCGACCGGCATCCGCAGAGGCGGTGTGCGGATTGCGCGCAGCGTCATACTTGGCAGGATCCACATCGGCTTTACTGCCGGGCAGCAAAACGGCGTCGCAGCGCTCGATCAGCTTCATGATTTCGGCAGGCGGCTTATCCAACGGAATCTGGACCGGCTCAGCTCCAGCCATCTCAACCGCGGCGGCATATTGCGGGTACGATCGCTGAGCATATTCCGGGTCGCCCGAGTGAGGTAGCGGAATGGCAATACGTGGGCGCATCTGATGATTGTATCTCGACCATGCCTAGTGGCTGGCGCGCGCGATCCCCGCCAAAGTTCTTGCCTGCCGGTAATGGCGGACTTCCATGAGGGTCGCCGAAACCAGAACTACCGCCGCCACACACACCGCGGCCGGCAAGGCAAAATGCCGATAAGCCAGCGCCATGTTCGGATGGATACCCCGCGCACGTCCGGCAATCACCAGCCCCAAAATACCCAGGAGCAGGCCAACCGCAAATGAAAGCAGGGTCAAGAGGAAAGTGATGAGCAATACACGAACCGGAATAAAGTACCAACGAGGTTTCGGCGGATGAATGACGGCCGGAGGCATTTCTTCGATTGTAACGCGGGTGGACCCATGATGAATGAGCGTCTGTTTGTAATTACCGGAGGCCCCGGCGCCGCCGTTCATGCTTCCAGTGGACGCAGAACAAATTTTGCCGCGCTCACTCGTGTCCGAATTTGGTTCGACCGCAAGAAACGGAGAGCAATGGGCGCGGCTCATCCATAAGCTGGTTTGAAGGGCGGATGATGTCATTCATTTCCGCGGGAGGAGCGCAATGGCTGGATTTCGAATTCGACAAATTTCCGAGAACATCGCGGATCAAGCGAGGGAGACATTGCGCTCTCCCCAGTACGGACATCCGGCGCACGTCGAAGTGGCGACGGGTTATGGGCCGTGTCGACTGTGCCTGCACACCTTCAACCAGGGGAAGGAGAACAGAATACTGTTTACCTATAATCCGTTTGAAGGACTGGATTCGTACCCGTCGCCGGGGCCCATTTTTATTCATGAGAAGAAATGTTCCCCGTATTCGGCGGTGAACGAGTTTCCCGCCGATTTGCGCAGTCTAAAACTCGTGTTCGAGGCGTATGGGCCGGAACGTTGGTTGGTCCTTCAAGAACGTATTCGAGATGGCGCGGTAGAAGCCGCGATAACGAGGATGTTCGATCAAGCGGCGGTGGAGTACATCCATGTGCGCAATGAGGAAGCGGGATGCTTCATTGCGCACATCGAACGCGGGTAGTCATTTTTTCTCGTTCTTTTTCTCGACCTTAGCCCAAGTGTCTTTCAGTGGCAACGTTCGGTTAAAAATAAGTTTGCCTGGCTTGGAATCCAGGTCGACGCAGAAATATCCCAGCCGCTCGAATTGGTAACGGTCGCTCGCCGCAGCGGTGGCCAACGACGGTTCCAGCTTCGCGTTGGCAATCACTTCCAGCGAATTTGGGTTCAGATTGTCGAGCACATCCTGGCCTTCGTCCACCTGTGCGGGATTTTCCTTGGTAAAAAGATTTTCGTAGATACGAACGTCGGCATCCACGGCGTGCGCCGCCGAGACCCAATGAATCGTGGCTTTCACCTTGCGCCCGTCCGGCGAATTGCCGCCGCGGGTTGCGGGATCGTATGTGCAGTGCACTTCGACGACCTCACCCTTATCGTTTTTCACCACGCTCTTGCAGGTTACGAAATACCCATACCGCAAGCGCACCTCTCGTCCGGGCGACAGGCGGTAATACTGCTTCGGCGGATCTTCGCGAAAATCGTCCTGCTCGATATAGAGCACGCGGGAGAACGGAACTCTGCGCGTACCTGCGCCCGCATCCTCCGGATTATTTACCGCTTCCATCTCTTCGGTCTGGCCTTCGGGATAATTGTCGATCACGACTTTCAACGGCCGCAGCACTGCCATCACGCGCGGCACGCGCCTGTTCAAATCCTCGCGCACAAAATGCTCCAACATCGCCAGTTCAATGGAGCCAGTTGTCTTAGAGACGCCGATCGACGAGCAGAAGTTGCGAATCGCCTCAGGAGTATAGCCGCGGCGGCGAATTCCAGAAATCGTCGGCATGCGAGGATCGTCCCAACCGCTCACTCGGCCTTCCTGCACCAGTTGCAGAAGCTTGCGCTTGCTTAACAAGGTGTGGGTCAAATTCAGGCGGTCGAATTCAATCTGCTGCGAAGGAAAAATCTCCAGCTGCTGGATGAACCAGTTATAAAGTGGACGATGGTCCTCAAATTCGAGTGTGCACATGGAGTGGGTGACGTGCTCAATCGAATCCGACTGGCCGTGGGCGTAGTCGTACATCGGATAGATGCACCACTTGTTGCCGGTGCGGTGATGCTCGGCGTGCAGAATGCGGTACATCACCGGATCGCGAAAGTTCAAGTTCGGCGATGCCATATCGATCTTCGCGCGCAGCACATGGGAACCGTCCGGAAACTCGCCTTTTCGCATGCGCTCGAATAAGTCCAAGTTTTCTTCCACCAGTCGATTGCGGTAAGGGCTGTCCTTGCCCGGTTCGGTCAACGTGCCTCGATACGTGCGGATCTCCTCCGCAGTTAGATCGTCCACGTATGCTTTGCCATCGCGGATGAGCTTGACCGCCCATTCGTGAAGCTGGTCGAAGTAGTCGGAAGCGTAGTAAAGACCGTCCCATTGATAGCCCAGCCAACGCACGTCTTCTTGAATCGACTCAACGTACTCGGTCTCTTCTTTTTCTGGATTGGTGTCGTCGAAGCGCAGGTTGGTTTTGCCGCCGAATTCGGCAGCCAATCCGAAGTCCATGTAGATCGCTTTAGCGTGCCCGATGTGCAGATAACCGTTCGGTTCGGGTGGAAATCGTGTCTGTACCCGGCCGTTATACCGGTTGGTCTTCAGGTCTTCCAGAATAATGTCGCGTATAAAATTTGACGGCGCGCTAGCGGTCGCGTGGGCCGCTTGCACCGCTGATTCAGACGAAGATTTTGTGCCGTTCATGTCTACTTTATTTTACACACACAGGGTAGGATGGACGGGCAGCCGGTAGTGGTGCGGTTTGGTTGTCATCCCTGAACTCATTATATTAAGCACTCGGCGCCAGCGGAATAGTTCCCAGCTATGTCTCAATTTCTTTCCAGCGACGGACGCGTCGGCCCCGGTTGGGCGCTTCTGGGCGGGTTCGCGCTCTTGGCCATAGTCATAATTCTTGTCGCTCCCTCGTGGACCTGCGCACCCTTTCGCTTGGGAGACCTCGTCGAACCAGGCGAACTGCCGGCGCCGCTGCCGCCGAATTGCGCTCCCACCGTCGAGGGGCCATCCGCCGACACCATGCGAATCCTTGACGCTCAGCGTGAAGAAATGGGCTTGGCGCTACAGGAAACCATTACCTGCAAAGTCGCCGCGTCACCCGGCTCTCGTGCGCATCCCCTCAACTCGCAATGGACCCAGCAGATGTATGCAGGCGGAGTGCTCCGCTACAAACGGCATGTGCTGATCGCCGCCACGCAAAACGTCCCCGGAGGTACGCTTTTTACGGTTGAACGCTCCCTCATGCCGTGGTGGAAGTACGTCGATCAGTCCGGCACAGACTGCTGGGCTCAGTTTGAGGTGTGGAAGTAAAGTTGCCAATGGCGACTAAAGCTTCCGGACCGCCTGCTCGATCCGCGCCAGGGTCGTTTCCCGGCCCAGCACTTCCAACGTCTCAAACAGCGGCGGAGCATTCTTACGTCCACAGACAGCCACGCGGATGGGCTGAAACATTTGTCCAGCTTTTACCCCCAATTCCTGGGCGGTGGCACGCAGCGACTGATCCAGCGGATCGTGCTTGAACTCAACATTCGCCAGCACCGTTTGCGCCTTTTCCAGCACCTTCCGAGCCATGGCCGCATCTCCCTTTTGCGGTACCAGTTCAGAAGGGTCGTAAGGAGGTAACTGGTCGACAAAAAAGAAGTCAGCCGCAGTCAGCACGTCGTTCAGCAGCTTGATCCGCTCCCGGATGAGCGGCGTGATTCGCAGCATCTTCGCCGGATCGATCTTGTAACCCGCCGCCTCCACAATCGGTAATAGCCGCGCATTTAGTTCCTCGACCGACAGAGCGCGAAGATGCTCTGCATTCAGCCAAACCGCCTTCGGATCGAACCTCTCTTCCGGAGTCGCCGCTGGCTCCTTGAAATTCACCACCGCATTCGACCGGTTGATTCCTTCCAGCGAAAATGCCTCCACCAGTTCCTCCCGCGACATCTGCTCGCGATCGTTTTTCGGCGACCATCCCAACAGGCAGAGGAAATTGATGAACGCCTCCGGCAGAAATCCGGCGTCCCGATACGTCGTCACGCTCACCACCGGCCCGTGACGCCGCTTCGAGAGCTTGGTCCCGTCCGGCGCCACCAGCAGTGGAAGATGCGCAAATTGGGGCGGCTTCGCTCCCGCCGCTTCAAAAATCAGAATGTGCTTGAAAGTATTCGAAAGATGGTCCTGTCCCCGAATCACGTGGCTGATCCGCAGATCGACATCGTCGGCGCACGAAGCCAAATGGTAGGTCGGCATCCCATCGCTGCGCAGCAGGGCAAAGTCTTCAATGTCCGCGCCAGCCTTCGTCTGTTCGCCATACACTGCGTCGGCAAACCGCACTTGTTCGCCGCTCTCCCGAGGCACGCGAAAACGCAACGCAAAAGTCTCGCCCGCAGCCGCCCGCCGGTCACTTTCAGCCCGTGACAACTCACGCATCCCCGGATTGAAAAGCCAAGTCCCCTGTGCGCCCGATTTCTCGCTCTCACCCGTGTGTGCCGGGGTAAAGTCGCGATACGCCAGCCCTTTTTCGAAGATCGACTCGGCGGTCCGCCGGTGCAGTTCTAGCCTCTCCGACTGCTTGTATTCCTCGTCCCAACTCAAACCCAGCCAGCGCAGCCCCTCGAAAATCGAGTCTACGGATGCATCCGTGTTGCGTTCCACATCCGTGTCATCGAGCCGCAGCACCATCGTCCCGCCATTTCGCCGCGCGTAAAGCCAATTAAAGATGAAGGTCCGAGCGCTGCCAACGTGAAGAAATCCCGTCGGTGAAGGCGCAAAACGCACCCGCAATGCTCCCGCCGTGCCTGGGTTAACCGCTGAATTTTCCGTGGGATAGGCCATTGAGATTCCAATTGATGGTACGGGGCGCGGAAAACACCCGTCAAGCCGAGCGGCCAATCAAATACCCCCGGTAATCGCACCGGTGGTTACTTAAGTTTGGGTTCTTTCCACAGCCAACCCATCTCATCTAACTGTATTGTGTTTGTATAGTCAGTGTGAAACCATTGGGTTACACCCAGGTAATGGCGGCACGATAACCTAGCGGAGATTCGTTTCCAGCAATGATCAGTATCGCCATCAGTATGGTGCTTGTACCGGGCATAGTGGCCCTGCTCCTGTTCCTGCTCTTTACCTATCTCTACGAGCAGAGCCGCTACCCCTATTTCCGCGCCTGGCAGATGGCTTGGGCCGCCTACACTCTGCATTACGCGCTCGATGCATGGGATGCCTTCCGTACCCCTTCGGCCATCGTCTCCTTCCTGAATTCGCTGCTTCTGGTCGCCATGGCCCTGTGCATCTTCGTTTCCACGCGAGTCATGCGCCAGAAGTTTCAGTTGCGCTGGTATGACATCGCGCTCGGCACCGCCGGAGTCGGTCTTGCATTTTGGAATTTACGCGCCCAGATGGTCAACGGAGTCTTTCACGCCGAGGCGGCGCATCCCCACTTGCCCCTCGATGTAGGCTTGGGCGTTGTCCTGCTTTACTGCTCGTTCTACTTTTATCGTCACTCGCAGCGCAAGAACTCCCTTGCCTTCTCGCTGCTGGCGGTGTCCCTGGCGCTATGGGCCGTGCTCATGGTATTCGGCGAACTGCGTAACCCATTCGTTGTGATGTTCGGCACCGCCGGCCAGTTCCTGGGACCCATTCCGCAGATGTTGCTCGGCATCGCCATGGTCATGGTGCTGTTTGAACATGAACGCAACGCGGTGCAGGAGAACGCGCTCGCTTTCTCCACTCTCGGCGTGGACCCCACTCACCTTCTTTCCGCGGCAGACCTGGTTCCCAGTCTGCAAAGTATTCTCAACCGCCTTGTCGCGCCCCTGCCCACCGGGCGAGCGGTCATCTACACTTCCGAACGGTGGCGCGCGATTCTGCCCTCCGTCGAGCGGGGCTTCGCCTCGGGCCTGGCCGGCAAACTGGAGAAATCTGGCGCCGGCGAATACATTTCCGAGCTCGCCTACCGCCGCGGAGGCTTCGTAACTTTCCGCAATCTAGCCGACATGTCCGAGCCGCTCCCAGCTTTTCCCGGAGCTCGCTTCGAGACTTTCCGGCAATTGATGGTCCAGGAGAATATACGCAACATCACTGTGGTCAGCCTGCAAACCCGCGAGCACAACTTCGGCGTGATTCTGTTCCCCCACGCCGCATTGCGCGTCTTCGGGTCGTCCAATCTCCGCCTGCTGATCGGCTTGGCGTTGCAGATAGGGCTCACTCTTGAAAACTACGTTGTGATGCACGATGCCCAGCGTCGCACCAAGGAGTACGAACTCCTCACCCAGATCGGCCAGGCCATCAGCTCCCGGCTCGATCAGGACGAAATCCTGCGCACCGTCCATAAAGAACTCGGACAGATTTTCGATACCTCCGACTTCTATGTGGCTTTTTTGGAAGGAGATCAACTACGCTTCGAGTTTGAAGTCGAACGCGGCCAGCTTTTACCCAAGCGTTCCCGCAAGACCGATAATGGCCTTACCGAGTACCTCATCCGCACCGGCCAGCCTCTGCTCATCCGCTCCGATATGGAAAAGACCCGCGAACGGCTAGGTGTGACCTACGTACCGGTCAAGGCCGCCAAGTGTCTTTGCGGTGCCCCAATTTTACTGGGTGGAAAGTCCTGCGGCGTGATGGTCGCGCGCAGCACCGATCGCGAGCATGTCTTTCAGGAGCGTGATCTTGAAGTCATGCAGACCGCCGCCGGACAGGTCTCGGTGGCCGTGGAGAACGCCCGTCTGTTCGCCGAAGAGCAGCGTCGCTCACGCCAACTCGCGTTCCTTAACAGCGTTTCCAAGACCGCCATCTCCAGCGAAGACGCCGAACAGATGATGTCGGAAATTGTGGGCCATATTCAGAAGAATTTCCGCTTCGACCACATCGGCATCGGCATCTTCGATTACGCCCGCAAGGATATCGAGATCCGCGCCGAAGCCGGCGTCACCGCAAAAACTCTCGGCAAGCGCATTCCGCTTGGCCAGGGAATCCTCGGTCGCGTGGCCCGCACCGGCGAGAAGGCGCTGGTCCAGACCAGCGGAGATCCGCATCTCCAGGGCGTGTTGCCGGACTCCCGCGCCGTCCTCTGCATCCCCATCGCCTACGGCGAAACTCTGCTCGGCGTGCTCAACGTGGAAAGTCGCCAGGACGATGCATTCGCTCCCGAAGATGTTTTAATCATGAATACGCTGGCCGATCTTTTGGCCACCGCGCTTCACAATTCCTTCGTCTTCCAGAAGCTCCAGCAGCAGTCCATCACCGACGGGCTCACCGGGGTCAAGACTCGCCGCTTCTTCTGGGAGGCCCTCAGTTCCGAGTGGAAGCGCGCATCGCGCTCCGGACGCGCCTTCTCCGTCGTACTCATCGATCTGGATAAGTTCAAGGAAGTGAACGACACTTTGGGCCATCTCGAAGGCGACCTCGTCCTTGCCCGCGTCGGCCGGTTGCTCGAACAAAAGTGCCGCCAATCGAATGTGGTGGCCCGTTACGGTGGAGACGAATTCATCATCCTTATGCCGGAAACCGCCGCCGACCAAGCCCAGGTTCTCGCGGAACGTTTGCGCTTATGGCTCTCCACCGACCTCATGTTGCAGGAGCACATGATTACCGGCAGCTTCGGCGTAGCCAGTTTCCCGGTACACGGATTTACCGCCGAAGAAATCATTCGTGTCGCCGACGCGGGCATGTATGTCTCCAAACATGCCGGCGGCGATCGCGTCTCTACCGCCGACGAGTACGGTACGGACGAAAATGGCGCCATGCAGCGGCAGTTAATCTCTGGATACATCGAAGGGTTTTTGCAGCGCGAGAATACCGGCCCCGAGCATCTCGATGAACTGCTCGCCACCCTGCGCAAGTTTGGCGCGGCGGATGGTAACGAGGGCCCGTCCAGCGTGCGCGTTCTCCGCGAGTCCATCGACGGCCTCACCCACGCTAGCGAATTGCGCGAAATGAACGGCATCGGCCATGGCGAAATGGTCGCCCGCTACTGCGAAATCGTAGGACGCGCGCTGGGCTTGCCCCCGGAAGAAATTGAGGACTTGGCCTACGCTGCCCGCGTGCATGACGTCGGCAAGATATTCATTCCCGAGCGCGTCGTGAACAAGGCCGCTCCGCTGACCGAAGAGGAATTGCACTTCGTAAGATTGCACCCTCATGTGGGAGCGCAAATCATCGGCACCCTGCCCAACAGCGAGCGCATGCAGCGGGCGGTCGAGCATCACCACGAAGCTTTCGACGGCACCGGCTATCCGAACGGTATTCGCGGCGACAAAATCCCGGTCTGGGCGCGCATTATCACCATCGCTGACGCCTACGTAAACCTCACCACCGACCGCTCGTTTTCGAACGCCAAAACCTCCGACGAGGCTCTCGCGGAAATGGAAAGGCTGAGTGGCACCCGTTATGACGGCATGCTGGTCCGCATACTGCGCGGCGAATTGAAGTCCGAACGCACCTCCAGCTTCGGCACCTCCACTTCCTAGAGCAAGTCATGGATGGTTTTGAAGGGGCACGGCTTCAGCCGCGCCGTCCCAGCACCAGGGAAAAAACGGGCTTCAGCCCCCGAGGGGCGTGAGTTCCGAAGTCGACTTGTGAAACCGGCTCGCCACTTCCCGATTCGAGACTTCGCACTCTACTTTCAATACCGCATCTGCGTCCCCATTCGCCGTCCACTTGCAACTCCCCAGCAGAAGCTCGGAAACTGATTTCATGCCTGTCTCTCTTTCCCTTGAAAATAAAGTAGCGCTGGTCACCGGAGGCTCTCGCGGCATCGGTGCCGCCACCGTCCGCATGTTTGTCGAAGCCGGCGCTCGCGTACTGTTCACCTACGAGAAATCCAACGCCAAGGCCGAGCAACTGGTCAGTGAACTCGGGGCCGATCACTGCATCGCGCTAGCGAGTAACCTTTCCGGCACCGCCTCCGCCGCACAACTCGTCGATGAGGTCGTGAACCGCCTCGGCCGCCTCGATATCCTGGTTGCCAACCATGGAGTCTGGAAGTCGCAAGACGTTCCCGTCGACGAATTCTCCGACGAGCAATGGCGAAATACTTTGTCGATCAATCTGGATAGCGTCTTCTCCCTCGTCCGTCACTCGGTCGCCGCCATGAAGAAGCGCCACCATGAACCCGGGGAGACCGCTGGCCACATCGTCCTGGTCAGCTCCACCGCAGGACAGCGCGGCGAAGCCTTCCACTGCGATTACGCCGCCAGCAAGGGCGCGCTCATCAGCATGGTCAAGGGGCTTTCCACCGAACTCGCGCGCGATGGCATCTACGTGAATTGCGTCGCGCCGGGATGGGTGCAGACGGACATGTCCGCGCCCGCGCTGAGCGATCCGCAGATCGGCGACAAGATCTTCCGCACCATACCCTTGAACCGAGTCGCCAAGCCCGAGGAGATCGCCGCGCCCATCCTGTTTCTATGCACGCCCCATGCCGGTTTCATCACCGGAGAAATCTTCAACGTAAACGGAGGCGCCGTGTTGGTAGGTTAGAATTTCATAAATGATTTTGTGAGAGGGCGCGGATTATAGCCGTGCCGATACAGCCCCGAATAATTGTCATTCCGAGCCGTCCGCAGCCGCGCCCCAGCACGCCGAGAACGAGCGAGGAATCTGCAGTTTGAGAAGCACCGCCGATCCTGTCTAGCCGAAGGAGCCTGCCCTGAGCGAAGCCGAAGGGTTCACCCCCGCTGTTTTGGCCATTAACCCTCGGCTAAGGGAAATCCTGTGAGAGAGGTCGCAATCCCATGCCAGCATTGAAGGGGCGCCGGCTTTAGCCGCGCCGAAATAACTCCCTTTAAAATTGTCATTCCGAGCCGTCCGCAGCCTGCCAGGCAGGCTTGGCGGGCGGTTTTTGCCCCTAACGCGAAAAACCTTCACAACGGGAGAGGCGAAAATCGCCTCTCCCAATGCCGCTAGGAAACGCTGGGCCTATGGCGCGACCTCGTAGACCACTCCGCACCCACGCCCGTCGCCACAACTCAGATCGCCACCCACGGCAGCCACGCCGTAAAAGCCATTCGCCCTATTCACCACTCCGCCCGTCGGCGTGTATCCGCCATCGCCCTGCCGAAAACCATAGACAACGCGCTCCTGCCATTGGCCGCCCGAGGAAGGAACCAGCTCAAAGACGGTTCCCGCCTGCACTCTCGTCGCACCCGACGTTTCCCGTAGAGGTCGCCCGCTCCGTCTAAAATCGGGCCAAATGGATATGCTTCGTCTTTCTTGCCGGTGAAGTCGTGCAGAATGCTCTCGGTCCATTCTCCATTCGAGCCGCTGAGCTCAAAAACCGTGCCGCACCCGCAGCACCCGCAGGCATAGCTGCCGCCATTCTGGGTCGTGCCGTACAGGTTGCCCGATTTACCGAGAACCAGCGAACTGTCGGTCGGCGTCTCGCCATCGGGATAACCGCCAAAACTATAAAGAGTGGTCTTTACCCATTTTCCACCAGAAAGGGCCATCTGGAAAACCGTGCCACTGTTGTTCGGCCCTCCCTCACCGGTCGTGCCATACATCGTGCCCTTCGCGTCCATGACCAGCCCGCCGTAAAGCCAACTCCCATCGTCACTGCCCAAAAAGCTGTACAGGACGCCTGCGTTCCATGCGCTCCCCTTTCCGCGTCTCATCTCGAACACCGTGCCGCATCCACCGTTGCAGCTTCCCGTGCCTCCCTGCGAGGTAGTTCCGTAGATATTGCCGGACGCGTCCCGTATCAGCATGCCGTAAGGGCCGGAGCCATCACCCTGAGATGGCTTAAAGCGATGAATCACCTGCTCGCTCCATCTTCCCTTCGAGTTCCGGGTCAGCGCGAATACCGTCCCGCACCCCTCCGAGCACAGTTCCTGCGCCCCCCCGCCGGCGACGGTCGTTCCGTATATTTTCCCCGAACCGTCGATTATCAAGTTGTACGGATCGGCCCCGTCGTCGACCGCTCCGAACGCGTGGAGAACGACCTCCATCCATGCCTTGCCCGAGCGTGTGAGCTCGAACACCGTGCCGGCACCATACGCGCCCCCGGAGAGGGTGACGCCGTAGAGATTCCCTGCGGCGTCGGCGACGAGGACGCCGATCGGAGTCGTCCCGTCATTTCCGCCCTTAAAGGCGTACAGAACTTTCTCCTTGCCAGCCCCTCTAGCGCCGGGTGCCGACGCTAGAGCCATCGTTAGAATTGCGAGAATCGCAGCTACTTTTAAACAGGATTTCCGTCGCATCGTCTTACCTCACCGTAGGAGTCTTGCCGGGGACCAGGGAAGGGAGTTACAGCCAAATCCACACCAGCCGAACCAGACTACACCACAGAATTGTCCTCGAGCAACGGGCTTTTTCGCTTCCCGAACTATGGGACTTTAGACCCCAGTCGTCGCCATTTCGCGCGCCTCTCCCGCGCCCCTCGCGTCCAGTTTCTAGACATTCACCCTGGCCAGGATGGCGCACCGGTCCGACCGTCGGACAGCAAGAGCTGTTCATCCTCGACCCACGCCTTCATTCACCTAATTTTCCACCGCCGAGGTGTCTACTTGGCCCACCTTTGTTTTCCCCGACTTACATGTCATGACGACTCTGTATTGCCCCGATCATGATGACGATATGTTCCACGTGGAACAATTCGACAATATTGCCCATTTTTCACAAAAACGAGGCCAAACAAAAAACCGCCGGCATTGCTGCCGGCGGTATCTTTCCCAAAATGGAACTGTCCTACTTCTCAGGATGCGACGGCGGCGCCTGTTCTTCGCGCTCTACGTCGTGGAAGTTGATCCACCAGTGACTCGATGAGCTGTGTGAAATTTGCTTCTCGCCCTTCGAACTGAAGCGGGGTTCACCCGCCTCCGCAAGCAGCGGATTCTTGGTCGTGTAGGCGGCCTGGTTCAGGGTGCTCCCATTAGGAGCTTTGGCTACCATGAAGACTCCAAAGGGGTTGCCGTTCACGTACGAGGTAGAGAGATAGTCGGCCAACATCGGTCCGGAGAATGTCTGCGGAAGCCACGGTATCTGCATTGGTCCAGCCAGCAGTTTGCCCGCTGTCCAGGTCTTTCCGCCGTCAGTTGAGGTAGTGAATCCAACGTCAATCCGGCAGGCATTCCCGCTGCACGAGGCCTGCGGAAAGTACATGTAAGTCGAGGTCAAATGCCCCGACGCAGAACGATCGACGCCCAGCCCAGGGATAAAGTGGTCCACCGTGCTATTTAAAGGATCGATTGGAATGCGTGCGGCCTTGGTCCACTTGGTGCCATTGGTCGAGGTGCTCAAGACGATGTCATTGGTGCTACAGTTGCTGCGGAAGCTGCAATCGGACCACACCACGTAGAGTTTTCCGGACTTGTCAATGCCTGTGGAGGGGAACGGCAGCCCGGAACTGCGCACGCCGCTGTCATCCTGAAAAGTATTGACATTCGAGATCTGGAAGCTGGAATTCCAACTGACGCCGCCATCGGTCGAGGTGAACGCCGCCAAATTATTTCCCAGAAAGATAACAACCACGGTGCCGTTGGGGAGGACCAGCGGCTCGGCGCCCGAACCGCCCACATCGTCTTTCGACGTTTTGGCTGCGCCCCAGGTTTTGCCGCCGTCGGTTGACGTGCTCATCAAAATCGTACCCTCGTCCCACTCGGTGTAGCAGTTGCCGTAATGGGGACTGTTGGGGTAGTTGTCGCAAGTGATCCAGTTTTTGTCGTCGCCGCCACTGCTATCCACGGGGATCGGATTGTCCCAGTGAATTCCGTCCTTGGAGCGGCTTACCGCGACGTTGACGCCGGAGTTGGCGATGGGAAGGCTGGAGTAGAGCCACATTTTGTATTTCGCGTTATACACGATGGAGGCATCGCTGGCAGCGGAGTATGTGCCTTTTTTGTAGTTCACAGTCAGACCGGGCAGCGATCCGTGCACCCAGGTTTTTCCACCATCGGTGGTTGTGGCGAATCCGAGGTCCGCGCCCCCGCCGCCGCTGATGCGAGCGACCTGAAAGGCGGCGACCATGGTCGATCCCCAAGAATAAGAGTCGGGTTCGACCTCGCTTTTGTGCTGGCTGTCTGAATTGTGGAAGCTGTCAACGCTGATCTGTACCAGGCTGTTCTGAGCGCTGGCGGTGTTGGAGAAAAACACGGCCATGAGAGCGCACAAGGCAACGGCCAGGCCCATTCGGAGATTGCGAAAGGTGTGGGAGATTGGATTTTTCATTGATGAATTCCTCGCGGCGGAAATTTTGGGATCGTCGACCCTATGAGCGCTTGAAATGGGGGAGGGCCATTCGCTGGGCGCAACGAGTCGCGATAGTAGAGACGCCGTGCCGACAATATATCGGCAGTGGAGGGTGTGTCAATGTGCAGGAGTTTGCACAAGGATTTGCGGTGGTGCGGTTTGAAGCCCACAGGAGTAGCACCCGCGCTAAATCCATTGCGGGTTCCCTCCTGCGACGGAGGCGGCCCACAAATCACAGATGGTTGTTACCAGAGTTGCTCAATTTGCTGCAAACAAAGAGATAATAATTTCTCGCGGACGGAACGGAAAGTGGTAGCCTTATAAGGCGGATGGGTAAATCCTGAGGGTTCCGCGACGCCCTTAACGGGGTATCGTAAACGCGCTGTAAGCGCGTCGGTCTCAGGGGCCATCCAAAAATCTAGCTTCCTTACTAAGGGCTCCTTTCATGGGGCTTTTTTGTTGAGTGCGACATGATCATCTACGCAGACGAGAGTGGCGATCTCGGATGGTCTTTTGCGGCTGCTTATAGGCAAGGCGGCTCTAGTCGCTACCTCACGATCGCCTCTGTCTGTGTCCCGCCTGCAAAGAAACACATTCCGAAGCGGGTTATCAAAGACCTCTACGCCACATTTCACTGGCGGACTGCTTCCGAGAAGAAATGGACAGACATGACAGTCACCCAAAGAAATGCGTTCGCTGCTGCCGCATTACAGATGTGCAACAAGCACCCCGAAATCCATCTCCATGGAATAACCGTCAAGAAGGAAAGAGTGGAAGCGCACATCAGAACGGATAAAAACAAACTATATAACTACATGATCCGCCTATCATTGCTTGATTGCATGGCAATTGATGACGCGGTAACTTTCATACCGGATCCGCGTTCCATTAAAGTCGAGAGCGGAAATAGTCTTCACGATTACTTACAGACTGAGCTTTGGTTCACGAGGCGGGTGAAAACCATACTGACGACCGCTCCAGTGGCCAGCCACAACTGCAAAGGACTGCAGTTTGCGGACATGCTGGCTGGGTTAATTCAGGAAAGATTTGAGGATAGGAATTTTGAGCACATCCGAATTTGCATACGGCGGCTTAGGCTCAAACGACTGTTCTTTGGATGAGATTAGGTTTTCCAAATTAAGCCGCGACCAGATTGCACCTCTCTTCGCCAATCGATCCGCTTAGCGGCACGGTCCGGACGGGAATCAATCCCAGCTTATGCATTCGGCGCGAGACTTGTGCGCGGCGTACCATCTGCTTGTTTGGAGGTGTGCGCGATGAATTCACCAGAGGTTCCGAACCGTAAACCAGCAACGGGTGCGGAGCCTATTCTTATGCTTCCACCGGCTGAGAGGCGCCCCTCCGTACGGCGCGGTCCGTGGGCATCGTTCTCCGCTTGGTTTATGGGGAGGGAGACCAAACACTCTGCCGCGTCTGATCCGATAGAGCACAGGAATTGGCGCTCTTACTACGGAGCATACCTCAAAGAATTCGGACGTGAAATGCTACAGGACGTGGAGGGGCGAGGTGTTGTTCTCCGTCGTCTTGATCGGGTTCATATTTCTAATTAACAAGAACCCCGTCGACGCCCGCACTGTGTTGTTGGCAACTCTATATTCAATTGGATTATTTGCACTGTGGCACGCTGTGCGAACTCCCTGGAGGTTACACCACGAACCCCGCCATCTACATTGGGGTTGGGGGATAATGGGTGGAATATTCGCGGTGTCGATGGTTGGATTGGCCCTCTGGACGTGCGCATGGTTTTATACAATGCAACCGAAAGTTCATGTTGACGCACGTTTGCCAGATGGGAGAGATAAGCGCATTTCTGAGCTAGAGAGCGACAATGCGGCATTACGCTCTGAGTTGCCTGCTGAGAACAGTCTAAAGATGCAACTATTACAAGCAGCCGACGAGTTTGATGAGGTGTGGCGCAGACCGCCGAAAGAACCCACCTGTATTCAGAACAGCACAATGACTCCAGACGAACAGCGCAAGGCTATTGAGCCATGCTCAACCTGGTCGCTTAAGAGGGAAACCGAATATCAACAGACAGTGGCGCCGATAATTATGGGACTCATCCAGCAGTTCAAGAGTAAAGGGGGGAATGTCACAAATATCGAGAATTGCGCTCCTGGTGGCTTTTGCGGTGTTGGTGGTGTGTCCCTTCAGTTAAGGGCATTTTCGCAGCAATTGGATGCGCAGGATCGACTGAGGCGCTAGGGTTCGTGACTCCCGGGGGTTGCAATTTGCGAACGTACCCTTTGGCCCCTGCTACGATAACTTGTGCTGCCACTGCTTGATGTGCGCCATCTGACAATTCAGTTTTCGGCCTCGCTAAATGGGGCGGGCGATGCGCCGGCTGCGGTGCGAGACCTGAGTTTTACGATTGGCGCGGGCGAAGTGTTGGGGCTGGTGGGTGAATCCGGATCGGGAAAATCCGTTAGTTCGCTGGCCTTGATGCGATTGCTTCCGCCTGAGGCCCGAGCGACGGGAGAGATTGTTTTCAGGGGCGAGGACGGCGCGGCCTGCGATCTGTTGCGATTGCCAGACGACGCCATGCGCGAACTTCGGGGCTTGCGGCTGGCGATGATTTTTCAGGAGCCGATGACCGCATTGAATCCGGTGATGCGTGTCGGCGACCAGATCGCGGAGGCGGCGATGGTCCACGCTCGAATCGACAAGAGCGAGGCTTGGACGCGCGCGGTCACGGCCATGAACGAAGTCGCGATCCCCGATGCGGCCCGCCGGGCGCGGGACTATCCTCACCAACTTTCCGGAGGTATGCGGCAACGGGTGATGATCGCCATGGCCATCGTCAATCGGCCGCAGTTGCTGATTGCGGATGAGCCGACTACGGCACTGGATGTGACGGTGCAGGCGCAGATCCTGGAATTGCTGGCGCAACTTCGCCACAAGTTTGGACTGGCCATGCTTTTTATTTCGCACGACCTCGCCGTCGTTTCGCAGGTGGCCGACCGGGTGGCCGTGATGTACGCGGGAACGCTGGTGGAAGTGGGACGGAAACATGACATCTTCGATCGCCCGGCGCATCCTTATACGCGTGGCCTGCTCAAGGCGGTTCCAACGCTGAAGACGGACCGTTCGCGTCCGCTGACCACGATTGAAGGCACGGTCCCGGCGTTGCAAGCGCTGCCGGCAGGATGTTTATTCGAGCCGCGATGCGGTCTGCAGGTGGCGGAATGCGCGCGCGCATTGCCTCCGATAGTTGAAGTGGGAGCCGGCCATTGGGCGCGCTGTCCGGTGGTGAATGACGCTGGCGGGTTAAAGAAGTAAAGTTATTTCACACACTTCGCAGTCTATAATCACAACTTTGTTCCGGTGATCCGTGCGCATTCTTTTATTGAGCGACATTCACAGCAATCTGGAAGCGCTGGAGGCGTGCCTGGCCGCCGCGCCGCCGCACGACTCGGTGGTGAACTTGGGCGACATCGTGGGATATGGCGCCAGCCCTAACGAGGTGGTGGAAAGCTGCCGCCAGTTGGGCACTTTTTTTGTGCGCGGCAATCATGACAAAGCGGTTTGCGGGCTGATCGATCTTGAGGACTTTAATCCGATTGCTTCCGAGGCGGTCTACTGGACCCGTAAGGCGTTGACGGCTGACAATTTGAAGTGGTTGCACACATTGCCGCAAGGGCCGATGCAACTCGACGAACTGCCCGGCCTGCAATTCGTGCATGGGTCTCCGCTGGATGAAGACGAATATCTGGTGACGCCGCGCGATGCGGTTGAACCGCTGGTCGCGTCCGCGATACCGATGACATTTTTCGGACACACGCACTTGCAGGGAAGTTTTGCGCTGGATAGCGATGCCATTGAAAATACGCATCCCGCTTATGCGACGGTGGGGCAGAGCGAACAGAGCGAACTGGCGCTGAAGCCGGAGGTGCGATACCTCATCAATCCCGGATCGGTAGGTCAGCCGCGCGACGGCGATTGGCGGGCAGCGTTTGCCGTGTTCGACGATCAGGCGCGCATCGTGACCTTCTGCCGGGCCCCGTATAATCTGAAGTCCGCGCAGGACAAGATTACCGACGCCGGACTGCCGAAGCGTCTGGCGACGCGTCTGGCTGCGGGAAGATGATGGCAGCCCGGCGAGCTAGTCTTCATCAATCTTAATGAATTGAGAAATCACCGATGACACAGAATTCAATGTCGCGGCCCAGGATTTGTATGGCCGTGGCGTGCGTTTTTTTTAGCGTTGTGGCGGCCCATGGGCAGAGTGGCAGCCGGAAGTTTCAGCAAGTGGCGATTTCGCCGGACGGCAGTCAAGTGGCATGGGTGGAGCAGTCGCTCGATGCGGCGGGAGAGGCGGTCACGGGCGACGCGATTTACGTGCTGGCGCTCGGAGTTGCCAATGCGAAGCCTCGGCGGATTTCAGCGGAAACGAATGGAGCGGGCGGCAGCGATGACACGATTGCGTGGTCTCCGGATAGCAAGCACCTGGCATTTCTTTCGGACGCGTCCGGCAGCGGACAGCTTTATGTGGCTGAGGTTGAGTCGCTGAGCTCTCACAAAGTGACGGAGCTTACCGGATATTTAAACAACCCAGTGTGGTCTCCGGATGGCAAGTCGATCGCGATTCTGTTCACTGAGAATGCGCCCCGCGCCGCGGGCCCGCTGATGCCGATGAGCGCTGAAACTGGCGTGATTGACGCCAAGGTCTATGAACAGCGACTGACGTTGATCGACGTTGCGAGTGGTAAGGTGCGACAGATTTCGCCGCCAGAGATGTACGTATACGAGTACGACTGGTCTCCGGATGGCACGAGCTTCGCGGTCAGTGCGGCGCATGGGGCTGGGGACGCCCACTGGTACGTTGCGCAGCTATATTCGCTCAGAATCGATGACGGGAAAATGACCGCGCTGTACAAGCCGCCGCTTCAGATAGCCGTGCCGCACTGGTCTCCGGATGGAAAGAACATTGCATTCATCGGCGGGCTGATGAGCGACGAAGGCTTTACCGGAGGAGACATTTTTATGGTTTCTGCCAGCGGCGGCCCGGCGGTGAACCTTACGCCGAATCTTGCTGCGTCGCCAGCGGCCATTTATTGGGAGTCTCCGGGGCAGATTCTTTTCGCCGAAGAAGTCGATGGGCAGGATGGATTCGCGACGGTCGATGTGAAGTCGGGAAAAGTATCTCAACTTTGGGCAGGCCCTGAGGCAGCATCGATCACGGCGTGGGGATTGCCCGACGTATCGATTGCCGCCGACCATCGCACGACTGCCATCATTCGCGATTCGTCGTCGGCTCCTCCGGAGATTTGGGGCGGCGCCATCGGCCAATGGAAACAGGTGACCCATGCCAACGACGCGCTGCGCGCGGATTGGGGCGAGATGAACAGCATGCACTGGATGAACGGCGACCTTCGCATACAAGGCTGGCTGCTCTATCCGGCGCACTACGATGCGCACAAGCGGTATCCGATGGTGGTGGTGGCCCATGGCGGCCCGGCCGGAGCTGCGCGCATCGACTGGCCAGAGGTTTTCTTCAATACCAACGAACTTTCTGCGCATGGATATTTTGTGTTCTATCCCAATCCGCGGGGAAGTTTTGGCCAGGGAGAAAAATTCACACAGGGTAACGTGAAGGATTTCGGTTACGGCGATTTCCGCGACATCATGACGGGCGTGGACGAGATTGTAAAGACGCTGCCCGTCGACGACGGCCGCATCGGGATTACCGGCTGGAGCTATGGAGGGTACATGGCGATGTGGGCGGTGACCCAGACCAATCGCTTTCGTGCCGCCGTCTCTGGGGCGGGACTTTCGAACTGGCAAAGTTATTACGGAGAAAACGATATCGATGAGTGGATGCCGCCGTATTTCGGAGCGACGGTTTATGACGATCCTGCGGTCTATGCGCGCAGCGCGCCAATGACGTTTATCAAGAACGTCAAGACGCCAACTCTGGTGCTAGTGGGTGAGCGCGATGGGGAATGTCCGTCGCCGCAGTCGCGCGAATTCTGGCATGCGCTGAAAGCCTTGGGCGTGGAGACTCAGTTGGTCATTTATCCTGGCGAAGGCCACGTTTTTTTGCAGCCTGAACACCGACGGGATGTGATGGAGCGCATGACGCGTTGGTTCGACCAGCATCTCAATCCATGAAACGATTTTGAAGCTCCTACAGAGTGCGCACTCAGGAACGAAACCTATGATGCAAGCCGACCGAACACCCGAGCATTGCCTGATCGCCCACTGCGACGGAGGGGCGCGAGGCAACCCTGGGCCCGCCGGATATGGAGTGGTCATACAGGACGTGAAGGGCAACAAAGTGGCCACGCTCAGCCAGTACCTTGGCCACCAGACCAACAACTTCGCCGAGTATCAGGGACTGATTGCGGCGCTGGAATATGCGGTCGAGCACGGACACAAGGCGATGAAGGTCATCAGCGATTCGGAATTGCTGGTGCGGCAGATCAAGGGCGTTTACAAAGTGAAGAACGCCACGCTGCAGGACCTGCATGGCCGCGCAAAGCAACTGATCGGGAAACTCGAATGGTTTTCGATTGGGCACGCGCTGCGCGAACATAATCAGGAAGCGGACCGCCTGGCCAATGCCGCCATGGACAAGGGAATGGGACGAGCGCCGCGCCCCGAGTCCACCGTTGCGCCGTCTCGGCTAACGTCCGCGCAGGAACCGAGTCGAGAATTTCAGGGAGTAGTGCGCGACGGAAAGATTCAGCTGTTGGATGGGGAACTCCCGGAAGGCGCGCAGGTGCAGGTCCGACTCAAGCGATAACGAATTACGGGACGCTCTCCACGGCTTCGCTCGATGGCTTGCTCTCATTTCCGCGCACGTCGACCGCCGACACAGAATATATATAGGTCTTGCCAGACACAACGTCGCTGTCCCGGTAAGCCGAGGTTTGGACCAACTCGCGATTCACTTTCGCGCGAGGCCCTCGGTCACTTCGATAGACGTTATAGCCTGCCAGATCGGCGTCCGTGTCTGGGGCCCAGATCAGATCGATGAAGGACTGCTGTCCAGCTCCGGAGTAAACCGCCTGCAAGCCTCCAGGCACCGCCGGCGGGAACACATCGTGGGCAAACACGCGCACCTCGGGTGTGTCGTCGCCCTCGAACTGGCTGTCGGGCTTGCCTTCTGTATGGATGACAGTCACTACGGTACAGCGATAGGAATAGCGCTTCTCCCACTCGAAGGTGTGGTCAACAATCTCAGACGCGGGAGACTCGATCGGCAACTCTCCCGCCACAACGTCGGCGCTCTCACCGTCGGCACGGCGGTAGACACGATATTCATATTGCAATTCTGACGTCGACCTCGGATGGTCCGACAACGTCCAATGCAATACCACGCCTTGCGCGGTGACTTGCGCCTGAAAACCGCCGGGCGGGGACACGGAACGGAGCGCCGGGACCGCGGCGACATTTGAGATTCCCGCGCTGCGACGCCTTTCGTTCTGCGCTGAAACGGCGTAAAAGAATTGGGCTGTGGCTGCCGTATCAAAAAGCGTCGACGGCACATTGTCAACGAAATCGGCCTTGGGTTTCGCCGCGTTTTCCGTGATGTTGGTTCCAGGTTTGTTCTGGCTCGCGGATTGCACCGCTGGGGTTGCCGCAAGCTCGCCTGCGGGGTTCGAGCAATCGGGGGCCGGAGTATCCTCACTCCGGCAAATTTCTGTCGGTCCGGCGTGGCGGAGGTTCTGGCCGTCGGTAGTTTGAGTGGGAATTGTCCACGCCAGGAAAACGCGGTCTCCTTTGCGAACGGCGCGTAGATCCCTGACCGGTTGCGGCAAGTCGAGCGACGGCGGCCGCGGAATTCCAGCCGTGCCACAGGCGGTCAGTCCAGCGAGCGTGGTCGCAAGCGCGAACCAAGTCAGTGGCGGGGGTGTCTTCATCGCAGCGGAAATCCAGCGTAACTGCAAGCTCTACAGAATGTATCGGGACAGGTCCTGGTCTTTCACGATGTCCGCCAGCGTTTGCCGCACGTAGGACGCGTCAATCTTTACGTGCTCGCCTTTTTTCTCCGGAGCGTCAAAACTGATCTCGTCCAGCACGCGCTCCATGATGGTATGTAAGCGCCGCGCGCCGATGTTCTCCGTACCCTCATTCACGCGAAAGGCAAACCGCGCAATTTCTTCCAGGGAATCCTTGGTGAATTCCAGTTTGACGCCTTCGGTCTCAAGCAAGGCCGTATACTGCTTCACCAGCGACGACTTCGGCTCAGTCAGGATGCGGATGAAATCGTCCATGGTCAGCGATTGCAATTCGACCCGAATGGGAAAACGTCCCTGTAATTCTGGAATGAGGTCGCTTGGTTTCGACACATGAAACGCGCCCGCAGCGATAAATAAAATGTGGTCGGTGCGCACCATGCCGTAACGCGTGTTGACCGTGGTCCCTTCCACGATCGGCAGGATGTCGCGCTGCACGCCCTCGCGCGAAACGTCAGGCCCATGGCCGCCTTCGCGTCCGGCAATCTTGTCGATCTCATCGAGGAAGATGATGCCCGAGTCCTCTACGCGGTCGATGGCCACCCGCGTGACCTGGTCCATATCGATAAGGCGATGCTCTTCTTCCTGGATCAGGTACTCGAAGGCCTCGTTGACCTTCATCTTCCGCTTTTTGGTGCGGGCCCCGAAGATGTTCGGCAACATGTCCTTGAGGTTGACGTCCATCTCTTCGACGCCCTGATTGGAGATGATTTCAAACGAGGGGAAATTTCGCTCGCGCACGTCGATCTCCACCATGCGTTCGTCCAGCTTGCCTTCGCGAAGTTGTTGACGAAGCTTCTCCCGCGTGCGGCTTTGCGAATCGCTGGGCGACGCGGCATTTCCTTCGAGCACAAACCCCGGCGGAGTGGGCTCAGGTCGCGCCTGAGCGGGCGGCGGTAAAAGAATATCCAGCAGCCTCTCTTCGGCGTTAAGTTCCGCTTTGTCAGCGACATCTTCGAGTTTTTCCTCGCGCACCATCTCGATTGCAATCTCAACCAGATCGCGAATCATCGACTCGACGTCGCGTCCCACATAACCGACTTCGGTGAACTTCGAGGCCTCAACCTTCAAGAAGGGCGAATTCGCCAGTTTGGCCAGACGCCGGGCGATCTCCGTCTTACCCACGCCGGTGGGGCCAATCATGATGATGTTTTTGGGGATGACTTCTTCGGCAAGCTCCGGCGTAAGCTTCTGCCGCCGCATGCGATTGCGCAGTGCAATGGCGACGGCACGCTTGGCGTCTTTCTGTCCGATCACGTGCTTGTCAAGTTCGGTAACAATCTCACGCGGCGTCAAATCATCCAGCGCAAGCTGCTCTTCTTCAACGGTTCCGGGTAAATAAATTGCCATAAATGCGTCGTTCGTCCTTGGCCGTTCGTCCGGTCCTATGCCTACAACTCCTCAATCGTCACCTGATCGTTGGTATAGATGCACATTTTGCCGGCAATCTTCATGGCTTCCTCGGCAATCCTGCGGGGAGAAAGCTGGGTGTGTTCCATCAACGATTGCGCCGCGGCCTGGGCGTAGGGTCCGCCGCTGCCGATGGCCGCAATGCCGCCGTCCGGCTCGATCACATCTCCTTGACCGCTTAACAGGAACGTCTGTTCTTTGTCGGAGACCAGCAACAAGGCTTCCAGATGGCGCAGGAATTTATCCGTCCGCCAGTCTTTCGCCAGTTCGACGGCGGAACGGCCCAGATTGCCATGATATTGCTCGAGTTTCGCCTCAAAGCGACTGAAGAGTGAAAAAGCATCGGCCGTGGAGCCGGCAAAGCCGGCCAGAATCTTCTCCTGGTAAAGGCGCCGGATTTTCTTCGCTGTGTGCTTGATGACTGCCTCGCCCAGGGTCACCTGGCCGTCGCCCGCCATGACGACGATGCCGTCACGGCGTACACACAAAACTGTGGTTGATCGAATAAGTCGCTTCTTCGTCATGAACGCAATTCTTGATTATATCAGCGCGAGGCGTTGCGGGCGGGCACATGTCCCGACAGTCGCGAAGTTTCATCCCCCGCGAGACCGCCTTTTAACTCACCACAATGTCCGCGACGCGCACTGCATCGAAACAGGAGCGCACATCATGGGTGCGGATAATCTGCGCGCCTTTCAAAATCAGCGCAGTTTCGGCGGCTACTGTGCCAATCAGCCGGTCTTCCACGGGAACATCGACGCCGTCTTTGGCAACGGCGCGTCCTATAAACGATTTCCTCGAGACACCGGCAAGGACGGGATAGCGCAATTCGTGGAACTCATCGAAGCGCTTCAGCAGGGGATAGTTCTCCTGAAAATTCTTACCGAATCCGAAGCCGGGATCAAGCACAATGCGCTCACGTTTCATGCCCGCCATGGTCGCGGCATCGGCCCAGTCCCGCAGTTCGCGCTTGACCAGCATCACGATGTCCGACACGGGAGGCAGTGTCCGCCATTGTTCCGGCCGGCCGCGCATGTGCATCAGCACCGCCCCACACTTCAATTCCGCGAGGGTTTTCCGCATCTTGGGGTCCCAGCGGAGGCCACTGATATCGTTGACGATCTCCGCTCCGGCTTCGACCGCAGCGCGGGCTACGCTGGCCCGATAGGTGTCCACTGAGATGGTGGCTTCCGGTCGTTTGGATTTGAGCGCGGTGATGACTGGGATGACGCGGTCCAACTCTTCTTGCTCGCTGACCGCCGTTTTGCCCTTGGCAACTGTCTCGGAGTCTGCTCCCGGCTCTCCAGCGGTGACGGCCGCCCCCGGCCGGGTGGATTCTCCCCCGACATCAATGAGGTCCGCGCCGTCCTGCAACATCCGCAGCGCGGATTCGACAGCGCGATCGCGATCAAAATTCAATCCTCCGTCGGAAAACGAATCCGGAGTGACGTTAAGCACCCCCATGATCAGCGTGCGTTTTCCCAACAAGAGGGTCCGCGCTCCAATGTTCCATTCAAAAACCGGTCGCATGGTATGATTTTAGCCTCCAGTTGGGTTCTGTGTGGGTGACTTTGGCGTGCCGGTGTGAATCGGCACACAGAAGGGTGCGTGGACCAGAGAAGTTCCCTTCGAAGCGGGTGGAACCCATGTGGGTCGCGTCCTCCAATGGGTCTTAGGCCCAGCATGAATGAAGCATCAAACTACAATTACGGCCCAAGGGGACGAAATTCGCCGCATCGGTTAGGCGGTTTGCGCAAGAGTTGCAAACTATTGCACTGTCTCCAAGAAAAATAACAAAATCCGTATCCAAGAGCGTATTTCCTCTTGACTTATTTTCTGGTCAGGATAGGATTTGGTTCCGCGGGCTGCATGCTCAGTTCGCATGTGAAAGTTTAAATAGCCCAACACCCTTTGTACAAAATGCAACAAAAACTCAGGAGGACTATCGTGAAGAAAATGATTTGCGTAGCAGCGTTCGTCGTAGCGCTGTTTTCCTTGGCCGTAGCTCAGGACACAAAGTTCATGCCGCCGGCTACCGCCAACCTTAACGTTCTGCGCTCCGCCAACCCGGTCCAGGGCGTTCACTCTGCTGGAGCCCCGCCATTCTGCAAGGGCAGCTCCTGCCTGTATTATGCTGGCGATTTCGACTCCGCCAACCAGAATGCTAACGGCCTGTTCAACGCCAATGACTCTGCCGCCGGCTTGAGCGGTTTCACCTGGGTTGGCGTAAAGCCCACCAAGGCCGCCACCGCGACCGGATCCACATTCAACGAGTTCTTCACCTCGGGTTTCACGGGAACCAATCCGGCCCCGTTCGTAACTCAGACCGGTATCACCACCGGCAACGCTGGCAAAGTCGTTTGCAGCACCAGCGGCAACGCCACTCTGAAGGTGTACGGCGAATCCGACTTCGGCTTGACCCAGTACAGCTTCACCGTGAAGAAACTGAAGAAGGCCTGCAAGATTCAGGCTGGCAAAAAGGGCGCAACCTACGTCAACCTGCAACCGCAGAGCAGCGACGGCTACGGTTACACGACCAACGTGGAAGACGCAAAGCCGGCCAATCACCACGGCTGGAAGAACGACTTGGATGACTGCTACTTCAACGGCGCAGCATTCGACGTCACCTACGCAGCTTGCAGCACCCAGGGCGTGTTCGACGAACTGTCGATCGCCATCACAGGCAAATAGTTAGTTGCTGAACCTTGTTGGAATCGGGAGAAGCCTTCGGGCTTCTCCTTTTTTTTCGTCCGCACGGGCTCTTACAATTGAATCGCTTCGCCTGCGACGACTTCGCCAGCTTCTTGATTGAGATGGCGTGCAGGCCCGTCCAGCGCGCTGTTACAATCGATCTCGCCTATGGGCCGAAGATCCGCTTATGTTCTGCTCGCCTGCCTGGCATTGGCAATTGCGACCTCGGCCATCTATGGCCCCGTAACGGGGCATCCTTTTGCCAATTATGACGACCAGAAGTATGTCACTGGCAACCAGCACGTCCAGGCCGGACTGACCCGGGAAACCTTTACCTGGGCATTGTTTTCAATCGAGCACTCCAATTGGCATCCCGCGACCTGGCTGTCGCATGCACTCGATTGCCAACTCTTCGGACTCGACGCCGGCGACCACCACCTCACCAATCTCTTGCTGCACGTGTGCAACGTTCTCCTGCTCTTTTTGTTGGCTCTGCGAGTCACCAACCGGCTGGGGCGAAGCCTTCTGCTGGCCGCATTGTTTGCCCTTCATCCGTTCAATGTGGAATCGGTGGCATGGATTGCGGAACGCAAGAATGTCCTGAGCATGTTGTTTTTCCTGCTCTCGCTAGGCGCTTACGGGTGGTATGCGCAAAAGCCGAATGTCCGCCGTTATTTATTGGTGGCCGTAATGTTCGCCTTGGGGTTGGCGGCCAAGCCCATGGTCATCACTTTGCCTTTCGTTCTGTTGCTGCTGGATTTCTGGCCGCTCCAGAGGATTCGGCAATGGGCGCCAGCACAGCCCGTGCCCGCCCCCAAGGCGCCTGACCTTAAGGCGACCCTGAATCGGAAGGGAAAGCCGTTGGATTTGAAGGCTGCGACTCAATTCTCCGCGGCCCCGGCGTCGTTCTCCTGGCTAATCCTGGAGAAACTTCCATTGCTGGCATTGTCGGTCGCCAGCGCGGCCATTACCGTCATCGCGCAACGGGCGGGCGCGGCAATGCAGGGAAATTACCCCCTGGGGGTGCGGTTGGAGAACGCCGCCTGGGCCTATGCCATGTACGTCTGGAAGACATTCTGGCCCTCCCGTCTCGCGATTTTCTATCCTCATCCCGGCGATACGTTGGGGTCTGGCCAAGTGGCCTTGGCCGTGATCTTTCTCGCCGGAGTCAGCTTTCTGGTATGGAAATTCCGCATGTCCCAGCGCTACCTGGTCACCGGCTGGCTGTGGTTTCTGGGGACGATGGTTCCGGTAATCGGACTCGTCCAGGTCGGCGATCAAGCCATGGCCGACCGCTATATGTATCTTCCGATCATTGGACTTTTTCTCATGATCGTTTGGGGAGCAGGGGCGATCGCCGACCGCGAGAAAATCGGCCCCGACCTGCGTGTAGCAGCTTCCCTGCTTGTTCTGATTGCATTGTCCATCGTGACTTGGCGGCAGATCGGCTACTGGCGCGATAACGACGAGCTTTGGTCGCATACCGTCGAAGTCACCGAAAACAACTACTTCGCTCTGCTGATGGTGGGCCGCGCCGATGAAGCCCTGCCGATTCTGGAAAAAGCGGTGGCGCAAGACCCACGCCTTCCCATGACCCACGTGAGGTTGGCCAATACTTTCTCGTTGGTGGGGCGGCAACAGGACGCGGTTCGCGAGTACACAGCCGCCCTGGCATTGACGACCGACCCCAAAATCCAGTCGCGCATTTATGAAGGCCTTGCCACCGCGTACACGCAACTGGAGGATTTCGCCAAGGTGCGGGAGAGCTTTCAAAACGCGCTACGCGTCGATCCACGCGTAGGTCCGGAAATGATCCAGCGGCTGTCGGTAATGGTCGACGCCCAGCCTACTGCAATGGGGTGCACGCAGCTTGGGATTCTTCTCCAGGAAAATGGCAACCTGGCTGAGGCCCGAGCGGCCTATGAGCAGGCCCTCCAGTTAGACCCCAATTACGCGTACGCCGAGCAGTCTCTCGCGCTTATGACCCATGGTGGAAAGTAGACGGCCCGCCGGCGGGCTTCTGTTCCCGGCCAAATTTATGCATAACAATTGAGTTCTCTCCATGATGCATATCGCGCTTGCGACCTACGACAAAGTTCCCCAGCTTTCCGCCGACGATCAGCTTCTCATTCAGCCCCTCGCCGAACGTGGCATTCACGCCGAGCCCGCCGTCTGGACCGATGCCGAGTTCGACTGGCCCTCCGTCGATGCTGTCGTCATTCGCTCCTGCTGGGACTATCACCTCCAACGGGATCGTTTTATGGGCTGGATCGCATCGCTGAAACGCCTCGGAGTGAAAGTGTTGAACACACCGGAAACTCTGATCTGGAACTCGAACAAGACTTATCTGCGCGATTTGCAGCGCAAGGGCGTAGCGATCATTCCTACGCTGTGGCCGGAGAGTGGATTCGAACTGAAAGACCGTGTAGGTGAAACGGGTTGGGAGTCCGTTGTGGTCAAGCCCAGGGTCTCCGCGACGGCTTACCGCACCTGCGTGCTTTCCGCTCAGAATGCAAGCGAGGGCCAAAAACTACTCGACGAGTTGATCGCTGGTCCCGGAGCCATGGTGCAGGAGTTCATCGAAGGCATTCAGACCAAGGGCGAATGGTCACTGATTTTCTTTACCGGACGCTTTAGCCACGCGGTGCTAAAGCTCCCCAAAGACGGCGACTTCCGCGTACAGCATGACTTTGGAGGCACAGAACAGATAGCCGGGGCCCCGCAATTCGTTCTGGATGCAGCGTCTCGCGCCCTGGCAGCGGTCGAACCTACACCGCTGTACGCTCGTATCGACGGGGTTGAAAAGGACGGCGAGTTTTTGCTGATGGAACTGGAATTGATCGAACCAGCGCTGTTTTTGAAACTCGATCCCCTTGCACCCGCCCGTTTCGCGGATGCGATCGCTACTTGCGTCAAGCGCCCGCTGGCGGCTTCCGGTCAGGCAGCGTCGGATTGGGGTACCGACACCAATTCGAAATTGCCCTGACCTTGCCGCCGCGCCTTCGCTTCGGCTTCCTCGCGAGTGGGAGCGGTAGCGATTACGGAGTCGTCCTCCAGCGATAGCGCCACCCATGTCCCCGGCGCCAAGCGCGAGAATTTATGGTGCGAATGGCGCGATCGTTGTCCCTGGTCTCCGGGATCGGGAATCGAAGACGGCGGATCGCTGTTCGGAAACGAGTCGGCCACCGTTTTGTCCAAGCCATCTTCCGCGGGCTGGTTCCGGCTCTGCTTTTGTTTATCTGGCGAAAGATCCGGCTTCGTGCGTTGAGCGTTTTCGACGGAATTGGAAGCCATAAATTTATCCTGCCAATTAGAGTATCGAACCGGGCAAAGAGGCTATCAGGTGTATCCCCGATTTCCGGAATCCCGGAAGCCCTAGAGTGCGCGGGTTGCCCGCAGTCTCATTTTGAAAAATCGGCACCCTGCACCAACTGCATCACCCGGGATTTTGGACGGGGTGTATCCCCCAATTTCCTTCGCTCCGATACGAGCGCTTCCGTTAGCTGGCGTATTTCGCCTCCCGGTACACGCGGTCGAATGCTACCCACATCAGCGCGATCACCACGAAAACCAGCAGACTGCCCTCCGGACCGACGCTGCCACCGGTGAGCCAATGCGATCCGTGAAACGACGAGTGCAACAGATGCCCGGGCGAGATTCCCCCGCTGTCAGGAACGGAATAGAGATAGCTTTCTCCCCAATCCCACGAGGCATGGAAGCCTACAGCGAACCATAGCGTTCCGGTGCGGCGGACGGTCAGACAGAAAAACAATCCGACCATTGCGGCCCCTAGCAGGCCCACCCAACCTTCTCCGGAATTGCTGTAGTGCATAGCGCCAAAAATAATTGAAAGCAGAATGGCAGCAGGCCAGAATCGCATGTTCTGCGCCAGCGTAAACAGGGGATAGCCGCGCACGGCAAACTCTTCAAACAGCGCGACCGTGAGGAACAATAGGGCGTAATAGGCCGCGAACTTCAAGATTCGCACGCCATGGATGGCGAGGCCTCCGAAGTAAAACGCGCCCGTCAGGCGCAGGGCTAACATCAGCACCGTCAGCCAGATGAAGCCCCAGAGTGCCCCCATCCAGAAATGTTTGCGGAACGCATCGCTCAATGGCAGGCCGAAGTTCGCATCGGACGGCGCTCGATCTTCGCCATGACGGTCCCGGCAATCAGCGCGGCCAGGAACAATTCGAACTCGATCAGCCAATCCTGCCAAAGCTTGCCCGCGCCACGAGGGTGCCACAGCAATGTCAGCCTGCCGAAAGTGATCCCAAGGGCGGTCGCGAGGAATACGAACACTGGAAGCCGCCATCCCGCGTGCAAGCCCGCCGGACCGATAAACAGGTTGTGAACTGGATATCGCGCAGTCGACAACAGCTCGGGTGGAGGCGCCTGAGGCGCTTCTTCCTGTTTCTGCGGATTTTCGCCAGATATTGCCATCGACTTCCCGAAAGTCTGCGAACATTAGCGTCCGGGAGTGTATCACGTCAGGGAGTTGCAGCGGGCGCAGGGAGGAGCGTCTGGTAAGCGGGAAAAGACATCCGCAGGGGCGGATCTTACTTCGCCTGGTCAGGCGCGATTTCGCTCGATGGGCAACCCTTAAAACGTGTAATCGCTTGTTTTCTTCAAGAATCCGCTACAATCTCGGCTAAAGAAGTCGATTGTGCCATGAAGACGAAAATCTGGAGGGCGGTGATTGAAGTAGGTTTTATCATCTTCACTCTTTTATTCCAATCTATTGATGGGAGAGTTTGAGCGCTCAGGCATCGGGCAGAAGAGTGGTATGGCTTGGGCCATCAGAGATGTTTTCACGGCGGCTAACTTTGGGATTGCCATCGCAGCTGCGCTTGTCGGCTACGGTCTTTTTGAATTTCTGCGAAATAAATCCTAAGCAACAACCAACTTCCTGTACTCCCCATAGAGCCGCTTCCGACTCGGCAACTGATCCCAATGGAACTTGGGAATGCGGTTCACTGCTGAAAATAAACGGCCACGCCCGGCGTGCAAAACGCCGAACGCAGCCTGACCATATCACCAACCCCTAGAAGGCAACCTGGCGTTGTCAATTCTACTGCTTGCAAGAAACAGTTCTCCGCTGCCGGTTCCTGCTACTGTAGAGCCTTGTAAGCCGAGCAAGCAGCGTTGGTGGTAACCGGGGTCGCGCTGGTGGCCAGGAAGCGGATGACGCCGTCTTCGTTGGAGCAGAAGCTACGCACGCCGCTCTGGTTCGGTGCAGCCGGACCACTGCCCACTGTATAGCCCAAATTCAACCCGCCGACCGCGACCGGAGTCAAAGCAAAGTAATAACCGCTCTTGGCGGTAGCCGGAGCGGCCGCCTGCGCCAGGACATAATCCAGCAGGCAAGCGTTCGTCGAAGCCGGAGTCGTACAACCAGTCACGGCCGTCGGCCCAAGAGACGCCAGTGTCGGCGCATAGCCTACCGTCGGGAATGTGGACTGGTAAGTGACGTTGGAAGTATTGATGGTACGAATGGAGCCGACCGCAGACGACTCGTTGGCTGCAATACGTGCACGCAGTAAATTTGGAATGGCGATGGCGGCGATGATCAGAATGATCGCGACCACAATTAACAACTCAATCAGTGAAAACCCTTTCTGTTTCCGCATCTTTTCTCCTTTTTGGCCTTGTTTCAGGCGGAGTGCACCTACGAGTTTGCGAAATTCTGCTTATCAGTCTCAGAAATCGCAGCGCACTTCCTAAAGGCGAAGAGATGTATCTAGGAGCCGTGTCATCCCTGGCTCGGAATCGGGCGATAAGGATAGGGTGATGCGCCCAGTCTCGTGCTGCAAGTCGGGGTAGAACAGACACAGCGCAGCAGCCACAGCTGGGGTAGGGACTGAGGTACTATGTGCGTGAATCTCAACAGGCGAATTATGTTCAGGAAACGCTGTGAACAGCACCACCACCTGAGGAAAGGCCTGAACCAGCAGCAGCACAAATAGCAGCGTCAACAATGTGCTGAGCTGGAAACCTTGCACTGTCGAGAGTTTTTTCTTGGCTGTCATAATGGATCCAGGTTCCCCGAGTGTCCGTCTCTTAGTTCGTAGGGGGACGCCTGGGCAACTACCGTTCGAGTTTATTAGCGAAAGCCGAGAAAAAAGGCATCCAGCACGGTCAGCACCAACACAACCAAAGTTATTACCCCAGTGCAGATCCAAAACTTACGTTCGAGATGCTGGATATCGCCCGGCGTGAGCCTGCTTCTCATCTTTCCCAGTCAGTTGAGCCTTCCGAGTTCATGCCCGTTGTAGAGCAATCTCACTTCCCCTTCGGAGTCGCGACGCGACCATACCTAATCATCGCATTTTCAACGCTTTGACAAAGCCAGGGACCCAGGTCTCGGTCAGCAGCGACGACCCCTGACGTAGAATGGCAATTTGAATGACAAACATTGTCAGTCATTGCCGAAGGTTCTGCGATCTGGAATCTTCGCGGAGGTGGCTGAGGTACCTCGCCGCCATCATTCTCGAGCTCCGCCATTTCGCTCGGCCTGCATGCCAGAAGCTGAAGACAGACGGCGCGAGCTCGTGTTACGCCCGATTTCGACAGTTGCGGCCCTATTGAGCTAGACCCGGTATCCCTTACCGGCTATGGTTTGAATAAAGCGAGGTTGAACCGGGTCGTCCTTCAACACTTGGCGGATCTTACGGATCGCGCCGTTGATGCTATTGTCCGTGTCGAAGTAGACTCCTTTCCCCCAGACCTTTTCCACGATTTGTTCGCGGCTCACCAACTCTCCCCGCTGTTGTACCCATCTCAAGATGCCTGCAAAGGCGAATGAAAAGCGCATGCTAGCCGAAATCACCTGTTAACAGTTTTTTCATCGAGGCTTATCAATCCTGCGTCCGTCCTGATGTAAATTAGGTGTCGGAATATGCGATTCATTCGCTTTGGGACACGACTGCCGCTCTTCCTGATAGCAGAAGCCGTGCTATGGACCGTCGCTTTTTCCTTTGGCAGGATAATCATGGGGTTCAATCGGAGTTACGAAGTAATCGAAAAACACAAGCGGCTGGTGGATTGGCTGTGGGGTGTGCCCAAGGAGTTCAGATTCAAGGCACAGCGAAACTGACCTGCGCTAAGCACGGATTGACCTGGGTTATGAGCGCTGGGGCTTTCTTGGAGTTGAAATGCGCGGTGAAAGCAGCCCAAGGAGCGGGGCGACCTGGGGCAGCCTCTTGTTCCTCTGGACCGGCCACCCGGAGTCTCGGCACCGTGCGCCCAGTGTCGAAGAACCGAGTGGCCGGAAGAACCAAGCTACGGCGTGATCTCAAACACCGTCCCGTTCGTGTGGTAGTCGTAGCCCTCGTTGCTGGTCGTCGCATAAAGATTGCCAGCTGCGTCGAACAGCACGGCGGTTTCTGGGCTGATTGCGGCCCCGCTATCAAAGCGATGAAGGATCTGTTCCGTCCATCCCCCCTTCGAGTTCGGCACAAGCTTGAAGACCGTACCGCAACCGGGCCCCTGATAAGAGCATCGCCCACCGCCGCCGTCATATGTTGTGCCATAGAGATTTCCTGCCGTGTTGAAAACCACGCCCGCATACGGATTGGATCCGTCCCCGCCTTTTTTACCTTTGAACTGATGGATCACACGCTTGGACCATATGCCTCCAGAGCCAGGCGTCAGCTTGAAAACGGTGCCTTCCCCATATTTTCCGCCCTTGTATGTAGCTCCGTAGAGGCTGCCAGCCTGGTCGAATGTCAGCGCGCCGACGGTTCGCGCGCCATCCTTGCCGCCCTGGAAGCTATGCAGCACGTTCTCCGTCCAGGTCCCGTCCGAGTTCGGCGTCAATTCGAAAACGGTGCCCTTGCTTCCCCCGTCCCAACCCCCTGTCACCCCATACAGGTTCCCGGCGGCGTCGAAGATCAGGTTGCCGAAACAAGGATTGGCTCCATCCGTGCCGCCGCTGAAGCTGTAGAGCACGCTCTCAGTCCATGTTCCGTCCGAGTTCGGCGTCAGTTCGTAGACTACGCCATCCCCATACGCGCCGCCCTCTCTGGTTGTGCTATAGAGGTTCCCGGCAGTGTCGAAGATCAGGCCCATCCATGGGTATCCTCCGTCGCTGCCGGCGGTGAAACTATAAAGTACGCTTTCGAACCAGGTGCCGTCCGAGTTTGGTGTCAACTGGTAAACCACGCCATATCCGTATTCGCCGCCCTGGCGGGCGCTGCTGTAGAGATTGCCGCTGGCGTCGAAGATCACTGCCGCATTCGGCAGTCCCCCATCGCTTCCGCCGGTGAAAGTGTACAAGTCGCTTTCAGTCCAGCTTCCGTCGGCGTTGGGCGACAGCTTGTAAACCTTCCCGTTGTTGTACTGCCCGCCAAATACCGTCGTACCATACAGATTGCCAGACGCGTCAAAGATCAGGTTAGCTTCGGGGTTGCCACTTTGGATGTCGCTCAACGTCTTGTACTTGCTCGCGGCCCGAGCGCCGGGCGCCAGCAGCGAAGCCAGAATGAGCGTTCCCGCCATGACCGCCAAAGCCCTGCTTAAGACCGCCCAGAATTGATTCCTTTTCATGTTGCCTCCCACCACATCGCATGGCGCGTTGTTGAGCGGGGCGGTTACAAGCCGCCCCGGTTTTGTGAATCAGGCTTACTTCCGACCCTTTGGCAGGCCAAAAGCGTAGATGTGGGCTGCGGTCGGAGAACTCGGGTCGTTTCGCCTCAGGGAGTGCTGTGTCCGTGGGGACTCTCATTCGGGGAGGCGGACGCATGAATAACGCGCCAATCTAGGCTACCTGTCAATGACATGGGTCACATCTGACATGGGTCACATCTGCGGTGCTGGGCTAAGAGCCATCAACTGTTACAAAATCCCGATTACGCTCAAATTGCCCTGGGGGCGTCTCGCGCGATGAGGCTGATAGCGGAGTCGACCAGCCCTTGACCCCTGAGCCAGAAATCAATCTTGTCCCGCAGGGTCTGCCAGCCAGCACTCGTGCCTGAGTTAGGGTGGCTGCCAGTGCGCGCGAAGTTCGGCGCTATTCATCTCCTGCATCTGATCACGGCTCTCGAACCACGCCCGGCAAATCGTGCTTGGGTCTAGTGATGATCCGTACTTGCCCCGAAGGCGATTGAAATGCTTCTTCCTGTTTCTGCGGATTTTCGCCAGATATTGCCATCGACTTCCCGAAAGTCTGCGAACATAATAAAACACTCGGCTCGCCCCTATGGGACAATTCTTCACACGCCAGCGCTTCGGGAAGCCGCAATTCATCGCTGCCGGGCTGCTGTTTTTGTTCCTCGCACAATGTGCCTGGCTCATTACGCGCGGCACGGCGCCTTTAGACGTTACATCCTCGGAATTGTTTCGTGTGCATGAAGGATTGCGGCAGTGGCAGGGCCGTTCCGTTGCTGGAACGCCTTCCGAAGAACGCGCGGAAGCCGGCGCGTCCGTACCGCCTGAAATCGAAGAAAATGGTGGCTACGATCCGAATCATTCTCCGCTGTGGTATCTGCTCGCCTCGCTTCCCCTGCTCAGTTGGCCCGGCTCGCTTTATGCCAACACGCTCTCGTTTTGGGGATGGCTGGTTCGAATTCCTTACATTGTCTTTGGGATTCTGCTCGGCGCCTCGCTCTGGTATGTGGCACGGCGCCTCTATGGCGACGCTGGGGGCTATATTGCTCTGGCTCTTTACTGCTTTTCCCCCGTAATCATCGCCAACAGCACCCTCTGGTCGTCTCAGCCTGAGATGGGCGCGGCTTGGGGGACGTTTGGGGCAATTTTCACCGCCATCGCCGTCGCACATACGCTGTATGCACCCCGCGAAGTCGTGCTGTGGAATTGGCGGCGCATTGTGCTTCTAGGACTTTCGCTTGCGCTCGCCATCGGGTGCCAGTTTTCGCTGATTGTTCTAATTCCTTTGGCGCTGGCATTCATGCTTTATGTCGCTCCTGAACGCAGACTTGCTGCCCTGGTGATTTGGCTGGCGGCCTCAGGCATTGCGGGCATTCTGCTTTTTGCGGCCTATGCGTTCCGTTTTGGAGTGTTTTCGCAGGGCCTTCGGCATGCTGATTTCTTTGCAATCACTTGGCGTGCATTCGTGATGCCGGGTGCGTATTTACGACTGCTTTCGACCATCGCGCAGAGCGGCCCGGCGGTGCCAATTGCACTGCTGGCCGCGTTTGGCGTGTACTTTTCCTGGAAGCGGTGCCGATATTTCGGCAATTCGGCACCTCTACTCGTTGGGCTTCTGTTTGTGACGTTGTCCCTGGCCGCTCCTCATTATCCCGGAATGGGATTCCAACTCATGGCGATCCCGTTTTTCTTTGTGTTTATCGCCGGCATAGCGGCCGATCTGCTGGAAACCCAATACGGATCGCTGGTTGCCCCCTGCATCTGGGGGCTCCTGGCGGTGGATGTCGCTTGGAACGTCATCCAGTTGGCCCGGGTCTAGCTGTCAGAGCGACGCAACCCCTAGTCGAAGGTCACCGGCGCAGATTACCCTCTCATGCCGCGCTGCAAGCAACTCGCCAATGCACGATTCAGGATTTTCAGCGACTTACAGCCGAGCTTTAGCTTTTACATTTTTCACTGCAACTTTCGCCGGTCCGGACGGTTCAAATAGGTAGGGACTGGTGTATCGGGGGGCTTCAATGAACGAAATTTTGGGGTATGATTGGCGAATGAAACGGCTGAATCGGGCGTCCTTTGCGGCCTTCGTGGTTGTCCTGGCGATCGCATCCCTAGCTTCCCCTCTGGTTGGACAGGTCAACGGACCGCCTGCCTCGGTCACCTCTCTGGGATTCGGCGGCCATAACGGAAGCATTCACGGCGTCGCGCCCAGCGTAACCTCAATGGGCCCGCAGGGCTATACTCCGGGCCGTACCCAGGGTCCGGAGAATAATGGGCTGTTCGGGGTGAATTCCAATCAGAACATCAACGGCCACCATCGCCGCAATGGCTATCTCTATCCCGGGTACTACGGCTACTATGGCGGCTATTACGACAACGGGAATGATCAGGCGAGCGCGCCCCCGCCAGGCGACCAATATAACGGCGGACCAACGATTTTCGATCCTCGGGGTTCGGGTGCGGCTTCGTACGTCCCTTTATCGAATGACAGCGCCCATCCCAGCCAGGGCCAGGCTGAGGCGTCTCCTGAACCTGCTGAGGCGTCAGCACAAGCCGAAACCGTGTTGATCTTCAAGGACGGCCATCAGGCGGAAGTGGCTAACTATGCTATCGTGGGCAATACGCTGTACGACCTTTCGGACGGGAAGCGCCTTAAGATCGCTCTGGACGATCTGGATTTGACTGCCACCTCCAAAGAGAACGAGAGCCGGGGAACGGATTTCGCGCTGCCGACCAGGTCGCAGGCGAACTAATCCTCGTAAGTAGCGTGTTTGGTGGAGGATACAGGTAAGATCGGTTTGCTTAATTCCTTGGGGATGGCCCATTGCTGAATCCTGCCGCTATCCTTTAGAATCAAAGACTCGGAAAAGAGGTCAGAAGAACCATGAAGGCAGCCATCCATCCCGGATACAATGAATTGCGCGTCCTGTGCGCGTGCGGCAACAGCTTTACCACTCGGTCGACCCATAAGGGCGACCTGCACGTAGAAATCTGCTCAGCATGCCATCCGTTTTTTACCGGCAAGCAGAAGATGCTGGACACTGCGGGTCGGGTGGAGCGTTTCCGCCGCAAGTACGCGAAATCCGACGCGGCGAAAGCCGAAGCAGCAAAAGTCGAAACGGCGAAGAAGTAAGCAGGTCGCCACGCGAATCTGGAAAGCCTCCGTTTGCGGAGGCTTTTCTTATTTCGCTGGGTAGAATAAGAACGTGCGCAAGTACTGGGACAATCTTCGGTGAAGAATCTCGACCGAATAACGACGCAACAATACATCGAAAAAGCCGATCACTTTTTCCATGGGATGGGGTTGCTCTCCGACGACGTAACGGCGTACCGGACGAGTATCGGTCTGCTGGCAATCCATAGCGCAATCTCTTTGAGCGATGCGATAACGGTTGGATTGACAGGGGAAAAGCAAAGATACCACGACCATGCCCAAGCCGCCAAGACATTAAGGAGTCTCTGCGGATCGCACAAGATTTCGAACAAACAAGGCATCGAACATTTCCGCTGGCTGCTAGCGCAGAAGAACACCGTCGCTTATCAAGAACGCCGATTGGACGATGCTTCTGTTCGACTCGCCGTAGACAAGGCCGGAAAGTTCTATGCGTGGGCATACTATTATTTCGAGGAGGTTCTGCGTGGCGTATAAGGTGGTTCTCAGCGCTGAAAAGCAAGAGGCCAAGGTAAAGAATGAAGTGGGAGATTTTCTGTTCCGTCGCCTGATCGTGCCCAAGGTCTTCTTTGACGCGAATTGGCCGAATCGGAGCGGTCATGTGGATGTCTTGGCGGTCGATCGTTCGGGCAGTGGAGAGATTCATGTAGTCGAGGTCGAACGGGCGGGATCCAAATCCCTGAAGGATGTGAAGGTAGACATCGAGAATGCGGTTGCCAGTCTCATGCAAGTCAAGGCTCACTTTAAGTATTTGGCTCTATTCGACAATTCGAAAAACGTCTACCCGAACCTCGAAATTCTGGACGCTCCGGATGGATTCGGGAGGATTGGCGTGATTCAGGTGAAGGAAGATCATGAGGGCAATCTTTCTTCGGAAATTACGGTCCGGCCGGTGCGCTTCAAGTTGGACTCTTCGATCTTTAAGATGATTGATCGTTTTACGGCGAGCCACGCCGCAAACCTCGAAGTTAGACCGTAAACAATGCGCAAGTTCTGGGACAACTCGGGCGAAGCCGCGGACAAGAGTGTCGGCTCTACACGTGCTGGTGTCCCGGCGCGCCTGATGCTCGGCAACGTCGAGATTCGTCCCGCCACCGTTCTTGCTCCTATGGCCGGAGTTACCGACACGGTTTTCCGGCGCTTCATCCGCAACCTCGGCGGATGCGGGCTGATTATGACCGAATTCACCTCGGCCGACGGGGTGCTGCGTAAGAAAGATCAGAAGGCCAAGCGCTATCTGCATTTTTACGAAGACGAGCATCCCATCTCAGCGCAGCTTTTTGGCAGCAATCCGCAGGTTATGGCCGAAGCGGCCCGCATGGTCGAGGGCTTGGGATTCGATCTGGTCGATCTCAATCTCGGTTGTCCGGCGAAAAAAGTTGTCAAATGCAACGGAGGTTCGGGTCTGTTGCGCGACCTGCCAGCCATCGGAGAAATTTTCAAGGCGGTTCGATCCGCAGTGAAAATCCCATTTACCGTGAAGTTTCGCGCTGGGTGGAGCGATGAAGAAATCGTGTGCGTGGAGTTGGCCAAGATGGCGGAAGACTGCGGCCTTTGCGCCGTCGCGCTGCACGCCCGCACTCGTGAGCAAGGCTACAGCGGCGCGGCGCGCTGGGAGTGGATCGCCGCCGTCAAAGACGCGGTGAAGATTCCGGTCATCGGGAACGGAGATATTCGTACGCCAGAAGATGCGTGCGCCATGGTCGCGCAAACCGGTTGCGACGCTGTGATGATCGGGCGTATGGCTCCATCGAATCCGTGGATATTTCGCCAGATCGAGCAGTATTGTGACCGGCTTAGTCGCGCAGGCACATCTGTTGCCCCAGGGGCTAAAGCCCGGGAATTTTTTGCAGGCTTGATCGGCACGGCTGAAGCCGTGCCCCTTCAGGTGCATTCAGCCAGCGTGCTTTCACTACGACGAACCCGCGGAAGCTGACCGCTATCAGATGATTCGCACGTATTTCTCTATGCTGATCGAAGAAGAGCTACCGGATGCGCAGGGCAAGATGAAGCAATTTGCCTCCTGGTTCACCCATGGAGTGCCGGGTGGAGCAGGGTTGCGCAAAGCCATCTACGAGTCAAAGAGCGCACCGGAAATTCTGCTACGAGTAGAGGATTTCTTCGATGCACGGTTGTGTGGGGCGGGAGCGGAGACAGCGCAGCGGTAATCCCCTTGATTTTTAGGCAGCGGGGTATAAGATTTTGTGGCTGTCATTACTCGGGCCCCGCAGTCTCTCATCCCAGGCTTTCCGGAGGACGCCATGGGCAAGATTCTTTTCGCGCTCGCTTTTCATCGCAATGCTCGCTTGGTTGGCTGCGGCGCAGGACGGCCTGGTTACCCCTCCTTTGACCGCGCGGGAAAACACTCAGGCCGCCTCCGCCCAACCGAACGGCAAGCAATGTACGAGCAGTTCCTCGTCGAAGCTGCCATTTTGCCCGCCGGAGACTTGCTTGTACTATGCCGGTGACTTTGACAGTGGATGGTCCGGCGCCGACGGCAGTTTGAACGGGAACTTCGATGGCGGCAGTGTTTTTGCGCAGACGCGGGGTTGGCATAAAACCGCCGCGGGCGGTCACTGTCACTGGAGCTACCTTAACCAGTTCTTCACCTCCGGCTTCGTAGGTACGAATCCGACCCCGTTCCAGGCAACCTCGGGATAGTCAATGGCGGCTGAGGGGGGCACGGCCGTGTGCAACACATCGGGCAATGCGACTATGGTGCAGTACGGTGAATCCGACTTTGGGTATGTGCAATATAGTTACACGGTGAAGAAACTGGCGACAACCCTGCAAGATTCCGAAGCCCACAAAAAAGTACCCATCCACCTATATCGACGTGATTCCGACGGGCGCCGGATATGGATATCGTGGCGAACACGAGGCCGAATCCGGAGAGCCACCGAGGGTGGAAAAATGACCTCAACGATTGCTTCGTTATTCTCTGGGCAGCAGGGCCGATACGTACCTTGCAATACTCAGGGCGATTTCCCCGAACTCTCGATCGCGCTCACCGGCCAGCGCTGAGCAGGTCATAATTTCCAGGCAATTCTTTTCGGACGAGGCGTCGCCGTTACGCCAGCACTTCGGGCGTCGCTTCAAGCAAGCTCTTCGTATAAGGATGTGCGGGGCGCTCGGTAATCTGCAGCGTGTCGCCGATCTCAACGATTTTCCCGCGATACATGACGGCAATCCTGGTCGCGAGATAGCGCACGACGGGCATGGAATGCGAGATGAAAAGATAGGTAAGCCCGAAGTCGCGCTGTAGCTGGGCCATGAGATTTACAATCTGGGCTCCGACGCTGACATCGAGGGCCGATACTGGCTCGTCGGCGACGATGAACTTTGGGCGGAGCGCGAGGGCCCGCGCGATGCCGACGCGCTGCCGCTGGCCTCCGCTAAATTCATGAGGGAAGCGCCGCATGGCAGACTGATCGAGGCCCACTGCACGCAACAATTCTGCAATGCGCTCCCGCCGGGCTGGCGCGTTTAGTCGTTCATGAATGATCAGCGGTTCGGCGATGATGTCATCGACGCGCATACGCGGATCGAGCGAACCGAAGGGGTCCTGAAAAATAATCTGCATGTCACGTCGCAGGCGGCGCATTTCGCTGTGAGTCGCCGCCAGCAGGTCGCGACCTTCGAAAAGAATGTTGCCCGAAGTCGGCTCAATCAGGCGCAGCAGCAGGCGTCCCAGGGTGCTCTTGCCGGAGCCTGATTCTCCGACCAGTCCAAGCGTCTCCCCGGATTGAATGTCAAAGGAAACGTCGTCGACGGCGCGCACCTCACCTTTGGCGCCTCCGCCGAAAACGGATTCGCCAAGCGGGTAGATCTTGCTAAGCTGCGCGACCTCGACGAGCGCCATGGTTGGCCTTTAGCTCACCATTCTCGATTCAAGAATACAGAATGACACTCATTGCAATGCAATCATTGGCACCGCCGCCAGCGCTGCAAACATGCCTACGGCTTTCCAGCGCGTGAAATGTTCGTGCAGAATGAAACGCGCGAGCAAAACGGTGACTGCCGGATACAGCGAGCTAAGCACGACAGCAACGTCCAGACGTCCGGTCTGGCTGGCGCGAATATATAAAACGCTGCCGGTGATGTCGAGGCATCCGGCCACGATGCCAATGGCAATGCCTCTGCGATTAATTTGGCGAATTCCGGGCCCCAGCAAAACCAGGATTGCCGTCAGCGCGAATGACGATATTTTGGCGACGGCGGCAACCCAGAGTGCAGAGCTGTCTCCGGCCTGCCGGACGCAAAGATAGAAGCCGGCAAAACCGATACCGGCGAGCGCGGCCATGCCAATGCCTTCGGGACGGCTACCGTCTTCGCTACGGGAGATTAGCCAGATTCCGATGACGGCGAGTACGAATCCGGCGATCTGCGCGGTGTGCGGCAGGCCTTCGTGGGCCATTCCGAAGGCTACGGGAATCGCCGCCCCAAGAACGGCGGCAACCGGGGCGGTCAGGCCCATGCGTCCGGTGGCCAGGGCGCGATAGAAGATGGCGAGCGCGCCTCCGCCGGAAATCCCTCCGGCGAGCGCCCACAGTACAGCAGTTCTGCCAGGGAACGGCGCGTGCGTCGCGATCGCGATGCTCGCCATGAAAACCAGCGCGCTCAGGTGAGCAATGGCGGTGAGCAGGAATGCGTTGGCGCGGCGTGAGGCGAATCCACCCAGAAAGTCGCTCGCGCCCCAGGCAAACACTGAGGCCAAGGCAAAGCTCGCGGGCATGAGTTGGGCAGGTGGCAGCATTTTGGTTGGGAAATAGTCGAGCTTAACACGCGCGCGGGTGGCAAGACGGTTGCGGTGTCACACTTGCGCCGGGGCTTCTTCGGGAATCTCTCCGGCCAATTGCTCGAGCAGAGACCGGAGCGCGTCAAGTACTTCCGCGACCGCAATTTTCTTGAGAGAAAATCGCAGCATTCCGTCTGGCGTAAACTGCGCGCCTTTCTGCGACGACACAAACTGCGCCAGCTTACTGGGGTCGATGACAGCGTTGGGCCGGAACTTGATAGTCACCAGATCTTTCTTGCGCTCGATTGCGTTGACGCCCACGCGCACCGCCAGCAGCTTAAGGGAAGCGTAATCCAGAAGATTTCGGATGGCCACCGGAGGCTCGCCGTAACGATCTTGCAACTCCGCGCCAACGTCCGCCAATTGCGATTCCTTCTCGATTCCGGCGACCCGCTTGTACATTCGCAGCCGCTGGTTTTCTTCGGGAATGTAGTCACCCGGTATTCTGATATTTAATCCCAGGTTCAACTGGGTCTCGGTTTCTTCCGGAGCGACTTCGCCTTTCATTTCGCGGACGGCGCGGTCCAGCATTTGCGTGTAAAGCTCGAATCCTACGGCTTCAATGTGGCCGCTCTGCTCGCCGCCGAGCAGGTTGCCTGCGCCGCGCAGCTCCAGATCGAGGGCGGCAATTTTGAAGCCGGCGCCTAGGTCGGAAAATTCTTTCAACGCCGCCAGCCGCCTGCGCGCAATCGGAGTCAACTCGACATCGGCCGGCACCAGAAGATACGAGTATGCTCTGCGGTTCGATCGGCCTACGCGTCCACGCAACTGATACAGCTCGGAGAGCCCGAGACGATCGGCGCGATTGATGACGATGGTATTACACAGGGGAATGTCCAGGCCATTCTCGATGATGGTGGTCGCGACCAGAATGTCGGCCTCGTGATGCATGAACTTCAGCATGACCTTCTCGAGTTCGCCTTCCGTCATCTGCCCGTGGCCGACCAGCACGCGCGCGCGAGGAACGAGCTCCTGGAGCTTGGCCGCCATCTCCCAGATACTTTCGACGCGGTTGTGGACGAAATAGACTTGGCCGCCACGGTCTAATTCCTGCTCCAGGGAGGACTGGATGAGCTTCTCGTCCCAAGTGGCGACGACGGTTTGAATCGCCATGCGGTCCTTCGGCGGCGTTTCGATCACGCTCATGTCGCGCAGCCCGACCAGGGACATGTGCAGCGTGCGCGGAATAGGCGTCGCGGACATGGTCAGTACATCCACCTCTTTGCGCATCTGCTTCAGCCGTTCTTTGTGGCGCACTCCGAAGCGCTGCTCCTCGTCGACGATCAAGAGGCCGAGATCGGAGAACTTGATGTCTTTCGATAAGACGCGATGCGTCCCGATCAGAATGTCGATCTTTCCCGCCTCAACTTTTTGCAGGATTTCTTTTTGCTGCTTCGGCGTACGAAAGCGGCTGATCATTTCAATCGAAACGGGAAACGCCGCGAAGCGCTGTTTGAAAGTTTCGTAATGCTGGAAGGCCAAAACCGTGGTCGGTGCGAGTACGGCGACCTGCTTATTGTCGTTGACCGCCTTGAACGCGGCCCGCATCGAGATTTCCGTCTTCCCATAGCCGACATCGCCGCACAGCAACCGATCCATGGGTTGCGTCGACTCCATGTCGCGCTTGACGTCGGCGATGGCGTATTCCTGGTCGTCGGTCTCGGTGTATTCGAAGGCGTCCTCGAACTCGCGCATCCACTGGTTGTCGGGTGAAAACGCGTTGCCTTTGGCCGCTTGGCGTTCGGCATAAAGTTTGATCAGTTCGTCGGCCATGTCCTTCATGGCGTTGCGCACACGGGTCTTCGTCTTCGACCAGGCCGCGGTGCCCAGATGGCTTAGTGCCGGCTTTGCGCCTTCAGAAGAACGAAATTTCTGGATCAAGTCCAGCCGAGTAAGTGGAACATAGAGACGAGCGCCATCAGCGTAGCCCAGCAACATGAACTCGGCGTTGCCGTCGCCCTGATTGATTTCTTTTAAGCCCTGATATTGTCCGATCCCGTGCTCGAGATGCACGACATAATCGCCGACCTGCAAGTCGCGAAAATCCGAGAGAAATGCGGAGGTTTTCGAACGTTGGCGTTGCGGACGGGAAACGACCGATTCCGACTCGTCAAATAAATCGCGCGCGCCAAAAATCGCCAGGTGCGCGTCGGGGAGAATCACGCCGTCCGGGATGTACGCCTTCACCAGCGTGGTGGTGAGCACTTCGCCAGCGAAATAGGAAGTCTCGTCCGCGTAGCTCTCACCACCGCGAGTACGGCTGCCGAGCCGAAATGAAGCGCTATTCTCGCTGAAAACGTCGGCCAAACGCTCGACTTCGCCAATATGCGGGACGGCGACGAGCACGCGATTTTGTTCCGCGATCTGCTTGCCTGACTCCTCCAGCACGGCGTTGATCGATCCATGGAAGCGCGGTGCGGGCTGGGTGTGGAAGGAAACGGTCTCGGCTTCATTCGGGCGCGAAATTCCCAGATGCTCGACATCGGCTCCCGGCAGAGTCGCGAGTTTCTGCCACCAGTCGTCGGGAGGAAGATATAGATCCGAAGGACGCACCAGATTCCCCACCTGGCTGCGTTCATGCGCCTCATCGATCCGAGCCCAGACGTGGTCGAACTCCCGCTTCAGACTCTCCGGCTCGTCGGCCAAAACTACGGCGCGAGGCAACAGTTCGAAGATGGTGCGGTCCGCTCCAGCCACGGGAGCATAAAATTCCCAGCCGGGAAACACCGTAACCCCGGTTGAACGCACGGCCTGCTCGACGATTTCTTCGGCCCCGGTAATTCGTTTGCCCGAGAGTCGCACGTGAATCGCGCCGAGAAGGTCTTCGCTGACGGGCGTTTCCGTCAGCGGCAAGAGCAAAGCTTCATCCACGGGATTCGACGAGCGCTGTGTCCCGGGATCGAACTTTCGAATCGACTCGACTTCATCCCCGAAAAATTCAATTCGAACAGGACGGTCCGCCTCCGGCGAGTAAACATCGAGAATGCCTCCGCGCACCGCGTATTCCCCCGGCATCTCCACTACGTCAGTCGCGGAATAGCCGACGGTATTCAAATGTCCGAGGAGCGCCTCGATGTCGAAAATCTCGCCGCGCTTCACCGATCGGGCCAAGTCGGAGTAGTATTGGGCGGCCCGCAGACGAAGAGCAGTTCCAACCACCGGCGAAACCAGGATCGAAACCGCACCGGAAGCCACCTTCCAAAGTGTGGCGGCGCGCTCCTCCTGAATTTCAGGGTGCGGGGAGAGATTCTGAAACGGCAAAACGTCGCGCGTGGGCAAAGAAACGATCGAGTCGGGATCGTTTCCTCCGGTCAACTCGTGAAACGCCCGCAACACTGGCACCAGCTCTTCGGCGGCGCGGTTATCGGCGACGACGACGATGAATGGCCGTCCAGCGCTTTTTTGCAGCAAAACCAGCAGAAGGGCTTTGGCTGTGGGAGTCAAACCGGACAGACGTATACGGCCCGCGCCCTCACGGAGATGGGAGGCTGCGCGCGAAGTACTGGGGAGTTTTTCCACGTCCGCGAACAAATCACGGACAAACGGCAAGGCCATCGCTCTTTGATTCTAACAGGGGACTACGCCTTCAGAAGCAGCCCCCGAGCTATGCTGCGGGCAAACTTGCTAAGAAATCATTGGCTTGCCCAGTGGAAGTACTTCCGTGCCGAAGGTCGTATTCAATACTTCGGCAAATGAAACGTAGAGAGCGACAGCGCCCGTCACCAATCCCAGAATTCCGCCTAGCTTCTTTCCCGGAGCCCAGCCGAAGTCTCCAGCGGCCAGCAGGAAGAAGGTGATCCACAGGCAGAGAAAAGTCGTAAAAATTCCTTTGTTGGCCTTGAACGTAGCCACCCACATGTAGAGAGTGAATACGCCCCACATCAATAGAGCGGTGGCCACGCCGGAGGCCGCGGGCGGCTTGAGCCAGCCGGCGCCGATGCTCCAAACCAGGGTGGAATACCAGAGCCAGAAAGCACCGTAGGACGTGAACGCGACCGTGCCGAAAGTATTGCCGTTGGCGTATTCGAGCACACCGGTGATGAGCTGCGCGACTCCGCCGAATGCGAAGGCCAGGGGCACCACCGCAGCAGTCGCTTCCGGCGGCAGAAACCCTGAGTTAATCGAACTAAGGACGACGGTCGTGACGCCAAAGGCGGCCAATCCCAAGGGTGCGGGGTTGGCGACTTTCGGCAATGTGGTGGGGACTTCGAGCGCTAGTTTTGCGGCGGACGCCATGAATCAAATCTCTCCTTCAACAACGGTTTCTGGTTCAGCGTATTGAGTGGCGCTTCTGTTGACAAGGATCGAAGGTATAGTCCCAACCGTGGGCGGGCCGCCGCCTGTCCTATCGCAATCGTCTTCCTCTGCAAACATGCTCTGCAAACATGCTCCGCAAACCTGAATTTTTCGCTATTCTGGATATACCACCCCGTAGGAATACTGAACCTTGTCGTTTCTGTCCAAACTGAATCCGCAACAGCGTGAAGCGGTTGAAACCACCGAAGGCCCGGTGCTCATCCTGGCTGGCGCCGGCAGTGGGAAGACCCGCGTCATCACATACCGGATCGCATACCTGATTGAGAACATGGGCGTGATGCCCGAGTCCATCCTGGCGATGACTTTCACCAACAAGGCGGCCTCCGAGATGGTGGAGCGCGTGGACAAGCTCGTGGGCGGACTTTCGATCGCCAAGCCCGTGATCTCGACGTTTCACTCGTTTTGCGTGCGCGTGCTTCGCCGCGACATTGAAGCGCTGCGAATTCCCTCCGCCGTGCCGGGCAAGCCACCCATCGGACTCAGCAAGCAATTCGTGATCTACGACGAGTCCGACCAGCAGCAGGTGGTGAAGTCGATCATGCGGCGGCTGGGCGTTGATGACAAGCAGATCACGCCGCGTTCGGTCCTGTCGCAAATTTCCTGGGCGAAGAACCACATGCTGGATCCGCAGGAAGTTTATCTGAACTCGTCCGACCCCAAGACCGAGCGGGTTTCGCAAATCTATGCCGAATACAAAAAAGAGCTGGCGAAAGCCAATGCGCTGGATTTTGACGACTTGCTGCTGGAGACCGTGCGCCTGCTGAAGGCCGTGCCGGAAGTGCGTGAGTATTACAATCGCCGCTTTCAGTACGTGATGATCGACGAATATCAGGACACGAACCGTCCGCAGTATGAATTGATGCGGATGCTCGCGGGCAGCCGGCACAATGTATGCGCCGTCGGCGACGAGGACCAGTCGATCTACTCCTGGCGTGGCGCCGACATCCGGAACATTCTGGGATTTGAACAGGATTTTCCCGAGGCCAAGATCATCCGGCTGGAGCAGAATTATCGGTCTACGCAGAACATTCTTCAGGCAGCGTCGTCGGTCGTCTCCAATAACCTGAAGCGCAAGGGCAAGAATCTCTGGACCTCACGGCAGGGTGGCACAAAGATCGGCTACTATGAAGCGCCCGACGGCGAGAACGAAGCACTGTTCTCGGCGGATTACATCGCAAAGTATCTGCGCGAAGCGAAAGACCAGGGTGAGACCGCTCGCGTGGCCGTGCTTTATCGCACCAACTCGCAGTCCCGATTGTTTGAAGAAGCCATGCGCCGCTACCAGTTGAAGTATCACGTGGTGGGCGGATTCTCGTTTTACGAGCGTGCCGAAATCAAAGACATGATTTCGTACCTCAAGCTCATTCATAACGTGGACGACTCTATCGCCCTGTTGCGAGTGATCAATACGCCGGTCCGCGGAATCGGCAAGACCACTATGGAAACTCTGGAGCGGATTGCGCTCGAAGGTGGCGTCTCGCTCTGGGGAGCGATGGATGTGGCGATCAAGCGGCAGCTCCTGCCGGCGCGCGCCTTGGCTGCGCTCAAGAATTTCAAGACATTGATTGAAGACGCTCGCGCCATGTTGGGCGGTGCTTATGCCGAACAGCTGACGGAAACTGCGGCGGAGGAGATTGAGGGGGTTGCACCGAACGAGTCCGAACCTGCCGAGGCGGAAGGGGCCGAAGAAGCGGCTTTCGATCCCGAAAATTTCAGCTTCGATTTCGGAAGCGATGTCGAATTTGAACCCCCGGCCGAAGAACCGACTGTGGCGGCCGAAGCAGCAACGGAACTGCCCGCCGCTCCAGCTCCCTTTCGTACTCCCGGAGGATCGGCGCATACCGGAGAGATCCTGAAATTTCTCATCGACCGCACTGGCTACATGAAGCAGTTGGAGGAAGAGGACACGCCGGAAGCTTACTCGCGCCTGGAAAACCTGCGCGAACTGGTAAACGCCGCCATGGACTCGAAAGATCGCGGCGAAACTCTCGATCAATTTCTCGATCATGCGGCACTCGTCGCCGATACCGACGCCTACGACGAACGCGCCCAAATCACGCTGATGACTCTGCACGCTGCCAAAGGGCTGGAGTTTTCGCTGGTGTTTTTGGGTGGACTCGAAGAAGGCCTGTTTCCGCACTCCCGCACTTTTCTGCAACCGGACGATATCGAAGAAGAGCGCCGCCTTTGCTATGTCGGCATGACCCGAGCGATGGACACGCTGGTTCTGACCCGTGCCGTTTATCGCCGCCGCTATGGGACCGATCTGCCGGAAGCCAGTGTTCCATCGCGCTTTCTGGAGGAAGTCCCCGTGGAACTGGTCGATGAATTGGGTACATCTCGACGCGCGCGCGCCACTGGCTCCTACGGGCGGTCAGCCGGGGGAAGCGTGGCAGCCTCCAGCGACTCAACCCATTATTCCTACGAAGACGAGGACCAAAGCGCAGCCTGGAAGCGTCCTCAGAAGCCCCAGACGCCTGCTGCGACGGGAAGCAAGTACAATTCAATTGACAATATTGCCGAGTTTTTTGCGTCGCGCGGCAAGAAGTTCACGCGCCCCCAAGTGCCGGTGGAGGAGCCCAAAGGTAAGAAAGGTTTCCGTCCGGGGCAAAAGGTAAAACACCCAAAATATGGCGAAGGCACCGTCTACCAGCGCGAAGGAGAAGGAGAAGATGCCAAGATTACGGTACAATTTCCGAGGTTCGGTTTGAAAAAGCTGGTAGAGAAGTACGCCCAACTCGAACGGGGCTGAAACATTCGATAATTGAGTAATTTGGTAATTTAGTAATTTGCGAACCTAAACCGCAAATTGCCCAATTACCCGATTTCTCAATTACAAAATTCTCAGGAGTTTATGGCAAATACAAAAGCACTCGCAAAAGACGACCGTAAGAAAGCACGCCGTACCGCACGCAAGAAGAAAAAGACAGATAGCCCTTTGAAACCGCGGGAGTACGCGCGGGGCTCGGCCAAACGCAAGGTGAAGAAGCTCGTACGCGGCCAGTCGAAGCGGTAGGCGGCAGCAGCCTGGCATGTGGCTTCGGCCGGTGATGGTGCCGGCCGGGCACCGCGATGCCTGGGGGTCGGGAGACCACACTTTTTGGCACAGCCATCAGATCCAGCCAAACCATCGCCGGACGGCGTGATTCGAACGTCGGAGAACCAGCTTTTTTGCTGCAAGTCGATTGACAAGCTGATCTCAGACTCGGAAGAACCCGAGCGCAGACTCAAGAAAACGCTGGGGCCAGTCTCACTCACCGCCCTGGGCATCGGGGCCGTCATCGGCTCCGGTATCTTCACGGTCATTGGGACCGCGATTGCTGGCCAGAAGTTCGATACCTCCTCCATCTTCAACGCGCCGTTGCTCGATTTCCTGGTAACCCACCACGCCACGACCGGTCGGCCCGGCGCGGGTCCTGCGCTGGCGCTCTCGCTGGTGCTGGTCGCGATTGTGTGCGCGTTTACCGGCCTCTGCTACGCGGAACTCGCGTCCATGATCCCCATTGCCGGCAGCGCATACACCTATACCTACGCCACCATGGGAGAGCTGATTGCCTGGATCATTGGCTGGGACCTGATCCTGGAATATGCGGTGAGCAACATGGCCGTCAGTGTGGGCTTCTCGGCGCACCTGGTCGATATGTTCGACTGGTTCGGATGGCGTCCGGCATTGCGCTGGATTTCTCCCGCCTACTTGCCCGGCGGCCTCACCGATCTGAATGGCAACACGCTTTACACTCCGGGACTGCACTTCGGCTTTAACATCCCGGCATTTTTCGTGGTGATGATTTTGACCGTCATTCTGGTGCGCGGCATCCGTGAATCCGCCGAGGCCAATAATGTCATGGTCATCCTGAAGATTTCAGCGATCCTGGCCTTCGTGATCGTGGGCGCGCACTATGTGCGTCCCAGCAATTGGCATCCCTTCGCGCCCGAAGGATGGTCCGGCGTTCTGACCGGTGGTTCGATCATCTTTTTTACCTATATTGGATTCGATTCCGTTTCAACCGCTGCCGAGGAAGCGAAAAATCCGCAACGCGATCTGCCCATCGGAATCATCGCCACATTGATCGTCTGCACGATTCTGTACATCGGCGTGGCCATCGTCCTGACCGGCATTGTGCCCTGGGCTTCAGTTCGTGACGACGCCGCACCCGTGGTCAATAGCCTCAAAATGCTGGCCAGCACCACCGGATCGCGCACTTTGAACTGGGTTCATCTTGGAGTGCTGTTTGGCGCAATGATGGGAATGATTTCGTCATTGCTGGTTTTTCAGTTGGGTCAGGCCCGTGTCTGGTTCTCCATGTCGCGCGACGGGCTTTTACCAAAACTCTTCGGACGAGTTCATCCCCGTTTTCGTACTCCCGCGACCGCAACCTGGATTGCGGGTTTTCTGGTAGGCATTCCCGCGGGATTTCTGGACATCGGCACGCTCTCTGACTTGTCGAATATTGGCACGCTGTTTGCGTTCGTCCTGGTTTCAGTGGGCGTGATCATTTTGCGCTATCGCGATCCGGGCCGGCATCGTGGCTTCCGCGCGCCCGGCGGGATCGCTGCGCCGGTGCTCAGCGTATTTTTCTGCGTCCTGCTCATGTCCGGACTGCCCATCCTCACCTGGCTGCGTTTCTTCGCCTGGCTCGCCATCGGGCTGGTCATTTATCGGCTGTATAGCCGCCACCACAGCGAATTCGCCAAGGGACGCGGCTTATAGATTCGGCCCGGCCAGAATCTTGCACCCCAAGCCGCCTCCAAGGCCTAGAATTAATCATGCGGCACCCGCCCAGCGCTTTCATTCAATCTCTACCCAAGGCCGAGTTGCATCTGCATCTGGAAGGCTCCATCGATTCCGCTACACTGCTGGAACTGCGGCAACTTCATGGCAAGGCCGGCACGCTCGCCGAAGTGGAGGAACTTTACCAATATCAGGACTTCGCCGGATTCCTGAATTCGTTCAAGAACATCACGGCCAACCTGCAAACGCCCAACGACTATGAATTGATTACGCATCGCCTGATGCAGCGCTTGAAGGAAGAAAACATTCTGCACGCCGAGGTGTATGTGTCTGTAGGCGTGAATCTTTGGCGCAAGCAGGACTTCGACGCCATATTTGAAGGCATGGAACGCGGACGCGAACGCGGTGGGCGCAACTTCGGAGTCTCGCTACTCTGGATCTTCGACGCCGTCCGCCAATTTGGCGCTGCCGAAGCGCAGCGCGTCGCGGAGATTGCTGTCCGCATGAAGAGCGATAGCGTCGTCGGCTTCGGCATTGGCGGCGATGAACTAAAAGCCGGGCCCGAACTCTTTCGCGACGTTTACGCTTTCGCGGCCGACCACGGGATGCGGCTTACGGCCCATGCCGGCGAGAGCGCAGGCCCCGATTCGATCTGGGGTGCTTTGAACTTGCGCGCCGAACGCATCGGACACGGCCTGACCGCGGCCCAGGACCCCGAACTCATCGAAGAGCTTTCGACTCGCCAAGTGCCCGTCGAAATCTGCCTGACCAGCAATCTGCGGACTGGCTGCTGCAAGTCTCTGCTGGAGCATCCGGTTCGCAACTATTTCGACCAGGGCGTGATGGTCACGCTCAATACCGACGATCCGGCGATGTTTGGCACGTCGCTCAACCGCGAGTACCAGATTGCCCAGGACAACTTCGCTTTCACTGACGAGCACCTGCGTGAACTGGCCCGAAATTCCTTCGAAGCCTCGTTCCTTCCCGCTGAAAAGAAGCTTGAGTTCCTGAATTTATTCGACGCAACCGCGGTGCGGCCCTAGCCTTCGACATCCGCGTCTCCCCTCCGTACAATCTTCGTTTCGATGTCTCCAGGCAATCCATCTAGCAAATCCATCCGGCGCTTGCCGCCGCTCGCTCGCGAATTTTACGATCGCGATCCACGGGAGGTAGGTCATGACCTGCTCGGAAAGATTCTGGTTCGCAAGCACGGACGCAAACTCCTTGCCGCGCGCATCGTCGAGGTGGAAGCCTATCTTGGCAGCGACGATCCCGCGGCGCACTCAGCTGCCGGACGCACGGCACGCAATGACGTTCTCTTCGGCCCTCCGGGACACGCTTATGTTTACTTTATCTATGGCAATCACTATTGTCTGAATGTTTCTTGTTTGCCTGACGGCACTGCCGGAGGAATTCTGTTTCGCGCCGTCGAACCGCTGACCGGAATCGATGAAATGGCCGCGGCGCGCGACGTGACAGTCGAAAGCGCTCGCGATCTGCGTAATCTGACCAGTGGGCCGGGACGCATGGCTGAAGCCTTCGGCGTCACGCGCCTTCGCGATAACAGCAAGGACCTAACCAGCAAAAAGGCGGATTTATATATCGTGGACGACGGCTACGCAGTGCCCAAAATCCGTGCGACTCCGCGCATCGGAATTACCAAAGCTGCGGAATTGCCACTGCGCTACGTAGTCGCGGGAAATCCGTTTGTGTCGGGCCCCGCGCGCCTCAGATAGGCGCGGCAATACTTACGGCGCGGGGTACAGCAGAACGTTATCGATAAGGCGCGTACTGCCGACGAATGCGGCAACGGCGGCCAAGGCTGGCCTCGTGATTTCTGCAACGGGTTCGAGGGTATCGGGATCGACAATTTCCAGATAATCCAGCCGTACTAAAGACTCCTCGTTGATAGCCTCTTTCCCCGTGGCAACCAGACGTCTAGCGTCGCGTTCTCCGGACTCGAATCGCGCCTGGATCGCGCTCATGGACCGCGAAAGCGCCAGGGCCGATTTTCGTTCCTCCGGATTCAGGTAAATGTTGCGGGAACTCAGGGCCAGCCCATCCGGTTCGCGGACGATGGGGCAGACAACGATCTGGACCGGAAAATTTAGGTCGTGCACCAGTCGTCGGATCACTGCGACTTGGGCCGCGTCCTTTTGCCCGAAGAAGGCGAAGTCTGGTTCGACGATATGAAATAACTTCGAAACTACAGTCGTCACGCCGCGAAAGTGGCCGGGCCGCGAACGGCCGTCCAGCCGCTCGCTTACCCCTTCGACATTTACCCAGGCAGTGGCACCCGGCGGATACATCTCCTCTGGCGAGGGCGCAAAGATGAGGTCCACCCCGGCCTGCTGTAGTTGCTCGCCGTCCCGCTCAAATGTGCGCGGATATTTGGTGAAATCCTCGCCCGGGCCGAACTGTGTGGGATTTACAAAGATGGAGACGACGACGATGTCCGATCGCGCCGCCGCTGCGCGAACCAGCGAAAGATGTCCCTCATGCAGCGCACCCATGGTCGGTACAAATCCGACGCGTTTGCCCTCGCGCCGCGCGGCACGCGAGGCGGCGCGTGTGTCTTCAATCGTGGTGCAGATTTTCATCGGCCTCGCACACGAGCCATTACCGCCGCCCCATCCCTCGCTTGCGCGCCAGCACCGTCTCCAGCGCCGACTGCGTCTCTTTCGGAAGATGATAGGACTCGTTCTCCGACGGATACTGATGCGAGACCACGTCCGCGCGGAAAGCTTGCACCGCGTGCGTAATGGTCGCGGCAACGTCGCCATAATGCCGAACAAACTTCGCCGGCTGTGCAAACGTCAGGTTCAGTATGTCGTGCAAAACCAGCACCTGGCCATCGCAATCGGGGCCCGCGCCAATTCCAATTGTCGGCGTGCTTACTTCAGCGGTAATCATAGCGGCAACTTCGCGGGGAATGCCCTCTAGAAAAAGGCAGAACACCCCAGCCCGATCAAGAGCAGTCGCATCACGCATCAGTTGCTCGACTGCGGCCAGGGACTTTCCCTGCACCTTGTATCCACCCATGACGTTGACCGACTGCGGCGTCAAGCCGATGTGGCCGGCCACGGGAACTTCCGCGTCGATCACCCGCCGCACCAGGTCGCAGCGCTTTTCGCCGCCTTCCAGCTTCACCGCTTCCGCGCCGCCTTCCTTCACAAAACGGGAGGCGTTGCGCACCGCCTCATCCGCGCTCACATGGTATGAACCGTAAGGCATATCGGCGAGCAAAAATGCGTGCTTCACCCCGCGACGCACCGCCCGCGTGTGATGCAGCATCTCGTCCACGGTAACCGACAGCGTGTTCTCATGGCCCAGCATGGTCATGGCCAGCGAGTCGCCGACCAGCACCATGTCGATGGCAGCTTCGTCCACCAGCCGCGCGCTGGCATAGTCGTAAGCTGTGAGGCAAGTAATGGGTTCGTGATCGTGTTTTTTGTCGCTAAGAGTTGCGACGGTGATTTTATGGCGAGGTTCGCCAATCGGCGTGAGACTCACATATCCTCCAGTGCCCCTCCGGCTTCGCCGGATAGAGCCTGCACATCTTGGATGACGCTGTCGTTATTGTAGTCGCATCGGTCAAGCGGTTGCTAGAGGGGAGTGTCTGCGAAATTGAGTAACTGGCTTGAGTGATTCGTTTCAATAGGTTACCGCTACTGGACGAAGTCCTTGTCGGAATCGGCCACGAAAGGGGCTTATCTCTTTCGCCTGGGTTTGCTGTTCGACCGCAGCCACGATGTGTAGCCGGCTTCGTCAGTTTTGCCGGCCGCCAAATCCAGAACCGCTTGTGTGGCACCCTCTTCACTAGCTACGAAATCGAAACCGTGCAGTTCGAGAAACAGCACTCCGATCACGAATCCGGTGCGCTTATTGCCATCGACGAAAGGACGGTTGCGGACGATGCCAGCCGTATAAAGTGCGGCCAATTCCACAATGGCGGCGGCATTGGCATAGACGTGATGTTGACGGGGACGCGCCAGCGCCGACTGCAAAAGCCCTTGATCTCGCAATCCCTGGGCGCCGCCGTGAGCGGCGAGGAGGCGGTCATGAATCGCCAGGACGTCGCGTTCTTCGATCCAGAGTGGGTCTTTATTTTTCGCTGAGCGGTGTCTCACTTGGCGAGGGCGCGCAGCGTGTTGCGGTAACGGCCCATGACCTGTTCGGCTTTCGCTATTTTCTTTTCGAACGCCGGGTCGTAGGGCGTGAGCCGGTAATCCCCGTCGGCCGCCTCAATCAGATAAAGCCGTTCGCCGTCATCGGTGCGCAGGCGCTGAATGACTTCCTTGGGCAGCACCACTCCAAGGGAATTACCGAATTTCCGGACTTTCAGCTCGACCATAAAATTGTGGCCCCTCTTTCACGGTTACCACAATTGTAATAACAGGAATGGATCGATTCAAGCGAAAAGCGTGGCGGGCATTTAAAGCCTTTTAGGGAAACGTTTTGATAGCTTGCTATAAAGCAGTGAGAGCCGTACAATTGTGGCGAGGACAAATATCGTGGCATATCAAATGTACGAGCGCTTATCCGTGAGAGTCGAGGATGCCGCGCTGACATTTCGGCCCGAAGGCCGCATAGGAATAAACGCTGCAGCGACCAGGGTGTTAGAGAAAGCTGGCGTGAAAGTCGTAAGACTTCTGTGGGATCAGGCGGCAAACCGTGTCGCGTTGCAGGGAGCCCCTATGAAGGATAAGAACTGCTACTCGATTGCTTTCAGTAAAGGGCGGTCGGCGTCGCTCACTGCTAAATCATTCTTTCGTTACATAGGCTGGTCCTCTAAACGTCGTCAGATGGTGCCTGCTACGTGGAACGAAAAGCAGGGAATGCTAGAAGCCACGCTACCAGCAGAATTTGTTGGATGGAGTGAAAAAGAAATTAAGCGAAAAGTAAAGACTGGTCAGTAGACAATGGCGGCGAAAAGCAATCGCGATCTGGAACGCCGCATTGACGGATTCTATGCTGTCTGCGAAAAAATCCTGCTGCGGACTTTGATCTTCGGGTGCTTCGTTTATGAGCTAGGCAGGTTCGCAAAATGGTTGTGGATTAGCGCACCGTGATTAGTCTACGAGTTTAGTTCCGCTTTACGCAGCTTGCGGCTCTCGGCCAGTAGCGCCATGGAGTGCATCAGGTTTTGCAAGGTCACAATGCCGACTAGACGCTCTTCTTCGACCACGGGAATAATACTGAGATTACGCGAGGTGAGCTTGCGAAACGCCGAAGCCAGCGACTCTTTTTTCTGCGCCACTTCGAAGATGCGGTTCATCACCGCCTGCACGTAGCCGTTTCCTTCCGCGCGCAGGGCCTGCAAAATCTTCTGCCGCGATATGACGCCCACCATATCGCTGCCGCGAATCACCGGGAAGTCATCCTGCAAAGAATGCACCGCCTTTTGCAACGCATCCTCTAATGTGTCTGCCGGAGAGAGCGTGGCAAAGTCGGTCAGCATGATGTCTTCCAGAAGTACCGATTCCAGCACCGACTGAAAGACTGCGGAACGTTCCTCCAACTGTGCCCCGATGAACAAGAACACGCCCACCATGGTCAGCCAAAGATTGCCGAACATGCCGAGCAGCATGAACAATGTTGCGAAAGCCTGGCCGATTGAGACCGCCCGGCGCGTGGCGACCACCGGATCCATGCGCCGCGCGAATAAGGCCCGCAGCACCTTGCCCCCGTCCATGGGATAAGCCGGAAGCAGGTTGAACGCGCCGATCCAGATATTGATCCAGACCAGGCTGCGAAAAAGGTTGGCGGAATTCAGATACGGCGACCACAGCGGCACTCCCGGCATTACGGCAAGAAGAACCCCCGCAGCCACAAAGGCTATCAGGAAATTCACCAGTGGCCCGGCCAGCGCGATCAGAATGTCGCGCTTCCATGTGAGAACACCCGGCTCCAGATGACGCTGGGTCTCATCGAAAACTGTGACCCCTCCAATGGGCAGCAGAATAATGGCCTTCGGCGCAACCCCGGAATGCGCGCCGACCAGTGCGTGCCCGAGCTCGTGCAGCACCACCGAGCCGAATACGATGCCCACCAACGCCAACACACGCCCTGCATTCATGCCGCTGCGCGCAGTCGACTCCGTGAACAGCACGAACATCAACAAAAATACGAACGTGAGATGGACACGCAGCTCAACGCCAAAAATCTTACCTGCCGGAATGGACCAATTTCTCATTTTCCTGATGCTGTGAACCTCTTCCTTCTCGATTCTATATAGTTTTAGACGCCGCGGTTGGCACGGAAGTTGCGGAGACCTACTCGAAAGTACCGTTTGCGCGAAAAAATGGCTCCGTCGCAGTAGAAACCCATGAGAGTGATCGCAGGAAAATACCGCAGCCGTCTTCTACAGTCATTGCCGGGGCTGGACATACGTCCCACAGCCGACCGTTTGCGCGAGACCCTGTTCAATGTGCTGACCGCGGGGAATCCGAATGCGCTCCAAGGTACAGTCTGCGTGGATTTTTATGCCGGCACCGGCGCAGTAGGCATTGAGGCCCTAAGCCGCGGGGCTGCGAAGGTCCACTTTGTGGAATCCTCAGCACCCGCGGCAGAGCTGATCAGAAAGAATTTACTGACACTCGGTATCGAAAATGGGTTCGAGATCTTAAGGCTCGACGCCACCCATGCCCTCAAGAGTCTGAGCGCGGGCGGAGTGAAGGCGACCTTCGTTTTTCTCGATCCCCCGTATCGGATGGAAACCGAGTACAGCCGGATACTCGGCGTCCTGTCTTCGTCGCAATTAATCGATTCGGAAAGCCTGGTCATCGGGGAGCACCAAAAGAAATTCGATCCGGGCGAGGAATTTGGTGGACTCAAACGATATCGGAAGTTAGTGCAAGGGGATGCCGCTCTCAGCTTTTATCGAAGCACGTAGCGGCAGGTGTCCTAACCTGCCCGCCGATTCTCGTGCTTTACATCAGAATTTCATCCACCCGCTTTACGATCGGATGTTGCATCTCCTGCAAGTCGTCTTTCACGCGGTTCAATCCGTAAACGCACTGTTCAAAATGATTGGATAAGTTCTTGAACAGCGGCGCAACCTTCGTATATTCGAAGTGCTCGAACTTGGAGACGATGTAATAACTCTCTTTCCCCGCCTTCACCCAATCAATGAAGTTCTCGACCCGCTGCTTGCGCAGACGGAAGTGGTTGATGCTCTCCGGAAACATTCCTGTGTAAAACAGCGTGTAGTCGCCGATATGCTTGCGGATCTCGCGCTCGCGATCAAACGACGGCGCCGGGCCATAGACCGGATTCGATTCCACCAGCATCTCGCCGACATCGGTGAGCGGCTTACCGTCAGCCGTCTTGATTTTGTGGAGTTGTTCGACTTCACAGAATTGGGTCAGCAGGTGGGCAACGTAATTCACAATCTGGGGATCGCGAATGCCAATCTCCTGCGCGTACCGCTTACCTACAATTTCGATGAAAAACTTCTCCAGCGGATGCGAATCCGGAATCATTTTCTTAGGCCCCCAAACGCCGCCACTATCGCGGACTTTCATTACTCTTGCGCGTCGTTTTATCCCAGCTCCGTCCGAAACGCAAGTAACTTCTGTAAGTCGCGCAAGTTATTGTCACTACTAGCTTAGAAAGCGCCAGTTCAGCAAAGGTTTTCTAAAGTTCCCTGTTGGCAAACAGGCACAGTGGCTGCCAATCGCCCGCTTTCGCTCACCAGAAGCCTTGCAGATACAATCATCGGCATAGAGGCTTTCGCACTTATGGAACGGAAGAACATATCGAGTGGTGCGCCCTGGGAACCGATTGTGGGATACTCCCGCGCCGTCAAAATCGGCAACGTGATCCATGTAGCCGGAACCACAGCTACCGGCCCTAACGGCAAAATTGTCGGCATCGGCGATGCTTACGCGCAGGCTGTGCAGACGTTGAAGAATATCGAGACGGCGTTGCAGAAGGCCGGAGCAAGCATGAAAGACGTGGTGCGTACGCGAGCCTTCGTCGTCAATATCAGCCGCGACTGGGAAATCATTGGCAAGGCCCACGGAGAATTTTTTCGCGATATCCGTCCCGCGGCGACGATGGTTGGAGTCACCGGCTTAGTCTCGCCCGACATGCTGGTAGAAATTGAGGCCGACGCAATTATCGCGTAGTGCGGCCGCCTCGGCCGCAAAGTGCCCATCCGCTCCACACCCCCGGGCCAACTTTGCTCGCGCACTGGCCGAGGTGGCCTGTGCCTTGTGTTTCGTGGTTGACACACTTCCCCGCACCATCCACAATCGTCCCCTATGCGCAACCTCTGCTGCTTCGTCTTCGTTCTCTTCTCGGCCATCGGCGGATACGCCCAGAGCACCTCTTACCTGTTCGCCTGGTCTGGCGACGACGCCAAGCAAAGCAACGACTTCCTCGCGGTAATCGACGCCGACGCCAAGTCTCCGCATTACGGCCAAGTCGTCGCCTCCGTCGCCGTCCCCGGCCCCAGCGGCCGGCCGCATCACACGGAACTGGCAATGCCCGACGGCGGATTCCTATTGGCTAACGCTTTCGAGAGCGGACAAACCATGCTCTTCGATCTGCGCCAACCGCTGCATCCCGCTCTCGTTACGTCGTTCGGCGACCTCGACGGATACATGCATCCGCATACCTACATACGGATTGCGAACGGCCATGTGCTGGCTACGTTTCAATATCACGGCGGCCACGATCCGAAAGCCGACGGCGGAGGCATCGTTGAGTTCGATCAACGCGGCCACATCTTCCGCAGCAGTAGCGCCATGGACCCAGGGGCGAAGGACGAACTCATTCGCCCCTACAGCCTCGTCGCCGTGCCCGCACTCGATCGCATCGTTAGCACCAACACCGCCATGCACGGAAAAGATGGAGAAACCCGCACTGTGCAAGTCTGGAGACTCTCCGATCTGAAGCTCCTCAAGACGGTAATTCTGCCGCCCGGACCAAGCGGATCAGAACAGAAATATCCCGGTGAACCCCAACTGCTGGCCGATGGCAAGACAGTGCTCGTCCACACCTTTGCCTGCGGGTTATATGAAATGGAAGGCATCGATACGGACCACCCGTCCGCCCGAATCGTAAAGACTTTTGATGGCGAGGAGTGCGACGTGCCGGTACGCATCGGACACTACTGGCTGCAAGCGCAGTCCTCAGTCCACGCGCTCGCCGTCTATGACATCGCCGATCTCGCTCACGTCCGCGAAGTTTCGCGAGTCACGCTGGACGATAAGCAGAAACCGCACTGGATCGCCGCCGATGCCGACGGTCGCCGCATCGTCCTGAACTCCGATGAAATGGGAGATCATCGCCTGTTCATTCTGAACTTCGATCCGCAAACCGGAGCATTGAAACTGGACGAACGCTTTCGCGACGCAGGCAGCAATCTGGCCGGCGTCAGCATGGACGGCAAAACCTGGCCGCATGGATTTCATGGCGACGCCTTCGCCCACGGCACAGTCTTCTCGCGCCCAGCCAACTAAACCCACGTAGCAGCGGACATCTCGTGGCCCTCGCTATCGTTTTGCTGGCCCACAGAATAAGGTCCCAGCTATAGAAAATAAAAAGGCCAGCTCGAAGCGGGCCTTCATCCTGATATCAAATCCCAACTACTTCTTGGCTGGCGGAGCGATTGCGTCCTTGGCAGCCTTGGCCACGCGGAACTTCACCACGGTCTTGGCCTTGATCTGGATCGGTTCGCCGGTCTGCGGATTGCGTCCCATGCGGGCCTTGCGATGCGCCTTCACCAGGCGGCCCAGGCCGGGAACCACGAATACGCCATTCTTCTTGGTTTCTTTTACTGCGGTATCGGCCAGGTGCTCAAGAAATGCGGCCGAAGTTTTATTGTTGACCTCGAGCTTTTCAGCGAGGAGACGGACGAGCTGTGTTTTAGTCAAACCAGTAGCCATGAAACCCTCCTAAGTAAAAACCCTGATTTTTCCTGCGATGCCTGCATGTTATATGAATTAACTGTGGAAAACCAGCGTTTCAACCGCAGTTTATGCGGCTTCTCTCAAATAGGAACCACGAAAGCCCACAGAAACCGCACTTTTTTCGATTGCAATGCAAGATTACGCCGGTTTAAATACTCTTCTCGCGGATGCGCGAAATCCTCTGCGCCTCAGGTATCATCCATACTCCATGCAAGACTTGACGCTCGAAGAAAGTTTGATGCCGCCCGAGGTGGTTTCTCCCGCGGCTAAGCCTCAGTGCCCCACTCTGCTCGCCGATCGCCACGGACGTTCTCGCTTCCTCCGACGGCACCTCGCTCTTCTACCGCCATTGGCCAGCCCAGGATTGGAACGGCCGCGTTGCCATCGTGCTCCACGGAATCGGTTACCACAGCGGTCCTTATAAGGTAATTGCTGACGGCTTGAATCCCGATGGCACCGATGTCTACGCGCTTGACGCCCGCGGACACGGACTTTCCCACGGCGCGCGAGGTTTCGTTGGCACCTCCGCCCAGATACAGGCCGACGTGCACGCCCTGGTACAGTTGGCCCGGCAAGAACGCCCAGGCGCAAGAATTTTTCTTATTGGCGACAGCATGGGTGCCGACCTGGCATTGAGCTATGCCAAGCATCACAGCCATGAACTCGCCGGACTGGTCTTGCTGGCGCTCGCGCTGAACCTTCATCTCAGCCAGTTCATGAGCCTCGAAAGCGCGCGGCTGTTTCCGAATTTGCTCTATGCCATGCGCAAGCCGGTGATCAACCTGGTCGGATCGCGCCTGGACGAGAGCTCACGCGACCTGGACTTCGTGGCCCGCCGCCGCGCCGATCCCCTAGCCTATAAGAACGTCAGCTTCGGATACCTGCTCGACATTCAACGCCTGGTATGGAACTGGCGATGGGCCATCGCCCCAAAAATAAAGACGCCCATCCTCATGATCAAAGGTGGCGCGGACACGGTTGTGAGTCACGGCGAATGTGTAAGCTTCTATCGTCGTTCGGCGGCATCCGATAAACACCTGGAAATCCTGCCCGACGTTCCCCACACCACCTTGTGGGACCCGCAGAGCGATCAGATCCTGAGGCTGGTCGGGGACTGGGTGCTAAAGCGCTAAGCAACGGTGACAAGGAAAACATTGTTCAGTACACATTGTTCAGTATCCCTTGTCATTCCGAACCCGCTCTTTGGGTGAGGAATCCGCTCCGCCCGCTAGTACCGCAGCATATGGTACCTGCTATCCTCGCCTGCTACACTACCTCGCATCGTGAGAATCCAAGTCAACCTCCTGGCCTTGCTTTGCTGCATCCTTGCAACTTCAGCCGGCGCCGCCGTCCACGCCAAGAGTGAAGACTTCCGCACCAGCGATGGCGTCTCCTTGCACTACTTCGACGCAGGCTCCGGGCCAGCCATCGTCATGATTCCTGGCTAGACCATGCCTGCCGATATCTTCGAGTTGCAGATCAACGAACTCTCCGCGCACTTTCACATTGTGGCCCTCGATCTGCGCTCCCAAGGCGATTCCGAAAAGTCCGCCGACGGAAATTACCCCGAGCGTCACGCCCAGGACATCAAGGAACTCCTCGCTCACCTGCAACTTCACCATGTGGTTTTGCTCGGCTGGTCCAATGGAGTGCCGGACTGTCCTGACCTTCGTCGAACAGCATGGCTCAGCCGATGTCGGCGGCGTGGTGCTGGTGGATGGCCTGTTAAAGTTCGACGATCCGCAGATGCAAGCCTCCATGAAAGGAATGCTAAAGAAGATGCAGGCTGACCGCACCATCTTCACCGATGGTTTTGTCCGCAGCATGTACCATAACGAGCCAAGTGAGGAATACATCCAACACGTCAAGGATCAGTCGCTGAAGACTCCGACCAACAGCGCCGTCACCGAAATGTTCAACATAGTCGCTACCGGCGACTTCACCCCGGCCCTGTCGAAGGTCGACAAACCAGTCCTCTACATTTGCGAAGGCTATTTGGAATTCGAAAGCAAGATCGTGCAAACCGCGCTGCCAGGCGCGCACGTAGAAGTCTTCCAAAATGTTGGCCACGCCTTGTTCGTCGACGACCCTGCGCACTTCAATAAGGTGGTGGCGGACTTCGTCAATTCGTTGCAGTCGCGCAACTGAGCGCCCCGCACCAAAATATTCCCTTGGCCCATAACGGATTACGTTTACCCGAACCGATTCATCGCCCGAAGGGTCAACCACAGCGGCTACATCAGTCGGCTCAAAGACCGGGGTCTATGACGTCATTTCAGGTACTTGTCCGGCAATGTCAGCCCTGGTCGCTCATCATCAAATAGGATGCTGGCAATCCAGAAGCGTCCTCGCACATGCACAATTTGGAAGGAATTGATTCCTCTCGAGAATGGCTGTGCATCTTCCTTCGCATTCCGGCTCTCATACGTGCTCCACACCTGAACAAGATTGCCGAACTCCTCGATTCGGTTCGCTATGCTGCGCTCGAAGAAACCGTGCGCTTTAAAGTAGGGGGCATCTCGTTGGGCGTACACGTCCGGAGTCAGGAACACGGCATCGCCTTTGCGCGCGGGCGCATCTTTTGTGCCGGGGGATTCCGGGACAACCACGCCAATCCGTCCATCGGGTAAAAATAGCGAGCGGAAGCGGTCCCAGTCGCGGCTGCCGGCAGGGCCGGAGATCACGTCATAGAGAGAAGCGACGAGGTGATCCACTGTGTCCACATCGTTTGGATTCTTAACCGCTGGCCAGTCCGGATGCGCCGCGAGCGTTCCGACCAGCGGAGGCGGCGCGGGGGCCGCCGCGGGAGCAGACTGCTGTGCGCCTGCGTTCAGCGCCAGGCCCGCAAGAAAACAACATTGTATGAGGCAGCTATGGCGGTTCACCAAATTAGCTCCTTATGGTTTATGAGTTTAACAAGCACTCGACTCGATCGCGCAACTTCCACTTCACGTTTCAAAGGTCACTTCCGGGCCCACGGTCAGATCGCACTCCCTCGCTTCATTTGCCGGCTCACCTCAGCTCGATTCCATACAGGTAGTCATAAGTCGCTCACTGCGCTGCTCGCTCCCCCAGAAATTCGTCCTGACATTGTTTGGCAGCGGTCAGAAGTTGCGGATACTCCGGCGCACCGCGCACCGAGGCCAGCATCGGGTCTTTCTGCATCCCGGAATAGGCGCAATAGTGCCCCTCGATGACGCTCTTAAGCAGGCGAAGCGCTGCCTGCCTTTCGCCACAGTACGCCATGTGGCCGGCGAAAAGATACCGGTTTTCCGGATCGGGGTTCGCGAGCATGATGGGCTCGATTTCGCGGGCTATTCGATCGAATTCCGCCGACGGCGACTGCGTCGAGGACTGGTCTAAACACGCTTGGAAGAACTTGCTGTCCGGATGGTTTGGCGGTATCGTCCGGTTCAGGTCACGGGCTTCTTTGACTTTGCCTTCGCTCAAAAGCACCCGCACCATGTTGCGGTTGCTCCAGTCCGAACCAGCATCCAGGCGAAGGAAGTCCATGGCCCGTTCGGGATTGCCCAGCTGCGAAAAAACGATCGAGCACGAGCGCAGGCCAAAGTTTCCCGGATCAAGCGATATGGCGGTCTCGCAGTCGCGCGCCGCCTCATCCACCAGGCCGGCATAGCGCAGCACATAGCTTCGCGCGAAGTGCGAAAAAGAATTATCGGGATGGCGCTTTACCAGATCTTCTGCGAACTTGTACGCTCCCGCCAGGTCGCCTCGCTCTACCCGGTTGGCGGTAATCTGCACCGACGCGGTCATCAGATTCGGGTCCAAAGTCAGCGCCCGCTCCAGGGCCGTATTCGATTTCTGGAACGCCGCTGCACCGCCATCTGAGTACTGTGAATCCCAGTAATAACGTAGACCCAATTGAGCCCATGCCGGAGCATACGTGCCATCCAACCCTACCGATCGCTCCAGCACCGCGATGCCTTCTTTGTTCGGAGCAGGATCGTGTGGCAGCGCAACACTGCGCAGGTAGAGGTCGTAGGCTTCTTCATTCTTGGGCCGGGTGCTGGTCTCCGCCGAATCCGTGCCCACGCCCAGCGCCGGAACCAGCCCCTGCCGGACTTTCGATGTGATCTGCCCGCGCATGGCGATCATATCCGGGGCCGCGACGTTCAGCGTGTCCCGCCACAAGGTTCGATTGTTCTCAACGTCCACCGCCTCCACCGTGATTTCCAACTGGTTCCCTTCTTTCAGGAAGTGCCCAGTCACGATATCGCTGACATGCATCTCGCGTCCGGCCTGCTGAAGATCAAGGCCCGCGGCGGTGTACCTGCTGGTGGTAGCGAACGGCCGGATCGATAGCGCGCGCACATAGCTCAACGAATTCGCGATTTCGTCGGGCAAAGCCATGCGCAGAAAATCCACTCCCTGGTCGGCGCTCATGTTCTGAAAAGGCAGCACTGCCAGCGTAGTCGGATTCGCGGCACTCACCGCCGGGGCTGCCCGATTGGTGTTGCGCCGCGAAAATCCAAACCAGACAACGGAAAGCATGACAAGAGCAACCAGCGCAGCCACGCCCACCGCCAGTTTCCCGCTGAACTTCGCTGGCGCCGTATGCTGCGCCGAATCCACTTTCGTCCCTACGCCGCCGATCGCACTTTGTCCTCCCGAACTCCCAGTTCTCGTCGCGCCGCCTGGTCCATCATCCGCAGGCACCGCGGCGCGTCCACTCTCCGTGTCCCGTTTAAGCCGTTGCAAATCGCTCCGCATCTCTGACGCATGCTGATAGCGCAGCGTACGGTCTTTTTCCAGCGCCTTACTGATAATGTCTTCGAGCTTTGCCGGCACATCGGGATTCAACCGCACCACCGGCGTCGGTCCAGAGTCTAGAATCGCCTTAAAAATCACCGCCGAGGTCTCACCCCGGAACGGCAACATCCCGGTGGCCATCTCATACAGCACCGCGCCAAATGAAAACAGATCGGTCCGCGCGTCCAACTCTTTGCCTCTTGCCTGCTCCGGAGACATGTAGGCCACCGTGCCCACCATCGTGCCCGGGCTGGTCAAGTGGGCTTCATCGAGTGTGCCCGTCATCGTATTCGCCGACGCCACCTGGCTGGACGAACTTGCGCCAGGAGTCACTTTCGCCAGCCCAAAATCGAGGACTTTCGCGCGCCCACGCTTGCTCACGAAAATGTTGGCCGGCTTAATGTCGCGATGCACGATGCCTTCCGAGTGCGCCGCATCCAGCGCATCGGCAATCTCAATGGCCAGCGCCAGCAGCGTCTCGTTGTCCATGGGACGCCCCATCACCATATGCTTCAACGTCACTCCATCCAGATACTCCATGGCGATGAAGCGCTTGCCGTCGTGTTCACCAATCTCGTAGATCGTGCAGATATTCGGATGGTTCAGCGCCGAAGCCGCGCGCGCCTCCCGGCGGAAGCGCTCCAGCGCCTGCGCATCCTGCGCCACACTGTCAGGCAGGAACTTCAACGCCACAAAGCGCCCCAGCGAGATGTCCTCGGCTTTGTAAACCACGCCCATGCCGCCGCCACCAAGCTTTTCGACGATGCGGTAATGCGAAATAATCTGATCGATCACTGGCGCGAATCTTACGTGGCCCAAAAGGAACAAGTCAATGAACACCCAGGGATTTGGCGCTATGGAGATTTATAACCGACCATTCTCTTGAGGCAATCTCCAACTCACGGCTTTCATTGACTTGCCCCGGTGTCCCGTATAGCATTTCGACGCGCCAATGATCGGTCAAACCATTTCGCACTACCGCATCGTCGAGAGGCTGGGTGGTGGCGGGATGGGTGTGGTTTATAAGGCCGAGGATGTGAAGCTCGATCGCTTTGTCGCCCTCAAGTTCCTGCCCGACGATGTAGCCAAAGACCCGCAGGCACTTAGCCGCTTCCAGCGTGAAGCCAAAGCTGCCTCTGCTCTCAACCATCCCAACATCTGCACGATTTATGAAATCGACGACCAGCACGGTGCAGCGTTCATTGCTATGGAATTTCTGGATGGGCTGACGCTCAAAGCACGAATTGCAGGGCGACCGATGGAAACCGAGTTGATTCTGTCGTTGGCCATCGAGATTGCGGATGCATTGGATGCGGCTCATGCGGAAGGCATCGTTCACCGCGACATTAAGCCCGCCAATATTTTTGTCACCAAACGCGGTCACGCCAAGATTCTTGACTTTGGATTGGCGAAGGTCAGTCTGGCAGGTGGTTCTTCGCGCAAGGTCCTATCGCCTGAAACTCAGACAGGGTCACTGCAAGCGGATTATCTGACCAGCCCCGGTTCAGCGCTGGGCACGGTGGCTTACATGTCGCCGGAGCAGGCGCGGGCGAAAGAACTGGATGCGCGGACCGATTTGTTTTCATTCGGAGCGGTGCTCTATGAGATGGCGACCGGGCAGTTGCCCTTTCGTGGGGACAGCTCGGCCGTCCATCTTCGATGCGATCCTGAACCGTGCACCCGTGGCTGCCGTGCGGCTGAATCCCGATGTGCCGCACCGAACTGGAAAGAATCATCAACCGGGCGCTGGAGAAAGATCGTGACCTGCGTTATCAACATGCTTCCGAAATGCGGGCCGAGCTGCAACGGCTGAAGCGTGATACAGAAACGGGACGTGCGATAGCCGCGAGTTCCGGCACGGCGGTGGCCGTACAGGAAAGCGGTGCTCAGGTTTCACGACCGCCGTCGCGAGCTTCGGGTTCCTCCCGTGCAATTGTTCCATCTGCGTCTTCGAGCGCCGTGAAGATCGCCGAAGTTTCCCTCGCGGGCAGGAAACTCTGGAAGGTTCTCGTTCTGGCCGCCGTGATACTTATCGCTGCCGCAATCGCGGGAGAGTTCTACTCCCGTTCGCGTCAGGCTGCACATCATCTCACCGAGAAAGACACTATCGTGCTCGCCGATTTCGCCAACAGCACGGGCGATGCCGTTTTCGACGACACGCTAAAGACGGCGCTCAGCGTTTCTCTGAACCAGTCGCCGTTTCTGAATGTGCTCTCGGACAACAAGGTCGCGGAGACTTTGAAGATGATGACCCGTCCGGCGGACACGAAGCTCACGCCCCGAGGTGGCCGGTCGAGTTGTGCCAGCGGGCGGGCAGCAAGGCTTACCTTGCAGGGTCGATCGCCAGTCTGGGCACCCAATATGTGCTGGGATTGAAGGCGGTGAATTGCCAGAGCGGAGACCCGCTGGCCGAGGAACAGGTGACGGCGGATCCAAGGAAAAGGTGCTGGATGCGCTGGGCGAGGCGGCATCGAAGCTGCGGGGCGAACTGGGCGAATCGCTGGCTTCGGTAAAGAAGTTTGATGTTCCGCTCGAACAGGCCACGACGTCTTCGCTTGAAGCGCTGAAAGCTTACAGCCTTGGCGGAAAGGCCGAAGGCGAGAAAGGTGCCGCCGCCGCCTTGCCTTACCGTCAACGTGCCATCGAGCTTGATCCGAATTTTGCCACGGGCTATAGGGCCATTGGCGGCGCCTATCACAATCTCGGCGATACAGGACGGGCCAACGAGTATTTCACGAAGGCATACCAGCTGCGGGAACATGCCAGCGAACGAGAGAAGCTGGAGATCACCGGCGATTACTATCAGAATGTAACCGGAGAACTGGATAAAGCGGCCGAGACATATCAGGAGGAGATCGAGAGCTACCCACAAAAATCGGCGAATTCCTAAAACAATCTGGGCCTTGTGTACGGCAGGCTGGGACAGTATGCGAAAGCCGCGGAAATCTTTAGGCAACTCGTGCGCCACACGCCAAGAGCGGATGTATTTCTACGAAAATCTTGCCTCATCCAATCTTGGCCTGCAGCGCTTCGACGAGGCGCGCCAGATCATCCGCGAGGCGCAGGCGAAGAAAACTGGATGATGACACATTTCACAGTACTCTCTACATCCTTGCCTTCTTCGGGGCGGACTCGGCGGCGATGACGGAACAGCAGCAGTGGTATGCAGGCAAGCCCGAATATGCGAGCGAAGGCCTTGAGTTGGCGTCCGACACCGAGGCGTATGGAGGGCATCTCGGCAAGGCGCGGGAACTGACCAAGCGGGCGGTGGACTCCGCCACACGGGCGGATAACAAGGAAAGCGGCGCGGTATCGCGGGCCAATGCAGCTGTGCAAGAGGCCGCGTTCGGCAATGGCCCAGAAGCGCGACAGTCAGCGGCAGAGGCTTTGAAGCTTGCTCCTGAGAGCCAGGGCGTTGCGATCGAAGCCGCACTTGCGTTTGCCATGGCGGGCGATACGGCGCGAGCCGAATCCCTGGCGCAGGATTTAGGGAAACGCCATCCGCTGGACACGCAGATGCAGTCGCTCTGGCTGCCTGCGATTCGGGCACAATTGGCACTCGGACAGAAAGGACCCGACTGCCGCCCTGAATGCTTTGCCAGTTGATTCCGCCATTGAGTTTGGCAACATTGAATTCGACCTCACCAATCCTTCCTGCCTTTATCCGACATACGTGCGCGGTCAGTCATATCTGGCAGCCGGACAAGGCGCCCAAGCCGTCGCTGAGTTTCAGAAGATTCTCGACCACAGCGGCATCGTTTGGAACTGCTGGACGGGAGCGTTGGCGCATCTGGGCGTGGCCGTGCCAATGCCTTGCAGTCGAGGACCTCGACGGGCGCGGACTGCCAATACCGCCCGCTACCGTGCACTCGCCGCTTACAAAGATTTCCTCACCCTCTGGAAAGATGCCGACCCCGACATCCCAATCTTGAAGCAAGCCAAAGCCGAGTACGCGAAGCTGCAATAGTCAATTGACGCAATCAGGTATTTACACCTTTTGACCCAATCCCACTCGTGCCCCCGGTCCCCGCCAACCCTGGAATCGACAACTTCGATGCGGCGGTACAGGCTGCCTTACCGCTTGGCGGCGGCCCGGCACTGTATGGGCAACTAAACGTTATCCTTATTGGGTCCGCACCTGTCGTCGAGTTAATGTTCTTGGCATAGAAAATCTGAGCGGTAGTCGGGGTCGTCGCGGCCAATTGCAAGGTCGGCCCCGCAGCGCTGTACCATGTGTTGTTGCCCCCTCCCGTGCCGCTGTCATCGACACCAGCTGTGTAGGGATAAGTTCCGCCCGACCCATTCGATGATTCCCAGAATGTCCAGACCACGAGAAGGTTGTGGATGGTGATCGCCGTAGTCGTGCCGACAGTACAGGTTACTGATTGTCCGGTTAGCGCGGAACAATTCCACTTTGCGTTGCTTTGAACGGGTGTGACTGTCGCAAATGCTGGAAGGGTCAGAAGCAGAAACAGACAGCAAAGGATGTAGGTTTTCATTCAGCGGCCCCCCGGCCTCCAAGGTAACGATCTCGGGTCCCCCTCAGTACCCTAAAGCGTTACTCGAATCTCGCTTACGCTGAATGATTCGTCAATTGTCCAGCTAGATTCCTGGGACAGCAGTGCTGAAAGCTGCGAGAAACCTAAGGACCGTTAAGCAAAAACGAACGACGGTTCGCGCTGAGTCATACCGTCACGTCTGGCTAGGGAGTGATTTTGAACACCACCCCACAGCCGCCATGATTGACCTGTCCGCACTTCACATCACCGCCCAATTCCGTAGTGCCGTAAAGGTTTCCAGCGGCATCCATCGTTACCCCAACAGCCGGGGCAGCGCCATCCGCTCCACCGGTGAAACTATGCAGCACTGTTTCCTTCCGATCCGGCTCCAGCTTGAATACGACCCCGCAGGTCCCCCCATTGCAGTTCCGATACGCGCCGCCAAAAATAGTGGTACCGTACAAGTTCCCTGCCGCGTCCATCACCAGCGGTTCGTACAACGGCCTTTCGCCGTCAGCACATTCGGTCAAAGAGCAGAAATCGTAGAGCACCTTTTCTGTCCATCTTCCGCCAGATTGCGGTGATAGCTCAAACACCACGCCGCACCCTGTGCCGCCACACTGCTCGTTCCCCCCATTCTGTGTTGTTCCGTAGAGATTCCCCTGCGAATCCAAAAGCAGCGCGGACGAAGGATTCCCTCCATCAGAGGACCCGCTGAAGCTGTAAATCAGGGATTCATCGCCGTTGCTGCTTATCTCATATACTGCCCCCACACCGGCCCCGCCTCCGTCGAACGTAACACCATATAGGTTGCCACTCGCATCCCGAACTACGCCCACAAGCGGAAAAGCGCCATCGCCACCTTCCTGCGGGCCGGCAAAACTGTAAAGGGTTGTCTCTTTGCCAGTGGGGTCAACCTCGAACACCGTGCCGTAGTTGTCATCTCCTCCCACGCTAGCGACGCCATAGAGGTTTCCGGTTCCGTCTTGGGCAAAGAAGCCCCAAGCCGACTCCCCATCAGGAGTTCCCCTGAATCTGTGCAGCACTCTCTCCTCTCCTGTTTTATCCAACCTGAAAAACGCCCCGCAGCCGTATGGCTGGTTGCAATTCAGGTCCCCGCCCCCTTCCGTGACTCCGAACAGAACCCCCGATGATTCGAGCCATAGCGCCCCGGACGGAATATAGCCATTCTTGCCGTTGTAACTGTGCAGCCAAACCTGTTTGCCCGTTTTGTCAAGCTTGAACGCGACTCCGCAACCAAGTCCATTATTGCAGAGCCCAGTTCCGCCCGTTTCGGTGGTGCCATACAGATTTCCCGCCGAGTCTATGGTCACAACACTCACTGGGCCATCTCCGTCCTTTTCGTGAAATGTATGCAGTACCTTGAATTTATACTTCTGCGCCTGCGCCGGTTGGGCGGTAATCGTCAGCACCATCAAGCATGTTAGGAAGATGGCGGAAATTGCCTTTACAGCGCCAAGCGATTGGTTTGATGACATTTGTCGTTACCTCGATTCAGTAGGTGGGTCCGGGAGGAAGGAGGAAATCTATGCCCACATCTCCCGCAAAGTATAGCAAGGAAACGGATAGATTCCACCGACAATTAGCTAACGGCGAGTGGTGCCTTTGTCCCCAAATTTCGGCCTGCTGCATGGCGCATAAAGATGTGGGGACAGACGGAACTGACCCCGACTGTTTCTCCGAACGGATACGGGAGAACCTCAATCGCGGCGAGACTGCGTCCCCTACTGCACCCTCGCGAACTTCGCCTTCGCTTGCTTCAGAATCGGCACATCGGAATCGGCGTCTTTCCACAGCGTTAGAAACTCCTGATAGGCGGCTTTGGCTCGGACGGAATCGCCCTGCATGGCGCACGCGCGAGCCAGGCCAAGGCGGGCCAGCGCTCCCCATTCAAAATTTCCCACCAAGCCTCGGTGGTCGATGAACTTCTGAAACTCCGCTGCCGCTGCGCCGCCATCGTGCAACGTCAGATAAGCTTCTCCCCGCAAGTAGACCGGGGCCAGGGTCAAACCCAGGTTCGCAGGTTGGCCAAGCTCAATCGGACTGGCTACCTGCAATACCTCGATCGCCTGCTTGCCGTCTTTATGCCCCAAAGCGATCGCCGCTCGGATCGTCGGCAGCCAATACTTCTGCACAATCGTATCCAGCGGAAATGCCTCGTCGAGTTCGTCCGCCAGCTTCTCTGCCGCAGCCGTGTCGTTGGCCCGCGCCAAGACCAGCGCCGTCACCGACCGCACGTCGCGGTTCGAAGTCAGCTTCAATGCCGCGTGAGCATCGGCAAGCGCCAGCTCTCGATTGCCCGATTCCACCTCGCGCACCGCCGCCGACGCTTGATACACCGCTGCAGTTTCTTTGGCATCGTTGCGCTGAGCTGAATCCATTGCACGCCGCGTCAACTCGCGCGCCTCTTTTAATTTTCCCTGCCATGCTTCCGTATCGGACTGGTCCGCCAGTAGCGGATCCTCTTCGCCCGGTTTGCCGAACGTGGCTGAAACCAACTGCGCCATCTGGCCGGTGTCGCCTTTGAGAAAAGCCAACTGATAACGTGCCCCGAGCAGTTCTTCACTCTCCAGCTTGCGCTCCTCCGCCTGCTTGAACACTGCCTCCGCGTCATCGAACCGGTCCAGGTTAATGTAGTCGAGACCCAGATTCGCGTAGCGGTTCACATGGCTTGCATCCAGGCGCATGGCCTCCAAATCTTCCGCCAATGCTTTGTTCCAGTCGCCCAGATTGCCTGAGATAAACGCCAGATTGGTATGAGGCACATAATCTCTGGGATAGGTCTGCTGCCAAAGTTGATAAACCTGCGCCGTCTTTTCCAACTCCCCGGTCACATACCAATAATAGAAGGCCTCAATGCCCAGCCGCTCCTGCTCGTTCAACTTCTCCCGCAGGTCATAGGCCTTGCGCGCATACTCCGCCGCACGTCCAATTTCGTTCAGGTTGCCATATACCACCGACAAAGAGTTGTAGGCCGAGGCAAAATTCGGATCAAGCTCGATCGCCCGCTTGTAAAGCGGCAGAGAAGCCGTGTCCCCCTTCGCCCATCGTGTCTTCTGCGCCAGGCTATAAGCCTTCAACGCCTCCAAGGAAGGCGTTGTCGCCTCCGCCAACTTGACGTCGTATTTTTGCACCGAGCTTAACGACTCGCCCAGCTTGCCACGCAAGCCGACCGCCGCAAGGTCCAAAGCGTTGAGCACGTTTTCCTTGCCCGCCGCCTCCTCTTGCGCCACCGCCAGCACGTCCCCGGTATCGCAATTCACCGCCTTCAGTCCAATCACGTAGTGGCTGCCCAAGGCCGCAATCGATCCCGACAGCATCGCTTTGTCGCCAGTGCGCTGACAGACTTCGCGCGCCATCTCTGGAGTGATATGTTCGCTCGGCGAGCGGCCCATCAGCTTCAAGGTCTCATTCACTTTGCGCTCCGACACCAATCCAATAAATGGCGATTGCCCCAGTTGCACAGAGAGTCCCTGCTTCAGCGTGTCATCGAAGACCGGGTCCCCCGTAGTATTGGTGAAATCAGAGAGGACGATGCTGTCCTTATCGGTCAGCGGCTTGGCCCGATGGCGATGGAAATACAGCCAGCCGGTTGCCGCCAAAGCGAACAGCAAGACGGGGACCGCGATCTTCCACGGCGTCGAAACTCGGCTCTCTCGCGCCTGCGCCAGTGCCAGCCTGCCTGAGGTCGTTCCAGAAACCCGTCCACTCTCGGTGTCCCGCTTCAACCGCTGCAAATCCGCCCGCAACTCCGAGGCCTGCTGATACCGCAACTCGCGCTTCTTCTCTAAGGCCTTGCGGATAATTTCTTCCAGCGGCGGCGGCAACTCGCGGTTCCACTCGCTTGGTGGAGTCGCCTCTTCATGCAGGATGGCGCCAAATGTCGCTCCTAACGTCGGTTTATCGAATGCCATATGGCCCGTCGCCATTTCATAGAGCACCCCGCCGAAAGAAAAAATGTCGGTGCGCGCATCGAGCGCCTTCCCGGCCACCTGTTCCGGAGACATGTACATCACCGTGCCCATCGTGCTGCCGCCGGTTGTCAGTTCCTTATCTTCGAGAGTCAGATCGTCTGAGCCCGATGACCCGCTCTCGCTACGCCGGTAGGCCGGGTCGACTTTCGCCAGACCGAAATCAAGGATCTTCGCATGCCCCTGCACGGTGACAAAAATGTTGGCCGGCTTTATGTCGCGATGTACGATTCCCTTCGAGTGGGCCGCATCCAGCCCATCCGCGACCTCGATCGCCAGCGACAACAAACTTTCAGTCTCCAGAGGACGCCCCGCAATTTTGTGCTTGATCGTCACTCCATCCAGAAACTCCATGGCGATGAACGCCCGTCCCTCCTGCTCACCAATGTCGTAGATAGTGCAAATATTGGCGTGATTCAGCGCCGACGCGGCTTGCGCCTCGCGCTGAAAGCGGGCAAGTGTTTGCGGATCGTGAGCAACATCTTCCGGGAGAAATTTCAGAGCGACGAACCGGTTGAGCCGCGTGTCCTGGGCTTTATAGACAACTCCCATGCCCCCACCGCCGAGCTTTTCGACGATGCGGTAATGCGAGATGATTTGCCCGATCACTGGCGCGAATCTTACGCGGGCGAAAACAAACAAGTCAATGACACGTGGGGGTACTATGACTCGAGGGGATTTTGCTACACCTGACGAAACCGGGGCCGGGGTGGAAGACGGAGCGGACCAGGTTTAGGAAGCAGTGAGCCTTATGGCGTAATCTCGAAAGCGGTGCCGGCACCTGAAGAATAGGGACCGCCCGAAATGGCGGTACCGTAGAGGTGTCCGGCTTTGTCAAAAACCAGCCAGCCCGTAGGGGTTGTCCCATCGTTCCCATGGAACTTATGTAGTGTTGTTTCCGCCCAAAAGCTTTTCCGAGCTAATCTGAAAACCACGCCACAGCCGGATTGCTCATATCCGCACGTTTCCCGACCGCCGTATGCTGTGATTCCATACAGATCGCCATGCGCATCGAAGGTCAGACTGCCGGAAGGATTAACGCCGTCCTTAAACTCAAAGTTGTGCAGGATAGCTTCTGACCACGAGCCACTGCCGGGTACTAGCTCGAAGACGGTCCCGTCCCCATAGGTGCCCCCATTTTGGGTCACGCCGTAGAGGTCGCCGACGGAGTCAAAGATCAAAGTCGCGTTCGGAGTCTCTCCGTCTTCGTTGCCATTCTCAGGAAAGCTGTGGAGTACGGTCTCGGTCCACGTTCCATTGCTTGGGGTCAGCTCGAACACTGTGCCGCCGGCCCCGCTGGCCCCCCCGAAGCTTGTTGTCCCGTATAGGTTGCCAGCACCATCGAGAATTACCCCGGCCAAAGGGGACGCCCCGTCTTCGCAATCCTTAAGGGAGCAAAAGTTATAAAGAACACTCTCTGTCCATCGCCCGTCATTCACCAGTTCCCATGCAGTACCCTCTCGGTTGCCGCCACCCGAAAAGCAGGTACCATACAGGTCCCCGTTCGAGTCCATGGCAAGCCCATAGGGATTCTTCCCATCCGCGCCGCCGGAGAAGTGATGTAATGTATGTTCCGTCCAGACCCCATTAGAATGCGGAGTGAGTTCAAAGGCGGTTCCGTCTGCGAAATCGTTATCCCAGGTTGTACCATACAGGTTTCCGCTTTCGTCCATAATCAGGCTATCGGGTCCGCAGCCGTCGATGCCATTTCCGCTAAAGTTATACAGGACCGTTTCCTTCCATTTTCCTTTGTCTGGGCTTAGTTCGAACACGTTGCCGCAGTCGAAGGGTCCACCCCCTGCACTTGTGCCGTACAGTCTGCCGGAATTGTCAAGGACCATTCCTGTTTCCGGGGTCCCTCCGTCTGCGCAATTCTGAAGAGAGCAGAAGTTATACAGCTTTTTCTCGAGGCTTTTCTCCGCAAGCAGTGGAAGCGCAGCGATGACGAGTGCGAAAGCGACGGCCAAGACAGTTACGAGAACAGGACGATGTTTGTTGTAAAGCATGATGATCTCCCAGTAGCATGAATTGCCGACGTTTTCCACAAACCTTGTCTCTTGAGCGGTAGCAATTACTTATAAACCCACACGGTCCCGTAGCCACCAGAGCCGCCCTGATATGCAGTGCCATACAATTTGCCGGCAGAATCACGCAGCAATTCACCAACGGGATATGATCCATCCGTGTAAGCAAAGTCGTGCGTGAGGGTGTAACCGCCGCTATTGCTAAACTCCCATAAAGTACCGTAACCGTAGGCGCCGCACGAACTGGTGTTGCCGTAGAGGTTGCCGTCCGAATCACGTAATGGGCCCGCGAGCGGATAGCAGCCATCTGCATTGCCGTAAACGAAACCGTGCACCATAGACCAGGTGCCGTCTGGGGCCACCTGCCAGACAGTTCCCCCGTAACCGGGATCGCCACAAGCCGCAGCAGTACCATAAACGTTGCCGCTCTCGTCCATGACGGTCGTGCCGAAGGGGGAGCAACCATCAGTGTCATTGAACAGCCACTCGGTCAGTGCTCCCCCTTTGGTTAATTGGTAGACCACACCAGTGCCCATGTCTCGCTGATACAGGTTGGTTACACCGTGCAAGGTTCCGTCTCGGTCCATGAGCAGGTGGCCGTAGAACGGGTAGGCGCCTGGTTCGTTGTCGCTATTGAAGTTCCAGAGTACCTGGTCTTTTCCTTCCTTTGTGAGCTTGAAGACGGTCCCATCACCCTGAGTGGCACATCCCGCTGTGGTGCCGTAGAAATTACCGGCTTTGTCCTCAATCAAGCCTTGGTATGGATAGCAGCCGTCGGTGGTTCCACCTTTGAAGCTGTAGACGATGCGTTCCTTGCCGGTAGTGTCAATTCGGAAGACTACGCCGTAGTTGTGCGCACCTCCAAAGACCGTCGTGCCGTAGAGGGAACCGTCTGATGCCAGAAGCAAAGGCGTGTAGGAGCTGGCTCCGTCTTTTTTGCCGCCTTTAAAGCTGTGCAGCACTGTCTCCTTGCCAGCGGTATCGACCTTGAAAACAACGCCCAAATTGTATGCTCCGCCGGAGCTCGTAGTGCCGTAGAGGTTGCCATGACTGTCCTGCACCAGACCAGCGACAGGATTTCCGCCATCTACCCCACCGGTGAAATTATAGAGCGTGGTGAAAGTATGGGCGGAAGCCGCTGCGCTTGCCAGGAACAAGATAGCCAGCAAAGCCACGTTGGCTCGTGCGGCGATGCGTTTTTTGTGCAAAACGAGCATGAGAACCTCCTTGCAGGTCAAGTGCACGCCATTACGGCTCAATCTTATAGACCGTCCCGAAATCGGCCGTCCCACATTCACCGGCGACACCATAAAGATTGCCTGCCGAATCCATTGTCAGATCACCCACCGGAAAACAGCCGTCATCTCCGCCAGTGAAACGGTGCAGGATAGTCTCATTTCCCTTCGTGTCAAGCTTGAACACGGTGCCGTAGTCGTCCGACGTGGTGCCGTAAAGATTGCCGGCAGCGTCCGCAATCAGCCCGCCGCCAGGCAGCGCTTGCTGTTTCTTGGGTCGAAAGCGGTACAAGGTTTTCTCTCGCCCTGACGTGTCCACTTCAAACACCGTGCCGCAACCAGCACCATAAAATGTGCACGTAGGATTTCCGCCGGCATAGGTGGTGCCGTAGAATTTTCCCGATCCTGCCGCGAGCAGTCCTGCAAACGGCAAGTTGCCGTCGGGGGAGCCCAGAAAATGGTAAAGGATGGTCTCTTTGCCCCCCTTGCTTATCTCAAAGACCGTTCCGCACCCGCCCCAGCAGGCCCCGCCTCCGCCCGCGCTGGTCGTGCCATAAACCTTGCCCTTCGCGTCGCGAATCAGTCCTCCCACCGGCAATTCTCCATCCGGGATGCCGGTAAACAGGTGAAGCACCGTCTCGTGACCTTTGCTGTTTAGTTTGAAAGCGACTCCACCGCCTCCATAAGGACCCCAATATGCGGTGCCGTACAGGTTGCCAGAGCTGTCTCGGACCAGATCTCCATTCGGACTGCCTCCGTCGTTCCCCCCGCTAAATTGATAGAGCACCTTTTCCTTGCCGGCAGTATCCAACTTAAACACTACCCCGCAGCCATTTCCGCCACAACTTGCGTTACCTCCTGCTGCCGTGGTGCCATAGAGATTCCCTGCTGCGTCTTCCACCAGTCCTCCGGACGCGTATCCTCCATCTGCGCCCCCGGTGAAAATATAGAGTACTTGCTCATTCCCGCTCGTCGCGTCCACTTTATAGACCGTGCCATAACCCAGGTCCTGCGCCCCACCATTTTCCGTAAGCCCATACAAGTTGCCGGATGCATCAAGAATCAGCTTCCCGCTGGGAGACTTGCCGTCGCTTGTCCCGCCTTGAAACGCATGCAGCACCTTGAAGGTTTCGGCGCGCGCCGACTGGGACGCAGCCAATACCGTCACCGCGATGAGTATTGCCGCAAATACCGCCGGCTTGCGATTTCCTGTTAGGCGCATCATATCTTCTCCTTGCAGTTGCGCAGTTCCCCGCAAATTTGGAAGCGGTTCCCTTGAGTTGGCTCCGCGCTCAAGATCTACCGTCCCCGTGCCAAGGTTCCCAGCGTGGCCCCGCCCTTTGTCTTGCCGGTAACAATCGGCTGATCAGGTACTGTTTCGTACGCGTAACCGGTAATGGTTGCGTTCACGGCCTGGTTCTCGATCACAACGGTAAGCCGCGCCCATCCATAGTGAGTTTTCCCCTTGATGAGGAACTTCAGCCCGAGAAAGCGGTCCTTCACGTTTTTCCACGGCCCGCCGCTGGTTGTACCATTCCCGCTGCTGCGATACGCCATCATGTCGCGGCCAGCCCCGAACTGCTTTCCCGGTCCCACGCGCACGCCCCCCGCCAACGCTACCGCGCTATAAAATCGACCTTTTTGTACGACAATCTCATTGCCCGACCGCGCCGGCTCACCCCCCACGTAATCTCCAAATGGAGTGGTGCTGTTATGCGTCAGGTTGAAAACGTCGAAGTCGTCGATTCCGTCGTGATTCAGGTCAATCGGCACAGCGTGATTCAGCCGAACTGCCTTGTTGGCCGGCGTATAAATAATCTTGCCTTCGGCAGTCGGCGCCAAGGCCAGCACGCCCACCCCGGCCGCGCTGGCCGCGCTGGCCGCGAGGGCGTATCCATTGAGTTGCCGGAAAGTTGAAAGCGAAAGGCTGGCTGCCTTGCGGTCACGCGGAGAGCGTTTCATAAGCCTCCTTCGAGCGGGGAGCCAATTATCCCTCTGCTCGAACCGCCCGTCAATCTGCAATCTCCTGCATGTTATTGCAGTCGTTATCCTCCTGACGCCGCTGTATATTAACCTGTAAACAAACGGCGGTGACATCGATCGCGTCCTGCCCTCGCGCCTGCCTGTCGGCATTCACTATTTCTGGGCAAAACACTCGAGTAAAGTCGCGCATCCAACCTCAGAGAAAGAAACCGGAGGGGCCGCCCTGATATCGCCAATGAATCACCTTTGGTAATTTGGATGAAGAGTAGAAAAGAAGATACAGTCAAAGAATTCATGGCCGTAGCGTTCAAGTCTGGCCTCTTAGCCCTCGCGTTCTTTATTATCGCGGGGACGTCGTTCTGCCTCGCACAGACCGCTCCGCCAGCGCCAGCACTCGGTCCGGATAGCTCCGCCTTCGTTTCCGACAGCGCCGATCCAGCCGCCACCGCCGCCCCGCAGCTCCCCGGAAATATCAGCGGAACTGTCGTCGATCAAAGTGGCGCTGTCGTTGCCGGGGCCCAGGTAAGTCTTACCGAAGAAAAAGTATCTCTGGCACGGCAAGCCCAGTCCGGCAGCGATGGTCAATTTTCCTTTCCTAACGTCCCGCCCGGCCCCTTCCATCTCGTCGTGACCTCAGGGGGATTCGCGGCCCAGACATTTTCCGGAATCCTGCATCCCGGCCAGATCGACACCGTCCCGCAGATCGTATTGGACATCGCCGCCAATGTGACCGAAGTCCAAGTCGGACTCACCCAGATCGAAGTCGCCGAAGAGCAAATCAAGGTTCAAGAAAAGCAGCGTATCCTCGGGGCCATTCCAAATTTCTACGTTACCTACATGCCCAACCCGGTTCCGCTCACCTCCCGGCAAAAATTTGAGATTGCCTGGAAGACGGCAGTGGATCCGGTCACGGGGCTCATGGTGGCAGGCGCTGCGGGTGTGGAGCAGGCGCAAAATCACTTCAACCAGTACGGGCAAGGCGCGCAAGGTTACGCCAAACGCTTCGGGGCCGGCTATGCCGACACTATTACCGGCGTGTTCATCGGAGGCGCCCTGCTCCCATCCCTCCTCAAGCAGGACCCGCGCTACTTCTACAAAGGCACAGGCAGTTTCGCATCGCGTGCTCTCTATGCCATCGCTTTTTCCGTGGTTTGTAAAGGCGACAACGGACGCTGGCAGCCAAATTATTCGAATGTCCTCGGAAGCTTGGCCTCAGGCGGCATTTCTAATCTTTACTATCCTGCCGCCGACCGCGATGGCGCAGAACTGACCTTCGAAAACGCCGCCATCGGACTGGGCGCAACCGCCGTTTCCAATCTCTTACAAGAATTCGTCATCCGCAAACTCACCCCCAAAGCCCCCAAATTCGATCCCCCCAACCCATAATCACACTCCCCGCGCTACCATCTTCCCCTTTTCATCTTTCTCCACATACGCCCAAGGCACTTCCGGATCATGCGTGAAGATGGTCAGCCACTTCTCTGTGATAGCCTCCGCGTAGTACTGCTTGCGGCTGGCCAAGGTTTGCAGCGGATAAAGATCGAACGCCATCACCCAATTCAAATCGATGTGCGCCCGCGTAGGAATTAAATCGGAGATATAGCACGCCGTCTGCCCCTTGCTCTGCACAATCACCGCCTGCATATTCTGCGTGTGTCCGGGAAAGACCTTCACCGAAATTCCCGGCACTATCTCCTGATCTCCACGCAAGAGTTGCATCTGGCCGCTCTTCACCAGCGGATCGTAATTGTCAGTCATATAGCTGATACCGTCGCGCTCGCTAGGATGTTGCGCGTACTGCCACTCGCCCTCCTGCACGTAATACTTCGCCTTGGGAAAAGTCGCGACCCGTTCATGGCCGCGCAGCACCGTATTCCATCCACAATGGTCGAAGTGCAGGTGAGTGTTGATGACAATATCGATGTCTTCCGGCGCAATCCCCGCCGCGGCAAGATTGTGGAGCAACTGCGCCGGCTGACCGTAGATCTTTACCAACCGCTCCGGCAATTTGTTGCCAATCCCGGTTTCAATCAGCACCGTATGGTCGCCGGTGCGGACCACAACGGAGTTCAATCCCGCGGGAACATAGTTGCTCTCATCAGCCAGGACTTTCTTCGACCACATCACTTTGGGAATGACGCCAAAGAAAGCCCCGCCATCCAGCTGGTAGATCCCATCCGAAACCGCCGTAAGCTCAAAATCGCCGAGTGTCAGTCGCTGCATGTTCTCATGGTAAATCGGAGTGGGAAGAAGCCGTTAACAAGGTGAACGATTCATAGGTGCCAGGAACTTGTGAAAAAGGGCCTCGGCCTTCAACACTCATTTCATGCTCCCTGCAAGATTCACGTTTCCTCCCTTGAATGAGGGTAGCCAACGTGATATAAAGAGGAGGCATCATGAGTGACGACCTTTTTAGCGCAGAATTGGAAGCGACGCGAAGCCTGATGGAGCTTTATGAACAAGCGAAGAAGTGCCAGGCGTTATTCGAACGCGCTCATATGGCCCTGCCCGAGCCGCTACGTCGCGTCTTGGGAATTAATGGGATAGCTGAGAAGTCGGCAGGACCATCGAACATCGCGCCTCCAGAAAAACCCCCAATGCCTTTGGACGCGGGGCCGGACTGGTTATGGATCAAGGGCAGCGATGCATCTCCCGCATCGCTTGTCCTCGCGGTCTTGAGGGCGGCCAAAGCGCCGCTCAAGCCAAAGGACGTAATCCATCGGGTGACTGCAACTCTGCCAGAAGTACCCAACGGGTCGGTTTACAATGTCGGGCCTCGCCTGGAAAAACAAGGGTCTATTCGTAGGACCGACGAGGGCTGGGAACTTATCAAACCGGAGGTTGCGGGATTGATTTACAGGGGTAATTTCTGGGGCCCTCCCTCCGCATTTGGTAAGCCGGAACTGGCCGCACAACGAAGGACTGCGCTCTTGCATATTCTGAGCTTTCATCCCTCGGGCTTGCAAGTTGTGCAGATATTGCAGCAACTCAAGAGGTGTCCTTGGGTAATTGCCCCCGTCAACAAGGATTTAGTGAAAGAGGACATTGGCGTCCTGGCTGAGGATGGCAAAGTGAAAAAGCGGGGGAACACTCGGAACTGGGAAATTGTGCGAGAGGAAAAACCGTGAAAAGAAACGCATAGCCTGAATCTGCACCCTTGCATCACCGTACAGCAGGCCATAACACAAAGGCCCTAATCAGGATTCTTGTGAGAGGGAAGCACTGATTAGAGCCATGGTGATTCAGTTTTTGCCTGACCGGGGGGCGATTAGTTGGCATTAGGAACGGCCCAATAAGCCGTCCGTTACTTGAGTGGAACGGGGTCCGATCACCCCCGCCCTCCAACATTATAGCTAATTAGATGGACAAAATCATGAATAGATCTCGTGGAAAGCCCGTTCACTGGAATCCTTTCGGGCCACGTCAGACGACCAGAATATTTTCGGTGGCTCCCCCAGCGCGGGTCACTGCGGTCCTTTTGAACGATCTGTTGGCTATTTATGAGGAATTAGGTACCCGCGAAATACGTGATCCGCGAGGCCATAAGGTGTCATTTTCCTCCGCCGAGAGATTCCCTCACATGATCGAGTTGAAGGAACAAAACGGCAAGGATATTAGGAAACCCCAGAAAGAAGTTGAGAAAATTAAATCTGGCGAAAAGAGCAATGAAAACTATGGTGGTTATCACGCAGAGAGAGCGGCGACCCTGTCTTGGATACCAATGACAGTACAGTTCCCAACGATGATCGTCGTGCGGTCCGTACTTCCGAATCTATATCCGGGGAACGAACTTTATTATAAGAACTTTGAGAAATTCGGAGGCAAGATGGCAGTTCTGGTGTGCAGGAGGGTAGGGCCAACGCTTCTCGTTCCGCTAACTTGGTATCCCATCGACAGAGGACCAAAGGAATCAGAAATTGTCTATCATTCACTGCCAACTCGGCAGTTATAAATGGCAAGAGACCGCTTTTGGCGGCCTCTTCTGCCCCTCATTATACCCAGGGGCTGCGGGGAGGCTGAGTGCGCTACTCAGCATTGCTACGCGCTAGTTCTTTACACCCACAGCAGGTTCAGGCAGCAGTTCACACCGCCACCCACTACTATGATGCCCCTAAACCGACAAAGTTGCAATAGTCAAATAATGTCAATTACAAGCTACAGTGGTACATCAGTAACCCCTTTTTATATTACGGCTAAATCCAATTAATCTAATCCCAATTTGGGATCATAAGAAGGACGTTCGAAAGCCGACCCGTCGGTGCGACAATCGCAAGAATTGGCATTGTATGTCAACACGCAATCAATCTATCTTCATGATAATAAATGTCTTGCAGGCAGATTTCTAGACTTCCCCCTCACTTCAGCTCCCGCAGCAAATGCTCATCGATCATGTGGAAGAGATGCGTCTGGTCGGCCGCGCCGCTTATTCCGTGCGTCTTGCCGGGATACACCATAAAGCGAAACTGCTTGCCCGCTTTGATGAAGCCTTCGACCATTTGAACGCTGTTCTGGAAATGCACATTGTCGTCGCTGGTGCCATGGACCAGCAACAACGATCCGCTCAGCTTGCCCGCTACATCCGCCAAGCGCAGGTCTTGATAGCCCTTGCCGTTTTCTTTTGGCAGTCCCTGATAACGTTCGGTGTAGATCGAATCGTAGTTGCGCCAATCGGTGACCGGTGAAACCGAGACGCCCGCCTTGAAGCGGTCCGAGTGCATCATGGAATACAGCGTCATCGAGCCGCCATTGCTCCATCCCCAAATCGCCACGTGGCTGCGGTCAAGTTGCGGATTCTGCTCAAAAAGCTGGTCCAGCGCCGCCAGTTGATCGCGCAGTTCGATCTCGCCATATTCGTGGCGGATCGCGGTCTGGAACTTGCGATCCCGCCCGGGTGTGCCGCGATTGTCCAGGGTGAAAACGGCAATGCCCTGCTGCGCCAGAATTTCGTGGAAGAGCTCACGGCCCATCCATTCATTCAAAACGGTCTGAGCGGCCGGACCACCATAGATGTACACGACGAGCGGAACGCGGCCGGGTGGCGTCGCAACCAGAGGCATAATCAGTTCACCGTAAAGTTTGGTGCCGTCTTCGGCTTTGAACTCGGAAAAGGTCGGAGGCGTGAGCCGGAATTCGTCGACCGGGCGCGACTCCCAGACTTTCTTGCAGCCGCTTCCCGGCGTACAGGCCGACAGGCTCGGCGGGGTCAGAATTGCGGAATACATGTCGACATAATGTTTAGCATCGCCGGCAAAAGTGGCCTCGTGCGTGCCATCTTCTTCTGATACTCGTTGCAATCCCGAGCCGTCGAGTTTCACCGAGTAGAGCTGTCGCTGGCGGGGATCGTCTTTGTCGCAGGTGAAATAAACCAGCCCGGCCGCGTCATCAACCGCGTCCAGTTTTAAGACTTCAAAGTCGCCCTTGGTGAGTTGGACTTCCAATTTGGCGTCCGCCGCCAGCGGATTTTCTTTGTTGAAGCTATATAAATAAAGATGTGTATTGCCGTCGCGCCAGCTTGGCCAGGTGAAACGGTCGCCGGATTTCAGGATTTTGAAATCGTCATTCATGTGCACCCATGCGTCGGGAGCGCTCTCGGTCAGCACTTTGCGCGAGCGGCCGGAGCGCGCGTCGATGAAGTAGAGATCGAGATTATCCTGATGGCGATTGAGGACTTCAGCCCAAAGAATGCCATCGCGCACCCACCCAAAGCGGGGAATATAGGCGTCCGCATCGTCGGTGAGGGAAATCCATTTCGCCTTGCCGCCCCCGGCGCTCACCACACCCAACTTGACCACGGGATTCGGATCGCCGGCTTTGGGATACTTCTCCTGATCGACAACCGGATGCGTCGGCATCCAGTCGGTGATGGGATAGGTCGGCACCGACTTCTCATTCATTTGCAAAAAGACGATGTCTTTGCCATTGGGTGACCAGAAATAGTTGCTGCGAACGTCGAGTTCTTCGGCATAAACCCAGTCGACTTCGCCGTTTAGCAGGTCAGCGTCTTTGTCATCGGTAAGCTGTTTTTCGTTGTCACTCTCCACTGATCGCACGAAAAGATTGTGCTTACGAACATAGCTCAGGGATTTGCCGTCGGGAGAAAACTTGGCGTCGTTGCTGGCGTCGGCCGAGGAAGTCAGTTGCACCGCGGTAGCGCTTTCAATGGTGTAGAGCCAGAGCTGTCCTTGGGAATCGAATAGAAGATGCTTGGAGTCCGGCGCCCATTCATAGCCGGCAACATGGTACCGCGAGACGCGTTCCTTCTCGCGCTCGTCTTTGATCTTGTCGAGCGGAGGAGCCAGCGCACCGAGCTTCACTTCGCTGACCAAAACTTTTTTCTCGCCCGTGGCGGCATCGGCATACCAGAGTTGTCCGTGATCGCCGGAGTCGTCGCGCAGAATGAAAGAAACCTTGCTGCCGTCGGGACTCCATTGAATGGTTTCGGGTGCGCGCCCGGTGATTCCGCCTTCGGCGTAAGCGGCTTCGATGGTCAGGGTTTTCTTAGGTGCAGCGGATTGCGCAGCGGCACACGCGATGAGCAGGAGAATCGACAGCAGCCAAACAAGTCGTTTCACGCGAAGACTCCGTGCAGCGAAATTGCGGATTATGGAAAACCCCAAAGTGTATACCGTCGTGAAAGTTCTTGCAGAAAAGGGTGGCGAGCTCACTCTATCTTGCTAAGGGCGTGGCCACTTCAACCCTGCAACCGCCGACGGCCTGGTGCTCTCTCCGACTTCTTCTCGGGCCAGATTCCCGCCAAATTTAGTGACATCTTGTCACTATCCATGTTACTGATGATGTCATGGCAAAAGCCTTCAAAAGGGAGCTTAGGACAGCGCGTGCAAGGTTAGAAGCTATGGTCGCTGAGTGTGACGAGCTCCAAACTCGCATCGCCCGGCAAAAGCGGATCGTTGCCGCCTTTAGCGAACTTGTAGGTGCAGGTAGCAACTCAACTCCTCCGGCCGGGCTTGTCGAGGGAATCACCGACGCCTGTCGGACCGTGCTAAGGGGCGCAGAAAAGCCGCTTTATCCCGTGGAAATTCGGGACAGGATTCTGGCGCTGGGCATTCCCAATAAGGGACAGGTGATGGCGTCGGTCTACATCACCTTGCGAAGGCTCAAGGATTCCAAGGAGGTGAGAACCGTCCAGGACCGCGACGGGACTGGTGCGACGCAAGACGCCTACGAGTGGATTCGGCTGGCTGACGGGGTGGGGAATGGGAAGGAATGATTACTGTCCCAAATAGGGACGGCCAAGGCGAAACGGCGAGGGCCCGGTTCTGCGTGCTAAAATCATCGCAAGGTCTAACTTCCCACGATGCTGCCAGACGTACTGAATCTGATTGAGCTGCAGAAGGCGGACCGCGAAATTCAGCGGCTCAAGGATGAAGTTGCGGCCCTGCCGAAACGGGTCGCCGTCATCGAAGAAAAACTTGCTGGGACCAAAGCTTCCCTAGAGAAAGCCAAGGCTTCGGTCAAGGCCGACGAAGCCGCCAAACGCAAGTACGAAACCGCAATTCAGGACCTGCAAGGCAAGATTTCCAAGTTCCGCGACCAGTCCCTCGCCGTCAAGACCAATGAACAATACAAGGCGCTGTTAGGCGAGATCCAGTTCGCCGAGCAGGAGATACGAACCAACGAAGACAAGATTCTGGAAGTGATGCTGAACAGCGAAACCCGCGAAAAGGAAGTGAAGGCGGCGGAGCTGGAATTGAAAGCTGAAGCGGCGGAGATCGAAAAAGAAAAGGCCGAGGCCCGCCAGGTCACGGCGCACGACGAGAAACAGTTGGCGGAGTGGAACGCCAAACGCGACCAGGCGCGCGGCGGCGTGGATGAGAGCCTGCTGCGGCAATATGACCGGGTAGCGAAATATCGCGGCACCGGAATTGCCGAGGTCAAAGACCAGAAGTGTATGGGCTGCCAGGTCATGCTGCGTCCGCAGGTTTATAACGAAGTGCGCGGCGGAACGACAATGATCACTTGCGATTCATGCCAGCGAATCCTGTTCTACGACGCTTCAAAAGACGTGGTTGTGGAATCGGCCGAGGCGATTCGCCGGCGCCGGGCGCATCCTAAGTTTGAGGCCAGCCAGGCGTGGTATTACCGTCCGGGCTTCGCCGATCATGGCGAGGTGTTTTCTGCTGTTCATCAATCATCGCGGACAGTCGACGCGCCGCGCCTACGACGTGCACACTGGCCGGGAGATCGGCGACATTCATGTCCGCGAAGGCGAATACCGGCTGGGGTTTCCGGAAGATGTGGGCGACAACGCGATTCGCCTGAACGGGCACTGGCCCGAAGACTGATATCGAAGAGTGGGGCACCGAGCTGCCCATGAATACGCTCGACGCGCTCTTGCGAGATCTGGATTTGGCGAGAGAAGCGCACGCCGCGGCACCCAAAGCGAAACCCGCGGACGCCGAGGTTTCGTCGGGACATACTGCCGCAAGCTGAGTCTAGTTTATAGGTAGGCCTGCGGTCCTCGACGTGTTGTAGCGCATGCGCCGGCAAACCCTCAGCAAGTCTTCGTACCCTCTTCGTCCTCTGGCATGGATACTTCCTGCTCCACCCCGTCATCCGTCCACTGGTATCCACAAGCGTCGCAACTCCAATTGAACTTTGAGTCGGCATCCGATTTTGGATCCGGTGACAAATCTAAACTCTGAAACACGATTTCCAGAGAATGGCAACGAGGACAGCACGCGATGGCGTTGGTTTCCGCTTCCTCCCCAAGGCCGGTGTTGGGCGTGAACTCAGCCAGAACAGCCGTCGCTGTTTGGCGGTCGACTCCCCTAACCTTCAGATCCATGCCGGGCCTGAAGACTGAGTCAAAGAGTTCCAACTTAGCGATATTGTCAGGCCCCAGAAAACAAGGGATGCCGGCTTCAAGAAGAGTGCTTTTGGTCTGGCGTGCTTTGTCGAGGTCCCATACCCGCGACAAGGGCACCAGATCCAAGTCAGCCGGATCCAGGTCTAAGTCGTCATCCGCGAAAGATGGCTCCTCATCGACGGGCGCATTTTTCAATCCGATCTCCAATCGCCGACTACGAACCTCAGTTTGCAATGTCTCCCTGGCAAGATCGGTGAGCTGATATGCCTCGTTGGCGACCGCTTCCACTTCCTCATCCGTCATGTTTCTATACAGCTCCTGAAGACGGCGGCTCTCTTCAATCGGATCAGTGATGTTCATATCGGCGGAAATCATACTCGATCCAGAGAACAAGTCCAACCCACCCCCTCGCGAGTCTCCCATCGAGAGCCCCCTAGAACTCAGACCGATTAATGGTTAGCCGCCCTTGGCTCCGACTCGGCTGCCCTTCGTCAAAGTGCGCGCGCCGCCGCGCCGAAACACGCGGACGCCGAGGTCTCCTCCCAGACGTACTGCGGCAAGCTAAACAGGCCGCCGCATAGTTGGATCCCAGGGCGAGCGGGCATCCCGGTTGAAATCGACGAATCTTCTGGAAACTCCTGTTTAGCGGATGGAATCCTTCAACTGCTCCAGGGCCTGGTCCGCGGAGCTGAGCCGGATCAAGCCGGAACGGGGATAGTCCAAGTCGGTCACGGTGTAAACCGTAATCGCGATGCAGGCGGCATAAAGGACCATGTGCAGCCAACTTCGGCGTCTGCGCTTGGCCATCGCGTATCCAGCGACTACGCCGCTCGACAACGCAACCGAAACCAGCAGAGAAAAGACCAGCCAAGGCAGGTGCGTATCAATCGCTATGGTACGTGCCGTAGTGATGTCAATCATTTCATTCACTGCGGGAAGCAGCAGCCGGGTTGAATTTTGCGTTGGATCGTTGTGGCTGGCGGCGACAGCCTGCGTCCATATTTGCTGCTGCAATTCACCGGCTTGCGCGATTCCCTGGCGAAAGGCTTTCATGTCCGGGATTTGGTCGTAGGCTCGCAAGCGAGCGTCCACGTATTCGCGGAACAACTGCCGCAATTCCGGCTGGTCGGACGAGGGAAGTATGTCCAGCCGGAGATATGCGGTGCCGATGGCATTGGCCTCGCTGACAATCGCCTGGCGGCGGGCGTCCAGGCGCGTGGTGGCTCCGGAGAAACTGAAGCCCAGCAGGAGGCCGAGCAGCGCGAAAATCGCCGCTTCCATGGCGCCGATCCCTTCATGAGCGGCCGGATGCACTTCAATGTTGCGAGATCCCACTCGATAGCCAACTTCGAGACAGGCCAACATCGAGATAAACAGACCTGTCGAGATGAGGATCGCGAGTTGAGCGGCAGACATGTTGCTGGGATTGTACGAGGGATAGGCGAGCAGATCAAAGTCGCGACCTTAGACCTGGACTTCGTCTCTGGCGGAGTACCATGAGTTAGTGAGCTCTCAAACTTCGCAGGTAAAATCTTTTCATCTTTTGGTCAAAGTTTCTAAGCGTGGTGTGAATCGTCTCAAAGACGGTCACGTTTGGGTTTACCGTTCGGACATAGTCGCGGCGGAGGGTGTTCCTCCTGGCTCATTGGTGACGGTGGCGGACGAGCGTGGCAAGCCTTTGGGGACGGCTCTCTACAGTTCGTCTTCGCAGATTGCGGTCCGCATGATTTCGCACGGGGCGGTTGGCGATCTTAGTAAGCTTTTGCGAGAGCGGGTGCGGCAAGCGCTACAGTATCGCGAAAGAGTGGTCCGCGACAGTGACGCGTACAGGATCGTGTTCAGTGAAGGCGATTTTCTTCCTGGACTGATTGTCGATCGTTATAACGATCTGCTGTCGCTGCAAATTCTGACGCAGGCAATGGACGCCGAGCCGGTGCGGGCTGCGATCCTGTTCGAACTCAGCGAGAAACTTAAACCTGCGGCGATTGCCGAACGCGTGGATGCTCGGGTGCGCGATCTGGAAGAGCTTCCGGCGCGAGAGTCCGGCCTGTTGCAAGGCGAGAAGAGCAACACTACTTTCACGATGAACGGCGTGAAATTCCACTTTGACGCTCTCGCAGGGCAGAAGACTGGGGCGTTCCTCGATCAGCGCGAGAACTATGCTGCCGCGGCCCAATATGCCAGCGGGGAGGCGCTCGAACGTCTTTTGTTATCAGGGAGGCTTTGCGCTGCACCTGGCCGAAAAGTGCTCAAAAGTGATGGGCGTTGACAGTTCACGTCCGGCGCTGGAGACGGCCGATCAGAATGCCAGGCTCAACGGCCGCGAGATTGAATGGATCGAGGCTAATGCCTTTGACCTGCTGCGCGACTATGCGGACTCGGGAAAGCACTACGACACCATCGTCCTAGACCCGCCAGCGTTTGCGAAAAGTAAGAAGACCCTGGACACGGCGCTTCGCGGCTATAAAGAGCTCAATCTGCGGGCGCTGAAAATGCTGAAACCCGGTGGCCTGCTGGTGACTTGCTCGTGCTCCTACCACGTTAGCGGGCTGGAGTTCCTGAATATTGTGGCTGCGGCGGCGCGGGACGCCCATCGCGAGGTGCGGGTTTTAGAGAGCCGGGCGCAGTCAAAAGACCATCCAATTCTGCCTAGCGTGCCGGAAACGGCATATCTAAAGTGCCTGATATTGTCCGTAAGTAATTGAATATATTAAGTTTAATAAACTTGACTGTTATGCGCTCATATTTTATGCTTCCTTCGCAATAATGCGGCATCAAAAGTTGTAGATGCCGTTCAATTCCAGATTTCTGAAGGAGGAAGTTTAGCCATGACTGTTATAACCCGTTGGGAGCCTTTCCGTGAGTTCAGCACTTTGCAGGACCGCATGAACCGGCTGTTTCGCGATTCGTACGGCAACGAAGGCCGGGAAGAGTCGCTGGCCACGAGCACGTTCGCTCCGCCGGTGGATGTTTACGAAGACGAGCACAGCATTACTTTGAAGATTGAAGTTCCGGGGATCGACGAGAAGGACATCGACGTTCGCCTGGAGAACAACACTTTGACCGTGCACGGCGAGCGGAAGTTCGAGAAAGAAGAGAAAGAGGAGAATTACCGCCGCGTGGAGAGTCAATATGGCAGCTTCAGCCGCTCGTTCACTCTGCCCACCACCGTGGACGCCGAGAAGGTTTCGGCCAGCTACGATAAGGGCGTACTGAAGATCGAGCTGGCCAAGAAGGCGGAAGCCAAGCCCAAGCAGATCAAGATCGGCGTGAGCGGAGAGAAGACGCTGGATGCGAAGGCGGCAGGGAAAGCGGTTCGTAAGCGGAGTTGTGAATTGCAGTTGATCCTGGGGCCGGGGCTTTGCCTCGGCCTCTGTATTTGAGGGACAATGCTGACAGGCTGCGCCCTTGAAAGAGACACTCGAACTCATCAATCAGATGCGGGCGGATCGCGTGATTGGGGAATACGCGATTGGCGGGGCCGTGGGTGCAACGTTCTACTTGGCGCCCGCCGCGACTGCTGATTTGGACCTATTTGTCACACTGCCGGGTTCAGGTGGACTCTTGGTCAGCCTGTCCCCGATTTACGAATACCTGAAGTCGCGGGGTGGAGCGGAGCAGGATGAGTACATCGTGGTAGGGGGCTGGCCGGTTCAGTTTCTTCCAGCCAATAGGCCACTGCAGGAAGAAGCTCTGAACCAGGCGATTGCGACGAGTGTTGAGGGTGTTCCGACGCAAGTGATTTCAGCCGAACACTTGGTCGCGATCGCTCTGGAAACGGGTCGCGCTAAGGATCACACCCGGATCCTGCAATTTTTCGAGCAGCAAGCTGTTAATCGCGAGAAGCTCGCAGAAATTGTGGAACGGTATGGACTGTCTGCGAAGTGGAATCAGTTCGAACAGAGATTCTTGAAAGGACCGCAATGAAACCGAAACTGCAGGCTCGCATGGCGGCGCTGAGTTTCTCAGAGAAGATCAAGATTCTCGAAAAACTTCGCGACCGCGAACTGGCAATTGCGGCTGCTGGGCTGAGAAAGGCGTCGCAGGACACCCCGTCAGTTAAAGATCGGAAGTGAGAACCAAGCGTAGGGAGGCGATAGTGGACAGTCGAACCAATTCGTTCGCACAAAGGTTTCGAAGCGCGCAAACCCATTTAAAGACCCAAGGCATCCACGACCTGGTTTCACTGAAGTACCGTGGGCACCACGATGTGCCGGGTTCAGACTATTTACGCTTTGTTGACGACCTAAAGCGGGATCAGGGGCTTGATGTGGTGCCCGTGGACGGAGGCTTCGGCGGGCAGGCATGGCTTGTGACAGACAGGGTTCAAAACAGAGCGATCCTGGTTGAACACGAGACTGGCTTGGAAATTCTAGGGGCCGTAGGTTCTATTGCATCCCTGATTGCTCTGCTTCCGATGATAAGTTCCGGTTGGACCAAACTCAGGCACAGATTCTCTAGGCCGCCTTACGACCGCCCTGATGTTGAAGGCATCGAGGTACGACGAATCGATCCGGATGGGAACCTCATCGAACAGCAACTACCTAGCATCGAAGTCTATTTCCTCAATACCGCGCTCCGAGACCATTCCCTTCTGACACAAAGGATCAATTACCTGGAGGGCGAAGTCAGAAAACTCAAGACACAAGGGCCACACAAGGGCAAGAAACAACCTGCTCGGTCACAACGAAAGAAAAAAAAGTAATGCGTCTCGCAACTATTTCGCATGTGAACATAGGTTCGCGAAGGTGCGAAACATGGGAGTTTCTATGGCGATTCGATGGGACAAATTAACGGTTAAGGCGCAGGAAGCGGTGCAGCGGGCGACCGACTTGGCTTCCGAGCACGGCAATCCTGAAATTCTGCCGGCGCATATGCTGGCCGCACTGGTTGAGGACAAGGAAGGCATTGTCATCCCGGTGCTGGAGAAGATTGGCATTGGGCCGCAGGCCATTCTGCACGACACCTACCAGGAGATTGACCGGCTTCCCAAAGTATCTGGCGGGGCGCAGCCGGCGATGTCGCAGGCGCTGAATCAACTGCTGGAGCAGGCTTTCAAGGAAGCCAGCAATTTCAAGGACGAATACGTTTCGACGGAACATCTGCTGCTGGCGGCGACGAAGGGCAAGCGGGATGCGGCGCAGGAGATCCTCGCGCGGCACGGGGCGACTTATGACGCGATCCTGAAGGCGCTGACGTCGATTCGCGGGTCGCAGAAGGTCACGGACCAGAATCCGGAAGCAAAGTATCAGGCACTGGAGCGGTATGCGAAGGACCTGACGGAGCTGGCGCGGCGCCGGAAACTCGATCCGGTGATTGGGCGCGATGAAGAGATTCGGCGCGTGGTGCAGGTGCTGGCGCGGCGCACCAAGAACAATCCGGTATTGATTGGCGAGCCGGGCGTGGGCAAGACGGCAATTGTGGAAGGGCTGGCGCAGCGGATCATCTCCGGCGACGTGCCGGAAGTTTTGAAGAACAAGCGCGTGGTGTCGCTCGATTTGGGCGCGATGCTGGCGGGCGCGAAATATCGCGGTGAGTTTGAAGACCGGCTGAAGGCGGTTCTGAAAGAAATTGAGGACTCGGCTGGGGAAATCGTTTTGTTCATCGACGAGCTGCATACATTGGTGGGCGCGGGAGCGGCGGAAGGCGCGATTGACGCCTCGAACATGCTGAAGCCTGCGCTGGCACGCGGCGAGCTGCGGGCGATTGGCGCGACTACGCTGAATGAGTTCCGCAAATACATTGAAAAAGATGCGGCGCTGGAACGGCGCTTTCAGCCGGTGCTGGTGGGTGAGCCGAGCGTAGAAGATGCGATTGCAATTCTGCGTGGACTCAAGGAGCGTTACGAAGTCCACCATGGCGTGCGTATTAAAGACTCCGCGATTGTGGCGGCGGTGACTCTATCGCATCGCTATATCGCGGACCGCTTTTTGCCGGACAAGGCCATCGACTTGATCGATGAGGCGGCGGCATCGTTGCGCATCCAGATTGATTCGATGCCGACGGAAATCGATCAACTGGAACGGCGGGCGACGCAGTTGGAGATCGAGAGACAGGCGCTGAAAAAAGAGAGCGATCCGAATTCGAAAGAGCGCTTGCAGGTCATCGACAAGGAGCTTGCCGGAATTCGCGAGAACTCCAATGCGCTGAAAGGCCGATGGAAACGGGAGAAGGAACTGATTGGGCGGGCTCGGCAACTGAAAGAGAAACTGGAGCAGCTCAAAATCGAAGAGCAGGCCGAGGAGCGCAAAGGGAATCTGGAGCGTGTGGCACAGATACGGTACGGACTGATTCGCCAGACCGAAGAAGAGCTGGCCAAGCTGACCACTGAAATGGAGAGCAAAGGCCAGCAGCGCATGCTGAAAGAAGAAGTGGACGAAGAGGACGTGGCCAAGATCGTCTCCAAGTGGACGGGCATTCCGGTGTCGAAGATGCTGGAAGGTGAAGTCAAGAAACTGATCACCATGGAAGACCGGCTGCGCAATCGCGTGGTGGGGCAGGATGCTGCATTGGAAAGGGTAGCGAATGCGATTCGGCGGTCACGCGCCGGGTTGAGCGATCCCAAACGGCCGATTGGTTCATTCATCTTTCTGGGACCGACCGGCGTTGGCAAGACTGAATTGGCGCGGGCACTGGCGGAATTTCTGTTTGACGATGAGCACTCCATGATCCGCATCGACATGTCGGAATACATGGAGAAGCATGCGGTTTCGCGGCTGATTGGCGCGCCTCCGGGATACGTCGGCTATGACGAAGGCGGGCAACTCACGGAGCAGGTGCGCAGGCGGCCGTACGCGGTGGTGCTGTTCGATGAAATCGAGAAAGCGCATCCGGATGTGTTCAACATTCTTTTGCAGATCATGGATGACGGCCGGCTGACGGACGGAAAAGGACGCACGGTGGATTTTCGCAATACCGTGATCATCATGACCTCGAACATCGGTTCGTCGTTCCTGCAATCGGAAGGCGTGCGCTCGGCGGCGGACTTTGCCGAGGCCTCGAAGCAGGTGATGAACGCGCTGCATGCACACTTCAAACCGGAGTTCCTGAACCGAGTCGACGACATCATCATTTTCCAGCCACTGGGCAAGGAACAACTGGTGAAGATCATCGAGCTAAGACTCGAAGACCTGCGGCGGCAACTGGCGGAGCGCAAGATTTCTCTGGAACTGACGGATGCGGCGAAGGAGTTGTTGTTCACTGAGGGCTTCGATCCGAACTTCGGTGCGCGTCCGTTGAAACGGGCGATCCAGAAGCTGGTGCAGGATCCGCTGGCCATGAAGATTCTGGATGGCGAAATTCTGCATGGCGACCACCTGATTGTGGATGCGGATAAGAAAGCTGGAAAGATGACCTTCAAGGTGAGCAAGAGAGTGGGCGAGAAAGTCGCGGCGAAGGCCCGCACCTAACCTGGGGTCGGTAGAGACGTAGTTCGCTAGGTCTCTACGCGGGCCCCAGGCACCGATTTCACGCCAAGTCGAAGAGCAGGATTTCTGAATCCTGGCCAGCCTTTATCTCCAACTTAGATTCGTTCTCGAGGGCGGCGCCGTCGCCTTGAGCGAGAGCTTTGCCGTTTAGTTCGACTGCTCCGTTAGCCACTTGCAGCCAGGCTGCGCGGCCTTTTGCGAGCTGGTGGGTGACACTCTGCCGCGGCGATAGGAGCGAGACGTAGAGGCAGGCATCCTGATGGATGGTCACGGAGCCGTCTTTCCCGTCGGGTGAAGCGATGAGCCGGAGTTTGCCGCGCTTCTCGGACTCGGGGAACGTTTTCTGTTCGTAGCTCGGCTCATGACCGCGCTGGCCGGGCATGATCCAGATCTGTAGCAGGTGTACAGCATCCGTTGCTGAAGCGTTCTGCTCGCTGTGGCGAATGCCACGTCCGGCGCTCATGCGCTGGCCATCGCCGGGGCGAATGACTGACCCGGTGCCCAGACTGTCCTTGTGCTCGAGCGCGCCTGCGAGAACATAGGTGATGATTTCCATGTCCCGGTGGGGATGTGTAGGGAAGCCGGTGCCGGGAGCAACGTGGTCCTCGTTGATGACCCGCAGAGAATGAAAGCCCATCCATGCGGGATCGTGATACTGATCGAAAGAGAAAGTGTGGCGGGTGTTGAGCCAGCCGTAGTCTCCGCCACCGCGCTGGTTACTGCGTCGCAGGTTGATCATAGGATATTCTTCGTTATAACGACTAATATTGCTGGTAGTTAGATGATTGGGCTGGGGCAAGGATTCATTCTGCGTAACTGTGAGGCAGTTGGAACTGAAGTCACACGGCAGGACTAGTCTTTAGGCATGTCAAGACGCGGCCGCTTGCCGCCGATGAACCGTTTAGAGGCACCTCATGGCCGGACGGTCGCGGTTTTTGCTATTGACGTTAATTCTGCTGGGATGCGGCGGACCGCAGGGGAGCGCTCCTGACGGGTTTCTGAATCAGACACAGCACTCCGATGCGGCACTGTCCACGATTTGGCGCGCGGCGCAGCAAAACGTGGCCACGAAAATCGACTTGAACCCGGTGGAGCGGCAAGCGTTGCATACACCGCCGGACATTGTGGCGGGAGATCCGCGGGCCTTCGAAGTCCAGCCGCATCAACTGCTGGTGGCGTCGGAGCCGGACATTTCTTCGCAGGCGCTGTATGCACAAACCGGAATTCAGCGCGCCGAGCCGACGGGAATGATCGCATGTCCGCAGCCCTGCGACGTGCTGTATGCAGCGGCTTATTCGCTCTATCAGCCGCCGTTGGTGCGCTATGCGAAGTCGTGGGAGTTTGCGGGGGACAATTTCAGCACCATTCTGCAATATGAGTTCGAGAATCAGATACTGTTCGCCTTGGGTTACAGCGTAAAGTGGCGATGAGGCGCCGGGACGGCCGGTTCACCGGAGTTCGGGCGGCTACTTTTTTTCGGACTTCCTGCCTTTGGACTTGTCTTCCTTCTTTGATCCGGAACTGGACCTTGATTCGTTGGATCGGGATTCGCTGGATCTAGATTCGCCCTTATCTTCAGATTTCGATGCTGACTTCGAATCGGACTGGGAGTCGGCTTTTCCGTCAGACTTCGAATCTGACTTGGAAGATGAATCGCTGGCGGAATTTGAATCTCCGCTTGAGGAGCCGGAAGAAGGCTTCTTGGCGTAATCGTTGACGTACCATCCCGATCCCTTGAACTGGACGGCGGGCGCGGAAATCATCTGCTCGACCGGGCGTCCGCACTCCGGACACTTCTTGACAATGGGGTCGGAGAACTTCTGGATGCGCTCAAAGCGGTGATGGCATTTCTTGCACTGGTATTCGTAAAGTGGCATGGGCCTTTATTGATGCGGGGTAACCGCCGAAATCTAATGATTTGATTCTAGGGACGATGGCGGGTTGCCGTCAATTTTTGCGGGCAGGCGATGGCAATTGCAGGGTGATAGACTCGCGAACATGGCGGCGAAAGGCGAGTCGGCGGAAGGTGGAGCGGGGCCTGCGCGAAGCGGCCTGGCGCCGGGGCTTTATCTGGTGGCAACGCCGATTGGCAACCTGGAAGACATCACGCTGCGAGCGTTGCGGGTGTTGAAGGAAGTGGATTGCATTGCCTGCGAGGACACGCGGCAGACGCAGAAATTGCTGAATCATTACGGCATCACTACGCGAACCACCAGTTATCACGAGCACAATGAACGGGAGAAAGCGCTTGAACTGGTGACGGACCTGGAGCGCGGTGCGCGGATTGCCGTGGTGACGGATGCGGGGATGCCGGGGATTTCCGATCCGGGATATCGGCTGACGGTACTGGCGATCGAGCATGGCGTGCCCGTGATTCCTATTCCCGGCGCGTCGGCGTTTCTGGCAGGGCTGGTGGCGAGCGGTCTGCCGACGGATTCCTTTCGCTTCAGCGGATTTCTGCCGGCGAAAGCGGGACAGCGCCGCCAGGCGATCGAGAACATTCGGGAGTCTACGAGGACGCAGGTTTTCTATGAGGCGCCGCATCGGATCAAAGATGCTTTGCAGGACGTGGTGGAGCTGCTCGGCGGCTTCGCGGCCGGTGGTGGTGGCGCGCGAGTTGACCAAGCTGCATGAGGAATTTCTGCGCGGGCCTGCGGGAGAAGTGTTGGCGACGCTCACAGCGCGTGGCGACATCAAAGGCGAGATCACGCTGATCATCGGCAAAGCGGGCGACGGCGATATTGAGGCGGCGGCTCTGCGGGTGGGCGTGCGCGAGCGGGTCAGACAGATCATGTTGGAAGAGGGACTGGACGAGAAGACGGCGCTGAAGAAAATCGCGAAAGAAATGGGGATTTCGAAGAGCGAGGCTTATCGGGAATTGCAGCGGGGGAAGTGAGATCGAAAAAAGGATCGTTGTCTGGGGCTGGTAAATGCTTGGCTTGGGCGGCTGAGGCGGCCCGTCGCTACGTGAGTCTACTTGCCTTCTAACTCTTTTTTAACCGCTTCGCTGACTTGTTTGCCGTCGACGCGGATTCCGGCTCCGGCGAAGCGGGCCATGACGTTTTTCATGACGGTGCCCATTTCTTTGATGGTGGACGATCCCATTTCGGCGAGGACGGCTTTCACTCCGGCTACGATCTGGTCGTCACTGGCGGCTTTGGGCAGGTAGGCTTCGATCATCGCAATCTCGGCGGTTTCCTTGTCGGCCATCTCCTGGCGTCCGCCTTTGGTGAACTGCTCGACTGATTCCTTGCGCTGCTTGATGAGCGTGCTCAGCACCTGTTGCGATTCCTTGTCATCGAGCGGCGCCATCTTTTCGATCTCGCGGTTCTTGAGGGCGCTCTTGACCATGCGTAAAGTCGAGAGCTTATGCTCTTCGCGGGCCTTCATGGCCACGACAATATCCTTCTGAATCTGCTCGATCATGCTCATGATGGGATTATAGACGCGGACTGGGCAGGCAAGGCGCCCGCCGCAAGGGAGAGGTTGGGGTCGAGAAACTTTCGACGCTGGGAACGACCTTTGGTGGTTACTGCGACTTCGAGTATGTGAAGGTAAAAAGCGCAACCACGGGGGACACAGAGGTCCACGGGGCCCGCTTCGAGTCGGGCCGTGAAGGGGATTGTTACGTGCTTCCGGTAGACTGAAAGATTCATGCTACGGAAGAACCGCCTTTTTACGCCGGGCCCGACCCTGTTGTTGCCAGCCGCGCAGAGTGCGATGGCGTCGTATGCGATACATCATCGCACGGCGGATTTTCGCGCGCTGCTGACGCGTGTGCTGGCTGAAATGAAAGAGTTCATCGGCACACAGAATGATGTTCTGGTCCTCACGTGTTCGGGTACTGGTGCGATGGAGGGCGCGGTAGCAAATCTTACGTCCCCAGGCGACAAGGTTCTGGTGCTGACGGCGGGGATTTTTGGCGAGCGTTGGCGCGATTTGACCAAGGCCTTTGGTTGCGCGGTTGAGACGCTGACGGCTCCGTATGGGCAGACGTTTTCGGTGGAAGAGATCCGCGCGAAGCTGACGCCGGATGTCCGCGTAGTGTTTGTGCAGGCGACGGAGAGTTCTACCGGAGTGCGGCACGATGTGGAGGCGATTGCGCGGCTGGTGCGTGCCAATGGCGACACGCTGTTGGTAGTGGATGCGATCACTGGATTGGGGACAACCTATTTCGAGGTCGACGGTTGGGAGGTTGATGTGATTATCGGCGGGTCACAAAAGGCGCTGATGCTCCCGCCCGGCTTGGCATATTGCGCAATCAGCGAGCGGGCATGGCAGCACATGGAGACGGCGAAGTCTCCACGATACTATTTTGATTTCCGAAGAGAGCGGAAGGCGGCGGCATGCGGCGAGACTGCATACACGCCCGCAACGTCGTTGTTTGCAGGGCTGGCGGCGACGATGGACTTCATACGGGAGATGGGCAACGGCGATCTGGCAACGGGGCGCAAGGCGCTGGTCGAGAATGCGGAATTGGCTGCGGCGATGACTCGCGCAGGGGCCGAGGCATTGGAGTTGAAGTTGTTTGCCGCGTGTCCGGCGGCGGCCCTGACGGCGATCGAACCGCCTGAGGGAATTGACTCGGGGGCAATCGTTAAGAAATTTCGCGAAGAATTTGGCGCGCTAGTGGCGAATGGCCAAGGAGAGATGAAAGGCAAGCTATTTCGTATTGCGCATCTGGGATACTACGACTATATGGACACGATTGCTATTCTGGCGGCGCTGGAGCAGGTGATTGGCAGCGTGACCGGCAAAGAGATTGAGTTTGGTTCAGCGGTAGGCGCCGCGCAGCGAGTTTATGCTACTCATACTCGCCGCGCCGGTTGAGTTGGGTATTCCGGGTAAACAGGTACAAAAATAGTCGTGGCAGCTGTGAAAACGGCGGAATTCTGCATCGTAGTTACGAGAGGACAAATGATGGTGAAGCGAGTATTGATGGCGGGGATCATGGTAGTAGTGGCGTCCGCTGCGTGGGCACAGGATGGCCGCTGGGATGTCAGCGCCAATGAAGCGGCGGTGTTCAGCCGGAAGGCGACCGGAAACGGTATTTCGCAGAGCGCGACTGTTGGAACCAATCTGTTTGGGACCATTCGCTACAAATTCCGGCCGCACCATTCGCTGCTATTTAACTATGGCCGCACACTTAACTCACAAATTTATCAATCGGATTTTGATTTTCATGTTGCGACCCACATGACCGAGTACACCGGCGCATACATGTACAGCCCGTTCAAGAAAGGGCGGTTTGAGCCTTTCGCATTTGTCGGAGGCGGCGCCATCAAGTTCAGTCCACAAAACACGTGGGTGGATCTGCCGGAAGTCACCGACCCTTCCACCAACACGAAGGTTCCGAACAACGTGCAGACCAATGTGGGGGCGGTAAAAGAGACACAACCTGCGTTTCTTTACGGGCTGGGCGTGGATTACAAATTGCCGCGAGTTCGCTGGTTCGCCCTGCGGCTACAGTATCGCGGGCTGCTTTATGACAATCCGGATTTCAAAGTAAACGGCGCGACCGGCAGCAACATCAGCTTTTTCACCGGAACCAAGGGCCACATGGCCGAACCGTCGATAGGACTGGTGTTTCGGTTCTAATAGGCTCAGGGGGTGATTTTGAACAACGTCCCACAACCGTGGCCCTTGTTCGGGTCGCAGTTGAGGTCGCCGCCCTGCCCGGTAGCGCCATAAAGATTTCCGCTTGCATCCATCGTGTCCAGCCACGGATATGCCCCGTCCGCTCCGTTTGTGAAACTGTGCAGCACGGTCTCTTTGCCGGTGGGGTCCAACTTGAAAACGACTCCGCAACTGTCCCCGTTGCAGTTGCGGTACGACCCGCCAATGATAGTGCTCCCGTAAAGATTTCCACCGACATCACGAATTAAAGGCCCTCCACCGGGGGTCTCACCGTCAGTGCAGTTGGAGAGGGAACAAAAGGTGTAAAGGGTGGTCTCCACCCAGGTTCCACCTGACTGCGGCGACAGTTCGTAGATTATTCCACAGCCAGTGCCTCCGCACTCTGAGTTGCCGCCGTTCTCAGTCGTACCGTAGAGATTCCCCTGTGGATCAAAAAGCAACACCGAGTCGGGATTCGCCCCGGCCGCCCCGCCAGCGAAGCTGTAAAGCAAGATTTCCTCATGATCGGTATCCAATTTGTACACCGCTCCCGCGCCATAGGCTCCGCCGTCGAAGGTCACGCCATACAAATTGCCCACTTTATCTCGGATCATGCCATCGTACGAGAATGCCCCGTCTCCCCCCCCATCAGGGGGTCCGGCGAAGCTATACAGAAGAGTCTCCTTGCCTGCTGCATCCATCTCAAATACAGTTCCGAGATCGGAAGTCCCGCCCAGGTAAGTCGTGCCATAAACATTTCCCAACCGGTCTTCGACCAAAAGCGCCTCTGGAAGTTCACTATCAGGATACCCACCAAATTTGTAGAGCCAGGTCTCCTTGCCGGTCTTATCCAACTTGAATACGGTACCGCAGCCAAATGAATTGCATGTGGTGTAGCCACCGTACGTCGTGGTCCCGTAAAGGTTTCCCGCCGCGTCGCGTAGCAAGCCTGCGTCCGGATGGGAGGCATCCGGCGCCCCTTTGAAGCTGTGCAGCCAGACCTCCTTGCCAGACTTGTCCATCTTGAACGAGGTTCCGCACCCACTGCCACATTTCCCTTTTCCCCCGTTGCTGGTAACCCCGTAAAAATTACCTACCTTATCCCTCACCAACTGCCCAACTGGATTGGCGCCATCGGGGCCATGAAAGGTGTGCAGCACCTTGAACTTCGTCTTCGCTCCTGGCGGTTGGGCCGCAAGTGTTGCTGCCAGCAAGAGAGTTACGAAGACAGCAAAAAGCATCTTGGTCGGTGAAATGACTCTTGCTGATTGCATAGGTCGCTACCTCGATTCAGTGGGTGGGCGGGAGGAAAGACGAAATCTATGCCCGCGTCCGTCGCAAAGTGTACCAAGAAAAAGGATGGCTTCCACTAACAAACTAACGACGGCAAGTGGGACCTTTCGGCTGCCGAGGGCGATAGCCGAGGCGGCTGGCTGAATCCTAGGCGCTTGCGGCGTCCTGGTTTCCCAGCGGCAGGAAATACTGCGTTCCCTTGATGGGCGCCGAAACCTTTCGCAGCAGCTCCTGCAAATCTTCGTTGCGCTCCACAAAGTCGATCTCGGAGGTATTCACGATCAAGAGGTCGGAGGAAGTGTAATGAAAGAAAAAGTGTTCGTAAGCCTTAATGACTTCTTCCAGATACTCCTCGTTAATCGCCTTCTCGCCGGGCGCGTTTCTTTTCTTGAGGCGCTTTTTCAGGACCTCCGGCGTGGCTTGCAGATAGATGACCAGGTCGGGCGTGGGGAGCTGTTCACGAAAAAAATTGTAGTAGCGGTTATAGGTGTCAAGCTCATGATCGCTGAGGTTAAGGCAGGCGAAGAGCTTGTCTTTTTCGAAGATGAAGTCGGTGACGACCGTCTTTTGCGAGTCAGCCCCTAAGTCGAGGGCGCGGAGTTGGTTAAAGCGGCGGATAAGAAAGGCGAACTGGGCTTGAAAACCAGCGCCGCGCTCTCCTTGATAAAAAGCGCCGAGGAAGGGATTCTCCTCGATCTCCATCACGCGTTGTGCGTGCAGGCGTTCGGCCAAAATGCGCGCCAGCGTGCTCTTGCCGACGCGAATGGGACCTTCCACCGCAATGTAACGGGGCAACTCGAAAAGATTGGCCATGGGGCTCGCTGCTACGGTGGTTCGATTGGCAGGATATCGCTATCGAGGCGCGGCACGCAATTGGAGAATGAGTTAACCCCGAATTGGTCTGCTATTGGCTCGCTGCTGCGATCCCGACATACACGCTCACCCCAAGTCAAGAAGCCAGGCAAATCGGCGGAATTTTGGCGGAGGGGCGCACGGGCTGAGTTTGAAGGTTGTCCTCAGCCCGCTATTGGAACTATGCGCTGTGCTGACGGCTTACGCGGGCACGCACTTCCTGCTCGGCCCGGAGCCAGTCTTCGTTCTGGTGTCCAGAAATGGAACCGCGCTCCTGATAAATCTCATAGGCCCGTTGACGGACCTGAGCTTCAAAATCGATGGGGGTGGGAGCGGACGGGTTCGGCGACACCGGTTTCGCCAGTTTCTTGGCCGGCGCAGCGGAGGTGGACTCCGGCATGGTGATAACTTGCTTGTTACTCACAGTTTCGGTGGTGCGTGGCGTCTTTGCTTTTGCCATTTGAAGTTACTCCTTTAGAGGGTACAGTCCATGAAAGAACTGAAATTTATGATCACCTGAGAAACACTTCGACCGCCTGTAGAAAGGCCCCAAAATATATATGTCAGGTGTACTTCCATCATAACGTGTGCGGCAGAGAATTTGGGAGCCATTAGAAAGAATTAATGCTAGCGAAATAATGCGCACCCGATTGTAAAAGTCAGTAAAGTTGTCGCAGATCGACGCGGCTCACTGCTGCTTCAAAAACTTCCCCGTCTCCAATTCCTGGAAAGCCTGGCGAAGCTGTTCTTGTGTGTTCATCACGATGGGTCCGTACCATGCGACCGGTTCTTCGAGAGGCTTGCCTGAGACGAGGAGAAATCGAATGCCGTCGTCTCCGGCTTGCACGGTGACCTCGTCGCCGCGATCGAAGAGGATCAGCGAACGATTGTCGGCTTCAACGGGAGGAGTGGTGTCTGACCACTTGATGGCTTCGGTCGGAACCTGAAGCGGGCCGGAGGCGTTGCAGAATTTTCCACTACCAGCGAAAACATAGGCGAAGGCGTGGCGCGTGGTTTCGACCGGCAAAGTTTTGCGGCGACCAGGAGACACCGAAACATCGATGTAGATGGGATCGGTGGCAATGCCTTCGACGGGACCTTTTTTGCCCCAAAAATTTCCGCAGACCACGCGAACGTGTGTACCATCGTCGTCCTTAATCTCGGGAATTTCGATGGCCTTCACCTCCTGATAGCGCGGCGCGGTCATCTTCAGCGCCGCCGGAAGGTTTGCCCACAACTGGAATCCGTGCATACGGCCGGCGGGATCGCCCTTAGGCATTTCCTGGTGAATGATGCCACTGCCGGCAGTCATCCACTGCACATCTCCGGCGGCGATGGCGCCGCGGTTGCCCATGCTGTCTCCGTGTTCGACCGTGCCGGCAAGGACGTAAGTGATGGTCTCAATGCCGCGATGCGGATGCCACGGAAATCCGGCCAGGTAATCCTCGGGAACGTCGTTGCGGAAGTCGTCGAGCAGCAGGAACGGATCGAATTCGGAAGTGTTGCCGAATCCGAAGGCGCGGCGAAGATGAACGCCGGCGCCTTCCATGGTGGGCTTGGACTTGATGACGCGCTTCACGGGTCGAATGGACATGAGGCCTCTTTATTGCGGCGGAATAGAAATATGAGATGCGGCACGGTCGCGGCAGGAATCATTTTTCGAAAGACCGTGCATGTGGCCTAGTCTTCAACGCTGTTGAGAACGGGGCCGCCCTGACGGATCACGACTCTAGGGTTTTGGAACGCGATCGAATCCCTCAATCGTTTTGCAGGGTTCTTGACCCCAAATGTATGAGTTCGTCCCCCGTGTCCTTCGCGTGCCCTGCTGCCTTCGTACTTCCAATCATCCTCAGCCAGAAAGGGGATATCAATTCGCCAAACCACGACAACTTTGCCGGGTTTTAGCCGCTTAGTAGTATCGACCGCATACCGCCAGACAATATACCAACCGGGATGATTGTAATGGGATTGAATTGCCCAGGGACGAGTAGATCCCTTTGATTCCAAGGCATGTGCCGCGGGTGGGTTTAACTTTCCGCGGAGCGAAAGATCGGGAAAGCGTTGCTGCGCGATGTCTGGATGCTTGTGCTTCTTATAGGGGCTTAAAGCATGAAGGGCCTGGATGCCCAGAATACCGATGATTCCGCTGAAGACGTTGGCTTGCTCGAAGTAAATATCAATGAGTTCAGCGGCACGATCTTCGACATGCTCGACGGCTTCGCGGAGATGCGAAACCTTCAACTCGGCAGGCAACCGAACTGATCGGTCGAAACCGTCATCCGCAAATGACATTACATCAGGAAGTTCTCACGATTCGGTTATGAGAGCAAGGCTGCGCTGCTTTTCACCGGCGTACAAAGTACCGCTTTTGCTATTGGCTTTTGTGCTTCCGTTTAACTTTGCCAAGTTGGGAATTGCTTCGACAGCGGTCTCAAAAAAGCCTGCATTAAGTTCTATGCCGATGCTGTCATACCCGACTGAGGCGGCGGCCGCAATTGTCGAACCGCCGCCCATGAATGGATCAAGGACTACCCCGACTCCCAAAGGGAGCGAGGCGCGCACGATTTGGCGCATAAAACTCTGAGGTTTTAGCGAAGGATGCGGCGAAATTCTCCGCTCTTCCCGGCGAGTGGGCGCCGAGGCAATTACATCGCCGAATGGAAGCTCACTGGAGATGCGTCTGAGTCCGCCCGTCTTCCATTTGCGCAGATTGTCTTGGACCCTTCCTTCACAAGGTTTTCGGAACAAGCCCCACGGCTCCCATGCGGAACGCGGCATAACGGTCACACCATCGAATTCGTCGTGGGCATTCTTAGGCCGGTCACCCCCGCGAAGCGTCTGCACCAAGCGAATAATCTCGCCTCGCTTCTCAAACCCAGACTCCATAAGAGGGAGATAGACGAAGTGGGATAGTAGAGGATTAGCGGCAATAAACAAGTGTCCGCCGGGAACGAGAATGCGGAAAGCGCGCTTCGCAAAATCCGAGAAAAAGAACCTTAAGGCAGACCGATCATCGCCGGTGAGCACAGTGAATCGCGGCAGCGGGCTGCGTTCGCAACCGTCGAACTTCGGAGGTATGCGCCATACACCGCCTCGGCCCTTTCGCAACTTCTCCTGTTCGATCGTTGAATATTCCTTGAGGCCGTACGGGGGATCGGTCACAATAGCGTGAATGGAGTTCGCGGCACGCCTATCCATCCATTCCCGACAGTCCGCCAAATAGACGCTATATCGTGCGCCATTGATGCGGGATTGTATCGGTGCCCGGCCCAGCGCGAACGTTGCACTCATCTCTGAATAAGTACCATGATCGAGAGCCAAATGGTACTCCCGAATGGCCATAGTTCCAGGAGAGACGGCGCGCTATCTAAATCCCACCGTGTCTCAGGGGTAAAGGCAGGGCGGACGAGGGCGTACGCCTCTACGTGATTATTTTCCGTTCAACCAATCGGCGTAGGCCTGGAACGAATATGGACGTCCGAGGAAATCTTGGACCATGGCGGCTGCGGGCTTGGTTCCACTCTCCGCTAGAACCGTATCGCGATACTTTTTGGCGATTTCAGGATTCATCAGGCCATTCTTCTTGAATTCGGTGAACATGTCTTTCGCGATCACCAGCGACCACATGTAGGTGTAGTAGACCGCCGAATAGCCATTCAGGTGTCCGAATGCGGTCTGCATGTGCGTGCCTTCGACGTACTTGAAGGGCGTATAACGCTCCTGCAACTCCGCTAGTAATTTTGTGGTGTCCAAGCCCTGGGGATTGCGGTTGTAGTAATCCAGGCTGATGGACGCGTAGAACATCTGCTGCCGGACGTTAAGGGCTTTGCCAAACTCGTCGGCCGCCTTGGCTTTTTTCACCAGGTCGGCTGGGATGGGCTCGTTGGTCTTGTAATGACGAGCGAAGGTTTGCACCACGGCTACGTCCTTGGGCCACTCTTCAAACATCTGCGACGGGGCTTCGATGAAATCGTTTTCCAGATCGCCAGTCGACCACATGGTGTTGCCGCGCATGATTCCGTGGATCAGGTGGCCGTATTCATGGAAGAAGGTAATCACATCGTCGCGGTCCATGAGGCCGGGACCATCCGTGGCCTGAGGGAAGTTGCATACCAAGACATACTCTGGCACACGCACCCCATGTTTCCCGGTGGATAGATTGAAGGTCGCGTAATGCTTGTACTTGTTCTCGCGGGGGTACATGTCGAAATAAATCCGTCCCAGCAGTTGATCGCCCTGATAGACATCGTAAGTTGCGACATCGGGATGCCACACCTGCGCGCCTGTCACGCGCGTGTAAGTGATCCCGTACATGTGGCTGGTGATATCGAGGATGCCTTGCAAGACTCGCGAATACTCGAAATAAGGCCGCATGGCTTGGGAGTCGTATCCGTAAGTGTCGACCTCGACCAAGATGCGACAGATAGCCATATTCCCAGCGATTCACGGCGGTCGCGTTCGGGATCGGACGCCGCTTGTAGGCCAGTAGCTGCGCGTAATCGTGTTTGGCCCCAGCATCGGCTGCGGCAGCGATTTTCTCGATGAAGTCGGCGGCGTTCTGCTTGGTCTGCACCATCTTGTCTTCGGTGATGTAAGCAGCCCAATCGGGGTAGCCAAGAACATTCGCCAGTTCATAACGCTTCTGTAAAAGTTGACTCAGCGCTTCAATGTTTTTGGGATAGGCGCGCTGCGCGTAAGCGAGGAACAGCGCTTTCCTTGCCGGATCGCTCTTGGCGTAATCCATGAAGGGGATGTAGTCGGTGTTGTTGGTGGTGAGCGTGACCATGCCGGAGGCGTCGGGCGCATGGGAGTGCTTGAAATCTTCGGGTAGCCCGTCAAGATCAGAAGCGCTGACTTGCACTTTGTGGACGTCTTCGGCGATGTTTTTGTCGAAGTCCTGGCCGATTTTCACCAGTTCGTCTTGCAGCGCGCGGATTTTGGCGCGTGTCGCATCATCGCGATCGACGCCGGAACGGTGGTAGTCGCGCAGCGTAGTGCGAAGAAAATATGTTCCCGCGGGGTCGAGCCTGGATCCATCGAGCGAGGCCAGGACGTTGTACATGTCTTTGTCGAGCGAAATGTCGGTCAGGACCTGGCTGGCTTCCTGTTCGCAGACCTGGGATGCTTCCCGAAAATCCTTTGCCGGGTGGACCTGTTCGGCCAGACTGGCACGGGCTTGCGCGTCATTGCCTACGAGCAGAGCGGTATCGAAGGCTTGCAGTGTGGCTTGTGCATCGGGATGCGATTTTCCCGCTTTAATATCCGCGATGCGCTTTTTTGTATCGGCCAAGTCGGCGCGGCAAGCTGCGAGAAAAGAGTCCGATGTTCCAGCGAGCAAGCTTGAGGCTCCGGGGAGCCGATTTTGTGCAGCGGAGGGCAGGGCCACTATAAAGGGCAACGTGAATAACATGCTCAATCCGATACTCTTCATGCTCACGAATATTCTCCTGGAAAATCGGCCGACCTGGGGAAGTCCAATAAAATGATAGACGGGCAAGCTTAGCAAAAGTAATCGGTTCAGGTGCAGGAACGGCGAAACTTTGCTTGTGGGCCGGCGGTCGAGCGGAGTCAGGCACGGGTGGACGAGCGTCCGTCGCTACCTGATTTATACTTAATTCTCAATCCCATGGCAGAAAATATTCATATCAAACTCCCCGACGGGAGCAGCAAAGAAGTCCCTAAGGGCACGACTGCTCTTGACATCGCCAAGTCCATCAGCCCGCGGTTGGCGGATGCGGCGCTGGCCGCGAAAACGAATGGCGACTTGATCGACCTGACCAGGCCGCTCGAAAAAGATACCGACCTGCGCATTCTGACGGAGAAAGATCCCGAGGCGCTCGAAGTATTTCGACATTCGTCTGCGCACTTGCTGGCGGCGGCGGTGCTTGAACTTTTCCCGGAAACCAAGCTCGGCCACGGTCCGGCTACGGAAAACGGCTTCTTCTACGACTTTTATCGTCCGACCGCGTTTACGCCGGACGACCTGGAGAAGATCGAAAAGAAAATGCAGGAGCTGGCGCAGCAGAATATTCCTTACGCGCGCGATTTTCTGCCTCGGGAACAGGGCCTTGAAGAGTTCAAAAAAGAAGGCGATTTCATGAAGTGCCATTTCATCGAGCAGTTCACCAAGCCCGATGAAACGATTTCGATCTACCGCACCGGAAAGTTCACCGATTTCTGCCGCGGTCCGCATATTCCGTCGACGGGAAAGATCAAGGCATTCAAGCTATTGAACATCGCCGGCGCGTACTGGCTGGGAGATGAGAAGAATCCACAGCTCCAGCGGATTTATGGAACCTCTTTCTATTCGAAAAAAGATCTCGACGATTTCATCCACCGGCAGGAGGAAGCCAAGAAGCGCGACCACCGCGTGATTGGGCAGCAGCTCGATCTGTTCTCCATACAGGAGTTGGCCGGACCGGGACTGATCTTCTGGCATCCCAAGGGCGGCATTGTCCGCAAAGAAATGGAAGACTGGATGCGCGAGCAGTACATCAAGCGCGGCTACTCGCTGGTGTACACGCCGCATGTGGTGCGAAAACATCTGTTCGAAGTCTCCGGGCACGAGGGCTACTACTCGCAGAACATGTTCGATTCCATGGAATTGGACGACGCCGAGTATCGTTTGAAGCCTATGAATTGTCCAGGCCACATTTTGATCTATGCCGACTCGCTGAAATCGTATCGCGACCTTCCGGTGCGCCTGGGCGAACTGGGCACGGTGTATCGATATGAGCGCTCCGGCGTGATGCATGGTCTGTTGCGGGTGCGCGGCTTCACGCAAGACGACGCGCACATCTTTTGTATGCCGGAGCAGATTGAAAGCGAGATTGAGGCTTGCCTGGATTTTGCCTTGGACGTGCTGAAGGATTTTGGGTTCGACAAATTTCAGACCGAGCTTTCCACCTGGGACCCGAGCCAGCGCGCGAGTTTTGTGGGCAGCGAAGAGCAGTGGAACAACGCCACCTCGTCGCTGGAGAACGTTTTAAAGAAGCGCAATATTGAGTACAAGACTATCCCCGGCGAAGCAGCATTCTACGGGCCAAAAATCGATATCAAACTGGTCGACTCGATTGGACGGTTATGGCAGCTTTCGACCGTGCAGTTCGATTTCAATCTGCCCGCGCGCTTCGGCTTGGAGTACGTCGCCGAAGACGGCACGCGCAAGCAGCCGGTGATGGTGCATCGTGCGCTGTATGGATCGGTCGAGCGATTTTTCGGTGTGCTGATCGAACACTACGCGGGAGCGTTTCCAGTTTGGCGTCTCGCCGGTGCAAATGGTGATGATTCCGATCGCCGAGCGGCACGTCGAGTACGCGAAAAAAGTGGCGGACCAGTTGAAGGCCGGCGGAGTTCGGGTAGAAGTCGACGCCCGCAACGAAAAGATGAACGCCAAGATTCGCGAGCACGCCATGCAGAAAGTGCCATTTCTGTTGGTGGTCGGAGACAAAGAAGCCGAATCCGGAAAAGTGAACGTCCGCACGCGCGGAAAAGAGAAGACGGAAGACATGGCAGCGGCCGACTTCGTGGAGAAGATCAAGAAGCTGATCGCGGAAAAAACGGCACTGCAGTGACTTCCCAAATCGGCACGATCCACGTAGGGGCAGGTGTCCTCACCTGCCCAACTCGCCTGGTCGGTATATACAATCGGGGTAGCAGGCATCTTCCATGCCGAAAGCCTTCTACCGCCGCAACCTCCCGCACCTGCAGCGCGACGGCAAACCGCACTTCCTGACGTTTTGCACGTGTCGGCGATGGCTGCTTCCCGATTGGGCGCGTGACATTACTATCGAGGTGTGTTCACGCGCACATGGTTGGACGATCGATCTGCGCGCCGTAGTTGTGATGCCCGATCACGTCCATATGATTTTTATTCCCCAGATTGATGTGGAAAGGCACGAGGTGTTCTCATTGGCGCGAATCACCAAAGCGATTAAGGGCACATCTTCTCACCTCATCAATCGACGACTTGGCAAGTCGGGGCGGATTTGGCAGGAAGAATCTTTCGATCGCGCTTTGCGCATTTCGGAGAAACTGGATGAGAAGATTAACTATGTTTTGAATAATCCGGTTAGAAAAGGATTGGTGCAAGCTGCTAAGGATTACCCGTGGCTTCTGATGGCTTCGCCTCTGGCGGTGCCGGGCTTCGCTCGGCTGGGCAAGTGAGGGCCGGGCAGGTGAGGACACCTGCCCCTACGTTCTTGATTGGCGTTATTTCCGATACTCATGGACTGCTGCGCCCACAAGCGGTCGAGGCGCTGCGGGGTTCCCACTACATCATTCATGCCGGTGACGTTGGCGATCCCGCGATTCTGGACACGCTGGCTGAGGTCGCTCCCGTTACGGCGATCCGTGGAAACGTCGATCATGGCGACTGGGCAGCGAAGATGCCGGCGACCGATGTACTCGAAGTTGGCGGCGTCTCGATCTATATTCTGCACAATCTAGCTGATCTTGATCTGAAGCCGGAAGCTGCCGGCTTCGCAGCCGTCATCAGCGGGCACACTCACAAGCCGAAACAAGAATTGAAAAACGGCGTGCTGTACTTCAATCCCGGCAGCGCCGGACCGAGGCGGTTCAACTTGCCCGTGAGTGTCGGAAAGTTGATAGTGGGCTGGGCAGGTGAGGACATCCTTCGGCGGGCTCAGGACAGGCTCTGCCCCTACGTGGGCGGCGACGTTGTTATCTTGGATGTGTGAGAAATGCATCCCTGCAAAGAACGAAAGGCCGCCTAGGGACCTTGTATGTCGCTTGAGTTTCACATCGAGGCTAGGGCGGAGTCCGCGCGACGCGGCCGTCTCGTCACGCCTCACGGCGAGGTCGAAACGCCCGTTTTCATGCCCGTCGGCACGTTGGCCACCGTCAAAGGCGTGCCGCAGGATGTGCTGGAAGAGCTTGGCGTACAAATTCTGCTCGGCAACACCTATCACCTTTATTTGCGTCCGGGGATTGAACAGGTACGCAAACTCGGCGGACTGCATCGTTTTATGTCGTGGGAGCGGGCGATTCTGACCGACTCCGGAGGATTTCAGGTTTTCAGCCTGAGCGAGCTTCGCAAACTCACCGAAGAAGGCGTGACTTTTCGCTCGCATCTGGACGGTTCCTCCCACTTTTTCAGTCCAGAGAGCGCAATGGAAGCGCAGATTGGCTTGGGCGCGGACATCATTATGGCGTTCGATGAGTGCACCGAGTATCCGGCCGAGCCGGAGCGGGTGCGCAAGTCGATGGAGTTGACTTTGCGCTGGGCAGAGCGCAGCAAGAAGCATTTTGAGGAGCATAAGCAGCAAGTCCCGTGGGGTAGTGTGGGGACGGCTGTCCCGACGCAGACTTTGTTTGGCATTGTTCAGGGCGGCATGGATCTTGGCCTACGCCGGGAGTCGGCCGAGCGGACCATCGAAATCGGCTTTCCGGGCTATTCCATTGGCGGACTTAGCGTTGGCGAGCCGAGGGCCTTGACTCGCGAGGTGGTCGAAGCCACCATCCAGCACTTGCCCGCGGACAAACCTCGATACCTGATGGGGGTGGGCACGCCGGAGGAGATTGTGGAATATGCCGGCCTTGGGATCGACATGATGGACTGTGTTTTGCCTACGCGGGCCGCCCGGCACGGCCTGCTATTCACTTCCGAGGGCAAAATCTCCATCAAACAGGCCCGTTACGCCGGCGACGCCGGCCCGCTTGACCCGAAATGCGCCTGCCGAGTGTGCTCCCGCTACTCGCGCGCCTACTTGCGTCATCTTTATGCGTCCAATGAAGTTCTGGCGCAAGTCCTGAATACCGTCCACAACCTGACCTTCTACCTTGACACGATGCGAGCAGTGCGTCATTCTATTTCACTTGGGAGAAGACCCCGAAGTCTGTCTGAGGTCTGGTTTTCAAAACCGTAGCTCGGCACCCTCTGTTCCTGTCCGAAGCTGAAGGAATCTCCGCCCAGGTACGCGAGAACTCCAGCGGTAAATTTCGAAGGCTGGCACGCCTTGGGGCGCACCTTCAGGTAAATATTGCGGTCGGAGGAATGATTCGGCTTGATGGGCATGCAACAACTATTCGCGATGCAGACAAGTAGCGGATCTCTGGGGTTGTTGGGCTTTGCCCCGCTGATCTTCATTTTTGCCATTTTTTACTTCTTGCTGATCATGCCGCAACAGCGGCGGCAGAAAAAATGGCAGGCGATGCTGGGCGAGCTTAAGACTGGAGACAAGGTTGTGACCACTGGTGGCCTGCGTGGCACGATTGTGGCGCTGAGGGACGATTACATCCATTTGCGGGTACCGCCCGACAATTTGCGGCTCGAGGTGACCCGGGGATCGGTGGCTTCGGTGACAACGGGCGAAGAAGTCGCCAAAAACGGTAAATAGCAGGTTTCGCGGGCTTCGCTTCGAGGGCGACGCCGGTAAGTGCAGTAAACAGTGCATCTAAAACGATTAACGGATTAATTTATCAGTATGAACAAGACTCAAAGCTGGAAGCTGATCGTCATCATTGGAACTCTGCTGGTGTTTCTATTCGGCATCTTCGGAGTTCCGCAGAGCTTTTCGGGGCACGGCCTGCTGGCAGCTTTGCAGGACCGCATACACCTCGGACTCGACCTCAAGGGCGGTACCCACCTGATTCTTCAGGTGCAGGTGAACGATGCGGTCAGCGTCGACTCCGACAATGCCATGGAGCGGCTGAAGGCCGACATGCGCTCCCGCAAAATCACCTACACCGAAATCAGCAAGCCGGACGCCACCGGCCATCCGGAAGCGATTTTAATCAAAGGCGTCTCGCCCGACGCAACTGCCGATTTGCGCTCCATCGTCGCCGACCGCCTCCCTGAGTACGCATTGAGCTCGGGCGCGGAGAATTCCTGGACCGTTGCCATGAAGGCGCAGTCTCTGGCTGACCTCAAGAAGCGCGCCGTCGAGCAGGCGATTGAGACCATCCGCAACCGCATTGACCAACTCGGCGTCAGTGAGCCCATCATCGAAGAGCACGGTCTCGGCGAGTATCAAATTCTCGTCCAGCTACCCGGTGTCGACGATCCCGGCCGGGTCAAAGAAATCATGCAGTCCACGGCCATGCTTGAGATTCGCCAATCGCTTGGAGGCCCCTACGCCAACGAGCAGGACGCGCTTCAGCAGCATGGCGGAGTCCTGCCTCCGGATGCCGTCCTGATGCCGGGCAAGTCCTCGGCCTCGGGCGAAGGACAGCCCTGGTACCTAATTTCCCGCGCTTCCGCGGTCACCGGCCGCGATCTGCGAAACGCCGAGCCTTCCCGCGATGAAAATGGTCAGCCGTCGGTATCGTTCAACCTCACCGGCGAAGGTGGCCGCCGCTTCGGCGCCTTTACCGGTGCCCATATCGGCGACAACCTCGCCGTGGTACTCGACAATAAAGTCCAGGAAGTCGCGGTCATCAAGGATCAAATCCACGATAGCGGTGTAATCAATGGCCGATTCACCGACCAGGAAACCAAGGATTTGGCCATGGTGCTGCGCTCCGGCGCTTTGCCGGCCGGGATCAAGTATCTGGAAGAGCGCACGGTAGGGCCGTCGCTGGGTAGCGATTCCATTCGCGCTGGCGTGACGGCGGCCATCATCGGGATGCTCGCGGTCCTGATCTTTATGTTGATTTACTACCACGCCGCCGGCATCAATGCGGATATCGCGCTGATTCTGAACCTGATCATCCTGCTCGGATTTTTGGGCTTCAGCGGCGCGACCCTGACTTTGCCTGGAATTGCCGGAGTAATTTTGACGGTCGGCATGGGCGTGGATTCAAACGTTCTGATCTTTGAGCGCATTCGCGAAGAATTGAGGAATGGCAAGACGCCACCTTCGGCGGTGGAACAGGGCTTTGGACACGCCTGGATCACCATCGTCGACACGCACGTCACGACCATCGTCTCAGCGGTCATCCTGTTCATCTTTGGAACCGGGCCGGTGAAGGGATTTGCGGTGACACTTAGCTTCGGTTTGTTCGCTAACCTGTTCACCGCGGTCTTCGTATCGCGCGTGATCTTTGACTGGATCCTGAGCCGCAAGCAGCGCGGCGAGGCATTGAGCATCGGTTAGTACTGGCGGGAAGAAACAACGAGGTCCTAAAGTTTCGTTTCGAGATTTTCTCGGAACCTGAAACTCGAAACCTGGAACATAAAGGGGTAGAAGGTGGAATTTTTTCGTAATCCGAATATCGACTTCCTAGGCAAGAAGTGGTACTTCCTGGCGTTCTCGCTGGTGTTCAGCGTGGCGGGAATCTTCTCCATGATGTTCTGGCACGGCATTCCCTACGGCGTGGACTTCCGTGGCGGAACTCTGGTCTACGTGAAGTTCGCGCAGAAGCCGGACAACGATGCCATTCGCGCCGCCATGGACAAAGCGGGCCTGCACAACACCCGCATTCAAAGCTACGGCGCGCCGCAGAATAACGAAGTTCTCATCGGCGTCTCCGAGCAGGAGACCAACGAACAGGCGCTCGACCGCAGCAAACTTGCCATCATCAATGCGCTCGAACCCACCGCGCCCGAGGGCAAGCAGGACTTGAATAACGCCAGTTCCCTAACCCTGAAGGCTTACCTGCTGCAAAAAGACCCGCTGCATGCCGGGACCGATGCCGAGCAGAAATATGCGGCAGCGGCGCAAAGCATTGTCGACTATCGCGATAAAACGCGCGGCGGCGTGCTCACTTCGGTGGACGATCTCAAGAATATCGTCGATCCGGCGGTGGTTGCGACTCTTTCGGATGGCTTTTTTCTGTCGAATTTCGGCATACGGAACGTCGAAATCGTAGGACCGCAGGTCGGCCAGCAGTTGCGCAACCAGGCCAAATTGGCTGTCCTTTATTCGCTAGCCGGAATGCTGATTTACCTGGGTTTCCGCTTTGAGTGGATCTACGGCGTGGCGGCTGTAATCACGGTATTTCACGACACTTTGATCACAGTAGGCGCGTTTTCGCTATTCAACAAAGAGATCTCCCTGACGGTGGTAGCGGCGATTTTGACCCTGATCGGCTATTCCAACAACGATACCATCGTGGTTTTCGACCGCATCCGGGAAAACCTGAAGCTGATGCGGCGGGAAAAGCTCTCAGACATCGTCAATCGCAGCATCAATCAGACCCTGAGCCGGACGATTTTGACCGCCGGACTGACGTTTTTGACCGTCCTGGCCTTGTATTTGTTTGGCGGAGAAGTGCTTCGCGGCTTCTCCTTTGCACTGGTAATCGGCATCTTAATCGGGACTTATTCGTCGATCGCCATTGCGGCGCCGATTTTGGTGGCTTATCAGGAATGGCGCGCGGGACGTGGCAAGCCGCCAGTCGCAATGCCGGTGGCGAAAGAGAATGTTCGGCCCGCCAAGGCTAAAGCCAGGGTCTAGGGGCGGTTAGGGGTAAAAGACGGTTTGTGATTGCGCCGGATTTCGTTTAGTATCTTTCGGCTTCCTAAACCGCGCGAATAAATGAGGGCTGTTGGGAGCAAATTCGCGGCAGGCGGTGTCTAAGACTAAGTTAGGGATCCAGCAGGAGAAACCTTATGTTTGAAGACAGCCTTATAGAATCTGGTGGGAAACTCAAGACGAAGCGGGGCGCTTGGACGTTCTTTTCCTTTGTCTTGGAGGCCGTCCTGCTCGGAGTGTTGGTATTGATCCCGCTCCTGTTTACAGAGGCGCTGCCGAAGACGCAGCTCATGACTTTCCTGGTGGCTCCGCCACCGCCCCCACCGCCGCCACCGCCCGCCGCCGCAGTACCGACGGTTGTCCACCACGTGCAAACCGACCTGATCAACGGGCAACTGCGCACGCCGACCAAGATTCCAGAGAAAGTACAAATGATTAAGGAAGAAGAAGCGCCTCCGATGATGGCTTCCGGCGGCGTAGTGGGCGGCGTACCCGGCGGCATTCCGGGCGGCCAGATGGGCGGCGTGATCGGCGGAATTATCAGTTCGACCCCGGTTGCCGTGCCAAAAGTGGCCACGCCCCAGCGGGTTCGAGTTTCGCAAGGCGTCACCCAGGGTCTATTAATTAAGAAAGTTCAGCCGAATTATCCACCTTTGGCCCGTCAGGCACGCATCCAAGGGAGTGTGCTGCTGCAAGCTGAAATCAGTAAAGACGGCACCATTGAGAATTTGCGTCTGATCAGCGGACACCCCATGCTCGCCCCCTCAGCCATTGAAGCGGTCAAACAATGGCGCTACAAGCCGTACATTTTGAACGGCGAACCGGTGGAAGTGGAGACGCAGATCACGGTGAACTTTACGCTGGCCGGCGGCTAGACTCCGCCAGCGAACGGTAGCGAGGAACTTAAAACGGCGATCTTCCCGCAATCCTGACCAAGCGGCACTCTGGATTGGGCTTTCAGCGGACGGAAGGTTTCCTCATCTCGCACCGCCACGAATTCAGTTATAAGCCGGTCTGATGGCCGTTGTTCGCGGACAGGGGACTGGTGTTGTCTGCAATATGTTTGAAAGTTAGCGACTGCGACTTAACAAGTTCTGAGGAGGAATAGCAACTCATGCTCTTAGCCAACGTAGCAACTTTAGCTTTCTGCAACCTTCACATGGTGGCCACTTGGATCCTGCAAGAGGAAACCATGACCTGGGACCCGATCTCGCTCTGGAAGAAGATGGGCATTTTGGCGAAGATCGTCGTCTTCATCCTGTTCATCATGTCTGGCTGGTCGATCGGCGTCATGATTGATCGCTATATGGCCTTTAACGCAGCCCGTAAACAGTCTCGCTCGTTCGCACCGGCAGTCGCCGGCGCCCTCCGCGATGGCAAGATCGACGAAGCCATCAAAGTGGCCGAGCGCAATAAGAAGAGCCATCTGGCGAAGGTTGTCACCGCTGGCTTGATGGAATTTCGCGCTCATCAGGACAGTAATGATATTCCGGGTGAGACTATCGAAGCCTCCAAGCGCGCTCTGGAGCGCACCGAAGCCATCGTTCACGCTGAGTTGAAGCGGGGATTGGGTGGTCTGGCCACCATCGGCTCAACCGCTCCGTTCGTCGGACTGTTCGGCACGGTCGTCGGTATTCTGAACGCCTTCCGCGGCATCTCGGAAAACAAGGCCACCGGTCTGGGCGCAGTCGCCGGCGGTATTGCCGAAGCGCTGGTCACCACGGCTTTCGGTCTGCTGGTCGCGATTCCGGCCGTTATGATGTTCAACTACCTGACTGGACGCGTGGAAGCGTTCGACGTGGAAATGGACAACTCGTCGAGCGAATTGATCGATTACTTCCTCAAGCGCAGGGGAGTTCGCCGGCCGTAGTGCCTGAGTTTGCTCTTGAGTTGCTGAGAGTGGCGCCGGAGTTGGCTCCGGCGCCGCCACTCCAACCGGGAACGAAGCAGCTACTGCTTGCAGGTCTGTAGTGCAGGAGAGAGTTCTTCATGGCGATAAATAAACGAAACGAAGGCATCAAGGTCAACTCCGACATTAACGTCACCCCCATGGTGGACGTGATGCTGGTGCTGCTGATCATCTTCATGGTGATCACGCCAATGCTGCAAAAAGGCGTCAGCGTCGATCTGGCGAAAGTCAATAATCCGCAGGCAATGCCGGACGCCGATAAAGATGACGCTCTGATCGTGGCGGTGATGCGCGACGGCAAAGTGTTTCTGGGAAATGACCGCATCGATGCCGACCAGTTGACGCAGAAGATCAAGGACCGTATCACGGGCCGCATCGATAAGACGGTGTTCGTGCGCGCCGATGCGCGCGCCAAGTTCGGCGCGGTGGTTTCCGTGGTGGATAACGTTCGTTCGGCCGGCGTGGACCAGTTGGGATTGTTGACCGATCAGAAGAAACAGCAGAACGCACCAACCGCGACTCCAGGTTCCGGGCAATAGAGGAGAATTCCGATGGGTATGGGAGTTGGCCCTGGCGGGCCGCAAATCGCAAATATTAATATGACGCCGATGATCAACGTCCTGCTGGTTCTGTTGATCATCTTCATGGTCATCACACCACTGACGCCCAAAGGTCTGGAAGCGCTGGTACCGCAACCGCCGCCGCCCAACCAACCCAAGAACACACAACCTGACCGCACCATCGTGGTGCAGTTGATCGATCGCGGTCCGGGACAGGAACCGGGCGTGAAAATCAACCAGGAAGATACGACTTGGGATGGGCTGCAGGGACGTTTGACCGATATTTTCAAGACCCGGGCCGAAAAGGTCATGTTCGTGAAGGGTGACGACAATGTTCCGTTCGCCAACGTGGCCAATGTGATCGATATTGCTCACGCCGCCGGCGTGGACAAGGTCGGCTTGATCACCGCCAAGATTGAAGCTGGTGGTTAGCCGCGGGCTGAAGGCTTAACCCTGCAACACCGGCCGAGTCTGTCCCGGAGCAGCCCTCAGGACTGCTCCGTTTCATAACCCTGCAACTGGCTCATTGTTCTCGGCACAGTGAGGCTTGCAGGGAGGAGACTTATAAAGCAATGAAAAATAGCGCACGACTTTTGGCATTCATGGCCGTTGGCTTGGTGCTGTTTTCCGCCACCGGATGCGACAAACTGCGGGCCCGCGACCAGTTGAACAAAGGCGTGGCTTCCTACAAGAACGCGAAATACGAGGAAGCGATCGACCATTTTCAGCAGTCCGTCTCGCTCGATCCAAACCTAGTCGTCGCTCGCATGTATCTGGCGACGGCCTATGCTCAGCAGTTCATTCCGGGCGTCGACACCTCCGATAACACCCGCATGGGCGAACAGGCGATCGAACAATACAAACACGTCCTCGAATCGAATCCCGCCAAGGAGTTGCAGATCAACAGCAACAAGGGAATCGCCTACATCTATCTGAATATGAAGAAGTTCGACGACGCGAAGACCTATTACAGGAAGGCGCAGGACCTCGATCCCAACGATCCTGAGCCGTATTACTCCGTCGGGGTCATCGACTGGACGCAGACCTACCAGCCGCGCATGGAGGCCCGTGCCAAGCTCGGACTTAAGCCGGAAGAGTCCTTGAACGGCAAGGACAAAGAGCAAAAGAAAGTTTGTCTCGATCTGAAAGAGAAGAACTTACCCATCGTTCAAGACGGCATTGACGGACTCAATAAAGCGCTGCAATTGCGTCCCGACTACGATGACGCTATGGCGTACATGAACCTGCTCTACCGCGAACGAGCGGACGTTGAATGTGACGACCCGGCGGCGCGAGCGTCCGACCTGAAGACCGCCGACGACTGGGTTGACAAGACCATGGCGGCCAAGAAGGCCAAGGCTGAAAAACAGCCCGGCGTTCAAGGCATTACCTTGGACCAGAACGCTAGCGGCAATAAGTAGCCACATTTACTCAGTTGTTGCTGCAAAGCCCCTTCTGCGGAAGGGGCTTTTTTGTGGCCAGGGCGTTAAGGTCGTTCTGTGGATCCACGAATCTCGGCGCGCAGCTTTTCGAAGCGCTTTGCGCTCTCCGGATGTTTGGCCTGCCCAAATTTGCAACACTTCTTGGTTGTGTCGGCAAAGAACGCGTCGTTTCGCGCAGCCGCTTCCACTCGGGGAAAGATCAGATCGAAGTGATACTCCAGAAGGTGTTCAAGCAAGCAAGTTGCGATGGCATTCCTAAGGTCCTCGTCTGAATGCGAGCCCCAACGCAATACGAAAGGCCAAATCGCCTCGGGGTCTTGCTTGACGAACTCACCAATGGCAATTACCGCTTGCCAGCGCGGGTCTACCTGACCGTCGGGGGCAGCCTGACCCGGTAGAAGTTGTTCCGCCGCCTTGATTGCCTCTCGGACGGTCATCTGAACCACTTAGACTTTGCCAATAAAATCATCTCTTGCCAAGTGTTTTATCTTAAGCGATTTAGCTCTGCACCTTCGTACTCCGCCGGTCAGTGCCTTCCGTTACCTGAAGCTCAGCGGTTAACCGACAGTATGATTGGATAGACTGTGCGGAGGCTCGGACACCATGAAAATGAAGCTAGATCGCATCATCAGCATTGCCACCTTGGGCAGCTCCATTGTTGCCCTAGTCCTGGTGCTCCATAAGCCGCATCCGATCGCGCCGCCCCAGGCGCCTGCCGCCATTGCGGCCAATGCCCAGTCTCTGCAAGACAAGATACAGACACTCATGCAACCCAAGGAACCAGGGCAAGCGCCGGTGCAGGTCCGCCTGACCTCAGAAGAAGTTGGAGCGGCCCTGGCGCAGGCTTCTGGGGCGCTGATGGCAGCGCCGATGGCCTCGGCGGCTCAGGGGCAATCTGCGGCAAGTAGCGGCGGCACCGTAACCAGCTCTGCTTCCCTTCCAGCCTCGGCCGATGCCCAGTTCGCAGCCGGCGACGCCGACATCAAGGACTATCAGGTCAATTTTGACGGAGACGTGGCCCGCGGACAGTTCGTGGCGAATGTGGGCGGCAAGACCGTATATGTCACGCTCGCTGGACATCTGGGCGCGAAAGACGGTTTTGCGACATTCGATCCCACGGAGTTCAAGGTCGGAGATCTAAGCATTCCGGTCTCGCTGGTGAACGACGCTTTGCAGAAAAAGCTTCTGGAGCAGCGCGACCGCCTGAAACTGCCCGACGGCGTCGACGACATGCACGTTGAGAATGGGCAACTGGTGATGACCGGGAAATAAGCACTTGGCCATGGCGCTTCAACCTAAGGTGTTAATTTAAATACTTCTCCGGGCTTTCCGGATTCGGCAAACACAGCCGTCCCGTAGAAGTTCCCTTCTGTGTCCCGAATCAATCCCGCTGCGGGCGCTGCGCCGTTTGAAAGCCCATCGAAGTTGTACAGCACAGTGAGTTTCCCGGTCGGATTCACTCTGAAGATGGTTCCTCCGATGTTCCCACTCAAGGTGGCTTCCTGAGTTGTGCCATACAGGTTACCCGCAGCGTCGCGAACCAGTCCTCCGTTCGGCGCTACTCCTTCGCTGCCATCATTGCTAAAGTCGTGCAGAAGGGTAAATTTGCCGGTCTGATCTATCTTGAACACGGTCCCACAGCCATAATTCTGGCCGTTGCCAGCATCGCAGGCATTTCCGAACTCGCCACCCTCGGTGGCAACGCCATAGAGATTTCCCTCGGTATCTTCGACCAAGCCGAATCCCGCCGTGGGGAACGCTCCGTCCGTGCCGCCGGTGAAACTGTACAACACCGTTTCGTTGCCGCTCGGATCCAGCTTAAATACGACTCCACAGCCGCGCTTTTCAATCCCGACGGTGCAATTAAGATCGCCCCCGAACACGGTTACGCCGTAGAGGTTGCCCGCTGGGTCCATGATCAAGTTTCCCGAGGGTGCAGCCCCATCCGAGCCACCCTTAAATTTGTACAGAACCGTCATTTTCCCGTTCTTCGCGAGCTTGTACACGGTTCCGCAGTATGGCGAGAGGTGAGCGTCGCACTTGGCATCGCCGCCGCTCAAGGTTGCGCCATAGAGGTTGCCGTCTTTGTCCATGATTAAGCCCGAGGACGGGACTTTCGGGTGGTTGTTGGATCCCCCGTAAAAGCTGTGAAGGACGGTTTCGTGGCCACTCGGACTCACCTTGAAAACCACTCCCGAACCGCCATTGCCCTCCGCAGCTACGCCGTACAAGTCGCCGGAAGCATCGCGAAGCAGAGGCTGGGTGGGGTAGGCGCCATCCCCCGTACCAAAGCTAAATAAGACCGTCTCTTTGCCGGATTTATTCAACTTAAAGATCGTCCCAAAGCCGAAGCTTCCGCCTTGGAATGTGTTGCCGTAGAGGTTCCCGGCCGCATCCCTCACCAGCGGCGAATGAGGATAAGCTCCGTCCGGCGAGCCGTTAAATGTGTACAGAATGGTTAGGGTCTGCGCGGGCGCTGGCAATGCGGCGGCGGCCGCCACTCCAAGAGCAATCGCAACCACACAGGCGAATCTGGAGCCTCGACATAGTTCTGTAACCAAACATCCGCCCTTCCCTTTATTACTCATACCCGCCCCCGATTTGAATTTCTTGAGACTGTTTTCCCATTTGGAATCTACTAAACGTTGAATAGCGTTTGTCATCACGGTGTAAAAAATCTACCCAGAGCCGCCTCCTGAGTCGAACTCTACCCGAACCGCTCAAGGACTTGCCCGGACAACTGGATCGCGGTCGGCGAAAAAGGGGCATTTTCCAAAAAGCAAGCGAATGAAGTCGGGGCTTGGGGCCTAGACTGCCGAAATCCACCGCCTATTCTCCGCGCGTCCCCTCGAAAATCGGATACAGCTGGTCTCCGATGACGCGATAGATGGCGAAGGCGCTGCCCGCGTCCGAAAATTTCTGGAACAATAACTCTCCTGCACCATCGCCATTCGCATCGACCGCATCAATCAGCTCCCAGCGTGGCGACACATCAAGATGCCGAGTGTCGGTCACGTTCGAAGATACCTTGTGCAAATCACCGTTTAGGTCTTCGCGGGCAACTTCACTCACGAAAAAATCTTTCGGCGGCACCGTGTCCTCGCCGCTGACGACGGGCTGCGGCTCGCGCGCCCTTGCGGTCAGCACGATCACCGCGTCATTGCTGTTGGTAAGATCGAAGACGCGTAACTGAATGTCTGCAAAGTTCGGCGGCGGCGTCTTGGCTGGTTTTCCGTGCAGCGCAGGATGGTGCGCGGGAGGCACGGGTGTCCCCACGGCTTCGCCCGCCAGTTGTTTTTCTCTGGCGTGGACATCGTCCGCTGCCAGCGCCAGCATCTTTTTCTGGAATTCCTGCTCCTCGCCCGTTTTCAGGACGAAGGCATAGCTTCGCGGCTCAGGCCCGCCGACATCGGAGATCGCGGGAATCAGTTGCGGCTCTCCCGAAGTCGCCGTAACGGCTTTGGACGGAGATACTGCCGGCTTTGGGGTCGCGGCAGCGGTCGCAGTGTCAGGCTTTTCAGCCCTGGGCGGCTGCTTACCGCGTTTGAGCGTGGGATGATTCGGGTCGGGCGGCTCAGCGGAGTCATCGGATGTCGTGGTTGGCGGTGATGCTACCGACTGCTGCGGCGCGGTTGCTGGCGTGCTAGGAGCCGGCGCAGGTGTGGGCGGCGTACTAGATCCTGGCGCCGGCGGTGGCGAAGACGCAGCGGGCGCCGTGGCTGGCGGAGCGCTCGTGGTATCCGCCGGTGCTGGTTTGCTGGAGCGTCGCAATAAAACTGGCGGTCCGGAGTCATCGTTCAATCCGCGAGGCTGGACGGGCGCGGGCTTCTTGGCCGCTCTCGCCGCCAGCGAGGCAGCGGTCTCAAATCTTCCTTCGGCGATCCACACCTTGGTTTCGATGTTCTGCAAGGCTCCGGTTACGGTGAACAGGCCTTGCGAGATGCCCGTTTTCTGGGTATCGTAAACCGTGTCTGCCCACAACGCCATCGGCACCGGAGAAGCCTTATAAGCCGACGCATCGTAAAACTCACCGTCGACCATAATGGCGATCGGGATGAGACGCGGCCTTCCGGTCGGCGGCAACACCATCAGCCCGACCGCGCGCGGACCTTTGTCTACCTTGGTGGCTCGCGACACTTGCGCGATGGCGATCTGCGCTGAAAGAAATCCCAGGAGAAAAACCGCAGCCGCCGGGATGACGCGGCGCACCGCGGTGTTGTATAACCATGTCCGGGAAGGAGTGACACTCATGGAAGTCAATGATAAAGCGCCCGAATTTATTTTGCCCGACCAGAACGGCGAAAACATCTCTCTCAAAGACCTGCGCGGCAAATATGTTGTCCTCTATTTTTATCCTCGCGCCGATACGCCCGGCTGCACCATCGAAGCCTGCGAGTTCCGCGACACCTATTCGAAGATCAAGAAAACCGGCGCTGTGCTGCTCGGCATTTCTCCGGACACGCCCAAAGCGCAAAAGAAATTTGAAGAGAAGTTCAGCCTGCCCTTCACACTTCTAGGCGACGCCGACAAGAAAATTGCCAATGCTTATGGTGTGATGCAGGAAAAGAACATGTACGGCAAGAAAGTGATGGGAGTGGCGCGGACCACGTTCGTCATCGGCCCCGACGGCAAGATCAAGCACATTTTCAAGAAGGTGAAGCCCGAAGGCCACGCCGAGGAAGTCCTGGACTATTTGAAGACGGAAGCCAAGGGCGCGGCTTAGGGGAATTGTTTTCAAGCATTCCTCGCGCCACTTTTCTCGGCGGCCCGTGTTCAAAACCGTACGTAGCGGGAGAGACGGCAATGAGGACAGGCAGAAGGGCTTTCGTCGGCAGCGGTTTGGCACTGGCGGGCTTGGCAGGGACTATTACCGGACTAAACTCCTCGGCCCAAGCGGCGCAGAAGCCTGCGGGCAGCCAGAATTTCGCCAGCTTCGGCTGGGAAGTGGTCAACCTCGATGACAATGGCGCGGATGTTTATTTCGAAGTGACCAGCAACATGGTGTTGAACGCACTCGATACCGATGTAGCTTTCATGATCACCGCATTGCCAGGAAGTCCGGGATTTACCGAAGTGCTGTGCCGGGCGGCGGTTTCGCGCGGCGGGATTCCGAAGTTCTACCACGGCGATCCCGGCGCTAGTTTCGTTTCTGCACAGAGCCCGAACTTCAGCAAGACGCACAAACACAATCCGAATCATCTCGAACGTCGGGGACGACGGCTATCTGCTACAAGATGTTTTCTTCAGTGTCATCCTAAAGACGTGGGTGCCCGCAAACGGCAGCGGTTCGTCGCCGTTCCGGCACGTTAGCGCCGCGCCTGCGCTGGTGTTGAATGCCGGCGATTATCTGGTGTTCAACATGAGCCATGCCGGAGTGCCGGGCGACGCCGAGATGCAGGTTGTTCTGCAATATACGCTGACCTAGTTTTCGCGCACGCGCCATCCGCATCGCGGAGTGGCCACGACTACCGTTCGCCGCTCCAATCTCCCCAAACACTGTTTGAAATGATGAATTTACGGCCCAGCTATGTTCTAATTATCACAACCTAGAATGCCATCCAGCCGTACAAGTTTGCGCCGCCGACTGAAGCAGGTCGTGCGCGATTTCCGTGGCGCCCGCGAGGTAGTGCGCGCTCTGGCGTCTACGGACCACCCGTTGCTGGCGCACATTATTCCTATACGCCGCTGTAATCTGGCCTGCGAATATTGCAATGAGTACGACGATTTCTCCAAGCCCGTCCCGACCGATGAGATGTTCCGCCGCGTCGATAAACTGGCTGAGTTGGGCACGTCGGTCATCACCATCAGCGGCGGAGAGCCGCTATTGCATCCCGAACTCGATGACATTATTCGCCGCATTCGCCAGCGCGGCATGGTGGCTGGGCTTATCACGAATGGATATCTGCTGGTCGCCGAGCGCATACAGCGATTGAATGACGCGGGCCTGGAATGGTTGCAGATTTCCATCGACAACGTGACCCCGGACGACGTTTCCAAGAAAAGCTTGAAAGTGCTCGACAAGAAGTTGCAGTTGCTGGCCGAGCATGCCGACTTTCACGTGAACATCAACTCCGTAGTCGGCGGCGGCGTGTGCAATCCGCAGGACGCGTTGACCATCGGCAAGCGCGCGATGGAGCTGGGCTTCAGCTCGACCGTTGGCATTATTCATGATGGCGAAGGCCAGTTACAGCCGCTGGCCGACGACGAGCGGCGCGTCTATCACGAGATGAAGTCGATGGAGAAGCGCAGCTTCACCCGCATCAACGCCTTCCAGGACAACATTGCGCAGGGTAAGCCGAACCAATGGCGATGCCGCGCCGGTGCGCGCTATTTGTATATTTGCGAGGACGGGCTGGTACATTACTGCTCACAGCAGCGCGGCTATCCGGGAATTCCGCTGGAGAACTACACCATCCACGACATTCGCCGCGAATATCTCACCGAAAAAGGATGCGCTCCCCACTGTACGGTGAGCTGTGTGCACCAGGTCTCAGTAGTCGATTCGTGGCGCGCACCGCAGCACGCCATGCCGACGGGCGTAATCGCCGGAGCCAGCGATCTGGTTCAAATCAAATAGCGACGGACGCCCCAGCCGCAGACCGCCAAGCCAGAATTTACTTCTTCCTTGTGGGCGGCAACAATCCGCTCAGCCACAGCTATTGCCGCCCCGTTTTTTGCCGGATCAGACGGTCCTGACTCCAGTTGGTGTGGCTGGCTGGCTGCTAGCACCACGCCAGGGACACAAAGCACATACAGAGAATCAAAGCTGAGAGACGAATAGATTTCATGCCTGCCTCCAGAACACGAATTTTTCGGACGGAAATACTTTGCCCGGGGATTCGGGTTAATCGCCTCAGGTGAGGCGGAACGAGATCATTAGTGCACGAAGAAGAACGAGCTGTCGATGAGATGGATCTCAGCTCAATGTGCGGTGATGGCCAAACGCACAAAGGTGCGATTGCTCCGCGCTGGTAGGCGGATGAGCGGCCGTCGTCTATTTTTTTGCCGTCGGTGGCAGCAATCCGCTCAGCCGCAGGTATTGCGCGGCCGCGCTGTAATGGTCGGCCCAATCGTTGGTCAACGCAATCAGTGCAAATGCCCGCGGCCCTTGCCGTCCGCCGTAGAGATCGACCGTATCGCCCAACTTCGAATCGTCGATCTTGGCTAGCGCTGTCGTGCAGAAGTCGAATGACGCTTTGAGCGCCGTCAACAACTTATCTTTGCCATCGGTTTCGGCGAGCTCTGGCGATTTCGGCGCGGCAACGTCTCCCGCCTTGGCGCAAAGGTAGTTGTTCGAATCGGTAATGTGAATCACCAGATGGGCAAAGGTCATTTGGGCCGGCGTGGGCTTGAAGCCGAACTTGTCCGCCGGCATTTCATCGACGGCGGCGATAAGGTTCTTCTGCTGACGAGGCAGGATTTCGCGAACCACATCCGTCACCACACTTTTATTCTTTTGTCCGAACCCGGGAACCGCGATTGCGAGTATGGCGAGCAGAAGCAATAGTTTTCTCATGTGCCCTCCGAACGCTCTAGCATACGCCCGGCTTCGACCCAGTGGCTACCCGACATCAAACCGTCGCGGCAGAGGCCTCGCCCCGCCCAGTTGGACGAAACCAGATGGCCGCTTACCTCTTGAACTGTCTCCGCACGGCTAATAGGAATAGCGCACCCAGCGCCGAGGTCAGTAGCACCTCCACCAGGGCCAGTAAGCGTCCCCAAGGGTAGCTGGGCTGATAGGTCAGATCTTTTTGAAAGGCAGCGACATAGAGAGACGTCATGGCGCCATGGCCCACCACCGACCGCAATCGTGAAACGCCATCCCCATAAGCAACTTCAATTTTTTCTGGGTCACAGTGCACCAAATCCCCAGTTGGCTTGCCCGCCTTGATCTCGGTGCAGAGGCCCTTCCACGGATAGAGAAAAGTGAAAACCATGAGAATGGCCATCAGCCACAAAGCCGGTTTGACATAGCTCTCCCCATAGTCGCTCGCATACTTGTACCAGGCGACCAATCCGAGATTGCGGTGCAGCCAGCGCACGGCTTGGTTGTCGTGGTCGCTGTGCAGCCGTTTCATCTCCATTTCGCCATAGTGGAAGTCTCCAGCGGTCCAGTAGTCGCGCCGGTCGTCATAGTTCTTCTTTAGCTGCTGATAAAGTTCAGCGATCACGCGGTAATTGCGCGGGTTCGGATCGTCCTTGACCGGTGCCAATGAAACCGCGAGGCTGTAGGTCGTGTTCCCGTCCTTTACCTCCAGGTCGACCATCTCCTCGAACAGCATATTCTTGCCATTGGCGCGTTTGCACCAGGTGACATCGGAGAAGTTTATCTTTGAAATATCGCAGCGATGAAAGAGCGCATGCACGAGAGATGTTTGATAGAAACTGACGTTCTCCGGCGTTTCAAACGTGGCTTTGGTAAAGATTGGGCTCGGTGCGTTGCGCTGGCCAATCAGAACCCGCCCAAACTCGGGCCCGCTGAAAGTGGCGCGGCGCGCGATCCAAGTATCGGAGAAGTCGGCTTTTGTTTTGAAAATGCAGCCTGAGAAATCCATATCTCCGTCGAATCTGCAAGCGGAGAATTTAGCCTTCCCGTAGAACCACGTGGAGAAGAAATCGGCCTCGTTCCTGAACTTCGCATACTCGAAGTTGGCGTCCTGCGAAAACCATGCGCCGCCGAAGCCGGCCCGCTGGGCGAATATGGCCTGGCGAAAATCGGCCTCTTGTTCAAATCGGGCGCGGACAAAACTCACCTTCTGCGCAAAAGTCGCGCCCGAAAAAATGCACTTCACGTAAAACCCTTTGAACCCAAATTCCGTCTCTTGGAATACGAACCCCGTAAAATCGGCAACACCGCCGCTAGCCCTAGTTAGGATGCGCTCAAACTCCTCGCGGAATTCTCTCGCACTCTTGGCTTCGTCGCGGGAGTGCATCAGACAAACTGGCGCTTCGTCCACACCGGGAGGAGCGTCGTGGATCGGTCGGCCACAAGGCCGCTGATTGTACATTCGGACGGAGCATCGCTCCGCACCACCGGTAGAACGGCCTCCGCCTTGCCTGCCTTGTTCTTCTTCCGTCATACTCGCGCAGAGTTTAGCATGCCGCGCCCAGGCTTTCTTGGCAGTGGTGCATTTCAAATCCACCCGCCCGGTTTTTCGGTAGCGGGTCAGTTTGAAATTGCAATAGAAGCGGAGTGTGACGGAAGACCACCGCCGTCGCCTCGCCGCGCGGTCTCGAAACGAGCGATCCCAGTCTAAAGAGAAGAAACGACGGCGATAATCCTAGTTATGCAGTGTATTCAGCATAAGCACACAACTACCAAGGCGCTCGTAGGACGGTAGTGGGTCTTTTGCAGGGACTAGTTTGGTGAAATGATTCACCACGCACATTCGTGCTTCGCGGCTCCCATCGAGAAACCTGGAACAGTTAACAACTGTGACTCCAACAACGGTGCCGACGAGCGTTATCGCTGAGGCCGAAATCCGAATTAGGCCACAACCGGTTTTCCCCCGCTTGCCTTCACGGCGCGCGACAGGCTACAATTCGCCCCGAAAATGCTAGGAGGCATTCATGGCCGCTGCGCCGAATCCGTCTGCGCCAACTTTTCCCGCCGAAGCCGCGCCACTTTCCGAAGGGGCACGCCTCGTTGACACCTTTATCGCGCCCAGCAAGACATTCACCGACTTGCGCCGTAACTCAAGTTGGTGGGCGCCGTGGATTCTGACCTCCATCTTCGCCTTGATTTTCGTTTACGCCATGCAGCGGCAGATCGGTTTCGAGCAGATCACGAAAAATGCCATCGCGCAATCGTCACGAGCCGAGCAATTCGACAAACTCTCCGCCGACCAGAAAGCCAAGCAGATGGCGTTCTCGGTCACCCTTACTCAGTACATCTCCTACGGCACGCCAGTCATGATATTGATCATCTACGCCGTCATCGCGGCGGTGCTGCTCGGAACATTCAAGCTCGGATTGGGCGCCGACATCACGTTCGGCAGGTCGTTCGCCATCGTAACTTATGGCAGTCTTCCGGGCATTGTTGGAGCAGTCCTTGGCATCGTGTCGCTGTTTGCCGGAATCGATCCGGAAGGCTTCAACCCGAAGAACGCCGTGGCGACCAATCCGGCATATTTCATGGACCCGACTCAGAATAAATTTCTCTACGGGATGGCTTCAGCGCTGGACGTGATTGTGATCTGGACCATCGTGCTGATGGGTATCGGCTTCGCCTGCAACAGCAAGCTGAAGCGCTCGACCGCCATCACCGTCATCGCCGTCTTGTACCTGCTCTACAAACTAGTTGGCTCGGGACTTGGCGCCGCGTTTTCCTAAGCTTGATTTTTGTGACATTTGTCACAGACGCGGCCGGCGGCCGGCATCTACACTCCGCTGCTGGGCGGAGGCGACTATGTCGAAGCGGTGTCTTTTCATCGTTCCTTTCGTTGCGATCATTTCTACGCTGTTGGCCGCGGGTGAGTCTTCCGCCGTTCAGTGTATCGAGTGTCATAGCCAGATCACTCCCGGCATCGTCTCCGACTGGAAGCTCAGCAAGCATAGCCAGATGAATGTGACCTGCGTCGCCTGCCACGGCGACCAGCATACCTCCGCCGCCGACGTGGCCAAGGTCAAGATTCCCACGCCTGAAACCTGCGCCACCTGCCACGAAACCCAGGTCGCACAGTTCAACAAGGGCAAGCACGCCATCGCGTGGGCGGCCATGAAAGCCATGCCGACGATCCACTGGCAACCCATGGCAATGACCGAAGGTGAAAAGGGCTGCGGCGGCTGCCATAAGATTGGCAACAAGACCTTGAGTGAGATTGTCGAACTCCGCCAGGGAGGCAGCGAATTCGGCGCGGCGCAATGCGATTCCTGCCACACTCGCCATACTTTCTCCGTGGAAGAAGCGAAACAACCTCAAGCCTGCCAGACCTGCCATATGGGCTTCGACCACGCCCAATGGGAGATGTACTCGGCATCGAAACATGGCGTCCGCAACGACCTGAAGCAGCGCAATTTGCTCCCCCGGACCGCCTCCGCACCGACCTGCCAAACTTGCCACATGCAGGAGGGCAATCACGAAGTACGCACTGCCTGGGGATTCCTCGCCGTGCGCCTGCCGCTGCCTGAAGACAAGGAATGGGCCGCGGACCGCGCCACCATTCTGCAAGCGCTGGGCGTACTCGATCCCGATGGCAAACCCACCGCTCTGGTCAACACGGTCAAAGGAGCGGACCTTGCCCGGCTTACCCAGGAAGATTGGCAGCGCGAGCGCGACAAGATGCTCAAGACTTGCAATCAATGCCACTCCGGCAACTTCGCCAAGCAGCAACTTCAGCAGGGCGATGACATGATTAAGAGCGCCGACCACCTAATGGCGCAGGCGATCCTTATCGTCGCTGGCCTGTACAAAGATGGCACGCTGCCCAAACCGGCGAATTACACCTACGCATTTCCTAACTTGCTCACCTTCCACGACGCGCCTACGGTCATCGAGCAAAAACTCTTCGTGATGTATCTCGAGCATCGCATGAGGACCTTCCAGGGGACGTTCCATGCCAGTCCCGATTACGCGCTCTGGTATGGCTGGAGCGAGATGCAGCGCGACCTGACGGAGATCAGGGAACTTGCGGCACAGATGCGCCGCGACCACACCACCGCCGGTTTGCAACGTGTGGCCGATCCCACGGCCAGAAAGAAATAGGACCCGCAAAATCCCGGCACTTCACAGCTCCGGAGGCCCGCACCGCCCTTTTCATGCCTCCACTGTGTTAGATTTTTAGTTTTGCACCTTTCCAGCGCAAGCTGCGATGTCCTCATCCTTACAAAACGTTCGCCGGCCGGCAGCCAAGGTTTTTGTGGCTACCACGGTCATGCTCACCTTCATCTCGTTCTGGCGGGCGGCGGCCATTGTTTTGTCCGACTTAGCCTCGTCCGCCTACTACGCGGGCGGCGACGCCGAGAAGGTAATCGGCAAAAGCGCTCCCTGGTTCATTCTGGCGGTCATGCTGTTCAGCTATGCGGTGCGGGCGCTCTATATCGAGTCCAGCAGCATGTTTGTGCGTGGCGGCGTCTACCGCGTGGTCAAGGAGGCCATGGGTGGCACCTTGGCCAAGTTTTCCGTCTCCGCCCTTCTGTTTGATTATGTTCTGACCGGCCCCATCAGCGCCGTCTCCGCTGGACAATACCTCGGCGGCTTTATTCAGGACATTGGCGACTACCTTCATCATCCCGTGTCATTCTCGCTGGACCACTTTTCGGCGGGGCTCGCCATCATCGTCGTGCTCTACTTCTGGCGCAAGAATATTCAGGGGATCCACGAATCCAGCGAAAAAGCGCTGCAAATCATGATCATCACCACGGTGATGGTGGTGATCCTGATTCTGTGGTGCACCTACACAGTTTTCCACGTTCCCATCCAGATTCCACCTAACCCGCTGCACCCCGGCGTCGTGCCTCTGACCCGCGAATCGCTCGGCTGGTTGCATGGCACATGGGTCAGCCACCTGACCTGGATCATCGCGTTCGTGGGGTTTGGCCATTCCGTCCTCGCCATGAGCGGCGAAGAGACGCTGGCGCAGGTCAATCGCGAAATCGAACATCCCAAGCTGAAGAACCTGGAAAAAACCGGCTTGGTGATCTTCATCTACAGCCTGTTGTTCACTTCGCTGGTGTCGTTCTTCGCAGTCATGATTATTCCCGACAAGGTGCGGCCGGATTACTTCGCCAACCTTATCGGCGGCATCACCATGTACCTGGTCGGCCCTATGACACTGAAGCTGATCTTCCATGGCTTCGTGGTCCTGGTGGGCGTGTTGATTCTGGCGGGCGCGCAGAATACTTCCATTGTCGGCGCCAACGGCGTCTTGAACCGCGTGGCTGAAGACGGCGTCCTAACCGATTGGTTCCAGAAGCCGCAGAAACGCTACGGCACCAGCTACCGGATTATCAATCTCGTGGTCGGCATGCAGTTGGCAACCATCATTCTGAGCCGGGGCAACGTCTACGTTCTGGCCGGACTGTACGCTTTCGGCGTCATCTGGAGCTTCGCCCTGAAGTCGCTGGCGGTGCTGGTCCTGCGTTACACCGAGCCGGAGAACCGTCAGTGGAAGGTGCCCGGCAACATGCACATCGGCAAGACGGAAATCCCCTTGGGATTAATCGTCATCTCGGCCGTATTGCTGATGACCGCGTTGGTCAACCTGGTCACCAAGACCGAGGCAACGATCGCCGGAGTCGCCTTCAGTATTTTCTTTTTTGCCATCTTCACTTATTCCGAACATCGAGTTACTAAAGCCAGACACGGCAAACCTGAAAACGTCGACCAGTTTCTCGTCTATGGCAATCAGGAGTTGGGCAGCGGCGCACTCGGAGTCCGTCCCGGAAATATTCTGGTTGCGGTTCGCGATCCCAGAAACCTCTATTACCTGCGCGATATTTTGCGCAGCACCGACACCAACCGTCAGGATGTTGTTGTCATGACCGGTCGACTCTATCACCGCGAGCACAGCTTCAGCGGCAGCGCGGTCATCGACGCTTCCCAGGTCTTCGACCACTACGAGCAGGAGTTATTCACCGCCGCCGTTGCGGTCGCCGAAAAAGAGGGCAAGCCGGTTTCGTTGCTGGTCGTCCCAGCGACCGATGTCTTTGAGGCGATCGTGGTCACGGCGCAAAAGTTAAGTTCCAGCCGCATTGTGTGCGGTCTGTCGAATAAGCTGACCACCGATGAACAGGCAAAACTCACCGGCGACGCGTGGGAGCGACTACCCGAACCTCGGCCGCGACTGCTCGTCGAGATTCACGATCCCAGCGGAAGCGTCCGCGAATATCCTCTCGGTCCGCACACGCCGCAGATGCGTCCGCAGGACCTCGAGCTGATGCATAAAGTTTGGCTCGATGTGACTTCCGACCCCAGGTACGCCGGAGCCCACCACTACCACATCGTTGCACTTGCTCTGGAAGAGTTGCGGCGGGAGTTGAACGGTGACGAACGCGCCCAGGTGCTGGCGAAGTTGCTGGATGAAATGCACCGCGACGCCGATTCGACACCTCCCAGTTGCGATCCTGAAAAATAAGCCCGGCTGACTACGCCGGGCTTCGGGCATTTCATGATAGAGATTGAGTAAGCGCTGCTACTTGTCCATGTTTGCCTGATCGTGATGTCCCATGCCACACTGCCCGCTTCCGCAGCACGCCATGGCCATCGTCCCATCCGGCTCTGTTCCCTTGCAGCAGCCCTTGGCGGCTTTGCGATCGCAGCATTTGCCATCTGTACAAGCGGCCTTCGCCGACTTGTCGCTTTTCATGCATGACATGCCATCTTTGCCACTACAGCAGGCCATCGCCGCGTCTTTACCGTTCGCCTGCTGGTGACAGCACGACATCGCTGATTTGCTGTCTGCCATTTTCTGGCAGCAAGAAGATTGAGCGGTTTTCGAGTCGGCTTGGGGAGCGGTGACCGTCTGCTGATCATTCGATCTCGACGGAGTTTGCGTTGTGGTTTGCGCCAAACTAGCTAGCGTGAGGACCAGTAACATCGGGATCAATTTCGCTACGGATTTCATATTCCTATCTCCTTTGTATGAATGCACTAATCGTTTTTGCAATTTCCGTTATGGCGACGGACAACCGGCGCTATGGTTACGATTCGAGGAGGCGAAGAGAAAGGAGTGACTCAGATGCGCAGTACGGTACTGCACCGGGAGTTTGTTCGAAGGCCATCGATCGCCGACGTTGCAATCGCGGCATGGGAAGTCGTCGCCATGCCGGGTAGTTGGGGAAGAATCGCGACTGGCCCGCGCTGAGTTGAATTTTGGGCCCGTCCCGGTAAGTTCGATGGAATCTGCGGATTCTGCACAAAACAGCAGCGGTGTCCGTTGCCGGATGATGGCGACTGCGTCCGATCCTTGGCCGCTGGTTTGGCCGTTGGGTGCGGGCAGCACGGGTGTTGCGGGCTGATTCCTGCAGCCGCCGCGACGTGGCTCGCCATTGCCGACAATCCGGAGAGGCAAAAAGCAGCCGAATTTGTCCAGGCCACCAGATTGAGCAACAAGATCGCGGCGATGAACTTGGGTTTCACAAATCCGCTCCGACACAACCAGCATGTCAGTTCATGGCCGAAACGTCTGTGATTGCGGTCACAGGGGAGATAGCTGTCAGCTATCCCTATGTAGGGCGGACACTCTTGTCCGCCAAATGCTGGGACAAGTTGCTCACGTAGCACGGGCGTCTCGCCCGTCCGTGCTGCATTGGCACCTGCTGAAAGCTGAGAGCTGATGGCTGACAGCGGGGCGGCTGCCTCCAGTATTCCCACTCCACCCTACCCAAGATTCGCCCGTAGCGACGCCGCTAATTCCCCATATTGAAAACGGAATCCACTCGACGTCAAACGATCTGGCACAACGTGCTGGCTGGCCAACAGTAATTCGTCCGCCATTTCGCCGAGGGCCAGCCGCGCCGCAAATGCAGGCATGGGGAAAATCGCCGGACGCGACAGCGTCGACGCCAGGACCTTGGTGAACTCCGCATTCCGCACCGCATTGGGCGAAGCTCCGTTGACTGGACCTTGAACCGACTTATTTTCCATCGCAAAGACAAATGCTGCGGCCAGGTCACGAACGTCGATCCAACTCCACCATTGCTGCCCGCTGCCCATGCGGCCGCCAACGCCTAGCCGAAATGGCGTCACCATCGCTTCGAGCGCTCCGCCCTTGGGACTAAGGACCATGGCAATGCGAACATTCACCACGCGAATTCCTGCATGCGAAGCCGCCGCGGTTACCGCCTCCCATTCGCGGCAAACGTCGGGAAGAAATCCGGCACCCGGAGCGCTGTCTTCTCGAAGCACTTCTTCGCCGCGGTTGCCGTAGTATCCCATCGCCGATGCCGACACCAGCACACTGGGAGGCTGCTTGGCCTTCGCCAAAGCTTCCGCCAAGTGCCGAGTGCCGAGAACGCGGCTATCGCGAATCGCAGCTTTTCTCTTAGGGTTCCAGCGGCCGACAATCGACTCACCCGCCAGATGAATAACGGCGTCGAATCCCGAGACCGATTCGGGAGAGACGGGCTGCATGGGATCCCACTGAATCTCACCGGACTGGCTGGTTGAATGCCGGACCAGTTTGGTGACCTGGTCTCCGCGCTCCCGAAGGAGCGATAACAGAGCAGCACCAATCGGTCCCGACGCTCCGCTGATGAGGACTTTGACAGGCATCTTGAAGCAACTCTAACAGGTCTAAGAGGACCGTTTCGGGAACAAAAACACTTCGTTAAACCATGATTAAAAAGATTTTACAAGGGGGGGATGGCCCAGCTTAAACCTCGACTCTTCAGGGTGCCCCGCTCAAGCTTCGCTTGGGCGGGCGTGTTGAGTTGTCACGGAAACTTTCGCCAGCGACAACTAACCTTGCCCCATGCCTTGGGGACTAAAACACTTTCGTCAATCTGGCAACTGCACTTCCTGAGCTTCAGTTGCTATCGGCGCCGGCCAAACTTCGCGACTCCACATTCCCGTGAATGTTTCGAATCGTCACTGGAACGCGTGCGCCAGTCCTACGAGCTTTGTGTGTACGGTTATGTCGTGATGCCCGAACACGTACATCTGCTGGTCAACGAACCGGAACGCGGCTGTTTATCACACCATGCTCCAGTCACTGAAGCAGTCGGTGGCACGAACCCTCGCCTTGCGAGCAGTGGATCCGTTCTGGCAAGCGCGTTACTACGGGGAAAGGTGTAAACGAATCGCTATCTGGGGCTGAAGTTTCTGGTGAATGGAGAAGCGCACTATGGATGGGCGCGCCTCAGTGTGTGGTTCCGCGACCGCACCCGGATTGAGGGAATTCTTACTGGCTACGCCTACGAAACCATCCCGAACAAAGCCATCATTGCAGGCAAGACTAAAGGGCCGGATGTGATCACGGTTCAGCCTGCAAGTCTCGGGCATCTGGCGCATGGGGCGGCGGCGATTCCGGCTTGGCGAACGCAACATTCTGCACATTGACGGGTCTTTGGAACAGACGGATAATGTCTGCCTTGTCCGAGGAGGGCACCATGAAGCTATCCACCGGGCCCCGCACGACTGCCAAGCTCTCGAAATCCGTCAGCCACCAACTCAACTCGTATGCGCTTGCAGCGAGTGCGGCGGGGGTGAGTTTGCTGGCTTTGGCTCCGCTCGCCGAGGGTAGGATTGTTTACACTAAGACTGATCACGTAATCGACAATCGTCATGAACTTTATCGGCTGGACCTTAACCACGACAAAATTGTTGATTTTTCAATCCAGTTGCTCCATTACGAGCCGATTTATGGGGCGAAGATTAGTCGTTACGCCCCACGAGCAGGGGAACGCGGTAAATGCGGCGGCTACGGGTTACTATAATTTGGCCTTAGTGCTGGGTAGCGGAGCCAGGATTGGCTCTTCCGCCCAATTTCCCTCCAAAAGCGCAATTATGGTGGGAGGCACCAATAAAACGAATCAGCTGTTCGGTTACTGGGTGAACGTTACGAACGGCTATCTTGGCTTGAAATTTCAAATCAATGGGAAAATTCACTACGGATGGGCTCGGCTGAACACCCAAACGGGGGGATTTGACTTTAGAGCTACTCTGACCGGCTACGCCTACGAGACAACCCCTAACAAGCCGATCACCGCAGGCAAGACCAAGGGGCCGAATGTTATGACCGTTCCGCCCGCGACTCTTGGCCATTTGGCGCGAGGGGCATCGGCGAGTGCGCCGCGTGGAGCGAGTTTGCCTACCGGAACGCCGTAGGGATTTTTCCTGACTAATGAGCGGACTCTCCGGGATCTTCACTTCGCCTGAAGAACGGCTCCGTTCAGGATGACGCGAGCTATATCGTTATGATCTGCATTCGCTCAGCATGGCAACTAGTTGTTGCCCAGCACCGACCACTGTTCGCCTTGGCGGAAGAGTTGCGCCCTCTCGGCACCGGATTTTTCGTACCAACTGCGCCACACGCCCACATCGTTCGGGAGATACTGATTGGTGATTTCGCGCAAGGCCTGGTAGACCCAACTGCGTGTAGTCAGGTTGAGAGAGTCGTCTTGCGCCAAGTCGATGAGTCCGGAGACGGCTTTCATGCGTTGGGAACGGGTCATCATGCCGGATTTGGCCAGGCTGCAACCCGCACGCTCGCGCACTTCCATGGATGCGTCGCTGCGCAGCACTTCCAGAAAGTCCTTGATAGTTTCGTCGGTGCCGAGGTGGGCATCGCCTTCGACAGCCCAATAACGGATTTTCTCGCTGGGATCGTGCATGTATTTGACGAGTTCCTGGTGGATGCGCTCGGGCTCGACTCCGCGGCTGGCTAGCATGCCAAGCTCCCATCCGGCGAACTGGCGGTTGCCGGGGCGTTCTTCGGCGGAACGAATCAGGCGCTCAGCGGTGTCTTCGGTCTTGGCCAGGTTGTAGACCGCCAAGTTGATCTCAATGGCTGCGGCGCGAACCCGCAGATCGTTAGAGTAGAGGGCAGTATCTTGCAGGTCCTGCCAGCGCTGGGTAACCTGAAGTTTTCCGTGCCATCCGCCAACCAGCTTTTCGATCCAGTCGGTCGCGCCATGGTCGTGATTAATCGCCGCGGAGAGCAGGAATTCCGCCTCAACTTGCGGCGGCTGGGTCTGCATCCATTCGATGTTGTGCTCGGAGAGCTGTGCGTGATCGGCGGCGACGGGCTTTCCGGGCACGGGCAGATCTTCGCCGGAGGCGATCTTCGGGGTAGTCGTCTGCGCGGCGGCAGCGCAGGCCACGATTAAGCTGAAGAACACCAAACTGAGCCAAATCTGACTCGCATGAGGGCGGCAGACATTGTCCATGGGGGAAGGCTAGGCGGGTTCGGGACTGCTATCAAATTACCGGAGTCACGTCGAGCCGCGGGATGTCATGCCGTCATTTTCCGGCAAGTTCGTGACCTTTTTACATCCCGGTGACAACTTTGAGGATGCACGCGATAGAATGCTGCCGCTACCGCTCCGTCAGAAGCGGCAACCCTCTTAAGGAAGTGGATTATGCAAAGCACCCGGTTCTGGTTCTCCATGCTGATCGGGTCGACTTTCATCGCGATTACTCCACGCCCCGTGCAGGCCCAAGACTTGAATATTGACATTCTGCACGCATTCACCGGCGTGCCTGACGGGGCTGGTCCGGCTGCAACTGTGATCCGAGATGCGAATGGAAATCTGTATGGAACAACAGCCGCTGGAGGCGACGGCAATTGCCCAGGCACGAACGGCGCCGGGTGCGGGACGGTTTACGAAATTGGCAGGGACGGCCATTACACGATTCTTTATAAGTTCGTCGGCGGGAGCGGGGATGGGGCATTTCCCGCCTCCGGCGTCACCCGAGATGTGGCTGGAAATCTATTTGGCACAACGGAAGGAGGAAACGGCAATCTCTCCACGCTCTATGAGGTAGAGAAAACCGGCGGCGAGAAGACGCTTCACTTTTTCACGAATTTCACGGATGGTGCAGCCGCCAACTCAGCCCCGATAGTCGACCCAAAGGGCAATCTTTTTGGAAACACGACGTACGGTGGCGATTCCTCGTGCGGCTTTGATGGGAACGGCTGCGGAACCATATATGAAATGCAGGCCAATGGGAAGTTCCGCGTGGTCTACACCTTCACATCTCTGACGCAGGCGATCGAGCCTATTGGGAGCCCGATCATCGATTCCAAAGGCAACCTCTTCGGCACCACCCAGTGGGGCGGAGATCTGAACTGCGAACACACAGTCGGCTGCGGAACCATCTACGAGCTCGACCACTCCAGCAAATTCAAGGTGCTCCACAAATTTTCGGGGAAATCGGATGGCTCCTCTCCCACGTGCGTCATCGACGGCGGTGATGGGAGCCTGGTTGGTGTAACCAATGCTGGCGGCGATCTTAGCTGCTACCCTCCGTTTGGTTGCGGGACCATATTCAGGCTCGACGAGACGGGAAAGTTTAACACGCTCTATACGTTCACGCCGTTTACTGAGAACAACAACGGGCACAGTTGCCCGGTTCGCGACTCCAAGGGAAATCTCTATGGCACCAACGCCAACGGCGGTACCCATAATTCGGGTTATCTTTACGAGTTGGATACAAGCGGCAAGTTCAAGGTGCTCTACGATTTTCCCATCGCAAATTCATCTCAGGGCGGCGTTCCGTTGGGGGTGGTCCTCGCTCCCAGCGGAGATTATTACGGCGTCAATGGCGAGGGCGGGGACACGAATTGCGGCGTGGAGAATGCGGGGTGCGGAACCGTGTTCAAATTGACCCCTTAAACCGGGGAAGTGAACACTTTCCCTTCTTTTGCAGCGAGCAAGCTGGCTTTTGGCCCTAGGGCCGCAACCAGCAATGAGAGCCTGCTCCGGCTGCGCCCTCCAGCGTTATAATCCTACATGGCGACGTTGCGCGAACAGATTGCCACTACGGCACTCACGGTCACCAAGTTCCGTGAGCTGCTGCGGACCATGCGCGCCAACCGTCCGGGCGACAATCTCGATATCGTCGAGAAAGCCTACGAATTCTCCCAAAAACACCATGCCGGGCAGAGCCGCGCCTCAGGCGAACCTTACCTTGTACATCCTCTCGGAGTAGCGATTGTTTTAGCTGAGATGCGTATGGACCCGATCGCGGTGGCGGCGGGGCTGCTGCATGACTCTGTCGAAGACACCTCAGTCACCATCGTCGACATCCGCAAAGAGTTTGGCGAGCAGGTGGCGCACATTGTCGAGGGGGTCACAAAAATCAGCCAGATCGATTTTGCCAGCCGTGAGGAGCAGCAGGCGGAAAACCTGCGCAAAATGATGCTGGCGATGGTCGACGACATTCGCGTGGTGATGATCAAACTGGCGGATCGGCTGAATAATATGCGGACGCTGGAACATCTTTCGCTGGAGCGGCAGCAGAAGATCGCCAAAGAGACGCTGGAAATTTATGCACCCATCGCTCACCGGCTGGGGATGGGAAAGATCCGTGGCGAGTTGGAAGACCTTGGATTCCGCTATGTGGACCCGATTGCCTACCAGCAAGTGCACGATGCGGTTGAAGCGCGGCGGAAGAAAGGAGAACAGTTTCTCGCCAAGGTTGAGCAGATCCTGCGCGAAAAACTGAAGGAAGCCGGAATCACGGCGAAAGTTGAAAGCCGGACCAAGCGGCTGTATAGCATCCACCGGAAATTGTTGCGGCAGAAGATCAGCGTCGACCAGGTTTACGATCTTTACGCCATGCGCGTGATTACCCGCTCGCTTCAGGATTGCTATGGCGTGCTCGGCATCGTGCACAACATTTGGCGGCCGGTGCCAGGACGGATTAAAGATTTTATTGCCATGCCGCGGCCGAATTTTTATCAGTCGCTGCACACATCGGTCATCACCGAGGATGGAACTCCGTATGAGTTACAGATTCGTACCGAAGAGATGCATCGCACGGCGGAAGAGGGGATTGCCGCGCACTGGAAGTACAAAGATGGCGCGGTTTCGGCGCAGGACGAACAGCGACTGGCCTGGCTGCGGCAAGTGGTGGAGTGGCAGCGCGATGTTTCCGATCCTAACGAGTTTCTCTCGACGCTGAAGATCGATCTGTATCCCGAAGAAGTTTACACATTCACTCCCAAGGGCAAGGTGGTGGTGCTGCCGCGCGAAGCGACGCCGATTGACTTTGCCTACTCGATCCACACGGAAGTTGGACACAGTTGCGTGGGGGCCAAGGTGAATGGCCGAATGGTCCCGTTGCGCCACAAAATGCACAGCGGCGACATTGTGGAGATCATCACGCAGACTGGGCATACCCCGAGCCGGGACTGGCTCGCGATCGTCAAGTCGTCACGCGCGCGCAACAAGATCAAGCACTGGCTCAACCTGCATCAGCGGGAGCGCGCGGTTGAAATTGGGCGGAAGCTGATTGAAAAGGAAGCGCGCAAGTATCGCATCCCGTTAAAGGATTTGAAGGAAGAAGAGTTGCTGAAGATTGCTGCCGATTATGGATTGGGTCAGACCGACGATCTGATGGCGGGCATCGGATACGGGAAGTATTCGGCGCGGCAGGTGCTGGCGCGGCTGGCACCGGCATCGGAGGGAACGGTGGCCGATGAAATGGCTGCTGAAAAGTCGAGCGGCATCGCCAGCGTGGTGCGGCGTGTTTTCGGGGGCGACCATGGAAACGACGCCATCCGCGTAAAAGGCCACGGCGATCTTCTGGTATACCGGGCGCGTTGTTGTAATCCGATTCGCGGCGAGGCGGTGGTGGGATACGTCACTCGCGGCAAGGGCGTCGCGGTGCACGGCATCAATTGTCCGAATGTGATGAATCTGCTTTACGAGCCAGAGCGCAAGATCGACGTGGAGTGGGCGCGTGACGACGGCGCGCCGAGTTCTTATCCGGTGAAGATTACGGTATTTTGCGACGACCGTTTCGGCATGTTGAAGCAGATCACGGCGGTGATCAGCGATACCCGAACGAATATTCGGAATATCGAAGCGCGCACCTCGAATGGGCAGGCGAACGTGGACGTGATCCTCGACATCGCGGACCTGAAGCATTTGGAGAACATTATTCAGGGCGTGCGGAAAATTCCAGGCGTGCACGACGTACAGCGGTTGCAAAAAATCTAAGAGCGGCCTTTGGCCATTAGCTGTTGGTCCTTGGCCGCATGTTCCAGGAGGCTTCATGCGTGACGTAATTGCAACCAAGGATGCACCGCAGGCCATCGGGCCCTATTCACAAGCGGTTCGGGCGAATGGCTTGGTGTTTACCTCCGGGCAAATTCCTATTGATCCGACGAATCAGCGGCTCATTTCGGGCGACGTGGCGGCACAAACGGAGCGGGTTTTGCGGAACATTGAAGCGATCCTGGCGGCTGCGGGGAGTTCCATCGAGAAAGTGGTGAAGACGACGGTCTTCCTTAAGAGCATGGGCGATTTCGCGGCGATGAATGAGGTTTACGGCCGTCATTTCACATCCGCTCCACCGGCGCGATCAACCGTGGAGGTGGCGCGGCTTCCAAAGGATGTACTGGTGGAGATCGATGTGATCGCTTTGGCGTAGGCGCGAGACGTTTTTCAGTTAGAATTTCAGTCGCAGCTTAGAAAATCCAGAATCATTCAAGGAGCATGCTTCATGTTGAGAATTGCTTTACTAACAGCTCTCTGCTCGCTGTTTGCGACCGCAGCTTCGGCGCAGGGCCCAACCAAGGTGACCGGGAGTGGCAACGGGATGACCGGCGGCCTGCAATATTGGGACATCAAGGTGGGTACAGGGGCAGTAGCGAAAACGGGCCAGAAGGTTTCCGTGCACTATACCGGATGGTTAACCAACGGCAAGAAATTCGATAGCTCGGTAGACCGCGGGCAGCCCTTCGACTTTCAGTTGGGTGCCGGACAGGTCATTAAAGGATGGGACGAAGGAGTCGCGGGAATGAAGGTGGGCGGCAAACGACAGCTGCGGATTCCTCCGGAACTCGGGTATGGAAGCCGCGGAGCTGGCGGAGTAATTCCTCCTGATGCGACCCTGGTTTTTGACGTGGAACTGCTGGCGATCAAGTAAAAAACCTTCAAACCACCAAGGACACTAAGGCCGACGAAGTTACGAGCTTCGTGGGCCTTTTTCTTTGCCTATGTAGGCTAAGTCTATGAGAGCTAAGCTTTTACGACTTTGCCGCTGCGCAGGCAGCCGGTGCAGACGCGGATGCGCTTGTTGCCGCCCTTAACTTTGGCGTGGACCGGGCGAAGATTGACGTTCCAGCGACGCCGCGAGGTGTTATGCGCGTGGCTGATGGTGTTTCCGAATTGCGGCCCCTTGCCGCAGATATCACAAACTTGTGCCATGACTGCTCCAGACGTGTTCAGATCTTAAAGCGCAAACTTAGATTCTACCGGAAATGCCTGGTTTTCGACAAACCACCCATGCCGGGGCCGGAGCGCCGATGCAAAATTTGCGCTTGACACGCCCCGACACGTCACAGCAAATCTATCCGTGCTTCGAACACCCCACGCTTACCGATCTGCTCGACGGGGCGGGAGTCCCTTGGCGGTATTACAGCGGCCAACCCGATGGAATCTGGACCGCCCCGAACGCGATCAGCCATATCTGCAACAACAGCGCCCAAGGCAATAGCGGAAGCTGCGGATCGGGCAACGGGACGAACAAGGATTGGACGAACGACGTAGCGCCGAATTTCGAGGCCAACAACGCTCTAGCGCCATTCCTAAAGGACCTCGGCGGAATTCAAGGAAGCTCCTGTAACTTCCAAAACTGGACAGGTGGCGTGATCTTTGTCGCTCCTGACGGAAGATGGTCCGACCATCCTCAGAAGGGCATAAATTATAACGGCCAAAAAATAGGGCTAGGAGCGGATTGGGTCGCTAACATTGTCAACGCCGTAGGCTCGAGCAAATGCACCGGGAGCCAGCCCAATTGGTCCAACACGGTGATATTGGTCGTATGGGATGACTGGGGCGGCTGGTACGACCATGCTCTGCCCTATAACTATAACGGCAACGACGGAAAAGGTGGCTATACCAACGGCACCGGCACGCAGTACGTCTATGGCTTTCGCGTCCCATTGCTCGTTATTTCCGAGTGGGTGAAGAATGATAGTGGTATGGGAGGCCACATTTCCAATGTCAACTATGACTTCGGCAGCATCCTGACCTTCATCAAGAGTGTCTACGGCTTGGGCGAGATCTACTCTGATTATCACTATGCGGACTATTTTGCGATGCAGCGTGATACGGGAGGGCTCTCCGATTTCTTCTGCTTCCCGCCTACGTGCCAGACTCCGACCCACCAGTCGTTTAGCAAAATAAATCTTTACAACAACACAAACGTTTGCAAGAAGAGCATCTGCCAGTCGAGCGCGTGCGATGCGACTTGCTTCATTAACTACCCCGGCTCCCCCATCGACGCCGATACCTATTAGAATGGGCCACGGCTTGAGGAGGCTGCCGGTCAGGCCAACCCGGCGCCTTCCGCGAATAATCTCCGCTACGGCGTAACTTCGTAAACCACGCTAAGTGCGGTACCGTACAGGTTACCCCGCGCGTCGATAACGAGTTGGCCGTCGGGCGGGGTCTGGTTGGTACTGTTGAAATCGTAAAGGACCGTGTACTTCCATTTGCCGTCAGCGCGCGGGGCCAATTTATAGACTACCCCGCAACCGTCATAGCAAGACCCGTTCCCGCCTAGCGCGGTAGTGCCATAAAGAATTCCCCCGGGCCCGAGGACCGGCCCAGCTACCGGCGCGAAGCCCCTCCTTGGTTTTGGGAAGTCATATTAGCACGGCCTCTTTCCAGCGGTCGTTCGCCTTGGGCATGAGCTCGAATACATTGTTGATCTTGCCGTTGGTTGTGCTGTAGAGGTCCCCGTTCGCGTCGGATACGACCGCGCCCTCGGGGCCCGCTCCGTCGTTTGAGTCGAACTGCCACAATAGCTTCTCTTTCCAGCCGTTGGACTCCGGCTTCAGTTCGAAAACCGTACCGTAGCCATAGCGACCGCCAGTGTAGCTGGTACCGTACTGCCGAGCTTGCCGAAGGCCAGGGCAGCGTAAGAGGCAGTCGCATCATGTGGCCGGGAGCCGAAAGTATATGGGGTGCTCTCGGCCCATCCACCTTCGCTTGGGGCGAGTTCGAAGAAGACGCCGAGACCGTAGGCACCGCCCTCGGCGGTCCCAAATAGATTGCCGTCCTTATCCCTGACCAAGCCCGCGGCGGGGGTACTTCCGTCCGGGCAGCCAGATTGTGCGCAGAAACTGTAAAGCACGTTTAGGGTCCAACCGCTGGCGCCCGGCGCCAATTCAAAGACGGTCCCCATATGGTACGTACCGCCGCCGTGAGTGACGCCATAGAGGTTACCCTTCGGGTCGAAGATCAGTTCTCCCTCAGGAACTCCGCCGTCGTTCCCATTGAAGCTGTGCAACGTGGTGACCGTCCACTTGCCGTTCCCGTTAGGTGTCAACTCAAAGACCGAGCCAATGCCATTCTCGCCCCCGCCACTGGTTACGCCGTACAGATTCCCTTTGGCGTCCAGGGTCAATCCACTCCACAGCCCACCGGGAATGGTCGCCAGCACCTTGAACTTGGGCTTGGCGGACGCGGCGGGCGGCGACATTGCAAAGACCAGAATCCCCGTCAGAAATGTTACGAGCGAAGAAGCGAACACTTTACTTTTTGCCATGGCAGACAGCTTTCGTAGCGGGCTTCGTGGAGGAAGGGGAGCCGGGGGACCGAAGCCTCTCAAACGGCCTAGAGTCTACCACGAATTGCCGCTCTAGCGCGCATTTCCTTATAGGCCGACGCGAACGCCGAAAGTCATGTTCGGCAAGCGTATTTGGCTCGACATCCGCGACCGGAAGTCAGAACGACTCTACTGCGTCTGCTTGGCTGCCTCGCGTTTCAGGGCGCGTTCCAGGGTCTGATCCAGCGCGGCCTTGGCCTGGTGATACTCCTGATCGGAGATGCGGCCCTGCTTGTGTTCGAGTTCGAGTTCGAAGATTTCTTCTTTCAAGGCGTCGAGGATCATGGAGCCTGACGCGGGCTTGGGGCGAGTGAGGGTCCTCGGCTCAGGCAGATCGATGTCGGTGGGAGTGAAATCGGCAGTGGCGGCTTTTGAACGGCCGGCGACGTAGACTGCGCCGGCGGCCAGCACGACGGCGAATCCGCCGAGGATGAACCAGCGGTATTTTTCCAGAGGATCGGGAGCGTCGATGGGCGGACCGAGTCCGCCGCCTGGGCGCGAGGTGCGTGGAGCAGCGCCAGCCTGGGCTTCGCCAGCGGGCCGCGGAGGTCCCTGGCTTTCGTCCCCAGCTTCGCCGAGCGAGCCGGTCCCGGAAATCTTGAACCCTAGTGATTGCTGGGCCACGGCATTGGATGCTACCTGCACGATGGCGTCGGACTGGCGGGGATCGTCCATGGCTTGATAGGCTGTCCCGGAATCGGCGGTGAATGTCATGCTTCTGGGCACCATGACCACGAAGTGCTGCGCCGGGTAAAGGAGTTTCGGAGCGACCGTGGCGGAGCCGCTGTAGGGCAGGTGATAGACGACCTGGAACTGAGTTTCTCCGGGGCGCAGAGGATAGATGAAGGCGTAGCGATTTTTTTCTTTTTGCGGAATCGGGTCGGAGTTGATGGGCTGGCCTCCGGCGGTCATGGCCATTGACTGGTCGATGGTCGCGCCGTCGGGCAGAAAGAACTCGAAATTCTGATCGTTCATCTGGGTGCGGGCCGGGGTGGAATTGTTGCTGACGGCGAACAGACGGATGCCTTCGAGTTGATTGTCCTTGGCCTGAAAGCGCATCACGTCGGCGGTCACGGTGATGCCGTCGATTTTCTTGCCAACGTCGTAGACTTCCATATCGACGGAGGTGGTGCCCGGAGGTGCCATCTTGTGGTAGGTAACGCCCTGATGAATTACGCGGACGAGATGAGGAATATTGGAGTCGTCGAGTTTGAGGGAGAAATTTCCCTTCGAGTCGGTCTTGGTTTTGCCGGACTCCTGCATGCCCTGCGAAAGACTGATGAGGATGACGTCGTCATTGGCATCGGGCTTACCGATGGTGCCATTCTTGACGGTCCCGGTGAGATTCTGGGCGGAAGCGGAAGTGAGCAAAAGAAGGCCGACCAGCAAGATCGTCAACGTTAACTCGATGCTGCGAAAAAATCTCAAACTCAGGCTCCTTTATTTGGGCGGAGTGCAGCGTTCGCCGCGGCGTCATCGAGGCGCGCGATCTCCGCCAGCACGGCTGCTGCCTCGTCTTCGAGCGATGTCTTCATGGTTTGGTAGTCGGCGTCGGGAAACTTGCCGGCTTTAAACTCAAAATTCAGATCGCGCAGATTCTCGTAGATCGCTTCCTTACGCTCGCGAAGATAGGCTTGACGGGTTTTCTTCGGTCCCAGATACAACTTGCCGGGAAGGTAGAAAACGTAGATCAGCGTGCCCAGCGTCATGAGGGCGCAGGCCAAAACCGCAGTGGTCATAGCTCAGTGTCCTTCCTGGCCATATCGCGGAAGTGTTCGAGTTCGGCGCCCTGCACGGCGGCGGGAAGATCGGCGGGACGCAGCAGCGGGCGCGACTTCCAAATATTCACGATCCACGCGACCCCGACGATCCCGAGCACCAGCGCCAAGTAGGGCATGATCCAGGCGACGCGATTGAATCCGGTCTTGGTGGGTGCGGCGAGGACGGTGGGCCCATATTTTTGCACGAAGGATTGCAGCGTGAGATCGTCATTGTCTCGATCGACGGCGGCGATCAATTCGCCACGCATGCGGTCGGAGTAGGAGCATCCTACGTGATTACATTCGAGAAGGATCTGGTTGCATCCGCAGGCGCACATCAGGCGGTGGCCAAGATCGTTGAAGCGGGCGGTTTCGTCCCCTGCGCCCAGCAAGGCAAGCATGATGAGGAACAGAAATCCGAGTTGAAGGGAGCGCTTGATGGAGGTTGTTCGCAATCGCTGCATGACTGCCATCAATCTCCGGCTCCGACCGGTGACGCGTGCATTGGCACCGGGACGGGTACGCGCACCGGGACTGCATTTGGAATCAGGGCGACGACGGTGCCCATCAGCATGATCCAGACACCGACCCATATCCAGGTCACCAGCGGGTTGAGATGGGCCTTTAGGATGGGCTTACCGGTGTCCTGATTCTGGCCTTCGTAAACCAGATAGAGATCCTCTTGCGCAGTGGAGCGGACGCGCGGCATGGTGGAAGTCTGCTGGCTGGCATGGTAGAAGCGGCGTTCCGGATAAAGCGTATCGACTTGCTTGCCGCCCTTGAAGACGTCGATTACCGCCCATTCGCTCTCGTAATTGGGATTGTCGTCCTGGGTGAAGGAGCGGCAGACGAGAGTGTAGTGACCGATACTCATCCGGTCGCCGAAGCCCATTTCCTGCTCTTTATCTTGATTGAAGGCGGAGCCGGCGAAGCCAATCATGATGACGATTACGCCGAAGTGGACAATGTATCCGCCGTAACGGCGGGTGTTGCGATGGGCCAAGTGCAGCATCGATCCGAAGATTCCCTGGCCGGTGTGGCGCGAGATGACGCGTCCGCCGCGAATGAATTCGGAAGCGACGGTGAACGCCACCAGTGCCGACAGAATGATGGTCATCAGCGAATAAAACTGGCTGCTGTCTTTCCACGGACGCATACCGAAGGGTCCGCCCCAGCTTTCAGGCGTGGCGACGAGGATAAGGCCGATGAGTAATGCTCCGAGGGCTGGCCACTTGAAGTTGCGGGCGATGCTTTCGATGGAGGTCCTGCGCCATGCGAGCAGCGGACCGAGAGCGGTGAGCAATAAAAGCAGCAGCGCGACAGGAATATTCACGCGGTTAAAAAAAGGCGGTCCAACGGTAACCTTGGTTCCTTGCACCCACTCCGAAAGCACGGGGAAAAGCGTTCCCCACAGAACGGTGAAGCAGGCCACCAGCAGTAACAGGTTGTTGAACAAGAAGCTCGATTCACGCGAGACTAGCGACTCAAGCTTGTGTTCGCTGCGCAAGTGCGAACGATTCTTGACGTAGAAGTAGGTGCAAGTGGCAAAGATCAGGGCGAGGAATGCGACGAACCAGTCGCCGATCGACGACTGCGCAAAGGCGTGGACCGAGCTCACGACGCCGCTGCGGGTCAGAAATGTGCCGAAGATCGAGAGGCCGAAGGTGGAAAAGATCAGCCACATGTTCCAGGTCTTCAACATGCCGCGTTTTTCCTGCATCATGACGGAGTGCAGAAATGCGGTGCCGGTAAGCCAGGGCATGAGCGATGCATTTTCGACCGGGTCCCAGCCCCAATATCCGCCCCAGCCCAGGACGGAATAGGCCCAGTGGGCCCCGAGGAAGATTCCGCAGGTCAGAAAGCCCCAGGTCACCATGGTCCAGCGGCGGGTGATGTGGATCCATTTTTCGCCGGGATACCGCATGATGAGCGCGCCCAAGGCGAAGGCGAAGGGCACGGTAAATCCGACATATCCGAGATAAAGCATGGGCGGATGAATGACCATCTCGGGATACTGGAGCAGCGGGTTGAGTCCGCTCCCGTCGGCAGGCAATTCGCCTTGCATGATGGCAAAAGGATGGGCGGCGAAGTTCACTAATAACAAAAAGAAGACCTGGACCGCCGCGATGATGACCGAAGCATGGGCGAAGAGGCGCGGGTCGGTTTTGTAGCGGAGACGTAACACCAGTCCATAAGCGGAAAGCAGCAGCGCCCAGAACAGCAGCGAGCCTTCTTGTCCCGACCAGAGCGTGGCGAATTTATAAGGAAGAGGAAGATCGCGGTTGCTGTGATGGTAAATGTAGGCGATGGAAAAATCGTTCTGGAAAGCTGAGACCACGAGCACGACCGCAGCTACGAAGACGACGGCAAAAACGGCGATCCCGGCGCGGCGTGCAGTTTCGCTCAACCGTTCGGCCGTGCTGTCTTTGCCAACAAGGCCCAGAACTCCGGCGATGAACGAATAGACGCTCAACGCCAGAGCGAGCAAGAGGGCATAGCTGCCTATCTGTGACATGGGGAACCCTTCAGTATCTTTTCAGAAGATACCTCTGGAAGCAACTGAAAGCGAACTGACTGGCGGCGAGTTCCCGGTCTTGGCGCCCGCAACCGAGGGGAAACGCGCTACTTGGACTCGATCGGGTCCGCCGTGGTTTGGTTGCGGCCCTGGGATTTGCTGCGATAGAGCAATTCGTCGGCGCGTTTGATGGCTGCCAGCGGGTTCTCGCCGTCGCGAATTGCGGTGGCTCCAATCGAGACTGTGACGTGCACCGATGACCCCATGACTTTTACCACGGAAGCACCAATGAGCTTGCGGCAGCGTTCGGCTATACCGGATAAGACGGCTGGATCCAAGTCCGCCAGCAGCACCATGAACTCTTCTCCGCCCCAGCGCGCCGCGATGTCTGCGTGGCGAAGAGTAAGGGCGAGGGTACGGGAGACGGTTTTCAATACGGCGTCTCCCGCATCATGCCCGTACTGGTCATTGACTTCTTTAAAATGATCGATGTCGATCATGAGGAGACCGAAAAGGCGGCCGAATTCCCGCTGGTCTTGCAGGGCCTGCTCCAGTCTTACTTCGATGAAGCGGCGGTTCGCCAGCCCGGTGAGGCCATCGCGAAAGGCGAGGGTCTCCAGTTCATGGACCCGCCGTTCGGTTTGGGCTTTTGCTACCGCGCAACTGAAAATTTCGACGGCACCGACGATCTGACCACTTTCGGAGTTGATGGGCGCGACGCGGACCTGCACCGGGACACGGTGGCCTGCTTTGTGCTTCAAATATATATGGGCCTCGCGTCGTTGCCCGTCCTTAAGGGTAGCTTGCAAGGGGCACCCGTCCAGACAAAGGGCGCGTCCGTCCTCTGAAACGTGCTCAAGAAAATTGCTGAAGCAGAGATGCCCCACGGCTTCGCTCGCGGTGTATCCAGTCAGCCGTTCGGCGCTCTTGTTCCAGTAGGTGATCCTGCGTGTACGGTCGACAAAATACACACCATCGTACATACCATCGAGCATCTTCTCGTATACGCAACGCACGTCCCCCGGAAGGTCTGGGGAATCGAATGCGCCGGGTTCCGGGGTTCCGCCTGATGCGGGGGCGGACGGCATGGTGTCGCTGATCGGCAGGATATTGAACAAGTTCCCATCGGCCATTTTTGATGGCTCCTCCTGTTGCTGATCGGCAGGACGAAGAGAAACTTTAATCTGATAGCCAGGTCTTCCGCTACGACTACATCTTCGATGCACAGCATCAAATCATCGCCACGATGGTGACTTTCCCGCCTGGAAAGTGAAACGGTTTTTGTTTAAGGATGGAGTGGCTACGGGGGAGAAGTAGGTGGTGGTTTGGTCCGCTCGCGAGGATGTCGGCTTTCCGAGCATTTTGCTACCGACAGAGTTCGATGTCGGTCTTGGCGAAATCCGCGCCTTTTGCCAGCAGTGGTTCGCCGGTGGTTCTAGCCAGAGCATAGGCAAAGCAGTCGCCGAAGTTAAGGCCCGCGGGATGACGGCCCTTGCCGAATCGGCGCCATGCGGACCGAGCGAGGTCTAATTGATCGCCATCGAAGGCCACAATTTCCAGACCTGCGCGGACCTGAAATAGATCGAACTCTCGTCCGGCCGCTTCACCTCGACGCGCCTCGAGCACCATGCCGGTCTCCAGCGCGTTTGGCGCGGAAATGAGCCGGCTCTCGGTGGCCAAAATTAAATTCAGGAAAATCGAACGCTCGGGTTCAGCAAGGAATATGGCTAGCAACGCAGAGGTGTCGATGACCATCAGCGCGGCATCCCATGCTCGTCGTAGCCAAGAATTTCGTCGTCGGGGCGAGTATCGAGGGTAGGAAGCGCATCGACACGGCGCAGGATGTCGTCGATCTTCTCAGCAACGAGTCCTGCTTGACGACGTTTCTTGAGGCGTTGCCATCGTTCTTCGAGGGCGCGTTCGATGGCCTGGGTTAGGGATTCTCCCGTCTCCTGCGCGACTTGGCGGGCAAGACGTTCGGTAGATTCGCTTTTTATACTGAGAGGCATAGAATAAATATATAGTATTTTATACCTATCCATATTGCCAGTCCTTTAATTGCTTTAGCCTGATTTTCGCTTTACTATCGCCATGACGTGGCAACGCTGCGAAATACGCCCAAAGTGCCGACCGAACGCGAGCGGATTGTCTCTGCCGCGCCGGTCGAGGACGACTCATCATTTGAGCTAAAGCTGCGTCCGCAGCGGCTCATCGAGTTCATTGGACAGCCCAAGGTAAAGGAAAATCTGGCGGTTGCAATCGAGGCCGCCAAGTCGCGCCGAGAGGCGCTGGACCACGTTCTGCTCTATGGGCCGCCGGGCTTGGGTAAGACTACTTTGGCAACGATTATCGCCAATGAATTGGGCGCGGCGTTTCAGCAGACCTCCGGCCCGACGTTGCAAATTAAAGGGGACCTGACGGCGATCCTTACCAACGTCCGCGACAAGCAGGTATTGTTCATCGACGAAGTGCATCGGCTGCAACCCGCGTTGGAAGAGATTCTTTACTCGGCGCTGGAAGATTACAAGCTCGATATCATGATCGGGCAAGGCCCGTCGGCGCGCACGCATACCATGGACGTTAAGCCGTTCACGTTCGTGGGGGCGACCACCCGCGCGGGGTTGCTTTCTGCACCCTTGCGGTCGCGTTTTGGAATTGTGCTGCGGCTGGAGTTCTACACCCACGAGGACTTGCGTGTGATCGTTGAACGCTCGGCCGAGATTCTTGGGGTGGAAGTCAATCGTGAGGGTGCAATGGAGATCGCCAGCCGCTCCCGCGGGACGCCGCGTATTGCGAACCGCTTGCTGCGGCGGGTCCGCGACTATGCGCAGGTGCGCGGCGGCGGCAACATCGATCTGCCCACGGCGCAGGCGGCTTTGCAGATGCTTGAAGTCGATCGTTACGGATTCGACGAAGTGGACCGGAAACTTTTGCTGACGATCATCGAAAAATACCAGGGTGGTCCGGTGGGAGTGAATACCTTGGCGGCCGCACTGGCGGAAGAAGCGGATGCGATTGAAGAAATCTACGAGCCGTTTCTGATTCAGATTGGCTTTCTGAACCGCACTCCGCGGGGGCGCGTGGCGACGCAACTTGCGTACGAGCACTTCGGGATTACGCCGAACCGGAAGCAGAGTTCATTGTTCTAGAATAGCTACACGATAACGGTGCCTATGAAAACTACCGAGCAACTCACCGCAATCATCGAACGCGAGGGCGACGGCTACGTAGGACTTTGCCCACAATTCGACGTAGCCAGCCAAGGCAACACCATTGAATCGACCCGCAACAATCTTCAGGAGGCAGTCGAACTGTTTTTGGAAACTGCGGATGAAACCGAAATACAGGGCCGGCGTCATGCCGAAGTGTTCGTGACCCGGATAGAGGTCGAGGTTGGGTAAGCTGCGTGTCCTGTCTGGAAAAGAGGCTTGCGCCATTCTTTCTCGCCACGGGTTCCGGGAACTGCGACAACGAGGCAGCCACGTAGTCATGCAAAAGAAAGTGCAGAACTCCACCATCACGGTCCCTGTTCCTGATCATTCCGGACTCCGCGTCGGGACATTGATGTCTATTATTCGTCAACCTCAATTGCCGCGGTCGCTCTTCGAGGCATAGCAACCCAAATGATTGCCCACATCCGCGGAAAGCTTCTCACTAAACATCCTAATCAGGCGATTATTGAAACTGCCGGAGTGGGCTATGAAGTCACGATTACGGTCCCCACTTATTCCGAGTTGCCGGCTCTGGGCAATGAAGTTGCACTGCACATTCATACGCACGTTCGCGAGGATGTGTTGGCCCTCTACGGATTCTTGCGTCCGGCGGAGAAACTGCTTTTTGAGAAACTGATCGGGGTGAGCGGGATCGGTCCCAAGCTGGCGATCACGATTTTGAGCGGAATGCCGGCGGACGACATGGCCGGCGCCATCCGCGGCAACGACATTGCGCGGCTAACGAAAATTCCCGGCATCGGCAAGAAAACAGCGGAGCGGATGGTGCTTGAACTGCGCGATAAATTGCCGGCTGCCGGCGCACCGGAGATGCCCGCCATCCCCACCATGAGCGCGGTCGAGGAAGATGTAATGTCCGCGCTGACCAACCTGGGTTACCAGCGCGCGGCGGCCGAGAAGGCGGTATTGTCGGTGACCAGGAACGGAAAGGGCGGATCATTCGACGCGATATTTCGGGAGACGCTGTCGGTGTTATCCAAGTAATTTTTCCCAGTCGCTCCGCCGTTTTCAGATAAATTGGGGTTCCGCAGCAGTAGAAATCATCCCACTTGACAATGTGTCACATAATGTGACACGTTTGTACCGTGCCATCCGTCAACATCCGCGAACTTCGGGACACCAAACAACTCAAGGCGTGGCTGCGCGCCGGCAAGACAGTGGAACTGCGAGAGCGCGACCGCCTGATCGCGCGCATCGTGCCCGAGACAGAGCCTCCCAAGCAGCCCAAAGAATGGCCCGATTTCGCCGCTCGCCAGCAAGAGATTTTCGGCGACCGCGTCCTGAACGCCGTGGATGATTTCCTACGGTTTCGGCACCGGGAATGGGAATCGTAACTCGACTGTGTTTGTAAACGCACGATTCCTAGGGAGCGAGGTTCCATGTGACATTTTATGCCGATAGCAGTTTCTTCGTGTCCGTGTATTTGAAGGACGCACATTCGGCAGAGGCTCTGGAATTGGCTAATTCGCATCCGGATCTTTGGCTGACGCCCTTGCATGTCGCGGAGTGCTTCCACGCATTTTCACAGCAAGTCTTCTTCGGAAGAATCCCGGTTGGGATTGCAGAGAAGCTATGCGATCAGCTTGGTCGTGACCGTACCGCGAACATTTGGCGCGAAAGCTCAATGCCGGAGCGAGCCTTCGAGCGAAGCGCCGATCTCGCCCGCCGCTATGGCGCGAAGCTGGGCGTGAGAATGCTCGACAGTCTGCATGTGGCCAGTGCTCTGGAGCTCAAGGCAGAGCGATTCTGGACATTCGATGAGAGGCAGGCCAAGCTGGCAAAGGCGGTGGGGCTAAAGACGGCCTAAGGCCGCGGTGGGCGAATCTTATGATCGCCAAAAGTTTCACGATGCCGAAACGTTTGAAAATTGTTGGGGTAAGTCTCAGATAATCCCTGCTACTCTTCTTCTTCCACCACAGCCCCTCGCGCTGCTTTCGCCTTCTCGACAATCTTCTCCTGGAGGAGCGCCGGTACCGCATCGTAGTGGTGCATTTCCATGTTGAAGCTGCCGCGTCCCTGGGTCATGGCGGTCAAATCGACGCCGTAGGTCAGCATCTCGGCCATGGGCACTTCGGCTTTCACGACCGTATTGCCGGCCTTGTTGTCCATGCCCTGTATGCGCCCGCGGCGGCTGTTCAGATCGCCCATAATGCTGCCCGCAAACTCATCCGGGATGGTAATTTCCACATGCATGACCGGTTCCAACAGGGTGGGTTTCGCAGTCTCCATTGCCTTTTTGAAGGCGATGCGACCCGCCATCTGGAATGAGAGATCGTTCGAATCCACGTCGTGGTAGGAGCCGTCATACAAAGTGACACGGAAGTCCACCATGGGAAACCCCGCCAGATAGCCGCGTCCGGCGGCATCGCGAATTCCCTTCTCCACCGCGGGAATAAAATTGCGCGGAATGGCGCCGCCGAAAATATCGTTCACGAACTCGAACTCGCCACCGCGCGGCAGCGGCTCGACTCTGATTTTGCAATCGCCGTATTGGCCGTGGCCGCCAGTCTGCTTTTTGTGACGTCCCTGTACATCGGCTTTGCCGCGAATGGTCTCGCGATACGGTACTTTGGGCGCTTTCAAGTTTACTTCGGCGTGGTAGCGCTTTTTCATTTTCGCGACCACGACTTCAATATGCTGCTGGCCGGTGCCCGCAATCAGAAATTCCTTGGTCTGCGGATCGCGGAAGAAGCGCAGCATCGCGTCCTCTTCCATCAGCTTGTGGATGCTGGGCCCAAGCTTATCTTCGTCGGCGCGGCTCTTGGGTTCAATGGCAAAGGTGATGGCCGGTTCCGGCAAGTTCACTCGCGGATACTGAATCGGCGCCGATTTATCGCCTAGAGTATCGCCGGTGAGAACGTCTTTCAGCTTGGGCACTGCGCCAATGTCGCCAGCGTGCAATTCGTTGATGGGAACCGAAGTTTTTCCCTGCATGATGCCGATATGCGCCAACTTCTCTGGCGTATTATTTCGAAAATTCTGCAATGAAGCTTCGTTCTTGACCACGCCCGAAAAAACTTTGAAGTAGGAAATCCGGCCCGCGAACGGATCTGAAACGGTCTTGAACACATATAAGGAAACCGGTTCCGCATCGGTTTCGTGGCGCTTGGGAGGTTCGCCGTTCCCGGATACCACCGCTTCTCCTTGTACCCACTCGTGCTCCGACGGGGCTGGTGTGTAGTCGACGATGTAATCCATCACCCGATCGGCGCCGATATTGCCCAGGCCCGAACTGAAGATGACGGGGAAAATTCTGTCTTCGCGAATGGCATTGTGCAAAGCGGGAACCAGATCCTCTTCAGGAAGCGTTCCCTTCTCGAAGTATTCTTCCATCAGCTTGTCGTCGCCTTCGGCCACCAGTTCAATCAGCTTCTCGTGACCTTCCTGGGCCTGATCTTTCATATTCGCAGGGATCTCGACTTCTTTTCCTTTCCCGTTCCCGCCGAGCTCGTAGGTGTAGGCCTTCATGCGTACCAGGTCGACGACGCCGGTAAGGTTTTTCTCGCTGCCGATGGGAAGTTCGATGGGGATCGCGTTTCGGCCGAAAGCGGTGGTCACCGATTCCAGGACGCGTTCCGCCGAAGCGCGGTCGCGGTCCATGCGATTCACTACGATCAGCCGGGGAGTCTTGTATTCGTCGCAATCATTCCACACGCGCTGGGTCACGACTTCCACGCCAGCCACTCCGTCCACCACCACGATGGCGGCGTCCACTACCGGCAGCACCATCTTGGCCTCGTGCACAAACATGTTGAAGCCGGGAGTATCAATCAGATTGATTTTGGTCTTGCCCCACTCCACGTAAGCGAGGCTGGCCGAAATCGACATCTTCCGGGCGATTTCTTCCTCGTCATAATCGGTGGTGGTTGAGCCGTCATCGACGCGGCCCAGGCGCTGGGTAGCGCCGGAAGTGTAGAGCATGGCCGAGATCAGCGTGGTTTTACCGGCATGACCGTGGCCAACCACGGCAATGTTGCGGATATTTGCACCTTCGTAAACCTTCACCTGTGGGCTCCTTCTGCTGGCAGGAAGTGCATCAGATCTCGAAGGGAGGGTCGTCCTCAGCTCTCCCGCCGGACTGCATCCCGGCGTTTTCAGGATCTGCGTACCGAATCACAGCGGGCCCATAGGCAGAAATTAAGAACAGACTATAGGCCAACGTCGAGCAGCCTGCCAAAACTAAGGATGCTACCACGCCCGAAACCACGGAACAACCGGGGAGTTGCACTGTTCCTGCGTTCTGTACACGGATGGGCAAGTCCGACACCAACTTCAGAGTTCCGCATCCCCGGCGAATTCAGCGCATCTGGACTATGTGGAGAACGTCTTCTTGACCGCGGAGTGGCGTCACCTGGTGATGCTGAATTATTCCGTCGATCCCAAACTGCTCCTGAAATACGTTCCGAGCGGCACCGAACTGGACCAGTGGAATGGCCAGGTTTTCATCAGCCTGGTCGGATTTCGGTTCCTCAATACAAGAGTCTTCGGCATTTCCTTTCCATTTCATTGCAGCTTCGAGGAAGTGAATCTGCGCTTTTACGTACGTCGTGAGGTCGATGGCGAAGTGAGAAGAGGCGTTGTGTTCATTCGAGAAATCGTCCCCCGCCGCGCTATCGCGGCCGCTGCTAACATCTTCTACGACGAACACTACGTGGCGTTACCGATGAGCCATCGAATTCATTCGGAAAACGATGAGATGCTCTCCGTCGAATACGAGTGGCGATCAACCACAGGCCAAAACCGGGTGATGGCCACCGTGAAAGGCGAACCGCTTTTTCCTAAAGATGGGTCCGAACAGCAGTTCATTTCCGAACACTACTGGGGATATGCGGCGCAGCGCGATGGCGGCACGATGGAATACCATGTCGTACATCCGCCGTGGAAGGTTTGGAACGCCAGCCAATCCAGGTTTGAGGGCGACACGAGAGAACTTTATGGAGTGGACTTGGCTGCAATCTTCCAGGGAACTCCTTCGTCGGTCTTTCTCGCCGAGGGATCGCCCGTGACGGTGCACCGTGGACGCAGGCTCTAGCTATGCGAGACCCTGGTCAAACCGCGCGCCCATCCTCCGACTGCATTCTCTACGACGGCTCCTGCGGATTCTGCTCCCGCTGGGTGCAATTTTGGGGACCAACCCTGTCCCGCCGAAACATCGCTATCGCCGAATTGCAAGAGCCTTGGGTCGCCGATGAGCTGAAACTTCGGTCGGATGAACTGCTGGACGACATTCGGCTGGTGACACGCGACGGGCAATTGGTCAACGGCGGGGACGTTTATCTGTACGCCACTCGCCGGATCTGGTGGGCGTGGCCTTTTTGCGCCATCTTCAGCCTTCCCGGCTTCAATTTTCTGCTGCATGCGGGCTATCGATGGTTTGCCCGCAATCGCTTCCGCTTCTCGCATACTTGTGGGCTGCACCGAACAAACTCTCGGGAGATTGCACCGAAACAACCCGAAGCATGATTCAATTGCATGCTTCTGAAATAGGCAACCGCGAATTCTGGTCAGTCTGATCCGTCGACTTTTTCGTCTTTGAATTCAGATCGCACCATTCGATAGGGCATGTCCCAACCGCCGGATGGGCACTGTCCAATTTCCAATCCGGTGCTGATCCTAATGGTCTAAGCGGCGAAAGCCGCGTCCCTAGGCCTGTTTAGGACGCCTTCCGAAAGCAGTTCGGCCACCAAAAGTACTCCTCCCTTTGTCGAGAATGCCCCCTCCTTTCGCTATCTGCCCTCGATGAGCCGCAGACTCCTAGGCTACGGCTTGGGTCCGGAGACGGCCGTGTGGCCGGACAACCAAACCTTTATGAAAAATATGGGCTTCCCCCGTTGGACCACGCTGGTTGTTCTACTGGCCCTTGCGAACACCTTGGGATGCGCGGGTTTCAGTAGTGGCAGCTCGGGCAATACTGGCAAACAGCAAAACGTAGTTGGGCAGATCGCGGTGGCCCCGGCAAACGTCAATTTTGGCAGTGTGCAGGTTGGAAGCAAACAGAGCCTGCCCGCGTCGATCACCAACCCAAGCAGTTCCAGTGTCACTATTACCCAGGCAACCACCACGGGAACGGGTTACAGCGTTGCCGGGCTGAGCTTGCCATTAAGTCTGGCGGCGGGAAAGACACAGCCCTTTACTGTCATCTTCACACCGCAGTCGGCCTCAAATAGCAACGGGAGCGTGACGATCGTAAACGACGGGTCCACTCCGAACATCAATGTGCCGCTGTCGGGGAACGGACTGACGGCCGGTGCGCTGACTGCAAGTCCATCCAGCCTTAGTTTTGGGAATGTACAGGTCGGCAATCATCAGGCGACGTCTGAAACTCTGACCAATTCTAGCCAATCGGTGACGGTGACGATTTCACAAGCGGCGATCTCCGGGACGGGTTTCAGTATGAGTGGATTGACGCCGCCGGTGGTGCTGGGGCCCGGGACAGCAAGTGACTTTCGGCGTAAGCTTCGCGCCGCAGTCGGCGGGAAATGCGGGCGGAAGCATTTCCGTGACCTCCAATGCATCCGACCCAAATTTGGCGATCCCGTTGACGGGGAACGGGACGAACGCGCCCGCGGGACAGTTGGTCATCAGTCCTACATCTTTTGATTTTGGCAGCGTGGATGTGGGATCGTACGCGAATCTGCCAGCGCAACTGAGCGCGACCGGCGCCAGCGTGACGGTGAGTTCGGGCACTACGAGCAATTCGGCGTTTACTCTGAGCGGGGTATCGTTCCCGGTCACGATTCCGCCGGGGCAGAATGTCCAGTTTGTAATCACGTTCACTCCGCCGTCGGCAGGACAGTCCTCTGGCACAGCGTCTTTCACCAGCAATGCGGCGAACTCCCCCACGGTGGCCTCGCTGAGCGGGACGGGGCAAGGCTCGGGTGGAATCCCTTTCAGCAAATGTACCCCGGGCGGGCCAGGAATCCCCTGCACGTACTGGGGAATGCACGTGAATGAACTCACCAGCTATCCGCTACAGGTACCGTACGGCCAGTTCAGGGGCTGGGACAGCGCGGGCGCGAACTGGCCACAAATCGCGCAGAATTGTCAGCCCAGCAGTGGGCCGACTGACCCCTGTTTTGAATGGAGCAATCTCGACTCAGAGCTGGCGAAGGTGAAACAGGGCAATGTGAATGACGTCTTCTACGCCTTGTCGAGGACACCGCCCTGGGCAGTCACTACTCCGGAGCAGAACAATCCCAATTGCGCTTACTTTTCGCTGGGCGCGATTTTCCATGGAGCATGTTATCCCCCTGTAGACCTCAACGCGGATGGATCGGGGGCCGACCAGATCTGGCGAAACTGGGTCGCGGCGATTGCCCTGCGAGTCAATGATCCGTCGTACATGCAGAGCCACGCGCACATCAAATACTGGGAAATCTGGAACGAAGTGAGCCGGTCGTCGTTGCTGGAGAATACGACGACGAACTGGTCGTACGAGGGTACATACAACCAGCTAGTGCGGCTGGCAGAAGACACGCGCTGCATCATTACGGGCAAAGGGCAAATTACGTCGACGGGAGAAACCTGCGAGCAAGTCCTGCTTACGGTTGGGCTTTCCGCGGCGGTAGATCCCAACGCGGTGATGGTGGCGCCTTCGAGCGCGGGAATCAACGTTGACGAAATCGAGAATTTTCTGCACTGCGATCACAGTCCCAAGGCCCTGTGCACCACCGGCAGCGCTGGATTCAACGCCATTGACGTGGTCGACGTGCACTTGTATGTGACCACCACGACGCCGGAGAGCTATGCAACCCAGCTTCCTGCCGTCTTCCGGATGGCGGCCGGGAAACCTGTGTGGAACGGTGAAGGCAGCTGGGGCGACACCTCAGTGCAGGGCAATATTTGGGCTAGCGACGCCTATGCCCGGGCCGGATTTATTGCCCGCTATTTTTCGGTCTTCTGGTCGGCCGGAGTCACGGAAAATTTCTGGTACGGATACGATTACGGCACGGTTGGCGCGCTTTACAACTTCCAAAATGGCCAACTCAAACAGCCCGAGGCGAATGCCTGGATCCTGACTTACAACTGGCTGACCAACGCTTCGCCGGTCAATGACCCGTTTTGTCAGGTCAATGGCACAATTTATAACTGCGACTTCACCGATGCGGCCGGCCACGCTGCCAGCCTGGTGTGGGACAGCAGTTATGGCCAGAACTGTTCCTCCATGTCAGTACCGATAGTGTGCGGAAATACGAACTACAACGTGCCCTCGCAATTCGACAAAGATTGGATTGATCTGACTGGCACGGTCCACCAGGCGGCCAGCACGGTGGCGATCGGCGCGAACCCGATTCTGCTGGAGGGGCAGTAGATCGCTTCTCAAAAACCAGTTGCCGTAACCCGCCACGTGAAGACACGATGGCATCTTATCGCCTGCGCATGAACTGAGGCTGCCCGTTGCGGATTCGTCCTGACACACTGACCCCGCTTCGGTTACCATAGAAGCCATAGTTGCGGAACATCCCAGTTCCGCCAATTGGAATCTGCAAACATGAAACCAACTCAGATACTCGCGCCACTTGTCCTAGTCTTCGCTCTTTTCGCAGCTTTCGCCCGCGCTCAGGAGCCGGTGAATCCGGTGCTTCGTCCACCCAAGGGCGCGCAGGTCGCAATCGTGGTTTTTGAGGACCTGGAGTGTCCGGATTGCCGGCGCGCCAGCCCGCTTCTGGAGGAGGCGGCGAAGACTTACAAGATTCCGCTGGTCATTCATGACTTTCCGCTGCCCTTCCACGAGTGGTCTTTCGACGCCGCGGTCAATGCGCGCTACTTTGATTCGCGCTCCAAGATTTTGGGCAACCAGTATCGCGCTTTCACCTTCGAGCACCAGCCCGAGATCACGAAAACCAATCTCCGAGCTTACTCGGAGAAATTCGCTGCCGAGCACAAGGTCGATCTGCCGTTTGTGGTCGATCCTCAAGGTAAGTTTGCCAAGGAAGTCACCGACGATCGCGACTTGGGCAAGGGCATCCCGATTGAGCATACCCCGACGATTTATGTGGTCAGCAACAAGACCCAGGGTAAGCCGTTCGTGGAAGTGGTCGACCGCGACCAACTCTATCAGTTGATCGACGCCATGAAGGCGGAGTAGCCGGGATTAGGCTAGGCGCGCTCGAATGCGTGTTTTTTCTCCAAGTCTTGTTCTGCTGCGCGACGGTCCGCTTCTATCTTCTCTGCTTGCGCCATCAGCGCCACAGTTGGCTCCGCTCGCTCGTCTTGCAGCCTAATCAAGGCCCGTGCTTCCAGGTTCCGTGCGATCTCAAGAACGTGCGCCACGGTGGTCTCCATATACATCGCTTCCGTCGGATCGCCGAGCCAGGCTTTTCCCCCGGCGACTTTCGCCTGCCAGTAGACCTTCCGCATAAGCAGCGAGGCTATGACTTCGTCGGTCGCCGTACCGAAAACCCACTTGCTCCGCTTGAAGTCCCAGTGGCGGCTGGAAAAATTCACCGGCACGAGCTTGCCGGATTTCAAGAACTCGAGTTGATGCCTGTCCACTTCCTTACGCAAGGAGTTGAGCACTGGGGCTTCGGCATCTTTCGGTTCGAGCGACGCCATCACCTCGCGCACGGTCGCTGAAACATTGACAGCCACCCGCGAGTGCAGTTCGGGAGAATCTTCCAGCACAATGTCGGCGTGCAACACGTGGAAGTCCGCGCCCGAGGTGGATTTGTGAAACGGCCAATCCAGGTTGAACGACAGGGGCAAACCTGTCCGCGTGACATAGATTGTCTTCCCAGCGCTTCCGTTACCCGGACTGTGCATTTCGAGGATCCTGTTTGCTAGGGATTAAGGGGTTCATTGTATGTGCCGACGCGTCCCGAACTCAAACGTCGCCCTCTTTTGGGAATTTTGGGGTGTCGAACCCGGGCATATCCCTAGTGACGCCTGAGATAAAAGTTAGGAGAACTTTTTCTCTATACACACAGCGCGTACTCGAAGTAATATCGCTGGCCTTGGGGTTGCTGAAGGTCCGCTCGCGCTCCCGCCTTAATCAACAAGCAACCATGTGAGGAAAACCGATATGAAATCAGTGCGTTCTCTCAGTGTGGCAATTCTGCTGCTGGCGGTATCGGCCGGAGTTGCCAATGCGCAAACCTGGACAAAGCTCAAACATCAACCCACCTTCCAAACCGATACCGCCTTACAACTTACCGACGGCACCGTTGCGATGCACGAGTACTGCACTGCAAATTGGTGGCGCCTTACGCCGGACAACACTGGCAGCTACGCCAACGGCAAGTGGTCGAAGCTGGCGTCGATGTCATCCGGCTATGGCCCGCTATACTTCGCTTCGGCGGTGCTTGCCGACGGGAAGATGATCGTCGAAGGCGGCGAGTACAACTTCTGCCAGGGCGCGGAAACCACCCTCGGCGCCATCTACGATCCCGTCAAGAACAAATGGAAGCCAGTCAATCCCCCCTCCGGATGGGGCGACATCGGCGACTCTCCGGGCATCGTGCTTCCGAATCTGACCTTCATGCTCGGACAGAATGAAACCACGGCCAGCGCTCTCTTCGATGAAAAAAAGATGACATGGTCCCCGACCGGCTCAGGGAAGGCGGACACCTTCGCTGAAGAAGGATGGGCGTTGCTGCCCGACGGCACCGTCATCACCGTCGATACCCAGGACACCCCGAACGCGGAAAAATACTACAAGGGCAAGTGGATCAACGCCGGCAACACTATCCAGTCTTTGTCGGAGAATGCAGAAGAAGAGACTGGCCCAGAATTGCTGCGTCCCCAAGGCACGCTTTTCGCCATGGGTGCAAACGGCGGGGGCGCGGGTCATACCGCAATCTATACTCCTCCCGCCAAGCCCAAGCAGCCCGGAAAATGGGTAGAAGGTCCGGATTTCCCTAACGGAAACGACATGGCGGACGCTCCTGCGGCCGTGCTGCCCGATGGCAACGTACTGGTTGATGTGAGCCCTGGAGTCTTTAACTCTCCGGTGACTTTCTACGAATTCGATGGGACGAAGTTCATTAACGCCCCTTCGACCGGTAACCCCGGCGCCACGTCATACAACGGAAGAATGCTCGTTCTTCCAACCGGACAGGTGCTATTCGCCGTAGCCGACGGCACCACCATCGACGTAGAGGTCTACAACGCCAAGGGGACTTACCAGTCGTCGTGGCAGCCAACCATTACGACCGCTCCTACCACGGTCACCCGCGGCACGACCTACCAGATTTCCGGGACCCAGTTCAACGGACTCGATGCCGGCGCAGCCTACGGCGACGATGGACAGATGGCCACCAGCTATCCGCTGGTACGCATCACCAATACGGCGTCGGGACACGTCTTCTATGCCAGGACGCACGATCACAGCACGATGGGCATTGCTACCGGGACGAAGGTCGTTTCCACGAACTTCGATGTTTCCAAGGGCACGGAGACGGGTGCCAGCACGCTGGTCGTCGTAGCCAACGGCATTCCATCAGCTCCGGTAAACGTGACGGTACAGTAAGAGAGATCCAAAGACTGATTTTCTGAAGACCCTGGCTTCGGCCGGGGTCTTTTTTTATGCAGGCGAGCGGCCCGGTCGGGGTATGCGATTTTTGGCCATGAGGCTGGTGAAAGTGCGGCGGGAGCAAGCGCGGGATAAAAGAGGTCGCGAACCTTGGAATCGACGGAAAACTTGCGGCTCTGCGGTCAAGAAAACCGCGACACCGGCAGTCGATGGAGCAGCAACTTTAATTGGTAGGCCCGAATGGACTCGAACCATCGACCTCTTCCGTGTCAAGGAAGCGCTCTAACCAGACTGAGCTACGGGCCTACACGTGAACAGCTGCAGCTTCAATTCTACGGGCGGTGGGCAATTCCGGCAATGTGTGGAGTGGGTTTCCAAGAAACACTAAACGAATAGGCAAGCGATCAGGCCTACGACCCGGTGATCTTCAAGCGCAGTTCTTCCGGAAGGCGCTCGCGAATTTCCTGGGGCAGACGATCATGAACGTGGCGTGCACCCAGCCGGGCGGCATCGACGACGGCCATGGGGGCGGGCGTGGCCACCGCGACAATCAGCCAGATCAGCGCGGACAAGGCAAATCCGGCCAAGGCGGCAATTTCCATCCAGAAAGCGTGGCGCGGTCCCAGGTGACGGATCACTCCAAAGGCAAGCAGAAAAACTCCCGCCGACACCGAGGCCAGCGCAATCAGGCCAATGTCAATGGAGCGATGAATGCGCTGATGGGTACGGCAGCGTTCGCAAGCGATGAAGTGATATTCGTAATCGCCGCGCATCTCCGGGGCCAGGCCGGAAATGTCATAGCGCCACCCGGCCAGGATTTTGCCCACGATGGGATCGGCGCACTGACTCATATACGGGTACTGATCTACTTACAGGCGGATTGGTTGCATTATCTGCGCCTGCCCGGCCAACATAACCTTGTTGAACAATAACGTACGGCGCTCTTCCAAGGCTTTTTCCGCAGCGGCCCGGGCCAGTTCCGGGTGATTATTCTGCTCGGACAGGTGCGCGAGCACGATATAGGCTGCGTGTCCATCATAGACGTTGCAGAAAAATTCCGCGAGGGCGGTGTTCGAGAGATGCCCGACGCGGCTCATGACACGCTGTTTGACCGACCACGGGTAAGGCCCGACGCGCAGCATTTCCAGATCGTGATTGGATTCGAGGACCAGCACATCGCAGCCGCGCAACTGATCGCAGACGCTGGGCGGCATGTAGCCCAGGTCGGTAGCCACGGCGACTTTGACGCCTTCGGTGCGAAAGGTGAAACCGACGGGGTCGGCCGCATCGTGCGGAATGGTGAAAGGCGTGACGTCGATATCGCCGATCTGGAAGCGGTGCCCAGAAGAAAAGAATTCCAATTTCGACACCTGTGGAGGCTCGCCGGTCGCGTCGCGCACCGAGCGTGCCCAGGCGCGATGGGTGGCCGCCGTCATATAAAGAGGGATGTTCAGTTTCTTGGCCAGCACCAGCAATCCGTAAACGTGGTCGGAGTGTTCATGCGTAATGACGATGGCGGAAAGAGAGTGCGGATCGTCACCATTGGCCTTCATGCGCTTGAAGGTTTCGCGACAGGAGATCCCCACATCGACGAGGATGCGTGTCGACGAACTTTGCACGATGGCACAGTTTCCCCGGCTGCCACTGGCCAGCACCGAGACAGAGACTCCCATAGCCGCAGAATACTCGTTGCCGCTGTGGAAACGCGATAACTTTTTGGGTAGCCCCGACCTTTTGGGTGGCCTTTGGTCGTCGCTTTTGGACCTTTCCTTTCGGGCCTTCTTCTTTAAACTTGGGTGCGGACGCTTTCTATTTTTTAAACAGTTGGTCGATGGCACGACGAACCACCGAGCCCCCGTAGGCCCCGGCGATGCCGGTCAGAAAGCCGAGGAACGATTCGTAGATCTGCGCGCGGTAGGGCTTCACGGTGAGAAACATGTAGGCCAGCATTTGCAGAATCGGCACAAATACTGCGACTGTAACGATCCATCGCCACGGCCTATCGGGACGGAGTGCGGCAAGCAGCATGGTGGAGGCAAGCACAAACAGTGCGGTAAGTAGCAGGTCTCCGATTGTGACGTCAAGAATTCCGGCGGCGATTCCGAGGATAGCGCCGAGAACGTAGATGCCACGGTCGCGGCGGCCGGCGGACCTGACTGGGACCGATGAATTGGCCACTTCGGTCACTGATACTCACAAGACAATTCGTAAAGTTTGTTGACCGTGTTCCAGTTCCGCGATGTAGCGCGCAGCAACAGGGCTTTTTCGATCGCATTGTTAGTGAGCTTGGTCTCAGACGCCCCGCTGGGACAGTAAAGATAGACCTCTTTGCCGCAACAATGGTACCGGTCCAGTTTTGTGACCAGCGGATCGAGCTTCTTAAGTGCGACGGCTTCCGGCGACCCAGAAAGAAAAGCAACAAAGAGCTTGGCCAGGTCGAAGCCTTTTTCCATGGAGAAGGGATTGTTCTTGATGGTGGCGAGCATCTCGGCTGGAGTTCTGCATACGACCGGAACCTCGAACCCGAAATCGTCGAGTATCTTGCGCTCAATCTTGCGGCAGATGTCGGAAGACGAGCCCTTGGTTTTGAAAATCAAGTTTCCACTTTGAATGTACGTCTTGACCTGTTCGAAGCCCAGCGTTTCCACGGATTGCTGCAGTTGCTTCATGGGCACCTTCTTGTGCCCGCCAACATTGATTCCGCGAAGCATGGCGATGTAGACCGGCATAGGGGTAATTGGTTTGCTGCAACGAACCGCGATTCGAAGTGATCAATACTTGTAGAACCCTCTACCGCTCTTTCGCCCCAGCCAGCCGGCGTCGACCATCTTGATCAGTAAGGGGCAAGGCCGGTACTTGGGATCGCCTAGACCATCGAGCATGACGCGCATGATGTCGAGACAGACATCCAGTCCAATGAAGTCTGCCAGCGTCAGCGGGCCCATGGGGTGCGCCATACCCAGTTTGAAAACCTCGTCGACCGCCTCCGGTGTCGCGACGCCCTCCATCACGGCAAACATGGCCTCATTCAGCAGCGGCATCAGCACGCGATTGGAAACGAAGCCGGGCGCGTCGTTTACCTCGACTGGAGTCTTTTCCAGTTTCAAGGAAAGCTCCCGCACTGCTTGAAAAGTTTCGGCCGAGGTTGCGAGCCCGCGAATCACTTCGACCAGCTTCATTACCGGCACGGGATTGAAGAAGTGCATGCCAATGACTTTGTCCGGACGCTTAGTCAGCGCCGCAAGCTTAGTAATGGAGATGGAAGATGTGTTGGATGCCAGGATGATCTCCGGCCGGCAGACGCGATCCAGGTCACGGAAAATTTCCGTCTTGATTTCAAACTTCTCCGTCGCCGCCTCGACTACCAGGTCGCAATCCGCCAGTTTGCCGCGATCGAGGACGGGCGAGATCCGCGCCAGGGTTGCGGCTTTGTCGGCAGCAGAGATCTTGCTCTTCGCAACTTCGCGGTCCAGGTTCTTGCCAATGGTCTCGAGACCGCGGTCCAGGAAGCGCTGTTCCACATCGCACAGAACTACCTGGAATCCGCTGCGCGCGAACACATGCGCGATTCCGTTGCCCATAGTGCCCGCGCCGATGACTCCTACGCGCTGAATATTCATGAATACCAGCCTCCTTTAGGAAAACTCAAAAGTCTATCACTTTGCATGCTGCGCGGTTCCATTCAGTTGGGAATCAGGAAGTCCAGCGCGTAAATCCGGTGGCGTATCTAGTGGTTTACGCGCGAGCCGGCCGGGAGCGGCCGGACTGAGGCACAAGAGTGCGAACCCTATGGTAGAGGCTGTGCAAGTCTTCGCTCAACAATTGCACAACCTGCAGGCAAAAGTGCTGATCCTCACTGAGGCGATTCAGAAAGCGCTGGCGATCAACATAGGTCACGCGAGTTCCCAGCTGAGCTTCCGCTGTGAGCTTGTAATCCACACCAGTCAGGGTCTCCGCAAGACCCAGGACCGATCCGGGGCCAGCGATTTCAAAGGCTACAGAGCTGGGTCGTTCCGGGGCCAGCAGCAGACGGATGCGGCCTTCCTCCACCATATAAATGCCACGGCAGGCGTCACCGCGGAGGAACAGCGTCTTTTGGCTGGGATCGACCGCAGAGGGCGCCAGTTCGTGCAGGGCCTGCCAAAGATCAACGTGCCGCGATTTGGGTAAATCGTGCGCCACAGCGCCTCACACCGTGACTATGGTTGTATCGGATGAGTAAACTCCGCTCTGTGACAACCATCACCCAGTCGAGTGACGGGTTTTCTGATGGATGGCGCGCTTGGAAGCGAAAATCCGCAAACGAAAACCCGCCCCAAAAACCAGAGGCGGGCCGATTGAGTCGATTGCGAAATTTATTCCCGGTTCATGATCTCGTCGATCACGACCTTACCGCTCTTATCCACCGTAACCACGCGGTGAATGCTCTGGAATCCGGAGAGGGTGATGTCGACAACATAGTTTCCTGGATTAAGGTAGAACTCGGCGGGTGAGGGCTTGTCGAGGATTCGATTGTTGACCGCGATCTGCGCTCCTTTGGGCTGAGTTTTCACGGCAATCGAGCCCATGCCCGCGGTGTCACTGCCTCCAAACATTTTCTTGAACTTGCCACCCATACGGATGTCATCGGTGCTGCCCAGGGCGCGCAGGGTAGGCGTCAGATGAGAGACCTGCCCGACTTGCAGGTTCGCGGAAGTGGTCTCATCGAGGTAACCCTGTTTCTTAAAGATGAAACTGTGGCTTCCCGGCTTGTCGACGGAAATCTGCGCCGGAGTGGCCTTGCCGGTGTCCCGGCCATCCATCCAAACTTCAGCGCCGGTCGGATCGCTGGTAATGGTAACGGTCGCGGCGAGTTGTGCCAGTTGGATGCTGACGAACGACTTGCTGCCCGAGGCCACATCAATGGTACGAGTATCGGTGGCGAAGCCTGGCTTGCTGATGGCAACGGAATGCTGGCCCGGCGAGAGTCCGGATATGTCATACGGGGTTACCCAGGCCGCGTTGCTTTGTCCGTCAACCTGAATTTGCGCGCCCGCCGGAGTTGAACTCACGCTCAACTGTCCGGGCACGACCACGGCGGCGACTGGAGCCTGAATCTTTTGCTTCTTCTTGCCCGCAGCTGTGTACCTGGGTTTCACAGAGACCGGGGCCGCGTCTTGGGTTGAGGCTTCCGAGGTTGCCTGAACCGGAACGGCCGCCGTCGCAGGTGCCGACGCTTGTACCGGAGCCGCGTTCGCAGTTTGCGTCGATTCCGCCGGCGTTGCAGCTGGCGGGGTGTCTTCGTCAGCGTTCTCGGAGTGAATGTGATACGCGATCATTCCAACAATGGCCAAAATGACGACGACGGCTGCGGCGATGGAATAAATGAAGAGCTGCGGCGGAGTCTTTTTGATCTCCTTCATCGCCTTCTTCGCTGCTTCGCGTGGCTGGATCCTGGGCTTTTCGGGTTCCTTCTTGTTGAAGACGACAGCTTGTACGGATGGTTCCGGCTCGTTCTGCGGAGCGGCTGGCGCAGGCGTCGTAATGCGCACTTCCTTCAGCGGGGGAAGTTCATCGATTTCTGAGAAACTGCGGCTGGCGGGACCCGAGGTTTGGCGGCTTTCGTCCATCATCGGATCGAAGGCGGTCTTGGGTGTCTGAACGGCCGGCTCATCGACCGCAGCCGAGGCCATTAATTCCGGCTCGATGGCTTGACCCGTCGAAATGGCGGCAGGCGATTCCGCGGCTTGCACCTGGAATGTTTGCACTTCGGCCGCACCCGTAGAACTCGCTCCCGCAGCTGCTGCCTTGGCGGCTACGCGGGTCTCCGGCGTCTGCACCGGAGCGGGCATCGACGCTTTTGCCGCCGGTGCTGTGATGGGTGCTTGCTGGGCCGGGGCGGTTTGCCTTGGAGCTGCCGTGCCGGGGGCCGACGCTCCCAATCTTGTAGGCTGTGCAATCCCGGAAGGCGGCTTCGACACTCCGATTTTCGCGGGAGTCTTGGCGGCGGCTTTCGTCGTGCTTTCTTTGCAGCGTTCCAAATCATTTACCAGATCCTGGCCAGTGGCATAGCGCTCGTCCGGATTCTTGGCGAGTGCCTTCATAATGAGCTGGCTCAGTGCCGGGTGGAGCTTGCGGTTCACCTGGTCCGGAGACACAGGCGAGGCCCCTTGAATGGCTTGCCGAACCTGGTCGGCGTCTTCCCCATTGAACGCCTTACGTTCCGTGACCATTTCGTAAAGAATGGCACCCAGAGAAAAAATGTTGGAACGGCCGTCGAGAGGGTCTCCGGCAATCTGCTCGGGCGACATATAGTAAAGGACTTCGGCCGGAACGCCGCTGGCCTGGGCCGCAAACGCGCTCATGGTCGAGATCCCGAAGCCCAGCACCTTGACGGTTCCGTCCCATGTGACCATGATCTTCGCCGGCTCGAGCGTATGGTGAACAACCTTCTTTGCGTCCGCGTGGTCGAGGCCCTGACAGGTTTGCCGGGCGATATCCATCAGGTCCCAGATGGAAAATCCCTCTTTGCGGGCCAACATGGTGGCGACGCTGTTGCCCTGAACGTATTCCAGGTCGGCGCAAAACGCACCGTCGATTTCGCTGGCCCCATAAAGGAGCGCGATGTTCGGGCTATTCAAGACTTTGCTGGCTTCGGCCTCTTGTAGCATGGTCGCGACCAAAGCCGGCGCCTGTTCTCCAAGAACATCCAACCGGAGCGTTTTCAGCGTGACGGTTTTCCCACTCTCCGTATCGGTTGCTTTGTAAATGGAACCACGGTCGGAATGAGTAATTTCGCTTACGATTTCGAAGCGGCCAATTTTATTCGACATTGCTTGCTAGCCTCATGAAGGCGAAGAGCCGTTCTCCCGTAGAAAAACGCCGTCTGCCCAAGGGAGGGACGAGCTAAGAATAGCTTCTGCCGGGCGGATGGTGGAGTTACGAAGGTAAGCTGAGGAAGTGTCTCGTCTTTAGTAACTTACGGGCCGGGGCTGTCAGTTCCCGGCGTGGACCGCATTGAGCCAGTCACAGACCAGGCCCTTTACTTTCGCGCCTTCGGCGCGCCTCCGCAAAGCGTCGAATGCCACGACTCTGGCTCGCGCACCATGGCCGCGGAATCCGATCCAGTACGGAATATGAAAATCTCCCGGTACCGCCGCAGCTGAAATCCGCAAATTTCTCAGGCGGAAAAAACCTCGCAAATATAGAATGCGCTGGACCTTCAAAATCAGAATCTCAGCAGCTTGTTCGTCGGGGAGCATTGCCTCCGCGTAGTTGCGGGTGGAGACGTAATCAATGTCATGCGCTGCCGGGAGCGTTTCAAATTCATAGAGGTCAAGTGATCCAACTACCACGTCGAGTGCGAAAATGCGCTGTTGGCTGATGCCCCGATTGAAAATCTCCACTTGAAACAAGCGGAAGGGAACATAGAACTCCGCCACCGACTGCAGGCGCCCGAAAACCTTGTCGCGCAGATAACCGGAGGGTCCGGCAGGGCACAACAATTCGACGGCCTCTTGCTGGGACACATTCGGCCGCAAAATCCTGATCCGCGCCATAAACTACCGAAAATGTATCCACAATCCGATTACGGTCAACAGCAGAGCCACGCTGAACGCGATGTTAAGTCGGTTCTCGAAAACCGTTTCAGCAGCCGGCTTGCGACGATCCGCGGTACCGACCAGCGTTACATCCATTTTTTCGCCGACCGTGGCGAACGTAAGACCTGCCAACTTCTTTCGTTCCGGCGCGGGCGTCATCAGGCTTACTCCGATCAGCACCAGCGAGCAGATCACAAACATTACGATGGCGTAATGAAGGAAATTGAGGTCGATCAAACCACGAATGAAGACGTTGCCAAACCGCCCGCCCGCACCGCGATCCATAATCTCCAGTACAAAGCGCACCGCGCCCAATACGAAACCGGTAAGAAGAGACGAGATAGCGCCTTGCGCGTTCATCCGCGGCCACAAAATTCCAAGAATGAAACATGAGGCTATCGGTGGACTGATGTATGCCTGCACGCTCTGTAAGTAAATGTAGAGCTGGCTGCTGATCAGGTGAATGAAAGGCACCCATAGCAATCCCAGCACCACCATGCCTACGGTCGCAATCCGGCCCATGTTCACCAGACGGGCTTCGCTGGCCGCGGGACGGATTTTCTTGTAAAAGTCCAGGGTCACTAGCGTCGATGCCGAGTTGAACACCGAACTCATCGCCCCCATGAGTGCCGCCAGCAGCGCTGCAATCATTAGTCCGACCAGGCCCGGTGGTAGCAGGTTCACAATCAGTGTGGGATAGGCGATGTCCCCGTTCAAAACCTGGCCATTCGGCCCGAACTTGAACAGGTCGCGGAACAGCGCCAGTGCAATCATTCCGGGCAGCACAAGAATAAAGACCGGCAGGATTTTTAGGAACCCGGCAAAAATAGTCGCCGCCTTGGCGTGGCCTTCGTCCTTCGCGGAGAGCACCCGTTGCACGATCACTTGATCGGTGCACCAGTACCAGATGCCCAGAATCGGCGCTCCGAAGAAAATTCCCGTCCAGGGGAAATCGGGATCGCTCACCGGTTTAATCATATGGAAGTAACTGCTCGGGACCGCAGCCCGCAGCGCGGTGAAACCTCCTACGCGATGAAGTCCAATCCCAGTCAAAATGACGGCGCCCGCAATCAGAATCAGGGTCTGCACCAGGTCGGTGTAGATCACGGCAGCCAAGCCACCCATCACCGTGTAAATGCCGGTGGCGACTACCAAAACAACTGCCGCGGTCAGCGGGCTCCATCCGACGACTCGCTCGAGCACGATCGCGGCCGCGTAAAGGTGGACGGAGATTTTGGTGAAGACGTAGGCGAGGATTGAAATCCCCGCGAGATACACCGCGCACGAACGGCTGAAGCGGCGCTCTAGAAACTCTGGCATGGTAAAAACGTTTGAGCGCAGGTAGAACGGCACGAAGACCCACCCTAGAACTAGAAGGATCAGACAAGCCCACCACTCAAAGTGTCCCACGGCCAGACCGGAACTGGCTCCCGATCCGGCGAGTCCGATGAAGTGCTCAGTTGAAATGTTGGAAACGAAAAGAGAGGCGCCAATCGCAAACCATCCCACGTTGCGGCTGGCCAGAAAATAATCTGTGGAAGTGCGGCCTTTGCGCGCGAAGTAGAGGCCAATCCCGAAAATAATCAGGAAATAGACACCGATAATGCCGAGATCAACGCTGGTTAGTGTTTTGTGGGTAACGTGCACCGCAGTCTGGATCATGGTCCTCCGCTATGCGCTGGCGAAGAGCAACCGCTCGCCATCCGATGCAAGAATTGCTTTGCGAGATTACCAGTGCGCAAACATTTTCAACCGCCCATCTTACTCGAAACGATGCGATCGCGAAGTTTTCGTATGACCTTTTTCATGCTGAATCGTTTAATAAAGGACAGAGAATTATAGAGCTTGCATGACATTTGTCACTCAAGCCGGATGACGATCTCCACTGGCTCGGCCGACACCGTTTCGGCGAATATTGAACATGTACCCGCCGGGTTGTTGACCAGAGGACGATCAGCTATGCTTGAAGGAAAATCAGTGCTGGGGCACTTTACCGTTGCGTCCTCTCAAGGAGTTCGTCCATGACCCTGACCCGGTTTGTCGGCAAGAACGCATTTCGCAATAAGCGCCGCAGTATTCTTACCGTTCTTAGTATCGCGTTTTCGCTGCTTTTGCTGACTCTGATGATGACGCTCTGGCGCAGCTTTTACATGAACGACGGCAGCGCCGAATCTAACGAGAGGCTCATCACCCGGCATAAGGTCTCCCTGACGTTCGCATTACCCATTTATTACCGGGAGAAAATCCGTTCCATGCCGGGGGTCGCTGCCGTGGTGCCGGTGTCGTGGTTTGGCGGCCTCTATAAAGACGATAAGCCGGAGAACTTTTTCGCGCAGTTTGGGACCGATCCGGAGGAGTTCTTCAAAGTCTACCGTGACATGACGATTTCACCGAAAGAGCTTGAGGACTGGCAACGTGACCGTCAGGGAGTGATCGTCGATGACACGCTCGCAAAGAAATTTAAATGGAAAGTGGGCGACCGTATCGTCTTGAAGGGGACGATCTATCCCGTGGACCTCGAGTTAAATATTCGCGGGATATTCAGCTCGAAGCCGGACGACCAGGCAGTCTACTTCAACTCAAAATACGTGGAGGAGGCTGTCTCGTGGTTCAAAGGGACTGCTGGGACGTTTGGAATCCTGGCCGATTCTCCGCAGGATGTGACCAAGATCGCGGCCACCGTGGATGACACTTTCCACAATTCGCCGCAACCGACGAAAACCGAGACGGAGAAGGCGTTCGGACTGGAGTTTGTGGCCATGCTGGGGAATGTGAAGGCGTTCATTCTCAGCATCTGTTCCGCCGTGGTATTCGCGACGTTGTTGGTTTCCGCCAACACCATGGCCATGTCGATTCGCGAACGCACGCGGGAAGTAGCGGTTCTCAAGACGCTCGGCTTCACCCGTCAGACCGTGCTCGCGTTATTCGTCGGTGAAGCGGTCGCGCTTTCTATTGTGGGGGGAATCCTGGGGGCGATTGGCGGATATTTACTGGTTTACCTGTTCACCCACTCGCCGCAGGCGGGCGGGTTCTTCCCCATCATCGTGACCCCTTACATCATGGTGGTCTCGATGATTGTGGCGGGGTTGGTCGGATTCTTGAGCTCGATCATTCCGTCCTATCACGCTTCGCAGGTGAACATCGTAGAGGGTCTGCGCCACATCGGTTAGGAATTTATGACGCTGAGTAGTTTCATCGTGAGGAACGCGTTTCGCAACAAGCGCCGCAGCACGCTCACTGTATTGAGCATTGCGTTCTCTCTGTTGCTGCTGACGCTCATGATGACGATCTGGCGCACGTTTTACATCGATCAGGGAGCGCCGGATGCCGCCAAGCGCGTCATCACGCGGCACCGTGTTTCGCTGGCATTTTTTTTGCCCGGGTATTACCGGGAAAAGATTCGCAGCATCCCCGGCGTTGTAGCGGTTGTTCCGATGACATGGTTTGGCGGCATCTATAAAGACGACAAGGCGGAGAATTTCTTCGCGCAGATGGCGACTGATCCGGAAGAGTATTTGAAGGTCGCCGCCGACAAGATTGTTCCACCCGATCAAGCTCAGAATTGGGTCCGCGATCGCGCGGGTGCGATGGTCGACGAGACCTTGGCCAGGAAATATGGATGGAAGATCGGTGACAAGATCACTTTAAAGGGATCGATTTTCCCGCTCGATCCCGAACTCACGATTCGTGCAATTTATCATCGCGATCCACCGCAGAATACCTTGTACTTTAACTATAAGTATCTCGAAGAAGGCGTGGCTTGGTTCAAGGGACAAGCGGGATTCTACGATACGCGGGTGGCTTCGGCGGACGATGTGGCGCGCGTCGGGAGCACGATTGACGACATGTTTCACAGCGCGCCCGCGCCCACTAAGACCGAGACGGAGCACGCCTTTCAACTTTCGTTCGTGGCCACTTTAGGCAACGTGAAGGCATTTATTTTGAGCATCTGCGGCGCTGTGGTTTTCGCGATTTTGCTCGTCTCCGCGAACACCATGGCGATGTCAATTCGCGGCCGTACCCGCGAAGTTGCCATGTTGAAAACCCTGGGCTTCACCGCTCAGACGGTACTGTCGCTATTTGTCGGAGAGGCCGTGGCATTGTCGCTGGCCGGCGGAATCCTGGGTATTATCGCGGCACAAGGCGCGGTGCAGTTGCTGATACATTCGCCGGCGGCGATCGGAATGCCGGGCGGTTTGGCCATCACCATTCCGACCATGGCTGCCGCGCTGACGGTCGCCGCGTTTGTGGGATTCGTCAGCGCATGTCTACCGGCTTACAATGCATCGCGCATGAATATTGTAGAGGGGTTGCGTCACATCGGCTAGCCGAGACTCAAACTTATGGCCATACCGTTTCGCTATAACATCCGGAACCTGAAATTGCGCAAAGGGCTTACAGCGATGACATCGCTGGGCATCGCGCTGACAGTCACGACCGCAATTTTTCTGATGGCGCTGCTTGCCGGCCTGGACCGCGCCTTCGTCACCAGCGGCGACGCCAAGAACGTTCTCGTGCTGCGTAAGGGATCGGAAGCCGAACTTTCCGGAGGCTTCGACGCCTCGTTATTTCCCACGCTCAAGAATCTTCCCGGAATCGAGAAAGACAGTCACGGCGAGCCTATGGCTTCCGGTGAGTGGGTTGTCGTGATCGTGCTGCCGCGCAAGGATGGCACGGGTGAAGTCAACGTTACCGTGCGTGGCATGATGCCAGACGGGCTCGAGCTTCGTCCGAAGGTGAAGCTTGCGGAGGGTCGCTGGTTCACTCCCGGGCAGCGCGAAGTCGTCGTCAGCCAATCGATTCAAAAGCGTTTTGCCCACGCCAACATCGGTGACACCATGCAATTCGGCAAGGGGCCGTGGACCGTGGTGGGAGTCTTCGACGCAGGAGGCTCGGCTTACGAGTCTGAAGTTTGGGGAGACGTGAACCAAATGGCGTCCGACTTCGACCGGCAGGGCGGATTTTCCTCGGCGTACTTGCGTGCCACCGACCCAGTTAGCGCGGACGCCTTGAAGAACCGCGTCAGCGATGATCAGCGCCTGAAGCTTGAGGGCATGCTTGAAACTGACTACTACGCCAAGCAGACGCGGTCGGGCGCCCCCATCAAATATATCGGATGGGTGGTAGCGATCATTATGGCGATCGGATCGAGTTTCGCGGCCATGAATACCATGTATGCGGCGGTCGCTTATCGCTCGCGCGAGATCGCCACGCTTCGCGTCATCGGATTCTCCCGGCCCAGCATCCTCACGTCTTTTGTATTCGAGTCGATTGTTCTGTCGCTCATCGGCGCAGCGGTCGGAATTATTCTGATGCTGCCCTTTAACGGCATGACAACGGGCACATCGAATGCGGTTACATTTAGCGAAGTGGTTTTCAGTCTGCGGATGACGCCCTTTGTGGTCGGAGTTGCGATCATGTTCGCCGTGATCATGGGATTATTTGGCGGAATTGCCCCGGCCTGGCACGCCGCGCGAAAAGATATTCTGACGGCGCTGCGCGACTAATCCGACGACCATGGTGGAGTCAAGGAAACACCTAAGATATGCCGATTGACGCAAAACACGAGGAACTAAAGGGCCTGCGCATTGACCGTTCCGCGCCCACTGGCGATGCGCCCAATTGGGCGAAGCGTTTTATCGTAGGTGGAATCGCGATCGTGGTGCTGCTGGGAATTTTCGCTCTCGCATATCGAGCGCTCGCGCCCGACGATGCAGAGGTACAGGTCACGCGCGCGACCGCCCAGAGCTCGGACATAGGCGGCATCGTTCTTTCCGCCAGCGGATACATCGTTGCCCATCACAAAATTAACGTGAACTCCAAAGTGACCGGCCGTGTTGCCTGGATTGGAGTCGAAAAAGGCGACAAGGTAAAAGAAGGACAAGTGCTGGTGCGTCTTGAGGACCAGGAATTTCGCGCACAGTATGACCAGGCGCGCGGCGCAACCCAGAATGCAAAAGCCTATCTCGAAGAACTTCAAAACGGCTCGCGACCGCAGGAGATCGACGAAGCGCAGCACAATCTGGACGAAGCCCGGGCCACTCTCGCCAACGATAAACTCACGCTCGACCGCAACACGCAACTAGCGGCCGACGGAGTTGTCGCGAAACAAGTGCTGGATGACGCCAACGCGAAATTTGAGGCTGATCAACAACGCGTAAATTCGCTTGAGAAAGTCTTCCAAATGTCGAAGATCGGGCCGCGTGCCGAAGAGATTGCCCGCGCCAAAGGCGCGCTGTTGCAGGCTGAGGGCCAGGAGGCCTACGCGAAATCCTTGCTCGATGCCACGCTGATCAAGGCACCGGTAAACGGCACCATCCTCGAGCGCACCGCGGAAAAAGGCGAACTCATCACCTCCGGATTCGCCAGTGGAGCGGAAGGCGGACCGCAGGGCGAAGTCGTGGCCCTCGCCGACCTCAATGACATTCAAGTGGAACTCGACATTGCCCAGGATGATTTTTCGAAATTAGGCCCCAACCAGAAGGGCACCGTCACCGTGGACGCCTATCCCGATCGCAAGTACAACGGCGAAATCGCGCAGATTTCTCCCGAGGCCAATCGCCAGAAAGCCACCGTCCAGGTCAAAGTGCAGATTCAAAATCCGGATGAATACCTGCGGCCAGAGATGAACGCTACCGTGAAGTTCCTGGCCAACGAGAAAAAAGACGTTAACTCCCAGCCCTCGGGAATTTTTGTGCCAACCACCGCGGTGCGCGATCACAGCGGGAAAAAGGTCGTATTCATCGCGTTTAACGATAAGGCCCTCATGCGCGAAGTGCAAGTCATCTCGCAACGTAGCGGTGGCCTGATCGTACAGGGATTGGTCGGCGGCGAAAACGTCATCACCTCCGGCCCCGAGAATTTGAAAGACGGCGAGAAAATCAAGATCAAAGGACAGTCATGAGCACAGCGACTTACGCCAATAACACCGCAACGCAAACTAAAGTTGTCCAGGTGCGCAACGTCAGCAAGATTTTCAAGCGGGACGCTTTCCAGGTCAAAGCTCTCGACAACGTCTCCATCGAGATCGCTCAGGGCGAGTTCCTTGCGCTCATGGGGCCGTCCGGCTCGGGCAAAACGACGTTGCTGAATATGATTGCGGCCATCGACCGCCCAACCTCCGGCGAACTGCTGGTGCTTGGACAGAACATTTTCAGCTTCAATGATTCGCAATCCGCCCACTGGCGCAACACCCACATCGGCTATGTCTTCCAGACATTCAATCTTATCCCCGTGCTGACGGCGTTTGAGAACGTCGAACTTCCGCTCCTGCTCACCAAACTCAACGCATCGCAGCGCCGCGACCACGTCATGACGGCGCTAAAACTCGTGGGACTCGAAGATCGCGTGAACCATTTGCCGAAGCAGCTTTCTGGCGGACAAGAGCAGCGCGTCGCCATCGCGCGAGCCATCGTCAGCGATCCCACGCTCCTGCTGGCCGACGAACCGACGGGCGATCTGGACAGCGTTTCCGCCACCGAAGTGCTGGAGATCCTGAAACGGCTCAATGAAGATTTCCAGAAAACGGTGGTGATGGTCACGCACGATCCACATGCGGCATCTTACGCGCACGTGACACGTCATCTCGAAAAGGGAATGTTGTTGCCGGCCTGAGCCACACGCGAGGTGGAGTAAAAGACAAATCTGGGTAGAAGACAAATCTGGGTGCCCCACTCTAAACGTTGCGTCTTCTGCAACGTTTAGGGTGGGGCTTTTGACTTTCGGAAGTTTCCCTGGAATCTCTAACTAACTTTTGCCTTGTCATTTCGAGCGCAGCAAATCGCCCATTTTATGGGCGATTCTCCGGAGTCGAGAAACCTGCTGTCGTTTTTCTCCCGACTTAATCAGAGAATTCTAAATAGGATCAGATATTCCTACGCGCTGCGCGCCATCAGCGCATCGCCACCATCAATCTGCACTGCTGCCGTCTCCACCACCCAAACCCATGCGCGACGGCCGTTCTCCCGCACTACGCTGCGCGCTTCGCCATAATCCACCAGACGATTCAGCACCGTGGTCACCGACGCCAGCGGATCTTTGTGCCGCTGCAAAATTACCGGCAGGCGTTGCTGAATCTGCTCGCAGACTTCGCGCACCGTCAGCGGACGCTCGGCTTCCATCAGCACCATCCGGCAGGCCTTGGTAAATCCCGGTTGCCGTCCGCCGCTCTTGCGGTCGACCAACTCCAACAGGTCTTCGCTCAGAATGTCATCGCCAAAAAGGTTCGCCAGTCCGACAATGGTTTGCTTCAAGGTGCCGATGCGTTTCATGATGTCGGCCCGTTGCCGCATCAGTTGCCGCAACTCTTCGTGTGCCGTCTTCACCACCTCAGCAACATGCGGGTCGCGCGCCTGCGTGACCGGCACGGCGCTTACACCGTTTCCGCCGTTCTGCCCATACTGCATCACTTCCTCCAAGACGCCCCAAACGCCCCGTTAGCTACCTGACACACCCACCCTGCGATTGGATACGCAAAAACCCCGGCCCCGGTTCCACAACTCTTTTCCGTTTGATGCCGTCCATGTACGCGCTGGTATCCCGATGTAGGCGCGGGCGTCCCCGCCCGTGCGATCTATCCATCAAGGCGTATCGCCGCGGCCGTGCTTCAGGGCCAGCCCCGGACGACACCTCCGCCAACCTATATGTACATTGGACGCTGCCAACCGGGAAAAGTGAGAGGGTAAAACGAAAAAGTGACAGTTCCAGCGGAATCCGGTCGGATAATCTGATGTCCATCGTGACCGACCGACCGACGGTACAGACAAACTATTTAATCCCACCGCCGTCAATTCGAGTTGGAATTCCCACGGTGTAAAAGAACTGATCTGTTACGGTGATAACCTCGTTGTGCTGCGCGAGTACATCAAGGACGAGTCCGTCGACCTCATCTACCTCGACCCGCCCTTCAACAGCCGTCAGGACTACAACGTGCTCTTCGCCGAGAGATCGGCGAACGCTCTGCCTCGCAGATCAGGATTCGAGGAACCGGGAGTGGAAATGAAAGTTCAGGCGACACGAGGAAATGATGCGGGAGGCCGGGCGAAGCATGCGGGCTTTCCGACTTCCTCGGCCACAGCGACATGATGGCCTATTCGCAATGGTGGCCACCTATAACTGTCGCCGTGTCAACGGAATCGGGTCGATCTACATCTAAGCAAGAAATATGATGCTGAAGGTTTCGGTACGGGGCTTGCCGCGAAATGGGGCAATCACCATTTCATTCTCACAGCGAAGCATGTGCTTAAAGGTGCCAAATCGAGCGAGTTGAGAATCTTTTGGTATCCAGGCGGAGCCATCGAATCAAAGAAGCCGGAGCAGCTCGGCAAGGGAGATGTGCTGGATGGCAAGCCGCTCAGCGATGCGGCGAGCGAAATTCGTTTGTGCAGCTGGGAGGACTTGGCAGTAATAACAGTGCCGCCGGGTGCCATGACGGTGAGGAGAAGCCTAGCGCGAATACATTGCATCTAACAAAGGACTGGTTTGATCCTCCCTCCGGCGAGAGAGTTCACTGCTTTGGATTTCCGAGCGATAGCGGATTCGTTTGGGACACTAGAGTCGACATCAAAGGCAAGACGGCTCATAAAACTCTCGCGATTTACCCGGCGAATCTTCGAATGGTCAAGTGATCGCGAAACCGCGATTCCCGCCACAAACGATTTCAAGTGAAGTAGCTTCATTTTCTGATTCCATTTGAGCGCACCAAAGAAGGAGAAAGGCCGACTGCGGCATACGGCCGCCTCATTTTTCACCTCAATCGCGAGACCAAGCAGATCATCCTCTCGGTCAAAGCCGGACACGTGCAGTCCGCTTACGTCGCGACTGCGCGGCATCATGGAACGCGAGAAAGATGAAATCCGTGTGCTCGTCCGATTTAAGCCCCGAACAAGCCCCTCCTGAAAGAGGCTGCTGGAAGGTGGACTCAAAGCGTCGGGGGCACCGCTTAAATTCATCAAGGAAGCATTCGTCAAGGCCGCGTAAATTGTCCCGGATTTTGTACCTTTTGACTATGCCTCGCGCCCCCCCGGTCAGGCCGGTGAAACATAAGAGCGCAGACTCTTCGCGGCCTAAGAAGGCGAAGGTCCGTCCTGCCGAACCGCTACTCTCCGCACCCATCCGGCTGGCAGACGCCGCCGACGTGGGCTTCGTGGTCGATATATTGACGTCCCGCGGTCAGCGCCTTGCGATTAGTTTCGAGCATGGCCACCTTCTTCACTTTGGCCTCAATGGTCTGCATCGCCGTCATCGAAGTCAGACATTCGGTCTCTTCGAGCAATGCGCCCAGCATAACGACGTTGGTCGCTTTGGTTGAACCCAGTTTGTCGGCGATTTCCGAGGCCGGAATGCAGATCACGCGAGCATTCGGCGCTTCGAAGTCAGCAGGGAGTGTGGCCGCGTTATAAAGAATGGTGCCGCCCGGAGCCACTTGCGCGGCAAACTTGCGCAGAGAAAGCTCGTTCATTGCGATCAGCGCATCGGGATGCGCCACCAAAGGCGATCCGACCCGCTCTTTCGACAAAAACACGTGGCAATGGGCGCTGCCTGATCGCATCTCCGGCCCATACGACGGAAGCCAGCTTACTTCCAGGCCCTCACGCATGCCCATCTCAGCCAGCAATTGGCCGAGCAGCAAGACCCCTTGTCCGCCGAAGCCAGCGACTTTGATGGAAAAATCTTTGAAATGATGATGGTGATGGACCTGGTTGGCCTCCGCCCGCGCGGAGTTTGCCTCGGGGGAAATCTCCAGGGTCTCCGCAATCGTGCGTTGCGGGGGCGTGTTGCCCAGCGGCATCTCGAGTTTCCGCTCGCGGAAGACATTCAGCGGAAAGATCGGAATCATCTTCTCGGCGATCCACTTCCGGGCGTCGACCGGCTCTTTACCCCAAATCGTCGGACAAGGCGAAAGAATCTCCACAAATGTAAAGCCGGCGTGCGATTTTTGCAGTTCCAGCGCTTTGCGGACCGCCCGCCGCGCTTTCATGATGTTTTTATTGTCGGAGAGCGCAACACGCTCGATGTATACGGGAGCTTCCAGCGTGGCGAGCATTTCCGCCATGTGCATGGGGAAGCCTTCATTCACGGGACGCCGACCCCAAGGAGAAGTTGTGCTCTTTTCCCCGACTAGCGTCGTGGGCGCCATCTGGCCACCCGTCATGCCGTAGATTCCGTTATTTACAAAGAAAACGGAAATATTCTCGCCACGGTTCGCTGCGTGCACGATTTCGGCCGTGCCAATGGCCGCCAAGTCGCCGTCACCCTGATAGGAGATGACGATTTTGTCAGGACAGGCGCGTTTCAGGGCAGTCGCCGCCGCCGGAGCCCGTCCATGGGCCACCTGCACGTTGCCTACGTTGAAATAATAGTAAGCAAAGACCGAACAGCCTACTGGGCTGACAAAGATGGTCTGGTCCTGCACATTCAATTCCTGCAAGGCCTCAGCGATCAGCTTATGCACCACCCCGTGTCCACATCCTGGACAATAGTGGGTCTGTTGTTTCAGTTCCGACTTGCGCTCGTACTCATCGTAGAATACGGGCGATTTGGAGTGCACGACCTCATACTCGCGCTGATCCACTTCCGGTATTACCGCTGCTTTGCTGATCTCGTCTGCCATGGTCTTTGTCCTTGTCCTTTGCTCGCCTATACCAGCGCGGCGACGCGGTCTATCACCTGGGCGTGCAATTCTTCGACTGACGGCACATTTCCGCCGCCGCGCCCGTAAAACTCCACGGGAACTTTCCCATTTAGGGAAAGCTTCACATCTTCGAGCATCTGGCCGTTGCTAAGTTCCACGACTAAGACTTTCTGTGCACGCTTGGCCAATTCTGCCAAGGCCTCCGACGGGTAGGGCCACAGTGAGATTGGCCTGAATAGGCCTGCCCGGATGCCCTCTTTGCGCAGAAGCTCGACGGTCGAGCGCAACACCCGCGACACAATGCCGTAACCGACAAGGAGGATTTCAGCGTCCTCGGCCCGATAAAGCTCGTATCGGACTTCGGCCTTCTGCGCCCGCATATACTTGGCCTCGAGTTTTCGCTGGTGTGCTTCTAAGTCATCTGGTTCCAGATAGATGGAGCTAATCAGGTTCTTTTGGGTGTCCGGCGTTCCCTTAACAGCCCACGGCTTCTCAGGAACCACCGGCTCGCGATACTCCAACTCCAATGGCTCCATCATTTGGCCGACGAATCCGTCGGTCAAAATCACTGCGGGGTTGCGGTACTTGTCTGCCAGCTCAAATGCCAAGACCGTCAGGTCGGCCATTTCCTGCACGGAAGCCGGCGCGAGCACAAGATTTCGGTAGTTTCCGTGGCCACCGCCTTTGACCATAGCGAAATAGTCACTTTGCTCGGGAGCAATGTTTCCCAATCCGGGACCGCCGCGAACAACGTCGACGATCACGCAAGGCAATTCCGCGCCTGCCAGGTACGACATACCTTCTTGCATTAAGCTGAGGCCGGGGCCGGAGGATGCGGTCATGACGCGAACGCCGGCGGCCGCCGCGCCGTATACCATATTGATGGCGGCGACTTCGCTCTCGGCTTGCAAGAAGGTACCGCCGATCTGCGGAATGTACAGGGCCGCGGCTTCGGCGATCTCGCTGGCGGGGGTAATGGGATATCCGTAATAGGCCTCGCATCCAGCGAGGATGGCGCCTTTGATGACGGCGACGTTGCCTTTACAAAGCTGCCGCATGTTGGCCTCCTTCTTCCTTTGTGACCACCTTCAATTTCGGGGTGAGCCGGTAGACGGTGATTGCTCCTGGCTCGGGGCAGCAATAAAAGCAGATGCCGCAGCCAGTGCAGTTTTCGCCGGTATATTTCGCTGGATGAACACCGTAAGGGCTGAGATCCGGCGCCAGTTCCAGACATTTAGGCGGGCAGGATTCTACGCACAACCCGCACCCCTTACACTCGTCGACGTTGATGCTCACATTACCGCGTGCTTGGCTTGCCATGAATTCACCTCAAAGTGGTTTCAGTCAGAGGACGCTGTTGCCACTTGGTCTTTTCGCAGTACTCGTTCAGTTCTTCGCGGAACTTGGGGTGGGCGATCTCAATCAGCGCCTTTGCCCGTTCGCGGATGCTTTTGCCATGGAGATAAGCCACACCGTACTCGGTGACGACATAACGCACCAATCCGCGCGACGTGACCACTCCGGCGCCGGGACTCAACATGGGAGTAATGCGGGAGATGGCGCCGTTCTTGGCGGTGGAGGAGATCGCTATGATGGGCTTGCCACCTTTAGAACGCGAGGCCCCGCGCAGGAAGTCCACCTGACCGCCGATGCCGCTGTAAAACTGGTTGCCGATTGAGTCTGAACAAACCTGCCCGGTCAAATCGACTTGCAAAGCTGAGTTGATGGCAACCATCTTGTCATTCCGGGCAATGAACTCGGGATTGTTTACATACGCGGTGGGGTGGAATTCGAAGATGGGATTATTGTCGACATAGTCGAACATTTTCTTGGTGCCGAGGCAGAACCCCACGATAATTTTGCGCGGCTTGAAGTTCTTCTGCGCGCCGGTAATGACCCCGGCATCGATGAGAGGAATCACCCCATCGGAAACCAGTTCGCTGTGCACGGCCAGATCTTTGCGGTCCATCAAGAAGGGCAGCACGGCGTCGGGAATACCGCCAATGCCGGTTTGCAGCACCGATCCATCTTCGATCAAGCTGGCGACGTTGCGGGCGATGGCCACGTGCAGGTCGGTAATCTCCGGCTTTTTCATTGCGCAAAGAGGACGGGAAGACTCGACGACGGCGTCCAGGTCGGTGACATGAATAAAGCTGTCGCCGAAGGTGCGGGGCATTTGATCGTTGATTTGCGCCACTACATAGCGGGCATACTTGGCTGCGGTGAGCGAGGTGTCAACCCCCACCCCAAAGCTGCAGAAGCCGTGTGAATCGGGAGGCGAAAGCTCAAGCAGGGCCACGTCTAGCGGCATTTCGCCGTTTTCGAAGAGCTCTTCAATCTCGCTTAGATAAATGGGGGTATAGTCGGCGCGGCCGTCGTTGATGGCTTCGCGCACGTTGGCCCCGATAAATACGGCGTTGTGGCGGAAGTGTCCGGCCATCTCGGGGGCAACGTAGGGGGCGCAGCCAAGCGTCATCATGTGGACAATTTCAACGTCCTGCACAGCCGGCGCGCGGCGAATCAGCGCTTCGACCAGCGTCTCCGGTTCGGCGCAACCCGGCTGAATGTAGACTCGCATGCCGGACTGTACGCAACGCAACGCTTCATCGGGAGTTCTGAGCTTCTTGCGATAATCGATCTGCCAAGACATTGCCTATCCTTTATATTGCCTTGCTCAATGCTGAGCCTTCGGTTGCGCGTTCGTAGCCGAGTGCGGCATAGAAAATTGCGCGATCAAAGAACTGTTCCAGTAACTGGAGCATCTCGATCTCTCCAAACACTTCAACGGGACGGTCCAGAGGAGATTCCTTGCGCAAGAACTCCCACAGGTTCTCTTTAGTGAGAACGATGACCATCACGACCTGGCTAAGGGGGACGTGCTGTTCGGCGCGGCGAGCACCGATCTCCAAGTAACGTTTTTCGATGTCGAACTCGGTTTTTCCCAACAGCCAGTCGCCGAGATGCCGGTAGATTTCATACACCCGCTCGCGGAGCTCTTCGGTAGGAACGTTGCGGAATTCCTTAGTGTGTTCCGATTCCTGGACTTTCACCAGAAGGCAACTGGCCAAGGCCTGGGAGTGTGATTCAATCAGGCGTACCAATCGGTAAAGCAGCATCATGACCGGTCTCCTCGAAATCCCTCTGAGGTGAGTGTCGGCTAGTGCCGGGGTTCCAGCCGTGAGCCTTAGCACAAACGGGTGTGATCCCGATCACATCGGCAACATATTGAAATTGAGGGGGTTAAGGGTAAGTCAATTTTCGGTTTCGGTGGAGGGATCGCTGAGCGCGACCAGTTTCCCAACCGGATACTCTTCTTCGGTAATGGGAGCGCCATATTCGGCGGCGTTAATGGTAAGGACCTTTCCACTTTGTTCGCCCCGCAGAACCAGGTTCTGATCGCTGACAGCGACCACCCGGTACTTCTCGTCAAAGATCTCACCTTTCTCCATGTCCTTTAGATGCTCATCGCAAGACTTGGGATTACCCCTTCCTAGGATCGACTTACAAAGATAACAGCAGATCCAAATACTGGATTGACCATGGAAACAAGCGGTGAGAGACTACTGGGACTCTCCCTGTCGCGTCCCAGGAGGACATATATGAAGTTACATCGTAGCTGCACTTTAGCGGCATCGCTGTTAGTTCTGGCAACTGTTGCTCTCGCACAAAAGGAAATGAATCCCGCTGGAAGCGGCGTGTCGCCTAACGATCCAAATCAGCCTCCTGTGGTCGTGACGAAGGCGAGTGTCCTGATGTTGAGTGTTCGAGACAATCTTGGGAAGCCGGTCGAGGCGCAAGCCCTGGTGCAGGTCACCAACAAGTCGGACGATAGCGTGCGGGCCCAAGTTACCGAGGAGAAGGGGGTAGCCACATTTGTCGACATGCCAGCCGGGCTATACAACGTCGCGGTTAGCGCTTTGGGTTACTTGACGTTGCACGAGCAATTTGTGTCAAACGGCAGGCCGACGACTACGCAGATGCAGGTGAAGCTCCAGAAAGATCCCTCTGCCATCGATTTGAGCTCGGTGAAGGGAAAGGAAGTGTCGCCCAAGCTTCGGAAAGATTTATTGCGGGGGTCGGCTGCTCTGAAGTCCGCGAAGCTCGATGAAGCGCAAAAGTATCTCGACGCCGCGTACAAGACCGATCCTTCCAATGCCGACGTTAATTTTCTGCTGGGCTATCTGTACTTCGAGCGGAAGGACTTCCCCCAGGCTCAGGACTATCTGATCGAGTCGACCAAGACGGGTCCGCACAACGTACAGGCTCTGACTTTGCTGGGTCGCGTCGACATTCTGCTCAATAACTATCCGGCGGCGCAGGCGGCGTTGGAACAGGCGACGGCGGTGGATTCCGGTTTATGGATAGACCACTATCTGCTGGCGAACGTCTGTCTGGAGCGGAAGGAATACGAGAAAGCCAAGGACCAGGCGCAGTTTGCCATCGAACGCGGCGGCGACAGCGCGCGCGCGGCCCAGCTTTCCTTAGGGCAGGCGCTGGCGAACCTCAAGCGCTACCCGGAAGCGATGAAGGCGCTACAAACGTTTTTGCAGTTAGCGCCAGGGGACAGCAACGTTCCGCAGGTCCACCAGTTGATGGCGGAGATCGAGCGGCGCAGCCAGCAAATGCCGACTGTCGGTGATGACCAGTCATTGTCTTCGGTGATTGTGCATGAGCCGCTAGTGGCGGCGACCCAACCGGAAGTGGTGCTGAAGGATTGGGGACCGGGAGCGATTGATGCGAGCAAACCTCAAGTCGCCGCTGACGTTTCCTGTCCAGCCGACAATGTGATTGCCAAGGCCGGTGAGCGTGTTAAAGACCTAGTTGACGATCTGGCGAAGTTCGATGCCATCGAAGACGTGTATCACGAAGATGTCGACCAGATGGGGGTACCGAAGAAGAGCGTCACCCTACGATTCGATTACGTGGCTTCGATCAGCGAGCCGAAGCCGGGGAGATTCCTGGTCGACGAGTATCGCAGTGGGCGCTCGGGAACGGAAGACTTCCCCGATCAGATCGCTACCCGCGGCTTGCCGACTCTGGCGTTCATCTTTCATCCGGACATGCGCGACGACTTCGACATGACTTGCGAAGGGTTGGGCTCATGGAATGGGAAGGCGACATGGTTAGTGCACTTTCAGCAGCGCGAAGATAAGCCGCACCGGATTGAGGACTACGTGATCAACGGCAAAGTTTATCCGGTGAGCATGAAGGGACGCGCCTGGATTTCCGCCGACACGTATCAGATCGTGCGTTTGGAGTCGGAACTGGTCAGCCCGATCCCGGAAATCCAGTTGCGCAGCCAGCATCAGACGGTCGACTACGCTCCGGTGAAATTTCCCAAGAGCAAGACCGAGCTTTGGCTGCCGAAGAATGCGGAGATTTACTTCGACTTCCGCAGGCACCGCTATTTCCGCCGCCATAGCTTCGACCACTTCATGCTGTTCTCGGTGGATATGGACGAAAAGCGCAAGGAGCCGAAGCAGGCCGAGAAGGGGCCGGAGTCGCGGACGCCTAAGACAAAACATCGGAAAGTGCCAGCCTGATCCCTTGTGAAACCGGGGCCCGTTTTTCTTCAATTCGGTTCTCAACTTTCGTAACTTCTCAGACGCGACCCGGGAGTGCGATGCTATGGGTCTTCGGACTTAGAGGCATGCTTAACTGAGTGCGTCCAATGAATGCGCAAGCCAAAAGCACGGTTCGCGATCTGATCCTGCCCACCATCAGGATGCACGTTCCTCCCGAGAAGCTGTTCCGGATGGCGGCGATTTCCTGTCTGGTTGGAAGCGGGTCCTCAGCCATCTACCTCGCCAGCCATGTTGGTTCTCAAGCTATCGGGGTGGCCCGAGCCCACGACTTTTTGGGCTACTTTGGCATCGCGTTCGGCATATTCTCGTTGTTTTACATTGAACATCGCCTCTTGCGACGGTCTATGTCGCCCCCTCTTGGCGAGGGCATGGGGCACGCGCAGGGCCTGGTGGGACTAGCCTTCACGATGGCGGGCGCGGTGAATTTAGTAGTGCCCTTCGGATTGGTTGATTATTCCGGCGATATGCTGTGGGCCGCAGCCATGTCCGGTGAGTGCATCCTGGTGCTGAACGCGGTTCGGTCTTATTCCCGGGATGAAGTTGCCGGAGTTGTCACACTTCTACCGACTTCCCACGGAAAGATGGGGCGTGGAAGCGACAATTTCGGTTGGCCCCAGTCTCCGGTAAAACTCTTTGCCATTGGAGCGGGCGTGCTCGCGGGCGGAGGTGTTCTCTCGATTGCGGTCAACATTCCCGCGATGAAACTACCTGTGCCATTTGGGGGCCAGGTCCACTTAATGCCGGTTGGATGTCTGTGGTTGATCGTAGCCGTGCCCTTCATTGTTTATGCGTGGCTCTACAAGCGCATGACGCAGGTCTATCGCATTGAATTCGATCAATCGATGAATCGCGTTCATTTTCTGGTGACTGTGATTGCCGTGATTATCTTTATCAAGGCCTTCACGAACTGGCAGGAGACGCTGGTTTCGCCTCTCGCGGCCTTGTACTTGGCTCCTGACTTGGAGTGGCTGGCAGCCCCATTCATTTTGAGCACGATTGTGTTTATGCTTAACGTGTACCGCAGTTTTCCGCGTACGCGTCGCCGCGCGCTGGTCAAGCGGTGAGGGCAGTGAAGGTCTGTTAGCTCGCGCAGTTGTTCGTCTGTCCCTGCAAGCTTGTCAGTCACCGCAAGACCAGATAGGCTCGTCAGAAGGCCGAGTTTATACGGCCGAATCCCATTGCACCGCTATTAATTCTGAGAATCCCGGGCTGATTTGCGTCACCTATGCCGAATGTAAACCGTTCGAAGTCCTCCGCATCGCTGGGATGGTTCTTCGTTTTCTTTCTGATCTCAGGATTTTGCAGCATTCTCTATGAACTGGTCTGGCTGCGCCTGGCGATGGCGCAATTCGGCGTGACCAGCGCGCTGGTTTCCATTGTTATTTCCATGTTCATGGCCGGACTGGGACTGGGTTGCTGGTTGGCGGGACGCTGGGTCCGCGGATATGACGAGGGCAAGCGCATGTCTGCACTGCGACTCTATGCCCTGACCGAGTTGCTGATTGGATCGTCGGCGATGCTGGTTCCGAGGGAGCTGGCCTGGGGACGCGCATTGCTCGTCCATTTTTCTTTGGTATCGTCGCTTTCGTATTACGTGGTTTCCGGGGTATGGATCGCACTCACATTGGTTCCGTGGTGTGCTTGCATGGGGGCGACGATCCCGGTGGCGATGCTGGCAATCCGCAACCGCTTTCCCGAGCAATCTCAGCGATCATTCAGCTACCTCTATCTGGCGAACGTTTTGGGGGCGGTGGCGGGGAGCATGGTTCCGCTGTTTTTGATCGAGATCTACGGCTTTCGCGGGACTTTGAGAGCGGGCGCGTTCCTCAATCTTTTGCTGGCAATCGCAGCCGTGGCACTCTCGTTTCGGCTGCCGATCTGCCGTGAGGCGTTGGAAGGGCAGCGGGAAACAGGGAGAGCTTTGCCGTCCGCAGAGGGCAACGGGAGGTTGCTCGTTCTACTGTTCGCGACCGGGTGCACCAGCATGGGTATCGAGGTGGTCTGGATCCGACAGTTCACTCCTTATATCGGTACGGTGGTCTACGCATTCGCGACTATTCTCGCAGTGTATCTGGCATTTACATTCGTTGGGTCGCGCATCTACCGTCTATGCACCCCGGGCTTCGACCGGCAAGGTGGCCTGCTGTGGGCGTTACTTGGGGCGACGGCAATGATTTCGCTGGTCAGTGCGTCGCCAGCAATTCATCTCTCTCACGGTGTGAGACTGCTCTGGGGGGTGGCGCCATTTTCCGCCATGCTCGGTTTCGTCACGCCCATGCTGGTGGACCACTGGTCGGGGGGCGATCCGGACAAGGCCGGCCGCGGATATGCGGTGAATGTGCTGGGCTGCATTGCGGGGCCGCTGCTGGCAGGTTTTGTCCTCTTGCCGCTAATGAGCGAGCGCTGGACTCTGCTCGTGTTCGCGTTTCCCTGGCTTTTGCTGGCGGCATTTTGGCGCGGTGGGCGTGTTGAGTCTGGCAGAACTCTGCGACAGCCAGTCGCCGCTTACGCTGTAGTCGCCATCGCTCTGATTTTTCCTTTCGCGGGTGAAGGATTCGAAGAACAATTCGCCGACAAAGTCGTGCTGCGCGATTCGACTGCGACCGTAATCGCTACGGGCACCGGTATGAGGAAGAGGTTGCTGGTAAATGGCTACGGTGTGACTGCATTGACGCCGGTCACGAAGATGATGGCGCATCTGCCGCTGGCCATGCTCGACCATCCGCCAAAGAATGTGCTGGTCATCTGCTTTGGAATGGGCACAACTTACCGTTCGATGCTTTCGTGGAAAATTCCCGCCACGGCGGTTGAACTGGTACCGAGCGTGCCTCGGCTGTTCTGGTTCTATCACCCGGATGCGGCCGAGTTGCTGAGTTCTCCGCTATCGCACGTGGTGATTGACGACGGCCGCCGTTATCTGGAGCGAACGCGGGAGCAGTATGACGTGATTGCCATCGACCCGCCGCCGCCGGTCGAAGCCGCGGGATCGAGTCTTCTTTACACCAAGGAGTTTTACGCGACTATCAAGCAACGCCTGGCGCCGGGTGGCATCCTGCAACAGTGGCTCCCTGAGGGCGATCCAGTCACCCAAGCCTCGGTTGCGCGGGCGCTGGTGGAGTCATTCCCGTACATACGCGTATTCCGCTCAGTCGAGCATTGGGGATTTCACTTCAGTGCGAGTAACGATCCGTTGCCCAATCGCTCCGCGATCGAACTGGTCGAGCGCATGCCGGCAGATGCGGTGAATGACATGATGGAGTGGGGCCCGCAAGCCACTCCAGAGCGGCAGTTTGCCGTGGTACTGGACAGCGAATTGCCAATTACTCAGCTGACCTCACTGGCTCCGGCTGCGCCCGCGATGCAGGACGATCGTCCACTGAACGAGTACTACGTTTTACGCAGACGGCTGGGGGCGCGATGGCAGAGTTTGCTGGGTGACGAACGAATGCCAGCGCCTGCCCAGCGCTGAATCTCACCTTGGAAGACCTCCCGACTTGAACTGCCTGTCGCCACGGATGCGGTCCATGCCAAGCAGATTTTTAATTTCTTTTAACACTGCCGTAACAATCCCGCCGTATAGTAACGCCCATCCTCGAACCGAATTTTCGGCGGGGACCAGGAGACGATTGATGGCAACCGCACAGCGTCCACTACCCGTTCCACCCCCGACTCGGCCAGGGCCAGTCGCAGCGCCGGCGCTGCACGCCAAGCTGAATAAGAGTCCGGGAAAGGTTGGGATTCTTGCGTTTGCAGTAGTGTTCATCATCGGTATCGTTTATGCGGGGTCGAGCCTGGCAAAAGATCTTTCGGGTGTCCACACCACCTCCATCCTGCCATATGTTCTGCTGGGTATCGCACTGCTGGTGGCGTTGGGCTTCGAGTTTGTCAACGGATTCCATGACACGGCGAATGCGGTCGCGACGGTGATCTACACGCATTCGCTGGAGCCGCATATCGCAGTGGTATGGTCGGGCTTCTGGAACTTTCTGGGCGTCTTAACCTCCTCGGGATTGGTGGCATTTGGAATCATTTCTCTGTTGCCGGTGGAGTTGATTTTGCAGGTGGGAAGCAAGGCGGGCTTCGCCATGGTCTTTGCGCTGCTGGTGGCAGCCATCATCTGGAATCTGAGTACGTGGTATTTCGGATTGCCCGCGTCGAGTTCACATACTTTGATCGGCTCGATCATCGGAGTGGGGATCGCCAATCAGTTAATGGCCGTAAGAACCGGCACCAGTGGCGTGGATTGGGGCCAGGCACTGAACATTGGCAAGTCGCTGCTACTGTCGCCGCTGGTAGGTTTTGCGGGCGCGTTTCTGCTGCTTTCGCTGATGAAACTGGTCGTCAAAAACCCGAAACTTTATCAGGCCCCGGAAGGCACTGAGCCACCTCCATTCTGGATACGCTCGCTGCTGCTACTTACTTGCACGGGTGTGAGTTTCGCCCACGGATCGAACGACGGTCAAAAAGGCATGGGTTTGATCATGTTGATCCTGATTGGCACCGTGCCCACCGCCTACGCGTTGAACCATGCCGTTACCAAGAAGCAGTCGATCGACTTCATCGCGGTCTCCGAGCAAGCGGCCGACACGTTGTCGAAGTATGTGAGTGCGAATGCGGTGATCGGCGACCCGCATGAGGAAGTCACAAACTATGTGCGCACCAAGGAATTCACGCCGAATACCATGTTGGCCCTGCGGCAACTGGTCAGCGACATCGGCAACGAGACCGCGCTATACGGCGAGATGCGCGGAGTGCCCAATGACCGCCTGAGGAACTTCCGTAACGATATGTACCTGGTGAGCGAGTCCCTGCGCCTGATGCAGAAGACCAAGCAGCCGGAAATCGCTGCAGACGACTGGATTGTGTTGAACAATTACAAGAAGCACATCGACAATGCCACAAAATTTATCCCCGGATGGGTAAAAGTAGCGGTGGCCATGGCGCTGGGACTCGGCACCATGGTGGGCTGGAAGCGCATTGTGGTAACAGTGGGAGAGAAGATTGGAAAAGACCATCTGACTTACGGGCAAGGAGCTGCGGCTGAAATCACCGCCATGGTGACGATTGGCGCAGCCGATTGGTTTGGTCTGCCGGTGAGCACGACGCACGTGTTGTCATCAGGCATTGCGGGAACGATGGCGGCGAACCATACGGGCTTGCAATGGGGGACGGTGCGGAATTTGCTGATGGCTTGGGTGCTGACCTTGCCGGCTTCGATGATTTTGGCCGGATTCTTGTTCTGGGGATTCCGCAACATTTTCTAGTTTGAAGAAGCAACGGCGGGAATCGAGGGCGCGGGTGTCCGTTTGGACACTGGCGCGCCAGCGGCGCCCTGCCCCTTCCTGGATGAGTGCTTGAAAAATCAGTTGCACTACGGTAACTTTCCCCAAAAACCAAAGGGACGATATCTTTAGGCTTCTATAGTGGAAGCGTCCGGAAGGTCTTGTTCGCCAAAGGGGAGAGATGAAAAATTTTCTGCGAGTTGTTGCATCGTTGGCAGTGCTGGTTTCGGCGGTGTGGGGCGTACAGCCCGACCGTATTGCGGGTGCTATCGATAGCAACCAGACTGTGGTTGTGAAGGGCAGCGTCTCGCCCCGAGCGCAGGCGCAATTCGATCAAGGACCGGTCGATGCGGGAATGAAACTGGAGTATATGACGCTAGAAATTACTCCCTCTAGAACCCAACAGGCTGCGCTTGACGAGCTGTTGGCGGCGCAGCAAGACCCAAATTCCAGAGGTTATCACCGGTGGCTGACGCCGGAGCAGTACGCGGCTCAATTTGGATTGAGCCGCAACGATGTAACCCGGATTGACAGCTGGCTACAGTCGCAAGGGTTTACAGTCCTGCAAAACGCCCGGAGCCGGAACTGGATTGCATTTACCGGAACGGCGGCACAAGTGGAAGCTACATTTCACACTCAACTCCACTATTTCAATGTGGGCGGCGAGCAGCACTATGCGAATGCAACGAATATCTCGCTGCCGACAGCTCTCGCCGGCGTGGTCACTACCGTACGCGGACTGCATGACTTTCTCTGGAAATCGTTTCTCGATCGGCGTCATATAGGGCAGGATGGCTTGGTGAATCCCGACTACACGACGGGTGGCAACAACTTTCTTGCACCTGACGATATCGCCACCATTTACAACATTCAGCCGTTGATCACGGCGGGGTACGACGGAACCGGAATGAATCTTGTGATCGTGGGGCAGACCGACATTGCGACCACGGACATCACGCAGTTCCGTACCGGATTCAATTTGCCGGCGATCAAGTTGACGCAAGTCCTGGCATCGGGATGCAACGATCCGGGGATTACGGGCGATCAGACCGAGGCCGATCTGGATCTGGAGTGGTCAGGTGCGGTGGCGCGGAATGCAACCATTATTTTCGACAAATGCGACGCCGCACATGGCGGCGTTTTTACCTCTTTGCAGGATGCGATCACCAATAACCGCGGTCCCGTAGTCAGCATGAGCTATGGCGGCTGCGAGCCGGTGAACGGTCAAAGCAACGCGGATGCCATTCAGGGCATTGTTCAGCAGGCGAATTCTCAGGGGATTACGTTTATGGCCTCTGCCGGAGATGCCGGCGCGGCCGCGTGCGACTCGGGAAACCCGCCCGCAACGGGAGGGCTGGAGGTGAATCTGCCAGCCAGCGTACCTGAGACCACGGCGGTGGGCGGCAGTGAGTTCAACGAGGGAGGAAATAACAGCGTCTACTGGGGCAGCAACGGGCCTAACTTTGGTTCCGCGAAGAGTTACATCCCCGAGGAGGGCTGGAACGATACCCATTTGGGTGGCGGGTTTGCCTCGACAGGAGGCGGAGTCAGCATTTATTTTACGAAACCGACGTGGCAGACGGGAACAGGGGTGCCGAATGACGGACATCGCGACGTGCCCGATGTGACCATTACCGCATCGGCCGATCACGACGGCTATATTCTCTGCACGCAGGGAAGTTGCGCCTCCGGCATTGTGAACGCGGTCAATAACAACTCAATTGTCGGTGGGACCTCAGCATCCTCGCCGGTGTTCGCAGGGATCGTCACATTGCTTAACCAATATCTGTTAAAAAACGGATTGATTAGCCAAGTAGGGCTCAGCAACATCAATAGCACGTTGTATTCATACGCAGCGAGCGATCCTACGGCATTTCATGACATCGCGCAAGGGACGAACATTCAGCCGTGCACACCCGGCACACCGAGCGGCTATCCGACTGGGCAGAAGTGTCCACCTGCCGGATCATTCGGTTACACTGCCGCAGCCGGCTACGATCAAGTGACTGGCTTGGGCTCGGTGAATGCTTACAATTTCGTTACTGGCTGGGCGGGCGCCGGAAGCGCCGTACCCACGACCACTACATTGACGGGGATCACGACGGCGAACGTGGGGACGACAAGCGTGACCCTTTCGGCGACGGTAAAGGCGACATCCGGCACTGCGACGGGAACGGTGACGTTTTCTGCCAACGGAACGCAGGTCGGGGGTCCAGTGGCCCTGAGTGCGGGCAAAGCATCCGCGGCCTACAGTACTGGATCTCTGCCGGTGGGAACCTATGCCATTACCGTGGTCTACAATCCGACTGGCAACTTTGCCAGTTCCAATCGATCAGGTTCATTGGCGATACAGGATTTCACCATTGCCGCGAATCCGACGACGGTTAATGTCACGGCTCCCGGCCAGAACGGAACAACCACGATCACAATCACGCCTGGATCGAGCGGCTTCGGTCAGGCCCTCACTTTTACATGCACGGGATTGCCTGCCAAAGCGACCTGTTCGGCGTCTTCTGTAACTCCGGGCAGCAAAGTCGCGACGACAACATTGACCATCACCACCGCGGCGACGACGGGCCAATTGCGCAAGACTCCATTGGGACACGGGACGGCGCTGTTCTATGCCATGCTGTTTCCGGGATTTCTGGGGCTGATCTCGGTGCGGCGCAAGCGAACGCTACGCGGAATCCGTCTGCTTGCCCTGCTGAGTGCGATTGCCCTGTGTTCGGTATGGCTGGCCTGCGGCGGCGGAAGCAGTAGCAGCAGTGTTCCGGGCACGCCTACGGGAAATAGCACGGTGACGGTGACGGCATCGGCGGGAACGCTGGCACATCCAGTGACGATTACGTTAGCGGTGCAGTAGGCTCCAGTTCGGAATCGAGTTGGCATGGGGCCCCGGCAAAAACGGGGCCTCTGGCCGTTTACGCGATAGAATAGTTTCACGCGAGATGCACGAATCCGAATTGAAACTGTACACGCCGCCCTCACGCGCCGCATTGGTGACGCTGCAACACTTCCGAGACATTCCGGAGGCGCTTTTGGCGAAGGGCAAGCTGGAGTCGGAGGGAATTCAGTGTGTGCTGGCCGATGGCAATCTGGTTCGCATGGACTGGTTGCTGTCAAACGCCATCGGGGGCTTGCGCCTGCAAGTGCACAAGCAGGACCTCGATGTGGCGCGTGCCTTGCTCGACGAACCAATTCCGGCTGAGTTCAGTGTCGAGGAAGTCGGAGAAAGCTACGAGCAGCCTCGTTGCCCACGCTGTTGCTCGCTCGACATCGGATTCGAACGGATCAACCGTTTCTGGACCTACGGCCTGTGGTTATTGCTGCAATTCCCTGTGCCGATTCGCAAGAACAACTGGAAGTGCTACACCTGCAACAGCGAGTGGGTAGAAGAATAGACGGCTAAAGCCCGCGCCGCTTCCTGCCGATTTAATTGATGTGCCACCTCTTTATTCCTCGTCCAACGCCGCGGTTCCCCAGGCCGCCGCCAAGCCCGGTACGCGTTTTGTGGCCCGCCAGCCGATATTTACCGGCGACGAGAGGGTTTTTGGCTACGAATTGCTGTTTCGAGCGGGTACCGAAGACTACTTTCAAGCTTCCGATGCCGATGCAGCTTCCCGCAGCACGGTAAGCACATCCATGTTGATTGGCTTGGACGTACTATGCGAGGGCCAACGCGCGTTCGTGAACTGCACTCGCGAAGTCCTTTTGAAGGACTACATCACTCTTCTACCTTCGACGCTGACGGTGGTTGAGGTGCTGGAGAGCGTTCCGCCTGACGATCTGGTGGTCGCTGCCTGCCAGCGGCTGAAGGCGGCGGGCTACTTAATTGCGCTGGACGACTTTGCTGCCAACGACCCGCGTGAACCTTTGACCGCACTGGCGGACATCATCAAGGTGGACCTGCGGGTTACGACGCTGGAGCAGGCGGCAGAGATGGTGCGGCGTCATGGGCCGTGGCACTGCCGAATGCTGGCGGAGAAGGTGGAAACGCGGGAAGAGTTTGCAGCGGCGAAGAAGGCCGGCTTTGTCTATTTTCAGGGATATTTCTTCCACCGCCCGGAAACCGTGAAGGCGCGCGAGATTCCGGAGAACCGGATCAACTATCTAAGGATCTGGCAGGCCATCTCACGGCCCAAACTTGATGTGCGCGAGATTGAAGAGCTCATCAAGCGCGAGGCGTCTTTGTGTTATCGGCTGTTGCGGTATCTGAATTCTCCCGTATTCGGCTTCGGAAACGAGATCCACTCCGTCCGCCATGCCTTGGCGCTACTGGGTGAACGCGAAGTATGCCGTTGGGTACGGCTGGTGGCGACCCTTAATGCCGGCCAGGACAAGCCCAGCGAACTGGTGACTTCGGCCCTGATTCGGGCCCGCTTCTGCGAACTGCTCTCTCCACGGGTGAATCATGCCGGGTCCGACCTCTTTCTGGTTGGGCTGCTCTCGCTCATGGATGCCATCCTCGAAATACCGATGACTAAGATACTGGAGCACGTGGCCTTGGACAAGGAAAGCAAAGCGGTACTGTTGGGCACGGCCAGCCCCCTGCGCCCCTTTTATCGGCTGATGCTTGCCCAGGAATCAGGGGAATGGGAAGAAGTGAAGGCGCTCTGCCAGCAACTGAATCTCGCGGAAAACGAAGTTGCGCAAAGTTACTCTGCAAGCCATCCAGTGGACCCACCAGATCAACGCAGGATAGAGGTGCACGGGCCCAGCCGGACTGCCCCCGCAACGGTCATTCTGGCAACCCGTAGTTACTTCTGTGAAAAAATAGGGGTACTTAGGACTTGCGCTGTATCGCGAATGAGGGATACCATCAAGTTGTTCCTGCGGCCTTGCTCCCTAGCAGGCCTCCCGCGCCCCTTAGGCTCCAGGCGCCTGAAACGGACAAACGGACAAAGATCATTGGAGAATTCCAACCGCACCAGGTTTCGCGCAGTCCCGGCCATTCTGCATTAGTAGCAGAGTGAGGCGAGCGCTTCGCGCAAACCCGAGCGGCAACATAGAAGTACCGCATCGCGTCCTCTCCGGATTGCGATGCAGGGGTACACAAAGAGAGACAACATGAATGTTGGACCCGGACATCCCTCCGGTGGGGGAGGGAGAAGCAGGCGGCGGCGCTCGCGTCGTCCGTCAAACCGTAGTGGCCAGCCCAGCGGCCGAGATCGTCAGCAGCCCGGAAACGGGGTTTATACCGCCCCGATGGACCATAGTTACCGTGCGTCGATGGGGGGCGAGAACTCCAGCCGAGGGCGGAGCCGTCCCGGTTTCGCGCCCGCCTATTCGCCGGCCGACCCCGAGCCCTTGCCGCAACAGCCGGAGGACGCCAATTCGCGGATTTTCGCCTTCGTGGACGACCTCTTCTTTCAGGCGAAGATTCAGGAAACGGCCCGCAAGCTCAACGTCAAAGTAGAGTTTTGCAAAGCGGAAAAAGACCTGATGGACCGGATGAAGCAGAATGGCGAGGAAAAGCCGTCGCTCATTATCTTCGACTTGAACAACGCGGCAGCTAAGCCCCTGACGTTGATTCCGAAGCTTAAAACCAAACTGAAAAAAGGGACATCGATTATCGGGTTTCTTTCGCACGTGCAGGGTGACCTGAAGCAGAAGGCGCACGAAGTGGGCGCCGATATGGTCCTGCCGCGCTCGGCATTTTCGCAGAATCTACCGCAGTTATTGCGGAGACACGGCGCACCGGAAGAAGCCTTGGGTGACTGATTATGTCGGGGCGGGTTCCCGGTTCGCCGCAATCGCCCTATCCTGGCGGCCAGTGCAGGTTGCGTCCACCGAGCAGATGGACGTGCATATGAAATACCGACTGTCCCGCCTTGGGGCCAACGTTCAGCACGGTCCGATATCCGTCCTCAATACTTCGCTCGCGCGCAATCCTGGCTGCCGCCAGGTGGCAGTGTCCGATGATGGCCGCGTCGTCGGCATCTGCTTCCTTTAATCCAGCGATATGCTTCTTGGGCACGACCAGCACGTGAGTGGGCGCTTGAGGACTTATGTCCTCAAAAGCGAAAGTGTGCGCGTCCTCGTAGATTTTCTTGGAGGGAATTTCTCCACTGACGATCCGGCAGAACAGACAATCCTTCATAAGTACGCTCCTTAATTAGTTTAAATGCGAGCGGAGACACTGTGGGCTCCAGTTCGCTTTGGGGAAGCGCGGGCTAACTATAACCGAATCGACAATGATTTGCAGTGAGCGAAACGCTGCGTCGGTGCGCTTAGTCGAGTCTTACCAGAAAGATTGAGCCGTGATCGGTGTGAGTATCGCGGGCAATTTCTTCAGCCTTCTTGCGATCATCGTCCTGCACACGTACGCGCACCCACCAGTCTCCCACGGGGCTGCTGAAGGTCAATACTTTGGCGGAGTGGTAGCGGCGGGAGAGATGGTCGACAAGCTTATCGGCAGTCTTTTCCTGCTCGAAAGCGCCAATTTGGACAGCCCAGCGGCCGCCGGTTTGTAGTGGTACCGGTGTGTACAAGACCTCCATCCGGACTTCAGCCACGCCTGCCCGCCAAACATCGGCCTTTTTCGCAGCGGCCAACGAGAGATCGAGGATACGCCCATCAATGAATGGACCGCGATCGGTGATGCGGACCAGCACCGAACTGCCGGTGCTTTTGTTCGTGACCCGAACAATCGATCCGAGGGGCAGCGTGCGGTGCGCAGCGGTCATGGCATGCATGTTGTAGACTTCGCCATTCGATCCACGTCGATTGTGGTAGGGAGCGCCGTACCAGCTTGCGAGGCCTGACTCAATCATCAAGGGCTTGGCGTTGGCCGGAATATGCAATGCCTCTTCGCTGTCGACGGATGGGTTCTCATGCAGCGGGGGAGTTGTGTTGAGCGGCGGTGTTTCTTCGGCCGAAATGGGTGGCGGAGGAGGGACGCTGACTTTTGCCGCTTGCTTGGAGCCACCGCAGGCCGCGAGAAAGGTCGAAATCGCCATCACCAAGATCCAAATGGCGGGTCGGCGAGCTATTTCTTGGGCGTGGGATGCTGCTCCATATAGTCCGCCAGGTGCGCCAGCTTCTCCGCCGCGATGCGCAAGGCTTGGGTGGAATGTTGGCGGACAGTTGGTACAACTTCGCGGTTCAGATAGTCGACGATCTCGGCCATCTCCTTTTCGGCGCTGGCGGTCGCTTCGGCAAATTTCTGGTTGATGCGCGCGGATGCGTCCTCCACCTTGCGGTTGAAGTCGGTCATGACTCCCCTTTACTTTCGTGAGCGCGACGGCCACTCTTGAATTGCGGATACCAGGCTCCATCATTATTGACTGCTCCCGGCAGCGGGTCAACCGGGAGCATCCCCGACAACACGTGTCGCTTCTAGTACTTGGTGCGGCTCCCGAGCTGCGGGGTTGTACGATATTGTTTCGACGCGATGAAGCGGGAAAGGGAAGCCACGAAGGCAAATTTCGATGCACGGCGCTGGCGCCGCCTGCTGCTGGACTGGTACGACGAAAACAAGCGCGATCTTCCCTGGCGCAAAGACCGCGATCCCTATCGAGTGTGGCTGTCGGAGATCATGCTGCAACAAACCCGCGTAGCAGCGGCCATTGATCATTACGAGCTTTTCCTTAAGCGGTTCCCGACAATCCAGAAATTGGCCGCGGCGCGGGAAGCCTCGGTCCTGGCTGCCTGGAGCGGTCTGGGCTATTACCGCCGCGCTCGCATGATGCGTCTTGCCGCAAAAGAAATCGTGAACAAGCGTGCTGGGACTTTCCCTGCGTCGGCGAAAGATCTTCTCACCCTGCCCGGGATAGGACGCTACACCTCAGCGGCGATCGCGAGCATAGCCTTTGGTGAGAAAATCGCAGTCGTCGATGGCAATGTGGAGCGTGTGTTGCAGCGGGTACGCGGAGAAAATCTCTCCGGAGAGTCATTATGGACGGCCGCGAAAGAATCGCTCGATGCCAAGCGTCCGGGCGATTTCAACCAGGCGATGATGGAACTAGGCGCAGTCGTGTGCGTGCCACGTCAGCCGAAGTGTCTGACTTGTCCGGTGCACACCTTGTGCGCTACACGCGGAGAACATCCGCGACGGAGGAACCCTGCGCAGCGGAAGCGCGAGATTTACTACACCTTGAATCTCCGGGATGACTCCGTTCTTCTCGTGCAGCGTCCGCCCGACGCGTCCCTGATGGCGGGGATGTGGGAGCTGCCGGAGTTGACGCAGCCAAACGGCGCGAAGCCTAAGTTTACTCTTCGGCATTCGATTACCGTGACGGACTACACGGTGAGGGTAGTGACGGCGCAGGGTCCTGCGGCGAACGGCGCCCAGTGGGTGCGAAAATCACGCCTTGCGAAGTTGCCGCTAACCGGATTGGCGCGAAAGATCCTGGGGATCGCGCTGAAGCGCGAACAGGTCAATTAGGGCCGCGCGGAAAACACCAAAAATATAAGAGTCCTGAGGTAATGTTGGGATCATTCGTCTCGGCCAGTAGCGCGCTTTAGACCCTTGCAGACCTGCTCTCGTCGCTTCCTTGCGGTCGCGTCGTGCGATCATTGCTCGGGCTCCGGGCTTACCGCCAACCGGAAAAACCAACCCAACGCCTCAGGACTCTATCCTGCCTTCAACATTTCTTCCTGTTCAACTCGACCAGCGCTTTGCTATAGACCCTTGCTCACCCTCGCTCCTTCGCCTTGCGGTCTGGAGTGTGACTTCGCTTGAGCCCCGGACGCCGTGCCAACCGGCCAAACATCAGAAGTTGTCAAAGAACGAGTTTGTTTTACTCCTTCTGCGGCGGGAGTCAACAGAAAACCCGGAGCGCAATCTGCTTGTAAATCAATTGAGTGCAGGCGGTTCACAGGTGGGTGCTGCAAACATTGTGCAACCTAGCTTCGCCTCCCGGCTTGAACGCGATTTCTGGCGAATCTCCGTTGATTTGGAGCTGCCTCACTAGCCCTCGCGCATTGTGCAAATCTCGCCGAAAACCTTGCTGGGCAAGGATTCACCCGGAGCAATGAGAATGGGGTTAGGTCGCGCGGCCGACTATGGATCTACTTTCTACACGAGCGGCGACTGGTCGGGGTTGAAGTTTCCATCCCCCAATAGAAGGCGGCATTTTTCGAAACCTACCTCGCTAGAAGAGATGATGTTTGTTCGAGCTATCGGCAGCGGTACAATTCGCTTTTAACAAGGAGCGTTCCTGGATGCGTAGCCGCTGTTCGTATGCGATCGCGATCATTGTGTTATCCATGGCCTGCGTCGCACAAACGCGGCCTGAGCAGCGTACCGACCACTATTTGCAATCGATTCGGAACCAGCCTTCACTGGCGTTGGCCTTTCTGCGGGACATGCCCAAAGGGGGCGATCTGCACGTTCATCTGGCGGGCGCAATTTATTCCGAGGACTTGATCGACTTCGCGATGGATGACAACCTGTGCGTGGACAGGACAACTTCGGAGCTGATCGCGCCGCCCTGCGACGACTCTTGCGATAGATTCACGAGCAAGCCGGCCATCCGCTGCGCGTACGATGACCACATTCTTTACAACTCCATCGTGGATGCGTGGTCCATGCGCAATTGGGAACCGGGGAATGAATCCGGTCACGACCATTTCTTCGCGACCTTCGAAAAGTATTCTTTAGCTGCGCACACGCATGTGGGCTGGATGATCGCGAAGGCCGCGCAGCAAGCCGCCTCGGACCACCTGCAACTTGTGGAACTCATGCACACGGCTGACGGCGGGCTGGCGTTACAACTCGGTCACAAGGTGGGTTGGGATGAGCATTTGCCGCAATTGCGCGACAAACTTCTTGCCGCAGGACTCACCGACATTGTGTCGACGACCTCTCGGGGTCTGGACGCGGAAGAAGCAAAGATGCGAATGCGTCTGAACTGCAATACGCCGGAGGCCGATCCCGGCTGTCGCGTCGCCATCCGCTACCTTTATCAAGTCCTGCGCGGCCTGGCGCCGGAACAGGTATTCGCACAGATGGTGCTTGGCTTTGAACTGGCTCAATCCGATTCACGCTTCGTGGGGCTCAATCTGGTGATGCCGGAAGATTGGTATGTTCCCATGCACGATTTCGAACTGCACATGAAGATGCTCGACTACCTGCATGAAGTCTACCCCAAAGTCCATATAAGCCTGCACGCCGGCGAACTGGCATTGGGGTTGGTTCCACCGCCGAGTCTCACATTCCATGTGCGCGATTCGGTCGAGCGCGGACACGCCGAGCGCATTGGCCATGGGGTGGATGTAATGAACGAGCACGATCCTATCGGCTTGCTCAAGGAGATGGCGCACCGCGATGTGATGGTCGAGATTTGCCTGACCTCGAACGATGTGATTCTTGGGGTGTCCGGTAACGACCATCCGCTGCCCATGTACATTCGATATGGCGTCCCGGTGGCGCTGGCGACGGATGACGAAGGAGTGTCGCGGATAGATTTGACACATGAATATTTGCGAGCTGTGGAAAGCTATAAATTTGTTACATATTCGTTGCTTAAACGCATGGCGCGATTGAGTCTGGAACACAGTTTTGTGCCGGGAGGGAGTTTTTGGGAGGATGCCAAGAGTTTTCGTCCGGTACGGGCTTGTGCGGAGTCCACTACTGGGAAAGTGTCGGGTGAGTGCCAGAAGGTTTTGGATGCGAGCGAACGGGCGCGGCTGGAGTGGAAACTGGAAGCGGAGTTCGTGGATTTTGAGAAGAAGTACTGATGGTGATGAAAATGTCGCAACCTGACTACTTCCCCCAAGCCGAATCCGCTGCTGCTTTCCTGCTTTCGCAGACGAAGTTGCGGCCTCGCATTGGATTGCTGCTGGGGTCGGGATTGGGGAGTTTTGCCGACGAACTGACCGATGCCACTCAGATTCCTTATGCACAGATTCCTGCGTTTCCTCGTTCCACTGCCATCGGCCATGCTGGGCAGATGGTCGTCGGGTTGGCCGAGGGCATCCCGATCGCTGCCATGCAGGGACGAGTGCATTTGTACGAAGGCTATTCGGCGGCGGAAGTCGCGTTTCCCATCCGTGTTTTTGGACGCATGGGAATTCGCGCAGTGGTAGTCACAAATGCCGCCGGCGGCATCAACCTGGAATATCAACAGGGCATGCTGGTTGTCATTCGGGATCACATTAACCTACAGGGACAAAATCCGCTGGTTGGACCGAACGACGAGCGCTTTGGACCACGCTTTCCGGACATGACCGAGGCATACTCAAAGGGGTATCGGGTGATTTCACTCGCGGCGGCACGCAAACTTGGCAAGCCGATCCGTGAAGGCGTTTATGCCGGGCTTCTTGGTCCCAGTTACGAAACGCCCGCGGAGATTCGCTATCTACGGGCGATCGGTGCCGACCTGGTTGGAATGTCGACCATTGCCGAGGTTATCGCTGCTCGCCATCTTGGAATGAAAGTGCTTGCGATATCCTGCGTTACCAACATGGCCGCTGGCATTCTGGACCAAAGGCTGGATCACGAAGAAGTATTAAGTACTGCAGAACGCGTGCGCGGAGATTTTGTTGCATTATTGAAAGCTGTGCTGCCTGAGATGGCGAAGGAATCGTGAGAACGAGTGCCTAGCGCGGCCGCCGCTAGAGTCCGTGGCGAGAGCAACGTCGCCATGGAGCTTCTCATCAGAAGGTGAACTTCGCCGCCAGCTGAACGACCCTGGGGCCGCCGCCTCCCAGACCGGGATTGCCTTGCGCCACATCTGGTGTTTGTGTGATCACACCCGCTGGGCCGAGGCCGGGGTTTACGGTTCCGTTGGGTAGCGCGAAATTCGGATGATTCAGAATATTGAAGAATTCCGCGCGCAGCTGCATATTCAGACGTTCGTGGATCTGAGTATTCTTGGTCAATGAAAAGTCCAAGTCGGCATATCCTGGCCCAAAAATGGAATCGCGTCCTAAATTGCCAAATGTGCCTTGGGCGGGCTGCGCGAACGCCGCTGCATTCAGATAGCCAGTTTCTGGGTTCCAGTTCGGCAGGATCGGATTCACTCCCGGCACCACATTCGGGCGCTGGTTGAAGTAGTACCTTCCCGTGGTGTCGTTGGCGGTGACAATCGGAATTGGCCGCCCGCTTTGCACACTGGCAATCCAGTTCAATCCCCAGCCCGATCCCAGCGCGTGCGGCAAGGCGTGGAATGTTGGTAGGTCGTAAATCAGCGCCGCCGTGAAGCGGTGTCGCGTGTCGAAGGTGGACGGCCCGCGCTCTGCCGCCAGGTTGGTCGAGTCCTGGGGGAAGGCCGCGCCCGGGGTGAAGTCGATTCCGTCCGAGGCGTCATCGAGCGACTTGCCATACGTATAGCTGGCGAATCCCGACCATCCATGCTTGCCTTGTATCCGGTAGGTCGTTTGCAGGGCGTTGTAGCTCGATGAGCTAATGGGCGCCAGGAAATCCATATTGGTGAAATTAGGGTTGGGAAAATTGAAGTTCGCATCCGGCTGGTTGGCGTCGAACAATCGCACCAGATGGGTTCCCTTGCCTCCTACGTATCCCACTTCGAGCGACATGTTCGTGCCCAGCTTTTGCTGAATGTTAAAGTTGTAATTCTGACTGTAAGGCGTGGGAAAATTGTGCGGCACGGCAAAGATGGGATACGGCCCGCTGGTGGCCGCCGTCATGATCGGCGTTCCTGGAGCCGAGCCGATGAAGGCCGATTGGTTAAAGTTCATCGGAATAACCGGGACCGGCCCGACCGGGTTGGTTATCAGTCCCGCAGACGAAGTAAAATTCGCCACCAATAAATCCTGAGGCACGTAGTCGTAGTAAATCCCGTATCCGGCGCGCAGGACGGTGTTGTTCAAGATGTTCCAGGCCAGCCCGAAGCGCGGGCCAAAATCGTGGGGATCGCGATTGTAGGCGGAATTCAATCCATGGGTTCCCACCATGGCGAGTGTCCCATCGGGCGCGATGTTCGACAGCAGGTTATGGGTTTCGCTTAGCGGCCCAAAGTATTCCCAACGTAAGCCAAAGTTCAGGGTCAGCCGTGAGGTTGCGCGCAGATCATCCTGGCCAAAGAATGAGATCCCATTGTTGTAGGTTGTTCTTTGCGTGTTGCCGGTATCGACGCTGGGAAAGGTGTTGCCGAGATAAAAATTGGCGAGCACATCCACGACTGGATCGTAGGGCTGTCCTGCCAACTGTAATCCGGAAGGCGAGAATGAAAAAATCCCGCGCTCCAGGTTGTCGTTAAAGTTGTCGATTGCGGCGCGATGGAGTTCTCCGCCGAACTTAACCGTATGACGGCCCGAGACCCAGGTGAAGTTGTCGAGAATCTGGACCGTCTGGCTGGTGCGCCCGCGAGGGACACTATAGCCCTGTGCGCCCAAGTTCTCCAGTTGCGGGATTGAGAAATCGAATTCGGGCAAGCCTGGCTTTCCGGTGCCCATGTCGAGCCCGATACTGGCAGGGTCGAAGGTCGCGTCCAGCGAACTGAATGACGTTCGGTAGCGACTGTACCCGAAGCGCACTTCGTTGATCTTGTTTGAGCTGAGAGTCTGCAGAAGACTGGCCGAAACCACTTGCACTCGCGTGGGAGAAGTCTGCGAAAACTGCGGAAGGCGTGAGCCTTTGCCGAATCCGCCGTTATTGCCCAGAGGAAAGATTTGATAACTTTGGCCGAATGCATAACGCACACTAAGCTGCTCAGTTTCCGAGAGATTGTCGTCAATCTTGGCGATAAGGTTATCGAGATCGTTCTTGTCCCGCACTACCGAGGCAATCGTAGGAGTGTTGCTCACTGGATAGAAATCCAACACCTTGGTCAGCGCCGGATTGATGGCGGTCAGTCCGTTCGCTAAGGCCAGGGTTTGCGCCTCGGCGATCTGGTTCTGCGTCGGTACGTTTAGCAGAAAATCCGACCCTACATTCTCGCGCTGTCCTTCGTAGGCGCCAAAGAAAAACATTTTGTCCCGGACGATGGGGCCGCCGAGCGACGCGCCAAACTGGTTGTTCTGGAATGAAGTCTTGCGAGGCTCGGTGTTGAAATAGTTTCGTGCATCCATGGCGCTATTGCGCAGAAACTCGAAGCCGCTCCCATGTAGCTGGTTGGTGCCGGAGCGGGTGACGATGTTCACCACCGACCCGCTATTGCGTCCATATTCCGCGGCGAAGTTCGATTGCAAATTGAATTCCTGGATCGCATCGATCGGCAGCAACGTCGCTGGGGCACCGGTGATTCCCACCTGGTTCAATGCAGAGTTATTGAAGAACGGGTCATTGTTGTCCGTTCCATCCAGCGTGTAATTGTTGGAGCGGTCGCGGTTGCCGTTGATGTTGAATTGCCCAAATCCAAACTGCGTGCCCGCTACCCCCGCGGGCTCTACGGTTACGCCGGGGACCAGGGCCACGAGCTTTCCGAAATCGCGCCCATTGAGTGGCAACTGCGTAACCAGCTTTCGATCGACGACCTCGCCCAAGACGTCACGCGATTCCTCCACAACGGGTGAAGTCTCTCCACTGACCGTCAGTTCTTCTTTATGTTGAGTGATCTGAGTTAAATCAAAATTCGCGGTGGTATCCGCGCCCACATTGACGATCACGTTCTGGGCGACCGGCGACAGGCTCGGAGCTTCCGCACTGACCGTGTACTCGCCGGCAGGCAGTTCGGCCAGCACATAAGCGCCGTCGTCCCCAGTGAGCGCCCTCCGTACCAGGCCCGTCGCGTCGTTTTTCGCCGTGATCTTCGCTCCGACCATGGCGTTCCCCCGCGGATCGCTTACGCTTCCGCGAATCGATCCGCGAAAGCTTTGCGCCAGCAGTAGGCTGGGCGTCAGAAGCGCAGCAAACACTAACCATGAATATGAAACCCGGCTAAAGGTTTTGAATAAATGGGCATTTCCGCGATCACCCATACCATGCCTCCTCGACTGCAAGGTCAACACGTCCGACGCAAAAATCAGACAACTGAATCCGGTCATTATTTCTTCTTTGCCGGAATCACCAGCGATGCCGGCGGCTGGATCCCGTAGGTTGCTGCGAAACTCGATTGATTGACCGCCAGCCCCAGTCGTCCCCGCGAATCGATGTACACCAATGAACTTTTCAGTGGCACATCGGCGAAGGTTTTCACAAATGGGATTTCCAGTTGTTTGTCACCGATTTGGACCAGGACTTTCTGTCCACGCTCATACCCCAACTGCAGGAACTGCTCGGCGCTGACATTCGTGACCAGGTTCCCGAATGGCCCGTCTGTGGCAATGACTTCGCCGGTCAGTCCCTGAGCATCGACCTTTGCGGGCCGCAAATCGAGGCGCACCAGCTTTGCCACATCGACCTCCGGACCCACTTGCGTCCAATCGTCTCCGCGGGCCAGATGAGCGCCAGCTGGCGAAAAAATATCGCGTCCATGAAATGTGGACGACAACGCCGCGCCGATCATCCATGACGGATTAGTGATCTCCCGCGCCGCTTCCAGTCCGTCGCGGTCTTGCACAAGGGTCATCAAGCCATTGTCGGGCAGAACGAAGAACTGTCCCTTTTTCGATTTCACGACGATGGCCTTGCGGGAACTGCCGACGGTGGGATCGACGACCACGACAAAAACGGTTCCGGCCGGAAAATACGGAGTCGTGCCGTATAGGAAACGCGCTCCATCGTTAATATTGAACGGAGTCACTTGATGGGTAAGATCCACGATCCTTAAATCTGGGACGATGGAATACATCACTCCCCGGCAGATGGCGACCGAGTCGTCCACCACGCCAAAGTCGGTCATAAAAACAATGGTGGGCCGAGGAGCAGCGTTCTGCGCCAGCCCTGTGCCCACGGCCAGAACCAACAAGATTCCTAGAACCCTCGACAGATTTCGTGAGTGGCTTGCAATCATTCTCGTGCTCCCCCGATCACGCTCGTCTAAAGACCACTATATCGGCTAGACTTAATTTACGGCAGTACTTTTGACCTGCTTACGATTCGTCGAAACCAGCATGGGATTTATGCTTAAGCCGAAGATTGTAACGGTTGGCGCGTGAAGCGCAAAGTGAGGTGCGCGTCACAACAGCGCTCACCCCGTCCGCAGCAGTCGCGTCAAGCTATAATTCATTGTTGACCGCATCCCCGCGGCAAGGAGGCTGGAATGGCTGGAGGTATCCCGGAGAAGTATCGCGACCTGTTCAACAAGCGAGCGTTCGCTAGTCTGGGCACACTGATGCCCGACGGACGTCCGCAAGTCACGCCCGTATGGGTGGACCTTGAAGGCGACCACGTCATTTTTAATTCCGCAAAGGGGCGCCAGAAGGACAAGAATGTTCGTCGCGATCCCCGCGTCGCTCTGGCCATTATCGATCCCGAGAATCCGTATCGCTATCTCGAGATCCGGGGCCGGGTTGTAGAGATCACCGAGCACGGCGCCGACGCACACATCAACAAAATGGCCAAAAAATATCTAGGGGTCGACAAATATCCCTACGGCCAACCTAGCGAAGTTCGCGTGCTGTATAAGATCCAGCCCGAACACACCACCACGATGGGCTAGAGCCGACTGAAGTGCCGATACCGTGAAGAGTCGCACGCGCGGAGAGGCCTTAATCGTCGTCTTTCGACTCGGTTCCGGTTGTGTATTGATTCCCGGCCATAGTCTCCACGATGAACTTGTAGACGATATGGTGCTTGCGCCAGTACTGCCGGGGAATCCAAGCATGCAGAGTTGTCGGCGAGACGTATTCGGTGCGGAGGGCGAGATCGTTGTTCGCCGAATTGCCAAACGCCATCATCGCCTTGTTCTCTGGAACAAAGTTTTCTCTGCGGATCGTGATCTGTAATTCCTCGGGGCTGTGTTCATTCATCAATCGAACCGGAAACGGGGATACGGACGTGATAAGAGCCGTCTTGCGCGGCCGCACTTGGGATGGCAAGGCATCAACCTCGAGGTCGCGGAATTCCGAAAGCTCAAACTTGTCGTCGCTTCCTTTCACCCAAAGCCGCAAAGCGTCATGCCCGGGCCACACTTTCCCGCCGAGGGGGTCGCTCCCAAATTGCGGGTCGACGGTCACCCGCAACTCGGTTGGCGAAACATATTCCGTGTCGAATGGCACTTGCGGCTGTTCGAACAAACTTGCGGTAGGCAGGTATCCGGCATAAACATCGGAGTCCTTCGTGAACCTGCTTCCATGTACGACCAACGTCAACTTGTCCTGCGGATTGTCGGCAGCAAGCTTGGAGGGCGACACCGAACGCAACACCGGACCGGTCTTGCTTGCCACATGGACCCATACCTTTTCATCCCCGTAGACATCGTTTCCGCTGTCGGAAGAGAGATAGAAGATTCCGGCCTTCCGAAAGCACTCGCTCTCTACCGTGACGCGTGCGTGGGCAAGATTATGAACCTCTATATGGATAAAACGGTCTTCACACGCGGCGGCCTTCTCGGAATGAACATGTAACTTCGCGCTTGCGGTGAAATCGCTGCCCGTCACTTCAAACGAAGACTCGGGCGCACCCTGTGCAACCCGCACTTCTGACGCAGCCAGGCGCGGATATGGATCGAAGGTCTTTCTCGCGCCGACGGTCATTCGCGACACTTCGCCTCCCCGCTGCGCCGAGATCGCCAGCCCGTCGCAAGTCAGAGTTTCTCCGTCCGGGTCCCATAGTGCTAGAGTCAGGTTGTCTTCATCTTGCTCCCAGTCGTTTAGTTGCTTGTGGTCCCACTCCCAATCGAACTCGCCGTAGCGCTGAACCTCGACAACTTTATGGTCTATGACGGTTGGGCGATCGATGACTTCGATCCATGCGCGGCGGGCCAGTTCTGGGTGGATAATCGAGTATTGGAAGTGTTCGCCCTCATTGCTCACCATGAGGTGCGGCTCCGGGGGTGCGTCTTGGCCGCGCATGATCGCGGGACAGATTAGGCAAAACGTAGCCAGTAGAATTCGCCCCGTCCGCATGGGGATAGAGTATTTGGGACAAGAAGCGATGTCGACGTTACCTCCGTGCAGTTCCCGTCGAATACAAATTTTGTTCATTCGTCCAGCGGGACAGTGTTTAATCAAGAGCGCCGCAATTGGGGGGGCTAATTACCACCATTCACAATCTGTGTTTTCTTGGTTACGGCAACGTCAACCGGAGGCTGGTTCGTCTACTGCACGAAAAAAGAGACGACCTTCTTGCCCGCGGCATCGATTACCGCATAACGGGGGTGGCCACGCGACGGATGGGGTGGATCGCCGACCCGAACGGACTGGATTCTGCGACGCTGGTCGCAGAAGGTCCCGGTGCAAAAGGACAGGTGGTTGCGTCCGGATTCCATGGTGTCAGCGACTGGCTCACTGCCGCCCGCGCCGACGTACTGTTTGAAGCCACGGCGCTCAACGCTCAGACGGGACAGCCCGCCATCGACCACATTCGCGCCGCGCTGGAAGCGTGCGCCCATGCCATCACTGCCAACAAGGGTCCCATCGTTCATGCCTATGAAGAGCTGACCGCAGTCGCCGCGCGGCACAACCGCCGTTTTCTCTTCGAATCGACAGTCATGGACGGGGTTCCTATCTTTTCTCTTTTTCGCGAATGTCTTCCTGCCATCCGCCTTCGGGGATTCCACGGCATCCTGAACTCCACCACCAACGTTATTCTCAGCGGGATGGAAGAAGGTCTGTCGTTTGATGAATCGCTCAAGCGCGCGCAGGCCGCCGGGGTTGCCGAAACCGATCCTGCGAACGACATTGACGGTTGGGACGCAGTAGTAAAGGTTGCTGCCCTGGTTCGGGTTCTGATGGGCGTCTCGTTGCCGCCCGATTCCATCGACCGTCAAGGGATTTCGAATCTCACAGGCGAAGTAATCCGCAGCGCCCGCGAGGCTGGCATGCCTTACAGGCTCGTATGTCGGGCGCAGCGAACCGAGAACGGCGTTACCGCCAGCGTGCGTCCTGAGCAACTACCCTTTAGCGATCCCATGGCGTGGGTCGCGGGGACATCCTCGATCATTCATTTCGAAACCGATATTTTCCCGGGCTTAACGATCACGGAAAACAATCCTGGGCTGGAAGCTACCGCGTATGGAATGCTGACAGATTTTGTGCGGGCGGTGAGTTCGGCCAAATGAGTCAGCCCATTGCAACACCGGAAGTGCACGGGGCGGGACGCCCGCGCCTACATCGACAGAGCTAGCCGCGGCCCACTCCGACATACTCGAACCCCATGGAGCGCAGGCGCACCGAATCAAGCAGATTCTTGGTATCGACGATCAAGGGCCGTTTCAGCAGGTTTTTGATGCGGCTGAAATCCAGGACTCGAAACTCCGGCCAACCGGTGCCGACCACCAAAGCGTCTACTCCTTCCGCCGCCGCATAAGCCGAATCGCAATAGTGCACGCTACCGTTCAGTTCGACGCGCGCTTCCGGTAACGCGACCGGGTCGTAGGCACGCACTTTTGCGCCTTGCGCGATCAGGTTCTTGGCCAAGCGCACAGAAGTCGATCCCGCAACAGAATTTGTATTCGGCTTGAAGGCCAATCCCAGGATGCCAACCTCCTTGTCCCGCACCGAATGTACGAATGTCGAAATCTTCTGGATGACGTTGTCGGCGAGTTGGTGATTGACCTCACGGGCAGCGCTCAACACCTTGAGCGATACACCGTTTCTCTGGGCGAGTTCAGCCAGTGAATCCATGTCTGACTCGGCGAACAGACCACCCATTCCGGCGCCGGGCTGCAAGCAGCGTGGCGCGATCTTCTTGTCGAGTCCCAAGGCCAGCGAAAGGCTTACTGCGTCAGCGTTCACACGTTCGCATAAACTCGCCAGCTCATTGATGAAGGAGATTTTTGTGGCCACGAAAGCGGTTGCCGATTCCCGCACCAGTTCCGCGGTTTCGTGGTTCGTGACAATTACCGGCACACCGCGCATCACCAGCGAATGGAAAATCTGTTTCAGCGCCACTACCGCCTCATTGGACGATGTCCCCAGGATGATGCGGTCCGGCCAGTTGAAATCTTCGACGGCGCAGCCGGGCGTAAAAAACATGGGCTGGGAGACGACAAGAGCCTTGAGTCCGGCGTCTTTGAGTTTCTTTTCGATCGCACTTGCCGTTCCCACCGGCACCGGCGTGACAATGGAGAGGATGGGTGGGTCAGAGGCGGCGCGTGCGATTTGGTCTGCTAAATCGGGGAGTTGCTGTGGCGTGTCCTCAGCAAGAAAGATTACATGCGAGCGACGCGCAAACGCTTCGGTGTCGGTCGAATAGGTAAGGCGTCCGGCGCGCACATTGCGTTTGATGACTTCGGTCAGATTTTTTTCGTGGAAAGGAACGTTGCCCTGGGCCATCTCCATCATGCGCGAGCTGTCGGGATGGCAACAGCTGACGGGAGTGCCAAAATCAGCGAGACACGCGGATAGCAGCGTCCCCAGATACCCTGCGCCATAGACTCCAACATGCATGGAAAAAGCCTCCGAATCCTGCCGGGAGCCCGTTGGGGAAACGGTGCTGACGGCGCCTCAGCGCCAACAAACTATTATGTACGCCGCAAGGGGTCACTCCGCAACGCCCAACAGGGTCTTGTACTGAAGGACAGGGCCTATTGGCCGATTGGAACTTCCGCCGGTAATCGGTTCGTCGCCCCATCATCGGGTTACGGAGGGTCCTACTGAAGGATTCGCGCTCTGCCGATGATGAAATTGTCAGTACAAAAACAGGTTGGCTTGGGTCTCATCCATACTTCATCAGGCGGGTCAATTATGAGTGATTCAGTTCATTTCGAAGCAACGTCGGCGTTCGAAAACGAACATCCGATGTGTCCGCTCTGCAGCGAGAACGTGATCGAATACGAGTTTCATTTCAGCAGTGAGTCGCGTCCAATTGAACAGTTGAGCGGCCGATGCTGTCTCTCCTGCGCAGTCGCTCTATTGGATGCGATGCGGGTCTTGTCGGCAGCAGAGTCGGCGGAGGAGGAACTCGCACTCAGTCCTCGTGTTACGCGTACCTGTTCGAAGTACGTGAATTGACCAGCGAGAAAGGCTGAATCTAGCGTTTTACCAGATGCGGTCCCAGCGGCAGACCGGCCAGGTCAACCCAGCGGTTTAGGCCCTCCTCACGAACAAATGTGAGTTCTTTCACGGAGACTCTCCGGCTGCCCGTAAACTCGGCCCAGCGGTCACGGGCCAGCAGATAGGCCTGTTGTGCCAACTCTTCGCTGCTGATCTTTACAATTGTCAAATGCGGCATATATGGCCATTCTTCGACCGTGGCCAGCGCCTCGGTATTCAGTTGGTCATGCAGTTCGCGCATGCGGTGGGCTCCCTCGCCCACGCGAATAAATACCGTGGGCGTCACCGGCACGAAAGTCTCCACGCCGCCCAGTTCCACCTCAAAGGGATCGGAATAGCTACACAAATCCTCCAGCGTTTGTAAGGCCGAAAGTTCGCTACCACGCAATTGTCGCGGTGGCAGGATCGTAAGGTGAGCCGGTAGATGGGGGAGATCCGGATGAATTTCCTGGCGAAGCCGCTGAATAAACGATCCGACGGAGCTCTTTACATACGCGACGAGCGCATAACGCTGGGGTTGCATGACGAACAGGCATTATACCCCGCCAATGGCATTGGCGGTACGGATGCGAGTGCACCTTCGTTAAAAGCAATTCCGTAGGAGAGTTGACTGGCCACAGGGCTGAGAATTGCGCGGCGGGCGGGCTATTCATGTACACCGAGCGCGCCTGGAGCTTTCTTGCCCCTTGGGGCAATTCATGCCCGCATGGTTTGGAAGATAGGTTACCCCCGATCAACGCAGCTTCCCTCTCCGGACGCCACAGACGTTCTTTAGTCGAGTTTTGAGTGGTATCCGTGAAGGGAGAACGCCGTGGTTAAGGACATTTCGTGGGCATCCAGACTTAGGGGAGCCCAGTATTTCTCGCCCCCAAACTCTTCGTCGGCTCGAATTACCAAAGCGCATGCACATGGGACATCTATTCGGGGGCAGACGCTGGTGCGATGGTGAAGCGTACCCGCGAAGGCGTGCAACCATGGCTAAAGAAGAATTCCTGGACGATGTTCATATTCGGATCCTCAGAGTCACCGAAGACTTGCGCGTGATTCAACGCGAATTGAACTGCGCTGCCATGGAGGCGCCCGGCGATCCCGAGTTGATGGAACTGCTCAACGAATTGCCGGAGTTGGAGTCTCTGGAGGTTCTGAAGTCGGCGATGGACCAGATGCGCCATTTCCTGTGGTTCTACGTGCAGGTGATGACGGACGGGTCCGACGGCGGCAATCAATTGCGCGAGAGCTTGCGGCAAAATGGGAGCAACATTTCTGAAGATGGTGGGTCTAGCCCACGGATTTCGGCTGCTCAGAGATTCAAGCAAGTCTCCGATGCGGCCCTGCTGAGATATCTCTCCGACGGAAAAGCGCGAAAGCCGAACTAGTCCCCGGCACGTTCAGCCAGTTCTTACCAATCACTTAGCGCATTCCCCGCTTCTCTTTTTCCTGGGGGACTGCGAGTGTCCGTCCAAGAACGCGGCGGCCTGCCGAGCCACCTGACAAAAATTGACATAAAACTCTGCATCCCCATCTAAGTACTTGAATCGAATGCAATATTGCTAGGATGCGGGCGTCTTGGCAGTGGCGTAGCGTTCATCATATTTCTTTAGACCGCGGCCCAATCACGTTGCGTCGGGAGTTTCCAGCGGTGCCAGGCGAAAACTCCCGTAAGACCTGAGGATTTTATGTGGATTGTCCGGCTTGCCTTAAGGCGGCCTTATACTTTCGTTGTTCTTTCATTATTACTGCTCATTCTCGGGCCGATCGTAATTCTCCGCACTCCGACAGACATTTTCCCAAACATCGATATACCTGTGGTCAGCATCATTTGGAACTACCAGGGTTTCGATCCCGAACAGATGTCCGATCGCATCGTCACCCTAACGGAGCGGACGCTCACTACGACGGTCGACAACATCGAGCATATAGAGTCAACCTCGCTGCCGGGGATTGCGGTAGTAAAGGTCTTCTTCCAGCCCAACGCCAAGATCGAGCGAGCGATCGCGCAAGTCACGGCAATTTCGCAAACCCAACTGCGGCAACTGCCGGCAGGAACCACTCCACCACTGGTCATCAGTTACAGCGCTTCCAGCGTGCCGATCTTACAGCTTGCACTCTCGGGCCGCAGTCTTTCCGAACAGCAGCTCAATGACTTCGGAGTGAACTTCATCCGCACGCGACTGGTAACCGTACCCGGTGCCGCAATTCCCTATCCCTATGGAGGAAAACAGCGGCAAGTCCAGATTGACCTGAACACGACGGCACTCCAGTCCACCGGCCTCTCGCCCTTGGACGTGGTGAATGCGGTCAGCGTTCAAAACCTTATTTTGCCTTCAGGCACTTCAAAGATTGGGACTTTTGAGTACAACGTCGACATCAACGGGAGTCCTCAAACCATTGAAGAGCTGAATCAACTTCCGATCAAGACCGTCGGAAGTACCACGATTTATATGCGGGACGTGGCACATGTGCGCGACGGATTCCCGCCGCAGACCAATATCGTTCGCGTCAACGGGCAGCGGGCTTCTTTACTGACGATTCTGAAGGCCGGGGACGCCTCGACGCTGGACGTGATTTCCGGAATCAAGAAAATGCTGCCGCAGGTCGCGTCCACATTGCCGCCCGACTTGCAGATTACGCCACTAGCGGACCAGTCGCTTTTCGTTCGCGCATCGATCAGCGGAGTTCTGCGGGAAGCAACGATCGCAGCGTGCCTTACGGGTTTGATGATCCTGATTTTCCTGGGGAACTGGCGCAGCACTCTGATCATTGCCGTTTCGATTCCGTTGTCGATTTTGACTTCGATCATTGCGATGAGCGCTTTGGGCGAAACCATCAACATCATGACCCTGGGAGGACTGGCGCTTGCGGTCGGCATTCTAGTGGATGATGCGACGGTCGAAATCGAGAATATCAACCGCAATCTGGCCCAGGGAAAAGAAGTCGAGCACGCCATTCTGGACGGCGCGCAGCAGATCGCGGTCCCCGCATTCGTTTCCACGCTGTCCATTTGCATTGTGTTTGTTCCGATGTTCTTTCTCACCGGCGTTGCCCGCTACTTGTTCGTACCGTTGGCAGAGGCAGTGGTGTTCGCGATGATGGCATCGTATTTCCTCTCGCGAACCCTGGTTCCGACGATGGCAAAGTATCTCTTGCGTGGGCACGAAGAGGAAAGCGGCCCCGCGGCAAAGCCCAGCCGGAATCCGTTCACGCGCCTGCAACTTCGCTTTGAGGCGGCATTCGAGCGCTTTCGTGAGAGCTATCACGGGTGGCTCCAGACATGTCTGCAACATCGCAGACTGTTTCTGATCGGTTTTTACGTGGTCTGCGGACTTTCGCTCGCCGGGTTGGTGCCGTTCCTCGGGCAGGATTTCTTTCCTTCGGTCGACAGCGGTCAATTCCGCTTGCACCTGCGGGCCCGCACTGGCACGCGCATTGAAGAGACGGCCAGGTTGTGCGATTTGGTGGAAAACTCGATTCACCAGCGAATTCCATCCAACGAGATTGCCAGCATTATCGACAACATCGGCATCCCGTACAGCGGCATCAATCTGTCATACAGCACTTCCGCTCCGGTAGGGCCGGCGGATGCCGATATCTTGGTCAGTTTGGAACCGAAACATGGTTCCACGGACCAGTATATTCACGATCTTCGCATGAACCTTGCGGAACAGTTTCCGGGCGTGACATTCTCGTTTCTTCCGGCCGACATTGTGACCCAGATTTTGAACTTCGGATTGCCCGCTCCCATTGACGTACAAGTAGTGGGTGCGAATCTCAGCGCGAACCGTGACTTCACCGATAAATTACTGGACCAGATCAAGCACGTACCGGGAACAGTAGACCTGCACATCCAACAACCCTTTGACCAGCCTTATCTGCATGTCAACGTCGACCGGACCAAGGCGCAAGAGGTTGGATATTCGGAGCAGAACGTCGCCCAGAACCTGTTGATCTCGCTAAGCGGGAGTTTCCAGACTTCACCCGCATTCTGGCTGAATCCTAAGAATGGCGTCAGCTACAACATTGCGACGCAGACCCCGCAATATCGGATTCAAACCCTGCAAGATTTGGAGAATGTCCCAGTGGCCGGTTCGCCGACAGGGCGCCAGGAAATTCTAGGCAATTTGGCTTCCATCCATCGTGGCGTAGGAATGGGGACTGTGACCCACTACGACATCACTCCGGTGCTGGATATCTTCGGCTCCGTGCAAGGGCGCGATCTGGGCGGGGTAGATCGCGACCTCAACAAGATTCTCGATGCAGCGCGCAAGCAACTGCCCCGCGGATCGCAATTGATTGTGCGCGGACAGATTCAGACCATGCATTCCTCCTATATCGGACTTCTGGGTGGCTTGGCGTTTGCCATCATCCTTGTGTATTTGCTGATCGTGGTGAATTTTCAATCGTGGCTTGATCCTTTCATCATCATTTCGGCTTTGCCCGCGGCTTTAGCCGGGATTGCGTGGTTCTTGTTCGTGACCCGGACGACGCTCAGCGTGCCCGCTCTGACCGGTTCAATCATGTGTATGGGTGTGGCTACGGCAAACAGCATCCTAGTGGTGAGCTTTGCCAACGAACAGTTGGCGGAAGGCAAGAATGCACTGCAAGCGGCGCTTGAGGCGGGGTTCACACGTTTCCGTCCGGTGCTGATGACGGCATTGGCTATGATGATCGGCATGGTCCCAATGGCCTTGGGCATGGGCGAAGGCGGCGAGCAGAACGCTCCTCTGGGTCGCGCCGTTATCGGTGGATTGTTATTTGCTACGGTTGCCACGCTCTTCTTTGTCCCGATTTTTTTCAGTCTGCTGCATGAACGGCGCGCGGCGAGAAGAGCCTCGTTAAAGCATTAAGGATTAATCCGGAGCCATATGAGCAACGTAGAAGTACCCCAATTTGAAGGATCCGCCACGTCCTTGGAGCCGAAGTCAGGCAACACCGGGACTGGGCGTCCGAAGCACCATATTTGGATCGCCATCCTCGCGTTTGCATTGGTGGTGGTGGTGGTAGTTTCGGGAATTCTGCCACGCATCCAGGCGCGGGCCACCCTGCACAAGGAAACCGAGGAAATGGCCCTCGCAACCGTTGCGGTAGTGCAGCCGAAGCGTTCAGCCCCCGCGCAAGAAATCGTTCTGCCAGCCAATGTGCAGGCGTATATCGACGCGCCAATTTACGCCCGGACAAACGGTTATCTAAAACAGTGGTACAGGGACATTGGCGCACACGTTAAGGAAGGAGAACTACTGGCGGAAATTGAGACCCCGGAAGTTGATCAGCAACTCCGGCAGTCGCGGGCTGACCTGGGTACGGCTCAAGCGAACTTAAACCTCGCAGAAATAACCGCCAACCGTTATGACGGATTGCTGAAAACGGATTCCGTCTCTAAACAGGAAGCGGACAACGCAGAAGGAAACTACGCGGCGCAGAAGGCGACAGTGCAGTCGAGTGAAGCTAATGTGAAGCGACTGGAAGAGCTTCAGTCCTTCGAAAAAGTTTACGCCCCTTTTACGGGCGTGATCACGGCCCGCAATACCGACATCGGGGCGCTGATCGACTCCGGCAGCAGCGGTGGGAGCCGGACCGAGTTGTTCCACATCGCCCAACCGGACAGATTGCGCGTGTTTGTGAATGTTCCAGAAGTCTATTCGCAAGACACGAAGCCCGGCATGTCTGCCGACTTGGTACTCTCGGAATTTCCGGGAAAGCGCTTTGAGGGGAGACTGGTTCGCACCGCCAACGCCATCGATCAAACGACGCGCACGTTGCTGGTCGAAATTCAGGTGAATAATCCCACGGGAACTTTGTTGAGCGGAGCTTACGCTGAGATCCACCTGAAGCTGCCGACTCCTGTAACAACATTTACCATTCCCGTTAACACTCTGCTGTTCCGTTCTGAAGGCCTGCGCATCGCCGAAGTGGCGGACGGACAACGCGCCGAACTAAAAAAGCTTACGCTGGGTCGCGACTATGGTTCGGAAGTGGAAGTGACTTCCGGGCTGACCGGAAATGAATCGATTATTGCGAATCCTCCGGATTCGATTGTGGACGGCCAGCAGATCCGGATTGCCCAGCCCAACGACGCTGCGCCGGCCGCAAATCAGGGCGGAGGCAGGCAGAAGTGAAGCCGGTTCGGACGAGTATGCGGGAACTTCTTGTTGGAGCCATGTTCGCAGCGGGCATTTTCCTGACTGGTTGTGCCGTCGGTCCACGATATTCGCGGCCATCGGCGCCGGTTGCTGTCGATTACAAAGAAACTCCGCCAAACTGGAAGCAGGCCCAACCCGCCGATCAAGCGCTAAAGGGAAAGTGGTGGGAGGTTTATCAGGATCCGCAACTAGATGCGCTGGAAGATCGAATCGTCGTTTCGAACCAGACGCTGAAAGCGGCGGAAGCGCAATTTCGGCAGGCACGCGCCCAACTGCACTACTTTCATGCCAACCTTTACCCTACAATTTCAACGGCACCGTCAGCGACTCGCGAGCGGCTTTCCGCCAATCGTCCTCTGGGCGGACTCACCGGAGCGGTGACAACCAACGATTTGATTCTGCCATTCGATATGTCGTACGAGCCGGATGTGTGGGGTGCCGTGCGACGGAATGTGGAGGCGTATCGCAGTGACGCGCAGGCCAGCCTTGCCGATTTGGAGTCTGCCAGCCTCAGCCTGCGTGCCGAACTGGCCCTCGATTACTTCCAGGCCCGCGAACTCGACGCGGAAGCTCAGTTACTCAATTCGACGGTCGATAGTTATCAAAGGGCCCTGCAATTAACCGAGGATCGCTATCACGGCGGCGTCGCGTCCCAGGTAGACGTGGCCCAAGCGCAAACCCAGCTCGAAACGGCGAAAGCGCAAGCTATTGATGTTGTCGAACAGCGTACGCAATACGAACACGCAATCGCAGTCCTTGCCGGCGAACCAGCCTCCAGCTTTACGCTGCCCACGGTTCCGCTGAACATGACGCCCCCTTTGATGCCGCCGGGTTTGCCTTCCGAGCTACTCGAACGGCGTCCGGATATAGCGGCATCGGAGAGGCGGATGCAGTCGGCAAATGCCCGCATTGGCGTGGCCAAGGCAACCTATTTCCCACTCTTTAATTTCTCTCCAAGCGCCGGGTACGAGAGCCAGTCCATCTTGAACTGGCTTTCCAGTCCCAGTGCGTTTGTTACGGTAGGGGCTTCGGCGGCGATCACGCTTCTGGACGCAGGGCGGCGCCGGGCGGCGAACGATCAGGCCAAGGCAGCCTACGACCAGGCTGTCGCTAACTACCGGCAAAATGTCTTGACGGCGTACCAGGAAGTGGAAGACAATCTGGCGGCCCTGCGGCTGCTGGAGCAGGAAGCCGGCACTCAAGCCGCGGCGGTTGCGGCAGCGGAACGTTCGCTAGGATTGTCTGAAAACCGCTATAAAGGCGGGGTAACCAACTATCTCGAAGTAACTACGGCGCAGACAGCGGCACTCAGCGATGAGCGGAGTGCGGTGCAGATCTCCGGACGGCGCATGGTCGACAGTGTGTTACTGATTAAGGCGCTAGGCGGCGGATGGGATGCGGCGAATCTCAAAACTGTCAGCATGGATACGCGCGCACCGATAACGACCCAGCCCTGATGTTCGTCTGATTGACTTCTCAGCGCCGACGCGTACCGCGCGAACCGGATTTGGCACCGCGACACTTCTTGGTTCTCAAGGCGCGTCGGCGCAGCGCTTTTTTTCGCTTCTCGAGCTCTTCCTCCGAATACATGCTGCCGCGACAATTCTTGGACTTGCAGAAACAAGGCGACTCATCGTCAAGGTCGCCGTCATACAGGTTGTAGTCGTAGGTGATTTCCTCGCCAGCGTCGATATTGCAAATGGCCGTGATGAGGACGCGGCCGTCAATCTCATCGACCTCGCAATTCGGATCGCAGGAGTGGTTGATAAAGGCGGCGACACCTTCACCGTCAATGACATGTTTACCGTCGGTGAGTCCGAAGAGATAAGTCCGTGGATGCTTCTCATAAAGAGCGTCGGCCTGTTTGATGGTCAGGCGTCGCCCGGTATACTCGACCACGAAATCCCCCTTTTTTATAGGGGCCGTGGTGTAGCAGCCTTCGGAATCGATCTTGGAATGACGAATCTCCAGGTGGGGCGGGCCAATTTTCTTGCGGCGATCTTCACGTTCTCGCGCTTGCGGAAGAGCTGTCTGCGGCATTGCCATGGGTGGGACACGATTTCCCTTCTCAAACTATCTATCGACAGAATAGAGGCCGCTTTTGATTTCTGGCAAGTTAACTCCTAAGAAATGAAGAGGAGATTCGCGGCAGCGTTCGATGCGGGAGGGCAATCAAGAATGAAAAGCGCAAGCGCGGAATGCCTTGCGCCCAAGCGAATCCGACTAGGCGTGACTGACCTGAGCGAGCAACCAGTCGCGTGGTACCGATTGGAACAGGAGGTCGCGGCCGGAGGCCATGAACTCGAATCCACACTGATCACAGATGAACTCGCAAGGTTCCTCTTGCAGGGCTTGAAGGTCACTGTTGGCGCAGCGATAGGCGATGGTTAGAGTGCCGCAACCGGGAACAGGACAGATTGCTCCGGTGGCCTTGACGTCGACCTGTTTCCATCCATGGTGGATCATCGTTGCTTCTCCAATATCGGTTTGGATGCTGCCTACCCGTAGCCTACGAAAGGACGAGCCTTTCCAGGCCGGCCTTGTTCCGAATCACCAAAGTTGACCCGCTGAGTTCCAACAGGTTCTGTTTCTTGAAATCGCTCAATGTGCGAGTGACCGTCTCTCGCGTAGTGCCAATCAACTGCGCCATCTCTTCGTGAGTGAGGGCCAGCTTCATGCGGATGGTGCCGTCGACTACGCGGCCGTCCGCGGACCACTGCAAAAGAAGACGCGCCAATTTTTCCGATACCGAATGGGAGAGTCCGATCGAGCGAATCACGTCGTAAGCCGACTGGCAGTCGCGGGCCAGATGTTCGGCCGCGTGCAAGCAGGCATCGCCATGTTCATTCAGCAGCCGCAACAAGTCGTCTCGGCGGATGAAGGTCAATTGGGAGGGCTGCAAAGTTTCGACCGTCACTTCGTGAGGCTTACCTGTGATGGCGGCATGTAAGCCGAGAATTTCGCCGGGCTGCGCGATCTTCAAAATCAGGCTCTTGCCATCGGCGTTGGTGGTCAACAGTTTCACGCGTCCCTGGCACAGCATGTAAACGCCACGCGGCGCCTGGCCTTCGAGGAACACAACCGAACCTTCCGGGAAGCAACTGGCATGCTTGGCCCGGTCCAGCGACTGCATCGCAGCCGGGGAGAGAGAGCAGAAAAAGTTGCTATTGCCGGAGCGCAACTTGCAAGTTAGGCAATTGTCGACGATCGGCAAACCGTACGGAGCGCTAGCGCTCTTTTTTTGTAAAATTGGAGCGAAATCCGAAAACTCTTTTACTGCGGGGGCACTCACCATTGCACTCGCCATAATTAATTCCTTTCGCTAAGAAGATTTCCGATCCCCACTGCTGAACTATGCTGTGACTTTAGCCCTGTCGCCAGGCAACGCCCACTAGGTGAATCCCTAGTTTTTTCTTGAGGTGAGAAACAGGTAACTCAGCTGTTCAAGACGAAGAAAACCGGGGACAAGCCTGCTTGCTCAACGGGGGGCTAGAGTTTGGAGGGCTGGTTACATCAATTCGCTAGTGGCGAGTTGGGGTGAAAAATATGGAGTTCCGCTGAAAACACTGGCTACCGCGGACCGTAACTGTTCGGTCGTGTAAACCTTTAGAACATAACCATCGGCACCTAGGGAACGGGCTTTTCGAAGGTAACCGGCGGAGGATTGCACAGTAAGGAAGATCAGCTTCACGTCCATCCCATGGGCGCGGATTTTGGCTGCGGCCTCGAAGCCGGTCATTTCGGGCATGCTGATGTCAGAGACGATCAGGTCCGGTTTCAGTTCTTTGGCGGCTTCCACCAGGCTTCTGCCATCTTGAGCTGTGCCCACGATCTCATACTCCCCGTCTAGCAGGGCCCGGACCTCGTCGAGCATTTCCGCGTGATCGTCGGCCAGCAAGATGCGTTTGCGGCTCATGAATTTTTCTCGGTTAACCGAATTGAAAGCAACTTGTTGCTCCATGGAACTTGGCAATTAAGGCCTGGCCTCCTTATCTGCCTCTGTTCATTCCCACGGTACAAGACTTCTGCTAGCTTGACGACTAGGGTTTCCCCTAGTTTTTTATTCTGGGATAAGTCCCCGTTGGAGCGAGACTTTGGTCAGTTCAGCGACAGTGTGGACCCCTAATTTGGACATAATCCGGGCACGGTGAAATTCGATGGTTTTGACGGAAAGATGTAACACCTCCGCAATCTCTTTATTTCCGCGGCCTTCCACTATAAGCTGCAAAATCTCGCGTTGCCGATCCGTCAAATCCTCCGCTTCGTTGTTCACTTCCCCATCCCGGTTCCAAATTCGGGCGATAACATCGTCCCCAAAGGCCGTCGTAATGTAGGTCTGGCCTCGCAATGCAGTGGAGATCGCCTTCTGCAATTCTTCGGTTGCACCCGATTTCAGTACGTATCCCGACGCCCCCGCTTTCAGAGCTTGTTTCAGGTAAGCCGGGTTGAGGTGCTGGCTGAGAAAAATCAGTTTGGCGTGCGGCAGGGCCTTCTTGATCTGCAGGGCCGCTTCGAAACCGTTTAGTAGGGGCATGCTGATATCGAGGACCACCACCTCAGGCTTGAGTCGCTCCGCGGCTTGGACCAACGCCCGGCCATCTTGCGCCACTCCCACTACGTCATATTGGGACTGAAGCGCGGAACGGATTCCATCCAAGATGAGAGCATGGTCATCTCCCAGCAGAACTCTCACTTTCATCGCCATAGGCTCGCCATAGAAGTGTATTATGGTGCAAAATTTCTGCCAATCGCGTGGGGAAGGCAGTATGGAAGAAAAAAAGTCGGGGAATGCTCCGCCTCAGGTTCATGACTCGTTGGAGAAACGGCCGTTACTATGGTCCTCCCTCGGCTTGGGCATGCTCATCGTCATGAGTCTGATCGGCATTTGGACCTTGCGCCAAGTGGATGACTCTGACGCTTGGATGGACCACACCCGCGAGGTCATCGACCGGGTTGCTCGGCTTATGTCGGTCGTCAAGGACGCCGAAAGCAGCCAGCGGGGATATCTGTTGACAGGGGATGAAGGTTATCTGGTGCCGTATCGCGCCTCCAGTGAGGCAGCGCCAGCTCTGTTACGCGAACTGACCCAGCTCACGGCCGATAATCCCAGTCAACAGGTCAGGTTGAAGGAATTGCAACCCTTGATCGCTGAACGGATGGATTCCCTGGCGGATGTGATCCGGGCCCGCAAGCAATCGGGACTTGATGCAGCCCGCCAGATCATCCTAACGGGGCGTGGCAGATTGGTGATGGAACAAATCAGTGAAGTGGGGCAGCAAATTGAAAATGAAGAGTACAAACTGCTACAGCAGCGGGCGCGGATGCGAAGGGCGCGGGTGCGGGGGGGATTTGCGGCCAGTCTGATCGCTGCTTTATTAGCGCTACTGGCCTTGCTTTCAGCTCCTTTGGACGTAACTCGGGCGGTCAGACAGCGAAAGTTGGCCGAGGAGTCAAAGCAACAGAGCGAGTCGACGGCGCGCGCGCTGTTTGAAGCCGCGGCGCAAGCCATTTTTATTATCGACAAAGACGGCAAGATGGTGATGGTCAACCCTTCGGCCGAGAAGATCCTTGGGTACTCTGCCAACGAACTGCTGGGCAAACCGATCGAGATACTGATCCCCGACGCACTTCATGGAGCGCACGTCGAACATAGAAAAGATTACTTCGAGAAGCCGCAACAACGCTCCATGGGAATTGGCCTCGAGTTGCAGGCCAAGCGCCGGGATGGAAGCCAGTTCTTTGCCGAAATCAGCCTGAGCTATATTCGGACCGGCCGGGAAACGCTGGCCGTGGCGTTTCTAACCGATGTTTCTAAACGCCGCGCCGATGAAATAGCGATCCGTCATCAAAAAGATGATTTGCGGCTTCTTGCCGGGCGGTTGATGACCGCGCAAGACGACGAGCGACGGCGAATCGCGCGCGATTTACATGACGATCTGAGCCAGAAACTCGCGTATCTGGCAATGGACATTGGGAAAATCCTCGCCAAACCCGAAGCTCAACCGCTCGCCAGCGACCTGCGACCGTTACAGGTTCGGGCAGCGGAGGCGGCAGAGACCGTCCGCCATATTTCCCACCAGTTGCATCCGTCCATTCTGGACGACATTGGACTGGAAGCCGCCATCGAGCAATATTGCGAAGAGTTCCAGACCCGTTCCGGAATCGTTACTCATTTCTCCAGCGGGGCCATGCCAGACTCCATACCGCGCGACGTGGCGCGGAGTATGTATCACATATTCCAGGAATGCTTGCGCAACGTCTCAAAACATGCCAAGACCCAACAGGCATCAGTTAAGTTAGACGTAATCGACGGTCAGCTTCGCTTGACGGTGAAAGATGAGGGAGTGGGGCTCAGAGAGGAGCGCAGCGCGCCTCGCACCAGCATCGGCCTCATTGGTATGAAGGAGCGCGCGCTCCTGGTGAATGGCACGCTCAATATTCAATCGCAGGCCGGAGCAGGCACCGAAGTCACGGTCACAGTTCCACTTTCCATGGTGGCCTGATGGGCAACATCCGATTGGCGGCACTGAGCTACCAGCCTCACTTGCTAATGCAAAACTCCCCGACTTTCTGGGCAGTTTCCGGATCGTCAGCCTGCGCGAACAGGTCCACATTGTCACAGTCGTAAAGACCGTGATTGGGAGGCAGCCGCACCATCCAGTAAGATCCCGCCTGGATTGTTTTGCAGAAGGGCGCGGACTGTGTGCATTGCAATTCGAGCGGTTTGCCCTCCGCATGAATCGTCACAATGACCTCGCCATTGTTGACTGAACTGCTCTTTACCGTCACGAGGGCTTTGTCCACCGCCAGCAACTGCATCGCGGTAAGAAGCATAAGAACGAACAAAGTTGTTTTCATACGAACCTCCGTCAAATCTCGGAGAAAGTATCCGTTTCAATTATGGAGCGCGTGGCGCACCGGTTCTGTGACTTCCATCACAGGCGATCGGGGTTATTTTCGTAGCAAACGTTTCTCCGAAATCCGCTCAACGGTCACACCTTCTCGTGATAAGCGGCACAGCCCTCGGGCGAGGCAGTAGCTCAAGATAGCTAGTACGGAAAGCTATCGTTTGGGGGCATGTCATGAAGAAGGTTCTAATCCTGGGCGCGGCAGGCCGCGACTTTCACAATTTCAATACTGTCTTCCGCAATAATTCGGATTATCACGTAATGGCATTTACGGCCACGCAGATTCCAGATATTGCGGGTCGTCGCTATCCGCACGCTCTCGCCGGGAATTTGTATCCCGATGGAATTCCCATCTTCGAAGAGCGCGACTTGGAGAAGTTAATTGCTGAGCACGATGTCGACACCGTCGTTTTTTCTTATAGTGATGTCGCCTATCCGACGCTGATGCACCTGGCATCACGTGCGGTCGCTGCGGGCGCGGATTTCTGGTTGCTGGGAACAAGCCATACGCAGATCAAGTCTTCGGTGCCTGTTATTTCAGTCTGCGCGGTCCGCACTGGATGCGGGAAGAGTCCGGTTTCCAGGCTGGTGGCGCGAGAATTGCGAAATGCGGGGTTGAAGCCCGTGGTCATCCGCCATCCCATGCCGTATGGCGACTTGGCCGTCCAAGCCGTGCAGCGGTTTGCCACCATGAAAGACCTCGAATTCCACCAATGCACCATCGAGGAAATGGAGGAGTACGAACCGCACCTTGCTCTAGGGACGGTTGTGTACGCAGGCGTGGACTACGAACAGATCCTTCGCCGAGCCGAGAAGGAGGCCGACGTCATTTTATGGGACGGGGGCAACAACGACACCTCTTTCTACGCCTCTGATTTGGAAATCGTGGTGCTCGATCCGCACCGTCCCGGCCACGAACTTGCCTACTTCCCGGGGGAAGTCAACCTGCGCCGCGCGAACGTGGTGGTAATCAACAAAGTGGATACTGCCGAGCAACACAACATTGAGGTTGTTCGGGAGAACGTGAAGCTTAACAATCCGACCGCGAAAGTCGTGGAGATGGCGTGTCGTGTCTCGGTTGCGTCACCTGAACAGATCCGGGGAAAGCGCGTCCTCGTCGTGGAAGATGGGCCAACGCTCACCCATGGAGAAATGCCGTATGGCGCCGGTGTGGTGGCGGCGCGAAAATATGGGGCCAGCGAGTTGGTAGATCCACGACCGTACGCAATTGGGTCGATTCGCAATACTTACGACCGCTACCGGCATCTCACCAACCTGTTGCCGGCGATGGGCTATAGCGCCATGCAACGGCACGAGTTGGAAGAGACGATCCGGCGCACTCCGTGCGACTTGGTGGTGATTGCCACCCCGATCGATCTTACCCGCGTGATCCATGTCGACCAACCCAACCTGCGGGTTTCCTACGAAGTAGAGGAATTAGGCACCGTCAAACTGACGGACCTGCTTTTGAAGTTCGCCCGCGAACATGAGCCAGCCTTGGCAGGAGGCGTAAAATGATCGGCAAGAACTTCATTTCGCTGAAGGATTTCTCGCCAGCGGAAATTCAGTATTTCCTGATTCTGGGACGCCAGATCAAAACTCATCCCACCACCTATAGTGACGCCCTTAAGAGGAAGACGCTCGCGCTCATCTTTGAGAAGCCGTCGCTGCGAACTCGAGTGAGTTTTGATGTAGGCATCCAGCAACTGGGAGGTTTTTCCATTTACCTGTCGCCCGCCGAGATCAATCTTGGCAAACGCGAATCGGTGTATGACGTGGCGAAAAACCTTGAGCGTATGGTGCAGGGAATCATGGTTCGCACCTTTTCCCACGAAGTTGTCGAGCAACTGGCGGCAGCTGCGAACATCCCTGTTATCAATGGGTTGACGGATTATTGCCACCCCTGTCAGGCCATGGCTGATTACTTAACTATGTGGGAAGTCAAAGGGAACCTCGAAGGGTTAAAGGTTGCGTACGTAGGCGACGGAGACAACGTTGCTCATTCCCTGATGTTTGCTGGCGCGCAACTTGGATCGCATGTATGGATTGCTTCACCTCAGGGGTACGAACCGAAGGCAGAAGCCATTCGATGGGCCGTTGAGCGCGGTAAAGAGACCGGAGCAACCTGCACTGTCACCAACGATCCTGAGGAAGCAGTTTCCGGGGCAGACGTTGTTTACACCGACGTCTGGGCCAGTATGGGCCAGGAAGCGGAGACCGAAAAACGCGACCGGGCCTTTAGCCCTTACCAGGTGAACGGGAAGCTATTTGCTCAAGCCCGGCGCGACGCCATTTTCTTGCATTGCCTGCCGGCACACCGCGGAAAAGAAGTTACCAACGAGGTCATCGACTGTCCGCGATCGTTTGTGTTCCAGCAGGCGGAGAACCGTCTGCATGTACAAAAAGCCGTCATGTTGGAACTCATGAAAGGCGAGTTTGTGAAGTTGCCGGGGTTGGGCGAGCTGCAGGACTTAGTGCACGTTTAGCGGCCATCCTGTCAGAAAACGGATGAGCGGCGTCGGAGCGACAAGGAAGTCAGCTCAGGCGACCGACTCGCTGGCGACTCACGATTATCCATGAAAACCATGCTCCTTGCCGTCGGCGGAAACTCCCTGATTCGAGCGGGACAAGCCGGAACTATCGGCGAGCAACTGGCGAATGCCAGGCGGACGGCAAGGGAGATTGTCGGTCTCATCCAGGATGGTTATCGAATTGTGCTGACTCACGGGAACGGTCCGCAGGTGGGAGCGGCGCTGCTGCGATCGGAGCGCGGCGCCACCCAGGTTCCCCCGCATCCCTTGGATGTCTGTGATGCTTCGACGCAAGGCGAAATTGGTTACATTCTGCAGCAGTCGCTGGAAACTGAATTGAAGCTGGCTGGGGTTCACGTTCCGGTAGCGACGGTGGTGACGCAAAGTGTGGTCTCGTTAGAAGATCCGGCGATGAGTCACCCTGACAAGCCGATCGGACCTTTTTATTCGCAAGCGGACGCCGAGGAACGCAAACGGCAATTCGGGTGGCAGATCGTAGAAGACGCGGCCCGCGGCTACCGGCGCGTGGTGCCGTCACCCGAACCCAGGCAAATTCTGGAGTTGGAGGTAATCCAGAACCTGGTCGAGCGCGGAGTCTTGGTGATCGCCTGCGGTGGAGGGGGCATTCCCGTGGCCTGGCAAAATGGCGCTCTTCGCGGAGTTGAAGCGGTGATTGACAAAGACCGCGCTTCCGCCCTGTTGGCCTGGGAACTTGTCGTGGACTTGTTTGTCATCTCGACCGACACCGACTATGTGTATCTCGACTATAAGAAGCCAACGCAACAGCCGCTGCTGGACGTGCATGTGAGCGAACTCGATAAGCATTTCGCGACCGGGCAGTTTCCTCCGGGAAGTATGGGGCCGAAGATCCAGTCGGTCTTGCGGTTCCTGCGGCATGGCGGCAAAGAAGCAATTATTGGTTCGTGTAGCAATCTGCGGCGCGCCGTAGCCGGTGGTACGGGCACCCACATTCGTCCCGACCCGGTCGACGCATTGACAAGCATGAAATTACAAATCGCTGTTCCCGTGGGAAGGCACTAATTATGGCAGACTCTAACGCCGCCCTGGCCAGCTCGCGACACCCGGAAGGTGCAACTTACACGACGGGGAAGCTGCGGCACGTAGTCGAGTCGCAACAGTTCACCGTCCCGCTGCTGATGGAGTTGTTCGACCGGGCGCAGGGCATGGAGCGGGTGGTGGCGCGCGGCGGATCGCTCGACTATCAGCACCGTATTATGGCGACGCTGTTCTATGAGCCGTCCACACGCACACGCTTCTCCTTCGAAGCAGCCATGCATCGGCTCGGCGGACGTGTGCTTTCGACAGAACATGCGGGGGCCTTCTCTTCCGAGATTGAAGGCGAGCAAGTGGAGGACTCGATTCGCATTATCGGTGGCTATTCGGATGTAATCGTCATTCGACATCACGAAGAAGGCGGCGCCAGGCGGGCGGCACAGGTTTCGCCGGTGCCGGTCATGAACGCCGGAGACGGCAATGGCGGGCAGCATCCGACGCAAGCTTTACTCGATCTCTACACGATTTACAGGGAGCGTCCGCTCAACGGCCTGAGCGTCGCCATAGTCGGCGAGTTAGACAAAGGGCGCACGGCGCGCTCCCTCGCCTATCTGCTCGCCAAGTTCGAACGCGTGAAGATGTTTTTCGTTAGCCCTGCTGAGCTGCAGATGAAAAGCGACATCCTGGAATATCTGAATGAGCACGGCGTGCACTATGAGGTGGAAACCGACATCCACCGCGTTATAGGCGAAGTCGACGTGGTTTACCAAACCAGGATCCGACCGGAACGCATTCGCGACGTCGCGGGACTCCGGCATTTCATGATCGACTCGGGATTGGTCCAGCGCATGAAGCCGGACGCGCTGATCCTTCATCCTTTGCCGCGCACCGTGGAACTGGACAAGTCAGTCGATGACGATCCGCGCGCCTTATATTTTCGGCAGGCGAAAAACGGCCTGTTTGTGCGCATGGCGCTTTTGACAATGCTGTTAGATCAGTGAGGACTGCGACTGTTACTGAAGCCGGCCACCGTTATTTGAGGAGATACGAAAATGCTCGCAGAAGATATGATTGCAGCCCCGATGCGGACCGACGAATTGGTCGAACTTGAGAATCGGTACGGAGCCCACAACTATCATCCCCTTGATGTGGTCATTGAGCGGGCCGAAGGCGTATGGCTCTATGACGTGGACGGCAAACGCTATCTTGATTGCCTGGCCGCATACTCGGCGGTGAACCAAGGGCACTGTCATCCCAAGATTCTGGAGACTTTGATTGACCAGGCCCACAAGGTAACCTTGACTTCGCGGGCATTCCGCAATGACCAGATCGGTCTTCTTTATAAGGAATTGCACCATCTGACTGGCTTCGACATGGCCTTGCCCATGAACTCCGGAGCCGAAGCTGTGGAAACTGCAATAAAAACGGCGCGCAAGTGGGGATACAAAATTAAAGGTATCCCGGCGGGTCAGGCGGAGATCATCGTTTGCGCCAATAATTTTCACGGACGCACCGTCACGATTTGCGGCTTTTCCACCGACGAACAATATCGCGACGGATTTGGACCGTTCACTCCCGGCTTCAAGGTCGTCCCGTTCGGTGACGCGTCGGCGCTGCGCGGGGCCATTACGCCAAATACGTGCGCCTTCCTGGTCGAGCCCATTCAGGGCGAGGCCGGCATCGTAATTCCGCCCGAAGGATTCTTGAAACAGGCAGCGGAGATCTGCCACGAGGACCGAGTCCTACTCATGACCGACGAGATCCAATCCGGCCTGGGCCGTACGGGAAAGCTTTTTGCCTACATGCACGAGGGAATCACGCCCGATGTCTTGATTGTGGGGAAGGCTTTGGCGGGCGGCTTCTATCCAGTTTCAGCGGTTCTTTCTTCGAAGGAAATCCTCGGCGTCTACCATCCCGGCGACCACGGAAGCACCTTTGGAGGGAATCCCTTGGGCTGCGCCGTTGCCCGCGCCGCTTTGCGAGTCCTGATGGAAGAGAAGATGGTTGAGCGTTCAGCGGAGTTGGGCGCTTACTTTCTGGGATTGCTGAAGACAATACGCAGTTCCAATCTGAAGGAAGTCCGAGGAAAGGGTTTGTGGATCGGCATTGAACTTCGCGTCCCCGCACGTTCCTATTGTGAGTCTCTGAAGACTGAGGGGATCCTGTGTAAGGAGACGCATGACAAAGTGATCCGAATTGCCCCGCCGCTCGTGATCACACGGGAAGAGATCGATTGGGCGTTCGCACGAATCAGGAAAGTGATTGAAAAGAATTAAACGGTGAGGGGTGTAACCTAGGCAAAGGAACCCCGGACATCGACATCGCTTTAGGGAGATAGTTATGGCAATTTCAAAACAAGAAGCACTTGATTATCACTTCGGAGCTCGTCCGGGAAAGATCGAAGTCACTCCGAGCAAGCCCTGTCGCACGCAGCGGGACTTAAGCTTGGCCTACACGCCCGGCGTGGCCGTGCCTTGTCTTGAAATTCAGAAGAATCCGCATGACGCTTTCAAGTACACGGCGCGCGGCAATCTGGTGGGCGTCATCAGCAATGGCACCGCGGTCCTTGGTCTCGGAGACATTGGAGCGCTGGCCGGCAAACCGGTCATGGAGGGCAAGGGCGTACTGTTCAAGCGCTTTGCCGATGTCGATGTATTCGATATCGAGGTCGATAGCCACGATCCGGACGAGATCATCAAAGTCTGCCAGCTCCTGGAGCCGACCTTCGGAGGGATCAACCTTGAGGACATCAAGGCGCCTGAATGTTTTTACATCGAAGAAACTTTGAAGAAGACGATGCGTATTCCCGTCTTCCATGACGATCAGCACGGCACGGCGATCATCTCCGGCGCGGCGCTGATTAATGCGCTGGAGATTGTCGGAAAAGATATTTCCAAAGTCAAAGTGGTGTTCAACGGGGCGGGCGCATCCGGCATTGCTTGCGCCGAGCACTATGTAAGTCTTGGGGTTAAACGCGAAAACGTGTTCCTCTGCGATACCAAGGGGTTGGTTTACGAAGGCCGCACCGCCGGAATGAATAGCTACAAGCAGCGCTTCGCCCAGAAGAGCAATCTGCGAACACTTTCTGAAGTTGTCGCGGGCGCGGACGTATTGGTGGGTTGTTCGGTCGCGGGAGCATTCACCCAGGCGATGCTGAAGTCGATGGCTGCACGGCCGATCGTGTTTGCCATGGCGAATCCGGATCCGGAGATCAGTTACGAAGACGCGAAAGCTGCCCGTGAGGACATCATAATTGCAACCGGTCGCTCCGATTATCCCAACCAGGTAAACAACGTCTTAGGCTTCCCATTTATTTTTCGTGGCGCGCTCGACGTACGCGCCACCGCGATCAACAGCGAAATGAAACTCGCAGCCACTCATGCCCTGGCAGCTTTGGCCAAGGAAGATGTTCCAGATTCAGTGTGCCGCGCTTATGGAGTCGAGCGGATTGCGTTTGGGCCGGACTATATCATCCCCAAGGCCTTCGATCCGCGAGTACTGGTGCGCGAGGCTTCCGCCGTGGCCCGGGCCGCGATGGAAAGTGGCGTGGCCCAGGAACCTGTCGATTTGATCGATTATCGCGAGCAACTGGAAAAACGGCTGGGTAAAGCGCACGAAGTGATGCGTTTCATGATTCACAAAGCGCAGACCAGGCCCAAACGCGTGGTATTTCCCGAGGGCGAGAACGAGAAGGTCCTGCGAGCGAGCCACATACTGGTGGATGAGAAGATCGCGCGGCCGATTCTGCTGGGCGATATCAGTGTAATTCGATCGCGGGCCGCGGAGTTGGGCGTTGAACTGGACGAGATGGATGTGATTGACCCGAAGCTTTCAGATCTACGCGAGGTATACATCCAGGAGTTGTATTGGCTACGGCAGCGGCGCGGCGTCACTTTACGCGAAGCTCACGACCTGATTGACAATCGCAATTACTTTGCTTCCCTCATGGTGCACATGGGAGATGCCGATGCGCTGGTAGCGGGAGTGACCCAACACTATCCCGACACGATTCGTCCCGCGTTACAAGTGATTAAAGTGCGGGACGGAATCCACAAAGTGTCCGCACTTTATACATTAGTTACGCGCAAAGGAGACATGCTCTTTCTCGCCGATTGTGCAGTGAATATCGATCCATCGGCCGAGGACTTGGCTGAAATAGCGCTTTGCGCGGCGGAGGCAGCGCGCCGCTTTGATGTCACTCCGCGGGTTGCCATGTTATCTTTCTCGAACTTCGGCAGCACGAACCATCCCGAATGCGAGAAAGTGCGACGGGCCACTGCCATCGTCAAGGAACGCGATCCTCTTTTGATTGTGGATGGAGAAGTCATGGCCGACACAGCCGTCGTGCCGGGAATGATCGAGCGCGACTATCCATTCTCTGCACTCAAGGGTGGGGCGAATGTACTGATCTTCCCCAACCTCGCATCGGCCAACATCGCCTACAAACTGTTGATGCGGGTGGGCGGCGCCGAGGCTTTGGGTCCGATCCTCATGGGCTTGCGTCAACCGGCCTACGTTTTACCCCGCGGGGCGGAAGTGGAAGACATTGTGAACAGCGCCGCGCTGGCGGTGGTGGAGGCCGAGGGGACGGAGGAGTCTTCACGCGAGCGTGAGCACAAAATGGTGGTCGCCGATTGAATCGGGATTTGGCGAACCACAATGCTCTGCGAGACTCTCCCGGCAGAATTAGGCTCATCTTGCCCGCGCAGCGGGCAAGGCTTGCCTATTAAGCAGCGCTGGAGATGTAAGACTTCCTGGTTTTCATCATCGTCAAGAAACCCTTTCTGCTTGAGTCGCAATCGCTTCCGCGGACTGCCAGCATCGTCCATGCCTTTGGCCGCACACATGCTTTGGGTAAGTAGCGGTTTGTTGCAGGAAGCATGTGTTCGCCAACTTAGTTCAACTCGAATCCGTCGCGCCGAACGCTCCGAATCAAGCTGCGCCCGCCGGCAAACCACCGGACCAGGATCCGTCACCGTTCGCTGTATTTCTACAGACTCTTCAGAGTCCGACGGGGGCGCTCATGGGACAACCGTTGCCCACCACGGCAGCGAGCGCACTACCGACGAAGTCACCGACAAAGAACGCGCCCAACGTAAGCTCGAGCGCTGTTCCGACCCCTCGTCGCACAACCCAAGGCGCGCTCCAGACTGCGGCGATTGTTGTGGCATCTCCATCTGTCGCGAAGCCATTGCCGTCGCTCCCTACCGTAGAGCCCGTCTCTCCCGTGGCCCCAGCAATCGTGACGTTGACGGCGGTGGAACTCGACCCCGTGAGCAGTCCGACCATTGCGGGGCCAGGCGGAGCGGTCGACAGCAGGCCAACACCATTGCCCAGCAAGCCTGTGCAGAGTACTGTCCTAAGTCCGGCGATCCTGCCAGCCTTAGACTCGGCGGCACAGGTATCACCGAGCGTTCCCAGTGTGGACGACGATTCTACCGGCGCCGCGAGTCCGGGCGCGGCGCAGAACCAATCCGGGCCGGCCGGGACCAGTTGGTCGGCAGATGCACCGGCCCAATTTCTCGATTTTCTGCCGCAGATTCAAACTGCCACGCAACCCACCTTGCTCCCAGTGGGGCCGCCCCCTGCAGCGTCAATTGCGAGTCCGGGTCATGCCGAGCCGGCGGGCAAGCAAAAGATTGCCATCAACGATCCCGTCGCCGCTGCGATGCCGCACCCAACTGCCACGGGCGCGGAGGCGCAGCCTTTGATCGGCGGAGAAAAAGCATCTCCGGGGAAAATGCCGTCCCCGCCGGTTACGACGACGACGCACAGCTTTGCAAACATCCCGGTGGTCTACACCGCCCCCAGCGGCTCAACCAGCGAACACATGCCGTCGGCGGTTTCCCTCGCCGATGATTTGTTCGTAACCCCGCACCCTGAGAATCATCAGCCGCCGACGGCAATTGGGGGCGATATTCATCCCAAGAGCAATTCAGGAGCTTCGACCGCGGAGAGCGTGGACACCACCAGCAGCAAGACAACGTCCCCGGACGTAAGCGATTCCACCAATGCCACATTGAACCCCGTGAGCGCAATCGCGGCCGTGACTAGTGCCCCGATCCCGTCCTCCGGTTTCGTAGCGGCTCCGTGTTCACCTGTGGAACAGAGCATTCTGCCGCCAACTCCGCAGGCCCCGGGCAATGCCAGCCAGCCACCCGCCGCCACCTCTGCGAAACTCGATGCGCCACAGCCGACGACAATCGTCACTGGCCCGGTGCAAATGGCCCGTCTGGTGAATGGCATTACGCAGTCGGAGATGCATATCGGATTGCGTACGCAGGCATTTGGAAACGTGGAATTGCACACCGTGGTTCGCGACAGTCAACTGGGCCTCGCGGTCGGCAGCGAGAAAGGGAACCTGCGGAGTTTTTTGAACTCCGAGATGCCAACCTTACAGGCCAGTCTGGGGCAGCACAATATCCGTTTCGACGGCATCCGTTTTCTGGAAAACAGCGGCGGTGCCGGGACCGGGTTCTCAGGAGGGGCAGAGCAACAACACCCCCGATCGTTCAACCAGGCCAATTCGCCGGCTGACCCGAGTCCCACTGTGAACGATGCGCCGGAGATTTCGCTAGAGGAGGAGATCGCCACGGAAGGAAATTCGAAAATCAGCGTACTTGCCTGAAGGCGAGCACATAAGGAGACCATGATGATGATTCACGCAGTACCAAGAGACGTTGGAACCCAAATCGCGCAAGCCGCTACCAGCGGCAATAGTTCTTCCGGGACTTCAGGTACCAATTCCACAGACAGCACGCAGAATATGTTCATGCAACTACTGACCACGCAGTTGCAAAATCAGAGTCCGCTCGATCCCGTCGATCCCGACCAGATGACCACGGAGCTGGTGCAGTTCAACATGCTCGATCAACTCACCCAAATCAATCAAACCCTGAGCGGCGCATTGAATCTGCCGACCCAGACTGGAGGCCACTAATGCCAAATTTCTCTATTCCACTTTCCGGACTGACCGCCGATTCCACTGCGCTTTCGGCCGTCGCCAACAATCTAGCCAACCAAAATACCGCGGGATACAAAGACTCCAGCGTTCTATTCAGCGATTTGTTCTACCAGAACCTGGGCACGACGGGATCGGGCGACCCGGTCCAATTAGGAGCGGGCGTCAGTGTCGGGTCCATGCCGACGAATTTCACCGAAGGCAGTGTGCAATCAACCGGTGTTCCCACCGACGTAGCGATTCAAGGGGATGGATTTTTTATTGCCCAGAGCGGCGGCATCACCAGCTACACGCGGGACGGCAGCTTTTCCGTGGACCAGAACAACTATCTCGTGACCGATGAAGGCCAGCAGGTAATGGGATATTCCGCCGTCAACGGGGTCGTCAATACAGGAACCGGCTTGAGCGCGTTGCAAATCGGCGCTGGGACTGTGAGCCCTCCGACCACCACCGCGAATGTTTCGATCGACAGCAACCTGAACTCGGGAGCGCAGGTGGGCGATCCGCCATACTCCACCCCCGTCAACATCTACGATTCGCTGGGGGCCCCTCACGTACTGACTTTCACCTTTGCCAAGACCGCGGCCAACACCTGGAGCTATCAGCTCTCGATTCCATCGGGGGATCTGAACGCAATCAACGGCGTTCCTCAAACTGGCATTCTGGCCAGCGGGACGCTGACTTTCGACGGCAACGGAAATCTGACTGGGCCGGTGGACGGCAACGGCAAACTGGTGACCAATATCCCCGCTCCAATCACCGGATTGTCGGACGGCGCTTCCAATATGACGTTTAACTGGAACCTAGTTAATGGCACCACTCCGACAATCACCCAGGTGGCGGCTCCCAGCGCTACTTCATCGGACCAGCAGGATGGATCCAGCAGCGGCACGCTTAACAACTTCAGCATCGGCTCCGATGGCACCATTACTGGGACCTTCACCAATGGCAAGACGGCGGCGCTGGGACAATTGGCGCTCGCCAGCTTCGCTAACGAGCAAGGGCTGCAACGCGCCGGCAACACGGACTACAGCGCAACCCTGGCGTCGGGACAGGCCGTGGTTGGGACAGCCGGAACCGGAGGACGCGGCACCCTTGCGGGCGGTTCCCTCGAGCTTTCCAACGTGGACATCTCGACCGAGTTCGCCAATCTGATCGTGGCCCAGCGGGCGTTTGAGGCAAACGCCAAGGCGGTAACCACGTTTGACCAGATTTCGCAGGACACCATCAATCTGAAACAAAGTTGAGTGTGAGGGGTGTGCCCTTTTCCGCAATTCCCGAAAAGGGCACAATTTCTTAACGTTTTCCCAGAATCGCCCTCCCTTTCCAGGCCGTGGCCGCGACACGTCTCGGTCGTGAGTTCCGCTGCCTCGTCCGATCTGCTCGTAACTCAAGTCGATTCAGGCGGCCATTGGGACGTGCCCTCTTGCGCACGCCACTGCCCGCAGGTCTCCTGCTTCAGGCGCTGCGCTTGCTTATAGAACAGGTTGAAATCGGTCAATCGTTATGCCAGAAGCAACCGCAATTGCGAAAACGACACCAGTTGTCGAGCCCCTCGATAACTGGTCGCAAGTTCAGATGCTCGCGTGCGAACTCACCGTAGACGTCCCCTTTCCCGGGTTCAGGGTCGCGGACGTACTCGGCATGGGACGACACGCGGTACTGAACTCGCGATGGCGCGTGGGCAATGACGTTCCCCTTCGCATCAACGGGGAACTGATCGCTTTCGGAGAGTTCGAAGTCGTCGGGGACCGTCTGGCGGTACGGCTTACCGAATTGGCGTAGGCAGGAATCAGGAATGATGAAAAGCATGTTGGTCCACTGGAAAACGGTTACAAAATCGCTGCGCGAAAAAACCAGCCGTTGGCGCAAGTATCAACCACAGCAGTTGCGCCTGGGCGAAACCCTCTCCTTTGGAGAGCGACGCTTTGTGGCGGTGGTGGAGTTCGAGCGGCAAAAGTTTCTGATCGGCGGCAATGGGAGTGGAGTGTCTTTATTGGCGAATCTGCAAACTCCGTCCGCCGGCACTTCGGCGCAGGAAGAAGTTACAACTTGGGCATTCGGAACCGGAGGCGGATTGGTGCGTGTACAGGGCCGGGTGGCAGAAGATTTATGAAGCGAGGGTTTTTCATATGCCGGCTTGGCGGCAGCGCGGGTTTGCTGTTATCGTGCCGCGCCGCCTGGGCGGTGGGACTTCACCCGCCTGCACCCGCATCGCTTCCCTGGAGCGGCCCGGGCGGTATCTCGGGATCTGTCCCGTGGAACGTCGTCGTCATGCTGACGCTGCTGACCGTCTTACCGGCGCTGGTGCTCTCCATGACCCCGTTTGTCCGCCTCTTGGTGGTGTTTCATTTCCTGCGGCAGGCCCTGGGAACCCAGACCACTCCCACCAACCAGACTTTGATCGGACTGGCGCTGGTACTTACGTTTTTTCTCATGCAACCGGTCATGACCGAGATCAACCAGCAGGCGCTGGTCCCTTACCAGCAGGGAAAGCTGGACGCAGTGGCCGCCCTCGAACAGGGTTCGGGACCGCTGCGTCATTTCATGCTCAAGTATGCCCGGGAAAAAGACCTGGCCCTATTCCTGGAATTGGCCAAACTTCCGCGGCCTGCGCGCGCCGATGATGTCGGCATGCGGGTGGTGGTGCCCGCCTACATTTTGTCCGAACTGAAGGCAGGCTTTCAAATCGGCGCCGCCCTTTATTTGCCGTTCTTGGTGGTGGACATGGTCGTGGCATCGATCACCACCTCGGTCGGGATGTTGCAACTGCCCCCGGTGGTGATCTCGACACCCCTGAAGATCCTTTTGTTTGTGATGGTGGATGGCTGGAACCTGCTGGTGGGTTCGCTGATGAAGAGTTTTAGCTGAGGCAACAAATATATGTCAACCGCTGTGGCCGTCGAAATGGGAAGGCAGACGCTTTTTACCGCGCTCTCGATTGTCGCACCCCTGCTTGCCATCGCGACGGTGGTGAGCCTGGTGATCAACATCGGGCAGGTGCTGACCTCGCTGCAGGAGAACACCCTGTCCACCGTGCCGCGGTTGAGCGCGGTGGCGGCAGCCCTGTTCCTGCTGTTGCCTTGGATGGCGCGAAGGTTGGCGGTGTTCACCCTCAGCGTGTTTTCCGACTTTCGGCCCTATCTGAGATAGAGCATGGAAGCTCTGCATCTGGAAAAGATTTTATGGATTGCTCTCTCGATCGGATTGCGGATATCGGCGACGATGCTGTTTGCGCCGTTTTTCAACAGCCAGGCGATTCCGCCGCAAATCAAGGCAGGATTTACGGTCGCGCTGACGGCCTTGCTTTATCCCATCACCCAGAGCGCTTTCGCCATGCCCTCCGAGGTGAATTGGCCGCAATTACTGTTGGGCGAGTTCGGCGTGGGCCTGCTGCTGGGATTGACCTTGCAGCTGGTGGTGGAGGCGGCGATCACGGCGGGACAACTGATGGGAGTGCAGGCGGGATATTCCCTGGTCACATTACTCGATCCCCAGACCCAAGCGGACACACCGGTGATGGGGACGCTGAATCAGATGGTAACGCTGGTCATTTTTCTTCAGTTGAACGTGCACCACTGGCTGCTGCGCGGGCTGGCTGCAAGCTTTTCTTACGCGCCGCCGGGAGCCGTGCTCTGGCGGGGTGCAATGGGCGAGGTTGTTTTACGGGCCGCCGGGGGAATCTGGCTGGCCGCCGTACAGATTGCCGCTCCGGCGATTGTGGCCACCATGCTGGTCGACATCACCATGGGGTTCTTGGCCAAGGCATCGCCGCAGATTCCGGTCCTGTTTCTTGGATTGCCGATCAAGAACGTGCTCTCGCTTCTGGCTCTGACGGCTGCCCTCACACTCTGGCCGGGCTTTTTCGAACAACGCTTCGCCCATGCCATCGCCATGAGCGAACAACTTCTCCATTTGGCACGGTGAGGAATCGTGGCTGATAGCAGCAAAACCGAACAGGCAAGCCCGCGCAAACGGCAACAGGCCCGGGAGAAGGGGCAGGTGGTGCGCAGCCGCGAATTGATGTCGAGTCTCGCGCTCGGCACCGCGGTCGTGCTCATGCCGGCGCAAGTCTTACCGTTCTTGCGGGGATGGGGAGACCTGTTCCGCGCATCGCTTGAGAACTCCGGAGGCGCAGGTTCGGTGCAGGCGGAATCTTGCCCATGTTGGCCGCGTCGTCCCCATTTCGAATTGTCCTGCTACTGGTCGGATTGAGTTGGCTGGCGGCAATGCTCGGGGCAGTGGCGCAAGGGGGTCTGGTGTTTGCAGCATCGGCGCTGCAACCCGATCTTGGCCGTCTCAGTCCGGTCAAACGCATGGGCCAGTTGTTCTCCCTGCCATCGTTTGGACGACTCCTGAAGTCGGTGATCCCCGGTTCAATCATCGTCGTGCTGGCGGGCAGCCTGCTTAGCAGGGACTGGGGCCGGATCTCGACCCTGACCCGGTTGGGCGCGCCAGCGGTGGGCGCCTTCGATATGCAGCGTTTGCACGAAATTGCCTGGAAATCGACATTGGTGCTGCTGTTGTGGTCGGGAGCGGATTACTTCATCGAGCGGCAAAAGTTTGAAGGCGACCTGCGCATGAGTCGCCAGGACCAGCGGGATGAATACAAGGAAACCGAGGGCCATCCCACGGTCAAGGCGCGTATTCGAAGATTGCGGCGGCAGGTGTTGCGCAAACACATGCTGGAGGAAACCAAGAAAGCCTCGGTGGTCATCACCAACCCGAACGAGTTTGCGATTGCACTCGAATATCGTCCCGAAATGCCAGCACCGGTGGTGCTGGCCAAGGGACGAAACCTGCTGGCGCAGCAGATCAAGCAGGTGGCGCGCTGGCACGGCATTGCCCTGGTCGAGAACCCACCGCTGGCCCACGCCCTGTACCGTGCAGTCGAAGTCGGGCAGTCGATTCCTCCCAAACTCTACGCCGTAGTCGCCGCCGTCTTGGCTGCGGTCTATCGCGCCCAGGAGCGCGCCACCCAGGCAGACCTCCGCCAAGGAAGACGATGAAGGAAGCCAAGGGTACTTCGCGAGCCAGTCAAATTGTGGAGTGGGCCATTCCGGTGGCTGCCGTGGCGCTGGTTTTCGTCATGCTGGTGCCCATGCCGTCTTTTCTGCTGGATCTGCTGCTGGCCACCAGCATTACGGCGTCGGTGCTAGTGCTGCTGTCGGCCATCCATATATTGCGGCCGGCGCAGTTCTCGGTTTTTCCCAGCCTTCTCCTGTTGCTGACCCTGTTTCGCCTGTCGCTGAACCTTGCCTCCAGCCGGCGCATTCTGCTGCATGGCAACGAAGGGGCATCGGCTGCGGGAAGGGTCATCGAAGCCTTCGGGCAATTCGTGGTGGGCGGCAACTACGTGGTCGGCTTCGTGCTTTTCCTGGCCTTGATTGCGATTCAATACATTGTGGTCAGCCACGGCGCGGTGCGCACCGCCGAGGTCACCGCACGCTTTACCCTCGATGCCCTGCCAGGCAAACAGATGGCCATCGACGCCGACCTGAACGCCGGCCTGATCGACGAGGCCGCGGCCCGCTCCCGGCGCGAGCAGATTGCGCATGAAGCCGAATTCTATGGGGCCATGGATGGAGCGGCACGCTTCAACCAGCGGGACGCCCTGGCGACTGTCTTGATAACCGGGGTCAACATTATCGCCGGCTTTTTGATCGGCGTGTTTCAGCTCGACATTCCTTTTCGCGAGGCGCTCAAGACCTATACCGTGCTGACGGTTGGAGACGGCCTGGTCACGATGATTCCGTCCTTGCTGGTTTCAATGGCGGGCGGCATTGTGCTGACCCGCGCGTCATCCGGGCTGAGCCTTTCCGCCGATATCGGACAGCAATTGCTCTCGGGGCGGAGGCCATTGGTGCTGGCTTCGGCAGTCATGCTGGCCCTGGCTGCAATTCCCGGGTTGCCAAAATTTTCCTTCCTGTTGTTGGCCGGCATTGTCGGTGCGCTGGCCTGGCGGGCGCCGAAAATTTCGGCGGAGGGAGCGGTGCCGGAGGTCGAAGGCAAGGCCAAGAAGCCGGTGCAGGAGTCACTCGAAGATCTGCTGAAGCTCGACGAACTCAGTCTGGAGGTCGGATACGCCCTGGTGCCGATGGTCGATCAGCAACGCGGCGGACAGTTACTGGCGCGGGTCCGCGCGTTGCGGAGCAATCTGGCGCAGCAGCTCGGTTTCATCGTTCCCGCGGTCCACATCACCGACAATGCCCGCTTCAAGCCGCAGGAATATGTGGTCTCGTTGCGGGGAGTGGAAGTGGCGCGCTGGGAGATGCAGGCGGAGAAGATGCTGGCCATCAGTTCGGATGCGGCCCCGTCACCGCTGGCCGGCACTGCGACCCGCGAGCCGGCCTTTGGGGTCGCAGCTTTGTGGATCACGCCCGCACTGCAAAGCGAGGCCCTGGCCAAGGGCTATGCGGTGGTCGATCAGACTTCGGTGCTGGCAACCCATCTCGCGGAAGTCATCAAGCAACACGCCTCGGAATTGCTCACGCGGCAGGAGGCGAAACGCTTGCTTGACCGCATGGCGGACACCCATCCCAAGCTGGTTGAAGAACTGGTGCCCAAACTCTTGAGTCTTGGGGAAGTGCATAAAGTGTTGCAACAGTTGCTGCGTGAACAGGTGTCGATCCGCGATCTGGCGACGATTCTAGAGACCCTCATCGACACCGCTGCGGTCAGCAAGCATCCGGTGCTGCTGGTCGAGGCCGCACGCCAGGCGCTCGGCCGTGCCCTGGTACGGCCGCTTCTGGGCGAGGACGGCAACTTGCGGGTGGTGACTCTCGAGGCTTCGGTCGAGGAGGAGTTGAGCCGCGCCTTTTCGCCGCCATCGGGCACGGTTGCAGCTGGGCTGCAACCCTCGTTTGTGCGCCGCCTGCTCGAGGACCTGCGCCGGGTTGCGGGAGAGCAGGTGGCAGTCGCCAGCCCGGTCGTGCTGTGCTCAACCCCGGCGCGTTTTCACTTGAAGCGTTTGCTCGAGCCCTTTGTCCCCAAACTGGTGGTGCTCTCTCCAGGAGAGATCCCCGCCGCAATACAAGTCCAAGCAGTCGGCACATTGCGTTGAGGCGCTAATCGGTATGGAGCGGCACCAAGAAACCATGAACAAAGAGCTCTCCAAGGCGGGCTACCTGGCCTGGGAGGACGAAGCCGAGCGGGAGCGGCAACTGCTCGACCAGTTGCCGCAGGTCCGCTACATCGCACGTCGAATTCATGAGCGCTTGCCTCGCCATGTTCCCTTCGAGGATCTGGTACACGCCGGGGTGGTCGGACTCATCGATGCGCTGCAGAAGTTCGATCGCGCCAAGCACGTCCAGTTTGGCTCCTATGCCAAGTTCCGCATTCGGGGCGCGATTCTCGACAGCCTGCGCGAGATGGATTGGAGCCCGCGCGATCTGCGGCGCAAGGCGCGGCGTCTGGAGGAGGCGCAAAACAAACTGTCGTCTGAACTCGGACGCTATCCCAGCGAACTCGAACTGGCGGGCGAGTTGGGCATCGAACTGCGCGAACTGCAAACCCTGCTGGGTGAAATCGATGGCCTAGAGGTGGGCAGCTTGCAGGTGCAGAACCGCCATGACGGGAAAGAAGAAGACCTCTGCGAGTATCTGCCGGACGATCCGCAGGAGACGCCCTTGTTGCTTTGCCTGCGATCGGAGATGAAGGAATTGTTGACCAATGCCATTCAGGAGTTGCCGGAGAAGGAGCGCCAAGTCCTGGCCCTCTATTACTTCGAGGAATTGACTATGAAAGAAGTCGGCGCGGTGCTCGGAGTGGGAGAATCCCGGGTCTCGCAAATCCACTCGATGGCCGTGGTGCGTCTGCGGGCGCGGCTGGCGGAAATCACCGGTGCCCGCCCGGACCGGGCCGTCGCGGCCAAAGCCGCTGGCGGAGATTGAGAGAGCGTATATGGAAAAGGTGCTGAATCAGCAAGAAATTGATGCCATGGTCCGGGTGGCACGGGGAGGAGCGGCGACCGACCCAGCCGCGCCGGTGGTCTCGGCATGGGACGCGCGTCAGGCCGGCCAGATCGGGCGCGAGCAACTGCTGTCGATCAATGTACTGCACGAAGGTTTCGCCCGCAATCTGACCCACAGTGTGGGCGCGTTCTTGCGCACCAGCTTCACCGCCGCCCTGGTCTCGGCCGAACACCTGACCTACGGAGAATTTCTACGGCGAATTCCCGAAGTGACCTATCTGGCGAGTTTCCGTCTGCAGCCGGTGGGCGCCACGGTCGTGCTCCAGCTGGATCTTTCGGCTGCCTTTCCCCTGGTCGATGTTCTGCTGGGTGGTGAAGGGAACGGGACCTTGCCGGAGCGGCAGATCACTGACATCGAAGAGCAAATCCTCGAAACCGTGGTACGCATTATCGGGCGCGAGTTGCAGACCGCGTGGCAGGCGCTGGCGCAACAGTTTGATTTTGAACAACGACTGGCGAGTGAGCGGGTGCAGCGTGTGATGCCTCCGGAAGAGAAGACGCTTTCGCTGAGCTTCGAACTTTCGGTGGCGGAGAGCCGGGGAACGCTGAATCTGATTTTTCCCGCGGTGGTCTCGAACGCCCTGTTGCGCAAGATTTCCGCGGCGTGGGTGCAGGAGCGCCGTCCCCCACAGCCCGACGCCCAGCAACGACTGCGCGAGCACTTGCTCGGCTGCAGCTTCGCGGTGCAATTGGAAGTACCCGGCGCGGGCGCGCGGGTCCGCGATCTGGTGCAACTGGCTCCCGGAGCCCTGCTGCGGTTGCGTCGCGACGCCGCCGCTCCGGCGTCGCTGCGCGTTGGCGGGCAGGCCATGTTTGTCGCCAAAGTGGCTCGCCGTGGCCCGGTGCGGGTGGCGCAGATTGCGGACAGGAACAGCCGGTCATGAGCGATCAATCCCCTGCCACACCAGCAAATCCTGCACCGACCCAGGCACTGGCGATCGAATATCTCCGCACATGGACGGAGAGCCTGTCGTTTGTTCTGGGACAGATCACCGGCAAACCGTTTCCCATGGCCCACGCCGCCGGCTCGCCCCCGGAATGTCCGGCCACAGCCGAGACCGACCATTGCCTGATCGTCACTTCCGGCGGGTCGCTGCGCGGCGAAATGGGCCTCCGCGTACCCCGCCAAACCGTGATCGAAGTGGCACAAATCTTTGTGGGGGAACCTTCGGACGGGGCTGTGGAATTTAAGCCCGACCATCAAGAGGCCTTTGAGGAATTATTGCGGCAGGCAGCGGGACATGTCGTTACTTCAATCAAGGCGGCATGGGGAGAGGCCCCAATCCAGGTTGCGTCGGCCGCCGTTCCCCCGTCGTGGTCCGTCGCCGCGACGGAATGGTTATTTGCCCTGCCCGAAGTCCCCTGCCGGCTATGGATCGAGTGCCAGATCAGTGCCGCCCTGCAAGCATCCCTGGCGACTGCGGCCCGCGCCGCTGAGGAGGCCGCTCTGCCAGTCACGGTCGGCAGCGAAGCTCAACATCCTGCAGAGAATGTTCCGGTACCGGGCAATCTCGATCTGCTCATGGACGTGGAACTGGGCGTGACTCTTCGTTTCGGTTCTCGCAACATGTTACTGCGCGATATTTTGGAGTTGGGTGCCGGAGCGGTTGTCGAACTTGATCGCCGCGTCGAGGAGCCCGCCGAGTTGCTGCTCGACGGCAGGCTCATCGCGCGGGGGGAAATAGTCGTCGTGGATGGAAACTACGGTCTCAGAGTGCTTGACGTCGTGACCCCACGGATCGAGCAGGGCCTTTCGCAAGGAAGTGGGCGATGAGTTGGCCTGGCTGGCGGCGTCTCTCCCGGCTTCCCTCCTGCGACGAAGCCGACTGCACTGTCCTCGGACGGCTCTGCCGACGCTTATCTTGGTGGAACCACAAAATCGTTTTGCAGGGGCGAACTTATTGCGGGCCGCGATGCTTCGAGCCTGCCGTCCGTCGGCGATTCGAAGAGGTGTGTGGTTCGAAGGTGGTCCAGTGGCCGGTCGAGCACCGCGTCCCCCTGGGCCTGCTTATGCTGTCGCGCGGTGAGTTGACCGGAGAACAACTGCGATTCGCGTTGAATGCCCAGCGGGAGAGCGGTTCGGAGCGCATTGGAGAATGGCTGCAACGTCTGGGCTTTGCCAGTGAACAGCAGGTCACGGCCGCCCTGGGATTGCAATGGTCATGTCCGGTCTATGCAGCACCCTGCCTGGTTAGCGTCAGCCCGGCACGGATGCTGCCCTACCGCCTGCTGGTCGAATTCCGTATGTGCCCAATTGATTACGTGCCGGCTACCCGGACGCTGTATGTCAGCTTTTGCGATCGAGTTGACTACGTGGCATTGTATGCGATCGAGCGGATGCTCGAATGCCGCACCGAGGCTTGCCTGGTGAGTTCCCGCGGAATGGGGGAACTCCTCGAACATGTGGGGCGAGTGCGCGGACCGGGAGACATGCTTTTTGAAAGCTGGCGCAACCCCGGCGATATGGCAAAGATCACCTGTGCACAGGCGCTGAAGTTCGGCGCCGATCAGGTCAGGGTCAGCAGCTGTGGCCCGTACATCTGGACACGTCTTATCGCGGGACAGGAATCCACCAACCTTTTATTCCGGCGCCCCGCGAATCCCTCGTCTCCGGCATTGGGATTTGCGGTTTCGCGTACTCAACCGAACCCCGCTAAAGTTCCGGCCAGCCGAGGCCGATAGAGATTATTGATAGCACACCGGACCGATTGACAAACGCTTGATTCGGGCAAGTGCGACGCGTCGAATGACTTGCAACGGCCGTGCGGGTGAGTCTTCATGAAAAAAATAAACGTGTTGATCGTCGATGATTCCTCGGTGATGCGGAAAATCGTGGAACGCTCGTTGCGCCAGGCGGGTCTTGAGCTGGAAAAGGTCCAGGAGGCGGGAAATGGCGCGGAAGGTCTGGCGGCGTTGGGCAACGGTGGAGTCGACCTCGTGCTTTGCGATATCAATATGCCGGTCATGGATGGCATTGAGTTCCTGCGCCAGATTCCAAGCGTTCCCGCAGCCAAAGGAGTCCCGGTGGTCATGATTACGACTGAGGGCAGCGAGTCTCACGTAGTGCAGGCGCTTTCGATCGGCGCGCGCGGCTACATCCGCAAACCCTTCACCCCGGAACAGGTCAAAGAACACGTTTTACCTCTCTTGGATGGATCCAAATGAAATCCGAAAACGAAATCGCCGAATCGGGAATCAATCCGGAAAGCTGGCGGCCTTTGCTCGAACTCGCCACCCGAGAAGTCTTCGAGATCATGCTGGGATCGAAGCTCGAAACGTCGGAGCTAAGCGAGGGCGTTCCATTAGAGTTCATGGCGATGGTTGGACTAGCGGGCGAGTTGCGGGGTGTGTTGTCGTTGCGCTGCACTTCGAAGTCCGCCGCGATTATGGCTTCCAAGATGTTGGGCCTGGAGCCGGACGCAGTCGGTGAACAGATGTGGGACGCGACCGGCGAAATTGCCAATATGATAGCCGGAAATTTTAAGAACAAACTGACTGGCATGGGCGACCGCTGTGTTTTATCTGTACCCACGGTCATCACCGGGTCGGACTACAACTGCCACTCACTGACCGATTCGGGGGCGCTCGAAGTCTTTTTTCTGTTTGAAAGCGCCCCAATCGATGTGACGCTGGAGGTCCACAGCTAAGCCGAAGTCGATTCTTCGTCACCCGCGCCGCACCTCCAGCTCGAACCACGGTTCCAACCCGGACAAAGATGTTCTCCAGCCTTTTCCGCATTAGATTCTTCTTATCCTGTTTCCATCCAAGACCATGCTGAGCATGGAGTTACGCTCTCGATGGTTACCCAGCAATTGGCCCCCGGCCTGCTTGGGAAATAGCGGAGGGGACACGTGGACAGCGGATACTATGCAGCATGCGCCGGCTTGCGGGCCGAGACCCAGACTCTTGAGCTGATCGCCAACAATGTGGCGAACACCAGCACCAGCGGTTATCGGGGCCAACAGGCGAGGTTCAGTTCCTTGCTGATGAGTTCAGCGGGACTGGAAGCCGGGGCGTTGAATCGGGCGATCAACGATTTCAATGTGCTCGAAGGCAGCCATTTGGACTTGAGCCCGGGAAATCTGGAAGCCACAGGAAATCCCTTAGACTTTGCCATCGAAGGCCATGGCTTCTTTGCAGTGCAGAGTAAGCAGGGCACGGCCTATACCCGGGATGGAGGCTTTCAGATCTCGCCGAATGGCTTATTGACCACCAGCACGGGGGAATCGGTGCTGGGAGAACAGGGCCCGATTACATTGCCGAGCGGACCGCTTTCGATCAGCGGCGACGGGACGATATCGGTGAACGGCGCGGTGTCCGGCAAGCTGCGTCTGGTGGAATTTGCGCCCGGAGCTTCGCCGCAGGCACTTGGAGGTTCGCTTTACACGGCGGAAGCGGCTGGCGTGCGGCCCTCTCCGGATTCTTCCATCCGTCAGGGCATGAAGGAATCGTCGAATGTGAACGCAGTCACGGCTGTCACTGAAATGATTGCGGTACAGCGTCGCGCCGAGATGCTGGAGCGGGCGATGTCGGCCTTCCATTCGACCCTTAACCACATTGCGGCAAGCGATCTGCCGAAAATCTAGGAGCCAAACTCATGTTACGGGCGATGTACACGGCCGCCAGCGGGATGACGGCGCAGCAAATGAACCTCGACAACGTGGCCAACAATCTGGCCAACTCCTCGACCACGGGCTTTCGCAGCCGACGCCTGCAGTTCCAGGATCTTTTGTATCAGAACCTGGTTATGCCGGGGGCGGCGGCCACGCAGCAGACCACGCTGGTCGCCGGATTGCAGGTCGGGTTGGGCACCAGAACGGCGGCGTCAGAGGTCGTGCAGTTGCAGGGCGATCTGAGCGCGACCGGCAACCCTTTGGACCTTGCCATTCAAGGAAATGGTTTCTTCCAGGTGACATTACCCACTGGTGAAACCGCGTATACGCGTTCTGGGGAATTCCATTTGGACTCGCAAGGCAATGTCGTGACCGCCGACGGCGACCCGATTACCCCCGCTATCACCATCCCCACCGGGTCTACTTCAGTCACCATCGGGAGTGATGGGACGGTGAGCATCACCCAGGCTGGACAATCTGCGGCGCAACAGGCGGGGAGCATACAGCTGGCTCTGTTTCCCAATCCCGGAGGCTTGAACAGTGTCGGTGGCAATCTGTTTCTGGCGACCAATGCCTCGGGTGACCCCATCACTGGCACTCCCGGTAGCGATGGATTGGGGTCGATCCAACAGGGTTATCTCGAACAATCGAACGTAGACGTGGTGGCGGAATTTGTGCAGATGATTGTCGCCCAGCGGTCTTACGAGGCCAGCTCGCGGGTCATCCAGTCGGCTGACCAAATGCTGGAGCAATTGAATAACATCGGCCGTTAAAGGAGCGATTGGTAATGCTGCCTCGCCATACTCTGCGTTGCCTGGCTGTCTCGATCTGCGTTTCGGCGCTGGGTGCGGCTGCTGCGCTGCCGCGGGTTTACCTGCGCGAAATTGCCACGGTCCATGCGAGCCGCATTCTGCTCTCCGATCTACTGCCGGCAGAGGCTCCTCGCGCCCTCAGCGAGCAGGGCGCCGAGGTAACGCTCGGTGATTCCCCGAATTTGGGAAGTACGCGTGTCTTTATGCCTGGGGAAATCGCGCACGCGTTGGCGGATAAACCGGACTTGCTTCGCCAGCTTGCGCTACCAGAGCGCGTTCTGGTGCGACGCGACGGATTTCCACTGGATCGCGACTCCCTGGGGACTGCGGCTCGGCAGTTTCTGAAACAGAAGGGTTGGCAGGTACCCGACGCAGCTCTCGAGTGGGACCGAGAAATCGTGACCCGGAAGGCGAATCCGGCGCTTATAGTAACGCGCGCCAGATGCGATCTCTCCGGTAAGACCACGGAGTTGTCGCTGCGATGCGTCGATCGCGCAGCATGCCCGGCTTTTCTGGTGCGAGTCGAGAACACATCCTGCTACGCGAACGACTGGCCGCAAGTTCCGTCCAGTCACACGGCCCCGCCCAGTTCCGCTCCTTCCTCGGACCCGATGAAGGAAGGTAGCAAGGCTTGGCTGATTATTGACAGCGGTGGCATCCGTTTCGGGTTGGCCGTGGTTTGTCTGGAGCGGGGCTCGATCGGCCAGACGATCCGGGTCTTGAGTCCCAGTAATCACCGGGTGTTTCTGGCTGAGATCGTAGGACCGGGCACGGTGCACATGAGGAACGAGTCATGAACCGTCCCAGCTTGATCCATCTGACTTGGATGTGCTTGTTCATCGCTGTGGCGGCGAACGCGAAGGTGAAAACCATTCAACGGGAAAGTTTGGCGGCCTACGTGGAGCGAATGCACCAACCAACCCTACTCGCCCCATCGGGTACGCTTGGGAGTCTGTGGACGGACAACGGAAGATTGGCGTTCTTGACGGGCGATTACAAAGCTGCCCGGGTGGGCGATCTGATCACCATCGTTGTGGTGCATGACGTCACCGCAAACAGCGGCAACAGCGTCTCCACGGGAAGAAGTTTTTCTTCGACTTCCGGGATCAGCGGTCTGGCGGGACATCTCAAGACCAGCGGCGTTGCCAGCATATTTTCGCCCAGCTCGACTGAGTCGCTGACGGGCAAGTCGCAGGCCTCCACCACTTCGAGTCTTCAAACCACCCTGGCGGGGCGGGTGGTAGCGGTGCTGCCCAGTGGTGTGATGGTGATCGAGGCGGAACGGGAGCTTACGATGAACAATGAAAAGCAGACCCTGGTGTTGCGCGGTCTGGTGCGGAATGGAGACGTGGCGCCGGACAATACCGTTCCATCGAACGCAATTGGCGACCTGGAACTGGAGCTTAAAGGGAAGGGCGTGCTGAGTGACGGAACCCGGCCTCCGAATCCCTTGGTCCGCATGATTTTGCGCGTTATCGGTTTCTGAATGGACGCAATGACTAGGCCTATCGTTTTCGCGGGTATGATTTTCGCTCTGGTTTCGGCCCTCTGTGCCCAGGACACGGTCCGCAAAGCCATGCTCCGGGACATCGTTTCGATCGAGGGCATACGCGACAATCCCGTGCTCGGCTACGGCATGGTGGTGGGACTGAAAGGTACTGGAGACCGTCAGCAGACGATCTTCACCACACAAACACTGGCGAATGTTCTGCAACACATGGGCGTACAGATTCCCGCCAGCACGATCAAGGTAAATAATGTGGCCGCGGTTTTCGTAACCGCGAGCCTGCCGCCGTTTTCTTCCCCGGGCACACGCGTCGACGTAACCGTGGCCTCGGTGGGAGACGCGCGCAGCCTGGAGGGTGGGCTGCTGCTGCTGACTCCTTTATATGCGGCGGACGGCAAAATCTATGCCGCCGCGCAGGGCGCATTGATTATTGGGGGATATTCCGCCGGCTCCGGCGGCAACACCAAACAGGTGAACCATCCTACGACCGGTCGCATCCCCGGGGGGGCCCTGGTCGAACGCGACAGTTCTTTGGATCTTCGCAAACTGGAGAGACTATCGCTGATTTTGAATGAGGGGGACTTTACTACGGCCATCGAGGTGGCGGACCGCATCAACCGGGAACTGGCATATCCTGCCGCCTCCGTGATCGACAATCGCCGTGTGGATGTCGATGTGGCGACACCACAGGCCGGCAGCTTGCCCGCATTAATGGCACGCATCGAGAACCTCGAAGTGGAGGTCCGGCGCCGCGCCAAGGTTGTCGTCAATGAGCGGACAGGCACGGTTGTGCTGGGGAAGGAAGTGCGCTTGGGCGCAGTCTCTATTTTGCACGGGAACATTTCCATCGAGGTGGCTACCCGGTACGACGTTTCGCAACCGAATCCCGCGGCCGCCGGGAAAACCGTGGCGACGCCAGACACAGTAGTCAAAACCGAGGAATCCGCAGTCAAACGGGTTGAGCTTTCCGAAGGTGCAAGCGTTGAACAATTGGTCGGCGGACTGCAAAGGATCGGCGCCACCGCGCGCGACGTCATTGCAATTTTGCAGGCCATTAAGGCGGCCGGCGCGCTCGAGGCCGACCTGGAGGTCATCTAATGAAAACAGCCAATCTGCCCGCCGTCGCTGCTGGTACTTCAGCGACGCCCCAAAGCACCAACCCGAAGATACTGCACGCGGCGCACGAATTCGAGGCTTTGCTTCTGGCCAACGTATTGGGGCCGCTCGAACGCAGCTTTTCCGCGATTTCTGGCGAGGCCGGAGTATCCGGCTCGGAGGCCTACCAATCCTTGGGGATGCAAGCGGTTGCAGGTGCTATGGCAAACCATGGAGGAATTGGAATTGCTGCGATGGTCAGCCGTTCCCTGATAAAACACGCAAGTGATCGGTAAGAGAGGATTTCGCTAAAGTTTGTTGGATCGGTGCCGATAGAGATTTATGACAGGCTTTCGGGTGGGTCCCGATCCTGTGGCTGCCGATTAAAGATTTCTAATCAGCAGTCGATGAGTGGAATAGCATCGAAATCGAGGAGCTCGCGATGAAAATCGATTTAGCCGGAATTGCCAACACTCTCGATTCCGTGACAGCACGGACGACGGCCAGAGTGGCCGGGAATGAACGCGACAATGTACCCAGTGCCACGGACACCGCGACACTGTCGACAGGGCAAGACACGTTGGCGGCATTGAGCGCTCAGGTAAACCAGGCGCCGGAGATCCGACAGGATAGGGTTGTCGCGCTGGCAGAGCTGGTGCGTACAGGAAATTACGCGGTTACCCCCCGACAGACGGCTGACGCGGTAATCGCCCACATGACGCTCACATCCGCGGCATAGCCATGTGGATGGAGGGTTGGCGGAATGGACGAGATAAGCACAGACCGACTGGAACCGACCGCGTGCGTGACCGAAATTAGTGAGCAGCCGCCGCGCCGTGAACCGGGATCGGGCTCAAGGCGGCAGGCGCCACCGCCTGACAAGCCGGAAGACGATGAGCTGCCGGTGGAGGCGGAACCGCACCAGGTGGACAGTCTGGCTTAATGTGGGCTGGTTCTTATGCAACTGCAGACTTGCTCCGAGTTGGAATATTTCGAAGAGCGCAAGAGGCTCTTAGAGGAGTTGTTAGACAGCCAGTACGCGGCGGAGGCTGCGCTGTTGCATGCCTGCTTTGGCGAATTGGGTCGGGTGAACGGGGAACAACTTCGCATTTGTGCGAGATTGCGGGGTCTGGCGCTTCATGGAACCGGGTATGGAGAAGCGCCAAGCCATTTGGATGCGGCCCCTACGGAAGGACAGGCCGCGCGAGGGCGCGATCTGAAGGCCGCAATCATGCGGCTCGAAAAAGAAGTCCGCTACCGTAACCAGGTGTTTAGCGCTGTGTTAGCGCGTGTCCGCCGCACCATGAACGTTTTCGGCCGCGCCATGGCAAGCTTGGGGCCGACCTACATGGCCAAGGACATAGGTCGTGTCTAGCCTCTTCGGCACACTTTCGATCGCGGTGAGCGCCCTGCAGGCGGAGCAGGGAGCGTTGAGCGCGACCACCAACAATGTGGCCAATGCCAATACGCCAGGCTACTCGCGCCTCCGGCCCGTCCTGGTTGAAAGCGATCCTGTGACCGTCGGATCGGTCACCTACGGCAGTGGTGTCACTCTGCAACAAATCGAGAGTCTGCGGGATCCGATTCTTGAATACCGAATACAGGAAGAGACCCAGCAGCAGGGACAATTGAATGCGTTTGTCTCGGCGATGCAGCAAACCCAGGTGCAGTTCACCACCAGCGGCAGCGACATTGGCACCGAGATCTCAAATTTTTTCAGCAGCTTGACCCAACTTTCCGCAGACCCCACCAGCCTGCCAGTGCGCCAGGGGGTACTTACCGCAGCCGGAAATCTGGCCAGCGCGTTTCATAATGTTGCGACCAATCTTCTACAGCAACAGTCGAGTCTGAACCAGCAGGTGGGTCAAGATGTGCAGCAGGTGAACACGCTTACTGGACAGATTGCCCAGCTCAATACCCAGATAAGCGCCATGCAGGGCGTCGATCAGAACGCCAGCGCGCTGCTCGACCAGCGCGATACTTTGATCAGCCAGCTATCCGGGCTGATTGATGTTTCACAGATTCAGAGCGGCGACGGCATCACGCTGACCAGCGCAAATGGCGCACCTCTGGTTGCGGGCGGAGAGAGTTTTGCGTTGAGCACCGAAACAAGTTCCTCAGGCCAGCAGGACGTTTACTCGCAGGGCTCCGACATCACCGCGCAACTGACTGGCGGTGACTTGGGAGGCGTGATCCAGGTGCGGGACGGTAAAATTCCCGCCCTGCTGGGCAGTTTAGACACGCTTTCGTCAGGATTGGCAACCGCCCTGAACGCCGCCAACGCACAAGGCTTCGATCTGAACGGCGCGGCCGGTGGCAACCTGTTTGTGCCGCCCTCGGGCTCAGGGCAGGGATATGCCGCGAACATGGCCGTTGCCATTAGCGATCCCTCGTTAATCGCAGCCAGTTCCGACGGTTCACCGGGCAGCAACGGAAACGTGGCGGCGTTATCCGCAGTCGAGAACCAACCCATCGCCGATGGCCAATCCCCTACCGATTACTATGCCAACCTGGTGGCCGGTGTCGGTAATGACGTTTCGAGCGGATCGGCGCAATTGAGTTCGGCGCAGCTGGTCCTCAACCAGATGCAGGACCAACTCAATAGCGTCTCGGGCGTTTCGTTGGACGAAGAAGCGAGCAACATGGTGCAGTACCAGAATGCCTACGAGGCTGCGGCCCACGTGGTCACCACGGTGAACGATATGTTGTACACCGTCATTCAAATGGGGACATTAACCGGATGAGTTCGATACGCGTCAATCCTTTCCCGATGCCAGACCTGCTGACGGCACTCGAGCAATTACAGCAGCAGCAGGATACAGCTACGCTCCAGCTTTCGACCGGCAGCAAGATCAACCGCCCTTCCGACGATCCCGCCGGGGCGGCCGAACTCGTCGTGATCCAGAACCTGAGCGATCAGAACGATTCCTTCCAACGCAGTGTCAGCAGCCTAAATGGGTTGTTTTCAAACGCCGATTCGACCCTGAACTCGGTGGAAACGGCCCTGCAACGCGCCATCAGCCTGGGGACCGAAGGAGCGAATGGAACGCTCTCGGACTCAGACCGGGCCGCGATCGCAGCGGAACTGACTGGAATTCAGTCGCAATTGATCAGCCTCGCCAATACTTCCTATCAGGGCGAATACCTGTTCGCAGGTACGGCGCAAGTCGAGCCATTCACGGCCGACTCGTCCTCGCCTTCGGGGGTTTCTTACGCTGGAAACGCCGGTACAAACCAAGTGGCCATTGGAAATAGCTACAGCTTGCAAGTGAATCTCCCCGGATCCCAGGTCTTCAGCAATTCGCAGGGCGATGTGTTCCAATCGATCCAGGACTTGATCACTGCATTGCAAAGCAATTCCAACATCGCGACGGCGGTGACTGAAACTAGTAATGCCGCAGCCTACATCAGCGATCAGCGTGTGTTTTACGATAACGCTTTGAACCAAACGGGAGCGCAACAGACGTTCCTGAGTTCTGAATCGACCGAGCTTACTCAACAGCAGAGTGACGTCTCCGCCACTGATCTTGCCGCCACGGCCACGGAACTCAGTCAGGACCAGACCAATACTACCGCTACGCTGGACGCAATGGCCAAGCTGCAGCAGAACAGTCTTTTCAACTACCTGCAGTGAGCGGGGCGGAACAAGGAAAGCCGCCGCTGCCTGGAACTTTTGCGATCTTAAGAAGATTTCTTGTCGGCATTTTCACAAGCCTGGCCGGTTCGTCAGTCCCCGAGTTTACGGAAACAGGCCGCTACTCGTGGGCGACGTGCAGGGTCCGGAAGAGCAGAATTGCGGACAAATATGCGAAGGCTCCGCAGGCCAGGGTTGCATTCAATCCGAACTGAATGGCAATCACCATGGCCAACACCGAACCGAGCACGCTGGAGCCGGCATTCATGGCCCACGCCCATTCCACAGCGCTTTCTTTTCGATTCGTGGGGAACTCCGGCGCGGGAGCACTGCCCAACGCGCGAAGTCCGGTGGGGAACGGCATGCCCATGGCGAATCCCAGAGGGGCGAGAATCGCGGCGGAGATCAAAAGCTTGGCGGTGAATGGAAGGCCAACCAGCGAGTCGAGAATTTGTGGCAGCCATGTAACATAAGCTGCAAGAGCGATCACAATGAGCGACAGGGGAATCCACGTTCTCTTCATCTCCGAGAGCCAGCGGCGGGAGGCCAGACTGCCGGCTCCGCTCGAAAGGAGAAGCAGGAAGACGACCACGGTGAGCGCGTAGGTGGGATGTCCGAGAAAAAGCACGAAGCGCTGAATGAAAGCGATCTCGACCAGAATGTAGCCCAGCCCCACGGCGACGAAATATAGCAGACCGGTGGTGTTTTGATTGCGGCCTGCCTGGAAGGCAAGCGGAATCACCAAGAATGCCAGGACCGCGACCAGAGAGATAAGAAAGACCATGAGCAGGACCGCCACGCCAAGGTTGACTTTCCAGTCGATGCCTTCGGACAACCCTTCGTGATGCAGAACCTGATTGAGCTTTAGAGTGAAGAAGAAAAACGGCGCGTTGTCATTGACCGGGGCTACGTTGTAGGGATAGTTTGCAGCGAAGCGATACGGATCGTTGCTGGCGATCAAGGCGGAGAACGGATTGGAGAACACCGCGCCGGGCAAGTATAGGGCAGACAATGTTGTATACCTTTGCAGATGCGCTTGGACCGCGGAAATTTCTTCGGGCGTGAACCTGCTCTTTTTCGCCAAGACGACAACAGGAATTCCGTCTGCGTTCAGTTCGCCTTGCGATACGACTATGAAGTTTTGCGCAGGAGTCGCCTGCCCGAGTTCGTGCAATGCCTGCATGGCGACTGACACCACCCGCAATGCTTCGCGAGGCTGGCGGAATTCCCAGCGGGTGATGGCGATGATTCCGCCCGGCTTCAAATGTTCGAAGTACTCGCGAAAAGCGTCGACGGTGTAAAGGCTGTTTTCGCTGAGCGCAAACGCTCCCGCGGCAGTCGAAGCCCAGGTGTCGACCAGGGTCATCTGCACCACGTCGAAACTTTGCTTGGCATTACGCACGAACGAACGTCCATCAGTGACCTGTATGTGGACCTCTGGGCGCGAATAAAGATGATTGGAGTAATCGGCGTAACGGCCGCGCATCACCGTGTTCGCGATGATGGGATTGATCTCAATCCCGGTCACGCTGGGACTGCCGTTCGCGACCGCGCGAAGAACATCCACGCCGCCCCCCGGGCCAATGATCGCGTAATCGCCGTGCGGGCGTAAGACGTTCGCCAAGGCGGGTGGAGCGGACATCAAATCTTGCTCCCACTCGCTCGTGTGCCACTGGCTGAGGTCGGCGTTCATGATGTAGGTCGATGCGTCGGCGTCGATGACTATCGCTTTGGCATCACCCTGCTTGTCCACTTCCACGCGCGAGATGGCATTCCAGCGGGCGAATTCCACCCAGGCGCGATCGCGGAACATCCCCTTCGCATAAATCACATCGATCCATTGACCAGAATAATTCGTCGCGATCAACGCGATCAGAAGCACAGCGAGCAAGCCGGAAACCTTGCGTAGTGCCGAGACGGTTGCCCAGACTGCACCGGCAAGCGCGGTCATAACGGCAGCAAAGAGCACCGTGTTGGGACCGCCGAGGAAGTTCAGAAGCGGCACGACTCCGAGACACGCCAAGGCGCCACCCAGAAGATCGGCGCCATAGAGACGCGGAATGTGCGCCGCCTCACGCGCGAACACCACGGAGAATTCCAGTCCGGTCAGGAAAAATGGCAGCGCCGAAGCCAGATAAATCACGGTAAGCCGGGCAAAATTTCCGCGCGTCATGGCCAGCGACACTGGAACGTGTAGAACGATTTCGAGCACTGCGGGAATCAACAGGGCATTGAGTGCACACAGGAACCCGAGCAGAGAACGCGTCTGAAAACGGGCCAGCCAATTTTTTTTCAGATAGGCGAAGACGCCCCCAGATCCGAGGCCGAGCAGCGCGATCGAAATCGCCAGGAATGCAAAATGATAAAAGAGCACGACGGAGAAGAGCCGGGTGAGCGCCAGTTCAAGCAGCAATGCTGAAAAGCTGGCGATCGCGACTCCGGCGAGCAGCGCCGGCTGGGAGACGGAGCGTGATTTGGACAAGGACGTTTCGAGAACAACCTCGCTGCCAACAGCCATGCATACTCCTCAGCAATTAATGGCCGAAAGTTTCCGGCTTGATGAATGAGCGCGCCATCCAAAGAAGCGCGGCCTCTGGTTAGGCGATGCGATAGATGATGACACATTCTCTGGCGGAGGAGCGTATGGGAGAGATCGACCGGCCCTTCCTAGCAGCTTTCGCGATGGGCGGAAGCCGCGATTTGTCGCCCAGGGCTGCAGACGCGGTTGCATTGGACGCCGTTCCGCGGCCAGTCGTTTATGGTTTTTGTCCGATATGACTCTCCATACTCTTCATTTGCTGGCTCCAACCTCCGTCATTCTTCCGGAAGGCTTCCAGGCGACGATGTGCAGGGATTTTGTCGAATCCCGATTCGGTGAGAATGAGCAGCGTGCCCGTCGCGGTTTTTTCCAGACGGAATTCAACCAGAGTTGGCGGCTCGGCGGAATAATCGACTTTCGGGTCGACCGCGTAAGGATGCCAAGTAAAGGAAAATAGCAGCTCAGCTTCCATCTTCTGCACAATGGCCTCCCACTTCAGATGTTCGTATCCCGGATACGTAATGTGACCGCGCGAGACTCCGCCGGGGACGAACGGACCGTCCAGCTTCACCTGAAACCACTGGCTAAATTCGCGGTAATCGGTCAGCGCACGCCAAACGCGCGAAACCGGCGCTTTGAGTTCGATCCGCTTCTCGATGCGATCGTCCACTAGAAGCAATCTCCTGGTTGCATGAATAATCGACGCGCCGTCGCCCACTCTCTATTTCTTCTCAAGGTGATCGCCGAAGGAATGTTAACTTTAGCAGAATGCCGCGTCCGCATTAGCCCCGCCTGCTGCATTCTCAATCACTTTCACCCGTTGGAGCTCTTTCCGACTCATGGTCACCACCCTGATAGGGTGACAAAGTCTCGTTGCAGTTAGGGGGTGACATTATCTTGGAGCATCTACAAGTTCTGTACATGTTGTTGACGCTCATTGGCATGGCACGTTAGAATGGTGAGGTTTGCCTGTACTTGCGGCTCCGTTCTGGGGCCGTCCGCAATCGTTGCCGAGAGCGCCGAAGCGGAAAGCAGCAAGCATAGAAATCTAGAAGTTCGCCGGCAAGGTTTCGGCGCTACGATCCAGATTGCGCCTGTGCGCGTCTGGTTTTATTTTGACGGAGGCATACGTATGTACGCGGTCATTCGCACTGGTGGAAAACAGTACCGGGTGGCGCCCGGCGATGTGATCCGGGTGGAGAGCCAAGCCAATGGCACCAACGGACAAATTGAGTTCGGCGACATCCTGGCTGTTTCCGACGGTGGCGGGCAGATCAACAAGCCTGAGGCGGAGGCGCGCGTCGTTGGCGAAGTGGTCGAGGAGGGACGCGGCAAGAAGATCCTGGTCTTCCATTACAAGCGCAAGAAACAATATAAGAAGCTGCGCGGCCATCGTCAGGAATACACTGCGGTACGCATCACCGAGATCGCATTTGGCGGACAGAAATTCACCGCTCCTGAACTTCCCAAGAAGCAGCCTAAGCCGAAGAAAGTAGCAGCCGAGGGCGAAACGCACGCAACCGCTAAGTCCGGTAAGGCTCCGGCGAAGAAAAAGGCGGCCAAGAAGTCAGTCGCCAAGAAAGCGGCACCCAAGAAAAAGAAGTAGCTCAGAGGGATTCGCTGGGGCCAAAGGCCAATAGCGAACAGGCAACTCGAAGTTGAAACTAGGAACTGGATTCTAAAGTTATGGCACACAAAAAAGGGCAAGGCACATCACGCAACGGCCGCGACTCTAATGCTCAGCGGCTTGGCTTCAAGGCATTTGGCGGACAAATCGTTCCCGGTGGAACGATCATTGTGCGGCAGCGCGGGACGCGAGTGAAGCCCGGCTTGAACGTGGGCCGCGGCAAAGACGACACGCTATTTGCCAAGATCACCGGACGCCTGGTGTTCAAAGACCGGGGGCAGATGGGCAAGTTTGTGATGGTGGAACCGCTGGAAGCTAGTTAGTTCCTCTCGACTCGTTGCGCACCCAAACCAAAGCCCGGTTGGGCTTGCTTTCCGTGACATAATGTGACGATGCAGCCGGGTTTTGTCCGGCTGGGGGTGTACTCGATGTCAAAAACGGATCCGCCAGAATGGAAGATGCCCGAGGTTCCCGGCGAACCCGAAGGCTGGCGCGAACTTCAGGAAAAAGCCCAGCAAGAAACCGACCCCAAGAAACTTGCTGCCATCATCGATGAGATGAACAAATTGCTTACCGAGCAAGAGGAGCGTGCCCGTCGCCGCAAAAACGGGCCAGTGGCAAGATCGACAGTCTTCTCAAACTTGAACCGAACTTCGCTGAGATACCTTCAATAGCGCCTCATTCGTCCAATAACTAGATCGGTTTGATGTAACGCTGCAGCTCGGCGCGCAGTTCGGAGATTTTCTTGGCGCGCCTTGCGTAAGCTTCCCGTTTTTCGGCGTTGAGCTCGTCCAATCGGGTGCTCTTTATCGCGTCTAGTTGCTGTTGGAACAGGTTGCATACTTCGAGAGCGATTTCGGTGACTCTCTTGCTGTCCATGTACGGAGTGGGCAGCAATATCGAATCTGATTGCGGTGACGCTGGAGGGATTTGCCGGTGACGGGTGCCTCTTGTGGTGGTGACCCCCAGCACAACCTGCAATCAGCTTCGGCCCAAACAGAGGCGGAAATCGCAGGGATGGTCGGCCAAGAAGTGATGGCGTCTTATTTTCGCGTCTCTAGCGCAATCCGCAGCGGTTCGCCTGCGTAGAGTAAAGCCAATTCGATTTTTTGACATTCTCCACCGGGCCGCACGATCCGATAGTCTTTTCCTTCCATCACGGTCGGGACCGTCAACATGCACTTGTCCCCGAATCCGATTTTGTCTTTAAAGTGTCCTGCGACCATGTTACAGATTTCGCCGATGGCGTCGGCGCGTTGTGGGGAGGCTTCCTCCGGAGGAATTCCTAGCATCTGGGAAGCAATTTTGACCGCAGAGGACGTACTACAACGCAAACTGAATATACCGCGGAAGGCCCCGGCAATGCCGACGACTCCCGTAATTTCCGCGATCACACGAATTTCGTTCTCTGCCGCGGCGACTTCGGCCCCAACCATCATGGAAAACACTTCCATGGTGGCCTCGACCAAGGAAGCTGGCCAAGTCTCCCGCGAGATGGGTACGGGTTTGCCAGTTTCTGATAATCCGCTGAGGATAGTCACCGCAGGTTCGCCTCGAATATCTATAGATCGACAGATTCGAAAAAAACTTTAGCCGCTCGAAGCGCTCAGCGAACCGGAAGCACCTCGATTTACCCGCTATACTTAGAGATCGAACACCTCCACCCGGGTTCGATTCCAGAATCGGGACTTCGCCCATGTTTATTGATGAAGCGCTAATTCGAGTGAAAGCCGGCGACGGTGGCAACGGCTGCATGGCTTTTCGCCGCGAGAAATTCGTTCCCCGCGGAGGCCCTTCCGGCGGCGACGGCGGCAATGGCGGCGATGTAATCATGGAATCCAGCGAGCGTCACAACACGCTGGTCCACTTCCGCTTTAATCCCGAATACAAAGCGCAGCGCGGACGCCACGGCGAAGGTTCGAACAAGACGGGGCGCGAAGGCGAAGACATCGTCTTGAAGGTGCCCGTCGGCACACTGGTTTACGACACTGACACCAACCAGTTAGTCCACGATTTCTCGCGTCCCGACGAACGAGTCATCATCGCTCGTGGCGGGCGTGGCGGACGCGGCAATGCCCGCTTCGCTACCTCCACCCATCAAGCGCCGCGCGAACATGAAGATGGCCGTCCTGGCGAAGATCGCGGTTTTCGCCTTGAACTAAAGTTGTTGGCGGATGTAGGCTTGGTTGGCTATCCCAATGTCGGCAAGTCGACGTTGATTTCCCGCATTTCAGCGGCCCGACCTAAGATTGCGGACTACCCCTTCACCACGCTACAGCCCAATCTCGGCGTCGTCGCCGTCGGCGAGACCAAGGAAGGTCGCAGCTTCGTCGTGGCCGATATCCCTGGACTGATCGAAGGCGCTCACGCCGGTGCTGGACTCGGCATACAGTTCTTGCGTCATGTGGAGCGCACGCGGTTGCTGGTTCATTTGGTCGATGTTTCAGACGGCAGTGGCCGTCCTGATCCCGTGAAAGATGTGGAAGTCATCAATCACGAACTGGAAAGCTTTGGCGCCGGACTGGAAAAGAAGCCGATGATCCTGGTGGCTTCAAAGATCGACGTGGCCGACAAGGACAAGCTGGCCAAGCTGAAGCGTTACGCCAAAAAGCAGGGGCTGGAACTGTATCCGATTTCGGCGGTCACCGGTAAGGGAATCGAAGAGCTGAAGTTCGCCATGGCCGATAAATTGGACGAAATTCGGGAGTCGACCCCGGTCGAATCCGAAGATCAGATGCCTATAAGAACCGAGTAGATACTCATCTCGTCCTGCCAGTCTCTACCCATTTACTATCTCGGCCCAGCGCCGCTTCGGAACCCCGTGCCCGTGATATAATTCTTACGTCCCCAGTCCAACATAACGCCCTTTAAATGCAGCTATTTACGCCCGAATTGAGCGACACGAACAGCTTACGACTCGGGGACAAGAAGTTTCCTTATGCCTGACGAAAAAGATCCCCAACTTCCTTTGACTCCTCCGCCTGGTGGCGGAGACGGTACCGGCATCCCGGGCGCTGCCAACATTCAACCCGTCAACATTGAAGAGGAGATGCGGCGATCGTATCTCGATTATTCGATGTCGGTGATTATTGGCCGGGCGCTGCCCGACGTGCGCGACGGACTGAAGCCGGTGCATCGCCGCATTCTCTACACCATGCAGCAGATGGGCCTCGCTCCGAACAAGGGCACGCGCAAGTGCGCCCGCATCGTCGGAGAAGTGATGGGCAAGTACCATCCGCATGGAAATTTGGCTGTCTATGATGCGTTGGTGCGGTTGGCGCAGCCGTTCGCCATGCGCTACCCCCTGGTGGATGGACAAGGCAACTTCGGCTCGGTCGATGGCGATCCGCCGGCAGCGGACCGTTATACCGAAGCGAAGCTAACCAAGGTGGCTGCGTCATTGCTGGAAGATCTGGACAAGGACACTGTCGATTTTCGTCCCAACTACGATGGCAACGAAATCGAACCCGACGTTCTTCCTACGCGGATTCCCAACCTGCTAGTGAATGGATCGGACGGAATTGCGGTCGGCATGGCGACGAAAATTCCGCCGCACAATCTTACGGAGATTGTGGACGCTGCGATCACGCTGGTGAGCAACCCCGCGACGCAGCTTCCGGAAATTCTGAAAATTGTGAAAGGCCCGGATTTCCCCACCGCCGGAATCATTCACGGCAAGAGCGGGATTTTTGAGGCCTACAAGACCGGGCGTGGACGCTTCATGATGCGCGCGAAAGCCGGCATTGAGACATTCAACAAAGACCGCCAGGCGATCGTGGTCACGGAAATTCCCTACCAGGTCAATAAAGCGCGGTTGATTGAACGCATCGCGCAACTCGTCAACGACAAGATCATCGACGACATCTCCGACATTCGCGACGAGAGCGATCGCGACGGGATGCGTATCGTTGTCGAATTGAAGCGGGGCGCGGAAGCGCAGATTGTGCTCAATCAGCTGTTCAAGCACACGTCCATGCAGGAAGGTTTCAGCATGATCTTCCTCGCGGTCGTGAACAATCAGCCCAAGGAAATGGGGCTGATTCAGGCGCTACAGCACTTCATCGACCACCGCGTCGACATCGTGCGGCGCCGCACCGCCTACTTGCTGCGCAAGGCGCAAGAGCGCGAGCACATTCTCGAAGGCTACAAGGTTGCGCTCGACCATCTGGATTCCGTTATCGCCATCATTCGTGGCAGTGCCAATCGCGGCGACGCGCGGGAGAACCTGGTCGCCTACTTTGCCGGTCGAAAAATCGACATCAATGTCACGGGCCGCGCTCCGAAGCTCGGCCCCGAGAAGCCGTTCACGGGCATTCAGGCCGATGCGATCCTCGAGCTGCAGTTACACCGTTTAACTCGTCTGTCGATCGACGAGATTACTAAGGAACTGACTGCGGTGCGCGAGAATATCGCCGAGTTTCAGTCAATTCTTAACTCCGAAAAGAAGCTGCGCAACGTCATCATTAAAGAGCTGGAGGAAATCAAGAAGCTCTATGGCGACGAGCGCCGCACCGTGATCGAAGACGAGGCCGCCGAGATCAGCCTGGAAGACCTGATTGCCGACGAGCAAACCGCCGTCACCGTAAGCCACGGCGGCTACATGAAACGCACGCCGATTTCCACCTATCGGCAGCAGCGCCGCGGAGGCACCGGCCGCACCGGCATGAAGACGCGCGACGAGGATTTCGTCGAGCACCTCTTCATTGCTTCGACCCACGCCTACATCCTGATTTTCACCAATAAGGGCCGCGTTTACTGGCTGAAGGTCTACGAGATTCCCGATGTCAGTGCTGCCGGCAAAGGTAAACACGTTGGCAACCTGATATCACTTCAGCCCGGGGAGACCGTACGAACCATGCTGGCGGTCCGCAATCTCGAAGAAGAGGGCCGCTACATTTTCTTTGCCACGCGCAAAGGTACAGTGAAAAAGACCGAGCTGAAGGACTTCTGCAACGTTATGTCGCGCGGCATCATCGCCATCGGCATCGACGAGGACGACGAACTGGTCGGTGTTACGCTCACCGACGGTACGCAGATCGTCTTTCTCGCCTCGCATGATGGTCAAGCCATCCGCTTCGAAGAGTCCGACGTGCGCTCCATGGGGCGTCCCGCCTACGGCGTGCGCGGTATGAACCTCGACAAGGGCGACTACATCGTCGGCATGGCGGTCACGCCGAAAGACGCCAAGAAGGCCGCAGCCGATGCCGAAAAAGCCAAAGCCAAAGCTGGAGTTCCCGAAGCCACGGCGACCGACGAGACGATCCCGGTAAAAGGATCGCTGATTCTGTCCATCACTGAAAATGGCTACGGCAAGCGCACTCCCGCCGACGAATACCGTCTGCAAGGGCGCGGAGGATCGGGCGTTATCAACGTCAAGACCACCGAGCGCAACGGCAAAGTGGTGCAGATCGCGCAGGTCACCGAAGAGTCCGAACTCATGCTGATCAGCCAATATGGCAAAATCATCCGCATGGATTCGAGCACCATCCGCGAGTCCGGTCGCGCCGCGCAGGGCGTTCGCCTACTACAGTTGGAGGCGGGAGATCGGGTGGCGGCAGCAGTAGTAATTCCGCCAGAAGAAGAGCCTAATGGCACGCTGATTCAGTAATGTCGCATTAGGGGCGGACGGCTTGTCCGCCTCTTTCCAGAATACGACCATTCCGCTAACATCCCCGCTTTCCCGCCGTCTATACTCCGTTCGTCGCCTCGGGCCGTCCCATCTCTCAACGGAGGACTTCATGAACTCCAAAGCGTTCATCGTCTTGATCTGCCTTGCTCTGATGTCTCTCATCGCTTTCGCGCTTCCCGGACCGCATTCTGAAACCACTGATAGCCAACTTGCGACCCGCATTCAGCGCGTCGAGAATGGTATCGCTCCAATCGCCCTAGCGGACAATGAGCCACCACTACAGCTCAAGCTGCAGAAGCTGATGGAACTCTACAAGGTCCCCGGCGTCAGTGTTGCCGTGATCGACAATTTCAAGATTGTCTGGGCGAAGGGTTACGGAGTTACAGAAGCTGGCTCCAGCAACCCAGTTACGGCGCGCACTCTTTTCCAGGCCGCCTCGATCAGTAAGCCAGTGTCCGCAACCGGGGCGCTTTCCCTGGTTGAGCGCGGCAAGCTGTCGCTCGACGATAACGTAAACTTGAAGCTGAAAACGTGGCAAGTGCCCGACAACGAGTTCACCAAAGACCAGAAAGTCACGCTGCGACGCCTGATGACCCATAGCGCCGGACTCACAGTGCATGGATTTCCCGGCTACGAAGTCGGTGCCGCGATCCCGACCCTGGTGCAGGTTCTGAACGGTGAACTGCCGGCTAACACGGCGCCGGTGCGTGTCGATATTGTGCCGGGCACTCAGTTCCGCTACTCCGGCGGAGGAGTCACCGTGGAGCAGCAGCTATTGATCGACGTTACCGGCGAGCCGTTTCCGAAATTTATGCGCGAAACGGTTCTCGACAAAATCGGCATGCGCGACAGCACCTATGAGCAACCGCTTCCCTCCAACCGCCGTGCTATGGCTGCAACGGCCACTACCGCGGACGGGAAATCGATGCCTGGCAAGTGGCATATCTATCCGGAGATGGCCGCGGCGGGTTTGTGGACTACGCCGACGGACCTGGCGAAGTACGCGATAGAAATCGCTCTGTCGAAACAGGGGAAAGCAAACCACGTGTTGTCCGAATCAATGACTCGCCAGATGCTGACGCCACAAATCCAGGACGTGGGGCTTGGACTGTTCATAGCGGGATACAAAGACCCCGAAGAGTTCGACCACGACGGCTCGAATGCCGGGTTCCGCTCGACCATGGTGATGTTTGCGAATTCGGGCAAAGGCGTCGCCATCATGGTGAATTCTGACAACGGCATTCCAGTTCTAAATGCTCTTATGCGGAGTGTGGCCAAAGAGTATCGGTGGAGCTATGCACCCGATCCGCCCTCGGTAGTTGATCTGTTGATGTTGATCGATGCGGCGAAAGGACAACAGGCGGCTCTCGCCCGGTATGCGGAACTGAAAAAATCCAACTCTCCGCCCAATGTTCCCGACGAGAACGCGCTGATTCAACTTGGATACTTCGCGTTGTTTGCCGGCAACACAGAGGACGCGATCCAGGTTTTCAAACTCGAGGTGCAGGATTACCCGAAGTTTTGGAATGGGTACGACAGTTTGGGCGAGGCCTACATGAAGGTGGGAGAAAGAGACTTGGCGATCAAGAACTATGAAAAGTCGATCGAGCTGAAGCCCGACAATCAGAATGGGATCGACATGCTCAAGAAACTGAAAGAACGAAAATAACAAATTCGGGCGGACGGGAAAAGAGCCAAACGCCACCTTGATTCAGTAGCTATGAGTGTAAAAACGTCAAGTTTCGAGGGGCGCAATAAATCGCGCTCCCATTTCCATCCATTGTCGGAAGATAAATGGAAGTACAGGGAACAGCGCAGGTTCACAACGGAAAAAATAGAGTCCGGCAGATCTGCGTGCCGAAGCTTCGTTACCGCAATCCTGTATTTCTAAACTTTTGCCGAAAATCTTTCCCGTGAACCTGGACTAGCCTGCACATCTCAAATAGCCGGGAGCGCATGCGTTCTCCAATGCGGTCGCCCAACGTTTCTTCGCGGCCGGCGGCTTGCGCTCCTCCGATGGCAGCGTTGCGGGCTGGACCATCCAGAAAATTGGTGGTGATGATCGTTGTGCGGTTGTCGTTATAGCGGTTATTCAGGATAAGGCTGACTGTGTCCCAGACCCACTCGGATGGCTTGACTGCTCCGAGGTCGTCCAGCAATAAGACTTCACTTTCAAATATTGGTCGGAGAACCTCTAACTCCGTTGCTTGAACAGAAGGGTTATAAGAATTCTGGATTCGCTTCAGGAGTTCACGGTAGTCGCAAAAAAGACCGTGGACGCCTTTCTTCATCAGGTGACGCAAAGCAGCAACTGAGAGATGCGTCTTTCCTACTCCACTCGGCCCAACTAGAAGGATCCCGGTGCAATCGAGAGGATACTGATTCGCCCAGTTCTCAACCGTGATCTTCGCCACCGCGAGCGCATTGCTGTTTTCCGTCGAGAAAGAAGAGAATTCGCAGCTTGCGTAGCGTGACGGGATTCCCGAGAAGTCAAGCAACCGCCCAGTTTGCGATTGCAAAAAACAGTCGCAACGAGTCACTCTGCGCTCGTTTTCTGAACCCAGTTCTTTCCATCCTGTACCGCCGCAACGCGGACAGATTACTGGATTATCCGGCATTCTGCCCGTATTTTTCTGCATAGCAACCCCAGCAACCGCCCCATTGCGTGAGGCCCGAGTCAGGATGGAGCGCACACTGTTCTCTTCCATTTTCTTTCTTAAGTGTACCTTCAAAATCTAGATAAGAGGTGGTGTTGTCATCTGTGGATTTTGAGGATTTACGCTTCTTCTTGTGGAATTTAAGCACCTGCTCATCATAGATCTGCAACAACGCACGGTGATAGATCCAGACAGCATCGTCAGTGGTCGTGCCCTCACGCTCGAACATGCGCAGCACCGGTTCTCCTTCATTCTCGAAGAATTGCCGGGTGCGCGCATTCGCGAGGCGCCACAACTGCCCGTCGTCTGGCAAATATCCTGGGCGTTCCGAGCCCCATGCAGCAAATAGCAGGTTGAGATACCAGGCCTGCTGAAAATCCTTTAGCGCTCTATATTTCATGTCACCGACCAAGCGGTGTACATAAAAAGGAAACCACTCGAGGAGTTGATTTCGTCGGAAACTTTCCGGAGCAGAGGCCATGATTTTCGGGGTGCGAGATTGAAGGTGCCTGAGAGAAAGTTTTCATGCAACCGTAAACCTTCGCTCACCTGTGCACATTGTGTGGAGATGTACGACGGGCTGTGGAGAGCGGAGGAAAAGCAGTCGAATGCGTCGGCACATCGACTACTTATCGGGATTGTCGCCGTTTCACACGTTTATGATTCGATTGCAGCGTTTGCACAGCGTTCGCTGCATCCCGCACCATTCGCAGGAAAGCGATGGCCTCGGCGCGCAAGGGACGCCGTCGCGGATGCACAACATCCAAACTGCGACGAAGTGGTTCTGCGTCCACAACTTTTACGATTACAAGTTTATGGCTGCGAATCTCGCGAACTACGGCCATCTGCGGCAGGAAAGAAACTCCTAATCCGCGCTCGACCATTCTCTTCGCGGTCTCAATGGAATCGACTTCAAGAGCAACATTCGGCACCAGGCCGGCGCTGCGGAACAGACCATGTGTCAGTGTCCAGTCGCTCGATCCACGCTCATAGAAAATCAGCGGCAAAGCGGCGACCTGTTGTAGCCGGGCCTTCTTAAGCCTGGCAGGACCGCGGGTGGGGTGGGTCACCAGAAGAAGCGGATCGTCGCGCAGACTGATGGTCTCAACCTCCGGATGCTGTAGAGATCGTGCCAAGCCGATCTCCGCTTCTTCGTTCAACACCATTTCCAGCACTTCCTTGGAGTGGCCAGGGCGGATGCTGATGATCACATTGGGATGGGCGCGCTGAAATTGCTTCAAGATATCGGGCAAGAAATAGACTGAGATGGAAAGCGCAGCCGCGATCTGTAGTGGACTTCCGCTGGCGGGTGAAAGTTCATGGACAGCCTGGCGGGCAAGAGCGGCGGTTTTGAGAAGCTGTTCGGCGTGGGGGCGAAAGGTGCGTCCGGCATCGGAGACAATGAGCCCTCCGCGAGAACGCGAGAATAATCTCACGCCCAAAGATTCTTCCAGCGCCTTGATGCGGGCACTTACTGCCGGTTGACTGATGCGTAGCGCTTCCGCTGCGCGGTGGAAGCCGCCGAACGTCGCCACCGCTAAGAACGTTTCTACCTGGTCGATCTCCATTCGTCTCCTTGGCCCAAGTCAGGCTGTCGCATAAAAGCATTTATTATCACAGACAGCGCCGCTGATAGATAAGTATTATCAGCTTGATCGAAAGGTTGCGTTTGACTGGGAGGGCAAAGTAAACCAAAATCTGCACTGGTTACGTTGGGTTTAGCCCTTCCGGGACCGGGCTGGTGCCGCATAAGTGTATCCCCCAGCGTTGCGGCGGGCGCACCCGAGGGCTTAGGCCAGGGGAATTGGATAGGTTCTTCGAGCAAGGCTACCTTTTCCCGGTTCTCCCCATCTGATCGGTGTCGTAAGCGCGCCACAAAATACTTAGGGTTGCAGAGGATCGCGATGGCTGGTGTATTAACGGAGAATTCTTCGGCAGTTGGGTTCCAGGTAAACCTGCCGCCCGCCGGGTTTGACCGGCGCCGGGATCTGCCTGTGGGCTTCATCGAGTTCTTTACTCCGCTTCACGTTCGCTTCGCACCCCGGCAGCAGGCTCTTCTAGAGCTGCGGAAGCGGGTGCTGGCGGAGTCACTCCAGGGAAACAAGCCGACCCACCGCTATCCGGCAGGCGCCGCCCGCAACGGGTGGCGGATTGAGCTCCCGGATTGGTGCCAGGACCAGCGCAATCAGATGACCGGTCCTGCGGACGATGCCGAACTGGTGGTCAAGATGCTGAACTCCGGCGCGCCCGGAGTCATGCTGGATCTTGAGGATTCGACGGTCAACGAATGGGAGCACCAGCAGCTTGGGGTAGATAACATCTTGTCGGCGCTGCGCGGCACGCTCACCTATTTTGATAAAAAGCGCGACAAACTGACCGGGATCCAGCCCAGCAAGACCGTGATCTGGGTGCGAGCTCGCGGCTTGCACATACACCAGGGCGGACTTTTCGATGAAGTCACCTCGGCTTCGCTGTTTGACGTGGCTCGAGTAGCGTTCCAGGTCAATCCGGCCGAGTTGAAGCATCCTCTTTCTTTCTATATTCCGAAATCCGAGTCGGCCGAAGAGGCGCTTTGGTGGAGCGACGTTTTCCAGGCGATCGCCGAAGCTCGCGGCTGGCCGAAAGATTACATCAAGTGCATGGCGCTGGTGGAGTCGCATCCCTTAGCGTTCCAGACCGAGGAATTTCTCTTCAATCTGCGTGACCATGTCGTCGGATTGAACCTGGGTCGCTGGGATTATATGGCCAGTCTGATCCATTTCAATCTGAATGATCCGGAATGGGTGCTGCCCGACCGCAATACGATCCCTCATAATGTGGCGTTCTTTCAAAATCTGCGCGAGTTGTTGCCCGAGGTGTGTCACAAACGCGGAGTGCTGGCGATCGGCGGCATGACCGCGCTGTATCCCAGCCGCGAAGATGCCGAGTTGAACGCGCGGGCGCTGACATCGCTCGAAAAAGACAAGAAAAACGAAGCCGATTGCCTGATGGATGGCGCCTGGACGGGGCATCCTGACCAGAACAAAATTGCGCTGGAACAATTTCCGTTCCCTAACCAGTTACAGGCCCGGCGGGCGCAGGCTGAACGCTATCCCGATCTTCGACCCGCTCCCAAAAACGTCGGCCAGCGAACCTTGAACGGCACCCGGGCGGCGGTGCGAACGGTGATTCGCTACCGCAACGGCGTACTCAACGGACGCGGCGCAAGCCTACTCGACGGTTACATGGAAGATCTGGCGACAGACCGCATTTATCGCCTCATGATTGCTCAGCGCATGCGCCATACCGCGGAAGTCGACATTGTGGACGAGACTGGCAAAGCTGTCGCGCATACGCCTGAGCTGATTTCGCGGCTGTTCGATGAAGAACTCGACAAGCTGCTGGCGAACCCCGCCAAGGCTGACATGGGAACGCCCGAAACATTCCGGGAAGCACGGCGAATCAGCGAGGCCATGATTCGCAACGAGGAAATTAATCCGATTTGAACTTAGACACCCGCACCAGAACGAGAGACGCAAGCACAAGGAAAAGGAAAATTTATGACAATGAATGGAAATGGAAAAGGTTCGAATTTGCGGCTCGACTGGGAGTCGAATCCACGATGGGCGGGCATCGAACGTCCCTACACTCCTCAAGATGTCGAACGCCTTCGCGGATCTATGGCCATTGAGCATACCTTGGCCCGCCACGGCGCCGAGCGTCTGTGGGAGTTGCTGCACACCGAGCAGTACGTCCCAGCCTTGGGCGCGATGACCGGTAATCAGGCCATCCAACAAGTACGAGCTGGACTGAAAGCGATCTATGTCAGCGGATGGCAGGTTGCGGCCGATGCCAATGACGCCGGCCAAATGTATCCCGACCAAAGCTTGTACCCGGCCAATAGCGTGCCAAGCTTGGTGCGCCGAATCAACCAGGCGCTGACCCGCGCCGACCAGATCCACCACGCCGAAGGCAAGAACGGAGTTCAATGGTTTGCGCCGATGGTTGCCGATGCCGAAGCGGGCTTTGGCGGCAATTTGAACGCCTTCGAATTGATGAAGGCGATGATCGAAGCCGGAGCGGCTTGCGTTCACTTCGAAGACCAGCTTTCTTCGGCGAAAAAATGCGGCCATCTCGGCGGTAAAGTCCTGGTGCCGACCGTGGAAGCCATCCAAAAGCTGGTGGCGGCGCGTCTGGCAGCCGACGTACTTGGCGTACCAACGCTGATTATGGCGCGCACCGACGCCGACAGCGCCCACCTGCTCACCAGCGATATCGATCCGCGCGACCGTCAGTTCCTGACCGGTGAACGCACCCCAGAGGGTTTCTTCTGCATTAAAGGCGGGATCGAATCCGCGATTGCGCGTGCCCTTGCCTACGCTCCCTATGCCGACCTGCTGTGGTGCGAAACCTCGCATCCCGACCTGGAAGAGGCGCGGCGCTTCGCCGAAGCTGTCCATGAGCAGTATCCCGGCAAGATGCTGGCTTACAACTGCTCGCCCTCATTTAACTGGAAGGCGAAGCTGGACGACCAGACCATCGCCGTGTTCCAGACCGAACTGGCGGCCATGGGATACAAGTTCCAGTTCATCACCCTGGCCGGTTTCCACGCCTTGAACCTCAGCATGTTCGAACTGGCCCGCGGATACAAACTGACGGGCATGACGGCATACTCGCGGCTCCAGGAAAAAGAATTCAGCCGCGAATTCACCCACGGGTATGAAGCGGTCAAACACCAGCGTTTTGTCGGCACCGGATACTTCGACGCCGTCACGCAGGCGGTAGCAGGCGGGACCTCTTCGGTGACCGCGCTGGAGGGTTCGACCGAAGCCGCACAATTCGGATTGAAGCCGCAAGTGCGTCCCAAGAGCGGGCCGGACGCGGCGTGCCAGCCGATTCTAGGCGATTGCCCGTCCGAAACCATGGTTCAATTGCAGATCGAACCAGGTCCCGAGGAGAGCCTGCTGCCCTCCGGTGATTAGGGCCGATTTTTCGCTGCGAAACAGCCACTCTCTAGAGCGCGAACCTGCGCGGAGAGTGGCTTTTGTCTTTACGAAGAACTCGGCACCCGAGGGCTTTGATTTGAGTGTCTGAAGCCTTAGCCAGCCTCCAAAATTCCAGTTGCTGGACAGATTTTGACTGCCCGACCCAAACAAGGCATCCGGTGCGGATTTTCACAGTTGACTTTGGATGGACGCGGGCGCTAAATAGGTTCCGCAAGGGTTTCGCACCCAGGGCGTGCAGCCCTCCCCCGCACAAACTGGGAACAAAGGAACCTGCCAGGAGAGAAGATGAATAAAGCCGATCTCATTGACAGAATTGCCGCCAGTTGTGAAATCAGCAAGGCGCAAGCAGCAGGCGCCATTGACACCACCGTGGACAGCATTACGGCGTCATTGAAAAAAGGCGATCGTGTCGCCTTGATTGGGTTTGGTACTTTCTCAGTGTCGCAGAGAAAAGCCCGCAATGGCCGTAATCCTCAAACCGGCGCCACCATTAAGATCGCCGCTCGCCGAGTCGCGAAGTTTACCCCCGGGGCTGAGTTGAAAAAAGCCGTCAATCGCAACAAATAGGGCCAAGTTTCATGTCGAATACGGCAGGGGGTCGGCCCTGCCGTTTTTTTATTGGAGCAAATCGATGCGGTCGGCTGGCCTAGCCCCAGAAGCCCCAAAACGGATCGTTTCCCGCCTGGGCCTCATCGAATAAAGCGACACAAGAGGTCTTCTTTTGAAATCTGGGTTGCAGCGGTTGAGTTTTTTTGTCGGTTTTGTTCTTCTCATTGCGTTCATCCAACGGTTCTGGTTCGTAGGTTCGTGGTCGGGCATCGAGGCCATTTCCTGGCCATTGGCCCGGCACGGGTTTGAGATTTTGTGGTGTGGCGCCGTAGTTCTTCTTCTGGCGGGGCTGCTGGATCCGGTACTCGGACGATTCATCCCTCGCACGCGCAGCGGGAGCTGGGTGATCGCAGTCTCACGAGTGTGGCTGGTGGCGTCTTTCTTTTCCTTTTTTGCGGTGCAACTGGTAGGGCTGCTGGGATGGACATCGCAGGCGGCGGCGATTCATCTGGGATCGCAGCCGGGCGGCCTGAATCTTGCGACGCGTAACCTCTTTCGTTACGCAGCACTGACGGCTGGTGGCTTGCCGTTTCTTGCCGCGACCTACGGTTTTGCAGCCGGTCGTCTGCGATTTCAGATTGAGCGCGTGGACGTCCCCCTCGCCGGACTCCCCAAGGCGCTCGACGGTCTGAAGATTCTCCAGCTAAGCGACATTCATATTGGCGAATTCATGCCGCCGGACGAGATTCGCCAGGCGGTCGAAATGGCAAACGTTTTGAAGCCAGACCTCGCCGTCATTACAGGGGATTTCGTCAGCGGGGCGGACGATCCGCTGGAAGAGTGCATCGCCGAACTCAGCAAGCTGCGCGCGCCGCTCGGGACCTGGGGATGCAACGGGAACCACGAGATCTACGCGGGTGCGGAGAGAAAGGCCGGCCAGCTTTTCGAACTGCACGGCATGCGCCTGCTACGGCAGGAGAGCGCAGAACTGGAATGGCGCGGCGAACGCTTCAACTTAATCGGCGTCGATTATCAACGCGACTTCATGACCGGCGGAGCGCATGGCGAACCATTAGAGAGCATCGAGCATTTGGTCCGTCACGACATCCCCAACATTCTTATGTCACACAACCCGAATTCTTTTCCACGAGCGGCGGAACTCGGGGTCGAGCTAAGCCTGGCCGGACATACTCACGGCGGACAGGTGAAATTTGAAATCGTCGAGCGAACCGTCAGTCCGGCAAGGCTTATCACCGATTTCGTGGCGGGTCTGTATCGCCTACCTTCCGGGAATCAAGGCGCCGCTCAATCTGGCGACCTCCCGCGCAAGCCGGCAAAGGATGCGTGGCTTTATGTGAATCGTGGACTGGGAACATTCGGCCTGCCGCTTCGCCTGGGCGTTCCTCCGGAGATTACCCTGCTCACGCTGCGGTCCGTCTAGTTGCGATGATCTTCACTACATGATGAACCTGCTTTGTACAAGCGCGCATGATTCCCGCCGTCTGAAAAAATCGGACGCTGTGACTGGGGAGCCGCACAGCGCCCGGTGAAGACGTTCGCCGTAAAACTATCCGCGTTGGGCGGCGTCGGCGGCGACCGCTAACTCACTCAGAACCTCAAAGAACGCTTGCGACTGGCCGATGAAGAGTCCGTCATCGGTGAAGGCGCGCACTGCTCCCGCCGCGATGCCTTCAGGCTCGGTGGGACGAATCACCGAGCAATGGGGCAGAGACGCGTTGATGAACTGGCAGGGCACGGGGAAAATGAGGTTGGTTTGCAGCAGCGGATTTCCGCCCGCGTTGAAATTCGGGAACATCAGCCCATTCGTAGGATCGGTGAAAGGAGCGATTGGCGACTGGACTCCATTGCCGGAAAAATCGACCCACTCCAGGAAGTGCGCGATTTCATCTCCTCCAATACTCAGGACGATGCGCAGGACCTCGGGATCATTGGCCTTCTGCGCCATGGCGGAATAAAGGCTGCTGCCGCCTTGCTCGATGAAGCCAAAGTGAAAAGCCGCAGTGTTGGCGATTGCCTGCACGTGGTCTTTGGGACCGAAGTCGGAATCATCTCGCGGAATGGCCGGCAGATCCGTCAGTGTGATGGCCTGCGGAAATGTGGCCCCGAAATCGGGGTTTTTCCTGCTGCGATATCGGACGTACCAGCTCGTGTCCACGCTGAGCTGCATGAGATTGGTGAGACGTCCAATTTGCTTCGCGCCGGTGGCTTTGCTGCTAGGCAGAGTGCGAAACTTATTCAAGTTTACCGGTGGCGCTCCTTTCGACTTTAGATATGCGTTCAGGAAGGAAGCATGGCTGATTTCGTCGAGAGTATTGCTGGTTATGTATTGCGAGCCATCGCCGTCTAACTTCTGCAATGCCAACTGGTACTTGTTTTGACTTCCCTTCGTAACTCCACCAAGTTCGGCATATTGTTGCCACAGGTCGCTTTCGATCAGTTCCGCCGCGGCCAGGAAACGCAGGATTGCAATGTCGCCGCTCGAAAGATTTCCGGAACTCGAACGAGTCTGCCCCATGACTTGACTGGCCAACAGCGTGCCTGCCGACAAAGTCGCGCCGGCAACGCCCAGGCCCTTGAGAAAAGAACGCCGGCCCACGACGCGATCGCCGTTGGCGTGGGTGTCCTCCGTGATTGAAAGATCGGGTGACGACGGGAGAGAGAGATTGTCCTTTGCCATAATTTTCCACACTCCATAGTTGCGGAACCCAACATCGCTGGTGTTCACGCAGGAATTTCTATTGAATCTGCATGGAGATTACGGTCGGCCTCAGACAAGAATGTCTGAAGCGCGTCAAGAAGTTGTAAAAAGGAAACTCTTTTAGTTCGTGAACAGGGCCGAGGATTGTCGAGCTCGGTAGCAAATCATTAGGGCCCAAAAAGGCCTCATCCCGGGTAACTCGCATGCAGCCAAAGCGGGAAAATCATAGAGAGGGCTTGTTCTTCAGAATGCCCGTTGAAGAGGAGACGCCCGTCTTAAACGCGTCGGGCAGCAACTGCGCCTTCCACATTATGGGCCGAGAGGCGAGCGGGGTAGACACGCTTCCGCCCCGGTTTTCGCAGCTAAGCTTCCGGCATGAACGAGCCGTGCTGAAAGTGATATTGCAGGATTTTGGCTGCCAGCGCGGGGCCGACCATGGAGCTTTCGGATTGTACTGTACGGACGACTTCCCCTCGGCATACGACTTCCGCTGCGGCCAGACCAGCGATTTCCGCCGGCAACACCAGATTGATTTCGATCTGCACGTTGGCGGGAAGCGGCTCTTTGGAACGAAACAACAATCCCGAGCGGCTGATGTTTTCGGTGGTTCCGGCGGTCCAATCGCTTTCGCCGAGCTGCCGGTACTTCAGGGGCAGGTGCAGTTTAAAGCGCTTGGCGCGGGTTGGCGAAAGGCTGGCTCGCAGCGGCGTAAGTTGACCTTGCGTGGATCTAGACATTGGTGCCTCCAGGGGGATGGCCGTGTCGAGCACTTCGCGAACTTTGGTCCGCAAGGTCGGCAGGCTGAAGGGCTTCTGAAGCAGGACAATGCCCGCGTCCAGCATGCCATTGTGGCCAATCGCATTTTCCGTATACCCGGACATATACATCACCTTCATGTCCGGCCGGCTTTGAATCAGCTGAGTGGCCAATTCGCGCCCAGTCATTCCCGGCATGATGACATCCGTCAAGAGCAGGTGAATGGGGCCTTTTTGCACCCGAGAGATTTGCAGAGCTGCAGCGCCGTCGCCAGCCTCCAGCACGTTGTATCCCTGTAATTCGAGATATTCTCGCGCCAGCCGCCGCACGGTGGCTTCGTCTTCCACCAACAGAATCGTTTCGTGTCCACGCACCGCCTGTCGCGGGGCAGGGGTCAACTCGGCTACGGCCGGTTCGCCAGTTTGGTCGACGCGAGGCAAGTAAACTTTGAAAGTAGTGCCTTTGCCAGGCTCGCTCGATACCCAGATGTAGCCGCCGCTCTGCTTTACGATTCCATAGACCGTCGACAGTCCGAGGCCGGTGCCTTTCGGACCTTTGGTGGTGAAGAACGGCTCGAAAATATGATTTTGCGTATCGGCATCCATGCCGAGGCCGGTATCGCTGATGGCGAGCATGACATATTCGCCCGGCTCGGTGGGGGTGTGCAGGCGAGCATAGCTCTCATCGAGCGAGACGTTGGAGGTCTCGATGGTAAGCTTCCCGCCTTTCGGCATGGCGTCGCGGGCATTGACCGCCAGGTTCATGATGACTTGTTCAATCTGTCCGGCATCGGCCTTTACTGTGCCGAGAGACGAACCGGGAATCATGACAAGTTCGATGTCCTCGCCAATCAACCGGGTCAGCATCTTCAAGTTTTCTGTGACTACACCGTTGACATCAAAGACCTTGGGCATCAGCATCTGTTTGCGGCTGAAGGCCAGCAGTTGACGGGTGAGCGATGTCGCGCGGGATGCAGCGTTCGCGATCTCCTGTGCGGGGCCGCGCACCGCCGGGTCAGGTCCAATGCGCTCCAGCAGAAACTCGCAATAGCCGGAGATCACCATTAATAGATTGTTGAAGTCATGGGCAATGCCGCCAGCCAACCGTCCGATGGCCTCCATTTTCTGCGCCTGGCGCAATTGCAGCTCGAGCGCGCGCCGCTCGGTCACATCTTCGGCGAACAATTCGAAAAAGGTGTTCTCGCGGTCGTCGCGAATTTTCCGCCCAGAGAGCCGGACTGCGATCGGGCTGGCATCTTTACGGTTCCAGTCGGCAACCAGATTGTTGAAAGTCTGCGAGACGCGAAAGTGGTCGGCGACCGCGAACCACTCCTGCGAATCGGCATAAAGATTTGCCAGGTTGCGGCCCGTCAGCTCCGATTGCGACTCGTAGCCGAGCATATTGACCAGGGCAGGATTGGCGCTGAGCATTACGCCGCTTGAGTCGCACCGGCAAATTCCGTAGGGAGCGTTGGTCACCAGCGATCGGAAATTGATCTCCGAACGCCGCAGGCCCTCTTGAGCGGAGCGTAAGGCGGCGTTGAAAGAGCAGATCAGCAGCGCTACAACCACAAATAAAATGAGATGTATGATGGCTTCGCGATAGTCGGCCTGGGTGCGGCCAGGAGCGAGAGAGAAGTACGCGCTTACGGTCAGGGCAAAGGAGGTTGCCACCAAGCCCGGCTTCCACCCACCGTACCACGCGCTGACCATGATGGCGACCGCGAAGACTACCAGGCGGCTCTCCACCACGTCGGTAAGCATCAGGGCCGGAATGAGTGCGAGAATAATGCTGAGGATGGCGACGCCATACCGGAGGACGGGGGCCCGAGCCGGTGCGACAAATTGTCTGCGGAGAAGGGGGAGCTTCGCTCGCATAACTAAGTCCAAAGGTAGTACTGGCGCGGAGACTCCGCGAGTTACGGGAGTTCCATGCGGTATCTGCTAGACGGGCGCTGGCCGTGAGGACAACCCCCCACGACGAAGAAGGCGTACCCTGAATGTACACGAGGTCATCGGCGGATTGTCACCAGCCCAGTAAAATTCCAGAATCTGGAACCAAGTTGGGCAATCGCCGGTGTACAAGACAACCGGTATACAAGACAAATCGATACAAAATATTGACCACCTATGAATATTGGGCTCTTCGGCGGGACCTTCGATCCTATTCATCAAGGGCATATAGCGCTGGCAACGGCGGCGCAAGAGCGCTTTAAGCTGGCGCGGATCTACTTTGTTCCGGCCAATGTTCCACCCCACAAGCGTCATCCGCTATCGCCGTTTTTACATCGCTACACCATGGTCGTGCTTGCCACCATGACGGAAAAGGCGTTTGTGCCGTCATTGCTTGAAGCGCCGGAGGAAATGGCCGCGAATAAAGATGCCAAAAAGGCTAAGCCCGCTCACGCGAATTACAGCATCGATACCGTGCGCCGCCTGAAACAGACCCTCAAGAAAGTCGATCGACTCTTCTTCCTGATTGGAATTGACGCTTTTAATGACATCGCCAAGTGGCACCGGGCGGAGGAGCTGTTCGCCGAATGTGAATTCATTGTGGCCAGCCGTCCGGGGTATTCGCTGGCGGATGTAGCCAACGCTCTGCCGGAAAAGCTTCGTCCAAAGCCGGCGGTGACCAAGCCATTCGGCAAGCAACCGGCGAATGGCGAGCTCGTGCTACCGGGGGTGACGGTGCATTTGCTTGAAGACGTTCATAAGAACGTATCGGCCACCGTAATCCGCGAAGCCGCTGCGGCGAAGAAGCCTCTGACAAAATTTGTAGCTCCCGAAGTAGCTGAGTACATCAGGAAAACCGGTTTATACGGGAAGGGTTAAGGGCGGGTCGTTGGTCGTCGTTTGCCACCGGCTTTCAAGATCGCGCCGTAGGAACGATCTTCGCAGCGGTATCGCAGAGTGCCCCCAGCGGCCCACCTGAGGCCTACTTGACCGCCGTCGGTTAGAATAAAGAAGACCAACGACGACAGCGTATTGACCAGCCATCCCATGAAAAAAACTGACGTAAAGAAGCAAGTCCAACAAGCCATCGGTGCCTGCGAAGACAAGAAGGCGGAAGAAATCGCGGTCCTCGAGCTTGAAAAAGACTCGGGCGCATTCACCGATTATTTCGTGCTGTGCAGCGGGACCAATCCGCGACAAGTGCAGGCCATCGCCGATGAGGTAGAGACCCGCCTTGAAAAAGACGCTGGCATGCGCGTCACCCACATTGAAGGCTACAGACAAGCAGAGTGGATCCTGCTCGATTATGTGGACTTCGTGGTCCACGTCTTCTCTGAAAAGGCGCGGCGCTACTACGACCTCGAACGTCTGTGGAAGTCAGCCAAACGCATCGACGCGGATGCACTGAAGACCCCCGTCAAAGTAAAGCGTGCCCCGCGCAGCACCGCGAAAAAGCGCGCCTGACACGGAGTTCAATGTTCGGCGTCTCAGTTCCGGGTTATTGAATGGATCCTCAGCAAAACTTCAGCCCGCAATGGGGCGACTCTTACCGCCTGATTGCTTCCGAGAGATGGAAAGCAAAATCAGCGGCGATGGGCCGCGACGTTACAGAAACCATCGTCGAATATGCCCGGCCGAGGCTGGGAATGAACGTCCTCGACCTCGCCAGCGGCACCGGGGAGCCCGCCATTTCTTTGGCCTCCCGCGTCGGGGCATCCGGACATGTGACGGCGCTCGACCTCAGTCCGGAGTTGCTAGAGATTGCCGCCGAACGCGCCCGGCAACGCCAACTCGCCAACTTCACACCGCAGCAAGGCGATGCGCATCATCTTCCATTCGCCGATGAGAGTTTCGATCTGGTTACCAGCCGTTTCGGAGCGATGTTCTTCAACGATTGCGTGCAGGCAATGCGAGAGGTCGGCCGCGTGCTAAAGCCCGCGGGCCGTGCATGTTTCGTCGCCTGGGGACCCTTCGCACAGCCTTACTGGTCATCCACGATGGGCGTGGTTCTCAAGCATATTGGCGGACCTTTGTTCGTGCCTGGCGGACCCGATCCTTTCCGCTTTGCCGAACCTGGCAGTCTCTCGCGAATCTTGCGTGAGGCAGGCTTCGCAGAAATCGCCGAAGAGACTCGCTCCGTGCCGTGGACCTGGCCCGGAACTCCCGAAGAAGTTTGGGAGCAGGCCCGCGCTGTGTCCACGCCGTTTCTTCCCATGTTGAAGCGGGTTCCAGCTGAAAAATGGGACGAAGTCAATCGTGAGGTCTACCAGGCGATCCAGCGCTATGTCGAAGGAGACAGCATCAAGTTCGGCGCGGTCGTGGTTCTGGTCTCGATCACAAAAACGTAAAATCTGGTGACTTGTGCTCACTCTGTGATTAAATCCTACCGTGAAGCTGAAGATAGCCTGGATCGGCAAAACCAAAGAACCCGCTATCCAATCGCTGACCGATGAATACCTGAAGCGACTCGCCCGCTACGCCGAAACCGAGGGACTCTCGCTCAAAGATGAAGCCGCAGTTCTGGCGCTGGCTAGGGGCGCGCGGTCGCAGCCGAAGCACTTCCTGGTTGCACTCGACAGCCGCGGGAAGCAGCTTTCCTCGGAGGAATTGGCGCAATTCTTGCGTGAGCATCAGGAGCGCAATCCGCTAGCGCTGCTTTTCGTGGTCGGTCCCGCCAACGGATTCGCCGACGAAACCCGCCGGGCGGCCAGTTTCACGCTCTCTCTTGGCAAGATGACTTTGGCGCACGAATTGGCGCGTGTCGTCCTGCTTGAGCAGTTGTATCGTGCATTCACAATCCTTAAAGGCCATCCCTATCATTTGGGACATTGATGGGGCCAAGCACCCCTCAGGGATTCGCTTTCAGGTAGTAACTGAAAAACTCCAGCGACTCGAACGCGAGCCGGTGCCGCGCCTCGGCGGTCTGAAAGGTGTGGCCATCGTCGATCTTGACGAAAGTGACAGGAACTCCCGCCGTGTGGAGTTTGTCGTAAAGCTCCTGCGCTTGCGCGATCGCTACCATGTCGTCGTGAGTGCCATGCACGATGAGGAATGGCGCATTCGATTTATCCACGTGCGACACCGGCGACGCGTCGCGCCACACATCGGGCAGTCTCGTGAAGTCTCCGCCAAACAGGGAAGTAAGCAATGCATCACCGTCCGGGTCGTGGTTGCTAAGGAAATCGCTCGGCCCGCTGACGTTGACCACGGCTTGCACACGGCTGGAGTACTTTGCGAGCGCAGGGTCGGAATTGTCGCGTGTATCCTCCATGCCCAGCAGCGCAGCGAGCTGCGCACCCGACGAATGACCGAAAGCCCCGATGCGATCGGCATCGATGTTGTACTTCGCCGCGTTTGCACGCAGCCAGCGAACCGACCGCTGAATGTCATCTAACTGCGCCGGCCAACGGTCGGTACTCCCGTGAAGTAAACGATAGTCCACGGATGCAGCGACGAATCCCGAACGCGCCAGGAAATTCCCCATTCCGACCATGGTGCTCTTGTCATAACCCGTCCAACTGCCGCCATGGATCAGCACGACAGCGGGACGAGGCTGGGACGCGCGCTCAGCAGGCTGGTAGATATCGAGCAGTAACTTCTCGCCACCTTGCACTCCGTATTCGATATCTTTCTGGACAGAAACCTGATCAGCGGACTGCGCGTTGGCGGGCGCTGCTGGAGGGGCGGGGAGTTGCGGACTCGTTTGCGCGACCAGCGAAAAGGCACATCCAAGCAGAAAAGCCGGCAGAAAGGTTTTGTTGCACATAATAAAAATCATAGCCAAAATTTTGGGCGCAATCCATGCAAAGTTTCTCACTGCGTGACCCGAAACACCGCGATTCGAGCGAATTGGTTAAGTTAGCTTAAGCCAAATATTCCTGGCGAGGTCGGCTGGCCTGCCATCACGATTCACGAAACTGCCCCTTCGTGTTGTCTCCGCCGAACCAATTGGGTTTACACTCGCGGTACGAAGAATTTCAGAATGAGGTTGGAACGATGAAAGATCCCATCCAAGTACTTCGTATGAAAGAACTGGAATTGGCGCGCGTGAAGAAAGAAGTCGATGCGCTACGCATCGTCGCAAAGATGATGAGTGAAGACGATTCCCCGGAGAACGGAAAGACCGACCCGCGGCAAGTCGTGCCCATGCCCTAAGTTCGGACGGTTCGAAGCGATAATTCTGTAAATTTCGTAGCGCTGGGGGCTCAAAGCCCAGCAATAATCATTGTGTCGCGCGAGTCTTCCTCCCTGACCGTATTCCCAAGCGTAAGTGTGCGTTTCTCCTCGACCCCGCTAAAAACTGTACAATAAAAGATTCTTCTATGGACGATGTGCGGCGTGGTCTCATCATCGTGAATACCGGCCCTGGTAAGGGAAAAACCACTGCCGCCATGGGAACCGCCCTTCGGGCGGTAGGTCAAGGGCTGCGTGTGCTGATGCTCCAGTTTCTCAAAGGTTCATGGCACTACGGCGAGCTCGACGCGGTGCAGGCTTTCGGCGACAAGTTTGTGATGAAGCAAATGGGACGCGGCTTCGTCAAGGTCGGTGCCGAAAAACCCGATCCCGAAGATGTTCGTATGGTGGAAGAGGCGTGGGCGGAAGGCGAGCGCGCGATCCAATCGGGTGCGTGGGACTTGGTGATTCTCGACGAAATTAATTACGCCATCGGGTATGGCATGCTGGACCCGGCCAAAGTGGTGGAGAGCCTTAAAAAGAAGCCGGAAATGGTGCACGTGATTCTAACCGGCCGAAATGCCCACCCGACAATTATCGAAATTGCTGATACAGTGACGGAGATGCGCCAGGTCAAGCACGCGTATGAAAAAGGCGTGATGGCGCAAAGGGGAATCGAATACTGACACTTGTAATTGAGCAATCGGGAAATTGGGTAATTGTGTAATTCCTGGGCAGAGCGATACGCTACTGGGTCTTCAATTACCAAATTACAAGATTACCCAATTACCAATTGGTTTTATGGCTTGGTTCAAGCGACAATCCGGCGAGCTGGATACTTCGGGCGAGAAAAAAGTCCGCACTGAGGGGCTGTGGGTAAAGTGCGAAGGCTGCCGCCAGATCATCTGGAAGAAGGACCTTGCCGAGAACATGAATGTCTGTCCTAAGTGCGACAAGCACTTCCGAATCGATGCCCGCACCCGGCTCGCACAGCTTCTGGACGATGGCCAATACGAAACCTTCAGTGAAAATCTTTCCTCGACCGATCCGTTGAAATTCGTTGACCTCAAAGCCTACGCCGGTCGGCTTAAGCAGGCGCAGCAGGAAACCGGGCTCAGAGACGCCATCATTAATGGCCGGGGCAAGCTGAATGGCCGCCAGGTCATCGTCAGCGCCATGGAATATTCGTTTATTGGCGGCAGCATGGGCGCCGTAGTCGGAGAGGCGATTACGGCTGCCGTCGAGCAGTCCATCGACACCAAGGCGCCGCTGATTATCGTCTCCGCATCGGGCGGAGCGCGCATGATGGAAGGCGTCATCAGCCTGATGCAGTTGGCCAAGATCTCGGCTGCGCTCGGCCGCTTGGACGACGTGAAAGTCCCGTACATTTCAGTTTTGACCGATCCCACCACCGGCGGTGTGACTGCTTCCTTTGCCATGCTGGGAGACTTGAATATCGCCGAACCCGGCGCCCTGATCGGGTTTGCCGGGCCGCGAGTGATCGAACAGACCATCCGCCAGAAGCTTCCACCGGGCTTTCAGCGCAGCGAGTTCCTGCTGGAACACGGAATGCTGGACGCGGTCGTCTCCCGAAAAGAACTTAAGCCCTACATCGCACGCGCGCTGGACTTTATGGTTGCCGCTGCCGCCTGAGCGGCCGGAGTTCAGAATTTCCGCCCGTCAAATTGCCATGGGTAAGACGCACTTTAAGCCGTGACGGCGGTCACTGCACGTGGTGTGCGCGAGCGTAAATTCGTATGCATGAACGCGCATACCAAGAATGACCGGGTTGCGTGGTTGCAGGACCCTGCGGCTAAGTGTTCCTCGGTACCGGCAGATGGGAAGAACCCCTGGCGGCTGGTTTTACTCGGAGCGCCGGGTGTCGGCAAAGGTACGCAGGCTGAACTTCTAACCGAGCGTCTTCGAGCCTGCCATCTTTCCACTGGAGACGTTTTCCGTGCAGCAAGCAAGCGAACCGACAGCGAACAATCTCCGGCGCTGAATGCGTCGCTGGAATACATGCGCCGCGGCGAACTCGTGCCTGACTCCACGGTGTGGGAGATGGTGCGCGAGCGGAGCGGGTGCCTCCTGCATTGCGGCGGATTCATCCTTGACGGCTTTCCGCGCACACTTTCCCAAGCGGAGTCCCTGAAGGCGCTGATGGAGAACGACCAGCTCTCGCTGAGCGCAGTGGTGAACTATGAATTGCCGGTCGAGGACATTGTTCGCCGGCTGAGCGGCCGCCGTACTTGCGAGCAATGTAAGTCGGTGTTCCACGTGAGTGAACGGCCTCCGAAGATCAATGGCATCTGTGACCGCTGCGGCGGACGGCTCTATCAGCGCGAGGACGATCAACCCGAATCCATTAGCGTGCGCCTGCAAGTATACGAACGGAGCACGGCGCCGCTCGTCCAGTTCTACGGGAATCTGGGCCTGCTGACGCCGGTCGTGGCCAAGGGATCTCCCGCTGAGATTCTTGAACGAACCATGGAACAACTCCGAGCGCGCCCCCAGTTGCCTTAGGGATGGTTGGCTGTGTTCCACACTGCGTGCTCAATCGAGCATCTGCTAAACCTTCTACTACCGCCACTCAGTGCCATCCTGGGCCGTAGAAATGCCCCGTCTGGAGTATCGTCCTGCCGAGCCGCTACACTAATAAGATCGGGCGCTGGCCCTTTCTGGTCGATAACACGCGGGCCATGACCGGCGACGAAACACTTATGTCTTACGAAACCGCGGTAGCGAGGATGTACGCGCTGGGCCACGAACTGGCGCAAATACCCCCGCACAAATTCGACCTTCAGCACATGCGCGTGCTGTTAAACGCTCTCGGCAACCCCGAGCGGAAGTTTCCCTCTGTGCTCATTGCCGGGACAAATGGGAAGGGTTCAACGGCTGCGACTCTAGCGGCGATCCTTCGTGCCTCGGGGTTGAAAACCGCTTTGTATACGTCGCCGCATCTGGTGCGAATCAATGAGCGCCTGCGAATTGATGGAGATGCCATTGCTGACGACGAATTTGCGCTTGTGCACGATGTAGTGGACCGCACTGCGGAAAGACTGGTCGAGGAGAATGAATTGCCGTGGCATCCCAGTTTTTTTGAGATGCTGACGGCGATCGCGTTCGAATATTTTGCTCGCAACCGCGTTGAAATCGCGGTGTTGGAAGTCGGTATGGGTGGCCGCCTCGACGCGACCAATGTTGTGGAGCCTCTGCTTTCGGTGATCACCGACATATCGCTTGACCATCAGAAATTTCTCGGAGATACGGTCGGCGAGATTGCGAGGGAAAAGGCTGGCATCATTCGTCCCAATGGCGTGGTGGTGACTTTGCCGCAGCAGCCGCAGGCTAATGACGTCATCGGAAATACGATTCTCGAACTAGGCGCAACCGGCGTCAGCGCCGTTCAGTATGTTCCTCCAGTGTCGCCGGGGAGTGGCGACTACCTTGTACTGAGTGCCTGGTCGAGGCCGGAGTACCGTTATCCGTTGCAGGTCATGGGCCGGCAGATCACGGTTGAGACCCCGCTGATCGGCCGGCATCAGTTGCGCAATGTGGCGCTGGCCATTGCCGCAGCCGGGGAGTTGAGCAAGCAGGGCTTCGCCGTTACCGCCGAGTCCATCGAACGGGGCATCTGCCAGACCCACTGGCCAGGCCGATTCCAGCTCTTCCGGCCTTCTGCCGATGCGCCGCAGTACATCTTCGATGTGGCCCACAATCCGGCAGGCGCATGGGCATTGCGTTCCACGCTTTCGTCCTGTTATGAAGATCGTAGGCCGGTATTGGTGTTCGGTGCGATGCAGGACAAAGCCATTCGGGAAATCGCCGAGATTCTGTTCCCGGTTGCGGAGCGGGTCATCCTGACACATGCCGACAATCCGCGTGCCGCCACGCCTGCAGAGATACGCCAGGCAGCATATCGCGTCTCCGCAGACATCGAAGACACAGCCGATGTGGCTTCGGCCCTGCGGCGAGCGGCGGAGTTAACGACTCGCGAAGATCTGATTGTGGTCACCGGTTCGATCTACGTAGTAGGGGAGGCAATGCGCGTCTTAGAAGTCCGCGCCTGACGGTCTAGAATGCAGGAAGTGCAAAATCCAATCCGGTCCGATCCACCAGCCAGGCCTGTTGAGCCTGACGCGCTCGTGCCCGCCCACAGCGAGAATTCCAAGCTGTCATTTGCCGATATCGGTTTGTCAGAAGATGCAGCCCGCTATGGCTGGCCGAGCCGCCTGCGCTCCTACTTTATTTATGATCCCCTGATCTGGATGTACACGCTTGTGCTGGGAATTATTTCGATACCGGTTTCGCTTTTTGGCGATAAAGGCCGCATCCTGCACAACTTTGCAAGCTTCTGGTCGCTGCTGATCATGAAGACCATTCTTTCGCCAGTGACGGTGAAAGGCCTGGACAAAATCGACCTGTCGAAGCCGCACGTCTATGCCGTGAATCATGCGTCGGCGCTCGATATTCCGGTGCTGTACGTTTATCTGCCGTTTCAGTTCCGGATTTTATTTAAGAGCGAGTTGCTCGCCTATCCGATCATCGGCTGGCACCTGAAGCGCTCCGGCCAGGTGTGCATCGACCAGCAAAATACTGCGCGCTCGGTCGGCAGCGTGCGTTCCGCATTGAAGAGTTTGAAAGCCGGCATGCCGCTGGTCGTCTTCCCAGAGGGCGGTCGCACGCCGGACGGAGAAATCAAACCGTTCCTGCCTGGCGCATTTTTTCTGGCGATCAAAGCGCAAGTGGATGTGGTCCCCGTGGCATTGCTTGGGACTTTCGAACTGCTGCCCATGAACACATACCACATTAAATCCCGGCCATTGGAAATGCGCGTTGGTGAGCCGATCTCAACCACGGGATGCACCTTGCGCGACATGGACGCGGTTTCTGACAGGGTGAAAGCCGCAATGGAAGCGCTGTATCGCCCGCGTTGAGAGGCAAAATCGGGCACCACTAACTGACAAACGCCCCCCCTCTAGTTCATAATTCTCCACCGGGAGAATTATTGATGAAATTCCGCGTCTTTGTATTCCTAATGCCATTTCTGTTCGCTCTGCAAGCGCAAGCCGCCTCCAAACCCACCGTAGCCGAAGCCGAACAATTCATGAAACAGGCCGAAGTGCGCCTGAACGAACTCACCGTAAAGACAGCACGCGCCTCATGGGTGCAGGAAAACTTTATTACCGACGACACCGAGGCCTTGTCCGCCGATGCGCAAGACCAAATCACTGCGGTCACGGAAGAGTTGATCGATCAAGCGAAACGCTTCGACGGCCTCAAGATGCCGGCCGATCTGTCGCGAAAATTCCTGTTGTTGAGGCTTTCGCTGACCGCTCCCGCGCCCAAGGATCCCGCACTGCGCAAGGAGATGACGAAGATAGGCACTTCGCTCGACGCCGATTACGGCAAAGGCAAGTATTGCCGTAAGCCGGACGACTGTCTCGACATCACCGCCATTGAAGGCATCATGGGCGACAGCCGCAATCCAGATGAACTGAAAGATCTTTGGGTCGGATGGCACAAAGTTGGAGCGCCCATGCGCCAGCGTTACTCGCGCTTCGTCGAACTTTCAAACCAGGGCGCCCGCGAAATGGGATTCAAAGATACGGGAGCGCTCTGGCGCGCCGGTTACGACATGACGCCCGAGCAGTTCAGCGCCGAACTTGAGCGTCTCTGGCAGCAGGTTCGTCCGTTATACCTGTCGCTCCATACTTACGTTCGCGCTCGCCTGGTGCAGAAATATGGACCGCAGATCGTTCCCGCTGACGGTCCGATCCCCGCGCATTTGCTGGGCAATCCCTGGGCGCAGCAGTGGGGCAATGTTTTCCCGATCCTCGGATTGCCTGAAAACAGCAGCGGCTACGACCTGACCGCGCTGCTGAAAGCACAGAACCTCGATGCCAAGGGCATGGTGCGATACGGCGAGAATTTCTATAAATCGCTGGGCTTCGCCCCGCTTCCCGACACGTTTTGGCAGCGCTCGCTATTCACCAAGCCGCGCGACCGCGATGTGGTTTGCCATGCCAGCGCGTGGGACGTTGATAATCAGGATGACCTGCGCGTGAAGATGTGCATACAGATTCGCGACGTGGATTTTGTCACCATCCATCACGAACTGGGACACAACATGTACCAGCGCGCTTACAAGAGCCAGCCGTTTTTCTTTGAGCAAGGCGCGAATGACGGCTTCCACGAAGCGATTGGCGACACCATCGCCTTGTCCATTACGCCGGAATATCTGAAAGAGATCGGTCTGCTGAACACCATCCCTCCCGCTGAGGCTGACATACCGATCCTGCTGAAAGAGGCGCTCGAAAAGGTGGCGTTCCTGCCCTTTGGATTGCTTATCGATCAATGGCGCTGGAAGGTTTTCTCTGGAGAGATCAAGCCCGCCGACTACAACCAGGCGTGGTGGGACCTGCGCCTGAAATATCAGGGAGTAGCTCCGCCAGTCGCTCGCAGTGAAGCTGATTTCGATCCCGGCGCCAAATACCACGTGGCCGGCAACGTGCCGTATATGCGCTATTTCCTCGCAGACATTCTGGAGTTCCAGTTCTATCGTGCGCTGTGCAAAGAAGCCGGATACACGGGACCGCTGAATCGCTGCACATTCTTTAACTCAAAACCAGCCGGTGCAAAGTTCAACAAGATGCTCGAAATGGGCACCAGCAAGCCGTGGCCAGATGAACTTGAAACTCTCACCGGGCAACGCCAAATGGATGCCACCGCGATCCTGGATTATTTTGCGCCGCTCCAGAGGTGGCTCGACGAACAGAATAAAGGTCAGAAGTCGGGCTGGTAGATTTCGTACTGGCGGGGATAGTTGGCTTCGGCTGTGCCCGCCAGCATCGGCCTCGTCATCAGTAGGCCTTAACGAAAAAGTAAACAGTCATTCCGGTCCCGACCAGAATGACGAAATTCCGCACCCACTGTTGTGGAAGTTTCTGCGCGTAGTGCGCTCCCAGGTAGCCGCCGATGATCGATCCCACGATCATCACCGCTCCCTGCGGCCAGTACACAGCTTTCGCAACGATAAAGGCCACCACCGCGACTCCGTTGATAACAAAGCCCATGATCGTCTTCAGCGCGTTCATGTCGTGGATATCGGTCATACCCAGCGTCGCGAGCATCGCCAGCATCACAATGCCCATGCCGCCGCCAAAGTAGCCGCCATAAATGGCTACGAAGAATTGAAAGGCGGTCGCGCCGATCAAGGCTGATCGAGTGGCATCGTGTCCCACGCTGGAGGCTCGTCCGCCGGCCAGTTTCTTGCCAAACGCAAAAAGTAGCGTCGCTCCCAGGGTGAGCCAGGGAAGCACCTGCATAAAGGTATGAGCAGGGGTCTTGAGCAGCAGGACCGCTCCGCCTAGGCCGCCGACCAGACTGGCCAGAATCAAGGGAGCGAGAACGCGCTTCGGCGTATTCAGACGGCTCCGGTACGCTCCGCCGCTGGCCGCCGCGCCAGTCCATAAGGCGATCGTATTAGTTGCATTGGCGGGGATGGGGGGCACTCCGACAAACAGCAGCGCGGGAAAGGCCACGAAACTACCGCCGCCCGCAACCGAATTCAGAGCGCCACCCAGCGCACCCGCGATAAGAAGAAAGATGGCTTGTTCAAGAGTCAAGGTCTACTAGGAATACCATACCGGGCCATCACGAAGCATCTGTAGGTTGCTGGTTATCAGCCACTTGGGCGGGATTCCCCGCTGCGTGACAAAGGTCACATCCAGCCGTGACAAGAGCGTCTAAGCTTGAGTTGAGAGAAAGCCGATGGCCACTCAAGTTCAAAGCGAGATCACCCCTCAATCATCGAAGCCATTGCTCATGGATCTGCCGCAAACCGCGCCGACTAAGGCGAAGAAGAAACTCGTCCGGCGCACCGACAAAGATTATTCGCAGGTCCTGCGGCGCAGCTTTCAATTCGCCTTCCTGCTATTGAATGCGTATCTGGGCAGCCGTTTCTATTTGTGGGTACGGCATTTTGAAACCGGCTTGCAAACGCGCGCCGTGGCGCGTCCCGCGGGAGTCGAGGGTTGGCTTCCGATTGCTGGAATGATGAACCTGAAATATTTCCTAGTGACTGGCCACATCCCGCTCGTACACCCAGCAGCCATGTTTTTGCTGATTACATTTCTTTCGATGGCATTCCTGTTCCGGAAGGCATTTTGCAGTTGGCTCTGCCCGATTGGCACGATGTCCGAATATCTCTGGCGCGCCGGCCATAAAGTGTTTGGGCGAAACTTTCACTTGCCACGCTGGATGGACATTCCTCTGCGCGGACTAAAGTATTTGCTTCTGGGGTTTTTTGTCTGGGCGGTCTCGAGCATGTCCGCTTCGGCGCTAGCGGCCTTCATGCAAAGTCCTTACGGCATCATCGCCGATGTGAAGATGCTCAATTTCTTCCGCCACATTGGCGAAACCGGATTGATCGTGCTCGGGGTCCTGGCCGTCGCGTCGGTCTTCGTGCAGAACTTCTGGTGCCGCTACCTCTGTCCCTACGGTGCATTGCTCGGGCTCACCGCCTTTTTCAGCCCCATGCGCATCCGGCGGAACGCTTCAGCTTGCATCGACTGTGGAAAGTGCGCGAAAGCCTGTCCGTCAGCGCTTCGGGTGGACCAACTCGTCTCCATCAAATCCGCTGAATGCACAGGATGCGTGGAGTGCGTGGCCGTGTGTCCGGCGCAGGGTGCACTGCAACTCGCGCCTTTACCAGTGCGACCAGACCGGCAATTCATGCCCATTTGGGCGATGGCAGCCGGCATCGCCCTGCTGTTTTTCGGAATCGTGGGGTTCGCCAAAAGCAACGGCTACTGGACTACGAATATATCTCGTTCGACATATCTCGAGCTGGTCCCGAACGCAGACGCGGCTTCTCACCCCAGGCCGGGCGATCCGGAACTGGATCATTAGCAATCCGACAGTGATCCCTCGTGGCCCGGGTACTTTCGCGACTGAACTGCGATGAATGCGTTTTCAGATTAGTCGCCGTATGTGCCTGTGGTTTCCTTGCTGTGACCCAAGCCATCGCGGACCTTCTCGGCAAGATTGCTGCGCGTCTCTTCGCCGCTGGCCGGGGCCAACAAGATGCCCAGTCCAACTCCGACTCCGATGCCCAGTAACAGGGCCGCCGCATTACCCAGCAAAGAACGGTCTTCGCCGCGCAGCACTTCGCTCGCCCTGCCCACGCGGTCGGAAACGGTCTCGTAGGTGTCCTGCGCGCGATCTCGAAGGTCACCGTACTTGTCCTGTGCCCGGTCTCGCAAGTCGCTGTATTTCTCGCGTGCCTGGTCGCGGACATCGCTCAGGTTACTCCCCATGCGGTTTCGTAGCGAGTCGAGCAGAAAAACTCCGGCTCCCAGCATTACGTCCATAAGAATATTTTCTTTGCGCAGTCTCATAATCGGATCCTCCATTGAAGTGCTCTTATGCAGATGCTATATCCTGCGGAGGCGTTGGTATAGGACATGTGGTAATTCGTTGGGTGGCGAGGAGCAGGGGTCTGAATCTCTCGAATCCGACCCCTGCTCGATAGGTGGGAATTCTTGAAGGAACGATCCGAAGATACCTCCCAATGCCAATCCCCACCATCCCGCGAAAACCCTACTCCTCAAACTTCGATTTTGTAATGATCGCCAAAGACCCTAAGGAGCCGTTCGTCGGTTCTACCCTTTCTACGCGAAGGGTTACAAAGACCGTCTCACACTTGACATTGACATTGGGGTAAATCGTTGTCATGCTCAGAGCTGATTTTGGTCATTCTTAGTTCCAACATCCATGACAGCCACCGACCTTAGCCGCTTGGCCGACATTCTGGAAGCAGACTCGCTCCCCGCATGGTTGCGCGATGAAATTGACCAGCGAAGCAACGATATTCTTAAGGCACTCGAACAGGGACATTCGTTCACACTGCGTGGCCCCGCGGGCGAGCAGATTATCGTTGGCCCAGTCGATGCCGGCCACAATGCCCTCGCCTAGAGGCACAGACTCGACGTGATTGCCCTCGCCGCCTCCATCGTCCTCGCGCTTTACGTCATTATTCCCGGACTGCTCTCGCGTACGATCTATCAATTCTTCATCCCGCTGAGGGTCGCATCGGGAACTACCACGGAAGAGGCCACGCGTGCCGTCGCCACCGCCGCGCTGCCGTTCGTCGTAGCCCTGCTGATGGTCTGGTATGTGCCGGGCGCGGACCACTTCCCGCTCCGAGCGGACCATCCCGAGTTGCGCTCCGCCGATTACAAGCTGGTGGCAAGCTGTCTATACAGCGAGCCAAAATTCGATGCGGCTGGGCAGATGTTCTGGGACTCCTTCAACCGCACTTGGCATCGGCAGGGCCTTTTTCTGTTCTGGTATTACCTGCTCACAGCGATGAACGCGCTTGGCCTTGGATATTTGGCCGGCGCTTATGGAAGACTCAAGTCGAACCCCTTTTACCGCTGGTTTTCCGACAAGCTTCTGTTTCCGCGCATTTCTGAATGGCACCCCCTACTGACGCCCTTCATTTTTGAAGACAAAAACACGGTGGTCAGTGCCAACGTCCTCACGACGGCAGATACACTTTACCGGGGAACCATCTCTGAACACTTCATTGACAGCGATGGCAGGCTGACCGGATTGATCCTGACCCAGGCGTCGCGCTTCGACCGGCGAACGTATTTGAGTGATATCGACGCCAGCCGCGCCCCCGATCCGAACGGCTACTGGAAAGAAATCCCCGGTGCCAAGCTCTACTTCTTTGCTGCCCAGATCGTGAATCTCAATTTGAGCTACGTGTCGCCCGAGCCTTCGGCGCAGGTGCTGGAGCGCTTTCTTGCTAAGCGCCTGGAGAAATCGGTGCGAATCTCCTATGGAGGGGTGCAGAAACCGTCGCCTGGGCGAAGAAAATAGCCTTTGATCGCGTAGATTTACAAATAAATTACTTTATGTGAGCAAGTTTGCCCGCTTTTATCGCTCTAATAGATAGAGGCGGGCGGGAGAAGGTCCTCCTGAGAAAAAGACCGCGGCTTTGCTAGAAGCCTCCCGTCCGCCTAGATTTTCTATTTTCGTTCTTTCAGTTTCTTGAGCATGGCGATCCCCTTCTGCTTGTCGGGCTTCAGCTCAATCGACTTGTGTAGTTCTGGATGGCGAGGTTCCTTTGTCTCGTTATTCCATGTTGGCTTCGCCCAGACGCAGCAACTTTGCTACCTTTGTGATCCAGAGGTGATATTCATTACTAATGAATCCGATCACAAGAACAGCCTGCGCGAAAGTATTCAATCGAACCGAGTCCTGAAATTTGACGAACGATTGTGTCTATCGAGAGGTCCAAGCGTGTCGACCATCGCTCCAAAGGCATAGGATACCTCCGTGCTGACCAAGCATCTTGAGTTCAACCCCGCGAACGACGCAGAACTCTTTGCCTCAATTCCCGTCGCGCCCGCCGTCTTTCTCCTTCGTGGAGACAATGCACAATCTGAGCCCTATATCAGCAAAACCGCCAATCTTCGTCGCCGCCTGCAGCGCCTTCTAGGGCCGACGCCAGAACGCACAAAGAAGCTCAACCTGCGCGAACTTGTCCGCTCTATCGAGTTCACGCCCACTGGCTCCGATTTCGAATCCGGCTTCTTGCTCTACAAGCTCTTGCGTCTAACCTTTCCGCAGAAATATTCCGACCGCTTACGCCTGCGGCCCGCGCCGTTCGTAAAAATGCACATGGAGAATCCCTATCCGCGTGCTTCGGTGACCAAGCGCATTGGCAGAATGAACGGAGGGGCGCTCTATTACGGTCCGTTTCGTTCCCGCGCCGCCGCCGAGAAGTTCGCCAACGATTCGCTCGACGCCTTCAAGATGCGCCGCTGTGTGGACGATCTCCATCCCGATCCCCAATTTCCCGGATGCATATATTCCGAGATGAAGATGTGTCTTGCGCCTTGCTTCAAGGGCTGCGCCGACGACGACTATCGCGCCGAGGTCAATCGGGTAGTCGCCTACTTCGATTCTGGCGGAGACTCTCTGGTCCGCGAAATCGCCGCCCAGCGCGACCAGGCCTCGGCCACTATGGAATTTGAAACGGCCTCCGAGCTCCACACGCGGTTGGAAAAGCTGAAACCGATACTCGCCCAACTTCCCGAGCTCGTCCGCCGCCTCGACCAGTTGGCCGGTATCCTCGTCCAGCCCAGTGCCGCCCCAGGCTGCGTCACCTTCTTCCGCATTGATCGCGGATGCCTCGCTGGCCCGGCAACATTTTCCATTCAATCCACCGAGCACACCAAGTCGCAATCCATGGAATCGCGCATTCAGGAAACTCTGGCAACGCTTCCGCCTGCTACCGCGCGCTCATCCGCCGAATTAATGGAGCACCTCGCCATTCTAAAGCGCTGGTATTATCGCGGCACGCGCATGGGAGAGATATTTCTGGCCGATAGAAAAGGTGAATTACCTTTTCGCCGCATCGTCAGAGGAGTCGCGCGCGTCTATCATGGAGAACAGCTGGACCCAGAACGCGACAAGGACCCTATACAACCATGACCGATGCTAACGACCTCTCGCTTCGGCAGCACCTGCTCGAGCTTTTGCAGGGCGGCGGCGCACACACCAAGTTTGACGATGTGGTCAAGAATGTTCCGGAAGGCCTGCGTGGCCGCAAGCCGACCGGCTTTCCCCACTCGCTCTGGATGCTGCTCGAACATCTGCGCATCGCTCAGTGGGACATTCTGGAGTTCACCCGTAACCCCAAGCACGTTTCGCCGGAGTGGCCGGAAGGCTATTGGCCAAAGAAAGAAACGCCGCCTACCACGGCCGCTTGGAATGAGAGCATCAAGAAATTCCACGCCGATCTCGCCGCCCTGCAGGAGCTGGTCAAGGACCCGAAGACAGACCTGTTCGCCAAACTTCCCTGGGGAGACGGCCAGACCATCCTGCGGGAAGCCCTGCTGGTGGCCGACCACAACGCCTACCATCTGGCGCAAATGGTGGATGTGAAAAGATTGCTAGGAGCTTGGACCGAGTAGGCCCGCAGTCGAAAAATTAAGAAGCTTCCTGAACCCGCGAAGCGTCGTCGATGTACTTCTGTGCCCCCGGTGTTTGTGCCGCTCGTTTACGGAAGATCACGCTTACTCGCCCTCTCCAGCGCTCATCGATCCCCATCAGCATCCACTCGATCTCCGGAGACACATACCGCAACAACGCGTCTGTCGTGGGATGCACATGCAGCGCGGGAGCCACCAGCATCAGCAGCGGCTTGTCCGGCCCCAACTCGCGGCCCTGAAAGTATCCGAACTTCTGGAACTCGCCTCGCGCGTGGTGCCATGCCACCCGCGCCCAGTAGTCTAAACCTTGCAGCGGCAAGTGAATATCTTCGTCGGCCTTCAGCTCCACCACCGCCAGTCGCCCCTCGCGCGTCACCGTAAGCACATCGATCATCGCCCGGTCCGATGCCGAGAACGCCGGCACCTGCGAATAAACACAACTCGCATCCAGACGCTCGTCCAGCGCGCTCACATCCCGCACCACGCATGACTCCAACCAGCGCTCCGGATGCAGTCGCCATAGCGGATGATCGTGCGGTCCCTCGGCATGGCGGACTTCGCCAATGCTATTCAACAATCGCGAGAATTCGGCGGAATTTGATTCGCAGAGTACGTGTTCCTCGCGTCCCAGCCCGAACACCAACTCCGTCCCCGAACGGAAAGTGATCGCCTCATGAGCGAATCGCGCGGACGCAAACGCCAGTCCATGGCAGCGAAACACAATCTGTGCGGGAGAGATCACTGTGACCTCAGCTTCCGGCATCAAGCCATGCACGGTCGCGATCTCCGCCCCAAAGCGCTCTTGAACACTCGCTTCGTCGTTCGCATGGACCAGCCGGGTCGCAATGTTCCCGCAATCCTGCACATCGATTTCTTTTAAGTTGTCTTCGCGCTCGTCCAATTCATACAAAAACCACTTCGCTGCCGCCCGGTTCAAGTGCGCCATACGTTCACGTACCAGCGCCGATTTGCCCCGAGGCGCGAACAGCTTCAATCCCTCCACCACCATCTTCCCCGATTGACTATGCCGGCACGCGTCCAACCACAGAATTCCAAAAGTCAACGCGCCGTCAATCGAGCCTTGCGTCTCTTGGCTGTTCACGCCGAGGACGGCGAACGCGCTCTGGCCCTGCCGCAACAATCCCCGCGCATACACCGGCCCGAATGAGCGCTCCAGGTCCATCGACGAACTCAACGCCGCTGTCTTGAATCCCGGAAACTTACGCAACAGCGCCCGTTGCAAAGCTCGCTGATAAGCCATTCGCGCGGCCCGCTTCGCCGTAGGAGTCCGTTGGTCATGGCCGCGCCGAACCTCCAACTTGGCTGGCCTCGATTGTCCCAACTTCTGCGCCGCCAGGCGCAAGACGTCGTTCTTGACCTCCGCCTCCAGAATTCGGCGCACGATGTTCCGCTCCGCCGACCACACATGCAAAACGCACTTATTGTGCTCACCTGAAATCGAGTACTTCGACTGCGCCAGATCGAACAGCACGGCGCCATCCTCAACGATCGCCGCATCGGGCGCGCCGCCAAGGAACTGCTGCAGGGTTTCGCTCAGCCTGTCTGGAGTCACCTCAGAATTGTTCCAAGCCGCGCTCCCGGCGTCTGTGACAGATGACCAAAGTGCCTCATTCAAACGATTCCCTGTGGGATAATGGGAAGGCCTCGCTGGAGTCGTTCCAGGCACCAGGGCATCTAACTACCGTGGACAATAATCGTTTCTTCTTCGAGCATTACGGCCTTGCCGAGCGCGATCTTGAGCGCTATCTGGCAGCCGCGCTTTCCGCCGGCGGCGACTACGCCGACCTTTATTTTGAATATCTTTCATCGACTTCGCTGATGGTCGACGAGTCGATGGTGAAGTCCGCATCCCAGGGCATTTCAGCCGGTTGCGGGGTTCGCGTCATCTCCGGCGAGCGCACCGGATACGCTTATACCGACGACCTTTCGCCCGAGCGCATTCTGCACGCCGCCCGCACCGCGGCTTTGATCGCGAGCGGCCCAGCGAAAACTGTGGTGGCTGGCTTCCAGGAAAAGGTTGCGCGCACCTTGTATCCCGTAACGCTGCCCTCGGTCGACGCCGAAATTACCGCCAAAGTCGAACTCGTGATGCGCGCCGACAAAGCTGCCCGCGCCTTCGATCCACGCATTAAAGAAGTCCGCGCCAGTTACGGAGACGAGCTGCGCAACATTCTAGTGGTCGGTTCCGACGGCACCTTTGCGGAGGATTCCCAGCCTTTGGCGCGCTTGAGCGTGGGCTGCATCGCCAAGACTGAGGGCAACTCCGCTCGCGGAGGTTCTGGCGGTGGCGGCCGCGTCGCCCTTGATTTCTTTTTCGGCGAGAAGACCCCTGAGTTTTTCGCGAAAGAAGCCGCACGCCAGGCGATCTTGCAACTCGATGCGCGCGAGGCTCCTGCCGGCGAGATGGAAGTTGTCCTCGGCCCCGGCTGGCCCGGCGTTTTGTTACATGAAGCCGTTGGACATGGCCTCGAAGCCGACTTCAATCGCAAGCAGACTTCCGCCTTCGCCGGATTGCTCGGCAAGCGCGTTGCCAGCGAAAAATGCACCATCGTCGACAACGGTACGCTGCCTTGGCGTCGCGGATCGCTCAACGTCGATGACGAAGGCAACAATCCGCAGAATACCGTCCTGATTGAGAAAGGAATTCTGAAGGGCTACCTCAGCGACAAGCTTTCTGCCAAGCTCATGGGCATGGCCAACACCGGCAACGGCCGCCGCGAGAGCTACGAACACATCCCTATGCCGCGCATGACTAACACCTACATGCTGGCTGGCGAAGACGATCCGCAGGACATCATCCGTTCGGTGAAACACGGAATCTACGCCGTAAATTTCGGCGGTGGACAAGTCGACATCACCAACGGAAAGTTTGTTTTCGGCGCCTCAGAAGCGTATCTAATCGAAGACGGCCAGATCACGGCGCCCATCAAGGGAGCGACGCTGATCGGCAACGGGCCCGATGTTCTGACTCGAGTCTCAATGGTCGGCAACGATCTCAAGCTCGACGAAGGCGTCGGTACTTGTGGCAAAGACGGCCAGTCGGTTCCGGTAGGAGTCGGCATCCCCACCGTGAAAATCGATCGCCTCACCGTAGGCGGCACGGCCAAAAAAGAGGTCGGCGGCTTCATGCAGTGAGAGTTTTTTTGGAGTTGTCATTCCAATTTTAAGTTTGTCATTCCGAGCGAAGCGAGGAATCTGCTGTTCCTGTGTTGACCCTGTGCAACCCTGTGTCCGCTGTGGTGGTTAGACTCTATGTCCCAGACCCAATTAGAAGCCCGGAACCCGAAACCCGCCGCCGACCTGAAAGACCTTGCCCAGGATATCGTCCGCCGCGCCATGGCAGGCGGAGCGACCGCAGCCGAATGTGTAGTCCGCGAAGGCGATGAATTCTCCACTCTCGTGCGCCTCGGCCAGGTCGAGACCCTGAAAGAGTCCGGATCGAAATCCATCGGAATGCGCGTCTTCAACGGCCAGCGCGCCGCCAGCACCTACTCCAGCGACTTCTCTTCCGCCGGCCTCGACCGCATGGTGAAGTCGGCTCTCGAACTTTCCAAGATCACTTCCGAAGATCCATTCAGCGGAATTCCCGCGCCCGATCAACTCGGCTCGATCTCGGGCGATCTCGATCTCTACTCCGCCAACGTCTACTCTCTGCCCGGAGAAGAACGCATCAGCTACGCGCGCCGCGCCGAAAAAGCCGCGCTCGATTTCGATCCCCGCATCAAGAATTCCGAAGGCGGATCATTCGACGCTGCCACTGGCCACAAAGTCCTCGCAAATTCCAATGGATTCGTCGGCGAGTACAAGCGTTCCTACTGCTCCATTGCAGCCATACCTATCGCGCAGTCCGAGGACGGCGCCATGCAGCGCGATTACTGGTTTTCTGTCGCGCGGAATCTGGGCCGGCTCGAGTCGCCTGAGCACGTCGGCAAAGTGGCGGCCCAGCGCACCATTCGCCGCCTCGGTGCACGCAAGGTAAAGACTGCACAAGTCCCGGTTGTATTCGATCCCATGGTCTCAGCCTCCATCATCGATCACATTTTCGAAGGCGTGAACGGAGACTCGGTCTACCGCGGCGCGTCGTTCTTAGCCGGCAAACTCGGCCAGCAAATCGCTGGAGAACGCGTCAACGTCATCGACGACGGCACCATGCCCGGCGGCTTCGGCACCAGTCCCTTCGATGGCGAAGGCGTGCCCACGCGTCGTACCATAGTGATTGAAAACGGCGTCCTCAAGTCCTATCTGTTGAACACATACACCGCGAAGAAACTCGGCCTGCAAACCACCGGCAACGCCGCCCGCGGACTCGCCGGAACCCCCGGCATCGGTCCCGGCAACTATTTTCTTCAGCCCGGCGCCAGGACGCCACAGCAAATCATTTCCGAAATCAAAGACGGTCTCTACGTAACCGAGTTTCTAGGTCACGGTGCAAACCTGGTCACCGGAGACTATTCTCGGGGCGCTTCGGGCATGTGGATCTCCGGTGGCGAACTCGCTTTCCCAGTCGAAGAAATCACGGTAGCCGGAAACCTGAAAGAAATGTTCTTCAACATCGCCGAAATCGCCAACGACCTCGAATTCCGCGGTGCCATCGCCTGCCCCACCATAAGAATCGACGGATTGACCGTCGGCGGAGAGTAACAGCATGTCGACCAGATTCGCCAAGATCGTTTTCTGGATTGCAGCGATCTGGGGATTCCTCATCCTCACGCCTCTTTACTTCCTGTTCGACACGATCGGCCGTCCAGGATCCGCCGCCAATCACGCATCCCGGTTTCTACTACGGCTTCGTCGGCGCGGCCCTAGTATGGCAAGCCGCGTTCTTGGTGATCGCTAGCGATCCAGTACGCTTCCGGCCCATGATGATTCCAGCTGTGCTGGAGAAATTCGTCTACGGCATTACCCTGTTCGTGCTCTTCTCCCAAAAGCGTCTCCATCCGTCTGACTTGATCTTCGGAGGCGTCGACATGCTCTTCGGCATCCTCTTCATTGTGGCTTTCTTGAAGACGCCGGCAGCTGCGGACCCGAGAACATAGTCGATCCGCGAGACTCGATATCCGACGGTATCTGCTGCCTGCGCTCGCCAATTACGCGGATAGTACAATCACCCCATGCCCGGAATCACCGAGCCATCTCCGCTAACCACCCAGCCAGAGGAATCCCGCCTCCGCCCCATCTTAGTCGGAGCCGCGCTGGTCGCGGTCATGATCGCCATCCTTCTTTTTCTCTCTCGCGGACGCTACACCGGCCCGGCCGCACCCCATCCTTACGCCGCGAACCTTCAGCTCTCGAACCTGAAAATGAGCACTGCCGAGAACTTCGTAGGCTCCAGCGTCACCTACATCGATGGCACGGTCACCAACACTGGCAATCAAACCGTCACCCACGCAGTGGTTCACGTGGCCTTCAAAAACTCTATGGACCAGGTCGCTCAAGCCGACAACGTTCCGCTGCTCGTCCTCCAAACCACCGGCCCCTATCCCGACACTGTTGATCTTAATGGCTCTCCACTCGCGCCCCAACAAGCCAAACAATTCCGCCTCACCTTCGAGCACGTCACCGCCGACTGGAACCAGAATTATCCTAGCCTCCAAGTCACAAACGTAGACCTAAAGTAAGTTGTTTTCCTCTGTGAACCCCCGTGTCCCCTGTGGTGAAAGCTTTAACCCCGCTACAATAATCCCATGCCTGAAACCAAGCCTTTCCGCCTTACCGAGTCGGTGAAGGCCGCAGGTTGAGCTTCTAAGCTAAGTCCAGCGGCGCTGGACTCGGTGCTTGGGAAATTAGCCCGGCAACACGATCCGAACGTTCTAGTCGGCTTCGATCACGCCGACGACGCCGGAGTGTATCGACTCGGCCCCGACACCGCGCTGGTGCAGACCGTCGATTTCTTCACGCCCATCGTCGACGATCCCTTCACCTTCGGACAGATCGCCGCCACCAACGCCTTGAGCGACGTTTACGCCATGGGCGGCCGTCCCATCACCGCGCTCGCCATGGTCTGCTTTCCCGACAAAGGCGATCTTGCAATTCTCGAACGCATTCTTGCCGGCGGACTTTCCAAGATGATCGAAGCCGGATGCACCGTCATCGGAGGCCACAGCATCCGCGATGACGAAACCAAGTTCGGCTACGCCGTGACCGGCCTTATCGATCCCGCCAAAGTTTTTGCGAACCAAGGGGCCAAGCCCGGAGATCGCCTGCTGTTCACCAAATCGTTAGGCACCGGAGTGATCTCCACCGCGATAAAAAAAGGCGTAGCCAAGCAATCCTGGATCGACGCAGCCGTAGCATCCATGACCACCCTCAACAAAAAAGCCGCCGAAGTAATAACGAACCACGCAAAAACAGCCCCTTCGTCAAGCTCAGAGCAAGCTCACGCGCATTCCAGCAAGCAAAGCTCGCCAGCCGATTTGAAGGGGCACGGCTTTAGCCGTGCCGTCAGCTCTGGAGAAGTCGGGGCTTTAGCCCCCGAGGGACCCGTCCACGCCCTCACCGACGTTACCGGCTTCGGCCTGATTGGCCACGCCCGCGAAATTGCACTCGCCTCCAATGTGTCACTGCAATTCCACGCCAGCCGCATCCCCATTCTCGAAGGCGCTCTCGACTGCATCCGTGCCGGCCACATCCCGGGAGGCCTCAAAGCCAATCGCGACTTCGCCGAATGCCTGGTCGAATACGAAGCCGGAATTCCCGAAGAAATCAAAACTATCCTCTTCGATCCTCAAACCGCCGGAGGCCTGCTGATCGCCATCGCTCCCGATGCCGCCGCAGCCCTCATCGGGGCTCTGAACGCCGCGGATGTTCCCGCCATCGAAATCGGCGAAGTCCTGCCCCCAGCCAAGCCGACCATCCGCGTCGCCCGATGAACCTCCAATCTGCCTGACCCCCGTGGGGAGATTTCTAATAAACCTACTCTTGTCATTTCGAGCGAAGCGAGAAACCTGCTGTTGTTTTTCTCTCGATGAATCGGAGTTCCCTTAGCAGGCTGCTGAAAAACCCCGCGGCGGACTGATTTCGGGAAGGGCACGAGTTCACTCGTGCCGTTAAGTGCTTTAAAACTAGCCGCGCTTCAGCGCCTGCGGGACGCTCTCGGCCGGCGAAATGTGTTTTTCAGCAGCCTGTTAGGGCCGCATTCGTGATTGACTATCTCGCACCAAGCCCCGTCGCTACACCTCGGTAACCATTTGCCCAGCCACCTCGCATAGTAGAATCCACTTAATGGCACCTGAAACCGCGAGCGCAGTCTCATCCCGCGCGTCGCTCCTCGAAAGCGCTCTGCGCAAGGTCATCCGCGGCAAGGACGACATCGTCCGCCTCTCGGTCGTTTCCTTGCTAGCCCGCGGTCATTTGCTGATCGAAGGCGTTCCCGGCGTCGGCAAAACCACTCTTGGTCAGGCCATCGCCCGTACGCTGGAGTGCAGCTTTCAGCGCGTGCAGTTCACCAGCGACATGCTGCCCTCCGACGTTCTCGGCATCTCCATTTACTCACCGGTAGAGAGGGAATTTGAGTTCAAACGGGGGCCAATTTTCACCAATGTGCTGCTCGCCGATGAGATCAATCGCACCACCCCTAAGACCCAATCCGCGCTGCTCGAGGCCATGAACGAGAACCAGGTCACGGTGGACGCACATTCCTACGCCCTGCCGCAGCCGTTCCTGGTGATTGCGACTCAGAATCCCGTCGAACACCACGGCACATACCCTTTGCCCGAATCACAGCTCGATCGCTTCTTGATTCGCGCGCGCATGGGATATCCCGACGCCAGCGCCGAAAGTGAAATCCTGCGCTCTGCAGTGGGAGCAACCAAGCTCGAGAGTATGCAGCCCGTGCTTACCGGCTCCGATGTTTTAGAGATGCAACAGGCGGTCACGAAAATTCGTGTCGATGATTCGCTTGTCCAATACGCGCTTGGCATCGTCAGAAAAACCCGCGAATCGGAACATCTTTCGCTTGGCGTCTCTCCCCGCGGCTCACAAATGCTGTATCGCGCCGCCCAAGCCTTGGCATTCCTGCAAGGCCGCAGCTTCTGTACTCCCGACGATTTCAAACCTCTCGTGGTGCCGGTATTCGCCCACCGGGTTGCGGTGAACGGCCTTTACGCATCGACTTTGAAGAAGTCCGAGCAAGCTGAACAAGTAGTTCGCGAAATCGTCGAGAGCACTCCCGTCCCTCTCTAGGAGGCTGCTGAAAACCCCAAGGGCGACTCTGTTTTGAAAGGGCGCGGCTTCAAGCCGCGCCGTAAGTCCAGCAAGATGGGTCGCGGCTTTAGCCGCTTAGGCGAAATCGTGAGTGCGAAAAGAATTTTCAGTAGCCTGTTGGAACTCCCGGCCGCCCTGTCATCGGATCCCCCCTGGCCAACCCAGCATCCCTCACGCCTGTTAGAATTTGCCGCATCACCCCGGTTCGTCCGGATCCGATTCTTTTATGCTAAAGCGCGAGTATCCCGATACGCCCCTAGTCGGAGTCGGCGCTATCATCATCGAGGATGGTCGCGTACTGCTCATCAAGCGTGGGAAAGCGCCATTACTGGGCGAATGGTCGATCCCGGGCGGATTGTTAGAGCTCGGTGAGACCCTCCGTCAGGCTGCGGCCCGCGAGGCCTTGGAAGAAACTGGATTGGTTGTCGAGACTGCCGATCTGCTGGGAGTGTTTGACCGCGTGGTCCGCGACCCAGATCAGCGAATCCTTTACCACTATGTGCTCATCGATTTTCTGTGCCATCGGGTTGCAGGCGATGCACGCGCTGCCGGGGACGCCGCCGAGGCCCGCTGGTTTATGCCATCCGAGCTGCCGGCCCTTGCGCTGGCTGCTGATACCTTAAAGGTGATCGAATTGGGATTTGAAAAGTTCGTCCACGAACCCAATCTTTGAGTCGGTTCATCCAACGCACGAGGAGGAAGCAATGTTCCAGAAAGTCGTTAATACCAGTGATGACTACAAACTCACGCTTCTCCGTCTGGTCTTTGGAATTGTTTTCTTTGCCCACGGAGCGCAAAAAATGCTGGGCTGGTTCGGCGGCTACGGATTCAACGGCACCATGGGATTCTTTACTCACCAACTCGGCATCCCCGCGCCTTTCGCGTTTCTGGCCATCATGGCGGAATTTCTCGGCAGCTTAGGCCTGTTCGTCGGATTCCTCGGCCGCATCGCCGCCTTCGGCATCATCTGCAACATGACGGTCGCGATTTGGATGGTCCACCGCTTCAACGGCTTTTTTATGAATTGGGCCGGCAACCAGAAAGGCGAGGGCTTCGAATATCACCTGCTGGCCATTGCCATCGGATTGGTCATCCTCATCTGGGGCTCAGGCGCTCTATCCATCGATCGCTTCCTGTCCCGCGATTCACGATTCTAGCGTGATGCGTCAAATAGACCGTCATTTATAGCTCACCGGTTTCCCCTGTGGCCCTCTGTGTCCCCTGTGGTTAGGCCTTTTACTCCCTCCGCCGACCGAAATCGATGCCGGATCGGCTTTACCCCCAAAAAGCAGAACGGCCCACATCCTGCGATGCGGGCCGTCCCGGTGGACTGTTTTGGTTTGACCATGAGGCAGCCACTCTAATCAATGGCCACTTCGGCGACTCCGGGCCCTGAGGCGACCTTACCTCAGGCGGATCTACCATACTCACCGGTCGAGTTGCGAAGCTCTTAGAGCGACCGCCCTAAGTCTCAGCCACCTCACCTGGTCTTTGGATAAACCTACAACTGCCTTCAGAACTTGTCATCCGACCACCTCCTTTCCGGTGTAATCGCAGATTACCGCAAAACCGATTCCCAGATCAAATGCCAAAAAGATCTTGTAGGGCGGACACTCCTGTCCCCCCATGCCAGCGTATGTTCAGCCTGATTGCAGGCCTGAAAACATGCGTTTTTGGGCTAGCGGTTTATCGGGTGTACTTGGGAGGCTGGCCTGACCCTAGCCCTCTAAACTGCTCTCGAGGGTGCCCCGCTCAAGCTTCGCTTGGGCGGGGTTTTGTGGGGTGGAGCGAAAGCGCACGTTTCGAATAATTCCCAGTTTTTCTCGCCGCCGTGCCGTCCATTGGGATTCGATCTCGACCACTCCATCCGCACCCGTGAAATAGTGACGGAAGCTGCTCCAAATCCAGTCCTCGGGCCGCTCCACCAATCCGCGCTCGACCGGGTTGCGATGGATGTAACGTAGCTTTTCCACAAACTTCCGTTCGCTCCATACATTAAAGTCGTAGTAACGCGCTTGCCAAAATGATTCTGCCGCACGCAGTGCCGACGTTCGCGCCACCGACTGCTTCAGTGACTGGAGCATCTGTGACAAACAGCCGCGTTCCGGTTCGTTGACCAGCAGATGAACGTGTTCGGGCATCACTACATAACCGTATACGCAGAGTCCATAGGACTGGCGCACGCGTTCCAGCGACGATTCGAAGCATTTGCGAGAATGCAGGATCGCGAAGTTTGGACGGCGTTGATAACAACTGAAGGTCAAAAAGTGCAGTTGTCCGGATTGCTGAAAATGTTTCAGTCCCCAAGGCATGGGACGAGCTTAGTTGTCCATGGCGAAAGTTTCCGTGACAACTGAACACCCCCGCCCAAACCAAGCTTGAGCGGGCACCCCGAAGAGTATCGACAGGACTAGGGCGGGCCAGCCCCCCACTCACTCTTTCCCCGCAAAATAATCCAACCAGGGTTGCCCAACTCCTGCGTTCTTTGCAGGGGTGGGCAAGTTCATCCATCACAGTGGGCAAACAGATACTGCGCCTATGACTTGCCCATGCCTCGCGGCCTGCAACGCTTCTACGGAGCAAACTACCTGCATTTCATTACCTCCCGCGTCCGCCGGGTGGCCCAGCCTTTCGCGTTCTGTGCGAAGGCTGGGGCTCTTCGAATCGAACTGAAACGCCTTGCTCGGAACTCACGGTGTGATCTCAAACACGACCCCGTAGCCGTAGGTCCCGCCGCCCGAGGCGGTGCCAAACAGTTTGCCCTCGTCATGGATGACCACACCGTAAGGGAATGCGCCATCCGAACCCTTGAATGCATGCACCACGCCGTAGTTCCATCTGCCATCCTTCTGGAGTGTCAACTTGAAAACCTCTCCGCAGAAATAAGAGCCGCACACGTTTCCTCCGTTGCCGACTCCATAGAGGTTCCCCGACTTGTCCAAGACCAGGTTGCCCCAAGGGTAAGCGCCAAGCTTGACGTTGGGGAATCCGTATACTAGCGTTTCCCTCCACCCTCCTTCGCTCGTCGGGGTTAATTTGAATACCGTGCCGGTGGCGTGCGGACCGCCATAGAACGTTGTTCCATACGCGCTGCCCGAACCATCCATCGTCAGCCCGCCCCAAGGATTTTGGCCGTCCGGCGTTGCCTCGGGACCGCGAAAACGATGCATAACGTTATAGGCCCAAGTGCCGTCCCCGTTTGGCGTCATCTGAAAGGCCACTCCGCAGCCGTTGTACTGGCTGCAAGCGTATCCTTCATAGCCGCCCCAGTAGGTGGTGCCGTAGAGGTTGCCTTTGCTGTCCCAGCTAAACGGAGCGCGAGGGGCCGCGCCGTCGAAGCACGTGCCGTTTTCGCAGAAGGTGTAAAGATTAAGATAAGCCCAGCCACCGGAGCCGGGCGTCAGTTCACCGACCGTAGTATGGTAGTCGGACGCAACGCCGAGTTCGCCATACAGGTTGCCACCGCCGTCCAGGACGACGCCCCCAACGTCGGTTCCGTATCCTTGATAGATCAGGCCGAAGTCCCACTCGCCCTGTCCCGGCATCATCTGGAAGGCCCAGTTGTAGGACGGTTCTCCGGCAAGGGTAATGCTGCCGTACAAATTGCCATGGTGGTCAAACACAAGCGGACTGCACGGCACACCCAGGTTGAAGTAGGTGCTGAAATTGAGGGCCACGCTTTCGCTCCATTCGCCGTCGGCCCCGCGGGTCATCTTATACACTACTCCGCAGGGACCGTCGCACTGTGACGAGTTTCCTATACCCCCCGCGGCTGGGCCGTACAGGTTGCCGCCCGCGTCGAGCACTGGCGTGGCGATCGGCGGCCCTCCGTTGGGTCCGCCCACACCGTTGTTGCCGTAGAAATTGTACAACACCTTGTACTTGTTTCCGGCACGGGCAGACGGCGCAAGAAAAGTGGCCAGTGCGACAGTCAGCACAACGAGGGGTTTGGACTTCATTTGACATCTCCATCGCGCGGGCCGACCTGCCTTGGGCAGCGGGGCAGCCTTCAGCGCTGCCCCCCAGTTTAGCACTCGCGCCAAGAAGCCAAGGCGCCGCGCGTCTGCCGCGTTATCGCGTCAATCATCGGAGCCGCCGTCCGGGCCCGTGGGCGTGGGATTAACCCCGTCCAAGGGCGTCGTGTAGTAGTTCATGAAGAAGCTTGCATCGTATGGGGCCGAAATCGGCGTAAACAAGCTACTTGTCCCCAGGAAGAACTCCCATAGCGGGACTACCTGCTGACCTTGGCAAACCGCGTCGAGGGTATTCTGATCGGCGTAGGTATATTGAACAGGTTGCTGCGGAGCAATAGGCCCTAGGTTGAAGTTGTTTTCTGTAAACGCGAGAATACTGCCGAAATCGTGCGTCCAGCAAGGCGGAGGCGGGGCGGGTGGCCCATTCATTCGCGTTTTTTGCGAATGAGTGGGGCAAAGATGACGTTTGCAAAACCAGGCAACTTTGCTCTTCGCAGATTTTCTACTTCTCCCCGTAGCCTGCAATCGTGCCTAAGCAGTCCGGTCAATTGCGGTTGGTGCGCGGACCGTAGCAATGGCTACGGAGCAGTTTCCGGCCTTACGCGTATGGCGACCTTGGCGGGGTACGAACTAACCTTCAGAAGTGGCCGCTGGGGATCAAGCCGTGCCCGCGGGAAACCTTCAGCAGTTGTCAGCCTCAGCGTACCCCACTCATTCGCAAAGAACGCGAATGAATGGGCCACCCGCCTGCGCAAGCGCGAGCGACTCGGAATCTGCCCCATAGTTCGTCGTGCCGGCTAAAAGCCCCAGCCTTTGCAAAGGACGCGAAAGGCCGGGCCACCCGCCATGCGCTACCTGAAGCCGAACCGCGCTGTCGTGCAGGAAAAGGTCGAAGCGATTTGGCGTTAAATCAGGATGCGTCGTAGCCATCTTTTATCATTTGCTTCTTCATAGCCTCAGCGCTTTCTAACAACTTCGTCCGTTGATCGGCGGGGAGATTATGGAATACCTGCTGAGTTCGCAGCTTCGTATACTGTTCCATGAAGTTCGATTTGATGACCGGGTGTCTAATGCCGCGAACTATACACGTGCCGCGTTCCTTCTCCCGCATGCGCAACTCGAAGCCTATCCCCGGAATTTGAAACGTGCAGGTCGCAGTCCCATCGCCATCTGTGTTTTCTTCAATCCCCGGTAGATTTGTCATTGCGGTCGGATGTTCGTCCGCGTGTATGTGAACTCGCAAACTCATGTCTGGGGGAAAATCCTCTTCCTTGCCAGTGAGAAGATATTGGTGCATCTGTTCCTGATACATTTGGCTGTAAGCAGGATTCCCACTCATCGCAATTCGCCACTTGCCATCCTTTACCCCTTCAAACTCCCACTCCGTCACACAGGCACGCCAGAAGACGGATATGGCGAAGTAGGTTAAAACTTCCCAGCGAATTTTAGGGTTGTCTGTCGCGCTGTAGATTTCCAAGAGTTCTGGTTGACCGTCGTCCGTGAATTTCAACATTGTGCTTTTCATGGGCGCGGCGTTCTTGAGAACTTCGTCCCGCAATCGGAACTTGTAGTTCGGTCCCCGATACTTGTGGGGGTCGGGTCTGTAACAGAAATTGAGAGTCCAGTTTTCTCCCTTTTCGTTGAGCTTGTTGTCGCACTCGGCGCATAGCAGGTGTTTGGAAATCTGTCGTATCTTTCCCGTTCCGCCTTCTGCCACGTATAGTCCTGCGTTTGCCAGCAGGGAATACAGCATTCGTGGAAGAAGATGACTGTCGATGAGGGTCTTGACCTGTAGGCACAGCGGACAGGTGCCTACCGGATGAAGGCAGACATCACAGCGATGCCGACCTTTCTTTGCTTCTCGGATTTGACAGGTCGAGCAAATACGCGGCATGAAATCACAGTTGATCCAGCAACCAGAAGTTTTCTCGCGGTGTGGAACCGAACTGACTTGCACCCATCCGCTTCCACTTTTTGTCATAGTAATCAAGTAGCAGGTTGATGTAGCGTCGGCGCAGATCGTATTGATTGCCAGTCTCATCAACCACAACGGCATTGCTGAACGTTGCTGTGCGCGGAGTGCCGGATGGATGGGCATGCGCACGAAGTCGAACGACTTCCCCGTCTATGTCATCGTCCATCATCTGTTCCACGACGATGTAAACCATTTCACCTGTGGGGCTTTCCAACATCCGCATCGTTATCGGCTTTGTGTTTGCCATCCACAAAGTATAGCTAACCGGTGAGTTTGTAGGCGTAGAATCTATGCCAAATGAAAATCAAGATCGGGAATTGGGGAGAATACGAGTTTGACAAAGAAGACGCTAGGATCGTCGTTCCCCTGATTCTGTTGGTGCCTGCGCTGTTCCTGACGCCGATCAGGAAAGAGATTCTTCTGGGCGCTGCCGTCGCCTACTACTTCCTGTACTTCTTCCTTCCGCCGACGTTTCTGGCGATCAAGAAGCTGTTCGCGAAATGGCATCACTGGCGGACGTTCAGGTGTCCGTACTGCAAGAGTCACGAACTCATCATGCAGGGATTGCAGGAATTCCACGGCGACATTCCCTACGACTGGTACTTCTGCCACAAATGCCGCATGACATCCGTCTACATCAACACCATCGGAGCAGAGAAGATGCTTGCTCCGAACATGAAACAGTACAAAGAACTTGCCTAAAACACACTTTCGGCTACACGAAGTGGGGATTGATTTATGACGGAAATGATGGGAAAATCGCGGTGTTTGTGAATCGGCTACTACCGCGGGTGGCCCATTCATTCGCGTTTTTTGCGAATGAGTGGGGCAAAGATGACGTTTGCAAAACCAGGCAACTTTGCCCTTCGCAGATTTTCTACTCCTCCCCGTAGCCTGCAATCGTGCCTAAGCAGTCCGGTCAATTGCGGTTGGTGCGCGAACCGTAGCAATGGCTACGGAGCAGTTTCCGGTCTTACGCGTATGGCGACCTTGGCGGGGCACGAGCTAACCTTCAGAAGTGGCCGCTGGGGATCAAGCCGTGCCCGCGGGGAACCTTCAGCAGTTGTCAGCCTCAGCGTACCCCACTCATTCGCAAAGAACGCGAATGAATGGGCCACCCGCCCCGTATCTCGCGGGAGCCAGTGTAGCATGGCAACCGAGCCGAACCCCCGCTCAATCGCCTATCTTTAAGGAGTAAATTGGCTTTCGAGACCACGAAGACCGCCACGCAAGGCTCTCCCCTTACCGATTGGGGAGCGTTGCAATCTCGCCTAGTTCCATCAATGACGAACTCGCGGTCACCAGAGTCAAATCCATGACTTTCGCTGTGGCCACAAGCAACCGGTCGACCGGGTCTTGATGAGTGAACCGTAAATACCACGACGCAACTGCAATCTCATGGGTCAACGCGGCCTCGCGGAATGGGGCGATGTTGCGCTCGATCCAGTCCTTCGCATTGCCGGCAAGGTAGACGCGGCATCTATTGTGCAGATTCAATGCTTCCCAAACGCTCATCGGCGAAAGCCACAGTTCATTGTTCGGGTCGTCGAGTGCTCGCCGCACCTGCATGCCCAGCTGCCCCGGATCAATGAGACCCCACAACCAGATATGTGTATCCAGCAGCAGCCTCATCGTCGCAGCACCTCCCAGTCGGACTCTTCGCCAGCCGGAGCCACGAGGTCTCTTAGAATCCTGCTCGTGCCGGTCATCGAACCGATCCAGTCGTTGCGGCCGGCCGCCGCATGAGGACCAACTTCGGCCACCGGTTTCCCATAACGAGTGATGAGCAGAGGCTCTTTCGTCTTTTGCACCTGGTCAAGCAGCGCCAGACACTTGGCCTTGAACTCCGAGATCGCAACTTCCTTCATGACCATTAGATTAGACCATGGTCAACAAAAATGGTCAACATAGGATATGGCTCTTTAGGAATGCCGCTTTCGTAATCTGTCGCCCGTTTACACTTCTTCCTACACTTTAATTTCCCTCGGTTTAAGGGAACACGCGCTAAGTGACTGATTAATCAGCCTTTCCAATGGTAAGCATCGTGCTGAGGCAGGCCCAGATGGGCAAGTACGCGAAAAGCGAATTCCCGCGCCATGTCATCTAATGTGTGCGGGAGATTGTAGAAGGTCGGAATCACCGGAAAAATCGTCGCCCCGGCGTCGGCGGCGCGGAACATGTTGCGAATATGGATCTTGTTGAGTGGGGTTTCGCGGACGCAGAGCACCAGGGGGCGTCTCTCCTTGAGACATACGTCAGCCGCCCGCTCGATCAGGTGGGAAGCGTCGCCGTTCGCGATTCGCGACAAGGTTCCCGCGCTACAGGGAAGGACGACCATGCCGTCGGCGAGATAGGAGCCGCTGGCGATATTCGCACCAATGTTCGAGTTCGATTGTTGTTGGATCTTGGGGGAAGCCTTACCGAGCAATCGATCAACCAGCTTGTCGCGGCCTTCGATGCCGATTTCCTCGGCAATGACTCGAAGCGCGCTCTCAGAAGCGACGAAGTTGACGGTTTTGACCCGCTCGTCGCGCTCGACGGCAAGCAGGAAGTGACGAAGAAACAAGGCGCCGCTGGCGCCGGTGGTTGCGACCGTCAAATTTTGCGGCGGATGGTTGGACAAGCTGGATTCCTTTACTCAACCCGGAACTGCTGAGGATAGGCAGTACGGGCGAGGGAGTCAAGAAGGCGGGAGAATGGCGGGACCAAGGACCCGGAGTATGGCATCCTCGAACACGCTCGGATCACGCCGGAACGCAGCGCAACTGCATGCGCTGGCCGGCGTGGAACGCGAGGTACGGGCCAGCGATCCCAGCGGGCGTCGCAAGTACCTGCGTGATTTCAGCCAGGCCTTCCGTTCGTACCAGTCCATTATCGGCACCGCTGAGCTTAGCCGCATTGTCCATACAGCTGACATTGTTCTGATCGGCGACTATCACGCGCTACCGCAGTCACAACGTTGGGCTGGCAGGCTGCTGGAACAGCGGGCGCAACCCGGAGACCGTCCGATCGTGCTCGGCGTGGAAGCCATCTTCGCCCGACATCAACACATTCTCGACGAATGGTGGAGACGCGAGATCGATGCGGAAGAGTTGCGGCATCGTCTACGCTTTGAAACCGAATGGGGCTACGATTGGGCGCCTTTTCTTGAACTGCTGGTCACTGCGCGCGAGCACGCGGAAGCGATCTATGCGCTGGACTGCATGCCGCGGGAGGACTTGCGCAAAATCGGCGCCCGCGACCGGCACGCAGCCGACAAGATCGCCGAAATCCGGGCGCGCCATCCGGAAGCCGCAATCCTGGTATTGTTCGGCGAATCGCACCTCACGCCCGATCATCTGCCGGCCATGCTCGCTCAACGCCTGCCCGGGGAGCGCATGGTAACGGTCTTGCAGAATGTGGATGCCCTTTACTGGAAGGCGACAGGTGAGCGGCAGGAGCGGGTCGAGGCCGTCCGCGTGAATGCGAACACGGTCTGCGTTTTCAATGCGACGCCGCTTGAGAAGTACGAAAGCTACCGCCTTAGCCTTTCGCGCTGGCGGCAGGAACAGAGGCAGCCAGACATTGCCCCGACCATCTACAATCTGGTGGACGGCCTGCTCCGCTTTCTGAACATCGACCGGTACTCGTCCCACAATACGACTCAGCCGAAGTTTCTGGTCGACCTTCTGCCCGAGGTCTCGAGCGGAGCTTCCGATGCGCAGTTGCGGCATCTGCTGGCGCGCGAAACTTCCGATGTGCATGAAGCCGAATCGATCCAGCGCAAGATTGACGCGCAAGGCACGGCCTATCTGCCCCACAGCAACGTTCTTTACGTGGGCGAATTTCAAATGATGTTTGCGGCGGAAGAGGCCGCGCGATTTCTGCATCAGGCGTGTCGCGGGTTACCGCTTCGAGGGGGGCGAAAGCGCGACTTCAGCGCCGACCATCGCTTCCGTGTGCAAGTGCTTGAACATGCTCTGGCCTTCTGCGGATCGCGGATTCTTTATCCAGTGCGGCCGTCGGTGCGCCTGGAAGGTGGAGCGGAGGTTTCTCCCGCGCGCGCCGCCAAGTTCATGGCGGACGCCAAGCGCGGTCCGCAAAAATTCGAATCGGTAACGCAATGCCTGGGATTCGTCCTGGGCAGTGAAGTGTACGACGCTTACCTAAAGGGATGTGTGACCCCTGCTACCTTGCGCCATCTCTACCTGGCCCACATCGAACAGCCGAAAGTTGCACAGACGACTTTCCGCGAACTTCTGCGTAAGCTTCGCGTCAGCCGCAAGAAACCAGCTGCCTCGGTTACCTGCTAGCGGGATGCTAGTCTTGTCGTTTTCGTTACCGGACTCTTCGGAACCTTAACCAGTGCTATCATTCCTCGTTTGAAGTTCTCTTGGTGCCAGTGTATAGACGCCATTTTTTCTTTACATTCTTAGGACGTGGCCCCGAACTTGAACTCCCAATCTATCCGAAAGCTTTTCGACGAGGTGAAGAAGGGGGTGCTGTCTCCCGATGAAGCGGTGCAGCGCCTACGGCATATGCCGTTCGAAGATCTCGATTACGCCAAGGTCGATCATCACCGCGCGCTTCGGGTGGGTATGCCGGAGGTCATCTTCGGATTGAACAAAGCGCCGTCGCATTTGGCGGAGATCTTCCAACGCCTGGCCCGGCATGGAGGCAACGTGCTGGCGACGCGCGCGACTGAAGCGCAATTTGTTGCGGTGAAGAAAAAACTGAAGAAGGCCGAATATCACGAGCTGGCACAAGCCATCGTTTTGCATCGCGACCATGAAATCCACGGTAAAGGGACGATTGCAGTTGTGTCGGCCGGGACCAGCGATATTCCCGTGGCGGAAGAAGCCGTCATCACCGCCCAAGTCATGGGCAATCAGGTGGAGCATCTTTACGACGTCGGCGTGGCGGGAATTCACCGCTTGCTGGCGAACCGGCAAACGCTGACCAAAGCGCGAGTGGTGATTGTATGCGCGGGCATGGAGGGCGCGTTGCCGAGCGTGGTTGGCGGTTTAGTCGGCGTTCCGGTCATCGCGGTGCCGACGAGTGTCGGCTATGGAGCAGCCTTTAAGGGCATCGCCGCCTTATTGGGAATGTTGAATTCCTGCGCGTCCAATGTCAGCGTGGTAAATATAGACAATGGGTTCGGAGCCGGGTATGTGGCTTCGCTGATCAACCGGCTGCCGTAGGAAGGTGTTTATGGAGTCTTTATCCGCGGAAATCAAGAGTTTGATCGATCGTCCTAACTTCGCCCACCTGGCTACGCTGATGCCCGATGGCTCGCCGCAATCGGTGCCAGTCTGGATCGGACGCGAAGGCGATCGGGTCATTATTTGCACTGGCGAACCGTCGCTTAAGGCCAAGAATACAAAGCGTGATCCGCGCGTGGCGCTATCGGTGGTGGATTTCAAAAATCCCTACGAAGAAGTGCAGCTCCGTGGGCGAGTGGTGGAGCGCCGGCCAGATCCCGAACTAAAGACCATGGACCCGATTTCGCACAAATACATCGGCAAGCCGTTTCCGATGCGCGCTCCCGAGGGTCGAATCGTCTTAGTGATCGAGGTGGATAAAGCGCGCTACGCCAAACTTCCCTTCGAACATACTCCGCCGAAATAATTCTGGCGAAAGAAAAGGCACGGCTCACGCCGTGCCCGTTCGCGCTCGATTAAGGGCGGTATCAGCCCTTTCTTGCGACTTCCAGATTGTTCTGCACGCTGAATGCACCGAACACCTGAGCCGCCTGAACGCCCGCGATCTGTTTGTCCATTGCAGTAGCCACCGTGCCATAAAGCGCCAGCTTGCCGCGATCGACGACGATGCGGATTGGCCGTGCCGGATCAATCGCGTAACGTTCGAGCACTGGGTCGCGATAGATTTTCCGCAGTGCGCTCAAGCGAATCTGATCGTCGAAAATTGACACTGGCGCAACCCCAACGTTATCGATAACGCCTTTTACGCCGCTTGTATTGTCGACCAACCACAGCGCGGATTCGCGGTCGAATTCATCGCGAGTCTCGCCGTTCAACGTGGCCACGCCGTCGTCAACGGTTGCGGTGACGAAGTTGAAGGCGATGTCATAACCCATGCGGTCGTAATACAGCTTACGATCCAATTGCGACGCCAAATCGTTGTCTGACACATTCTTGCCGGCAACGGCGATCAGGTTCTGAATGTTGTCCCCACCCGCCGCCTTTTTCGCTCGTTTGGCCGCATCCAGCTTTTGCTGGTAAAGATCGACCGAACCGGTCAGCATGACGACGCCATTCTTCACCTGTGCCGTGACAGTGCGAAAGTCTTTCTTGCCGGCGAGTTGATGCGTAATCGCGGCCTGCACTTCGGCGTCACGGATGGTGTTCGAAACCTGGGCGCCCATTATTTTTATGTCTGCGAGTCCCAGCAAAATGCCGCAACTCACAATCAACAGCTTTTTCATCGTTCTACCTCCGCATTTGTAGGTATTAACCGCAAGGTTAATTAAAAGTCGCGGCCAGGATTGCAAAGAAAAGTAAAACCTCGTTACCAATTGTGAATAGTCGTCATAACAAATACATTGGAAGTCGTGTCCCGTAGCGTTCGCCCTAAGAACCCAACGCCTCTGCTGGAGGAGCAAGCTTTCGTCGCTCTGATGCGGGCGGCCGACCATGCCCAACGGCGGGTTACCGAGATGTTGAAAGAACACGAACTTTCTCCCACGCAATACAACGCGCTGCGAATTCTTCGTGGCGCCGGTCCCGATGGATTGCCTTGCACGGAGATTGGCGAACGTATGATCAATCGCGATCCCGACATCACCCGGTTGATGGCGCGGTTAGAGAAGCGCGGACTCGTAGAGCGCAGCCGTCAGAAGCAGGACCGCCGCGTGATCAAGGCCCGTATCACCGAGCGCGGACTCACCGTGCTTAACGAAATGGATCCTGCGGTGAACGAGTTTCAGCGGCGCCTGTTGGGACATATGGGAGAACGCAAGCTCACGGCGTTAATCCGCATGCTGGAAGAGACCGAGAAGCGCCGCCTGCCGGGCCAATGAATCCTGACAAGAGCCAGAAATCTTTGGGCTTACTTCAGAAGAAACTACTTCTTTTTTCTCCGGGCCGGCGTAGGAATGGGATCGTCCCTGAAAACGCGAGCAAAAATCTTATCGATATTCCGCAATTGCCGCTTCAGATCGAAGGCGCGTTCGATCTGCTGCTTGGGAACTCGGCGAGTGACTTCTTTGTCCTTGAGGACCAGTTGATGGAAATTCAAGTCTTCCCGCCAAGCGCGCATGGCATGACTTTGCACCAGACGGTACGCGTCCTCGCGAGAGACGCCATGCTCCACCAGATCGAGCAGCAACTGTCCGCTAAAAACCAGCCCTCCGGTACTTTCGAGGTTGGCCTTCATGCGGTCGGGATAAACGAACATGGTATCGACCAGATTGGCCGTCTTCTGCAACAAGTAATCGATCAGCGTGGTCGAGTCCGGAATAATGACGCGCTCCACTGAGGAGTGGGAAATGTCGCGCTCGTGCCACAAAGCGACGTTCTCGAGCGCGGCTTGCGAGTTGGAGCGCACCACGCGCGCCAGTCCGCTGATCTGCTCGGCATTCACCGGATTGCGTTTGTGGGGCATCGCCGATGAGCCCTTCTGCTTTGCGCTGAAGAACTCTTCGGCTTCGCGGACCTCGGTGCGCTGCAAGTGGCGGATTTCGGTCGCGATTTTATCGAGTGTACTGGCGATGATGGCCAGCGTCGCCAGATAGTTGGCGTGGCGGTCGCGTTGAATGACCTGCGAAGAAATGTCGGCGGCCTTTAAGCCGAGGCGAGCGCAGATTTTCTCTTCCAGTTCCGGGCTGAGATGGGCGAAGGTCCCCACCGCGCCAGAAAATTTTCCTACGCGCATCTCTTCCGCGGCATTCTTGAAGCGTTCGATATTTCGCTGCGTTTCGGAATACCAGTTCGCGAGTTTGAACCCGAAGGTAATTGGTTCGGCGTGGATTCCATGCGTGCGGCCTACCATGGGAGTGTCTTTGAACTCCCATGCCCGGCGCTTCAATACGTCAGACAAACGCTCCAGGTCGGCGGCAATAATCGCCGAGGCCTGCGCAATCAGCAGGGCTTGCGCGGTGTCGACCACATCGTTCGAGGTCAGGCCATAGTGGAACCATCGCGATTGCGGCCCCACGATTTCCGCCACCGCCGTAGTGAAGGCGATCACGTCGTGGCGCACTTCGGCCTCGATTTCCTGAATTCTCCGCAAGTCGAAGTCGGCGCGCTCGCGAATGACTTTGGCCGCGTCTTTAGGCACGATACCGGCCTCCGACAAAGTCTGGGTCGCGGCGACTTCAACCGTCAGCCAGTTGCGAAAGCGGTTCTCTTCACTCCAAATGTGGCCCATTTCCGGGCGGGTATAACGTGGAATCAAGGCTCTTTCACCTCATGGATTATTGAATGAGCAGGACTAAGGATTCTAAATGCAGACGCATCCAGCTGGCCAGTCTCGCCGGGGTGGGGTGGCTCAGCTTTGCCACAAGGCTAAAGAAAAACTGGGGTGCGAGCGCTCACCGGGAACCGAGGAACCGGCTGATCCGCGGCCAGTATTTCTGGACAATCATCTCCGTGCTGACGTGGCCTCCACTGCGCAGCGAGTTCAGTTTCACTCCGGTGCGAGTCGCAAAGCGCTTCACCACGTCGTAGGGAATGTAGGGATCGTCCTTGGCATGGAACATCATCACCTTTGAGGGCGTGATTTCATCTGCATGATGCGCCGGATTGTAAAACTTACCGCCATGCAGCTTATTCCAGTTCTTCTCCGACAAGCGATAGGCGTTGCCAAAAGCTTCGCGAATGTAGGCGGCGTAACTGGGATTGGAAGTTTCCGCTTTTTCCGAAGCCTGAAGAATCCCCCAGGCCACCACCGGACAATTGGCGATGACTTTATTGACGCGGGGATCGAGCGAAGAAAGTAAGGCGGCCGCTCCACCAAAACTTCCACCAATCACGAAAATCTCATCCGGAGAAAGGTCGAAGCGCTGGCCGAAGGTCACCTCCCGCACCCCGCGCGGCAATTCGTCGATGACATCGCAAATATCTTCATGCGGAGATTTTTCCAGAAACTGGCCGCCGCTCTCCCATGCTCCGCGATAGCGGGGATAGAACACCCAATAGCCTTTTTCCGAGAGAAACGCTGCCAAATTCTGTTTTCGCGGAATCGAAGGCATCCCGTCGCATAGGATGATTACCTTCTGTTTTTTGCCGCGCCGCACCGGAGGCAGGAATTCGGCAACGATTTCTTTCTTGAAACGGGTTCGGAGCATGGACGCTTCCTCGCCGAAATGAGTTGAGTGCAGATCAGTTTCACTTCGCGCCGCAGATCACTCTACATGTAAAACAAGCTCAATCGGGGCAATCCATATTTTTCCAGCAAGCGTTTTTGCAGATACTGCTTCTGTAGCAAGTCGATCTGCGCAGCTTGCATCTTTCGCCGGTACGGCGCCAGTTCCCGATCGGCCTCTGCCCGGACGGCGACAACCTGCTCATCCGGAGTTGCGGCAAGCGTTACCGCGAACAACTTCTCCTCCGCCACAGTCAGCCGTCGTTCCAAGTCCTCCAACCGTGGCAGCGCTTTCGCCGCCTCCAACTCGGAGGAAATTTCACGCAGCACTCGGGCCGTTTCGATCGCCAGCGGTTGCCCCGTGACACCGTTTCGTTCCGGCAATTTCGCCGTCTCCAACTGATCCGCGTTGCGACGCAGAAAGGCACAAATCTCGCTCGCCTGGAACCCCGGCGGCGCATCGCTTTTTATTCCCTCCGTCGACGCGCCTACCGCCGCCTCTTTCATTTCTTCCGCAGCCGCCAGCACTTCCTGCGCACAAAATCCCAGACCGTTCACTTTGCGCGTCTTCGAAGGCTTTCGCTCCCACTTATCAAACGTCGCGTCGATCCCGCGCAGCACCGCTTCCAGTGGGATGCCCGCGTCTTTCCATGTCTCCATCAGCGCCCAGTCGAAAGTCGAGGCCAGAAGAATCGTCCCGCGCCGTCGCTGAAAATGCTCCTCAATCTCGGTGAAATAATTGAAGTAATTTTCCACGACGGCTCAGCGGGCCTTACCGGTAGAGGTCTTCGATGGTGCGGGTTCGGCGCCTATATGAGAATTCCCACTCGTCCCCGCGCTCCTGGCCGGTTTCTCCGCCGAGTTGCGGTCCCAGATGATTCGCAGACCGTCCAAGGTAAGAAAATCCTCGATGTGTTTAATGTACTTTGAACCGGTTCCGATCAGCCCCGCCAGCCCGCCTGTCGCAAGCACCCTGGTGCCTTCGCCCATCTCGGCAATCAGCAACTCGAGAATCCCATCCACCAGCCCGAGATAGCCGTAATAGAGACCGGACTGCAAACTCGCGACCGTGTTGGTGCCAATGATCCGCGCCGGCTTGCGGATGTCCACCCGCGGCAGACGCGCCGTCCGCGAAAATAGCGCCTCGGCAGATATCTTGATCCCCGGACAAATCACTCCGCCCTGATATTCGCCCTTCGCGGTGACGCAATCAAACGTTGTAGCCGTCCCGAAATCGACGGTGATGCACGGCCCGCCGAACTTCTCGAATGCCGCCACCGAATTCACAATGCGGTCTGCGCCAACCTCGGCAGGATTTTCATACAACACCGGCATCCCCGTCTTGATCCCCGGCCCAATGAACAGCGGCTTCACATTGAAGTAGCGCTCGCAAACCTGCCGCAACGTTGAATCCAGCGGCGGCACCACCGACGAAATCACAATCCCATGAATGCCTTTGACCTCGACATTGTCCATGGCAAACAGATTCCGGAAGAGCACGCCATACTCGTCCACCGTCTGCGTCGCGATCGTGGCCACGCGCCAGTTGGCAACCAGCAATTCGTAGCGAGAGTGCGCTATTGGCAGAGGCACGGACTTTCCCGGCGACACCTTCGCCACTTTGGCGAAGACGCCCAGCACCGTATTCGTGTTGCCGACATCGATCACCAGCAGCATATTATTTTGCCCGCACCGTCCCGCTAAGAATAGTCCGCAAACCGGCCGCTGTCCGCACTTTCAGGAATCCGCGGTCATCCAACCCTTCGCTGATCCCCTCAAAACCGCTATGCTCTTCGACGAAGATATGCTTGCCAGACACCGACGACGAATGTTCCTGAAAGCGCTGAATAATCGAACTGCGCGCCTCCGGATTCTCCAGCAAATTGCGATATTCGCGATCCAGCGATTTTAGCAAAGCCCCGCAAAGTTCCACCCGCGAGCATTCCGTGCCGGTTGCCATTCGCAGCAACGTCGCAATGCTGGCAAGTTCCGGCGGGAAACTCGACTGGTTTACATTGATTCCAATTCCCACCACCACATGCCCCACACGTGTAATTTCCGCGTTCATTTCGGTGAGGATCCCGCAAAACTTCTTACCATCAATCAGCAAATCGTTCGGCCACTTCAGATCTGGATTTGCCCGCGAGTCGACCTCCTGCACCGCCGCTCGCACCGCCAACCCGCTGGCCAGCGCCAAGATCAGCACATCCGACGGAGCCAGCGCCGGCCGCAACACCACCGAACAGTAAATTCCCACCGACCGTTCGGAGTACCACTGGTTCGCGCCACGACCGCGCCCCGCCGTTTGCTGCTCGGCCACAAACACGCTGCCCTCGGGCACTCCGGCGCTTGCCGCCTCCATTGCCGCTGTATTGGTCGACCCGATTTTGTAATAGTGATGGATGTGCTTGCTGAAAATCGTCGCCCCGATCAGAGGCGCTAAAATCTCGGGCAGCAACAAGTCCGGCATGGATTTCAGTTGATATCCGGTCGCCGGATGTCCGGCGATATCCACTCCCAACGAGCGCAATTGCTGCACCAGTCGCCAAACCTCAGAGCGCCCCGTCCCGATCTCCGCCGCGATTTTGGTCCCGCTGACCACCACCGTCGCATAGCTGCTCAACAGCTTCACGATGCGGCCCAGACGCGCATCCGTCTGCGCCCCCGGCCCGAGAGGCGACTTCGTCCCTGCACGAGTTTTCTGGATTTGAGTGATTCCGGAATTATGAGGCAAACGACCGCCGACTACAATGACGGCCGTTTGCCAACGCTGAACAGGCTATGTGCAAACGCCAAAGTTCTACTGGGCCGTCTCCGTAAACGTCACCACCGGATGCCCCAGCCCAAACGGTCCTTCTGCTTTCACGTGCACCACTCCTGGGTTTCCCGGCAACGTCAAAACCACCGGCGCATTCCCCGACGAATCGGTCACCACCATGCGGCTTGACAGCGATCCCGCGTCGGTCGTGAACAGAATCGTCGCCCCCGCTGCGCTTCCACCCGATTTCCCCGCATTCAACGTGACCGACAAATTCAGCTGGCTGCCAGTCGCACCTTTTTGATGATCACCCCGCTTCACCATCGAGGACGAAGGATTCCCCACCAGAATCCATCCACTCTGCTGCTGCGCCACGCCAGAATTGTCGGTGCTCGGGACCGTGTAGTGGTAAAAGCCCGGAGTTTTGCCCGCCGCCACTTCAATGCTCCCATCCTCACCCGAAGTAATCGTGCCTCGCTTCACCGTGACCTTGATCCCATTGTCCGACTGCGGCGTACCCAAAGTTACCGTCCCCGACCCCGACACAATCTTCGGAGAGAGCATCACCGTCCGGCTCGCCGCCACCATCGTCGTATCGGGATTCAGGTCCCACTCCGCCGCTGGCAGGTTCGACATGGAGCCGGTCACCACCAGCAAAGTCGCCGTGTAAGGCGCAAATTGCATCGTCGAAGACCACTTCGTCTGGGCCGACGCCACGATCTGGTTCGGCGAATTCGGCGAAAGCGTATAAGCCGTGACCTGCGATGGTTTGAATCCATTCATTGCAAAATGCGCCGCCACCGTGTTCCCCGGGTCCTTGTTCAGTACCATCACGGTCACGGTCGTTCCCGTCGAATTCAGCGCCGAATAGCTACTGAACAGGTCCGGATTCCCATCATTCGTATCCGAGACCGAAATCGGCGCAAATGTATGGTGCTGGCCATCGTAATTCTCATACAGCTTCAGCGCCTGGTAATTAGGATTCGCCGGATCGGGCGCAGTCCATCGCGATGCCAGATACGCGCGCTCGCGACCCAAAATTCCATAAGCGTCCGCATCGCCGATCGCAGTAGAGTAGTCGGACTCGCCGGCAAACGCCGCGCTCCATTCAGTCACACTCAACGGCGTCCCCGGATAGATCATGTTCGCAATCGCCCGCATGCGCGGTATCCGAAACGGAATATGTTTCTTCGGCTGGATAAACGTCGTCCACTTCTGGTCGATGTCCTGCGACTCGCTGACATAAGTCGGGTCCCAGTAATCGCGATAGATCCGCACCGAAAGTGCCTGTAACTGCGCCTGCGTCCAGCCCGACGTGTTCGGCCCATCGGGATAAGCGTGGATATCGAAAATATCCACCGATCGCGTACCCGCTACTTTGTCATGCCAGTAGACTTCGTTCAGCCACCACGGAATAAAATCATTCCCAGCGTGCGCCCCTTTGTCGTTGTTATTGGCGCCGTTCCAGTAAAACCACCAGCAGCAAGTCACCGGACCCAACCGGATCGCCGCCGAGTCCCAGCCCTTTAGCGCACGCGCCTCCGCGATATATGTGTCGCGCAATTCGTCATAAGCCGAAGGATTGGGATGCACATCTCGATGTGTGCTGCCCCATATCTCGATCTCATTGTCCATGTTGTAGAAATGCGGCGCACTGCCGAAAGCCGCAGCCAGCGCCGCTGCCCATTGATTGCGATACACCGTTCCCGGAGGATCGCCATTCTCCGGCGCGTCTTTGATCGGGACGTTGGCATCATTCGGATCGTTGCCCGTAACGTTGGTCGCACAGTCGGGCATCACTCCATCGCCGTCGTCTGCGTTATACGGATTGGCCCCACACTGCGCGCCATACTTCGCCACCGAAAAACTGTAAGCGCTGCCGTCGGTCACATCTTGCGCAACCCAATCGAGCATCACCATGGTCATCAGCGGATTGCTCCCAGCCGTCTTCACGTCCTGAATGAATTTCGCCGAATCGGAGTCTCCGATCTCCGTATAGCCGTAGTCGCCCCAATACCAATCGGCGGCGGAATTCTCGGTTCCGTATTGCCAGTTGTAGCGCGAGGTCGCATCTCCACCCCAACGTACAATCGTCATTCCGCTGTCGGTAATGGTCGCGGCATCCTTGGGATAACTTCCCCCGTACACATAAGGACTGATGACATGCCGGTCCGCCAAAGCATCGATCTTGACATGAACCGTGGTGATTGCCGGCGCTTTGGAACCACTCTGTGGGGTTGCTGCGGCAGATTGCCCGCCGCCGGGTGCGATAGACGAGGTTGACTGCGGTCCAAGCGGCGACGATTTGACTCCGATCGGTAGAACGAAAAGAAACAAAGCAAGCCCGAAACGAATATTACGCTTCATAGGGGAGGGCCTCCGTTCCCAATACTGTACCCGTTGGGAAGCGGTTTGCGACACACGAAAGTGCAATCGAAGAAAGTCCGCTCGCGCAAACCGGCCTGTCCGAACAGCCTAAACACGTAGCGCGGGTGTCCCACCCGCCCGTCCTAAACTTATTCCCCGGCTAGCTCGATCCAGCGCCGCATCGAAGCATTCCCCCGCCTCTGTGCCTCCTGTGGTTAAGCTCTTAGCACTATCGCATGCAAGGTTGCGGCAAGGCCCTAAGCCGGGCTCACCCGCATGCTCAAATCCACTGCCGGCGCAGAATGTGTGAGCGCGCCAACGGAAATAAAATCAACTCCCGTTTCCGCGTAGCTCCGAACATTGTCCAGCTTAATTCCTCCCGAAACTTCCAGCGGAATGCGTCGCCCTTCCTTTGCGCAGCGCTCGACCGACCGCGTCACTTCCTCAACTGGCATGTTGTCCAGAAGAAGCGCCTCGGCACCATGCGTGAGAGCCTGCTCCAGTTCATCCAGAGTCCGCACTTCGATCTCAATAATCTGCTCGCCCCGCCGGTTCCGTATCGCCCGCTCCAGCGCCGGCACAACTCCGCCCGCCAGTGCAATGTGATTGTTCTTGATCAGCACTCCGTCCGACAGATCAAGTCGATGGTTCTGCCCTCCGCCGCAGCGCACCGCATATTTATCGAGCATGCGCAGTCCCGGTGCTGTCTTGCGCGTGTCCAAAATTCGCGCCTTCGTACCGGAAACCGCGTCGACAAACTTGCGCGTAAGCGTTGCAATCCCGCCCAGGCGCTGCATCAGATTCAAAATCACGCGCTCGCAGGAAAGAATCACTCGCGCATTGTGCCGGATCACCGCCACCGATTGCCCTTTATGCAAGCGGATTCCATCGAAAATTTCCGGATGCGTCGTCACTTCATAATGCGAAGTCACCGCTCCGTCGAGCACCGCATACGCCTCAAGAATGCGCGAAATACACCCAATCCCCGCCAGAATGCTGTCTTGTTTCGCAATAATCGTCGCGGCCGCAAGCTGACCCGGATCGATGCAGGCATAGCTGGTCGCATCCCGCGTAGCGCGGTCCTCCTGCAACGCATTCTCCAGAACCGCAGTAATCCGTCGGCTATTCCAGTCCATAATTCACTTTGTCACCAAACCACCCCAACGAAAACCCGACTAACTTGATTTTGTCATTTCGAGCGGAGTCGAGAAACCGCCCCCGCCCGGACCTAGCTGGTTTCCCTACCCCAACTCCTCCAGCTTACTCGCCGTCTTCTCGCGCAGCACCGCCAGCTCTTGCTGACGATTTCGGATACCCTCCACCACCGCCGCCGGAGCCTTCGCCAGAAATCCTTCGTTCGCCAACTGCCGCTGCCCATTCGCGATTTCTTTCTCAATCTTTTCCCACTCTTTGTTCAACCGTTCGCGCTCGGCCGCGACATCGATCTTTCTCTCGTAGATCACATGCACGTCGAATCGCGATGTATGCCGCGCTCCCGCCAGTTTCCCGAGCGAACTCTCAACGAATGCCACACTTTCAACGCTCGCCAGCCGCTCCACTGCTGAGAGATTTTCCTCGATCAGCTTCTGCATCGCCGGATCCTGCGCATAAATCTCGACCGGCACTTTCACCTTCGGCTCAACCTTCAATTCCGCTCGCAGCGTCCGTATCGCCACAATCAGGTCCTGCAGAATCGCCATTTCGGTCTCAGCCGCAAGGTCGATCTGCTTTTCATCCGCGCTCGGATACGCCGCCAGCGCAATCGACTTCAGCGGAGTCTCGCCCGCATAAATCGCATGCCAGATTTCCTCGGTAATAAACGGCATCACCGGATGCAGCAGCCGCAGCGCCCCATCAAACAGGTTCACCAGGTTCGCGCAAGCCATGCGGGCCGTCTCCGCGCTGGCGCTTTCCAAAAGCCGCGGCTTGATCAGTTCCAGATACCAATCGCAAAACTCACCCCAAAAAAAGTCGTAGATACGGTTCGCCGCCTCGTGAAACCGAAAAATTTGCAGCGCCTCGTTCACTTCCCCCGCCACGCGATTGAACCGCGAAAGAATCCACCGGTCCTCCAACGTGCAAACTTCGAAGCCGGATATGCCCGTGTAGGGCGGACACTCTTGTCCGCCTCCGGGCCGAAGGCCCGGCTCAACCCGGTCCACATTCATAAACATGAACCGCGCCGCATTCCATATCTTGTTGGCAAACGCCCGGTACCCATCCGTTCGGCTCTCGCTGAACGCAATGTCCGTTCCCGGAGCCGCCATCGCCGCCAGCGTAAACCGCGTCGCATCGGTCCCAAAACGCTCGATCACCTCCAGCGGATCGAGCACATTCCCCTTGGTCTTCGACATCTTCTGCCGCTCGGCGTCGCGCACCAGCGCGTGAATATACACTTGCCGGAACGGCACGCTATCGTCCTTCACACCACACCAGCCGCTCGCCTGCTTGATCGCCTCGTCCTGCTCGTGCCCCTGCATGAAGTGGCATCCAAACATGATCATGCGCGCCAGCCAGAAAAACAGGATGTCGAATCCCGTAATCATCAGCGTGTTCGGATAGAACACTTCCAGGTCGCGCGTCTTGTCCGGCCAGCCCAACGTCGTAAACGGCAGCAGCCCCGACGAGAACCACGTGTCCAGCACATCGGTATCCTGCTCAAGCACTGCCCCACCGCACTTCCCGCACGTCTTCGGCGTCTCTCGCGCCACAATCATCTCGTCGCAACCCGCGCAGCGCCATGCCGGAATCCGATGCCCCCACCACAACTGGCGCGAAATGCACCAGTCGTAGATGTTGTTCATCCAGTTCAGATAAATCTGTTTGTAGTTTTCCGGCGTAATACTGATCTCGCCGCTCTCCACCGCCTGAATCGCGCGCTCCGCCAGCGGCTTGATCTTGATGAACCACTGCGTCGAAAGCCGCGGCTCAACCACCGTTCCGCAGCGGTCGCACTTGCCAATCGAAATGGTGTGGTCCTTCTCCCCAACAAAAAATCCCTGCTCCCGCAAATCTTCGAGCACTCGTTTCCGCGCCGCATACCGGTCCAGCCCCGCATAAGGCCCGGCATTCTGGTTCATGCGTCCATGCTCGTCCATCACGTCAATCTGCGGAAGATTGTGCCGTAACCCTGCCTGAAAATCATTCGGATCGTGCGCCGGCGTCACCTTCACCGCGCCCGTGCCAAACTCCGGCTGCGCCAGGTCGTCGGTGATGATCGGAATCTCGCGGTCCATCAGCGGCAGCCGCACCATCTTCCCGTGCAGGTGCGTATAGCGCTCGTCCTTCGCATTCACCGCAATCGCCGCATCGCCCAGCATCGTCTCCGGGCGCGTCGTCGCCACCGTGATGGATTCGTCGCTCCCAATCACCGGATAGCGGATCTCATACAGCTTGCCCGCAATCTCCTCGTGCTTCACTTCCAGATCGGAAATCGCCGTCTCGCACCGCGGACACCAGTTCACAATGTACTTCCCGCGGTAAATCAATCCTTCTTCGTGCAGACGGACAAACGCCTCGCGCACCGCGCGCGACAGATGTTCGTCCATGGTGAAATATTCGCGCTCCCAGTCCACCGACGCGCCCAGCCGCTTCATCTGCTCCTGGATCGCCCCGCCATAGTGCCGCTTCCATTCCCACACTCGCTCGATGAATTTCTCGCGGCCCAACTCGCTGCGCTTCTTGCCTTCCGTCGCCAGTTGCCGCTCCACCATCATCTGCGTCGCAATACCGGCGTGGTCCGTCCCCGGCAGCCACAGCGTCATGAACCCGCGCATGCGATGCCAGCGCACAATAATGTCCATCTGCGTCTGGTTGAGCATGTGCCCCATGTGCAGCCGCCCGGTCACATTCGGAGGAGGCAATAATAAGGTGAACACCGGACGCGTCTCTTCTTTGGACTGACTCGGCCCCGGCGTCGCCACCGAGAACAGTTTCTCCTTGACCCAATACTCCGCCCAGCGCGTCTCGATCGCGCCCGGCTCGTAAGATTTAGATAATTCGTGTGCCATAGGAAAATCGCAGTCGGCTTTCAGTTCTCGCAGTTGATGACCGCTGAGACTGCAGCGCTGCTGAATCTTCGATCTTACCTGCCCTCGGAAAATACGGTCAAACCCGCGCAATCGGACCGTCAAGTACAGCCTGATTTGCCGTCATCTACGGAAGGATGAAACGAATCTCAATTCCAAGTCACTACCTCTAAGAGAGCATTATCGATTTCATAAAGTATCAAGGAGCGAAATATGACATCGCGGAAGATTTCAACCTGGACCCGAGCCACCGCTCGCCTCAAAAAAGTTTGGAAAGAGACCTGACAGCATACATCGCTGTCGCCACCGCTGCCGGACTGAGCACGTTGGCATTGACTCAGCCCGCCGATGCCCGAGTCGTATTTACCCATTCTAATCTCCTCATACATGGGGACAGCCGCTATCTTGACGTGAACCGCGATGGAATCAAGGATTTCAAATTCTCTCAATTCGCATCCTATGGCTTTGTTTCCCTCTTAAGCATCAAGCCGGTCAATAGCTCGAACCAAATCATGGGATCTGGTGGGCAGGCAGCGGCTCTCAAGGCCGGTTCTTCGATTGGACCGTCGGGACAATTCGGCCAGAACAACCTGATGGCATCGGATATTTGTTACAGCAGTTCCGGCGACTTTCGTGGTTCTTGGGTCACCAGCGGCGGAAAGGGCCTCCAGAGCCGATACCTTGGACTGAAATTCATCGTCAACGGGCAAACGCACTACGGGTGGGCCCGCCTGAATGTGACCTTGGGCCCGCCGTGCAACATCAGCGGCCGACTAACCGGTTATGCATACGAAACCACTCCCAACAAGCCCATCGTCGCAGGCAAGACCAAAGGACCCGACGTCGTCACCGTTCAACCTGCCAGCCTCGGGAATCTGGCCCGAGGTGCATCCTCAATCCCGACTTGGCGGGTCAAAGTCTCGGCGCCGAATCGCTGATCAACCAAGCCGGGCATTCTCTTCTAAGAAGCTCGCTGATCAATTTGATGTTCCGAATTTTGACCCGGAACTACCCGCCCCCGATCGTGACAGACCCGCCCGCTCCCTCGTATATACTGTTGCCCAAGTCGTGGGGCCCCTTTGTTTTCCGGCACTCAAACTATTCGCGAAAGAGGATTTCTCATGCATGACCCATTATTGAAGCACGCTTCACAACTCCGCCCGCGTACCGCTGTGCTGATGCTGGCCATACTGCTGGGAGTCGCGCTTGCCGCCCCCATGGCCCACACCCAGACATATTCCGTGCTCTATAACTTTACCGGTATCCCCGACGGACAAAACCCTTATGCCGGATTGATCAAAGACTCCTCGGGCAATCTGTATGGTACTACACTGGTCGGCGGTAACGCCGGCGGCTATGGGACAGTCTTCGAAATCAACAGGTCCGGCACCGAAAGTCTGCTGCACAGCTTCGATCGTACCGACGGATACCTTCTTTTTGCCACCGTTCTGCGCGACGAGTCCGGCAATCTGTATGGAACTTCCGAGCAGGGCGGCACCGGCGGTGAGGGAGTGCTCTTCAAGCTCAGCAAGAGCGGCAAACTCACCGTTCTGCACAACTTCGCCGGAGGGACCACCGACGGCTGCCTCCCCTTGGGCGGTGTAACTATGGATGCCAAGGGAAATCTCTACGGCACCACCTCGCTTTGCGGCGGTGGCTACGGAGAGGTGTGGAAACTCAGCAAGAAAGGCAAAATCACCGTTTTGCATGGCTTCAAGGACGGCTCGACCGACGGCGCCATTCCTGAATCCGGCAATTTCCTCATGGACAAAAAGGGCAACCTCTACGGCGTTACTGTCGAGGGCGGCCCGGCCAACCGCGGCGTGGTGTACGAACTCAGCCCGGCCGGCAAGTTTACGCTGTTGTACGCCTTCGCCGGCGGCGCGAACGACGGTTGCTTTCCCTCCGGGACTCTAGCCATGGACGCCAGCGGTGCTCTCTATGGTACGACCCAAGAGTGCGGCTCCAGCGGCGATGGAATCGTCTGGAAAGTGGCCAACGGCAAAGAAACTCTGCTTCACAACTTTAGCGGCGCTTCTGACGGAAGTAGCCCCTACGCGGGAGTGATCTTGGACGCAAAGGGCAACCTTTATGGCACCGCATCCGCCGGTGGTGGCTCCGGAGACGGCGCCGTCTTCGAATTGAGCCCGGGCGGCAGCCTCTCCGTGCTGCATACTTTCGCAGGCTCGGACGGCGCATCGCCGTACTCTAGCCTGCTCCGCGACGCCAAGGGCGATCTCTACGGCACCGCTAACGCGGGTGGCAGCGACGGCTACGGCGTGGTTTGGAAAATAACTCCCTAACTCGGGCCTCAGCGTCGCGCCTTATCGCGAAACCTGGTGTCCCCCGGTCTAAACCCTGATCAGGCGTTTACCGCGGGACACCAACTCTCGCCCCTGCCACGGCAGGCCATCATCCTTGTCATGTTGAGCGAAGCGAAACATCCATATCGCAACGCCAAGTTTCAGTAACTCGCCGTAAATCCGCCCTCATAATTGTTGGTCGGCACAAAGTATCCGGTCACGACGTTCTTGTCGTTGATGCCTGTTCCGTAGGTCCCCATGCTCTCAGGATGATCGAACTTGTAATATTTGCCTCCACGCAACAACGCCCCGTGCGGATGAGTCAGCGAATCGAACCATTGAAATACAACCTCATCCGAATTGTTCAGGTCCATCGCGTTGGTGTCCAGCGCATCCGGAACATCGATCGTTTTGTAAGTCTTCCCGTTGTACAGCGATGACTCCGTATTCTGTCCCTGATCGAGCCAGTACAGCACCATATGATCTTTATTATTGATTCCGGTCGCCACCGTTGCCAGCCCTCCCGGAACGTCCAGCGTCTTGTACTTTCCACGCTTCAGCAGAAATCCGTGCACTTTGCCAGCGGAGGTGTAGTAGGAGCCAACAATGTCCCCCGCATCATTAATTCCGTTCGCGGACGAGCCCGCCGCTTTCGCCGGACCAACGATCTGCGTGAATTTTCCTTTCACATAAAGAAAGCCCCGCGTAATGCCTTTTGTGCTCGTGTAACTGCCGACCACGGCTCCCGCAGAATTGATCTGGTTGCAAAGAGTTTGCGCGGCCTTTGGATAATCGATTCTCGTCAGCTCTCTGCCCTTGAGCATAAAGCCACGTGGCGTCCCCGGTTTGTCCTGATAATTCCCCACCACCACACCCGAATTGTTGATCCCACCGCCTGCCGTGGTCAATGCTCCCTTCACTCTTACCGTCGTGAACTTAAAGCTCAGGCTCGGCGCTTCCGCCGCAACCACCGTCATCAACAAAATCGCAAAGACCGCCGGTACCAGCATGAAAGCTTTCCAGGTTCTCATTGTCGATTCTCCTCTTTTTGATTCATCCGCATCGTCGCGTTCTCGGATATCCTTCCCGTCAAACACCGCAACCGGTGCCGATTGTACACCCACTCTCCCGCCGCACAGGAGACCCTTGTCATGTTGAGCGAAGCGAAACATCCCTATAGCAACGATGGCGGCCGCGCCCGGTCGCCCCACTTCTGTATTTTCTGCTGGGGGCCGGCAAGGCGAACCCAATCTACCCGCGCCTTCCAACCCCCCGCACCAGAGAGAGAACCACCGTGGAAGAGTGGCCCTTTCAGGGCCACGTCAAGAACAGCTTTTTGACTCCCGCGCTTCAGCGCCTGCGGAATCCGTAGCGCCGACATTCCCTTCGCGCCTGGTGGTTAAGCCGCAACCGCTTGTTGCCGTGCCTCGCCGGGTAACGGCTTCAACAGCTTGAACAGCGCCGCATTCGCCAGAATCGTCACCAGCGACGCGGCCAGCGTTGCGTTGTACACATCGGACCCAATCAGCCCCGAATGCAGACAGACCTGCGCAAGAATAAAGGAGAACTCGCCAATCTGCGTCAGCCCAATACCCACGCGCAGCGCCGTCCCCGCCCGGTAGCCAAACACGCGGACGATGGCGAACCACACCACAAACTTGCCCGCCAAAACCAGCCCTACCATCACCGCCACCAGCCTCCAGTTCGACAACCACGTTCGCGGATCGATCAGCATCCCAATCGATACAAAAAATAAGGCGACAAACGCATCTCGAATGGGGAGCATTTTCGCCGCCAGTTTGTGAGCATAATCGGAGCTGCCAAACAGTAATCCGCCGATAAACGCGCCCAGCGCCAGCGACAATCCAATCGCCTCCGTGACCGCGGCAATCACCAGGCAAACCGTCAGCGCCAGCAGCAGCGAGATTTCGTCATTGCCGGTTTTCTCCACCCACGTCAACAGTCGGGGAACAAGTTTCCAGCCCGCCAACACCACCGGCACAAGTAACACCAGCGCCGTTCCAATCTTCCAAAGTATCTGTGTGTAATCCGCGCCACTCGAAGAGCCCAGACTCGGCAGCAGCACCAGCAAAATGACGACCGCCAGGTCCTCCATCAGCGTGAGCGTAATCATCACTCGGCCGGCTTCCGTTCCCAGTTCGCCGCGGTCTATCAGCAGGCGCATCAGCACCATCGTGCTCGCCACTGAAATGATGCACCCCACCGCAATGCCGCCGACGATCGGCCACCCCAGCACCGCTCCCACCCCGACGCCCAGCCCGATCAAAATCGCGATCCCCAACGGCGCTCCCAGCAGCGCGATCCACTTTATGCGCAGCAACTCGGGTATGGAGAATTCAATCCCGATCGAAAACATCAGCAGAATCACGCCCACTTCCGCCATGATTTCGAAGGTGTGCACATCGTGCACATGCGGGCCCGGCGTCAGCGGACTTAAAATCAGCCCCGCCAGTACGTATCCCAGAATCAAAGGCTGGTGCAGACGCCAGAACACCAATCCAACGACAAACGCGCCCGCAAAAACCATCGCAATGTCGCGAAAAATGAATATCGGTTCGTGCACCGCAAGCCCCCACTCAAATTTGCGCAATTATATAGTCAGCAGTCGAAGGGTTTCGTGTTCTCCCGTGGGATCCGCAAAGCATTGTCATTCCTCGCCAAGCGAGGAATCTGCTTCTTGCCGCCCCTTTCTCCCAGGAGCAATCGTTCCACCGCCGCCTGAACTACCGTGGAAGCCTGGCCCTTCCAGCGCCCCCGTCAAGAATAGCTCTTTGACTTCCGGCGCTTTAGCGCCCCAAAAACAGATCACCGCCGAAGTACCCACGCACCCCCATCCCCCTTGACTCCCCATCCCCCGCAAGAGTATGTTTCCCTTTCCCCCTGCAACAAGGCCCCAGCATTTCCTAATTCATGATCGGTAGTCGTGGTTCGTCCAGGAGGACACCATGAACCAAGCCTTTCGTCTCGCCGCCGCATGCCTCTGCACCTCGTCGTTGATGTTTGCCCAGGCTGGCAATCCGCCGGCCGCTCAGACTCCCGCAACCCCTCACGGATTCGTCCTTGAAGACGGAACGCCCGTCAAGCTTCGCATTAATCGCAACGTCTCTTCCGCCGACGCAAAAATCGGCGACACCGTTGACTTCGAGGTTCTCGAAGAAGTTCAGGTCAACGGCGTAGTCGTGATCCCGAAAGGCGGACTCGCTTTTGCTACCGTCACCGAAGCCCAAGCCAAACGCAGGATGGCGCGTGGCGGCAAACTCGACATCAATATCGACTATGTGCGCCTCGCCAGTCAGGAGAAAGCCGCGCTCCGCGCTGTAAAAGAAATGAAGGGCGGAGGCCACACCGGGGCCATGACGGGCGCCATCGTCGTCACCAGCCTCGTCCTTTGGCCGGCTGCGCCGTTTTTTCTTTTCATGCACGGCAAAGACATCACCATTCCCAAAGGGACCGAGATCACAGCCTACGCGAACGGGGACATGAAATTAGACGTGGCGAAGTTCGAACCGGCACTGCCGACCACGGCCGCGCCAGCGACTCCCGCCACCAGCGCCGCTCCCGCCGCCACCGATCAAGCCCATCTGCAAGTCTCCTCCACGCCCGACGGAGCCGACATCGAGATCGACGGCAGCTACGTAGGCAACACGCCCTCTAACGTAGGAGTAACCCCCGGCCAGCACCAGATATCAATAAAGAAGACCGGCTTCAAACCCTGGGAAAGAAAAATAACAGTCTCCACCGGCCAAGTAAACGTCAACGCAACCTTGGAGGCCGAATTGAAATAAGAAAGCAGAATCGCCACCGAAGGGGCGATTTTTTCGAATCCCGCCCTACGGGGATGTCAAGGAAATCCGGAGCAACTCGTGGACTACGAACGGCTAACCACCTCATACTGGCAATCCGAACTGGACCGGCTGCAGCGAACCCTCAGCAGCATCGAAGATCGTCCCCAAGCCGCCACACCAGGACGCGTTATCCCGCAGCCCGACGATCTAGCTATCGGCACCGGCCGACAACTTAATGCGGCAGTGCTCTTCACCGACATCTCGCGATTCTCGGACCGCCCCTCTGGAACTGCAAGTGAACAGCATTTTCTTCTAAAGGTGCTTAACCTCTATTTCTCTGAGATGATCCGCATCTGCGAGGAGTACGGCGGCACAGTCGAAAAGAACACCGGGGACGGTCTCATGGCCTATTTCGAAGATAACTCGGGCGACCCTCCGGAAACGGGCTGCAAGAGAGCCCTAGCCGCGGCGCTCACTATGTTCTACGTTACCCAAAATGCGATCAATCCAGTGCTCAGAAATTCAAACACGCAGGAAATCGAGTTCCGCATCGGCATTGATTATGGGTTAGTAACAATCGCACAACTAGGTGCAGCCCGAAGGTTCGGAGGACTCGTTGCAATCGGGGCAACCGCTAACGTCGCGAGCAAGATGCTCGGCGAAGCAAGCCCCGGCGACATTTTTATCGGCGAGGAAGTCCACAAGAAGCTGCCAGCGCATTGGAAACAGTACTCCCAACTCGCGAAGTACAGCACAGGCTGGCTATATATCGCGACCGGCTTTCCCTACTCGTTCTACAAATACACTGGCCGGTGGAAAGGACCACTGTAAGATATGCCGGATTCACAACAATCCGCTTCGGCTGCGAAAAGCGATTCACCAGGTATACCCCGGCTAGGTGAACTGACGCCACCAACGTCCGCGCCCGAAAGAAGCGAGACAGTCTCGGGCAAGGAACCGGGGTCGGCGCAGTTAAGCGTGCAAGGCGAGCAGTTTGCCCCATTTATCTCGCTCGTACACTCTTACCTCGTTTCTATGGTCAATCTCGCCGATCAGAAGGCTGCGTTTGTGTTCGCTACCGAGTCCGCATTCCTTGGCTACCTGTTATCCGCCGGCCTTCTCAAGGAAATGGATGTGCCAGTCACCGCGTGGCACCTCCCCCACTGGTTCGCTCTAACAACCCTAGTACTCCTGGGGCTTTCGATAGGCGCAGTTCTTAGCGTCGTTACTCCCCGACTAGGTGGCAAAGCCACCGGTCTTGTATATTCAGAGCAATTGCCGCTCGCAAGAATGGCGGGGAGTACGCCCGAGACGCTCTGTCATCGACTGACGCAGCCCTCAGCATCGCACTTGCCGAGCACTCCTACGAACTCGCGCGAATCTCGACTCGCAAATACCAGACCCTACGTCTAGGAATGTGGGTGGGCGCAGTTGGATTTCTTTTTGGATTCATATTTCTCGGAATGGCTCGCTAAATTGGGCACCGATGGCTCCATTCATTCGCACTCAAGCGCGCCGTGGTGAAAGAGGCACACCCTCGGAAGAAAAGGCAAGAGGGACTGCTGCGTACAGATGAAACAGCCTGGAGGAGGGCGCAAGCATGAGTGAGGACTATGAGATTGACCAGGATGATCCGAGAGAGAGGGTGATCGATGAACTGGGGGAAGTTCGCTCTGTGCTCGAAGAGATTCTTTCCGTGCTCAAGTCTAGGACCTCTCTCGGAGAGTGGATCTTGGTTTTCATCGTCCTCCTTTCTCTCGATGGCTGGCCGGGGTCCCGGCTCGACAGATGGACCGACAAGGCCTGGTACTCAATCCGATACGACACGAACTTGAAGAATATCACCGTCGAGAAGCGGCCCTCCGACTGTGATTTCTTGCACGCTCCAATAGGCAGCAAGGGGTGCAAATACGCGAAGAAGACCACGGTGTTTGGGGCCGAGGAGCGCAAAGCGCTCATCGAACGATCGACAACACCGGAAGACCAACGATGGTACGAGCAGCAACCGAACTCGGTTACCGCGTACTGGGAGAAAGAGGAGGACTAACCTGGTGCCTCACGCTGCGCGCCGCTTTGGCGCTAACCTGGGCCATCGCTCAAGTCTCAAACCCGCCGGAGGATCCGGTTATGCACCACATTGGTGTACAATGGTGTTACCATGTCGGCCGCCAATCGAGCTCGCACTCCATCCCGCGCCAAGCCTGTCCGGCGGAGCGTGACTTTGCCGCCCAAAATCGCTAAACAGGTTGACGCCTTGGCCAAGCAACGCGATCTCAGCGACAACCGCGTCCTGGTCGAGCTCATCGAGTTGGGTATCGACGCCCAACAGCAAAAAGAAAAGGCATTCTTCCATCTGGCCGAACGCTTCCGCGCCGCCAACGATCCGGAGCAGGTAAAACAGCTAGGCGATCAGCTGGGCCGCTTCGTCTTCGGCGAATAAATGCCCCAAACAGAAGTCTGGTCTCGCCTGCCCGCCGCCATTCGCAACCACTTGGTCGGACCGTCCGAGCGCCGCCAAAATCCCACTCACGCCACTAAACCCGCGAAAATCCGCCACCAAGATCAGAAATCCCGCCCGCCCGCTCCACCCATTAACCACTCTGATTCCTGCTCTGAACGCCTGACCAACCGTCGAAGAGTGGCCCTTCCAGGGCCACGTCAAGAATAACTTTTGACTCCCCGCGCTTCAGCCGCCCTTCAGACGTGCCGCCGCAAGCACCCACCTTCACCACCCCGTCGTTGTACACTGGGCCGTTCCCTTTCTGACGCATGCCTCTAGCCCTCAAGCCGACGCACGCCACGGTCAAGGCGTACTACGAAACTCTCGGCCAGTTCGGTCAGCTCTATATCGACCACGAAGGCGCCGTCCGCAGCGCCTTCCAAACTCTGCTCGCTAAATGCGGTCAACGCGCCGAGCCGAAGTTGACGCTGGTCCCCGAGTATCAGATCAAGCGGAAACACATCTCTATTCGGGTCGACGGCGCCCTCGTCGATCTATACCACCTCGCTCACGGCTACTGGGAGGCCAAAGACGAAAAGGACGATCTCGCCAAAGAAGTCCAGCGCAAGCTCGACAAAGGTTATCCGTCCGACAACACCATCTTCCAGGCCCCCGAACGCGCCATTCTTTATCAGGGCGGGACGCGCGTATGGGACGAAAACATCTCCCGCCCCGAAGCGCTCGTCTCGGTCGTCAACCAGTTCTTTGACTACAAAGCCCCGCAGATCGAAGAATGGCAGCGCGCCGTCGATGAATTTTCCGAGCGCGTTCCCGAGCTTTCCGCCGCCGTCGAAAAGCTCATTAAAGAGGAGCGCCTCAAGAGTCCTCCCTTCGCCCGCGCCTTCGCCGATTTCTACGCCCTTTGCCAGCAGGCCATCAATCCCAATCTCTCCGAAGACGCCGTCCAGCGCATGCTCGTCCAGCACTTGCTCACCGAACGCATCTTCCGAAGAATTTTCAATAATCCGGATTTCAGCAAACGCAACGTGGTCGCCGCCGAAATCGAAAAAGTCATCACCGAACTGACCAAACGCGCCTTCAATCGCGACGAATTCCTCAAGCGCCTTGAGCCCTTCTACCACGCCATAGAAGTCAACGCCGACAACGCGACCGAGTATTCGGCGAAGCAGGACTTCCTCAACACCGTCTACATGCGCTTCTTTCAGGGATACTCGCCCAAAGAAGCCGACACCCACGGCATCGTCTACACCCCGCAGCCCATCGTCAACTTCATGGTGCGCAGCGTCGAAGAAATCCTGCAAAAAGAATTCGGCCGGTCGCTCGGCGACAAAGGCGTCCACATCCTCGATCCCTTCGTCGGCACTGGCAACTTCATCACCCGCATCATGCAGGAAATCAAAACCACTGACCTGCCCTACAAATACGAAAACGAACTCCATTGCAACGAAGTCATGCTGCTGCCCTACTACATCGCCAGCATGAACATCGAACACGCGTACTACGACCGCACGGACGAGTACAAGCCGTTTCCGGGGATTTGCTTGGTGGATACGTTCGAGTTGGCGGAGGCAGAGCAGAGCGGCTTCAGCTTCATGACCGCGGAGAACGCTGAGCGCGTGAAGCGACAGAAGGAGTCACCGATTTTCGTAATCATTGGGAATCCACCGTACAACGCCGGGCAGGTAGATGAGAACGACAACAACAAGAATCGGAAATACCCGGTGATTGATCAGCGAGTCGCCGAAACCTACGCCAAAGATTCCCACGCGACCAGCAAGAAACGCTCTAACCGATCCGTACGTGAAGGCGATTCGATGGGCCATCGATCGCATTGGCGAGCAAGGAATCGTCGCGCTTCGTGACGAACAGCAGCTTCGTGGATGCAGATCGCGTTCGACGGAATGCGCAAACATCTCGCGGAGGACTTCGACGCAATCTACATCCTGGACTTGGGCGGCAACGTGCGAAGAAATCCGAAACTGTCCGGCACGACGCACAACGTCTTCGGAATTCAAGTTGGAGTAAGCATCAACTCTTTGTTAGGAAGCCGGACAAGCCGAAAGAGACGCTGCAGAAGTCTTACTACGCCGCGGTCGATGAGTCCTGGCAGCAAGGAGCAGAAGTACGCGTTCCTCGACGGCAGTCGGCCGGACAACAGCGACGTGCTCGACTGGAATGCAAATACGCTGACGCGCAATCTGACCTGGCTGACTCGGATCGCCAGTCAGCGAATTCGGCGATTCTTGCCCTGAGACATAAGGCCAAGAGCAGGATCTGAGCGAGCGTGATTTTCGCCGTTTCAGCCGCGGAGCGGACACCACGCGCGACGCTTGGGTCTACAACTTTCAACGCCGAACCTTGAACACGAATATCCGACGCTTCGATTGAGACATATAACACCGAGGTAGCAGCGATGGCTCGAGCAAGGACACGGCCTAAGACCTCGACGAATTCGCTGTCAGACGACACGAAAATCTAAGTGGAGCCGCAGATCTAAAGCAACTGACTTGCGAACGGACCGTGCCAAAGTACTCGACCGCTCGAAGTCAGAACTCGCATTGTACCGTCCGTTCATCGCAGCAGTGCCTGTACTTCGACAGCGTACTATACAACGAAGCGGGCAAGTGCCATCAGTATCTTCCCGATTCGGCAGCGGAAGCGAGAACATCGCTCATCTGGCGTTACGGCTCGGCACCGAAATGCCAGTTTTCGCGCTAGCTCGCCGACTGCATCCCTGATCTGCACCTCGCGGGCGGCTCCACTCAGTGCTTCCCCTTCTACACCTACGCCGAAGACGGTACCCACCGCCGCGAGAACATCACCGACTGGGCGCTCGAACAATTCCGCTCCCACTACCACGACCCGTCCATCACCAAGTGGGACATCTTCCATTACATCTACGCCGTCCTGCACCATCCCGAGTACCGCGAGCGCTACGCCGCCAACCTGCGGCGCGAACTGCCGCGCATTCCGTTCGCGGAAATGATGGGTCTCGAGCCGCACGACGACGCCAGCCCCGGAGGGGCGACGGACAATAGCCCCGGACGCAAGTCCGGGGTAAACGAAAATAAAGATTCTTCCACTCTGCCGAAGGCCGTTGCCGCAGAGCGAAGCTCGCAGGCAACTCGCGCTATAGACGAACGCAGCTACGAAAAACTGTCAGACGTACAGAGAGAGCAGGTACTTTCCCAAGTCAAAATCGCGCAGGATGCGGGCGAACTACATCACGGGAGTCGAGACAATCTGCGCGTCTTTCGCGCCTTCGCCATTGCCGGCAAGCGCCTCGCCGAAATCCACGTCAACTACGAACAACAGCCCGAACACCCCCTCACCAAAATCGAAAAGACCGGAGAGAAACTTGACTACGGCGTCACGAAAATGCGCTTGAGCAAGGACAAAACAACGCTCACCTACAACCAATTTCTCACGTTGTCAGGCATCCCCAAAGAAACGTTCGACTACCGCCTAGGCAACCGCTCCGCCCTCGAATGGGTGATCGATCAATACCAGGTCTCAACCGACAAGCGCTCCGGCATCACCAACGATCCCAACCGCCAAGACGACCGGCAATACATTCTGCGATTGATCGGTCAGGTCATCACGGTTAGTCTGGAGACAGTCGCCACCATAAAGAGTCTGCCGCCGTTAGTCTCCGCGCCCACACCCGAGCAATAAAATGCTGGCGGGAGGAGCCACAGATGGACACCGCCCGCATCGCCGACCTTCTCCAACCGTTCTTACTCGCCCCACTCTCGGCCGATCAGATGACCTCGATATCCACCTACATCGATCTCCTGCTCCGCTGGAACGCCCGTATCAATCTCACCGCGGTGCGCGAAGAAGAATATATCGTGACACGACATTTCGGAGAATCACTCTTCGCCGCCCGCCACCTCTTCCCCGCCACTCAATCCGCAACCGGCCAACATCTCATCAACGTCGGCTCCGGCGCCGGATTCCCTGGCCTGCCCATCAAAATCTGGAATCCCTCTCTGCGCTTGACCCTGATCGACTCCAACCAGAAGAAAGCCACATTTCTCCGCGAAGCCGTCCGCACACTCAAACTGACCAATGTCGAAGTCTTCGCCGGACGCGCCGAAGATTACCCCGGCCACGCCGAAATCGTCACCCTCCGCGCGGTGGAAAAATTCGACCAATCGCTCCCCGCCGCCGCCAATCTTCTAAGCTCACGAAGAGACAACCACCCTGCCGAATCCCGTAGCAACGGCCGCCCCGGGATCCTGCCCCGAGCAGAGTCGAAGGGTCCCCCGAGCGAAGCGAGGGACCCAACCGGAGATCCCGATTCGCGCCCCGCCGGGTGGCCCGATACCGGGAAACTGGCGCTCCTGATCGGCGCCGCCCAATGCGAACGCGCCCAGAATCTCCAACCATCTTTATTATGGGATGATCCACACCAAGTCCCGCTTTCGACCAACCGAATCCTGCTCATCGGGACGCGTAATTCCGAACCCAAATGAACCTGAGAAATGTTCCACGTGGAACATTTTGAAGATTATGCCCAAAATCCGCAAATTATGACCCCTCCGACGCCCATTTATGACACCTTCCCAGGGGTCTTTACTGAAAGCCAATAGCTGACAGCTGATAGTTTTCTCATTTTGAATCGCGCCAATCGTAAATAACCGGAGAAATGTTCCACGTGGAACAATTTGAAGATTATGCCCAAAATCTGCAAATTATGGCCATCTCCGCCGCCCACACGGCACCGTCCCAGGGCCTTACTGAAAGCCGATCGCTGACAGCTTGATAGCTTTCCCATTTTGAGTTGCGGCCCATGGTAAATAACTGAGAAATGTTCCACGTGGAACATTTTGTGGAAAGCGCGGCCGAATATTCCCATAACTGCACTCGGATCAATCAAAATGTCCTCATTACTGCATTGCACTGAAATCCGTCATTGCAATTGCACATCGGATCGCTCTATTCTGCGAGTGTCTCTGGAATCTCCTAAAATCAAATGGGTCGCGTAATCGCGGTAGCCAACCAGAAGGGCGGCGTTGGCAAGACTACGACCGCCATCAATTTAGCCTCGTCCATTGCGTCGGCGGAGGTCAAAACCCTGCTGGTCGATTGCGATCCGCAATCAAACGCGAGCAGCGGATTGGGCCTAGCCAAAGATCCCGAGCGCCTGAGCACATACGACGTGCTGATGGGCGAAACCACAGCCGAAGCGGCGCTGCAACCTACGGGGCTTGAGCATCTGTCGATTATTCCGGCGCACAAGAATCTGATTGGCGCCAATTTGGAATTGGTGGAAGGCGAGCGCCGCGAATTCCGTCTGCGCGACGCGCTGGCCCCGATTCGGGACCGTTACGAATACATCATCCTGGATTGTCCGCCGGCGCTCGATCTACTGACATTGAATTCACTGGTTGCGGCGGACGCAGTCCTGATTCCTATGCAGGCGGAATATTTCGCGCTGGAAGGAATCTCCGAATTGCTGGATACGATCGAGCGCATACGGGTCTCGCTGAATCCGGAGTTGGCGATTGAAGGTGTGGTGCTGACGATGTTCGACGACCGCACCAACCTGGCGCAGCAGGTGACGGCGGAACTTACACGCTACTTTGGCGACAAACTTTGTAAGACGACGATTCCGCGCAACGTTCGTTTGGCGGAGGCGCCCAGCCATGGCAAGCCGGTGCTGTTGTACGATCCGCGATCGCGTGGAGCGGAGAGTTATTTGGACCTGGCGAAAGAAATCCTGGAGCATCACGCACCGGTTGAGCAAGAAGAGAAGCAGGTGGTGAACGCGCCTCGGTGGAAGCGGTGGATCAAAGAGCGAGGCAAGCTGACAACCATTAACATTCAGGGGCGGTAGATTGTACGGCGAATAAAAAGCGAATTAACTTGGCCATGTGAGCGCGGAGGCTAGTCGTAGTGCATTGAAGATAAAGCTCGTTATGCTTCGCATCGATTCGGGAAGGCGAAGGAAGTCGAGGTCTTACCACAGGGGCCACAGAGAGCCACAGGGGAAAGCGGCTAATCATACATGTCGATCTATTTGACGAACTACTAGCGGCTAAAGCCGGGAAAAATTTGGCTCGGCTTTGATGGCACGGCTGAAAGCCGTGCCCTTCCACGGTTGTGCGGGCTGAAGTCCGTCGAAGAGTGCTAAGAAAAGTTGAGGAACATACAAATGACAACGGCTGTTGAGAAGACTGCTGAGAAGGTTTCTGACAAGCGGCGGGCTTTGGGGCGAGGGTTGGATTCTTTGTTGCCGGGACCGCGCGCGGTCGCTCCGGCTGCGGCGCGGCCTATTAAGGAAGATGCGCCGCGCGCGGAGGCGGCCGGCGAAGCGGGCGTAGTTTCGTTGCAAGCTTCCGCCGAGAATCCGGACGGGGTGCTGCATATTCCGCTGGAGCAGATCGACCCGAATCCGTACCAGACGCGCACCGTGTTCGACTTTATGGCGATGAACCACCTGGCCGATTCGATACGGGCAACGGGGGTGGTACAACCGATCACGGTGCGTCCAGCGGTGGACGGACGTTACGTGCTGGTGCTGGGTGAGCGGCGGCTGCGGGCGTCGAAGCTGGCGCAAACCGGGACGATTCCGGCGATTGTGCGCACGGTTTCAGAGCAGCAGGCGGCGGAACTGACCATTATTGAAAACCTCCAACGCCAGGACCTGGATTGTATCGACCAGGCGGGAGCATATTCGAAGCTGAGCACGCAATTCGGCATGACGCAGGAGGAGATCAGCGAGCGCGTGGGGGTATCGCGCGAGTCGGTGGCGAATTACATGCGAATTTTGCGGCTGCCGGCCAAGGTGATTGAATACCTGCGGGAAGGGAAGCTGGATTTCAGCCAGGCGCGCATCCTGTCGCGATTGATCGATCCGGAGCGCATACAGAAGTACGCGGATGAGACGGTGGAGGGCGGCCTGTCGGTGAAGCAGTTGGAAGCGTTGTTGGATCGTCCCACGACCGAAAGGGCGAAGCTGGGCGCGCGCTGGCAGGACCCAAATGTGCGCGCGGCGCAGACGGAGTTGGAGCGGGTGCTGGGAGTGCGGGTAAAAATTAAAGACCGCAGGGGAAAAGGAAGCATTCTGATTGAGTATTCGACGCTGGAGGATTTCGATCGGGTGCTGGGAATGCTGAAAGGGGATTAGCGCTCGGGTTGGCGACGGGCGTCACGCCCGTCAACCGAGCAAAGCGAGGCCGATGGAAATTCCTCGCTTCGCTCGGTTGACAGCCGAGGCGGCTGTCTCCACGTGAGTACGAATCAAGGTGGTTAATGGGTGGAGTGGCGGGGCGTTTTTTTTGATTTTGGTGACGCATTTTTGTGGGTTTGATGGAGTGAGTGGAATTTCGGCGGGGGTTGGGTTGCCACGCGGTGCGGGGAGTGAAGTGCCCTTCCGGACCAAATCATTCAAGCGTGCCTAACGGCACGCGAGTTTGTGTTTTCCGCACAGACCCGGCGTTGAAACGCCGGGCTAGTGTCGGCTGGTCCCTACGGGACCGAACCAGGGTGGTTAATGAGTGGATTGGTGAAGGCGGGATCAGGAGAATTCTGCAACGATTGATGCCTGATTCTTAGGGGTGGGAGATGGGAAGTGGGAACGCGATTGGAAATGACCGGGAATGATGGCGATGCGGTCCGGGTTCGGGAAGAGATTTCGATTTGATCAAGGTCAAAATCCCCACCCTAACCTCGCAGGGAACGCGACGTTAGGATGGGGCACCCGGCAGCGCAATGCGCTGCATCTGGCTGCGTAACTCCATATCCGTGTGTTTGGCTTTTCCGCGTTGCCGGAAGCGGTAATAGCCCGCCCGACTTATCCCCGCGGCCCGGCAGAGCCGGTTCACGATTGCCCCCGTTTCGCCCGCCTCTTGGATTTGCTCATAGAGTCGGTCCCGCCATTGACGACGACTGGCCGAGGATGTTCCCTGAAACGCCGCAACGCTTTTTTTAAAAAATCAATTTCCATCGTCTGCTGGCCGATCTTACGTTCCAGCTCACAGATCCGATTGGCATCGAGTTTGGGTTGGGCCTGCGTGCCCTTGCCCGGAAAGGCCAGTTCGCCCTTGGCGCGCCACTCGCTTCTCCAAGTCTCCAAACGCTTAGGACTGAGCTGATACATGCGAGCCACCTCCGCCATACCTTTTCCGGAGTCGATCTCCCGCATCGCAGCCAACTTCAATTCACGCGAATACTCTTGTCGGGGCACCAGCACTGTTCTCCTCCATTCAATGTAGCTGGCCCCTTAAAAGCCTGTCTCACTTTGGGGTGCACTCCAGTCCCTCAATTGATAACCACGAAGGGCACGAAGGTTCGCTAAGGCTAAGCTGCGCGATTTCCTATTCGTTTTCTCCTATTCGCTTTCGTGAGCTTGTGGAGAGATGGCAGACCACGCGAGAAGCAAGATTCCTCACTTCGGTCGGAATGACGATGTGAAAGGGTTGGCTCGTCGGGGAGGGTCCGTGGGTTTCGGCCCTCCGGCTTTTTCTAATTTCTGACAGGAGGTCTCTCCGGTTCGGGAGCCGTGCGGGAACTTCAGGCGTGCCTGACGGCACGGGGGTTCATATTTTGGGCGCGGACCCGGCGTTGAAACGCCGGGCTAGTATCGGTTGGTCCCTACGGGGCCGGGGTTGGGGGAGGATATTGATTCGCGTTCCTGGGCGACGTATCAGGGTGGTTAATGGGTGGAGTGGCGGGGTGGGATTTTTGATCTTGGTGGCGGGATTTTCGTGGATCTGATGGGTCAGTGGGAGTTCGGTTGCGGTCTGGGGGCCCCGTTTGCTCGCGGACGGGGGCACGGGCGAGGACGCCCGCGCTTACATTGGTCGGAACGTGGGGGGGTATCAGGGTGGTTAATGGGTGGAGTGGCGGGGTGGGATTTTTGATCTTGGTGGCGGGATTTTCGTGGATCTGATGGGTTAGTGGGAGTTCGGTTGCGGTCTGGGGGCCGTCCGCTAGTCCGTTTGCTCGCGGACGGGGGCACGGGCGAGGACGCCCGCGCCTACATTGGTCGGAACGTGGGGGGGGTATCAGGGTAGTTAATGGGTGGAGTGGCGGGGCGGGATTTTCGTGGGTTTTGTCGGGTGAGTGGGATTTCGGCGGCTGCGAGGGCTTATGGGGGGAAGCCTGTTGGTCGGAATAATAAAGGTTGGTGAAGATAGGTTTGCTCGCGTAGGGGGGCACGGGCGAGGACCGCCCGCGCCTACATTGACGCGCGCGTATACATATAGAGCACGCGGTAATTGCCCGCCACCGCCTGCCTCAGTTCTGCTATGAGATTTCGCGGGGCAAAAGAAAAGAGCGGCGCTAGGCCGCTCCTATCTTCGGTACCAGGTGATCGGTACTCACTCCTAACGTCGTTATGGCGAGCCGGTTACTTGCCGGCGGCGGCTCCCTTGGCCAATTTCTTGTCGGCACCCGCACTGGCGGGTGCGAGGGCGGAAATTTTCGCCACTACATCTTCGATGCTGCGGCCGGTATCAGTGTTTGCATCGACGTAGGGATGTCTTTCGCCGTCGGTATGCATGACTAGAACTTTGGTGTGAATGTTGGCCTTTTTGATTGCATAAGGAAGGTGATGGCGGTCGTTGCGGGTCAATGTGGGTCCGAGGACGACCATGTCGTAGCTGGATTTATGGATGGCGGCTTCGACGGCCTTGCGGCTCTCGGCGGTCTCCACTTGGTGACCGGCTTTTTGTATGGCGGCGGCCTGGGCGGTCAAAATCTCGGTATCGCTCTCACTGTAAAGGATTTTTAACGAAACTGCCGACTTTTCGATTTTCCCCATTTTTGGTTTGAGCCAGCCTTTCCTGATGTCGCCCAGTCAAGGTAACAACTGCGGAGGGATTGGAGAACGTCACCGAAGTCCAAGACCAAACGGGTAGTAGGGGAGGGGAGATGCGGTTTGTCACTGCTTTCCGCGGGCGGTAGTCGTACAATCGGTCGTTGCTTCTTAATGTTGGCGGATTTATTAGGTTGGGTGTCGGCGGAGTCCGCCGGCAATCGAGCTTGGGGAGGGATTTGCTATGCGTTGGTTGGCGATGTGCGCAGTGGTGCTCAGTGTGGTGGTTCCCGGCGTAATCGCGGTGGCGCAAGACGCCGATTCGACGCAAACCGTTTCCTGCAACCTGGACGATGGCAACCAGGTGAGCGTGCAATACAATCCTGGGGGAAAGAACAAGGAAGAACCGAAGAATGGGAAAGTGTGGGAACCGGGCGGCGCGCCGCTGACCTTGTATACGCAGGTACCGGTGGTGGTGAATAACGTGACGATTCCGGTGGGCGCGTTCAGCATATATTTCATCCCCGATAAAAAAAATTGGACGCTGATTGTGAATAAGAACGTGACTGCGGGCAGCAAGTACGACGAAGCGCAGGACATGGTGCGGGCACCGATGGAGTTGGGCAACTTGGGGCAACCGGTGAAGCCGGTGCAGGTGGTCTTCGCGCACATGGGGCCGAAGCTTTGCACGATCCGTTTGTATTACGGGACGGCCGGGGTGCTGGCGGACTTCACGGAAAAGTAAGACTTCTGCTTCAGGAAATTCCTAAGGCTTTCACCACAGAGGACACAGGGGTCCACAGGGGATTGTTCCACTCCAGAAAATTACAGGGAAATCTTGGAGCACAGCAGGCCGCTGCGCTGGCGCGGGCTTGCTCAGCGCTATAGGGATGCTTCGCTTTGCTCAGCATGACAAAACAAAGTGGCGGCGGGCGTTCAGATTCTATGCGTTCAGTTTGTTTGCGATTTCGCGGACCAGAGTGGAATCGGTGGTCTGGTAACGGTCTTCGGGAGGAAAGAGCGCGCCTCCGAAGGTGACGGCGGGATTGGCGTGGGTGGAAGGGTCGGTTGTGGTTTTCCATGCGGTGAGATGAATCTGGTAGCAGGTGGTTTGTTCCGCCATGTCGCGGACCTGATAGGGCTGAATTCCTCCGCCGGGGAGGACCTCGATTCGGCCGGCAGCACGCTCGACCAGCTTGCGAATTAACTCCACTCCCTGCGGGACGGTGTCTTTTTGTCCGCTGGTGAGGAGGCGAGTGATCCCCATATCGATCAACTGTTCGAGCGCTTCGAAGGGTTCGGGCGTGACATCGAAGGCGCGATGAAAGACCGCCTGCTTGTCGCCGATGAGGCGGCGGATGCGTTGGGAGCGCGGCAAATCGACTTTTCCGTCGGCGGTGAGGATTCCGAACACGATGCCGTCTGCACCGCGTTCGAGGGCGGCGGTCGCGTCGCGTTCCATGGTGGACATCTCAGCGGAGGTGTAGCAGAATCCTCCGGCGCGGGGACGGACCATGACCATCACGGGAATTTTGAGGCGGAGCTTGGCTTCGTCGATGGTGCCGATGGAGGGAGTGAGCCCGCCGAGAAAAAGGGCGGAACATAACTCGATGCGATCGGCGCCACCTTTCTCGGATTCGATGGCGTCGTCGATCGATCCGCAACAGATCTCGAGAAGAATTTGGGGCATGGGAAAAATCTAACAGAGTCGGGATCGGAGCGGGAAACCACAGGGGGCACGGGGGTACACAGGAAGGACGTTTTCTTGGACGAAGGCCTCGCCCTTTCACAAAACGAGATCAGGTCGTTTTGTCCCGATGAATTCCGCGTCGTCTATGATGATGGTTCTGAATTATGTGGAGAATCATGAGCAAATGTGTGGTGGTGTTTTTCGCGGCGGCGACTTTGTGGGCGCAGGCGCCTTTGAAGTCGGAGACGGCGGAGAATCTGCGGGGAATTTCGGTGGTTTCGGCCAAAGTTGCATGGGCCAGCGGCACGCATGGAACTTATTTGCGGACGAGGGATGGAGGAAATTCCTGGCAGGCGGCGCAGGTTCCGGGAGCGGAGGGTCTCGACTTTCGCGATGTGGAGGCGTTCGGCTCCGACGCGGCTTACTTGCTGGCGGCGGGGCCGGGCGAGCAATCGCGAATCTACAAAACTACCGACGGCGGAGCGCAGTGGAAGCTGCAATTTACGAACACGAATCCCAAAGGGTTTTTCGATTGCATGGCTTTCTGGGACAGGGAGCATGGGATTGCGGTGGGCGATCCGGTGGGCGACGATGCGGGCAAGCTTCGCTTCGAAGTGCTGGTTACGGCGGACGGCGGCGCGCATTGGGATGTGTCCGCGACAAAGGCGATGCCTGAGGCGGTAGAGGGTGAGGGCGCGTTTGCGGCCAGCGGAACGTGCGTCGCGGTGCAAGGGAAGAAAAATGTCTGGTTCGTGACTGGCGGAAAAGTCGCGCGGGTATTTCGGTCGGTGGACCGGGGTAAGAACTGGGCGGTTGCGGAGACGCCGATCGAGCACGGGCCAGCGTCAGCCGGAATTTTTTCAATCGCATTCCGGGATGCCAAACGTGGAGTGATTGCCGGCGGAGATTACAAGGATCCGGCGAAGGGCGGGAAGAACTTGGCGTTTAGCGAAGATGGCGGGAAGACGTGGACGCTGTCGGGAGTGGCTCTGCAGGCTTATTTTTCGGCGGTGGCCTACGACAAGAGATTCCATCGCCTGCTGGCAACGGGGACGGCACTGACGATTGAGGTCAAAGACAATAAAGCGCTGAAGTTGTCGGAGCAGAATCTAAATGCGATTGGGATCGCGCGTGGCGGAAAGGCTATTGCCGTGGGGCCGAAGGGGTTGATGGTGGATTTGACGAGGCGGTGAGTTCTGTAACAAGAATAGGAGGGCGGGTTACGAAAGATGGAGAAGATGTGGACCCTCTAAATATTTTCTTTGACTCTTCTGCGAGTCGGAACGATAAATCGAACCGCGATTTTGGAGGAATATGAAGCGCGCACCCGAGAAGCCATCGAAGCTTTCTGAATCCCTGCATCAGCGGCTTAATTCGTATGCCCTGGCCGCGAGTGCGGCGGGAGTGGGAATTCTGGCAGTGGCAACCCCAGCTGAGCTTACACTTCCGGCAGGTGCGACTCTCACGGGCGTGTTTGCCTTGTCGGAATCCGCAGAGGCAAGAGTTGTGTACACACCGACCAAGCAAAATGTCGTGTGTCACACGACAGACGGCGGATCATGCCACGGAACCTTGGACCTCAACCTTAACCATGGAAGCGGCGTCGAGTTTCAACTTTTTTGCGACTTCGTTCACGGGCCGGGAAGGCTGCTTTCGGTGAGCCCGGTCGGCGCGAGCAACCAGATCTGGACTTCCTCACTTTACAGCGGTGACGCCGCTGCCGCGCTCGACAAAGGAGCCCTCATTCAGTCCAGCGAGCACTTCCTGAACTTCCGCGAGGGTCGCATGTTTTGGACCTCCGGAGGCGAGGGGCGTCACGGTCCCTGGGTACATGTTAAAAATCTTAAGTACCGTTATCTTGGTCTGAAGTTCACGATTAAGGGCCAAATCCACTACGGTTGGGCGCGAATCAGCACCCCGATACACTGGTTTAAAGGCGCAAGTTTTGCAACCCTCACCGGCTACGCCTACGAGACGATCCCAAACAAACCGATCGTTGCAGGTAGAACCAAAGGGCCAGATGTCATCACCCTCGAACCAGGCAGTCTAGGAGCCTTAGCAGCGGGCACCGTGAAACCTCGTCGGGTCGAGGAATAACTCAGGGGGTTGCGATCTCCTCGGGCAGAAGCAGATTCCTCGCACGTTCTCGCCGCACGCGGCTACCAGCGACTCGGAATGACAATCGCAGGAAGTGGATTGGTCCGGCTGAAGCCACGGGTCTCTATGGCATCTTGATCGTGCGGCTGGAAGCAGCACGCTTCCACGGTGCTGCTGGCGCCCCATCGCGCATTGAGCAACAAGAACGGGCGCACTTTGCGAGAATGAATCGGCGCGGCTGCCGTGCCCTTCCACAAAATCATTACGGAACCAGGTTCTCGTTGTGCTGGCAGTTGTGGTTCCCACCCTTGCGCAACGAACGCGCAAGAGTGGGGCACCCACGGTTGTTTTCAAGCCACTAGGCGCGGTTACTTATACGTCGCTTCGAAGCCCTGGTAGGCGGATTGGCCGGTGGCGATAAAAAATCCTACAAGCGCGTGTTTGTCGTTGATGCCGGCCGGGCGGGTGTAGTTGGGCGCTTTCGGATCGTCGAATTTATAGTACTTTCCGGCAGCCAATAACGCACCATGGTAGTTGCCTGCGGAATCGACCCAGGAGAAACTCACGTCGCCGGCGCTGTCAATGGAGTGGGGAATGCTTTCGGTAGCACCGGGTACGTCGATGGTTGTGTACTTCTTGCCGCTGTAGAGTGCTCCTTCGTAGTCTCCACTGGAGTCGACCCAGAAGATGCTGACGGTGCCCTTGTTATTAATTCCCCAGGCGCCGGTTGAGGTCGCTCCGGGCGCGTCGAGCGTGGTGTACTTCGTACCTTTGAGAAGGAATCCATGCTCGAGGCCAGCGGTATCAAGGTAGAAGCCGGTAATGTTTCCGCTATCGTTGATGCCGAGGGCGTAGGTACTGGTTCCCGCGGGACCTACATTGGTGAACTTCTTGTTCTGATATAAGAAGCCCTGCGGCTGGCCGCTTGAACCGATGTAATAGCCGACGATGGCGCCCTTGGAATTCATGTTATAGCAGAAAGTGCCAGCGGTAGCGCTGGGGTTGTCGATGTTGGTGGCTTTGCCTTTGGAAATAAGCACGCCATGGCTCGTTCCGGCGCTGTCGATGTAGGTACCGACCATGGCTCCGGAGTTGGCGACGCCAAAAATCTGTGTCTGCGAAGCGTTCTTGACGTCGATGGTCTTGTATTGGAAGGTGAGTTTGGGTGCGTCTTGCGCGATGGCTGCGAGAGAAAGAGTCAGGGTCACGGCCATCATTTTGAGAGCGGAGTTGCGGCTGGTCATGGTAGTACCTCCTATTGGTCAAGAGATTGGAGCATGGTTCAGTTGTTGCAAGTCTTTCGGTTGCACTTCAATATTTCGCCTGGAAGCCTTTGGTCAGGCCGTTGGCGTCGACATAAGTTCCGACGACGATGTTTTTGTCATTGATGCCGTATCCGAAGGTGCGCGCGCTCTTGGGCACGGTGAACTTGTAATACTTGCCGGCGTGACGAAGCGCGGCGCCGTAATCGTCGGAGGCGTCTTCCCAGGAATAGACGACATCTTTCTTATTGCTGATGGCGCCGGCGTCGGAGTTTTCTTCTTTCGGAATATCGATCGTAGTGTACTTCTTGCCGTCGTAAAGAGATGACTCAGCGTTGCCTTCGGAATCGATCCACACCAGAGTAAGAAGGCTGGCGTTGTTGATGCCTCCGCCGAGGGTGGCGAGCGCGCCAGGGACATCGATAGTGGTGTATTTGGAGCCGTCGTACAGGAAGGCGTGCGAACCGGCGGAGTCGCCGAAGTTTCCGTTGACGTCTCCGGCGTCGTTGATGCCGAGGGCTTGTGAGCCGGTGGCGCCGGATGGAGCGATGTCGGCGAACTTGCCGCCACTGTACAGGAAGGCTTGGGCGGTGTGATTGGAGGTCGCGTAATAACCGACGATGGCGCCGCTCTTATTGATGGCGAAACAATAGGTATCAGACCCGTTGGGATCGTCGATGTTGGTGAGCTTGCCGGAAGCGAGTTGGAATCCGTGACGGACGCCGCCACTATCGACATAGGAACCGACCAGGACGCCGGCATTGTTGATGCCGAAGACCTGCGTGCTTTGCGCTCCATGAACGGCGACGGTTTTGAAGGTGAACTTCAGTTTCGGTGGGGCGGCGGCGGCCAGGAGCGAACCGGCGATAAGCAGCGCGGCCAAGTGAATGGTAAATCGGAAAGGTTTCATCGTAAGCTCCAGGGTGAATGATCCGCGTGTGCGTTGCGCGAAGTTCAAGAGCAGCGCGGCATGCGGCGAAGTCGGCTCACGAATTATATGCCAACTATCCAGCCGGTGGTGGCAATGTTTCGGCGCTGGCGGCGGGAGTGGGATTGAGCAATCCGAGAAGCCAATTGGCGGTAAGCGCATCTATTTAGCGGGGCAGGACGAACTTTATCGGAGGAGTGGGGATGGACAAAGTTAATATTGCGCAAAAGTTTGGGCAAATCCACGAATATTGGAAGCCTTACATTGCCGCGGAGCTGAACGGGCAGCATGTGAAGCTCGACAAGCTGAAAGGCGAGTTCGTGTTTCATCACCATGAGAATGAAGATGAGATGTTTCTGGTGGTGAAAGGGCGGTTTCGCATGGAGTTTCGCGACCGGCAAGTGTGGATTGAAGAAGGTGAATTCATCGTGGTGCCGCGGGGCGTGGAGCACAAGCCGGTGGCCGACGAAGAATGCTGGATAGTGCTGTTCGAGCCGGCATCCACGCTAAACACCGGCAATGTGCAGAATGAGCGGACGATTCATGCGCTGGAGCGCGTTTAAGGGGCGGGCTGGTTCGCGGTCGGCGGAAACGGTTCACCACAGGGAACACAGGGAAGGCTTCACCACAGGGAACACAGGGTTACACAGGGAAGGCTTCACCACAGGGAACACAGGGTTACACAGGGAAGGCTTCACCACAGGGAACACAAGGTTACACAGAGGAAAGGCTCACGGTTTCGTCCGAGGTGATTTCGGACGGAGTTGAAACTTCGGGGGATTCCGGGCACTCTAAGACGCATGCAGCTACTCGTCTACTCCGCCTTCTGGTGCCCGGATTGTCGCGAGGCCAAGCGCTTTTTGCAGGAACACAACATTCCATTCACGGAAATTGATATTGAGAAGACGCCGGGCGCGGCGGAAGAAGTGGTCAAACAGACTGGCAAGCGGGCGATCCCGCAGTTCGTCATCGACGGAGAGTGGGTGCAGCCTTATCGTGCAGGCGAAGGCTTTTTGTATGACGAAATGGCGAAACGGCTGGGCGTGGAAAATCCGTGAAGGTTGTGAAAATCGGGCCTCATAAACAGTTTATCGGTGAGGCTGTCCGGCCTCGGGGGCTGAGGCCCTCGTTTCTATTGGCCCTAAATGGCACGGCTAAAAGCCACGCCCTTCCACAAAATCCCAGGTAAACATTCGCGCCAAGCGCTGGCAAACTCCAGCCTCCGCCCTAGGCGGTTACTGCCGTACCCATCTGTACATCATCCTTCGTACCGTATGATTCGCGGGCCGCAAGCCGGAGAATCGTAGTTGGCGGGTTTGCCTGTCTTCCCCCCCACAGCGCCTGCCGGCGACGCACTCATGGCTGAAATCGAAGACCCCAGGACGCAAGCTCCGAGTGGATTACATCCGCAAGAGGAACCGGTCTGCACGGTGTGGGAGCAGACTGCTCATGCGGCGATGGGACTATTTCTGGTGGTCAGCGTTGGGCTGCTGATTCACTACTATCCGGCGCAACCTCCAACCAGCGAGTTACAGGCGCAGATCAGTACACTTAACGACCAGGTGCGCCAGCTTACGCAAGAACAGGCGATGCCGACGCTGGTGCTGAACCGTTATCGAAATTCGATCGCTTACGTCTTCGGCATCTATCGTGTTGGGTATGAAGGGCGGCGGCCTTTGTTGCACGCGCGCATCTCAGGCACGGGATTCGTAGTGGGGAAGCGCTTACTGGCGACAAATCGTCATGTGGCGGAGCCGTGGTATGAGGATCCGGATTCGGCGCTTCTGCTGCGGCAAGGCGCGGTGCCGAAGCTGGAGAAGCTGGTCGCGTTCTTTCCGGGATTGGCCATGCCGGTCAATCTGACGCCGGTGGGACTTTCGGCGCAGGGGGATGTGGCGCTCGCAGAGATTGAAGATTCGGATGCGGTGCGACGGTTGCAGGCGTTGCCTTTGGAAGACGCGATGCCCACGCCTGGAGAATTGGTTTCAGTAGTCGGCTATCCGATGGGGATTCTGGGCATGGTGGCGAAATCTCCGCCGGCGGTTTATGACCGGCTGGCCTACCGTCATGACGATCAGGGAGCGGCTGCGGAGTTGGCGGCGCTTTCGCTGATTCGTCCGTCGGCCACCTGTGGACACTTGGGCGATGTCGTCGGCGACAAGCTGATTTATGACGCACCCACGGCGCACGGCGGAAGCGGCGGCCCAGTGTTTGACTCGCGTGGCAAAGTGATCGGAGTCAATGCCGCTTATCTCGACGGATTCTCCGGAGGGACCATGGGAGTTTCAGTGCGAGCGTTGAAGCCGTTGATCGCAGCCGCTGAAAAGCCGTAGGGAACTCGGTTACATCGAGATCTAAACAACAGCACGGCGGAAAAAGGGCCTCACCACAGGGGACACAGAGGGGCACAGGGAAAATCACCTGCTCAATGGGCCCGGACTTGACACCGTTACTTTGGATTTCAAGAAGCTTCTGAGTTTTTTCTGCGCTTGAGCCAGCCGGGCTCGCGTACATGTTCTTCGTCGAGACGGCGCAGGCGGGCGGCGAGCACGCCTTTTCTTCCTAGATATCCGACAATTTTGTCGCGGAGTCGTTGCGTTCAACGACCGGCAGGCGTCCGATGTTATTGCGCAGCATTTTGGAGGAGGCATCGTGGAGAAGCTCGTCGGGATAGGTCACGATCAGATTTTTTGAAGACGCGTCCAACACGGTCATTGCGCCGGAGGGATCGCGATCGAGCGCGCGCAGCAGATCGCCGCGGGTGACGATCCCGGCGAGTTTGCCGGCCTCGTCGACGACGAGAACACCCTGATGACCGCTGACGTCGGGATCGCGCTTGGCGATGCGGTCGGAGAGTTCTCCGATGGTCATTGAGGCGGGCACCTGGGGCGCGTCTTTTTCCATGGTTTCAGAGACGGAAAGCTGTTGCAGGACGTCGGCTTCGTACTCCTGATGAATATGCAGGCCGCGGCGGGCAAGCTTCTCCGTCATGATGGAGGCGCGCGGCATGAAGTACATAGCGATGCCATCGGCGATAACGCTGACCAGCATGAGCGGGAGAACAGCGTTGTAGTCGCGAGTAATTTCGAAGGCGAAAATGATGAATGAGAAAGTCGCACGCGAAGCCGCTCCGAAGACTGCTCCCATGGCGACCAGCGCGAATGCGCCGGGAGAAAGATTGGCGGCGGGGATAAGGCGGTCGATGCCCATAGCGTAGACGCCGCCCAGCGCGGCGCTCGACATGAACATGGGGGCGAGCAGGCCGCCGGAGGTCCCTGAGCCGAGCGAGACGACCAGCGCGACCGCTTTGGCCAGCATGACGATCAGTAAGAGCTTCCACGCCAGGTTCGCGTTGAGGATGTCGGAGATGGTGTCGTAGCCGACGCCGAAAATGCGCGGCACGAAGTATCCAATAATGCCCAGCCCGAGCGCGCCGATAGCTGGCCACCACAATTCGTCGATGGGCAGCTTTTCAAATTGATCTTCCGTCCAGTAGAGAAGCTTGCTGAAGCCGACGGCGGCCAATCCGCAGACTCCGCCGAGGAGCAGGTAGTACGGCAGTGCGTGCGGGATGCCGAAGTCCATGGGCGTGACTTTGAACATGGGTCCGACGCCGAGAAGTTGCATGTGGACTGCGGTCGCCAGAGTGCTTGCGATCACCAGCGGAATAAACGATCGCGCTTTGAATTCGAAGAGCAGCAGTTCGATGGCGAGAATGACTCCAGCAATGGGCGTGTTGAAGGTGGCCGACATTCCGGCCGCAGCGCCGCAGGCGAGCAGCACTTTGCGCTCCGAGGCGGTGGTGTGAAAGACCTGTCCGACGAGCGATCCGATGGCGCCACCGGTTTGAATGATGGGGCCTTCGGCGCCGAAGGGCCCGCCGGTGCCAATGGCGATAGCGGCGGAGATGGGCTTGAGAATCGCGACCCGCGGCTGGATCCGGCTGCGGTTGACCATGACCGCTTCCATGGCTTCGGGGATGCCGTGGCCCTTGATCTTTGACGATCCGTATTTCGCCATGACGCCGACGATGAGGCCGCCGATGACCGGGATGAGGATGACCCAGAGTCCGAGATGATTGAAGCGCGGACTCGTGAAATTGACGACGAAGCGTCCGTAGAAAGCGATGTTGGTGAATAGCCCGATCAGGTTGTAAAGGATGAATGCGATCAGACCGGCGAGCAGGCCGATTACGGCGGAGAAGAATGAGATCAGCAGCATGCGGAACTGGGCGGGTTCGGCGATGCGGACGTCTCCGACTTGCGCGCCGCTGGCGGCGATCGTTGCAGGGGGGGCATTTTGTTTGTCGTTTGGTTTCAACATTGTGTTTCTTTCCTTCGGGGGACGAATTGCGCTTTGATATCAGCGCTCCCGGCCCATGGAGCGCTTGAGGGCGGCGATTAACTCCGGCCCGTGCTGGCGAAGCTCTTCGCGATGATGCAAGGAGAGCTCACGCAAAACTTTTTCACCCTTGGGAGTCAAGGAGAGCAGGACCTCGCGGCGATCTTCTCCACCACGCTGGCGGCGGACATAGCCTCCGCGGGAGAGCCGGTTCACCAGTTCGACCGCGCTGTGATGCTGGATTTGCAGCCGTTCCGCCATCTCGCGGACCAAAGGCCGCACATCGCCGGGCAAGCCCTTGAGCGCGAGCATGAGCTGATGCTGACGGGGTTCGAGGCCGGCGTTGCGGGCGGCTTTCTCGCTGAAGTGGAGAAAGCGGCGTACCTGGTATCGTAGATCGGCCAAAGCTTCGTAATCGGATTGGGTGAGCGATTTATCCATGGGGCGAATTATATCGTGTGTAGATATTATTATTTATATATCGTATCACGAGGTATGACGGGGAAGGAAAATTGACCGATTCCAGCCTATAAGCCGGCTGGTTTTGCCCGGGTCTCGGGTGAATGAACGAGATCTTGACAGCACTGGATGGTATATACCATAATCTATGCATGCCGCGAACCGCCAAGCTTTTCCGAAACGGACGCAGTCAGGCTGTCCGCCTGCCTTCGGAATACCGTTTTGAGGGCGCAGAGGTCTTCGTACGCCGCGATCCGGCCACTGGAGACGTGATCCTGTCACGGCGCCCGGAATCATGGAAAGATTTTTTCAGCCTTCTCGCGGCCACCGACGTGCCTGAAGATTTCCTCTCCGATCGTAACGATGCGCCTCCGCAAAAGCGCAAATTATTCTAGATGGCTGTCCACTACCTTCTCGATACCAACACCGTCAGCTACATCATCAAAGGAAACTTCCCCCGCGTGCGCGAGCGCCTGCTGAAAGTACCTATGGCGGAGGTCAGGATCTCGGTGGTGACTGAAGCGGAACTGCGCTTCGGCGTGGCGAGGCGTCCGGAGGCGACCGCCCTTAAGCGGGTAGTGGAGGAGTTTCTGCTGCGGGTAGAAGTGCTGCCGTGGACTTCCGAGGCCGCGCAGCGCTATGCGGCGATTCGCACGGTTTTAGAAAAAGAAGGAGAGCCGATGGGAAACCTGGATTTAATGATCGCCGCGCACGCCTTGGCAGTCGATGCGGTGTTGGTCACGCACGATCGGGTGTTTCGGCGGGTTCGGGGATTGAAGGTGGAGGATTGGGCCTTAGGTCTGCGCCAACCCCTTTGATCTCCGACGTGGTAACAAAAGTCGATGCCAAGACCGAATCCAGATTTTCACCAAATGACATTTCTGGTTAATCAACAAGCGCATTGACATAGTCAGCGCGCTGGGACCATATAGCCGGGACAACTCCGTAGGCATTCAGAGCCTCCAGTACATCGCCCCCAACAGTTTGCTCCTGGTCGTTTAAGAATGCGTATGCCTCTGCCTCCAATTCTCCGGAACGCGCCGATCGAGTATCGCTCAGGGTCCAAAGATACGCGAAAATGTTGTCCTTCTTCGGAGCGGCGATCGCCTGCAGGATTCGCTCGGGGCGCTTTCGAGATTTGGGAACTAGGAAGTCTATGCCATGGTCATAACCACTCTTCCCAGCGAGCTTTACCCTGGGCGTGTATCGGACATCATTGCTATCGAGAAAGTTGCGAACGTCTTCAAAGAAGAAACTAGCAACCCTAGGTTGAGCCATTACGAACATGTCATTGATCGCAAGCATCGCTTGAACTAGGGAATGCAATCGCTGTCCAAGATTCGCGGCCGATGCTTCAACCAGTAGGTGTTCGCTTTCGGCGCGCACGCCCAAGCCTTTAAGAACGCCATCTAGGACCGCCCTCCGCTTCGGCGTGTCCAATTCCAGACCGCTTGTTCGCAGGTCGGAAAGAATATACCCATCATCAGACAGAATAATGTTTCCATTTCGCCGCGTGGCGTACACCTGAAGATGATCATTGTGGCGATCAAGAAAGGGCGTGGTCAACTCGCAGGCCTCCCCCACTTCTTCGACGGAGAGTCCCTGACGGAGCCATCCGATGTATCCGTCAATCAGTTTCTGGCACTCGGCTCGGTTCACGCAAAGACCCCTTGGACTGGTGGAGGCGATTCAACCATGCAGTAACTGCAAAACTCTTGGAATGTAGCGCCGGGATCACTCAGCATCGTGAACTTGGCTCGATCAATAGGATAGGCCCATCTATCGTCGTAACCCTCTCTAAACAAGTGCAGGTGTGTCCCCGAGAGCCTTTCTCCGTCGGGATTTGTGTGAGGCGCTCCATCGATGTCGAGTCGGACTAGCACGACGACAGTTCGCACCCGGTTCTGGAATTTAAGCTTGGTCAGCCGAAGAGTCCCTCGCCAAATATCCAGCAAAAACCTTTCTCTGTCATCAAGGCTGGCAAGTTCATACGTGTCGTCTCCGCCCGGAGGAATGGAAATCGATGCCGGAGGGTGTACAAAATGCTTAACCATTTGTATGAACTGATCGGCTTCGGATTGTGTCAGCATTGTGCTGAGTCCTAACTGGGTGAGAATAGCATCATGTGCCGGGATAACCTAGACTTTGTAAGCCGATGGCAAACTTGAAATCAGAATCTCGATGCCAGGCTCCGAAGTCCAGCACACCAAACAAAAGCCGCCAGCTCTACGCTGACGGCTGACGGCTGAATGCTGATAGTAGACGGCTCTTCTTAGTTCTCGTACAGCAACACACCTTCCGTAGTCTTCTCCGAGTCCACCGGACGGTAGTACAACTTGTTGCCTTCGAGGAAGACCTCGATGAACGCCGGACGAGTGGTGATGGTGCCTTGGATCAGCGCCTCCGACAGCGGGTCTTCAATATATTTCTGAAGCGCCCGGCGCAGCGGGCGTGCGCCGTAGCTGCGGTCGGTGAGCGTCTGGCTCAGGATCCACTTTTTGGCTTCGTCGGTCACGGTGACGGTGATCGACTTCTGCGCCAGGTTCTGGTTGAGTTGGCTGACCATGAGTTCGAGAATCTGGATCAGGTCGGCCTCGCTCAGGGCCAGGAAGAGAATGATTTCGTCCAGACGGTTGAGGAATTCCGGGTTGAATGTGCGCTTGACTTCATTCTTGACCAGGTCTTCGACTTTGGCCGCGATCATATCTTCTTTCCCCGACTGGAAGCCGAGACCCTCGCGACGTTGCAAGTGCCGCGCCCCGATGTTCGAGGTCATAATAATGACCGTGTTCTTGAAGTCGACGGTATTGCCAAGTCCGTCGGTGAGGTGGCCGTCTTCAAACACCTGAAGCAGGATATTGAAAACGTCGGGATGCGCCTTTTCGATTTCGTCCAGCAGGACGACCGAATAAGGAGCACGCTTCACGCGCTCAGTGAGCTGCCCACCTTCTTCATAGCCAACGTATCCCGGAGGCGAGCCAATCAACTTCGAGACCGAATGCTTTTCCATGAACTCGGACATATCGAAGCGGACCAGCGACTTCTCGCTGCCGAACATGAAATGAGCGAGAGTTCGGGCGACTTCGGTTTTGCCGACGCCAGTCGGACCCAGGAACAGGAACGAGCCGATGGGACGGTTCGGGTTCTTCAGTCCGGCGCGGCTGCGGCGAATAGCGCGAGCCAAGGCGCTGATGGATTTGTCCTGCGAGATGATGCGCTTATGCAGCTCTTCTTCGATGCGGAGTAGCTTCTGCGTCTCTTCCTCTTTGATGGAGGTAACGGGAACGCCGGTCCAGCGCGAAACCACGTCCTCGATGTCCTCCCGACCGACAACGCCGGTGGAGGATTCATCGAGGTGGTATTTTTCGCGAAGGGCGCGCAGGTTCTCGCGCTCCTTGCGTTCTTCGTCCGAGTAGAAGCGCGCCTTCTCGAACTCGTGGTTCGCGATGGCGTTCTCCATACGGTGAACGATGAATTTGATGCGCTTCTGGACTTCGGTGAGTTCTTCGGGCAGCGAAGTCTGGCGCAATTTCACACGGGCGCCGGCTTCGTCGACCAAATCAATCGCCTTGTCGGGCAGGAAGCGGTCGGGAATGTAGCGGTTGGAGTGCGAAACCGCGAAGTTGATGGCGTCGTCGGTGTAAGTGACGGCGTGGAACTTCTCATACCGGTCTTTAATTCCAAAAAGAATCTTGGTGGCGTCGGCTTCGTTCGGCGGCGGAACTTTTACTGCTTGAAAGCGGCGCTCCAGCGAGCGATCTTTCTCGATCGACTTGCGGTACTCGCCGGGAGTGGTGGCTCCAATGCACTGAATTTCTCCGCGAGACAGCGCCGGCTTCAGGATGTTGGCGGCGTCGAGCGAACCTTCCGCGGAGCCCGCTCCGACCAGCGTATGCAACTCATCGATAAAGATGATGGAATTTTGCGATTCCATCAGCTCTTTCATGATGGTCTTCAGACGCTCTTCAAACTGGCCACGATACTTGGTGCCGGCGACGATCAAGGAAAGATCGAGGGCCAGGATTCGTTTGTCGGCCAGAAACGACGGAACTTCGCCGTCCGCGATACGCTGGGCCAAACCTTCGACGATGGCGGTTTTTCCAACGCCGGGTTCGCCAATCAGCACTGGATTGTTCTTGGTGCGGCGGCACAGAATCTGGATGACGCGTTCGAGTTCGCCGTCGCGACCGACCAGCGGATCCAGTTGGGTGTCCATGGCGGCCTGGGTCAGATCGCGGGAAAACTCGCTCAGCAGGGATGATTCGCGTTGACGTTGCGGCTGGGCCTTTTCCTGGCTGGTACGAGCTAACTCTTCTCTGATTGTCGAAAGTCGCAGGCCGCGCTCGTGCAGAATCTCAGCGGCAAAGCACTTTTCTTCCCGCAGCAGCCCCAATAGCAGGTGCTCGGTGCCAATGTGCTTGTGCGAAAGGCGCTCGGCTTCCTCGGCGGCATAGGCCAGAACCCGTTTGCATTCATTACTTAGCGGGAGATCCACGGAAGTGGAGACCTTCTCGCGAATGGTGGTGTGACCCTCGATCTGCTTTCGGATCGACTCGACCGAGGCATGAGAGCGCAAGAAGCGGTTGGTCAGGGCTTTGTCTTCGCGCAGAAGCCCTAAGAGCAGATGTTCAGTCTCAATATAGGGCGAGCCGAACTGGCTGGCTTCATAACGCGCGAAGAAAATGACACGCCTTGCTTTCTCTGTATAACGTTCAAACATATGACCCTACCCCCTGAATTCGCGTCGGGAAACGGAGCCGCTTGAAGCGGCCACTCGACGGAACTCCTTGGCCCTCATTTCATGATGCAATCCGGATGCCACGACTCAACTCCTTATTTATGATGCACTCGCGGGTCGAGCCATGCTCCCCTTAACGCCGGTTGTACGTTTGTCCGCAACCACTTGCAACTTTTGTGCCCTGGGGTTGCGGGGCCCTGTTTGTTAGTACCATTCCGGCACGTCGTCTCATAAAAGTCAATCACCTCGACGTGCTATGCGGTAAGCGACTTTGGTTCCACCTCTTCGATGCGTCCGTTCTGCAATCTCAGTACGCGGTGGCAGCGACGGGCGAAAGCGAAATTGTGAGTAGCGATCAGAGAGGTCAATTGATAGTCGCGATGTAACTTGGCGATCAATTCAAAAATCGAATCCGCGGTTCGCGTATCAAGGTCTCCGGTAGGCTCGTCGGCCAACAGCACCTGAGGACGCGTAATCAAGGCCCGGGCCAGCGCTACACGCTGCTGCTCACCGCCGGAAAGTTCGCCTGCACGGTGATGCGAGCGCGGCCCAAGTCCAACTTCGTTAAGCCAGCGGGCAGCTTCTGCCAGCGCATCCTTTTGCGGTCCGCCACGCAACAACAGAGGCATAGCCACGTTCTCCGCCGCGGTGAATTCCGGCAGCAGATAATGGAACTGCCAGACGAAGCCGATTTCGCGGTTACGAAAATCGGCGGCGGCATTCTCCGTGAGCGAGCGCAACTGCGAATTGATGCAAAAAACATCACCTTCGGATGCGCGATCGAGAGCACCCAAAATGTGCAACAAAGTACTCTTTCCCGCGCCCGACTCGCCGACGATGGCGAGCATCTCGCCTTTCGCTACTTGGAACGATAAGTTTTCAAAGAGCACCAGATCTGACTTGCCCGAGCGAAAAACCTTCTTTAAGGCTTCCGCCCTTAAAATGGCCTCGTTACTTAGATGCAATCAGTGCGCTCCTCGGCTCAGGCCAGCGATTGCACCGGGCTGGTTGCCTGTCGCTTGTCCTTGCATCTACCAATTAGAACACGAGAAGCAGGCGGTTGTTCCCGGTTTCGTCCGAGAAGCCTCCTGGAAGAAACTGTACTTCAATTCGCGACAAACCGGATGTGACAATGGTCACCCAGGGATCCCGCCGCGCTCCCCATTCCAACCCCACTTAGATTCTGAAGCAACCGCCGCGATGAAGTGTCACCAGCCGGTCAGGGAATTGTTAAAGCGGCGGTAGGTTATTCGTACCGCAGCGCTTCCGCAGGAAGAATCCGGGCGGCGGACCATGAAGGATAAACGGTCGCGACCAGCGAGACGGCAATGGCCACCAAGGCAACCAGAATGCCATCCGCGGCGCGCGGCGCGAACGGAACGTAATCGATGGAGTAAACCTCCGGTGCGAGGGAAAGAATATGGTAATGACCGCCGACCCAGGAAAGCGCATAGCCCAGCACCAAACCGATCGCGGTGCCGAGGACGCCGATCAGCAGACCTTGAAAAATGAAGATGCGCCGCACCTGACTTTTGCGGGTGCCCATCGACATTAAGACGGCGATGTCACGGGTCTTCTCCATCACCATCATGATCAGCGAGATCAGGATGTTCAACGCGGCCACGAAAACGATCAGCCCGATGGTGATGAAGGTGACGAGGCGCTCCAGGCGCAAGGCGCGGAAGATAGCCTTGTTCTGCTCCATCCAGTTGGTGGCCATGAAGCCTTTGCCGGCAGCCTGCTCGAGTTGCTGGGCGATTTGCGCGGCTTGGTAAATGTCGTCAACCTTGAATTCGAGGACGGAGATGACATTGCCTAATCCAAAGAGCTGCTGGGAGTCGCTAAGGCGGGTGAAGGCCCAGGCGCTGTCGTAGTCGTAAAAGCCAGAGTTGAAAATTCCGGCAACGCGAAAACGAATGTATTTGGGGACCATGCCGAAGGGTGTGAGTTCACCTTGCGGGCTTGTCACGAGAACAATGGAGCCGACCGTGGCGCCGAGTTCGTCGGCCATATCCTTGCCGAGAATGATGGGCGGCATGGCCGAAACGCGCTGCTGGACTGCGGCGAGATCGTCGGGGGCAGAGCGGACACTCTTGTCCGCTTGGCTGGCCGGCAGGTTGACGCTGGAGTTCGCAGCTTGACCCGGATTGACCGCGTTGCCGCTCGGTTCATTCAGCGCATCCGCAGAACCGCTTTGGATGGTCTTCAGCAGATCGCTGACCCGGCGTTCGTCGGATGGAATCAGGCCTTTCAGAACCGCTCCACGAGCGCGCGGCCCGCGAGATATCAAGACCTGCTCGTAAATAGCGGGCGCCGCGGCGACCACATGCGGCTGCTTGGCGAGCCGGTCCATCAATGCGCGCCAATCCTGAATGCCGTCGCTTTGGATGCGCAGCAGATTTACGTGCGACGTGGAACCGAGCAAGCGATCTTGCAGGTCCTGGCGGAATCCGTTGTTGATCGCGAGAGCGATGACAAGAGACGCGACGCCGGCGGCCACTCCGAGGATTGAAATCGCAGTGATGATTCCGATGACCGCCTGCCGCCGCTTGGCGCGGAGATAACGCGACGCGATAAAGAGTTCGAAGTTCATGGAAAGCTAAAGGTGGTCGGTGGTCGTTCGTCGTTGGTCGTTGGCTATGATTTCGGATTATACGGGTGGAGATGCGATGGTCAATGATTGCGTGCGCCGTTAGAAATGCCAACAAGAGTTCTTAGCGGACCAGGGTGTCCGCTCCTCCTGCGATTTGTGGCAAAGTAAATATGGATGGCTTCGTCCGTTGATCCCCGACTCGCCGGCCGCATTGCGTTCACCTATCCGGATTTCACCGTCTACGAAATCGCGCGATTTCTGATTGTGATTGCGCTGGAGATGCAATCCGTAGCCGTGGGCTGGCAGGTTTACGAGACGACCCATCGCGCACTGGACCTGGGATACGTGGGATTGGCGCAATTCCTGCCGGGGGTGGTCCTCTTTCTGCCCTCCGGACATGCCACGGACCACTTTGACCGTCGCAAACTATTAATGTGTTGTTATGCGGGGTTTGCAGTCTGCTCAGCTCTGCTGCTGACAATATCCCTGCGCGGCGCGACAATCCGCGCCATCTATTTGGTCCTTGTGCTGTTGGGGATTGTTCGAACTTTCAATTTTCCGGCAAGCCGCGCGCTCCTTCCGCAGTTGGTCCCAGAAGAGCATTTTCAAAATGCTGTCGCGTGGCACTCCAGCGTGTTTCAGGGAGCGACGATCCTGGGACCATCGGTGGGCGGCGTGTTGTACGCGCTGTTTCACGGGCCAGCCGCCGTATATGCGACAGGCGCGACGGTGGCTGTAGTGGCCGTCGTCTCCATGCGATGGGTCAAGCCATCCTCCCGAAAGCGCCAGTCCCCTCCGATCAATTTGAAGAGCGTGCTGGCGGGCTTCACCTACATCTGGCGGCAGAAAGTAGTTTTAGGCTCCATCACCCTGGACTTATTCGCTGTCTTGCTGGGCGGCGCCGTGGCATTGCTGCCGGTGTATGCCCGGGAAATTCTGCATACCGGGCCCTGGGGGTTGGGGCTGTTGCGTAGCGCTCCAGGAGTCGGTGCAGCGGCGATGGCAATCGCTATGGCACATCGTCCGCTAAAAGGCCGCGCCGGGCTTACCATGCTTTTATGCGTAGCGGGTTTCGGCGTTTTTACCATTGTATTCGGCATTTCGCACAGCCTGGTCCTGTCGTTGATTGCTCTGTTCCTGGTGGGCGCGTCCGACATGGTCAGCGTGATCATTCGCGGGACGCTGATTCAGGTTGCCACCCCGGATGAGATGCGCGGCCGCGTGAACGCTGTCGACATGCTGTTTATTGGCGCCTCGAACCAGTTGGGGGAGTTCGAATCCGGCCTGACAGCACATTGGTTTGGCACCGTCCCGTCGGTGGTTTTAGGAGGGATCGGGACGCTGGTGGTCATCGGAATTTGGGCGTGGGGCTTTCCCGAACTACGCAATGCCGACAAGCTGACCAGCTTTGAAATCGAGCCCCTGAGAGACTAGGAACTCTTTGCCCAGCAAGGCTTTTGGCGAGGTGCCCCCGGCCGCCTCGCGCTTTCTGCCGGGCAAAGTTTCAAACCTTTTTTTACACAATATGTGCAAGAGATTAGTCCGACGGGCGCGAACCGCCACGCAAAGGCAAGATTCCAGCCGGAGTTGGTTTGGTATGGGGCTTGCACCTATCAGGTCGGTGCCAAAATATGGCACTGGCGGAGCTTCCATTCACGCCGTGTATTTGGAGATCAATGCGATGAAAGCGACATTCCTTATTGTTTGCGCGGTGATGTGCATGTTGTTTGCGACGGGCGCCTTCGGACAGGCGACGCTTACGGGTTCTTCGTTTACCCGGTCATATCAGCCGGTCGACCATCCCAGTCAAGCTACGGCGTACTCAATGGGCTCGGAACAAAACCTGCTGGGATCGAATGGCGTTCTGGTGGGTCACGGCGAGATGCCTCTGTCAGAAGCACCGCTACAGTTCCACGAAGTGCCGCTCGGGGACTCGGCCCGCGTTCTGAAGCAGGAGCACGAGGCAATGAAGAAGTCCCGCGTGGTCTGGACGAATTAGTTGGTACCGGTATCTACCGTGGAAGCGTGCGGCTTCCAGCCGCACGATCAGACGGCATAAATGACGCGCGGCTTCAGCCGCTGTGGGACCTCCGTCGAGAAGCCCAAATTCATTCTCCGGGATCCATATGGCACGGCTGAAAGCGGTGCCCTTCCACAAAATCATTTCGGTGATCGGTTCTAGTTACTCAGAATGGATCGCCTGAGAAGACGTATAACGGACAAGCCTGCCGGACGATACAACCAGCCGAGAGAGAATGCAGTTATCAGATCTGTTGACGATCTGTTATGCAGCTTCATTTAGCTCGAACCACGCTCTTGGCTGAGACCATGTTGTCGTAGCGATCGTAGACGCGGACCACAACCACATGGTCTAGGGGCACGGGTGCCGCATTCTTGCCGGCGGCTGAGGGATCGGCGTGCGGCGCGGCCGGACCCATTTCTTGGAGCAGGCCGGGCATCGCCACCCGGAAGTCGTAGTTTTCAGTTTTCGAATCTGAAAGCCCACCGACCGGCCCCACAAATTTCCAGTCGTCCGCATCCACGGAATATTCGGCGCGCTTGATCGCTGAAAATCCATCGACCGCTTTGAATGTGACGTGGAATTGATCGCCTTCCATGGCGGCCTTCAGGTCCTCGATCTGCGGCGGCGTAGTGTCCACTTCGAAGCGGCTGCTTTCTTTTTGCGCGGTGAGCGCCTCACCGGGAGAGTGCGAAGGCGCGTCCGACGCCACGACGCGAATGGTATATCCGCCGTCGGGTAGAAGCGACGCGTCAAACGAGTAGAACTTGTCGCTCAGATTATCTTTGAGCAGCAGCCAGCGATTCTCGCCATCGCCGCGATAGTAGACCGAGTAAACCAGTTGATCGTCGTTGTCATCATGCACGCTCCAGCGGACACCGATGGAATCGTGATCGCGGCTTGATGGCGGCGGGGTGTCGAAGTGGACGGTAGCGCCGCTGGACGAGACAACCTGCTCCTGGCCTGGAATTTTTGGAATAGGAGTGTAACGCACTCCGACTTGCACCGACACATCATCGAAATCGGGGGCGACATTTTTCGGCAGATAATTTACCAGGACGCTCTCGACGCGTGGTGGAGGATTGCCGGCGTGCAGCACAGCCTTCCATTGGATGAAGCGGGCTGCGGGGGCGTCGATGCGCGCATCTTTTGCGAGATCAACTTTTTTCCACACGCTCCAGTTGCGGTCGGGATTATCGACGTTGCCGCTGCGTGCCAGAAGCTCAACGTTGCCGGAGGCGCGTGTATCGGCGCGTCCCCAGCGGGAAAAAATGTGCGCGTCGAAGACGTCGCTTTCGTAGGAGCCTTCAGACGCAGGCGCGGCGCCGATCAGGAACAATTTTCCCAGATTGCTGGTCGAGGCATAGAGGCCGCCGTTTGGCGCAGGCGCGAAGGCCGTGACCTGGCTGGCGCTGGCCTTCAGCAAGTCAGTGAAGCGGTCTTCTCTGCTGATGGCGAAGACGTGTCCTCGATTCCCGGTCCCGGCCAGCAAACCTCCGTAGGGATCGAAGGCGAGGGCGTAGACCATGTCTTCCCGCGAACTCCACACGCGTGTAGGAGAGCCGTCGGAAGCGATCTTGTAAATCTCCGAACCGCCAGCGGAAGTGGCGTTTGCGCCCAGGAAGTTGATGATGGGCGTGGCCAGACCCGCGGGCGCAGTCGCGCCAGAGATGTTGATCGACATCTGCCCCGGTGCCCCGCCGGGCACGGGTGACGAAGCGGGCTGCGGCGGGAAACCGGGCGTCGGGGTGGCAACGCGTTTCTCGCCGGCGCCCGCGGCATAGATGTCGCCGGACTTGGCGATGGCTAGCGCGGTGATTTCCTTCTTGGGTGCGCTGTACAGAACGAAGGCTTCGCCGCTGGGCGAGATGCGATAGATCAACCCGCTGCCGTCGGAGCCGGCAATCAGATTGCCTTTCAGATCGAAAGCGAGAACACGGATGTGGGCTTCGTCGCTCTGAAAGAAGATGGAATGCTCGGCTTTGGGTGTCACGCGGAATATCTGTCCGTGGTCGCCGGTAGCGGCGTAAAGATTGCCCGCGTCGTCAAGTTTCAGGTCCCAAATGTACTTGGTATCGGGATTGAAATAAACCGACGAGCTCCATTCTGGGTCGACGGCCGATTTCTGCTCGGTGTCTTTTTTGGTGGCATCTTTCTGCGCGGCCGGCTTGCCGGTGTGTTCGATCCTGTAAATCTTGCCGTCGGGATTAGTGGCGGCGAAAATCGCTCCATTCTTGCCGAGGGCGAGGGCCTGGACTTGCAGCTCCTGCGGCTCGAAGATGACGATCGACTTGCCGTCGGGGGTGATGCGATAGACGCGGGCGGGCGATCCGGCGGCGGCGTAAATGGTGCCATCTCGGTCCGCGACGATGGCCCAGATGTAGGTCGAGGGGGTGGTGCTGAGCGCCTTGAAAGCTGGGGCGAGTTCGAGGCCTCCGGTGCTGGAAATGGCAACGCCCTGGGTGGTGCCTTTGATGAGTTCGTCGAACTTGGATTGCTCCCATGTGCGTGTGTCTCCAGCGAACACGCTGGACGCGAAGAGCAGGGTTAAAGCCAATAAGAATGATGATTTACGAAGACGAATGGGCAATTCCATACCTCGATCGACAGATTGGGAAGGAAAAAGTCAGGGTATCACAGGGCTTGTGGCGAGGGCGGACGACGGTCGGTTTTTAACGCCTGCGTGGCGAAAAAGAATATACGTGGCAGATCTTGCGATTCGGGGAATGGCTGATGTGTGAGGCCTAAAATCGCGGCAAATGGGCAGAATGTGCGAAATGTTCCACGTGGAACATATCGTCATCATGTTCGGAGCAACATAACGTCGTGATGACAGATAAGCAAAGACAGCACGACGAAGGTCTACGGCCTCGGAGGGGAAAGTCGGGCGGCTGGAGGCATGGGTTGAGGATGAGCTGCGCTGTCGGATGGTCAGACCGGTGCCGAGTCGCACTGGGACCGTCCGCGAGTATTACGCGCCCAAGTTAGCGTGCAAATGGGCGAGTTTACATCAGTGGGCCGATATCATCTCGAATACCGTCCCGTAGCCGTGGGTACCGCCGGCATTCGTTGTACCGTAGAAGTTGCCGGACCCATCCATGACCAGGCCAGCCTCGGGACTGGAACCGTCGGAACCATCCCCGAAGCTATGCACGACGGTTTCTGTCCACGTGCCGCCGCTACCCGGCGTCAATTGGAAGACGGTGCCGCCGGAATTGTATGCTCCACCTTCGTCGGTCGTGCCATACAGATTTCCGCTGGTATCGAAGATCACGCCGCCCAGCGGATAGACCCCGTCCACATTTTCAAAACTGTACAGGGTCGTGAGGACCCACGTTCCTTTAGCGTTCCGGGTCAGTTTGAATACGTTGCCAAGACCACTGGCTCCGCCCGCCTGGGTCGTGCTGTATAAACTGCCCGACGAATCAAAAACCAGGGGAGCAGTGGCAAGGCCCCCATCGGACTCGCCGGAGAAGCTGTACAGCACGTTCTCTTTCCATGAGCCGTTCTTGCCGCGCTTCTCTTCAAAGACCGTTCCGGATCCCTTGCCTCCAAGAACGGTAGTACCGTAGAGGTTCCCCGAACTGTCGAAGGCGACTCCGGCGCGGGAACTGAAACCGTCTACGTCGTTGAATTCGAAGTTGTGCAGCACCTTCTCGGTCCAGGTGCCGCTCTTGCCCGGGGCCAAACTGAACACCGTCCCATCGCCAAAGGTCCCACCATAAAACGTGGTGCCATATAAGTTTCCAGCCGCGTCGAAGGCCACCGGAGCGAGGGGTTCCGCGCTGTCTGAGAAGGTGTAGAGTATTTTCTCTTTCCACTTTCCGCCCGGTGCCGGCATCAACTCAAAGACTGTACCTCCCAGGGACGAGCCGCCCAGCGCTGTTGTGCCATACAGATTGCCAGCTGCATCAAAGACCAGAGTTGCCGCGGGATAATAGCCGTCTGTGCCGTTGTTTTCAAAATGATGGAGCACCTTGTAGGCCCACTTGCCGTTTACGCTCGCCAGTTCGAAGACCGTTCCACAGCCGTGAACGCAGTTCGAATTGCCGCCATAGACGGCTGCGCCATACAGGTTTCCCGTGGCATCCATCACCAGGCTCGACACCGGGTTCGAGCCATCCGGACAGAGCTGGGCTGCGCAGAAATTGTGGAGCACCTTCTCTTTGGTCGCGGCCAAAGCGGCAGTGGCGACCATCAACCAGAGAACAAGGAACAGAGTCGATTTCTTACGAGGCATGATTGTGTACTCCTTGCGAACAAGAGCCCGGCTGTGCTGCCGAAGCTATACATCGGGCCACGTGCTATTTCCTTCCACGCGCCAGTACACCGAGCGTGCCGAGTTGGTCGTCGACACTGTGTTGGGTACCTTCGGTCTTTCCCGCGACAATCGTCTTGCCAGAGATTGTCTCGTAGGCGTAGCCGGTCATTGTGGCCACGATGGTACCGAGTCCCGAGCCGGTCACGTTGAGGCGGGCCCAGCCATAGTGAATCTTCCCTTTGATATGGAACTTGAATCCGAGGTAGCGATTCTTTACGTCATTCCATGGACCCGCTGAAGGTTGCGTGCTGAACGCTTCCCGCATCACGGCGCTGCCTGCAAGAAAATGCGCCTTGGGGCCAATCGCCGAGCCTTGCTTCATCGCGGCAGCGAAATGGAAGTTACTCTTGATCGATCCAACTTCGCTGTTTCCCGCGGCCGGCTTAAGATAGAGAACCTGCACACAACTGTCCGGACAAGTCGTCGTGAAAAAGTTCACCACGCTGAAGTCCGTGATCTTGTCGTGGTTCAGGTCCAGGTTGTAACGCTCGGCCCCGGCAATCACCAGGTGCGTCTTGTGGTAGACAATCTTGGCTTCGGCAGGTTGAGCCAAGGCCAGCATGCCCACTCCCGCCGCACTTGCTGCAAGAGCATAGGAGTTGATTCGGCATTGCAGTGATTCGGGGAGTTCGAAGGGCCGCCTTGATCGCTCCTTCATGGTTGATCCTCCGGCGGACGGCGTCCGCGGAACCCGGATGGGCTCCGTGTCTTGCCGAGCATACCCTGTCGCCAAGGTGAGTGGAAGGAGACAAAAGTCCCTGTTTTTGTAAAATAAATGTCTCTGAAAGTTGAAATCCCGTTAAGGAATTTCTGATTGAGCGCCACCGAAAGGCATTAACCGCAGGGGCACACAGAGTAATGCAAAGTCAAGGGCGGCGGACAAGAGTGTCCGCCCTACAGGCTCTGGCTACCAGGAGCGCCATCCCGCCAAAAAATAAGGTATCGAAGACGATGTTGATGTCCCGATTCATCTGGGCTGGATCGCGAGTTAGGGCCAGAAGCGGCACGTAGAGCAATACAGTGAGCAACGTCATCACGCCCCCGATTGAGGCAGCGGCGGTACGAGGATATTTGTTGAACAGGAGTGCGCCTCCTGCGACCAGGAGCAAGGTCCCGACGGGGTATCCCCAGAGCGAGTGCAGCGGCGCCCAGGCCGGCGTCAGATCGACGTCGGGAACTCCTGGGGCGAGCTCGGGATGAAGGATCTGCTGGACGCCGTAGAAGATGGATGCAATCGCCAGAGTGATGCGGCCAATCAGGACCATCCAATTCGGCTTTCCAGTCTGCGATTCCCGGCCCAGGCTGCCAGCAAGGGCCCACGCGCCCCCAGCGTAGGCGGATTCTCTGAGCACGAGGTTCCAGGTGAGCCGGGTCCGCGGATCCGCGATGGCGGCGGGCAGGTCCATCATGAGAACGAACAGAAGAAACATTATGCCAAGCAGCGTGCTTGAAAGGCGCACGCATTTCATCGCGATCAGACTGGTGGCAGTGGCCAGCAGTGCACAGCCGACGAAGTATGCCCAGAACAGGCGCGCCGGCATATAGTCCGGGACCATCTGCATGATGTCGTGCGGCGCGGTGAAATGGTCGGCGGCGAAGACGGCGAGCGGCGCGGCAACAAAAACTGGGCCCAGGACGATTAGCTTGTCCAGGCCGCGGGCCGCCATGAATTTTTTACGGAAAGCTACCAAGCCGACGGTAATGAAGACCAGCCCGGCAAACCAGGGCCAAAATACTGGCTGTGTGAACATTGAAAGTTTTCTTGCCGGCAACCGGCATCGGACGCGAGTATGAATCTACCGGACCTAATGACCGGATGAGCGAATGGGGTGTCGGGGTTGCCTGGCGTCTGCGGGAACGTTGTTGGCTCTTAAGCTCTTGGCCTTTAGCTAAAGCGAATCGGACAGCACTGCTATCTGACGTTAATGGTCAATACTTGCGCGCCGGCCACGACGTAGTCCAGCGGCGAGGTGGAGGCTTCGTTTACCGAGGACTCGTTGGAGACGATCATGTCCTGCGTGCCGCGCATGCCGTCCATTACATTCATTACGGATAGTGGGAGGGCGGGCATGACTTTGTCGGCGATCATGGCTTGCGGATCGGCTTCGAGCAGCGAGACATAGACGCGGTTGTTGCCGTGCTCTTTGTTGAGATAGGCGATGGTGGCGGCGAGGTCAAGCTTGCGGGCGAGCGACGATCCGTGGCGCAGACGGTCGAGCGTGTCTCCGTCGCTGACCAGGATACGCAGCGGGCCTTTGGAAGTTGAGGTTGGAATGTGGATGGGAATATGTTCCACGATGCCTTCGCCGCGATAGGGCCGCAGCATGGCTTCGATGGAAATGTCATCGCCGGGGCGGGCTTCGGTGAGGTCGGTGCGCGCACTTTCCAGGCGGGCCCAGCGGCGGTCGTGGACCACGTCGAAGTCCAAATTCACGGCGTGAATGGCGGGGATGCTGTAGGGATTGTCGTAAATCCTGCCAAAGCGTTCGCCCAGAGATGCCGCGGCCAGCATGGCGCCGGGCTGGCTCCCTTCGGTTGAGGCAAACATGTTCTGGATGGTGACGTCAGGGTAGCCGTCGACGCTGATGCGTCCGTGGAGATGGTAGGTGGTTTCTTCGCCGTACTCGTTGACGCCGTGCAAAGCATTGAAAACAGTGGCCATCATGGCGACCGGACTTAAGTGGGCGTTGTTCAGCACTTCGTAGTGGAATTGCTTATCGGCGGTTTCGCTATGGATGGTGAGGGTCACCGGAATCATCTCCGGCTTGCGGCCGAATTCTCCCAAGATCCCGTTATGACGGTCCTGCACAAAAGCACCCACGGCCTCGGTGGCGTTGACGATTTTGAAGGCGTTCAGCGGCGAGGGCAGAGTTGCCAAAACCTGCGCTTTGGTCATGGGCAGGTCGACACTGCCGAACTGCATGAGGGGATGGCCGCAGGCGAGCAGGTGGGCGGCGTCCATGTAAGTGACGGTGCAGGTGGCGGCGATGTCCATGTCGCCGCGGACCAGGATGGCACTGACGGCAGAGCCGGGCTCCATCGGTTCGGGCTGTTTGGCGTCGCTGACTGAGCCGATTCCCATTACGGGAATAATTCCGGCGGAGGCGAATTGCGGCGCGAACATCTTAACCGCGTCCTCGGAGAATCCGGAGAAGACTAATGGCGTTTCGATGGGCTTGAGGTAATTTGCGAAATTGGCGCTGGGAACTTCAGCGATGCCTGGGGTCGCGGTTCGGCTGGGCTCGTTGACCTGCGACTTGGCCTGTAGCGGCGCTGGCGCTGGAGAATGGTCAAGGGCGCTGATCTCGAGCATTTCGGCGATGGGAGTGACTCCGGCGATAGGCTCTTTGGAGAATTCTCCGATGCGGAAGGCGACCGCGCCGGCGAGCTTGCCGTCCAGATAAACCGGGCTTCCGCTCATGCCAGCGACCACACCGGTGTATTCGACCTTGGCGCCTCCTAGGCGGACGAGAATTACGTCGCCTTTGGGACCGTTGGAATTTTTGAGAATACCGAGGACTTCCACCTCCATGGCCTCAGGCTTGGTGCCTTGAAACACGGTGAGGGCGATGCCTTTCATTCCGGCATGGATCTGGTTGACGGGAATGGTTTCAACCGCTTTGGTGGTTTGCGCGAGCGCAATCGGGGGCAACAGGAGGCAGAGTAGACCGAGGGCGAGAACAGCTCGTCTCATTACTGAATGTTCCTAACGAGGACCGCTGCCGGCCCTCAAGAAGTTACACTTCGCGGCTAATCTACAGTTGCCAGGTAGGAGAGGAGTAGCTGAAGCCGAGCAAACATCCCAATCGCGAAGCCTTGCGTCTATACTAGCAAGGGGATTTTGAGGAATCCAATGTTTTCTTCTACATGGAACTACACGTTAGGACGCGACCGGCGAGATTTTTGGTTGCACGTGGTTACGGTGGCTTGCATGGCGGCAGTTTTAGTGGCGAGCGTGCCGGTGTGGGCGCAAGATCAGTCGCAGACTCCTCAGAATGGGCAGCCAGCGCCTGCCGAGTCCGGCGGGCCCCAGGGAGACGTGGGTCCTTACGTGGTTCCCAAGAAAAAGGACGAGCCTCCACCACCGCCTCCGCCGACCAAGCCCAAGAAAATAGAGGGGATGCCGGATTATTCCATCCATGTGGAAGTTCCCATGGTGACGATCCCGACCATGGTTGTCACCAAGGATGGGCAGTTCGTTTCTACGCTGCAGAAAGAAAATTTCAAGATTTACGAAGATGGCGTGCCGCAGGCGATCACGAACTTTACGATCCAGGACGCCCCGATTACGGCAGTGTTGCTGGTGGAGTTTGCCTCGACGAACTATGCCTTTATCATCGACGCGCTGAATGCGTCCTACTACTTTGCGCAGTCGCTGAAGAAGGACGATTGGGTTGCGGTGGCGTATTACGACATGAAGCCACAGATTCTGGTGGATTTTACCCAGGACAAGGCCGCGATTAACGGTGCACTGAACCAGTTGCGCATACCGGGCTTCGCGGAAACGAACCTGTTCGATGCGCTTTATGACACGCTGGATCGAGCGGACCGCGTCGAGGGCCACAAGTACGTCATTCTGATCAGTACCGGCTTTGACAGCTTCAGCAAGATCAATCTCGACCAGATCACCAAGAAGATCAAAACGACGAAAGACGTGACGATCTTTCCCATCAGCATCGGATGGATTGCCCGCGAGCGATCGGAAGCGTACGGCCGGGCGGCCTCGCATGGGCTGGGGATTCCCATCAGCGAGATGGATTACCTGCAAGCCGACAATCAGATGCGGAACTTTGCCAAGCTGACCGGCGGAAGGTTTTATCAGCCGCGCTTTCAGGCGGAATATCCCGAGGTATTTAAGGACATCGCGGGCGACATCCGGCACCAGTACGAGATCAGTTACCATCCCACAAATGCCAAACTCGACGGCAGCTACCGCAAATTGAAAGTCGAAGTTGTGGGGCCTGAAGGCGGCCCGTTAAAGGTGAAAGACCAGAAGGGCAAAGACGTGAAGTACGACATTATCGCCCGCGAAGGGTATACGGCAAAGCACACCGTGGAGTAGTAGTACCCCCCCGGCATGACAATGTTGAAGCAGATTCCTCACCCCGAGAACGGGTTCGGAATGACAAGGCCACGGTCAATCAGAGATTCCCTAGCCGCTGGCCATCCGTACTGGTATTCTGCTCGCTCGCATGAATCCCATACTTACCAGCCTGCTGTTGGGCTTGACGGCGGCCGCTGCCAACATTTTTGGTGGCGCAATTATTGTGCAGCGACGCTGGGAGCGCGCCTACCTTAAGTATTTTGTCGCTTTGGGCGCGGGCTTCATGCTGGCGACGGCGCTGGTGGAAATGGTCCCGGAGAGTGTGGCATTGCGAGGCCACAGCGCGGGATTCCTGATTCTGTTCGGATATCTGCTCATACATTTTTTTGAGCACACGGTCACGCCGCATTTTCACTTCGGCGAAGAGACGCACAAAGACGAATTTGTGCATTCGCACAAAAGCTATTCCATTCTGATCGGCTTGACGATTCATACGTTCTTCGACGGGATCGCGATTGCGTCGGGCTTCATCGTGTCGAATTGGCTGGGATGGATCATTTTTACCGCGATTTTTCTGCACAAAATTCCTGAAGGATTCACCATCTCGTCAGTGATGCTGGCGAGCGGGCGAAGCCGGGGAATTGCGTGGGGAGCATCGATCATTTTGGGGGTCACGACCTTGGCGGGAGTCATGACGATGGCGCTGTTCCGGCACGAGGTGGGGTTTGGCTTGCCCCTATCAGCGGGAGTAACGATCTATGTGGCCGCGTCAGATTTGATTCCGGAAGTGAATAAAGAGCCGGGGGTGAAAATGGCTCTTGTGGTGTTTGTGGGCGTGGCGTGTATGTTTTTGCTGGACCAGTTCTTTCATGTGCACTGATTTCGGGGGTAGCGGGATTGAAATCGGTGAGCGTTTAGTGTAGCGCGTTAGCGATAACGCTATAAGGGACTGCGAAAGCCAGAACCGTTCGACTGGCATTCCCTCAGCGGCTGAAGCCGGATCGATTTTGGGGACATGGCGGCACGGCTGAAGCCGTTCCCTTTCAAATGAGGATCGCCGCGGCATTTTTCAACAGACTGTGGAGCCGCGCCCTATTTGCTTTCACTTACGGATGGGCTGAAGCCCATCCCTTTCAAAGCCAATACTTCGGGTTTGCAAGACCATGGACTCAAAAAAACAAATGACAACAAGTGTTAGTAGAACGCAGGCATCGTTCGTCTTAGAGACGGAGTAAGATTGGGTTGCCCACCAGTTCCCGGTGGAGTCTTGGCCTTCTGGACCTGCAAGAAAATCAAGAAACGAATTCAGGTTGTCAAAAATGAGATTCCGGAGGAATTAATCATGCAAGATCGAATTGTGAGTTACAGGGCGGCGATTGGAAGAATTGCGACCCTGGCTTTCTGCTTGGCGCTTTTCGCGGTCGGCTTGAGCGGCTCCGCGACCGCCCAGGGCCACTATGTGACGTTCGATGTCCCGAACGCCGTTCAAACTACCGGTGGCAGCATCAACGACCAAGGCTATATAGCCGGTTGGACCATGGATTCCGCCAACCGGAACCACGGGATTCTACGCGCGCCCGACGGAACGATTACCATCTTCAACGCCCCCGGCTCGACAGACACCTTCGGCAACAGCATTAACAGCAAGAACGTCATTACGGGTACGTGGTTCGCCTTTTATGAGCACGGTTATGTGCGCGCGGCCGACGGAACGATCACGGAGTTCGATCCGCCGGGCGCATTTATGACCGAGCCAGTGTGCATCAACGACAAGGGCGTGATTGTGGGGACTTGGGCTACCCTGACCGGGCCATTTCAAGGATTTCTGCGTTCGGCCAAGGGAAAGTTTACGAGCATAGACGTTCAGGGCGCGACAGATACCATGCCGCAGTTCATCAATAACAAGGGAGTGATCACAGGCTATGCCCAGTTCGGTTCGCAGTCGGATACGAAGGGTTTCGTGAGGGCAGCCGACGGGAAGGTCACGACCTTCGATGCGCCGGGATCGACGCGAACCCAGCCTCAGGGTATCAACAATCTGGGCGTCATCACCGGCACCTATGTGGATGCCAAAGGCGTGTTTCATGGCTTCGTGCGGGCGGCGGACGGGACTATCACGACCTTCGACCCCAAAGGATCGAAGGGCACGCAGGGCTACGTGGTCAACGATAGCGGGTTGATCACCGGGGGTTACCTGGACGGCAAAGGCCCCACCGATTACATCGGGTTTGTGCGCTCGCCAGAGGGCAAGATCACGGTGTTCGATCCTCACAAATCGGGTTGGGTGCTGGAACTTGGCATCAACAATCACGGTGCGATCACCGGAGGCTATGGCCCAGGCTATCAACAAGGCGTCCAGAAGGGCTTCCTACTGACCCAGTAGGCGTTCGCCGATGCCGCGTGACCTTTTGAAGGGGCGGGCGCGTCTTCATGGATGCGCCCGTTTTCTGCATGAGCTCCCGACGGGCAAGGTTGTTTGAGAACGTCTGGTCCGCGAAGGAATTCTTATCCGCTGTGGCGGATGTGCATGACGTTGCCGTCCTGGACAATGTAGTCTTTGCCTTCGAGACGCAGTGTGCCTTTGGCGCGGGCGTTGGCTTCCGATCCGGCTTCCAGCAACTGGTCCCAGCGAATGGTTTCGGCGCGGATGAAGTGCTTTTGCAAGTCGGAGTGGATGGCCCCGGCGCCTTCCTGGGCACGGGTCTTCACCGGAATGGTCCAGGCGCGGCATTCGTCTTCCCCCGCCGTGAAGAACGAGATCAATCCCAGCAGCGTGTAAGTGGTGCGGATGACACGAGAGAGACCGCTCTCGGTCAGACCATAGCTGGAAAGAAATTCGGCGGCTTCGGCGTCGTCCATCTCCGTGAGTTCGGCTTCCACTTTGCCGCAGATGGCGGCCGCTCCGGAATTGGGCCGCGACGCAACTTCCTTGAGCTTGTATTTGGTGACGGCATCTTCCAAGTCTTTGCCCAGTTGCGTACTCTCGTTCACGTTCAAGACATACAGGATCGGTTTTTCGCTGAGGAACATGAATCCGCGAAGGCGTTTCTTGTCTTCGGGCGTCATCTCCAGTTCGCGCAACGGACGCTCGGTCTCAAGATGGGCTTTGGCGCTCTTCATCAGCTCGAATTCTTTCTCCAGCTCAGGAGTGCGCATCTTCTTCAAGTCTTTTTCGAGGCGTTCCATGCGCTTTTCAATCTGGCCAAGGTCGCTGACCATCAGGTCAAACTCGACATTCTTGATGTCCCGCAGCGGATCGATGGGGCCGACGTGGGGCACCGCCGGATCGTCGAAAGCGCGCAGCACGTGGGCGAGAGCGTCGACGTTGCGGAGATGGCCGATGTAGGAGCTTTCCTTCAACGCCTCCTGGCCAATGGCGCCGACGTCGACGTATTCGACCGAGGCGTGGGTCAGCTTCTTCGGACTGTAAAGAGCGGCCAGACGGTCGAGGCGGTCGTCGGGCACTTTCGCGACTCCTACGTGGGCCTCGCGCGGGTTGGCGTAGGCCTGGTCGGAGAGATTGGCCTTGGTCAGAATGCGGAACAGAGATGTCTTGCCTACCTGGGGCAGGCCAATGATTCCAGTTTTCATATATAAGTAAGCTATCAGCTGTCAGCTATCAGCTCTCAGGCTGATGCTGCGGCGGCTGAGAGGCCTCGGGTCGCGGAAATTACATATAAAGGATTGCGTCCGTCTACGAGGATAAATGAGGAGTGCGAAATCACCCAAACGCTGGGGAACCGGCAGGGTGATATTCTGGGCCTTAGGAAAGTCCGATTCCTGTGAATTTCCGCCACCAGCGCGCCGTGTTTCCCCTCGCGCTGACAATCCTGTTTAGCGTTAGCGCCGCCGCACAGACACAATTTCGGCAATTGGAGCGGTCGGTGATCGAGGATCGTATCAAGGATGTCGTCGACCAGAATGACGTTCGGGAAGCTGAGATCAAAAAGTTATTTGAGGAATCGGGTTGTACGGGCGACAAGCTTTCCGAGCAGACGGTGAAAGGGAAACTTCCGCCGAACGTCATCTGCACGCTGCCGGGCAGGACCGATCAAATTATTGTGGTGGGCGCGCATACCGACAAGGTGAGCCAAGGACATGGAGTGGTCGACAACTGGAGTGGTGCGTCGTTGTTGCCGAGCCTTTATTACAGTCTGGATGCGCAGCCACGCCACTCCACGTATCTTTTTATCGGATTCACGGGCGAAGAGAAGGGGATGGTTGGATCGGACTTCTACGTGCATCACTTGACGCCGGAGCAGCGCGCGAAAATAGTCGCTATGGTGAACATGGATACGCTGGGCGTCGGACCCCACCAAGGTCTGGGCGAGCCATGCCGACAAGGCGCTTGCTGAAGGCGCTCGCCAGCGTCGCCGCCTCGCATAAATTGCCGATCGCGGTGATGAATGTCGATGCGGTGGGCAGCACCGATTCCGAATCATTTGCAGAGGTTCAATATTCCGCGCATTACCATTCACTCTGATGACCCAGGAAACTTGGCCAATCCTGCACTCTGCCAAAGACACGATGTCTGCGGTCAAGATCGATGATTACTACGACAGCTACCGGCTGATTGCGGCGTATCTGGCCTACCTGGATACGTATCTGGGAAAGGAAGAAAAGGTAACGAAATGAAAAGAACGCAATGGCTCGGGCTGATATTTGCGCGGATCTCGCTTGTCATCCTTTCATTTTCGGCTTTAGCCCAGGAGCAAAATGCTCAAAGTGTAACTCGGAAGGTAGTTATTCCCATTGTTGCAATTGATGCTTCAGAATCCCCCATTCGAGGCTTGAGGCTTGAGGATTTCTCTGACCACAACGGACGCAAACAATCCTCTCTCAAAACCTTGGAGGATGTGGGCCCTTTTCTTCTACCGCCGACGGGCAAGGGCCCAGGTGATCAACCCGTGTTCTTACTTGCGGACCACTTGAATCCGGAGGGAGACGCGAGTTCAGACTTGGTGTTGAAATTCCTGGCAGACTCACTATCCAACCATATTCGGTTCACTCTGTTGATACTCGATGCCGATGGGTTGAGAGCGATACAAGGTCCAGCCACACCTGCCGAAATACTAGCCGCAGCTTTGCGAAAGGTCGATGACGATACTCATTCTCTAAATGGAAAGCTCAAAATTTCTGCGTCAGCACCGTTGGTGAAGCCAGAGAACAGCAAAGGTGTAGAAGAAGCCGCCGAATTAGAGAAATTGTGCAGACCCGGCACATCCGTGGGGAGTCCTGGTAACGCCGTATTGAAGAGGCTGGAAGCACTTCAAAAGATCGCCAAGGAGGGAAAAAGTCTTCCCGGACGCAAAGCGCTCGTATGGCTTACGAGCAGCCCTTTTCTCTACTTCGACGATCCGCAAAAGCTAATGATGTTCGGCCGATACGGTGGATTCGACAATAACGATTTCACGATCAGATATGCAAAAGCGGTTGAGGCATTGAATGAGAGTGGGGTAAGCGTTTACCCGATAGTCACAGCAGATCTGGATCGGGCCAAGAACCAGGAATTTTCTCTTGAACCAATTGCCCAAGCGACGGGCGGCAAAGTATTTACCCCAGGAAAGGGTCTAAGTGACGCCATCAACAAAGTGTTGCTATCTTGCAAGAGCTACTACTTGCTGACGCTGGATACCGGATCCGAGGTAAAGACCATCGAATGGAATAAGCTCCATATCGGCGCTGCGAAGCGCACTGACATCCGGTTGTACGCGCCGGATGGCTTTTTCAAAATCCCGACAGGAAACTGACCGCCTCTTCGCCGGAACCAGTATTACCGGCTAGCGGGCTGACAGTTGCTGCGCGGTCAAGTAAGTCAATGCCAATCCCAGCAGCAGCACGGTGCCTTCGATTCTGGTCGACCAGATGTGCAGCGCGTCGAATGCGATGCGCGCGGGATTGTCGAGTGGGACGGAATCGATGACGCCCATGGAGGCGCGTAGCGTATCCATGCGCGGGATGATGCCGAACTGCGAGACCAGCGTGAGCGCGAGCATCAGAATAACGAGGACGTTGCGTGCCGCGAAGAGATGCATTGCGCCAGTCGAGAACCGGCTATAAAGAAGAGACGCGATCAGATAGACGAGTCCGGAGACGATCGCCATCCAGTGCAGTCCGGCGATCGATCTGCCGACGACGTTGCCAGCCAACTGACGCGTAGGTAGCACAGCGAAGGCGGAGGGCGCGACCACGAAGGCAAAAAAGATCAAGCCGCCGACCCAGACCATCAAAGAGAGCAGCATCAAGTAGCGCAAAAAGGACATGAGGAATTATCGCGCTCCGTCCGTCGAATGGCTATGGCGAAGCGTAATACCTATTCATGTGCTGGCGATGGGACCGGACGTTGGTTTAATTCGCAATGTCTATTAGTTTAGTATAGATTAAGTCAGAGGGCGGACGAGATGAAAAGGCTGAATTCATAGGAGCTGATTGGTGAAAATCGCGAAGGATGTGACGGAGTTAATCGGGCATACGCCGCTGGTGTACCTCAATAAAGTCACGGCCGGAAGCCAGGCGCGCATCGCGGCAAAACTGGAGAGCTTTAATCCGTGCGCCAGCGTGAAAGACCGCATCGGCGTGAGCATGATCGAAGATGCCGAGCGGTCCGGCAAGGTTCATCCGGGTAAAACGGTGTTGATTGAGCCGACCAGCGGAAACACGGGAATTGGGTTGGCGTTCGTGGCGGCGGTAAAAGGCTACAGGCTCATTTTGACAATGCCGGAGACGATGAGCCTGGAGCGCCGGGTGCTATTGAAGGCCTTTGGGGCTGAAATCGTCCTTACGCCGGGACCGAAGGGGATGCCGGGCGCAGTCACCAAGGCGGAAGAAATTCTGAAGCAGACCCCTGACGGATACATGTTGCAGCAGTTCTCAAATGAGGCGAACCCGAAAATCCATCGCGAGACGACCGGGCCTGAAATTTGGGAGGACACCGACGGCAAAGTCGACTTTCTGATTTCGGGAGTGGGCACGGGAGGGACAATCACCGGAGTCAGCGAATACATTCGTCCGAAAAAGCCCAGCTTTAAGGCGATTGCGGTTGAGCCCACCGAGAGCCCGGTGCTTTCGGGAGGAAAGCCTTCGCCGCATAAGATCCAGGGGATCGGGGCGGGCTTCATTCCGGCCATTCTTCGCACCGACTACATCGACGAAATCATCAAGGTATCGAGTGAAGACGCGATTGTGATGGCGCGTCGGTTGGCGAAGGAAGAAGGCCTGCTGATGGGGATTTCTTCCGGGGCTGCGGTGGTGGCTGCGCTCGAAGTTGGGCGGCGACCTGAGAATGCGAGAAAGTTGATTGTCGTGGTGCTGCCCAGCTTCGGCGAGCGTTATCTGAGTAGCATCCTGTTTGAGCAGTTGCGCAAGGAGGCCTCAGAACTCAAGGCGGTTGAAGTATGATCGTCGGCAGGCGCAGATGATTGAGTTTGTTAAATCCGTAAGGGAAGATATTCGGGCCGTCTTTGAGAGTGATCCGGCGGCGCGCTCTTATCCGGAGGTACTGCTCTGCTATCCGGGCCTGCACGCTCTGTGGGCGCACCGGATCAATCATTGGCTGTGGGGCCATGGGATGCGCTTCCCGGCGCGGTTTTTGTCGCAGGTTTCAAGACTGCTGACCGGGATCGAAATCCATCCGGGGGCGCAGATCGGGCATCGTTTGTTCATCGACCACGGACTGGGCGTGGTCATCGGCGAGACCTCAATCGTTGGCGATGATGTGACGATTTATCAGGGCGTGACGCTGGGCGGAACGGGAAAAGAAAAAGGAAAGCGCCATCCTACCGTGGGCAACGATGTGACGATTGGGTCGGGAGCGAAACTGCTCGGCAACATCACGGTGGGCGACCATTGCCGGGTGGGCGCGGGATCGGTTGTTCTACGAAATGTCCCGGCAAACTCGACGATTGTCGGAGTGCCGGGGCACATTGTATTGCGTGATGGCAAACGAGTGGTGATTAGCGATCCCAAGGAAATCCGCGATCCGCTTTCGGATGTGATTATCAAGCTGGCCACCGAAGTACACGAGCTGCGTGAGAGATTCCAGAAACATAGCTGCGAAACGCTGGACGCCGAACCCGATCTTTCGATCGACGAGGGACGCGACTCAAACCAGATTGTTCCCGAGGAGCTGTTCGCGGAAGATTACCAGATATAGGTGAGAGCCGCGAGCTTACCGGCGTTCGAACCATTTAGGGCGTCAGCATAAATACAACGCCTCTGCCACCTACGCCGCCATCGTATGTAACACCATAAAGATTGCCAGCTTGTCCCAGGATTATCGTCTCGGGATATGCTCCATCAATTCCCGAAAAACTGTGGAGGATGGTTTCGTAACCGGCTTGATCCAAACTAAAGATCGTGCCCTCGTCGTTAGATCCGCCTTCAGAGGTAACGCCATAGAGATTGCCGTTCCCAGCGCTGGCCAGAGCGATGGGACCGTTTCCGTCCGTCGGGCGTCCCATGAACTCGTGCAGTACCGCGAAATTCCCCGTCTTGTCCACCGTAAATGCGAGGCCGCAGCCGTAGCCTCCGCAATCGTAGGTGCCGCCTTGTGCGGTACCGAAAAAGCCCTCCGCTCCGTCCGAAATCAAACTACCCGGATCCAAACCGTCGGCTTCGCCGGTGAAACTATAGAGAACCGTCTCTGACCACTCCCCGTTCGTCGCCCGGTTTAATTCAAAGACGACTCCACAGCCGAATCCGCTGTTGTTACAGGAAAGGTCTCCGCCTCCTGCGGTGGTGCCATATAGGACGCCGTTGCCGGACATTACCAGGGAGTTGGGCCCAGAGCCGTCGGCCTGTCCCGCAAATGCGAACAGAATTGTGAACTTGCCGCTCTGGCTAAGTTCAAATACGAATCCATCGCCGGATTTCGCTCCGCTCGAAACGCCGTAGAAATTGCCGGCGCGATCCCGCACTATGCCGAACGGATCCCCTGGTTTTTTGCCCCCGGGGAAAGCATGGAGCACACTCTCTTTGCCGGCTTGATCCACTTTAAAAACCGTTCCGCAGCCATACTCGCACCGCCCGCCTTCTTCTGTTCCACCGAAGTTTGTTGTGCCATAGAGGTCACCCCTGGCATCAAGAATGAGGCCGGGATTCGGCCCCAATCCGTCGGCGCCGTCGAAACTGTAGAGGAGAGTTTCTTTGCCTCGCGTGTCCAGTTTGAAGACACTTCCGAAGTTGAAAGCGCCACCACCTCCTGTACCATAAAGATTGCCTTGTTTATCCTGGACTATCCCGTCCGGGGCTTCTACATCACCATGGCCGGCAAAGTTGTAGAGAACGGTATAGGTTTGAGCTGACGAACCCGCCGCAACGGCCGCGAACAGGACTACGAACAACTTTCGAGAAAATTGCGGGTAAAACAGGCGGCCCAACAGAGAAAAAAGGTTGGAGTGAGCACCTCTGGTCATTTTCTATCTCCTTCGAGCTACGTCCTGAGCCCCGAGGGCAAGGGTGCCCAGAGACGCAGCGCGCGGCGTGGTCGAGGCAGTCACGGGTTGTGATTCGCCGGATTCCTCCCGCGTTTGGCCAGCGCCGATGCCCTTGTTCGCGATAGTTTCGTAGGCGTATTCCGTCAAGGTCGCGATGATCGATCTGGGATGGGCCCGAACATTCAAACGGGCCCAACCGTAATGTGTCGTTCCGTGGACCTGGAACTTAAGTCCGAGGTACGCACGCTTGTCACCGACCCATGGACCCGCTGAAACGGTGCCGCCATCGGTGGCAAAGAAGGAAGCCATTCCTTCTCCCAGAAATCCCCCAGTCACGAAACGCTGGCGGGGGTTGGCAGGCGGACCAATCCACGCGCCGCGCTTTAAAGCAGAAGCAAAGTTTACCCCGGACTCGAATCCGGGATAACCGAGGACGGCATTGCCTGCGGCTTCCTTGGCGAATAGTGCGTTGAACGGCTGGTATCCGGAAGTCGCCTGCAGAACGAGGAAGTCGACCACTCCATCGTGGTTGAGGTCCAGAGGATAAACCCCATCCCGCCCGATTACCTTGTGGGTCTTGGTGTAAATGATCTTCGCCTCAGATGCTCGAGCAAGCGCTAGAACGCTCACGCCAGCAGTGCTGGCTGCCAACGCATACAAGTGAAGCTGGCGATGAAGCGATTCAGAAAGAATGGAGGGCGATGCAGGGAGCCGAGAGAGCTGCTTCATAAATCTTCCTCCCACAGACGACGCGCATGAAACGGTTAGGGTTTCGCGAACCGCCGCAGTATACGCCCGTCTGACCTCGTCGCAACAGTGTGAAAAGTTTTTCCTAACTGAAGCCGGTGCCTGGAAAGTGGCGAGCATGCCATCCGTTGTAGCAAACTAAGTCTTATGGCTTACCACGTTCTCGCTCTCACCATGGCGCAAGTGCGGTCCGGAGGGCTTGAGTTTCAGCGCGTGCTTGGCACCGCCCTGGCCGAGTCGAGGGAGCTGAAAGTGTATTCCGCTAGTCCTTTCGACCTGGACGAACGCAAGCGCATGAAGGACCGGTTTGGTGGAGATATCGTTTATTTCTTTAACGATGCGGCGTTTCTCGAATGCCAGCGCCGAGGACTTGAGTTGCAATTTGCGGCGGAAATATCGGATGAGGAACTTCCTCAGCGACGCGCCGTGATTGTCGGCTTGCCAGAATGGTAGGCTCGTCACCGCCAGTCTTAGATGAACATTGCCGCTCCGTGACTCTGAGCGCGAAAACATGGAGGCAACGGAAAATGAGGATGCGGTCCGGTGAAGAAGCAGGGATTCCGCATCTCGAGCCGGATGTGCACAGAGCCGGAATCACCACGCATTTCCAACAATCCAAGCAAGTTAGCTCTTGTGGGCTGAACTGGGATGCAAGAAATGTTAGCTTTCTCCGGTTTAGTCAGGTATACTTATGTCCAGCTAAGTTTGATTCAGAGGCAGTTGAAAGCCGGTACCGCCAACCAGCGTCACCACTCTCACCAGCAGCGACTCTTCTCAGCACAATCTAAACAAATAGGAATAGGAAACATCAATGGCAGAACAAGGAACAGTGAAGTGGTTTAACGACGCCAAGGGCTACGGCTTTATCAGCCGCCAAAATGGCGAAGACGTTTTTGTGCATTTTTCGGCGATCCAGGCGGGCGGCTTCCGCAGCCTGCAAGAGGGCCAAACCGTGCAGTTCGACGTGACCAAGGGCCCCAAAGGCTGGCAAGCAGAGAACGTTCAGGCTGTCTAAACAGCCAAGAAAGAATGCCCGCAATTCGCGAGAATTGCGGGCATTTTCTATTTCCGCAGTACCGACCTCTATCTAGAGGCTAACCAGTACCGACATAAGTTCGGGATTGCATCGCGAATTGCGGATGGAGTCGGCGGTGTCCTCGGCCGTGAACCTTCCCATCACCAAGGCCAGCTTTCGATTGGGCGTCATCTGGACGGGGGTGCGGTCAATACGCTGTACGTATTGTGGCGCCAGGCTGCCTGAACGGTTCACTTTGACAACGAACATCGTATTTTTCATAGGACTCCTTTTATCATTCTACGCTGGAACCGCTGAATTCGGTGATAATTCGGCTCTGGCAGCGATATTCGACGATTTGGCGCGCATTTCGGCAACAGTCAGTTGTTTGAGCCGCGAGACCTGCGGCCGCCTGGGAGATAATGCAGAGCGTGGCTCACCTGGAAAATTTCCGGCTGAAGGTTTTCCGCGCGGTAGCGGAGAATGCAAGTTTCCGCAAAGCTGGCGAAGAACTTTACCTCACTCAGCCTGCAGTAACTCAGCAAATTAAGGCCCTCGAGGAAGACTTGGGGCTGCAAGTTTTCGACCGCACGGGGACTAAAGTCGTGCTAACGGCGGCGGGGAAAGTTCTGCTCCAGCAGGTTCGGCGGATCGATAAGATGCTCGAACAGGTCGAACAAAAGCTGGGGGCGCTGAGCGGCCAGGAAGCAGGAGATTTGCGGATCGGGGTATCGACGACGATCTCGCAGTATGTACTGCCGCGCATGCTCAAGGCTTTTCGCAAGGAACATCCCAAGATTCACTTGTCGGTGAGCAGCGGAAATACCGAGCAAATCGTCGCCGGATTGCTGGAGCAGAGGTTTTCTCTGGGGCTGATCGAAGGTCCGGCGCATCGTCGCGAGGTGCGAGTTGAACCGTTTCTGGACGATGAATTGGTGCTGATCGTTCCGCGCAGTCACGAATGGGTCGAGCAGTCGCCCATCTCCTGTAAGCATCTGGTTGGCGCTCCTCTGCTGTTTCGCGAGCATGGATCGGGTTCGCGTGAGGTGATTGAAGTGGCCCTTCAGAAGTGCGGCATTAAGCTCAAGCAATTGACTATCTCGATGGAGCTTGATTCGACCGAAGCGATTAAGTCCGCGGTCGAATCGGGGTTGGGTATCGGATTTGTCTCTCGTTGGGCGATTGGCAACGAAGTTCGTCTGGGGATGTTGAAGATCGTCGATGTCGCCGGCCTGCGGATTTCCCGGCAATTGACGCTGGCGTTTCTAGCCGGCCCCGAACTGCAAGGTCCGCCGGGAGCGTTTCGGCGGTTTGCGCTGGAACTCAAAAATATCGGCCAGGAGTCGTAGGACCGGGGCTCATAAGCGGTGCAAATCGCACATAAGAACTTCTACTTGGACGTCGAGCTACATCCGAGACCACACTCGATGAATGAGCAAGAGTGTGTTTCTGGTCGCGCTGATGGTGACCGCAACTGGTTTGATTTCGTCGCCTGCGGCGTTGACGCTGGGGATTATTTACGGCTTCACATTTGCGCATCCTTACGACCTCGGCGCCAAGCGACTCTCGAAGTTTCTGTTGCAGGCGTCGGTAGTGGGCCTGGGCTTTGGGATGAATTTGGCCGAAGTCATCAAGGTGGGTCGCACGGGATTTGTCTATACAGCGTTCAGCATTACAGCAGCCATGTTGGTTGGATTAAGTTTGGGCAGCCTGCTGCATGTGAGCAAGAAATCCTCATTTCTAATCACCGCGGGAACCGCTATTTGCGGAGGAAGCGCCATCGCCGCCGTGGGGCCCATCACCAACGCCAGCGAAGAGGAGATGGCGGTTTCGTTAGGCACTGTTTTTGTGTTGAATTCGATTGCGTTGTTCACGTTCCCGGCGCTCGGATTGGCCCTGCACCTTACACAAACCCAATTCGGCCTTTGGTCGGCGCTGGCCATTCATGATACGAGTTCGGTGGTGGGGGCAGCCGCGAAATACGGCGCGGTGGCGCTCTCGGTTGGCACCACGGTAAAACTGGCGCGCGCGCTTTGGATTGTTCCCGTGTCAGTGGCGATTTCGATGGCGCAAAAAGGTAAGGCCAAAATTCAATGGCCGTGGTTCATTGGCCTGTTCTGTCTGGCGGCCATGGCAAACACATACCTGCCGGCCGGGCACTTCGCGTATCCGGTGCTGAATCGTCTGGGCAAGATCGGCCTCACCGTGACGCTGTTCCTGATTGGCACCGGCATTTCAAAATCAACGATGCGCGAAGTCGGAGTCCGTCCTCTGCTTCAGGGGATATTGCTGTGGGCGGTGGTGGCGGTCTCGTCGCTGCTGCTCATCCGTGGTGGATGGATCACCGTTTAGCGAGAATCGCCTGACAGCGGACGCCCGAGATTGCCGGCCTTCTGTCCAGGACAGGATTCTGTCCAACCCCGGGGTCGATCACCTCACGGACGAGGCGTCCGGGGCGCGCTGGCTACCTTGGCGACCTTCACACTAGAACGGCTCTCACAAATGGTTCCTCGATCAGACTGTGTGGTCGCAAGGACCCTTCTTTCTTGCAGACCTGAACCGCAGCGGTGAACCGCCGCGCGTCCCAAATGAAATTCTGGTTACAAATGCCTAGTCACTCTGAGGTGGTGGGGTCGATCATGGTCTTGACCTCTGAGATTTTGTTGGCTGGGAAGCCGCCTTGGGCGGCGTGTTCGCGGATCAACTTTTCGTTGGGGGCGATGTAGATGCAGTAGATTTTGTCCTGGGTGACGTAGCTTTGCACCCATTGGATCTGGGGTCCGAGGTTTTTGAGGACTCCGCAGGACTTTTGCGATACGGCCTGCAACTGGTCCGGCGAGAGATCTCCGGCGCCGGGCAGTTCGCGTTCGATCACGAATTTGGGCATACGATTCTCCGATTGATTGAAACAGCCGATATTTTACACGGATTTAGCGGCGTTCAAGTGGGGCGGAATGCAATGTAGGGGCGGCAGAGCGCTGATGGCCAATCTGGTGCGGGGAGGGGCGAGTCCGTAAAATGCACGCGCGGTGGGGATAAGCGGCGCTTTGGTCGGCATAAACAAAACTAAATGGGCGATGCGCTGGCAGCGTGGTAGAACTTTGGCCTGCTTGGCGAGGGGTTGTGGGTGGCCAAGACTGCGTACAAGAATAAGGATGGATGCGATGACAAGAAGCGGGCGAGTCGAGAGAAATCATTTTGGATTGCACAACTGGCTGGCGGGGGTGCGATGGGCGGGCATGGCCCTCTTGGGACTGGCGATAGCCGGAGTGGCGACGGCGCGCGGACAAAATTCCAAGAGCGCGAAGGAAACTACGCTCTACACGTTTGGCGGGGGCACGGATGGTGCGAGTCCGTCGGGCGGAGTCATACGCGACGCGGAGGGCAATCTCTACGGAATAACGTTCACCGGCGGGGCCCATGACCTGGGCACGGTCTTCAAAGTGGACGGCAAAGGAAAAGAGACGGTGCTCTACAGCTTCAGCGGGCCGCCGGACGGAGAGCATCCGGATTCGCCGCTGTTGCGCGATAGCAAAGGCAATCTTTACGGGGCCAACTACGAGGGTGGCGCGAACAATTATGGAGATATCTTCGAGATCGACAGCAACGGAAACGAGACCGTGCTGTACAGCTTTGGGTCGGGGACGGACGGGGAATATCCGGGCTCGGGGCTGATCCAGGACTCCGAGGGCAACCTCTATGGCACGACAGGATATGGCGGGGCGTCGGGGAACGGAACCGTATTTAAGGTCACCCTGGCCGGACAAGAGGCGATCCTGCACAGCTTTACCGGAAAAGACGGGCAATATCCGTTCTGCTCGCTGTTGCGCGATGCAGCCGGCAACATGTACGGCACTACGTCCGCTGGAGGGACTTACGGCAACGGAACGATATTCAAGCTGAGCAAGAACGGCAAGGTCAAAGTACTGCACATCTTTGGCGGCGGTAGTACTGACGGAGCGACTCCGTACGCGGGGTTGATCCAGGACAAAGCGGGGAATTTTTACGGAACCACATCTGCGGGCGGCGGGGGATGCGACGGGTACGACTGCGGGGCCGTATTCAAATTAACTCCCAAAAACAAAGAGACCATGCTGCACGCCTTCGCATTGTCCGACGGACATTATCCCCAATTTGGGAACCTGGTCGAAGTTAACGGCAACCTCTATGGTACTACTTACGCTGGAGGCGCGGATGACGCGGGTGTGGTATTCGAAGTAAACGCCAGCACCGGCAAGGAGAGCATTGTTTACAGCTTCACCGATGGAAAAGACGAGGGTTATCCACAAGCCGGACTGGTGATCGACAAAGCGGGCGATTTCTATAGCACAACGAATGGGAACGACTCCACCACGTGGGGTACGGTGTTCAAGCTCAAGCCCTGAGTGTGAGTTACTTGGCGTACTTGTCGGCGGGCGTTTTGTCCGGATCGGACCGGCGAGACGTCCGTCGCCACGTGAGAATTCAGGGCGTACGACAGGATGGCCAGCTCGCTGGAAATTCTGCGGCGCTCAAAATGGCAAAGGACCTCGACGCGAAGGTCGAGGTCCTTGTTAATGGCGGCGGCTGGCTAACGAACTATGCAGCACTTGGCGCCGCCGTTCTGCGAGCTTCGATTCCATCGAGCGCATTCCACAAGGCTTTCGCGGCATTTTCTGCGGCGTTCAGGGCCTTCTCCACCTGCTCGGGATGGGCTTGTACTCGCTTGCCCAGTTGTTGCCGCCAGACTTGGGAGTGAAATACGTCGGCGGTGGTGTGCAGAGTGAAGTACGCGGTGGTGCGTTCGTCGGCGTCATACATTTGCTGCAAGCCGCGAGCTTTTTCTTTGGCCACGCGCGGTACTTGCGACTCGTAGGCATAAAAGGCGGCGAGCGCTTCCTCGGGCGTGCCTTCACTGGCAACGCGATGGAAGAAACCTGTCAACTCATGGACTTCCTTGACCGGTTTGTGCCCGGCGAGGTTGCGTCGCGAGCCCATGCCTTCGGCGAAGTCGAGCCAGATTTCGGCGTGGGAGCGGGCGGCCTCGCCAAATGCGTCTTCCGACCCCTTTTCATCGGACATGTTGGCCAAAACGGCGCGGCGTAAATCGCCTTCATCCAGACGAATGCCCAGTTCAGCCAGGTAGGTTGGAAAGGCGTCGACGTGATGGTAGTAGTCCTGCGCGTACTGGCAGAGATCTTCGGTGGTTAACTCGCCGGCGGTCCAGGCTTTGTAAAAAGGATGGCAGAGCAGATCGTATTTGGCGATACGCGCGTCCAATTGTTCGAAGAATTCCTGGTTCGTCATGAATGGCTCCCTTTTGACTGTACCCAACAATATACGAGGGCCGGGGCGGCGTGGCAACTTGCCGAATTGGGTTCCCGTTTTGGCGGTATTTTCGCAAGAAATGCGTGGGAATTTCGCTTTTCGGATGATTGGAGGGCGGGTGCGGCGAATAATTGAGTCTGGAGAATGTTTGCCGTGAGATTGAACCTGCTCGTGATTCTATGGATCGGTTTGCTCTGTGGCGTAGGATGGGCGCAGACGGGGCCGTGCGGTCAACCGGGCGTGGCTTCGGGAATTCCGGATGAGGTTAAGTTCAAGAAAGGCTACGTGAATTCGCCGGGGCGTCCGGCGGATTTTCATTCGGTGATGCTCTGGGGGATTGCGATCGCCGATACGCGCGCGCCGGGATACGAATCGGCGGTGGTGCAGGTTGCGGATTTGCGGCTCTCTTGCCGGGTGGATGGCAAAGATGTTTTGCTGATCGATGATTCCGGACGGTTGCACGGCGGGCTTTACCAGCGGATTCCGTGGTTTGCGGGAAATCAGCCGGAGGCGATTCCTACGGTGACTGATGAGGCCGCTCAGATTGTGAGTTTGCCGGTTGGCACGCGTGGAGACCGGATATGGCATTTTTGGAGTGCTTCGCCACGGCCTGGGCTGCCAGCGGGCAAACTTACAGGTTGCACGGTGAAGGCGCGGGTAAAGATTTCTTCGGGCGCGCTGCTGCAAATGGGGATGGATTACTGGCGGGATACGACCGTCTCATTTGGGGGTGGCGGCAATAATCACGAAGCCGGGGCGAGCGATTGGTACCTACCGTCAGGGGAGTGGCAGGAAGCGGTGTTTACGGATATAGGCGGAAACACGGTGTCAGTCGGCCCAAGGAACTAGAGGATCTCGCCGTTCTTACGGCTCCTGCCTTGTCAGAGCGTTTTTTTCGCACCTATTGGCGATACTCTATACTTCGTGGCAAACATCGATACGTGCGTGCCCCTTCTTGATTATCGTTTCGCCTGCAGTCTTGAGGCCCCGTTTCGCCCATGGCTCCCAGAGGGAGAGAGGCGGTAAGCAAAACCATCCGCCTGTCGATTCGCCAACACGGGTTACCCTTCCATCAGACACAAAGGCTGCGGTGAGCAGGCAGACGAGCGCAGCACGCAGTTCGTGATCTTTCTCGCTCCTTACACGTTGCCAAACTTCATCGGGCAAATCCAATTTTAGGAACATCTTCTCAAGCCGTTTCGCCTCCAGAGCTTGGTTATACAACCAATCGAAGCGCTTCCCCCTTTCCAGTCTCGGTGAAGGAAAACTGCTCTCCGGAAGTAATACGGCCAGGAACGCATTAGGGAACGCCTCAACGATGGGGCCAAGGACAACCGATTCGCTGAAATCTTTACAAGCATTTCTTGTCGCGTTTCTTAGCTCCAAACCCGTTCCGAAATGACTGAGGCCCGGCTTGCATCGTCCAGGGAAGGGAGCATGAATGAAAAGAAATTCACATGATCGACGAGCAGGCGGCTCCGTATCCCGCGAGAGAATCGGGCCGTCAAACGCAGCAAAGCTCGGATGAAAGCCGTTAGGAATCTTACTTTTCCTATCTTCCCGGTCGGTTCTCGCCTTCCTAAGACACAGATTCTTATCGTCAAGACAGGCGATTCCGGTTGTCTTTCGATTCTTCGAGAAACCAATATCCACGCCAATGAGCTTCATTGTGGCCTTTCGTTGTTAGAATATTACTAAGCTTGTCTTTTACCGAACAATTCGACGTGGTCGTGGTGGGCGCGGGACATGCCGGGTGCGAGGCCGCGATGGCGGCGGCGCGCATGGGGTTGAGCACGGCGCTGTTTACCCTGAATGTCGACCTGATTGCGCAGATGTCGTGCAATCCGGCGATTGGCGGGATCGCCAAGGGGCATCTGGTGCGTGAAGTGGATGCCCTCGGCGGCCTTATGGGCGAGATTACGGATGCGGTCGGCATACAGTTTCGGTTGCTGAATACTTCGCGGGGGCCGGCGGTGTGGTCGCCGCGGGCGCAATGCGATAAACAGGCTTACCGGCTGAAGATGCGCGAGGTGCTGGAGTCGCAGGCGAATCTAAAGATTAAGCAGGCGGAAGTGGCGGAGTTGATTATAGAAGACTCGTCGTACGCCGCTCGTCGTTCGTCGTTCGCTACAACCCCCGATGCGTCGAGCGTTGCCAACGACCAACGACCAGAGGCAAACGACTTGTCTCGCCGCGTCTGCCGCGGCATCCGACTGCGGGATGGGCGCACCGTAGGCGCTGCCGCCACGATTATTACGACTGGGACATTTCTGAACGGACTCATACACTGCGGGGAGCAGCAGTATCCCGCGGGACGGTCGGGCGAACCGGCGGCGGTGTTGCTGGGTGAATCTCTGAAGCAGCTGGGCCTGCGGGGCTGCAGGTTGAAGACAGGGACGCCTCCGCGGCTGGATGGCCGCACGATTGACTGGTCGCGTTTTCAGTTGCAGCCAGGGGATGCCGATCCGACGCCGTTCAGTTTTCGCACCAAGCGCGTGGCCCATCATGATTCGCAGGTGCCTTGCTACATTGCGTGGACAACCGAGGAGACGCGCCGCATCATTCAGGAAAATGTGCACCGCTCGCCGATGTACAGCGGACAGATTCAGTCGATTGGTCCGCGATATTGTCCGTCGATTGAAGACAAGATCGTTAAGTTTCCGGACAAGGCGACGCACCAGCTGTTTCTGGAGCCGGAGGGGCTGAACACGCATGAAATCTATGTAAACGGTATGAGCACGTCTCTGCCGGTAGAAGTGCAGCTGGCGATTCTGAAGTCGATCCCGGGACTGGATACGGCAGAAATGCTGCGGCCGGGATATGCGATTGAATATGACTCAATCGATCCGACGGAACTGGAGCGCACGCTGGAGACGAAGCAGATTGCTGGACTGTTTCTGGCGGGGCAGATCAACGGCACCAGCGGATACGAAGAGGCAGCGTGTCAGGGACTGATGGCGGGAATCAATGCAGCACTCAAGACGAAGAACGAGACGGCGCTGATTCTGGACCGTACGGAGGCGTATACGGCGATCCTGATCGACGATTTGATTTCGAAAGGCACGAACGAGCCATACCGGATGTTTACATCGCGGGCGGAGTTTCGGCTGCATCTGCGGATCGACAATGCGGACCGGCGGTTGACGCCACACGGGCGACGGATTGGGCTGATCGGCGACGAGGAGTGGGCTGACTATCTAGCCAAGCAAGAGCGGCTGATGGAGATGAAGCTGGTGCTGGAGAAGACGAAACTTTCTCCTGCGATGGCGGAGATGGTTTCGCCAGCCGTGGCGGAGGCAAGTGAAATTCCACCGGCCGGATATGACTTCGCGTCGGCGTTGGGTCAGTCGCTGGCGCAACTTTTGAAGCGTCCGGAAATTACGGTGGAGCGGCTGGTGCCTGTGCTGCGCGAGCAATCGCCGGAATTCTTTGCAGGGAACTCCTCGGCGCAGGGATTGTCGTCCGCTGCTCGCAACGAATTGAAATCGATTGAGACGGAGATCAAGTACGAAGGCTATCTTCTACAGCAGCAGCGGGCGATCGAGCGTCTGAAGAAATCGGAAAAGCATGCGATTCCGGAATGGTTTGACTACCAGTCGGTGAGCGGGCTGTCGCGCGAGATGCAGGAAACGCTGCTGAAAATTCGTCCGCGAACGTTGGGACATGCGTCGCGGATTCCGGGAGTGACACCGGCGGCGGTTTCGCTGGTGCATGTATTCATTGAGATTCAGGCGAAGCGGCGGGAGCAGGCCGCGGCGCTGTGATTAGAGCGCCGTCGTCGTCACAAGCAACAGCAGATTCCTCGCTTCGCTCGGAATGACAAGGTTACGGCATTGCTTCGATCCGAATGACAAGATTGTGGTGACAGTGAATTACACACAGATTGAGAGTCCGCTGGGGCCGTTGTTGCTGGTGACTGATGAGGCTGGGCTACGACGGATCGATTTTGTGAACGGGCGGCGCCGGGCGACGGCTGATCCTTTGTGGACGGAGAATGCGAAGCCTCTGAAAGAGACGGTCCGGCAATTGAAGGCCTATTTCGCAGGCGACTTGGAGCGATTTGATCTGCCGCTGGCACCGCAGGGAACGGGATTTCAATTGGAGGTTTGGCGCAGGCTGTGCGACATCCCCTTCGGCGAGACGATTTCTTACGGTGAACTGGCGAAGCGCATCGGGAATCCCAAGGCCTCGCGCGCGGTTGGATTGGCCAATGGCTCGAACCCGATTCCGATCGTTATTCCCTGCCATCGCGTGATCGGAAGCAATGGCAAGTTGACGGGATACGGTGGAGGATTGCCCATCAAAGAGAAGTTGCTGGCGCTGGAGCAGCGGCAGTTGAAGTTGCTTTAGCGTCTGGAGAATTTCTCAAGGCCGATCCCGCACGGCGTAACCGCTTGCCCAGAGCGCCTTTTGTTGAAGGGTTTCCGGGGCAACTCGTCTATAATACAAAGAAGTTTTGCTTTGGGAGTGCGCCCCCCGGCTATGCATTTAAATCGCGCTACTGAGGTTCCCTCAGAGCTTTCCGCCCCGAGCGAGTCGCCGCAAAAGAAGGGCAGCGAGCCAACAGAATCCGGCGAGCTTTACGTGTTGAAGAACTCCACGGGCGCGTGTGTGCCTCAGTTGGTGGAACAGCGCGCTGCGATTTCGCCTGAAGCTTTGGCGTTGAGTTGCGGCCCGCAACGGATTACTTATGCAGAATTGGACCGGCGCTCCAACCAGCTCGCACATTACCTGCGAGGCCTGGGAGTGCTGCCAGGAAGCATCGTAGGCGTGTGTCTGGAGCGGTCGGTGGACTTCCCGGTTGCGGCGTTGGCGGTCTGGAAGACGGGCTGCTCATACGTGCCGCTGGAGGCGAAGGCTCCGGTTGAGCGATTGCGATTCATGCTGGAAAATGCGCAAGTCTCGGTGGTGCTGACGAATTCTGGCCTCCTTGAATCATTGACAGGCGGCACAAGACAGTTGGTTGCGCTTGACCGTTTCGCCGGCGAGATAAGCCGGTGCCCGTCGAAGACGCTTCCGCCTCTCGCAACTCTGAAGGACCCGGCTTATGTGATTTTTACCTCGGGTTCAACTGGCGCGCCGAAAGCCGTGCAAGTGGGACATGCGAGCGTGCTGAATCTGGTGGAGTGGCACAACCGCGCATTTGAGGTCACGCCGGAAGATCGTGCAACCCAAGTGGCGTCGATCGGATTTGACGCCGCGGTTTGGGAGTTGTGGCCGTATCTGGTTGCCGGGGCCAGTGTGCATACCGTCGAGGATGAGACGCGCATGCAAGCGGAGAAGCTGCGCGACTGGGTGGTGCGGGAGAAGATCACGATCAGCTTCGTTCCCACGCCGATAGCAGAACAGATGGTGAAGCTCAAATGGCCGACTGGCACGCGGCTTCGCTTTCTGCTGACTGGCGCTGATGTATTGCATCAGCATCCACCTGCAAACCTGCCGTTTACCTTGGTCAATAATTACGGGCCTACGGAGTGCACGGTGGTTGCGACCTCTATTCGACTCGACGCGAATAAGGCGACTGGCGGGCGGCCTCCGATCGGTGAGCCGATCGACAATGTCCAAGTTTATATTCTCGATGGCGAAATGCGGCAAGTGGCGCCGGGGCAGATTGGAGAGATATTCATCGGCGGCAAGTGCCTGGCGCTGGGCTATCTGCATGATCCGGCGATGACGGCGGAGCGATTCGTACGAAATCCGTTCAGTGTCGGGAATGGCGCGAGACTTTATCGGACGGGCGATTTGGGCCGCTTTGCGGAAGACGGATCGATCGAATTTGATGGGCGGGTCGACGATCAAGTAAAGATTCGAGGCTATCGGATCGAGCTGAATGAGGTTGTGAGCGCGATTCTGCGGCATCCCGAAATCAGGGAAAGTACTGTCGTGGCGGGCGATGACCACGACGGCGTACTGAGATTAGTGGCTTACATTGTGCCCCGAGACGCGAGGCCAACGGGCGGCGAATTGCGAAATTTTCTGGGGAACATTTTGCCGGACTATATGATTCCGGCTGCGTTTGTGGTTTTGGAAAGGCTTCCTATTGGCAGCAGCGGCAAAGTGGACCGCGCTCTTTTGCCAGCGGTGTGCGATGAAAATATGTTGCGCGACGATACACAGGTTGGACCACGCACGCCAACGGAGCAGCGCATCGCCGGAATTGTGGGATCGCTTCTCGGCTTGGAAAGCGTGGGCGTGAATGACAACTTTTTCTTTCTGGGCGGAAATTCGCTGTTCGGGACACAAGTGATTGCGCGAGTGCGAGAGGCGTTCCATGTGGAGGTTTCGCTGCTGGCATTGTTCGATCACCCCACGGTTGCGGCAACCGCCGCTGAAGTAGAGCGGTTGATGGTGGCGAAGCTTGACAGCATGAGCGAAGAAGAAGTGCAGCGCCTGCTGGATTCGAATCCCGAACCAGTCGATCTATGAGCACCTCGACGGACGGCGCGATTTCCCGAAGCTCGGGAGCAAGCGCGCTGAGTCTGTATCATCTGCTGGATCCGGAAGTACTGGCCAATCCTTATCCTTTATTTAAGCGCTTGCGCACCGAGGATCCGGTCCACTGGGACCCTTTTCTGCACACGTGGATAGTTACGCGTTATGCGGACGTGCTGGAGGTGCTGCATACCTTTTCCGCCCAGCGTACTCATACACCGGAAAAATTAGCGGCCATGGGACTCTCCGAAATGGGGCCGATTGCGCAGTTGATGGTGCAATTAATGCTGTTCATGGACCCGCCGGCGCATACTCGGCTTCGCAGTCTGGCGTCGTATGCGTTCGGTCCGGCGCGGGTTGCGGTGTTGCGCTCTCACATTCGAGAAATCGTACAGCGGCTGCTGGACACGGCGCGGGGAAACCACCGCATGGACTTGATTCGCGATTTGGCCGAGCCGCTTCCGGCAATCGTAACCGCGGAAATGTTAGGAGTTCCCGCGGAGGACCGTCATCGACTGAAGACCTGGTCAACGGACTTCGCGGAAATGTTGGGGAATTTTCAGCACAATCCGGAGCACGCGCCTCGCATGCTGCGCACTGTGCATGATATGAGCACTTATTTTCGCGACGTCATCCGGCAGCAGCACGAGCATCCGCGCGAAGGCCTGGTTCGTTCGCTCATGATGGCCGAAGTGGATGGCGATCGACTGAGCGACGCGGAAGTGATCGCCAGCAGTATTGTGACCATGGTCGGCGGACTGGAGACGACGACGAACCTGATCGGCAACGGCGTACTGACTCTGCTGCGCAAGCCCGAGGAGATGAAACGGCTGCGCGAGGATTTGACTCTGATTCCTTCAGCCGTGGAAGAAATGTTGCGCTACGAGAGCCCGAGTCAGCATACTGGACGGCTGGCGGCCGAGGACGTTGAGTTGGGCGGGAAAACCATCCAGAAAGGGCAAGCTGTGATGGCGGTGATGGCAGCGGCCAACCGCGATCCGGAGCGCTTCGCAGATCCTGACCGATTCGATATTACCCGGGCGGACAATCGGCACCTGGCGTTTGGATATGCGGCCCACTTTTGTTTTGGCGCAGCGCTGGCGCGCGTGGAAGGTCAGGAAGCTTTGGAAGCAGTCGTGCGCGATTTACCTGATCTGAAGTTGGAGCCGGGCCCGCTGGTTTGGCGAAACAATCTGGGATTGAGGGGCCTGACGGCGCTGCCGGTAACGTTCTAAGATCCTTTCGCCGATGCGGCGAGAATAATCGGAAAAGCTGAATGCCCAACGAACCTCGCCTCTCAAAGGCCAAGCAGCGACTGCTCGAACTGCAACGACGGGGCCGTCTCAACCCCGTACGCGATTCGGTTGGGGTGCAACGGCGACCGCCGGGAGTTTCTGCTCCGCTATCCTTTGCTCAGGAACAGGTGTGGCGACTGGAGCAGGTTGCCGGGAAACTTTCGCCGCTCTACAACGAATCGATTACCATCCACCGCCGCGGATCTTGCGATGTGCACGCATTGGAGAAGAGTCTTGCCGAGATCGTGCGGCGGCACGAGATTTGGCGAACGACTTTTGCATTCGTGGACGGACAGCCGGTGCAGATGGTTCACCCGGCGGCAAGCTTCAATCTGCGCGTCGTCGATCTTCGGAACCTTCCTGTAAGCGAGCGCGACAGCCACGCTCTGGAGTTGGCAACGCGGGATGCGGAGTTGCGGTTCGATCTGGAGCGCGGGCCTTTGTTCCGCGTGATGCTGGTGACGCTAGACGATCTGAATCATCGGTTGTTTCTGACGGCCCACCAGATCATCGTTGACGGGATCACGGTCTTCGATGCCTTCCCTTCCGAACTGACCGCCTGTTATGAAAGTTTGGTATCGGGCGGGCCTTTGAATTTGCCCGAGTTGAAGGCACAGTACGCGGACTTTGCGTACGAGCAACGCCGAAGCGTGACTGGAGAAGCGCTGGCAACGCAATTGAACTATTGGCAAGAAAATCTTGCGGGTGAGTTGCCGACGCTGGACTGGCCCAAAGAATTTCGTCGGCCGGACAAGCAGACGTATCGAGGGGCGATCCATCCTTTCAAGTGGGACGATGAGTTCACCCAATCGCTTAGAAATCTGGCGCGCCGGGAAGGCGTGAGTGTCTTTATGGTGCTGTTGTCGGGAGTAGTGGCGCTGCTGCATGGGTACACTCGCCAGCCGGACATCATGGTGGGCACTTTGTCGCCTTCGGGACGCAAGCAGGCAGCGTTTGAACGGCTGCTGGGATACTTTCTAAATCCGGTGGCACTGCGGGCGAATTTATCGGGCAATCCGACGTTTCGGTCGTTGTTGCAGCAGATGCGTCACGTGACTCTAGGCGCAATTTCGAATGACGATGTGACGCTCGAACAGATTGCCGAGAAAATTCATACAGATCCCGATCCGAGCCGAAGCCTTTTCTTCACCGTCGCTCTGTCGGTGGCGCCGGATGTGTCGCAACTCCCCATGGGTTGGCGCATGAGTTACATGGATGTGGAAAGCGGCGGTGGGCGCTGGGACTTGTATTTGGAGATGAGCGATCGCGCCGAGGGAATGATCGGGCGCGCCCAATACAATCCCGACCTGTTCAGTCCCGCTTCGATCATCACGACGCTTGAAGACCTTCAGCGCTTGCTGGGGCGTGCTGGGGCGAATCCGTCGCTGCCGGCTAGTGAACTTGCCGCGAGATAACTCTGCCAAGAGCACATCGGCAGGAGATGACAAACTGCGCAAAAACTTGCATGTTGACTGGCGGGGGCGGCGGGAGGAGAATCTCGTTCTCGTTGGAAATGTTCGCTGAGGTCGGCTTATCGGGCGATGGTGGCGGCCCGGAATAGAACGCCAGCCTCAATCTGCAAAACAGGAAGAACGGTATGAGCCAACCAGAGTCGCGCACAGGAAGCCTAGTAAAGAGTCGTGCGCCTGCTCGGCTCAACACAATCTTAGACCGCAATCTACTAGCTTATGCAGCTGCGGCTAGCGCCGCAGGAGTGAGCCTGTTGGCTTTGGCGCAGCCAGCCGAGGCGAAGATCGTCTACACCAAAGCGAATGTTGAGATTGCCCCAAGAACGAAATTGTTTCTGAGTCTTGTCCACGACCAAGGTCACGACTTCGAGTTTCGCGACCGTCGAGACGTCCGGGGTCGCGGAGATGGAATAACGAATTGGTTAACGATCTCGCCGTTGGGGCAGAACAGTGTCCAGAGCGATGCCGCTGAACTGGGCTCGGGAGTGTCGGTTGGCGAGAACAAACTCTTCCAATCAACGCCTGAAACGATGGTAACTCGTCGGTCAACCTGCACCCTCAGTTCGAACCGCTGCAGCACAAAAACGATCGGGCCGTGGCAGAACATCACAGGCGGATATTTGGGTTTGAAATTCGTGATCCATGGCAAGGTTCATTATGGTTGGGCACGTCTCAACGTCATTGTTACAGACCGGGGGGTTTTCGGTTTATTAACTGGGTACGCTTACGAGACCGTTGCCAACAAAGCAATTCTCGCCGGTAAGACGAAGGGCGACGAGGATGACATTGGCATGGGTCCGGCGGATTTCAACAACCACAGCCCCGACGCTGGCACTCTCAGTCAGTTGGCCCAAGGAGCAGCCGGCCTCAATGGCACGCTGCGCCAAGCGAAGGGAACAAGACAATGATCAAAACTGAATCAAGAGGAGGACGCCCAAAGAAAACTCGTGCATCGGCGAGCCTCAGTGTCAACTTGGACAAGAATCTTCTAGCGTATGCGGCCGCTGCCAGCGCGGCGGCTGTGAGTTTGCTCGCGCTGTCGCAGCCCGCCGAAGCGAAGATCCTCTACACGAAGGCGAGCCGCGAAATTGCCCCCAGAGGGAGCTTGGAACTGATTCTCAACGGAAACATCGCGTTCGGGTTTGACAACGGAGTGTCCTTTGGCACTAGTAACCGTGGGACCTTCATAGACAACTTGACGATCGGGCCGAGCGGGCGAAATGGAGTTCTGGGCCATGCCTCGGTCTTGAGACCGGGCGTGTCGGTTGGTCCGAAGGGGCGCTTTCGAACGAACGGCCAGACGATGTTCAAATTCAGCCAGTACTGCACGCCCGATTCCAATTGCCGCACCCAAACCAAAGGAGGATGGAAAAATATCACAGGCGGCTATTTGGGCCTGAAATTCTTCATCCGAGGCAAGGCCCACTATGGCTGGGCACGCCTCAATGCCACGGTGACCGATGAAGGCTATGTCTACGCGTTATTGACGGGCTACGCGTACGAGACGATCGCAAACAAGGCCATCATCACCGGCAAAACGAAAGGTGAGGAGAGCCAAACCCGCGGTCTTGGGGCGGGGAGCCAGAAAAGTCTGAACGAGCTTAGTTCGGCACCCGGTACTTTGGGACGATTAGCTCAAGGAGCGGCGGGCCTTGCTACTTCGCGAAAATAGCAGGCTGTGGCCGCGGCGAATTCTACCGGATCGAGGGAATTTCGATGAAATCACATCTCCCGCTGCTTCTGATCTTTTTAGCCATCGGGGCGGCGGCGCAAAAAAACCCCGTGCCTTTGGTGAGTCAGCCACTGGTTCCGGCCGCGGTGGCCCCCGGGCACGGAGCATTCACCCTGACGCTGAATGGTACGGGATTTGTCCCTCATTCAACCGTTTACTGGAACGGGTCCAAACGAACTACGCAGGTTGTCTCCAGCACCCGGCTTAAAGCCAAGATCACTGCCGAGGATGTGAGCAAGATTGGGACGGGATCGGTCACAGTGGTGAACCCCAGCCCCGGAGGCGGAACCTCCAGCGTGGTGTTTCTGCCCATCCGGAAGCCCGCATCGGCGGTCGCGTTGGCTCCCACAGTCAATTTTTATCCGGGGCTTCCCGTCGCTGGCGACTTCAATAACGATGGCAAGCTCGATGCAGCGGTGGGCGTCGGCAATAGCGATGGCAGCGGCGAAATCGAAGTCTACCCGGGCAAAGGGAACGGCACGTTCGGCGACCCGGTAAAAACCAAGACTGTGACCACCATCACCGAATTGCTGGCGGGCGACTTCAATGGCGATGGCAAGCTGGATCTAGCCGTTGGGGATGGCCTTGGGAACATCAGCATATTTCTCAACATAGGCGGCGGCCGAATGCAGCAGTCACAGGTGTTTGACAGCCGGGACGTGCAGGCAACGGCTGATTTCAACGGTGACGGGAAACTGGACCTCGTGGTAGTCGATAGTCATGGGGTATCAAGCGTCTGCTTCGGAAAAGGAGATGGGACTTTCGAGGCGCCACAAGAGATTGCATCTGGTCTCTATGGCGGAGTTCCGGCGATTGGCGATTTCAACGGCGACGGGATCTTGGATTTGGGCGTTCCCCAAGCTGGCAATAGCGTAGCCTACATCAACGTGTATCTTGGCCACGGCGACGGAACCTTCTATTTCGGCCACGAATATGAACAAGCATACTTTGGGATGTGGGCGAACGCTGCCGACGTGAATGGGGACGGAAACCTTGACATCATCACAAATGGTGTCTCGGTGCTCCTGGGAAACGGTGATGGCTCTTTTACTGTCGACGGCGGCGTCGACCTGGGAACCTATGGAGCCTATGCCGTCAGTATCGGAGACTTCAATGGTGACGGCAAGCTGGATGTTGCCACTACAGGCGCCGGCGAAGGCAGCGGTTTCGATTTGCTATTAGGGAACGGCGACGGCACATTCCAGACGCCCTTGCAATTTGGCATTGCGTACGGCGTTGCTAATTTGAGCATTGGCGACTTCAACAACGATGGACGGCTCGACCTGGTCGGTAGCAGTCTTTACTTGTCAATCTCGGCGGGGCTTGTGCCGAACAGCCTGAGCTACGGGAACCAGAACGTAGGCACCCAGAGTCAGCCTCAGACTGCGACGCTTACCGACTTGGGCAGTCTGGACCTGGTGGTGACAAAAATCGGCATCGATGGAACCGACCCCGATGACTTCAGCCAAACCAACGACTGTCCTTCCCGTCTTCATTCCAACCAGAGTTGCCAAATCAAGGTCGTATTTGATCCGACCACGAGCGGTTCACGGTCGGCGACGCTCTATGTGAATCATTCGGGTCAGGGCAACCCGGCGACCGTGGCTCTGAGCGGAACAGGCATAGACCTGACGGTGACTTTGACACCCTCCAGCCTGAAGTTCCCGGTTCAACTCATCAGCACCACGAGTCAGCCTCAGACGGCGACACTGACCAACACCGGATCACAGGCAGTCACCATTTCAAGCATTTCCACGACGGCGGAATTCGGTCAAAGCAATAACTGTCCCTCGAGTTTGGAGCCGAACGCAAATTGCCTGATACAGGTGACGTTCACCCCAACCAGCGGAGGAAAGATCAACGGAACCCTCAGCGTTGCTGACGATGCGGAGGGCAGTCCGCAACAGGTCGCGCTTTCCGGCGTTGGGACGGTGGTGAAGCTCACACCGGGCAGCGTCAATTTCGGCAACCAGAAGGTTGGCACCAAGAGCTCGCCGTTCCCCATCAAATTGATCAATGAAGGCTCCAGCTCTCTTTCGATTAGCCAGATCAAGTTCACTGGAACGAATTCAGGCGATTTTTCTCAGACGAACAATTGCGGCAGGAGTGTACCGCCGGAAGGCAGTTGCAACATTGAGATAACCTTCCAGCCAATGGCCAAAGGAAAGCGTTCGGCAACGCTCGATGTTTACGATAACGGCGGGGGAAGCCCGCAGACCGCGGCGTTGGCAGGCACGGGGACATAGGGATCCGAGGGGGTTCCGCGACCAACGTCCCGCTTACCCTTAATTACCATTTTACGTGCCCCAGGCGGTGGGCTGGTTTGCACCACCGCCTGGGTTTCTGTCACCTCCGTTAGGGGACCGAGTAAATGGTCCCTAAGGAACCGCTACCTCCATAAACCGTTGCGCCGTAAAGCGTGCCGGGAGAGACCGCGGGATCGAAAGTCGCTCCGGCGAAGGGATAGTCTCCGTCGGGCGTACCGAGGAAGTTCCAAAGAACGGTTTCAGACCAGGGTGGACCGGAAGGCATAAGTTTGAAGACTATGCCACAGGTGGTGCATCCCGACCCGGCGTTCAACGTCGTGCCATACAAATTGCCGGCAGCGTCGAATATCATGCCGGCAGTCGGACTGCCACCATCAGTTGAGGGTCCGAGGAAGTTATAGAGGAGGGTTTCGGTCCACGGCGGACCTGCGGGAGTGAGTTTATAAGCGATACCCCATCCGCTCGGCCCTCCGACGATGGTTGTGCCATAGAGGCTTCCTGCCTGGTCAAAGATCACGTCCGAGTAGGGATTCGCGCCATCGAAGCAACCCGAGAGCGAGCAGAAGTTGTACAGAATCTGTTCCGGGAAGGCGCCGGCGTTTTTCACCCGGTAGACAATCCCGGATGCGTGGGAGCCACCGATCACCGTGGTGCCGTAGACGTAGGGTATAGCGAAGATGGTGTTGCAGCACAAGGCAGAATAGGGATTGGCGCCATCGGTAGCCCCTCCCTTGAAGCGATGCATGGTGGTCTCAGGGAAAGTCCAGGGGCTTTGGCCCTTCAGTTTGAAGACAGTCCCGCAGAATTCGTTCGAGCTGCCACTGGGAATGCAACTTCCAAGTGCGCCGCCGTATACGGTGGTGCCAAAGAGGTCGCTGGCCTTATCGGTGATCAAACCCGCCAAAGGATGGGCCCCATCTTTGCCTCCGAGGAAGCGGTGCAAGACGTGTTCTTTCCAGACATTCACGCCGCCGCATCCGCCGAAGTTGGAGGGAGCGCAGAGCTCAAACACGGTTCCGCAACCGACAAAAGCGCCGCTGGACGCACAAGTCTGCTGCTGACCGCCGTTGTAGGTGGTGCCGTAGAGTGTGAACGCCCGTGCGGCATAGAGGCCGTTGAATACCAAAGCGCCGTAAGGGTTTGCCCCGTCATTCGACGGCAGCCCTTTAAAACTGTAGAGGACGAATTCGGTCCAAGTCGGAAGACTGGTAGTGCAGGGAAACAGGTCGGACCCGGAGACGCCCGGCGCACAGAGCACGTAGACGGTGCCGTATCCGAAAGTGCCTCCGGTGTTGGTGGTTCCATAGAGGTTGCCATAGGGGTCATGGATGGGAGTGGCGTAGGGGCGAGTGCCATCGGTCGCCGATCCGGGGAAGTTGTACAGAACGGTGTCCGCCCGGGCGCCGCCAGTGAAAATGAGGGTAGCCGTGAAAACCACTAAGCAAAACAGATTCAGAGTCGATTTTTTCATATTGCCTCCTTCAGATTGGTTGGCCCTTTTTCGGCCTTCAGTGGAGAAAGCGACGTTTTGGGGAATTTGGGGTCAGGGCTGCGGGTGGGGAGCGACGGGCGAGCAAAAGGGAAATATTGGCCCGCGCGGAGGATGGTTTGGGCAGTCTTTTCAATGGAATACGGCGGCGAGCTGGTTGGCTACGCCGCCGGATCCTCGGAAATGGCTCTCCACTCAAAACGAGTGCGAGCCATACGGTTTTATGGGACGGAGTAGACGACCCCGGAGTTGGAGTTGCTCCCCCCGATTGTCGTTGCGCCATACAGGTTAGTGGTAGAAATAGGTGGGTCCCACGTCAGGCCAGACCAGGGCTGTCCGCCGTCGGTTGGAGCTCCCTGGAAGTCGTTCCAAATGTGCTTGGTGCTCCAGGTCGACGACGCGTAAAGTTCGAAGACTATGCCGTTGCCGGTGAGTCCACCAGTCTGCGTAGTGCCGTAAAGGTTGCTGTAACTGTCGAAAATCAGGTCGGAGATCGGGTAGCTTCCATCGATAGACGGGCCGCCGCTTAAGACTCCGGTGAAGCTATAGAGCTGCACCTCTGACCAAAATGGGCTCGAAGGCGTCAATTGATAAACCAGGCCCACGTTATGCTGCCCACCCGTGATCGCCATTCCATAGAGCTTTCCCGCCCTCATTGTCACGCCTGAAGGGGGAAGCGCCCCATCGAGACAGTTGGGAAGGGAGCAGAAATTGTAGATCACGCTCTCGGGATAAGGGGAGGCATTTCTTATCTCAAAAACGGCGCCTTGATTATTGGCCCCGCCGAAGTACGTGGTGCCGTAAATATTATGGATGATGCCGCTGCTGCTGCAGCACAAAACAGCTTCGGGGCCGGCCCCATCCAGTCCGTTGGGTAAGAAGTTGTGCAGGACCACCTCTGGAAAAGTCCAAGCGGATCCCCTGCCAATCAATTCGAACACGGTACCGGACCCCAATCCGCCATTCCATGTCGTCCCGTAGAGATTGCTGAATCGGTCAGTAATCAGGCCGGCTTCGGGAAAGGCCCCATCCCCAGGCCCGTTCGTGAAGCTGTGCAGCACTTTCTCCGTCCACGTATTTACCCCGCCGCACCCTGAAGGGTGTGGGGAGCAGAGTTCAAACACAGTGCCACATCCGTTATTGCCTTTGCCGCAGCTCGCTGAACCGCCATAATTGGTGGTTCCGTAAAGCGTGAAGCGCCGGCCTCCCCAGGTTGAGTTGAAGATCAACGTACCGTAAGGATTGGCTCCGTCGTTATTCGAGGCCCCGGTAAAGCTGTAGAGCACGAATTCCGTCCAGTTCGTCAAGCTGGCGGTGCAGGGATAAAGGTCTGGACCCGAAACTCCGGGGGCGCACAGCACAAAAACCGCACCCAGTCCCGCAGTGCCGCCATAGGCGGTTGTTCCGTAGAGGTTTCCGTAAGGGTCGTGGACGAGCGTGCTGTAGGAGCTGACGGCATCGGTCGGCGATGCGCCGAAGTTGTAAAGTACAGTGTCCTGAGCCCAGGCGCAGGTGGCGGAACTCATAGTGAGCGCCAGGAATATTGCACAGAGCAGATTAAAACCTAGTGTTTTCATACATCCTCCTTGTGGCTTATGGCCTTTTAGGGCCTTCACGGATAAGTGCGATTTTGCTTGAATTTTGGGGTCACGCGGTTGCGGCCCGGAACGAAAATAGCCTGGCGGTGAATCTGGCCGGCAAAAAAGAAACCCCACGGCGGCGTGGGGTTTCGCTCTCCTAACTTTCGTGTTTTATTTGACTGATTTTTCTGCTGCTGCATGAGGCGAGTGGTGATGGTGCAGCTTATCGTGTACTAAGCCTCTCCGTTTGGGAGGGGGATTGTCGCGCCCGATGCAGATGTAGTTGGCTACGTCTCCATTTGATCCGTTGATGGTCAGCGAAGTGGGAGTGACAACGACTTGGACGGGATTTACTGCTGTGGTGTCCGTCGCCACGCAGACAGGAGCGAAGCTGTAGGGTAGCGTAAAGGGCTGGTTGCAGGTACCGGCAGTAAGAGTGCAGGAACCGGCCAAGTCCGTATTGCTGCCGCCTGAGCCGTTGCTGATGTTCTGGGCTGATATGGTTCGGTCACAGCTCAGATCCCCAGCCGTATCGACTATGCATCCGCCGGGATTGGGATTATTGAACCCGCTGGTCTGGAGAACAACGTCCGTATCGTAGTTAGAATCGTTCTCGAAGTACGCGGTTGGCGAGTACGGATCATTAATGGTTTGGTTCAACCCATACACAGCCGTATTTAAATCGGAGGTCCCCAGAATACCGAACTGCGCCGATGAATCGCCCCAAATCGCAGCGGAGGGGTCCGGCGGTGAGAAGAGTACCGAACTCGCACTGACGCTTTGGCCGTAGACGCCGGCGCCCACGGGACTGGCGGTGAACCCGTACACGCCAATCGTGTCGTTGTTCACTCCCGTTTCCAAGCCGACCACTCCGGCACAGCCGATGCTGGGACATCCGGTATTATCGACACTGGAAATGCCCAATATAGCTTCGGCCGTACTGGAATTCCCACTAACGGTTCCGTTTACCGTCTGATTGCCGGTAAAAGTGTTGGGAGTGTTTAACAAGGGCACGACGGTAGTGTCAATTTTCAGTGTGCCACTGGTCGTAATCGGGCCCCCGGTTAGCCCCAACCCGCTTCCGACGCTGGTGACGGTTCCGCCTCCAGTTCCGGTGCAGGGGGTGGTTCCGAGTTTCCCGGTGTTGTCGACGCAAACCGGAGTGTGGGTACTGCCAATCGTCTCCCCGTAGATGCCGGCGACGTAGGCGGCGGTCTGAGCTCCCTCAGTGCCAACCAAGATGGTAGCGCTGGTCGCGTTGTTGGGTGCGCTGACCCCATACCCGATGCAGATGTCCCCGCTTCCAGTGGTGATATTGGAACAGGCACCCGCGCCGAGAAAAGTATTCGCGCCCCCGGTGGTGTCAGCAAAGCCGGATTGAAGACCGAGGAAGGTGTTAGATACGCCGGTGGTGTTGGAATAACCGGATTGGAGGCCGACAAATGTGTCCTCGGCGCCGCTGGTGTTGGTAAAGCCGGACTGCGGACCGAGAAATGTGTTCGACGAACCGTTGGTGTTGGCAAAGCCGGATTGGTAACCGAGGAAAGCGTTAGCTTTCCCGTTGGTGTTGGCATAGCCGGACCGGTATCCGAGGAACGTGTTCTCGGTGCCAATGGTGTTGGCTTTGCCAGATCCCGTGCCGAGGAAGGAGTTATAGTTTCCCGTCGTATTGGCAAGGCCAGATTGGTGACCGAGGAACGTGTTCGACGAGCCGCTGGTGTTGGCAGCGCCGGAGTTGTAACCGAGAAAGGAGTTATAGATCCCGCTGGTGTTGGTCACGCCGGAACTGTAACCGACGAAGGTGTTCGGGAACCCGTTGTCCGCAGTGTTTACGCCCTGGCCACCAGCCAAAGAGCCGACGTACAAGTTGCCATTGGACGGCACTACGTGAGACTCCGGCCAGCCAATGCTCAGGACGGGAGTCTTGAGGATCCCGAAGTTCCCAGAGTTCGCCTGGCTCGCGATCGGTTCTGCGTTAATGGCGCCCGATACATCGAACTGGACGAGAGGAGTTGTTCGGTTGACTCCGACATAATTGTTAGACGCCTGGTAGATTTCCGAGTTACAGAGAGTGGGGTAGGTGTTCCAAAACGGTATGTAATTAGACGACGCTGCGCAAGGTGGATTGTTGGCGCTCGTTACATCTTTCTTATTCGAACTGCTGCTGCCTGCATTCAAAGATGCGCTACCCTGCCGGCCGCCGGCAGATGCCCCGCCCAATGCCTGCGGCAAAGCCAGTTGAAATGCAGAGGCTGGCATTCCGCCCAGAGTATCGGCGTCGACAGCCTTCAGCGCGTAGGGCACGCTGACCATCAGGACGCGCGGTTGTTCGGCTTGTCCTTGCGGCTGTACGCCCAACCAGCGGGCCTCGCCGGAAGCGAACAAGTCGGATGTTACGCCGTCGGGCTTCGTCGATCCGAGCAATACTGTGTAGTGGCCTTTGGAATCGGGCTGCACATTCTGGGTTTCGATCCACAGAGGCGCGCCCCCCTGGGAGTCCTTGTAAAGCGAGAAAGTTACTCCCTCGGCGCTGCTGGGCGGCTTGCCATTCGTATCGGTGAATGCTCCGCTGAATCTTACAAGCCGGGGCACGATGTTGTTGGAATCGTTAGACGGCGCCGCTTGACCGAACGTCAAAAGTGCCGAGCAAACCAACAGTAGAACTGCTTGCGATAAATGACTGAAACGTTTCATGACATTCTCCTGTGAGTGAGTTTTTCCGGCCGGATTCAAAGGCCTAAGTTTCTGCCGGAGCGTTTCAGAATGACCGCCTGAGTCATCGGAGACCGATGAGGTGGCGAACCGGATTCCCAAGCGGTCATTCTGGCCTTTGCTGATCAAAGCGATAGGGGAAGAAATTTGGGGTCATGGGCGAAAAACGTTGGTGGACTAACCGCGTGGGATCTTCAAAGCATTGCGTAAAATCCGAGCAAGCCTCGATGGTTGAGATAGAATGGCTCACCAGTTTATGGAGCCTCGCCCAATCCATCTCGTGCCAGATTCCACCGCTTCCGCGGACGTGACCGTACTATTGGGGCAGTTGGTGCAGGGAGATCAACAGGCCGCCTCACGGCTTATGCCGGCGGTATACCAGGAACTGCGGCAGATGGCGGCGCGCTACATGCGACGCGAACGGGTCGACCATACCTTGCAAACCACCGCGCTCGTCCACGAGGCCTACCTCAAGCTCGTTGACCAGACCTCAGCCAACTGGCAGAATCGCGCACATTTCTTCGCAGTCGCCGCCCAGGTCATGCGGCACATTCTGGTGGACCACGCTCGCGGACATCTGCGGGAAAAACGCGGCGGGGGATGCCAGGTGATAGCGCTCGACGAAGGGCTGGTGTTTGCTCCGGAGCAGTCATCGGAATTGCTCGAGGTAGATGCAGCTTTGCAACGTCTCTCCGAGTTGGACGCGCGGCAGGGTAAGATCGTGGAATTGCGTTTCTTTGGCGGGCTGACGGTGGAGGAGACAGCTGCGGTACTGGGTATCTCTCCGAAGACTGTGAAGCGCGATTGGAGCGTCGCCAAAGCTTGGCTCCACGGAGAGCTCAAACAAGGCCATGGCAATATCGCCGGAGCAATGGGAGACCGTTAAGGCCCTTTTCGAATCTGCTCAAGATCTGCCCGCCGAACAAGTGCCGGAATTCCTGGCGGCCAAGACTCCCGATCCTGCGGTGCGGGCAGAGGTGGGACGCCTACTCGCCGAGTTCAACGCTGCTGGAACTTTTCTTTCGACTCCCGCGCTGGCACAGGCCAAGGCGGTCGACTCCGATGATCACAGTCATAGATTCGCATCCGGAGAAGTGCTGGCCGGAAGGTTCCGCATTGTCGACTTTGTCGCCGCCGGCGGCATGGGAGTGGTGTACAAAGCGGAAGACACGCAGTTGCATCGCTTTGCCGCGTTGAAGTTTCTGCCGCAAGAGATTGCGTGCGATCCCAAGGCGGAGGCACGGTTTCACTTGGAGGCACAGGCCGCCTCCGCGCTCAACCATCCAAATATTTGCACCGTGTACGAAATCAGCAAGCATGAAGGGCAGACCTTCATCGCCATGGAGTTTTTGGACGGGACAACCCTAAAAAAGCAGGTCGCCGGGCGGCCGGTTGAGGTCGAAATGCTGCTGGCGATCGGCATTGAAGTGGCCGACGCGCTGGATGCGGCCCACACGGCCGGCATCTTCCACCGCGACATCAAGAGCGCCAACATCTTTGTGACCCAGCGCGGACATGCCAAAATTCTCGACTTTGGGTTGGCGAAGGTCGCACCAGCCTCTTCCGGCCTCGGCTCGCGGCGACTGGATGCGCAAAGTCGGCCGTCAAGCCCCGGTCCGGACTTGGAGCTATCGACTCCGGGGGCCATCGCGGGCACTTTGGGCTACATGTCGCCTGAACAGGTCAAAGGAAAAGAACTCGACTCGCGGACTGACCTGTTCTCGTTCGGCGTGGTGCTCTATGAAATGGCGACGGGCAGAATGCCGTTTCTGGGGAGCAGTTCCACGGAAATCTCGAACGCGATTGCGAATCGAGCGCCGTTTTACCCCACCGCGCTGAATCCGCTGGTGCCATCGCGATTGCAGGACATTATTCATCAGGCATTGGAGAAAGACCGCGAGTTGCGATACCAGCATGCCTCCGACATACGGGCCGAGTTGCAGCGCCTGAAGCGGGACCTGAACACCAGCACGGAAACACAGCCCTATTCTGCCTCAGAGCTTCTGGCCGCGACGCGGCCCGCACCCTGGTTTCTTCGTGCGAAGACTCTTCTTTGGATGGCGCTCGGCACAATGCTGACAGTTGCGCTGCTGATCGGCTACTCGCTGCACTGGGGCCGGCGGCCGGCGTTGGCGGCGAAAGACACCATCGTCCTCGGGGATTTCGCGAATACCACGGGAGACCCAGTTTTCACGGACGCTCTTCGTGAAGGACTGGCGGCTGATCTCAACCAGTCAACTTTCCTCAACATTCTTTCGCAAAAGCGTATCGACCAGCAACTTCGTTACATGGGACGGCCAGTCGACACTCCTTTGACGCCCGAGGTTGCACAGGAAGTCGGCCGCCGGGAGAGCAGCAAGGCCACATTGCTCGGCTCCATCTCAGGCATCGGAAGCCACTACGCCATCACTCTGAAAGCGGTGAACTGCGAAAACGGGGATCTGCTCGGCGTCGAGCAAGTGGAGGCAGACCGGCGCGAGCAAATTCTAGCCAAGCTCCATGAAGCCGGCACGAAGATGCGCGAGAAGCTGGGAGAATCTCTGGCTTCGATACAGAAGTTTGACACTCCGGTGGAGCAGGCGACGACGCCGTCTTTGGAAGCTTTGCAGGCCTACAGCCAGGCGTTGCTGGTTCGTCATTCCAGAGGGGATGCCGCCGCACTGCCTTTGCTCAAACGGGCGGTTGAACTGGATCCGAATTTTGCTGTGGCGTATGTCGAGCTGGGAGCTGTCTACTTCAACCTCAGTGAAACCGCGTCCGCAGCCGATGCGATCCAGAGAGCCTACGCCCTTCGAGGTCGGGTCAGTGAGCGGGAGAGGTTTCGTATTGATTCGAGTTTCTACGACCTCGTCACGGGCGACCTCGAAAAGGAAGCGCAGGTTTACGAACTATGGAGGGATACTTATCCGCGTGACCCGATTCCCTACCAGTATCTGGCCGGTTACGATGGGGATCTGGGACAGTATGAAAAAGCTCTACAAGGATATCAGGAGGCTTTAGGACTCGAGCCGAACGATGCGCTGACCTATTTGAATCTGACGGGCACTTATATAGACCTGAACCGCTTCGATAGGGCAAAGGCGACGCTGGAGGAGGCCGGGAAGCACAAACTACAGCACGACCTGGTGCCGTGGGTATCTTACATACTGGCCTTTCTAAGCGACGACTCCCCGGAGATGAAAAGGTGGCTTTTGCCGACTTCCCTCAACGAAGGCATGAAAGATTATCTTCTCGGTAGCGAGTCTGATACTGAAGCCTTCCATGGACGGCTCAAGAGCGCGAATGAACTGTCTGCCCAAGCGGTCGATGCCGCTCGTCAAAACGGAGATCCAGAGCGTGCCGCTGCTTGGCAGGCGCATGCAGCCCTGCGGGACGCAGAGTTCGGAAATTCCTTCTTGGCAAAGCAACAAGCCTCTGCTGGGCTCGCCGGGAGTTCGGCAAAGGGCGTTCAAATAATAGCCGCACTTGCGCTTGCAAGGGCGGGAGACACGGTCCGAGCTGAGGAGTTGGTCAGGGATCTCAAGCAAAGGTTCCCGACAGACACGCTGCTAAATCGTTATTGGGTGCCGAGCATCCAAGCGGCGATTGAAATTGACCGTGAAAACCCGGCGCGGGCGATTGGACGGCTGCAAGTGGCGATCCCTTACGAACTGGGCGGGAAGCCTTTCGATTTCGATACTTTGTATCCCGTTTACCTTCGCGGTCTCGCCTATCTGATGCAGCAAAACGGGAGAGCCGCAGCCGCCGAATTCCAGAAGATTCTGGACCACCGCGGACGCGTGACCAATTGTTCTTTGGGATCCCTGTCCTATTTTCAACTTGGGAAGGCCTTCGCTATGGTTGGCGACAAGGCGGACGCTCGATCTGCTTTTCGATCCTTCCTTTCGCTCTGGAGCGATGCCGATCCAGGCTTTGCCATCCGGCATCAAGCCGAGATCGCAAATGAACCGTCGGAGTAAACCAAACGCCATCGCAAGGGGGCGATCTCGCCGCGCCCCAATAGAACCAGGACCCCTCGCCTACTTGCTTTGGGGCTTACAGCACCCCAGCGCGCTATAGCCTTGCGAAGGATTAGTTGGCGGCCTCTTAGATTGCGTTGGCGTGTAGCGTCCCACGATTTTGAGGTTGTCATTCAATCCGAAGCCTTGTGTGGTGCCCACACCCTTGGGATCGTCGAACGTGAAATAAGCGCCACCGTCGACATTCAGGAAGAAAGCTCCGTGCTTGTTATTGCTCGAATCCAGAATGGTATAGACTCGGTCCCCAAAGGTGTCAATTCCAGTGACAACACTCTGCGTCGCCTTGGGAACGTCTATCTCTGTGTAGGTCTTGCCGTTGAAAAGGAACGAGTCATAGTCCCCGCTGCCATTCACGGCAAATAGGGTGATGAGGCCCTTGTCGTTGATTGCCCACGCGTCCGAATTGGTATCTCCACCAGTTACATCCAGAGTCGCGTACTTTCCTTTACTCAGAACGAATCCGTGCTGGTTGCCTGCGGAGTCGAGGTAGGCGCCAACGATCTGACCTTGGTCGTTGATGCCCTGAGCCTCTGTATCCATCGAACCGGGATACATGATCGATGTGAATTTTCCCTTAAAGTAGGAGAACCCTTGTTCCACGCCACTGGCGTCCGCGCACCAACCGACGGCCGTCTGCTTCACATTGATGCCGAAAAAGGCGATGGCCCCGAATCCAGAATTGATCGCACACTCCTTGTTATCGATTGTGGTCAATGTCTTGCCCTTGAGGATCATTCCATGCTGGACGCCGCTGCTGTCGACGTAGTCGCCAGCGATATCGCCGCCCTTGTTGATCGCGTACGGATCGGTCTGGACGGCACCCGGAGCGTTCACATTCTTAAAATGAGAAACGCCGTCCGCTGGCTCCTGGCCGGTCAACGGTACCGATGCAATGGCTAGAAACAGCGCGCACAGGCACAACGTCGGTTTGCGGTTTTTCATGGACTCCACCCCCGGACGGCAATTTTACGCCTTCTGACCGGCTTGGGAAGCACGAATTTGACCGGAAGTGGACGAAGAAACAATCTCGCGTCTGTTCGTAGCAGCAAAATCATTGACGAAACAGCGTACTCGGCGGGGAGGCATCGAGAAGAATATTTATACGTGACCCTGAATTCTGCGCTGCGTCGCTTAGTGGATGAAGGCAGAAAACGAGAATACTGAGTGGTTACTTGGCCTGCTGTTGCAAGCGGCAGGCCGTTTTCGCCGCGCACCTATGCCAATCCCCAGCTAAGGTTCATTCGCCGGAGCAGCGAGAATTCAGATTCGTCCCCGGCTCAGAATTTGCGCGAGTGCTCTTTTGCCCAGCGCTCGATCACAATCTTTTTCTCGGTGTAGAATTCGACAGCATCGCGACCCTGTCCGTGCATGATACCGAAGAAGCTATCTTTCCATCCGCTGAACGGAAAGTAAGCCATGGGAGCAGCCACTCCGATATTGATTCCGATGTTGCCCGCTGGCGCCTCATAGCGAAAGCGCCGTGCGGCCGCACCGCTTGAGGTAAATAGCGAAGCCTGATTGCCATAGGCGCTGCGCTCCAGGAACGCCAACGCTTCGTCCAAGTCATTGGCGTGGACCAGGCTCAAGACCGGGCCAAAGATTTCCGTATCTGCAAGGTCGCTCGTAGCAGGCACGTGGTCGAGGACGGTGGGTTTCACGAAATTTCCTGACGCATAATCTGTGATCTTTGAGTTGCGTCCATCGAGCAAAACTTTCGCGCCCTCCTTCTCGCCCGTCGCAATCAGCGATTCGATTCGCGATTTGCTCTGCGGTGAAATCACGGGTCCCATTTGAATTCCGGGTTCCAGGCCGTAACCGACTTTGAGCTTGGAAGCAGCTTGGGTAATGGCATCGCGAAATGTCTTCTGGGCATCCCCAACGGTTATCGCGACTGACACTGCAAGGCACCGCTGGCCGGCACAACCGAAGGCGCTGTCGCTGATGATCTCGGTCGCCATGGTCATATCGGCGTCGGGCAAAACGACGACATGGTTCTTGGCGCCACCCTGGCACTGAGCGCGCTTTCCGTAGGCGCCTGCCTGCGCATAGATGTAACGCGCGACCGGAGTCGAACCGACGAAGCTGATGGCGCGGACTTTGGGGTGCTCAAGCAACGCGTCGACGACGGCCTTTCCGCCGTTCACTAGATTGACCACGCCCTTGGGCAGCCCGGTTTGCTCGAGCAGTTCGAACGCGCGCTGCATGGTGAGTGGGACGCGCTCCGATGGTTTGAGAATGAAAGTATTTCCACACGCGATGGCGTAAGGCAAGAACCAGAACGGGATCATCCCCGGAAAATTGAAGGGTGTAATCGCGACGACGACGCCCAGCGGCTGGCGAATCATCATTTCATCGATGCCACGGGCCACGTCTTCGAGGTTGTAGCCCTGCATCATGGTCGGGATGCCGCAGGCGACTTCCACGTTCTCAATCGCCCGGCGTAACTCAGCCTTGCTCTCGGCGAAAGTCTTTCCGTTTTCGCAGGTGGCGATACGCGCGAGTTCGTCGATTTGATTTTCCAGGAGTTGCTTGAGCTTAAATAGCGGTTGAATGCGATCTTCGGGCGGGGTTCGTCGCCATTCGCGATAAGCGGCGGCCGCGGCTTCGACGGCGGTGGCAACCTCGGTTGCGCCGGACAGGGGTACCGCCGCGATTCGCTTGCCGGTCGCGGGGTTTGTGACGTCCACCCACTCGGCAGAATACGATTCCACCCATTCACCATTGATGAAATTGGGAACCTTGATGATCGATGGTGGCGTGGAGACCGACATTGTTGGAAGACCTCGGATCGTCAGATTGACGGCAAAGAGACGTGGCTTGCTACGTCTCGCTCACACTGAATATGTCAACTGCTTCCCGCATGCGCTCTGCAAAGCTGCTTCCAGAACGTTTAGCCCTTCGTCGAACTGCTCGTCGGTGACGACCAAGGGCACCAGTACGCGGATCACATTGGAATAGGATCCGGCGGTGACCGTGATCAGCCCGTTTTCGTAGCAGTATTGCGATATCTGTTTCGTTTCTTCGGACGCAGGCTCGCGTCGCTCCGGGGATTTTACCAACTCAATCGCCTGCATGCCGCCCAGTCCGCGCACGTCTCCGACGATCGGCCAGCGCTCTTGCCATTCTTTAGCGCGCTTCTGAAATCGGTCGCCCAACTCGTTTGCGCGGTCTAGCATGTGTCCGTTTTCAAACAAACCGAGCACCGCCAACGCTGCGGCGCAAGATAAAGGATTACCGGCAAAGGTGCCACCTAAGCCACCGGGGCCGGGCGCGTCCATGATTTCAGCGCGACCGGTGATGGCAGCGAGCGGTAGACCGCCACCCATCGACTTCGCAGTCACCACAATGTCAGGTTCAATTCCATAATGCTCGCTTGCAAACAGTTTGCCGGTCCGTCCGAATCCACTTTGCACTTCGTCGGCAATGAAAAGAACGCCGTATTTATGGCACACCTCGATGAGTATCGGGAAGAACTCTGGCGGCGGAACAACGAAGCCTCCCTCGCCCAAAACTGGCTCGGCAATCACAGCCGCCACATCTTCCGCGGCCACCAGGCGCTTGAAAGTATCTTCAAGGTGCCGCGCGCAGAAAATATCGCATGACGGATACTTCAGCGAATACGAACAGCGGTAGCAATACGCGTATGGGATGCGGTAAACCTCGCCAGGAAAGGGCGCGAAGCCAGCCTTGTATGGATGGGTCTTGCTGGTCAGCGCCAGTGTCATCATGGTGCGCCCGTGGAAAGCGTCCTCGAATGCGATGATGCCCGACCGACCGGTATGAGCGCGGGCGATCTTGACTGCGTTCTCGACCGCTTCAGCACCGGTGTTTACGAACAGAGTCTTCTTGGGAAACTTGCCAGGCGTCACTTCATTCATCCGCTCGGCGAGCCGAACATAATTTTCATACGGGGTGACCTGAATACATGTGTGCAGAAAACGGTCAAGTTGGTCCCGGATGGCTGACAAGACCGCTTCCTGACGATGACCCACGTTGATGCAACCGATGCCGCCGGCGAAGTCGATGTAGCGGTTTCCATCCACATCCTCCAGCCACGCATCTTGCGCTTTCGCAACGTAGACTGGAGCGCCATGCGAAAGTCCGCGGGGGACTGCGGCGGTGCGACGTTCCGCCAACGCTTTCGATTTTGGACCCGGAATTTCAGTTCGCAGTTGAATTGTTGCCATGTCAGTTTCCAGTGTTCAGCAATGTGGCTGCGCCAACTCAATACCAGCCGATCGGCGCCTCATTCAAATTGATGTAGACCTGTTTGGTCTCGAGATATTCTTCCACGCCCCAAGGACCGAGCTCGCGGCCGAATCCAGATTGCTTGTAACCTCCCCAAGGAGCCTCCACATAGGTTGGCTGCATGTGATTGACCCAAACAATTCCCGCGCGCAGGGTCTTCACCACCCGAAAAGCTTTGAAGATATCGCGAGTCCAAACTGCAGCAGCCAAGCCGTAGGGCGTGTCGTTGGCGATCTTCAGCGCGTCTTTTTCGTCGTTGAAAGGAATCACCGTCGCCACCGGCCCAAATATCTCCTCGCGCGCAATGCGTGCGCTATTGTCGACGTCATAAAAAATAGTGGGCTCCACGTAGAAGCCCTTGGCAAACTTCTCGGCGCGGCCTCCGCCGATGGCGAGCTTAGCTTCGTTCTTGCCAATCTCCTGATATGAGCGAATGCGGTCGTATTGCTCTTTGCTGACGACCGGCCCCATCTTGGTATCCCGATCGAGCGGCGCGCCTAACTTAATTTTCTTCGACTTCTCGACCATCGCGTCTACGAACTTCTTGTAGATCGGCTTCTCCACCAGAATGCGGCTACCCGCTGAGCAGACTTCGCCTTGATTGACAAATACGCCGAACAAAGCACCATCGATGGCGGCTTCAAAGTCGGCATCGGCAAAGAAAATATTAGGGGATTTTCCGCCCAGCTCAAGCGTTACACGCTTCACCGTCTCCGCTGCCTCTTTCACAATGATCTTGCCTACCGCGGCGCTTCCGGTAAAGGCAATCTTGTTTACATCGGGATGCTTCACCAGCGGCGATCCACAAGTTTCTCCGAAGCCGGTAACCACATTGACCACACCGACCGGCAAACCAACTTCGGCAAACCACTTCGCCATCTCAAGCACAGTAAGAGGAGTCTGTTCGGCGGGCTTCAAGACGCATGTGCACCCAGCGGCGAGCGCCGGCGCGAGTTTCCACGCTGCCATCAAAAGTGGATAGTTCCACGGAATAATCTGGCCTGCCACGCCCACCGGCTCTTTCATCGTCAAGCTAACGGCGTTGTCGGGCACGGGATTGACGAAGCCAAGAATCTTAGTGGCCAAGCCTCCGTAATATTCGAAGCACGTGGCGGTGTCGGCAATATCGAACTCAGCTTCAACAATCGGCTTGCCGCAGTTGCGGGCCTCGAGTTCGGCCAGCATCGCGGCATTCTGCCGGATCTTTTCCGCTAGGCGAAATAACACTCGTCCGCGCTCTTGGGCTGTCGTCGTGGCCCATGGACCATCCTGGAATGCAGCTTTCGCGGCCGCGACAGCGCGGTCTACGTCTTCGGCCCGGGCGTCGGGAACCTGCGCCATGACTTCTTCGGTCGCTGGCTCATACACTGGAAACGTCTTGCTCGATTTGCTACCGACCCACTCGCCGTTCACATACATCTGATAAGTGCGGACACCCGATTTGATTCCACCTGCCATACATGTCTCCTACTAATTCCGGTTCAATCCAAAGTACCGAGCAACGTCGGCCGCTATGCGGAACTCGATGCCACCGGCAGCACTACTTTGCGGCGGCCGTATATAAAGAAAAAGAATGCGGCCAACGTTATGAAGAATAGGGTCATGCCAAACATGGTCAACTCATAGCGCCAGGTTGAAGTGATCTGTTTCGCCGGAGAAAATGCCAGAACTATGCCCAGCAAAGTTGTCAGCAGGCCGCTCGCGCCCGCGATAGTCAGCACTCCTCGGCTGTAGCGGCCGCGCCGCTCGGTCTCGCTCCATGCGAATTTCAGCAAAGCGGCGAAAACGTAAACGAATGGCACCAAGTTTAAGACGACAGCGAGCGATAACATAGTTTGAAAAGCTTCCTGTACGCCGCCGGAGGCCGCGAAGTTGATGACACAAAGAACCAGCGACACCACAAATTGCACGATCAGCGCCGCATATGGAGTCGCGTACTTGGGATGAACTTTTCCCAGCCATGCCGGCAAATACGAATCCAGCCCGGCGACGAAAGGGATCCGTGCCGAACCGCCCATCCATGCCGATCCAATGCCCGCAATCGACAAGCTCAACATCAGTGCGAACGGGATGACAATCCACCCAACACCGACTTTGACCGCCATGTGGCTGACAGCTTGCACGATCCCCTGCAAGACACTGATGTCGTTCTTTCCCACGGCGATGAGCAAGGTCAACGTAGCGCCGATGTACAAGAGTCCCGATAACACTCCGCCCAATATTACGGAGATAGGAAGATCGCGTTTTGGATCGCGGATCTCGTCGCCCATCACGGAAGCGAGTTCGAGTCCAATCAAACCAAAACAAATCACACCAAAAGAATTCAGTACGAACCGCGGGTTGGCAGGGATGCGGAAATCTGCAGTAGTCACACTCGCGCCATAGCGTAGAAAAATAATTGTCCCCAATCCGATGAGAGTTGCGGCAGCAATGCCGGTCCCTATGCCACCCAAATTGTTTAGCCACTTCCCCACGTTCAGCCCGACGATGTTCAAGACGGTCAGCAGTGCGAGCAGAGCGGTCGAAGCAGTCAGAGCGAAAGTTTTGTTGTCAGCCAACCCCTGATGTCCGGCGCCCAGCACGTAAACCGAGACGCCGACAAAGTAAAGCATCACGGTCGGCACATAGAGCATGTTATTGGTCCAGTAGCACCAACCGGAGAGGAAGCCGTGAAAGTCGCCAAAAACTTCCTTGGCCCAGAGATACACGCCGCCTTCTCCGGGATAACGATGAGCAAGTTCAATCACCGCGATGCCTTGCGGCAAAAAGAATAACAACAAAGAAATAATCCAAAGCCAGACCGTCACTCCGCCGTTGGCGGCGATGGACGGCACCACATTCAGATTGAAGACTGCGACCACAAACAGCAGCACAAGGTCCGCACGTCCGAGGACGCGCTTCAGATGCGGCTGATTGTGGTCCTGATCCGGCATCGACGTAGATTTATTCTTTGCATTCAGATCTTGAAAGCTAGTGGACCGCGACCGCTGGCGCCTCACGCTCCTGCTGAGCTTTGGCCAGAGCCGGTGCAACGTCTGCAAAGGCCGCCAGATGCTGGTCGATGTCCGCGTCCGTGTGTTGTACGGAAATCGTCCACTGTTCGTCCCACCAATAGGGTTGCGGCATTACGCCGCGATTCACCATGCCAAACCAGTAGTGGCGCCACAGATCGACATCGATCGTGATCCAATCGCGGTAGTTCATCACTTCCTTCGGATACAGCATTAACGCGCCGTTGGCGCCGGCGCTGGCGATGTAAGCCTGCAATCCGACTTTACCGAGCGTCTTGCGATAGCCGTCCGCTAACTTCTTCGCCAGTTTGTCGACGTGGGCGTAGTTCTCGCGGGTAAGCACCTCGCGGAAAGTCGCCAAGCCGGCGGCCATGGATACGGGATTCGTATTGTATGTGCCGCCATGGAAGACTTTGTGCTGTGAGATCAGGTCCATCGCCGATTTGTGGGCTCCGAACGCCGCCAGCGGAAGACCTCCGCCGATCGATTTCGCGAGGCAAATCATGTCTGGCCTCACGCCAAAGTATTCAGAGGCCCCACCCCATCCCAGCTTGGCGCCGGTTTTCACTTCATCAAAAATCAACAGCGCACCGTTCCGGCTACAAATGTCGCGCAGTCCTTCGAGAAAGCCTTTCTGCGGAATGCACAAGCCGACATTCATCATGATCGGTTCAAGAATGATCGCGGAAATCTGCCCTGGATTTTGCTTGAAGCGCATTTCGACTGTGGCGAGATCGTTGAATGTGGCCACCACAACGTTCGCAATCGAGGCCTTCGGCACGCCCAGTCCGCCGGGAACGGAAATTGGATCGTGGACATCGCCGAAGTCCGGCGCATGCGGCTTCACGCTGACCAGTGCAGCGTCATGCAAGCCGTGATATCCGCCCTCGAATTTCAATACCTTGTCACGGCCGGTAGCGGCGCGCGCCAAACGGACGGCGTGCATCGTGGCCTCCGTACCGCTATTGCCGAAGCGGCACATTTCAAACGGAAAGCGTTCGCAGATCACCTCCGCCAGTTCCCATTCCATGTCGTGTGGCATCCCAAACATGGTCCCGGTGCTCAGGCGTTTTTCTACGGCCTTCATGACCGCGGGATGACAGTGGCCAGCCATCAGCGCTCCGAAGCACAAGTTGTGGTCGATATAATCGTTGCCATCCAAATCGCGGAAATGTCCACCCCGGCCCTCTTTCACGAAGATCGGATAGGGATCGTAGGCGCGATAATTGCTGGCAACGCCAAGGGGAATGCGCTTGAGGTTGCGCTTGTGGGACTCGGCGGACTTTGGCGTGCGGCGCTCGAAGTTCGCCAGCTCTTTTTCTAATTCGGGATACATCAAGATCTCCAGGAGGCTCAGGCCGATTAACTCGGCCATTAGATTTATGCCTGGATAGCGAAGGCCATCCGGGGCTTCGGGCTAGAAATAAAATTTTAATGCAAATTGTATCTGCCGTGGAGCCGCTGCTTGTGTAATCTGGCCAAACTGCGGCCCATCGGAAAGATTTCCATCCGGATTGGAGAAGTTCGTGTGGTTAAAAACATTGAACAACTCCGCGCGGAACTGGAAGTAACGGGCTTCGCTAATCGGAATTTGTTTATGCACCGAAAAGTCCCACTCCTGCAAACCGGGCCCGCAGCAGATGGTTCGCTGTGTCCCGACGTTAAACTGGCCTAATGGCGGATCTTGAAATATCCCCGGATTAAACCAGTAACCGCCGTTCGTTCTAGGATCTTCGGTCTGGAACGGTGCGACTCTTTGCGGAGCTTCCGTGCCTGCAAAAAATAAGCTGTTGATCAATTCATTGTCGTCCTGGGTCTGCAAACGGATGGGGAAGCCGCTCTGGAACTGCGTAATTCCAGAGACCGCCCAATCGTCGAGCACTCTGCCCTTGAATCCGTTGTACTTAGGAACGGGCAATGCCCAGTAATAGCTGATCACGAAGCGCTGCGTGGAATTGAACAGCGAGAGTCCGCGGCTGGCTCCAAAGTTGAAGGGATCAAGTGTCTCTTCGAAAGTGGATCCCTCATCGATCGAACGGCTGAATGTATAAGCAGCCTGGAACTGCAGGCCGTGCGAAAACCGCTTCTCCAACATGGCTTCAAACGCGTTGTAATTGGAATTCGCGATCGTATCCTCCCCGAAGATACTGGTGAAAACCGGAATGCCGTCCACTGGGCAACCGGCGCCAGTAAAGGGATTGCAATTGGGTGAGGAATAGGGACGAAGACCAACCAGATCTAATCCCCCGGGCGCGACCGATCCAATCGGCGTGCCTGCGGGAATTACGGTTGGCCCATTCGGACCATAGGGCACATGGAAGCCGCCTGCTGGAGCGATGGTGGAGGCGGGAATAATAAACTGCGCATCCTCGCCGGTCGGGGCGCACGTTCCCGCGCCCAATACCGAATTAATGTCCAGACAAGTTTGCGGATTCGATGGGTTGATATCGTGCGACGCCAGCAGTCGGTGCCCTTGCGACCCAACATAGCCGATCTGCAGCATCATGTTGTTCGCCAATTCACGTTGGATCGTCAGGTTGTACTGCTCGGAGTATTGCGTTCGCAGGTGTGGCTGAAATTCTCCGTACAACAAAATCGGCCTGAAGATCGACAGATCGACCGGACTTCCCCGCGTGGGGGTGATCACGCCGGTGTAGGGATTGGGAGACACTGCGCCATTCTGATTGATAAAAGGAGTGTTGAAAAACGGATCGGAAAGGAAGGTACTGCCTCCGAATGGCGGTTCGGCGCCGAACTGGGCCAGCACCAACTGCTCGATCGGATTGTAGAACATGCCCCAGCCGGTTCGGATACTCGTAGTACCGTTGTCGCCAAATAATTTTCCCAGAATTCCGCTCTTGTAGTTCGGGCTATATGCGATTCCGATGCGCGGCGCAAACGCCTTGTAGTAAGTGTCGGTCATGGCGGCTGGAACACCCGAGTCGCCGGGGACGACCAATCCGGTGGGTGTAACCCCTGTGTTGTTGCAGTTCGGGTTCGAGACTCCGTAGCTCTTGAAATACGTCACGCTCGTCGAACTCAGCGTACATGGATAGACCGTCGAATTTTGCCCCGGGCGGAAGGTTTCCACGTGGCTGCTCACATCCGTCGGTATGGTGTTGAGCTCCCACCGAAGGCCGTAGTTCAAAGTCACATTCGGACGGATCTTCCAGCTGTCCTGTGCGAATGGATAAACCGCGGTATCGCGAATGGCCTCGCTTTGTCCCGAGCCTTGCGAATACGAATCCGGCAATCCCAATAGGAACGACGGATAGGTTGCGCCGTCGCCGCTGGTAATGGCGTTCGGACCGCTGCCATTAAATACAAATTCACCATTCACGTTGAAGTAGTAAAACTGATCGAAGCGGGAGCGTCGAATGTCCGCGCCGAACTTCAGGGTATGGTTTCCCTTCACCCATGTAATATTGTCGGACCATTGAAAAGTATTACCAACTTGCGGCAGTCGACCCTCCCAGTTGTTCCCAAACTGCGCTCCGCCCGAAATCTCGACGAACGGCACGCCTGTGATATTCGCCGGGAGTCCCGTAGTAATGCCGAATTGTGGGCTGGTACCGTAGGCAGATGTAATGCCGGACGAATCCGATGTACCGGTAAAGCAGAAAGGCTGGGCAGCCGGTGAATTACACGTCGAGTAGATCGAACCATTGCTTTGCGGCTGAAGGAAGCCCAATTCACCTTCTCGCATATAAGTGAAGCGTGCTTCATTCACCAGAGCGTTGGTGATCGTGTAGGTGTGGCTGAGGTTCCACTGCTGGTAGCGCTGATTATCGAAATTTCCGAAGCCCGCGACATTCGCCCCCGCGCCCTGAAAATTGTCATAGGGCTGGAAGTTGTAGATGTCGGTGAAATAGTAATAGCCGGTAAAACTCTGGTGTTCGGTAATCCGGTGATCGAAGCGCACCGTAAATTGGTTTTCGTTGTCCGTCCCGGTCGGCACGACCTGATATTGATTACCACCCACGTTCGCCGTCGGGACAAAGTTCAGGAGGTTCTCCGCGACCGGATCCATGCAGGCTGTGGGGATGACATTGGTGGGAAAGATGGAGGCCCAGGAGACGCCGGCGGCGGGGGCAGTTCCACCCAACGCATGAATCGCGCTCTGGCAGCCGGGCCGTCCATTCAAAACCTGAGCGACGAGTGGAAATGTCGAACTGATCCCTCCCCCGAAAGGTCCGTTATCGGAGAAATTTCCCGTGCGCTCCTGGTTCGTCAATACATCGACCAACGGCCCGGATTCCCCGCTGCGCACGCGCCGTCCCTCGTAAGACAAGAAAAAGAAGGTCTGGTCTTTTTTAATCGGCCCCCCGAAGGTCCCGCCGAATTGGTTCTGGTTAAGTTGAGGCCTGGTGGTATCGAAATAACCGCGCGCATCCAGCAACGTATTGCGAAAATATTCGTAAACATCACCGTGATAAGCGTTCGTCCCGGACTTGGTGATCACGTTCACTACCGAGCCGGAGTTGCGCCCGTATTCAGCATCGAATGTATTAGTGAGGACGCGGAACTCCGAAACACTGTCGGGCGTAGGTTGAATGGTGGGCAGGTTAACGAATTGATCATTGGCGTCGCCGCCATTTACGCTAAAATTATTGGCTCGAGTGCGCCCGCCGTTCACCGACACCGAGCCCACGTCATCCGATCCGAAGAATAAACTTCCGCTGCTTCCCAGTTGCGACTGCACTCCCGGCTGCAACTGAAGGAACTGATAGGTGTCCCGCGTGTTCAACGGCAGATCATTGATGGAGCGCTCATTGATGACGGCGCCGAGTTGGGTGCTGGTCGTATCCACCTGACTGGCTTCGGAGGTGACTTCCACGACTTCCTGTGCCGCCCCAATCTCCAGTGCCTGATTCAGAGTGAGGACCTGGTTAACGTTGACCGTGATTCCCTTCTGTACGCTTTTTTTGAAGCCCGTCAACTCGAATTCAATCTGATACTCGCCCGGCGACACTTCGACAAGACTGTAGTCCCCGCTGGCATTGGTGGTCGCGGCCCGTGCTACGCCCATCGCTTGATTGGTAAGGGTGATCTTCACACCGGCCAGGACAGCCCCAGTCGGGTCGGCGACGCGGCCAAGAATTCTCCCGCTGGTGCTTTGGCCAAACGACGGAGTCATTCCCATGGCGATTAAGCCAAACACACACCAGCAGAACCACTGCCGCGAGAGAGACGGATACATTTGGGGGGATCCTCCCGTTTTACGGTTCGTACTTTAAACGTACGCTTGCGCGAAAACCAAACCTTGCTATAATCGCGCAAGGTTAGAGAACCCGCGGCACGCTGTCAAGTAAAAAAATCGGGACGTTGCAAGCCTTAGGGAGAACCGAAAGCGACGTTTGCAAATGAAACCGGCCGAGCCCAAACCTTATCTGAAAATTGGCAACGTCGCTCGCCTGGTCGGCATGTCGCCTTCCGCCATCCGTTCTTGGGAAGGTCTTGGGCTCACTCGTCCCCGGCGTACCGCAAGCAAGTACCGCCTCTATACCCCGCAGGATGTGCAGTTGCTGAAACGGGCGCGCTTCCTGCGCAAAGTGCGCGGCTTAAACGCTACGGCGATCGTTCAACTGTTAAAGCGCGAGGGCCTGGTCCATCCCAAGCCGAAAGGCGCGACCGGCCACATTGGCGGTCACTTGCGCCGGCTTCGCATCCAACGCGGCCTTTCGCTGGCCCAAGTGGCCAAGTCGGTTGGAATTTCTCTCGGGTTTCTCAGCGGCCTGGAACGCTCCCACATGAGCGCGTCCGTCGGCACATTCCGCAAACTGGCACGCTTCTACAAGACCAGTATCCTCGATTTCTTCGAGGCATCGGACTCCAATGGCCGGTTGGTCTCTCCCAAGAATCGCAAGGTTCTGGAGGCTGGACCGGGCGTCACCATGGAGTTGCTCGCCTGGGGCAACACGGTCATGGAACCGCATCTGTTCTCGATCTCTCCCAAGGCGGGAAGCGGCGAGTCCTATACCCACGAGGGAGAAGAGTTCCTTTTTGTGCTGCGCGGCGAATTGCTGATCTCCGTCCAGGATGAGCACTATCGGCTGAAAACCGGCGACAGTTTTTATTTTGAGAGCACAACACCGCACCACTGGTCGAATCCGGGAAGAACAGAAGCACAAGTTCTGTGGGTGAATACGCCGCCCACTTTTTAAGGTTGCTCAGAGACGCAACTCAGGTCGTATGGGAGGCTGTTATTGCATGATGAGACGCTTGGCAATCCTGTTCCTGCTCGCGATCTCGGGTTTATTTCTCGTCTCTTGCAGCAAGAAGACGCCCAGTCTGAACCTGCTTGTCTGGGAAGGCTACGCAGATCCCTCTTACCTTCGCGGGTTTGAAGAGCAGTGCCAGTGCAAGGTTTCAGCGTCTTACATGGGATCGAGCGACGAACTCGTCGCTAAACTTCGAGGCGGCAGCGCCGGCAACTATGACGTGATCTCGCCCTCCAGCGACGTTGCCACGTCGATCGCCGCCGCCGGACTGGCTGCTCCGCTCGATCTCACCAAGCTTCCTGGCTACGCTCAACTCTCCCCCCAGCTCACTTCCTTGCCGCTCGTGAAAATTGGCGGCCAAGTTTACGGTGTGCCCTTTACCTGGGGGCCCAATCCTCTGATTTACGACACTACCGTCTTTCCGCAACCGCCTGACAGTTGGAGCGTTCTCTGGGACGCGAAATATCGCGGCAAGATTTCCGTTTGGGACGACCTCTCCACTCTTTATATGGCGGCGCAGTTGCTAGGGTACGACAAGCCCGATCCCAGCCGGCTCTACGATCTGAGCGACGATCAACTCGAAGCCGTCAAGAAAAAGCTGCTCGACTTGAAGCCCAATGTCCGCAAGATGTGGTCCACCGGCGGCGAACTGACAAATCTGTTTCAGAGCCATGAAGTGGTTGCTGCCATGGGCTGGCCGCTTATGACGAACCAACTGCGCAAGATTAATTTCCCGGTCGGAGAAACCATCCCCAAGGAAAACACAACCGGATGGATCGATCACCTCATGATCACCAGCGGCAGCGAGAACAAAGACCTCGCGGTCAAGTTCCTCGAATACATGATCGAGGCTGAGACCCAAAAGAAAGTCTCGGACGTCACAGGTTACACTCCCGCGAACCCTCAGGCGGCGCAATTCATGACGCCTGCGCAAATCAAGAGTCTGCACCTGGATGATGTGGACAATTATCAGAAACGTATTTACTTCTGGCAGAATGTGCCGCGGCGTGCTAAGTACGTCGAGATTTGGAATGAAGTAAAAGCGTCGCAATAATCGGACACGCGCAGCATTTAGGCTTCACTTTTTCAAGCTTTGAAAGATCCGCTGATTTATGGATATGTCTCCGACCATGGTCGAGAGTATGGCGGGCAACGTCGCTCAATCCGTCGCACAGCTACTTCTTTCCATTCGGAGTGTCGCGAAATCTTTCGGCAAGAACGCGGTATTGCGTGGCATCACCCTCGACATCGCTGAGGGTGAATTCCTCACCATCCTGGGCGAGAGCGGTTCTGGAAAGACAACCTTGCTGCGCATCATCGCGGGATTTGAAAATGCCACCTCGGGTGAAATCGTCATGGGCGGCGAGCGTATCGACTTGCTTCCGCCATATCGGCGCCGCGTGAATACCGTATTCCAGAATTACGCGCTGTTCCCTCACCTCACTGTGGCTGAAAACGTCGCCTACGGCCTTCGCGTGGCCAACGCGCCCAAAGCCGAGGTTACATCGCGCGTCGAGCAGGCATTGGCGATGGTCAAGATGACCGATTACTCCGGCTCAAAGCCATCGAAAATCAGCGGTGGCCAGCAGCAGCGCGTTGCACTCGCCCGCGCCCTGGTAAACCGTCCGCGATTGCTGCTGCTCGACGAACCACTCTCCGCATTGGACGCGAATCTCCGCCGCCAGATGCAGGTTGAACTGAAATCTCTTCAGCGCGAAGTTGGGATTGCATTCGTGTTTGTCACCCATGATCAGGAAGAAGCCATGGTCATGTCTGACCGCATCGCGCTACTTCGCACGGGCGAACTCGAACAGGTCGGTTCCCCACGCGAAATCTATGGCCATCCAGCGACCGCGTATACGGCACAGTTCATTGGGCACACCAATCTTCTGCGCGCTGTAGTCACCGCCGGCGTCGCTCGGGTCGGCCCGCTTCATTGGCCAACCAGCTTGCCCGACGGACCTGCCCTGTTTTCGTTGCGACCTGAGAACATCCGCTGTGTTGCCGCCGGCCCGTCGAATTCACATCCCGATATCATTCGCTTCTCCGGACGCATCCACGGACAAGCGTTTCACGGTGCTACCGAGTTGCTGCAAGTGGTCTGCGAGGGTGGATTGGACCTCGCCGTGCGAGCGGCGACACGTGAGCGCTGGCAGGGCGAACAACATTTTGAATTCTCGGCGGCGGACGCGGTTCCGGTACGCGATTCCAGCGGAAAGGGTCGAGGCCGCTGATGTTCTCCCGCGCTTACCGGACCGCCATCACTTTGCCGCCGCTGCTATGGGTCGCGCTGTTTCTTCTGTTGCCCTACTTCCTGCTATTTTGTTATAGCTTCTGGTCGGTATCTTCCTCGCAAGTAATTGTCCATTCGTTGACCTTGGAAAATTATCGCGAGCTGTTTCGTGTCAACATCTACCTGCAAACCTTATTTCGCTCCATGTGGATTGCTACCAGAGTAACGCTCTTTTCATTGCTGCTCAGCTATCCTCTGGCCTACTATCTGTCGTTTCACGCGGGCGCGCGGAAAGATCTGCTTTATCAACTGGTGATCATTCCTCTCTGGGTGAGCTATCTTGTCCGTGCCTATGCGTGGAAGACGATCCTCGGCAGCGATGGCGTTCTCAACACGCTGTTGCAATATATGCATCTCACCAAACATCCACTCGAGTTTCTGCTCTACAGTCCTTTTGCCGTCGTGCTAACGCTGACCCACATCTATACGCCGTTCGCACTCTTGCCCATTTACGCGGCGCTCGAGCACATCCCGAGGAACCTGGTGGAAGCCTCGCACGATCTCGGCGCTTTCCCGGTGCAAACTTTCTGGCGAGTGATTTTCCCGTTGTCGATCCCGGGAGTCCTCGCCGGAGCCACCTTCGCCTTTGTACTCAGCCTCGGAGATTTTCTCGCGCCCCTGCTCCTCGGAGGCCCCGGCGGGATCATGATTTCAAACATTGTCGTCAGCCTCTTCGGCGCCGCTTATAACTGGCCGTTAGGCGCGGCGATTTCTTTCTGCCTGTTGGGATTCGTCATCGCGCTTTTGTTCTTCTCTGAAAAGCTGGAGAAGAAATGGAGTTTCCGATGAGGCCGACGCGCGACACTTCCCGCTGGCTCCCCTGGCACACCGCGGCTGTCTTCGGATTTCTCTATCTTCCCATCGTGACGCTGATTGTTTACTCATTCAATGGCTCGGGAGTCGGTGGGTTCCCGCCACGCAACCTGACCCTTGACTGGTATCGAATGTTGTTTGCCGATGGGCCCATTTGGGATTCGGTGTTGAACAGTCTGATTGTGGCTGTCGCGGCGGTCGCCATTGCGCTGATCTTCGGAGTTCCGGCCGCGCTCGCGCTCGATCGGGCCAACTTCCCCGGCAAAGCCGTCTTTCGTCGGATCGTGCTGTTGCCCTTGATCCTTCCCGGCATCATCACGGGACTTTCGCTGCTTATGCTGTTTCGCCAGGCTGACATGAAACTCAGTCTTTGGACAATTATTCTCGGCCACGGCACGGCGTTGATTTCCGTGGCCACTACCGAGGTCTTTGCGGGATTGCAGAAGCTCGATCGGGCGCAAGAAGAAGCCTCCCTCGATCTAGGCGCTAATTATTGGCAAACATTCTGGCGAGTCACAGTACCGAATCTTCGCCTCTCCATCATCGGAGCGGCATTGCTGATTTTTACCCTATCCATGGACGAAATCGCAGTGAGCTTCTTCCTCATCGGCCGCGACAATACTCTGCCTCTGGAAATCTGGGGCCGTCTGCGACGCGGCATTACTCCGGAAATTAACGCCATCTCCAGCATCGTTTTCGTATTTTCTCTGCTTGCAATTGTGACTTGGTATCGACTGCGCACAGCCGCCGAAGGCAAAACTGAAATCGCCGCGGAGTTGGTAGAGGCGGCTCAAGGGGACTGAACATGACCACGAACCGACGGGACTTTATCAGATTTGTCGTTGCGGGAGCGATTTCAGCCGGCTGCCCCGTGGACATGGCCTTACTCGCCCAGTCCGACGACGGGCCCGAAGTCGAGGGCGAGGAAAACAAAATTTGCCATCAGGTTCGCGATGGCAAAGTGTTCTCGCTTCCCCCGGCATCCGCTCATCGTGACATCGTCATCGTCGGCGGCGGAGTCAGCGGACTCTCAGCCGCATACATGCTGCGGCATCGCGATTTTCTGCTTCTCGAAAAAGAACCGCATTTCGGCGGAAATGCCTATCTTGAGACTTATCAGGGCGCAGCCTACGCCACCGGCGCAGCCTTTCTTGCCGAGGATGAGTATGCGTACCACTTCTCCAAAGAAATTGGTCTGGATCCTTTGCCCATCAGGAATTGGGATGGCACCATCATCAATGGCGAATTCGTTCCCGATACCTGGGGAGATGGTCTCGACAAGCTGCCCTATCCCGCCGCCGTTCGCGAGGGCTTCAAGAAATTCCGCGGTGAGATGCTGAAGATCGATCTCGACAAACGCTCCGCTGAACTTTACAACCAGCCATTCTCATCATTCATGAAGGATTCTCCCGCCGAAGTGAAACTCTGGTGGGACACTTTCGGCCCTTCCAACTGGGGCGCAATGAGTGATGACACTGCGGCGGCTGTCGGTATCTCCGCTTTGCAGGACGCAGCCAAACCAAATCGCAACGATCGCCGCTACACCTGGCCGGGTGGCTTAGGCGCGATCACCAAGAAACTATCTGAGACCCTTTCCGCCTCTTCGCCGGAGCGACTGCAGGCTGGCGCGACCACCGTCGCGGTCGTTCCCGGCACAAAAGAAGTCCAGGTAACCTACTTGCAGGGTACGGGGTTGAAAACCGTGGCCGCCAAGGCCGTAATTATGGCCACTCCGAAATTCATCACCCGCTACATCGTGCAGGGCCTGCCTGACAAGCAGAAAGAAGCCATGCAGCAACTGCGCTACATTCCTTATCCCGTGGTCAACTTGATCTTCGACAAACCCGTTTACAACAAGGGCTACGACACATGGTGTCCCGGCAACAGGTTTACCGATTTCATCGTCGCCGATTGGACCATCCGCAATCAGGCTGGCTACCACCAGAAATACAACATTCTTACTTTCTATACTCCCCTGCGCGAGACCGAACGGCCCAAACTTCTCAGCGAGGAGGGCGCACGCGCAATCGCCGCCACAGTCCTAAAAGATTTCCAGAAGCTTTATCCCGGATCGAAGGTCGAACCGATCGAAGTCCAAATTTACCGTCGCGGCCATCCTCTATATATGTCCACGCCAACCCTCTACACGCAGGTCCAACCGCTTGTCCGCCAACCAGTGGACCGCATCTTCTTTGCGAACACCGACTCAGAAGGTCCGGTTTCGGAAACTAATGAAGCCATTCTCGCTTCCAAACGCGCCGTCAAAGAAGTCGAGCGCCGGCTCGCCGGGCAGTCGGCTCCCAAACACCCCTCAGTTCATGAGGGATGAACCATGAGTTTTTCGGAGGCTCGCCCTAGCCGCCTTAGTCATGGTGGAAATAGAAGAGGTTCCCATCCACATCCTGCACGGTGAATTGCCGTAATCCCCAAGGCTTTTTTTCCAGAGGATCCACGATGTTCGCACCCAACAACGTCAATTCCTGAAACGACGCATCGATATCTTCAGCGAACACCCAGTGAACGGCAGGTTCAAACGGCGGCTTCTTCTTCCGAAAAAATATTGGTCCCATATCACCTCGTGACACGGCCCCAATTTCTTTGCCGGGGTAAAGCCATCCAATCTCAAAGCCGAGTGTATCCCTGTAATGCTGTTGTGCGCGTTCGACATCAGCGACTGGCAACTCTGGCACTGGCTTGCCGATTGAGGTCATTTTCTCTTTGACGGCCATAGAGATCTCCTTCATGCAACTTTATGCAACAAAATCGCCCACGCGTCAAATTAGGGCATCTCAGCTCTCGCCTTGCTTGACTGAAAGTCCGATCGGCTCATAGACTGCGCAAAGTAATTAGCGAACGAAAGTGCGATTATCGTGCATCGGTCTTTATCGACTTTGTGTTCCCTTCGAAGCCGCCTAAGACAGTTTGCATGTTTTGAATCGCGCACCATGCTTCGGCGGAAAAGGCTTAGGAACCAAATGTCCGACAAACTGGATCGTCGCGAATTCTTAAAGGGAGCAGCCGTCAGTGGCGTCGCCACCATGGTTGCTGGAAGCGCGGCGCAATCCCAGCAGGCTCCGCCGGCCAAATCTGCTACCGCGCCGTTGTCGCCCGAAGGTGATCCCCAGGCCCCCGCTCCCGATGTCCTGACGACCGCTCGCCCAGGCTCCGATTTCATGATCGACGTGGTCAAGTCACTCGGCTTCGAGTACATCGCCGCCAATCCAGGCTCGAGTTTTCGAGGCTTCCAGGAGTCTGTGATCAATTACGGAGAGAACCAGTCTCCCGAATTTCTTACCTGCTGCCATGAAGAGTCGGCGGTCGCCATGGCCCACGGTTACGCGAAGATCGAGGGCAAGCCCATGTGCGTAGTGGTCCACAGCACAGTGGGTTTACAGCACGCTTCCATGGCAATTTACAACGCTTACTGCGATCGCGTTCCAGTATTTGTACTGGTCGGCAACCTGCTCAATGCTCCCAAACGCCGTCCCGGAGTGGAGTGGGACCACAGCGCCGAAGATGTGGTTGCCATGGTTCGTGACTACACAAAGTGGGATGACCTGCCCTTCTCGCTCGCTCACTTCGCGGAATCGACCGTGCGCGCCTACAAAATCGCGATGACGCCCCCCATGATGCCGGTGGCGATCGTGATCGACAGCGAATTGCAGGAGAATCCCGTTCCCGACGGCGAAAAACTGCCCATACCAAGACTTACGCTGGCCCAGCCGCCACAAGCCGATTCCGCCTCCGTTGCGGAGACGGCACGGCTCTTAGTTGCGGCTGATGCTCCTGTGATCATCGCCGACCGCGCTGCTCGCACTCCTGTGGGCATGGCGCATCTGATCGAGCTTGCCGAACTACTGCAAGCCTCGGTCGTCGACCAGCGATCGCGGCTCAACTTCCCGACTCGCCACCCCCTGAACCAAAGCGAGCGCGCTCGTGCGGTCATTTCTGAGGCCGATGTGATTCTCGGTCTCGAACTCAGCGATTTTTGGGGTGCCGTCCATTCCTATCGAGATCAGTTGGAGCGCTCTTCCAAATCCATCACCCGGTCTGATGCAAAACTGATCTCTATCTCCGTGGGTGATCTTTTTGTGAAGGGTAATTATCAGGACATCGAACGCTATCCGGAACTCGATCTCGCCATGGCCGCGGACGCCGAAGCCACGCTGCCCTCACTCATCGAAGCGGTAAAGCGCCTTGCCAGCGACGACCGCAAGAAAATCTTTCAGCAGCGAGGACGTAGCCTTGCTGACGCTCATCGGAAGGCCCTTGAACAGAACCGCATCGAAGCAACTTATGGCTGGGATGCCAGCCCGATCACCACCGCGCGCCTTTCGGCGGAACTCTGGGCGCAAATCAAGAACGAGGATTGGTCGCTGGTTTCCAACGTCGCATTCCTCAGCCGCTGGCCGCTGCGATTGTGGTCTTTCGACAAGTATTATCAATACATCGGCGGGGGCGGAGGATACGGCGAAGGCTACGGGCTGCCCGCTGCGGTCGGAGCAGCGCTCGCCAACCGAAAGTATGGCCGGCTTTCGATAAACATCCAACGCGACGGAGATCTGATGTATGCGCCCGGCGTCCTCTGGACTGCGGCCCATCACGGCATTCCACTTCTGAGCGTCATGCACAACAACCGCGCCTATCAACAAGAGGTCATGCATATACAACGCATGGCCGACCGGCATAATCGTGGCATCACACGCGCCAACATCGGGACAACGTTACAAGATCCAAACATCGATTATGCAAAACTGGCGCAAAGCATGGGCGTGTACGGAGAAGGTCCCATCGCCGATCCCGCAGACCTGGCTCCAGCCCTGCGCCGCGCCATCAGTGTGGTGAAGCAAGGTAAGCCGGCTTTGGTCGATGTTGTAACTGAGCCGCGATAGAGATGCGAACATGAGTCCAATTTCCCAACCCGTCGCCCGCAAGTCGCCTGAACGTAGCCAGGCTTTTCATCGCTATGCCCGGAGTGGACCCCGATGCAAAGTCTGGAGCAAAGTCAGGAGCGTTGCTCTTCTGCTCTCGCTCGCCTCTGGCACCTGCGCGTCGGCACAAAACGCTGGTTCTTCGGCAATGGGCATGCCGGCCGGAGACAGAATTGAAAATGGCAAGAGAGTTTTTGTCGCGCAGGGCTGCAACAATTGTCATGGCACGAACGGCCAAGGCGGATCGGCCGCCGGCATGGCCGGTCCGCGCCTCAGTCCTCCACCGCAGTCGCTATCAGCGTTCGTAACCCAGGTGCGAGAGCCTCGTGGCGAAATGCCGCCCTATAACGTCGCGAAGGTTTCCAATGCCGACATCGAGGACGTTTACACTTTCCTGAAGTCCAACCAATCCAACAGCACAAACTCCTCGTCCGCAGGGACACCCGCGACGGGAAACCCGCAGCATGGAAAAGTGCTGTACGCCGACTACGGATGTTACAGCTGTCACGGTCGGCACGCAGAGGGTTCGACTGCCACCGGTCCGCGGTTGAATCCCAGCCCAGTCCCGCTGGAAACTTTCATCCGCTATCTTCGCCATCCTACGGGCGACATGCCACCCTACACCGGCAAAGTGGCTTCTGATGCGGACCTGGCCAACGTCTTCGCTTTCTTACAGACGCTGCCCGCACCGCCCAGCCTGCAAAGCATCCCGTTATTGAAATGAGCCTCGACTCCTATGCGGCTTTGGATTCATTGCATAGGCGCTGATAGTAGTCTCGCCCCCGCTGATATCCGCGGGTAAAAGGCTTCTCCACGTCCAGCTTAGGATATTGACGCTGCAAGTCTTCCAACCGGCTTTCCATCTCTGCCGACACTTGATCGAACTCCATACAACGGGTCCGGGCATGAAGGGCCGCTTCGAAGCCCAGACGATAAAACTTCTCATCGTCGCCGAATTCACCGCCGGATGTTCCCGGCGATGCCGAATAGTGCTCGAGTTCGGCGCTCCGTAATCCAGTCCACCACTGTTGCCGGGCGGCGTCGACCGATTCCGCGCCCTCAGCTTTCAGCAACTCACGGAACGGCTCGGCGGACGCGGCATCGTCACCCAGGACGACTACCACGGTACGGCCCTTGCGCAGGGCGTCTTCATACACAAAGAGTTCGTCTTCCGGCAAACCCTCGGTCGACTCGTTCTCCATGGCGCCTCCAGCGACGGCCCCAACTTCGGCGCCTGCCGCGCCAGCGATTGCGATGCCTAGGATTCCCGCCACGGTGATCAGTCCGACTCCGGGTAAGACAGCGGCCATCAGAAGCGCGCCACCGGTCAATCCACCGGCAGCGCCCACGACGGCGCCAATTGCCTTTCCCATGCCAGGCTGTTCTGCGGTGTCAACCGGGGGGCCCTTCTGGACCGTTCCGGGGGTCAAGTATGTGATTTTGTCGAGCGGCACGCCGCTTGATCGTAAGGCTCTGACGGCACGCTCGGCATCGCTATGCGAAAAGAATACTCCAGCTACAGCTTGCATCTCGCAGCCTCCTTGTTCCATGGGGATCGTAAAGGAAACGCCAGAAGAAAAGGTCCCTGGCTTTTCTTTGTCCATTGTGATCTTTACAGAGAGAGATGGCCATACCGGAATTACCTGATCCTCGGATCCTATACTCTTCTTTACCCTGCAGAGCACGAGAACTTCCGCGAGGGAATCGACGATGTGTTGGGTGTACTGGAAGGCGTCTGCCCGGCGATAGAAGGGATTCGTGCTATTGCCCTTCTATCGGGTCACCTAAAGCGAATTACGGTTTGCCGGTCAGAGCGATCGACAACAGATCAAAAGTACCCTGGGTAGTACATGGGACGTACTCAACGTTGAAAGCCGTGCCGTTGAAGTAGCAATCATCCGCGTCGTTGGTCCATCCGACGTGGTTCGTACTGTCGGTGTTTACCAGGTATCCATAGCCATTATCGGACGCCGGGAGTAGATTGACGTACGTGGCTCCCTTACTTCCAGCTTGAACTTTGCAGGCCTTCTTCAGTTTTTTTATGGTATAGCTGGATTGGACTAGTCCGAAGTCAGATTCGCCATACACGGTGAGCGTGGCGTTGCCGCTTGTCTCGCAGATCAGTTTTCCAGGATTGCCTGTCGTGATCCCGGTTTGCGTCTGGAAGACGGCTGGATTCGTTCCCGCGAAACCCGCTGTAAATAGCTCGTTAAAAGTCGATCCGGTAACAAGAGCCACCCTCGTGGGTTTCACTCCGACCCACGCCTGGCCTTCAAGACTCAGACCCGTATCGTTCGCATTAAACAGGGCGTCTGCGGCGGATTCGCTGGATTCAAAGTCCCCCGCGTAATAGAGGCAAGTCTTTGGCGGGCAAAATGGCAGGGACGGCGGGTTCGGTTGCCAGTCCGGAGCCATGAGTGGAGGCCGGCCAGGGATCGCGGGAGAGACCACTCTTTGGCCGATTGCGGCTGGGGGTAGGGTCCTGGCGTCCTGCGCCGAAGCCAAACTAAACAGCGTCGCCAGCATGGCCACTAAAAAAATTGTCTTCACGATAGTCCTCCTGACTCTCATGCAACGCGCTTGCGCTGCGTAACTACCATCTCCAAACCGACAACCGGGCTCCGTCGCGATCGGAAAGAACCAAGCAGGGGGATATATCGGTTCCACGCGAGCCGTAGGCTATAACCGGTCCCCGAACAAGTGTGCAGGAACCCAGCAAAGCCCCCAGGCAACAGTGCAAAAATCGTACCTCAAATCCCAGGGCTAAGTCAGCCTCTTTTTTCGCATCTGCCAGCCCCAACGGCAGGCACCCCAGGATTGTCTTTGTTCTTGAATTAAAACCAGTTACAAACAAAAGTCGTTGCCGCTAGAGCCGCTTCGCCGGTCCAACTTCACCCTCGAACCTTGGGACAAAACGTACGTACTTGCCTTCGGATCGGGAACCTCGGGAGAACCGATCCCTTGAGGGAGAACTGAGCTTACTGCGCCAGAGTATATCCGAGAATGCTCCGCCACGCTATCCGACGAAGGTCAGGGAGTCTTTCGGCCTATCCAACCGCCCGACCGATTCTGGTTTCTAGACGGCAAACGCCTATATGCTAGGAAATAAGCATTTTTCAGCCGTCGGAGGGCGTGATAGCCTGTCTTCAACGGGCTCGGGGGAAACAGGCAGAATCGTGGTTCCCAGCGCCCCAAAAACCGGGGAAATGCCCAATAAACCCAACCTCGCCAAAGTCCCCGTAATCCCTTCCCCAAATGGGAATTATCCCCCTATTTCCGACCCCTCGGAGACGCAACTTTCCCCCGACGAGGGGGTTGAATCTAACGTGAGCAGCATAGCCATCGAGCACCGGTTGCTGGCGCTTCAAGGCAGTACGGCGGGCGCGCCTGCCGAAGCTCTCGGTTCGGCGGAAGGTTTGACCGATGCCAACGTCATGTTGCGGGTCAAGGCTGGCGACGACTCGGCTTTCGATTTTCTGGTGCAGAAGTATCGCCGCCCCATGATCAGCTTCATGTACCGCATGGCGCATAACTCTGCGGCCGCGGAAGATCTGGCGCAGGAGGTTTTTCTCCGCGTTTACCGTTCGCGCGCAAACTATGAGGCAAGCGCGAAGTTCAGTACGTGGCTTTACCGTATTGCGACCAATTTGGCGGCGAACCATGCGCGCGATACCCGCCATGAGCGTCCGGAAAACCAGGTCAGCATCGACGAGCCGGACACCGAGACTGGTCTGACCGTCGATGTGGCCGACAGCTCGTTGACGGTGGAAGAGAACATCGTGCGCCGCGAGCGTATGGCGGCGATTCGGCAACGTGTGCAGGACTTGCCGGAACGGCAACGTACCGCCGTCGTCATGCACAAGTATCAGCAGATGGATTACAAGCAGATTTCGAAGATTCTAAAGTTAAGTGAGTCCGCCACCAAGTCTCTGCTGTTCCGCGCCTATGAAACTTTGCGGGTACAGCTGAAAGAGTTCGTATGAGAGAAGAAGCCGTCATGAAATGCAAAGAACTACGCGAAGTGATGCCGGACTTGGCCGCCGGCTTCGACGCCGCCACACTCGAGATGAATCGGCACCTGGCAAGCTGTGCGGATTGCGCGACCCAACTCGCGGAGTTCCGGCAGACCATGGCGCTGATGGATGAATGGAAAGTGCCGGAGCCCTCGCCGTATTTTGACGTGCGGCTCCGCGCCCGCTTGCGTGAAGAAGCCGCCAAGCCGCTTGGATGGTTCCAGTGGCTCCGCAAACCGGCGCTGGCTGTATCATTGGCGGTAATCATGATGATGAGCATCACGTTGTTCCGTACCGACGCTGGGCATATTCGCGACGGACAGGTGGCCAACGTAACCGCCGAGCCTGGAACGGCAGTGGGCGACCTGCAAGCGCTGGACAAGAACAACGAGTTGTATTCCGATTTCGATCTGCTTGACGATTTGCAGGTGCAACACGACGTGCAAGCCAATCCGTAAAAGGATGGGGCAATTTGGGGGAGGGGGGAAATCACGGTGACGCGACTACGCTTAAGAACTATGACGGCGATCGCGGCCTTTTTTCTGACCGTCCTGATTGGACACCCTACGTTCGCTGCACAGCGCAATGAGCGCCAATACCGGGGCGCCGCCGTCCAACAACATTCCGGACAATGGTTGCGTCAGCATCGCAATCTTCCCCCTGAACAACAACGGAAGGCGCTCGAAAACGATCCCCAATTCCGCAAACTTCCTCCGCAAAGGCAGCAGGAGTTGCAGCAACGCCTGCAACACTTCAACAGCCGGCCGCCGCAGGAGCAGGACCGCATCCTCAACCGTATGGAAACTTGGGAGCACCTGACCCCGGACCAGAAAAACCAGGCGCGCCAGGTCCATTCGCAAATGCAGCAACTGCCGGCGGACCGCCGTCAGGCCGTGCAGAATTCCATCAAGACCCTGCGCGCCATGCCTCCCGACGCACGGCAGCGCCAGGTCGATTCGCCTGAATATCAAAAGCAGTTCAGTCCGCAGGAGCGTCAAATTCTGAACGGAGCTTCAAAATTACCCCTGGCGCCAGCCGAGGGAGCGGAAGAACCCTCCGCCAACCCGTCCGTCCCGCGTCCCCCGGTACCGCGTCCGTAAGAGAGCACTCAGCGACTGGGGACTACCGCCGGAAGACATTCTTGGCAATGAAGAAAACATTCGCCGGCCGCTCCGCCAACCGCCGCATAAAATACGGATACCACTCCGTCCCGAATGGAACGTACACCCGCATGCGCCAGCCATCGCGCACCAAACTCTCCTGTAGGTCGCGACGGATACCGTGCAGCATCTGAAATTCGAATGCATCCCGCGAAATCCTCTCGCGCGTGGCAAACTCTTTTGCCTGCTCGATGATGTTCTCGTCATGCGTCGCCAGCCCGTGATAAGTACCACTCTTCATCAGAATTTTCATCAGCTTCACGTAGTTGGCATCAACGTCCGACTTTTTCTGAAAGGCAATCTCCGGCGGCTCTTTATACGCTCCCTTGCACAGGCGTATGCGGATGCCCTCGGCCAGCAAATTCTGCACATCGCTCTCCGAACGCATCAGGTACGACTGGATCACGGTCCCGACCGCTCCCTTATTCCCGGACATGCGATGCAACTCATGCACAAAATCCAGCGTGCGCTGGGTATAAGGAGAACCTTCCATATCCACGCGCACAAATCCCGGCGGAGTCATGGCAGCCGCCTTTGCCACCAGGCCTGCAACCTGGTCGCGTGCCAGCTTCTCATCCACGTCAAGCCCCATGTGCGTCAGTTTGAGGCTGATGTTGGCGTTCAGCTTGCGCGCGGCAATCTCGTCCAGCATGTGGTGATAAAGCTCGGCGCTGGCGCGCGCCTCTTTGGTGTTGGTAACGTTTTCACCCAGATTGTCGACCGAAACGCTAAGCCCAGCCTGGTTGAGCGCCTGCGTCACCCGCAGCGCGTCCTCCACATGTGAGCCCGCCACAAACCGGCTGGAAAATTTCTTGCCAAAGGATGAGCGCTCGGCCACTCCGCGTAGCCAGCGGCTTTCCGAGAGTTTAATAAATAATGCCCTTAACACGGTCGTCCCGGCTTAATAAAGATGGATGAATGAAGTGGTGGCAGGTGCATATCGATCACACACGGTTTTATCACAAAAGAGGTGGTCTTGCGGTAGGACGAGGATCACAGACGAGTGCGATGTGTGTTCGCCGACAAGTGTAGGGCGGACACTCCCGTCCGCCCAATGCTGGTCGAAACTCCGCAGTATGGTTTTAGGTGAGTAGCTCTACGCCAGAAAAATCTCATCCACGTAACACCACTTCCAATCCTCTCCCGGCTCCGCCGATTGCATGACCGGATGCTTGGTGTGGTGGAAGTGTTTGGTGGCGTGCTTGTTCTTCGATGAGTCGCAGCAGCCGACCTGGCCGCAAATCAGGCACATCCGCAAATGCACCCACGTATCGCCCGTCTCCAGACACTCTGTGCAACCGGTTCCGCTGGGCGTGACATGACGAATTTCTTTTACATGCGTACAGGTTTGCGGTTCAGGCACGATCTCTTCTCCATTGAAAATAGATGCCGGATAAAACACTTTTGACGTTGTCCGGCCCCTTGCGGATTCAAGAAATAAGGACGACGGGCGCCCTTTTGCCGCCGTTCCTTATTTGCCGACTCTCGCAGTCTCGCCGTACATTGGAGAGTTCATCGCAGCCAGCCTGTTTAAGAGGAGACCTCGTTCGTGAGCGACATCCGTAATTTTGAGCGGCTCTTTTCCTACGATCATTGGGCAAACCAGCAATTAATTTTGGCCCTGGAGTCGACCGGCGTTTCGCTGCCGCGCTCGTTCAAAGCGTTCGCGCACATCGTCTCGGCTGAGAAGCTTTGGTGGGAGCGGCTCAATCTTAAACCGCAAACTTATCCCGTATGGCCTGAGTTCACGCTCGCAAAATGTCGGGCTGAAGTCGAAGAGTTGCGCGAATTGTGGAAGACATACTTGATGGCCCAAAGCGATGACAGCCTCGCGCAGCAGATCCACTACAAGAACAGCAAAGGCGAAAGCTTCACCAACCGCGCCGACGATATTTTGCAGCACGTCATCATTCATTCCACACACCATCGCGGCCAAATCGTCGCCGACTTGCGCGCAGCCGGGCACGCCCCGCCTTACATCGATTTCATTCATGCCGTTCGCCAAAATCTGATCGGATGAACCAGGAGGCTTCTGCTTGAAATCGCCGACTTTGCTCTACATCTTCCAAATCGTGACCGCTTTCGCGGCCGCCGGCCTGGTTGCCTTCTCGCCCGGTCCGCGGGACCTCTCGCACTACGTCGGTCTCGCCATCGGCGTCCCGGGACTGGTGCTCGTTCTGACCGCCCGGCAACAGCTGGGAAGCTCGTTTTCGGTCTCGCCGCAAGCCCGCCGCCTGGTCACCACCGGCCTTTACTCGAGAATCCGCAACCCGATTTATTTCTTTGCCTGTTTCGCGGTCGTGGGCTTAGCTCTGGCCGTCCACCAACCTCGCTTCCTTCTCATCTTCCTCGTCATGATTCCCGTGCAAGTCGTTCGCGCTCGCGCCGAAGCCAAAGTCCTGGAAGAGAAATTCGGCGACGAGTATCGCGACTACCGTCGCCATACCTGGTTCTAACCGAAGACGCGGTTTAAGACGTTACGGAACAAAGTTGGCCCTCAGCATTGCTTCCGACGCGCTCGCCGCGTGATACTGTCATCTGGTTCACCTTCAAAAAATGCAGGTCTCAATGCAAAGAATTTTCGTCTTTCTACTGCTCTGCGGGACCGCCGCCGCGCAGGAAATCCGCCTCGATTCGATTCCCGTTCCCGTCACCAATAATGCGGTCGCAGGTTACAAAACCCACGGTGAGGTCTTCGTGTTCTCGTTCATGGGTCTGGGTGAAAAGAAAACTGCCGAGTCCGTCGCCTCCGACGCCTACGCCCTCGACACTTACACCGACAAATGGGACACAATTCATCCCGTGCCGGGGCCCGTGGGCCGAATTGCCTCGGTTGCTGAAAGCGCTCGCGGCCACATTTTTCTGTTTGGCGGATACGTCGTCGAGCCCAAAGGTTTGGCCTTGGCCGTCCCCAACGTCAACACCTATGAACCGCCCACCGGACGCTGGTCGCGCGGCCAGGACATGCCCGTCGAGGTCGGCGATGCAATTGCCGCCCAGTATCAGGACCGATACATCTATATTGTCGGCGGCCGCTCGAACCACGGCGTTGTCGCCGACGTGCAACTCTACGACACCGAAAAAAATACTTGGTCCAAGGCCACTCCCATTCCCGGGACGCCGGTTTTCGGACATGCCGGTGGCATGGTAGGCGACACCATCATTTATATTGGCGGCGCGGCCCGCAATCCTGCGCGTGGCGGTCTACCTTACCTGCCATCGGACGAGTGCTGGATGGGCAAGATCGACCATCATGACCGCAGCAAAATCCAGTGGACGAAACTTCCTCCGCACCCCGGCAACGCCAGCTTCCGGATCGCCGCCGGCGCATCGGAAAGGGACCAGAAGATTTACTTTACGGGAGGCACCGACAATCCCTACGACATGGGCGGAATCGGATACGACGGCAAGCCCTCCGTTCCTTCACCGGTCACTTTTGACTTCAACATCCACACCAAGAAATGGGAAACCATCGACGAAAATACTTCAGACCCGACCATGGACCATCGCGGCCTGATCGCAACCACCGAAGGACTGATCGTCGTCGGAGGGATGGATAAAGATCAGAAGGTCACACCGAGAGTGCAGGTCCTCGATCTGAAACCTGCGCCAGAAAAGAAACCCGTTCCCGAGAAAAAATCGAAGTCGGGAAAGCAGCCACCCACGGGACAGCCCGCGCCAAAGTCGAATTAACGCGTAGCGGATCGTAGCACTGTGGAAGCGCGTGGATTTAAAGCCCGAATTTTTTATTGGCCCTAAGCGGTGAGGCTAAGAACCGTGGCCTTCCACACCAAGTCGTTTATGAGACCAGTTCCAGGGATTGCTCATCGTTTTCACATACTCTCGGCTTGCCGGTGATCTACAATCGACGTTCCTTTGCAGCTCAATATTGAAAAACTCGTGTATGGCGGCGACGGCCTGGCGCGGTTGCCCGCGGACGAACAGGGCCGGGGAAAGACTGTGTTCGTCCCTTTTGTGCTGGACGGCGAAACCGTGGACGCTGAGTTGGTGGAACAAAAGCGCGGCTTTGCGCGCGCCAAGGCCACCTCGATCTTGCAGCCGTCGCCCAGCCGGGTTGAGCCGGATTGCGCATATTTCACGCGTTGTGGCGGATGCCATTATCAGCAGGCCAGCTACGAGCATCAACTGGAAATCAAAGCAGCGATTCTGAAAGAGAATCTTCGGCGCATCGCCAAGCTGGAGCTTGCCAGTGAATTGCAGGTGCACGCGTCGCCGCCGTGGGGCTATCGCAATCGCACGCGGGTGAAGATCCAGACGGCTCCGACGTTTGCGCTTGGCTATTACCGGCTGGGATCACATGAGTTGCTGGCCATCGAGCAATGTCCGATCAGCTCGCCTTTAACCAATCGGACGATTGCGGCTTTATGGGAACTCGGGAAGTCGGGAAGGATTGGGGCGGAGGTTCAAGACATCGAGATTTTTGCGGCGGATGAAGAACGGCTGCTGATCGAACTGCACTGCTCCGAAGCCGCTTCTCGCAGCGCGCTGCGACAACTGGCGGAGGTCACGAAATCTGCATTACCTCAGGTTGAGGGCGTGGTTGTTTTTAGAAATTCGAGCGCGACTCATTCCGCCGTTGAGCCCAAAGCGCTTGTTACGGTTGGCACGGGATGCTTAACTTGCACGGTGGGCGAAAATTCCTACCGGGTGAGTGCGGGGGCGTTTTTCCAGGTGAACCGGCATTTGACGAACAAACTGGTCGAGATAGTGACGGAAAAAACGATTGGCGGGGTGGCGCTGGATCTCTATGCGGGGGTGGGGCTATTCTCGAACGCACTGGCGGGAAGTTTTGCACAGGTCATCGCCGTTGAATCGTCACCGATTTCTTTTGGCGACCTTGCATACAATTCTCCTCAGAACGTAAAGCCGATACGGGCGACAACAGAGCAGTTTTTGAAGAGCGAGGCTGCCGGCCTGCGGCCTGATTTGATCGTAGTCGATCCGCCGCGCAGCGGGCTGGGAGAGAGCACGGTGCGCCAAATTGCGAAAATGAACTCTCCGAGAATTATCTACGTTTCATGCGACCCCGCAACCCTTTCTCGGGACCTGGTTGGTTTGCTGGAGCAGGGGTATCGCATCGAGCAGGCCCACCTGCTGGACCTGTTCCCACAGACTTTCCATGTGGAGAGCGTGCTGCAACTGGTCCGCTAACTTCGGCTGCAAATGCCCTAAATAAAGGTGGTCGTCGCAGGTCCGCACGGCAGCCTTTGCTGTGGGCGGCGGCAGCATACTCGTTGGGATTGTTTACCGGCATGTATGCATGGAGGCCGCTGCTGTGGTGGCTGGCCGCGATCGCGATGTCTCTGGTGGCGGCGTCGCGCTGGGCCGCCCGCCGGCCTCGCTTTGCGAACGTCATCATTCTTGCGGGCCTGTTTTTCGCAGGCGCTTGGATGATTCAGCTTCGTCCACCGCACGCGAGCGCGGATTATTCGGCTCTGGCATTCGCCGACGGCCGCGACATGGTGGTGACGGGACATGTAATAAACGAAGGGAACGCGGCAGGGGAATCCCAAGGTGATGTCCAGCAGCGGATCGACCTCCAGTTGGAGGAGATCGCGAGTGAGGCGCCGCCGGCCATAGTTCATTCGCGTATCCGCCTCACTCTGTACGGTAAAGTCTTGCAGCACGAAGCGAGTGAAGCCGCGACGCCCGGCCCAAGGCGACAGTTTCACTATGGACAGCGGTTGCGGGTGTTCACGCGTCTTTATCCACCGCACAACTATCGCGATCCCGGGGCATTCGACTATGAGGGATTTCTGGCCGACGAGGGGATTGTCGCGCTGGCCTCGGCCAAGATCGACGATGTCCAAGTTCTGCCGGGATTCTGGGGAAATCGCCTGGAACTTTGGCGTACAGAATTGCGTCGCAGCGTGGTACGGAAGATACAGCTTCTGTGGAAGGGGCGGCAGGCTGCGCTGATCGACGCGCTATTCGTCGGCGAAAATGAATCGGTAGGACGCGAGTTGCTGGCCGATTTTCAGCGCACCGGCACATACCACGTGTTGGTGATCTCAGGACTGAAGGTCGGCGTGCTGGCCATGTTCACGTTCTGGCTACTGCGGCGTATGCGAGTGCGGAACTTCGCCGCCAGTGCCATCACTATTGCTCTGCTCATCGCCTATGCCTGGCTGACGGATGTGGGTGTGCCGGTGTGGCGGGCGACGCTCATGCTCACGATTTATCTGGTGGCGAAGTTGCTTTACCGCGACCGCTCGGTGCTCAACACGATTGGCGCGGCGGCAATTGCACTGCTGGTGGTTGATCCCGCGGCGTTATTCGGAGCGAGTTTCCAGCTCAGCTTCCTATGCGTACTAATTATTACCGCGATTGGAAAACCGATTCTGGACCGCAGCACGCGGCCCATGATCGCTGCCTTGCGCAGCTTGGATGCTGCTGGATATGACTTTGCGCTGGCCCCGAAACTAGTCCAGTTTCGACTCGATCTGCGGATGATCGCTGGGCGTTTGCAACTTTTCGTGGGGAGGAAACTTCCGATCGTTTTGTTTTCGCAGGGCGGACGATTTCTGCTGGTCGGCTGCGAGTTTCTGCTGATTTCGCTGATCCTGCAAATTGGCTTCGCCATGCCGATGGCGTATTACTTTCATCGCGTCACGCTGGTCTCTCTTCCCGCCAACATTCTCGCCGTGCCTCTAACTGAGATTGCGATGCTGGGGGCGATGCTGGCGTTGGTACTCAGCTGTTTTTCGCTGGCGATTGCGAAGGTTCCCGCGATCATCGCGGGGACCACTGTTGAAGTCATGGCCGGCACGGTGCGCTGGTTTGGTGGGTTGCACATCGCTGACCTCCGTGTCGCGACTCCTCCCGCCACAGTCATTTTGTTCTGCGCTTTGACGATTGCGATTGCCATGGTCCTGGCGCGCCGCCGCGCGCTACTCGTCGCAGTTGGACTCTTGGTTTTAACTCTGAGCGCAGCGTGGATTTGTTTTGCGCCGCCGCATCCACGCTTTCGCGCCGGAACGATGGAAGTGACCGCGATCGACGTGGGGCAGGGCGACTCTATCCTGGTGATTTCGCCTGAGGGAAGGACTCTGCTGATTGATGCCGGCGGAATTCCGCATTGGATGCACTCCGAGCTCGACATCGGTGAGGATGTGGTCTCGCCTTATTTGTGGTCACGCGGATTTCACCAGCTTGACGCGGTTGCGCTTTCCCATGCGCATGCCGATCACATCGGAGGCATGGGCGCGGTGCTGGCGAATTTTCATCCCAAAGAGTTGTGGATTGGCGTCGACACACCCAGCCCGGAGTTGACCGGCCTTTTGCGCCGCGCCAAGGACCTGCACATTCCGGTATTGTTGCGCAAGGCCGGAGATCGCTTTCAAGCGGAAGGGCTGCAATTCAACATCCTGGCCCCGGCACGCGACGCGATCAGCCGTGCCTGGAGGCCGAATGACGATTGTCTGGTGATGACGGTGAGCTATGGCGGCACGACTGCTTTACTGGAAGGCGATGCGGAAAAAGACGCGGAACGACAGATCGCTGCCGAGCAGCCCCGCGCCGACCTTCTGAAAGTGGCGCACCATGGGAGCGCCACTTCGACCATACCGGAACTACTGGCGGCGGTGCGTCCTCGATTCGCGGTGATTTCAGTGGGAGCGCGAAACGTCTATGGACATCCGCGGCGGGAAGTTCTGGATCGCTTGGAAGAATCGGGGGTCCGCACGTACCGCACGGACATCGACGGCGCGGCCACGTTTTACCTGGATGGCAAAAACGTTACTCCGGCTGAGAGTCGCTGAGCTCGGCGTCTGCAGTCTCAAGCTCCTCAGGAGTCTGCCGGTATTCGTCGATCAACTGGCGCGCTTTTTCTGCATCTTCCTCGCGAACTACAATGACAGTGCCACCGACGCCGGGCAGAATGTCCTGCGGCGCATCCAGGGAAGTGACATCGGAGTCGATCCCGGCGGACTCGAGAAGGCCGCGCACGACCATGGCCTCCGATTCCTGTTCGGTGTCGAACACACGAACCAATTTCTCGTTTGGATCTGGACGTTGCTCCGCAGTTCCTGGGTTTGCCATTGCGCCTCCGCTCGAATCTTTCAAGTGCCACCTTTCAGATGCCAACCTGGAAGGCGTGGGTCTATTCTTTGTGTGATTTTACAGGAATCAACGGCAATAAGCAGAATGGAGGGCATTTTCGGCAGGCCATGTGACCGAAGTCCAGCACCAAGGGGCCATTGCGCATGCGTCATTTTCTCAGGGAGAATATGCAAAGGATAGGAGCGCAACGTCCCGGCATTATGCCACATCTAATGGGGTGTGGCGGATGCTGGCGTTTTGCGGCACGCGCGATGTGGGGGCCCGATGAATAGTGCGCACTTGGCTGGACAGTCAGGAATTGTCTCCGAACGAGAGCAAGAGGCCCGCAACATACGCCGCCTGCAAGTGATGATCAGCATGGTCGTGTCGGTGATCAGCCAAGACCCGAATTTGACGGTGGAGGAGGCTGCTGAACTGGCTGCCGGCGCCAAGCGGGCCGCGCTAGCCATGTTCCCGGACAAAGAACTGGTGTACGACATCCTCTATAAACCCCGACTACAGCGGCTGATGAACGAACGCTTTCACCTGCAATAATTGCGTTCGCCGCTCCTGCATTGACCCTCACGAGCTGATCCGCTTAGACTCGCATCTCAGCGAGGTTTTTATGAAACACCTGATTATTGTTCTCACCGTTTTATTTCTGGGTGCCGCACCGACTTTCGCCGATGACGACAGCCATCATCACGAAGACCTGACGGCTGAACAATTCGGAACCGTGCACTTTCCGGTTTCCTGTACTGCAGCGGCACAAACGGAATTCGAGCAAGGGATCGCGCTCCTTCATTCCTTCTGGTACGAGCGAGCGCAGGCCACTTTCAAACAAGTGGCGGAGACGGATCCGCAGTGTGCGATGGCGCATTGGGGCATCGCGATGAGCCTGTGGCATCAATTGTGGAACCATCCAGATGCCGCGATGGTAAAGACTGGAGAGTCGGAAGTGGACAGGGCCAAAGCGTTACATGCGAAGACTGAGCGCGAACAAGAGTACATCGCCGCAGTCGGCGCCTTCTACGGCGGGCCCACGGACAGTAGCTACCAGACTCGCGCTAACGCCTACAGCAAAGCGATGGAGAAAATCTACCAAGGCCATCCCGACGATTTGGAAGCAGCGGTTTTTTATGCGCTTTCGTTGCTCGCCTCGGAACCGGACAACGATACGACTTTTGCCAATCGGAAGCAGGCCGCGGCCATTCTTGAAAAACTGTTTGCCGTGGAGCCGGACCATCCGGGCGTAGCCCACTATCTGATTCACAGCTACGACAAGCCGCAACTGGCGCAACTCGGGTTGCCCGCCGCGCGGCGATACGCGCAAATTGCGCCTGCCGCACCCCATGCCCTGCACATGCCTTCGCACATTTTCGCCCGCCTGGGACTCTGGGACGACGACATCGCGTCAAACCTGGCGTCCGTTGCGGCGACCCGGAAAACCGCAGCCATGGGCGGGGAGGGCCATCAATTTCATGCCATGGATTTTTTGAGCTACGCGTACCTGCAGAATGGACATGAAGCGAATGCGCAGCGCTTGATCGACGAAATCCGCGCCATGCCCGCGAAGAAGGACGATATGTATGGCATGGATTACGATCCGCGAATCGCGTCGTTGGTGGCATTTCCGGCGCGGCAAGCGCTCGAACTTCACCAGTGGTCGGACGCAGCGGCGCTGGCGCTCGTCCCCGGCGCGAGTACGGGCGACAATTCGATTACGTACTGGGCCCGCGCCATTGGCTCGGCACGGGGCGGCGACCCCGTGGCTGCCCACAAAGATCTGAATGAGATCGCAACCATTAAGAGAACTTTGATCGAGCAAAAGAAGCCACAACTTGCGGAAGCGGCTGACCAAGACTACAGAGAAGCTGAGGCGTGGATTGAGCACGCGGAAGGAAAAAATGACGACGCCACTAAGACTCTGCGAAGCATAGCGGAAAAGGAAGAGGCGGAAGGCGATGAGCCCTTGGCCATTCCCGCGAGGGAAATGCTGGCCGATATGCTGCTCGATATGAACCGCGCGGAGCTGGCCTTGGCGGAATATGAGGCTGATCTGAAGTTCAATCCGAATCGGTTTGATGGCCTTTATGGGGCGGCGCATGCGGCAGAAATCACGGGGAAATCGGTGCAGGCAAATAGGTATTATGCGCAACTGGTGAAAATGTGTGCCGGCTCGAATTCAGAGCGCGCGGAATTGCAGCACGCGCGCACGCTGGTGGCCCAGAAATGAGAAAGCATGACTACTTGTCGATTCGAATGAGTTGAAAAAGCAGGGTTCCCCACCCCAGCTTCGACCGCATCTGGACTGGCGTGTGATTGGCGTCGTCGGTATACCATGCCCAGACTGTACCTTTGGCCTTTAAAGGGCCGGAGGCAGCTTCAGCCTTCAATCGCACGGTATCAAAAGTTCCCGCGGGAACCTTTATTTTTTCCCTAGCTTCCACCTGGGTCATCACAACAGTGGCTTTGCCCCCGTCGCTGACTATAAACGTAGGCGTATTGCCGACCTGCAAAGGCAAGGAAGACACGTAATAGAATCCGCTGATCACATCGGTCGCGCAAGCGAGCAAGTCATTATCGACGTGTCTGGTCTCACCCGTTTTCAAGTTCTTTTCGTCGAGCGAACTTTTGTGCCGCTGGTAATCGAACGATGCTTCCGTCTGTTTGGCGCGCGAACCCTCCTCGGTATGTTTGGAAATCCGTATGGAACAAAATGTGTGCGGATCGAAGAAAGCCTCGAAGTGGTCATGCACTTTGTAAAGCGAGTTCACCACACCGGCCGACTCGGCCAGGGCGGTAACGTGTTCCTGTCCCCCATTGGACTCAATGCTGACCTTGGCGGTTCCGGCGTTGAACAAATGCCACTCCACCGCATACACGTAGGTCTGCCCATTGGGGTAGTGATAGTTCGGAGGCGGAGGGATGACTTGGGCGGCGGGGCCGGAACTGATGGTGGCCATCGGCGCTTGCGGTTGAGTAGTTCGCGGTGGCGCTGGGGTCTGCGCCAGCGCGACGGTAAGCACACCCGCTACCGCGCTCAGGACCCCGATTCCTGTAGTTCGTAGTTTCACCATTGCTTGATTAGACGGCCCATTCGAGTAGTGGATAGGACGCACTTCGCCTTTGGAGGGATGTCTGATCGCGGCAATTCAACGCGAAATCCAGATCAATTTCACCCCAAGCGCAATCCACATCATCAGCGCGCCTAGAGTTGCATTGTACTCGCGGTGCTTCCAGTAAAGTTCTTTGGAAAACGATCCCCCCCGATTTTGAGGTCTCAGACGGGGCAGGAGACGCGGGACCCGGTGTGAATATTCATCAAACTCCGGAAAATGGTCGCGCAGAAATGTCTCCTCGGAGCGAATCACCGGGAGATAGATGGCCAACAGCATTACAACCAACGCAACCCCAATCCACCAATTGCGCGCCGCGACTGCAAAGCCCACCGCCAAAACCATTGAACCAAGATAGAGCGGATTGCGTGTGTACGCATAAGGACCGGTGGTTGCGAGTTGTTCATTCTTCTGCACCTGGCCAGAGGCCAGGGCGCGAATCAGCAATCCGGGGATGATCAGCAACAAACCCAGCAGCATGGATTTCCAAGACGGGCGCGCCAGCCACAAGTAGAGCGCCGCAAAAGCGAATCCGAGGGGGACGCGGATTCTGCGCGCGATTTTTGACCAGCTAGACACGACCGCTCTCCAATAATATTCGGGCCGCAGCGAGGACTTCGTCGGAGCTGATCTGGAGCAATCCCGAATCGGGTTCAACGCGCCGCGCATGGGAAGTATTGCTGGAGGGACTTCGCAACACCACGCTAAGCGTGCCGAACGGCCCGTTGCGCGCCGGGTCGGTCGGTCCAAAAATCGCCACTACCGGAACCTGCAAGGCCGCCGCAAGATGCATGGGACCGGTATCGCCGCCGATGAAAAGTCTGGCCCGACGAGTGAAAGCGATCAGCTCAGAGATTGAGCAGGAGACTGGGCGCGCTGTTCCACCGCTAGCTGCCTCGGCTGTTTTTGCCAGAACTTCTTCACCTGGACCGAAGTTGATGAGCGACGATATGCCTAGACTTGCGAGGCCGATCGCGACTTCTCCGTAGCGTTCAGCGGGCCACTGCTTGGCTCCCCAGCCCGCACCAGGATTGAGAAGCACGAAATCGGCGATGCCCCAATCGCGAAGCCGCGAATCGCACTTCGCCTCAGCGGCTTCATCGCGGGGAAGATCAGCGCCTGAAGCATCGAGTTGCTGCCCCGCAACCGCTTCTGCCAGAGACAGCGATCGCTGCACCACGTGCGCGCCAGAAGTAATAACGGGACGCGTGTAGACCATGCTGGCGACATTCTCTCTGGGTTCGGCATCTCCGTAGACGACCGGAGCGCCCGACCAGCGCGCGATGACGGCCGACCGGGCCGCGCCCTGAAAATCGATCGTGACTTGATAGCGCACGCCACGCAAGTCGCTCAACGCCGCCGCGATCTGCTGTGCGGTCTGCCACGAGAAAAACGATCTGCGCCAGACCTTGGTGTTCACAAAGTGTAGCCGATCCACCAGTGGACGCTGCCGCGAACGCGGTCCTGAACGCGCATAGTGGTGGGCACACAATAGGTCGGCCCAGCGCTCTTCGACGACCCACCCAATTTCTGTTGCAGGGAAAGCACGGCGCAGGGCGGCGGCGGCGGGCAGAGTATGGAGAATATCTCCCATCGAACTGAGCCGAACGATCAATAGCCGATCGGGGGTGATATTTCAGGGCTGAGTTTTCCGGATGTTCCGCGCTCACGAGGATTGGCGCCCCATCCGCGAGCGAATGATGTCTGAGGCCGAATGGTCCTTGGGGTCGCCAACAATTTCTACTCGGCCTCCAACTTCCTGCATGGCGTCGCGTTCGGGAACGGAATCGGCGGAATAATCTGTGCCCTTGACCTGAACGTCGGGGCGGATTTCGCGAATCAGCGGGCGCACGTCATGCTCGGGAAAAACCACGACGGCATCCACATCGGCAAGCGCGGCCAGAATCTCCGCGCGCTCATCTTCCGGCATCAAGGGGCGGCCTTCCCCTTTCAACGCGCGCACCGATTCGTCGGCATTGATAGCCACAATCAATCGACCGCCGAGTTCTTTCGCCGCGTGGAGATACCTCACATGTCCTACATGAAGCAGGTCGAAACACCCATTCGCCAGGGTGATGGATTGGCCTTGTCGGCGCCATTCAGCGACTTGGCGTTTCAACCGGTCTCGACTCAGAACCTTGGCGGTGAGCATTTTCGTCAGTGCGGTCGCACCGCAGGGGCCGTTCGATCAATCGCGTCCAGCAATTCCTTTTGAGAAACGGTCGCCGTGCCGCGCTTCATGACCACCAGCCCTCCGGCATAATTTGCCAACTGCGCGGCTTCTTCCGTGCTTGCTCCGGCAGCATACGCCGCAGTGAAGGTTGCGATCACGGTGTCCCCGGCGCCGGTCACGTCTGTCACCTGGTCAGACCCGAAGATGGGAATGTCGATCGCCTTCTGACTTTGTGGAAAAGCTGCCATGCCGTCGCGGCCGCGCGTAATCACCAGCGACTGCAACTGCATGCGGGACATGACTTCTTCCGCCGCTCCACACAAGCGGTCCCAATGATTGCCGATTTCGATGCCCAGCGCGGCCTCGACTTCAGGCTCATTCGGTGTGGCCGCGGCAACTCCCGAATACTCGAGCATGCGGTAACGCGAATCGAGCACAATCGGAATGCGTCCCCACTTGCCGCGCTCGCGAATACTGTTCAAAATCGCTGGAGTCGCCGCGCCATACCCGTAATCGGAGACCAGCAACGCATCGGAGGCCCGGGCATATTGTCGAGCAGCCAGAATCAACTCGCGCTTCAGGTGAGAACTGGGTTCGGCCTCCGGCTCGCGATCGATGCGCACCACCTGCTGGCGCGCAGTGTGCGTCATCCCCGCCAGAATGCGGGACTTCGTCACCGTCCGATAATTCTTGTCCTTCAACACCCCGCTGATAGGTATGTGCTTATGACGGAAGGCGCGAATCAACATCCGTCCCGCGTCATCGGCGCCTACCACGCCGACCGGCAAAACGTTTACTCCCAAGTCGGCAAGATTGTTAACGGCATTAGCGCCGCCGCCTGGGACGACGGTGCTCTCGCGATGCTTGAGAATCAGCACCGGGGCTTCACGCGAGACGCGAGAAATCTCTCCGAAGACGAACTCGTCCGCCACCAGATCGCCCAAAACGGTGACCGTGACTTTGGGAAAGGACTCGACGATCCGTTTGAGCCGCTCAACCTCTTTATGGTGCTTGGTCATGACGTAAGGTGAATTCTCTCACGCTTTCGCTCCTGAATTATGCTCAGCATGGTGTCGATGGCGTGACCCGCATTTTCCAGTTCCATCTTGACCGGAACAGCCGTCAAGGGAGCGAGATTGGCGGCCAATGTGCCGAGATTAACCAAATCTTTCTCGGTGGTGACGAATCCGTCGGCGTGACTTCGCCTACCCAGTTCCAACAGTTCCTCAATGTCGCCGCTGGTGTACGAATGATGATCATGATATACGGCTTCCGCCGCGGGTTGAATTCCAGCGGCCCGAAGCTGCGCGAAGAAATTCTGCGGCCGCGCGATTCCGCAAAGTACGATGGGGCGCTCCGGGATTTTTCCCGGCAAGATACCACGCGTGATGCGCCAGATCCTTTTCCCGTCGATGGGGAATTCGTCGGTTGCTGTGTCACTCGGCAAAACGACTACATCGGCTCTTGCCAAAGACGCGAGCGGTTCGCGTAAGCGTCCCTTGGGAAGCAAAGTGTCCTGCACATCCTGCGGTGTAAGCAGCACGATATCGAAGTCGCGGGCCAGCGAGCGGTGTTGAAAGCCGTCGTCCAGAAGGTGCAACTGCGGACCGAATGTTCTCTCAGCAAACAACCCCGCATGGTATCGACTTTCGCCCACTACGACTGGCGCCTGCAATCGCCGGCTCATCAGCAATGGTTCGTCGCCGAACTGTTGCGCAGTTCCGGTGGGATCCACCTGGGCAACGCCGCTGGTTTGCCGTCCGTATCCTCGGGAAAGTATGTCAAAAGGAATTCCTCTTTGCTTCAGTTGTTCTCCCAGCATCAGAACAAAAGGTGTCTTCCCGGAGCCGCCAACCGAAAGATTTCCGACGCTCACTACCGGCCCGTTGAGGGAATGAACCGAGCATATCCCCCGGTCATAGGCTGCATTTCGAGCCATCACGCCTATGCCGTAAATGGAACTTAACAAATTCACTCCACTCGCTCCCGGCCCGCAGGCACCGCCCTAGATTCGGCCAGCAAACTTGACAGCGCTTCGGTGGTCCGATGGGTCGCTCCCGTCTGCACCTTCAGAGTTCGGGCGGCACGCACGCCCAATGCCTGCCGTTCTTGCGAATTCGCGATCAATTCCATGAACAGCAATGGAAGTTCCGCCGGCCCTACGATCCGGACCGCATCGTGGGATTGAAAAAGTCCCACAATGTCCCGGAAATTCTCTGTGTGGTTGCCTACCACGATCGCCACTCCGTGTTGCGCGGGTTCGATAATGTTGTGTCCCCCGCGTGGTACCAGGCTGCCGCCCACAAACGCGATGTCCGCCAAAGCATAAATGGACGCGAGTTCGCCGATGGTGTCGCACAGCAGCACTCCCCCTGCGATGGCGTCGCCTTGCCAAGCAGAGCGATGCCAGAAGCGGACATTCATCTGACGTAAGAGTTCGGCGACTTTCTCGAATCGCTCAGGATGGCGAGGCGCCAATATCATGACCGCCTTGGGGTAACTGGCCAGCACATTCTCGAAAGCGCGGAGCAACAGGGGCTCCTCGCCTTCAACGGTGCTGCCGCACACCAGGATCGGACTTGCGCCGGAATTTTTGAACCCTTCGCGAAGTTTGCCTACAATCGGCGGAGGGGCAGGCAAAGGCACATCAAACTTCAGATTACCGCTCACTCGGACTCGCTCGCTTGGCGCGCCGATATCCTGCAAGCGTTTAGCGTCATCTTCTGTCTGCGCCAGAAATAAATCAACGTTTTGCAAAACGCGCTGCAAGATCGGCCGAAATCGCCGGTAGCCTCGGAATGACTTGTCTGAGATCCGCGCGTTCACCACCGCGATCATTGCCCCGCTCGCATGCGCGAGGCGCAGAAAATTCGGCCAGAACTCGGTTTCCGCAATCACAATCAACTCCGGCCGAAGCAGCTTCAGATATGGCCGGATCGCAAATCCGAAATCCATTGGAAAATAAAAAACGTGCTCTTCGCCGAACCTGTCGGCGGCCAGCTTCTGCCCGGTATCGGTTGTGGTTGAGACCACGATCCGATGCTTCGGTAGGTTAAACGTCAATTCTTCCACGAGCCCGCTGACTGCCAACACCTCCCCGACCGAAACAGCATGGATCCAAATCGTGGGGCGCGAAGGGTTCCTTGCCAGCCGGCGAGGAACGCGGCCGAATCTCTCCCGGAAGCCCGCACGATACTTTCCGTGCCTCACCCCTTGATAGATCCAGAAAGGGAGACTGATTAGCAATCCCGCCGCCAGCAGCGCACTGTAAAGCAGATACATTGGGGAGAATGCACATTCTAACCGTTACGGGGCGCCATGAGGCGCCACCGGTTAGGAGCCTTGCATCCTATAATCGAAATCAATGTCACCTTCCAACCGATGTCCGCGATGGCCATTGGCGCTTTGCGCCGTTCTTTTGTTGGCGGCGGCAGGCCGCGCCGCCAAGCATTTTGTAATGCCCAGGCCAGAGTCCGCCAAGTCGTATCCAGCGCACGATGAACACCCTGCGGAGCGCGTGACGCTCGGCTTGGATCCCTATGACATGGCCGACAGGGCGAAGATATTCGTGGTGCACTATAACGAGATTGGCTTCGTGCCCATTTTTGTAGTGATCACCAACGACAGCGATCAGCCGATTTCCCTGGCGGACGCCTCCGCTCAACTGACCACGGTCAACCACATCAAGATCCCGGCCGCGACTGAGGCTGACCTTTCCCGTCGTCTGGCGAATCCGTCGGCCAATACTTCGCCCAATCCACTGCCGTGGCCGAAAAAAGTGAAGAGCGGCATTGGCAAAGACGAACAGGAGGAAATCCAGAATTCACAGTTCGCCGCCCGCGCGGTTGAGCCGCACAGCACGCAAGCGGGATTCATGTTCTTTGACGTCTCCGGAATCACGGCGCCCTTGGCCGGTGCGTATTTTTATCTGACCGGGGTTCGCGATTCCAAAGGCAACGAACTCATGTATTTCGAAGTTCCGCTGGAAAAGTATCTGAGTGCTCCCACCGCGAAATAGGACCCGGCATCTCCTCGACCATTGTGCGGGAAGGCCGTCCGGTGTATATTACCGCTCGACTAGAGACTGCAAATTTTGAGTGCGATGTATGGGCATGTGGGACCATCCGTTGCGAGGTGTTCGGGGTTCCGTGCTTGTGCTGAACGCTTCTATAGTTCGCGGTTGATCCTCAAACCCCTGTGATTCAGTGGTGCTGCCAATGACCGGGCCGGAACGCCGTCAACATCCACGGACCACGCTGCAAACCTTCGCCTACATCAATTTGGGCGCGAACAACTACGGAAGTGTGTTGAATATTTCCGAGACCGGACTCTCGTTTCGTTCGGTCATGCCTGTGGCGCGGAATCGGACGGTACGCTTCTGGTTTTCAGAACACAGTCAACGGATTGAGGCCATTGGCGAAGTAACCTGGACCGATGAAGCGCAGAAGACCGGCGGATTGCGTTTTACCACATTGAGCGCCGAGGCCCGCGAACAGGTCCGCCACTGGATTAATAATCCGTCGGGACTGCACGACTTTGCGGCATCATCTGGCCCGATAACGGGCTCTGCTCTCGCGTCCACGGGCACCCTCCAACCGGTAGCGGGGCTAGTCGCTTCAGGTCGGGATTGGGCGGCGCCGAGAAAGCTCAAAGTGAAGGTGCAGATGAGCGGATTCACCGGCGGCCTGGCGATTGGACTTACAATTGCCGCGCTGGTGGCAGGGGGATTTGTCTTGCAGAACTATCGCCGTCAATTTGGCGAATCCTTGATCCGCATGGGAGAGCGTTTCGCCGCCAAACCTACAGTGCAGACGCCGCTTACCGAACCGACTCCAACGCAGGCTGCGCAATCCGCACGGGAACCTGCACCAAGTCCGCGGACCGTGGCTGCTGCGCCAGCGCCGATTCAGGCAACCGTAATCGAGCGCACTGAGACAGCTCAGCCCAAGCCTCTCACCATTCCGCCACAGCCTCAACCGGCCAAGCTTGAATCCGCGGCGCTGACCACCACTTCCCCGGCGATCGTTCCCGCGCAGCCATCGGCCGCTGCCACTATGCTGAGCTCCAGCGATTCGACTGCGAAAAAGAGTGATAACTCTCCCGCGATTTCCCCTCCGCCGCCGGCGATGTCTTTGCCCAGCGATGCCCGAATTGCCGCTTCGAACTTGGTTCCGGGCAAGCTGGATGTGGCTCCGCCCGCGCCGCCGGCAACTTCTACCCTGACGCCCTCAAATTCCGGACGGGAAGTCACGGAGGTCAGCACCGGCACCGCAAAGCCCGGACCTCCTCCCGAAATGTTTTTGGAAGTCGGCAAGTTCAAGGACCAGAGCGGGGCACGCAAGGCGACGGAGCAGTTGTCAGAACTTGGTTTTCCCGCCACCGTACATCAGAAAGCGCGTCTGTGGTCGAATTCTTATTTGGTTCTGGTCGGTCCTTTTGGCGATGAGCAGAAGGCCGCCACAGCCAGCCACGACCTGGTGGCCCGCGACTTCCGGCCGCGCCCATTTGAACGCGGCTCTCATGATATTACTTTCCGCAACGGGCTTATTCTGAACGGTACGCACGTGCCAGAGGGCGATTGCACCGTTCGCTGGGAGTCCTACATCACCGACACGGTAGTGAAAATCTTGCAGGACAACCTGCTGGTGACCACTGCTACGGGGCAATGGGTAAAGACCGACACCAAGTACAGGCGTGACGCGTTTGTCGTCCGCCGAAATCCCGACGGCTCACGGACACTTCTCGAGATTCAATTCGGCGGATTCGCCAAGACGCTAGTCTTCAACAAACCTTCCTAAGCGGGCCGGGGAAATCTGTAAATAGGGTCCGGTTCACGCTCATTCTCCGAAGTTGCAGTGGAATACGGAAGTTCGCGGCTTCGCTCCACCCAGGCCGCCATTTAGCGGTCCTTCCTGCAAGTCTATAATCGTGATTCATGCTTACGTCGGCCAACAGCCCGGTACAGGCACACGCCGTGTTTGAGCCGGTCATAGGGCTTGAAGTGCACGTCCAATTGCTGACCGCCAGCAAGATTTTTTGTTCGTGTTCGACGCAGTTTGGCAATCCTCCGAATAGCAACGTTTGTCCGGTTTGCCTCGGATTGCCGGGTGCGCTTCCGGTACTGAACGCGAAAGCGGTGGAGTTTGCGGTGCTGGCGGCGCTGGCGTTGAATTGCCGTATCAACCAAACTTCGATTTTCGCCCGCAAGAATTATTTTTATCCCGACCTGCCCAAGGGCTATCAGATTTCACAATTCGACAAGCCCTTAGCCGAGTGGGGGTTCATCGAGATTCCCGCTGCGTCTGGGAGCAAAAAAATCCGCATTACTCGCATTCACCTCGAAGAAGATGCGGGCAAGAGTCTGCATGACGGCTTCCCAGATTCAGCTCACTCCACGGCAATCGACTTGAACCGCAGCGGCGTTCCACTGCTCGAAATCGTCACCGAACCGGACATTGCCTCGCCCGTCGAAGCCCACGAATACCTGACGCGTCTTCGCGAGATCATCTTGTACACCGGTGTGAGCGATTGCAACATGGACGAAGGATCGTTGCGCTGCGATGCCAATGTGAGTGTGCGCACTCGCGGAGAATCGAAGCTGGGAACGAAAACCGAAATCAAAAATGTGAACTCTTTCCGATTTATTCGCGAGGCCCTGGAGTACGAAATCGGCCGACAGATCGAAGCGATCGAGTCCGGAGGCCACATCACGCAGGAGACGCGTCTTTACAACCCCAGCGAGGGCAAGACGTACTCCATGCGCTCGAAGGAGCAGGCGCACGATTACCGCTACTTCCCGGAGCCTGATCTGCTGCCGCTGATTGTCGACGAAGCCAAGAAATCGCAGATCGCCAAAATGCTGCCCGAACTCCCGGATGGGCGCCGCCAGCGCATGATCGTCGACTACGGCATCACCGCGCAGGATGCTGCCGTGCTGACTTCGACGCAATCGCTCGCCAACCAGTTCGAAGAGGCCGCCAAAGCCGCCAAGAATCCCAAACGCGTGGCAAACCTGGTGCAGAGCGAACTTATGGGGCGGCTCAAAGCGAAGAACCTTGAAATCGCAGAGTCGCCCATCTCAATGCGCGGCGTCGCCATGTCAGCCGATTTGGTCGAGAGCGGCGCGATCTCAGGTAAGATGCTCAAAGATCTTTTCGATTTTTCGTTCGAGCGCAATCAGGATTTTCCGGTGATCTACGAACAGGAGAAACCACAACAGCTCACCGACACTTCAGCCATCGAGAAAATCATCGACGAAGTGATCGCCGCTAACCCAAAGCAGCTTGAGCAATATCGCAGTGGAAAAACTACGCTGATCGGCTTCTTCGTGGGCCAGGTAATGAAGCAGTCCAAAGGGCAGGCCAATCCGCAGATGGTGAATGAGTTGTTAGCGAAGAAGCTGTTGGAATGAGCGCTGGATACGCCGACTCTAAGAGGGTGTCCGGATTGCTTGCGGCACTGGTTATTTCAGCCGATAATCGCATCTGGAACGGTTACTGGTGGGTTCACCGAAGGGGGACATGACGCCCGGACTTGTACTTCTTGGCGCGATTTTCTTGGCTGTGGTCGCACTGTTGGCGGTGACAATCGCGTCTTCAGTTGGTTTGGAGGTCGACCAAAGGCAAGCTAAGAAGTCACTCGCCGTCATGGGGATGCTTCTCTGCGTGAGAGGGTTCTTCTCCTGGGTCTCTCTGGTGCTGGCTGTAGGTTTCCTGGTGCTGGCTCATCCAAAAATAAATCTGCCTGGCTTCGCACGACGACTGGACAAGTCCCTCGACCACAGCGACAATCCCGCGCGCTACGTGCCCTAAAGGCGGGGTGGAAAACTGGCAAACTCTTTATGTCCTCCCAACGACCGAGGATCGGCCAGTCTGCGCCGTCTGATTTGCGATGTGACAACTCGATTGCCTCGGACATCGTCACGGCGTGCTCCCCTGCTTTCGAGTAGAATCACTGGTTCGGATAGTCGGCACTTCGGCCCGTTTTCGCATGTTCAAGAAAATTCTCATTGCCAATCGTGGCGAAATTGCAGTCCGCGTTATTCGCGCCTGTCGCGAGTTGGGGATCACCTCGGTTGCGGTTTTTTCTGACGTAGATCGCGCCGCGCTTCACGTCCGCAAGGCCGACGAAGCCTATCACCTTGGCCCGGCTGCGGCGAGCGAGTCTTACCTGAATTTCACCAAAGTCTTGGGCGCGGCAAAGCTCAGCGGCGCTGACGCCATTCATCCCGGATATGGTTTTCTTTCCGAGAACGCCCGCTTCGCCCAAGCCTGCGCCGATGCGGGCATCAAGTTCATTGGGCCTACCGCTGCCGCGATGGAAATGATGGGGTCGAAGACCCGCGCCCGGCAGAATATGGACAAAGCCGGCGTGCCTTTTGTGCCGGGAACTTCGCGTGGCGTCGAGTCCGCCGAGCAGGCGCAGCAGGTCGCGGCCAAGATCGGATTTCCGGTAATGCTGAAAGCCGCGGCCGGAGGCGGCGGCAAGGGCATGCGCCTGGTGCATGCGCCACAAGAGTTGAAATCGGCGCTGGAATCGGCCCAGAGCGAGGCGCAGCGCGCCTTTGGCGACAACGAAGTCTATATCGAAAAAGCCATCGTCAATCCGCGCCACATCGAAGTGCAGGTGCTCGCCGACGAGCATGGCAATACCGTCTATCTTGGGGAGCGCGAGTGTTCCATCCAGCGTCGCCACCAGAAAGTTTTGGAGGAAGCGCCTTCCGCGATTGTCGACGCCGATATGCGCCGCCGTATGGGCGAAGTCGCCGTGCGCGTGGCCAAGGCCGCCGGATACACCAATGCCGGCACCGTGGAATTCCTTGTCGATCAACAAAAGAATTTCTATTTCCTGGAGATGAACACGCGCTTGCAGGTCGAGCATCCCGTGACCGAGCTGATCACCGGACTCGATCTAGTGCACCTACAGATTCACATCGCTAATGGCGAGAAACTTCCATTTACGCAGGACGATATACGCATTCGCGGTCACGCGATTGAATGTCGCATCTATGCGGAAGATCCTGACAACAATTATTTCCCTAGTCCCGGGAAAATATCGTTGCTGCTGGCACCGTCGGGTCCCGGCATCCGGCGCGATAGTGGCATGTACGAAGGCTGGACAGTGCCGATTGACTACGATCCCTTGCTGGCCAAGTTGATTGGCTACGGGACGGATCGCGAACAAGCCATCTCACGCCTGGTCCGCGCATTGAACGAATATTTTGTTGGCGGAATCAAGACCAACATTTCACTCTTCCGTCGCATTCTGAGCGATCCCGATTTTCACGCGGCGAAAGTCGATACCGGATACTTGGATCGTCTGCTCAGGAGTGCCCCGCCTGCGGTCAATCGCGCCGATGCCGAAGTCGCGGCCATTGCCGCGGGAATTTTTTCGGTGCTTGATCCGACTACCGCCAGCGAAGGCATGCCGACGAAGGCAAACGGTACGAGCAATCACGGAGACGGCTGGAAGCGGGCGGCCCGCGCCGAGTTACTGCGCGGATAAATTTACGGATTTTCTTACATGATCTATGACGTAAACATCGACGGCAAGAACTTCAAGCTTGACTTGGAACTCCGTGAAAAAAGCTGGCGCTGCCATCTCGACGGTCGCGAGGTCCAGCTTGATGCCGTGCTCACGCGCCGCGATGTGCTTTCTGTGATCATTTCCGGAAAGGCATATGAGATTAAGCGTGAACAGGCCGCCACGGACCTGCATCTCTGGGTGGGACCGGTGCGTTATGCGGCTGAAGTGCGCGATCCTCGCTCGCTGCGCGGGCGCAAAGGCTCTGGAGTTGACGACGCCGGCCCGAAAAAGCTGGTCGCTCCCATGCCCGGCAAAGTGGTTCGAGTGCTGGTTGTTCAGGGTGAGCCGGTTGAGGCCGGGCAGGGAATTCTGGTGATGGAAGCGATGAAGATGCAGAATGAGATTAAGTCGCCCAAAAAAGGCGTCGTGCAGAAGATCGTCGCTTCCGAAGGAGCCAGCGTCAATCCCGGAGACGTGCTGGCAATCGTAGAATGACTATGACTCCGCCCCGTCGGCCGAAATCGCTCCTACTGCGCTGATCCGTTTCCGTCCAACACCGTTTGCGCGTAGAAATTCTCTACTTTGGCCTGATCGCGCAGCACTTCGTAGTAGGCCGACTTCAGCAATTGCTCACGGCGGTCTCGCAGCTGCGAACGGATCGCCTCCTGCACCCGCGGGTCGGAGAGCTCGCGTTGCCCAGCCGGCTCTTTCGCAACCAGCTTTACCAGCCGGAATCCGACGAGTTGCTTGGTGATCGGATTAATTACGGTAATGATTGAGCTATATTGCCCGGGTTTCAACTTCTCCACGGCATCGCGGGTCACCGGGTCGGTGCTGCGCAGCGAAGACTCCGGAGTGAACCCCAGGTCGCCGCCATTTCCGATGGTTTCCGGATCTTCCGAGTAGTTCGCCGCCGTGGTGGCAAAATCCTCGCCGCTATCCAGCCGGTTGGCAATCATCTGGATCTTCTTGCGAGCTTCCGCTTCGTTCTGCGCTTTGTCGTTCTTCTGGTTGTGTACTTGCGGATTCGGCGTGATGGTCACGAAGATTTGCGCCAGATGATACTGCGGCTCAATCAGATTGAACTCCGCCTTGTGAGCGTTATAGTAGTTCGTAATGTCCTGATCGGTAATGTTAATCTTCGAGGTCACTTCCTTGTTCAGGACTTTGTCGACGGTAAGGGACCGCCGCAGGTCACGCTTAAAATCGTCGAGCGAGATCTTCTTCTGGGCCAGCCTGGCGTCGAATTCTTCCTTGGTGTAGGGGGACTTAATATCGTTCAGCTTGTGTTCGACATCGTCGTCGGCTGCCAGCAATCCGAGCTTTTCCGCGCGACGCATCAGGATCTCGTTGTCGATCAACTCCCGCAGAATGCTGAGCCTCAGACTGGTGGCTTGTTCGCCCACCGGCTGTTGCTGCGAGCCTGCGGTTTGGTTCTCGTAATACTTGTCAACATCGATGCGGTAAATCTTGCGGCCGTCCACGGTGGCCACTACGTCGCCCCCGCCCTTTGTGGTGGTGCAGCCCACACCCAGCGCGACCGGAAATACAACGCAGCTAATAGCCAGCAGGATGTTTAGACGAATCGGCGGTTTAGTTTTCACTTGGTCTCCCGGCGCAATGAGCCTGCAGCCTTGGCGCTTCGGTAATCTACTCAACTTTGTATGATGCAACGGACGCGGTTACTGGCCCGACGGTTTTGCATCCCCCGACCCAGCCCCTGGATGTTGCGGCGCCGGTACCCCGGCACGAGTCAGAGCCCGGTCCAGCGTCGCTCGCATATCCTGGAGCGACAGCGCTCCATCCAACTCCTGCCCGTTGACGAACAACGTCGGGGTCGCGCTCACTCCCAGTTCCTCCGCTTCGTGGATCGACTCTTTCACCGTGGAATCGTCCTGCGCCTTTACGCAGGCCTGAAGCTTATTGTCGTCCACATTGTGCCTCTTGCCTTGCTCGCTCGTAATCCGGTCAAGAGTGGCCTTCTGGGCGTCCAGGGACTTCTGTGAACCCACCTCGCGCTGATTGGCATGGATATAGTCGGCAAAGTCCCAGTAAGCGTCGTTATTCTGCACGGCCAGGCAGTGAGCGTCCACCGCCGCGTGCATCGACCAGGGATGTATCTCTGAAATCGGATAGTCCTTGTACACGAACTTTACGCGATCGCCATATTCGCTCAGAATTTCCGGGAACAGAGTCTGGTGCATACGCGAACAGAAGGGGCACTGGAAATCGTCGAAATTTACCACCACTACTTTTGCGTCGTTGCTGCCTCGCGTAGGACGGTTGGAGATGTCGATCTTACTCATGATCGCGGTGTATGGATCTTTGGTCAAATCCATTTTGGTCAGGCGGATCAATGTCTTCTGGTCTTTGGAAACCAGAAAATCGAACACCTTCTTCTTGCCCTCGCCCGACAGATTGATGGTGACGCTGTCGTAATTCGCAAATTCGCTGGCCTGCAGCGGTCCTACCTCGATCTTCACCTCGGCGGGGATGTTGTAGAAGGCGCGTACCTGGGTCTCGATCTTCTGCGTCAGGTCCGAGGGCTTCGATTGCGCCACACAGCCCATACAAATCAGCAGCAGAACGAGGGACGAACGTCGGAGTAACTTCACTAGAAACCGCCTGTACATTGGGGTAAAGATCAGATTATCTCATATCGGGAAGCTCGCAAGGGACGCAGGAGACCGATTTACAGCCGGTTTACGATGTCAGGCGGGGCGCGTCAACTGATTGAGTGGAAGTAGTGCATTCATCGAACCGGAGCGAAAACCCTCCAGGTCGAGGGTGACAAATTTGAACCCCAAACTCCTGAAAATGCGAGTGAATTCCGCAGCCATCTCTGCCGATAATGCCCGCTCCATCTCTCCGCGCGCAATTTCAATGCGGACAATCTCCCCGTGATGCCGTACCCGAAACTGACGAAACCCAAGACTGCGCAGCGCATCTTCGCCCTGCTCCACCACACTCAATGTCTCACGCGTCACCGGCCGCCCATATTCCATCCGCGATGAGAGGCACGCCGAAGCCGGTTTGTCCCAGATTCTAAGGTTCGCGGCGCGCGCCAGTTCGCGAATCTCTTCCTTCGTCAACCCCGCATCCAGAAGCGGCGCCGCCACGTGATGGCGCCTGGCGGCGTTTTGTCCGGGCCGAAAATCGCCCTGATCGTCCACATTCACGCCATAGGTGATGGCGTCAAATCCGTTCTGCAGTCGAAACTCCTCCATCACCGTGAACAATTCATCTTTGCAATGGAAACACCGCGCCCCGTCATTCCGCACATATTCCGGACGCTCAAACTCTTCTGTGCGGATGATTTTCAACGGAACGTGCTGTTCCTCGGCAAACGCAACCGCATCGGCGAATTGGACTCGCGCCAAGCTCGGCGAGTCCGCCATCACGGCCAGCATCCCGTCGCCAAGAATCCGATGCGTCTCCCAGGCCAGAAAGGCGGAATCCACACCACCGGAGTATGCCACCAGAGCACGACCGAGGCCGCGAATTCTCTCCTCCAGGGCAGTTCGCTTCGACTCGATTCCGCGATTTTCCGGCATATTCCTTATTTGCTTTGCATTAGGTGTTCGATAACCCCTAAAGGATGCACTGTCTCCGCGCGGGTTCCCCGCAGCCATCAAAACAGCCGCTCGGTTCGCCTCAGATTACCCAGTGATCCCAAGTTGGCCAGCGCAAAGGTGAAGCGATATTGATTCTCGTTGCGCACCGATCCCAGCGCGAAGCGGCGGAATTCCAGATTCACCCCGCAGCAGTCCCAATTGTAGGTGGTTTGCGCTGCGGCATATTGCAGGAATCCAAGGTTCTCGTCAAATCCCACATTCGCCGCCGCGCTGAATCCAGGCTTGTTAGCATGGCCGTATCCCAGCAGCAGCCGGAACTGGTTGAATTTTTGCGGCTGAAAAATCGCCTCCAACGTCGGCTCCGGGACCTGCAAATATGCGTCGCCGCCACCAATGGTAAAGGCCCCCATGTGATAGTTGATGAAGGCGTTGCTGGTATTGATTCGCCCCTGCCGGAAGTCGTAATCCAAGTCCCATTCCACATCCGTCCGTGAACTGCTGTCGAAGCGTAGCCGGGAATTTAGTGGCGACAAGTGCCGCGGTTCGGTCAGAAACGAAATCCCCGTTAGTTCGACCGTACTCTCAAAAATGTTGCTGCTGCCCAGCTGGAACGCTCCTCCAAAGGTAGGATCGGCAAAGTACTTCTGCGCCAGTTCCCATGTAAACACCTCCCGGACTTGCGGCCCAGCATCGCAGGGCTGTTCCTTGGGTTGCCCCTGCCGCTCCCACGGAACATGTGTCGGCGGCGCGGCCCCTCCCACAAATAACAGCGGCATCCCAGCTTCGCCACAATCTTTGTTCGGAGAAGTCCGCTTCGCGTACAAGCGGTTTACCACGCTGTATTCGATCTCGTTGGTATCGGTCAAAATATCACGTTCGTCGAACCGCAGAATATTGTCGATATTATTTACTCCGGTCACATAGCGATAGACTACGCGAGGTTCGACCACGTGCTTCCACTTGCGTCCCAACCACTCCCGGTCGAACACCCGATCCAGCGCCGGAGGCCGAATCTCCACCGAGCCTTCCAGCGCCTTGCGGTTGATTCCATCCGACACCGCCTCGCCCGCCTGCCCAGTCACCGGAAGCAGCCGCTGCGTATAGTACGTGTCACGCAACCCAAGTTCCGGACGTACCGACCATCCATCCAACTTGAGAGGCAGCGACAGCGCGGGAGAAAAATCGAACCTTCCCAGCAATGGCGCCGTGCTGAAACCGGGCTCGCTGCGTGATAGCCCTTCCACCGCGGCTTCGTATGTCCAGTAAAACGGAGATCCTCCCAGCTGCCTGTCGACCGTGGACGTTTCGAAACCCGGTGCGTGCAGGATGGTAATCACGTCGTTCGCCGTGGTGCTTTCGAAGTCCTGATAACGCTGCACCGCGGCGTTCGTAAAATAGTTGTTCGTTGTGTTGGAAAGAAAGGCGACCGACTTTACTTCCGAATCTACCGCCTCGGTAAACGCTTCGCTGAACGCCAGCCGGAAGACAAAAGAACTCAGGTAGTCCAGGTTGGCCACACCGCGAAAGTTATGGCCAAACGATCCTTCGGCATTCAAGCGCACCTCTTCGCCGCCCTGGTCGACGGGTGGGTTCCCGATCCCACGGTCCAGCACCCCGAAAAAATTCAGGTCCAGAAATGACGTATCGCTCGGTTGGGCGCGGAATTCGCCCTGCGGCGCCCATCCTCTCGCCGAGAAGTATTCAGCGCCAATGTGGGCGTCCATGCTGCGATTGATTGCCCAGAAAAGCGACTCCCCCAGCACCGCGCCCTTGGTACTCGAGGTCCCGAAGTTTGGAATCAGAAATCCCGTTTGCCGCGGGAACTTCTCCGCCGGAAGCGTCGCAAAAGGAAAATACAGCACCGGAATCCCGCGAATCCCGAAACTGCTGTGGTAGATCTTGGCATTGCCGCCAACCTCCACCACAATCGCGCGCGCCTTAAACTGCCACTCGGGATGCGGCAATTCGCAGGTTGTGATCGTCCCGTAATCCACTTTGTAATGTGTGGGCGAAGTTTTCTCCACGACCTTTGCCACAATGAAAAAAGGATTCGCCGAGGTCAGCAGCAATCGTCCGGCGCGGGGTTTAGCCCCAATAGTAGCGACCACGTTTTCAAATTTTCCCGTCTCGCTCCAGATGTTATATGTTCCATGGGTTGCCTGAATGTGCTCGTCGTTGAGGCTTCCATCCAGCACCACGTGACCATCCGCCGTCGCCCATCCCGTGTCCGAGTTATAAGTGACTTCATCAGCGTAAAGAATGTATGTACCGTATCGGATCTCCGCCTGGCCGTGCAGTTTGTAGACTGCTCCCTGCTTTTCCTGGCTGAGTGCCTTAATGGTCACATCCTCTTCGTTGAGCGCGGAAGGCGCGTTCGGCAAGGCTGGCGACGGTTTTGCAGAAGACAGCAACTGGCTGGTAACTATCCCAGGCGCGACTAGCAGATGACAAACGAATGCCGTCGTGATAAGGATTCGTGTACGGGAATTCATCGGAAGCGCACGAGCTCCCAAGAACTTGATTCTAAGCTCGGGTACCGTGACGTTAGCATGCCGCTGGCTTTACAGGCAAAACCCCTGTTCGCCCGGTGACCCTGATTGGTTCTGGCTTCCGTGGTTGACGCCTCAACTTGCTGACCCTCGAAGCGATTGCGCTCCTGATTTTACTTGCGAATGACGTTTGACATGAAAGCTCGATTCGAACCCGACCCCTCCGGGACGCCCGGCCACTTACCCGATCCGCTTGCAGTGCATTCAAACCCAGCGGGTGGAAGCAAAGTTGTCCCCGAGGACGATCAAAATCAAGCCTCGGCACGGCGGTTCGTCGTCGATCATGACGGAGGTCTGCCGGCACGGTCGGATTTCGTTTTTCCCGAACCGGCCGACGATCCGCCGCTGGCAGCCTCTAATATCGGCTCCGGCCAGCCCCAAAGTCCCGACTTGTCTGCCCCTTCCAGCGATGCATGGCGTCACGAGCTGGCTGCCAAGCTGGACCGCTATCGCCGCCACAAACGCGTCCGCATGCCGCGTTATCCGTCCCTGCAATTGAAATTCGACGACACCGCGTGGAGCAAAAATACGACCGCCCACAACGCCGATCCGCCGCACTCACGCTTGGCCGTCGCCATGCAAGAGTTCGTCCCTGAGGCGGCTCCAGCGCAGATCGAGGAACCTGAAATCCAGGAACCCGTTTCCCCGCCGTCGGGGAAAATTCTGGAGTTCCCGCGTTTCTTCGCTACTCCGCAGCTTACATTTAACGAGTTGGCCGAGCCCGTTCTCGACCGTCCGCGAATCCTCGATGTCCCGGAACAGCTTCCGCCTCCGCCTGCCCTTGGCGGCATCTCGATCGAGACCCAGGAAGAATCCGCGGCCGAACGGCGTCCAGGCTTTGAACTCCCGCTCAATCCGCCATCCCCGTCGCGCCGTCTGGCCGCTGGAGCCATTGACGCAGCCCTGGTGCTTGCCGCATTCGGCGCCTTTGCTTACGCATTTTTTCGCATGACCGCAATTCTGCCAGTGGCAAAAGAGTCCGCCCTCGTCGCGGCGGCTTTGATCGCCTGTTTCTGGGTCGGATACCAATACCTTTTTCTCGTCCACTCCGGCGCCACCCCCGGACTGCGCCTCGCCCATTTACGGCTAAGCCGCTTCGACGGCCAACCGGTTCCACGCCGCCTTCGCCGCTGGCGCGTCCTGGCGTCGGCACTCTCCGGCTGCTCTCTCGGTTTAGGCTACGCCTGGTGCATGCTCGACGAGGACCAACTCTGCTGGCACGACCGCATTACCCATACCTACATGGCGATCGACGCGAATATAGCGAGCCAAACCGGCCAACGATAATGATTCGCGACTTCCCTGTGATCCTCTGTGTTCCCCGTGGTTAGTCTTTGACCTATCAAACACCAGCTTTCATGTGGGACGGAGTCGAACTATAACCGCCGATATCTTCAACGCACGACTAATGAGCACCCCGAATCGACCCAACCCACCCCTAAACCCGGCCGTTTGATAGACTTCCCGCCGCCCTTCGTACAGCGATCTCCGCCAATGAATCTGGCTGGATTCGTGGTAAGCTGTAGGCCGTTTGAGAGGCTTCGGTCCCCCGGCTCCCCTTCCTCCACGAAGCCCGCGATGAAGGCCGTTTGCCATGACAAAAGGAAAACTGCGTTTCTTCTTCGTAACATTTCTCACCGCGATTCTGGCTTTCGCCATGTCGCCGCCTGCCGCATCCGCCAAACCAAAGTTTAAGGTGTTGAAAAATGTCAGCGGTGCGCTGTTCAGCGGGCTGACCCTTGATGCAGAGGGAAACCTATACGGCGTGACCAACGGCGGCGGGGCTTTCCAGGCGGGCACCGTTTTTGAGTTGGCGCGAAATTCAAAGGGCAGCTGGAAGCTAACCACGCTACATACCTTCAATGGAAGAGACGGCTCATCCCCTAACGGCGGGCTGATCTTTGACTCGAAGGGAAATCTGTACGGCACAGCTTCAGGTGGGGGGGGCGCACGACCATGGCAGTGCCTTCCAACTGTCCCCGGGATCCGGCGGCTGGACCTTTACCGACTTTTACGATTTCTGCGAGAACTATCCATATAACTGCTACGACGGGCAGAATCCTGCGGCGGGCTTCGTCATGGACAGCGCCGGCAACCTTTATGATTCGGCCGGCGGTGGAACCTGCCACGGATACGGCGTGGGCATTCGAATTCACCCCAGGCTCGGGCAGTTGGAACGAAAATATCCTGTTCGACTGGGGTTGCCGGAACTACGACACGAGCTCTTCGAGCGCTCCGCTCATCCTCGACCGAAAAGGGGACCTTTACGGAACGGGATCTAATGGCCGCTATCATTCCGGCACGGTCTTCGAACTGACCCCTGGCTCCAATGGGTGGAAGGAGCATCTGCTGTATCAGTTCTGTCCCGGAGGATTTCCATGCGTTGACGGGGCATCTCCCAACGGTGTGATATTTCACGGCGCAGGGAATCTTTACGGAACAACTCCGGGCGGCGGGGCAAATAGCTGCGGTGAGGCCCATTGCGGCACGGTCTTTAAGCTCTCGCAGGCCCGGAACGGCAAATGGAAGGAGACCGTTCTGTATAGCTTCCAGGGCGGGCAGACGGGCAATATCCCGAGCGGGCCCGTGGCATTTGACAAGAAAGGTAATATGTATGGCACAGCTGCCGGAGGTGGATCACCCAATTGTGACGGCGGTTGCGGGATGGTCTTCAAGCTCGCTCCGCAATCGAATGGGATGTGGAAATACGCGGTCCTCCATAGTTTTACCGGCACAGACGGAGGCTATCCTATCGGTGGTGTCGCCCTCGACCATGCAGGCAACCTCTGCGGCACTGCCTATAATGTTGTCTTTGAAATTACTCCGTAGGCCGGTCCAAGAGAAAACGGGTGCTGGCCAAAACCAGCACCCGTTGTTTTAGGTAGGGCTGCTATTCATCGTCGGGATCGGTGACTCCCCCGCTATAGTTGATGAAGCATGCGGCGTTGCATTGGTTCGATCCGCAGGAGCTCTGATTACAATGGGAGTTTGTCGAAAGTGTGATCGGCAAGAACGTTCGCTGGCAGCTCCCGCAGAACTGAAAAAAGTCTGAGAGATCCGAGGGCTGGGGTTTATAGATGCTTGCGAAGTAGTCGGCGTAGTGGTAGACAGGATCAATCTCGTCGGTAATCCCGTATGTATTCTTGATGAACTGCAAAATGCTCCCGAAATCATAATAAAGTGGATTTTGTTTGGTTCCCGAGATGTACCCCGGTAGCCCATTGGTTTCCTTGACGTACGCGGAAACCACGAGTAGTGGAACACGAAAGCCATATACATAGGCTTGGCCGTTCCCACCGCCATTGAGGTATCCGGGGGTCCCATCACCAATCGTGTTGATCGGGTTTAGGTGGTCGTACCAGCCGCCCCAATCGTCCCAAACAATCAAGATCACAGTGTTTGACCAGTTGGGTTGTCCGCTGCCCGTGCAGGTGGTGTTGCCGACTCCGTTTACGATGTCCGCCACCCAGTCCGGCCCGAGCCCGATATTATTCAGCGCATGGTCCGACCACTTTCCGTCCGGGACGACAAAATACACTCCGCCCGTGCTGGACAAATTGCAGTTTGTCAGGTCATACATAAAGGGAGCTAAGGTAGCCTTGCCATTGCGCTGAGACCCCTCGAGGTTCGGTTTCACATTGCTGTTCCACTCCGAACCCGTACAGTGGCCGCCGCTGGCATTGCAAATACCGGCGATCGTATTAGGCGCAGTCCAGATCGAGGCCTCCGCATCGCTGTAATACCGCCATGCTACCCCCGCGTTATCGAGCAGCGACGCTAAAGTGGGGTGCGCAAAGCACTTAAACTGCGATGTCGATTCGAGCCCGGACGGGCTTACCAGGGCAACAAGTGTGCCGGAGGTGGCGACGCATCCGGCGTCATCGGCGCTGGGCGTGTTCTCCGCCGCGAAATACTGGTAGAAGGGAGTGTCCAGGCTAGGCTCCGATGTCCCCGTAAAGAGAAACTGGTGGGCGGGGTAACTGGGGCCTTGGTTCGTTTGAAACATATAGTTTGCAAAGCCGTACTTCTCTGCAATGTCCCAGTACGGCTGGATCACAGGGTCGGACACATAGGCGTACTGCGTGCAATCCTGCTGGCCCTTCGAGTTCGTGTTGCATTGAAAGCCATTATTTTTGAACGAACAATTTTTCCCGTATTGTATTGAGACGGTACAGGCCCCATCCATGGCCCCGCCATCATAGCTATTGTTCCAGGAAGGGATGTGGGAGTGGTCGGGGTCGGCGCAATCTGCCAGGTTGCGGCCGCCAAGGGGTTGAGATGTAGTGCCGCACAACCCTCCCGTGGTGGGTTCGACAATATCCGCACCAGCAGTGATTAACGTTGGTGCCTGAAACAGATTGTCCGGTGTGCGGTTCTCCTGGATCACGACGATTACGTTCTTGATGTACTGGTTTTGGGCCATCGCGACGGTAGTCGCGAGTAAAGCGAGCAGCAGTATCCTGACACTGAATTTCATTTCACACCTTCCTTTTTGGGTGGTTTGTGTTCGATCTAGGGCTCTGAAGAAGACAGCGGAGAGACAATCGCAGTGGCGAGGCAGGACAGCGGCGAGTTTCTGTATCGAGGGGAAGCGCAGCACAGGCCGCTGGTTTATCTCCAGAAGCTGAAGCTTCCCCCTCAGAAACTTCACCACCGAACTAGTCTCGGCACATAGGCGTGTCAAGCGCAAGTTTTGCACCGAGGATCTCAGCCCGCGAGGAATTCTGGTGTCCTGTCAACCCAGGTTGAATCCCCCGCGCCGGCGTACCATCTAATAGCTGAGACTAATTATGGGGAACACCTTTAAGACTGCGTTTCTGTTGACCTTGCTCACACTGTTGCTGATGTTTATCGGCCGCGCCTTCGGCGGACAGAATGGCATGATCCTGGCGCTGGTCTTTGCCGCGGTCATGAACTTCGTTTCTTATTTCTATTCTGACAAGATCGCCCTGGCTATGTATCGCGCCCAGCCGGTGACCCGCGAAGAATTGCCGCGTGCTTATCAAGCCGTCGAGCGCCTCACGCAGAAAATCGGCATTCCCATGCCGAAGATTTACGTCATCCCCAACGATTCGCCCAATGCCTTCGCGACCGGGCGCAATCCCGCGCATGCCTCGGTAGCTGTCACCCAAGGTATTCTTAATCTTTTGACCGACGAAGAGCTAGAAGGCGTTCTCGCCCACGAACTCGGCCACGTCAACAATCGTGACATTCTCATCAGCTCCGTTGTTGCCACTATTGCCGGCGCCGTTACCATGCTTGCCAGCATGGGACGCTGGGCCATGATCTTCGGCGGCATGGGTGGACGCGATGATCGCGATCGCGGCGGCGGCCTTGGCGGACTTCTCATGCTGATCGTTGCGCCGATCGCCGCTTCGCTGATCCAGCTTGCCGTCTCGCGTTCGCGCGAGTATCAGGCCGACGCTACGGGCGCGCATTTCACCGGCAATCCCTACGCCTTGGCCAGCGCCCTGCAAAAGCTGGACACCTACTCGCGCCGTTTGCCCATGCAAGCCTCGCCCTCAACCGCGCATCTCTTTATTATTCAACCCTTGCTCGGAGGCATGAGCTTCGGCAATCTGTTTTCTACCCATCCGCCAATCGCCAAACGAATCGAGCGCCTGACCGGAAGGCCACCCGAATTCCAACAGTAGAAGTAGAAGATCAAACCGCAAAGATCGCAGATGAATAAAGCCGAAGAATCCCCACCCATTCCCCTCTGTGTCTCCCTGTGCGCCCTGTGGTTCAGTTTTTTAGACTCGCCCGGAACTCACACAGCCCACGCCTTCAGCATCTCCGACATCCGCGCCAAATGATGGTCGTCATGTTCCGCCACAAAATAAAGATGATCCACCAACCGCAAGGGCTGTTTTAGCCGCGGATGTAAAGCCGTTCTGCCAAACGCTTTCGGCTCGAACCCCTCCAGTCGCTCCACCATGGCGAGACGCGCCATGCGAAACTCACTCAAAATTTCGCCGATGCGGCGGGCATTGTGGTTCGCTTCGTGGGTCTTCGTGTTGCCCAAATCGGTCGCGGTCAACTCGGCTACACGATTATCGAAATCGTTCACCCGCGCCAGCCACAGAGATTCCAGGTCCAGCAGATGCCCAGCGTGCTCCTGCACTGACCACTTCCCTTCGGGCTTCCACACCAATGCTTCCGCGGGCTTCTCCCGAAGCATCTCTTCCAGCCGAGCTGGCGTTCCTCGCAGCCGCACACAAAGATTCGGATACAATTCCGCCGGAAACGAGAATTCGAACTTCCGCTCAAACCACTGCGCAACTTGATTCATGGAATCCCCTGGTCCAATCCGCCTGATTTGTGCATCTACACACAGACGAATATGATCCCGCTGTACGTTCCGAGGCTTCTTTTTTTCGAAGCTTCGTGTTATTTCGGGTCCTTTGTGGTTAGCGCTTTTTCTTGGTTTAGGAGTCGCTCTTGAAAACTCGTCAACTTGGCCGCGCCCGCCTCGCTGTCTCCGCCATGGGACTGGGCTGCATGGGAATGTCGGAATTCTACGGCACTCGCAACGACGAAGAATCGACAGCCACCATCCATCGCGCCCTCGAACTTGGCGTCAACTTCCTCGACACCGCCGATGTCTACGGTCCCTACAAGAATGAAGAACTGGTCGGCGAAGCCAGGCAGGGCCGCAAACGCGACAAGATCGTTTTGGCAACCAAGTTCGGCATCGTCCGTGACCCCAATGACCCCAACGTTCGCGGGATAAACGGCAAGCCGGACTACGTTCGCAAGTCCTGCGAAGCCAGCCTCAAGCGTCTCGGCGTCGCTTATATCGACCTGTACTACCTCCACCGGATCGATCCCGATACCCCCGTTGAGGAGACAGTTGGCGCCATGGCCCAACTGGTCCGCGAAGGCAAAGTCCGCTATATCGGATTGTCGGAAGCCGGCGCCCAAACCCTGCGCCGCGCCATGAAAGTCCATCCCATCACTGCCTTGCAAAGCGAATATTCCCTCTGGACGCGCGATCCCGAAGATGAAGTCCTTCCCACTTGCCGCGAACTCGGAATCGGCTTTGTCGCGTACAGCCCTTTAGGCCGCGGATTTCTCACCGGCCAATTCCAGCGCTTCGAAGACTTCCCTGCCGACGACTACCGCCGCAACTCGCCGCGTTTTCAGGGGGAGAATTTCCAGAAGAACCTCGATCTGGTGACCCGCGTCCAGGAAATCGCCAAAGAAAAAGCCTGCACCCCCGCGCAACTGGCCTTGGCTTGGGTGCTGGCGCAAGGCGAGGACATCGTGCCCATTCCCGGCACCAAGCGTCGTACGTATCTGGAAGAAAATATCGGAGCCCTGAACGTCGACCTCACGCCCGAAGACCTCCGCCGCATCGACGAAGTTTTTCCCAAAGGGGCTGCCGCCGGAGATCGCTATCCCGAGCACATGATGGCCCGGATCAACGGCTAAATCGAGCAGTGACGGATGCCTCGACGATCTGCGCTCAGCGAAGTCGTAGTAGCCAGTGCGACCGCGTCACTTGAGCCCCTTACGGCCAATCTCGCATACATGCGCTGGTCCAAGAGGCATCGGTGTTAATGCGGCGATCGGTGCAGTCAACGGACACAGGAGGCTCATCATTCGGATGCTTCCTTGGTTTTGGGGTTGTGCCAACAGCCACCTGGACCGATTAGTGAGTTGGCCGCTTTCGGTCCCCAGCCGCCGCGCTTGTAGGGGCGAACCCGGGGGTGGTGCTTAAGGACTGGGTCGACCACCGCCCATGCAGCCTCCACCGCGTCCTCACGGGTGAAGAGCGCTCCATCGCCGATCATGGCGTCCCCCAAGAGTCGCTCGTAAGGCATTTCCTCTCCCTGCTGTTCTTCGAACAGGTACAGTTCTCTCTGGTCGCCAACGAACTGCTTGCCGGGGTCCTTGACGCGAGCGGCGAGGGCGATAGCCGAGTCGGGAGAGAGCCGAAAGCGCAAGTAGTTGGCCGGCCCAGTGGCTGGCGCTGAGTCGGCGAAAAGCCTCTGCGGCGGCACCTTCAATTCCACCAGCACCTCGGTTGCGGTATCTGCCAGGTATTTGCCGGAACGCAAGTACCACGGAACTCCCTCCCACCGCCATGAGTCGATGAAGAGTCGCAAGGCGCAGAAAGTCTCAACGTCGGAGTTCTTCGCCACGTCTGGCTCTTTCCGGTAACCGGCGTACTGGCCGCGCACCAAGTCCGCCGACCTCAGAGGGCGCATGGCTTCGAAGACCTTGGCCTTCTCGTTGTGCACGGCCCCGAAATCCCTGTTGGCCGGAGGTTCCATAGCAAGCAGGGCAACGATCTGGAAGAGATGGTTCTCGACCACATCGCGCAGACAGCCGGCAGTTTCGTAAAATGCGCCGCGCTGCCCGACGCCGAAGTCCTCCGATAGGGTTATCTGGACGCTAGCTATGTAGTTGCGATTCCAGATGGGCTCCAGGAAAGAATTGGCGAAGCGAAAGTACAGAATATTCATGATCGCCTCCTTCCCGAGGAAGTGATCGATGCGAAAAATCGAATCTTCGGGGAACACCGAGCGCGCTACACGGTTAAGTTCCTGCGCGGAGGCGAGGTCACGTCCAAATGGTTTTTCGACAATGACCCGCGCATGCTCGGCGAGACTTGCGGCGCCCAGTCCTTTGATCACGGTTTCGAAGAGCGAAGGCGGGATTGCGAGGTAGTGCGCGGGGCGCCGAGCTTTCCCCAACTCCTTTTTTATCGCCGAGAAGGTGCCCGGGTCTTTGTAATCCCCGCTCACGTACCTGAACAAGGATAGAAGGCGGTGGAGCGCGCGCTTGTCATCGATCCCGCCCGATTGCTTGATGCTATCGGTAACACGTCTGTGTAAACGCTCGAGGCTCCACTTAGGGAAGGCCACGCCGATTATGGGGACCTTGAGGACATCACTTTTTACCATGGCATAGAGCGCCGGGAAGATCATCTTGTGAGCGAGATCGCCCGTAACGCCGAAGAGCACCAAAGTGTCAGAACGAGAGGTTGTCATCGGGCGCGTCCGTTCTGGCGGCGGGCATTTCCCGATCGTCGCCGAATTGTGCCGATTGGAGTCGGAATTTTCCTTGCATTGACCAAGACCCCTCGAATGAACTCCTCACGCCACGCCCTCCTAATGCTATTTCTCGATGTCTAACAATCATTTTGCAGCATCATTCGCTGCATCGCACGCCCAAGGTAGTTCACCGCGACATGGGCTGGACATCGACAGACTCTTTGTCGGGTGGTCTTATGCAATCTTCACCGATTCACGGGCTGCGGCAACCGACACCCTGTCTTTGATCGCAGTGTATTCAGCTTGAGAAAGAACCCTCCGCGATACCAATTCAAGCTTGTTGCGGTAAGGCCGGTTTTCTAGCAGTCGTTCCAGCGACTCCGCAGAAATACCGAGTTCGGCAATTTGCTCTGTGTCGGCCGCATTTAAATCAATGAGGTGTAGCGAAACAAGTTCCTCGGCCGACCGATCCGAATAATTGAGATCTTCGGTCGTAAGGTGAAAATTGCGTATTTTGCGCAATCCTTGATACCAACGCCAACCATAATAAAAGATGGTTCCCAGGCAGATTCCGCCAACGACCACTCTCGTCGATCTCTTCATGTTTATTGCTCTCCGGCGCAGGATCCCCCTCGCGTGGCGTTTGATGTTGCCCACAGCAGTTGAGTTGTGATGAAGGCGGTGGATATGTCCTGACGATGACAGAGCACGCGCGCAGATTCAAGCCCTTCGAGCGTCAATCTTCCCGGCCCGGATGTTCGGCCGCGGTCTCGGACACCTGGCGCTCGGAAGGAAGTAGTTCCCGTCGGACGTTGTCAAAGAATCCGATTACGCTCAAAACCACGCGAGAGAACACTGTTGCCGCATGGTGCCCTCGCTTTGCTTGGTCGCACCTCGACTTCGCCCAGTGCAGGCTCTCCATGCGACTAACGCGATGGGTCCGCTGGCGAAATCCTATTGAAATCGAATCTTCACACTACCAGGAGCGTGAAACCCGTGGCCAGCACGGTTTTCCCGCATCCCGTTGCTAGCGCTTATCGCCAAGTACGTGTAAAGTGTTGTAGCGGTCTCAGCGGTGGGCAGACGGAATCATCCTTCGGCGGGCCTGATCTTTGATCCGGCGATCTTTAGATCCGGCGAACCTCGATTCGGCGGGGAATCTTCAGGCATAACCTTGGCCCCATCCGCCCCAAGTCATGCACTCGATAAACAGGAGATATTTATATGACGATCAATAGGCAACATCGATTTCGGGCGGGTGAGCGGACCTGTCTGGTAGCTATTGCAATTCTATTTCTGGTGGGTTTCGGCTACGGCCAACCGGTAATTCGGCTTTCATCCACGAGCGGGCCTGCGACCACAAAGTTGCGGATTTCGGGCAGCGGCTTTGCGCCGAATGCCAAAGTGGACATTTACTTTGACAACCTGGACAAGACGTTGACGGTGGCCAATGTCGCGGGAGCGTTTTCCCGGACCGTGCTCCAGGTGCCGGCAGCGGCCCCACCGGGAATGCATTGGGTAAGCGCCGTCGGGCGCTCGGGACATTCCAGTTCGCAGCTGAGCTTCGAGGTAGTTGCCGGATGGAAGCAGTTCCATCGGCAAAACATGGCGCGGGTCAATCCTTTTGAGAACGTGCTGAGCGTCGACAATGTTGGGAACTTGCAACTGGCCTGGAGCTACTTTTTCGGCGGCGAAGCCTACGCCTCTCCCACGGTGGCGAAAGGGATAGTTTATGGCGCATCGTTGAACGACCACGTTTACGCGATGAACGCGAGCACTGGAGCCTTGCTGTGGAGCTTCGCCGCTGGAGATGAGGTTTGGGACTCCCCGGCAATCGCGAATGGAGTAGTTTATTTCGGTTCGTCGGATGGCAACGTCTACGCACTGAAGGCGAGCACGGGGGTCAAGTTATGGAGCTATGCCGCTGGTGCCGTCGAGAATTCTTCGCCGGCCGTGGTGGATGGAGTGATTTATATCGGCTCCAGCTCCGGCATCACCGCCCTGAACGCCACCACTGGCGCCAAGCTCTGGAAATTCGGCGGCGGCAGCTATGCGAATTCTTCTCCGGCAGTGACCAATGGCGTGGTGTACGCCAGCTCGAACAACGGCAACCTTTATGCACTGAACGCCACCACCGGCGCCATGTTGTGGAGCTACGTCGCGGGCGGCCAATCCTCGCCTGCCGTCGCAAACGGGGCCGTTTACATCGGCTCAGGCAACAGTGTGTACGCGCTCAACGCCACTAGCGGTGCGTTGCTATGGAGCTACGCGACCGGCAGCACCATCGAATCTTCACCGGCTGTCGCCAATGGATCGGCATATATCGGCTCGGACGATGGCAATTTGTATTCGCTGAATGCCAGCACCGGCGCTTTGCAATGGAGTTATGCCGCCGGCAGCAATGCGAATTATTGCTCCCCGGCGGTGGCCAATGGAGTGGTGTATGGCGGCGCATTTAACTCCGACGTCTACGCACTGAATGCCAGCACCGGCGCCTTGTTGTGGAGCAATGACGCGCTTACCGAAGCTTCTCCGACCGTGGCGAACGGAGTACTTTATGTCGGCACCGGCTTTGGAGAGTACGAGGCCTTCGATCTGGCGCAGGGCCCGCAAGCGGCGCAGCAGCGCCCCGACTTGAAGCAGCTTCATCCCAACTTCACGCTTGCCGTGTCGCAGGCGGCGAAGTAACCGATCCCACATGGCGACGGCTCGCTGGGCGCCCGAGGCGGCTGTCGCTGTGTGTGTTTAACGGAATAGTCTGAGGCGTGCGAAAAGAAACATCAGAATAAACAGCAGCACCATTACGGTGAGCAGCCATTTTTTGCTGGAGCGTGCGGAGCCGGCCATCGAAGTAATTTTAGATCACACTACATGACCTTCTGTATGGCGGACCTTAGCTCGTCATACTGCATCAGGCCGGGATGGTAGAGAGCTACTTTGCCCTTGCGGTCGATCAGCACCAACGTGGGCGTGGTACTGGCTCCGTAGTTATTGAAGTTGGACTTGCTGATGGGAACGGCGACGCTTTGCAGCGCAGGATAGTAGTGCTGCCAGACTTGTCCGATATAAGCGAGTTCATCTTTAGGCTTGGCGTCTTCGCCGCCCGCCGCGTATCCGTAAAGCCGAGTGGGTGCCAACACTGACAGGCCTTTGGGAGCGAACTCAGAGGTCAGCCGGCTGATGATTGGTGCTTCGTATTTACAGTCTCCGCACCAGTGCGCCCAGAAAAACAGCAGCACAGGTGATCCCTTCACTTGGGTCAACGAAGTCGGTCGTACTCCCAGGTATTCGGCGGTACTGATGACCGGCGCCGGTTGGCCCATCAATCCTAAAAGGTTGTAGTTTTTCTGTAGACGGGCTTCGATGGATGTGCCTTTGTAAGTTGCCAGGCTGCGGCGAAGCGACGCTACTGCTTTCGCGTTTTCTCCCTTGGCGGCAAGCACTTGCGCTTGGACTTCCAGAGCAGCTCCCAGGGCGATGGGCAGGTGCGGCTCGGAATCCAGCGAGCGGTGGTGAATTTGCTCCCGCGCAAGTAGCTCGGTCTGTTGGGCATACTTTTGTGCCTGATCGAGAAGATTGGCCGACAAGGCGGCGCGGCCTTCCCACGAAAGCGCCTCGATATATAAAGGATCCACACCGTGCTGGGCGCGATAGTTGGAGAGTTGGGCATCGGCCGCCGGAAAGTTGTGGGCGGACAATGCCGAGCGGACTTCGTCAATAATGTCGGCGCGGCAGATGCCCGGCAAAGCGGACACTAGGAGTAAGACGGACAAGACTCGTAGTTTCATTTACTTACCAGCCACTTTCTAAGAATCGCGGCCGCGCTCCGTCAGCGTCGCTAACCGCTTTAGTAATAGTTACTTACAGACGTAAGGCCAAAATAATCATAGCATTTTCAAGAAACGCTGGGATACAATTTAGGTGCGTTTGATCTTTACGGTGATTTGCACTACGCAGTATCTGCTCAACCCAGCGAACCTGCCTGCAAAGTCCAGCGAGAACCTCAACGCATATCTAAACAAAAGGAAACAAGCAACATCATGGAAACAGGAACAGTAAAGTGGTTTAACGACGCGAAGGGTTATGGGTTCATCAGCCGCCAGAACGGCGAAGACGTATTCGTTCACTTCTCGGCCATTCAAGCGGGCGGATTCCGCAGCCTTCAAGAGGGCCAACAGGTCCAGTTCGACGTGGTCAAAGGCCCGAAAGGGTGGCAGGCCGAGAACGTGAAGGGCGTCTAAAACCACTTACTTGAACAAAATCGGAGAGAGGGCGGCTTGCCAGGGCCGCCCTTTTTTTTGCAGTCAAGAGTGTAGAGCGGACACTCCTGTCCGCTGCTGTTGACTTTGACTTTCGATCTTGCTCCCGCAAATGAATCAGCGCCTGGTACCAAAACCGTTTAACCCGATGTACTGAGGGCTGCCGCCGCCATCGTCGTTGACTGAAACCTCCGCACTGCGCTCTCCATTTTGCAATGGCTTGAAAGTCGCCTTGATGTAGCAGCTTGCGCCGGTCGCGATCTGCGTGCCGCAGTTGTTGGTTTCCGCGAAGTCCCCAGAGTCGGTGCCGGTAATCGATATGCTTTGAATGTTGACGGTGGAAAAGCCTTTGTTGGTCAGCCGGATGGTCTTCGCAACGCTCTTGGTGCCGACTGGCTGAGTCCCAAAGTGCACGCTGCTGGGGACCCGCTCCACAAACGTACCCGTACCGGTCAGCGGCACTTCCTGCGGATTGCCGGGTGCGTTGTCGCTGACGGTGATCGTGCCATTGAGCAGTCCTTTATTCCGAGGACGGAATTTGACCGTGATCGTGCAGTGCGCTCCCGGAATTACGTGCTTGCCGCAGTCATTCGTCTGCAAAAAATCTCCCTTCACCACAACATCGCTGATCAGCAGGATTCCTTTGCCGGTATTCGTGAGTATCACTTCTTTCTTTCCGCTGATGCTGTAGATGAGCTGGGTAACAAAAGTCAAACTTGCTGGATTGAATTCAACCGTAGGAACCACGCCGACGCCACTCAACGGAAGATTCTGTGGACTGTTGGGAGCGTCGTCCGTGATCGTAACTTGCGCAGTCCGCTGGCCCGTGGTGCTCGGAGTGAACGTGACTTTGATCTGGCAACTGCCCTTGGGCGGGATCGGATGGTCGCAGTTATTGCTTTGGCCAAAGTCGCCGCTATCGGTGCCGGTTATTGCGATTGACGTGATATGCAGTTCGATGTTGCCAGTGTTGGTCAGAGTTGCGATTCGTGGCGAGCTGGTAATGTTCACGGTCTGATTGCCGAACTCCAAGGTCGGAGGGAAAAGTCCTACCAAGGGCGCACCGCCGATTCCGGTGAGCGGGAGTTTCTGAGGGCTGGTTGGCGCGTCGTCGGTTATCGTCACATCGCCCTTGCGCGCGCCTTCCTGCGTGGGAGTAAATGTGACGTCAATTTCGCACTTCATGCCAGGCGAAAGGCTACCGTTGATGGGACAATTGTTCGTCTCGCCGAAATCGCCGCTTGTGGCAATGGTGGTAATATGCAAGTCTAATTCGCCGGTGTTGGTCAGGGTCACCGCTTTGGGTTTGCTGGTAGTGTTGAGCTTCTGCTTGGCAAAGTGAAGGCGACGTGGAGTCAGGGTAACTCCGGGAGCGAGCGCGAATTTCGCCACAAACGCGTCGTAGCCGCCGGCATAGCGTTGCAGGGAGTGGAGAATGGGGAAATTGGGTGATTGGGTGGATCCCGCCAACAGAATCCCGCCCGGCGTTTCCAACGTAGAACTGCTCACAGCGATTCCATATCCGTAGTCGGTGCCGCTTCCACCAAGGTATGTTGAGTAGGTCAACGACCCTGAAAGAGTAAGCTCCGAGAAGAAAGCGTCATAGCTCCCACCGCCGAACGAACCTTGAAAAGCGTCCTTGGTCACTGGAAAATTGCCTGACTCAGTCGCGCCCACGACATAAATCTTGCCGGAGCTGTCGAGAGCGATCCCGAGAACGCTGTCGTAGGAACCTCCTCCAAGGTAGGTGGAGTAGATCAGGCCTGATCCTGTCGAGTTGAATACGGTCACGAAGGCGTCATCCTGCCCGCCGAATGTCCCTTGGTAAGCGTTCTTGGTAACCGGAAAGTCTGTCGACTCAGTGTCGCCCGCGACGTAGGCCTGGCCAGAACTGTCCACAGCGATACCGGAGGCGTAATCCTGGCTATTGCCGCCGAGGAAGGTGGAATAGACCAATGCAGAACCCGCGGCGTCAAATACAGTCACAAAGGCGTCGCCCTGACCGTTGTTTTGAGTCTGAAACGCCCCGTGTGTCGTGGGAAAATCTGTGGAACCGGAAATCCCGGCGACGTACGCATGACCGGCAGAGTCAATGGCGATGGATGCGGCCTCATCACCGCCGCTGCCCCCAAGGTAGGTGGAGTAAACCAAAGCGGTGCCCTTAGCATTGATCTTGGTCACGAAGCCATCGTATCCCCCCGCGTTGCTTGCCTGGAACGGGTTTTTGGTCGGGAAGTCTGTCGAGAGGGTTTCGCCAGCGATGTATGCATTGCCCACGCTATCCGTAGTGATTGACCGGCCTTGCTCTGTTGAGTTTCCCCCCAGGTAGGTAGAGTAAACCAGCGCCGAACCGGTCGCATCCAGCTTAGTCACGAACGCATCATAGCCGCCGCCATATGTTTTCTGGATTGGATTCATCAACGGAAAGTCGGTAGAACCCGTGAAGCCGGTAATGTAGGCGGCGCCGGATGAGTCGACAGCGATTCCGTTGCCTTGGTCGATGTCGGAACCACCAAGATATGTGGAATAGACAATGCTTGTCCCCGCGCTGTCAATCTTCGTGACGAACGCGTCGTCCTGTCCTCCTCCATAATTTTTCTGAAAAGCGTTCTTGGTTGGAAAGTCGGTAGAGCTCGTGTAGCCAGTCACATAGGCGTTACCTGATCCGTCCATCGCGACTGATATTGCGGCATCGTCATTGCTGCCGCCCAAGTATGTGGAGTATATGAGCTCGGGATCAATAATCAGCGGCCTTGACGCATCGTACCTGGCGACTTCGAATCCCACTTGGTTGTCACGGCGAATCACGTAGTGTCCGGCAATCACTTGCTTCTTCCCGTCCTTCTCTTGATACACAAGCGGTTTGCGCCAGCAAACCTCTCTTCCTGCAAGCCGGAGAAGTAAATCCCCGCGCTTATCTCGCCTGATCCCTTTGACGCCACTAATGTCGAGTTGTACTTTGCGCGGGTCGGCCCCGGCCGCGACCACAAAGTCATACTCCAATTGCTGATGATTGCCGTAATAAACCAGATCGATGCCGGGATAAACATTGCTGTACTTGACCTTGGCATAGGTCGCGACGTTGCTTCGCCACTTCTTCGGATCGTTGCCCAGGAAGTAGTTGCTCTTGCCGGGCAATTCGTCGGTGCCGGCGACCTCCGCTGCCGGGTTGGCGTTGACCAGCTTCATGCGCAAAGTCGCATCCGGGATCTGCGGAGCGCTGTTCGAAGTTCGCCTCGACTTACGCAGGGCAGGCGCCTTCGGCAATCGGGCTTTCCCTGTCTCGGTGCCGCGCAATGAAAACACTGCCTCATCCCCGGTTAAAAAGAGCGTATAACCGTTGCCGCGTGACAGGAATTTCGCCTGCGCATCGGTCTGCCCTTGATTGCGCTCGAAACTCAGCGGGAGCCTCCCGTAGCTCTGGATCATCCTTCCTTGAGCTTGCGGATTGGGTTGGGACACAATGTTAGCTTGGAGTTTCGTCGTCTTAGGGCCGCGCGTTCTGTGAGCGGTCGGTTCAATCGAATTGGATTGCGCGAATAGAATTACGTTGCAGAGGACCACGAAGCAGCAGGCAAAACGAACGGACCTCATCACGCCCTCCAAGGGAATGGAAATTGACCGAGAGACAGGAACGCCAAGCGCGCGTAACCCAATTGGGGGGAAAGAAGGGGACGCGCCAAGCGCCCCAATTATCCTCTCCCGCCAACACAAGCGTCAAGCGCGCTTGCGGGCAATGAGCCTCCGGCCCGTTGCTGCCGGTCACGTCCGTTCTTTTGACAGTTGGGCACCTTTCACGCAGGACTGGCGCCGTCCTTCCCTCGTGCATTCTTGGGCGGGGACTGCCATGACGCTAGCGTGCTGCTCTTAGCATGATGACGATATGTTCCACGTGGAACAATTCAACAATATTGCCCATTTTTCGCAAAAATTGGCCAAAACAAACCGCTCATCGGGCTCGCCGATCAAACTTGCTATGCGTCGTCCCGAGTCTTGCTGACTTTCGCGTCGACCGAGCCTTTCGCTAGCCTGGCGGAAATCTTGTCTCCGGCATGGACTTGGGCTGCATCCTTTATTAACGCCCCTGAGGCGTCGAAGACCAGGGCATAGCCGCGTTCCAGAATCGCCATGGGAGAGAGCGCGTGCAGTGCGGTATCTATGCGGTCGAGGCGGACTTTTCGTTCGAGCAGCGAATTGCGCGCGACCGCCCCAAGCGCGGAGACTTGCGCTTCCAGATCGCGCCGAATTCCGGAGAGAACGCGACGCACATCGTAATGGCGGACTGCGGCGGAGAGCGTTTCAAAGCGACGGCGCTGGCCCTCGATGACGGCGCGCTCGGAGTTGGCCATGCGATAGACCAGGTCGTCGAGCCGCTGCTGGCGGCGGTGAATCAGGTCCATCATGCGGGCGAAAGCCTGGTGCTGGGCAAATTCCGTGAGATTCTGACGGGCCATCAGGAGTTGATAGCGAATACTTTTTGTCAGCCGGCGATGCAGGCTTTCCAACTGCTCGTCAATTTCCTGGCGCGAGCGGATCACCAGTTCGGCTGCGGCTGACGGTGTGGGCGCACGCAGGTCGGCGACAAAATCGATGATGGTGAAATCCGTCTCGTGTCCGATCGCGGAGACGATGGGAATTTCAGAAGCAGCAATGGCGCGAGCGAGTTCTTCGTGATTGAAGGCCGCCAGGTCTTCAGCCGATCCGCCGCCGCGAGCTACGATGATGACTTCCACGGACTTGGATTTGTTGAAATAGCGCACTCCGGCGATCACTTCGCGTGCCGCGCTTTCTCCCTGGACTTGCGCGGGAAAGATGAGCACGTTGGCGCTGTGATGGCGGCGCTGAAGAATGTTCAGGATGTCGCGCAGAGCGGCGGCTTGGGGCGAGGTGACGATGCCGATTCTTTGCGGAAGCGTGGGGATCGGCTTCTTGCGGGCCGCATCGAACAGGCCCTCGGCTTCGAGTTTGGCTTTGAGCTGCTCAAAAGCGATTTGCAATGCGCCGGCGCCCTTCGGCTCAAGGTACTCGGCTGAGATTTGCATCTCGCCACGGTCTTCGTAAATGGTGACGCGTCCGCGGACGACGATCTGCATCCCGTTTTCGGGGCGGAAGCGCAGCAGGCGAGCCGAGGAACGAAACATCACCACACGAATCTGCGCGTTCTGGTCCTTTAGCGTGAAATAAAGATGGCCGGAGTCGTGGGCGCGGAAGTTGGAGATTTCACCTTCCACCCATATGTCGGCATATTCGCGTTCGATGTGGGTGCGAACGGCGGCCACCAGATCGCGGACGGTCCATGGGCGGCGATCGGGCGCGGTGAACGCCAGACCGAGTTGGTCCGAAGAAGACATCAAGTAGGGAGTTTACCGCAGGCGGGTAGAGGAATCTTGCGAGTGCGCGAATGGCCGCATGCCAGGGAACTTCCGATTAAATCCCGTCGAGAACGGAAGCAGGTATCTCCACTTCGCGGAATCGTGCTTAACGGGTGATTCTGCTCCGGTCGAAATGACAAGATTGGAGTTAGTCAGGGTCTCCTTAGTGGCGGAGGCGGCTGACGAAGTAAAGCAGAATCGAGAGTACGACGCTCAGAATGAGCGATGTGGCGAGGGGAAAGTAAAAGGTAGTGTTCTTGCCACGATGGAGGAAGTCTCCGGGGAGGCGTCCGAGGGGCAGATTGGTTTTGCCGAAGAGCATCAGAAGCAGGCCAGCGAGGATGACGACTCCGCCGATGAGTACCAGAAATTTGCCGAGATCGGTCACCAATGAATTCTAGAACGGAGACGGCCCTCTGTGTCCAGCGGGCCGTTGGCCGGAGAGAGACGCGTCCTCATCGCGACTGCTAAAATCGGAGCCATGAAATCCCCCGCTTGGATGGTTTTACTGCCTCTTATGATCGCAACGTCGGTTTTTGCGCAGACCTCGGCGCCTAAAGAAGTAGAGATCACCGCCGAGCCGCACCATCATCTGGTTTTGCAGAATGAGTATGTGCGCGTGTTCAGCGTGGAGGTATCGCCGAAAGATGCTACGCTTCTGCATCGCCATCGGCATGACTACGTTTTCGTCAATCTGGGTACGGCTGAGATCTCGAATGAAGTGCTGGGAAAGGCGCCGGTGAAAGTTACATTGCAGGATGGCGATGCGAAGTTTTCTCAGGGTGATTTCGCACATGTTGCCAGAAACATCGGCGCCACGCCGTTTCGCAACATCGCGGTAGAGTTTATGCAGGATGCGAAAATGCGCGATGAGCCTTCGAAATGGGACACCGAGCCAGCGAAGATCCAGGGCGGCACGCAGGAAATTCTGTTTGTGAAAGATGGGGTTCGCGTCTCACGGGTTGAGCTGGAGACGGCAGGGTTTGAGCCCAAGCACCATCATGTGGGGCCGCATCTGGTGATTGCGCTTACGGATATTGAGCTACGTGCCGAGTCGGCGGACAAGACCGCTTCAAATTTGGAGATGAAAGCTGGCGAAGTGAAATGGGTGCCCGGCGACATCACACACACGGTGACGAATGTGGGCAGCAAGCCGGAAAAGATGGTCATTCTCGAGTTTTAAATCAGCCGGCGGTAAAAATGTTATGTCAGGACGCGGCGGTTTTCTTCCTGAAACAAAGTTGCCGCGCGCGGGTTGAAGGCCTGTATGCTGAACCGATTTGTCCTTATCGCCGTGCTGCTGTTCTCCCTCCGGATTTTCGCGCATGCCGCGGATGAGGCTGCGACCCTCATCGAAAAGGGCCACTTCAAACGGGCCGAAGTGGTTCTCAAGCAGCGATTGCAAAGCAATCCCAACGACGCAACAAGCTACTGCGAATTGTCGAAGGTCGACTTAGCCTTCCAGCGTTGGGACGATGCGATCGAGCATGCGGAGAAGGCAGTTTCTCTGGACGACAAGAGCGCTGACGCCCATGTGGCCTTGCTGGATTCGCTGGGGGCGAAGCTGGGCGCGCCCGGTACGGGCATGTTCCAACGGGTTTCGTTAGGGCACCGCTTCAAGAACGAATCCGCGGTCGCGTTGCAGAAAGATGCGAACGATGTGACCGCGAACGAGGACATGATTCAGTTCTACCTCGAGGCTCCGTCGATAGCCGGAGGCGATAAGAACAAGGCCGATCAGTTGGCGGACCACATGGTGCAGGTGAATCCGGTACAAGGCTATCTGCTGAAGATCAAAATTGCGACCGAGGAAAAGCGCAACGGCGAACTCGAAGGGCTGATGCAACAGGCCGTCAAGGCTGATCCGAAGAACTACGATGCCCGAGTGCAAGCTGCGACTTACTATTTGGGGCAGGGTGGCCAGAGTTTGGAAGAAGGAGAAGAGCAAGCCGAGGAAGCGGTGAAGTTGGATCCCGACCGCGTGGCAGGATACTCGATTCTTGCGCAGGTCTATGCCACCGAGGGGCGATGGAAAGAGTTGGACTCAGTCGTGGCGCAAGCGGAGAAGGCCGTTCCCGACGATCTTTCACCCTACTACCATGCGGCGCGCATCATTGTGGTTAAAGGGCCAAGTCAGGAACTGGAACGCGCGGAAAAGTATATTCGCCTGTATCTGACGCAGACTGCGGAAGGGAATGAACCGCCTCCAGGAGCAGCGCACTGGCGATTGGGATTGATATTGGAAAAACAAGGCCACCGCGATCTCGCCAAACAGGAGATGCAGCAGGCGGTGAAACTCGATCCGGAGTTTGAACCAGCGAAGGTGGACTTGAAGCGGTTGCAATAGCGAGCGTCGGTACCTTGCCGTAGGCATTGCCTAGAACATCCTCGATGATAGCGTGCTCCAAGATCCAGCTCGAAATATGCCTCTGTCTTTCGAAGGACTTAAAAGCCGCGATATCTTTTCCGGCGGGACGGCCCGGCTTAAAGCCGGGCCCTTTCAAATCCTATTATTGAAAACCGCTTCAAGGTTGGGCAGAAGAACAACAGCAGGTTTCTCGCTTCGCTCGAAATGACAAGAATAAAGCTAATGAGAGGTTTCCTAAGTTAGACCTTCAGTTCGGCACGAACCGTCCCATCCTCCATGTCAGCTTGCAGCGTGAATCCCAGCGTCTCGCAGATGGCGATCATCTCGCGGTTCTCCGAGAGGATGGTGGAAATGACCAGGTCAAGTTTCTCCTCGTGGGCGATGGCGATCAGGCGTCGATAGAGTTCCGTACCCATCCCTTGATGCTGGAAGCGGTCATCGACCAGCACGGCAAGCTCGGCGTCATTTTTCCCCCGCAATTTGCTGAGGCGCCCGATGGCGATGATCTCTGGCGTTCCATCCACTTGTTTGCGCTCGACCACCAGAACAGTTTCACGATCGTAGTCGATAAAACAGATCCGCGTGAGGCGCTCATGGGCGGTGCGTTGGCTCAGCTTCAGCGGTTGGAAGTAGCGCAGGTACACGCTCCGCTCGGAGAGCGCCTGGTGCAACTTAATGAGCAGAGGTTCATCTTCGGGGCGGATGGGGCGGATGACGACAGGCGTGCCGTTCTTCAGCGTCCACGGCCTCACATACTGAATGGGATAAGGCCTGATAGCAAGGCGCGGAAGTTGGTCGGCAGTCACTTCCTGACCGTACAGGACTACGCGCGCATCGAGTGCCAACAGGCGGTCCGGCGAAGCCAGCAGCGGATTGATGTCGATTTCCTTGATCCACGGTTGTTCGACAACCAGATGACTGAAACGCACCAGCAGATCGTCGAGCGCCGCGAGATCGACGGACTTGCGTCCGCGCACTCCCTGCAAAGCGTCGTAAACTTTCGTCTGCTCGACCATGCGCCGGGCGAGGGTGGTATTCAGAGGCGGCAGGCCCAGGGCGCGGTCCTTGAACACTTCCACCAACTGTCCACCAGAGCCGAAGAGCAAGACCGGGCCGAACTGCGGATCGACGCTGCTGCCCACGATCACTTCATAACCATCGAGCTTGACCATGGGCTGAACCGTGACCCCGAGAAAGTCACCGGCGCCGGCTTTTTCATTCACCGAACGCTGAATGCGGCGAAATGCCAGGTGCACGGCCTCGGCATCCAGCAGATTGAGCGCGACCCCGCCAACGTCGGTTTTGTGAGTGATGGTCTCGGAGAAAATTTTCAGGACCACGGGATAGCCGATCTTGTCGGATTGCTCGACGGCTTCGGCTTCTGTAAGTGCGACTGTGGTAGCAACTACCGGGATGCCGTAGGTGGCGAGAAGCTGCTTGGATTCGATCTCCGTGAGAATGGTGCGCCCAGCGTGGCGAGCACGCTGAATGATGTGCTCGGCGGAGGCGCGGTCGGGGCCAGCGCCAGTATCTGACGGCAAAGCTGGAGTCTCGTAGAGGCCCCGCAGATTGTAGCTGTAGCGCCACATGTAGTTGAAGACTTTGGCCGCGGTATCGGGAAATGGGAATGTGGGAATTCCGGCGCGGTTAAGAATGTCAATCCCAGCGGCCATTTCAGGGCCGCCCATCCAACTGGCAATGAAAGGTTTTCCCGTGCCTTGCGCGTAAGGCTTCAAACGATCGGCGGTCTGCGTTGGATCGGACATGCCTTGCGGACAGAGCACGGCCAGCACGCCATCAACGTTGGCGTCGTGGGAAATAATTTCCACCACTTTGGCGTACTTGTCGGGCAGGGCGTCACCCAGAATATCGACAGGATTGTTATGGCTCCAGTGTGCGGGCAGCAGAGCGTTGAGTTCGTCCATGGATTTCTTGGACAAGTCCGCGAGTTGGCCGCCGTTCGCGATCACGGAGTCGGCGGCGAGCACACCGGGACCTCCGGCGTTAGTGACAATCGCGAGGCGCGGTCCGCGCGGGCGAGGCTGCTTGGCCAGCACTTCCGCCATGTAGAAGAGATCGGCGATAGTGTTGACGCGCAACACCCCACATCGTAGAAATGCTGCTTCCAGGACTTCATCGCTTCCAGTCAACGATCCTGTATGCGACGCGGCAGCGGTCGCGGCAGCCTGGGTCCTTCCTGCTTTGATCACGATAATGGGTTTATTGAGTGAAACTTCGCGGGCGGCGGAGAGAAACGAGCGCGCATCGCCGACCGATTCCATGTACATCACAATGCTGTGGGTGCGAGGATCGTTTCCCAGATAATCGATGAGATCGCCCCAGCCCACGTCCAACATCGAGCCGACCGAGACGAAGGCGCTAAAGCCAACCATTTCCTTCTGGCACCAATCGAGTACGGCGGTGCAAAGCGCGCCGCTCTGGCTGATGAACGCGACATTTCCGGGGCGCGCAATGTTGGGAGCGAAGGTGGCGTTCAGTCCGCTAATGGGATTCATGACGCCGAGGCAATTGGGGCCGATGAGCCGGATGCCGGTACCGCGAAGGCGTTCCAGGATCTCGCGCTCGAGTTGTTTGCCTTCTTCGCCGTGCTCCTTGAAACCGGCGGAGATGACGACGATCCCACGCACGCCGGCGGCCACGCAGGCCTCGATCACCGAGGGTACGGCTTTCGCCGGGGTCACGACGACGGCGAGGTCGACCGGTTCGGGAATATCGGCGATTTGCTGGTAGGCCTTAATGCCGAGCACGCTGGTACGCTGCTGGCTGACCGGGTACACGGTGCCGCCGAAGGGGCTGCTGACCAGGCTCCAGACGACCGCGCGCCCCACGCTTCCGGGGCGATCGGTGGCGCCGATGACGGCGACGCTGTGGGGAGAGAAAATCGCGTCGAGCGGATGGCTTTCCGCATGCAACACATCGTGCGCACGATCATGAGTGGGGAAATTCTTCCCCGACTTGGTGAGTTTGCCCGCGGGCTTGGAGGCATTCATAGCAGGGCAAGTTTACGCCGCCGATGACCGCATCGTCTGCGACGTGGGTCACGTTTTCCTAGCCGATGAACGTGCTACAATTGCCGCGTTCAAACAGTTTTTCCGGGCAGCCGTCGCTCAGTTAATCCCTTCAGTTTGAAAACGGAAACACACACGTGGCACAGAGTCCCTCCGAGAACCCGACGATCACATACGCCGATGCAGGCGTAGACATTGACCGGGCCAACAAGACCAAGAAGCGCATCAAGTATCTGGCGCACAAGACCTTTACACGCGGGGTCTTGAGCGAGATTGGCGGCTTTGGCGGACTCTTTGCCATTGATAAAGCCAAGTATGTCGATCCGGTGCTGGTCTCGAGCGTCGATGGCGTGGGCACCAAGCTGAAGGTGGCGTTTGAAATGAAAGTCCATCACACCATCGGCGCGGACCTGGTAAACCACTGCGTCAACGACATTGCCGTTCAAGGCGCGGCTCCGATGTTTTTCATGGATTACCTGGCGACCGGCGTCTTGGAGCCGGAAGTCGCCGAGAAGGTGGTCGAAGGGCTGGCCGACGCTTGCAAGCACAACGGCTGCGCGCTGATTGGCGGCGAAACGGCGGAGATGCCCGGCTTCTATCCCGAAGGTGAATACGATCTGGCGGGCTTCATCGTGGGTGTGGTGGAGCGGGAGAAGATCATTACCGGGAAAAATGTGGTGCCAGGAGACGTCCTTATTGGTTTGCCTTCGAATGGACTGCACACCAACGGATATTCCCTGGCGCGCAAGCTGCTCTTTGAGGTGGGCCATTACACACCCGAATCTTACGTGAACGAGTTGAAGGGCAAAGTTGGCAACGAGTTGATGAAGACGCACAAGAGCTACTGGCCGATCATCAAGAAAGTAATTGCCGCTGAGTGCGTCTCCGCCATGGCCCATATTACGGGCGGCGGGATCACGGAAAACCTTCCACGCGTGTTGCCGAAAGGCGTAGCAGCGGTGGTTGAGTTGGGATCATGGCCAGCACTACCGATCTTCGAGCATCTGCAACAACTGGGGAACGTAGCGCAAGACGAAATGCTGCGCACCTTCAACATGGGTCTGGGGATGTTGCTGGTGGTGCCTGCCGCGAAGTTCAAAAAGATCCAGAGCGTTCTGGATAAGATCGGCGAAAAGGGATACACCGTCGGACGCATTGTGAAGGGCGACCGCAAAGTGATGTACGCGTGAGCGCGGGATTGCCCGGCCGGATATCGGTGTCCCGTACGGTTTCCGGTATTCCTCCGTGGAAGGAACGCATGCCCGAGCAAATGTTGCTCACGGGCATAATCGTTCTCCTTCTAGCTCCATCGACACAAGCGAGGATACTGCAAGCCTCATTGCCGGTGGAAACTGCGGTTCGTTGTTCAGTGAAGAAAATTGACGATGACGGCTCCGCAATGTCTTCCCTCACATTCTCGGGTAGAGTACGTTCAGGCGAAAGCTATCAGTGTGCGTTCATTCAGGGATTCGTCTTTGGACTGGAGCCTACGGTCGACGGGTGGGAAATGACCATCCATGAGGACAATCGTACTGACAACTTGGCGTACGTGACTCCCTCCGAGAATGGCCATTTCCATCTTCTAATCGCGGGGTCAGATTTTGCGAGCGGGACAAACTCCTCCGCAAATCCAACTAACGCGAAGATCACACCCGATAGAAGAAATTTCTCGTTTTCCCCAATCCCGGCGACTCGCCGCGGTTCACTGACCGTTTCGAGCGTCAGGTTGGACAATCAGCCGTCTGGGGCAAACCCAAGAATTTCAGAGATGTCTTTTGAGGTATCCATTCGGATGCAAGCGATCGACGGCATCCCGTTATATATGCTGGATGACCACGTCAAACCTCCGACGCCGGTCAAGACGCCTAACCCAGAGTACTCAAGGGAAGCTCGCGATGCGAAGATCCAGGGGACCGTTGTGTTGTGGGTGATTGTTGATCCGGACGGGCGTCCGAGGAATATTAAGGTGAACCGCTCCGTCGGCATGGGGCTGGACGAAAAAGCGATCGAGGCTGTGAGTAAATGGAAATTCAAGTCTGCAACGAAAGATGGGAACCCGGTCCCTGTTGCGATTAGTGTTGAGGTGACATTTCACCTCTGAGGCTGCCGCCTCACCTTTTCAGCAAGTCCACCGGCTCCCTTACATCGGTCACCCGAATATATTTCGCGAGCGATGGATACTTCTTGGCGACCGCTTCGTACATGGCATACGCCACATTCCGATACGAAGAATGGCCGGCGGGTCCGGTCCGCAATTCCGCAATGTAGGCCGCTTCGGCAAAGTCCATTTTGAATAACGTGCGTTTGCGAAACCCCAGAGGGATGGCATACTGCGCATTCTGTGCGGCTTCGGGGTGGGCCGCTTTCGTCAGGTTTTCCACCGCCTGCGCAACATTTTGCATGGTGGCGTGATAGCTCTCCGCCGCGCCGGCTGCGTTTACTTCCTCGGGCGTATCGTATCCGTGGGCGGTGGTGAAATCCTGCATAATTTGTATGCAGCGACGATGGCGGTGCATGTCGCGGAACCCGCCGATATCCATCAGAATGTCGAAGCGAAATTGCTGGCCGGCTGAGAAGGGACGCAGCATCTCATCGTGCTTGCCACGGTGACGGAATCCGAGGTCGATGATCTCGCGGCGAATAACGTCGCCGGCGGCTGACACTGCTTGCCGAATCTGGCGGTACGGGTAGTGGCAGTGCTCGTAGACCAGGGTCGTAGCGAGTTCGATCTCCAACGGTTCTTCGTCAAGCAAGTCAACCAATGGAGCTTGAGCGACTGGCAAGTTGCCCATCAACTGCCCGGCCACATCGCGCATCGCGCTACGCGTTTCTGCCTCGTAGGCGTTGGGGTCGGCGTATTTTACCAGCGTCGGCGCGACCCGCACTTCGCGCAGCAATTCCTGTTCGGCACGTGTGCCGAGTTCCGGAGAAATCTCTTTGATCTGACTGACCAGTGCCTGCAGCGATTCGTGGTTCACGTTATAAGCCGGGCCCAGCGCGGCTTTCTTCAGCAATTCTCCCAGGTAGCGAACTTCTTTATGCGGATCGGTCAACAGATGCGAGACCTGGTTCTCCAGCGTTCGCGCGTTGACGATCTCGCCCAGTGACGTGTTGGTAGACAGCGGCAACAGATACCGGGAAATGTCGAAAGCCCGGGCCTTGAGGGTGCGCTCGTAGGCTTCCTGCTTCATTTCCTCGGGCTTGGGGGTGATGCTCGACAGATAAAGCAGAATTCTTTCCGAAAGCGTCTCGTACTCGGCAAAAAGATGTGCGATGGCGTGCTCGTATAAATCGCGGGACTTGAGGTCGTCGCCAAAATCAGGACTGAAATAGCCGCTCTTACGGAAGTCCTGATAGCGTGTGGAGCGCTCCTGCCCGTCCCAACGCTGCTCGTCCGCGACTACGACGGCCGCCAGTATCGAAAGCTTTTCGATGGCGAGAGCGATATGCGCCAGATCGGCGATGGAGCGGTGTCCGTATTGAAAGTAGAAGGTGTTGAGAAACTTCTCCGCCTTCTGTTGGCTAATTTCTTTTAACGACTCTTTCATCGATAGCGCAGAACGCGAGTACTTGGCCATGGCATAGGCCTGCACTTCCGGTTCGGCGCCGTAAACCGCAAAGACCTCAACTACCGGAGCATTGCTCGGGGCTTGTGAGTCGGTCGCGGAAAGAGTTGATTCGCCCATCTGCGGCATCTGGTTCATGTCCTCGTTGTAGAGAAGAGAATTGAATCTTACTTTTCAAGACGGCGATTCGCAATGACGAATGCATACTGCGAGGTTTTCCGGCGAGCCGGCCCATGGGAGTGCGCAGCCCGGCACATTTTTGCAATCGTTTGTATCTTTTCTTTTGCGCCCGGAATCGTATATAAAGTACGTACCCGAATTTCCCATGAAGCGTTTTCTTTTCATCTGTTTATGTTATTTCAGCGTCGCTCCCGGCGGGCTGAATGCCCAGGTGTCTGAAAGCTCACCTTCACGTCCAACCGATGACGGAGCGTTGTCCTTGATTGGGCCTGACCTTTCCGCTCTCAAAGCTGCGCCTTCTGCGGTTTTGACGACTTCGGTGACTTTGCCGCGCATGGCGCCCGAGTTCGCTTTGCAGGTCTTGCAGGGGCACGCCCAAGTGCAATCCGCGGAACTGGCCGGCTATTCCGCGACTACGGTGGTGCGCGCGCAACTTCCCGACACCGCCCAATCCGGCGAGTATCAGCTGAAGCGAAGCTACTCCGCGCCGCGAACGCTGGTCTTCAAAGCGCTTCGTTTTACTGGCGATAATTTCGTGAAGAGCAATATTATTCTGCGGGTATTGCAGTCCGAAGTGGACCACGTGCAGAAGGATGATCCGGCGCTCACCGCCATCAGCGCAGCGAATTACAAGTTCTCATACAAGGGGACCAGCCAGTTAAACCAGCGGGTCGTGCACGTGTACCAACTCAAGCCGCGAGAGAAACGCGCCGGACTTTTTAAGGGCAAGATCTATGTGGACGCGTACACCGGCACTCTGGCACGCGCCGAAGGCAAGCTGGTGCGCTCGCCCTCGTTGTTCGTCAAACGGCTGGAATTCGTGCAGGACTACGCCAACGTCGACTCGTTTACTTTCCCGGTGCATATTCATTCCGAAGCGCAGGCGCGCGTGGTCGGCCGTACTGTTGTCGACATCTACGAGCAGGACTACCAGCCGGTCAGCGTGAACTCCACCCAGGCGAGCGCGGCCGTCCCGGGCCACTAATCCCCTCAAACGACAGGATGCCACCACGCGCATCCAGCTATAATTCCACTTCAATCAATAAGGAGAAGGATTCATGGGTCTTTCAGGCCGGGTGGCGTTTGTCACCGGTGCATCACAGGGAATTGGCCGCGCTTGCGCCGTTAAACTCGCCTCCGCTGGAGCCACGGTGGCACTGGGCGCCCGCAATCGCGAACGGTTGGAAGAAGTCGCGAAAGAAATTGCCACGGCGGGCGGTAAAGCTGAAGTCTTCACGATCGACGTGGGCGATGAGGAGCAGATCAAAGCCACATTCAAGGCTGCGCTCGGACAACTGGGCAAAATCGACATCCTGGTAAACAACGCCGGAATCACCCGCGACCAACTCGTCATGCGCATGAAGCGCGCCGATTGGGACGTGGTCGTGAATACAAATCTGACCTCGGCCTATCTCTGCATTCAGCAAGTCATCGGATCGATGTTGAAGCAGCGCTGGGGACGCATTATCAACGTTACCTCAATCTTCGGACAGATGGGCCAGGCTGGGCAGGCGAATTATGCGGCTTCCAAGGCGGGTTTGATCGGATTGACGATGGCCATTGCGCGAGAAGTCGGATCGCGCAGCATCACCTGCAATGCCATTGCTCCGGGCTTCATCGAGACTGCAATGACATCTGTCTTGTCCGACGAACTCAAGCAAACCGCACTGAAAAACATTCCGCTGGCGCGCCTCGGGACTACGGAAGACGTTGCCAACTCAGTCGCTTTCCTTTCGTCGGACGATGCGTCCTACATTACCGGGCACGTGTTGAATGTGAATGGCGGGATGCTGATGGGATAGTCCCGCCGTTCGCGGGAGAGGTCGAGTCGTGAATTCGCAGGACGAATCCAGATCCAAGAAGCAAGCCGCCGTTTCCGATTTTTCTATTCATCAAGCAGAGTCCCCAGCACAAATCGCCCAGGCGCGGGAGCTCTTCCTTGAATACGCCGAGTCGCTCGGTTTCAGTCTCTGCTTCCAGAGTTTCGATCAGGAACTTGAAACTTTGCCGGGGAATTACGCTCCGCCCTACGGGCGCCTTCTGCTTGCAGAATACGAAGGCGATCTGGCGGGCTGCGTCGCGCTGCGCAAAATCGACCCGGAAATCGCCGAAATGAAGCGTTTGTATCTGCGCCCGAAATTCCGCGGAAAGGGCTTGGGAAGGATCCTAGCCGAAAAAATTATCCACGAAGCACGGGCCATCGGCTATCGACGCATGCGGCTCGATACGGTTGAGCCCGTCATGAGAACGGCTGTCTCCATGTATCGAGAGTTCGGCTTCTGCGAAATTGAGCCCTACACGAAGAATCCAATGGAGGGCACGTTATACATGGAACTGAAGTTGTGATTGCCAGCCTCGTCAGCGACAATTTCTAAACTACGCTATGCTTCTACGATCGCGTCCCAGTGAGGTTTTCATGACAAAAAAGCTGATCTATCTCCTATTGGCAATCATATCCGTCTTCCCGGCGTTGGCTGCCACGTCGAAAAACGTTTCCTACAAGAGCGGCGATGAGACGGTCCAGGCCGTCCTCTACACCCCCGAAGGCAAGGGACCATTCCCGGGGATCGTTGTCATCCACGAGTGGTGGGGATTAAACGATTGGGTGAAGCAACAGGCGTCGAAATTGGCGGACCAAGGCTACGCGGCGCTGGCCATCGATCTGTACCGCGGCAAGGTGGCAACCACGCCGGAGCTGGCGCACGAGTTGATGCGGGGCGAGCCTGAGGACCGCGCGCTGCGCGATCTGCATGCGGCCGTTGTCTTCTTGCAGTCTCAACCCAATGTGAACAAAGACCGTCTGGCGTCGATCGGCTGGTGCATGGGCGGCGGATATTCTCTGGACGTGGCCTTACAGGAGCCAACCCTCAAAGCCACGGTCATCAATTACGGCCACCTGGCAACTGACCCAGACTCGCTTAAAAAGATCAATGCCAATATTCTGGGAAATTTCGGCGGCAAAGATCAGGGCATTCCGCCGGAAGACGTTAAGAAATTCGAACAAACACTGAAGCAGGACGGAAAGAAAGCGGACATCAAGATTTATCCCGAGGCCGGGCACGGCTTCGAAAACCCGAACAACAAGGGCGGTTATCGCCCGGACGATACCGCCGACGCCTGGCAGCGCACGGTCAGCTTCCTCGCCGACACCTTGAAGAAGTAGCAACAACACCCCACCACGGGTCCCGATTGCGAAAGGCGGCATCGCTGTGGAAAAGTTCTTTCGTCCGGAGGCGTACAGTCGACTTAGCGACCAGATTCCGCTTGCCATACGGTACTCCTCTGGTTACTATTCGGTCATCCTCGAAACACACGCGGGATTCCTTTTATGAACATTGGCGAAACAATCCGGAATTTCCGGCTCCAGAAAGGGATGTCCCAGGGCGACATTGAAAAGCGCACGGGCCTGCTGCGCTGCTACCTTTCCCGCGTAGAGAACGGCCACACCGTTCCTTCGCTCGACACACTTGCTAAAATCGCCGGAGCGATGGAGTTGCCCTTGTCGCAATTCTTCGCCGACTCGGGACACAGCAATGGCAGCAAGGGTTTGCCTCAACTTTCCGACGATGAAGTCCGCTTCCTCAGTCAAGTCCGTCGTTACTCGGTGGGCCTGAATGACAGCGATCGCAAGCTAGTCCTGGCCATGGTCAAGAAGATGGCCTCCAACTCGGCCAGATAGGATTTCCCCCTTGAGTACTTTTGTTCCATCCCGCTGGTGACCCTGCGGTATCTCGTCCGCCAACCACTTATTCCATAAACTGTTCGTGGGAGACTCTGGGTGACCACTGACGAAGAACTGACAGTGCTCGAGTCGCAGCTGCGCCGGCTCAAAATCGAATACGAAGTTTATTTCAGCAACCCCACTAAGAAACCACCCACCGACGTTGAGTGGAAGGTGCTTTCCTTGCTGCGCAAATTCTCCGACGGTGGCCGCATGAACTTCGCCCAACGCTTTCGCTACAACGAAATGGCGCAACGCTATGCTATCTACAGCGATCTGTGGCGAAAAAAGGGCCGCATCCGTGAGGAAGGCTATCGCCGTCCGCAGGACGCCTTGCTCTCCATCCAGGGAGTTCGTCTCGCGGAAGAACATGAAGCGCAGCATCCCAAGGCCTATGGTGTCAGCGCGGCTGCGGCCGCTGCCGTGGCACCGGCAGCTATCGCAGCCAAGGCGGATCCTGCGAAGCCACTGACCGTCCAATGTTCTGGCGCCTCCGCCGAGCGCAGCAAAGTAGAGACACTCTACAAAGCTCTGGCCGAGGCCAAGAAAAAAGCCGGCGAACCCGTCACCGGAAATTTCGATAGCTTCGCCGCATTCGTCCAGAAGAAAACCGATCAAATCCGCAAGCAGAATGGTTGCGAGTCGGTCGAGTACTCCGTCGAAATGCAGGACGGTCACGTGCGCCTGAAGGCAAAAGCTAAGAGTTAGGCCCAGTTGTCGCCGCCACGCCGAACTCATCCGCGACTGTCGGGCCCATTGCCGTGCTATTGCAAAGCCGCCTCCGCCCAACTGCTCTGAACGCCTCCTCCCGCAGCCCTCTGCGGTAAAATCACAGGTGGCCCTCCAAGGCACACCATCCCCTTCATTCGAGGCACTGATGTCCAAGATTCAACGCGCCATTCTTAGCGTTACCGACAAGTCAGGCCTGGTGGAATTTGCCCGCAAGCTTTCCGAGTTAGGCATCGAACTGATCTCGACCGGGGGCACGGCAAAGTTGTTGCGCGAATCCGGGATCGCGGTCAAGGACATTTCCGAACTGACCGGCTTCCCCGAGATGCTCGATGGACGCGTCAAAACCCTGCATCCCAAGGTGCACGGCGGCATTCTCCACCGGCGCGCCGACGCAGGCCATCGTTCGGCGGTCGCCGAACACGGAATCCAGCCCATCGATATGGTCGTGGTGAATCTCTACGCCTTTGAAAAAACCGCGGCCAAGCCGGGCGTGCATTTTGAGGAGCTTATCGAGAACATCGATATCGGCGGGCCCTCGATGATCCGCTCCGCCGCCAAGAATTTTCAGGACGTTGCGGTCGTGACTTCGCCGACCGATTACGATGCTATTGCCGATGAATTGACGAAATCAGGGGGAGAATTATCGAGCGCCACCAAATGGCGCCTGGCGCAACGAGCCTTTGCGACCACAGCCGCTTACGATTCGGCGATCTCATCGACCTTGGAGCGGGTCAGCCCGAACGGCCATGGCGAATCCAAAGCGCCGAGCGGATTCCCGGCTACCCTGCGGCTTTCTTTCGACAAGGTCATGGACCTGCGCTACGGAGAGAATCCTCACCAGAAAGCCGCCATGTATTCCGATGGCTCCGGCGTTGGAGTGGCCAACGGCAAGCAGATACAGGGCAAGGAACTGTCGTACAACAATATCGTTGATTTGCAGGCGGCATGGGACTTGGCCCAGGAATTCGACGAACCCCTGTGCGCGATTATCAAGCACACCAATCCTGCCGGCGCGGCGACGGGGGAGACCTTGGCCGAGGCTTACAAAAAGGCATTGGCCAGCGATCCTGTGTCTGCCTTCGGCGGTGTGATTGGCGTCAATCGCCCAGTGGACGGTGATGCGGCGGAAGAGATGGCGAAGCTGTTTCTGGAAGTGATCGCCGCGCCTGCATTCACCGCAGCCGCGAAAGAAAAATTCGCAGCGAAAAAGAACCTGCGCTTAGTGGAAATCGCGAACGCCAGCCAATCATGGCAACTCAAAGATGTATCTGGCGGCATCCTCGTGCAGGATGTTGATCGTCGTCCGCTTAAGGAAAGCGATTTGAAAGTTGTAACCAAACGTCCCCCGACTGCTGAAGAGAGGCGGGCGCTGCTGTTTGCCTGGAAGATTTGCAAGCATGTGAAGTCCAATGCAATTCTCTATGCCCGTGACGGCCAGACCGTCGGTGTCGGTGCCGGACAGATGAGTCGCGTCGATTCGTGCAAGATTGGCGCGATGAAGGCAGTATTGCCCTTGCAAGGCACGGTCGCCGCCTCTGACGCCTTCTTCCCGTTTCCCGACGGTGTCGAAGAGATCGCGAAAGTGGGAGCAACTGCGATCATCCAACCCGGAGGCTCAGTTCGCGATCCCGAGGTCATTGCCGCCGCCGACCGACTGGAACTGGCGATGATTTTCACCGGCGTGCGCCATTTTCGCCATTGAAATGGTTGGCGATAGTGTCGTCCTCGAATCGAACTTAACCCACGGGTACCTGTACTTTGGAATGAAATCGGGAGTGCCTTTGCCTGCCCCTTTTCCCGTATTCTGACTTACGAAGGTTTACAATACACAGAGCACCCACCCACGGTGGTTGAGCATCCAATCCCTATGGATTTGGTTATCCGAAGGCCTTTAATGAAAAGTATCTGTAGCACCCTTTTTGTGTTAATTGCGGTCGCCGCTGGCGTTGGCCAGCAGACGCCGTCGCCTTCAGCCACGCCCCGCAAGACCGATCGTGCCGCCGCCTACTATCACTACACAGTGGCGCATATGTACGAGGAGCAGGTGGCGATGTACGGGCGCAGCGATCTCGCCAATAAGGCCATCGAGGAGTACCGTCTGGCCATCGAGTCAGATCCCGGTTCGGAATATCTGACCTCGGGACTGGCGGAACTCTATGCCAAAACCGGCCGAATTCGCGATGCCGTCCTGGAAGCTCAGGACATCATCAAGCGCGACCCCAATAACCTCGAAGCCCACAAATTGCTGGGCCGGATCTATCTGCGGTCGCTAGGCGACGATCAGGGGGGCGGCGGAAACACCAGCGGCTCCGAAAATGTCCTGAAACTCGCGATCGAGCAGTATCAGGAGATCGTAAAACTTGAGCCTGATAGCGTCGACAACCACCTCTTGCTCGGCCGCTTATACCGGCTGAACAATGATCTACAGAAGGCGGAAGGTGAGTTCAAGATCGCAGTCAAGCTTGATCCCAGTTCCGAAGACGCGGTCACCACTCTCGCGCTGCTGTACACCGAAGAAGGCGATTCCACCCGAGCCGCGCAGGTTTTGAGCTCGGTGCCGGACGCATCGCGTTCCGCCAAGCTTTATTCGGTGATGGGCTACACCTACGAGCAGCAAAAAGAATACAAGAAGGCCATCGACGCCTACCGTAAAGCCATTGAACTTGATCGCGACAACCTCGACGCCATCCGCGGCCTCGCCCAGAACCTGTTGAACGATGGTCAGACAGACGCCGCCCTCGAGCAATACAAGGTCATCGCAGAGGCCAATCCCGAAGACGCGCAGACCTACCTCCATATGGCGGAGATCTACCGTAAAGAAGGCAAGTTCGATCTCGCGCTCGATAACTTGAAGAAGGCCCAATCCATGGTGCAGGATTCCATGGAAGTCCCCTACAACATCGCCGCCGTCTATCAGGCCGAAGGACGCTACGACGAAGCAGTGCAGGTCCTGCTGGAACTGATCAAGAAAACGGAGAAGGCCGACGGCAACTACAGCCAGGGCGAAAAGAACAACCGCGCCGTCTTCCTGGAACGCCTCGGCACCGTTTACCGCGAGAACAATAACCCACAGCTTTCGGTCGAGACTTTTCGCAAGATGCTGCCCTTAGGCGACGACAACGCCGAGCGCGGATATCAGGAAATCATAGACACCTATCGTCTCGCCAAGCAGTGGCAGCAGGCCACTGATGTCGCAAAAGAAGCCACCGTCAAACTGCCCAATGATCGCGGACTGAAGATGGTTTATGCCGCGCAACTCGCCGACATGGGCAAAGCCGACGAAGGCATCCAGCAGGTCAAGTCTCTACTCAAAGGCACTTCGGAAGATCGCGACGTTTACATCGCGCTCGGCCAGATGTACAGCCGTTTGAAGCAGTGGCCGGAAGCGGACGACGCACTCGATCACGCCGCCAAGCTATCTACCAAGGACGAAGACAAAGAGTTTGTCGAATTCCAGCGCGGAGCGACCTACGAGCGCCAAAAAAAGTTCGATCAGGCCGAGGAGACCTTCCGCAAGATCCTCGCGACTGATCCGCAGAACGCCGCCGTGTTGAATTACCTCGGCTATATGCTGGTAGACCGCAACCAGAAACTGGATGAGTCGCTGATCATGATCAAGAAGGCGGTCGAACTTGAGCCCGCCAACAGCGCCTATCTCGACTCCCTGGGATGGGCCTACTACCGGCTCGGCAAGTACGACCAGGCCGAGGACAATCTGACCAAAGCCTCGCAGCACATGGGCGCCGACCCCACGGTGCAGGAGCATCTCGGCGACTTGTACCAGAAAACCGGACGTTCTGAAGCTCGCTGCCGCCCACTGGGACCGCGCCTTGGATGAATGGAACAAGTCACTTGCCGCCGACGTGGAACCGGATGACGTGGCCAAAGTCCAGAAAAAGCTCGAATCCGCCAAGGTCAAGTTGGCCAAGGAAGATTCCGGCACAAACAAATAGACACGCAGTTTTTCGGAGAGAGGCAGTGCTTAGGCGCTGCCTCTTTTTATTGCTTTCTTCCTCGCGCTCCCACCGTCTTCAACAAATTTCTCATACTGCTCCAGAATGTAGTGGTCGGTCATTCCAGCGATGTAGTCGCACACGATGCGGGCCAGCGGCTCGTGCTCTGCCTGCTCGCGATAACTCTGCGGCAAAGTTTCCGGATTGCTCATCCACGCCTCAAATAGTTCGCTGATCACTCGCTCCGCGTTGTCCTTCTCCGCGTCCAGGGCCGGACTGAAATAGAGTTTGCGATACAGAAACTCTTTCGTAGCTTTCCGTTCCTGCTCAGCCACCTCACCTAGCGAAACCAGCCTCGTGGGCCATGCCCGTACATCTTCGAGGCTATGAACCCCTGCGGCGTTAATCTGCTCGCCCGTATGTACGATCACATCGCCCACCCAGCGGTCCAGCATCAGCTTGACTGTCTCATTGAACAGCAGCATTTTTCGCGCCTGCGGATACGCGTCCTCCACCTCCCGAAGACATTCGGCGAATACTGGCAATCCGGCGCGGATCTCGTCAAACGCCAGCAGTCGCGACTCGAAGCCATCGTCTAGGTCTGCTGTGCTGTAAGCGATCTCATCGGCGATATCGATCAATTGCGCCTCCAGCGGCGGACGCTGGTCCAACAGATATTCCTCCAGCTCAGGATGGTCCTTCGCGCTGTAGTCGTGCGAATGTTTGACGATTCCCTCTCGCACTTCAAACGTCAGATTCAGCCCGCGAAACGCCGCGTACCGAATCTCGAAATCCTCCACAATGCGCAGCGCGTGCAGATTGTGGTCGAAAGAAAGCCCGTACTTGCTCATGGCGGCGTCCAGCGCCTTTTCTCCCGCGTGTCCGAATGGAGGATGACCAACGTCGTGCACCAGCGCCAGCGCCTCCACCAAATCGACATTTAGCTCTAGTTGCGCGGCGATGGTACGCGCGATCTGCGTGACTTCAATCGTATGCGTCAACCGGTTGCGAAAATGATCGGAATGCCGCCGAGTAAAGACCTGAGTTTTAGCTTCCAAGCGGCGAAACGCCCGCGAATGGACCACACGGTCGCGGTCGCGCTGAAAATCGTCGCGGTAGGCGTGCGGCGACTCAGGATGACGGCGTCCTCGGGAGTTTTCTACCCGCACCGCGAAGTCAGCCAACATGCCAAGAGTTTAGCAAGAATCCCCGGCCAGCCTTTCCGGCCTGGCGATCGGCGAGGCGCATCTTACGCCCGATTTCCGCCAATTTTTACGTGGCAATGGGGAATTTATTCCGGCCCACACCGCACCAAAGGACTAGAATGTGATTGTCCCACAAAGACTTAGCGCCATAACGAATTTGGCCCCAGAACTGATATACAGAGTTGCAGATACCGGCATCTAAGGGTATCGAGGTTTTAGCCTGTGCAGCGTCGGCGCAGGCCAGTTGACCGTAAATTTTCCCTGGAAGTCATGCAGTGGACGCACATAATCGCGCGACACGCCCGCTTAGGCGTGCTGGAGTGGAGCTGAAACGCTTTGCCCAACTCGGAGGATCCCAGATATGAAAGATATGAAACGAAATGCAATTCTAGCGTTGGTGGCCGCCGCAGCATTGTCCTTGCCCGTCATGGCGCAACAGACCGGTAGCTCAACCGACCAGACCAGCACCACTCAATCGTCGAGCACTTCGACGCAAACCACTTCCATGGACCAGACCACGCAGAGCGCAACCGGAAAACCGCTCCAGCCACCCGCCCGCGAGGGATTCTGGGGCCGCGTCAATCCCTTTGCCCGTAAGAAGTACGTTCAGCGCCAGACCGGCCCGATTCGCGACCGTCTGAACGAACTCGACGAACTCACCGCCGCCAACAGCAAGATGATCAAGGACGTCGATTCGCGCGCTCAGGACGGCATCCGTCTGGCATCCGCCAAGGCTGACGTGGCCGACCAGCATGCTACCGACGCCGGCAACAAAGCCCAACTTGCACAAACCACCGCGACCCAAGCCAACACGCGCCTGACCAGCGTCGAGCAGGTGGTCAGCAATATCGACCAATATAAGGCCACCAACCAGACCGAAATCCGCTTCCGTCCCGGACAAACTGTTTTGAGCAACAACGCTAAGTCCGCTTTGGACGATCTGGCCACGCCGCTGAAGAGCCAGCGCGGCTACATTGTCGAGGTGCAGGGCTTCTCCTCCGGACACGGCCAGGCCGCCATCGCCGTCTCGCAAAAGATGGCGGAGTCGGTGGTGCGTTACCTCGTCCTCAATCACGACATTCCGGTCTACCGGATTTATGTGGTTGGCATGGGCAATGCGCCGGTCCAGAGCGCCAACGCGGATGATCAGCCACCAGGCAAAGCCGCCAAGCGCACCAGCGGCGGACGCGTCGAAATCAGCCTATTGAAGAACGATCTGGAGCAGCTATCCTCGAACGCTGCGCCAGCCGCTCAGTCTGCGCAGCAATAACTTTTTCACTGACAGGCGGGGCCTGTCTCCCCCAGAGGGAAAAGCCTCCTGTGCAAGCAGGAGGCTTTTTCATTTGGATGAGAAACTAGCGGGGCGGGCCCGCCGTTGACTGTGGAGCCTTTTGAGAGGATAATCGCCGCCTCCCCCTAGGAGGAATCCCGTGAAGCGGTCCACTCGATCCCGCAAGACTGCCAATCTCTCGAAATCAGTTACCCATCAGCTCAACATGTATGCACTCTCGGCCAGCGCGGCCGGAGTAGGGGCGCTCGCATTAGCGCAGCCTGCCGAGGCGAAGGTCATTTACACGCCGGCGCACCACCGTTTTTTTCTACCCGGAAATCGCCAGACATACTGGTTAGATCTCAACCATGATGGAATCATAGACTTTAAACTTCACATCTTGACATGCGGGTACTCGTGTCGGTTCTACAGGGAATTTTTCATTGGGGGGGACAGCACCAGCCCATACAACGTCATTGCGATTAACGGTTCCGTTACCGGCTTGGAAGCGTTAGCCGGTGCGTTAAAAAAAGGGTCCGCGATCCCTGGAACGAACAAGTTCTATCGAACGGCGCTATTGGAGGGCAGTATTTACAACAATAATAAGGTATTCGGCAATTGGTTCAATGCCAAAGATCGCTATCTCGGACTAGCCTTTGGGATTAACACGAAGATTCACTACGGTTGGGCTCGGTTGAGCGTTCAATCTCATAAAGACCCGCTTACGATTTCGGCCGTTCTCACCGGCTACGCCTACGAAACCATCCCCAACAAGCCCATCATCGCAGGCAAAACCAAAGGCCCCGATGTGGTTACCGTTCAACCCGCGACTCTCGGACATTTGGCGCACGGCGCAGCGGCGATTCCTGCTTGGCGAGGGAAAGATCACTAGGAGGAATTATGAAGCGGACATCTGGGCTGCCATTGAATGTTTCTGAGTCACTGCATCACCGACTCAACTCGTATGCTCTTGCCGCCACTGCTGCTGGGGTAGGTGCACTTGCGTTTGCGCTGCCTGGCGAGGGGAAGATCATCTACACGCGCACCAATCATGTAATTGACCGCAACCATCCCGAGCATGAGATTTACCTGACCAATAACCACGAAGCAAGCGATGCTGAAATCAGATATTCCTTTAGTTCAAGTCGCGGCCTATACCGAAGAGCGCTTTTCGCGGTTGGGAATGTGGCCAATACGGTCGAAGATAGGAGGCCTGTTGCATTAGCGTTGAAGGCCGGGTCTAAGATCGGCAGCTCCCTGAATTTTGGCAACAGCTTTAGAACTCACACGATGGCTGAGAAGCGAATCACTACCGGGACGATGGAGACCCAGACTTTCGGGTATTGGTTTAATGTTTCGCGTCGCTACGTGGGATTGGAGTTTAGAATCAACGGAAAGATTCACTTCGGATGGCTACGGCTCAGCACTCAAACCTCCGACGATTATTCTGCTACCCTGACCGGCTACGCCTACGAAACCATCCCGAACAAGCCCATCATTGCAGGTAAAACAAAAGGGCCGGATGTCGTCACGGTTCAACCTGCGAGCCTGGGACATTTGGCGCATGGCGCGGCATCGATTTCGGCTTGGCGAGGGCAACACTAGAATGAACTGCGCGATTGGTTCTCCGAAAAGCTGGAATGTCATCGATGCCCCCTTACACCGAGCTGGTCGCTTCCTGCTTTAGCTTCTCTGCCTGGTAGTGGCTGACGACAGCCTCGATTAGCGGTTCAATCTTGCCATCCATGACCTGTTCCAGTTGATGCATGGTGAGCCCGATGCGGTGATCGGTCACGCGGTTCTGCGGAAAGTTGTAGGTGCGTATCTTCTCGCTGCGATCGCCCGATCCCACCATTTGCTTGCGCTCTTTGGCCAGCGCATCCTGCTGCTTCTGCATCTCCATTTCATAGAGACGCGAGCGTAGCACGCGCATACCTTTTTCGCGGTTCTTGATCTGCGATTTCTCATCCTGACAACTCACCACCGTATTGGTCGGGATGTGCGTGATGCGGACCGCCGAGTAAGTCGTATTCACCGATTGTCCGCCGGGACCCGAGGAACAGAAAGTATCGATACGCAAGTCTTTGGCTTCGATCTTCACATCCACCTCTTCCGCTTCCGGTAAAACGGCGACAGTAACCGCCGATGTGTGAACGCGGCCTTGCTGCTCGGTATCGGGCACGCGCTGTACGCGATGGACGCCACTTTCATACTTCAATCGCGAGTAGACACGCTCGCCCTGGATCATGGCGATCACTTCTTTCAGTCCGCCTACGCCGGAATCCGACGATGAAAGCACTTCCACCTTCCAGCGCTGGCTCTCCGCATAACGCGAGTACATGCGAAAAAGCTCGGCGGCAAACAGCGTGGCCTCGTCGCCACCGGTGCCGGCGCGGATTTCCAGGATGATGTCCTTCTCGTCGTTGGGGTCTTTGGGCAGCAGCAGAACTTTCAAGTCTTCTTCCACGCCGCCGATTCGCGCTTCCAGTTTGTTCAATTCATCCTGCGCGTAGGCGCGCATCTCAGGATCTTTTTCGTCGACCAGCATGGCACGGCTGTCTGCAATGCCGCGCTTCAGATCCTTGTATTCGCGGAACTTTTCGACCACGGGCACAATTTCACTGTGCGCCTTGGCGGTCTTCTGATACTTCGCCGAGTCGTTGACAATGTCCGGCGAAGCCAGCGCCTGCGTCAGCTCTTCATAACGCGCTTCGATTTGCGTAAGTCGGTCAAACATAATTACGGTCGTTGGTCCTGGATCGTTGGTCGTTGGCCACTTTGACCAACGGGTTTCTCTCGCATCGAGTTTATCAGTCCATTCAGCGCGCGACCCACGCCGTTCGATATATCGTCGAGAATAGCTGTCTGGTCGTGTCCTAAATATTCTAATTGTTCGGCAATGAGGATCTGGGTCTGCAACTCTAGCAGCGATCCACGCGCCTGAAAAAGAAAATGACCGCGGTCCGAACCACGGCCCTTACCCTCTGCGATATTACTCGCCACAGATACGGCAGCCCGCGGCATTTGTTGAGCTAATCCATAAAGCTCATGCTTTGGAAACCTAGCTGTTTGATGATACACAGCCACGGATAGCTTCATCGCATCCTGCCAGACGCGCAAGTCCCTAAACGACGAAGGCATAAATCCCTCCTGGGCCAATGTAACGAAGGCGAAGGGATGACGGGCATCAAAACCTGTCCAAGGCCGGTATTTACCCTAGATTTGTGCAGGAATGGAACCGTTAGAAACCTGCCTGGCGAACGACCAACGACCAAAGACGAACGACGGCTTCTAAGCGATGACCAATTCGCCGCCACGCTCTTTTTCCAAAGACATAGCGTGGTCGAGCGCGGCGATGGCACATTCGGCTTGATCGTCGGCGGGAGGTTGCGTAGTAATGCGCTGCATCCAAAGGCCCGGCGCCGTCATGATGGCGAAAAGCGATCCACGATGCTTGGCGGCGAAGCGGATGACCTCATACGACAAGCCGGTGATCACGGGCAGCAGGGCGATGCGGATCGCGAACCGCGCCCAGAAAGTCGTCACCGGGAACAGCATGTAAACGAAAATCGAGATGATCATCACTGTCATCAGGAAGCTGGTGCCGCAGCGCGGATGGTAAGTCGAATACTTCTGCACCGACGGCGTGTCGAGCGGATCGCCATTCTCAAAAGCGAAAACCGTCTTATGCTCCGCCCCGTGGTACTGGTAGACGCGGCGAATATCTTTCAGCAGCGATGTCCCCCAAATGAACAGAAGGAACAACAGAAGACGAATAATGCCATCCACCAGGTTGAAGACGATCTGCTCGCCAAAAACCGGATTCACCCGCTTGAGCTCGGTCGTCGCCAGAAGCGGCAGGAACTTGTACATGAAAATGAAGAATCCGACCGAGAAAATCACGTTGATGGCCGCCACCCAGCCATTAATTTCCAGCTTCTTTTGCATGGGGGCCGGTTCGGGCTGCAATTCATCCAACGCAACATTGGCCGAAAACTTCAACGCCCGGAAGCCAAGGCTCATGGCATGGCCCAGAGTTACCACTCCGCGCACCACCGGCCAGCCCATCCATTTATGCTTCTCCGACAGCCGCTCCAAAGGCTCGCTGTGAATCGATACCTCACCCGACGGTTTCCGGCAAGCGATCGCCCAGGCATGAGGGCTTCGCATCATTACCCCCTCGAGGACGGCTTGGCCGCCTACCAGGGTTTCCTCGCCGCCTTCGAGCGCGGGCAAGAGCTGCACAGCGATGAGGAAACGCCAGAATGTTCGCAAGAACCGCATGGTGATTGGATGATCCTTTGGGACGCGAAGAACTAAGGCTTTAGAGTATCACAGGATGCGGCGCGATGGAGAACCTCATAAGTTGATATAAATGTGATGGTTAGGCAGAAATTGGAGACTGGCGTGCGAGGACTCGCGGAAGCCTGCGAAAGGATTGCCGGGACCACCAAGAAGCTGGAAAAGACGGCAATCGTCGCCGAATACCTGAAGTCGGTAGCGGTGGACGAGGCTGCGGCGGCTGCGGTTTTTCTTTCCGGAAGGCCATTCCCAATTTGGGAAGAAACGACTCTGAACGTTGGCGGGACACTTTTGTGGCGGATCGTGGAGGAAATCTCGGGAAAAAGCGGGGTCGACCTTACTCCGGTTTATCGACGGCTTGGCGACTTGGGGGCGGTGGCGAGCGAAGTTTTGTCAGAGCCCAAGGATGCATGCGATCTAAAAGTTCGGGAGGTCGAAGAGCGTTTTCGACGGATTGCGGCGGCGCGCGGGCCTGCGGCGAAGAGTGAACTGGTACGCGAATTACTCCGGCAAGTCACGCCGCTGGAGGCGAAATACATTTTGAAGATCATTACGGGCGATCTGCGGATTGGGCTGAAAGAGAGCCTAGTGGAAGAGGCGATTGCCAGAGCTTTTGGCGGCAAAGTGGCTGAGGTGCAGCGGGCAAACATGTTGCTGGGGGACATTGGCGAGACGCTGCGATTGGCGGCGGAGGGTCGATTGGGCGAGGCGCGGATGAAGCTGTTTCATCCCTTGGGCTTCATGTTGGCGAGTCCAGCGGAAAATGCAGAGCAAGCCCTCAGCTATTTTGCCAACGCGCACGTCGAGGACAAGTACGACGGGATACGGGCGCAGGCGCATATTTCAGGTGAACAGGTGCGGATCTTTTCCCGCACTCGCGATGACATTACCGAGTCTTTCCCGGAGCTGCCGGATGCGCTCGCTGGATTCGCGGGAGACGTCATTCTGGACGGTGAAATCGTGGCCTGGAGTTATCTGGAGGCTGGCGCCAATGAGCCGGGGCGCGCACTTCCCTTCAGCGCGCTGAAATATCGGCTTGGTCGGAAAAAGGTTAGTGACAAGATGATGCAGCAGGTTCCGGTGATTTATGTGGTCTTCGATGTTTTGTATACCGGCGGAGAGTTGATGCTGGATCGGCCTTTGCGGGAACGAGGTGCGGCCCTGGATGCGCTTTTGGGCGATGACCGAAAGCTTAACCACAGGGAGCACAGGGGGACACAGGGGAATACTGGGCTTGTGCATCGGCAGGGCCGGCTTGGGTTTGAGAACGATGAACCTGAGCGGGCGCGCGTTCTCCGTGCTCCGGTGTTTCAGTCTTCGTCGGCGGAAGAATTAGACCGGCTGTTCGACGCGGCGCAGGCGCGCGGGAATGAAGGGTTGATGATTAAAGACCCACAGTCTTCGTATACGCCGGGGAGAAGGGGCAAGTCGTGGCTGAAGTTGAAGCGGGAACTGGCGACGTTGGATGTTGTAGTTACGGCAGTTGAGTATGGACATGGGAAGCGGATTGGGGTGTTGAGCGACTACACGTTTGCCGTCCGCGAGGGCGAGAAGCTGGTGAATATCGGCAAAGCTTATTCAGGGTTAACCGATGCCGAGATCGGCGAGATGACGAAATGGTTTCTGGAACACGTGGTTGAAGACCAGGGATTCCGGCTGATTGTCGAACCGAAGATTGTTCTAGAAGTTGCATTCAATAACATGATGATTTCCGACCGGCATGAAAGCGGATATGCGTTGCGCTTTCCTCGAATCGTGCGGCTGCGACCGGACAAGTTGCCAGAGGAGGCGGATACGGTAGAGCGGGCTAGGAAGATTTACGAAGGGCAGGGAAAATAGCGTACTTTGCGGCGGAGTTTCCGCGGTGCTGTCAAAGGCGGGGTGGTCGATCTTTTAACGTTGTTTGCGCCGACATTATTGTGCCCGTCCTCGAAACTCCGTTGCGCAGGCGTCCGCTATTCCCGCCCTTTGCAAAGTGCGCAAAGAACGGGGCACCCTCTGCATTGATGGTGACGGCGAGATCAAAATCCGGGGCCACGCGCCAGGACTAAGCATGGTCAAACAGCAGATTCCTCGCTCGCTCTCGCCGCGCTGGGGGCGCGGCTGCGGACGGCTCGGAATGACAAATGTTCGGAGCCTGTGCCGGCACGGCTAACGGCACGCCCGCTCCAAATCGGAGTCGCCACACGTACTCAGTGGTGGTGGTGATGTTCTTCTTCGTCCACCAGCATGACGCAGCCGTGGGCGACTTCGCAGTCTACGTGCTCGAACTGGATGGTAGTGTGGTCAATGCGGAAACGCTCGTGAAGACGGGCCTTTACGTCGCGCAGGATGCGCTCACTCACTGACGGCGGAATGTCTTCGATGGAGATGTGACAGGAGAGCGCGGAAGTTTCCGATCCGATACTCCAGACGTGCAGATCGTGGACGTCATTGACGCCTTCGACTTCGCGAATGGAGTTCACGACGAGTTCCAGCTTCAGGCCGCGGGGCGTGCCTTCCAGCAGAATGTTGAGGGTCTCGCGAACAATTCCGAAGCCGGACCATAGGATCAGCACACCAATGGCAATGGAGAGGACGGGGTCGATCCAGTATTGTCCGGTGATCAGAATGGCCCAGCCGCCGACGATAACGGCAGCGGTGGAAACGGTGTCTCCAATTTCGTGCAAGAACGCGCTGCGCATGTTCACGTCGCGTCCGGAGCGATGGAGGAGGAAGGCGATCACGCCATTCATGACGACGCCGGCGGCGGCAACCCCCATCATCGTCTTGGCGTGGACGTGCTCGGGATTTTGCAGGCGATGGAAGGCTTCGTAAAAAATCAGGCACGAAACCGCCACCAGGGATGCCGCGTTCACGAAAGCGGCGAGGACTCCGGCGCGATGCCATCCGTAGGTCTTGGTGGCGCTGGGTGGGCGGGATTGCAGGTAGACAGCCACCAGCGAAAGTACCAAGGCGAGCAGGTCAGAGAGATTGTGTCCGGCTTCAGAGAGCAGCGCCAGGGAATGAGCGCGGATGCCGGCCACGACCAGCAGCACGATGTAGGCGGCAGTGACGAAGAGCGAGACGCGCAGGACTTTTGAGGCCCGCTCGCCCCCGCCATGAACGTGCATATGCATACATCTTCAGTTTAAGGCGCTAGGGCGGCGGGGTTCAAGGTGACTGTGGGAACTATGGCCTGAGCGTGCGCGGCCTGGAATGTCCGTGGCGGATTTCGCGGGTTTGACGGGGTGGGTGGCAATTGGGGTCCGGCAGACTTCATCCGGGGGAAGCCCCCTTTCGTCTACTACAATACGCATCATGCAGACTGCGGAAGTGGCCATTATCGGGGGCGGGATTGTTGGCTCGAGCATTGCGTATCACCTGACGGCCGCTGGATGTAAAGACGTGTTGGTCATCGAGCGGGAAAGCGCACAAGGCAAAGGGTCGACGGGCAAGAGTATGGGTGGCGTGCGGGCGCAGTTTTCGACGCCGGTGAATATACAGATGTCGCTTTACTCGATTCCATTTTATGCCAGCTTTGATGAGCGGCTGGGACATCCGGCGGGCTACCGCCCTCAGGGGTATTTGTTTTGTGCGACGAATGAAAAGCATTTGGCCTATCTGCGGACGAACTATGAGAAGCAAGTGGCGATGGGCCTGAAAGATGTGCGGGTGATCGCAGCGGATGAGATTCGCGGCATGTATCCGCAACTGCGAGCGGATGACATTGTGGGCGGAAGTTTCTGCGCGACCGACGGCTTTGTCGATCCTTATAGCGCGATGATCGGGTTCATGAGCTGGGCCGCGGAACATGGGGCGAAGCTTTCGAAGCACGCAGAAGTGACGGCGATTGGGCGCGACGGTGAGGGCTGGAAAATTGAGACAACCCGAGATACAGTCCTGGCAAGCAAAATTGTGAATGCCGCCGGAGCATGGTCGGCGAGCATCGCCAGGATGGTGGGGATCGATCTGCCGGTCGAGCCGCTGCGGCGGATGCTGGTTCCGACCGAACCTTTCGATCAGTTTCCACACACGGCTCCGATGATTATCGATATGTCGACCGGTTTTCATTTTCGGCCGGAGGGCTTGGGATTTCTGCTCGCCTGGAATGATCCGGAAGAGACGCCGGGTTACAAGATGGATTTTGAGCCGGGGTTCATCGAGAAGATTTTGCTGCGGGCGGCGGACCGGGTGCCGATTTTCGAGAATCTGGCGGTGAATCCGAAGCGGGCTTGGGCGGGGCTTTACGAGATGACGCCGGACCATCATCCGATACTCGGGGAAGCGCCGGGAGTTCCGGGATTTTTCCTCGCGAATGGATTCAGCGGGCATGGTGTAATGCATGCTCCGGCCACGGGGAAGATTCTGGCGGATTTGATTTTGACGGGGGGCTGTGAATTGATCGACACGTCTTTGTTGGGGCTCTCTCGATTTGCGGAAGGCAGAATGATTGAGGAGACGGCGGTGCTGTAAGGGGGGCGCTGGTTGTTTGTTCCAGATGGTGGCGCAGGCGTAGCCAGCCAAAGTAGAACTCATTGCAACAGGAATCCCAGGATCTCGGTCAATGTCTGGCAAAAAGTTTGGGCGGAAGGCCCAGGTTCGAGCGCTTCCGCCGCGTGTTAAGGGACCAACTGGCGGTCTAGTAATAGTAGAGGTAGGCAGCTCCGGAGTAACTGTTCGCCACCGGCGCCCCGAATACCGCAGCGCTTCCGCCTTGCAACCCCATATTGACATAGGCGGCGGAGGACCAGCCAAACTGCCCGCCGGGGGCATTGGTCACGTTCTGATACTCGGAATAGTAACCTGGTACGTCCCAGTAGCCGGGGCTAATGAAAAGATAACCCGCTCCGCGGGATCGTCCGTTGTGGTCCGGCGCGCCCACCGCAACCAGGTCGCCGCCCTTGCCATCGGTTGCAACGGAGACGCCAAACAGGTCTCCAGTTGCCCCGTTGGAGGGAAACAGCACGCCAGGCGTGGTCAAGCCGTAGTTGATCTCATATTCGTAGGCTAGACCAGTGTTGGGGGGGTAGTTCACGCCACAACCGCTGGGCTGAGCGACGGCGGGGCACGTGGCATTCGGGGATCCCACTACAAGCAGATACGCCATGCTGGTGGCAACCGACATTCCGAACTCGTCGTTGACAGTATTGTTTGGATCGTTGACGGTCACGGGTGTCACCGTTCCAGACCAGCCGCCTGTCGGTTCGTAGTAAAGATAAGCGGAGCCGGGTCCGCAGCCATTGCAACCGCCAAATCCGATGGGTTGCGGCGCACCCACGGCCACCAAGCCGGGTTGGCTCGGCTGGCTGCTGATGGAGACCGAAAATCCAAGCTCCGATCCGTTGGGCAGAGCGGTGGGAACGCCCATAATCGCGGAGGGAGTAGATGTAGTCACCCATCCTCCTATGGGTTTGCTATAAACATAAGCTCCGCCCGCCCCACAAGGGATACACGTGCCGCCATATGGCGGTTGTGGCTCGCCCACGACAAGGTTGTTGCCCTGTACTGAGACAGAAGAGCCGAAGTTAAAGCCGGCCTGTCCATTGCCATTCGTCAGGCTGGCATTCTGGGAGCGGCTGGCCCATCCGTTTGCCGGGCGTACGAACACGTAAGCTTCGCCTTGCCCGGCGTTACCGTTCACTTTACGTTTCGGCGCACCCACCACAATGGTCTTTCCTTCGGATGCGAGGTAAGCATTGTTTTCAATGGAAACCGAAGCCCCGAACGCGTCCCCGGCCGCCCCTTGCAAAGGATACAGAATAGAGCGGGTCCAGGTCGGTGAAATGCAGCAGTTGAGGCTTTCGAACACGTACACAACGCCCGAGCTTTTTCCGTCGCCATGAATTTGTCTCGGTTGGATGGCGTATTGCGCTCCCACTACAACCACGAAGTCCCTGGGTTTGCCATCGACCGCGACGGAGACGCCGCCATCGGTATATGGGGCGTTAAACGTTGCATTCAGTGAGCTTTGGTACTGGTAGACGGGGTCGATGGTTACCGGATAGCGGGCCTGAGCGTCGTCAACCTTGATCAGCAAACGTCCCCCGGCCACTTCCAGCCGGCTGGAAAGTTCTTTGCCGTTGGCATCGGTTGCCATCAGGCCGGCATAGTTGAACTGATGCTGGTTGTGATTATCGGACAGGATTGCGCTCTTGCCATCGTCGTTGACACGGGCGGTCATGTTCCCGGCGAGAGCCAATGCCACCGTCAACGGGCCGGAGCTGTTTTTCTTCGCCTGAGCGATGGTGAAACCCTGCTCGAGGCCCAACGGACCGTTCACATACCACTCGTCAATGCCGGAGTGGCGATATTCCACGCGGTTCTCGTCCACTCGTGTCGCCGACGCGGAAGTGACTTTGCTGAGGCCGCTTCCGTGGCCGTACGAATCGAGGGTGAGGCGAACATGCGCGTCATCATGGCGCACTTCCACGCCCTGGACGGTGAAATCGGAGGCGAGGCCGCGAGATTCGGCATGGAATCCTTTGGGGTTGCCTTCGATGTGATATGCGGTCAGCTCCTTGCCAAGTTCGCCGGATATATACGATCGGGAAGATGCCGGCAAAACATCCAGTTTGGCCAGTTCCTGGCCTACACCGATGGAGTTGTTCGAGTTGGCAGTTTGCGCCGAAATCGGCGTTACTGCAATAGCGGCCACCAATATGGCGGCCGAAAAGAAACCCTGCTTCTGCTTCATCTTTGACGTAGTCCCGGTCAGGCTTTTCATGGGAATTCTCCTTGAATTTAAATTTGGCGGGCCGCTGAAAACCTTTCTTCGGCCTTCACTCAGGAAAGCGGTTTGCACCAGAAATCGGGGTCAAAGGCAGGATGGTTTTTTTCGGCAGGCCTACCGGGGCTATCGGTGATCGTAGCTTTCCTGAAACACACCGTTTAATCTCATGTGACGACCGTGACCCTTAAAACTGCCCTAACCTGCGCGATTGAGCGGCTGACCGCCGCGCACATCGGTTCTCCTCGGCTGAATGCGGAGATTCTTTTGATGTTTGTGCTGGGGTGTGATCGGGCCTATTTTTTTGCCCATCCGGGACGAGAACTGACCAATGATGAGCTTTTCCAATACGAAGGATTAGTTGGCCAGCGGGCTAGCGGAATTCCGGCGCAATACCTCACGGGCAATCAGGAATTTTGGGGCATGGATTTTATCGTGACTCCCGCGGTTTTGATTCCGCGGCCTGAGACTGAGCACCTGATTGAAGCTGTGCTGCCCCTGGCAAAGGGTCTTAATCGACCCCGCATGGTGGATGTTGGGACGGGTTCGGGCTGCATTGCGGTTGTGCTGGCGAAGGAGCTGCCGGAGGCGCAGATTCATGCGGTCGATATTTCGGCGGACGCGCTAGAAATTGCGCGGGCGAATGCGGCGCGAAATCAGGTGGAAGGACGGATTGATTTTCGGCAGGGCGATCTGCTGGCAGGGTTCGCGCCTGCGAGCCTGGATCTTGTGGTTTCTAATCCTCCGTACGTGGGCGAGTCAGAGGAGGACCAAGTGCAGCTCGAGGTGCGTAAGTTCGAACCACGCAACGCGGTGTTTGCCGGGCATACGGGGCTGGAGATTATCGAGAGACTAGCGCCGCAAGCGGAGGCGGCGCTGAAATCCAGCGGCCGACTGGCGATGGAGATCAGCGGGACTATTGTGGACGGCGTGAGGCGTATTTTGAAGGCATGGGATCAAGTCCAGATCTCAAATGACCTCCAGGGCATTCCACGTGTGGTTTCTGCGCGAAGACGCTGACCCTTCGCAGATTCCGAAAGGTTAACCACGTGGGACACAGTGGTCCACAGGGAGGCTCGGCCATCTTTTGCAGACCTTCCTAGAACGTTGCGCGCACTCCTAGTTGTGCGGCGAAGGGAATTCCGACCGTGGTGCCGGGGCCGAAGAAATCTCCTAAAGCGCCTTCAGGTATTTCGAGCTGCTTCAAACTGGTGACGGGGACGGTTTGCGTGCAAGCTGAATTGGCGCAAACGGTGGTGATATTGGTGATTCCGGTGATGGGGTTGGGCTGCATTTCGGCCGCGGGAATGGGGAGTTGGACCACATTGACGGCGTAGTTTGCGCCCGGATTGTTGCGGTTGAAGATGTTGAAGAACTCGGCAAACGGATTGATCTGCCAGCGATCGCCGATCTTGAAGGGACGCGAGACGCGCAAGTCGGATTGAATGTAAGGCGTGCCGCGGAATTCGTCCAGGCTGGTATAGGCCCCGTTTACGTAAATGCGGCCGGTGTTGTCTGCGGTGGTGATGGTAATGGGACGTGCGCTCTCAATCTGGGTGATGGTGCTAACTTCAAAGCCGCCGGGGAGATGCAGGGTGCCGGCCAGCACAAAGCGATCTCGAACATCTTCACCAGAAGGACCGTAGTCGCCAGGCCCGAAGGCATCGAGCAAACCAGTGTTGGGGTTCCTACAGACGCCATCGACATAGTCAAAGAGTTCGCCGAGCAGACATCCCCAGGTTTGTGCTTTGGAAAGCGTGTAGTTGGCGACCAGGTCGAACCGGTGCATATTGCCCTGGAGGTGGAGCATGAGAGCGTTGTAGCTGGAACGGTTGTCAGCCGCGAAGACGTTGACACTGGGAACCACATTCGCCTGATCGGTGGCGTAATTCGGGTCCGAGGTGGGAATGAGCGGAGTAGTCAGGTCGGTGCCGCCTGCATAAGGGAAGGCGCGATAGCCGTGATTTCCCTGTTCGTGAACATAGTCGGCGCTGGCGAGCCAGTGTTCGTTGAAAGCGTGTTGAGCGCCGCCCGTGACGTGGATGGCATAAGGCGTCTTGTAGTTGGAGGCGATGAGGTTGCCGGCGGCAGTCGCGCCTCCGAGGAGGCATCCGGGGCCAGCGAGAGCGTAAGTGCCGGGGCCGCCGGTGAGGGCGCAAGCCCCTGTGGTTGCGTTAGTGTTGTTGACTCCTTGGAATGCCGTCGCCCATCCATTTTGAGCCAGATCGTCGTAGAACATGCCAAAGCCGGCGCGGAATACCGTTTTCTCGCTGCCACCCGGCGAATAGGCGAACCCGAGACGCGGAGCGATTTGCTTGCGGTAATCGTGCGGCGGGCTGGGCACAACCGGAATCTGCAACGCTTGCAGGGTTACAAAGGCATTGTTTTCCAGTTGCGTCCGACCCGATCCGTTGAAGAGTCCGTAGGTAGTCTGATAGCGCACACCGTAGTTGACGGTGAGGTGATGGGAAACGCGCCACGAGTCCTCGCCATAAAAGGCGAGGCGCTGAATGTTCTGTGAGAAAGTGCCGTCGCCAGCGGGAGTAAAGCTGCAAGTCGAGCCGTCCGATGCGGTGAAGTTAATGCACTGGGGAGTGAAAGTCCCGAAGACGCCAGGATTCTGCACATAGAAGCTGGGATTGTTGGCGTACGCAGCAAGAGTCTCGGCGGTGGAGGCGAATGCGCCGCTCAGCACTGGTTCATGAATGAAGTCGATTCCGAACTTGAGCGCGTGACTTCCGGCAACGTGGCTGAGGTCGTAACGAAATTGATATTTGTCCTGATTGCGGAGGTCGGGAAACAGAGTGATAGGGGTCGCGAACTGGTTGTCGCCGAACGTCTCGAATCCGGAAATTGTCAAAGCGGTGGAGCTGAACGGAAACGCCAGCGCGAAGCCAAGGTCCGAGTTACGGGTTTGGGTCAGGTGCAAGAGGCTGGCATCGATCACCAAATTGCCCAGCCAAGTTGGACTGAAGGTATAGGCGTTGCTGATGGCGGTATTCCAGTAGTTGTTGTGCGTGGTCAGTCCGGTGGAAGGCAATGTTCCCTGCTCCACCAGCGCGTTGTGCGTGAGGTAGCTGTCGGAAGAAGTGCGCAGAAACCATTGCGACTTCGGGGACTGTGCCCAGTCGAAGCGCGCGGAACTTATGTAGTCGCGGAATGGAATGGGGACATTCGGAGGAACGGAGATGGAGGGGACGCCGGAGATCAGGCCATTGGCGGCGAGTTGGGCCAGGGCGTCGAACTGTGTGGTGGCCAACGGGCTGTAGGCAATGCTGGCGTCTTCATGCACGGCTTCGAAGGAAGTGAAGAACCACACTTTGTTCTTTACGATGGGGCCGCCGATGGTGGCAACGTAATTCTGGCGTGAGAAGGGCTGCTTGGGATTGTGCACGCACGCTCCGTCGGTGCAGGTTTCCGCCGGATTCTCAATGGGAAAGCGCGCATTGAGGGCGGCGGCGCGCTCGTAAAAAGCGAGATCTCCATGCCAGTCGTTGGTGCCATGTTTGGTTGTGATAACGACCGATCCGGCGGTGGTCCAGCCGGTGTCTGCATCTTCATTCGAGGTGCGCACGGCAAATTCCTGGATGCCGTCGGGTGAGAAATTTTGCAGGAAGCCGCCGATCCAGTCGTCGGAATTGTCCGCGCCATCGACGGAGAGTTCGTTGTTTAAGCCGGAGCTTCCGCCGGTGGAGACGGCGGTTATACGGGCCTTCGTGGGGTCGGAGGGTTCGACGGGTTCGGTTCCAGCCACGAGATAAGCGATATTGGCGAAGCTGCGCGCTGGGAGTGGAAGAGACTCAAGGTCTTTGGTGCCGACGACGCCTCCACGCACCGCACTTGCGGTGTCGATCGTTTCCGTGGTGATGGAGGAAGACGTGGCTTGCACGTTGACGGTCTCGCGTGGACTTTCCGGCTTCAGCGTGACGGCGATATCGCGGACCACACTGACTGCAACCACTACATCCGCGGTAGCCTGGGCAAAACTTTTGGCGGTCACGGTGACGTGATAGGAGCCGGGCAACAGGCCCTCAAGGCGGAATTCTCCGCGTTCATTGGTCAGGACTTCGCGGGTAATGGACGATCCGGCGGACTCGGCAACTACGCGGGCGCCTGCGACCCGGGCGGCACTCGCGTCCTGGACCTCTCCGCGAAGCGTGCCATTGGCATTCTGGGCACGCAGCCGCGAGGGCTAAGCGATGAAGAATAACAGGAAGATCGAGAGGAGAACGATTCGAAGGGGAGAACTCGAACGACAAATACCAGGGGCCGAAACCTTCATGATCATGAAAATTTATTCCGCGAAGAAGCAGGATTGCCGCTATTCAAAAAGTTGCGAAGAGACTGCCTGCGCGGCGAAACAGGCTAGCGCAGTGAGAGTAAACAGACCAACCGACTACTACCATAGATAGTGGTGGCTGATGGAAGTAGAAGGGGACCGCGTCTCTAATGATTGCCTACAAGTTTGGGTTTGGCTATTTGCTGACTGCGGTGGTGGCGGGCTGGATATCTTCCACATCGACCCACTTGGTGGGGTACGCGCCGGTATAGCAGGCGCTGCAATAGCTGGTCTTTTCCCCCTCGCCGCAGGCCTGCTTCAGGCCGTCCAGCGAAAGATAGGAGAGGGTGTCCGCGCCGATGTACTGGCGGATCTGCTCGATCGAATTGTTGGCGGCGATCAATTCTTTTTTGGAGGGGGTGTCGACACCATAAAAACATGGAGAGATGGTCGGGGGGCAGGAAATCCGCATGTGGACTTCTTTGGCGCCGGCGCTGCGCACCATGCGGACGATTTTGCGGCTGGTGGTGCCGCGAACAATGGAATCGTCAATCAGAGCGACACGTTTGCCTTCCAGTAAACTGCGGACCGCGTTTAACTTGAGCTTGACGCCAAAGTCGCGCACACTTTGGCTGGGCTCGATAAATGTGCGGCCCACGTAGTGATTGCGGATGAGGCCGAAGCGAAAGGGAATCCCGCTCTCCGCCGCGTAGCCGACGGCCGCGGTGACGCCGGAATCGGGGACGGGGACTACAACGTCGGCGTCGGCAGGAGCTTCCCGCGCCAGTTGACGGCCAAGTTGTTCGCGGCTTTCCTGCACCGATCTACCAAAAACCAGGCTATCTGGACGTGAGAAATAAACGTGTTCGAAGATGCAACTGGATTGCGCGAGCGAGGGCGCGTAGAAGCGCGAGGTCAGACCCTCAGGACCAACGACGATCATCTCGCCGGGCTTCACGTCGCGCTCATAAGTTGCGCCGATCAGATCGAAGGCACAGGTTTCGGAGGCGAAAACGATGGTGTCCTGCTTTTCGCCGGATTGGGCGGGAATTCTTCCCATAGCCAAGGGTCGGAAGCCGCGTGGGTCGCGCGCAGCAAAAATGCGGTCCGGGCTGATCATGACAAGCGAGAAGGCTCCTTCGACGCGGCGCAGAGCGTCGGCCATGGCCTCCGGCAACGTGTGCTCCCGCGAGAGCGCGATCAGGTGCACAATCACTTCGGTGTCGCTGTTGGTTTGAAAAATCGAACCCTGGGCCTCAAGACGATGGCGGACCTCCTGGGCGTTTACCAGATTTCCGTTGTGCGCGAGCGCCATCATTCCTTTGTTGGATTGCACCATGATCGGCTGAGCGTTGAGGAGGGCCGAATCCCCGGCGGTGGAATAGCGAGTGTGCCCAATGGCCAAAGTGCCGCGTAGTTGGGCAAGGACGTTCTCCGGAAAAGATGTCGGCCACCAGGCCCATGGATTTATGCATGTGCAGGGTCATGCCATCGGAGGTGACGATGCCGGCGGACTCCTGGCCGCGATGCTGGAGCTGATGAAGTCCGAGGTAGGCGAGCTTCTCGGCTTCAGGATGGGCATACACTGCGACCACCCCGCACTCTTCTCGAAATTTATCGAAAGGAATCAGCATAAAATCGGCTCTTGGCTCTCAGCCTTTAGCTCTTAGTTTGTTCTTCTGGCGGCCTGCGCCTGTTCTAACGCACCTCGCGACTGCCTTTCACCCGCCAAACCTTAATCTGCGCCTACCAGCTCGGGATCGCCCTTCAACGCATCCGCCAAAGCGTTCTCATAAACCTGGCGCAACTCGCTGATCGAAGCCGAGACAATGACGCGCCCGTCCAGCTTGATCTCCAGCCGGTCGGAGACAGTCTCGCCGATGACTTGTAATGAAATTCCGTGCTTGCCCGCTATTTGTTTGATTCGCTCGACATCATTGGGGTCGCAGGACATTACAACCCGACTGGCATCTTCGCCGAAAAGCACGAATTCTGGTGGCAATTCGGACGACTTAAGATCGACTTTGACGCCGACATTCTTCTGGAAGGTGGATTCGGCCAGGGTCGTCGCGATTCCGCCATCTGAGCAATCGTGGGCCGAGTCGACCAAGCCAGCATTGATGATCTCGACCAAGCATTTTTGCAGAGCGGCTTCTCGGGGAAGTTCGAGAGACGGCGGGAAGCCCCAGAGCGCGCCGAGCACTTCTTTGGCGTATTCAGACGATCCAAATTCGGAGGTCGCGTCGACGAGATCCCCAGGCTCTGAGGCCCTAAGCAAGAAAACCGTCCGTCCGGCTTCGCGAAAATGCGGGAATACCGCTTTGTGAACATCCTCCAAAATTCCAACAATACCAAGGACCGGGGTCGGATAAATCCCTTCGCCCAAAGTTTCGTTGTAGAAGCTGACATTGCCGCCGGTGATGGGGACATCGAGTTCCTCGCAAGCCTTGGTGATGCCGTCGATCACCTGCGAAAACTGCCACATGATGTGCGGCTTCTCGGGATTACCGAAATTCAGGCAATTGGTGGCGCCGACCGGAATTGCTCCGGCGCAGGCGACGTTGCGAGCAGCTTCGGCGACGGCATGCATGGCGCCGAGTTGGGGATCGAGATAGCACCAGCGTCCATTGCCGTCGAGGGCCATGGCGAGGCCGCGCTGTGAGCCCTTGATGCGAATGACTCCTGCGTCTCCGGCGCCCGGAGATTCGACGGTGTTGGTCTGCACCATGTGATCGTACTGCTGCCAGATCCAGCGTTTGCCGCAGATATTGGGGCTGGCAAGCAGTCGCTTGAAGTTATCGGTAAGATCGTCGGCTTCTGCGGCGAGTTTGATGTGCTCGGGCATCTCGCGGGGGATGGGCGGTTCCCAACGCTCCAGGGGACGCTTGTAGACCGGCGCATCGTCGGTCAGGGCTTCATTGGGGATTTCCGATACGACTTTACCGTGATGCATAACGCGCATCTTGCCGTCGTCGGTAACGCGGCCGATTTCGACGGCATCCAAGCCCCATTTTTCGAAGACCTTGAAAATTTCCTGCTCGCGGCCCTTTTGCGCCACCAGCAGCATGCGCTCCTGGGACTCACTCAGCATGATCTCGTAGGGGGTCATGCCGGTCTCGCGCTGCGGCACGAGGTCGAGTTCGATCTCGGTGCCGACATGGCCGCGGGCGCCCATTTCGCAAGTTGAGCAAGTCAGCCCGGCTGCACCCATGTCTTGAATGCCTACGATAGCGCCGGTTTGCATGGCTTCGAGGCAGGCCTCGAGGAGAAGCTTTTCAAGGAAGGGATCGCCGACCTGAACGTTGGGACGCTTGGCCTCGGAGGCTTCGCTGAACTCTTCGCTGGCCATGGTCGCGCCGTGGATCCCGTCCCGGCCGGTCTTGGAGCCAACGTAAATGACGGGATTGCCGACGCCGGCCGCCTTGGCGTAGAAAATCTCGCCCTTGCGGACGAGACCCATGGCGAATGCATTGAGCAGCGGATTGCCGGAGTAGCATGGCTCAAACTTGGTTTCGCCGCCGAGGTTGGGGACTCCGAAACAGTTTCCGTAGGAAGCGACTCCGTTGACGACGCCTTCGAGGACGGAATGGTTCTTATGAAGCTCTGTTTGCGAGAGACCAGGTTTCGGAGTGATCGGGCCGAAGCGAAGCGAATCCATGACCGCTACCGGGCGTGCTCCCATGGTGAAGATGTCGCGGAGAATCCCCCCTACGCCGGTCGCTGCTCCCTGAAAGGGCTCAATAAAAGAGGGATGATTGTGCGACTCGATTTTGAAGGCGCATGCCCAGCCGTCGCCAATATCGATGATGCCCGCGTTTTCGCCAGGCCCCTGGACCACGCGCTTGCTGCGGGTGGGAAGACGCTTCAAGTGCACGCGTGAGGATTTATAGGAGCAGTGCTCGCTCCACATCACGCTGAAGATTCCGAGTTCGGTGATGGTGGGTTCGCGATCCGCCCAGCAACTGTTTCAGCTTTTCGTACTCCTCCGGAGTGATCCCATGTTCGCGGACGATATCCGGAGAAATGGCAGGGGTGGTGGCAGTAGTCATGGGAAGTTCTATTGTCGCATTTTCGTCCGCAACTGAACAGGATTCTATTCGGCGCGAACCTAAGGCTTGCGAAGTGCCGTTAATCGGCACAGTCTAGCGTGTGATTCTAGTATCATTACTCTTGGAATGAAGTCGGTGATTGTAGGCACCGCTGGGCACATTGACCACGGAAAAACGGCGCTAGTAAAGGCATTGACCGGCATCGACGCCGATCGACTGGAAGAGGAAAAGCGTCGCGGGATCACGATCGACCTGGGTTTTGCGCATCTAGATCTGCCGGGTGCGAATGGCCAGACACTACGTTTGGGATTCGTAGATGTTCCGGGTCACGAGCGCTTCGTCCGCAACATGCTTGCCGGTGTGGGTGGCATCGATCTGGTGCTGTTGGTGATTTCAGCCGACGAGTCCATCAAACCGCAGACCCGCGAACACTTCGATATCTGCAAGCTTCTCTCGGTACGGCGTGGAATTACGGTGCTTACCAAGTCCGACGCCGTCGACGCGGAGACGCTCGAAGTCGTTCGCCTGGAAGTCGAAGAATTCCTGCGTGGATCGTTTCTCGACACATCCCATTCGCCAATTCTGGCGGTGAGTTCGCTGACCGGTACTGGACTCGAGCAACTCAAACGGGCGCTCATCCATGCGGCATCGCAAGTTGAGGCGAAGGACGAGAGTGCTATTGCTCGCCTGCCCATCGACCGCGTCTTCACAATGAAAGGTTTTGGGACGGTGGTGACCGGTACGCTGATCTCCGGCGCGGTGTCGAAAGACGCAGAGATGGAGTGTTTTCCGGGAGAGAATCTGGTGCGGGTGCGAGGAGTGCAGGTACACGGGGCACCGGCGGAACGGGCGGTTGCCGGGCAGAGAACAGCGCTCAATCTTGCCGGCGTCTCCACCACGCAATTGAGTCGAGGTACAACCCTGGCGCCTCCGTCGACGATCCGTTCCACAGTTACGCTGGACGTAAAGCTTTCGCTGCTTGTTTCGGTCAAGCCCTTGAAAGATCGGGCGAGAGTTCACTTTCACGCATACACGTCGGAGTGCGTGGCGACCGTGGCGCTTCTAGGCCGCAAAAAGTTGGAGCCAGGAGAGAGTGATTATGCGTGCCTGCAGTTGAGCGATCCGGTGCTGCTGGTGCCGGGAGACCGCTTCATCATTCGCCAGTTCTCTCCGGTGGTCACGATTGGAGGGGGAATCGTTCTGGATGTGGTGCGCCCGGTCCGCAAGACGAAGCCCCAGGAGAAGCTCAGATTTTTGCGGCTGCTTGAAGATGGTTCAGCGCAGGCGCTATTGGCCAGGGTGGTGAGGCGCGGCAATCGGGGGCTGTCGCTGTCCGCTGCGATCGGCGAAACCGGCAGGAGCCGAAGCCAGCTGAAGGATATTCTTCTGCCGCTTCTGAAATCGAAGGAAGTCATTCAGCTTGAGGAGTGTCTGGTGTCGGCGCACGCATTTCGCGCGGCGCTCTCCGATCTGGAACTGGCGATCAAGGCGTTTCACGATTACAACCCGCTGGTGGCAGGGATTGGCAAGGAAGAATTGCGTGAGCGCTTCGACTTGCAACCCGATGTGTTCGCGGCGGGGCTCGGCGAGCTGGTGAATTCGAAGAAAATTGAAGTGACGGGCGAACAGGTGCGGGCGGCGGGACGCGGCGTGGTGATGAAAGACGAGGAGGCCGAATCCAAGAAGACCATCGAGACAGCGTTTGCGACTGCCGGCCTGAAGGCTCCAGCATTGAAGGATGTTTTGGCGGGATTAAAAGTCGACCGGATACGCGCGCAGAAGATTGTGACGTTACTATTGCGGGACAAGGTGCTGATTAAGATTTCTGACGATCTGCTTTTCCATCGGGATGCTTTGGCCGAATTGCGCGGACGGATGGCGGCTGAGAAAATCAAGTCGCCCAAGATCGATGTTGCACGTTTCAAGGATTTGACTGGAGTCAGCCGAAAATACGCCATACCCCTTCTGGAATACCTTGACCGCGAACACGTGACGCGCCGCGTGGGGGATGCGAGGATGATCCTGTAAATGTTGTTCGTAAATTGTTTTCTTCCGATATGAGCGAGAAGGTCAGAGTTATTGGTGCGGGTTTGGCTGGTGCGGAGGCGGCGTGGCAATGCGCCAGGCGCGGAGTCGCCGTCGAACTCTGTGAAATGCGCCCGATGCGCTCGACCCCGGCGCATCAGACCGGCGATTTTGCGGAACTGGTGTGCTCGAACTCTTTGAAATCGGACAGCGAGAATACCGCTCCGTGGCTGCTGAAAGAGGAAATGCGGCAGGCCAGCTCATTGTTAATGCAGATTGCGCGCGCCTGCGCGGTTCCAGCCGGCCACGCGTTGGCAGTGGACCGCGAAACGTTTGCGGCCCGGGTTACGGAAGCGATTACACGAGAGCCACTCATTACCATTCATCGCGAAGAGGTCGTCTTAGTCGACGAGAATCAAATCACGATCATCGCCACTGGCCCGCTGACTTCCGATGCTTTGTCGCATGAGATCGCGCGCCTGAGCGGAGCTCAACATTTGTACTTTTACGATTCGATCAGCCCGATCGTGGAATCCGATTCCATCGATATGGCCAGGGTTTACATGGCAGCGCGCTATGACAAAGGCACGGCGGACTACATCAACTGCCCGATGACGAAAGACGAGTATGACCGCTTCTATGACGCGCTGGTGGCGGCGCAGGCGGTGGAAGAAAAAGATTGGGAGAAGCTGAATTACTTCGAAAGCTGTCTGCCGATTGAAGAGATTGCGCGACGTGGGCGTGACACGTTGCGCTTTGGCCCGATGAAACCGGTCGGGCTCAAGGATCCTCGCACTGGGCGACAGCCGTATGCTGTGGTGCAACTACGGCAAGAAAATCTGCGCGCGGATTCTTACAATCTGGTCGGATTCCAAAATCACCTGAAGTTTGGCGAGCAGGCGCAGGTGTTACGGCTGATTCCGGGGCTGGAGAATGCGCGATTTTTGCGCTACGGCCAAATTCATCGGAACACATACATCAATTCGCCAACGCTGCTGCGCGACACGCTGCAGATGAAGGAGCATGCGCAGATTCTGTTCGCCGGGCAGATCTGTGGCGTGGAAGGCTACGTTGAGGCCATTGCAACGGGACTGATGGCTGGGATTCATGCCACGGATCTGACAATGAAGGTGGAACCTTGTCCGCCGCCGAGAGCGTCGGCTTTTGGATCGCTGGTACATTACATCACTAACGCCGATCCGAAAAAATTTCAGCCCGCCAACATAACGTTTGATCTGTTGCCGGCGCTGGAGCACAAAGTGCGGGATCGAAAAGAACGGCATCGATTGCAGTGTGATCTGGCACTTACCGCGTTTCAAGCCTGGCGGCCGATCGACATCGGCGTCCCAGTCGTGGGATAAGTTCCTCAGACCTGAATTATCTGCAACAAAACTATCTTTCCTTTCGTATCAATCCACTAGGCATGGCCGCTCCCGGCTCACATTCGGGCAGGGGGCGCGTCCAACGGTTAAGCGATGATCCTCAGCGACCTTATCGGCGATGTTTTTCGGACACTCTGGGCGCATAAGCTGCGCACCTTCCTGACCATGTTTGGGATCGCATGGGGCATTATTTCGATTGTGCTGATGGTCGGAGCGGGCGAGGGTTTGCGTGTTGGGCAGGCCAAGGTCTCGGCCACCCTGGGCAAAGACGTAATGATTGTCTTCCACGGCCGGACCAGCCTACAGGTAGGAGGGGCACGGGCCGGGCGCACGGTGCACTGGGAAGATGCAGATGTGCCCGCGGTGCAAGAGGCGTCTCCGGACTGCGAGTACATGATTCCGGAGCTTGAACAGGAAGACGTTCAGATCCACAGCAATTTCAATAATGCCGCGTTTCTGGTGACAGGCTCATGGCCGGAGTTCGCCGACATCCGCAGTCTTTCGGTGGGGCAGGGGCGTTTTTACGACTGGGAAGACCAGCGGCAGGCCCGCCGCGTGGCTTTTCTTGGCAGCGATGCGTCGAAACAGCTTTTTCCGGGACGAAATCCGGTGGGTGAGAATGTTTATCTCAATGGGTTCCCTTACGTTGTGATTGGAGTCATGGAAAAGAAGAAGCAGGATTCCAGTTACGACGGCTTTGATGTGAACAAAATCTTTGTACCCTTCGCCGCCATGCGCAGAGATTTTCCAGACAAGCCTCCTGGAACCCCGACGACATTTGACCAGTTACTAGTTACGCCGAGATCGGTTGAGCAACACGAGGCCTGTAAGCGCGAGATTCGCACGGCGCTGGGACGAATGCACAATTTCGATCCGAATGATAAGGAAGCGTGCCCCATATGGGACACGGTGCAGGAAGCGCAAGCCTTCAAGACCATGACCGACGGCATGAAGTACTTCCTCGGTGCGGTCGGCATTGTGACTTTGCTGCTGGGCGGCTTGGGCGTTATGAATGTGATGATGGTCGCGGTGCGGGAGAGAACTCGAGAAATTGGAGTGCGGAAGGCGCTGGGAGCCCCGGCGAACACAATTCTGCGGCAGTTTTTTATTGAGGCGCTGATGATCGCAATGTTGAGCGGCGGAGTGGGCTTGGGCATTTCCTACGGGCTTTGCGCGCTAGTGAACCTGCTGCCAATGCCGGACTTCTTTGCCGGACTGCTCCCGACGTGGAGCTGCGGATTGCTGGCCTGCGGACTATTGGGAAGCATCGCCGTGCTGTCGGCGCTGTACCCGGCGAGGAAAGCGGCGTCGATTGATCCCATAGAGGCTTTGAGATTTGAAGCCGGCGGTTAATGGCGAGCGGAAACTCGGGACTGGAAGCTGGAAACTGAATTGCGATGTTGATTGAAATCATTCACGAAGCTTGGATCGCGCTGCAACGGAATACAACGCGCAGCCTGTTGACCATGCTGGGCATCGTTTGGGGAATCGCGACGGTCACGCTGCTCATCGCATACGGCAGCAGTTTTCGTCATGTGCTGGTCAGCGGGTTTGACGCATTCGGTAAGAGTGCTGTCATTTGTTGGCCGCAGCAAACCAGCGAGCAGCCGGGCGGGCAGCGGGCCGGGAAGAAAGTGGTTTTTGAAAAGGCCGACGTCGACATGGTGAAAGAGACGGCCCCGCTGGTGAAACATGTTTGCCTGGAGACGGTGCACCGCCCCGGCATTGCATACGGAGATCGCATGGTAGGTACGGCGGCGGTCCGCGGGGTCTGCCCTGAATATGGAGAGATGCGCAATGAAGTCCCGGCCCAGGGCCGCTGGATCAACGCCAGCGACGAACTTGAACGCCGGCGCGTGGTTTTCATCGGCGGCCGGATTCGCGAGCAGTTGTTCAGTGGGCGTCCCGCAGTCGGCGAAACGGTCCTGATCGGCGGAGTGCGCTTTACCGTAATCGGCGTGATGGCCCGCAAAATCCAACTGAGCAATTATTTCAGCAGCGACGACGAGTCAGCGTGGATTCCTTACTCCACCGCCGGCGACATGTGGAACACTCGCTATGCCGCCGTCATGATTTTTCAGCCAATCGCGCCGCACTTTGAAAAGCAAGCCATGGCACAGGTACTGGCTGCCGTCGCGACCCGCCAGCAATTCTCGCCCACGGATACGAAAGCGATCCAGATGTTTGGCCGCGACGAATTTCGGCCGGTCATCGATGGGCTCACCATCGGGTTACAGGTCTTGCTGACATTCATTGGCACCTTGACTCTGGGAATTGGCGGAGTCGGCGTGATGAACATCATGCTGGTTTCAGTCGACGAGCGCATTCGCGAAATTGGCTTACGAAGGGCGCTGGGCGCCAAAAAGAGCCAGATCAAACTTCAGTTTCTCGCTGAAACGCTACTCATTATGATGATCGGAGGCGCCATCGGCGTCCTGCTTTCCTATGTCATCGCATGGGGCGTGGGCACTCTGCCAATGATGGGGCCTTTGTTCGAGGACACTTCGGGGAATGGCGACATTCATCTCAAGATTTCTATTGTGACTGTCACCATTTCAACGCTGGTACTATTGATCGTCGGGGTCTTCAGTGGACTGGTTCCGGCTTTGCGTGCATCGAAGCTCGATCCAGTCGAAGCGCTGCGCTACGAATAGAACCGCCAGATTTATTGTCGTCACATGCGCCGGTAGCCTCCCCTCGTCGCCAGATTCCATTTGACCTAAAGCATGGCTTCGCGTACCTTGCAGCCATCCGTACGACCCTGTTTTGCGAGGTGCGGTGTGCCCATCTCCGCTATCGATACCGTCAGTCCCGCCTTCCAACACGCGAAGCAACAGCTCTTCCAGCCGTTTAAGGTCGGCCAATGGGCGAAGCTCGCGCTCGTAGGATTTTTGGCCGGCGAAATGAGTTCCGGCGGATGCAATGGCGGCAACTTCCGAATGCCCGCCCACACGGGTAGCAGGCAGCAATTCATGAGCGCTGGTTTTCCGCATCTCGACCCATTGGCGCTTGCAGGGTTGATTGCCTTGGCTATCAGCGCTGGCTTCGTGCTTTGGCTCCTGTTTGTCTATGTGAGCAGCGTGATGCGGTTCGTTCTGTTCGACAGCGTGATTGAAAAACACTGTGAGATCCGTCAAGGATGGCGGCGGCGAAAGAGTGTCGGTTTCCGCTATTTTCTCTGGCAGATTGTCTACGCTATAGCCATGATGGCCGGCTTAGTCGTTCTAGTCGGGGTGCCGGCTGTGGTCGCATTCGCGGCTGGTTGGTTCAACCGACCCAAAGAACACATCATTCCTCTCGTGCTGGGCGGCCTACTCATGTTTTTTGCCCTGCTCGCTTTCGTGGTCCTGTCCGTCATCGTACACGTACTCACCAAAGATTTTGTGGTTCCCCAGATGGCTCTCGAAAACATTGGCGCGTTGGACGGCTGGCAACGTCTTCTGCCAATGCTGAAATCGGAAAAAGGAGGCTATGCCGGATATCTAGGAATGAAACTGGTCCTGGCGATTGGCGCAGCCGTAATGGTTGGTATCCTCGCCGTTGTTCTGATCCTGATCATCCTCATTCCGGTGGGAGGCGTTGGCGTCATCGCTGTTCTGGGTGGCAAAGCCGCGGGATTGCAGTGGGACGTGTACACCATCACTGCCGCGGTTGTCGCAGGCTGCATTGTCCTTGCGGTCTTGTTGTACTTGATTTCTCTGGTGTCAGTGCCCGCTATTGTCTTCTTTCCGGCGTACTCAATCCATTTCTTTGCCTCACGATATTCGCTGCTCGATCGACTGCTACGTCCGGTAGCACCTCCTTTGCCGCCCCCGTCGTTACCTCCCGTTAGGGATTCAATCGGGTGATGCAGCCGTGCCATGGGAAGCGACTCGTCACGGCCGCGCATCCGCCGGCTTGCTCCGTTGCCCAGGCCAATCGAAGCGCCGGCCCAGAATGCACTTGATGATCAGGTGATCGGTGGCGCGAGTGACGCCAACGCCCACGCCAAAGTTGAACTCCCACTCCGGCCCCAGGTCGAGATCGATTGCCGGAAAGAATTGTTGTTGCTGTTGTGGGAAGGGAAGGAATCCGGTGATGGGGCCCCATGCCGCGTAGTACTCCAGGCCTCCGGCGACTCGTTTGGTGAAGTCGTAGCTGAACTTCGCGTTTGGTGAAAAAGTAAGGCCCTGGTTCACGCTGGGCCCATGAAACGAACGGTCCATGGCGGGATTGAACGCCAAGTACCAGCGATCGATCTTCTTGTCGACGATGGGACGTATCTCCCAGGTCCAGGTGTCGGCGGAAAAAGCGGCGCGCTGGTAGCCGATTTCGTTGGACAAGCTTAGGCCGACCGGCCACTTCCATTTCTCCGGAACGCGAAAACGCGGGCGAATATGATCACCTACCCACTGCCAGCCGATGTTGGGCTGGATGCTGGTGAAAATATAGAAGCCGGTCTCAAACCAATCGTTGAAGCCGTGCGTGATCTCTACAGTTTCATGTTCTGCGTGATTGGTGGGCAGAACGCCATCCTGTACCGTCTTCGATCCGTCGGCTGTGAAATTGGAATGGAGTTCGACCATGGTGTGGCCGGGAGCGACGGTCTCCGATCCGTATACCTGGATTTCATAGTTATCCTGCGCGCGCGCGGGAAACGCGGCAACAAGGAATGCGAACAGGCCAAGGGCAAGGGGAAAAATCAACGGCTTTCTACGATTCATGCCTCACTGCTAGCTTGTCGGGAGTTTCCATGATGCATGCCAGTGGGCTGCTTTGGCAACTCGGAATTTGCCGATGGTCGAGTGACTCGCAACGTTCGCGCGAATACCGAACGTCGCGATTTTCCCGATGATGGCTGAAAGTTCATTGTCTTTTCCCATTGGAGTACTTGTATACTGCGGTTCCGAAACAAAGGAGAGTTACTTGAAGACGTTCATCCTGGGTTTAGTGATCGGAGTGGTTCTGTTTCCGCTATTAGTGTATGCATACTTTGCCACCGGGAGCGCGCCGGTAGCGACGTCGGCGCCACCGATGCTATTCGAAAAGATGTTGGCCGCTAAGGCCCTGGACGCAAGGGTCGCGAAAGAAATGCCGAAGTCGGTGCCCGTGCCTGCGACCGAACCTAATTACGTAGCGGGCGCGCAGGTTTATAAAGAGAATTGCTCGGTCTGCCACGGTTTGCCGCTCGACTCGCCGACATCGATCGCCAAAGGGATGTTCCCCAAACCCCCGCAACTGTTTCGAGGTAAAGGTGTTACCGATGACGAACCGGGGGAAACGTATTGGAAGGTGGCGAACGGGATTCGCCTAACCGGAATGCCGGGATTTTCGCAATCGCTTTCAGAAACTCAGATGTGGCAGGTGAGCCTGTTGCTTGCGAATGCCGACAAACTGCCGGATGCGGCGAAGCAAGTGTTAGTGACCGGAGCGCCTCAAGTGCCGGCTACTGGCGGAGGTCAGATCCCGTCTGCACTTCAACCAACTGTTCCAGCGGGCCAGAGCGCACCGAAGTAGCGGAACGAGTGATCGTTCGCCCGGCGACAAACTTTGTTCTAAGGCCTGCTTGAATCGGCGGGCCTCTTGGATCATTCTTGCCCTAGGATCGTCACCATCACGTCGCGTTCGCGCGGCCCATCGAGTTCAATCAAAACGACCCGCTGCCATGTTCCGAGCACCAGCTTTCCCTTTTGGAAGGGCAGGGCCAGAGAGGTTCCGATCAGCGCCGAAAGAATATGGTCGGGCACATGGGCCGGATTATGCGGATGGCGGTATTTGAGCTTCGGCACCATCGCCTCGAACGCGTCCAGCATGTCCAGATCGGTCCCTGGATCGAGATCGGCGGTAGTAAGTGCCGCGGTGGTGTGAAGAACTGATAAATTGCAGACGCCTGAGCGTTTAGCGTGGTCCTTTCCAAGAATAGTTTCGAGCTCGCCAGTAATGTCCAAAATTTGTCGTTTCTCGCGGGTCTTGATGCTTAATTTCTGCATGGCATTCCAGTGTCGCTCGGCTCCGCCTGCATATTTTAGACCGACGGCATTTTTCTTTTCTGCGCCACAACATGAGATGGCGCGGCTCTCTGCCATATGTAGAAGAGCAACATCGTAATGGTCCCAAGGAGTGGGACGATAAAGCCCCAACGCAGGCTTCCAGTGCGTGTGGAGATGGCCCCGACGATCCAGGGCAGCACTGCGCCACCCAGCGTTCCCATGGCGAAAATGAATCCACTGACGCGAGGGGAGATGTGTTCAAACCAGTGCGAGAGCAGCGACACATTGATGGGATAAACGGAAGCCAGCCCGAATCCTGCGATGGTCGCTCCGGTGACGATGAAGAGTATCATCGGCGTGGCAAGCAAAACTACGATGCCCAATGCGGCCATAAAAACACCAGCGGTTGCCAGAGTTGTTTCCCGCACGCGGCGCAAAACGATGGGTGCGGCAATTCGTCCCGCCAGCAACGCGCCCCAGAAAAACGAGGGTGTGACCGCCCAAAACGAGCGCGATCCAGAGTCGATGCGGTGAGCGTAGGAGGCGATCCAGCCTCCCATGCAGGTTTCTGTCCCCACGTAAATGAAGAAGAGAGCGGCGATGAGGGCAACCCGGTAGCCGGCGGGAGATACTTCGGATGGCTTGGGCAATCGTGCGGCATCGCGGAAATCGTCCGCTGCAAAGCGGACCGCGGAGAAATAGACCGCCAGCACTGCGAGCGAGAAGGCCGTTGCGTAGAGAAAGTGCGAAGTATGGTGCGCACGCTCGGCCGCGGCCAGAATCAAGGGGCAGGCCAGGGCGCCGGCTCCCCAGGAGGAATTCAGTAAGTTGAGGGGCCCGGCGCTGCACTGATGATAAGTATCGGCCACCAGCAGATTCGCGGTTGGTGTAGTCAGTCCAAAGGCGGCGCCGAAGATGCTTACCGCAATCAGTCCAACCAGCCAGCTTGCGCCGGCGAGAAGAGCGATTCCGGCGGCCATGCCAACCAGTCCACAAATTAGTGTGACACGATAGCCGAAGCGGCGCGCCGAAATTCCCGAGAGGAGCATGCCGAACATGGAACTCACGAATTGCGCGGTGAACAGGTGTCCGGCTTGCGCGTCGTTCAGCGACCAGCGGGCTGAGAGTATCGGCAGCAGCGGTCCCAGCAGCGTCATCACAATTCCGGTGAGGACGAAGTCCGCGTGAATAAGGGCGATTCCGCTGCTGGACTTCTTGCCGTGCGAGACTGAGAAAGCGGCTGGCATTCGGTTGAACCTGTAATGGATTCTAACGTAGCGGGAAATCAGCTCCCGTGGCCAATTCTGAGTAATTTGAGAGAACAGTCATTCCGGCATTATGATTGAGTAACATCGCCTATTTTCGCGGGCTGGAACTACGAACCATATCCATGCTGAATGGCAAACGCATCGCGGTAGTGCTGCCGGCGTACAACGCTGAGAAGACTTTGGAAGCGACCGTTCGCGAACTTCCCGAGATGGTTGATATCCGCATCCTCGTGGACGACCACAGCCGCGACCAGACTTTGCAGGTTGCCCAGCGGCTTGGACTGCTCTGTTTCGTACACGACAGAAATTACGGCTATGGCCGCAACCAGCAGACTTGTTACCGCGAGGCCATAGCGGCCGGAGCCGACGTGGTCATCATGTTGCACCCTGACTACCAGTACACTCCGCTATTGGTCACCGCAATGGCAAGCATGGTGGCTTATGAGGTTTACGACGTCGTGCTGGGATCTCGCATCATCGGAGGTCAAGCTCTTCGAGGCGGCATGCCGATCTACAAATATATTTCGAACCGCTTTCTGACGGCATTTGAAAATTTCTTTCTTCGCATCAAACTCTCCGAATACCACACGGGCTACCGCGCTTTCAGCAAAGAGGTCCTCGCTCGATTACCGCTTCTGGAAAACTCCGACGACTTTGTCTTTGACAACCAGGTGCTGGCGCAGTGCGCGCATTTTGGATTTCGCATCGGAGAAGTGTCGTGCCCGACAAAATACTTTGACGACGCTTCCTCCATTAATTTCCGGCGCAGCGTGCAATACGGTTTCGGAGTGCTGGCGACCACCTTGCAGTTTGCCTTGCAGCGCTGGGGGCTGGCAAAATTTCGGATTTTCCGGTCAGACGGCGGAACTCTGGAGGAGCACGAACCTGGGTATTACGCGCGAGACGGCGCGGCAGAACGGCATATCTAGAAGTCCTCGAACACTGGGTCCTTGCGAATTCCGCACATTCGTGCGGCGGGCAGCATCTAACAAACATGTCAGCAATTCAAACGGCGATGCACAAGGAGCCTCCCAAGCTTGTACTGGGGGAAATCTTCAGCTTTGCCTATGACACTTTTTGCAGTAATAAGGTGCGTTTTGCGCTGACTGCACTGGGTATGGTGATCGGCACCGCGTCGTTGATCCTGGTTGTGACCATCGGCATGACTGGAAAACAGTACGTGCTGAATCAAATTCAGGCGATCGGCGCGAACCTCATATACGCGGAGTACCAGGGCGGCGCCGATCGCAACGTCACTCCCGATTTGCTGACGCTGGACGATCTCCAGTCCGTATTGCAACAGGTCCCCGGTATCGCGGCAGCGTCTCCCGTCGTGCCATTCGACGACCGCGTTCCCATCGGAAGCGGAAAAGAGCGTGACATTCGAGTGTTGGGTGTCTATCCGGAATACAGCGCGGTGCGAAATCTGGTAGTCGTTTCGGGAAGATTCTTTGATTCTGAAGACGAGCAGGCACGTAATAAAGTCGGTGTGATTACACAGAAGCTTGCGGAGCAACTGTACGGTTCGCCCGATGAAGCTGTCGGACAAGTCGTCAAGCTGAGTGGGCTGCCCTTTACCATAGTGGGCACGTTTCGCGAGCGTGTGGATACGTTTGGGCAATCCGAGGTCACCGACAACACCATGGTGATCCCTTACACAGTGAGCCGGTATTTTACCGATACGCCTGCAGTAAGGCAGATTTATTTCTCGGCTGCGGAACCCTCGATGGTGATTCCCATCACTGAACAAGTCAAAAAGATCATTCAATCCCGGCATCGTCCGGAATCGGTTTACGACGTTGAGAACCTTACTGAACTAGTGTCGGTGGCCAGCCGGGCTGCGAACGCTTTGACTGCGGTGTTGCTGCTGGTTGCGGCAGTCACATTAATCGTGAGTGGCATCGGAATCATGAATATCATGCTGGCGACGGTCACTTCACGGATTCGCGAGATCGGCATCCGCAAGGCGATTGGGGCCTCGAACCGGGAGATAAAATTCCAGTTTTTGTCGGAGGCCATCCTGATCTCGCTGGTTGGCGGATTTATCGGCGTGGTGATTGGGCTGGCAATTCCGTTCTCGGTGCGCTTCTTGACAGCCTGGCGATTGCCGATTTCCGGCCTGTCCGCAATCGTGGCGATTGTAGTGTCGTCGTTGGTGGGAATTCTGTTTGGGACCGTCCCCGCGACCCGCGCGGCGAAGTTGGACCCTGTGGAAAGCTTGCGGTACGAGTAGCCCGAGCTTCGTGAACCGACGCTGGTGAGGACTCTCCTCTAGCGATTCCGGGGAGCGCGGACCCCGCCCTTACTTCCACAAGTAATAAAAACCCATCTGGTTGTCCATCAGCTTTTCGCGCGTTGGCAGGTATTGGGACACATCGCCGAATAACAAGTCCAGCACGCTCTGGCGATTTCGCTCGGGATGCACCAGTGTGGGCTCGCCTTTAATGTTCACCGACTTGGCGGTGTCATTGACCGCCTCTTGAAAGTCGCCGATTTGATCGATCAGGTGCATCGAGAGAGCTTCTTGCCCCGTCCAGACGCGGCCGTCGGCGATAGACTTGATGTCGTCGACTTTGGCGTGCCGTCCATCCGCTACCGCCTGCACGAATTGCACGTACATATTGTCGATGAGCGACTGCATGTACTGGCGCTCGGCGGGAGTCATCTCGCGCGTAGGGTCGCCGGTATCTTTAAACTCTCCGACTTTCAGAATTTCTGGTTTCAGCTTGATCCAGCGCATTAAGTCGCCGTAATTCACCCACTCGGCGATTACGCCAATGGAGCCGACCACGCTGCCGTTGTCAGCAAAAATCTTGCTGGTGGCGGATGAAACATAGTAGGCGCCGCTGGCGCCAACGGTTTCGATCGAGGCAACAATCTTTTTCTTCTTCTCGTCGCGCAGGCGTTTGACCTCGCGATAGATCTCTTCCGACGCGGCAACTCCACCACCAGGCGAGTTCACATGAATGATGATGGCTTTAATGGAGTCGTCGTCGCCGAACTTCTTGAGTTGGCCAACGACTGTTTTCGGGTCGAGGATTACGCCGTCGAGATCGACGACGCCGATTTTGTCGCCGAAGGCGCTCATCGATGTTGCGTCATCGCCGCCAGCGTGCAGGGTAAAGTAGACCAGCGTGAATACCGCTAGGACGAAGAGGAAGAATGCGCCTCCTCCGATGACGACCCAGAGCCAGACGCGCGAACGACCGTTTTCAGCCATAAGAATGCCAGTAGTTTAGCACTGTGGCGGCACAATCACCCGCAGTGCCGCCGGATGGACCTTGACCTCAACGGGTGTGCGACACACATATTCGCCGTCGGCGTAAACATCCAAGGGAGGGCCGGTTTCGATGCGAAGGCGCTCAGTTTGAAAATAGTCGACCTGCGGAACGCTGAGATGGCGGCCGAAGTAGACGCTGGGGAATAGACAAAACAACCTTAGCTTGTTGATGTCTCGTATCAGGCACACGTCGAGTTTCCCATCGTCCATTGCGGCTTGCGGAGCAATTTTCATTCCTCCGCCGTAGATGGGGGTGTTAGCGAAGGCAGCGAGGAATGTAGGGCGGTCAGAACGAATTTCAAATTCAGTGGGGCGGTCGGCGAAAGGCTGGCTGATCCGCATGTTCTTCGCATCGAATCCGAGCAGAGCAGCGGGCAAGCTTAGAGCATAGCCACCGTGGCCGCGAAGCCACCGTGGAAGCCGATTGGCGCGGCGCGCGGTTTCGGCGTCAAGGCCGACTCCGCCAACTGAGCAGAAATATTGCTCGTTGCGCTTGGCACCCTCGCCCAACCAAGAAATAACTCCCAAGTCGATGGTTCGGACGTTGTTCGCGCTGGAAGAGAAATTCTCCCATGCAGTCAGCGAATCGCGCACCCGCCGCAGATGTAGAGCGCGGGCAAAGTCGTTCCCGCTTCCGGCAGGTATCACTAAAACAGGCAATTGCAGCTTGACCAATTGCGCGAGATGACGATGGATGGTGCCATCGCCACCGAAGATCAGGATGGCATCCGCATCGGCGGAAGTGGCAGGCACGCCGATTGTCCAATCAACCGGTGCGATCTGCCGAAATGGCCTGAGATCTTTTTCCGAACAACCTAGCCCGAAGATGGCGGCAGCGCGCATGTTGGGCATTAAAGCACGGCGAGGTATGACGGTGGGGATAGGAGGATCGGTCGTCCGCTTCGCCCAACTTCACATATTGTCATCTTGAGCGCGAAGTCGAAAGACCCCGCGGATGTTTGCATAGCTGTGACGTGGTAGGGAGTTCCTACGCGGCTTGGGATGCGGTGGTCGTTCGGCAAGGAAAGTTCGGCGAGAGAACGCCTTCTGAGGATCGCGATTGTGCAAGCATGGCCAGGGTCCTTCGACTCCACAGCACGATTCGCTCTTGCGAATCTTGCTGCTTCGCTCAGGATGACAGGAAGTAATTACGATCTCTGGTGAACAACAAGGGCAGCACTGCGGCCACAACGTGCAAGTTGTCCGCATTCGCTGGACGGCCGCAGGGCGCGTCCCCCCATGAGCCTTGTTTAGGGAAGGATCGGAATGACACGCTTCACTTTACGGCCCATCCTTACAGTGATGGGTTTTTCAGGAGAGATACTAATCGCGATTGCATCCACGACGGCGCCGTTGAGGCTGACCGCTTTTTCTTTGATTTTTCTTACGCCTTCCGTACCCGAGGACACTAAACCAGCCTGTCGAAGCAACTTCTCCGTCTTGATCACAAAGTGCGGTGTTTCAGAACCGTCCCATGTGACTCGTTGGGACGCCCCCCCATCGGCGAGAGGAGAAAGATCCGCAATACGAACCCGGACCTCCTCCACGTCCTCTGGCACTTGATCTTTCTGGAACTGCTTGGCCCAATCTTCGCCAGCCTTCATCGCCGCTTCCGCTCCATGAAAATCGGCGACGATGCGGCGCGCCAGTTCTTTTTTGGCCTGCATGGGATGCGCTTCCTGCTTCATCTTTTCAATGTCCGCAAGCTGCACATCGGTGAGCAGTTCGTAGTACTTCCACATCATTTCGTCCGAGATCGACATGATCTTGCCGTACATTTCGAGCGGTGCTTCGTGGATGCCGATTGCGTTGCCCAGCGACTTCGACATTTTCTGTACGCCATCGAGGCCTTCGATGATCGGCGTTGTCAGAACCACTTGCGGTTCCTGGCCGTAGGAACGTTGCAGTTCGCGTCCCACCAGCAGATTGAATTTCTGGTCGGTGCCCCCGAGTTCGACATCGGCTTCGAGCGCCACCGAATCGTATCCTTGAGCAAGCGGATACAGCAGCTCGTGCAGGGCGATTGGTTTCTCTTCCAGGAATCGCTTGTGAAAGTCTTCCCGCTCCAGCATCTGCGAGACCGTGTATTTCGCGGCGAGGCGAATGAAATCTTCCGCGGTGAACTTCGAAAACCAGCGGCTATTGAAATCGACCACCGTTTTCTGGGGATCGAGAATCTTGAATACCTGCACCTTGTAGGTCTCGGCATTCTGCTCGATCTGCTCATGAGAGAGCGGCGGGCGAGTGACCGATCGCCCCGTGGGATCTCCGATCAGGCCTGTGAAATCCCCGATCAAAAAGATGACTGTGTGACCCAAATCCTGAAAGTGTTTCAACTTGCGCAGCAGCACGGTGTGGCCGAGGTGAAGATCGGGCGCCGTCGGGTCGAATCCGGCCTTCACACGTAACGGCTTTCCAGAGGCGCGCGACTTTTCAAGCTTCTGGCGCAGGTCGGATTCGCGGATGATCTCCGCCGAACCTTTCTTTAGATACGCGAGTTGTTCATCGACGGGAGCGAAGTTGGACATGCAACCCGATTATAGCGGGAGGCTGGTGACGGCCGCCTCGGCTGTACGGGCTTCGAACTTGGCAGGTGGACGGCCTGGGGCCATCACTACGCGGTTCTGACCAGTCGCCTACCGACGACTTCGAACTTGCCGTCCAGCACGAGCTTGATAGCTTCGCTGTAGGCGACATGTTCCTGGTCGAGAATGCGGGCTGCCAGCGAATGTTCATCATCCTCTTCCAGCACGGGAACCGTCTTTTGAACCACGATCGCACCGTGATCGAGTTCTTCGTCTACAAAATGCACCGTGCATCCGGAGACCTTGACGCCATAGGCGAATGCCTGCTCCTGCGCTTCCAGTCCTGGAAACGCGGGCAGAAGCGAGGGATGAATGTTCAGAATGCGGTGGGGAAACTGCTGCACGAACCAGGGCGAGAGCAGGCGCATGTATCCCGCGAGGCAAATGAGGTCGACTTTGTGCTGTTGCAATGTTGCTACTACTTCGCGGTCGTGTTCCGTGCGCTCCTTGCCCCTGGATGGAATGACCAACGCTTCAATTCCCAGGCTACGGGCTATGTCGATACCCCCGGCGCCGGACTTGTTGGAGATGACCACGGCGATGCGGGCAGCCGGGATTTTCCCCGTCGCGACATTTTTCGCGATGGCTTCAAAGTTCGATCCCCGTCCGGAGAGCAGAATGCCAATGTTTTTCATGAAATGTTGAATTTCGCAAACTTCTATCATAATTCACCTGGAATGGACCCTTCGCTTTTGAACCGGTTTGCCCGGCTTTGCCCCCGTTCGATATAGTTTGTGGATATGTACAAAGATTTTCATGCCAGGGACCGCTGGACCAAAAAAGAAGTTCACTGTATTTATCAGGCTCTGATCGTGGCCATCGCCACCCGTCACGCCGACGCAGTGGATATCAAGTTTATGGTTGATGGCCGGACCGTTTGGGTGGCGCTTCCCGCACCCGCATGGGTTGACTACAAAAGCGAAACCGGCAAATCGATTACAGACCCGCTGGCGATTGAGATCGCCGGGCACTACTTGAAATCGGCCCTCGAGGCCGGAGAAGGGCTGGGGCGCGAGATGTACTCGCTCACCGTTGAGCAGACGCTGGACCATCTTTCGGCCTTGGTCGACGAAGGGACGCGGGTTTCCGAACCTGTAGCTTAGTCTCCTCGGGGATCAATTCGTCGAGCATTGTTCGCTTGACAATAGCCTGTTCACACTGGCTGGAAAATCCTCTCTGGCCGTTCCAGGAACTAGATTTGCGCTGAAATTGCCCGTTGTGATCTGTGTCACTTGGAAGACTTTGCCAAAAGAGAGACAATGAGAGGTTATGTTTGAAGCTGGCCTTATAAGCCAGCTACATTTGTTTTGGAAGCCCGGAAGATTTGCGGGCATGGGCACAATTCTTAGGAGACCTTCGTATGGCGAGCATCACGATGGACGTGGAATCGGCAACCAGCGAAAACCGCAATAACCGTTTAGTGCAGTGGGTGGACGAAGTGGCTAAGCTCTGCAAGCCGGAACGGATCCACTGGTGCGACGGTTCTCCAGAGGAATATCAATGGATGCTGCAATTGATGATCCTACAGGGGGTTGCCATTCCCCTGTACACCGAAAAGCGTCCTAACAGTGTATTGGTAAGGTCGAATCCTGCTGACGTCGCCCGCGTCGAAGATCGCACTTACATTTGCTCCCGCACCAAAGAGGAAGCCGGCCCTACAAACAACTGGGAAGATCCGGAGAAGATGAAGCAGAAACTTCGGGGGCTTTACTCAAATTCCATGGTCGGCCGGACGATGTACATCATCCCTTACAGCATGGGTCCGGTCGGTTCCCACATCGCCAATATCGGCGTCGAGATTACTGACTCCGCGTACGTCGTGGCGAATATGCACATTATGGCGCGCGTTGGCAGCCAGGTGCTGCAAGTCCTTGGCGTCGACGGCGAGTTTGTGCGCGGCCTCCATTCTTTAGGCGCGCCGCTGGCTCCTAATCAGCCGGATTCGACTTGGCCCTGCAACGCCCAGGACAAATACATTTGTCATTTTCCCGACACGCGTGAGATCTGGTCGTATGGGTCGGGCTACGGCGGAAATGCGTTGCTCGGTAAAAAGTGCCACGCCTTGCGGATCGCCTCCGTCCAGGCCCGCGATGAAGGCTGGATGGCGGAGCACATGCTCATCCTCAAGCTTACCAACCCATCTGGCCAGTCGAAGTACATGACGGGCGCGTTTCCCTCGGCTTGCGGTAAGACGAATCTTGCAATGCTGGTACCGACGATTCCGGGATGGAAGGTGGAAACGATCGGAGACGACATTGCATGGATGAAGTTTGGCGCCGACGGGCGGTTGCACGCCATCAATCCCGAATATGGATTTTTCGGCGTGGCTCCGGGCACCAGCATGAAGTCGAACCCCAATGCCATGCTGACCGCGACTAAGAATTCCATCTTCACCAATTGCGCCATGACGCCGGACGGCGATATTTGGTGGGAGGGCATGACCGACGAGAAGCCAGCCGAGCTAATGGATTGGTTGCGACGGCATTGGACACCGGAGTCGGGACGCAAGGCAGCGCATCCCAATGCGCGCTTCACTACCCCGGCCAAGCAGTGCCCGGTGATTGCGCCAGAGTGGGAAGATCCTGCTGGTGTGCCGATCGACGCGATTCTGTTCGGAGGACGTTGCGCGGGAATCGTTCCCTTGGTGACCGAAGCGTTTAACTGGCAACACGGTACGTTTCTTGGTGCCACCGCAAGTAGCGAGACGACGGCTGCAGCCGCCGGAAAAGTCGGCCAGTTGCGCCGCGACCCCATGGCCATGTTGCCCTTCTGCGGATATCACATGGGCGATTATTTCGGCCATTGGCTGGAGATCGGGAAAAGCGCTCAATCCTCCAAGCTTCCGAAGATTTTCTATGTCAACTGGTTCCGCACCGGCGACGACGGAAAGTTCCTATGGCCGGGTTACGGCGAGAACAGCCGCGTGCTGCGGTGGATTTTCGAACGCTGCGACGGCAAGGTGCATGCCACGGAGACGGCCATCGGACGGTTGCCGGAAGCGGCTGACCTCGACACCGAGGGGCTCGGCATCCCAGCCGAAAACATGCGCAAGTTGCTTAGCGTGGATGTCCCCGGCTGGCTGGCCGAGGTCCCGTCGATCCGCGAGCATTTCGCCAAGTTCGGAGATCGCCTGCCGAAAGGCATGAAGGAAGAAGTCGACGGCTTGGAACAGCGGCTGAAAACAGCGAAATCGTAAGTCAGGATTTCCTGATAAGCCGAACGATCGCCACCAGGATGACGGCGCCAACGATCGCCACCAGGATGTTAGGAATCAATCCTCCGCTGGTATAAATCCCCAGCAATCCGAGGACCCTGCTTCCAAGGATCGCCCCCGCGATTCCCAGCAGGATATCCACCAGAATTCCGTATCCGGACCCCTTCATAAGTTTTCCTGTCGCCCAGCCGGCGATCAGTCCCACGATGATGAAATAAAGCATGTGTCCCCCTGAGATTTAATCACGCCGATTCGAACACTTTTGAGTGTGCGCGTAGCACAGGCTGCCGGGCGAAAAGTGTCAATGCACTACCCTATTGTCCGCGAATCCCTGCCACGGCGAGCATCCTTCCCGTCACGCCCTTGTCTGCGCGGTGCGAGAACAGCAGATCCGGCCGACATGACGTGCAGAAAGGGGAGGCGCTGATCTTTTTTCGCCCGACTCCGGCATCCAGCAACTGACGCCGGTTCGCCTCCACTAAATCGAGAAAAATCTTGTTCGGTAGTTCGCTGTGCCCCGGCGCACGCGCGGTTAGAAACAGCAGCGGATACTTTTCGCGGACCTCATCGTAATCTTTCGTCTCGTGAAACAGGTCGGCTGCGTAGGCAAATTGCGATTCGAAGTTATCGCGGACCTCAGGACCCACCTGATAGCAGCACGAGTGAATGCCAGGGCCGATGGCGGCACGAATGTCACGGGGAAGCGTGCCAAAGTAGCGCCGCATCTCGCCGACGCCCTTCTCGACGATGCGTTTTGCTGTGCCTCGCCATCCGGCATGAAAAACTCCCACGGCCTTGCGCTTGGTATCGACAAGAATGATTGGGATACAGTCCGCAGTCTGGATGCCAAGCACGATGTCCGGCGTTTGAGTGATCAGGCCGTCGCCGGCGAGGGTCTGTTCAGGAACCTGCGTAACGCAATGAATGAGATCGGAATGAATCTGGCGGAGGGTGACGAGTGGCCAGGGCGCCTTGCCGGTCGCCGCGCCAATTTTTTTCAGAAATGATTCGCGGTTGCGCTCAACCGCGGCCCGCGAATCACCTTGCGTGAAGCCGAGATTCAGCGCATTTCCGCCGTAGCCGCGCGATGTTCCGCCGCCGCGCGTGGAGAAGCCATGCACCAGCCACGGCGTTTGGGCAAGAGCTGCGTCCTGAAGAACTGCGAGTTTGCTCTTTTGGGAAACTTTTGGGGGCACCCATCCATGTTAATGGAAGCATCTTCGAATAGACCATTTTGGTCGGTGAACTAGGAAAGCTCAGGCACCCGCTCGTGCCAGCTTGTGGCCTGCTCATAGGCGTGTGCGACTCTCAGCACGCGCGCCTCATCACCCCAGGGTCCAATAATCTGAAGACCGATCGGTAAACCCCTATGTGGTAAAACCGCAAGGCACCGAAATGGCTGGCAATCCCCACACATTGACCGGCCGAGTGTTCCTGAGCAAGAGAATTTCGCGAGGACGCAACTGCTCGGGATGCTGTTTCAACGCTGCGATTTCAGGGGCCGCAATCGGAGTTGTGGGCGTGACCAGAACGTCGACTGAGCCGAAGATCGACCCGATCGATCGGCGTATTTCCCTCAGTGCACGCTCGGCGTCGGCAATTTTCTCTTTGGAAGTATTCTCTCCGCTATGTATGCGGCGCAGCGTCTCGGGTTGATACAGTTCCGGGCTGCGGACAATGTTTTGCGCATGAACGGCAAACGCCTCGGCATTCTGCAAGGTGCGATCGGTTGGGACGGGAAGATCGAATTCTGCAATCTGGCCGCCCAGTTGCTCGAGAGTTGCAAGGGCGCCCACGGTCGCGGCAACGATTTCCGGATCGAGATCGTCGTAGAAGAATCGACGCGGCACACCAATCCGGATGGGCGCAATTTCTTGGTTAGAGTCAAAAGTGAGCCCGAGTTCGCCCTCCTGGCGGTCCGTGATCGCCCACAACACGATGGCGGCGTCGGCGACGCTTCGCGTAATCGGGCCCACGTGATCGAGGGACGGGGACAGCGGAATCACTCCTCTTGCGCTGACCCGCCCATAGGTCGCTTTCAACCCCACGATTCCGCATAAGGCCGCGGGTTCTCGCACTGAACCTGCCGTGTCCGTGCCAATGGCGGCGTAGCAAAGCCCAGCGGCAACCGCACTGGCCGAGCCACCCGACGATCCACCGGCGATGAAAGCAGAATTCCATGGATTATGGACTTCGCCGAAGTAGCTGATCATGGAACTTCCGCCATAGGCGAATTCGTGCAGATTCTGCTTCCCCAATAGCACAGCCCCTGCATGCTTGAGCCTGCGAACAACCTCCGCATCCTCGGTAGGGATTCGATCTTTAAACAACGCGCTACCTGCCGTGGTGGCCACCCCTTTGGTGTCGATGAGGTCTTTCAACGCGACTGGAATTCCGTGCAGGGGCCCACGCCAGCCGCCCTTTGAGATCTCTTCCTCGGCTGTCCTCGCCTCGGCAAGAGCCGATTCAGCGGTCACAGTGATGAAAGCATTAAGAAGAGGATTCAGCTTTGCAATCCGCCCCAGACACTCCTGGGTCAGTTCGACGGGTGAAACCTTTCGAGCGCGAACTAGTTCACTTATTTCGCGAATTTGCGTCTGCATGGACTTCCAGACGCAAGATAGCACCTTTATGGTGGCCCAGAAGTGCCGAAATGACGGCTAACTGTGCCGAGCCAGCGGCACACGGTTTCATTCTGTATCGTGTTGCGATGTACATTTTAGTCGGGGCGCGACGATTTGATTAATTTTTCAACAAATGGAAGATGTTCAACGAATAATTTTGAGAAAAAAGTTTTCTTACGACCTTCGCAAGAGTCACAAATGCATTCGAACTGTTATAATCACAAGTTTTCCGGAACTAGATCACAATCGTTTGTGACCTGCGACCTGAGAGTAAAAGAACCGGGGAAACTTTTTTTCTCCCGAGGTATTGAAAGTCCTGGCCCGATGCAGATTTTTCACCGCAGCTCAAATGCACTTTCGCGGGTGACCATTTATGGCGCCGTCGTGGTGGTCTCAGTCCTGCTATGGGCGGCATTGGAATTTCAGCGTTCGCCGTACGTCACTTATGCGAAGGAGGCGCGTCCTCAGCCGGTGCCGTTCAGCCACCAGCACCATGTGGCGGGGCTCGGCATCGATTGCCGCTATTGTCACACTTCGGTTGAGACGTCGAGCTTTGCCGGTATTCCGCCCACCGCGACTTGTATGAATTGTCACCGCCAGATTTGGACGGGCGCCCCCATGCTGGAGCCGGTCCGCGAGAGTTACCGGAGCGGAAAATCGTTGGTGTGGACGCGAGTCAACGATCTGCCGGACTTCGTCTATTTTAACCACAGCATCCACATCAATAAGGGAGTCGGTTGCAATACTTGCCACGGAGCGGTGGATCGCATGCCGCTGATGTTCAATAACGCGTCGTTGCAAATGGAATGGTGTTTGGAGTGTCACCGCGAGCCCGCCAAAAACCTTCGCCCGCGCGATCAAGTATTCAATATGCGTTACGAACAGCCGTCGCAGTCGAAACCGGTCACGGTAGACGGGAAAGAGTATACCGATCAGCTTTCGCTGGGCACCGATCTGGTGAAGAAATACAATCTGCGGACTGTTGCGGACATTACGAGTTGCTCGACGTGCCATCGCTAGACCGAACGAACCGGCACAAGAGAGAATTGTTGGAAATCTGGAAATGAAGATGGCAGAAGACAACGGGATGCAGCACCGAGAGGACGTTTGTCCGAGCAAGACGAAATCGCTCGACCTCGCCACGGCTGAGGCCCTGGTTGCGGAAACCAAAGGTCCCGAATTCTGGCGAAGCCTTGAAGAGTTGGCGGGAAGCGAAGAATTCCGCGAAATGATGCACCGCGAGTTTCCCAAAGGCGCTTCGGAGTGGCTGGACGGAGTTTCGCGTCGCGGATTCATGAAACTCATGGGAGCGTCGCTCGCCATGGCCGGAATGACAGCCTGCACCAAGCAGCCGCTTGAGCCCATTGTTCCCTACGTAAAGCAACCGGAAGAGGTTGTTCCGGGACGGCCCCTATTTTTCGCCACTGCATTCTCGTTGAGCGGATATGCCACTCCGTTGCTGGTTGAGAGCCACCTTTACCGTCCGACCAAAATCGAAGGCAATGACAAACACCCGGCGAGCATGGGAGGCACGGACGTATTCGCGCAGGCCTCCATCCTCGGCTTGTACGACCCGGACCGCTCGCAGATCATCACCTACCTTGGTGAGGCGCATACCTGGGGAGATTTTCAGGAAGCAGTGCGTGCGCCGATCGAATCCCAGAAGGCGTCCCAGGGATCGGGCATACGGATTCTGACGCGCACGACTTCTTCACCGACGTTGGCCGATCAGATTCGCACTGTGCTGAAGCAATATCCGCAGGCCAAGTGGCATGTTTATGAGCCGGTCAATCGCGACAACGTTCTTGCGGGTGCCCAGGCCGCCTTCGGGCAAGCGGTTGAAACGCGATACAACTTTGAAGCAGCCGACGTGATTTTGTCGCTTGACGCCGATTTCTTGTATGCCGGATTGCCTGGATTTACCCGCTATGTGCGTGATTTTTCCATGCGGCGCGATCCCGATTCCGCAAACATGAGCCGGCTCTACGTGGCGGAAAGCACTCCGAGTTCAACCGGAGTCAAGTCCGACCATCGCCTGCCCATTCGGGCGGTTGAGATCGAAGCTCTGGCGCGTGCGATTGCCGCAGCCCTGGGCGTTGGCGGCGGAGGTTCATCGTCCGCCGAACAGACGAAGTTCGTCGCGGCGGTCGCAAAAGACTTGCAAGCCCATCGGGGAGCTAGCGTGGTGATCGCCGGGGACCATCAATCACCCGCTGTGCACGCGTTGGTGCATTCGATCAATCAGTCGCTGGGCAATGTAGGCAAGACCGTCTTCTACACAGAACCGGTAGATGCGAACCCGGTCAATCAGTTCGAGTCGATCAAGGATCTCGTCTCCGATCTGCGGGCCGGAAAAGTTAGCGCTCTCTTCATTCTCGGCGGCAATCCGGTGTACGACGCTCCGGCTGAACTCGGCTTTGCCGATGCACTGAAGAACTCCAACGCCCCATTCCGCGTCCATGTCGGCCTGTATCAAGACGAGACCGCCGGTCTCTGCCAGTGGCACATCAACGAAGCGCATTATCTCGAAAGTTGGGGCGATGCCAGGGCCTATGACGGAACAGTCACGATTCAGCAGCCGTTGATCGCTCCGCTCTACGACGGAAAGAGCGTTCATCAGGTACTGGCGCCGCTCGCCGGTCAGGCCATGGCTTCGGCGTTTGAAGTTGTGCAGGCATACTGGAAGAAGCAGCATGCGGGCGCGGACTTTGAAGCTTTCTGGCGCCGCTCCCTGCACGATGGCTGGATCGAAGGCACACAGTTCACTCCTAAGCAGATCGCGTCGAAAGGAAACATCCCGGCAGCGGCCAGCTTCGATGCGAACGCTCTGGAGATCAACTTCCGCCGCGATCCCTCGATTTACGACGGCCGCTTTTCGAACAACGGCTGGCTCCAGGAATTGCCTAAGCCCATGACCAAGATGACTTGGGACAATCCTGCACTGGTGGGTCCGAAGATGGCCGAGCGTGTGGGGCTTAAGTCTGGAGACATGGTTGAGTTAGCGGTAAACGGAAACAAAATTACCGCCCCCATTTGGATTCAAGCCGGGCATCCCGACAACTCGGTCACGGTGTTCCTGGGTTACGGACGCCGTCGCGCTGGCCGAGTGGGAACAGGTGCCGGTTTTGATGTGTATCCCTTGCGTTCTGCCGCAGCGCCATGGTTCACCACCGGCGCCACGCTCAAAAAAGTCGATGGCATCTATTTGCTCGCCACTACGCAGGGCTACCAGACAATGGAGACCGAGGATGGCGGTAGCCGTCCACTGGTGCGAACCCGCAGTCTCGACGAATATCGCAAAGAGCCGGACTTCGCCCAGGAAGGCAAGCCTCCCGCAGAACTAACGCTCTACCCGGGTTACGCCGAGCAGTACAAGCAGGAAGCTTACGCGTGGGGCATGACGATCGATTTGGACGCGTGCGTTGGCTGCAACAATTGCATCATCGCCTGCCAGTCTGAAAATAATATTCCCGTCGTCGGCAAAGAGCAGGTCAATAAAGGCCGCCATATGCACTGGCTGCGCGTCGATGCCTACTATCAGGGCGACCGCGATAATCCGAAGGCTTACTTCCAGCCCGTTCCCTGCATGCAGTGCGAGAATGCGCCTTGCGAACTGGTGTGCCCGGTCGGTGCCACGGTGCACAGCACCGAGGGCCTGAATGACATGGTTTACAACCGCTGCGTGGGCACGCGGTATTGCTCGAATAACTGTCCGTATAAGGTGCGGCGCTTCAATTTCCTGTTGTTCCAGGACTGGGAGACGCCACAGCTCAAGATGATGCGCAACCCGGACGTGACCGTGCGTAGCCGCGGAGTCATGGAAAAGTGCACCTACTGTGTGCAGCGCATCAATCAGCACCGCATCGATGCCGAGCGTGAGGACGGAAAAATCCAGGACGGCGAATTGCAAACCGCCTGCCAGCAATCGTGCCCGGCCAACGCGATTATTTTCGGCAACATCAATGACCCGAACAGCCGGGTCTCAAAGCTGAAAGCCAAGAGCCGAAACTATGGATTGCTCCAAGACCTGAACACCCGTCCGCGCACCACCTATCTGGCGGAAATTCGAAATCCGAACCCCGAGTTGGAAGCATAAGCGGAGATCAGTCGCGCATGGACCAGCAAACGCAAGTTGAAGTCGAGCAAAGAAAGGCGCCGGTCATTGAGCCGGGCCATAGCTTTGCCACGATCACGGACAAGATCAGTTCGATCGTGCTCACGCGTCCCACGGGCCTCGGTTGGATTTTCGGTTTCCTGTTTGCCTTCATGCTGGTGCAGGTACTCCTGTTCGCGATCGGCTATCTGTTCGTCCGGGGCGTTGGGATTTGGGGCATTAACATCCCCATCGGCTGGGGCTTTGCGATCGTCAATTTTGTGTGGTGGATCGGTATTGGCCACGCTGGAACATTGATCTCAGCCATCCTGCTTTTGCTCAGGCAATCCTGGCGAAACTCGATCAACCGCTTCGCCGAGGCCATGACGCTGTTTGCCGTGGCTTGCGCCGGAATGTTCCCAGTGCTCCACATGGGTCGCCCGTGGCTGGCGTACTGGCTGTTTCCGTATCCCAACACCATGAACTACTGGCCGCAATTTCGCAGTCCGCTGGTGTGGGACGTCTTCGCGGTCTCGACCTATGCGACGACTTCGGCGTTGTTCTGGTTCGTCGGCCTGATTCCCGATCTTGCGACTCTTCGTGATCGCGCCACCAATCCGCTGGTCAGGAAGACTTACGCCTTACTCGCCATGGGATGGCGGGGATCTGCCCGTCACTGGAGCCGCTACGAAACCGCGTATCTGTTGCTTGCTGGTCTGGCTACGCCCTTGGTGCTCTCCGTCCACACCGTCGTGAGTTTCGATTTCGCGATTGCCATTGTTCCGGGCTGGCACACCACCATCTTCCCGCCTTACTTTGTGGCCGGCGCTATCTACTCCGGCTTCGCGATGGTGCTCGTGCTGGCGATTCCCATCCGCAAATTTTATGACGTAGGCGATTTCATCACTGAGCGGCACCTGGAGAATTCCGCCATGGTTATGCTCGCGACCGGCCTGATCGTCGCCTATGGCTATGTGATGGAAGCCTTCATGAACTGGTACGGCGGCAATACTTACGAAAATTATCTCCGCTGGAACCGTTTCCACGGCCCTTACGCCTTCTGGTATCTCGCTTTGCTGTTTTGCAACATCGTTTTGCCGCAGGTCCTATGGTTTCGCAAGATTCGCACCAATCCGATTTGGCTCTTCCTGGTTTCCCTGGATGTGCTGGTAGGAATGTGGCTGGAGCGCTTCGTCATCGTCGTAGTCAGTTTGCACCGGGACTTCCTGAATTCTTCGTGGGGTATGTATTATCCCACGCGCTGGGACTGGGCAGTCTTCATCGGCACTCTGGGCTTTTTCGCGGCGGCCATGTTCCTTTTCATCCGCGTGCTTCCCATGATTTCGATTTTTGAAATGCGCACCCTTCTCCCTGAGGCGGAGGTCAAACATCAATGAAGCGTAACCCGATTTACGGTCTGATGGCGGAGTTCGAGACTCCGGGGACGATCATTACCGCGGCGAACAAGACCTACGCAGCAGGCTACAAGAAGATCGACGCTTACTCGCCGTTTCCAATTGAAGAGCTTTCAGACGCCATTGGCTTCCATCGCAATGGCGTTGCACCGGTCGTGCTCGCGGGCGGCATTCTGGGATGCTTGACCGGATATCTAATGCAGTGGTGGATCGCCACCGTGAGTTATCCCGTCAATGTGGGTGGTCGGCCCTACCACTCATGGCCGTCGTTTATCGTCGTGACTTTTGAGCTCACAATCCTGTTCTCGGTGCTGGCGGCGGTTTTTGGCATGTTGGCGCTGAATGGCTTGCCCATGCCGTATCACCCGGTATTCAACGTGGAGCGCTTCGCCTTTGCCAGCAGAGATCGCTTCTTCCTGATTATTTTTTCCTCCGATCCAAAGTATTCAAGCGCTGAGACGCGCGCGTTTCTGGAGAGTCTCGGGCCACGATCTGTCTCGGAGGTCCCGGCTTAGACCATGGCGAGTTTGCGGAAAACGTTTCCTCTGGGACTGCTGGCAATGCTTGTGTTGGCGGGCTGTCGTCAGGACATGCACGACCAGCCTCGGTTCAAGCCGCTTGCCAAAAGCGACTTCTATGCCGACATGCGCTCAGCGCGGCCTCCCGTGGAAGGCACCGTGGCGCGCGGCCAGTTGCATGAAGATACCTATTTCTATACCGGCAAGGTTGGCAACAAACCCGGCGACTACATGCCGTTTCCGGTCTCCGAAAGCGTTCTGGCGCGCGGCCAGGAGAGATTTAATATTTACTGCGCGCCCTGCCACTCGCGAGTGGGAGACGGCAAAGGGATGATTGTGCAGCGTGGGTTCACTCCGCCGCCTTCGTACCATACAGACCGTCTGCGTAACGCGCCGCTGGGATACTTCTACGACGTGATTACCAACGGATTCGGGGCGATGCCGGAATATGCCTCGCAGGTCCCACCGCAAGATCGCTGGGACATTGTCGCCTACATTCGCGCGCTACAGTTGAGCCAGAACGCCGCGCAGGCGGATGTTCCGGCCGGGCAAAAGGTGCCGTCGGAGCCGCCGGTGTTGCGTGGCGATCCCGGATCGGGCGCCACGTTGCCGGAGTTGCAACCGGCCCCCGCAGCTGAAAAAGGAGAAGAATCGAAATGAGCACGGCGCGCGTACATACTATCGATTTGCAGTCGCCGCCGGTCACTCAGACCCTGCAACAGCGGGGCTTCGTCGTGGGCGCAATCTTTACCGTCCTGGCAATCGTCGGCGCGGTCGTCTCACCCGAGCAGTTTTTCCGTTCTTACCTTGTCGGATACATGCTCTGGCTCGGAGTCACGCTGGGCTGCATGGCATTTCTGATGATTCAGCATGTCACGGGAGGCGTGTGGGGCACGGTCACCCGGCGGATGTTGGAAGCCGGAACCCGCAATATCGGGATGATGGCCGTTCTTTTCATTCCTATCATTCTTGGCATGCGCCGCCTCTATATCTGGACCAATGCAGATGAGATGGCGAAAGACCCGCATCTGAAGTCGCTGTCACAGCAATACTTGAATCCGACCGGATTCGTGGTTCGCGCAGTGGTCTATTTCGCAATCTGGTTTCTGATCATTCATTTCCTGAATCGCTGGTCGCTTGAACAGGACAAGGCGCCGGTGCGCGACATCCCCGCTTTTCGTAAGTTGAGTGCGCCCGGAATGCTGCTTTATGCCTTCACAATTTCGTTCGCTGTGATCGATTGGGTCATGTCTCTTACGCCACCGTGGATTTCGACGATCTACGCCATGATCTTCATCGTTGGCCAATGCCTGGGAGCCCTGGCCTTCATCATCGCTGTGGAAGCAACCTTGTATCGCTTTCCTCCCATGTCGCAAATCCTTAAACCGAGGGAGGTCCACGATCACGGCAAGCTGATGCTGGCATTCCTTATGCTGTGGGCCTACTTCAGCTTTTCGCAACTATTGATCATCTGGGCCGGAAATCTGCCTGATGAAATCACCTTCTTCACTCGCAGGTTCTTTGGCGGATGGCAGGCGGTGGGCCTGTTTCTGGTCATCTTCCATTTCGTGATTCCCTTCTGCCTGCTGCTCTCCCGGCCTTTCAAGAGAAATCCCCGGACCCTGGTGTTGTTGGCGGTCTGGATCATCGTTATGCGCTGGGTCGATATTTACTGGTTCATCGAGCCTACGGCCCACAAGGATTTTTATTTCCACTGGCTTGACCTGGTGGTCCCCCTTGCCATGGGCGGCCTGTGGGTGGGAATGTATTTCCGGAATTTGAGGATGCGCCCGCTGGTGGCCGCTTACGATCCTCGAGCGCAAGTCTTATTGGAACCGGCACATGACTGAAGACCTAAAGCACGCTCACAATCCGGAAGGCGAGTACGAGCACCAGGATTTAAGGCCGGGGGCGGTCTACGCCTTTTTAATTGCATTGGCCATCGCCACCGCAATGATCGCCGCCGCGATTATGGGCGTGTACAAGTTTGGGGCATTCGAGGAAAGTTCGCACCAGCCGCGGCAAAATCCCATGGTGCAACCGGAGGCCGACACCGCCAGAATTGATCCCAGTCAGATGACAAAGTTCTCCCAGCCGCGTTTGGAAACCAACGAACGCGTGGAGATCAACGAGTTTCGTCTGAAAGAAGAGCAGCGCTTGAACAGCTACGGATGGGTTGACCAACCGGGCGGCACAGTCCGAATCCCAATCGATCAGGCAATGAAGTTGATCGCGCAACGGGGACTGCCGACCACTCCAAAGACCGGCGAAGTCCCGTCGTCAAGCGTGAGCCTGATTAACAACGCGGCACAGCATTCGGATACCAGTGCAATGACGCCGCAAAGTGGAAAGGCAAAGCAGTGAGTTGGAAGTCCTTAATTTCGAAGCGGGCTGCGATTGCAGCAGTTATGCTCGCACTGGGATTGCCTGCGTCAGCGCAGAACATGAGCCGCGGAATCCTGTCTCCTCCCGCGAGCCAGCGCCCACCCGGTCTGAAGCATGTCGGCATTGAACAGCATTTGAACGATCAGGTTCCACCGAACCTCATCTTTCTCGATGAGAACGGGAAAACCGTGCGACTGGGAGATTACTTCGGCAAACGGCCGTTGATCCTGAATCTTGTCTATTACCAGTGCCCCATGCTTTGCGGCGAAGTGCTAAGCGGTTTGGAAAGTGCAATGCGTGTGCTGAAGTTCGATGTTGGCAAGGAGTTCGACGTTTTGACGGTGAGCTTCGATCCTCGCGAAACGCCGCAGATGGCGGCGGCCAAGAAAGCCGAGTATCTGAAGCGCTACAACCGGCCAGGAGCGGACCAAGGCTGGCACTTCCTCACCGGGCAGCAGGATTCAATTGACGCGCTTACCAACGCCGCAGGCTTTCAATACGAGTTCGATCCGAAACTGGGGCAGTTCGCGCACGCCACTGCCATCATGATTCTGACTCCTGAAGGCAAGATAGCGCAGTACTACTATGGCGTGGAGTACGCGCCCAAAGATTTACGCTTGGGCCTGATCCAGGCATCGCAGAACAAAATCGGCAACGTGGTGGATGAAGTCCTGCTCTATTGCTACCACTACGACCCCGACACCGGAAAATATGGGGCGATTGTCAACCGCATTTTGAAGTTGGCCGCCGCCGCCACCATTCTGGTACTGGGAGCATTTCTGGCGCTGATGTTCCGCATAGGTTCGCCTGGCGACCGGACAGCGAAACGGGTCTTATAACTTATGTTTCAGAGTTTCCCATTTTGGCCGGAACGCGCATCCAGCGGCGCTGGAAACGTGGATGCGTTGTTCATCTTCCTGATCGTGTTGTCTGCGATCATGTGCCTTTTGATCTTTACCACGATCACGGTTTTTGCCATCCGCTATCGGCGAGGCGCCCACGGCGAAGCCGAGCAACTCGAAGGTTCGACCGTCCTCGAAATTACCTGGAGCGTTGTTCCACTCGGCGTTTTCCTGGTCATCTTCGCCTGGGGCGCAATCATTTACTACCAGGAGCGCCGCCCGCCGCAGGGGGCCTCGGAAGTTTACGTCGTCGCTAAGCAGTGGATGTGGAAGCTGCAACATCCCGAAGGCCCGCGCGAGATCAACGAACTGCACGTTCCGACGGGACGTGACGTGAAACTAATCATAACGTCGCAGGACGTGATCCACAGCTTTTACGTGCCGGCATTCCGCATTAAACAGGACGTGCTTCCCGGCCGCTACACCACTGCCTGGTTCCGCGCCACCAAGCCCGGCATTTACCACCTGTTCTGCGCGGAATATTGCGGCACCATGCACTCCGGCATGATCGGCAACATCGTGGTGATGGAACCCGCGCAGTATGCTGCATGGATCCAAACCGGAGGCGCGTTCCTGTCGCTTGCGGCCAATGGGCAAGCGATTTTTCAGCAACTTGGTTGTCCCACCTGCCATCAGGCGGAAACCCAGGGACGCGGTCCAAGTCTGATCGGCGTCTACGGCCGCTCCGTGCAATTGGAAGATGGCCGCAGTGTGATTGCGGACGAGAATTACATTCGGGAGTCGATTCTGGCTCCGTCGGCCAAAATTGTGAGCGGATTCAAACCTATCATGCCGGTATTTCAAGGCCTGGTGAATGAGGAAGACTTAAACGCCCTCGTGGCTTACGTCAAATCGTTGAACCAGCCTCCATCGGGAGCAGCAGCCGTTCCGTCGCTGGCTCCCGCAATGCAATCGCAGGAACCTTAAGGATCAGCAATGGCTACCGCAGCACTGAGCACCGAACGCGAGAATTATCTGAACAAGGAGTTCGGCATCCGTTCGTGGCTACTCACCACGGACCACAAACGGATCGCCTTGCTGTATCTGATTTCCATCACCTTCTTCTTCTATATCGGAGGATTTTTCGCGCTTCTCATCCGCCTGGAATTGCTCACTCCGGCGGGCGATCTCATGCTCTCCGACACCTACAACAAAATGTTCACCATGCACGGCCAGGTCATGATCTTTTTCTTCCTGATCCCGTCGATTCCCGCCGTGCTCGGGAACTTCCTGGTGCCGTTGATGATCGGCGCCAAGGACCTCGCCTTCCCGCGCATCAACTTGTTGAGTTGGTACATTTACGTCATCGCTGGCGCGTTAATGCTGCATTGCATCGTGACCGGCGGCGTCGATACCGGATGGACCTTTTATACGCCGTTCAGCACAGCCTTCAGCAACACCAAGGTGATCGAGGCCGGCCTTGCGATCTTCATCTCCGGATTCTCTTCAATTCTTACCGGACTGAACTTCGTGGTTACCATCCACCGGATGCGCGCTCCCGGCATGACCTGGTCGCGGCTGCCGCTTTTCATTTGGGCGCACTACGCCACTAGCGTCATCCAGCTGCTGGGCACGCCGGTGATCGCCATTACGCTCGTTCTTGTAGTCCTCGAACGCGCCTTTCATCTGGGTATCTTCGATCCGGCCCGCGGCGGTGATCCGCTTCTGTTTCAGCATCTTTTCTGGTTCTACTCGCACCCGGCGGTTTACATCATGATTTTGCCGGCCATGGGCGTGGTGGCGGAAATCGTTCCCTGCTTCTCTCGGAAGCGCATTTTCGGCTATAACGCGGTCGCCATGTCGAGCATTGCCATTGCAGTCTTCGGGTTCCTGGTCTGGGCGCACCACATGTTCGTGGCGGGAATCTCGCTGTACTCGGCTTTGATCTTCTCCGCCCTGAGTTATCTGGTTGCCGTGCCCTCCGCCATCAAGGTCTTTAACTGGACCGCAACCATGTATAAAGGATCGATTACGTTCGACACGCCCATGCTGTACGCCTTCGGATTCATCGGGCTGTTTACCATGGGCGGCCTCACCGGACTCTTCCTCGCATCGCTCGGTCTGAACGTGCACGTGACCGACACGTATTTCGTGGTCGCACACTTCCACTACATCATGGTCGGCGGCGCGGTCATGGGGTATCTCGGCGGAATGCATTTCTGGTGGCCCAAGATTTCAGGACGAATGTATCCGGAAATGTGGGGGCGGGTCGCTGCGGTCATTGTTTTCCTCGGCTTCAACCTGACATTCTTCCCTCAGTTCGTACTCGGCTATCTCGGTATGCCGCGCCGTTACTGGCAGTATCCAGCGGAGTTCCAGGTATTGAACGTCCTCTCCACCGCCGGTTCGACCATCCTCGCCGTCGGCTATGTTCTGCCCATGGTCTATTTTCTGTGGTCGCTGCGCTACGGGAAGATTGTGGGCGACAATCCCTGGGGCGCCTCGGGACTGGAGTGGATGACTTCTTCTCCGCCGCCAACCTTCAATTTTGAGGAAACGCCCGAAGTAACGTGGGAAGCCTACGATTACGAAAATATCCCCGCTCCCGCGGAGGTTTCTCTTGAGCAATAGTCCAGTCGCGGTCGAAGAACACAAATCGCCTCTGCAGCACCACTTCGCCGACATGGAGCAGCAGAGGAACGCCTCCCAGTTGGGTATGTGGCTGTTTCTGGGCACCGAAATCATGTTCTTCGGCGGGATGTTTCTGGCCTACCTGGTCTACCGCCTGAATTATTACAACGAATTCGCGGCGGGCAGCCGCAGTCTGGATATCTGGCTCGGTACCATCAACACCATCGTCCTGATTTGCAGCAGTTTGACGGTTGCCATGGGAGTTCGGGCCGCACAGTTGGGCAAACGCAAAACGCTGGTTGTGCTTCTGCTATTGACGCTGGTTTTCGGCGTGGCCTTCCTCGGTATCAAAGGCGTTGAATGGTACCAGAAGTACGAAGAGCATCACATTCCCGGGAACTCGTTCGATGTCAGCGATATCATCCACGCCTATCCCCAGTTGCACATCGATCCAGCCCACGAGCAGATTTATTTCTCGCTCTACTTCGCGATGACTGGGCTGCACGCGCTGCACATGATCATCGGACTCGGTATTTTCATTTTCCTGACCTATTACGCGTGGAAGGGCCGCTATACGCCCGAATATTACACACCCATCGAAATTGGCGGTCTGTACTGGCACTTTGTCGATATTGTCTGGATCTACTTGTTTCCGCTTTTATATCTCATCGACCGGAAACCGCTGAGGTGAGCCATGTCTGAGCATATTAGTTCCACCAAAATGAACGTGACCATCTGGCTCACTCTGATGGTCTTGACGGTTGTCACGGCAGCCGTATCTTTTGTCGACCTCGGTCCTTTCAATACCATCGTGGCTCTGGCTATCGCTACCTGCAAGGCATTGCTTGTAGTCCTCTTCTTTATGCACGTAAAGTACGCCAGCGAGAAGTTGACCAAGCTGGTCATCGTTTCGGCCATCTTCTGGCTCATGATTCTGCTTCTTCTGAGCTTGGCGGATTACGGCACTCGCAGCGCAACCGGCGTTTCATAGATTTCCGATCTTGAGGGACTCTGGCTCGTCGCCGCTGCGAAAGCCCATTCAATTGGGATATACTCCGCTTCTACTGAATCGGGAGACTTTGCAATGGCATTCTGCAATTCTTGCGGCACAAGCCTTGAGAGCGGAGCAAAATTCTGCCCGAAGTGCGGTGCCGTTCAATCGGCAGCGGTAACAGGCGCGCCCATATCCGCCGCGCTCGTGGCGACTCCGCAGCCCCAAAACAAAAGCGCGATAACCACAATTCTCGTCGTTGTCGCGGCCATCGTGGTTTTGGGCATCATCAGTCTCGCCGCTGTCGCATTCGTTGGATTGCGCATCGCCCGCCATTCCAAAATTGACAACGATAACGGCAACGTGCGAATCCAGAGCCCGTTAGGAAATGTAGAGAGCACCACCGATCCTGAAAAGGTCGCCCAGAACATTGGTGTGGACATCTATCCCGGAGCGCACGTGCTAAAGGGCAATGCCGCCAATTTTGCGGTGGGAGGTATGCACACTTTCGCTGCGGAGTTTGAAACCGACGATCCCCCCGACAAGGTCGCCTCCTACTACAAATCCAAATTCCCTAACCCCGCGGTCAGCACCACCACCGGAAGCAGCACCACCATCGTCTCCACTGACGATCACAATATCGTCACCATTAACATCGGGCCCGAGGAGGGCAAGACCCGTATCAAAATTAGCAGTGTCAGTGGCAAGGGCTTGACGTCGGGATCGGGCGGCTAGCGGTCCTGCCTATGCCCAATCATTTCGTCGAAATCGCCCGCGCCGCCAAGTCTGCGACCGTGGACGCGGTTGCTCTGCAATCCGCTCTGCAAAGCAAGGTTCGCGGTGAAGTCCGCTTCGACAATGGTAGTCGCGCCCTGTACGCCACGGACGGTTCCAATTATCGCCAGGTTCCACTCGGAATCGTAATTCCTCGCGGCGTAGACGATGTAAGCGCCGCGATTGCCATCGCGCGGGAATTTGGCGCACCCATTCTTCCCCGTGGCTGCGGCACTTCTCTGGCTGGCCAATGCTGCAATGTCGCCGTGGTCCTCGATTTTTCCAAGTACATGGCCGGAATTTTGGAGATCGATCCACACCGCCGAATCGCTCGCGTTCAACCCGGCGTCATCCTTGATCATCTGCGCAATGCCGCCGAGAAATTCCATCTGACCTTCGGCCCCGATCCCGCCACCCACGATCGTTGCACACTCGGAGGAATGATCGGCAACAACTCCTGCGGCGTGCACTCTGTGATGGCGGGCAAGACAGACGACAACATCGAATCCCTCGAACGTCCTCACCTACGATGGCCTACGGATGAAAGTGGCCGAGACCAGCGACCAGGAATTGGAGCACATCATCCGCCAAGGCGGACGGCGTGGCGAAATCTATGCGGGTCTGAAGTCGATTCGTGATAAGTACGCCGACCTGATTCGGCAGCGCTATCCCAACATTCCACGCCGAGTGTCAGGCTATAACCTGAACTACCTTTTGCCCGAGAACGGCTTCCACGTTGCCCGCGCTCTGGTCGGCTCAGAGGGAACTTGCGTCACCACCCTGGAAGCCACTTGCCGTCTGGTGCAGAGTCCGCCAGAGCGAGTGCTGCTGGTGATCGCCTATCCCGATATTTTTCAATGCGGCGATCACGTGCCTGAGATCATGGCGCACGGCCTCATCGGGCTCGAAGGCATCGACGATTTTCTTGTCGAGTGCACGCGCCGGAAGGGAATCAACTCCGAAGGCCTCGCACTGCTGCCGCCGGGCGGCGGATGGCTGCTTGCGGAATTCGGCGGGCAGACCACCGCAGAAGCCGAAGATCAAGCCCGCCGCCTCATGCAGTGGCTCGGAAGAAGCGCGGACCCGCCACTCATGCACTTGTTCACCGACAAGCAGCAGGCGAAGCGCGTCTGGGAAGTCCGCGAGTCGAGCCTTGGCGCAATCTCGCACGTTCCCGGAGAGCCATTGACCTGGGAGGGTTGGGAAGATTCCGCCGTTGCCCCTGAAAAGCTGGGTCAGTATTTGCGAGACCTGCGCAAACTGATGGACGCCTACGGCTACATCGGCGTTCTTTACGGCCATTTCGGACATGCCTGCGTCCACACTCGCATCAGCTTCGACATGCAGAGCAAGCCAGGGATTGAAAAGTTCCGCAGGTTCATGGAAGAAGCCGCCGACCTGGTGGTCGCGTATGGCGGGTCACTTTCCGGCGAACACGGAGACGGCCAATCCCGTGCTGAACTCTTGCCCAAAATGTATGGGCCCGAGCTCATGCAGGCCTTTGCCGAGTTCAAGCACGTTTGGGACCCGCAATGGAAGATGAATCCCGGCAAGGTGATCGAGCCATACCGGATGGACGAGAACCTCCGCTTAGGTCCCGATTACCATCCCTGGGAGCCTGAGACACATTTTCAATTTCCCGAAGACCACGGCAGCCTTGCGACCGCAGCCCTCCGTTGCGTGGGCGTTGGTAAGTGCAGGCGCTACGAAGGCGGGTTGATGTGCCCCAGTTTCCGCGTCACCGGCGAGGAAGAACATTCCACGCGAGGTCGCGCTCACCTGCTATGGGAGATGACTCAAGGCGACGTGATTCGCGGCAAATGGGCGGACGAACAGGTGAAACAATCCCTCGATCTTTGCCTGGCCTGCAAAGGTTGCAAGAGTGATTGTCCCGTAGGAGTCGACGTCGCAACGTATAAGGCCGAATTCCTTTCCCATTATTACGAAGAACGCCGTCGTCCCCTGAATGCCTATGCTTTCGGCAACATCGATCTGTGGGCGCGCCTTGCATCGCACGCACCAGGCTTGGTCAATCTAACCACGCAGCTGCCGTTTCTCAGTGACATCGCAAAGCTGGTGGCTGGAATTCCTCATGAACGCCGCATTCCTGCCTTCGCCCCTCGGACTTTCAGAAGTTGGTTCTGCCGCCGATCACCGCGAAACGTGGACAAGCCAACCGTACTTCTCTGGCCTGATACCTTCAACAATTATTTCCTTCCCCACACAGCGCAAGCCGCGGTGGACGTTCTAGAATCGGCCGGATTCCGCGTGTCCCTCCCGCGGACCCACTTGTGTTGCGGTCGTCCGCTTTACGACTTTGGAATGCTCGACCGCGCAAAATCCTTATTGCTTGAAATCCTCGACGTGTTTGGAACCCGAGATCGAATGTGGAACTCCGATCGTCATTCTTGAGCCGAGCTGCGCAGCCGTCTTCCGCGACGAGCTCGTCAATCTATTTCCCCAAGACGAACGTGCACAGAAGCTCTCCCGTCAGGTTTTTCTGCTTAGCGAATTTCTGGAAAACCAAGCGGCGCACTTCCGTCTGCCGCAATTTCCGCGCCAGGCCCTCGTCCACGGCCATTGCCATCATAAGTCCGTCTTCAAGATGACGGCCGAAGAAGCGGTGCTCACGAAAATGGGCATCGACTACCATGCCCCCGCTCCGGGTTGCTGCGGCATGGCCGGATCATTCGGCTTCGAAGCGGACAAATACGATGTCTCCATGGCGGTCGGCGAACTGGAACTCCTTCCGGCCATCCGCGCCGCTTCGCCCCATCACTTGATCGTCGCCGACGGCTTCAGTTGCCGCGAACAGATCGCCCAGTCCACGGATCGACACGCGCTACACCTAGCGGAAGTCATCCAAATGGCAATGCGGACGACACCACAAACCGCCGCCCATCCCTACCCGGAACGCGAAACTGTCGTCGCGCGTGACGCAGAACTCCGCCAATCCATGAAGCGCGCGGCTTTCGGGGTAGCCGGCACAGTCGCCGGCCTACTCGCTCTGTGGGCCCTGGCTCGCCGAAACAGCGATTCGTAAGTTTCTGATTCTAAACATATAAATCAAGAAAACTCGCCAGCGCCGCCGTCTTCTGGGAGAATATGCAAGTAGGCGTGGGCCTCTCCGCTCGCGCTACACGAGTATTTATGGTCGAACCTACCCTCACCGTCACCGAAGCCGTCGGCCAGATCAAGATGGCGCAGGCGGTTGACACGTCGCTGCAAGGGGCGATCCTCGTCTTGATCCAGTTCGACGTCTGTGAGGAGATTAAACTCGACCAGTTGCGGCAGATTTTTGGTGCCCGCACGGTCGAGCATCCCAGCATGAAGCACGCCGCGCCGGGATACATCCGCTACCAGCGTCCGCCGGTCGTCGAGCCCATCGAGGCCCTGGTTCTTGAGAGCGGCGAGCGTCTGGAGGGCCAGATCAAGTATTACGACTACGGCGTGGTCAGCGTGGTTTTCGAGTTGCCGTTTTGCGGTGGCTGGGACACGCTAGTCCGCCTGGGCAGCCGCTGGGTGTGGGACGTTGATTTCGCCGCCCACGCCTCCCGCATCGCCCGTAAGAAGCTGGAGCATGCTGCGCCCGCGTTGGTGAAGCCGTACCCCGAATGGCTGAGCGAAGATTACTTCATCTTCCATCTGCGGGAAGTGGCCGGAAATCCCAGCGGTGCCGAGTTGGCCGCTTCTCAAGGTGCCCGGATCGCCCAGATCGTACGTGGAGAAAATGCCCAGCTCTCCGACGGAGAACGCAACGAAATCTTGCAGTCCCGCATTTCGTATTATCCCAACGATCTAGCTGTCATCGGTTGGAATGCGGCGTTTCTGTACGATACTCCGGCTGGCGCGGACACCGCCATCCAACTGCTTGAATATGCGAATTCGCAGCTGCTGGAGTTCCGCCATTATGATGACTTACTGACCCGCGAACTTGAAAGCGTCTATGCCGGCCTCGACAAAGGCACGGGAACATTGGCCCGCTGGCGCTTGGCCCGTGAAGCCACGAAACTCCACACCGTGCTGCTGGATGTCAATGAACTCACCGAGCATGCCGACAACGCGATTAAGTTCCTCAGCGATATGTTTTCGGCCCGCTTGTACAAACTAGCGGCGTTGAAAGTGGGCGTACCCGACTACAAGGACCTGGTAACTCAGAAAGTCACGACGGCCGAAGAGCTGTATCGCTTCATGGTCGACCAGTTCAACCAGAGTCGCGCATTTTTCCTTGAGCTGACCGTGGTCGTCATCCTGGTCATCGAGTTGGTCTGGCTCTTCCGCGGCAAGCCGTTCTAGAAAGTACGCCCGGAAGAATGCGGCTAAGGCGTGATTTCAATAACCGCGCCCTGATTGTAATCGCCGCCATTCTCCGTCGTGCCGTATAAGTTCCCGGACGAGTCGAAGATCAGGCCGCTTCCAGGGCTGGATCCATCCTTTACCGTTAAGCTCCAGTCGAAGGTATGCAGCACTTTCTCTGTCCACCGTTTTTTTGCCGGTACCACCTCGAACGCTATGCCGTCGTTGTACGCTCCGCCGTAATACGTCGTGCCGTACAGATTCCCCTTTGCATCAAGCGCCAATCCAGCCACTGACCCGTATCCATCCGAGCCGTCGTCCTGGAAGTGGTGGATGACCTTCTCAGACCAGTTGCCGCCGCCCAGGGGTGTGAGCTCGAAAACCACTCCGCAACCTCCATTTCCGCAGCCTGCGCTGACCGGTCCGCCGGCATTCGTGGTTCCGTACAAATTTCCCGATCCGTCGATGACCACGCCGCCCCAAGGCTTGAATCCACTTTTGCCATCGTCCATGAAGCTGTGAAGCACTGCCTCTATCCAATTGCCATTAGAGCCCAGCGTCAATTCAAACACCGTGCCACAGCCTTGGCCGCCGCAGCCTGTGCCGGAAGCCCCGCCCAGCGCAGTGGTGCCATACAGATTTCCAGCCTTATCGAAAATCACCGAGGCATAAGGAGCATAACCATCCTCGCCGTTATCGTTGAAGCTATACAGGATTTGCTCAGTCCATCCGTGGCCGGCCACTTTCGTCAAGCTGAAGACGGTGCCGGAATTGTAAGCGCCTCCCCACTCGGTCGTACCATCCAGGTTGCCGGCTGAATCGAAAATCAAACTGGACAAGGGGTAATACCCGTCGGCGCCGTCGAAGTTGAAATTGTGCAAGACCTTTTCTTTCCATTTGCCGTGGCGTCCCTTCACTAGTTCGAAGACCGCGCCAAAGCCATTGCCCCCACCGGTGGCAGCCGTGCCGTATAAGTTTCCCGCTTTGTCCACAACCAGGCCCCCTTGAGGATTGGTCCCGTCAACGCAGCCGGTGGCCGAGCAGAAGTTGTACAGCGTACGTTTGGTCCATTCACCGCCTCGGCCATGCACAACCTCAAAAACAGCGCCGAGGTTATTGGTGCCGCCGCTGAAAGTAGTGCCATATAGGTTCCCGGATGCATCGAAGACCAAACCCGCGATGGGGATGAATCCGTTAGTACCGTCAAAGCTGGCGAGCACCTTTTCCTGAGTGGCCGCCGATACGGAAGTTGCTGCGGTCAGAAATCCAAAGATCGTAATGATAGCCGAAATGAATAGGATTAAATATCGATGGTTTTGCACGTTATATCCTCCTTGGGTACGGCCATTGCTTCCTCGCCCATCGCCGAAGGCGTTTTAAGGGCTGGGTTGAATGCCAAGTGTCAAACGAGATCCGGCAGCGCTTGGATGATTGAACTAGCCGTGCCGCCGAACGCCCTGGCCAGCACCAGCGAAAGCAAGGCCCCACCATCCTTGCTGGTAGACTGGAGCCTGTCAAGATGCAAATACTTGCAGCTCAACGGGGCTGAGCGCATGGTTTGCCCCCCCAGGAATCATGCATGCGAGGCCTTGATAGCAAGCGTGTTCTCATCACCGGCGGAGCCAGCGGCATCGGCGCGGCCACCGCAGCTCGTTTTCTGGAAGAAGGTTCAGCCGTCGTAGTGCTTGATCGCGACGCTGCCGCACGCCAGCGAATCCGCAAAGACTTGCCAGAACTCGCGGGCACCGTGGACGCCGATGTTTCCAACTTGTCCCAAGTGCGCTCGGCGTTTGACGATGCGGTAAAACTCATGGGCGGCGTCGACGTACTCATCAATAACGCCGGCATCAGTATTCGCCACAACTTTCTCGAAATTACTCCCCAGGATTGGGACAACATCATCGCGGTGAACCTCACCGGCATGTTTTATATGGCGCAAACCGCTGCCCGCCACATGTGGGAACGCGACGGCGGCGTGATTTTGCAGACCGCCTCGACCAACGGCATGGTCGGACAGCCCTTCTATGCCGATTACAACACCACCAAAGCCGGGGTGATTGAGCTGACCAAAACCATGGCGCTCGAACTGGCGCCGAAAATTCGCGTGTGCGCCGTTGCTCCGGGATACGTGCTCACTCCCATGCAGCGCGCCGAATACACCGACGAAATGCTGGAAGAAGTAAACCGCAAAGTCCCCCTGCGCCGTCACGCCAAGCCTGAGGAAGTCGCAGCCCTGTTCGCGTTCCTCGCTTCCGACGATGCCGCCTACATCACCGGTCACGTCTACACCATCGACGGCGCCGAGATCGCAGGCGGCTTGGCGAGCCGGTAAGAGCACCTTCTATCTCTAAAATTACCGCCTCCCGACAGCCAACGTGTACATAGATGCATAATTCGTGTACATCTTGTAATATTGCAGAAACGCCCCAGGAGCATCGGCCATGGCAACCGCCCGAAAACGAGCACATAAACACTTCCAACTGGATTCGATAAAGATCAGGCGGGCACAGAAAGCCCTGCATGCCAAGACCGAGACAGAAACCATCGAGCGCGCATTGGATTTGGCGATTGCGGAACACGAAAACAACCGCCTAGCCCTTAAAGCTACTGATCGCTTCATGAAGACCGGCATCGACATTAAGGATGTCTACGGAGTACTTGGGGAGTAAATGCAACCCGCTCTCTTCGATTCCTCCATTTACATTTCCGCCTTGCGTCGGGGTGACGATGCGGCTCTGACCTTGCGACGGTTAGCCAACAGTGCTCCCCTGTGGCTGAGCTCGGTCGTACTTGAGGAACTCTATGCGGGAGCGAAAGATCGGGATCGCCACGTAGTCGAACGTTTGGAGCGGGATTTTGATAAAGCAAAGCGAATTCTTTTCCCAAATCTGAGCGACTGGTCGCAGACGGGGAAAGTTTTGTCCCGCTTGGCGACGAAGTATCATTATGAAAGCATCCGTCAAGGACGCCTGACCAACGATGCGCTGATCGCGATGAGCGCGTCGCGACTTGGCATTCGAGTGATCACAGCCAATGAGCGAGACTTTAGCAGGCTCGCAGAGTTCCGCACGTTCCAATGGCAAGTGACCGCCATTTAATGATGAAAGACTCACGACAGCCGCTGACTGATAAGGTCGCTCTCATCACCGGTGGCGCCTCCGGCATCGGACGCGCTAGCGCTCTGCTTTTCGCGCGCGAAGGCGCGGCAGTCGCGATCACTGACCTAAACCAGAAAGCCGGACAAGAAGTCGCCGCGGAAATATACCAATCCGGCGGACGCGCCATCTTCGAACCTGCCGACGTGACCCTCGCCTCCGATTGCCATCGCGTGGTTCAGAGGACTGTCGCTGAATTCGGTGCGATCCACATCCTCTTTAATAACGCCGGCATCGTTCGCCGCGCCTCCGTCGTCGAACTCAGCGAACCAGACTGGGACCGTGTGATGGCAGTGAACGTCAAAGCCATTTATCTGATGTGTCGCGAAGTCATTCCGATCATGACAGAAAATGGCGGAGGCTCAATCGTCAACACTTCATCTGGCTGGGGACTCGCCGGTGGCCCACGGGCCGCTGTCTACTGCGCATCGAAAGGTGCGGTTGTGTTGCTGACCAAAGCCATGGCTATCGACCACGGCTCGCAGAAGGTTCGCGTAAACTGCATCTGTCCGGGTGACACCAATACCGCCATGCTGCGCCAGGAAGCGCAACAGTTGTCCGCCTCCGCCGCAGATTTTCTCGCGGACTCGGCGAAGCGTCCGCTGGGCCGTGTCGGCACTCCCGAAGAGATTGCCCAGGCCGCGCTTTACTTGGCAAGCGATGCCTCGTCATTCGTTACCGGGACTTCGTTAGTGGTCGATGGCGGAGGTTTGGCAGGCGCAGGATAAACAGCACCAAAGTAGGCGCGGGCGTCCGCGCCAGTGGTCGCGCGCAATGAAAACTCGTTCCCGAACTCGCTCCCGCCAACTCTTCGATCGCGCCCAGCAATCTTTGGTGGAGGGCGTGAATTCACCTTCGCGCGGAGCGGCTGTCTACGAATCCGGCCCAATCTTTCTGGAACAAGGCAGCGGATCACATGTTTGGGACGCGGATGGCAACGAGTACATCGACTTCATGATGTCCTTCGGTGCCTTAATTCATGGCCATGCGCATCCGAGTCTGGCATCAGTCGTCAACCAGGCCATGTCGTCCGGTGCGCACTTCGCCGCCTCCACTTCTGCTGAAGTCGAGGCTGCTGAGCGCGTCTGCCGCATGGTTCCTTCCGCTGAGGTCGTACGCTTCGCCAATTCGGGCAGCGAAGCGACGATGTTAGCTATACGTCTCGCCCGCGCTCATACCGGTCGCAACAAATTCCTCAAGTTCGAAGGTCACTATCATGGCTGGTACGATCCCTACTTGCTGAACGCGCACAGCCACCGCCCGGAGGAACTGGGCACGCCCGAAAATCCGGCGCGGATTCCCGACTCGCAAGGCATCCCGTCGTCCACATTTGACGATGTGGTTCTGGCGCCGTGGAACGATGTTGAAGCAATCGAACGGATCATGCATCAACACGGCCACGAACTGGCCGCCGTCATCACTGAGCCGATCATGGCCAACATGGGCTGTATCCCTCCGCGCGCGGGCTATCTCCAGAAGCTGTGCGAATTGACCCGCAATCATGGCGTCCTTCTGATTCTCGATGAAGTCGTCACCGGATTTCGTTATGCTCCCGGTGGATGCCAGCAGTATTACGGGATCAATCCTGATCTCAGCACCTTCGGCAAAGCGCTCGGTGCCGGGTTCCCTGTCGGAGCGGTCGCGGGCCCGCGAGCCATTCTCGATCGCTTGAGCTCGTCGGAAAATATGGTCTTGCACTACGGCACATTCAACGGCCACCGGCTCACCATGAAAGTGATTGCCGCGAACCTCGATCTGCTGGCCAGCGATGGCGCCCATAAGAGACTCCATGCCATTGGAGATCAGGCCATCGCCGGACTGCGCGAAGTCTTCCGTCGCCACGGCATACATGCCATTGTGCAAGGCTTCGGGCCCATGTTTCAAATTTACTTCACCGAGCGCGAAGCCATCCACCACTACCGCGACTATTGCACCTACGTGGACACCGCACGTTATTCGCGCTTCGTTCACCGTCTCCTCGACCATGGCATTTATATGACGCCATCCAACGGGCTGCACTGGATCATCTCTACCGTCCACACGGAATCCGATGTGGCGGCATTGATCGAGGCCGCCGGCCGGGCGTGCGGGGAAATGTCATGAAGGCCACCGTCTTTATCGGCAGCGGACGCATCGCGTCAGCACTACTGGCGGGGCTGAGGATGGCAAAATACAAAGCGCCAATCATCGTACATGGTCGAAATCCCGAAACGTTAAGAGACTTGAAAAAACGCCACGGAATTGCGATAGAAACGGACCTGCGACACGCTGCGTCCCAAGCGAGTCTGCTAATTATCGCCATCCCGCCTACCTCCGTCACGCCCCTGCTGAAAGAAATCGCTCCGATAAAGCGATCATTGACCGCAATCAGTCTTGCCGCCGGAATTCCTTTCGCTAAACTTCGCGCCAGCCTTGGTCCGCCTGTCCGTTGGGCACGGGCCATGCCAAGCCCCACTTGTCGAACTGGCGATGGCCTGACTGGTCTGGCTTTTGAACGAGATCTCCCTCTGGCCGCACGCCGGGAGGTCACAAGATTTTTCTCCAGTGTCGGCGCAATCATTGAGATTCCCGAGTCTAAGTTCGACGCATTTACCGTCACCTATTCTTGCAGCCACGGATACCATGCGCTGGCCGTGCTCGCTGCCGCCGGTCAAAAGCTGGGACTCGATCGCAAAACCTCGCTGCAAGCCGCCGCCCACGCGTTGGCGGACGGCATTATTTCCTGGAGAGAAGGGCAAACGCCGCTCGGCGACCTGCTCATTGAGGCGACTACTCCCGGCGGAATCGCCGCCGCCACCATGTCTGCTATGGACCACGCAAGATATGCGGAAGCGGTTGAGAAGGGTCTGGCCGCCGGTCTGAAACGCGCACACAAGAACGCTGCCAACGCCTAGGGAGCAACGCTCAGGCGCTTTGCCAACCTGCCAACCCGCACCAGGGAATACATGGGAAAAAGCACGCCGGGCAGCCGGACCGATTTCCATTCCCCAATTCCCGGAGTCGATGCCAGTCGCCAAAGCAGGCGCATCCGGTCTCGTCGTCGTTCCCGCAGCCGCATCATCAGCCGGAAGTACGCGAAGGATTCCGTCTGGTAAGCCACGCCTCGTTGCATAATCTCCATGAGTTCCGGCAATAGAGCGTGGGTGGCAGGGTCGCCCGCCCATGGTTCAATATGCTTCGGCACGCCGCACTCGAAGAGCCGATCGGCCAGCAGAAAATTCAAAGCCACAATTCGTCGAATTCCCAGTCGCGCCGTCTCTCGTGCAATGAAATCCCAATCAAGTCCCCGGACTACGGTGAGCTGGGTAATGTCCCGCAACCACGACATTTGTGTCCACACATGCTTGGCTGCATGAACGCACAAGGCCAGCAGCAAGTCCTCCGAGCCAAGCGCCGTGCACAACTGGTTTCCTACTTTGATGTCCTGCGACCGCGCAAACATCTTCCTCATCTCGAAATCAATCGCATAAAAACGGGGAAGGATCCGCCATTGCACTTCCAGAAGGTTCTTTCCGTGCGACGAATGAAAGACCTGTTCGTATCCTGACCGGAGGCAGGCCTTCTCCGCCCGTGCCTCCAATTCCATGTCGGGCTGGTAGCCCATGATGCGCAGAGTGTTTGTCGCCTTGGCGACGTCACCCGGCATGACCAGGAAATCGAGATCGTGAAACTGACGCTGCGCAACGTCCGCATAGAGCATCACGGACAACGTCGGCCCTTTATGCGCCAGAACTTTGACTCCTGCGGACCGTAGGTTTTCGATGATCCGGCCCAACTCGTGCCCAAACCACAGCCTCCGGTAAGCATTCTGCAGGTAACTTGAGCGCAATGCGTCCATGACTTCACGCGGCACATGGCGGGAAGAAACTTCGAGGCATTCCAGCAAAAGGGAAGTCAACCCGTGGTGCTCGGCGGTTCGAAGCAGCTTCTCCCAATGTAATTCCGAGCACAGTAATCGCTCGACATTTCCATGTTCAGTGGGACGCCACGCGCTTGCGCAACATGCTGCGAGCAGATCGAATTCCGGATGCAATCCGGGACATGGTGGCCGTTCGCGCTCGGCTGACGCGGCCTGCATCGGTCGTGGCTTCGCTGTTGTCGACATTCCTGAGAGAAAAAATCGGCTGCAATGAACAAAGGCAGTCAGGAGGGGGACCTGCCCGCCGACCATATAATACAGGTGGTCGAGGGCGCAATACGTTCAATACCCGATTTTCTATTGACCAAAGATGGACACCATTCACTTCGAGTCCGTCAGCAAAATCTTCCGCCGGGGCCACCTCCTGTTCAACCGGGGCCTGCCAACCTACGCGTTGCGCGAAGTCTCCATCGGGGTAACGCCCGGCGAGGTCTTGGCGCTCCTGGGCCCAAACGGAAGCGGCAAGACAACTTTGTTGAAGCTCATCTCGACCATGCTGCTGCCCGACGCAGGCCGAGTTATGGTTGGTGGTCACGACACGCGTACCGCGGGCGCCGCCATTCGCAAGCGTGTCGGCTTCGTCGTGGCGAGTGAACGGTCGTTCTTCCCGCGCCTCTCGGCCCGCGAAAATCTCGACTTCTTCGCTGCGCTGGACGATGTTCCCCGTAGCCAGCGGAACGCCAGAATCGATCAACTACTCTCCCAGGTCGGCCTCCATGAGCAGTCAGACCTCCTCGCGATGAAGTTCTCGACCGGCATGTATCAGAAGCTCGGGATCGCCCGTGCGCTGTTGAAGGGTCCTTCCGTAGTTCTACTGGATGAGCCGACCCGCAGTCTGGACCCGGCCGCTGCCGTCGACTTCTGGGATTCCATCAAGGCTCTGCGAGATGAAGGCGCCACAGTGATTGTTGCGACCCACAATTTCGACGAGGCCGCTGCTCTGGCAGATTCGGTCGCCATTCTCCAACAAGGCCGCTTGTTAGAACACGCAACCCTGGGTCGCTTCACTTCCCAACAACTGCGATCTGTGTATCTTGAAGTCACCGGCGAGCCAGCAAACTCGGCCCTCGCCGCGGTCGGGAGTGGGCGATGAATCTCAGCGCGATTCCTGACAAGCTTTTCGCAATCCTGCGCCGTGATCTTCTCACCGCCGTCCGCTATCGCGCCGGCTTCTTCCTCGCCACCGCCGGCACGCTCGTCGAATTGGCCGCCTTCTACTACTTGTCGCGCTCCATCGGCCCGGCATTCCGTCCGGATGGAATGAGCTATTTTCCATTCCTGGTGGTCGGCACCGGCATGTATACGTTCCTGCTCCTGGCGATTCGCGGCTTCGTCCGCGTGGTGCAGGATGCCCAGCAGTCGGGCACTCTGGAAGTCTTGATGACATGCTCGACGTCCGCGCCCACGATTGTGATTTTGAGTGCAGCCTCTGCGCTCGTTGTCGGGATGGTTCAATTTATCTTGTACCTCGGACTCGGTTTCTTCCTGATGGGAACGCCTCCGCCCGCCGCCAACTTGCCAGCCTGCCTCCTGATATTCGGATTGTCGCTGGTCGTCGTCGTCGCCATCGGCATGATCGCGGCAGCCTTGCAGATCGCGATCCAGAAAGGGTCCGCGGTTCTTTGGCTCTTTGGTTCGGGGGCCTGGTTCCTGACTGGAACACTGTTCCCCGTAACTACTCTTCCGGCGCCTCTGCGCAACCTGTCCACATTTATTCCGCTGACGCATTCGCTTACCGCCATGCGCATGGCATTGCTGGAAGGCGCGGATATATCCTCTTTGGCTCCGGAAATCAGGTTTCTTTGTCTTTTCGCGGTCATCCTCCTGCCCTTGGGCCTTTGGATGTTTTCCTTCGCTGTCGGCCGGGCCCGCCTCATGGGCACACTTTCTTTCTATTAGTCTGCGCTTCAAGCCCCGGATAAGGCTCCATGGGCCCGTTTTGGCGAAGCATGGTTACTTCCGTTTCAGCCGCCTGCCATTGTCCGCCGGGAATCAGGTCTTCGCTCGTAGAATACTTAGAGATTCTCTATGACTTCTGAATCTGAATCCTACGAGACACAGCGCCGCAGCACACGGCTGCGCGCTCAGATTCCGCTTCGCATCAGCAGCCTGGAAACTGCGCCGCATTTTGCCGAACATTGTCACACCGTAGTGATCAATACCGACGGCTGCGGAATCCGCCTTACACGCCCGTTGGAACCGGGCTTCCGCATCTCATTGGATGAACTTCCCGGCGGAACATGCTCGACCGGGACCGTAGTCAGTTGTGTCGCGATCGGCGGCAGCGGCAAATTGTTTCTGATTGGTGTGGCGCTCGACGAGCCGGGAAACATCTGGTGCATCCATCCTGCGCCAGCCGATTGGAATTCCAAGCCCAGTTTAACCGCGGCTGTACCATTGCCTGCAAAACCCGACGAATGGCCTTATTCGGTCTTCTCCTCCAAGGGTGAGGCGCATCCCGGCAGAAAGTAGCCGCGCTCCGCGGTTTCTTACTGCCTACCAATAACGCCGGAACCTGCCTCGTGAAGTTCGGATTAAGTCCCCAAGAGCTCCTGCGCACCCCTTGTGCCCTGTGGTGAATGCCTTCACAGGCCACTTAATCGGAGATCCCCTAGCGTTTCATCAGCTTTTCCAGGTAGTTACTATCGTAGAGATCGCTCTTCTTCTGCACGAAATCGAGGATCCGGTTCATCTTGTCCTTGCCTTCGCGCCCCAACTCCCGGAACAAGATTGACAAGCCCACACCTGGGTCAATTCGCCCCACGTTCCCCTCCGCATCCAGGGTGCCGTCATCGATTGAGAAGACTAGCTTCACCTTCGAACCCGGAGTCAGGATCGCGCTGGTCTCTACAAAGCATCCACCCAGGCTCACGTCGGTGACATGTCCAAATATGGGGCCCTCGCCGAGGTCCGGAATCATTTCAATCGTCAGCCGGCACTTCGAACGGGCGTGCTGCCGCCGGTTTTTCTTGCTGGGCTGCTGCTGTTTTTCCATGTACATGCGGCGGTCCGCCTCCGCCAGCAGTTCTTCCGCGTCCGTCCCGTCATCGGGATAGACCGCTTGACCGGTGCTCAAAGACAGTATGTCTTCGGCGCATACATCGATTCCCGCTTGTCTCGCCAGTTGCCGTAGTTGGTCCGCTCTTTTTTCCGCTGCATCCGCCGGAAGGCCCGGCGCGATCACCACAAATTCGTCCCCGCCCATGCGCGCCACATAATCGTACTCGCGGCAGCTTTCTTTCATCGCCTGCGCAAACAGGCGCAGCACGCGGTTTCCTTCCAGATGGCCAAAACGGTCGTTCACCTGCTTGAATCCGTCCATGTCTGAAACCATGACGTTCAGCGTTGTCTTATCACGCTTGCACCGCGCCAGTTCGCGATCGAGTTGCAGAAACAGGGAACGGGCATTCGGCAACCCGGTCAAATAGTCGGTGGTCGCCGAGCTTTCCGCTTGCTGATACTTCAAAGCATTCTCAATCGACAACGCCATTTTCGAACTGATGGCGAGGATGATCCGCAAATGGTCCGAGGTGAACGAATCCCGCTCGCTGCGATAAAGCGCCAGCACCCCAACCACTCCCATCACCCCTTCGAGCGGTACCGCCAAAGCCGAACTCAAGGTACTGAACTTCGAAGCATCGTTCAAATATCCTGGCTCGACCGATGGATTTCCGTTGATAATCGGCTTCTTGTTTTGCGCCACCCATCCCGACAATCCCTGCCCCAGCGGAATGCGCAAGGATGAAAATAGCCGGAAGTTGTCGCCGTTCACATACTCGGGGATCAGTTCTTCGTTGCGCCGGATATAAATTGCGATTGCGTCGTAAGGCACCAGCGGTTTCAGCTTGACCGAGAAAACTGACAGCGTCTCGCCTAGAGCCAGCGAGGCTCCTAGGTCCTGGCTAAGCTCGAACAGTGTCTGCGCCTCCTGCCGGGCGGCGGCGATCGACGAAAGAAAATTGTTCTCCCGCCCCGGAGTGTCCTTCACCGCGGTGTCCTCAAATCCAGCCGCCGGCGCCAGTCCCCGTTCAATCTTAACCTCCGTCGAAAGCAACCACGGCTCTTCGTGAAAGGCCTTCGATACCGCTATCTTCTCGAACTGCGCGTAATGCTTCTTGAGTATTTCGACCACCTTCGGGTCAAACGACTTGCCTGCTTCGGCTGACAAGCGCTGCATGACTTCCTCGAGAGGCAGCGCACGCCGGTATTGCCGGTCCGAGGCCAGCGCATCCAGAAAGTCCACCGCCGAAAGAATGCGCGCCCCAATCGGAATCTCTTCGCCCTTCAGTCCCAGCGGATACCCGGTGCCGTCCCACTTCTCATGGTGCGCCCGGACGATCGGCACCACGGGATACGGAAAGCGCACCCGTTCCAGAATCTCCGCCCCTACCACCGGATGGATCTTCATCTTTTCGAACTCTTCCGGGGTCAACCTTCCCGGCTTCGAAATGATGTGCTCCGGTACCGCCAGTTTGCCGATGTCGTGCAACAATGCGGCCGCATGCAGCGCTTCCAGTTCGCCCCCGTCGATCTTCAGATGTTTGGCCACTTCCGTCGCATACACCCGCACCCGTTGCAAATGATCGTGCGTGGTCTGGTCTTTCGCCTCAATGGCCAGCGCCAGCGCCTCAATGGTCCGCAGATGGAGATTGGCCATCTCCTCCACATGCCGCTTCTCATCGTCCAGCTTGCCCAGATACAGCCGGTATGACCGGTAAATCAGATAAATAATGGGAATCAACAGCAGCGAGGTTTCCCAATAGAATTTCCGGTTGAACCAGCCGATCATTCCCGCGATTCCAGCGCCCACCAAATAGTAGGGAAACGACCACAGATAGCACTCGGTGAAAAGCCGCTTCAGGGACCGCCCTTCGGTGAGTGAAATCACTACCGCGATCGAACCGGTGTTGGCAATGAAGTACGTCGTCGCAGCCACTCCCAGCAACAGCGGGCGGCTGTCCACGATCGCCTCAAATCCAGAGTAGTGATAAACGAAATATGCCAGCGCCGTCGAAAACGCCCCAGCGCATACGTTAAATGTCGCTTGTACGACATTGGGGCGTTCCGGGTACAGCGATTGGATCAGAATCGACAAACAGCCTAAGGTCAGCGTTTCGGAGAAACTTAGTTCCAGAATGCCCAGCAGAATGAACAGGAAATTGACCGACATGGTGCCGGTGATTCCCGGTAAATTGACCTTCAGCCTCGAGGCCAGGATGGCAATTCCCAGATAACAAATGAACTCGGCGATGTTCTTGCTCGTCTGGTGCACGGCTCCGTAGACAAGCACCGCCGTCCCCACCACGACCACCAGGCCAATGAAAATCTGCGCCGGGGCGGCCATCTCGTTCCAGTTCTGAGTATCGCGACTCATTTCCCTCGTCAACACCGACAAAGTGTAAACACTTCAGCCTCCCAGAAATATCAGCTAATGTCTTATTTAACAATCATTTGCAGGGTTTTTTGGAAACTTCGGTAACCGCCGCCAGACCCTTTAGAAATACGGCACTTAGCGTTTCATAATGGGCCTCAACTCAGCACAAATAAGCCTGCCCAGAAGGTTTTCCAGGGCAGGCTGGGTGACACGTCTTTATAGTGGCCCGGTTAGGCCGTTCGCGTGCCTAAAACGAAGTGCAATATCAACGAGATCACGGCGAACACCAGCAACAGGTGAATCAGACCGCCTGCCACATGGAACACCGTAAAGCCCCCGATCCATGCAATCAACAAAACCACAAACAAAACTGTCCAGATACTCATCGCTCCTCCTTTAGGAACTCACGACCCCGACTTAGCTCGCCCGCTGCATGGGCTTGTCGGTCTTCGAAAAATCCGCGCTCGATTCGCCCGTCGAGGACACGTCTTCAGCCCCCGTCTGTTCCAGGATCTCCTTCGCCTTCTTAGTCCATTTGGAGTCGTCGCAATGCACGGAAAGCAAAATCCCGCCTTCTTTGATCCGGCCTTCATAACGCTTGGCTTCATATTCCGGAATGCCCATGCCAATCAGCGCTCCAGCCACGCCGCCGATCGCTCCACCCACACCCACTCCAGCCAGTGCGGCCACAATCGGCCCTGCGGCAATCAGCGGTCCTACGCCGGGAATCGCGAGCGCCCCGATGCCCGCCAGCCAACCCAGTGTCCCGCCGACGAGCGCGCCCGATCCCACGCCTGCCGCCGCTCCTTCCGGAGCCTTGGTGTGTTTCTCGTGGGCAAAGTCCTTGGTCCCCTGGTTCTCCGGGAAGAGCACCGAGATATCGGTATTCCGAAATTCTGCCTGACGCAGTGCATCCACTGCGTTCTCCACGCTGGTCCGATCTTTATAGATTCCAAATGCCGCCGTGTTCTTACCTGCCATGCTTGGCTCCTTTTAAGTAACGGTTATCGTTCGTTTTAATTCTTGGGCGCGACTTCTAACTCGTCCGTGACCTTGTCTGCGCCGGCAATCTGCTTCGCTTTGGCCTCAATGGCTTGCTTCTCGTCGTCCGAACGTACCGGCCCTTTCAAAGTGACCATTCCGTCTTGCGTGATGATCTTCACGTTGTGTCCGTAAGTTGAGAGCGACTTATCCGTGACTATCGCGCGGCGAATCTGCTGCGTCACTTGCCGGTCGGGCTGGTTTTCTTTCTGCTGATCGGCCGTCGGGCTTGCCGAATTCCGGTCGCGCTGGTTTACCGTCGTGTTGTCGGCGGGCGCCTGTTGGCTGGAGTTGGCGTCTTGCTGTGCCCACGCTCCGATAGCAAACAACAAGACCGCTCCGCTGATGAAAATCGGTTTTCTCATTACTCCACCTTTCCTCAATACGCCTTCGATGGCGCTGCTTCGCCATACGATGTACGAGGGTGATCCTGTAGGAGCATCCTCCGTGCAACCGCACTTGTGGTTTCAAGGGCCGAGCGGCGATAATCGTTGTTCGCTAATCGATCACAATTCAGAACTTCAGGTGTCGTTATCTGGCCCGCCTGTGGTGCACGCAACTGCTAAGCTCTGTCCGCTTCCGGCGGAAATTTCATCGTCGAGGGAAATCATGAATCACCGCATCCTGCTAGCTCTTCTTGTCGTCCCGGCCATTGCCATCGGCGCCTTCGCCGATCAGGTCACGTTGAAAAATGGCGACCACCTTTCCGGGACCATCACCAAATCCGACGGCAAGACCTTGGTCATTAAGACCGACTACGCCGGAGAAATTACTCTCAAAATGGACGCGGTCGACCAGATCCATGCCGCCGAGCCTCTGCACGTCGATTTCTCTAACGGCCAGGCCGCACTGGGGACCGTCAATTCCTCTGATAACCAGATCACTGTCACCACCGCCAACAACGGCACCGTCACCAACCAGACCAGCAACATCGTCACCGTGCGCAACGCCGACGAAGAAGCCGCCTACGAGAAGTCTCTGCATCCGCCGTTTACCCGTGGTTGGCTCGGCGGCGCCAACATCGGCTTCGGTCTGACCGGAGGCAACAGTGAAACTGAGAGCCTAAGTCTCGCCATTAATGCCGACCGCAAAACCACCACCGATGACTCCACCCTCTATGTCACTTCGGTGTATGCCACGAACAACGAGCCTGGTGCGGCGCCGTCAACCACCGCCAACACCATCCAGGGAGGCATTCGCTACAGCCATAATCTGAGGCCGCGGATCTTCGCCTTTGTGGCCGCCGACTTTCAGACCGATGAACTCCAGCAACTCAACTTGCGCGGCATCTATGGCGGCGGCCTCGGCTACCATTTGATTAAGGGACCCCGCACTACCCTCGATCTGCTTGGCGGTATCAACTATACCCACGAAGATTACGACACCATCACCAATAGCTTCGCCGCGCTTACTCTCGGCGAGGAACTGACTTATAAGCTCGGTGCTTCGACCATCATCTCCGAAAAGGGATACTATTTCCCCGACCTTGACGACACCAGCCAATACCGCGCCACCTTTAACTTCGGCACCATTACTAAAATCAGCAAGTGGCTGGGCTGGCAGAACGCCTTCGGAGATATCTACGTCACCAATCCTCCCGAAGGCACCAAGAAGAACAACGTCATCTTTACGACCGGTCTGAACATAGCCTTTACCCACTAAGAAGCTCTGATTCACATCAGAACTTGTCATTCCCGCGGAGTGGAATGGCAGCTGGCGCGCAGTTTCGGGAGCCGAGAAAAGCAGCTTCCCGGCGGAAAACTTGATTGAAATCTTTACCATGCGCGCGGGGCGTGCCGTGCGCAGGAGCGATGGCAGATCACCGGGTGCAGTGACATGATCAGTAACATCGGCAGTAACATTTTGTTACTGCTCGTGTTACGGATAGTGTCATAGCAAAGAGCGTCAGAAGGAGCCCGCCAGCCTGAGCGATGTTTTGGGAAGAGCAGGGCTTCCCGGAGGATCGGACCTTAAAATTAATCGGCGCGGGCAGAAGCCCTAAGCGGGATTTGCCTCGTGAGCCCCTTCAGGTAGCTCTTCGAAATGTTTTTCCCACATGTTCAACCGAGGTGAGTCCGTCCCATACGAAATGCTGCACATCGTAGTGGGGACCCGATATGCCGATTTTCAGTAGAATGCTGAAAGCACCCAGCGGGCCCGTAGCTCAACGGTTAGAGCAGCAGACTCATAATCTGTTGGTTCTAGGTTCAAATCCTAGCGGGCCCACCAAATCGCGTCGCAAACACACGCTTCCCTCAACGCCCCTTGAAGAGACCGCCCCAGAGCTACTAGGATTAGACCGATCTCAACTAACTCCGTCTGGCCGTAACTGGAGGGAAAATGGTCCGCTTCAAAGTCAACGGCGTGGAAAAAACTCACGACGGCTCACCCGACATGCCTTTGCTCTGGTACCTGCGCAACGTCGCGGGATACACCGGCACCAAGTTCGGCTGTGGCGTCTCCCTCTGCGGAGCCTGTACTGTTCACCTGAACGGCGACGCAGTGCGCTCCTGCTCGGTTGCCATGAAAGAAGTCAACGGTGCCAGCATAACCACCATCGAGGGCATCTCCGCCAACGGCTTGCATCCGGTGCAGAAAGCCTGGATGGAAATCAAAGTTCCGCAGTGCGGATACTGTCAGACCGGCCAAATCATGCAGGCCATCGCCTTCCTCAATCAAAATCACGACCCCAGCGACCAGGAAATCGACGACGCCATGTCCGGCAATCTTTGCCGTTGCGGTACCTATCAACGCATTCGGGCGGCGATTCACCATGCCGCGAAGGAGTTGGCATGAACCCGATTGAAAATGTCAGCCGTCGCGGATTTCTCCAAGGCGCATTCGCAGCCGGAACCTTTGTGCTCGGCGTTCACCTCGTTCCCCAACCGCTCTGGGCCAACGCGGCCTCCTCAACCGCAGCGGACTTCCAGCCAGATATCTTTCTCGGCATCGCCAGTGACGGCACGGTCACCATCGTCGCCCATCGCTCGGAAATGGGCTCTGGTAGCCGCACCTCGCTACCGCTCGTAGTCGCCGACGAACTCGATGCCGACTGGTCCAAAGTAAAAATCGACCAGGCCATCGGTGATCCTCGTTTCGGCGATCAGGATACTGACGGCTCGCACTCGGTTCGCAGCTTCTTCGATCAAATGCGGCAAGTCGGTGCTGTCGGCCGCGCCATGCTCATCACCGCCGCAGCCCAGCAGTGGAATGTTTCTGAAAAAGAATGTGCTACCGAGCCTGGATTTGTTATTCACAAAGCTAGCGCCCGCAAACTCGGTTACGGCGATCTCGCATCTGCCGCCGCGAAACTTCCCGTCCCCAAAAAAGATAGCGTCCCGCTCAAGAATCGCTCGGAGTGGCGCTACATCGGCAAAGACAACGCCCTGTTCGATCTCCCCGACATCGTTACCGGCAAAGCCATCTTCGGTATGGATGCCACCATGCCCGGCATGGTCTACGCCTCCGTCGAACATCCGCCCGTGCTGGGACAAAAAGTAAAGTCCTACGACGACAAGGACGCGCTCAAGGTCGCCGGCGTCAAGCAGACACTGACCATTCCGCCGTTCAAGCCGCCGTGCCAATTTCAACCTCTTGGCGGAGTCGCCGTCATCGCAGACAACTCCTGGTCGGCTTTTCAAGGCCGCAAAGCTTTGAAGATCGATTGGGACACCAGTCCCAACTCAACCTATAACTCTGCGCAATTCCGCAAGACTTTGGAGTCGACCTCGCGCCAGCCCGGCAAAGTTGTTCGTAACATCGGCAACGTCGACGCCGAATTTGCTAAAGGCGGAAAGATCTTTGAGGCCGATTATTACACTCCGCATCTTGCACACGCTTCCATGGAACCGCCAGTCGCGGTCGCCGAATATCGCGATGGCAAAGTCATCGCTTGGGCGCCCACCCAGAATCCGCAAGCGGTTCAGGAAACTATTGCCGGCGTATTGGGCATAAAGAAAGAAGATGTCACTTGCCACGTCACCCTGCTCGGTGGAGGCTTCGGCCGGAAGTCCAAACCCGATCAGGTTGCCGAAGCCGCTGTTCTCTCCAAGCAGCTGGGCAAACCGGTGAAAGTTGTCTGGACTCGCACCGATGACATCCAGTTCGACTTCTTCCATTCCGTCGCCGCCATGTACTTGAAAGCTTCGGTCGCGCCCGATGGCAAGCCTACCGCATGGCTGCAACGCACCGTCTATCCGCCCATCGCCTCAACCTTCGTACAAGGCGCGCAATACGCCGACGACGAAATGGGCCTCGGCTGGAACAATCTTCCGTTCGACATCCCCAACCACCGCGCCGAAAACGGTCCCGCCGACGCCCACGTGCGCATCGGATGGCTGCGCAGTGTAGCTAACGTTTATCATGCTTTCGCCATTCACTCTTTCGCCGACGAACTCGCCAACGCCGCCAACCGCGATTCCGTCGAATACCTTCTCGACTTGATTGGCCCGTCACGCATTGTTCCTTTGGAATACAAGCCCGACGAGCAGGACGAACAGAAGCGCTATCCGCTCGACACCGCCCGGCTTCGCCGCGTAGTGGAAGTCGTCGCCGAAAAATCAGGTTGGGCAAAGCGCCCCACCGGCAACGGTCACGGTTTTGGGATCGCCGCCCATCGCAGCTTCCTCACCTACGTCGCCACCATCGTCGAAGTCCAACTGGATGCCAAGGGCCGGGTGAAGATTCCCAACGTCTGGACTGCCGTCGACGCCGGAACAGTCATTGCACCCGACAATGTTCGTAACCAGTTCGAAGGCGCCGCCAGTTTCGGCGCAAGCCTCGCCCTGCTCAGCGAAATCACTGTAACCGGCGGCGTGGTTGACCAAACCAACTTCGACAGCTATCAACTCGTTCGCATGGGCAGCGCGCCCAAACATACAAGCGTGTACATCATCGACAGCGAGGCTCCTCCCGCCGGAGTAGGAGAGCCCGGCCTACCGCCCATTGCACCAGCGTTTTACAATGCGATCCACGCCGCCACCGGCAAGCGCATTCGTGAAATGCCCTTATCCAAGACCAAGCTGGTCTAAAATCCGGAAGGAACGATTGAGCCTGAGAGAGCTCGCAGTTTCGCTCGGCCGTTCCAATGGCACGCATTGCTACTCTCGCGCATCCAAGACGAGCCATCGGCGCCGCTCCGCCTAGCCCATCGCGTAATAACTTCCTAAGGTGCGCAAATTCGCTGTACCCGAACCCACCCTGCATCCCTCAGGCTTCCACCGGATTTTCCTCTTGACCGGCAACCCCTAGACTCCACATTGACGCGTCGTGCGCGTGAAGACTCTTTTGGAGGCAGTGATAGTCATGAAGATGAAATCGAGGTGGATGTTATTTGCCAGTCTGCTCCTTGCCGGGTCGTGGGTCGCCGCCCAGGATACAGGTACCACCAGCCCAAGTTCGCAGACCGGAACTTCAGATTCGAGCCCCGCCGGACAAACCGGCCAAACCAGCAGCGCCGCCACTAGCCAAGCCGGCGCTACCAATCAAGTGACTCCCGGCTCCGCATCCCTCAAAGGCTGTCTCGCCGGCTCGGCGTCCTCCGGAAAATTCTCCCTGACGGATGAACAAAGCGGCACTACCTACATGCTGGTCGGGAGCACCGATACGCTTCGCACCCTGGTAGGCAGCGAGGTTGAAGTACAAGGCCAAGCCACCTCCGGATCGATGGGAAGCGCTTCCATGGGTTCAGAGACCAGCGCTCAAACCGGCGCGATGAGCAGTTCAAGCACCGGCACCGCCACAACGGCGGGCACCGATGCAGGGAAGGCATTTCAGGTTAGCAGCGCGACAAAAGTGGCCGACCACTGCGGCTCCGCTGGCAGCAGTTCAGGTCCAACCGGAGCGCTTCGCAACAGGCTCCACGATTCTCGTCGCAGAATTGGCCGCATCTGAGGTTCCGCAATCCGGCGGTGCGGCAGGATCGGCAGGTTCAGCGGGCGCGGGCGCCGGCCAAGCCGGCAGCAGTCCCTCCGGCCAAATGGGAAATCCGGGAACCGCCGGTCGAACTTCGCCTTCCACCGGCACGACGAATGGCGGAATGAACGGCAACGGCTCGATGGGTACGCCCGGAACCGCGACTCCGACTCCGGGGACGGCCACTCCGACTCCCGGAACCGCAACCCCGGCACCGAGTACGACGACCGCTCCAATCCCCGGAGAGACCCCAGGCAACGGCACCACCAATACCACTCCGGGAACGGCACCCAATCCGTCGGATCCTACGAATCCTAATGCAGCGCAACCCAATGGTGGAACTCCCACCCCCAACACGCCTCCAAACCCGTAAAAAATTCAGCGTCGTAGGGACGTAGCCAAGCTACGTCTCTACGCTTCACCTCCGCCCTCCCCTTATCCATCCTGTGAGATAATTTTTGCAGGACAATCCATGGCACACACCGTTTTCTGCGTGAAGTTGAAACAAGAGCTCCCCGGCCTCGATGAGCCGCCTTTCGACACCGATTTTGGCAAGAAGATTTACGACAACGTTTCCCAGCAGGCCTGGAATGGCTGGGTGGAGTTCTGCAAAATGCTGCTCAACGAATATCGCCTGAATCCGGCCCGCCGCGAGGATCAGGAAGCGATCGTGAAGCAGATGGAGCAGTATTTCTTCGGAGAAGGCGCCGCCGCGCCCGCGCAATACGTCCCCCCTGCGAAGTAGAGACGTAGCTCGCCTACGTCTTTCTGCAACACTCCAAAGTTACCTTCGCAGTTACTAATTAATCCGACATTTACCGGGATTTCATAGCTCCGTAACACAACTCGTGTATTTCTGTAGCAATGGATCCGCCCGTCTACGATACGCTGGTCCTCTCCAACGTCCACCTGGGCGCGGAGTGCAGCCACGCCCGCGAGGCTACCAGCCTCCTCAAACAGGCCCGCTTCCGTCGTCTCATTCTTCTGGGCGACATCTTTGCCGACCTCAATTTCGGCAGGCTCACCAAAGAACACTGGAAGTTTCTCGGCCTTATCCGTAAGCTCTCGAACCCTAAGCGAAAAATTGAAGTCGTCTGGGTCGAAGGCAACCATGATCAGGGTCTCTCCGACATCATGTCGCACTTGGTCGGCATCGAGGTTTATCAGGAGTACGCCTGGGAGTTCGATGGCAAAAAGCATCTCGCCATCCACGGTCACCAGTTCGATCGCTTCGGGATCAATAGCGTCCGCCTCAGCTATCTCGGCACCATCCTTTATTTGCAGTTGCAGCGCCTCGATCTGAAAGGCAAACCCATCACTCGCCTGATCGATCGCATGAACACACGCTGGCTGCGTATGTCGCCGAAAGTCGCTTCGGGAGCGCTCTTCCACGCTCGCCTCCGCAAAGTCGACCGCATTTTCTGCGGCCATACCCACGCCGCCATGCAGCAAGAGCGCGAAGGAATCAGCTATTACAACTCCGGCGGATGGGTCGACTCCAAGCTGACATACATCACCATCGATGTCTCGGGCGTTCAGATCCGCGAATACATCGAGCCTTCCGGCCCGGACTTCGGAGAAGAGCGCGAGTTGGATTCCCCGCTCCCGGAACTCGCCGATGAAGCGGCACTGCACCACGATTCGGACCAGGATGCCGAGTACGAAAGCATTGTCAGCTGACGAACAGCGAGCCATCAAAATCGGAGCCTTCGTCGAAATGAGACTCATGAATATGAAGCAGGTGACGATTGCGTAAGATCACGATTGTCTTCCACCACGCCGGGGGTGGCCATCGCAGTACCGCCGACGCCTTGAAGTCCACGCTCTCCACGCAGGCCGAGCCGTGGGACGTGACGCTGCTCAATATCCAGGATTTGCTTGCACCCTACGATCTTCTGCGCAGCCTCGCCGGCCTGCATATTGAAGATGCCTATAACCTGATCCTGCGCAAAGGCTGGACGCGCCCCTCGCCCCAACTTCTCGTCATTCTGCAAACCGCGATCCGTCTGAATCATTCGCGAGTGGTCAAGTTGTTGAGAAAGCATTGGGAGCAACAACCCGCCGATCTTGTGCTGTCGGTCATTCCGCACTTCAATCGCGAAATCGCAGAGAGCCTTCAAGGAAATCCAGACGAAACTCCCTTCGTCACCCTGTTGACTGACTTGGCGGACTACCCGCCGCGCTTCTGGATCGAACCGGAATCGCAATACATTATCGTCGCCACCGACCGCGCTAAACAGCAGGCGTTGAGCATGGGCCACCCGCCGCAGCATATTTTCAAAACCTCCGGGATGGTATTGAAGCCGCGTTTCTATCAGACCTCGCCGGTCGATCGCGCGGCCGAACGCGCGCGATTGGGCCTCGACCCCAATCTCCCCACTGGCATCGTTTTATTCGGAGGCCACGGGTCGCAAGTTATGGTAGACATTGCCCGCAAACTTGACCAGAGCGGCGCCAACGTCCAGTTGATTATGATCTGTGGGCACAATCAGAAACTGGCTGCCCAGCTTAAATCCCTGCACACCCGGAAGCCCATCCTCGTCGAAGGATTCACCTCGAACGTCGAGTACTACATGGCCTTGGCAGATTTCTTCATCGGCAAGCCGGGCCCTGGCTCCATTAGCGAAGCCTTGCAATTTCATCTGCCGGTCATCGTGGAATGTAACGCGAAGACTTTGCCCCAGGAACGCTACAACGCCGCCTGGGTTGCAGAGCAAGGTTTTGGAATTGTGGTGGGCAGTTTTAAGCAAATCGCGCCCGCGGTGCAGCAATTGCTGGATCCTGCGACCTTCGCCGACTTCCGCCGTAATGCCGGCACCTATTCAAATGACGCCCTGTCGGAAGTCGCCGCGATCCTCGACCGATGCCTAGACCCGCGGCCGAGTGCCGATTCGTCGAGCTTCCTGCCTGAAGCGCTTGTCCAGGAATCGCCCCGCTAGAACCGCAACACCAATCCCACTGACAGTCGCAGGTTGTTTTGTGTTCCGCTAAAGAAACGCGTTTGCAAATCGTCCGCCTGAATGCGGGCCCCTACAATCCGCATGATGCGATAGTCGATTCCCCCACCCAGCGCATCGCCAAACGAGGTATTTGAATTCGAAAATCCACCAGCGCTCTCGCTGATATGGGAGACGCCAAACAACGCGTGCGCAAAGGGCCGAAAACGTCCCGCTGGCACAGACACCCGCGGTCCGAACAAAAAGTCGTGTTCCGCCAGGCTGGTGCTTTCGACCGACCCACCTCCCAGCCCGCCAGAAACAAAAAGGTTTTGCGACCCGTAATGCCCATCCAGGTCCGCCACAATCCCAATGAACGGCAACACTTTGCCTTCGAGCGACGCGTTCCATCCGTTCAGGGCGGTTCCGCTCGAATTGACCGCGTTGCTGTTTAAATAGGAGTAACCGAAAAAGACGTTACCGCTTGTCGGAACCTGGGCCGCTGCCATGCCCGCCAACAAGTAACAAAACAAGATCCCAAGGCCATACTTGCGCACGATTGATCCTCCGCTCCGCCGGACTAGCGTGAAATGTGCCCTTGGATGCGGCTTTGTGGCCGGAGGTGGCGTTGAAACGTTAAGCTGAAATTGCCAAACTTCGCCTCGGTGCAGGCCGCCCCCTGGCCTGTCCGGATAGATCATTACAGCAAGCGCACGCTGTACATCTGCACCGTGGAAGGGCACTGCTTCGAGCCGTGCCGCCCAACGCCAATAACGACGAGGGCTTTTGGGAAGTCCCGATTACGTCCCTGGGGCCTCCGTGCACCCCTGTGTCCCCTGTGGTGAATGCCTTTCGCCGGCACTTAATCAGGGTCTTCTTAGCCCCTGAGGGGAGGGGAGCCCGCCTACTCGCCCTCAGTCCTAACCCGGGCTTTTCAGTTTCCCGAGATGAACCATTCCCATAGTGGTAACTCACTCTCGTAATCTATTCCAATCCACGTCGAAAACTGTAGATTAGAGATTCCACCCTGGCTTACGATCAATTGAAATTTGGAGTCGAGAATACGAATGGTTTCGAAGTGTGCCAATCCAGAGTGCTCCGCCCCCTTCCGTTATCTACGGTTCGGCAAATTATTCAGGGTAGAAATGCAACACGACCCCTCGGTCAGCCAGGCCTTGGAACCAATGTTCGCTCCCCAAAAGTCTGCTCGTCGCGCCCATTTCTTTTGGCTGTGTGATGGCTGTTCTTCCAAGGTCAAACTGGTGCTCGGTAAGAATGGAATCGCTATGGAACCATTAGTCCGCACTCGCGCCGCCAGCGCCGGCTCATAGCGGTTGTGACGCCGTCCGCGCCAGCCGGTATTTCCCGCTGATCGCATTCCAGCGAATCTTGAACAATTCCAAGACCATCCGCATCCCATCGCGTAGCGGATTGATTCTTGTCCCTTCGCGATGCGACCACGCTACCGGCACTTCCACCGTCCGCAAACGCGCCCGTTTCGCAATATAAAGCAACTCCGGATCGAAGCCCCAACGCTCGATCTGCTGCTGCGGAAACACCACGTCTGCCGCGCGCCGGCTGAAAGCTTTGAATCCGCATTGCGTATCTTTAAAGTTCAGCCCCAGGACCGCCCGCAACGCCAAATTGAACATCCGTCCGAACACCTGCCGATGCATGGGTTGACGCCTCACTTGCAGGCCGGCATCGATCCACCGCGAACCAATCGCAACGTCAGCCCCAGCCCGGATCGCTGCGAACAGCTTCTCCGCCTCTTCGATCGGCGAAGACAGGTCGGCGTCGCTAAACAGCAGAATGTCGCCCGTGGCATGCAGCATCCCATTCCGCACGCTGTAGCCTTTGCCGCGATTTCCCGGATTCTCCACCAGCCGCAGCGACAAATGTCGGCCCACGTAACTGCGTACGATCTCCGCCGTATTGTCGGTCGAGCCGTCGTTCACCACGATCATTTCCGCGTTCCAGCCATACCGCTCCGCATAGCCCATCACCTTCTCCAAGGTGGAGGCAATGCGCGCCGCTTCGTTATAAGCGGGCAGCACGATGCTGAAAGTAAGAGCTGGCAAATGGGACCCCTGATTTATAGCTATTAGACGTTATCACGGACAGAACGTCTGAGGAGCCGCCGCTAGAGCCGGGGATGGGTGGGATCGCTGGGGCACCCGGCGTGGTCTTCGAGATCACGCCTTAAAGCGCTTCGTGATTTCACAACATGCCGCGAGCCGGACCCGCCGCTACGCCACGCGCCGCTGTTCTTCTAACAACGAGAAAAATTCCCGCACCAATTCTTCATCCCAAAGCCCGCCTTGGGCTTCCTCGCGCATAGTGTGAGCGGCCTGCTCGTGGTTCTGCGCCGGTTTATAAGGACGCGCCGTGCGCAGTGCATCGTAAACGTCCACCACCTGCAAAATTCGCGGTAGCAACGGGATGGTGCTCTTGGTCAGCCCATCCGGGTAGCCGCTTCCATCCGAATGCTCATGATGACTGCGAATGATCGGCAGCACTAGCCGCAGCGACTTCAATGGGCGGCATATATTTTCGCCCGTCAACGGATGCTGCCGCATAATCAGCCACTCTTCCGGAGTGAGGTTCGAACCTTTTTTCAGGATATCGTCCGGCACCGCAATCTTTCCCAGGTCGTGCAAGAACCCGCCGCGCCGCAGCGCCACAATGGATTCTTCATCCAGACCCAGGTGCCGTCCCAGGCTGCTGGCATTCTCCGCCAAGCGCTCGCAATGTCCCTCAGTATAAGGATCGCGGCTCTCCACGCTTCGCCCCAGCGTGCACAGCACCGATTCCGCCGTCTCCAGCTCATCGGTGAATTCTTTCAATTTCAGCAGCGACTTGACGCGCGCAAAAAGCTCCTCCGCGTAAATCGGCTTGTTCAGAAAGTCGTCGGCGCCGGCTTCAATCCCCTTTAAACGATCCTCGCGTTCGCTCAACCCGGTAATCAGCACAAACGGAATCAGCCGCGTTGCCGGATTTTCTTTCAACTCCCGGCACAGTTCGTAGCCTGATTTTCCCGGCATGATCACATCCGAAAGCACCAGGTCCGGAGGATGATTGCGGATCTCTTCCTCCGCCGCCGCCGCGTCCGGCACCGCGATCATGTCATAGCCGCGGGTCTCGAGCAGCTCCCTCATCAACATGAGGGTGTCGCGATTATCGTCTACCACCAGCACTCGTTGAGCACGGCGTCGCATAGAAACGTCGCTCACGCTGGCTTGCGAGTGAGACCGTTCCGCTTGGGTTGTACGGAATTTATGGGGACCGTTCATGGGTTACGGCGCATTATGACCCACCTGCTATTGTATCCAATTCGTCGAGGCTGGATAGTAGCAGGGAAAGAAACTTAAGTCCCGGGAGTCCCAAGTTTAGACGGATCGCCAAAACGACCATCGGCCCACTAGCTCCGCCTCCATTTCGGTCCCGTTTAGGGAATCACCGATCCATTTTGTGTCGACTGTCCTTGTATTCAGGTTCCGACGTTCCTAATCTCGGCCCATGCGAAATTTCCTGCACGCACTAGCTCTTCTCGTACTGTTGACGGGCACTGCCTACTCCGCCCCTAAAACTCACGTCATCAGTTTCGGCAAGTGGACGAACATTCAATGGTACATCGGTCCCGCCGAAGACCAACCGGTCACCGCCAAGTCCCGCGCCATTTTTGTGGACGGCAAGCTCAAAGAGTTCACTCTCGGCGCACCGCACGAAATCACCGACCGTCTTTTTGTAGTGCGCCGCGTTCTTCGCATCAACGACGCTCTGCCGCAGGAATCGGCCGGCGTTGCGCGCTGGAGCTGGCAACCCGGCGGATGGCTGGCCGTCGATCGCGCCACTGGACACATTGCCCCAGCGAGCTTGCCTGACTTCGATCCTTTCTATTCCGCCGCCAGTTGGTATCGCGACCATGTTGCCTACTGCGCCGTAACGGACGACGGCAAAAAGTTGGAAGGCTGGGTTGTGCAATTGGGAAGGCGCAAAGCGGTATTGAAGAAAGTCATCGGCGAAGCTTCGCCCAGCGAACCGGATGGCACGGCCTGCCCTGCGCCTGACTGGGACCGTAAGCCGATGCGCGTCACCTTCGCACCCAAAGGCGCAGATCGACTCACCTACTCAATCCACGCCCGCGCTATGGAGACAATAAAAGATGACGACGACGAAGAAGCCAAGGAATAGCGAAGGAACGTCCCGTCCGGCCCATTTAGCCGACAATACCCACCATGGTAGTATACGAGTAGTATGAAAGAGAAGACTTCTATCACACTATCGAGAGATCTGCTGTCGCGGATCGACCGGCTCGCGGGAACCAGGCACTCGCGCTCCGCCTTCATCGAGAAGATACTGCGCGATTATCTGCAGGCACAAGCGCGCGCTGCCCTGGATGCCCGGGACTTGGCATTGATAAACGCGGCCGCGGCCCGCTTGAACGCCGAAGCCGAGGAAGTCTTACAGCACCAGGAGACGGGCTTCCCGCTGGATTCCCCCGAGTAAAGGTCCACATGTTCAAACCCGTCCCGGAGCAAGTGTGAAGCGCGGCGAACTCTATCGTGTATACAAACCCGAGGGCGATCCTAAGCGATATCGTACTTATGTGGTCGTGAGCCGTCCGATACTCATTGAATCGAAATTTTCAACGGTGGTCTGTGCACCCGTCTTCACCAGTGGCGACGGCCTTTCTACTCAGGTGGCGATAGGTCAGGATGAAGGAATGAAACATGTTAGCTTCATCACCTGCGATAACCTGGTAAGCATTCGCAAGACCGATCTTTCTCACTACGTGGGAGCGCTTTCGAAATTGAAACTCACGGAATTGGATCGCGCGCTGAAAATGGCGCTAGCTTTGGACTGAAGGCGTATCGGCACGCTCACCCGGCAAGCCAGTTTTCCACCAACTTCTTTCCCTGATCGGTCAGCACGCTTTCCGGATGGAACTGCACTCCTTCCACTGGAAACTTCTTGTGCCGCAGACCCATAATCGTGCGTGATCCATCCGTCTCCGTCGTATAAGCGCTGACCTCCAACTCATCCGGCAATCCGTCCTCCTGCACGATGAGCGAATGATACCGCGTGGCCGTCAGCGGCGACGGCAGCCCCCGAAACACCGTCCGCCCATCGTGTTCTACCTGGCTGGTCTTGCCATGCATCAGATGCGGCGCGCGGACGACTTTTCCGCCAAATGCTTCGCCGATCGCCTGATGCCCAAGGCATACGCCCAGCACCGGCACTTTGCCGGCAAAGTGCCGTATCAGTTCAATGCTGATCCCCGCTTCCCGCGGAGTGCACGGCCCCGGCGATACCACAATCCGTTCCGGACCGAGCGCCTCTACGTCCAGGACGCTTACTTGATCGTTGCGCCGTATGACGACCTCCACACCCAGTTCTCCCATGTATTGCACCAGGTTGTAGGTGAAAGAGTCGTAATTATCCAGAACGAAAACCATGGCCATCCATAGGGTACAACAATCGTCGGTAAGCGGCAGATTTCACGACACACTCCCAAATAGATTGTCATTTCGAGCCGTCCGCGGCCACGTCCCAAGCGCGGCTGACGGTGTGCCCTGGGCCCCTACAAGAGTTTGTATTTTTGGCCGATGCGATAAACGATACCGATCGATAGCCGTAGCGAGGGCGTGATGGAACCTTGAGAATGTATGCCCAGGAAATCGATTTGCGGCCGCAGGGCAAATTTCCGGCTGCTGCCCAACCCGATATCTGCTCCGCCTCCGACGGCAAAGGTAAACTGGGTCCCTCCACCCGTGATGCCCCCAGTCGACTCCGAAAAGTGCGATCCGCCGAACAGTGCCTGGGCGAATGGCACGACGTTGCCGGCCTTGCGATAAGACAATCGCGGGCCGAACAGGTAAGTTTCTCCCGTCAAAATCTGCGGAACATGGCCGACGTAGCCGCCGAAATCGCCAGCTACCCCGAACCAATTGTTGGCGTTCCAAGCGACCGAGCCGCTGCCGCCATTGTTCCAGATGGTATAGCCCTTAAGAATATAGAGGCCCGAGTATCCCACTGCGACGTCCGCCTGCGGGACACCCTGCGCTTGCGAAACTGTGGTAAGAACCGATAACGCGAGAGTGGTCCAAAAGAGTTTTTTCATTTCACTCCCCCGGCACAAACGCCTACATGGTGCGTGACGCCGCATCTTCCGAGTTCGCCCCGCAGAAACTAACCCGGCGGGCGGTGTGGAGTTGTCAAGAAAACTCGCGAAATTGAAAAACAGGCCATTTCATCGAGGACAAATTTCCCGAAAAGGTGTAGAGTATGTTCCGCCTTAGATTAAGGAGGTCTTATGCCGCACTCCGCGCTGCCTCGCGCTGCCACCCGCCTTTTCAATTCGCTCCATCAGCATCTCGACATGTATGCTCTCGCGGCCAGCGCAGCCGGAGTAGGAGTGCTGGCCTTGGCGCAACCAGCCGAGGCCAAAATCATTTACACCCGCACTCATCAAGTGATCGGGCCTGGCCAGCATTACGATCTTGACCTCAACCATGACAAGAAAACCGATTTCACTCTCGTGAACTCATGGACATTTTCCATTAGCGTGCAGTTACTAAATCTAAAACCAGCACCCCAAAATGGCGCCATCGGATACGTCGGCAGCGACAATTGGCGTTTCGCCTCAGCTATGAATACAGGCGAAGGCATCGGCCCGCGGGGAGATTTTCAAGTACAAACTTGCGCATTGCTTGGGATTAGAGACAGCCAGGGCGGTTCCTTATATGGCCCGTGGTATAACGCCAGGAATCGCTACCTGGGACTGAAGTTCGAGATCAAGGGAAAATCCCATTACGGATGGGCACGCTTGAATGTTAAGGGAACCTTTGACTATCTTACCGGCACCCTGACTGGTTATGCCTACGAAACGATTCCGAATAAGCGCATCACAGCGGGGAAAACCAAAGGGGAAGAAGTCATCGTGGTCGACCCCACAACTCTCGGCCATCTGGCGCGAGGCGCCGCGGCGATACAGACAGTGTCCCCGACAAATTAATCGGGAGTTTCTTCCCATTGTGGTTCCAACCAAAGGGAGGAATCTGCTTTCCCCTCGCCCATGCGGGCTGCCGGGACACAAGAAAAAACGCCGCCCGTTTCCAGGCGGCGCTTCCATCAGCCCAACTCTATTGATTGCGTCTTAGCGGTGTCCGCCGCCTCCATGCGATCCGCCGCCACTGCTGTGGCTGGAACCGCCAGAGCTCCCGTGGGAGCCTCCGCCGCCCGAACTATGTGACGGCGCGGAGTAGTGACCGCGTCCACCACTCGGCGAGCCGTACGTCGGACGCTCACCGCCTCCGCGGTACGATCCCGCGTTGCTGCCCATACTTCCGTAGGAACGTGCTGAGTAGCCTCCGCCGCCCATGTTTCCGTACGATCGTCCTGAATTGCCGTTCGATGGGGAATAGCTCGGCGCGGACCGCACGTTCCCCGACGGACGCGGCACGCTGTTGCTGCGTCCCACATTCGACGATGGCGATGAGTACGACCGCGGCGCTGCCGAGTTGCTGGGCGCCGTGTTACGCGCGCTCTCCGCCGGACGCGACACGCTACCCTGCGGAGGACGCGGTACCGAGCGGGCCGTCGCATTCGGCGAATTGCTTGCCGGCGAACGTGAAGCATTGCTGTTCGGCGACTCCGAAATCCGATTGCTGTTGTTGCCCGTCGAACTCGGCGGACGAGGTACATTATGGTTCATCGCCGTCTGCGTCGGCTCCGAGCGTGATGGCGTGTTGCTTGCACCCATGCTGCCGCGGGCTGCCCCGGCGCTATTGCCGGAACTCATGCTCTGTGGCGGACGGGGTACTGAGCGTCCCACTGAACCCGAAGTCGCCGCGCCTGGCCGGCTCTGCGCAGTTTCAGGACTGCGTGCCGTCGATGGGCTTGGCTTGTTGCCCGCAGCCGAGCTTTCCGGACCGCGCGCCGAAGTTTGCGGAGTACGCGCCGCTGCGCTCGAATTGCCGCGCGCCGCGCTGGCCGGCGGAGTCATGCGGCTGACCGTTGGCCGCGATGCCGCCGCACTCGTCGGATGCGCCGCGGGCTGTCCCGCATGCGCTCCCAGCGTGCTTTCACGCGTGGGCGTCACTTGTGGACCGCGTGCACTGCTGTTCACCAGGTTATGCGCGGCAGTCGGCGAAAGCTTCGTCATATTCGACGCCACCGGCAGCGAGTGTTGCAGAGTATTGCTCGAAGCCGCGGTCAACCCATTGTGCGTGGTAGCATAACGCGGCGTCGCTGCGATGCCGTGCGCCCCGTAGAATCCGCCGGTGTTGTTGTGATTGAAGTAGTTATTCGTGACGTTGTTGATGTTCGTAATGTGCGTGTTGCTGATGTTAATGTGGTTGAAATAGCCTCGGCTACAACCGCCCCACCACGGGAAGAATGGTTCGCCCCATCCCAAGGGCGCCCAGCCTACACCAAAACCGATTCCGAAGCCGAATCCCACGCCAAAGCGCGGACCGCCAAACCATCCCACCATCGCCGGTGCGTACCACGGCCGTACCCAGTAGGGTCCCGGTGCCCATCCCCAATAGCCGCCCCAATTCACCCAGCGGCCATAGTGGAACGGAGCGAATCCCCAGGGAGCGTCGTCGACCCACGTCCATCCCCACGGCGCAACATTAATCCAATGTCCGTAGCGGTAGGGCGCCCAATCGGGCGCGACTGCGGTCGGAGTCCATACCGGGCCATAGTCGGGAGTTTCACGCCAGGTTCCGTTTGCGTCCAGATCGTCGGAGCCCACCGTACCCGGAGCCACATAGCGCGCGGAAATAGAATTGTCGGCGCGCTGATTACGCTCCTGGCACCACTGATCGAAGGCGTCAGGTTGCGGCGCGCTGCGGTCGTCGTGCGTCAAAGAAGTTCCGCCGGTAAAGCGCGACTGCTGGCCGGCATGTATCTTCACCGCGGGGCCCTGTCCAGTGGCGTCGCCTTCACCCTTCCAAACCGTCACGATCGTGCTGTCGCCATTAGGATCGACGTCGAAGCGATAGTCGCCCGACTTGGTGACGGTGAACGCCAGGTTCGGCGTATCGATTTCGTAGACTTCTCCGCCATAAAGTTTGCCAACGTGAACGTTCAATGCGCCCTGATGCAACTGCACCTGCACCGCGTCATTGTCGACGTTAGTAAGAGTTAAGCTGGATTCGGAGTCGATCCGAAGAAAGCCGGTGCCCACATTTAATTCGGCGCGCGAGTCTTTGTCCGCCCAAATGTTATCGGCATTGGTCAAAGGACTGTTCGCCGATCCTTGCGCCCAGTCGCCTTGTCCGCCGGGCTGCACCGAAACCGAGCCGGTCATAGATTCCAGACGCGCCACGCGGCCCGGAGGATCGTCGGCCAACGCGGACGTGACTGCCAATAACGCGATAAAAGTGCCAATCTGAAATAAACGCCCGAGGTACTTCATGACCCGTTTTCTCCTTGGAACAGGGCGCCGAGCGCCATGTTCGCCGGGCCCCTGCGCCGGTCCTAGCCGGGCACGGAAGCCGAACTACTTACATCAGTATGAACCCCTTTTTGGCCCATGAGTTGCGGTCTCGATTACCGGCCGGGGGATGCTGAGAGGCCCTAGACTCAGTCTACTGGCGCGGCTTGCAGAACCAACAAACATAACCATTTACCGCCCCTTTTTGTTGTACACTCCGTAACAGCGGCGAGTACTATAGCGGTTATACACCGCGTCAGATGCCGATTTATGACCGAAGGTAACGACAAAGCGGTCGAGCGGGACTCCTCTAAAGCCGGCGGGGCCGGCAAGCGGAAATACGAGAAACCGGCCTTTCGTTTTGAGCGCGTTTTCGAAACCATGGCGCTTTCCTGCGGCAAAATCAGCCCTACCGAATTTCAATGCCGCTTCAACCGCAAGACTTCCTAGTCTTTCCATGATGCAACTCACGCGCGAAGCGTCGGACACAGGCAAACTCGCGATGGCCGCCGATCTTCTGCGCTCACAATGCTCTGTCCGTTTGCGCGCCTTGGGCACCAGCATGCTTCCAGCCCTTTGGCCCGGAGACTTACTCACCATCGAGCCGTTCAGGGCAGCGCAAGCCGTGGCTGGGGACATCGTGCTGGTCGTCCGCGATGGCCGCTTCTTCATTCATCGACTCATCCAGATTGGCGGTGGGTGCGGTTCTGCGGACTGGATTACCCGCGGTGACGCCATGCCAGCGTACGATCCTCCGGCGTTTGTCGAACAGATGACCGGGCGTATTTCCCGGATCGAGCGAAATGAACGCGAGTTGACGCTGCCGCATCGGTTGCCCATGCTCAGCCGTCAGTTCGCTAAACTGATCGCCCATTCTGATTTTTTGCGCAGCGCGGTTGTGCGCGCGATTGCGTTCCGCCAGAAACTAAGTGGGCCACGGTTATCGGAAGAAGAGCCAAGCACGATGATCTCCCCCGCACCGCTCTTCGACAAATGATCGCGGAAGCTCAACTCGCCACGCCAGGATTGCTGACCATTCAGATCGGCGGCGCCGCCATCGGCCTGCATAGCGACAATCCTGACTTTCGCCGCTTACTTCAGTCGCGCTATGCGGGCTTTGTGGCATCGTCAATCCATCCTGATCTTGAATTCGACGTGGAACTCTCGGACGCGGACTCGCTGGTCAGCGCCGACGACGATGTCCATGTCACTCGCGCGGGTGATACCTGGGAGCTTCGCCGCGGCGACTTTTATGCCACATGGAATACCCAGAGCGCGCGTGGCCGCGTGCGGCAATCGAACAATCCTTATGCCATCGATTCCGTGCTACGCATCGTGCACTCAATTCTGCTGGCCCGTCGTGGCGGATTTCTGCTGCATGCAGCCAGCGCAATTCGTGGCGGCCACGCATTTCTGTTCGCGGGCGTTTCGGGAGCGGGCAAAACCACCATCTCGCGCCTGGCCCCGTCTGATGCGACCTTGCTCACCGACGAGATTTCTTATGTCCGCTATGACAGTGGCAAGTTTGAGGCGTGCGGAACTCCCTTCGCCGGAGAACTCGCGCGCGTGGGAGAAAACTTGTCCGCGCCCGTGAAGACGCTCTTTTTCCTTCAGCAGGCGCCCGAGAACCGTATGGAAGCGGTCAATCCCGCCGATGCCGTCCGGCTTCTGCTGAGAAATGTTCTGTTCTTCGCCGAAGATGCTGAGTTGGTCCGGCTACTGTTCGCTTCTGCCTGCAAGTTTGCACAAGAGGTTCCCGTGCGCCGATTGTGTTTTGTTCCCGATCAGCGCGTGTGGGAGATGATAGGCTGATCTGCAACAGGGAGTCCGGGCTATGAGCGAAACCTATATTGCCAAAAGTTCCGCCATCGCCGCCCGCCTGATCGGCGGCGAAATGATGGTTATGTCGGCGGTCGATTCGACGTTTTTCACGTTGAACGAGATCGCCACCCTGATCTGGCAGTCTGCCGACGGTCGCACTTCGCTCTCCGAAATCATCGATCACCGCATCTGCCAATACTTTGACGTGACCCGCGAACAGGCCGAACGCGATGCCGGCGAGTTCGTAAAAGAACTTTCGCAACACGGGGTCTTGCTGGTCTCCGACCATCCCATCGGCAATCCATCTGGTATGGACGCGGGCGCCGCATGAGCCTGCTGTATGAAATGAGCCAGAAAGCGCTGGCCCTGGGCGTTCCGCTGAGCGTCCATCTCGATATCACCTACCGCTGCAACGAACGCTGCGTCCATTGCTACCTCGACCATGAAGATCATGGCGAGATGACCACCGCGGAAATCGAGAGCGTCCTTACGCAACTTTCAGATGCTGGAGTTTTCTTTCTGACTTTCAGCGGTGGCGAAGTCCTGTTACGGCAAGATTTTTTTCACCTCGTTGAATTCGCCCGGCGCCTGCTTTTCAACGTCAAGATAAAGACCAATGCCGTGATGATCGGTGACCTCGAAGCCAAACGCCTTCGACAACTGGGCGTTGAGCAGGTGCAGATCAGCCTCTACTCCCACCGCGCTGAAGTTCATGACGCCATTACCAAACTTCCCGGCTCCTGGAAGCGCACCGTGGAAGCCCTCCGGCGGCTCAAGTCGAATGATCTGAAAGTCACCATCGCCAATGTCTTGATGACCGCCAACTCCTTCGACAATGCGGGCGTGCAAGCTCTGGCCAACGAATTGGGGGTCTTCTACTCGCTCGACCCAACCATTACTCCCAAGATGGACGGCGATACTTCGATTCTTAACCTGCGCATCCCAGGCCAGGAACTGCATCAGGTTTTCCGTGATGAACGCTTCGTTCCCAACGTCGCCGAATTCTGCGCTCCGCCGCCGCCCCCAGGAGAAGACGTGATGGAGGGCTTCCCGTGCAGCGCCGGACACACTTCCTGTTACATCTCGCCCTACGGCGATGTTTTTCCCTGTGTGCAATTTCCCCTGCCCAGCGGAAACCTCCGCCAGCAGAAATTTCTCGATATTTGGCAGAACTCCCCGCAACTCGCCGAGGTACGTTCCATCCGCGCCAAAGACTTGTCCACCTGTTCCAGTTGCAGCCATGTTGGGACCTGCACACGCTGTCCGGGCTTGGCCTACATGGAAGGCAATATGCGCGGGCCTTCCAGCGCGGATTGTGAAAAGTCGTTCCAGCGCACCGGCATTCCCAGCGCCAACATGCTGCTGCGCGCGGTTTCCGCTGGACCCGCCCGTCTGGTGCAGATTCAAGGTTTGGCGTAACTGCGCCGCTGGGCCCGAGCCTCTCGGCAAAATACCTCGGTTCCATGAACCTTTTTCATCAATGGCAGTTACCAAAGTAAGAGCGTATTTCCCAAAATCTGCGAGAAGATTAGCATTGCTCTAACCAGCCGCCCGGGAAAACCTCGTCTCGTGCGAAGGAGTGACACCATGACTCGAACTTCCGCGCTCCAGCCGAAGCGAATGCGCCTCTTCTTTCTACCTTTATTACTTCTTCTTTCCGCTTGCCCGCTCGCTCTGTTTGCCCAGCAAGAGCAGCCTGAACATGTCGGCGTGCCGCTTGATTGGAGTACGCGGCACATTCTTTTCACCAATCAATCGTCACCCCAGGACCGCGCCACCGCCATGCGCGATCCGCGCTACTACATTAACTGGTTGCAGCGCAGTTCCTATCTTGCGCCCCGAGATCCAGTCGAACTTCCACTCCCCATCCCGAAAAAACACAAACATATCGGTGTGGATTGGGCCATGCCACTGGGCGGAGCGGGCGGCATGCCGGTCGGTGAGAGTCCAGCCAAATACAGCTTTAGCGATTCCGGGTACAACTGCACCACCGATTTCGCGGTCTACACCATCGGCGCCACGCCCAGTTCGACGCAGGCCAATATTGTCGCCTTCAATAATCTTTATACGGGAACCGCTTCTTCTTCCTGCCCCTTCGGACCGCAAACCCCTCCCACCACGGACTACACGCAACCGACCTTTATGTGGTCGTATGCCGCCGGGTCGGGACCCTCGTACATGTCGCCGACACTTTCTTTGGACGGTACCAAGGTCGCTTTTATCGAAAATACGAATCCCGCTAAACTCGACATTCTGACCTGGGTCGCCGGACAAGGCACGAGTGCAACTGCACCCGCAACTCCGGGCACCGGAGGCTCAGCGCTTGTCCAATTGAGCTACACCACTTCCACCGCTACCGGATGTAATGCCACCGCAACCAACAGTAACGGATCTCCCTATGTCGACTATGGCAGCGATTCCGCCTACGTCGGAGCGGACAATGGCAAGTTATACAAGATCACCGGCATCTTCAAAGGCACGCCAACCGTGGCCTACTGCATCACCGTAAAGGCCAACGCGTTGTTGACCTCGCCAGTTTACGATCAGATCACCAATCAGGTTTTCGTTTCCGACGGCTTCTCCGTCTACTCATTCACTCCCGGCGCCACCAGTTTCACCGCCGGCGGATCCATCGTCGTCTCCGCTGCCACCACTGGAGATCCCATCGTGCTCTCTCCGATTGTCGATACCTCCAATGGATTCGTGTACGTATTTTCGGGCTCGGGTTCGGGCACCAACAAGACGAATTCCGTGGTCTCGCAGATGAACCTGGCTCTGACTTCGCAATCCGCGGCCGCCATCGGTCCGGCGCAGACCACGCAGTTCATCCTCGACGGAGACTTTGACAACGCCTATTTCACCACCGGGCCGAAATCCGGCGCGGGCACGCTCTATGCTTGCGGGACGCAGACCGGTGGTACCAAGCCCAGTCTGTATGCCCTGTCATTCGCCAGCCCCAACGGGATTATGAATACCACGCCTGCCATGTCTAACAATGTCAACATCAATGGCGCCTCGAATCCCACGGGAACTTGCTCGCCTCTGTTGGATTTTTATGACGGCACCACCGACCGCCTTTTCGTCGGCGCCGGCAACTATGCCGGTACCGCGGGCGCGAATCTGGTGACGGAATGGAATACCTCCACCCGCATCACCTCCAGCACCGCCGTGCCCAATGCCACCGCCTCCAATTATTGGGGCGGCACCAGCGCCTTCACCGTCGACAACGTTAGTCCAGCTCCGCAGACCACCAGCATCTACTTTGGCACTCTGCAACCTTCCGGAACGAACACCGTCCCTTGCGGAACCGCCGAGTACTGCGCGGTAAAACTGACTCAGAACGGCCTGCAATAGCCGGCCCCGGCGTTTGTCCCCAGGGGCCCGCTCCGGCGACTTTCACAACAGGCCCTATAATAGTGGTTACTCACGATCCAGCGTCGGCTTGCGGGAGGAGTGCACTCCCTGCGCGTCCCTCTCTGTGGCACTGCAAAATTCATGACCAGAATCAACACCAGTTCGATGACCGATTCAGCATCGGTCGGCATTCCCACGATTGCCATCGTCGGACGCCCCAATGTCGGCAAGTCGACGCTGTTTAACCGCCTGGTCGGCTCCCGCCGCGCCATCGTCGGCGATGAGCCCGGCATTACCCGCGACCGTCTCTACGGCGATACCGAATGGCGCGGACATGCTCTGCGCATCGTCGATACTGGCGGCATCGTCCCCGAAGACAAAGATTTTATTCCGGCCGAGATTTTTCGTCAGGCCAAAGTCGCCTTCGATGAAGCTGCCGCCATTGTGATGGTCGTCGACGGCCGCACCCATCTGGCCGCTCCCGACCTCGAACTCGCGCGTCTGCTCATGCGCTCCGGCAAAGAGCTTTTCCTCGCCGTCAACAAAATCGATAGCGACAAGCAGGCCGGCTTCTCCGACGATTTCCATCGCCTCGGCTTCAAAAGAATTTTCCCCATCTCCGCTGAACACGGGCGTGGGATCGACGACCTGCTCGATGCGCTCCTCGAAGTCGTTCCCCACATCGCCGCAGCTGACGAGCCTGCCGCCCGAGACGCGAAAGAAGAAACAAAAGAAGATTCGCTCTCGGCCGATGACCTCGCCACCGAAAACGCCGAGGCCACCGACCAACCCAAAGATCCCTCCATCCGCGAAGTAAAAGTTGCCATCATCGGCCATCCCAACGTGGGCAAGTCGACTCTGCTGAATCGCTTGACCGGAACTTCGCGCGCCATCGTTTCGCCCATCCCCGGAACCACCCGCGATGCGGTCGATGAAGTGATCGAGCGCGACGGCTGGCACTTCCGTTTTATCGATACCGCCGGCATTCGCCGCAAGGGCAAGACCCATCTGATGGCGGAAAAACTCTCCGTCGTCATGGCGCGCAAACACCTGGAGGCCGCCGACATTGCGCTGCTGGTAATCGATGCCACCGAAGGTGTGAGCGCGCTCGACGCCTCCATTGCCGGATACGCCCATGATAGCGGACGCTCGGTCATCATTATTGTGAACAAATGGGACCTGGTGATGAGCGGCGAAAAGCCGCCGGTGGGCCAGTCGAAAGCCTCGCGTATGCAGGAGAGCCGCAAGCCGGCGGACCGAGAAGCCTACGAAGAGAAGCTGCGCTACGGGCTCAAATTTCTCAGCTATGCTCCGGTGTTATTCATCTCCGCCGCCAAGGGCAAGGGCATCGAACAGATATTCTCCAAGCTCGAGGAGGTCGCCACCGAACGGCGCAAGCGCATCACCACCGGCGAAATGAACCGCTTCCTCAAGCATGTTGACTTCGAACGCGCCTCAGTCCCGGTCCGCTCGCGCGTCAAAATCTATTACCTGACCCAGGCCTCCACTTCGCCGCCCACCTTCGTGCTCTTCACCGACCGTCTAGTCAAACTGCATTTTTCCTACCAGCGATTTCTGGAGAACCAGATCCGCAAAGCCTTCGGATTCGTCGGCACCCCCATCTGGATCAAGAACCGCGCTCGTGACTAGCCATCAGCGTTCATTACTCAACGAACGCTCGCACAACCGTGGAAGCGTTCGGCTTCCAGCCGCACGATCCGGACGCCTCAAAGATTCACGGCTTTCAGCAATCAAGCCCCTACAACTTCAATCCCTTCAAATACTCTCGAAACGGCCCACCCAGGTCCTCGCGCTTCAGCGCGAACTCGACGGTCGCCTTCAGAAATCCCAGCTTGTCGCCGGTATCGTGGCGCTTGCCCTCGTAGCGGTAGGCATACATTTTTTCGCGCTTCAACAGCAGCTTCATGCCGTCGGTAAGCTGCACTTCGCCGCCGGTGCCTAACTTGGTTTCTGCCAAAGTCTCAAAAACCGCCGGAGTCAAGATGTACCGTCCAAGAATGGCAAGGTTCGAGGGCGCATCTTCCATCTTCGGTTTCTCCACCATGTTGACAACCTCGAAGAGCCGGTCATCGCCCGGCACCGGCTTCACATCCAGCACGCCGTAAGCGGAGATCGCTTTACCCTCCACCACCTGCGTTGCCAGAATTGAGCATTGCATTTTATTGAACACCTCAATCATCTGCTTCAGGCACGGCGGATTCGCATCGATCACGTCGTCCGCCAGCAGCACGGCAAAGGGCTCATTTCCCACCAGCTCGCGCGCCATGAGGACCGCGTGCCCCAAACCCATCGCTTCTTTCTGGCGAACGTAGGCAATGTGAATCATGTCCGAGATCTGCCGGACAATCTTCAGCAGTTCGGTCTTTCCCTTCTCCTCCAGCATCTTTTCCAGCTCGTAACTGACGTCAAAGTGGTCTTCAATCGCCTGCTTGCCGCGGCCGGTAATGATAATGATCTGGTCGCATCCGGAGGCCATCGCCTCCTCTACGCCGTACTGAATCACCGGCTTATCGACCAGCGGCAGCATTTCTTTGGGTTGGGCCTTGGTGGCGGGCAGAAAGCGTGTGCCCAATCCGGCGGCAGGAAAAACGGCTTTGCGAACGCGCATCGTCATAGGGGATCTCGGAAAGGTCTCAGATGCCGATCCGGCGCGGTGAGACCAACCGAAGATTGTAACCGCTCGCCTTCCGGACTGGCGAATGCGCAAACGTAGCGACGGGTGTCGCACCCGTCCGCGTAGCCTCGTGCGTTGGCCCTCAGCGTGGGATTCCCATCGGTTCGCCCAGTTCGTGGGACAGTAACTTTAGGGCACGTGACTTTAGGAATGCACGCGCAGCTAGGCTTTCCGATCACGGTCAACTATACTTGGAGTTGAAATGGCGAAGCCTACGGCCAAACCGAAGTCTGCCATGGAGACCCTTGTTGACTCCGTTTGCCAACTTAGGGCTGAGGCGCAAGAGCGCATGTCCCCAGAGGAATTTGCAGAGGCGGAAAAGAAGTTTGACGAGATCGTCAATAAAGTCCGCGCTTCTCGCGGGCGTAGACGTGAAACTGCATAATCGCGTTCCGCAAATCTTCCTTGCTTATTTCCGGCTTATAGCTTTTTAGTACGGCGACAAAATCATCTTCGTCGCCATGTTCGAGAACATCCCGCAATTTCCTGCGGAATTCCGCATCGCGACGGACGGCCTCGGAGTCCGTTCGATCTTCTTTCGGCGGTTTCCAGCGTCGTGGCATATTCTTTATAACCTCTTAAATTATCTGACTTCGGCGCAGTTTTTACTTTCTTACCTAACAATTCGATATTCATACTCACGCCAACTTCACCGCTTCATCAACCCTCGCCTCTCTCCCACCATGTTAAAATCCCCATAGATTTTCACTCCTTGGAGCCGGGTTTGGTCGAGCTAGCGCCATCAATTTTATCGGCGGATTTTTCCCGCCTGGAAGAACAGGTCCGCGCTGCGGCTGAGGGCGGAGGCACGGTCATTCACGTCGACGTGATGGACGGCCACTTTGTGCCCAACATCACCATCGGGCCGCCGGTCGTCAAATCACTGCGCAAGGCAACCGACTTGCCGCTCGATTGCCACTTGATGATCGAAAATCCCGACCAGTTTATTCCCGATTTCGTGGCTGCGGGCGCCGATTGGATCTCCGTGCATCAGGAGGCTTGCCGCCACCTGAATCGCACCATCCACCTGATTCGCAGTCATGGCGCACAGGCGGGGGTAGTGATTAATCCCGCGACCCCGGTCGAGACCCTCTCCGAAGTGCTCGACATTCTCGATTATGTGCTCGTAATGTCGGTAAATCCGGGCTTTGGCGGACAAGCTTTCATCCCCGGCACGCTCCATAAACTCCGTAAACTCGCGGACTTGCGCCGTCAGCACGGGCTGCATTTCCGTCTGGAAGTTGACGGAGGAGTCGCGCTCAACACCGTAGCGGAAGTTGTCCGCGCGGGAGCGGAAATTTTGGTGGCAGGCAACGCCGTGTTCGGTGAAGGTGATCCAACCAGTAATGCCCGAAAATTGTTGAAGGCAGCCATGGAAGCCACGCTGCTCAAAGTATAGTTTCAAGTTCTTGCGTTTCACGTTCTCCTGAGGTCTTAATGTCACGTCGTATTTCAATCGTCGTTTTGGCCAGCTTGCTGGTTTTGGCCGGCTGCAGCAACCGCAAGGTTTCGAATCCCATCGCCAACGTGGATTCCAAGCAGCCCGACAAGGTCCTGTTCGATCGCGCCATGGACGCGATGAAACACAACCGTTTCGACGTGGCCCGCCTGACCTTGCAGACCCTCATCAACACCTACCCGGATTCCGAGTACATCGCCCGCGCCAAACTGGCGGTCGCCGACTCCTGGTATAACGAAGGCGGGTCGGCGTCGCTGACCCAGGCTGAAATCGAATATAAGGATTTCATCACCTTCTTCCCCAACATGCCGGAAGCCGCCGAGGCGCAGCTGAAAATCGCCAACATTCATTTCCAGCAAATGGAAAAACCCGACCGCGATTACACCCACGCCATGCGCGCCGAAGAAGAGTATCGCCAGCTCATCATGCAGTTCCCGGACAGCAAGCTGGTGCCGCAGGCCAAACAGCGCCTCCGCGAGGTGCAGGAAGTGATCGCCGAACGCGAATATCGCGTGGGCCGCTTCTATTATTTACGCCAGTCCTATCCCGCAGCCATCGCGCGCCTCAAGTCGCTGTCCGATAAGTATCCTCTCTATAGCAAGGCCGATGAGGCCCTGTACCTGCTTGGACAATCCTATGAGGGCGAAATCAGCATGGTGCGCGCTCGGCCGACCTGTGCCGGAGTCGTCAATAAACCGCCAGGATGTCTGCTCGAGGCCCCCAAAGCCGCCATGATGGCCGAATTCACCAAGGGCGCCGCAGCGGCTTACGACCGCATCGTGACGCGCTACCCGCTAATGGACCGCGCCGACGATGCGCGCCTGCGTCTGGCCGCGTTGAAGCAGCCGGTACCGCGTCCTACCAAGGCTGAAGTCGCGCAGAACCGCGCCGAAGAAGAAGGCCGGAAGGACCCCAGCACTCTTTCCAAAGTACTCAAGACATTTGAGAAGCACCCTGACACCACCGCAGCCACCAAAATCGGGGAGCCCACGCTGGTCGATCCCACGCCGATGAACGCGAGCGATGTGGTAAACGCCGCTAACCGCGCGGCCACCTCAATCGGCGGTGGTTCGCAATCCGTTTCCGTGGAGACCGTCGGCACCGGCGCACCAGCGCCCGACCAAGCCGCTCCTCGCTCCGATTCTCCCGCGCCCGCCGAACAGGCTCCGCCCATCAACGGCGTTGCGCCCGATAATTCCAGTACATCGTCGGCGGCTACCGGACAGCCGAACCCGAGCGATTCAGCGCCTGCGGGACCTGCCGATCCTAATGAGTTAAAGCCCAACGTGGCCAGCGACAGCGAGGCTTTGCCTCCGCCCGGACAGGTGAACCAGATTCAAACTCCGGGACCGGATGCGCAAGCGCCGAGTGCAAACGGTGCAGCCGCTCCGTCGGCATCCAGCAACGGTTCCACCAATTCTGCGGACGTGCAAGCCACCGACGCTGACATGGCCTCAAGCAAGCCCAAGAAGAAAAAAGGAATTCACAAGATCGTCCCGTTCTAAGTCTGGGTAGGCCGGGGCCTCCAAACAGGCTGGATACAGGTAAGTGGCCTAACCTTTTGCTGGGCAGCAAAAGCAATCCCAGGATCGACGATAGGTTCTACATCGGTGCAGCGTAGCGGCATAAGAAAACATCTCCCCCAACCCCATTTGAAATGCAGCCCACGTCCCTCCAGTTAATGGCCAAAGAACGAGAGAGAAATCTTGGGGCCCCGGCGCGAAAAGCAAAAGTCTGCACATACACGTCTAATGTTTTTCACAACGTGGGCCTGAATCGCTCTAGACCCCGCGCTGGACAATGATTTCGCTTGACAGCATCGTTTGAGGAGTATTTGATGTGGCTGCAATCCTGCCCGGTCTTGCTCGAGCGTCCGAGCATTTACGCGCGCGCAAGACCGCGCAAAGCTGTTTAATTTCTCAGGAGGACGAACTGTGATAAGGACAATTGCAAAACTGGCTGGAGCTGTGCTGATTCTAAGTCTGGTAGCGTTCGCGGCCGACAAAGGCCCCGTAAAGCTGACGACCAAGGGCAAGACGGGTGGTACTCCGTATCACGCGGTGGACAACAGCAAGAGGGTTCCGCTTTTCTCCAATATGGCGACAGATAATCCCAATGGCCTTTACTTCTGCTGTTCGGGCTGGGAACTCACAGGTCCGGACTGGCCTTACGGACAATATGGGTATCAATGGGTGGCAGTACAATTCACCCTGACCAAGCCCAGAGTCGCTCATCGCATCATCACCAGTGTGACCTACTTCGAAGCCGGGGCCTACACTGACTTTCTGCTCTCCCTTCAGGCGGATGCTAATGGCATACCCAGCGGCACTCCGCTTGGCAACGGCCCCTGGACGGTAACCGTCGATTCCCAGAGCTTCGGGCAGTGCTGCACCGCCGAATCTCAAAAGATTGCCGGCGGTCTGCAACTGCCGGCCGGAACCTACTGGGTAGTTTGGAGCACCGAGGCCGCATCGGATTTGTACGCCGGTGTCAACGACGAGGTTCTCGACGCGGTCAACACGCAGAACATTGCGTACTATAGCTCGTCGGAAGGCCAATGGTATTCCTACGCGAGCAACGACGCTCCTGCCGTTCAGGTTCAGTAACCTCCTAACCGGTTTCTGGATCTGAGTTAGCTTTCAGAAATCGCATGTGGCCCGCCAGGCGGCTTCGCGGAATTGACGAACATCGCGAATGCCAGCTCTGGCGGGTCGCTTTCGTTTGAAGTCGACAATAGCCCGGCGCTGTGGCATGCTCGCTGAACCCATTCGGACCTTAGGGCGATTCGTCGATAGGGCGAAATGGAAGAAGTCTGATGACTTTCACAGCATTCACGACCGAGTTGCTGAACAACCTTACCTTACCTACTCACCTGCCAGTTGATCGATTGCGTGGACGGAGTAATTGAACCCGCCGTCGGATTGCACCATGCGAAGTTGACATTGTCCGTGGTGGGCCATGCGCTTAGTGTTAACGATTGGTTGGCAACGACGGGCGCTGCGCTCAGCGACCAACGAACCGTGTCCGTCGTAAGCACCCCTAGTGCGCTCACGGTGACGGTTGTGCCACATGCGGCGGCGCCAATTGCTGCGGTGGTCATGGCTTGGCTTCCAGAATAAACTGTACGAACTAACTCGTACGGTCCATCTGCATTGAAACTGCAAAAAACACCATGCCGCGACGAGTCTCCATAGCACTTATCCGACCCATAAACCAGAATATCACTCGGTGCAATAGTCTCCGGATAGACGAACTTCGGAGAATTCAATTCAGGGATGTAGTGCCCATCCCCTCCCTGCGTAAACACCGTGACCGTTGCATTGTTGACTAAGGGCGACAGGGGAGTCTGGTTCTGATTAACAACATCGATCCCAGCGAGAACTGTATTCCCGGAGAAAATGCTACCCGTTGAATGTCTCCCCGCCGAGGAGAGAATAATCCCTTTAGCGCTAATGATGCCCGCCTTGAACCACGGAACGGTGCTAGTGCCGCTCTTTGCGTCGTCAATCGCCAGACCGCCAGTAATGTCTATGGTGCTTCCAAGTGTTGATCCGCCGCACACATACTGCGGAACGTGGGACGGGTCCGTGTTCTCCCAGTGAACGCCAAAGGTATGCAGTTGCGACTGGTCCCCGCCTGTATCGATGGTCACGCCGCAATCGATGTTTGCGTCGATGGACGCATCCTCGATCGATAATTCTCCGGGGTGAGCAAATTCTACGCCGTTGCCATTGACGTTAATAATTCCGCCGATGAATTTATCAAGTTCATGATTTATAGGTGGATCAAAGTAAATTCCGGTGGCATTCCAAACAATCGAAGTATTGAGCCACATGATACCCCAACCGGAACCATCCGTGACGGCGAACCCTCTACTGAAGCCCGCGATCCGATCATTGGAGAACATCCCGGCTCCAATGCCGTTGGTTCCGGTACTGATCCCGACCGCCGACCCGCCACATCCGCCGTTTGATACGCAAATTGGACTGCCCCCGAATAGGGAGATGTCGCGCATTCCCGCGCCCATAGCATTCCCGCTGCCGATGCCGGCTACATCAATATCGAAGGTGATGGCTGTGCCAATACTTGGTGTGTAATTCAGGCACACTCCGCCTGGGGGTCCGGTACTTGAATTACCTGGACCCGCGCCTTGTAAGATGATGAATTTCCCAGCCGTAGTGAATGTGATTGGCGTCGTGTAGGCGTAGCAACCGCCGTTCAACTGCGGGGGAACGACAATTCTCCCTCCAACGCTGGGCAGATACGCATACGCGGCGTTGATCTGTGCGCCGATGTCGATGCCAGGAAATTGGGTTGCGTCAAGCACCTGCCATGGCCGTACCGGTTGCCATCCGCCTTGCACCGTCGGCACAACTCCGGAAGTGGCCGCGCGTAGCACGGCCATCTGCATAAGCCAGTTGCCGGTGTCTGAGTTGCAAGTCAGACTCCCGATAGGACCAAGGCACGCCGTCGCCCTCTGAAGGACATTGTTGGCCGTGATGGCAGAGGCGTTGTACTCCACGATGGCGCTTCCCGTTCCTCCGGTCCCGACGGCGCCCGATAGGCCGGACGTAGTAAAACCCGACCCTGCGATAATCGCTCCCGCGCCGGCGTCGCTGGCCCCAGCGCCAAAAAGCAAAAGGCTCGAATTCGCTGGCGCGACGTTGCCGCTATCCAGAAAATTACTGGGGGTGCCGCTCGCGCTATAGGCGGAGACGACGCTGTCCAGCGGTGCAACCGTGTCCGCGCCACTGTACTCGACGATCACGCAAGCTGAAGATGTGACCGTCGCGCTACCGCTGAAGCTCAGGTTCACGCCATCGCCGCCGGACGGGAGGCTCTTCACATAGAGAATCTGCCCAGCCGTATTCGACGCGGATTGGATGGTTGGTCCCACGGCGAGTAGGAGCGGCAAGAGTTTATTATCCTGCGTTGTGGTAATCGTCGCCGTGTTCGTACCGCTGGTCTGCCATTCCGCCCAAACCACCAACAGATCTGTCGCGTTGGTCGACGTCAGTGAAACCGCGCAGCTTGAAGTGCCGCCGCCCCAATTGGCAGCGGATCGAACGTAGGAGATTGTGGCGCAAGCTGGCAGAGTAAAGAGCAGAATGGCGCACAGAGCGGATCTTGTCATGGATCGTCTCCAAATTACAGGACTAAAATCAGGGGCCCGGTATTGCGGATGCGGTCAGCAATAAGAAATAAATTAAGCCTGGGGGGGGCAGTTGCCAAGTAACCAGGATGGCGCGTCTCCGGTGGCCATTGAATCGGCCTCCGGGAGACAAACGGGAGAAATGCGAACAACCGATGGCGGTGACGTGCCCAGCGGACCTATGGGCTGAGCTCGAAGACTACGCCGCAGCCGTCGCTGAAGCATTTGAAGTCCCCACCACCCGTGGCAGTACCGTACAGGTTGCCCTTACCGTCCAGAAACAGGCCGGACGCGGGAAAAGCTCCGTCGGCGCCGCCTTTAAAGGTATACAGCACGGTCTCGGTGCCGCTTGGATCAAGCTTGTAGACCACCCCGCAGCCCGACCGGCAGAGGCCCCCATTCGAGTAGCCGCCGTAATTGGTAGCACCGTAAATGTTGCCCATGTTATCGAGGACGAGCGGCCCGTAGAGCGGCATCTCGCCATCGGCGCATAGCGACTTCTGGCAAAATGTATATAAAGTCTTCTGCGTCCAGCCGTTGCTCCCCGGAGAAAGCTCGAATACGGTCCCGCACTGCCCCCCGCAGTTCCCGCTCGAGTCCATCAGCGTCGTACCATAAAGGTTGCCTGCAGCGTCGGCGACCAGGATTGATACAGGGAAGCCGCCGTCCGCGCCGCCCATGAAGCTATAAAGCACGGTTTCGCCGCCCTTGGTGCCCAATTGAAACCCAGCACCGTTGTTGAAGGTACCTCCACTGGAGGTGACCCCAAACAGACTATCCACGCCGCCCAGTATCAACCCATCGGAGGGCCCTCCCCCGTCGGTCCCGCCGCTGAACCTGTGCAGGATGGTCTGCTTGCCGGCCTTAGTCATCGCGAACGCGGTGCCCTGGCATTGAGAGGGCACGCCACCAAACAGCGTTGTACCGTATAACATGCCGGACGCATCCATCACCAGAAGCGCCCGCGGATACAACCCGTCGTGGGGACCATTGACGTTACAGCCCTTGTAACGGTGAAGCACGGTCTCTTTCCGCGACGGATCCAATTTGAACACTACCCCGTCGCCAAAATTGCTACTAGTCGGGACCGTACCCCCATACTCGGTGGTGCCGTAGAGGTTGCCTGCGGCGTCCCGAAGTACGCCCGCGACGGGATCGAAGCCGTTCTTGCCGTCAAAGCTGTAAGACCAAATCAGTTTGCCGGTTTTGGCCATTTTGAAGACCGTCCCACAGCCCACATCGACGCAGGTGTGGATGCCACCCTCCCCGGTCGTGCTGTAGAAGTTGCCTTGCGCGTCTCGCGCCAACTGCCCGAAGGGGAACGCGCCGTCCTTGCCGTGAAACGTGTGCAGCACTTTGAACTTGTAGGTCTGCGCTTGGGCGAATTGGGCGCTAGTTGCCAGCACCAGCAATAACGCTATGGCAAGAAATGTCTTCTCTGCTGGATGGGACTTCTGGGATTGCATATCCATTACCTCATTTCAAGCGGCGGGCCGGGAGGAAAAATCTAGCCGACATCTGCGAGGCAGTATAGCATGGCAACTGAGCCGAACCCCCGCCCAAGCGAAGCTTGAGCGGGGCACCCCGAAGAGTATTGCCAGAACTAGGGCGGGCCAGCCCCTAACGACGAGGATGATTTCGACCGCATAGCTTGCTACCTCCAATTTCAATGGCCAGCACGGGGAGGAAGGAAACGCGCAAATACCCGCCATCTGCCGCCAGAGTATACCACGCGCCCGAACGGGGCCTGCCAAGGCACGCATCTTCATAATATTAGTGGCGTCTGGGGCAGCGTGGCTGCGCTGGGGCCGGCAGAGTTAAGGGCAGATATGGCTCCAGATTGAAACTTTCGTGTACATCACCTGCCCGTGTGCCGCTCCATTCTTGCAGAGCAGGACGCAAAGACGGTGTGAGCTCGAAAACCACCCCGCAACCGTCGGAGAAGCATTTGAAGTCCCCGCCGCCTGCTGCAGTACCAAACAAGTTGCCTTTATCGTCCATCAGCAGGCCCGCTGCGGGGCCATCCCCGTCAGTTCCGCCTTTGAAACTATACAGAACGGTCTCATTGCCGCTTGGGTCGAGCTTGAAGACTACTCCGCAGCCCGACCGACAGAGACCCCCGTTCGTAAAGCCGCCTTGTGCCGTTGTGCCGTAGATGTTTCCTGCCTTGTCCAGCACGAGCGGGCCGGAGAGCGGCGTCTCGCCATCTGCGCACTGGGACTTCTGGCAAAACGTATACAGAGTCTTCTGCGTCCAACCGTTGCTGCCCGGAGAAAGCTCGAATACCGTGCCGCACTGCCCCCCGCAGTTTCCCCCCGAGTTCATCCGCGTTGTCCCATACAGATTGCCGGCGGCGTCGGCCACCAACACTGACTCTGGGAAGCTGCCATCCGCCCCGCCCATGAAGCTATAGAGCAAGGTTTCGCCACCCTTTGTACCCAATTGGAACGCAGCGCCGTTGTTGAAAGTACCCCCGCTGACGACGACCCCAAACAGGCTGTCCACGCCGCCCAGGATCAGCCCGTCACCCGGACCATTTCCGTCAGTCCCGCCGCTGAATCTGTGCAGGATAGTCTGCCTGCCAGCTTTAGTCATCGCGAACGCGGTGCCCTGGCATTGAAAGGGCACGCCACCAAACTCCGTTGTGCCATACAGCATGCCGGACGCATCCATCACCAGAAGCGCCCGCGGATACAACCCGTCGTGGGGACCATTGACGTTACAGCCCTTGTAACGGTGAAGCACGGTCTCTTTCCGCGACGGATCCAATTTGAACACTACCCCGTCGCCAAAGTTGCTACTCGTCGGGACTGTACCCCCATACTCGGTAGTGCCGTAGAGGTTGCCTGCGGCGTCCCGAAGTACGCCCGCGGTAGGATCGAAGCCGTTCTTGCCGTCGAATCTGTAGGACCAGATCAGCTTGCCGGTTTTGTCCATTTTGAAGACCGTCCCGCAGCCCACGCCGACGCAGGTGCGAATGCCGCCTTGTTCGGTCGTACTGTAGAAGTTCCCCTGTGCGTCCCGTGTCAACTGCCCGGTGGGAACGCGCCATCTTTCCCGTGAAACGTGTGCAGCACCTTAAACTTGTAGTTCTGCGCTTGCGCCGGTTGGGTGGCAATTGTCAGCGTCAGCAATAAAGCTAGGCAGGTGGCGAAAAATGTCTTCTCTGCTGGGTGGGATTTCTGGGATTGCATATCCGATACCTCGTTTCAAGCAGCGGGCCGGCAGGGAGGAAATCTAGGCCGCGTCTGCGGGAAGTATAGCATCCATTCCAGCACTCTGGGGTTGTGGCGTTTTGCGCCAGCACCGTTCCGCACCCATGGGCTTAGACCCGTCGTAACCTATTACCGTCGTCTTTTCATTGACTTAGCGTTCTCCAGGATTTAACTTCGCGCTATCTCCCCTTTCTAGCGGTAAAAGGACTCGCTTGGCGCGGAAAATACTGCTCGCCGATGACAGCGTCACCGCCCAGAACATGGGACGGCGCATCCTCACGGACGCCGGATACGAAGTCATCACCGTCAACAACGGCTCGGCTGCGATCAAAAAAATCAACGAAATCAAGCCCGATCTCATCGTGCTCGACATTTATATGCCCGGCTACGGTGGCCTCGAGATTTGCCAGAGGATCCGAGAGACTCCGGAACTGGCACGCATTCCGGTGTTGCTGACCGTCGGCAAACTGGAACCCTTCAAAGCCGACGACGCGAAACGCGTCCGTGCCGACGCTTTTGTGATTAAGCCCTTTGAGGCCAGCGAGTTGCTCACGGCCCTGGCCAAACTGGAAGACAAAATCGTGCCCTCTGGACAGTCTTTTTCTGGCGGATCGTTCACCGGCGGCCGCTTTGCCCGCGCCGTGGCGTCGCTGGAAGAGATGAAGGCGGCCAAGGAATTTGGCGACACCGATACAGGATGGAAGAGCCGGCTGAAGATTCCCGCTCCTTATTCTAAGCCGCACGAAGCGCACGTCGAGAGTCAGGCGAGTGCGCCGGACGCCCATCATGTGCCGGCGGCGGTTCACGAGCACCGGATTGAAAAAGTTCCAGAACGGGAAACGGAAAACGTCGCTTCCATTTTGCCAGAAGCAGTTGCGTCAGCTTTGCCCCACAACGTGACTCCGGAGGAAATTGAAGCGATCGCGGCAGCAGCCGCCATGCTTGCGAGTCATGCCGATATATCGGCAGACGCGCCTTTGGGATCGCATCGTCATGCCGACGTCAAAGAGCAGGCGAGTGCCGATTCAACGACTCCGGCGACTTCGGTCCATGATTCAGTAGAGAATGATTCGGAAGAAGTTGAAAGTATTAGGTTGGCGTCGAGAACGCCAGAGCGTGCGGAAAGTTCATCAGAAATCGCGGACGCAGCGACGGCCGGCGAAGGCGAGAAGTCTTGCGAAATCAGCGGCATCCAAACCCCACCGGCACCTCAACCAGTCCAGACAGCGCAAGAGGTTCGGGCAGATGAAGTTACAGCGATGCTGGCGTCACTGTCTCCGATGCTCGAAAAACCGAGAGTTGCCGAGGTCGATGAGCCAGTTCCAGTCACCATGGCTGCGGCGGTAGGCGAATATTCGGGTCCGCGATGGACTGCCGAAGAAACATCAGTATCCGAGGAAGAGTCGACGTTGGTTTTGCAACTTGAGATGGAGCGCGCCTTTGCGGCTTTTGCCGCGGCGGATGCGGCGCGATCGTTCCATGTGGAACACTTTCGCGAATCGAGTGCCGCGTCGTACATGGAAAACAGACGGCAAACTCGCGAGGGTGCCGATACTGAGTCACTTGCCACTGCGCGTGCCGACATTTCGGCGGTTGAGAACGAGCCCGCCGCGGCGCCGCCAGCCACGGTCGAATCGCATTCAGAGGAAGCAGATTCCTCAGCCCAAGAACGGGTTCGGAATGACAAGGTTGAAGCGGATCCCTCAGCCCAAGAACAGGTTCGGAATGACAGTGTTACCGACCATGCGGGGATGAGTGTCTCGGCCGACGCGGTCGAAGTGCGGTCAACCGAAGCAGCTGAAGACATAGCGCCTGCGCAAGAAGAGAAAGCGGCGTATGCGGTGGCTTCGGCTGGCTGGGGAGCGGCGGCGGGTTCGTCGCCAACTGAGAATATCGCGCAGAATCCTATTGCTGAGGTTTCATCGGCACTTCCAGCTTCGGATCCGACTGTTGAAAATCGCAACAATGAACTGGCGGCGGCCTGGGCGAGTTGGAAGCAGGTGCGGGAATCCGAGGCAGGACCGCAAGCGAACGCGGAGACCGTCGGGCAGGCGGGTAATCCGAAAGCCGAATCTGCTGCCGAAGTTCATGCTTCACAAAACGAAGATTCACTGGAAACAGACGACGCAGAGGCGAGCGAGGCGGAGGCTTCCGCGCAAGCGGCGGAGGATGCCAGCGAAGTTGCCAGCATCGTGGAGAGCGTCCTCGCCGACCTGAAGCCCAAGCTGATGAAAGAGATCGCACAGAAGATGGGCAAAGGTAAGAAAAAGAAGAAAAAGAACGACTAGGATCGAGGCTCTGCCTGTGTCAGGGGGTGATCTTGAAGGCCACTCCGCAGCCTAAATTGGCAATGCGCAAACAGGCCCCGCCTGATGAGGCGGTGCCGTAGAGGTTGCCTGTCGCGTCCTGTATCAAGGTCGAATAAGGCGTTGCCCCGTCGCTGTTCGCAAAATTATGAAGCACGGTCATTTTACCGTGCTTGTTCATCTTGAACACTGTCCCGTAGCCTAGCGAGCCGCCAGAGGCGGTAGTGCCGTAGAGGTTCTCCGCACCATCCAGTAGTAATCCAGCGAATGGGAGCGCGCCGTCTGGCGGTCCGGTAAACGTGTGAAGCACCTTCTCTTTGCCACTAGGGGCCAATTCGTACACTACCCCGCAGCCGTATCCATAACTATAGATACAGCCATTGATGTCCCCTCCACGCAGGGCCATGCCGTATATCTTTCCCTGGGCGCCGCGTATTACGCCGCCATTGGGATCTTCCCCGAGCGTCCCCCCGCCGAACGTATATAACGTTGTTGCTTGGTTGGACTTGTCCAGCCTGAAGATTGTTCCCCAGCAGCAGACGCCGTTCCCGGCAGTGGCAGCGAAGAGGTTCCCGACTCTGTCCAGAATCGGAGGCGCGATTGAATACATCGCCGGCGGCTCAAAGTTCAGCAGCACCGTTTCCTCGCCGGCCTTGTCCAGCTTGAAGACAGTTCCGCAGCCGCCCCAACATGATTTTCCGGAGCCGCCCTCCTGCGTGGTGCCGTAGATATTGCCGTCTCCGTCCATCACCAAGCCACCGGATGGCCATTCGCCGTCCGGATAAGAGCCGAAACTGTAAAGGACGGTCTCCAGACCTGAGGCATCTACCTTGTAGACAGTCCCGAAGTTGCCTTCTCCACCGACGAATGTGGTCCCGTAGAGGTTGCCGTCGCCGTCCAGAATTAAGCCCGCCATCGGGTTGGCTCCATCAGGCGTTCCGGTGAACCGATGCAGAACCGTCTCGTTTCCGTGTGGGTCTAGCTTGAAGACCGTTCCGCACCCGTAACCATCACCGCACCCGATGTCACCGCCGCCAAAGGTGGTGCCATACAGGTTACCCGCGCTGTCGCGTACCAATCCGGCTTGCGGATTCTGCCCATCCGCGCCCCCGCTAAACATGTGAAGCACGGTGAAGGTGCGCGCGTGCAATGCGGGTGGTGCGAAAAACGCGATGCCAAGGGCTGCGAGCGTCACTGCCCACCCGTCTGATCGAGTCGATATCCAGCCTGATTTCGGCATAATCGTCCTCCCACGCGTACACAACGCCAAGTTAGATCATTTCTTGCCGGTTAGTGCAATCGAAAGTTCCGGGAAATATCCCTCGCTATCACACGTGCTGTAGTCGGCCCCGAATGACGCACTATTGAAGTAGCAATCGTTGGGATCATTTTTCCAGCCGTAGTGGTTCTGCGGATTCCTGTCCACGACGTTGGCCGCGGAGCCATAGCCATCGCTGGAGGTCGGCAAAAGGTTGATATAGTAGATCGCTCCCTTCTTCAGCTTGCACGACTTCGATAGCTTCTTAATGGTGATGCTCCAAGTTTGAACAGCCTGGAAGTCCTGGTACAGAGAGACTGTGGCATTGCCGCTCGTGCTGCAGATGGTCGTACCCGCCTGCCCAGGCTTGACGCCGATCTGTACGGAAAAGGGAATGGGATTCGTCAACTGGTAACCGGGGGTAATGAACTCTACAAACGTAGCTCCGGTAACGGTCACATCCCGATCCGGCTTCACGCCCAGCCAAGCCTGACCATCGAGTCCATTGCCAGTATCGTTGGCGTTGAATAAGCCATCGGCACTTGAATACCTTGAATCGTAGTCGCCTGCGTAATACAGGCAACTGCCACTAGGGCAGAACGGCACAAAACCCGGGTTCATCCGGGTGGTCGCTCCCGGATAGGCAGAGAAACCTCCCGAAACCTCTTTCAACGTGGCCGGAGGCGGAACCTTGCTGTTCTGCCCCCCCCGAACTGGCAAGCATTGCGATTGAAACGGTTGCGAGAATTACCTTGTTATACATCGCAGCTACCTCGAAATCCGTGCGAAGATCTACTTCCGCCAAATGGCTGTAAGATGTTACCACCAGTCCTCATAAACGAGAGATAAAACTTCTTACTGCTGCCCACCGCAGTGCGGAATATTCTGACCTTGAAAAGTCGTCTGTCCTCCGTAGGACAAGCTGGCGGATGCGCCGAAATACGGCAGAAACACTGCGTCCTGTGTGTGATACGTAAAACCGTTTGTCCCCGGGTAGGTGTAGTAAGGCGGGGCGCCGTCAACGGGGTCGGCGACCTCAAGCTTGCCGCTCCTGTTGTCACAGGGCGCGTTTGTTTTGCCCGAGGGATCGTCGACCCATTCAGCTACCTCATGCGAGAAGTCCACTGTATCGGCAAACATGCAGGCATCAGTTTCACTAGTACATTGCGTAGGGGTATATCCGTTGTAGGTGGCCCACACCCAGGTCTGCTGTCAACTAGTTTATTGCCTAAGTTTGCTTTGTTTCATGGGACGCTCCTCCTAAATTCTACTTTTCGGGAGATTTGACCACCCGAGCACACCTCCACGTCCGCGGCAAATGCCGTTTCCGCGAAAACTGTCATCCCTGGGAGAAGCAGCGAGTCAGGACTACAGACGGAATCTGAGAATCCGTCGCCCCCTCGGCAAATCCTGATCCACTGAGGATAGGAATATAGGCGGTTGGGGGGGGGCTGTGTCAAGAACTTTTTCTCACGGATGGTTGCGAGGCATCTGCGCCGTTGTGAGGTTTAGAGACCGGCCCTCGTCTCTATTGCAAACACAGTATTTGGCGCTGGTTGCGTGGCGATTGACCGCGTCTAGATGCTCATGGATTCTTCGTCTGGATTTTGGACAAAAAATGCCTTTTTACTGAATTTTTACAGAGGGCGGAGGCGCGCGCAGAGGCTTCGTGCCTCCATTGAGGGTCGCGACCTCGCTTCGCTCCGCGGACCGCCGAATCAGTTTCTCTACGTGAGTTCTTGTTTGCGCGGTCTTTTTAGAAAGGCTTTTCGACGGGAAAAGGGCCCCGGATCCACGAAGGAAATCGGGCAACCCGGCGATTGGTCACGGCATTTGCGGTCGGGGATTGCTTCTTCACAGCTAAAACGGGAGAAGCTGGGGGGCTTCTCCCGTAGGTTTGGGCAATTTACGGATAACGCTACTCTGTTCCGGTCAGCGCGATGGACAAGAGTTCGAAGGTGCCCTGTGAATTACAGGACCCGTAGGTAACCCCAAAGGCCGCGCCATTGAAGTAGCAATCGTTGGGGTCGTTGGGCCATCCGATGTGGCCGGTGCCATTGGTGTCAACCAGATAGCCATAGCCATTGCTGGAAGTCGGGAGCAAGTTGACGTAGGAAGCGCCCTTCTTTCCATTCTTCACGTTACAGGATTTCTTCAGCTTCTTGATGGTGTAGCTGAATTGAACCAGGCCGAAGTCCGACTCGCCATAGGTGACCATGGTGGCGTTGCCGCTGGTATTGCAGGTGATTTTCCCAGCGTTGCCGGTGGTGATGCCGGTCTGAATCTGGAAGGGAGTCGGGTTGGTCCCGGAGTAACCGGAGGTAAAGAACTCGTTGAAAGTCGATCCGGTGATGGTGGCGGCCTTGGTGGGTAAGACGCCGACCCACACCTGTCCATCGAGACCGGCGCTGCTGTCGTTGGCGTTGAAAAGGCCGTTGGCATTGGAATCGGTGGAATCGAAATCACCGGCGTAGTAGAGGCAGGTTTTCTTGGGACAGAATGGGGGATACTTCGACGGTTTCATGTTCCAATCGGGTGCCATGAGGGGCGGACGACCGGGGATAGCGGGAGCGATGACCTTTTGACCGATGGCGATTGGGGGCAGGGTCTTGGTGTCCTGCGCCGAGACCAAGGAGCACAGCGCTGCGACCAGCGCCGCCGCAAAAATCATTTTCTTCATGGGAATCCTCCTAAGTGCTTGCTGAGTTTACGAGGTGTCTTGGGCTAGTACTTTCTCCGATACACAATTGACACGCGGCCCGGTCGCGAAGAAGTGAATCCGTTAAGACGCATGTTTCGTCGCGAGCGGCGGGCTACAAGAGGGTCGATCCAGTCACTACTCGGGGCTCCGCTGGGCGAACCTTGGGATGCGTAGACTGAGCATGTAGCCCACAGCAGGAAATCGTATTCCTACGCGGAATTAAGTCAAGAGAAATTTCAAGGCAGGGCTCCGGCGCGGCGCGGGAGACAAGAGCGCTGAAGCGTCGCGCAGTCAAAAACCTACTCTTGACGAGGGCTCTGAACGGGTCACTCTTCCACGGTGGTTCACGCGCTCCACTTCTTCACAAAAAAAGGCGGGAGAAGCTGAGGCTTCTCCCGAGGGCTTGAGTAGACAGCGGGCGCTATTCTGTGCCGGTGAGCGCAATTGAGAGGAGCCCGAAGCTGCCTTGGGAATTACACGATCCGTAAAGAACCCCGAAATCCGAACCGTTGAAGTAGCAATCGTTGGGGTCGTTGGGCCATCCGATGTGACCGATTCCATTGGTGTTGACTAGGTAGCCGTAACTATTGGTGGAAGTCGGAACCATGTTGACGTAGGAAGCTCCACTCTTGCCCAATTGCACGCTGCAGGCTGTGGTCAGCTTCTTGATCGTGTAGCTGGATTGAATCAAGCCGAAGTCAGACTCGCCGTAGGTGACCAGGGTGGCGTTGCCGCTGGTTTTGCAGACGATTTCGCCAGCTTTGCCGTTGGTGATACCGGTCTGGATCTCGAAAGGAGTGGGGTTGGTACCGGAGAAACCGGAAATAAAGAACTGGTTAAAAGTAGATCCGGTGATGGTGGCGGCTTTGGTGGGTAACACGCCGATCCAGGCCTGGCCCTCGAGGCGGGCACCGGTATCGAAGGCATTGAAAAGGCCGTTGGCATTGGAATCGGTGGACTCGAAGTCACCAGCGTAGTAGAGGCAGGTTTTCTTCGGACAGAATGGTGGATACTTGGCTGGTTTTATGTTCCAGTCGGGCGCCATGAGCGGCGGGCGACCGGGGATGGCGGGAGCGATCACTTTCTGACCGATGGCGACCGGGGGCAAGGTCTTGGTATCCTGCGCCGAGACCAGGGAGCACAGGGCTACGACCAGAGTTATTGCGAAAATCACTTTCTTCATGGGAATTCTCCTAACTAAATTCGCGAGGGTTTTTGGGCCAGTATTCTCCGAAAGCCTTGGATGGTCGCTAAGAGATTGACCCGCTGTGACTTATGCGCTCCTCGCGAGCGACAGGCTACAGGACGGTCGATCCAGTCATTTACTCAGGGCTTTGCTGGGTGAAGCCTGGAACTGCGTAGACAACGCATTCAGCCCACAGCAAGAAAATCCTACCCTGACGGGGAAGTAAGTCAAGAGAAATGTGATGCCCGCGGGACGCGGCATTGGGCGGATCTCCGGCCGGAGCGCGAAGGTCAAAAAGCTACTCTGGACGCGGCCGTGAAAAGGGCCACTGTTCCACGGTAGTTCATTGGTGAGCGATATGGGGATTTTTCAACAATCATGGGACGCCAGCGGCGGCAGTGGGTCCGTCAGCGCGTTGCTATTTTCCTGAGCGTCCAGCCACTCCCGCTGCCAGCGCTCCGAGGCTGCTGGGTTCCAGCGTGACGACATCTGGGCCTTTGGTCCTGCCTGCGATGATTGGCTTGTTGGCTACTGTTTCGTAGGCGTAGCCAGTCAATGTGGCCGTGATGTTTACGATGTTTCCTATTTTCCCGACACTGACATTTAGCCTCGCCCAACCGTAGTGTGTTTTACCGTTGATGGCGAACTTCAGGCCGAGATAGCGGTCTTTGACGCCCTTGCCGCCGTTCGCCCACGGCCCCTGAAACCCCGTGCGCAACCGAACGCTGTACGCGAGTGCCATCGAGTGATCAGGGGCGTTGAACTTGCCGCCAGGCCCGATGGGGACTCCCTCGTTCAGCGCACCATCGTAAGCGCCATGACCCCAGACGCGGTTACCGTATTTCCCTGACTCCGCGCACCGCAGAAACGCGAACTGGCTACTCATGCCTGCCTCGTAGTAGGCGCTAAAGCCGAAATCTGCCACTCCGTCGTGGTTGAGGTCGAGGGGAAAGACGTGTTGTGTGTTCGAAGTGCTGATGACGCGGTGAGCAGGCGTGTAGACAATTTTCGCCTCGGCAGACTGCGCGAGGGCTAACGTTCCAACCCCCGCGGCGGTAGCCGCGAGCGCGTATGAGTTTAGGCGTCGCTGACATGTCTCTGATAGTGGTAGTGGCCTTCCGCAACGGCGGGACGACAGATCCATACTCTCCTCCAAGGGGAGGGGATTAAATTATCCACCGTGCCCGTACCAACGTCAATCGGAAATCGGGGTGGAAGGCTCCTATCACATCGAACCGTGATCGTCCTTGCTGGGTGTAAGCACGCCGCATAGTATGGCCGCGAACCCAGAACTTTCCCACCAGAGTCTAGCCTCCAGGAAGCCTTGGGTTGCTGTATCGGGCCCCTTTTCAGATCGGACAAAATCAGGAAGGAGAATGGTATGAGAAAGCCTTTGGATCATAGTTGTGTTCGTACTGTCTGCCGCATTGGCTCTTTTCTGCCAGAGCCAGCAGCAAGCGATCCCCAGATCATTTTTTGGCATACATGTAAATAACCCCCAGGTAGGCGGCGAAAGTAGCTATCCAGTACAAGTACCCTATGGACAGTTTAGAGCCCGGGACGTAAGTCTGGGTCAATGGCCCGATCTTGAGCCATGTCCGGCAACTTATAATCCGGCTGATCCTTGTTATCACTGGGGAACCCTGGACGGCGAGTTGCTGAGCCTGGCGTCGGCCATCCCGTCTGTAACCAACGTCGAATTCACCCTCTCCAGAACACCACCATGGGCAGTTACGGCTCAGCAACAGGGTGATTCCAGTTGCAGATATTGGTTCAGCGACGAGTCGAAGTACCAGGGTGCCTGCTATCCGCCGACCGATATCGATTCGACGCAAGGCAACGGAGACGGAGCTGGCAGTAACCAAATCTGGAGAAACTGGGTTGCGGCCATCGCCGTACACGCCAAGAATCTGGGCACTAATTACGCGCACGTCAAGTACTGGGAGATTTGGAACGAATTCAACGCATTCAAGAATACCGGACCGCGTACGGTCTCCTGGGCTGGCACGCCGAGTGAACTGATCCGCATGACCCAGGACGCTGCCTGCATCATCACGGGCCGCGCGGCGCCTGTCAGACAGTCAGATAATGCAATCAGGCGTTTTCACGTTTTGACCGCGAGTGGGCGTAACGGAGATTTTTCGCTCCCTCGACTCTGCTCACGGCAGGATCCCCGGGGAAGTTGTCGCCACGTGGGCGGCGGGGATAAAAAACCCCATCCGAGACTGGGTCAGGGATGGGGTGAAAGTTTCTAACACTTCATTTCGGGGCGCCCGATTTTCGTCAAAATTCCCGTTGACGGGCGCCCCGAGTGCAGGTCGACTTAGTGCTTGAGGGCCGCGGGACGAGCCGGCGGCTTGTTAACTGTCGGCATGATGGCCGGTGCCAGGCGGACGTCTTCGTATCCCTTACGCAGAGCGGAAATGCGATAGTCGAATTCGACGTTGGAATTTCCGCCGCCGATTTCGCGCACTTCGAACGAGTTCCGACCCTTTTGCGCAACGTACAGTCCATGGCAATCGCCATTGGGCGTAACAAAGACGCGGTAGGGCAACTTGGTGTTGACCAGTTGGGCGAACTTCGAATCCAACTTCACCGTGGCCACGCCGCCGACCAGTTTGGCGCCGCCGAAATCTTCGAACCAGACCTGGGGCGATTCCTGGGAATAAACCTTGACCATCTGGCCGTTCTTCAGTGGAACTGCGGCCGACTTGCTGCCGGTGGCGACGGTGTCACCGTAGATGTCTCCATAAAACACCGCCGAACTGGCATAGTTAAAGAATGCGAACTCGTAGCCCCCGGAACTGTCGTACTGCAACCCCTGCACAACTTGGCTGCCGTCATTCGCGTAGGCGTAAATCGCCTCGCCGCTCGGAGCGTCTACGTCGATGAAACTTCCGAAATAACCGCCACCGGTAGCGATTTCGCTGGCCGAGTAAACCTCTCCCTGCGCATCGACGAAGCCGTTGGCGTTGAGGTTGCCACCAGCGTCAACGTCGCTAGCGCTGCTGATGGAACCGTTGGCGCTGATACCAGCGCCGAAGTTCTCATTGCCGCTGGAGTCTTGCGAGATGTTGGAGTTTCCGATCTTATGGGTACCGGTGTAGAGGGGAATTCTGCCCTTGGCGCCACCGCCGGTGATGTTGGTAAGGGGCGAATCCTGCGCGACTGCGTAAACCCCGCAGGCCAGAACACACAATACGAAGATGCGAGCGAACGAATTGAATTTCATGGAATGGTTCTCCCTAAATTTTGAATTTGTGGATCCCGTTGGAACTTGCCAGCTTGGGAGTGTGTAAAACTTGTTACTTCGCCCCAAGCGAACAACTGATCGCCTTGGCCGAGTGTGACCCCCACGTCACGGAGCGGAGCAAGAGATGTCGGAAGGAAAATACAGGGAGGGTCCTACCTAAGATCCTCGCGTCCCGCCAACTCTAGCTCTGCCACCCAACCTTGCGACGGCCCACTTATCTCAGGAATCGGACGGAAAGAGCAATGTCGCGGCGGTGAATCCTTGGTGAGTTATCGGTGATCGGCTAAGTGATTGTGGCGTAGTGGTTTAGTTCATAGCGGTGGCGATGGGGGCGGCGTCGTGATGTGGGGGATCTGATTTTCGTGCAACTATGGATAGACCCCCTGAATCCTTTGTTTTGGCAACCTCGGCACACTTCCGTGCTGAATGGCCGGGCCTTATCACAAATTCCATACAAGGAGAAAATATCCGATGAACACGCTGACGACAAAAGACGGGACACAGCTTTATTACAAGGACTGGGGCAAAGGGCAGCCGGTGGTTTTCAGTCATGGCTGGCCGTTAGATTCGGACGCGTTTGAGGACCAAATGATGTTTCTGGCGGAGCGCGGCTACCGGTGTGTGGCGCATGACCGGCGGGGACATGGACGATCGAGCCAGCCCTGGGAAGGCAATGAAATGAATACGTATGCCGACGACCTGGCGGCGCTGGTGGAGAAGCTGGATTTGCGAGACGCGATCCATGTGGGACACTCGACGGGCGGCGGCGAAGTGGCGCGCCATATCGGACGGCATGGGACCAAGCGAGTTTCGAAGGCTGTGCTGATCAGCTCGGTGCCTCCGTTGATGCTCAAGACGGCGGCGAACCCGGGCGGATTGCCGATCGAAGTATTTGACCAGCTTCGGGCGGGCGTGCAGGCCGACCGGTCGCAATTTTTCAAAGATCTGAGCGCTCCATTCTACGGCGCGAACCGGCCAGGAGCGAAAGTTTCGCAAGGGTTACGCGATTCGTTCTGGCTGCAAGGGATGATTGCCGGCATGAAAGCTTGTTATGACTGTATTAAGGCGTTTTCAGAGACGGACTTCACTGAGGACTTGAAAAAAATCGACGTGCCGACGCTTATTCTGCATGGCGATGACGATCAAATTGTGCCGATTGGGGCGTCCGGGCTGATGTCGGCGAAGATCGTAAAGGGCGCGGTGTTGAAAGTGATTCCGGGGGCGCCGCATGGAATGTGCTCGACATTGAAAGATGAGATCAATGAAGAGTTACTGGAATTCTTTCAGTCAAAGGCGCGGGCGGTCGCGTAACTTCTTCGGGGCAGCCTCACTTCTCGCCGAGAGGGAGAGAAGTGGAGCGTCCCGGCCGGCTACTCTCAATACACCAAGAACACATACGGCTTGATGTTGCCGATGAGCGGGCTGCTTTGCTGGCCGGTGTTGGTGGATGTGGCGTCCTGTCCATCGGTGGCGTAGGCATAGAGGATGTGTATGCCCAGGGTCAGAGGAAGTGTGACCTGGCCTTGAAACTCCCCGGATCCTTTGTTGCTTGCCGCGATCCACGGACCTTGCCAAGTGTCCATTTGGAATAGAAGGTTGTCGACCTCGGTCCGGTTCGGCTTGAATGCATCACTCGTCTTGAATGTAAAGGTTGGTTTCGGATTCTGGGTACGATTGTGCAACAAGGGTTGGATCGCGACCTGGATGGGAATTTCCTGCGCCTGCTGGTCCGCGAATGCCGTGACGGATGCGCCACCTCCGACATACGCTTTGTGATTCACCGGATCGAACGCAACCACATCGTCGTTCGCTTTGGCGTCGAAGATCGTTAATACGGCGTTGGTAGCACCGTCGATCACGGTCAGATTGTTACTTCCACGATTAGCCACGTAGATCTTGTTGACCAACGGGTTGACCGCCAAGCCATACGGTCCATCTTGATTCGGTGCGGTCAAGGTCGTGGTTTGATTGGTGGCTCCATCGATGACCGTCACGTTGTTGCTGTTGGCGTTGGCCACGTAGATTTGATTTGTCATCGAGTTCACGGCAAGGGTAACCGGATACTCGGCGTTGGGATCGGAGACGGTTTTGATGCTGTTGTTACCACCTTCGATCACGGTAATGTTGCTGCTGGCGGAGTTTGCAACGTAAATCCGGTTGGTGGCGGAGTCGACGGCGACGGCCACCGGTATATTCGCATTGGGGTCAGTCACGGTGAGGGTATGGTTGGTGGCTCCGTCGATGACGGTGACATTGTTGCTGTTCGCGTTGGCTACATAAATCTTATTGGTCTCTGGATCGACGGCGACAGCATAAGGCGCTTTGCGCGTTCGGATCGGCAACGGTTGTGACGTGGTTGTTGGTTCCGTCAATCACAGTCACGTTGTTGCTTCCGATGTTGGCAACGTAGATCTTGTTGGTCACCGGATTTGTGGCGACAGCGTAGGGATACTCGGCGTTCGCATCGGTGACCGTGGTGGTCTTGTTGGTGGCGCCGTCGATGACTGTCACGTTATTGCTGTAATCGTTGGCAACATAGATTTTATTGCTGGCGGGATTGGCCGCCACGGCAATCGGGTACTGCGCATTGGGGTCGGTGACAGTAACAGTCTTGTTGGTGGCGCCGTCGATCACGGTCACATTATTGTTTGCATTCGCGACGTAGATCTTATTGGTGGCTGGGTTTACGTCTTCAGCACTGGGGAAGTTCGAATCGGCGATATTGACGGTGGGATAGGTTGATCCGTCGATCACGCTGACGTTGATGCTGCCGTTGTTGACGGCATAAATCTTGTTGGTGACGGGGTTGATGCCAACGGCATAGGGATATAGCGCGTTGGGATCCGTAACGGTAGTAACGGCGCCGGTGGCGCCGTTGATGACGGAAATGTTGTAGCTCAACAGATTCGATACGTAGATTTCGTTGGTCGATGGATTGAGGGCCAGCGCGTCTGGGCGGTCGGCGTTAGGATCGCGAACCGTAGAGGTGGTATTGTTTGCGCCGTCGATGATGGTCACGTTGCGGGTGTATCCGTTGCTGACGTAAATCCTGTTAGTGACGGGATTCACGGCCACGCAATTGGGAGTAAGCGCATTGGGGTCAGTTACGGTAACGATGGAGTTGTTGGTTCCGTTAATGACCGTGATGTTTCCGCTTTGCCCGTTTGAGACGTAAATCTTATGGGTAACGGGATTCACGCCAATGGCGTTCGGCTGTTCGGCATGGGGGTCGGTGACGGTGGTTTCCGAGTTGGTCTCGCCGTCGATGACGGTGACGTTATTACTTTGAATATTGGCGACGTAAATTTTGTTGCTGAGGGTGTCGACCGCAATCGCGTAAGGCTCCTTGGCATTGGGGTCGGTGACGGTGGTAGTGGTATGGGTGGTTCCGTCGATCACGGTCACATTGTTGCTGAAATTGTTCGCGACGTAGATCTTATTGGTGATGGGATTGACAGCGACGGCGCCTGGGTAGTCGGCGTTGGGATCGGTGATGGTAGTGGTGGAGTTGCTGGCGCCATCGATCTCGGTGACGTTGAAACTGAGGCCATTCGCCACATAAATTTTGTTGGTCAAGGAATTCACCGCGATTGCGGTTGGCAGCGTGGCGTTTGGATCGTCGATGTTGGTGGTTGCGTTATTGGCGCCGTTAATCAGCGTCACCCCGCGAGTAGTCATCACATAAATATTGTTGGTGGCGGGATTCACTGCCAGCGTGACGGGGTACTGTTGCACCGGGACCGTGGTGGTCACCATCTGGCCGGAGGCGGCGGTTGCGCACGCAATCGCGAGCACCAGGCCCATTAGGCATAACTGGAACTTGCGGCGAGCCGACAGTTGAGGGTTGCGCACGGCTGCTGGGCTGGGCTGGTAGTTATAGGTGGATATTGTCGAGGGCGAAATCTTCTTGTCTTGCATGATGTTCTCCCGAACATTGCGGACGATCGCGATTTAAGGGACGACGTGGGGTCCGACGCCATGAAGCTTTAATGGGGCGGGAACCAATGTACAATTCTTTTCGCAGCAGGGATAGTAGGAAAAGATTTGCATCAGAAGTGCACGGAATTGAGCCATGAATGAATGGGAAGGAATTAGGTCGCCGCGCCGCGAAGAATGAGTGCGGACGGAAAACCCGGTTTACCCTTCGACTCTACTCACGGCGGGCTGGCGCGACGACAGGCTACTACCAGGCGATGATTAATTTTGGGCGACTTACGGATTAGAGGTGGACGATGCGCCTCGGGCCAGATGTCCTAAGCTAAGTTCGGCAGCACCGTCCGGCCCGTGCTTCTTGCCGGTCACGATGGGCTTATTGACTACCGTTTCATAGGCGTAACCGGTCAGCGTGGCCTGTATGTGTGCGCCGGCTGAAACTGCAACGCTTAACCGGGCCCATCCATAGTGGGTCTTGCCGTGGATGGTGAATTTCAGGCCGAGGTATCGGTTCTGGACGCCACCCTTGGTTCCCCACGGGCCGCGAGAATATTCGTTGTTGCCGCTAATCGCCATGGCGCTTGCCATGATTTTTCCGCCGGGAAATTTTCCACCCGGTCCGACGGAAACTCCGGCCGCGAGAGCGGAGGCGTACTTAGCTTCTCCGTCGACCTGGTTTTGCGGGCGCGCTCCAGTCACATCCAAGTCCCCATAGGAGGCTTGGAAGGCAGTTGCGTGACGGGCCTGGGTGGTGCAGCCTCCGTCGCAATGCGAGGTGCGAATGATCCCCAGCTTAAAATCGGCCATACCATCATGGGTGAGATCGAGCGGAGTATTAGAACCGATATTTTTGTGAGCAGGCGTGTAGATGATTTTGGCCTCGGCCGGCTGTGCCAGGGCAAGGAGGCTTACGCCAGCGGCGCTCGCGGCGGCGGCATAGGCAAGAAGGTCTTTATCAAGCTTGGCGCTGAAGCGGGCTGCGATACGTTTCGCGGAGTTGCTGGGTTGCAGCTCAGGTCTTGTCATGGCTACCTCCGAGCGGACGAAGACATTGTCGGCCTGAGGGGGTGGCAAGTCAATATGCAAGTACTTGCGCACAGAGCAGGTATCCGCGCATGCGATTCGCTGCCAGCGAAGCTCTGACCCATGTCGCAGCGTCGCTCCGTGATTACGGGTTACGCGACCTGCGGGGCTCGACGCGAGCCTTTTTGGCGGGTGTCGCGTTTTTGTCTTTGCGCAACTTCCATGCGGTGTGCAGGGCCCCAGTCAGGACGTCTTCGCTGGCGGCGGCGAGACGGATGTGTGTCATGCCCATGCGTCCCCAGCCGCCGTGGATGGGGAGGAATATCTTGGGAGCTTCGGCGACGAAAGCCTCCTGCTGCTCGAGCGTCAGTTTGAGGTTTCCGTAGCCCTGGTCTTCCGACGCGAGCGTCGCGAATATCTTTCCGTCAACACGGAAGTCAGGCTTGCCCATGTGGGAGCTTTCTTCGGCACCTTCGAAGCTGAGAGCGATGCGGCGGAAATCTTGAGCGGTCATGAGCGGGTTGGCGATCCGGATTTATTTTATGCGGCATCCCTTCGACAAGCGGGGGAGTCGCCAACGCTAGGAGGTCCAGCAGAATCCTCCGGCAGTTGTCACTCGTGATTACAAATCGCACGACGGCTTGCGATATCTTAAATTCTCCATGGAATTTGAAGGTGTGGCGGAAAAATCGTTGCAGGCCAGTCTCTGGCAATCGCTGTGGGAGGCGGTGCAGGGATCTCATCAGGACTACACGACCGGGAGTTTGAACCGGGCGATCCTTTTGCTCGCCGTGCCCATGGTGTTGGAGATGGTCCTGGAATCGTTGTTCGCCGTGGTGGACGTTTTCTGGGTAGGCAGGCTGGGCGCGAATGCCGTGGCCACGGTGGGGTTGACCGAATCGATGCTAAGCCTGGTGTTTGCGGTGGGAATGGGGCTGAGCCTCTCGACCACGGCGATGGTGGCGCGGCGGATTGGGGAAAAAGATCCGGAGGACGCGGCAATCTCAGCGGTGCAGGCGATTGTGCTGGGCCTGCTGACTTCGCTGGTGATCGCGGTGCCTGGGCTCATGTACGGTGCGAATCTTTTGCGGGCGATGGGCGCAAGCCCTGACATCGTCGCCGTGGGCGCGAACTATACGCGGATCGCGATTGGTGGAGGCGGCGTGGTGCTGATGCTCTTCCTTAATAATGCGATCTTTCGCGGGGCGGGCGATGCAGCGATTGCGATGCGGCTGCTGTGGGTTTCGAACATCATTAATTTGATTTTGGACCCTTGTTTGATTTTTGGTTGGGGACCGTTTCCGCGGATGGGTGTGACCGGCGCCGCGGTGGCGACGATTACGGGTCGAAGCATCGGGGTCGGCTACCAGTTTTACCGGCTGATGCGCGGCACGGAGCGCTTACGGATTCTGCGGCGGCATATTCGGGTGAACCTGGAAATTCTGTTGCGCCTGGTGCGAGTGTCGAGTACCGGAATCCTGCAGTTTGCCATCGCGCATACGAGTTGGATCGGGCTGGTGCGGATCATCAGCGTATTTGGCGCGACCGCGCTGGCGGGTTACACGATCGCCATCCGCATTGTGATTTTTCTGCTGTTGCCTTCATGGGGATTAAGCAACGCGGCGGCCACACTGGTGGGACAGAACCTGGGAGCGAACGAGCCGGAGCGTGCCGAAGCTGCAGTTTGGCGAACTGGATTCTACAACATGCTGTTTCTGGGATCGATTGGCTTGCTCTTCGTATTTTTTGCGACGCCGATTGTGCGGTTGTTCACACATGACCCGGCGGTGGTCACGGAGGCGGCGGCTTGTCTGCGGATTGTGAGCTACGGAAATATTGGGTACGCGTATGGCTTTGTGATGCTACAGGCGTTCAATGGCGCGGGAGACACGGTTACGCCGACGCTGGTGAATCTGTGCGGATTCTGGTTCTTTGAGATTCCTCTGGCCTATTGGCTGGCGATCCGCGCAGGCTGGCAGTCGCATGGGGCGTATTGGGCGATTGTCATTGCCGAAGGATCGATTGCGGCGGCCAGCGCGATTTTGTTCAAGCGTGGAAAGTGGAAGGCGCAGAAAATCTGAAGCAGACCTACCCGGACGCAAACCAGAACTCGCTCCGATGTTCGCAAGATAAGATGTCAGTCTTCTCGCATCAACTGGTGAGTAATACCGCTGGACATAGGTACTTGGCGGGAGTAAGGTGTGTTCGGAGCGCGTGTTTCATTGCAATCGACCATCTGCAATCGCGTAGCCGACCCCAGGTATTTTGTTGCGCGACGACTGGGCCCTTGAGGTAGCCTAGCGAGCCCATATACGGCACCACCCGATCGAGTTCTCCGCCCCGCAAATACGGATGTGCGAACCCAGGATGCGGGCGTAAACCCAGACCGAGAAAAATCAGTTGGAGAAAGGGATATCTGCCATGAGGTGCTCTCTGCCACCTTTGGTTTCGACTTCGAATATTCACCCGCGAACGACAACCGCCATGCTTGCACTATCGCTCGCGCTGGCATTCGCGGCCGTAGCGCCAGCCAATGCACGGACATACAAAGTGCTCCGCAGCTTTCGCGGCGCGTCCGACGGGCAAGCTCCCGACGCCGGTCTAGTTCTGGATGCAGTGGGCAATCTTTATGGAACCACTAATGCAGGTGGCGCCCATGGCTACGGAACGGTATTCAAGCTCAGTCCGACAGGCAGGGAAACCGTGTTGTACAGCTTTATGGGCGGGGCCGACGGGGCCAATCCCTGGGCAAGTTTGATCCTAGACAAAACCGGCAATCTCTATGGGACGACTTACGGAGGTGGCGCCTACGGCTACGGAACGGTATTCGAAGTTGCTACTACCGGTACAGAACAGTTGCTTTACAACTTCATGAGTGGAACTGACGGCGCCAACCCCTACGCCGGCCTGATTTGGGACCCAACCGGCAACCTTTATGGGACTACATCGGCCGGGGGCAGCAACGCCGATTGCAATGGATGCGGGACCGTCTTTAAGCTGACGCCAGGTTCGAATGGCTGGACCGAGACCGTGCTGTACACCTTTAATGGAAGCGCTGGAGGGGATGGTGCACAGCCGTGGGGAGGTCTGTTGCGCGACACCGCCGGGAATCTTTATGGCACGACAAATGGCAATGGCGGAACGGTGTTCGAGTTGAGCAATACCGGCACGGAGACAGTGCTCTGCGGTTTCAGCTATGATGCACCCTACTTCGTAACCTTGGTTCGCGATAAGGCTGGCCATCTATATGGCACCACCGAAGGGGCCTTTGGCAGCCAGTGCGTCCCTTGGGGCGACGAATGCGGATCGGTATTCGAGCTGCAGGGGACCACGGAGACGATATTGTGGGAATTCAGTGCTACCGAATATGGCGACCCATATGCCGGGGTCATCCGGGGCAGCAAGGGCGCTCTCTATGGGACCACCTATTACGGCGGCGTTTACGGCTGGGGATCGGTATTCGAGCTACGTGCTGGCACTATGACGGTCCTGCACTCGTTTGCTTGGCACGGGAAGGACGGAGTATTTCCCACGGCCCCCTTGGTCGAGGACAAGGCTGGCAATTTCTATGGGACCACGTCCGAAGGCGGTGCGTACGGGTACGGAATTGTATTCAAGCTAAGCCGGTAAGTGCGTGGCGAGCTGCTGTGCATGTTAAGGAGGAATGCCATGGTCAAGATGCAGGGTTACAGGTTCTTTTCCACAGTGTCACTGTTAGTTTCATCACTGTGCGCAAGTGGGGCCGACCATGCTGGCGTGAGGCTGCCGGGAATGACGCAGTCGGTCGGTTCGAATTCCTCGGCCAGGGAGCAATGGGTCCAGCTGGCAAAGCTGAGCGCAGGCGGGGGAAGTGTGGCGATCAGTGGCGACACCATCGCAGCCGGTAATCCATGTGATTGCCGTCCATTTTATGGGTCAGCGGCACTGTTCCTCAAGCCGAAGTCCGGCTGGAATTCGTTGGCGCCCGCTGTCCAGTTGGCGAATGCCGATGACGGGGCCGGCTACGGGAGTACTGTCGCGGTCAGCAGCGGCGTAGCAATAGTTGCGGACCCGGACATTACTTGGTCGTCAGGTTACGGTTTCGTGTTTCTAGAAGGGCGACGCGGCTGGAAACTAAACTCGTACTCAGCCGCTTCGTTAGGGGCTTCGGACAGCAAATGTTACGAAGATTTTTGCATTCCCGGGCTGGGCCAGTCCCTCGCCATCAGCGACAACACGGTAGTGGCCGGGGGTCCCTACGATGGAGAGGTTGGGGGGAAGGATTATGAGACAGGGCCGGGTGCAGCATTCGTTTTCATGAAGCCCGCAACTGGCTGGGCCAACATGACGGAGACGGCCAAGCTGACTGCCTCACATCCAAGGAAGCACGATGCGCTGGGTTGGTTCGTGGCCATGAGCGGCAACACCGTGGTGGCTAACGGACGCGGGGCAGAGTATGTGTATGTCAAGCCCGCGCGCGGCTGGGAGAACCGGACACAGACGGCGAGGCTGACCGCGTCCGACGGCAGCAGCCTGGGCGATGTAGCCATGAGCGGCGACACTGTGGTGGCCACCAACAATACAGCGGTGTATCTGTTCGTCAAACCGAAAAGCAGATGGACAAACATGAGTGAGACTGCCAAGCTGAGTGCATCCGACGGCACGGCGTTGGGCGGCGTAGCCATGAGTGGCGACACGGTGGTGGCGACCGGCGGCGCCTGGGTCTATGTGTTCGTCAAGCCCGCAGGCGGCTGGGTAAACATGACCGAGACCGCCAAAGTGACCGATTCCGACGGAGTTGGCCTGGGACCTATTGCTATAAGCGGCAACACAATAGCGGCCGCTGACGGCAACTACACCGTCTACGTGTTCGGAGAGTCGCAGTGAATGTTGGTCAACGGCGATGGGGACGGGTGTATGAGATCACGCCGTAGATTGCGTTTCTCCGGCCGCGTGGGAGGTTTCGAGGAGCCACTACCTGGCGCCTGGAGAGACCTGCATTCGTAGGTGATCGAAACAAGTCACAATAAGGATGCCGGGCTACAAGTGGGACGAATTTCCATTCTAGAAAATCGATTACCGCCCCGTACTGTTGGCAAGAATTCGCGAGAACATATGGTGTCTTTCCCGGTCAGGCGGTTGCTTTGAAGCGAGCAGCAGTAAAGCCCGCCTGCTTACTCTGAACGTTAGGCAAACGTGAGTCAACTTCGCGGTCTGCTCCCAGTTCGTTTTTAATTCATGCGACGCGGAAGGCTAGTTGGACGGTTTCCCGAGAAAAGGGTCTTTCCGTGCGCTATAATTCGCGCGGATGCCCGCATCTGCACGTGATACCGTTCAATTTCGACTCGCGAGCGACGATTCTCTGCTCATCTATTTCGATCAATATATATCGCTCTCGGGCCATCAGCGTGTCGTTAAATTGGTTCGCCGACTGGAGCAGCAACCTATTAGCGGCATCGACAATCTTCATCCGGCCTATTGCTCTGTCTTGATCAAGTTCGATGCGCTCAAACTGTGCCATGCTGAGCTTGAAACCCTTCTTTATCCGTATCTCGACCGCCTTGACGAGGTAACTCTGCCCGAGCATGCCCATCGGGAAATCCCGATTTGCTATGGCGGAGAGTATGGTCCGGATCTCGCGGATGTTTGCAAGGCACACGATCTGTCGGCCAAGCAAGTGATCGATCTGCATGTCTCAGCCACCTACACCGTCTATTTCCTCGGCTTCGTGCCTGGCTTCGCCTATCTCGGCGGACTTCCTGAGGCGTTGGTGATGCCACGTCTTCCCGTGCCGAGGCGCAGAGTCCCACCCGGAAGCGTTGGTATCACTGGTCATCAATCCGGGGTCTATCCCTTCGCCACACCTGGGGGCTGGCGGCTGATAGGACGTACTCCTCTCGCAATGTTCCGTCCGGACCGCGCTGCCATGAGCTTCTTGTCCATTGGAGATCGCGTGCATTTCACACCGATCTCCATGGAAGAATTCTCCATTCTCGAGAAATCATGAAGCCGATCCAGGTTCGAAATCCCGGTCTCTTCACTACCGTGCAGGATCTGGGCCGCAAAGGGTTTGGTCCCATGGGGGTCTCTTCATCAGGAGCCGCCGATCCCATTTCTCTGCGCCTCGGAAACCTCCTGGTCGGAAACCCCGAAGGCGCAGCGGCTCTCGAGATGACTCTGCTGGGTGGCACATTCTTGTTTCCCGAGGGCGCCATCCTGGCGCTCAGTGGCTCTGACTTTGGCGCGACGCTTGATAACCTTCCCGTTGATTCATGGTTGTCGTTCGAAGCTCGCCCCGGCCAGACGCTCCGCCTCGGCCCCACGCGCTCGGGAGCGCGAAGCTATTTATGCATACCAGGTGGTATCGCCGTAGAACCTTTCCTCGGCAGCGCCTCGACGCACACTTTGAGCGGGCTCGGCGGGTTCGAAGGTAGACCACTGCGGAAGGGCGATGTGGTGTGCATCGGGAGCGCATCTCAGCCGTACCGCCGGCGAAGGGTAGCTCCCCATATCTTGTCGCGATTGTTGCCTCGCAAGATCCTGCGCTGCACTCCAGGACCACAAAGCGAGTGGGTCCCTGAATCGGCGCAGCGCCTGTTCTACGAAAGCATCTACCGCGTCTCCGAGGACTCGGATCGCATGGGCCTGCGGTTAGACGGACCTGCTCTTCCGGAGTCCTCTGGCGACATGATCACTGAAGGGGTTTCTCTCGGCGCCATCCAAGTTCCACTTGGAGGATCGCCCATCATTCTATTTGTGGATCAGCAGACCACTGGCGGGTACCCTAAGATTGCCAATGTGATTTCTGCCGATATGCCCTCTGTTGGCCAATTGCGTCCTCGGGATGAAATTCGTTTCGAGCCTGTCGACTTCGAAGTGGCACGATCTCTTCTCCGGGAGCAGGAAGAATTGCTGTCATCGCGTGAACTGATTCAGGAATGAAGTCTATCGACCTCAATTGCGATATGGGCGAACTGCCCGAGGCCATCGCCGACGGCACACAGGAATCGCTCATGCCTTCGCTTACATCAGTGAACATCGCCTGCGGCGGGCATGCCGGCGATGAACAAACCATGAAGGCGACTATCGAGCCGGCGCTCCGATGGAAGTTGGGTCTGGGCGCGCATCCGGGTTACCCCGATCGCGAACACTTCGGCCGGCTGGAACTGAAAATGCCTGCCAAAACCATCGCGGATTCGATCTTCGAGCAAGTGCGCAGACTAGCCGAGGTGGCCGCGCGCTATGGCGTTAGCCTGGCGCACGTCAAGCCGCACGGCGCACTCTATAATCAGGCGGTTCGCAGTCGGGTGATTGCCGAAGCGATTGCGGAGGGCGTGGCGCGATGGCGCCACGATGTAGTGCTTGTAGGCCTCGCCGGATCGCAGATGCTCAATGTTTTTCGAGAAGCAGGATTCGCCGTCGCCGCAGAAGCCTTCGCGGACCGCCGCTATGAGCCGGACGGAACCCTGCGCTCGCGCAAATTCGACGACGCGCTGATCCGCGATCCTGAAGAAGCCAGCCGTCAAGCTTTGGACATGGTGCAACGCGGCTTAGTGATTGCGCACGACGGCACCGAAGTCCTAATCAACGCGCAGACCATCTGCATTCACGGTGACACTCCCGGCGCTCCGGAAATTGCCGCAGCCGTCGCCAGCACCTTGCGTCAAGCCGGGGCGACTCTAAGCTATCTTGAGCGTCCTATCTAGCGAATTTCGTTTCGACAGGGTGCCAGCCGCCAGCTAAGGATTCTCCGCTACTGGCGACTAACCCAGTGGTGTCTAAAACCTGATTCCGATATATACTTCCCCGTCCCTTCAGGACTGCCCGAGGAGTGCTGAGAGGTAATAGCTCGCCCCACTACTGATGACGCCCAGCGTGACACAAATCGGCGCACACACACGTCGCATCGTCGGCTTCCGCCTGCTGCCTTTCCTGTTCATCCTGTACATCGTTAATTACGTCGATCGCACGAACTTGGCGTATGCGGCGGTGGGCATGTCGCGCGACCTGGGGTTCAGCGACCACGTGTTTGGCCTGGGCGCGGGAATCTTTTTCATCAGCTACCTGGCATTGCAGATTCCGGGCGCGCTGCTGGTAGAGCGCTGGAGCGCGCGCCGCATCATCTCCGCCACTATGATTGCATGGGGATCCCTCACTGTGCTGACCGCGCTGGTGCACACTCCTTCGCAGCTCTACCTGGCACGTTTCGTCCTGGGAGCAGCGGAGGCGGGCTTCTTCCCCGGCGTCATCGTGTATTTGAGCCACTGGTTCATTTTCGAAGACCGCGCCAAGGCCACCAGCAACTTCATGGGCGCCATACCGCTGTCCGCGGTGCTGGGATCACCGCTAGCAGGCTGGATCTTGGGCCGCAGTTGGCTTGGGTTCATGGGATGGCGCTGGCTGTTTGTCGTCGAGGGAGCCCCGGCGATTCTTCTAGGAGCAGTCGCATTCTTTTTTCTGACCGATTGGCCACGAGAAGCCGCATGGCTTACCGCCGAGCAGCGGAAATGGCTCGAGCAGAAACTCAAAGAAGAGACACCGGCTTGCACCGCCGCCATCACGGTATGGCAGGCCATGCGATCGTCGACGATTGTGTGGATGGCTGCGCTGACATTCCTCGCCTACATTGGTCAGTACACATTCGTCTTCTGGCTTCCCACCATGCTGAAGCGGATGACGGGTTTCACCGATATGCGCGTCGGCTTGGTCGGGGCTCTGCCGTTCCTGGCGGGTTTCGTAACCATGCAGGTCAATGGCTGGCACTCGGACAAGCAAGCGGAGCGACGTTGGCATGCCGCAATGCCGCTGTTCGTTGCCGGACTAGCCTATTTCTTTCTCTCGCTTCCGGGCCACTCACTGGTGTTCACCATTGGATGGTTCACGGTCGCCGGTGTTCTGATCGCTTATATCTCCACCTTCTGGGCAATCCCAACCGAGATGTTGAGCCACGCAGAAGCAGCCACGGCTGTGGGGTTGATTAACTCGGTGGGCAGCATAGCGGGATTTGCCGGGCCTTACATCTTCGGCTTCGTGTACACCCATACCGGAGCGTCATTCTCTTTGGGGCTGAGGTTGGTGATGGCGGCGGTGCTCATCGCAGGGTTGATGATTCTGCGAATTCCCAAAGCGGCGCCCAGGATCGGCGCAAGTCAAATTGCAAGCCCTGCACCGGTCAGTTCCTAGCAGGCTCTCCTGGCCGAAGGGGCGCGCCCGCAACCGGGACGTGACATACGCGAATGGAGGCGTTTGGACAGAGAGCATCATTTATTCGTTCACCCAGGGGACTGGGCGACCGGCTGCGGGTCCGATCATTGGTGCAAGTGGCGTCGTTTACGGAACGACCTACAGCGGTGGGCGGAGCAGGAACTGCTACGAGGGCTGCGGTACAGTCTTCGAGTTGAAGCCCATCGGCGGCGGTTGGAAGACAAGCAATCTCTATAGCTTTCAAGGCGGCGGCAATGGATATTCGCCGGCACAATTTTGGGCACAGTGAGAATATGAGCGAAAAGAAGCTGATCGCAGAATCTCTGCCATCCGCTCCAAATGATTGAAAAGATTGGTCGGGGAGAGAGGATTTGAACCTCCGACCCCCTGGTCCCGAACCAGGTGCTCTACCAGGCTGAGCCACTCCCCGACGGTAGCATCGCCTGCTTATGCGGAAAGAGGGACAGCACCGCAGGCTGGCACCCAAACTTGGCGCCGCGACACAAATAAGATTATCACATCGAACTGGACCAAAATGCTTGGACATCCCCAACCATCGCATCGACTTGCCTGCGACAAAACCATCTGTCTGATCTCCGTTTGTCGTATAAATAAGGTGATTTCGAAAGCCGGGAAGTTTTAGCTCTGCTCAAGAAGTTTCCACAAATTCCGTTAATATAAACGTTTTAATAATGATTGCTCTGAGCGCAAGCCTTTTGTACACCCCGACTGCGGTCATCGAACGGCCATTGGTGATGTGCGAGGATGGCCGGATCGTTGAAATCGCCTCGCGCGCGGCAAAGCCGGTTCCTACGAACGCACGGTTGGTCGACCTCGGCGATGCCGTGCTGGCTCCGGGGTTTATCGATATCCACATTCATGGCGGCGCTGGCCACGACGTGATGGAAGATGACAGTGCCTCCTTGCCGGCTGTCGAAACTCTGATTGCACGTCATGGCGTGACGGCATACTTTCCAACCACCGTCACCGCGCCGCTGGATCACACTTTGGCCGCCTTGGAGCGACTGGCGTGCGCCATTGAAGCCCCCGCAGCCCGCGATACGCCTCCAAGGGCGCGTCCGCTCGGTATTCATCTCGAAGGCCCGTTTATCAGTCATGCCAAGCGAGGCGTGCATCCTGCGCAGGATTTGTTGGCTCCGTCGCTCGCGAAGTTTGAGCGCTTCTGGCAGGCGGCGCGCGGTCATATCAGAATGATGACGATCGCTCCGGAATTAGAAGGAGCCGCAGAAGTGATTGCCGAAGCTGCACGACGTGGAGTTTGCGTGAGCCTTGGACACTCTGACGCCGACATGGCTGCAACTCGCGCGGGTGTCGCCGCGGGTGCCCGGCATGCCACGCACACTTTCAATGCCATGCGTCCGCTCGATCATCGCGAACCAGGAATTCTCGGAGAAGTTCTGACCGATCCCCGGCTCTCGGCAGACATAATCGCCGATGGGATCCATGTGGATCCGGCGATTGTGAAGCTGTTTCTGATGGCGAAAGGGCAAGTCGACGCGATCCTGATTACCGATGCAATTTCGGCAACCGGTATGCCCGATGGCCGTTATTACCTGGGGAGCTTCGAAGTGGAAGTGAAGAATGGCCGATGTATGGCTGGTGGCAAACTGGCGGGCAGCGTTTTGACCATGGACCGTGCAGTACGGAATGTAATGCGATTTGCAGGCTGGGAGCTGCAACCTGCGATTCGGCTGGCGACGGAGAATCCAGCGCGGGTGGCGGGGTTGCCGAAGCGGGGCAAACTCGAAGCCGGATGCGATGCCGACCTTGTAGTTTTGAGCCCGAGTGGCGAAGTCCGGCAAACCATAGTCGCGGGCGCGATCTGAATTCGGGGGGAGGGCAAAGTGATGGAGGACAAGGGCGGCTTCGCGCACTACATGCTGAAAGAGATTTTCGAGCAGCCGCAGGGACTGCGCGATACCATCCTGCCTCGCTTGTCGGCCGACGAGGGATGGGTGCGCCTCGACGATATTCGTATCACTTCCGCGGAATTGCGCCAGTTGCGAAGAATCAACATTGTTGCCTCCGGAACGAGTCGACATGCGGGCATGGCGGGGCAATTCATGGTGCAGGATTTGGCAGGTGTTGCGGTCGACGTGGATTACGCGAGTGAGTTCGAGTATCGGAATCCGCTCATCGGCCGAGGAGAGGTCACCATTGTGATCACCCAGTCGGGCGAAACTGCGGACACCACCGCGGCCCAGCGCGAAGCCAAAGCCAAAGGATCCCGCACCATCGCAATTTCCAACGTCATCGATTCCACTATCGCCCGCGAAGCCGACGGCGTTCTGTACACGTTAGCCGGGCCGGAGATCAGCATCGCGTCGACGAAGGCGTTTACCGCTCAGATGGCGGTATTGTTCCTATTCGCGCTGTACTTGGGACAAACTCGTGGCAACTTGACGAAAGAGCAAGTGCGAGAACACATCCGCGAACTGCTGGATCTTCCCGGCAAAACGCAGAAAGTGCTGGAATCGGCGTCGCTGGCCGAAGAAGCGGCGGACAAATACTATCTGGCCCAGGATTTCCTTTTTCTCGGACGCGCCATTCACTATCCCATCGCCATGGACGGCGCTCTGAAGTTGAAAGAAGTTTCCTACATTCATGCGGAGGGCTATCCGACGGGCGAGACCAAACACGGGCCCAATGCGCTGATCGATTACAGTATCCCGATCGTGATCATCGCAACTTGCGATCGCAATGATCCCGGTTCGGTCATGCGATATGAAAAAACCGTGTCCAACATCAAAGGATTCAAGGAGCAGTCGGCAACGGTGATCGCAATCGCTTCGGCAGGAGATGAGCGCGTCGCAGAGCTTGCGGATCAAACCATATTCGTACCGCAGGCCAGCGAATTGCTGTCGCCAATCCTGGAAATCGTCCCGCTCCAGCTTTTCGCCTATCACGTTGCAGTACGCAGGGGATTGGACGTGGACCGTCCGCGCAATCTGGTGAAGTCGGTCAAAGTGGAGTAGCTTCGGGACACGCAATCAGCCTGGAACCAGCCAACGCAAACCTTGGCTTAGCTCTTCACATCCGGGCCCTTCGGGTCAGCAGGATTCTTCGGGGGGTCGGCGTTCACATCCTTCATACTTCCTTTCAGCGCGCGGATGCCTTCGCCGATTCCCTTGCCCAACTCCGGCAACCTCTTGGGACCGAAAACCAGCAGTGCAATGATGAAAATAATAAGCAGGTGCATGGGTTGGAACAGACCTTCGAACATGTAGGACCTCCGCGGAACACGCCGTGGTTATTGTATTCCTATCCCTAACGATTTACTCCGGTCAGTGATCGTATCTAAGTCTCAGTTTCGGACGCGCCAAAATGCAGGCATCGGACGTTGAGCCGTTGAAGCGGCCCGCCGCACATGGACGGTCATGTACCGAAGTACCATCGGCAAAGCCAAGCCACCACTCTAAAATCACTTCAGGATCTGCTTCGATTTTCTTGAGGAGTATTCTGATGAGTCCAACCTCCGCTGCAGCAAGAGGCGCCCTGCAACCAACATCTCCGGCGGCAGTAAATGCCGGGAGCATACCGCTTGCAACTGCTCAGACGCCAACGCAAGCCCCTGAGATATCGCCAAAGCCCGTGGGCTACGGTTTGCCGTGCGCCAAGTGCCGCACCTATTACGCCGCCGATCTGCATGCATGCCCAGTTTGTAGAACTCCTGAGCGAGTGTCGCCGACTGCGGCCCCGGTCCGCGCGACGATCGCGGCAAGCGAACCGTTGGCCGATCCGGTGGCACTGGAAGCGGAACGCGAGAAATTTCTCCAGGAATTCCAGGCCCAGGTCCTGGCTTCTCAAGGCACCGCGAACCCTTTGGCTGCCCAGTGTGCCAGGGGAGAGAATCACCCAGAGAGCCCGGAGCCGGCAACCGTCTGCCAGGGCTGCTATGACCAACTTCAGGAACGCGTGGACGTTCTGGAAGCGGCCTTGCACATGGACGTAAAAGAAGCTGCGCAGATTGTGTATGACGCAGTTTGGGCGAACCCTGCCGATCCCAATCTGACTTATCAAAACGCCGCGGTTGCGCTGCTCTCAGAATTGCGGAAACGCTCCGGAGTTACCCCGACCTTCCGTCCGCTACAGCCGATGATGGATTGATCCACAGCCACGAATGCCTGCGCAAAGTTCGTCATCGTCTTGGACATACTTCCACTGGTCCGGGCGCCCCCCCTGCTACCATTCCTTAAGATGCTCGATCTCTCTACCTCAGTGCAATACGTCAAGGGAATCGGACCACGCCTGGGCGAAATCCTGGCGGCCAAAAGCATCTATACGGTCGACGACCTGCTGCACCATCTGCCTTTTCGCTACGAAGACCGTCTGAATCCTCGCGGCATCGCCGAACTTCGGGCGGGAGAGATGGCCACCGTCATCGCGGAAGTTCGCACCTCCGGATTGTTCCGTACCCGCACCATGCCCCTGTTCCAGATGACCGCCGGGCAGGGCCGTACCCGCCTGAAATGTATATGGTTCAACGCCAGTTATCTGCGTGACCGTTTCAAACCGGGCCAAATCGTAGCTCTGTACGGCAAGGTGGAAGAAGATCGAAACGGCGAACTCCAGCTCATGCAGCCGCAATTTGAGATTGTCGGCGATCCGTCGGAAGATGGCTCTCCCGAAGCCGCCGACCACAAAATCGCCGAGTCTCTAGAAATCGGCCGCATCGTCCCCATTTACGAATCCGCCGGCCAGGGTAAGCTGACCTCCCGCTGGTTTCGCCGCATCATTCACGCCGCGCTCGACAGCCTGACCGCCGACTTCCCCGAGCCGATTCCCGCCTCAGTCCGCAAGCGTCTGGCATTGATTCCTCCGCGAGAGGCCCTTCGCCAAGTCCATTGGCCTGATGTCGGCGAGAGCATGGACAACCTGCAATCCTCCCGCACGCCTGCCCATTTTCGTTTGATTTTCGAAGAACTCTTCTTCATCGAGCTTGGCCTGGAACTCAAACGGCGCGAGCAGAAGGCGCAAACCGGCATCGCATTCCGGCTCGACGACCGCGCTCGCGATGCCATAAAGAAGATACTGCCATTCCATCCCACCAAGGCCCAGAAGCGGGCGCTCAAAGAAATCGCCTCTGACATGGAAAAGCCTTCGCCCATGCGGCGTCTGCTGCAAGGCGATGTCGGATCGGGCAAGACGATTGTGGCCTTCGAAGCCGCCATCATCGCCATCGAAAACGGCTACCAGGTTGCACTCATGGCGCCAACCGAGATTCTCGCTCAGCAGCACTACTTTTCCGCGCGCAAAATTCTGGAGAATGCCGGCTACCGCATCGTCCTGCTCACCGGCTCAATGGAAGAGAGCCTCAAAAAAGATGTTCGGCGCCACATAGCGAAAGGCAACGCCCAACTTGTGATCGGAACGCACGCCCTGATCGAGCAGAAAGTCGAATTCGACAAGCTGGGCTTGGTGATCGTCGATGAGCAGCATCGCTTCGGAGTCCTACAAAGATTCAAGCTAATGAAAAAATCCGGCGATGCCCACGTAGAAACAGACGTCCAAGCCTGCCCTGAGCCCAGTCGAGGGGTCCGTCCAGGCGAGCAAAGCTCGCCAACCGCGGCCGAACCGGATGTCCTGGTCATGACCGCGACCCCCATCCCGCGAACCTTAGCTCTGACCCTCTATGGCGACCTCGACCTAAGCGTGATCGACGAACTCCCTCCCGGTCGCACGCCGATCCTCACTCGCCGCGTTGGCGATGACCGCTCCGCCGAAGTCTGGGACTTCGTCCGCAAGCAGGTCAAAGCCGGCCACCAAGCATACGTAGTCTATCCGGTGATCGAGGAAAACGAAGAGAACGAACTCAAAGCCGCCATCAAGATGCACCGCGAGCTTCGCCAGAAACTGTTTCCCGACTTACACGTCGGCCTTCTCCATGGCCGCATGGCTTCCGACGAAAAAGAATCCGTTATGCGCGACTTCCAAGCGGGCCAAATCGAGATCCTGGTCGCAACCACCGTGATTGAAGTTGGAGTCGACGTGCCCAATGCCACAGTCATGGTGATTGAGCACGCCGAGCGCTTCGGACTCGCCCAGCTTCATCAATTGCGCGGGCGCATTGGCCGTGGCGCAGCCAAATCCTATTGCGTGCTGATGACCGGCGGCAAAATCTCCGAGGACGGAGAGCGCCGTCTCGACGCCATGGTCCGCACCTGTGACGGCTTTGCCATCGCTGAACTCGATCTCGAACTGCGCGGTCCCGGAGAATTCTTCGGCACCCGCCAGGCCGGCCTCCCCAGCTTCCGCGTGGCCAATATTATCCGCGACCGCGATCTGCTGGAAGTGGCCAAACGCGAAGCCGCAGCAGTCTTGGCCGGCCCCAACGCAGAGATTTCCAAAGAAGAAATCGCCAGCGCCCTCCGCTACATGCGAACTAGATGGCAGAAATCGTATGGACTGGTTGAGGTGGGATGAAAGCGCAAAGCCCTCAACCAGATCAGCTTTGGGGCTGATGATAACGAATTCTTGGTTTGATCAGTCGGGGTGAGTTGACTATGAATGATTTCTCAGATTTTCACGACGGCTTTTTGGATGGCGTCTGGTTCTCAGGTGCAAAACCGTTCATCTGTTCATCCGAACCGAGTCCGGCGAGCGCTCGACAATCGTGTTGAAGGATGTGGAACGCTTAAATTCATTGAACTTCAAAGAAGGAAACATCATCTTCGAAATTGTCCTTGTGAAACCAGACGAACTGACGCTGGCTCACATTGTGCAACTTTATGACATTGAGTTGGCAAAGGCGGAACTCGCGGAACAACTGCACGATGAAGCGAAGCAACTCGGGCTATCCGCTCTCGAAATTAATCCATCTTATGGCGGCGAGTGCATAATCCTTTTCCGAGAACTTGGAATTTTGCCCGGCCACGTTTTGTCGCAACAATCACCTCAAAGCCAAACTTGACCCGAAACGGACTCCGGAGGGGATTACACCCTGACATGGGATAATCATCTTCGGTGGCCACCGACTCCAAAGCCGACATCTTCCGCAGACTCCCGTCAGTCGACGAGCTTTTGCGCAGCCCAGAGTTGTCCGCAATTATCGTCACTGAAGGACATGCAACCACAGCCGAAGCCGCCCGGGCCGTGCTCGCCCAACTCCGCGACGAAATCGCCAACGGAACAATCGATTCGCACAACGCTGAAATCGCCATCTCAGGTCTAGCCGAAGCCATACAACGCCAGGTCCGCGAAGCTCTCCGTTTTCACTTGCGTCCGGTGATCAACGCCACCGGCGTCATCCTCCATACCAATCTAGGCCGCGCGCCCATTTCAGCATCAGCTCTCGACCACATTCGTGAGATCGCAAGCACGTACTCCAATCTCGAATTCGACCTCGACGCCGGCGAGCGCGGCAAACGTGACGTTCACGTCGACCGATTATTCCGCAAACTACTCGACGCGGAAACCGCCGATTCTCCAATCCGCGCCGGAGAACCAAAGACCCCCGCCATCTCCACGATCGTCGTCAACAACAACGCTGCCGCGGTTTTACTAGCACTAAACACCTTCGCTGACGCTGGCGAAGTCATCGTCTCTCGCGGAGAGCTAGTAGAAATCGGCGGATCGTTCCGCATCCCCGACGTAATGACTAAATCTCATGCCATCCTCCGTGAAGTCGGAACGACCAACCGCACCCGGATCAAAGACTACGAGCAGGCCATCAACGAAAAGACGCGCCTCCTGCTGCGAGTTCACCGCTCGAACTTTGAGATCACCGGCTTCACCGAGCAGCCCCAGCTTACCGAACTTGTCGACCTGGCACGAAAACACAGCATTCCTTTGATGGAAGACCTGGGCAGCGGTGCGCTCGTCGAGTTGCAATCGTTCGGTATCGCCGGCGAGCCCGGCGTTCTCGACAGCCTGCGCGCCGGAGTCGACATCGTCAGCTACAGCGGAGACAAGCTTCTCGGAGGCCCGCAAGCTGGCATGTTAAGCGGCCGCGCCGATCTAATCGCCCGCATGCGTTCGAATTCCCTATTCCGCGCCCTGCGCGTCGACAAACTAACCTATGCCGCGCTCGAAGCCACTCTGCTCGCCTACGTCAAACACGACCACGAGGCCATCCCAGCCCTCCGCATGATGCGGATCTCTTCAACGGAAATTGAAAACCGGGCCGAGCAAGTCGCCACGAAAGTCCGCTCCCAGAAATTAACCATTGAAATCATCGACGGCCAATCCGTCCTCGGGGGCGGCGCGGCGCCATCGTCAGCCCTACCCACGCGATTGCTGGCCATTACTTGCCAAGGCCTGAGCGCCAACGAAATCGCAACTCGACTGCGGACATCCGATCCCCCAATCATTGCCCGCGTCGAAGACGGCCGCGTGCTGCTCGACCTCCGCACCGTTTTCCCCGAGCAAGATGCAGCCGTGTCCAACGCCTTATCAGCCCTCGCCCCGTAGATTGTCATCCAATCGTCCATGGCGACCCTTTACACCATCGGCCATTCCACACGCACTCTCGATGAACTCATCGCAGCTTTGAAAGCGCACTCCATCAAGACGCTCGTCGACATTCGCTCGTTTCCCATGTCGCGCCGCCTGCCGCACTTCAATCGGGAATCGCTGCAGAAGGCGCTTCCCGAGGCGGGGATCCAATATGTCTGGTTGAAAGAACTTGGCGGACGAAGAAAGAAAATCCGCGACGATTCCCCCAACCTCGCGCTTCGTAACGACAGCTTCCGCAATTACGCCGACTACATGCTGACCGCTGAATTTCAACAAGGAATCGATGAACTGCTCGAACTCGCCGAGCACGCTCCCACAGCCTACATGTGCGCCGAGCGCGTCTACTTCCGTTGCCATCGCATGCTCGTCTCCGATTGGCTGGTCGCTCACGGACACCAAGTTCTGCACATCGACGGCACCGGCCCCGTGCGCCCACACAAACTTATGTCAGAAGCCCGCCTCGTCGACGGACAAATCCTCTATAGCGGAGACCGGCTCTTCTAACTCGCGAACAAGTTTCTGAGATAGACTTCTTTCGGCGAACCGTTCGCAATAATTGAGGAGGACGAATGTCTTCACCCGCACCACAAACCCTTGCCAACCACACTCGGCTCGATCCGCCATTCCACTTCTTTATCCTTCCGGTCTACGGAATTTCCTGGATACTTAGCATTGTTCTCGCCATACGTCACCCCACCCCCCTTTCAATCTGGGAAGCAGTTTTCGTGACTGCACTCTTGGGCGGACTTTTGCGTACGCGGCTTTACGCGCTGAAAGTTCAGGATCGTGTCATTCGCCTCGAGGAACGTCTACGTCTCGCCGCTCTTCTTCCTGATTCAACCCGCGCTCAGGCTCTGAAGTTGAGCGAGAAGCAGTTGGTCGCCCTTCGCTTCGCCTCTGATGAAGAGCTGCCCGCGCTTGCTCAGCGGGCATTGACTGAGAATCTTCCGCCCGCTGAGATCAAGAAACTAATTCGCAACTGGAGACCCGATTACTGGCGCGTGTAACCCCGAGCGCTCCGTGCTCAACCAACCCTCATGATCGTAGGAACCGGAATCGATATCGCTGAAGTTCCCCGCATCGCCGAATCCATCAAGCGATTCGGGGACCGCTTCCTGAATCGCATCTTTACCGAGGGCGAGCGTCGCTATTGCGACTCCAAGGCCAATCGTGAGGAGCGTTACGCCGCCCGATTCGCCGCCAAAGAAGCCGCGATGAAAGCCATCGGCACCGGATGGAGCCACGGGGTCGCGTGGCGCGATATCGAGGTGGTTCGCCTGCCCGGCGGACGCCCTACCATCCACTTCCATCGCAAGGCCGCGGAATTCGCCGCCAAGCTGGGAACGAAAAACATCTCCCTCTCGCTGACCCACTCCAAGGAATACGCCATAGCTCAAGTCATTCTTGGAGAGCTAAAAGCTCGATTCGCGAGTTGTTTTTCGCCCTTTTGGGTGGCTGGCCACTTTTCCAACACACATAATCCAACCTGGGTTGCCCAACTCCTGCGTTCTTTGCAGGGGTGGGCAAGTTCATTCATCACCGCGGCCGAGAGACATCGCGCCCTATGATTTCTTCATGACCGCGATGGTGGCCCGTGCTTTCCTCGCTCTCATAAACACGCCTTGTCATTCCGACCAAAGGGAGGAATCCGCTTCCCCCCGCCGATCGAATCGAAATGCTTCCTCCGAAACTCATGGAGTGATCGTAAACACGACGCCGCAACCGTTCCCAGAATTGAGCGGACAACTCGCATCTCCCCCGCTGTCCGTGGCCCCGTACAGGTTGCCAGACTTGTCCATCACTAGGCCTGCAAACGGCCTTGAACCGTCTTTGCCGCCGCTGAAGGTGTGCAAGACCGTCTCGTGACCACTGGAGTCTAGTTTGTAAACGACCCCGCAACCCGCACCATCGCAACCAGAACCCCCACCAAAAGTGGTTGTGCCGTAGAAATTTCCGGATGCATCCATGGCGAGTGGTCCGGAACCCGGCGCATACCCATCGGAACATCCGCTAAGCGAGCAGAAGTTGTAAAGTACGCTCTCCCCCCATGTCCCGCCTCCATTCGGAGACAGCTTAAAAACAGTGCCACAGCCACCCATGCATTCTTGACCCGTTCCCCCGCTATACGTTGTGCCGTAGAGGTTGCCTGAAGAGTCGAAAAGCAGGACTGAGTTGGGTTCGGATCCGTCGCTGCCACCGAAAGTATGAAGTACGGTTAGATTGCCAGCGGTGTCCAATTCGTAAGCGATACCATCTGGGGCATCATGGCAAGACGAAGCTGTCCCGTACATGTTCCCCGCGGCGTCCAAAATTACTCCCCAATCTGCGTCGCAATAAACGAACGGGGTAAATGTATAAAGGACGGTCAGCTTGCCCTTCGTATCTATCTTGAAAATATTGCCATTGGGAGTAGGGGAGGAAGGAAAAAGTCTAAGCCCGCATCTGGCGGGAAGTATAGCACGGGTATCCGGCGGGGGATTCACTATCCCGAGGCCGTCTGAAGCAGGTTTCGAACCCGAAGAGCCGGTGCCGGAATGTTTCCCCCAGCCTGAGATAACGTCCGAAAGCCCTTCACCGACGTCAACAGAGAAGAAAGTCTCCCCTTGCAACTCTCTTCTTGACAACCCACGGCTTCGGATAGAACACTAACGGAGCGCCAATCCGGTGCTGCACGCCCGCTCCGGACCTACCACAGCATTTTGGGGAATCTATGAAGCGACTCGTCACAGCAGTAGCAGGTCTATTTCTGTCCATTGCGCCGGTATGGGCCCAAGTCAGCGTCACCACCAATCGCAACGATAACGCTCGCGACGGGCAGAACTTGAGCGAGACCGTCCTCACTCCGGACAACGTCAACGTAAACAGTTTTGGGAAGCTGTTCTCGCACCACGTGGACGGCTACGTTTATGCCCAGCCGCTTTACGTCCCGAACGTCGTGATCCCCGGAATGGGAACTCATAATGTGGTGTACGTCGCGACGCAGCATGACAGCGTGTATGCATTCGACGCCGACAGCAACACGGGAATGAATTCCGGACCGCTGTGGCATACCAGCTTCCTCAATGCCAAAAAGGGAATCACCAGCGTCTCCAGCGGCAACGTCTCCTGCGGAGACATTGTTCCGGAGATTGGCGTCACCAGTACGCCAGTCATCGACCAGACGGCAGGCATCATTTTCGTGATCGCGAAGACCAAGCAGAATGGGGCCTTTTTCCAGCATCTGCATGCACTTGACATCACGACCGGGCGGGAGCTCAAGGGATCTCCGCGGGAGATCAAGGCCAAGGTCAAGGGCAATGGCGAGGGTGGGAGTAACGGGTACATCGCGTTCGATCCGCTACACCAGGCCCAGCGGCCAGGACTGATGCTGCAAAACGGAGTGCTCACCATTGGATGGGCATCGCACTGTGACAACCAGCCTTATCACGGCTGGGTGATGCAATATGACGAGACTTCGCTGGAGCAGATCGCGGTATGGAACTCGACGCCCAACGGCGGACTGGGCGGAGTGTGGCAGAGCGGTACAGGAATAGCCGAGGATGTAAACAATAATCTCTTTTTCGCCACCGGGAACGGGACCTATGACGGCAAAAAGGGCGGGTACGATTTCAGCGATACCGTAGTCAGGCTCAATGTTCCGGTGGGACATCACATTCCTCTGGCGGATTGGTTCACCCCGTACAACCAGCAACAGCTTTCCAACGAAGACGCCGACGTGGGTTCGGGCGGAGTATTGCTTTTGCCGGACCAGCCCCAGGGATCGCCATATGAACATCTGCTGATTCAGGTGGGGAAAACGGGGTCGATCTACCTGATTAACCGCGACGGCATGGGCCATTTTCACAACAAAGCCAACCGCATTGTGCAGGACATGGAGGGTGCGATTGGCGGGCTTTGGTCAACCGCGGCGTGGTGGAACAACAACGTTTATTTCGGGGGGAGTTACGATACGCTGAGGCAATACACCTTCGACCCGACGACCGGGTTGTTGTCAACCGGCGCGGAGTTTACCTCGCCCACCTATTTCAACTTCCCCGGCCCGACGCCGTCGATATCCGCCAACGTAGACAGCAACCCGATCGTGTGGGCCCTGCAGACCGACGCCTACGGCAATAATGGATCGTCGGTCCTACATGCATACGACGGGACGAACGTCGGAAATGAACTCTATAACACGACGCAAAACGATTCGCGCGACGATCCCGGCGGAGCGGTGAAGTTTACCGTGCCCACGGTGGCAAACGGCAAAGTATACGTCGGGGCAGTGCAGCGGATCACGGTGTACGGCGTGCTGAATTAGCCGCGACGGTCTGCCGTTTCAAATGTGCTCAAGCACCGCCTTAAGATATCGCCAAAAGCTTTCGACGGTAGAGATTTGCACGCGCTCATGGGGACTGTGGGGATCGACGATGGTGGGGCCGAAGGACGCCATCTGCATGCCGGGATATTTTTCTCCAATCACGCCGCACTCCAGGCCGGCATGCATGGCAATCAACTTGGCCGGCGCGCCAAAGAGCTTCTGGTGCGCCGCTTGCAACTTTTCAACGATCTCACTGTGGGGCTCGGGCTTCCATCCGGGATAGCTACCGCCGCGTTCCACGCTAAAACCAGCGAGTTGGCAGACGGTGCCAACCATTTCGGCCGCGGCGTTCTTGCTCGCCTCGATGGCGCTGCGCTGGCTGGTCACAATTTCGACGACATCGCCTTTTGTCGTAACGACCGCCAAGTTGGTGGAAGTTTGAACCAGTCCCGGCACATCGGGACTCATGGCCAGCACGCCGTGGTGCAAACTCGCGAGCAAAGCGACAGCGGCCTTGGAGTCGGCGGAATCCAGCACCTTCGCGGGAGATGTCGCTTTCTCCACAGTAATCTGAAGTCCTGAGTCGAAGTTTCCGAGATCGGTCTTGTAGTCCGCTGCCGATTTGGCGACAAGCGATCTGAGATCAGATTCGCGGCCGGGATCGAGAACGATGGTAGCCGAGGCCTCGCGCGGTATGGCGTTCTGCGCGCTGCCGCCGTTGAGATCGGCGACTTCAACCGGCAGTTGAGAGAGAAGATTCTGTAGCAGACTGCCCAGAATCCGCAGGGCGTTGCCTCGGCCCTGGTGGATGTCGACGCCGGAGTGTCCGCCCTTGAGTCCCGAGATTTTGATGCGGTAGGCTGCGCCCGGGCCGGCAGGCCGGAGCGTCACTTTGCGGCGTGCCGTAGTCTTCACGCCACCCGAGCATCCGATGCAGAGCGTGCCGATTTCCTCGTTGTCGAGGTTCAGAAAATATTTGGATTTGAGCATCCCGCCAGGGAACTGCGCGGCGCCAGTGAGGCCGGTTTCCTCGTCAATGGTGAAGAGAAATTCCAGCGGGCCGTGAGCGATGTCGGTGCTTTCCATGACTGCGAGGGCCGACGCCACACCGACGCCGTTGTCAGAACCCAGAGTCGTGCCGTCAGCGCGGAGCCAGTCTCCATCGCGAACAATTTTGATCGGGTCGGTATCGAAGTTATGCGCGGTACCTTCATTCTTTTCACAGACCATGTCAAGATGCCCTTGCAACAGGGCCATGGGCGCCCGTTCGCGGCCGGGGTGGGCGGGCTTGGAGATGACTACGTTGCCAACTTCGTCGTGCACCGCTTTCAGCCCAAGACGCGAGGCCAGCGAAAGAACGTAGTTGCGCGCGGCGTCTTCTTTGGTTGAAGCGCGGGGGATTTTCGCTATTGCGTCAAAGTGCTTCCATACCGGTTGGGGTTCAAGATTTTCCAGGGCAGGGACCATGTCACGCTCCATCGTCGCTATAAGTGCAAGGGACTATGGTACAGGGGCAGGGTGAGGGTTGTCAGTTCAACGACGTAAACAGGCGCAAGGCAGTCAAACAAAAATGGAGAGGAGGGTTGGTATCCTCCTCTCCGATTCGTCTTACGACAAAGCTATTTCGTAGGTTCGGGAACCTTAGCGAAGTCCACGTCCTGCACGTTAACCTTGTCGCCCTTCGGGCCAACGGCGCGACGGCCATCGGTCCAAGTCACGAACGCGTTTCCGTTCAATGCGGTGTTGTAATCGTAGTCGCCGGCATAGCATCCGACGACTGTGGGATCGTCCTGCGCGGGCTGCGGAATTATCGCAGTACTGATCGTGACTTCTGCACCCCAAGTCGAGCCATTGTCACTGGATTGACGGCCCACGCGCTCGTACTTGCATCCTGGATCGGTAACGCTGTTGCAAGTCCCTTTGGAGTTGCGGCGATCGTACCAGGCAGCGGTAATATTGCCGTTGAGGTCGGACGACAACGAAGGCATCCACTGGGTCTTGTGCGGACCGTCCTTATCGGTGTTGAGTTCCATCGGTTTGGACCAGGTCTTGCCGTTGTCGGCGGAGCGCACGTAATAGATGTCTCCGTCGTCTCCCTTTTTGCCCGCTCCAGCGTAGTCGTAATGTACGATGCCCGCGGGGCCGACTGCCGGTTCGCCCCATCCCATGTGCCGCCAGATCGGATTGACCTGCCAGAAGTAGGAATTGCTGGCGCAACCTTGATCGCCAACTGCCTTGAAGCGTGGACCAAGCGTGGCGGAAGTCCAAGTCTTGCCACCGTCGAGCGACTTGTACATAATGTTCTGCCGGGTCGCGTTTCCGCCGCCGCCTTCATCCATTGCAGCAACGAATACGGTGCTGTCTTTTCCTTCGTACCGAGTGGTGCCAGCTGGTGTCCCGGTGACCTGTACGTCGCGGATGAAAGCAGGGTTCAGAATTACCGGACCGGTCCAGGTCTTGCCGTCGTCGGAGTACATCAGCGATAGCGCGCCGCCGTTGTTGGTGAAGTCGTTGAACGAAACATACATGCGACCGTAGGTCCCGCTTGTCGGCTCGTTATCGACCCACATGGACTCGCGATCGTCGCTGCCGCCATTATGAGCGCAAGAGCCGGTCTTCCATGTTTTGCCATCCTTCGAAGTCCACAGTCCGATGCCAAAACCGCCGCAATTGGTGACCAGGTCGCCGGCAAAAAACAGGTTCTGCTTGGAATTGAAAACCACGATTGGGTCGCCGTAGTTCGAACCTTGACCGCTTTCGAAGGGCGGAGGAATAATTTCCGTGAAGGTGACGCCGCCGTCGGTCGAGTAGGACGTGCCCGAATAGCTAGTGCCCTGGCCGTTGCTGTCGTTATAGTTGACGACAATGGTCTGGCCTTTGTCTTTGGTGCTGGCCCAAACGTTGCTCTCGCTCTTGGTGCACGAGGTGGAACTGGTGCATTTCCGGTTGCTGGCGCGGACATTTGGCGGCGCGGCCGCTTTGCTGAAACCATTGGCGGGTTGACCACCGGTTTCGACGCCGCACTCGATCAAGGCCTTACCAGCGCGCATGTTGTCTTGTTTTAACAGATTGAGAGCCTGAATCTGTGAGCAGTCGATACCCACAGAAGTCATTTGGGCCCGGGCAGGCACCGAGTGAAGAGCACACGCCGCCACCAAAAACATGGGAAGCGCAAGGGAACTGAGTTTCCTACTGTTCATTTTTGTTCTCCTGGGTTACCGCAGATTTCCGAACGTTGGGAGTAGGGAGAGAGCCTGAGTCCGTGCGAGATGCAAAGTATTTCGGGTCCAGCCAGATACCCGTCTTCTTTTTCAAATCGTCCAGCCTTGATTGCAACTTCTCGTTTTGAAGCCGATCTTGCACTGCCGACGAAACCTCAGTCAGCGGCCGCCGGGTGCGCTTTACAAGTTGAATCCATAACAGCGAGGCGGGCGTATCTTCCACTTCCGACCACTCGCCTTCCTTCAGCCCAAAGGCAATCTTTTCCATTTGTGGCTTCAGTTCGCCGCGTGGAAAGGTCAGGGCGACGGCGTCGAACAGCCCCTCGTTTGTGTCCTTCAACTCGTCCGCCACTTTCTTAGGATCGCTTCCGGCAGCGCATTCCTGACGCACTTTTTCGACGCGGGCCTTGGCCTCTTCGGTACTCAGATTCGGTCCGCCGCTGGGTTCGTCATGGTGCTTCCAAATGAAAAGCCGACGGATTTGCACCTGATCGTAATCGGAGGCGTGTGTCGAGTAGAACTTGGCAACTTCGTCGGCGGTAGGCTCGGATTGACGCTTAAGTTTGGCAAACTCTGCGTCAGAGAGGATCTGAAGCCGCTCCACTTCCAATTGGCGGCGAATCTCCGGCGAGGCGTCCAGATGATCGGCGACGGCCTGCTGGGAGAGCATTAGAACCGAGGCGTAATCGTCGCCCATCGCTCGACGATCCTTCTCCGACGCGCCCCCTGGGCTGTCCGGGTCGCCGCCCTCAGGCTCAATATCGCCTATCCTGGTCTCGAAATCTCTTTCGGTGATTTCCGTCTTGCCTACCTTGATCACCACTCGCTCGCCCGCCGAAGAACCATTCTTGGTGGCGGCCATGGGGGTCGCAGCTGAAGCTGGTTCCTGGGATTGTCCACGACTGGCAGCCACCGTGAAGGCTGCAAAAAAACAACAGAGTATGACCCGCATCCCGTTCAATTGCATCGTGTTACCCGGAAAAACATAGTCACCTTCGGCTTGCGTGATTCGGAGGAGAGAATTTTGCTCGATCAAGGATTCTCCTCGGAAGCAAGCCGTCTTGCATCGAAACAGTTGTCGCAGGCCTTTAGCTTGTCGGAACGGGTCCTGGGAGGAAGACGCGATTTGCCAAGAAAACGGGGCCGCCACGTACTATGAACTATAGTTGTTGGATCGTCAATAGGGTATTTCGTTTGGAGAAGAACTTCCAGCCTCGGCACGCGCGCCAGTCAATCCGTTCGGCCTGAAGCTGCCACAGATTAACCGGTATATTCAGGTGACCCGAGTCTGCGGTCGGGATCCTGTCTTCAAGTTGAATTGCGAACCGATTCTTCGTTATCCCTGGGGCGTCCCCGTAATTAGGGCGCGTATCGGGTGAACACGAAGTCGCGAGCTTTGACAGGCTCGTGGCAGGGAAAGCAGGTTTTGAGCAGCGCCGCGTTGGCAGGTTTGCCGTCTTTGAATTGAGCAAACCCCCAACCTCCGGTCGTGGCATATTTTTTCGAGTCCTTGACCATAAACTGAACGTTCGTAGCGGATCCGGGCACGAACGATTGGGCGCGGCCAAAGACTTGGTTGTTTTCCTCAGACGGAAGATAGTTCCAGGCGAGGCGTGCGATGATTGTGCCGTCCGGGAACGGCAGTTTCCCCTCGCGGTATGCCTTGATCGCTACATCGTTGCCGAGAAGCGCGCGAAGATCGTTGAGGTTGCCTTCTTCGTGGGCCACAGAGATCAGCTTCCAGTCGCGGTATCCGGGAGGAATTGTGATTCCGAAAACCGGATCAGCCCCTCCATCGGAGCGTCCAGAGGCGTGAGCCATGTAGACGACCACGCCAGTTAGCGCCACAACAGCAACCAACACGTAAGCAAATCCTTTCATACGATGTCCTCCGTTCCGAGATGCTTATTTGTCATGGGTATCTATAGCCACCCCGGATCACCTGGCCCAACTAACCGCCGCCGAGGACGATCCATGCCGGGCATCGACCGAAATAGGAACCTAAGCGGCTACCCGACACACGCAAGCGTGAGGGTGTACCAACCGCGACCGTCTTCCCATGCTCCTCTGATCTTAAAACCGACCTCCTCGAGCAGGCTACGGATGCCCTGGTCTGTGAACTTGTAACTATTCTCGGTGTGAATGGTTTCGCCTCGCATGAAGTGAAGATCAAGGTCCGCCTCCTCGATACTTACCTCCTGCTCTTGCGCGCTCTCGAGGTGCATCTCGATCCGAGACTCAATCGAATTCCAAATCGCGCGATGACGGAAGCGAGCGGCGTCAAAGTTAGCTCCTAGTTCTCTATTAAGGCGATGCAGGATGTTTAAGTTGAACGCTGCGGTGATTCCATCGTTGTCGTCATAAGCGGAGAGGAGCGCGCGTTCATCTTTCACCATATCTGTACCGAGCAATAGCGCATCTCCGGTCTCCAACTGACCGCACAAATTTCGCAGAATGAGTTGCGCTTCTTCGGGCGAGTAGTTGCCGATACTCGTGCCGATGTAGAGTGCGAGCGTAGTGCCGTCGAAGGTGTCGAGCCGGAGCGGGTGAGTCACATAATTCCGGACGATGGGCTGGATCCGCACTTCCGGCAATACGCATGCAATGTTTTGGCGCGCCAACTCAAGAGCGTCGGGGCAGACATCAACTGGCACGTACGTGACATCGTCCGAAACGCTCAAAGCAGCTTCGAGCAGAATGCAGGTCTTCGAGGCGGTGCCGGCGCCCAACTCAACAAGACGCAATGGCAACGATCTCTCGTTGTGAGTTCGAGCGACGATTGCGTCTGCGTGTGCCGCCAGGATGGCCCTTTCTGTGCGAGTGGGGTAGTACTCGGGAAGCGTCGTAATGCGCTCGAAAAGGCGCGATCCCTCTGCATCGTAGAACATCCAGGGTGAGAGCGAGCGTGGCCGTGCGGTCAAGCCGCGCCGCACTTCGCGAGTCAGAGCTTCACGAGTGAGTGCTTCGCGCTCATCCGCCGTTGCAAACTGTCTGATGTCAACTGTCTGAATGTAGGTTGCCATTTCAACGAATCCTTTCAGCGTGCCAAGCGAATCCCGGAGAACTGCCATGCTGCGCATAGGATCGAGTAGTGCCGATGGATAAAAACAGAGGCGCTGAAACGAAGCAATTGGACGATGGTATTGGCGATACGTTGGTATTGGCTCTATCCGGATCTTTGGAGTGGCCGTGTTCTTGTCTTCTACGCAGAGCGTTCCATTTGGGCGAGAACCATCGGCAGATATTCCGCGACCGTCCGATTGCCACGGGGATCAATCTTCAGCCGCGGTGCGCAGGAAAGATCTTTATCCCCAAGATCGGGGAGGCCTCTCCATCTTCGCGTCAAGACGCAGAAGAGGTGGAGGCGACAACCAACCACCGTAAGAAGCGCAACCAGCAAAAAGGCGATTCGTTTTATTTTGGTTGCTCTCTTTGCGGATTACCTCTTGCTCTTACTTTCGTTATGTTCTATTTGGCTTTCGCTGCCGCCTGCTCGATCAAAGCCGCCACTTCTCTCGGGTGAGACATCATGGCCAGATGATTAGCCGGTACGGTGATTGAAGTTGCCTTTATGGTCGCCGCTTCGGCTTTCTCGAGTTCCGGCGGAATCGCCCGGTCGTTGCCTGCAATCACGGCCCAGGAAGGCTTGCTCCTCCACGCAGCTGTCGTGACTGTGGCTCCGAAGACAGATGCCGACGTCTGACCCTGCGTCGCCGTGAGTATCCGCTGCTCACTGGCCGGGAGATCCTGCGCCATGTCTTCGGCAATGCCTTTTGGAGTTGCCGTTAGAAAACCTTGAGCGTCAGGCCGGAGCTCGCCGCCCAATGGTGCCGGCGGATACGGTTTGCTGACGGAATTGATGGATTCACCTTCTCCGAACGCGAACGCCGCCACGTAAACCAACCCCACAACCTTTGGGTCATTTCCCGCTTCGGTAATCACCACGCCGGCGTAGGAGTGGCCTACTAGTATTACCGGTCCGTCTTGCAACGCGATGATGCGCTTCGTCGCCGCCACATCGTCAGCTAGCGAGGTCAAGGGATTCTGCACAGCGACTACATGAAAACCCTTCGCTTGGAGGATCGCAATCACTTTGGACCAGCACGATCCGTCCGCCCACGCGCCGTGAACCAGGACGATATTCTTGGTCCCTTGCGCGGAGCTCGTCTGTGCGAATCCTCTCATGCCGAGTCCAGACGACAAGTTCAACATCGTGGTTAAGATCAAAGCGGTTCGAGACATTTGCGAGAATTTCATTTCCATCCCCTCGTTAAAACTACCTGTCGCGATTAGGCCAGAAGAACCTTGGCCGCGCAATTGGACGATAGTATCGGCAGTACCTTGGTATCAACTGGTTCGACGAGCGCTCGGCACATGTTTATGAGCGCGGCGGGCTGTCCATCAACCTCGGCGTCCCCCACCTGTACTGACTTCGGTCTTCCACCTGCTCCTCTTTACTCACTATGCACATCAACTGAGTCGAATATGCAAATTCCTCCCGCAATCGAGACAGCAGACATAGTCAAGCCCGGTGCGGGAGCGTTGCGGGCAAGTGGTCATCACCCTAACGCTCGCATCATGGCAATCATCGCAGCACCCGACGGCTCGATCTTAGGGGCGACGGCATTCGGCATTGTCGGATGGAGGAATGGAAGACAACAGATCCTTGCGGTGCAAAACGGCCTGCCCTGCGATAGCCTAAACACGCTCATTTCGGACGATGCGGGGAACCTATGGCTGAATGCCGAGTGCAGCCTCATCGAGATCCCCAAGCAGGAGAGGCAGCTTTGGTGGGAGCATCCCGAAAGCAAATTGAGTCTGTTAAGACACTACCTAGCATGCTCGAATATCCGCAACACGGATATTCAGAAAGCTGCTGACCTTATCCGGGTCGGCGGGGACGCTGAGCGTCACCGACGGCTTGCCCGGGGGTGGGCCCGCCTCCGACAGTCGACGATCAGCTAAGTATTCGCGATCTGAATATGCCCAGACGCACCCTTGCCGTTTCAGTTGGGCAAGTACTTGTCACTTTCCATGTACAGACATGCAATAAATGCTCCCCGGTACCGTGCCGAAGTATACTCGGTCGCCAGAAATTGCGATGCCGCCCCACATCGATCCGACCTTAAATTTGGCCAGAATTTTCCCTGTCGTTCCGGTTGCATAAAGATTACCGTCTGTCCCGCCGAACAAAGCAATATCCTCGATGCTGGCCGGTGCGCCGTACAGGGGTTTGGTTACGCTGTCCTTGGCTAAGAGAGTGGTCTTCCCCGCACTATCCTGGCGAAACACTGAGAAGGCTCCTGGTCCGGGAACGTAGATGGTATTCACGTAGTCGATGATTTTTTTGTCGCTGCTACAACTTTTTATCGTCTTGTTCGCCTGGACGGCGCCAGTCGCGCTAAAACCCGACGGATCTCCTGCGGCTTTGTGTTTCTGCACGGTACCCGTTAGTCCTTTGGTGTTCCGTTCCGCAATGTACACGTTACCGTCTTTACTGTCCTCGCTGACCCAGTACTCGGTGGAAGAATGCTGTGTGCACTGATTCGTTTCACCCGTCATGAGCAAAACCGGCGATGCTCCGAAATCTCGGTCATGCGTGTCATTCTTCAACGCCTGAAAGTAGTTCAGCAATGTCCCGGTGCCGGCACTCAGGGCCAGAATGCTGTCGGGATAGAGTCCAGCATTTTTGCTGGGTGGCGAACAGGTGCTGCCGGGATTGCCTGTGCCTGCATAAACGATTCCGTTCACATCGTCAATTGCTACTGATGACCAAACCGATCCACCCACACAGGTTCCCCCATTGGGACACGTGCTTTGGTCAATGGTGTTGAAACTCCAAACCAGATTTCCAGTCACCTCGTCGTAGGCCCGAACCTCACCGCCCGGAATGCAATTACTATCGCCGTGGGCGGACACCCCGACATAGACAATGCCTTGGTAAATTGCGGGCGACGACCATACCTCATATTGTTGGTCGTTGCCTACTGACTGTTTCCAGACCAAGGTTCCGGTCACCGCATTGACTGCATAAAGATAGGTGCTGCCAGAACCAAAGAACACGAGGTTCTGGGTGGTATCCACTGCCGGCGATGATCCTATTCTGCAAGTCTTGTGCTCGCATGCTCCGCCGAATCCATCCACTTTGAAGGACCATATCGGCGTACCCGTGACTGCGTTTAAGGCGTGGAACAAACCGTCCCACGACCCTACAAACAACATCGATGTCCCATTGATGGTGGCCACGGCTGGCGTGGTGGAAATCGCATAGTTCGCTGCAAACTTCCATTTGGTCTGCAACAAGGTCACATTTTTGGAGTTTATCCCTGTCTCAGCGCTGCGGCCCGTGTTGGCAAGATCGTGACCAAATTTTGTCCAGTCCTCCGCTTTAGCTTGAAAACTACCCAACGTCAAGATCAGGACCAGAACTGCTCCAGCTATATGTGTTGCTGGGATTGAGATTGTTGGCCCTTGCCGATCTGGCTCACAAAGTCCAATACTCCCTTTGTTCTTCATACTATTCTTCATAAATCCCCAATGCCCGATTGAGTCAAACAGCCCCACCATTGCCGGTTGGGAGTACTGCGTCCGATCTTTAAGAAACGCCCCGAGCGCCACTCCGGCAAATTATGCACTCTGGATCGCCGGACTGCAATAGCGGAGAGCGGTGCTTTGACCCTATATTATCGTTACATAAATCCTCGATGAATTAATCAGGAAAGATACCTGAAGGCTCGCCGCTGATTAGGTCATTGATTTCATTGCCATGAGGCCTCAACAGTACTATTGACGGTAGTTGCGGGTCAGGAGGATCAGGGGCGAAGCTGCCCTCCTTGGGCGATATTACTGGCAGCCGGATTGGTTTATAGTCATCCCCTGTTAGGGAGGTTGTGGCACATGTCCGTTCGGGTTCTTTGGCTCCTGCTCTTCTTCCAAACGGCGATCGCAACGGGCCAGAGCACCGGACAATCACCGGCAAACACTGCGCCCCAGGGCCAAAGTTACTCGGTTCCGCAGCCTCCGATTCGTACTGACAACTTGGTTGTCACCGTCTCCAGTGAACCCATTCCGGCTTCTGCTAGCACAGCGTCCATTACTGTTATTTCCCATGACCAGATACGCGAAAGTGGCGCTTCAACGGTAAGCGATATCCTCCGTCAAGCTCCATTCCTGCAACTGCAGCGGAATGGCGGACAAGGTGGACTAACCACCGTCTTCATACGCGGGGCCAAAGAAAATTTGGTGCTAGTGATGATTGACGGGGTTCCTCTAAATGACAGCACCAACACGCTCGGCGGCTCTTTCGATTTTTCGACCTTGAGCACGGACAACATCGAGCGGATTGAGATCGTGCGCGGACCGATGTCTTCCATGTATGGGTCCGAGGCCATCGCAGGCGTGATCAATATCATTTCGCGCCATCATGAAGATTCTCCTTACGTCGAGCTCAACGCTGAAGGCGGCAATTTCTCAACCGGGCAGTTCGGAGCGAACGCGGTGGGAAGATTCAAGCTGTTTGACTACTCCCTGGGTGGCTCATACATTACGGTGGGCGAGCAGATCGGCCTGGATAAGTACGACCTAGGCACGGTCGCATTCAACTCCACCGCGGATTTGGGCCAGCAACAATTCGTGCAGTTCACCGTTCGGTATCAAAACCGCGAGTCTGCTGGATATGCAGCGGGCAGTGGCGGCCCGGAGTATGCGCTCGTGCGCCAGGCCGAGCAAGACCACTCCGGGGAACTCGTGGGAGGAATTACTTACCACCGCCAATGGAAGCCCTGGTGGTCTTACAGCCTCGACTTCAACGGCTTTCACAGGACTGACCACAATTTCACTCCTGCCATTTGGGACCAGGTTCCGCCCACGATGTTCTCGCTGCCTTCCACCCTTGGCGATACCGATTTCAGGCGGTTGCATTTCGCCTTGTCCAGCAATTTCAGGATCTCGTCAGCCTTGACTGCACATGTGGGAATTGGCTGGCGCGGCGAGAGCGGATCGAACCAAAGTCTCATCTCGGGGACAACTCCTTTCAGCTTCCATCTCGACCGCGACAGCCTTGATGTCACCCCCGAACTGGTGTATCGGTCGCCGCGTCTGACCGCGAGCGTTGGTCTGGATATCGATAAAACCGGTGGATTCAACGATGTATTCTCACCCCGGGTGGGTGTGAACTATCTGCTGACACAGAGTACCCACTTGAGAGGTACCTGGGGCGAGGGTTTTTTCCTCCCTTCATTTTATGCTTTGTCGGAACCGGTGATTGGAAATCCCCGCCTGAAACCCGAATATAGCCAGAGCTTCGATGTCGGAATCGAACAAGCATTTCGGCAACGGGCACAAATTTCTGCTACTTATTTTCACAACTCCACAACCAATCTCGTAGATTTCGACCCTGACGATTTCCTGCTGGTCAATCGCGATAAGGTCATTACCCAGGGAGTCGAACTTGGCGTCAACGTCGACATCACCAGCCGGCTGCGTCTGGGCGGAGAAGTCTCCTATCTGCAGTGGAGTCTGGAAGGCACGACCGAGCCCCTGCGTTACATCCCACATTGGAGAGGCGGGATGAATGTGGATTGGAAAATCAACCACCGCCTACATTCCAGACTCGAAACCCTTGTGGTCGGCCCCCGGTTTGACTTTCAGATACCGGTTCCAAATATTGACACAGTTGGCGGATATTCCACGACCAATTTGATTCTCGCCTATGAGGTCAAGAGAAATTTAAGTGCTCACTTCCGGGCAGAGAATCTCCTGAACAGCCGTTATCACGAATATGTCGGGTTCCCGAACCCCGGAATTTATGTACGGGCGGGCTTTACATACCGCTTTAACCTCGGTACACCATAGGAAGTACGCTGAATTTACCAAGGGAGAAATTTCGATGCGACCGGTCAGTACTGTTTGCAGCATAACGTTGTTGGCATTACTCCTTTGGACCGGCGCATTCGGACAGGTTGATGCGAAACATCCTTCAAAACAGCTTCCGGATCCGAAGTCTGGCACGACCGCCTCACTGGCCAAGCTAACAGCGTCCGACGGCCAAGCAAATAACGAATTGGGCTACTCGGTATCCATCAGCGGCGACACCATCGTCGTGGGAGCGCCTTATGCAACTGTTTCGGGGCACGATGCGCAAGGCGCCGTCTATGTGTTCGAGCGTCCGGCCAGCGGCTGGGCGGACATGACCCAGACGGCCAAACTTACCGCGTCAGATGGACAAGTGAACGCATTCTTCGGTTCCTCGGTCTCCATCAGCGGCGACACAGTTCTGGTTGGAGCCGATGGGGCGAACATCGGCACCAAAATGAGCCAGGGAGCGGCGTATGTCTTCGTCAAACCGGCGAAAGGCTGGGCGGACATGACGCAGACCACGAAGCTGCTCGCGCCCGATGGGGCTGCGAAATCGTACTTCGGATCTTCCGTTTCTGTCAGCGGCGATACGGCAGTCGTTACGGCTGACGGTGCCAACGTAGGCTCAAGCTATTTTGCGGGTGCGGTGTACCTCTTCGTCAGGCCGGCAAAAGGCTGGGAAACGGTATTGCAGCCCAGTGCGAAGCTGATCGCCTCTGATGCGTCAAAGGGCGATCAACTGGGCTACTCAGTGGCAATTCGCGGAAACACCGTGGTCGCGGGCGCGCGCTCGGCAACGGTTGGCGCCAATTCTCGACAGGGAGCGGCATATCTGTATGTGAAACCGGCCGACGGCTGGAAAGACACGCATGAGACTGCCAAGCTCATTGCATCGGATGGCGCGAAGGACAGCCAATTTGGCTATGCCGTCTGCATCGATGCCGGCGTCGTAGTTGTGGGAGCGCCGGGGCGAGACTTCGCCGGCACCGCGTACGAGTTCTTACGGCCCGCTGATGGATGGGCGACAACTTCCGCATGGAAAGTCAAGCTGATGGCGAGTGACCGCGTGGCAGGCGATCAACTCGGCTACGCCCTCGCAATCAGCGGGGACACGGTGCTTGCAGGAGCTCCCGCAACGATCATCCCGGCCGATGTGCATCAGGATGCGCTCTATGAGTTTGTCCGACCGGCCACTGGGCCCAGCGGCAACATAAGCCAGAGCTTAAGGACCTCGTCAGGTGGTCGAGCCCAAGAAGGCTTTGGTGCTTCCGTACAGCTTGATGGCGGCACGGGGGTTGTAGGAGCACCCTACGCCACTGTTGGTCCCAATAAATATCAGGGCGCCGGCTACGTATTCAAAAAATTACTAGGGAGACCCTGATTAACTTCAATCCTGTCATTTCAACTCCAATTTTGTCATTTCGACCAAAGTAGAATCACCCGTTTTAGAACTGGTCTCATAAATGATTTTTGGAAGGGCACGGCTTTTAGCCGTGCCGCTTAGGTCCAATAAAACGTTGGGCTTTAGCCCCTGAGGCTATCTAGCCTTCTGGAGAAACTGTTTATGAGACTTGTCCTAGTGATTCTGCGAGGTGGAGAAACCTGCTGTGGTTTTTCTCTTGACTTGATCAGAGTTTCCCTAGGAGAAATTGGAATTGCCTAAAGGCCTAAACCGGAAAAACGTTATATCGCCTCGGTTTATGGGTTCCAAGTTTCCCAAGGCGTCTTGGAATCCTAAAGTGAACCCCTAATCGTCGTCCACATCGGTGGGCGGAGTGCGATCGTTGAGAAAATATTTCGCGTCATGTGGTGCTGCAATTGGGCGAAACTTCGACCGGCGATTGTCAGAATTGAAGCAATCTGAAAGATCGTCGGCGAAAGCATCCGCATAGCCCAACGAAGGCAGATCAAAAAGAGTTTCAACAAATTTGATGATGCTTCCAAAATCATGGTTTACATGCGAAATATAGGCGCGCTTGGCGAACTGTGAAACCACCACCAGAGGAACGCGGAAACCATAGACGTACCCGCAACCCCACTGCTCGCAATTGATCAACACTGTGGGTGGCTTCACGTGATCATAAAAACCGCCCCAATCATCCCAGGTGATCAGGATGACGGTGTTGTTCCAATAAGAACTGTTGCCCACTGCATTAACGATGGAGGCGATCCATGACGGTCCCAATCCGGTATTCATCCATGGATGGTCGGAGGCCTGCCCGCTGGGCATGACCCAGCTGACGCTGGGCAGATCACCCTTGGATATGTCGGTCAGAATTCGGGTTTGAGGAAGAATGATTTTCGACCAATCCGGCCCTTTAATAATGTGGGAAATCGCATTGGGGGCCGTCCAGATGCTTTTGGCTGCTGACGTGTAATAGAGCCAGCTGATCCCGGCATCATCGAGCAAATCGGTCAAGGTCGGGTGATCGAAGCAGGGAAAGACATCCTGCGCTTCGTTACCCTCGGGATTAATTAAATGGACCAGGTTTTTTTGCGATCCTTCGCATCCCATGTCCCAGTTGCCATGCTTGATTGGCCCATTGATGTCTTCAGAGGCAAATAAATCGCTGGTGGCGGTGGGCGCCGATGTGGCTGCCAGGAGGAACTGGTGCGCGGGAAAGCTCGGCCCTTGGTTGGTCTGAAACATGCGGTCGGCGAAGGTGTACTGCTCGGCGATCTGAAAGTAGGGCGCAACATCGGAGGCCCGGACATACTTGAACGGCATGTCGGCCGGGCAGTCGTTGTGCTGACACACAGCACGAATCAGGTTCGCTCCATCCATTTTGCCATGGTCATATTGCAGTTCCCACGAATGATGGGAGTGGTCGAGATCATAGATATCGACCAAGGGCCGCGGCGCCAGCGGAATCTGCTGACCCTTATTATTAAGGCCGTAGGTGGCGAGGTCCGCCCCTTCGGCCATCAATTTCGGGTCATGAAACAAATTATCGGTGCTGCGATTTTCTTCCACGATGATGATGACATGCTGAATATTCTGCGCGCCCACAGGCAGCGTATGTCCAACTCCCTGAGATTGCGGCCATGCCGTTTGCGCAAACAAGAACGACGCCATCAACGAAAAGCTGATTAGAACTTTCAACTCGAACCTCCTCAACTTTCGACACTTGCACGGGATATAGAAATTCCAACTGTTCCATCCCATCGGAGGAGTTGTGACCTGTGTCTTCGAGCCCGCAGACAATTTAAGCAGAATCAGTACCAAGGAGCACGCCTGACTCGATAATCGGGGGATACTCACAAAGATTCCATCCCACACTGCTGGAATGCCTAGGTCGGGGAAGCCGGGTCAGCCGGCGAGGAAATGTCCTCGATCAACTCCGGCACTGAATATTGCGGTGATTCTACGTCGGCAGGAAAACGCCCGTCAAGCGGACTTGGCGGATGGTAGTGTCCTGATCTGGCAAAATTAGGACACTACCTCGCGGATGCAAATCATAATGGACCCTGAATTGGTTGGTTCTGCAAAAGAATTGGGGAATCACCCACGGTGATTGTGGGAGTCAAAATGGGATGAACCACTCCGTTCAGATCCAGGTATTGAGTGAAACCACGCGGAACTTTATAGGTTGTGGTAGCGCGCCAATCGACGCCCCCACCAGTAATGATTTTCACGAACCAGACTACCTGCCCGCGATACCCCTCACGGCGGTCCAAATTGACCACATAAGTCCCATTCCAGCCCGTGCAGCTATAAATTTGCCCCTGAAAATGTCCTTTCCTGTCCAGGCAGCCGGAAGAAGTCATGTTCGCCCCTAGCAGCCAGGTTGCCGCTTGTTGGTAACCTCCTCCGCCCGGCGTGACATCGCCGGGGTTCAGAAGTGTGTTCCACAAGGGAGCCAAACCCGACCAGGTGTACCACAGAGATTTCTTCATCCGCATGGCGACTTCCAGCAGCAGGTAGCGAGCCGCGTAGGCAACCTGGTCCTCCGGCAGTTTAGGCGGATAATGGCCGAAAGATCCCTCGGTGTTTATCAGAGGGCTGCTCACATGATACTTCTTCATCAGATAGACGACCTGCGAAGTCTGGTGAATCATTAATTCCGGCGCTGGAATAGCAGGTAAGGGATAAGCATGCATCGCGATGCGGTCAAAATTTCTGACGGCACCGGGGGTCGCCCAATACGGCCCCAGGAAGGTCGCGTTAATCGAGGGAGAACACACGATCGCGCGTGGATCGATCGCCTTAATAATGTTCTGGGCAATGTGCGTCAAGGTCACGAAACCCAGCATTGTGAGCTTGGGATCGTTGTTAAATATCTTTTGCGCCGGGTTCCACATTTTCGGAATATACGGTTCATTCCAGAGTTCATAGGTATGGATGGTTCCATTGCACTGTGGATTGGACTGCGTACATCCCGTCTGTATGCCGGTTTCGGTGTAGCGCGACACCAATGCGGTCATGAAGTCACTGAAGGTCTGCCAGTCCGCCGGGGCATCGCAACTTCCCAGCGAGCGGCAGGAGCTGTCAGTCGGGTCCGAAGAAGCCCAAGTGGGCGTCATACCGAGTTCGTAGAGAATGCTTACGCCGTTGGCTTGGGCGAGCTTGGTATAGCTGTCCAGCAGGGTCCAACGCGGGCTGCCTTGCACCTTCTCAATCTGCGCCCAAGCCGTACCGGTGTCCCATAGGCGAATGACACCGAAGGCGTTGACTTGAGCGGAAAGTTGGGGCCAATCTAACGTATTGAGGACGTGCAGGCCGAAGAAGCGCTGCGGGATCGCTCCATGCAGCCCACCGTCATAAACGATCAGCGTCACCGTACCTGGTGCCTGGTTCTGCAGTGAATCTGTCACTGTGAGTTGCAGATTGGAGGTGCCGTATTGCGTTGGTGTACCGGAAATTACTCCCGCGGAAGTAGCGCTAAGCCCTGTCCCTTGAAGCCCGCTAACCGACCAACTGTAGGGCGGGACGCCGCCCGAGGCATAAAGTTGGAAAGAATAAGAATGATCGCGCGGGGCCAAGGGTACTCGTGTCGTCACAACGACCAGGGGTTTCGGCTTGGCCGGGCTGGGTATTGACGTAAACAGGGTGGTAAGAAATAGACCGAGATAAAACACTCGTTTCGACCAAATCATCGTGCACTCCATAAGAAATTAAGAATTAAGAAAAAGTCGGCCAAAGATCCAAAACGGGAAAACCTGAATCGCTCTCTTGCGCCGTAGCAAATTTTGGCGTTGAAATCCCCCATTTCAGTCGCCAAACGGCCCGGATTCGCTCGCGAGGGCGTGTCAACCTGCGGATCGCTGAGGAATGGCCTAACTGGTTCAGTGCGCTTCGCTGCCTCCCCGAAATGCCGGCGATTCGCGCACTTGTTCGTACGTAAATCGTTGAAATGGCACGGGTAGGGAACACGAGGGCAGTCAGTGGACGGGGGAGTCGCATAACCAGATGCAGTGTGACGGTTCTAAGGTGAATAGAGAAGATACCCTTAGTACATCTAGGTATCTATCACGGAAACTATTCCCAAAATTGCATTTTCCTGGTCTGGAGTGGCCGAATGGCCAAGAGATTGGGTGGGGTCTGTTCACCGGTTGCCGCGTTACCTCTTCGAACTTGCCAGACGCCGACGTGTAGGTCCGGCGCACGGGTTCGATCCAGGGGGCGGCCAAGTCGGCCGCTCCCCGGGGAACGAAGTCTACTACTGCTGCTGGTTGAACGCCCCTCCATAATTCGAGGCCGGTCCCGGATAAGATCGGGTCACAGTTGGCCGGCGATGGCCTTGTTCTGCAACAAGATCGGCGAATCGCCAACCATTATCGTGGACCCGGAAATGCGGTGCACATTCCCATTGAGATCCACGTATTGTGTAAAGCCCGCAGGTACCTTATAAGTAGTTGTGGCGCGCCAGTCGACGCCCCCGCCCTGGACGGTGTTGAGGAACCAGACCACCTGGCCCTTGTAACCTTGCCCGCGCCCTAGATTGACGATATAAGTGCCATTCCATCCTGTGCACAGATAGATGTTTGCCTGGAAGTTTCCCGACTTATCCAGGCAGCCTGAGGAGAGCATGTTGGCTCCCAAGAGCCATGCGGCAACTTCCTGGTAGCCACCCCCACCGGAGGTCAGGGCTCCGGGTTGCTTAGTGGAGTCCCATAACGGGGCCAACCCCGTCCACGTATACCATAGGGATTTTCTCATCTTCATTGCAGCTTCCAACAGGACATAACGGGCTGCATAGGCAGCCTGATCGACCTCCAGTTTCGGAGGAAAATGCCCATACGATCCTTCCGTGTTCATGAGAGGGCTGGTGATCTGATACTTCTTCATCACATCCACGACCTGCGCGGTCTGATGAATCATAAGTTCCGGCACCGGAATAGAAGGCAGGGGATAAGCGTGCATATCCACACGATCGAAATTAGTCACGGCGCCGGGGGTGGCCCAATACTGGCCAAAAAACTCGGCAGTTCCCGGGGGAGAAGCCACCACAGCCTGGGGATCGATGCTCTTGATGATCTGTTGGGCATCCTGCGTCATCTTCACGAATGCCTGCATCGTCAGATTCGGATCGTAATTATATTGCTTCTGTGCGGGATTCCACATGTGGACGATGTATGGTTCATTCCACAGTTCATAGATGCGAATCGTGCCATTGCATTGAGGATTGGTAACGGTACAACCTGTCTGGACTCCGGTTTCCGTATAGCGCGAAACCAAAGTGGTGACAAAATCGTCGAAGGTCTGCCAATCGGCGGGAGCGTCACAACTTCCGGGTTCCACATTCTTGCCTTCCGTGCACGTGGTGTCCTGGGGGTCGGAAGATGCCCAAGTAGGGGTTAAGCCCAGCACGTACAGCACCCCGACACCGTCAGCTTGCGCCAATTTGGTGTAGGTGTCGAGAAGGTCCCAGCGCGGGCTGCCTTGGACTCTTTCGATCTGCGCCCATGCGGTGCCCGTATCCCAAAGTCGAACCACTCCAAACGGGTTGACTTCGGAGGGAACCTGAGGCCAATCGCTTGTGCTTAGAACATGCACACCAAAGAAATGGTCGGAGATCGCTCCCGGCAAACCGCCGTCATAAACGGTCAGGATGAAGGACCCATCGGCCTTTTCCTGTGAGGCGTCCTGAACCGTAATCTGCACGTTGTAATTACCGAATCGGTTGGGGGTGCCAGAAATCGTTCCACCCGAGTTGGCGCTAAGCCCGCTTCCTTGCAGTCCGTTCACTGTCCAGGTATAGGGAGCCGTGCCTCCGGTGGCATACAGCTGAAAGGAATAATGGCGATTTGCCGGCGCCACGGGCATGCGTGTGGTCAGCACAGCTAATTGCGTGGTAGCTGGGCTGGGGGTGGACATCGCAAGAACAGTAATTATCAAGCCGATAAAAACGAGTCGTTGTTGCCAGAGCATTGCTGTACTCCTAAGAATGCGATTTGAAATTTCAAACAGGGATCTGAATTGGAAAGCCTCGAATCGATCTCCTATGCGAGAGACGCCGGTATCTCTAGCCTCGGCCGCACCATGGCCCCGTCCCTTCTGCAGGAAGGTGCCCGATTTTCGATTTTCTAGCGTCGAGGTATACGGGCCGGTGCGGACCGAGTGTGGAAAGACAAATCCTATGAATTGACGGGGGAGTGGCATAACGTCTCGGAGTATGACGCCTGGGAACGGAATGGAGAAGGTAACCCCTGTACAGCTAATCGCTTGTCCGACGGCCTACTCTAGGGGTTGTTCGGGACATGGCCAGTGGTACCAGAAGATTCCTGGACTGGTTGGATCTAGTGCAGGCAATTCTCTCCGCCACCTTCAATGAGGTCCCTGCCAGCTCTGGCTTCTGTAGTCTGCAAGCCCGTCCCTCAATCGCCGACAGATCAGGTGATCCGCCGAGAAACCAGAGCGATTTTAGCGGTGTTCCGCCTGACTGAAATCAGGCCAATAGGAGATCTGGGCTGCATCTACCCGCAGTGTCCATATAGAGCCTTCCAGCTTGGAGAAGCGGATGGCGAAAGTCATCTATCCACCTGGTACAAGAAGAGAAAATTGGTCGGGGCGATAGGATTTGAACCTACGACCCCCTGCGCCCAAGGCAGGTGCGCTACCAGGCTGCGCTACGCCCCGACATTAACAGCAAGATTGATTCTAAAGCACTTTCCAACTTTGTGCAGCAGTGCGCAACTTGGCCGGCGATTCGTGCAACTAACTTGCGGCGTTTGAATACTTTGAGGCGACATATGAAAACTCAGCATTCTTTGATTGAGCTGATCATATTTTGCGCCGCGTGTGCTCTGGCAGCGGGACTCGGTTTTGCGCTTCTACTCGCCACCGCTACCGTAGCTTTCGCTGGCGGCGACCCGGTTGCGCTTGGCGAAGATGGCCTGAGCCCTCAAGCCGCACAGACGGTCCCGTCCGGTTCCAGAGGCCTCGATGCAACCGGAAGTTCGGCTGCGCACCCTTTCTCCGGCCTGATCACGGATGAGATTTGTGGGTCGCGGCATGACATGGGATCAGGTAGGACCTCGGCCGAATGTGCCAATTTGTGCGCAAGGAAGGGTGCGAAGTATGCCCTGGTCGACGGTGACAAGAAATTTACGCTGGACGGAAATCAGGATGATCTGGCGAAACTGGCCGGTCAGCGGGTAAACATTGCCGGCATACTCACTGGAGATAACATCAAAATCACGTCGATTGGCGCTCCATAGGCACCCTAGCAGGCTGCTGAAGAACACATTTCGCTGGCCGCGAGCGTCCGGCAGGCGCTGAAGCGCGCCTGGTATTAAAGGACTTAACGGCACGAGTGAACTCGTGCCCTTCCCGAAATCAGTCCGCTGCGGGGGTTTTTCAGCAGCCTGCTAGGGCGCAGGGGGTGTCCCATTTTCCTTGATTTTTGCCCTCTACAACTCCGTCGTTGACATCGCTTTCCGGCTGTACTAGCTTTTAAGGAGTCGTGCTGGGCGAAGGCCCGGTGCACTACCCTCCCCTGCTCCTCCAAACCCTCACATATTGAGGTTGCTTTGAGGTGTGTCCAAAACGCCACAATCCCATGCGTGGGACGGAACCTCCATGCGCGGAGATTCGTGGATTAGCAGGAGTTTGCACGACTGTACGAGGGGGGGCCCTGGGTGAAACAGCATATCATTCTGCTTATCGCAATTGCCTTGACGACAGCATCCGTGGCGCAGGAGCAGCAGTATCTGTATACAAACGACAACGTTGCCAATAAGCCCAACAGCTCGACCGCCCTGAAAGTGAGTGCGAAAGGACTGATAACATTGATCAAGACCTATCCGACGGGCGGCAAAAGCAGTGGTGCTGGCGCTTATTTCGCCTCGCAACCTATTGCTTACGCGACCGTCGGCAAGAAGTCCTGCCTTTTCGTCTCCAATGGCGGGGACAGCACCATTACGGCTTTTACCATCAATTCCCAAAATGGAACGCTCACCCTGGTCAAAGGCTCGCCTTTCTCGTACGGGGTTTCCGGAGATCAGTCCATGGGAGTCAGCTTGGCAACCGGCAACAACAAGCTGCTGTTTGCCGGCAATTCCAAGGACAACAGTATTTCGGTGCTCAAAATCTCTTCCACCTGTGCCCTGAAAAGTTCCAGCAGCGTGAGTTTGAGCTTCTCCCCGGTGGACTTGAAGGCCACTCCGAACGGGAAGTACCTGGTCGCCACCTACATGGGCCCAATCGATTCTTTTAAGATCGACTACGGCAACGGCACGCTCACGGAACTAGGGCCATTCTCCTCGTCCGGTTCCGCCGCCGGTTTGGACATTACGTGCGATAGCACTACTGTCTATTTTGGCGATGCGGCCACCCATACTGAGATCGAATCCTATCGCATCATATCCAGCGGGAAATTGAAGGAACTCGGCAACTTCCGGAACATCCGAGGATCGAACTCCAACAATGTGATGCTCAGCAAGGACCAGACGAAGCTGTATGTGACCAACAATCAATCCAACGAAATCACTGTCTTGGCTGTGGGGCACAATGGAGTGGAATTTTTCGACGGAATTGCCAAACTGAGAAACCCAGGGAAATTTGCCGCGGCACTCGCCCAGAGCAAAACGGGCACCCAAGTCTATGTTTCAGAAGCCCGGACCGAGGAATCGATCGGAGTTCTGATTCCCACCAAATCCTCGCTCAAAGAAGTTGCTAACTCGCCATTCGGGATCATTGAGAACGGTTTCTCGCCCGCCGGGCTGATCGCCGTACCATCATTTAGTTGTAAGTGAGCCAGTAAGTTAGGTACGGGCAGGAAGTTCAAAAAAGAGGGAACCTCATGCCGGGAGAGAAATTCGGCACGAGATTCCCATGGGGCACGCAAACCTAAACAAGGAACGATAGCGGCCGTCCTTCAACTCCAGGATCGAAGAACCACCGCTGTCTGCAATCAGAACATAGAATCGGTTTGTACCGGGTAAAATGACAGTAAAGAAGGGTAAAGTCTTGTCAAACTGCGGACCGGGCCTGCTGGACTGGCGCAAAACCGTCTTTTAGGATGCGGAGACAGCGTTCTGGGCGGATGCTGCGTCGTGCAGGATGTCCGCTGTACTCCAATCGTTGCCGTGATACCAGCGGAAAATCTTTCCATCCGGACCGATCACCGTGGTGCTGAGCGAGTGTGTGAATGTGCCGTTCTCTTCAGTCACCAGTAGCCCGAAGAATTTTTCCATCTCCGGAAGTTCAGCGGCTGATGCTGCGGCGAATTCCCAGTGGGCAAAGCTCGCGGACCGGTTGCTTCCCGCCCAGTGATTACCGTAGTCGCGCAACACCTCCGGCGTGTCGTGCTTGGGATCGAAGCTGATACTGAGCAAGTGGGTTTTGCCGCCGAGTGCGGGATCGGCGAGAAGTTGACGGTTGATCTCAGCGAACTGGGCGGTGACTCGCGGGCAATAATCGGGGAACGGGCACTGGGTATAGATGAAAGTCACAATCAGTGTCTTGCCGCGAAAATCGTCGAAGGAAATATGTTTGCCGCTCTGATTCACCAGCTTGAAGTTGGGCACCAGTTGCCCAGCCACGGGGATTTTCAACTCTGAGCTGGCCTTGTCGGAGGCTGCCGTGGCTTTCTGTGTGATCTGAATGTTTTGTATCCAATAATCAACGCCTTGCACGAAAAGATCGGCGGAGATGGTGTCTCCCGGTGTGAGCGGGTCGAGATCGGAGGCGTTCTTGACTTTGTAGGCCATGGCCATGGCGGACATGAAGCCCTTGATCTCGTCGCTGTTCACAACCACGGAGAGATTCGGCTTGTCGATGGAGACGACCTTGCCGGTAAGTTTGTATTGCTTTAGCTCCGCGGCAGGCTCGTGGGATTTGCACGCCGTCATTGCCAGAGCAAGAACGGCAATCGCGCAGCATGTGCTCAGGTTTCTGAATTTCAAATGTTCTCCTGTTCTGGTTTCGTAACCTCATCCACTCTTATCGTAATGTCCGCGTCTTGTCGGCCCTAATCCGAGGGACCGGCCGCGACGCCTAGGCTAGTAATGAAAACGATAGCGCAGTTCGACGTAGATTTCTCGCGGATCGGTCCAATGGAATCCTCCGAAGGTGAGGCTGTTGTCGAGCTGCACGCGGCGGTTGGCGACATTGATGGCATTCAAGCTAGTTGAGATGCGTTCGCCAAAGTCCTTACCGAGCGCCAGATCGAACGTGGTATGACCCGGCAAATAAGCGCCGGGATATGGCTGGCCTGGAAGGCCGTTGGTGAAGCCCGATCCGTAGTAGACGTTCGTCGAAGCATAGCTGCGCCATGGCAGATTGATATTGCCTCCGACGTTCAGCGTGTTGCGTTGATCGTGGTCGAGCGGCGAAAGGCCAGCGGGAAGCGAAAAGTCCGTTAGGCCGCCAGTAATGGCACCCTCCGCTTCGGCAATCTGGTTGGAATACGCAAGATGAATCTGTGCGCGGTGCGCGATGCGCGGCGAACGCAACGTCAACTCCCAGCCGCGAATGATGGCCTCCTGAATGGTGATGGGGAAGAAAATGTCGGACTCGCCTACGTTGTTGTGATCGAAGAAATTGTGCGCGATGGTCTTGAAGTTGTCTGCATCGACAGTCCACCCGCGCCAGGGGATGGCAATTCCGAATTGGTGTTCTTCGTCACGCTCGCCATGAAGCGGCAGGAATCCGAGGTTGTTGGCATTGACAAATTGCAATAGCGGACCGGAGGCGGTAACCAGCGGCGGCGCCTGATAGTAGTGTCCCCAAAAAGCACGCAATACCCAGTGCACATGAGGAACCGTCAATGCCGCCCCGAAGCGCGGACTGATAGCGGTCTCAGCGATGCTGGCGGTGAAGTAGGTTGGACGCATCCCGGCCATGATCGTCAGCCATGACGTAAGGCGAAATTTATCGTCGACGAAAAAAGACTCCAGAGCACCGGAAGCGAGTTCGCGATCGCGGAACTTTGTGCCGCTTTGGCCGTTCCCGCTTTGCTCATTGAAGACCGCGCCGAAGAGCTGGTTGTCATGCTGGTAGAAGCTGTACGTCCCAATCTGCAAATTATTGCGCGGCAGGTTGGCGCTCAATGTAACCTGTCCGCCGGCGTAGTTGGACGTGCGATCGTCGGTGGTGGCGATGGGAGTGTCCTGCGGGCTGCCATCGTAGTTCGCGCTGTTGTAGTGGTAGAACGGCGAGAGGGTGAGCAGAAGCCTGGAATTAAATGTGTGTACCCAGGAAAAATTAAGGCTGGCGTCGCCTTCATGCTGGCCATCGCGCAGTCCACTGCTGTTGTATTGCGAGTTCTCCAGATCGTTTACGTTGGGGTCATAGGGGATCTGATAATAATCCTTGCGCAATGACGTGACCAGGCGTAACTGGTCGGATGGGGTGAGGTTGAAAATCAGCGATGCGAAGCCGCCATAGCCGTTTTCCGCATCGTGGACAACTTCCGGCACAGGAGTCTGTAAGCCAAGATTGCTGCGATTTCCGTTCAAGCTGGCGTAATAGGCGAAGCGTTCGGTGTGGCTGCCGAAATTGATTTGATCGTTCGTCTGGAAAAAATTCCCAAAGCTGGTAACAATCTCGGCTTCATTGTTGCGTTCAAACCCTGTCCGTGGCGCAACGTTGAAGACGCCGTAGGTGCGGTCGCCGAACTCCGCGCCGTAACTGCCGCGGTTGGCTTCCAGATAATCCAAATCTTTGGGATCGAATTGCGGGCCCAGGTTTGAGGCGATGTTCGTGTTCGGCACCGGAACCCCATCAATCAGCCAACTAACCTGGTGGCCTCCGCGAATGTGGAGTTGGTCATGGGTGAAATACGCGCCGGGGACGTAGTCGGTAATCATGGCGAGACTGTTGGAGCGGTCGGCGCCCGGAGTGCGCTGAACATCCTCCCGGCTGATCATGGTACGGGGCGTGGCCGAGTCGGTGGCGACAGTGTCGGAAGCGGCGGAAACGGTGACGGTTTCGCTTTTCGAAGCCACCGCCAATTGAAAGTGCATGACGGGTTGCGATCCTGAGTCGATCACAACTGCCTGCTGCGCCTGAATGAAACCTGGGTTCGCGACGCTGACCGTGTACTCACCGATAGGGATGGCGTTGAGCTCGAACTGGCCGTTAGAGTCCGTGTTCGTCGTCTTCGTCCATTCGGACGACTTGGCCTTGAGCATCACCATCGCGCTTGAGACCGGGCGGTGCTGCGGATCGTGCACAATGCCGCGCAGCGAGCCGAAGATGGTGGCGCTGGCCGCGACGGCAAGAAGGATTAACATCCCGACAAAAATCCTATTTAGAGAGCGCATTCGATTTTCCTGGCGCAACTTTTGCTCACAGCCTGAAGGACGCACCGTATCCTGAGGCGTCTTTCACGGAAGTGATGCAAAAGCGCTTTTGAGTTACCACATGGCAACAGATGGCGAATCGCCCGCAGCAATGTTGCGGCGGTGATTCGCACGAATGATGGCTTTAGGAAATCTGGGGCGGGGCGCGTCCGGAGTGCGAATGGCTGATCGCATTTGCGATGACAACGGGCTGGAAAGTTGGGGATTGATCCGCCGAAACTGGATGAAAAGAATTCCCGCTCGATGAGGTTACATTCGCCGAATGCGAAGTAATCACGGAACGGCAGCAATCGTGATTGCAGCATCCGGGCGGGGCGTTGAGCTGGGTTCCGTGCGAAGACGCGTCGCGCATCGGGTGCCGTCTGCAACAGGCGTGGGCTTCGGGAGCGGTTGCCGCCATGCCCACAGGCGCGAGGATTCCAGCAAGCGATAGAACCAGCAACAGCCTGGCAGTCCAACGGTGCATATCAGGTTTCTGCGAGCCTCACCCACTGAGGTGTGCATAGCATATGCGAGAAACCTCTGCTGGTGCAACTCGCTGAGCATCTATGAGCCAGTGTCGACCGGGCGGGGTCACTCGTGCTCCGATTCTTCAAAGAGTCCGGTATTCGGTAGTATCAAGGCTATGGGCACGCAACCGGCTCCCACGAATCCCGGCCTGAACTCAGCGAAATCCCTTAAATTACGCGAGGCCACGTTTACGGACTATGCCGGAATAGTCGCCTTGGAGTCCAAGTTCCATCTTGTCCCGAAGAGCTACGAGGAATGGACGCATCTGTGGGCAAATAATCCAGCGCACCGTGAGATTGCGAATCGATTTCCGATTGGATGGGTACTGGAGCGCGAAGACGGCACCATCTGCGGCTACCTTGGCAATATTCCTCTGGATTGCGAGCTGGAAGGCAGAAGGCTATTGGCCGCGACCACGCGTTCATGGGTAGTCGATTTGGATTATCGTAGTCATTCCCTGCTGCTCTTGGCGACTTATTTCAAACAAGCGCATGTGGATCTTTTCCTCAACACCAGCGTCAACGCCTATGCTGCGGCCGCTTACCAAAGTCTTGAAGGCATGCCAGTGCCAGTTGGGGATTGGGCCCGTTCGTTGTTTTGGATCACAAATTACCGGGGCTTCGCGGAAAGTTTCCTGCGAAAAAAAGACATATCGATGGCCGGGCCCTTGAGCTACCCGCTTGCTCTTGGGGGATTTCTCCGCGACCGTTTGACCGCGAGGGGTTTTCGCGGCAACCGGCGCGGGCCTAACGTACGCTCATGCGCCGGCTTCGATGATCGGTTCGACGGATTTTGGCAGGCCGTGAAAAAAAAGAAATCCAATTTGTTGCTTGGAGTCCGCACTCGCGAGGTCCTGGAATGGCACTTCAAGTTTGCCTTGCTCGGAAACGCAGCCTGGATCTACGTCTTAGAGGGAAATTCTGGTCTGTCGGCATACGCAGTGTTTCTTCGCCAGGATAATCCGCAGACCGGCCTTACCCGTGTGCGCCTTGTCGACTTTCAATGTCTGGAGGATGCCGCAGCCCCGACGGTTTTAAGGGCCATGTTGTGCGCGGCTTTTAATCGATGCCGGCAAGAATCACTTCACATGCTTGAGTTGATTGGGCTCAACCCGGCGTGGGAAGCCGAGATCGCGCAGGCCCATCCGCATCGCCGTCAACTTCCCAATTGGATGTATTACTACAAAGCGAACGACCGTACCTTGGCACAGAAGCTGAAAAGCCCCGCGGTGTGGGAGCCGTCGCTGTTTGACGGCGATTCGAGTTTGTAACAGGGCGCTCCACCGAGAAGGGGAATCTATCTGGCGACGCCTTCGGCATTTTGCAGATCCAGAGCCACCCGTTCTCCGTTGATCAACACAGTTCCACCGTCAATCAGTTGCTGACCGGTACAGTCGTACTTCTCATAGCATCGCAGGGCCGCGAAAGGAAAAAAGAATTCGACCGCCTCCGATGTACCCGGCGTTTTCCCTTTGGCGGCAACTTTTACGGTCGTGCTGAAACTGATGCCATCAAAATCCGGGTCGTTCTTGAAATATGTCATGGCCGGTCGCACCAGGTGCGCGATGTGCTCGTCAAAGGCATTGGCGGCAACCTTGTAGCGCGACCCGCTCGCCGATTCTGGCAAATCGGTAGCCAAGGAAAGTTCTAAATAGATCCCTTCGCGAAAGGCCACGAAACTCTGTTCCGCATAGCTGACGAAATGCGCCTGCGGTCCCAAGTCCTTCACCAGTTTGTCGAGCGTCGCTTGCTTGGAGGTCTGCAATTCCGCCAGTGCCACTGCCGATGTGTCCCGCGGAGGAGGCGGAGGAGGCTCAACCTTCTGTGGTGCAACTGCCGGTTGGTTCTGAGCAACTGAGCCGCTGGCGGGCGCCGAATGAGCAGTGCTTGAAGTTTCAATTTTAGGATAGGTGACGCCCGCCGGTGGAGCTTCGCCACTCAGCCAGATTGTGACAGGATCCCCGTTTACGAAGGCCTTCCCCTCCAGCAAGGCCGCCTGTTGGATCGCTTCATCTTTCGATCCCACAAGTTTGATTGCGTCAGCCTGCGGCAGGAACACCATCAGGTTTTCGGATTGCTCCATGGTAACGCCCATCGCGGAGCCGATGACGTGATGCGAGATCTCCACTGCATAGCCCTGCACGCTGGCATTGTTCTGGAAACGCGGTACCGCAGCTTTCAACACCGGCATCACCACGCTGATGAAAGACTTCTGGGCGCGATGATCGGCGTTCACCTTTTCCGCCGAGTAAGCCGCGTAATAGTTTCCCGAGATCGCAACCACGATCTGGCCGCCATAGCGATCGAAACGGATGCCGTGCTGGTCGGCCCGTCTCTGTTGCTCCTGGTCCAAGTCGAGCTTGCGGCTGAGGTAGAACGGATACTCGAACTTGTCCGCCAGAATTTCTTTGCCGACCTCGGTCAGGTCGTAGCTGTATTGCACCTGCAAAGCGCGCAGCTCGGGGTCCTTGATTTCATTCGGTGACACCACTTGCGCCGCGGACATTGTGCAGAGTAGAAGGACCAGAGCGACGAGCGCTCTATTTTTGAGCATAGACCATTCCGGATGCTTGATAAGGCGGATCGGAGATGAGGCGGATGTACGCAACCAGCGCCTGTATCTCTGCCTTGCTCAAAGTATATCCGTAGGGCGGCATGAGTGGAGACTTGTTGAGCGCGCTGCCGCCGTGGCCGATGATCGCCAGCAGGTCGGCGTCGCTGATCTTGTTCAGCGTATCGCCTTCGGTGAAGGGATGAGGCTTGGTTTCCAGATTGTCGTAATTCGAAACGCGCTCAGGAGTGGATTCCGGATCGTGACAACGGGCGCAGTACTTGTTGTCCAGTTGATGTCCCACTTCCTGCTGGTAGCCGAGCGCAATCTCGTCCAGTTTGAGGTCGACCTTCTTCTGCGCTTTGGTGAGCGTGCTGGCCGTGATCTGATAGCGTCCGGCCATGCTTCCTAGCGTGACGTTGGTGGTGAACTGGCCACTGGAATCGGTGAGTCCCGCGGCTGGGTCGAAGCTTGTTCCCGCGGCTCCAGTCATCTGGACCGGCGCGCCAGGCACGGCTGTACCTTGCTCATCGTTGACTTGAACGACCACGGGCTGAAGAAGCGCGGTCCCGGTTTCCCCGATCTGCTTGCCCCCGCTCGACTCAACGATAGCCGCGCCAAAAGCGGTGGGAGCCGGACCCGCCGCTGACACGCTCTTGCGCGAACAACTGGTTAGTCCGAGCGACAGAACCAGGATTCCCCAGATCGGAGTCGAACGCTTCATTTCTTCTTCTCCTCACGTCCGGAACCTTTTTGTGTGATGAGGAATGCCGTCAGCGCCTGGGCATCTTCGTCCGGCATGTTGCGGTTAGGTTCCACGGTGCCAGGCCGCAGCGCTTGCGGATTCTTGAGCCAGTGATAAATCCATGCGGCGTTAAGGCGCAAACCGACTTTCGTTAATGTAGGTCCGATATAGCCCTTGTCGGCTTTGGTGTCGACGATGTGGCAACCTTGGCACGCATACTTGGAATAAAAAAGCTGCTTGCCCTGTTCGATCTGCGCTGGCGGATAACCGCTGAGCGGCATGGAATCACGGTCGAACGCTGGCGTCTGATAGACGGTCATGATGTAGTCGGTAAGTTCTTTCGCGTCGTCGTCGGAAAGATTGAACTTGGGCATACGGCGAATCAATGCAGGACGCAAGGTATTCGGGTGTTTGAGAAATTCCTGCAACCACACTCGCTGCACCGAACTGCCTTCCCAAGTGAGGTCGGGCGCCATCTCGCCGCCGTGTCCGTTGATGCGATGGCAACTGAAACAGGCGAGGTCGCTGATCAGTTGTCCGGCTCGGCCCGCCGGTTGATATGTCGAAACCGGTGTTCCGGGGACGGCCAGCGCGGGCGGCAGAGTTTGTGCGCGCTCGTCGAGGGCAAGCAGCGCAGTGGTTAGCGCATCGATCTGCACTGACGTGAATGTGAATTGGGGCATCTTCAATGCCGAGCCAAAAGCCCGCGGTTGACGGATTTTCCCGGCGATGTAATCCGGAAGCGCGTGCTGCATTCCGGGTAGGAAGATGAGTTGCGTAACCGGCTTCGAACCGATGCGGGTCAACTCTGGCGCGAAGTTCTCTGGCTTCTTGATACCGTTGATCTCGTGGCAGGAAGCGCATCCGTATTCTGTAGCGAGGGTTTTCCCGTGCGCAACCTGCTCGGGTGTGGCCGGCTGAAGATGGACCTGCGCCAGGAAATCGCTATCGGTCTTGTTCAGCAGGAAAGTGCTGACCAGCGAAAGTTGCTGATCGCTGAAACGGAAGTGAGGCATCGCCGTCACAGGGTCGTAACTGCGAGGGTTCGTCAGCCACGCCTGTAACCACTCCGGTTTCACCTTGTTTCCAACCCGTGTCAACTCAGGGCCAACATCGCCGCCCACCAGATTTCCAGCGGCATTCTGCACTGCGTGGCACGACGAACAATAAGACTCGCCATACAAACTCGCACCTGCGGTGGGGTCGGCCGCTTTTGCCGCGACCGGAACCGCTGCCGTATCGCCTGGCAAAGGCGTACTGCTGGCCATCAAGAAGGCCGAGATATCGCTTGCGTCGGGGTCGCTGAGCTTGAAATTTGGCATGGTCGAAGAAGCCGCGTAGGCTTGCGGATCTTTCAGCCATGCGTAAATCCATTCGCGGGAAGTTTTGTCGGCGATGTGGGTGAGAGAAGGCGGATCATCTGTCGCCTTCATGGTGCCGCCGTCCGGCAATTTAATGGTGTGGCAACGGACACAGCCGTAACGGGCAAGAGTAGCGCGTCCCAGATTCAGCTGAGGAGTTCCTGCCAACTCGCCGCGATGGCATTGTCCACAAGAAGCCTGGGTGTAACGCGCGGGCAGGATCGGCTGTTCCCACGCCAGCGTGCTGCGATGCGCTTCTTCCACCGTGGTGGCTGGTCCTTGTCCGCGATGACACATCACGCATCCGAATTGTTCACCCGTATGAGGAATTACTGGATGGCGCCGGAACGGTTGTTCGCTGACGTTGACTAAGCTCGCTTCTTTGAGTCCGACGTGGCACGTGGTACAGCGATCGACCACGCCGAGTTCCGGAATCCATGTCTGATGAATTCCATCCTGAAAGTGGCGTTGCAGAGTAACCGCGTCTCCGCGGCCACGAATCAGGCGCAGATACTGCTTCTGATAATGACCCCATTCGCTGAAGTGGTTCTTCGCCGGGGCGATCGCCAGCGAGATCAAGAGCAGCAAGCTGACCACGCCAAATGCGCGTACCGGATCGCCGAACAGAGCGCGCCACATTTTCAAGAAGAAGTTTGTCGAGGATTGCACTTAGCTCCCCCAGGGCAACACCCAGGACCAGCCTGGGCCGCGAAAGAAGGTGCCAACCATGGTGAGCACAACCAGTTCGAACAGAAACCAGGTCATGATCCAGTAAGAAAGAGGTTTGATGGCAAGATAACGCCGATAGGCCGGACCGGTGTCCGACGAACCGTTCGAGGCAAAAATCATGATGCCGGAGATGATCAGTGTGGGAACCAGCGCCACGTAGACATGAAACAGCAACAGGAAAAGAGACAGTCCGGCGGCGATGACATAGAAGATGCGCAATCTACGCTGGCGGTCCTTCAGAAACAATCCCTCGGCCTCGATGTTGATATTGAAATAAGGAATCACCACCAGCGCGATCACAACCAGTGTCGGGACCAGTACTCCCGCAACCATCGGCGGGAAGTAATGCAACATCTCCTGAAGGCCGAGGAAATACCATGGCGCCTTGGCTGGATTCGGGGTGTGCGAAGGATCGGCGAGACCTTCAAGCGGCGCATTGAAAGACAACGCGATGACGACCAGCGCAATGGCCAGCACTTCAATCGCGACCGCGGCGCGAAAAAGTACTTCGGGATAAGTCTGGATCTGGTCTTCGTCAACTACCTTGACTTGCGCCGATGTTCGTCGCGTAACGAATACCACGCGTCGCGGCGACTTGCGGGCGTCTGAATCCATGCCAGCCGTGAAATCTTTGGGATCGCTCATTGCATCCCCTTTGCGGTTTGGACTGATGCGGTCGCGACGGTGCGCGGTTCACTGCGATGATGGTAGAGACCGCCGTCCTTGCGTATTCGCCAGAAATGAATTGCGATAAAAAAGATCGCGGTCAGGGGGAGGATCATGCAGTGCAGAACATAAAAACGCAGCAACGCATTAGCATTCACCAGATTGCCGCCCAGCATCAGGAAGTGGACTTTACTTCCCATCACCGGCACTGCGTTGGCGATGTTCGATCCGACAGTGATCGCCCAATACGCCAACTGGTCCCAAGGCAGCAAGTAGCCGGTGTAGCTCAACAGCAAAGTGATCAGCAGCAGAACGATGCCGATGACCCAGTTGAATTCACGCGGCGGACGATAGGCGCCCCTATAAAACACCTTGAACATGTGGGCGAAGACCAGAAACACCATGGCGTGCGCCGACCAGCGATGTAAATTGCGTAAAAACTGTCCGGAGGAAACGACGAATTGCAAGTCCTTGGTGTCGGCGTAGGCTTGCGGCACCGAAGGATGGTAATAGAGCATCAGTAGAATTCCGGTGATAACCAGAATCAGGAAAGTGCCAAGCGTCAAGGTGCCCAGATACCAGGTCGCACTGAAGCTGAGCATGCGGCGCCGGACCTTGGTCGAGAACAGATGCAGGAACACGTTCTGCTGAATGGCCAGCGACCTGCGCAGAGTGCTGGAGCCGGTTCCACCGCGAAACACTGAGCGCCAGGCGCGGGTACCGCGCAAATGGTCGAAATAATTGTTGAGAGTCTTCGCCATGCTTATACCCTCACGAACTGCATGGGCGCGACCGTAACTGAGCGATCGACCATCCAGTCCCCGTCATCGCTGATCCATGTGCGCAGCCAAGGCAAGGGCTTGGGCGCAGGCCCTTCAATCTTGACCCCCTCGCGATTGAACTTGCTGCCGTGGCATGGGCAAGCGATGATTCCAAGCTCCGGCTTCCACGCGGTGAGGCAGCCCAAGTGCGTGCAGACTGCGCTCAAAGAAAAGAAGCCTTCTTTGGCATGGATCAAATAGATCCCTGAATTTACATCCAGCGTCACCGAATCCTGCGCATAGCTTTCCGGACGTCCTGCGTTCACGATCGGCGACGGTTCAAACAGCACATTGGGCGTTAGAAGTTGGTACGCAAACACTGCCGTCCCCGCAGCCGCGATGCTCAGCGAGCCCAAGCCCAGCTTGGCAAAAAACGCCCGGCGATTTATTTCGTTGGTCTCGACTGGCAAATTGTTCTTTTCTTCAGACATTGCTACCTCGGGCTCCCACCCGCTGCCACGGGTGGCTTGGCTCGGAATGGTGCGTCGATCGCTTCAATGGAAATTAATCCCGTCGGTTCGGCGGGGACCAGGTTGTACGATTCCATGGTGATGGTGCCCACCGGGCATCGCATGGCGCAAAGTCCACAACGGATGCAGCGCGTCTCATCCTTTAGCATCGCGGAGCCAGTCACGACGCCGAGTTCATCGGCTTTTAGCTCATCGAACTCCACGCTAAACAGTTCCTGCTCGTTGCGGATTTGCTGAATCAGATCTGGTTGGAAGTCGATGCGGCCCAGCGAGACCAGCTCCAGACACTTCTCCGGACAAACATCCACGCAACCGCCGCAGAGAATACACATTGTCCCATCTTCCGGAACGCCCTCAAATACCGTATTGACCCAACAGTGCAGACAGCGTTGCGCTTCTTCGATCGCAGAGTCTGCGTCGTAACCGACTTCCACTTCGGTTACGCCCGTACGGCGTTCCAGGGGAAGCATCGGCACCGGCTGCCGCACCAGGTCCAGCAACTCCAGCGGCATGCTGTGACGCTTAAAGACTTCGACTTCAATGATCGGTTCAGGGTGCTTGCCACCGCGCAGATATTCATCGATTCCGACCGCCGCGCGCTTGCCGTCAGCGACGCTATCAATGATGAGCCGGGGCCCGAAAGCACAGTCGCCGCCGGCAAAAATTCCAGCCGCGGAGGTCATAAGGCTTTGCGGATTGATGGCAATCAGTCCGCGCGGAGAAATCTCGACTCCGTCCTCAGGCTTAAGGAAGTCCAGGCGTGGCGCCTGGCCAATCGCCATAATAATCGTGTCGCACTCCACCAGAGTTTCGCTGCCCTCGTAGAAGGTCGGGTTAAAGCGGTGATTTTCGTCGAACACCCACTTCGTCTTCAGAGCTTCGAGTGCGACCACCTTGCCGTCCTTGCCGATCATTCGCTTGGGCCCGAGCCCCGGCCGCATTACGATGCCTTCGGCTTCAGCCTCTTCTATTTCCTCGAGCGCTGCCGGCATCTCGTCGCGTTTTTCGAGGCAGACGAGATTGACTTCAGTCGCTCCCAAGCGCAGAGCGGACAGCGAAATGTCGACCATCTCTCGCGCCGCAATCGCGGCGACATTCTCCTGCGAAGGGACAAGGTCCTCTACTCCCGCCGCGTGCTGGCGCACCACTTCACGCGCCGCAGAGCGGGCTACATCCATCGCCACGTTGCCGCCGCCAATCACAATCACTTTCTTGCCGATGGTGAACTTGTATCCAAGGTTCACGTTCAACAGAAAATCGATGCCCTTGTAGACACCGTCGAGGTCAACTCCAGGAATGGAAAGATCTCGGCTGCGATGAGCTCCAACAGCGATCAGCACCGCATCGAAGCCTTGATGCCGAAGATCGGAGATGGCAAAGTCTTTCCCCGCGGCGGAGTTTAGCTTGAGCGTGATGTCGCCGGTCGCGAGGATCTCACGCACTTGGGCCTCCACCACATCGCGCGGCAACCGATATTCGGGAATGCCCAGGTAAAGCATGCCGCCGGCCACCGGCGCAGCTTCGAAAATTGTGACCGCGTACCCCATCAGCGCCAGATCGTGCGCAGCCGACAAGCCCACCGGGCCGCCTCCAACAACGGCGACTTTATGGGGTAGTTTCTGCTGTGCACGGCCAAAGTTGACGTCCACCGGCCGCTTCGATTCGGGCCCATGCCGCTCGGTAAGAAAGCGTTTCAACGCGCGAATTGAGATCGGGCGATCGATTTCTCCACGCCGGCAGGCAGTTTCGCAGGGATGCGCGCAGACTCGTCCGCAGATGCTGGCCAGTGGATTCGGGTCGCGGGCAATCTGGTAGGCATCCTCAAATCGCCCTTCCGCAATAAGTCCAACGTATCGTCCAGCGTTGGTGTGGGCCGGACACGCCATCATGCACGGGAAATTGGTGTTCAGCCAGTCCCGGTCGACCTTCTTGTCTTTATATCTCTTGAGCATGAGGACGATACTTGCGTTGAGAAAAAAATTGGGAGCGGAAGATTCCCGCTCCCGTTCCTTACTTACTCAGGGTGAAATCCGCGTTGGAATCGCCGGTCACCGTTACCGGCTTGGACTGGTTCTTCGCGCCTTCATGCCAGGCGGTTACGCTATAGCTGCCGTCGGGGACATTCTCGATTTTGTATTCACCCGATTTATCGGTCTTAGCAAAGTACGGAGTGGGCGAGACGACGACGTACCCGGACATCTCTGGATGCACGTTGCACAGCAAAGACACGGCTCCGGGATTGTCGAACTTGAAGGGACGTTTTTCTCCCTGAGGCCAAGTTCCCAGATTGTGTCCCAACTTCTTGTTGCCGCCAACCGAAATCCAAAAGACGTTGTGCGCAACGCTGTCGCTGTTGAGGAATTGCACGGTTGTGCCCTGCTGCACAGCTACAATATGCGGTTGAAACATCAAACCCTTCTGGTCGATCACAGGTTCTTGGGTTGGAGTTGGGAATGTCTTTCCGGCCGGAGCTTCCACATAGACGACGGATTCGCCGCTTACGCCGGCGACTTTGCCACTGATGGATCCGGCTTGGGCGGTCAGGCCCAGGGTCAGGCTGACTAGCACTAACAACAGAACATTGCGCTTCATGATTTCTCCTCAAGTTAGAAAAACGAGTTAGAAAAATGGGTGTGGAAAATGGCGGGGAGGCCTCGCCTCCCCGAAGCCTCAGTAGACGAATTCCAAGGCCGCCGTCGCCGTGTTGGTGCGGAACGGGTTGGTCAACTGCGCCGGAATTCCATTGGCCCCGATCGACGCTGTGTTGTACACCACCTGCTGCGGGCGGATCTGATATTCAAACGAGGCCTTGATATTGGCATGGATCAGGAACTGCATCCCCGGCGTAAACCGGTTGCGCACCGAACTGAACGGCGAATAATAATTCGTGTTGATGGCGTTGGCCGAGCCCGCCGTGTATCCGTTCAATAAATCTTCCCGCGAGTTCACCCGGTCCCAGCGCATGATCGCCATCATCCACGGATAGATCATGTAATCCGCCTGTACGAAGCCTCCAGAAAACGTTGCCGGACTGCCGTTCAGAAACCCGCTCGGTCCAGCGAACGCGGCCGGGGTAAACGGCACCAGATTGTTGTCGTGGCCGAACATGTAGAGTCCGTAGAGATCGAACTTGTCGTGCAGGTTGAAGTCGAAGTCTCCGCCCACGCGGTAGAAGGGCTCGCGCGCTGTCAGTACCGTATCCGCTGTCGCCCCAATATCGGTAAATCCAGGCAGGCGCTGCACCGAGCGTCCGTAAAGATAATACGAACCCAGCGTGATGTAGTTATGGGTCTGCGGCCCGTTCTTGCCCGCGGCCTGCACGTCGTGCCGGCTGGCCGGATCGCGCTCCAGGTTGGCGCGATAAGACAAGCGCGCGTACAGGTCCTTGAAGTTGGCGTCGGAGTTGAAACCCACGCCATCACTGCTGCCGCCGGTGGCCGACGGCACGTTGGGCGGCGAGGCGGAAGCGCCACTGGTGTTCTGGTCGATGATGGCCAGCGAATAATGATAGCCGCCGTAATGGTGGCCGCCGCTGATCTCAATGCCTTTGCCCGGATCGGCGATGGTGTAGCCGTTATTGACCAACTGCTGCGCGAAGGCCGGGTTCTGCGTACCAATGTTGGCCTGCGCATAAATGTCATACGGACTGATGTCGTACGCTCTGGCCTGCGTGAATGGCAGGTCCAATTCGAACTGCCCGACTTTCAGGATCAAGGAATCGGTGGGCAGTTTCATAAAGCGGCTGAGATTATTGAACCGCAGATACGCATCGCCCAGACTTCCGTTAGCATTCGCACCGGAGACGCTGATGTCGTCGTCCACCCAGAAGCCGATGTCGTCGCCAAAGTTTCCCGCCGAGAAGAGGCTGAAGAATCCCGTTTGAAAATCGGTTTGCGGAATGAACGTACCCACCGCGCCCGGAAGTTGCTGGTTGAAATTATTGCGATTGGCGCTGGTCACCTCAAAAAACTGGTTGTAGCGCAGCCCGATCGGCGGAATCCCCGGAATCGAGCCTGGCCAGATGGTGTGCGGCCACAACTCTTTCTGCGCCGGAGACCCCAGCATCACCGGAGGTATCTTGAGAAACGTCTCGTCATCCTTGGGAAACTTGAAGCCCGCGTCCTTGAACGCCTTGCCAAAATCGTTCAGCTTCGGAAAATCCACATGACACGTCGCACACGACGTCCCATACTGGCGGGAAAATGCCGGGATCGCGTAACTGTTGCTGGAAAGTATGAGAAAGAGACAGAATAGTACCGTGAGCAGTACGGACGCGCGATGACTGGCTTTCATTTCATCGACTCCCATGATTTTGTGTTGTTTAGCGGCGACTGATCACTGATAATCAAGGAGAAGTGGACATCATCGCAGTGGTGGGCGTCACCCCCGAATGTGACGTAGATCACACCCGGAGATTCTTATAGGTTGCCCCGCCCCCTAGCTTGCGAGAGCAAAGGCTCCAAGTCTCGACAGCAATATCAATGCGCCGCTGCGGCCTTGGCCGCGGGCGCCGCTTGGGGCGTACTGAGGGTCACAGAATCCGGCTGCGTCCACGTGGCCTTTCCATTCGCCAACTGCAACCGGTTCATGGTTGCGGTCATCTTGCCGTGATCGACTTCCACAAGAAGGTAGTGATAATTGATTTCCTTGCTCTGGAAGGGGTCGTCGGGCGCGCGTCGGATGGGGTATGCATGGGCACCTGCGCCACCCGTAACAAAGTAGGTTACGCCACCGTGTTCGTGGCGTTCATAGTTGTGGACATGGCCTGAGAAAACAACGATCCGTGCCCGCACGGTCTGTTGCCGGTCTTCCAGCATCTTGGCCAGCATGCGCTCGGGTGAACGGGAGGAGTGTCCTTCGCCGAACATACCGTCCGAAGAACTGGTGTAGGGCGGATGGTGGAGCACTAGAAACACGAAATCGACTTCCGCCGGGATAGCGTCCAGTTTCTTCGTAAGCCACTGGCCCTGTGGGCCGGATGTTTCATCCTGAGAACTGTCGAGCACCAGCAGCAAAACGTTGCCGCCGCGGACGGAGTAGTAGCGACAATTTTTCAGATCGGGGAAGCGCTGGAAATAATTTCCCAGGGCCTTTTGCTCGCTGCCGTGCAGTTCATGGTTGCCGATTGCGGGAAACACCGCGATCTTTTTCTCCCGCCACGGGCTAGTTTCACTGTCCCAAACCTTCCAGTCGTTGTCATCAAATCCGTTGTATACCAGGTCGCCTCCGAAGGAGATGAACGCCGGATTGAGGTCGGCGATGGCTTGCACCAGCGCCTGCCGCGCCGCCGGATTCGCCGCCTCGGCGTCTTTGGGATCGTGAAAGCGGGCGTCCCCATAGGCCACGAACTTGAACGGTGTGGTCAGCAGAAGCTGCAACTCTACCGGATCGGCCGCTATTACCGGCGCTTCCGCACCATGTTTCGAAGTGCACCCAGCTGGGGCCACGCACGCTGATGTTATACAGAGCGTCAGCACCGCTTGCAACACGCATCCACGCATTGCTTTCGTCATTCTTCTATTTTCCCACGAGCAGCATTGCGAATCGTGCCGCCGTCGCGGAATCCGGCAATAGTATGATGGAGCTTCAGTGGCTTCGACTTCCCAGCCCGCTTCATCCGCCGGTTCCGGCGCCAGACAACGCGATATCTCGCTCTACCAATTCTTCGGTCCCGGTGGAGTCCTTTCTCGCACTCACCCCGCATACGAATTCCGACGCGGGCAACTGCAAATGGCGCAGGCCGTCGAGCAGGCCCTCGAAGAGAAGCGTCACTTGATCGTCGAAGCCGGCACCGGAACCGGCAAGACGCTGGCGTACCTGGTCCCGGTCATTCGGTCCGGCAAGCGGGTCATTATTTCCACGGGCACCAAGAACCTTCAGGAGCAGCTCTTTCATAAAGACGTTCCTTTCCTCGAGCAGGCGCTGTTTCCCGACGGCAAAGGAAAGTTGAAAGTCTGCTACATGAAGGGGCGCAACAATTATCTTTGCCGCAAAAAACTCTACGATCTGACGGATCAACCTGTGTTAAGCGGTCTGGAAGAAGTTGAGCACTATCGCGCCATCGCCGCTTGGGAGAAGACGACGCAAACCGGCGACCGCGCCGAACTCGCTTCGCTCCCCGAGGCCAATGCGTTGTGGCATCGCCTGGATGCCCGCTCCGACACCTGCATCGGCCAGAAATGCAGTTCGTTTGAAAACTGCTTCATCACGGAGATGCATCGTCGCGCCATGGAAAGCGACATCATCATCGTGAATCACCATCTTTTTTTCGCGGACCTCTCGATCAAGCAACAGTCGGAATATGCGCCCGATGCGGGCATTCTGCCCGAGGTCGGCACTGTGATTTTCGACGAGGCCCACGAACTCGAAGACGTTGCCGGAAGCTACTTCGGAGTCTCGGTCAGCAACGGCCGTCTGGAAGAGCTTTGCCGCGATGTTGAGGCCTCGCTGCAGCGCAATCACATGCTTTCGGCCGCGCTCTCCGGTGCGGTAAAGAGTCTGCGCGACCGCTCCATGTTCTTCTTTGCCGTATTGCCACAGGGTGACGGCCGCTTCTCATTCGACAATCGCCGTGACTTCTTGGAGGAAAACGGCGAAGAGTTTCTGGCGCTTCAGCAATCGCTTACGCGCCTTTCGTCGGAACTCGAGAACCTTCCCTCAAAGCCGGAGGAAGTTTTTGCTTTCGCGCGTCGGGTGCAGGAATTGCAAGTGCAATTGTCGTTTCTGATGGAATCAGAGGACCGCAACACGGTTTTCTGGATCGAGCGGCGCCGCGGTGGGCGCGACAAATCCAACGTATACTTGCAAGCCACTCCCATCGACGTGGCTCCCATCCTGAAGAGCTGCGTGTTCGACAAACTGGACTGTGCCGTACTCACTTCCGCCACCCTCGCCGTTGGCGGAGGCTTCGAGTACATGAAGCGGCGGCTCGGGGTCGAACATACTCGCGAAGTTGTCCTGCCCTCGCACTTCGATTACGAAAATCAAGCGATCCTCTATGTGCCGCCGGACCTTCCCGATCCGCGCACCCCGCAATTCGTCGCACAGGCCGCCGACCGCGTCCGCAAGCTGCTGGAGATCACCCGCGGTCGCGCCTTTGTGCTGTTCACCAGCTATGCACAGATGAATGACGTCTATCAACGACTGCTCGGCGAACTCGATTTCCCCATGCTGCTGCAAGGCGATGCGCCGAAGAGCGCTTTGCTGGAGGAGTTCCGACTCACGCCGAACGCCGTCCTTTTCGCTACGTCTTCCTTCTGGCAGGGGGTTGATGTCCAAGGGGAGCAACTGAGTTGCGTAATCATCGATCGCCTGCCTTTTGCCGTTCCGAGCGATCCGGTCGTCGCTGCGCGCGTCAAGTCCATCGACGCCGAGGGCGGCAATGCGTTCTTTCAATATCAAGTGCCGGCAGCCGTGATCACTCTGAAGCAGGGCTTCGGACGCCTCATCCGCTCTCTGCATGATCGCGGACTACTGGTGCTTCTGGACAACCGTATTCTTAAGAAGCAGTACGGTCGCGTTTTCCTGGAAAGCCTGCCGAACTACCGCAAGACGACGGAGATCCAGCAGGTCGAAGACTTTTTTGGAATCAAGTAAGCAGTTCCCGGTGCTTCCAGTGTTTTTTTCTGGGCGACCGTACAAAAATCGTACGAGCGGTCTCCCGTTCTAAGCGTCAGCTCGGTCCCGACAAATCCGTTCCCCGTTTCTCCTTCCCGCTCCACGTCACGATCGCGACCAGCGTCGCCACCAGCACCACCGTCCACGCGAGCACCGGAGGATAAAACCCGCCATATCGCCCCTCGACCAGCTTTGCCTGAATCACCGAGTTACGCGACGCCAGCAGATTGCCAAGCTGGTATGCCAGCCCAGGGAACGTTCCACGCACCGCCGGTGGCGACAGCTCATTTAAGTGTGCCGGAACCACTCCCCATGCGCCCTGCACCATGAACTGCATCAGAAATCCACCCAGCGCGAGCATCGGGATGCTTCGTGAGTAAGCCCATAAGGGAATGATCGGAATGGCCAAAATCGCAGCAATTGCGATGGCACGCCGTCGTCCAACGCGCTCGGACCACGTCCCAAACAGGACCCCGCCCAACAAAGCACCCAGGTTGTAGATCACTGCGATCAGCGCGATCATCCGTGGCGTAAAGTGACGATTCTTCTCAAGAAAAGTCGGATACAAATCCTGCGTCCCGTGGCTGAACGAATTGAAGGCAAACATCAGCACGATCAAGAACACGAAACTGCCCAGATACGTCAAGACATCTTTCCCCGCACGCCGCTCGATGCTCCGGTTCGATCGCGTCTGTAACCACGCCGGCGATTCGGCCACTTTCGTCCGAATGTAGATCACCAAAAACGCTGGCAGCGCGCCCACCACAAACATGCCTCGCCACCCGATCAAAGGAAACAGAGTCCCATAGACCAGCGCCGCCATCAGATATCCGACGACATATCCTTCCTGCAACAGTCCCGAGAAAAATCCACGGCCCTTGGCTGGCAAGGTTTCGAAGGCCAGCGCCGCGCCCACACCCCACTCCCCGCCCATGGCAATTCCAAATCCTGCGCGCATTAGGAAGAAGATTTTCAGCGATGGCGCAAACGCCGACGCCAGTTCAAAGACCGAATACGCAATGATGTCGATCATCAGCGTCGGCCGTCGACCGAAACGGTCCGCCATCATTCCAAACAGAAATGCGCCCACCGGACGCATTGCCAAGGTCACGAAAATCGCCTCTGCGACCGTCGAAACCCTGGTCTGGAACTGGGCTGCGATGGCGCTGACGCAAAAGATCAGAATGAAAAAGTCGAAGGCATCCAGAGACCACCCGAAGAAGCACGCAATGAACGTATTCCGCTGGGTCGCGGTCAGTTCGCGGAAGTGCGCAAAGAACTTCATCCTCAAGGACTCTGAAGTCTCCCGCATCTTAGCAGCTCAATCCGCCGCACGCGGAATGTAGGCCGAATTTCTCGATGGGGTTGTACCGGCAAGCCAGAACGAAAGGATGTTCCTTTCTCCCGTCTAAGTCCACGCCGATGGGGCAGAGAAAAAGCGATGGTATCGGGGCGGCCCGAACCATCGCTTTCTATTTAGAAACAGTAGATTAGAAGAATTTCTAGGCCCTGGCCGGGCTTTCCCCGCCCTTGGCAATTCCCGGGCGGCCCGGATCTGGCTTCAGGACCTGCTGCACACCATCTTCGGCCTTCGGTGGAGGCGTGATCTTGGGCAGTTCCTTGCCTTCAATCAGCATCTTCACTTCGTTGGCATCAAGCACTTCCCGCTCCAGTAAGGCCAGCGCAATCCGCTTCAGTTCTTCCCGCCCATCGGCGATGATCGACTTCGCGTTGTCATAACCTTGGCGGATGATGCGGCGAACTTCTTCGTCGATCTTCACCGCCGTCGCTTCGCTGTAATCGCGATGCTGGTTGATCTCGCGGCCCAGGAATATCTGCTCTTCTTTCTTACCGAAGGTCAGCGGTCCCAACTGGCTCATGCCGAACTCGCAGACCATCTTGCGTGCCATTTCTGTGGCCCGCTCGATGTCGTTTCCGGCGCCGGTGCTCATCTGGTTCAGGAACAACTCTTCCGCAATGCGACCTCCCATCATGATGGCGATGGTGGTCTCCAGATAATCCTTGGTGTAATTGTGTTTGTCGTCGATTGGCAACTGCATGGTCACGCCCAGCGCCATCCCGCGCGGAATGATCGTGACTTTGTGCAGAGGGTCCGAGTTGGGCAACTTGGCCGCAACCAGCGCGTGTCCGGCTTCGTGATAGGCGGTGACCTTCTTTTCGTCTTCGGAGAGCAACAGAGACTTGCGCTCCACGCCCATCAAGACCTTATCCTTGGCGATTTCGAAGTCGTACATCAATACGGCTTTGCGGTTTTGCCGCGCCGCCGCCAGTGCCGCTTCGTTCACCATGTTGGCCAAATCGGCGCCGGAAAAACCCGGTGTGCCGCGGGCCAGAACCATCAGATCAACGTCGTCGGCCAAAGGAATCTTGCGAGTATGAACGCGCAGAATCTCTTCCCGCCCTCGCACGTCAGGCCGGTTCACCACCACGCGGCGGTCAAAGCGTCCAGGCCGCAGCAGCGCCGGATCAAGCACGTCCGGCCGGTTGGTCGCCGCCATCAGAATGACGCCGTCGTTCGACTCGAAGCCATCCATCTCGACCAGCAACTGGTTCAAAGTCTGTTCGCGTTCGTCGTGACCACCGCCCAAACCGGCGCCGCGATGACGTCCCACAGCATCAATTTCGTCGATAAAGATGATGCAAGGAGCATTCTTCTTGCCCTGCTCAAACAGATCGCGGACACGGCTTGCGCCAACGCCGACGAACATTTCCACAAAGTCCGAGCCGGAGATCGAGAAAAACGGAACGTTGGCTTCACCAGCAACCGCGCGGGCCAACAGAGTCTTGCCGGTTCCTGGAGGTCCGACCAGCAGGACGCCCTTGGGAATGCGCCCGCCCAGCTTCTGGAACTTCTGGGCCTCGCGCAGGAACTCAATGATCTCGCGGAGTTCTTCCTTGGCCTCGTCGACGCCCGCCACATCTTTAAATGTGACTTTCTTCTGCTGCATGGAGAGCAGCCGGGCCCGGCTCTTACCGAACGACAGGGCTTTGTTTCCGCCAGTTTGCATCTGGCGGATCATGAAGAACCACAAGGCTGCCAGCAAGATGAGCGGCGCAAAGTTCAGCAGCCAGCTCGGCCAGCTTCCATTACTGATGTCTTTGACACTGATATTGACGCCCTTGGATCGCAGGGTGTCGATCATCTGGGGGTAGTTCGCCGGCGCCGTGAGGTGGAAGCCCGAGCTGTCATTCGTGAACTTGCCATGAACATCCATGCCCGAGATGGTGACCTCTTTAACATTGCCCTGGTCCACATCCGTCATGAACTGAGAGAAGTTGACTTCCTTCTCTTTTTGGCTCGTGCCGCCGGCTTTGACGACCTGCCAGAGCAGGAAAGCCGAAAGCACAATAACCAGCCAGAAAACCACCGTCTTAACTGTTGAATTCACCTAAAAAACTCCTGAGAAAAGTAGCGCCTCTCCAACGCTCGAACCGGGGGCTCCACAACAAATTAGATGCCAGCCGCCAGGTAAGGTCGAAGTTTTTGCCAGCAAGCTCATTCTAACTCTTCTTGTGGAAAAACGGATGCCCATCTGATCATGACTTAAGTCACGAGTGCACATCAGCTTACAACCGCCAGGTAGGGCAAGTTTCGCTGCGTTTGCTCGGCTGAGCCCAGGCCGTACCCCACCATGAAGGCTTCATCGACCAGAAATCCGAAGTAGTCGGGTTGTAACTGGACCCGGCGGGCCGACTGGCGGTCGAGCAGGGTCGCCACCTTGACCGATGCCGCTCCCCGAGCCCGCAGATCACCCATGAGGAACTCGGTTGTAATGCCGGAATGTACCAGGCCTTCAATCATCAGTACGTGCCGTCCCCTCACATCGCCGCCATGGCTGAAAAATATCTCCAACGCGCCTGCGGGCGTACGCTGGTCCTGGGTGTACTTCGGCTTAATGAATTCGCAGGTCAGGGGAACTTCGAGCGCCCGAACCAGGTCCGCCATGAAGATAAAGCCATTTTCCAGCAATCCCAGGGCATGTATGCTCTTGCCCCGGTAGTCGTCGGAGATCTGCCGGGCCATCTCGCGAATCCGTTTCTGGATCTGCTCGGCGGGAATCGTCATACGTAACTGCTCGGCCTTGGCAGTCTCGTTCATTGTGGCGTTCACCTTAATATATGGTTGTGTTCTGTGATTGTACAAGAAACGGCGAGACGGTTGCCTTTTGGCTGCCGCGCCGAATTGCCCAATCCTATGGATCCTCCGCTTCCCGAATAGCGATAGCTTCTTCTCCCGCCTTCGGTTGAAACCGTTGCGGGGTGCGGAAGCCGCGTACCCAAACCACCTCACCACCACTGACCACCACCGGCCACAGCTTTCGTTCCCGGCTGGTCACATGCTTGTCAGCGAGCAATTCTTTAATTTTCTTGGGTTCCCGGGTATGCGCCGGCCAGAACTTATCTCCCGCCCGCCAGTTTCGCACGCGTAATTCACCCGCTACGGCCTCGCGCCTCAAGAGATAATTAGGGTCCGCTTCGCCCGGATTCACCAGCGCGGCTTCGAACTTCGAACCAATCTCGCTGACACCGACCGTTCCGGGTACCGGAAGCACATATTCATAGTCGGATGGCAGCGTCGATTCATCCGGCGGGCAGAAACGCAGCCGGCCTTTCTCACGCCGCACTGTCCAGCCGGCGGGCAATTCCATTGACCGGCTGGCCGGTTCCTCTGCCGCAGCCAAAGCGAGGACCGCTTCGACATGATGAAATTCCAGCACAACCCCCAGCGATTCGGCAATCGCCCGAACCACGCGTCGCCGCAGCGCGAGTGGCAGTTCTTCTAGAAAATCGACCGTAAGATCCAGAGGCTGGCACCAACTTTGAAAATTACATCCTCGCCAGTAATCTTCTTCCGCCCGGGCAATCTCCGCCGTTTCCGCCAATGCCTCACGCACCGCCGGATTCAAATTGGCCGCCAGCCGTGGCATAATGCCGTGCCGCACGCGATTGCGGGCATGACGCAAGTCGCGATTGCTGCTGTCTTCCCGCCAAACCTGGTTGAGCGCGCGAAGATAAACTTCCAGGCCTTCACGCCGAGTCCCCAACAAAGGCCGCACGATCGCAGCCGTCTGTGAACCATTCACCGCGAGCTTGGGATAAATTCCCGCCAGCCCCGACTGCCGGCGCCACGCACCATCCGCAACAGCACGGTTTCCGCCTGATCGTCGAGCGTGTGGCCGGTGGCGATGCGGTTGAGGTGTCGGTCCTTGAGCAATTCGCGAAAGAATTCGTAGCGCAACTCGCGCGCGGCGGTTTCAAGGCTCAAACGCTTCTCGGCGGCATATTGCTTGACTTCACCGCTTTTGCAATGAAACTCCAGCTTGTGGCCCGTGCGAGTTGTGCGACGAAGTGTCATCTTCGTCGGACTCTTCTCCGCGCAATTTGTGATTGAAGTGGACCACCGAGAGGACCAACCCAATCTCGCCGCGCAACTCCAGCAGCAGACGAAACAGCGCCACCGAATCCGCGCCGCCCGAAACCGCAACCCCAACGCGGTCTCCAGCCTTTAGTAGCTCATGCTTGCGAACGTACTCCAGCACGGATTGTGGCAGAGGCTGCAAGCCAACATGGTACATCGACCGCGCGAATTGCTTGGAACTCCCAGCTGGAGATGCCCGCACTCACCCCAGCATCCGATTCACTTCCGCATAAGGGATTCCGCCTTCGAGCGCTTCGTAGGTGCCGGTAGCTTTCAACTCCTCGGCAATCCTTTTAAGCAGTCCTAACGTGGCCCGCATCGGTCCTGATCCCACGCTCACTCGCGCCACGCCTAGCTTTTCGAGTTCCGGCACCGACGGCGATCCCGGGCCGGCAAGAATGTTCAACGGACACTGAACATCTTTCACCAGTTGCGCAATCGTCGCTTGCTCGCTCAGACCGGGGGCGAATACGCAGTCGGCACCGGCGTCGCGATACGCCATCAACCGCTTGACCGCCTCGAAATATCGCAACTCGGGCGCACCGACTTCCGCCAAATATACGTCCGTACGCGCATTCAACACCAGCAGCATTCCCACTTTCATCGCGGCCTCACGAATCGCGCGGATCTTCTCGATCTGCAACGGTAACTCCACCAGCGGCTGCTGCGGGTCGCTGGTGGCGTCTTCCAGATTCATGCCCACCGCGCCGGCTTCGATCAGAGCGCACGCCGTGCGGGCCGCGTCCTGCGGCTTTTCACCGTATCCCGCTTCGACATCGGCTGTGACTGGGACTTTCACCGCGCGGGCGACCCGCGTGACCCTCGCCAGCATCTCCTCACGCGATATTTTCTGCCCGTCCGGATATCCCAGGGAGAACGCGATACCCGCGCTGGTGGTGGCGATTGCCGGAAAGCCCGCCTCCTCAAAAACGCGGACGCTCGCCACGTCCCACGCATTGGGAAGCACAAGAACCTTGCCGCCACGATGCAGGGCGCGGAAGGCGTTCGCTTTAGCTTTCTGTTCTTCCGTATTCGTCATAGATTCCAATGTGGGGACAGCCGCCCGGCTGTCCGGCTCAACTCAGCTGGGGGAGGCGCTGATGAAGTCCCCGGGGGCCTCTATACACTCCTGGCATCCCTGTGTACCCTGTGGTTAATGCCTTTCGTCGGCACTTAATCAGAGTCCTAGCTTTTCTTTCTCATCTTCTCCATAAACGTCCTAACACTCACCACCGCCCGTCCTACAGTTCCGCGGCCGATCTCCTGGATCTCGTCTCGCGCGGTCACTCGGACGGTGTAAAAGCGGCCGTCGAATGACTCCAGTACCGCCTCAGCGCGGACCTTCGCCCCAATGCCGCTGGCCGCGCGATGTTCCACATGGATCGACGTGCCGACGGTGATCTCATCACCTTCGCAATAAGGATGCAGCGCATGAAACGCCGCCGTCTCCATCAAACGGATCATATCCGGAGTGGAATAGACCGGCGGCAACTCAGGATGATGCGCCGTCAAAGTATGTTTGAACTCGACGGTCTCTTCCGCCGTGGCCCGCGTCCCGATGGGAATTGCTTTCGCCATATTCGCAAAACTGATGAACCAATAATTCTACCGAATCGCAGCGCCGCGATGTTGCCATGTTGAGCCGCGAAATCTGCTCTTAGCTAAAAGCCCCAGCCGCGCACACGTTACGAAAGGAACTTCATTCCCACGCAATCGTCATGATATACACGCTCCATGGCGGAGAACCTCAAACAATCATCTCCGCCGGGAGCGCAATCATGCGTGTAACTACCGAAAACCTTCTGCTCTGCCTTGTGATCACCTCACTAATCGCCGCCTTTTCAGGTTGTGGCGGAGGCTCCAGCGGTTCTGGAGGCCGCACGCCCACCGGTACTCCGATCACCATTAATTTTGCAGGCGGCGCACCTTTGGCTGCGGCGGAACAGATTGGAACCGGCGCATGGGCAACGGCTGCGGTATCCGGCGGTCAGTTGACCTTTTCAATCCCTACCGGAACTACGACCTATGCGGTCGCCTACGTTTGCCCAACCTGGCAAGGCATGGGCCCGGTGAATCAGGAGTTCGTGATCGATGCCACCACCTCGGACGACACCACCTATACCGTGACCTGCTTTCAGAATCCCACTACCGGCACCGCTACCGGCATAGCCAGTGTTAGTGCTATCCCGGGCGCCACGCAGTTAACCATTGCGGGAAAATCTGGATACGGCACATCCTTGCCCAGCACATTTGGCTCATTCAGCACCGGTATGCCCCTAGGGTTGAACGATGTCGCAGTCGTGGCGCAGGACTCGTCATTCGATGCGCTTGGCGTGAAGATCGTCAGGGCGCAAACCGTGCCGGGCGCAGTCAATGGAGGCAGTTCCATCAGCCTTCTCGCTTCCGATGCCACGACCCCGCAATCCATTGCCGTCACCAACATTCCGGCAGGATTCAACACCACGCCGGCAGTTGCCGCGGAGTATCTGACAAGCGGCGGCACATCCTTCAGCCTGATGGGTAATACCAACACCGACTCAGTATGCCGTAGTTCCCTCAACCGAAGCAGCCACCGGTGATTACTATTCTTTCAGCGCCAATACCGCCGACACAGCGACTAGCCAGAGTATCTACTCATTCTCCGCCACCACGTCCGCTGGACCAGTTTCGCTGGCAATGCCGGCGCCGCTTACCTATGCCGCACCTACGCCTGCCGCGCTTCCAACGTTCACATTGAATTACAGCGGATTCTCAAGCTCGACAGCTGTTTCAGATTCTGCATCGATTCAATGGTTCGTGAATTCCACGCTCTACGAGACGACCGTCACCGCGACCTCGGCCTTCCTGAATGGAGCGACTACATTGACGGTGCCCGATCTCACATCGCTGGCGGGATTTTTCCCATCCGCAGCCAGCGGCACCAATATCTATTGGTTGGCGTACGTATATGGCGGGACCTATCAATGGTATGAGCCCACGCCCGCCAGCGGAACCCTCGCCGCCGCGCAAAACAACGGTCAGTTCACCGAGCCGTAGAACGGCGGAGCAGAAGGCCGATTCCTTCGCCCGTCCTGCCGTGCAGTGGCTTCCGCAAAGGACTTGCATGAAAGGCGCGCCGCGTTATACCAAATCCGGCATCCTCGGCTCGCCCTGAGTTTAGCAACGAGACAGCGTCGGCCCACGGTTTCCGTGGTATACTTCGGGCCAAGTGGGAATCCCGGCTCGCATCCCCTACGCGAGTCTTCTAGCGTGAGGTAGTTCTTCCATGCGACTGAAACCGTTGTCCTTCAGCGTGATTAAGCTGCTTGTTCTGGCTGCCGTTACTCTGTCTTTAACGCCGGGTGCGTGGGCCAAGCCCAAGTTCAAGATACTTGCGAAGATTCCCGGCGGACTGTGGACCGGGCTGACGCTGGATGCCAAGGGAAATCTGTATGGCGTAACCAGCGGCGGGGGAGTTAACAATGTCGGGTCCGTGTTTAAACTCACGCCCAACGCGAACGGCAAGTGGACACTAACCACGCTGCACAGCTTCAACGGCACGGACGGTACATCCCCCAACGGCAACCTGATCTTTGATGCGACGGGGAATTTGTACGGCACCACGGCTGAAGGCGGTGCTTACGTTTCCGGTACGGCCTTCGAGTTGACGCCCGGCTCGGAAGGTTGGACTTTCACTGATTTCTACGATTTTTGTCATGAGTACGGCTGCCCGGACGGAGGGGACCCATCTGCGGGTTTCGTCATGGACGGCGCCGGGAACCTATATGGTTCTGCACCGGGGGGCACCTGCCACGGCTTCGGCGTAGCCTTCGAGTTTACGTCGGGGTCAGGCGGTTGGGACGAGAACATTCTTTTCGATTGGGGATGCCACAACTACGACACAACTGCTTCATACGCTCCACTGGCCTTCGACAAGGCTGGCAACCTCTATGGTACGTCATACAATGGCGGACCACGGCGGCGGAACAGTCTTCAAGCTGGTGCGCGGGCCCGGCGTGATGGCAAGGAGCGCTGCTGTATCAATTTTGCAAGGAGCGGGGAACGTTGCCATGATGGCGCCGGCCCGGAGGGGGACGTGATCCTCGATGCCGAGGGGAACGCTCTACGGCACGACCATGGCGGCGGCGGCGACACTTTCGGAGACTGGCACCATATTCGACTGAGACCGACTGGAAGGGAGGATGGAAAAGGATCATGCTGTATAATTTTGCCGATCAAGGGAAAGGTGTAGAGCCAGTAAGTGGCTCGGCCGAGCGACAAGCGGCAACCTTTATGGTACGGCTGCCTTGGCGGAAACAGCGGGTGCAATGGCGGCTGTGGAGTGGTTTATAAGCTAGCGCCTCGGGCCCACGGGAAATGGGCCTACACCGCCCTGCACAAGTTCGACGGTCCCGACGGGTGTCTACCCGATGGTGGCGTGGTTCTGGACAAACGGGGCAATCTCTACGGCGTTGCGTTTTCACCGGTTTTCGAGATTACGCCGTAGACCGCCCGGACGTCTCGATAGGCGGACCGATGCCCGCGAGGGCCCTTAATTGTCGTCAGGATCTTTGGCACCTCCAGGGTAATTGATGAAGCAGGCTGCATTGCACGCGTTGGCGGTCTGTCCGCAGTCCCCAGATGATCCTTGGTTGCTGTTGCAGTAGGTTGGATTGCTGGCAAGAGGAATCGAGATGAAATGGACGGGCGCAGGTGTTACAAAAGATGAAGAAGTCGGACAAATCCGCCCCGTCGCTGGCCCGCAAAGTAGTCGGCAAAATGATAATTGGGATCGATCTCGCCGACGATGCTATATGAGTAGCACGCCTTGATCAAGAGCGCACAAAAAAATCTGATTTGTTACGAAATCCGGACAAGCTCTTGCGTAGGGCCGCATTCTGCGCGGAAATCTGCACTTTGCCAATCCGCAAGGACCGATTCGGGAGACTTTCCACATATATTAACGAAATTCGCCTTTTATTCGCTTTAGAGTATGTGTATAATCCGGCCATAGTTTCCTCAAATCATCGTTTTACTAAGGAGCCTTCATGGCCGACGAACGGGCAAAAGCGATTGAACTCGCCTTCGCGCAGATCGAAAAACAATTTGGCAAAGGTTCGATCATGCGTTTGGGATCGAAGGAGGCGATTGTTCCTATCGCTGTGATTCCCACCGGCTCCATCTCGTTCGACGCGGCGCTGGGCGTAGGCGGGCTTCCGCGGGGAAGAGTCGTCGAAGTGTTTGGGCCGGAATCGTCAGGCAAGACCACCATTACTTTGCAGGTGATTGCCGAGGCGCAAAAGATGGGCGGCATGGCCGCGTTCGTCGACGCTGAACACGCCCTCGATCCCGGATACGCCAAAAAGTTGGGCGTCGATGTCGACAACCTGCTGGTCTCGCAGCCAGACTACGGCGAGCAGGCGCTCGAAATCACCGAAGCGCTGGTCCGTTCGGGAGCGATCGACGTTCTGGTGGTCGATTCAGTCGCCGCTTTGGTGCCTAAGGCTGAACTCGATGGCGAAATGGGCGACAGCCACATGGGATTGCAAGCCCGCCTGATGTCGCAGGCGCTGCGCAAACTTACTGGAACGGTTTCCAAGTCGCGCACCTGCCTCATCTTTATTAATCAGATCCGCGAAAAAATTGGCGTGATGTTCGGCAACCCCGAAACCACCACCGGCGGACGCGCCCTGAAATTCTATTCCTCGGTGCGTGTGGACATCCGTCGCATTGCGGCGATTAAAGATGGCGACATCGTTACCGGGTCGCGCACCAAGGTCAAAGTAGTGAAGAATAAGGTCGCCGCGCCCTTCCGCGAAGCCGAGTTCGACATTATGTATGGCGAAGGCATTTCACGCGAAGGCGATCTGCTGGACATCGCCGTGACCCACAATATTCTGGAAAAGTCCGGTTCATGGTTCAGCTACAAGAACGAGCGGATAGGCCAGGGCCGCGAGAACGCGCGGCAATTTCTGAAAGATAATAAAGATATTTACGCCAAGCTCGACACGGAAGTGCGCAAGCTACTGGGATTGACGCAATCGGGTCCGCAGGCGGCCCCAGTTGCGGCTCCAGCCGTGGCAACCGGAACGGCTGGCTCGCGAGTCACCACCATGCCGAGCGCCCCAGAACCGGCCAAGGTGGCTGGGCGGAAGTAAAAGCCACAGTCGCGAACCGCCGATGTAGGCGCGAGCGTCCGCGCTCGTGCCACCGCCAGCGTTCGCGGACATTTGAATAAACTGCCAAAACTGGACAGACGCAGAGTCGTCCTGGCGCATTCGCGAACTTGACCTATATAAGCTCGTGGGATTTCTCCTTATTTCATCCCATCTAGAATCGATCCCACGATCCCTCCCACTACGCCTCCCTGTACGGCTTCCTGGTGCTGGGTTGGCATGTATTCCATGAGTTTGTGCGCTAGTTTCGCAATGGGCAGGGTTTGCAGCCAGATTCTGCCCGGCCCGGTGAGGGTTGCCAGAAAAAGTCCGTCTCCGCCAAAACACATGTTCTTAATGCCCGGCACGGTCGTGATCTGGAATGAAACCGACGCCTGGAACGCGCCTACATGTCCGGGATGGACCCGCAAAGTTTCACCCGGCTGTAGGTCCTTCATCACCAGCTCGCCTGAAAGCTCAATCCACGCGGTCCCGGTTCCGCTGACGTGCTGGAGCAGGAAGCCGTCGCCACCGAAGATTCCCGCGCCTAGCGATTGCTGGAAGCCGACGCTGATCTGGATCTGAGGCATGGCGCACAGAAATCCGTGGCGGTGAATCATGTACTCGTGCCCGGCGCCAACCTCGATGGGCACGATGTGCCCCGGCAGTTTGGTGGCGAAGGAAATCTCGCCCGCCGAGCCGACCGCGCGGTATTCGGTCATGAACAGCGATCCACCGCCGGCTACGCGCTTTCAGCACGCCGAAGATGCCGCCGCCGCCAGCAAATTGGGTGTGGGTCAACATTTGGATGGAACTGGTCATCCACGAAAGTTCACCCGCTTCGGAAATGACTGATTCGTTGGGATCAAGCGTGATTTCAAGCACCGGCATGGTGGTGCCGACGATGCGACTTTGCATTACGGACTCCTGGACTGGGATTGGGCGCTGTCCGCCCGAGCTTTTGGCTCGGTCGGCCTTGCTTGAATCTATATTGTGGGATCACTTGTTCACAAGCGACCGATTCAGGACACGCTATCTCATCAGTTTCCGGGGATTCATGCGAAATGTTCCACGTGGAACATATCGTCATCACGTTCGGGGCAATACACTGTCGTCATGACGGCTAAGTCCAAGGAAACAAAATGGGAAGAGTTGACGCATTGGCCGAGGGAAAGTTGGGCGGCTGCAGGCATCGGGGTACATGAACGAGGAAATCCTACCGGGGTCCGGCTCACTTTCCCCTCGTTCGTGGGGCTGCGATGTCACCGATCTGCCGCTGAGTGTCCCTTGGGGTGGCTGCAACGAAAGCCCGCTGGATGCCTTCAGTCGAAGGCCAGCGGGCTTTCACCGTTTTCTGGGTTCGTCTTTTTGTCAGCGCAGATTCTCATATGCTCTCTATTTTGAACGCAGAGCGCATTTGGTCTATCGAACCGAGTCCGTGCTGTTCTTATGAGGTTCGCCTACCCAAATCTTAGCTGCTTCCGAAGGCCACGCGGTTTGGTCGAAAATCACCCTCGCGTTCGGACGTTGACCCCGAAATCACCGAAACATCGCATTTAGTCAGTGAAGGCCAGAATAAGCGTCCGGGAACGCGGCGGTCGAGACCTCTTCGTGACCGCTGCGCCCGAACGGTTGTTCCGCGACACACCGGCTGCGGCTTGGGGCCTTCAATCCGGCCGGCAAACAGCTGTTTACAGGAGGGTGTCATGAAACGGTTTCATCAGCTAGCGTCGGCGGTTCTTGGGAAGGTCAGCTTGAGGCTGTTGTCGCGGGCCTTCTGTGGGTTGCTTCTTATTGTCGGCATTGTGGCGCCGGGGGCAGCCCAGTCAATCTTTGTAACCAACACCGCCGGCATCGAACCAGCACAGGTTAGCAAGTTCAGTCCAACTGGAACGGCGATAAATTATTCGTTCCTCACTTTCTACAATGACAGCGTACCTGCTGTCGCATATTACGGAGGATACATATATGTCGCAGTGAACAACACAATCGGGAAGTACAACGCGAGCACGGCAGCCCAGGACTCGACCTTTGCCTTCGCGGGTACGGGTTCCGTTATCGGCGTTGCGGTGAGTGGAAATCTCTTGTTTGCTACCGACGGCGTTAGCTGGGTTGGCGTTTACAATGCCACCACGGGCGCAGCCATCAAAACCCAGTTGGCTGCCATAAATTTCCCCGAGTTTGCCGCAGCGGCTCTGGACGGGCAGGGCAATGTGGATGTGTATGTTACGAGTTGGGGTGTAGGCGGTTCAAAGAGTGGCTCGGTTCAAAAGCTTTCGGTCTCGTCCACGGGCGTGTTGCAATCGGGGCCGACCGCGCTGGTCGGAACCTTGAATTACCCTCAAGGCATCGCCCTATCTGAAAACGGACAGACGGTATATTGGGTCATTCCGAGCACATACAGTAATAATGCCCTCGGAGAAGTTGACTCGTACGACATCACGACCGGGGTATTGACTGCCCCAATGACGAATCTGTCGAATATGCCGGGAGAACCGTGGGACATCGCATGCAATGGGCCGGATCTGTTGATAACGGTACAGTATCTCGACGCCGTGGATGAATACACCATCGCAACCCAGCAGTACAATCCCAATTTCATTGGGGGTCAGCTCAACTTTCCAAGGGGCATCGCAGTGGGAGGATGGGTCTATAACCCCTATGGTTTTCCGGCCCACGCTATGCCTTACGGCGCGCTATTCATGGGCGCCAAGGCGACCTCCTGGGGAACGACAACAAATGGCGGGAGCAATAATGTCGGATCGGTGTTCAGAATGGCGTCAGATGGCAAATTGACGACGCTGCACAACTTCGACACGAAGGACGGCGCCAACCCCTATGCGGGACTGACCCAGGCTAGCAATGGCGAGTTCTACGGAACGACCCTGAAAGGCGGGGCCTACAACGCGGGGACGGTCTTTGCCATGAGCTCCAGCGGTGCGCTGAAAACGCTGCACAGTTTCAGCGGCACGGACGGGAGCAACCCCTATGCCGGGCTGCTGCAGGGCAGCAGCGGAAGTTTCTACGGGACCACACTCAAAGGCGGGGCCAACAAGGTGGGCACAGTCTTTGAAATCACCCCAGGCGGTGAGCTGACGACGCTGCACAGCTTCTCGGGCACGGACGGAGCCAGCCCCTACGCGGGTTTGGTGCAAGGCGCCAATGGAAATCTGTACGGGACAACCTACGGGGGTGGATCGAACAACGGCGGTACCGTCTTCCAAATCGACACGAGCGGGGAGTTGACCGCGCTTTACAACTTCTGCTCGCAAAATAATTGTACCGATGGTACGTCTCCCGCGGCCGGCCTGGCCCAGGGCACCGATGGGAACTTCTACGGGACAACCTACGGGGGCGGAGCCAACAATGGCGGGACAGTTTTCCAACTCACATCGAACGGGACCCTGACCACGCTTTACAGCTTCTGCGCGCAGGGCGGTAGCAGTTGCGTGGATGGCCAATACCCGTCAGCAGCATTGGTCCAGGGAAACGATGGCAACCTCTACGGCACCACGAGTGCAGGCGGGGCCAATGCCCTGGGGACGATCTTCAACATCACCCCAAGTGGAAAGCTGACCACGTTTTACACGTTCGACGGGACCGCGGGAGCTAACCCGGAGGGGGCTTTGATTCAGAACTTCGATGGCACCTTCTACGGAACCGCCGCGGCTGGCGGAGCGAAGAACGGGGGCACGATCTTTAACCTGTCTGCCGGTCTGCTACCGTTTGTGGAAACCTCGCCAACGTCCGGCAGGGCGGGGACGGCGGTGAAGATCGTGGGGGCCGGACTGACCGGCGCGACCAGCGTCACGTTTAACGGCACTCCCGCCAAGTTCAAGGTGGTATCGAGTTACGAAATCACCACCACCGTGCCCAAAGGCGCGACCACTGGACCGGTCCAGGTGATTACTCCAAACGCTATGTTCTTGAGCAACGTGCCCTTCCAGGTACCGAACGGGGGTTGCGTCGGCGGGGGTAGCGTGACGATTTACAGCAACCTTGGTTCGACCAAGGATGCCTTCGACTACACCGACGGCTGGCTGGTCTCTGGTCCCAGTTCGCCACTTGGTTTCCAACAATGGCTCGGTTATCCGTTCACGCCCACAGAGAACCATAACGCCACTGAGATCGAAGCGGCCGCATTTTATTACAGCGGCGATGGTCAGGCTGGCAATACCTTCAATTTTGGCATCTGGAGCGATTCGAACGGTGCGCCAGGAACTGAGCTGAATGGCACGGACGTTTCGAATCTCCCCGCATGGACGGGGACCTCGGGTGACTGCTGCAACACCCAGAATGCGGCCATTCCGTCCACTCCTCTGACCGCGGGCACGCAATACTGGGTCGTGCTATCCACCGACGGAAGTGGCACCAATTCCCTCGGCATATGGGACTATGTGTACAACGATGCCAGTGGCGCTATGGCATATAACCAAGGAGCGGGCTGGAGTACACAACAGGCAACAACATCCGCATTTGCGGTTTGCGGGAGCAGCTAGGCCTGGCAGGTCAACGGCGAGTGCGCTCGCTCAGCGGTGGGCGCACTCACCACCTACCCACCCTACCCGCGAGAATATGTGGTTTGCTGCCTCGGTGAGTCCTAGTCCGCTACGGTTGTTCTAACCACCAGACGTTCACCGAAAGGGCACGGCTTCGCGCTGTGCCCTTTTCATCGTTTCTGGGAGTTGCGGACGGCGGAAACACCTGAACATTTGATCTCCAGAATGACGCAGGGTAGCGGCTGTCTACGGGTAAATCGTCCTTCGTACCTGCCATGACCCCGAATTCCGCAAAACATCGCATTAATTCAGTGAAGGCCAGAATAAGCGTTCGGGCATGCGGCGGCGCGAGACTTCTTCGCGACGGCCGAGCCGGAACGGTTGTTCCGCGACGCACCGGCCCGAGCTTAGGCCCTCAAATCCAGCCGGAAACTAACTCTAGGAGAATGCCATGAAACGCTTTAGTGGTCTAAGCCAAATCAGTAAGCTCATTAAACCTTGCATGATGGCGGCCGCGGTCGCTGTCGTGTTCGCGATGTATCCCACCAACAGCTTCGGCCAGGAGTGCGGCAGCGGCAACGATACAACCTGCAACGTCACCACGAACTACCAGATAGGCAGTGTAACCGTGCTGGACGAGCCCGGCTCGAATGGCTTCGCCGCAGGTCCCAACGCGCTCGCCAACAATACCGCGATTGACAATACCGCCGTCGGCGATTCGGCGCTCGAATACAACACCACCGGTCCGCACAACACGGCCGTCGGTGCAGATACACTCGTCTTTACCACCACCGGGGGCGACAACACGGCTATGGGCTTCGGTGCGCTCGCCACCAACACCACGGGAGCCGGTAATACGGCGATCGGCTACACGGCACTCAATGTCAGCACCGGCAACTCCAACACCGCCGTCGGTAATACTACCTGCAACAGTGTCACCTCTGCTAGCAATGTGATTTGCATCGGGGAGGGCGTCGCCGGAACTAACACCAGCAACACCACCTACGTCGCGGGCATCTACGGCACGGTGCTTGCAACCACTGCAAAATACCCTCTGGTTTGCGTCACCCCAACCGGGCAACTTGGAACCAAGGGCTGCAAGAAAGCCGGTGCTCCCGTGCAGGAAGAACTCATTAGGGCGCAGCAGGAGCAGATCCAAGGTCAAGGAAAACGCATTGCGGACTTGGAGCAGCGCCTGTCGCAGTTGGAGTCCCTGGTCGCGAAGAAGTAAATAATTCTCATGGCGGGCAGTTTCATAAACTGCCCCTCTGAGACTTCTAGCTGCCCAAGTTACAGGGGCGACACCTCCAACTGGTGATCGTGCGAGGGATTGCTATAATTACGAACCATGAATATTGAACCGGTGATACAAGAACTAGAAGCCGAGCAAAGTCGCATCGTCAAAGCCTTGGAAGCTTTGAGTGCTTTGAGGGGAACCGCAGGCTTCGCCACGTCCGGCCAACCACAACCCAAGAAGCAGACGATGTCTGCGGGGGCCAAGAGGAAGCTTTCATTGGCGCAGAAAGAGCGTTGGGCGAAGGCCCGCAGCGGCCTACAAGGAGGAGTAGCCACGAAAGCAGCCAACGCAACTCCCAAGCGGAAGGCGATGTCACCGGCGGTCAGGGCAAAACTTCGGGCTGCTTATGCGAAGAACCACCCTGGGTGGAAGCCCAAGCGTTAATCACGCTACTCGGAAAATTGCGGGTCGGGGCAATCGATCTTACGAGAGTGAGATAACGAACAGTTACGGAAGCAGTCGGAAAACTGTTCCTTGACCGGCGGCACCTCCGAAGACGGTGTTGCTGAAAAAACCTCCCTTTCCATCCTTCGTAAGAACCGCATCAGGCCCGTAGCCATCCTGTCCAGTAAAGCTGTACAGGATGGTCTCTTTCCAACTGCCGGCCTCGCTCGACATCAAAAATACGATGCCGCTGTTGTCCGCCCCGCCGTTATAGGTTGTGCCATATAGTCTGTCTGAGTTATCGATTGTGAGATCGGCGACAGGTTGATAGCCAGTCTCGCCGTCAAACCGAAAGATAACACGCTCGCGATAGCCTTTCGCTAATTTCCGAAGTTCGAATACTGTGCCGCAGCCGAAGTTGTTGTCGCAACCAGGGTTTCCGCCGGAGCTGGTCGTGCCGTAAATGTTACCTTTGGAGTCGGCAAGCACTCCGCCTTCAGGCTGAAAGCCGTCTGGGCTTCCGGTAAACACGTGCAGGACTGTTTCCTTATAACTACCGCCGGACTGCGGGACCAGTTCGAATACGCCGCCGCAGCCATCATTGCAATTCACGTCGCCGCCCCCGGTGCCAGTGCCGAAGATGTTGCCTTTCGTGTCCACGAATACATCACTATCAGGGAAGCTGACATCGGTCCCGCCCTGCGAAATCCCCTCGAAAAGATAAAGTATATTTTCCGTCCAGGATCCTCCCGATTGAGGCTTGAGTTGGTAGACGATCCCGCAATCGCAGACGAAACTTCCGCCAAAGGTTGTAGTGCCGAACAAATTCCCAGCTTTATCGAAGACCACACCAGCATTCGGGTAATTTCCATCGTCGCCGTTGCTGTTTTCCCCGAAATTCCAAATGACCGCATAATCCCATTTTCCGTTGGAGTTCGGCGATAGGCGGAAGACAACACCACAACCCTTCCCAAGCACGCTGTTGCAGCCCCCAGTTCCACCCTGTTCGGTGACGCCGTAGAGATTTCCCTTCGCATCGATGGCCAGATTGCCGACTGGCACGCCGCCATCGTCCTTTCCGGTGAAGCTGTACAGGTTGGTCTTTTTCCATCCCCCACCGGCAGTGCGAGCCAGCTTGTAAACGAAACCGCAGCCGTTTCCGAAGCAGTTGATGTTTCCGCCACGGCCTCCAGTCTGCGCCGCACCGTACAAATTGCCGGGCTTATCCATCACCATGCCTTCCGGTTCTCCGCCGTCGGAGCCACCCTTGAAGCCGTATAAAACCTTTTCATCGGAACCGAAGACCAGAACGGCCGTGAGAAGCGGGATCAAGATCAGTCCAAGTGCTGTACGATTCATTGGATCGAAGTCCTTATTGGGCGGTTTGCGCTCACCGCGAAGCGTAGCAGTTTGTCGGTGTAGGGTCAAAGGTCCTCGTTGAATTGACGTAGGGAATGTTTTGCTTCCGCCCCGAGGTCAAACCCTTATATTGCGGAAGTTAGTGAAGGAATCAGTCCGAACGGAATGTCGCGCCATAGCCATCTTACTTCTGCACAAGTGAAAGCCTAAAAATTGCGTCGATCAGAGCGCGGCGGAGGCAAAACCAGGTGTGTCCCCCTGCCTACTACAAAGTGCTGGGAAAGCCGTCGAGGTCTTTGGGCTAAAGGCGGAAAGGCTTGGCCGACGGAGGTTATTGTGATGGCGCTGTGGTTGCTGCCTTCCTCATACTGGAAACGATCTCCTTAAAATGAGCATTCTGGTGGAGGGTCTTCAGGTCCCCGTCGGCCATCAAGCTGTCCGAGTCGGCATACCCGCGGCGTACCGCTTCGCGAAGATCTTGCACCGCGTCGTCAGAACGATCCGCGGCCGCGGCCACGCAGGCGAAGGAATACCAGACCGACCACGGGTTTCCCTGGCCACCGGCGTTGTCTGTTTTATCGATTGCGTCATGAAACAGCTTCGCTGCCTCGCCATACCGATGGTCGTAGGCCATCGCTGTTCCTAGTTGCCGCAGCGAATCCACCGTATCGGGATGTTGCAGCCCAAGAGTACGCATTTGAATGTCGAGAGCTGACCGGGCAGTTCTTTCAGCTTCTGCATACCTGCCCTCGCGAGTCAATATCCCCGCCAGGTTGGACTGGGACTCGAGGGTGTCTCGGTTTTCCGGTCCGAGTACGCGGACCTGAATCGCGAGCGCCTCGCGCTGCACTTTTTCTGATTCGTGGACACGGCCTTCCCGGAGGAGGGCGTCGGCCAGATTCAATTGAGTCAGCAGTGTGTCGGGATGCGCGGGGCCTAAGACCTTCGATCGAATTTCCAATACTTCCCGATGTAGTTTTTCCCCTTCGGCTAGGCGGTTTTCATCGGTGAGAAGGACCGCCAGGTTTTCCATCGTAAGAACTGTCATCGGATGTTCCAGTCCCAGAACACGGCGCTGGTCGGCTAGCACTTCGCGATACTTCTCCTCGGCTTCCCTGAGTCGATGCAGCGCGTGAAGGGTCGCTGCCAAATCGTGCCTGTTGCGCAGAGTTTTCGGGTCATCCGGTCCCAATACCCGCTTTTCGATATCGACCAGTTGACGAAAAACTTGTTCTGCCTCGGCGTACCGGGTCTGGTAGCCAAGCGCCCCCGCCAGCGCGCTCATTGCCTCTATGGTTTGTGTGCTTTCCGCTCCAAACCTGCGTGTTGCGTTGGCGACCGCTTCACGGGCCAGTTTCTCCGATTCGTCGTTTCGACCCTCATAGCGCACGGTGACCGACAAGTGGTCCATGGTGTCAATCGTTCGCGGGTCCTCCGGACCGAGGATGCGGAGCTCTTTCTCTAGTGCATCTCTTTCCAGTTGATCCGCCTGTTCGAACTGTCCTTCGCGAGCCTGAACCCAACCAAGTTGCGCCATCGACTCCAGGGTTTTGGGGTCATTGGGCCCGAGGCTTTTTAGTCGTTCATCGCTCGCACGTTTGGCCAATTCGTGGGCGCGACCATACAAGCCCAGGTTTATGTACGTGCTCGCCATGACTTGCATCATCTGCGACTGCACCTCGGGATCGTTCGCCAGGCCGGTGCCGATCTCGTTCGACGCCTTGTCAAGAATCTCCCGCGCAGTTACGCTGTTGCCGCGCGACTCGCTGGGATCGGAAACCTTAAACATGCCGGTCATAAAATCGGTGATGCGCGTAGCGCGATCGCGTTCACGGTTGGCGCGGTCGCGCTCCCGGGTGGTGCGGCGCAGTTGCACCGCCTGCAGTATGGAAAATGCCGCCAGCAGAAAAATCACCCCAGCTGCCACGCCCACAGCGATCCGGTGCCGGCGGACATACTTTCGCAACCGGTAGCTCGCGCTCGCAGGGCGAGCCACCACCGGCTCGTGGCGCAGATATCGCCGAAGGTCACCCGCCAGCTCTGAAGGCGAACCGTAGCGCCGAGCGCGGTCCTTCTCCAGGGCCTTCATCGCGATCCAGTCCAGATCGCCGCGCAGCGTACCGATTAATTGCTTGGACTCGGTGCCGCGCGCCTCCGCAGTTGCGGTCGAGGTCTCCCGGTCCGCGGCCACCTTGGTGCTCGGGGTCGGTGGCTCTTCTTCGCGCAACCTTCGCAGCAGCACGTCGACTGACTGCTTCTGCCGCTTGATCTCAAACGGCTGCAATCCGGCCAGCAGCACATAAAGAATGACTCCCAACGAATACACATCCGTGCGCGTGTCGATGTCCTGCACGTTCGGATCGGCCTGTTCCGGACTCATGTACGCCGGTGTTCCAACAAAAACTCCCGGTTCGGTGAATAGACTTTCTCCCGCCAGCGCCGGACGGGAAGCTTTGGCCAGCCCGAAATCGATGATCCGCGGCGTTGGCTTGCCGTCGCCTTCTGCCACCAGGATATTTGCGGGCTTCAGATCGCGGTGGATGATCGCTTTTTGATGGGCGTGCTGCACCCCCTCGCAGGCTTGTATGAACAACTCCAACCGCTCCGGAATGCGCAGCTTTTTCCGATCGCAGTACTCAGTAATCGGCAACCCGGGTACGTACTCCATCACAAAGTAGGGTTGCCCCTGCGGAGTCGCCCCGGCATCAAAGACCTTCGCGATGGCTGGATGGTCCATGATCGCCAGAGACTGACGTTCCGATTGGAAGCGCTGCACCACCGCCTCGTCATACATGCCAGCCTTGATCAGCTTCAGCGCGACTTGGCGCCGTACCGGAGCAGTCTGTTCTGCCAGCCAGACCTGTCCCATGCCACCTTCGCCGAGTTTGCGGACGAGCTGGAAACGCTGCGAAAATATTTGCCCAGCTTCCAAAACTCCGGTCGCTTCGGTTCCATCCATTTTGCCAACCGGCGCCGATTGCAGGAAGTTGGATCGCACAGCCTCTTCCGCCAAGAGCAGTGATTTGACCTCGGCGCGGATATCGTCGGAAGAGCAGGCCCCTTCGATGAACTCAGCACGCTGCGCGGATTTGAGTTGCAGCGCCTGATGCAGCAACTCTTTGACTTGTTCCCAATGTTCGCTGGCCATGACTATGCCGTCCTACTCATTTGGCGATGCAGCCATACGCGGGCCGTGGCCCAGTCGCGGTCCACGGTGGCGCGGGAAATCCCTAGCACTTGCGATATCTCTGGTGCCGATAACCCTCCAAAGAACTTCATTTCCACAATCTTGCCTTGCCGCTCATCGATGCGGGACAACTCTTCCAGGGCGTAGTCCAAAGCCAGAAGCTCGGCGTCTCCGTTGAGCGGCAGCTCAGGCAAGTCCTCATACTCGATTCTGAGTCCCCCATCGCGCTTGTTGGCTCGGCGGCTGCGCGCATAGTCCACCAGGATTTGACGCATCGCCCGGGAAGCGATGGCGATGAAATGCGCCCGGTTCTGTAGCCCGACTGGTTGATCTCCCAGCAGCCGGATGTATGCCTCGTGGACCAGCGCTGTGCTTTGCAGGGAGTGGTCTGGCCGTTCAGATTTGAGCTGGTAGTGGGCGAGACGCCGCAACTCCTTGTACACCATGGGCATCAGGGCGTGCAGGGCTTCTTCGTCGCCCGTTGTCCATTGCTGCAAAAGTGCCGTAACTTGACCGGACTGATCTGCGGCCATCGCTTACCTCGGTCGCCCGTCTCGGGAAGGACACCAGCATATTCGCCCGTCCGACTGCCCGTCAATCGCTACCGCTCCTCCTTAATATATGGTCTCAAGCCTCGTGGTCAGACCACTGGCCGGTACGCACCCATCAGGCCTAAAGACATTTTTTTCGGTGGATGAGGCGTTTCCTTTCTCCTTTGCGCCTATTTGTATGAGCGCGGGACCAAAACCCGCCCAAATACAAAAATCTCAAGGAGAAACGACAATGAAAAACCAAGTATCCTGCAAGACCACTCAAAGCTTCCAAACCATTAAGAATGCATTCGGTCAGTTTGCGTTCGCCACCCTTTGCGGAATCCTGCTGTTGCTGGCCACATCGCCCGCCTCAGCACAGATATCGAAAACGCCGAGATTCCTGCGTCAGCACACGCCAGCGCGGTTTCATGGCGCGCCTTCTCAGCAGGGCAAAGTGGAGACCGAAAATTGGAGCGGTTACGCGGTTACCGGCTCCGGCTTCAACTTTGCTAAGGGTTCGTGGCACGTTCCCGAAGTCGACTGTTCCAAGACCCCAAACACGTACTCCGCGTTTTGGGTTGGAATCGACGGCTATACCGATGGGACCGTCGAGCAGACTGGCACTGCGTCCGATTGCAATGGCACCACGCCCCAGTACTATGCCTGGTACGAATTCTACCCATCAGGCTCCCATATCATTACCAGCGTTCCAGTGAAAGCTGGAGACATCATTGGCGCTTCAGTGACCTACGCCGGTGGCGTGTTTACCGTTTCAATCCATGACCGGACCACGGGAAAGATCTACACCACCGAACAGCAGGTTGCTGGCGCGGAACGGAGTTCAGCCGAATGGATCGCGGAGGCGCCCTGTTGCACCAGCGGCGGAAATATTCTCCCCTTGGCCGACTTTGATGTAGCCAATTTTGGCCAGGACTACACCAATGACGCCGGAACCAACTTCGCCACCGACAGCTCGACCTCGGGGCCGATCTCACATTTCGGCAGCAACGTGCAGGAGATCACCATGGTCAGCAGCAGCAACGTGATTGAAGCCGAGCCTACGTCACTCACCGGGGATGGGACAAGCTTCCGAGTGTATTGGAAGTCCGAATAGTCCGGGGGCGGCGCATATCTCGCCGTCCTACTTTCCGTTGCCCCGCGCAGTCAAACCCTGCTGCGGGGCATTTTCAGTTTGCGACTAAGTCAAATTGGGGCACCGGGCCAAAAGAAGCCGTCGTTTAGCCGAAAAAATATTTTTTTCCGGCGATGAGGCGATTGACCAGCGCTTTCCGCCTATTTGTCCAGAGCGCGGGATTCGAACCCGCCCAAAATCAAAATCTTAAGGAGAAACGACAATGAAAAACCAAATGTTTTGCACGACCACTCAGAGCTTCCAAACCATTAAGAATGCGTTCGGTCAGTTTGCGTTCGCCACCCTGTTAACCCTCTTCATGTTCAACGGACTCATGAGTGCCGAATCGGCGCCCAAGCAATTTGTGTCCTTCCAGAATTTCATTGAGAACGCCAAGACGGCCTCTTCAGGCACCTACGTGGGGCACGCCGGCAAGCGTGTGAAGGACGCCGCATCGTTCGAAGAAATGCGCCAACATGCGCTCCAGATGTACAACGAAGTCCACGTAAGTCACAGTTTCCTACTGGATTCCCACTACTTCGACTGTGTGCCAGTCGAAGAACAGCCCTCATTCCGGATGCTTGGTCAAAAGCAGATCGCGACGCCACCACCTACGCCACCGCCCCATCAACAGCTTGGCGAAGATGCTCCCGTCGCCGCTTCACAAATTGGTCCCGACAATCAGTTCGATCAGTTCGGCAACTCCACCCACTGTGAGGGCAACACCATTCCCATGCGCCGGTTGACCCTGGAAGACATGAGCCAATTCGAGAATCTGAAGCAGTTTCTTGCCAAAGGCCGCGACGGAGCCAGCCGCTTTACTCGTCCCAACGATCCTCAGCCGAACGGCGACGGCTATGTCCACCACTACGCCTACGCACAGCAGAACGTTAAGAATCTCGGCGGAAACTCCGACCTGAATCTGTGGAGCCCGTATGTGAATACCGGCGTGGGCGGAGAAACAATGTCCCTTTCACAAGAGTGGTACGTTGGCGGAAGCCCGACCCAGACTGCCGAAGTGGGATGGCAAAACCAGCCCAACACGTGGGGCAGCGAGAATTCTGTCCTATTTATCTACTGGACGGCCGACGACTACAACAATACCGGCTGCTACAACCTGGATTGCGGTGCATTCACCCAGACCAATAACAACTGGTATTTCGGCAGCGGCTTTAACAACTACAGCAGCATCGGTGGCTCACAGTACTACTTCTCAGCCGAGTATTTCCTGAGCGGTGGAAACTGGTGGCTCGCACTGGGTGGGCAGTGGGTTGGCTACTATCCCGCCTCTATCTACGGCGGCGGCCAGATGTCGCACAACGCGCAGATCATCCAGTACGGCGGCGAAGTGGCTGCTCTGACCCAATGGCCCCCCATGGGCAGCGGCGACTGGAGCGACAAGGGCTGGAAATTCGCGGCCTACCAGAGCGACATCTGGTACTTCGACACCGGCTCGGCAAAGTGGTGGGCTGGTCTCACACTGGAGCAACCGTCAAAGCATTGCTTCACGGACTCTTTCCTGACCTACGCTCCCACCTCGTTCTACTTCGGAGGGCCGGGCGGAAAAGGCTGCTGATGGTCGAACCTGGCATATCAGTCGCAAAATAAACCACAACTGGACACCCTGCGCAGCAGGGTGTCCATTCTTCTTGGGTACAGGAAACTGCTCGAAGCGTCCCGCTGGCAATGATTCACCAGCACAGAAATCCAGCCCGCCCCTTCGAAGTGTTTCACCAGCATTCGTTGTGCCTCGGCCGCTGGTTGTGCCTGCCCCTTCAACATTAAATGTCCCGATTCTTCCGCTGGAGATTCGCATGAAGCCGTGGTCCATCAAACGCGGTCGGAACTGGGCCCGAGACTTTCTCCGAGATCAGCAGGCGGAGGGGAAAAAATCCTTTGGGCCACTAATGGGACACCAGAGGGCAGTGCAAACGTGGACTCGGCCACGATATTGAAGGCTAAGTGGTTGGAATTGTAAAATCTGGCGGAGAGGGAGGGATTCGAACCCTCGGTACAGGTGTTAGCCCGTACAACGGTTTAGCAAACCGCCGCATTCGGCCACTCTGCCACCTCTCCGGCGTGCGGAGCTACAGTTTACCATGATGCCTGCCCATGCGGCCTGCCGCATCGATCATAAGCATTCAGCCGGTCTTTTGACTATGGATCGGTGAAATCGCCACTCATTTATCATTTTGTTTGAGATCTGTGGGAAAAAAGTGTTGGCGAGACTCGCCATGATTTATGCTCATTTATCCCAAAACCGGCCTTTGTAATTTGTGCGCCAAGCGTTGAAATTTCTTCAGAAAACTTTACAGAAAATGCATTTCAAATCAATGCTTTCCGTTGTCGCAAAAACCATCGAGTCAGCTTCTTTCCGCATCAAAACATCCGTTGCCAGAACGGCAGGTGTCATTTTTTTTATAGCTTAAAAATCCCGAGGCGACTATCAATAGCAAGATGGATGACCCACAACAGGTTGACCGTGCTCCTCTGAACCATCGTTTGCCTCCGGCCGACGCGAATGAGGTTCCCAAGAAACGAAGATATTGGATTTGGGCCTTGGCCGCGGTTTGCGCCGGCCTTGTCCTCTATTGGGTGTTTCAGCGCCGCAACCCGCAACCAAGTTCTCCATCATCATCGGCTGCGAACAACGGACGCCGCGGGCCGAACGGGCCTGCAACCATCACCATCGCGACGGCGACAAAAGGCGACATGGGCGTCTATCTTGACGCCATCGGAACGGTTACGGCACTGTACACCGACTCAATCACCGCGCAGGTCACCGGCGTAATTATGGTCGTCCATTATAAGGAAGGGCAGTTGGTGCGCAAGGGCGAGCCTCTCATCGACATCGATCCGCGTCCTTACCAGGCGCTGGTGATGGAAGCCGAAGGGGCCTTGGAGCGGGACAAGAATTTGCTGGCCCAGGCGCAGATGGACCTTACGCGATACCAGACCGCGTGGGCCCGAAACGCCATCCCGCGGCAGACCCTCGAAGACCAGGAAAAGATCGTTTTGCAGAATCAAGGCACTGTAAAAAATGATGAGGGCACGTTGCGCTACGACCAGGTGCAACTCGATTACTGTCACATTACGGCACCGATCAGTGGACGCGTCGGTCTCCGTTTAGTGGATCCCGGAAATCTGGTCACCGCCAACGCGACAACTTCCCTGGTCATCATTACAGAAACCCAGCCCATCACCGTTGTGGCCACCGTCTCCGAGGACAATCTGGCGGATGTGATGCAGCAGCCGCACCGCGGCGTCGATCTTCCGCTTGAGGCCTGGGACCGGGCGAATCAAAACAAGATTGCGACCGGAAAAGTGATTTCGTTTGACAACCAGATCGATACCACAACCGGCACGGTAAAGGTCCGGGCGCTCTTCGATAACAAAAAAGGCCTGCTCTATCCCAACGAATTCGTAAATACACGTGTATTGGTGAAGACACTTCATGACCAGATATTGCTGCCCAGTTCGGCCATTCAGCACAATGGCAGCGCTGCGTTCGTTTATGTGATTCAGAACTCCCTGGTCAACATGCGCACCATTAAGACTGGCGTATCGGACGGCGGAAAAACCGCCGTTCAGGGAGTAAATGAAAATGAAGTAGTCGCAGACAGCAGCTTCGAGAAATTGCAGAACGGTTCTAAAGTCACGATTTCGCAGCATGCCCCTCCGGCAACCTCCACTGAGGCGAATGCTCCGTGAGTTTGTCGCGTCCATTCATTCTGCGGCCGGTCGCCACCATTCTGCTGATGACCGCGATTCTGCTGGTCGGAATCGTGGCCTACAAGCAATTGCCAATTTCCGCGCTACCGCAGGTCGACTATCCGACCATACAGGTGCTCACTTTCTATCCCGGCGCCAGTCCGGATGTGATGGCCACCACGGTCACGGCACCTCTCGAGCGTCAGTTCGGAGAAATGCAGAGCCTCAGCCAAATGACGTCCACCAGTGCCGGCGGAGTGTCGGTGATCGTGCTCCAGTTCAACCTGTCACTCGACATTGATGTGGCCGAGGAAGAGGTGCAATCCGCAATTAACGCAGGGCAGAGCTATCTTCCAGCCAATTTGCCCACGCCTCCGACTTACAACAAAACCAATCCCGCCGACGCCCCGATTTTGACCCTGGGGATCACCTCCGACAGCATGCCGCTATCGCAAGTCGAGGACCTGATTGATACGCGATTGGCGCCGAAGCTTTCGCAACTCAATGGCGTGGGGCTCGTAAGTATCAGTGGTGGCCAAAAGCCGGCGGTGCGCATTCAAGTGAATCCTACAAAACTGTCTTCCTATGGCATCAACCTGGAAGATGTGCGGACGGCACTTACCCAAACCAGCGTGAACGCGGCGAAGGGCAATTTCGATGGACCGCGACAGGACTATCAGATCGATGCCAACGATCAGATCACTGAGGCTGCGGGATATCACGATGTCGTAGTCGCGTATCGGAATGGCGCGCCTGTCCTGCTGAAAGACGTCGCCACGGTCGTGAACGGGGTTGAAAACTCCCAACTGTCGGCATGGATGAACAACACGCCGGCCGTAGTCCTGAACATCCAGCGCCAACCCGGCGCCAATACCATCAGCGTTGTAAAGAGCATTAAGAAACTGCTGCCGCAGCTTGAGGCAAATTTGCCCGCCGCCGTGCAGATTACGCTACTGACCGATCTGACGACCAGCATTCAGGCATCGGTGGACGACGTTGAGTTTGAGTTGATGCTGACCATTGCGCTGGTGGTTATGGTGATCTTCCTTTTTCTGCGCAGCATTCGCGCGACCATCATTCCCAGCGTCGCCGTTCCACTTTCGTTGGTGGGCACGTTCGGTGTGATGTATGTTCTCGGCTACAGTCTGGACAACCTGTCGCTTATGGCATTGACCATTTCCACCGGCTTTGTGGTGGATGATGCCATCGTTATGATCGAGAATATTTCGCGCTATATAGAAGAGGGCGAAGCGCCCCTGGAGGCGGCGCTGAAAGGCGCGGGACAGATCGGCTTTACCATTCTCTCCCTGACTGTCTCTCTCATCGCTGTACTCATTCCCCTGCTTTTCATGAGCGATGTGGTGGGACGCCTGTTTCGCGAGTTCGCGGTCACTCTGGCGGTGACCATCATCATTTCGGCGGTGGTTTCACTGACCTTGACGCCGATGATGGCGGCGCGCATTTTGCGGCACAATCCGGAATCACAACAAAGCCGTTGGTACCAAGCATCGGAACGCGCGTTCAATCGAATGATCGCGTTCTATGGCCGAACGCTCAAAGTCGTTCTGCGTTACGAAAAGATAACCCTGCTGGTCGCGGTTGGCACCCTGGCGCTCACCATATTTCTATATATCGTAATTCCAAAAGGCTTTTTCCCGGTGCAGGACACGGGAGTGATTCAAGGTATCTCTCAGGCTCCCCAGTCGACGTCTTTCGCTGCCATGGCGCAGAAGCAGCAGGAACTCGCGTCCATCATTCTCAAAGACCCGGCGGTGCAGAGCCTGTCGTCTTTTATCGGAGCTGACGGGACCAATACCACACTCAATAGCGGGCGCATGGCGATCAATTTGAAGCCCATCGGAGATCGGGACCTAAATGCGTCCGACGTAATTCGGCGCTTGCAACAACACCTTGGCCGAGTACAAGGTATTCAGCTTTTCATGCAGCCGGTGCAGGACATTACTGTCGATGACAGGGTCACGCGGACGCAATATCAGTACACCTTGGAAGATCCGGATATCAACGAGCTGGATACCTGGACTGCAAAGTTTGTCGATCAGTTGAAAAAGCTTTCCAGCCTGGAAGACATTGCCACCGACCAACAGACAGGGGCACAAGCAATTTCGATGACCATCGACCGGGTCACTGCCTCACGTTTGGGGATTGCTCCGGCCACGGTCGATAACACGCTCTACGACGCTTACGGACAGCGCCAGATCAATACTTTGTACACGCAGCTCAATCAATATCACGTCATACTCGAAGCCCAGCCGGAGTGGCAGCAGGATCCCGGACAGCTGAGCGCTCTTTATTTACAATCTGGTGCATCGTCTAATGCGACCGGGGCCGCAGCGTCCACTTCTTTCTCCGCCTCGGGTTCGGCTTCAGCGGGTTCGAATGCGACCACAACGTCCGTCCTCTATACGCCTTCGGCGGCCACCCTCCAGCCCCCAGGGACCGTGATTTCGTCGGCGAATCCGCTGGGAACAGGCACATCGCTGAATGGAGGCAGTTTTTCGGGAACGACTCCGAACACATCCGTTGCCGCAAGTTCCGCCAATGCTATCCCGCTGGGTGCCTTCATACATATTGCGAACACCACCGAGGCGCTCTCCATCAATCATCAGGGACAGTTTCCGTCCGTCACCGTCTCATTCAATCTGGCGCCCAATGCCGCTCTGGGGACGGCCATCAGCGATATCAATAAAACGGCCGCGAACATCCATTTCCCGGCCACGCTTCAGGCGCAATTTCAGGGGACGGCTGCCTCCTTCGAGAATTCACTTTCCAACGAGGCATGGTTGATCCTGGCGGCGTTGGTGACGGTATATATCGTGCTGGGTGTGCTCTACGAGAGTTTCATTCATCCGGTCACAATTCTTTCGACGTTGCCATCCGCCGGAGTCGGCGCACTGCTCGCCCTCATCCTCTTCCGGCAAGATCTCAGCGTGGTGGCGATCATTGGCATCATTCTGCTGATTGGAATCGTGAAAAAGAACGGCATCATGATCGTCGACTTCGCGCTTGACGCTGAGCGCGAGCGCGGAAAAAGCTCCACCGACGCCATTTATGAAGCCAGCTTGCTGCGTTTTCGTCCCATCATGATGACTACCATGGCTGCGCTGCTGGGCGGCATCCCACTCGCTTTAGGGCGCGGATACGGTTCGGAACTGCGTCGCCCGCTCGGCATCGCCATGGTCGGCGGCCTGCTCTTGAGCCAGGTCTTGACCTTGTATACGACGCCTGTGATCTACGTATTTTTTGATGGTTTGGCGAAGCGCTTTACTCGAAAAACGCGAACTGAACGTACGAACCTCGACGGGCAGCAACCTGCGCCGGAGCACCCATGAGTCTGTCGGACCCATTCATTCGTCGCCCGGTTGCGACAACGCTGCTGACGCTTGCGGTCGCCATCGCGGGTGCGATTGGCTTTACGGTCCTTCCCGTCTCACCTCTGCCGCAGGTCGACTTTCCCACCATTTCTGTATCGGGAAGCCTTCCGGGCGCGAGCGCGGAGATCATGGCCTCTTCCGTCGCGACTCCTTTGGAGCGGCAGTTGGGTCATATCGCCGGCGTTAGCGAGATGACATCGTCCAGTTCCCTCGGGAGTACTTCTATTACTCTGCAGTTCGACTTGTCGCGAAATATTGACGGTGCGGCGCGCGACGTAGAGGCCGCCATTAACACTGCCCGGACATACTTGCCCGCAAACCTGCCCGCCAATCCGACTTACAGGAAGGTCAACCCCGCCGACGCTCCCATCATGATCCTCGGGCTCACCTCCAGCAAATACAACTCGCCTAAGCTTTACGACGAAGCGTCGACCGTCATCGAGCAAAAACTCTCACAGATACAGGGCGTGGGCCAGGTGGTCGTGGGCGGCGGCGCATTGCCCTCCGTGCGGGTCGAGGTCAACCCCACAAAGCTCCAGAGCCATGGGCTGACGATCGGCAATATTCAGTCAGTCCTCAGCTTGCAGAATTCCGACATGGCGCGTGGACGTTTGTCCAATGGAGCGGTCACTGCAGACATTGTTGCCAACGGCCAGATTTCAAATGCCGGGCAATATAAGCCGCTCGTGGTCGGCTTTCACAATGGTTCGGCCGTCCATCTTTCCGATGTTGCCGACGTTGTCGACTCCACACAAAATCTGCGGACCGCCGGATACCTGAATGGCACTCCATCGATTACGGTCATCATTTTTCGGCAGCCCGGCGCCAACATTATTCAGACGGTGGAGCGCATCCGCGCTCAGTTGCCGTTCCTCGAAGCCATCCTGCCGCAGGGCATCAAAGCGACGATTGTCCTGGATCGGACCACCACCATCCGTGCTTCGGTCGACGATGTTGAACGAACTCTGCTCATTTCCATCGGCCTGGTGGTGCTGGTAGTTTTCTTTTTCTTGCGCAGCCCGCGGGCCACCATTATTCCCAGTGTCGCCGTGCCGGTCTCATTGATTGGCACCTTCGCCGTCATGTACCTGGTCGGCTTCAGCCTGGACAATCTGTCGCTCATGGCACTCACCATTTCGACCGGCTTCGTCATCGACGATGCCATCGTAGTGATGGAAAACATTACCCGATTTCTCGAGCAGGGTATGTCGCCCATGGAAGCGGCCCTCAAGGGCGCAAGAGAAATTGGGTTTACGGTTTTTTCGATCAGCGTTTCGCTCGTCGCCGTTTTCATTCCCATTCTCCTGATGGCAGGCATCGTAGGACGGCTCTTCCGCGAATTTGCCGTGACCTTGGCGACGGCGATTGTTGTCTCCATGGTGATATCGCTGACCACCACTCCGACCATGTGCGCTTATCTGCTGAAGGCGGATAAACCCGAGGAACACGGGCGCCTCTACCGTTGGAGCGAGAAGTTCTTTTCGGGAATGCTGTTCGGATATCGCAAGTCGCTGGAGTGGGTGCTGGAGAATCCAGCATTCACTCTGGTCGTTCTATTTTCGACCATCGCCCTGAATTTTTACTTGATCGTGCGCATTCCCAAGGGATTTTTCCCCCAGCAGGACACGGGGGCCCTGGTCGGTGGCGTGCAAGGCCCGCAGGACTCTTCTTTTCCTTTTATGAATTCGTCGGTCCTGCAATTGGTGAACGTCATCAAAGCCGATCCGGCGGTCGCGAACGTGAATGCATACACCGGCGGCAATGGAGCAAGTAACGGAGGCTTCATCTATATTGCATTGAAACCGCTGAATGAGCGCAAGATCGGCGCCCAAGACATCATCAACCGATTGCGTCCGAAGCTTAACCGCCTCCCCGTGGCGTCGGCGTTCCTGCAGGCGGTACAGGATCTCCGCATTGGAGGCCGCTCGAGCAACGCTCTTTATCAATACACCATCCAGTCGGACAATATCGCGGACTTGGTGCATTGGGGCCCGCTACTGCTCACCAACATGAAAACGCTACCCGGCCTGCAGGACGTGAATAGCGATCAACAGAACGGCGGCCTGCAAGAATTGCTTTCTTACGATCGACTTACAGCCGCGCGCTTGGGTCAAACCGCGAGTTCATTGGATAAAGCGCTCTATTCGGCCTTCGGCCAGTCTGAAGTCTCTGTGATCTATACCCAGATGAACCAATACTATGTGGTGCTCGAAGTGGCCCCACAATATTGGCAGTCTCCCCAGGACTTGAACTACCTCTACGTTAAGACGAATCCCAACGGTAACAATGCGACTACCATGACGCCGATTTCCACTCTGGCGAAGCCGCAAACCAGCACCACGGCGCTGCAAGTGAATCACACCGGACTCTTCCCGTCCGTGACTGTCTCTTTTAACCTGGCTCCCAATGTGTCGTTGAGTCAGGCAACGGCTGAGGTTGCGAAACTGGAGCAGCGCTTGGGCACTCCGTCCACGATCCGCGGATTCTTCGCTGGCACACTACTGGCTTATCAGCAGTCGCTCTCCTCCGAACCGATTCTCATCACCACTGCGTTGCTTGCGGTCTACATTGTGCTCGGCATTTTGTATGAAAGCTTCATTCACCCCCTTACCATCATTTCTACCCTGCCTTCTGCCAGTGTGGGAGCCATGCTCGCCCTCATGCTTTTTCACATGGACCTCAATGTGATTTCGATCATCGGCATCGTTCTGCTCATCGGCATCGTGAAGAAAAACGCCATCATGATGATAGATTTCGCTCTCATGGCCGAGCGCGAGCAAGGCAAGAATACCCGAGACTCGATTTTTGAGGCGTGCATGTTGCGCTTCCGTCCCATCCTTATGACCACCATGGCAGCTCTGTTCGGCGCACTGCCATTGGCGTTTGGGACGGGAACTGGATCGGAACTTCGCCGGCCCCTGGGTATCACCATCGTCGGGGGCTTGTTGTTAAGTCAGCTCATTACCCTGTACACCACTCCGGTGGTTTACCTTACGCTGGATCGCCTGCGTCTGCGGTTCGTCAGCAAGCAGCGCAGCGCAGGGATTATGGGAACAGGAAACGAGGCGCCAGCGAATCTATGACCACGTTCAGCCCAAGTCTCGCTCTGCATCGCCGCGTCCTAATGTTGTGCCTTCTCGGCACGCTGGCCACCGCAGGTTGCGTTGTCGGGCCAAAATATCATCCCCCAACCGCGCCGCTGCCGGCAGCGCCCAACTACAAAGAATCGACCGTCAATTTTCAGGATGCGCAAGGCTGGAAGGTTGCCAGTCCTCAAGAAGCCATGCTGCGTGGCAACTGGTGGGAAATATTTAAAGACCCGGAATTGAATGCCCTGGAAGAACAAGTCAACGTCAACAATCAGAACATTAAAGAATACTTTCAGAATTTGATGGAGGCGCGTGCCCTCATCCGCGAAGCGCGGGCACAGTATTGGCCGACGATTACGGCCAATCCCTCATGGCAGCGCACAAAAGCTTCCGGCAACCTAAGAAACACCTTCAACACCAACGCTCCGGGGAGCACTGCCAGCGGTCAAGCAACCAGCACTGGCCAGGAGACGACGGTTTGGTCGTTCCCGATTGACGCCTCCTGGGTGCCGGATCTTTGGGGAAAGATTCGCAACGAAGTCCGCGAGGCCCAGTACGCCGCTCAGGTCAGCGCGGCCGATCTCGAGAACGAGCGCCTCACCGAGCAAGCCAGCTTGGCTGAATACTATTTCGAGATTCGAGGTCAGGACGCGTTGCAGAAAATCTTGGACGAAACCGTCGAACAGGACCAAAAAGCTCTGGAGATCACTCGCGCCTCCTATGAAACCGGCGTCGGCGATTACATCTCGGTAGTCGAGGCACAATCGACGCTCGAAAGCGCTCAGTCGCAGGCGATTAATCTGAAGATCGCGCGGGCCCAATATGAACACGCGATTGCGATGTTAGTAGGTAAAATTGCGACTGATTTATCAATCCCAGTCCGCCCGGAACTGACTTCGCCGCCTCCCATTCCTGTGGGCGTGCCTTCGGAGCTTTTACAGCGGCGGCCGGACGTGGCTGCGGCAGAGCGTACCCTCGCCGAGGCCAACGCCATCATCGGCATCGGCTATGGAGCGTTTTTCCCCAGCCTCACTCTTTCCGCAGCCGGTGGCGTCGAAAGTTCGACATTTAAGAATTGGTTTTCTTGGCCAAGCCGTTTCTGGTCGATCGGTCCCGCCATCTCGCAAACCATCTTTAATGGCGGCCTCTATCGCGCCGAGTTAAACCAGTACACGGCGACCTACAACTCCGACCTCGCCGCGTACCGTCAGACGGTGTTGGTTGCGTTCCAGCAGGTCGAGGATGGTCTGTCCTCCGTCCGAATCTACTCCCAGCAGATCGAGCGGCAACAGGCTGCGGTAAAACATGCCGAAGAATTCCTCGATCTCGAGATGGGACGTTACCAAACTGGAATCGATCCATACGTCGATGTCGTCACGGCGCAGACGACCTTGCTTTCGGACCAGCAAACGCTGGCAACCATCCAGGTCCAGCAGATGACATCCTCTGTGGCCCTGATCGAAGCTCTCGGCGGGGGTTGGGACTTGACGCAATTGCCTACGCCGCACCAGTTGACCCAAAAACCGCCCCAGGCTGACACTACCATCCAAAAATAGATGTGCGCCCACTGGGCCAGGGTACGGTGTTGCCAAAACACCCAACGCATGGCAACCGTCTTGCGCCGCTTTTGTTCCGAAAGAAGAATCTCTGAACTGTTAACATGCTAGCCCAAGCCGTTCTAAGGAGAAATTGGTGGCCTGGTTTCTGGTCTTCTTTTTTGTTTCGGGGTTGTGCAGCGTTCTTTATGAGCTGATCTGGCTGCGGCTGGCCATGGCGCAGTTTGGCGTCACCAGCGCGCTGGTTTCGGTCGTACTCTCCATGTTCATGGCCGGCCTGGGGTTGGGTTCATGGGCAAGCGGTCGTTTGATCCGGAGACGCGAGCTCAACATCACGTTTCCACCTCTGCGCCTTTACGCGCTTACCGAACTATTGATCGGGATCTCGGCGGTTGCCGTCCCGCGCGAATTGGCGTGGGGACGGACCCTCTTATCCAGTCTGCCTTTAAGCTCCTCCGCGGCCTACTATCTTGCATCCGGCGCCTGGATCGCACTCACTCTGGTCCCCTGGTGCGCATGCATGGGAGCGACATTCCCAGTGGCCATGTTGGCCATCCGAAGCAGCTTTCCGGCAAAGGCGCAGAGATCGTTCAGCTATTTGTATGTTGCGAATGTAGCCGGAGCAGTGGCTGGAGCCTTGCTGCCGTTGCTGCTGATCGAGGTTTACGGTTTTCGCGGCACGCTCAAGATTGGCGCCGCAATGAATGTTTTACTGGCTGCCGGTGCATTTGCCCTGCCCATGGGCTCCACCCGGACTGCTCAGTCTCCTGTGACCGCCGCTTCGGAGGTTGCGGAATCCGCCTCTTCTTCTCCCGACAAAGCGCGTAAGGAAAAACCGAAGCCGAGCAAGCGCGAATCCCGCAGCGCCGGCACTCCACTTGTGGGTCGCTCTATTCTCGCCCTGCTATTCGGGACGGGATGCGCCAGCATGGGTATCGAGGTGGTTTGGATCCGGCAATTCACACCTTATATGGGAACGGTCGTTTATGCCTTCGCCATCATCCTTGCGGTTTATCTGTTGTCTACCTTTCTGGGCTCGTTAATTTACCGTCGACGCGGATATGGCCCAGAAGGGCATCACAACTTGTCGTGGGTATGGCTGGGCTTCACGGCGCTGCTTTCCTCTGTGAGTGCCAGTCCGCAATTCCACCTTCCCGGAGTAGTACGCCTCATCCTGGGAGTTGCTCCGTTTTCCGGTGTTCTGGGATTTGTGACTCCCATGCTGGTCGACCGCTGGTCCGGAGGCGATCCGGAGAAGGCTGGGAGCGCCTATGCCGTCAACGTCCTCGGCTGCATTCTTGGTCCGTTGCTATCGGGATTCTTGTTGCTGCCCTGGATCGGCGAGCGCTGGGTGGCACTCATCTTCGCCTTACCTTGGCTCGTGATTGGCGCCAATCCGCGATGGCTGCGGATACGCGGCGATAAAGCCGAGAAATCGTCCGGCAGGCAACTAGTCGTCTCTTACGCCGTGATCGCGCTGTCTTTCATTGCAGTCTTCATTAGCAAAGGCTTCGAGGACAGGTTTGCCGAACGTGAACTGCTGCGCGACAACACCGCGACAGTCATAGCGACCGGCGAAGACAGGAATAAGAGATTGCTGGTGAATGGAGTAGGCATGACCTTCCTGACTCCGATCACCAAGATGATGGCGCATCTGCCGCTCGCGTTCCTCGACCATCCACCACGGAAAGCTTTGGTGATCTGTTTTGGTATGGGCACCACCTTTCGTTCGCTGCTGTCGTGGAATATTTCCGCTACGGCAGTGGAGTTAGTGCCCAGCGTGCCTCGCATGTTTTGGTATTACCACCCGGACGGCCCCGAACTCCTCCTGCGTTCACCGCAGTCGCACGTTGTGATCGATGATGGGCGCCGTTATCTGGAGCGCACCTCGGAGCAGTACGACGTCATCACCATCGATCCCCCGCCTCCTCTGGCAGCCGCCGGTTCCAGCCTGCTGTATTCCAGGGAATTCTATGCGGTGATCAAGCAACGCCTGCTTCCGGGCGGAATCTTACAGCAGTGGCTGCCCTATGGCGACGCTGTCGACAAATCTGCGGTCGCGCAGGCGCTGAAGGATTCATTTCCCTACATCCACGCTTTCGAGCGTCTGCCCAATGCCCAAGGAGTTCATTTCCTCGCCAGCAGCCAGCCCATCCCTCCACGCTCGCCGAACGAACTGGTAACTCGTATGCCCGCTGCCGCGATCGAGGATTTCATGGAATGGGGCCCGGAAGATACCCCGGAGCGCGAGTTCGGTGTCCTGCTTGAAAATGAGATCCCCATCGATTCCATGATCGCAGCGGACCTCCATGTTCCCGCCCTCCAGGACGATCGGCCTGCGAATGAGTATTATGTCCTTCGCCGCTACTTTGGCTACCAGACGGTGGAACGTCTGGGTGGGCATCCAATTCTCGCTCATTGATCGAGGATTGAATTCGATCGGATAAGTCCCCGTCGTCGGCGACTTGGTAGTGATTCATAAACCCAGGGCCTTCACTTGCTCTTCGGTTTCGTAGCCGAGCCAGTGCGCAACCTCATGCCAGACCACCCGTTTCACTTCGCCCCGCAGATCCCCTTTTGAGCAGCGCAGGATGGGGCCTCGAAAAACAAATATCAAGTCCGGGGCATACTTAACTTCGCTGTGCGATCGTCGGGTCCTGAAGGTGCCGCTGTATAGTCCCAATAACTCGGTTCCCGGGCGCCATTTCTTTTTGTCCGACATGTCTTCCAAGACGTCCGCAGGCGGCTCGTCCACCACTTGAATGCCGGGGAAATCTGGCAGCTTCCTAATTCTCTGAGGCAGGGTGCTGTATGCCCACTCCACAATCTCCTCAAAGCTTTCGGGATTCGCGGTATCGACCATGAGGCCACTCTACCACCGTGGGAACTTATGTATAATGATGAACTTACCGCATCCCAGTGGGCGCTTAACTCAGCGGTAGAGTGCCACCTTCACACGGTGGAAGTCATAGGTTCGAATCCTATAGCGCCCACCATATTTTCCTTGAACCAAGGGATATCGCCCGAAGCGGAATCCCAAGTTCATCCTTACCGCAACCAGGCGGCATTTCAAGCCTAACTAATTCTTGAAACTGCAGCGCTGGCGCGACGCAAGTCTTACACAATGTCGCTTTCAGGTTTAAGAGTACAATTTCAGACAAAGCAACCCAGCAAAAGATTGCTGGATGAACCTTTAAGACCGCGAGGTCGAACCATGGCCACTGAATTCTGCCAGAAGTGCAAGCAATCCCATCCCGGCCGCGCCTGCGACTACGACGACAAGGGCGACTGCGCCGAGACGCTCAATGCGAAAGAAATCATCGCACCGTCCACCAAAGAATCAAGAGACCCGGACGAGACCCGCTAACGGACCGGTCGGGGACGCCGGGGGGTCCACAGAGTTTGTATCGGGATCCGACTTGCTTCCCCATGGCCCACAACCCCCGCCTTGTTTTACCCGCCAAACTGTGCAAAAATAATGGTTTGTCTCACTCCCTCCAGAGGTACTAGGAAAGGAACTTTAGCTCTGTGTTAATGATTCGTTTAACGCGCACGGGTGCGCGCAAGCAGCCGCAGTACCGCGTGGTGGTCATCGAGAAGGAACGTGCTCGCAATGGACGGCCGGTCGAAGTGGTCGGGACCTACAATCCCCGCACCAACCCTGCCAGCATCGACTTGAAGCGCGAGCGCATCGATTACTGGGTTTCCAAAGGCGCGAAGATGTCCGACCGCGTCGGAAAGATTTTCTCGAAACCAGTCCCCGCCAGCGCTGGCTCTGCCGCCTGATTGCCATAAGCCCCACCCAAAGGACATACCATGACCGAACAACGTGGGGACGTGCGGGCTTTGGTCGAGCAGATTGCAAAATCGCTCGTCGATGATCCCGCTCAGGTCTCCGTCAATCAGATCGACGGCGAGACCACCGTCCTCGAATTGACCGTGGCGGAAAGCGATCTTGGCAAGGTGATTGGCAAGTCGGGCCGCGTCGCTCGCGCCATGCGGAACCTGGTGAACGCCGCTGGAATCCGCGCCCAAAAGCGCTTTGATTTGGAGATTTTGGAATAACCGGACCGGCCATCGGCGGAGACTTTGTCACTCTGGCCCGCGTGGTAAAAACGCAAGGCCGCCGCGGTGAAGTTGCAACCGAGCCGCACACCGATGTTCCGGACCGGTTTGTTCCGGGATTGAAGCTCTGGGCGCTAAAAAAAGACGATAGCCGCGTCGAGTTGCAAGTTGAAGAAGTCTGGCCTCACAAGGGTTATGTCGTTCTAAAGTTTCAAGGCATCGATTCGATCTCGGACGCGGAAGTTCTGATCGGCTCGGAACTCCAGGTAACAAGTAAAGAACGCGCCGCTCTTGAGCCTGGTTGGGTTTACGTAAGCGATCTGGTAGGATGCAAAGTTTTCGACGCCGGTCGCGAAATAGGCGAAGTGGCGGAAGTCGAGTTCGGAGCGGGGGAAGCGCCGCTGCTGGAAGTGAAATCAGGCGACAGGATGCACGAGATTCCCTACGCCGAAGCGTATTTAAAGCAAGTCGATCTGAAAAACAAGAAGATCGAAATGCAATTGCCGGAAGGCATGTTGGATCTAAGCGCCCCGTTAAGCGCCGAAGAGAAGAAGCAGCAGAACGACGAAGCCAGAAAGCACTAGGAGCATTTGATTTTCCCTGTGTTCCTCTGTGCCCCCTGTGGTGAGATTTTTTTGTAGTGCGCCCGCGAAATGAAGATCGACATCATCACGATCTTTCCCGATTTCTTTCGCGGACCATTGGATTTTGGCATTATCCGCCGCGCCCGTGAAGCGGGCTTGGCGGAAATAGCAGTTCACGATTTGCGCGCGTTTGCGCATGATCGGCACAAAACAGTAGATGACCGCCCCTTCGGCGGCGGCGAGGGCATGGTGCTCAAGCCGGAACCGATCTTTGAATGTATTGAGCAGATGAATCTCGCGCCCTGCGATGAGCGCTTGAATCGTCGCGTTCCGCAGAGCGTAATATTACTCTCGGCACAAGGCGAGCGCTTCTGTCAGGACACAGCTTATGGGCTTTCACAGCTCGAGCGAATCGTTCTGATCTGCGGTCGCTACGAAGGTGTGGATGAACGTGTCAGCCAGCATCTCGCCGACCGCGAACTCTCGATCGGCGACTACGTTCTCAGCGGTGGTGAAATGGGCGCTGCGGTAATCGTCGATTGCATCACGCGCCTCATACCCGGTGCGGTCGGCAATGACGCCTCGACCCGGCAAGAGTCGTTCACCGTTCATCGGGAACTTGAGACCGGAGATGCTCCGAGTTCGACCTGCACCTCGGGTGGATTGCTCGATTACCCGCATTACACCCGTCCCGCGGACTTTCGCGGCATGCAGGTTCCCGAGATTTTGTCCTCGGGCAATCACGACGAGATAAGGCGCTGGCGGCGACGCACCGCGCTCGAGAAAACTCTGCGCAACCGGCCTGATCTTCTGGATCGGACGGCGCTCAGCGAGGAAGACAAGAAATTGCTGGCCTTGGTAAAAGGCCGGAACAGTTAGGCCGAAACTCAGTCAGTCAAGTTTAGAAACGTAAACGTAAAGGAAGAAAAAATGTCGAATCTCATCATTGAAAAGCTTCTGTCGAAAGCCAAGCGCACCGACCTGCCCAAGTTCGCCGCGGGCGATTCAGTCCGCGTCCATGTAAAGATCAAGGAAGGCGAAAAGGAACGGCTTCAGGCATTTGAAGGGATCGTGATCTCACGCTCCCGCGGTCCCCAAGCCAGCTTCACCGTCCGCAAGATCAGCTTCGGCCAGGGCGTCGAGCGCATCTTCCCGGTCAATTCGCGTGTCATTGATAAGGTGGAATTGGTGCGCTCTTCGAAGGTGCGGCGCTCCAAGCTTTATTACTTGCGCGCATTGCGCGGCAAAGCGGCCCGTCTGAAGGATGCGGACCGCGAACACGCGGCCCCGGCCGCTCGCTAGCTCGTCGCGTCGAACTGGAAGCATTCTTCCAGCTTTTGCTCGTCCAGTTTGCGCACCAGGTGCTGCAGCATTTGCATGTCGCCCTTGCGCGCTTCGCGGAATTCAATTCCCAGGGCCAAGTCCACTGAGTTGCGGACTTGGCCTTTAAATTTTAGATCGTAGGGTGCCACATTGAGCGATAGTTCGAGGTTCATCCCCGGCGTTAGCGGATGCCGCGATACCAACCGGCATCCATATTCCGACAGGTCTTGAAGGTCCGCGATGGTGTGGGTTTCTTCACTTTCGGTTAAGTCTGCCCAACCCTCCGCAATCGTACGGTGAAAGCGCCGGCGCTCGCGTTCGTGGGTCCCGGGCTGCAACCCCTTCCCGATACCATTCACCCGAGGCAGCGCGTCATAGATTTCGTCGAATTGCTTGAGTTCGTTTTCCCACATGGCTTTTGCAGGATCGGTGCACTCGATGCCGATTTGTCCCGCCCGAGGTGTGCCCACCTCTCCGATCCATACCACGCGGCAAAAGACCTTGGTCCGTCCCCGATCGACCGCGACGATGTCCCCTGCCTTTAGATCATGACGCAAGGCGCTGATCCTGGCTCCTCGCTCCGCAATGTCATAACTACAGGACATGCTGAGGCATGGCTTGTTGCCGGCGTCATAGTAGGTGACTCGCAACGGCAAAGCTACTTGCACACGACGGGCGGCGCGCGACGCGCTCGAATTTTTTTGAGATTTCATGAGACACACAGCCGGGGGGATAAATGATTGGCTACTCAAAACCTAGCAGTCAGCCGTCCACTGCGCAATTCCACAGGGGTAACCAAGCGTGGTTACTGAAAGCTGGTTACTGACGGGCCTTTCGAGACTTGCTCCAAATCCAATTTTGTCATTTCGACCGGAGTGGAATCGCCCGCTTAGGGGATTCTGCGAAGTCGAGAAACCTGCTTGCGTTCTCCAGAGTTCCCTTTAGCAGGCTGCTGAAAAACCCCGCAGCGGACTGATTTCGGGAAGGGCACGAGTTCACTCGTGCCGTTAAGTCCTTTAATACCAGGCGCGCTTCAGCGCCTGCCGGACGCTCGCGGCCAGCGAAATGTGTTTTTCAGCAGCCTGTTAGGGGTTCCCTTCATCGCGATCTAACAACTCGCGGACTTTCTGAAGAAACGTCCTGCGGGTATACGGCTTGGCGACGAAGTCTCTTCGTGGCCCGCGCGCATCCCCGCGCAGCATGCCACGGTCGGCGTATCCCGAGGTATAAAGGACCTTCAAGTTCGGACGCCGGAGCGTCACCCTCTCTGCCAACTCCCGGCCATTCATCCCCGATAGAATCAGGTCCGTCGACAGCAAATCGATGCTCCCTTGATAGTTTTCAGCCACCGATAGCGCCTCCGCGGAGCTGGCACACTCCAGAACGTTGTAGCCGGCTCCTTCCAGAAAGGCGCGGCTGATTTCGCGCATGGAACGCGCATCTTCCACCAGCAGGACGGTTTCATCTCCCGTAAGTACCGGTTCCGTTTCTTGCCGAGGGTCCTGGGCTTCAGGAGCGCCCGTGAATTGAGGCAAGAAGATCGCAAATCGCGCTCCTTTTCCTGGCTCGCTCGAAACCTGTATCCAACCGCCCGCTTGCTTCACAATACCGTAGACCGTTGCCAGTCCCAGGCCGGTCCCTTTGTCGGGAGGTTTTGTGGTAAAAAACGGCTCAAACAAGTGGGACTTGACTCCTTCCTCGATTCCGACTCCGGAATCGGTCACGGTCATCTCAACGTGCGCACCCGGCGATGCACCTGGGACCTGCTCAGTGAACTCTGCATCGAGTTGGATATTTCGGGTCTCGATCATCAAGCTTCCGCCCTCCGGCATGGCATCCCGGGCATTGATGCAGAGATTCATCAGTACTTGTTCGATCTGGTGCGGGTCGGCCACGACCTTGCCCAAGGCCGGGTGCAGATTCGTCACCAGTCGCACGTCGTCTCCAATCAGCCGCTCCAACAGCCAGCGCACTTCTTCCACGGCAGTATTCAGGTCGATAATCTGCGGCTCCACGATCTGCTTCCGGCTGAACGCCAACAACTGCGAAGTGAGGGCCGCGGCGTGATCACCGGCTTTTTTGATCCCCTCTACGGGTTTGCGCAAAGCATCGTCGGGGCCTAGCTTCTCCAACATCATTTCTCCATAGCCCAGAATCACGCCCAACAGATTGTTAAAATCGTGCGCAATTCCTCCCGCCAGATTGCCGACCGCCTCCATCTTCTGCGCCTGTTGTAGTTGCGCTTCCAGAAGTTTCTGCTTGGTCACGTCGCGCGTAATAGCCAGCAAACAGGTTTCGTCACCGAATTCAATGACGTCAGCGGAGACGACTACATCGGCCAATCTGCCCGATTTTGTGCGGAAAGTCATTGCCTGGTCCCGCACCAGGCGCTGAGAATTAAGTTTGCGCAGCAATTCCACGCGCTCCGCAGGATCGACCCAAATGTTCAGTTCGCGAGAGGTCTTGCCGATCAGTTCCGAACGTTGATATCCACTCCATTCGACAAAGGCATCGTTCACTTCGATATAGCGTCCGTCTTCGAGGCGGCTGATGGTGATGCCCTCAGGGCCTGCGAGAAAGGCCTTTCTGAAACGATCGTCGGCCTGTTGCCGCGCCTGTTCGCTTCGCATTTGCGCCGTAATGTCGGTAAAAGTGGAGATGACGGCATAAGGCGTTGTCCCCCCGGCGCTGAACAGGGGTTGAGCATCGATCTGGATCCAAACTATTTCCTGGTTTGGCTTGAACAGACCCATGGTCACGCCTAGGCAGGCCTCGCCCGTGCGCAAAGCAGCCATCGCCGGATGGAGTTCGCGTAGGAACGGTTGACCATCCCGATGGATGGCGCGCTGAGCGCGGTCAATTGAATCTCCCCCGATCATCTCGCCCTTGCCGAATCCGAGGATCCGCTCCGCGCTGGGATTGCAGGCAAACACCACGCCTCGCACGTCCTGCAACACCACGCCCTCCGCCATTCCTGCGAAAAGCGTGCGGTAAACGTTTACGCCTTCTCCGGATTGCTGGTGCTGAAGTTCGTCTGGGAGCACGTCAGTTCCCCTCCGTGTTTGTCCCTTCCGCCGGCGCCAAAATCGGCTCGTCGGGTTTCGAGCAATTCCTGACTTTGAAGCGCGGATTCTAACTCAAAAAGCTGTCCGCGAAACAAGGGGACCCGAAAATTTCCGAAAAACGGAATTTTGCAACTTGCTCCACAGGCCCGCTCTCGGCGAAGATGCGAGAAAGCGAAGATTCCTTGGCATCTCAATCAAAGCCGGCCCGGCAGAAGTCCATTTCACCCTCCGCCGCAAAATTGCGTTTGCTCAAGCGGTTGCGCTGCACCTTGAAATTCGAAAAACAAGCTTGGGGGTCGGGCGCCCAGTTAGTTGCCGGGGTCGACGAAGTGGGGCGAGGCTCGCTATTTGGATGCGTGGTGGCGGCCGCGGTTGTCCTGGATCCCGCCTACCGTATCCGCGGTCTGCGCGATTCCAAGCTGTTACCCGCCGACCGTCGCGAGATTCTGGCGGAACGCATCCGGGAACATGCGCTCGCCTGGGCCGTCGCCGCGGTCGATGCCGCCCGTATCGATCAGATCAACATTTATCAGGCTTCGCGGGTGGCCATGCAGGAGGCGGTCCTACAACTTCGCCCTGCTTCCGATTACCTTCTGATCGATGCCATGAAGTTACATTGCGACTTGCCGCAACGCGCCATCGTTCACGGCGATGCGCTTTCCGCGTCGATTGCCGCTGCCTCGATCCTGGCCAAAGTCGAGCGCGACAAGATTGTCCGGGAATGGGACTCGGTCTTTCCCGTCTACGGCCTAGCCTCCAATAAGGGATACAGCACGCCCCGCCATCTGGCGGCGTTGCGCGAACACGGGCCGTCGCCGCTGCACCGGCAATCCTTCGCCCCGGTCTGGAACAACCCGGTACCGCAGGAGGTTCCGGCGTTCATGCTGGGTGAAACGCCGGAGGAGATTGTCCTGGAAATGGAAGAGGAATTGATCGAGCCAGCCGTCTAAAATCCAGACAGCAGGGCCAGCCAGAACCTGAGAAATGTTCCACGTGGAACATATCGTCATTACGCTCATGGCAATACATCGTTGTCATGACTACTAAGTCCAAGAAAACAAAGCGGGAAAAGCTGACGCCGTTAACCATCCGCGCACGCTTCCGCAGCGCAAAACCGAGCTTAGCGGGTTGCCGGCAATCCTGTAAAGGCCATCACCAACATTAATAGGATCGGCACAAAGATCACGATACCGCTGCCTAACAGCACGATTTCGCCCAGAAGATCAGGTTTCAGGAGCTCGTCTCGGCGCATGGTTCCTCCTCGAGTGATTCAAATTCCGAGACCTTAGATGCTGAAACCGGCGCGGACGCACAGGGCAGGCGGAACTGATATCGTGCTGCGATCCATCCCCGAAACGGATACAGGCGTCGACGAGCCTTCCTCGGGACTTTCCTGTATTCTCGCGGCTTTCGCCCCTGCGAGTTGTCCCACTCCGCCGTGATAGAGCGGAGGCGGAATCGGTGAAGAACCTGTCCCATTTTTAGATTTTCTTACCCTGGATTGCAAGGGCGGAACAGTGCCCGGCATTCCAACGCGAGTCACGGCGCCGCGGCGAAACGGCCTTGATAAAAAAAGTTGGTTGACCAGCTTGACTCTCGACCGATCCTTGCTAAAATTCCCGACACAGTGAATTAGTAAACCCGCCGCGACCTATGGCCGAGGTGATGGCGGTTTTGCTCCGATCGATGTGAAGTGGGAAAGGTAAGGTGAGCCGATGGCTTGCCCGCAGTTCGCATCCCGCCTTTTTCCGCGCGTGCCACGCGGCTGTTCCCCTCTGCCCAGAGGTAGTTCGTGGCCGTTCCTCAGTTTCATCACCCCAAGACCAACCCCCAGTCAAGGAGGCACTATGCCAAAACTTACGAACCAAGCTCTGACGTTGTTCGTGGCCTGTGCGGCCGTTCTGTCGCAGGCCCAAACCTATCAACCGCCGCCGCATTTCAACCACGTCGTGATCATTTTCCAGGAGAACCGCACGCCCGACAACATTTTCGGCAGTCAGCCGTCCATCACCAGTCAATGTGGACAGGAAGACCCGTTTGAGACTGGGGTAGACATTGAAAACGGCGGTCCCAATATCGCCTCCAAGAACAATGGCGGACCATACATCACGTGTTCGCAGCAATTGCCCAACATGATGGGGGGCGGCGGCAACCACAGCCATCTCGACTGGACCAATGAATTCGATAAAGGAGTGATGGATGGAGCCTGCATTGGCTATTACAATGCCGGCGGGAACCCGGTCTGTCCGCCCTATACCTATGTGGAAAAGAGCGTGGTGCAGCCGTATTTTGATATCGCCATGAACTACGGTTTTGCGAACTACATGTTTCAGACCAACCAGGGGCCCAGCTTCCCGGCGCATGAGTTCATCTTCGGAGGCACTTCGGCGCCGGTCTGGCCCACCAACAGCTACTACCAATATTTTGTCGCGGAGAACCCCGGAGGGGCGACGGGATGTCCGATTGGAGGAGTGGGTGCGAGGTGGATCGATCCCTCAGGCAAGGAACTGGCTGATCCCAACAAATCGGAGTGCTATGACCGCAATACACTGGTGACTTATCAGGACAGTAGCGGCGTGGTGCACGACAAGACTGTCAGCCTGGTGAACGGAGGCTGGAAATATTACGCGCAAACTCCGGGGATACTCTGGGACGCTCCTGAAGCCGATCCGCAAACCTGCTATTTCGCCACCAGCGGCAGCGGAGGATGTACTTCGACGGAGTTCACCAGTCATGTGAGTTTTCCGAAGAAGGGCACCAAATTGAAATCTGCGCCGATTTTCACCGACATAGCGAATTGCCAATTGGCCGCGATTAATTGGGTCACTCCGGATGAGGCGTGGTCGGACCACCCGGGATCAGGCGACCAATCCCTGGGGCCGTCTTGGGTTGCCGACATTATCGATGCCATCGGCAATAGCGGCACGAACAGCGGCGGGCAATGTGATTACTGGAAGGCCGATCCCACCGCGATCTTCATCACCTGGGACGATTGGGGTGGTTTCTACGACCATGTTCCGCCCCCGATCACGTACCTGGGGACGTTCGAAAACGGACAGTGGGATTGCCCTGCGCCCAACGGTTGGGGATGCGGTTACGTGTACGGGTTCCGCGTGCCTATGCTGGTGGTGTCGCAGTATACGCCGCCGAAGACCATCTCGGGAGCCGTCTCGGCGCAGCCGACGTATCCGCCACCGACGCAATGGACGCACGACTTCGGCAGCATTCTCAACTTTATTGAGAATAACTTCCAATTGCCTTCCATTGCTCCGGCGGGTTACACCTATGCGGACGCTAACTCGCTCGACGCGGTATATCAGGGGCAACCGGTGATTCCGTTGTGGGAGTTCTTCGTGGGCTCGCCGCGTACGTTTACGCCAATCAATGCACCGGTCGGCGCCAACTACTTTATGAACTACTACACAACCCAGCAGAACGGAGCTTACCCCGTGCCGACGGGGCCGGACGCCGATGATGACTAACTGATTGCCATTGAACGGCGACAACTACAATTGCGTCACGGATGGGCCGGCGCCCCGGAGCGCCCGCCCATCGCGGCGCCCCTTGCATGCAGTGTTAAACTGTCGAGCAGTGGAGCTGGTGGTTCCGCTGCCCGCCCCTTCGCGGGCCGAGAAGCCTTAAGGTGGTTCCAATGAGTTTTCCACGCTTCCTTCCTAAGCTGGTTCTGGCGCTCACCCTGGCTGTTCTGCTGTCACCTATGATCTGGGCTGGCACCAAGTACCGAGTCATTTATAACTTCCGCGGTAATTATGGAGTAGGAGGACCTAACGGAGGGCCTCCGCTGGCCGTACCCGTGTTAGACGGTAGCGGGAACCTGTATGGGCCAGCCGGTGGTGGGACCGGAAATTCGTCGCAGTGTGATGGCCCCTGCGGGGTTGTGTTCAAAATGACCCCCAGACCGAACGGCAAGTGGAGGGAAAGCGTAGCCCTCAATGTCAGCACGTTCTACAACGGCGGATGGCCCGATAGCCCTTTAGCTTTTGACAGCCATGGCAACGTATATGGCAGTCTAACGAGTTACTGGATGTTCCAGTTGACGCCGGGCAGCGACGGAAGTTTCAACTTGATTTATCAAGGCTACGGCACAGATGTTGGTGGAGTGATTCCAGATGGCGAGGGCAATTTGTATGGTGGACTGGGCGTGGGATCAGACTACCGTACCACGGTGGGAGAGCTGTCGCCTGGCTCCGGTAGTTGGGACTACGCCAATCTCTACAACTTCTGCGAAGAGCAGAATTGCTGGAACGGCGCTGCTCCTCGCGCCCCTTTTAGCTGGGATGCTAAGGGCAACCTCTACGGCACAACCTATTGGGGCGGTTATGCGGGCCACGCGTGCAGTGATTACGACGGATGCGGCGCCGCTTTCCAGATGACGCCCAACGGTGACGGAAGCTGGACGTACAACGTTCTGCATCGGTTTCGCGGGCCCGGGGCGTTTCCGGACGGTCAGAACCCCTGGGGCGGACTGGTAATCGATTCGTTGGGCAATGTCTACGGAACGACGTTCAAGGGCGGTCCAAACGCCTTTGGCACTGTTTTTGAGTTGTCTCCAACGTCCGGGGGTAAATGGAAAGAAACCCTGATCTACGGTTTTCCGAATGTGAACTTGGGGGCCTACCCTTGGGGCAACTTGATCTTCGACAATGCCGGAAACTTGTATGGCGTGGCCAATGGTGGGAACAGCTGCGACGGCTACTTCTGCGGCGAGGTGTTCGAACTCAGCCCTCAGAAGGACGGCAAATGGAAATACCACGTCGTGCATGGGTTTCAAGGGCCGGACGGCGCGTATCCTTACGGCGTGGTGATCGATAAGAAAGGCAATCTATTCGGTACTGCTCTGGGCGGTGGAGCTTACGGGTATGGCGTTGTATTCGAGATCACCCCATAACGATATGTTGCGAGTTCCAGCGATCGTGGGCCAGCGATTTTGAAATTTATCGTTGCCGAGCCACGGACGACGTGATTTACGCTAAAATTCTTTAGGCTCAACGGAGAGAAATCCCCTATGCACCATCGCCTGAAGGCAACCGTTAGCGCAACGAAACCGCTTCAAGCATCGGGCGCCGCGCCTGTCGCGCCTAAGTGGCCGAGTTATACCGGCACCTCTCAGTACGTCGGCGTCAGTCCTAGCGGACGCGTGACCGTATACGTTGATCCCACACTCGGCAAGCAGGCTTTGCAGAACGCGCAGGACCTGGTCAAGGACGCGGATCGCGTGGTGACCGCCAACGATGCGATATTTGGAACGACCGGGGGTGCGGTCAGCGTCATGATTTTCGCCCTCGGAAGCGAGACTGACGGTACCGGCGGCGCCGACCATATGGGTTGCACTTATGCCACGGGTGGAGCCATTGAGGTCGACGCCTCTTACGGCAACTCGGCCCGCGTGTCAGCTTTGTTGGAAGCTGAACTGAGCGAATGTTCCATGAATGGGAACCTGTGTGGCTTGAGCACGGGCGAGGCCTTGTCGCGTTGGTGCGCTGCGGTCGTCGGTAACAATGCTCTGTCAGATTTTGCGAGCGCGCCGCAGTGGGCGCAGGATGGAATGCCGGATTTTGTCGACAAGACCGATCCCACCGACCAAGATGCAGACAGCATCGGTTGTGGAATGGCTTTCCTGTCCTGGCTGATTAGCAAGGATTACGCTCTCAACAAGATCGCGCCCGCGATGGTGGCTTTGGGGGATGCTGGAACTCTTGCCGAACTCTACGCCAATCTCACTTCAGACGATGCCGAGAACGCCTGGCCCAATTTTCAGGCTGCGGTGAAGGGCCTGCCGAACGGCATCACCAGCGACGATCCTTTCCATGGCTTGACCTAAGCCCGACGAGCGTTCACCTTCTGCCGTTTAATCGGCACCCGGAGGGTGCCAATCGACCCTCTATTTTTTTCGTCACGGAAGACACGCCATCGGACTTATAATGCCCGTTGGTTGGCAGTTGCGGCCTTGGGCGCGGCTTTCCTCACGGTGCCGACGTGGGGCCAAAGGCGCACTGACCTCAGAAAGAAGCCGCTCCCTATGACACCGCGCAGATGCTCCGAAACACTGATTTTTACCCTTGCGACCCTCGTGGCCATCGCTCTATTCGCAAGCCCCGCCCGTGCCAGCCAGAAATTCCGCACGCTCTACACCTTCACCGACGGCTCGGACGGCAGGTTCCCTCATCGGTGTCCCGGCTGTGGACAAAGACGGCAACCTGTATGGCGTAACCTGTATTAACTGCAGCGATCCGGGCGGCACAGTGTACAAATTGACTGCCCCGAAAACGCAGGGTGGCAAATGGACGGAAACTACGCTTTACACATTTCCCAGTAATGGGATTGGTTATCCGACATCGCTGACCATCGACAAGGATGGCACGCTATACGGGGCGGGGTAATGACCAGCAATTAAGGGGTTTTATTTTCCGTTTGACACCGCCGAAGCGTCATGGGGACGACTGGGCATTCGACATGCTATACGGATTACCGCTGTCGGAAGTGATGGCGCAAACATCGTTGGTAATCTTTTGCTGGACGCAGAGGGGAACCTTTATGGCGCGACTGAGCTCGGAGGCGATAACAGCTGTATGAACGGTCAAAGCTGCGGGACGGTATTCGAGCTGGAGCGACCAACAAAGAAGAATGGGAAGTGGAATTTTGAGGTGTTGTATGCATTCACCGGACAACCGGACGGATCGCAGCCCTCTGCAGGCGTGACATTCGATCAAGAAGGAAATCTCTGGGGCCCGACTTGGACGGGAGGAACGTACGGCTGGGGGTCGATCTATCGTCTGACACCTCCTCAAGGAAAGGGGCAAGGCTGGACGGAAGAAGTGATTTATTCGTTTAGTGAGAGCAACGATGACATTATCAGCCCTGAAGGCCCGGTGGCGTTCGACAGTTCAGGAAATCTTTACGGGACGACTCCGATTGGGGGAGATCTTGCCTGTCAAGGCGGCTGTTGGCTGCGGGGTTGTATTTGAGCTTGCCGCTCCGAACTGGACGTATAGCACGTTGTATGGGTTCCAGGGGGGAGATGATGGCAAAAACTCCCGAAGGGCTACATCGTTTTTGATTCGCAAGGAAACTTATACAGCACAACCAGTGTGGGGAGGCGGCGGAAAAGGGCTACTCAGGCGTTGCGTTTGAGCTGAGCCCTCCATCGGATGGAGGTGCGTTGGGCGGAAACTGTATTGCGTCGATTTATCGCCGATGACGACGCAGGTCCTAATTCTGGGTTGACTTGGGGCGAAATGGGGCTATCTATACGGCGCAACTTGGTTAGGCGGAAAATCCTATGACGGTACAGTCTTCGCGATTCAACCGTAATTTTTTCGTCTCGGGAGGGAGGCTATCGGACTTATAATGGATGTGTATGCTCCGTTGGCTGGCAGTTGCGGCCTTGGGCGCGGCTTTCCTCACGGTGCCGATATGGGGACAAAGGCGCGGCGGGGGTTCTATGGGCCACGGCGGATTCGCTTCCCATGGATCAGGGTTTAGCAGTCATGGCTCGGGAATGATGAGTCGGGGAATCGGATCATCCTCTTTCCGCGGTGGCGCTGGTTGGGGTTCGTCTTCATCCCGCGGCTGGCGCGGTCCATACGCCGGGAACCGGAATTTTTACGGCTACCGTTTCTACGGACGTAATTTCCGCCGAGGGTACTACGGCGGCTATCCATGGTACGGCTGGTATGGAGATCCGGGCTGGTACAACGATTATTCTGACAACCAGGCGCCCTATCCGGCTGACGACTATTCGAGCGGCTACGATCCTGGGGATGCCGCGATGCAGGCACAACAGGCCGAGATCGACCGCCTGCATAACGAATTGGATAATAGTCGAGGCGGCTCCCAACGCGCGAGCGCGTCATCGCAATCCAAGGATGAATCCCAGCCAACCGAACTGGTCTTCCGGGACAAACATACCGAGGAAGTACAGAACTACGCGATCGTGGGCGGCACGCTTTACGATTTGACGGAAGGACATCGTCGAAAAATTCCTCTTGCCTCTTTAGACTTGACCGCGACCGCCAAGCAAAATGACGATCGGGGCATCGACTTTCAAGTTCCTCGCGGCTCCGACGTGAACTAGCGCATGACTTTTAACAAGATCATGGTGGCATTGCTGATCGCTGGATGGGTTCCGGCCGCAATGGCGCAGACCCGTGGCGGCGGACACGGAGGGGGATTCGGACCGGGCTTTGGAGGTGCAGGCAGGCATCCGGGATTTGGCCGCGCCTTCTACTACGGCGATCCATATCTGTTTGCGGACTATCCGACAGATTCCGGGTCGTCTTTGCCGCCTCCGCAGATTTTATTTGTACAGCCCGCGCCTTCTGCACCAGTACAGCCTGAGGCAAAAGTCGAGCCGCTCCTGATTGAACTGCAAGGCGACCACTATGTTCGGATTGGCGGAGTATCTTCTCAGCATGAGAATGCCGTTCCTCCGGACGACTCTTCCGCTGCAACGCCACAGGTTTCTCCCGTAGCGGCGAAGGTACAAGGGCCCGCGCAGGCACGAACCACTCCACTTATGCCAGCGACTTTGATCTATCGCGATGGGCACAGTGAGCAGGTACAGGATTACGCCATTTTCGGCGGCATCATTTACGCACGAGGCGATTACTGGCAAAGCGGATACTGGACCAAGCCCATACAACTCTCTGCCCTCAACATTCCCGCGACGCTGCAAACTAATCTGGAACAGGGAGTGAAGTTCGTGCTTCCTTCTGGACCGAATGAAGTCGTGACCAGACCGTAAACCGCGCCCCTCGGTCAAACTAGCTGTTTTCCGCAAAATAAACCGATTCCAGCCCATCAGCTGAGTAGCAACCCTATTTGCCATCAATGAATTGCGCTGGATTCGAGCGACCGGCGCGACTTTTGCCTATCTTTAATTTGAACAGGCGCACGGCTAGGGGTAGAATTCGTAGCGCGGGTTGCTCTGCGGTTTGTGCCGGGGGCAAGTCGCGATCGCAGACAGTGCTCTCGCAAAAAAATAATTAACGTGTATTTCGTCCGGTGTTTTGCCTTCGGTGGCATAACGCTCAATCCCTAGAAGGAGCGTAAGACCGATCCAGTCTCTGGTCTCAAATCTGTGAGGAGGAAAACAATGAAGAAATCGATGGTTTGCATACTGGGGTTGACCTTGCTGTTCGCCATGGTTGCGGTGGCGCAAGACAATCCGACCCTGACTTTCAAATTCACGAAAGATAATGTTCCGGGAGCGACGGCGACCGAACCGGGAGGCATCAACAACGCGGGCGTCAGTGTAGGGCTGTACACCGACAGCGGTGGCATCCAGCATGGGTACATTCTCAATGGCAAGAAAGTCACAACCCTGGACGATCCGAACGCCGCTTCGGGAACGACCGGCGGAAGCAATCTGAATCCGGATGGAGCGGTTTCGGTTGTGGGTTCGTATACCAGCGCCAAGACCGGCAACTCCGTTGGGTTTCTGTATAAAGGCGGCAAATATACCGACATCCCAGGGCCAAGCGGAGCGGCGCAATCGTTCGGTTCTGCCATCAACGACAGTGGCGCGGTCGTGGGCTACTATATCGACTCGGCGGACGCGACCCATGGATTTCTGCTGAAAGGTGGGAAATATACGAAGCTCGACGTTCCGAAGGCGACTTCCACTTTCGCGGCGGGCATCAACAAGAGTGGGGAAATCGTATTGTTCTGGATTGATTCAGCCGGGGACTACGAATCGTCGCTGTACAACGGCAAAACCTACAAGACGATCAATATTCCGGGCGTGCCAAACTCGCTGTCGTTGGACATCAATGCGGCAGGCGATGTTTGCTATCAATGGATCGATTCGGGCGGCACAAACCATGGTGCCCTGCTGCATGCGGGAAAATATTACAAGTTCGACTACCCAAAGAGCTTTGGAACCTATGGCGGGGGAATCAACGACAAGAACAACATCATAGGTGGCTACCAGGCGACCAGTGGCGGCCCCTTCAACGCTTTCAAGGCGACTTATTAGGAAGATTTATCCGGGAACGTAAATGTTCCCGGTGCGGACTTGGGCTTCGCGGGGAGACACCGCGAGGCCCTTTTTTCTTAGTGGCCCCACTCATTTTGCCACCACCTCGAAGGGCCGCATCATTTCGTTGTCTTCGTGCTCCAGGATGTGGCAATGCCACACGTAGCGGCCGGTGTATCCCTCGAAGGGAACGATAATGCGCGTGATCATTCCCGGATCGGCGCGCACTGTGTCCTTCCATCCGGTTTCAGCGGGATCGGGAGCCACTGCCACGCCGCGATATCGCAAAGTATTGTGGTACTGGTAGGCGTAAGCATCGAAAGAGCGGCGATCAAGGATCTGAAAACGCACCAGGTGAAGATGGATGGGATGCGAGTCGTTGGTCAGGTTCACCAACTCCCATATCTCCACTGAGTTCAGCGTTGGATTCTCGGTGACCGGCATCTTCCAATGTGCGTTGTTCAGCAGCATGGTAAGCGGATACTGGAAGGGATCGTCGACCTCGCCGAGAGTGAGAGTCCGGGTCTTTACCGCCGTTGACTCGGCGAGTTTGGGCACGGGCCGCAGCGTGGCTGGCATGGAGCTGGGGTCGTCTACCTTTTGCCGCGAGACACGTATCTGCATCACCGGCTGGTTGAAGTCGTTTTTGATCACGATCTGTTCGCCGGGCTGGCCGGTGAAATCCAGAATCACATCGGAACGCTCTCCGGGAGCCAGACTGAGGCGGTTCAAGGCGACGGGTGCATTCATAAGTCCCTGGTCCGTACCGATTTGATGGAAGCCCTGACCGCCTCCGAAGCTGAGATGAAAGAAGCGACCGTTGGCGGCGTTGAGAATGCGGAAACGGTACTTGCGGGGTTCGACATCGAGATAAGGGAGGATTTTTCCGTTGACCAGAATCACGTTGCCAAAAAACTCCGGCACCCAGGGCGTTTTGGGATGCGATGAAACGGGATAGTAAAGTTGGCCGCCAAGATCGAACATGCGGTCGCACAATACCAGCGGAATTTCATGACTACCCTTCGGCAGATTGAGCGAGTCTTCCAGCGGATCGCGAATGATACAGAGGCCGACCAGTCCGGCAAAAACATTCAGACGGTTGATGCCGAGCGTATGGTCGTGGTACCAGAGCAGCGCGGCGTCCTGATTATTTGGGTAATAGCAGGTTGCGGACTTTCCGGGTACGAACCAGTTCTCGGGATAGCCGTCGCTCTCCGGCGGAACTTTGGCGCCGTGAAGATGAATGACGGTGCGAACGTCCGGTTTATCGGATTCGGCGCCGTGTATGTTGTGGTCGATGGGCAAAGGGTGAACGGCAGGGAGTTCATTCGCCCACTCGACCAGCATGCCGTGTCCAGTGCGGGTTTCAAGCGTGGGACCAGGGAAGGACGATCCTACCGCCCAAAAACGCGTAGATTTTACATCGCGATGGACTGTGGCCTCGATCGGCCGCATGGCTAGCCGGTAATACGGAATTTTGACTGATGAGTCGCCCGGACTAGGTCGGTCGGCGTCGGGACGTGCGAGAGCGGGAATTGGCAGCGGATCGACAAACGGCGCGAGCGAATTGGGGTCGAGGACGGGTCGAACGATGGTCCCAGTGCGATGGGAGCCTTGTGGCATGATCAGAGCGGCAGCGCTCATGCTGCTTTGCTGGAGGAATTTTCGGCGAGTAATCGACAAGCAGAAGTCTCCGTTCTGGATCGATGGCGCGGACTAGAAAGTATAGCGGGATCAGGCCCGAGCTTATACTACGGGCAAATGAATTGTAGCGCGGTTGTACCGCGTATCCGTCGGCTCGGCGGATCAAGCCTCAACGAATCAAGGCTCCGCTGATGGCACCCGCGAATCCGACGATCGCCAAGACGATGCCGGCATGCCAGAAGATTCGGCGGCCGGAGAGCAGCGTGATGGAAGTGATGACCAGGGCGATCTCCAGGAAGACCTCGGCGAGATCGAAGCGATTGGCCCGGCGCGTTTCGATGGCGACTTCCTTTTCGAGACCTTGTGCTTCGGACTGAATTTCCTTCTGTTCGTCCTGGTAGCGATCGGCTTCGGCTGAATACTTTTCGCGGAGCTTGGACAATGCAGCGGCGTCCTGAGTGGAAAGTACAGCTGCGAAATCGGCGGCGAGTTTATCGGTGTGCTGGCGAATGTTCTTGGCCTGGTAGTAGGCCCACTGGTCGGCGGCGCGGGCTTGCAGCAGTACTTCCTCGGTGTGGGCGCGATGCCCGAGCAGCGAAACTACAGCCACGGCCACGGCGAGAATGGCCATGGTCAGCGAAACCGGCGCCAGGCTGGGATTCTCGCGGGCATGTTCAGCGTGTTCCTGGAGTTCGTGAAGCTCTTCAGATTCCATGGTTTTCTGAGGGTACGTGAATTGAAACAGATCGACAAGGGCACAGAGACGGTCTTTGAGTGGGGGCCACGGCAAAGGGGAAGTATCCCGACCGGATGTGAAAACGTGACTGAGCGAACTCAGTTATTCTGAAATCTGCCGCGATCATTCTTATGCTCTCCGACGAAGCCATCCTGAAGAAGATCGAGCGCCAGCCCAAGCAGACTGCGGGGTTTAAGCAACTGGCGCGGGAGTTTGGAGTCCATGGCAACGGGCGGCGCGAACTGGCTGAGCGTCTGAAGCGGCTGGTGCGAAGTGGAGCGCTGCGGGCGCTCGATGCCGACCGGTTTGCAATTCCGCACGCGGCCTCACAAAACAATCTGGTGGTTGGCCGGCTGACCATGCATCGCGATGGATACGGCTTCGTCATTCCCGAGGCCAGTTCGTTGACTCCGGCAATGAAAGCCAAGCTGGCGGGAGACATTTTTATTCCTCCGCCGGCCGTGGGATCGGCGATGCATGGCGATCGCGTTGCGGTGGAAATGGGCGTGATTCGTCCGGATGGACGAGCGGAAGGACGCATCGTCCGCTTGATTGGGCGGGCGCATGCGACGGTGGTGGGGATTTTTCACTACGGCAGCCGCCATAACTACGTCACGCCGGTCGACCAGAAAATTTCGCAGGAGATCATTATTCCGGCGGGGATGGAGTATCCGCCGTCGGGCGACGGCGAAGCCGCCGAGAAAGCGCCGCGCGCGAAGAAATCTGTGCATCGGGTGCTGGGCGACGAAGCGCAGCGGCGCGCCGAGTGGACTGACCTGGAAAAAGTTGTGGTTGACGTGGAGATCACCGACTGGCCGACGGCGACACAGAGTCCGCGGGGCAAGGTAGTCGAGATTCTGGGGTACGAAGACGATTTTGGCGTCGATGTGGAAATGGTGATCCGCAAGTTTCATTTGCCGCACCAGTTCCCGGCAAGCGTTTTGGCGGAAGCGCAGGAAGCGGAGCCGATCATCTCCGCGGTTGAAGCACGCAGGCGGCGCGACTTTCGCGAGCTGCCGATTGTCACGATTGATGGAGAGACGGCGCGCGATTTCGATGACGCGGTCGCGGTGCGCGAACTGGAGAACGGGAACTACGAGTTGCAGGTGCATATCGCCGATGTAGCGCATTATGTGACTCCGGAGTCGGCACTCGATCAGGAGGCGCGGATGCGCGGCACCAGCGTGTACTTTCCGGACCGTGCCGTACCCATGCTTCCGCTGGAGCTGTCGACGGACATTTGCAGTCTGCGGCCAAATGTGGAGCGGCTGGTGTTGTCGTGCGTGATGGAGATCGACCGGCAGGGCGAGATCGTTGGGTACGAAGTGTGCGAGGGAATTATTCGGTCGGCACAGCGCATGACCTACACGGATGTGAACGCCGTTTTGGAGGGCGATGCGGAGGCGCAGGAGCGTTACGCTGGGCTGGTTGCGGCGTTCGAGAGGATGCGCGACCTGGCGATGATTCTGAACCGCAAGCGCGAACGGCGTGGATCGATTGATTTCGATCTGCCGGAGCCGGTGATTGAATTCGATGAATTGGGACTGATGAAGAGCATTACTCGTTCGCAGCGGAACATCGCTCACCGGGTCATTGAAGAGTTCATGCTGTCGGCGAATGAGTGCGTGGCGGAATATCTGGAGAACAAGCGGGTCGCGTCGCTCTACCGCATCCACGAGAAGCCGGATGCCAAGCGGGTGTATGACTTCGAAATAATCGCGGCGACTTTTGGGTATTCGCTGGGCGTGGGTGCGTTACCGATTCAGAGGGCGCAGTTCAAGTCGGAGAGGCGCGAGCGTTACGGGACGGGCAAGAAGGCGCGGGAGGTGGAGATTCCGCAGGATGTGCACATCACTCCGCGCATGTATCAGAAGCTGACCAAGAAAATTGCGGGCAAGCCGGAAGAGCGGATTTTGTCGTTCCTGATGCTGCGGTCGTTGAAGCAGGCGCGCTATTCGGCGGAGAATCTGGGACACTTTGCGCTGGCTGCGTCGACTTATACGCATTTCACTTCGCCGATCCGGCGTTATCCGGATTTGATTGTGCATCGGATATTGAAAGAGGTGCTGCGGGATTCGCCGGAGAAACACGAAGGCGAGGTACCGATTGGGGTTTCAATCGTCGGCGCTTCGACAGAGAAGCAGGTCGGGCGGGCCAAGGCTGACCACGATGACGACGGTGGGGCTTCACCTTGGTCGAAGCGGCGCGATGTTGCCGGGAAACGCAAATCGCTGGCACCGCTGGGCGGTCCGATTCCGATGGACGAATTGCAGGAGATTGCGGATGAGTCGAGCCAATCTGAGCGGCGGGCCGACGAGGCCGAGCGCGAGTTGATGGAGTGGAAGAAATCCAAGTTTATGCAGGAGCGTGTAGGCGAGGATTTCGACGGGTTGATTATCAGCGTGACCAAGTTCGGATTCTTCGTGGAGTTGACGGACCTTTTTGTCGAGGGACTGGTTCCACTCGGAACATTGACCGACGACCACTACGTCTATCACGAGGCCACGCGGGAGATTATTGGCCAGCGCAGCCGGAAGATCTACGGATTGGGACGGAAGATTCGCGTGCTGGTTGATCGGATCGATCCGGTGGAAAAGAAGATACAGTTTGCCGTGGTCGAAGAGAAGCCGCAACGCAAGCCCTCAGGCAAGTCGAAGGGCAAGAAGCGATAGGGCGAAAACCTGCTGCCTGGTGTAGAATTCTTGAGTCAACCCCACGACGCGGCATCTGGCCGCTGTCGGTAATTCCTACCGTCGGGACGTGGCTCAGCCTGGTAGAGCACTCGCTTGGGGTGCGAGGGGTCGGCAGTTCAAATCTGCCCGTCCCGACCAATTTCTTTCTCCAGTTTGTGGTAGCCAAAGGATCCCTCGCATAGTGCGCTTCGGGATTTCGCCAGCGGGCTCCCGCTTCGCTCACGCCCGCTAAACGGCTCAAGTTCAAATCTGCCCTGTCTACTATTCATTTGGTAGTCAACGCCTGGGCCGGGGTATGCTGCCGAGTGGATTCGCGAGATCCCATCAAGCGACGATGCCCAAAGTGCGGTGCCGAGCCGGGACAGTTCTGCAAGTCGATGTCCTCGATTTGCGTTCTTCACGCGGAGCGACGACAACGGCAACAGGAGGAGCTTGACCAAGTCACGCCGCAATGAATCACCCACGTCCTGCCAATATCAAGAAAGTACTGATTGGCCAGATCAAGGCAATGAATCCGGGAGCGGGTGCACGCAAAATATGCGAGTTGCTCGACGGCAGCATTAAAGCGGCCCCTAGCTCTCAGGTTGGCGCCCTTGGCCCGCTGGAGTCCTGGCTCGCAAAAGTGGAGGGCGCCCTATCATGGGTTGATGTTTACGATCACCCCAGCACGCACAAATTGGTGCGGAATTATCTGAACAAGATGCCCGCAAACTGTGAGCGGGGATCGGGATCCCATTGACCCGCCGCGAGCTCCGCTCGGCCCGAGGTTCACGGGAGCTAGAAGGACATTGGGTTGCGCGCCAGATCTTTGGTGGCTTGAGCGATGTTTTCGGGTGTTCCCATATCTTTCCAGTAATATTCGTCGGCGCGGAAGGCTTGGATTTTTTCTCCCTGGGCTGCCAGACGCAAGTAAGTAGGAATGATGGAAAAGGCGCCCTCTTCGGTCATAAGGTTGAGAAGGAGCGGCGAGATGACGTGGATTCCGCAGAAGGCTAACGCTTCCGGATGCGTGGTTTGCCTTGCTAACTCTGGTTCGCCGTCGCGGCCTGATCTTCGTCCGCAAAGTTGGAGTGAATCGTCGAATAAAAGATAGCGGGAAGTTTCGCGCTGTTGCACCGCCAGCGTCGCCAGAGCCCGACTGGTGTTGTGGAATTGAATCATGCGTTGCAGGTCGATAGTACTGATGACATCGACGTTGTGCACGATGAACGGCTGTTCAGCGTCGCCGTGCTTTAGGAAAAAATGCGCGGCTTTCTTCAGGCCTCCTCCGGTATCGAGCAAAACTTCTTCGCGAGAGATTTCAATCCTCATGCCGAAGTTGTTGTGGACTTTGAGATAGTCGACAACCATGTCGGCAAAGTGGTGGACGTTAATGATCGCCTGATCGACGCCAAAGCTGCGCAGGCGAGTTAAGGTAATTTCCAGCAGCGTGCGGCCGGCGACTTCCACCAGCGCCTTTGGGCGATCGTCGGTTAGGGGACGCAAGCGAGTGCCCAAGCCGGCAGCGAGGACCATCGCCTTCATTGGTCTTTACTTCCCAACTCACGACTTTCCAACTCGCGATGATGCAATATCACATCGATTCCATTTCGCGCGCGTAACCGTCTGGCCAGTTGTTCTGCCAAATAAACTGACCGATGCTGGCCGCCGGTGCAACCGAACGATACCATCAGATTTTTGAAGCCGCGACGTTGATATTCGAAGACGCTGGCATCCACCAGCGAAAGGGCGCTGGCGAAAAACTGATGGACGCTCTCCTGCTGGTTGAGGTATTCGATTACCGGAGCATCTTTGCCGGTGAGGGCCTTGAAGCGCTCTTCGCGCCCGGGATTGGGAAGGCTCCGGCCATCAAAAACAAAACCGCCGCCATTGCCGGTTTCATCCTTCGGCCAGCCCCGATGAAACGAAAAACTGAATATGCGCACCACCAGGTTGTCCGCGTCTTTGGCCAGGCCCTGGAGTTTCTCCGAGCCCAGCATGCTGTTGAATGCGGCCGTCAGCGTAGGCAATGCAATTGGCAATTTGACGTTGTGCAACAGCCAGCGCAGGTTCTTCAGTGCATAGGGCACGCTTTGTAGAAAGTGGGCTTTGCGCTCGTAGAAGCCGCGAAATCCATAAGCCCCCAACGCCTGCATAATTCGCACATAAACGTAGGCGTAATAGTGCTCCATGAACTCGGCGCGATCCAAGGCGATAAAACCACCGAGCGAATCCAGATAATGTTCGAGCAATTGCTGGCGCAATTCCGGCGGCAGGTCCGCCTTGGCGTCATATAAAAGAGACGCGATGTCGTACTGTAACGCGCCTTTGCGACCTCCCTGATAGTCGAGAAAAAATGGCCGGCCATCGCGCAGCATGATATTGCGGGATTGAAAGTCCCGGTAAAGGAAATAATCGTGTGGCGCGTTCAGCAAGAACTTGGTCAAGCAATTGAAATCATCTTCCAAAGCCTGCTCGTTGAAAGGGACGCCGGCAAGGCGGAGAAAATAATACTTAAAATAATTCAGGTCCCATGCGATCGATTGCCGATCGAAGCTGGAACGGGGATAGCACACCTTGTAATTCAGGTCCCGGCCGGCCTCGACTTGGAAGCGAGGTAAAACGGCCACGACTTTGCGATAAGCCTCGACCGCTTCAGGAGCAATCTGGTCGCCTGAACGGTGCTTGGATAGGAACTCGAAGAGCGTGGTATCGCCAAAATCTTCTTCCAGGTATGCTCCCTGACTGAGATCTTCCGCATAAATCTCAGGAACCGGCAGGCCGTGACGGCGAAAATGGCGGGAAAACTCAAGGAACGCGACGTTTTCTTCGGGCACGTGATACAGAATGCCAATCGAGCTGAAGCGTTCGTTGGCCACGCGCAGAATGTTACGACCGGAACCGCCGAGTTGTCCCTGCAACGCTTGTACACGAGTCGCAGGCGCGTGGAAATGCCGCTCAAAAAGCTGATTGAGAACGTCCATGAATAAGGTTTTCAGGAGTGCCAAGACAAAGATATCACCGCCCGCAAGTTCACTGCGGGACAAAGAACTTTGTTACTCTAGATGAAGTAACGTCCGTCCGGCTCCGCGGGGAGAGCGGTCGGCCAGACTCGGCGCCTTGGGGCGCGTCCACGGCTTGGTGGCAGGAGAATTTCCTACTTGAAGATAAATCTCGCGCGGCTGGTATTTTGCGCATACTTTACATTCGTTCCGGTTTTTGCCCTACAAGCGCAGCAGACTCCGCAACAGCAGCCTCCGGCATCGCCCCAACAGGCGCCGCAACCCAAGCCCGAGGCCCCGGTTTCCGACGCTCAAAAGGCTGAACAAGAGAAGACCGAGCAAGAGAAAGAAATCGAGCGCAAAGAGCAGTCGCAGCGTTTGCTTGGAGTAGTGCCACATTTCGGAGTCACTGACCGGCAGGACGCACCGCCTTTAAGCTCGGGCGAGAAGTTTCACCTTTTCGCGAAGGCCGCATTCGATCCGGCGACGATTGGAATTGAGGGGTTGCAGGCCGCTCTGAGCCAGGCGGAAGACGAATTCCCGGGATATGGGCAGGGCCTGCAAGGCTACGGCAAAAGGTTTGGCGCCTCGTTCGCGGACGAAGTTTCGAGCGGATTCTTCAGTAACTATTTCTATTCAGTCCTGCTGAAAGAAGACCCGCGTTACTTCCGTCTCGGGCATGGCGGCTTTAAGCACCGGTTCGGCTATGCAGTGGTGCAGGAATTTGTCTGCCACAAGGATAGCGGAGGTAAAGGGTTCAGTTTTGAAAACGTACTGGGCGCATTCTCCAGCGGCGGCTTGTCGAACGTCTACTATCCGTCAAGCGATCGTGGCCTCTCCTTGACGATGAGCCGTAGCGCGATCGCGCTAGGCTATGGCAGCGTGGGTGGACTGGTGGACGAGTTCTGGCCGGATATCAGCAGGAAAATCTTCAAGAAACACAACAAGGCGGCGCAGCCAGCGCCATGACCTTCGCCCGCATCCAAGCTGCGGAGGAGTGCGATGATTCGAAAACTGAAGTCTGGCGAGTACCGGCTCTATTCCCGCAAGAAGGACCCTAAAACAGGCAAGAAACGAAACTTAGGAACCTTCCCTACGCGAGCTAAAGCGGAAGCTCATGAACGAGCAGTGCAATACTTCAAGCGTGCCGGGTAGCCCCGTGCCCCCTTGCAGAATTTGAATTGCCGCGACTCGCTAGCTGGCAATCAGCGAAAGAAATAGGAACATCGCCAGAAGAATCGCGGCGATGCTGTTCAAACGGATGGTACGAAGGCTCGAGGGCCAGGGGAACATCAGGACTTCGAACACCGGCATGAGTTTCTCCGGCCACAAGAGTCCTGCCAGCCCCATCGCCAGAGAAAATTGGATGACCAAAGAAACCCTCAGATGATGTGTCACGCACGACTTCCTATGCGAATAAGGAGAATATAGACCAGGGGTTGTCTGTCACGAGTCTCCAACGGATCGTGACGGAGGTCAACTGAAAAGGGACTCAAACCTTCCGAAAGCGTATCGTCGGTAACTAAGGCTTGGAGCGACGCCATCCGTTTCACTTGCGCAATGAGACGTGACTTAAGCGTGACGCGGCGGCAAGACTAGCCATTTCAAGAACATATTGACGATGGAGAGCACGATGCCGCCCCAGAACGCCGCCACGAAGTTTCGGATATGGAATCCAGGGACAAAAGCCGCTGCCAGTTCGAGCATCAACGCATTGACGATCAACCAAAAAATACCGAGTGTCAGAATGGCGATGGGGAAAGTGATTACCTTCAGAAACAGTCCCAGGGTCGCGTTCACCAATCCAATGACGACGGCAGCGATCAACGCCGCTGCCGCTCCATCGACCCAGAAGCCAGGGACGAGACGGGAAGTAATCCAGACCGCTAACGCGGTAACGACCCAATGCACCAGCATTCGCATGATTTGATTATCCTTGCGTAGCGAATCGAATCAATTCAGAATACCCATTTTCTTGCCTACGGTCTTTAGAGTTTGCAGGGCCTGCACCAACTCATCCTGCGTGTGAGTAGCCGTAACAATGGTACGAATGCGCGCCTTGCCTTCCGGGACCGTGGGAAACGCGATGCCGGTGCCCATGACGCCTTGTTGAAACAGTTCCCGCGAGAAATCCATGGTGAGCTTGCCATCGCCGATGATGATGGGAGTGATGGGTGTTTCGCTGGCTGGCGTGGTCACTCCGCCGATATTGAAACCGAGAAGCCCGAGTTCCTTCTTCCAGAAGCGCGTGTTCTCCCATAACTTCTCGATTCGTTCGGGTTCCTGCTCAAGCACGTCGAATGCCGCAATGCAGGTCGCTGCAACCGACGGAGGATGGGAGGTGGAGAACAAAAATGGCCGTGCTCGATGGTACAGAAAATCGATCAAATCGCGCGTGCCGCAAACGTATCCACCCAATGCGCCGATCGCCTTTGACAGGGTTCCAACCTGGATATCCACACGGCCGTGCACCTTGAAGTGGTCGATGGTGCCACGTCCGTTGCGGCCGAGCACGCCAGAAGAGTGCGCATCGTCGACCATCATAATCGCGCCATACTTTTCCGCGAGTTCGCAAAGCGCCGGGAGTGGGCCGATGTCGCCGTCCATGGAGAAGACACCGTCCGTGATCAGCAACTTTTTTCCGGGCTGGTTCTGGATGCTGGCAAGCTGCTCTTCGGCGTGCGCCATGTCTTTGTGATTGAAGACCAGAATCTTGGCCCGCGATAAACGTGCACCGTCGATGATGGAGGCGTGATTCAGTTGGTCGGAAATGATGAAGTCTTCCTTGCCCAGGACCGCTGAAACCGTCCCGGCGTTGGCTGCGAACCCGGACTGGAAGACCACGCAGGCCTCGACATTCTTGAAGCGGGCGATTCTTTCTTCGAGTTCCATGTGGATCTTCATGGTGCCCGCAATGGTGCGGACAGCCCCCGATCCGACTCCATACTTGCGTGTGGCTTCGAGCGCCGCCTCCCGCAGCTTGGGATGGGTGGTCAAGCCCAGGTAATTGTTCGACGCCAGGTTGATGACCTTCTTGCCGTCAAAAGTGCAAACCGCCGCTTGCTCATCATCGAGCACGCGAAGACGGAAATGAGTGCCCTTGTTCCTGAGTTCATTCAACTGGTCGGTCAGATAAGAAAGCGGATTCGCGCGGGTGATTGCGGTTGCCATTCAGCTCCTCAAGTTTTTCAAGCGGCGACAAGGCCGCAAGTCATCCAACTTGTCAGAATTCAAGTGTAATACCGCGGGCCGAACGATGGCTAACGGGTGACGAGCAAAAGGCGCACGGATCAGGGAGCACAAGCAAGATCGGCGAGGGTTTTCAAGTCCGGGACTTGAAGATCCGGTTCTTCCGATGCAGGTCTGACAGCGCCCACTCCCTGACGCGGCGAAGGACGGTTTACCCACACGGTCGCGATGCCCAAAGACTTGGCGGGAACTACGTCGTGATAGATGCTTTGTCCCACGTGGAGCCAATGCTCCGGCGAAATACCGCAACGTTTCGAGGCCATGCGGAAGAGTTTCAGGCAGGGCTTGTAGCAACCCGCCTGTTGCGCGGTGATGACCTCACGGAATTCCACGCCGAGCTTCGGCAGCGTCATGGCAAACAAATCGTCGTCAATATTGGAAATCACGGCAAGCTCGTACTTAGTTTGCAGTTTTCGCAAAGCTTCCTGAGTGTCGGGAAAGGCCGGCCAGTGTCGGAGGGAGTCGGGAAGCGAGCGTTGTTGCGCTGGTGAGGGCCTGAAGCCAAGGCGTTCGCCGAAATCGCACACCACGGATTGCAGGACTTCACGGTAACTTCGGTATTGTTCCGCTTCCGCCTGGGCTTCGAATTCTCCATAAAGTTCGAGCAGCGTCGAATCCGAAACAGCCTTCCCATGTTCGTGCAAAATGGGGCGTAGTGCCGAAAAAATGCCTGTTTCCCAATCAATCAACGTGCCATAACAATCGAAGGTAAGCAGCCGAAAGGGCTTGAAATCGAGCATGCGAAAGATCCCAAGAGCGAGCGCCTCCGCGCGATTTCACGAATGCGCCCGCTGCGATGAGAGATTCCTACGGGTTCACCGTGAGAGGTTGAGAGAGTGTAAACGTCAAGGCGGATTCGGCGGGAAGGACGATATCTTTATTGCCGGTAAAGGCCGCTCCGCCGGTTCCGGCGCCACCTCCGGCAAGTGCTCCGATACCTGCGCCTTTTCCGCCGCCCGCCAGTCCGCCAATCAACGCGCCTAACGCAGCGCCCCCCCCGGCCATCACGGCTGTGCGTTTACCTTTGCCTTTTGCGGTTTGCACAACACTTGAAGTCGCAATCGTCATGGGCTGTCCATTGACATTGATTGAGGTAAGTTTCAGCGACAGACTTGCGCCACCCGCGAAGCGGCCCAGCGGCTTCGCGTCGACCACGGTTCCGCTCGCGGTCGCTCCCGCCGGAATCACGTTTGCGCCATTTATCTGGACAGGATCAGAGAGCGACGCCGAGAAAGACTGCCCCGGTTGGCTAATTTTCGAGCCAACGGCACTGCCCAGGCGCACCGTAAGCGCTGTTCCAGCAGGTATAACGATAGGCTGGGGTGCGGGTGCGGGCGCTGGCTTCTCTTCACGCCGCCGCGGCTGGGAGGACTCACTCATACTGCTTGCAGTCGTGTTGGCCGGAGCACTTGAACTAGTGCTGTCATCTGAAGCAGGAGGGGTGGGCTTGCTGGTGCAAGCGAAATGAAACAGCGAAAGAACGACTGCTAGACTGAGTGCCATCAAACGGGATCGCATAGTTGCCTCCACGGCGTTGGTTTGTCAGAAAAGACGAAGCTGCACAAACTTCGCGTTCGACGATCTTAGTTAATGTTAAATCCTTCGCGGGTCACTCTTGGCTCGCGGATGAATCCGCGGACACAGACCGCGCGAGGGGTTTATCGTCTTGCATCTCGAGTTCTAACGACAGGGCAGGCTGAGAACTTTGCGCTCCTGAAGTTTCAGGCGGGGCGACGGCTGCTTCCAATCTTTCACTTTCCGCTTTGGCCAGATATTTTTCCGTATTTAACAACGGCCTTCCCAGAGACGAATTGTAACCTGTCCATGCGCTTCCCGAATCGGCTTCCCGCTGAAAGCTGGCGCGCATATTTTCCATTTTGGAGTCAAGGTCGTCGAGATAATGCAGCATGAGCGCCTCAGGAAACATGGGCAGCTTGGAAGAACCGAACTCATACTCTCCGTGATGGCTGATAATAAGGTGTTCAATCAGCGTTTTTAACTCTGGCGGAAAATCCGGGAGTTTGTTCAGTTTGGCTTGCAACATTCCAAGTTCGATGACCATGTGACCGAGCAACTGCCCGCGTGTACTGTATGAAAACGAGCGGTTATAGGTCAGTTCGTGGATCTTTCCAATATCGTGCAGGAAGGCGCCGGTGAACAGGACGTCGCGGTTAATCTGCGGATAATTCTGGCACATCAAGTCGCAGGACCGGAAAAGTGAAACTACGTGATCCAGAAGGCCCCCGATATATGCATGGTGCAGCGTCTTGGCGGCGGGAGCGTTGCGATAGGCTTCCGCGATCTCCGGGTCGGCCATGAACGATTCCACCAAGGCCTTCAGGTGAGGATTTTTCATGGTAGCAACGAAACCGGCCAGAGTCTTCCATAACTCCCCAATGTCTTTGGTGGTCTTGGGGAGATAGTCTGAGAAATCGATTTCGCTGTCGCCCAGCTTACGCAGCTTGTGAATCGTGATCTGGAAACGGTTCTTGTACTTGTTCAGCAGTCCTTTGATCTTGAGAAAGTCGTCCTGTTCGAAGGCGCCGATTGCGTCCTCAACGTTGTCCCACATCTTGGCCTCGATCTGGCCAGTGCGATCACCCAGGCTTAAAGCAAGGTAGGGTTCGCCGGTTTTCTTGGGTTTGATCTGCTTCGAAATCACGACGAAGTTCGAAGTAATAACTTCGTTTTCATGCTGAAGACAATCGCAGAGAAAGAATTCTTTCATAGAATATGGCAGCCTGACCGTCAACCTACCGATCGGCGACTAAGATCCGACAAGGCTGAACGCCAGCTTAACCTAAAACAGCCCGAACTTCTTTTTCTTTTTGAGAGGCTTGGCCCCCACATCCTTCGAAGCTGTTTCCACGGGTTTCGTTTCGTTGGGACTGGCGCCCGCGTCCGTGTATCCGGGCTTTATATCGATGAAGGCATCCTCGCGCAGCTTAGTAAGATACTGACGCAGCGCAGGCTGCAATTTCTGCATGTAAACCGCATCTTGGACTTTGCCTTCAATGTCCTTCAGCGGAGGGACGCCGGCATTGTGATGATCGACGACCTTCAATATAATGAAGCCTTGTTTTGTACGAATGACGTCGGAAACCTCACCCGGCTTCATGGAAAAAGTCTTGTCTTCCAGTTCCTTGGCCAAGGTCCCACGTTTAAACAATCCCAAGTCGCCGCCTTGCGCCGCGCTCGGACCGTCGGAATCCTTCTTGGCGACATCCTCAAATGCGGCGCCTTTGCGAATCTGGGCCAGCAAGTCGTCTGCCTTGGCTTGGGCCGCCTGCAAGATCTGGGCTTCGTCTTTGCTGGGATCTTTTTTTTCCGTAGAAACCAGGATCTCACTGAGCTTGATCTGCTCCGGTTGTTCCATATCGCTTTGGTGCTGGTCGTAAAACGCCTGGATATCTTCTTTGCCCAGATTCAGCTTCTGTCCTACCTCACGGCTGATCACTTGCTGCGTAATGATCTGGTTGCGCAGGTTCTGCTTGAACTCCTCAAAGGACACGCCCTGGGATTGGGCTGCCTTTTCAAGGTCTTCCATGGTGTCCAGCTTCATGTCTTTGCGCATTTCGTCGAGCCGCTTCACCACTTCGGTATCGGCGGTGATCCCCAGGTCTTTGCCCTTGTCCAGCAAAAGATTTTGGTCGATCAGGTCGCGCAACACATCCTTGTCCTTGTCTGCAATGAGCTTGTCCGCATTCACTGGGTCCTGCTGCTGCGCTTCCTTCTTCAGTTCGTCCCGGCTGCGTATGTATTCCGTTCGGGTGATGATCTGATTGTTGACGCGCGCCACGATTTCCTCGACGACTGTATCGGCGGTAAGAGAAGGCGCAATGGCCACAAGGGCCAAACACAAGGACACGGGAAGCAGTTTTCGCATAATTGAACCTCCGGAGTTCACCGGCGCGCTGCATGAGGACAGCGGGATGACGATTATTGAGATTGTACCGCGTGGCGGGAGCGCGGTGCCAGGGGCCCTGCTGATATGATGGTCGGCTCCCATCGCTGGGTTTTCACGCCCCTGGGAGCCGGGGGTTTTCGAATGACGATCAGTTGCCATCGGGTATTTTTATATTTGTTCGCTATACCTTTATTGTGTATGAGTATGCACGGACAACAAGAAGGCCCAGCCTCCACGATGCCGGACCAGGCGCAACTGGAGAAGATGGTTGGCCGGTTCGCCCCGACCCCACTCCGAGTGGACACCTCCGCGCTGTCGTCGGGTGACCGCCAGGCGTTGGTAAAGCTCATCGAGGCCTCCAGGCTTTGCAATGATATTTACATGCGCCAGTTATGGAGCGGAGACGTCGACCTTTATAAACAGCTCCAGAAAGACGCGACCCCCCTCGGCCGAGCCCGGCTGCGCTATTTCTGGATCAATAAAGGGCCGTGGTCCGATCTGGACGATTTCAAGGCATTTCTACCGGGTGTTCCGGTGCGCAAGCCGATGGGAGCGAATTTCTATCCTGAGGACATGAGCAAGCAAGAATTTGAAAGCTGGCTGGCGTTGCTCTCAGCGGCCGACCGGGAGCAGGCAAAGAGCTTCTTCACCGTGATTCGACGGGTGAAGTCCGGCCCGAAGGCCAGCTTGACCTCAGTCCCATACAGCAAAGAATATGGAGACGATCTAGCGAAGGCAGCACAGTTGCTGCGACAAGCCGCATCCTTGACTGAAAATGACTCGCTGAAGAAATTCCTCAGCCTGCGAGCGGACGCTTTTCTCTCCAACGACTATTACTTGAGCGATATGGCGTGGATGGACCTTGATGCCCCCTTAGATATCACGATCGGGCCGTATGAAACCTACAATGACGAACTCTTCGGATACAAAGCCGCCTTCGAAGCCTATGTGAATCTTAGAGATGACGCGGAGAGTGCCAAACTCGCGGCCTTCACCAAGCACTTGCAAGAGATTGAGAACAATTTGCCGATCGATCCGAAATACCGCAATTCAAAACTTGGGTCGTCCGCTCCCATTCGCGTCGTCGATCAGATCCTGAGTGCAGGCGATGGCGCCCACGGAGTACAAACCGCCGCCTACAATCTGCCCAACGATGACCGCGTTGTCCAGCAAAAGGGAAGCAAGCGGGTGATGTTGAAAAACGTGCAAGAAGCCAAGTTCCACAGTGTGCTTTTGCCGATTGCCCAAAACACGTTGACGCCAGCAGCCGTTGCGGACGTGAGCTTTGAATTATTTTTTACACACATTCTGGCCCATGAGTTGATGCACGGCCTGGGGCCGCATCAAATTAAAGTTCAAGGCCGTGATACTACTCCTCGCGAGGAACTCAAAGACCTTTACGGCGCCATCGAAGAAGCGAAAGCAGATGTCACCGGCCTCTTTGCTCTGCAGTACATGATGGACCATGCCCAGCCAATGGGGCTGAGCACCGTGCTTCCCTTTGACGAGAATGCGCAGCGGCAGCTCTACACAACGTACTTGGCATCCTCGTTCCGCACTCTACGCTTTGGCCTTTCTGACGCCCATGGCAAAGGCATGGCTGTCCAATTTAATTTCCTCAGCGACCGGGGCGCCTTCCGTCAAAATGCCGATGGGACTTATTCTGTCGACCTTGAAAAAGTAAAGAGCGCAGTTGCCGACCTTGACCATGACCTTCTGACCATCGAAGCCCAAGGCGACTACGCCGCAGCCAAGAAATTATTGGATGAGATGGGACACATTCGGCCTGCACTGCAAAAGGCCCTGGACGGTTTACACGAAATCCCGATCGACATTGAACCGATCTTTGAAACGGCTGAACAATTGGCCCCCATAAGGACCATCCAACCAATCGCCAGAATGAAGAAGTAAGCGGATACGCAGGAATTTCGCGGACTAGTTCGGATACTTGTCGTTAAGGTACTTGCCGAGGTCGGCTTCAAGCTGGCCGTAGCCGGAGTGGATGGTTGCCCGCAGCGCCGCTTCCGGGGAACTGCCTTCACTCAGACGTTGTAACACTCGTTGCAGGTCCGCCATTCCATAAGAATCATTGATGAATTGCACAGCTGCGAGGGATTCGTCATAGGCGACGGCAGCTTGCACCGGCGACATACTCATGAAACTTCCCTCCATGGCATTGAGTGGGATCTCGTGCTGAGTACGAAACATCTCCGCCAGCAGCCGGCCGTTCGTCACCTGCTTCGGTTCGAGTGCCTGGGCTATACCTTCATTCAGCCATTGTGGGCAGCGCCCGGCGGAGAGCTGGTTGATAAAGGAATGTGCGAGTTCGTGTTTTAACACTCGTGCTAACTCTGGCGTCACGGAGTTGACTCCGCGAATCGGGATTCGCAGCTTTCCATCATTGACCGCTCCCGTCCAGGATGGCGCCTGGGTAACATCGAAAAAGACCTGATCTGTGTACAACACCACGGAAATGCTGTCGTGGGGAGCGACTCCGAGATCGCGCGTCAGATCGTCGTATTCAGATTCAAGCGTTGACAGGAGTTGCTCGCGCAAAGCGTCGGAGGTCGCTGTGCCTTCAAATTTCAGGACGAAGTGATTGCTTTCGCGCTCCGAATAATTCGCTTCCGCACTGGACTCACGTTCGGCCTTCTTCAAATATTGTTCAACCAGCGGATCGGGCCGCAAGGTAAGCGAACGCTTCCAGGTTTGAATCGCATCCTTCGTATCGGTCAGCTGAAAATTGCGCGTAACCTAAAACGGTCAATGCGTCCGGAGAGTCCGGAGCATTGCGGACTGCGCGCTCGGCATAGCTCAGAGCTTGCATGGCGCTTCCGGTCCTTACCAGCAGTGAGGCGTAGTAATTGAGGAACGTCGGGTTATCGGGCTGGTAGCGCAGCGCGGCTTCAAGATAGTGTCGGGCCTTGGCGAAGTTTCCGCCCTCGAATTCTTGCCTGCCAGCAATAAAGTAGCCGTTGGCGGAGTCGTCGGAATTGCCGGCTTCTTCGAGCGCAGTCAGCGCGTCCGGGTCGACTTTACCGCCGTGAATAATCCGTTCCGTTAACTTCGAAGATTCAATCGAAGGCTGATAAAGGGGAGCGGCCGGGAAATCCTGCACATCTTTGGAATTCGGCCCGGGAGATGTGGTGCCCTGAACTACGCCTGTTTCAACGCGTTCCACTAGATTGGCAGGAATGGCGAATGTACTGTCGCCTACATCGTACTCAAGATGGTTGCCCTTCTCGCGGACCTGGTCGGCCCAAATCGTCTTGCCATTCTTCAGATGAATGATTTCCGCGGCAGCGCCCGCGGAGCACGCGAGCACCCAGCAGACCGACAAGAAGAATGACGTGACAGCGACTCGCACTCAGGCGCATTCTATGAGACGGAGGACCGTTGGCGTAGTGACCAAGGTAATTAAGGCGAGACGATATCTGGCCGTTGATGGCGGCGATTTTAATGCGGGGCATGTGCTTTGAGGCTGGCTCCGGCCCAAAACCCTTCCCCGCTCGTCCGGTTCCGAGCTCCGTGTGGTCGGCAAGAGCCCGCCTATCCAACTCGGACCGGCCGAAAGCCTTTACCTTCAGCTCCGTAGCGTTGGTCTCGACAAATCCCGAGTCTACCGTCTTCGGGATGTGACGCTGGACCGCAGCGCCTTACACATCACGCTGGATGACGGCACCATCGCATTCACTCAGGATGTGGGTGGCCATGTAACCGGAGCGTTTTTCGAAGGGGAAGGCGAAATCCTTCTCACTCCGCCGGACCGCACCGAACGCGCTTCTATGGCCCTTTTTACAAATGGGGCGATTCTCGAGGAAAGTTTCGCGAGCATCTACCTGCGTTTCAACGACAACACCTTTGTTGAGTTGCAGCCCTATTTGAAGCCCACAGAGGGTAGTGCTGATTTCGTTTCCAAATGGGACAACACGGCGCGCAGCCTGGCTGACGGCGATGCTCTAAGGTTGCTGATGACTTTTAGCCGGGACTTGCCGGTTGCTGGTCAAACCGGCCGCCAGATTGGCGAAGACAGAAGCGATCAAATGCTCCACGCCCGAGTTCAGGGCCGGAAGTTAGGCTCGTTCGATGCGAATTTCGACTCCACTGCGGTTGAGCCGGTGTGGGCCGGACAACTCAAAACCATCAATGGAGTGAACTATTACGATTTGTGGACTTCGTTTGTCGTGCCGCGGCCCCAAGCCGGCAATAAAGTCGATTCGCCGCGGGATTCGAGTTCCGGCATTCCGGACGTGGTGAGCATCACTGATTACAAAATCCAGACCCGGGTCACTCCGCCGACGCGGATTGAATCTGAGGCCATCCTGCGCGTTGCGGTGCAACGCGGTGGTGACCGCGCACTGTTGTTCGAACTATCGCGTTCTCTTCGGATCACCAGTGTTCAAGCCGACGGTCAGCCGGTCGAATTCATTCATAACCCCGCCATTGAAGGCACTCAACTCGCCCGTCGCGGGAACGATTTTGTAGCCGTCGTTTTCCCTGGGCCTTTGCGCAAAGGCCAAACCTTTGATCTCCGATTTACCTACGCCGGAGACGTGCTCTCCGAAGCAGGCCCCGGACTGCTCTATGTCGGTGCGCGAGGAACCTGGTATCCCAATCGTGGGCTGGTGATGGCCAACTTCGATCTGCGTTTCCAGTACCCAGCGGATTGGACTTTGATTGCGACTGGGAAGATTACCGATGACGGCGCGCATGAGGCATCCTCAGAGCAACGCAAGCAGCCGGATCCCCAAGCCGGCGAACAACACAACCGCTGGGTTTCCGAGCGTCCCATCCCGGTCGCGGGCTTCAACCTTGGCAAGTATCAGCGGGGAAGCGCGCTCGCAGGACCGGTTGTCGTAGAGGCGTATGCCACCTCAACCCTTGAACGTTACTTTGCTAAACCGTCGAGTAATACTCCAATTCCTGGAGGAACCGGCGAAGTTTCTCAACGTGTGGTGCAATTTCCAAATGGCCCCTCTCCGGCGCGCAATGCGCAAAGCGTAGCGGAATCTTCGGCAGCCGCCGTTGAATTTTTCTCGCGCCGCTTTGGGGCATATCCTTTCAGCAGGTTGGCGCTAACCCAAATCCCGGGTGCGGAGAGTCAAGGCTGGCCTGGACTCATCTTCCTTTCAAGCCTGGCATTTCTGAACCGCGACGAGATTTCACAATTACACATGCCGGATGTCGACAAGGCGATTCTGAAGCAAGTCATCGCCCATGAAACAGCCCATCAATGGTGGGGGGATTCGGTGAGCTGGACCGGATATCGCGACCAGTGGTGGGTGGAAGCCCTGGCGAATTACAGTTCCCTGATGCTGCTTGAGACCCAGAATCCAGCGCAATTTCACGCCATCCTCGCAAAGTACCGCAGCGATCTGCTCGTCCCAGACGACTCCGATAAACCTTTGACAGGCGACGGTCCGGTGAGTTTAGGGGTGCGGTTGTCTTGCTCGGAATTTCCCTCGGGATATACCGCGATCAGCTATGGCCGGGGTACCTGGTTATTTCACATGCTTCGTGGCATGTTGCGGGATGCTGAACACAACGGGAAGACAGAAACGGCCTCGGACGAGCCCTTCGTGCGCGCCCTACGCCGGTTGCGTGACCGATATGACGGAAGGGCAATCACGACCCGCGACTTGCTCGCGGTCTTTGAAGAAGAACTTCCGCCTTCCATGCGATTCGAGGGCCGCCCTTCTCTGGACTGGTTCTTCGACGGATGGATCAATGGGGTAGCAATTCCCCGCTACGAATTCAAGCAATTGAAGTTTCTGGATAAAACCGGATCGACAACGGTAAGCGGGATCCTGATGCAGAAGGACTGCCCCGACGACCTGGTCACCCCGGTTCCTCTTTATGCGTTGAGTGCAGGAAAACAGATCTTCCTCGGTCGGATTTTTGCGGATGGAACCGAGACACCATTCCGGTTGGTGGCTCCGATAGGTACACGAAAGGTCGTAATCGATCCTCACGAGACCATCTTGAGCCGCCTTCCCTGAGACGGTAAATCCCGGCCCGTCGCCCTTTTCGGAACCGAATTCCCGTTTCCACCTTCAAGTTTTCCCGAAACTGGCCATGCGGAAGATCGATTCGTCGGTGGCGACTCCTTCCAGCGCACCTGGCAAACCCGACTCTTTTAGAACCATATGGTTGCCACGCACTCCGAGATTAGTTCTCGATGGGCATTCATTTGCACTGCATCTGCCTGAAAGGCGAAGCAGATGAATTCAACAGACCTGACGCAAGCGGCAGTACAGCCTACTTACTTAGCGGCAACCGCGGCGCGCGCGCCGCAGAAAAAGACTGTGTTGCTGGTCGAAGATGAGGCTTTTCTTCGTGAAATCACGTCCGACGTGATTGAGGCAGCAGGGTTTACCGTGTATGCGGCCGGGAACTCCGAGGATGCGATGTCTCTTTTCAGGAAGCACGGCACGACCATCGACCTGCTGATTTCGGATGTATCGCTACCCGGAAGAAATGGGTACGACCTGGCCAAAGAAATGCGAAAAAGTGAATCGGCCCTCGAAGTAGTCCTGATTTCCGGGCATATGTGGAACACAGTCGCACGAAATCGACTCAGGGAGAAACAAATGTTTTACCTGCCCAAGCCATTCTCTGCCGCCGATCTCCTGGACAAAATCGAAGAAGTCTTTGATCGCGCCAGGCACTGCATTTAAGCAATATCGGCGCAGGCAGGAACAACGGCAGCGCATGGTTGAGAAAGTCTGACCGCAGCACAGATCTACGCAGTTTTCTTCTTTTCGGAAATGCCGGCCGTGGTGGCTCGAAGCTGCAAGCCGTCAGACTTGCGCAGCACACTGGCAGTTGCCAGCCACAGACGGTGTCAACGATTTATTGTGGACGGTAGAACGATGTCACTAGGCGGTGTACCTCATCCAGGTACCCTTCCAGTTCGAAAGTCAACAGCGCCCAGTCAAGTTCGTTGAGCACGGGGTATTCTTGCAGCAGAATGGCCAATGCGGGTTGTTCGCTAAAATCCACCTGCCGCTCTTCGGTGAATCCGTATCCCAATGCACCCATACGGCAAAGCAAATCGCTAAGCGAGACTAATGCCACTAGAGCTCGATCGCAGGTTGCGTCCTGCGGAAAATGATGGCAACCTGCCGCTTCGGCCAAATCCGGGGCCAGGTGCCATTTCTCTGAGATAATGCGGCCGCTATCACAGTGCGTAATTCCCAGTTCGCTGAGTTCCGCCTCGTGCAATGGGATGTGTTGCGTACGGGCCAAATCGAGAGCGCGCCCGAATTCCTGGGGAACAATCCAGAGATTTGCAATGATTCCGATGTCGTGCAAAAGCCCTGCGAGATAGGCCTTCCCCGGGTCCGGGAAGCCGATCTTGTGGGCAAAACGCCGGCATACGAGCGCGCAGCCCAGGGAGTGCTCCCAAAAGACCGTGGGATCGAGTTGGGTCTTGCCGTTCGGGGTGAGTTTGAACACCGAACATGAGACTGCAATGTCGCGCATTCTTTGCATGCCGAGAGCAACTACCGCCCCGCGGACCGAGTCCACGTTTCGCCACAGTCCGAACAGAGGTGAGTTGGCAAGCTGCAAGCATTGCGCCGCCAGTGACTTGTCGCGAGAAATGAGATCGACCACTTCCTGCACTTCCAGGTTTTCAATCGGCTGTTCGAGATAACGAAGCAGCGGCGCCAGCGCGACCGGCAGGGTCGGCATTTTGTCCATGGCTTGCAGTCGATTCAGCAACTCGTCTTTGTTGATCGTGGTCATAGTTCTCTCAGCGCATGATCTGTCTTTTTTCCGCTTTCACATAAGCCGTGGCTGACGGTAAATGCACCAGTTTGAAGTCATCGCTGATTCCATACAGCGATTCCGAGTGTCCCAGCAGCAGATAGCCGTGCCCCATCAGATTGTTATAAAAGTGCTGGATCACTCGCCGTTTGGAAACCCCGTCGAAATAGATCAAAACATTGCAGCACAGGATCAGATCGATCCCCTTCATGAACGCCATGCGGGAATCGTCGGACAGATTCACTCGGCTGAAACTCACCTTGGCCTTCACTTCCGGAACCACCTGCAAATCGTCCCCGTGCGCGATGAAGTACTTTTGCCGGTAATACGGCGTCAAATTACGGGTACTGTAAGTGCCATACACCGCCTGCTTGCAGTGGGCAAGCGAACGCTCGTTGAGGTCGGTGGCCAGGATCTCAAAAGTCCAGCCTTTTAACCGGTTGGCAGATTCTTCGAGCAACATGATGCTGAGAGTGTAGGGCTCCTCCCCGGTGGAGCAACCTGCGCTCCAGATGCGAAGATGCCGCAACGGCAGTTTGGACCTGGCCTCAAGAATCTTCGGAAGCACAATGTTGCGAACGGAATCAAGCTGCGGAGGGTTGCGAAAAAAACAGGTTTCACCGATCGTAATCTCATTCAGCAGGTTGACCAGCTCGGTCTGCCGGATGGGTTTAACCGTGAGGCATTCGTAATATTCCCGAAAAGTAGAAACTCCGAGAGCATGCATGCGCTTGGCACAGCGATCTTCCAGCAATCGGAACTTATTGTCGGGCTGGAAGATTCCCGCGACCTGATAAATCACGTCGCGGATCTTGATCAGTTGCGGGTCAGGCGCTCCGGCGGGCACACCTGGCATTGAGGTCAAGGGCGCAGTCTCCATCATTCGACTTCCTAATAGACGATAAGTTTCAGCCAGCCCAGTGAATCCTGCCGACAATCTATCTATCGGCTAAATACGGTGCGGCTTGAGGTTTCACAAGGTGATGGCAACGACTTGCTCACCGCCGGCCACGGCTCCGCGCACCTACAATGATGATGTCGACCCGCCGATTCTTGGCGCGGCCCGCCTCGGTTTCGTTGCTCGCGACCGGGTGATACTGGGCGTAGCCGGCGGCGGAAAGCATTTCGGGAGCAAATTGATATCGCGTGATGAGCTGCTGCACCATCTCGATTGCTCGGGCCGTCGATAGTTCCCAATTGGAGTGGAATTGTAGGTTGTGAATTGGAATGTTATCGGTATGACCCTCAATGCGAATCGAGTATTGCCGCTGCGAAAGCAAGGCAGCGATGTTGCTCATGGCGGACTGGGACTTGGCTTTCATGTCGGCGGACCCGCTTTCAAAAAAACCAATCTCTTGCAGGCTGATCACCAGGCCCTGCGAGGAATCGCGGATCGAGATCTCTCCCCTGCCGATCTCTTTTGACAAGGCCTCCTCCAGTTCTCGCCGCAGCGCCTGCAAGTCGGCTCCCTCGGTTGTATCGGGAAGAACGGGCGGCGGCGATGCAGGTTTCACGGCGGCGATCGGCGAGGTTTGAAGGATTACCGGCAACGAAGAGGTCGCTGAAGTATCGAGGTGGCCAAAGGCCACTTGAATGGCTTCCGCAAGCTGCCCCATTTTCTTCTTGTCCACTTGGGCGGCCGAATACAGCACCACAAAGAAAGCGAAAAGCAGAGTAATGAAGTCGGCGTAGGAAACCAGCCAGCGATCATGATTGGCATGCATCCGCTGGCGTTTCCTGCGCTTCATAACCCGGCCGCATGGGAAATTGCGCCGTCCGCTCCCGGATCTTCCTTTGTCGATTGTCCCTCAGCCAGAAACCCCAACAGCTTGGTTTCGAGGATTCGGGGATTCATGCCCTCCAGGATTGACACCACGCCTTCCAGAGTCATTTCGCGCACAATCTGTTCTTCTCGAATCCTGATTCGCAACTTACCGGCCGAGGGAAGCAGAAACAGGTTGGCCGATCCCACACCGTAAATGGTGGCAACGAATGCCACGGCGATGCCGCGGCCCACATCGTCAATCTTGTCCAGATGCTGCATGACCTGGATCAGTCCCATGACCGCCCCGATGATGCCGATAGTCGGAGAAAACCCGCCTGCCGATTCAAATACCTGCGGAATTTTCTCTTCGCGCTCGGCCTGGTTCTCCATATCGAGCTCCATGATGTTCCGTAATTCCTGGGGCTCGGTGCCATCGACAGCCAGCATCAGGCATTTTCGTAAGAGAGGTTCCTCGATATGCTCCAACTCAGCGTCCAGCGAAACAATGCCGGAACGGCGCGCCTGATTCGCGTATCGCACCAACTCCTGCACCGTGGCTTGCGGGTCCTGTTTGGGTTGAAAAAACACCCGCGCCAGATAACGCATGGCTTGGCCGACCACCGGCAAAGGAAATTGAATCAATACCGCGCCCGCCGTACCGCCAAAGACGATCATGGCCGCGGTGGGCTGCACAACCTGCGAAACCCGCCCGCCCTCCAGAAGCAACCCTCCCAACAGGCCGCCCACTCCGAGAACCACGCCGCTCCAAGTTGCCTTATCCACGGATGGCTACCTCGCGAGGGAATCCTTTGGGCGAAGCGCATTGGCGGCGAAATCCGGAGAACGAAAGAGCCCGCGTAAAACGGCCTGGCGGAAACTCACGATCCGCTGAACCACTTCATCAGAGTTTTCGCGCACCAGAATTTTTTCACCATTCACCAGCGTAATCACGGTGTCGGGAGCTTGCTCCACGAATTTGATCAAGTCCGAATTCACCATAAGGGCGCTATTGTTCAAACGGGTCAGCTGCACCATGCCGGGCACCTCGCACACTTCCCTCAAACTGGTTGATTCCTACATCGGCGGGGCAGTCCCGGTCTTGCGCGGCGTTCTCCCTTGCCGGTTACCAGAGTGTAGACGTTCCAGGACCCCATCATCTAAAGGTCGTTCTGCTTCTGTCGATGTGTGCATTGAAGGCAAAAAAAGAAGGTTCCGGTCGCGAGACAGGGAACAGGATCACCGCAGCACCTGAGCGGGACGGTTCCGGGGAAGGCCGAACCAATTCCAACTCAAAAGGAGCAATTTCACTATGTTAAGTATCCTGAACAACCCGGCCTCCCTGGCCGCAGAAAATGAATTAGGAATCACCAACAGTAATTTGCAGTCCACACTGTTGCAGTTGTCCTCTGGCATGCGCATCAACAGTGGAGCAGATGACCCGGCAGGTTTGGCCATCGCCAACGGACTGGAAGCCAACATCTCCGCTCTGACCCAGTCCGCCAGCAACGCCAATGACGGCGTCGGCGAACTGCAAGTCGCCGATGGCGCCCTCGCCCAGGTCACCACGCTGCTCAACCAAGCCGTCACCCTGGCCACTGAGTCCGCCAACGGCACGGTATCCGACAGTCAGCGGGTTGCCATTCAGGCTGAGTATTCTTCCATCCTGGCTGAAGTCAACCGCATCGGCTCCAATACCACTTACAACAGCCGGCAGGTGTTCCAAAACGTCGGCGACTCAACCAGTACTGCAGTCAACCTTACCTCTAACACCACCTTGGGCGGCCAGGGCGGCTTTGCCACCAGCGCCGACGGCGGCCTCAGCCTGAACTCCGCGCTGCTTTCCGGCGGCAACCCTCCCACTGGCGACACCCTCACCATCAACGGCAACCTGGTGTACACTGCGGGAGCCACCGACACCATGCAGAACCTGGTCGACGCGGTCAACGCCACCGGACAGTACACGGCAAGCGTTGCCAGCGGCAGCCTGGTGGTCACGGCTATCGGTAACACCACGGCACCGACTGTCGCCGGTACTCTGACGACCGATCCGCACACCGTCCTGGGCGCTTTCACGGGAACGGCCGGGTCATCCAAGACCATCACCGTTACCTCCGCCGACAACACTCGCCACGTTACCGTTACCGACAATGGTGGTTTGACGGTGCAACAGCTGATTACTGCCGTCGACAACTCGCAGGAAGGCTTCGCGGCACAACTCAATAACGGCGCATTGGTCATTACCGATACCAGCGATCCCACCGCTTCCCCGACCATTTCTGGCACCATGACCAATAATGGCGCGGTGCTGGGCCCGTTTTCCACCTCCACCGGACCGGAACTGACCAGCATTTACCTGAGCGATTCGACCTCGCAAGGGTCGAGCGCCATCACCGTAGGAATCGGGGCCATCAGCTCGACCAGTATTGCGGACGGCAACGGCGCAAATCCTGTCGATCTGGCGACCACGGCTCTATCGACTCAGGGCGATGCACAAAATGCCCTCAGTTCCATCAATCAGGCAATTCAGAATGTGGCCAGTATGCGCGGTTCCTTGGGGGCCAGCATCAACCGGCTGCAAAGCGCCAGCAACGTCATCAATGCCCAGGTGCAGAACCTGACCTCAGCCGAAGATGGCATCACCGCCGCCGACATCCCGTCGACCGTCGCCAACTTGACCAAGTATTCGATTTTGGAACAGACCGGCGTGGCCGCTCTGTCCCAAGCCAACCAAATGCAGCAACTCGTACTGAAGCTGATCCAGTAACCAGTGACCAAACGAGGGCGGCCCGTCCGCCCTCTTTTCTTTCTGGCCGTGTCCTGAGATGGCTACCGTACCGGTCCAATTCGTCCCCGTGATGGCGGAGAATGAACGCTTGCCAAGGCACACCCCCGCCTCGTCCGAGACCACATTGGGAACCGACCCAAACGCGGAAAACACAACCGTTCCAGCCAGCTCTTCCGGAGTTTTGCCTTCACCGGAGGAGGTGCAAGTGCACTACGACATCTCGGCGGTCCAAGAGGTCCCCGTCTACCATTTCGTAGACCGTAGGTCGGGAGACCTGGTCGTGCAAGTACCGAGCGAGCAAATGCTGAATCTCATCCATTCGATCCAGCAACAAATGCTGCGGATGAGCCCGCTATCGGGCGCCACCGCTGCCAAGCCAAAGGGAGGGCCCATCGATGGGAATCACACTTAATCCCGCAACTTTGCTGAACGGAACCGGTCTGGACATCACTTCCCTGGTCAGCCAGGTCCTGAGCAATGAGTCTGGCGAATTACAAGTCTGGGAACAGCAGCAAGCCGACCTGTCGACCCAGGCCGGGTTATTGCTCGGCATGAACAACAATCTCACCAACCTGCAGACCGCCGTGCAATCTTTGAACGACGTCACCGGCCCGCTAGCGGCCATGGAGGCGTCCTCTTCCGCGCCGAACATCCTCAGCGCGACCGCCGATACTTCCGCGGTTGCGGGAAATCATCAGATTGTGGTCAGCAGTCTCGCCACTACCGGCACGCTCTACACCCAGCCCATGACCGACGGCAATACCTCTTTTCTGCCCAGCGGCGCAACCGGCGGTGATATCCAACTGCAAGTGGGAGGCGCCAGCGGCACCGTGCACGACATCGCCATTACCCCCGGCACAAACGATACGCTGAATACGCTGGCCACCTACATCGACCAGCAAAACTGGGGAGTGACCGCCAACGTCGTAACCGATGCCAACGGGGCGCGCCTGGCGATATACAGTCAAAGCACCGGCACGCCAGGTGCCCTGGCGATTACCGCCAATGCCACCACTGGAACCCTGAACACGGCAGATTTAGCCAGTGCCGATACGTCGATTTTGCCCAGTGGCCAAAGCAGCGGGGACATCCAGTTGCAAATCGGCGGCGCCAACGGCACTGTCCAGGACATCCCCATTACGGCGGGCAGCAATGACACCCTAAATACGCTGGCCAGCTACATCAACCAACAAAGCACCCAAAACAACTGGGCTGTCACCGCCAACGTGGTAAGCGACGCCAACGGATATCATCTGTCACTTGCCAGCCAGGCCCAGGGGCCGGCGGGAGATCTGGCATTCACCAATAACACGACGATTCTTACCACCACTCCCAATCCCCCCACGAACCTGACCTTCGAAGCCCCGTTCGGCGGTACCGATGCAGCGCTCACCATCGACGGGGTACCTTTTGACAGTCATAGCAACACCCTCACCGGAGACATCCCCGGCGTCACCTTAAATCTGACCAGCGCGGACCCAGGCACCGACGTTCAACTTACCGTTGGGCCGGACGTGACTCAGGCAACGGATGCGATTAACAACTTCGTCTCTGCCTACAACACCGTAGTGAGCGCCATCAATCAGCAGTTTACCGTCGACCCCACGACCAACACCGAAGGCCCCCTGGGTTCCGACAGTGCCTTGCGGTCACTTCAATCCAGCCTGCTCAACGATGTGACCTACTCGGTATCCGGAAACAGCGGGTTAGTGAACCTGGCCTCTCTCGGTATCAACATGAACAATGACGGCACGCTTACCGTAGGCACCACGCCCAGCGGCCAGTCCCTGAGCGACGTGATCGCCGCGAACCCCTCGGCTTTTCAGAATTTCTTTCAAAATGCATCCCAGACCGGATTCGCCAATAGCTTTAACAACGACCTTACCAACTTGACCGACCCGACCGAAGGGGTGTTGAACGCGGACATTGCCGAGAACACGACCCAGCAACAATCGCTGACCACCGAGATCGGCGATTTTGAGACCCGGTTGTCGGCCCAGCAAACCCAGTTGACCGCCCAATTCAGCGCGGTGAATGCCTCTTTGCAAGCCTACCCCTCACTTCTTAATGCGGTCACAACCCTGTTGGGCGGTCTAGAACCCTCCACCAGCAATTCAACGACGAGCGGAGGATAGCCATGACAACTGCACGCACCGCGTACCGTGAGGTTTCGGCACAAGGGGGAAGTCCGGTGCGATTGGTAGTGATGCTCTATGAACAATTGATCGAAGATCTGAGGCTGGCGATCGACGCTATGGGGCGCAGCGACATCGAAGCCCGTACCCATAAGATCAACCACGCGATCCTGATCCTGGCCCATCTCCAAAGCGCATTGTGCGCGCAGGCCAACAGCTCCGTCACGCAGAATCTGGAAACCTTTTACAATCAGGTGCGCAATCACCTGATCGCGGCCCAAGCCCATGGCTCGGTCCGTTTGCTCACCCAGGAAGTCACCGATCTGCTGACCATGCGAGAGGTGTGGATCGAAGTCGAGCGTCGCGAACTTGCTGCAACCGCCGTGGAGCTGGGACTGGATCGTCCAGACCCCGCCGAACCGCAGGCCTCAACCCTTTCAGGAAGAGTCGAGGGCTGACGCCTATGCAGACTCCGCGCCTGCAAGACGAACTGGGACCTGCGAACCTGCGAATCAGCGCCGAAATCCAGCGCTTCCAGAATGGCTCCGCGATGGTCCATCTAGATGTTCTGCTTGCCCAGTTGATCGCGGTCGGAGACTGCCTCCGCACACTCGATCTGAAAAACGATCCGGATCCCGCCTCCCACCGCTCCGAATTTCGCCGGAACTTGGAACATCTCGCAGCCGTCCTTCCATCAATGCATGACCGTTTACTGGTCGACCGGGCCCGGCTGGAGCGCGCCCGTTCCCACCTGAACGGGGCACTCGAGTGGGCAAACTCTTTCTCCGGGCGCCGAAACGGAAAGTAGCCACGGGACTGCCTCCCAGTCCGCGTCGCAGTCAGTTCTAGAAACTTCCCATCCCGCGTGATCCACCCCGCATTCCTCTGCTATGATGCAGGCAATACTCAGGTTCTTGACCACGCGGAGACGCTGAATGACATTCGTTCGGAGAACAAGTGCCTAGCCAAAAACAGTTGAAGTGGTCTCAACTGAAAGTGGGTCTTACGGTGACGGTCGCCAGTATCACGCTCGCCGTCCTGATCCTTTTGATGAGCGGTACCGGCGGCATCTTCACCCACAAAATCGTTCTCTATTCCTACGTCGATGATGCTGGGGGCCTGCGCCAAGGCGCGCCCGTCCGCCTGCAAGGCGTCGACATCGGAAACGTTTCAAAGATTCGCATCGTCTCCGACGCCGCGCGCAAGCTCACTCCCGTCGAAGTCACCATGAAGGTCAACACCGTCTATCTGGCGAGCTTGCATAAGGATTCCCTGGCCACACTTTCCACCTCCGGGGTCCTCGGCGAGACTTACATCAACATCACCAGCGCGCTCGCCAAAGGCCCTGCCGTGCAGCAAGGCGATGTGCTGTCCACGCAAGACACGCCTCAGATCGAGGACGTCGTCCGTGCCAGCCAGAGCACGCTGGCGAATTTGGATGGCCTGGAAAAACGTGTCGATCGCATTCTGGCCTTCATCGAAAGCGGCCAAGGCTCCATCGGCAAAGTCATCTATGACCCCGGCCTCTACAACCGCCTGAACTCGACGGTCGAACAGTTTCAGGGCGTGGTCAGCGACGTAGCCAATGGCAAAGGCAGCATCGGCAAACTCCTGGTCGACGATACTCTCTACAAGAACGCCAACTCCACTATCGACAAGCTGAACGTTATCATCGACGACCTGAACGCCGGAAAAGGAACTGCCGGAAAGCTGTTGAAAGATCCCACGCTCTACGACAACGCCAATGCCACAATCGCAAATGCCAAAAAGCTTACCGATAACGTGAACGCCGGCAAGGGCGCGCTCGGCAAGCTGGCGACCGACCAGGAATTCGCCGATAAATTGCAGAATACGATGAACAAACTCTCCACCCTCACCGACCGGCTCGAAGCCGGAGAGGGATCGGCGGGCAAGTTCTTAAAGGATCCGTCGTTTTACGACAACTCGAACCAGTTACTGGTCGAGGGCCGCGACCTGATCAAGGCGATCCGGCAAGATCCTAAGAAGTATCTGACAATCCGTTTAAAGATTTTCTGAAGGCCGGCAGGTCAAACTTATTTACATTTGTAGAATTCTGTATCTGTGTCCCGCCGCACTCGGAGGCTGCATGAGATTTCACACATTCGCACTCATCGCTTTGATGTTGACTGGCTTTGCCCACGCTCAAACAGCGGCTACAAACGACGCTCCCAAGCGTGACGTCCGCTTCACCGCCGACATGCTGGACAAAACTGTCGACCCTTGCGTCGACTTCTATGCCTACGCCTGCAATAAATGGAAGGCGCAGAACCCCGTTCCCAGCGACCGCCCGGAGTGGGGCCGCTTCGACGAACTGCAAGAGCGCGGCGAATTCATCGTGCGTGAAATATTGCAGAAATATTCCGCCGCCGATCCGCAGCGCTCCGTGAATGAGCAGAAAATTGGCGACTATTACGAATCCTGCATGGACGAGAGCGCGATTGAAGGCGCCGGCATGGGTCCGCTGGAAAGTGAGCTCCAGGCAATCAACGCTCTGAATTCCAAGAAAGACCTGGCGAACGAAGCCGTCCGCCTACAGCGCAAAGGCGTTGGCGTGTTTTTTAACTTTGGTTCCGATCAGGACTTTAAAGACGCCACTCAGGTCATCGCCGAAGCCGACCAGGGCGGCATGGCCCTCCCCGATCGCGATTATTATCTGAAAACGGATGCGAAGTCTGTCGAGTTACGCCAGCAATATCTGCAACACGTTCAGAAAATGTTTGAACTCGCCGGCGACACTCCCGCCAAAGCCGCCGCCGAGGCCAAAGTTGTGATGAAGATTGAGACCACGCTGGCCAAGGGCGCGCTCGACCTCACCAGCCGGCGTAATCCCAACAACGTCTATCACCGGATGTCCGCCCAGGAACTCGTCGCGCTCAGCCCGCACTTCGACTGGAATGTTTACCTCGAAGGCATTGGAGCGCCCTCCGCCGGCTCCCTCAACGTCACCGAGCCTGCCTTCTTCAAGCAGATGAGTATGGCGGTCAAGGGCGAGTCTCTCGCCAATTGGAAGACCTATCTGCGTTGGCACGTCATTACTGCGACTTCGCCAATGCTGCCCGCGAAGTTCGTCAACGAGAATTTCAATTTCTTCGACAAAATCCTCTCTGGCACCAAGGAACTTCCCCCACGCTGGAAACGTTGCGTACGCTTTGCCAGCGGAGATCTCGGCGAAGCCATCGGTCAGAAGTATGTCGATCTCACCTTCGGCGCCGACGGCAAAGAGCGCACATTAAAGATGGTCCAGGCACTCGAAAAATCCTTGGGCCACGACATCGACAGCCTGACCTGGATGAGTGCTGACACCAAAAAACAGGCCCAGGTCAAACTCACCGCCATCGGGAACCGCATCGGCTACCCCGACAAATGGCGCGACTATAGCGCGTTCCAGGTGGTGCGCGGCAATGCTCTAGGAAACTCCCTGCGCGCCAACGAATTCGAATTCCAACGCCAGCTCAATAAAATCGGTAAGCCAGTCGACAAAAATGATTGGCCGTACCCGCCTATGACCGTGAACGCCACCTATAACGCCCAATTGAATAACATCACGTTCCCCGCTGGAATTCTTCAACCGCCATTCTTTGATAAGCAGGCCGACGACGCCATCAACTTCGGCGGCATGGGCGCCGTCATCGGACACGAACTTACCCACGGATTCGACGATCAGGGCAGCCAGTTCGACGGCCAGGGCAACCTGCGCAACTGGTGGACCGAGTCAGACAAGAAAGAGTTCGATGCCCGGACCAAATGCGTTGCCGACCAGTACTCCAGCTATCCGGCCGTCGCAGAATTAAAGGTGAATGGTAAGTTGACCCTCGGAGAAAACGTCGCCGACAATGGCGGCCTTCGCATCGCCTACATGGCCCTGATCGGTGCCATGGCCGACGCCCAACCTGCGCCCATCGACGGTCTGACCGCTCAACAGCGCTTCTTTCTGGGATGGGCGAATGTGTGGTGCCAGAATCGTACCGACGAATTTGCCCGCATGCTGGTGACCATGGATCCCCACTCACCCGGCGATTGGCGAGTGAACGGTGCAGTAGGCAACATGCCTGAGTTCAAAGACGGCTTTCCATTGCAAAGCGGATGCGGCCATGGTCCGGCAAAACGCATGCCGCGTCTGGTAGTCGACCTTACTGAACTTCTTGCGGCCGCGAAGTTGAATCGGCCTGCTCATGCGCGTGGTAGCTGGACCGCACCATCGGTCCAGATTCAACATGGCGAAAGCCAAAGCGCAGAGCTTCATGCTTCATATAAACGAATTCATCGGGAGTATAAAACCGCGCAATCGGCAAATGGTCCTTCGAAGGCCGCAGATACTGTCCGACCGTCAAAATATCAACCCCCCGCGTGCCTAAGTCGCGAAACACTTCGACCAGTTCGTCCATCGCTTCGCCCAGGCCCACCATGAGCCCTGACTTGGTGACCATCTTCGGCGAAAACTTCTTGGCATTGGCCAGCAAATCGAGCGTGCGTTCGTATCGCGCTCCCGATCGCACCGCCCGATAAAGTCTCGGCACCGTTTCAGTATTATGGTTCAGCACATCGGGATTCGCATCCAAAACGATTTGCAGCGCCGAATCGAGCCCCTGAAAATCTGGGATCAAAACCTCAATCCTGCACTCCGGACTCAATTCCCGGACCAGCCGGATCGTCTCCGCAAAAATCTTTGCGCCCCCATGATTGTCATCATCGCGGTTCACGCTGGTAATCACGGCATGTTTGATCCCAAGCGTGGCAATGGCGTCCGCTACACGCCGCGGCTCGTCCCAGTCAATCGCCTCCGGACGCCCTTTCGGCACCGCGCAAAATCCGCAGCGTCGCGTGCAAATATCGCCCAATAACATGAACGTGGCAGTTTTGTGGTTCCAGCACTCACCTATATTCGGACACTGTGCCGACTCGCAAACCGTATGCAGACCCAGGCCTCGCGCCAGCTTCTTCAAATTGTGAAAGTTTTCGCCCACGGGCGCTTTGGCCCGCAGCCATTCCGGTTTAGGCTGCCGTACCGGAGGTCCAACCGCAATCTGGATCAACTGGGAATTACTGGCCATCTACCCTCAATTCTATACGGCCCACCGCTAATTCGGAAGCACCGTCCGGCATCGCAACCAAAGCCAAGCCGCCCCGCCTGGCGGGCCGTTCTCTGCGTCCTTAAACTCTTTGCAATCAGCCTTCATATCTTCAGCGCGCTGGTTCTCCAGCCCAAACAGGAAAGGGAGCCAGGTTCGGCCCCCCTTATCCATTCAATCACTCCACCAACTAACTTAGCCGGCTTTGCGCTCATTCTGCCGTTCGAGTTCGGCATTATCGTCTGCCAGTGTCGTGTTCCACTGGTCAACTTGCTTTTCCGCCTCGTCCTTATGGATTCCGTATCGTTCCTGGATCCGGCCCACAAGCTGATCTTTCTTCCCCGCAATCACTGTCAAATCGTCGTCCGTAAGTTTGCCCCACTTCGCCTTCACTTTCCCGGACATCTGCTTCCACTGACCTTCCACCCGGTCCCAATTCATGGATATCTCCTTTTTAAGAACGTTTGCTATGCAAATCGATCACAGTTCTCACCCTATCCGCGCCGCCATGAAATGGGAATACAGCGATGACCCCAAAACGCAAGGAAGGAAAGGTGTAGTTTCACGCGGAAGAAATGCGGAAGAAATCGGGAAAGGGACGCCTCAAACCGGCAAAATCACCAGATGGCCACTAGTTTTCCAGGTACGCGTCAATCCACTCTTTGACCTTCAGTCGGCGTTCGTCGGTCGCATCAAAACGCACCCCAAATGCTTTGCTACCGGGATTCTTCCAGGTCACCGTCCCCCGCAAGTGCATACGCGGCAGCGTCAGCAGCGAGAACGAAATTTCCACCGCCTGGCCCGACGCAATCTCCTGCCCGCTTCGCATCGACATTCCGCCGGAACTAATTTCGATGCTCGTCGCAGTCACCTTCCGCCCATCATTGGTGGCCAGCGAGATCTCCGTGATGATCGGTATTCGCACATAACGGCGAAGCTCGTGCAACACCAGCATCTGCGTGGCCCGCACCAGTTTGAGTACCGATGGTCGCTCTAGCGGTTCGTGGAAAATCGCGTTAATCCCCACTTTGGAGTACTTCAACGCCTCCTTGGCCGTCCCGCCAATGGCAAATAGCACAATGCGGCTGTTGGAGGCCGACGTCCGCGCCGACTCCATCACTGGTAAGGCCGCCGGACCCATCCTTACCACGCAGGCCTCGTACTTTTCCTTCTGTAGATGCGCAGCCGCATCGTCGTCTAAAACCTTGGTTTCGATGCCAAACTGCCGGAAACACTCGATCAGCAGGCTCTTCGCCGGATCGTTCACGCCAACCAGGGCCGCTCGCGCGGCTGCCTTCTTACTGGCCAGAATGGGGGAAACTGCGACTGCCATGGCTTTGTCCATAAATTTGAGGTTGGCTTCCAAACTCCATTCTGACGCGGGTTCTCGCCGCTGGCAAAGGCGAATAAGGACACTGTCCGGTACAAAGGTCGCGTTACCCGCCATGCACGAATTTCCAGGGTCAATGTCCTTAGGTTCAAATCAGAGGACTACTGATGTCACCAAATCTGCCGAGCAAAAAAAGCCCAGGGTTGCGTCCATTTTTTGGGACACATCCCTGGGCTTTCTCTATCGTGAAGAGGCCATGTTGGGCTGGGGGAGGGAATTTTGCGCCAATACATCTTTAATGTAGTTTTCGCCGGCATACATCATCTGCTTCCACATCAGGTAGGCTCGACCGTCTTCGTTTAAGAAGTTGACAGCCTGCTGGCGGTCCAAAGACCTGCCCTGTTCCTGCATGAATTGGATCAAATGCGCGGTGGTAATCTCGGCTACCACTTTCTCGCGTTTCTTCTTTTCCCTCATCGGCTCATCCCCCAATTCACTGTGATAAGACGAATATAAGACGCCCGCGACCAAGCGGCCACTAGGGTAATTGCTAGTTTTTTGGCCCTGATTCCCCCCTGTGAACCCCCGTGACCCCTGCGGTCAAAGCCCCGCCCAAACTGCGCGATACCGCGGATTGGACAAGCGTGGGGCGGCGTGTCTGTGAACTCAGAGCATCCCATCTGGATTCACAAACCCTCCGCCTGTTCTAGCTTCGGGAGCTCTGTTTTAGTAATTGTCATTCCGAAACCGGCCTTACCGGTGAGGAATCTGCTGTTCGCTCGCGAGCGGAAGAAAAGCGGATTCCTCCCTCCGGTTGGAATGACAAAAAGAAAAGAAGGGGCGGCCAGCCGAAGTAAGCGCTTTTATTCCGTCCAGCGGCGGAACAATAACGCGCCATTCGTTCCGCCGAAGCCGAACGAGTTCGACATGGCGTACTCCACTTCGGCCTTGCGGGCGTGGTTGGGGACGAAGTCCATTCCGGCGGTTCCGGGGTCCTGATTTTCTAAATTGATGGTCGGCGGCAGAATCTGGTCGCGCAGCGCCAGCACGGTAATCCCGGCTTCCAGGCCACCCGCGCCTCCGAGCAGATGCCCGGTCATCGATTTGGTGGAACTGACCGGTAGCGTGCGCTGAAAAAAGTTGCGGATGGCGTGTGCCTCGAGCGTGTCTCCAATAGGAGTCGACGTGCCGTGGGCGTTGACGTAGCCGACTACCTCGGACGGAACGCCGGCATCGCGCAGCGCGTTGCGCATCACGCGGAAGCCGCCTTCGTGCTCGGGCGCGGGTTGGGTCATGTGGTAGGCGTCGCCGCTCATGCCGTATCCGGCGATTTCAGCCAGAATTTTTGCGCCGCGTTTTCGCGCGAATTCGAGTTCTTCCAGCACCAGAATCCCCGCGCCTTCACCCATCACGAACCCGTCGCGGTCCATGTCCCAGGGACGGCTGGCTTTTTCAGGATCGTCGTTGCGCGTAGACAGCGCGCGCATGGCGGCGAATCCGCCAACGCCCATGGGAGTGATGGCCGCCTCGGAGCCGCCCGCAATCATCACATCGGCATCGTTGTGCTGAATGATGCGGAAAGAATCGCCAATGGAATGAGCGCTGGTGGTGCATGCGGTCGCCGTAGCTTCGTTCGGACCCTTGGCGCCGAAACGCATGGAAACGTGTCCGGCAGCAAGATTGACGATGGCCGCCGGAATGAAGAATGGCGAAATCTTGCGCGGACCGCCCTGCATCAGCGCCAGGTGTTCGCGCTCGATGATGTCGAATCCACCGATCCCCGAGCCGATGTGAACGCCCACGCGCTCGGCATTTTCTGGAGTGACTTTCAGGCCGGAGATCTTCATGGCTTCATCCGCCGCCGCGATGGCGAAGTGGATGAATCGGCCCATTTTTTTGACTTCTTTTTTATCGATGAACTGGAAGGGATCGAAGTCCCGGACCTCCGCCGCGATCTGGCAGGCGTACTGCGCCGCATCGAAATGCGTGATGCGTCCTACGCCACTCTTGCCCGCAAGCAGGCTGGACCACGTTTCTTCCGTGGTCTTGCCCACTCCGCAGATCAGGCCGATGCCCGTAACTACGACCCGGCGTGGCAAATTACTTGCCGCCCTTCGAGTGCGCGCCAATATAGTCGACGGCGTCTTTTACGGTGCGGATCTTCTCCGCGTCTTCGTCGGGAATTTCGATTTCGAACGCTTCTTCAAATGCCATGACGAGTTCGACGGTGTCGAGCGAGTCGGCGCCCAAGTCGTCCACGAAGGAAGCGTTGGCCGTGACTTCGGCCTCGTCCACGCCCAGTTGTTCCACAATAATCTGTTTTACTTTGTCATCAACGGCTGCCATGAGTTCTCCTTAATATGTTCCGGTTTCTGAGGACGACTTTGTCGGCCTTTAAATTCTATCTAAAACTGGTTAGACGCGGTTCTTTGCTGGCGCGATTCTTTGCCGGCGCGACCCTGGGGCGCTGGCGTAACTCTAAAATCCCGGGGATTACTTGGCAGCCTTGGCGTGCTTTTCGATGTAATCGACGGCGTCCTGCACGCTGCGGATCTTCTCCGCATCTTCGTCCGCAATTTCCAGCTCGAAGGCCTCTTCGAGCGCCATCACCAATTCGACCTGGTCGAGTGAATCCGCGCCCAGATCGTCCACGAAGGAAGCTTTGGGCGTGACCTCAGACTCGTCGACGCCGAGGTTCTCGCCGATAATGCGTTTCACCTTGTCGCTGACTTCTTTCAACTTTTCTGCCGTGGCCATGGGAAACCGCCTTTCCTACCTTTTCTCAGGGAACGTGTAGTGTACTGGGGCGAAGGAATCGCTGTAAAGGACAGTCGGCGGGCAAAGTTTCGCCGGCGGAGGCGCGGTGGGCCAAAATCGTGACGATAGGCGGCGAATGTGGTCAACGGCGCGGCGGATGTAGGCGCGAGCGTCCGCGCTCGTGCTGGGAGTCCCGATATCTTATGACTTGAAATTAAAAACCTGAAACCCGAAACTGATCTTATGCGTGCCGTCGTGCAACGAGTGAGCCGTGCCCAGGTGTTGGTCGATGGCGAGATCGTGGGAAAAATCGACCGCGGTCTGCTGGTTCTGTTGGGCGTAGGGATCGACGACAAAGAGTCCGACGCCGACTATCTGGCGGATAAGATCACCGGACTTCGGATTTTTGAAGACGATGACGGCAAGATGAATCTTTCCGTGGCGGATGTTCATGGCGCGGTGCTGGCCGTCTCACAGTTCACGCTTTACGGAGATGCGCGGAAAGGCAAGCGTCCGTCATTCGACGCGGCGGCGCGTCCGGAGCGGGCGCGTGAACTGTACGAGCACTTTGTCAACGCCATTCGCAAAGCTGGACTACCCTGCGAAACCGGCCGCTTCCAGGAAGACATGAAAGTTGAACTGGTGAACGACGGGCCAGTAACGATTCTGCTGGATTCGGGGAAGGAGTTCTAGATGAGGTGTGCAGATTTCCCCGCAGGGATCCGGCGTAGAAATTGTGGTTTTCGACGGTTACCCTCGGCTTAAACTGCGGCACCAGCCATCAACCCAACAACGAGCAGTGGCAACGACGCTATCTCCACAATGCATATCGGCCATTTCGGAGCGCCGCGTACACCCGCTACAACGCCGACAACCGTTATCGCAACTGGCGCTTTCGTTTCGCCTTTTTCAGCCATTTTGAGTGCTATGGGGAGGTTTTGCCAACTATGAAGAGTCCCGACTCAGGCTAGGTACTTCTTCTTGGCTTTATCCAGCAAAAGGTGTTTCCCGTAGCCTGGACGCGATGCTCCGAAATTCCTGCCCGGTAGTTTGCCAAACGCTACCGGTGCTTAGGGGGTCAGTTTGAATACGATGCCGCAACCGGGGACATAATCTCGTTGATCACACGAGGTATCTCCACCAGCGGAGGTGGTGCCGTAGAAGCTACCTGACGCATCCAGAAGCAAGACTGTGCCAGGGCTGGCCCCACCGCTGCCACCAGCAAAGGAATACAAGACTGTCTCTTTGCCGCCCGGGTCCACCTTGAAGACAGTTCCGGAACCGCCCGAACCTCCCACTGTCGTAGTCCCGTAGAAGTTGCCTGCTGTATCCCGAATCAAGCCCGCTTCTGGCCCACAACCATCGTCGGACTGCCCGTAAACCTGCCCCTCAAACTGGTGTAGCACGGTCTCATTACCAGTTGGGTCAAGCTTGAACACCGTGCCGCAACTGTATTCACCACCCCAAGCCGTTACGCCATAGAGATTGCCCGCTGCATCCCGCAGCAAAGGCCCGACGGGATAGTATCCGTCAGAGCCTCCCGTGAAGGTGTACAGCACGGTGACTTTGCCAGAGAGATCAAGTTTGAAAATCAACCCGGCATGATTGATGGGGGCAGCGGTTCCATAGAAGTTGCCAGCGTTGTCCCGAATGACCGGCCCGGGGTATTCGAGACCATCGCTAAGTTTGAAGGTGTGTATAACGGTTTCGTTGCCCATGGCGTCCAGCTTGAATATCACTCCACATCCTTGATAGTAAGATCCGCACTTCAGATCACCGCCGAAGTTGGTTATGCCGTACAAGTTGCCGTTCGCGCCCTGGAGCAACGGCCCTTCCGGACCACCCCCCTCGGATTTGCCGTTGAACCGGTGAAAAATGGAGTACTTACCAGTTTTGTCCAGTGTGAAAACGGTGCCGCTGCCGTAGTCCCATCCGCCGCCCTCAGGCGTACCCCCATAGGCGGTGACGCTGTAAAGAACTCCTTCTCGGGCGGGAGTTGAGTCGCCCGGGCCAATACCATCGCCGCCCCAATAACTATGCACCACGGTCTCGTGACCGTTTCGGTCAAGTTTAAAGATGGATCCCATATCGAAAGATCCGCCACCGTCAGTGGCTCCGTAGAGTGCGCCATCCCAGCCCAGTATCACCCGCGCGTCGGGCCCTTTTCCGTCGCCCTTGCCCACGAACGTATGCACCACAGTGAAGGTTTGCCCATGGATCGGGGTGACAGCGAGAAGGAGACAAGCAAGCTGGATGAACAGCCGAAGGAAACGGTTCGCGACCCACCTCGGTAATGTTTGTTTCTTCTCTGGTTTCGTTTTCATGGCAGCCTCCGCAGAGATGTTTGACGAAAGCCAAGCGCCAGCCGCCCGAGCGATGGAGATCGCGGGGAATTGGAACGGAATGCGAGCGCCGGCGCAAGTAAATCGGGGACTACGGCCTGCGGCGATACGGGGTCTACTATGGTGTCCGCAGGGTTGCCGGACGTTTGTCCGGCGCGAATGCTCTTGTTCACGACGGTCTCATAGGCGTAGCCGGTCAGCGTACCCATGAAGCCGACGACGTTGAGCCGCGCCCACCCGTAGTGAGTTTTTCCATCAATCTGAAATTTCAACCCCAGATACCGACGGTTGGCGTTTTTCCACTGCCCCGTACTTCCGCAGCTGCCCACATCGCCGGTGCAACCGCCTCTGAACATCCCCTCACCAGAAGCATAGGTGTTGCTGATGAATTGCCGACGCGAACCGATTGATGCACCCTTGTACAGGGCATCGGCTAAAGTGTTGGCTCCTTCAATGGCATTGCCGAATGCTTCCTTCGCACCGAGGGAGGCGAACCAGCTAATCTCAGTTCCTGCCGCTCGTTGTTTGAGGAGAAAGTCGAAGGTGCCGTCATGATTCAGATCGAGAGCGTAGACGCCGTTCGTTCCTATAAACTGGTCGGCCTTGGTATAGATGATCTTCGCTTCGGAAGTTGGCGCCAATGCTAACAGGGCAACTGCGCCCGCACTGGCCGCAAGGGCGTACATTTCGAGCTGGCGATGAACTGAATCGGAAAGCTTGGAAGGCATTCTAGGCGACTGCGGTTTCATGAAATCCCCCTTGCGCCAAACGCCACTATTGTAAACCCGCTGGCAAGACGGTCCGCGATGAGAGGGGCGGAAGATTGGTCAACTTCCGCAATCAGGCGTTATCGCAAGCTTGCGCTTTTCATCCGCCTTTTTCAGGCATTCTGAGTGTTATGGGCGATTTCACAACTGGGCTGACCGCGCCAGTCGCTTATGGACGCTCGCGCTCCACCCAGACGAGAATATCGGGGACGGCGGATGCGGCTGTTTCTACTTGAATACCTATGCGGTGACCGCCTCCGGTTGGCCTTTTCCTGCCAGCAACTGCCTTAGCACGTACTGCAGAATCCCTCCGTTGGCGTAGTACTGGGCCTCTTGCGGCGTGTCGATTCTCACCAGCGCGCTGAATTCTTTTGTTTTGCCGCCGGCCGTGGCGCGCACGGTCAATCTGCGTCCGGGGGTGAAGTGTTCGACTGCATCGCGGACTCCGGCGATCTCCAGCACTTCTTCGCCGGTCAGGCCCAAGGATGTTGCGTTCTGGCCGTCGACGAATTGCAGCGGCAGAATTCCCATCCCCACCAGATTCGAGCGGTGGATGCGCTCGTAACTTTCGGCGATCACGGCGCGCACGCCGAGCAAGCGCGGGCCCTTCGCTGCCCAGTCACGCGACGATCCCGAACCGTACTCTTTGCCCGCGAGAATCACCAGCGGCACGCCTTCTGCGATGTATTTCTCCGACGCATCGAAGATCGACATCTCTGCGCCATCGGGTAGGTGGCGGGTGAATCCGCCTTCGAGGTTGACCATCTTGTTGCGCAGCCGGACATTGGCAAACGTGCCGCGCACCATTACCTCGTGATTGCCGCGCCGCGATCCGTAGGAGTTGAAATCGACGGGATTCACTCCGTGCTCGATCAAGTACTTTCCTGCCGGACTATCCTTCTTAATCGATCCCGCGGGCGAAATGTGGTCAGTGGTAACGCTGTCGCCCAGCACGGCAAGAATTCGAGCGCCCCGAATTTCTTCCACATCCGACGGCTTCACCTTCATACCATCGAAATAAGGCGCCTTGCGGATGTAAGTGGAATTCGGGTCCCAGGCATAGGTTTCGCCCTTGGGCACGGCGAGTGCGCGCCAGCGATCGTCTCCCTGATAAACCGCGCTGTAGCTATTGCGGAACATGTCGGACGTTACAGAGTGGCTGATCGCGTCCTCGACTTCGCGGCGCGTCGGCCAGACATCGGCAAGAAAGACCGGCTTGCCATCTTTGCCGGTGCCGAGAGCGTCTTTGCGGAGATCGACGTCGATACGTCCGGCCAACGCAAAGGCAACCACCAGCGGCGGAGACATGAGGTAATTCGCGCGCACTTCGGAGTTGATGCGGCCCTCAAAATTGCGATTGCCGGAGAGCACCGAGGCGACCACCAGATTCTCCTCGTCGATAGACTTCGAAATCGCTTCCGGCAACGGTCCCGAGTTGCCAATGCAAGTGGTGCAGCCGTATCCGACGATGTGGAACTTGAGCTTCTCGAGGTACGGCATAAGGCCCGCGCGCTCCAGGTAATCGCGGACGACCATCGATCCCGGGGCCAGAGAAGTCTTCACCCAAGCGGGAACTTGCAGACCTTTTTCGACCGCTTTCTTCGCAACCAGACCGGCAGCAATCATTACGGAAGGATTCGAAGTATTGGTGCAGCTGGTAATGGCGGCAATCACCACGCTGCCATGATGCAGGTGGCCATTGCCCGACGCGGCTTGAGCGGGCTGCGCAGCGCCTTTACCTGGCTTGATCAGCGAGGGCAATGCCTGTTCGAACGATTGTTTGGCATTCGAGAGCGCGACCCGGTCTTGCGGACGTTTGGGACCGGCGATGCTTGGCTCGACCGTATCGAGATCGAGCGCCAGCAGCTCGGAGTATTCCGCTTCCGGCGTTTTTTCGTCGTGGAACAGTCCTTGCGCGCGTGCATAGGCTTCGACCAGCGCGATCTGCTCTTCCGAGCGGCCGGTCAAACGCAGGTACGTCAAAGTTTCCTTGTCGATGGGGAAAATTCCGCAGGTCGCACCGTACTCGGGAGACATATTTCCGATAGTCGCGCGATCCGCCAGCGGAAGTTCCTGCAAGCCGGGTCCGAAGTATTCCACGAATTTTCCGACCACACCATGTTTGCGCAGAAGTTCGGTGATAGTCAGCACCAGGTCGGTCGCAGTGGCGCCTTCCCGCAGACGGCCGCTCAACTTCACGCCGACTACCTGCGGAATCAACATCGAAACCGGCTGCCCGAGCATGGCCGCTTCGGCTTCGATTCCGCCAACGCCCCACCCCAGCACGCCGAGGCCGTTGATCATCGTAGTGTGCGAATCGGTGCCGACAAGCGTGTCCGGATAGGCGACTTTCTTGCCATTCTTATCGTCCACGAAAACCACGCGCGCCAGAAACTCGAGATTCACTTGATGACAGATCCCGGTATCGGGGGGAACGATGGCGGAGTTGCGAAACGCAGTTTGCCCCCAACGCAGAAACGCATAGCGCTCCTTATTGCGCACGAACTCCATTTCAGCATTGAAGATCAGGGCGTTCGGCGTGCCGAACTGATCGACTTGCACCGAATGGTCGATCACCAACTCCGCCGGTTGCAGCGGATTGATCAGCGTGGGATCGCCATTCAGTTGCTTCATGGCATCGCGCATCGCGGCCAGATCGACCACGGCGGGCACACCGGTAAAATCCTGCATCAGCACGCGGCTCGGAGTGAAAGCGATTTCCTTGTCCGGCTTCGATTTCGAATTCCATCCGGCCAGCGCACGGATGTCCTCTTTGGTCACGTTGCGGCCGTCTTCGGTGCGCAGCAGGTTCTCCAGCAGAATGCGCAGCGAGAATGGCAGATGCTTGGTGGAGATGCCTTGCTTGTCGAGCGCGTCCAGGCGAAAAATTTCGTAATCGTGTCCGTCAACGCGGAGAGAAGAACGGCTGCCAAAACTGTTCATAGGAATGCCTTCCTGAAATATAGATGTGCAATCTGAGCGGTGAGAAACAGGCCCGAACGGCGATACTCACCGAACCTATTAGTTTAGCCGCTTCGCGCGGGATTGCGAAGGGCTGCGGCAGGGCGGTGTTTTGGAATGCTTAAGGCAGTGTGTACTCGAATTCGTAGGAGTGTTTGCCGGCGTCGATCTTAATGTCCATTTTTCCAGTCAGGCCCACGAGTTGGCCGGTGCCGGAATCGGGCACAACCGTCACGCTCAACTGCGGAACGCCGCGCGTCATGGTGGCGCAGTGTTGAAGAAAGAATGTGCCGCGACGGCCGTGGAGCGTACCCGTTACGCGCTCGACCGCCACATAGCCAGCCGAACCTTTGATGTCGGTCATGGCGGTGAGCATCTGGCCTTTGCTGGCGGCTTCAAGATCGCCGTGAAACTGTTTGTCGATGGTCATGCGGCCCATGGTTGCGTCCTCGAAGGTTCCATCGGGCGTCTGAGGAGTGATTTTTACTTCGAATGGTCCGCTGGCGTGCATTGGCACCGGTACCTCTTTCTGACTTTGGTGGGACGGGGAAGTCTTGCTCTGCGAGTGGCCTGCAATGCTGATGAGGCAGAGGGCCGCGATCAAAAACATTCGGAAGTTGGGTGGCATGCGCGTATTCATGGTGCCCGCTTTCAGATTCCGGAGACGCCTTGTCGGCATTGTACAAGGCATCTTCTCCACCATCTTATCCCGCGACTTATGCGGAAGGTTTTTCGTCGGAAACGGGCGGTGGCACTTTCGCCTGTCCGTCCATTTTCATCCGCTGTCGCGATGAGAACCTAGCCCCGTGCGCCTGCACAACCGGAGCAAAGCGCATCAGGCCGATCGGCGCGGGAATATTGTCGTAGATGGCTTCGATTCCGCCGCGCATGAAATAAGTCTCATGCCAGAAGCCGGTGCCTCCGGCGTTGCGGACGAAATTCTGCCACCAGATTTTATGTGGCTCAGAACGCGCCCAGGTTTCAAGCGACTCGAAATTGCGCCAGTATTGGCGCATCCCCACGTGTACCGGGAAGAGCGAATAAATCATCGTTTCGTGGAGGAGCAAACCATCGGGCGCGGCCGCGACCGCGTTGGAAATCTTTGGGCCGAAGCCGATTAGCGTTTTGAGTCCGGCGAGAATGTTCACGCGCATTCCGAGATAGATGACAACCAGGTCGGGATATTGCGAAAGATCGACGGTTCTACGATCCGGGGGAGCAGGCATACGGCGTTCCTGCGTTCAATTTTACGGCACGGTTTACCGCGCCGCGAGCCACACCTGATATCCGACCACCGCCATCATGAATAGCAGGTAAAGGCGAAGACCCCAAAGTACGACCAGTTCGGGGCCGTTGAGATGCCGCCGGGGGATGAAGTGTTTTTTTGCCTTGGCGAGTTGGTCGTGTTCCAGCGCCGACAAGACGAGTCTCTGGTCTGAGCTGGATATGACGGCCGGAGCTTCGTCTTTTTTCACCATAGGCAGCCCCCTAATTGCCTCCGAGCGCCGCGAAAATATTAGGCGCAATGATGCTGATTCCGAAAAGCACGCCCGCAGCGGTCAACAGAAACACCACGCCCCCTGCCAGTATATTCGCCCATAGGGGGCTTACCAGTTCTCCCATGATCTCCTTGTCGTTGACCAGCATGTAAAGGAACACCAGCGCCGGAGGCATGGCCAGGACCGCGACCACGTTGACAATCAGCACTACGTAGACGAGCGGCAGCCCAGGGATAAGAACGATGATGGCAGCGGCTACGGCACACAGGGTCAAGACCGAGTAAAAAGACTTGCCTTCTCCCATGGGGAGATTCAGGCTGTGCGGTTTGCGGGCGACTTCTCCGAAGGCGTAGGCCGAAGAGGTGGAAATCGTGATCATGGCGACAATGCCGGCCTCGACCATCCCCAGGGCGAAGAGCGAAGCGCCGAACTGGCCAATCACGGGCTCCAGAGCTTGCGCGAATTCGGCCGCCTGAAAGTTGTCGGCGGTCATGCGGTGGACGAACAACGGCGCGGTTGCCAGAATCGTGGCCGCGGCTGCCGCGGTTGCCAATGCCGCGCCCAACACCGTGTCAATGCGGCCGAAGCGAATGTCCTTGACGGTCATTCCTTTGTCGACGGTGGCGCTCTGCTGAAAGAAGAGCATCCACGGCGTCACCGTGGCGCCGATGTCGGCCAACACAATCAGCAGTGTGTCTTTGTTGAAACCGGGCAGAGGCTGCCATTTGATGAATGCATGGCCAACGGCAGACCAATTCGGATGGGTCATGAGCGCGACCGGAATGAAGACCAGGTTGAATGCCGCCGCGGCCAGGGTGATTCGCTCCCACGTCCAATAGCGGTGACTCATCAGCGCTGCGTATAGAACCACCAGCGCAATCAGGACGGCGACCCACGCAGGAACTCCGAAGAAACCGAGTCCGGCCCGTATGGCGATGAACTCGGTGATCAGCGTCAGGAAGTTTCCAATGCCCAGGTCCACCATTGAAAACCATCCCCAGAACGGTCCGAAGCGGTCGAAGATCAGTTCTGCATGCCCGCGATGAGTCGCGGCACCCAGACGGACCGTCATCTCCTGTACGACGATGGCCATGCAAAACGTGAGCGCGACAAACGGAAGAAAGAACCCGACGCCGAACTTAGCGCCCGTCGCGGCATAGGAGAGCATGCTGGGGCCGTCGTTTTCCCCCAGCATCACCAGAACGCCGGGGCCGACCAGCAACCACAGCAGGCGTGCGCGGGAAAAAACTCCCCCTTTTGCGCGCGCTGCCGAGACTCGCACGCGATCATGCGCCCGGTCCAAGTCTTCATGGGTGATGACAACCGCTTCCTCGTCGCGCGAAGTCGGCGTGGGGTGAGGAGACTGAGAACCGACGCTCATGCTTGAACCGCTCGCGGCCTCATAGGTGCACGGAGTCGAACATTAGCGCAAGTATACACGGAGCCGTAAACTATAGTTAATTACATTGGTAAGAGTGAATGCCGCTGTAGGCTATTTCTAGTCAGCGCACGGGTGCCCTGCGGGATCTACTTTCTTCTTGCGCCACCCAGACCTTCTCGGCGGCAGACGGGCCGAGAGAAACGGTCCCGGCATCGGTGGCGAGGGTCAGCGTGTGATCGTAATTCCGGCCCGCAACCTGGACCCGCGCCCCTGGCCGTATGCCGCGCTCTTCAAGGAATTCCAGCAGCCGGCGGTCGCGTTCGTAGATGCCACTGACCACGAAGTGCTTCCCGGCTTCGGCTTGGGCGAGCAGTACCAGGCCACGACGACGGCGGCTCGCCGGGCTCTCCATTTCGCTGAGATTGCCGTGCGGGCACGCGCCTCCGCTGCCCAGTTTGCTGCGTAGCTTGGCTTCAAAATCCGGAGAAACGGCGTGTTCCAACCGCTCGGCTTCATCGTGTACCTTGAACCACTCCATGCCGAAAATTTCCGCCAGCATGCGCTCGATCAGGTGATGACGCAGCGTAAGCTTGCGCGCGATCTTGCGTCCCGCCGCCGTCAATCCAACATGGCCGCCGGTTTGCACTCGCACCAGTCCATCTTTCTTAAGCCGGCGCAGCGCCATGGTCACCGCCGGCGGAGACACCGCAAGCCAATGCGCTAGCGTCGCCGAGATCACGCTCTCGCCCTCGCTTTCCGCAACGAGAATCGCCTTGAGATAGTCTTCCTTGGAGACGGTGATCATTACCATGGATTATACGGCAGGGTTAAGCGCGGTTAAGAGATTGGACCGCTGAGACATTGATGCATTGAGTCATTGGAAGCAACCACCTAGGAAAGCCCCTTCGCCTGGAAAGGTTTCAGTGACTCAATCTCTCAATGACCCGATGACTCAATAAATCATCTCATCGGTTTGACATCATCGCTGCCGCGCCCTAACCTTGTTTGTCCCGAGTATGAAAGTTTTGGTCATTGGAAACGGCGGACGCGAGCATGCGCTGGTCTGGAAACTGCGCCAGTCGCCGCGCGTCACCCAGTTGTATTGCGCCTCCGGCAACGGCGGAATCGCCGCGGACGCGGAGAATCTCCGCGTCGACCTCAAGAGCCTTGACTCGCTTATCGCGCTCGCCCAGGAAATTAAGCCGGACCTGACCGTGGTTGGTCCTGAACTGCCATTGACTCTTGGAATTGTGGACGAATTCTCGCGGCGTGGCTGGCGCACTTTCGGCCCCACGCAAGCCGCGGCGCAGCTCGAATCGAGTAAGAGCTTCGCCAAGGAATTCATGCAGCGTCATCACATCCCCACGGCGCATTATGCGATCTGTAATTCGGTGGATGAGGTCCGCGTCGCCCTGGCGCATTTCCACATGCCCATCGTCGTGAAAGCGGACGGGCTGGCGGCCGGTAAGGGCGTCGTCATCTGTAAGAATAAGGAAGAAGCGATATCGTCTGCGGGCGAAATGTTGAGCGGTAAAATGGTGGGCGACGCCGGATCGACCGTGGTGCTGGAAGAATGTCTGCAAGGCGAGGAGTTGTCTTTCCTCGTTCTCAGTGATGGAGAGCGCGTCGTCCCGTTGGTGGCCGCGCAGGACCACAAGCGCATCGGTGAGGGCGACACCGGGCCCAACACCGGCGGCATGGGCGCATTTTCTACTCCGGCAATGCTCGATCCGCAGATGCAGAACTGGCTTTTGCAGCATGTCGCTTTACCGGTGGTCGCGGGAATGAAAGCCGAAGGCGCCGAGTACAAAGGAATCCTTTACGCAGGTTTAATGATGACAGCCAAGGGTCCGATGGTGCTGGAGTTCAACTGCCGCTTCGGCGATCCGGAGACGCAGCCGGTTCTGATGCGGCTGGAAAGCGATCTGGTCGAAGCCCTCGAAGCATCGATTGAAGGCCGGGTGAGCGATGGCGATTTCCGCTGGTCGAACGATGCGTCAGTCTGCGTGGTGATGGCATCCGGAGGGTATCCTGGGAGCTTTGAAGCGGGCAAAAAGATCACCGGCATCGATCAGGCCGAGAGCGTCGAAGGCGTGAAAGTATTTCATGCAGGCACGACCCAGCGCGACGGCGCATACTTCACGGCGGGCGGGCGGGTTCTGGGCGTATCAGCGCGCGGTGCAGATTTGAAGACGGCGGTCGATTCGGCGTACGAGGCTGTCTCGCGGATCAGCTTTGATGGTGCGTACTATCGCAAAGACATTGCTGCTCGCGGGCTGAAGAAAGGCTAGAACTGGTTTTCATAAGATTTTGTCGAAGGGCACGGCTTTAGCCGTGCCATATAGGGCCAACAAAAGCGCGGGCTTTAGCCCCTGGGTATGGGCCACTTGCGCCAGAAACCATTTATCAGACTCGTTCTAGCAGTCGGACCAATACTTAAAGACGTCATCCTGAACGAAGCCGTTCTTCAGGCGCAGTGAAAGCCTGCCCTGAGCGAAGTCGAAGGGGATTTTGCGCGTACAAAACAACCGTCAGCGTAAACTGCGTTAACTAGAGAATGAGGAGATTATGAGCAAGCCTTTAGTTTCGATTGTGATGGGCAGCGATTCCGATCTCGACATCATGCGTGAGGCGACCAAGCCACTCGATGAGTTTGGCATTGCCTACGAAATTGACGTAACCTCGGCGCACCGCTCGCCCGACCGCACCGCGGATTACGCGCGCAAGGCCGCCGACCGCGGCATTCGCGTCATCATTGCCGGAGCAGGCGGGGCCGCGCATCTTGCCGGAGTCATCGCTGCGCACACCACTTTGCCGGTAATCGGCGTGCCGATTCCGTCAACCGCTTTGAATGGTATGGATTCTCTGCTGGCTACGGTGCAAATGCCAGCCGGCATTCCAGTGGCGACAGTCGCAATCGGAAAGCCGGGTGCGACAAACGCCGGAATTCTGGCAGCGCAGATTCTAGGCTTGGCCAGCGCCGCCATCGCCAGAAAACTGGCCTCCCACAAGGAGCAGTTGGCCAACGGGGTAGAAGAAAAATCCAAGAAGCTCAGAATCACCCTGGGAACGTCGTAGGAATCAATCAATAGATGCCAGGCAATAAGCGCTTCGTGTTCCTGGCGTATTCCACGTAATCGTTTCCGAATGCCTCGGTGAGTGCGTGCTCCTCCACGCTGATGCGATATAGCAGCGCTGCCGTGGGAAACACCAGCATGATGGCAAGACTCACCCAATTGCGCTGGCTTATTCCGATCGCGGTAAAGATCAGCAGCATCCCGGTATAAGAAGGATGGCGCACCCAGCGGTATAGCCCCGTTTTGTGTACGGTCTGGGTCGCGTGAATCGCAACATTCGTACTGAATGATTTCCCCAGAGTGAAGATCGCCGTCCAGCGGATCCCCAGCCCGGCAATGAGCAGCAGCAGTGCAACTATCCTGACCCAATGCGCCCCGCCGAGCATGGTTCGTCCGTGCGTGTCGGCGTACCAGAAACCCGCCCAGACCGAACCGAAAATCACCGTCAACAACAGAAACAGCGAGCCGCGATCTTTGAGGTCGCCACCGCTACGGCCGGTCCGCCACCCCACTTGTAGCAGAACCTCGGACGCGATCCACGTCCAATAAAGTACCCTGAATAGCACGGCCAGACTCATGTCATCCTCGCCCCGGTGTCAGTCTACAGCGCACCGAGCTCCTAGTTTCCTTACGTATTAAGGTTCGGGATTGTTCCGGGGGGGGCGGAAACAAGTGTAATCGGCTTGAGGCGCCGCCCCAGCTTTTTCCGGGGCTTGGTGAAATCGAAACCAGGGGACATTTCTATTGTGGACAAACCGGGGACATTTCTACTGTGGCATAGCCCCAATCTAAAGTCCCTCCTTGACAGTATCGCTATGCACAGGCGATGCTACTTCCTTCCGGAGGACGTATGCCCGAAGCCCAACCCGAGAAGCGTGCCACCCGGCGTTTTGCTTTACGCCTGCCGGTGTCCGTCAATTTCACTGACAACGGCACCCAGGAAAAAACCGCCCAGACGCGCGATGTGAGCGCGCGCGGTATCTGTTTCTACGTCGATTCGCAGATCGAGGCCGGCTCCGTCATCGAGTTCACTCTTACGCTTCCGCCCGAGATCACCCTAACCGAGAGCATCCGCGTACGCTGCAAAGGCAAAGTCGTCCGCGTCGACCAAGCTACCCCCGATGGAAAAGTTGCCGTCGCCGCCGTGATCGACGAGTATGAATTCCTCTCCGAGCCGTAGGCCGCGCTCTCTAGTGCAGCGCCTGCCGGCATCCGACCTGCAAAGCTCCGCATTCGCGCCCCTGATACTTCTCTCCCTTCGGCGCGGATGATATCGTTTCCTTGATAGAAAAGAAAAAAGAGAAAAGAGAAACTCCCGGCAAATGTCCGCTCTGCGCACACGGGTTCTGGCCACCGCACTCTCGCTGTTATGTATCTTCTATTGTTGTGCAGCGGCCCAATCCACCCCGCAATTGCTGGCGACTACCGATGTGGCCACCGTGCGTTCGGTGCAGATGATCCAATCGCCCGATGGGCCGGTGCTCGATGTTCTGGCCAGCCGCCCGGTCGTGCCCACCATCCACAAGCTTGAGAATCCTCCTCGCTTGGTGGTGGACTTGCCCAACACCTTAGTCCCGGCCGATAAGCGGCGCGTCGATTTTCACAATGATCAAGTCAAGGGAGTGCGGATCAATCAATATCAGAGCGCGCCGCCCGTCGTCCGCATTGTTCTGGATTTAGCGGCCATGGCCGACTACCGTTTGGAGGCTACCGGCAATCGATTTGCGGTTCACCTGCACGGATCGCAACCAGTCTCGTCACAAGCCACCGCGAAGCCGCCGTCGGTCCCGACTCTAGCGCCGGCAGCGCAACCGGTCGCCGTCCCCATGAATGCCAGACCCAATGGCGAGTTATCAGTGGCTGGCGGAAAGGTCCCGCCCGGCTCATCGATCAGCGCCGGCTCCGACGCCGCTGTGTTGCGCCTGGGCCGAGGCGGTGAAGTCCGCGTCTGTCCCGGAACCACTGTCTCGGTGACATCTTCGCAGAACGGCCACGCGCTCATGTTGGGCATGAGCACCGGAGCGCTCGAAGCTCACTACTACCTCGACGCTTCCGCCGATTCGATTTTGACCCCCGACTTTCGCATACAGCTTCCCGGTCCCGGCGAGTTCCATTACGCCATCAGCGCTGACACGCACGGCAATACCTGCATCCGCGCTCTGCCGGGGAATACAGCTTCCGTGATTGTTTCGGAATTATTGGGGGACGGAACGTATCAGGTGAAGCCGACCGAACAAATCACATTTCATTCAGGCCACCTGACCAATGTAGATTCTGTAATTCCCGCCGGATGTGGCTGCGCTCCGCCGCAGACGCAGGTGATGCGGGCGGACATCAAGCCTTCCGCGAATCCGGCTGCCTCGCCGATGCCATCCGCACCGGCGCGGGGCGAGGTAGCTGGGAATGGGACTGGGTCGTCCGCGGGTGCATTGCCCGCGACTTCGTCGGAGACTGCCGCTCCGCCGCCGTTGAAGCCGAGCGACGTCCACGTGGAGGTCGATGCGCCATTCGTCTTCCGCGGTGATGAGCCGCCGCCCGTCGATCCCGCGCCGACCCGCGAAGCGAAGCTCTTGCCCTTGCGACCTTTGACCCTGCCGCCAGGGATGTCGCCCGCGCCGCCGCCACAGGCCCAACTCAAGCCCGCCCATCACGGCGTCTTTGGCAAGATCAAGGGCTTCTTTTCTTCACTATTCGGATAGCGGCGGCGAACAAACGGCGCAAACTTGTGCAAACGCCTGATTACGACAACGAAGCACGTGGAGCTCGAAACCACTTTGCCAGACCCTACATGTCGCTAAGCCCCACAAGTGTTCAGCGATTGTTTGGCGACGGTCGACTTCGTTTACGAAGGAGCGCCTCATCGTAGGAACGGTTCAAATAGCGACAGAACGACGCATTGGTCTGGTCCCGGATTACCGCGCATTCGCTCGCTTTTTGCATAAGCGGAATAAGCGCAATTCTGATGTTCCCAGGATCCGGAAATTTCTCGGTTATCCAACCATAAGTCGCCAGATCATCCAGGGGGGTAGGAAGTCCTTGGGCGGCAACGATGGGAAAGTAGAAGTGCTTGCCGTCGTCACGGGATGGCAACTCCTGCTGACTAAGATAAGGAGCTTCGTCGAGGTACTTTCCGCAGGAGAGATCTACGCGAGCGGCAGGGTCGGCGATTCCAATCTCATAGCCCGCAGCACTGACCCCTCCCTGGCGCGAGGGCGCAAAGGAAAACCTTCCTGAGGCATCGCTCTGCGTCATCTCGCTCCGGTCGACGTAGACACTCGTCCATTTAGCCCTCGCAACTAAACACACGTCCATTCCTGGGATCGGCCGGCCAGTAACGGCATCCACCACGGTGCCGGAAATCCGCGGGACTCCTCCAAAAAACGGGGTGATCAAAGGGGAGGCGAGTTTCGTAAAAAGAGAGATTTCGGAGCCAACATACCAGAAGATCGACAAGAGGCCCACCACCAAGACCGAAAGGCCGAGAAACTTCAGCCAAGGTCTTCTTCGCGGGGCTGCTGGTATCAAGTCGGTCATGCAGTCATTCATGACACCATCTTGCCAGCCGGTCAAGGTTACCAAGAGCAAGACCTTCGAGAGTGACAGAGTGCATCCACCGCTTGTTGACGTTAAATCCCGATAGCACTCAAAATGCCTGAAAAGGCGAACGAAAAGCGCACGCGTGCGCTCACTCCCGTTCTGGTCATTTACGATTCTGTTCGAGCGCGTCGATAACCTTGGGAGCCTACCGCACCCCGTCGGAGACCGGCCCCCTGATTGTGACTGTTATGTTACGAGGCTTGGTGTTACGAGGCTTGACGATTCATCGGGAATGTAAAGTAGAGTTCGGGCAGACGCGCGCCCACCGGGGCAGGTGAGCCGCGCTTTGCTTTTCTCTCGACTCAATCGAAGCTTCCTAGCGCCGACGAAGATTCTTGGCCAGCGGAGCCACGCGGTCCCGCAACTCCTCGGCAAACTCCGTTCCGCGCTCGATGACTTCCTCAGCCACGTCTTTGGCGTCTTCCGCCCAGTCGCCGATGTTCTCACGAGCTTCGTCGTAGTGACGGCGCAAATCCTTGCGCATGTGCTTGCCCGCTTTGGGCGCAAATAGCAGACCGACAAGCGCGCCCGCGCCCAAGCCAATCAGAAGAAACGTAACCGCCGTCCCTACGCCGCCGCCCTGGTCCGACGCCTCATATTTTCCTTCGCGCATAAAAATACCTCGATAAGAAATAGAATCACAGCTTTGATTCGCTTCTCTCTATTCTAGCTGCCCTAAGCCCCGTAAAAGTGATCAGCCTAAGATTTCCTTGGTAGGACTTCGTGACCTGGGTGGTTGGAGTTTGGCGCGTGGCTTCCAACCGCGGTCGCCCTCCCTCGCTTCCCACATCTTCCCCAAGTCCTGTAAACTAAGCTTTCTAGACCTTGTGTGCGGCGGGAACTGAGCTTCGCCTGCTTCCGCCGCCTGCCTGCAAAAATAGAGGAGATTCACCCAGCAATGTCGATTCCAGCCACCCAGCTTCGTCCGGGAATGATCATTAAACATAACAACGACCTGCATTCGGTCTTCGCCGTGGAGCATCGCACGCCCGGCAACCTGCGCGCTTTCATACAGGCCAAGCTGCGCAACCTGCGTACCGGAGCCATGTTCGAGCACCGCTTCCGTTCGCCCGACCCGATTGAAAAAGTCCAGGTCGATGAGCAGGACATGGAATTCCTCTACTCCGACGGCGACAGCTATTACTTCATGGATACAACCAATTTTGAGCAGACCCACCTTACGCGTGAAATTCTAGGAGATGCGGTCGATTACCTGATTCCGAATCTGCAAATCAAAGTGGAATTTTTTGACGGGAAAGCCGTAGGAATCGAACTGCCGCAGACCGTGATTCTCACCGTGGTCGAAACCGAGCCGGGACTGAAAAGCGCCACCGCCTCCAGCGTCACCAAACCGGCCAAGACCGACACCGGCCTGGTGGTCTATGTGCCGCCGTTCATCAACGAAGGCGAAAAAATCAAGGTCGATACCGCCGAAGGCGTCTACCTATCGCGCGCCTGATCGGAAAATAAATCGCGCAGCTTCCTGATCCCGCTCATTACACAACCAACGCCTGCACCACCGTGGAAACGTGCGGCTTCCAGCCGCGCGATCAAGACGCGCCCAAAATTCCGCGGCTTCAGTCGCTGTGCGAGCGTAACATCTGGCACCGGACATGAACCCCACTGCGCCCTTCGCGCAATCAAACCACTTTGCTGTCGGGCGCGGGCGGGCCGGCGGGAGGTGGGGCGCACAGCTTTTTGGGCTCGCGGGTTAGCGTGCTCAGGACGACCTCTTTTTTCTGCACACCTTCGGCTGGGGTTTCGACGCGCTCGATCAGCACGGCCTGGCCTTTCGCATTCACTTCCACGCGCAGAATGGGCTCTGAAGCGGCTGTCCCTGGAGTTTTGCCGTCCGCTGTATGGATCGCTTTGCGAATCGCGGAAGAACTCTGACTGACAGGATTTGTTGGATGTTCTTTAGCGTGGCCTTGGGCAGCGGCCTGGTCACGGGTTTCAGTGGTTCGATCCTGCTGTTGCGCGGCCGACTTGGCTGACGCGGCCTGTAGGTTCTTGAGGTTGCGCGAGGCCAATTCGATGGCGCGGAGAACGACGCGGCCTTTCTGCGGTTCGATCTCGTCCTTCATGAGCAGATCGAGGACTTGGGTGAGAGCGCTCTGGATTGATTCAGCGTCTTCGAGCTTGATGTGTGTGGCATTCGGCATGAGGAACCTCTTTTCTTGTTTGAATTTTGTGACGGCAGCGGCTGAAGCCGGGTTATCTTTTTGCGACTCTATACGGCACGACTCGAAGCCGTGCCCTTCCACGGTGGTGCGAGCGTAACGTGTGACAACGGAGGTGTGTTCTTTCGTTGATGCGAGGCCGGTCATGGAAGGAAAAGCAGATTCCTCACCCAAAATGCGGGTTCGGAATGACAAGGTTTTTTGTTTAACGAATCCTCAAATTGTTTTGGAAATGATTGCGCGAGAACCGCGCTACATTTTCAGAATAGCAATTTCGAGGGGGGTGGTGAGCAATGTTTTCAAAATTTATATTCCGCGTGGCATCAATAGTTTGCGAGGAATTCGGCGTTTAGAGCCTCTTGACAGGCTTTTCCCGAATTGGGAAAAGGGGCTTTGCGGCGCGGCGGCGTTTTTCTTGAAGAAGAAAAGCAGATTCCTCACCCCCAAAGAACGGGGTGCGGAATGACAATGCTGTTGAATGGGTTCGGAATGACAAGGGTTCTTACGGAGGCGGTTTGAAATGCCAATGTCTGGTCAAATCGTTGATTTCGTGGAAATTTTCATCGAATTTTAACAATCGGATCTACGACGCATCGCTTTGCGCACATCGAGCGGCGAATGGCTGGAGCAACTCTCGACTGACAGATACAATGGCGGTGTGAAACCAAGCATATTTGTAGTTGAGGACGATCCTGACATTTCGCGGTTGGTGCGCCATCATTTGGAGGGCGCGGCCTTCGGGGTCAAATTGTTCGCCACGGGCAATAACGTAGTGGCTGAGGCCGAACGTTCGCGGCCATTGCTTTTCATTCTGGATATCATGGTCCCGGGAAAAGATGGGCTGGAGCTTTGCCGGCAGATACGGCAGATGCCGGCGCTGGCCGCGATTCCCGTCATTTTTCTGACCGCGAAAAGCGGCGAGGCCGACCGCATCCTGGGGCTGGAGTTGGGCGCGGACGATTACATTCCCAAGCCGTTCAGTCCGCGTGAGTTGGTGGCGCGAGTGAAGGCCGTGCTGAGGCGCTTTGAGCGTCCGCTGGCGCAGACTCCGCTGCGCGTGGGCGAAATTGAAATCGATCCCAGCGCCATGACGCTAATGGTGAGTGGAAATCTGGTGACGACGACGGCCACCGAATTCCGATTGCTGGATTATTTTGCGCGGCATCTGGGGCGGGTGTTCACGCGCGATCAGTTGCTTGATTCGGTGTGGCGCGACACCGCTTATGTGACGCCGCGGTCGGTGGATGTTTACGTTCGAAGGATCCGGGAAAAGATTGAACCTGACCCGGAGAATCCGCGCTATTTGAAAACGGTGCGCGGCGCGGGGTACCGCTTTGAGGCTCCGAAGTGAGGAACCGGGTCTTTTTTAAGTTGCTGGGCGCATTCGCGCTGGTGATTGTGGCGGCTGCGGCAACGCTCGACTACACCATACGGCGGGACTGGGAGAATTCGTTGCGCGCGGACATTCAGCGCAACCTCGTCCAGAAGACGCTGATGTTCGCCAACCGGGTGAAGTACGATCGCGGCAATGTGCAGGACCTGGTGGCGCAGGAGGCGCATGCGGCGGGAGCGCGGGCCACGCTGATCGATGCCAGCGGGAAAGTGCTGGCGGATTCAGAGGCGGACGGAAGCACGATGGAGAACCACGCCAACCGTCCGGAATTTGTTGCGGCGTTGCGTGGTGAGGTGGGTACGGACACGCGCAAGAGCCGCACCTTGTCGCTATCCTTCTTATATGTCGCGGTTCCGGTCCCTGGAGGCGCGGTGCGTCTGGCGTATCCCATGTCCGAAGTAGATGCCAGAGTGGGGCATGTGCGGTGGATGTTGTTGATGGGGTCTTTGGCCACGTTTTTGGTGGCGATTGTGGTGGCGGCGTTTGCGGCACATTCGATTTCGGTGCGCTTGCGAAGGATTGTGCAATTTGCGGAACGGGTTGCCGGCGGAGACCTGGCGGCGCGGGTGGCCGAGCCTTCAACGGACGAAATCGGACAGGTGGCGACTGCGCTGGATAAAACGGCGCGGCAGATCGAATCCAGCTTTGAAGCGGTGCAGACCAGCCAACGCCAACTGGAAACGCTGCTCAATAGTATTCAGGATGGCGTGATCGCGGTGGGCCCGGACGATCGCGTACTGTGGGCGAACCGCAGCATGGACCGTTTGCGGCGGACGCGGCTGAACTCTCCGGTGGAAGAGACGGTGCGCGATCCGGACTTTTTGCGGGCGATTCGCGGAGCCAGTTCATCGGGCAGAGTGTGCGTGGCGCGCGCGACATCGATTTTTCCAACCCGCACTTTCGATGTGACGGCGGCGCCGATGCCTGGCGGAGGCGCGGTGGCGGTGTTGCGCGATCTGACGGAGACGGAGCGGGTGGAGAAAACGCGGCGCGATTTCATCGCCAATGTGTCGCACGAATTGCGGACCCCACTGACTTCGATCCAGGGCTATGCGGAGACGCTGCTGGACGGCGCACCGGGATCGAACCACTCGCGGGAGTTTCTGGAAATTATCCGCAAGAATGCGAACCGCATGGCGCGGCTGACGGAGGATCTTTTGACGCTGGCGCGAGTGGAATCAGGCGAGCAGCGCTTTGACACGCGGCCGGTGCAGCCCGGAGAGTTGCTGCGGGACGCGGAGGAGAGTTTCAACGAACGGGCGCGCGGACAAGGCATCGAGTTGGTGGTGGAAGACACCAGCAGCGCCATGGTGGACGCCGATCCGGAGGCGATTCATCAGGTATTCTCCAACCTGGTGGACAATGCGCTGAAGTATGCCGGGAGCGGCGGCAAACTGGTGCTGGGCGCGAGAGATTCGAACCGCGGAGTTGAGTTTTATATTAAAGACTTCGGGCCGGGAATTTCATCCGAGCATCTGCCGCGATTGTTCGAGCGATTTTACCGCGTGGACAAAGCGCGTTCGCGAGAATCCGGCGGAACGGGGCTGGGCTTGGCGATTGTGAAGCACGTGGTGCTGGCGCATGGAGGAACGATCCGCGCGGAGAGTGAACTGAACCACGGATCGACGTTTTTGTTTATTCTTCCGGCCAGCCGAGTTGAGCAGGCAACGTAAAGTTTCGTGAAGACGGGGCGGGAAAGAAATCAACAAAATTTACGAGTTTTTAACACCTGGGCTGGTACAACGGCCTATGCTTGAATTGTGCTCGTCACATCAAGTCGACGAACGAAGAGGTCCGTTACCGTGCGCGCATCGGTGTATGGGCCTAAGGAGAGTGGCGTGAGTAGTGCGGCCACGAACAATTCCGTCCCTGAACCGGCCTATGCGCAACTGGTGGGGCTCACCATCCGGGCCTGCACGGTTGCGAAGGAAGCTGCTGCGGCGGCGGCTGAAGGCATCGCCAGCGGTTCTTCGCCGCTACTGAATACGATCCGGCAAAAAGAAAAAGAACTGGACGCGCTGGACCGCGAGATCGACGACGGCGTGACGCAGTGGATCACGCGAGTGAACGAGACGGAAGCGCGTGAATTGCTGGCGTGCATGAAATTCATGATAGGCCTCGAGCGCATTGGCGACCTGCTGTTGAGTTTTGCCAGCAGCGCGCAATCGGCGGGGGGAAGGCTGGATCCGCAGGACATCCGCGACCTGACGCAGATGGCGACGATCCTGGAAAAAATGTTGGCGGACGGAGGCAGTTCGTTCTCGCTGCGCGATGTGAAAAAAGCGGTAGATGTGCTGCGCGCGGACGCGGAGATGGACCGGCTGCGCAATCTGATTTTCATGCGGCACATTGAGAATCCGGAGAACATGCAGCGCCAGGCGAGCCTGCAAGTCATCTTTATGACGCAATCGCTGGAGCGCGCCGGAGATCACGCGAAGAATCTGGCGGAAGAAGTCTGCCACTTTGTCAGCGGACACACCATTCGGCACGTGCTGATGGCATTTGATAAACCTACCGAGCAGATGTTTCTGGAAATGCTGCGGCACCGCGAAGACGGGCGCTCGCCCGAATAGCGGCATCGGCGGAAAGCCGCTGCGGGCCTCTATTTGCAGGCATCGAACTTGAAAACCACAATTCGCGAGCTCCAATCGACGCTCGCATCACCACCATGCTTCTTGTTGTAATACATTTGGCTATACCAGAAGGTACAATCGTCCGCCGGATCGATGCTCATGCTGCTATAGTCGCCCCAGCGCTGGTTGTCGCCGGCTTCGATCGCGGTGCCCTGGACGGCGACGATAGGCGCTTCCATTTTTCCCAACGGATCAGTCGCCAGCCGGCCGGTGTACCAGACGCTCGGTTTTACCGTCCTGCTGGAGGCGCTCATTCCCATGGCGATATTGCCTTGCTTATCCATGGCCGCGCTTCCCATCCAGAGGCTAGTCGAGCGGTCCTGGAAGGTGCCAGCCTGGTAGAGCGAAAAATTTCCTCCTGAAGGAGTGGAGCGCAACTCGTACCATCGCATGGCTGAGACAGCCATCGAACTTTTCCCGGGCGTCACGCCATGCACCACTACCATGGATTCATGGTCGCCGAAATTCCGGTAAGCCAAACGGAACAGCAGGCGATCGCCTTCGGATTCGAGCAGTTCTCCCTCAGATGGCTGTGGGACACAATTGACGCCACAGACAAGGGAATAGGACGGCACGGAAATGGAATAGGGGCCGGTAAAAGTGGATTTCCTGGGATGCGCAAAGTCCACGTGAAAGTCGTATTCATCCAGCGAGTTGCTGGTGTTGCCCAGCTCCACGTAGTGATTGGGCGCTCCGGTGGGAGGAAGCGTTGCGCCGTCGAGGTCGGAAGGCAGAAAACTGAAATTATTGTTATTGGGAGCGAAGCAGATCATCGCCGCTTTGCTTCGGCCGTTCAACATCGCGTCGCGATCGAGGGCGCAGGGCTCCGCTGCGCCGCTGCCGAAGGCATTCACCGAGAAATAGTAAGCGTCCGGCCAAACCGCATATTTGGGATAGTCCGGAAACGCGCCGATGCCGTAGGAGTAGCGATTGTAAGTTCCAGTTGCGTCGGCGCTGGTGGATACCGCGACGCATAGCGCCAACTGATCGGTGAAGTATGTCACCAGCCAGCGTTGCGCTAACTTGTCCCACACCACGACCGGGTCGGCTGTATCGGTGCCTGCGCAGGATCCGCTGAAGCCGGCGAAAAAGGTATTGGCATTGGTGGGCGGCAGGACCACTTTCGCCGTGGCTTTATCGAACACCTCAAAATCGAAGTTGGTGATCTCAACAAACTGCGTCGCGCCCACAGAGCCATTTGTGTCCGGGACCTCGGCGTTTCCTTCGTCTTCCCGAATCCCGTCAAAGTTCAATGTCTGCCGGATGTGAGCGCTGGGGAGATAAGCTTCCTGCACGGCGGTGTCTTCTCCGGTAAGGCCCACGGTAAGGCCCAGCTTCCGTTTAGGTTCGATCATTTCCATCCGGCTATGCGTAGCTTTCGGCGCAATCTGCGCCAGATAGCTGAGTGGCAGCGAAACGTCGTGCTTGACTTCGAAGCTGACTCGCGGATCGCTCTGAATTTGCTGTGCGGCAACCGAAAGGACCAACGTCAACCAGCAGGCGGGAAGAAGCGAACTGCGCAGGACACCGCCGAGTGTCTTCGTCATTGCTTCCTCCTTAACGCGGGTCAAATGCTACATCAAGAAGTATTGCAAACGCAAAAACTTGCAGCATCGATCAACGTCGCTGGCTCAAGAATACACAGACGTTACCGAACGATGGAGCGGTATGCGACGAAAGCAGATTCCTCACCCAAAGAACGGGTTCGGAATGACAATGCTGCCTGGGAGTCTTATCCCCGCGCGTTCGTTGAAAACGCCAGCGACAGCAGCGTCTTCTGCTCCATTTCGTGCGCGCCGGCTGAACCCGTTGCCGGACTCGCGCTCGAAGAGCGTTTCACCGACAGCACCGGACGCTCGTCGGCAATATGGCGCAGCCGCGGCATCATGTAGGAAAGCGCTCCCATATTGCCCGGCTCTTCCTGCACCCATACGATGTCGCGTGCGCTGGCGTGACGTTGCAACTCCGCCGTCAACTCGGTCGCCGGGAACGGGTACATCTGGTCGACGAAGACCACCGCCGTCGAATGATCGTTGCGCCGCTTACGCTCTTCGTGCAGCTCATGCCCAATTTTTCCACTGCACAGCAGAATGCGTTTCGCATCCTGAATTTCCAGGTCCGGCAGCACATTCAAGAAGCGGTCATGGGTGAAGTCTTCAATCGGCGACGACGCATCGGGATGCCGCAACATGCTCTTCGGCGTGAACACGATCAGCGGCTTCCGCCAATGCCGCAGCGCCTGCCGCCGCAGCAAATGAAAATACTGCGCAGCGTTCGAAGGCTGGCAGATCTGCATATTGTCGCGCGCCGCCAGTTGCAGGAAGCGCTCAATGCGGGCGCTGGAATGTTCCGGCCCCTGGCCTTCATGGCCGTGCGGCAGCAACAGCACCAGCCCCGACAGCAGGTTCCACTTATCTTCTCCGGCGGAAATAAACTGGTCGATAATCGCCTGCGCTACGTTGGCAAAATCTCCGAACTGCGCCTCCCACAAAACCAGCGACTCGGGATAATCGCGGCTATAGCCGTACTCAAAGCCCATCACTCCAGCTTCGGACAGGGTTGAGTTGTAAATCTCGCAGCGCGCCTGGCTCTCCGAAATATTCTGGAGCGGCACATATTCCCGTTCGTTCTCAATGTCAACCAGCACCGAATGCCGCTGATTGAAGGTGCCGCGGCGACTGTCCTGGCCGCTCATGCGAATCGGAATTCCCGCCTTCACCAAACTCCCAAACGCCAGCGCCTCCGCCATGCCGTAATCCACCGGGCGTTTGCCGCTGCCCATCTCCGCGCGCTGTTCCAGCAGTTTCTTCACTTTGGGATGAATGTGAAATCCCGCGGGATAACTGGTCAGCGGCGTCGCGATCTGCTGCAATTCGTCGAACGTAAGCCCGGTCGAAACTTCGTACTCATCTTTGTGACGTCCGCCAAAATATTTTTCCCAATAGCCTGGCAACTCGCGCAGCAGAGGCTTCTTGGTGATCTCTCCAGCTTTTTTCTGGGCCGCTTCAAATTCCGCGCGAATGGTCTTTACTTGCTCTTGCACATTTTCCACGCCCATGTCTTCTGCATAAATTTCCCATAGCGGCGGATGCTCTTTGATGGCGCGATACAGCAACGGCTGTGTGATCGTCGGATCGTCTACTTCACTGTGCCCGTACTTGCGATAGCCGATCAGGTCGATCACAACGTCGGTGCCAAACTTGTAGCGATAATCGACCGCGAGCCGGCCGATGCGCAGCACCGCGTCCACGTCTTCGGAGTTCACGTGGAAGATGGGAATCGCCTGCCGGCGCGCGAGTTGCGCCGAGAAGCGCGCAGAGTGCGCCTCGCGCGGAAGTGTAGTGAATCCGATCAGATTGTTGACGATGACATGGATGGTGCCCCCGACGGTATAGCCGGGAAGGTCGGCAAAGTTCAGTGTCTCCGCAACAATGCCCTGGCCGGCAAACGCGGAATCGCCATGCACCAACAAAGGTAGATACTTGTGCCGACCGCCTTCGGACGTGCGATCGTGCTTGGCGCGCGTGCGGCCAACCGTTACGGGATCGACCGCTTCGAGGTGGCTGGGATTCGAGACCAGATGAATATGGATCTTTGACCCCGTGCGGGTTGTGTATTCGCCAGTCGCGCCGAGGTGGTATTTCACATCTCCGCTGCCCAGCACACTGCGCGGATCGACATCCTCAAACTCGGCAAACACCTGATCGGCAGGCCTTCTGGCGACGTGCACCACAACATTCAAACGCCCGCGATGGCTCATGCCCATCACCAGTTCGATCGCGCCCTGGCGTCCCGCAACTTCCAGGATTTCGTCGACCAGCGGAATCAGCGCAGCCACGCCTTCAATCGAAAAGCGCTTGGTGCCAAGATAGCGCTGCTGCATGACCTGCTCGAACAGCTCAGCGCGAATGATCTGGTCGAGTGCGGCCTGTTGATCGACGGGCTCGGGCGCGCTTTCTAGTTGTTCTTGAATCCAGCGGCGGCGGTCGGGATCGGGAATGTGCGCGAATTCCACGCCGACGGTGCCGCAATAAATGCGGCGGGCTTCGGCGGCGACCTCGCCTTCCATTTGCTCAAGTTCCGGCTGCGGCGTGGGACGCAGAAATTCCAGCGGATCGAGGTCCGCTTCTAAATATCCCCAGCGGCGGAAAGCGTCAAATACGCGCTCCCGCTCGGAGGGCGCGTCAAGCACTGCGGTTGAAGTGGCGGATTGCTTCTTGGTTCGGGATGGCATAAGTCAGTTAATAGAATAATGGATGCGCGGGATTTTCGGGCGATTCATGCGCGGGGGGACAGCAGATTCCTCCCTTCGGTCGGAATGACAAAAGGGGAGGGGTCAGGATGACAAAGTCGGAGGGGGGCGATAAAAAGTGTCGGGGTCAGAGCAGCGAACGCGTCTCAGCCGCTTGTGGCGGAGTCGGCGGCGGTTTCGGGTTCTTCGTCTTCGCCGCGCATCAATCCGAATTTCTTCAACTTGTAGCGCAACGCGTCGCGGGAGATATCGAGCAGCTTGGCGGCGTGGGTCTGATTGTTGTTGGCCTGACGCATGGCCAGCTCTACCATAGTGTGTTCGACCTCCTCGAGCGAAGTCCCACCTTCGGGGATGTAGAGCTTGGGCAGCGAGCGGCCGTTCTCCAGTTGGGCAGTGCCATCTCCGCTGCTGGAGCGCTCGAAGGCGGTCCGGCCGCCGGATTCGGCTACTGAAAATGGCAGATAGACGGAGTGCAGCAGCGGTTTCGTCTTCCAGAATCATGGCGCGCTCAATGGAGTTGCGCAGTTCGCGCACGTTGCCCGGCCATGTGTGGCTGAGCAGCAGACGTTTGGTGTCGGCGGTGATGCCGCGCACCGATTTCTTGAATTTCGAGTTATAGCGCTCGATGAAGAACTCGACCAGCGGAAGAATATCTTCTTTTCGCTCGCGCAGCGAAGGAATGAAAATGGCGATGATGGCGAGGCGATAATAAAGGTCCTGGCGAAACTGGCCTTCACGGACGGCTTTTTCCAGGTCGCGATTAGAGGCGGCGATCACGCGTACATCCACTTGCATGTCGCGCACACCCCCGACGCGGCGAATGACCTGGTCTTCAAGCACGCGCAGAAGTTTCGCTTGCAGTAAGGGTGAGAGTTCGCCGATTTCGTCGAGGAACAGCGTTCCTCCGTCGGCGGTTTCGAAGAGCCCCTTCTTCAGTTGCTTGGCGTCGGTGAACGCGCCTTTTTCGTGGCCGAAGAGTTCGGCTTCCATCAGAGTTTCAGGAATGGCGGAGCAATTGATGGCGACGAAGGCTTTTTCCTGGCGCGAACTTTCGTAGTGAATGGCTTTGGCGATCAGGTCTTTGCCGGTGCCGCTCTCGCCTTGAATCAGGATGGTGGTGGCTTCGCTGGAAGCGACTTTGCGAACAAACGCCATCAGTTCGATCATTTTGGCCGAGGAGCTGACGATCTCGTGATAGCCGGTGCGGCGGCGTACCTCGCCGCGCAGAGACTGGACTTCACTGCGCAGACGCGTGGTTTCGAGCGCATTCTTGATGGCGACGCGGAGCTCGTCGAAGTCGATCGGCTTACCGACAAAATCGTAGGCGCCGAGCTTGAGCGCGTGTTTGACGTTGTCGAGCTGCGGATCGGCGGTAATCATAATTACGGCGCGGGCATCGCCATTCTTGCGAAGCTGGGCCAAAACATCGAGGCCGCTCATGTCGGGCAGACGAACGTCGAGCAGGACGAGGTCGGGCGACTCGTGTGCGGCCACCTTCAGTCCGGGATCGCCGGCCTCGGCTTCCACCACGTGATATCCCCACTCTTCGCACTTCTGGCGCAGCGACCAGCGCACCAGGCGCTCGTCATCCACCACCAGGATTTTTTCCGTGGGCATCGCGTTAATAGATTACTACGAACGGAGCGGGGCCATGGGCGCGAGTTTGGCGGCGATGCGGGAGAATCTTGGCTTCCGGAGATACACTAGATGGCATGAACGTTCGTCCGGAACTGATACCTCATCGCGAGTTATATCGAATACTTTTATGTGCAGTTGGGCCGCGGCCGATTGCCTGGGTTTCGACGCTGAGTAAAGAGGGCGTGCCGAATCTTGCGCCGTTTTCGTTTTTCAACTGCGTTTCGGCCAAGCCTCCGATGCTGGGATTCGCTCCGGCCATTCGTCAACTTGAGAATGGACACGAGCCGAAGGGCACGCTGGTGAATATCCGCGAGACCGGCGAATTTGTGATCAACATTGTGACGTTCGACTTGGCCGAGGCCATGAACGTCAGCAGCGGCGAATACGAGTATGGGGTGAACGAATTCGAGTTGGCTGGGCTGAAGATGCGGGCATCGGAGGTGGTACGAACGCCGCAGGTGGCGGCGTCTCCGGTGAACTTTGAATGTAAGCTGCACAAGATTCTGGAGTTTGGGACGGAGCCTCCGAGCGGAAGTTTTGTGATTGGAGAAATTGTGGCGATCCACGTGGAGGACAGCATGGTGCGCGAAGGAAAGATTGACGGCAATGCGATTGACCTGGTTGGACGCATGGGCGGGATGCAATACGCGCGGACGACGGAGCGCTTTGAGATGCAGCGGCCGAAGGTGAAACGGTGATGAGCAGTTAGGATAGGCGAACGGCCAAAGTCGCAGAGAGAAAGAGCGGGTTAAAATATTGTCTGGTTACGCGGAAGCGCAACAACAATCCAATGGCATAAGAAACTTATGACGACTTTGCGGGAATATCGATGTGAAGTTTGTGGAATTGTGACCAGCCAGCCGATCCACTGGTTTGTCATACAATGTGGCGACACGGACCTTACCGTGAAGCGCTGGAACACCGGCTCGGCGAACGCGGATGGAGCGCGGCATTACTGCGGGGAAGCCCACGCGCAGGTGTACATCAGCCGCTGGTTTGACTCGGTGTGTTCGCCTCCCAAGCCTGACTTCACGCGGGCGACGGGGACATAGCGCAGGATGAGAACAGCAGGTTCCTCGCTTCGCTCGGAATGACTAAGGTTTAATGTCTTGCGCATGGGCGGCGTCGAGCGGACGCCCCATCACCATGTGCTTGAGGGTCATGCCCTCGAGATATTCCATGGCGATGAACGCCCGGCCATCTTCCTCGCCAACGTCGTAGATGGTGCAAATGTTGGGATGGTTCAGTGCGGAAGCGGCTTGCGCCTCCCGCTGAAAACGGGCGAGGGCTTGAGCGTCCCGGGCCACATCGTCCGGCAGGAATTTGAGGGCGACGAAACGGTGCAGGCGTGTGTCCTCGGCTTTGTAGACCACGCCCATCCCGCCTCCGCCCAATTTTTCGATGATGCGGTAGTGCGAGATAGTTTCGCCGATCATGCGTCGAGCAATGTTAGGCGGGATGCAAAGAGCAAGTCAATGACAGGCGGGGGATAGCTATAGGATAGGAAAATCAAGCCACCAGTCGGAAGTAATGCGGGGGGGTGTGTAATAGGGATTTCTCAACAACGGACGCCTAGCGCATAGAATATTCTCGGACGCATGACAAAGGAGTTGCGCGGTGCCCTGCTGGCCTGACATCTGGGAACACGTGAAGCAGGAGCTTCCTCGGGTTGCGGTTTTCGTTTCGGCGATTGGATACGTTGCGCTTGTAGGGATTCTTTTCTGGGCACCAAAGCTTCACAGACGTTGGCTTCGGGTTGCAGCTCGCCTCCTCGGCGTGGCGGCAACAGTACCATTAGTAATCCTAGGACCAGCGTTTCTCTTCGGCCTTTTACTCGCTTCGGGAGATCCCCCTCCCGTACGCCGGATTGTGAGCTCACAAAACGGGCGAGAAGCGACACTCATCTATCAGGCGGGTTTCCTTGGCCGAGACCGCACCGAGGTTACTCTGAAGTTTCCGAGTTGTTGCCGCCACACCAACATTTTCTGGCACGCTGGACCGAGTTTCGTTGAAGATGTACAAGTCAGCTGGCATGACAATCAACACCTACATCTGACGTATCATGCGCGATCCACAGATCTCGTTCATTGCGAACAAAAAGTTGGAGAAGTCACAATCGAATGCACGACCCTAGAATGGCCACCTCAGTGATTTTCCTTGTTAAATCCCTTCGCAAATCAGCGTTCGAACGTCAATCACTGAAATCAAAGTGATTACACTCACGATCCGGTGGATCACTTTTCTGGCCCTGTTGCTATCTCGTCAATGACGGGCGGGCTTTGCGCGCAGGCTAGATAGATGGGAACAGCAGATTCCTCGCTTCGGTCGGAATGACAAACAGAGGAGGTCGGAATGACAAGGGAGGAGGTAAATCTTTATCGCCAGGCGGCGAGCATGGCGTAGACCACTACGCCCGTGACTGAGACGTAGAGCCAGATGGGGAAAGTGTAGCGGGCGATTTTGCGGTGCTGAGGGATGCGTCCGCTGAGCGAGAAGAAGAATGTGGTGAGCACCATGGGCAGGGCGACGACTGAGAGCAGCACGTGGCTCAGCAGGATGCTCAGATATACGGTGCGGATGGGGCCGTGGCCGGGGAAATGGCTCTCTCCGTGGAGCGCGTGGTTGACGATGTAGCTGACCAGAAAAATTGAGGAGAACGCGAACGCCGTCAGCATGGACGTGCGATGGGCGGCGATCCGGTGCTGGCGGACGAAGAGGTATCCCGTGACGAGCGCGGTCGCGCTTAGGCCGTTGAGTAACGCGTTGAGGGCGGGCAGAAATCTAAGGTGGAGGCCGCTGGCGTCCGCCGCCGGATGAAAGTAAATCAGCCAGAGCAGAAACAGCGTCGCCACTCCGCTGATGGTGAGGATGGTGGCGATAGCTTTCTGGTTGGATTCGGCTAGCTGCACGTGGTCTCCGGGTGAAATTATACATGGCGGGAAATGCTTCGCCCTTTTTGCTGGAGGCCGGTGCACTGAAAAGTCGAAAGCTTCACCACAGAGGTCACAGAGGAGCACAGGGTTGGCGGCCTGTGACGAGGCTCGAGGGTTTCCGGTCGGAATCCCTGTGGAAGCCGCCGATGCTGCGGACATGCAAGGGATTCTTCGCTTTGCTCAGAATGATATTAAGAAATTAAGGCGCGTTGTGGCTGCGTTGACTTCACTTCCGGCATTGCCTGCCATCTTCAGATTCAGACAAAGACACGATGGTGCAGTTTGTCAACGCGCCGGATGTGGAGGCGCTGATCGCGATCAAGAATGGCGACTACGGCAAGGCCGGCGACCTGCTGGATGCGGCGCTGGTGTATGCTCGCAGCGATTCGTTCACGCTCTTTCTGCGGGGGCTGACGTATTTGAAGGCGGGACAAGCCGACGAGGCGATCAAAGCGTTTCAACGTCCGTTGTCGTTGCGGAACGTTTTTGGGCCGGACTGGCTGCTTCCGCTCGATCAGCTTGAGTTGGCGCGAGCCTACGCGCTGGCGGGAGACAACGCGCAGAGCCGGCTGGCGTATCAGGATTTGTTCGCGATGTGGAAAGATGCCGATGCGGATTTCGGATTGTTGCGACAGGCGAAGGCGGAGTACGGGAGGGTGCAGTAGCTTGCTCTGATCGGTTGAATATTTGGCGGACCGCCGCGGCTCAAGCCGCGAATCTTTTGAGGCGTGTTGATCGTGCGGCTGCAAGCCGCACGCTTCCACGGTGCTCGCAAGGCATCTGTCGCAACATCAACTTCACTTCAGAACAATTACCAATAATCTTCCGTCGGAGGTGTAGCCGTCTCCGGTCGCATTTTTGGCGGTCTGTACGGGGTTCGCCGGCAGGTAGTAAGTCATGGTCTTCACTTTGCCAGCTTTGTCCAGGCTCTGACCGATGTTGGTTCGTTCGCCATCCACGTTGGGATCGATTTTGTGGGTGACCTCTCCGTTGCGCTTATCCTTGGCGAATCCGATGTCGTGGGTTCCAGCGCCCGCCCAGACCGGCTGACCGTTCCAGGTGTACGGAGTTTTCCATAAGCGGAAGTGGTTGCGGCTGGCGACCATGGCGATGGGTTCGGCCATCTCATATCCGTAGTCCTGGCGGCGTCCGAAAAGATACAGCGTGCTCATGGGCATCGCAAGATAATCCTTGTTCTCGTAGGTGTTGCTGATGGCGGTCAGGACGGCGTTGGTATTGCTGGTGTCGGCGATGTGCCAGGTGGCGGCGGCGAGGTCGGCCTTGACCACGTCTTCGGAGCCAATGAGGACGAAGTTGACCATGTCCCCGAGGTTCTTGAATTGATCGTTGACGCGGCGGGGCAGGGAGTCGATGTCCTTGCGGAGAGCGCCGTCGAGCGGCGTGGTAGAGACAGTGAGCGAGGCGGACGTGGGTGTGGCAGCGCCGCCGGTATTCATGCCGAACTGGCCTTGCAGGAAAATTTGCGCGGCAGCGCCTAATTCGTTCTTGAGGTTCTGGGCTTGACCGATGGCCTGACGGTGGACGGCGACTGAGAAAGTGCCGTTGCAGGCTGACGTGCCGTTCACGCCGAGATAGAGGTGTCCGTCAGCAGGGACGGATATTTGATTGCTGGCGCCGACCAGCGTGGGCGCGGCGTCGGAGGACAACTTCGCGATCAGGGCGCCGGGCGCGGCGGAAGCCAGCGGTAAGCCGGAGGTCTTTGCGCCGCTTGCACCTTGCGGATCGCAATTCTTCTCCGAACTTGCCGTGATGGTGAGCGTGTCGCCGGAGGCGAGGTCGACTTTGGAGTCCGTCCATGCGGTGGTGGTTGGGACCTCGACTTTATAGTCGGAGGCGGCGGTGGCCGGCCGTTTGGCGGAAAGGTCCTGCTCAAGTTCCTTGGCCATGTCCTGCGATGTGGCCAGGGCCGTGAAGGTGAGGAGGTGCAAGAGCAATAGCGCAGGTATGAATGATTTCATGGGTTTGTCGTGGGACGCCGAGTACAGCCGGTGCCACCTTTTATATTATGCGACAAGAAGCTGGAGTCGGACAGGGCGGTGGAGGCTTGGGTTGGGGTTGTGGGCCTCGGTTGATTCGGCGAAGACCTGCGGCGGCGATCGTTACGTGTGGGTGGCGCTGTCTCGCGACAATATCAGCTGCACGGCGATGCCGCATCCCGCGGCGACGATCACAGTGGTGAAAAACGGGTGGGCCGGCGAGATTTTGCTGGCCAGCCCGAGTTGCCACAAGGCGAGGCTTGAGACAGTCGAAACCACAAAGGTGATCAGGAAAATTCGCATGCTTGTTCTCCGCGTGATGATACGAGGCTGGGCGGGGGAAAGTTCCACTGGTTGGATTGCTCGTAGCGGTTAGGGTTAGCACCTCGCTTCGCTCGGTTGACCCTTCGACGCTCTCAGGACAGGCTCACGGGGCGTCCGTTGCCACGTGGATCAAAAAGGTGAAGGCGCAGCTTTTGGCCGCGCCTGGGGCGTCCAGTTTCGGACGGACTTACTTTTTCAAGGTACGGATGTACTTGACCACGTCGGTGATCTGAGCGGCGGTAAGTTTGCCATCGTACTTGGGCATTTTGCCTTTGCCGTTGGTGATGATGCCGGTGAGGTCGGCGTCGGATTTGCCTTGAGTGGCGGCAGCGCCCAGGTCGGTGGTGCCCATGGAAGTTTTGCCGGCGCCATCAGCCCCATGACACATGGCGCATTTGGCTTTGAAGTCTGCGCCGCCGTCGGCCAGCGACAAGGTGGAGAACATCATCGAAAAGGCCAGAACCGCGAGTCCTACTTTCAACAAAGTTTTCATTCTTTTCTCTCCTTTAGGAATGATGGCGTATGTGCTCGCCATCGGATTAAACATCGCAAGCGCCGTTCCACGAAATGCTCCGGTGGTCGCAGCATGGCTGCGCATGCTCGCAGGTCACACAGCCAGAATGACTTAACTGGACACGATTACGGTAATCTTTTTGCCGCAAGCGTGCAAGCCGATTTGATTAGCGGAGCTTCCGGCGCGGCTTTGCGGCGTGAGAGCTTCGCGAGATGGAAAATCTAAGTGGGCCTACAGTCTTTCCCCTAGGGAAGCCTACAGTGTTATTGACAAAAATGTGCTGGTGAAGCGGGAAACGATCCATTTAGCATGGAGGCGGATTTCCTAGAACGCCGTGGCCGCGGCGGGATCAAAACCCTAATACGAATAGTCCTTATGGAGACGGAATGGCCACCAAAATACTTATTGTGGACGACAGTCCGCTGGTGCGGCAACGGCTGCGGTCGATGTTACAACAGCGCGCGGATTGGCAAATTTGCGGGGAGGCGACCAATGGACGCGAAGCGCTGGACAAGGCGCGGGAGTTGTCGCCGGACCTGATTCTTTTGGATTTCTTGATGCCCGGCATGGACGGATTGAAGGCCGCGGTTGAGCTGGAGAAAGTTGCGCCCCAGGCGCCGATCCTGATGTTCAGCATGCACCTTTCCAAGCAGTTGATTGAAGAGGCGCAGAAGGTCGGAATCCGCGGGGCGGTGGCGAAATCGGATGCGCGGCGGGTATTGGAAGGCTGCGACGCGGTGCTGCGAAACGAGTCGTATTTCTATGTGGGCAACGCGGAAGCGTAAGACAGGGTCGAATTCGCGCGGACTTGGGTGGTGTTACCGGGGGCGGCACGAGCGGGGACGCTCGCGCCTACATTGGCTATTTGGGGATGAGTTTGAAGACCACGCCGCATCCGTAGGGCGGGTTGCAGCTGAAATCTCCTCCTTCGGTTGTGGTGCCGTATAGATTTCCTTTCTTGTCGCGCAGCAAGCCGGCTTCGGGGTACGCGCCATCCGATCCGCTGAAGGCGTGCAGGGTCGTTTCTTTCCCTGCCGGGTCCACTTTGAAGACAATTCCGTCATCGGATGGGCCACCGTCGAACGTGGTGCCATAGAGATTACCCTGGAGGTCGAAGATCAGGGTGGCGGATGGATTGGCCCCGCCGGGCGTCCCCGCGAAGTTGTGGAGGACGATCTCTTTGCCCTTCAGGGTTACTTTGAAGACGGTGCCGAAACCAGAGCCACCGCCGAGAGGAGTGGTGCCGTACAGATTTCCTTTGGCGTCCCGGACCACGCCAGCTACCGGATTATAGCCGTCGCCTTCGACATTCTGGAAGGCGTACAGAACATTTTCGAAGCCTTTTTCATTCACCTTGAACACCGTTCCGCAATCGGGACCGCCGCAAGAACCTCTTCCGCCAGCCACGGTAGTACCGTAAAGATTTCCAGACTTATCAAGTACCAGTGAGCCGTATGGAGTCGCGCCGTCGAAAAGCGCGAAGGTGAGGAGCACGGTTTCGTTTCCGGCGGTATCCAGTTCAAATACGACACCGCATCCTTGGTAGTTAATACAACTTGTGTCGCCGCCGTATGCGGTGGTCCCGTAGAGCTTGCCGGATGCATCCATGACCAGACCGCCGTTAGGGTTTGCACCGCCTGTATTGTTGAAGTTGAACAAAATGGTCTCTTTGCCATCTTTGCTAACCTTGAATATGGTGCCGTAATTACCGGAGCCGCCGGCCAGCGTTGTACCGTAAAGGTTTCCCGCTGCATCCTGGATCAAGCTTGCATTGGGCAGGGTGCCGTTCCCGTTGTCGATGGAAAACCTGTAAACGACGGTCTCCTTACCGGAAGTATCCAACTTGAAGATGGTCCCACACCCGACGGTGCCACAGCCTTGGCCGCCCCCGCCCTGCTGAGTTGCACCATAGAGATTGCCTTTTGAATCCTGAATCAAGTTTCCGTAGGCGGGAAACGCGCCATCGTTTCCGTGGAAGGTGTGGAGAATTTGAGCTCGGTAGGTTTGTGCCGACGAGGCAAGGCTTAATGCCATGACGAGTGCCAGCGTCAGTGTGGGCTTTAGGGCATGCACCAGAATTCTTGAAATCGCGTTGCGAAATCGCGCTGAGATGGTCATGATTGCTCTCCCGAAGGCGGTAACCATCGTACAGGGCCGGGCGGGGATGTCAACGCGGCGGTAGGGCAAGTGAGGACGGCCGCGCCTACATTGGGGCGATGAGCTTCGCTAAGGGAAAAGACGCTGCTGCGGGTGATATCGCACAATGGGGTAGATTGTGACCGGTCGCCGGCAGCTTTCTTGGCTGTAATGTGCTGAAAACATGGACTGTCCGGAATCTGGACAGGATGGGGCTTTGGCACGGCAGTTGCCGATACCAAGGTTGGGAGCGTTGTCGATGGAACCCACATTAATGGTCATCGGGCTGAATCTGCGGTCGGCAGCGGCCGCGGCTTCGGAGCGATTTCGGATTGACGACGGCCAGCGCCGGCAGGCATTGCTGACGCTCTCGCGGGCGGAGGGCGTGGAAGAAGTATTGGTGCTGGCCACACGCGATTGCACCGAATTTCTGTTGTGGGCGGACGATGTATCGCTGGCCGCCAATTCCGTGCTTCACCTGTTGACGTCTGAGTACGGATTGAAGATGTGTGAATGGCAGCATTTTTACCGGCTTCTGGACGACGCAGCCCTCCTCCATGTTTTTTCCGTGGCGTGCGACCAGGAACTGACGGCGGACGACGGGACGGGGATGGTTGAAAAGATGCAAGCGGCGTGGCTGCAGGCCCATGAACTCGGGGTCAGCGGAAACGTATTGGGATCGGTGCTGGAGAAGGCGTTCGCGGTCGCAGAACGAATTGGCAACGAAAGCGCGCAGAACACTGGAAACCGCGCGCGTACTCCGGCGGAAGAGCGTGGAGTTGCGGTTGCGGAAGCGCAGGGATTCCGTCGCACGTTATTGGCGGGATGCATCGTGCCGACGATTGTGGCGCTGCGCCACCGGTTGGACCAAATTTGCCGGCAAGAACTGGACTGCTTTAAGGAAGAGTGCGGGCCATTTTCGAAAGACCAGGACGAAATTCTTCAAGCGGTGACGACCCGGTTGACGCAGAAGATTGCCGGGTCGCTGGCCCATGAACTCAAGGAAGTTCCAGAAAAGGTGGAACAGGAGCGGATGACAGCGGCGGTGCAGCGGCTGTTCCATTTGGAAACGCCCGACATGGCGATTGCCGGCACCCGGTATTTAAGGAATTAGAAGACCGGCGCCCGGCCAACCTCTCATCCCACAGATCGAGGCGCCAAAAAGAGGGAAGCTTTCGAGCTTCCCTTTTTCTTTTGGGCGGGGAAATTGTGCATCGGGGTGGGCGGGCCGCGTCTAAAATGCTGGATTACATCTTTTGCGGAGGGATGCGATGCCGGCAAATGAACATGGACTGGTCCACGTAGCCAGCCGTTGGGCGGTAGCGGAGATGCTTACCAAGTTGTTGGCCGTGGTGGAAGCGCGCGGATTGAAAGTTTTTGCGGTGGTGGACCACAGCGGTGAAGCAGAAAAGGCCGGGCTGAAGATGCGTCCGACGCAGCTGGTGATCTTTGGCAGCCCAAAGGGCGGGACGCCGGTGATGGTGGCGGCTCCGACGATTGCGATCGACCTTCCTCTGAAAGTGCTGGTGTGGGAAGATGCCGATGGGAAAGTCTGGGTGACTTATAACTCGCCGGAATATTTGCAGCAACGACATTCGGTACCGGCGGAGCTGGTGAAAAACGTCTCCGCAGTTGGAGGGTTGGTGGAAAAGGCGGTAGAGTAGACGCACCCATGGCGAATGAAACTGAAAAAGAAGCAGCGGGACGCGCTGGCGTTACGTTTGTGAAGGGCGGCGATGTTGTGGGTCTGGGGACGGGGTCGACCGCCGCATACGCAGTGCGATTTCTTGCGGAGCGGGTGAAGGCTGGGTTGAAGATTCGCGGTATACCGACTTCGTCGGGGACGCGCGATCTGGCGGCCAACCTGGGGATCCCGCTGACTAATTTCGATGAGGTGCAGCAGATCGACGTGACGATTGATGGCGCGGATGAATTCGATCCGAAGCTGCAATTGATTAAAGGCGGCGGCGGGGCGCTGTTGCGGGAGAAGATTGTCGCTTCGGCGTCGAAGAAAGTTGTGATTATGACGGATGCCAGCAAGCAGGTGCATGTGCTGGGAAAGTTTCCGCTGCCGGTGGAAGTGATTCCGTTTGCACAGGCGCTGGTAGCGAAACGGATTGCGGCGTTGGGGGCGTCGGTGAAAGTGCGACGGGGCGCGGATGGCAATCCCTATGTAACCGACGAACGGCATCATATTCTGGATTGCAGTTTTGGGGAGATTCCGGATCCGGCGGCCTTGGCGCGGGTATTGGACGGGATTTCAGGAATTGTGGAACATGGGTTGTTCATCGATTTGGCGAGCGTGGTGTTGATTGCGCGGGGGAGTGTTGTGGAGGAGATTCGGAAGTAGAAGTGGGCGGATTTTTATCGATGAAACCTGAAGGGCAATCCTCCCACCCTTGCATAGAACGCAAGGATTGGGACGCATTCCGAACCCCCCCAGCCTCCGCAAAAGACGCGGTAGGCTGGGCCACCCCGACTAGTTTTGCGTGATTTCTTTTAACGCTGCCAGTAGGCGCTCCACTTCTTCCATTGTGTTGTAGTGGACCAGGCCTATGCGCAGGAAGCCTCCGTCTTTTTCCACGTCGAGGCGCTCGGTCAGGTTCAGCGCGTAGTAATTTCCGTCCCAGGTGAAGAAGCCGCTCTCGCCCAGTTTGGTGGCGAGCTCGAGCGGCGTGTAGCCGGCGATGCGCACGGCGAGCGTGGGGCAGCGCTGGTCGAAGCGGGCGGGATCGGTGATGCCGTAAAGTTTGAGGCCGGGGATCGCGACCAGGCCGCGAATCAACGCCTCCATGAGTTCGCGTTCATGATGGTGAATGGCTCCGTGCGCGGCGACGATGGCGGCGCGACGATTGGTGGCGGAGGGATTGGCGCGGCGGCCGAGGTCGGCGAGGTAATCCACGCAAGCGGTGATTCCGGCGATACATTCGTGGTTGAGCGTGCCCCACTCCCAGCGGCTGGGGACGGCGTCGGTGTTGGCGCGGACCTTATAGGGATGCAATCGGGCGAGATGCTCGCGCTTGCCGTAGAGGACCCCCATGTGCGGGCCGAAAAATTTGTAAGTCGAGCAGACAAGAAAATCGCAATCAAGCGCGCGGACATCGATGAGTCCGTGAGGCGCGTAGTGGACGGCGTCAATATAAGTGAGCGCGCCGTGCTGGTGGGCGAGGCGGACGATTTCGGCGACCGGATTGATGGTTCCGACTGCATTTGATGCGAGGCCGACGGCAACCAGCTTGGTGCGGGCGCTCAGCTTGCTGCGCAGATCGTCGAGATTCAGCGTGCAGTCGGATTCGTTTACGTCGACGAATTGAATCTTTACGCCGCGTTCCTCTAGGGCGCGCCACGGCGAAATATTGGCGTCGTGATCGAGATGGGTGAGCAGGATTTCGTCGCGGGCGGAAAGTTCGCGGCCGAGGGCGCGGCTTATGGCGAAGGTGAGCGTGGTCATGTTGGGGCCGAAGACGATTTCCTCGGGCGCGCAGTTAAGAAAATCTCCCATGGCGGCGCGGGCAGCGGCGACGACGGCGTCGGTGCGGTGGCTGGTGGCGTAGGCTCCGCCAGTGTTGGCGTTGTCGCGGCGCAGGTAGTCGGAGATGGCGTCGATGACGCGCTGCGGAACTTGCGTGCCTCCGGGGCCGTCGAGAAATACGGCAGGATGGCCGTTCACGGATTGGGCGAGCGATGGGAACTGGGCGCGGACCCAGGCGAGATCAAGAGCGGCAGCGGTTTCGGCGTGAGTGGTGGGCATGGATAATTGAAGATATCAAAGAATGAGACGGTAGAAGTTGACAGCGGTGGCATGTCACTCTTGAGTGTGGCTGTGGTGCCCGCGAGATCCCCTTCGACTTCGCTCAGGGCAGGCTTTCACTACGCCGGAAGAACGGCTACGTTCAGGATGACGCCGTCAATTTATCGTGATGCGAACGTGATGCCAGCGCAATTGCTATAATCGAAAGATTGCGGTGGGAGTAGCTCAACTGGCAGAGCACCGGACTGTGGCTCCGGACGTTGCGGGTTCGATTCCCGTCTCCCACCCCAGAAAATTCTTGTCCCCCCTCTTATTTTGTAGTGGCCGAGGTGGTTTTTCCTGAAAGGGTGGTCCAGCCTCTTCTGGATAAGTCCCAGAAAATCAGGCAGCCGGCTATGGCGGCCAGGGCTAGTAGTGCCGTACCCCATGCCCATTGCTGGAAGACCAGTTTGCCAATGCCAAAGAGGCATCCGTAGACGAGGATCACTCCCATGATCCAGTTGAAGGTGTTGCTGGCCAAGTCGCGGACTTCTGGCAGGTCGGGGGCGAGGCTGGCGATGCGCTTCCATCCGTAGATTGACGGATGGACGCGGCGGTAGAACGACAGCAACGTCGTTTCGTTCTCGGGCTGGGTGGCGTAGGTGACGACGATCCAGGCGACGGTTGTGACTGCCCCGGTTATCAATGCCGACTTGGCATATACGAGCGCGGAGTTGCCATCGAAGTGGACGCGGCTTAACAAGATTGTCATGGCGGCAGCTACTGCCATAGAGGAAATCTCGCTCCAGGCGTTGATGCGCCACCAGTACCAGCGCAGGATGTAGACCGCTCCGGTGCCGAATCCGACGTTCAGTACCAGTTGCCATCCCTGGTTGATGGAACTGAGTTGCATGGCGGTGTATCCGCTGCCCAGCACGAGAAACACAGTGAAGAGTTTGCTGATCAGGACGTAGTGGCGTTCGTTCGCGTTGCGCACGAAGAAGCGCTTGTACAGATCGTTGACCAGGTATGAGCTACCCCAGTTCAACTGCGTACCGATAGTGGACATGAAGGCAGCGAGAAATGCCGCGACCATCAAGCCACGCAGCGCGGGAGGCAGGTAGTCGCGCAAGACCATGACATATCCCTGCTCGGGATTTTGCGCGAAGGCGGCGCTGGGATGCAGGCCTCCGTTCGGCGAATAGGCGACCATCGCGACCAAGCCGGTAACAACCCATGGCCAGGGACGCAGCGCGTAGTGGGCGATGTTGAACCAGAGGGTTGCGCCGAGGGAATTTTTCTCGTCCTTAGCGCTGAACATTCGTTGCGCGACGTAACCGCCTCCGCCGGGTTCGGCTCCGGGATACCATGCGAGCCACCACTGCATGCCGAGATACACGATGAACGTCAGGAGTGGCAGGGTCCAGAGCGCGTCGGTGGAGAGTCCGAGATGAAAGTCGGGAAGAAATGCGAGCGGATCAGACGCGGGCGCGCCGGTTTGGCGAACGTTGTTTTCGATGATCCGAAGATGGGCTTCAAGCGACTGACATTCCGCCGATCTTCGCGACGGCCACCCAGGCGAGCACGACGATCATCGTCATCTTTAATACGAACTGGAAGAGGTCGGTGACCAGCACGCCCCAGAGGCCGCCGATGAAGGTATAGAGGCCGGTGAAGGGGATAAGTATAAAGATGCAGATGAAGAGCGCGGTATTGCGCGGATCGCCGAGCGTGTACTGGAATGCGTGGCCGCCGAGCGTGAGTTGAACGATGCGGCCTTGCGCGATGGCCGGTCCCATTAAGACGGTGATGATGCTGATCATGGCCTGCGTGACCCATCCGAGGATGAAGCAGTTCATGAACAGTCCGAGATAGATGGCTTTGAATCCGCGGAGGAAGGCGGCGGGCTTGCCTCCGTAGCGGAGTTCGACAAGTTGAACGTCGGTCAGGATTTCAGCACGGCGCCAGTAGCGCGCGAAAAAAAAGACAGTCATCATTCCGCCGATACAGGCGCCCCACCAGATCCAGTTTCCGGCGATGCCCTGGCGAGCGACTAATCCTGAGACGAGGAGTGGAGTGTCCGCAGCGAAGGTAGTGGCCACCATGGACGTGCCGGCGAGCCACCAGGAGACGTTGCGTCCGGAGATGAAAAATTCTTCGGTGTTGCCACTGGCGCGGCGGCGGTAGTAAATGCCGATGAGCAGGTTGACCAGCAGATATCCGACGATGACCAGCCAGTCAACTGAGGTTAGGGGCATCGATTCTCCGGGCGGCGCGATTGGGTGTCCGGCTCATTCTACGGCAAGTCTTATTGCGAGGCGTCGAAGGCAGAACCACAGAGGACACAGGGGTGGACAGGCACGCCCCGAAGCTGCAATCAACGTCATGCAAGCGGGTGCGGTTTGGAAAATCGTTTCCGTCGCGCTTATAGCTCAGGGGCTAAAGCCCGAGATTCTACTCGTCCTGAGCGGCACGGCTAAAGCCGTGCCCTTCCACAAAATCATTTGCGAAGACCGTTCTATTCCTCATGATTTTCGAGATACTTTTCGACTTCTAGCGCGGCCATGCAGCCGGAGCCGGCGGCGGTGATGGCCTGGCGATAGCGACGGTCCTGGACATCTCCGGCGGCGTAAACGCCGGGGACGCGGGTGAAGACGTAATCTTTGGTGGTGAGATAGCCGTCTTTGTCCATATCGAGCTGGCCCTCGAAAATTTTGGCGTTGGGAATGTGGCCGATGCCGAGGAACATGGCGCTGACCGGTTCGTCCCAGACCCTGCCGGTTTTCAGGTTGCGCAGCTTGAGGTGAGTGACCTCTTTCTTGTCGACGTCGCCGACCTCTTCCACGACGGTGTCGGGCATGAAGACGATTTTTTCGTTCTTGTGCGCGCGATCGAGCATGATTTTGGAGGCGCGGAATTGGTCGCGGCGATGGATGAGCGAAACTTTACTGGCAAAGCGGGTGAGGAAAGTCGCTTCCTCCATGGCGGAATCGCCGCCGCCGATGACGGCAATGTCTTTGCCGGAAAAGAAGAAACCATCACAAGTGGCGCATGAGGAAACGCCGTGTCCGATGAGGGCTTGCTCGCTGGGCAGGCCGAGCCAACGGGCGGATGCGCCGCTGGCAATGATCAGGGTCTGCGTGAAAAACTCGTGCTTTCCGACGTGCACTTCGAAGGGGCGCTGGCTGAGGTCGACTTTATTGACGTGGCCAAGATGATATTCGGCGCCGAAGCGCGTGGCTTGCTTGCGCATGTTCTCGATGAGTTCGGGGCCCTGGATGCCTTCGGGAAATCCGGGGAAATTTTCGACGAGCGTGGTAAGCGAGAGCTGGCCTCCGGGCTCGTGACCTTCGATGAGCAGCGGTTTTAAGTTGGCGCGCGCGGAGTAGAGTGCGGCGGTATGTCCGGCGCATCCAGATCCAATGATGATGACGTTGCGAATGTCCATAGTAGGTAATTGTTAGATTGCCGATTTCAAATTTCGGTTCAAACGCGCTGCTGGCCGGCCCCCAGATCAATGGCAAGCTCACTTCGGCGGCGATGCTGACTCTGTTTTCTTCTTGCTGTTCGCGCTTGATGGGCGGCTTGCCGCGCCGCTGCCGATGCGGGTCAACTCTTGCGGGATGGTGCCGTGCGCGGCCAGCGCGCCGCGGTAGCTTTCCATGACTTGCGAAGCGCTTTGAAACAGCGGCTCGTAGGCGCTCTGGTCGGGGGACGGAGTGTTTTCGGTCCCCTGGCAGCGGGCCAACACAATTGACGATTTTCCAAAACGCTCCAGCTTGATGCGGTTCGCGGGCGTGCTGGTGGAGAGCATGGTGGCCGGCGTGGTTACGGCGGAGGCGCTGTCTTCGATGGCGATCTGCATCAAGTCCTTGGGATCGCGGACGTGAAATACCAGCGTTTCGACCATGCTTTTGGGATCGACGCTGAAGGAATATTGGACCGTCGAAAACATCGCTGCCCCGGCAAATTCGTGGCGGATGCGTACCCAGGAGGCGGTTCCGGTGTCATGGGCGATGTGCGTATTCGCGCCGCCGGGGAGAAATCCGGGGTCCTCGTCGAGCGGGGAGCGGCCGCGATCGATTTCGAAATCGTTGCTGAATGCAGGTTGCTTTGGAATGTGCGAGAGCGCAGTTGCGATTTCCTGCTGGTCGGCGGGCGAGGGTGCGCAGACATTCAGAACGTTCACCTTCACTGGCGGTTGCTGCGATGCTTGCTGGGGGAATGCTGACGAGGCGAGTCCCGCCGCGCACAAGGTTATGAAGATTTCTCGGAGCACGGGGAGATTGTAGCAGGCATGGCAGAGGAGAAAAACCCGTGTTGGCGGGGCGAATATACAATGAAAGCATGGCAAATCTAACACTGGTTTATGGATTGCGGCTGCTGCCTTCGGACGAAGTGGCCGAAATAGGCGATGCGACGCTGAAGTTGAAGAGCGGTAAAGAGGCGCACGTCACCATGCACATGCTCGAAGGCAGTAAAGAAGAGATTGAGAAACAATTGAAGACCAGTCTGGACGCCTTCTTCGATTTTTATCCGGAAATCTGAGCGTGACCAGGTCCTACTTATCATGCTTCTTCGAGGCTAGCCGGCCCCATCTATAATCACTAGAAACATGCCTGCATCGTACCGATATTTACGGCTTCGATTGGCCCAGGTGGGATTGCTGCCCTCCAGCAAACTGGCGCTAGCGGCATGGTATGTGCTGGGGCTCGATCTACTGCTCGCCGTAGTGCAAGCAGCTTGCTCGGCACTGAAATTAAAGTTCGGCCAAAACCTTGGGGGATGGGTCAGCTTTCTAAGCGCGGTTGTCATCATTCTTTTTTCGATCCTGGCATTTCGATGGATCAAGGCGAGGATGCTGTGGCGGCTGCGCAACCGGCTGATTGTCACATACGTTTTTATTGGCGTAATTCCGGTGGTGTTGCTGGTCGCGCTGGCGCTGGGATCGTTTTATCTTTTCGCGGGACAATTCGCCACGTTCATCGTGACCAGCGGATTGAACTCTGAACTCAAAAGCCTGGACGCGGCGAATACCACGATCGCTCGCCACCTGGCTTGGCGATTGCAGCGCGGCGAGAACGAGGGCGCGTTGCTGACGTTGCGTGAGCTAACCAAGAATTCTCCGGGACGGCAAACTTCGGTCTGGCTGAATGGGAACCTGTTGCTGGATACTGCCGCGGACAATCAGGCTGTGCCAGCGGCGTTGCCGGAGCATGTGAAAAGCGCGTTTCACGAAGTGGTGCGCGATAACGGACGCCTTTATCTGCGTGCCATGGAGATGATTGCGATGCCTGGCGGGACTCTGACGGTGCTCTCGAGCGAGCCGCTCGACCAGAAACTGCTCAACGTGCTCGCTGCGAACCTGGGACAGGTGACGCTTTACGGCGCGGGGTTCGAGCTGAAACAAGTCGATCCATCGCCGAGCAAACCGGGCGTGCACATGAGCACCGAGAGTGCTCCCAACAAGATCACCATGCACCGCCAAGGCGGCGAATACGTCTTGGACACCGGCAAAGAATCGCCATTGCCCACATATACGGCAGGGTCAGTGCCCGCAGCCACGGGAGCATTCGATAAGCAGGTCACATTTCCAACCACCGTCTACGTGATGAACTGGGAGACGGGAGACACGTCGAACCCAGCGGTGATCAGCGTACAGACGCGCATCTCCAAGCTTTACGACCGGTTGTTCAGCGCGCTGGGCGATTTCGCTCCGGCCATTGAGTTCTTCCTGTTGCTGGCGGCGATTGTCTTCGCCATTATCGA
>CAVOWN010000015.1:1467500-1843440 GCA_963700175.1 Terriglobales bacterium
GATAGTGAACCAGTACCGTGAGGGAAAGGCGAAAAGAACCCCTGCGAGGGGAGTGAAATAGTACCTGAAACCGTGTGCCTACAAACGGTGGGAGGACTATGCGGCGCAAGCCGAAAGTCTGACCGCGTGCCTATTGCATAATGAGCCGGCTAGTTATTCTTGTCAGCAAGGTTAAGCGAAAGCGAGCCGTAGCGAAAGCGAGTCCGAATAGGGCGAATCAGTTGGCAGGAATAGACGCGAAGCGGGATGATCTACCCTTGGCCAGGCTGAAAGTAGGGTAAAACCTACTGGAGGGCCGAACGGGTGTTTGTTGAAAAAAGCTCCGATGAGCTGAGGGTAGGGGTGAAAGGCTAATCAAATTCCGTGATAGCTCGTTCTCTCCGAAATAGCTTTAGGGCTAGCCTCGGATGATTTGTCATGGTGGTAGAGAACTGAATGGACTATGGGGCTTTCCAGCTTACAGAATCCAATCAAACTTCGAATGCCATAGAACAACCAATCCGGGAGTCAGACGGCGGGGGCTAAGCTTCGTCGTCGAGAGGAAAACAGTCCAGATCGCCTGCTAAGGTCCCAAAGTACAAGCTAAGTGGGAAAGGAAGTCGGAACGCCCAGACAGCCAGGAGGTTGGCTTAGAAGCAGCCATCCTTTAAAGAAAGCGTAATAGCTCACTGGTCAAGCGGTCCGGTGCCGACAATATAACGGGGCTAAAGCTTGTCACCGAAGCAGCGAATGCATTGCTTTACAGCAGTGCGTGGTAGGAGAGCATTCCCAACAGTTTGAAGCCAGACTGAAAAGACTGGTGGACGGTTGAGAAGAGACCCTGCCGGCATAAGTAGCGATAACGGAGGTGAGAACCCTCCGCGCCGAAAGTCTAAGGTTTCCTGAGAAAGGTTAATCCGCTCAGGGTCAGGCGGTCCCTAAGGTGAGGCCGAAAGGCGTAACTGATGGACATCCGGTTAATATTCCGGACCTCCTTTGTGTTCGTTATCACGATGGGGTGACGCAGAAGGATAAGCAGGCCGTCCTATGGCTATGACGGTCGATGCGTGTAAGGTGTTTCTCGTAGGCAAATCCGCGAGGAAGTTATCACTGAGACGCAAAGCAGTACCCCGTATGGGGGAAAGCTGCCGATTCCACACTGCCAAGAAAAACCTCTAAGGAGAACAAAAAGGAACCGTACCTCAAACCGACACAGGTAGACGAGGAGAATATCCAAAGGCGCTCGTGAGAACACTTGTTAAGGAACTCGGCAAATTAACCCCGTAACTTCGGGAGAAGGGGTGCCGCAGTAGGGTTTATAGCCCGAAGCGGCCGCAGAGAAATGCGCACTGCGACTGTTTAACAAAAACACAGGTCTCTGCAAAGTCGAAAACGACGTATAGGGGCTGACGCCTGCCCGGTGCTGGAAGGTTAAAGGGAGAGGTCAACCGCAAGGTGAAGCTTCGAACTGAAGCCCCAGTGAACGGCGGCCGTAACTATAACGGTCCTAAGGTTAACGATTCGCTAGCCTTAGTAAAACTGAACCATATGCGGGAAACTCCTCATACAGCCGATCGGTACTCGCTGTCCTAAACCGACAGCAGTCAAAATCCGACGGACAAGGGGACAATCCGCAGGGAAGGCTCCAACCAATGGAGAACCCTCAGAGACTTAACGTTCAGCCACATCCCGGAAATTTGGAAGCGCAATGGGTGGTTGGGTTCGTTGACGGCGAAGGTTGTTTCTTCGTCGGCATCAACCGGCATCCTGAGATGACTTCCGGTTTCCAGGTGCTTCCTGAATTCACGGTTGTACAACACCAGAGAGACATTCAATTACTGCACGCGCTCAAGAAGTTCTTTGGGTGCGGCGTGGTTCGTACGAATCACGCGGAGCGAATGGCTTATCGGGTGCGAGGTTTGGACCACTTGAACGATCGAGTCATTCCCTTCTTTGAAGAGCATCCGCTCAAATCAAAGAAGCGAGTGGATTTTGCTAAATTCAGGAAAGTCCTGCAACTGATGTCAAAGGGAGAACATCTTGCCAGCGAAGGCATCGAGAAGATCCGAGCCATCGCCGAAACCATGAACACCGGATGTGAAAGATAAAGTCCAGCTTCTCTGGAAACAGAGTGAGAAATAACTGAGCGAAATTCCTTGTCGGGTAAGTTCCGACCTGCACGAATGGCGTAACGAAAGTGCGACTGTCTTAATGAGTGACACGGCGAACTTGTAGTACCGGTGAAGATGCCGGTTGCCCGCAACTAGACGGAAAGACCCCGTGCACCTTTACTACACCTTTACTATGAACTATGGCACTTGCTGCGCAGGATAGGTGGGAGGCTTTGATTTCAGGTTTTTGGACTTGGAGGAGCCACCGGTGAGATACCACCCTGCGAGTTCTGTGGTTCTAACCTACTCCCGTTACCCGGGAGAGGGACATAGTAAGGCGGGTAGTTTGACTGGGGCGGTCGCCTCCTAAATTGTAACGGAGGCGTGCGAAGCTACGCTCAGGCTGTTTGGAAATCAGCCGACGAGTGCAAACGCATAAGCGTGGTTAACTGCGAGACCTACAAGTCGAGCAGATACGAAAGTAGGCGTTAGTGATCCGGTGGTTCTGTATGGAAGGGCCATCGCTCAACGGATAAAAGGTACGCCGGGGATAACAGGCTGATCGGAGCCAAGAGTTCATATCGACGCTCCGGTTTGGCACCTCGATGTCGGCTCATCGCATCCTGGAGCTGTAGAAGGTTCCAAGGGTTAGGCTGTTCGCCTATTAAAGCGGTACGTGAGCTGGGTTCAGAACGTCGCGAGACAGTTCGGTCCCTATCTGTTGTGGGCGCAGGAGATTTGAGAGGGCCTGTCCTTAGTACGAGAGGACCGGGATGGACGAACCTCTTGTGTTCCAGCTGTCATGCCAATGGCATAGCTGGGTAGCGAAGTTCGGTTGTGATAACCGCTGAATGCATATAAGCGGGAAGCACTCCTCAAGATGAGATCTCCCAACCCAAAAGGGAAAAGAAGGGCCCAGGAAGACTACCTGGTTGATAGGCCGGAAGTGGAAGTGGGGCAACTCACGTAGCTTACCGGTACTAATCGCCCGTTCGGCTTGACCATAGAATTTACTCGGTGCAGTTACAGCCGTCAGCACTCAGCTGTCAGCTTTCAGTTCGAATCTGTTCGAAAGCTGCAGCTCCTCAGTACCTCGTCAGAACTTGGGCGAGACTGAAGAAAAGTTCTGATGGTTGTGCGCCGACGAGATTACAGGTCTTGTCGATTTGAAAGAAGTAACCCAATCTATTCAGTTGTGAGGTTTCGTCCTCACGATCTTTGAAAAAATCGCTCTTGGCTTTTAGCTTTTGGCCTTTAGCTCAGCTTCGCTGGGTGCAGGTCATGAGTGGAAGCCGAGAGAAATGAGTTTGCAGCGTCTGTGGGCCGAGTTGAACGATTACTCCTCGGTGGCACGGAATAGCTAAGAGCCAAAAGCTAATAGCCAAGAGCTGCTACGAATTGTCGGTGATCTTACCGCGGGGGATCCACCCGTTCCCATCCCGAACACGGAAGTTAAGCCCCGCCGGGCCGATGGTACTGCACGCGAAAGTGTGTGGGAGCGTAGGTCGTTGCCGGCATAAATAAAGGCCAGTCATGGAAACATGATTGGCCTTTTCCGCTTGGCGACGCTTCATTCCCGCAGTACGTGCCTGATTCCCTCCCGACATCTGCCGTCTGAGACGACGGTAGCCTTTTGAAAACGTCAGAGCAAGCACACGGTTGACGGGTTGAGTGCGCAGCCAGCTTCAACCCCGCCGTGGTGGTCTCGGGAGGCCCACGCCCGGTCAATGTTGGGACTGACGCGACTTCGCCGGCTCTCAGTGCGACATTGTTATCGTCACATCCAATCATCGAGGACGGTATGAATTCGATGAACCACAGCCCTGCCTAATCGCGCATGTTCCTGGAACATTCCAGATCCGCAGAGCGTAGCTACCTGTGGGAGGTTTCGATGCTGCTTCGTATACGTTGTCTAGCGCTCTATTCCGCACTTTGTTTGTTGCTTGCTGCGGCGCCATGCTCTGCTGAGGGTGGTCCCAAAGTGATCGATGCATCGGCGCCGTCTCCGCAGGCCGAAGTGCTATTGCTCGGCTCTTACCACATGGACAATCCCGGCCTAGATCTTCACGATATGAAGGCCGACGATGTGCTCTCTCCCAAGCGACAGACCGAAATCGAGGAGTTGGCGACCGTGCTGGAGCATTTTCGCCCAACGAAGATCGCAATCGAGTGGGACGCCGGCTCGCAGCCGCAACTTGACCGCGCCTTCGGAGAGTATCTCAACGGCAAGCGAGAACTCACGCGCGACGAGCGACAGCAGGTCGGCTTCCGCCTCGCCAAGAATCTGGGACTCAAGAAGCTTTACGCTATCGATACAATGTGGGACTTTCCCTATGGTTCGCTGGTCAACTGGGCCAAGGCCAACGGTCGCTCGACCGAGCTTGCGGCCATAGATCGCATGGGCGCCGAGCAGAGCAAGGCTGACGAAGAGTACCTGCGGGGCCACACTGTGCTGGACATGTATCGTCGCTTGAACTCGCCCGAATGGATCGCCGCCGACGCGGCCATCTATGCGCGCTGGGGGCACTTCGGTGATGACAACGATCCGGCCGGCGCGCGTCTGCTCATGCGTTGGTATGAGCGCAACACCTTCATCCTCACCAGCCTACTTGGTGTCGTAGAGCCCGGTGACCGCGTGCTCGTCATCTATGGCGCCGGCCACCAGACGCACCTGCGCCGCTTCACCGCCGACGATCCGACGCTCAAGCTGCGTACGCTCGACGAATTGCTCGTCGCTGCCAAGTAGAATGCTGCATGACTGCATGGGGTGGATCGGCGGGTGGCCACAGACTTCAGAGCTCCCAGCTACTTTGCCGGAGCGTGAGCCTTCGGCGCGGGCACGCCGCGCAGCAGTCCCTCTGTGCTCAGGTCTTCATCGAGGTCGGGCCAATGGATTCCGTAGCCACCACCCGCGACCTCCCAGTTCTCGCGCTGTGAGCGAGTAGCGTCCAGCAGTCTCGGATACCACACGAGCGGCACAGTGATAATGCGACCGTCGCGCAAGGAGACACTTAGAGCGTCGTCGTTGAACTGAACCCCGGACACCCGCTCATCTGCCGCTGCCGCCAAAAAATTCATCCCAAGCCTAAAGAAACTGCGTCTGGCGTTCGATCACCATCAATTGTACCGTGCGTAGTTCGTGGGCGCGAAAGCCAAAGTTGGTTGCCAGTTGTACAGGATCGATCCAGAATTTAGCCGAGGAATCGTCGCGGTCCACATGAATGTGGCGGCTCATTCGGCTCATGACTATAGAAATAGAATCGATAAGGGCCGGACCGAAGCACCGTGGGCATACGCAGGATTGTAGCAAGAATACGCCGCAGGGCCGATGGTACTGCACGCGAAAGTGTGTGGGAGCGTAGGTCGTTGCCGGCATTAATAAAGGCCAGTCATGGAAACATGATTGGCCTTTTCCTTCGTGCGCCGGTAATCTTTCACCGGCTTGCGGTTTCTGCTAGCATTCATTCATGGCAACCGTGAAACAAACTCAGCGCAAGCGAAGCGATGCGACCCATCCCGGACGCGGCCGCAAAACACAGAAATCGCCGAAGAAGCCCCTGCCAGAGCTTTATGCCCGCCTCGAAAAGACTCAGCCTGGTTCCCTAGAATCAAAGCGCATTTCCCAACAGATCGTCGACGCTATCGGATAGGTTATGGCGGCTGTCAGGATCAGGCCGCCCCGAGATGCCCGATGCCGTGCCTACCGTGAGCACTTGCGGGAGCGAGTGGACAAGCGGCAGTTCCTTGCGCCGATGGCAATGGAACTCGATGAATGGCTCAGGAGTGCACCTGAAGCCCCCGACCTTGACGAAGCTCCCGAGGGTTGGCACAAGGTTTTCGACTCCTTCACGATTTGTGGTGAAGGCGAATGCATCAAAACGGTATTCACGATTTACGCTCCCGGCAGACCCAGACGGGGCAGCGTCGACTTGGACAAATGAGGGAAGCACCGGTAGCCCGATTACTGCGACAATAGCCCCGCAGGGGGGATTGTACTGCACGCGAAAGTGTGTGGGAGCCCTTCGGCTTCGCTCAGGGCAGGCTGTTCGGCTTTGCTCAGGGTAAACTCCGGTCGTTGCCCGCATAAATAAAGGCCAGTCTGAGAAATCAGATTGGCTTTTCTCTTCACGCGAAAGGACCGCAGGCGATCTCCATCTTTTCTGCACTAGTGTTGCACACAAAGACACTCAACTCGTGTCTCTAAATTCCGGGAACTACGGCGCGTCAACCTGTCGTATCATTCTTCACGTATGAAAATAGCCGCTGTCGTCCTGCTCGTATCCATTTGCGCCTTCGCCGTCGACAAGACCAACACTCAACCGGCCACCCAGACGCCCGGGCAATCGGCCCCCGTAAAGCCCACTGCGCCCGAAAAGCTCGATCTCGATGGAATTTCGCGTATTCGCGATGAAGGCCTGAAGCACTCACACATCATGGAATATGCCAGCGGACTGTTTGACGATGTTGGCCAGCGCCTGACCGGCTCGCCGGAGTTTGCCAAGGCCGAGCAATGGTCCGAGGACCAGTTGCACCGTATGGGTGCCTCGAACGTGCATACAGAGTCGTGGGGCGAGTTCGGCATGGGATGGCAGCAGATCGGTACCAGCTTGCAGTTGATCGATCCCGGCGCCGCCACGTTTCTGGCGCAAGCCACGCCATGGTCGCCAGCCACACCGGGCGAGATTACCGCCGATGTCGTCGCGGTCCCGATGCTGAACGAAGAAAAAGATTTCGAGAAGTGGAAAGGCAAACTTGCCGGAAAAGTCATCCTTTATGGCGACGCGCCAAAGATCAACCCCGACGGTCCTAAGCCGCCCGAGCACTACGACGCCGCCAAACTCGAGCACTTCCGATTATTTGCCCTCGATGGTAATCAATCCGATAGCCATGTGCTCCCCAAAGATCCTGAGATCTGGGAAAAGCGCTTCAAGGAAGACGCATTCTTAGAGAAAGCCGCGCGCTTCTTCGCCGACGAGCATGCGGTGGCGGTCTTGCGGCCAGGTGGATCGGGCGGCGTTCTCCAGGATGATACCAACATGTCGATGGGATGGTGGGTGTATCGCGTCGATCATAAGCAGCCAATCCCATCGGCGTCGGTTGCCAACGAGAATTTTGGAAGGATGCACCGCCTGGTCTCGCACAATGTTCCCGTGTCGGTGCACATCAACATTGCCACTAAGTTCACAGGCAACGACCATATGATCGGGGAGGACGTCATCGCCGAGATTCCTGGCACAGACGCTGCGTTGAAGGACCAGATCGTGATGGTCGGAGGTCACCTCGATAGCTGGATTGCCGGAACTGGAGCCACCGATGATGGCGCGGGATCGATTATCGCGCTGGAAGCGATGCGGATCCTCGCCGCTTCCGGTGTGAAGCCGCGGCGGACCATACGCATTGGCCTATGGGGCGGAGAAGAGCAGGGAATTTTCGGGTCCAAGGGCTATGTCGCCAATCACTACGGCACGGTCACTTACTCCACCAAGCCCGAGGAACAGCTCGTGCCCGAGTTTCTACGGGTGCGGACTGGCGTTACTACCAAGCCCGACCAAGCCAAATTTGACGCGTATTTCAATACCGACAACGGCGGCGGCCGGCTTCTGGGAATCTTTGCGGAAGGCAATTCGCCGGTGGCCGACGTCTTTCAACAGTGGATACCGGTGGTGAGCGACCTCGGATTCACCACGGTCACGCCGTGGAATACGGGCTCAACCGATCACGTTTCATTCGATCAGGTTGGGCTGCCAGGATTTCAATTCATCCAGGACCCGCGGGACTACATGGTTCGCAGTGCACATACCAACCAGGATACTTATGAACGCCTTTCAGAGCCGGATTTGAAACAGGCCGCGACCGTCATGGCGATCTTTCTGTACAACACCGCGCAACGGGACGAGATGTTGCCCAGAAAGCCGCTGCCGAATCCGGCGGAGGACGAGCAGCGGTCCAAGCCGCTGGAAGGGATTTATCCGGGAGCAGTGAAACCGTAGCAGGAGCCTGTCGGAGAGACAGCCTGGTTGATTAGACTCCGCCACATCTCCACGAAGCCGTCGCTTAGTGCTTATGGGAATCGCCAGAGGTGCTATCCCCCGGCTTTTCCGCCGCTACGACAAGCAATCCTTCCGGCCCGGAGGACGTCAGATGAGGCACCATGGTGGGCGATACCGATTCATATCCCACGTCTTTCGCGGTCTTATAAGGCGCATAGAACATCAAGTGCGGGGGCACGAAACCGCTTTTCTTGGATTCGGAATTGTAGACATAGTTTTCGTTCGACATCATGTAAAGGAAACCGGGCCCGGGCACTTTGAAGCGGCCATCTTCAAATCCCTTCGCAATGTCATCCTTGATCTCTGCCTCTGACTTGCCCTGTGCCCGTAGTTCTTCTCGGCGTAGGTAAGCAAGCATAATAGTCCGGCTGCCTTCGGCGTCGAAGCACGCCGGCGCTGACGAAGTTTGGGCTGTCCCTGCGAATGATCGCTCAATCAAACAACTAAAGCCGTTCGTGCCTTCGCGAACTTTCTCGTAGCCTTTGGACCCCAAAATATAAACTGCGGCCTTGCTCGAGACCTCGGTCGGAGCTGCGCTCAGCGCGAGTTCGACCTGCCGCTCACGCGGCGTGGAAGCGGTTATCAAGTGTACTTCCCTGGTGGGCTCCTGAGGCGTTTCTTGAGCTACCGCATTGCCGACTGGGATGGCGAATGACAGGACACCCGCAAGGATCGCTCTCTTCCATAACATAACCTTCATCTCCGTTTCCTTTCACTCTATGGTTCGCACCCATTCTTCGCGGTCCGGTCCCACGGAGTGCCTCGTCAACCTTCGCAGGCTGCAAGAGTCAATAGTCTGTAGACGAAAGCGCCGAAACGAAGTTAGCTTCATCCAAAAAAACTCCGACATTGATTGGCAGTTTCCACAGTGTCGTTTTCAAGGTTGGGCCGTAAGGGTCATCTCTTCGCCGGAGGCACCGCGGGATGAGCAGGATTCTCTGCAGAGAAAAAGGCCGCGACTGGCGCGGCCTTTCCTTCATTCTGACGAACGACTTATTGTGCTGACAGTGGCTGCACGATTATGTCTTGCGGTTGAGTGATGGCGTAGGGTGAACCCGCTGCCATTTTATGTGTTGTAGGAGTGATCGTAAACACCAGCAACTTCCCAGTCGTTTGACTGATCGCGTAGAGGTGGTCGTTGTTGTCCCAGAACATCTGTGTAATCGGAGTGCTGGTAATCAGCCCGGTGTAATGGGTGATCGGACTGCCTCCGTTGAAATGGAAGATCTGCAGGCCTTCCTGTCCCGCCACCGCGAGCAGCTTTCCGGAAGGTGACGTCTTCATGTCGAAGATGTTCTGGACCTTGGGCGCGGGCATATTCTTGTAGGTGCTCTTGGTATGGATGTTGCCGCTCGCGTCCGCAGTATAGGTAGCCAGTTGCAAGGGACCGCTCGCGCAGCCGGGAGGATTGGCGGGTTGCTCGGCGATTACTATGTGATTGGTCGCATCGGCCACAGCCAAGTCGGGATAGTAAATTCTCACCCCCGGAGGCGGAGTCGGCGTGTTGTATTTGAAGTTGTTGACATAGTTCAGCAAGCCGCTGCTCGCACGCTGGTACCCATAGGTGCCGGGATACATGCAGCCCGATTGGTCGGCAGCGTACGCGTAGACATTGTTGCCGATGAAGTAAGCCGCAGTGTAGTCGCCGGGAAAAGTGCCCGAACTCGCCAATCCGAGATAGTCCAACCCTCCCGAACCTTTTTCAACCGAGAAAGATGCAATCACGTCGTTGGCGCAGGCGTTGCTGGCCTCGTACTCAATGACGTACAGCGAGGCGCCGGTGTGATCGAAGAACATCTGGCCGGCAAAGCCACATGGATTGCTGGGATCGTTGTACTTCGCGTAGTTGGTCGACGTGGTGTAGGTCAACGATCCGTCGGAGCCGATGAGGTAAGCATCGATGTCCGGCGTGGTCGAGTCCGCTGCCATTAGATACTTTCCGTTCACCGCCAGGGAGTAAACATTGTCCTGGAAAGGCGAACCGGATACCGGCGACAACGATCCATTGGACGCGGCGGCATACGCCACGATCTGGTTAGTCTGGGAACTTACGTTACTGGCTACGTAGATATAAGCGACTGGATTCTTGCCGGCCGGGGAACCTGAAATTGTAAGGGATGCGGGAACTTGGGCAAATGCCGCAGCCGCGGTCAGCAGCGCGCCGAGGCACACGATAACTCTTGAATTACACACCGAAATATCTCCTTCTACATCATTGACGTTGTTGCGGTTTTGTTGTGTATTGGAGCCGATTCCGGCTCCGGCAGTTGCTTTCGAAAATACCTTATGCAGTACTTAGACCCGGCGCTGGGGTAGGAACTGATCCCGCCAGCGCGTGAGCCCGGCGGCCTCGGGTATTCTGTTCACGCGTACTGAAGCGAAGCGACGATGCCTAATCCTGCGAAGCGTGGTTCCCTGATTGAACTGGCCCGGCTTTTTCTGCGCCTGGGTTGTGTGGCGTTCGGCGGGCCTCCGGCGCACATTGCCATGATGGAAGATGAAGTCGTGGCCCGCCGCGGCTGGCTGACGCGCGAAGAGTTTCTGGATTTTCTGGGCGCCACCAACCTTATCCCAGGACCGAACTCCACCGAGATGGCGATTCACGTGGGGCGTGTGCGCGCCGGAGTGCCGGGCCTGATCGTGTCTGGCGCATGCTTCATTCTTCCCGCCAGCGTCATGGTCACGCTGCTGGCGTGGGCATATGTACGGTATGGATCGCTGCCGCAAGTCTCCGGACTCCTCTACGGCGTGAAACCGGTAGTGATTGCGCTGATTGTGCAGGCCGTGCTCAAGCTGGGGCGGACGGCGGTGAAGTCGGCGTGGCTGGCGCTGCTGGGAACGCTGGCAGCGTTTGCCGTGGCTGCGGGAAAAGACGAGCTTCTGGTGTTGGCTGGAACGGGGCTGCTGGCTGGCTTGGTGCACTCGTTGCGTCCGGCGGAGCGCGGCAAAATAGCGGCCATGGGATGGGAAGCAGGCGGCGCTTCGGCGCTGTTTGGCGTGGCTAGTTTCAGTCTCACGTCATTGTTTCTGGTCTTCCTGAAAATTGGATCGATTTTGTTTGGCGGCGGCTATGTTCTGATCGCGCTCATGCGCTCGGAACTGGTGGCGCGATTGCACTGGATCAGCGAGCGCCAACTCTTAGACGCCATCGCCGTAGGCCAGGCGACGCCGGGACCGCTTTCGACCTCGGCAACCTTCGTGGGATTTCTTTTAGGCGGCTTGCCGGGAGCGCTGGTCGCAACGGTCGCCATGTTTCTGCCGGCGTTCACTCTGGTCGCGTTGAGCGGGCCGCTGGTGCCACGGATTCGCAAGTCTCCGCTGGCGGGAGCGGTGCTGGATGGCGTGAACGTCGCCGCGCTCGCGCTGATGGCGGTCGTGACTTGGCCGCTGTTTCGCTCCAGCGTCACCGATCGGCTCACCCTGGCGATCATGGCCGTAAGCCTCGTGCTGCTGCTTCGCTTCCGCGTGAACTCCATGTGGCTGGTGCTGGGCGGGGCGCTGCTGGGAGTGGGGAAAGTTGTGCTGGGAACGTGAAGGCGAAGGCGTACGGCCCATTCATTCGCTTGCTCTTTCAAATCACACTATTATAGTGTACACTATACACGTATGAAAAATATCACTCTCAGCGCGGACGAGAGCCTGATTGAGCAAGCCCGGCATGTGGCCAAGTCACAACACAAGAGCCTGAATGACGCATTTCGCGAGTGGTTGCAGCAGTACGCAACCCAAACCGGAAGCGGCCATGAGTTGGACGCGTTGATGCAGCGCCTGCGCCACGTGCGTTCCGGCGGACGCTTCTCCCGGGAACAGATGAATGAGCGATAGATTTGAATGAGCGAAAGATTTTTCCTGGATACAAACATCTTCGTCTATGCATTTGACGCCACGGCGCCGGCCAAGTCACGCCGGGCGATGAGTCTGATTCGCCAGGCCCTGACCAAGCGATGCGGCGTCATCAGTTTCCAGGTGGTGCAGGAATTCTTCAACGTGGCCCTGCGGCGATTTTCCCGCCCCATGTCCATCGCGGAAGCGCAACAGTACCTGACCACGGTATTTCGTCCATTATTGGCGGTGAATTCGACGCCCGGCCTTTATTTCGAGGCGCTGGAGCTTAGCCAGAAGCACGGTTTTTCCTGGTATGACTCCGTCATCGTGGCGGCCGCGGTAGAAGCCAAGTGTGATGTGCTGTACAGCGAGGACCTTCAACACGGTCGAGAGCTGAAGAATCTGCGGATCGAAAATCCGTTTGTGTGAGATTGATTTGCGGCTGTCGCAGAGTCGCAGTGATAGCCATACCTTTTGCCGAGGGACAGCGCCAGCCTTCGCAAAGAACGCGATAGGCTGAGTCACCCGTCCAAAAGGATGGGCTTGATGGCGGAAGTGTTATCCTAAACTGAACAGTGCCATGACGGGAAAGCAACAACTCGAATCGCTGCTGCACAAGTTGCCGGACAACTGCTCGCTGGAAGACGTCCAGTACCATCTTTATGTGCTGGACAAGGTGCAGCGCGGACTGGATGCGGCTCGAAGCAGCGGCACGCTTTCGCAGGAAGAAGCCGAAAAGCGTCTGAGCAGATGGCTCATCGAGTAGTCTGGTCTCCTCGTGCGCTTGCCGATGTCGAGGCGATTGCATCCTACATTGCTTCCGATTCTCCCTTCTACGCGAGTTCTGTAGTCCGACGAATTTCAACTCTCACGCGGGGTCTGGACAACTTCCCCTTTGCCGGACGAAAAGTGCCGGAGTTCGAGGACGAGAATCTGCGCGAATTGATTGCGTACAGCTATCGAATTATCTATCGCGTGGAGCCGACCGAGGTGATCGTCGCGGCAGTCATCCATGGGAAGAGGAATCTGGAGAGTGAGTAGCGGTCGGAAAAGACTCCGGCTCAAAACTGATCGTCGCGGCAGAAGCCAAGTGTGACGTGCTGTACAGCGAGGACCTCCAACACGGTCGAGAGCTGAAGAATCTGCGGATCGAAAATTCGTTTGTGTGAGGTTGATTTGCGGCTGCGGCGGAGTCGCTGCGATGTCCACGCGTTTCGCCGAGCGATAGCCCCAGGCATCCCAAAAAACGCGGAAGGGTGGGTTATCCCGCAGTGGCCCAGCCATTGGATTTTTCCTTTCCGTAACGAAACTGAGGGTGCCCCATCCTTGCGTTTTTTGCAAGGGTGGGTGGCGATGCCGCGTGTGCTATTTGATTTTGTTGTGGACACGCGATCAAACCCGCGTGGCGCCAGCATTTCCAACTCCCGCCCCTTCGCAAAAAAACGCGAAGGAACGGGGCACCCACTGTGGTGGTAATGCCCCCAAGATCAAAAGCCTGGGCCACCCGCCCTGGACGCATACGCTAAGTTCGCCTTCGTACGCGGGAGGGACTGGGGCATTCAAGACAAGATGGAGCTATACGAAGCTTCGCGCCGAGCGTTTGACGCATCGGTGCCGCAGGGCGAGGCGTTATCGGCGTTTCGTAGAATATATGACGACCTTTTCCGTTCCGCCCGCGCAGGTGGTTGGAACGTGGGGAGAAAAAGTTTGGGGCCTCCCTGGCCTGCCGCGAAGACCTTCGAGACAATTAAGACCGAATTCCCCCTCTTTCGCTGGGGAGGCCCAATCACGTTGCTGAATTTCCACTCCTCAGGTGATTTCGCGGTGCTGTTGTCCAGTCTTGAGAAAATGAGAGGGCTCAAGCCAATTGCTGGTTACTCGGTCATGGCTGTTTCCAAGTTCCTGCATCCCTACAACCCGGAGCTGTTCCCGATTTATGACAACCTGGCGATCAAGGACGGCGTTTTCAAGTGTTTCAGGGATGACTTTAGAGAATTTTGCTACGCGTCTGGCCTGCAATACGAGAGCCCGGGGAATACGGTGACGTGTCTCTTAAAATATATTCGCTGGGCAAGCTCCCTCTTGGCTTCTGCGCATTCCGGGTACATGGAAGCGTTTGCGGATTGGCTGCGCACAAAGCCCGGAGCCGAGTTGCAACGACGAACATTCAATGTGTCCTCGCTGTACGCCACCGCCTTCGAGTTCACTGCAATCGGAGCATGGCATATGGAAACTGCGGCTTGCGAGTAAGCGCCCCAATCAGTAAGAGTGACCCGTTTACCGTGCTTGCCAGCGTCTCGGATTGCGCCTGCCGTGGAAGCAGGCGATTACCACAATCCGGTGCTCTTGAGCAGCGAAGAATATTCCGTAGGGAAAGCGCCGCACTCCCGCACGGCGATGGCTCCGATAGACCACAGGAAATAGCAATGGATCTTCCGCAATTGCCTCAACCGTGGCCTCAACTGCTAGCGCGAAACGCTGCCCAAGCTCCGGGCGTATGTTGTCATACCATGCGCGCGCGTCCTGCAAATCCTCATTTGCCTCTGGTGTCCAGACGACCGGTAGCCTCACGGTTTCTTGAAGAGACCGGCCCTGATTTGCTTCCAGGGGATGACGTCGGAAGGATTTTGCTCGTGGCGATGGATGCGGCAGTCCAGCTCTGCGCGTTGTGCGTCCGTCAGTGATGCCGCGTCCGCTTCCAGGCTTTCCCAGACCGTATCCAGAAGCTCCGCCTTCTCCGCGGCGGACAAGCTATTTATCTGGCTTCGCAAATCGCTCATGACGCTCTTAACCCTAGCGCGGTTTCCCAATCCTGGCAAGCAGGGGGCCAGGCTTGGTGTGAAGAATAAATCCTTCGCCCCGACGACCAAGCGCTCCCACAAAAAAGCCCGCCCAAGTGGAGCTTGAGCGGGGCACCCAGAGAGGATATTTCTACTGTGCTTGTTCGTCCATTTCCACGAAGTCGCCTACGTGGATGTCTTCGAGCGCGAAGACGATCATTCCGGTGGAGCTGGTCGGACCGCTGCTGAGGATCACGACTTCTCCCAGCGAACGGCGCGGCAAATCGCGAACGTGAATCTGCGGGCCGCTGGTCTTGGTGAACATCTTCTGTTCAAACGATGGCGGATTCTTCTGCGTATCTTCGGCAGTCGAGGCCTTGAATGAAAGCGAGTCCACTTCGTTTTCCAGGTCCTGTTCGTAAGGACGGTAGGCGCGGAAGTAGTCGCCGACCTTCACTCCTTGATTGGCTCCGACGTTCATATAAATCTTCATGCCGGTGCCCAGCTCTCCGTCAAAATCTTTGGCCAACACGATGCGCCCTGAAGTCTTTCCATTGGACGGGGCAAAGACGTCGAAGCGCATGGGCGGGTGGGGACCGATGTGGGGCTTCTCCTCATAAGTGACAGCGAAGTCGCCGGGGACGATCGGCTCGCACGCCAGTTCGACCTGGGCGATGGCAAGTTTACTGCGCGTGTCCACAATGCGCAGGCGGCCGATTTCCGCGTAGGGCTGGCCCATGGCATTCACGATGCCGAATTGGCCTTTGAACAACTCGTGCCGGTTGATATTCTGCAATTCGCGCACGACTTCATAGCGCTGGCCGACGGTGTAACCTTTGCCGGACAGGTACAATATGTCGTCCATGGCAAACTTGGTGGTATTGGGAGTATTCAATCCGCCGGCGATAAAATTGGCGTTGGGAAGCCGCTTGTTGCTGATGAACCCCGCGCAATCCTGGTCGACGGCCGAAGGCATGGTCAGCCGCTCGGTCGGGAAGCTGACGTTAGTGGGCGCTGTGCCCTCGGGAGCGGACGGGGTTGCGGTTTGTTGGGCGAAAGCGGAGACCGCCAGACCCAAAATCAGCAAGAATCCTGTTTTCTTCATGTTACCTCCAGGCTGGTGCGGGACTTTGCAGCCGCCTTTCCCTCGTTAGTTGCAGAAAATAAAAGGGTTTCCAGTTCGGAAGGTATCAACCGCGGACGGGGTGGTCAAGGTTACGGCGGTGTTAGGCCGTTTCGCCACAGACGCATCCTTGTAATTAAATAAATTATTTTCCTCCTGCACTTGCATCTGGATTTACGGAACTGTAATATCGCGCCACTCTCATATACATGACAACTGCTGCTGCTTCGAACAGCTATATTGTGCGACTTCGCCCTCTCAGGCCTCCCCGGGTCTGCGTTGCCGTCATTGGGGACGATGCCCAGGAAATGGTGGAAAAGGCTGAGGCGCTGGCCAGGGATAACTCCTTTCTGGAGTTTCGTTTAGACTATCTTTCCAAGCCCGCTTTGGCGTTGCCGAAGCTGAAGGAATTCGTCGAATATCATCCTCATATTATGACCATTGCCACCTGCCGGCGGGCGGCCAATGGAGGCAAGTTTCACGGCTCGGTTGTCTCACAACTGGACATTTTAGGCAAAGCCGCGGACCTGGGCTGTCAACTCGTGGATTTGGAGCTGCAAAGCGCTTCGCAATGTAAGCCCGACCAATTAAAGAAGTTGCGGGCGCGGGCGGCGCTGGTTCTTTCGTTCCACGATTTCCGCGCCACCAAGAAGTTGGAGGAGACGCTGGCGAAGATGACGGCGATTCCCGCCGACTTCTACAAAATCGTCAGCACCGCTACCACGCTCTACGACAACGTGGTAATGATGAAGTTCCTGGAGAAGCACAGCGACCAGCATTCGCTGATTGGGCTGTGCATGGGCGAGCAAGGGATCATCAGCCGGGTTTTGGGTGTGCGCGCAGGCAGCGTCTTTACCTTTGCCGCCGTCAGTGAAGATCAGAAGACCGCGCCCGGCCAGGTCACCGCGCAGGATTTACGCAGTACCTATCGCATCGAACAAGTGGACGCGGCGACTCGTGTCTATGGGGTCGCGGGCGATCCCGTGGCGCACTCGCTTTCGCCGCTGGTGATGAATGCGGCCTTGCGCCGGGAGACGGTCAATGGCGTATACCTCTCATTGCACGCCAAGACATTAAAGGACTTGTTGGCGTGCATTCGAGACATCCCCATCCACGGCGTTTCAGTGACCATGCCTTATAAGGAGTCGATCGTTTCCCACCTGGACAATAGCGATTCCGCGACGACCAAGACCGGCGCCTGCAATACGGTGGTTCGGGCGCAGGATGGCAAGCTTTACGGCTTCAATACCGATACGGCAGGGGTGGTACGGCCGCTGGAACAGACGAATCACGCATGGAAAATGCAAAGATCCTGGTGCTGGGTGCCGGGGGGGCGGCACGCGCTGCAGTTTTCGGCTTAAAGGAGCGCGGGGCCGAGGTTTATATCCTGAATCGGACTCCGGTGCAGGCGCAAAAGCTGGCTCGTCAGGCCAAGGCCCGGACGCTGAAGCGGCCAGATCTGAAGAAACATGCGTTTGATGTGATTATTAACGCGACGCCGGTCGGGATGGGCAATCCCCAGGAATCGCCGCTCACCGAGAGCGAAATCAAGACCAAGTATGCCTTTGACATGGTCTACAACCCTCCGGAAACGAAGTTTTTGAAGCTAGCCAAGGCGGCTGGGGCGGAAGTTATTTCGGGAGCGGAGATGTTTGTGCAGCAGGCGGCGCGTCAATTTGAGATTTGGACGGGCAAGCCCGCTCCTTGGGATGAAATGCTTCGGGTGGTCGGTAAGGCGTTAGCCGAGGAAACCCCCAAGAGCGAGGCCAACGGGGTGAAAAAGAAGTCCTGAGGCGGGTACACCGCCTGAAAATTGCTGCCAGGTGGAATAATTTACATATCTTGAAGTAATTCTCGATGCAACCTGCCACGAAACGGTTGCAATTTTCTGGGGTACCAAAGTAATATCCAAATTGGATGCGCTAGCAAAGGCGACCGAGCTGTCGTAATAACTGCCCACTCTTCCACAGGTTCAAAAGCCGTAACCAAATGTCTCATTTACGGGGTAGATAACTGCCTCGGAAGGTTCGGAGAAACTCGATATGGCGTGGTATGCGTACTGCCTGACTGAGCTGCAAACCTTGAGTAGTGGAGTTCGGACTCGTCGCCCCTTCCTCTTAGATGGTATTCAAGGCGTAAATGGCGCCCCCGTCATGAGCTACCCCAGCGGAGAGTTTGCCGTGGTGGTGAGCGAATACGACCGTTTGGCGGAAGCCGGCGAACTCGATCAAAAATTTGTCCTGGAACATGCGCGGGTGGTGAGCGTGTGCTTCCGCAGCGGCACGGTGCTTCCGTTCCGTTTTGGGACGATTTTCGACAGCGATGAAGCTCTGCGGCAGGCGGTGCGGACCAATCGCCGCGCCTTTGGCCTGAGCGTGGCCAAGCTTCGCGGCAAGGCGGAAATGCACCTGAAGGTGATGGTCCGCGGCGGTGCTCTGCGAGAGGCCATTATGGACGTGCAGCTTCCGGATTCGGTTGGTGGCGCATACCTCATGAAACTGCGGGAAAAGGCTTCCAAGGATCGCGAACGCCAGACCAAGGCGCGCGCCCTGTCCGTACAGGTCCACAAGATGTTCAACCCGCTTGAGGAAGAAGTGAGTTGCAAACGGGTGAATATGGATGGAATGGTGATCGACATCGCTCACCTGATCGATTCCAAGTCGATCGAAAAATATCAGAACCGCTATAGCAGTGCGGCGAAACAGTTGAAGAATTGCGAAATCGCCATTAGCGGGCCCTGGCCGCCGTATCATTTTTTGCCGGGCAAGTTGCGGACCGTGGCCTCCTAGGCAGATTCAGTGCGGCCGTTGAAAATGGTGGTTAATGTGTCCCTTCACGCCGTGGTGAATTTTTAACGTTCTCGGCAAGAAGTCAAAAGATCAGCCACAGGGGACACAGAGGGTCACGGGGAAATCGCCGAATCCCTTCTTGATATCGGCTCCCGATTACGCGACACACTGTGGCAATCAATCCGAAATACGTAGGGATTTTCGAATCGAAGGGCCTTAGAGCGGGCGTGGTCATGCGGAATATTGCCCTGCATTCTATGTGCAGGAATCTGCATTGTTTTGCCTTGGGGAATTCTGGTGAGGGAAGGTTTGCGGATGACAGAATGTGTCATCTTCTTTTGTTTGTAGCGACTTACGCTGGGGAAATCTTGGCCGGGCGTAGCGGGATTCTTTGGCTGGGGAAGTGCTTTATCTACAAGTAATGAAAGAGGCCGCAATGACCTTCACTCTCCGTTCTCGACTCATCACTCTATGCCGTTCCAGCGCGTGGGACGGTCCCTTGCATCGCCTACCCTGATTTCCCTTCTCTTGCCTCTTTTGAACTGTGGCCCCAGAAATGGGGCCCTTTTTTTGTGGGATTCCTGCGACGGTGCCACGTTCAGGGCTGGAGCTCGAAGACCGTGCCGCAATCGAATTCTAGACATCCGTTGATGCCGCCATAGGGCGCCACCCCATACAGATCGCCCCATTTGCCCCAAGTCAGACCTTCCGCCGGATCAAAACCGTCCTTCTTGTTATCAGGAAAGTGGTGAAGCACAGTTGCAGTCCATGCTCCGCCGCCGGTCGGCGAGCTCAGGCGAAAGGCCGTGCCCGCCCCTCCTCCCCCCTGAGAGGCTGTACTATAAAGGTTTCGTTGATTGTCGAAAACCATGTATCCTTCGGGCTCGGCGCCATCGCTTCCTTCGAAGGCGTACAAGGTGGAGTAAGTCCAAATCCCGTCTTTTTGAGCCGGTGCCGAAAGCTCGAATACAACCCCGCAACCGTTACCGCCTTGGCAGTTTAGGTCGCCTCCTATTGGCGTCGTTCCATAAAGATTGCCCGAGCTATCAAAAGTTACTGGGCCCTCAGGGCTGATGATGTCGTCATTGCTTTCGTCGAAGGAATAGATCACAGATTCCGTCCATCCTCGACCGTTCTTGTTGGGTGGGGAAAGGCGGTAGACAGCACCCCAACCGGGCGTGCCTCCACGAAAGGTGGTGCCGTACAGGTTTCCCTTTGAGTCAAACGTCACGCCAGCGAAGGGCTCTTCCCCGTCGGGAGTTCCGGTGAAGGTGTGCAAGACTTTAAATTGCCATTTCCCATTTTTCGTCGCTGGCCGCTTCAACTCAAAAACTGTGCCGCAGCCCCCTTGCCCGCAGCCAGGGTCCCCACCCAGCTCTGTGGCGCCGTACAGATTCCCGCTGGCATCGAGGAGCATATTTCCCTGAATTGCAGAACCATCTGTCCCAGAATCGATGATGTATAGCAAGTCATATGTCCAAACGTCTCCGTGAGAAAGAGAGGGCGTCAGCCGCCAGATGAATCCGCGGCTGTTTGGACCATCGCCACTGCCATACAGGGCACCATCTTCGCCTATGATTACCGATGTCGGATATCCTGGGCTTTGACTCGTGAGGTTGTAGAGTACAGTTTTGCTCCATGTTTCTCCACGAGTTCGAGGTGCGGTCAGCTTGTAGATTGTACCCTGGTTATACTTTCCCCCGTTCACCGTCGTGCCGTAGAGATTTCCGCCCTTGTCGACGGCTGGTAGTGCGAATGGTTGCCAGCCGTCAGCGCCCCCCCGAAAACGGTAAATCGTCCGGTATCCCTGTGCGCTGGCCGCGCTTCCTAACAAAACAAAAACGGAAAATGTTAGCAGCGCAAGAATCAACTTACGAGGGCATCTGGGGACTTTCATCGAGGCTATCTCCTGACGACGTGGGCGCAAAACGAACCCTGGGGGCGTGGCCCGTTGGGAACAGACTATATCACGAAACCTTCCGCGCAAGTGCTCAGGTAAGTGTTGCGCCTTGGCTCAGGTTAGGCCCTAAATCTCGCACGGCGTCATCCCGACGAGCCCGCGTTTTTTACCAGCGGGCCGAGGGAGCTCGTTGCACACGGTGTTGTAGCGGGAGATCCTTCGCTTCCGGCGGGAGAGCCAAACGACAGATCGAATTGCGTTACGTATCTTCATTGTGATCGATGAATTTTTGTGGTTGTTCAAACTGTGACCTTCCCCACTCATTCGCAAAAGACGCGAATGAATGGGGCACCCGCCCTCAATCCAGGGGAAGTTTTACGGGGACTCGGTTCTTTGCCTTACTGAGACTAAGTCCGTTTCCACGGGGACGCCGTGGGCTATTTTCACGTGCAGAAGGGCCTCGAATGGTCAATCCTCCCACCGGCGCTACTGGCCCCAATAAAAACGCGACGATCACTTCGCGGCGGGCTGCAACTGTACTTGTAACGTCTTTTCCTCCCCGGGAGGTATCCTTAGCGAGGCAGCCGTGCTTTTATCGAGGACTTCTCCGTTATACCAGTCCCGGTAGCCGCGAGCCGATATTTCCACGATGAGGTCTGTGTCCGACGGAACCAGAACACCCTCGTCGGCAAGAGCAGTTCCGCTCGCGCTTGCACCATTGTCCCTGCGCTCGAAGGAGAATGTTGGGGTCTCTATCGAGTCCCCACTGACCGCATCTCTCACGTTCCATTTGAGCCGAGCAGCTTTCGGCCCGAGGTGAACGGTGACTCCCTCGGCAGCGACCGACGATGTCGCTGTCGCAATCGGCGCGGTGTCTGTCGGGTTGTACATGCCTAGCATCATGTCAGGATATCCGTCTTGCTCTTTTTCAGAATAGACTTTGTAGCGGTGGCCCACTTTCAACCCTTTGAACAGGAACCGGCCTTGACCGTCTGTCTCGACGTAGGGAACAACGCCCCCGCCGACCTCGACCGTATTCGGGGGAAGATCCAGGTCCCGAGTGGTGACGTGCGCGTTGGCGACTGGATTTCCAAGTTGATCGACTACGATGCCCGAGATCGAACTGCGATCTTCGCCGGCACTTACAAGAGAAATTGCCGATAAGAGTAGGGAGAGCCAAACGACAGATCGAATTACTTTACGTATTCTCATTTCTTGCTCCTTTTTTGTTCGACATGCAATGAGCGGATCCGGCCTTGCCCTACGGATTAATTCTTAGGGCCGGGGGCATGCTGTTGGTTTGTGGAGGCGTAATATAGCCCAGTATGTTGACGCTGTTACTATGCATAAAGCCGTTGAGGGTACCAAACGTTTCCACTGGAAGCTGCTGCCCGGCGCCAGTCCAGTTTGTAGCGCAGACCTGCCAGTTATCGCTCGGCACGCTTATTCCGCACCCGCTCGGCGTCAACTTAACCGAGCCTGGAAAACCCCATTGATCGATGAACCTGCCTTGGGGATCTGTGTAGATGGGCGTTTGTTGGGTCAGGAGGTGGTATTGAAATTAGGATTTTGGTCGCAATTCCAATCGTCGCCCCAAGTGAAATTCTCGCCCACCTGAATGAAGTAGGCCGTATCTCCAGAGTATGAATCATGAACCTCGTATGTAACCTTGCGGATGATATTCACGTTTGCCGGGGTGACAGGCTGATAAGTAATGTCGCTGACGACGAGCATGTAGGATGGGTAGTCCATTACAAAGTTCTTCGAATTGGAGGAGACACCCCATACATCAACGAGACTAAGAGTCTGTGTTCCGAGGCTCAGACACGAAGGAGGGCATACAGTTGTTGAATTTACACTGACCAGTACATCTGCGTGCGTATTGGTCGGTTGATCGGCGAGCCCACCGTATGCGAGTCCTGCCGATGCATTGATCCCGCCAAGCATATTTCAGCGCCTTGATCAAAGAGAAAACCTGAACCCGCCGCGCTTATTTCGAAAGTCGGAGGCGGTTGCCACCGAATGTCATTGAGGCTGTATGGATGGACTGTGGGTGGGGAAAGCGATGTAAGGGTGATCGAACAGGCGTCTTGGGCGTATCCGATGACCGAGCATACACAAATGGTCACTATTAACCAACTCGCTATTCTGAACACTTTTCACCTCATTCGACTAGGTTGGCTACATTCCTTCTGATCCTACTTCTATGGCCCCGCCGAGGTATGCCCTCCGTGGTTCGCTACGAAAATCGAACACTACGGATTCATTTTCGCGCACAGTTTAGGTGGGTGTCATGTTACGTACGGGCGTGACAAATTCCCAAGTTCAACAGTCCGATCACCGCATCCTCACCGTGGACGATTTTGTCATCACCGGCTACCCATTTGAAGGGGCACATCAGCTTTTACGGGGACTCGGTTCTTTGTCTTACTGAGACTAAGTCTGTTTCCACGGGGACGCCGTGGGCTATTTTCACGTGCAGAAGGGCCTCGAAGGGTTGCATGACGCCGTTTTCGGGTTTGGGTAGTTTGGAGAAGAGCTCACGCAGCGAATTCTGCCCGCAAACATATTCGACTGCGCCTTGCGTGCCGAAAGTTGTGGTTCCGGCCAGGATCATGACTGAGCGGGAGGGATTGAGTCCGGGCATGAGGCCGATGACCGCATAGTCTTCGATGAGCGGGGAAGTGTAGGGGCTGGCGAGGAAGCTGGCGGGCTCACCGGCCAGGGGTTTGAGATTGAGGATGGCTAGATCGCCGCTTCGTGGGCCGGAGGACAGACGCTGAAAGACGAACTGGCGGGTGCTGGGGATTTCTTCTAACGTGAGGTTCTCGGAGGGAGAGCCGAGGAATATCAGATCGTTGTTACGCACGTCATCCAGAGAAAATAGGCTGCCGCGCTTGACGCGAATCTGGCGGTGGAGTGAGTCGAACATCTGATCGAGTTCATGGACGGCGAGGACTTCGCCCACGCCGGTATAGTGGTCCCAGATTAGTCCGGTGGAGTCGCGGGTGGGATTGTAGTAGCGCATGCCGATCTCGGGCCGGCCGACGAAAGCGGCGTTGCTGAAAATTAGCCAGGGCTCTTGCTCCGCGGTGAGAAACGGCTTCCAGAAGGTGCGGAATTCGGCGGGTGCCGGAACCGGGTCGACGGCTACAACTGGGCTTGCGCTGCGACCGTTGCCCAGAAGAACTCCGATTATAGAGATCGCCACTAGAAGCAAAACGCCGAGCGCCAAGGCGACGGTCTTCCATGCGCGTGGGTTGTGCCGAAACTCTGCCGACGGGGCGGCAGGTCGTTCGGCACCTTCGGAGGGGTGCTTTCCGTTGCCCGAGTCGCGGTAGTGAAACTGAATGTGGTATGTGCCTTTGGGTAAGTCCACTACGACGGAGTCATCGGCACCCTCGGCAGCGTAATACTCGGTGAGCTTGCTGCGCAGCCTGCCGGCCTGGACGCGAATGGTGGAATCCAGTTGAGGATCGAAGTCGGCGCGGCGGGCGAAGACTTCGGTGGCAATCTGATACTCCTTCAGCGGCGCGCTGGGATTGTCCAAGGCTTGGACGGCAAGATAACGCAGGAGTTTACACAACGACTCCGAACCATGGAGGGTGTGGCTTCCGGTTAGCCGGTCGATTTGCTTCGAATACTGTTCTCGCTCCAACATTCGACTCTGTAACAAATGTAACAACAAAGTAACAAAGTCGTGAACAGGCTGCAATGTGGGGTTCTGCTGCACGTAACGCTAAGAAACTGGGAGAAACTTTCACAAGCTGGCGGGCAGGATCAAACTTCCGAGTTCAAAGAAACCGGTGTGGATTTTGGCAGGGTCAGAGGTTGGTCGCTGCGACTGGGGTTTTGCACAGCCGAAACGGATCTTTGAGGCCTCAGGTTGGTCTGAAATTGGTGACGACCGGCACATATTTTTGCTGGCATTCGACGAAATATTAGGTTAGCCCGGGTTTCCGCCGGCGAGGAAGCCTCCGCCAGATACGAATCGGCGGTGGCGCGCCGGGAGCGTCAGAGAACTCGAATCGCATTCATTTTTGGAGAGAAAACACATGTTGACCCCGTCTGGCTGGATTTTCTCGGGCAAGATGAACGTCCCTGGCGACGATCGTCTGCCTACTGATGCTGCTCACACCTGCAGTTTTAGCGCAAACCGACACCGCGAGTATTCAGGGAACGGTTACCGACAGTCAGAGCGCCGTGATTTCCGGTGCAACGATCACTGCGGTGAACACCGGCACGAACCAGACTTATACGGCGACATCGGATGCGGGCGGGGTTTATGTGATTCCGGCGGTGGTGCGCGGTTCGTATCGAGTGGAAATCAAAGCGGCCGGATTCAAAGCAGAGGTGCAGCAGTTTGATCTGAACATTCGCGAGCAGAAGCAGTACAACGCGGTGCTGCAACCGGGCGCGGTGAGCGAGACGGTGGAAGTGCGGGCCGATGTGACACTGGCCGACACCAGTACCTCGTCGACGGGCGAAGTGATTCAAGGCAGCCAGATCACCGAGCTTCCGTTAAATGGACGGAACTTCACTCAGCTGGCGCTGTTGACTCCCGGGGTCACGCGCGGCGCTTATGGAAGTCAGGCCTCGGGCATTGGCAACCAGGCGGAGACGTTCCGCTATGCGCAGACGGGCGGCGCGGCGCTTTCGGCGAATGGACTTCGGCAGCAGGCGAACAACTTCATTCTTGACGGACTCGACAATAACGAAGGATTGGTCAACACCATCAATATTTTTCCTCCCGTAGAAGCGACGGAAGAATTTCGCGTAGACACTTCGGTGGCCCCGGCGGAATTTGGGCGAGCGGGTGGCGCGATTGTGGATTCATCGCTTAAATCAGGGACCAACCAGATCCACGGGACGGCATTCGATTTCTTGCGTAACAGCGCCCTGGACGCGAACAGCGTCTATTTCGATCCCATCACCAACGGAAAACCGACTCCCAAATCACCGTTCAAGCGGAACCAGTTCGGGGGGACGATTGGTGGCCCCATCATTAAAAACAAGTTGTTCTTCTTCGGAGATTTTCAGGGACTGCGATCGGACCAGCCGCAGAACCCGCAAATCACGACCGTCCCAACACCGCTGATGAGGCAGGGAAATTTTTCGGAGTTGCTGGGCGCGGGCCTTTCGGGGCAGATGTCGATTCCGGCTTGTGTGACGAATCCGGCCTTTTACACAGTGGGTTCGAACGGCAATAAAGTGAACAGCGCCGGATATGTCTTCGATCCGGTGACGTGCACGCCTTTCGGATGGAACGGAACGACGGCAACGAACATCATTCCGGCGGGGTTGATCAATCCGGTGGGGCTGAAATACCTGAACGCGTTTCCGGGGGCGAACCTGCCGGGGATTCTGAACAACTTCACCAGCCAGCCGCAAGTGGTGGAAAACTATAACGATTTTGACGTTCGAATCGACTACAACGTGCGGCAGAACGACACGATTTTCGGGCGTGTGGATTACGGCAAAGACGATACCACGCAAGGCACGGTTTTGGGCGTGCTTCCGTCTGGATTCGGATCGGGTTCGCGCGACAACCATCCGCGCGGCGTGGGGATTGGGGAAACCCACATCTTCAACAGTAATGTCATTAACGATCTGCGGTTAGGCTGGTCGCGTCCGTACTTCGATTACCTCAACCCATTCAATAACGTTCCACTGGCGCAAGACTTGGGGATTCCGAACGCCAACCGGCTGCCGGAACTGGGCGGAGGCGCGCTGATTGGCCCTTACGGCCAACAGATCTCCTATACCGGTGACGGCGGACCCTACATCGTCCCGCAGAAGAGCATTCAACTGGTGGACACGGTCAGTTGGGTGCATGGGAGTAACAGCTTCCGCTTCGGAACGAGTCTGCTGCGGCGCAACGTTTCGTATTTTATTTCGGATTATCGCGGCAAGGGCTTCTTCCAGTTGGGCAACGGCACTTTTACGGGATATCCGGTGTCGGAACTGCTCGATGGTTTCATGATCGAGTACGACATTTCGAATCCGGTGAACGTCAACACCATCAGCTGGGAGACTGGGTATTTTGCCCAGGACGACTGGAAGATTTCTCGCCGGCTGACGCTGAATCTGGGGCTGCGTTATGACCTGTTCACCAGCCCGTATGAGGCGCACAATCAATGGTCGAACTTCAATCTTCAGACTGGGCAATTGATTGAGGCCGGAGTGGGCGGCGCATCACGCAGTCTGGTCAACACCGACACGAACAACTTCGCGCCTCGCGTGGGCTTTGCGTACGACCTGTTTGGCACGGGCAAGACGGTGATCCGGGGAGGCTTCGGGATGTTCTACTTCCTGGATCGCGGCGGCGTTGGCAATCAACTGAGCGCCAACCCGGACTGGAGCTACGCCAACGCGTTGCAGGCGTCGGCTGGGTTCCGAACCACATTGAACGGAGAAGCTCCGCTCAATTCGAATAATCCGGCGGATGCGACGGGCGCCATCCCACTGCCGTCGCCGAGCATCAACTTGAACCATCCGACGAACACGCAGCTGATCTCGGTGCCGAGCAACAATCAGGATTCGTCGATTAATGAATGGAACCTCCAGGTATCACAAGCAGTGGGCGCCGGGACTGATATTCGAGTGGCGTACGTGGGAACGAAATCCGACCACTTGATGACCTGGTACAACCTGAACGGACCGCAGCTCGTGGGTGCGGCGGTTCCTTTCCCCGGACAAGGGCTGAACGTGATTGTGGGCGCGGCCAACGGAAGTTCAAATTACAACGGCCTGCAAGTGAGTATGAACCGTCGCATGACGGCGGGCCTGCAATACACCATCGCCTACACGTATTCGCATTCGCTGGACAATTCGCTGAGTGCTTTTTCAAATACCGGAAACAATCAGCGTCTGTTTATCAACGGCACCAGCGCGCTGTTGAACCTGAACTATGGCAACTCCGACGACGATCAGCGGCAGGCTTTTACCTTCGCTGGAACCTACGATCTTCCTTTCGGCCACGGCCGGCGTTTTGGGGGCGATTGGAACGGAGTGGTGAATACGATTCTGGGCGGGTGGGAAGCGAATCTGATCGCCTCGATCGGGACCGGCACACCGTTTGACGTGGTGGGCAATCCGCCAAACAGCAACTGCAACGGCTGCCAGATCCGTCCCAACTACCTGGGGGGAGCCAGCATCGGCGAGGCGGGACGCGACCCGAACAATAACAACGACCTGATCTGGCTGAAAGCGCCGACCGGTTCTTTCGTCTATCCGGCATTCAATGCCTCGGGCCAGTTCCTGTCGGTGCCGACGCTGGGACGGAATGCGTTCTACGGTCCGGGTTACGATCCGGTCGATTTTGCGATCTACAAGAACTTCGGGCTGACGGAGCGATTGAAGATGCAATTCCGGGCTGAGATGTATAACGTGTTCAACACGCCGCAGTTCACCAATCCTGACAGCAATCCGAACGACGGCACCTTTGGGGAAATCAACAGTACGCGCGAGTTCTCTGAACGCGAAATCCAGTTCGCGCTAAAGTTAATGTTCTAATTCCGGCCAGGCTGGGGAACGATTCGGGTCCGTTCCCCATGTTTTCACAACTACGATAGTGTGGGTGTGGCAGTGTCTTCGGTGTGGCGATGCTGCTGCTTCGGAGTCCTTGCCTTCGCGCTGTCAACGGTGGTGGTTGATGCATGCACAGAAAAGATTTTCTGCACTGCCGAATCTCGTCATAGCACTGTTGCTAGCCAGTTTTTCGCTGGGGGCGTGGGCGTCTCCCGTGGTGAAAAAAGTCGACCCTCCCAACTGGTGGGCCGGTCTGCCCAACCCCATGCTGTTGATCAGCGGAGAAGACTTTGGCGGAGCGTCGGTGAAGGCCAGCGCCGGAGCCGGCATTCGTAAGGTCGAGGTGGAATCGACGGGGCATTATATTTTCGTCTGGCCGGATTTCGCGAAATCCAAACCCGGACGGATCATTTTCACCGTCACTACTCCACGTGGGTCAACAGAAATCTCTTTTGAATTGTCGGCCCGGCAACCGAAGGCAGCCGGATTTCAGGGTTTTGGACAAGATGACGTCATCTATCTGATCATGCCCGACCGATTTGCCGACGGCGATCCCAGTAACGACCGGCCGCCACATTCCGACGCGGTATACGATCGCAGTCAACCGCAGGCGTATCACGGCGGGGACATTGCGGGAGTCCGGCAGCACCTGAACTATTTGAAAGATTTAGGGGTAGATACGATTTGGCTCACGCCAGTGTGGAAGAACGCCGATTCCGACTATCACGGATACCACGTGGTGGATTTTTATGCGATCGACGATCACATGGGATCGCTTTCCGATTACGAGGGATTGGTTGCGGAAGCTCACCACATGGGGATGAAGGTGTTGATCGATTACGTGGTGAATCACACGGGGCCGACCCATCCGTGGGTGAGGCTTCCTCCGTCGGCCCAGTGGTTCCATGGGACTCCCGAGAAACATATGGCGCCGGTGTATCAATTCTCGGCGCTGATCGATCCCCATGCGCCGGAGCGCGATAAGCTGGGTCCGCTGGATGGCTGGTTCGTGGACCGCTTGCCCGATCTGAATACGGACGATCCAGAGGTTGCGGAATACCTGCTGGACAACGCGATCTGGTGGACCGAGTCGGCGCGCCTGGATGGCTTTCGGCTGGACACGTTTCCCTATTCCTCGCGAAGGTTCTGGAGCCAATGGCTGCCGCGATTACAGCAAGTTTATCCGCAGGTAAATAGCCTGGGCGAGGTTTCAGACCACGATGTGACGGTCACATCGTTTTTCGATGGCGGAAAAATGCAATACGATGGGGTCGATTCCCAGGTCTCCACCATCTTCGATTATCCGCTGTACTACGCGATGCGGGACGTAGTGCTGCGAGGCGAGCCCATCTCGAAGATCATTGACGTGCTGCAACGCGATTGGCTTTATGCGCACCCGGAAACGCTGGTGACGTTCATCGGTAACCACGATACGAGCAGGCTTGCCGGGGAACCCGGAAGCTCGAAAGAAAAACTGGAATTGGGGTTTTCGCTGCTGCTCACCCTGCGGGGCATTCCTCAGCTCTACTACGGCGACGAGATTGGCATGGCGGGAGGCGACGATCCTGACAATCGGCGGGATTTTCCCGGCGGATTTCCGGGTGATACTCGGAACGCTTTCACGGCGAAAGGGCGCACGGCGGACGAACAGGAGATCTTTCAACATGTGCGGGCGCTACTGCAACTCAGGAAAGACCACCCGGCTTTACGGGACGGTCGGCAGTGGCACATTGGCTCGTCGGACAAGTACTACGCATTTCTAAGAGAGAAGGACCGGGATAAATTACTGGTCGTGTTCAATAACGCGCCCACTGCGCAGACCTTAAATCTGGAGCTCGGCGATACTGCGGCGGAAGAGGCACGCGGACTTGAGCCGGTATTTGGCAAGGCGGAGGCGACGCTGAACGGGCACAGTCTTCAGATCACGGCCCCGGCTAGCAGCCTGACGGTCCTGAAATTGAAGTTGTCCTCGGGAGCGAACCCGGCAAGCGAATGAGTCACTCATGATTAAGCCGGCGCGCAGTTTTTGGCAGATATGGAACATGAGCTTCGGCTTTCTGGGGATTCAGTTTGGTTGGGGCCTGCAAATGGCGAACATGAGCGCCATCTACGAATACCTGGGGGCGCGGGCCGATCAGATTCCGATTCTTTGGCTGGCTGCACCGCTCACCGGGCTGATCGTTCAACCGATCATTGGCCATGCCAGCGATCGCACGTGGACGCGATTGGGGAGACGGCGTCCTTATTTTCTGGCAGGGGCGCTCCTGAGTTCCTGCGCCCTTATTCTGATGCCGCGATGCTCGGCCCTATGGATGGCCGCCGGGCTGCTGTGGATACTGGACACCTCCATCAACATCAGCATGGAGCCATTTCGCGCATTTGTGGCGGACCTGCTGCCGAATAACCAGTGCACGCGCGGCTTCGCGATGCAGGGCCTCTTTATTGGATTGGGAGCGGTGGTGGCATCCGCGCTGCCGTGGCTGCTGACCAATGTCTTCCATGTGGCTTTCGTTGCGGGAACTGGCCAAGCGATTCCGGTAACGGTGCGGCTGTCTTTTTATATTGGAGCGGCGGCATTTCTCATCGCAGTCTTGTGGACAGTATTCACGACCAGCGAGTATCCGCCGGAGAATCTCGAAGCTTTTGAGCAGGCGAAGAAGCAGAGCCACGGAATAGCAGCGAACGCGAGGGAGATTCTGCACGCGATTCGCGAGATGCCACAAACCATGCGGCAATTGGCTCCGGTGCAACTGCTGACGTGGCTGGGATTGTTTTGTATGTGGCTTTACTTTCCGGTGGCCGTGGCACGGAATGTTTTTGGAGCGGCCGACCAGGCCTCGCCCCGCTATACGGCCGGAGTGGAGTGGGCGGGAATTTGTTTCGCAGTGTACTCCGCCGTCTGCTTTGCATTTTCGTTCGTCCTGCCAGCCCTGGCCCGCGCCGTTGGTCGGAAGAATGCCCACAGCCTTTGCCTGGTCTGCGGGGCAGCGGGGTTGTTGTCGATTCTGATGATTCACGATCAGTACATCCTGCTGGCTAGCATGGTCGGGGTGGGAATCGCGTGGGCGAGCATTTTGTCTCTGCCTTATGCGGTTTTGGCCAGTTCGCTTCCCGCGGACCGCACGGGAACATATATGGGGATTTTCAATTTTTTCATCGTGATTCCGGAGATCCTGGCTTCGCTGTTTTTCGGGTGGGTGATGAACCATCTGCTGAACAATAACCGGCTGATCGCGGTGGTCGCGGGTGGCGCTTTTATGTTGTTGGCCGCGGGACTGATGCTGCGGGTTGAAGACCATGAAGAACGAGTGACCGACCAACCGAAGGGAATGATTCACACGGCGGACGCGACGTGATTGAAATGGAAGGAATGGCAGACATGCGACCTTCTTCAGTAAAACGATATTGGCTGTACCTGGCGATGGCGGGTCTTAGCCTGGTATCGGCGGCTTTCTGCGCGAACGGGCGTCCGCGTGGAGAAAGAGATCCCAACTGGTGGAAGCACGCGGTGTTCTATGAAATTTATCCGCGGAGCTTTGCCGATAGTAATGGCGACGGCATCGGCGATCTGGAGGGCATCCGCTCCAAGCTTAAATATCTCAAGCAGTTGGGCGTGGATGCGATCTGGCTGACGCCCTGCTATCCTTCGCCGCAAGTCGACTTCGGTTACGACGTTTCGGACTACGAGAACATCGACCCGATCTACGGGACGCTGGACGATTTCAACAAACTGCAACAGGAAGCGCAGAAAAAAGGGATTCGGATCATCATGGATTTCGTGCCGAATCACACTTCCGATCAGCATAAGTGGTTCATCGACTCGCGCGCTTCGCGCAATTCCGTTCATCGGGACTGGTACATCTGGCGCGATGGGAAGTCAGAGCATCAGCCACCGAACAATTGGGTGTCTATCTTCGGAGGGCCCGCGTGGCAATTCGATCCGGCGACCGGTCAATACTATTACCATTTTTTTTATCCGCAGCAGCCTGATTTGAATTGGAGGAATCCGGCGGTTAAGAGTGCCATGTTCGATGTGACTCGCTGGTGGTACGACCGGGGAGTAGCCGGGTTCCGGCTGGATGCGGTGGGGAATCTGTTTGAAGATCCGGGACTGAAAGACAATCCTGTTCTGCCGGGGGTCAACAAGTTCGGGGATCCGAACACGGAGAACCGCTACAACAGCAGCTTGCCGGAGGTGCATGACGCGTTGCGTGGCTTGCGGCGAGTGGCAGACCAATACCACGCGGTTCTGATCGGGGAAACATGGACGGGCAACGCCGACGAGCTGAACCGATATTACGGAAAAAATGACGACGAGCTCCAGATGCCGATGTATCTGCTGTTCACCAAGCTGGAATTCTCAGCCCCGGTTTTCCGGGACGCCATTGGGGCAGTCGAATCGTCGGGCCACTGGCCGGTTTTCGTGATTGGCAATCACGACATTGTGCGTTCGTACGTCCGTTACGGCGACGGGCAACATAATGAAGCGATCGCGAAAGTGATGGCCGCAATGTATTTGACCCTGCGCGGCACTCCGATTATGTATTACGGCGAAGAGATTGGGATGACCAATAACGATCCCAAGAGAAAAGAAGATGTGAAAGATCCGATTGGGAAAACCGGCTGGCCGATGGAGATTGGACGGGACGGCGAGCGCACTCCGATGCAGTGGGATGATACGGTGAATGCGGGGTTTACCAGGGGGACGCCATGGTTGCCGTTGCCGGAAAGTTACCGGACGCACAACGTCGCAACTGAAGCGAAAGATCCTTCATCGATTTTCGTTTTCTACAAGAAACTTCTGGCGCTGCGCAGGAATAGCCCCGTGCTCCTCGACGGCGACTACACGGCCCTCAATCAGGAAGATCCCAACGTTTTGATGTATCTGCGGCAACTTCACGGATCGAGTGTACTGATTGCGTTGAACCTCTCGGGGGCGGCCCAGACCGTGAAGATTGACTTGTCGAAATCGGGAGTCGCGGCGGGGAACGCACGAGCGCTGTTGAGCTCTCCGGCATCTCAGAGGGCGCGGCAAGACTTATCTAAGCTGGAACTGGAGCCGTTTGGCGTCTACATTGCGCGGATTGGGAAGTGAGACTTGCCACAACGGTTGGCCCGATTGGATTCAACCCGGCCGTCAAGAGAGTTCGCCGGATTTGGCGATTCAGGTTCAATCAGCGCTGGTCGAACAAAGAAGTGCGGTCGATACGTTCTCCTTTCAAGACTACCAGGGAGATTCGTTCGGTGGCCGCTATGTCTTCCAGTGGATTGCCGTCGACGATCAGCAGGTCCGCGTCGTTGCCGGGTTGGATGGTTCCGATTCTTTTTTCGGCACGAAGCAGGTGGGCGGCGTTGGAAGTGGCAGCCTTTAATGCGACCGTTGGCGGGATTCCGGCCTGGATCCAGAGTTCAAGTTCATGCTGCACGGTGGGCCCATGAATGACCAGGAAGTTTCCCGCATCGCTGCCGGTGACTAACAGCACGCCATGTTGATGGGCGCGCTTCAGGTTATCGGCGGCGATCTGCATATTGATGGGATATTGGGCGAGTGCGTTACGAATGTCTTCCGTGTCCTTCGAGCCGAGGGCTTCTTCGGTGCCTTGGAGCAGTTCAGGTGGTCCGACTTGCTGCACCAGCGAGCGCTTCAGCAATGTGGCCTTGCCGGCGGCGAAGTCGCGGAAGGCTTCTCCGACGCTCAGAGTCGGGTCGTAGAAAATTCCTTGCTTGGCCATCTGGTCGAAGAGCGCATCGGGAATGGCTTCGCGGAACGATCCGTGCTCGATGGAGTTGGCCTGGGCTTGCACCGCGTCCATGACGTCGCGGGCATCTCCGGTATGGACCGCGAGCGGCAAATCGTCGGCGTGGGATTGCTGCGAGATGGCATCGAACAATGCGGTGTCGAGGCGGTTGTAGACACGGCCTCCTGCGCCAGCTTCGAGGACGGCTTTAATGCAATCGACATTCTGTTTTTTCAAGTCATCCACTTGCTGACGGGCTTCGTCGGCTGACGCGGGAGTGCGCGTGAACTGCTTCGCGGCGCGGTCACGGATAGCAGGCGGAAGTTGTTTGAAATATTCAGTGCCGTGTCCGCCAGGAGCGGTGAATAGCGGGCCGCATGTCTGCAACTCCGCGCCCAGGACTTCACCGCTGTTGACGGCGGCGCGCACTTTGAGCACGCTGTCCAATCCGTCGCCAACGCTGCGGACGGTAGTCACGCCGCTGTAAAGATAGGCGGCGAGATTGCGCAGCATGCTCTTCTCGGGATCGTACTTGCTCATGTCGGCATAGAAGCCGCCGGGCGCGCCGAGATGAACGTGCACGTCGATGAGTCCGGGAAGAATGGTTTTGCCGCCGCCCTCGACGGTTTCCGCATTCAGCGATTTGGGGTCGGGACCTTCACCATCGAAAACCTGGGCAATCTTTCCGGCACGAACCAGAACGCTTCCATTTTCAATGACCCTGCCGTCGCCAATGAAAATGCGGGCGCCACGAATCAGATAGGTGTCTCCGCGGGCCAGTTGGCGGTTCAAGACTTTGGTCTTTACGATGCCGCTGCGGGTGTGCATTTGCCACACGCCCAGCAACAGGAACGGCGTGAGCACGGCGGCGAGCCAGAGTTTGGCGGAAGCACGGATCTTTTCTTCTTTCTCCCAGCGGAAGAGTTTGTATGAGATGAAGAGCCCGAGAAATGCGGTCAGGAGGAGGGCCAGCGCGGGCTGAAGATTGGCGCGGATGCCTTCGTGGCGCAGCAACATCCCCTGGATTCCGACGACCATGTAGGTGGCGGGCACAAATTGCGTCACCAGGAGCAGCCACGGCGGAAACATGGTCAGAGGGAAAGTTGCGCCGCTGAGGAAGAGCATCGGCAGGTAGATCAACTGCACCACAAGTTGGCTCTCCTGCATGGAATTGACGACCGATGCCAGGATGAGGCCGATAGCGCGAAAGGCGGCGACGGCGATGGAAATGAAGATGAGGATTGATCCCATGGTCTGTGGCCAGGGCATCCCGTACAAAAAATGCGCCAGCGTGAAAATGAGAATCACGTTGGGCATATAAAGGATCCAGCCGGTGGCGACGGAGGCTATAAGCAGCGGAGCGGGTGTGATGGGCGTGACTTTGTAGCGGCGAAGGATGTTGGCTTCGCGCTCCTGTACGGCGCGGATGCCGGCACCGAAGAGTCCATTGCCGAGGATCCCGATGATCAGCACCATGGCGATGACGATAGTCATGGCGGCGCCGCGTTCGGCGTGCATGGCTTGTCCGAAGATGAAGAAGAAGATCAGCGGGAACAGATAATTGAAAAAGATGACTGACCTCTGGCGCAGGGCCAGCTTCAAGTCGAGCGCAATGAGTGCCTTATAGCTTTTCATTGGCGGAGTGTCTTCCCGGTCAGCTCGATAAAGACGTCTTCGAGGCTTGGCTGCTTCAAACGGACGTCGGTAAGTTCGAGGCCTTGCTGGTCGATCCACTTCACCAGATCGACGAGCGTGGCGGCGGGCCGGCGCGAGTGGACGGTGAGCGTATGTCCGGTCGCGTCGGGCGTGCTTTCTGTAGCTTCTGCCCACGCTGGGCGGCTGGTTGGAAACGGCGTGGCGCAAGTCACTACAATGCTGGACGCACTGCGGCTTTGTTGCTGCAAGCGGCTGGGTGTGTCGAGCGCAATAATGCGGCCTTCGTCGACAATGGCAACGCGGTCGCAGAGACGTTCGGCTTCTTCGATGTAATGCGTGGTGAGCAGAATGGTGCGCTGCTCGCGTTTTAATTCTTCGAGCAAAGAGTGGATCTCGACGCGCACCTGCGGATCCAGGCCGGTGGTCGGCTCATCCAGAAAAATAAGTTGAGGATCGTTGACCAGCGCGAGGGCGAGCGCGAGGCGTTGCTTTTGCCCTCCGGAGAGCGTGCCGTAGAAGGCGTTGCGTTTTTCTTCGAGCTGCAAGCGCTTCAGAAGTTGATCGAGACTGACGTTGCGGCTGTAGAAAGATGCGAAGACCTGCATGGCTTCGTGGACGCGGATCTTCTCCGGAAGGTTCGTCGCCTGTAGGCAAACGCCGATACGGTCTTTGAGTTGCTGCCGTTGCTTGTCAGGATCGAAGCCCAGAACGGAGACCTGACCTCCCGTGCGCGGACGCAGGCCTTCGAGAATCTCGACGGTTGTGGTTTTTCCCGCGCCGTTGGGACCGAGTAGTCCGAAGACTTCGCCGGACTGGATCTCGAAGTCGATTCCTTTGACGGCCTCGACTTCACCGTACGACTTTTTGAGGCCCTGGACCGAGATCGCTGGCGACGTCGAGTTCATAGAGAGGTCGCGGATAGCCTACCGGAGAATGCGGCGGTCGTCAAAGCATCTTCCCAGATGCAGGCAGCGGGTCAGTGTTGGATCACATCTGGACACTAGTCGAATTAGTTGATTTACTGGACTGGCCCGAATCAATGGCAGCTTAAGGGGGAATCCATGTCTAGGATCCTGCTTGGTATCATCTGTGGTTTAGTATTTGGGGCGATTGACATTGGCATCATGCTGTCGATGAGCTTTCCCGATAAAAAGACGGCAATCATTGCGGCATTTATTGCGCGGTTTGGGATTGGATTCGCAATAGGCGCGGCCCGCTTGCCATGGCCCGGATGGGCTGTTGGACTCTGTTTCGGCTTGCTCCTAAGCATCCCCGATGCTCTCATTACAAAAGCCTACGGGCCTATTATCGGGATGGGCGCACTCGGCGGAACTATCATTGGAGTGCTCGTCACGCGCTTTGGGCAATAAAGTTTCAAGCCGACCCACTACCCGGATGGGAATGTAGGTCATCATTCGGCTTCGCGTTTACTCCGTTGATCCAGTTTGAGGTTTTCAGGCCCAGAAGGTGCGATCGAGGGTCCTGTACTGAATAGCTTCGGCGATGTGTTTGGGATGGATGGCGGGCACGCCTTCAAGATCGGCGATGGTACGGGCCACTTTGAGGATGCGGTCGTGAGCGCGGGCGGTAAGTCCCTGCTGCGACATGGCGCGCTCCAGCAAGCGCTCGCAATCGGCGGAGAGTTCACAAAACGCGCGAATGTGACGCGGACCCATTTGGGCATTGCAGTAGAGTTTTTCTTTTTTGTTGGCCGAGAATCTTTGCAATTGCGAGTGCCGGGCCCGCATCACCCGTTCCAAAATGGAAGCCGATCCCTCGGGCTCAGTCGTGGACCGCATTTCCTTATAGTTCACCGAGGGCACGTCGATGTGGATGTCAATGCGGTCAAGAAGCGGTCCCGAAATCTTCGAAATGTAGCGTTGAATAATCGGAGGCGTGCAGTGACATTCGCGGGAGCGGTCGTTGAAATATCCACAGGGACAGGGATTCATGGCCGCCGCCAGCATGAAGCGGGCAGGAAAGGTCAGGGACATAGCCGCGCGGGCGATGCAGACCGTCCCGTCTTCGAGGGGTTGGCGCATGACTTCAAGAACGTTGCGCGGGAACTCAGGGAGTTCGTCCAGAAATAAGACTCCGTTGTGAGCGAGGGAGACTTCGCCGGGACGGGGAACGGCACCGCCTCCGATGAGGCCAGCGTCGGAAATGGTGTGGTGCGGGGAGCGAAAAGGGCGAACTCCGACCAGCCCTGCTCCGGGATCGAGTACGCCCGCAACGCTATGAATCTTCGTGGTTTCCAGCGCCTCCTCGAATGTAAACGGAGGCAAAATCGTGGGCATTCGCTTGGCCAGCATGGTTTTTCCCGAACCAGGCGGGCCAATCATTAGTATGTTGTGGCCTCCGGCGCAGGCGACCTCAAGAGCGCGTTTGGCCGTCTGCTGGCCGCGAACCTCTTTAAAATCAACAAAAAAGTGCTGCGACTCGCTCAAAAGAGTCTCGGAGTCGACTTTGAAAGGCAGAATCCCGTTTCCGGTGTTTACGAAGCGGATCACGTCGAGAAACGACTTCACCGGGTAAACGTCGACCCCGCCGACCATAGCCGCTTCGCGGGCATTGAGTTCGGGAACGACAATGCGGGAGATTTTCCTGGCTCGGGCTTCGATAGCGATGGGCAGGGCGCCTCGAACCGAGCGAATTCCTCCATCCAGCGACAATTCACCCACGAAAAGGCAGTCCGGGACCTCCTTCTTATTAAGGCCGCCGTAAGCGCCGAGAATTCCCAGGGCCATCGGCAGGTCGAAGCCGGAGCCTTCCTTGCGAATGTCGGCGGGCGCCAGATTGATGGTGATCTGGGTCGGGGGAATGTCATAGCCGCAGTTTTTGAGGGCTGAACGGACGCGGTCGCGGCTCTCGCGGACGGCCGCGTCGGGCAGGCCGACGGTGTGGAAATGGTCCTCGTTCATCTTGATTCCGGACACATCCACCTCGACCTCGATGATGTTGGCATCGATGCCGTAGACCGCGGCGCTCAAAGTCTTATAAAGCATGGGATCGTGGTTTGTCAGAGCGGCGCATGGACCAGCAACTCCCGAATCCGCAAGGCCGTCCTTCCACCCTACGCCGCGCGATACCCAGCGTTGGTGACCGATGTCACACGCTAATTGTGACCGCTGAACACAGGACCACTGTTAGGCTGTGAACCAACATACCCAACAGGGCATCATTGTTCGCAGTGGCTTGGTGAACTAGGATTCGGCTAGGCCCCGGTTGGAGCAGAAAGCGAAGGCGCAGCCGGAGAATTTCCCATGATGGACGAAGAAAAGCAGCCGAGTCGCGCACCCCGGAACCCCACTACTCTGGAGAAGGAGGAGGCGTGGCTATGGCGCATCGCGCTCCTTTTCGTGGTCCTACTGGCAACTGGGCTGGCGGCCGAGTCGTGGGAACGGTTGCAAAGCCTTCCTTATCATCTGGGATTAATTTCGGTTGCGGTGCTTTGCGTGGCCATCGCCTTCTCCGGCTTCGCGTATGGCAGACAAAAGCGGGTGGCAGAGCTCAAATCGCTGGTGCGAGAGTTCCAGGAGCGGGCAGCGACCCCGAGCGAAGAGCAACTCGACCAGCTAGGGCACCTGATTGCCCGATCGCAGCGTAGCTTTAAAGAACTGATCGATTCTTTCGACGATGTGGCGTTCGCGATTGCGCTGGATGGAAAGTTGCGGACCGTCAATCGCCGCATGGCGGAGATGTTTGGCATCTCCTATAACGATCTGGTTGGACACAAGCTTGATGAATTTATCGACGAGCCCAAACGCGAGGAAGTGGAGGCTGGGCTGTCGCGGTTCCTGGCAAAGCGGCGCTGGTCGGGGATGGTGCGCGTGCGCAGGAGATCTGACCAGCGGATTTTTTATTTCGATATTGTGCTGAACGCGATTGTGAAGGGCGACGAAGTGGTCGGCATCAGCGTTCTGGCGCGCGACATCACCGAAGAACGGGAGAAGGAACGGCGATTTACCGAGTTATTCGAAACCCTGCAGGAAGGCGTCTATTTCAGCACGCCGGAAGGCAAGCTGCTGGATGGGAATGACGCTTTGGTGCGCATTCTTGGCTACGAGACGAAAGCGGAATTGCTGGAGGTTGATCCCAAGGGCCTGAACGCCGATCCGGCTGCAACTCCCACCCTGGGACGGAGCGCCGACGACCACGGTGGGATACGTACGCGCGAGATCGCATTGCGCCGCAAGAATGGCACGTTGGCAACGTTTCTCGATTCTTCGCGGGCGGTATGGGATGCGGCGGGCAAAATCGTTCGCTACCAGGGCACGCTGGTGGACGTGACCGAACGCCGCGAGATGGAGAGGGCCCTACGGCGGCAGGAAGAATTCCAACGCTACTTGCTGGAAAGCTTTCCGGACCTGATTCTGGTGATCGATCCAGAAGAGCGTTATAGCTTTGTAAGCGCGAGGATTCGCGACCTTCTGGGTTACAAGCCGGCAGATTGGATGGGGAAGAAAGTCGAGAGCCTGGAGGACTATTCTCCGGAGTTGCTTTCGCTGTATCGGGACCTGATTTCGGGACGGCGGATGTTCGGATCGTCGGAATATGGAGCGCGGCATCGTGACGGCGCCTGGCGGACCATGCGCGCCTCGGCAAGCCCATTGTTTGACGCGGAAGGAAAGCTGAACGGTGTGATTGCGTCGGTGCGCGACATTACGGTGGAAAAGAAGCTGGAGCAGCAAATCATCCAGAGCGAACGCCTGGCTGCCATGGGACAGATGATTGGCGGCTTTGCGCATGAACTGAACAATCCGTTGACCAGCATTCTAGGGATGTCGGAGTTATTGCAGGACGCCGAAGTTACGGAAGCGACCAGGAAGCAGTTGGTGACGTTGCAACAGCAAGCCCGGCGCGCGGCGGAGATTGTCCAAAACCTGATGTATTTCTCGCGGCCTCCGGCGCCGGGAAGGACGAGCATTGACTTGGGAGAGTTGATCCAGCGAACGTTGCATCTACACGCGTATTCGCTGCGTAAGAGCAACATCACCGTGGATTTTCAGCGGGAGCCGTCTTTTCCCACAGTGAGCGGCGACTCGCATCAGGTGATGCAGGTATTTTTGAACCTGATCCTGAATTCGGAGCAAGCGATTCGCGAGGTGCGGGACCGGGGGACATTGCGGATTCACATGGAGAAGGGCGAGAAGACGGTGTCGGTGATTTTCGAGGACGATGGTCCGGGAATTCCTGCCGACATTCTGCCTAATATCTTCGATCCGTTTTATACCACGAAGCGTCCGGGGCGCGGAACCGGGCTCGGCTTGAGCATTTGTAAGGCGATTCTGCGCGAGCACCATGGGAATGTGGAGGCGGCGTCGGGGCCGGCCGGAGGAGCAATGTTCACGGTGACGTTACCGATTGCGGAGCCTGCGAGTGTGCTTCCCGGGGCCACCGAGGCTACAGGTAACAGCTAAGTCACACGCAGGATCGCTGGGTAAATCGGGGCGTTTTGTAGCGAAAGGACGGCGTAAGCTTTGTGCTTATGGCCCGGTTCTGGACAGTTATCTGGAAATTAATGCTCATCATGGCGTACCGTTGATCTAGAACGAATGTCCGCGAAGCTCACGTATCTGCTGCCACTTGCTCAAATCGAAGGAGCGCTCCGACCGATGTGGACTACCTTCGAATTCCGGCGTGTTGCCGCGACCTTGCCACTGCTGATCTTTGCGGTGTTCTGCTTCTGCCATAAGCAACTGATTCCCGTCTTGCGCAAATGGCTCGAACTTGCAGCCCGCATCAAGCCGCATGAACACGCCGCTGCGCTTCTTTTGGCGGACCGGGTGCTCGGGCGACTGGACTCGTGCGCAGAGTTTTCCAGCTCGGGTGTGCTTTCGGCCGACGAACAGGAAGAGGCGCAGAGGGACTACGATGCGCTTGAGAAAGACCTGCAGTCGTTAGGCATCAGAACGGAAACTCCAACGCGCATAGGAAACGAATACTACGCCGGCAATCTGATGGAAAAAGTCTCAAAGCTGGCGCCAAACGGCCCTGTAAACGAGTTAGCCCGTATATCGATTCTCGATAATCGATGTCATTGGTCGGGCGACTCCGATTCGGCCGACTGCGACAAGATCATAGAAGAGGGAGAGAGTTTCCTGCGCGTTTCCCCGAAGACGAATGGACGCCGAGCGTGCATCTCATCCTTGCGGAAGCCTACGGACTTATGGCCACGAATTCCCCAGACGAAGTTTCGGCGAATGGGCAGCCGGGTCAGAGCGAATGGGAGCAAAAAGCCGCAGTCCAATATCGCGCGTGGTACGCAAAAAGCACGAACCAGCGCGACCGTTCTCTGGTGTGGCAGGAAATCTGGGGCCTGGATGCGGGCCTCGGCCCATGGTTGCTGATGCCTTTTCAGAGGGACTAAACCAGCGAGTATGTCGTCGAATTATTGCGTTGGCCGCAAATAATCTGGGATCGCATCGCAAGACCATTTGACCATGGCTCAATGGCGCGGCTATAGTCCACTGACGACGAGGTAAATTCCATCCGAGAAATTTCGCATTATCGTGTGCTCGAGCGCCTGGGGTCCGGCGGCATGGGAACGGTGTGGATTGCCGAGGACTTACAGCTCGGCCGGCGGGTGGCCCTGAAGTTTCTTTCCGCGGACATGGTTGGACACGAGCAAGCTCTGGAACGATTCAAGCTGGAGGCCCGCACCGCCTCCTCGTTGAACCACCCGAACATCTGCACAATTTACGAAATTGGCGAGGTCGATGGCGAGTATTTTATTGCCATGGAACTCATCGAAGGCGAACCCCTGGACCGCTATCTGTCCAAGCATCGCCTTGATCCAGCGGAACTCCTCGACCTTGCCATACAGATTGCCGACGCGCTGGACGCGGCGCACAGCAAAGGCATTCTGCATCGCGATATCAAACCGGCGAACATCCTGATTTCTTCGCGCGGGCAGGCCAAGGTGCTTGATTTCGGACTGGCTAAGTTGGTTGCCGCTGGTCGGGCGGATGAACAGCCGACCTATGCGGGCGCGGCGATGCCAACCTCCCCGCACTTGACCTCGCCGGGCATGGCCGTCGGCACTACCGCTTTCATGTCTCCGGAGCAGGCGCGAGGCAAAGAACTGGATTCGCGCAGCGACCTTTTTTCTTTTGGCGCTGTGCTCTACGAGATGGCGACCGGGAAGATTCCTTTCGATGGAGAAACCGCAGCCGTCATCTTCGATGGAATTCTTAATCGCGCTCCGGTTTCGGCACGCGAACTTAATCCAGAGCTGTCACCGAAGCTGGACGAAGTGATCCGCACGGCGCTGGAGAAGGACCGCGATTTGCGCTACCAGAGCGCGGCGGAGATGCGCGCCGAGCTGAAACGTCTGAAGCGCGATACGACGTCCGGGAGGATACAAATCCCCAGTGGCCAGGCACCTGCCGCACCAGCAACCGCTCCGAAGAGCCGTGGGAGCAGTTTCATTGGGATTGCTGCAATCGTTTTGCTGCTACTTGCGATTGCCGCAGGCGCTTACTTTTGGAGCAATCGTCCGCGCGGCTTCAACTTGCAGAACATGAAGATCGTGCAGGTTACCAGTACCGGCAATGCGGGTGCGGCGGCCTTGTCTCCAGATCGCCGGTACATCGTCTATGTTTTGCGAGACGGCGCTCAGGAGAGCTTGTGGGTGCAGCAGTTGGCGACGGGTAGCAACATTCAGATTCTCGCTCCCGATCAGGTCCATTTCGTTGCTGTCAGTTTCACTCCGGATGGCAACTACGTCATGTTCGTGCGCTCGGACAAATCCACCGTCAACTTTCGCTATCTGTACCAGATACCGGCGCTGGGTGGAACGCCGAAGCAGTTGATCCGCGATATCGATTGCGCGCCCGCCTTTTCCCCAGATGGCCAGGAGATCGCTTTCGTCCGCGGTGGCCTCAATCCGTCGGGCAATTCGATTGTGATCGCCAAGGCGGATGGCAGCGACGAACATGTCCTGGCTCAGCGTTCCAGCTTCAACGCCGGGCAGGCTATGGTCTCATGGTCTACGGACGGTGAAAATCTGGCAATGGTCACCAGCCAAAACCGGGACGGTGGCATCCGGTGGGTGCTGGAGGTCTTCTCAAGAAAGACCGGCCAAGGGCGCGATCTTTACTCCTTTGGCCTTCCCGCGCTGGCAACCGCGTGGTTACCGGATGGCAGCGGTTTGCTGGTGTCATCGCTCGACCCGCAAAACAACCGAGGGCAGATATTGTTCGTCAGCTACCCTAAAGGCAACGTCAGCCGCTTCACCAACGATCTGACTAACTACGGCATTTGCTGCCTGGAAATCACTCGTGACGGCAACTCTCTGGTCGCGCTTCAAAGTACGACCTTGAGCGATGTTTGGGTGGCGAATGCAGACGGCTCGGACGCCAGGCAAGTCACCAGTGGCGAAGCAACTGGCTTTGGCTTGGATTGGCTGGGCAACCGCATCGCCGTCAAAAACGAGCTTGGCCATTGGTCGGCTATGAGTTCAGACGGCAGCAATAATGCGCCCTTGACGAGCGACCGCGATCCGCACTATCAGCTCTCCGCATGCAACGATAGTCAACACCTTGTCTACACTACGTTGCGCAACGGGACCAATGAGCTCTGGCGAAGTCTGTCCGACGGTTCGAACCCGTTAAGACTTACACCCCACTCCATATCGGGCGGTATAACCTGTGCGTCCGATTCAAAGTCGGTTTTGTATGGCGCGGACGGCCTAGTCTGGCGCGTCCCGATCGACGGTGGTACACAGGAAAAAACGGATTTGCCCTTTACCCAGTTCGGATATTCGGACGATGGCAAGCTGATGTTCTACGGATTGGAACAAGCCCAGAGCGGGAGTATGCAACCCAAGCTCGTCATTGTGCCGGCCGTGGGCGGAGCGCCTCTGCACACATTCGACGCACCTTATGGAATGCAGGCTGCGCGGTTCTCGCCGGATGGAAAAGCCATCGCTTTCTTACTGACCCGGAACCATGCCACCAATATCTGGGAACAACTCTTCGCAGGCGGAGATCCGGTGCCGCTAACAAAATTCACCAGCGGCGAGATGTTCTCTTTTGCCTGGTCGAAAGATGGGAAGCAGCTTGCCTTCTCGCGCGGACAGCACAAGACAGACGTGGTGATGATGAGTAATTTCCGCTAGCGTCCCTCTCTAGGCTATCGTTCAACCGCCATGGCGACCGCGTTGCCTCCGCCGAGGCAAAGAGCGGCGATTCCGCGGTGAACGTCGCGGCGAATCATTTCATAGATCAGCGTCACTAGAACGCGCGCGCCGCTGGCTCCAATGGGGTGTCCGATCGCCACCGCGCCGCCGTTGACGTTCACTTTGTTCGGGTCGAGGCCGAGTTCGCGCATGACGCCGAGCGCCTGCACGGAGAAAGCCTCGTTCAGTTCGTAGAGATCGACATCTTCATTCTTCCATCCAGTCTTTTCCCAGATGGTGCGAATCGCGCCCACCGGCGCCAGCATCACCCACTTGGGTTCGACGCCGCTGGTGGCTTGGGCGACGATCCGCGCCATCGGTTTCGCTCCCAGGTCTTGGGCACGCTTCGCGCTGGTAACAACCAGGGCGGCTGCGCCGTCATTTACGCCGGGAGCGTTGCCGGCCGTGACGGTGCCATCTTTCTTGAACGCGGGCTTGAGCGCGCGCAATACTTCGATGGTGGTATCTTCACGGGGCGATTCGTCCTTGTCGAAGATCACCGGCTCGCCGCCTTTTTTCTTGGGGGCAAGTTCTACGGGGACGATCTGCGACTTAAAGCGGCACTCCTTGATGGCGCTGATGGCCTTGCGATGCGAGTTCACCGCGAACTGGTCCTGCTCCTCGCGAGTGATGCCATGTTTCTCGGCGACATTCTCTCCGGTAATACCCATGTGGTAGTCGTTGTAAATGTCCCAGAGGCCGTCGTTGACCATGGCGTCGACGACTTGCGCATTGCCGAGGCGATATCCTTTGCGTGCCTGGGGAAGTAAATAGGGAGCGTTGGTCATCGATTCCATGCCGCCGGCGACGACGATGGAACTGTTCTGGGTCTGTATCGCTTGCGCCGCGAGGGCGACTGCTTTCAGTCCGGAGCCACAAACTTTGTTTATAGTCATGGCACCTACTTCGGGAGCGAGTCCGCCGAAGATTGCGGCTTGGCGCGCCGGATTCTGACCGAGTCCGGCGGTGATGACGTTGCCCATGATGCACTCATCGACTTGCTTGGAATCGATGCCAGCGCGCTTGACTGCCTCGCGTACTGCTATAGCACCGAGCTTCGGCGCGGTGAATTCAGAGAGACTTCCTTGAAATTTTCCAACCGGCGTCCGGCATCCGGAAATGATGACGACATCGTCGAAAGCAGCCATTTACGTGCTCCTTAATAATTATTTCGCTATTCGATTATAGATGTGCCGGCAAGAAAAAGGATGGAGACAGGGATGTTTCGGGAAGCGGCCATGCATTTCTTGAAGTTCGCGGCGGGAGTCAAAACTTCAAAGCGCATGCGTTCCCGTGCGACTCGATAGCACGATTTTTGTCGTCGCAAGAATGATCTTGATCGACAGTTCTTCACAAAACTCGATCCGGAATTTCTCTTGAGTGACTTTGGTACATCGGTCGATTGCCCTTCGCATGTCATTTTTCTCTTGACATCACTTTTCGTTGACTCTAGATTTCAAACAGTTGCAACAGATGACCGTTGCAGTAGTCCATGAAAAATGGAAGGGAGAATAGATCAATGGCAACCAAGAAGAAAGCAAAGAAGGCCGCCAAGAAAAAGCACTAACCAAGGGTCTTCAATCAAAAGGTGAAAATGTGGGGGACGCGTAAAGCGTCCCCTAAGTTTTTGTGGACTAGTTTCGTGTCGGCTTGTTCTTCTTAATTTCGGCGATCGAGTAGACACGCTTCTCCGTGGCTGGGCACAAAGTCTGGTATGCGCAGTAGCGGCAATGAAAGCCGGTCTTCGGATCGAATTTCCCTTCGGCTACCTTGGCCGCCACCTCTTCGATTTTCAGCTTCGCGCCTTGCAGTTCACAATCGGCGCGGGTGGTGAAGGCCGATGTGTTCTCTCCCAGGTTGTACAGCACCAGGTTCTTCGCCTGATATCCCCACTTCTCCCGGGCAGCCAGCGCGTAGACGGAGAGTTGGAGGCTCTTATCGGCGTCTTCCTGCGACTGCGCCTTGCCAGTCTTGTAATCCGTAATGACCACGCCTCCATCGGGAAGCTTATCGATGCGATCGATTCGCCCGACCACTGTGCTTTCCCCGACTTTGATCTCGAAGAACTCCTCGGTATGCAGGACTTCAGGGCAGGGAGCGTTCGCACACGACGCGACGAAGGCCTTTAGCTGATCGATGCCTTGCTGTTCATACAAATCGTGCTGATAACGGTCCTGTATCTTGGCTTCTTTCAGTTCGGAGCGGAACATGTCCAGGACAGCGTCCTCCGGCATGCGCCGGTCGAAGCGGACCGAATCAAAGTAGGCGCGCAGCACGCGATGCATGGCGCCGCCATATTGCATGGCGGCGGGAACCTCTCCGGGGATCCGCCACTCGCGCTCCAGTTTGAATTGCAGAGGACACACCTCATATCGCTGCAGCGTGCTGGCGCTTAACCGGGCGCTAAGATCGGCGGCCGGCGGCATGGCGAGCCAAGCCGCAATAGGGGTCACAACCGCGGTCTGGGCGAAAATGTCGGTCTGGAATCCGATTCCCGGCCGCTGGCGCAGGTAGGGAGCAAGCGCACGGTCCTTCAGCGGTTCGCGCAGAAAGCCTGCCGGCGTCGGGTCTTTCTTGCCCCTGCCTGACTGCGCGTAGATGGTGAGCGAGTCCTCGGCGCGAGTCATGGCCACATAGAAAAGCCGTCGTTCCTCCTCCTTGTGAAGGGTGGCGTCGTCTTCGTCAACGCACGATTCGGAGTCACGAAGAGCGCGTGGAAACTCAACCATCGATTCCCTGAATCCCGAGGGGAACGAAGGAGGGTTTGCCCGCAGAACGAAGACATGCTTGAACTCAAGTCCTTTGGCAGCGTGGGCCGTCATAAGGCAAACGGCGTCCGTTTCTGGCGTGGGCAAAGGGATGGTGCCGCCAGCCTCTTTGAATAGTTCGAGGTATTCTAAAAGTTCGCCGATCTCGGCCGTCTTAACGATCGGCTTGCTCTCCCAGTTACCGACGAAATTCAGCACAGCTGCGATGGGTGGGGAAGCGCTGTCGAAGGCGAAACGGCGAACAATGATTTCCAGCGCGGCGCGGCCCTTGGCTGCATTCCGGGCGATTTCCTCGCGTACACTCCGCAGTTTTTCAAGAACGGCTGGGCCATGGTCGATCTTCGCCAGCACCGACGCAACACCGCCAATCTCCTGATTGCGGGGAAGCGCTCGGATGCCGGCACGCAGTTGTTCTGGATCGATGTTGAATTCCGGCAGCGCAGCGACGCGGAAGAGTCCGGCATCGTCGGCGGTCGAAACCACCGCAGTCACACAAGCGAAGAGGTCGCGGGCCTCGGAGGTTTCCATCACGTCCATATTTTCGACGGAGAAAGGGATGCCGTTTTCGGCCAACGCGTCTACGACTTCCTCACGATGGGAATGGAAGCGGTAGAGCACGGCAAAATCCGACCACTTGCAGCGCAAGCAACGTCGTGTATCGCGAATGACGTTCACAACGTCCCAACACTCGACATCTTTCGCCGTCATGAGCACTGCTTCCACTGGCGGGCGCGGGGGAACTCCACCGTCGCGGAGAGCTTGTTCATCGCGGACGGAAACCAGCGGCTGGCGACGGTAGCGGATGTCACCCTGTGCTGCGAAGACCTCGGGATTTTCCTGAATTACACGATGAGCCGCCTTAAGAATGGGCGTGGTGGAGCGGCGGTTCTTTTCCAGGGCAACCAATCGAGCGTTGGGGAATGCATGCTGAAAGATTTGGAAGGCAGCGCTGGAAGCGCCACGAAAGCGATAGATCGCCTGGTCGGGATCGCCGACAACAAACACGTTCCGTTCATTACCGGCGAGTTTCTGCAGAATCTTGAGTTGCGCGAAATTCGCGTCCTGGAATTCGTCCACCAGAATAAAACGGGTGGCAGGGCGTTCACGGGCCAGCAGTTCAGAATCGCTTGCCAGCACGGCGTAGGCATGGGTAATCATATGGCCGAAGGTCCCCAAGTTCTCGGCCGTCAACATCTGCTGGACTTTGGTAAAGACGCTGGAGATTTCCTGGCACCTTCCGATGACCTCTTCATCGCTCAGTTCGTCCTGGTGCTTTGACTTTGCAACGCGGGGAACGGGTAGCTCCCCGCGCGTGACCCGCCCGACATATTCGGCGTAGCGATCGGGGCTGACCAGTTCATCCTGACAGCGGCGGATAAAATCGAGCAGATCGCTGAGAAACTTCCCCAGATTCGCGGCCGCGACAAAGTGTTTCAGGTTGAGCTCGCGGATGCGGCGACGGAGAAATATCCATAGGTCTTGATCGTCGAGTACGCGAAAATCTTTTCCGCAGGCTTTCAGGAGGTTATTGCAGTAGGCGTGAAAGGTCTCAACCCGCAGGCCTTTAAGATCGCCTCCAACCGCCGCGCAGACGCGGTCTTGCATCTCGTTCGCCGCATTGTCGGCGTAGGTAAGGGAGAGGATTTCGTCCGGACGAGCGTGGCCATCCTGAATCAGACGCGCGATGCGGCGCGTAAGAACAGTGGTCTTGCCTGTACCCGCGCCCGCCACCACGAGCATCGGGCCGTGGACGTGCTCAATCGCTTCGCGCTGGCGCTCGTCAGGCTCGAAGGCTGCGGCAGTTGGAATGGGTTTCGAAGAGGCCACTAGGCAGGAGAATACCAGACCGTCGCCATCCAACGAGGATGTTCAAAAGCTGCCAATCTGTGGAATTCCGGCAGCTGGAATTTACGAGCTAATTTCTGCGAGCACGATCGCTGTCGCGGCTATGGCGGCGGTTTCGGCGCGAAGGATGGTGTGCCCTAAAGACGCTGACATCCAGGCGGCCTTGTCGAACCATTCAAATTCTTCTTCAGTCCAACCACCTTCAGGACCGACGGCGAGGATGATGTCATCGATCGGTTGGCCGTTTAAGGCATCCTTCAATGAGCGCTCTGGCTCGGACTCCGAAAGAAGAATCCTGGTGGCGACCGGCAGATCGATCGCATCTTTTAGTTTGACTGGCTGGCTGATCTCAGGCGCCGAGATGCGTCGAGACTGTTCAGCAGCCTGATGCGCGAGCCTCTGCCAGCGTTCCATGCGTTTTACGGAGGAGGCGGCGAGATGCTTCTCGGTGCGGCTGGCGATTACGGGAATGATGCGAGATACACCTAGCTCGGTACATTTTTCAATCGCCCCATCCATACGATCAAACTTGAAAATCGAAAGCGCCAGAGTGATAGACGGGGGCGCGACCATGGGCACGGATTCGCCAAGCGTGAATTCGACTCGGGTGTCGTCCACGCGAGTAATCTTCCCGCGGCGGACATGGTCGCCCACGGCAATGTCGAATTCTTGTCCCACACGGGCGCGGAGAACGCGGCAGAGATGTTCGGCGTGCGAACCGGTGAGCGCGGCTGTGTCTCCGGAGACTTGGTCGGCAATCCAGCGGCGGCGGGTCATTGCAGGGACAATTTAATCACGAAGGGCGACTGGGCGCATGAGGGGTTGACGATCAGCGGAGATCGAAACCTCCGATTAATTGAACATGTCCTTCATTTTGCCCAGCAAGGTGCGGCGCTCGGGTTTATTCTCCATTCGCGTGATGCCCTCGAGTTCCTGCAAGAGTTCGCGCTGGCGCTTGTTGAGTTTGGTTGGGGTCTGTACGCGGACCTCAACGTACAAATCGCCCTTGCCGTGACTGTTCAGTACCGGCACACCCTTGCCACGAATGCGCAGCGTGGTGCCCGATTGCACACCCTCCGGCACTCTCAACGCGTGCTCGCCTTCCAGGGTAGGAACTTTGAGTTCCGCACCCAAGGAAGCTTGCGCGAAAGAAATCGGGATCACGCAATGCAAGTCGTTGCCTTCGCGAGCAAAAAATGGATGCTCTTTGACGTGGAGAACTACGTAAAGATCGCCTGCGGGACCGCCGAACCCGCCAGCCTCGCCATATCCGGTGAAGCGGATGCGCGTGCCGTCCTCGACGCCTGCGGGAACCTTGACCTCGACCACACGCTGACGCAAGACGCGAGCCGCGCCTTTGCAACCGGAACAGGGGTCGGTAATCACACTGCCCATGCCCTGGCAGGTAGGACAGGTACGCGCCATGCTGAAGAATCCCTGCTGGTAGCGGACTTGACCTTGTCCCGCGCACGACTTGCACTTCACGGGAGCTTTGCCGGGCGCTGCGCCGGTGCCGCGGCAATCTTCGCAAGTTTCATGGCGGCGGACTGTCACTTTGGTTTCCGCGCCGAAAACCGCTTCCTCAAATTCGAGAGTCACATCCTCGCGGAGATCGGGACCGCGTTGCGCGCGGGTACGGCCGCGACGGCCGCCGGCGGCACCGAACAGATCGCTGAACCCAAAAAACTCGCCAAAGATGTCGTGAAAGTCCTGAAAGACGGTGGGGTCGAAGCCGGCAGCGCCACCACTTCCGCCGACCGCGGCATGGCCGAAGCGATCATATGCAGCGCGTTTGTCGCCATCGGCAAGGATGGCATAAGCCTCGCTGCATTCCTTGAACTTGTCCTCGGCGTCGGGATCGTCCGGATTGCGATCCGGATGATATTGCATAGCCAGCTTGCGATAGGCGCTTTTAATCTCCTGCTCGCTGGACTCCCGGGCCACTCCGAGGACTTCGTAATAGTCGCGTTTCACGTTAGTCGCCAGAACTCGTTCCTTTCATTCCTGCCGGAGGGAGGATCTATCCCTTGGGGTTTCGCGCCACCCGCACCATGGCGGGCCGCAGAAGCCGATCTTTTAATTTATACCCGCGTTGAAATTCATCGAGCACTTGATGGTCGGGGGCCTGAGTAGTATCCACCATTTCGATGGCCTCATGAAGATGCGGGATCGAAGGGCTCGCCCTTGGCCGGGATGGGGCGCAATCCGATTTTTACCAGCGCATCTTGCAATTGCTTATAGATGAGTTCGACCCCATTGCGGATCTCCGATTTTTCGTTCACCGAAGTCAACAGCGCCCGTTCGAAACTGTCCATGACGGGTAAAAGTGTCTTCACCGTGTCAGCCAAGGCATAGTCGCGAAAGTCCTGCTGCTCTTTGGCGGCGCGTTTGCGGGCGTTATCGAACTCGGCCTGCGATCTTGCCAGACGGTCGACCAGGGCATCGCGCTCGGCCTTCACCTTTTGCAGTTCGTTGGATTCCGAGTTGACTGCCTGCGATGGGTCGCCCGATTCTTCGTCGGTGCCGTCCGCGGCGGGAAGTTCATGTTCCAAGTCGAGGTCCGTTGCCTCGGCTTTCGATTTTCCGTTTGTTCTAGCCATAACCTTTACTCTGATTCGTTGAGAACTTTGTCGAACAATCTTGCAATATAAGAGACTGCCGTGATGGCATGCTGGTAGTCGATGCGTCGCGGACCGATGACGGCCAACGACCCCATGACTTCTCCGCCGACCCGCGCCGGAGCGCCGATCAATACGAAATTTTCCATCGATGGCATTTTGTCGTCCAAGCCGATCACCACGCGTACGGCTTCCTGCTTGGCATCCAGATAGACGCTGAGAAGCTCGACAATCCTCTGCTTCTCATCCAGTGCCTGCAACATGTCCTGCAATCGTTGCCGGTCCTGCTCGCCAGCCACCAGATTCGCCGCGCCTTCCACGTAGACGACTTGTGAAGACTCGCCGCCTGCCAGCGCACCCTGTTTGTAGAGTTGCTCCACCAGATTCATGAGCCGATCGTATTCACTGCGTTCGGATTCCAGCCTCCGCGCCAACTCAGAGCGCATCGCTTCCATGGTCCAGCCGCGGAAGTTTTCATTAATGAAGCGTGCGGCCGCGTCCAAGTCCGACTGAGGCAAATCCATGCGCAAAACGCGGTCGCGCACCACCCCCGATTTCGTAACCACCACTGCCAAAACTTTCTGGTCGCCCAGGCGCGTGAAGTATACATGCTCCAGCGCATTCTTCGGCCCGCTGACCGCGATCGCCACACCGACATTGCGTGAAATCAAGGACAACACGTGCGAGGTCCGCTCCATGAATTCCTGCACGTCGGCAATCCCTTCCAGCGAACTGTGGATCATGTTCTGGTCCTGGTCGGAGAGGCGCGCGTTCCCCGTCAACTGTTCAACATAATAGCGGTAGGCTTCAGCGCTCGGCACGCGGCCGGCGGAGGTGTGGGGCTGCTCCAGAAATCCGGTGTCGGCCAAATCGGACATCACATTGCGGATGGTGGCTGCGCTGAGACCCTCACGATTCGACCGGGCAAGGGTGCGCGAACCGACCGGCTCACCGGTGGAAATAAAGGTCTCCACGATGGCGGTCAGGATTTCGCGGTGCCGTTCTCCATTTGGCGCGGCCGGGGGCATTCAGTACTCCATTATATAGGGTTGTATCCGAAGTGAGCCGAAACTCCCGGCTGAGGCGTGGTTCCTTTAGTTATCTCAGTTAGATGCAGCAGTTAGGGTCGCGGACACAACGGAGACTCAATAGTGCGCCGCTAGCCCAACAGTCCTTTATCATTTACAAAGGCACGCCGCAGCCCCCTGACAACGACTAGCCGGCGGGTGGCCATTCATTCGCGTTCTTTGCGAATGAGTGGGGCGGATTGAAGCTGGCCCCCACCGAAGGATCGCCTTTCTCCGGCTCGCTGATGAGGATATGAATGTGCTCGGCCATCACGACGTAGCCGACGACTACAAAGCGATATCGCTGCCGCACCTGTTCCAGAACCTGTAGAAATAAATCGCGGCGTTGGGGAGTGCCTAACATGGGCAGGCGATGGTAGCAACTGCAGGTAATGAAGTGCAGGTGTTTCGCGCTATAGTATCGTTTGAGGTGTCCGGGCACGATTACAGGCTACCGGCGTTGTGGTACAAGGTCTGTGATGAATGACCCTGAGTTAGTTGTGCGGAGGGTATCTTGCCCCACTCATTCGCACAGAACGCAAATGAATGGGCCACCCGCCAGAAATCCCAATTGGCGGTCAGTATACCACGGAAATCCGTACTGAACACGTCTATCCTCTAAGCCTATTTGCCGCCAGCGAGACCCTCGCGTGCACGGAAGCCGGCCTTATTTGTTCCACCCCTCGCGGCTACTTCACCCTACTGAATCTGGATCACGCCTTGGGAAGCGCTGGCGTTGATTTCGTTGACTCGGGCGACTACATTGCGGGCAAACTCGAACAGCGACTGGGCGTGTGGCGAACTCTCTCCTTCTAATACGGTGGGCTTGCCGGTATCGCCAGCCTGCCGAATCGCCGGATCGAGTTGCACGCCGCCCAGAAACGCCAAGCCAAAGTCTTTGGCAGTCTTCTCCGCACCGCCGCGCGAGAAAATGTCCACTTCATGCTGGCAATGCGGGCAAACGAAGTAGCTCATGTTCTCAACCATGCCGACGATGTCCACTTTCATCTGCTTGAACATTTCGATGGCTTTGCGGGCGTCCTGCAAAGACACGTCGGAAGGCGTCGACACAATCACGGCCCCGGTGAGCGGCACGGTCTGAATCAGCGACAACGCAACGTCGCCAGTTCCCGGAGGCAGGTCGACGATCAGGTAGTCCAATTTGCCCCACTGCACGGAGCCGATGAATTGTTTGATGATGGAATGCAGCATGGGGCCGCGCCAGATCAGCGGCTTGTCGCCAGGATTCAGCAGCCCGACGGAAATGATCTTCATGCCATGCGCCTGTAACGGCTCAATCTGGTTCTCGCCGACCACACGCGGCTGCTCGTTTACACCTAGCATGAGCGGGACGTTGGGGCCGTAAACGTCGGCATCCAGCAATCCGACTTTGTAGCCTAGCTTGGAAAGCGCCAGTGCCAGGTTGACAGACAGGGTGGTCTTGCCGACTCCGCCTTTGCCGGAACCGACGGCGATAATCGAACCGATGCCCGGAACCGGCTGTGGGGCTGGAGGTTGCTGGCCAGGATGATGCATGTGTGCGTTCAAGGAGTCACCTTTCGGACGGGCAGTGGAGTGCGATGCCAGACTCCAATTATACAGGCGGGAAGCGGGGAACTGGGCTTGCGGGGACGGCTTTCATACGAACTACACGGCCAAGTATCCGCCATCGACGGGCAAGATCGCCCCGGTGACCCATGACGACTCGTCGCTGGCAAGGTAGACCGCCATTCCCGCGATGTCTTCGGGACGGCCCAATCGTCCGATGGGGTGCGCGGCGGTTCTTTCGCGGCGGATGGCAGCCGGGTCGGCCGCCTGACTGATGACCGCGGACGTCAAGTCAGTTTCTACAAACGATGGGCAGATCGCATTCACTCGGATGTTTTCATGTCCGTAATCGATGGCCATACTCTTGGTAAGCAGCACAACGGCGCCTTTGGATGGAGCATACGCCGCACGATTGCGCGCCCCGACCACTCCCAACGTGGACGCCATGTTGACGATCGAGCCGCCGCGAGCGTTTCTCATGTGCGGCAATACGGCCCGTGACATCAGCCACACTGCGCGAACGTTCACGTTGAAAGTGTGGTCCCATTGGTCTTCGGTGATCTGCTCGGCGTTGCCGATGTGCAGAACGCCGGCGTTATTGATCACAACATGGATTGCACCGAACTTGGCGACAGTTTGATCGGCGACACGGTCAATGTCCATCTGCAGTGACACATCGGCGGAAATCGCCAGAGCATGGTCGCCGATTTCGTGGGCGACCTCCTCGACACGTTCCTGGCGCCTGCCGACCAATGCCACCCGAGCGCCTTCTCGCGCGAGCGCAATCGCGCATGCCCGCCCAATGCCGCTTCCGGCACCGGTTACAATCGCAACCTTGTGGTTAAGTCTAGAGGGCATGGTGGAACAGTGTAACCGATTTGTCCAATCCGCAGCGCGTTGGAAAAGCCGTCTTCGGTTGTCTCCCCAGCAAGAGGAGTTTGCGCTTCACCGTTCTCGTTATGGCGCTTGGTACAATTTCAGTCTTAACACCTTTTCGTAACGCCCAAAATCTCGGTCCAGCGTGAAAATCTCCCAACTCCGCCGGTGCGCCACCGCGCAAATCAGAAAATCAATGGCCGATCCGGCAATCCCGCGAGTGCGGCACTGATTATTCATGCGCGCAGCATCTTCGTAATCGGTAGCCACGAGGGTGGGATCCTCGAAGGCACTCAAGTACTGCCGCAACTTCTGGAATTGATGTTCTTCCCGCATTCCCGAGAGCAATTCCTGGCGGATGGCCCCTATCATCTGGGCCCTACGATCGCGAATCAAATCCTTCAGAGCATGTGTGATGGTTACTTCATGCGGGCTTAAATCCGCGGTTTTTCGCCGCAGTGCCAGCGACCAGACGGGAGTGTCGACCAGCACAATCACGGACGCCGTCGGCGTCGTTCCGCCTTATAGTCATAGGAAGGGTCGAACTCGAACTTGCCGAACGCATCCAGCATGCGCTGTTGCTTGCGTCCGCGAATGTATTCAGCCAGCGCAGCTGTAACCGCGTCTTTCTTGGTCTTGTGGTTCCCGGCGCGACGGGCTTCTTCAATCAAATTGTCATCGAGAGCCAAATTGGTCGCCATGTGTAGATTATTACACATCAACTTGTGTGGCTTAAAGCGAAAAACGTTTAGGGTGGACACTCTTGTCCGCCGCTTTTGGCTTTGATTTTGTTCGTTTCTTCGTCTGAACGAAGGTCAAAATCAACGTCAACCGCGGCGGACAGGAGTGTCCGCCCTACATCCTAATATCCGTGCCCGTCTCCCAACTGCACTTTGCCACGAAACATACGGAAGAGGAAGACGAAGTATGCCAGAGCAATCACAATTCCGATCAGCCACCAAGTCAGGCCCACCGTTAGGCCATGCATTCCGGCGGCGCTGTTGTAGATGGTGAGGCTTAAGCTGGGATCGGTGCTCGCCGGCAACACGACGGGATAAAGCGCGAAGGCCGCTCCCACCAACATTGCGGTGATATATAGGCCGGAGGCCACAAAGGCGACTTTCTCTTTGCTCTTCGGTGCCGCCCAGATCATGACCGCAAGCATGGCAATCACCAGCGCCGGAACCAGATATCCGATGGGATGCTGACGATAGTTATTCAGGACTTCGGGACGGATCCAGCAGGTGGCGATCAGGCTCACGATGGTGAGTAATACTTGCACCGGCCAAAGCGCCATCGCGATCTTGCGGGCCCGTTGATTCAATTCGCCTTCGGTCTTGACCGCGACATAAAAAGCTCCGTGTACGGTAAGCGTGACCAGCGCAATCACGCCCGCCATCACCGTGTACCAATCAAGAATTCCCGGACTCGGGCCGACCCTGAAATTGGTCCACAACGGTTCAAAGAAATAATGGTCGGCGGCGAGCGGAACTCCCCGCACTACGTTCCCCAACGCCGCCCCGAGAAAAATAGCCAGCAGTCCGCTGGACACGCTAAAAATCACGTCGAAAAATCCCTGCCACACCGGATTTTCAATGTGCCCTCGAAATTCGATTCCTATGGCGCGCAGCATCAGCAGCCACAACACCATCATCAGCGGAAGGTAGAACCCGCTGAAGCTGGAGGCGTAAAGCTGGGGAAAGGCAAAATAGAGAACTCCGCCAGCGGCGAGCAGCCAGACTTCATTTCCGTCCCACACCGGGCCAATCGCGCTCAAAATGTTTCGACGTTCATCGAGAGTCTTCGCGGCAAACAGGTAAATCACTCCTGCCCCAAGGTCGAAGCCGTCGAGCACCACATAGACGGCCACCATGACGGCCACGATCATGAACCAAAGCGTTGCCATTTCTAGTGCGCCCCCACGCTGGACAACTCCGCTTGATGTTGCCCCGGACCAAGTTCAATTTCGCGGCGCACCAGGAACAGGAACAGAATTCCCAGCACCGTATACATGCCCATGAATCCCAGCAGGGTGAACATGCCGTTTCCGGCGGAGACGTTCTTGGAATAGCCATCGGCCGTGCGCATGAGGTTATAGACGAGCCAGGGTTGGCGGCCGAGTTCGGCGGTCATCCAGCCGGCAGTGTTGGCGATGTAAGGAAACGGCAGGCAGAGCACCAGAATCCAGAGCATCCAGCGGGCTTGAAACAGCTTGCCTCGCCACAGCAGGAACGCGGAAATCAGCATCACAGCGATGAAGATCGTCCCTAGTCCTACCATGATGTGGTAGCTGTAATAAAGCAAAGGAACATTTCCCGGCCACAGGTCTTGCGGGAATTCGTTGAGTCCTTGAACGTGCGCTGCCCAGTCTTTATAGGTAAGAAAGCTAAGCATGTCGGGGATTTCGATCGGATTGTCGATGGTGCGTTGCTCCATGTCGGGCTGGCCGATCAGCACCAGCGGTGCGCCGGGCTGTCCGGTGAAGAGAGCTTCCATTGCGGCCAGGGTCACAGGCTGATATTTGACCAGCATCCTGCCCTGTCCGTCGCCGGTGGGGAACAATTGCAACACGCTGAAGATGCAACCTGCGACGACGCCAACCTTGATGAAGATTTTGGCGTACTCCGCGAATTTCCCCCACAGCAGATAAAAGGCGCCGACGGAAGTCATGACAAATGCGCCCGTGATGGCTGCGCCGCTCATGTTGTGGGCGTATTGCCACCAAGCCCAGGGATTGAAAACCAGCGCCCAGAAGCTGCTGAGTTCGAGCGAACCGTCGGCGCTCCGTGCATAACCGACCGGATTCTGCATCCAGGCGTCGGTTGCAATAATGAAGTATCCAGAAAGCCATGAGCCAACGAACACGGCAACCGCCGACCACCAGTGTGCGCGCGGGCTTAAACGCTTTTCTCCGTACAAGAACAGTCCCAGGAACGCCGATTCCAGGAAGAAGGCAAACATACCTTCCATGGCCAGGGTCTGGCCGATCACCCCTCCCGCAAAGCGCGAGAAGTGCGACCAGTTAGTGCCAAACTGAAATTCCATGGGGATTCCAGTCACCACGCCGATCACGAAGTTGATGGCAAAGATGCGCGCCCAGAAGCGCGCTGCCTGGTTATAGAATTCGTCGTTCCGGCGCAACGCCAGGGTCTTCAGCACCACGATCAATGGCGCCAGGCCCATGGTCAACTGCGGGAACAGATAGTGAAACGTAACGGTAAAGGCGAAGTGCAGGCGATGTACAAGCAGTGCGCTATCCATGGTTTGGCCGTTCCATTGAAAGAGGAATTTCGATTCTTACGCATGGACGCAGATCGCGATGTGACGAACGTCACACTGAACCCCGCTAACTCTGGCGCGCGGCTTTCCGCCGCTCCTGGTGTTCCCGGCGCAACGTGCGTCTCGTCCCTGCGTCTTCGTACCGACGGCGTTGCTCGTCGGTTTCGGGAATCACCGCCGGGACCTGTAGATTGCGGCCCGCCGCGTCCACGGCGACGAATGTCAGGTAGGCCGAACTGACGTGTTTGCACTCATCGTGCAGATAATTCTCCACCCAAACTTTGACGCCGACCTCCATCGAACTATGGAAGACGCGGTTTACTGACGAGCGCAGAATCACCAAGTCGCCCACGTGGACCGGGACCAGAAAATCCATGTGATCGACTGATGCGGTCACCACATAATTTCGCGAGTGGCGATGCGCGGCCATGGCACCGGCCAAATCGATCCAGTGCATCAAACGTCCGCCGAGCAACGCATTAAGAGGGTTGGCATCGTTGGGCAGGATAATTTCCGCCATCTCGGATTGGGAATCGCGGACCGGCCGCGGCATTTTCATATCTTCGTGATCAGTCATTCGATTGTGCTCACCTGAAGCTCTGCCGAGGCAGGCTGAGTTCTGCGCAGTAAATATGATTCAAGATAACACTCCGCCATCCTCTGAATGCGATAGTCGGAATGTGAAGTAAGCCACCGTTGAGACGGCAGATCATACGCCAGCGTGCCATGTTCGCCGGGACGATGCGCCGATTCGCAGACAAACCAGATCGCCAGTCGACTGCCGCGATCATGGGCCACGCCGAATCTCACTGCGTCGCAGGAGCGTTCTTTCGGTAGCCGGGGACAGGCGGACGAATAACCAAGGTTACAAAGTTCGCGAAGATCATCGTCTTCGGGTTCGGCGCCCTCATGACCCGGAGCGGAACACTGGCCCCTCCAGCCAGCGCCAAGCGGCAATCGCGACGGATGCGTCCACCCGCCGTCTTCAAACCTGTTCGTCGGCACAAAAAAAGGACACGCCAACCGCAAAACTCCTTTGTCGCGGATGCCGTAATTGTACTCATTAAGAAAGTGGATGGCCAGATGCCGCCCACGCACCGAGAAAAAAGCCACCGCGCTCGACACTGCTCCTGCCTTCTTCGACATTTGCAGGCGAGAACAAACCTGCGGCAAAGTGACCTGCAAGAATTGTCTGACGAAGCGCATATTTATGTACGATACCGCACAATTAGGTGTTACTCTTAGGGCATAGTCTTTCTACATCTCTCCGCCGCGCCCCGTTTGGGTGACGGTCTCTTGTGAACGGACATGAGTCTAGTCACGAGGTGCCTATGGCGCAAGGGAGTTACGGCTACCGGTCTTTGCGTTCTCCGATTCAGGACTGGCGTCAGTTATATCAATGTGTTTTATCCGAAATGGACAGGTTCGCGCTCTTCAAGCGGGTCGAGGTGGCAGAAGCCGCGATCCGAACTCGCCGCGACACTGTGTCGCATGACCCGGATCAACAACCGGAACTACAGGCGATGGAAGAAGCCTTGGACGATTTCATGCTCATAAAGAGCAAACGCTGGAATTTCACCAGCGACGAATAAGCGGTCTTCGCGCTGTCGCAGTCGGCCGCCCGCTCACAGCGTGGCAACCCTGCGTTGTACCAGCAGGAAATACAACGCCACTAGAATCAACACCCCTCCGTTCACGGCCAGAACGACGGGCGCTGTGAACAAGGGAACCAGCCATCCTGATATCAGATTTCCCATTGGCATGCCTCCGCGGAAGGCGCAGTTGTAGACGCTCATCACGCGGCCGCGCATGTCGTCAGTGGTAATCAATTGCACCAGCGAAGTTACCGTGGCGAAGACGGCCATCATGGAAGCGCCCACCAACACCAGAATTGCATAGTCCAGCGGCAACGATTTTGACAGGGCAAAGACCGAAATTGCCCCGCCCAGGCAGATCAGCATGGTGAGCGCGACCCGTCCTTTGTTCCGTATGTTGCCCATGCTGGCGATAATCAGCGAGCCGCAAATTGAGCCCACCCCCATCAGGGAGAGCAAGTTGCCATAAGTTTGCGGTCCACGATGAAAAATGTCTTTGACGAACACCGGGATGTAGGTCCGCATCGGCATGGCTAAGGCAGTCATGCAGAACGCCAGCACGATGAGCGCTCCCATTGAGGACTGCTTGCGAACGAACTTAATTCCCTGTTTCAGGCTGTTGACCATCGATTCGGCGGTTTTTTGCGGGAGGAATCGAGTGGTGATCATGGAAAGCGAAATGATCGGCGCCAGAAACGATAGCGCATTCAGCCCAAAACACCATTTCTCGCCCAACTTTGCCAGAGCTTGTCCAGCCAGCGCCGGGCCGATGGTCACCGCCATGTTGAACTGGATCGAGTTCAGGGCGATTGCATTGGGCATGTCCTCGCGATCGACCAGCGTTGGAATGAGCGCCGAGTAAGCGGGTCCGCCGAAGGCCTGCGCTAGGCCGGAAACAAACGACAGGCAAAGGATGTGCCAGACGTGCACGACGCCGGTCGCCACAAGAATGGTGAGTATTCCGGCACTTGCCATCTGCATGTATTGGGACGCGAGAAGAATCTTCCGGCGCTCGATGCGGTCGGCCACCACGCCGCCAATCAGCGAAAACAGAAATATAGGGATGCCGCCGAGAAACTGGTCCAGCGCGAGCAAGAACGCCGAATGGCTCAGGCGATAGATGAGCCAGCCCTGGGCCACGATCTGCATCCATGTGCCGATGCTCGAGGTACAGGCGCCAAACCACATCAGGCGAAAATCGCGGTAATGAAATGCTTTGAATATCCTGCGAAAAGTCGACGTCCCCATGGGCCCCGTGTTCTCGTGTGCCGCATCTATCTTCGCACGAAGTTGCACGGAACCATGAGATGTTCCCAACTTCAAAAGGACTCAAACGAGGAGGTACGGGCTGGAGACAAAGGTGGGGCTTGCCGACCCGCAGGTCAAACAAGCCCGACCTAATCTTCATGACCGACGAAGTGTCGGTTTAGACGCTGACTGAAAAAGCACTCGCGATGGACTGTGGCGAGGTCTGCGAAGTCGTGTTATTTTGCGCCACCTGCGGGAAATCCTGCGCTAAAGAGCTGTAGGTTTGCTGCGCGGTTGAGAGATTGCCGGCTTGCAGGTCCTGGCCTAGTTGCGCCAGTAATTGGCTCATTTCGCTACTCGCGCCCCCGCCCCCTCCGTGATGATGATGCGCGTGGGTTTGCGTGGATGCGCTTGACGTGGACTGACTTTGGAAGTCCTGCTGGATCTTGGCATAGTCCTGTTGCGCGTTGGAAATGTTGCCCGACTGCAGGTCTTGCGAAAGCTGGGTGAACTCCTGGGCAACGGGGTTGCTCTGGGTCGAACTGGTGCTGCTCTGCGGTTGCAGCTTCTGCAATGCCGCCATGTCGGTTTGTGCCGCGGAGATATTTCCCGACTGGAGGTCTTGCCCGAGTTGCTGAAACTCCTGCTGCGCCTGCTGCATCTTGGTCTGAATATTCTGCCGGCTGTAATCGAAGAAACTGGTGCTGGAAATCCCCACTGCTGACATTGCGATCTCCTCTCGAAAAAAGACTTCTAATCTCTATCGGCAGTCTTGGGCTGAACTTGAACTGCCGCACCTTCTTTGTTGAATCAAGCAACTGGCGTGCCAACTGCGGCCACACTCGCCGGCAGACTGAAACGCACATTCAACGGTAGTTAAGCGAGTGTGGATTCCGGGCCCTATCCGTCCCACCGAGGTAACCCGGCAAGCGTGACCGTTGGGTTAGGCAACAACTGCCCAGTCAAGCCCACGAACTTTGCGCGAATCGGCGTCTCGAGGCGCTGAGTTTGTTAAGCTGAATGCTGATCGCCTGAGAACTCCTATGGACCGCATTGCCATGCTGAACGAAATCCTCAATGAAAATCCCAACGACGCCTTCGCGCGCTACGGACTGGCCATGGAATTCTCCAAATCCGGTGAAGTAGAGCGCGCCATGGAAGAATTCGTGAAGCTGTTGACCACGCATCCCGATTACACGGCGGGATATTTTATGGCCGCCCAAACGCTCGCCGCCGCCAACCGCGTCGACGAAGCCAAGATGAAATTGATCGACGGAATCGCCTCGGCGCGGCGCACCGGAAATAATCATGCGCAATCCGAGATGACCGCCATGCTCGAAGAATTGAAGTAATCCATCGATGTAAGCGCGAGGGTCCGGGTTTGTATCCGAGTTTGACGCGAAGGCGTTCGCGTCGAGATCAATTTAACCCTTGCTTCCGCGCCATCTTCACCATCCCCCACTCCACCAAACCGGGAAACAACTGGTAGAGCTTGATCAGCGGATGCATCGTCCACGGCACGACGACTTCGCGTTTCTGTTTTCTGCATCCTTCGAGTACCGCTCGGGCGACGCGCTCCGCCGTGATTCCCTTCAATCCCGCCGGCCGCACCTGCTTCTGCTCCTTGCCCTTAATGGAGTTGTCGCCAAAGCCGGTCTGCACGTAGCCCGGACAAACCGTCAGCACATTGATCCCCGAAGTCTTTAACTCAATCCGCGCAGCTTTGCCGACCGCGTTCATGGCAAATTTCGTCCCGCTGTACAGGGCGTGAAACGGCAGCGGAACGTGCCCAGCCACACTGGAAATGTTCACGATCGTGCCGCCACCCTGCCGCTTCATCACCGGAATCACCGCCTGCATGGCTTCAAGCGCTCCAAAGAAGTTGGTGTCGAAGGTAGAGCGCACTGCGGCCATATCCACCGAGGCCACTGCGTCCAGAATTCCATGGCCGGCATTGTTAATCCATACGTCGATCCGTTGGAAGTGGTGCAGCGTCAACCCCACCACTCGGTCGATGTCCTCGCGGTGACGCACATCGCAAGCCATGGCCAGCGTGTGCTCCTGGTGACCAATGCGCTGGCGGGCGGCTTCGGCGCGCGCCGCGTCGCGCGACAATAGAACCACCTTCGACCCTTGATCGGCGAAAAGGCGGGCGATGGCTTCTCCAATGCCCATCGATGCGCCTGTAATGACCACGACTTTCCCCGTAAATTCCATATCGTGCTTTTATGCTGTGCGGTGAGGCAAGTCAAGCGGACCATCACCGTCGTATCATTGTACGAATGCCGACGAACATTCTCGCTCTTCTTGCGGGAGGAGACAGGCGGTCCATTGGGCGCGCAGATGAAGTCGCGGCTGCCGTTTCCAAAAACCACACATTGTTTCCCACGTTGATGCAGGGGTGGCGCTCGAATGATCCCGTGGTACGCATGCGGGCGGCCGACGCGACGGAGAAGATTACCCGGAAGCAGCCTGACTTGCTGCGAGTCTACAAGGAGGAGTTGCTGGCTCTAATGACCGAAACGGAGCAGCAAGAATTGCGATGGCACTTAGCCGCCATCATTCCCAGGCTTCAGCTCGACCCAAAGGAGCGGCAACTCGCGTCCTGTTTGCTGCGTGGTTACCTGCGGGACAACAGTTCCATCGTCAAGACATGCGCTCTTCAAGCACTGGCCGACTTGGCGGTGGATGACTCAAGCATTCAGCATGAAGTGATAAGAATTCTGCGACAGGCTACTCGGAACGGGACCCCAGCCATGAAAGCTCGCAGCCGCAAGTTGCTCCTGCAATTTGATTCGGATCGTTGACGGAGCGGGCGGCTCGGAACGATTCCCGCCGCTACCGGTCCCTGAACATCGCATGGTAGATCAGGTGAGTTGCCGAATCGATCCGTTGATTCAACTGCGCTTTGGAAAATTCCGCCGCCTGCGCCAACAGGCTCCAGAAGAAGCTGTCCATCACTCGCGCCAAGCCAGGGACATCGACTCCGGATCGCGCGCCGGGCAACTGCTGTAGGTACCGAAACAACGCAATCACGCGGGCCGTGGTCCAGGCATGAATTTCTTCCTGTTTCTTCGCCAACTCCGCATCGGAAAGCGCCGCTTCCTGCCAGGCTCGATATGCGCCCAGATACCGGAGATCCCGAGAGAACGCACGCGACAACAATCCGCGAATCCCTTCTTGAGGATTCGCCACAGATGCCGGTTGAAGACCCAACTGGCTCAATCCCTCGAGCAATTCATCCATCAGCGCAAGTAAAAATTGCCGCTTGGAGCGAAAGTGCTGGTAAACCGTTCCCACCGGAAGCTTCGCGCGTCGCGCCACGTCTTCCATCGACGTGCTTTCATATCCCTTCTCGCCGAACAGGGAAAGCGCCGCCGCCTTCAGCCGCGCGCGTTTCTCTCTGCTTCGTTTTTGCGACGGTTGCGGTAGGAGATTCTCGCTAGCGAGCAGGTTCGGACGTTTCTTCATGAGCGCTGCCGGGCTGGAATCATTGCTCCAACCAGAGCACCCGCACAGCACCAGAGCATCCAGCCTCCGAATACACCCGCCACTTCCGGGGACATATTGGGAAAAACGACTGGGAAAAACGCGCTGGAAAAAGGATCGAGCAACAGTGTCGGGAGTGCAATCCAAAATGCTCCCTGTAGCCACTGGTCGGGCGGCAGACCGGCCCGGCTGCAAAGCCGGCGCACAACGAACGCCATTAGAGGGAAGCTGACCCCGAACAACACCAGCGTTCCCACCCGATGGTTAGGATGCAGCAGGCGCTGCCCCACCACCCGCAGGGCAATCGTCGCTACCAGCCAGATTGCCAGACCCGAGACTAATAAACGACGATTCATAACATGAATATTAATTCATGTTATCAAGAATCAGATAAAGATGCAAATCCGAACCCGCTTCCCGAGGAGTCCTCCATCAGCGAGCGTATAATTCCAACTAAGATGTCGCTCTTTGTGGGGGTTTTTCGATCATGAGTTCTCCTCGGACGCTGGGCGAGCTACGCCATAGTCCCTTCTCGGAAGAAAAACTGCGGATCCGGCGCGTGAAGGACGAACTGCGCGACAACCTGACGGCCAAACTTCGCCAGGGAGGCCCCATATTTCCCGGCATTGTCGGCTATGACGACACCGTGGTTCCGCAGATCGTCAACGCCATTCTTTCACGGCATAATTTTATTCTGCTCGGACTCCGCGGGCAGGCCAAAAGCCGTATCCTGCGCGCCCTCACCAGCTTGCTTGATCCGGAGACGCCGTACATCGCGGGATGCGAAATTCACGACAATCCTTACGACCCCATCTGCCGTCCTTGCCGCGACCAGCTCGCGAAGCACGGAGACAGCACGCCCATCGCTTATCTCACGGCTGAGCAGCGCTACGTTGAAAAACTGGCCACGCCTGACGTGACCATTGCCGACCTCATCGGCGACATCGATCCCATCAAGGCCGCCCGCGGTGGGCACGAACTCTCCAGCGAAATGACCGTGCACTACGGATTGCTACCACGCGCCAATCGAGGAATTTTCGCCATCAACGAATTGCCTGACCTGGCGGGAAAAATCCAGGTCGGACTTTTTAATATCATGCAAGAGGGCGATGTGCAGATTAAGGGCTATCCCATTCGCCTGCCGCTCGACGTGGCGCTTGTCTTTAGCGCCAATCCGGAAGATTACACCGCCCGCGGCAAAATTATTACGCCGCTCAAAGACCGCATCGGTTCGGAGATTCGGACCCATTACCCGGCCACGGTGGAAGAGGGAATTGCCATCACCGCGCAAGAGGCGTGGAGCCAACGCAATGGCAACAAGTTGCACCTGCCGAAATATGTTTCTGAAGTCATCGAGCGGGTCGCCTTCGCTGCCCGCGAAGACAAAAAGATCGACAAGCGCTCCGGAGTCAGCCAGCGGCTGCCGATTTCCTGCATGGAGAACGTGATTTCAAACGCCGAGCGCCGTGCTATTCGCAACGATGAAAAGTTGGTGGTGCCGCGCATTGGCGACATCTACGCAGCCTTGCCCGCCATCACCGGCAAGCTCGAACTTGAATACGAAGGCGAGATGAAAGGCGCCGACCACGTTGGCCGCGAGCTGATTCGAGCCGCTATCGCCAAAACTTACGATGGCTCTTTCAAGAGTACCGACATGAACCAGGTCGTGCAGTGGTTCGATCTTGGAGGAGAGATTCAGTTGCCCGATTCCGCCAGCGCGCTTGAGAGTCTGACCGCATTACGCGGCATCCAGGGGCTGATGGAAAAGTTGGTCAAACTCAATGTCGGCCCGAAAGACGCGACTGAGACGCAGGTGTCGGCAGCGGAATTCGTTCTTGAAGGCTTGCACGCCCACAAACGAATCGGCCGCAACGAAGAAAGAGTCTTCAAAGCCGGAGAAAAAGCGCCCAAGCCCGCGGAGAAACCCTTCGAGCGCGAGGACGCCCCGTTTCGCGGGCGAAGGACGTTCAATTAAAACGTCGTTGGCCGCTAGTCGTTGGTCTTTGGCCAACGACGAACGACCAATGACCAACGACGGTTCTTATGAAACGCATTCGCTACTCCAAGTACGTGCCCGATCCCGCCGGCGAAATGAGCCTGGAAGACCTGATTGGCGCGCTATCTGATTATCTTCTGCAGAGCGGCTTCCAGAACTACTACGACGAATTTGGCGACGGCGAACAGAACCTCGACGATCTCCGTCATGCCATCGAGCAGGCGCTCATGGAGAGCGATCTGCTCGACGAACAAATGCGCCAGCAGCTTCAACAAATGCAGGCTGAAGTCTCGCTCGATGAACTCATCGAACAACTCATCGAGCGCATGCAACAGGAAGATTACATCAGCATCGACGGTCCGCACGACCCATCCAAGCGTTCCAGCGTTGGCGGTCAGGTTGGCGAGGCCCAACAGCAGGTCAAATTCGAAATTACCGACAAGAGCCTCGACTTTCTGGGTTTCAAAACCCTGCGCGATCTCATGGGATCGCTCGGCAAATCCAGCTTTGGACGCCACGACACGCGCGACATGGCCACCGGCATCGAGACCAGCGGCGCATCGCGCCAATACGAATTCGGCGACACACTCAATCTCGACATCACCGCGACGCTGTCGTCTGCCATTCAGCGCGAAGGTATGTCGTTGCCGCTCAACATCGAGTACTCCGACTTGCAGGTCCATCAGTGCGAGTACCAGTCATCCTGCGCCACGGTGCTGATGCTCGATTGCTCGCACTCGATGATCTTGTATGGAGAAGACCGCTTCACGCCCGCCAAAAAAGTTGCCATGGCGCTGTCGCATCTCATTCGCACGCAGTATCCCGGCGATTCGCTTTCGCTAGTTCTGTTTCACGATTCCGCCGAAGAAGTTCCGCTCTCGCAACTAGCCCGGGTAAAAGTCGGCCCCTATTACACCAACACGCGCGAAGGCCTCCGGCTGGCACAGCGCATTCTGCAACGCCAGCGCAAAGACATGAAGCAGATCGTCATGATCACCGACGGCAAACCTTCTGCGCTCACCCTCGAAGACGGACGCATCTACAAAAACGCCTTCGGCCTCGATCCGCTAGTAGTAAGTCAAACGCTCGAAGAAGTTTCCAAGTGCAAACGCGCCGCGGTAATGATTAATACATTTATGCTGGCGTCGGACTACGGGCTGGTGCAGTTCGTCCAGAAAGTCACCGAGATGTGCAAGGGCAAAGCCTACTTCACCACGCCCTACACGCTGGGCCAGTACCTGCTGATGGATTACATGTCGCGCAAGACCAAGACCATCCACTAAATTAGATCGCGCACTAGGTTTCGTCGCCGTTCGTCCTTTTCTCATTCGAATTCTGCGGAGTAGGGAGCGGACTCCAATCCATTGGCGGAGAAGGCCAGTAGCCGCCCCTGATGTGTTTATCAAAAAAGTCGTCGCCCAACTTACTTAGGATTGCGTAACACATGAGAAAGACGAATATTGAAGCGCCGAACGCGAGCCCGTCCAACTGCTGATAGGTGAGAATACGAAAACGACCACGGCGATCCCCGCAATGCCTTTAACAATTGGTACTACAGCGCTTTTCCACGAACTCACTAGGATTGGAGAGTTGGAATCATTCGCTGAGTCGTTCAGAGTAACCAACGGTCGAAGAGTAGCACCGCATTTTGTGCAGAAGATGCGTCCCACGCCAGGGCGATCGCCACACTGCGGACAGATACTTTCGCCGATGTTGTTTCGGGCCGTCTCGTCCATCAAAGACGTATCATACGATTAGCCGCGGAAGGTTCGGTAGGAATTTCCCCTCACCTCCACACCACAAACGACTTCGCCATTCCCAAGAACCGCTCTGCTTCGAATCGCGCACCCCGGAAATAACTCCACCAACTCACGTTCGCGACAGCAAACGGATCGATCCTCGTAACTCATCTGACTGCTCGCGCGTCGGCTTCCCCAAAATTCCTCGCAGCGTCATCCGGCGATGCACAAAATACGTGAACCAGCTTCGCGGCAACCAATGCACAAACAATCCCAAAAAATGAAACTCCACGGGAAACCAGCGATTCGGCGTCTGGCAATAGACACGCCGTCCCACGCGCATCGTCTCCTGCGCAAACCGCTGCTGATCTTCAAAGCTACCCACATGTTCAATTACCGAATTCGAAAACGCCAAGTCGAATGCTCCATCCGCGAACGTTAACTCCCGCGCATCGCCCGCAATGTATTCAAAACCCGGTTGCACAATCTCCACCGGCTCCGGGTTCACAATCGTCACCTGCGGCGAGAAGCCGACGGTGTACCACATGCTCTCGCGTCCGCCCATGTCGATCACTGTCCGGCAATCGCCGAATTCCTCGGTCAGCCAGCGATGCCGCCGCAGGCGAAAATACGCCATCACGCGCCCCTGCACCCGCGACACAAGAAGCAGTGCGCGTTTATGAGCTTTTGCAGATGTATAAGAAGGACTAACCGACGTGGACGACATGAATGTGCCTCACGCCTTTCCTAGCACGTGAGGCAGTCGGGAAGTTGTGATGAACGACCCTCGGGCGAGAGTCTTCTGTGAAAATCAGTGGCGGCGAAGAAATGACCTAGATTTTGACGCCCAAGTTGGATAACCCTTCATCCTCTTTCTTCACCGCCGCTTCGGCGGCCTGGAAGCCGATTTTGCTGTGTGTGCCATCGCAGAACGGCTTATTGATCGAGGCGCCGCAGCGGCACAGCGAGTACGCAGGTTTTCCGGTCAAATCATATTTATTGCCGTTGGCGTCGACCAGTTCGACCTGCCCTTCCGGATCTTCCACTCGAAACGGGCCATTCGATCGGGCAGTAATTTTTACAGACATGAGTCCTCCGAGATTTGATATGCAAAGATTGGACTGCAAACTATGAAGATATCACGCGATGCGCCGCCCGAACCTACGCCGCGGCCAGCCGTCCCGCCGATACGCTGTGATAAAGCCGGAGATATTCGTCCACCATGCGCCGGGCGGTAAAACATTCGCGGGCGCGTTGGTAGGAGCGCAAAGCGTACATCCGGCACAGATCGGGCTCGTCGTGCAGTTTTTGAATCGTACTGGCCAGGCTGGCGGAATCGTTGGCTTGAAAGTAGAGCGCGGCTTCGCCCCAGATTTCGCGAAACGAGGGAATATCGTTGGCCACAATCGCGCAGCGGGAGAACGCCGCTTCGAGCGCGGCCATCCCGAAAGGTTCATAACGGGCCGTGGCCACATAGATCGACGCCCGGCTATAAAGGACGCGCATTTGCGCCTCGGTCTGCGCGCCCCGCACCGCGACTTTTACGTTGTCGGTCTCAACCTTCACATCGGCGCGGATGGGCGTGCGCTGCTCCGCCACCGGAACTTCTCCGCCAACAATGCAAAGTGGTAAAGGATGCGAGTGCCGCGTCAGCAGGCTGACCTGCTTACCCGCGTCCCACATCCGGCCGACCGCGAGCACCGATTTTTCCTTGCTTACATAAGGATTGAAGGAAGTCGGATTGCGTCCGTTGTAAATCACCATTTCGCGCCTGGGACGCACGTAGCATCCGCGAATCGTCTCCAGCATCCACTTCGAAGGGGCGACCGTGGCGTTGGCGGATTGCAATCCGCGAATCATCGTCTCGCGGTATTCGCTCAGCCAGCGGCTTTCCTTGGGATCGCGGCCGTGCACGCCCCGCCACCAGCTGACATAATCGCCGTGCGCCACCACGATCCGCGGAGTATCCGCCCGCAAACTTCCATAACTCACGTGGTTCAAGTGCAGAAGATCGGGCCGGATTTCTCTTACCAGCTCGGTAAGATAGGCGCTTGATTCTCTGAGATCGAACTCACCTTCCTGCATCCAGTGAAGCCGAAAGGCGGTCGGATGGTATTCCAGACCCTCGAGGCTCGACATCCAGCTTGTCTGCTCGGGCAGAGGAATGTCGCCAAAGCTCACCAGCGTGACCTTCACGCCGCGGTTGGCAAGACCGGTCACCAGCTCTTGCGTGTACGTCCACAGGCCGCTGAGAGTGTCGGTGGTGACCAGAACGTGCATAGTTCACACCTGCCCTAAAGCCAAGCCGAACTATTCTAGTTTGGATTCGACCCTGGGGGAAGCGATTCTTGTGGCCGGAGTCTAAGTGTTGCATTTCTCATCACTTTCCTGATTCTGATCAAACTGCGGGATTTAACCACACTGCATTTTGCAGGTGGCTCTTTTCCCCCAGTTCTCTGGGTTCCAAATCGGCACCGGGTGCTTCTCCGGGAAAAACTAAAGTTTTAGATTCAACTACTTACGTTCATAAGACCCGGATTTGGCAAGCCACGCCCATTACGGACTGCGACGTGCATTAGTAAGGACCGAGGGGCGGTTGCGAACGGCGCTCGGCGCATACAACCCACGGCCTAAGCCTCTAGGAGTTTAGTAACAAGCTGCATACATCATTGACGGAGGCATTAATTTTATGAAGAAAGCAATGTTAGTTCTGATGTTTGTTCTCGCGGTGACAGGGCTTGTGATGGCGCAGAACTGGTCGTCTCCCGTAAACGTCCTGGGTGCGCATAACAACCAGGGCCGCGGTTGCGCGGGCTGCCATGCTCCGCATAGCGGCTCTTTCGGTTCCGGTCACGGCGGCGTGCTGATGCTGGTAGCTATGCATTGTGGGGCCAGGACGCAAGCCCACTGTATGGCAAGTCGATCGCATTCGGCGACGGCGGAAAATACGTTGAAGTTCTGCCGAATGGAATCGCCACTGGTTCGCAAGAAGTCGGCGGCATCCTGCTCTGCCTGAGCTGCCATGACGGCAACCTCACCCAGTCCAACATGATGCAGAACTGGTCTTGGGAGCAACAGATCGGCTTCTGACTAACACCACATACGGCAGCCAGAAGATCCCGACCCTGCTCGGAAATGATGGCACGGGCGCCGGCAACTACACCAACGATCACCCGGTGGGCCAGAATGCCCTGATCAGCAGCGACTCAGAACGGCTTGGTATGGGCTAACAATGTTTTCACAGTGACTCCGGGTACGTCAGTATGCACAGTTCGTCACCAACTACGGATGGCCGGCACTGGCGCCTGGAACATGGTCCAAGCCCGTACGGCATCAACTGGCGCGGGCAAGCCATATGTTCTTTGCACGACTTGCCACGACCAGCACGTTATGACCGTCTACACTGCCATCGACAGAATAGCCCGATGCGCGGAACACCAGCGGCTATTATGCCACGTACTTCTTCGTGAACGGCCCCTACAACCCGAATCTTCAGGGCAAGTATGGCCTGCTGCAAGCGCCATCGACGACACAATTCTGCCGTCAATGCCACTTCGGCGAGTCGAACGAAGCCAACAATACCAACAACGTCACGACCGTATTCCAGTAGAGATAGCCGTGATACAACGGGGGAGAGCTACACTCTCCCCCGTTTTTACTTAGAGCAAGCGAACAGATTGAGTCATCTTGACATTGAGTCATTGAGTCATTGAAAACCGGAAAACAGTCAATGAATCAATGAGTGAATGATCAGATGACCCGATAGATTGTGAGGATGGTATGAAAAAATTAATCCCAGTTCTAGCAGCAGTTCTAGTAGTAGCCGGTTCGAGTTTGGCGCAAGTGGCCTCTCACGCGCCCACGATTGTCGCCAATGCAAGCGCCAGCACGACCGCACCGCAGCCTTCCGCGCCCCCACAAGTCAACGACAATCCCGTGGCCAAGGTGAACGGCGTGGTCCTGACCAACCGCGATCTGGTGCGCGAGATGTATGCCATCTTCCCCTACGCCAAGCAGCACAGCGGATTTCCCAAGGGCGAAGAGGCAGCCATCCGGCAAGGAGCGCTGGAGATGATCATTTTCGAGGAGCTTGTCTTCCAGGAAGCCGAGCGCCGAAAAATGCCGGTGAGCGCCACGCGAGTAAGCCGCGCCGAAGCCGACTTTCGCAAACAGTTCAATTCGCCCGACGAATATCAACAATACCTGCAAGTTGAAATGCACGGATCGAGTAAGCAACTGGACCAGCAGATCCGGCGTTCCATCCTGATTGATCAGCTCTTGAAGAATGACGTGGAAGACAAGTCCGCCGTCTCGCTCGCCGAAGTTCGAGCCTATTATGACAAGAATGCGGCGCGCTTCCAGCAGGGCGAGTCGTTCACGTTCCAAAGCATCTCGATCCTGCCTCCGCTGAAGCCGACGCCCGAGCAGGCGAAGCAGGCGCAGACGAAGGCCAATGACGCGCTGCGCCAGGCCAAGACCACCAAGAGCTATCAGGACTTTGGCCTGTTGGCGGAAAAGATCTCCGAGGACGATTTCCGGGTGAACATGGGCGACCACAAACTTGTGGGCAAGGACAAGCTTCCACCGCAAGTCGTGAAAACGCTGCTGGCGATGCAAGCGGGACAGGTCAGCGGGCTGATCCAGATCGATTCCGCATACACCATCATCCGGCTGAACAGCCACACTCCGGCAAGGAAGCAGCCGTTTGACGAAGTAAAGACTGACCTGCGCACCGAACTGCAGAAGAGCAAATACGAAAAGTTGCGCTCCGGCCTGGCTAAACAGCTCAGGGCCAAGGCGAAGATTGAAGTCGGATAGACGAGGACTGATTCATTGAGACATTGAGGTATTGATTCATTGCCCCCGTTTCAATGGGTCAATATCTCAATGAGTCACTGAGTCAATTCAGCATGACCTCGCTTGACAAAGCGGAGGAACTGAAACTGCGGACCAAGAAGTTCGCCGTTCGTATTGTGAATCTCTTCCGCTCACTCCCGCACTCGCCAGATGCACAAACCTTAGGAAAACAACTTCTGCGCTCGGGCACATCGGTGGCCGCGAACTATCGTGCGGTTTGCCGGAGCCGTTCGAAGGCAGAGTTCATTTCGAAGATGAGCGTCGTGCTGGAAGAAGCAGACGAAAGTGTTTTCTGGTTGGAATTGATGGGCGAGACGGGAGTCATCCAAACGGATCGAACGCAGGATTTGCTGAAAGAGGCCAACGAGTTGGTCGCGATTTTCGGGGCCTCCCTCAGAACCTCGAAGAAATCGATTTAGGCATTGATTATTGACTCATTGAGACATTGATGGGTCGAAACCAACTCGCCGACAGGTGCATTTTCAATGCGTCAATGCCTCAATGCATCAATGCATCAATGCCTCAATCGTTCTAGGCCTCACTGAATCAATGCCTCAATCGTTCTGTGAGTTATCCAACGGCGCAACGGGTGATATGCCGCACTGGGGGTGCCGCAAGCCTTAAACCTTCCCATTTCAGACCAAATAAGTCTTTGTCTATCAATATCTTATCTATCTTTCCCGATTTGCTTTGTTTGGCACTCTTTGTGCCTTTAACAGGGTAAGGCTTACCGGCTTATGGGGCCGTGGGAAGGGCAGCAAATGAAGGGAAAACTCATCATCGGCTTGGCAGTTCTGATGATGGCCCAATGCGCCTCCGCCCAGCTCAAAATCGGCGAAAATACCCAGTTAAGCGCAGGCGGGCTGTTTACCTTCGGATATGCCGGCGATTACGGCAACGACATTCCCTCCAACCACGGGCTTGATTTTGGACTTGACGGCAAACTTTCCGGCTCTTATTACAGCCCCAATTTCATCTCATTCAGCGCGACGCCCTACATAAACCAGTCGCGCAACGATTCCTCCTACCAGTCCCTTACCGGGGCAAGCGGGATTGACGGCACTGCTAATTTTTTCACCGGCAGCAATTTTCCGGGAACGGTCAGTTACCGGTACGACGACAATAGCACCGGCACCTTCGGATTGCCGGGCGAGCCGAATTTTACGACCCACGGCAACGGTCAGGGCTTCGGTATCGGATGGAGCGCGCTGCTTCCCGACATGCCGACGCTTGCCGTGGGATACTCGCAAGGCAGCGGTAGTGGCACCATTTATGGTACCGACCAGGAAACCAGTTCCGACAACAAGCTCCTCAATCTCCGCTCCACATACAGCATTGAGGGCTTTCGCCTCAACGGCTTCTACGATCACACCACTTTCGACTCCAAGTTGCCAGAATTTCTGTCCGGGCAGGCCGGGACTGAAACGGACACCAGCGGCCAGGATTACGGTTTCGGCGCGAACCACAATCTTCCGCTGCATGGATCGTTCTACGCCAGCTACAACCATGCCGCGGCAACCACCGATTTTCTATCGGATGCTTCCGAAGGCTCGAACCACTCCAGCTATGGCGATAACAACGAAAATGCCGGAGTCAGCTTTCATCCCACAGACAAACTCAGCCTGTTTATGAACCAGTCCTACACCGACAATCTTTCCGGATTCCTGAGTCAGAGTCTCAGTGGGACTGAAGTCATTCCGGTCAATCTCGGTACCGGCTCACACTCCTACACGTTTGGCGGAGGAGCGAACTATCAATTTACAAATTATCTGTCGGGGCAGGCGCAGGCGACGCACTACGACCAATTTTACTTTGGCAAAGACTATACCGGCACTTTCGTGAGCGGCACGGTGAGCTATTCGAAGAAGCTTTTCAACATGTTCAGCTTCTCGGGTTCCGTGATTGAAAGCGACAACGGACAGGGCACCAACGCACTGGGTTTCATTGGCAATGTGAACTACGCCCACCGGTTTGGGAACTGGCAGACTTCCGGAAACTTCTCGTACGCACAAAACGTCCAGACGCTGCTGATCACCTATACGACTTCTTATTACAATTACAGCGCCAACCTGCACCGCCGTTTCAATCACGGGATGCAATGGACTGCAGCCTTTAACGGCTCACACAGTGGCTTAACCAACCAACCGGGCGACGTGGATAAAAGCAACGGCTATTCAACGTCATTTGGGACGCGGAGGGTGAGTCTCACAGCAAATTACGGGCAGTCCAGCGGACTCTCAATCCTGGGCGTCGGGGGCTTGCAGCCGATCTCGCCCACGCCGGGGTTGGACAATACGATTCTGTTCAGTGGGACCAGTTACGGTGGCGGGATCTCAACCACCCCGCTGCGCCGCCTGGTGGTCTCCGCGACGTTCAACCGTGCGATCAGCGATACGCTGGGAAGCGACATCCCTTCGCGTAACAATACCGAGATTTTTAATGCCCAACTGCAGTACCATCTGAGAAGAATCGGGCTGCAAGCGGGCTTCACCAAATTCTCGCAAGGGATCAGTGCAATCGGCGGTGCACCCGCTACAAGTAACGCCTACTTCGTTGGGATCTCCAGATGGTTCGACTTCTTCTGAGCGGGCGGGTAAATTCGGCCTTCCGCGGCGGACTGATCGCTGCTGTGGTGGTCGTGGCCGCCGTATCGCCTTCATTTGCCAAGAAGAAAGAGATCATCGTACAGCCATCGCCACCAGATTTACTGATGGATGGAGGGCGCAGGTTGAGCTTTGAACGCAGCTTCAGCCTGGAGCGCGAAGTCAAACCGAAACGCAGCTTCTGGACCAAGGTGGTCGACGTGATAGCCGGCGAGCCCGACTTTCATTACCTGGTCAGCCCCTACAGCATCGTAACGGACTCGCGCGGCCGCATCCTGGTGACCGACGTAGGCGCACATGGCGTACACATTTTCGACTTCACGCAGCAGAAGTACAAGTTCCTGTCTCGCCGGGATACCGACAAAGATCCGCTGCTGACACCGCAATGTGTGACGGTCGACGCGCAGGACAACATCTACGTGACCGATTCGCAGTCCGGCAAGATTTTCGTCTTCGATCCCAGTGGTAAGTACCGGCGGGCGGTAGGCAGTCTTAAGGGCGGTGAAGGATATTTCAAACGCCCGACGGGCATTGCGGTGGATTCGGCGGCACAACGCATTTACGTCACCGACACTCTGCGCAACAAGATTTATGTGATGGACATGCAAGGCAGCGTGCTGAAGACCATCGGCAAGCTGGGGACTGGTGACGGCGAGTTCAACTATCCGACGGAGCTGCGCTTGAACGGTCCGGACCTGGCGGTGGTAGACGCCATGAATTTTCGTGTGCAGGTGTTCGACCGCGACGGCACCTTCCGTTACGCCATCGGCAAGATCGGCGACGGCGCGGGATGGATCTTCCGCCCCAAGGGAATTGGCTTCGATTCGGAAAATCATCTTTACGTGGTCGATGGCCAGTGGGGTATTGTGCAGGTGTTCGACCGCGAGGGCCAATTACTTTATTACTTCGGCCGGAGGGGTACCGGAGCGGGCGAATTCCAGTTGCCCGCCGGCCTCGAAATCGACGCTCATGACCGCATCTACGTGGTCGATTCGTTTAATCGGCGGGTCGAGGTGTTTCACTATTACGGGTTGGCACAAGCAGCCCAGCCGGCGCAACCGGCGAATAGGAGGAAAGAATGAAAGCCCTCCTATGCGCGGTCTGCTTATTGCTGTTTATGCAATGGGGAATTGCCCCGAGCTTCGCGCAACAACCTCCCGCCGATACGTTAGGAATGCACAATCTTTCGCCGGGAAGCGGCGCATCGGTGTACTCCCAGGGGAGTTTGGGCTGCACTTTCTGCCATGCCCCTCACAGCGGACTGGGCGGCATTAGTCCGTTGTGGAACCAGAAATATTCCACCAGCTCCTATGTGCCTTACAACAGCAGTACCTACCACGAACAAGGCAACACGCAGCCGACTCTGGGTGTGACGAGCAGCCTTTGTCTGAGCTGTCATGACGGCACCGTCGCCGTGGGGCAGTCGGGGGCCTATGGCAAACTTCCAACCGTGGGGAATTGGAACCCCATCGATTCTTTTGGGACAACTTTGACGGGATCGCATCCTTTCAGCCTGGTGTTGCCGCTCAAAGATGCTCCCGACCTGGTTTCGACGCTTGTGCAGGGCAAGACCATGGACCCGACCGGCGCCGTGCAACTGATCAACGGAAATATCGAATGCACCAGTTGCCATTCTGCGCATGTGCAGGGCATCGATAAAGTTGCACAGGAGTTCCTGGTACGAGACAGCTCAAGCGCCCAGATGTGCCTTGCCTGTCACGATCCGAACCGAGTGATTCAGGGCCAAGTCAACATGCTGGCCGGGTGGGGTAACAGCATTCATCGCACCGCGACGAACCAAGTCTCTCCTGATGCGCACGTCGGGCCCTACGGCACGGTCGCGCTGAACGCCTGCTCCTCGTGCCACATGGAGCACGACGCGATCGCCCCTGCGCGTTTGCTTCGACCGGCAACGCCTCCCGCAAATGGCGTGGATACGGCTACGCAGAATTGCATGACTTGCCACAACGGCGGCACCTATCTGTCCCCGGCGGCACCGAACATTATGGCGGAGTTTGGCAAGACTGGGCATCCGCTGCCCGCAGGTAACAATGGTCACGACGAAGCGGAAGCGGCCGTATTAGTCAATAATCGCCATGCGACCTGTGTGGACTGTCACGACCCGCACAACTCGAACCAGACGACGGTATTCTCCGCGCCGCCCTTGCTTCGCCCATCGCAGGCGGGGGTCACAGGAATCAGCGCGCTGGACGGCGTGACTGTGCTCATTCCCGCCATCAATCAGTTTGAGAACTGTCTGCGATGTCATGGCACCGGCGCCGGCAAGCAGCGTCTTCCGATTTATGGATATGCTCCGATTCGAGTCGTCGCGAACGCGGACCCCCTCAACGTCATTCCGGAGTTCGCTTCGTCCGCAACCTCGAGCCATCCCGTGACGCACGATCGCACCAGTCCCCTGCCGCAACCCAGCCTGTTGGTGAATATGCTGAACCAGAATCAGACACAGTCGTCGCGACTAATGGGCGTTCGTATTTTCTGTAGCGATTGCCACAACAGTGACGACAATCGCGAATTTGGCGGCACCGGCCCGATAGGCCCTCACGGATCGGTGAATTCGCACATCCTTGAGCGTAACTATCAGTTCAGCCAGGCCGCGATCCCCGGCGGGACAGTGACGAATCTTTTCCCGAACCCAGATCTGGGGCCCTCGGGACCTTACGCGATGTGCGCGAAGTGTCACGACCTGACCAATGTGCTCGCCAATACCAGCTTCAATCAACATAACCTGCATATTGCGCAATATGGATTCACTTGTTCTACGTGCCACACGGCTCACGGCATGGGTGCGACTTCTCCGAACATCAGTGGAGAGCGGCTGGTGAATTTTGACGCAAACGTGGTTGGATTAAACGGCGCGAACCCGATCGGCTACAGTCGTAGCACGAATACATGTACTCTGATGTGCCACAACGCCGCCCATAATCCCGACGGTTCCGTCACCGGCCCCAACACGCCCAAACACAGGGTAAGGATTAAGTAGAGCGACCGATCATTGATTGATTGAGTCATTGAGATGTTGCGATCGATGTCAATGCCTCACTGAATCAATGTCAAAGTTCCGCATACCGGCGATGTTGCTGTTGTTCACCTCAGCCGCTGTGTTCGAGGCGGTGCGCCTTTCGTCGTTGACGGCGCTGTCGAACGGCGATAGCTGGTGGCATCTGAGCGCGGGCCTTTGGATCATTCAGAACCACCGCCTGCCCACGAATGGCATTTTCTCGCTGTCGTCGTCGCTTTCGTGGGCGGATTTCAGTTGGGCCTATGACGTAGTCCTAGCCATGTTTTACAAACTGCTGGCGCTGCGAGCAATGCCATTCGTGCTGATGGGTTTCAAAGTAAAGCTTGCCGTGCTCACATTCTTTCTCGCCGGCGGACTGCGCGGAAGATTCTGGCCAGCGGTCGCGCTATCCGTGATCGGGCAGTACATCCTCGGCGGACTGCAGCCGGGGCCGACTTATTGTTCAGTACTATTTTTCGCGATTGAGCTGCTTCTGCTGATTGAAAGCCGCAAGGCGGGCAATGCGCGGCTACTTTTCTGGCTGCCACCTATCTTCCTGTTGTGGGCGAACTTCGATGTGCAGTTTGTGTACGGGCTCGGGCTCTTGGTTTTATTTCTGGGAGCGCTGGTTCTTGAGGACCTAGGCCGCCGCTTCGGCATTTTCAGGTTCGCGCTCGATCGCGCGCCGGTTTCGCTCGCCACGGCTGCAATCGTTGCGGTCATCTCAGTGATTGCTACTGTCATTACGCCGTACTTCTATCGCCCGTGCGAAATTTTCTTTTCCGGTATCAGCAGTGCGGCCAATCTCTACCTCCCGGATTTCCATTCCATGAACTTTCACCAGCCGCAGGATTACATTCTCATGTTGCTGGCGATGTCGGCGTTTCTGTCGCTGGGGTTGCGCCGTTCGCGGGATCCGTTTCAGATTTCGCTTCTGATCGGCTGCAGCATGCTTTCGTTTTATGCCCAGCGTAACAACTGGCTGGCGACGTTGGCTGCCGTAGCGGTGATTGCGTACGCCATTCCAGAGGCGCTCGATGCCACACCATCCAACAACAGAATTTGGGGCCGGCGATTCTTCGCTGCCCTTGCGCTGGCCGGGCTCGTAATATTGCTCGCCGTCCTACGAATTCCGCGCAGCCACGAAGCGCTCATGGCTAAGATCGAGCAAACTTATCCGGTACAGGCCAGCGATTACATTCGCGCGCATCGCCTGCCGCAGCCGCTCTTCAATGCCTTCGAATGGGGAGGCTTCCTGACCTGGTATTTGCCAGAATATCCGGTGGCTATTGATGGACGAACGAATCTTTACGGGGATGACTTCGTCGTTCAGTATTCGAAGCTGATGAACGCCGATATACCTTATAAGGCTTTTCCGCCCGCGAATGAAGCTCGAACGTTGCTATTGCAGCACGATTCCATCATCGGCGAAGCGATGAGCACCATCCCTGGATTCAAAGTGGCATACAGTGATGACGTTGCCCTCGTGTTGACGAAAGAATGAAGAGTAGCGCCGGTCGCACTTTTCATAGGTGTTGAGTAACGCGAGCGAGGATATGAGTGACGAAACAGCAATGGCGGTAAGTACCTTGGCCGCGGATTCTGACACTCCGGCAGCCGAGACGCCACGCAGCCCAGGGGATGAGGCGAGCCCGGCCATCGCGTCCGCGGCGCCATCTCCATGGTGGAGGATCGCTGATTTCGCCGTGTTCAGCCTATGGGTCGCAATTGTCGCGTTCATCCTTCCGTACCACGAAAAGTGGGCGGACGAGGCCCAAGCCTGGCTGATTGCGCGCGACCTCGATCTGCGGACCATCTGGTTTCATGAATCGCGTTATGAAGGATCGCCCGGCCTATGGCATACGATCCTGTGGGTCGCGCAGCATGTTTTTCACGCGCGGTACGGGGCGCTCGGCTACATCGGCGCGGTCTTTGCCGCAGGCGGAGCGGCCTTACTGATCTTCAAGGCGCCGTTCCCTCGTTACATTCGCTGGCCGCTCGCGTTCACCTATTTCATGATCTACCAGTACGCGGTGATCGCGCGGCCATATACGCTGCTGCCATTGCTGGCCTTCGCCGCCGCGCTGCTGTTCAAAGACATCAAACACCCAGAGCGCATGACGGTAGTGCTCGTCTTGCTGGCGAATCTGAGCCTGCATGGGACGATTCTGGCCGGATGCCTCGGCCTCGCCTATCTGGTTGACGCGTTCAAGTTGTGGAGCACTCTCGACGCGAATGTTAAGAAGCGCTATTGGATTTGCATCGCGGTGATGGCGGCAACGTTCATCTTCATCGTCATAATTCTGAAGCCGACGCCCGATGTAGCAGAGTTCGCTTCGAAAAAGGAACTGGTGCAGCTTCCTCAGCCGACACCAGAACTGAAGCTAATTGCGGGCATTTGCGGTGCATTCCTTGACTATCTAGTGCCATCGCTCATTTTCTTACTGCTCTCGGCCGCTTGGTGCTTTATGCGGCGAAGGTTACTGATATTTGCGGTACCGGTGATTCTTTTGTTCGCGATGTACTCCGCAGTTCACGGTTATGCGCACCACCACGGGACCATGTTCGTCGCAGCGATAGTGGGACTCTGGATCGCATGGCCTAGCCACGAAGACTACGCCGCTTTGACCGCGGGACAGATTTGGGCTACTCGCGGCATGGCAGCATTACTGATCTGTCTATGTGCGGTGAATATTTGGGATTCGGCAGTAGTGATGAACCGCGAATATTTGTATCCTTACAGCGGCGCAGAGGACGCCGCTCGGTACCTGAGTGCAGCTGTTGCCCGGCGTCAGCCGGTCTTCGGATTTCTTTTCGGAGTAGTAGCAGTCCAGGCTTATTTCGATAGCAATATCCTCGCAAACGCACCAACCAGCTTCTACCACCAGGGCGTGCCGCTGAGGGCAACGAGACTGGATGTAAACGAGCTAGAACGTGTAAATCCTGACTATGTGGTCGCGTACTCGGTAGATCCAGACCTTATGCTGCGGACCGACGGGCCCGTGTGGACTTCTCTGGGATACGAGATGGTCCATTTCTCTGACGGCTATTATCTTTATAAGCGCCTGATATACCAGAGGGAGTCCTATCTGATCTTCCGCCGCGTAGGCCTTAAACCGGAGCAAGCGCCCAATTAGGCTACCCCGGCGCCTCGGCGACCCAGAACTAATTCCTCAGCGTCTTCCCCGTCTTCAGCGTGTACTGGATCCTCTCCTGCGTCTTCTTCTCGCCGCACAGCGACTTGAAAGCTTCCCGCTCCAGGTCGAGCAAATACTGTTCGCTCACCGGAGTGCCCGGCGTGACCGCGCCTCCACAGAGCACTTCCGCAATCCTGGTCGCCAGCTTCACTTCATAGTCGCTGATATAGTCTCCCTGCCGCATGATGTGGACGCCCATCTTCAGCGCGGCCAGAATATTTTCTCCGGGTGCAGGGATGTCGGTGCGCGGCTGCGGCGGTTCGTATCCCGCGCGCAACAATTCCAGAGCGCGGTTTTTCGCGTCAGCCAGAACGCGTTCGCGGTTCATCGTGATGCGGTCCGACGGCGACAGGAACCCGTAGCCGCGCGCTTCTTCCGCGGAGGTCGCGACCTTCGCGGTGGCGATGGTCTCGAACGCCTTCTTCATGGCTTCCATCATTTCGACGGACTCGGCGCGTCCGCCGGGGCGAATCGAGCCGGCGCTATCGACTGCGCGCAGCGTCATTTCTTTGCAGCCTCCGCCGCCGGGGAGCAGGCCGACGCCAACTTCCACCAATCCCATGTACAACTCTGCATGCGGTTGAAGCGCCGCGGCGTGCAACGCCATCTCGCATCCTCCACCGAGAGCGAGGCCGAATGGAGCAATCACCACTGGTTTGGGTGAGAACTTGATAGCTTGCGTCATCCCCTGGAACTGTCGGATGACGAGGTCCACATCGTCCCATTCTTCTTCTTGCACCGCCATGAGCAACAACATCAGGTTTGCGCCAACCGAGAAATTCGCCGCGTCGTTGGTGATGACAAACGCCTCGAAGCCGTCTCCCGCACCGCCAGGTTTCAGGGTTTGGGTGATGAGCGTCATAATGTCCGCGCCCAGCGAATTCATTTTGGAGTGGAACTCGATGCAGGCAATTCCGTCTCCAATGTCGACCAACGAAGCTCCGGAATTCTTTTTCACTACGCCGTTCGATTTCTTGGCAATACCCACGGACCAAACCCCGTTGGACACGTGCACTGGCTTGTAGGCGCCGCTTGCCAGGTCGAAGTACTTCTTGCCGGAAGCTGATTTCGAATCGTCCTCGTACCAGGTCTTTTTGCCGGAAGCGAGCAACTTCTCTGCATTTGCCGCCACCGGTCGATTGGACTTCTTCATACGGTTGACGGTGACTTCAACTCCGGCCGCGTCCCACAGCTCAAAGGGGCCAAGCTCCCAGTTGAAGCCCAACTTCATGGCGCGATCGATCTCGACGATGGAATCCGAAATCTCCGGGATACGGTTCGCCGAATAGGTCCACAGTTCCGACAAGGCCGACCATAGGAATTGCCCGGCGGGGTCGGTCCTACTCCCGCTGCCGTCGAGACCCAGGAGCATGCGGACGCGCGCACCCGCGTCGTCGAGGTTCTTCGCCATATCGAGCGCGGCAAACTTGGGCTTTTGCCGCGGACGATACTCCAGGGTCTTCCAATCGAGCGCCAGGCGTTCTGGTTCTTTGCCAGCTTCGTGCCCTCCACTTTTTTGGTAAAACCCACCTTTGGTTTTATCGCCCAGCCATTTGCGGTCAAGCATTTGCTGGTAGAAATCGGGCAGCCTCAAATCGTTGCGCTCGTCCAACGGCTGCCCAGAGGCCCCCGTCATGTTCTTGACCACGTGTCCAAGAATGTCCAAGCCTACCAGGTCAATGGTGCGAAATGTCGCGGACCGCGGCCATCCCACCGCCTGCCCAGTGAGCGCATCGACATCTTCAATCGAGAAGTTCATCTCCTGCATCAACCGGATGACGTTCAGCACCGAAAACGTACCAATGCGATTGCCGATGAAGTTCGGCGTGTCCTTGGCCATAACCACGCCTTTACCAAGATGCACATCGCAAAACTGCGAGACGGCGTCGATCAGCGCAGGGTCCGCTTCTGGAGTTGGAATCAGCTCCAGCAGGCGCATGTAGCGCGGAGGATTAAAAAAGTGTGTGCCGAACCAGGCGCGGCGGAAGTCGTCCGAAAATCCTTCGGCGATCTTGGCTACGGGCAATCCACTGGTGTTGGTCGTTACGATCGTCCCCGGCTTGCGGATGGCCTCAATTTTTTTCAGCAGCGCCCGTTTGATATCGAGTTTCTCGACTACAGCCTCGATGATCCAGTCCACCTCAGCGAGTTTTTTCAGATCGTCTTCAAAGTTGCCAATCGTGACCAGGTGGGCGAGTGACGCATCCATGAAAGCGGCAGGCTTGGCCTTTTTCGCGGCGTCCAGACCGGCGGTCGCAATCTGGTTACGCCCGGGGCCGGCTGCGTTCGCAGGCACGATGTCCAGCAGGTAGCTGGGAACGCCGGCATTGGCGAAGTGGGCGGCAATGCGTGCGCCCATCGTTCCGGCGCCGAGGATAGCGACTTTATGAATCCGATTCATTTCGACCTTTCATGTGGACGATATATGAAAACGTACAGCGATCATTTCATTCTAAGGAAGTTTATCCATGGGTCAGCCGTTATTGCCAGATTGGTCACAATGATGTGTGAGTTGTAGTGATTCCGGAAGAAGTGTGCAATGCGGGAACGGTACACAAATAACAACGGCGCGTGTCGTATGGATGTGGGGTGAGGATGGCACGACACGCGCCCTATCAAGTTAATGTCAGCATAGAATCTCGGGCGAGGAATGTCAAGATAAATCTTGTGTAATCAACAACTTGAGTCGATTCTACAACCATAGATTCGACGCTTCCGCAGTGATCTGCATCACCCATCCGAGTGACGATCTGACCCATGACGAAACCGGTTTCCGCGGTGCAACGGCATCGAATCCAGCACACCCCAACCGTTGGAGTTTGCAATCCGGCGTCCGGCGGTTCGGTGCGGCCGCCGTCCCTCCGATGAAAAATTGCGCACTCTTCGGGCAACTGCGGAAGTCCGCTAACCCATCTTTGTCGGGCTGACGTAAAACAGCTGCCCATCCGATCAGCGCCACACAATGCGCAAGGGAAGCCAGCGTTCAAGGAATCGCGAAAGCGTAGAGAAGGAGAATCATATGAGAACTTTTAGCTCGATGGCCCTAGGCACAGCTCTGTTGCTGGCTTCAATTATGGTGGCTTTCGCCGCCGAAGCCCCAAAACTGACTTTCAAGTTCAGTAACGTAAAAGTACCTGGAGCCAAGCAGACTTTCGCCAACGGAATCAACAATGCCGGCGTGATCGTCGGGACTTATCAGGACAGCGCCAACGCTTACCACGGCTTCATCCTTGACGGAAAAAAGCTCACCACTGTAAACGTCCCGAACGGCACGAGTACTACGGTGGATGGCGTAACACCGGACGGCGCCATTCAAATCGTTGGCGCCTACGTCAATTCCGCGGGCCGCAGTATGGGATTTCTTTGTAAAAACGGACGCTTTACCGATATCCCCGGCCCCAAAGGTTCGACGGGGTCGAGCGCGGTAGGCATCAATGACCTTGGGGAAATCGTGGGCAGCTATGTGGGTTCCAACGGCGTCACCTTTGGATATTTGCTGGCGAACCATCACTACACCACTCTGAACATCTTCATGGCCCAAATTACAGTTGCCTCAGGAATTAACGACAAGGGCAAGCTGGTTTTCTCGTCGGTGGATGGATTAAGCGGCACTATGACCGCGTACGTGTACGACATCAAGACTAAGAACTACACGGAGGTCAACGTCCCGGGCGCGTCTGGGTCCGCGGCCACGGACATCGACAATGCAGGTGACGTGACCTATCAGTGGCTCGATTCTAATTCGGTTTCTCACTGTGCATTATTTCGCCAAGGCAAGTATTACAAGTTCGACAATCCCTCGAGCGCGTATGACTGGGCCAAAGGCATTAACGACCGCAACGTGATCGTCGGAGCATCCGAGGCCGTTTCCGGTGGTCCATTCGCCGGCTTTAAGGCTACCTACTAGCTGGCTTGAAATGGCACCTGGTGTTTTTCTAGGTACTCCTGGGCCTTGCGAACTATGTCCTTTTCGCCGCGATAGGCCAGCTTGCGTACTGAGTCTGCGAGCGGAATCCAGAGCGCGCGTTTGACCTCAATCCGCATCTCCGCAGCGATTTCATCGATTCGTCCCGAGTCGTAGCGGAGAAGGTAGAAACTGACGATCTTGAAGACTCGTTGCTTGTCCCCCCAGGCACGAACGTAGGCATACTTGATGTCTCCGAGTTTGGCGATGGGGCTGGCCGCAATACCGGTTTCCTCGAACACTTCGCGGATGGCAGTCTGCTCCGGCGTCTCACCCGGATCGACCAATCCTTTGGGTAAAGCAAGTAACATTTTTTGCGATGTTTTCTTGGCGATAATGACGGGGAATGCCGCCGGGGGCTCTTTCTGGGGCTCAATGACCGCGATTTCCCAGCCCTCCGGCGAAGGATGCAGTACCACTCCGCCCGCGGAGATTTCGCGCACCATACCCATAACCTATCAGGAACAGGCGAGTTAAGTCACCCGAAAGGGGCAGTTTCCATGGGTAACAAGGCTGGGCGATTACCTCAAACAGCGCACCCGTCAAACGTGGCATCTTACTTGCAGCAGCTTTAGTGGCGAAGTGCGCTGACAACGGCTCCGGAGCGGGGTGGTCCGTGAAGCAGCTAGGCAAGATCATTCGTTCGGTACAGGCGTTTGGCCGCGAACTCTCTGGGAGTTTGCCGCGGACGCAAAGTCCCGCCAGCCTCGGCCTGGCGCTGGGCGGCGGATTTGCCCGTGGCATGGCGCACATCGGCGTCCTGAAAGTCCTGGAAGAAGAGAACCTTCCCATCGAATTCATAGCCGGTACCAGTGTGGGCGCGCTGATTGGTGCGGCGTATTGCAGTGGCGTTTCCGCCAGTGAACTCGAAGAAGTCGCAACACGCGTGCGCTTCAAACACTTTGCCCGCTGGACGATCTCACGCTTCGGCATCGCCGACAACCAGCGGATGATTGGATTTCTCAACTCTCTGCTTAAGGTGAAAACTTTTGAGGAATTGCGAATTCCGCTGGCAGTCACGGCCACGGATTTTTCGTCCGGCGCGGGCATGGTCTTCCGCTCCGGACCCCTGGTTGATCCCGTGCGCGCCAGTTGCGCTTACCCGGGCATGTTCTTGCCAGTCAAAATCGACGGCCGCCTGTTTGTGGATGGCATGTTGGCCCATGCTGTACCTACTCGGCCCTTGCGCGACATGGGGGCGCAGCGAGTTTTGGCTGTCCACTTAAAAGGCACATGGACGCGCGACAAGGGTCCGCGCCATTTGTTGGACGTTATCGGTCAATGCTTCGCCATTGCGCAGGAGATGAATTGCAGCGTCTGGAAGCAGGCCGCCGACATGGTAATTGAGCCTGATGTGAACGGCTATAAGTACGATGACTTCGAGCACGCAGCGCACCTGGTAAAGTCGGGAGAGTTAGCCATGCGGGCGGCCATCCCAGAGATTCGAAACTGGCTCCAGCCCGAGCCCGCTGTTCCGCAACGACAACCCAGAACCAGCAAGGCAATCCGCGTCAGCGGGGACTAGACCGAAAATTCACCACGCCGGGCGACCTTCCTGGGCGGGCTACTCGGTGAAGACGACGGACTGTACTCCGGAGATCTCAAACCGTTTGCGGCAGCGCATGTTCTTGCAGGCCAGCATGTCGTCTTTGCGCAGCATGTAGGAGCGGGCCTTGGCGAAGCGGGCGCGATCGCGCTCATCGGCACGGCCAGAAAGCTGTTTTTTCTTGGTACGGACGATCCACGTAATTTCGTATTCGCCGGATTGCTGGCAATGCGGACAATTCAGGTTCGAAAGCTTCTTTTCCGCCCGTTCGTCAAAAAACTCGCGTTCGTCCATAGTCAATGTGAGAGGCTGGCCGCCAAGTGCCAACCGTCCCTCTAGTGAATTATTGCACGTTCACGGGTGTCGGGCTATGGCAACATAGGAGTCGTGGCCAAGAAGAAAAAACAGAAGCGGTTCAGCGCGGTGAATGCGGTGAAGGAAATGGCCCGCGACCGGATCGGCGCGCCGCCGGTGTCGCGGATTGTCCCGGACAAGAAGAAAAGGAAAAGCGGGGCCAAGCACAAACCGGCTTTGCAAAACTTGCTGGACGAAGGCTAGCCCGTCCTTAGTCGAACGTCACCGTAACCGTGCGGTTAGCGGTCAAATTGTTCACATCGCATACCTGTGCCGACGTGAAGTCGCAGCCCAACCATCCGCCGAACGTCCCACTCGCTGAGGCCGTCAATACGAGGTTGGTTCCGCTCGGAAAGCTAGCGCTGCAAGTCGCGTCGCAGCCCAGTCCCGGTGGCGAACTGGTCACCGTGCCCGCGCCATTTCCCGCAAAAGTCACCGTCAACGATGGCCCGGTGCCGGTAAAGCACACCACATTAGCCTGCATGGTGCCGGTCACAATCGCGCCCGCAGAAGATACTGTCCCGTGATTGTTGGTGGTCACCGTTGCCGAAATCAGCGCCCCACCACAGGCCTCGCCGGTTGCCGTAATCAACCCGCCGGAGGTGACCGTCACCATCTGAGGAGTGTTCAACGTCCACACGACCTGGCTCGTAATGTCTTTAGTCACGGGCGGGTGAATGTAGGTGCCGAGGGCCCGCAGTTGTACGTTAAGCCCCGCGTCCGCACTCACCGGAATGTTTGACGCTCCGAAGGTCTCGGTAGTAGGCGCAATCGCAATAGACACCAACTGTTGATCATGCCCGCATCCGGGCGCCAGCACGATCACACACACGGCCAACCATCCAAGCCAGTTTCGGACCATCCCATCTCCTGCCGTAGATCTCGCTGTGCAAGTCTTACGGAAGCGCAACTTTAGTAAAAAATCGGCGAAAAATCAATACTATTCTGGTGACGCCGGGTGCGCGTAGGCATCACCGACGCACCGTTTCCGCTACAAACTTCGCGAAGTCTTTGACATCTTCTTCCGTGGTATCGAACGAGCACATCCAACGCACTACCGACTCTTCTTCATTCCAGACGTAGAAAAAATAGTGCTTCTGAAGTTTGGCGATCGCGGTGCGCGGAATTCGGGCAAACACGCCATTCGCTTCCACTTTGTAGACAATCTCAATTTCCGCGATTTTGTTGATTTCTTTCTCCAGGAGTGTGGCCATGCGGTTGGCGTGATCGGCGTTGTCCCTCCACAGGTCATTGGAAAAGAGCGCTTCGAACTGCGCGGAAATAAAGCGCATCTTCGAAGCCAACTGCATCCCCTGTTTGCGCAAATAGAGGAAGTTCTGTGCCAGTTTCCGGTCGAAGAAGACAACCGCCTCGGCGCCCATCGCACCATTCTTGGTGCCACCAAAAGAAAGCACATCGACGCCGAGATCGCGCGTGGCCTCGCGCAGGCTCAGGCCCAGGGCCGCGGCCGCATTGGCAATGCGTGCTCCATCCATGTGCAGGAACATCGCCCTCTGATGGGCGCAGCGCGCCAGATCGCGGACCTCCTTCGGCCGATAAAGTGTTCCCATCTCCGTGACTTGAGTAATTGAAATCACTCGCGGCTGCACATGGTGCTGATCTCCGATTCCGTGAAGAGCATGGCTGACCGATTCGACGGTCAGCTTGCCATCGCCGCTTGGAATAGGAATAAGTTTGCAACCGGTGAACTTTTCAGGTGCGCCGCACTCGTCGACATAAATATGCGCGCCTGCAGCGCAAATCACCGCATGGAACGACTCGGTGAGTGCCTTTAGACTGAGACAATTTGCGGCCGTGCCATTGAAGACGATGAACACTTCAATATCGGGCCCAAAATGCGCCTTGAACTTGCGAATCGCACGCTGAGTGTGGTCATCGTCGCCGTATCCGACCATATGTCCCTGATTTGCTGCGGTGATGGCTTGTAATATCCGGGGATGAATTCCGGCATTATTGTCACTGGCAAAACTGCGGATCGGTTTCGGCAGACTTTTCCTCACGGGTAACCTCGGGCCTGTTTCGAGTCCAGATCTACTTATCCAGTTATCCAGAATCCGTGTGCGTACTGTCAAGGAGTCCGCACGCTTCCGCAAGCCGGCGAATTAGCGACTTAAGTTTTACCTCAAACTGCCGATCTATCCGGAAGAGGTCGCACTCGGGGGGCCTCCGGAGGTGGTTCGGTGTTTGGCAAGATCGATTCATCCAACGTCGCGGCGACCGACCCGGCGCCTGAGGCCGAATACGCGATTGACGCCGCGCGCTGCGTGGTCTACGTCCGATTCGGTTGCAGGCTGGGTCTTTCAGAAATTGAGTTTTACGCCAGGGCGCTCGCGGCCAATCCGCTTTTCTCTCCTTCATTCTCTGAGATTGTCGACCTCACCGCAGTCAAGGATTTGCAACTGGATGCCGAAGCTGCGGTGAATCTTGCCGACCAGGTCGACCCATTCGATCTGGCCTCCAAACGCGCATTCATCGCCACCAGCGCACCCCAGGTACATGCTGCCCGCATGCATCAAATTCTTTGGAGCGAGAAGTCCATCAAGATCTTCGACTGCGAAGCCGCGGCCCGCGAGTGGCTGCAAACTCCGTAGCCCCCCGCCGTTCTGCAATCCCTGGACTATAATTTAGCCATCCTGCCATGCGCATGTTTTTTCGTCTAACCTCGGTCCTGCTCCTAGCAATCTGTGCCCCCGCGCAATCCGCCCCGCTTCCCAAGTTTGAAGACATCGCACAAACGGCCGGCCTGACCGTCTCGCATATCTCTTCGCCGGAAAAACGCTACATTGTCGAATCAATGAGCGGCGGCGCTGGCATGATTGACTGCGACAACGACGGAAAACTCGACATCATCACGGTGAACGGATCGACCATCGACCGCTTCAAGCAGGGTGGCGATCCCATGGTCACGCTCTACCACCAGGACGATGGGCTGAAGTTCACAGAACGTCACGAAGTCTGCTGGGCTTACCCGCAAGGGCTGGGGAATGGGCGTTGCCGTGGCCGACTACGACAACGACGGCTTGCCTGACATCTTTGTTACCGGTTTCGATGGCAATGCGCTCTATCACAATTTAGGCAACTGTAAGTTCGAGGATGTCACCGACAAAGCGGGAGTCGCCGGGGGTGGCTTCAGCACCGGCGCGGCCTGGGGTGATTACGATCGCGACGGCCGCGTGGATCTTTTCGTCTCCCGCTATGTGCATTTCGACGTGAACAAGTTGCCGGACTTTGGCAAGAACGAAAAGAACTGTAGCTTTAAGGGCATTCCCGTGCAATGTGGACCGTGGGGCATGACCGGCGAATCCGACATGCTGTTTCATAATCGCGGTGATGGGACTTTCGAGGACGTATCAAAGAAGGCGGGAGTCGACGATCCTAATCTTTATTACGGGCTCGGCTCCATCTGGGGCGATTACGACAACGACGGCTGGCCTGACTTATACGTCGCCAATGATTCCGGTCCGAATTATCTTTATCACAACAAGCACGACGGCACATTCGAGGAAGTAGGCTTGCTTTCCGGTGCCGCGCTGAGTGCCGATGGCCTCGAACAAGGCTCCATGGGCGTGGATTGGGGCGATTATCTGCATGAGGGCCGGCTGTCGATGTTTGTCACCAACTTCACCGAGCAGCCGGATACGCTCTATCGCAACCTGGGCTCTCAAGGCTTCTCTGATGTGAGTTGGCCGGCCAAACTCGCCAAACCCACATACATGCTGGTGGGTTGGGGCACCGGATTTTTCGATATGGACAACGACGGCTGGCTTGATCTTCTGGTTGCAAACGGCCACGTTTATCCGCAGATGGATCAGGTTCCCAGCGGTGCCGCTCCCTATCGCGAACCCATGCTGCTGTTCCGTAATAAGCGCGACGGGACCTACGAAGACGTCTCGACCGTCCTTTCTGCAATCCCCGACGCCTCGCGACGTGGCGCCGCCTTCGGCGATATCAACAACGACGGCAATATCAACGTCGTCCTCATCAACACCGGTCAGCCGCCGACGCTGCTGCTGAATCGCACACAAAACCACAACCACCGCGTATTGTTTAAACTGGTCGGGACCAAGAGCAACAAAATGGCGATTGGCGCCCGCGCTACTGTGAAGGCCGGCAAGCTGGTGCAGATGAGCGAAGTCCGCGCCGGCGGAAGCTATCTTTCATCCAATGATCCGCGCCTGCACTTCGGATTGGCCGCCGAATCGAAAATGGACCAAGTCGAAATTCAATGGCCCAGCGGAGCGAAAGAAATCCTGAAAGATGTCCCGGCGGATTTTATCTACACCGTGGTCGAAGGCCAAGGCATTCAGAAAAAGGCCGCTTTGCCCGCTCTTTGACTGCACAAAGACTCCGGCCCTAGCACCTGGATGAAACGAGTATTATGAAGAGTCACCCGGCATGGCAAAACTTCCTTTTAAGCTGGTTTATAGCGACGATTATTATCTGCCCATTGGAGCGCATGTCTTTCCGGCGGAAAAATATCTCCGCATCCACCGCAAGTTGCTGGAGACTGGAGTAGCGGAGCCAGCCGATTTCGTCACGCCTCGTCCCGCGACCGATCAGGATGTTCTTCTCGTACACACCCCGCAGTATGTGGAGAAGCTGAAGACGGGGACACTCTCCGCCAAAGAAGAGCTGGAGTTGGAGGTCCCGTACTCCCCCGAACTGGTCCGCGCTTTCTGGCTATCTGCCGGAGGTTCCATCCTCGCCGCCGATTATGCACTCAACGAGAACATCGCCTTCAACCTCGGTGGTGGATTTCATCACGCATTTCCCGATCATGGAGAAGGCTTCTGTATGATCCATGACGTCGCTATCGCCATCCGCCGCATGCAGCGCGACGAGAAAATCACGCGCGCCATGACCGTGGACTGCGACGTTCATCAGGGCAACGGAACGGCCGCCATTTTCGCCGGTATGCGCATCCCCGGCGCCCCGCTCCCTTCGACCGGCGCCCCGGCATTGAACTCTGCAAAACCGGCAAAGGTCCGCGGATCGCATGATGGCGATGTTTTCACTATTTCACTTCATCAGGAACACAATTATCCTCTCTGGAAGCCGCCATCTTCCATCGACGTGGATCTTCCCGATGAAATGGGCGACGACGATTACCTGGCGTGGCTGGACAACGCTCTCAGTTCCGGTCTGCGCCAGTTCGAACCAGAATTGCTCTGTTACCTGGCGGGCGCCGATCCTTATCGCGAGGACCAGCTAGGCGGATTGTCGCTCTCCATCGAAGGCTTGAAGCGCCGCGATGAACTCGTATTCCGCATCGCCCGCGCCAAGAATATTCCGGTGATGATCACCCTCGCCGGAGGTTACGCCCAGCGCCTGGAAGACACCGTCGCCATCCATTGCAATACTGTACTCGCCGCCAGAGAAGTCTTCTCGAACTAGACTCCGCCTCTTGCGCAACCTGAAAGCACGGGGTGCATCGCCTCTGCCCAAGGCGTACCGATGCGGTCCATAACTCCCGGGCTGCTAAAATAACTCCTGACCTCTATGTTTGAGAATCTCCAGGAAAAACTCCAACGTGCCTTCAAGAGCCTGCGCGGGCAGGCCGTTCTCACTGAAGAGAACATTGATGAGGCGCTGCGCGAAATCCGTCTCGCCCTGCTCGAAGCCGACGTCAACTTCAAAGTCGTCAAACAACTGATCGACCAGATTCGCGCCAAAGCCGTCGGCCAGCAGGTCATGACGGCGCTCTCTCCCGGCGAACAGGTCATCAAAATCGTACGCGATGAACTGGTCGAGATCCTCGGCCGTGACACCGCCCGCGTCAAGTTCGCGTCCCAGCCGCCGACAGTCGTTTTAATGGCTGGACTGCAAGGCTCCGGCAAGACTACTACTTCGGGCAAGCTGGCGAACTGGTTCAAGAATGGCGGCCATCGTCCCCTTCTGGTTTCGGTTGACGTTTATCGTCCCGCTGCCCGCGAACAGCTCAAAGTGGTCGCCCAGGCCATCAAGGCCCAAATCTACGAAGGGCAGGTCGGCGAAGCCAACACAGCCACGGTCGAGCGCTTAGTCAAGGAAGCCCGAAAAGAGGCGATCAATACGGGCTGCGATGTTCTGATCGTCGACACCGCCGGCCGCCTGCACCTCGACGAGCAACTCATGGACGAAATGCAGTCCTTGAAAAAGCTGCTCAATCCGCAAGAGATTCTCTTCATCGCCGACGCCATGACCGGACAAGATGCGGTCAACTCCGCCGACGAGTTCCACAAAAAGCTCGCCCTCACCGGCATCGTGCTGACCAAAATGGACGGCGATGCTCGCGGCGGCGCGGCGCTTTCTATCCGTCAGGTCACTGGCCAGCCCATCAAGTTCATCGGTACCGGCGAAAAATACGACGCTCTCGAACCCTTTCATCCCGACCGCATCGTCTCCCGCATTCTGGGCATGGGCGACATTATGTCGCTCATCGAAAAGGCCGAGCAGCACGTCGACAAGAAAAAAGCGCAGGAGATGGCCAACCGTGCTCTTTCTGGAGACGGTTTCTCGCTCGGGGATTTCCGCGACCAGCTTCAGCAAGTCAAGAAAATGGGGTCCATTCAGAACATCATGGGGATGCTGCCCAGTATCGGCCCCTTCGCCGGACTCCAGAAGCATGCCGACAAAGTTGACGAAAAGCAGATCGGTCGCGTGGAAGCGATCATCAATTCCATGACCGCGCACGAAAGAAATCACCACGAAGTGATCAACGGCAGCCGCCGCAAACGTATCGCTCGCGGCTCCGGCACCAGCGTGCAAGAGGTCAACAACCTGCTCCGCCAATACGCGCAAATGCGCAAAATGTTCAAGCAGATGGGCAAAGCCAGCTTCGCCCGCAAGTTAGCCGGAATGAAGATGCCGGGGATGTAAAATCTCCTGATGCTGACGTCATCCTGAACGTAGCCGTTCTTCGGGCGAAGTGAAGGATCTCGCGTGGATCAGGGCCGAGAGGTTGGCGAACGACCCACGACCGACGACGTTCGACCGCTCTCATGAAATGGCGCTCGCTCGAAGAATCCGCTCCCGGCACTGACTCGCGACCGCTGCGCGAAATCCTCGCCGAACGCCAGGAAAAAATCGTCCGCTACGTCCTGCCGCAGACGCAAGCAATTCACGCGCACGTGGTCGAAGAATTAAATCGCGATGGAATCGTTAGTAAAGCTCTCTCCGCCGGCGCCAAGTCCCCCGATTTCTCCCTGCCAGATCACAACGGAAAGACTGTCTTATCCGCCGATCTGCTCGCCAAAGGCCCGCTCATCGTCTGCTTCGTTCGCGGACGGTGGTGCCCATTCTGCGTCGCTCAGCTCGAAGCCATGAACCGAATCCTGCCGCAAATCGGCAGCGCAGAAGCATTTCTTATCGCCGATCTCTCCGCAGACCATCCAGCAATCGTTCTTCATGGCAGACCAGCACAAGCTGCGATTCCCGCTGCTCAGCGACTTCGGAAATCAGGTCGCAAAACAATTCGGAATCGTCTATCGCGTTCCCGAAGACCAGCAGAGCGTCTATCGCCGTTCCTTCGTCAACCTGCCATTCATCAACGGGGACGAGAGCTGGGAACTGCCCATCCCGTCGACATTCATCGTCGACGGTGACGGAACCATCCTGTTCGCCTCCGTCAATCCCGATTACACCCAACGCCCCGAGCCAGCGCAGCTTCTTCAGGAACTTCAGAGGAACCCAGCGCCCGACAGTATATGAAGCTTCGTGCGAGGTCCGAAGGCAAGAAAAACGCGCGGCCCGAAGACCGCGCGACCCAGGAATCAAGCAACCTGGTTATGGAGCGATTAACAGGATGGGATTGAGGCCGATCGGCACCGTCGTTCCCAGATTGTAAAATGTGATCGGGTTTAGGTCCTGCCACTCCCCGCCCACAAAGTTTACCGGGGTCGTGGGAACAGTGTAGGGCGTATTTCCGCAGACGTAAGGGTTGGTGGGGAAGGTATTGGCGCAGTAGGTCGTCTGGCCCTTCTCGGCGGAAGCATAACTGTTGTCCCAAACCATACTGTAGTTTGTACCACCCTTGGTGAAATCGCAGTGCCAGATACTGCTGCTGCCGGCGGCTAAACTGCAGAACGTGCTGTTGGACGGCGACGCTCCCGTCAGCCACGACACCGACGTGCTGTACATGGTTGCCGTAGGCTGAATCAGCGCGGCGGTCAAGTTTTGCCCTGAGAAACCGCCGTTGTCGCACGAGCCGTGGGCCATCGCGCCTGGGCAATACAAGGGAGCTACTTCACTGGGCGTATATCCGGAATTAGCGGTCTGCGTGTCGTAGTCGTACCCGTACCAGAACGCCTGCTGGCAAACCTGCGTGCTCCAGCTACAGCCCCCACTCACAGGTGCAGTTTGCGACCAGACGGACGCCAACCATCGTGCGGCGAAGCCCCCTTGAGCGTAAGGATCGGTCCAGTACTGGCCCGTCTGGAGCGTGTCCCGCCAGCTTCCCTCGCCCACCCACAGCGGTTTCTTCAGTTCCTGAGTCTGCAGCACTGCGCGGATATGTGTAGTGGCGTGGTCCTCAGGGTTATTGATCGGTGCGTAGAAGTGGTAGTCGATGATGTCGACATCGCTCGCCAGATGCGGCCAGCCATTGGTGTTGACGCACGACGACCCATACCAGCTCGTGCAGGCAGAATCGCAGTACAGCGAACATTCCAATGCCGTCGCTTGCGCCGGGCCTGAGTCACTGATCGAAGACGCTACGATCTCGGCGGACGAACCAATGATGCCGACCGTCCAGCCCGAACCTAGGCTGCCACATGGCGTATGGTTGCCGGCGTTAGGATAGTTATCGATGGTGCCCGTGCCCTTGATGATGCACTCTGCATCCTCGGTCATACGCATCAGTTGGTCTGGTGTCGGACACGGCGCAAGCGTGCAAGCACCGCTCAGGCCCGTCCGCGCATACCACGAAACCGCCGCAGTATTGGGGTTGTTGCGGTCAAACTCGTTCCAGATTTCCCAATACTTGACGTTGGCGCAATTCGGGCAATCGGTCGAGTTGCTTACCCAAGTAGCGATGGCGGTAACCCAGTTGCGCCAAATCAGGTCGTCGCCCGTGCCGTCCTGGTTGAGATGATTTTCGCCGCTGGGCCCGTTAGGCGCGTAGCAGGCACCGCCGTATTGCTGAGGGTGGTTCGGATCGTAGTAGTTGCAGTTTGTGTCTCCCCATTGGGCCGTCGTAACTGCCCACCACGGCGTTCGGGAAAGCGTCAGCATCACGTTCCCGACGCTGGCGGAGTTCAGGTCTTGCAACTCCGTTGTGAGCGGGATGAAGTTGCTGGGCAAGCTCGCATTGTGGTTCTGATGGAAACACTTGTCGCCTGGACTGCCAGTGGCAGCTTCGCAGAGCTCGATGTCCGGCCAAGATACTTGGTAGACGTCCCAGTTCCGGAAATTTCCGTACGTTACCTGTACAGGATAGCTGGTTTCGCCCGTTGTTATGGTTGGATTGTTAACGTGGATGCCAAAGAAGGTGCTGGGGATCGCGGGCTGTTGCGTTTGAGCAATCGCTTGTGCACCGCCCAGAATGACTACAAGCAGAACGAGAGAGACACTACCCCCCCCCCGAGTGAAAACTTTCTTCATGGTATTCTCCTGTGGATTTTGGGATCACGCCTCGGTGCCCGTTCCCCCTCGGAGCGATTCCCGCCCACAGGCCTTATGCGTGAGCGGCGATTATATCGGAGAATTACGACTTCAGAACGGCCAAGATATCCACAGCGAACCCGGCCAATAAGAAAAGCATCGCCGCCGAGCCGCCTTTCTAGGGCATAACTTCGTAAACGACACCGCAACCCTCGGATCCGCCTTCCCCACAGCGGCCCTTAAAGTACCCACCCCCACCGGTCATTCCAAAGAAATGCCCTGCGGAGTCGGAGACTAGGCCGCTTGGGAACGCTCCGTCCCTTCCTTTGCCGAAGGAGCGCAGCACGGTCTCACCCCATCTACCGCCCGAGCGCGGCGTTAATCGAAAAACCACGCCACATGCGACGTTCCCGCCGCCTGGGCACGTGTATTTGCCGCCGCTGGCTGCAGTTCCGTACAAATAACCTGCTGCGTCGAGGATCAGACCCGAATCAACGTCTCCCCCTTCGACCTTGTACTCGTCGAAAGCGCGGAGGATGGTCTCGTTCCATTTGCCGCCTCCGGCCGGTGCCAGCCTAAACACTACCCCCCACCCCGGATCGTTGGGAGTGCCGCCAAACGGCGTCGTGCCATATAGGTTTCCTAGAGTGTCAAAAATCAGGCCGTTTCCGGGTTCGCACCCGTCCCCCGTGCCACATTTGAACGAGTGCAGCGTTGCAACGGCCCACTGGCCACCCGCGTGCGGAATGAGTTCGAAAACATTGCCCGCGCCGTACGCGCCTCCGAGTTCCGTCGTACCGTATAAGCTGCCGGCCGAGTCGAAGATCAATGGGGCAAACGGCCCCTCCCCGTCGTTGCCTCCGAAGGTGTAGAGAACGGTCTCTGACCACTGCCCCTTTGCACCCGGTGAAAGCTCGAATACAACTCCGCAGCCGCCCGTACACGCTCCGGTATTCCCTCCACCGGACGTTGTACCGTACAAATTCCCAGCCGCGTCAAAAATCAGGCCGCCATAGGGCCAAGCGCCGTCGGTCACATCGAACAGATGAACCACCTTATAGGTCCACTTACCGTTTGCGCCCGGTGTCAACTCGAAGACAATGCCGCAGCCCAGATTGCTGCACTCATCGAGCGGGCCTCCGTACACGGTTGTGCCATATAGGTTTCCCTTCTTGTCGATGACCAGGTTCCCGGCCGGGCTCGACCCGTCCGCGCTCCCCCCGCGAAAAGCGTGCAACACCGTCTCGGCCCACTTACCGTTCGCACCGCGAGCCAACTGGAAGACCACCCCGCAGCCGTCGAAGCTAGAGTCCGGGCAAGCCTTTTCGCCCCCACCGCCAACTGTTGTGCCGTAGAGTGCGCCGTGGGGACCGACGATCACATTGCCCCCGAACCCGCCGTCCTTCCCGTGAAAGGTATACAGCACCTTCTCAGAAGCCGCCCAGCTTCTCGCATAAGACGCAAAGACGACAACGGCCAACATTGCCACCGCCCGGACGAGAGTGTACTTAACTTCGTGTGCTTTGGGTTTCTGCGGAATCATACGTGACCTTCCTTCGGGGAACTGGCTACAGTGGGGGGGACCGCGCTAACTGAGTATCTATGGCCGGGTTCGGCCAGTCAAGCGATAAGCCAGCACCTCCGTACGTCGTAACCGTCTGGCTCGAAACCCCGTAGACGTCCCAGTTCCGGAAATTTCCGTACGTCACCTGTACCGGATAGCTGGTTTCGCCCGTTGTTATGGTTGGATTGTTGACGTGGATGCCAAAGAACGTGCTGGGGATCGCGGGCTGTTGGGTTTGAGCAAGAGACTTGCACACTGCTCAGAAGTACTGCAAGCAGGATGAGGGAGACACTACTCCGCCCCCCCCGGGTGAAAACTTTCTTCATGGTATTCTCCTGTGGATTTTGGGATCACGCCTTAGCGCCCGTCCCCCTCGGAGCGATTGCGCCCACAGGGCTTTTGCGTGCGCGGCAATTGTATCGGAGAATTCCCGCTACGGAACGGCTAAGATATCCACAAAAAAGGCTATTGGACATAAAAAAAAAAAGACGTCTATGGCGTGATCTAGGAAGACGACGCCGCACCCATCGGTTGCTCCGCAGGCGCCGCCGACGAATCCGCCTCCGCCGGTCGAGCCAAAGAGACGACCCGGAAGAGTCACGGGAATGAGGCTGCCAGGAAACGCGCCGTCCCCTCCTTTGCCGAAGGAATGGAGCACGACCTCCCTCCATGTGCCGCTGGCCTTCCGCGTCAATTTGAAGGCCACCCCGCAGCCAACCCCGCCAGAGCCAGGGCAGGGCATACCCGCCGCCCGCCTCAGTCACCCCGTAGAGATTGCCCGTCCCGTCAGGAATCAGATCGGAGGTCGGATTCCCCTCCCTCGATCTTGTGCTCGTCGAAAGCTCGCAGGATGGTCTCTTTCCACTTCCCGCCCGTCTGCACTGTAAGTTCGAAGGCAGTGCCCCAGCCCTGCTGACCCTTTGTGCCGCCATTTATAGTGGCGCCGAGATAAAGTTGCCCGACCCATCGAAGGTTAGGCCGCCCTCGGGCTCGCTACCCGTCCTTCGTGCCGAAACTAAAGGAATGCAGCACCTGTTCACTCCACTGACCGTTCCTCCCCGGAGTCAACTCGAAGACCGTCCCCCATTTCTTGTTCCCGCCATACGATCGTTGTACCGTACAGATTTCCCGAGGGAATCGAAGGTCAACGGGGCCCATGGGGCCGCCGCCGTCGGTACCGCTGAATGCGTATACCACGGTTTCGGTCCAACTGTCCCTTCCCGCTAGGCGACAGTTCAAATACGACCCCGCACCCGCCCGTTAGGCAGGCGGAGGTATTGCCACCGCTGGACGTTGTACCGTACAAATTCCCTGCCGAATCGGAAATCATGCCGCCATACGGATTCGCCCCATCGGTAATAGCGAAGAGGTGCAGCACCTTAAAGGTCCACTTCCCGTTTGCGCCCGGTGCCAACTCGAAGACAACACCACAGCCCAGATTGCTGCACTCATGGAGCGGGCCACCGTCCACCGTTGTACCATATAGGTTTCCGTTCTTATCGACGACCAGGTTCCCGGCTGGGCTCGACCCGTCCGCGCTCCCCCCGCGAAAAGCATGCAACACCGTCTCGTCCCACTTACCATTCGCGCCACGAGCCAACTGAAAGACCACGCCGCAGCCGTCGAAGCTAGAGTCCGGGCAAGCCTTTTCGCCCCCACCGCCAACTGTTGTGCCGTAGAGTGCGCCGTGGGGACCGACGATCACATTGCCCCCGAACCCGCCGTCCTTCCCGTGAAAGGCATACAGCACCGACTCCCGGCTCGCGGCTCCAGCGGTGCCAACGACCACAAATAGCAACACCAACCCCACCAACATAAAAGCACTCAGGCTTCGGCTCATATCGAAGAATCTCCTTCTCGGCTAAATCAAGCTACGGCCCTCGTCATGCGGTGGGGAAATCCGACGAGGTCACTACAGACTGCGATTATCCCGCGGCGTCCGCCCTCAGTCAATCTGCAAAGAGTTGCACAGAAAAGGCATACAAGCACCCGTTCCGAGAGATATCTCGCGCGGCCCCTGGGAACAAAACCTGGGGGAACCAAGAGGTAGTGTGTCTTCCATATCCCCAGACCGTCCACTATAATTCGCCTCATCTTCGAGGGAGAGCCATGAATCACCTCAAACTGTTTCTTCGCGGAATTGCTGCATGTCTACTGTTGGTCGCGAGCTCGGCAGCGGCCGACGCGCCCACGCTGACCTTCAAATTCACCGATGTCTCATTTCCCGGCGCGGCCGGGACAAGCGTCTATGGGCTCAACAATTCCGGCGTGTTCGTCGGACAATACTACGATTCAAGTGGCGTCTTTCACGGATTCAAACTTGATCACGGGAAGGGAACCACCATCGACGATCCCAAGGGCACCGATACCCTGTGTGCCGGCATAAACTCCAGCGGCGCCATCGTCGGCCAGTACACCGACGCGTCGGGCAACAATCACGGCTTTTTGTACCAAAATGGGAAATTTACCGACCTCTCGCCCGAGCCTTTATCCGGAGCCTCCGGCATCAACGACAAAGGAGACATCGTCGGCGGGATGCTTGAATGTGATTTCTGCAAGCAGCACGGTTACCTGTACAACGGCCACACTTACAAGAAACTCGATGTGCCGGGAGCGATGGAGACTGGAGCCAGCAGTATCAATAATGCAGGCGTCATCACGGTCACCGCGCCCGACGACAACGGTCGTTATCATTCCTATCTTTATCGCGGCGGTAAGTACACGGAAATAAAGGTGCCTGGAGCCTATGAGACGTTCGCCGAGCAGATCAACAATGTGGGCGACATAATCTTCACCTGGAATAGCAAGGCAGACAAGTACGATCACGGCGCCCTGCGCCACGGAGGACACTTTTATAAGTTCAATCGTGCCAAGAACGTGGATACGCTGATCGTTCGGCGTAAACGACCATCACCTGTTGGTAGGAGACTATTTCGGGGTCGGCGTCGGCGGAGCGTTCAAGGCAACGTTTTGATTGCCTGCCCAGCACAAAAACGGCAAAGCCTCGACACTTGTTAGGTCCCGGATCGAGGCTTTGCTCTCCCCCTTGGCTAGCTGTCTGGTGCGCCTAAACTAGCATCAATGCCACGGGCCGGGCACCTCTGAGAAGTGCATGCAAGTTTTGCTTGACTCGCCGTTCAAATTAACGTAGGTTAGGTGGTTCCGAAGGCTTTTTACGGTGTGGTCTGACGAATCTCCGCTTACACCGACCCAATATCCAAAAAGTAAGTAACTTTCGGGTCTGGCGGAGCATCTATACGAGTAACCAGAGCTTTCCCGCACAACCCATTCGAATTGAGTAAGTTACGGGACATTTCGTAATCGTTGCTTGTTGGTTCGAATGAAGCGCCTGGCAGGGGTGGCTCAGATCAGGAGAAACCATAACAATGCGATCTGATCGCGTTTTTGATGCCTTACATACTTTACGGAATCGATATATGCTTTGTCAGCTTGCTTCCAAAGCTACCCGTAAGTTCCACAAACCAAACACTCGTATCCAGGAAACCATGAATGAAGTGCTGGATCGGATTGCTACTTCAGAGCGTCAGACCGTTTTGTCTGAACCTGAGAATTTTGCCGAAGCACAACGGCGGGCTGCTTAACCAGCCCCGCCGTTCTGCTCCGCCAGCGTGGCCGAATCCGTCCTGAAACACCCCCCACAAATCTCCCTTCGCAGGTGAAATAAGTTAATGACCATCGCAGAACTGAAAGAAAAAAACATTACGGAGCTGACCAAGATCGCCCGATCCTTGGATCTGCCCGGGGCCAGCGGTTTGCGCAAACAAGACCTGATTTTTAAAATCCTCCAGGCCCAGAGCGAAAAAGAAGGCCACATCTTTGCCGAAGGCGTGCTTGAAATCCTGCCTGACGGCTACGGCTTCCTGCGCTCGCCCGATTACAACTATCTTCCGGGCCCGGACGACATCTACGTTTCGCCCTCGCAGATCCGCAAATTCGATCTCAAGACCGGCGACACCATTAGCGGCCAGGTCCGGCCGCCGCATGAGGGCGAGAAGTACTTCGCACTCGTCAAAATCGAGGCCGTCAATTTCGAGTCGCCCGACGAGGCGCGCAACAAGATTCTGTTCGACAACCTGACGCCGCTCTATCCGCAGGAGCGCCTGAAGCTTGAGACGGTGCGCGAGAATGTCAGCGCCCGCGTCATGGATCTGCTCACTCCGCTCGGCAAAGGCCAACGTGGCCTCATCGTTTCGCCGCCGCGCGCCGGCAAGACCATGCTGCTGCAGAACGTCGCGAATTCCATCACTACCAACCATCCCGAAGTTGTGCTGATGGTGTTGCTGATCGACGAGCGTCCGGAAGAAGTCACCGACATGCAGCGCTCGGTCAAGGGCGAAGTAATCTCTTCGACCTTCGACGAGCCCGCGGCCCGCCACGTGCAAGTCGCGGAAATGGTAATCGAAAAAGCCAAGCGCCTGGTCGAACATAAGCGCGACGTCGTGATCCTGCTCGATTCAATCACGCGTCTGGCGCGCGCTTATAACACGATCGTTCCGCCCAGCGGCAAAGTCCTCTCCGGCGGTGTCGACTCCAACGCGTTGCAGCGTCCGAAGCGCTTTTTCGGATCGGCCCGAAACATCGAAGAAGGCGGATCGCTGACCATTATCGCAACTGCCCTGATTGATACCGGATCGCGCATGGACGACGTGATCTTCGAAGAATTCAAAGGCACCGGCAATTCGGAAATCATTCTCGACCGCAAATTGGTCGACAAACGGACCTTCCCGGCCATCGACATTCAGCGCTCCGGCACGCGTAAAGAAGAGTTGCTGATTCCGAAAGAAGACCTGACGCGCATCTGGGTTCTGCGAAAAGTACTCAACCCACTGTCGCCGGTCGAAGCCATGGAATTGCTCATCGACAAACTGGGCAAAACCAAAGCCAACAGCGACTTCCTGTCGAACATGAGCTCGCTGTAAAAGTTAATTGGGGCGGACACTCTTGTCCGCCAGAGTTTGCAGTAACCGGTCTTCGGATCGGAGGTGAAAGGCGGGAGCTTCGGCTCTCGCCTTTTTTGTCGACCGTGATTACTGTACCGTGGTACATTGGTACCAATATGCCCGATATCTTTCTCGTCGAACGCGTCCAAACCGGCGTCCGCATGGAAAAGCGGGTGCTCAAAGTTCTCAAGGCCTTCGCCGAATACAAAGACATGACTCTCGGCGACCTCCTCGAAGGCATCGTCTTGCACGCCTTCGAGGGCAAAGCGCCCTTCAGTCAGGACTCGCTGCGCCGTATTGCAGATCTGAAAGAGTTCTACGGTCTCGATCTCGATTCCTCGGCCAGCCATCGTTTGAAAGAAGGCTCCGCCAAGGCCGCTGGGAAAAAATCGCCAAAACAGAAGAAGGTGCATTCATGAGTTGGAACGTTCGCAACTGCGCTCGGACCGGCCTGCAATGGTCGCTGGGACTCGTCCTGATCTACGAGTGTTCACGCCTGCTGTTTTATTCCGGAGCGGCGCGCGCGGCCCAGAGCGTTCACTTGCCCCACGTCTTGGTTCTCGCTATCGCCGCAGTTGAATTGTTAGGAGCAATCCTGTTTCTGATTCCTCCAACGATGCGCGCTGGCGGCAAAATGTTGATCGCAACATTCCTCGTCGCCGCCCTCGTTCACATTCTGCACGGCCAGCCTGACGTGGGATATCTGTTGATCTACGGAATGGCGGTTCTGACGGTTATTTCAGGCTAAGTCTGCGAGCGAAGCTGGCGACGCTAGGTCTTGGTTCCCGGATCCACCACATACACCGTGCCTGGCGCAGGCGTTCGCACATTATTCTTCTCGAAGAGTTCCTTAATCCGCCGCCGCAGTTCGCGACTCACGCCATATTGTTTGGTCGGCTTGGTCTTGACTAGCACCAGATACTCCGCTTCGCCGTTTCCGACGCGATCGATCCCCGGAACCTGAATGTCGCTGACAATGTCTTCGGCGTATGCCGGATCGTGCCGTATGTCCTGCCCCACCTGCTGAAGCAGTTGGATAATGCGGTCGCTCGGCTCGCTATACGCCACCACTACCCGCATGGTGAATTGCGACCAGTCGCGCGTGGTGTTGGAGACAATCGTAATCTGGTTGTTAGGAACGGTGTGCACGGTTCCGTCATCGTCGCGCAACACGGTGCGTCGCAGGGTCATCTCCTCGACCACGCCTTTCACTCCCGCGATCCGTATGTTGTCTCCGATGTCGTACTGGTTCTCCAGCAGAATGAAAAATCCATTGATGAAGTCGTGCACCAGCGTCTGCGCGCCAAAACCGATCGCCAGACCAGCAACGCCCGCCGACGCAAGCAACGGCCCAAGGTTCAGACCAAGTAAAGGAAGTACTTCCAGCGCCGCAACAAAAATAACCAGGAAGACGCCAATGCTGGTGATGACGCTGGCTAGCGTACGCACTTGCTGCTCCCGCATTCCTGGGGGAAGCTTGCGGATCTGAAGCGCCGCGATTTTGGCCGTCACCAGGCGCAGCACGCGGATGACGACCAAGGCTACGATGGCAACCAAGATGATTTTCGGGACGTCGTGCCGTAAGAACGTCCGCGCATCGTCGCCCCAACCGTGCACCACAGCCGGCAGATCGCTCTCGTCGGGACTTATCATCGTGGTCAGAATATTCATCGGCTCGCGGCGATTATAACAAGACGTCGGCCCCGCTCTGTGCGCATCGATCCCCGTATAATGTCCCTATTCATCGTATGCAAGAGGATTCAGTGCCGTCGCCAAAATCGCCGTGGTCTTGTCTCGTTCTGTGTCTAATTCTGGTCTGTGTGCTACCAATTTCCGCCCAAGACGCACCTCAGCTACCATCGTCGTTCCCCCATGGACCCTCGCGGCAGATTGATCCCGACGAGGAGGCCCGCAAACAAGCCGAGCAGGAGATGGCGAAGAAGGCCAACAAAGAGCGCCAGGACCAACTGAAGCGCGATACGGACACGCTGCTTAAACTAGCCAGCGAGCTAAAAGAGTATGTGGACAAGACCAACGAAAACGTTCTGTCGCTGGACGTCATCAAGAAAGCTGAACAGATCGAAAAGCTCGCGCACAGTGTCAAAGAAAAGATGAGAGCGCAATAAGCCACGCGCTTCGATGTAGGCGCGAGCGCCTCCGCTCGTGCAACTCTGACCAAAAACAGTGCCGCCGTCATCGCCTCATCACCCGTAATTAATTCCGGATGCGACCGTCGACCGCAAGCGACTTTGCTATAATTGCAACCGAGTTGCAACATAGTATGCCGCTACCTCAAACAGAAGCTCCTGGACGCCTTCAAGCCGAATTGATGTCTCGCGGTTTGCGCATGACCCGGCAACGCCGCACCATCCTCAGCGTGGTGGAGACCGCCAAACAGCACCTCGATGCCAGCCAGATTCTGCGACGTGCGCAACGCGTCGACCCAAAAGTGGACCGCGTGACTGTATATCGCACGCTTCACTTGCTGAAGCGTCACGGTCTAATCGACGAACTCGACCTCATGCACATGCAGGGAGAAAAGCATTTTTACGAAAAACGTCCGCAGCGCGACCATATCCATATGGCATGCCTCCGCTGCGGCAAGATCACGGAATTTGAAAGCGATCTCTTCGACCGCTTGAAGGGCCAGATCCAGCGCGACTGCCAGTTCCATATCGTTGTCACCCGTCTCGAAGTCGGTGGGTACTGCTCGCACTGCCGCACCTCATCGGGAGCTTAAGCAACTCGCCGTTGCATGTGGTTGCAACAATCCTGACATGAAAAAGGCGCCAACCGCTTGACCATGGGGTGCGCGCTCGTTAGCATCAGATTGACGATTACTTGCAACCCAGTTGCATCTACTATCGATGCCGTTCATGTGCACTCACGCTTTCGCTTCAAGCCGGCGCTTCAAGCGCCGCAGCTTGATTGCATATTTTATTTTCATAGCGCTCTTCGCAGTTCGATCATGGGCCAGCGATGCCGGAAGTATTTCTGGCACGGTGAGAGATACCAGCGGCGCGGTGGTGCCGACCGCGACTGTGCAAGCCACTGAAATCGACACCGGGGTCGAACAGCAGGTCACCACCGGCGGCCGCGGGTTTTACTCCTTCCCGGCCCTTCTCACGGGGCGCTACAACATTTCGATCGAAAAGACGGGATTCCAACCGTACCGGCGGACCGGTATTGCGATTGATGCCGGCAACTCCCGGCTTATCGACGCAGTCTTGGAGGTTGGCGGAGAGGCACAAGCGGTCACGGTGACGGACAGCGCCGTCCACGCCGAAACCTCGGATACGCAGATGGGCGAGGTCATCAGCGGCGCAAAGATGGCAGTCGTACCGCTCAACGGGCGTAGTTACACCGATCTGCTGGCCCTCCAGCCGGGCGTTGTTCCGGCGACATCACTGAATGCCAATACCCAGCAGGACGTGGGCGTCAGCGCGCTTTCCCCCTCCGGCGATTTAAACCCGGGAACGATTTCGATCAACGGCCAGCGCGAGTTCGCGAATGCGTTCATCGTGAACGGAAGCGACGCCGAAGAAGACGTGAATGCAGGGACCGTGATTATTCCCAATCTCGATTCCATTGCCGAGTTTCGTATCCTCACCAGCAACTTCGACGCAGAATCCGGCGGCCACAGCGGTGGCCAGATCAATGTCGTTACCAAGTCGGGAACCAATGCATTTCATGGCGACGCTTTCGAATTCTTGCGCAACACCGATCTTGATGCTCGCAATTACTTTTCCCCTACCCGCGGAGCATTCCAACAAAACCAATTTGGCGGAACCGTGGGTGGTCCAATCCGAAGAAATAGGGCCTTTTTCTTTGCGGACTATCAGGGCACGCGACTCACTCAAGGTGTAGACACCGGCCAGATTCCTATTCCTTCCATGCAGGACCGTACCGGCAACCTGTCCGATATAGAGAATTCGCTGACGGGCACTGTGACTGGCCCGTACTGGGCGAACTTGCTGTCGCAGAAACTGGGGCGCACGATATCTGCGGGCGAGCCCTATTTCACCGCGGGCTGTGTGGATCTTTCGCAATGCGTTTTCCCCAACGGCATAGTCCCGATGTCCGCGTGGTCAACGCCGGCGAAAAACTTGCTGCCATACATTCCGCTGCCGAATGTTTCCACGAACACCTTCGCAACTTCTGCCGAAAATGAGAATTTACGGGACGATAAGGGAGCTTATCGGCTGGACTACAGCAGTAATTGGGGACTGCTCTCTGCCTACTACTTTCTGGACGACTACACCCTCAACAACCCGTATCCTGTGGCGCAAAGCGGGTCTAGCGTGCCGGGTTTCAACGCCCTTTATCTCGGCCGTGCGCAGTTGCTCAGTTTGGGCGATACGAAAATGCTGGGTAATGCCATCAATGAATTCCGCTTCAGTTACCTCCGCGATCACAGTGATCTGGGCAAGCCGGTCGGCGGGCTCGGCGTCTCGCTGGCCTCTCAGGGATTTGTGACCGGCGCCGGCACTCCGGGCATTGTGGCGCTCAATCCGCAAGGCGAAGGCGTTGAGAATATCGTCTTCAATGATTTCTCTCTGGGAACTAACGCCAACGAACTAAGGCAGGTCAACAACACCTTTCAGTGGATCGACAATTTCTCGAAGGTTTTGGGCCAACACACCGTGAAGTTCGGCGCGGAATTTCACTACGACCAGATCAATACCAATGCGATTGCACAATTTAACGGCAATTTTCTATTTAGCGGCAGCGAAACTGGCTCTGATTTCGCGGATTTCCTGCTCGGCGTCCCCAGCCAGTACAACCAGAGTCAGCTCCAACCGTTCTATGGACGAAATAAGTATTGGGGGCTTTACGCGCAAGATAGTTGGCGCCTGCGTTCTAATCTGACGCTGAATTACGGACTGCGCTGGGACCGGATTGAACCCTGGTACGAAACCAACAATGGGATCTCAACCTTTGTGCCAGGCAGGCAATCGATAGTGTTTCCCAGCGCGCCAGTTGGCATTCTGTTTCCAACCGATCCAGGTGTGCCGCGGACCCTCGCGCCCGCCGGAGATTTCAACTTCTCCCCACGCATTGGCTTGGCCTACTCACCCGCCGGCAATGGAAACGGCGTTGTAAGCAAGATTCTTGGTGGCCCTGGCAAGACCAGCGTTCGCGCTGGTTTCGGAATGTACTATACGCAGATTGAGGCCTTGACCATCGGGATCCTGGCCGGTAACGCGCCTTTTGGAATCACCTATTCCAGTCCCGCCCCGCCGCTTTTTGCCACACCGTTTATCACTGCATCGACGGGCCAGAATCAGGGCCAGCCGTTCCCGGTGTCGCTGGCCACGCAAAAAGCCTCAAGCAGCAATCCTGACTCGGACATCAATTGGTCGCAATTTGAGCCGATCAGTGGCATCCCCGGATACGCAGCGACAAACCGCATCCCATACGTCGACGAATCGATGCTGTCGATCCAGCGCCAGTTCGGGTCGAACGCCGTTTTTAGTGCGAGCTACGTGGGTGCCACCGGGCACAGACTGCTTGTGCTTGTCGAAGCCAACCCCGGCGATCCCGCCCTTTGCCTGAGCTTGAGCCAGCCGGCAGAGGTAGCCCCGGGTTCTCCCACTTGCGGACCGTTTGGCGAGAGTAATGTCTTTACGACAGCCTCCGGCAAGATAATCCGCGGGACGCGTGGACCGCTCGGCCCCGATTTCGGTAGCGACACGAATCAGGCGACGATCGGAAAATCGAACTACAACGCCCTCGAACTCAGCCTGCGCCATACTAGCGGGCGATTAGAGGTCGCCGCTGGATACACCTATGGCAAATCGATGGACGATTCCTCCAACCTTGGTGAGGAGGTCAATCCCGTCAATCCCTCGCTTAGCTATGCACTTTCTTCTTTCGACGTGAGGCATAACTTTGTTGTCAGCTACAACTACAAACTGCCCGTGGAACGTGTTTTCCGTAGTTCAAACCGCTGGACATTGGGTTGGGAACTCTCTGGTATCACCCATTTCAGCACCGGTCTTCCCGTGACCCTGGTCAGCTATGGCGATAATTCGTTGCTCGGCGCGGAGCCCAATGGCATCAATAACTACGGTGTGGACGAGCCCGACTTTACACAAGGTCCTCTCGGATTGAATCACAATCCTCGGAACGGCCAGCCGTATTTCGACCCTTCTTTATTCAGCGATAACGCTTTGGGCACGCCGGGGACTTCCAAACGCCGGTTTTTCTCCGGGCCTGGCCTGGACAACTACGACATGGCCCTGCTGAAGAACCTCCGATTGACCGAATCGAAGTCGTTGCAGGTGCGTCTCGAAGGCTTCAACGTGTTCAACCATGCCCAGTTCTTCGGGCCACAAACCGTCAATGGCAATATCAGTAGCGCCACTTTTGGACAGGTCGTCAGTAGCGATCCACCGCGCCTGTTGCAATTGGGCGCTAAGTTCTTTTTCTAGTGTGGATGTCACAGTTTCGCGCCGGCCGATTGACCTCTTTCCGGGAAAGCCGTGGCCAAGCGAGCCGGCGCATTCAAGAAAATCGCCCATCCCGAGAGTGCACTAACGGTGCGCCCCTCTCGCAGAAACCTGTGGTAGCTTTCTTCCATTGGCTTTTGCCTTCCTGAGGTGCATCGTGAACCAGCCGAAAATTCTTCTTGCGGTTTTCGTACTTTTGCTCTCCCCCGTGCTCTGCGCTCAAAACAATTGCAGCGCTATGGGCCTGGGACGCGAAGCCGGCCTCAACGGATTCGTCCCGTTTCCCGCCGATAACGCCTGGAACCAGGACATCTCCAATGCTCAAGTCGATCCCAACTCCGACGCGCTGATCAACTTCATCGGTCCAAGCGTCCCGCTCCATCCCGACTTCGGCGCCGGACTCTACAACGGGCAGAGCATCGGAATTCCATACATCATCGGCAGCGGTTCACCTTTCGTCAAAATCGGGTTCACTGCATACGGTAGTGAAAGCGATCCCGGTCCCATGCCCATCCCATCGAAAGCGCAGATCGAGGGCTATCCGCATCCCGGAAACGGCGATCGTCACGTGCTGGCCCTCGACCGCGACAATTGCTGGCTGTATGAGTTGTACTCATCCCATCGTCAGAAAGATGGTAGTTGGAAAGCGGGGTCTGCCGCGGTGTGGGACCTGCTCAACGACGAGCAGCGCCCCTATACTTGGACTTCCGCCGATGCCGCCGGTCTGCCGATCTTCCCCGGACTCGCGCGCTATGACGAAGTGGCTTCCGGAAGCATTCATCACGCGCTACGCTACACTTTGCAGAACAGCAGTCAAGCATTCACTCCACCCGCTTCGCACTGGGCGCCCACTTCGAGCAATCAATACGCCGCACCCATGGGTATGCGGATGCGTCTAAAGGCCAGCTTCGATATTTCTTCTTATCCGCAGCAAGCCCAGGTCATTCTCGCCGCACTGAAACAATATGGAATGATCATGGCTGACAACGGCAGCTCAATCTATATCAGCGGCGATCCCGATAACCGTTGGAACAATAACGATCTTCACAGCCTGACCCAGGTCCCCGCCTCGGCCTTCGAAGTCATCCTGATGGACCCAATCTACACTCCCCAAAACTTGCCCAAAGGACCGGATCCCCAGATCAGCAGTTTTACCGCGAATCCTCCCACAATCACGAAAGGCCAGCCATCCACATTAAGTTGGACGGTCACCGGCGCATCCTATTTTGTCGTCACCCCCGACGCGGGCGCGGTGCGAGGCGACTCCGCCACCGTCTATCCCACTCATACCACCACCTTTACCCTCGACGCGACCAATCAGTACGGACGCTCCAAGAAGACTGTTACCGTCACGGTTCAGTAGCGAATTGGAGTATCGCTTCGTAGAGATTCGGACCGCGTTCCAAATCTCAGCCGCCTCGTCCCCCTGACAGGACTGCGTCTATTCGCCAAGTTCTGCGGCCGCTAAGTTACTGGCGTAACAGGAGATTGGTCCAAAATAGCACTTTCCCACTTAAACTAGTTGCACCGGCATCCGTTTTCCCGCTGCTGAGGATTCTGCCTGAACGCAATGTTTTCGAACTTCAAGATTCGGTTGTCGGCTGCCTTCATCGTAGTGCTGGCCGCGATGGTGACGGTTGCCGGCCTTTCCTTCAAGAACACCCATGCCTTCATCTCTGCCGAAGGTTGGGTCGCCCACACCAACGAAGTGATTGATGCGATCGGGACCGCTCGCGACAGCCTCTCTGACATAGAACCCGTGACCGCCTCGCCGGCCAGTCCGCAACTCAGCGAGTCAGAAGCTTTTCGCGGGAACCTCGAACGCCTGCGGAGTCTTACCGCGGACAATGCGCGGGAGCAGGCTCGTATCCAGCAAATCGAAGTGGAGTTGGCTGGCCCCTTCGACGAGCAAAGCAGACGCGTTGCCAAGGGCATCCTCCATGAGATGAAAGCCGAGGAACAACAGTTACTCTCATCTCGGATCATACTTTCCAAGCAAATCACCAGGTCGACGATTCACCTGATGCGGGTCCTCGCCGCTATCGTTCTCCTGACCTACGTTCTCTCCTATTGGAGGTTGTTTAAGAACCTGTGCGTGCAAGAGCGCACCCAGCAGGCGCTAGCCGAGAGCGAAACCCGCCTCAAAACCCTCCTGGCGAATGAACAGGAACTGTCTCGTGTCGACCCCCTCACTATGGTCCCCAACCGGCGCGGCTTCTACGAGAGCCTGGAAAAAGAGCGGGTTCGCACCGTGCGCTACCACCGCCCGGTCACCCTCGGTTACATCAACGTCGACAATTTCAAGAAGATGAATGACACCTTCGGCCACACCATGGGCGACGAATTGCTGGTCGCGGTCGCCGCCGCGGTGCGAACAAACCTGCGTATCAGCGATGTTGTGGCCCGTCTGGGTGGCGATGAATTTGCCGTTCTCTTGCCTGAAACCGACGCCATCGGATCAGAGCGGGTGCTCAAGAAGCTTCGCCTTAAACTATTGGACGCCATGCGAGAGCGCGGCTGGGACGTGACCTTCAGCATCGGCGCCGTCACTTTCCTCGATCCGCCCGCTTCGCTCGACATCCTGGTGCGCATGGCAGACGAAACCATGTACGCCATCAAAGCCCGCGGTAAAAACGATGTCTCCGTCTGTCTGATGGGCTAACCGAGGCGCGACCCCTTGCCGGATGAATGAGCCGAAGTTCTTCTCTCCCTCTCGATTTTCCTGCTCTCGACCAACCCCGCTCCTGGCCCAGCATCCAACGCCATGAACATTGCATGTCGAACGCCGACCTCACTTCGCTTCTTTTCCTGCTGCTTCTTCTAGTAGGCGTGGCGCAACTGCTCGGCTACTTTTTCACCAGACTCGGGCAACCGAAAGTGGTTGGCGAAATCCTGGCTGGGACCGTATTCGGCCCGGCGTTGGCCGGACGTTTGTCGATCGCCTCAGGCCTGGTCGAAGCCACCAGGCAGCACGCCAACATTTTGAACTTCATCTACTGGCTTGGGTTGCTGCTGTTGATGTTCCTTTCGGGCGCGGAGACTCGCCAACTCTTTACACGCGAGGAGCGTCGTGAAGTCGGCTGGCTGGCCCTCGTCGGCACCGGCGTGCCGTTTGTTCTGGCGCTGCTGCTGGGCCCGTGGTTGGTTCGTCCTGCGCTGATGGGACCCAATGGCAATCGGGTTTCCCTGGTGATTGTTCTCGCCGTCGGCGTCGCGGTGACTTCGGTCCCCGTCGTCTCCAAAATCTTTGCCGACTTAAAGATTCTCCACACCCGCTTCGCGCGGCTGGTCCTCGGAGTCGCCGTGCTGGAAGACATCGTGCTGTGGTTGGCATTGGCTGTAGCAACGGCTATGGCAGGCAAGGCCGCACTCAATCCCCGGCAAATCTCTTACCACCTCGTCGCTACCGTCGCGTTTTTTGTTCTGGGCCTGACCATCGTTCCCCGCGCTGTAAAGCGCATCAATAAATCGCGCTTCAACGTGCTCGCCAAACACTCCCCCGTCGCCTACGCGATGGCGGTATTGCTGGGATACTGCGTGGTCGCCGGAGCGCTCGATGTCAGCTTGGTCTTCGCCGCATTCCTCGCCGGTTTCGCTGTGGTGCATAAGAAACGGCGAATTTTCGCCGAAGCTCTCGATGCGATCGGCAAAGTCGCCTTCGCATTCTTCATTCCCGTCGTACTTCGCCCTCGTCGGATTGAAACTCGATCTGGTTCGCGGCCTGTCACTGAAGATGCTCGCCGCTTTTCTCATCGGAAGCTGCGTCGTCAAAGTGCTCTCCGTTTCCCTTGCCAGCCACTTTGCCGGATTCCGCGGATTGGACCTGATCAATCTATCCATCACCACCAACGCGCGCGGCGGTCCGGGGATCGTGCTGGCAAGCGTCGCATTTGACGCCGGAATTATCAGCCCGGCTTTCTACACTACGCTGGTGCTGGCGGCTGTCCTGACCTCGCAAGCCGCGGGAGCGTGGCTGGACTACGTTCTACAAAAAGGCTGGCCGCTTCTGACGCCACTCGATCCCAGCGGAGAAGCGACCTTCGCCACGGTAGAAACTCCCAGCGCGATTTAACGCGCAGACGAGCCGCTCTTTAACCGATCAAATTGTCCTCTTGAGCGGAGTAGCCGCTTCGCATAGCGAAGCAGCTGCGCAGTCGAAAACCTGCCCTGAGCTTGCCGAAGGGGACCCCGCGACTGCCGGAACCAGCCCATCGGCACCGGTCGTGAGTGTAATCGCGTGTGTGTGTTGAAAAAGTCCCTAAATCGGCAGCATACATACTAACCGGACGCATGCCGTGCTCTCGCTTGGCGCGATTCGTTATCCACCCCTCGGCAATAGCGAAAGGAACTTCTCACTAGCGCCTCTAAACTTGGCGTAGCTCTTGTCGATATAAATCGGACGAAGCGGACCGCCGCCAATCATTACCGCAGCGATTCCTCCGAACAACATTGCGAGGACCAATCCCGGCATTACGTCACCGATTTTAGGAGCTAACCAGCGACTCAGGTAGATCCAGAATGAAACTCACCGGTAACACCCCAAGCAGCAGCACCGTCGCGGCGATGCTCATTCTGATGCGCAAGGCGTGATGTCTCTGACAAAATGGGACGCCAACTCGGGCTTTCCTTCTTAGGGAGAGGGACATAGTTTAGGAGTGGGACATAGAGTGGACTCCAGCGAAAGGTCTTGTTTACGGAGACCACCGAGGGCGCGCCGCACTTCACACAGCTCGTGGGGAGGTTGCTCCCCAGGGCCACAACCAGAACATCTCCGTCCCGGAATGCAGGTGTCATGCTCGACACTCCCGCTAAATGAAGTGCCCGACTATACCACGCCACTAAATCTTTGTCGTGAAATATCCGCTCCAGGCCACAAACCTGGCGCAAAGTCTCCGTCACCCTCATCGACTAAGGAAAAGACGAAGAAAAAGCGTACACTTGCGCTAACCTGATTACAACATCTGGGAACCGGCGCATTTCAGCGCAAGCTGTTGCTGCTTTCCCGATGCAAGAGACTCGGGGAGGCATGTATGGACAACCCGTCATTTCTTTCGCTGAATCCGAGCGAGCCAGTTGACACACCGAAAGCGATCTTCGATCCTCAGCCGGTACCGAGGAGTCCGCTCGTCGCATTCATCCTTTCCCTCGTCTTACCTGGAGCTGGGCAGATTTACTGCGGCAAGATTTCACGCGGCATCTGGACTCTGGCAATCTTCCTGCCAGCTCTGGCGCTAACAGTCTATTTCTCGCTACAGATCGGAAGCGCGGATGGGAAAGTGGAGGTTTTCTCCTGGGGCATGCTGCTTCGAATCACCCTATTTCTTTATGTGTTTGCATTTTTGGACGCGTTCTTCACGGCTCGCGAGATGACCGCTGGCACGGATGCTTTTATCGCGGAAAGTCCTCGCGTCGCAGCGATCCTAAACCTGTTGACGCGAGGCTTCGGTTATTTTTATCTCGGCCAGCGCAAGCTAGGCTTGACTGTTTTTTTAGGCCTCATGTTTTTGCAGGCGCCCCTCGCCAAGACTGCCGTGGGCAATCTGATCCTTGAGTTAATTTCAGCTGCGATGGGCGTCCATGTTTACAACATCGTTCGCCGAACGGAGAAAGAAATCCTGACAACAGTGCGACTGCCGGCGGCACCGGCGTCATCAACCAGTTTGCCGTGGTTAGTCCCCATTGGCTTCGCAGTGGTGTTGGCAGCCGGTTACCTTGCTCTGTCGGTTTTGGGACTGCTCTTGCCAGATTATTCCCACGTCGACCAGTCAACCGCCCGCGTTTCGCTAGACTCTCAAGGTGTGATCTATCAAAACCCGGCGTACGAAGTAAGCCTACGGGCACCGACCTCTTGGACCGTGACGCATGACGAGCCGACCTACCTTACTTCTTTCCGTGCGCTCGGACCGCGCCTGCTCCGCAGATCTACAGCCGCTTGCTTGGTCGCCTCTGATTGGCCTGGGTTCTTTCAAAGGGAAGCTCTCCTATCAACTGTCTAAAAGTAAAGATATGACGGCAGAAATTCTCGATGAGCAGCCAACGGTGCTTTCATCGCTACCGGCGCGAGACATTCGGGTCTCCATCAAACAGGGAACGAGGCGCCTGATCGAGCATCACCTCATCGCCAGAAAGGGTATGACCCTCTACGACCTCGGCACGGATGAATTGGCAGATGACGAGGGAAATGCCGTCGAACCAACCTGTTCTTCTGAATTTAGCTTCATTCGTAAAAATCTCGTCCTTCCCCGCTGACCCGGCCATGTGGCTGCGACGGGGCTGGTGATTCTAGCTCGAAAATAGCGAATGACGTACCATCGCTATTACGCTCATTACCTCGTCGGCTGGCCAAGTTGCGCGGAATTCTCACCCACCCGCTTTCAGCGCCTGTTTGCTGCACAAAAAAGCCATCCGATTCTCCGGATGGCTTTCCTGTTATCGAAACGTCCGCCGCTTAGTGCTTCGCTGCCACTAGTTCTTTCCCAATCCGCATCCCGTAGAACGACCGGTACACGAAGAAGAAAGATACTCCGAAGAATGCGACCGCCAGCAGGTGCGTCAGGTTCACGTTGGTTTCGGTCAGCTTCACCGCCAACTCCACTGCCAGCAGTCCGAAGAGCGTGGTGAACTTGATCACCGGATTCAACGCCACCGACGAGGTATCTTTGAACGGATCGCCTACCGTATCGCAGATTACCGTTGCGGCATGCAGGTCCGTCCCCTTCTGTTTGAGTTCCACTTCCACGATTTTCTTGGCATTGTCCCAGGCTGCGCCGGCGTTGGCCATGAAGATCGCCTGATACAAGCCGAAGATCGCGATCGAGATCAGGTACCCGATAAAGAAGAAGGGTTCCACGAAAGCGAACGAAAGAGTCACGAAGAACACCGCAATGAAGATGTTCAACATACCCTTCTGTGCATACTTGGTGCAGATCTCCACCACCTTCTTGCTGTCGGAAACCGAAGCCTTCTCGACCCCTTCCAGCTTGATGTTGGCCTTGATGAACTCCACCGCGCGATAGGCCCCGGTGCTCACGGCTTGCGTCGAAGCTCCAGTGAACCAGTAAATAATCGCGCCCCCGCTAATCAAGCCAAGGAAAAATGGTGCGTGCAACAGCGACAATTTGTCCACGTTCTGCGTGAGTCCCGCAGTGAGCGCCATAATAATGGAGAAGATCATCGTGGTCGCTCCTACCACCGCCGTGCCGATCAGCACCGGTTTCGCCGTCGCTTTAAAAGTGTTGCCGGCGCCGTCATTTTCTTCCAGCAAGTGCTTGGCCCGGTCGAAGTTCACGTTAATGTTGAAGTCCTTCTTCAATTCAGACTGCACATTCGGCACCTGCTCAATCAGAGACAACTCGAACACCGACTGCGCGTTGTCCGTGACCGGCCCGTAAGAGTCCACCGCGATGGTCACCGGCCCCATCCCCAGGAACCCGAACGCCACCAATCCGAAGGCAAAAACGGCCGGCGCCAGCATGCCTGCCGCATCCTTCAGGCCCATCGTACTCATGTAATAGCCGATGGCCATTAAGCCCACCATGGAGAATCCCAGGTAATAGCCGGAGAAGTTTCCCGCCACAAAGCCCGACAGAATTCCCAGCGACGCGCCGCCCTCCTGGGCCGAAATCACAACCTCCCGAGTGTGCCGCGACTCCACCGAGGTGAACACTTTCACCAGTTCTGGAATCAGCGCTCCCGCCAGCGTTCCGCACGAAATAATGGTCGCCAGCTTCCACCATTGCGTCTCGTCGCCGCCAATAGTCGGCACCACCAGGTAAGAAATGATGTAAGTGAGGATGATCGAAATCACCGAAGTCATCCATACCAGCGATGTCAGAGGAGTTTCGAAGTTCATCTCGTCCGAATTGCCGAAGCGGCCATGCGCGATCATGCTATTGAGGAAATACGCGCCCGCGCTCGAAACCAGCATCATGATTCGCATGACGAAGATCCACACCAGCAACTGCACTTGCACCGTGGGATCTTTAACGCCCAGCAGAATGAAGGTGATCAGGGCTACTCCGGTCACCCCATAGGTTTCAAAGCCGTCCGCCGAAGGTCCAACCGAATCGCCCGCGTTATCGCCCGTACAATCGGCAATCACGCCCGGGTTACGCGCGTCGTCTTCCTTGATTTTGAAGACGATTTTCATCAAATCCGCGCCAATATCGGCGATTTTGGTAAAGATGCCGCCGGCAATTCGCAGCGCCGCCGCGCCCAAGGATTCTCCGATTGCAAACCCGATAAAGCACGGTCCCGCATAATCGCCCGGCACAAACAGCAGAATAATGAGCATGATCAGCAGTTCCACGCTGATAAGCATCATTCCTATACTCATGCCAGCTTGCAGCGGAATGCTATAGATAGGATAGGGTTTCCCGGCCAGTCCGGCGAACGCGGTGCGGGAATTGGCGAAGGTGTTTACGCGAATCCCGAACCATGCCACCCCGAAGCTGCCCGCAATACCCACCAGGCTGAACGCCAGAATGATCGGCAGGGTCGTCATGACCGGCTTGCCCGGCACCGGCGAAAGTATGCCGAAGTACAGCACAATCACCACCGCAATAAACACCCACAGCAGCAGCAGGAATTTTCCCTGCGTCACCAGGTAGGTTTTGCAGGTCTCATAGATCAACTCTGAGATCTCCCGCATGGTGCGATGTACCGGTAAGTTCCTGAGCCGCGTATAGATAGCCATGCCAAAGCCCAGGCCGGCGATGCAGAAAAGGATCCCGATCAGCAGCAGTTTATGGCCGTCGATGGCGTTGTTGAAAAAGCTTACCGACGACAGATCGGGCAGCTTCAGTCCGGCTTCGCCGCCGGCCTCCGATGAGGGTTGGGCGAAACTTGCGGTTGCGCCGAGTGTGACCACGGCGAGTAGGGCTGCCATTGACTGCATGAGACGGCATCCTTGCGACGCAATATGGGCGAGCCAAGTGCGCATGGGAATCCTCCACGGACCAAGAAAGTATGATTTTTACGGGTTCCGGCACTTGCTCCGGCAGACGGTCGGCGGACATATGCCGTCAACTCATTGCTGGAGTCCGAACACGCTTCCACCGCAAGACTGGTACGGGATGCTGAGCTTGGCCGCGTCGGATGTTCAGTGTGCCGTCCTACAACAGCACCAAACCTTGTGCCTAAAACGGCCCGGTTCGGAAGGGCAAGCCTTCCATGGGACAGGGCACAAGACCGATCTTTATAACATGTTAAGAAAACAGGGTCAACGCAAGATCGTGGCGAGCTTGGGAATGCTGATGGGCCGCGTTCCAGAATGGGCAGCCGCCAGGGACCCATTGCGCCGCACCGCGAGTCCGGCCCGGCGCAACGCCCCGTTGCAGATAATGGCCGCTACCCGCCCGAAGATTTGGACGGCACGCCTTCGTGAAGCAAGTTCCAGGCTTCGCGAGGATTTTGAAGCGTGGATTGGAATCCTGCACCGGGAATCGCGGAGAGTGTTCCTCAGCCCAGGTTAACGTCCACGAAACGAACGTGAACTGGGGCACACGGACAACAAAGTGCTGGAAATAGACGTATTCCGTCCTATAAGCTAGCGCCAATGGCCGATTCCTCAAAAGATGATTACCTCAAGGGCAAAGTTACCTTATCACAGCGAATCAGATTCTAAAAAGATCAAATTGTTTAGGGAGCAAGCCGAGGCGCATTTAAGGCAGCTGAGGCTAAGCAAGAAAGCCGATAGTGAGGCTTCTTGCGCATTCAACGCGAAGAAGTTTTGTGAAGAGCACGCAACCACGATCCGCGGGTGTCAAGGGAACGGTAGAAGCTGACGCCAACGCAATTGGCCAGAATAAGCAACGATCAGACGAGGCGCTCGCGGCCCTTAATACTGCTAAAGCCACTTTGACGCGGACGCGAAAGCTATCGAAGCTCGGCGCAAGGATGCAGATCAGGCTGCGGCCACCGTCGAACATGCGGCAACCGTTATTGCTAAGGACGCAGAAGCAGGTGCGAGTCGGCTCAAGGAGATCGAAACGTCGAAGGAGTCCGCCGACATCCAAGCTAGGGCGGCGGCGGCCTCAGCCGTAGCCACCGTTCAGTGTGCGTCCGATGCGGGCTTCAGCGCTTGGAAAGACCAAAACTCGGCCTCGGAAGCTGCGGAGTCGGCGACCGCCGCGTCTGCAGACCTCAGCGCCACTAATCAAACCGTCGCAGCGACCCAGGCTTTATTGACTGAGGCCCAGACGGCGCAGGAGGGCCGAAGGAAATTTTGCAGCACCTTACGAAGAGCGACGAAATCTCCACGGGTCACGGAAGGGATGTACTCTACGAGGAGCTGCAGGACCTAATTAAGAAAGTGGATGGACTGCTTCCGGGACGACCAGCGTGGCCTTGCGTCATCGTTCAACAAGCAGCGGTCACGCTTTGACCGTCCGCAAAAGCAATGGCTCTGGGACGTTCGTCATCTGCATCGGCCTCTTGTTTGTCCTTGGGATACCCTCGTTCCTTTCTGCGATAGGGTGGGCTCATCCCGCGGATAAGTCGTGGAACGCCGCTGGCGAAGTTCGGCCCTGCGCCTTCAGATAGTATTGCCGATCATTTGGTTGGCGATCTACGCTGGGCGTAATTACATGATGTCAGTGCGCATGGAAGAGGACTACGCTTACAAGGAGGCCATCTCAACCGCGTTTGAAGGGTACAAACGAGAAATGGAAAAAATCGCTGCCGGCGATAGCGAAATCCGACTCCGATCACGATCTGTGCACAAATATCCTGAGAGCGATTGCGGAGCGGCCTGGGAGAATTTATGAGAGCAGGCAAAAAGACATCAATCTGTTAACCGAAGTTCAGGAGTTGGCTGAGAAGAGCGCCGAACTTTCAAGAAAAGGTTGGCGACGGATAGAGATGACGATCGAATTTTCTTTGCGATGCAGGGCAACGCGTGCTCGTTATATGGCATTTGGGTGGCTTTCTTTGGCGACTCTGATTCTGGTGGAACGTATCATCTCTTCCGCTTATTGCGAACCGCACGTTGGCTGCCATCCACACTATTGCAATGGAGTCCCCCGCGCCAAGAGCATTTGTTACGGCACCTGCCGTTGATTCGAATGAGCACCCGACATCGAGCTTTATCGATTGGGATTCGCTCTCAGCCTGCTTGCCGTCCTCTTTGCTTGCTTTCTCATCGGCCGCGCCGCTTTTGTTGAGATCGAACTGGCGGCGAGATTCGTTGCATTTGCAGATGCGCTTTGCCTTGCCGGTGACAATTTCGATCTATTGGAAAAGGCGGCCAACCTGCTTTTGCCGGGCACAAAGTATCTATCGGTTCCAGAAATTTTCTCGACCAAGGACCTTAGCTCTGTAGTCGACATCCTGAAAGAGTTGCGTCCAAAGTAGGCCTGTCGGATTCTACGATTCTGGGGGCTGGCCCACCCTTAAGTTTTGATTTTTCTCGATCTACTTATGAATTAGCGGGTGGCCCGGCCTTTCGCGCCCTTTAGCGAAGGCTGGGGCAGTCGATCGCGCCACGATGAAGCCCGCGTCGTATAGCGGAGCCGAGGCGCGATGCTGCCGACGCAACTCTTGTCCGTTTTGTAGAAGCCCGTTGCGTAAGCGTTCGTGGTTCCCGCCCCCTTCGGCTCCGCTCAGGGCAGGCTCTTCGCAAAGAACGCGAAGGAACGGTGCACCGCACTGTGCTTGGTGATGCCAGGGAGATCAAAAGCCTGGGCCTGCCTCCGAGTGAGCGCGAGGTTTACCCTCCAGGTAGCGGCGCGGACAGCAGATTCCTCGCTCGTTCTCGCCGCGATGAAGCGCGGCTGCGAAACGGCTCGGAATGACAATCCAGGATGGAGATTGCTGATTTGTAATTTGTCCCCAGGTTTCCCCCGTCCCCGGTTTCCCCCCGCGGGCCTAAAGCGCGGAGACATTTTCAACGACTTAGCGGCACGAGTAAAACTCGTGCCCTCCCCGTTCGCGACCAGAAGACAAGAAATGGGGTTTTTCCGCAGCCTGTGAAGGCGTGTCTTTCCGCGAATCATTTATGAGATCAGTTCTGGAACGGAATCGTAAGTGGTTTCTCGGGCTGGGGTCTGGCCTCAAACAGTTGCCCCAACCTTCAAACCGCAAAGGTTGGGGCAACCGTCAGTGGGAAACCTCATCGAGATGCTGGCTTGCTACTTTGATGCTTTCGCGATGAGCGACTCCATCTGCACCAGGCGCTGTTGTAAATCCGCAATTTCCTGCTGCAGTTGTTGGTTGACCGCGTCTTGCTGTCTGGAGGGCTTTCCTTGCGCTGCGCAGCCCTTAGTCCCCAGCTGCCCCGCCTTGTCGATGCAGACCAGAGGATTGCCTTTGCCCGGGATCCTTACATTGTAGATACCCGAGACGTAGGTAGTGTTAGAGACATTGGCTCCGGTGACGCTGGGCCCAATGCAGACGACGCTGTTTGCGGTTGTGACACTTTGACAAGCGCCGTAACCGAGAGCCGTGTTGCCCGAACCGGTGGTATTGAAGAAGAGTGAACCGGTACCCACCGATGTATTGTCGCCTCCAGTGGAGTTTGAAACCAGCGCAACCTCACCTACCGCGGTGTTGTGAGGACCGCTTGTGTTGGCTTGCAGAGCCGATGCGCCCACCGCCGTGTTATCGATCGCGGCGTTAGAAAGGAGCGTTCCGGTGCCCACAGCGAGGCTATTGGCGCCAGGCAAATCGAGCACGACCGACCCACCTATTTCGTAGCCAGTGGTGGGGTTGCAGTAGGCATAAGTACTGCAATCTCCCTGGGCAAAGCTCTTAGTGGGGTACACAACGAACAGGATAGCGGCCAGAGCCGCCATCATGCAGGGTTTGAAGAACTGGTTCATCTTTCGTGATTGATTCATTTGAACTCTCTCCTGTGTGAATTGAAAATCTGCGTTCATTTGTCTAAGCGATGTTTCTGGAGAATTGGGGGTCATGCGGTCGTGGAGAAACGCGGATATTTTCGCCCGCGGCATATGCCGGCCGAGGGACGGCATTTCCGACTCCCGCCCCTTCGCAAAAAACGCGAAGGAACGGGGCACCCCACTGTGTGGGTGATGCCAGGGAGATCAAAGGCTTGGCCAGGCGCGGAAGAATTTGTAATTGGTAATTGGTGATTTGTAATTGGGGGCTGGCGAAGGGCCGCGCCGCGTGCGCTCGTTTCCCATGCAGTAGCCGCAGAATTCACCGCTCCGGCCGGGGCAAAAAGCGAAATCCCAACCTCTGCCCGAGGTTGGGTTTTCTATAGTAGGGCTGAGACGTTGCGCCTCAGAGGATTTAACTGACTTCCGAGAAGATACTTCTGACGATGAATTGTTGGCTGTTCAGTTTTGCTCATTTTCAAAGAAAACGTCCAGATGGGATGCGGGCAGCGACGCTGCGTAAGATTTTAGGTGTCTCAATTTTGGATTTCTAAAAGCCAGGATCGTTGGAGCAACCCGCGCGCGAGCAGATTCGGAATGGAAATTTGTAATTGGTGATTTGTAATTGAAGGCTGGCTGGCTTGCGTTAAGGTTTGTCATTCTTGCACTCGGCGCATCGGCGGCGGACAACTGATCTGTCCAATATTTGGATAAATTTCCGCATTTCCCATAATGGGCCGCGCTTGCGATTTGTTTTTGCATACATGGCCAAAAGTGTGCACTTCTGCTCAGGTTTGATCTTATGCTCGTTGTTATGCTGCTCCGTTCACATTCATCTAGGCCGCTTAGTTTCGGACTTGTGTACGAGGAAGGGAGTGTTTCATGCAGATGAAACCCAGCATCCCGCTTTTCGTCCTGCTCTCCTTCTTGTTCCTGTGTTGCTCTGCACCGTCTGTGAGTCAGGCGCAGGAGTCGACTGGAGCAAAGAACCAATCCAGTAGCGCGCCCAATGCGACCAAGCCTCCTGCATCACTGCCTGAAGATCCGAAATATGTAGGCTCGGACACATGCAAGGCGTGTCACGAAGAACTCTACAATCAGTGGGCGAGGACGCCGCACTGGAAGACGACGCTTGACACCAAAGGCGGCCCTTCCCATCAGGGTTGCGAAGGGTGCCATGGGCCCGGTGCCGATCACGTAGCAGGCGGTGGCGACAAGACCAAGATTTTCATTTTTGAGACAGCTTCTCCGAAGGAAGTTGACGCACGCTGTTTGACCTGCCATTCCGGAGCCCATCCGAACTTCGAACGCTCACCTCACGGCCAAGCCAAGGTAACTTGCATCGACTGTCACAGCCCGCATGCTCCTAAGAGCGAAGCAAGTCTACTCAAAGTTTCGCAACCTCAGCTTTGCTATTCCTGCCACACTGATGTGAAACCGGCGTTCGCGCAACCCTTCCATCACAAGGTGGACGAAGGGCTGATCACCTGTAGCGATTGTCACGACCCGCATGGCACCTTCAAAGCCAAGCAGTTGAAGTCGACTGCCGATCAAAACGCCATTTGCAGCAAGTGCCATTCTGAGACCGCGGGTCCGTTCGTGTTTGAGCATCCCGTGGTCAAAGCCGAGGGCTGCATCGCATGCCATTCGCCGCATGGGTCTCCTAACCCGCGCCTGCTGAATGTTAGCAACATAAACACGCTGTGCTTGCAGTGCCACTCGGCCACCAACCTGAAAGCGTTTCCCAATGCCGTCTCGGAGCAGGGAGGGCCGGTGCACAACCAGGCCGCGCAATACACTCCCTGCACCAACTGCCACAGTCAGATTCACGGCTCAAATGCAACCTTCAACTTTTTCAGGTGATGGATTTTGTTGGATGAAGAGGTGACCTATGACGCATTCTCGTCCTCGGAGCAGGATCGTTAGACGGGTTCGGCGGGCCCTTGTCGTACGTCGTATAGGGCTGGCATTCGTCCCTTTCTTGTTTTCCGCCGGTGTGGTGGCGCAAGAACCGCAGCCGAAGGAAACCATCACCGACGGCTATGCGATCCATCAATCCGTCGACCTGGGTGTGCGGGTCGTCGATACTTCCGGTAGCGGCGCGATGTATGACACGCTGGTCAATCTACAGACGGGCCCCCGCATTCTAAGCCAGACCTTTGATATTCACGCGGTCGCGAATACCAACCATTCTATCTTTGATGACTTAAGCGAAAGCAGCAGCGGCTACGGGGGCGATCCCTACAACGTCACGACATTACGCATTTCCAAGGGCAAACTCTACAGATTTCAAGGGCTCTTCCGCCGCGACCGCCAGTATTTCGATTACGATCTTCTCGATAATCCCCTTGTCCCGGCCGGCGTTACCTCGAACGGCTACACCTTTCCGCAAGTTGATAATTCTCCGCATCTGTTCAACACGGTGCGTCGGATGACGGATGTAGGCCTGACGTTGTTCCCGATTTCTAAGATCAGTATCCATACCGGATACTCGCATAACACCGATGAAGGACCGAGCTATAGCTCCCAACACAACGGAGCCGAGGCCCTGTACCTTCAGAATTGGCGGAACAGTACCGACACCTGGACGGGGGCTGTCGACTGGAAGCCGATCCGGCAGACCATGTTTACGTTCGAAGAGACTGTGATGCACTACAAGGGCGACACCGACTGGGGGTTGGCCGGATTGGGCCTGCAGCTCGCCAATGGTATGCCGGTTACTCTGGGCTTCGACAATCAAAAGCCGCCAAGTTGCGGTGACGGGAATCCGCCCATTGTCAGCATTGCAACCACCCCGCCCACCGCCAACCCGACGTGCAGTGGATACCTTCAGTATTCGCGTTTTGCACCAACTCGCACTCTGATGCCGACCGAGCAATTCCGCTTCCAGAGCTCCAGTCTCAAGAACGTCCAGATAAATGGTGATTTGCGCTATACGGGAGGCAACATGAGCCTTCCCGACTACAACGAATATTTCAATGGGCTCGACAATATGGGGAAGCGGGTCTTTGACACCACCGGCTACGCGAACGGAAAGAGGATCGACGTGTCTGCGGACTTCGGCATCATCTGGCAGATTTCCGAGAAATTCAGTCTAGCCGACCAGTTCGACTTCCTGGATTTCCGCGAACCTGCCCTTACCAATCTCAACGAGGTTGATTTCCTCGGTACTTCCATGCTGCTGCCCCCCGGTCCGGCTCAGCCGCCATCCCCAACCTTCGCTCCTACTTTCATGGGCATGAAGACGAAGACCAACACGGTGACCGGGACTTGGGAGCCTTTCTCCATATTCAGCATTTCGCTCGGTTATCGCTATCAGGAACGAGACATCACCTGGGTTATGCCCTTGTCTACAGACGCGCTGCCGACCGGAACCTCGTATACCTTCCCGATTCACGAAAATGCAGCAATCCTCGGGTTCACTTTACGGCCTACCCGTCGGTGGAGGATGAATGCGACTATCGAATCTTCTTACGACGACAAAGCCTACACCCAGATCAGCCCGCGGCAGCTCTACCACTACCATTTCCAGTCGCGCTATAAGCCAAGAGAATGGGCCACGATTACCGGGAGCTTCAACGATCTCGAACGAAGAGACAACATATTTCTAGTGGATCACCTCGATCACATCCGGAGTCTCACTTTCGGAGCGTCCATCACCCCCAGTCCGCGCTATGGATTAGATCTGAACTACGGTTATGCTGATATTTTCTCGCAGACCACAATATGCTACGCTGCGACTCCCGCTCCCGTCGGACCCGGCGCCGGTGCGGCTCCCGCCGACTGCGGCACCAACACCAATCTTGGAACCGGCTATTACGACGCCCCCACCGAATACGGATCATTTTCTGTGATGTTTGCCCCCATCAAAACGCTACGCGCCAATGCTGGTTACCAAATCAGCGCCGTTAACGGCACCACTGAGTTCTTGAATCCACTGGAAGTTCCCGGCTCGCTCCAATCCCATTACCAGTCTCCCCTGTTGAACCTGGCTTGGATGATTCATCCCGGATGGACATGGAAGGGCGGCTGGAACTATTACGGATACGGCGAGGATGGCCCGGTCGGCCCCACGTTGCCCAGAAATTTTCATGCCAACATGGTGACTCTCGCCCTCCACTACGAGTTCTGATGGTGACCGGCGATAGGAAGCGTGACGAATCCGAGTCCACCAAGTCCGAACCTCGGCGCAACTGGATCCTCCAAGTGCGCGGGCCGTCCCAGGGTGCCCGCCGGTCTGACCATCCGACAACCGCAGCGGTTCACTCTCAATGGTGGCACCCGCAGCGGTCCAACCCTCGTCCGGAGCCGCGCCTTTTTCTAGTGTGTTTTCTTAGACTTGCACATCATGACAATGTTGTCTTGTCGTCAACGTGATGACGATATGTTCCACGTGGAACATTTCTCGGGTTTTGCGGCTTTTCGTAGGTTTTATGTCGGCTCTCGCGCCATCCTTCATATAACATGCCATCCTTCATATCAAACGTCCCGCCGACCCCCAATGAATTTGCCCTTAGCGGAGGCCGGGAAATCAAGGTGTTGACGTTGTGGGAACCAACTTGTTATATTCATAAGGTTCCGCGAGTTCATTCTGGCTTGTCTGTGTTGCGCCGGTTTTCTTCGCTGCGCTGGTTTCGTGCGCGAAAGGCCACAAAAAGCAGCTAGCCGTAGAGATATACATCTTTCGATGCTTGCATTTGAAAGGTGCCCTCGCTGAAACGCCCTGCGCGTACCTTTCCCCAGTGAAAGGGCTATGCAGGACGGGGCCGACGAAACGGAGCGCCTCCCGAGAGTTTGGGCGTGGCGTCACCGTCGAAGGCGAAAGTCCGAAGCGCAGGAAATTCTCCGCTGTTTGTGTGGCGGATTCATGGCTGGCGTAGAGCCGGTCAGCCCCTGAAATCAGGGAAAGATTGAGCGGCGCAGTTCCGTGCGCGCGTTTGTGCGTGTGTGGGATGGGCGTGAGCTGAGGAGCAGTGACGAGTGCCTACCTTTAATCAGTTGGTGAAGTCGGGCCGGAAGCGGCCGCGGTATAAGACGGCGAGTCCGGCGTTGCAGGGATGTCCGCAAAAGCGCGGCGTCTGCACTCGCGTATATACGCAGACCCCGAAAAAGCCGAACTCGGCGTTGCGGAAAGTGGCGCGTGTCCGTTTGACCAATGGAATTGAAGTGACCACCTACATTCCTGGCGTAGGTCACAACCTGCAGGAGCACTCGATCGTGCTGATCCGCGGGGGCCGTGTGAAAGACCTGCCGGGAGTTCGATATCACGTGGTGCGCGGGACGCTGGACGCGGTGGGCGTAGCGGGCCGCAAGCAGAGCCGCTCGAAGTATGGAGCGAAGCGACCGAAGGCGTAGGGAATTGGAATTGGCGGCAGAGAGCGAGGCGTTGCAAGCAACGTCTTTACGGAGTTAAAAGTTGAATGCCTAGAAAAGGACATATCGCAAAGCGGACCGTGGAAGCCGATGCGGTTTACGGCTCGGACCTGGTGACGAAGTTCATCAACTGCATGATGTGGGGCGGGAAGAAGAGCAAGGCGGAAGGCATTGTTTACGAATCGCTGACGCGCCTCCAGGAAAAGGGCGGCGACGAAGCCTTGAAGCTCTTCAAAAAGGCGGTGGAGAACTGCAAGCCGCTGCTGGAAGTGAAGACCCGTCGCGTGGGCGGCGCGAACTACCAGGTGCCCGTCGAAGTGAATGCGGACCGGCGCACGTCGCTGGCGATCCGCTGGATTTTGACCTACTCGCGCGGTCGAGGCGAGAAGGGCATGATCGACAAATTGAGCAATGAATTGCTCGACGCGGCGAACGGCAAAGGCGCGGCGATCAAGAAGAAGGAAGACGTTCACCGTATGGCGGAAGCGAACAAGGCTTTTGCGCACTACCGGTGGTAAAGAACGGCATTGAGTAACTGGAAAATCGAGTAATCAGGCAATTGCAGACTACTGCGAATGATTCGAAGGTCTTCGACTACACAAGTGAGAGCTAACAGCTGATTACGAGATTACAAAGTTTAGGATCAGAGCCCCAGAAAGAGTAGAGAACAGTCGTGGCCAGAACAGTTCCATTAGAGCGTTGCAGAAATATCGGCATCATGGCGCACATTGATGCCGGTAAGACCACTACGACGGAGCGCATCCTGTTCTATACGGGAAAGACGCACCGCATCGGAGAGGTGCACGAAGGCACGGCCACGATGGATTGGATGGAGCAGGAGCAGGAGCGCGGCATCACGATTACCTCCGCGGCGACCACCTGCACATGGCGCAACGTCCGCATCAATATTATCGATACTCCCGGTCACGTCGACTTCACGGCGGAAGTGGAACGTTCGTTGCGTGTGCTGGATGGCGCGGTAGCGGTGTTTGACGCGGTGCACGGGGTGCAGCCGCAGTCCGAAAAAGTATGGCGTCAGGCCGATAAGTACGGTGTGCCGCGCATTTGTTTCATTAATAAGATCGACAAGATGGGCGCCGATTATGAGCATGCCATCGATACCCTCCGCAAGCGTTTGAGCGCGAAACCCGTCGCCATTCAGATTCCCATCGGACAGGAAGACAAGTTCAGAGGTGTGGTCGATCTGCTCTCCATGAAGGCGATCGTGTGGCACGACGACACGATTGGAGCGGAATACGCGACGGAAGAAATTCCCGCCGAGCTGAAGAAAAAAGCGGAAGCTTTCCGGGCGCAGTTGGTGGAGACGGTCGCCGAGAACGACGACGATCTTCTGCATAAATTCCTGGAAGGCGAAGAAATCACTCCGGATGAGTTGCGGGCGTCGCTGCGCAAATCGACCATTGATTTGAAAGTATTTCCGGTGGTGGTGGGAACGGCGTTCAAGAACAAAGGCATCCAGCCGTTGCTGGACGCGGTCGTCGACTTTCTGCCATCGCCGCTCGATGCCGGCGAAGTTACGGGCTCGAACCCGGACAAGCCGGGCGAGATCGTTATCCGCAAGCCGTCGGATTCAGAGCCGTTCGCGGCGCTGGCCTTTAAGATCATGGCCGATCCTTATGTCGGTCAGTTGACGTTCATCCGGGTTTACTCGGGACAATTGAAGTCGGGCGAGTCGGTGATGAATGCCCGCACACAGCGGCACGAGCGCATTGGCCGCCTGCTGAAGATGCATGCCAACAAGCGCGAAGACATTCAGGAAATCCTGGCGGGCGATATCTGCGCCGTAGTCGGACTGAAGAATGTGGGCACGGGCGACACCATCTGCAACGAGGGCCATCCGGTGCTGTTGGAGTCGATTGAGTTTGCGGTCCCGGTCATCGATGTTGCGGTTGAGCCGAAGACCAAGGCCGACCAGGAAAAGATGGGCATGGCGCTGGCTCGGCTGGCGCAGGAAGATCCTACCTTTAAGGTTCACACCGATCCCGACAGCGGGCAAACCATCATCAGCGGCATGGGCGAGTTGCATCTGGAGATCATCGTCGACCGTATGATGCGTGAGTATAAGGTTGAGGCGAACGTTGGCAAGCCGCAGGTGGCGTACCGCGAGACGATCCGCAGGAAGTCGGAAGCCGAAGGCAAGTACATACGGCAGACCGGTGGCCGCGGTCAGTATGGTCACGCGAAGATCCGGCTGGAGCCGCAGGAGCCGGGCAAGGGATACGAGTTCGTCAACGACATCATCGGCGGCTCGGTCCCGAAGGAATACATCAAGCCGATCGACCAGGGAATTAAGGAAGCCATGGAAGGCGGCATTCTGGCTGGGTATGAAATGGTGGATGTGAAGGCCATTCTGTATGACGGCAGCTATCACGATGTGGATTCGAACGAAATGGCGTTCAAGATTGCCGGCTCGATGGCGTTTAAAGAGGCTGCGCGCAAGGCTTCTCCGGTGCTGTTGGAGCCGGTGATGGCGGTCGAAGTGGTGACGCCGGAGGATTACGCGGGCGTAATTATGGGCGACTTGAGCTCGCGGCGCGGGCGCATTGAAGGTATGGAGCATCGCGCGGGGTCGCAGGTGATTAAGGCGATTGTGCCGTTGGCTGAAATGTTTGGCTACGCGACGCACATGCGCTCAAGCACTCAGGGACGCGCCGAATACTCGATGCACTTTGCGCGCTACGAAGAAGCGCCACGGTCGGTTTCGGAAGAGATCATTGCGCGGGTGCAGGGAACGGCGAAATAGATTTTCGGTAAACGCGGGCAGGATGCCCGCCAGATAGCTGGCGCCGCCGGCGTTACAAGAGGGAACGGAAATGGCGAAGGAAAAATTTGAGCGCAATAAGCCGCACTGCAACGTGGGGACGATTGGTCACATTGACCACGGGAAGACGACGTTGACGGCGGCGATCACCAAGGTGTTGTCGAAGAACAATCCGAAGATCGCGTTCCGGTCGTTCGATTCGATCGATAATGCTCCGGAAGAAAAAGCCCGCGGCATCACGATCGCCACGGCGCACGTGGAGTATGAGACCAAGAACCGTCATTATGCGCACGTGGATTGCCCCGGTCACGCGGACTACATCAAGAACATGATTACGGGCGCGGCGCAGATGGATGGTGCCATACTCGTAGTGGCGGCGACCGATGGTCCGATGCCGCAGACCCGCGAACACGTGCTTTTGGCGCGGCAAGTCGGCGTGCCCTACATTGTGGTGGCGTTGAACAAATGCGATGCGGTGGACGATCCCGAACTGCTGGACCTGGTGGAACTGGAAGTGCGCGAGCTGTTGAAGTCGTACCAGTTTCCAGGCGACGACTTGCCGGTAGTGCGCTTGTCGGCGCTGGGCGCGCTGAACGGGGAAGAGAAGTGGGAAAAGCAGATTGACGCGTTGATGGAGGCGGTGGACAAGAGCGTTCCGCAGCCGGCGCGCGACTTGGACAAGCCGTTCCTGATGCCGATTGAAGACATTTTTTCGATTCAGGGACGCGGCACGGTGGTGACGGGCAGGATCGAGCGCGGCAAGGTGAAGGTGGGCGAGGAAGTGGAGATTGTGGGCTTCCGCGACACCCGCAAGACGGTGGTGACGGGCGTAGAAATGTTCAAGAAGCAGTTGGACGAAGGCATGGCGGGCGACAACGCCGGCTTGCTGCTGCGCGGCATTGCGAAAGAAGATGTGGAGCGCGGCATGGTGCTGGCAAAGACGGGATCGATTACGCCGCACACCAAGTTCAAGGCTGAGGTCTACATTCTGACGAAGGAAGAAGGCGGGCGGCATACGCCGTTCTTCAAAGGATACCGGCCGCAGTTTTATCTGCGGACCACGGACGTGACGGGGGTGGCGGAGATGCCGGAAGGCACGGAGATGGTGATGCCGGGAGACAACGTCAGCCTGGTGATTGAGCTGATCACGCCGGTGGCGATGGAAAAAGGCTTGCGGTTTGCCATCCGCGAAGGCGGTCACACCGTAGGAGCAGGAACGATCTCGGAGATCGTGCAGTAAGAAAAGAAACCTTAGAGGATGGGCGACTGCTCGTCCTCACACTTTAAATTCGCGGCTTGCAGCTTGCCGCCAGATCTTTCCTTCCGGGTTAGCCGGGAGGGGTTGGAGAGAGCCTCAACGTGATTGGAAAAGAAAGAATTCGCATCCGGTTAAAGGCCTACGACTACCGTGTACTGGACCAGTCGACGGGGGAAATCGTGGATACGGCAAAGCGTACTGGCGCGCAGATCGCGGGGCCGATTCCATTGCCCACGATGAAGAACAAGTACTGCGTGCTGCGTTCGCCGCACGTAGACAAGAAGTCCCGTGAGCAGTTTGAGATCCGCACGCACAAACGGCTGCTGGACATTTTGGAGCCGACGCAGCAGACGGTGGACGCGCTGATGAAGCTCGATCTGCCGGCGGGCGTGGACGTTGAGATTAAGGCGTTTGGAAAAGAGCATAAATAGTCGTTGGTCGTTCGTCGCTGGTCGTTGGCCAAAGACGAACAACCAGCCCCAGCCAATAGCCGTCGTTTTGTGATCGGCGAGCCAAGCTGGGATGGAGAAAAAGATGGCGCGAGTAGCAGGAATATTAGGAAAAAAAGTTGGCATGACGCAGCTCTTCGACGATAAGGGCGACGTACATCCCGCAACAGTTTTGCAGGCCGGGCCTTGCGTGATTACACAGCACAAGAGCCAGACGCGCGACGGCTACGTGGCGGCGCAGATTGGCCTGGTGGAGTTTGTAAAAGAATCGCGGCTGACCAAGCCGATGAAGGGCCACCTGGGCAAGAACAATCTGCCTCCCGTGAAGTTCATGCGCGAAGTGCCAGTGGAAGCGGACGAGGCTGGCGAGAGCAATAGCGCGGTCAAGGCGGGCGACCGGGTGCTGGTGGACATTTTCGACGGTGAGAAGTTTGTCGATATCGTCGGAATCAGCAAGGGACGCGGCTTTGCGGGTGTAGTGCGGCGGCACCACTTCGCCGGCGGTCCGAAGTCGCACGGCTCGATGTTTCAAATTACGGGTTCGATTGGTTCTTCGGCATTTCCGTCGCGCGTGTTTAAGGGAATGCGAATGTCCGGACACATGGGTGTGGACCGCGTGACGGTGCGCAACCTGCGGGTCCTGGGCGTTGACAAAGAAGATAATCTGCTGGTCGTCGAAGGCAGTGTGCCGGGACCGAATGGCGGTTATCTGATTATTACCAAAGCGAAGAAAGCGCCGCGTGAGCGTCGTGGATTTGCAGGATCGGCCACGGTTGATCCGTTGAAGGCAGCGAAACGCGCGGCCAAGAAGGGCTAGTTCGGAGGCGCGGGGAAGATGCTGGTGCCTGCATCGGACGGCGTGTCGTAGCGAGCGATTAGACGAGAAGAATATGGCAACGATTGATATTCATAATTTGAGTGGGGCGAAGGTAGGGACGCTGGAACTGGCCGATGAGATTTTCGGCGCAGTGAACGAAGACCTGCTTTGGGAAGCGGTGAAGCACTATCGCGCATCGCAGCGCGCAGGCACCCACGCCACCAAGAACAAGAAACTGGTTTCCGGCGCCGGCAAGAAATTGTGGAAGCAAAAAGGCACGGGGCGGGCGCGCGTCGGGTCGATCCGTTCGCCACTGTGGCGGCACGGCGGGACGGTGCATGGTCCGCAACCGCGCTCGTATGACTACACGTTTCCAAAGAAAAAGCTGCTGGGCGCACTGCGTTCCGCGCTGGCGGCGAAGTTTGCCGATGGCAAGCTGATTGTGGTGAACGCGTTTGATGTCAAGGAAATCAAGAGCAAGGCATTCCGTGAAATTCTGGACAAGTTCAAAGTCGGTGCCACGGCGCTGCTGGTGGAAGATGCGAAGCACGCGAACCGCAACCTGGAGCTGAGTTCGCGCAATTTGGATGGGATTGAATTGGTGAGCGGAAGCGATGTACATCCTTACCATCTGTTGCGCTATGACCGGGCGATTTTCTCGCAGCCGGCAATTGAGAAGCTGCAGATTTCGCTGAAGGGTTCGGTTTCGAAGCGACAGAAGAAGGCGGGCGAGGGCGAGCCGGAGAAGAAAGCGGCACGCGCACCGCGACGCCGGGCGCGGCACGATAAAGCGGCGGAGGTGGCGTAATGAAATCCGCATATCAGATTTTGCGGCGGCCAGTGATCACGGAAAAGGGCCTGGCCATCAAGGAAAACCAGAACACGCTGGTGTTTCAGGTGGCGACGCAGGCGACCAAGACCGAGATCCGGCAGGCGGTGCAGACGATTTTTAAAGTCAAAGTGCATTCGGTGCGCACGGCGACGTATCCGGGAAAAGAGCGGCGGCGGGGGAAGTTTACCGGTTATCGTCCGGATTGGAAGAAGGCGTACGTGCGGTTGAAGTCCGGAGAGAAGATGCCGGAGTACGCACAAAATCTATAAAACCGTCGTTGGCCGTTCGTCGTTGGTCGTTAGCGGATGGTGACAAACGGGTGGAAATTAAGAGCTGAGAGTTTTTTATGCCGATTAAAACTTATCGACCGACTACCGAGACGTTGCGCTATCGTACGACGCTGGTCAATGACGACATCACGTCCACGAAGCCGTACAAGCTTTTACTGGAGCCGAAGAAGCGCACCGGCGGGCGGCGCAACTCGGGCGACACCACCATGCGATTCATTGGTGGCGGACACAAACGCAAGCTGCGCATCATCGATTTCAAGCGCGACAAAATCGGGATTCCCGCGACGGTCAGCACGATTGAGTATGATCCGAACCGCTCGGCGCGCATCGCGCTTCTGAGCTACGCGGACGGCGAGAAACGCTACATTCTTCAGCCCAACGGATTGAAGGTTGGACAGAAGATCGTCAGCGGGCCCGAGGCTGACATTCTTGTGGGGAACGCGTTACCACTGCGGAATATTCCGCCTGGCACGATGATTCACAACGTCGAGTTGCGGCCGGGCAAAGGCGCGCAGATGGTGCGCTCGGCGGGCGGAGCGGCGCAGTTGGTCGCCAAAGAAGGCGACTATGCTCTGGTGAAACTGCCTTCCGGCGAAACTCGCAAAGTTGCACAGGATTGCATGGCGACGATTGGACAGGTGGGGAACCTCGATCACGAGAATGTGACGATCGGCAAGGCGGGGCGGTCGAGGTGGTTGGGAAAGCGTCCGCATAACCGCGGCGTTTCGATGAACCCGGTCGACCATCCGCATGGCGGCGGCGAAGGCAAGACCTCTGGCGGACGGCATCCGGTGACGCCGTGGGGGCAGCCGACGCGTGGATACAAGACGCGCAACAATAAGCGGACGGATGCCTTCATTGTGAACCGGCGTTCGAAGTAAAAACAGATTCCTCTCTCCGCTCGGAATGACAAGCGGAGGAGCAGAGAAGGTTAAGAGCTGAATTTATGGCACGTTCAACGAAAAAAGGACCGTTCGTCGATGGCTTCCTGCAAACGCGGGTAGAAGGCATGAACGCGCGGAATGAAAAGAAAGTGCTGCGGACATGGTCGCGGCGCTCGACGGTGACTCCGGAATTTGTGGGCCACACGATCGCGGTGCACAACGGAAAGAAATTTATTCCGGTGTATGTGACCGAGAACATGGTCGGACACAAGCTGGGCGAATTCAGTTTCACCCGCCAGTTCAAAGGGCACTCAATGCGGGCGGCCACGGAAACGGCGGCGCGTCCGGCAGCGGCGCCAGGCGGACCGGGTGCTCCAACGCCGGCAGCTTCGGCACCGGCGAAGTAGTCGGTCGAATTGGATTTTGAACGGAAGAGATAAACGATATGGAATTTCGAGCAGAAGCCCGGTTCATGCGTGTGACGCCGCAAAAGGCGCGGCTGGTGTTGGACCTGATCAAGGGACGGCGTGTGGAAGAAGCGCTGAACGTGCTGGCGTTCACCAACAAGCGAGTGGCCCCGACTGTCGAAAAGTTGTTGCGCTCGGCGATTCAGAATGTGAACTATCTGAATTCCGAGAAGGGTATCGATGTCGATGTGGACAACCTATACGTGAAGCGTGCAATCGCGAATGACGGTCCGCGGATGAAGCGGATTCGTCCCGCGCCAATGGGTCGGGCGTTCCGCTTTGTGCGACGTATTTCGCATATCGAGATCGCACTGGCGGAGCGGGGCAAAAACGGGCACGAGTCGCTGGCGACAGTCGTCGGTGAAGAACCGGCGACGGGCGGCAAAGCGCCGGCGAAAAGGGCGGCGCCGCGCAAGGTTGTAGCGAAGAAGAAATCGGCACCGAAGAAAAAGGCAGTTGGAGCCAAGAAGTAGCGCTGAATTTTAGGAGATACGATGGGACAAAAAGTCCATCCTTATGGTTTTCGCCTCGGCTATACCAAGCCGTGGAAGTCGCGGTGGTTTGCCGAGCGGGGTTACGACAAACAACTGTTGGAAAACGTCAAGCTGAAAGCCGAGCTGAAAGAAAAGCTGAAGTCGGCGGGCGTCAGTTCGATTGAAATTGAGCGTCCCGGCAACAAGCTGCGGGTCATCATTAAAACGGCGCGTCCAGGAATCATCATTGGGCGCAAGGGCGCGGAGATCGACAAACTCAAAGCGGACGTGCAGAAGCGCATGAATGGCCGCGATGTGTTCATCGATATCCAGGAAGTCCACAAGCCGGAGTTGGATGCGCAGTTGGTGTCGGAGTCGATCGCGCTGCAACTGGAAAAGCGTGTGGGGTTCCGCCGGGCGATGCGGAAGTCAGTGGATTCGGCGTTGCGCTTCGGATGCAAGGGAATCAAAGTTCGAGTGAGCGGACGATTGAACGGAAACGAAATCGCGCGGTCGGAATGGTATTTACAGGGACGATTGCCGCTGCATACGCTACGCGCCGACATCGATTATGGGTTCACGGAAGCGCGCACCACGTATGGCGCGATTGGGGTGAAGGTTTGGATTTATCGCGGCGAGATCCTGCCACAGAAGAAGCGCGAAGGGCAGCCGGGGTTGCAGCCAGCGGGAGCGTTTTAATCGGGACGTTTTAGGAATTGAGCGGCGGGACGTTGCAGGTGGGGTCTCGCAGACGCGGTAAGCGTCTTTACAGGAAAAATCGTTATGTTGATGCCAAAGAAAGTGAAGTATCGGAAACAGCAGCGCGGGCGCATGACTGGCAAGGCGTGGCGCGGAAGCCAGTTGGCGTTCGGCGACTTCGGATTGAAGGTGCTGGAACCGGGGTGGATCACCGACCGGCAGATTGAAGCCAGTCGCGTGGCCATGACGCGTTTTGTGAAGCGTGGCGGAAAAATCTGGATTCGTCTGTTTCCAGACAAGCCAGTCACCAAGAAGCCGGCTGAAACCCGTATGGGTAAAGGCAAAGGCGCGCCCGACCACTGGGTCGCGGTGGTGCGGCCGGGAAAGATCCTGTTTGAGATGGAAGGGGTCACGGTGCAGGACGCTACCGAAGCCATGCGTCTGGCCTCGCACAAACTGCCGTTGCGCACGACTTTTGTGAAGCGTGAAACGGCAGCACACTAGAACTGAGAATCGATTATGAAATCGGACAAAGTCCGTAATCTTACCGACGAAGAGTTACAGCACCAGGAGCGCGATCTGAACGATCAGCTGTTTAAGCTGAAGTTCCAGATGAACATGGGGCAGACCGAGAGCCTGAAGAAGGTACGCGGGCTGCGCAAAGACATTGCCCGGGTAAAGACGATTGCCCGGCAGCGGGAACTTGCCGCCAGCGGCACAACGGAGAAGAAGTAATGGCCGAAACCAGCACGCAAAAGACGGCAGCGGCACCGCACCACAAGGAAGTGATTGGGAAAGTGGTCTCCAATCGCATGCAGAAAACGATTGTGGTGCAAGTGGTCCGGCAAAAGAGCCATGCGTTCTACGGACGCGTGGTGTCGAAGACCAAGAAGTTTTACGCGCACGATGAAAAGGGCGAAGCCCACATCGGCGACTTCGTGAAGTTGGAAGAGACACGGCCGTTGTCGAAGCTGAAACGCTGGAAGCTGGTGGAAATCCTGCAGCGGGCTGCGCTGGCGCCGGAAGCGACGACCGAAGTGGGTGTGTAGTCCGCGCCAAGAGGGAGATTGAATTATGGCCGTAATGATGAGAACGATGCTCGAGGTTGCCGACAACTCCGGTGCCCGTAAGCTGCAAATGATTCTGCCTCTGGGCGGCGGGACCGGTCTACGCGCTGGCTTGGGAGATGTGATCACGGCCAGCGTGAAGGAAGCTTCGCCCGATGGCCAGGTGAAAAAGGGGACTGTGGTGAAGGCGGTCGTGGTGCGTACCCGTAAAGAATATGGGCGGCGCGATGGGACCTACATCCGCTTCGACCAGAATGCCGCGGTGCTGATCAATGAAACCGGGGAGCCGGTGGGAACGCGCGTGTTCGGCCCGGTGGCCCGCGAGTTGCGCGAGAAGAAGTTTTTGAAGATTGTGAGTTTGGCGCCTGAAGTACTGTAAAGAATCGGGTCATGGTGTGATCAGGTCGATGGGTAATTGAGCCGCGACCGAGCGAAGCACGATTCATCGGAAGGATTTTTGAGATGAGAACGGTAGCGACAGAACATAAGCGAGTGGACATCCGGCGGAACGACAACGTGAAAGTCATCACGGGCCGGGACAAGGGCAAAGAAGGACGCGTGCTGCGCGTGTTTCCGAATGATGCCAAGATCCTGGTCGAACACGTCATGCTGATGAAAAAGCATGTCCGGCCGAACCCGCAGCGCAACATCAAGGGTGGAATTGCGGAGCAGGAAGCGCGGATTGCGATCTCGAACGTGCAATTGGTCTGCGGCACCTGCGGCCCGGTGCGGATTGGGCATGAAATGCGCGGCGACCAGAAGGTGCGCGTGTGCAAGAAATGCGGGACGACGCTGGACAAGTAGGAATGCTTTCCAACTATCAGCCTTTGGCTTTTAGCTGGGACCGAAGAGCTAGTAACTGGCTCCCGACACAGTCAGAGAAGGTAAACTGAGAAATGGCCAAAGAAAAGAAAGAAAAAAAAGGTGGCGCGCAGGAAGAGCAGCGGCCGGGGCAGGCGCGGCACAGCGCCAAAGAAACTCCGCGGCTGAAAGAGCGCTTCCGCAAAGAGATCGCGCCGACCTTGATGAAGGAATTCGCGGTCGAGAACCCGATGGCGGTCCCGCATCTGCATAAGATCGTGGTCAACATGGGCGTGGGCGAGGCAACGCAGAATGCCAAGATCATGGACCCGGCGGTCAACGAACTAGGTCAGATTACCGGGCAGAAGCCGGTGGTGACTCGGGCGAAAAAATCGATTGCGGCTTTCAAGGTCCGCGAAGGCATGCCGATTGGGGCCATGGTCACGCTGCGTGGCGACCGGATGTATGAATTTTTCGATCGCCTGGTTTCGGTGGTGCTGCCGCGTGTGCGCGACTTCCGCGGGGTCTCGACCAAGTCGTTCGACGGGCGGGGGAATTACACGCTGGGTCTGCACGATCAGCTGATTTTCCCCGAGATCGATTACTCGAAGGTGGACAAACAGAAGGGCATGAACGTCACCATTGTGACGACGGCCCAGACGGATGATCACGCGCGTTCGCTGTTGCGGCACATGGGAATGCCGTTTCGACCTTAGAGATGGAACCATCGGGTCATTGAGGCATTGAATCAGTGAATTGCAACAAGATTGAGATTTACCAGTGATTAAATGACTCAATGATTCGATGAGTTATTGCGAAGCAGAAAGGTTTCATGGCAACTACAGCAAAAAGAGTCAAGGACGCAAGAAAGCCCAAGTTTTCGTCGCGCCAGCACAACCGCTGCCAGATATGCGGACGGCCGCGCGCGTTTCTCCGCAAATTCGGCCTCTGCCGCCTGTGTTTCCGCGGGTTGGCGTTGCGCGGGGAGATTCCCGGGGTTTCGAAGTCGTCCTGGTAAGAGGAACATTCCCGCCATTGATTTGGCGGGGAAATAGCCGCCGCAGGTTCTTCGGAACAAGAGCACGAGTTCCGCAGCTAACGGGCGGTTGAGGAGAAGCAAATCGTATGAGGTTGACCGATCCGGTCGCAGACATGCTGGCACGTATTCGCAACGCGGCGAATGCGCGGCACCAGAAAGTAGATATCCCGGCTTCCAAGCTGAAGGCGGAGATTGCCCGAATTCTGAAAGAAGAAGGGTACATCGCCAACTTCAAAGCCACGGAAGAAGAGGGCCATAAGGTTCTGCGGGTATATCTGAAATATGGGAGCAACAACGAGGCCGTGATTTCGAAGCTGGAGCGCGTTTCCCGGCCCGGGTGCCGCGTTTATGTGCGGCGCTCCGACATTCCGCGCGTGCTGGGTGGTTTGGGAATCAATATCCTGACCACGCCGCAGGGCGTCATGACGGGTCGTCAGGCGCGCAAGGCAGGCGTGGGTGGCGAACTTCTCTGTCAGATCTGGTAGTTCGTAGATAAAAGCCATTCGCGAGATGCGATGGCTGGAAGCCGAAGGCCAAAGAATTTATGTCACGAATTGGAAAAAAGCCGATTCCGTTGCCCAAAGGGGTCACGGTGAAGGTCGAAGGGAACACGGTCCTGGTACAAGGGCCGAAGGGCAAAGTCGATACTCTGCTGCCGGCTGGGATCAAAATTCAGCAACAGGATGGACATCTGCTGGCGGTCCGCGAGAACGATTCGCAGGCGGCGGTACATGGACTGGCGCGGGCTTTGGTCAACAATGCGGTTGAAGGCGTGACCAAAGGCTGGACGCGCGAGTTGGAGATTGTCGGGATCGGGTACCGTGCCGAACTGAAGGGCAAGGGCACGGTGGTTTTCACGCTGGGCTACTCGCATCCCATCGAATATCCGCTGCCGACCGGCGTTGATGCGGCCGTCGATCCCAAGCAAACGCGGTTGACTGTGACCGGCATCGACCGGCAGAAGGTGGGACAAGTGGCGGCGGAAATGCGCAGCTTGCGGCCTCCCGACCCATACAAGAACAAGGGCGTGCGCTACGTGGGCGAGCGTCTCAAGAAGAAGGTTGGCAAGACCGGCGCGAAATAGCGGCGTTTAGCGGGCATGAGCGAAGCGGGAGACCGCTGCCGCTATCCTGAGCGAAGCGAAGGATCTGAATATTGAAGCTTGGGTGCGACGCACCTGCCCGGTATAGAAATCCGGGATGAAGGAAAAAGAAGATGCTGACAACGACCTCGAAAAATACGAACCGGCGTTACGTGCACACACGCATCCGCAAGAAGGTAATGGGCACGGACGCACGGCCCCGGCTGAACGTATACCGCTCGCTGAACCACATTTACGTGCAGGTGATTGACGATCTGCATGGCAAGACGCTGGTCTCGGCGCACTCGGCTGAAGGAGCGAAAGGCGAAAAGAAAACCGGCGGCAACGTGGCTTCGGCCAAGGCCGTTGGCAAGGCGATCGCGGAGCGCGCCAAGGCCAAGGGAATCGAGAAGGTTGTGTTCGACCGCGGTGGCTACATTTATCACGGCCGCGTAAAAGCGCTGGCCGATGCGGCGCGCGAAGCGGGATTGAAATTCTAGAACCAGCTATGAGCGGCTAGCTCTTAGCTGTTAGCAAAATCGTAAGGTTCAAGCTAGAGGCCAAGAGCTAATAGCTCATAGCTGAAAATAGAACCAGAATGGATTTGCAGCAATGCCAACAGTGAGAAAAAAACTTGATGCGGCTTCCTACCAGCTGAAAGACCAGGTGGTGGGAATCAATCGCGTGACCAAGGTAGTCAAAGGCGGAAAGAACCTTTCGTTCGCGGCGCTGGTCGTGGTCGGAGATCCGAGTGCGGGAGTTGTGGGACATGGTTCCGGCAAAGCCAAGGAAGTTCCGCAGGCGATCCGCAAGGCGATCGAGTCGGCTAAAAAGAACCTGATCCGCGTGAACCTGACCCAGACCAGCATCCCGCATTTGTCTCTCGGGCGGTATGGGGCAGGGAAAGTTCTGCTGAAGCCGGCACCGCAAGGCACGGGCGTAATTGCGGGCGGCGCGGTGCGCGCAGTCATGACTTCGGCGGGGATCCAGAACGTTTTGACCAAATCGATTGGGACGACGAATCCGCACAACGTCATTAAGGCGACTTTCGATGCGTTAAAAAAATTGAAGAACCGGGAAGATGTGGCTGCGCTGCGCGGCAAGACGGTGCAGGAACTGTAACAGGAACTGTAAGAAGAACTCAGGGGTGCAGGCCATCAGGATTGAGGAACTGGCAATGACGGTGAAAAAGACGGTTACGAGCGGCGGAAAGATCCAACTGAAGTGGGTGCGCTCGGCAATTTGCGCTCCGGTAAAGCAGAAGAGGGTGGTCAAAGGCCTGGGCTTTACGCGGCTGAACCAAGTGATCGAGCGGCCGGACAATCCGGCGATCCGCGGCATGGTGGCGAAGGTGCCGCACCTGGTGGTGATCATCTAAACGAAGCTATTAGCCATTAGCTCTTAGCCTCTAGCTAAGAGCTTAGGAGCCAAAAGCCAAGAGCTTATTTATGAATTTATCCAATATTCGAGCACCGAAAAAAGCGTCGGAGAACAAGAAGCGTGTGGGCCGCGGTATGGGCTCCGGGATGGGCAAAACATCGGCGCGTGGCCACAAAGGCCAGCGTTCGCGCAGCGGCTCGCGTATGATGCGGGGATTTGAAGGCGGCCAGATGCCGCTGCATCGCCGCATGCCCAAGCGCGGCTTTACCAACATTTTCCGCAAGGAATTTAATATCGTAAATCTCAGCCGTCTGGCGGAGCTCGGCGTGACCACGATTACTCCCGAAGTGCTGCGGGCGGCTGGCGTAATCAGCACCAAGCATCCAGTAAAGATTCTGGGCAACGGAGAGATTTCAGCGGCGATCACCGTGCATGCCCACAAGTTCTCCAAGTCCGCACAGGAAAAGATCACCAAAGCGGGTGGCAAGTTTGAGGTCTTGCAGTAATGCTGGAGAAACTGGCAAACATATTTCGCGTTCCGGACCTGCGCAAGCGAATCCTCTTCACGTTAGGATTGCTCGCGGTCTACCGGTTGGGCGGGCACATTCCGACACCAGGAGTGAATGCGGACCGGTTACAGCAGTTTTTTGAGCAGAACCGGGGATCGTTCCTCGGTTTCGTGGACTTGTTTTCAGGCGGGCAGTTACGGCGCTTGACGATTTTTGCCTTGGGCATCATGCCGTACATTACGGCATCGATCATCCTGCAACTTCTGACGGTTGTTTATGAACCTTTGGCGAAGTTGCAGAAAGAAGGCGAACTCGGCCGCAAGCGGATTACTCAGTGGACCCGCTATTTGACGGTCATTCTCAGCGCGGTGCAATCCATGGGCATTGCGTTGAGCCTGGAAAAGTCGGGCGATTTCGTGGTGAATCCTGGTATCGGTTTCCTCCTGATGACGATGCTGACCCTGACCACCGGCAGCGCCTTCATCATGTGGTTGGGCGAACAGATTACGGAACGCGGCGTTGGCAATGGCATGTCGCTGCTGATTTTCGCCGGTATCGTGGTAGGACTGCCGCGGGGCGTGGCGGACCTGATTGATAAAGTTCGGACGGATGCATGGGGCGCGTTTACCGCCCCGGCGATGATCCTGCTGGTTGGGGTCATGGTGCTAATCGTCGGATTCATCGTTTACGTAGAGCGCAGTGAGCGGCGCATTCCGGTGCAATATGCCAAGCGCGTGGTAGGACGCAAGGTGATGGGCGGACAGTCGACGCACCTTCCGCTGCGCGTGAACGCGGGCGGCGTGATGCCGGTGATTTTCGCATCGTCGATTCTGACCATGCCGCAGATGGTGCTGCAAGGGCTCAAGAACAATCGCTATTTTGGCGACTTGATCCGGGCTCTGGGCTGGGGCGAACCGCTCTACACGGTGCTGTACGCCGTGGGAATTATCTTCTTTGCGTATTTCTATGTGTCGATTGTCTTCAACCCCAATGAGGTTGCGGACAATATGCGCAAGTATGGCGGATTCATTCCGGGGATCCGGCCCGGCAAGCGCACTGCGGATTACATCAACGAGATTTTGACCCGCATTACGCTAGTCGGCGCGCTCTATCTGATTATCATTTCGTTTATTCCGGAGTGGATGATTACCGGTATCCACCTGAACCATTTGTGGGGCCCGGTGGGAGCATTTTTTGAACGGTTGCCAACCTGGGTAACAAACGGTTTGGGCGTGACGTTTTATTTTGGCGGTACATCGCTGCTGATTGTAGTGGGTGTGGCGATGGACACGGTGACCCAGATAGAAGCGCAGTTGATCATGCGGCACTACGACGGATTCACTCCGCGCAGCGGACGAATTCGAGGCCGCCGGTCGTGGACGTAATGAATTTTGAGGTTGCCGTGGCGTAGGCAGCACAGAGAAAGGATCTGGCCGCCTGACTGGGATCGGGGACCCGATGGACACCAGTTTGATGGAAGCCTCGCAGATTATAGGTCCGATTGTGTTGCTAGGCCCGCCGGGGGCGGGCAAAGGGACGCAAGCGAAGCGGATCTCCGAACAATACGGGGTCCCGCAGATTTCAACCGGTGACTTGCTCCGGGAACATGTTCGAGAAGCAACCGGATTAGGGTTGCTGGCCAAAGACATCATGGCCCGCGGCGAGCTGGTGCCGGATGAGCTGTTGTATGACATGGTCGCGGATCGGCTGCGCCAGCCGGACGCCGGGCGGGGCTTCATTTTGGACGGATTTCCGCGGACGGCGGCGCAGGCAGGATGGCTGGACGCCTTCCTGGAACATGAGTTCTTTGATAACTCGCAGAATGGCAAGTGCTGGCCAATTGTGATCCAGATCGAAGTGGATTACAATGAACTCTTGCTCCGGCTCACCGGACGCAGGACTTGTCCGACTTGTGGACGGATCTATAACGTCCATCTCCAGCCGCCACGTGTAGACGAGTTGTGCGACGTGGATGGCTCCAAGCTGGTAATCCGCAACGACGATCGCGAAGAAGTGATCCGGGAACGACTGCAGGCGTACGAGCGGCAGACGCGTCCAGTGGCCGAATATTACGAGCAGACCGGGCGGATCTTTTTGGTGGATGGTACTTTGCCGGTGGACCGGGTAACCGAAGGCGTCTTTGCGGAGATACGAAGTCACGGTCCGGCGAAAGTCAGTGGTTGCTGAGCAATGATCGTTTGCAAATCGGCGGTAGAGATCGAAAAAATGCGGCGCAGCGGGCACATTGTCCGCCAGGTGCTTGATCATCTACGTACTCTGGTGGCCCCGGGCGTGACCACTATGGACTTGGAACGGGCCGCCGAGAAGAAGATCAAGGAACTGGGCGCTAAACCGGCTTTTAAGGGTTACTACGACTATCCGTGCGTGCTGTGCACCTCGGTGAACGAAGAAATTGTTCACGGCATTCCGTCGGAAAAGCGGGCACTGAAGGCCGGAGACATCGTCTCCATCGACTGCGGGGTTGTGCTGGATGGTTATTACGGCGATGCGGCCATCACAGTCCCGGTGGACGACTCTGTAAAGCCGGAAGTACGCAAGTTGCTGGAAGTCACGGAATCGTCGCTCTACAAAGGGATTGAGCAAGTCCGGGTGGGGAACGCAGTCGGAGACGTCGGCGCGGCGGTCCAGGAGTTTGTGGAGGCGAACGGCTTTAGCGTGGTGCGGGAGTTTGTGGGCCACGGAATTGGGACCAAACTCCACGAAGAGCCGCAAGTACCGAACTTTGGGGCACGCGGTCACGGGCCGAGATTGCGCGAGGGAATGGTAATTGCCATTGAGCCGATGGTGAATTACGGCAAGCCGGGGACGCGCGTTCTGGAAGATAAGTGGACCGCGGTAACGGCCGACGGAAGTTGCAGCGCTCACTTCGAGCATTGCGTGGCCGTGACCAAGGATGGTCCGGTGATTTTGACGCAGTAAAGGCTATTAGCTTTTGGCTCTTAGCTTGAAGCGAGAAGATTTTGGCTAGGAGCTAACAGCTCAAGGCCAAGAGCTTAATTCAAGGAGCGCATGAGCAAAGAAGACGCGATTGAGGTTGAGGCGTCTAGCAGGCGTGAGCGAAGCGGGAGCCTGCTGCCGAAATCCTGAGCGAAGCGAAGGATCTCTGGCAGTTGTGAAATCAAAGGAGTCGATGAGCAAAGAAGACGCGATTGAGGTGATGGCAACGGTCTTGGAACCGCTGCCAAACGCCATGTTCAAGGTTGAACTGGAGAACAAGCATCAAGTGCTGGCTCATGTGTCGGGGAAAATGCGGAAGAATTTCATCAGGATTCTTCCGGGTGACAAAGTGGCAGTTGAGCTCTCACCTTACGATTTGAATCGCGGACGAATTGTGTACAGATACAAATAGTCCGAAAGTTTTTCGCCAACGGCGAACGACCGACGACCAAGGACAGGATTTATGAAGGTCAGAGCGTCAGTAAAGAAGATTTGCGACAAGTGCAAGGTCATCCACCGCAAAGGCGTGGTGCGGGTGATCTGCGAAAATTCGAAACACAAGCAACGCCAAGGGTAGGCAAACAGGAGCGCTATGGCACGTATTGCGGGCATCGATCTTCCGCGCAACAAGCACGCGAACATTGCGTTGACGTACATCTACGGCATTGGGAATTCGCGCGCGGCGCGCATTCTGGACCAGGCGAATGTGGATCCCATGAAAAAGATCCAGGACCTTGGCGAAGACGAGGTCAACCGCATCCGTCAGGTCATCGAGTCTGAAGGACAAGTGGAAGGCGATCTGCGCAAAGAAGTTTCGATGAACATCAAGCGGCTCATCGAAATCGGCTCCTATCGCGGATATCGTCATCGCCGGAACTTGCCGGTACGCGGCCAGCGCACGCATACCAATGCTCGCACTCGGAAGGGTCCGCGCAAAGGAACGGTCGCACAGAAGAAGAAGGCGACCTCGAAGACTTAAGAACGCTATTAGCTCTTAAGCTTTTGGCCTTTAGCTAGAACAGCAAAGGTCAAGCTAAGAGCCAAGAGCTAACAGCCAAAGGCTAAGACTTTATGGCAAAACCAGCAGCAGCAGGCGGCGCCGCGGCGCCGGATAAAAAAGGTAAAAAGAAGACCTTCAAGAAGAAAGAGCGTAAGCACGTCTCGCACGGCATCGCTCATATTCAGGCTTCTTTCAACAATACGATTGTGACGATCGCCGACCAGGCGGGTAACGTCCTGTCGTGGAAGAGTTCCGGATCTTTGGGATTCCGTGGGTCGCGTAAGGGCACTCCGTTCGCCGCGCAACAGGCGGCGTCGAATGCCGCCAATCTGGCGCGCGATCACGGGGTCCGCAGCGTTGAGGTGCGGGTGAGTGGGCCCGGTTCGGGCCGCGAATCTGCAATCCGCGCGCTGGCGGCTGCCGGAATTGAAGTGCGCACAATTAAAGATTCGACGCCGATTCCGCATAACGGATGCCGGCCGCCGAAGCGTCGCAGAGTCTAAAAGTTGGCCGTTAGCTCTTGGCTTTTAGCTAAAGGCTAACAGCCAAGAGCTGACAGCGTATTTTTGTCCGGGAAGAAGGGTGAAGCCAAACCTGTAAACCGGTCATCTAAAAGGAGAAGAAACTTGGCCCGTTATACCGATCCCGTCTGCCGTCTCTGCCGCCGTGAGGGCATGAAACTGTTCCTCAAAGGCACCAAGTGTTTCACCGATAAATGTCCCATTGAGAAGCGGAACTTCGCTCCTGGTCAGCACGGAAAAGACCGGAAAGCGAAGATTGTAGGTTATGGCCTGCAATTGCGCGAGAAGCAGAAGACCAAGCGCATGTACTTCGCTCAGGAAGGGCAATTCCGCAACTATTTCGAGAAAGCCGTGCGCGCCAAGGGCGTCACCGGCGAACTCTTGCTGCAACAACTGGAACGGCGGCTCGACAATGTCGTCTACCGTCTTGGTTTTGGGATTTCGCGGCGCCAGGCCCGGCAGTTGGTAAGGCACGGCCACATTCAGGTCAACGGACGTAAGGTGAACATCCCCTCGTTCCAGGTGAGCGCCGGAGACGAGATCGCAGTCCGCGAGAATAGCCGTAAACTGGCGATTCTAGAGCCGGCGAAGGAATTTGCCAGCCATCAGAATTCGCCAAACTGGCTGGAAATCAATCGCGACGCGTACACTGGACGGGTGATCTCTTTGCCGAAACGCGATGAGATCCAGGTGCCGGTGAACGAACAGTTGATCGTCGAGTTGTATAGCAAATAATTTTATCGGGCGATCCGACCATCGGGTCATCGGGCGACTTCAAATCTCCCGATGATCTGATCAAAGATCACCCGATGTTTAAGGTCCATTTTTCGTGCCAGATCCGCCTTGGTTGACATTTGACCCGGCTTGGACCAGCCGGGAACGTCAACCTTGAGCCACATGGCCGAAGGAGAATAAGCGATGCTTTGGAAGGGTTTTCAAAAACCGAAACGTCTTGCAGTCGATACTTCAACCTTAACCGACAAGTACGGCATTTTCTGGGCGCAGCCATTTGAACGCGGCTTCGGCACCACCATCGGGAATGCGTTGCGGCGCGTGTTGCTGTCTTCGATTGAAGGCGCGGCCGTTACGGCAGTGAAGATTGAAGGCGTCCTGCACGAGTTCCAGTCGATTCCCGGCGTGGTTGAGGACGCGACCGACATCATCCTGAACCTCAAGCAGATTCCGTTCAAGCTCAGCGGGGATGCTCCGAAGGCGATCTACCTGCGCGCCGATCAGCCGGGCGTCGTCACCTCGGGAATGATTGAAGCGGACGCCGATGTTGAGGTTCTGGATAAGGACGTCTACGTCGCGACGGTGAGCGAGGGCGGCAAACTCGACATGGAAATGCGGCTGAAGCGTGGCCGCGGATATGTCTCCGCCGATAAGAACTTTGACGAAGACTTGGGGATCGGATTTATTCCCATCGATTCGGTGCACTCACCGGTGCGCAAGTGCAATTACACGGTGGAAGCGGCACGTCTCGGACAGATAACGGATTACGACAAGTTGACACTTGAAGTGTGGACCAATGGCTCCATCACGCCAGCCGATTCGATCGGTTTGGCGGCGAAGCTGGTGAAGGACCACATGAACATCTTCATCAACTTCGAGGAAGATATTGAAACCTCGACGTTGAGCGAAGAGCGCAAGCCGGAAATCAAGAACGAGAACTTGAACCGCTCAGTCGAAGAGCTGGAGCTTTCGGTCCGCAGCTACAACTGCCTGAAGAACGCCAATATTCAATCGATTGGCGAACTGGTGCAGAAAACCGAAGCTGAAATGCTGAAGACCAAGAATTTCGGCCGCAAGTCGCTGAACGAGATCAAAGAAATTCTGGGGACGATGGGGTTGAGCCTGGGCATGAAGATCGACGAGCACGGAAATGCCGTGCCCGGACCGACCTCCAACCAGGTGCTGCCGGCGTCGGCTTACGGACCGGATACAGATTTTTAAGAGAGCACTCCCGAGAGTTCTCGGGAGTGATTCGTCTCTACAACTGAGGGAATTCCTATGCGTCACAAAGTAGCTGGATGGAAACTTGGACGGAACACTTCGCACCGGCGTTCGCTGCTCCGCAACTTAGTCACCTCGGTGATTCTGGAGGAGCGCATCGAGACGACAGTGCCGAAGGCGAAAGCCGCCCGCCCGCTTGTCGAAAAGATGATCACCCTCGGCAAGCGTGGAGACCTGTCCGCGCGCCGTCAGGCCATTGCTTATCTCATGACGAGCGCCGCCGTCGACAAGTTGTTCGAGACGATTGGACCTCGATTTGGCGACCGGCAGGGTGGCTATCTGCGGATCGTCCGCACCGCGCCGCGCAAGGGCGACGGGGCGGAAAAGGCGTTCCTCGAGTTACTCGGCAGTGAGCAAGTGCTCGATGAGAAGCGTCAGAAGCGCGCGGAAGCACGGCAGAAACGTGCCGAGGAAAACAAGCGTGCCATGGACGAGGCGCAGGCTCAGGGCGGCGTCGAGCATCCGGCTCCTGGTGTCGAGGGCGAAGACAAGACTAAGTAGCGGCGAATCGCAAGGATTGATTTTCGATGCACCCCGCTTGTGGGGTGCATTTTTTTGCGCGGACCTTCAGTTCCAAATATCCGGCGGACCTCTTCCGCGGCACTTCGCATATCATCGAGACTGGACCAGAATTTCAGTTCCTCTTGCGAAGATTCGACAAGGCGACGCTCGCGACCATGCTTGCGGGCATGTGCACGTTTCTGAACGTCTACTGCACACAACCGTTGCTGCCACTCCTGCGGCGGGTTTTCCATGCCACGGAATTGGAGGTAAGTCTCACCGTTAGCGCGACCATTCTCGCCACGGCACTTACCGCGCCCATTATTGGCATGCTCGCCGAGCGTCGAGGGCGAAAAAAAGTGATTGTCCCTTCGCTGTTTCTGCTGACCATCCCCACGGCTCTGGCTGCAACTTCGACCAGTCTGCACGCGTTGATTTTCTGGCGCTTCACTCAAGGATTGCTGGTGCCCGGCGTAATCGCGGTGATGCTGGCTTATATCAATGAGGAGTGGGCGGGCCGCGGTGTGGGCCGTGCCATGTCTTCGTATGTCACGGGCACCGTAATTGGAGGATTCCTCGGGCGTTTCATCTCCGGCGTAATCGCCACTCATTGGGATTGGCACACCACCTTCCTGGTACTGGCCGCCCTGAACTTGGTTGGTGCAGTCTTAGTGCGCGCTTGGCTTCCACTGGCGAGAAACTTTGTGCGGGCCGAACATCTTGGACAAGTGCTGCATCATATGAGAACGCACCTGCGCAATCCGCGGCTGCTGGCCAATTTTGGAACGGGCGCCACGGTGCTTTTTGCACTCGTGGGATGTTTCACTTACGCGAACTTTTATCTCGCTGCTGAACCTTTTCGGCTGAACTCTGAGCAACTGGGTAGCATTTTCTTCGTCTACCTCCTTGGCGCCGTCGTTACGCCCCAATCAGGGCGGTTCCTGGATCACTTCGGCTTTCGCCATACCACGGTCTTATATTGCACCATGATGATTGCAGGACTGGCCTTAACATTGGTCAAGTCGTTGCCGATTGTGATTGTGGGGCTTGCGATTTTTTCGTCGGGCGTTTTTGTGGCACAGGCGGCGGCCACGGTGCAGACCGGGGCCATTGCCGGACACGCGCGTTCTTCTGCCGCCGGGCTCTATGTGACGTTCTATTATCTGGGAGGAAGCGCGGGCGCCACGCTGACTGCATGGTTCTGGCGCTGGAAAGGCTGGCCAGGGTGCGTCGCCCTATTAGGGCTTATTTCCTTACTTAGTTGGCTGCTGGCTCGTACTAGCTGCCAGCCGCGTAATCGACTCGATTGCGCGGAGATCAAATTGATTCAAGACTGACTCTGGAGCGTGTGTTTTGATCCTATTTTCCCGAATCTGCCGCTTCCAGATTTCTTCCCCACAATTTACAAATTTTCACGCAATAACTCTGCTGGAATCACATCCTAAGTGTAGACCTTAGCCGTCGGATTTCGGATTGAGGAGTCAACATGAAGATTTCGAGAATATGTATGTCTCTGGCGGTTGCCATGGTGCTCTCGCTGTCGGCAATTGCCCAGACGGGCGATACGGGTGGTCCGCCGCCGGGCGGGCCTCCGCCAGAAGCGGTCGGCGGCCGATGTTGAGCTCCGCGGAGCAACTGAAGCGGCTCGACCAGGAGTTAAAGCTCACCGAGGATCAGAAAGCCAAGATTCAACCAATTCTGGAAGATCGGCAAAAACAGATGCAACAGGTGATGGCGGACTCCTCGTCTAGCCCACAAGACAAGATGCCAAAAATGATGGAGATCCACCAGAATTCGTCTGCCAAGATCAGAGAAGTGCTCACCGACCCGCAAAAGGCGAAGTTCGATGAGATGGGGAAAAGACGGCAGCAGCGCATGCAGGAGCGTATGGGTGGTGGTCTTGGCGCGGGCCCGGGGTCGATCTAATCTGGCGACCCTTACGTAGGCTGTCAGTTGAGCGCAAGTACATGTCCTAGCGGAGCACGGCGGTAATCTAGCGGATTGTGGTGGGGCGAGTAGACTCTCACGAGAATGGAGTTTTCCCGCACACAGATCGCCATTGCCGCCGGAGCCGGAATTCTGTTGCTGATGGTCTTCTTCGGCTACCTGTTTTGGCTGAACGGTCAGGGGCCAGTCCTGGCCCGATCGGAAGAGAAAGATCCGTTATCGGGAATTCCGAATTCCATTTCGCTCAACCCCTTGCGAGACCGTACTTCCGAGAGAATTTCCACCAAGTACCTTGACGCCATGCGGGACGGGCATTGCCAGGAGCAGTTAGCGGACTGGGAAAAGGACTATCACAAGAAGTACGCGAAGTTCATCTGCGACTCTGAAGCCCAGCACCCGCTACTATCGTGGAAGATTGTGGAGTGGGAAGACGCGCCACCGCTGCGGATTTTGCATTACCGCGGGAAGCGCAGCAATGGTCCCGGCAAAGGCACCTACCATGAGCAGTTCTCAGTTACGCTTGAGGACAAAGATGGCGAGTGGGTGGTGACGAAGTACGACGCCATGTACTGAACCTCAACGGCCCTGAGTCTCCGCTAGGCCACCTGCTGTTTTGACCCGGCCTTAACACGCGATCCGCGGGACAGAATAAAGATAAAAATCAGAATCTGAGCAGTCAGCGCTGCAGAACTGTCCAGCACAACGTCGGCAAATCGACCTGTACGCGACGGAATGAACGTCTGGTGCCACTCATCGAGACTCGCGACCAGGACCGTCATCGTGAGTGCGATCCCCGCCCACCGCACTGTCCATCCTGTTCCTGGAACATGCAGCGTATTCTTCCATGCGCGGAACAGTAGTGCGCTCAGCGCGAAGTAGCCGACGAAGTGGCCCGCCTTTCGCAGGTAATGGTGTACAGATTCGAAGCGGACAAGGTCCATCCCCAGCAGAAAATGGAAGATCGGATAGAGCAGGTGGCCGGTGTGCTCCGCGGAGAGCCAGTCCGTGGATTCAACCGCGATGATGCCGATCCATAACGTGGCGGCGATCCACGCCTTGATTAAGTCCTTGCGCTCAGAGTTCAAGCGGAAGCTCGCTGCCCAGCAGCCAAGCCGCAGGCTCGTTCACGTGAGGCATTATTCGGCTGCATAGTTCGGAGCTTCACGCGTGATCAGGAACGTCATGGACGTGACTCTCGCGCAGTCCGGCGCTGCTGATGCGGACGAAGCGGGCTTTTTGCAGAAGTTCGGGGATACTTCCGGAGCCGCAGTATCCCATGCCGGATTTCAGCCCGCCGACCATCTGGTGAACGATCATGGATACTGAGCCGCGGTAGGGAACGCGTCCTTCGACGCCTTCGGGCACAAGTTTGCCCAGTCGATTCGACTCCTCGCCGATCGCCGGCATAGCGGCCGATGAGTCCCCATCGGTATTTTGAAAATAGCGCTCGCTTGCTCCCGTTCCTGCCGCCATCGCGCCTAGCGATCCCATCCCGCGATACGACTTGAACGTGCGTCCCTGGTACAGGATCAGTTCGCCGGGGCTCTCATCCGTGCCGGCAAACATTGATCCAATCATGACCGCCGATGCTCCAGCAGCGATCGCCTTGGTGATGTCCCCGGAGTATTTAATACCCCCGTCGGCAATGATAGGAATGTTGGCATCTTTGCTGGCCCGATAGGCCTCGGCAATGGCCGTAATCTGCGGGACACCGGCGCCCGTGACCACGCGGGTAGTACAGATCGAACCAGGTCCTATACCGACTTTGATTGCATCTACGCCTGCGCGCCCAAGTTCGCATGCACCATCGAAGGTGGCGACGTTGCCGGCGATCAAATCGACTTCAGGAAGCTTGGCTTTTACCTGCTGAATTGCGTCAATCACCCGCGACGAATGTCCGTGAGCGCTGTCGATGGCAAGCAGGTCCACCTTGTTCTTAACCAGTTCTTGCGCCCGCTCCAGAAAGTCGCCGGTCGCTCCGATGGCCGCGGCGGCGCGAAGCCGTCCCTGGGCGTCTTTTGCAGCGTTGGGATATTTCAGTTTTTTCTGGATGTCCTTTACCGTGATCAGTCCCTTGAGATTGTATTGATTGTCGACCACCAGCAACTTCTCTACTCGATGCTCGTGCAAAATCTGTTCCGCCTCTTCGAGGGTGGTGCCGACCGGGACCGTGATCAGATTCTCTTTGGTCATGACTTTGCTGATCGGGATATCGAATCGAGTCTCAAAGCGCAGATCGCGGTTGGTAAGAATCCCGACCAGCTTGCCACCTTTCGTAATGGGAACGCCTGAAATCTTGTACTGTCGCATCACATCCAATGCGTCCGACACCTTGGCGTCTGGTGACATGGTTACCGGATCGACAATCATGCCGCTTTCCGAGCGTTTTACCTTATCTACTTCATTCGCCTGTTGCTCGATCGAAAGATTGCGATGAATAATGCCGATTCCGCCTTGCTGGGCGAGCGCGATCGCCATGTGGGACTCGGTGACCGTGTCCATGGCGGCGCTGATGATGGGAATGTTGAGGCGGATATTGCGGGTCAGTTGGGTCTGCGTATTAGCGTGGGCTGGAATGATGTCCGAGTGCGCCGGCAGCAGTAATACGTCATCGAAAGTAAGGGCCTCAGGAACGGGAAAATGAATCATAAGATTTCTCGGGAATAACTTCCATTCTAGAGAGATGTGGCGGGTGGTGGCAAATACCGGTTACCGGGCAGGCAGACGCCAAGGACTAGCGTTACCCCAAAGAGTTGTCGAGGAATCTCAGCGGCCAGTAAGGAGTTGAACTTCGGCAGACAGGCGGCTCAACGAATGGCGAAGCCGCCGGTCTGCTCCGGTTGCTAACAACTGACATGAATCAAAAAATCCCGCTACTTCACCGCGTCGGCCGTCTTATCGGCGGCTTTCTTGGTTCCGTGAGCGGTTGCCTTCGCACCCTTCTTTACGCCGTGGGCGGTCTTCTTGGCCGCCGTCTTGGTGGCATCTCCAGTTTTGTCGGCAGCTTTCTCGGTGGCATGACCCGTTTTATCGGCTGCAACTTTCGTAGCGTGTCCCGTGTCTTTTGCGGCGTCTTTAAGGTCGGTGCCAACCTGCGAGTACATCAGCGCGGTGGTGGCAAGTAGCATGAGCCCAACAAACACCCTCAACTTCGACTTCATAGTTGCCTCCTCTGTTGAAGAAATGATTTGTGGAGTATGACGCACTGGCCGACGGGATGCAACCGCGTGCCTTTTCATCCGCGGCAATCGGCCCTTATTCGCCGCTCTCTTCGAGCGCGGTGAGCGTTTCGTCGGCCACCTCCCACTGTTTCAAAATCTTGAAGATTGTTTTGGACCCAAATCCAGCGCGCATCAGCTTACGAAAAATCTTTGCAGCTTGCTTCTGGTCTTGCGGCTTCTCCAATCGCTTTCGCCGCATGTAGTCGCGCGCCAGTCTTTCTTCGTTCACATCTTCGTAAACGCCGGCCACGGCTTGGTCAATCACTTCGCTGTGAACTCCCTTGGCTTTCAGATCGGTGATCACTCGCATGCGGCCAAATTTTTCCGTCTCTTTACGGTACGAAGAATACGCCTCGGCATACTTGGTGTCATTCAAGTATCCCTGGTCTTTCAAACGCCGGACTACAAGTTCCACCAGCGTCTTCCCATACTCAGTTTCGTAATCCACACGTGGCCGCATCAGTCGTTTCAATTCAGCTACGGAACGTGCCCGCCGTCCCAGCGCCCCCACCGCATACTGATATAGGACCTCTTCAGAATCGGTCTTCGCCGGACGTGGAAATGGTGCCATTTACCCTACTGTAATACTTCATTCATGCGGCATTCATGGAATTCGTTTATTTACTTCTTTTTACATCCATTTTGGTGACAGGTGGAACTTCCTAGCGTCTATTCCCGTACTAGTCAAGAGAGGCAGGCAGTCATGCTGACAATCGATGTGGAAAAAACGGGCGATGTAGCGGTGGTGAGATGCGTGGGCCGGTTGGTGCGCGGAGAGGAAGTGCGCACATTGCGCCAGGCCGTGGTAACACAAAGTAACACGCGCATCGTTGTGTTGGATTTGTCGGATGTAGAAACCTTGGACGCCGGCGGATTGGCCGCGCTGCTTTCCCTGCGGCAATGGTCCATGGGGCGCGGTGTGCAGTTGAAGCTAGTGAACCCTTCGCACTTCGTGCGTGAAGTTCTGGTGCGCACACGGCTGGATCGAGTGTTCGATATCTCGACTCTCGATCACGCCATCTTTGTTCTGGCCGGCACGGCATGTCATCACGTGCATTACGCGGCCCGCGCTTAATCTTTTCGATCTTCATTGGGCCGGCACGGCAGTCCTCCCAAAGAGCGTTCCGGCCCCCTCCTGGCAATTTCTGAAACAAAAAAAGTGGGCGCGCTAAGCGGGCGCGCCCTAAGTCTCAGGAGGACAAAACTTGTTTTAACGGCTACTGCCGTAGCCGGTCGATTGCATGGAGTTCTTCGAAATGTCGCTGGTCGAAGAAATACCCTGCATGCGAAGCTTGAAGTCGTCGGCGTTGGAAGCGTTCTCCAAAGCCGTTTCGTATAGCACCAACCCCGCCTGGAATAAATCCCACAAACTTTGATCAAAGGTCTGCATCCCGTACTGTGAAGTTCCGGCGGAAATCGCGTCGCGAATCGAGCGCGTTTTTTCCGGGACCAAAATACATTCGCGGATGTAAGCGGTGTTGATCATGACCTCAACGGCGGGCACGCGGCCTTCGCCGTCACACCGTCTCACCAATCGTTGGCTGATGACCGCACGTAGGACAGCCGCGAGTTGCAGGCGAATCTGTTTCTGTTCCGGCGGCGGGAACACCGCGATGATACGGTTGATGGTTTCGACGGCGTCCAGGGTATGCAACGTCGAGAAGACCATGTGGCCGGTTTCGGCGGCGTGCAGCGCGGTGCCAATGGTTTCCACGTCTCGCATTTCGCCCACCAGGATCACGTCCGGATCCTGACGGAGTGAGGCGCGAAGCGCAGCCGAGAATGTCGGCGTGTCGACTTCGATTTCACGCTGATTGACGTAGCCCTTCTTGTCGCGATGCAGAAATTCGATCGGATCTTCGATGGTGATGATGTGTTCCGCGCGCGTCGAGTTGATGCGGTCCACCATGGCGGCCAAGGTGGTCGATTTACCCGACCCGGTCACGCCCGTCACCAGAATCAATCCGCGTGGCAGATCGCAGACTTGTTCGACAATCTTCGGTAGATAAAGCTCGTCCAGCGCACGAATTTTGGTGGGAATGACGCGCAATACCAGCCCAACGTTTCCGCGCTGCTGAAATACGTTGACACGGAAGCGCCCCAAACCAGCGACACCGTAAGCCATGTCGATTTCCGTGCTCTCTTTGAACTTTTGTTTCTGGCGGGCCGACATCATGCTGAACGCCATGGTCAGCATGTCTTCCGCGCTAATGCGAGGCTGGTCGGTGAGCGGCGTCAGTTCGCCATCAATCCTTAAATGAGGGTAGTTTCCGACCTTCAAGTGCAAGTCGGAGGCCCTCCGCTCCATCGCGATCCGCAGTAGATCATCAATATTCATTCGGGGAAATCCTTTGGCGCCAACTCGTATGATGAACCGAAAGCGGGCTGTTCCCAAGATGACCTAGGTAATGGGACCATTGGGTAGGTCGAGGCTGGGCGACTGCACAAAAAAAGAATGGGGTGCCACGAAGGCACCCCGAACTCAAGCCTTATAACTCTCTTAAACGCCGACTGGCTGTTTGTTCTTCACCCCAACCGGAGTCAGCCAGTGGAACTTGTCTTCCAGTTCTCCGCGAACGATTCCAAAAAATTCCTTCTGGATGGCCTTGGTCACAGGTCCACAGATTCCCTGGCCGACCGTGATTTTGTCGACCGAGCGGATGGGAGTGATCTCGGCCGCCGTCCCCGTGAAGAACGCCTCTTCCGCAATGTAGAGCAGTTCTCGCGGAATGCCTTGCTCCGCCACCGCAATCCCCAGAGAATGAGCGATCTTCAGCACCGAATCTCGCGTAATGCCGGGTAGCACCGAGTTGCCGAGCGGCGCGGTTTGCAGAACGCCGTTCCTGACCACAAACACGTTTTCTCCCGAACCTTCGCTGACGTAGCCATTGGCGTCAAGCGCGATTCCTTCGACGTAGCCATTGATAATGGCTTCCATCTTAATGAGCTGCGAATTCATGTAATTCGCGCCCGACTTTGCCATGGCCGGCAGTGTGTTCGGCGCGATGCGCGTCCACGAGGAGACACAAACATCCACCCCCTGTTCAGCGTCCGAACCCAGATACTTGCCCCAGGGATAATTGCAGATGTAGACCTCGGTCGGTGAGTTGAACGGATTCACTCCCGCCTCGCCGTAGCCGCGCAGGACGATCGGCCGCAGATAGCACGGCCACACTCCGTTCGACTTCACCAGTTCCGTCATGCCGAACAGCAGCTCTTCGCGCGTAAACTCCACGTCGATGCGGTAAATCTTGGAAGAATCCAGCAGGCGTTGTACGTGCTCCTGCGCCCGGAAAATGGCGGGCCCAGTCGGCAGCGCGTAGCAGCGTACACCTTCGAACACCGACGAACCATAATTGACCACGTGTGACATCACGTGGAGCTTGGCCTCGTCCCAGGCAATGAGTTTGCCGTTGTGCCAGATTTTTTCCGTCTTCTGAATCGCCATGGATACTCCCTAACCCTAAGATGTACAGATCTGGTCGAAGGTTCTGCTTTTTGATGCCAAAAATTGCCTTTCAGAGCAGGCCCACCGGATGGCGCAGACCGCACCGCGGGGGACAGGCAAGACTAGGCATTATACCCGAGCGGCGAGGCGAGGCGAGAGAGATTTGTGACGCCGGCCGGGCTACAACGCGCGGAAGTCCGCCGCCACACTGGCCGCCGCCGATTGGCTCAACCCCGCCTCCCGGCTTGCCTCCGGCCAGCCCTCCAGCGCGCCGCGAACATCCGCCAAAAGATCGTTCGCTCGCCGCACCCCGAACCGGTCCGCCTCCCCCAGCAGGTCGGCGAGCCCAATGTCATCGAACTTGCCATTCACGCTCATCAGGTGTTGATACGTCCACTGCCCTTGAGGATTGTAAGCGTGCGTTAAATCGTAAGCCGGGGCCAGTTCCCATTCCCCGCCTTGCTTTAGACGGAAAGCAAAGTTTTTCGTATGGTCATCACAATTGCGTGCCATGACGTTGAACGCCATGCGGAGAAACACCTGACCTAGCGCACGGTCGCCTAGTCCGAGTCGCGCCGCCACCAGGAACAGTTGCGCATAAGCATGTGTCGCTCGCTGCCGGAAGTCCAGTTGATCGATCGCGCACAGCGTTTGCACGTGGTGCTTGACCGTATGGCCCTTCACGATCTCGCGATCGAAGCGCCGCGTCATGAAGTGGGCGCGGCCATTTTCTTCGAGTAAGCGGCACTCCGACATCTCAATGCCCGCCTGCTTAGCCATCAGCGAGTACGCATACTCGATGCGCCCGTAATCGCCGCCCGTCCCCAATTCCGCATCTCTGCCCACGCCATCGAATTTCAGCAGCCAGTGCTCAAAGCCCTCTGCCGCGTCGAACTGGCCGCTGCGCACGACGTTGGTCTGGGGATTCCAGGCGATCACCGCCTTGGCCCGCGCCCCGCCTGCCGATACGCCCACGTGGATGATGTTTTCCAGCGCCGCTTTCGCCTCCGCGTCCAAGCTCAGGTCTCCGGCAATCAGTTTGCGCGCGTCTTCGACCAGCGACTTCATTTCCAACGGCGCGGCGCTTTCATTATGCGAGCCACGTGCCGGCCGGAACTCCAGCGCTCCCATCCCGCGCTTTCCCATGTAGGCCAATCGGTCGAGCGGCGTCACTTCTGTTTTGGCAACGCCATGCCTGGCCATCCAGGCATCGATCAGCGCATTTCCAAAGTCGTCTGGCAGGGAATCGGCAAGCAGCGCAGGTAGACGGTGGAAAGTCGCTTCGGGAAGGGCGGGAAACAGAAAAGCGGTACTGCGGTTCTGGAGTGGCATAGCTAGTGGCGCCAGTTCAACGCCGCCTCGCCGCCACTCCGGCGCATAGGCAAACGCATAATACCCCAGTCGCGGATCGAGCGCCGCTGCCCCTACCTGCTCTCCCCACATTCTGACTTCGATGACCGGAACATGCTTCATGCGCCCGGTGGCCGCGATCCGTGCGGACGCCGTACTCGCCGCTGCGGCTTGGGCCGCCGCAACATGGCCAGAGGATCAATGGTCGCCTCTGGTGCCAGCATATCAATACCTTGCAGATAATCGAGGGCTTTTAGAGTTCGTAGGAGGGTTTCCACAGTTGAGCCGCGGCCGGATTCAAGGTTGCGCAGCGCCGTTTCAGACAATCCCGCTCGCTCGGCGACGGTCCGCTGGTCAATGTTGCGGGAGAGGCGCAGCCTGCGCAGGCGCTCTCCTAAGGCTGTCTGCAATTCGTCGGCAGTGCGAAATGCGTTGTCCACCATAAACGCTCTTATCTACTGATTAGATTCAGTTTAACATCTTAAGCAGCATAATTATATCGTTTAATGACAGATATGTAAATATAAATTTATTAGTGTAAAACATACTATTAGATTCTTATAATATATTAATAGCTTAAGTTCAAATGTTTAACTATATTTAATTGTGAATAAGCTACGGTTATGCATTCGGCCGCGGCGCCTCCGCCGAATCCCGCCCTGGTGAAGCTACTGCGGTGTGTCAAACGGATCGACGCTTATCATTCGCTGACTTCCCCTGTGGTCCTCTGTGTCCCCCCGTGGTTAAGAACCTTTGACCTCCTGATCAAGTACCAAATTCCGGGCCGGATCGAAGCGGAGTGTAACCGTCGCTATCTCCGGATTTCTCCGGGGTGGTCCAACAGCCAACGCAAGTGTTCCGAACCGCTCCGCGTCGTCTCCAGTCCCTCTGCGGTTTTCATTTAGAATGGATTTTCCATGCTGACTGGCTCCGAGATTCGCCGCAAGTTTCTGGACTTCTTCGTCCAAAAAGGACACCGCGAGGTGCATTCGTCCTCGCTCGTCCCCGCCAACGATCCCACGCTGCTGTTTACAAATGCCGGGATGAACCAGTTCAAGGACGTCTTCCTTGGCCTGGAAAAACGCGACTATAACCGCGCGACAACCTCACAGAAGTGCGTCCGCGCCGGCGGTAAACATAACGACCTGGAAAATGTCGGATTCACCAACCGCCATCACACATTTTTCGAGATGCTAGGCAATTTTTCCTTTGGCGACTATTTCAAAAAAGACGCCATCGCCTACGCCTGGGAGCTGATTACTTCGCCCGAGTGGTTCGGGATTGACAAATCGAAGCTCTACGTCACGATCTTCAACGGCGAAGGCGGAGCAGCGCCACGCGATGCCGAAGCCTATGACCTGTGGGCCGCGCAGGGCGTGCCGAAAGATCGAATTTTCGAATTTGGCCTGAAAGACAATTTCTGGCAAATGGGAGACACCGGCCCCTGCGGCCCATGCAGCGAAATCCACTACGACATGGGCGTGATCGCCAGCGACCAGGGACACACCGACTGCGAGTTTGGCTGTGACTGCGGCCGCTATGTCGAAATCTGGAACCTCGTCTTCATGCAGTTCGACCGCGATTCGAGCGGCAAACTGAATCCGCTGCCCAAGCCGTCGATCGATACCGGCGCAGGGCCTGGAGCGGCTGGCAGCAGTGCTGCAAGACGTGATTTCGAATTACGACACCGATCTGTTCACGCCGCTGATCACGCGCGCCGCGGAGTTGACGGGAACTGCCACAGATCGTGTAGGGACGGGCGTCTCGCCGTCCAAGCCGAGCAGGGCTCGGCTGAGGTTACTGACCACAAATCGGCAGCTTCGCTTCGCGTCATCGCTGACCACGCCAGAGCAGCGACATTTCTGATCTCCGACGGAGTTCTGCCATCGAATGAAGGACGCGGCTATGTCTTGAGAAAAATACTCCGCAGAGCGATTCGACACGGTCGGATACTGGGACAGGAGAAGCCATTTTTATACGAAATGGTTTTCGCCGTGCGCGATCTGATGCAGGACGCGTATCCGGAGCTCGGAGGAAGTCGGCTAGCAGCAGTTTCCAAGGCAGTGCACTAGCCGAAGAGGATTCGGTTTGCGCATACGCTGGATGCTGGCCTGAAAAGACTAGATGCGGATCTCGACGAGATCCGCGATAGATGGCTAGCAAAATCGGCGAGCAAGCGAGGACATCACACGATAGGCGTAACCTCGAATCACACTCAATCCGGAATCTGAGGGCGAGACGGCCTTTAGACTCTACGACACATTCGGCATGCCTCTAGATTTCATGCAGGACGCAGCACGAGATGAAGGGATCAACTTCGATCAGGCGGGTTTCGACCACGCCATGGTCGAACAGCGTGAACGCGCCCGCGCCTCCTGGAAAGGCGCGGCCAAGCAAACTGCGAATCCCGTCTATCAGAAGCTGCCGAAATCCGATTTCGAAGGCTACCGTCAGACTCGCTCCGACGGCTGCGAGGTTCTCGCCATCATCAAGAATGGTCAAGGTACGCAGGAGCTTAAACCTGGCGAGGAAGGCGAAGTCATTCTCGATCACACGCCGTTCTACGCCGAATCCGGCGGGCAAGTCGGCGACCGCGGATGGTTTTACTCCGACGATCACAACACAATCATCGCCGATGTAAAGGGTGTCTACTCCCCGGTTCAGGGCGTGCGCGCCCATCAGGTCATTATGAAATCCCCACCCTCCGCAAAGAACGCGGAAGGGCGGGCCATCCTCAAGATCGGCGACAAGGTCGACGCTGTGGTCAACCGCGATATTCGCGAATCCACCATGCGCAATCACACCGCCACGCATCTTCTTCAAGCCGGATTGCGCGAAGTCCTGGGCAAGCATGTGAAGCAGGCTGGATCGCTGGTTTCGCCCCAGCATCTGCGCTTCGATTTCTCTCACTTCACCGCCGTCGCTGACGAAGAATTGCAGGACATTGAAGACATCATCAATAAAGAAGTCTTGCGCAACGAAAAAGTCGAAGTCATCGAGAATGTGCCCATTGACGTTGCGATCAACGAGTATCACGCCATGGCGCTCTTCGGCGAGAAGTACGGCGACAAAGTGCGCGTGATCAAGATTGGCGACTTTTCCACCGAACTCTGCGGTGGAACGCACACGCTGCAAACCGGCGAAATCGGTCTGATCAAGATTCTAAAAGAAGGCAGCGTATCCTCCGGAGTCCGGCGGGTTGAGGCCGTGACCGGCGAAGGCTCGTTACAACATTTCAGAAAAGATCACGAGCTTGAGGCCGTGGTAGCAGGCTTCGCCGCGCCCACTCTCTCGCAAAAAGCGCGAAAGGATGGGGCACCCGAAACCGAGTTAAAATCCCCATCCTCCGCAAAAGACGCGGAAGGATGGGCCACCCAGTTTTCTCCCGCCGACGCGTTGCGCGCTGAACTGGAAAAGAAAGATTCAGAGATCAAGCGACTTACTCGCGAACTTGATCAAGTCCGCATGAAGTCGGCTTCCTCGAGCACGGCCAACATTGGCGACAAAATCAAAGACGTGCGTGGCGTCAAAGTGCTGGCCCATCGCGTCGATAATCTCGAACGCGCGCAGATGCGGACGCTGGTCGATCAACTGCGAGACAAAATCGGATCGGGGGTCGTGATTCTTGGTTCAGCCGACGACGGCAACGTCTCGCTCATCGTCGGAGTCACCAAAGACCTGACCAGTAAAATTCAGGCGGGCAAAGTAGTTGGCAAGGTGGCGGAGAAAGTCGGCGGCAAAGGTGGAGGCCGTCCCGACCTCGCCGAAGCCGGAGGAAAAGACCCCGGAGCGCTGGATGCCGCGCTGGGCGAGGCTTACGCCATAGTCGAATCTCTGCTTGGCTAACTTTCCGTTGACATAGCTATCTCAGATAGCTATCATCAAACCATGCAGGTCAGCGTCGCCGATGCCAAAAATAAGCTCCCCGAGCTGATTAAAGTAGTTGAGGACGGAAAGCCCGTCACCATCTGCCGTCGTGGTGTGCCCGTCGTGGACATCGTGCGCACGCGAAAGCCGGCGCGGAAGAAGCCGAAGTTCGGAACCCTGCGAGGGAAGATTCGCATTATTGATCCCCACTGGTGGAAGCCCATGTCGGACAAAGAAGTTGCAGAGCTTTTCGAGCAGGATTAAGTGCGTCTGCTTCTCGACACCGCAGTTCTCATCTTCGCGAGTCAAACGCCTGAGCGGCTGAGCGAACCTGCCCGGGCGCTACTTGCCAACCCCAATAATCTTCGCGAGCTTAGTTCCGTTTCTGTCGTCGAGATCGCGCTCAAGGTCGCGTTGGGCAAGTTAGATATTTCCTTGTCCGCGGTGGAGCAGGCCTTGGAAGACATGGACGTGCGCGTGCTTCCATTCACCGCAGAGCACGCATTCCACATGTTTGAAGTGCCTGCTCACCATCGCGATCCCTTTGACCGGCAGATCATCGCGCAGGCTTTGTGGGAAAAAATCCCGGTGATCACCGCGGACAAAAAATTCAGTCTTTACAAGGGACTTAAAGTGATTTGGTGACGAAATTGGTGACGACATTTGGGTCGGTTTCGCTTGACGGCAGTTCGCGCCGATAGTCAGAGCATGCTCTCGACTTGGCTCCGCTGGTATACTCCATCGAGTTCGAACTACCATGGCTCACCGCCTGCGATTTGTCGAACATTCCGGGAAGCAAGTCCTGCTCATCGACCTCAGCGAGTGCGGCAGCGAAGAAATACTGTGGCTGCTGGCAGAGATTCAGGAAACCATCTCCGACCAGCCGCGAGGGTCCGTGCTGACTCTCGCCGATTTCCACGGCGCTCATATCGATAAAGCGGTAGCCACCCGCATCAAAGAAGTCTTGGTACTCGACCGGCCTTACGTAAAACGCGCGGCCTGGATTGGCACTGAAAATCTGCCCGCGGTTTTCTACGAGAATTTCAAGACCTTCTCGCAACGCGATTTCCCGAAGTTCCCCACTCGCGAAGAAGCGCTTGACTGGCTGGTCGAAGACTAGCAGTCATTTCAAAGTTTCTGCCAACAAGTCTTTCAGCTTGGCAAGGGCGCGTTCGGCTTGCGGCTGGTTGTACACGGGACTGTCCTGACTCGTCCAGCCATGGGCGGCGCCTTCAAAAGTTTCACTTTCGAACTTGCCACGCCACTCTCGCAAAGCCGCTTCAAATTTCCTGATGGATTCCTCCGGCATGCTGCGGTCCTCTACGGCATGCCCAAAGTAAAGTCGCGCCTTAATGCGCGGCAGAAGAAGATGAGGGCTGGTGGCCACGTCGGTGAGCAAGCGGCCTCCGTGGAACGAGGCGACTGCGGCAATTTTATCCGGCCGAATCGCTGCGGTCCGCATCGCCATCGCGCCGCTATAGCAATATCCCAGGACTGCCATGCGGCCCTTCGCCGCCTCGGGTCGCGCCGCCAGAAAATCCACATAGGCTGCGGCATCGCGATCCATCGCCTCCGGCGTCAAGGGAGCGGAAAAATCGCGGATCCGCTGCGTGGTCCGCTCATCCGCGAAATTTGGTTTGAAATCAAAAACCGGCAAGCGGCTGGTGCGATAGAAAAGATTCGGCAGCAGCACCGTGTAGCCTTCGGCCGCGATCCGGCGTGCCGTGTCCATCGGCGCCTGGCGAACGCCCACGATATCGGTAAAGTAGAGCACGCCGGGCCATGGCCCCAGACCTTCCGGATGGTAGAGAAATGCTTCGGTAGCTCCGTCCGGCGTAGATATCTCAAGCTTTTCTTCGATGACGCGGGCTTCCATGATCCCCTTTGGATTCAAGAACTGTGCGAACGGATTCCGCAGGATGCGCCGTTTCGGAGGCGCTTTGCCACCCCTGTCAGCCGGATCGCGCCACGATCTCTATCCAGATTAATCTCTAGCTCCGCCATTTCAAAGTCACCGGGCCTGCCATCGGATGGCGCATCTCTTCTCCGCTGTGCTTGGCGTCAAGGTGGGCGGCCTTTAAGGCGAAATACCATTTCGCCGGACGGTCGGCATCGTCAATCAGCATCAGATGCGGATTATGTTTCAGACCCTCGGCCTGGTCTTCCATGGTCTTGCGATCTTGTTCAACGAATTTTGCGAAGACAACCTTCAGCAACTTGGGTCCGAAAGGCACCCAACGAAACATGTTCCAACATGCGACCACATCGATCCGGCAGTGATTGCGTGTGATCGGCGTGACCGTGGTGAGACTCGCGAACCAGTATTTTCCGGCGCGGATTGTCTCAAAGCGCAGGTTAGGCAGAATGAAATCGATGGTAGTTGTGATCGCGTCGGCATCCGCGTACATGCGCAGCAGTTTGTAGGGTGCGCTGTTAGAACTCGGAGTATGCGCGCTCATGCGAAAGCCATTAGGAATCGGCTCAAAATTCTTCCGCTTTTCATGAATGCTATGCCGCGAACGCCACCACCAGGCTTGATGAACAAACGGTCCGTGCGCGGGATCCATAAGGCCGATGATGCCGTGGTCCACGGTGACCGGCATGTCCGCGGTCAAGTGCGCAATCTTGTGCTTTCCCTCGAAGATGGGCACGCGAGGGGCAGGAACCGGGGCCTCGGCAGGCGCGCTGAATCCGGCCCCCGTCGGAAGCGGGTCGGGAACGAATACCCATACGTAGTTGTCGTGCTCTTCGCAGGCGTAGCTACCCGCATAGATGCGGTCGACTTTCAGGTTCTGATCTGAGGTCAACGACGGAATAAGCTGGCACTGGCCGGAATGCGCCTCGAATTTCCAGCCGTGGTAACTGCACTCAACCTGCTGACCGTCGAAGTTTCCGCAAGAAAGCGGCATCCCGCGATGCGGACACGCGTCGCGCAGCGCAAACGGCCGCCCCTGCCGGTCGCGTCCAAGTACCAGCGGTGCTTCCAGCAACGTGGCCTTGTGCAGGCGGTTGCGTGTCAGTTGCCCGCTCGGCAGCGCCCGATACCAGAATCCAAAAAGCATCAGGGAGTCGGGCGCCTGGCGTTGGGGAATCTCCAAATCAGTCATGGGAACGGGGTCAGCGTAACACAGGCAACAGGGTTCCGCCGACTGACTTTCCCGGATCAGCCTTTCCGCTCAATCTCCAATATCGATCAACGTCTCAGTAGCTGAATGACACAAGCGTAGTTTCATCGAACCCCGGCGCAAATCCCGTGCGCGTGCTCGGGTTCAGTGCAAGGTAGACTCCTCCGGGACCCATGGGAAATCCCGAAAGCGTTTTGATCAGGTTGCCCTTTTCGTCGAAGATATTGACCTCGCCATCGCTAGCCGGCTCGGGATGGGTGATGAAGAATAGCTTGTGCGCCGGATCATTCGCCACAGTCACCCCCGAATACGGCCCATCGTTCGGTAGTTTGATGATGGTCCCCGTTTTCTTGGCCAGATCGTAGAATTCGGCGCTGTCGTCGGATTGACTTGTAGTGCATGCCGTGCCGGTCCCGGAATCTACGGCGATGCCGTTCATTCCGCCCAAGCCGATGCCTGCGAAGTAAGTGACAGAATCTTTGGTGAGGTCGACCAGCGCGATTTTCTCGGAACAGTCAAAACAACCGACTGATCCCGTCACCACGGCCTGGTTGGTCTGGCTATCAAAGTCCATCAACGAGAGCTGGCTGAAATCCTGATCTTTAATCTCCACCGGTTTGCCAAAGGTATTTGCAGCGACGTTGGTGGCGATCACATAAGGCTGGAAGCCGACCCCATTGTCAAAATAAAGCACCGCCGCGTTGGCGGAGCCTTGGTTTGCGGGTCCATTGATAATAATGTCGTTCTTGGTAAACGGCGGCGTCCACGGTTTAGTGAACTTGTTGCCATCCAAGGGATCGATCGTCTGGTACGTGCGCTTACTGACGAAGATGCCCGTCACCTGATCGAATTCCTGCAAGCCGATGTGACTGCCCGTCACTCCCCATGTGAGGAAGTTGTCATTCGTTTCATTCTTCTTGGCGACAACCTTAATAATCTTGCCGGTGGTCTGGTCGAACGTCTCGGTGGCGATGAGCAGCTTCCCGCTCGATAACATGACGTATTCGCTCAGCATGCCCTCAGTGCCATTGCGGTCAACGTCATAGCCAAGAAGTTGGCCTCCGAACTTGGTGTGCACCACCACCGCCTTCGCCGCCCGCTCAACTCGAGCGCTCTGTCCAGCCGCGGGGGCCCCATTCACAGCTAAGAACACGAGTGCGGATACGGTGAGGAGGAAGAATGTGTTTTTCATGACTTCACGCTCCAGTTCATTTCAATTGAGTGGCTCTTAAGACCTTCCTTTATGGCACGATCAAACTAGGGTCTAGCAGGTGCAGATTTGTCATTTCCGCGTCAACAGATTGTAAAGTCCTTGGGACCGTTCTCGCATGCCTTTTGATACGCAATGAGGGCCCCGGTCTTTTCCCAAGCATCGTTTCGCCCGCACCGCGATAAACGAACCTGTGCTAAATTAGGTTACCAAGAGATTAAGATATTTAGTATCAATCACTTCCGTGGATTACCTTCGATGGTTCTATGTCCCTTTGCCCGATTGCCCCACCCCCACCCCCAGCCTATAATCAACCTACTCTGGTAAGGGTTCTCTCCGTCAGGTTTGTGGCAGGTAGGCTCGGGGGAGTATTTCGCCCGCGTCGACTGGTAAAACCGCTATGCAAAAGCGCCTGCAACTCGCCTGGATGGCAGTACCCGTAATCGCGACCTTCCTTTCACTCACGCCATTCGTGCAGGCGGAATCCGATACTGACGCTTCCGTCATTACCCAAACCAAGGACGACTTCGGCCGGACCATCTATGTCAATGAACCGGTCCCGGCCTCCACGCGGCACTCCCAAGCTCCCGTTCAGCGCAACGAACTCATGTTCTGGAGCGTAACCGAGCACTGCTGGAAGCCTGTACCTTCGTCCAATGTCCGGGCTGCCCGCTCGGCAGCGGCTGAGGTCGACCGGATGCTCGGATCGACCGAGAAAACCGCTCCCGTTCAGAACCTTGGCCGCGGCCAAGCGTTCACTCCGCAAGAAGTGGACGCCGCGATCGAGCAAGCTGCGGCACGTCACAACGTGGACCCGAACCTGGTGCGGGCGGTGGTCAAAGTGGAGTCAAACTTCAATCCCAACGCGGTTTCCCGTAAGGGTGCAATGGGATTGATGCAATTGATGCCGCAAACCGCACGCCAGCTGAATGTATCGAATCCGTTTGATCCGGAACAAAATGTCGACGCCGGGGTTCGTCATCTTAAGCAGTTGATGGAGAACTACGGGGGCGATGTGAAGCTGACTCTGGCGGCTTACAACGCTGGAGAAGGAGCGGTGGCCCGCAGCGCCGGAGTCCCGCACTTCGCTGAAACCCGCAACTACGTCAAGCGGATCACTCAGCTGTATTACGGCGGCGGGGACCTGGGCGCGCACATGGTCGGATTCGTCCCGGCGCGCGTACCCATTCATGTTCAACGGGATGCGAACGGTGTCCTGAGTTTCAGCAACACCGACTAGACGAGAGCGCATCTCAATAGCACCACTTTTTATTTTTACCAGGGCGATTACGGGCAATTAGCTTGAAAAATTTGCATCGATGCCAGCGCATGCTGCGCTTCAGCGCGGCCGTAGCGGTTGTTCTGATCGCTGCCGGGGTCCAGGCTCGCGCCCATAAATCCGGTGCCTGGGCGAATCTTCAATTCGCGACCGCTGTGCGCTCGCAGGAAACCCTCGAGAGCCAACCGGTCGCTGAGCGCACCCGTCGCGACTACCAGCGTGTTATTTCAGCCTACCAGCGGGTCTACAGTGAGTCGCCAACCTCCAGCAAGGCCGACCCCAGCGTCATGGCAAGTGGCCAACTTCTTGAGGAAATGGGACGCCAGTTCAACGACGAGTCAGTCCTGCAATCCGCGATTGAGCGTTATCGCTTCCTCCGTGATCAGTATCCGGGCAGCAAAGCGCGCTTCGACGCGTTGTTTCGAATCGCCGAGATCTACCGCGACGATCTGCACGATAAGCTGAAGGCCGAGGCCGCGTTTCAAGAGTTTCTAAAGCGCTATCCGGGAAATCCATTGGCGGCCGAAGCGAAAAAGCAGCTCGCGGAACCCGTTCAACAGGCCGCGACCAACAAAAGAGCTCCGATCGGGCCGCCGGTCGCGGTTAAGCAACCCAACACGGAATCGGACGATTCACCTGACCCCTCCGATACCGCCGATGCCGCCAAGCCCTCGAATGCGAACGACGGCAACTCTGCCAGCGTGACTCGCGTGCTGGGAATCCGCCACTGGTCGACTCCTGATTACACTCGCGTAGCCATCGATCTGGAGCAATCGGTAAAGTATCAGGCGCAGCGAATCGAAAATCCCGACCGCATCTTTTTCGACTTGTACGGTACCCGGCTCGACCGCAATTTGTATGGCAAGAGCTTCGATGTGGACGACGGCTTCCTCAAGAAAATTCGAGTCGCACAATTCAAGTCGGAACGCACGCGTGTAGTCCTTGATCTCGATGAGTTGACCGATTACCACGCGACCCTGCAAGCCAATCCACCCCGGCTGATTATCGACATTCGAAACAAACGCCTGGGAAATGACGCTCCTGAAAAGCCATCGCTTGCGGCCAACACCGACCCTGCTGAAAACATTACCGATGCCCGGTCCGCCGCTATCCAACCAATAGCGACAACCAAACATGCCAGCGTGTCCGCAACGAATACCGACTGCGATTCGCCGGACTGCGATACCACACCGCTCGCCACGAACTCTCCCCCCGCCAATTTTCCGACCGTGAAGCGTGTTCATGCCCAACCGGCGAAGCGTGTAATCCTTGGGAAGGATGGCGTCAAGAAAACCATCGTCGACCCCGATGACGACGGCGCAACTGTCGTGGCCAAACTTGGTCCTCCACCGCCTCCTTCAGTTCCGGCTACCGAAACCGACGATTCCGCTTCCGTCCCCCGTACCATCAAATCGCATTCCATCAAGGGAAAGCGTAGTCCGTCGCTGGACGACCCGGAGACCCGGGAGGCCCAGCCTACCGCCAACGGCGACCGATCCCTGATTCGCGCATTAGGCTTGAAGATTGGCAAGATCGTCATTGATCCCGGCCACGGCGGCCACGATACCGGCACCATCGGCCCCAATGGGCTCGAAGAAAAAGATCTGGTGCTCGACGTAAGCCTCAGGCTAGGCAAGTTGCTGTCGTCGCGTCTCGGCGCGCAGGTTGTCTACACCCGTAAGGACGACACCTTCATCCCCCTCGAAGATCGCACCGGCATCGCCAACCAGGAAGGCGCAGATCTTTTTGTTTCTGTGCACGCCAATTCCAGTCACGATGAAGACGCGCGCGGCGTCGAAACCTATTACCTGAATTTCACTTCGTCGCCGGAGGCGCTTGAAGTCGCTGCGCGCGAGAACGCGGTCTCAGAGAAGTCGATCCACGAACTGCAAGACATTCTGAAGAAGATCGCGCTCAAGGAAAAGATCGAGGAGTCGCACGAGTTCGCCTCCGACGTCCAAACAGCTTTATATAGCGGACTTGCGGCCAAGAGTCCCGGGCTGCGCAATCGCGGGGTCAAGAAGGCCCCATTCATCGTGCTGATCGGCGCCAATATGCCGTCGATTTTGGCCGAAATTTCTTTTGTCAGTAATCCCGGAGACGAAAAGAAGTTGAAGACGCCCGAATACCGGCAGAAAATCGCAGAGTCGCTCTATCGCGGAGTTTCCAAGTACGTCAGCGGATTGAGTGGAGTGAAAGTCGCCAGCAAAATCGATAAAGGCGAAGGGCAATAGGTACGGTTCGCTGTTTCCCCTGTGCATCTCTGTGTTCCCTGTGGTCGGCGCTCCATCGGGATGCGTTTCAGGACGCCCCAGCCTTCGCGGCCGCAACCCGCGAGCCGTTCTCCAGATCTTTCTTTTCAACGCTTACCGTCCGCAAGGAGTCCGATCGTCCCTTAAACAATTTCTCCAGGCCCGTTTCTAGTCCGGCCTGCTGTTTCTCCAGAATGGCCAGGTGTTCGGTCGAGAAACTCTCCGCTTGCGCATGGTAGAGAGCCAGCACCCCGACGATCTGATCGGCGCCACGCAATGGAACCGCCAGAGCGGACTTCAAACTCGCGGAACCGGCTGCTTCCACATAACCGGGCTCGACCGCGGGATTGCCATTCACGATCGATTGCCCCGTTTCCCCGACCCAGCCCACCATTCCTTCGCCGACCGGGACTCGCAAAGCTGAGATTTGCCGCAGGTTCTCTCCAAATACAAAGCACGGCGTCAGACGATCTTCCTTAATTTCGAACACGGCAAATGCATCGTAAGGAATCGAATAGCGTAGTCGGGCTGCCATTGCCGAGAGCGCTTCCTGCAAATTCAAACTCTCCGGCCCATCGTTCGAAAATCCCCCTGTAGCGCTTGGTGGGCTCTCTGGCGTAATCGATTTCGTTGCCGGCGAAGATGGAGGCTGCGAAGTTTGTGCGCTGGCAAACCCGGCCGCTGGCGCCGCACCCCGCTCCACCTTTACGTCGGTCGAAAGCTTTATTCGCTCCTCCGGTTCCTGCGACTTGGCCATGCGTTCCAATTCCCGGTAGCGGGCCTTGAGGACCGATACCACACGCGGATCAAAACTCTTCCCAGACTCTTGATCGACTCGCTGCATCGCCTCATCGAGCGGCAACGCGCGGCGATATTGGCGGTCGGAGGCCAGAGCATCCAAACAATCTACCGCAGCAAGGATGCGTGCCCCGATCGGAATCGCTTCCCCCGACAATCCATCGGGATATCCGCTGCCATCCCATTTTTCGTGGTGCGAGCGCACGATAGGCGCCACGGGATAAGGAAAGCGCACCTGCTGCACGATTTCCGAGCCCACAATCGGATGCACTTTCATCTTTTCAAATTCATCTGGAGTGAGCTTCCCAGGCTTCGAGATAATGCTTTCCGGCACCGCCAGCTTGCCAATATCGTGCAGCACCGATGCAGCCTTCAAAGCTTCGGTTTCATCCTCGGTCAATCCCAAGTCCGTCGCCAGTTCAAGCGCATACACTCGCACGCGCTGAAGGTGATCGCCGGTAGTGTGATCTTTAGCTTCAATGGCCAGCGCCAGTGTCTCAATCGTGCGCATGTGCAACGATGCGATGTCCTGCAAGTGCCGCTTCTCATCCTCCCATCGTTCCAGATACATCCGGTACGACCGGTAGATGGCATAAAGTGCCGGCAATAGCAGGACTGACATCTCCCAGCCGGCAAAATGGATCACCAACTGGAGAACTCCGGCAATCGCCGCTCCGATCAAATAATAAGGAAACGGCCACGCATAGACCTCCCGCCATTTCTTGACGATGGGCTTTTCTTCTGCCAGGGCAACCACGGTTGCCACCGGGAAAGTATTCAGCAGAAAGAAAACGATCGCCGCCAGTAGCAACGCAACCGGCGAGTGCCCGTGCCGCAGGGCGGACACGGAATGGTACGTCACAAAAGCCGCCGAAATTGCAATGGCAACTTGCGAAAGATTGAACAGGAAGTGGACCACATGCAGCCGCTTGGTCGCTCTCCAATAACATTGCACCACCGCGGCCGTGACTCCCAGAGCCAGCGTCTCCGGCAAAGTCATGTTGCAGATGCCGACCAGGAAAAATACGAAGTTTACCGACAACGTGCCCTCAAAACCGGGCAGAATTGCCTTAAGTCCAGAGGCAATCGCGGTAAGCAGGACGAAACATGCAAATTCCAGGCCATCGCTAGTACGCCATGGAACCATGCCAAACAGCAGGCAGGCCAGACCGCATACGCACACGAATGCGACGAACGGCTTTGCTTTTTCAGGAACTTGCGTCATCCTAGCCCGCCGCCAGCGCGGGCCCTCCATATTCTTCTTTGCCTATTGTGATTTGTGGGAGGGAATTGCGAAAGAGAACTTCGGTAACTCTAACTGAGGCGTTATGCAACAGGATTCGGGCCAATTTGTCCCACCCCCACACCGGCGGGCCAATCTGTCCTCAACACCTGAATTAGACACTGTGCTAGTGGCTGATTCTAAAGGGGTTGTGGCGTCCCGAAATGGAACAAGAGCTGCAACGGTATGGCTGTCCGATGGTGTCGCCTATGATCGTGAAAAAAATGCTGAACAAGAACGTCGCGATAACCCTTCTGCTGCTGGTCGCCCTGCCTCTGATGTCAATGGCGGACGACTCCAAGATTTCGCCGGATCTCCGCGCGAGTAAGACTTCCAGTGGCCAAGTCCAGGTCATCGTCCAATACGCCCCCGGAACCCAGGTCAGCTGCAACGGCCTGCTGGGACTGGTGGATTGCCTGTTGAACGATGTGACCAAGCTTGGCGGATCAATTCTTGGCCAGTTGCCGCTGATTAACGGCGTGGTCGCGCTGCTCGACGGCCCGGGGATCGTCGGCCTCTCGAACCAGAGCAATGTGGTCTACATCAGCCCGGACCGGCCACTGATTCCTTTGGACGTCAACGCGAACAGCGCAATTAACGCGCAATTTGCGGCGCAGTCGAACTACACCGGCGCTGGCATCGGCGTCGCCTTGATCGATAGCGGCGTCAATAATCACGTGGACCTGTACACCGGAATCCTGCCGTTGCCCCGAGTCGTCTCCAACCAATCGTTCTTGCCCGGGAACTCGAATACCGCCGACCAGTATGGTCACGGCACCCACATTGCCGGACTCATTGCCGGAGATGGACTGGCTTCCACTGGTCCCCTATACACCCAGACTTTCAAGGGCGTCGCCCCGGGAGCGAAGATCATCAATCTGCGCGTGCTCGATGCGAACGGCACGGGAACTGACAGCGAAGTCATCGCCGCCATCAACCAGGCGATTTCCATGAAATCCCAGTACAACATTCGCGTGATGAATCTTTCGCTGGGCCGCGCGGTGTTTGAGAGCTATAAACAAGACCCGCTTTGCCAGGCAGTCGAGCAGGCCTGGAAGAGCGGAATCGTCGTGGTGGTGGCCGCCGGAAATGACGGCCGCTACTTACCCACACAGGGATACGGCACAATCACTGCTCCGGGTAACGATCCCTATGTCATCACGGTCGGCGCCATGAAGCCGATGGGAACGCCCAATCGCAACGATGATTTGATCGCCAGTTACAGTTCCAAGGGACCGACGGTGATCGACCACATTGTGAAGCCGGACATCGTCGCGCCCGGCAACCTGCTGATTTCGACCGAAACGCCGAATACGACGCTGTACACAACCGACAGCGCGAACCAGATTCCGTATAACTCTTACATGAACTTTGGTGGTTCTTCGCCGTCGCAGTACTACTACACATTAAGCGGCACCAGCATGGCGACGGGCGTAGTCAGCGGCGCGGTAGCCGATCTGTTGCAAGCGCAACCGCGGCTCACTCCCGACCAGGTCAAAGCGCGATTGATGAAGACCTCTTACAAGACGTTTCCTCAGTCGAGCAGCGTTTATGATCCTGTTTCGGGAAACACCTACGTTAGCCAGTACGACGTATTCACGGTAGGCGCGGGCTATCTGGATCTGCAAGCGGCGTTGCAGAGCACCGACATCGCCAACGGTTCGGCGATGTCACCGACGGCGGTCTACAACTCCTCGACCGGAATGGTTACGATGTCGAGCGGTTCATCGTCGGTGTGGGGAAGTTCGGCGGCCTGGTCCGGACCGGCGGTTTGGGGCAGCTCGCAATTCGTGGCGACTAATTCCGTTATGTGGGGCGCGGGCACGGATAATGGTTCATCGGTGATGTGGGGCGCGTCCGCGCTCTGGGGATCGTCGGTCATGTGGGGAGCCAGTAACGACAGCGGCTTCTCGACCATCTGGAGCAATAGCGTGATGTGGGGAGCCAGCGGAGACTGGTCCAGCAGCGTGATGTGGGGTGCCAGCGCCGACGACGGCGAGTAGGCCGAAGCTCAACCAAGACAACCGAAGCGCCCGGTCTGTACCCCCGGGCGCTTTCTTTTTTCGGCCGGGCTGGCGTGGCAGCACATGGAAAAATCTAAAGCTGGGCCAGCCCCCGGATAACAATCCGACGTTTCACCTCGATTTTTTGCGGAAAATGGGCAGAAAGTGCAAATTGTTCCACGTGGAACATATCGTCACGCCAAATCGGTGTGTACAGCAGTGTCATGACGTAAATCCCAAAATGGAACTGGCCAGCTCAGAGTCGGGGAGCCGGACTTAATCGGTCAAACGTAAAATCCCCCCCCTAACGTCGCAAAAAACGCGACGCTGGGATGCGGCACCCAGCCACAATGGACGGCGCGGAAACCCGAGCGCTTCGGAGTATATACTGGAGGAGGCGCTCGCCAATCTGCATAAAAGCCCCAGCCTCCGCAGAGAGCGCGGAAGGCTGGGCCACCCGCCCCGTTTCCTGGTTTGGTGCGGGACGTGTCGGGAAACCTCTATGGCACGACGATCTACGGCGGGACGACCAGCCATTTGTGTCCATCAAACGGATGCGGGGTTGTCTTCAAACTTGACAAGAGTGGTAAGGGAACGGTTCTGCATAAGTTTAACGGCGCTGACGGGGCAGCCCCGGTCGGACCTCTGGTCGAAGACCCAGCGGGCGACTTCTATGGCGCAACGTCCGACTATGCCGATGGTGGAACAGTTTTCAAGTTGGATAGGGCGGGGCGGGAAATCGCCCTCTACAGATTCGGCTGCGGGTCGGACGGCTGCGATCCAGGCGCAGGTGTCACTCTTGATGCCTCGAACAACGTTTATGGCACAACCTTCATTGGAGGCGACCTAAATTGTAACCCACCGGAGGGATGTGGGGTGGTGTTCCAGATAAACAGGAGAGGCGAAGAGACGGTGCTCCATACATTCGAGGCATCTGACGGAGCGAACCCTGCTTCGGCGCTACTATTAGATTCGGCTGGAAATCTTTACGGTACGACGGAGGCGGGCGGCAATCTAGATTGCAGAGGCGGCGAAGGTTGTGGCGTGATTTTTAAGATGTCGCCACAGTCGAACGGAACTTGGCTCGAATCGACGCTTTATGATTTCTGCTCCCTGTCAAATTGCGTGGATGGAACAGTGCCACGTGAGGGTCGTTTGGTTGTGGACGCTTCCGGCAACCTTTATGGCAGCACATTAGAGGGCGGCAACGACTCGGCGTGCAACGCTGGCGGCGGCTGCGGGGTGATTTTCGAGCTTTCCCCTGAGAGTCAGGAGAATGTTCTCCATTACTTCACAGGAGGCAAAGATGGGTATTCCCCTGTGGCGGGTGTAACGTTGGACGATGCGGGCACGATTTACGGAACCGCACTGGCCGGAGGAGACCCAAGGTGTAATCCACCCCTCGGCTGCGGTACCGTGTTCAAGATCACTCCGTGAATTCTGTTAGACGCGTTCTGCGACGTGCCGTGATAGTAATTTGGATGGAATTCGGAGGTACCACTGCAATGCGACCCAATAAATCCCGCTCCACAGCAAAGACAGTTTTTGCCATCTTCCTGACGTTCTTGCTGGCGGCAACACTGGCGAGCCAACCGGCGCAGGCGGAGAAGTTCAAGGTGCTGCACACGTTTCATGGGAAGGACGGGGCCTTTCCAGGTGGCCAGTTAGTGCGGGATGCAGCAGGTAATTTCTATGGGACAACGATTTTTGGCGGGAAAGGGTGCACATTACCCACGAAAGGCTGCGGCACCGCGTTCAAGTTGGACAAGACCGGCAAACAAGTCTGGGTGCACACTTTTAACGGCTCAAACGGATCGACACCATATGCAGGTTTGTTGCTTAAGAAGGGCGGGAATCTCTACGGGACCACTAACCTAGGCGGCGACACGCAGTGCTACACCTATGGTTGTGGGACGGTTTTCAAGCTGGATCGGGCGGGTAAGGAGACGCTGCTATATCAGTTTAAAGGCCGTTTAGGGGATGGCTCGTACCCGGAGGCGCTGCTAATCGCCGACTCGGCGGGGAACCTCTATGGGACTACCTACATGGGCGGTGAGAGTGATTTGGGCGCTGTATTCAAGCTCGACACGGCCAACAATGAAACGATCCTTTACAACTTCAAAGGTCCGATTGGTGGCGGGGGCGACGGGGCCTATCCTGTTGCTGGTGTGATCAGCGACGCAGCGGGTAACCTCTACGGCGGGACTGGCGCTGGGGGAACTGACGGAAAGGGAGCGGTGTTCGAAGTGGACAGGGCTGGCAACGAGACACTCTTGTACAGCTTCAGCGGCGGCTTGGACGGAGCAGGTCCGGCGGAGGTCTTGCTCACGGGTTCGGCAGGAAACCTGTACGGCACAACGCAAGATGGTGGTTATGCGGTGTGCGGGTATTACTGCGGTTCGGTGTATGAGCTGTCGCCGCAGGGAGGCTGGAGAGAGACTACCCTTTACACGTTTTGTTCGCTCACCAACTGTGAGGATGGGGAAGAGCCTATGACAGGTCCACTCGTTCGGGACAAACATGGAAATTTGTACGGGACAACATACGTTGGTGGTAGATACACTTGCTCGACGAACGGTCTAGGCTGTGGAGTAGTCTTCAAATTGGACAGTTCGGGCAAGGAAACGGTGATCTACAACTTTACAGGTGGGACCGACGGAGCCTTTCCAATTGCGGGGCTGACGATGGACAGTGTCGGTAACCTGTATGGCACAGCGAGCCAAGGGGGCGATTTAAAGTGCCCTCAGGGAAACGGGCAAGGTTGCGGGACGGTTTTTGAAATCACTCCTTAGTGAACTCCCAAGCTTCTTTGCCCGCGAACGCGTTGGATTACACATCCAATCCACCACCTGAAAGGCGGACGTGGCCTTCCGAATGAGGTAGGCCCAGGGCCAACTGAGAAAACGCCCCAAAATGGCTGGAAAAGGCGAACAAACGGCGCACTAGGGAATCCCAGTGGCATCAAAAGCGAACTCGTAATCAACCACGCATCTGAAGGCGTAGCCGCTTTGGCTTCGGCCCTCTTCAAGCGGAGAGTCCAATTCCATTTTAAGGATCGTGCTGTAGATGGTCGTGCCCTCGGCAAGCGTCCCTTTGTAGTCGTCAAGCAATGCCCGCAACGCATCCCTGAGGCGATGCGAGTCAAGGTAGTCCATGGCAAAACAATCAAACTGCCAGCGCTGGTACATCAAGTCGGATGTGCCGCTGTTGGTCACGATGGGCGTGGATGTGACTTCGCTCATGCGGATCGCTGGCAAGGTGTAGCCCTTGCGAAGCGACCCGTGGAGGATGCTGTTGCCTACCAGAGCGGTGATGGTCGGCGTTATCGTGAAGAGGTTGAAAGAGTCCTTCGGCTAACATTTAGGTCACATCCTTCAGCCCGTCTTTGATTTCGTGGGCAATCGCTTGCACGGCTTCGCCAGACTTCGACGCGAAGGCGGGTCTTAGCCAAGGGCGAGCAGGTTCCCCAGGATGTTGATAAGGCTTGCTGCCCTCTGGCGAACTTTCCATGTGCGGCGCTGTGCCAAGTTCGCTGAATTTCCCCCAATACGCCTTGTCCGTTGGGCCAATGTGCGCCTCGGCTGTAAGGTCGTCGTGAACGACCAACTCGTGGGTGGCCCGGCCTTTCGCGTTCTGTGCGAAGGCTGGGGCTGTTAGCTGATACGACGAACTCTCGGAAAGATTCCCAGTCGCTCTCGCTTGCGCGCCGTCCACTGCGACTCGATCTCTACCCCGCCCTCTTGGCCGGTGAGGCAGTGTCGAAAGCTGCTCCACGCCCAATCTTCCGGCCGGGCGACCAGTCCTCGTTTCACTGGATTCCGGTGCATGTAGCGCAGCTTCTCGATTCGCTTGCGTTCGCTCCACACGTTGAAGTCGTAGTACCGCGCCTGCCAAAACGGATCTTTTCTTGCGCCTACGAAGCTTCCGCGAAACCATTTGCTTGATCATCTGAAGGACCAAGGCGAGAGTTCGGCGCTCGGGCTCGCTCACCAGTAGATGCACATGCTCGGGCATGACGACGTAGCCGATCACGCAGAAGCCATACCATCCGCGAACCCGTTCCGGCGTGCCTACGAAGGTGTCGCGCGCTGAGCCAGTGCCGAGCAGCGAAGCGCGATGGTAGCAGGTGAAGGTGATGAAGTGAAGATGTCGAGCCTGTTGATAGCGTTTCAGGCCCCATGGCATGAAGCGATCATAGTATTGGTCGCGAGTTGCGGATGTGACAAGTGAACACGCCGGGATTGGCGTTCTGCTTCGTTCCTCAGCTCTCTGCTCCGATGCATGATTCATCTTGGCGCTATCGAAGTGCCCCAGCCTCCGCAGAGAGCGCGGAAGGCTGGGCCACCCGCCGCTTCGTCCTTCTGGAAACTTTCTGCGTTCCCCGGTAGTCTAACTACTAAGGGATGGTCGAGCGCCCTACTGGCTCTGTATTTGATGAAGGCTTCCAAGGTTCTTCTCAGGTTTCTAATCCCGGCGCTGCTGGTCTGCGCCGCATTCGGGGATACGTCTGCCTCCAAAGTTGCAACTTCGCCGGCATCAACCGACGCGGCGTCCAATGCACCGGTTCTGCCCAAGACGTTCGGAGGCTGGAAAGCGGTCGGCGACATCAAGAGAAGCTCCGACCCAGCCGTGGCCGACCCCATCAACGCCGAGGTGCTGAAGGAATACGGCTTCGACGACTTTGAAACCGCGAGTTACACGCGCGATGACGGTCGCAAGCTCACCATAAAAGCGGCGCGTTTTGTCGACGCCAGCGGCGCCTATGGGGCCTTCACTTTCTACAAAATGCCGCAAATGCTGGTCGAAAAAATCGGAGACCAGGGCGCATCCTGGAACGAGCGTGTTCTGTTCTACCGGGGAAACATTCTGGTCGACGCCACTTTCCAGAAGTTGACTGCCATGTCGGCCTCCGAGCTTCGCGAATTGTCGAGTGATCTGCCGCTGGCCGCGGGAAATCTGCAGAATCTGCCCGGCCTGCCAGCCTACCTGCCGCGCGAATCTTATGTGAAGAATTCCGCGAAATACGTTCTCGGTCCCGTGACCCTGGCCAAGGTGAGCGCGCCCATTCCTGCTAATTTGGTCGACTTTAGTGCTGGCGCTGAGGTGGTTGTTGGAAATTACATCACTTCCAACGGAGAAGCCACACTCACCCTCATCTCGTACCCGACGCCGCAGATCGCCACCGCACATCTGCAACGCATTGATGATGCCAAGAGCAGCCCGCCCGCGGCTACTTCTTCAGCGCCTTCTCCTTTATTAAACATCGGGCGGATCTTCGATAAGCGCACTGGACCGATCGTTGTGATCGCGAGCGGTTCGCTTTCGCAGGACGAAGGCAAATCGTTGCTGGCATCCATCAACTACGACGCCAACGTTACCTGGAATGAGAACACGCACTTCACCAAGCGCGACAACATCGGCGTGCTCATCGTCAATATTTTCTACCTATGCGGAATTATTATTGGCTTCGCTTTGGTGATTGGAGTGGCCTTCGGCGGCGTGCGTTTTCTGGTGAGAAGGGTGTTGCCGGAGCGTTTATATGGCAGGACCGAAGAAGTCAGTTTTATCTCCCTTCATTTGTCGGAAGGCGAGCCGGTCATCCCTGCGCCGAGGGGTAAATACATCAATTAAAACGGGTTAAGAGATTTCCAGAGGCGATTTGTCTCACAATGGAACAATCCAGAGGCATGTTCACTATCTTTGCAAGTCATTGATTATAAAGCTATTTATTTACCAGAAAAATCTTGACACCCCCCTCCCCGGCTCATAAGATTTCGCCAGAAAGTTTTGACGGTTTCACCTCCGTTAGAACTATTCTCCCTTGAAGGAAAAGGCCGCCCAATTGCCGGGTGGCCTTTTCCGCTTTTTGCTCTGATTCACGCGTTCTTAACCACGCACGAGATGTTTTGTTGGAACCAATATCCGGGCCCCGGCGTATCTTGATGCAGGTCGTGATCGGATGTGGCTGCGGACCGCCGAAGCCTGCCGCATAGGAGAAATTGATGTTCTGCGATAAATGTGGGACCGCGCTACAGCCCGATCAGAGTTTCTGCGGCCGCTGCGGAAAGCAAATCGCCGGACCTTTGACGGTCGGCTATCCCCGGCCCAGCCGGGTGCGTGCGCATATCCGCTTGCTGGGAATTCTGTGGCTGGCCTTATCGGCATTTAATGCCGTTGCGGGAGTGGTCCTGTTCATTCTTGCCAACACTCTGTTTCTGCATTTGCCGATCGCTGGAGAGAATGCAGGCTGGCTGCATCCGTTCTTCCGCTTGATCGCGTGGGTGGTGGTGGTGAAAGCCGCCGCCGGATTTGCGGTAGGCTGGGGCCTGCTGCAACGCGAACCCTGGGCGCGCATTCTAAGCCTGATTATGGGATTTCTTGCGTTGCTCAACATTCCGTTCGGTACAGCTTTGGGCGTCTACACCTTGTGGGTGCTGCTACCGTCGGACGCTGAGGCGGAGTATTCGCAGGAAGCGCAGGGCGCGGCGGCGTAGACTCGATCTCAGAATTCAAGTCAAAATCCCGAGTTCAAAGTTCAGATAGAATGGCCGAGTTCGCTCGGCCATTTTCGTGCGCCGGTTCTATGGGGCCTTGATATTCTGAATCGTGATTTTCTGGATCGTGCGCCGATTCTCTTCGTCTGGAACCTTGCTCTGGGATCCTTGGGCCGGGAGCTGGTGCCCGTGTAAGTCCGGTGGCTTGCGAGGCCATCAAAATGAAGATTCTGATCTACTTGCTGCGAGGCTTCGTCTATTTCGCTGGGATCACGCCGCCCAGTCCAGAGACCGAACGCCGCGACGCCGTAATTCTTTTCCTGGCGCTGATTGTGGGGACGGCGCTTCTGGGAGTGTTAATCTACGCGTTGTTTCCAGCCATGTCCAAGTGAGGCGCTTAGTGGGGGCAGTTGAGACGGAGAGAAGCGTCTCTTTACGCTTTCCCCACCCCCATTTAGAATCGAACTCAGGCCGACGTAGCTCAGTTGGTAGAGCAGCCGATTCGTAATCGGCAGGTCAGCGGTTCAAGTCCGCTCGTCGGCTCCATTCTTTCAACTACTTACGATCAGTTCGCCGCGACCTGCTACACAACTGCTGCACGAGCTATTCTTGCTTTCAATTGACTGAAGGTCGGTCAAGCATTCCGATGTTCCAGTCGTCGGACGGACGAAGGGAGCCGCGACCGATTTCACTCTGGCTTGCGCGGCTGTGTGGTTAAACAAGGTTTCAGTAGATGCGCGGCCGGATGCTTGCGGGCCTAACAAACCATGAGAGCCTTCACCAAACACGGGCCGCTAACCGACGCCGAACTTGACCGTCTCGGTGACTTCCTCAAGAGCTGCAAGGGCGGCAAGGCGATGAACGTCGAGGCGCTCGATGGGTTCTTCGCCGCGCTCATCGCGGGACCGGAGAATGTGATGCCGAGCGAATACTACCCGGAGGTCTTGGGCGGCGAGATGTCGGACGTTCTGTAAGTTCGACAGCCTCGACCAAGCCAATGAAATTCTTGGGTTGATGACGCGGCACTGGAACACCATCGCCTCAACGCTGTACAAGGGCGAGGTATACGTGCCGCTTTTGCTGGGGGACGAGGATGGCATGGCACACGGCAATGACTGGGCCAGCGGTTTCATGAGGGGCGCGGGCATGCGTCACGGCGGATGGGCAGAGTTGTTTAGTGACGAGGAGCACGGCGGATGCCTGATCCCGATCATGGTGCTCTACCACGAGCACGACGAAGACGCGGAGATGCGATCCGATCCGATTAGCCCGGAGAAGCGCGAAAAAATCCTTGCGTACATGGCGGTTGGGACATTAGGAGCTTATGACTATTTCCGGTCGCATCCGCATGTCGGGGCGCATACTCGCGCTGCTGAGCACCGGAGCACTCCCAAGGTTGGGCGGAACGGCCCGTGCCCTTGCGGTTCGGGAAAGAAATACAAGCGCTGCTGTGGCGGGGCGACAGTGAACTGAACGCCTGCGATCGCCTCGCCAACCACAATCAAGGCTGCTGCACGGTATCATGCAGCAAGGGGTTGGACGGCGTGAGTAGCCGATCCCACGTCACGGAACTGCGGCGCTTGAACCCCTCCACACAAGCTTCCGTCACAGTGAATTCAGCGAAACCGAAGTGAGAATCGTGAAAGGCGGGTCAGGTTGTACGGGAAAATGCCTTTTTCTTTAGCCTTGCATCATCAAAGTTTGCGCGAGATCCCGAAATCATCCTCAGATTTTCATGGAACCAATGGGGGTGCTTTCGTCATCTAGAGTTGCATAGATCTAGAACGGCATAGTCCTTGGAAATTCTAGTTGGCAATTCTGACCGGCTGCGGCGAACGGCGTCAATACCAGCCGGGTCTGACCGGAGGAAAGCATTGAAGGCTGTCACGTCTGCAAAGAATTTTGGCCCCGCCCTTCTTATCGCTTCGTCGTTATTGTTTTCTGGAATTCTGGTCGCGCAAAACGCGCGTTTTCATGATGCGCCAGCTTCAGCCGATTCGTTAAAGGATCCATTCGCCCGGCAAAGCCAAGCCATCGCAGCCGGCGCTGACCTGTTTGTGACCAAGTGTGCCTCGTGTCACGGGCCCAATGGAGTCGGCCAGGGTAACGTGCCTTCACTGGCGCATGGGCCGGCACAGGCGGCACCGGATGGCGAAGTATTCTGGTTCATCACGCAAGGAAACGTGACTGACGGCATGCCCTCGTGGGCGAGCCTGCCGGCACAGCAGCGCTGGCAACTGGTGAGCTACGTAAAGTCGTTGCGCAATCGTCACGCTTCGGCGGCCGACGCTGCGCCCATTGCCGCAGCTCCGGTCAAAACGAGTGCGGCTGCTCCGCAAGGCTCGTTTACCGATTTCCGCTACGAGGAACCGGGAAAGGTCCGCAAAATTTCCGCGCAAGACCTGCCCGCGCCTTACGCGACCCGGTCGGCAGAGAACGGGCCCGATTTAGTGCAGCGTCCAAAGGATGCATGGCCGAAGACGCGGCCGGGCTTCAAGGTTGAGCAGTACGCGACCGGGCTGGAGAATCCTCGACTGCTGCGCACCGCCCCTAACGGTGACATTTTCCTGGCGGAGAGCAGCGCAGGAAATATCAAGGTTTTCCGCGGCATCACCAGCGACGGGAAGGCCCAGCAAACCGAAACCTTCGCCAGCGGACTCAACCAGCCTTATGGAATTGCTTTCTATCCATCCGGAGCGGCCCCGCAGTGGATTTATATCGGCAACACCGACGCAGTGGTGCGTTTTCCTTACAAGTCAGGCGATCTGAAGGCGAGTGGACGCCCGCAGCATATCGTCGACTTGCCCAACGGCGGCGGACATTGGACCCGTGACATCCAGTTCACCAGCGACGGCAAAAAGATGTTCGTCGCGGTGGGATCGGGCTCGAACCTCGACGATCCTGACACCCATCCGCGCGAGAAAAATCGCGCCGACATTCTGGAGTTCAATCCCGATGGCTCGGGCATGCGCATTTACGCATACGGGATTCGCAACGCCGGCGGCGGGCTCGCGATGAACGCCAAGACTGGCGAGTTGTGGTGTTCCGTGAACGAGCGCGATGGACTGGGAGACAACCTGGTCCCCGACTACATCACGCACGTGCAAGACGGCGGATTTTACGGATGGCCGTGGTGGTATATGGGTGGAAATCAGGATCCACGGCATAAGGGCAAGCATCCCGAATTGAAAGATAAAGCCATTGTGCCAGACGTTTTGTTGCAAGCGCACAACGCGTCTTTAGAGATAACTTTTTACGATGGAAAACAGTTTCCCGCGGAATATCAGGGAGATATTTTCGCCTCCGAACACGGCTCCTGGAACCGGTCCATACGCACTGGTTACGAGGTCATCCGAGTTCCGCTGCATCAAACCGGACATGCAAGCGGCGAGTATGAAGACTTTGTCACTGGATTCGTCGTGGACAACGGCCATGTCTGGGGACGCCCGGTGGGCATCACCGTTGCCAAAGACGGATCGTTGCTGTTCAGCGATGACGGATCAAACACCATTTGGCGGGTTGTGCACACAGGCCAGTGAGTAGTGGACGATACGAATCCACTTCATTTTTTATCGGGACGTTCGGTCACTTGCTTGCCCGCGGCGCCGGGCAGCGCGGACTTTGCGCCGCCTATGGATTCCGCCGTCACTAGCGCATCCAGACTGGAATACGCGTAAATAGTTGGCGCGTGGTTCTGCATCAGGCCACCAGTATCGGCGGTCGGGCCGTAGTTGCTGTGCAGATCGTGGCGAAGCATGCGTAGCATCGCCATCTGTTGCCCGCGATGATGCGATGTGTGGGTCAGCCGCCGTGTCATTACCCACGCACGCGAACGCCTTACGTCGAAGAAATTGGTTTCACCCTCAAACCATCCCTCGTCTTTCGCCTGCAAAGTGGCGAGGCGCTTTCCGCTGTAGTCCGCGTATCTTCTGATGAACTCCATGCGTGTCTCAGGAGTGGGAAGAGGCGTCGAGCCAACTTCGATATCGAGCATGGTTCGGAACCATATATCTTCGCTCACACACTGATGCACCATTTGTTCGAGGACGCTGCGGCCACGCGGGTCCGCGGGGCTGGGCCGTACTACCAGCTCGTCGTCGCCAAACTCGCTCCATACGCTGACCACTTTAAGACTTTCGGTGGCGTAGGTTTCGATCAGGAAGTCATAGCGCATGGATTCATCCTCCACGTTACATGCTAAAAGAAATTGGGTGCGGAAGTCTTTAGCTCGCATCGCTACTGCTGTTTATCGGCGATTGCTGGAACGCGATCATGGTCGGAATAGTTATTTTGCGCCGACTTGAAAAAGAGGTTGACTCTGGAACCGATTCGAGGGTTCATACTGGTCCGGTGAGTGCCAAAACCCTTTACTCAGGAGACCTGTCTCGCTTGACGGGTGTCAGTGCAGATACGCTCCGACACTACGAGCGTCTCGGGATTCTGCCGACCGCGCAAAGAACAAATGGCGGCTATCGGATATATTCAGATTCCGCGATCGAACGGGTCAGACTGGTACAACGGGCACTCCAGCTAGGTTTCTCGCTAGCCGAACTCTCAGAAATTCTGCGAACACTCGACAACGGTGGAGTGCCGTGCGGTCGGGTGCTTGCCCTCACGGAAGAAAAGCTGCTCACGCTCGGACACCAAATCGACGAACTCCAGCGAACCCAAAACTATATGCGTAAGCTCGTCTGCGATTGGCGAAAAAAACTGAAGCAGACGCCACCAGGCAGCAAAGCAACACTGCTTCATTCGCTTGTGGACCAGCCAAAGACCGGACTCGGGTTCCGGTCGAACAATCTGAGGAGGAGATCGCGGTCATGAAACCTCGCGTAATCGCATTTCTGTTCTTGCTGGCAATTCCGGCCATGGGTCAAGAAGCAAAGCCGGACGTTACGATGAAGGACTGCCCAATGCACGATCAACACGCGGCCCACCACGCGGTGGTGGAAAGTCACGGCGATCAGGCGATGGGTTTTCCTCACGACAAAACCACTCATCACTTTCGTTTGATGTCAGACGGGGGCTTGATCGAAGTAACCGTGAACGATCCGAGTGATAAAACGGACACTACTGCCATCCGCTCGCACTTGTCGCATATTGCAGTGATGTTTGGCAACAGCGACTTCTCGACCCCCATGTTCATCCATGACGTCGTTCCACCCGGCGTGACAACAATGAAGTTGATGAAGGCAGCGATTCATTACACGTATGAGGAGACGCCCTCAGGCGGCAAAATACGCATAAAGGCTGATGACCCGGTCGCCGTGGCTGCAATCCAGGACTTCGTCCGTTTCCAAATTACAGAGCACCAAACGGGCGATACGCTTGAAGTCGAGCAGAAGTAACCGCTGTAATCAGGCATGGTGGTGGCATCGCGATCTGAAACGTGCCTATTCAGCCTGTTTTGAAATGTTCAGCAGCACGCCAACACATCCCAGCGCGCATAGCAGGGAAGTTCCGCCATAGGAGACGAACGGTAGCGGGATGCCTTTTGTCGGCATCAAGCCCAGTACGACGCTAATATTAATGAAGGCCTGCACCACGATCATGCAGGTGATGCCCACCGCCAGGAATCGTCCGAACTGGTCTTCGGTGAGAGTTGCCGTGCGGATACCGCGCCACAGAAATACCGCGAACAGCGCCACCAGAATCAGCGATCCCACCAAGCCTAATTCTTCTGCGGTGACGGCGAATATGAAGTCGGTGTGCGGCTCCGGCAGATAGAAAAGTTTCTGCTTGCCTTCCATCAATCCCACGCCGGTAATTCCGCCCGTGCTCACCGCAATCAGCGACTGAATAATGTGAAAGCCGCGGCCCTGCGGATCGGAGTAGGGATCAAGAAATGCCAGGATCCGGGCCCGCCGGTAGGCCACATGAAAAATCAGGAAATAGAGTGGCAGCAGCGACGCCAGAAATCCGTAGCCCAGGTAGCGCATGTCCATCCCCGCGACGAAGAGAATGCAGGTAGTGATGGCAGCGCAGGCGATGGCGGTGCCGAGGTCAGGCTGAAATACGATCAGGCCGATAAACACCAGGGTCGGCACAATTGCCGGGATGATCGTATTACGCCAGTCTTTGATCGCCTTGACCCGGCTCTCCAGAAAAAATGCGAGAAAAAGAATTAGCGCAGGCTTGGCTAGTTCCGACGGCTGGAACGACGCTGGACCAATATGTATCCAGCGATGGGTGTGGTGCGAGCGGTCGAGAAAAAAGACGGCAATCAGAAAAAGCGAGGTGATGCCCAGCAATGTGAAAACCACCGCGGGGTGCTTGTAGCGGCGGTAATCGATCTGCATGGCGATGACCATGGCAATCAGCCCAGTGACCGCCCAGCCCAGTTGGCGAAACAAAAAGAAATATCCCGATCCATAGCGCTCTTTGGCCATGACGGCGGAGGCGCTAAACACCATCACCAAGCCCACGAAAATTAGCAGCAATGTGACCGTGAAGATCCATCGATCGACATTGACGCGCTTGGCCATGAGAGTTCATTGCACCACGTACGCGCGAATAGAGAGTGTAGTTTTTCTGTGGATTTGCTGAGGAAGGATTACTCTCTTGGTTCGAGCATGCGGACCACCGCATCGGTTGATTGCCCCGAGACTAGCGGACGCCGACTTGCTCTTCGATTCCGGAGACTACTTCTTTGAAGACCCGGCCGCGATGCTCATAGCTGCGAAACTGGTCAAAGCTGGCGCAGGCGGGTGCAAGCAGGACCACGTCGCCGGGTTGGGCGGCCTCAGCGGCCCGCTTTACCGCGTTTTCCAAAGTCTCGGAGTGCACGATTTCAGTCGAGCCTTTAATCTGAGATTCAATTTTTGCCGCCGCCGAGCCAATGGTATAGACGCGCTTCACGCGGGCGCGCAGCAGGTCGTTCAAAACCGAGTAATCGCTGCCCTTGTCCTTGCCGCCGAGAATAAGGTGAATGTTTGCCGGGAACGATTCGATGGCTTTGATCGTCGCGTCCACGTTGGTGGCCTTGGAGTCGTTGTAGTACTCCACGCCCCGGATCGTCGCGACGTGCTGCAAACGGTGTTCGACTGCCCGGAATTCGCGCACCGCTTTGCGGATCTGTTCCGGCTGGCAGCCCATCAGGATGCCGATGCAAACGGCGGCTAGAACGTTCTCCACGTTGTGCGCGCCCTTCAGCGAAATCTCCGAAACCAGCAGAATTTCGCGCTGGCCGCGCGCATCGCGATAAAGAATGCGGCCGTCGGCTACGTAGGCGCCTTGTTGGACTTCTTTCTTGCGGCTGAACCAGACGATCTGCGCCTTGGTGCGCGAGGCCATCTCCACGCATGTGCGGTCGTCGGCGTTCAGCACGGCAAAATCGTCGCCATGCTGATTTTCGAAGATGCGGGCCTTGGCGTCGGTATATGCGGCGAAGGTGTGATGGCGGTCGAGGTGGTCCGGCGTCACATTGAGCACAACTGCAATGTGGCAGCGTAAGGTTTGGATGGTCTCAAGCTGAAAACTGGAAATTTCCAGGACCGCCACCGTGTCGCGCGTCGAGCCTTCGACGAGTGAAATCGCGGGCGTTCCGATGTTGCCGCCAACCACCGTGGGAACGCCGCCACCGACGACAATTTCTCCAGCCAGGGTAGTCGTAGTGGTTTTTCCGTTGGAGCCGGTGATGCCAATGATCGATCCCGGAAAAGCCTGGGCTGCAAGCTCAATCTCGCCAATCACCTTCTCGCCCAGCGCTCGCGCCTGCACCAGCGGCGGCGCGTCGACCGGGACTCCCGGACTTACCACAATCAGGTCTTGACCCTGAAATGTCCGCTCGCCATGTCCGCCAGTTTCGACGGCTATCCCGTGGTCGAGCAATATGGGGATTTCGTCTTTCAGTTGGTCGGGCGGCTTGGTATCGGAGACGGTGACGCGAGCGCCGTGAGCTTTCAGAAACAGCGCGGAAGCCACGCCCGATTTGCCGAGGCCGACGACCAGAACGCGCTTATTTTGCAGATCCATATTGAATTCCACCGGCTTAGGCGGACGGCACGCGCTTCCCAGTGAAGAACTATCTTAACTTAAGGGTGGTCAAAGCGAACAATGCGAAAATCAGGGAGGCGATCCAAAAACGCACAATAATCTTCGATTCCGACCAGCCCAGCAGTTCGAAATGGTGATGCAGCGGCGCCATCTTGAAGATGCGTTTCTTCCGCAGCTTGTATGAGGCGACCTGGAGGATGACTGAGATGGCCTCAATCACGAATACGCCGCCGATGAAGGGCAGCAATAATTCCTGCTTAATCATTACGGCGACCGTCCCAATCGCCCCGCCCAGCGCTAATGATCCAACGTCTCCCATAAAAACTTCCGCGGGATGAGCGTTGTACCAAAGAAATCCGATGGAGGCCCCGACCATGGCGCCGCAGAAAATCGTCAGTTCACCCACTTGCGGCATGCGTTGCAATTCCAGATAAGTCGCGAAGGTCGCATGCCCGCTAACATAGGTAAGCACTGCCAGCGCGCCGGCGGCAATGACAGTGCAGCCAATCGCCAGGCCATCCAGCCCGTCGGTCAGGTTCACTGCGTTGCTCGATCCCACAATCACCAGGACCACGAACCCGATAAACGGCAGAAACGCCAGTGGCCACAAATGGGGATGGCCCGCCAAGCTGCTGATGACCAGGTCGGGACGGAATTGCTTGAAGAAGGGAACCAGCAGACGCGTGGAGTAAAGGCCCTCCGTCTGCATGGCAATCAAGGCCACCGCGATTAGCACGCTGGCCAGAATTTGCCACCCAAGTTTGGCACGACTGGTCAGGCCCAGATTTCTGCGGTGCACTACCTTGAGATAGTCGTCGGTGAATCCGATGGCAGCGAAGGCCGTGGTCGATGCGATTGCCAGCCAGACAAAACGGTTGCTCAAGTCGGCCCAAAGCAGGGTAGGGACAACGATGGAAATGGCAATCAGCAGGCCTCCCATGGTCGGCGTGCCCGCTTTTTTCTGGTGGGCTTTTGGACCTTCTTCCCGAATGTATTGCCCGATTTGAAATTCGCGCAGGCGATTGATCACCAGCGGACCGACGATCAGTCCCGTGAACAGGGCCGTCAGACTGGCGAAGGCAGTGCGAAAAGTCAGGTAGCGAAAGATGCGGAAGGGCGGAAAATAATGAAACAGTTTGAGATACAACAGCCAGTAAAGCAATCCGCCTCCGATGAAGAAGCCGGGCTAGTCCCGGTCTTCAGTTTTCAGTTCTATCGTTTCGAGATCGCGCTTGGGTCCAAACTTCCAAAGATTTCTCCAGCTTGACTCCCCGCGATGCTTTCAGCAAAATCGCGTCCTGATCGCGAGTCTCGCGCAAGAGCCATTCTCCAGCTTCTTCCGGCGATCGTACAAATTCTGCGCGCATTCCTGCGCTGCGGGCCTCGTCGACCATGGATTCCGCCAAGCCACGCACTCCCAACAGAAAATCCACTTTGCCCGCGGCAATCTTTCGTCCACATTCGCGGTGCAGCTGCTCGGCCGTCGGGCCTAACTCCAGCATTTCACCCGCGACCACAATATGCCGATTTGCCTGCATGCCCGCCAGAGTTTCCACCGCAGCCAAAAGCGCCTTCGGACTCGAATTGTAACAATCGTTCAGTACCGTGATGTTACCCAATTGGAGAACCTGTCCGCGCTTGTCCGGAGGCGCGAGCGAAGGCAGCGCTTCGGCAATCTGCGACGGTTGGATTCCGTGTTGCAGGGCCACGGCTGCCGCGGCAAGCACGTTGTAGATGTTGTGCGTCCCCAACAATGGGCTGGAGATTGGTTGGCGGCATCCCCCGCCCACTAGATCGAAGCTTGAACCATCAGCACCTCGAAGCTGAATATTCTCCGCTCTGACGTCGGCCGCCGGTTTGAATCCAAACATGACCACCCGACCGTGAAAGTCGCGCCCGAATTGTGAGACATACTCATCGTCGGAGTTCAAGAACACTACAGCCCCCGCCGGGAGGGCGGCTACCAGCTCATACTTCGCTCGCGCGATTCCCGCCAGCGATTCAAAATTCTCCAAATGAACTGGCGCCACCGTGGTGACAACGCCCTCATCGGGAAGGGCGATTTTAGCCAGGGTCGCGATTTCTCCGGCATGCGACATTCCTAACTCCACCACGGCAATCTCGTGCTCTGGCTCCAACTTTAGAAGGCCGAGCGGTAGCCCAAAATGATTGTTAAAGTTTCCCTTGGAGCGATGCACGCGATACTTGATGGAAAGAAGATGTGCGATGGCTTCTTTGGTGGTGGTTTTACCGACCGAGCCGGTGATGGCAACAATCTTTTGCCCCCACATACGGCGAACTGCCGTAGCCAAAGTCTGTAGAGCGACGAGCGTGTCATCGACCGCGATCAGTCCGCTCTTTACTGAAAAGCGCGCCAGTTGATCTTTGCGAATGACGGCGCCGGCCACGCCCTTTTCGAGCGCCTGCTGAACGTAATCGTGTCCGTCCATCCTCTCGCCTTTGACTGCGAAGAAAAGTTCGCCGGTTTGGACGGTGCGCGAGTCAATCGAGTAGCCTTGCGCGACCGCACTTGAGTCAAACTCTCCGCTTGCGGAAAGAAACTCGGCTACTTTGGAGAGCGGCAACTTCATGCGTTCTTTCCGGCGAACGCCTCCGCGGCGCAATCGTAACCGACGCCCCGTAGCGCTTCTCGCGCTACTTCGGCGTCGTTAAACGGGATTGGGCCATCTCTCGTGATCTGGACCTTTTCGTGTCCCTTACCGGCGATTAAAACAATGTCCCCGGCCCCCGCTTCGGAAATGGCCAGAGAAATCGCAGTTCTCCGATCAGGCTCAGTCTTATATTTCGCGCCTGAACGCTGCAGCCCGACCATAGCATCATTAATAATGGCGAGCGGATCTTCGCTGCGCGGATTGTCAGAGGTAAGCACCACGTAGTCACTGCCTCGTCCCGCCGCTTCGCCCATGAAAGGCCGCTTGGCCCGGTCGCGATCGCCTCCGCAACCGAATACCGTGATGACGCGCCCTTTCTGGCCGGCCTGCTGGACGAATTCGCGGGCCAGCGCCGTCAGGTTGCGCAGCGCATCGTCGGTATGAGCATAGTCAACCACCACCGTAAATGGTTGCGTGCAGTCTACCCGTTCGAATCGGCCAGGAACACGCTCCAGCTCCGCGATACCTTGCGCGATTGATTCCGCTTTGCAGCCTCGCGCATACGCCGCTCCACACGCCGCCAGAATGTTGTATACATTCACTCGTCCGATCAATGGAGAAAACAGTGGGATGTTCCCACCCGGCGTTATGAGGTCGAATCGTGTCCCGCGCGGAGTAATCTCAATCCCCAGGGAGTGGAAATCGCCTTTTGTCAGCCCGTAGGTCATCACCTGTGAGCCGTGTTTCTGGCTGATCCCGACCAGCCTCTGTCCGAATTCATCGTCGGTGTTCAGTACGGCCACGCGCGGAGCATCGGTTCCACAACCTTCGAAAAGGATCTGTTTCGATGCGAAATATTCTTCCATGGTGTGGTGATAATCGAGGTGATCGCGAGTAAGGTTCGAGAACACCGCGACATCGAACGGAATGCCGTAGACCCGCTGCTGCGCCAGCGCATGCGAAGACACTTCCATCACGGCTTCGGTCGCCCCATCCTCCAAGGCATCGTTGAGCAAGCGGTTCAGGTCCAGCGACTCGGGCGTGGTGTGCGGGGCTGCCAGAATTTTCCCAGCGATGTGATACTCGATGGTTCCCACTAACGCGCTTCTGCGCCCATCGGCCGCCAGAATTGCCTCGACCAGAAATGCGGTTGTGCTCTTGCCATTCGTGCCCGTGATGCCCGTCATTGCCAAGCGTTCTGCCGGGTGTTTGTAGAAATTTGCGCTGATCCGCGCTAGGGCCCGCCGACCGTGAGAGACCTGTGCCCACCCTACATTGTCTCTTGGTTTTTCGCTCGAAGAGTCGCTGACAACGGCCACGGCACCAGCCGAGATTGCTTTGTCGATAAACCGATTGCCGTCACTCGATTCGCCCTTCATGGCGACGAACAGGTCGCCCGGTTTCACCCGCCGCGAATCGTACTCCAGTCCACTGATCGCGGGGTCACCGCGCTGGGCGAGAACTTCCGCGCCATCCAGAAGCTGAAGAAAGGTCATTGAAGTGAATTATAGGGTACAGCTCGCCTGGGGCCGCTATCGTCAACCAACTCCACATCTTTCCCACGGGCCGCCAATCAACTTGCAGCCCCGCCCTGCCGGACGACGGGTCTGCGGCTACACGACCCTTTTCAGCGTCCGAACCTTACTGTAACTCGCGATCCGGACGTTACCCGCGTTCCGGCCGCCGGCGACTGGTCGCGGCCCATGCCGCTGCCCACCGCGTCCAAGTCCAGTCCCGTTTCCTCGGCAGTTTCAACGGCTGCTCGAACACTCTTTCCGGCAAACGACGGCACCACGATTCCGCTCTGCTCAACATCCAACACTACCGTTCCCCGAGTAGGCGTGGGCATTGCCGGTTGTTGTGGGGGTGTCGGCAAAGCCCCCTGGCTCGTTTCCCCAACCGACGGCGGTGCGGGGTCACGCTCGCGCAATCCAGCGGGAATCACGGTCCCACCGACCACAGGCGACGCCATACTCGCACTTTCACTCGTTTTCGTTGCCGCCTGTTCCGGAACTGACGTTGCGGACGAGTCCGCGAAATCGACTGGGTCTCCCGGATGGTCGGGAGATCCCTCAGACAAATCGTCCGCTTTCGCCTTTTTTGACGCTAGCAGTAACTGCCGGCTTGCGGGCAACTCCACATCGTGTGGAACATGCAAGTATTCAAGCACCTGTTGCGTGACGCGCTGAAACACCGGAGCGGAAATCTGACCGCCCTGATGAAGCCCCACCGCCGAATCCAGAATCACCGCGACCGTAATCGCCGGATTATTGACTGGCGCAAATCCCGCGAACGAACCTACATACTTGGTGTGCGAATATGCGTGCGTCAACGGATCGACTTTCTGCGCCGTTCCTGTCTTGCCGGCAGAGCTGTAGCCTTCAAGGACAGCTTTCTTGCCGGTACCGTGCAGCACCACTCCCTGCATCATCTGGCGCATTTCCGCAGCCGTGAATGACGAAATGACACGTCGTTGTCCAGTCGGTTGATAAGCGATGGTTTGCGGAGCGCTCTGCGGATCGGTCGTGGCCCCGACGATCCGCGGGGCAACGTACACGCCGTCGTTTGCCATGGTCGAGATCAATCCAACCAGTTGCAGCGGAGTAATCCCGATTTCCTGGCCCATCGATATTGCTGCGATCGAAACCTTCGACCAACGGTCCGGTGGCTTGGTCAATCCCCGCGTTTCACCAGGCAGTTCAATGCCGGTCTGCTGGCCGAATCCATACGCGCGAATGTATTTGTAGAAACGATCATCCCCTAGACGCATCCCTACCTTGATCGAACCGACATCGCTCGACTCTGCCAGAACGTCTGCCACCGTGAGCAGGCCATGCGGCCGGCTGTCGCGAATACGCATGCCGTTAAATACGATCGACCCCATCTGGCAGTCGACCACTTCGTCGGGCCGCGTCAGTTTTTCTTCCAGCGCTGCTGAAAGGGTAACCAGCTTAAATGTCGAACCCGGCTCATAGACATCGCTGACCGCGTGGTTCTTCAACTTCGGCGGAGTAATTTCTTTCGATAGATTCGGGTTGAAAGTCGGCTGGTTTGCCAGCGCGAGGACCTCGCCGGTCCTGGTGTTCTCCACGATGACCGTGCCAGATTCAGCGCGCGTCTGCTCCATCGCCGTTGCCAGCTCACGTTCCGCGATGTACTGAATCTGCTGATCGACGGTAAGGACAATATTCTCGCCCGCTTCCGGCTGCTTCTCGACACTGGCGAAATAATGATTGTGCGCGTCGACCGAAATCGACATCCGCCCTGGTTTGCCGCTGAGTTTCTCTTCGTACTCGCGTTCAATCCCGCTCAGGCCCTCGTCGTCAGTCCCAACATAGCCGATGACTTGCGCCGCTAACTCCCGCTTAGGATAGAAGCGCTTCGGTTCCTTTTGAAAATAGATCCCGCGCAGGTTCAAAGACCGAATGCGGTCTGCGGTATCGGCGTCTGCCTTGCGGGCCACCCAGCAGAATGTCTTGGAGGCTTTGCACTTCGCCAGGGCTTCGCGCGGATCGGACTTTGTGATCCGCGAAATCAGCGAGATCGTCCCGGCCAGATCGGGAATGGCCGAGGGAACCGCGAAAACCGAGTCCACATCGATCGACATCGCCAGCTCGTGTCCGGAGCGGTCGTAGATGATGCCGCGCCGCGCCGAAACCTCTTCGGTGCGGTTCTGTTGATGCATGGCCCGCTGCTCAAAGCTGCCGTAGCGGAAAATTTGAAGATAGACCAGTCGCAGGCAGATTCCGCCGCACCACAAGGCGAGCAGACCAGCCAGTACGTAAAGTCTCAGATTGTTGCGTGCGGAAGTGGCAGCCACGGAACCAGCCTCTTAGACAAATCGAGCGGCCTGCCGGTCAAGACAAGCCGCCAAAAAACTTTCAAGGTGCAACCGATGCCGGCTGGTGAAGCCAGCCTTCTCCTACGGAATCGAGATCACCGAAACCGGGGCCGCACTGGCCATGACTGGCGATCCTGCATCCGGCGAAGTCGAATCCATGCGGATCACTTGCCCTGCCTGCGGCGGCTGCATCCCGTACTCGCGCGCCAGTCGGTCGATTCGGTCCGGCGAGCGTAAGGAAGCTGCCTCCAGGCGGTAGGCGCGGTTCACCTCCACCAGACCTTCACGCTGGATCTTCAGCGACTCGATCTTGTAACCGTATTCGATGGCCTTGAAGTGCTGCCACGTGTAGGTCATCACCAGCAGAAAGAGAAAGCCCAGCGCTACGCCGAATTGCTTCATTTCCCGGCTGCGTTTGGGGTCTTCGACCTTCACCAGACGGGAATTGTCGATAGGTTTTGAAAAGTAAATTTCCGGTGTGCCGTTCCAGCACGGGTTTCGCCGCTTCTGGCGGGCGGCGCTGGGCGTGACGAATCGCTGTATTGCAGTGGCGGCTGCGGCCATTAGGCTACCCCAAGGTATTCGATTTCAGTCTTGCTGGTTTCCCAGCCGGCAACTGCCAGCCAGCTTTCGATTTCCACGGTCTCGGTGGACTGCGCCCGCATCGCGCGCGCTTCGGCCCGTTCCACGGAGGCCATCAACTCGTCGATCAGTGATCCCTGATACATCTCTCCTCTTTTCTACCTACCCACAGAACCTGCTCTTAAATCTTTTCCACTGCCCGCAGCTTGGCGCTGCGTGAGCGCGGATTCGAATCAATCTCTTCTTCCCCGGGCGTTACTGGCTTTTTCACCAGCAGCCTGTAGAGGCCTTGTTTTGCCCCGTCCCGCGTCGCGTCTTTCACGATGCGGTCCTCTAAAGAGTGGAAGCTGATGACTACCAGTCTTCCGCCCGGCTTGAGGATCCGCGGCACCACACTTAGCAGCGCCTTCAGATCATCCAGTTCTCGGTTTACGAATATTCGGAGAGCTTGAAAGGTTCGCGTCGCGGGATGAATCCTTCGTTCTGCCTGATTCATTGGCCGGGCCGCGGCTGATATCACTTCCGCGAGTTGCCTCGTGGTCTGTATCGGCCGCGACCGGACAATGGCTCTGGCGATTCTCCGCGACCTCCTTTCCTCACCGAATTCGTAAATCAGATCGGCGAGCTCACGCTCGTCGAACTGGTTTACCACTTGTTCGGCGGTCAACTCGGATTGAGGATTCATTCTCATATCCAAATTTCCTTCCGCCTGAAAACTAAAGCCTCGCGCCGCCGTATCGAACTGCAGGCTGCTGACCCCAAGGTCAGCCAGAATGCCGTCGATCGTCGATGGCCGTTGGGCGTTCGCTAGATCGGCGAATGATCCATGCAGCAACTCCACCGCCGGCCAATCTCCCCCGCCCTTGTCATTCCGAGCGCGTTCTTTGCGCGAGGAATCTGCTTCTTCGCGTACGACGTGCGACGTAGGACGAAGGACGCTGCCCGCGATTTCCAACGCCGCAGGATCTTTATCGAAGCCAATCAAATGACCCGGTGCGCCGAGGCGTTTTGCGATTTCCAAGCTGTGCCCGCCCAGGCCCACCGTTGCGTCGATATACGTCCCACCGCGTCGGATGGCTAAAAAGTCGATCGCTTCTTTTAAAAGAACCGGAACGTGATTCCCACCACGCCCAACCCCCTGAGGGGTGTCTGTTAAACCCTCGTCCACTAGATGCCCAATTCGTCGAGCGTCTTCTCATCTTCCGCCGTGAACGCCTGTTCCTCGATTTCCTTACGCAAAGCCTCCAGGTTGCGAACTACCAGGTAAGTCAAGTTGCCCAACACCGCAACTTCGCCCTTGATCTGCGCCGAGTCGCGAAGCAGTTGCGGCATCAGCAGCCGTCCCTGCCCGTCCATCTCGACCGCTTGCCCGTAATAGTTCACCCGGTCCAGAAACTTTTTCTTCGCCGGATTGAAAATGGAGAGCGTTGCCAGCTTCTGCTCGATCCGTTCCCACTCCTCGAAGGGATACACTTGGGCAACCTTGCCATCCAGACTCGTGATATAGAATTGCGTGTTGTACTTCTGGTCGATGACGCGCTTGAATTCCGCGGGGACCTTGAGCCGTCCTTTTTCGTCGACGCGAGTTGGGTGATTGCCGCGAAACATGTCTTTTTCCCCTTACGGGGCCGGAAAACTTCTTGACAGCGACCGCTGCCAGAACGAGGGAGGTAAAGGCAGTCGAAATCATGGTCAATTCGGGTTCGTTCGGGCTGTTTTCTGGGGTGTCAGTTACTAAATCCACTGGCGCCTCTCATTGCTTCACTTTTGCCCACGACCTCTATCTGCTTGACCACTTTGTACCACTTTCATCCACATCCTACGCCTAACTCGTTTATTGTCAACAATAAAGTTACAAGTAAGTCGACCGATAGATGACCGCTTCAAGAAAGCCCCAGAAATTGTGGCTAACTGAAGAGGTGACCCCAAGGGATGGGGTTTAGAGCTTTGGTTCGCCAGACTAAGTATCGCCTTTTCTTCGCCTTACATTCTTCCCGCAAATGAGCGCTGCTGTGTAAATCATCCGCGTGAGCAGACGATGTCCCCTCCACCGGACCGTGGTCCGGTCGAGCGTGTGAAAACATCTGCATCTGGACGAACCACTAGCGACCGGGTATAGTTCCTGCTACCGCATGTAGTAGCGCTGGCTCGCTCGATAAACTCCCGGTCTGGTTCCAACGCTGTCGCGGACATCGAATCTCGCACAAGGAAAAAACCGCAATGACTCCAATTTCCCCTCGTTCTCCGGGCCGGAATCCCGTATGGCTGGCTGTGTTGCTGGCCCTTTCTGTTTCGTTCCTGCTGGCCAAACCGGCGAGCGCGCAATTCACCCTTACCAAGCTCAGCGTCGACCACCTTACTAATAAAGATAGCGTCCACCGGACCGAAGTCGAGCCCGACTTCTACGCGTGGGGCAATACGATTGTCGGCACTTTCCATGTGGCGCGCGTACCCGGATCGATCGGGTGGGGCAGCGGAGACGTGGGCTGGTCGACCTCGACCGATGGCGGCAAAACCTGGACTTACGGCGTTCTCCCCGACCTGACCAAGAACTATAAAGGTGGACCCTACGGCTGGGCGGCCGATCCTACAGTGGCCTACGACCCCAAACATGGCGAATGGCTGATCTCAACCCTTCCGCTCGCCGGTCAAGAAAATTCTGGCGTGATCGGCGACGTGGCCGTCAGCCGCTCTACGGATGGATTGCACTGGGACAATCCCATCACGATCGATAAGACCCACTTGGACGACAAGAATTGGACCACCTGCGACACCAACTCCGCCAGTCCTTATTACGGCAACTGCTACACCGAATGGGACCAGGCCTACGGCAGCGGCGACGTGTTGATGAGCGTTTCAACCGACGGCGGAAAAACTTGGACGCCCGGCAAGTCTTCGGCCGACAATGCCGGCGGACTGGGCGCTGAACCCGTCGTCCAGCCCAACGGGACGGTAATTGTGCCCTTTCAGGGCGGCGGGGTTGATGCTTTCCGTTCGACCGATGGCGGCAAGACCTGGAGTACAACCGTCTCCGTCGCCAGCATCGACAATCACACGGATGCCGGCGGCATCCGTACCGGTTTCGATCTGCCCGGCGCTACAATTGATGGCGGCGGCAAAGTCTATGTAGTTTGGTCGGATTGCCGCTTTCGCAGCGGGTGCACCACCAATGACGTCGTGATGAGCACCTCGACCGACGGCAAGACGTGGACCGGTCCCGTGCGCATTCCAATCGATCCGGTGAAGAGCACGGTGGACCACTTCCTGCCCGGAATCGGCGCCGACCTGACAACTTCAGGTTCGACCGCCCATCTGACCATCGTTTACTACTATTACCCGGTTTCGAACTGCAACAATTCCTGCAAGCTCGATGTCGGCTTTACCAGCTCGGACGATGGCGGCAAAACCTGGACCGCAGGCAAACAGCTTGCAGGTCCCATGAAGCTGACTTGGCTGCCGGTCTCCGATCAGGGCCCCATGGTCGCCGATTACATTGGGGTTACCTATAGCAACGGAAATCCGTTTGGCATCTTTGCGGTAGCCAAGGCGCCCAAAGGTTCGACGTTGAACCAAGCCATGTACACGACCAAAGAGCCGCTACTGCCTGCGGCCAATGAGCCGCGCTTCAGCTCGGAGAACGATAAGCCCGTCGCCAATGCCAAGTCCGATCACGTCATGAAGTTCTACTATGACGACGAAGGCAAGCGCGAGATCCCGAAAGGAAGATGGATCCCGCATATCAAGGACTAGCTTTCATTGAGAGAAAAAATGCCGGGTGGCCAGCCTTGCGCGTTGTTTGCGAAGGCTGCGCCACTTCGCTAGCGCCAAGATGAAACTCCGAGGGCACACCCCACCTGTCTGTCTCACCATTCCTCCCACCACATTGTCATCTTGAGCGGAGCGAAGGGATTCGGTCGCGAATCCCTTCGCGGAGTCGAAAGATCCCGGGTCTGCTTGCGGCGTGTCACTACGGTTGCGCCACTCCAAACGTCGCCCATTCTTCTTTCCCGACCATGACCGCCTCGTTTTGTTTTCTTTAGCTTAGCCGTCATGACACCATTGTATTGCCACCGAAGTGATGACGATATGTTCCACGTGGAACATTTCGCGTATTATGCCCAAAATCCGCAAAATATCGCCCTCCGCCGCCCGCTCATTACCCCATAAATCCCCGTTTTTTTGTACTATGGAACTCGAGACAACGGGGGAAATCCAAAAATGGGACGTTTCACCGGCCTTCTGGGAATTGCGGCCATGATGCTGCTGGCGTTCCTGTTTTCCACGAACCGGCGGGCCATCCGAATAAAGACCGTGGCGTGGGGTCTGGGATTGCAATTTGCGTTCGCCGTCTTTGTCCTGAAAGTGAATGCCGGCCGGGCTTTGTTTCAGATGGCGGGTGACGCGGTGAACCGGCTGCTGAGCTATGCGTTCGCCGGCTCGGAGTTCGTTTTCGGCGATTTGGGAAAACAAGGCTCCCATATGGGCTTTTACTTTGCCTTTCAAGTCTTGCCGACGGTCATCTTTATTGCGGCATTCTTCGCCGTCCTTTATCACTACGGAATTATGCAGTTCGTGGTGCGGCAGGCGGCCAAAGTCATGACGCGCTTCATGGGCGCGAGCGGCGCGGAATCACTGAATGTTGCCGCCAGCATCTTTATGGGACAGACCGAGGCCCCGCTGACCATCCGCCCATTTCTGCCGGAGATGACCCGCTCGGAACTGATGACGGTCATGACCAGCGGAATGGCCCATGTCTCGGGCGGAATTATGGCAGCCTACATCGCGTTTGGCATCGATCCCAAACATCTGCTGAGCGCTGTAATCATGACCGCTCCGGGGACCATTCTAATTTCCAAGATGATGGTGCCCGAAACCGAGCAGCCGAAGACCGCGGGCCGCGTCGTGATGAGCGAAGAGGAAGTAGAAGCGGAGAAGAAGGAAAATCTACTGGGCGCGGTGGCGCGAGGCACCACGGATGGTTTGCATCTGGCGCTTAACATCGCTGCCATGCTGATTTCGTTTCTGGCGCTCATCGCGCTGACCAATGGGATCATGGGTGGCGTACACAACGGCCTGGCGCACATCGGCATTTCCTGGTTCCCGTCCCGTTTGGAAAAGGTCTTTGGCGCGCTATTTGCGCCGGTGGCGTGGCTGATTGGGATCCCCTGGCACGACTGCGCGGTAATTGGAAATCTGTTGGGGACACGCATGGTGCTGAACGAACTTGTCGCTTTCTCTATGCTGGGGCCGCAACGGGCGGCACTGGATCCGCGATCTTTTACCATTGCGACATTCGCACTTTGCGGATTTGCGAACCTGAGTTCGATCGGAATTCAAATTGGAGGCATTGGCGCGCTCGCGCCCAACAAGCGAGGCGAACTGGCACGCCTGGGATTCCGCGCCATGATCGCGGGAACCATGGCGAATTTAATGTCGGCTTCGATCGCTGGGATCTTGTATTAGGAAGCCATCAGCTGTCAGCCATCAGCTTTCAGCGAGAACGCCTTTGGCTGTTAGCTCTTGGCCTTTAGGTGAACCTGGTCGGTTTGGCTAAGGAACCTCCGATTAAGTGGCGGCAAAGGCATGAACCACAGGGTACACAGAGGTGCACAGAGGCCCGCGGAGGTCCACTGGACTTAATCAGAACTCCCAAAGAGCTGAGAGCTAACAGCTGGAATCAATTCAGCGGACCCGCCGATCTAATTCCGTTACTGCTAGGGCCGGACGCCTCTATGCCCTTATGACTAAAGTGGGGATTTCCACAGAAAACTAAGGTGTTCCGTGTATTGCTTACCTACGGTAAGCACTGTAGCTTCCATACAGTCTTCTCCCTAAGGTCTTGTGTGTCTGGAATTTTCTAGTTGCGGAGTGTCCGTATGTCTGTTAGGAAATCCTCTCACCCGGGGCACGATCTCACCTCGCGCCCAAATTTGTCGACCGAAAATTCTTCCCCCATGCGTGGCGGAAGCTTAGCCCTGCTTGCTTTGGTGTTTAGTTTCATGACGCTTGGTTTCGCGGCATTGCCGGCGTTTGCCAACGTCGATTCAGTGACCATACAGTCGCCTAGCCTTGAGGCAGGTAACAGCGTAAACCTGACTTCACCGGTCCACTTTCAAGTGACGGCCGAGAGCGACCTGAATATCACCGGATACGTAGTTTATGTGGACAGTCAGAACGTTTATCAGAACCATTCAGTTCTAGCGGATGCGTGGGTGGTACTTGGACCGGGAGCCCATTCGGTTTACGTGAAGGCATGGGACTCCAGTGGAGGTTTAGCGAGTACAGCGACCTATTCGATAAACGTCGTCGGCTTCGCTCCGCCCACTCCGCCGATCAATGCCACCTTGTTGCCGAGCCTTTCGGCTGATCCGTCTATGTGGACGGTGGACAACGGCCAAGGGGTTGGAGGGCAGTGCAACGACGGGACGATTGAACCGTTCACCAGCACATTCGATCCCAATACGGCCAACTCGCCCGATATGCCGAATGGGGGCATGCACGAGCACCTGGCGAGCAAATGCCAGTACGATGACAGCCTGTTTTACCGCAAGGCATCCGGATACAACTTTGCCGGGAACACGAATTTCCTTTGGGATTTCTGGTTCTACATTCCAACCACGACCCGCGAGACGAGCATTCAGGCCATGGAGTCTGACCTTTATCAGGCGGTGCAACTCAGCGATGGAGTGCATGAATTCATGTTCGGCTCGCAGTGCAATTACATCGCGAACCAATGGCAGATATGGTTGCCGAGCAACGGACGTTTGACGTGGGTGAACGCAGGAACGAACTATCCATGCCGGTTCTCGGCAGGGACCTGGCACCATGCCATCTATTATCTGCAACGAGTCACCCGCGGCGGCTATCAGAACATTCCAGCGAGTTTTTCCCCGTCGACTGACTCGAATTCGAGTCTGCGCTTCGGAACGCTCACCATTGATGGCGCCACCATTTACCTTGGAGGTCTTTCGTACTCCACGATTCCTAACCCGCACTGGTCCGCGACGCTGGGAATTCAACATCAGCTCGATAGCGCTGAATCCGGGATAACGATCGACCAATACACGGACAAGGAATCACTCACTACCTGGTAGCGGGCGTGGATCGGGGTGTCGAACCGGCATCCCGATCCAAGCATTCCCTCACTCCGCTTCTCCTGCAATGGAGGTTCCCGCCTGAGAGCCATCGGAAGGAAGCGAAAGGCTGGGAGAACGCCACGTCCTGAATTGCCAGCGTGAAGCTGGCTGCGGCTCGGACCAGGAAGCCAGAGCACGTTTTCGTTCGGCGAGAGCAAACCAGCGGAGATATCGGCGCACCACGCTGGGCATGGTCATTCGCACCGCAGCGGAAAAATTCTGCGCCGCCATCTGCTGTTGCAACTCAGGGGACTCGAGCACATCCGCAAGCTTGCACGCGAGATCGGGTGCGTCGCCGGTCTTATAGAAACTGGTTGCCATGTCTTCGTCGGCCGCCATGGTACGAAAATCCGGCAAATCAGCGCATACCATGGGGACTCCGTACTCGCAGGCCTGATGTGCCGGACCGCTAGAACCGGTAGCGGAATCGTAAGGCATGACGACGACACTGCTGGTGCTGAAAAGGTCCGCGATGTCGCTCTCCGGAACATAGCCTCGAAATTCGATGCGAGGATTTCCTTTTTGCGATTCGCGAATGGACTCCCAGTAACCCGGCTTGGTGTGGTGATTTGACCCGGCCACGATAAGACGGGCGTTGGGAACTCGGCGCTGCACCTCGGGAAAGGCCTCCATCAAAGTTTCCAGGCGTTTATAAGTTCCCCAGTGCCCAATGGCCAGAATGCGCTGGTCGGGGTTGCCGCGCTTGGAGAAGTCAGGGGGTGTGGGGCAGGAGGCGAAAATGCCATGCGTCCCAAGCAGAACGTTTTCGGCAGAGTACTTTTCGAGCAGAGTGCGCTGATAGGCGGAAAGCAGCACTGAAACTGAATTCGACTTGAGCAGAGCCCGGGTCGCGAGATGACTGCCGAAGCGGAAGATCTTTTCCTGGCGGACGCCGGCGCCGGCGAAATCGACATGCTCAAGAATGTGATGCAAGGTGACATGAGAGTAACAACCGAGAAGCCGCGACAGAGCGGGAACGCAGAGCCCGGCAAACGCGGCCAGCGGACGGTCCGGGGTGGCGAAGCTGGAGAACACCAAGTTGAACCAAACTACATCCGGCTTGAGGCGGCGAATATTTTTCAGCAGGCTAACCGGGGTTGACAGATCATTGAACTTCCAGCAGCGAACCACGTCGAAGCCCGGCAGTTCGGCCTGCTGCGCCGCCTGCAACGGTTCGCCGTTGCCGTCGGTGGCGAACTCATAGTGGGAGAGTTCGTCGGCCAGGATGGTCAGCTTGATTGCCGGATCGCGCAGTAGTTCCTGCGCGATATAAAAAGCGTATTCATTTAATTGACGGCCGCTGGGGGGAAACGCCGTCACCAGACAAATCTTCATCAACTCTCGCTTTCAGAATATGGTGATGCCTACATAGGGCCGCAGTTGTTGGCTGCTGCCGCCAGTAAAGTTAAAGAAATCCTCCTGTTGCATTCCGGCGGAGAAGCGAATCGGGTAACTGATCCGGACTTCGCGACCGTCCTCCTTAAACGTTTGATGGAGGGGCATGGCATAAGAAACAGCGAATCCGCTTTGCACGGCGTCATAGGCGTGAAAGCTCATGTTGCGGGAGTAGGCGACGTTGGCCTCGATGCTCCAGTTTCGGGTTGGGTTAAACAGCACGCTGCCCGCGGGGCGTAGCGCCTGAGCGATAGCAAACGCTGGGCCCTCGACGCGCCAGGAACGAAGGTCTTCAGCCACGGCGCGGAATGAAAACCGGTCCGACACACGGTGTTCGAAGCCAGCGTAGGACGACGTGTAATAAAACTCGCGGATCAGTGGATTAAATTGCTCATCGCGCGCGCCCCAACCCACAAGCATGAAAGTCTTTCCCCATGGGCGGCCGATACGGAAATCCAATGCGCCGCTGAGGTCGCGGGAGTGCAAATTACTTTCGGTGAAAGGTCCAGTCTCGCGGATGGCATAGCCGCTGACGGAGACGATGTTGAAGAAATAGCTTGTGTTCATGTACAGAAACTGCCGAAACAGGTTCTGGTTCATGTCGTAGGGATCTTCCGAATCCCGACGGATGGTTCCCTGGATACCGGGGTTGAAGGTGATCACGCTGCTTCCCAGATGCACCGTGGGATTCAGACCGAAGTTGAAGGTGTAGTCGGTGGTGTCGCGGTCAACGATGGTGTCCGCGCTGGGCAACGATATCTGGCCGCGCTCGTTTCTAATTTGGAAGAAGCCGCTGGCTTCGGGAAAGTCGCCGAGATGCAGATGGTAGGCGCCTGTCCACTGAGTTTGGATGGAAGAGCGGGGAAGCGGCAACAAGTCGGCGCGTCCGGGCAATGGCTGGGTCACATCCAGCTTGGCATCGAGCGGGTAGACGGTGGTGTCCTCAAAGATTGGGGACACGGAGAAATCGGTAAGGAAGCTGAGTCTCTGGTTGAGCCGCAAGCCCTCATCGGCGGCGGCTTGCATCAATTGGCGGTCGGCGGTGGTGTCTTCGCCGGCCGCTTCGGCAGCTTGCGCGAAGGCGGTGAGGGCCTGAACGTTGTTGTGCTGCTGGCGATATACACTGGCCTTCGCCAGTAGATATTGGTAATTGGGTTCGGCGGGATCGGGCTGGACGGCGTCGACTTCGGCGCGGGCGCGGACGGTGTCTCCCATAGCGAGATAAGTGTTGGCAAGGCCGAGACGAGCTTGGTCGGTGGGCGCGTCGTCGACCGCCAGAGCCTGGTTGAAGTAAGCTTCGGCCAATTGAAAATCGTGCATGCTGAGGAAGAGATCGGCCTCAGAAATCCACTGTCCACCGGTGGGCGGAACGGTTTCGCCGGTGCGGACTTCCATTAAGCCCAGCGCGATCTGGCGGCGAGCATCGTCCCACTGGCCGGCAGTCACCATTTGTTTGGCGATCGCCAGGCGCACCGCCAGACGATCACTGTGAGGAGTGTCGAGTGCAGTTTCAAAGCGCTGCATGGCGGCTTGGCGATCGCCGAGAATTCCGAGCGCTTCGCCGGTCGCGATCAAGACTGTACTCAGTTCTTTTTCATCGCCCTGGGCGTGGCTCTCTGCCAGTTGGACGTTCTCTAACGTGTGATCCCGGTCATGCAGTTGTGCGTAGGAGCGCGCCAGGCGTGCATAAACCATGCTGTTATCGGGCGCAAGTTTTTGGGCGCCCTGAAATTCGGCGATAGCGTCGCCGTACTGATTCAGGCCGTACAGCGCGTCCCCCAGGGCAAGATGCAGGCCGCCGTCATTGGGTGCAGTCTTGAGCGCGAGCCGGTACTCCGCGGCCTCTTTAGCTAATGCACCTTCTTGGCCGTAGGCGGTGGCGCGAATCAGATGGATCGGTTCGGAATCGCCCATCTCTTGTTGGGCGGTTTGTACTTCGCGTAATGCGATTCGAGGACGATGTTGGTCGAGGCTTGCGTAGGCAAGTCCAAGGTGGGCTTCGCCATTCTTCGAATCAAGGCGCAGAGCCGTTTCGAAATCTGTGGATGCGGCGGAGGATTGATGAAGATCTTTCTCTACATATCCGCGATTCACATAGGCGGTGACGACGTTGGGATCGCGCTCCAAGGCGCGAGTGAAATCCTGGCGTGCCTGCTCGAGCGATCCGTCGTGCTTGTGCACATAGCCGGCGAGCAAAGGAATGTCGGCCTCTTTCGGCAAGGTCTGGTCGTAGCGCTCGGTGAGCTGCTGAAGCTCGTCGTAGCGTTCAAGATGAAGCAAGTCGTATCCCAGGTAGACAACGACATCTCGATCATGGGGTAGCAGCGTGAGGGCTTCACGTCCGACCTCGGCGGACTGCTGGTAGTCGCCTTTCCAACTCAAGTAGCGCTCTTTCTCTCTCAGTACCTGAGGTTGATGCCGCATCTCGGGCGTGACGCGAGCGAGCCACTCGGCTGCGATGGGCAGGCGCTTGCTTTCAATGCCAACGTTCATGCCACCGGCGACGACGAGAGGATTAGTGGGCGCAAATTCGTATGCCTTGCGGTAGGAGGCGTCCGCTTTGGTGAAATCGCGTTGCGATGCGTAGAGATCACCGAGCGCGAGGTAGGGCACATATAACTTGGGATAAGCGGATGCAAGACGCTGGAAATATTTTTCGGCTTCCTTGTCATGCCCGGCTTGGCGCGCGACGAATCCTAACGAAGTCAGGGCAAAGCGGTTGTTGGCCTCGATGGTCAGGATCTTCTTATAGGCTGCCGTGGCATCGTCGAAGCGGCCTAGTTTAACCAGCAGGTCTCCACTGAGTTGCAGATTGTTCGGATCGTTTGGACTGAGAGCGAGAGCTTCTTTGACATCATTGCCCGCGCCATCGAGGTCGCCGGCGTACAGCTTGATGGTGGCTCTTAGGCGGAGAAACTCGTTCCGGGTGGGGCCACGCTCGTCGAGTCCGCCGATGGCCGACTGGGCAATTTGCAGATGATTGTTGGCTGCGGACTCATCTTGCAGGCTGCGGTAGAGTTCCACCAGATTCAGGTGCAGTTGGATCCCGTACAACGGTCCTTCCGGCGGAGTGGGGGGCAACGTTGTGAGGGCGGCATCGTATTCCTGGGCCGCGTCTTTTGTGCGCTCCTGGAGGCGGGCAATTTCTCCACGAATGGCGTGCAGACGATAATGTCCGGCGTCGAGGCTGGCGGCGCGGGCGAGGAATGGATCGGCATGTTCGGCGGATCCGGCGGCGACTTCGGCCTGAGCGGCGGAGAGTTGCAGGTTCACATCGCCCGTTGCGGTATTGGCGGCCTTGGAATAGAAAACTGCGGATTCATCCGGTTTGCCGGCAAGCTGGTAGGTGTAACCCAATTCCGCGTTGACTTCAGGGCTGGGCTTGCGGATGGTTTTGAGCGCTGCGATGGCCGCGGGATAATTGTTGGTCTCGCGATAGAAACCTGCCAAGGCCCGCTCTACTTCAGGGTTCTCAGGTGCGCGGGACTTGGCCAGTTCCAGATAGTGGCTGGCTTGATCGAAGTGTTGCAGTCGCTGATGCGCGAGCGCCATGAGCAGTTCGACTCTCTCAGAGGGTTGGAGCGATTCCGCCCTTCCCAGCACACTGAGGGCTTGATCGTATTTGCCGGAGCGAACATAAATTTCACCGAGCACCTGCGCGTCATTGACCCGCTTGGGATCGGCGGTGAGGACTTGGTTTAAGATGCGCTCGGCATCGTCGGCGCGACCTGCCATGTTGTAGGTCTGGGCCAATCCCGATTGTCCCTCAAGAGACGAGGGATTCAAGCGAAGGCCATGATTGAAGGCGTCTTCAGAGAGTTGGATTTTTCTGTCGAGCCGGGCTGCATAGCCGAGAAGGAACCACAATTGCGGATCATTGGGTGCGTTCTGAGTGGCGCGTTGAGCGTAATCCACGGCGGCGGAGTAATTTCCGTTCTTGAGCGCGTCTTCGGCGGCGCGCGCCAGTCGCGCGTTTTCGATGTTAGAGCCCCAACCCAGCGACTTCTGAGGCGCAGGTTTGCTGGAGTCGTTTTGCGGCGGCGGCGAAGGCTCAGCCCCGACTTTGTAAGTCTGTGCTTTCATGACGCGTAACAGCGCGAAAGCAAGGAAAGACACGCACAGCGTCCTGCGATGATCACGCCAAAAACTCAAGATGCCCCCAAGGCACGAAAGTTCAACAAGGCTTCGATTCCGAATCGGGCTTGAACGTTGGCTTGGTTCTTGCAAAGGCGGGCCGGATTTGAAGCAACCCGTTTTATCGGTTCCGAATCGAAGGCTACTCGGGAGGTACTTGTGCAAAGGGTTGAGTCCATTGGGGGTTCTCGTCGTGCTGTTCCCATCAGCATGATTTTTCTGGCGGCGTTTGTGGTCCACGCACCGTTATTGCTGATGGAGTTGCCATTGAAATCGTATGACGCGAACTTCCATATCTTTTTTGCGTCCCAGTATGTTCGGCACTGGTTCGATCCGTGGAATCCCAAGTGGTACGCCGGGTTTTCTCAGACTACGTATCCGCCCATGCCGCAACAGTGGCTGGCGCTGGTTTCACGATTTACCGGCCTCGATATGGCCTACATGGTCGTGCAGTTTGTGGCGATCCTGCTTTTGGCGTTGGGGGTTTACCGCTTTGCGCAAATTTGGGTGGACCGCCGGGCGGCGTCCCTGGCGGCGCTCGCCAGTGTTCTGCTGGGCTCTGAATGTTTTCTGATCTACTCGGCTGGGCAGCTTTCAACCACATTCGCTGCTCCGCTGTATCTGAATGCTCTGCCGTACTTGTATGACTGGATTCGGCGGGCCACTTGGCGCTCGCTGGTAAAAGGCACGGCCTTGAGCGTAGCCGCAGCTGCAGCGCATCACGCGACGCTACTCTTCGGATCGGTCCTGTTCGCGGTGCCTGTGTTTGCTCTGGCGTTTCTGGATCGCGATGGCGAGGACAGAGTTTCTACTTCTCAGTTTGTGACGCGTACCGTGGCCGCTGCGGTGCTGGTAGGCGCAGCGATTGCGGTTGTTCTGTTGCCATTCTGGATTGCGTTGATCAAGTATCCGGTGACCCAAGTCCCGATTCCGCATCCTAGCCGCGCGAACTACCTGTTGAGTCCGGAGTGGGGACTGAACTATTTCGTGATTCCCTATGGCGCATTGATTCTGGCTTTGCCATTTATTGTGTGGCGAGGTTCAGTGACTCCGCGCTTGCGGCCTCTGCTTTTCGGCTTTTGGCTGGCGTTTCTTCTGGGGCTGGGAGGCACGACGCCGGTCGGCAGAATGTTGCTTGGCCGGGCGTACGAAGTAATCACGATGGAACGCTTTACGTACTGGGCCACCCTGCTGGCACTACCCTTCGTAGGCCTTCTGGCGGAGGAATTGATTGCGCGCTTCCAGTCCAAAGCGGTGGTGGGTTTGACCGTTGCCGCGGGCCTTACTTGTGCCTTGGCGGTTGGATGGTCTACCTATCATCCGGCGGACGCCGCCGACTTCAAAGTGGACTCGGTTGCCGCATGGCTGGACCGCGACGGTCACGATCGATATCGCTACATCACGCTAGGATTTGGCAACAAGATTTCACGGCTGGCGGTGCTCACCGATGCCAGCAGTTTGGATGGGGAGTGGAATTCCGGCCGCATGTTGCCGGAGCTGACCGAACACGGCGCCGGCGCTTTGACCAGTTCCAAGTATTTCGGCAAGTCAGGGATTGATGCGCTCAGCGCCATTCTTCATCATGCCGACCACTACGGGTTGAAATGGGTCTTTCTGCGCGATCCTTATTACGAGCCGCTGCTGGTGTTCGCGGGCTGGCGTAAAGTGGACGATTTGGAAGACAGAACCATCAGCGTATGGAGCAAAGAAGACATGGCCCCGGCGACGCCGATCAACGCGCCGCAAATTCCGCCGCCGTGGCAAGGGCTTTTGTGGGGGATACTGCCGATTGGCAGCAGCATTCTGGCCATGCTCGTAGTGCTTATTCCCGATAAGAAGCCGGTGGTGGCGCGAGTTCCGCAGTCGGAGGCTTCCGATCGGAGCCTGGCGCTAGGGAGGTTAGTCTCGTGAGGGGAAGCCTGCTTGCGTTGGTGATTACAGCAGCGACAGTGGTTCTGATTGTTCTGGGTACGATGTTTCCTGCCGCGTCGGCAGTCGCGTTGGCAGGTGGCAAGAGCAGTCTTCTTAGCTCAGCTTCGTCGCCTCAGGCCGCGGTTGAAAACCTCGTGCAGTCCATTGGGCGTCGCGATTGGAATGCCGCGTATAACAGCCTTTCCAATAAGAACGAGTTTAGCGAGCAGGAATTCACTCGCGATCTGACTGGCTCCTACCCCAGTTTGCGCACTTACGAAACGCTGAACGGGCATGATGCACAGCCGCTTCATTCTTCCAGCGATGCCGCTGACATCAGGCTCGTCCTGCATTGGTCGACGGTTGTGGGTGCCTCGCAAGATGTTCGGGACCTGCATGTGACCCGAGCTGGGGACCGTTGGGAAGTCGCGTGGCCAATCGTGAAAGAAGCGCGAGTTCCGCCGCAAGTGATCCCGGTGAACTATCTGCGTTGGGACGTGATCTATCGCGGTCCGGAAGACGATTGGGGCGCGCAGGACGTGGAGTCTCCGCATGTGCGGATTATCGATATGCATCCCGTCGACCGTGGCGACCGAGTGATTATTTTGGGGGAATTGCTGAATGAAGACGTGGTTCCCGCGTTTGTCACGGTGAAGTCGACTTTGTTGGCGAAGAACGGGAGCGCGATCGCGACGGAAGATGCGTTCGACAAAATGTCGCATATTCTTCTGCCTAAGCAGGTCACGCCGTTCCGCATTGACTTCCAGAATGTCCATATGGCCGATGTCGACAGTATTCGCATGGATCCGGCCTCCAGCCTGATTGCGGCGTCAGCGGATCCGGTGATTGAGATCCAGGACCAAAAATTGGCTGGTCTGCCTGAGCCGTCATTGACCGGCAACCTGCTAAATCAAAGTGGCCAGATTGTTAACGTGACGCATGTGCTGGGGACGTTTTACGACAATAGCGGGAACCTGGTCTGGGTATCGGACGGATATGCGAACCGCGCGCTGTTGCCGCAGACTCCGCTGCCGTTCACGCTCACTCTGCCCGCCGATCTTTCGAACAAGGTGAGCAATTATCGGGTAGTCGCGAGTACTTACGACTCCAACCGCTTCCAATGAAATCATCAATCACTTTCGCGCTGGCAGGATGGCTTGCGTTAGGGGCTACGGCGCTTGCTGCGCAAACTGCGCCCCTTGCGATGCCCGGTAGTGTCACTGCCGGCAGCGCGTTTTCGGTGGCGACCTCCGGCAGCGGCAAGGGCACTTTCTATCTGGTGGGGCCGGGTCAAGCGTTGCGCCGCGAGGTGCAACTCGGGGAAACGATTTCCATTGCGGCTGGCGAGGTTCCCAACGCTGGTCATTACACGGTGCTGTTGGTCGGACCTTCCGCGACCCAGGAGGCCAAGTTCGATGTGTCCCCGGCACCGGAACCGGCGACGCTAAGTTTTCTGGCGAAACCGTCACGCCTTCCGGTGAATCTGCCGGATGCGATCAGCGGGGTGGTTTATGTTTTCGATGCTTTTGGGAACCTGGTGCTGGAGCCTAAACAAGTAACGTTTGATCTGTCGGTAGCCGGGGGGGGGCTCAAACTCAGAGTGTTTCCACGCACAACGGCGTGGCCTGGATCAAGCTACATTCGGCGCCAAAGGTAGGCGCAGCGCAGTTCCAGGCCCGCATCGACAACCTGACGGCGAAGCGCGTTGTGCAGCAGGTTTCGGGTGATCCCTGCAATTTGCGAATGAGCGCGCGCAAATCGGGCGGGCGGATTGAACTGGAAACTCAGCCGCTGCTGGATTGCAGTGGCAACGCCTTACCTGACGGCACGATTGTCACGTTTAAGGAGTCGCATAACGGAACTGAAACTACAGTCGATGTTCCGATTAAGCGCGGAGTCGCGCGGACTTCCGTGCCGGATTATGAGAATGGCGTCATCTCGGTGGCGACAGGAGTGGTAATGGGGAATGAGATCCGGATGGGAGGCGGTTTATGACGCTTCGCGCTCGGATTTATATTCGCAAGCTGCTTCTTCCCGTGGGAATTTTGGCGGCTGCCATCGGCTTGTCAGCATTCGATCAACCCTCGGTAACGGTCACGGCAACGTCAGTGGGTCCACGGATATTGGAAGACCAGACGAAATCTGCGGTGGTCCGCGACTACCTTGCGGCCTGGCAGAGCATGGACCGCGCATTCGATGAAAACGACCCGGGTTTGCTGGATGCTGAATTCGTGGGCACGGCCAAAACGAAGTTGTGGGGCACGATTCAAGAGCAGAAACAACTGGGTCTCACGACGAGTTATAAAGACCGCAAGCACGACATCACCCTGGTTTTCTACTCGCCGGAGGGGCTCTCGATCCAACTTCTGGATACCGTGGAATATGACGTTCAAATTCTCGACCATGACAAACTGCAAGGCACGCAACACGTCCGCACGCGCTACGTTGCGGTTCTGACGCCGACTGAGGTGCAGTGGAAGGTGCGCGTCCTGCAATCGATCCCGGACGTACACTGACCGACTAGCCTGCCTTATAGATCATCTTTAAGTCCCTATCCTGACAACGCCTGCCCGCGAGAACTCATCTGAAATGCAGTTTGTAGCAAGGAGCCTCAATGATCTCGGTAGTCGTGCCCATTTACAACGAAGAAGAAATCATCTCACTGCTTCATGATGCCGTGGCCGATGCCATGAACCAGATAGATGAGAGCTGGGAAGTGGTTTACGTAAATGACGGGTCGCGGGACTCATCGTTGCAATTATTGCGCGATCTGCAACAGGAAGATTCGCATGTGGTTGTGGTTGAACTCTCGCGCAATTGGGGACACATGGGAGCCTTGTGGGCGGGCATGCAAACCGCTCGCGGCGACGCCGTGGTTCTTATGGACGGCGATCTCCAAGACCCGCCATCGGTCATACCCAAGATGGTCGCGGCATGGCGTGCGGGCGCTCAAGTGGTGACCACCGTGAGGCGAAGCCGGCAAGAGAGTCGCAAAGTGCTCTCCGTCCTGTTCCCATTATTTTATCGGGTGCTGGGGGCGCTCTCCGATTTCCCGATTCCCCTAGACTCTGGCATCTTTGGGCTGCTGGACCGGCAGGCGGTCGATTCCATTAATTCCCTGCGAGAAGCGAATCGCTACCTTCCTGGCCTGCGGGCTTGGGTGGGCTACCGCACTGCGATCGTTTATTATGACCGTCAAGATCGTATCGGGGGAGAAGGGAAGCTTACATTTCTCAGCCGCATCAAGTATGCGATGGATGCGATCACCAGCTTTAGTTACAAGCCCCTGCGCGTGAGCTTTGTTCTTTCTGGATTCGCTGGTTTTCTGGCTCTGGCCACGGCAACGGTGGCTGTCGCCTCCAATGGGCCGACCAGGCCGCTGGAATTTAGTGTGATGGCCGCTATTTTTCTGACCGGAAGTCTTCTGCTGTTCTGTCTGGGGATATTGGGCGAGTATGTCGGCCGAGTTTACGACGAAGTTCGCGGCCGGCCGCTGTCGATTATTAACCAAGTCTTCCGTACCCGCCAGTCGATGATGAGGTCCACGGAGCGGAGTCAATCGGATTCGGTGATGGAACGGGTCTTTCCGGCGGCTTAAAGGCTGCCGGTCCTTGTTGCCGAGGCGAGCCCAGACAAGCGTAAGTAATCCTAGGGAATCTCGGATTAAGTGCCCGCGAAAGGCATTCACCACAGGGGTGCACAGGGGTGCACAGAGACTTGATCAGCTCTTCCTAGTGGCCTGTCGCGGAGAAATCATTACTGCAAGTATGAAGCCGACTGTATATTTGCCCTCCGGAAGGGCACGGCTTCGAGCCGTGCCGCTCAAAGCCAATAAGGACGCGGGCTTTAGCCCCTGAGGGGATTCCGACCGATAACGAACTCAGCGCGAACTTGGTCCGCACTTGGTCACCCCACGCTCGATCGCGGTGCCTTCCTCGTAGTCATTCCAAGTGGCGATTAACACGAATGGCAGCGGATGGTCCGCCGTGTTGTATTGTTTGGCCAGGTTGAGCGTATCGGCCATCGTCTGACCACAACGCTGTGAGATGTGACGTCCCAGCCCCCATGAGGCCTTGGAATCGTCGAAGCCTGCCCAAGCCCCGCCCACGGCGATCTTATTGGGATACTTCGACTCCATCTGGTGATAGAAATCGTTCAGATAATCCGCGCCCCAGTTGCTTCCGTCCGCGGCCCATCCTTTTGGCCCGGGATTGACCCAGGCGTAAAAGCCGTCCAGGGAATCGGCGTAAGAGGTAGATCGGAATTCATAAATCAACCAGGGCGGCGACACCCAGCGGTTGGTCTCCGTCCGCACGCGGCCCCAGTCGGTATGGCCGCCCTTGGGAAAGATGAAAATGACCGGGCGATTATTGAATGTGAGATATGCATCGCGGCCGGGAGCATTGGGCGCGAGATAGGTCTGATTGAACTTGTCGAACGCGACCAGGGCATCGTCGGTCGCTTCTTCAGTTTCGCCATCGGACTCGTCATACATCATGGCGACTTTGAACTTCTTTTCGCCGGCAGCGGCCTGCATCAGGGCATAGTTGTGGTCGAGAAATGGTTCGCGGTCACCATACCAGTCCACGACGAATCCGGAGATGCCCCGGCTTTTCGCGGCATCGATCTGCTTACGGATCTCGACCGGGTCTGAAGACGAATATCCCACCGAGATGTGCTGAGGATGGCCAAACCAAGGCTCATATACCGCCAGGACGGTGGGTGCTGCCGCAGCGCTTGGCACCTTGGTTTGCAACGACGAGAACATGCTGGTGCGCGTACATTCCTGCGACACCAACAACAGCAACATGGGGAAAATAGCTCGCGATAAGTTTGCCATGAATAGCTGTAGTTAGAGTCGAAAACTACACCACAGGTTGTCGGAGCCTGGCTTACTTTGTCGACTCGCAATCCACTGATAACAGGCAGCGTACCGCGCCCTAAATGCATCAGAAATCCTTACGTAGAAGGGGGTCATTTTCGTTGCGATTGCAAGTCCTTAGCCGCGAGTTGGAGTCCGAATCGTGAAGGCCTCTCTGAGCGCTGAACCCAAGAATTTGAAGGCACGGGTGCTTTCTGGCAGTTTTGTGTTGTTGGCGGGCTCCGGGCTGGTCAGCGGGATTAATTTCGCCTACAACATCGCGGTTGCCCGATTTCTGGGTCCCACCGCTTTCGGACACGCCAGCGCGGTCTACACGCTTCTGATTCTGATCTCCGCCGTCACACTTTCCTTCCAGATAGTCTCCGCGAAGGTGGTGGCACAGCAAACGTCTCCGGAGGGGCAGAGCGCAGCCTATCGGGCATTTCAAAAAAGCACATGGATCAGCGGCATTCTTATCGCCGTTCTCATGGCTTTGTTCCGCAACGTGATTTCAAACTATCTCAACCTGCCGGGTGCGGACCTGGTTCTGTGGCTGGCGCTCGGAGTAGCTTTCTACGTTCCGCTGGGAGGGCGTCGCGGTTTCCTGCAAGGATCTTGCAGCTTCCGGCGACTGGCTGAGAACCTGGTACTGGAAGGTTTCTGCCGCCTGGGTGGGTCGCTGGTGTTGATCGCGATGGGCTTCGGAGTCGCTGGAGTGATCGCGGCGAACGCGGCCGCAGTGGCAATTGCCTACGTCTTTGCCATTCCCAAGTTGCCGCCTGCGGTCGCCTTTGATCTGCGAATTCCGGACGCGTTCCGCGAGGCGCTCCAGGCGATTGTGTTCTTTGTCGGACAAGTGATCATTAACAACTGCGACATCGTGGTGGTGAAGCACTTTTTTCCACCCACGCAGGCCGGAGTTTACGCGGCGGTGGCACTGGTCGGGCGGGTTATTTTTGCTTTTTCGTGGGCGGTCGTTAACACGATGTTCCCGATTATGGCGGGGACGCGGTCAGAGGACCGGCAAAACCATAGCGTCCTCGGGACTTCACTTCTGCTGGTGTTAGGCATGGGGAGTTTAGTGGCGCTGGCTTTGCGGTTGGCTCCGGCATGGATATGGACGACCCTGTTTGGTCCGCAATTTGCCATGAGCGGAAGGCATGACCTGCCTTATCTGCTTGCCCTGTACGCCATCACGACATGTGTTTACTCGTTGAGCGTGGTGATGATTGCGTACGAAATGTCTTATCGGATCGCCAATGCCGGGTGGATCCAGTTGGCCTTCAGCGGGGTCCTGATCGCGGGGATCTACCGTTACCACTCTTCGTTGCAGCAGGTGGTGCTGGTTCAACTGGTCATGATGGTGGTTCTGCTCGCGGTGGTGGCAGTCCCCTACCTGCGCAGCGTGCTGTCCCGTTTTCACCACGAAGAGATCCTGTCGGGGCGGGGCCATGTTCGAACGCTGCGAAGAGTTACAGAGGACTTCGCAATCGCGGAATTCTTGAAGAACGACTTCTACGATCCAAGGTTCAGCGAATATCAGCAGAGTATGGGGGGACTGGTCACCGCCCCCGATCTTGACGATCCGGTGGAGAATGCGCGGCGGCGGGCCCTGTTGTTCATTCGACACGGCACGCTCTGGAGGGAGCTTCCGAAAGACACTCAGTGGTTCGAGGTTGAGCTCACCGCGAATGACCTGGAGCGGATCCGGGTTTTTCCGCGAGCGCAATGGCGGAAACTGGCGCGCGGCGATTTTCGTCTGAACAAGGTTCTGCAATCCATAAGGGAGGGATCGTGGGGTTCGGTGGAGAAGGCTTTCCTGGAAAAAATATCCGATCTGCGCAGGTGGCTGGGTCAGGAGGCGGAAGCTGGGACCGTGTTGTTGATTGGAATCAACGAGAGCAGCCCGCTCACGATTCTCGATGGCAATCATCGGTTGGTCGCAGCCGCGCTCAATTCTCCTGAAGGCCTGAACCGGCTTCGTTTTCTCTGCGGGCTGTCGCCCAACATGGCGCAATGTTGCTGGTACAAGACGAACCTGGCAACCCTGAGCCGCTACGGAGCGAACTTGCTGCGGCACGCGGTGCATGATCCGGAAAAAGAATTGGCGCGACTGTTGCAAGATGAATCGTAGCTACATTCTTCCTTTGGGAGGCGCCTCAGCGCCGGCCTTAGAACCCTTGTACAGTGCGGGATGTACCGAGTACTTAGACGCCAAGTGCCCTTGGTTGTACAGCGCCGTTGCCCTCAGCGTACAGGTTGAACCGGATTGAACCTTTCGCTCAATCCCCGTACTCTCGCACTGTTGCATCACGCGTCTGGGGCGGTTCGCGGTGCAAGAGGCCATTTGAAAGGAAGTTGGAGTATGTTGAGCGAAAGACCGGTCATCGTGCTAAACGTCCCAGATTTTCTGGTTGTGGGGAGCGCCCAATTGTTTTTTGAAGAGATTAAGGGCTTCTTGAGAGCGGAGCGTCCTCGGATCGTTTTCGACTTTTCAGCTGTCAGAAATCTGGACAGTGCTGGCGTCAAAATCCTGTTGCAGTGCATGGAAGAGGTCATGAAACGCAATGGGGACCTCAAGTTGGCAGCAATCTCCAAGCGCCCAGCAACCATCCTCGAAGTGACGAAGGTCGATTCTCTGTTCGAGATATTCGACGAAACCACCGAGGCGGTACAAAGTTTCCATGAATTTGTGGTTCCCTCGCTTCAGGCAGCGGAGGCCTTGTCAGAAATCTCCGCGCCGGAGAGTGGCGCAATTTGATGGTTCGATTGAAATGAAAGGCTCCGCCCAGGGCTGGGCGGCGCTACAGGGGAGAAATGATCTTCAAAACGCACCGCAGCATCGCAGTGTTGCTCGTGGGTTTGCTGGCAGCTACTGTTACCGGCAACGTCGCTTGGGCACAACAACAGCAGACATTGCCCGACAGTCCCGGTTCTATTTCTATTACGCCGCGGCTGAGTGCGGAATTGCGGAGCTTCCAAGACCAGAGCACGCCGCCTCAGCAGGCCAACGCACAATCGCAGCAATCCAATGGAATAGAGAAGCCCGTGGGTACGGCGGCGGCCGAAGTTCCTCCTCCGAGCGGTGTCGCGGTATCGAATTCCGCCGGAGCGGCCATCGCGCCCGCAAAACAAAAGCGCACACGCACGCTGGTGATTGGGTTCGCCGCCATTCTGGGCGCAGGGGCTGCGATCGGAGCCGTGGCTGCATTGTCCAATGCCAGCCCTAGCCGGCCACCGGGTGCGCATTGAAAGTCGATCAACTCCCGGAGCCATGCGGAAAGTTATGACCTGTGAGCGATCGACCACCAAGAAACCTCTGGTGATTAGTTTCTCAGGCATCGACGGAGCTGGGAAAAGCACGCAGATCGAGCTTCTCTGCAATCATCTTCAGCAAGCTGGACTCTCGGTACGTGGGCTCGCATTCTGGGACGACGTGGCCGCGTTAACCAGCGTTCGGGAGCTGGCCAGTCACACTATCTTCAAAAGTGAAAAGGGTGTCGGTGCGCCGGACAAGCCCGTCAACCGGCGGGACAAGAATGTCCAAACCTGGTATATGACGCCGGCTCGCTATCTGATCTGCTTTCTGGACAATTTATCTCTCTGGGATGCGATCTGGAAGGCCCGCAGCGAACGAGCGGACGTGGTTATCTTTGATCGGTATCTGTACGACGAGTTGGCGAACCTGCCGCTGCGTGGCCTGGTCACGCGGGCCGTCGTCCGATTGCTGTTAGCAGTATGTCCGTCGCCTGATATCGCCTATTTCCTGGACGCAGATCCGGACCGGGCGCGGGAACGGAAACCTGAATACCCGGTTGAGTTCCTGAGGAATAATCGTGCGGCTTACGTGGAATTGGCCAGACTCTCTGGCATGACAGTGGTTGCCCCGGGACCGGTAGAAGAGGTTTCGGACGGAATATGGCAAAAGGTCAAGGGCGAACTTTCTGCCTTAACGGCGACTGTGTTGCCTTCACTTCAGAAACCGCGAATAGCTCTGAATCGGCCTGAAGGGTGGACCGCCGAACAGGAAAAAGGCAGGAGGCGCGTCTGGTGGTGACGCGCCTCCGAGGAAAAATCTACCAGTAGGTGAAGGTGAAGTCGTCCAGGTACGTTGAGTACGAGTCCTGGTGCGAGTCCCCATCCATCTGGTAGTTGACCGTAATGCCCCACCAGTTCTCGGGAGCTTTTCCGGGAGCATAGTACTTGTTCAGGTTGTTGACGGTCCCATTGAGGGTGATCGACTGGAACAAGAGCGTGTTGTCGGACTCACGCTGCACCTGGATGGTCAAGTGGTTCCATCCGTTAGAGATCGGGTAGCAGGAGGCTCCGGTCGAGACCCAGTGCGAGGTGACATTGTCCCAGATGTCCCATTCGTGGCCACCGGCAATGGTGCATTGATTTCCCCAGATCAGAGAAACTCCATTGAAATACATGCTGATATCGAACTCGAGCACCTGGGACAAATCGAGGTCGGTGCCATAGAAGTATGCGTCGTAGGTGAAGTTGTGGAGCGTAGGGAGCAATTTGTGGTCGCTATCGGGAACACCTTGCGACGAATTCTGCCCGATCAGGGGATTGGTGAACAGAACGTCGGAATACGGCTTGTTGCCGCCAAGATTAAATCGAGTTGCATCTCCGCTGCGGGAGGGCGTCGCGATGTGTTGTTGCATGGAATAGGTCACACCGGAGCCGCAATTGGTGCAAATGCCGTAATTGGGAGGCAGTTCGCCGTATTCGACCCATCCCGGGCTGGCTTGTAGGCTGTTGAACTTCGAACCTCCGCCACCGCCTCCGGTCACGGTGATCTCGACATACGTGTAAGAGGCGCCGCCGCAGTAATCCCACTCCTCAACCGTCGTGTTGTAGGTTCCAGGGCTCAACTGCAGACTTGTGTTCAGCTGATTGCCTTGCGAAGTGTAAGTCAGGACATTGTTGACGTAGATGCCCATGGAGGCGACGCCCTTCGAGCAGTTTGCGCTGTTCGACGTGGCCATGTAATTAATCGGCGACGGACCCGAGTAATTGTTGGCGGGGGTAATGACCCAGACCCCGGTTTGGTTGGTCACCGTAATCGGGACCGCCGTGTAAGAGGCGCCGCCACAATTGTCCCATTCTTCAACGGTGGTGTTGTAACTGCCGGGACTGAGCGACATTTTGGTGTTCAGGCTGGCCCCATTCACCACGTATTTCAAGACATGATTGATATAAATACCCATGGAAGCGACGCCTTGGTTACAGGTCGGAGCATTTGCCGTCGCCACGTAGTGCACGGGTGAACCGTTGACCGAATTATTCCACGGACTGTTTACTGTGACGCTCGCCGAAGCCGACGTTGCCAGAGCCAGGGCAAACCATAAAAAGCGGTGGGCGTACTTCTTCATTGCGGACACTCCTCCGGTGGTTGATTCAATTGCAACTGCTGGATCTGCAAGTGGCGCAGTGCCTAGAGAGGGCCCGACAGTTGTGCTAGGCCAGCCTCGCGAGGCTGGCAGCGGGAAGGTGGATAGGTCGGAAGCCCAAGCTACGTTAGGCCGACGATAATACGGGCATTACCTCAGGTCAAGAAGGAAAGCCCGCTAGCTGTACTCAGAAGTGCATGATATCCGTAGGACAGCGTTTTCTGCATCGATTCCAGCCAACACTGCGAAGCATCGTCTCATCTGACACGCTGGAGGTCGTCGCCTTCGCCCATGCCGAAAGTGTGCGCTGCCAAGCCAGCGCTTTTGATGTTCCATGTCTTGGTTCTTACGTGTTTGACGATTAGCTTTTCGGGTTGCCGCGGATTAGTCGCTGGGACGCCGCAAAGCGATCTGCAAGGCAGCGTCAATCACATCATTTTCATGGCGCAGGAAAACCGCGGCTTCGACCATTATTTTGGCAGCATGCGCCAATACTGGGCCTTGAACGGGATCCCGGACCAATCGTTCGATGGGCTGCCGCAATTCAACCCGTCGACCGGCGCCTCTCCACTGTTGGGCCCGGCACCCACGAATCCCGGCTGTGATCCCGCCTTTCCTCCGCCCAGCGACTGTAAGACCGACAGCAACAGTCCGAGTGTCGAATCTTTTGAAATGATTTCGACGTGCGTCGAAAATCCCAGCCCTTCATGGAACGAGGACCACGTCGACTGGAACCTCAGTGATCCGGTTGCAGCGACGCCAACTTTGAATGGATATGTTTGGACCGCGGCGCACGACGCCCGCAATGAAGGCTTTACCGACGTAGCAGGGCAACGCGCCATGAGTCATTACGACGACAGCGCCCTACCCTACTACTATTTTATGGCGTCAAACTTTGCCACCTCGGACCGCTGGTTTTCGCCCGTCATGTCCCGCACACAACCGAATCGTATGTATTCTCTGGCCGCCACTTCTGCCGGACATGCGTATCCGCTTACCCAGGGCGTATTGACCGTTCCAACTATTTTTGACGAACTGGAAAGCGCGGGTATTTCATGGAAGGTGTATGTGACTGACCTGGAGTATGCCACTCCGCCGATCAATGACAGTTCGTTGAACATGTTCGCAACCGCCGCCAAGTATCCGCAAAATATGGTGCCCATCTCGCAATTCCTGACCAACGTCGCCAATGGCACTTTGCCGTCGGTGGCCTATATCGATCCGGGCTTCGACAGCGGACTTGATGAACACCCAGGGCTGGACGACGGCGAACCGGGAGGCAGCGTGCAGGTGGGATCGCATTACGTGTCAACGCTGATCAATGCCTTTATGCAGAGCCCGTCGTGGAACGATTCCATTTTCATCCTGACATTCGACGAGTTCGGCGGCTTCTACGACCATGTGCCTCCGCAACCAACGGTTAGCCCGGACGGCATTAAGCCCATTGACCTGCTGCAAGGCCCACCTCCCAATGGGCCCGACATTTGCGTTCTCAGTACTGGGCCGACGTGTGATTTTGTTTACACGGGGTACCGGGTTCCACTGATTGTGATCTCGCCGTTCGCCAAGAAAAACTACGTCTCCCACACCGTCGCCGATTACACAGCGTGGATGAAACTGGTGGAGACGCGATTCAATCTACCGAGCTTGACGAAACGGGATGCGGCGCAGATGGATATGACGGAGTTCTTCGATTTCGTGAATGTGCCTTGGCAGGTGCCACCCACGCCGCCCGTCCAACCTACGAACGGCGCATGTTATTTGAACCACCTACCCTGAGGCAAATGATTTCCCTGGGATCACTCCAGCGCGCCGGTGAAAGACCGGCGCGGGGAGCATCTCTAGGGTTTCGAATCGGAATCGACTTTGATGGCGCTGGCCATGTACTGCCGGCCATTGAAGGTCGTAGTCACTTCGACAGTTGCGCCTTCCCGCAGATCATCGGCAATGTTGATCGCATTGGGGTCGAAACTGATGTCGTAACTCTTCTCGTCACGAGGATCGACTACCACCAGCGAACCGGTATGCAAATCAAGATGGGTCACATGGCCGACAAAGACGAACGCGTTTCCAGGGGCGGCTAGAATCGTAATCTGGAGGACCACCAGTTGACCGTGGCCGGATTGAAAGCCCAACGATACCAGGCTGCCCGGAAGCAACTCATTGGCGGATATGTTAACGCCGTCTCGCGAAATCTGTGTATCGGGCTGCACATGCAGTGCAATCTTGCGAGGGAAGATGGCGTCACTGACCATCAAATCCCCGGTTTTGGCGTTATAACTCACCACCTGCCCCATGCTCTGGCCGGTAGCGGGTTGCGTGATCACGCGGATGTTTTGCGCAAAGATGTATTGTCCGGCCATTCGGGTGTCGACGTAGATGCGGTTTCCATTCTGAATGGCATTCAAGGAAGCGGTCGCGTCATCGCGATTAATATGTGTCCGGCTATCAAAAAGCACATGCGCGGTCCCGCCGCCAAAAACCTTGATGGTCATTTCGTCGCGAACGCGGTCCATTTTCGCCACGGTTCCGCCGATCAGCGTCGTCTTGCCCTGCGGCTTGGGCAACAGGTCCGGTAAAGAGGCGTAGCTGTTGGGACCGGCTGCGATCAGAGAAGTTTCGGGTTTGATCGAAGCGGGAGGTAGTGATCCTTCGCCGCTGAACTGGGAGGAAACAACTTGGGCGGATGCCAAACCCGCAAACATCAGCAAGACAAGAAATTGGCTCATAGTGGACGATCCCCTTTTTGGTCGCCACTTTTCGATGCCTAAGGCGCCCTAGGGGTAGCCTGCGGGATTCCAGTTCGGGCGTTAGCTTCGGGCAACATTTATCCCGGATCCGCATCCAAATGGACGTTTAAATCCTTGTCCTGGAACAGTGGAATGAGCTTATTTCGATCGACCGCAAGACGATTGACATTGATCGGGATATTGGGAGTCGTCGCCTCTGCCTCATTCGCCACTGAACTCAAAATTACGATTCCCGAGCGGACCCGGCCTACCCCCGTCCAGCGCCTGAATCAGCAAGGCGTCGAGGCTGTCCGCAAACATAAATATGAGGCGGCCAATGCCTTCTTTTACAAGGCTTATCTCTACGATCCGGACGACCCTTTCACTTTGAATAATCTTGCTTACATCGCGGAATTGGACGGGCAAGTCGAGCGCGCGCAGAAGTTTTACGAACTGGCAGCGGAACACATGACGGACGCGGTCATCGACAAATCGAGCGTGCCGAAATTGAAGGGCGAGTCCTTCCGCGAAGAAGTCGCCGGCATTCATGACCAGAATATGCAGGTGAGCCGCGCTAACGTCGGCGCAGTGCATCTGTTGTCGCAGGGCCGCGGATCGGAAGCCGAGGCGTTGCTTCAGACTGCGTTGACGACCGATCCGCACAATGCATTCACGCTGAACAATCTGGGAGTGGCCAGAGAGGCCGAGGGAGATTTAAAGGGCGCATTGCAGTACTACGTGAAAGCTGCTGAAGCGCGCTCTTCCCAGCCCATCGTGGTCACATTCAACCGCACTTGGCGGGGCAAACCGGTGAGCGACGTTGCAGACAAGAACGCGCAAAGAGTGCGCCACCGCATCGAGACCGAAACTCCGCAAGAGCAAGCCGCTTTGCTGAACCTGCAAGGTGTGTCGTCAATCAATCGCAATGAATGGCATGCAGCGGACAAGGATTTCCGTGACGCGTATTCCCTTGATCCCAACAGCGCTTTCTCGCTCAACAATCTCGGATTTTTATCGGAGATGACGGGTGATCTGGAAACGGCTCAATACTTCTACCAGAAGGCCCGGCAGGCGCAGGCGGCCAACGACAAGGTGGGGCTGGCCACTCGACGGGCGGCTGAGGGCGTGAAGTTGTTCCAGGTTTCCGACGACAATGATCAGAAAGTGACGGCCAAACTCTCAGACGAGGCCGCTGCCCGAAGACTACAGCCCGGCACCGTCGAACTCAAGCGCCGCGACAACCAGCCGGTGATCGAGCCGACCGCTCCGCCGCCGAGCGGACAGTCCCCGCAGCCGTGATCGACAGTGTACAAACCGACTTCCTATGACCCGTCTGAATTTTGCCTCTAACCCATTGCTGACGCCTCTTGCCCGGCTTACGTTTTCAGCCATTGAGCCGGACGATCCCTTCATCCGCAAACTGAGCCGTGAACAATTCCAGGAAATGTTGACTCTGGCCAATTCAAACCACGTTGTAATGCGGTCCCTGGAAACCATGCGCGGAATAATGTCCACCGCGAGTGATGAGGAGAGGTGCGAATGGGCCAATGAAGCCCTCGAACATGAGCGCATCCGCATCACGCGTGCGGTCTCATACTTGAATCGGATCCGGCAGGCGCTGGCCGCGGAGGGATGCGACGTTACGGTCATCAAATCGCTGGACCACTGGCCCGACCTCGGAAGCGATTTGGACCTGTACTCTAACGCGGATCCATCAAGTGTCATTCACGCTTTTACGCAGCGATTTCACGCTGAAATCTCCGAACGCAGCTGGGGCGACCGGCTGGCTCATAAGTGGAACTTTGTGGTTCCGGGTCTGCATGAACTGGTTGAAGTCCACATAGGACGTTTGGGGCAGACGGGGGAGTTGGTTCGCTTTGGCAGTTCTTTGCCGGGCCGCAGCCGGAGCGTCAACCTCGGTGATCATCTTTTCAATGTGCCGGCCGCTGAAGATCGCTTAATCATCTGCACCCTGCAACGAATGTACCGGCATTTCTACATACGCCTGTGCGACATCGTCGACACCGTGCAACTTTTGGAAAGCGATGGCGTCGACTTTGACGATCTGCACGCCACAGCCGAGGAGAGCGGTACTTGGGAAGGAGTCGCGACTTTTCTGGTGATCGTGTCGGATTGCGCCGAGCACTGGCGCAGACGCGGCGTCGAGCTTCCCTCGTTCGTGCGATCGGCCGCGCGGTTTGGCGCAGATCAGATTACTTTTGCCAGAGGCTTCCTGCGGGTTCCCATTTTGCCGCATTCAGTCCGCCTCTACGCCTCAGAGTGGACGACCTTGATGTCGCAAGGGCAGCTCCTTAACACCGCCCGCCTTAGTTTGCTGCCATGGCTGGCGACTGCTGCGGCTCTGGGATACAAGCTTACCGGGAGCGATAAAGGGATATGGTAGCTTGGGAAGCGCAGCAGTCAAATCGCCGCGCTCGCCTAGCCAACCGCGGCTGCTTCCTTTGGCATCTTTATTATGTGCCAAGGCCAGGGTTCCAAGCCGCGAACCACAAAGGAAAGGACGTTTCCAAAAGCGCCAAGCTCCATTCAACTTGGGTTGTGCTTGGGTTGCTATTTCTGTTTGCGCTCCCGGCGCTGGCGCAAACCCAGTTTCCGGCGCAGTCGGAGCAAGCGCCAGCCACGCAGCCCTCGGCCGACACAACCTCCGGCCACAGAAGTTCCGCGACCGCCGAACGCGAATGACAATGCTCAGCCCGCTGATGCCACGCCCGACCAGGATGCCGGCGTCTTCGTATTCAAGAAGAGTGTGGAGGAGGTCGTTTTACGTGCCAGCGTGGTCGATGACCAGCGGCATCTGGTAACCAGTCTCGACCAGAGCGCATTTAGCGTCTTCGAAGACAGTGTGCAGCAGCGAATCACCTCGTTTCACCGCCAGGATGTTCCGGTGGCCATGGGAATCGTCATCGACAATTCCGGGTCCATGCGCGAGAAGCGCGATAAGGTGAACGAAGCCGTGCTCAACCTTTTGCGCCACAGCAATCCTCTGGATGAAATCTTCGTAGTGAACTTCAGTCAAGATAGTTATCTCGATCAGGATTTCACCTCCGATCTCGACTTGGTGCGCGAAGCTCTTCAGAAAGTTTCGATGCGGGGAACAACCGCGCTTTACGACGCAATTGTCGCGTCCTCGGTCCATCTCATCAACAATACACACCTCGACAATAAAGTCTTGCTCGTCATCACCGACGGCGAGGACAACACGAGCCGCGAAACGTTGCAGGAAGCGAGGCTGCAACTTCAGCAAAAGAAAGGCCCGACGTTATACGCCATCGGCCTGATGGGAGGCGATATGGGCCGTCAGGGCCACGACGCCTTGGAGGGTCTCGCCGACAGCATGGGTGGCGCTTCGTTCTTCCCCAGCACTCTGGACGAACTGGACAACATCAGCCAAACCATCGGCCGCGATATCCGCACCCGTTACGCCATCGGTTACAGGTCGTCGAATCCAAGGCAAAATTCTGACTACCGAAAGGTGCATGTCGTGGCCCAGGCCCGCGGCTTCCGCCAGCTCACGGTCCGGACCCGCACCGGATATTATCCGGGTGAGAATCTCAATAAGTAGCAAATCACGGTAGTGCCTCAGTTTGAATTCAAACTGAGGCACTACCCAAATCACGCATTCAACAAGCCCCGATCGCCCCATACTCACGAACGCAGACTTTTTTCTAGCTCGTTCGCCCATAAGTGCCTGTAGCGAAAAACCTTGGCCGCAGTTTCCGCATCTTTGGTAGGGGCGTTTCCAGGTGGAAGGGTAACGGGATCATCCGAGGTACAATCTCGATATGTCCCGTCATCGGAGCGTGAAACCGCCCTTCGAAGACCACAGATTTCACGATGAGCCAGCAGGAGAGTTTCTGGGTAGGATGGCGGGAGCGCATCTCGGCGCTTCGCGACGTCCCCGCTGTCCTTAAAATCGTCTGGGAATCCGGTCCGCAAGTGGTCGTATTTGGGCTCGTATCCCGCCTGTTTGCCTCGCTGCTTCCAGTCCTGCTCCTCTATATCACCAAGCTGATTATCGATGCGATTCAGCATTCAATCTTCACCCACACGGCCGTGCTGCCGCATTTCTGGTGGCTGGTAGCGGCTGAGTTTTCTCTAGCGGTTCTAAGCAGCGTTCTGACCCGGGCCATCGACTACTCGGATTCGCTGCTGGCAGACAAATACACCCGCCACGTGAGCATTCAAGTGATGGACCACGCCGCCGCCCTGGACCTGGTGGCGTATGAAGACCCGGTTTTCTATGACCGCCTGGAGCGGGCGCGGGTGCAGGCCACCGACCGGTTGGGAATGATCCAAGCCATCGGAAGGCTGATCCAGCTAGCCATCACCACGATCACGCTGTCGGTCTCGATTATGTTGTTCTCCCCCTGGCTGATGCTTTTGCTCATCGTAGGGGTTCTTCCTGCATTTCTCGGGGAGAGCCACTTTGCCTTCCTCGGATACGCCAAGAACTTCCGCCAGACGCCGAGCCGCCGCCAGATGGATTACCTGCGCATCCTCGCGGGAAGCAAAGAGGCCGCCAAAGAGATGAAACTCTTTGGCTTAAGAGACTTTCTACGAGAACGGTTCAGCCGACTATCCGACGAGATTTATGATGAGAATGTCGCCCTCTCGCGCAGGAAACTGATCATCGGCGCTTTTCTATCGATGGTCGGGACCATGGGCTATTACGCGGCTTACGTATTTGTAATTTGGCGAACTGTGACCGGCGACTTGACCATCGGCACTCTGACTTTTCTTGCGGGGGCGATTCAGCAGGCCAGCACCAATATTCAGCAGATTTTCTCCACTCTTGCCGGGATTGCCGATCAGGCATTGTTTCTTACCGATTTGCTCGCCTTTTTCGAGATGCAGCCGACGATCCGCTCCAAGCCCAACGCTCTTCCGGCGCCTCGGCCGATCCTGCAAGGTTTTGAGTTCCGTAATGTCTCCTTTTCTTATCCGGGGAGTTCGCGGCTAGTCCTGAATCGCATGAATTTCCGGCTGCGTCCGGGTGAGCGGGTGGCGCTGATTGGGGAAAACGGCCAAGGAAAAACCACCCTGGTAAAGCTGATTACCCGGCTTTACGACCCTTCTGAGGGAGAAATCCTGCTCGATGGCGTCGATCTTCGGGAATACGATCTCGAGGATCTGCATCGTGAAATTGGCGTGATTTTTCAGGATTTTATGCGCTATGAAATGACCGTTCGCGACAATATTGCGGTCGGACGCCTGCAAGAGATCGACAATCTGCCACTGTTGCAAAATGCAGCGCGCAAAAGCATGGCGGAGGACGTGGTGGAGCGGCTACCTGAACGGTACGACCAAATGCTTGGCCGACGCTTTGAAACGGGAGTCGATCTTTCTGGCGGAGAGTGGCAAAAAGTCGCCTTGGCGAGGGCTTACCTGCGCGATGCGCAGCTGTTGATCTTGGACGAGCCCACCGCCGCTCTCGACGCCCGCAGTGAATTTGAGGTCTTCCACCGTTTTTCTGAACTCACAGCCGGCAAGACGGCACTGTTTATTTCCCATCGCTTCTCCACCGTGCGCATGGCCGATCGCATCGTAGTGATCGAGAAAGGTCAGATCGTCGAGGAAGGCAATCACGAGCAACTCTCAAGTCTGGGAGGCCGCTATGCGGAAATGTTCGAGATGCAGGCCTCCAGTTACCGCTAGAAAGTCTACGAGATGACGCAGATTATGCACATAGACGCCGTCGATGCAAAAACCGACGGCCCGAGCCCAGGAACCGGGACAATGGCGACCGAAGCACACGATTTGCGACTCAGGGCCAATGAACTTGCCCATAAGCTCGCATGGTTGCCGAATCAGCACACCTTGCGGCTCTTCCGGGAGCGATGCCGGATACTGGGCCGTGCGCTGAAGCCTCTTCTGGTGTCACTCCAGGCGAGGCCACCGAAGACGATGTCCGATGATTTTCGCTGGTTGCAGGACAACACCCGGCTCTATGAGGCGGAGCTCGACGATACTTGTGAGGCATTTAAGCTGACCCGCAAACTTCCCTATGTGCGTCCTCCTCAAGGCGAGGTTGCTCCCCGGATTGCGCTGCTGGCCGCAGGCTATCTCAATTCTGCCGAGTATGAGTTTAGCGATCGGAGTTTCAGCGCGTACGTTCAGGCATTTCAAGAAGTCATGCCTCTTAAATGGATCGAACTTCGAATGCTGGTGCCTGTACTCAAGCTGTGCCTGCTCGAACAGATCGCAGAGCGCGGTTCCCGTCAGCTGAAAGATCCCGGCGGATCGTATGGCATCGAGGCCGTGGTTCGCAGTCTTCAAATGGTTGCCCATAGCGGTTGGAGAGACATCCTGGAGCCGCTCATTCTGTTCGACTCTGTCTTGCGGGAAGATCCGGCAGGGGCCTACTCGCGAATGGATTTCGAGAGCCGGGAGCTCTACCGAAAGAAACTGGTCAATATCGCGGACCACTCGGATTGCAGCGAGATTGAAGTGGCCAACCAGGCGTTGGCCCTCGCTCTCGCCGCTCATGAGCACCCTGACGCAGATCCGCGACTTAGTCAGCGCCGCTCTCATGTCGGGTATTACCTGCTGGCGGAAGGAATGGGATTGCTGGAGCGAAGGGTTGGCTTTCATCCGCCTCTGCTCCAGCGACTGCATGGGTTCGTTCGTGCTCATCCGGACGAACTCTATCTGCCGGGCATCGCTGCATTGACGCTGGGGATAACGACAGCGGTGGTGCTCCTGCTGACGGATCCTGGAAGTTCTTTGGGGCTTATTTTTCTGGCGACACTCGCGACGTTATTGCCGAGTTCGCAGAGCGCTCTCCAGATCATGAATTTCCTGGTTACATTTATCTTGCCCACGGAAATTCTGCCCAAGCTCGATTATTCCAAGGGGCTTCCCAGCGACACCGCGACGCTGGTGGTCGTGCCAACCGTTCTGCTGAACGAGAAACAGGTCCAAAAGTTGGTCGATGACCTGGAAGTCCGTTTTCTGGGTAACCAGGACCCCAATCTGCACTATGCACTTCTCACCGATCTTCCCGATTCACCCGAGCAGCCGCGTGAAGACAGCCCGCTGGTGGATTTGTCGGCAGAATTAGTCCGCAAACTAAACGAGAAATATGCCGGCCAGGGGATGGGATCCTTTCTGCTGTTCCATCGACGCCGGGTCTACAACCCACGCGAACAACTGTGGATGGGTTGGGAACGCAAGCGCGGTAAGTTGATGGATCTGAATAACCTGCTGAGCGGCCAGTTTGATAGCTTCCCGATCAAGATGGGCAATCTTGCGCTGCTGCCCAGCGTTCGTTTTGTCATCACGCTCGATTCCGACACCGAGCTGCCGCGGGGCACCGCCCATCGAATGGTGGGAGCTTTGATGCATCCGTTGAACCAGGCCATTGTCGATCCCGAAAAAGGCGTGGTGGTTGCCGGATATGGGATCCTGCAACCGCGGGCGGGAATCAGCGTTCGGAGTTCGGCACGCTCGCGTCTGGCGAGCATCTATTCAGGGCAGACCGGCCTCGATATATACACTCGCGCGATTTCGGATGTGTACCAGGATTTGTATGGGGAAGGCAGCTTTGTTGGAAAAGGGATCTACGAGGTAAAAACGCTGCATCGCGTTCTGGATCGCCGTTTTCCAAAGAATGCGTTGCTGAGTCACGACCTGGTGGAGGGTGCCTATGCCCGTGCGGGACTGGTCAGCGATATCGAAGTGATCGAAGACTATCCATCCCATTACAGCGCTTATAACCGGCGCAAGCATCGTTGGCTGAGGGGGGACTGGCAGATCACGGAGTGGCTGGCTCCGCAAGTGCGGGATGAGTCGGGGCACCGCGTTCCCAATCCCATCTCGGCTATTTCCCAGTGGAAGATTCTGGACAATTTGCGGCGCAGCCTGGTGGAACCTGCATTCTTCGTCCTACTGTTGCTGGGCTGGGTCTGGCTGCCCGGACGGCCGCTATTCTGGACGCTGGCAACGCTCGCCATTTTGTTTTTACCGGCATGGTTACAGTTGGTGGTTGAACTGGGGCGTGCCGGGGTAGTAAGGAAACCAGGTCTTGCGACCAGTGCGTGGGACAGTTTTTTTGACGCCAACATCACGGACCTTCTTACCCTGACATTCCTGGCACACCAGGCGCTGTTATCAATTGACGCCGTGGTGCGCACCATGGTGCGGCGCTTAATTACCCGGCAGAGACTTCTGCAATGGGAGACCGCGGCGCAAGCAGAGCTTGCCGGTTACAAGCGGACCGTCCTGGATATTTATCTAGACTGCGCCCCTGCACTGGCGGCAGGTTTATTCCTGCTGATCTGGCTGGTACGTCGTCCAGCGCTTCCCGCGGCGCTGCCAATTCTGCTTCTATGGGCGTTTAGCAAACCGCTCTCTTTGTGGCTGAACCGGCCGTCACGTGCTCCGCGAAAGCAAATTTCCGCGGCCGAGCAACGGTTCCTCCGTCTCGCCGCTTTACGGATCTGGCGGTACTTTGCTGAGTTCAGCACCGAAGAACATCATTGGCTGATTCCCGATAATGTGCAGGAAAAGCCGCCCCGGATTGCGCCTCGCATTTCGCCGACAAATCTTGGGCTTCTTCTCAATGCCCGCCAGGTGGCTTGCAGGTTTGGGTATCTGACGGTGCCCGAATTTACGGAGCAGACACTTCGGACCTTGGCGACCACCTCGCAACTGCTGCGATATCGGGGCCACTTGCTCAATTGGTATGACACAGTGTCACTGGCTCCGCTCGCTCCGGCCATCGTTTCGACCGTGGATAGCGGCAATTTTCTTGCTTCGCTATGGACGCTTGAGCAGGGATGTCTGGAACTGATGAACCGTCCTCTGTTGCAGGCGGAATTGACGGATGGTCTTGAGGATTATCTGGATGTTCTCGCGGGTTTCCGGTCCATTCCCGGTTGGCGAATTTCTGCGGTGCGTAAGGAACTTCGAAAACCCGACTGGCTTTGCCACCTGATCGGGACCTCGGAAACGTTCTTCGAGGTAGCGCGAAAGAAAGCTCCATCGTCGAAGGAATCCGCAGATGTGGAGTGGTTCACACGACAAGCCGGGGAACGGATACGGAACATCCGGCAGACCGCGGGAGATTACGTTCCCTGGTTGCTGCCGGAGTTCGCCGGGATCAGGAACGATCCCGCCATCAATCTCCCCTGCCGATCCGAAGACACGGTTCTGGCGCGGATGCCGAGTCTCATCGATGGCCTGTCGACCCAATTACAGGCTGCCATGGATGCCAAGGGGCAGGAAGGTTCAAGTACCTACCGGCAACTGCTGTCACTGCTGCCGGAGGCACGGGTTCGCGTGGTGCGTCTATTAGCGGACCTCAAGGCAATCGCCGATCAGGCAAGCACCATGGCGACCGAGATGGATTTTTCATTCCTGCGGAATCCGGGACGGCGACTGCTCTCGATTGGCTTCGACGTTGACCATGATCAATTGCTCTCCGCCTGTTATGACCTGCTGGCGACGGAGGCGCGCATCGCGGCGTTTGTTGCCATCGCGAAGGATGACGTTGCACAGGAAACATGGTTTCTGCTGGGCCGCAGCCATGCTCTGGAAAAGGGCCGGCCCGTGCTGCTCTCATGGACCGGAACCATGTTCGAATACCTGATGCCAGCCATATGGATGCGAATTTATCCGAATACCCTGCTGGAGCGGGCATCGTTGGCGGCAGTGCGAGTGCAGCGCGATTATGTCGCGGACCGGCATATTCCGTGGGGAATATCGGAGTCGGCATACTACCGCATGGATGAGGCGGGGAATTATCAGTACTACGCCTTTGGCGTGCCCCATCTCGCTGCTAGCAAGGTCGATGAAGTGGCACCGGTGATCTCGCCTTATTCGTCGTTTCTGGCCTTGCATGTGGACGCTCCGGCTGCCTTGCACAATTTGCGCAGAATGCAGGCCAAGCGTTGGGCAGGGTCTTACGGACTGTATGAGGCCATCGACTTCCATCCCTCGCGGCGTACGTCGTGGCTGCACCGTTTCGAAATTGCCCGTTGCTGGATGACTCATCACCAGGGCATGAGTTTGCTGTCCGTTGCAAACTTCCTCGACAACGATGTGGTGCAGTGTTGGTTTCACAGCCATCCGCGAGTACAGGCCACGGAACTGTTGCTGCAGGAGAAGCCGGCGTCTCACTTCCGTCCCGTACGAAGAAGTTACAATCGCCCTAAGGTGGCGTGAACCGATCTTAGCGTTCTGCCGGATGAAAATGCGTCAGTCGGAGTGGTGAGGACTCAATGTCAAAACACCGCGCGATCCAGTGGGCGCTCTTGGTTGCCTGCTGTATGAATGGGTTCGTGAGTAACGCGCAATCCAACCAACAGCCGGATGTGATTGTGGTGGACGCAAATGCGTCAGCGCAGCCCCTCCCGCATTTTTGGGAGATGATGTTTGGCTCGGGACGCGCGATTTTGAGCCTGCGAGATAGTTATCGCAGCGATCTACTCGCAGTCAAGCAAATTACCGACGTGCCGTATATTCGCTTCCACGGCATTTTCCACGATGAAGTTGGCGTCTACGACGAAGATAAGAACGGGCAGCCGCTCTATAACTTTTCTTACGTAGACCAAATCTACGATGGTTTGCTGGCCAATGGCGTGCGCCCGCTGGTGGAGATCAGCTTCATGCCCAATAAATTGGCGGCCACGAATGCGATCCACTCATTCTGGTACAAGCCCAACGTTTCGCCGCCCAAGGATTGGGAGCGATGGGACGGGCTGATCGCCGCCTTCGCGCGGCATCTGGTGGACCGCTACGGAATCGACGAAGTGGCGCAATGGTATTTCGAAGTGTGGAATGAGCCGAATCTCGATTTCTGGGCGGGACGGCCTGCCCAATCGACATATTGGGACCTCTACGACCATACAGCGGTCGCACTCAAGCGCATCGATGCACGGCTTCGTGTAGGCGGACCGGCCACTGCGCAAGCGGCGTGGGTCGATGCGTTCATCCAGCACTGTGTCGAGAAGAAGATTCCGGTGGACTTTGTTTCGACGCACGTCTACGCCAACGATACGGCGCAAGATGTTTTCGGCACCAACGAGCAGATTCCCCGTGATCAAATGGTGTGCCGCGCTGTAGATAAGGTCCACAAGCAAATCAAGGCATCGGGCATGCCGAATTTGCCGCTCATCTGGAGCGAATTCAACGCCAGCTACAAAAATGAACCTGAGGTCACAGATTCGGTCTTCATGGGGCCGTGGCTGGCGGATACGATTCGTCGCTGCGACGGGTTGGTTCAGATGATGTCTTACTGGACGTTCTCGGATGTCTTCGAAGAGCAGGGCGTAGTCAAGGCCCCATTTTATGGCGGATACGGGCTGATCGCCGCGGATGACATACCCAAGCCGGCGTTCAACGCCTTCGCAGTGCTACATAAATTGGGAGAAGAACGAATTCAACTCGACTCCGACTCGGCTCTGCTCACGCGCCGGAAGGACGGCACGCTGGTGCTGGCGGTATGGAACTATTTGCCGCCCGGAGAAGTGGGCCCGCCAAGAATGATTCGCCTGCAATTTAAGGGATTGAAACTAAAGCAGCAGGCCGTAATCTGGCGTGTGGACAATGATCACGGGGACTTTCACGCTGCGTACGAAAAGATGGGTGCGCCGCGTTACCCAACATCGACGCAAATCGCACAACTCCGCCAATCTGCGCAGCTTCCACCTCCGGAGGGCAACTCAATAAAAGACGGGCAGCTGATGTTGAGCCTGCCGTCGCACGGATTAGCGGTCATTGAATTGAAATAACTGTCTGAGATGCTCTTGGTTCCTATGTCCCTGACGGCTGATATTTTGTGAAGCCCGCGAGTGCCATCCCACGTTGAGCTTCAGGGTTTTTCATAAATGTCTCCCAAACAAAACCGCTGCGAAGGTTTTCCGCCATGAGCAAGGTAATTCCCGTGTCAATTGCAATCACGTCGCTGTCGTACCAGTTCTTTAACGGGTTGAATGCATTTACGAATCCATAGCGGCACCAGGCGCGCGGATAGTGGTCATGGATGTTCTTGAGAACGCGGATCACCGGTTGCGGCAGGAAGGGCAGGGAACCGGCCGACGCGCTGGGCACAACCGTTCCATCAATCGGCCCCAGCGACGGCGGACCTCCCCAAATCACGTAGCCCTTCTCTGAGTCCGAAGCGGTAATGCCCCACAAATCATCGCTGTAGTCGGGGAATTGTTTACCCAGCTCCAGGCAGAAACGGCGATGGACATCGGTGGCGAGTATCGAGTTCTGAAAGTAATCGGCGTATTTGTCGCGCTTGCCGCGGAAGTCAAACCAGGCTTGAGAATACTGATGCACAAACAGAGGCGCGAACGAGCCGATATAGCTGATTCCGTCGTAATTAAATTTGGTCCGTTTCCACGCATTCCAGGCTGCCACCGGCAAGGGATGGGTCGTCGATCCCAAGCCCAGCAGATACATCATCATGAGTTCGCTGTAGTAGTCCCAGCGATAAGGAAGAAACCCGATTTCCGGTGTCCATCCATGCGGCAACAGCGAAGTGTCCTCCGATAACCATGACCAGTCCACACGGTTGAAAATCTCATACGCCAGCAGGCTGATTTCAGAGTGCTCTTCGAAGTGTCGGCGGCAGGCGAGAATTCCGCACAGCAGGATTGCGGTATCGACCGAGGAAACTTCAGAATCCCAGATTCTTTCACCAGTGTTAAGGTCGGCAAAATGATAGAAGAATCCGCGATGGGTCGGCATTTTTTTCCACAAAAAGCGCAACGTTGCCAACACCCGGTCACGCGCCTCATTGAACGGAAGAAAGCTCCGCTTGGCTCCAATGCAAAGAGCGGTCAATCCAAATCCCGTGGCCGCAATGCTGGCAACGATACTGGTGTCATTTTTTGCCTGCACTTTACAGCGGTCTTTCACCAACCCGGTCTGCGGGCTTGCCTGGTCCCAGAAATACTGGACGTTCAGCTTTTCCATTCCGTCGAGGAATTGATCGTCGGCCGCCGAAAGCGTACCTGGCATAGCAGCAGATTCGGCCCGAGGGGGTTGTTGCCCAAGAGCCAGCGAGGAGAATATTGCCGGCTCGAGTAAACTATATGCGCCCGCGCCGGCCATGCCTAACAGGAGGTCCCTCCTTGAAAGTCGTGTTGTGCGGGGGCTGGTGATTTCGTTCTCGTGCATGGATTGAAAGTTAGATGCCGTCTTGCCGTAAATTGCCATATTCAGCGAGAATTGGAGCGTCGCGGCCCGAAGGACGGCGAATAAGTCCGCCGGCTATCGGCAACCCACTATCGCCCGAGTGCCTCATACGTCTTAGCCCATACTGACACCATGACCTCTGGAAAGAAAGTCGCAATTTGGTCAATTGTAGTTTTGGGAATCGTGGGCATGGTGCTGTCTGCCATTCACTATCATAGCCACCAGCCGATCGTGTTGAGAGGCGCAGTATTAAGGCAGGACACCGTTCCCAACCGGCAGTTACCGATCGCCGATGTCGAGATCACAGCGACCAACAGTATTGGAACCGGGACCGCCAAGTCCGATGCCGCAGGTTTCTTTCGGATTACTTTACCCAAGGGGCTGAGGCGGCGACAGCAACTGGTGCTTCAATTCCGTCATGAAGATTATCAGCCCCTCAATCTCGATGACTATGTAGGTGACAAGATCTATATCGCACATATGGTGCCGATCCGGCAAGAAGCGGACTCCGACACTCATCATCCGGCGATAACCGTTTCCAACGCCAGAGTCCGGTATTCGGTGACGGCGACGACCGAGGCAAATGTAGGAAGCACGGTCAAAACGTTCCAGGTCCCGAACACCGGAAACACGCTGTGTAAGAACCAGCCTACTTGTTCGCCCGATGGTAAATGGAAGGCATCGCTCGGCTCTACATCGCTGGATGCCGGAGAGGGAAATCAGTTCCGAAACGCGCGAATCGCCTGCATCGCGGGTCCTTGCCCGTTCACCAAGGTCGAAGGGGAAAACCTCTCGCAGGACCGCCGTCGCTTTAACGTGTCGGTCTTGAACTGGTCAGACACGACCACATTCTTGCTGGAAGCCGAAGTGGTACATCCCATGACCAGCGATATTGTGAGCGAATCGTATCCCGTGATCTTCGGGCGGGCCTTGAATTTCAGTCTGCCGCCCTCGGCCGAAGGTCCGAGTATTGAAGCCGATGTCAATGGAGAAGCGATTATTTTCCCGTTAGGGCCCAGCCTGCTCCTGCAATGGGCGGAATGTCACGTCGGCACCGACAAAGACCAATCAAAAACCTATCGCTGCGAACTAAAACCCGGTTACCAGTTTCGGTAGGGGCATCCGCGGTTCTTCCCCTCCCTCGACCACCTTTAATGAACCAGGCAAGCATGGATCCAAAGGGCCGTCAATAGGGTGATTTCCTTAGCCCGCGCCTCCATCGGGGTGCCCTTCGATACAACCTTAGCGTCTTCCCCCATATCAAAGTGTCGCTGTTGAAAGTGTTGCTGGTCTGGCCGAGGACTCACTTGAAAATTATGCTACGCCGAAGATTCTTTGTTTTTGCAGGTTGCTTCGCCGCACTTTGTCTGGCTTCCGGTTGCGGTGGCGGAAGTATGGGCACTTCTACCACTCCCCCAGGCTCTGTCCAGCTAAGCGTTCAAGCCAGCGGCACAGGCACTGGAACGATCGGCAGCAATCCCTCTGGTATCAGTTGTGGATCGACCTGCACTGCAAAGTTCGCCTCCGGGACCAGTGTCACCCTGAGTGCGACGCCGGCCTCAGGCTCGACTTTCACGGGTTGGTCTGGAGCATGCGCGGGAATGAGCTCGTGTGTGGTGACGCTGACCTCACAGACTTCCGTCATGGCGCAATTTACAGCGATCGCCGCACAGCCAGTGCTGGCCGTGACCCTGGCGGGAACAGGCACGGGAGTTGTAACCAGTAGTCCATCCGGAATCAATTGCGGGGCCACATGCAGCGCCGGATTCAACAGCGGTACTGTGGTAACGCTCACTGCGGCTCCAGCTGCCGGCTCGACATTTACAGGATGGTCAGGGGCCTGTAGCGGCACCTCCACCTGCGTTGTAACTTTGACTAGCAACGCATCGGTTACGGCGACATTCGGTGGCGTTGCGGGTGCATATCCTCTTAGCGTCACCCCTGCAGGAACGGGCGGCGGAGTCATTACGAGCAGTCCCGCAGGAATTAATTGCGGTCCTACATGCACTGCGGACTTCAGTACTGGCACGCAAGTGACTTTGACCGCCACACCGAATCCTAATGCTTACCTGGCCGGGTGGAGTGGAGCTTGCAATGGAAGCGGCTCGTGCCAGGTGACCGTGAACCAGAATGAATCCGTCGGCGCAACCATCAATGTTTGGCCGATCAATCACATTATTTTTCTCGCGCAAGAGAACCGTTCCTTCGATCATTACTTTGGCGAGCTCCGCCAGTACTGGGCGCAGAATGGCTATCCCGACCAGTCGTTTGATGGATTGCCGCAGTTCAACCCGACCTCCGGCCAACCACCGCTTCAAGGTCCAGCGCCTTCTAATCCAGGATGTAATCCCAACGATCCCTACCAGCCGCCGCCGGCTCCGTTTCAGGACTGCGTCTTCGACAAACAGTCTCCGATTACGTCGTACCACTTGATCACGCAGTGTATCGAAAACCCCAGCCCGTTCTGGAACGAAGCGCATGTGGATTGGGACTACAACGATCCGACCGGCGTGAACCCCGCAATCTTGAATGGTTTCGTATGGACTGCCGCGCACGACGCGCGCGAAATGGGGTACTACGACGGCAACCCATTCAATGACACCATCGGCATGCGGGCCCTGGGCTACTATGAAGGCGACGATCTCAATTACTACTACTTCATGGCTTCCAACTTCGCCACCTCCGACCGCTTCTTCAACCCGGTCATGACCCGTACCAACTCGAACCGGCAATATCTGGTGGCGGCAACTTCGCAAGGGTACGTATACCCCATTGGTTCGAACTCCCACGACAAGAAGTTGCTCACCGCAACCACGATCTTTCAGGAACTCCAAAGCGCCGGCATTACCTGGAAAATTTATGTCGATCCCACCAATAGCACCTGCACCGGACCTCCGTTCCAGGCTTCGTGCCTGTTAGGACTGAGTTACATCCAGAGTTTCGTGTGGGGGCAGACGATTCCGACGCAGTACCCAAACAACATTGGTACCATAGGCATTGCCAGCTCCGATTTCGACAATGATCTGGCAAATGGTACTTTGCCACAAGTTGCGCAAATTGAGCCAGCGTCGGACGCCGGATATGACGAGCACCCGTCGGATTATGACAGCTCTCCCAGCAATACTCAGCGAGGCGCAAATTATGTTTCGGGATTGATCAATCAGGTCATGGGGAGTACGTACTGGTCGGATTCGGCATTCATCCTGACTTACGACGAGTTCGGAGGCCTTTACGACCACGTTTCCCCGCAGCCCGCGGTGAATCCAGATGGCATTGCGCCGTCGGACCTGGAGAGTACCGATATCTGCTACGGAACTCCCAACATCGGTACTTGCAATTTCACCTATACCGGTTACCGCGTGCCGCTGATCGTAGTTTCTCCGTACACCAAGAAAAACTATGTCTCGCACACCGTGGCGGATACGACAGCGATTCTAAAGATGATCGAAACCCGCTTTAGTGTACCCTCGCTCACGGCTCGCGACGCTGCGCAGCCGGACATGTCCGAGTACTTTGACTTCAACAATCCACCGTGGTTGACCCCGCCGACTCCACCAGTTCAGGACACGTCGGGGCCCTGTTATTTGAATGCACTTCCCTAAAAGGGAGCGGGAACATGTTCCGGCTCATGGGTGACCGTTCATGCCACCCGCTCCTAGTCCTCATTGGTTTCGATCTGTTCGGGCGGCAGGACTTGTAAATCAGGATGGTCAGGATCTCTCCAGAAGGCCCCAAAACATTCTCCGCGCTCTTTCGGCGCCCAAGTTGAACCATCGTCGAATACGATTTTGGCGGGAAGCAAGACCCAACCCAGAATGCTTTCCCCACCTCCTCCCGGATATGCTTTAAGGTGCAAAATCTGTTGCTGACCGGGAGCCATCGCTTCCTCTGAGCTCCAGCTGTCCATGAACGGGTGATGCAAGAGTTGCGGCGCGGTGAAGTGTTCGAAAGTCAAAGCAATGCTCTTGATTTTCTTTCCGGCCAAATTTTTCACAGTGAGCGCGTAATCATTGGAGGTATGCCAGAAGTCTCCGGACAGAAACTGGACCGGACACGATCTGGCCGGAGGTTCATAGATGGTGAACGATGCCATCATCCCGGACTCCATGTGGTCGGCGACGTGGCAATGGAACATCCAGGTGCCGGGATTGTCCGCCACCATGTCGACGGCTACCGTGCTGGCAGGCATTATTTCGACAACATCGAGGTTTCGATGTCCGTCGGTTAACGTCTTTCCATGCCAGTGCGGAGTGTGAAGGTCCTTCTCGTTCCCCATTCCCATCACATACCAGCGGACCTTTTCGCCTTTCTTCATGACCAGACCAGGCAGGTTTCCGAAGATATAACCATTAATTGCGTGGTAGAGCCCCTCATTCCTGCCTCCGAGTTCATCGAAGATCATGAACGAAGTCACCAATTCCCGATCAACGTCCTTTGGCGAACCGTCAGGCCGGGCCTTACCTTTAGCGGTGACGATGATTGGGCCCATGAGCCCCGCATTGGTCTCGCGGCCCTCATCGATGTGCGGGTGATACCACCAGACGATGGAACTGAGCTGACCGGGCCCGGGACCGCTGCCTGCGTCGGCCAGCCAGTGATATGTAAAGCGCCCGCCCCGTGGAATTCGCGCGCCCGCGCCCAGAGGTAGATAGAATGCCCCCTCATTGTTCTTGTCGTAGCGCAAACCGTGGGGATGAATGTCGTGCGGAATCTGGCTTCGATTCAGGAAGTCGACGATGATCGAATCCCCTACTTCGGCGCGAATGATTGGACCCAAAATACCCAGCCATTCGGGTTGAGGTTTGCGAACCGTGAACGTGGAGTCGGTGTATTCGATGAAGCGAGTCTTCGCCCACTTAGTGTTTTGCACCCAGGGCATGGGCAGTGGGCGGCCTTCCAGCAAATCGCGGCGGCTGGGAGCGTAGTCCCATGTAACGTCTTCGGCCGCAATGTAGTAGTGACGAACGGTTGCGGCGCACGGCGATACCGCAAGCAAAATGCAAAATCCGACAAGCAAGTACGGAAGGCGGCTCATCCAGACATGATAAATGGAGGCGATTTCTGCGGCGGAAGAGTTTGGGGATCTCTTGTAGGGCGTTACCGACGACGATCGGCTCCGATTCCCGACCGGCATCAACGCATTGTGGAAAGGTGATACAGCGATCCCACAATCATCCCGAATACGCCGTGCCCCAGACCCACGTAAAGCGGGGTCTGGATGCCATAGTGCAAGGCCATGAATCCCGGTGGTTCGAGCTGCCGGTTGGCATTGGGACCATGTTGTTCGCTGGCCATTCTAGGATGAATGCCGGGCATCAGCAGCATACCGACGGTCAGAACGAATAGTCCGTGGGCCAGACCCAGGAGTCCTCCGAACCACCATGTTGCCAGATGCTCTGCTTCGAAAATCAGCACATACAATAAGGAAAAAGCCCAGCCATTGAGCAGATGAAGGAGGAATCCATAGAACCTGGCTTTTTCGCGGTCTGGCGACACGAAGGTTCCAAGCAGGTACAGCAGATTCATTCGCGTCAACCCCAGACCCTGGCTGGTTGCCAACAACGTCGACAACGCCAGAGTCGCGAGAAATCCGGAGAGCAGCCAGCTTGGCCAGTTCATGCGTGGCCATCCGGCGGCGACACGTGAGTTGCCGTGGGCGGACGATGCGCCAGTTGCTGTTCTCCCTTTTTTCGTTGCAGGATCGACAATGCCGCGCCGATGAGGCCTACGTGCGTGAACGCCTGAGGAAAGTTTCCTAGAGCCTCGCCACTAGCGGGATCAATTTCTTCAGCGTACAGCCCCAAATCGTTTCCAAACTTAATCAAGTTCGAAAACAGTTGTTGAGCCTCATCCAGCGAGCCGCCGCCTAATGCGAGATATTCCGCCTCCCAGAAGCTGCAAATGGCGAAGCTTCCCTCAAATTTCTCTTTGTGGTAGCGGAATAGCAGCCCATCGGTAGTTCCCAAATGTTGCCGGAGGGCCCGGTAAGTGCCACGCATCCTTGGCGATCCCGCCGCTTCAAAGCCGTACCAGGAGAGCAACAGCAGGCTGGAATCGAGTTCATCTCCATCCAGTACACTCACGTAGCTTTGCAGGCCTTCGTTCCAAGCACGTTCCTCGATTTGTCGTCGAATTGCATCGCGCTCTCGCTGGTAGCGTTCCACGGGTGCTCCCTTCAGCATCCCGCGCCGGGAAAGATCCACAAGCCGGTCCATGGCAGTCCAACATAGCAGTCGGGAGTGTGTGTGGTTCTGGCGGCCAGATCGTGGTTCCCAAATGCCCTCGTCGGGCTGATCCCAATTGTCCGCCACATAGTTTCCCAAGCCCATCAGGGTCTTTTGCATTTCGCGATCGAGATGTCCGCCATGGAACGCAAACTGCGTGGCTGCGTCGACGACCTCTCCGTAAACGTCAAGCTGAAGTTGATCGCGAGCCGCATTCCCCACGCGCACCGGGAGCGAACCGCGATACCCGCTCAAGTGCTTCAGTTCGCGCTCAACCGGCGCCTTGTCGCCGTAAACGGAGTACATGATTTTTAACTTGGGTTGGGTCAGGCGCGTTGCCTGGAGCATCCAATCGAGAAAATCTTCAGCCTCAGCCCAATATCCCAGTTCCAGCAATGCCCGAATTGTGAATGACGCATCGCGCAGCCAGCAGTAACGGTAGTCCCAGTTCAACTCTCCGCCAATACGCTCTGGAAGAGAAGTGGTTGGAGCGGCGATAATGGCCCCCGATGGAGCGTAAGTCAGCAACTTAAGAGCCAGCGCGCTCCGCACCACCGTATCTCGATGCGCGCCGTCGTAGTTGGCATAGCGTCCCCAATGCTGCCAGGCGCTAATGGAATGTTCGATACGAGCATCCAGAGAGGTGTCGACCGGAGTCAAGACAGCCGGTGCTTCTTCGGAATAACTGAATGAAAAGCGAAGACTCTCGCCGGCCCGCAGAACCACGCTGGCGTGGGCGCCTTTGTCAGAAACTGACAGGGCTGTGCTACTTCGCAGCCAGTAGACGCCCCTGCCTACTGTGAACCGCAGCCCAAGCTTTCCGATCTCGCACATTCGAACCGCGGTCTTGCCGTAGTCGGCCCTGGGTGAGAATTCGATCTTGAGCTCCACACTGCCTGCGGTACAGGTCGCCTTGCGGACGATTTCGTGATCGGGCAGGAATTCTTTCCGATGAAATGCAGTGGCCGCTCCCGACATCATGTCCGTCAGGGCGACGCTGCCTGAGGAAGTAGAGAAATTCGTCTCAAGAACGTTGGAATCCGGAATGTATCGACGTTGAATGGTCGCTGCTCCCGTCGGCGAAATGCGCCAATGGCCGCCACGCTCTTGATCGAGGAGTGCGGCGAAGATGGCTGGCTTGTCGAATCTCGGCCAACAGAGCCAATCGATCGAGCCCTCTCGCGACACTAGGGCCGCGGAACGGCAATCGCCGATGATGCCGTAGTCCTGAATGGCCGGCCACGCCAGATGGGCCACCGCCGCGCGCGGTCCCACATCCTCAGGGCCTTCAGCAATCCGGGCTTGTGTTGGCACTTATAGTGGATGCGCTAACGCCGAATGCGTTTGCCACGGCGCAAATCAAAGAAATGCGCCCATATGCGCTCAAGATGTAAGAAGGTGTCCATTTTCCTTGAGAGCAGGAAACGGCTCGAGGCATCCCGACAGCGACGGTCCACCAGTACAGAAATCTAGCGGGCGCCTTCGAAGTGTTTCACCAGCATTCGTTGGAGTTCGAGCGCCACCGGCTCGCGCGTGCCCAGATACCGCGCACGGAAGAATGCGATCCGGATCGAAATGTTGAACTTCGGATGCTCAATCGTGCTGAGCTGGGCGCGTAACGAATGTGTCCGTAGAAAGCTGGCCCGCAACATTCCCACGCCCACATTTCCGGCAATCAGCGAGAGTTGCAAGTCAGGATTGTGCAGCTCGGCGGCCACCACCAGTGGGGCGCCCAGCCGTTCGATCCTATTTTTTAGTTCCTCTCGCACCAGACATCCCGCCGGATTCAGTACCCAGTTCCGCCGGTAGAACTCCGAACATTTCGAAGCTTTCGATCCGCCCGAGGCCCGCGCCTGGACCAGTTGCATCGATTCCGACGAGAGCGTCACCCCCTCAAGATCATGCGGCAGAGGCATCTCAACGGGTAACACTACAAGCGCCCCATCCAACTCGCCGGCATGCAAGCGTACTAATAGCTGGCGACTTATATCACTGCAGATGCACGGTTGCAGCAAGGGAAATTGCTTGCCCAGTTCGATAATCACCTTCGATATCTCCGGTTGCGCCAGCGCGTGAGAGAGGCCGAGACGAAAAGGACCGGCCGGTCCCGCGTTACCTGACGTGGATGCCTTCAAATCGCTCACAGACGAAAGAATCGGGCGGCTCTTCTCCAATACATCGAAACCGGCCTGCGTCAGCTTCGGAGGTTTGAAATGCCGGTCGAGCAGAACAACTCCCAGCTCAACTTCTAAGCGTTGGATCCTTCGCGTTAGTGCTGAAGGCGTGAGCCGCAGATCGTTCGCGGCCCGCTCCATCGAACCCGTCTCAGCCAATGCAACCAGAGCTCGAAGCTCAGCAAACAAAGTTGCGCCTCCACACCACCAGAAAGATTAACCGGATATTGCTCAATCAGCAAGTTAATAGTGAATATTATGAAATTGACGCAATAATTATTTTGGCGTCTACTGGGTGGGTAGCTTCCAAGCGCATTAAAAAAAAGGGGTGACAGTGGCATCCGCAATCGAACTTCGAATTGAGAACCTTTCGAAAACCTACCAAAACGGCGTCAAGGCCCTGGATAACGTTTCACTGACCATTCCTCCAGGCATGTACGGGCTGCTCGGTCCGAATGGCGCAGGCAAGTCCAGCCTCATGCGCACGCTCGCTACCTTGCAGGAACCGGACAGCGGCAGCGTCCAACTCGGTGATCTCGACGTACTCAAACAAAAGGACGACCTGCGGCATCGGCTAGGGTATCTTCCCCAGGAGTTCGGTGTGTATCCGCGCACCTCGGCGCAGGACATGCTGAGCTACATCGCCCTGCTCAAAGGCATCGGCAATTCTGCGCAAAGAAAAGATGCAGTCGGATGGATGCTGAAGCGTTGCAACCTTTATGACGATCGCAAAAAAGCGCTGACCGGTTTTTCCGGAGGCATGCGCCAGCGCTTCGGTATTGCTCAGGCACTGATCGGCAATCCGCAACTTCTGATTGTGGACGAGCCTACCGCGGGTCTGGATCCCGGCGAGAGAAACCGCTTCTACAATCTGCTGGCGGAGATTGGCGAGCAGGTCATTGTGATTCTCTCCACACACATCGTGGAAGACGTCATGGATCTCTGTACGAATATGGCGATTATTAATAAGGGCCGTGTCTTATACCAGGGACGTCCGCAGGATGCTATTGGGCAATTGAATGGACGAATCTGGCAAGTCTCCATCGCCAAGAACGAACTTTCCGATTACGAGCAGCGTTACCAAGTCGTCTCTACCAGGCTGGTCGGCGGACGCCGGCTACTCCATGTTTATAGCGCGGCGCCCCTAAGCAACGAGTTTGTTCCGAGCTCGCCCAACCTGGAAGACGTTTTCTTCACCAAGATTCATTCGTGGAATTAGACAACCATGATGTTGCTCAATATTGCGTGGTTTGAAATACGCTTCTGGCTTCGCTCCTGGATGCTGTGGATCTTCCTGTTCGTCGTTGGTCTGCTGATTTTCGCTGCGATCGGCTCCGACGAGGCCATGTCAGCATTCAACCTCTCCAATATTTACCGTAACGCGCCATTCGCCATCGCATCGTTATACGCAGCCATGGGCATCTTCGCCCTGTTGATGACGGCCGTATTTGTCAATTTTGCAGCTCTCCGCGACTTTAGTTACAACACCCACCAGATGATGTTCTCGACGCCGGTACGTCGCCGCGACTTCCTATTGGGGCGCTTTCTTGGGGCCACCCTGGTCTCGGCGATACCCATGCTGGGAGTTTCTCTTGGCATTCTCCTGGCCAAGTACATGCCCTGGGCGGATCGCGAACGCTGGGAGGCGGTGATCTGGACCGCGCATTTGAAAGGCATTCTGCTGTTCGCCTTGCCCGACACGTTTTTCACGGCCGCCATTCTGTTTGCGGCAGCAGTGGTATGGCGCAGGGACATCGCGCCCTTTGTTGCCGCGATTCTCCTGATGGCAGTCCGCGCTGTGACCTTATCAATGCTGCAGGGCCCGCAGTGGGATCGCCTGCGATCTTTGTTCGACCCTTTTGCGGTCAACGCATTCTTCGTGGTCACCAAATACTGGACGGTGGCCGACAAGAACATTCTTCCTCTCAGCTTCGGTGGCCTACTGCTCTGGAACCGTTTGATTTGGCTCGGGGCCGGGTGCGCGGCTTTTGCTCTCGCCTACTCCCGCTTCAGCTTTGCCGAGAGGCGGACGAATACCAGGGCGCTTGAACCTGGCGCGCAACCGGCGATAGCTCCGGCTGTAACACCCGCGCCCTACCTGCAACTGGCGGATTCGCCATGGGCAAAATTCCTGGGGTCGGTCAGAATTCATTTCCGCGGAATGGCCAAGAACACCGCCTTTGTCGTGGTGGTCATGATCGCCGGTATGATTTGCACTTTGGCTCTGGCCTTGCAAGCTACCCAGTTCCAGGGCAATCAGGCAGTTCAAACATTTCCCGTAACTTACTGGGTGATTGAGTTGATTCGCGGAACTCTTGATTTCCTTCTGATCGTCATCATCACTTACTTTTCCGGCGCTTTGGTTTGGAAGGACCGCGAGGAGCGCATGGACGAAATCGCCGACGCAACGCCGACCCAGGAATGGGTGTCCTATGCGGCTCGGCTGGCTACGCTCGTCGGCATGGTAATGGTGATACAGACTGTGGCCCTGTTGGCCGGCATCGTCGTGCAGGCAGCCCATGGCTACTATCGCTTTCAATTCGGTCTTTATGCTCACGAATTGCTGGTGCGAGACCTCTCATGGTTTGTCATCGTGGCGATTCTGGCATTCTTTGTTCAGGCCCTGGCGCCCAACAAGTATGTGGGATATTTCGTTTTCATAGCCTTCTATTCCGTAAATAGTTTTCTGTGGAGGCCCTTGAACGTGGCCACAAACCTGGTTCCGTTTGGGAGGAGGCCCAACGTCATTTATTCGGATTTCTTCGGCGACGCGCCTTATCGCGCGGCGTGGGACTGGTTCACCCTTTATTGGCTGCTTTTCTCCGCCTTGCTGGCCATCGCCACCGTCATGTTCTGGCCGCGTGGGATGCCAGACCGCTGGCAGACCCGCCGCCGCAATGCAGGCTTGCGGTTTGGATCCGGGTGGAGAGCCGCCACGGCAGTTTCTCTGCTCGCCTTTGTCGTTTGCGGAGGCTGGATCTGGTACAACACCGAAATATTGAATCGCCTCCTGGGCCCCAAAGATGTGGAGCGCGTCCAGGCGGATTATGAGAAGACATATAAGCCGTTGGATAAGCTGCCTCAGCCGCGCGTGCGCAGCCTGAAGTACGCTGTGGATATTTTCCCCTCGACCCGCAACGCGACCGTGCGCGGCGATGAAGTTATCTACAATCCCTACTCCCATCCCCTGGACGAAGTTCATTTCTCACTCGACCCACTCTATGACACCTTCATAGACATTCCCGGAGCCGCGCTCACCAAGGACGACACGCGTCTGTCATATCGCATTTATCGTTTTATCCCACCCTTGCAGCCCGGCGAACAGCGCACTCTGCGCTTCACCGTGAAGAGCAAGAACCGCGGCTTTGAGAATAATGTGAGCACTACAGATATCGTGCAGAACGGTACGTTCTTCAACAGCAGCCCGGTCATCGGCTACAACTACTTCCGCCAGCTCAGTGATGCGGTGATGCGCAAGAAATTTGGCCTTCCGGAATTTGACCTCATGCCCGCCTTGGAGCGCAATTGCACCGCCGATTGCAATAACACCTACATCCCCGGGCACGCAGATTGGATCGATATTAGCGCCATCATCAGCACGACTCCCGATCAGGTCGCCATCGCCCCGGGGTCGCTGGTTCGCGAATGGCAGCAGGATGGCCGCCGCTATTTCGAATACAAACTCGATCATCCCTCGTTGAATTTTTACACCTTCATGTCCGGCAGCTATGAAGTGGAGCGCGAGAAGTGGAACGGCATCAATCTGGAAGTTTATTACCTCAAGGAACAACCTTGGAATGTTCCCCGGATGATGACCTCTATGAAAAAGTCCCTGGGCTACTACATCAAGAACTTCGGCCCGTACGAGCACAAGGAGGCACGTATCGTCGAGTTTCCCCGCGTTGCCACTTTTGCCCAGGCTTTCCCCGGGACCATGCCTTATTCCGAATCCATCGGATTCATTGCCAATTTGAATCATCCCGACGACATCGATTCTGTTTTCTACGTGGTAGCCCACGAAATGGCGCACCAGTGGTGGGCGCATCAAGTGATAGGCGCCGACATGGAGGGAGCGACCGTGCTTTCTGAGACCTTGGCGCAATACTCCTCTTTCATGGTCATGGAGAAAGAATATGGCCGGGATCTGATGAGGAAATTCCTCATGCTCGAGATGGATAACTACCTGCGCTCCCGCGGCCAGGAGAAGCTCAAGGAGCGTCCACTCCTGACCGTCGAGTCCGGGCAGGGCTACATTCACTACGCAAAGGGAGGCGTGGTGCTCTATTACATGAAGGAAATGATCGGCGAGGATGCCATCAATCGGGCCTTGCGCAAGGTAATTCACCAGTACGCTTATGCCCCTCCACCCTATCCCACGTCCTATGCTTTGGTAGATGCGTTGCGGGAGGAAACTCCGCCCAATCTGCAATACCTGATCAAAGATTTATTTGAAGACATCACCCTGTTCTCCAACCGCACCCTGGAAGCCACGGCAATGAAGCGCGCCGATGGAAGATTCGACGTCACCATCAATGTCGAAGCCCGTAAATTCAAGGCCGACGCCACGGGCAAGGAGAGCGAAGTACCCGTGGATGACTGGATCGACATCGGGGCATTCGCCAAACCTGCAAGCGGGAAGAAATATGGCGATACGCTCTACCGCGAGCGCTTGCATATCACCCAGCGCAATTCCACATTCACATTTACCACCGCACGATTGCCGGAAAAAGCGGGCATCGATCCGTTCGCCTTATTGATCGACCGCATTCCTGATGACAACACGAAGAACGTGACTCTTGAGTCGCAGTCGACACAGCAAGCCAGAGCCCACTAGAATTTTCCTCGTAGATAGTTTTGAAAGGGCGCGGCTTCAGCCGCCGTTTAGGGCTGTAAAACGCGGGACGTGGCCTTATCGATTCTGTAACGCGAGCTTATCGTCTCGCGCCGGACGGCCATGCAGCACCGTGGAAGCCTGCGGCTTCCAGCCGCACGATCAAGATGCCGTAAAGACCCGCGGCTTTTAGCCCAGTGTAAACCGGTTCGAGAACAAGTCCCGCCATGCATAAGGTTCCAGCCTACCGGCGTCTGCCCGTATTAGGCACCTGCACTCCTCCTTCGATCTTCGGGATTCCGAAATGACCTCCCAGATGGGAGAGATCGAGTGGGCTGATGGAACCGGAAATCGAAATGAAGTTGACCTCAGTCGATCGAGCCACCAGAATCGCGATGTCACAGATCGCCTCATGGTCGATGCGCACCCAGAGTTCGGTCAATCCCGGGCCGTTCTTTTCCTGATCGTTCGCCAGTTGTTTCCACCCTGCCGCGTGGTACTCCTCTTTAACGGATTTCAGCGCCTCCGGGTCATACATCCAGCGCTCCGGAAAATGATAGCTGTGGACGGAGAGTCCGCTCACCCCTGCGATCACCCGGCGAAGGTCCTCGTTATCCGAGTCCGACTTGGAGGCAAACACCAGCATGGAGTGGTCCAGGGTGAACTCCGTCTTCGAGGACGCAATCTGCCGCAACGCCTCCACGCCCTGAGGAACCCATCCCGGCGGTTGCTGCGCCTCAAGTCCGACAGAAGTAATGGCGATCAAACCCACAAGCACGATCCCGGAAATCTTCATGGTCCGCCTCAATGGTTGGAAAAAATGCATTGCACTGCCACTTCTAGTCCGGCCCGCACGCGGCTGACAATGCATTCCCGGTAAACAGAAGATCATTCGCTAACTGCCTGAATCCACTCCAGTTCCTGAAAGAAGTCAACCGCTCCAGTCGCCGTCGATGCTTCCAAAATTCGTGGAAATAGGCATCCCCGATACCACAATGATCATCAATCGACAACACAATTGCAGTGTCCGCAGCTTTTGGACGCGGTAAAATTGATTCCTGGTTCTGTGTTGGGTGACCCATGGAAAGTTTAGTGGTAGAGATCGGTGCCAGAAAGAACCGCGTTCTAAATGCAATTTCTTTGCAGAACGCGGTGCTGTGCGCTGAGTGCGATAACCTCAGTGACAGCCCACATGATCAGTGCCTGGTCTGTGGCAGCCGCTCATTATTTAACATCTCACGCGTCCTCGGCGGGCGGTTGCCCAGCCAGCGAGCCAAGCTCGTCGATGTCGCCCCACCCCCGGCCATGGCGCCAGTCCTGACCTTCCGCAGACCTCTCGGAATGTTGAGGGCAATTGAACGCGACCCGACTGAAGCTGATACCCTCCAGGACGAAACCCTCACCGGATCTTCTTCGTAAAGACTTCGCCCATCCACGCCAGGTGATCCCATAAACAGGGGCGTAACCTCGTTATAGGATGGGAGAGATACGAAAAGAAGCATTTGTTTCACAACCTGCCATAAACGCGAAGCATTTATGGAACTCATGCAACTTCAAATGCTGGTCGCCGTCGCAGATGAAGGTACGCTGCAAAAGGCCGCGGAGCGGGTTTACCGCACCGCGCCTGCCGTCAGCATCGCCATCGGCAAGCTCGAAAAAGAAATCGGCACCGCCCTGTTTGACCGTTCTTCGGCTCGCGATGTCCACCTCACCACCGCCGGCGAAGTCCTCGTTGACTACGCCCGGCGGATGCTTTCGCTCCGCGATGAGGCCATCGCAGCGGTCGACGAGGTCCGCAATGCCAAGCGCGGCCATCTCCGCCTCGGCGCCAACCAGAGCGTCGGAGAATACCTGCTGCCGCATCTCACCCGCGCATTTCTCGAGCGCTATCCCGAAGTCAAACTCAAAGTTGTTATCGGTTACTCGGACTCGGTGCTGGCCGCGCTCAAGCACCACGACCTCGATCTTGCTCTTGTTGCTTCTCAGCCCCGCGATCCCGCTCTGCAAGCCCATGTGCTGTTGCACGATAGGCTGGTGGCCATCATGAGTTCCAAACATCGCTTGGCAAATAAACGCGCGATTCGCATCAAGGACCTCGGCACGGAATCCCTGATCGTCCTCACGGCGTCCTCGGAGTTGCGTGAGCGTGTGGCCGAAAGATTCCGTCGCGCCAACGTTCCACTCAACGTGCGGGTTGAGACGGAAACGCTCGCCTCCATCAAACAAATGGCCGCACGAAACATGGGTGTCGGCATCGTCCCCCGTATGTGTGTCGGAAAAGAAATCGCAACTGGCGAGCTGATCGTGAAAACCGTTGAAGAGTTCCGCGACGAACGTACTCTATGGCTGGCCTATCGCCGCCAGGACGCCGAGCCTTCGCCCGTCTGCCAGGCCTTCATGAAATTGACCAAAGCAGAGTTAAAGCACCACGTGATCGGGTAAGAATACCGGCCCCATCCTCTTAAAGACCGGGTCACCCGCCAGCGCAGGTCCGCGCTGCATGGGCGACCTGCTGAAAGCTGAGAGCTGAGGCGGATGTCACTACTTGTTTGAATCTTGTCTGGTACCTTGAATCGTCTAATTACTTCCCATGACTTCGTCTCCATCTCAGACATCAAGCCGGTTCGCCGTCGTGCTGGCCTTCGGACTGGTCTATTTCTTCTGGGGATCGACCTATCTTGCCATCGATATTGCGGTAGAGAAGATTCCTCCGGCTTTGATGTGTGGCTTGCGATTTCTGATTGCAGGTGTGTTCATGCTGGCATTCTGCGGATTGCGCGGACGCCGGATCCGTTACAACGCCCGCCAGTTGGGCGAAATGGCGGCGGTGGGACTGCTGCTGCTGATGGGCGGGAACCTGACCCTTTCGTTCGCAGAACAACATATCGCCTCCGGACTGTCAGCGTTGATCGTCGCCGTGACGCCGTTGTGGTTTCTGGTGCTCGATTCGCTGTTGCTCGGAGATCATCATGTCTCGCCGCGCGGCAAGGCTGGGTTGGTGCTAGGCATCGCCGGACTCGCTGTATTGTTATGGCCAGACCTGACGAACGCAACTTCTCTGGGTCGCGAGCAGTTGTGGGCGTCGATCAGCCTGCTGGGCGGCTCGTTTAGCTGGGCGCTGGGTTCGGTACTGGCGAAGAAGTGGAAATCCGCCGATGTGGATGCTTTCTCGGCCACGGCGTGGGAGATGATTGCAGCCGGGATCGGGAACCTGGCCTTCGCATGGGTGGCAGGCGACGCGGCACGAGTGTTGTGGACGACGCGGGGAATTAGTGCGACGCTGTATCTGGTCGTCTGCGGCTCATGGATCGGATACACCGCGTATATATGGTTGCTGGGACACGTGCCAACGTCGAAAGTGGCGACTTATGCGTACATTAATCCGGTGGTAGCGGTGTTTCTGGGTTGGCTGATTTTGCATGAGCCGGTAAACGGATACATCCTGATGGGCAGTGCCATAGTGATTGCTTCGGTGGTCCTGGTGACCAGCGCGCAAGTGACACGAAAGACGGACAGGCAGGCGGCAACCGTCGAAGCAGGGGAGTAGTGGCCGCGGGGCTGAACTCACAGACCGGGCGGCTTACCGCGGCGTTGAAAGTGTGGCACCCAAAAAAGGAAGGTTCTTAAGACAATAAGCGCACAAGACAGGAAAATCTATTGGCAAATTGTGTAAACTGCGGGCGCGAAATTCCATCGTTCACCTGGGGACAGCAGAAGAATACTTGTCCGGAATGTGAGCGGAATCTGGTTGCATCCAGCGGACCGGCAACCACCACTCATGCCCCGCCACAAGCCCGGGTTAGGCGAATGCCTCCGGTTACAACCGCGTTGATCGCCGCCAATACCGTGGTGTATGCGGTCATGGTGTTGCGCGGAGTGCATCCGGTTTCGCCTACATCCCAGCAACTTCTCGATTGGGGAGCAAACTGGGCGCCTCTGTCGCTCAGCAGCCAGCCGTGGCGGATCCTCGCGTCGAATTATCTTCACGCCGGAATCATTCACATTGCCGTCAACATGTGGTGCCTCTGGAGTCTGGGACAATTAGGCGAACAGATCTTCGATGGCTTGACCTACTTTCTGATTTACACCGTGTGCGGAATTTCGGGGAGCCTCGCGAGTTTGTGGTGGCACAGTTACTTTTCGAATCCGCTGATCGTAGGGGTGGGGGCGTCGGGCGCGATCTTTGGCATCGCCGGCGCGCTGATTGCCGCGCTCTACCTGGGACATCTGCCGGTTCCGAGATCTGCGCTGCGAGGCACCCTGAAAAGTTTAGTGATGTTCGCGGTGTATAACCTGTTTTTCGGAGCGGCGATTGGAGCCATCGATAATGCCGCGCATATCGGAGGTCTGGTCTCTGGACTGGCCCTGGGCGCGGCCATGGCCAAGCATCTCATGACTTCGCGCGAGGCGCGTGCCGCCTGGAGGCTACGCGTGTTCCCGGTAGCGGCGGTGGTGTTAGTGGCAGCGTTTTTTCAGGTGCAGAAAGCCAACAGCTACGCTTTGTCGCTGGAAAAAGGTATGAAGGCCATGCAAGGCGGAAAATTCGCCGACTCCGCAAACTTTCTGGAGCAGGCGCATGCCAAAAAACCCAATGACCGTTCCATCATGCTTTTTCTAGCCAGCGCTTATGTGCAGAATACTGACTATCCGAAGGCCGTGCCGCTCTTTGAGCGGGCGCTTGAAATAGATCCTAACGACGAGTCCGTACAATTTAATTTGGGGTTGGCGCAAATGAATCTTGGTCAATTCGATCAAGCGATTGTGCACCTGCAAAAGGCCGTCGACCTCGATCCAAAAGACCAAGACGCACAGGAGGCGCTGCGAGAGGCCATGGCCCAGAAACACTTCAAAGAACAAAGCGTGAAGGGACGATAAGCTAGGGTTTCATCGTGTCGCAATCTTAACCCGCTGGGGCACGATTGTAGGTCTACGCCAGATTCGGAGGACCGGCCTGCTCCCGCATCTCTTCGGTCCCGCATGTTACCGGCCCTAACGTCAGGGGGTGATCTTGAAGACCACGCCGCAGCCGTAGGGAGGATTGCAGTTAAGATTTCCGCCCGACTGCGTGGTGCCGTAGAGGTTGCCGGTTTGATCCTGTACCACGGTAGAATAGGGACCCGCCCCGTCCGTATTCCGAAAGCTGTGCAGGATTGTCATTGTCCCGTGTGTGTCCAACTTGAATACAGTCCCACATCCGCCTCGGCAAGCCGTTCCTTTACCGCCGCCGGCAGTAGTGCCATAGAGGTTACCAGACGCGTCACGGAACAAGCCTGCATTGGGACCGTCGCCATCCGGCGTGCCGATAAAGCTATGTAGCACGGTTTCGTTGCCCTTGGAACTCAGTTCGTACGCAACTCCACAGCCATATCCGAAGCCCGCCGCGCAGTTGAGGTCGCCCCCGACGAGAGTCATGCCGTAAAGGTGGCCCTTGGAATCGCGGATTAAGCTTCCCATCGGGGTCGTTCCGCCCGCCCCTCCGGTGAAGGCGTGCAATGTCGTAGCCTCGCCGGCCGTGGTCTTGCTAAACCGGAATACTGTTCCCAACCTGGAACCACCATTTCCTGACGTGATGCCATAGAGATTGCCAAAAGCATCGAGGATTAGGGCTGCGGTAGGGTATTCGTTGGGGGGCGCAAAATTGAGTAAGATCGTTTCCGTATCGCTCTCATCCAGTTTGAAAACAGTGCCGCAGCCGCCGAAACACGATGTTTCCGAGCCGCCCTCTTGTGTGGTGCCGTAGAGGTTACCATCTTCGTCCATCACCAAACCGCCGGAGGGCGAGCTGCCATCCGGATAAGCACCGAAACTGTAAAGTACAGCTTCTTGCCCTGAGGGCGTAACCTTGAACACCGTTCCATAGTTCGACGCGCCCCCGTAGAATGTTGTGCCATAGAGGTTGCCGTCATTGTCAATGATGAGTCCGGCCATGGGCCCTTCCCCATCCGGCATCCCAGCGAAGCGATAGAGGATGGCCTCGTTTCCGGCCGCGTCGATCTTGAAGACGGCCCCGCACCCCCAGCCGGAATCGCAACTAGTTTCGCCCCCGCCAAACGTTGTTCCATACAGGTTGCCTGCGTCGTCGCGTACCAACCCAGCTTGTGGGTCCACGCCATCTGTTCCGCCCTCGAACTCGTAGAGCACGGCGAATTTCTGCCCTTGCAGCGGAAGCGCCAGCAAAAATGCGAAACCAAGCGCCAGTCTCATCGACTGCGCGAATGTCCGCAAGATCGCATCGCAAGATCGCACTTTGTTCCACATATCAACCTTTTTTCACAGCAACAACCGTTGTCGTGGGTTCACTTCTTGCCCGTAAGCGCGATGGAAAGCTCCGAGAAAGGACCTTGGCTATTGCAGGTGACGTAGTCTTGTCCGTAATAAGCGCTATTAAAATAGCAATCGTTGAGGTCGTTCTTCCATCCATAGTGGTTCTTCGGCCTCGCATCTTCTACGTTGGCGACGGCGCCGTAGCCGTTGCTGGATGTCGGGAGAAGGTTAACGTAGTACACCTTGCTTTTCAGTAGCTTGCAGGGCCGCGAAAGCTTCTTGACGGTATAGCTGTAGTCAGTGTCGTCCTGGTAGTCCTGGTACAGCGAAATTGTGGCGTTGCCGCTGGTGTTGCAAATCGTCTTGCCTGCTTGCCCAGGCTGAATGCCGGTCTGAACGGCGAACGGCGTCGGATTTGTACCGATGTAGCCGCTCGTAAGGAACTCCACAAACGTAGCTCCGGTTACGGTTACATCACGATTTGGTTTCACCCCCACCCATGCCTGCCCTTCCACAGACCCGTTTGTATAGTCCGCGTTGAACAGGGCGAGGGCGTTGGAGTTGGCCGAGTCGTAGTCGCCCGCGTAATACAAGCAAGTGGTCGGCGGACAAAATGGCACGTTGTAAGTGCCCGCCGGTGTTGCCGGCCGTGCAGACACGTTGCTTTGCCCTGCCGCCACGGGGACGAGTATTAAAATCAGCGTTAGCCGGAAAATGACTCTGTGCATGGCGCGTCCCCTCCAGGAATGTTCGTCCAGCGCGTGCCGCATCAAGATAGTACACCAGGGTGGCATAAATTCAACGTGAATGCGCCCCTGGCTCTGACCCGCATCGGCGCAACCTCCGCCCTCAGCGGGATCAATCCCGCATCCAACAAGGCAGCCCGGCGCCGAGCCGGGGAGCCTCGCCGGACGCGGCACACAGGCTAACCGCCATCAGAACAATACGATAGCCGAGAGTCGTTCTGAAACGTGGTTTGACCGTTAATGGATATGCTCGCTGGGGTGGCCCCAAAATAGGGTAGAAACACGAGATCCTGGAGATGGTAGGAGTAGTTGTTGTTCGCGCCGGAATACGTATAGAAGCCGGACGTGCCGCAGCAGTCAAAAATTGGGTCACCCACCTCCAGGTTGCTCATGCCGTTCAAGCATGGCGCGGGGGTGTGGCCGTATGGGTCGTCCGCCCACTCTCCTAACTCATGGGACAGATCCCCAACGTCCTGGAAAAAGCAGGTTACCGGGTTGTTGTTGCTGTCAGCGCAGTAGCCTTTGAAGGTTTGGTTCTGAATGCCCGCGCCATAACCGAACCACGCCCAAGTCTGCGACCCGCCGCCAAGCCTGGGCGTTGATCCGTGGTAGCCACCGCCGTTTATCTGCCAGACGCCGCTTGGGGCGGACTGACCAAAAAAGACGTTGTAAGCTAGAAAAATCACCAGACTATCCGGGGGAAGCTGTTGCAACTCCTGTGCGCTCAGGAGCTAAGGAGAACTGCGATTGAATGTAGCCCTCTCCCACCGCTCCGACGCAGCCGCCATGGCCCCCATTGGGCTGCGTGTTCCCGTTAACCGCTTCCCCTAGCCTGGGCACAACGGTGAAGGCGAGCTCTGGCAACACCGTCACGGGGGACAGTACTAGGTGGTAATTGGCGTGAAGCTGTGTGCTAACGTATTCCCAGAAGTTACCTCTCTGAAACGCGTCGATGTACTGCAGAGGACCGCCCGCTCCCTGCTCCGGAAAGCCCGATATGGGTGTAAACATGGGAGACTGCTCCACGTTCGTGATGAGAGGCTCGCCATCCCAGAGCACAGTGTTGTCGGCGTCGAACGGGACCGGGGCTGTCCCGCACACCGAGGAGTTGTCCGAGGCGTCAAAGACGATGTTAACCGGGACTATGTACGTAGGGATGTCCGTCGTAATGTTGGTTTGGGACGGATCCGTTCCCACCATGTTGAACTGATATTGGTTTCCATTGTGTGAGTCTATGAACGAACCGGCCCAGATGGGTAACGCTTGGGAAAACCCTCTGCCTGTGAAGAGCAGGAACGGCAGTACGGTCAATAAACTGAACTTGAGTAAGCCCTGCATCATAAAACTTCCTCCTTGTCTGGTTTCCTAGCCGCAAACTTTCTCGAAAGATGTATACCCTACAGATTGCTTAGAGCATTTCGCATACGGGCACACCCCTGCGCCGCAGCAAAATGCCGCATCTGCAAAACCGTTAACCTTTTGGGAGAAGTAGCAGGTCAGGACTACAGACGGAAACTGAGAATCCGTCGCCCCCTGGCAAATCCTGATCCACTGAGGTTGAGAATATAGCTCCGGGGGGGGGGGCTGTGTCAAGAACTTTTTATCCACAATTAGTTGCGCGGTAGCTTCCACCTTGTCGGGAACCAAATAACGTGATGCCTGTGGCCGCGTGGTCGCTGACGTTCAATAGAACCCTAACCGTTCCGCGCATTCTCCACCGCCTTCAGCACGGCTTGGGCTTTGTTCACGCACTCCTGAAATTCGCTGGCGGCGTTGGAGTCGGCGACCACCCCCGCGCCTGCCTGCAAATAGGCGCGCTTGCCTTTCATCACCATGGTGCGAATGGCGATGCAGGAGTCGAGATTGCCGGCGAAATCGGCGTACAGCACCGATCCCCCATAAACTCCGCGGCGCGTGGGCTCCAGTTCTTCGATGATCTGCATGGCTCGGACTTTCGGCGCTCCAGTCAAGGTGCCGGCAGGGAAGCAGGCGGCGAAAGCGTCCACTGCGTCCAACTCCGGCCGCAGTTTCGATTCCAGCGCCGAGACAATATGCATGACGTGGGAGTAGCGCTCCACATACATCAGGTCGCGCACTTTGACCGATCCATATTCGCTGACCCGGCCCAGATCGTTGCGGCCAAGGTCGACCAGCATCACGTGTTCGGCCCGCTCTTTTTCGTCGGACAGCATTGCTTTTTCAAGTCGCTGGTCTTCCTCCTCGTTCGCTCCCCGGCGGTGCGTGCCGGCGATGGGACGATATTCCAGCTTGCTTCCGCTCACCCGCACCAGCATCTCGGGAGACGAGCCGAGCACCTGCATGTCTCCCATGCGAAGGAAGTACATATAAGGAGACGGATTGACGGTGCGCAGTGAGCGGTAAATATCGAAAGGCTCGACTTGCGGAGTGAAATCGAAGCGCTGCGATAGCACTACCTGAAAAATGTCTCCGGCGGCAATGTACTCTTTGCAGCGCTCCACGGACTTTACAAAGCGCGGACGGCTGGTTCCGGCGTGAACTTCCAGCTTGCCGGATCGCGGGGCCGAGCGCTTCCACTGGCTGGGGCGCAGTCCAGCGGCAAGTTTTTTCTCCAGTTGCTCGATATCGGAGGTCGCCCGCTCATAGGCTTTCTTCGGACTCTCACGAGAAACGTCCGCCGTGGCAATAATGTGTATCTGATGGCGGACGTGGTCGAAGGCCAGAAGTCGGTCGAAAAACATGAGCGAGCAGTCGGGAAGCTGGAGGTCGTCCTGGGCATGCTCGCCGATTCTTTCGAGTTGGCGGACCATGTCATACGAGCAATAACCGACGGCACCGGCGGTGAAGGGCGGAAGTCCAGGAACCAGGGCGGGACGATGCTGGCGAAGCAATTCCTTCAGAATATCGAGGACATTCCCAGTTCGGGACTCCCGCGCCCTGCCGCGTTCGAGGACGACCTCGCCGCCCGAAGCCCGCACATGCATATAGGGCCGCGCACCCAGGAAGGTGTAGCGCCCGACCTGCTCTCCGCGCTCGACCGATTCCAGGAGAAAGGCGTAAGGCTCTTTGTTTGCAATCGCGAGGAAGGCGGAAACCGGAGTAAGCAAGTCCGCCGCCACCGACTTCACCACTGGAACCAGGGTGTGCTCACGGGCAAGTTTAGCGAACGCTTTGTAGTCCGGCCGAAGCATAAAGATTAAGGAAGAGTCTCGCGTGGAATTATAGGGGAAGAGCGTCGAGGGGCTCTGTTCGTAATTGGGAAATGCGCGCTTCCTCTCTAGGTCACGGTCTTTTGTCCTCGCCGTCCGTTACCTCCGTAACCCCCTAAGCAATTGACTCCGGGCACTTTACAGCAGAAGATGACCTTTTGCCGCCGCAATTCCGGTGGAGACTATGCGTATTACTTTCTGGGGCGTGCGGGGATCGACGCCTGCCCCCCAGCCTGAAAACATGCGCTATGGAGGCAACACCTCATGTGTAGAGGTGCGCCTCGGCAATCAAATCTACATTTTTGATTGCGGCACTGGCCTGCGCGTTCTAGGACAGGCCTTGCGCCGCGAATTTAAGGACCAGCCGATTTCGGCGCACATCCTCGTTTCGCACTTCCATTGGGACCACATTCAGGGCCTGCCCTTTTTCGGGCCACTTTATGACAATCCGGCAAGCCGTTTTCATTTTCATTGTTCCAGCCGGGTGCGCAGCCTGAAGACTGTGCTTGAAGACCAGATGGCTTCGCCTTATTTTCCTGTCGGATTGACCCAGATGCAGGCCAATCAGAAGTTTTACGATCTGGACCAGGGATCGACCGACATGGGAGACGTGAAACTGCAAACCATGTGGTTGAACCATCCCCAGGGCTGTATGGGATTCCGCCTGGAGACCAAAGAAGGAACAGTCGTCTACGCGACCGACAACGAGCCGGGAGACCCGCTTTTCGATAAGAATGTTCGCAAGCTGGCTGCCGGGGCCGATGTGCTGATCTACGACTCGCAATATCTGCCGGAAGAATACGAAGCGCGCCGCCGTGGTTGGGGACACAGCCACTGGCGTGAAGCGGTGAATGTAGTCATGGAAAGCGGAGCCAAGGAATTGGTGCTGTTCCACCACGATCCCGAACACAACGACGAATGCATCGACAAAGTAGTGAAAGACGCACGCAATTACTATCCCAAGGTGCGGGCCGCCGCCGAAGGCATGCAAATCGAAATTCCCAATCGCAAAGCGGCGGCGCGGTAGGCGGGTCGAACCCTGGGCCGCCTAGAGAGATCGTCGGGGAATCATACACTGGATGTGGCCGGTGGAGCTCCGGTTCCATGTTCGAGTACGATTGCGCAACTACCTCTCTACGACCTTTGCGTGCTCGTTGCCCAGATGCGTCCTTCGCGTTGGGGTCGGCACGATCATGGATACTTGCTGGCGGTACTGCGCGTACGCTTCGCCGTGCAGATTAAGCAGGTCTCTCTCCTCAAGCATAATCCCCACAAAGATGTAACCGGTCGTAGCAACTGAAAATAGCAAGTGCCCGGCCGTCATCTTCGGTGTAGCCCAGAACGCCAACAGGAATCCCATGTAGATTGGATGGCGGACAAATTGGTAGAGCATGGGAGTTTTGAACCCCACCGAGGTGTATGGCCTCTCCTTATAGTACAGCCAGACTTGGCGCAGACCGAAGAGATCCACATGACTGACAGCAGAGTCGAAATGAGGACAACGGCCCAACCGGTAAAGGACACGGCCCGCAGCAACACCGCCGCCCCGCCCTGGAGTTGCCAAACCACATCCGGCATGGACCGCCACTGCCAATACAGCAACTGCATTGACAGGCTAGCAAACAGCACGTACGTGCTGCGTTCGATCGGGCTAGGAATGACCCGTGTCCACCACGCCTTAAAGCCCTGGCGCGCCATCCCGCTGTGCTGGATGGCGAAAAGCCCGAGGAGCTGCCCGTTCACCAGTAGTGCGGTGCCCATTGGCCCGGCCGTACCACTATCGACCGACTTCGGGACAACCAGGTTTTCGACGAAGCCAATCGCATAAACAAAGGTCCCCAGAAAAATCACATAACACGCAAGTCCGTACCCAGCCGCCATCACTCGTTTCATATTCCCTCCCGTAAGTAGTACAGGTTGTCTTTCATCTCTTTCTTCGTCTTACCCCCGAGTGTCTTTACTTGTCGCTCGGACTGTGACGACGGTCAATTCTTCGGTACTTCTCTTTCGATACCCTGTCAATCCCCTGATAAGTCTTTTACTCACAATAGAATGCGGAGCGTCGCACTCTGAGGGAGGGCGTGCTAAATTTCGAACAATGTGACGCACCCTGATGCCGTCTACCATCCCACCGCTGGTACGGTTCGCGAATTTCGAGGTAGACCTACGCGCAGGTGAGCTGCGAAGAGAAGGCAGCAAAGTACGGCTGCAGGAACAGCCGTTTGCGCTCCTGACTGTTCTATTGGAATCAGCGGGCGAAGTCGTCACTCGGGAAGAACTGCGCAAGCGCCTCTGGTCGGAAGATACCTTTGTCGATTTCGACCATCGCCTCGCAGTGGCCGTAAACAAGCTAAGGGATGCCCTGCGAGACTCCGCCGAAAAACCGATGTTCATTGAGACCGTCGGGCGGCGCGGTTACCGGTTCGTAGGCCACCTGGAATCTACTGATTGTAAGGGTGCCCCGGACGAAACTCCTTTGCCTTCCTCTCGATCATTTGCGAAAGGAGAACTCCCCAAAGTGCGGCTCTTGGGTCGACACGACCGCGAACCAGAAGGCTCGTCTTTCTTTCCGCCGTTGGACTGGCCGTGCTCCTTGTCCTTAGTCGATCGTTCTACCGAAGTTTTTTCACATTCGATCTGGGAAAGGGCAGCCTTTGACCCCGCGCAGTCTCGCGATCCTCCCGCTACACAACTCTGGTGGCGATTCGAGCAGCGACTTTCTCGGGTTCTCCTCTAGCGGACGTACTCATTACGAAATTGGCGTATGTGAACTCCCTCAGCGTTCGGCCTTCTGCCGCGATTGAGAAGTATCGAGGCACGGCCATTGATCTTCAGAAAGTCGCGGCAGACCTGAACGTAGATAGCATTCTAACGGGAAGTTTCATTCGCGATGGCGACAACCTGCGAATCACTTACCAGATCGTTGATGCCAAATCTGAGAGGATTCTGGGGCAAGGATTGATCGATCTAAAGTACGACAATCTGCTTACCATCCAGGACAAAGTTTCCAGCCAAGTCATCTCTGAACTGCAGCTCAGTTTGTCGCCGTCAGAAGCGGAGCGCCTGAAGTCGGAGAACGCGGTGAAACCAGTCGCGTACGAATATTTTCTGAAGGGACTCGATTTTCATGGGCAGCACAAATTCCCCCTCGCGATCAAGATGCTGGAAAAGTCCACTGAAATTGATCCCAACTACGCACCAGCCTGGGCCTATTTGGGAGCGTCTTACACTTCAGACGCAGCATTCGAGCTAGGCGGCCGCGAGCAATATCGCCGTGCCCAAGCCGCGTACGAGCGGGCTTTGGCGATACGACCGAACTTGCTTGATGCGCAAATGTTCCTCGCCAACCTCTTGGTAGATACCGGAAAAGTTGAGCAGGCTGTACCCTTGTTGCGCGATGCGTTAAGGACGAACGGCAACAGCGCAGCCGCTCACTGGGAACTGGGATACGCTTACCGGTTCGCTGGAATGTTGAACGAATCCGTGGCGGAGTGCGAGCGGGCGCGTCAACTCGGATTAGTGAAAGCCAATGGGTCCGTATTGAACACATACCTCTATCTGGGGCAGTACCAAAAGTTTCTTGAGAGCCTGCCGCCCGACGATTCGTCATTCACTCTTTTTTATCGTGGCTTCGGAGAATTTCACGAAAAGAATTTCGACCAAGCGTCGAAAGATTTTGATCGTGCGTACGAAGATCCCACCTTGTATTCAGGAATCGGTAAGGCACTGAGTGACTCGATCCATCAGCGCAAGGAAGAGGGCTTGGGCCTCTTGAATAGATTGGAGAGACAAGTCAAAGAGCGCGGGGTCGGTGATCCAGAGGCCACATACAAGATCGCGGAAGCGTATGCCGTCTTGGGCGACAAAGTCGCGGCTGGTCGCGCCCTACGGGCTAGCGTTGAATCGGGTTTCTTCAGCTACCCGTATCTTTCCAGGGACCCGCTGTTAAATGATCTACGAAGCGAACCAGAGGTCGACGAGATATTGCAGAAGGCTCGTGAAAGACACGAAGCGTTCAAACGCGCCTTCTTTAAATAGCGAAACATTTGTTGGGACAATGTGGGGACGGGACAATGTGGATGTCCCCCATTTGCACCAGTTGCTTCTCACGCCTCGGAATGGTCCGTCGCCCTACCGAATTCACTACGCCTTTTGCTTCCTGCATTACAATGAATTCAGCTTCCAGGCGCGGACAGTTTTGTACCTCGAAAGGGGTTTTTGAGTGACGCAGTTCTCCACACTCTGGCCACATGTGTCGGTGGTTTCGGTCATCGATATTCTGCTGGTGGCTGTGATCATCTACGAGTTCTTCGCGTTGATCAAGGGGACCCGCGCCTCGCTGATGCTGATCGGCGTAGTGGCGCTGGCCGTGGCTTTCTACGTGTCGAGGCTGGGCGATCTTCCGACGCTCAACTGGCTGATCAGCACGCTGCTGCCTTACACGGTTTTCGCACTGATTGTGGTGTTCGCACCTGAGATCCGCCAGGCGCTGGCGCGGTTGGGACGAAGAGTCACGCTCAGCCGGTCATCCTCGTCCGGTGCAGACGCCTATGACGACATTGTTCTGGCCACGAACTTGTTCTGCCAGAACCAGACGGGCGCGTTGATTGTGATTGAGCGCGAAATCGGATTGCGCACCTACATCGAAAGCGGCGTTCCGCTCGACGCGCAGCTTTCCTACGATTTGCTGGCAACCATCTTCCGTCCCAGCGCTCCTTTGCATGACGGCGCGGTGATTGTGCAGAACGACCGGGTAGCGGCGGCGGCGTGCTTTCTACCGCTGTCGATGAATCCGGTGCTCTCGACGCAATTGGGAACCAGGCACCGGGCGGGCATCGGCATCACCGAAGAGACCGACGCCATCGCGGTCATCGTCTCCGAGGAAACCGGAACCATCAGTTTGGCGGTGGGCGGAACCATTGAACGCGATCTCACCGTCGACGAGTTGCGTGATCGCCTGGGAGAGTTGCTGAGGCGCTATGTTTCGCCGTCGACTTTGCCGACTTCAATCACCAATGAAGAAAGTGAATTCAACGACACCGACGAAGTGCCGCGCGCATCTTTGCCGCATACCTCGGACAATCGCTTCAATCAAGGGACGGACAGCTAAATTATGAGCGATTTCCTGCGCCGTTCCGTCCTGCATAACTTCTGGCTGAAGGTGATGTCGCTGGTCCTGGCCATGGTGTTGTGGTTTGCCGTGGCGCACGATCCGGTGACCGTGGTCGCCGTCGATGTACCGATTGAGTTTAGCGGGATTCCGGAAAACCTGGAGATCAGTTCTGAGACCGTTCCGCGGGCGCAGGTAAGAATGCGCGGGCCCGAGCGCGTGATCCGCCGCCTGCAGCCGGCGGACGTTTACGCAGAGGTCGATTTGAGCGGGATCCGGCCCGGCGAACATATTTTCGATCTTACTTCGAACCAACTGCACCGGCCTGCGGAACTGGAGATTGTGCAGGTCCTTCCCAGCCAATTTCATATTGCCTTCGACGTACGCGTGACGCGGCAGGTGGTGATTCAACCGCGGGTGATGGGGAAATTTGCCGACGGTTACCAGATCGGCCGCATCGCCGTAGACCCACCGTCCATCGTGATCAGCGGTCCCAAGAAGCACATTGACGCGGTGGAATCGGCGACTACCGATCCCATCGACATGAGTGGCGCGATCAGCCAGATTTCATTTGTGCGGCATCCGTATGTGTCGGATCCGCTGATTCAGGTGGCAAGTCCCGACCCGGTGCGGATTACGATTACCATGGAAAAGGTGCAAGGAAAAGACATTGGCAACCAAACCTCAAACTAAGATGGCATCCGACGCGCGGCAACTATTTGGAACCGACGGCATTCGCGGAGTGGCTGGCGAATTTCCTTTAATGTCCGAGAGTACATTCATTATCGGCCGCGCGCTGGGCCATGATCTGGTCCGCGCCAACTCGCGTCCGCGCGTTGTGATTGGCCAGGACACCCGCGAGTCAAGCGCCTGGATTGCGGACCGTGTGACGCTGGGCTTGACATCTTGCGGCTGCGATGTGCATAGCGCCGGCGTACTCACGACGCCCGGAGTGGCCTACTTGGCGCGTTCGCGCGGATACGCGGCGGGGGTGGTCATTTCCGCTTCCCATAATCCGTGGACGGACAACGGGATCAAGATCTTTTCCGGCGATGGGTACAAGTTGCCGGATGCTCGCGAACTGGTGATTGAAAAAGAGATTTTCGACTTGCTGCAAAACCCGGCTCCCGCGCCGCATTCGGCGCAGGCGGCGGTACCAAGTCTTCCGGGGGAAAGCACTCTGCGGCACGCCTACATCGAGTGGCTGGCGAAAAGCGTCAACGCCGACCTGGGTCGTCTGCGGGTTTTGGTGGACTGCGCGAATGGCGCAGCCACGGCCGAAGCTCCAGGGCTTTTCAGCCGCTGCAAAATTCAGGCGACATTCTTGAGTGACGCCCCGAATGGCAGAAACATCAACGAAAGCTGCGGAGCCTTGCATCCCAACGTGGTGGCGCAAAAGATGGCCGAGAGCCAAGGCTCCTACGATCTGGGAATCACGTTTGACGGCGATGCCGATCGCGCCCTATTCAGCGACACTACCGGACGCGTGGTGAATGGCGATGCAGTCTTATTGTTAGTAGCGCGAGATATGCAAAGCCGCGGCACGCTGGCGAATTCGACCATTGTTGCGACCACCATGTCGAACATGGGACTGGAAATAGCCCTGCGCAATTCCGGCATTCGCATGCTGCGCGCGAATGTCGGCGATAAGTACGTGCTGGAAGAAATGCAGAAGACCGGAGTGGTGCTGGGCGGAGAGCAGTCAGGGCACATCATTTTTCGCGATGGCGACGCAACTACCGGCGATGGCCTGTTGACTGCGCTGCGGGTGATGGAAATCATGGCGCGCAGCGGAAAGCCGCTGGCGGAATTGATTAGCGACCTGAAAGTTTTCCCACAAGTGATCCGGAATATTACGGTCCGCGAAAAGAAACCCCTCCATGAGATTCCCGAAGTCCAGAATGCGATCGACGCTGCCGAACGCGAACTCGACGGCAATGGACGCGTGGTCGTCCGCTACTCGGGCACCGAATCGCTCGCTCGGGTGATGGTGGAAGCGGAGTCGGAAGAAAAGATGCGCTCCATCGCGCAGAATATTGCGGGCGCGATCAAGAACGCGCTGGGCACGTGATGGCGTTTCTCGGCATCTCCGGGGTGTTCCAGCCATGAACATCTTGTCCAATGTGGCCGCGATCTGGAACCTGCTGCTTTTGATGGGAGTAGGAGTGGTGCTCATCTGGTTCTTTTACTGGTTCGGATTGCGCAGGTTGATTCGCGCCCGAAGGATTGCCGGTGCGCGCGACCGCAGGCTGCTGCGGGAAGCGGCGGAGCGGCATGGGGAGAGCAATTAGGTCTGAGCGGGGATTGTGGCAACCAGTGTGGCAGGTGGGTTAGATTCTTTCCTTGGGCCCGACCGGCACGGCGCTCACAATGGTTGCGCGCCGGCCGTCGAAAATCAACGGGCGACTGGTTACCCGAACCAGGAAGGTCGTCCCGTTTTTCTTGCGATGCGTCCACAACTCACCGCCAGCCCTCGTCTTGTATTCCGGATCGAAGACCTGGTGAAGCAGCGGCTGAATCTCCTCCACCGGGCGGATGTCTAGAATCGTCAGCGACAAAAATTGCTGGCGCGAGTATCCATAGCCACGTACCGCTGCGTCATTTACATCCAGGATCGCCAGTGTCCGGACGTCGAAGATCCACATCGGCCGATCATTAGCAGCGAAATTCGAATCCTCAAGCGAATCTTGGCGGAGCGCGGAGGCTGAGGCAACGGTAGACAAATTCTTTCTCGTTCCCAGTGGGGGGAGGGCTACTCTCAAGTATTGCTCTGTTCCTATCCATCGCGATGTGAGGCAGATCACATCGCCGGTATTACCGTTGGCCAGTCTCTCTGGACCCGACGGCCCCCACTCCCTCTAACTCCCTTTGTCTATAGCACTTACGCGCTAGTCCAATTACTTGCGTAACTTTCAAGTCACTTCTTCCCCATCTAATCTCTAACTTGGCTCTGTTGATGAAACTAGAGGGGGAATTTAATGGGTGATCACATCACCCGCGCGCCCGGACCTGCCGAGCTCTCTCGTGCGAATGCGCTGCGAGAGGCTCTGCAACGACGCTCGCCGGTCTTGTCGGGCCCGAACGGTAACTCCGCCGGCGCGGACGCTCCCGCTGAAATTGCTGGCGATTCCCCTGAAATCCAGCGCGCCTACCTCGAACAGCTGGTCGAATGTACGCCGGAGGCCCTCAGCATTCTCGACCCGCAACTCCGCATCACCCGCGTGAATGGCGAGTTCTCCCGGCTCTTCGGTTTCACCGCCGAGCAGGCCTTGGGACGCCGCCTCGATTCCCTGATCATTCCGCCCGACCGCCATGCTGAAACTCGCTGGTTGGCCGAAATGCTTGCCAAGGACCGGAAAGTTGTCCTCGAGACCAAGCGCCAGCGCCGGGATGGTACGCTGGTCGACGTTTTGTTTTCAGCCGCTCCCGTCGTGGTCGAGGGCAAACAGGTTGCGGTCTACGTACTCTATCGCGACATCACCGATCAGAAGCGCACCGAGTCGCTGAATTCCGCGCTTTATCGCATCGCTGAAAAAACCAGCTCCGCCGAAGATCTCCAGCAGTTCTATGCTTCGATTCATGCCATCCTCGGCGAGCTCATGTATGCCCGCAATTTTTATATCGCGGTCTACGATTCCATCGAGCAGACTTTGACCTTTCCCTATTTTGTAGACGAGGTCGACGCCGCCCCGGCCCGCAAAAAACTGGCACGCGGACTTACCGAATATGTCATCCGCACCGGTGAGCCGCTGCTGTGCACTCCCGACGTCTTTGCTCAATTGCAGAAAAAAGGCGAGGTCGATTTGCTTGGGGCGTCCTCGCTAGACTGGCTGGGTGTGCCGCTCAAGATCGCGAACCAAACATTCGGCGTTCTGGTGGTCCAGAGTTACAGCGAGAACATCCGCTTCGACTTCAAAGACAAAGACATTCTCGCATTCGTCTCCCGCCAACTGGCCAGCGCCATCGAACAAAAGCGCCAGCAGGAGGCGCTACGCCGTTCTGAAGCCCGTTACCGCACGGTTGTGGAAAGCGCCGTCTACGGTATTTACCGCTCCAGTTCCGAAGGGAAATTTCTCGAACGTCAATCCGGCCCTGGTGAATTTGCTGGGTTATGCCTCGGTCGAAGAAGTTCTCGTGCTCGATCCCCGTACCGCGGTGTTCGGAGATCCCGAAGAGTATGCCCGGCTGCAGCGCGAGTTCGAACGTTCCGCCCGGGTCGATAACATTGAAATCCGCTGGAAGCGCAAAGATGGAGAATTGATCACTGTTCGTCTGAGCGGGCGCAGGATGCCGAATCCGGGTCAAGCCGAAAACGTTCTGGAAATGTTCGCCGAGGACGTCACCGAGCGCCGCCTGCTGGAAAACCAGCTTCGCCAATCGCAAAAAATGGAGGCTGTAGGCCGGCTCGCCGGCGGTGTCGCCCATGACTTCAACAACCTGCTGATGGTCATCAGCGGTTATACCGAAGTCTTGCTCGAGCGAACGTCATCTGTCGACGGGCTCTATCCCAAAATCGAGGCCATTCATCAGGCTACGCAACGCGCTGCCGTCCTCACTCGCCAGTTGCTGGCCTTCAGCCGCAAGCAATTGCTGGAGCTGAAAGTTGTCAACGTCAATGTCATCGTGTCGGATATCCAGCGCCTCTTGCAGCCCTTGATCGGCGAGAACATCGAATTGCAAACCCGTCTCGCCGCCGACCTTGGCCGCACCCGCGCGGATTCCGGCCAGATCGAGCAAGTCATCATGAATCTGGTGGTCAACTCCAAGGATGCGCTGCCCAACGGCGGCCGCATTACCATTCAGACCGCCAACGTTGAGCTGATCCACGAAGAGCTTCGTCACGAATACAATTACATCCGCCCCGGTTCCTACGTCATGCTTTCGCTCAGCGACAACGGACACGGCATGGACAAAGAGACCCAGGCGCGCATCTTCGAGCCATTTTTCACCACCAAAGAAAAAGGCAAGGGCACCGGACTCGGCCTCTCCACCGTCTACGGAATCATCAAGCAGAGTGGTGGATACGTTTTGGTGCAGAGCGAGCCTGAAAAAGGTACCACCTTCCGCATCTATCTGCCGCGCGTCGAAGACGCCGCTGAACCTGTCGGCCAAGTCCGCGTTCCGCAATCGCAAACCTGCGGCACAGAAACCGTCTTGCTCGTCGAAGACGAAGAATCAGTCCGCCAACTGGTTCGCGAAACCCTTGAATCCAAGGGCTACACCGTGCTCGAAGCCGAGAACGGCGATGCCGCCCTGCAAATCACCACCAAGTACACCGGTACAATCCACGCCCTTATCACTGATGTGGTCATGCCCGGCATGAGTGGCCGTGAGCTATCCGCTCGCATCTGCGCCACCCATCCGCAGACGCGTGTACTTTACCTTTCCGGATACACCGAGGATGCCATCGTCCACGAAGGCGTGCTCGAACCCGGCACGTTTTTCTTACAAAAACCTTTCACCCTGCAAACTCTCTCCCGCAAAGTCCGCGAAGTACTGGGCAGCGAACCCAGCTAAGCCAAATCCGTCCCGCCCTGTCCAGAACTTTTTCCATCCTTTCGTGTTACAAAAGAGGGAGCCCGTCCAGGCGGAGTGTAAAGATTTCTATCCTTTTGAGGAGCGGCCCCTGCGGCCTTTGTCGTTATGAAAACCACATTTCTGATTTCCCTTCTTGCTCTGCTTGGTCTACTTACAGCTTGTGGTTCCAATAGCGGTTCCACCCCATCCGGCACGGGTACCGGCACATTCTCGAACGCCAGCCTTAAGGGGTCCTACGCCTACCAGATTTCGGGAACGGACTTGACGAATGGTGCTCCCTACCGCGAATCCGGCGTGCTCACTGCCGACGGAAATGGCAATATCACGAGTGGCACGGACGATTTCGCCGAGAGCGCTACCGGTTTGTCTACCAATTCCACCACCGGGACATACGCCGTCGCCAACGATGGCACCGGCAGCATGACTATAAACTTCACCAATGGAAGCCTGAATTTCACCCTGACCATGGTGTCGACCACCGAGTTTTACTTGACGGAGGCAGACACGGGGGCCATTAGCGCCGGTCGAGCCGAGGCACAGACTGTTTCCGCTCTCTCTGCCATTCCCTCCGGCACGTACGTCTTTCGGCTGCACACCAACACCGCCTCACAGGGATCCTCCAGCCTGGTGGGAGCTCTGACCGTAGCCAGTGGCGCCGTTACCGGGTCTGACGACGTTATTCGCGGCTCGATTTTCGATAACAGCACTGGCGCGCCTCTCACTCTAACCGGGACCTTCTCAAGTCCGGGCAGCATTGGTCGGGGTGCCGCTTCCATCAGCGACAGTTCCGGAGTCACCAACAACGTCATTTATTACATCGTGGACGCGAGCCACATCTTTCTCATGGAGAGTGACGCAGGAATTATCGGCATTGGCGCTGCCACCGGTCAGGCCGGCGCGCCTTTTTCGAGCGCCGCGCTGAATGGCAGCTATGCCTTCGGCAGCCGCGCCGACGATACCAGCGGGTTAAACATGGTTAGAACGATCGGCGTGTTCTCTGCGGGAGGGAATGGCTCGATCAGCACCGGAAGCCTGGATTCTGTCGTAGATGGCACTGCTTATGCCGACGTCGGAGTCTCAGGAAGTTACACGATTGCTGGAAACGGCCGGGCCGCCGTCACCCTCACGGTACAGAACATCGGCGTCGTCCAGCAGATTTTCTACCTGGTCAGCACATCCCAGGCCTACTTTCTAACCGACAGTACCAGCAAAGTGGAAGATGGAACCGCCAACCAACAGGCGGCGACCTCGTTTACTGCCTCCACCCTGAACGGTCAATATGCTTTCGTCATGAATGGCTACAATCAAAACCCACTTTATCTATCGCGCGTAGGCTGGATCAGTTGGAACGGCTCCGGAACACTCAACCTGAACGAAGTCGCGAATAGCGGCCAGATCGGCGTTGCCGCCAGCCTGAACCAGCCCGGCATCCTCTCCGGCAGTTACACGGTGGGCAGCAACGGACGCACCACCGCCACGGTGAACAGTCTCTCAGTCAACCCAAATGATCTGGTTTTCTATCTGGTCTCCGGCAGCAGCGCCTACATTCTCCAGAACGATACGGGATACGAGATCGAGGGCTTCATGAAGTTGCAACCGTAGGGCGGACACTCTTGTCCGCCGCTTTTGACTTGCTTTTGAAGTGGATCTTGCCTTTGTTCTTGAAGTTGAAGTTGATTTTGCCTTCCCTTTTTAAGTTGTTTTTGATTTGCTCTTGACGGTTGATCTATCGACACCCAAAACCAGAGTCAAAATCGGCGGACAACAGTGTCCGCCCTACACGCCCATCTACGCCGGTTTCAAGTCCCGGCAGAACTTGCGCAACTGCTCTCTTTGCTCAGGAAGCAGTCCCACGAATTCGAAGCCATGCAGAAACCCCATGCGATGCCGCACTACCGCGCGCATTTCCAGGGCGCCTGCCTCCGGAAGCGAGAACTCCAGCGTCGTCATCTCTCCCATGCTCAATTCGCTGCTGATCACCGCGCCCAGCCCAGCTTCCGCAATCTCAAAACAGCGGCCATGGATCCGCACATAACCGTCTTCGCCCAGTACCCGCACAATCACCGGCAACTCGGTGCGGTATCGCGCGTAACGTCGAGTGGAAGACTTGGCCATTCTTGCCAACAGAGTCGAATTCATCTCCTCATCAGAATATCCGATGCTGCGCCCGCGTACGCGTGACTACGGTCACCGTAAGTCGCCATGAGCATTACAGAACCCGCTCCCGATGGGGCTTTACGATGCGATTCAACGAAATACCATTTCGGGAATGTTTCCAGCCTCAGAATACTAACGCAGAATTCAGCGCGGGAAGTGATAATAAATGTCCTGTTTTGACGCCATCGGTACCGAGTTCTTGGTAGCGGGACGAAAATGCCAGCGGGCAATCGATCCCAGCACCCGCTGATCGATCGACATGCCCAGGCTGTGCAGAATTTTTTCCTGCACCACATTCCCCTGATCGTCGATCACAACCTCTACAATCACGTCACCTTCTCCACCGGGAATTTCCGATGGATCGACGACTGGATCGGGAAAGAACTCCGGCAGCGCCGGACGAATGTCCGGCCCTGAAAGTGTTCCATACGAAAGCGACCCATAAAGCGAGCCCGCCGGACGTTCGTTGGGCAGCAAAACCGCCTCGTCGCGCGCTGAATCCGTCTCAATCTTCGGATCCGGCTTCGGCGCAGAGCTCTTACGAACCGGCAAGTTCAATGCCAGGGTCTTTTTCGTCGGCAAGTGCGCCCGCGAAACCTCGGGCTGTCCGGCAAAATAGAGCGAGGTTGTCGAAGTGCCATTCAGGCCCTGCCGAATGAAGGTGGGAGCCACAAAAACCGCCGCCGGAGTGTGGACCAGCCAAGCCAGCAGCAACAGATGCGCGCCAACCGAAGTGAGCAGGCTTACTCGCCGGCGGTCCCATGGAGGCGAATTGGCGGCCGCTCCTAACACGCGCCCGAACTCCAATTTGGGCAGCTTTCCGCCATACTTCACCCCACTCGGTTAGACTCTACCCCTTACGATACGTTATCCATCCCAGGCGCGTCACAAAAATCGATGCGTCAGATCACACCGAAGGGTCGGGCTGTGAAATAATTTAAGGCTTGTTCAACCTCGGCCGGGTTGGCGGGGTTGGTCCTAATCCATGGCAGACGAATCATTTGCGTGATTTTATGGGGTGCAGGGTTGCGATATGGCGAGCAGCATCACCAAATCCGCGGCGGGAATCCTTTGCATCTCAGGGACGGCATGCGGAATCAACATTGGTTCAGCAGGCTGCCCGATTTCTCTCCTTATCTATGAATGAGTTGAGCGCGAAAAAGCAATTGCGGCGAAGGCGACGATTGTTTTCGCACATAGCATTTCTGGGTGTTGTCTGTACCTTTTTCCTCCAGCTATGGGCAACGGCGCAAACTCCCAGCGGATTGCCGTCCGCTCCCTCTGGCTCAGCCGCTCCCAGTAGTGGATCGAGCGCGGGCGTGGCCTTGGCGCAATCCCCTTATTCCGGCAGCGTTCCCGAAGGCAAGGCGACCGGTACCGTCCTGCCGCTGTCATTTAAGGATGCCATCGACCGCGGCCTGCGCAACAACCTCGGGATTCTTCTGCAAAGCGATACAAGCGTCACCGTGCGCGGAGAAAGATGGAAAGAGTTGAGCGGGCTGCTCCCCTACCTGAACGCGCAAGCCACGCAAAGCGCGGCACAAATCGATCTTCCCTCGGAGGGCTTCCGCTTCAACATTCCGGGCGTTCCCAAGGTGGTAGGCCCCATCGGCATTTTTCAGAGCTCCATCAGTCTTCAGCAATCGGTCTTCGACTGGCACGCTATCGAGCGCTATCGCGGCGCCCGGCAAAATGAGCGTGCCGCCGATTTTTCTTTGAAGAATGCCCGTGAACTGGTGGTGCTTGCCGTGGGCTACACCTACCTGCAAACCTTGGCCGGCGCCGCCCGCGTGGAAACCGCGCAGGCCCAGTTAGTCACCGCCCAGGCGCTTTACGACAAAGCCGCTGATCAGCAGACCGCCGGAACCAGCCCCGCGATTGATACCCTGCGCGCGAAAGTAGAGTTGCAAACCCGTCAGCAGCAATTGATTCAGGCGAAGAATGATTACGCCAAGCAGAAGCTCTCTTTGGGACGCGTGATCGGACTCCCTCCCGGCCAGGAATTTTCCCTGACCACTGAAGCTCCCTACGAACCGCTCGCCACATCGGGCATCGAAGAAGATCTGCGGCGGGCCTACCTGGCTCGGCCAGATTATCTCGCAGCCGCCGCGCAGGTGCGTGGAGCGGAGGAGATGCGCCGCGCCGCCAGCGCCGAATATTATCCGAACGTCGGCATTGGCGGATTCTACGGTGACGCCGGCGTAAATATCGGCGACTCGCACGGCGTGTTCCAGATCGGAGCCACCCTCAATGTCCCGATTTTTACTGGTGGCAAGACTCACAGCGATGTTCTGGAAGCCGAAGCCACGCTCCGCCAGAGCCGTCAACAGTTGGAAAATCTCCGCGGCCAGATCGATTATGAAGTTCGCAGCGCCCTGCTTGACTTGCAGTCCGCCGCGGACCTGGTGGAAGTGGCGCGTAGCTCCGTCGACCTGGCCAGCCAGACTTTGACCCAGGCCCGCGACCGTTTTTCCGCCGGCGTCACCGATAATCTGGAAGTGGTCCAGGCGCAGGACGCGCTGGCCTCGGCCAATGAGAGTTATATCTCAAGCCTGTATTCTCATAACGTCGCCAAGATCGAACTGGCGAAAGCGATTGGTTTTGCCGAAGAAGGCGTCAAACAGTACCTCCAGAGTAAGTAAACATGGGTAAGTAAACATGGCACAAAACACAGAATCCGTTGAACCACAGAGTCCGCCGCAGACTCCCGCCTCGCCTGCGCCCTTGCCCGCCAGCGACCGGGACTTGAAGTGGAAGCGATTCAGTAATCGCAATCCGCAGTTCCGCATGTTCCTCATCATCGGAGTCATCGTTCTGGTGGTGGCCGGATTTTTTCTGTGGCGCTATTTTTCCAGCTATGAAGATACCGACGACGCCCAAATCGACGGCCACTTGAACTCCGTCAGCGCCCGCGTCTCCGGCCATGTGACCAGACTTCTGGTCGACGACAATCAGTTGGTGCATGTTGGACAACCCCTGGTCGAAATCGATCCCACCGACTATCGTGTTGCCCTCGACCGTGCCCAGGCCGATTATGCCAATGCCATCGCGGTGGCGGACGCCGCCCGCGTGAACGTCCCCATTACATCGGTCAGTACCACCAGCCAGATTTCCAGCGCCCAGGCCGAGGTTGAGAACGCGCGTGCCGGCATCGCCGCCGCTAAGCAACAATATGCCGCCGCCAACGCGCAACTGGCACAGGCCGAAGCCAACAACGTCAAGGCACAGAACGATCTGGTGCGCTACAAGCAACTGGTCGACAAGCTGGAAATTTCGCAACAGCAGTATGACCAGGCAGTCGCCGCCGCTAAAGCCAACGCAGCTGCGGTCGATGCGGCGCAAGCCTCGGCATTGGCCGCCGAACAACAAGTCCATCAGGCGCAGGCGCGCCTGTTGACCGCCGAGGCCGATGTGCGTTCGGCTGCGACCGCGCCGCAGCAGGTTGCGGCCATCAAAGCCCGCTCCCAGTCCGCCGATGCCAACGTCGCCCAGAAGAAAGCTGCGCTTGAAGCCGCGCAACTCAATGTCTCCTATGCATTGGTGTTATCGCCCGTCGAGGGTGTAGTCACCAATCGCACCGTCGAAGCCGGACAAAATGTGCAAATCGGCCAGGAGATGATGCGCGTCATCAATCTCGACGATATCTGGGTGACCGCCAATTTTAAGGAAACCCAGCTCGCGAAAATGCACGTTGGTCAGCCAGTCACCGTCCGCTTTGATGTCAATGGCAAGGACTACAAAGGCCACGTCAACAGCATTGCCGGGGCCAGCGGCGCCATCACCAGCCTGTTGCCGCCCGAGAACGCGACCGGCAACTATGTGAAAGTGGTGCAGCGCATTCCGGTCAAGATCACCTTCGATCCCGGCGAGACCAGTGAGCACGTCCTCAGGCCGGGAATGTCAGTGGAACCGAAAGTCTGGGTGCGGTAAAGTTTCAGCGGAGGGCACCATGTACCGAATCGTCACCGTCGAGCGCGAATTTGGATGTGGAGGCGGCGAGATCGCCGCTGCCATCGCCCGCCGCCTGGGTTGGAAGATTTGGGACCAGGCGCTCACCGAAGAGATCGCCAAAGTCGCGAACGTGGAGCCGGCGGCCGTTCAACGCTGTTCCGAGCGCGCCGATGGTACTTTCCATCGCCTGGTCAAGACCTTCTGGCGCGGCAGCTATGAGCGCAGCATGGCGCTGCACGGCAGCGAGTTCGGTCCTGACAAATTTGTCGCCATCGGCGGCCAGGTGATGGCCAACGTCGCCAAAGCCGGCAATTGCGTGATCGTCGGACGCGGCGCTCCCTACTTCCTGCGTGAGCACGGAGACGCCTTCCACGTTTTTCTCTACGCGCCCTATATCGAAAAAATGCGCCGCCTGCGTTTGCTCGGCCGCAGTGAGCAGGAGGCCGAAGAGCAACTCAATACCATCGATCGCGATCGCATGACTTTCGTCAAACGTTATTTCGACGCCGACTGGCCTACGCGATGTCTCTATCACATGATGATCAACACCGCGATCGGCGATGAGCAGGTGATTGCAACCATCCTCAGCAGCATGGAACGGATGGAGAAATCTCCCGCTGCGGCGCCGCTGCCTTCCTGCGTTACCGAGGCCCAAACTGCCCACAAGTAAAGATTTACAAAATAAGATTGTCCTCGTGACCGGCGCCAATGGCGGCCTCGGGACGCACGTGACCCAGGCTCTTCTCGATGCCGGAGCGACGGTCGCAGGCGTCGCGCGCAAGATTGAATCGTCCGCCTTTCCCAGCAGCTCATTTACCGCTTTTTCCGGCGAACTTTCCCATCCCGATTCCGCTGAAAAAATCGTCAACGACGTCGTGCGCCGCTTTGGCCGCATCGATGTTCTCGCCCATCTGGTCGGTGGATTCGCCGGAGGCAAGACTGTCGCCGAAACCGATGATGCCACGTTCCGCAATATGCTGGATATGAACCTGCACAGCGCGTTTTACGTTCTGCGCGCCGTCATTCCCCACATGCGAAAGAACAAGCAGGGCCGCATCGTCGCGATTGGAAGCCGCGCCTCCGAAGATCCCGGCCCCGGCGTCGCCGCCTACAGTGCGTCGAAAGCCGCGCTGGTAGCCTTAGTGCGCACCGTCGCCCTCGAAAATAAAGATCTGCCCATCACCGCCAACGTCATCCTGCCTGGAACCATGGACACGCCCGCCAATCGCCAAGCCATGCCCAAGGCCGATGTCTCGCAATGGGTGCAGCCGCAATCCGTCGCCTCGTTGATCGTCTGGCTGGCGGGTGATGCGGGCAAAGACGTGAATGGCGCGAGTATTCCCGTCTACGGCGCGGGGCTGTGAAAGCCTTCCAAATTGGTCCCACGTATCTTCAGTAACCCCTCAAATTGCACCTTTTTTGCTGCAATTTAACATTCTTGCAATATTCTGTCAGTAACATGTCCAAAGCGGCAGGTGTATCGGAGGACCCGCAATTGGCCACGGCCCGAGCTTTTCGCTTCGCGTTACCTCTGCAGGTGGCGGCCATCTGCTACCGGCGGCGTGGCCCGTCCGTGGAGTTTCTGCTGGTCAACACCAACGGCGGCGGCAAGTGGACATTTCCCAAGGGCGGTCCCGCGCCCACCATGTCGCATAGCCAGGCCGCCGAACGCGAAGCATGGGAAGAAGCCGGCGTTCGCGGACACATCGAGCCCCGCCACTTTCATCTGTATCTTCATTCCAAAGGCGTCTTCTGGAAGCCGCCCGGCGTCCGCGAATTTGTGGTCAAGGCCTTCCTGATGGAAGTTGAAGACATGCTCCCCGGCCACGAAGCCGACCGCAATCCGACATGGTTTTCCGCCGAGGAGGCGCGAAAACTTCTCGCCAAAGGGCGCGAAGTGAAATACGCCAAAGAAATTCAAGCGGTGATTGACCGCGCGATCCAGCACCTGGCATCGCCCAAACCCACCCAGCGGGGCGCTGCAAACGCGGCCAGATTGTAGAATAAGTGCATGATCGGACGTCCTCAAGAAAACGAAGCTGCTCCGCAGTATTTCACTTACATCAATCAGGTTAAGGGCGATGATCCGCTCGCAGCCATCGACCGCCAACTGGAAGAGTCGCTACGATCATTTTCCGCAATCTCCGAAGCCAAGTCGCTGCACCGCTACGCGCCTGAAAAGTGGAGCATCCGCCAGCTTCTGAACCACATCACCGATAACGAACGTGCCTTCGCGTTTCGCGCGCTATGGTTCGCTCGCGGCTTCGATACGCCCTTGCCGGGCTACGATCAGGACATAGCCGCCGCCAGCGCCGGCGCCGACAATATCGCGTGGGCCGCTCACCTCGAAGAATTCCGCCAAGTCCGCCTGTCAACCATCTCCCTGTTTCGCAATCTGCCTTCAGAGGCGTGGTCCAGACGAGGCATCGCCAGCGACAATCCGGTCACCGTCCGCGCGCTAGCATTCATCATTGCGGGCCACGTATCGCACCACATAGCCATTCTCCAGGAGCGGTACCTGTAGCCTGCTCCGCCCCAAAACCCCTTCTGGGCGCGGGAATGCAAATCTTTTCACAGTGTTGCGAATCCCCAGATGGGTGTACACTTGCCCCGGTCTTGAAATGGCAAAGGGCGGAATTCAGTTAAGAAAGTGGCGAGGTCCAAAGAAATGAAAAATCGATTCTCATGCATTCTTGCGCTCCTGGTGGTGTCAACCTGTGTCTTAGCGCCGCAAATGCGCGCCGCGGACTCAGCCGGTACGCCGTTCGTGGTCACCAATAATAACCTCAACGGCCCTAACACGATCTCGGCTCTGGCCCTCGCGAGCGGAGGTTTGGATTTTCTCGGCAGCCTCCCCACCGGAGGAAACGGTTCCGGCGGCGGCTCGTTCGCCATCTCTCGAGCGGTCGTCTATGTGAAAGGCGCCGATCAATGCGGCTTTTTCAGCGACTCCGGCAGCAGCGACGTAGCTGCTTTCAAGAAGGTCAATACCGGCGGCAAAAAGGTTGGGGACTTCAAAGATCCCAAGGGTAACGGCGGCTCTGGAACTTCGGGCGGCATTGGACTCACCGTCGGCGGCGACTACCTGTTTGCGGGCTACGCTGGCAGCAGCAACATCGGCGTATTTAAAATTCTGGCGGGTTGCAAACTGAAACTGGTGGGCACCAAAGCCCTCCCGAATGCGGCGTCTGGCATAAGGGCCACACCCAACGGCAAGACGGTGGTCGTGGCGTTTGGTTACGGAGCCAACCAGGTTGACTCGTTCTCCGTGAGCGCAACCGGCAAGCTGACCGAGAAAGGTCCATACACCGCCACCGCGGGCGCGGCCGGCGTCGACATCACCAAGGACGGAAAGTACGCCATCTTCGGCGATGCGGTTGGCACTCCCACTGAAATCGAAATTTATCCCATCAACGCCGACGGTTCGCTTGGCAAAGACAATAATTTCGGTGGCGACGGCAGCCTCGGCGCCGGAGTGGACTCCAGCAATGTGTGGCTCAGTCCGAACGAGAAGTTTATTTACGTGACCAATAACCTGTCCGCGCAAATTACTTCTCTGGCGTTTACCGAAGCTACTCTTGGACTCACCTACGTCAACATCACCACGCTCAAGGATTCCTCCCAGATCATTTCCACCGCCGAGGCCGCGACATCGTCGCCAACCGGCAACGGAGGCTATCTCTACGTGAGCGAATACAGCGATCCCAACTCCTTTGTTGCGCTGCTGCAAATTAACTCGGATGGTTCGACCACGGAAGCGGCCGGTTCGCCGTACGCGATCACAGTCACAAACGGAGGCGGCCCGGGCCTACAATCGCTCGCAGCTTATCCTCCGCGTAAGTTCTAAGGAACCTCCGAGTACAAGTTTGTCATCTTGAGCGTAGCGGCGCGATTCGCTCAGCGAATCGCGCCGCGCAGTCGAAAGACCCCGGAAATTCTCGCGGCCCAAGAGACCTGAGAAGGCATTCTCCCGTCGAGCTTCTGGTTGTTGGCCGCCATCCGCCCTCCTTCTGCAAATCGCCTCTCTCATGAGACGATTGAAGTACGCATGATCCAACTCTCCGGCGCCGGAAAGCGTTATGGCCACAAGCTCCTCTTCGAAGGCACTGACTGGCTTATCACGGCCCAAGACCGCATCGGTCTGGTCGGCGCCAACGGCACCGGCAAATCCACGTTGATGAAAATCCTCGCCGGCAGTGAGACGCTGGATTACGGCTCAATTGTTACTGCCAAGGGCATCAGCGCGGGATACCTGCCGCAGGACGGCCTCAGTCTCTCCGGCCGTTCGGTCTTCGCCGAGTGCATGGCGGTCTTCGACGATTTGCGCGACATGGAGCGCGAGATGGAACATCTCACCGCCCGCATGCCGGAACTCGATCATGCGTCACCCGAGTATGCGCAAGTCGCCGAGCGTTACCAGCGGTTGGAGCACGAGTTCGGGGCCCGCGACGGCTACGCCATCGAGTCGCACGTAGGATCGGTCCTGATGGGCCTGGGTTTTCGCAAAGAAGATTGGCCGCGCCGCACCGAAGAATTTTCCGGAGGCTGGCAGATGCGCATCGCCCTGGCCAAACTCCTGCTGCAACAGCCGAATCTTCTTTTACTCGACGAGCCGACGAATCATCTCGATCTCGAAGCCCGTAACTGGCTGGAAGAATATCTCACCAGCTATCCCAACGCGTTTGTGCTGATCTCGCACGACCGTTATTTTCTCGACGTGACGGTCAACAAAATCGCTGAAATCTGGAACAAGAAAATCCACTTCTATCCGGGGAACTACGAGAAATTCCTCAGCTCAAAAACCCAGCGCATGGAGCAGCTCGAAGCCGCCTATCGCAACCAGCGCGACCGCATTGAGCAGTTGGAAGTCTTCATCAACCGCTTTCGCTACCAGGCCACCAAGGCCAAGCAAGTCCAAAGCCGGATCAAAGAATTAGATAAAATCGAACGCATTGAGCTGCCGGAAGAAGAAAAGACCATCCACTTTTCGTTCCCACAACCCAAGCCCAGCGGCCGCATTGTCGCTGAATTCGCGGGAGTCGCCAAATCCTACGGCGACAAAGAAGTTTTTCGCAACGTGAATTTCATGATCGAACGCGGCGACCGCATTGCCCTGGTGGGAGTGAACGGGGCGGGGAAGTCGACGCTCATCAAATTGCTGGCCGAACGTGAAGCGCCAACCGCAGGTGAATACAAATTCGGCCACAATGCCGAGGTCGACTACTTTGCGCAGGACCAATACAAAGAACTCGATACCGACGCCCGCATTCTCGAGGACCTCGGCAGAGTAGCCCCCAAGTCGACCGAAACCGAACTCCGCAGCCTGCTGGGATGTTTTCTTTTTTCCGGAGACGATGTTTTCAAGCGCATCGGAGTGCTCTCCGGCGGCGAGCGCAATCGTTACGCGCTGCTCTGCATGTTGCTCTATCCGGCAAATTTCCTTCTGCTCGACGAGCCTACGAATCACCTCGATATGCGCGCCAAAGACGTTCTGCTGGACGCTTTGTCGAAGTACACAGGCACCGTGGTCTTCGTTTCCCACGACCGTTATTTCATCGACAAGCTGGCCACGCGAGTGTTTGAAATCGGCGACGGACGAGTGGAAGTCTATCCCGGCAATTATGAAGATTATCGCTGGCGCAAGGAGGGCGGTGCGGCCAAGCTGCAGGAATCGGTCGCCGCGTCGCGTACGACGATCGCCCAGTCCAGCAATGGCGACGGCACAATCTCCCGCGTCGACGCCGATGAGGCCAAGTCCAAGCGGCTCAACCCCATCAAGCGCAAACAGATGGAGGACCGGGTAAAAGAACTCGAACAGGATATCAACCGCACCGAAGCTGCCATCGAAGAATGTGAAACCGCATTGCAGAGTTTCGTCAGCGCCGAAGAGTCTGCGCGTGTCACTCAGAAACTTGAGAAAGAACGTGTGCAGTTGAAAAACTTCATGGCCGAGTGGGAAGACCTGGCGCAGTCGCTCGAAGCCTAGGGAATCTCGATTCCCCCCGTGGACCTCTGTGTCCCTTGTGGTGAAGCTCTTGGCATTAACGCACGACGCGTCCGATGCAGCGCCGATCTCGACTTGCAAACTCCCGTTTCGGGCCCTCGCCCATTCCGGCATTAGTGCTCGCACTTCCGTAACCTCCTAAATAAGGGCCTTCTCGTGCGATAGTCTGGCTAGGCCCAAGCAGCCGAAAATTTCACACCCAACCGCCAGCGGCTTCTCCCGCCGAGCGGTATAAAAGGATGGCCCATCGATGTTGCAGTCAAATCTGAACACACCGCCGCAAAAGTTTTCCAACACTCCCACAACCCCCTACACACCCGCCAAGAACCTCGGCGCTCCTATGGAACAAGCCACCATCGGCCGTTCTCTGGTCATTAAGGGCGATGTCAGCGGTTCCGAGTCGCTGTACATCGATGGCACGATTGAGGGCACCATCAACTTTGCCGACAACCGCATCACCATCGGACGCAATGGCCACGTAGCGGCCAACATCAATGCTAAAGAACTGGTCATCATGGGAACGGTGAAGGGAAACGTGGAGTGCACCGATCGCCTGGACATCCGCAGCGAAGGCTCGCTCACGGGCGATGTCATCACCGAGCGCATCAGCGTGGAAGACGGTGCCATCATGACAGGCAGTATTGAGGTCCGCACCACCGCCCAGCAGAAAAAGAAATCCAGCGAAGAGACCAAAACCATGGCCGCTGCGGCTGGACTCAACTAACTCGAATTCGCGCTCGTCAAAATAAAATAAGGGCACGGTTTCGCGACCGCGCCCTTGCTGTTTTTGCAGATTACTTTTTTTCGGGCGCTTCCGGCTTCAGGTCAAGAGACGCTGAATTCATGCAATACCGCAGCCCCGTCGGACGAGGCCCGTCCGGAAACACATGGCCCAGGTGGGCGTCGCACTTGGCGCAACGCGCTTCCACTCGCCTCATACCGAAGGCGTTGTCCTCGTGCTCCACCACCGCCGATGCGTCAACCGGCTTATAGAAACTCGGCCAGCCCGTCCCCGAATCAAACTTCGTCCCCGCATCGAATAACGGAGTGCCGCAGCACACGCAGTTATACGTTCCTGCGTCTTTCGTCTTCCAGTATTTTCCTGTGAACGCCGGCTCGGTGCCCGCCTTGCGCGCCACATGGTATTGCTCAGCAGACAACTGCTCCTGCCATTCCTTGTCAGTCTTGGTCACTTTGTCAGACATAAGTTCCTCATTAAGTTTAGTCATCATCCATTAGATTGCGTTCAGGCCCAGTAAAGTTACATGACCGCGATGTAGGCGCGAGCGTCCCCGCTCGTGCCACTCTAACCAACGACTCTGCGGCCGTTACCCTCAGCAAACTCGCATCAACGTCATTCCGAAAGCCCGCGTTTTCACCAGCGGGCTGAGGAATCTCGCGCGCAGCCCGCGAACTTCTTCCAGGACGGCGCCCGAGAACGCCCGGTCCCTCACCCTCGCCCCCGGAACCGGTTAATCTCCCGCCGGTCGCGTTTCGATGGCCGTGCGGCCGGGAAGGTTTCGAAAGCCTGCATGGCCTTTCGCTCATCCGCCAATTTCTGGCGCAATGCCCGGCTGGCCTCGGTTTCGCGATAGAGCGTCTGCGCCACCGAAGCCGGTCCGCGTGCCTCACTCAGCAGCAGGACTTCGATCTCAAACTCCCCGCCTTCATTCGTTATCCGCAACATGTTGCCGGCGCGCACTTCGCGCGATGCCTTGGCCAACTGCCCGTTCGATTGAATCCTACCCATTTCGCAGGCCCGTTTCGCCAAGGTGCGCGTCTTGAAAAATCTCGCCGCCCAAAGCCACGTGTCCATCCGCACGCCAGTCATGATCCATAACTATACCTCGCGTGGCGGCGGACGCCTCGTCCGCGAAGGTTTGCCTTTATGAGTTCAACCACCCCGGTATACTATCTTCTACTCATGCCTCAACTCACGTATCTTGAAGCCATCCGCCAGGGAATTTGGGAAGAAATGGAGCGCGACCCCTCCGTCTTCTGCATCGGCGAAGACATCGGCATTTATGGCGGCGCGTTTAAAGTCACCGACGGTTTTATTGACCACTTCGGCCCCGAGCGCGTCATCGACACGCCCATCGCCGAGTCCGCCATCGTTGGCGCGGCCTTTGGTGCATCGCTCACCGGCATGCGTCCGATTGCCGAATTTCAGTTCATGGACTTCCTGCCCTGCGCCTTCAACCAGATCGTCAATATGTGTGCCAAGGCCCATTATCGCTGGGGTGCGCCCGCACCGCTAGTGGTCCGCGGACCGAGCGGTGGTAATGTTCACGGCGGCCCGTTCCACTCGCAGAATCCCGAGATGTGGTTCGTGCACGCTCCCGGCCTGAAAGTTGTTTGCCCGGCCAGCGCCTACGACGCCAAGGGACTGATCAAGGCCGCCATTCGCGACAACAATCCAGTAATCTTCTTCGAGCACAAATATCTTTATCGCCGGATCAAAGAAGAAGTTCCCGCTGAAGATTACATCGTGCCGCTGGGCAAGGCGCGCATCGCCCGCGAAGGCCGCGATCTTAGCGTCATTACTTATGCGGCAATGGTATACGTAGCGCTCGAAGCTGCGGAAATTCTTGCCAAAGAAGGGATCGATCTCGAGGTCGTCGATCTGCGCACGCTCTCACCGCTCGACCGTGAGGCCATCGCCGCGACCGTCCGCAAAACCAATAAAGTAATCGTTCTTCACGAAGACGTTCGTACCGGGGGCATTGCCGGTGAAATAGCCGCCATCATCAACGAAGGGGCCTTTGACTCGCTCGATGGCCCCATCGTCCGCCTCACCGCGCAGGATTCGCCCGTGCCTTTCTCGCCGCCCCAGGAAGAAGTTTTCCTGCCCAAGGTCAGCGACGTGGTTCGCGAAGCGCGCCATTTAAAGGCATACTAGTGGAGTGCGTCATCCAAATTGAAGGGTATGGTTTTGAAAGGGATGGGCTTTAGCCCATCCGTAAGTGGAGGAAAATAGTGCTCGGCTTTAGCCGCTGAGGGAATGCAAGTCGGGCTTCCGGTTCTCACAGTCCCTCACACATACCACTATTTCGCACCACTGCATTAGATGTAGGCGCGAGCGTCCGCGCTCGTGCACTGCCGGTGCCACCGGAAATAGAGAGGAAGAATGGGCAAGGTTTTTCTCGGGATGGTTGTGACTCTACTGCTGCTGGTTCTCATCGCTCTCGGCGTGGCTAACTTTGGGCTCATCCCCACCAACGCCGATGCTGTTCCTCCTCCGCTCGAGCGCCGCATCGCCATGAGTGCTCTCGATGCCTCCATGGAACGCCATGCTCCCCGCGTCAGCAACCCGGTCACGCCGACAGATGAAAATCTGATCGACGGCATGAAGGTTTACACCATGAATTGTTCCGTCTGCCACGGCACGCTCGACGACAAACCCAGCCCGCTCGAAAAATCGTTCTACCCGCCAGTCCCGCAACTCATCCTCGATCCGCTCGACGACCCCGAGTGGCACATCTACTACGCCATTCGCACCGGAATCCGCTACACCGGCATGCCCTCTTGGAGCAAGGCCATGAGCGATCAGGACATCTGGAAGGTGACCGCGTTTCTTTCGCGCGTCGAAAAGCTCCCCCCCAAGGTCCAGGATTATTGGAAGACCGCCTACGGAGTAGCGCCGCTCCCGCAGGGCGCAGCCGAGCCCAAACAGTAGGCAAGTGTCCATGTGCTTTGATGGTTTAAGGCGTACCCGGTCGGAGGATGCTAAGCAGCTCGCGAACGCATTCCGTTATGAGCTTGTCGTTGGCATCCGCCCACTCCTTCTTGGGATAAACAATGATCGGATATAGGGATCCGTTTAACTTGTCGTATAGGGCGTAAATTCTCCAACCTCCGCGCGCACCTTCTTTAGCGGCACTATTTTTCTGCCGGTATTTATGGAGGCGGAAGTTCTGCAGAATGTCAGCGAAGCGTTGGGCCGGTTTACAATGGTTTGCTTGGACATCCCGAGCTATCGCTCGGAAGGCTTCGGCTAAATCGTAACCAACACTGGGATAACCGTGGGTACGCCAATGATCACGCAGCTTTGAGAACTGCGGACTAGCGGCGTCATCAACTCTACATGTGGCCAATGGTTTCCGCCGAGCGGGTTGAAGCTATAGTGTGAACACAATCAGCAACAATGGCCCGGAAATCGGAATTGGACGAAAGTAGTAGATTCTCAATAACGTCAGACAGATCTTCGATGCTCTCTTCAAGCTCTTCTATACGCCGCCTGAGGAGCGGGTTCCTGCGCATCAAGCACAAGTTGCCATGGTCTAGGATGTTTACTAGGTTTTCACGAATCTCTTGAAGCCTCACTGTCAGCTCTTTCACTTGATGATCTGACAACAAGTTCAGTCTTTCGGAGGAGTGAGACTTGACGAGAGATTGGACCAGCCTATTCAAGACGCTAAACCACAGGGCGGTGAACGCAATACTTTTGGCGTGCTTTGCCCACAACACGACCGCCAAGGTACGGTCCGCACGACGTTCCATTTGATCAAAAGTGATTGTCGATGTGGTCATGTTGCATCTACTTCCCACCAAGTTAGATGGCAAATGGCCGGGAAGATCACGTACCGTAGCGCCAATAATCTGTCAAGATTACCTGCAGCTACATTCCGATTCGGCATCATTTGTCTCACGTACGACGCCTCAAGTCAAAGGCAAAAATGTCAAAAGTGCTAGGGAAGGGGCCAGGAACGGTACTCCGAGAGGAACCAGTCTTGTGCCCAGCAACCATAATCCTATCTATATGCGCAGCGGCTGGGCAAGGCACCGATGGGCAAGTACCTAGATAAACGCTTAGTTATCAGCTGTATGGATTGCAATAATATTTCTCGACATAGTCCAAGATGTGTTCCGCGACTCCCGCCCGCGTGGCGTAGCTCCCAACGCCTGCGAAGCAGGCATTGGACGGGCACCAGGCGAGATCACAGTGGCGGGTTGCCACGCCCTCCACTAGGTCGAAGCACCAATTACGATCCTAACCGACCACCACTGACGCCTCTGCTTCTCCAAATCCTTCGCTATAATAAAAGGTTGCGTCCGCCCAGCCATCTTCATACGGCGGTCCGCTTGGAAGGGAATTATGCCTACTGATATTGTCATGCCCCAGATGGGGGAATCGATTTTTGAGGGAACCATCACCAAGTGGCTGAAGAAGCCCGGAGACAAGGTCCAGCGCGACGAGCCGCTCTTCGAAATCTCCACCGATAAGGTGGACGCCGAGATTCCCGCGCCCGCTTCCGGCGTGCTTCAGGACATCAAAGTTGCCGAGGGCAGTACGGTCCAGGTAAATACAGTTGTCGGCACTATCGGCGATGGCGACGGCGCATCTGCGCCCGCCAAAGCAGCCGCTCCGGCCGCGGCCCCGGCGAAACCGGCGCCGACTGTGCAATCCCAGCCCGCTCCGCCGCCACAGGCCCCTGCGCCCGCCGCGCAAGAACAAGAAGCAGATGACGACGAGCACGCTCGCTCCTCGCCGCTGGTCCGCAAAATTGCCCGCGACAACAACGTCAATCTCTCACAAGTTTCCGGCACCGGTCTCGGCGGACGCATTACCAAGCAGGATGTCATGGCGTTCATCGAACGTGGAGTTCCCGCCGCGCCAGCTCCCGCTGCTGCCGCTTCTGACACCGTCGCGCCCGGCCCCTGCCGCGCCAGCACCCGCCGCTTATCCCGGCGACCTGGTGCCTATGACCAAGATGCGCAAGATCATTGCCGATCGCATGATCGAATCGCGCCGCACCAGCGCCCACGTCCACTGCATGTTCGAAGTGGACATCACCAGGATCGTCGGCATCCGCAACAAGAACAAGAATTCATTCGAGCAGCGTAACGGCGCGCGCCTCACCTTCATGCCGTTCTTCGTTCGCGGCACAATTATTGCCTTGCAACAGTTCCCCATTATCAACGCCTCGAGCGAAGGCGAAAACATCCGCTATCACCGGCACGTGAATGTCGGAATCGCCGTCGCCCTCGATTGGGGATTGATCGTGCCCGTGCTGAAAAATGCCGACGAACTCAACTTCCTCGGACTGCAGCGCGGCATCACCGATCTCGGCGAGCGCTCCCGCAACAAGAAACTCAAGCCGGAAGAGGTCGAAGGCTCGACTTTCACCATTACCAATCCCGGCCAGTTTGGCGCAGTGTTCGGACTGCCGATCATTAACCAGCCGAACTCCGCCATTCTCGGCATCGGTGGCATCACCAAAACGCCGCTGGTGGTTACCGACCGCGACGGCAACGATTCCATCGCTATCCGCTCCGTCGTGCACCTTACGCTGGGCTACGATCACCGCATCATCGACGGTGCGGTTGCCGATCAATTCATGGCTGTCTTAAAGAAAACGCTGGAAAACTGGAGCGAAGAAGTCGGATAGGTAAGGTCAGAACAAGAAGTTACAAAAATAAGCCGCCAGACGCGAAAACCCGGACTGGCGGCTTTTTCACGCCTACCGTCCCTGCGGCGCCCAGATCGATGCGTTCAGGCATTTCACGGTCCCGTCCACGATTTTTGACAGGCCGTCTTTGAATCCGTCTGGGTCGACCACATCCTTGGCGACAGTCGTGTCGGTCAGTGACAACGCGCTCTGCAAAAATGACATGACCGCATCTTTCTTATCGGCACCACTTTTATTGCGCAGCAAATTCTCCACCGAGCCGATGATCGTCGGTAAAAAGCCGATCGCCTGCACCAACTTCGCTAGAAAGTTCATACCCGTTCCTCCTGTGTTGTGGTTTGGATTGAAAATTTGATTGAAACTGGCGGACTGAGGCAGTCCGTCGAAGGTCGATTCTATTTGCCTACCGGGTAACTCTTATGGAGCGCCCGCAGCGTATCGCTTTCGTGGTGCTCAATCATTTCCTTGATTTCTCCTTGTCCCTTCTGAAGTTCCCCCAACTGCACCTCGGTGCGGATTCGCGCTTCGGTGTTTGTGGTTGCGATGCGCTCTAAATTAGTTAGCCGGACTTTTGTGGTTTCAATTTCGGCGTCTTGTCTTGAAGAATTCCGCGCGTCCTGAATCACGTAACCGGCAATCGACAAGAAAATTGCGCCAATCGCCGCAATCACTTTCGGATCGAACCTGGTTTTGCCGCCGCGCTCAACCTCGCTGCCCAGTTGCGCCACCCGGGACGCCGTTTCCAGATGCGTCAACCGCTCCAGCACTTCATTCTGAAAATCGCCTTCCACATGCCGGACCACCAGCGGTTGCTGAGACCTGCCCGCCAGGTTTCTCTTGCTTTCGTTTTCGCTCATAACGGGTAATCCACGTGGAGTGCCGCGGTATAGCGCGAATATCGCGGCGGAGTCGATCCGTCGTATTGCTGGAGGTAGCAAGTTTGCGACCGCGAGAGTCGCGGGATGGTGAAGGTTTCGGTCGCGAACCGTCCCACCAGATTGCGATCGTTATCCGGGCCCCATCCGGCATCGCTCCACCGCACCTCGATCCCGCCACCTGCCGGCGGCGAAATCCCTGCATCCACGCTGATCGTCGTGGATGTCACTTGCGTGATTGCCGCCGCTGTCAGGTCTGCAAGATAAACGTTGCCGACTTGCACGTTGGTGAATTGGTTTACGTCCAGCCAGATAATCGCCGGACCCACACTGCCATCAAATGTGAACGACGCTGCCAGGTCCGAACTTTGCACAAACTTCATGGTGTACAAATTGTGCTCGCCATACAGATCGCGCAAATCTATTTCGACATCCGTCACGATCGCGCCGAAGTTCTCCCCGCACGCCGACACATTCAGCGCATCGCCGGGGAAAATGTCTTCCGCCGCTCCCGGCAGAAAGTCGCTCCATGTCTGGTACTCACCCGCACAACTCAAGGCAGCCGAATCTTCCAGGATCGCGAGCGCTGCATTCTCGCAATCGGTATCAGTCCGTGCCAGCGGTTCCTTCACCCGTCGTACCATGCCATGTACGCCATCATCTAATCCGCGCTTTTCCGCCGCAATGCTCGCCGGATTCGTGATGCGCGCCAGCGAGCGCACTATCGCTCTGTAATGAACTTCGATCTGCTGGTTCGCGGCCGGCACATAGGCCGAATAAAATTCCAACGCCGCGCTGGATGTCACCGAACATTCCGCCCCATCCCGCAAATCTCCTACCAGACAGGTGGTGAAATTCTGCCCCGGAAGCGCGCTGCGCACCTCGGCATCCACCGCCTGGATAATCAGCGTGAAGGCAATCGAACATTGCAGGTTCGCGGCATTGACTACCGCATGCGAACAATATCCGGGAGCGTTTAAGATCATGTTGTCCCACAGCACCGTCGAGGGAGCAACTTCGGTCGCCGGATTCAGCGGATCGATCTCATGCACCTCCAGCACCAGGCGCACATTGGCCGCCACCAGCGCGCCCCCAATCCCAGAGCCGGCAGCGTGCACCGACGAATGAAAAACTTGTTGCCGCCGAAAGATTTCCGGCGAGTAAATCCGCGTAGTGAAAATGTAGTGATGGCCGGTCACGGTGGTCATGGTCGGCCCCGTCGCCACACCATTGATCAACGCCTGTATTTGGGATTGACTGCCGCTCGGCGTGATCCGAAAACCCGCGAGGCATCCCGCAATCGAAACGCCGCCGGGATAGAGTCCGCCAATCACCCCTGAGGAAGGCGCGTTGAACATCACATCGCCGTGCTGCATTACCTTGGCCCCGCCCAGTTCGACTTGCTCCACGCTTTGCACCGTGGTAGCGCCGTCCACGCCCGTCCCGCCGGAGATTTGCAGCTTGCCACCACTCAACGACACCGCGTTCGCCGGATCGTTTACAGTCCACAATGAGGGATCGAGCGCGGCTTCGGTGTACTCTTCATCCACCAGCGTCACGCTCGTTTTGGTGTAGGGAGTTTGCGATAAATAAAATTTCGTTGTCAGGCCGTCGCCGACAAAATAGTCGGTAACGTAGGCCTCCGGGGCCATTTCTCCGATGACCGTCACGTCGTTGGTGATCGCGTTCAAGGGCGTCAGCTTCAGGTTTTCCGGCGAGAAGTTCGGATCGCTGTCGCTCAGTGCATAGGCGTTTTGTCCCAGGGGCGTGAAAACCAGCGCTCCATTGATTACGCGGTAGCTGGCCCGCGCCTGCAACGCAATCTCTGCTGCGTGTTGTGACCAGTTCTGCTGCGCATTGGGGATAAATCCGGCCAGCAGATCCAGCCCTTCGACGCCGCTGGTATCGATCGCCGTTCCCACCAGGTCCTGGGTCAGTTGCCGGAGCGCCGCGCCCGCGCTCCGGTCAACAAAAGGGCAAAGGTCGGGCAATCGTTTCTCGTCAAGCCATGCCTCGTCACCTTTTGCCAGCAGGCTGTAGCGGTAGACCGGCCCCTGCTCGCCCCAACCCAGGTATTCATACGCTGGTGCGCCCATCAAGTATCCGGTAAAAACGTCTTGCCCGTTCGTCCTTCCCAGCAGCACTCGTGCGCCGTCGGTAGGCACCACAAATTCCGGAGTATTTGCCACCAGGCTGAAGCGCAGCTCGGCGGGTTGATTCAGTTTTCGCACCAGTCTGGGAAGCCGCGTGGCGTCAATTGCTGCCGTGTAATCGTGCGGGCCGGTGCCGTCGAGGTTGTCGATTTGCAATTTCATTTGATTAGAAACTCTCTCTACTGCCAACGCAGTGGGACAATTCCGATTGTTTCCAACTACTCACTCAGACATGTCATTCCGAGCCTAGCCGTTTTTCAGCCGTAGCGAAGGCCCACCCTGAACCGAGTCGAAGAGGATCTCGCGAGGACACCGCACGCTCAAGCACAACTCAGTAAACTGCCGCCATCCCTGATGGAAAGTAACTGCGATAACAGACCGCGATTTGTCCGTCGTTTTCATCCTGATGAGGCATCGCCTGGAACGCTGCATGCAGTGACAAGGAATGGATAGGTTTCGCCACTTCCACTTGCGACTCTCGCACAAATATCTTGCTCGTCTTGGGCTGCGCAGCCGAAATCAGGGTGATGGAACTCTCCAGCGACGTTGTCGGGCTCAGCCGCGGATAATGAAAGCACACGCGTCCGCCGCCGTCTTCCTCCGCCACAAACAGCGCCGACCATTCCTGAAAGAACGATCCACCTTCGCGATCGACGAACGCGATGACCACTTGCACTCCCGCCCCGGCCGCCGGCGCGCCTCCTAATAAAGGTTGCGCCAGCAGCAACGCAGTCGCCGAAATTTGAGCCACTCGGCCAACATTGAACGTGACCCGGCGAAGATAGTTTGGATCGCGATTCACATCGCCCGGGTCCTGCACGTAGGCCGCCGTGATTCCTGTGCCGATGTATCCCGTCTGCTGCTGATAATCGTTGTCCACCGCGACCACGTTGCCAACTGAAAATCCGCCGACCGTGCCCGCTCCCACCACAATCGAACTCGCCGTCGATCCCGGCAACACCGCTACCGCCGGTACCGGAGTTCCTCCCGAGGGCTGCGGGCTGGCATTCGCAGCGCATGCCAGCACATTCATATGCTCCGACCCCGCGGCCAGCGCCATTTGCAGCTTGCCCCATTCGCGGAAGTCGAATTCAATCTGCGCATCCAGCATTCCCCGCATCTGCATGGCCGGAGCACCACGCACGCCAGTGCGCATCGCCTCTGTGCCCGTCCCGCAGAAACGTTGAAAGTTGTCGATCCATCCCAGGTCCAGCCAGGGCGCGGGCGGCGAATCCAAGGGAAATAATCCGCTCACTCCCGGATCGAAAAGAGTTGGCGTTCCGCTGACGCGATTCATGGGCGCAAAATACGCCCGCACGCGCCGCGAGACCGGTACCATCGCCGGACGAACAGGAGCGGTGCTCATAGCAAACTCACCTCAGGATAGAAAAACACTTTCAGCGCGACACTTCGTTCCAGCCGCACTGCTTCGCTCTTCTGTGGTAGATGCCGGTCGGCTGGCCCTTCGGTGCCCGTCACTTTGCCGAAGCTTGGCTCGCTCCAAAAAATGCTGGTGCCCAGGTCCAGGCTCGGAGCCTGCGTATAGTCGCGCTTTCCCGTCGACGCAGGCTCGCACATGTTGAGCAGTTCCATGTCCAGCGCGGCCAGCGTGCGCCCGCGGTCCACCCCGCTTTGCACCGTCCCGAACGTGTGATAAGAGATGACGCATTCCATGGACATCAGCGTCGCGTCTCCGGTTTGCTGCGGCACCGGTTGCGCCGCGCCCCATTCCAGATAGAACGCATCGGGCAAAGGCTCAATGGGCACCACCAGTTCGTTTTCCGCCACAATGATGGCGGGTCGCGTCGTGCCATTTAGCGTCACCGTCTGCTTGGGATTCAGCGCCACCAGTCGCTCCAGCAGCGTCATATAGAAACTGTCTTTCGTATATTGCATAGAATGTTTCCGCCCTCATTCCACAGCCGTTACTCGATACAGATAAGCCGTGCCGCCGAAGTATTCGGGCACGACCGACTCGATATGGAACATCTGGTTGTCGAACAGAATTCCCAATGCGTATTCGAACAAAGCGTCCGCCGACGCCATATTCATGATCGGTAACTGCGCGGCGACGCAACTGCTTGAAATCAGGAACTCCAGTCTGCGCCGCGGTCCATTGTTGGTAGTCGTCAGGTTGCGCACCACGACCGGCGCAAACGGCACTTGCTGCACTCCCGGATCCACCAGCCCCAGCTGCGCGCTCGGATCGTCGGGTAGCACCGCGAGCGGAAACACCAGCACCACCGAACTGCCCCCGAGCGCGCGCAACATCGCGTCCGCCGCCCGTTGCAGCGCGATGCCACCATATCCAAAACTCAGTCCTGAGCCCATGGTCAGCCTGCCTTCTGCGCCACGTACGGCGCCAGCATTGCCAGTACCGTCTGGTCAAGCAGCGTGTCGGCAAAATACTGCACGTGCATCCGGTCCATGTTGCCGGTCCGCACATTGAGCGCGGGTGTGGCTTGCATGTTGCGGATAATTTGTACGCAGGCGAATTTCACCGGATCGGCAATCGTCGCTAAACCCGCCGTATATACAATGTCCACCTCGCTGAATCCCAACCCCATCAAATTCAACGGGAAGGTCAGCTCACCCGTGTTGGCGAAGTAATCAATGCTGCCCGTGTCGATCTGTGTCCACAGGCCTGGGAGGCCGAACATCAAGGCAACATCCAGTTGCAGATCGTCGAACGGCCATTCGCCCCGCCGTGGAATGCAGTAGCGCCCTTGCGCCGAGACAATCGGCGTAGTCGCAGGCGCAACAATCGCGAGCGGCAAGTAAGTTAATAGTGCCGTATTGCGGTCTGGCGCCAAACGGATCCGTTCTTCATACTGTGCCGTACCCAGTGTCGCCCGCCGGCAATGGGCATCGATCAAACTCGATGCCGCCGCCACCAGCGCAGGCGGCGTGGTCGCTTCCAGTCCGTATCCTTGGTAGTCCGATGGAGAGAGATAGTTCATAGGAGTTCTCGCTGTTCCTTTTCTCGTTTCCCGGTCTGCAGCCGTGCAGTGCAACGCGCACTGTGAGCGGCAGACCGGGAACTGAGTTTATCGATCGACCTTTACTTCGTAGTGCGCGTAAGTAGCGCCCTTCACCACCACCGCGCCGAACTTTACGACGACCATCTGCGAGGCCAGCGAACCTTGCAGTCCCAGTTGGAAAACCCGCGGATTCGCATCCGTCAGCCAGTTGTACTCAATCAGGTCTTCGGTCACGATGTAGGCGGGAAGCACAGCGCTTCCGCTGCCCGGAACCCCGGTGTAGGGCAGCGTCCATTCCGGGATGAGCGGCAATTCGCCCGCCTGTGTGGAGAGCGTCTTCACCCGCAGCCCGCCGGTGATGTCCGTGGTGGACAACACAACGTTGAACTCCGCTTTCATCTCGCGATCGATCAAGTCAAGCAGCACGGGATTTGCATAGATGGCCGTGGGACGCACCTGGAACGACGCGTTCGCCACCATTTGCGCAACCACGCCCTTGATCCCGTCCACAATGCTGGCCCCAACTGGAATCGTGGCCGTGTTTCCGCCCGCCTCAATCTGCCCGATCACGCCGAAATACTGCAACGTGGTCGGCGCGCTGAGCGACGTGTCGGTGCCATTCCACAGCGCCACATCGTGCGTACGCATCACGCCGTCCACCGTGTCCGCCAGGTCCTTGGCTTGCAGGTAGGCGAACTGGCTCTGCTGCGCTCCCACCTCCAGGTCGAAGAGGTTGTAATTGATTTGCGAGACCAGCGCCTTCAGCGGCACGCTGCGCTCTACGCGGGTAGGTGCCACAATCGTTGCCTGGATGTTTCGCGGATCCACGAAGGCCTGGTTCGGGGTTGGTATCGGAATCGCTAGCTCTTCGAAGAACCGCGACGGATGCCCGGTCGCCGGCACTTGCCGGATCCGTTGTCCGAATACTCCGCGCCGCTGCACAATGTCCAAGATCTCCGTCTGGTACCGCTCGATCTCGATCGCTCCCGGCCCCATATAATCCGCGGCTGCGTTCAAATCGATAAAATGTGCGTTCATGTCATCTCCTTCAAGAAAAGTTGAGTTGCTCGCCAAAAAACGAAAAGGCACGACCGAAGCCGTGCCCAGAACAATGTGGAAACTCGAAAGCCTGAAACCTGAAGCCGGAAGCTGGTTACCCGATCATCCCTGCCCGCGCCATCTCCGCCTTCACCGCAATCCGCTGCTCCACGGTGAGCGAATGCAGCGTTTTGTCGAGCGCCGCGGCGTCCATCTTGTCGTCCATGTCGGTGCCACTCTTGGTCAGTAACGCGGAGACCAGGGGTGACAGCGTCTTGCGTGCCATGCGCGCCGATTGCGCCTTCAGGTCATGGTTCGCCTTCTCCAGTTCCGCGATCCGCGCCTGAAGTTTATGCGTGCCCTCGACATTGCGTTCCGCAGGCGCGCCGTCCTGCTCTTCCACGGCAGCCACGATTCTGTCGACTTTCGCGTTCAGCGCTTCTTGTTGCGCATCCAGTTTGCTCAAAACCCGGTCCAAGGTCTCGGCGGCGTTCGCCAGTCGCTCCGCCGTCGCCACCATTTGCTGCGTCATTGCGTCATTCATGTCTTCTCCTTTTTATGTTGATGTTCCGCGCGTCACTGCACGGCGATCCATGTCTCGCGATACGCCGCTTTGTCCTTTCTCAAAATAGCCGCTCCCGTGAATGTGACATGAGTCAGCGTCCATACCGTCGCTCTCAAATCTGCAATCACAGCGTTCGCAATCTCGTAGGACATTCCCAAGTCGCCGCTGCCCGCCGCCCCAGACTGCCCCGGCCGCCTCCACGCAGAGGGCTCGCCGCCCTTCGCGATTTCCTCCACAACCTCGGGAAAATCTTTTGCAAAAAGATGTCCGCCGACCTCCAGTTGTCTCCCTACGATTTCTGCACGCGTGATGACGCCGACTTTTCGCCGCGCGTCATGCCGGTCGAGGTCGAGCGACGAATCCAGCGCCATCCCCAGCAAAGAAGGAAGCGCCGCCTCGGCCGCTCGCCGCGTCAACACCACTCGGTGTCCGCGCGCTCCAGACGGCGAACCGTCCGATGGCACGTCCACCAGCGTCAATACTCCGCGAAATGGTTCACGATTCGGATGCCCCGCCACCACCGGCATTTCAATCGCCATCGATTCCAAGTCAATATTCATAGTTTGCATTCCAATCTTCGTAGAGGCGCAGTTCTGCTGCGCCTCCTCGCCACGCCCGCTCGGTTAAGCTTTCGTTGTGTTAGGCCGCGCGAATGAAGACTTCCGCGCGTGCCCCGTCACCCAATCTCCGGCAGCCCCCGCATGCGCCGTACTTCTTGCACCGTAAGGACTCCGTTTTGCAGCAGGATGGCCTGGATCTGCGCCTCTTCCATCGGATCTTCGCTCGCGTCCACATCCGTGAAAACGAATTCCAGGTCGCTCCATCCCAGCTTCTTCGCAATCGCATCGCGCGTCAGATATTCGGCGAACAGCCGCGCCGTGGGCACAATCGCCTGCTGAAATGCCTGGTCGCCCATCTGCGCCGCAGTCGAGCGGTTCACATCGCGCTCCAGGCCTAGATACTGCGGAGGCAGGTCGAACGCGTCGGCGATCACGCGCAGCAGAAATTCCTGCCATTGCAGTCGCAAGTCTGCGTCGGTGCCTCCTGCAAAGCGCAACACCTCCGGCTTGTTTTCTACCGAAAGAATCGGCACCCGGCCCGTGCCCTCGATTTCGTCCTGCCACCAGCGAATCAGCCGCTCGTGAATCTCCGGAGTCGCGTTCTGCAACCACAATGCGTACTGCACTACAGAATTCGAAGCCAGCTTGCCCGCGTAACGATGCGCTCCTAGGAACGCATTCACCGCTTCAAACGCCACTTCCAGCCGGCCTAGGCCAAACGGCGTGGAGGTCCGCGGATTCAGCCGTATATAAATGAGTTCGTCGTCGTTGAGCTCAATGTTGCCTTCCGGCCCCGACCTGCCGGTGACCTGCACGTAGCGCACCGATTCAGGCTGCCCATCCCAATCCGCTTTCATGCGGATGGTGCCTCCGTCGACCGGCCACAGTGACAGCGGCCGTTGCTGATCGCCCGTCGGTTCAACTTCAATCGCGCCAAAGCCGCCGACAATGACGTCTTCCAGCACCTGCTCGGCCAGCGAACGAAACGAATCGTCAGGATTCGGGTTCTCCAGGTTCTGCGTCAATGTTTGAATTCGCCCCGCGGCCTCGAGCGGATCCACCGCGGCGCGTCCCGGCTTCAATTGCACGCGCCAGCGCATGCCGACAATGCGGTCTTTGATCGAGTTGATCGCCTTCCGCGCCACCGGAGTCTCCGAAAACCGCCGCAGATTCGCCGGCGTCGGCTTGGGCATGATGTCCGCCCTTGGCCCGTACGTGTTAAGGATCGACGGCATGGGAACTGTCCGCCGCTTGCCCTCGGCCGTCCCGCTCGCCGAAGACACGCCCGCAATCCGGCGCATAGCGCCGCGCAACTTCTCTGGTATTTTCATGATTTGTCTTCTGTGTAGGCGCGAGCGTCCCCGCTCGTGCGAAATGATTACCGCATGGATCAGATTGAAACTAGAGCATGCCGAACGCTCTGAGCAGCAACGCGCCCCCGGCCAAAGCGCACCCAACGCCACCGACCAGCAACCGTACACGCCAAATGGACGACTCTCGATCGTGTCTCTTCAGCCCTTGCAGAAGTCCGAAAAGGCCAACCACCCCGAGCACAGTTCCTTCAAGCAGGTACCGGCCCGAAGGTGACAGATTGCGCCACCATGCCAATTGTTCGAACCACGCAACCGCGTTCCCGCATCCCAGGCGAAGGGCGATCAATGCCGCAAGAAACATCAACACTACCGCCCCGCCCGCGGCCAAGCGCCAGCCACTGCGGCGCTGCCACCGATTTCCTTTAGTTCCGCGAACCGATGGAGTTCCATTCATCCCAGCAACTCCCGTCGCGCCACTTCCGCCAGCCCGGGCATCTCGGCCACCGACGAAATATTGACCTTCTGCTCCTCCAGCAACGCCAGTGCAAACTGCACTTGCTCCAAGCCGCGGTCCAATTCATCTTCAACCACGGCGGTCAAATTCGCTTGAACTCCGGCGACGCTCTGCATGCCCTGCGCAATCGCCGGATACCGCGCCGCCAGCAGCAAAGCCTGGTCTACATTCGAACCGAGCGGCACCGCATGAAACAGCTTCAACGCCTCGCCAGTTCGATACCCAAAATCAAAGTGGAACGGATCGCCCGCCTTCGTATAGGCCGCTACGCTAATCGTTCTGGTTACAAGTTTATCGATACCGGCTTGCTTGAACGCCGTCTCGATTCCGCCCAATATGCGCTTCCGTTCCGAGAGGTCCCGCACTTGCGGTAACTTCGGCGCCTCCAGATAGATTTTCGCCAGTTGCTCAATTTCCAATTCCGGCTGTTCAGTCACCAGAGCTTCGCGAGGGGAAGCCTGAATGAGGTTCGAAAATGAATCTTCAATCTTGCGGATCAGTGTCTCGCGGTCACGCACATCCGCCAATTGCTGGCGGATGTCGCGTTGTAACGCGTCGAGAAATTCAACGTCCGCCTGCCCATCCGCCTGCCGAACTCGTTCCCAGTTGCGCGCGAATCGTACCTCCGCAAATCCCGAGCCAGCCGCCGACGGATCGAACATCACTACACCAAAATTCACAAACTCTCCCCGTACCACGTTCGGCACGTAGCGCAATACGAAGAATTCGAGTTTGTGTCGCTCTGCCATCTCAACCTCCAGGCGATTTGCGCTGTCTACGCGTCCGCCAGCCAATCCGGAAACGGATTTCTCACCGACACGCGAAACGCCGTAATCAACTCACGCACCATTTTCCGGCGCTCCAACAGCGTCCGCACCAGCGATTCCAGCGCGCCCCAGTCGCTTGCCGTACCACTCCGGAGGAATCTCCCCAGCCGCCGCCCACACATAATCTTCATCCATCTTCTCTATATGCGACAGCCACGGCTCGAAAGAATCCCATCCGCGCACCTTGCCATAAACTTCATTCCGCGCATAAACCCCGCGCATCGGCGTGTCAGGAAAGGTCCACTCTCCGGCATTAAAACAATACCCCTGATCGATGAACGTCGCGGTATATTTTCTCTCCCGCATCCTCCGCCAGAAAGTCGCTTGCCGGCCGTTAGCATTACCCGTCCATTTATCGATCGCCAACATCCCCGCGAAAGTTTCCAGGTTGCGCACCCGCTCCAGCATCTCGATCGGTAGGTAATCGAAGACCTGTCCCTCCAACGGACTCACCACATAGCGCGATCCGAATTGGAGGCCCGGCTGGCAGGGGATCGTGCTGCCCGCCAACTGAATATTCAGCTCCGGAGTATGTTCCACCAGCCAATCCCCAACTTCCACAACTTCGGTCGCCGGCACCGGCAGACCCGCCCGCTCGGCCAATCGCGTCGCCAGCAGTTCATTCGCAAGCACTCGCGTGTGCTGAGGATTGTTGCGAAACTTGACTACATAAAAATGTCCGTCGGAGCAGCGCATCAAGTGTCCCTGTGCGCCACCCCGCATCCTCCGGACATGCTGCACCGCCGTCAGAGCCAAACCCAATCCTCGTCCGCCAATTTGCCGCAGTAGGACACCCGATAAACATAGCCGGGTCTACAAACCTCTTGATGTGACCTCCGTCACTGATTCGCCGTTTGCTCCAGCATTGCCTCCGGAGGTGGATCCAATGCGTGTTTCCCAGGTCCCCGTTTGCGGGCCTCGTGCGCTATCGCCATGGCAATCACGCAATCGTCATGCGTTCCCGCCGTCGCCGACGAACTTCCGTCTGCATGCCGCACAAAGCTGCGGCACTCGTTCAAAAAACGCTTGCTGTGGAACGATTCTGGCTTGTCCGCCAGCACGCTTTCCAGATTCTCAATCATCATGGGCCGGGTTGCCATGGTGGTGAGCCAGCCTGGTTCACCATTTTTCGTGCGGTATAAGTTCGCATAGCCCATATTCTGCACATGTACCAGCACGGCGTGCCCGTGATTGTTTCGCTCCACCACCAGCAACGCCTGGTTAAATCGAGTTGCCATCTCGACCAGCTTTTGCCCAAATACGCGCAGCGGAAAATGTCCATGCAATTCGGCGCACTGCAACCCGCTCTCGCGTTCAATCACCTGCGCGCAGGAGAAATCGCCATCAGCGCCCCCGCCAGCCGGGTCCGCTCCCACAATGTACTCGCTGTTGGGCTGCGGAGGAAACCACATCATCCAGCGCTCGTTGTCTCGGACCTCGATCGGCGCGCGCGCCTGGGCCGCCGCTTGTTCAATCGCGCTCACTTCGAACACACACTCGCCCGACGCCCGGAAACAGGTCATCGGATCTTCTGCATACTCTTGTAACGCCAGGCCGCGCACCTGCGATCGCATATTTCTACGCCACGCAATCTGTCCCAACGCGAGCCCGGCGCGCTCCACTAATTCCGATTCTTCCTCACTCAGGCGCGCGTCACTTTGTGCGGCGGGCAGGCAATACGCCTCCTCATACCACCAGGGGAAAAAGTGCCGTGTGTATCCTGTTTCTCCCGCCTGCTGCCATTCATCGTAAAACACGCCGCCTGCGCCTCGCGGCGTCGACTCCAGAACAATGTCTCCGTGCTCCGGGACCGCAGCGCGCAGCGAGGTCAGCGTTTCCTGCGGATTCCCGGGCCAGCGGGCGACCTCCGAACAATGCAAATTGTGGACGGTCGTCCCCCGGCCCGCGTTTTCGTCCGCCGCCGTCGCCACCCGGTACTCGCTGTCCAACTGCGGGAATGCGATTTGCCGGACGTTGGCGCGCGAGGTGCGCAGCGCGCCTTGCTGCATCTCTTCAGGCAGGTTCTCCCGAAAGCGATGCACAATCCTGAAAATGTCTTCCGCCGATTCCTGATCGTGCGCCACCTGCAAGGTCACCGTGCCGGGCTGAGTGATGGTCTGCACAAAAAAGCGCGCCGCGATGTACGTCGTGACCCCCACCTGGCGCGCTTTCAGCACGATGTTTCGCCGGCTGCATTTGTGCGAATATTCTGCTTGCGCACGGTTCGGCCGCAGCGCCACCAAGCCTCGGGTTTTGCTGCGGACTTTTAACAGTGCCTCGATCAGAAAGTCCCGCGTCGTTTCCGCATGAATATCGGCGTGCTTCCCGCAAAACCAGTCTGGCCAATCGACGTTTCGCGGGTGCGCATCCAGAAGTCTTCCGGCATGCAACAAGAAATCCAGGTTTTCAATTTTCACGAATGTCCTTTTCAATGTGGGCGCGCGTGTCCTCGCGCGTGCATTATCCGCGCTCTGGGGTGAACGAGGACGCTCCTCTGTTTCTCACCTGCTCATGGCGTCTCCCAACTGCTCAGGAACGAATGCGAATGCCCCGCTCTCCCAACTTCCGCCAAACTGTGTCTGGTCGATTCCCAGCAGGTCATACTTGTACTCGGCCGGCAGCGGCGAGCCTTGATCTACCAGCTGTGCCGCATTCGAGACTGGCCTCACATCGACCGGAGGCCCACTGACGGAATCCGCATAGTACGTCGTATTTGCATTGTGCGTTGTTCCCAGCAGATAGTTCACCAGTTGCGTGTTTGTCATCAGCGTGGCGCCGGCGCCCTTCAGAGTGTCGATCATGACCAACACCTGGTCGGCCGTCAGTTCGTTGACGTGCCAGAAGATTCCAATCGGAACTCCCCATACCGCCGATTTAAACACCAGCGCGCGAATCTTGTTCGCCAGTTGAGCGTCGGTAATGTTCTGGAATGTTGGCACACTGCCCAGGCTCAAGATGTTTTGCACATCGATCCCGCTGGCCATCACAGTGGATGCATTCGGCGACGGCTGCATGGTTCCCGATCCGCGCGAACCCGCGAATCCAGCGGCCGCCGCGATCGCTTCCGTTGACGGATCTTCGTAGCTCCCGGGATACACATACACGCGACTCGCCGGAAGTCCCGTGAGGTTCGTATTCATCCACGCCAGCGCCCAATTCATTTCGTCAGTCATCAACCGGGTCTTGTCGGTTAGCAGCAGATACGGTGCGCTCTTAATGTCCTGCGAAGCCACGTCCGCCAGGTCTTCGCTCTTTACGGCGGTTTTCATGTTCGGGTCCGCCGTCACCGAAAACACGCCTCGCTGGTTCAGCGTGTAAATCAGCCCGCCCAATGTATCCAGACCACTTGGTGCCATGTCCGTTCCCGAACCGGCCAGGTTCCAGCTGACCTGCGCATTCGAATCGCCCGGCGCCGTGATGGTGAACTGTTTATTTGAAATCGAAAGCGTGACGCTGCTCGCTGCCGTCCCCGTGTACTGAAGGGTGAACGCATTGGGAAATACGTAATATTGATGCGACACGGAATGGCAATTCACATCCCACCCGGCATTAATCCACGATTGAAACGTGGGAATCAATTGTTGCGACAGATCGTAGCCGGTTACCACCGCAATGCTGAGCGGAATGCCCGTCGCCTGGATCATGGGCAACAGCCCCTCAATGTATTGATGCGATCCGTCGACCAGTCCCGGATCGTCGTATGTGAGTGTGATCCGCGCCGGATACTGCATGAAATTACGCACCGCCGGCGGCGTATCGGCCACCACATTGTTTCCTCCGTTGATCGGTCCCGGCGTGCCTCCGACATCGGTCGAGATTCCCGTCGCCAAATTGTTGGCGTAAAAATGGCAGTACGAGTAAGTCACCGCCGCAGTGTTGTCGAGCAATCCGTAAACCCGGTTGGCGAAGCCGCGGCAGTTCTTCAATTCGATCGCCACTGGCGTCCCATCAAAGCGGTAGCCAACATAATTTCTGTGCGCATCGGTGTTGTAGATGTGAATGTCGCTCGGCGCGCCCGTCGGATGCACATAAAATCCAATCGGCACCGTCGCGTTCGGTACCTGGCTGTCGGCCATGATGTTGGCCAGCCATATGTGGTCGCTCGCGCCTTGCACCTGCACACCGTAGCCGTCATACCAATCGAGCTTGATGTGCTGGATTTCAATGTTGCTGACGCCGTTAATGTTGATGACGCTCTGCCCGCTCAGCACAATCGGCGTCACCGAACCGAAGTGCGTCACCGGATTCCCCGCCGCCGACCACACATACAAGTTCTGTGCGACCGGGTCGTAGTACCAGTCGCGATCGTTCGCCAGCGCCGACTGTGAGGCTTGAACATTTCCCCACATGCTTCCGAACTGGACGAATTTCAACTGCGTAATCGCCTGCGTCCCGCTCAGCACGATCTGCCAGACGTTGCCCCCAGATAGTGTCCACTGCGACGACAGCGTCGCGTAGTATCCGGTGAACTCCGGTGGGCGGCCGTTTCCATATGCGTCGAACTTAATCGGATTGCCGACCGCTCCGCTCGAAGGCGGCGTCAGCCACTCGTTCCATACGCCGTCCCGTTTGAAAAGAATGACGTCTCCCGGCTGAAAGGTGGAAATCCCAACTTTCAGCAGAGTTCTCCACGCCGTCTGCGGAGAAAGCCCGTTATTGCCGTTGCTGCCCGCCGGGTCAACGTAGTACGTGGTCGCCGAAGCGAGAACGCAGGAGATCGCCAGCAGCGTCAGAGCTGCAAAGGTCCTGATATGTGTGTGAGTCATAATCTAGAAAATCGCCGCTTGCAGAGTTGAAGCGTTTGTCATAGTCAACGATCCCGGTACCGTAATCGAACTCGGCAAAGTTCCGCCGGTGCTTACGCTTTCCGATGTGTTCGCGCCCGCGGCCCAGGTAAATGTGTAACCGAAAGTCGCTGTGCCCGTCGTCGCACTACAGGTGAGTGCAAGATAATAGTTGCCCGGCTGGATCGTTATATTCGCCGCTGTCCAGGCTTGCGTCTTGTAGCCCGCGCTTGGCGCAAATGCAGTGCCCGCCAGCGGGCCGGTATGGACGATCTGCGCCCCGGAACTGTTGTAAAGTCCCACATCGTAGGTGTTCGCCGTATTGTCCGCGCTTTGAATGTAGTAAGAAATGTTCGATGTCTTGAGCGGATAGTTAATCGAGACCCCCCAAATCGTCGCCTTATTCGCGGTCGCCGAGCATGCAATCGGAGTGGTCGTGCTCACGCTTCCGGGTAGCGACCAGAACGATGTGTAAGGCCCGATCGTCGAAATGTAGCCTTGCGCCTGAACATACGCCGTGGTCGCAAGTTTCGTCGAATTGTCGGAGTTGCCAGGCGTTGGTGCCGTAGGCGTACCCGTGAACGCGGGCGAAGCCAGGGGCGCTTTGCCGTTCAACTGCGTTTGCACGCTGGATGTAGCGTCCAGGAATCCCAACGTAGTTGAAGTCACGCCATCTACGGTCTTGTTGGTAAGTGTTTGGGTGTCGCTGATGCCGACAATCGCACTTGCCGGCGCGGTAAGTGAACTGCCCCAAGCCGATCCAGTTGACTGCGGAATTCCCGCCAGCGGATAAACCATGCTCCCGCCGCCCGAGCCGCAGTCCGATCCCGTGCCGCTGACGTTTCCATTGGTGTCCACGTGTAAGCACTGGATCGCGCCGCTAATCCAATTCAGCTTGAGTTTGGTGCCGATATTTAATCCGTTGCCGAACATCGGAGGATACGCATTGTCGTCGCTGACTTCATACGGGCCGGTATTGTTGAATGTATATCCGGCAACTTGCTGTGCCGTCCACGTCTTGTTCGTCTGTCCGTTAAAGAGCCAGTGGTCTTGACTGTCCTGGTTGGTGATTAAGGTGGCGTTCACGATGTCTCCGCCCGAGTTCGCGCCTCCGCTGTTGGGATAGTGCGTGCCGGCGTTTGCCCAGATGATGCCGTTGTCACTCGGGCATTGGCTGTTGAGGGTGGTGCAGCTGCTCCAATTGGGCGCGCTGCTTCCGCTGGTGCCACCATTCGGATTCAGCGTGAAATAGAGTGGCCCGTTGGCGTTGCCGCTCGGGTTTACAATTGTGCCGTAGTTGTAGGCTGTGCCGGACGTCCACCCTGCCAGTTCATTAATCGGCGGAGTGTTGCTGCCTCCGATCAGAATGCCCGCGGTCGGCGGCGGACCGTTGCTGCCATTGGATTCGATTTTGTTCAGCTCAACTCCGGCAGCCGGTGCCTGTACGCCGATGCCGATGTGGCAGAGATGTCCGCCTTGCTGAAAGTGGAAATTCTCCACTCCGTTTCCTGCGCTGAACGACTTCTGATTGTCAAAGAGCACGCCGCATTGATTGTTGCAATTGATGGTGAAATCGTCGAATGGTTCTTTCGTCCAGGTATCATCCTGAACAATCGCCACATGCCAGATCCCGTACGAAGCGCTGTTTCCCTTGGCGCAATTCTTGCCGTTGGAGTTGTCGCAGTAATCTTCGCCGTGCCGAATGCCGTCGTTGTTCTGCGAACTGTTGGCCCACGCGTGATAAGTAGCCATGGATGCGGCGTAGATGGCGCGACCCTCGCGGTTGTCGACTACCGATTGCTCTTCGGCTTCGGAGTTGTCGTAAATTTCTCCACCATAGCCAAAGTTGAACGCGCTGCCCACATTCAAGAGTTTCAATCCGAAGATGTCGCAGTTGTATCCATTGTCGGTCCCGTCCAGCCCAATGCAGCGTGCGCCGCTGTTCATCAAGTCAAAGGGGCGAAATCCTTCGTAGATGAGCGGTGTACCCGCCGCGATGACCGGTGAATAAGATCCGCCGCAGGCCGCTCCCGAGCAGGAAGTGGCGTCGGGAGCGTTGATGTAGTAACTTTCCACGCCAGTGCCGGCGTTATATGTGGGACCGCCCGGCGAACCGCAAATCGTGTCGGCGGCGGCTACGACGCGGAACCCGCCATTATTTCCCGGATACTGGAAGTAATAATGGTTGATCCATTCGCCGCCCGTGATCTGGTAAGCGCCGCCGTTGGCGTTGCCGGAAGAGAACTGCACCAGGGCGCAAGTGCCCGCCGCGCCTGCGGTGACGGAAAGAGTTCCACTCGAAAGCGAATTGTTGGCGTCCGCAAAGTCGCCGCTGGTATCGGTCCCGCCGAAGGTCCACACTCGATTACCAGAGACATTCTTGCGAAAGTTATTGTCGCTTTGGATGTTGATGCCATGGAAGTTGATGACCATGTTGTTGTTCGTCGGCAGCCACGGCACATCGAAGTTCAGCGTGGCCCGGGGACCTCCCACGGAATAGAAATTCAGTTCCCCATTAAAGCGTGGATTCGTGGTCAGGGCCGCAGTCTGCCAGCCCCCGGTCGGATCCACGGAGCAAGTCTGGGTTCCGCTGACCGGAACATCGATGCAATCGTTAGGGAACGCTGCCGCTGCGGCTGCGGCATTCAGGCACGGATCGGCCAGCCCATACACCGAGGCATTGACGCACCGCGGGTACACCGCGCTGTAGGAGGAGCCAGATCCAGTCGAAGCCGGCAACTGCCCAACATCCGTCGCTCCTGGCAGACCGCCGATGCTGGTCACCGTGGCTTGCACAAAAGCGTCGGTAGCGATATCGGTGGAATTGTCGCCGGTGGTTTGCGTGGGGGCCGTTGGTGTCCCCGTAAGGTTCGGAGAAGCCAGCGGCGCTGCCCCCGTGACCTGCGCCACTGCATAGTCACCGGTTTGCGCGACGATTGTGCCGGCCCGTCCAAAAACCGTGTTGACGGAATTTGCGGTGCTGCTCGATCCTTGTACTCCCGCGCCGAACAAGTATGTTTTGTACGTGCCGCCATTGGCGTTGCTTACCATCACGCGGCCCATGACCTGTCCGTTCGTCGGATATACGGCTCCAGCGTCATGACAATCGCCGGCGGCGGTGCTGCTGATCTGCACATAATCGCCTAAGGTTGTGGCGCCGTCGAAGATGCAGTTCGCGAAGCCGGTGCTCACGACTTCCGCGTTGTAGCTGGTTCCAGCGCCCGCAATCACTACGCCAATGGCGCCACTGGTGTCGCTGCTGAAAGTGGTGATGGCCGCGCCGGTCGCGGTTAATTTCGCCAGCTTATTCGCCACGGTCCCGGTCGTGGGATCGTTTGGCCAGTCGTTAGCGCTGCCGCCGCTGGTCTCGCCATCGAGTGTGGTCGCGTAATAAAGGCTGTGAATGCCAAGACCGTTGTTGCCGTTGCCCAGCGCGTCGGCGCCGATGTCGCGTTGGTTGTCGGTCCCAGTCAGCAAGTTGAAATTCGAGCCAATGTACCAGGGGACCGTGCCGCCAAGTTTGAACTCGATGCCGTAGGCGCTGCCCGTACCCAGGTAATCGGAAGAAATTGCGTAGCGGTTGCTCGGAGTATCGAACCCCAGACTGAGCCGAGAATAATTGGCCTCATTGACGTCGGTGGTCTGATAAATACGCAGGGCTTGCGGGGTGGTGCCGTTGCGCTCCTCCACTGTGTTGGCGTCGAAGTTGAAAACGTTGAGCAATCCCAGTTGCACGGGCTGTCCGTTGTTGCTGATCACCTTGGGGCAGTGACAGGTTGAGTCGAACCAGAAGATCCCATAGTTCGGGATTCCTTGAGGCTGCGCGGTTTCGGCGAGTTGCACAATATCGGCAGTGCTGCAAATGGCGTTGCCATTCGCCTGAATACCGCTGGCAAAGCTGCCATTGCACGATGCCGGAGTTTGCGCGAATTGCGTTGCAGTATTTGCGTTCTCAGAGACGTTGCCATTGACGTCGAGCTTCGCCACTTCAACCGGCGCACCACCATTTTCTGAAACCTGCACTCTGCCGTTCGCTCCAAAGCCCACGGCCGACTTGCCCGCGGCCGCGGCACTCAAGCTCGCAAAACCGCCCTGCAAGGCCCATATGCCCGGATTCGAGGCGACAAATCCGTTGGCTTGCGCGGCGGCGGAAATCGTCAAGCCGCCATCCATTTGAACGTTGGTGCGGAATTCTTTCAGACCGGCGCTGATGCGCTCCAGCCAGTTCGAGCCGTCGCCCACGTTGCCGATGTAATTGGAAATCGAAACTGGCGCACCCACGCTGATTCCGACATGTGCCGGGTTGCCGTCGCCCTGGTCGTAGCCGATGAAAGCGTCGTTCACGTCGTTACTAGGACGATTGTTGGCGGTGGCGATGGTCTTTTGAAAGTTGGAGTCCGACAAGGTAATGATGTGTCCCGGCGCTGAGCCGAGCGTAGGAAAGTTTAGACGGCCTTTCAGATTGGTGCGCAGTCCGCCATCGCTGTTCGGCTTTACCGGCAGCAGTAGCGCGGTCTGGTCGTAATAGTTGGTGGGTGTCATCGTCGCGTAACAACTCAGCCAGAGCGGCGTCCACTGGTACAACGGATCGCAGTAATCGGCGATCACCGCCGGCCCAGCCATGCCCTGCACCGCGACCACGTCGGTAGGAACGGTTTCCATGCGGGCCAGCGCGGCGTTCAAAACGTTGTTGGAATCGACGTAGCTGGATAAAAGAAGATTGGCCGGCCAGAAATCCAGCAATGGAAAGTATGTGGGAGTGGCCACCGTGTAGGGCTGCAATGCGGCTTGCGTATCCACGAAATTGCAGACCCCGTTGGAGCACGCCGAACTCCGGCTCACGCCCGCGGCCACGGCGTAATTTCCGGTGCCATAGGGAGCCTGTTCACGCGGGGCGCCGGCGCTGTTGTAATACACACGCAACAGATCGAAAGAAGTTACGCCGGGAACGTCCGGCCATGAAACTGTGATGTTGCCCGCTCCGTTGGTGAGCGCGTTGCCCGCATACAAAGGATTCGACGCACCGTAGGCCGCACTTCTGGCGACAACGTAATAGCGGTCGTCCGTGCTCCCGGTACTGGCGAATTGGGGAACGTTTCCGCTGGGCGGCATTTCGCCTTGCACCTTAACGGTTGCGCCTTGCGCAACGACGCCGGCCTGGCCGATGTTTCCCGAGGGGTTCGCGCAGTTGCCAACTTCCTCGTAGACGTTATTGAGTTCGAGACCTTCGTAGCCTCCACGCTTCACTCCGCCGCGCACGCCATACTGCGCAAAACCTTCAATGACGCTGTCAGAAATTTGGACGGTGTTTCCGCTTTGCCAGTCGATGCCGTTGCCGGCGCACTGGAGGGAGATGTTCAGGTTCTTCAGCCATCCGACGGCTGCGTTGCTGGCGAACGGGCCGGGTGCGTAAATCACCGGATTACAAACCGTGGCGTTGCAAAGCAAACCGAGATCGCTGGAGCCGGTGGCCAGCGCGGTATCCAGACCATCGAGCAAGAAGGATTGATCGTTATCGACCTGGACGTAGCTGCTAAAGGTTGCGCCCGCCGGCGGGATTCTGGTGGCAACATTCATGACCCGCGTTTTTTGCGCGTTCACTTCTAGAAAGGGGCTTTGACCACCAACCACCATAGGGCGTCCGCGGGGACTGACCACAGAGATATCCGCGAAGAGATTGGAGTTTGCGGGGTCGCCAACAAAAATGCAGGTGTCCTGCATGTAGCAATTCACAATCGATCCCGAAAAATCGACGGTCATGTCGGAGCTGCGAATGGAAATTCGCGCGTAGGCGGAAAGCTCAGCTGGAGGGACGATCACTTTTCCAGCCTGCGATGGGCCGCTCGGATTGCCCGGCATGATGCGCGCGGCGATCAGGGCCTCCTGCAAACCGCCGGACGCGCTCGCGACGGTGTATCCCGTGGGATGCGAATTCACCGTAGTGAATTGCAAGGTGCCCGGCTGGCCGTTTCCAGCGCAGGTTCCACCCGTCACCAGCACCGCCTCCGGCGTGCCAGTGGCTGCGATGTAAACGTAGTAGTAAGGCTCGGTTGCGACCACACCCGGCGCACAGGCCGCAAGATTGACGGTCGTCGCTCCGGCGACGCTGAGGTTGTTCGATGGGGATTGCGTCCAGGCAAAATCGACCGCGTATTTGATGGCTTGCATGCCGGTGGAGACGCCGCCGCCGGGCTTCGGTAGATATTTTGCCTGCGCGGCGACGTAGGTGATGACTTCATTGTCCGTAGGCGCGCCGGGATCGACAGGCACATTCTGGATGGAGACGGCATTCGAACTGCTGCCGCACGCGCCCCATGTGGAATCGCCGTGCAGGCAGACTCCGTTATTGGCGGTGCCGGTGCCGATTTCTCCGGTAGGAACCAGGCTCGCAACCAGATCGGCCTTGGTGGTCAGCGACTGGTCGACATAAGACTTGTCAGCGGCTTGCGTGCCCGAGGTGGGCACTCCACTCAGGGTGAGAGGACCAGTCATGGTATCGCCGGCCTTGCTCACATAATTTCCGGAACCGACATTCTGGACGGAGTTGTCCACGTACTGCTTGGTGGCAGCGTCGTTTGGGCCTTGAGGCGCAGGCAAACTCGGCGCGGCGGTGAATTGCTTTACCCCGGTAATGGCTTCGCTGCCGGCGAGGTGCACCACGCTGTTGTCGTTCGCCTTAACGGCCAAAGCGTTCTGCACATATTGCTGGGTGACCATTTGTGAAGCCGACGGGGCACCCAGTATGGTGCGCACCGTTGCGAGGTTTGCCGGCGAGGTGGTGGGGACGGTCCAGTACTCGGTGTGGACGCCATCGTCCAGTTGGAATACAACCACGTATACGGTGTTGGCGGGTGTGGAACTGGCATTGGAAACCAGCGCCACCGAGAGCGCACCGCCGGTGCCGAGCGTGGTGCTGGTGTTGCCCGCGCCGACTGGCTGCCCCGCCGCCGTCGTGAACTCAGGCCAGGAAATAAGCAGCACACCCTGGGCGGGCGTGCCGTCGGCGTGATAGACGGTATCGACGACACTCGTGGTGGGCAGATTTTGGGCAAATGAGATGGTGACGAACGCCGCAAATAAAAAAAGCCGCCCCAAAGAGCGGCCTAACGTGAACATATTTTCCTCCACGCCTATCTCAAAATGGAAACAGACACAAGACTGCCCGGACCCTGAAAGGTCCAGGTGAATCTTTTAAGATTTAGATTTTTCCGAACTCGGGATCGAAGATTCTGCCAGCCAGAGTTACATCGGCTGATGCCTACAAACCCGCGCCGACCTGCTCGCGGAGAAATTGCTTTACGCTCTGGACGTATACCTCGGCGAAGTCAACGCACGGACGCCGAGTTGCGATTACGTCCATGGCCTTGCCCAAGTCCCAACCCATGGTGCCCAGGATGGCGAGTGTCATCATTGGGGCGCGATGCACTCCGGCGGCGCAATGGACGAATACCTTGGCTTCAGGCTCGTCGAGAGCTTGCAGCGCGAACTCGACTCCGCGCTGGAGCACCTCGGGAGGCTTGAGCTGAAAATCATCGTCCGTGGGGTTCCACAAAACGATCACCGGAAACTCTTTGGCCAGCGGCGTGTCGTCGAACTCCACCTGCATGTCCACGATGTGGGTCACGCCGTTGCGGACGATCTCGGCCATATTGGCAGGGGTCCAGATTCCGCCGCCTAGAGCCAGCCGATCGGTGATCCACGTCAAATCAATCATGAAAATTCTTCGCCCTTGAATTTGTATTCTGGCCCGCCCGTGGGGCCACCGCATTGGCGTTGATTCCAGCTTTCATTTTATCGTGTCTCCGGCCACGGGAGGCCGCGCCTGGCTTTCAGCATTGCCCCAAAAAAGAATCAGGCGCGCCTTGAGAGCGCGCCTGATAAATTTTTCTGACCTACAATCAGCATAGCAAATTGCATAGGGGGGGTGAGCAATTTTTGCAAATATTTATTCGGCTTCGTATGAATGACTTACCGCGAATTCGGCCTCGGCCCCCCCTTGACAAGCTTTTTCCCGATTCGAGACTGGCTGCGGCATGCGTTCCAGTATGCCGCGCTGAAGAAAAATCTCCGTCACCTCGTCGAGGGCCTCCCCGTAGTCGTGGTTGATGGTACGGCGACAGCGATGGAGGATGACAGCGGTTTCCTCCTGGCTATACTCCTGGAGAACGAGCATACCAATGAGGGTCTTGGCGATGGCGGTGATTCGCTCTAAGCTATGCTCGATGTCGAGGACGAAGATGACGGCATCGACAAAGCTGTGGGCCCGGTAAGAAGTAACACGGGTGCGAAAGAACTCCCGGCCCAGCAGTGAAGGCATGCGGCCGACCTCGATAGAAATCTGCATATAGCGCCGCAGCAGGGCCGCGGTGCGGTCGCGGTAAAGTGGCAGGGTGGGATCGCGGTCGGCGGCGAGTTGCCGTTGCGGCGCGTCAATGGACTCGGCAATGGCGCGTAGCACGCCGGGTTCAGGCCGCTCGTAGAGGACATTGGCGCGAGGCCGTCGAAGTGGGATGAGAGTAGATTGCGTGGCGTTGGTCATGCGTTCCCCTGTCCCGGGATGGCGGTGGCGCTGGGCAGGGCGGACATCCAAGGGTCACAAGCCGGACAATACGGACTGGTGGCGCCGCAGGGGCGCATCCACAATCCACCGCAGCGTTCGCAGTACTTCAATTCCATTTGCACGATTTCCATTTCATCGATTTCCATTTTTCCTCCAAAAGAAAAAGGCCCTGCACCGATCGCTCGGTCTGCAGGGCCCGTTTAGGTTACGGAGTGCCTGACGGTCTATTCAGTTAGGAACGGACGATGGCTGTCCGTGAATGATGGGTGACAGGGATGACTGCCGTCACTCCTGGCGGAAGTAGCCCTCCTCGTATCCCGATTTCAAAATGCGGCCGTTCTGCACGACCACGCTGAGTTTGCCGGTGAATCGCAGATTGCGCAGTAGCCGCTCAGTGGCTGCGGAGAGCAGTTCCGCCGAGCGGACCTTGCGGCGGAACTCCACAAAAGTGTCTTCCCCAGGTTCGGGTTGTAAGTTGCTTTCCATGAAATTAAAATCCTTGTGACCATTGCACAAAGTTAAGTGCAATCGCAGTTCGATACTATAGCTCTTAGAATTAAACGGTCAATGTATATTTGCTGGAAAAAGCGTGACGCTGGTCACGCAAACGATGGGGAGGGTGCCGTCTCATTGGCTGGCCCTGTGGAAAACCGGGGGTTTCCCGGATCGGGATGCCTATTTCTTGCGAGAGTAATGATAGATATGTCAATAGCCATGCGCTATAGTTGGTGTTACACTCGGGGGCGTCATGAAATTCAAAGTGCTGCAGGAAAACCTCCGCAAGACTTTATGGCACCGCATCGATGACGGCGATCTCACCGGATTAAGGCTGGCCGAGCAGACCGGTTTCAAACAGGCCCATATTTCGAATTTTCTAAACCGCAAACGCGGGCTGAGCCTGGAAGGAATGGACAGGGTGCTCAACGTGCAGCGCCTGTCGGTGCTGGACTTGCTCGATCCCAACGAAGTGAACAAGCGGGCCAGCATTCTGCCGCCCAGCGAGGATGAGTTCGAAAACGTTCTGGCCGTCGACGGCGCGGTTGCGGCCACTGCGCCTCTCATCATGGGAATGAATGTGAACGACATCGTGAAATTTAAGAAGAGTTTTCTGCGGCGGCTGCGGACGGAGATTGAAGGGCAGCGCGCCAAGTGGGAGCGTTTTGTAGTCATCAAAATCGACAGCCGCGACGGCATGAGCATGTATCCGCGGCTGCTGCCGGGGGCGAATGCGCTGATTGACCGTCACTACAATTCGCTGAAGCCCTATCGCAAGGGCGAGTCGAACATGTACGCCATCAGCCGCGACGGCGGGTGCACGGTGAAGTATTTGGAAGTGGCGGGGAAGAATGTAGTGCTGCGTCCGCATAACCAGGCGTATCCGGTGGAAGTGATTCCGATGGAAGCGGGGGCGAGCGCTTCGGATTACATTGTGGGGCGGGTGTGTTATGTAGGGATTGAGACGTAAGTGCGCGGCAGGCTGGGTTACGCCGTTGTTCCGCCAAATCCTGCCAGCGCAGGTTGAGCGACCGAATCAGGGCAATTTTCTTCTTCCGGCGCCAGCCTTGCAACTACTTCTCGCGATCAATCGCATTGCGGACGTCTTCGAAGAGGCATTTTAACGATGCGGGTCGAGTGTTATGGCGGCACAGGGAGAACGCCTTGACGCTTCCCAGACCCGACAATCGCCCACGGGGTCCTTCGACTCTGCATCTACTTCGCAGCCGCGAAGCAGATGCTCCGCTCAGGATGACAAAGTATTATTTGCCCTTGGCCGACTTGCCGGCGAATGCCATCTGCGGCTCCGCCGGCTGATGGTGGCTACGACCGCGCACTTCCACTCTTTGATCTTTGCTATCATCTCTTTGTCTTTGCTACATCGAATGTTTGGAAATCATTTTTGTTTCTGGAGGCATTTATGAGTGAAGCTCCCGCCAACGCCACGGGCTTGCGGCGCGACGAAGATATTGCTTTGGATTTTATGAAGTTTGTCGCCATGACGACGGGCTATGGGCGGACGGCGTCGTCTGGGGTGGGATTTCAGGGGGGTGGGGCGGCGGCCAAGCCGGAAGATTATGCGTCCCATTTGATCGAACTGTACGGCAAGTGTTTGCTGGCAGTGCGCGGGAAGTAGATGCAGTTGCCGAGGAAACTCTGATTAAGTGCCGGCGACAGGCATTCACCACAGGGTACACAGGGGTGCACAGGGGTGCACAGGGTACACAGGGTACAAAGGGGTACACAGGGGTGCACGGGGGTGCACGAAGGCTCCGGTGACTTAACCTTCCCTAAATTGGGTCGAAGGAGAAAGTTTACGAAGCGCGGCTGGCCGATCATAGCGGTTGCGGACGTACCCAAGAGCAGCGCCTGGTACCAGCAGCTGTTCAATGCTCGCAACACTCACCCGAGTGCGGCAGTCTTCGATCAGATTGCCGATGAGGATGCCGCGGTCCTGTTATGTTTGCATCACTGGGGCCCGTCGGGTCCACGAGGCGACCACCATTGGCCTTCACTCGCTAATCCTGAGCAGAGCAGTGTGGGGAACGGCCTACTGCTGTGGTTTGTGGTGGACGATTTCGATTCGGCTTGGCAACGCGCCCAAGCTATGGGTTGCACGATTGAAGAGGCCCCACATACCGACAACGGTACGCTAATGCGAGTGTTCGTGGTCCGCGATCTGGATGGGTACTACGTGGCGATCAACGAAGCGCGGGGCTAAGTTTTGGGACGGCGACGCGAGTCGGCAGCAATTGTTCTCAGGGTTTTGGTTCTTGACGTGTGCGCTAGGGAATTTCTGATTAAGTGGCGGCGAAAGCCATTAACCACAGGGTTCACAGGGGCGCACAGAGGCCCCAGGGACTTAATCAGGACTTTCCAAGCATCGGGCTGGCAGTCAGAAGGGAACTACGATGCGGTGGTACCACTACGTGGCCTACTTTTTCGGGGGCGCATTCCTGGCGAATGCCCTGCCCCATCTGGGCAACGGGATCTCGGGACACGCCTTCCAGAGCCCTTTTGCATCGCCGCCTGGAGTGGGCTTGTCCTCGGCGACGGTTAATGTTTTGTGGGGCCTGTTCAACCTTGCCATCGGCTATTTGCTGGTGTGTCGTGTGGGCAACTTTAATCTGCGCAAGACCTCGCACATGCTCGTCCTGGGAGCGGGCATTGTTTTTATGTCGCTCATGCTAGCGCGCACGTTCGCGCGGTTCCACGGGGGAATGTGAGGCGTGGGTTTTTCGGCTACGACTAACGCTGGAGATCTCGGGAGGAACCCTCGATCACGCTAAGGACCGACGATGAGCGAAATCGCCTGATAACAGAAGTTACCCACAACCGCCTCCGGTTTGATGAAAAAGACAGGCCGCCCAAACATCGGGCGGCCTTTATTCTTTTAATTCCGAACGGCTCAAAATGTCACGGCCTCACCCGGAAGATCACGTTGCTCTTGAGCGTTCCCTTGGGTGTCGTCACCTCGACGGTGCCGGTGGTTGCACCCGTGGGAACGGTGGTCGTGATTAGGGAACTCGAAACCACTTTGAACACCGCCGCCGTCCCGTTAAAGGTGACGCTGGTCGCGCCGGTCACATCCGTTCCCAGAATCTTGACGTCCGCTCCCACCTTGTTGGAGGTCGGGTTCGTTTCCACAAACGGGCCGAGACCTACAGAAAGCCTGAACACCGTGCCATAGCCGTAGGCTCCGCCGCCCTGGGCCGTCCCGTAGAAATCCCCGTTGGTGTCTTGGATCGGCGCCGCTTCGGGGTAGGAGCCGTCGGTGCAACCGCCTTGCGAGCAAAAGTCGTAAAGCTTCTTCAGGGTCCCGCTTGTGCTCATTCTGAAGACCGTGCCAACACTGTTGTTCCCGCCCCCGTACGTCGTCCCGTAGAGGTTCCCATCAGTAGCCTGGACCACTCCCTGCACGTAGGGCCACGCACCGTCAGTGCAATTGCTTAGTGAGCAAAAAGTGTAAATCGTCTTCAACCTGCCGCCGGGAGTGATTTTGAAGACCGTGCCACAGCCTTTGCCGCAGTCAGAGTTGACGACACCCCCTTGGTATGTGGTCCCGTAGAGGTTCCCATCGGTGGCCTGGATCAGCATCGCCGAGGGATAGGCGCCGTCGATGCAATCGCCTTGCGAACAAAAGTCGTAGAGCTTCGTCAGCGTCCCGCTCGGGGCGATTTTGAAGACCGTGCCAGCGTTGTTGGCTCCGCCCCCCACGGTCGTCCCGTAGAATTCTCCATTGGTGCCCTGGACGAGCCCTGCGCCGGGGTAGGCGCCGTTCGTGTCGTCGAAGTAGTGCACCGTCGTCAGCGTGCCGCTGGGGGTGATCTTGAAAATCGTGCCATAGCCGTCCCCGTCAAGCGCTGTTGTCCCGTAGAGGTTCCCATTGACGGCCTGGACCAGCCCTGCTAAGGGGTTCTCCCCGTCCGTTCCGTCGAAGCTGTGCAGCGTAGTAAGCTTCCCTCCAGGGCTAATTTCGAAGACCGTGCCATAATTGCCGTCGGCCCCACCATAGGCCACTGTCCCATAGAGGTTCCCGTTGGTGGCTTGCACCAGCCCCGCGTAGAGTTCGGCCCCGTCCGTGCGGTCGAAGCTGTGCAGCATCGTCAACTTGCCGCCGGGAGTGATTTTGAAGACCGTGCCAACGCCATTGGTCCCGCCGTTCATCGTTGTCCCGTAGAGGTCTCCATTGGTGGCCTGGATCAGCCCCGCCGAGGGCTCACCGCCGTCCGTGTAGTTGAAGCTGTACAGTGTGGTCAAAGTCTGCGCAGACAGCGAGAGGACCAGAGACAAGAATCCAACGAACATGCAACCTATGCGAAGAATCCCCATTGAGATTTCCCCCTTCCCCGGATTGAACCACTTTGGCGTGGGCGGCCCGAAATGGCTTTCAGAAGCCAGAGCCTAGGAAGGTCAACAGAGGTTAGCTAGGAAAAGGCTTCCCATATCTGGGGGGAAACCTTAAGCCCGAGAGGAGCCATTTGTCAAGGTGTAGAGTCTGCTTAAGAGGGACCAGGACTTGGCAGCGCGGTTTTGTTATAGGCTCTTACGTCAATTGGCGAAACATCGCGATAACACTCAAAATCGCCGAATCGGTGGGCAAAACGGGTACGAGGAGGCCGGGTCGAGGAAATGGGAGCCTGTCCCACACGCGGAGGCTTGCCGAGGCCGTCCGCAAGGTCGAGTTCAAACTATTACGCATGAAAAAACGTCCTCTTCCCACGCGGAAAGAGGACGTTGTTGCACAAAACGTCAAAGCTTGTTTTGACTAGCGGCGACGGCCGGACTTCTTGGCCTTCTTCGCTGCTTTTTTCTTGGGAGCTGCCTTTTTCGCTTTCTTTGCGGGCTTTTTGGCCGCCTTCTTTTTCGGGGCTGCTTTCTTGGCTGCCTTTTTTGCGGCTTTCTTTTTGGGAGCTGCCTTCTTCGCGGCAGCCTTCTTCGGAGCGGCTTTCTTGGGGACAGCTTTTTTCGCCGCCTTTTTGGCTGCCGGCTTCTTGGGGCTGGAGGACGATCCGCCACCGCCTCCCGTAGTCACTGGCGCGGGCGTGGGCAACTCGTCTTCGGCGTCCTCTTCTTCGGCTGCGGGGCCTCCGGCAGGAAGCTCGGCTTCTTCTTCCTCTTCTTCTTCCTCGTAGTCTTCCTCAAGCGGTTCGCCGTAAGCGCCGCTCTCTCCAAATTCGTCGGTTTCGTCGTCTCTTAGATAGAGGGTTTCGTAAAAGGTCATTTCTCCTCCTGAAATTTTGGTCCAACCTCTGGGCCGGTGCCGCGCAGCCCATTGTGCGCTCTACGAAAAAAAAGTACAGCTGAAATTTTGATGCACACGACTCAGCGGGTCGCGATTATAGCATAGGAGTTTTTCAATTCGCAGTAACAGAAAAAAGTTGGAGGCGGTCCGATGCGGAGGGGGTGCGAGTCTAGCGGCTAGGGGTAGCGATGACCAGGATCATCCCGGGCCGGAGCACGGCGATGTTGCGATTGGTTTCTTTGAGGGCGGCGACGGTGGTGTTGTAAGAGGTGGCGATGGAGTAGAGGGTCTCGCCGCTGCGTACTTTGTGGTGGACGGAAGCGTTTTGCGTCTCAACCTTGGCCATATGTAAAGTCTTATGAGTCTTATGGTTAGGGACGGACGCCAGGGTCTCGGTAGTGCTGGGCGTTTGCGGCAAATGGACGTAGAGAACGTGTCTCCCATGAAGGCTGTCACCTTTCAGGTGGTTCCAGCGGCGAATCATTGTAGGAGGTACGCCAAAGTTGTCGGCGACGGTCTGAACCGTGTCGTTCTTGTGGATTTTGTAGGCGGTGGCACGCTTCGAATATTGAACGGCTTCTTCGCCAGAGGGATGTTTGCCGGCGGCGACGGGGATGATCAGCTTGCTTTCCGGCTTAAGGTCGCTATCGCCGTCCAGATTATTGGCTTCGGCGATGGCCTGCCGCGTGGTGTGATACGTGTGGGCCAGGGCGTTCAAGGAGTCGCCCGGGGCGACCTTGTGGTATCTCCACCAGACGCGCATGTCGGGCGGGATGGCTGAAATTGTGCTTAGATACCGGTCCTTTGTGCCCTCGGGCAGATGCAGATCAAATTCGTGGTCTTTGGGAGTGGTCAGGCGCAAGCAGGCTGGGATTGAGGTCCTGCAAAGTGGCGGCGGAGGCGTCCACACATTCGGCGACGAGGCGGAGATCGACGGGATAATCGATCTTCACCGAATCGTAAGGCGTCGGCTTTTCGGCAACAACATCCTGTAGCCCGTATTGTTGGGGATTCTTAGCCATGATGGTAACGGCCAAAATAATAGGGACGTAGTTGCGAGTTTCCTTGGGGAGCACGTTGCGTTTGTAGAGCTCCCAGAAGTCGGCGTATCCGGTGCGTTTGACCGCGCTCTGTATGGTGCCGGGGCCGGAGTTATAGGCGGCCATGGCCAAGTACCAGTCGCCGAACTCGTTGTACAAGTCGTGCAGGTGATGGGCGGCGGCTCGGGTGGCTTTCTCGGGGTCTTGACGCTCGTCGATCCACCAGTCGCGCTGCAGGCCGTAACCTTGGGCACGGCTGGCCATGAATTGCCAGATGCCGCGGGCTCCGGCATGGGACAACGCTAGAGGATGGAATCCGGATTCGGCTTGGGCGAGGTAAATCAAGTCCTGCGGAACACCTTCTTCTTTCAAGACGCGCTGGATCATTTCGCGATATTGACCGCTGCGCTCGAGAGCGTGTTCCAAGGTGCCGCGCCCGCGATTGGAGAAATAGTTGATATAGCTGGCTACGGGATCGGTCATCATCAGCGGCAAGTCGGAGTGCGTACCCCTGATTTCGGCTTCGGCCTTGGCCTTGATGCTGGGATCGACGGGATAAGTCACGTCGTTGGCTTCATCGATGGGGGCGGGTTCGGACTTTTGTTCGTTGAAGCCGTCGCCTTCCTGAAGTGCCTGAATCTCAAGCCCGTTGACGCCATCGAGGACGCGGTCGAACTCTTGCTGGAGGCGCGGGTCGGAGTGGAGGTCGAGGGAACTGCTCAGCAGGATGTTGAAGGCGTTATCAAAATTCTGTTTGGCGGCTTCCAGATGGCCCGCTCTTGTAGTTGTCCTGGCCGGCTTGATATTCCTTTTCGACTTGGGCGACGAGGTCGGCGACGGGATCAGATTCAGGTTCGGTTTGCAGGTGGACTTCAGGTCCCGGAGTTTCGGCACTGGCGATGGGGGCGGATGGAGATGACGGCGCCACACTGGGCGCGATTGCCGGTGCGCCAGCTTGACGGGGAATAAACGCCGTAGAATGTTGGGCGGTCTGGCAGGCGGTGGCTCCTAAAAGCAGCGCCGCCAGCGCGATCCCAAATTGGGCCCTTGTAATCTTCATCGTTATCTATAACTTACGATGCTAGCTTCCGTTCAGACAATGAATCATGCTACTACCCTCAATATGATGGGTCAATGCGCAAGGGGGGTGGCCCGGGTTACTTTTGGAACCGGCGGGAGAGGTTACGGGGGGGCCAGGAAGGCTCAGGCCTGGGTTACTTTGAGGGACTCGGATGGAAATAATTGGGGTCCGGTGCGGACTGTTCCCCTGGATTTCCGGACATAGACAAAGGGTGCTTTGCGTGCCCGGAATAAAATAGCGGTATGGAAATTCGCCTTCCGCCCGAGCTCGAGAACTTGATAAAACAGGACGTTCAGCGCGGATCCTACGAAACCGTCGACGAATTCGTGGAATGCGCGGTGTCTATGCTCCACGAACAGGAAGCATGGCTGGCTCAGCTAACGGACAGGAGGATTCGTGGGCCTGAAGAGACTCGATTTCGTCGCGCCGAGTGGTTCCCCCTGGTCGGATAAAGGAGTAATGCTCAGACTAAGCGTAGAGAAGTTGGATGCGGCTTGGCGCTACAACCGCGTCCCTTCGGGCGGCGAACCTGGGGATGAGTCGAGGTACCAGGGGGCCAAGAAATGGATCAAGCAACACGGACATTGCGGACTTGAAGCTTCGGAGATCGCCATTGACGAAGGTGACGACCACATCTACTTCATGGAGGGGCGCAATCGGTTCGCGGCCTTACGCGATCTTGGATATAAAGTGGTTAGTGTATGGGCGCGCCGAGATGAGAGCGATGAGTTATACCGGAAGTACGCCCCGTAAGTTCGACTGACCTCGCATTCGCGGCCGTCTGCCCCGAACTCTCACGTGTTTATCTCCGAATTCGTTTGTCCCCAAATTCGTCCCAGCGCTTATTCCATCAAGGGCCCGAACCTACGGCCGCTCCGGGGTGCTGACGGAGAAGCCGGCGTCGCGGGAGTCCATCCAGTTTTGCAGGATGAGGACGGCGGCCATCTGGTCAACGACCTGGCCGCGCCGTCGGATGGACATGTCGGTTTCGCGGAGCAGGCGATTGGCCTGGGTTGAGGTCAAACGTTCGTCCCAAAGGTGAACGGGGAGCTTGAACCACTGGCGAAGCTCTTCGGCGAAAAGCTGCATCTTCTCCGCCTGAATTCCTTCCTCACCGCTCATGCGCAAGGGGTAACCGACGACAATCTCCGAAACCTGATATTCGCGGATGACTTGCTGGAGTTTCTCGAAATCGAGGCGCTTATTTTGGCGCTGAAGGGTTTCGAGGCCTTGTGCGGTCAAGCCTAAGGGGTCGGACACAGCCAACCCGATGCGGCGCGAACCTACATCTAAGCCAAGCACGCGGGGGTGGGCAGGGCGTTCGTCCGAGTTTTGATTCGCGTCGCTGTACACCCTCGTCATTATAGGCGGAGATTTTCGGGTGGCGGCGAAGTGCCTTACCACGGGGATCACAGAGGGGCACAGAGGAAATCGGCTACGCATAAGTGCCGGCCTATTTGCCCGGTTGTACTTGCCGCCGAACAAGTGCCGACGGGCCGGCACCGGGCGCTGACCTGCGCGGAGGCGCCTGCGGCTGGAATTGGGCTGGTGCTGGCTGCTTCGGCAGGTTTTCATAGTCAGACTTGGTAATGTTTATGAAAATAAAGGGTGTTGGCGGCGGTGGTATGCGCGGGGCAGCGGCAAATTGCCTTTCGATGGTGGCTAGGCTAAACTAGGCGTAGGGGTGGTCGTACTCTAACGCTGTGTCCAACCAGGTGGTTCCAGAATGTTGAACGCCGACAGCAGTTTCCACATAGGCGATAACGTCGTTTATCCGAACCACGGGGTCGGGATCATTGAGCAGATCAGTAGCCGGACCAATGGTCAGACGATCGAAAAGTTCTACCTCCTAAAGATCAAATCCAGCAGCCTAAAGGTGATGATTCCGTTCCAGAATGCGACCGCCGTGGGACTGCGGCGCGTGGTGAAGAACGGCGAAATCCTGAAGATCATCGCATTTCTGGAAGATGGTGAAGCGCTGGCTGCCGCGGACTGGAAGGACCGGTTCCGGGAGAATTCGGAACGGATGCGGACCGGGTCGCTCCTCGATGTGGCGCTGGTGCTGAAGGGGCTGATCGTACTGAATAAGGTCAAAGCGCTTTCATTTCGGGAAAAGAAGATGCTGGAGCGGGCGCGATATCTGTTGGTGAGCGAGCTGGCGATGGCGAAGAATTGCCAGGACAACCAGATTGAAGAAGTGCTGACCAACGCCTTGGCGAAGTGCAACCTGCCCTTCCCGGATCTGTCTGAGTTTGAGGTTGCTGGGTAAGCTTCCTCTGTTTCTAGAGAGAACCATGAACCACAGAGGGCACAGGTGTTCACAGGGGCCTCATCGCTGAGATGATTTGAGGGTGTCTCAGCCGGCTTAGAGCCGGATTGATTTTTTGAGGCGCTTAGCGGCACGGCTGAAAGCCATGCCCTTTCAAATCAGCATTGCCGGTTTCAACAGCTAGGTCGCTGCAAAACGCGCCTATTCTGGCTGCCGAGGGTTATAATCCCGAGAGAGAATGACTGAGCAGATCAAACGAAAATTGCAGGACGAGATGAACGCGCTGGAGCACGAGCTCGTCCACGATCTGCCCAAAGAAATCAAGAAGGCGGCGGCGCTCGGCGACCTGAGCGAGAACGCCGAGTATCACATGGCCAAGCAGCGCCAGGAGTTTGTGAAGGCGCGCATGCGGCAGTTGGGGAAGCGGATCGCCGACTTGTCCATGATCAACATGAACAACATTCCCCACGACAAAGTGGGGCTTGGCTCCACGGTGAAGGTGTTCGACAACACCAAGAACGAAGAAGTGGAATACAAGATCGTGACCAGCGAGGAGTCGGACGTGACGGCAGGCAAGATTTCGACTACTTCTCCGATCGGGCGGGCGCTGCTCAATAAGAAAGTTGGAGAGACGGCGACGTTTGTGACTCCCAATGGCCCGCGTGAGATGGAAGTGCTGAGCTTGAGCACGATCCACGACCAGGCTGAAACTGCATGACATGGACCAGCACCTTTGGCAGGGGGTGCAAAGTCCTGCTGGATGCGATTGTCGGCTGGCTGGCTCTAACCCGCATCGACCCTAATGTTCTGACATTTTTCGGGCTGGTGGTAAACACCATTGCGGCATTCCTGTTTGGATACGCGAATGCCGATAACCAGGCGCGTATGTTCCGTCTGGCGGGATTGGTGATTATTGGATCGGGATTCTTCGATCTGGTGGATGGCGCGGTGGCGCGCGCGAGTAACCAAGTGACTCGCTTTGGCGGGTTCTTCGATTCAGTCATTGATCGTTATAGTGACGCCTCGCAGTTTTTGGGTCTGCTTGTCTACTATGCTCGCGGCGATCGTTTCTTCTATGTGGTGCTGACGGCGTTTGTCATGATCAGCGCGATTATGGTGAGCTATACGCGGGCGCGGGCAGAATCGCTGATCGGCTCTTGCCGCGTGGGATTTATGGAGCGTCCGGAACGCCTGGTGCTGGTGATTATTGGAGCTTTGTTCAACCGCATGGCTCCGGTGCTGTGGATAATTGCGGTGCTCTCGACGATTACGGTGATCCATCGCATGAGATATACGTATACGCGGACGGCGCTGGTGGATCGGGCGGCGGCGAAGGCGACGCAAGCGGCGTAGGATCCTGTCGTGAAGTGTCCCCTAATCTCAAGGAACCACCCCAAGTTGCTACGCGCGAACACAATCCCAGCGGCTGAGCGGCAAGCGTGAACTCGTGCCCTTCCACTTAACGCGATATTGATAACATAGCGATGGATGAGGAAGAATCCACGCACGAGCGGAGCGGCCACGGAACGCGGATCGCTGGCGGGGGCGTTCTTCGCGGGGAATCGAGGTCCTCTTTGAGGACGATGCCGTCGTGGCCATCAATAAACCTGCCGGGCTTCCGGCGGTGCCGATTAAAGGATCGGATACGGCGTCGGCTTGGTCGCTGCTTTCGGCAGAATTGAAGTCTCGGCGACAGAAAGCTTATGTCGTGCATCGCATCGATCGTTTTACTTCCGGGATTTTGCTGTTTGCTAAGACCGAGCGTGACCGTGATGCGCTGGTTCGGCAATTTCTTGAGCACACTCCGGTAAGACAATATCTGGCAGTCATTCGCGGACACCTCGCCGCGAAGGAAGCCACGCTGGTGCACTACTTGCGGCGCGAGGGAATGTTCCAGAAGTTGACCAGCGAGCGCGGGCCGGAGGCGGCGCGGGCTGAACTTCGGTATTCGGTCGAGCGGCAGTTGCGGACGGCGTCGCTACTGCGAGTGACGCTGGTGACGGGATTGCAGAACCAGATTCGGGTGCAGTTTTCGGCGATTGGACATCCCGTCATTGGCGACAGAAAGTATCATCCGGCGGAGGCGGCCGAGCGACGGATTGCTCGCGTTGCGCTTCATGCCGGGCATCTGGAGTTTACTCATCCACGGTCGGGCAAGAGCGTCTCTATTGACTGCGAGGCTCCGTCGGATTTTCAATCGTTGGTACAAATGTTGTCGCCGCGTCGATGAGCCTCAGGGGCTAAAGCACCAGTCTTTTCAGGGGTTCCTACGGCACGGCTCGAATCCGTGCCCTTCCACGGTGACGCGAACTTAGCGTTTCGCGCCGGACATGAATCGAATCGCTCGATAGGCCACGTGCATGAGAACAGTTTTATGTTCTACCCAGGTAATCTCCGACCACGGCGGCGCAGGCTTCGACGAAGTTTTTCTCCGGGTCTGTAAATGTTCCCGCAAAATAGCTTTCCACGTCGAGTTCAGCCGCGAGTTTTTTCTTGGAGAAGATGGGGACGACGATCTCACACTTCACCATGGGCGATCCGCAAAGATAACGGGGATCGGCGGAGACATCGTGCACCAGCACGGTCTGTCCGGTGCTGGCGGCGGCGCCGCAGAGTCCGGTGTCGAGTGGGATGCGGGCATTGGGAGTAAAGCTGCCGACGAAGGGTCCGACGAGCAGAACGCTGGCGTCGGAAGGGTCGACCAGATAGAAGCCGATCCAGTTATAGCGCGTCATTTTTTCATGCAGGGTGTGGGAGATGTGCTGCATCAGTGATTCGGCGGTCGGAGCGTGGCTGGCAAACTCTTGAAAATCTCGGAGAAGTTCGTCATGGACAGCAATCATGGTTCGGCCCTCGTTCACCCTTGTCGACGACATCATAGTGTACGCGGGGCGCGGGATTTCCCGGAGTGCCTTTGAGGGTAGCTTTAGTCAGGCGGCGGGAACGAAAACGATAAGCGCCGACTCGTTTCCCATAAAAAAGAGGCCGTTACCTATTCGTAGGCCAAGGCCTCAATGGGATCTTTCTGGGCGGCTTTGTAGGCTGGGTAGAGCGCGCCTAGAACCGCGCCTACGATAGCGATGGCAGCGGCACGCAGGATCCAGCCGCCGGTGACGACCACAGGCAAGGTCGGGATGCGGCTGTGGATGCCCATCCGCGCCAGCAGGCTGATCCCGACGCCGGCAAGAATTCCGCCGATAGCGAGCAAGACCGTCTCCCGCAGAACGACGTTCACGATATACAGTTTCGAGGCTCCCAGCGATTTGAGGATCCCGATTTCGCGGGTCCGCTCCATCACGGCTGTGTACATCGCTTGGAAGATGACAATGAATCCGATGATCACGGAGATGCCCACCACGAAATCGATGAACTTCGAGAGTCCGGGGTAGTTGCTGGTGGTCATCATGGACAGGTAGTAAGACATGGAGGAAGCGACATAGTGCTCCATTCCGGGGACCTTCTTGATCTCGTCCACGACCGCGTCGGCATTCGACGGATTGTCGAGCTTCAGATAAAAGAGCGAGGCCTTATTCTCAGCGCCCATCAAGTCCTGGAGGGTGCTGATTTGCAGAAATTTTCGCGCGCCCTTGCCCGGTTCCACGATCCCGGAGATGCGAAAGTTGTGGTTCAGGATCTCAAGGCTGTCGCCGACTTTGACGTTTTTCGCGCGGGCAAACAGGTCGTCGACCAGCACATCGTTCGGGCCCTCGAAGGGGCCGCCTTGCAGATAGCGAAAGGGGCCGTCGAGGTTCTCATAGCTTTTGAGATCGATGCCGGCGATTACTTCGAGCGCGCCAGCAGTGGAAATCTGCGTTACCACCGGAGCCACGGTCACTATGTGGGGAAGCTTGGCCAGGATGTCTCCGACCTTGATGGACATGGGTGTGCCGGTCAGCCCGACGATGAATGACGATCCGGGCGGCATGACAATTACATCCGCGCCGATTCCGGCCTGGCGAGCGCGGGAGTCATTGAGCACGCCGAGGCAGAGGCCGACGATTAGCAGGATCAGCGTGACTTCAAGCGCAATGGCGACAATGCTGATTAACGACCGTACGGGCCGGTGAGTGAGGTTGGCGAAGATCATTTTGTTCATGATTGGGTGTTGTGCGGGTCGAGTTTAATTCTACTGAATTGAAGCGCCTGATGGGGTCGCGGAGGTCCCCGGTTGCGGTTGATCGAGATGTACGACCACGGCTCCGACCGGTTGTTCCAGCGTGAATTTGTCGTCAGGCAGCGGAAGATTGAGGTCCAATTTAATGATGGTCAAGGTGATGTCGTATTCTTCCTGCGGCCGCGCGATCTCGATTTGCCAAGGGAAATTCACGCCACTTGCATCTTTGTAATTTTCGTAGGCGGCGTTGGTGGCGACGTTTCCCTTTTCGTCATAAAGAAGCTGGCGGTGAGGCAGAAGGTCGGTGCGCCGGAAAACGATTTTGCGCGAGAGACGCCAGCCGTGATCGGTCCGGGCAATCACATCAATGACGTAGTCGGCGCGCACGGCGGTCTTGCTCTTGGGATCGGAAGGGATCTCCGTATCGTTCTCGAGGACCGCGATTTCTTTCTCGGGATCGATATGGCGCAGCAGCAAGGCATCGTAGAGATGCTGAGGGCGAAGATTTTCCAGAGGCTGGGCCGGGTTGTAACTTGGGATGTCATTGCGTCCGACGACGAAGCGGTTCTTGGGGGGAATCCAGAGCTTGAACTCATTGCCGTCGCTGACCATGTCGAAGGCCTTGTTGCGCACGATGGGGAGAAGTCCGATCATGCGCAGCATGGAGGGCTTGCGGGCCAGCACATATCCGCGGACTTGTTGGTAATCAGTGACTTTGCCCTTCTTGACGCCTCCGACGGTGGTGTCGATATCCACCGTGGCCTGCATGCTCTGGACGCGGGCGGCCTGGCCGTTAATGTAGTCGATCAATTGCTGTTGGGTTGCGGTTTTGAATTGGTTGATGTCGAAAGGCTGTTCAACTTTGCGGGAGCGGAACAGGCAGCCCAGCGGAGGAAGAATCGCCAGGAAAAGGAAGATGGCTCGGTATCGGGTCGGCAACTGCATGAATAAACTAGAGATATCTCACAAGTTGGGGTTTAGATGAGTATAAGCGATGGGGCGATGCAGAAGTAGGGGCGTGGACGGCTGCGGGACGGCTGCGGAGCTTTACTTTTTTGCCATGATTTTACGGTAGGCGGCGACGTTGCGGTTGTGTTCTTCCAGAGTGCGGGCGAAGCGATGATGGCCGTTGCCGTCGGCGACGAAGTAAAGATAGTCGGTGGAGGCGGGATGCATGGCGGCTTCGAGAGCGCTTTTGCCGGCATTGGCGATGGGGCCGGGCGGAAGTCCGGCATGGGTGTAGGTGTTATAAGCGGAGTTGAACTGCATATCGTTATGGTGCAATGCGCCGGTGTAGGCGCCTTGCAAAAGTTCGGCATAGATGACGCTGGGATCGGCCTGCAAAGGGACTCGGGTGTTCAGCCGGTTGTAGTAAACGCTGGCGACTTCAGCGCGTTCTTCTGGCGTGCCGGTTTCTTTTTCGACGATGGAAGCCATGGTGACCGTCTTTTGAAAGTCAGCGGTCAATCCGATTTCGCGGGCGACTTGGCGAAACTGGCGCACCATGGCGGCTGCCATCTCGTCCATCGTCTGAGTGCGGGTGAATTCGTAGGTGCTGGGAAAAAGGTATCCTTCAAGGGAAGTGGCGTCGGGGGCGAGGTCGGCGATCAGCGCCGTATTAGAGGTTGCGACTTTCAGAAAATCTTCTTTGGACCCGAGGCCGGCGTTCTGGATGGCGTCCGCGATATCGAAGATATTGAAGCCTTCGGGAATCACGACCGTGTGCACATAGATGTCTCCGCGGACGAGGCGTGAGTGAATGTCGACGGCGGTCGCGGTTTTCTCGAACAGATATTCGCCGGCCTTTAACGACCGGCGGCGATGCAGGTAATGCCAGAGAATGAAGGCATCTGCGTTGCGAATGACTCCAGCGGATTGGAGTTCGGTCGCAATGCGGCGAGTGGAATATCCGGGGTGGAGCAGCACGAATTGCTGGCCGGATGGAGTTACCGGAAGCATGAGTGCCCAGGCGAGCCAGCCTCCGACGGCGAGAACGGCGAGCAATAGAATTAGGAAGAAAGTGCGCACGCTGCGACTAGTTTAGATGACAACGGCAGGAAAGCTGTTGGTACGAAAGTCACGCGGGGGGCGGCACAGTGGGTTCTGGAACTCCACGCGAGATCCTTCACTCCGCCTGAAGAACGGCTCCGCTCAGGATGACGGCCTTCCAGTTTAAGCTAGGATTTCGGAAGCGTTTGTGCGAGGGAAGGAATCGAAGTGAAATATGAAAGCCATTCAAGTTATGAAGCCGGGCGGACCGGAAGCGCTGCAAGTTGTCGATTTGCCGGTTCCGCAGCCTGGGCTGCATGAAGTGGTGGTGAAAATTGCCGCCGCGGGAGTGAATTTTATCGACGTATATCACCGCGAGGGACGCTACAAAGCTCCGCTGCCATTTGTGATTGGACAGGAAGGCGCGGGGACGGTATCTGCCGTCGGCGCTGAGGTGAAGGACGTGAAGGTTGGCGACCGGGTGGCGTGGACCAGCGTCATGGGATCATACGCCGAGTATGCGGCGGTTCCGGCGGACCGCGTTGTGCCGATCCCGGCAGGCGTGAGCGAGCAACAGGCTGCGGCCGCCATGCTGCAAGGCATGACGGCGCATTATTTGTCGCATGATACCTATTCTTTGAAGAAAGGTGAGACCGCGCTGGTGCAAGCCGCCGCTGGCGGCGTGGGGCTTTTACTGACGCAGATGGCACACAACATTGGAGCGCGGGTGATTGGCACGACCTCGACCGAAGAAAAAGCCAAGCTGGCGCGGCAGGCGGGAGCGGACGACGTCATCCTTTATACGCAGACGGATTTTGAGAGCGAGACCAAGCGTCTGACGGCGAATAAGGGCGTCGATGTGGTGTACGACTCGGTGGGCAAGACCACATTCGAGAAAGGACTGAACCTGCTGCGTCCGCGAGGCATGATGGTATTGTTTGGCGGATCGAGTGGAGCGGTGCCTCCGTTTGACCTGATCCAGTTATCGCAAAAAGGATCGCTGTACGTGACGCGTCCGACGCTGGTGAATTACATTGCCACTCGCGAAGAGTTGGTCGCGCGATCAAGCGCAGTGTTCGGTATGATTGCGGCCGGTAAGCTCAAATTGCGGATCGAGTATAAGTATCCGCTGGCCCAGGCGGAACAGGCGCACCGGGACTTGGAAGGCAGAAAAACTACAGGGAAAATATTGCTGATACCGTAAGAAAAACTTAGCCAGTTGTCGCGCGAAAGTGCGGTCGGGAATGCGAGCGGTTGCTTTTCGCCGGTCAAACTAAGCGGAGCTTCGCGAAGTATTGACGGTACGGGCCGCTATCGATCGCGGTCCTCACCGTTAGCTGTTCTCTTCGTCACGCAGTTCGCGCAGCCATGCGTTGATCTCTTTCGCTCCGCCAGGAAACGGGTTCATAGCGACCGTGTAGCTATTGCCAGGACCGTCAGTTGCCTGGAAGGTGGCCTCCAGCGAATCGAATTCGCATTGCTGAACCACAGAATCGGCGAATCCCAGTCCGGAGAGGAAAAGCACCGGGATCAGCAAGACGCATGGGCTGATTGTCACCGCCCGCTTCGTTAGGCTTAGCAAGAAGCGTATCGCCACCCACTTATTCTATAGCGTGCGTCGGGCTTAAATCTCGACTTCACTCATTGGCGCGGAAGCGACCGGGCAGGCGAGCGCGGGGGTCGGCTTAAAGCCCCTATCCCCGTTTGTAGTTCTTCGCATACTCCGGCGCTTCACGCGGCGGATCGAGGAGCGGGTCGTTGATTGGAATTCCGGCGATCGTTTCCAACGGGATTACTCCGGCCCAAGTAGGAAATGCGTAATCGGCTTCGTCGTCGATGGGCGGGCCTTGGCGGACTTTGGCGGAAAATTCGTTGATCGGCAGGCGCAGGACCGAGGTGGCTTTGAGCTCTTTTTCATTGGGCTGGCGCGAGTCATTCCAGCGTCCGGGAAGAATGTGTTCCGAGAGCAGGCGCAGGGCCTCTAATTTTTCCGCCGGATCGTCGACCAGCACGGCGTTCCCCAGCACCACGACCGAACGATAATTCATGGAGTGATTGAAGATGGAACGGGCCAGGACCAATCCGTCGAGAAGCGTCACGGTGACGCAAACCGGGAGGGACTGAGCGAGATGGCGCAACATGCGGCTGGCCGCCGAGCCGTGGATGTAAAGGTTGTCCTCGCACCGGCCGTAGCTGGTGGGAATGACGAATGGCTGGCCGTCGGAGACGAATCCGACGTGGCAGATGAAGCCTTGGTCGAGGATTGCGTAGGCTGCGGTGCGGTCATAAACGGCGCGTTCGGGTTCGCGCACCAGGCGGGTGCGAGTGGTTGGAGGGGTGATGTCGGACATGGGAAAGTATAGCAATCCAGCAGGACGCTCGAGTCGCGTCCTGTCTAAGACTTAGACAATTTTCTCCGCCCTGATTTTCGTTGACAACTGAAATTCTCGGCGCATAATTTGTGCCACTGCGATTCAAAGGCTTTTCTTCGAGTCAAAGTCCGGGCCCCAGGAATATCTCAATTTAGTTTTGAACGAAGGAGATTCGCGCCCATGAAACTCGCAACCAAGCTGACTCTTCTGATTACACTGGCGGCGGTGCCAGCGCTCGCCCAGACCAACAACATCCCGCAAATCCAACACGTGATCATTGTCATCCAGGAAAACCGCACCCCGGACAACCTGTTTGGCAGCGATGCATTCAACAGCCAACGTCAACTGCCCGGAGCGGATCTCGTCCAGAATGGGCAATGCTACAGCGTGGCCCCTTATACGGTCCCACTGCAATCAATAAACTTGGGAAACTCCTGCGACCCAGACCACAGCCACGAACCTTCGTGGGCTTCCACCTACAACGGCGGAGCCATGGACGGGGCCTGTAAGATTTCCACCAAAGGCTGCACCATGAGTTATCCGGAGTACACCTATGTCCAATCATCGGACGTGGCCCCGTATTTCAAAATCGCCTAGCAATATGGCTACGCCAACTACATGTTTCAAACGAATCAGGGCCCGAGCTTCCCCGCGCACCAGTTCCTGCTTTCGGGAACTTCGGCCCCGGATTTTTATGACGACTCAACCAGCTGCGGCCCTAATCCCGATTGCTGGCAGTGGTTCGCCGCGGAGAATGCGGTTGCTAAGGGCGTGCCGTACGGATGCACAGCCACAGGCACACAGATTGAAGATATTGATCCGCACGGGGACGAATCCTATTCCTGGCAGAACGGTTACCCTTGCTATAACCATAAAACGTTGGTCGACCTGCTCGATGCCAATAACATAAGCTGGAAGTACTACTCGCACGCCGCAGGAAAAAACCTGAGCAGCCCAGTCGCGACCGGCCTTTGGACGGCGCCCAACGCGATTTCTTCAATCTGCGGCTTGAGCGGTGGTTCGTGCAAAGGCAGCGACTGGGTCAACAACGTGAAGAGTGTTTTCCCCAACGCGCCCAATTATGCCAACAGCTACTCGCCCATCCTTACCGACCTTGGAGTCGATCCCAAACAGCCCCAATGCGATCTTCCTGCCGTAAGCTGGGTCGTTCCTGACGGAAACTGGTCTGATCACGGCCAGCAGGGCACCAACAACGGCGGGCCAGATTGGGTAGCTGCCATCGTCAACGCCGTCGGCGGCGGTTATAACAACAGCGGCACGCAACTGAAGGACTGTGGCTACTGGAAGAACACGGTCATTCTTATTACATGGGATGACTGGGGTGGGTGGTACGACCACGTGCTACCGTACAAATGCACCCCGGCACCAAACGGTGCGTGTCTCGGCTACCCTAACGGAACGGCCAACGAGTACGTCTACGGCTTCCGAGTTCCGCTCATGGTCGTCTCCGCCTACAACTACCGCCCGCAAGGGTCGTCCGGTTATATCTCGGGTGCCTGTGGGGCATCCGGCGAACTCTCCTGCCCCAATGAGCAGCAGCCGTATATACACGACTTCGGGAGCGTTCTGAATTTCATCGAATACGCCTTCGGGAGCGGCGGGAATCCGCTGGGCGGCAATGGAGGGATCAGCCCCTCTTATCCCTACGCTGACTGGTACGCCCCTGACGGCCCCACCGTGTGCGGTCCAAACTGCGCGATGCCCTACTCACTCGCAGATTTCTTCAACTTCAACGAGCAAGCCACCTCCTTCGCACCATTTACCATAACAACTGGCTACGGGACCGAATGCTTCATAGTACCCAACACCTCGGGCTGCTTTGGCTCGGGCTTTACACCGGCCGACCCTGACGACGACAATATCGACCTTCAGGACTAAGGGACTGATAAGGGCGGGCGTAGGTCCAAGCAGGCCTGAGTTCGCCCTAAGTTTCCGATCCTTTTCCGAACTTTGGTGGTATTCTAAAACCCCGCACGATGATCTGGCACGGTTTCTGCGTGTCAGGCATCCTGGCAATCAGGAGGCGTGCATGCCCCGGCCCATGTTTATCCGCATCGCGTTAGCTTTTATTGGGGCGCTGCTTCTGGCAAACTCCGCCTGGGCCGCGCCAAAGTATAAAGTGCTGCACGCCTTCGGCTCGGGCAACGACGGAGCCGGCCTCTGGGGCAATCTGGCGCTCGACGCGAAGGGCAATGTATTCGGCACAACCAGTGGGGGCGGAGCCCATGGGCACGGTATTGTCTTTGAGCTGATGCGGGGCTCTGGCAGTTGGAGCGAAAAGGTGCTGCATGAGTTTCCCTCCTGGCCCAATGACGGCCAGGGCCCCACAAGCGGCCTGATTGTCGACGCAACCGGCCGCCTGTACGGTACAACCGGGGGCGGCGGCGGAGACTACAAGTATGGCACCGTCTTCCAGTTGGTGCGTGGAGCCGACGGCTGGAAGGAGACCGTCATCCACCGGTTCAGCTTCGACAGCCGGGGCTGCTGCCCCTACGCCGGTGTGGTCATGGACAAAAAAGGAAATCTCTTTGGTACGGCAGACACGGCCTTCGAACTGTCGCATGGAACTGACGGATGGAAGGAGAATGCGCTTCACGACTTCACAGGCAAGGACGGCGACGGCTCGGGTCCCTTTGCGGGGCTTACCCTGGACCACTCCGGCAATCCCTATGGGATCACCGAGCAGGGCGGGGGTGGGGGCTGCGGAGGTGGCTGCGGCATCTCTTTCGAGTTGCACAGAAAAGCAGATGGAAAATGGGCCGAAACCATCACGCATACTTTCGGCATTCAGAACGGCGACGGAGAGTCCCCGGGAGTCGGAGCGCTGGCGATTGACGCCTCTGGTAGTCTCTACGGCACCACAGCGGGCGGCGGCTCAACCGGTTATGGCGCGGTGTTTAGGGTGACACCGGGCTCAAACGGCCACTGGAAGGAAACTATCCTCTATAGCTTCGAGGGAGGCACAAATGGCGTCGAACCCGCGGCCGGCGTCGTCATGGACCCCGCCGGAAATCTCTACGGCACGACGATCGCTGGCGGCGACAGTGATTGCGGCTGCGGCCTAGTTTACAAACTGGCTCCGCGTCCCGGCGGCAAGTGGGAGTATACGGTCCTGCACACGTTCACCGGTTCCGACGGCGCTCAACCCGACGCCGATCTCATCCTCGATGGTAAGGGAAATCTCTACGGCACAACCGCAACCGGCGGCACGTATGGCGGCGGCGTCGCGTTCGAAATCACGCCGTAGCCGGTTCGAAAAAGGCAGGCTACGGGGCTTGATATCTGACTTCGCGGTAGCGGCTGGCGAAAAAGATTGCGGCGAGCAGAAGCGCGATCGGCGTGAAGACGCTGGCTTCGGGGCCGACGCTTCCTCCGGTGAGCCATCTAGGCCCGTCAAAGGCTGAATTGAACAAATTGTGATAGGGGAGAATGCCGCTATCGGGCACTCCGTAGAAAAAGGTCTGGCCCCAATCCCATCCGGCGTGGAACCCGACGGCGAACCAGAGATTGCCGGTGCGCTGGAGGAATAGGCAAAACAGTAATCCGAAGATGACGACCGATAGCAAGCCGGAGATGGTTTCGCCTTTATTGCCCATGTGGGCGACGGCGAAGAGTGCGGACAAAACAAATGCCGCAGGCCAGTAGCCGATCCCCGAGGTCAGGGTGTATTGCTGATAGCCGCGGAAGGCGAACTCCTCGGAGAGTCCGACGATGAGGAAGGTAAGGCTCCAGGCGGCGGTGGCGGCGATGACGGTGGTTCCGTGAATGGCGAGGCCGGTGAGGCGGAAGCCGTGAAAGGCGAAGATCCCTAAAAGCGCAACGCTGATGGAGACGAATCCCCAGATGCAGCCCTTCCAGAAGTCTTTTCCTAGGGCGCCGCGAAGAGTTAGCCCGTAGCGGGAGAATTTCCGGCGTTCGATCTTCGACATGATCAGGGCGGCGAGCAGGGCCACGATCAGGATGGACGACTCGGTAATGGTAAGACCCAGGGGCGTGAGTTGAGAAACCTGGGCCTGCCTACCGGCGTGCAGGAGCTTAAGCACTCCGAGCATGATGGTGAATATGGCGACGACAAAAGCATAAAAGATCAGCAGACGCCATCCCGCGCGGAGGCCGTTCGGCCCGGTGAAGATGGTGTAGGCGGGGCGAGGTGGGTCCGCGAGTGGCGAATTGTCTGGCGTAGTTGGGGACGAGCTCGGTGCGTCGGTCATTGGCGGTTAAATCTGGCCCATCATATCTTGTCCAGCGATATGGTTTCTGATCTAAAGCTAAGATCAAAAGCTAAGGTCAAGAGCTTAGATCGAGAGCTTAGATCAAAAGCAACTGCAACGGCGGCGGACAAGAGTGTCCGCCCTACGGATTTACCAATTTACTTTCACGGCGAACTGAAACTGGCGCGGATCGTAAGCCGCGGTGGGCAGTCCGGCATTGCTGAACAGCGGACTGACGGCGGATACGTTGAAGCGATTGGCAATGTTGAAGGTGTCGGCGATTAAGTCCAGGTTGAAGCGTTCGTTTAAGTAGATGCGCCGGGCGACGCGCATGTCGTTAAACACGGTCCAGGGTGTGATCCCGGCATTGCGGCCGAGAGTGCCGTCAAGTTGCAGGAGGGTCGGGTTGGTCCCTGTAACTGCGAAGGCTACACTGCAGACCTCTTGCAGGTAGCCGGAAGGCGAGTACTTGGAAGGAACCGTGGGATATCCGCAAACGTTGGTGGGAGTTCCGGCAGGCACGACGTTTGGCCGGCTGGTGAGCGAAGAGAGCTGTAGATTGTCGCCGTTGCCAGTGACGATGTTGAAGGGGCGTCCCGAAGAAAGTTCGATGAGTGGGGCCAGGGTCCAATTGCTCAGAAGCTTGCTGGCGAAGGGGCTGCCGCCGACTTTGCCCGACTGATAGACGCCACTGAAGACGAAACGATGACGCTGATCGAAGGTGGAGTTGGAGCGATCGAAACCGGGATAATAACTGTCCTGGGGCGTCAGTGTCGATTGGAGATCGGTGGAGTCGTCAATGGAATGGGAATAGGTGTACGACGCGAGAAATTCATACTTGCGGCTGAAGCGCTTGCGAAGATTGGTGGTAAAGCCGTTGTAGATGGAACTGCCGTTGGAATAGTTGGCGTCCATGTCGCCGAAGGGCACGCAGCCGGTAAGTCCGTTGGCGGGATTGCAAGTCGCATTGAGTCCCTCGGCTTGCAAAACGGAGTTGGCCAACTGGACGCACGGGCCCAGACCGCCGGCAATAAGAGCTTCGGCGATCGCCGGATTCAGACCGGACGGGCGGAAGAAATTGACCAGAGCCGCGGGAACGTAAGGCCCATCAGAGCCGACTCCGCAGCCGCTCACCAACAGCGGGCTATCGGTCGCCACGTTCTTCCCGGCGGCGATGGCGGCATTCAAGTTCTTGATCAAAAGATCGCCGCGGATGGTGTTGGCGTTGATAGGACGATTCAGATGGCGTCCGCCATTGAAGTTGTAGGCCATGCTGAGGGAGTATCCGCCGCCGAGATCGCGTTCAAGGGTGAGGTTCGCCTGCTGGGAATAGGCGTAAACGAAGTTCTTGGCTTGCGGATATCCGAAGGGTTGGAAAATCAGCGGGAATCCAGCGGTAATGTAGTTCTGGTTGAGAAAAAGCGACTGTGGAAAGTTAAGGGACTGGAATTGCTGCTGGTTCGGAAGATAACCGAGCGCGGGAATGAGGCCCGCGGGGCCGGGAGAGCAGCCAGGGGTATTGACGAGTCCTTGAAAGATTGGAATCGCATTCAGATTGGCGGGGTTGCCTGGCCCGGCGCTACAAGCTTCGGTGCCGGGGAAGGCCAACTGGCCGCTGCTGGAGCCGTCGGAGGCGTCGCCCAAGAAATATAGGCCGAGCAGAGGATGGTCGTAGAAGAGTCCATACGACGCGCGGATGACGGTTTTACCATCGCCCTTGGGGTCCCAGGCAACACCGATGCGGGGCTGGACATTGTTGGTGTCGGTCTGGATTCCTTTTTGCACTCCGAGAAAGTTGTAGCCTTGCAGGCCGATGCCGGTGGGCGGCGCGAATCGCGGCGGAAATTCGACATCATAGCGAACACCCAGATTCAGCGTCAGATTGGGAAAGGCACGCCATGAATCCTGGTAGAAAAAGCCCAGCGGTTTGTTGGAGAACGAGTCGCTGGGGCTGCCCAGGCCTTGAATAAAATCTCCGGGAATGCCAGCGCCGTAGGCCTGCACGCCATTGAGTGCGGGCAATCCGGCGACCGGCGAGACGCTGCCAAAGTCGTAGACGCCGCCGTAGTTCACGGTGAAGGTGGCGGTTATCGGAAGGTAGTTAAAGTCCACGCCAAACTTGGTGTCGTGATGGCCGAGGGTCCAGGAGAAATTGTCGGTGAACTGATATCTCTGTTCGACGCGTTGGATATAGGAGTAAGGTTCGCGGCCGAAATAGGCGAAGCCGGGAATGTTGACAGCGGGATCGGCGCCTCCGGGGATTTGCGTGTTATAGAAGTATGACAATCCTCGGCGCGCATATTGGAAGCGGAATTCATTGACCTTATTAGCACCGAGGGTCCAGGTGTCCTGAAAGACGCCGGCAACGTCACGATAAGTTTGCTCGGAGGTACGCGAGTAGGCGTTCTGGCCAAAGGGCTGGTCCTGACCGCTAACTTCGATTCCGGTGACGGTGCTGGGGCTGACATTGGCGCGCAAGGTGAGGCGATTATTGGTGTTCACGTTGTGGTCGATTCTCAGCGACCAAAGGCTGGTTCCCTCGAAGACTGGAAAATTTCCTTCCTGCGAAGCCAAGGACTGATAAGAGGCAGGGATGAAACACGGGCCGGGCGGGGGGCAAGTGGTAGGGAAGCCGGCGAAGGTGGAGAGCAGACCGCCGGTTAGTCCCTGGACCAAGCCGGCAGGCCAAATCCCGTTGACGGCCATGCCTGACGATCCGCCGACCAGGGCGATGTATTGGGCTAAATTCGCCGGTCCGATGGCACCGATTTGAGCGGGTGTAAGGCCCTGCAAGAACGCCGCTTGCTGAGGAGTTGCCTCGATGGTGCCGAAGGGAAATATTCCGCCTGCGATGGATGAAGTGTCGAACGGCTCTAATCCAAAATTTCCCTGGCCGATGCTGGAGAATCCAGTTTCATGACGCCGGGTTATTTCGTAGGAGAAATAATAGTAAGTCTTGTCCTTCTTGATTGGACCACCGAAGGCGGTCCCGCCCTGCACTCGGGTATAAGCCGGATTGGGAACGGTGCTGAAGGGGTTGACTGCCTGGAAATCCCGATTTCTCAGGTATCCGAAGACGTCGCCGTGGAAATCGTTGGATCCCGAGCGGGTGATGATGTTCACAACGCCGCCTGCCGCGCGTCCGTACTCCGCGGCATAGCTGTTGGTGATGATCTGGAATTCCTGCACCGCTTCTTGCGAGACGGTGGAGCGGACACCATTGACGGAATTGTCGGTGGCGTCGGCGCCATCCACGTTGACCAGGTTGGAGCGGGCGCGCTGGCCGCTGATATTCAGGCCGGAGGTCGGCGCGGCTCCGGTGTTGGGAGCATTGTCACGCACCACTTGTGAATCGGTCAGGGTAAAGTTGATGTAATTGCGGCCGTTGATGGGGAGATTGTCGATGCGCCGCTGACCGATGGTGTCGGTCGTTGAACTGCGCGTGGTTTCGACCAACTCCGCCTGCGATGTGACCTCGATGACTTCCTGTCCGGTAGCCACGTTGAGCGTGACGGGCAGTTCCGCCATCCCGCCGACGGTGATATTGACGCCGCTGGCATCGACTTTGGCGAAGCCACTGGCCTCAACCGTCACCGAGTAGGTGCCGGGGGGCAACAGATGGACGCTGTAGCCACCCTGGCCGTCGCCGGTGGCAGCCCGTTCCAAACCCTTGGCCACGTCGCGGACGGTGACTGTAGCGGTGGCGACCAGACTGCCCTTCGGGTCCTTAACCGTCACATGCAGATCGCCGGTGGATGCGCCTTGCGCGAAGGCGAAGGTGGAAAGAAAAAGACACAGGAACGCGAGCGAGACCAGTGTGCGCGATTTCATCGAGAATTCTCCTGGGAAAGCGCGAAAAGGCCGGCGAGGAAAGGGTACAGCCAGTCCGAATTTTGGACGGCGGGCTCGGGACGGCACATAAGATGTGAAGAAATGATTCGGCTGAGTTTTAAACCATCGATGGATAGAAAGCAAGGAGCTTTATCGAGGATGACGCGAAGTTGTCATCCCCCGGTCTAAGAACCGGGGGTTAAAGTCCAGAAATCCTCCTGCTTGCGGGTCTAGAACGTGAATCGTGCTGAAAACTGCAACACCCGCGGAAGACCGTTAGGACTGATCTCCTGCAACGTGCCGAAATTGCCCGGGCCTGAGTTCGGCACCAGATAGCAGGTCTGGTTCAGGGTCGCACCGTCGCCGCAGTTCGTGCCAATGGGGTTGTATTGAAGTTGGTTGATGCCGTCGCCGTTCTGCACGTAGTAGTTGGCGTGGTTAAACAGATTGAAAGCCTGCACTTGAAATTGCAGTTCCTTGCCCTCGCGGACGGCAAAGCTGCGGGCCAGTCCAACGTCGATCCTCTCCAGCCACGGGCCGTAGAACGAATTCAGGCCGGTTCCAGGCGAGGGGCCGGCGCCATTGATGCCTCCTGCGGTGTTCGCGGTATCTTGATTAAAGGCCGAATCGTTCAAGTTGCCGTTGGCACCGTCGCAGTTGCTGAATGACAGCGTGGAACTGGTGCATGCCGGGCTCAACAATCCCGCGTAGGGGCGACCCGAGGAGAAGTCCATCACACTGCTAAGCCTCCAACCGGAGAGTACGGCGCGGCCGGCGTCCGAAGCCGTGAGTTTTTCCAGCCTGGGCACATACACCGCCGCGACGCTGATGCGATGCCGCTGGTCCAACAGGGAGGGAGCGTGAGTGTTGCTGAAGTCGAACTGATTGTTGAAGTCCATCCCGTCGAGCATGATGCTCTTAGCGAAGGTGTAGGAGAATTGCATCGAAAATCCTTGTGACATGCGGCGCTGTGCTTGCACAAAGAATGAGTTGTAGTAGTTCTGGGCCGGACTGATCAGTTCATTGATCTCGCCCAAGTTGGGGTTGATGCGGCCTTCGGTCAGAAGGCCATTGTCCATGTTGGGCAGGGTGATGGCTTGTCCGCTACAGGGTGCCGTGGCTGTGCCCGGTGGACAGACGACGTAAGTTGTCGTGCCTTGCAACGGATTCAAGTTGGCGTCATAGGCGCTGCCGGAAAGCAGATGCACTCCGTGGTTCCACATGGTGCCGATGGTCACGGTGGTGTTCTCGGAAATCTCCCGTTCAATCTGCAAGCTCGCCTGCAATATATAAGGCACGCGGAACTGCGGCGAAACCAGGGAGATGTCAGGAGAACTCGCGAACAGCGGAGAACTCGCGGGAAGAATGGTGGGGAAGGCAGGAAGCGCCTGGCTGGGCGGGCCGGAATCGTAAGTGGTACTGGCTTCCGTCTGTTGCGACGGCAGGCCGTTTGAGACCACCGCGTTGCGGTAGTTCAAGCCGTTCATATTGGTGTAGAAGTCTCCGAAGCCGCCACGGACCACGGTCTTCGATGCGGGTTGCCAGGCGAAACCAAGGCGCGGCGCAAAGCGGCGGAACTGATTGGGATACTGGCCGGTGAGCGGAAAGGCGGGATTCTCCGCTGGCTGCGGATAAACCTGGAAGTCTTCGCGCAGGCCCATATCCAGCGTCAAGTTTGGCCGCGCGCGGAAAGAATCCTGTATGTAGAAGCCGTAGTAAGGGACGCCGAAAGAGAATGTGGGGTTTCCGGCGGCCTGACTGAAGTTGTTGTATTCGCCGAGAGCAAACGCCTCCAGGTTGGAAAACTCATAACTGCCCAGCGGCGAGCCGAATTCGACAGCTTCGTTGGGGTCCGCGCCGCCATCATTTTTGTCCGCATCCCGGGAGTGGTTGAAGTCGAAACCAAACTGCAAGGTGTGCTTACCAATCACGAAGTCCACACGGTCGGAGAGTGAATACTGTCTCTCGAAAACTCTGCCCAAGGAGAAAGGGGCGTTGCCGAGAACAAACGCGGCAGGGCTGTCCAAGATGATCGTAGGGGTATTAGGGGCCAAACCCGTGGGGACAGAGATTTCGTTGTCCTGTGATGTACTGGCGTGGAATTCGTTCAGCAATCTAGAGGAAAATGTGTGCGTCCATCCCGCGCTGGCTTGGAATTCATGCACATAGGCGTCGGCCAGCGTTTGCAAGCCATAATTGCCCACCGTCGGGTCAGTAATTACGCCGCCGGGCGAGTTGAAATGGTTCACATTCAAGCTGAGAAACAGGCCATCGCGGGGACTGGCCTGGTAGTCAAGCCGAGGGGTAATCACCCAGTCGTTGCGCTTTCTTGGTTGGGTGCCGAGATTGGAGTTGAGGGCGTTCACCACGTTCGAAACCTGCTGGAGATAGACGGGATTGGTGGAATCGGGAGAGGTATCGCCGCCGGGCAGCGGTAAGGGTCCGTTTGGTGCAGGCAGGACTGTTCCGGCGGGCAGCCCAAAGTTGGTGGTCAAGAACGAGGCCAAGTTCGTGGGTGTAGTGGCCAGTGCTGAGTTGATGACCGGAATGGGATTGTTCCGCAGCTGTTGCTCATAATCCATGAAGAACCACAAACGGTCCCGCTGGATTGGCCCGCCCACGCCGGCACCGAATTGTTGCAAAGCATCGAGCGGTTTCGGGAAACCGTTGGCCTTGTCGATGGCGTCGTTGGCCCCGGTGGCGGAGTTCCGGTTGTAATAGAACGCGCTGCCATGGAAGGCGTTGCTTCCGGAGCGCGTAACCGCATTTACAAACCCCGCTCCACCCCCGTAAACGGCTGAATAGGGGCTGACAGAAACCTGAAACTCCTGGATCGCGTCTTCGCCGTATAAGTAAGGAATACGGTAACGCCCCAGAATGTCGGCGAAGTAATTGTTGGTGGCGTTGCTTCCGTCTACCGTAAAAGCGTTGGACCCGTTTCCATTGGCGTAACCCGAATCCTCACCGCCCTGTTGACCGGCAATGCTGACCAGGCCGGTGTCGCCGTCGTAGTTGGTATTGGGAGTAAGCACCGTGAAATCGGTGTAGCGACGTCCATTGAGCGGCAATTCGTCGATGAACGACCGCTCCAACACGGTGCTGGCGGAGGACTCCTCGGGACGCATCAGAGGAGTTGTCGCGGTCACCCTGACCGCGTCGGCGCTGGCCCCGACCTGAAGTTTAACGTCTTGCGAGGTGGCGTTTCCCACCTGCACTCGCACCAGGGCCTGAACATCGCGAAATCCTTTAGAACTGGCGGTAAGGGAATAAGTGCCCGGCTTGACCACGAGAAACTGGTACAGACCGGCACGATTTGTACCGGTAGACTCTTGCACGCCGGTCGCAAGGCTCTGCATGATGACCGATGCATGCGCAACCACGGCGCCGCTCTGGTCGGTGACGCGTCCACGTAGCGAGCCCGTCGCAACCACATTCTGCGCCGTCACGAACCCGCAGCTTGCCACCATGACCGCGACGCCATAGACCACTAGCTTGGTGCAGAAAATGGATTTCGCCTTGTGTTGCATACGGCTCTCCTGATTGTAATAAGGAATCCGTCACCGGGGGGCCACGGTGCGCGCATTGGAGGGCAGGATAGCAATACGCTTCGACTACTACCAACTGACTCGTAGGCGCGAACGACACGAACGTCCGCAGCGGTTTAACAGGTTGGCAGTGGCGCGCAAGAGGGAGTTTTTGTCCCTGTTCAGGTTTGCCCCGGTTGCTTAGTGGATCAGCCATTCGGTGAATCGGTGGGTGAACAACAAGGATTGACCATAATGGGCGACGGAATAAGAGATAGCCAAAGCCAGCGGAAGGAAGGACAGCCACCAACGCCGCTGTGCGCCTCGGGAAGATGCATCGCGCCAATCAAGCAGGCGCTGCACTCGCAATCCGACCAGCGCGGAGCGATCCAGCAGACCGGTGGTGAAGGCAGGGGGCTGTTCCAGGGGCGCCATGTCGGCAAGTTTGATTAAAGCGGACGCCAAGTCAACCGCTTCTTCACAGTTGGAAACGGCCGCTTCGTCGGCGGCAAACTCCGCGGCGTCTTGCCACGCCCGGTCCAAGCTTCCCATGCCTGGCAACGATGCAGCATAAAAGACCATTTTCTTCAGGTTGTCGTGCGATCGCAAGTGCCCGATCTCATGCCGAACCGCAATTTGCAACTCGCCGGGACTCAAGAGCGCCACGGCGCCCTCGGATGCTAGCACCCTGGGCTTGGAAATGCCATATAACAGGAGTGGCGGGCCTTGTCTGACCTGGAGTGTCGGCGCAGTTGCACCGGCATCCAAAGGCTGTGCTCCATCGATCCAGCCAGATACCACACGCGAAGCGCTGGAGCGTGCCACGACTGCGCGGAACAGACCAGCCGCCACAAGCAAAATCGTACCAACGCAGAATAAAACGGTCCCGAAGTCTTCATCCACGGGGCCGCGCTCCAGCCGCAAGAACGCCGGCAGGGCAAAGACGATGGTGATCAGTGCAGATCCCACGAGAGGGAAAATCCTGACCGCAAAAAGCAGACGGGCCAGCCCCGCGGCAGAATTTTGGCAGAGCGGACGCGCAGAACGCCAGGCGCACATCACCAGCAATGAAAGCAGGAAATAGAGCACGCCAAAGAACCCGAGACCCACCATCAAGGCCCGAAGGCAGAAGATCATGGCTGTTTCCCCTTCTGCTTCTTCAGTTCGGTGCGCTTCCGTTCCACCAGATCGCGCAGCTCGTCGAGCAGCGCGTCATGAGTGCCGATGGCCTCCACAAAATAGGACAAAGGCAGCGAGGAGGGGTAGACAGACTCGATCCAGCGCCGGACTCCAGCCACGGCCGCCCAACGCGCCACCTCGTCTGGGGGACAAGTAGCGTAGTAACGGAAGGCCCTCCCCTCTTCGGTTCGATCCAACAGTCCTTTTTTGAACAGGCGATCCAGGGTGGTCATCACAGTGGTATAGGCGAGTTGAACCTTGCCGTCTTTTAGGAGTTCGCGAACGGTCAAGCTCTTGCGCGACCATACTTCGGCCAAGATCCTGCGCTCAAGCGGACCCAGCCTCACTCTAGCCGGAATAATCTCCGAATCTAAGGGTGTGTTCATACTTGAAGCGATCCAAGAGATGACGGATGGCGCGCCGCCAATCATAACAGCGAAGCACGAATGCAGAGCCAGTTTTTTCCTCAGTCGGGGAAAAATTATCCAAATTTTCATGTGACGGGAGCGAAATTCGTTTTGCGATTCGCACTACTGCGGCTAGTAGGTTAGCGGGTGCGTTCCACGCCGGAATTCTCGTGGTGAAGAGTTCTGGTTGCCCAAGCCATGCGGGGACTATTGTGGGCGATCCCGAAGCGTCCACGGGAGTCCAAAAGAATAATTCCGCCATGGCCGTGAACGCGGCTTTCGAGGTAGTTGATGGCTTCGGCGGCGGCCCACTCCGGCAGGCTGCCGGAAGCGACACGGTCCGCTGCCCACTTGGCTAGCACTAATTTCATGATCGGCTCGCCCCAACCGGTGGTGGATGCTGCGGCGGTCTTGTTGTCGGCATAACATCCGCAGCCGATCAGAGAGGAATCGCCCAAGCGGCCGGGGGCTTTGTTCAGGGTTCCACCCGTCGAAGTTGCGCCAGCAATGTTGCCGTCGCGATCGAGAGCGACCGCGCCCACGGTGTCGTGCGAAATTGCCGGAGCGAAAAGGTTGGGGGCCTCTTCTTTGGAATGAGTTTGGTATTCGCGCAGCCGTTCGATCTCGCGCGGAATGACCAGGTCCTGGTTGTCGCAGAGTTCGATGCCGTGCTCGGCGGCAAAACGCTCGGCGCCCTCGGCCACAAAGTAAACGTGCGGACTCTCACTCAGGATCTTGCGGGCGGCGCGGATGGGATTGCGGATACGTTCCACGCAGCCAACGCCACCGGCGCGCAGTGTTCCGCCATCCATGATGAGAGCGTCGAGTTGAACTTTGCCGTCGCGATTCAGAAAGCTGCCGCGTCCGGCGTCGAAAGTCTCGTCATCTTCCATGATCACGACGGCTTCCTCGACGGCATCGAGCGAAGAACCGCCTGCGGCTAAGAACTTTCCATCCCGCGGCAAGCGCGTTGCGGACGCCATTCAGGTGGTCTTCGACCACATCGTCGGGCATGGCCCAGGCGCCACCATGAACTACCAAAACAGGATCGATCGACAAGAGGTCCTCTCCCCAGAGTGACTGCATAGTCTAGCATTTGGGGAGTGGGGGGATGCGGAGAGGTACGAGCAGAGACGGTTGCGGGAGGGGCCACGTCGCTGCAGGGTCGCTACTGGGGACCAAGGGACCACACCGTGCCACAGCAGCCGCTGCCTCCGTCAAACGCGGTGCCATATAGGGTGCCCTTTGGGTCGCGCAGTAAATCAACTTGGAGGTACTCGCCGTTCGCCCACGAAAAGTTGTGCAACACCGTCAGCGATCCGATGTTATTCAATTCGTAAACCATTCCGCCGCCACCAGGACTGGTGGAGGTGTCGCCGTACAGGTTGCCCTCGGAGTCCCGAACCACCCCGGCGAATGGCGCGGATCCGTCCGTGCTGCCGTTAAAGTTGTACAGTATCGTTTCAGAACCTCTCTTTGTCAGCTTCCAGACCGTGCCGGATTGGGCCGAACCTCCCTCAAGGGTGGTGCCATAAAGGTTTTCGGCGTCATCGATAGCCAGCTTACCGTATGGGAAGAGCCCGTCGTTTGCGAGCATCCCCGACAAGTGCTCATCCTGCGCATTCGCAGCGAAGCTGTGCAACAGCTTCTCGCTCCATCTTCCGCTGTGGTTCGCACTGAGCTGAAAAACTGTGCCACAACCTCTCTGACCATTTTCATTGCATTGACCGCTGCCTCCGCTTGTTGTCGTGCCGTAGAGTTTACCGCCTTTGCCCAGTAATAAGCGCCCGTCTTCGGGGACAGCACCGTCGTTCGGACTCCCTGCAAAGGTGTGAAGGACAGTTTCTGTGCCGTGCTTACTCACTTCAAATACGGTTCCAAAATTGTAAGCCCCGCAGGCGAAGGTTGAGCCGTATAGACTGCCGGTTCCATCTTGCACGACGCCGCCCTTGGGGATGCAGCCGTCTAACCCGCCTTTAAACGCATACAGTATGGTTTCTTTACCGTAGCCATCAAGTTTGAACACCACTCCACATCCATCGGGAGCTGCACACTTTGAGTCGCCGCCGAGACTGGTTGTGCCGTAGAGGTTACCCATGGCATCGCGCAGCAAAGCCCCTTGGGGAAAACTGCCGTCGGGCGGGCCGGTAAATGCGTGCAGCACAGTCTCGGTGCCATCCGGGCTGACCTCGAACACCACCCCGCAGCCATATGGGTAGCTGCATGCTGCATCGCCGCCTTCCCGGACAGTGCCATAGAGGTTGCCAGCATCGTCCCGGATCAAGCCGGCCTCCGGGAATGCACCATCAGAGCAAGGAAATCCCCCGTCGGGGCAAAAATTGTAAAGCACGTTAAAGTTGGCAGTCTGCGCTTGCGCGACCGGGGCCGGCACCGCCGTCACCACTAGTGCTGTGATGAGACCAACTTGTACCGCGAGATGCGACATTCGCCTCATAGGTGTCTCCCGTCATCGATTCAGGCCTTCCGATCACTGCAATGGCATTGGTTTGCCACAAGCGGCAAGAGTCGACTGGACTTTTGGCATTGCTGCCAGCGCGCGTGTTCAATGTCTTGCTTACGTATCGCGCTGGATTGGCCCGCCTTTGTTCCTTCCAAGTCAGGGCGAGGCCGGCACGCCGGGAACTATTCTAGCTCGTTGTGGAGGTTTGGTGACAAGGACTTGGGCACACTTCCTGCAGTCGGGCGTTTGGGGCTGACCCAGATGCCCTTGACCGCGAAGAACCGGAGTGAGCGGGAGCAAGTTGCGGCGATTTATAATTCAGTTCCGCTGCGCTTCGAGGAGGTCAATTGCTTCACCAACGCTACAAGGACATCGTATTCTGGGGCGTCGCCAAGGCGGCCCTCCCCAATCATCTAGTTCGTAAGTGTCTTAACCACGTCTCCCCATTGAAACGGCCCCGACATCTTCATCTGGGCTGCGGGCCCAACTATCTTCGGGATTTCGTGAGTATCGATGCCAACCCATTCAACAAGATCGACTTATGGCTGGACGTAAGAAATGGGTTGCCGTTTCCCGCGAGCTACGCCGATTCCATTTATTCCACCCACATGTTCGAACATTTTTATCCGGACGAGTTGGTGCAACTTCTGAAAGAATGCCTCAGAGTGTTAAGGCCGGGCGGCGGAGTCCGCCTGGTCGTTCCGAGCTTAATGAACGCGATTACGGCGTATGCGCAGAAACGTTCCGACTGGTTTTACGATGACTATCCGAGACACTTCGACTCGCTGGGAGGAAGGTTTTCCAACTTTATTTTCTGCGACGGCCAACACCGAACGGCCTTTGATTTTTGCTATCTCGACGAGGTGCTCCGGGTTGTTGGATCCCGTGATGTCGAGGAATCGGCAGAGGGACGCAGTCGACTATATAAGGAACGTGTTCCCCCTTACGAACCGGGAGATTCTCGGGAGCTTCCCCACTCCCTTTACGTGGAGGCATTCAAGGTAGTCGGAAGTCTCACTTGTTCGACGGGGGGCTTGCCCGGGGCACGGAGTACGCGGATCAACCGCAAGAGCGACGTCAACGGCGTCGGACAAGAGTGTCCGCCCTGCTAGTTTTAGAGGGCTCGGACGAGGCGTCCGTCGTTGCGTATTTGCCCAGGAAGGGTATTGTTGACAAGCGGCTTGGCGGTCGGCTATCTTTAAAGCTTTGGAAGTCCTGCGGTTGCCCGCCTGATAGCCCACGCGCCTTCAGCGCTGACGAAGGGTACTCAGCGGTCTTCTTTGTTTTTTTAAATACTGGAGATTTAGCAATGTCAACCTATTTCCCCAAAGCGGGGGAAATCGTGCGCAAGTGGTACGTCGTGGATGCTTCCGAGCAGACACTGGGCCGGCTTGCCTCGAAAATCGCCCGCATTTTGATGGGTAAAGAAAACCCGAAATACACAACCTTTCTGGATACCGGCGACCACGTGGTGGTCATTAATGCGGAGAAAATCCGCACCACCGGAATGAAGGCCGAGAGCAAGGTCTATCAGCATTACACAGGGTATCCGGGTGGATTGCGCACCGAAGAGTTCAACAAGCGCATGGCCCGCAAGCCGGAACTGGTGATCGAGCAGGCGGTGCTGCGCATGCTTCCCAAGTCGAAGCTGGGCCGCCAGATGATCAGCAAGCTGAACGTTTATCGTGGCGAGAAACATCCGCACGAGGCGCAAAAGCCCGAGCCACTGGTGCTTGCGGAAGCGGCAAAAGCATAGATTTTTGAAATTCTTTTGAAAGGTGGGCTCCGTTTCGGCCAAACAGGCTGGACGAGGGCCGTGAACTAAAAACGAAATGGCTGAACAAGTTCAATATTATGGTACGGGCCGCCGCAAGACGGCGATTGCCCGGGTGTATTTGCGTCCTGGGACGGGTGAGTTCAAGGTGAACGGGCGCGCTTTTGAGGAGTACTTTGTGACTCCGTCGCAGCGCTCGAGCGCGAAGCAGCCGCTGGTCTCGACTGAGAGCGCGAGTACCTTCAACGTGATCGCCACCGTCGACGGCGGTGGCGTCAATGGACAGGCTGACGCAGTCAGTCTTGGCATTGCCCGGGCGTTGATGATTTTCAACATTGAGTTGCGCAAGAAATTGAAGGCTGAAGGGCTGGTACGCCGCGATCCGCGTGGCAAGGAACGCAAGAAGTACGGCCAAAAGGGAGCGCGTAAACGCTTCCAGTTCAGCAAGCGATAGATATCTGTCGTTGGCTGTTGGTCGTTGGTCTTTGGCCAACGACGAATGGCCAGCGACGAACGACTGATTTGAGGTGTTCAATTCTTCCCGTGCTCAGGTACGGGGACGGGAATGGCAATCCGGGGCAGCCTTTGGGTGAGCGCCGGATGCAGACCAAACGAGGAGGTTAATTGGCCAACATCACCATGAAAGAGCTGCTCGAAGCGGGTGTTCACTTCGGGCATCAGACGAAGCGCTGGAACCCTAAGATGAAGGAATACATCTTCGGTGAGCGCAATGGGATCTACATCATCGACTTGCAAAAGACGCTGAAGATGTTCAAAGAAGCGTCGAAGTTTGTGCAGGACCTGGCTGCCGACGGGAGAATCATCCTGTTCGTGGGTACCAAGCGCCAGGCACAGGACGCCATTGCGGAAGAGGCGACGCGCTGCGGCGGATACTACATTAACCAGCGCTGGCTGGGCGGACTGCTCACCAATTGGGTGACGGTACAGAAGTCCGTAAAGCGGCTGAAGGAACTCGACGAGATGGCCACGGATGGCCGCTACGAGTTGCTGCCGAAGAAAGAAGTTATCAAGCTGGAACGCGAGCGCAAACACTTGCAGGCGAACCTGGCGGGCATCAAGAACATGACGCGGCTGCCGGACGCGGTGTTTGTGATCGATTCAAACAAAGAGCAGATTGCGGTGCGCGAGGCCCGCAAACTGGGCATTCCGGTGGTTGCGGTGGTGGATACGAACTGCGATCCGACCGAGGTCGATTACATCATTCCGGGCAACGACGATGCGCTGCGCGCAATTCGCCTGTTTGCCTCGAAGATTGCCGACTCGGTTGCCGAGGGCGCTCAGTTGATGACCGACAAGCAGGTGGCCGACCTGTCTGCCGCGGTGCAGAAGGCCGATGCGAAAGCCGCGGAAGAAGCCGCCATGCCGGAGACGAGTAACATCCCGCCGGATGAAGGTGTGACGGAAGACATTAGCATGGAAGATCTTCTGGGAGCGGGAACGCGTAAGCAGCCGGTAGCCGCCAAAGAGGTAGCCGACGAGGTCCCCGAGGTCGAGCACCAGACGAATTAGGCTGTCGCTGGCGTGGCGTCCGAAGCTGCGCATTGGGCGGAGCAACCCTGGGCTACAGCCGGCAAGGCATATCAGACCCGCGCGGTTGTCCGGCGCGGGTCAAACTTTATTTAAAGGCAGTTTCGAGTCTCAGGTTTGGGGTGACTCGAATTGTGGCAGAAGGCAAGATTACCCGAAACTTGAAACTCGAATTCTGAGACTGGACTTATAACTTATGAGCACATCGACCGCAAATATATCCGCAGCATTGGTGAAAGATCTGCGGGAGCGCACCGGAGCTCCCATGATGGACTGCAAAAACGCCCTCACGGAATCCAAGGGCGATCTGGAGCAGGCCATTGTGATCCTGCGCAAACGGGGCACTGCGGTGGCGCAGAAAAAAGCGACACGCGTAACCAGCGAAGGCTCCGTGGGGCACTACATTCATGCCGGCGGCAAGATCGGCGTTCTGGTTGAGGTGAACTGCGAGAGCGATTTCGTGGCGCGTACGGAAGACTTCAAAGAATTAGTCCACGACATTGCCATGCACATCGCCGCCAGCGACCCGAAGTATGTTCGCAAAGAAGATGTGACTCCGGAAGCGTACGCGCGCGAGAAGGATATCTATCTGGCGCAGGCGATCGCGAGCGGCAAGCCCGCCAACATTGCGGAGAAGATGGTCACCGGCAAGATGGAGAAGTTCTATGAGGAGGTTTGCCTGTACGAGCAGCCCTTCATCAAAGATCAGACGGTGAGCATTTCGCAACTCATCGCCACCAAGGTTGGCAAGCTGGGCGAGAATATCTCCGTCCGCCGATTCGCCCGCTTCAAAGTCGGCGACGCTGGCGAGACGATTGCCATCAGCAAGCCGGAACAAAAAGCCGAGTAATCTTTCTGAATGCGGTGGGCGGCCTTCCTGGCCGCCCTATCCATATTGGCTTTTTAGTGACGCGATTTGGACCCTGTTTCGACCTGCTTCGTCGGTTTTGTGCTCCACATCTCGCGGGATGCTAGACTGAACTACGCATGCCCGCTCCCGTCTTCAAACGTATCCTTCTCAAACTCTCCGGTGAGGCCTTGGCGGCGACGCAGGGCTTCGGGGTCGATCCGCTTCGCATACACGAAATCGCTGCGGAACTGGCAGACGTATATTCGCTGGGAATTCAGATTGCGATTGTCGTAGGCGGGGGAAATTTTTTCCGCGGCGTGGCTGAGCAGGCACGTGAGATGGACCGAGTATCGGCCGACCATATGGGCATGCTGGCCACCGTCATCAACGCTCTGGCGTTGCAGGATGCCTTGGAGAAGCAGAAGGTTTATACGCGGGTGATGTCTGCCATTGAGATGAACCAGGTCGCGGAGCCATTCATCCGGCGGCGCGCGATTCGTCACCTGGAGAAGAACCGCATCGTGATCTTCGCTGGCGGCACCGGGAACCCTTATTTCTCGACTGACACGGCGGCGTCATTGCGCGCGATGGAGATCAAGGCGGAGGTCATTTTGAAGGCCACGAAAGTTGACGGCATCTATGACGCCGACCCGATGAAGGTGAAAGACGCCAAGAAGTTTTCTCACATCACCTACATGGACGTTTTGCAGAAGGGCCTCAAAGTGATGGATTCGACTGCGATCTCGCTTTGCAAGGACAATAGTCTGCCGATCATCATTTTCAATCTCAACCAGCATGGGAACATCCGCAGGGTTGTATTAGGAGAGAAGGTTGGGTCGCTGGTGAGCGCGTAGGGAGTATGTCTCATGACCTGGTGGTCCAAATCCAAGACTGCGATAAGCTTTTTGCCAATCTGCGCTTCGTCTCTCATGCGCGCTCTAGCGACGAATGGACTGGATAAAAGGTGTCTGCCACCCAAAGCTACCTATACTCCGCAGCCGCCGCCCTCCCATTATCCCCTAACGGAATCTGCGCACACGATTCTTTATATCGGTGTTGATGAGCAAGGGAGAGTGACCAAGTCCTCAGGTAGTCCCGATTTTGACCGAGACGCCATGAGCACCGTCCAAAGATGGCGATTTAAATCCGCTACATGTGACGGGAAACCGGTCTCGACTCGTATTAATATTGACATCGAGTCCAACGTCCGCAAGTAACGGCTTTAGCGTTCAACGGTTTATAATTCAACGTTTTGATACTTATTCTCAGGAGCTGACAAATGGCTCAAGCCACCATGGCCGCGATTCCTGGCCTGAAAGAAACTTACATTCAACTGAAGACCCGCATGGAGAAGGCGGTTGCGGACTTCCGCAAAGAACTGGCTGCGACCCGCACCGGGCGGGCATCCGTGCGCATGCTGGACTCCGTGAGTGTGGAGTACTACGGTTCGCAGATGCCGCTCAACCAGATTGCCCAGGTACACGCCCCTGAGCCGCAGTTGATCACGGTGCAGCCGTTTGATGCTTCGTCATTGGCGGCGATTGAGAAGGCCATACGCAGCGCCGACATCGGGCTCAATCCGATGAACGATGGAAAAATCGTCCGCGTGCCGGTTCCGGCCCTGACCGAAGAACGCCGCCGGGACATGGTGAAACACCTCAACAAAGTGCTGGAGGAGCACCGCACCGCCATTCGGAATATTCGTCGTGATGGCAATGACGCCATCAAGAAAGCGATGAAAGACAAGAAAATCACCGAAGACGACGAGAAGCGATCCATCGACGAGATCCAGAAGCTGACCGACGACGAGATCAAGAAGATGGAAGACATGAGCAAGGCCAAAGAAAAAGAAGTCATGGAGATCAAGTGACGGCATCTTGCGGGCCCATTCGACACCTCGCATTGCTCGGTTGCTCAGGGCAAGCTAAGAACGAGCGAAGCGTGCGCCCGCAGTCGTCATCCCGAGCAAAGCGAGGGATCTGATATCGGCGCGGGTTCCGCGATTCAAAACTTCGATGTTCTCGTGCTGGGCGGAGGCGCGGCCGGCCTGATGTGCGCCATCGAAGCGGGGAAACGGGGACGGCGAGTTGCGGTCCTCGAACACTCCGAGCGGTGCGGCAAGAAGATATTGATCTCTGGCGGCGGACGTTGCAACTTCACTAATCTTCATTGCCGGCCGGAAAATTTCATCTCGGCGAATCCTCATTTTGCCAAGTCCGCTCTGGCGCGTTACACTCCTGCCGATTTCATCGCATTAGTCGAGAAACATCGCATCGCTTACCACGAGAAGACGTTGGGCCAGCTTTTCTGTGATGGTTCAGCGCGTGAAATCCTGAACATGTTGGAAGCGGAATGTCAGGCGGCGGATGTGCGCATTTTTACGGGAGCCGCTGTCACGGAAGTCAGCAAGCCTGCAGATTTTGTGGTTCGTACGTCGCGGGAGGAATTTCATGCGCCCTGCCCTAGTGGTTGCAACCGGAGGACGTTCGATTCCGAAGATGGGCGCGACCAGCTTTGGCTACGACTTGGCGCGACAATTTGGGGCGAAGATTTGTCCGGCGCGTCCGGGGCTGGTCCCATTAGTTTTTGATGCAAGTGACCGCAAACGCTATACCGATCTTGCAGGAGTTTCGGCGGAAGTCATTGTCTGGCACGAAGCTCAGCGGTTTCGCGAGAAGATGCTGATCACGCATCGCGGGCTGAGTGGGCCGGCCATTCTGCAAATATCTTCCTACTGGCGGCCTGCGACGGCGATCCATGTTGATCTTGCGCCAGACAGGGAAGTGACTGCGATATTTCGCGATCCGCAAATCCCAAGGACTTCGCAGACACTGAAGTCGACCCTGCGGGAACTTCTTCCGCAACGGTTGGCTGATCGCTGGTTGGAACTTCATGCGCTTGATCATTGGACAAACACAGCTCTTGCCGATTTTGAACGCCAAGTGCACGACTGGCGGTTCATCCCATCAGGCACGGAAGGCTACGAAAAAGCTGAAGTGACGGCCGGCGGTGTCGACACCGAAGAACTCTCCGCTAAAACGATGGAGAGCCGCAAGGTGCCGGGACTGTTTTTCATCGGAGAAGTGGTCGATGTTACCGGCCAACTGGGAGGATTCAACTTTCAGTGGGCTTGGGCCTCGGGAGCGGCTGCGGGGCGCGCGGTTACCTCTTAACTGCTTTTGCGAGTTTATCCAGCGCTCGATTCAGCGGCCATGAGAATCCGCAAACCTCACTTGTAGACCAAATCGGCGAATCCCCGTCGGAAGGTGCTTTTCCCCCCTTGAAGACTTTGAGTTCGTCGCCCAAACAAATCGTCTCCTTTGCGATCGCAGTGGTGGTCTGGCCGTAAGATGTTGCACTCGCTACTGCCCCGCGATCCTCGTTAAACTCGGTGGCTACGAGGACAACATCAGCCTCGGAGGGTTGCTGGACTACTTGCAGTTTCATTTTCGCAAGTTTTTCAGTGATTTGCTTCTTGGCTCTCTCAAAGTCTGGTCGGTAGGGAGCAGCAGCTGGCGGCTTGAGATCTATAAACACGGCAACCTTCTTCGCATTCTTCAAAACCTGCGTCTCGTCAATGGCCATATTCCGAAGCTGCCCAATGCCGTCGCACACGAGCATCGCCAACACTAAGAGATATTTGCCCATGAGCCTATCCTACCGCGCCCGCGGCTCTCACCCTAAGCGTCCGTGGCACCGCTCCCAACTCCTTCACCAGATCGTCTTCCCATGGCCGGTTAATGTCGTAGATCGCGTAACCCAAGTCTCCGCGCGTATCGAGTACTTGGCGCTCAATATTAATGCCACGGCGGGCGAGCAGTTGGTTTACGGCAAACAACATGCCCGGAACGTTCTTGTGAATGTGGGTAAGGCGGAACGACTCCGGCGAATGCTCCAGATGGCAATGCGGGAAATTTACGCTCAGCGTAGTGTTTCCGGTCCGCAGATAGTCGACGAGGCGGGCGGAGACGAAATGCCCGATGTTTTGCTGCGCTTCTTCTGTGCTGCCGCCGATGTGAGGAGTCAGAATGACGTTGGGAAGGTCACGCAGTTCGGTGGAGAAATCCCCGCCACTCTCAGGTTCTTGCGGGAAAACGTCGATGGCGGCGCCGCCGATATGCCCGTTTTTAAGATTGGCGGCGAGTGCGGCGTGGTCGACCACAATTCCGCGGCTCAAGTTGAGGAAGCACGCGCCTGGCTTCATCATGCGAAATTCTTCGTTGCCGAACATATTCCGGTTTCGCGGCTTGCCGTCTACGTGCAGCGTGACCACATCGGCTTGTTGCAGGACCTCGTGAAAGGTTTGACGGCGGGCATTGCCGCGTGCCAGAACATCGGCGATATCGGTAAAGATCACACTCATCCCCAAAGCTTCAGCGAGATCGGAGAGTTGCGAACCGATCCTTCCATAGCCGACGATTCCCAGAGTCAGGCCGCGCACCTCGTGAGAACCGGCTGCGCTCTTCTTCCACTTTCCCCGATGCATGTCGCTGCTGGCGGCGAAGGTGCGGCGCAGCAGCATGATGATTTCGCCGAGGGCCAGTTCAGCCACCGACCGGCTGTTGCTGTGCGGATCGTTGAATACAGCGATGCCGCGTTCATTGCAGGCCTGCAAATCGATCTGGTCAACCCCGATGCAGAAGGCCCCAATCGCCAGTAGAGACGGGGATGCATCGAGCGCTGCCGCCGTGATTCTGGTCTTGGAACGAAGTCCGAGTAGAACTACATCGCGCAGCCGCTGGCACAGTTCCGCCTGGTCGACTTCCTGAGACACGCTGTCGACTTCGAATCCGGCATGCGTCAAGTTGGACTTGGCAATGCCGCTAATGTTTTCGAGTAACAGTGCTTTCAAAGGTTCTCCGATGATTGCTATGATCGCACAGTCGATCCACCCGTCAAGATTTGTGGAGATGCATGCGTCGGATGCTCGTCAACGAGGCATTGCCGATGGGGACATGTTGGGCCTTCAATCGTCGCGGAGAAATGATTTTGCAGGCTCGCGTCGACGGCACGGTACAATCGGGAGTGGTCAGTGCGAAACTCGATTGGGCAAAACTTACACCCGGACGCGGGAGTATAAATGTGCTTACATCCGAAAAACTTACGGACATGGGCAACTCCGCCACGTTTTATTCCGTCCTTGTTGAGGTGGAGTTTTTTCGGCCTGCGTCCTGAGGGCAAATAAGGCGCTTGTTCTTGGACGGTCTCCACTGCTCTACCGTATAATTGCGGTTTTCCATACTCCCATTTTCTGAGGTAGTGGCGATTCGCTCTCATCAGGATCAGCCTGCGCTTAAGGCGGGCACAAGCAGCCGCGTGCGGCGCGACCAAATGCTTTGCGACGGCGCAATGCGCTCATTCGCAAAGGTTTGCGCGAAGGTTCGTCGCCCATTGCTGTTATTACTGATGGGTCTCTGGCTATTTTCTGCGGCCTCGGCCCAGCAGGCATTGATCACAGGCATTGAAGTGCACGGAAACCGCCGCATTCCCGCCGAAACCATTAAAGCGCGCATTTTTTCGCGGGTGGGGGATGTTTACGACGAAGCGGCGCTGGAACGCGACTTCAATTCCCTGTGGAACACCGGATACTTTGAAGATATCCGTTTCGAACGAGAGCAGACCGCGACCGGCTGGATCGTCCATATTTATGTAAAAGAACGTCCGACGATCCGGGAGATCGACTACGTTGGCCTCAATTCTGTCTCCAAGAGCGACGTTCTGGATCGGTTCAAGGAGGCCAAGGTAGGCCTTTCGGTGGAGAGTCAATACGATCCGACCAAGGTGAAGAAAGCCGAAGTTACCATCAGACAGCTTTTGGCCGAACACGGCCGTCAGTTCTCGACGGTCCGCACCGAGATTCACCCGATCCCTCCGGCTGCTCTGGGACTTACCTTTGTGATCAAGGAAGGGCCAAAGGTGAAAGTCGGCAAGATCAGGTTCGAGGGCAACAAGCACGTCAATAATCGAGTGCTGCGCGCGGCGATGAAAAATCTGCGTCCGATCGGGGTGCCCCACTCGATATTCCTGGAAAATCTTTTCGCACGGACTTACGACGCCACAAAACTTGACGAAGATACTGAGCGGGTGCGCGCTGAATTCCAGAATCGCGGCTACTTCAAAGTGGTGGTGAACGAACCGAAGACCGTGATTCACGACACGGGACATAAAGGCTTCCATATCCCGCTGCTGCAATCGGGGCCCGGCAAGGCGGTGGATATTACGCTGCCGATCGAAGAAGGCGATAAGTACACCCTCGGCGCCATCAACTTCAAGAACAATAAAGCCATCAATAATGCGAAGGCCCTGCGCGCTCTGTTTCCCATTAAGGATGGCGACACTTTCGATCGCAGCAAAGTCGCCAAAGGTCTGGAAAACCTTCAGAAGGCCTATGGTCAATTCGGATACATCAACTTCACTTCGATCCCGAACACCAGTTTCGATGAACAGAAGAAGTCGGTGACGCTTGATATCGACGTAGACGAGGGGAAGCAATTCTTCGTGCGCCGCATTGAATTCCAGGGCAATACCACTACCCGCGATAAAGTGATCCGCCGCGAAATTGCCCTCGAAGAGGGCCAGGTCTACAACCAGCAACTCTGGGAACTGAGCTTGCAGAGACTGAACCAGTTGGGATTTTTTGACGCGCTGAAACCCGACGATCCCAGTGTTACCGAGCGCCATCTCAACGAAAAAGACGGCACCGTCGACCTGCTGCTGAAAGTGAAGGAAAAGGGGAAGAATAGCATCGGCCTTACGGGCGGCGTCAGCGGATTGGCAGGTTCATTTATTGGGCTGAGCTACAGCACCAACAACTTCCTGGGTCTGGGCGACACGCTTTCAATGCAAGCCAACATCGGCAACCTGCAGCGCGATGTCACCCTAGGATTCACACAGCCCTATTTTCTCGATCGACCCATTCAACTTGGGTTCACGGTTTATGTGCGGAAATTTATTTATGACCAGGCCCGGCAAGCGGCCATTCTCACCGGCCAAGCCGTAAACCTGCCCACCGATCTAGAGCAGAACCTTCAGAACTACACGCAATCGAGTAAAGGTTTTTCCATCAATCTGGGCTACGCGCTGCATCATTCCTTCAAACGCGTCGGAATCAGTTATTCCCTGGACGACTCCTCGATTGTGGCCCTCACGACCGCTTCCAAGACACTGTTTGACTATTTGGCTTTCAGCGGCATCAGCGGTCCGAGCGCTTTGAACGGGATTATTACCAGCAAGATTGTTCCCAGCTATTCGAAGAACACTCTGGATCGTGCGCTCTTCCCGCATAAAGGCAGCAGCCTCTATCTGGGAGCCGAAATTGCCGGGCTGGGCGGCACGGTGCGGTCCATTCGTCCGGTGGTGCAATACAAGCGCTTCCGTCCGGTGCAGAAGGGCCGCAACACGATTGGTTTCAACATTCAGGGATCGTTTCTCTCGGGGTACGGAGGCCTGGTTCCTCCGCCATTCCAGCGCTTTTACGACGGCGGGGAAAACGACTTGCGCGGCTTCGATATCCGCTCGGTGTCGCCGGTGGCTTTCTTGCCCAGTACGACGTCGATTGCGCTACGCAACCCGGACGGTTCCCTGGTTCCTAAGAATCCCGCGAATCCGCTGCAAGGAAGCTATAACATTCCGGTGCCGCTGGACCAAATTGTCTTCCCGGGCGGGGACTTGAGTCTGGTGACGAACCTTGAGTACCGCATCACGATCGCTGGTCCGGTGTCTCTGGCGCCATTCGTCGACACGGGAGTCGAACCGATTCTCAGAGACTCACAACTGAAGATCAATACTTCGGAACTCGATCTCATCAATAACACTGTGTTCGGTTGTCCGGGGCTTGACATCGGATTCAATTGCGTGGGTGGGAACAAACAGGCATTCTCGCAATACCTGCATCCGTTAAGCAGTACGAATTGGACTCCGCGAATGTCGACGGGTTTGGAATTGCAGGTTTTTCTGCCAGTGGTCAATGCACCGTTCCGGGTCTATTGGGCTTATAACCCGCTTCGTCTCGACACCACGACGAATTCGCCGATTCCCATCACGCGTAGTATGTTCCCGTTGGGGGCGGCTGGGGATTACACCTACCAACTGGCCCGAAATGCTTATTCGCCGCAGTACCTGTTGCGCGAGCCGCGGAAAACCTTCCGCTTCACGGTGGCGACGACGTTCTAATGTTCAAGCCAAGAGCATTGACGCTAAGCCAGCCGTGTTCCTATAATGTATTGACAAACACCCGCAAAATTGAATGCGAAGGGTGGTTTTACGGCGGTATCCGGCGTAAAACGTTGGGATTCGACCTGCCTTGCGACGGAGTTCGGGGCGCGTCCTGGCAGAGTCCGAGGCAAGTCCCAGACACAAAATCGAAGGAGTTCAAAGTTACCCACATGAAAAGCAAGTTCACGCGCTTCCTTCTGGCCACGTTGTTTATCCTGCCGGTGGCCGCAATGGCCCAGGCTGGCAGTACCGATCCGCTTCCGGCTGCACCGAGCAGCGCCGGCGCGGCAACGCCCGATGCCGCCGCTCCGGCGGGCAGCGGCAGGGTCGGAACCATCAATATTGAGCAGGCCATTTTTGCCAGCAACGAGGGGCAACGCGATTTTCAGGCGTTGGAGAAAAAGCTCGAGCCGAAACAGACCGAACTCAAGAACCTGAACGACGAAGTGGAGAGCCTGAAGAAACAACTCAGCGGTTCCGGGGACAAGCTCAACGAAGACTCCCGCGCCACGTTGGTGAAGCAGATTGAGCAGAAGCAGAAGTCTCTGGAGCGCTCGGTGCAGGACGCTCGCGATGATGCACAAGCCCAGCAGAATGAGATTGCGCAGAAGATCCTGCAAAAGATGGCGCCTATCATCGTGAAGTACGCGGGCGACAAGAATTACGGAATGATTATTGACACGTCGAATCCGTGGCCGCAAGGGCCGGTGCTCTGGGCGGGGCCGTCGGTGGACATCACCAAGACGATTGTGGATGCCTACAACGTCCAATCCGGCGTGCCCGCTCCTGCGCGTACGACCACAAAGCCAGCGACAGGGACTGGGGCCAAGCCTACGGCGCCCGGGACCAAGCCCGCGGGGACCGGTACTCCAGCACCGAAATAGCCGAGACACCTACATGGAACAGAAAGTTCCTGAAAAGGCCGCTTCCTAGCGGCCTTTTTTCTTTTCTAAACAGCCGTCTTTCGCCGTCCGCTCACGTCATCCTCGGTGTCATTAGTAGCAACGCCACGTGAGGAGGCCGTCATGTTTGCCGATTCTCTTCTGGATGTGTCGTGGAGCGAGCGTTCACGGCGAGGTTATGCGACTCTAATTTCTTTCACGCTGGAGGCATTCGTCGTCGGCGCGTTGTTGCTGACGCCGTTTTTGTATGTGCGGGGATTGCCGCGTGTGCAATGGATGGCATCGCTGGTTTCTCCGCCACCTCCGCCGGCGGTGACCCCGGTCCAGGCGCGTTCCCATCCAAGGCCAATGAGTAACCTGAACCCGGCAGAACAAATTATTGCGCCGCAGCAAATTCCGCACGAAATATTGCCCGGGATCGGGAATCCCGATCCGCCTGCCATTGATGCAACCCAACTGGGCGTTCAGGGCGGCACCGGGGAGCGCTGGACGAGAAATGGTGTTCTCGATGGAACGAGAACTGGGCTCAGTGAAATCATTCCTCCGCCGATCGCGCCTGCGGTCACGCATCTTCGAGTTTCGCAAGTCGTGGAGGGAAATCTCATTCACCGGGTCCAGCCTGAGTACCCATCGCTAGCCCGCCAAGCGCGCATTCAAGGGCAAGTCAGTCTGCGCGCGATCATCAGCCGCGACGGCCGGATAGAAAACCTACAGGTGGTGAACGGCCATCCCTTGCTGGTGCAGGCTGCCATTGCGGCGGTGCGGCAATGGCGTTATCGACCCTACATGCTGAACGGCGAACCGGTAGAGGTGGAGACGCAGATCACCGTGAACTTCACACTGGCGGGAGGATAAAAAGCTACCAGCCCAGCGGGAAGGATGGACGGTACAAGGGTAACCTGATCTGCGCGGCTGAGGCCGTTATAATCGAGCGCAGTGGCCACTATCGAACTTGCAAAGCGCGTTGCGACCCGCCCGACTTGGGCGGATGTGTCGATCTCGGCGTTGCGACAGAATTTCTGCATTGTCCAGCAACATGTCGGCGCGGGTGTGAACATTTGCGCCATAGTGAAAGCCGACGGTTATGGTCATGGCGCAGTCGAGTCTGCTCGCGCGCTCGAACTGGAAGGCGCGCGGTGGTTTGGCGTGACCTCGCTGGATGAGGCGATTCCGCTGCGCGAAGCTGACATTCGCGGACGCATCCTGCTGATGACCGGCTTTTGGCGCGGCGAAGAGGAAGAAATCGTTCGCCTTGGGCTGACGCCTACGATCTGGGAAGTTGCCCAAATCGATTTGCTGGAGCGAGCGGCGGCACGCGTCGGGGTGGCGCGTCATGCGGTCCACTTGAAAGTCGACACCGGCATGGGGCGGCTAGGAGTGGCGCCAGAAGATCTTCCGCGTGTTTGTACCGCGCTCAAGGCGTCGCCGCATCTGTTTGTCGAAGGACTCTCCACACATCTTGCTGCTTCGGAAGTGCTCGATGCTCCTTCCGTCCCAGAGCAGTTGCATCTGTTCGAAAGTGTCCGCAAATTGCTTCGCGATGAAGGCATCGATCCGCCGCTGGTCCACGCAGCGAATACCGGCGCAGTGATTTCGCGTCGTGAATCATGGAATACGATGGTCCGCCCCGGCATTGCCCTCTACGGATATTATTTGCCATTTGAACGCGCCGGTCGTGAAGTAAGCGGCACCGGACTTCGTTTGCCGGTCAAGCCGGCGCTGACCTGGAAGACGCGCATTCTTTCTCTGCGCGATGTTCGCGCCAACGAAGCGCTAGGCTATAACGGCATCTACGTCACCAAGGCGCCATCGCGGATTGCGGTGCTTCCGGTGGGATATGCCGACGGTTTCAATCGCGCGCTGTCGTCGCGTGGACGCGTAATTGTTCGCGAGAGTTATGCTCCGATTGTGGGCCGCATCTCGATGGACCTGACGCTGGTTGACGTCACCGGCCTGCCCGGCATTGAAGTCGGCGACGAAGCGATACTGCTCGGTTCCTCGGACGGGCTGACGGTCGATGCCCGCGAACACGCAGCCCTGGCGAACACCGTGGTCTATGAGATCCTTTGTGGCATCTCGAAACGAGTGCCCCGACGTTACATTCCGTAACGCACACACTCTCGAAAATCAAGAACAACATCAAAGTCAACATCAACTGCGGCGGACAAGAGTGTCCGCCCTACTTGATCTCTGGCAATCGAAGTAAGACGGCCCGCATTTCCGTTCACCTGCTGAAGTAGCGTGCTCACTGCATTCTGGCCGCGTTTCAGCGGGGTTGATTGCCTGCTTTCGGCTTGAATCCTGTAGTCTTAAAACATCCCATGGCCACAAGGTACGCACAATGGATGTACGACTGGGAAACCCGTCTCACTTCGGTCGATAATAACCGGGTGGTGCGTCCCATGGAGTGGGGATTGGAGCACGCTCGCGAATGGCCATGCCGCAACGGCTATGCTCCCGGACACGCTCCCGAGAACAGCGAACGATATCTGCGCGACTATAATGGCCGAATCGTCGCAGCCAGCGATGAGTTTTACTCGTATGAACGCCCCGCGGATTTTCGATTAGAGCGGCGCGAAGTGCAGGTGTTCAGCACGCGCGAAGTCCCTGATCCTGCGCTGGAAGAAAAAGTGCACGGGACGTTCGCTGAGTTTCTGCGGTTCTCGTCGCCGGTGCGAACGCCGTATCCCGAAAACAATCTGGCAAATGCGCGGTGGTTTCCGGCGCGCGGAAGACGCGCGGTTGTCCTGCTGCCGCATTGGAATTCAGATGCTCTCGCCTATAACAGCCTGTGCCGTGTGCTGAATATGCTCGGCATCGCCGTGCTGCGGTTGAGCATGCCGTATCACGATATTCGCATGCCGGCGGAGATACAGCGCGCGGATTACGCCGTCTCCGCCAACCTGGGGCGCACGCTGGACGCATGCCGCCAGGGCGTGGTCGACGTTCGCTGCTGCCTGGATTGGCTGGAGGGGCAAGGTTATGACCGCCTCGGAATTGTAGGGACGAGTTTAGGTTCCTGCTACGCCTTCCTGGCTGCCGCCCATGACCGGCGTATTCGGGTTGCTGCATTCAATCATGCATCGACGTATTTTGCGGATGTTGTGTGGCATGGGCAATCGACCCGCCACATTCGCCAGGGCCTGGAACCTCAGATCGATCTGGAACGCCTTCGCGTGCTGATGAGCGCGGTCAGCCCAATGTCGTATTTCTCCCAATATGCGCGCTGGCCGAAAAAGTCGCTGATCATTTACGCCAAGTACGATATGACGTTTCTTCCGGAGTTCTCACGCGAAGTGGTTGCCGAATTTGCCCATCACCATCTCGATCACAAGGTTGTGGTGCTGCCCTGCGGCCACTACACTACCGGCGAGACCCCTTACAAATACATGGACGGCTGGCATCTGGCGTCATTTCTGCGCAGCGCGTTTGAAAGCGTGTAGGCCCACCGGTCGGGTAAAATGATCTGTCGCGGCGAGCCTATGACTGTGTCACACTCCACCCCGTCCATGACCGAGAGCCGAGGCGACTTTCACCTCAGTACAGATCCGGGATTACTGGATTTGGATCTCATTCACGTTTTTCTGGCCGAGAGCTACTGGGCAAAGGGAATTCCGAGGGAAACGGTATTACGGTCGATTGAAAATTCCCTCTGTTTCGCGGTTTACAAGGGTGCCGCACAAGTCGCGTTCGGACGCGTGATTTCCGATTTTGCGACCTACGCATACATCGGTGACATCTTTGTGCTGGAATCGTTCCGCGGACAGGGCCTTTCGAAATGGATGATGGAGGCCATTACTTCGCATCCGAAGCTCCAGGGGTTACGGCGTTGGACGCTGCTGACGCGCGATGCCCATGGCCTCTACGCGCAATTCGGCTTCACGCCCGTACCAAAGCCGGACCGCTATATGGAGCTTCACAACCCCACGGTGTATCAGAGGATACAGCCATGAACCGGACCGCTTCAATTCTCAGGGAGATCTCCTAATGAAAAACTCGAATCCCATGTATCGCCCACTTTATGAAGTAGACCCGGACGTCGCAATTGCTCTGGACAACGAAGCGCGCCGTCAGCACGAAGGCCTGGAACTTATCGCCTCGGAGAATTTCGTGAGCGAGGCCGTCCTCGAAGCCATGGGCTCGGTATTTACCAATAAGTATGCCGAGGGCTATCCGGGAAAGCGCTACTACGGGGGCTGCGAGTTTACGGATGTGGTGGAGAACCTGGCCCGCGAACGCGCTAAGGAACTCTTCGGGGCCGAGCACGCGAATGTCCAGCCGCATGCTGGATCGCAAGCCAACATGGAGGCCTACTCAGCCGTCATCCAGCCGGGCGATACCATCTTGGGTCTGAACCTGGCGCACGGCGGACATCTTACTCACGGCCATCATTTGAACTTTTCCGGCAAGACTTACCGCATTGTTCCGTATGGAGTGACCAAAGAGACGGAGACGATCGACTACAACGATCTCGAAAAGCTCGCCGAAAAAGAGCGGCCGAAGATGATTATTGGCGGCGGGAGTGCCTATCCACGAATCATCGATTTCGCGCGCATGCGGCAGATTGCCGACAAGGTCGGTGCGCTTTATCTGGTGGACATGGCGCACTTTGCAGGATTGGTCGCCGGGGGAGTTCACCCGTCGCCTGTGCCCCATGCGCATATTGTGACCTCGACCACGCACAAGACGTTGCGCGGCCCGCGGGCGGGGATGATCCTATGTAAGCAGGAGTACGCTGCCGCCATCGATAAGGTCGTTTTCCCCGGCATGCAGGGAGGGCCGCTCGTTCATATGATTGCCGCCAAGGCGGTGTGCTTCCATGAAGCGATGCAGGCCAGTTTTCGGGATTATGCGCGCCAGGTTGTTGCCAACGCCAAGGTTTTGGCACAAACGCTCGCAGATGAAGGCTTCCGCATAATTTCTGGCGGCACGGACACACACCTCATGCTGGTGGATGTTTTCTCCAAAGGTATGCTGGGCAGCGAGGCCGAAAAAGCGCTTGACGAAGCCGGAATCACCGTCAACAAGAATGCAATTCCATTCGATACGAATCCGCCGATGAAACCGAGCGGCATCCGAATTGGGACGCCTGCACTCACCACTCGAGGAATGAAAGAAGAGGAGATGAAACGAGTCGGGGCATGGATTTCTGAAGCGCTGCACAATCGCACCGACGCATCCGTACTCGTGAAAATCCGCGAAGAAGTGCTCCAGTTGGCGGAATCGTTTCCGTTGTATCCGGAACGCCGCGCCAGGGCCCAGGCCGAACTGAGGGCCTAGAACAAAATCCGCGCGTGGTGGAAAGAGAAGACTGGCTGCAAGAATTGGCTGTCTTCCCTGGCGCTCTGTGGTTAAATCGACCTGTGAGAATCGCGATCGACATCCGGCGCATGACCGAATTTGGCGTCGGCACGTATACCCGCAACGTCGTTCGCGCCCTGGGGCGCATGGACCATTCCAATCAATACTTCCTGATCGGGTCTCCGCAAAAGGTGGCGGAGATCGGTGCGCTGCCGGGAAACTTCAAGTCCTTCCCGCTCCTGGATGGCGACAAGACACTGAATGGCTATCTCGAGTGCCGGAATTTGCTGAAACGTCTTGAATGCGACCTGGTCCATATCCCACACTTGTACGGCATGCCGCGTAATCTGCCATGCCGCTATGTCATGACCGTCCACGACGTGCTCGAACATATGTATCGCAGTCATGATCGTTCGAGTCTGCGGCGCTCGATGTATCACCAGTTTACCCGGCGCGTGCTCAAGGGGGCGTCGCGTATTCTCGCGGTCTCCAAGTACACCAAAGGCGAAATTGAGAGACTCTTTGGAATTCCCGGGAACCGTATTGAGGTCGTCTACAATGCCATCGACGAGCGCTTCCTTTGCGGGCACGCTTCCGATGCCGACCGGCAGGTCCTGCGCGAGCGCTATCTGATCAATTATCCATTTCTTCTTTATGCCGGCCGGATCAGTCCTCACAAAAATCTTGTTCGCATTATCGAAGCGTTTTCCGCTCTAAAAGCACAACTGGAAAAGGAAGGCAAATTCCGCGACCTAAAACTGATCATCATCGGCGACGAACTTTCAAAACATCCCGATCTTCGGCGTACGGTGGTTCGCGGCGGCGTGCAAAACGATGTCCGCTTCTTGGGATTTATTCCTATCGAAATGTTGCGCGTATTTTACGACGCCGCCAAGATTTTCGTCTTTCCGTCGCTCTATGAAGGCTTTGGCCTTCCTCCGCTGGAGGCCATGGCGCATGGCACGCCAGTAGTCACGTCAAACACAACATCGTTGCCGGAAGTGGTGGGCAACGCCGCGGTCCTGGTCAATCCGGAGAATGTCTTCGAAATTATGCGCGCCCTGCACCGGGTGCTGGTCGATCAACCGTTGAGGGATAAGCTCAAAGCGCGAGGGTACGAGCAGTCCACACGCTTCTCATGGGACCAATCGGCGAGAAGTATTCTACAGGCGTACCAGGAAGTAACGGGAAATTGGCAGGTGGAGCAGAGACAGAATGCCGCTCCCATGGGAGCGGCCTAAGAGCCAGCTTACCGCAGGGATGAATTCCCCGCCCACTCCGCAACCTACTATTTGGCGGTCAATGCAATTCCCGGGGACTTCAGACTCATCCGATGTAACTGGGTTTCGATGCGCTTCTTGTCCGTATCCTGTGTCGCCCTGGTGAGGCGTTTCTTGAGTTTCTGAATTTTCTCGGCGCGAGTGCGACGACGGCGAATCTCCGGACGACGGCTGGGTGAGGACATGAATGCTCCTGAAAACGAATTTTGAGGTCTCTTAGTCAACCATGCCTTGAGCAGGAAAGCCGCGATCTGTTTGTCTTCCGCCAATACGTCCTCCGGGCGTCCCCTGCGTGTCGTAAGTGATGGGCGTCGGTTCGCCGGAACTCAATAGCTCACGCAGCCGGGCCGCGTCCTTGGCCACGATGGCGACCTTGTATCCCGTCCGACTTCAGGTGTTTGCGAACCGCGGCGTTGACCTGGTCGACCGTTAGCTTCGGCAGCCGTTCGGCCAGCTCGGAGACCAGATCTTTCGGTCCCGTAGAATTCGCCGTCGATCGCATAACCGAGCCGGCGCGACAGGGTCTGGACCCAGAGCTTGCTGTAATTGAGCAGAAACTTGCGAGTCGTCTCGAAATCTTCCGCGGACATTCCCCGCTCGATGAGCCGGTCAAGCTCCCACAAGGCCGCCCGCAGGGCAAAGACCGATTTATCGGCGGGACCGGCCTGATCCAGATCGAAAAGTAGGCCTGGCGCCGAGGGTTGTTGGGATGGAAAAGTGCTCTGGCCCTGCTGGATGAAATCCTCGATGTACGAGTAATCGCCATAATTGAGCCCGCGCTTGCCGCGGAGGTCTTGCATCAGTTTGCCGTTGAACGTGCGATGCTCGCCCAGGTACGAATTGGCGACAGCCAGCGCATAGAAGTCGTCATCGCGGCGGGTCACATCGATCGGAAAGCCCATCGAGATGGCCGTCGCGTCCGCCGGCTTCTCGACAATCGTCACCTCCAGGCCCTTGGGCATGCGGGGGCCGGCAGCGCAGGAATGTGAGGCGGGCCGCGGGAAGCTTCGCGAAGCTCGCGTGCCAGCAGCTCGGGCGTCGCGCTCGTCGAAGCCGCCGGCAAGACCAAGCTTCAGCGCCTCACGCGTGTAATGCCGGCGGTGAAACTCCTTGACGTCGTCGAGCGTGATCGCCTTCAAGCCCTGGGCGGTCCCGCGGTCCGGATGGCCGTAGGGATGATCCTTGTAGAGCTCGACCTGAAGCGTCCACTTGCCCAGCTCTTCATCGTTGTTGCCGCGCAAGGTTTGGTGACGTAATCAAGGGCCTCGTTGCGTAGCCGCTCGAAATCTTCGGGAGCAAACCGCGGCTGGGTGATCATCTCGGTCACGAGCGGAATATACGCCGCCAGGTTGTCGCGATGGATGGTGCCTGAGAAAACGGTCACTTCCTTGTGGCACGCCCCGTCGAGCATGGCGGCCATCGGATAAAACGCCTCCAGGATCTGGTCGTAGGTGAGCGATTTCGTCCCCCCTTCGGCGACCATCGCGGCGGTCAGGGCGGCCAGGCCCTCCTTGCCCGGCGGGTCGTTCTGCGAGCCGGCCCGAAACACGACGCGAAGCGCCACGAGCGGATTGGCCGGCGAGTGCAAAAGCGTCGGCTGCTGGACGGTCCGGCGACGCCTTGGCCTCATCGGCCCGGCGGCAGCAGGCCAGAAGAAGTTGCCGCGGCCGAGCAACAGCGTCGGCGCCAGCCAGAGCGACCTTGAATTGGCTCCTGGTCATTTCTTGATCTCCGTCTCGAGGATGATGGCCGTCTCGTTGTCGGGCTGGAAGTATTTCGCGGCACGCGCTGGAGGTCGGCCGGGGTGAGACGGTCGTAGGCCGCGTACAGTTCGTTGATCGAGTCCGGGCCGGCCCGTGATTGCGACGGCCGCACCGACCGCATTGGCGACGGCGTCGGCGGTGCTCAGCGAGCCGGCGAATGCGTAGCGGAGATGAGACTTGATCGCATCGAGCCGGGCCGGGTCGATCGGCGTCTTGGCGGCCTCGGCCAGGGCCGCGGTGATCCGTGCCCGCACCATCGGCAAATCTTCCGGCTTCCGCACCCGGACGAAGATCGAGAAGAGGCCGGGGTCGCGCTTCGGCTCGGCCTCGGCCGCCATCATCACGACCTTTTGTTCCTTCAGCACCAGCTCTTGTAGAGCGGGCTGGTCTCGCCGAAGAGGGCCTGCTCGAGTGCGGCAAGCGCGGCCGTGTCGGGATTCGCCGGGATCGGCGGCCGGGATGTGATAAGCCAGGTAAAACGTCGGCAGCGTGGGCAGCGGCCAGGTCAAGCGTGCCGATTTCGGCTCCGTCTGCGGCGGCTCGACGGGAATCTCGACGTCCGCCTTGCCACGCTTCCAGCCACCGTAGTACTGCTTGACGAGGGCCACCAGGGCTTCGTGCTCCACGTCGCCCGCCACGATGATCGTGCAGTTCTCCGGCCGGTACCAGCGATCGAAGAAGATCTTGCTGTACGCATACTGGTTGGGCATGTCCTTAATGTCGGCCAGGAAGCCGATCGTCGTGTGCTTGTACGTGTGCGTCGTGTAAGCCGTGTCCTGCATCGTTTCGTTGAGCTTAGAAACGGCGACGACGCGCTCTTGTTGTATTCGCCCAGCACCGCCCGGGCTTCCTTCTGAAAGGAAGGCTCGTCGTACTTGAGGTTCTGGAACCGGTCGGCCTCGATCTCGACGGCTGTCGCCAGCGCCGTGGCGGGGATCGTCATGTGATAGCAGGTCAAGTCGTCGTTGGTGTAGGCGTTGGAGTCCGCCCCCAGCGACTTGAGCACGTCGTTGTACTTCTCCTGGGGATAGCGTCCGTTCCGCGAAACATCATGTGCTCGAAGAAATGGGCAAACCCGATAGCCCTTTCTCGACTTCGTTGCGCGAGCCCGTGCGGACGACCGTGTAATAAGCGATGATCCCCGGCGAATCAAACGGCACCGACAGGACCGTCAGGCCGTTGTCGAGCACTGTCTTTTCGATCGGGTAGGTAAAGACCGGCTTGCCCCCCGCAGTCTGCGGTTTAGCCGCAAACGCGCTGGCGGGCAGGCGAGGCCGACCAGGCCCGCCAGAAGTAAGTCGCCTCATTCGTAACGCGCCTCGTTGTTGTGAACATCAGTATGCCAGAGCGATCAGGATTCAGAACGCTGTCCAAGATAACCTTGATCTCGCTCAAAGATAAGCTAGCCCGGCCACGTCCGCTGTTACGACGATCCATCCCACCCGACAGCGTCGCCCAAGCCGATCCACCCAGGTCGGTTCGGAGCGGCAGGGGTCTAGGCCCGCGCGTAGCCAGAGCAGACATCGCCGATATTAAAGCACCTAACCGACGAACGAGCCATGGCAGAGTTCGTTGTCGGTGCAGGCGTCATGGCTTCTTTCATTTTGCATCAAACGTCCGCTCCGTCCCGGTCTCGCCAATTTGCACTGTGAACTTTGAGCCTCCGGGGACCACGCGAACGCGAATGAACTCGCCTTCCGACCCGTCTTTGTTGGCAATTAGCGACGGGTCGGTGTTATCCTCGTCACTCGTGGCGGCGTTGCGATGGAGCTGATAGGCCGCCTGGATCGACGAGACCGAACGCAGTCGCTTGACCGTCGCTGGCGATCCGCCTTTACGTGGTCCATTGTTCATGATGGCGACCGTCGGCAAGAGACTCTCGATCACCGTCGGGTGGTTGGAAATGTCCATCCCATGATGAGTCACCTGGTATAAATCGACCGGCCCGACCAGGTTGACGGGACATACCAATCGCTTCTCTACATTCCAGGTGAGGTCGCCGGCGTCGAAAAACTGGAACTTGCCGAACGAGAACAAGATCGCCAGGCTGCGGGCATTGTCCGAACGGTCGACGGGCTGGTCGGGCGGAGCGCTTTCACATCGCGGATTGGGCGACGCGTCCGCGGCGGCTTCCTGCGGGCGTCGAGCATTCGCGGCCCGATCACCTGGCCGCCAGACGCCAGCACGAGCGACCGAGTCCTTAACCGGTAGCGTATCACCGGCATCGAGCGCTTTTCGCTTCCCTTTACTGGCCGCCCGGTACGCGACCCCCAGAGCATCAGCCGGTTTGGGACCATCAGGAAAGTCCACGCCGGCAGAAGGGTCTTCCGGCAGTCCGCGATCCCAGAAATGCACGACGTCGATCAGTCGGGCCAGTCCGCGACGCCGCCAAAGTGGTCGGTGTGCCATGCGTCGTGATCAAATGGTCAAGCCGGTCGCATCCGGCCAGGTCTTTGACAGCATGGATAATGCGCTTGGGGTCACGATCGTCATAGCCCGGCCAACCGGAATCGATCAGAATACTTTCGCGATCTGGAGTGACGAGTAACGTGGCCGCTCCGCCTTCGACATCGATGAAATAAATCTCGAGCGGACGAGCGCGGTGGACTCGCGTGCCCGGAAATGTTGCCCAAAGTCAACAGCGCCGTGGTGAAAAAACCAACCAGCGAGCGTCGTGAGATCATGGTGTTTTCTCCAGGTATCGGAATATGCGTGAGCGAGTGCGCAAGAAGGTGATCTCCCGTGCCCCAAAGGCGAGGTCGCGGCTGACAAGCCTTGCGCCACTGCCGCAATCGTCTCTCATCAGGTGTGCCGAAACAAGAGGGCTGCCCCCCGGCAACATCGCCCCATCTCATTCAAGCACTCAGACTTGTAGAGCATCATGCGAGACTGGCGAGCACGAAATGCCCCTTCTGATACTCGCCTCGCGTCGGTCGTCGCATTCCCCAGGATCGTTCATCGAAGTCTTTCAAGTTTTTTTGGATATTTTTACTCTATCCAAGTCTTTCCTTCTCTGATATTTAAGAAAAGGTGTCGGGATTCCCTTCCAGAGACATCTCACACATCCCAAACATTTCGTATAATATTCTCCGAGTGGAAGGGAGATCCGGCGGGCAAAGCGCGAGGCAGCTCCCGGATTTATGTCGCACAGGATTTGCGTTCTCGGTTCCCTAGTTCAGTGTCGTTCTCGATCTGGTCCAATCCACCGGACCAAAGCTCCAAATGCCAAAGTGAACCGGCATACACTCCAAAGCATCCCTGTCGGAATGCATGGATCGGCGTCCTTTTTGAACAGGGAGTCATTCTGTTATGCATGATTCGACCATCCTCACGATCACGAACGACAAGACATTTCTCAATGTATTCCGGAAGCAGTTGCACGATCAGGTCGCCGGCAGCAGCCGGATGATCGTGGCAGGCACCATCGATGAAGCATGCCAATCTTGGAGACCGCCCGGCCCCACCTGATCGTCATGCACTGGGGCGGCGAAAAAGGAAGTTATTCCCAATTAGACCGGCTCCTCTGGACGACCACGGTGCAATCCCGGCGCGTTCCCGTCTTGGTGATCGCCGACCGATACCGCACTGATCAGGCAACCATGATGTATCGCATGGGCGTCTCGGAATACATCAGCCGCAGCCATCATCTCGATCAGCTTGGGCCAGTGTTTTCCCGCATATCTACCGCTTGAGCCGATCTCGGCCGAGGCGGTGCTGGCTGATCAAGCAGGCAAGACGTGGTCCTCAAGCGCAAAGCCGGGGTGGTTGCAAACCAGGCGGTTTGAAAGGGCGCGTCCCAGAGGCTCGCTTTCACGCACCGCGGATCTTGGTCTTGAAGCCGAGCCGCTGGAGTGTTCGTTCGGCGGCGAGCAGATGATCACCCTGTAATTCGATTTCCCGTCCTTGACGGTGCCGCCGACGCCGCACCGAGTTCTCGAGCTGGGTGGCCACGTCATTCAGGTCGTTGCCGTCGGCGACGAGGCCGGTAATCACGGTGACCAGCTTACCCTTCGTGCCGCTCGGTCGTGGCCGTGCAGTTTGTACCTCAGGCGGAATCCGTTTCGTGTCCGGGACGAGCGGAACGCACGAGCATTCCGCTTCGAGCCGGCCGCACCGGTCGCACGTTGGTGGTCTATCCCAGGGTGTTCCGGCGAAGAGCCGAGTCATGCGAACGACTCTCTCTTGGGTGTCGGGATAAGGTGTTCATGAACCGTAGGCATGCGGATTACTCGACACGTTTTTGCCAATCGGCTCCAGTTGAGCAAATGGCAGTCGGATAGTAGAGAAACGAAAAAAAGGCGAATCTCCCTTGGCTCTCCTCGATATTGGCTTGAAAATACCAAAAACTCGCGGATAGTGCCGCGTGGGTTAGGAACGCACGCGGTAT